>NZ_CP136665.1:0-4808879 GCF_057224565.1 Enterobacter sp. 3U4
TTTTGGTTGAACACGTTCACTTTTGACTGTGCTGGCCATTGACATGCAGGACCGTCAAAAATGACCGTGCTCGATAAAAAGGTGGCATTATTTCTCGTTTTTTATGGGCGAAAAATCATGCAAATAGGTTACGTGAGGGTGTCAACAAATGACCAGAACACCGCTTTACAGCGAAATGCACTTGAGAGCGCAGGATGTGAGCTGATTTTTGAGGATAAAATAAGCGGTAAAACCGCAGATCGACCAGGGCTAAAGAAGGTGCTGCGCACTCTGTCAGAAGGTGACACGCTGGTTGTCTGGAAGCTGGACAGGCTCGGCAGGAGCATGCGGCATCTTGTTACCCTGATTGAAGACCTTCGCAGTCGGGGCGTAAATTTTCGCAGTCTGACGGATAGCATTGATACATCAACCGCGATGGGGCGTTTCTTTTTCCACGTTATGGGCGCACTGGCCGAAATGGAACGTGAGCTAATCGTTGAGCGTACCCGCGCCGGGCTGGCAGCGGCCAGACAGCAAGGGCGTATCGGTGGCAGGCGGCCAAAACTGACAGAGCAGCAATGGGCGCAGGCCGGGCGACTCCTTGAGGCAGGGGAAAGCAGGAAGCGCGTTGCGCTAATTTTTGATGTGGGTATCTCCACGCTGTACCGAAAATTTCCCGCGTCTCGCCTGGAAAAAGAAAACGCAGATATCCGCACGGGCGTATTGTGTGATTAAGGGAACAATGCGGCGTAGCTGTCTGCGCGGCCCATTCAATTCACCATAGGGCGAAACCTAAACACCGGAGGGTTCGCCGTATGGCTCAGGATTATCACCACGGTGTGCGCGTCGTTGAGGTCAACGATGGCACCCGCCCCATTTCAACAGTAAGCACGGCAATTGTCGGTATGGTCTGTACCGGCGATGATGCAGATGCGTCCGTGTTCCCTCTTAATAAGCCGGTCCTGCTTACCGACGTGCTGACCGCCAGCGGTAAAGCAGGCGAGTCCGGCACGCTGGCCCGTTCGCTGGATGCCATTGCCGACCAGGCTAAACCCGTGACCGTCGTTGTGCGCGTTGCGCAGGGTGAAACCGAAGCGGAGACAACCTCCAACATTATCGGCGGCGTGACAGCTGACGGTAAAAAAATGGGCATGAAAGCGCTGTTATCTGCGCAGTCACAGCTCGGCGTTAAGCCGCGCATTCTTGGCGTGCCGGGGCACGACACGCAGGCGGTTGCCACTGAGCTGCTGAGCGTGGCGCAGAGTCTGCGCGGGTTCGCCTATCTGTCAGCCTACGGCTGCAAAACGGTAGAGGAGGCCATTGCCTACCGCGCTAATTTTAGCCAGCGCGAGGGGATGCTGATCTGGCCTGATTTCATCAGTTTTGACACCGTGCTGAATGCTGACGCAACGGCTTACGCCTCAGCCCGTGCGCTTGGCCTGCGTGCCAAAATTGACGAACAGACCGGCTGGCACAAATCCCTGTCCAACGTGGGTGTGAACGGCGTCACCGGCATTTCTGCTGATGTGTTCTGGGATTTGCAGGACCCGGCAACCGATGCGGGGCTGCTGAACCAGAACGATGTCACCACGCTGATCCGCAAAGACGGTTTCCGCTTCTGGGGTTCCCGCTGCTTCAGTGACGATCCTCTGTTTGCTTTTGAAAACTACACCCGCACCGCGCAGGTACTGGCTGACACCATCGCCGAAGCGCACATGTGGGCGGTTGATGGCGTGCTTAACCCGTCGCTGGCCCGCGACATTATCGAAGGTATTCGCGCCAAACTGCGCAACCTGAAAACGCAGGGCTACATCATCGGCGCCGACTGCTGGCTGGATGAGTCCGTAAACGATAAAGACTCTCTGAAAGCCGGGAAGCTCACTATCGATTACGACTATACGCCGGTACCGCCTCTGGAAAACCTGATGCTGCGCCAGCGCATCACCGATCAGTATCTGCTGGATTTCTCCAGCCAGGTCAGCGCGTAAGGGGACAATATGGCTTTACCACGCAAGTTAAAACACCTGAACCTGTTTAACGACGGGAACAACTATCAGGGGATCGTTGAGTCTCTGACCCTGCCTAAATTCGGCCGCAAGTTTGAAAAGTATCGCGGCGGCGGTATGCCCGGTTCGGCTGATGTTGATCTGGGGCTGGATGATGGCGCGCTGGACACGGAATTTTCAATCGGTGGCACCGAACTGCTGTTATTCAAACAGATGGGTAAAGCCACTGTTGACGGTATCCAGTTGCGTTTCACCGGCTCCATTCAGCGTGACGATACCGGTGAAGTGCAGGCCGTTGAGCTGGTTGTGCGCGGGCGACATAAAGAAGTCGATTCCGGCGAATGGAAAACCGGCGAGAGCAACACCACAAAAGTCAGCAGCACCAACAGCTACGCGAAGCTGACCATTAACGGCGAGGTGCTCTATGAGGTTGATGTGATCAACATGATTGAAATCGTTGATGGCGTGGACCTGATGGAAGAACACCGCAACGCCCTGGGCCTCTGATCTACTTTAAAGGCGCGGGCAGCCGCGCCAGTACCTTATTAACAGGAAATGACAATGAGCGAACAACAGACTGAAAAAACCGTACAGCTGGACACCCCAATCAAACGCGGTAAAACCGAAATTGCCGAAATTGTGCTGCGCAAGCCGCAGTCCGGCGCGCTGCGTGGCACCCGTCTGCAGGCGATCATGGATATGGATGTCGGCGCGATGATGACGATTATTCCCCGCATCTCCACGCCCGCGCTGACCGCTCAGGAAATGGCTGAAATGGACCCCGCAGATCTCACCGCGCTGTCGGTTGAGGTGGTCACTTTTTTGTTGAAGAAATCGGTGCTTGCCGGTTTGCCGACAGCCTGACGGTAGAAGACCTGGTGGCTGATATCGCCACCATTTTTCACTGGCCGCCGTCCGTCACTGACGTTATGCCGCTGACCGAAGTGCTGGAGTGGCGGCATAAAGCGATTCAGAGAAGCGGGGCCAGCGATGAGTGACACTAACCTGCGTTTGCAGGTAATTCTAAATGCGGTTGATAAGCTCACCCGCCCATTCCGATCAGCGCAGGCCAGTTCTAAAGAGCTGGCTACCGCCATTCAGCAAAGCCGCGCAAGATTAAAAGAACTGGACGCCCAGGCGGGCCGTATTGACGGTTTCCGCAAGGCAAGCGCGCAGCTGGCCGTCACCGGCAACAGTCTTAAAGCCGCACGCGAAGAAGCGGCGAAGCTTGCCACGCAGTTCTCGGCAACTAACCGCCCGACGGCGGCGCAGGCTCGTCTGCTTGAGCAGGCAAAAAACCGCGTTAACGAGCTGCAGAGCAAATACAACGGCCTGCGTCAGTCGGTGCAGCGTCAGCGTCTTGCGCTCAATGAGGCCGGGCTGGACACCAAAAAGCTGAGCAGTGCGCAGCGTGAGCTGCGGCAGAATGCCGACGAAACCCGGCAGGCGCTGGACCGACAGCAGAAATCCCTTAAACGCCTGGGCGAGCAGCAGGCCCGTATGAACGCCGTCCGCGGTCAGTATTCGCGGCGCCTTGAGGTGCGGGATCGTATCGCGGGCGCCGGAGCAACAACTACTGCCGCCGGGCTGGCGATGGGCGCGCCGGTGATGGCAGCCGTTAAAAGCTATGCCAGCATGGAAGATGCGATGAAAGGCGTGGCAAAGCAGGTTAACGGGCTGTGGGACGACAACGGCAACCGAACAAAACAGTTTTACGACATGCAGGATGCCATCAAGGCCGCCAGTGAACAGCTGCCGATGGAGAATGGCGCCATCGACTATGCCGCGCTGGTTGAAGGTGGCGCCCGCATGGGCGTGACAAACCAGAACGATTCTTACGAAGACCAGAAGCGTGACCTGCTGGCCTTTGCATCCACTGCAGCAAAGGCCGCAACGGCATTCGAGCTGCCCGCTGATGAGCTGGCGGAGGGGCTGGGGAAAATCGCGCAGCTGTATAAAGTGCCGACCCGTAATATTGAACAGCTTGGCGATGCCCTGAACTACCTGGACGATAACGCCATGTCTAAGGGCGGCGATATCATCAATGTGCTGCAGCGCATGGGGGGTGTGGCCGACCGGCTTGATTTCCGAAAGGCGGCCGCGCTGGGTTCCACCTTCCTGTCTCTGGGTGCCGCGCCTGAAATTGCCGCCAGCGCATCAAATGCGATGGTGCGCGAACTGTCGATTGCGACCATGCAGAGCAAGCGGTTCATGGAAGGTATGGATCTGCTGAAACTCAATCCAGAAGAGATTGAAAAGCAGATGACAAAGGACGCAATGGGGACCATTCAGCGCGTGCTGGAGAAGGTCAACAAGCTGCCGCAGGATAAACGCCTGTCCGCCATGACGATGATATTTGGCAAGGAGTTTGGCGATGATGCGGCGAAGCTTGCAAACAACCTGCCGGAGCTGCAGCGACAGCTAAAACTCACCTCAGGCACTGAGGCTAACGGCTCCATGCAGAAAGAATCCGATATCAATAAGGATTCACTTTCCGCGCAGTGGTTGCTTGTGAAAACGGGCGCGCAGAACGCTTTCAGTAGCCTGGGTGAAACCCTGCGCCAGCCGCTGATGGATATCATGGGGTACGTCAAAAACGTTACCGGGGCACTGCGTCGATGGGTTGAGGCTAACCCGCAGCTGGCGGGCACGCTGATGAAAGTGGCTGCAGCCACAGCTGCGATCACCGTTGTGCTCGGCACGCTGGCGGTGGCCGTGGCTGCCGTGCTGGGGCCGCTGGCGGTGATCCGTTTTGGCCTGTCCGTGTTGGGTGTAAAAACACTCCCCTCCGTTATGTCTGCAGTGACCCGCACCGGCGGCGCGCTGTCCTGGCTGGCAAATGCGCCGCTTTCCCTGTTGCGCCGTGGCCTGGCTGCATCCGGCAGCAGCGCCGGATTGCTGGCGTCTCCCCTTAACTCCCTGCGCCGTTCTGCCGGGCTGGCTGGCAATGCGCTGAAAGCGCTGGCCGGTGCGCCGCTTGCTGTCCTTCGCGGCGGAATGTCTGGTATTCGCAACATTATCGGCATGGTAATGAATCCGCTGGCCGCGTTGCGCGGGGGATTATCCGCAGCCGGTGGCGTGCTGCGTTTTCTGGCGTCCGGCCCGCTGGCCCTCCTTCGCGTTGCGCTGTACGGGATTTCTGGATTGCTGGGCGCCCTGCTTAGTCCGATAGGGCTCGTTGTGGCGGCGCTGGCTGGCGTGGCGCTGGTTGTCTGGAAATACTGGCAGCCGATAAGCGCATTTTTAGGCGGAGTGGTTGAAGGATTCAAAGCTGCAGCTGCGCCTATCAGTGCGGCGTTTGAGCCACTGCAGCCTGTTTTCCAGTGGATAGGTGACAAGGTCCAGGCATTGTGGGGCTGGTTTACTGATCTGCTGACGCCGGTTAAATCCACCTCTGCAGAGCTGCAAAGCGCTGCGTCGATGGGGCGGCAGTTTGGGGAGGCGCTGGCGGCAGGGCTGAACATGGTCATGCACCCGCTGGATTCGCTTAAATCGGGCGTGTCCTGGCTGCTTGAAAAACTTGGCATTGTCAGCAAGGAAGCGGCCAAAGCGAAGCTTCCTGAGCAGGTCACGCGGCAGCAACCAGCCACGGTAAACACAGACGGTAAAGTGGTGCTGCCGCCTGGCGGATTCCCGCCGATGGGTTTTGCTGGCATGTACGACAGCGGCGGTACCATTCCGCGCGGCCAGTTCGGCATCGTGGGTGAGAATGGCCCGGAGATTGTTAATGGGCCCGCCAATGTCACCGGCAGGAAACGGACTGCTGATCTGGCAAGGGTGGCGGCTACGCTCAATCCTTCCAGGACGGAACCGGCCAGCGCTAAACAACGTCCTGAGCGCGGGATTCTTCTGCCACCTGAGATTGTTAACGCCCCGGTAAATCTCCCAGGTCGGGATCGTGCTGCGCAGCTGGCTGATATCGCTGCGGCTGCCATGCCAGCACCGGCCATTGCGGAAATCACGGATAACAGGGCTGACCCGATGGCTATGCGCCAGAAGGTGTTCGCTTCCGTGGTCGCTGGCGTAATGGGCCTGGCGGCTGCCCCGGCAGAAGCCGCGCCACTTCATCCGTACAGTGTACCTGTCAGGACGCAACCGGCGCTGTCGGCGAAGGCAGAAAGACAGCCGCAGGTAATTAAGTACGAGATAAGCGCGCCGATTCATATTGTCGCCCAGCCAGGGCAAAGCGCGCAGGATATCGCACGCGAGGTGGCCAGGCAGCTTGATGAGCGTGAGCGCAGGGCCAGGGCAAAAACACGCAGTAATTTCAGTGATCGAGGGGGTTACGAATAATGATGATGGTGCTGGGGTTATACGTATTCATGCTGCGCACCGTGCCCTATCAGGAGCTGCAGTATCAGCGCAGCTGGCGGCACGCTGCCAACAGCCGGGTTAACCGGCGCCCGACAACACAGTTTCTTGGGCCGGATAACGATTCGCTTACTCTGTCCGGCGTCCTGCTGCCGGAGATTACCGGCGGCAGGCTGTCTTTGCTGGCGCTGGAGCAGATGGCGGAGCTGGGGAAAGCCTGGCCTTTGATTGAGGGGAGCGGGACGATTTACGGCATGTTTGTGATCGAGAGTCTGAGCCAGACAAAAACAGAATTTTTTGAGAGCGGTATGCCCAGGCGCATCGAATTTTCGCTGAGCCTAAAACGGGTGGATGAATCGCTGTCTGATATGTTTGGCAGCCTCAGCGATCAGCTCAGTAATTTGCAGGACTCCGCCACCTCTGCAATAGGCAATATGAAAAATACGGTTGGAGGGCTACTGCAGTGAATTTCAGCTCTGATCTCCTGAACCTGAACAGCAAAACCCCCGGTTTCAGCATCATCATTGAAGGTAAAGATGTGACTACCGTGCTGGATGCGCGCCTGATGAGTCTGACGCTGACGGATAACCGGGGCTTTGAAGCGGACCAGCTTGATCTGGAGCTGGACGACTCGGACGGGCAAATCGTTCTGCCGCGCCGGGGGGCCATTATTCAGTTTGCGCTGGGGTGGAAAGGTCAGCCGCTTTTTCCGAAGGGGGCCTATACAGTTGATGAGATTGAGCACAGCGGCGCGCCTGACCGTCTCACACTTCGCGCACGTAGTGCAGATTTCCGTGAAACCCTGAATACGCGGCGTGAAAAGTCCTGGCACGAGACAACGGTGGGCGAAATCGTGAAGGAAATCGCGGGCAGGCATAAATTAAAGATGGCGCTGGGAAAGGACCTGTTGGACAAGCCTGTCGATCACCTTGACCAGACTAATGAAAGCGACGCCAGCTTTTTGATGAAGCTGGCGCGGCAGTATGGCGCGATAGCCTCAGTTAAGGACGGCAATCTGTTGTTTATCCGCCAGGGGCAGGGCAGAACGGCAAGCGGTAAGCCGCTGCCGGTTATCACCATAACCCGCCAGGCCGGTGACGGTCATCGTTTTACCCTGGCTGATCGCGATGCCTATACGGGGGTAATTGCCAGCTGGCTCCATACCCGTGAGCCAAAGAAAAAAGAGACGGCAAAGGTTAAGCGCCGTCGAAAAAAAACCACCGAGGCAAAGGAGCCGGAAGCAAAACAGGGAGATTACCTGGTTGGAACGGATGAAAACGTGCTGGTCCTCAACAGAACTTATGCAAACCGCAGCAATGCAGAGCGAGCGGCAAAGATGCAGTGGGAGCGCCTGCAGCGCGGGGTTGCAACCTTCTCCCTGCAGCTCGCAGAGGGAAGGGCTGATCTGTATACCGAAATGCCGGTGAAGGTGAGTGGCTTTAAACAGCCGATAGATGATGCCGAATGGACCATTACCACGCTGACACATAGTGTCAGTGCAGATAATGGTTTCACTACGACTCTGGAGCTTGAGGTAAAGATTGATGATTTAGAAATGGAATGAGAATGTTCACAAAATGGATGTTCGTGTATCATTATGGGATTGCGGGTAATGACTTGGGGAGAAACGGATATGATGAATTGTCCGAAATGCGGACACGCGGCACATACTCGCAGTAGCTTTCGTGTATCAGATAATACGAAAGAACGTTATTGCCAGTGCCAAAACATTAACTGTGGAACCACTTTTGTTACTCATGAAACCGTAGTGCGCTTTATCGTAACACCCGGACAGGTCGATCATGTGCCTCCGCACCCTTTAAACAGTGGTCAGGGACACATGAATTTTTGACTAAATAACCCGCTTCGGCGGGTTTTTTATTAGTGGCAGCTTATTTCCTGCTGCCATTTTGCTGCCAATGATGAAACAACAAACAAAAAAGCCACTCGCTGGAGTGGCTTAATTATATGATTTTGAAGCTAAAATTTGGTGGCCCCTGCTGGACTTGAACCAGCGACCAAGCGATTATGAGTCGCCTGCTCTAACCACTGAGCTAAGGGGCCGTGGCGGTGAATTATAAAGTAACTCCCCGCAGCAATCCAGCCATTCACACCTGCCTGCTGTTTTTATAAACAACGCATAATCAATCCTTTATACTTCCATAACGATGTATCAGCGGGAGCAAAGATGATCAACGATATTCTGGCCCCTGGCCTGCGGGTGGTGTTCTGCGGAATCAACCCGGGTAAGTCCTCGGCGCACACCGGTTTTCACTTCGCCCATCCGGGGAATCGCTTCTGGAAGGTCATCTATCAGGCCGGGTTTACCGACAGGTTGCTCAAGCCCGAAGAGGAGCAGCACCTGCTGGACACGCGCTGCGGCATAACCATGCTGGTCGAGCGGCCAACGGTGCAGGCAAGCGAGGTCAACCTGCATGAACTGCGCAGCGGCGGGCGGGAGCTGGTCAAGAAGATTGAAGACTACCAGCCGGCCGCGCTGGCGATCCTCGGCAAGCAGGCCTACGAGCAGGCGTTTAGCCAGCGCGGGGCTAAGTGGGGTAAGCAGAGCATTATGATTGGCGTTACGCAGGTGTGGGTGTTGCCGAACCCAAGCGGGCTCAACAGGGCGACGCTGGACAAGCTGGTAGAGGCGTACCGGGAGCTGGATGAGGCTCTGATGGTGCGGGGGCTTTAGGGGCCTCTGCGGGCTGATGTCTTCACCCTGGCACGTTCACAGGCCATGTCGTTACAGAATAGCAAGAAACATAAAGTGAACGGAATGACCACCTGAGCCGTATGTTCCCCCTCACCCCAGCCCTCTCCCTCAAGGGAGAGGGGGACGTCCGCGCAGCCATTATTTTGTGGGGATCCCACAGCCCACAGGGAGAGGGAATAAACAAAAAAAAAGCTCCCGATTGGGAGCTTTTTCACTGTCAGGACAGATTAGTCGTCCAGGAAGCTACGCAGCACTTCAGAGCGGCTTGGATGACGCAGCTTACGCAGCGCCTTCGCTTCGATCTGACGGATACGTTCGCGGGTAACGTCGAACTGTTTACCCACTTCTTCCAGCGTGTGGTCGGTGTTCATATCGATACCGAAACGCATACGCAGGACTTTCGCTTCACGAGCGGTCAGGCCAGCCAGAACGTCGTGTGTCGCAGCACGCAGGCTCTCGGTGGTGGCAGAGTCCAGCGGCAGCTCGAGGGTGGTATCCTCGATGAAATCACCCAGATGCGAATCTTCATCATCACCGATTGGTGTTTCCATGGAGATTGGCTCTTTGGCAATCTTCAGCACTTTACGGATCTTGTCTTCCGGCATCAGCATGCGCTCGGCCAGCTCTTCCGGCGTCGGCTCGCGGCCCATCTCCTGCAGCATCTGGCGGGAGATACGGTTGAGCTTGTTGATGGTCTCAATCATATGCACCGGAATACGGATGGTGCGCGCCTGATCCGCGATAGAGCGGGTGATCGCCTGACGGATCCACCAGGTTGCGTAGGTGGAGAACTTGTAACCACGACGGTATTCAAACTTATCTACCGCTTTCATCAGACCGATGTTGCCTTCCTGAATCAGATCCAGGAACTGCAGACCTCGGTTGGTGTATTTCTTGGCGATAGAGATAACCAGACGCAAGTTCGCTTCAACCATCTCTTTCTTCGCTCGGCGCGCTTTCGCTTCACCGATGGACATACGACGGTTGATGTCTTTAACCTGCTCGATGGTCAGGCCGGTCTCTTCTTCAATCTGATGCAGTTTCTGCAGGCCGCGATGCACATCGTCCTTCACGTCGTGCAGTTTTTCAGACCACGGCTTGTTCATCGCGATAGCCGCGTTGAACCAGGTTTCGCTGGTTTCGTTGCCGGTGAAGAGGGTGATGAAGTTCTTCTTCGGCATTTTGCACTGCTCAACGCACAGCTTCATGATGATGCGTTCCTGGGTACGTACGCGATCCATCATCACGCGCATGCTGTTCACCAGGTAGTCGAACTGTTTTGGCACCAGGCGGAACTGTTTGAATACTTCAGACAGCTTCAGGATCTCTTCCTGAGCGGCGGCATGGCTGCGGCCTTTCGCTTTGATGGTGTCACGCGTTACTTCGTACTGGGTACGCAGCTCGGCAAACTTCTCACGCGCCAGCTCCGGGTCGATGCTGTTGTCATCGTCCGCGGTGTCGTCGTCGCTCTCTTCCTCATCTTCGTCTTCGTCATCATCCATCTCTTCCTGAGACAGTTCAGAGCCGACGTGAGTGGCGGTAGGCGCCATATCTTCTTCAGCGTTCGGGTCGACAAAACCGGTGATCAGGTCAGACAGGCGCGCTTCTTCCGCTTCAACGCGATCGTACTGCTCCAGCAGATAGGTGATCGCTTCCGGGTACTCGGCAACAGAGCACTGAACCTGGTTGATCCCGTCTTCGATGCGTTTTGCGATGTCAATTTCGCCTTCGCGGGTCAACAGTTCAACGGTACCCATTTCGCGCATGTACATGCGGACCGGGTCAGTGGTACGCCCGATTTCAGATTCCACGCTGGACAGTACCTGTGCAGCAGCTTCTTCCGCATCTTCGTCAGTGTTGTTGGAGGTTTCAGCCAGCAACAGATCATCGGCATCCGGTGCTTCTTCCATCACCTGAATGCCCATGTCATTGATCATTTGGATGATATCCTCGATTTGATCTGAATCGACGATATCTTCCGGCAGATGGTCATTGACCTCGGCATAGGTCAGATAGCCTTGCTCCTTACCACGTTGGACAAGAAGTTTCAGCTGTGACTGCGGGTTTTGCTCCATAAGACGGTATCCACACTTAATTCGTTTGATTGGTGTCGGCGATGGGGCTGCCAACCTTTAAAGCGAGGGCGTACTTATATTTTTGCCGCTGCCTCTCAGTGCGGCTGCCGGGGGCTTCCCGATCGATATTCGGCACTTAAGCCGTTAAATTTTTTATTTCTTCGCCAGTTCCTGGTTAATCATCCAGAGCTCCCGGCGTTCTTCGCTGCTTAAACCGTGTGTGCGCTCGCGAGCTATCAACTCTTCCTGGCGCAGCTCAAGCATCGAATCAAACATATGGTTGAGTGAGTCGGTGAACGTTTTTTCTGCAATATCCTTATCTGCTATATCGTCCCACATCGACAATTTTTCAAGGGTAGCGGCCTCTTTTGTGCCGCGATAATGCTCTAAAAGTTGTCCGGTGGTCAGACCTGGCTGAGACAAACACGTGTTGACCAGTTCTGAAAATAAGCCAAGCCCGGGCAATTTTTCGTGGTTCAAACCCGCCAGCGACGGCACCTGTGGCGCCAGCTCGGGGTTTTGGACCAGCAACCCTATCAGTATACGCATGGTTGTGCGTTTTAGCTGAGGCGCGGGGCGAACCGCGCCGTTTTCAGCCTGTTTAGGCATTAAACGTTCAAGCTGGCTGTCATCCAGAATGCCGAGCTTGTTGCCTAACTCCTGACGCAGATAGATGCGCAGCGTTTCGCCGGGCACCTGACTGATTAACGGCAGCGCCAGCGTGCTGAGCTGCGCGCGCCCGTCAGGGGTACTCAAATCAACCTGCGGCATCAGGCTGTTAAACAAAAACGTGGAGAGCGGCTGAGCCTGCTCCATCCGCGCTTCAAACGCCGCTTTGCCCTCTTTACGCACCAGCGTATCCGGGTCTTCACCGTCGGGCAGGAACATAAAGCGTAGCTGACGCCCGTCGGTCATATAGGGTAGCGCGGTTTCCAGCGCACGCCAGGCGGCGTCGCGTCCGGCCCGGTCTCCGTCGTAACAGCAGATGACGTTATTGGTCACCCTGAACAGCAGTTGAATATGATCGGCGGTGGTGGACGTACCTAACGACGCAACCGCGTAGTTGATGTCGTACTGCGCCAGCGCCACGACGTCCATATAACCTTCGACGACCAGAAGACGCGGAGGTTCCGCGTTATCCTGCTGCGCCTCATAAAGACCGTAAAGCTGGCGGCCCTTATGGAAAATATCGGTTTCCGGGGAGTTGAGGTACTTCGGCAGGGCATCACCCAGCACGCGACCACCAAAACCAATTACCCGGCCTCGCTTGTCGCGGATTGGGAACATCACCCGTTCGCGGAAGCGGTCGTAGCTTCGTCCCTGGTCGTTGGTGACCAGCATGCCTGCATCGATGAGAGACTTACGATCTTCGCTATTGCCGCCAAAACGCTTTAACACGTTGTCCCAGCCGGGCGGGGCGTAGCCAATAGCGAAACGCGCAATGACATCGTCGCTCAGTCCGCGCTTGTTCAGATACTGACGCGCAGGCTCAGCCGCAGAGTGCTTAAGAGACTGTTGGTAAAACGAATTCAGGCCATCCATCAGTTGATACAGCGTTTGCCGTTGATGGCGCTCGATCTGACTTGGCCCACTGCCTGCTTCATACGGCACTTCAAGGTTATGCATCGCCGCCAGCTCTTCGACGGTTTCAACGAACTCGAGCTTGTCGTAGTTCATTAAAAAATCAACGGCATTACCGTGAGCACCACAGCCGAAGCAATGGTAAAACTGCTTTTCACCGTTTACGGTGAAGGAGGGGGTTTTTTCGTTATGGAACGGACAGCACGCATGGTAGTTCTTGCCCTGCTTTTTCAGCTTTACCCGCGCGTCGATGAGATCGACGATGTCGGTTCTGGCAAGCAGGTCATTGATGAAAACGCGTGGGATTCTTCCGGCCATATGCCCCAAAATTTTAAGCGACTTATAAACGAAAACAAGCCGCGCATTCCTTCCGGAAGCACGGCCTTACGACTATTACTCTGTCTGTCAATTGAGGGCTGAGGCCCTCAACCAATTAGTACAGACGAGTACGGCGTGCGTTTTCGCGAGCCAGTTTCTTCGCGTGACGTTTCACAGCGGAAGCTTTAGCGCGCTTACGTTCGGTCGTTGGTTTTTCATAAAACTCACGACGACGAACTTCAGCCAGAACACCTGCTTTCTCGCATGAACGTTTGAAGCGACGCAGTGCTACGTCGAACGGCTCGTTTTCACGTACTTTAATTACCGGCATGTAACTCTCACCTTTAATAAATTCGGTTTGCCGCTGGCATCAACGCCAGCTTATTTCAAAATGGTGCGGAATTTTACTGCAAATGCTGCTGCTTTGTAAAGCACCGATGCGATTTTGAAAGGGACTTTAATAAGGGTGAGGAGTATACACGAGCCTTCTTCCTGGGGCGAACAAAGTTTTACATCAACCCGCCCAGGCTCTACACTGCGCGGTATTGAAACGAGGTAAAACAAGTCATGCGTGTACTGGGTATTGAAACATCCTGCGATGAAACCGGCATCGCCATTTACGACGACGAAAAAGGGCTTCTTGCCAACCAGCTGTATAGTCAGGTGAAATTGCACGCTGACTACGGCGGCGTCGTGCCTGAACTGGCCTCTCGTGACCACGTGCGTAAAACGGTTCCCCTGATCCAGGCGGCGCTGAAAGAGGCCGGGTTGAGCTCAACCGATATTGATGCCGTGGCCTATACCGCCGGTCCGGGCCTGGTCGGTGCGTTGCTGGTCGGCGCGACGGTTGGCCGTTCGCTGGCCTTCGCGTGGGACGTGCCGGCCATCCCGGTTCACCATATGGAAGGGCATCTTCTGGCGCCGATGCTGGAAGAGAATCCGCCTGAATTCCCGTTTGTGGCGCTGCTGGTCTCCGGCGGCCATACGCAGCTGATTAGCGTAACGGGCATTGGCAAGTACGAGCTGCTGGGCGAGTCGATCGACGACGCCGCCGGTGAAGCGTTCGACAAAACCGCCAAGCTGCTGGGACTCGATTACCCTGGCGGCCCGATGCTGTCCAAAATGGCGGCGCAGGGAACGGAAGGGCGCTTTGTCTTCCCGCGTCCGATGACCGACCGTCCGGGGCTGGACTTCAGCTTCTCCGGGCTGAAAACCTTCGCGGCCAACACGATCCGCAATAACGACGACAGCGAGCAGACCCGCGCCGATATCGCCCGCGCGTTTGAAGATGCGGTGGTGGATACGCTGATGATCAAGTGCAAGCGCGCGCTGGAACAGACCGGCTTTAAGCGTCTGGTGATGGCGGGCGGCGTCAGCGCCAACCGCACGCTGCGCGCGAAGCTCGCCGAGATGATGCAAAAGCGTCGCGGGGAAGTGTTCTATGCGCGTCCGGAATTCTGTACCGATAACGGGGCGATGATCGCCTATGCGGGTATGGTGCGCCTGAATGCGGGCGCAACCTCCGACCTGAGCGTGTCCGTGCGTCCGCGCTGGCCGCTGGCGGAACTGCCGGAGGCGTGAGTTTTTTTGCCCGATGGCGCTGCGCTTACCGGGCCTACAAAACCGTAGGCCGGGTCAGGCGAAGCCGCCACCCGGCAACAAACCGCACTACACCCGCAGCATCCCTTTCTCTTCCAGAAAAGCAATAATTGTCCCCAGACCGTCACCCGCCTTCAGGTTGGTAAAGGTCCATGGGCGCTCGCCGCGCATGCGGTTGGTGTCGCGCTCCATCACTTCCAGCGACGCACCGACGTACGGTGCGAGATCGGTTTTGTTGATCACCAGAAAATCGGATTTGGTGATCCCCGGCCCGCCCTTGCGCGGAATTTTTTCCCCTTCGGCCACGTCGATCACGTAGATGGTCAGATCCGCCAGCTCCGGGCTAAACGTCGCGCTCAGGTTGTCCCCGCCGCTTTCCACGAAGATCAGATCCAGATTGCCGAACTTCTCGCTTAACGCTTCCACCGCCGCCAGGTTCATTGAGGCATCTTCGCGGATGGCAGTATGCGGGCAGCCGCCGGTCTCCACGCCCACGATGCGCTCCGGCGCCAGGGCGCCCGCTTCGGTCAGGATGCGCTGATCCTCTTTGGTGTAGATATCGTTGGTTACCACCGCCAGGTGGTACGTGTCGCGCATCGCCTTGCAAAGCGCTTCCAGCAGCGCGGTTTTGCCCGATCCTACCGGGCCACCCACGCCCACGCGCAGGGGATGTTTGTAATCAGCCATGTTGACTCCTCAGGAACGGAATAGTCGTGAATATTGAGTTTCGTGGCGCGCGGAGGCGATGGCGGACAGCGGCGTAGCTGCCCCCAGCGCGTCGTCGCTCCGTAAAAATGCCTGTTCAAGTCCGGCGGCAAAATGGTCGCTCAGTTCGATAATCAGCTGCTGCGCGGCCTGCTGCCCAAACGGCACCAGCTTGACGCCTGCCATGACCGCGCTCTCAATCCAGCTGTAGCCCAGACTCAGCGCCAGCTCGCGCACGTCAATGCCCCAGCGCACGCCGAGCCACGCCATGCCGCAGAGCTGGCTTTGCCTGCACAGCGCCAGCCATTCTGCCGGGCAGTCCGGCTCCCAGCTTTTAATCAGGCGCGTAAACGCCGCCCCGCGGTTGCGTTCTTCTTCGCGCAGCTCGCGCGTTTCCCGGCAGGCGAGCAGGTATGCCGTCCAGCGTTTGGCCGTCGCCAGATCGTTCCGATCGCAGGCCCGGCAGAGGCGATGAAACAGCGGCAGATCGACGCAGAAAAAACTCTGTTCCATCTGCTGGATCTGCCAGCGTTTAAAGCCTCCGGCGTCCGTGACCCATCCCGCCTCCACGGCCCACTCCAGCCCCTGCGACCAGGTAAACGACCCGACCGGCAGGCTGCTGCTTGAGAGCTGCATCAGGCGCAGCCACTGGCGGGCGTGGTCCATTAGCTCATCAGCGCCAGCAGGGCGGAGACGATCAGCCCGCCGCCGAAGGTTTTACGCAGGCCGTCGTGACGGCGCAGCAGCAATCCTGCGGCAAAGCTGGCGCACAGCACCGTGGCGCTGGCGAACATAAACCCGCTGGTGAAGAGCCAGAAGTTATGGCCGGACATCTCCACGCCGTGCGCCCAGCCGTGGAACATCGCCAGAGCAGGCACCGCCAGCAGCAGACGATTTTCGGTTTTAAACATCATCACGCCGCTGACCGCCAGCGAGGCGATAATCAGCATCTCCATGCCGCTGAAGCCGCCGAGCAGGCTGCCCGCAATGGCGCCGACAAGCATCATCCCGAGGGTCGCAAACGGCAGCAGGAGTTTGCGACCGCTCAGCGCCGAGAGCACGCCCGCACCGGTGAGCATCAGCAGGTGATCGAGCCCGGTCAGCGGGTGGAGAAATCCGGCCTGAAAGCTGTCGGTGCCGTGGCCGGGATGCGCGAGCGCGGGAACGGAAAAAGCCAGCAGTAACAGCGGTAAATACTTGCGCATGATGGATCCTTAATGTGAATGAGCGTGAGAATGGCTATGGCCGTGGGCATCGCTGGCATACGCGCCCGCTTCCGGTTCAAACGGCAGGCTGGCGTAGGTCACCTCCAGCCCGAAATGGCGCAGCATGTCGTCGAGAACGTGATCGTGGTGATAGCGCAGTTCGCCGGGCATGATCTGCAGCGGCACGTGGCGGTTGCCCAGGTGGTAGCAGGCGCGGGCGAGCAGGAACGGATCGGCGCAGCGCACCACGGAGACGGACTCCGGAGCGGCGATCACTTCGATCACTTCCCTACCGTCGTCGGTAGTCAGCAGGTCGCCCCCGCGCAGCAGCAGGCCGCGCGGCAGCATCAGCCCGGCTTCGCGGCCATCGTTCAGCGATACGCGGGCGCGGCTTTTGACCCGTACGTCAATCGGCAGCGTGACGCTGGCGGTAATCGGGTGCGCATGGTCCAGGCGTTGGGTTAAATAGATCATTATCAATCCTCAAAACAGGAAATAGCGTTGCGCCATCGGCAGAACGTCAGCCGGTTCGCTGGTTATCAGTTCACCGTCAACGCGCACCTCGTAGGTTTGTGAGTCGACGGTGATATTCGGCTGCAGGCCGTTGTGGATCATGTCGGCCTTTTTCACCGTCCGGCAGCCTTTCACTACCGCGGTAGCGCTCTGTAGGTTGAGCTGCTGCGGGATGCCGTTCGCACTGGCGGCCTGAGAGATAAACGTCAGTCGGGTGGCGTGGCGCGCGGCACCCAGCGATCCAAACATCGGGCGGTAATGGACCGGCTGCGGCGTGGGGATTGAAGCGTTGATGTCACCCATCGGCGCGCAGGCGATCATCCCGCCCTTGACTATGGTGGCGGGTTTTACGCCGAAGAACGCCGGGGACCAGACCACCAGATCTGCCAGCTTGCCCGCCTCAATCGAACCCACTTCATGGGCGATACCGTGGGTCAGCGCCGGGTTAATGGTGTATTTGG
This sequence comes from Enterobacter sp. 3U4, assembly GCF_057224565.1. Lineage (NCBI taxonomy): Bacteria > Pseudomonadati > Pseudomonadota > Gammaproteobacteria > Enterobacterales > Enterobacteriaceae > Enterobacter > Enterobacter sp. 3U4. The sequence continues at coordinate 17,470 of NZ_CP136665.1, forward strand.
CGACGTAGCGCTTCACGCGAAAATTGTCGTTCTCGCCGGTTTCTTCCGGCAGCGCGCCGCGCTGGACCTTCATGCGGTGCGCCACCTGCCAGGTGCGGATAATGACTTCCCCAACGCGGCCCATGGCCTGCGAGTCTGACGACGTGAGCGAGAACGCGCCGATGTCGTGCAGCACGTCCTCCGCGGCGATGGTTTCCCGGCGAATGCGGGATTCGGCAAACGCTACGTCCTCGGCGATATCCGGATCGAGATGGTGGCAAACCATCAGCATGTCGAGATGCTCGTCGATGGTATTGACCGTGTAGGGCAGCGTCGGGTTGGTGGAGGAGGGCAGAATATTCGGGTGCGCGCAGGCGGTGATGATATCCGGCGCGTGGCCGCCGCCCGCCCCTTCGGTGTGGAAGGTGTGGATGGTGCGCCCGTCAATGGCGGCTAGCGTATCTTCGACAAACCCTGACTCGTTCAGCGTGTCGCTGTGCAGCGCCACCTGGATATCCATCTCTTCGGCCACCTCCAGCGAGCAGTTGATCGCCGCAGGCGTCGCGCCCCAGTCTTCGTGGATTTTAAGCCCGATGGCGCCCGCGGCAATCTGCTCGCGCAGGGCGTCCGGGTTGGAGCCGTTACCTTTGCCGAGCAGGCCGATATTCACCGGCAGCGTATCGGCAGCCTGCAGCATGCGGGCGATATACCAGGGCCCCGGGGTGCAGGTGGTGGCGTTGGTGCCCGCCGCCGGTCCGGTGCCGCCGCCGATCATGGTGGTGACGCCGGAGACCAGCGCCTCTTCCGCCTGCTGCGGGCAGATCCAGTGGATGTGGGTGTCGATCCCACCGGCGGTGACGATCTTCCCCTCGGCGGCAATCACTTCCGTCGCGGCGCCAATCGGGATCGTCACGCCGGGCTGAATGTCCGGATTCCCGGCTTTGCCGACGGCGAAGATCCGCCCGTTCTTGACGCCGATATCTGCTTTCACGATCCCCCAGTGATCGACGATCAGCGCGTTGGTCAGCACCAGATCCACGCAGTCGTCTGCGGTCATCTGCCCCTGACCCATGCCGTCGCGGATCACCTTCCCGCCGCCGAATTTGACCTCTTCGCCGTAGATCGTGAGATCGTTTTCCACTTCAATCCACAGCTCGCTGTCGGCCAGCCGAACTTTATCCCCGGTGGTGGGGCCGAACATATCGGCATACGCCCGGCGTGAAATGTCAGCCATGCTTCACCTCGCCCATTACCTCGCCGCGAAAGCCGACGATGCGCTGCGCACCCGTGACCTGAACCAGCGTCACTTCCCGCTTCTGGCCGGGCTCGAAGCGCACGGCGGTGCCTGCCGGGATGTTCAGCCGGTAGCCTCGGGTCAACTCACGGTCAAACTTCAGCGCCGGGTTGACCTCGTAAAAGTGATAGTGCGATCCGACCTGGATCGGCCTGTCGCCGTGATTTTCGACAATCACGGTTTGGGTTTCGCGCCCGACGTTGAGGGCAATATTTCCGGGCTGGATCCGGTATTCGCCTGGGATCATTACGAGCTCCTTAGACGATCGGGTTGTGGACGGTGACGAGCTTGGACCCGTCCGGGAAGGTGGCTTCCACCTGGATATCCGGGATCATCTCCGGCACGCCCTCCATCACCTGGTCGCGCGTCAGGACGTGGCGGCCCGCCTCCATCAGCGAGGCGACGGTTTCGCCATCGCGCGCGCCTTCCATGATGAAGGCGCTGATCAGCGCGACCGATTCCGGGTAATTGAGCTTTACCCCGCGCGCAAGGCGGCGTTCGGCAACCAGCGCGGCGGTGAACAGCAACAGCTTGTCTTTTTCTCTGGGGGTCAGTTCCATAACGTTTCTCTTATGTCTGCCAGATACGCGGCGAACAGGCGGTTTTGGTGGTGAGAAGCGGGCGAAGCGACTGCCAGACGTCGCGCATCACCCGCTGACAAATCAGGTTATCGTGGGAGAGAAAACGCACCGACATGAGATCGTCCGCGAGCGTGGCGCCCGCAAACGTATCCAGCGGGGCGAGCAGCGCACGCGCCGCGTCGAGATGTTCTTCTCTGGCCGGGTAGAACAGCAGCGTGCCGATCCACGGATGCCCGGCGACTGGCGTGAGATCGCCGTCGGCAAGGTGCTGACGTTCAATCAGGCGCGGTTCATCCTCAACCCAGACTTCAAGGCGGCTTTCCAGCGTGCCGTGGCTGAAGGTCTCATTGATTACCGGTCGTCCCAGGCAGTACAGCTCCCACGCCAGCAGCGTGCTGGAGGCCTTCAGGTGGAAGACAGAACGCAGCGCGGCGTTCGCACCGGGGAAGATAATAGTGTCCTGCGGCAGCCACTCCAGCGTGGATTCATCATCGAGATAAAAGTGCTGATTCAGGCGAGCCTGCGGGCCGCTGCTGCGATAGAACTTGCTGGCGCCGGGCATGGTGATAAGCGCATGGCTTTTGGCGTCCAGACGCACGGAGATATCCAGCGAATCCCCGCCCACAACCCCGCCCGGCGGGTGCAGCAGGTAAAGGTGGCAGGTTTCCCCTTCGGGATAAAATGGACGCTGAACGGTAAGCGGCCCGACGTGATGAGCAGAGTGCAGGAGGGTTTTCTCAGGGGTGTGACAAAACTGCAGGGCAAGCGACGCCTGCCAGCCTTTGTACGAATTATCAGTGACCTGAGCTGCTAACATGCTGCATCCATCTGCTCATCATCGGGGTCGTTTCAGTATGCCCTGGCAGAAATGAAGGCTGTCATATGAGTCGCTTATGGATGGTCTGTAATGTAGGCCGGGTAAGCGCAGCGCCACCCGGCAAGAAAGGCGATAACATTATTAATGACGGGGTTTGCGGGATTACCGGTAGTCCTCCGCATCCACATCATACCCGGACGGCTCCCAGCGGATTGCCAGCAGCGAGGCCAGGCCGATAAACGGCGCCAGCGCAATCACCCAGAACACGGCGGTGTCGAGAGACGCGACCAGCAGCGGGAACAGGAATAGCGACAGCGTGGAGCTGCTGCGCATCAGCGTCTGGTTGAGACCCACTCCCACGCCGCGCAGCGAGGTGGGGTAGCTCAGCGAGGCAAACGTCATGGTATGCGCGCCCGGGCCGAAGCCCTGACCGAACAGGAACAGCGCCAGCATCGCCACGGCAAGCACCCCTTCGGTGGCGCCTTCCGGGCGACCAATCAGCCCCAGGCCCAGCAGCGCGACCAGCTGGCAGGCGTAACCCGCAAGCGACATCCGCTAGGCGCCGAAGCGCGGCACGAAGCGTACCGCCAGCAGTCCGCCGACGAAGGCAAACAGCAGGTTAAGCGCCAGAGAAATCAGGATGGTGGTCAGCATCGACTGGACAAAGAAGCTGGAGATGATCACCGGCAGGCCAAACGCCACGGCGTTATAGGCGAAGGAAGAGACGACAGATAGCAGCGTGGCGAGCGTCGTGCGGCGTAAGTAGATGCCCCGGAACAGGTTCAGATAATTTGACCATTTCGCTTTATTCACAACGGGGGCTGGCTGGCTCAGCGCATCCTGCGGCACGTGGGCATTGATGTTGTACGAGTGGCGTAAAATGGACGCCGCATCTTTCAGGTTGCCCTGATTCGCCGCCCAGACCGGAGATTCGCTCATATAGCGGCTGCGGATGGCAATAATTACCAGCGCGGGCACTGCGCCAAATCCGAGAATCAAACGCCACAGCCAGTCGCTGTGGCTTTCCGGCAGCACGGCGTAGAAGAAAAGCACCAGCAGGTAGGAGATGCTGATGGCGGCATACCAGGTGGGGCACCACATCGCAACGCTGGAAGCCTTATTTCCTGGCCCTTTCAGCCTGGCGAACTCGCTTAAAAACGCCATCGCCACGGGAAGATCGATCCCGACGCCAAGCCCCATGACGAAGCGGGCACCCGCCAGCACATATTCGTTCGGGGCCAGCGCACAGGCGATAGCCGCTACGACGAAGAACACCATATCAGCCATAAAGACGCGATAGCGCCCGATTTTATCCGTGAGATAACCGCCGAGCAGCGCCCCGACAATGGCACCAAAGGTAATCGCCGACGCCACCATGCCGGTACCGGCGGGCGTCAGGTTAAATTCGCGGGTGATGTCTTTAATGCCGAAGGCCAGCGCGCCCAGATCGTAGGCATCAAGGAAAATCCCGCCCAGCGCGATCCCAACCACGATACGGGCGTTGGCCCGACCCTGAGAACCGTCATTAACGAGGCGTGATACATCCGAGGCGCTGCGCACCCACTGGATGTCGCCATCGGTGTGTTTTCCTGCCGTTGAAAGGGGAGTTGTTTCTGTGATTTCTGCCATTTTCTTCTTGTGTGGTTGTGTTGTGTCATTAACAGTTACCACAGGCAGAAGGTGACCAAAATCACATTTGGCTATAAGGCATAACTAACCTTACGGGGCGTCTTTTTTCTTCCTCTTGAGCTTCGTCCAGATTTTTGTCTCCTGACGACGCCACAGGCGCTGAATATTATCGTGATGACGCAGCAGGATAAGGCAGGAGAGCATCGACACCGGGAAGGTAAACTGGGGTTTAAACCACCAGACGTAGAATGGGGCGATCAGCGCGCTGACGATGGCGCCCAGCGACGAGTAGCCGCTCAGCAGAATGGTCAGCAGCCAGGTCCCGGCCATCACGCCGGTTAGGTCCCAGCCGATAGGCGCAATGGCACCAAAGGCGGTCGCCACACCTTTGCCGCCTTTAAAACCGAAGAATACGGGCCAGATGTGGCCGACACAGGCAGCAATAGCAATGAGCCCCAGCCAGAACGGCGTGACGCCCAGCGCATATGCGCCCCAGACGGGTAGCATCCCTTTCAGAACATCAAAAATCAAAACCGCTACGGCTGCTCCCTTGCCGCCAATTCGTAGTACGTTGGTCGCCCCCGGATTCCCGGAACCATTTTCACGCGGGTCAGGTAACCCGGCGATGCGGCAGACCAGAATGGCGCTGGAGATTGAGCCGCAAAGATAGGCGAGGAGGATCATTCCAGGCGCGATTGCACTCATAACGCTGTTCCGTTTTGAAAATGTATCTGTATTCTCAGCATCTGTGGATAATACGCATAATTCGCCGGAAGTGGTATCCGGTTTAGCCAAAAAGCAGGCAGGTCGTGATGGATATTGTATTTATAGAGCAACTTTCGGTAATCACCACAATTGGTGTTTACGACTGGGAACAGACCATCGAGCAGAAACTGGTGTTCGATATCGAAATGGGATGGGATAACCGTAAGTCGGCAAAAAGCGATGACGTGAACGACTGTCTGAGCTATGCCGATATCAGTGAAACGGTCATCGTCCACGTTGAAGGGCAACGTTTTGCGCTGGTCGAACGGGTGGCGGAAGAAGTCGCAGAACTGCTGCTGAAAAAATTTAACTCACCGTGGGTGCGCATCAAGCTGAGCAAGCCGGGCGCGGTGGCGCGAGCCGCCAACGTTGGCGTCATTATCGAGCGTGGCACAAATCTGAAAGGAAAGATTTAACGTCATAATAGCTAAACCAATTTAGGTTATACCGGTCTCAGGACTGTATCTTATCGGTTGTCCGTATGGGGCACCGTTTTTTTATATCTTTTTAGGGGTTTATAGATGAGCGATATGCACTCGCTGCTGGTGGCGGCAATACTGGGTGTGGTCGAAGGATTGACGGAGTTTTTACCAGTTTCCAGTACCGGCCATATGATTATCGTTGGTCATCTGCTGGGCTTTGAAGGCGATACCGCAAAAACGTTCGAAGTGGTTATCCAGCTGGGTTCGATTCTGGCGGTGGTCGTGATGTTCTGGCGTCGCCTGTTTGGCCTGATCGGTATCCATTTTGGCCGTCCGCCTCAGCACGAAGGGGCCGGTAAAGGTCGTCTGTCACTGATCCATATTCTGCTCGGGATGGTCCCGGCGGTGGTGCTGGGCTTGGTTTTCCATGACGCCATCAAATCGCTGTTTAACCCGATTAACGTGATGTACGCGCTGGTGGTGGGCGGCTTCCTGCTGATCGCTGCGGAAGTGCTGAAGCCAAAAACGCCGCGCGCGGAAGGCCTGGACGATATGACGTATCGTCAGGCGTTTATCATTGGCTGCTTCCAGTGTCTGGCGCTGTGGCCGGGCTTCTCGCGTTCAGGCGCTACCATCTCCGGCGGGATGCTGATGGGCGTAAGCCGTTACGCCGCGTCAGAGTTCTCGTTCCTGCTGGCGGTGCCGATGATGATGGGCGCCACCGTACTCGACGTCTATAAGAGCTATCACTTCCTGACGGCTGGCGACATTCCGATGTTCGCCGTTGGCTTCATCACCGCGTTTATCGTGGCGCTGATTGCCATCAAAACCTTCCTGCAGCTGATTAAGCGTATCTCGTTTATTCCGTTCGCGATCTATCGCTTCATCGTGGCGGCTGCGGTGTACGTGGTCTTCTTCTGACCGATGGCCCTCAGTCTTTCGGCTGAGGGCAATGCTTTTCCTTCCAGTCCGACACCGCCTGAATTCGCCGTTTCGTGAGTTCTTCGCGAATTTCCGGTCCTTTGAATCCCGCCTCGACGACGTCCTTCGTCGGCACCGCTTTCGCTACGTCCCAGGCTTTACGCAGTAAACGTCCCTGCGGGTAATCGCACGCTTCAAATCCGGTACGCCCGCGCACGTCAGCTTCGCTGGTCAGCGCGATTTGCTCTACGCGCTGGGGTTTACGCCAGGCGTCGATATTATCGAAAAGCTTAACGATGGTAGCCGGTTTCAGGATCGGGAAGGTATGGATCAGATCGTGGAATTCGGCCACCAGTTTCGCCAGATCGCGGATCTCGTTCGGCACGCGCAGACGCTGGCACAGCCCCTCGACCAGCTTCACCCCTGCCGGGCCGTGCCCGTGGTGGCGAGGCCAGAGCTCTTTTGGCGTTAAGCCTTTGCCGAGATCGTGGCACAGGGTGGAAAAGCGCACGTCCACGTCAGGGCTGAGCATGGCCGCCATGCTCAGGGTCATCAGCGTGTGTACGCCGGTATCAATCTCCGGGTGCCATTTTGCCGGAGCAGGTACGCCAAACAGCGCGTCTATTTCCGGGAACAGTACCTTCAGCGCGCCGCAGTCGCGCAGGACCTGGAAAAAGACCTGCGGGTTGCGCGTGGTGAGAGCAATTTCCGTCTCTTTCCAGACGCGCTCTGGCGTCAGGTGTTCAAGCTCGCCCGCCTCGGTCATGGCGGTCATCAGCGCCATTGTCTCATCGGCAATACGGAAACTAAGATGGGCGTAACGCGCGGCAAAGCGCGCCACGCGGAGCACACGGAGCGGATCTTCAGAAAACGCCGGGGAGACGTGACGTAAAAGACGGTTGCGCAGATCGTCCTGACCGCCATAAGCGTCAACAATCTGGCCGTGCTCGTCCTGCGCCAGCGCATTGATGGTAAGATCGCGGCGCATGAGATCTTGCTCCAGCGTCACGTCCGGCGCGGCATAGCAGGTGAAGCCCGTATAGCCCGAGCCCGATTTCCGCTCGGTACGCGCCAGGGCATACTCTTCACGGCTTTTCGGGTGAAGGAACACGGGAAAATCGCGGCCTACCTGCTGGTAGCCCGCGTCGAGCATCTCTTCAGGGGTGGCACCAACCACCACCCAGTCTTTATCTTTGACCGGCAGACCTAACAACGCATCACGTACCGCACCACCGACAAGATAACTCTTCACGCCCAACTCTCCCGTTTTCTCTTTTCCAGAATGATACGTAAGTCTGGCAGAGAAGACGAATTAGTTCATCCAGCGATCTTTGCGCTTACGGCTTGGGATCAGATGCGGCAGAACCAGACCCAGTACCAGACCCACGCCCAGCACGCCGCCGCCATACATAAACCACTGCATGATAATGGTGCGCTGTTTGTCGTCGAGCTGCAGATTGGCGGCATTGACTTTCTTCTGCGCGACAATCAGCTCGTTTTTCAGTTTCTGGTTCTCTTCTTTGAGCCCGTTAATCACACCGTCGCTTTGCGCCACTTTCTGCTGCATTTCAGCGGTGCGCTGGTTCCAGGTGCCGTCAATGTTGTTCAGCTTGTCGGTCAGGGTCTTCACCTGGTTTTCCAGATCCGGCACGCGCGTGCGCAGGCTTGGCACTGTGCTCAGCTCTTTCAGCGGGATCCAGGAAGTACGACCGGTACTGTCGCGAACCTGACCGTAGTTGGTGTCCGCGTTGGTCTGTAACAGGGTGACTTCCTCGCCGGCATTCACCGTGCCCACGAGGCGATAATTATCTCCGGGGCCACTGCGTACCCAGGTGTTCAGTTCGTCAGAAACGTAACGCTTCTCTTCAGCGTGCACTGCGGTTGCGGCGCTAAAAGCGAGTAAAGTAAGTCCAATCAGGCGTAATTTAAGCATCATTAGTCGTTATTTTCATAAATAGTGGAACGATAGTAGTGGCAACAGTGTCTCTACGCAAAGCATTCGTCAGCAATCAGAATCATCTGTGTCACGACTCTACACATTTACGCCCGACAAATTGCTCATTGCATGGCAATTTGGCGCAAAATACTATGTACTGACAAACAAATGGCGAGGAAGTTCGCCCTCATTGACGCGTCTGTGACGCACGCAAAAGTACAAGGCTATGGCACAAGAAATCGAATTAAAGTTTATCGTCGAAAAAGACAGCGTTGACGCACTCCGCCAGCATCTGCATACGCTTTCCGGCGAACACCATGCACCGGTACAACTGCTTAATATCTATTACGAAACGCCGGACAACTGGCTGCGCCGCCACGACATGGGGCTGCGCATCCGTGGCGCGAGCGGTCGCTACGAGATGACGATGAAAATTGCCGGCCGCGTGGTCGGCGGGTTACATCAGCGCCCGGAATACAATATCGACATCAGCAAGCCAGAACTTGAGCTGGAACGCTTCCCGGCGGAAGTCTGGCCGGAAGGCGAGCTGCCTTCCACGCTGGCGGAACAGGTGCAGCCGCTGTTCAGCACCGATTTCTGGCGCGAAAAATGGCTGGTGACGGAAGGTAAAAGCCGCATCGAAATCGCCCTAGATCTGGGAGAGGTGAAGGCGGGTGAGTTCCAGGAGCCGATTTGCGAACTGGAGCTTGAGCTGCTGGAAGGAGACGCAAATGACGTGCTGAAGCTGGCGCGCAAGCTGGTGAACCAGTCCGGGCTGCGTCAGGGAAGCCTGAGTAAAGCCGCGCGGGGTTACCATCTGGCCGCCGGGAATGCGCCGCGCGTGCTGAAAGAGACGACCATTTTGCACGTTGCGCCGAAAGCGAGCGTTGAGCAGGGGCTGGAAGCCGCCCTGGAGCTGGCGCTTTCCCAGTGGCAGTACCACGAAGAGCTGTGGGTGCGAAATGTGAAAAACGCCAAATCCCACGTGCTCGCGGCAATTGCCCTGGTGCGCCATACCCTGGCGCTGTTCGGCGGTATTGTTCCTCGTAAAGCGAGCGCTCACTTACGTGACCTGCTGACGCAGACCGAAACGCTGATGCTCTCCGACGTCTCGGCGCAAACGGCGATCTACAGCCCGCAAGCCGCTTCGGCAAAACTGGCGCTGACCGAGTTTCTGGTCACGCGCGGCTGGCGCGCCTTCCTGGATGCGAAAGCCGAGGCCAAAATCGCGGAAAACTTTAAGCGTTTCGCGGACATTCATCTTTCCCGTCATGCCGCTGAACTGAAGAGTACCTTTGCGTATCCGCTCGGCGATAAGTATGGCGATCAGCTTCCCCGTCTTTCACGCAACATCGACAGCATGCTGCTCCTTTCCGGTGCCTACGACGGTCCACAGGCGCAGGCGTGGCTGGAGAACTGGCAGGGGCTGAAGCATGCCATCGAAACCCGTCAGCATATTGAGATTGAGCATTTCCGTAACGAGGCCATTTCGCAGGAGCCGTACTGGCTGCACAGCGGAAAACGTTAACTCTGGCAAGGAACCCCTAAAATGCCGCTTTCTTCACCGTTACAGCAGCAGTGGCAGACCGTTTGTGAACGTCTGCCTGAGTCATTACCGGCGTCATCGTTAAGCGAGCAGGCGAAAAGCGTGCTCGCCTTCAGTGATTTTGTGCAGGAAAGCATCACCATCTACCCGGACTGGCTGGCGGAGCTTGAGAACGCACCGCCGCAGGCGGACGAGTGGCGGCACTATGCCGGCTGGCTGAAAAACGCACTCGAAGACGTAACGGATGAGGCGACGCTGATGCGCGTCCTGCGCCAGTTCCGCCGTCGGGTGATGGTGCGCATTGCCTGGGCGCAGGCGCTGGAGCTGGTGAGCGAAGAGAGCACGCTGCAGCAGCTAAGCGAGCTGGCGCAAACGCTGATTGTCGCCGCGCGCGACTGGCTCTATGCCGCCTGCTGTAAAGATTGGGGCACGCCGTGCAGTGAGGAAGGGGTTCCTCAGCCGCTGTTGATTCTGGGGATGGGCAAGCTGGGCGGCTGCGAGCTGAACTTCTCCTCAGACATCGACCTGATTTTTGCCTGGCCCGAGAACGGCTCCACGCGCGGCGGCCGTCGCGAGCTCGACAACGCCCAGTTCTTTACCCGTCTCGGTCAGCGTCTGATTAAGGCGCTGGATCAGCCAACGCAGGACGGCTTTGTTTACCGCGTGGACATGCGCCTGCGCCCGTTTGGCGACAGCGGACCGCTGGTATTGAGCTTTGCCGCGCTGGAGGATTACTACCAGGAACAGGGGCGCGACTGGGAGCGCTATGCGATGGTTAAGGCGCGGATCATGGGCGACAGCGACGACGCCTACGCCAACGAGCTGCGCGCCATGCTGCGCCCGTTCGTGTTCCGTCGCTATATCGACTTCAGCGTCATCCAGTCCCTGCGTAATATGAAAGGGATGATTGCCCGTGAGGTTCGCCGTCGCGGGCTGAAGGACAACATCAAGCTCGGCGCGGGCGGTATTCGCGAAATCGAATTTATCGTTCAGGTTTTCCAGCTGATTCGCGGCGGGCGTGAGCCATCGCTGCAGTCCCGTTCGCTGCTGCCGACGCTGAGCGCCATCGAGCAGCTTCACCTGCTGCCGGACGGCGACGCGCAAACCCTGCGCGAGGCCTACCTGTTCCTGCGTCGTCTGGAAAACCTGCTGCAAAGCATCAACGACGAACAGACCCAGACCCTGCCGGGGGATGACCTTAACCGGGCGCGTCTGGCCTGGGGGATGCGCGTGGATGACTGGTCAACGCTGACCGAAAGGCTCGATGCCCATATGGCAGGCGTGCGCCGCATCTTTAACGAACTGATCGGTGATGACGAAAGCGAATCGCAGGACGACGCGCTTTCAGAGCACTGGCGCGAGCTGTGGCAGGACGCGCTTCAGGAGGATGACACGACCCCCGTGCTGTCGCACCTCAGCGACGATGCCCGTCATCGCGTGGTGGCATTGATTGCCGATTTCCGTCTTGAGCTGAACAAACGCGCCATCGGCCCGCGCGGCCGTCAGGTGCTGGATCATCTGATGCCGCACCTGCTGAGCGAGGTCTGCTCGCGGGCGGACGCGCCGGTGCCGCTGTCGCGCATGATGCCGCTGCTGAGCGGAATTATCACGCGTACCACGTACCTTGAGCTTTTGAGCGAGTTTCCGGGAGCACTCAAGCACCTGATTACGCTCTGCGCCGCGTCGCCGATGGTGGCGAACAAGCTGGCGCGTTACCCGCTGCTGCTGGATGAGCTGCTCGACCCGAACACGCTGTATCAGCCAACGGCGACGGATGCCTACCGGGACGAGCTGCGTCAGTATCTGCTGCGCGTGCCGGAAGAGGACGAAGAGCAGCAGCTGGAAGCGCTGCGCCAGTTTAAGCAGGCGCAGATGCTGCGCGTGGCGGCGGCGGATATTGCCGGAACGCTGCCGGTGATGAAAGTGAGCGATCACTTAACCTGGCTTGCAGAGGCGATCATCGACGCCGTGGTCCATCAGGCGTGGGTGCAGATGGTGGCCCGCTACGGCCAGCCGAAGCACCTTGCTGACCGCGAGGGACGAGGGTTTGCCGTGGTCGGTTACGGCAAGCTCGGCGGCTGGGAGCTGGGATACAGCTCCGATCTGGATTTAATCTTCCTGCACGACTGCCCGGTTGACGTGATGACCGACGGCGAGCGTGAGATTGACGGGCGTCAGTTCTATCTGCGCCTGGCCCAGCGCATTATGCACCTGTTCAGCACCCGCACCTCGTCGGGCATTTTGTATGAAGTCGATGCGCGCCTGCGTCCGTCCGGCGCGGCGGGCATGCTGGTCACCTCAACGGAATCCTTCGCCGATTACCAGAAGAATGAAGCCTGGACGTGGGAGCATCAGGCGCTTGTGCGCGCCCGCGTGGTGTATGGCGATCCGCAGCTCAAAACGCAGTTCGATGCCATTCGTAAGGACGTCATGACCACCCCGCGCGAGGGTAGTACGCTGCAGATCGAAGTGCGCGAGATGCGCGAGAAAATGCGCGCGCACCTGGGTAATAAACACCGCGATCGCTTTGATATCAAAGCCGACGAGGGCGGGATTACCGATATTGAATTCATTACCCAGTATCTGGTGCTGCTGCACGCCCACGACAAGCCGAAGCTGACGCGCTGGTCCGATAACGTGCGCATTCTGGAACTGCTGGCGCAAAACGACATCATGGACGAGCAGGAGGCGCAGGCCTTAACCCGCGCCTACACGACGCTTCGCGATGAGCTTCATCACCTGGCGCTGCAGGAGGAACCGGGGCACGTGGCGCTGGACAGTTTTGCTCATGAACGTGCTCAGGTAACGGCCAGCTGGCAGAAGTGGCTGGTGGAACCGTGCGTAACAAATCAAGTGTGATATTATCGCGCGCAAATTGTGAATCTTTCTGGAGTCAGGAATGAAAGTAACACTGCCAGAGTTTGAACGTGCTGGGGTAATGGTTGTTGGGGATGTGATGCTGGATCGCTACTGGTATGGGCCTACCAGCCGCATCTCTCCGGAAGCACCGGTACCGGTGGTTAAGGTCGACACCATTGAAGAGCGTCCCGGCGGCGCGGCAAACGTGGCGATGAACATTGCCTCTCTGGGCGCGCAGTCGCGTCTGGTGGGCCTGACCGGCATCGACGATGCGGCTCGCGCGCTGAGCAAGTCGCTGGCGGACGTGAACGTGAAGTGCGATTTCGTTTCTGTTCCGACCCACCCGACCATCACCAAGCTGCGCGTGCTGTCACGCAACCAGCAGCTGATCCGCCTCGACTTTGAAGAAGGTTTCGAAGGCGTTGATCCCGAGCCGCTGCACGAGCGCATTAACCAGGCGCTGGGCAATATCGGCGCGCTGGTGCTGTCCGACTACGCCAAAGGCGCGCTGGCCAGCGTGCAAACGATGATTCAGCTGGCGCGTAAAGCCAGCGTGCCGGTGCTGATCGACCCGAAAGGGACTGATTTTGAGCGCTATCGCGGCGCGACGCTGCTGACGCCAAACCTCTCCGAGTTTGAAGCGGTGGCTGGCAAGTGCAAAACCGAGGACGAACTGGTTGAGCGCGGCATGAAGATCATTGCCGACTTCGAGCTGTCCGCGCTGCTGGTGACCCGCTCCGAGCAAGGGATGACGCTGCTGCAGCCGGGCAAATCGCCGCTGCATATGCCAACCCAGGCGCAGGAAGTGTACGACGTGACCGGTGCCGGTGATACGGTGATCGGCGTGCTGGCGGCGACGCTGGCCGCAGGCAACTCCCTGGAAGAGGCGTGCTACTTCGCTAACGCCGCGGCGGGTGTGGTCGTCGGTAAACTCGGTACCTCAACCGTGTCCCCAATCGAGCTGGAAAACGCGGTGCGCGGCCGTGCGGACACCGGTTTTGGCGTCATGACCGAAGACGAGCTAAAGGTGGCCGTCGCCGCCGCGCGCAAGCGTGGTGAAAAAGTGGTGATGACCAACGGCGTGTTCGACATTCTGCACGCGGGCCACGTTTCGTATCTGGCGAACGCGCGCAAGCTGGGCGATCGCCTGATTGTGGCGGTTAACAGCGATGCATCGACGAAACGCCTGAAGGGTGAAACGCGTCCGGTGAACCCGCTCGAGCAGCGCATGATTGTGCTCGGCGCGCTGGAAGCCGTGGATTGGGTGGTGTCGTTTGAAGAAGATACCCCGCAGCGTCTGATTGCCGGTATTCTGCCGGACCTGCTGGTGAAAGGCGGGGATTACAAGCCGGAGCAAATCGCGGGCAGCGAAGAGGTCTGGGCTAACGGCGGCGAGGTGATGGTGCTCAACTTTGAGGACGGGTGCTCAACCACCAATATCATCAAGAAGATCCAGAAAGACAATCAGTAAAAAAAACGGGCCAGCTGGCCCGTTTTTTTTTTCACCCTCTCCCTGTGGGAGAGGGCTGAAGTGAGGGCATCAGGCCGCACTTACTCCTGGTCATCCACCGGTGGAATGGCCGGTGCTGGCTTCACTTCTTCCGGCGCATTGCGGTTTTCCAGCTCGGTCAGACGCTGTTCCAGCAGCGCCAGCTTCTCGCGGGTGCGCAGCAGAACCTGGGTCTGCACGTCAAACTCTTCGCGGCTGACTAAATCAAGGCGAACCAACTGCGCCTGCAGCGTCTGGCGGATTTTCTTCTCAACGTCATCACCAAATTCACGAATGCCTTTTGGCATAGATTCATGAACCTGACGCGCAATTTGCTCAATTTTTTTCGGGTCAATCATTGTCGTTTCCCTTGATGGAAAGGTGTTAGTGTCCATTGTAGCGCGTCATGCCCGGGGTAAACAAAATTGTTTGATGCTTATGCATTGCCCAGGATAATCAATAGCGTTATAGTTATCTCGCTTATTCTCAGGGCGGGGCGAAATTCCCCACCGGCGGTAAATCAGCGTGACGCTGAAAGCCCGCGAGCGCTTTGGGTGAAAACTCAAAGGTCAGCAGATCCGGTGTAATTCCGGGGCCGACGGTTAGAGTCCGGATGGGAGAGAGTAACGATCAAGTCGGGCATGGGCCCGCTCACGTTATCTTTTTGCCGCTAATACGGCGCTCCTAAGACTGCCCTGATTCTGGTAACCATAATTTTAATGAGGTTTTTTTACCATGAATCAGACGCTACTTTCCTCTTTTGGCACTTCAACTCAACGTGTTGAACATGCACTGGATGCACTGCGCGAAGGCCGCGGTGTGATGGTGCTTGACGATGAAAACCGTGAAAACGAAGGCGACATGATTTTCGCCGCCGAAAACATGACCGTTGAACAGATGGCGCTGACCATCCGTCACGGCAGCGGCATCGTATGCCTGTGTATTACCGAAGATCGTCGTAAGCAGCTTGAGCTGCCGATGATGGTCGAAAACAACACCAGCGCCTTTGGTACCGGTTTTACCGTGACCATTGAAGCGGCGCATGGCGTGACCACCGGTGTGTCTGCGGCTGACCGTCTGACCACCGTACGTGCAGCGATTGCTGATGGTGCGAAGCCATCCGATCTGCACCGTCCAGGTCACGTCTTCCCACTGCGTGCGCAGGCGGGCGGCGTGTTGACCCGCGGTGGTCACACCGAAGCGACGATCGATCTGGTGACGCTGGCTGGCTTCAAACCTGCTGGCGTGCTGTGCGAATTGACCAACGATGACGGCACCATGGCGCGCGCGCCGGAGTGCATCACCTTTGCCCGCCTGCACAACATGCCGGTAGTAACGATTGAAGATCTGGTTGAGTATCGCCAGGCGCACGAGCGCAAAGCCAGCTGATAATAAAAAACGCCGGGATGTCCCGGCGTTTTTTTACCCGATTCCTGCGGTCTGCAGCAGAACCAGACTTAATCCCATCACCGACATTCCGCACAGCACGCCATAGCTGGGGTTGTTGTTAGGATCGATCTCCTTCGCCAGCGGCATCAGTTCATCCACCGAAAGCGCAACCATGATCCCGGCTACCGCTGCCATAATCGCCGCCATCACTACCGGAGAGACCAGGCTACCGAGGATGAGCCAGGCCAGCACGCCGCCAAGGATTTCGGCCATCCCGGAAATACCCGCCCAGAACACCGCGGTACGTTTCGAGCCCGTTGCGGCATACACGGGCCCAGCCACGGCCAGCCCTTCAGGAATATTGTGTAAGGCGACCGCCAGCGCGATGCCAAAGCCCATCTCAAGATTGCTGCTGGCCGTCACGTAGGTGGCGACCCCTTCCGGAAAGTTATGCAGACTGATGCCAAGCGTTAACAGTACGGCGGTACGCTTGATATTGCGCGGCATGGGCGTCACGTTTTTTTGCATTAAATCCTGCGGATGCGCGTGCGGCAGCATCCGATCGAGGGCAAAGTATCCCAACAGACCAAAGACAAACATGCCGTAGCCCAGCAGTGGAGACATGCCTTCTGTGCCCAGCGCGGCAGGCAGCATCTCCATCAGGGAGATGAGCAGCATGATCCCGGCAGCAAAGCCCAGTGAGAAGGCCAGCAAGCGGTTAGAGGGCTTTTGGCCGAGCACGCCGAGAAGCGCACCGATGAAGGTCGCGGCGCCCGCCAGTATGGTCAGGATCAAGGGGACTGACATGCATTGCTCCTTATGATAATGATTCTCATTAATATAAATGATTCATTTCTGGCAAAGCGAGGGGGAAAACCCGGCTTTACACATTCCTTACATTCAAATTTCCTGATGATGATCTTCACGCTTATCTGCGTTCATCTTTGCCGGATTGCGCGTAATGTAGCACCATTAAATTGACACCTTCTGTAAGGATATCACCATGACTTCTTCCCGTATGCCAGCCCTGTTTTTAGGCCACGGCAGCCCAATGAACGTTCTGGAAGACAACGTCTATACCCGCGCCTGGCGTCATCTGGGCGAGACGTTGCCGCGTCCGAAAGCGATCGTGGTGGTCTCTGCACACTGGTTTACCCGTGGAACAGGCGTGACCGCCATGGAAGCGCCAAAAACCATTCATGATTTTGGCGGCTTCCCGCAGGCGCTGTACGACACGCATTATCCGGCCCCCGGCTCGCCTGAGCTGGCACAAAGGCTGGTGGATTTGCTGGCGCCTGTCTCTGTGACGCTGGATAAAGAAGCCTGGGGCTTTGACCATGGCTCCTGGGGCGTTCTGATTAAAATGTATCCTGACGCGGATATCCCGATGGTGCAGTTGAGCATCGACAGCACCAAACCGGCCGCCTGGCATCTGGAGATGGGCCGTAAGCTGGCGACCCTGCGTGATGAAGGCATCATGCTGGTGGCGAGCGGCAACGTGGTGCATAACCTGCGTACCGCACGCTGGCACGGTGAGAACACGCCGTACCCATGGGCGATCTCTTTTAACGACTACGTCAAAGCGAACCTGACCTGGCAAGGCCCGGCTGAGGCGCATCCGCTGGTGAACTATCTGGATCACGAAGGCGGTTCGCTCTCTAACCCGACGGCTGAACACTTCCTGCCGTTGCTGTACGTTCTTGGCGCGTGGGATGGTCAGGAGCCGGTTACGATCCCGGTCGACGGGATCGAGATGGGAAGTCTGAGTATGCTGTCGGTGCAGGTGGGGTAATAAAAGCAAAACGGCAACTTCAGGTTGCCGTTTTTAGTGTTTGCACGCTCTCCCTGTCGGAGAGGGCTGAGGTGAGGGCATCAGGCCGCAGTCTTATTCCACAAAAATATGCGGATAAAACCGCGACAGATCCTGCGTGATCAGCGCGCGATCTTCGCGAATACCAATCCCGGCCGGCCGATCGTTGATAAGCCAGCTGCCAATCAGCGTATAGCTGTCACCAAATTTCGGCAGTTGATAGAACTCCTGGACGATCATCCCTTCTTCGCCGTACGGCCCTTCAACCGCTTCCAGCGTCTTACCGTTTTCGATAATCGACACGTTCGCACCTTCGCGAGAGAAGATCGGCTTAACGACGTATTTCTCCATCTGCGGGTAATTATCTTCCGCAAAGTAGGCCGGCAGAAGGTTAGGGTGATTCGGGAACATCTCCCACAGCATCGGCAGCAGGGCTTTGTTGGAGATGATGCTCTTCCAGGCCGGCTCCAGCCAGCGCACGCCAGCATCTTCCAGCTTGGTGGAGAACATCTCGCGCAGCATATATTCCCACGGGTAGAGCTTGAACAGGTTGCTGATCACCTGATCCTGCATGTCCGTGAACTGACCCTTTTCACCCAGGCCGATATCCTCGATATAGAGGAACTCGGTCGCCACTTCCGCTTCGGCGGCGCAGTCCTGCAGATACTGAACCGTGCCACGGTCTTCTTCCGTGTCGCGGCAGCAGGCGAGATGCAGCAGGTTGAAGCCAAACTGCTCGCGCAGCTCGGCGAAGCGCTCGATCAGCTTTTCCTGCAGGCTGTTGAACTGATCGCTGCCTTCCGGCAGGTTTCCGGCATTGGCCTGGTCTTCCAGCCAGATCCACTGGAAGAACGCCGCTTCATACAGAGAGGTTGGCGTATCGGCGTTGTTTTCCAGCAGCTTAGGCTCGCCTTTGCCGTCCCACGCCAGATCCAGGCGAGAGTAAAGCGAAGGCTGATTCGTTTTCCACGACTGGCGGACAAAGCTCCAGGTATGCTTCGGAATGCGGAACTTTGCCATCAGCTCGTCGCTGTCTATGACCTTTTCCACAACTTTCAGGCACATCTGGTGCAGCTCGGCGGTCACCTCTTCCAGTTTTTCCACCTGGGCCAGCGTAAGCTTGTAATAGGCGTCTTCACACCAGTACGGCTCGCCGTACATGGTGTGGAAGTTAAAGCCGTACTCGGTGGCTTTTTCACGCCAGTCCGGGCGCTCGGTGATACTGACTCGTTCCATGATCAGCCGCCCATTGAGCGAGTAGAGGAGGTGCCTGTTGCGCTGCGCTGCATGCTGGTCTGCTTCGCCACGGACTCACCAAACCCGCCGCGGGTGATGGTGCTGGTCGTCGCAGGCTTCGGCGCCATCGCCGTTTTCGGTACGGTCACGGTGCGGCCTGGGGTCGCTGCGCCGTAGCCTTTGCCGCTGGCATCGGTATATTGACCGTAAGCCGGGCTGGCCGGGTTTTTAGAGCTAAACAGCGGCTGCTGCTGGTAGCCCGCACCGCCGCCCATCAGGCGACCCATCATGTAGCCCGCCATCAGCGGCATCCAGAAGCTGCCGCTGGACTGCGCCTGCGCCTGATTTTCAGGTGCGGTGCCTGCCTGAGCCGGTGCCTGCTGGCACTGACCTTCACCAAACTCCGCCACGCAGTCTTCGCGTGAGGCATATTTCGGCGCGGTACGTTCCGCTTCTTTCAGCGCGCTGGTGTAGGCCGTTTTACATTCGGCCGCTTTACCGGTTGCGGCGGAGCAGTCGTCCGCGTTTTGATACAGCGAGACCGTTTCATCGTTTTTCTCACAGCCTGCCAGCATAAACACAGCGGTGACCGCCAGCGCGACAGGGGTGAGGTGACGCGCGTTCCAGCTCTTGCGGAACGACGCGTGATTTATAGATTTTGTCCGTTTCATATTTGTCTTCCAGGACCCAGTGGTAATAACGCTCAGGATAGAGGATGAGTGGTTGAAAATGAAGCGAAGAGGGGCGGAATCAGGGGGATCTTTACGTTGGCTTACGTTCGGATGTGATTTTGCGCCGGGTGGCACTGCGCTTACCCGGCCTACGATTCAGTAGGCCCGATAAGCGAAGCGCCATCGGGCAATGCTTAATTACGGAACGGATTATTGCCTTTGCTGGCAGGCGCAGCGGTACGCGCGGCAGCAGGCTGTGCAGCAGGGGTGTTGCTGTTAGCGTTGAAGTTATCAACCGCGGCAACCTGCTCCGGGTTCTCCGGCGCAACGCTGTCCGGAGAGGTGGAGACCGGCTTGCCCAGCGCGCTGTTCAGCATCTGCAGATCTTGCTCGTTCAGCGTACCCAGAGCCTGTTTGATGTTCAGCTGGTTAATCAGGTACTGGTAACGCGCGCTGGAGAGCTGCTGTTTCGCGTTGTACAGCGTGGTGGTCGCGTCGAGCACGTCCACGATAGTACGCGTACCGACCGAGTAACCCGCTTCCATCGCATCCAGGGAGCTCTGTGCAGACACCACGGCCTGTTTATAGGCGTTGATGCTGCTGATCGAGGCGTTCACGTTGTTGAAGGAGGAACGTACGGTCTGCACCACGTTGCGGTGGGCGCTTTCCAGCTGCTCGCTCGCGCCAACAAAGTTGTACTGAGCCTGTTTCACCTGAGAGTTGACCTGACCGCCCTGGTACAGCGGCAGGGAGAAGCTCAGACCCACTTTGTTCTGACCCATGTTGCTGTCGTCGTACTGGGACGTATTAGTTTTAGAGCCGCTATAGGTCGTATCAGAGACACCGGTAGACGCGCTCAGGCTCAGGGTTGGCAGATGGCCGTCCTGCGCCTGACGAATCTGCTCGCGGGCCAGGTCCTGGCTCAGACGTGCCTGCAGCAACGTCAGGTTGCGGTTTTCCGCCTCTTTCAGCAGGGCGTTAACGGCCTGCGGTTTATCCGTTTTAAAGCTGTCCACGTTCAGAGACGCCAGCTCAGGATAGTAATTCCCGGTGACCTGACGCAGGGATTCCAGCGCGTTGTCGAGGTTGTTACGCGCGGTCACTTCGTTAGCCAGCACGGTGTCGTACTGTGAACGGGCGTTCTGCACGTCGGTGATCGCAACGAGGCCCACGTTGAAACGCTGGGTGGTTTGATCTAACTGGCGGTAAATAGCCTGTTTCTGCGCTTCGGTGTAGGAGAGTGCGTCAATCGCGCTCAGCACGTTGAAGTACGCCGTGGCCGTGTTCAGGATCAGCGTCTGCTGGTCGGTCTGATAGGTCACATCCTGGATGCCTGCGCTTTTTTCCTGCAGGGTCAGGGCACGCCATTTGGACATATCAAACAGCGTCTGTGTCAATTGCAGTGAGGCGCTGGTAGCATTGGAGTTTACGCCGTTAGCGTCGCGGAAACCGTTGCTGTAGGTATAATCTGCACCTAACCCTAACTGTGGCAGCAAGGGGCTACGCGCTTCGTTAATCTTTTCAAACGCAGCATCACGATCGGCCGCTGATTTACGTAAATCAGGGTTGCCCAGACGTGCCTGCTGGTAGACCTGTAACAGGTTTTCCGCCTGGCTCATTGCACTGAAGCCCGTCAGGCTCAGGCCGATAAGGATGGGGAGCAATTTCTTCATTTGCATTCCTTGTTGTGAAGCAGTATTAGCGCTGATCTAATTAAAAAATAATTGCCGATTCTAACAGAATCTTCCATACCAAAAGGTTGGCGTAACGTGCCATCTGGCGGTAATTTGCACCAATCTACCATATAGCCTTACAAACGGCAGCCAAACAGCCTTGAAATTCACAATTTCATCACCATTGCTACCAGGACTCGACTCATGCAAAAACCAGAAAAGTTGCCCGTGACATTCGCCAAAAACGATGTAGAAATTATTGCACGAGAAACGCTTTATAGCGGTTTTTTTTCAATGGATCTTTACCGTTTCAGGCATCGCCTGTTTAACGGCGAGATGAGCGGCGAAATCAGACGTGAAATTTTTGAGCGCGGGCATGCGGCAGTCTTGCTACCCTTTGACCCAGTGCGTGACGAAGTTGTGCTGGTGGAGCAGATCCGCATCGCCGCTTATGACGTCAGTGAGAGCCCATGGCTGCTGGAGATGGTGGCCGGGATGATCGAAGAAGGTGAGACGGTTGAAGACGTCGCCCGGCGCGAGGCGCTGGAAGAGGCCGGACTGGTGGTGGGCCGCACAAAACCGGTGCTGAGCTATCTGGCAAGCCCGGGAGGTACCAGCGAGCGCTTGTCCATTATGGTGGGCGAAGTGGACGCCACGACGGCGGAAGGGATCCACGGTCTGGCAGATGAAAACGAAGATATTCGGGTTCATGTGGTGAGCCGGGAACAGGCTTACCAGTGGGTAGAAGAGGGGAAAATCGACAACGCAGCGTCTGTCATCGCCCTGCAATGGCTGCAGCTGCATTATCAGACATTACGAAACGAGTGGAAAAAATGAAGCGCTATACGCCTGACTTCCCAGAAATGATGCGCCTGTGCGAAACCAATTTCGCACAATTGCGCCGCCTGCTGCCGAAAAACGACGCACCCGGCGAAACGGTAAGCTATCAGGTGAGCAACGCGCAGTATCGATTAACGATAACAGAATCAACGCGCTACACTACGCTGGTGGAGATTGAGCAAACGGCACCCAGCATTAGCTACTGGAGCCTGCCGTCGATGACGGTACGCCTCTATCACGACGCGATGGTCGCTGAAGTGTGTTCAAGCCAGCAGATCTTTCGCTTCAAGGCGCGGTATGATTACCCGAATAAAAAGTTGCATCAACGCGACGAAAAGCATCAAATTAACCAGTTTTTAGCCGACTGGCTAAGATATTGTTTAGCACATGGAGCAATGGCGATTCCGGTTTGTTAGCGTCATAAACCTACCTAAGGACACCATTTGGAAAGCCTGTTGAACCTGACTGTTGCTGGTGGGGCGCCAGTCAGGATATTACAAATCACCGATACCCACCTTTTTGCCGAAAAGCATGAAACGCTGCTGGGGGTGAATACCTGGGAGAGTTATCAGGCGGTACTGAGCGCCATTCACGCTGAAAACCGTGCATGCGATCTGATTGTCGCAACGGGCGATCTGGCGCAGGACCAATCTTCCGCGGCCTACCAGCATTTTGCTGAAGGCATCGCGAGCTTCAGCGTGCCTTGCGTCTGGCTGCCAGGTAACCACGATTTCCAGCCCGCAATGTACAGTTCTCTCCAGGATGCGGGTATTTCTCCGGCGAAATGTGTTTTTGCGGGTGACCAGTGGCAGATCCTGCTGCTGGACAGCCAGGTGTTCGGCGTCCCGCACGGTGAGTTAAGCGAGTTTCAGCTCGACTGGCTTGAGACCAAACTGGCTGCTGAACCTGAACGCCACACGCTGCTGTTGCTTCATCATCATCCTCTGCCGGCGGGCTGCAGCTGGCTCGATCAGCACAGTCTGCGCAACTCCGCGGCGCTGGATCGCGTGCTGGCGAAGTTCCCGCGGGTGAAAAATCTGCTGTGTGGGCATATTCACCAGGAGCAGGATCTCGACTGGAACGGGCGCCGCATGCTGGCGACGCCGTCGACCTGCGTTCAGTTTAAGCCGCACTGCGCCAACTTTACGCTGGATACCATCGCGCCGGGCTGGCGCTGGCTGGAACTGCATGCCGACGGCACGCTGACCACGGAAGTCTGCCGTTTGACCGGCGCACAGTTCCGCCCGGACACCGCTTCAGAAGGCTATTGATGTCTACGCTCCTTTATCTGCACGGATTCAACAGCTCGCCGCGCTCCGCAAAAGCGACACTGTTTCGCCAGTGGCTGAACGAGCATCACCCCGACGTTGAGATGATTATCCCTCAGCTGCCGCCTTACCCGGCAGAGGCCGCGGAGATGCTGGAATCCATTGTGCTTGCTCACGGCGGCGAAACCTTCGGTGTGGTCGGTTCATCGCTGGGCGGGTATTACGCCACCTGGCTCTCGCAGTGCTTTATGCTGCCCGCCGTGGTAGTTAATCCGGCGGTACGGCCATTTGAGCTGCTGCGGGACTTTCTTGGCGAAAACGAGAACCCCTACACGGGCCAGCAATATGTGCTAGAGTCACGCCATATTTACGATCTCAAAGTTATGCAGGTCGACCCGCTCGAGGCGCCGGATCTCATCTGGCTGCTGCAGCAGACGGGAGATGAAGTGCTGGATTACCGCCAGGCAGTGGCGTATTACGCCTCCTGCCGCCAGACTATAGAAGAGGGCGGAAACCATGCTTTCACGGGCTTTGAGAATCATTTCACCCAGATTGTCGATTTTCTTGGACTGCACAGCCACTGACAATCAATGCGAATTGCTAGTTTAAATCATGACGCAAACCTATAACGCTGATGCCATTGAGGTCCTCACCGGGCTTGAGCCGGTTCGCCGCCGCCCGGGGATGTACACCGATACGACGCGCCCAAACCATCTGGGCCAGGAAGTTATTGATAACAGTGTGGATGAAGCGCTGGCGGGCCATGCCAAACGCGTTGACGTCATCCTGCACGCCGATCAGTCGCTGGAAGTCATTGACGACGGGCGCGGCATGCCGGTGGATATCCACCCGGAAGAGGGCGTCCCGGCCGTTGAGCTGATCCTCTGTCGTCTGCATGCGGGCGGTAAGTTCTCCAACAAAAACTACCAGTTCTCCGGCGGCCTGCACGGCGTGGGGATTTCCGTCGTCAACGCCCTGTCAAAACGCGTGGAAGTAAACGTCCGTCGCGACGGTCAGGTGTACAACATCGCGTTTGAAAACGGCGAGAAGGTGCAGGATCTTCAGGTTGTCGGGACGTGCGGCAAACGCAACACCGGCACCAGCGTTCACTTCTGGCCTGACGAGAGTTTCTTCGACAGCCCGCGCTTTTCCGTTTCTCGCCTGACGCACCTGCTGAAAGCCAAAGCGGTGCTGTGCCCGGGCGTGGAAATTACCTTTAAGGATAACGTCAACAACACCGAGCAGACCTGGCGCTACGAAGATGGCCTTAATGACTATCTGTGCGAAGCGGTAAACGGCCTGCCGACGCTGCCGGAAAAACCGTTCGTCGGCAATTTCACCGGCGACACCGAAGCGGTGGACTGGGCGCTGCTGTGGCTGCCGGAAGGCGGCGAGCTGCTGACCGAAAGCTACGTTAACCTGATCCCCACCATGTTGGGCGGTACCCACGTCAACGGCCTGCGTCAGGGCCTGCTGGACGCGATGCGCGAATTCTGCGAATACCGCAATATCCTGCCGCGCGGCGTGAAGCTGTCGGCGGAAGATATCTGGGACCGCTGCGCCTACGTGCTCTCCGTGAAGATGCAGGATCCGCAGTTTGCCGGTCAGACCAAAGAGCGCCTGTCGTCACGCCAGTGCGCGGCGTTCGTCTCCGGCGTGGTGAAAGATGCGTTTACCCTGTGGCTTAACCAGAACGTTCAGGCGGCAGAAATGCTGGCTGAAATGGCGATTTCCAGCGCCCAGCGTCGTCTGCGTGCCGCGAAGAAAGTGGTGCGTAAAAAGCTGACCAGCGGCCCAGCTCTGCCGGGCAAGCTGGCGGACTGTACCGCGCAGGATCTCAACCGTACCGAGCTGTTCCTCGTGGAAGGTGACTCGGCGGGCGGGTCGGCCAAGCAGGCGCGCGATCGTGAATATCAGGCGATCATGCCGCTCAAGGGTAAGATCCTGAATACCTGGGAAGTCTCCTCTGATGAAGTGCTGGCCTCGCAGGAAGTCCACGATATCTCGGTCGCGATCGGTATCGATCCGGACAGCGACGATCTAAGTCAGCTGCGCTACGGCAAGATCTGTATCCTCGCGGATGCGGACTCCGATGGTCTGCACATCGCCACGCTGCTGTGCGCGCTGTTTGTGAAGCACTTCAAAACGCTGGTGAAAAACGGTCACGTTCACGTGGCGCTGCCGCCGCTCTACCGTATCGACCTCGGTAAAGAGGTTTACTACGCGCTGACGGAGGAAGAGAAAGCGGGCGTGCTGGAACAGCTGAAGCGTAAGAAGGGCAAGCCGAACGTGCAGCGCTTTAAAGGGCTGGGCGAGATGAACCCGATGCAGCTGCGCGAAACGACGCTGGATCCGAACACGCGCCGTCTGGTGCAGCTGACGATCAGCGATGAAGACGAACAGCAAACCAACGCTATGATGGATATGCTCCTTGCCAAGAAACGTTCGGAAGACCGACGTAACTGGCTGCAGGAGAAAGGCGATATGGCGGATATTGAGGCCTGATGCTGAAAAAGCCCTGCGATGCAGGGCTTTTTTTGCCCGGTGGCGCTGCGCTTACCGGGCCTACGATCGATCCCCTCTCCCCTAAGGGGAGAGGGTTAGGGTGAGGGGAACACCCCCACTGACGTCAAAACTCCATCTTCACCGTAAACTGCACTTCGCGCGGGTCGCCAATCTGGTTACCCAGATTGTTGGTTGCGATAGATGAGGTGTAGTAAGTCTTATCAAACAGGTTCTTCACGTTCACCTGCAGCGTTACCGGATACTGCAGCTTCATCTTGTACGCCGCAAAGGCATCCGCCACAAAATAGCCCGGCAGATAATAATCCGCGCCGTTGGTTGCGGAACGACGGCTCACGCCGTGTCCGCCTCCGCCCAGCGTCAGGGTATTCCCGGCAAACGCATTATGAATATCGTAGGTCAGGAACAGGGAGCCGGTATGACGCGGCACGTTCGGCAGCGGTTTGCCCGCATAGTCCGGGTCTTCCAGCACCTTCGCGTCGGTATACCCGTAGCTGGCGATGATATTGGTGTTCTCGGTCAGCGATCCGGCGAGATCCACCTCAACGCCCTGAGAGCGCACGCGGCCCGCGGTTTTGGCGACAGTTTCATCCCCTACGCTCTCGGTGTAAAGCACGTTGCGCTTGTGGATATCAAACAGCGCAATATTGGCGGTAATGCCGTCGAACAGGTCGAACTTTGCGCCGACTTCGTAAGCATTAGACGTTTCCGGCGGCAGGTCGCCAATGTAGCTTGCAATGGACGACTGCGGCATAAACGTCTGGGAATAGTTGGCAAACAGCGAGACCGCCGGGGTGAGCTTATAGACAAGACCCAGCTTCGGCGTCCACTGATCGTCGCGGCTGTCGGTGTTCACGTTAAACGGACGCCCTTTCCCCGCGTACTGGGTGTAATACTGATAGCGCAGCCCGGCGACGGCAATCCACCTATCGGTCAGGTACAGCGCGTCCTGCGCGTAGGCGGAGTAGCTCTCCTGCTTGATGGTTTGATCGCTGTCGGATGCCGAGACGGTGGTGCACTTGCCGAGGCTGCCGTAGCTCGGGTTGTAAATATTGAAGTCCTTAACGTTCTTACAGCGGATCATGTCCGTACGCAGCAGATCGTAATTCTCATACGACACGCCGGTCAGGATCTCATTGTAAAAGCCCGCGATGTCCACGTTCCCCTGCAGATCCGCGCGCGTCGTGTGCATACGCTGGGTCGAACCCTGGGTCGCATCCACGCGGCGGGTCAGGTTGCCGGTTTTTGAATCGTAGGCCATCACGCGGGCCTGGTTGTCGCTGTATTTATCCTGGCTGTAGCTGTAGTCGAACTTCGCGGTCCACTGGCTGTTGAGGCGATATTCCGCGTTGAGCTGAGCGAGGTCGGACTGGCCGTCGGTCACGTTAAACGGTTCGTCGAAGCGGGTTTTACGATCGACGTTGACGGCTTTTTTAGTATTAAGATCGAAGATCGTTCCGCGATCGAACGGCGTTTTATAGTCGCGATGCGAATAGAGCACGGTCACGGTGGCATCGTCGCCAAACCAGGTGAGCGACGGGGCGATAAATGTGCTGCGTTCGGTGCCGAAATTACGCCAGTAATCCTCGTCCTGATACTCACCCGTGAGGCGATACGCCAGGCGCGTGCCGTCAATCGGGCCGGTAACATCGATCTGTCCGGTGCCGCCGCCAAAGCTGGAAGAGGTGGCAGAAATTGAACCGCCGAAGGTTTTCTCCGGGCGTTTGGTGACGACGTTAATCAGGCCGCCCGGATCGAGAATGCCATAGAGCGTAGAGGCCGGGCCTTTCAGCACCTCCACGCGCTCGGTTGCGGCATTAAAGCTGCGCGGCAGAACGGTGCGCAGACCGTTGGTCATGATTGACCCGTCGCGGTTCGCGCCAAACCCACGGCGCACAAAGGCATCCTGCGTACCGCCCAGGGTGTTGGTCTGCACCACGTTGCTGACGTTATAGAGCGCTTCATCCAGCGTGGTGGCGTGCTGATCCTCCAGCACTTTATCGCTGACGGTATTGACCACCTGCGGGATATCCAGCATTGGCATGTTGGTTAGCGTGGCGGTGGAGGTATTAAGCGGCTGATAGCCGTTGGTGGCCTCCGCCGCGGTATTTGGAGCGGCGGTGACGGTAAGCGTTTCGCCGTCTTTAGCCGCGGTGGTGTCTGCTGCCTGCGCCAGCGGCGCCATAAACAGCAGTGAAAAGAGCGCGCGCCCTTTTACCCCAGAGAGTGAAGGTGTGAACGTAGCCATTACATCTGTTATCCCGAAATATTCCGCGAATGCGTTCGCGGCAAACTGTGTGAGTCATTGCCCTTTACGATCTGTCCGTTAGCCACGGCGGGCATCGGACATGTAATTGAGAATCATTCAATCATGCGGGGATGTAGTAGTAAATGGAAAAAAGAAAAAAACGACTACAGCGCTTAACCGTGCGTATAAGCGCAGCAGGTTAATAATTAAATTATTG
Source organism: Enterobacter sp. 3U4 (assembly GCF_057224565.1). Lineage (NCBI taxonomy): Bacteria > Pseudomonadati > Pseudomonadota > Gammaproteobacteria > Enterobacterales > Enterobacteriaceae > Enterobacter > Enterobacter sp. 3U4. Next base: position 45,583 of record NZ_CP136665.1, read on the forward strand.
AAATTAAAGTTTTTTAAAGCTATTTCGCGTTCATCTTTCCTCTGGCTTTCCCCTGGTTTTTTCAGGGTGTATCTTCGCTTGACTACTACATGGCGCAGCGTCAAACTCTCAAAAGAGAATGAGTTTTATTTTTATTTGTTGGTTTTTCATTACGTTGGCATTCACGTGGCTCACAACTTAAAACAACCGGGACTGGTTCTGGAGAATCTCTCTGCGGGCTATCAGAAAAAAATCATCGTTGATGATATCTCCCTTGCGATCCCACAGCAGAAAATGACGGTGCTGGTAGGGGCGAACGGCTGTGGGAAATCCACGCTGTTGAGCACTATCGCGCGGCTGCTGCAGCCGCTTGGGGGAACCGCGCTGCTGGACGGTAAAGCCATTCATGAGCAGCCCACCAAAGCGGTCGCCCGCCAGCTTGGCATTCTCCCGCAGTCTCCGCTGCTGCCGGAAGGGTTAACCGTCTTTGAGCTTGTCTCGCGCGGGCGTTTTCCCTGGCAAAACTTTATGCGCCAGTGGAGCGACGAGGACGAGCGGGCGGTGGAAGAGGCCCTGCGGCTGACCGGCACGGCAGAGTTCGCCCATATGCCGGTGGAAAGTTTGTCCGGCGGCCAGCGTCAGCGCTGCTGGATCGCCATGGCGCTGGCGCAGCAAACGCCGTATATCCTGCTTGACGAGCCCACGACGTTTCTCGATCTCCGCTATCAGGTGGAGATCCTGGAACTGCTGCACACCCTGACCCGCCAGCACGGGCGTACCGTGGTGGTGGTGCTCCACGATCTCAACTTCGCCGTGAACTACGGCGATTCGCTGGTCTTTTTGCGCCAGGGGAAAGTTGAAGGCGTATTGCATGAGGGCGATGCCTGCACGCCGGAGCTGATCAAAGCGGTGTTTGAGGTGGACGTGCATATGTCCATAAACCCGTTGACCGGCAAGCCGTTCTTTATGCCTTTTCGGCAGGGCGCTGTTCAACCATGATGCGCTCCTCTCTGGCCTTCCTGATTTTTACATTGCTGCTGGCGCTGGGCGCGATTGTGCATCTTGGCATCGGGGCGCGGTTTATTCCTCCGCGAACGGTGGTGGAGGCATTCTTCCATTTCGATCCGCGCAATTTCGACCATAACGTCATTATCAAATTAAGACTGCTGCGCCTCTGCGCCGCGATGGTGACGGGCGCCGCGCTCGGCGTGGCGGGCGTGCTGCTGCAGTCCGTGATCCGCAACCCGCTCGGCGAGCCGCATATTCTGGGACTCAACGCCGGGGCAGCGCTGGCGGTGGTGAGCGCCAGCGCGCTTGGGCTGTCTCTGCCGTTTGGTCGCCCGCTGATTGCCGCCGCCGGTGCCGCCGCGCTGTTTCTGCTGGTGCTGATGTTCTCCTCGTCCGGTCGCACCGGGCTCACGCCGATGAAGATTACCCTGTGCGGCGTGGCGATGTCGGCGTTTGCCTCGTCGATTACCGCCGCGGTGTTAATCCTGGATGAACAGACGCTGCTCGCCCTGCGCACCTGGCTGGCGGGTGATATCGCCGGGGTCAACGCGCAGATACTCCAGAGTGCCCTGTGGGCTGCTGCCACTGGTTTTGTTCTTGCTATCGGGCTGTCGCCCTCGCTCAATATGCTGGCGCTGGGCGACAGAATGGCGCAGGGGCTTGGCGTGTCGCTGCTGAAAACCCGCCTGTTCGCCCTGCTGGCCATCGCGCTGCTCTGCGGCGCGGCCGTCTCCATCGCCGGACCGATTGGCTTTATTGGCCTTGTGGTGCCGCAGCTCATCCGCCGTCTGGTGTCGGTCGATTTGCGCGTGATGGTGCCGCTGTCGGCCCTGTGCGGCGCGCTGGTGTTGCTGCTGGCGGATATCGCTGCCCGCACGCTGTTTACCCCCTGGGAGCTGGCAACCGGCATCATGACGGCCCTGGTTGGCGCGCCCGCGTTCATCTTTATGGCTTCGAGGATGTTCAAATGAACCGGGCCGGACTCCGCGCAATCCGTGTTGGCCGTGTATCGGCGCTGGTTCGTCCGAAGGCGCTGGCGTACCTGTCGCTTTTCGCGCTGGCGGCGCTAAGCCTGCTGGGCTTTGGCCTGACGCACGGTTCTCTGCCCATTCCCACCTCCGCCATCGGGCGCGCGCTATTTTCGCCTGAGAGTCTGACGGCGGAGACGCGCTACGTCGTGATGGATATCCGCCTGCCGCGCCTGCTGATGGCGGCGCTGTGCGGGGCGATGCTCGGCATGGCGGGGGCGGCGATGCAGTCGATCACCCGCAACGGTCTGGCTGACCCCGGACTTATCGGCGTGAAGGAGGGCTGTAGCGCGGCGGTACTGCTGCTGATTTTTCAGTTCCCGGCGCTGGGCCTGGCCTGGCGTCCGCTGGTCGGCATGGCTGGTGGGCTGCTCACCGCGCTGCTGGTGATAGCCCTGGCGCGCGATATCTCGCGCCCGCGGTTCATTCTGATCGGCATCGGCGTGTCGTGGGCGTTTGCCGCGGCGATGGGCGTTTTTATCACCACCGCCGACGTGCGCGACGTGCAGACGGCGATGCTGTGGCTGGCGGGAAGCCTGCATGCGGCAAACTGGACGCTGGTGGGCCTGGCCGCGCTCTGGGCGGCTCCCGCGTTTGCGCTGCTGCTGTTTACCGCACGGGACGCGGACGTGGCGTTGCTCGGCAATCAGGCCGCCGCGGGCCTTGGCGTGCGCACAACCCGGCTGGCGCTGCTGCGGGTTCTCGCCCCGGTGGTGCTGACGGCGGCCTGCGTCTCCTGCGTGGGCAGCATTGGCTTTGTGGGGCTGATTGCCCCGCATATGGCGCGCCTGCTGCTGCGCGGTGGGCAAACCGCGCTCCTGACGGGAAGCGCCGTGCTGGGGGCGCTGCTGGTGCTGCTGGCGGACAACGTCGGACGTCTGGCATTCCTCCCGCTGCAGCTGCCGGCGGGGATTGTGATTTCATTGATTGGCGGACCGTTTTTCCTGCTGCTGCTCTGGCAGCGTAGGGACAGATTTTAGGGGACTATGATGCGCGTACTGTTTTCGATGCTGTTGCTGGTGGGGTTCGCGGTGAGCGCGGCGGAGCCGACGCAGGTTTTTACCGACGATTTAGGACGCAAGGTCGTTGTGCCGGTTCATCCGAAGCGGATTGTTTCCTTGCACGATCTCGATATCACCATTCCGCTGATTGAGCTTGGCGTGCCGCCGGTTGCGAGCCATGGCCGCACGCGGCCGGACGGTAGCCACTTTCTGCGCTCCAGCGGCATGCTGACCGGCGTGGACTTCGATAATTCCGACATTAAATTTATCGGTACGGCCGATATCGACATTGAAGCCATCGCCGCCGCAAAGCCTGACCTGATCGTTACCGAGCCGACCCGCAACACCCCGGTGGAACAGCTGGAAAAAATTGCCCCGACGGTAAGCATCGATCATCTCGACGGCGGCGCGCCGGAAATCTACCGCAAGCTGGCGCAGCTGACGGGCACGCAGGCAAGGCTAAACATTCTGGAACGCCGCTATCAGGAACAAATCAAGGCTCTGAAGGCGACCATCGACACGCGCAAAATCACCGTGTCAGTGATCCAGGCGAATCAGGGAAAGATTAACGCCATGCACAGCTACCACTCCCTGGGCCGCGTGCTGCGCGACGCAGGGTTCAAATTTCCGCCGCTAATTGAGTCCATCCCGGACGGAGGGCGCATCGACGTCAGCGCCGAGCGTCTGCCGGAGCTGGATGCCGATTTCGTCTTCGCCACCTGGCGCGGGGATACGGGCGGTAAACCGCAGGACGAGCTGGCGGCAATGGATGCGGTCATGCCGGGCTGGTGCCAGTTCCTGAATGCCTGCCGAACCGGGCATTACGTGCTGATCTCACGTGAAGAGGCGATCTCGAATTCGTTCGCCTCATTAGGGCTGATGGTCGCGCAGGTGCAGTCGCAGATTGCCGGGCGTCCGCTGCCGGAGGCGTCACGGTGATCCGAAGAGTCGATGTTTACGGTGAGAGATTCCGCGCGCGGGCGCATCAGCTGACGCCGCGTCTGCTGCAGGTCGCACGCTATATCCACGATAACCGCGAGGCGGTGATGGAGCAGACCGCCATGGAGATTGCCGCCGTACTGAAAACCTCGGATGCCACGGTGGTCCGCGCCATACAGGCGCTGGGTTTCGCCGGGCTGCGCGATCTCAAGCAGACGCTGGAGCAGTGGTTTGGACCGGTGGTTACCTCCAGCGAAAAGATGTCCACCACGGTGAACACGCTCGCCAGCGACGTCAACGCGAGCATTGATTTCGTGCTGGAGGGACATCAGCACACCTGCGAGGTGTTATCCGAGCCCCACAATCGCTACGCGATGGCGCAGGCGGTCTCTCTGCTGGCGCAGGCGAGGCAGGTCGCCATATTTGGCATTGGCGCCTCCGGCATTCTGGCCGAGTACACCGCCAGGCTGTTCAGCCGTATGGGGCTACCCGCCACGCCGCTCAACCGTACCGGGATCGGGCTTGCTGAACAGCTGATTGCGCTTCAGCGCGGCGATGTGCTGGTGATGATGGCGCAGAAATCCGCGCACCGGGAGGGACAAACCACCCTGCGTGAAGCAAAACGTCTGGGCATTCCCACCATCCTGCTGACCAACGCCCTCGACTCGCGTTTCAGCAAGGAGGCCAGCGTGGTGATCCACGTTCCGCGCGGCGGCGAAAAGGGCAAAATTCCGCTCCACGGCACGGTGCTGCTGTGTCTGGAGATGATCATTTTATCCGTCGCCTCAACCGAGCCGCAGCGCACCATCAAGTCGATGAAGCGCATCAACGAATTACATCGTGGGTTAAAGCCGGGGAAGAAAAGCAGCTAAAAACAACAAAGCCCGGTGGCGCTAGCGCTTACCGGGCCTGGATCTGTTCTCCCTCTCCCTTCGGGAGAGGGCCGGGGTGAGGGGAAACTTAAACCCCTTGCTCCAGAATGCGGATGTGGGTTTCCAGCACGTCACCCTTCACCGCGTCGCTCCAGGCTTTCATGTGCGCGGTCTGCAGATGCGCTTCAAGATGCGCGACGGTTTCCCACTGCTCAACCATGATGATTGAGTCTGGCGCGGTCGCCTGGAAGCTGGCGTCAGTGGCGGCATCCACCATCGGCGCGTAGCCGTGGCAGCCTTCTTCTTTCAGTACGGTCGGGATAATTTTCGCGAACTGATCCAGCACCGCCTGGCGGTGATGTTGACCTGGACGAGTACGGATTTCTGCGATAACGGTAAGCATGTTTACTACTCCTTTAATTCCAGGCTACCAGTTAAGCAAAAATTTCCGCGAGATGCTTGCGATATTCTGCGATATAGCTCGGGACATCAGGCATTTTAATCACGTCGTTGACGATAAAGGTCGGCAGCGGATCCATGCCCAGGAACTGATTCGCCTTGTGGAACGGCAGGTACGCGCCGTCCACGCCCACGCCTTCGAAGAACTGATCTTTCTCGGTGAAGGCTTCCAGCGGGGCGTTCCAGGTCAGTGACAGCATATATTTTTTGCCCTGAATCAGGCCGCCAGAGCCGTATTTTTTGGAGGCGTCAGAACGGGTACGACCGTCGCTGGCATACAGCGAACCGTGACCTTCGGTGAACACGTCGTCCATGTATTTTTTCACGGTCCACGGCGCGCCCATCCACCAGCCCGGCATCTGCCAGATCACCACGTCGGCCCACAGGAAGTTCTGCACTTCGGCTTTCACGTCATAATCGCTGTCCGCGCGCACGACCTTAACATCATGCCCGGCGTCGCGCAGGAAACCGTCCGCGACCTCGGTCAGGGTGTCATTCAGCTGGCCTTTAGAGTGCGCGAACTCTTTCGCGCCGTTGATAATCAGAATGTTGCTCATTATTTGTCCTCGATGATGAGAGTATGGCAAGTATTCTACGCGCGAGGACGGAGCGGAAAAATGAGCAAAATGTGCAAAGTCTTTTGCATTAAACGCAATAATCTCTACCAGCTGACCTTCGCTTCAAAACCGCCTTCAGGTGCATTGCTCAGCAACACGCGCATCCCGTGCAGGGCGGCGATGCGTTTTACGATGGATAACCCCAGCCCGCTGCCCGTGGCGTCCTGACCCGGTGGACGATAAAAGCGCTCGCCGATGCGCGCCAGCGCGTCCGGTGAAATGCCGGGACCGTTGTCGCGCACGGTAAAGCTACGCGCCTCCAGCGTCACGTCCACCACGCTGCCGCGCGGGCTGTAGCGAATCGCGTTATCCAGCAGGTTGCGAACCAGAAGGCTCAGGAGCAGCTGCTGGCCGGTGCGTGTAACCTCTGGTGCATGAATGTTCAGGCGAATATCAATGCCCGCCTGCTGTGCCGGATGCCAGATATCCAGTACCGCCGACTGCAGTAAGTCTCCCAGGGGAATCGGTTCGACATCGTCAAGGTTATCCAGCGAGTCCAGACGCGACAGCGTGAGGAGCTGATCCACCAGACGGGAAGCGCGGTCAATGCCCGCATGCAGCTGCATCAGCGCCTTTTCCCGCGCCTGCGGATCGTCATGAGAGAGCTGCGCCACGTCAGTTTGCACCTTCAGTGCCGCCAGCGGGCTGCGTAACTCGTGGGCGGCATCGGACGTAAAGCGGCGTTCGCGGCTCATCATCTCCTGGGTACGTGCGAAGAGATGATTCAGCGCGTCGAGCAGGGGGCGCACTTCAGTTGGGACACCCTCCGTCGGCAGTTTATCGGTGGCATCCGGCGAGCGGGAGCGCAGGGTCTGCGCCAGCTTTTTCAGCGGCTTCAGCTCCCGGCTCATGAGGACAACCAGCAACAGCAGCATCACGGGCAGTGCCACCAGCCAGGGGGTCAGCTGCGAGCTGACCACGTCCAGCGCCATATCCTGGCGGTACTCCCACTCCTGACCGACCACAACGCGGTACTTCCCGTCGGGAGAGGTCAGCCACAGGAAACGCCATTCGTCGTTGTCGTCCTGGAGCTGCCCGTTAGCAAACCCGTCGCGGCGATAGTGGTAAGGAATATCGCGCCCGTTCTCGCCGTCGTTCAGCAGCATTTTGCCGTCAACGGCGTAAATGGCGAAAGCCAGCGCGTCGTCATCCAGACGACCATGCTTCACTTTTTTCGGGATCTCGCGCATGCGTTCGGGGGCTCGGATCTCGTCAAGATCCATCGTCAGCAGCCGTTTGGCAAACAGCATCTGCTGGGTATCGAACAGCTTATCCAGCTTGTGGGTAGTTTGCTGCCAGGCGACCAGGCTGGCGGCAAACCATGCCGCCAGAGAGAGCAGCAGGAAGAGAAGCGTCAGGCGCAGCTTCAGGCTTAAGCGTTGCGTCAGCTTCATGCGTCACCCAGGGTATAGCCGATGCCGTGCACGGTGCGGATAAACTCGCTGCCAAGCTTGCGGCGCAGGTGATGGACGTGAACTTCGATGGCGTTGCTTGAGACGTCGTCGTCCCAGGTATAGAGTTTTTCCTCGATCAGCTTTCGCGGCAGCACCCGGCCCGCGTTACGCATTAACAGCTCCAGCAGCGCGAACTCTTTCGGCTTGAGCGTCAGCGGCTCACCGTCCAGCGCGGCGACGAGACGGGTCGGATCGAGCGTGACCTTGCCGTGGCGTAGCTCGCTATGCGTCTGGCCGTGGCTGCGGCGGACCAGCGCCTCAAGGCGGGCGCCGACTTCAATCAGCGCGAACGGCTTACAGAGATAATCATCCGCGCCAAGACGCAGTCCTTCCACGCGCTGGTTAAGCGCATCCCGCGCGGTCAGGATCAATACCGGCTCGCTGCGCCCGCTTTCGCGCCACGCGCGCAGGATGTCCAGACCGTCAATTTCCGGCAGCGTCAGATCCAACACCACGGCATCATAGGGCGCAGAGGAAAGCGCGGCCTGGCCGGTTTTTCCGTCGGTAAACCAGTCCACGCTAAAGCCCATTTTGCTTAAACCCGCTCTGATACCGTCGCCAATTAACGTGTCGTCTTCTACCAGTAAAATGCGCATATTCCCTCCTTGATGCCGTCAGTAAACCCTCTGAATCAACGTGCTGTACAGTAAAAATAAATAAATTTTCCCCTTAAGAAGTTGTTAAGGATTACCCTGTTTAATGGACTGCGAAACCAGATTAAAGGGAGAGTTAATATGAAAAAATTCGCTGCTATTGCCGCCATCATGATGATGACCACTGCCCCCGTCTTTGCCGCGCAGGGCGGATTTAACGGCCCGTCCGCCACGCAAACCCAGACCCAGACGCAAACGGGCGGTTTTGTTGATAACGACGCTAATCTCACCACCGCGGTGAAGGTCAAAGAGATGAAAGACGACAGTTGGGTGAAGCTGCGCGGGAACATCACCCAGCGCCTGTCCGATGACCGCTACACCTTCCGCGATGAGACCGGTACGGTGAACGTGGAAATTGACCACAAGCGCTGGAACGGCGTGACCGTCACCCCTCAGGATAAAGTGGAAATCCAGGGCAAGGTCGATAAAGAGTGGAACGATTTTGAAATCGACGTGAAGCAGGTCATTAAGCTGAACAAATAACCCGGAAAGGGCCGCATAAGCGGCCCTTTTTCTTTGTGACTCAACTCGTCAGATAGGGTAGTATCTGCGGCAATATTGCCTGAAACCCTTCGGTTTCTGAGTTGAGGAATCACACGTAATGAGCGATATGGCAGAGCGCCTCGCGCTACATGAATTCACGGAAAATGCCTACCTGAACTACTCCATGTACGTCATCATGGACAGGGCGTTGCCGTTTATCGGGGATGGCCTGAAGCCCGTTCAGCGCCGCATCGTCTATGCGATGTCCGAGCTGGGGCTGAACGCCACCGCCAAGTTCAAGAAATCCGCCCGTACCGTCGGTGACGTGCTGGGTAAATACCATCCGCACGGCGACAGCGCCTGCTATGAAGCGATGGTGCTGATGGCCCAGCCGTTCTCTTACCGCTACCCGCTGGTGGATGGTCAGGGGAACTGGGGTGCGCCGGACGATCCGAAATCCTTCGCGGCGATGCGTTATACCGAATCCCGTCTGTCTAAATATGCCGAAGTGCTGCTGGGCGAGCTGGGTCAGGGAACCGTTGACTGGGTACCAAACTTTGACGGTACGATGCAGGAGCCGAAGATGCTCCCTGCGCGTCTGCCGAATATCCTGCTGAACGGCACCACCGGGATTGCGGTCGGCATGGCGACGGACATTCCGCCGCACAACCTGCGCGAAGTGGCGAAAGCCGCCATCACCCTGATTGAGCAGCCGAAAGCCTCGCTCGACGATCTGCTGGATATCGTACAGGGTCCGGATTTCCCGACCGAAGCCGAAATCATCACCTCGCGTGCGGAAATCCGCAAAATTTACCAGAACGGTCGCGGCTCCGTGCGCATGCGCGCGGTGTGGAATAAGGAAGACGGCGCCGTGGTCATCACCGCGCTGCCGCATCAGGTTTCCGGTGCCAAAGTGCTGGAGCAGATCGCCTCCCAGATGCGCAATAAAAAACTGCCGATGGTAGACGACCTGCGCGACGAGTCTGACCACGAGAACCCGACCCGTCTGGTGATCGTGCCGCGCTCCAACCGCGTGGACATGGAGCAGGTGATGAACCACCTGTTTGCCACCACCGATCTGGAAAAAAGCTACCGCATCAACCTGAACATGATCGGCCTCGACGGACGCCCGGCGGTGAAAAACCTGCTGGAGATCCTCACCGAATGGCTGACGTTCCGCCGCGATACGGTCCGCCGTCGTCTGAACCATCGTCTGGAGAAAGTGCTTAAGCGCCTGCATATCCTCGAAGGTTTGCTGGTGGCGTTCCTCAATATCGACGAGGTGATTGAGATCATCCGTACCGAGGACGAGCCGAAGCCCGCCCTGATGTCGCGCTTTGGCATCAGCGAAACACAGGCCGAAGCGATCCTTGAGCTGAAGCTGCGCCATCTCGCCAAACTGGAAGAGATGAAGATCCGCGGCGAGCAGAACGAGCTGGAAAAAGAGCGCGATCAGCTGCAGGCGATCCTCGCGTCCGAGCGCAAGATGAACACCCTGCTGAAGAAAGAGCTGCAGGCCGATGCAGACGCCTTCGGCGACGACCGTCGTTCTCCGCTGCACGAGCGCGAAGAAGCGAAGGCGATGAACGAGCACGACATGCAGCCGTCCGAGCCGGTGACTATTGTCCTGTCGCAGAGCGGCTGGGTGCGTAGCGCCAAAGGCCACGATATCGACGCGCCGGGGCTGAGCTACAAAGCGGGTGACAGCTTCAAAGCGGCGGTGAAAGGTAAGAGCAACCAGCCGGTGGCGTTTATCGACTCCACCGGCCGCAGCTACGCCATTGACCCGATCACGCTGCCTTCCGCGCGCGGGCAGGGCGAGCCGCTCACCGGCAAGCTGACGCTGCCGCCGGGCGCGACGGTTGACCATATGCTGATGGAAGCCGATGACCAGAAACTTCTGCTGGCGTCTGATGCGGGCTACGGTTTTATCTGTACCTTTAACGATCTGGTTTCCCGCAACCGTGCCGGTAAGGCGCTGATTAGCCTGCCGGACAACGCCCACGTGATGGCGCCGCTGGTGATTGAGAACGAAAGCGACATGCTGCTGGCGATCACTACCGCCGGACGTATGCTGATGTTCCCGGTCAGCGATCTGCCGGAGCTGTCAAAAGGCAAGGGCAACAAGATCATCAACATCCCGTCGGCGGAGGCCGCGAAAGGCGAAGATGGCCTGGCGCACCTCTTCCTGCTGCCGCCGCAGAGCACGCTGACCATTCACGTCGGCAAGCGCAAAATCAAGCTTCGTCCGGAAGAGCTGCAGAAGGTGGTGGGTGAGCGCGGTCGCCGCGGTTCGCTGATGCGCGGTCTGCAGCGTATCGATCGCGTGGAGATAGACTCTCCTGCACGCAGCGCTGCGGGTGACAGCGAAGAGTAATGTCGTGATATCCCCCTCTGTCCGGAGGGGGAATTTCAATAAAATTTCCCGTAAAATCGTTGTTAATTCGTGCGTTGCGATTAACAATACGCGCTCGTAATAAAGTCCTTACCTGGCCACAGGTGAAGTATAATTGTCAGCTGTTGGGGCTTCAGAGGTCGCTATGCTATATATTGTTCGTCTTATTCTTACCGTTATCTACTGCATTCTGGTCTGTATTTTCGGCTCTATTTATTGCCTGTTCAGCCCGCGTAATCCGAAGCATGTCGCCACCTTTGGCCATATGTTCGGGCGCCTTGCGCCGCTGTTTGGTCTGAAAGTTGAAAAACGTCTGCCGGAAGGGGCGGAGAATTTCGGTAACGCCATCTATATCGCCAACCATCAGAACAACTACGATATGGTGACGGCCTCTAATATCGTGCTTCCACCGACCGTGACGGTGGGCAAAAAAAGCCTGCTGTGGATCCCGTTTTTTGGTCAGCTGTACTGGCTTACCGGCAACCTGCTGATCGACCGTAATAACCGTGCAAAAGCGCACAGCACCATTGCGGAAGTGGTGAATCATTTTAAAAAGCGCAAAATTTCAATCTGGATGTTCCCGGAAGGGACGCGCAGCCGCGGCCGCGGCCTGCTGCCGTTTAAAACCGGTGCGTTTCATGCCGCAATTGCGGCAGGTGTTCCAATTATTCCTGTGTGTGTTTCCAATACTTCGAATAAGATTAATCTTAACCGCCTGAATAACGGGCTGGTAATTGTCGAAATGCTGCCACCCGTCGATACCAGTAAATACGGTAAAGATCAGGTGCGCGAGCTGGCCGCGCACTGCCGCGATCTGATGGCTGAGCATATCGCGCAGCTCGACAAAGAAGTCGCAGAGAGAGAAGCCGCCGGTAAGATTTAATCCGGCGTTAAAGGGAAAACGAATTCCCACGTTGTTAGTCGTTTCAGATGGAGCTTATATGTCACTCAGTCGGCGTCAGTTTATTCAGGCTTCGGGTATCGCCCTTTGTGCGGGTGCGATGCCGCTGACAGCCAGCGCCGCCGGGCAGCAACAGCCGCTGCCTATTCCGCCACTCATTGAATCCCGTCGCGGTCAGCCGCTTTTCCTGACGCTGCAGCGTAGCCACTGGTCCTTTACCCAGGGGACGCGCGCGCCCGTCTGGGGCATTAACGGACGTTATCTTGGGCCGACCATACGCGTGTGGAATGGTGATGACGTTAAGCTCATCTACAGCAACCGTACCCCTGAAAATGTCGCCATGACCATCAGCGGCTTACAGGTACCTGGCCCGTTAATTGGCGGCGCGGCGCGAATGATGTCGCCCAGCGCCGACTGGGCGCCCGTTCTGCCGATTCGCCAGAGCGCGGCAACTCTGTGGTATCACGCCAACACGCCTAACCGCACGGCGCAGCAGATCTATAACGGCCTGGCCGGAATGTGGCTGGTTGAAGATGAGGTCAGCAAATCCCTGCCGATCCCAAACCACTACGGCGTGGATGATTTCCCGATTATCATCCAGGACAAACGTCTGGATAATTTCGGTACGCCAGAATACAGCGAGCCGGGCAGCGGTGGCTTCGTCGGCGATACGCTGCTGGTTAATGGCGCGCAGAGCCCGTATGTCGAAGTGTCCCGTGGCTGGGTGCGCCTGCGTCTGCTCAACGCGTCTAACTCGCGCCGCTATCAGCTGCAGATGAGCGATGGCCGTCCGCTGCACGTGATCTCCGGCGATCAGGGCTTTTTACCGGCGCCGGTGTCCGTCAAACAGCTGGCGCTCTCGCCGGGCGAACGTCGCGAAGTTCTCATTGATATGACCAATGGGGATGAAGTGTCTGTCACCTGCGGTGAAGCGGCCAGCATTGTCGACCGTATTCGCGGGTTCTTTGAACCGTCGAGCATACTTGTCTCGACCCTGGTGCTGACCCTGCGTCCAACCGGTCTGCTGCCGCTGGTGACCGATAGCCTGCCAATGCGTCTGCTGCCGCAGGAGATCATGAGCGGCTCGCCGGTGCGCAGCCGTGATATCAGCCTGGGCGACGACCCGGGCATCAACGGCGCGCTGTGGGACGTCAACCGCATCGACATCACCGCGCAGCAGGGCACCTGGGAACGCTGGACGGTTCGTTCAGATATGCCACAGTCGTTCCATATTGAAGGGGTGTCATTCCTGATCCGCAACGTCAACGGCGCGATGCCGTTCCCGGAAGATCGCGGCTGGAAAGATACCGTCTGGGTGGACGGCCAGGTTGAACTGCTTGTCTATTACGGTCAACCTTCGTGGCCGCACTTCCCGTTCCTGTTCCACAGCCAGACGCTGGAGATGATGGACAGGGGCTCGGTAGGGCAGATGCTGGTCAATCCGGCATCGTAAATTGCTTTTCTCCCTCTCCCTGTGGGAGAGGGTTGGGGTGAGGGCAACAGCCCGCATAATACCCCTTCATTTCCCACAATGTTCCAGCGTATAATCCCCGCCCTTTTGTCTATTTTTTCTTCGGAAGCATTATGAGCGCAATTTCCCTGATCCAGCCGGATCGTGACCTCTTCTCCTGGCCCCAGTACTGGGCAGCCTGCTTTGGACCGGCGCCGTTCCTGCCGATGTCCCGTGAAGAGATGGACCAACTGGGCTGGGACAGCTGCGACATCATTCTGGTCACGGGCGATGCCTACGTTGACCATCCGAGCTTCGGTATGGCCATTTGTGGCCGTATGCTTGAAGCGCAGGGCTTCCGCGTGGGGATCATCTCCCAGCCTGACTGGAACAGCAAAGACGACTTTATGCGTCTGGGTAAACCCAACCTGTTCTTCGGCGTGACCGCAGGCAACATGGACTCGATGATCAACCGCTATACCGCCGACCGCAAGCTGCGCCATGACGACGCCTACACGCCGGATAACGTGGCGGGTAAACGTCCGGACCGCGCGACCCTCGTCTATACCCAGCGCTGCAAAGAAGCCTGGAAGGACGTGCCGGTGATCCTGGGCGGCATCGAGGCGAGCCTGCGCCGTACCGCGCACTATGATTACTGGTCTGATACCGTGCGCCGCTCGGTGCTGGTGGATTCCAAAGCCGACATGCTGATTTACGGAAACGGCGAGCGTCCGCTGGTGGAAGTGGCGCACCGTCTGTCGCAGGGCGAGCCGGTGAGCAGCATCCGCGACGTGCGCAATACCGCCATCATGGTGAAAGAGGCGCTCCCGGGCTGGAGCGGGGTGGATTCCCGCATCATCGATATGCCGGGCAAAATCGACCCGATCCCACACCCGTATGGCGACGATCTGCCGTGTGCGGATAACAAACCGGTAGAGCCGAAAAAAACGGAAGCGAAGGCTATCGTCGTGCAGCCGCCGCGCCCGAAGCCGTGGGAAAAGACCTACGTGCTGCTGCCGTCCTACGAGAAGGTGAAAGCCGACAAGGTGCTCTACGCGCACGCGTCCCGTATTCTGCACCATGAAACCAACCCGGGCTGCGCCCGCGCGCTGATGCAGAAGCACGGCGAGCGCTTTATCTGGATCAACCCGCCAGCTATACCGCTCTCCACCGAAGAGATGGACAGCGTCTTTGCGCTGCCGTACAAGCGCGTGCCGCACCCGGCGTACGGCAACGCACGTATCCCGGCGTATGAGATGATCCGCTTCTCGATCAACATCATGCGCGGTTGCTTCGGCGGCTGTTCCTTCTGCTCCATTACCGAGCACGAGGGGCGCATCATTCAGAGCCGTTCGGAAGAGTCGATCATCAACGAGATCGAAGCGATTCGCGACACGGTGCCGGGTTTTACCGGCGTGATTTCCGATCTTGGCGGCCCAACCGCGAACATGTACATGCTGCGCTGCAAGTCGCCGCGCGCGGAGCAAACCTGCCGCCGTCTCTCCTGCGTCTATCCAAGCATTTGCGAGCACATGGACACCAACCATGAGCCGACGATCAACCTCTACCGCCGCGCCCGTGACCTGAAAGGCATCAAGAAGATCCTGATCGCCTCCGGGGTGCGTTACGACATCGCCGTGGAAGATCCGCGCTACATCAAAGAGCTGGCGACGCACCACGTCGGTGGCTATCTGAAGATTGCGCCGGAGCACACCGAAGAAGGCCCGCTGTCGAAGATGATGAAGCCGGGCATGGGCAGCTATGACCGCTTTAAAGAGCTGTTCGACACCTACTCGAAGCAGGCGGGCAAAGAGCAGTATCTGATCCCGTACTTCATCTCCGCCCATCCAGGCACGCGCGATGAGGACATGGTGAACCTGGCGCTGTGGCTGAAACAGCGTCGCTTCCGTCTGGATCAGGTGCAGAACTTCTATCCGTCACCGCTCGCCAACTCGACGACCATGTATTACACCGGCAAGAACCCGCTGAGTAAGATTGGCTACAAGAGTGAAGAGGTGGTGGTGCCGAAAGGGGATAAACAGCGTCGTCTGCACAAGGCGCTGCTGCGTTACCACGACCCAAAAAACTGGCCGCTGATCCGCCAGGCGCTGGAAGAAATGGGCAAAAAACACCTGATCGGCTCGCGCCGCGACTGTCTGGTACCGGCCCCGACGCTGGATGAGATGCGCGAAGCGCGTCGCCAGAACCGCAATACGCGTCCGGCGCTGACCAAGCACACGCCGATTGTGCATCAGCGTTCGAACGGTGGGGCGGGAACGAAGAAGAACGTAAAACGTAAGATCGGTTAAACCTGTAACAATGCCCGGTGGCGCTGCGCTTACCGGGCCTACAGGTCAGGGCGTAGGCCGGGTAAGGCGTAGCCGCCACCCGGCTTTTTTCTGCATAAGGATAGGAGGCCCAAAATGAAAATAAGGAAGTTAACAGGAACGATGCTGATTAGCCTGACGTTATGCGGTTGTGTAATGCACCGCCAGACACAGCCAGAAGTGGAAGGACGTCTAATCGACAGCGCAGGTAAGCCAGTCTCTGGCGCTAAAATAACATTAGAGAGGGAGCAAACGCTTTCTGACGACAACGGTCGTTTTGCTTTTCAGAGCCAGCTTGAGTGGATCTTTTTTCTGCCAATAGGCCCGATGGACTGGATTTATCACACCCCGCTCCAGATAAGTGTCAACGGAAAGGAATATGATGCAGAAGCAGGCGGCGGTCTCGGTGGGCCGCATAAACTTGAAGGGAAAGCGTATAACGTTATTTGCACATTGCCTGACCTTCCCGGAGAAGCGAGATGTCAGTCCGGTTTATAAATTAAAACGAGCCCGGCGGAAGACCGGGCTCGTTTTAGGTATTACCCGCCAAACTGATCCGGGTCCGGCCCAAGCCGCTTACCCTTATCCAGCTTCGCAATCTCGCCAAGCTCATCTTTGTCCAGCCGGAAATCCCAGACGTCGAAATTCTCGGCGATGCGCGATGGCGTGACCGATTTCGGGATCACCACCAGGCCGTTGTCCAGATGCCAGCGAATGACGATCTGCGCCGGGGTTTTGCCGTATTTATCCGCTAGGTCGCGGATAATTTTCTGATCGAATACCCCTTCACCACCCTGAGCCAGCGGGCTCCAGGACTCGGTCTGGATTTTATGCGTGGCGTTCCAGGCGTGAAGCTGACGCTGCTGCATCAGCGGGTGCAGTTCGATCTGGTTAATCACGGGTGCGACGCCCGTCTCGTCAATCAGCCGCTGCAGGTGATGAACCTGGAAATTACAGACGCCGATACTTTTCACCAGCCCCTCTTTTTGCAGCTCTATCATCCCTTTCCAGGCATCAACGTAATGGTCGATGGCCGGAACCGGCCAGTGCATCAGATACAGATCGACGAAATCGAGCTGGAGTTTCTCGAGGCTCTCCTGCAGGGCTTCGCGGGGACGCTTTTGATCGTCATTCCACAGTTTCGTGGTGATGAATAATTCATCGCGAGGGACACCGGCGCTGGCCAGTGCGGTACCTACGCCGTCCTCGTTTTTGTACGCGGCGGCGGTGTCAATCGACCGGTAGCCGACTTCCAGGGCTTTATGAATGGCGGAGACGACCTCGTCGTTACCGGCTTTCCATACACCTAGCCCCAGCTGGGGCATCACGTTGCCGTCCTGCAGCTTGATTACGGTTTGGTTTGCCATTTTTCCTCCTTCAGGTGCGCATCGCCGGAGGGAGACTCCGGCGATGGGGTGTGCATTAAGTCTGGACGAAATGTCAAAAAACGAAAGTCGGGGAGACAAAAACGCTTAGCGCGCCGCCTCGTAAATACGACGGCTGACGTCCAGGGTGATGTCGCCGTGCTCGCCCAGATGGGTCATGCCGTGCTCTTCGAGTTTCGCCAGCAGGGCGGGGATGGAGCTGCCGTCCAGGCCATAGCCTGACAGACGCGTTGGCACGCCCAGGTCTTCAAAGAAGCTGCGGGTCGCTTCGATGGCGGCATCAATGCGCGCATCGTCAGAACCCTCGGTAATGTTCCACACGCGCTCGGCGTACTGCAGCAGCTTGGCGCGTTTGGTGTCGCGTTTTTCGTTCCACAGCGCAGGCAGCACAACGGCCAGCGTTTGAGCATGGTCCAGGCCGTGCATCGCCGTCAGCTCGTGGCCCAGCATGTGGGTTGCCCAGTCCTGCGGCACGCCAGCGCCGATCAGGCCGTTCAGCGCCTGCGTGGCGGCCCACATTACGTTGGCGCGAACGTCATAGTTTTCCGGCTCTTTCAGCGCTTTCGGACCCTCTTCGACGAGCGTCAGCAGAATGCCTTCCGCGAAGCGATCCTGAATTTTGGCATTCACCGGAGACGTGACGTACTGCTCAACGGTATGTACAAAGGCATCGACCACGCCGTTCGCCACCTGACGCGCAGGCAGGGTGTAGGTGTAAACCGGATCCAGAATGGCGAACACAGGCTGAACGTGTTCGTTCATGAAGGCCTGTTTGTCCCCGGTGGTTTTACGGGAGATTACCGCACCCTTGTTGGATTCAGAACCGGTGGCCGGCAGGGTCAGCACGGAGCCCATCGGGATAGCGCTTTTGATGTCGCTGCCGCGAGTTTCCAGGATGTGCCACGGATCGATGCCGTCAGCGTAGTGCGCTGCCGCCGCGATGAATTTGGTGCCGTCCAGCACCGAGCCGCCGCCGACCGCCAGCAGGAAGGTAATGTTTTCTTCGCGGGCGATTTTCACCGCCTTCATCAGCGTTTCGTAGGACGGGTTTGGCTCAATGCCGCCGAACTCACGCACGTCCATACCGTCCAGCGCGCTGTAAACCTGATCCAGCACGCCGGTTTTTTTCACGCTGCCGCCACCGTAGGTGATCAGCACGCGGGCGTCAGCAGGGATCTGCGCGCGCAGGTCAGCGATAGCGTCTTTACCAAACAGAATGCGGGTTGGGGTGTGAAGATTAAAGTTGTTCATTGCTCGTTCCCTTTAGTGGGTGAAAAACCGTGGTGCGCAGAGGGCGACCTGATGCTGCTCATTGTGGCCGTCCGGGGCTACGCCCTCAATGCACATTCCTGCCGATGTCTTGCCCATTTCTACAGAGCGCTGGAGAAAGCGCGGAAAACAACGCACACTGTCAACGTCGAAAACCGCACCCGGAGTAATGCAAGATGAACCGTGAGGCTATCTGCCAGCAGCTCACTGTGCAGATTAAGAGATTGATAGATAATGAAAATCGCGCCAGCGACCTGCTGCCGGACATTCGCCTGCTCTATGGCACGCAGCCGGGAACGCGCACGCCGGTCATGTACCAGCCGGGCATCGTTTTTCTCTTTTCAGGCCATAAAATTGGCTATATCAACGAGCGCGTGTTCCGCTACGACACCAATGAATATCTGCTTCTGACGGTACCTTTACCCTTTGAATGTGAAACCTTCGCGACAGAGGCGGTTCCGCTGGCGGGTATTCGCGTCAACGTCGATATTCTTCAGCTGCAGGAGCTGCTGATGGAGATTGGCGAAGATGAACTCTTCCAGCCTTCGATGGCGTCGAGCGGGATTAACTCGGCGACGCTTTCAGAAGAGATCCTCTGCGCCATCGAGCGTCTGCTGGACGTGATGGAGAGGCCGCTTGACGCGCGCATTCTGGGCAAGCAGATCGTCCGTGAAATTCTCTACCACGTGCTGCTGGGCCCGGGCGGCGGTGCGTTACTCGCCCTGGTGAGCCGACAGACCCACTTCAGCCTGATAAGCCGCGTGCTCAAGCGTATCGAAAGCCAGTACACGGAAAACCTCAGCGTCGACCAGCTGGCGGCGGAAGCGAACATGAGCGTCTCGGCGTTTCACCATAATTTTAAATCGGTGACCAGCACCTCGCCGCTGCAGTACCTCAAAACCTACCGGCTGCATAAGGCGCGGATGCTGATGATCCACGACGGCATGAAGGCCAGTGCGGCGGCGATGCGGGTGGGCTATGAAAGTGCTTCGCAGTTCAGTCGGGAGTTTAAGCGCTATTTCGGCGTCACGCCGGGAGAGGATGCGTCACGCATCCGAACTATGCAGGGAGCTTAGGCTTTTTTCCCTCTCCCCTATGGGGAGAGGGTCAGGGTGAGGGGATCACGCGCTGCAGTACTTCTTCTTAATCACCACCGCGATGGTTCCCACCAGACCCGCTACCAGCAGGAACATTGGCAGCACCATCAGGAAGGTCATCACCTGATCTTCGTGGTGTTTCACAAAGGGGATCATATTCAGCGCGTAGCCGAGCGTCGTCACCACGCCAACCCACAGCAGAGCGCTCAGCCAGTTGAAGAACTGGAAGCGGCGGTTCGACAGACCCGAAATGCCTGCCATCGTCGGCAGAAGGGTGCGAACGAACGCGAGGAAACGTCCGGCCAGCAGCGCCAGCAGGCCGTGCCGGTCAAACATGCAGGTCGCGCGCTGATGATATTTATGCGGCAGCTGCGCCAGCCAGCTTTTGACGACGCGCGTGTTCCCCAGCCAGCGGCCCTGCAGATAGCTCAGCCAGCAGCCCAGGCTGGCTGCGGAGGTCAGGATAACCATCGTTGGCGTGAAGTCCATGACGCCTTTCCCGATTAACGCCCCGGCAAGTAAAAGCAGGCTGTCACCGGGCAAGAACGAGGCTGGCAGTAATCCATTTTCCAGAAACAGAGTTGCGAACATCACGAGGTAAACAATACCAACGATGTGAGGATCCGCCAGCGCGGCAAAGTCGTGATGCCAGAGCGCCGCGATAATATCTTGAATAACAGCCATGGACTTTCCTGTGGAACAGCAGATATAGCGCTATTGTACTCCCTTATTCGTCCGTCGGGTTTGATCCCGGGCGCAACTCATGCAGACTTTTCTGATGGTGGTGTCCACAAAAGCGTCCAGAGAGTACATTTTCAGCCTGCACTCTACACGATACGCTCGAACCCTGCTGCTAAATCGGCAATCAGATCGTCAACATTTTCTAAACCGATATGCAGTCGAATCAGGGTTCCGCTGAAGTCCACTTCACCGCCGGGGCGCAGGGCCGCAACCTGTTCCGGCTGGTTAGCCAGAATCAGGGATTCAAAACCGCCCCACGAGTAGGCCATGCTGAAGAGGGTAAAATTATCCAGATAGCTTGCCAGCTCGTCATTATTTAGCCGTTTTTTCAGCACGAACGAGAACAACCCGCTGCTGCCTGTAAAGTCACGCTGCCAGAACTCATGGCCTTTACTGCCGGGTAGCGCGGGGTGATTCACGCGCTCAACCTGCGGATGCTGCGCCAGCCATTCGGCCACCGTCAGGCTGCTTTCATGGTGCTGACGCAGGCGAACGCCCAGCGTGCGGATACCGCGGCTGGTCATGTAGGCCGTGTCGGCATCCACCATCTGGCCCATCAGGTAGGCATTTTCACGCAGCTGATCCCAGCAGCGCGCGTTGGAGACCGCAGTGCCAATCATGCCGTCTGAGTGACCAATCAGGTATTTCGTTGCCGCCTGAATCGAGATATCAATGTCGAATTCCAGCGCTTTAAACAGCACGCCTGCCGCCCAGGTGTTGTCGATCATAACGATCGCCTCTGGCGCTTTGCTGCGCACGGCCTTCACGATAGCCGGCACGTCGTGAACTTCCATGGTGAGTGAGCCCGGCGATTCCAGGAACACAATGCGCGTGTTTGGCTGAATAAGTTCGGCAATGCCTTCACCAATCAGCGGGTCGAACCAGCCGGTCGTTACGCCGAGCTTGCTGAGGATTTTGGTGCAGAAGTCCTGGCTGGGTTCATAGGCGGTATTGGTCATCAGGATGTGATCGCCCTGTTCCACAAACGCCAGAATCGTGTTGGCGACCGCCGCCGCCCCACATGGGAACAGCGCGCAGCCTGCGCCACCTTCCAGCTCGCACATCGCTTCCTGCAGAGAAAAATGGGTTAGCGTGCCGCGACGGCCATAAAATAGCCCGCCATTTGCGCGGTTGCGCGTGGCGATTTTTTTCTCCTCAACGGTGTCAAACACCAGCGAGGAGGCGCGTTGAATCACGCTGTTGACCGATCCCTGAGTATATTTTTTGCTGCGTCCTGCCTGTACCAGCGTGGTATCAAGATGCTTCTTTGTCATGTTCGCTAACCCTGTTTTTATACGTCTGGACGTCCAGACTACCACGATTGGAAAAAACTGCACCCGCAGGCTTATCGAATAAGCAGAAAATTTTATCAAAAATTCGCATAAGAAATTTTTACTGCGTAAGCGCAAGGAAAGTGAGCGAAAATTACGGCACCATGCAAATACTAATGAGAACTACTATCAATTCGACGACGTTTTGATATTATTACGCTCAGATTTTGTGATTTGCGTCCTGGAGATACAGAGTGGGTAATAATTTGATGCAGACGGATCTCTCCGTTTGGGGCATGTATCAGCATGCTGACATCGTGGTTAAGATTGTGATGATCGGCCTGATTCTGGCGTCCGTTGTCACCTGGGCTATCTTCTTCAGTAAAAGCGCCGAGCTGCTTTCGCAGAAGCGTCGCCTTAAGCGGGAACAGCAGCAGCTGGCTGAAGCCCGCTCTCTGGATCAGGCTTCGGATATAACCTCATCCTTCCACGCCAAAAGCCTGACCACCCTGCTCGTGAATGAAGCGCAGAACGAGCTGGAACTCTCCGCTGGCAGTGAAGATAACGAAGGTATCAAAGAGCGTACCGGTTTCCGCCTTGAGCGTCGCGTTGCGGCCGTTGGCCGACACATGGGACGCGGCAATGGTTATCTGGCGACTATCGGCGCGATCTCACCGTTCATCGGTCTTTTCGGTACGGTCTGGGGCATCATGAACAGCTTTATCGGTATCGCGCAGACCCAAACCACCAACCTGGCGGTTGTGGCGCCGGGTATCGCAGAAGCGCTGCTGGCGACGGCGATTGGTCTGGTTGCAGCGATTCCTGCGGTGGTTATCTACAACATCTTCGCGCGTATGATTGGCAGCTACAAAGCCACGCTGGGTGACGTTGCCGCGCAGGTTCTGCTGCTGCAAAGCCGCGATCTCGACCTGAATGCCAGCTCGGTTAAGCCGGTGCATGCGGCGTCTAAACTGCGCGCAGGTTGATAGTATGGCGATGCGTCTAAACGAAAATCTGGACGATAACGGCGAAATGCATGAGATCAACGTGACGCCGTTTATCGACGTCATGCTGGTTCTGCTGATTATCTTCATGGTGGCTGCGCCGCTGGCGACGGTGGATGTGAAGGTAAATCTGCCGGCATCTTCCAGCCAGCCCCAGCCGCGGCCGGAGAAGCCTGTCTACCTGTCGGTGAAGGCGGATAAATCCATGTTCCTTGGGAACGACCCGGTGACGGCCGACTCGGTCATCCCCGCGCTGGAGCAGCTTACGGGCGGTAAGAAAGACACCACGGTCTTCTTCCGTGCGGATAAAACCGTTGATTATGAAACCATGATGAAGGTAATGGACACGCTGCATCAGGCGGGTTACCTGAAGATTGGACTGGTCGGCGAAGAGAAAGCGGCCTCGAAGTGATAAAGAAGCTGGCGAAAGCCGGCTTTTTTTATGCCTGTCAGTTTATGCGTTTTTGTTATCTGTCGGTGCAGTCGAAGGGGTTGCCAGCGCGTCCTCATCCAGCGCCACGCAGGTGACGTTTGAGGTACGGTACTCACCGTCTGACAGCTTGCGCGTCAGGCGCAGGGTGGCGATTTCTCTGGCAAGCAAATACTGATAATTGGCCTCGAGACGCCCCAGAAGCTTCTCTTTCAGCTCAGGACGCTCTTCAATGATGGCATTCATCACGGCGCCGTAAATTTCTTCTTTGACCTGCAGCGGATAAATTTCACGGCGATTGTGCCATTTCAGCCGAACCAGCGTCGCCGGGATCGATACCAGGTCTTGCGTAATACGCGTCATCTCGTCATTTTTTGTGTTTCTTAGCGCGTCGAGATTTTGCTTTAAGATAAATTCATCACTTTTTTTATCATCTAAAGTCAAATAAACGTCGTTGTTTTTAACTTCTTTCACGTTAATCTTCCCCCAGGTTATAAAAAATTGGGTTGTTTTTTTCGCGCGTAATTAAGTTAAGCCAAATTTCATTGCCCGCATCATTAATTTGTTCGGTTTTCTCGGCCAATATTTGACTTAGTTTCTGGGCATCTATTTCACCCTCGGCCTGCAGGTCATTCAGCAGGTGGACAAAGGCTTCAATTTTTATGGCGCGAAATAAGCGTTCTTTTATATGGCGATCGTGCTCTTCCAGCAACATATTTCGGGATTTGCCAGTTCGGGAAACACCAATTAATATATCGGGCTCGAAATCAGAGAGCTTTCTTTTCCCCTGAGTGAAACTGGCCTCTTTTTCTGCTTCCGTCGGTTGCTGTTCCACAGGCGTAATGTGGTACTTAGCCGGGACGAGATAGTCGGGCAGCATTTTTAATTTCCTTTAATTTCAACAGGGTGGGGTTGGTAAAGGCGTGAGATTCGTTGACAATATCATGAGGCAAAT
This sequence comes from Enterobacter sp. 3U4, assembly GCF_057224565.1. NCBI lineage: Bacteria > Pseudomonadati > Pseudomonadota > Gammaproteobacteria > Enterobacterales > Enterobacteriaceae > Enterobacter > Enterobacter sp. 3U4. The sequence continues at coordinate 69,301 of NZ_CP136665.1, forward strand.
TTAAAATCAAAAAAAATGGAGCCTACCCATGAACAGCATCTTTTTTACGGTCATCACATTACTATTACTGACCGCTGGTGTGCTTTTATTGATGCAGGAGTTCAATAAAACGAAAGTGTCGAAAGACGCCAGTGAACCCCCGCAACCTGAACTGATGACAAAAGAGGAAGGTGAAGACCATTTCTCTGTATTGATGAACTCCGTTACGCCTGTCTGGTACTGGCGGGTGAACCACGAATATATCGACTTTTTACACGCGACAATTAAGCGTATGAAAATGTCGGAAATTAATGATACGCCTGGACTGTTTGAGGCGCAGCGTCGCTGTAGCGATCTGAATTCAGCAGTCTATAAATATTATGACAATATCAAAAAGCGCTGTCTTAACGGCGAGAAGGTCTCTTATTCCGATCTGGACGTATTAAATTTGCGTCAGTGTTTCCGCGAATTCAGCCTGGAGGCTTATCCTGAGCTGGTGGCGCTTGTCTGGCCGGAGTACGCACGTCCCGAGGTTAACCCGGACAACGTCTGAGTGACGTACCGTTGAGTTATTGCAAACAGCCAGCGCCGTTGAGATATACTGGGCGCTGGTTTCTTTTGCAAACAGGACTTTATGGAACGCTTTTTTGAAAATGCCATGTACGCCTCCCGCTGGATACTGGCTCCCGTCTATTTTGGCCTCTCGCTGGCACTTATCGCGCTGACGATTAAGTTCTTTCAGGAAATCCTGCACGTTCTGCCGAATATCTTTTCCATTGCCGAAGCGGATTTGATTCTGGTTCTGCTGTCGCTGGTGGATATGACCCTGGTGGGCGGGCTGCTGGTGATGGTGATGTTCTCCGGCTACGAGAATTTTGTCTCCCAGCTTGATATCGACGAGCGTAAAGAGAAGCTCAGCTGGCTGGGCAAAATGGATGCCTCGTCGCTGAAGAATAAAGTGGCCGCGTCGATTGTGGCGATCTCCTCTATCCACCTGTTACGCGTGTTTATGGACGCAAAGAACGTGCCGGATAACAAACTGATGTGGTACGTCATCATCCACCTGACGTTTGTGTTGTCAGCGTTTGTGATGGGGTATCTGGATAAGATCAGTAAGAAATGAAGTACACTTTACCCCTCACCCTAACCCTCTCCCCAGAGGGGAGAGGGGACTGCTCGGTGCGGCCATTCGCCCTCTCCCCTTTGGGGAGAGGACGGGGCGAGGAGCAAGGGCATCAGCCCGCACTATTTATCCGAAGACGCCTGCCACAGATTCAACTCCCCATCCGCAACATGCTGGTCAATCCGCTTGAGTTCGTCCTCCGTAAAGCGCAGGTTTTCCAGCGCCTGAACGTTCTCTTCCAGCTGTTCCGGGCGGCTTGCGCCAATCAGCACGGACGTCACGCGCGCATCTTTCAGCAGCCAGCTTAGCGCCATCTGCGCCATAGTCTGACCGCGCGCCTGCGCCATTTCACTCAGCAAACGCAGGCTGTTCAGGTTGGCTTCGGTCAGCATTTTTTCGTTTAGACCACGCACTTTCTTGCCTTCACGCTGCATACGTGAATCTTCAGGAATACCGTTCAGGTATTTTCCGGTCAGCAGCCCCTGCGCCAGCGGGGTGAAGGCAATACACCCCGTACCGTTTGCTTCCAGGGCATCCAGCAAGCCGGTCTTATCGACCCAGCGGTTAAGCAGGTTATAGGACGGCTGGTGGATCAGCAGGGGGATCTTCCACTCGCGCAGCAGCTCGGCCATTTTTTGTGTGCGCTCTGTTGAGTAGGAGGAAATGCCCACGTACAGCGCTTTTCCGCTCTGCACGGCGTGGGCCAGCGCAGAGGCCGTCTCTTCCATCGGCGTGTTTTCATCCACGCGGTGGGAATAGAAAATATCCACATACTCGACGCCCAGACGCTTCAGGCTCTGGTCGAGGCTGGCGAGCAGATATTTGCGTGAACCACCCGAACCGTAAGGCCCCGGCCACATGTCGTATCCCGCCTTGGTGGAGATAATCAGTTCGTCGCGGTAGGCGGCAAAATCCTCCCGCAGCAGGCGGCCAAAATTCTCTTCCGCGCTACCCGGCGGTGGTCCGTAGTTATTGGCGAGATCGAAATGGGTGATGCCGAGGTCGAAGGCTTTTCGCAGCAGCGCGCGCTGGGCATCAAGAGGCTGGACGTGGCCGAAGCTATGCCACAGTCCCAGCGACAGCGCGGGCAGGCGCAGGCCACTTTTGCCGCAATAACGGTATTGCATATTCTCATAGCGGCCGGGGTAAGGGTGCCAGGACATGATGTCTCCTTTCTTATCGATAATTTTTTGAAACGTCGTTTTCATTCTGAACTTATCACATCACAAAGCGCGAAGATAATGGTTAACGGCGGCTGTGCGACTAGTGAAGCCACGCTAATTAAAAATGATCACAAAACGTTATAATTTCCCTCTTTCCTGCCGATAACGAGAGTAGTACTCGCCTCTGGGCGAACTCACCCTCACGGCAAGGAAGACTTATGAATATGCTCCGTAATTTCACGATCCGTTTCGTCATGCTGGCGATTCTCGGGATCTTTTGTTTAATGTGGGCGGGTGTTGGCTTGTACAGCACCTGGTCCCTTTCTCGCGTTTCAGATGGCAATGAAGTCGATCGCCAGCTGGTTAAACAGATGACGGTGCTCAGCCAGGGCAACGATCAGTATTTCCGCTTTGTAACCCGTCTGAGCCGCGCAATGGAAGTCAAAGCCGCAGGCGGCACGCCGGATTTAGCCTCTGCCCAGCAGGCGCTGGATAACATGGGCAAGAAGCTGGCCGAGATGAAAGCGATCTCACCAGGCCCAATGGATCAGCAGATCTCTTCCCGAGTGATCGGCACCTGGCAGGCGTTGCTCGAACAGGGCGTGACGCCGCAAATGCAGCAGGCGAAGCTGGGCGAGCTGGACGGCTATCGCCAGCAGGCCAACAACGTCACGCCACCGCTGAGCCGCGCGTTCGGTGCGGCGGCTGAAGAGTTCAACAATGCCGCCGCGAAGTCGCTCGACAGTACCCGCGTGGTGGTGGACGGCCTGACAAGCATGACCCGTACGGTGATTATCGTCGCCACGATAATCGGTCTGCTGATCCTGCTCTTCACCGACCGCTACCTGGTGGCGATGCTGGTCAAACCGCTGGATCGCATTCGCCAGCAGTTCCGCCAGATTGCCCAGGGCGATCTCAGCCAGCCCATCGAGCCGTTCGGCCGCAACTGCGTGGGCCTGCTGGTGCCGCTTCTGAGCGCCATGCAGGACAGCCTGCGCGAAGCGGTCAGCACGATTCGCTCCGGCAGTGAAAATATCTGGCGCGGCGCGACGGAAATCTCCAGCGGTAACAACGATCTCTCTTCCCGTACCGAAGAGCAGGCGGCTGCGCTGGAAGAGACGGCAGCCAGCATGGAACAGCTAACCGCCACGGTGAAACTGAACGCGGAAAGCGCGCGTCAGGCCAGCCAGCTGGCCGATGTGGCCTCAACCACCGCCAGCCGCGGCGGCTCGCTGGTGGAAGAGGTGGTGACCACCATGAGCGGGATTTCGGAAAGCTCGAAGAAAATTGCTGAAATCACCAACGTGATCAACAGCATTGCCTTCCAGACCAATATTCTGGCACTCAATGCGGCGGTTGAAGCGGCGCGCGCGGGGGAACAGGGGCGTGGTTTCGCGGTAGTGGCAGGCGAAGTTCGCAACCTGGCAAGCCGCAGCGCCAACGCGGCTAAAGAGATTGAGGGGCTGATTACCGATTCCGTTTCCCGCGTCGAGCAGGGGGCGAAGCTGGTGGGCGATACTGGCACCACAATGGATGCGATTTTGCGGGACGTGACGGAAGTGACGACCATCATGAAGCAAATTGCCTCTGCCTCCGAGGAGCAAAGCAAGGGCATTTCGCAGGTCGGGATCGCCATTACCCAGATGGATGGCGTTACCCAGCAAAACGCCTCGCTGGTGGAGGAAGTTTCCGCGGCGGCGGCGGCGCTGGAGCGTCAGACCGAAGATCTTCAGCGCTCGGTACAGAAGTTCCGCCTGACAGCGTAATGCAGCGTTATAAGGCCGCCTTGTGCGGTCTTATATTATTAACGCCTTCCTCATTCAGCGGCGCTGAAACTGCTATTCTTTTGCTAACCCCTGACGTTCTGGGCTCTCTTCTACGAGGTGTTGCTATGAACAGATCGTTATCTTTTATCCCCGTCCTTTCTCTCATTTTTCTGACGCTTTTCTCGGTTTCCGCCAGTGCGACCCAGCAGGCGCAGGAACGGCGCGTAGCGCGTGATGTCAGGCAGGATACCCGCGACGCGTCGCGGCAGGTGAAGCAGACCTGCGTGGCGAACAATAACCAGAGTAATCACGACTGCCGTCAGGACAAGCGCCAGATGAAACAGTCCGGCAGACAAAAAGCGCGAGATATTAAGTATTAACATAACAGGTGAGGCGGCACGCAAGCCTATTTCTTGCCGCCTTTTTAAAAAACGTAATTGAATATTTTTTAAATATTAAGTTATTGGTTTGTAGCAATATATTTGGCATTTTATGCACATTCCAGAACATGAAAATTAATATTGTCTTAAGATTCAGTCGACATAATGAATTATCTTCTTGATACCGGAAATAATTCAATTTATGAAAAACCGTATTATTTTATTTGCTGCCATGGCAGGTTTGGCCGTGGTCAATACAGCGATGGCCCAGAGCGTCACGGTCGATGTCCCTGCCGGGTATAAGGTCGTGATTGTTCCGCAGTCAGCCACGGTTCCGGAGGCGGTAACCGTTGCGCCAGCTCCGTCACAAACTGTCTATGCCGCGCCAGCACCGGCCCCGGTTTATCATCCGCGTGCACGTCATATGGCGAGCGTGGCGGAAGGGATGGTGATTGAACATCAATATGACGATCATCATTGATCGTGAATGAAGGGTTCGCCGGGCAAACGTATGTCGCCCGGCGATATTTCTTAGTGAGTTGCTTCCCCAATCAGCGCGCCCGAACCCGCGCCCACCGCCGCGCCCTTGAGCACGTTCTTGCCGGTCACCGCTGCAGCGCCAGCGCCAACGACGGCACCCACAGCACCGCCTTTACGCGCGGCTTTGCCTTTCTCACCACTTTTGAACATGGCTCCTGTACCGGCACCGACGACGGCACCTCCGACGGTCGATTTGAGATCTTTGCCTGTCGCAGCACCAATGGCCGCGCCGGCAATGGCTCCGCCGGCGGTTTTATCTATGGCCATGCCAGAGGCAGAGAAAATCAATGTGCTGACGATTAGCGCGGTTTTAATCACTTTCATAACAGTTCCTTTGTGACTGCTGTAGGTTGATACTCTGCTTCACTCACCCAGGTGGAGAGAAGCGTCCAGGATACTGCCAGCAAAACTGGCCCGACCATTAGGCCGATCATGCCCCAGGTCAACATTCCTCCAATGACACCCGCCATAATCAGCAACAGCGAGGTATCCGCGCCGCGCTTGATCAGCATCGGTTTAAGAATGTTATCCAGCGAACCGGCGATAAATGTCCAGATGAGCAGCAGTGAGCCGCTCCAGTGATAGCCGCTATAAAACAGCCAGACAGACGCTGGCAGCATAATTATGACGGGACCAAGCTGCATCAGGCAGAGCAAAAAAATTATCCCGCTCAACAATGCCGCTGAGGGGATCCCGCAAACGAACAGGCCCAGCCCGGCGACGGTAGCCTGGATGACGGCGGTGAGCACCACGCCCATCGCCACCGCCTGGACTGTTTTCCCCGCGAGAATAATCGCGGAATCCCCGCGTTCACGGGCGATACGCCAGCCAAATTTACGCAGCCCTCTGGCGATAGTCTGCCCGTGAAGATAAAACGCCAGACATGCAATCAACATCAGCACACCGTTGACTAATAACGCGCCAAACTGCGACAGCCCTTTCATCGTTATTAGCGCGATTTTCATCACCCACGGTTTAAGGGTGGTGAAAAAATTATCGGTGTAATGAGTGGTAAAAGCGTGCCATTTATCATGTAGATGCTCGCCAATCAGGGGAATATTTAGCAGAAAATCAAACTGTGGAAGGTGCGATTTATCAAGGTGCATTAGCCAGTTAAGGGTGTTTTCTATCGCCAGAGAAAGCATGCCTGCACTGAAAATAATCGGCATCACAAACATGGCGCTCAAAAAGAGCATCATCAGGGCAATGGCGACGCCTTTGTGTCCGTTGAGTTTTCGTGTTACCAGCATAAACAGCGGCCAGGTGGCAATCACTATCAGCCCAGCCCAGACCACGCTCAGCAGAAAAGGATGGAGCAGCCAGAGGGCGCAACACAGAAGTGTCAGGATGATGATAGTACTGAACAGGGTTTGCGGCAGATCGCGCGCGGGTTTAACGGCATACATCAGTGGGACACTTCCTGTGTGTTATTAATCTTGCGCAGATCGTTCAAATGGACGTCCATTTGCGGGAAAGGCATCTGAATATGATTGTCATCCAGCGCGTTTTTGATGTTCTCCATCAGGTCGTAATAGACGTCCCAGTAGTGTCTGTTTTCCGTCCAGACACGCACCACAAAATTGAGCGATGACGGGGCAAATTCGCTCAACCGAATGGTGTAGCCTTTACTGTGCAAAATGCGCGGGTCGAGCATCACGACCGTTTTCAACACGCTTTTAATGTGTTCAATCGAGGTGTTGTAGTCCACGCCAAGTGTGATATCCACACGACGTTCTTTCTGACGGGAGAAGTTAGTGATTTCACTGGCAATGATTTTGCCGTTAGGTACCACAACGACTTTGTTGTCTGATGTGCGTAGCGTGGTGGAAAAGATATGCACTTCTTCGATAGTGCCCGCCACCGCGCCGACGCTGGCATATTCACCTGCGCGAATCGGTCGCAGCGTCACAAGCAGCACGCCAGCGGCGAAGTTAGCCAGCGAACCCTGTAGCGCCAGACCGATGGCTAAGCCTGCCGCACCGATCACGGCGATGATAGAAGACGTTTCAACCCCGATACGTCCGAGTGCAGCGATGGCCGCAAAGGCTACCATCGCGTAGCGCAGCAGCGCGCTACAGAACTGGGTAATGGTCTTGTCGACGTTGCGGCTGAGGAGCAGGCGTTTAAACCCGGCGCTGGTGATCCGTGCAATAAAAACGCCCGTGCAGAGGATAAACACGGCACCAAGCAGGTTAATAATGCCCTGTACAATGACGGATTCATTATTGCTGACCCAGAAAATAAATTGCCTGACGCCAGGAAAAGCTTCGAACTTCATAGCGAAAATCCATTTGCGGAAATCGCTATTATAACGAGGGCAGAACGTATGCCTGTGGTAATAAAGGGTCCAAAAATGGAGTCTGACATACCGGGTGGCGCTGCGCTTACCCGGCCTATAGTGATTCCCTCTCCCCGTGGGAGAGGGTTAGGGTGAGGGCATCAAACCGCTGGCCTTAGCCCTGACGCTTATCTTCCGTATTGGTCTCGAAATCGCTCGCCGCGTGGCGTTCGTGGAGCTGCTCATTCAGCTCGCCGCTGGTGCGGTTAACGATACGTCCGCGCTTAACGGCATGGCGATTCGCCACGTCTTTCGCCCAGCGCTGGACGTTGGTGTACTTCCCGGCGTCCAGGAACTCGGCGGCGTTGTACACGCTGCCCAGCGCCACGCAGCCGAACCACGGCCAGATGGCGATATCCGCGATGGTGTACTCCTCACCCGCCACGTAGCGTCCGCGCGCCAGCTGTTTATCCAGCACGTCGAACAGGCGTTTGGCTTCCATGGTGAAGCGGTCAATCGCGTACTCGATTTTCACCGGGGCATAGTTGTAGAAGTGGCCAAAACCGCCGCCGAGGAACGGCGCCGCGCCCTGCAGCCAGAACAGCCAGTTCAGCGTCTCGGTGCGTCCCGCCGGATCTTTCGGCAGGAAGTGGCCGAACTTCTCTGCCAGATAAAGCAGAATATTGCCGGATTCAAATACGCGCGTTGGCGGGTTCGTGGAGTGGTCACGAAGCGCCGGTATTTTCGAGTTCGGGTTCACCTCAACAAATCCGCTGGAGAACTGATCGCCCTCGCCGATGCGGATCAACCAGGCGTCATACTCTGCGCCCGTCACGCCCAGCGCCAGCAGCTCTTCAAGCATGATCGTCACTTTCTGGCCGTTCGGTGTCCCCAGCGAGTAGAGCTGCAGCGGGTGCGAACCGACAGGAAGATCTTTCTCATGGGTTGCGCCGGAAATGGGGCGGTTGATGTTGGCGAACGCGCCGCCGTTGTTCTTTTTCCATTCCCACACTTTTGGTGGCTGATACGTGTTGTCTGACATGTTGGCCTGCCTTTTGAGTGATGTGTTGAGGCAGTGTAGCAGGAGATTTGTGAAGCGTTTAACGAACTGAGCGTAATCGATCTGCCTCTATTCCTTCCGGCGCTTATATATATCAAATCCGGCATAAGCTTAATCGAAAATCGCATTTTCATAATTAATGCGTTAACCGATAAAGCTGCATATGATGCTTCAACATAAATAAAAGATGCAGTAATAAACACTTTATAAGGCAAGGAGTTAGTGAGATGCGCAAGCTTCTGTTATCGGCAGTGGTCGTTTCGCTCGCGTTAGGCCTGGCGGGCTGTGATGATGCGAAAAATAAAGAAACAAATACGCCCTCAGCGGCAAAAAGCGACGCGCCAAAAGAGGGCGGTTCGCTAATTATTGGAATTACCTCTGGCGACCCGTTAGCCGTTAATCCGCTCTATGCCAGCGACCGCACAACGTTAACCATCATGCAGGCGCTGTATGCTCCCCTGTATAGCTTCAACAACGGTAAGATCGAATGGGGCCTGGCGGAAAGCCTGACGCCCTCCGCCGACAACCTGAGCTATACCCTGACGTTAAAACCCAATCTGAAATGGCAGGACGGCCAGCCGCTGACGGCGGACGACGTGGTCTTTACGTTCAATAAGCTGCTGGATGCCAAACAGCACAGCTTTTTCCGCAGCATGTTTACCTACGGCGATAAGCCGGTACAGGTTAGCAAGGTTGACGACCGCACCGTTAAGTTCACCTTACCGCAGGTCAGCGCGGCCTTTACCGGCACCCTGGTTCAGATCTACCCGATCCCGCAGCACGTTTTCGCCGGTGAAGGCGATCTGGAAAAGAGCAGCAAAAACGATGCACCGGTAGGCTCCGGGCCGTTCAAATTTAAAGAGTACCGCGCCGGGCAGTACTACGCCCTGACCCGTTTTGACGATTACTGGAACGGCAAAGCGAAGCTTGATTCGGTCACCTACCGTTTCGCCAAAGACAGTAACGCCGCCAACCTTGCGCTGCAAAACGGGGAAATCAACCTCAAGATGGTTGACCCGCAGGATGTGAACCGCCTGAAAAATACCGGTAAGTTTGACTTCGTGGTCTATCCGGAAGGCCGTCTGGCCTATATGACGTTCAACCAGAACGTGCCGGTGATGAAGAGCAAAGAACTCCGTCAGGCCATTGCTTACGCCATCAACAAAGACGAGCTGACCCAGACCGCGTTTACCTCGCTGGACTATGCTAAACCGGCAACGTCTTTCCTGACGCCCGATACGCTTTACAAGACGGATGACGTTGAACAGTACAAATTCGATCTGCAAAAAGCCAAAGATCTGCTGAAGACGTCCGGCGCGCCGGACAACCTCAAGCTGCGCCTGGCGTATGTGAACACCAACAAAACCCAGGAGAGTATGGCGCTCTATATTCAGCAGGCGCTGAAGGGTATCGGAGTGAACGTGGAGCTGATGCCGCTGGACTCCAACGCCATGTCTCAGCGCAGCCTCGATATGAACAACACCGCGTGGGAGCTGAACCTGGGCGGCTACATCATGGGCTCCGAGCCGGACGGTTACAAATCGCTGTTCATGAGCAACGAAGCCTATAACTACGCGCACTATAAAAATCCGCAGTTTGATGCCCTGTGGGATAAAGGCGCCGTGGAAACCGACGCCGCGAAACGGGCTGATATCTACAAGCAAATTCAGCAGACCGTGGCGAACGACATGACCTACTACCCGATTGCCTACACCAATGCGACCGTCGCGGTGGACAAGCGTTTTGGCGGCACCGAGGAGGCAGAGCCGAAACCGGTCTATCTGTTCTAGGATCTGTCAAAAATCTATCAGAAATAAGTAATTGCCCCGGCCGTCAGGTCGGGGATTTTGTAAGGGCATGTCGTGAACACACTTCTCACGCGTCGGCTGCTGCAGCTGTTGCCGATGCTGTTCTTTATTTCACTGGTGGCGTTTTTGCTGGTCAAACTGGCGCCCGGCGATCCGGTGGCGGCGTACATTACGCCGCGCATGGCCCCGGAAGATATCGAACGTATTCGCCAGAGCCTGGGGCTGGATAAGCCGCTGGTTACGCAGTACGTCCTGTGGCTGAAAAACGTCCTGCAGGGCGATCTCGGCTATTCGCTGATTTACCACCGCCCGGTGCTGGAGATGATCGGCGAACGCATTCCGGCCACGCTGGGGCTGATGGGCGCGTCGCTGCTGATGGCGATCGTGCTGGCGATCCCGCTGGGCCTGCTGGCGGGGGCATTTAAGCACCGCTGGCTGGATCACGTGCTGAACCTTTTCGCCTATATTGGCATCTCGGTACCGATTTTCTGGTTCGGCATTCTGCTTATCACCGTTTTTGCCGTGCAGCTTAACTGGTTCCCCAGCATGGGGATGCGCACCATCGGCATGGAGGATAACGCGCTGGACGTGTTGCGTCACGGCGTGCTGCCGTGTATTGCCCTCACGTTCTACAACCTCTCCAGCTACGTGCGCTACATCCGCTCCAACACCATCTCGCAGCTCTCGGCCGATTACGTGCAGACCCAGCTGGCTTACGGCGCGACGCGTTCCAGCATTCTGTTTCGCCACGTGCTGAAAAACGTGCTGCTGCCGGTGATTACCCTGTTCGGCCTGTCGTTCGGTGAGCTGATTGTGGGCGCTTATGTAACCGAGAGCGTCTTCTCCTGGCCGGGGATGGGGCTGCTTGGGATCCAGTCGATCGCCTCGCTGGACTACCCGCTGATCATGGCGATCATCATGCTCTCGTCGATGATGCTGATCGTCGGTAACCTGATCGCCGATGTGCTTTATCGCTTCGCCGATCCCCGCATTCGTACGCTGAGGTAACCCGGATGAGCAGACGCTGGCAGCAGGTTCGTCACCAGCTGCGCCGCAACCGTCCGGCGCAGTTCTCCCTGTTTGTGCTTTTTATTTTCGTTGTCGCCGCGCTCTGTGCGGGCTTAAGCCCGTACGATCCGGATCGGATGGCGCTCGGCGCGCGCACGCTACCGCCGGATGCCGCGCACTGGTTCGGCACCGACGAGTATGGCCGCGACTACTTTACCCGCGCGCTGTATGGCGGCCAGATCTCCCTGATGGTCGGTTTTCTCGCCATGCTCTTTTCCACGCTTATCGGTACGGTGGTGGGAACGGTGAGCGGCTATTTCGGCGGCTGGCTGGATAACCTGATGATGCGCGCCGTGGATATCCTGATGGCCATTCCGGCCTTCTTCCTGCTGCTGGTGGTTAATGCTTACCTGAAGCCGGGCGTGGATAACATCATTCTGATTATCAGCCTGCTGACGTGGATGAACATGTCGCGGCTGGTGCGCGCAGAAACCCTATCGGTGAAAGAGCGCGAGTATGTGCTTTATGCCCGCGCATCGGGGGAAAACCCGCTGCGTATTATCGTGCGCCACATTATTCCCGGCGTGCTGCCGACCATTATCGTGGCCGCCACGCTCAATATCGCCTCGGCCATTCTGATGGAGTCGACGCTCAGCTTCTTAGGGCTGGGCGTGCAGGCGCCGGCGGCGTCGTGGGGAAGCATGCTCAACAACGCCCAGTCTTATATTGGCGAAGCGTCGTGGCTGGCGATGTTCCCCGGCATTCTTATCCTGCTGACGGTGTTCAGCTTTAACGTGCTGGGCGATGTGTTCCGTACCGCCTTTGAGCCGGGAGCGAATCGCGATGAGTAACTTATTAGCGCTTGAGAACCTGCAAACCACCTTCCGCACCCGCGAGGGAGAGGTTCACGCGGTGCGCGGCGTGAGCTTTCAGGTGCAGCCGGGCGAACTCGTCGGCATCGTCGGCGAGTCGGGCTGCGGGAAAAGCGTCACCTGTAAGTCGATTATCCAGCTTCTGGGAAACAACGGACGGATAACCGGCGGCAGCATCCGCTTCCAGAATGACGATCTGGCGCAGAAAACCCCTGCGCAGATGCGCGCCATTCGCGGCAACGAGATCGCGATGATTTTCCAGGATCCGATGACCGCACTGAACCCGGTGCTGACTATCGGCAAGCAGATGGCTGAGATCCTGATGCGCAACAAAGGGCTGACCAAAAATGCGGCCAAAGCGGCGACCATCGCCATGCTGGAACAGGTGGGCATTGCTGAGGCGGAACGCCGATACGACCAGTATCCCCACGAGTTTAGCGGCGGGATGCGCCAGCGGGTGATGATCGCCATTGCGCTCTCCTGCAATCCGAAGCTTCTTATTGCCGATGAGCCGACCACCGCGCTGGACGTCACCATTCAGGCGCAGATCCTGCGCCTGCTGAAAAGTCTGCAGCAGCAGACCCGGACCGCGATTCTGCTAATAACTCACGATCTCGGCGTGGTGGCGCAGGTCTGCAGCCGCGTGGTGGTGATGTACGGCGGGCTGGTGATGGAGGAGGGGAGCGTGGAGGACATTTTTTATCGCCCTGCGCATCCTTACACCCAGGGGCTGCTGGCCTCGCTGCCGCGCCCGGATGAAGTCAATCAACGCTTATCGCCCATTGAAGGCGCGCCGCCTGGCCTGCTTAACCCGCCGCCGGGCTGTCCGTTCGCCGAACGCTGCCCGAAACGCCTGCCCCAGTGCGAACGGCAGCCCGCCTTTTACGCTATGGGAGAAGGCCATCGCGCCGCCTGCTGGCTATGGGCCGATAAGGAGATTCAGGCATGAGTGAACAACAGGCTCCATTAGTGAGCGTGCGCGATCTGCGCAAACACTTTCCGCTAAACGGCGGTGTGCTGCGTAAAGGCGCGGCCGTGAAGGCGGTTGATGGCGTGAGCTTTGATATCCAGCCCGGCGAGACGTTTGGCCTGGTGGGCGAATCCGGCTGCGGAAAATCCACCCTCGGGCGCGCCATACTGCGCCTTTTCGATATTACCTCCGGCGAGATCCACTTTGCCGGGCAGGCGATCGCCCACGCCCGCGAAAAAGAGCTTAAGCCGCTGCGTAAACGGATGCAGGCGATTTTTCAGGATCCTTACTCCTCGCTCAACCCCGGCATGACGGTGCGGCAGCTGGTGGCCGAGCCGATGCAGATCCACGGCTACAGCCGTGAAGAACAGCGGGAACGGACGGAAACGCTGCTCTACAAAGTGGGGCTGAAGCAGGAGCACCTTGAGCGGTTCCCGCATGAGTTCAGCGGCGGGCAGCGCCAGCGCATCAGTATTGCCCGCGCGTTGTCCGTGCGTCCCGAGTTTGTGCTGTGCGATGAGCCGCTCTCGGCGCTGGACGTCTCTGTACAGGCGCAGGTGGTGAATATTCTGCAGGATCTGCAGCAGGAGCTGGGGCTGACCTATCTGTTTATCGCCCACGATCTCTCGATGGTGCGCCATATCTCCAGCCGCATTGGGGTGATGTATCTCGGTAAGCTGGTGGAGATGGCCCCGGCGAATGAACTGTATCAGCGTCCGGCGCACCCTTACACTCGCGCGCTGCTGGCGGCGGTTCCCCTGCCCGATCCGCGGATTCGCAACCTTGAAGACGCGAACCTGCGCGGCGAAATGCCCGGCCCTACGTCCGCGCTGCCGGGCTGTAAGTTTTGCAGCCGATGCCCGCACGCCATGCCGGTTTGCCAGACGCAGGAGCCTGCCATGCGGGAGATTGCGCCAGGGCATTTCGCGGCGTGCTGGCTGTTTAACATGTAGTTAATGCGCCGCGCAGGTGTATGATAAACGCTCCTCTGTCTGGTTAATTACAACGTGCAGACGACGACAACCCATAAAAAATTGCCGCCTGCCTGTTTTAGGTTGGATACATGCGTAAAGGAAAGTTAAGCAGTGATGCGCCATTCGGGACATTGTTAGGCTATGCGCCCGGTGGCGTGGCGATTTACTCTTCAAATTACGGCAGTCTGGACCCGCGCAACTACCCGCAAGATGCGGATTTCCGCAGCTATATCGGCAACGAATACATGGGCCACAAGTGGCAGTGCGTTGAATTTGCCCGCCGTTTCCTGTTCCTCAACTATGGCTTCGTGTTTACCGACGTCGGTATGGCGTGGGAAATCTTCTCCCTGCGCTTTTTGCGTCAGGTGGTTAACGATAACATTCTGCCCCTTCAGGCTTTTGCCAACGGTTCAAAACGCGCGCCGCGTGCCGGGGCGCTGCTGATCTGGCAAAAGGGCGGCGAGTTTCATGATACCGGCCACGTGGCGGTGATCACCCAGCTTCTGGACGATAAGGTGCGTATCGCCGAGCAGAACGTAATTCACTCCCCGCTGCCGCTCGGGCAGCAGTGGACGCGCGAGCTGCGTCTGAGCGTGGAGAACGGGTGTTATACAATCCATGACACCTTCAACGACACGGAGATCCTCGGCTGGATGATCCAGACCGACGACACGGAACACAGCATTCCCCAGCCGGTAATCGACGGCGAACTGCTGAAGATCGGCGGCGCGCGGCTGAAAAACACGCGTCAGTTCGACGGAAAATGGCTTAACGAAAATGACGCATTGCAGCAGGCGTATATCCGCGCCAACGGCCATGTGATCAACAAAGATCCCTGCCAGTACTTCACCATTACCGAAAGCGCCGAGCAGGAGCTGATCAAGGCCACCAACGAGCTGCACCTGATGTATCTGCACGCGACGGACAAGGTGCTCAAAGACGACAGCCTGCTGGCGCTTTTCGACATCCCGAAAATCCTCTGGCCGCGCCTGCGCCTCTCCTGGCAGTGGCGTCGCCATCATATGATCACCGGTCGTATGGATTTCTGCATGGATGAGCGCGGCATCAAGGTCTACGAGTACAACGCCGACTCCGCCTCCTGCCATACCGAGGGCGGACTTATCCTTGAGGAGTGGGTGAAAAATGGCTATCGCGGCAACGGGCATAACCCGGCGGAAGGCCTGCTGGAAGAGCTGACCGGCGCCTGGAAGCATAGCCACGCGCGGCCGTTCGTCCACATCATGCAGGACAACGATGTCGAAGAGGGCTATCACGCGCTCTTTATTCAGCGTTCGCTGATGCAGGCTGGTTTCGAAACCAAAATCCTGCACGGGCTGGAGGCGCTCAGCTGGGATGCCGCCGGACAGCTGATTGACGACGAAGGTCGCCACGTCAACTGCGTGTGGAAAACATGGGCGTGGGAGACGGCGATTGAGCAGATCCGCGAGGTCAGTGAAACCGAATACGCCGCCGTGCCGATCCGCACCGGACATCCTGAAGGCGAAGTGCGCCTGATTGACGTCCTGCTGCGCCCGGAGGTGCTGGTCTTTGAACCGCTGTGGACCGTCATTCCCGGCAACAAGGCGATTCTTCCGGTGCTGTGGCAGCTGTTCCCGAATCACCGTTACCTGCTCGACACCGATTTTGAGGTTAACGATCTGCTGAAGCAGACCGGCTATGCCGTCAAGCCGATTGCCGGACGCTGCGGCAGCAATATCGACCTGATTAGCGCCCAGGACGAACTGCTGGATAAATCCAGCGGCAAGTTTGTCGACCGTAAAAACATCTACCAGCAGCTGTGGTGCCTGCCGAAGGTTGACGGCAAGTACATACAGGTTTGCACCTTCACCGTGGGCGGGAACTACGGCGGAACCTGTCTGCGCGGCGATGACTCGCTGGTGGTGAAGAAAGAGAGCGATATCGAGCCGCTGATCGTGGTTAAAGATAAGTAGTTCTTACCCGCAATAAAAAAGCCCCCGCACGGCATCCTGCGGGGGCTTTTCGTTACTGTTCTTCCTCTTCTTGCCCGTTGATCTTCAGATCGATGATGCGGCCAATCTGGTCATGATAGACCGTCAGCAGGTTGTACTGGCTCATCTCGGAGATGATCTGCGGTGAGACATTAAAGCTGCGGGCCAGCTCCTCCTGGTGAAAATAGCCCGGCTGACGCCGACTCACGTGGGCCCGACGGCGATTGTACTGATACCATAAAATCAGCAGCCAGCCGTTGAGCGCGGCGAACAGCAGGTAGAGCAACACCGTATTAAAGGACGCGATAATCACGCCCCAGCGGTGGTCGCTCTCATCGGTGAGCTGCATCCAGAGCCGGGCATACAGGAAAAACAGAAATCCTCCCCACGCCACCAGCGTTAACGCGGCATCGAAAAGACGTGGCAACAGCCGATGTTCGGTCAGAATTAAGGTATTTTCGTTCATTAAATGCGTCCTTTTCCCCGGTCCGGGCTGATCCAGCGCGCGCGGGCGCGCTGGCGTTTAAGCATGACTTTTGGAAATGCAACGAGGGTGGTGAACAGGCCTATCATCCAGTACACCATCGGGAACCAGATCACCCAGAAAAGCGAGCTGGCCACTTTTCGTTCATAGCGCCGCTCGATGAACAAGCTGACCAGGAACTGCAGCAGACACATCACGCCCAGCAGCAGCCCGGTAAACTCCGGTGGAAAAAGGCTCTCCACGGTCAGGTTGGGTGGAACTGGCGCGACATGACTGAGAAGGAATAACAGCACCGTCATCGCGTACGCGAAGGCCCACAGCGTTGACAGCGCGTACTCCATGAACAACGGCCACATGCGGTGATGCTCCCAGCGCACAATCTTGCGGAGGTTGACCAGAAACACCTCAGCGCCGCCCTGGGCCCAGCGCAGACGCTGTTTCCACAGGCCCTTCAGCGTCTCCGGCATCAGGATCCAGCACAGCGCCCGCGGCTCAAAAAAGATATCCCAGTGGCGGAGCTGCAGCTTCCAGCTGATGTCGATGTCTTCGGTGATCATGTCCGGGCTCCAGTACCCGACGTCCGCCAGCGCCTGTCGGCGAAAGGCGGCGATGACGCCCGAGACGGTAAAGACCCGGCCATAGATCCGCTGCGTTCGCTTGATGAGCCCAATGATGGAGGAGAACTCCCCTACCTGAATGCGGCCAATCAGCGTGGAACGCGTGCGAATACGCGGATTCCCGGTGACCGCCCCAACGTGGGGATACTGAATCAGCGGCGCCACCAGATACGCTGCCGTATCGCGATCGAGCAGGGCGTCGCCGTCAATGCAGACCAGCAGATCGCCCCGGGCCGCCGCCGCGCCGGCTTTGAGCGCCAGCGCTTTGCCCTGGTTTTCCGCGAGGTTAATCACCCGCAGGCGCGGCTGTTCCTGCGCCAGCGCCTGCAATACCTCCGCCGTGTTGTCAGACGAACCGTCGTTGATGGCGATAACTTCTATATTTTCATACCGCTGATCCAGCGCGGCGCTGATGGTCTCCCGGGCATTTCGTCCCTCGTTGAAGCAGGGGATCAGAATGGAGACGAGCGGCTCACCGGCGAGCGTTGGGGCGGGCGTCTCTTTATCCCACGACCAGTGGCGTTCAAGCTGAAACCAGAAATAGAGGCCGCCGGTTATCCAGAGCACCGACATGAACAGCGGCCAGAAGAACACAAAATCCAGTATCAGCTCGCCGGTAAAGAGGGCGGCCACGCCTAACGGCAACCCGAATACCAGACATAAAATGGAAAAGGCGATAATGCGATCAGTCATTGTCAGGGTACCAGTACGAAGAAAATACAGGCCTGATGCGTGAGATATCAGGTTGGTTGTTGAGGAAGTCGTCGGGGTAGTAGCCGTAGTTTTTGACGCCGTTCAGCTGGAGCACTCGCATCCACTGTGCCAGTTGGCTATCGGAAACGGCGCGCTGCGGTTTCCGATCCCAGTCCCTGGCCTGCAGTTCAAAAATGGTTTTATCGAGCGCGCCGGGACGCGTGGCGACCGCTTTCACCAGACGCGCCAGCCAGGCATCGCTCTCGTCTGCCGGGACGGACTCCATCAGCGGCATGGCCATCGGCACCGTCCAGTCATACTCCGCCAGAAAATCATCAACATTCTGCGCGAACCACGCCTCGCTTTCGGGCTGCAAAATGGGCAAGGCGAACATGTTACGGGCGGTTTTTATCTGCGGGCCACGAATGTGCTTCACCGCCAGGCCCAGAGCATGGGTAAACCCAATCAGCAGCTGGCTTTTCTGACGCGTTGTGTTCTGAGCGGCGTCCTGCCCGGCATCGTCCACGTCCGTCAGCACCGCGTCGTCATGGAACAAGATCCCATTGAAGCTGGCATAGCGGGCCAGATCTTCATAGATGTCCGTCACCTGCTGGCGCACCTGCGGGTTCCACGGAGAAAGCCGGATATAGGGCTCGGTGGCTTCGCGCAGCTGGCCTGACGAGCGGTCCCGACGCTGCACGCGCGGCAGGGCAGGATCGAGATCGAACGAGAGCACCGGCATCCACGCGAAGACTTTCACGCCCGCGCGGGTTTGCAGCTGCCAGGAGACAAAATTAAAGAGATCGGCCCGGACCGGCAGCTGGCGGTTGGGAAAATAGAGCGCCTTGATCCTGCCGTCGCCCTGTGGGTTGGCAAACGCCTGCAGGAAAACATGGCTGATTTTCATGTCGTAGACCCTCTGGATCAGCCTGTTGATGTTTTGCGTCTGCTGGGCCGGATCGGGGTCGTAAACGTAGTCGAGATCGACGTGCATGACGCGCACGGGATCGCGCTCCTGAACCTGGCTGACCGTGGTGGCAAACGCCTTGAGCGAGGGATTTCCGGCGATCAGCAGACGAGGGATGTTGCCCAGATCCTGCACACTCCCCAGTCCGTCCTCGAGGGTGAAGGCCAGCTGATAACCCTGCTGTCTGGCGATAGCGAGCGACGTACCGCTGGCGGCGCCGTAGGGCCAGACCCAGGCGCGCGGCGCCTTGCCCGTAACCTGCGTGATTTTTTCAGTCACTTTGCGAACGTCATTGCCTATCCGCTGGTTGAACTGCTGGTCCGTTTCATAGCGGCCCGTGGCTTTGTCATAAAAGCGGTTGGCGATCGCCGGTTCGCGGCTGCCCTGCGGGTTAGCCGGAATGCCGTAATGCGAGGCCCAGGTATGCGATCCGATCTCAATCAGCGGAGACCGGCTGAGCTCGCGCACCATGTCCCACGTCGCGAAGCGATCGCGGGGCGTCATCAGGCCGCCGAAGTTAACTTTTTGATTTTCCGGCGTATCCACCCAGCTGCCCACCGGCGCCCACAGCGCAGGAACGTTCCACGCCTGAAGCAGTGGCCACACGCGGGTGTAAAAGCTGCTGTAGCCGTCGTCAAAGCTGAGCAGAACGGCTTTGGGCGGCAGCGTTTTTTTTCCGTCATGGGCATCGAGAATGTCCTGCACGCTGATGGCGTGATAGCCGTTGTGCAGCAGCCAGCTTATCTGCTCGTTTAGCGCGCTGGTGCGAACGGAGAGATAGCGCTGATCGGCGGCATCGTCTTCGACGTCGTGGTAGGCCAGGACCAGAAACTGGTTCTGCGGCCAGGGTTTACTCGCCTCCAGCTGCGGCCGATCTTTGGGCGCAATGAACGAGATCGCCTGCGCGCAGACATTTGCGCTGAGGCAGAGCCAGCCGAGTAGTATCAGGCTCGCGGAAAAACGTGTGTTCAGCATATTCATCCTTAAAAGCGTAAAGTCGCGTCAAACGTGACGGAGAGATTGCTCTCGCGTTTGCCGTCGTAAGGGCGTTTATCCCAGTTCAGCATCACGCCGGTATCAATGACGTTGTTCCACTGGACGCGCTGTCCGTAACCCAGCAGGGCGATGGCGCCAGCGGACTGATTTTTCTGCCAGTAGCTGCCGCCTCCGGCCACGAACTGCTGGCTCCAGAGGGTGTCGTAATGGCGGTACATCTCATGGTCAACGGCCAGTGCCGCCGTCACGGAGATATCCCGCGCCGGGTTGTAATAGAGCGTGTCCCGCAGGCTGTTTTTACTGGCGGCGATCCCCGGTTCGAGATCCAGCGTCAGGGACGGTGTCTGCCAGAGACGTTCCTTACCCGTGAGGGTGTATTCCTGGCGACGGTTATGATCGGAGAAGCGGCTGAGGGCGGCGTTGAACTGATATTCACGACGCTCGTTTTGATACCAGCGCACGCCGCCTTCTCCCCGGTTTGCGCTGATCCCGTTGCGTAACGCCCGCAGGGGCGTAGTGCGCGACAGCCGTTCAAGGCTGCCGCTGACCTGCCAGTTATCGGTTACAAAGTACGTTGTTGAGAGACGAGCGCCCGGCTTGTTTGCCCCGTGATAGCGGTTGCTGGAAAGCTCGGCTTCGAGCAGAAGGTCGCGTGGCCGCCATTCGACGCCGCCCAACAGGTGACGGCTGGTGCCTTTGCCTTCTTCGAAATTACTCTGCGCATAGCGGGTGCCGGCAAATAGCCGCCAGTTATCCGCTACGGGCGGGCCATAGAGCGTGGCGTCCCAGTTGAGGTCCTGCGTCCCGCTGACGGGGTTATCGGAGTGCAAGCCTTTGCTCGCGTGGAGGCGCAGCTCGGACATATGGTGGACGGTGCGGAGCCTGTCGAGACGCCTGGCGCTGCGGTCAGCGGGCGCGCGGGCAAGCACGTCGTCGGACAGTAAATCCATCTGCCGCCACTCCTGCAGATCCATCGCGACGTAGGCCTGCTGCTGCTCAAGTTCCAGATTCGAGGGCTCCAGCGCCTCCGCTGTTTTCAGCTTCTGCTCGGCCGCGCGCGGCAGGCCCCGCGCCTGAAGCAGGGTGGCGTAGTCAATCTGTAATCCCTGATTGCCCGGCGCCGTTGTCGCCAGACGGTGCGCCAGCTTTTCGGCTTCCGGCAGGGCGTTCGTCGCCAGCAAATAGTTAAAACGGAGCGACTGCCCGGTAAGCCACCTATCGTTCGGCTGAGGGGTAGGGGAGCCGAAATCGTAACGGGTCCAGGGGACGTTGCGGGTCTGGCGCTCAACGTACTGGCGGGCGGACTGATACTGTCCCGTATCCAGCCAGGCATAGAAAAGCGCGTGCTCCTCGTCCTGCGGGTCGGAAGCGTATTGCGGGTAGCGTTGCAGAAGCGCGAAGGCGGCGGCCGCGTTTTTCTCCTGCAGATATGCGGAGATCGCCCAGCCGATTGCCCAGCCCGGCACCGGATGCTGGGCTGCCGTAAGATCCTGATATTCGCTAATCACCTGTGGGTAATCAGCATGGGCGTACAGCGCGCCAAGCCTGTCGATACGCGCAAGGATGACGTCTTCCGCCGCCTGCGGCTCGTTTTGCCAGCGGGAAAGCAGGGCGTCGTAAAGATTCAGCGCAGATTGCGCAAGCTGGAGGCGTTCCTTTTCTGTTCGGCCGGGCACGTCGGCAAGGCGAACCCGTTCGGCGACGGCATTACGCTCAAGACGACGACTCTCTGCAGGAGACAGCGTAACGCTTTGTGAAAGCTGGAGCGCGGGGGTATTCACCCGGTTATCCGTAAGCGCGTCGATCAGCTCGCTGAGGAGCGCTTTGTTCTCAGGTGCGATATTCAGCGCGCGCGTGTCTGCTAAAAGCCGATCCCAGCTTTTTCCCTGGCGTAACCAGACATACGCCAGCGTCTGAAGATGCGCCTGAGAGGGATTTTCCGCCACCAGCCGTCGGGCTTCCTGCAGGGCAAGCGTATCTTTACGGGCATCGGCCAGGGTTTTGATATAGCCGATACGATAGTCGTCGTTATCCGGCGCAAGGCTACGGGCTTCTTTCCAGAGCGTCAGAGCGGGCTGCCACGCTTTCTGATTTCGCCTGGCCTGTGCGACAGCCGCAACGCCGCGGGCGGGCAGCGGCATATAAATACCGTAACGCTGCCAGACCTGAATAACCTCGTCATCATGACCCGCCCAGGCTGCCACCTGTAACCAGTCCGCAACGTGTTCAGGCGTCAGGGCATGCTGCTGTTCATAACGCTGAAGATAATCGAGAAACGACGTGTAATTACCATTACGCGCCTGTTGAATCTGTTGCTCGTAAACGGATTCCGTAGCCTGAACCAGAACAGGAAAGAGTAATAACAGAAACAATAATGTTGGGGCGCGATAAAAGAATAACGTATTGAAGCGAAGCGATCTTTCCATATCTATTTGCCATTTGTTTATCATGAATCCATTGCATAACACGGCCGCCTTTAAGCTCAGCGTAAAAGGCCATAAATGAGAACATTAAATCTGAATGCAGTGATGTTACGGGGTACTTACTTAAAGGTAATTATGGATCCTTATCTCAGTGGACTGGGTGAAAGCTAATGTACACCTGATATGTTGCTGGATAAATATGCTGAAAAGCGGCTTCGTAGTTTTGAGATAATTCTGTAATGAGCAGTTTTTTGTGTTTATTTTGAATTGAGCTATTAATTGTAATGCATTGAAATGCAATGGTTTTATTTTTATTGTGACAGTTTTGTATATATTTTTAATGACGCTTGTCTGCCTCAATTAAAGTACTTTCTGGTGCATGTTTGGGAAGTTTCATGACAAAAATTCTTAATGTTTAGAGAAGTGACTTTTCTGCGATTGTTTTTTATTTATAATTAATGGCAGCCATTGAATGATAGTCTACAGGAAGTCTTACTCATCAATGTGTGTATTGAGGGATGTCCAAAGCCAGAATACATTTATCGTTAATATAACAGCGCTATAAAACGAAGGCGGCCTTCTTTCCGAGGGATCGTTCTTGCTTTAATCTAAAAGGGATGGTTAGTGGCAACTTCAATAGTGTTAGTGACTCAGGATCGCTACCTTGTCAGGGGCATGCGGATATTTTTTCCGGATATTATCCTGCTCGATTCGATTGACAGAAACATATTTGATAACGGTGCAGATGAATATTCTGTATTGATTGATAGTCGTTCTCCGCTCCGTTTATATGATTACCTGATACGCCATCCGGCCAGAACGAAAAAAACAATCTGCTGCGTTATGCTTGATATGCGACACCGCGAGGAGAATCTGCTCAGTATGAAGCTATTTATGAACACGCCGCTCACTGCGCCGGATATGGCGTCGTTGTTTAACCTGGTGCTCAATATGAAGGGCAGGCGCCTGACCACGAAGTGGCTGCTGAACTTACGGCTTAGCACGCATGAAACGATTATGTTGCGGTTGTTGAGGGCAGGGATGTCGATGGAGGAGGTGGCTGGCGAGCTGAATACGTCGGTGAAAAGCCTCTACCGCAAACGTACGGCGCTCTCGGAACGGCTGGGGGCTGAGAACTTCAATGAGGCGTGTCTGTTTATCTTCAAAAACAAACTGCTGGGCGCAGATGGGAACGATCCCTGAGGCTGGGGAGAGACCTAAAGCATAAAATTGATTTGCGGGTGGTATTCTGAGTTTTAAGAAAACTGGATGGTGACAACATCCTTGTTCAGAAAAAAATTCCGCGATCGGCAGTACAAGCCGCTGACGCTCGAAATGATTATTGAGTCGGCAAAAGCGGGACGCTGGCTCTATGACTGAGGGGCTGAACGCCCCTTAAGATGTTTATGCCGATTGGCGCTCGTTCCATGCATCGCTAAAAATGATGTTCCCATCGTTATGCTTCCAGGTGATTTTCTCGTACCTGAGTTCGACGGTTTCCATATGGTTTTCGTTAGGGTTATCGCCAGTGGCCATCGCAGGGGAAATCGACATTATCCTTACGCCTTCAAGCAACATGTTGAAATACTCTTCTTCCTGGCCGGAGTAGTTTATCCGATACCACTTTATCTCTGCTGATAACAGATTTTGTCCTGTCGCAACGGCTTTGTAGAGGTATGGGCTTGAACAATCGAATTCCTTAATAACCAACATTGGCGAGTGCATTCGCGTACCTGTTATTTTACCGGTTGCATTATCTGTTGGGATAACAAGGTTATGATGGAAACCTTTCACCTCAATGCTGCATTCTCTGTGCTGAACATCAACTCCGCCTTTGATCAACGCACCACCATCGTCCTTCAGCCATAGATAAGCCGGTATAGCCATTCGAATACTCCTTCCTTTTTGCGTGTGGGTCTCCATTCTGCTTTCGCAGACCACTCGGGCAAGCGTATACGTATAGCTGGTATGAAAGTTCATATCAGGTCATGTTCACGGCCTGTCTTCGTTTTTTAAGACAATGACTTGATATTTTTTAACCAGAAATTAAAAGAAAATCTGACACTGGAAGCTTAAGACTTTGTCAGTGATTTGCTGTTTGAACGGGTGGGATACCACGCTGAAGACACTGCGTTAGCTAAGAACAAAAAAGGAAAGCATTGAGCTGCGGGAATAGATCAAAAGCAAAAACCCGCCACGAGGGCGGGTTCTTTAAATAGTGGTGCCCGGACTCGGAATCGAACCAAGGACACGGGGATTTTCAATCCCCTGCTCTACCGACTGAGCTATCCGGGCAACGGGGCGCATTAAACCCGATTCACTCTCCGTCGTCAACGAAAAATGTTGTTTTCGTTACAGACTGCGCAATCTCTCACCATTTCGCCGCATCCTTAAGCGAAAAAGTGCGTCCAGAGCGCGGAGAGGGGCATGGCGAGCAACAGCGCGGGCAGCATATTCACCACGGCAAACATCTTGATCCCACAGATGCGCAGCCCTGTTGCCAGCAGCAGCAGGCCGCCGACAGCGGTAAAATCCGCCATCATCGCCGGCGTGGTGAGCGGGAGAATCAACGTGGCGCAGGTGGCGAGCGCGAGCTGGATAAGCAGCATCGGGACGCAAATCGCCGCCACGGCAATGCCAAGAGTAGTGGCGAAAATGGCGGCAGTGAAGAAATCAAGAAACGCTTTTGCAATCAAAATGCTCGGGTCGCCCGTCATCCCCTCCTGCATTGAACCGAAAATCCCGGTGCCGCTGGCGCAAAATAGAATAATGATGGCGACATAGTTTTGAATAAACGTCTCGTGCGTGCCGTGTTTCGCCTTGCCCGGTCGGGCTATCAGGTTTTTGGCTCTGCTCACCGCGCTGTTAATGCCTTTTTCCAGATAGCAAAATTCGCCAATCAGCGCGCCGAGCAGGGTCGCCAGCACCATCACCGGCAGGTTGGCGCATTTGATCACTAACAGAATACCGATCCCTAACGATGCCAGGCCGAATATTGAGGGCATGGAGGTGCGAATACGCTCCGGCAGCCGCTGGCTTAGCATTGCGCCGAGTACGCCGCCCAGCAATACGGCGCCTGCGTTAATAAATGGCCCGATTACCAAAGTTAACTCCTGTTATTTAATCATTGATATTGCATTATTATGGCACGTCAGGGCTGCGCAGGCCTTAGCTTTGGGTGGTTTCGTGCATATTGATTCCTTCTTGCACCTCAAAATAAAAGGTGACATTATTGCGCGAATTTTCTCCTCCCTGTCTCACCGCCCGGTGAGGGTAACTGCGCCTATGAAAACCATGAAAATTGCCGTCAGCCGCGAGCTGCTCTCCACTGTGTCTACGCACCGCGAAAAGGTGACGCTGGACAGCACTGATTTTACCGATGTGGCGGCCGTCGTCGTCACAACGGCTGAAAGCCGCAGCGGTATTCTTGCACTGCTGAAACGCACGGGTTTTCAGCTGCCGGTGTTTATTTTCTCGCAGGAGCCGACGGACGTACCCGACGGCGCCACCGCGGTCATCTCGGGTAAAGCTCAGGAGTTTCTGGAACTGGAGACCGCAGCCTGCCGGTATGAAGAAAACCTGCTGCCGCCGTTTTTCGACACCCTGAGCCAGTATGTGGAGATGGGCAACAGCACTTTCGCCTGTCCAGGCCACCAGCACGGCGCCTTTTTCAAAAAACACCCGGCAGGGCGACAGTTCTATGATTTCTTCGGCGAGAATGTGTTTCGCGCCGATATGTGCAACGCCGACGTGAAGCTGGGCGATCTGCTGATCCACGAAGGGTCCGCCAAGCATGCGCAAAAGTTCGCGGCGAAAGTGTTCAACGCGGATAAAACCTACTTCGTGCTGAACGGAACGTCGGCGGCCAACAAGGTAGTGACCAACGCGCTGCTCACCCGCGGCGATCTGGTGTTGTTTGACCGCAACAACCATAAATCTAACCACCACGGGGCGCTAATCCAGGCGGGCGCCACGCCGGTCTACCTTGAGGCCGCGCGTAACCCGTTTGGCTTTATTGGCGGGATTGACGACCACTGCTTTGATGACGCGTATCTGCGGGACCTGATACGCGAGGCGGCCCCGGAGAAAGCCGACGAGGCGCGTCCGTTCCGCCTGGCGATCATTCAGCTTGGCACCTACGACGGGACGATCTACAACGCCCGTCAGGTGATCGACAAGATCGGTCATCTGTGTGACTACATCCTCTTTGACTCCGCATGGGTGGGCTACGAGCAGTTTATTCCGATGATGGCGGAAACGTCCCCGCTCTTGCTGGAGCTGAACGAGAACGATCCGGGAATTTTCGTGACCCAGTCGGTGCACAAACAGCAGGCCGGGTTCTCGCAAACGTCGCAGATCCATAAAAAGGACAACCACATTCGTGGTCAGGCGCGTTTCTGCCCGCACAAGCGGCTGAACAACGCCTTTATGCTGCATGCCTCCACCAGCCCGTTTTATCCGCTGTTCGCAGCGCTGGATGTGAATGCCAAGATCCACGAAGGAGAAAGTGGGCGCAGGTTGTGGGCGGAGTGCGTCGAGCTGGGGATTGAAGCGCGCAAGGCAATCATTGCGAATTGCCATATGATCAAACCGTTTATCCCACCGGTGGTGGCGGGGCGGCCGTGGCAGGATCATCCGACACACGCGATTGCCCGCGAGCTGCGCTTCTTCAGCTTCGAGCCGGGGGCAAAATGGCACGGGTTTGAGGGCTATGCGAGCGAGCAGTACTTTGTCGACCCGTGCAAGCTGCTGCTGACCACGCCGGGCATTGATGCCGAAACGGGGGAGTACACCGATTTCGGGATCCCGGCGACGATTCTGGCACACTACCTGCGTGAAAACGGCATCGTGCCGGAGAAGTGCGACCTTAACTCGATCCTGTTCCTGCTGACGCCTGCCGAAAGCAGCGAGAAGCTGGCGCAGCTGGTGGCGATGCTGGGCCAGTTTGAACAGCATATTGAAGACGACACGCCGCTGGCGGACGTGCTGCCGACGATCTTCCAGAAATACCCGGTGCGCTACCGGGATTACACCCTTCGCCAGCTGTGCCAGGAGATGCACGATCTCTATGTCAGCTTTGACGTCAAGGATCTGCAGAAGGCGATGTTCCGCAAGGAGAGCCTGCCTGAGGTGGTAATGAACCCGCAGGACGCGAACCGGGCGTATATTCGCGGAGACGTGGAGCTGGTTCGCATACGGGATGCCGAAGGGCGAATTGCTGCCGAAGGGGCGCTGCCCTATCCGCCGGGCGTGCTGTGCGTGGTGCCGGGTGAAGTCTGGGGCGGGGCGGTACAGCGTTACTTCCTGGCGCTGGAGGAGGGGATCAACCTGCTGCCGGGCTTCTCGCCGGAACTGCAGGGCGTTTACAGCGAGAAGGACGCCGACGGGATTAAGCGGCTGTATGGGTACGTATTAAAGTAGACCCCCTCACCCTAACCCTCTCCCCAAAGGGGAGAGGGGATTGCACGGGGCCGTCTTTTCACCCTCGCCCCTTTGGGGAGAGGGCCGGGGTGAGGGGGAGGGTTTCATCAAACCGCACTACGCTTGTACATCCTCCTCGGATGCCCAATCTTGCCGTACAGCATCTCCACCGTCAGAAAACCCGCCTCCACGCAGTGTTCCAGATAGCGACGGGTGGTGGTTTTGCTCAACCCCGTCTCGCTCACCACCTCATCCACGGTAAAGCAGTGCGTTGCTTTGTCGTTAAACAGCGACTGCACCCGCGCCAGCGTGTTTTCCTCAATGCCTTTACTGCCGTTGTCCTGGCGGTAGTTTTTCGCCTGGAGCTGATACAGCGAATCGACGTTCTGCTGGTCGACAATCTTCCAGACCCGCTGCTGTTCGGCAAACTGCACAAATCGCTCCAGCGACTGGCTGAGCCGCTTCCAGGAGACGGGTTTAAGGATGTAGTCGAAAGCGCCGTTGCGGATCGCCTGGCTGCAGGTGTCCATATCGCTGGCGGCAGTAATAAAAATCACCGAGCAGTTGGCGCGGGCCAGCATGGGGTTATTGATCAGCGAGATCCCTTTGCCGTCCGGCAGATAGTTATCCAGCAGCATCAGCTGCGGCTGTTTGGTTGCAAGCTCTGTCTGGGCCGCAGCCAGCGACGAGGCAATGCCCACCAGCCTCAGACGCGGATGTTTGCTTATCAGCTCCGCGTGCAGTTGCGCCAGCTCGTTCTCGTCTTCAACAATCAGTACGTCGATAAGTTCATGTTGCATAGTCGGTGTCTTCCAGTTGCCGGGCGGTTCCCGTGGCCGGGATAAACAAGGAGAAAATGGCGCCGCGCGGCATATTATCGGCAACTTCTATCGCGCCGCCAGCCTGTGTGACATAGCTTTCGATCAGATACAGACCAATCCCATGATCGCCGCGTGTTTTGGTGGTAATGCCGCGTTCAAAGATCCGGTCACGGATCTCCGGCTTGATGCCCACGCCCTGGTCGGCGACTTCAATAATCAGCTCCTGGTCGCTGAGTTTTATCAGCACTTCTACCGGCGCGTGGGGAAGCGGCGATCGCTGTGTCGCTTCGATGGCGTTATCCAGCAGGTTGCCAATAATCGAAATCAGCTCTTGCTCCCCGAGGGGAAGGAACGATCTGTCCAGCCGACAGGACGGGTCGAAGCATAGCTCGACGCCTTTCTCCCGCGCGCGGGCGGCTTTCCCCAGCAGCAGGCCGCACAGGGTCGGGGAGCTGAAGCGTGAAGAGATAAAGTCCAGCAGCTCCTGGGCGTGTTCAGACTGCGCCTGAATATAGCCAATCGCCTCCTCATACCGGCCCATATGCAGCAGGCCGGAGAGGGTGGTCATCCGGTTTAACTGCTCATGGCGCATAATGCGGAGGTTATCGACATAGCGTTTGACCTGGCTGAGCTGGGCGCTCAGCGAGTCGATCTCGTTGCGATCGCGGAAGGTGATCACCCAGCCCTGCAGCGACCCCTCAAGCATGATGTGCACCCGGCTGGCGATCACCGTGAGATCGTTAAAACGGCAAATCTCGTCATGGGTATCTTTCGCCAGCATCGTCTGCGTGTCGAAGAACGGGACCGGATCGATCACCTGGCTTATCAGCTGCCCGCGCAGCTCACGGGCCGGCTGGCTCAGCCCAAGCAGCTTACGCGCGGCCTGGTTGATCACCTCAATCCGCCGTTTATCGTCAATGGCAATCACGCCTTCATAAATAGACTCCATCAGTGCCTTTTGCTGGCGCACCAGCAGGCCAATCTCGCGCGGCTCAAGGGAGAAGATCTGCTTCTTAATACTGCGGGTAAAGAACCAGGAGAAGATAAAGAGCGCAATCAACAGCAGCGCGGCGGCAATCAGGATATTGACTACCTTACTGACGGTAATGGTGTCCAGGTAGCTGGTGAGATAGCCGACCGAAACAATGCCGACCACCTGTCCGGCAGCGTTGAAAATGGGGGCTTTACTGCGCAGCGAAATACCCAACCCGCCTTTGCGGATGGTGGTGGTGCTTTTACCCTGCAATACGGCTTCGTTGTCACCGCCTATCAGCGTGGTGCCCACTCTGTCGGCAAAGACGGAGTGAAAAAGATGCTGGCCCTTATTATCGCCAATCACAATAAAGCTGGCGTCACTGTGCGCAGAAATCTTCTGCATAAAATCATGGATGGCGTAGATATTTTTTTGTTCAACTTCATTACGCAATGTCGGAATAAGCGCAATCTCTTCAGCCTGTATTTTAGCGCGCGTGCTCATTTCCTGATAAAGCTGTTTCCCGACATCGGCATAATAATATCCGCCCAGTAACGTAAAAAGCACTGAGAAAAAGGCAACCAGCGAAATAAACAGCTTGATCTGGAAAGAGACTTTCATAACTATCACGCAAGGTAGCGACAAAGATCGCCAATATATCATCTTTTTTTGCGCGGGCGCCCGCTTTGCCCGAAAACTTGTGATCCCTTGCACAGCGGGCGATGTAAAAGCGTTATCGAAAAGGCTAACGTGCTTTGGGCGGCATGAATAAATGTTATTTGTTTGTTCAATTCAGAAAAGAAACCATAAAAACCACGGCAATAAATAAGGCATAAATCACATTAAATAAAAGAAACCATTAAAACCATAGCTGCCATTAAAACTTCGCTTTTAATATGCCATCCCTCACATAAAGTAAGCCTTTGTGACTCTAAGCTGAACGCACAAAATAACCAAGGGGCTTATTATGAGCACAACTGACGATTCTTTCTCTGTTACCCACGACCCGATTGAAATTCAGCGACCTTCGCTCAAAGAGCGCTGGTGGCATATTATGGATACCTGGAAAATCGGGATTATTCCTCTGCCGCTGTTCGTTCTGGCGGGCGCGCTGATCGCGATTGATTGCCTGGGCGGAAAACTGCCGAGCGATATCGTGGTGATGGTGGCGACGCTGGCCTTCTTCGGCTTTGCCTGCGGCGAGTTTGGCAAACGCCTGCCGATTGTCGGCAAGCTCGGCGCGGCGGCGATTTGCGCCACCTTTATCCCTTCCGCACTGGTCTATTACGGCCTGCTGCCGGACGTGGTGGTCGAGTCCACCACCAAGTTCTACAAATCCACCAACATTCTCTACCTCTACATCTGCTGCATTATTGTTGGCAGCATCATGAGCATGAACCGCACGGTGCTGATTCAGGGCTTCCTGCGCATCTTCTTCCCGATGCTGTGCGGCGAAATCGTCGGCATGCTGGTCGGGATGGGCGTCGGCCTGGCGCTGGGCCTTGAGCCGTTCCAGATCTTCTTCTTTATCATTCTGCCGATTATGGCGGGCGGCGTCGGGGAAGGAGCGATCCCGCTTTCCATCGGCTATGCCACCCTGCTGCATATGGACCAGGGCGTGGCGCTCGGTCGCGTACTGCCGATGGTCATGCTCGGCGGCCTGACGGCGATCATTATCTCCGGCTGCCTCAACCAGCTTGGTAAACGCTACCCGCATCTGACCGGTGAAGGCCAGCTGATGCCTAACCGCGCAAATGCCGATGCCACCGTCTCCCAGCCTGCGTTCTCCGGCAAAGCGGACGTGACCACTATTGCCTCCGGCGCGCTGCTGGCGGTACTGCTCTACATGCTGGGCATGCTCGGCCACAAGCTGATTGGCCTGCCAGCTCCGGTCGGCATGCTGTTTATGGCGGTGCTGGTGAAGCTCTGCAACGGCGCCTCTCCGCGCCTGCTGGAAGGCTCTCAGGTGGTGTACAAGTTCTTCCAGACCTCTGTGACCTACCCGATTCTCTTTGCCGTTGGTGTGGCCATCACGCCATGGCATGAACTGGTGGCCGCCTTCACGCTGACCAACCTGCTGGTGATTATCAGCACCGTCTCCGCGCTGGTGGCGACCGGGTTCTTCGTCGGCAAAAAGATTGGTATGCACCCGATTGATGTCGCCATCGTTTCCTGCTGCCAGAGCGGCCAGGGCGGGACCGGCGACGTGGCGATCCTGACCGCAGGCAACCGCATGAGCCTGATGCCGTTCGCCCAGATTGCTACCCGTATCGGCGGGGCGATTAACGTCTCTATCTCACTGCTGATTCTGGGCAACTTCCTCGTTTAAGTTTTCAGGAAAGAACAATGAAACTCGCAAGCTTTTTATACCAGGGAAAACGCAGCTACGGCATCGTCCAGGCCGACGGCGTGATTGATTTAGGCCGCCGTCTTGGCGACCGCTACAGCGACCTTAAAGCGCTGCTGCAGGGTAACGGGCTGGTGCAGGCCACCCGCTACCTGAACGATGCCGTGGACGTGCCGATGAGCGCCATTACCTTCTTACCGGTGATTGAGCAGCCGGAAAAAATCCTCTGCGTGGGCATGAACTACGCCGACAAGCGCAAGGAGTTTGACCAGCACAACCCGGCCCCGACGCTGTTTGTCCGCTTCCCGGATTCACAGACCGGCCACAACGAGCCGGTGCTGAAGCCGCGCCACTCCAGCGAATTCGACTACGAAGGCGAGCTGGCGGTGATCATCGGTAAAGGCGGGGAGAACATCAGCCGCGACGACGCCCTTTGCCACGTGGCGGGCTACAGCTGCTACATGGACGGCTCCGCCCGCGACTGGCAGCACACCTGGTTTACCGCCGGTAAAAACTGGCGCAAAACCGGCGCGTTTGGCCCGTGGATGGCGACGGCGGATGAGATCCCCGATCCGCACCAGCTGGCAATCCGCACCTGGCTGAACGGTCGCATGGTGCAGGAAGACAACACCAGCAGCATGATCCACAAGGTGGCGGAGCTGATCGAGTACATCAGCACCTTCACCCGCCTCAGCCCGGGCGACGTGATCATCACCGGCTCACCGGGCGGCGTGGGTAAAAAGCGCAATCCGCCGCTGTTTATGAAAGAGGGGGATCGCATTGAGGTGGAGATCGAGCATATCGGTCATCTGAGCAACGTGATCGTGGAAGCGCCAGCCGTCGGGCTTGCGGCAGCACATTAAGTAAGGCGGCAGCATGCACTCGCAACCCATCGATTTTCGCCACACGCTGGTGGCGAAGCATCCGGAACGCTTAAGTCAGATTCGTTATCTGCTGGCGGACAGCGGCCTTGGCCTGGACAACGACATCACGCTGTTCGTCGAAGCCTGGTCCGGCCCGCAGCTGGTGGGTTGCGCAGGGCTTGCCGCCAACGTCATCAAGTGTGTGGCGGTGAACGAGCAGCTTCGCGGTGAGAACCTCAGCGCGCGGCTGCTGGCAGAGGTGGAAAATGCGGCGCTGGAGCGCGGCCATTTTCACCTCTTCCTCTGCACCCGTCCGTGCAATCGGGAGCGCTTTGCCCGCAGCGGCTTCTGGCCGATTGCCCAGAGCGGGAACAACGCCGTGCTGATGGAGAACACCCCGCAGGGGATCGAGCGCTACTGCCGTTCTCTGCGCGCGAACCGTAAGTGCGGAGAGAAAATTGGCGCCATCGTGATGAACGCCAATCCGTTCACCCTCGGCCACCGCCATCTGGTGGAGCAGGCGGCGCAGCGGTGCGACGCCCTGCACCTGTTCGTGGTGCGTGAAGACGCCTCGTTCTTCCCGTTCAGCGCGCGCCTCGAGATGGTGCGCGCGGGCGTGGCGCATCTGCCGAACGTGGTGGTGCATGAGGGCTCGCAGTACATCATCTCTCGCGCCACGTTTCCGGCCTACTTCCTGAAGGAGAGCGGCAAAGTGCAGCAGGCGTGGAGCGAGATCGACGTGCTGATCTTCCGGGACTTCATCGCCCCGGCGCTCGGCATCACGCACCGCTTCATCGGCTCGGAGCCGTTCTGCGATATCACCCGCCAGTACAACCAGACGCTGCACGACCTGCTGGCCTCGCATATCGAGGTGGTGGAAATGCCGCGCATTAAGGCCACCGGCAACGCTATTTCAGCGTCCGAAGTGCGCCGATTACTGAAGACACAGCAGTTTTCCCGGATCCGGGAGATTGTCCCGGACTCCACCTTCGCGCATCTCGAAACGCATTACCGTGCGAGTGCGGAAGTCGCTTAACTACCAGGAATTTATCATGAAAATTGTAAGGGAGGCGCTGGCCGGAACGCAGGAGTCCAGCGACCTGATGGTGAAAATCGCTCCCGCTCACGGCGAGCTGGAAATAGTCATCCACAGTGAAGTGATTAAGCAGTTTGGCGAGCAAATTCGCCAGGTGGTCAACGACACATTGCGCGCCATGAACGTGCACCAGGGATTAATCATTATTGAAGACAAAGGGGCGCTGGACTGTGTGATCCGCGCCCGCCTGCAAAGCGCGCTGATGCGTGCCGCCGATGAACAGGCCATCAACTGGGGGGCGCTGAAATGAGCAAACTCCGCCGCAGTATGCTGTTCCTGCCGGGCGCCAACGCCG
The DNA here is from genome assembly GCF_057224565.1 of Enterobacter sp. 3U4. Lineage (NCBI taxonomy): Bacteria > Pseudomonadati > Pseudomonadota > Gammaproteobacteria > Enterobacterales > Enterobacteriaceae > Enterobacter > Enterobacter sp. 3U4. The sequence continues at coordinate 103,188 of NZ_CP136665.1, forward strand.
CCATGCTCTCCACCGCCTTTATCTACCGCCCCGACTCCATCATGTTCGACCTTGAAGACGCGGTGGCGCTGCGTGAAAAAGACACCGCGCGCATGCTGGTGTTCCACGCGCTGCAGCATCCGATGTATCAGGATATCGAAACCGTGGTGCGCATTAACCCGCTCAGCACGCCGTTTGGCCTGCTGGATCTGGAGGCCGCCGTGCGGGCAGGCGTGGACGTGATCCGCCTGCCGAAAACCGACACGCCGGACGATATCTACGAGCTGGAAGGCCACCTCGAGCGCATCGAGCAGGAGTGCGGCCGCGAGGTCGGCTCCACCCGCGTGATGGCGGCGATTGAGTCGGCCGTTGGCGTCATCAACGCCGTGGCGATTGCCCGCAGCTCTCCGCGCCTCATCGGCATCGCCCTCGCGGCGTTTGACTACGTGATGGACATGCAGACCGAGCGCGGCGACGGCACCGAGCTGTTTTACGCCCGCTGCGCCGTGCTGCACGCCGCCCGTGCGGCAGGCATCGACGCTTTCGACGTGGTGTGGTCAGACGTTAACGACGAGGCCGGGTTCCTGCGCGAGGTCGATCTGATTCGCAAGATGGGCTTTAACGGCAAATCGCTGATTAACCCGCGCCAGATTGACCTGCTGCACAACGCCTACGCTCCGACTCAGGAAGAGGTAGAGCACGCCAAAAGGGTGATTGAGGCTGCAGAAGAGGGCGAGCGTAACGGCCTGGGCGTGGTGTCGCTCAACGGCAAAATGGTGGATGCACCGATTATTAACCACGCGCAGGTGGTGCTGGAGCGCGCGGCGGCCTCCGGCGTGCGTCGGTAAGGATAAAATAATGAATCAGACAGAACTTCTTCACGTGAATTTTCCCCATCTGCGGGACTTAAAACCGTTTGATACCGCCCACAGCGCTACGCCGTGGCTGGCGGACAGCGACGCGAAGCACAGCCGCAAGCTCTGCGCCTCTGTTGAAGAGGCGGTTAAGCGCTGCGGCCTGCAGGACGGGATGACCATCTCCTTCCACCATGCGTTTCGCGAAGGCGACCGGGTAATCAACACCGTCGTGGCGCTGCTGGCGCGAATGGGCTTCAAAAACCTGACGCTGGCCTCCAGCTCGCTGATGACCTGCAACGATGCGCTGATCGAGCATATTGAAAGCGGCGTCATCACCCGGATTTATACCTCCGGCATGCGCGGCAGGCTGGCGGACGCCATCTCCCACGGGCTGATGGACGAGCCGGTGCAAATTCACTCCCACGGCGGTCGCGTGAAGCTGCTTCAGGACGGCGAGCTGAATATCGACGTGGCGTTTCTCGGCGTGCCGTGCAGCGATGAGTTTGGCAACGCCAACGGGACGCACGGCAAATCGTGCTGCGGTTCCCTGGGCTACGCGATGGTGGATGCCCACTTTGCCCGCAAGGTGGTGCTGTTGACCGAAGAGCTGGTGCCGTTTCCCAATATGCCCGCCAGCCTGGTGCAGGACCAGGTGGACTACATCGTGCAGGTTGAAAGCGTGGGCGATCCGGCGAAAATCAGCGTTGGCGCGGCGCGCGTCACCAGCAACCCGCGCGAGCTGATGATCGCCCGCTATGCGGCGGACGTGATTGAACACTCCGGCTACTTCAAACCGGGCTTCTCGATGCAGACCGGCTCCGGCGCGGCGGCCACGGCCTGCACCCGCTTTATGGAAGAGAAGATGGAGCGCAGCGGCGTGAAGGCGCGCTTTGCGCTTGGCGGCATCACCGGCAGCCTGGTGGATCTGCACGAGAAGGGGCTCATCGAAAAGCTGCTCGATACCCAGTGCTTTGACGGCCAGGCGGCGGCTTCGCTGGCGCGCAACCCGAACCACGTGGAGATCTCAACCAACGTTTACGCCAACCCCGGCAGCAAGGCGGCAAGCTGCGACCAGCTCGACGTGGTGATCCTCAGCGCCCTGGAAATCGACGTTGAGTTCAACGTCAACGTCATCACCGGCTCCGACGGCGTGATGCGCGGCGCCTCCGGCGGGCACTGCGACGTGGCCGCTGCGGCAAACCTGACCATCGTGGTCGCGCCGCTGCTGCGCAGCCGCATTCCGACGGTCGTTAAGCGGGTTACCACGCGCCTCACGCCGGGCGAAAGTATCGACGTTCTGGTCACCGACCACGGTATCGCGGTTAACCCGGCGCGCCCGGAGATCCGCGAGCGGCTGCTGGAAGCCGGGCTGAAGATTGTGGGTATCAACGCGCTGTATGAGCGGGCGATCTCCCTGACGGGCGAACCGAAACCGATTGAATTTACCGACAAAATCGTCGGGGTCATTCGCTACCGCGACGGCAGCGTGATCGACACTGTACGACAGGTGAAGGAGTAGTTATGACAACAGCGACACCCGTGCGGGCGGGTGTCAGCCTGGACGAACTGCTGGCGGCGAAAGAGCGCCGCGCAGCGCGCCAGGCTGACATGCTCGAGCACTATCAACAACCGGTGATTTCCCTCACGCTGGTCACGCCAGGGGAAATCAAGGACAGCCTGCGCTACCGCAATACCATGGGCGTGGCGCTGCAGATGTGTGACCAACTGCTGTGGGAGAACCGCTGGCAGGTGCTGGACCGCCAGGTGCTGTGGCTCCCGACCGGGCCAGAGGCCCTGTGGTGTGTGGCCCATCCGGCGGTGGAAATCAAAGCGCACTGTGCGGATCTGGAGCAGACGCACCCGCTCGGCAGGCTGTGGGATCTGGACGTGATTTGCCCTCAGCACGGCCACGTCGGACGTCAGTCGCTGGGAGCGAATCTTAGGCGCTGCCTGATCTGCGACGCGCCCGCACACGCCTGCTCCCGTTCGCGCAATCACCCCGTTGAGCAGGTGGTTTCCCGCGTGGAGAATACGATCGATGACTGGTTTGCTCGCGACTAAACCGCGCCCGGTTGAAGTGCCCGCGCTTGCCGAAGCGGCGCTCTGGCAGGAGCTGGAGCTGACGCCCAAGCCGGGGCTGGTGGACAAGGTCAATAACGGTTCCCATCGCGATATGGACCACGCGCTGTTTGTCCGCAGCATCGCGGCAATTACGCCGTGGTTTTCGCGCTTTGCCGAGCTGGGCAGCGCGCATGCGGATAAACCCGCTGGCGAACAGCTACGGCTACTCCGTCCGATGGGGATGGCCTGCGAGCAGGCGATGTACGCCGCGACGAACGGAGTGAACACGCACAAGGGCGGGATTTTTGCCCTGGGTTTACTGTGCTTCGCCGCCGGTCGTGTGAAAAATATCTCCGTAGACAGCCTTTGCTGTGAGGTGAGTAACATCTGTCGCGGGCTGGTTTTGCGGGAGCTGGACGCACGCAGCGGACAGGCGACGGCGGGCGAGCGGCAGTTTCAGCTGTACGGCTTAACCGGCGCGCGCGGTGAGGCGGAGAGCGGCTTTGCGACGGTGCGTAAGGCGCTGGCGCAGTGGAACGGACATTCACTTCACGACCTGCTGTTGCGCCTGATGGCGGTTAATCAGGACAGCAATCTGGTTTCACGCGGCGGCATGGAAGGGCTGCGCTACGTTCAGGGCTATGCGCGGGAATTACTGGCTACTGGCTGGGACCGCGAGGCGTTGCTTAAGATGGATAACGCGTTAATTGAACGGAACCTGAGCCCGGGCGGCAGTGCGGATTTGCTGTCGGTGGGGTGGGTGCTGTCTGCAATAAAATAGCCGGGTGGCGGCTTCGCCTTACCCGGCCTACGGTTTGGTTTTGTAGGCCCGGTAAGCGAAGCGCCACCGGGCAAAAACAGCAGATATTAATGCGCGATCGGCTGCGCACCGTGCGGTTCACGCACGTGCTTGTACTTGAACAACGCGATGAACGCGAAGAACAGCACCAGCGAGTACGCCGCGAAGATCAGCCACACCGGCTGCCAGTTGGTGATGCCGTTGGTGGTGTACATCTCGACCACTTTACCGCTCACCACGCCGCCCAGAATACAGCCGAAGCCGTTAGTCATCATCAGGAACATACCCTGCGCGCTGGCGCGGATTTCAGGCTTCACTTCTTTTTCCACAAACACCGAACCGGAGATGTTGAAGAAGTCGAAGGCACAGCCGTAAACGATCATCGACAGCACCAGCAGCACGGTACCGAACGGGCTTGGGTCGCCGTAGGCGAACAGACCGAAGCGCAACATCCACGCCGCGATACTGATCAGCATGACGTTTTTGATGCCGTAGCGGCTCAGGAAGAACGGGATGGTCAGGATGAACAGCGTCTCAGAGATCTGAGAGATGGACATCATCACCGACGCATGTTCAACGATAAAGCTGCCGGAGAACAGCGGGTTGTTATCGAAGCTGTGCAGGAAGGTGTTGCCGAACATGTTGGTGATCTGCAGCTCCGCGCCCAGCAGCATGGAGAAGATGAAGAAGATCGCCATGCGTTTGTTTTTGAACAGCGCGAAGGCGTCCAGGCCGAGCATGGTGCTCCAGCTCTGGTTTTTCTGCTGGTTTGAGACCGGAATATGCGGCAGCGTCAGGGTGAAGATCGCCAGCACTACGGAGAGTGCAGCACCGATATAGAGCTGCATATGGCTCAGTTCGAAGCCCGCGAAGCTCACGCCCCACATCGCCATGATAAAGCCGATGGTGCCCCAGATACGGATTGGCGGGAAATCGGTCACGATATCCATATCCGCAGACTTCAGGCGGTAGTAGGAGATGGTGTTGATCAGCCCAAGCGTTGGCATATAGGCCAGCGAGTTAAGCAGGATCACCATGAACATCGCCCCCGGCGTGGTCACCTGGGCTGCCATAAACAGCGTCCCCGCACCCACCAGATGGCACAGCATGTACAGCCATTTGGCGCTTAGCCATTTATCCGCCACGATCCCCAGCAGCGTTGGCATGAAGACCGCCGCAATACCGAGCGAGCTGTATACGGCACCGATTGACGCACCATCGAACTTGAGCGTCACAAACATATAGGAGCCGAGTGTAGTCAGCCAGCTACCCCACAGGCAGAACTGCAGAAACGACAATATTTTAAGCTGCAGCTTAAGGTTCATGTTACTTTCCTCACAAGTGAGCGGGAGATATGTTGTTATAGGAACATTCAGGGTTGTTATTTGATGCAATTCTATCAGTTGGCAACGATATGTTTTGTTACCTCCCGCAAAAAAATGCAATCCACATTAATTTGCAGTTTGGATTGTGATGCAAATAACATTTTCGTATGGGTGGGTGGAGTGAGGTGGTTTAGGTGCGGCCTGATGCCCTCACCCTGACCCTCTCCCACAGGGAGAGGGGAAACAGAACACCTCCTCCCTGTGGGAGGAGGTGTGCCGATCACCGGCGACGATAGTTCTTCTGCGCCGTATTCACCTTATACAGGTACCGGCGGGATTCCGCAGACGGGTGGCGGGTGGTCAGGGTGGAGTAGACATCCCCCGGCGCCATGCTGTTGATGATGTTCGCGGCCTGAACTTTGTCATTCGAGAAGACGCGCAGCACGCTGCCCGCGCCGCCGTTATAGGCGGTGATCACCGCATAGCGACGCGACGTTGGGTTATCGATGCCGCCCAGATACACATTGTTCAGCATAGCCAGATAGGCCGTGCCGGTATCAATGTTGCTCTGCGGGTCGAACAGATAGCTGCGGCTCGGCGTGCCGGATTTCCCCTGCGCGCGGAAGACGTCTTTACCCGCGCTGTGCTGCACCACCTGCATCAGCCCCAGGGCGTCGGAACGGCTTACCGCGTACGGGTTAAATGAGGATTCGGTCTGCATAATCGCCAGGATCAGCGACTCATCCACGCCATACTTACGCGAGGCCTGACGCACCATCCCAATGTACTTATGCGCACGCTTGTCGAGGTGGTTCGGGACGAGGTTGATGGTGACGCTGTAGATAATCTTCAGGCCGTTAGAGCGGCTCTTCAGGCGCGTCTGCAGCAGGTAGTCGGCAAATTTCGTGGCGCGACCTTCCCAGCGGATCGGCTGACCGGTCTGATCGACGACCTGGCCGTACAGGAACGGCTCTTTCGAGATGGTGATATCGTCGGCATCGGAGTAGAGATCGATAGATCCCGGATCGTCACCCATCAGCAGGGTTTTGATAATGGCCTGACGGAGTCGTGCCGCAGGGTCAGTGCCTGCGATGGTCTCGATCGTGATCGTCCCCTCATCAAAGTTGATGTGGCTACGGGTCTGATAGGCGTCGGTGTACTTAACGTAGTCCTTGGGTCCGGCAATAAGAACTTCGTTAAATCCCCATATGTTCTCGATGTTGTGGGCAAACTGCCCCATCAAAATGTCAAAACCGTTGGTGTCCTTGATCCAGGCTTCGTTGTAATCTTCGCCTTTTTTTGACGAACACGAGACCAGCAACGGCGCAACAAGGGCTAGCGCTAATAGTTTTTTCATCATTCCGGGAGTGCGTGTTGTGTTTGCTTTAACGGCGGGGTTTCCCCCGCACGCTGTTATTTTTCCGGTGGCGTATAGCCTTCGATGTGCACGTCTTTACCTTCGAACAGGAAGCTCACCATCTCCTGCTCCAGCAGCTTGCGGTGTTCCGGGTTCATCATGCTGAGTTTCTTCTCGTTGATCAGCATGGTCTGCTTTTTCTGCCACTGTCCCCAGGCTTCTTTGGAGATTTCATTGTAGATGCGTTTACCCAGCTCGCCCGGATAAAGCTGGAAATCCTGGCCTTCAGCGTCACGCTGCAGGAAAGTACAAAAAATCGTTCTGGCCATACTCATTCCTCTTTTTCTTGTCGATGCTAAACCATTGCACCGGCACGTAATTGCTGTAACAGGCGCTCCACGGGAGCCGCCAGTCCGACTGATGGCGGTTGCGCTAAGTTATACCAGAGAGCGGTGCCTTCATCCATGCACGAGGCTAATGACGACACGGGAAGCCACATGGGTACGATATCCAGGTGGAAGTGGCTGAAGGTATGGCGAAACGCGGTCAGCTGCGTCAGGTTATCGGCAGCAATCCCGCGCTGTTTAAGCCATTCACGCAGCAAGTCTTCGTCTTCAAACTGTGGGAAGCAGTATAGACCACCCCACAGACCGCTCGGCGGACGCTGGGCCAGGAAGACCTCGTCGCCGTGCTGCATCAGCAGCATATAGCCGGTGCGCTCCGGCAGCGTCTGTTTGGGTTTCTTACCCGGATACTGTGCCCATGAATGGTTGGCATACGCCACGCAGAGATTATTCACCGGGCAGAGTTCGCATTTGGGCTTTGAGCGCGTGCAGACCATCGCGCCGAGATCCATCATCGCCTGGTTGAAACGCTCGACGCCGTTGGCCGGGGTGACCGCTTCACTAATTTCCCAAAGACGTTTTTCAACGTCTTTCTTCCCCGGCCAGCCTTCGACGGCATAGCAGCGTGCCAGAACGCGCTTTACGTTGCCGTCGAGGATCGGGAAATGCTTGCCTAAAGACAGGGAGAGAATGGCGCCTGCGGTTGAACGTCCGACGCCGGGGAGATCTGCCACCTCATCGAAAGTTTCCGGGAATTTCCCGTTGTGGCGCGTCGCGACCTGCTGTGCGGCCTTGTGAAGGTTACGCGCGCGGGCGTAATAGCCAAGACCGGTCCACAGGTGCAGGACCTCGTCCAGCGGGGCGTTGGCCAGATCGGTCACCGTCGGGAAGCGCGCCATAAAACGCTCGAAGTAAGGGATCACCGTGGCGACCTGCGTTTGTTGCAACATCACCTCGGAGAGCCATACTTTGTAAGGCGTTTTTTCAATTTGCCAGGGCAGGGTTTTACGCCCGTATTTGTCGTACCAGTCCAGCACCTGGGCTGAAAATTGAGAGGCTTGCATGGTCATCGATTCGCATAATCAGGGACGCAGATTGCAGCACAGCGTCAATCTGCTGTAAACCGGATCTTTCCCATGCTTGCATAGAAGCCTTAACTTTGGATAATGCCCGTTTCCCGAACAATCTCACAAGCAGACAACTCTTTTATGAAAAACGACGTCATTTCACCGGAATTTGATGAAAACGGTCGCCCGCTGCGCCGTATTCGCAGCTTTGTCCGTCGTCAGGGCCGCCTGACAAAAGGTCAGCAACACGCGCTGGACAACTACTGGCCGGTGATGGGCGTTGAGTTCAGCGAGCAGCCTCTGGACTTTACTGAACTGTTCGGCCGCGAAGCACCCGTCACGCTGGAGATCGGTTTTGGTATGGGCACCTCGCTGGTGACCATGGCACAAGCGCGCCCGGAGCAGAACTTCCTCGGTATCGAAGTCCACTCCCCGGGCGTGGGTGCATGCCTGGCAACGGCCCATGAAGAGGGCGTTGAGAACCTGCGTGTGATGTGTCACGACGCGGTGGAAGTGCTGCACAAAATGATTCCTGACAATTCTTTAACCATGGTTCAGCTCTTTTTCCCTGACCCGTGGCACAAAGCACGTCATAATAAACGCCGTATCGTTCAGGCGCCGTTTGCCGAGTTGGTAAAAAGCAAGCTGAAGCTGGGCGGTGTCTTCCATATGGCGACCGACTGGGAACCGTATGCGGAACATATGCTGGAAGTGATGTCGTCGCTGGACGGGTATAAAAACCAGTCTGCGAGCAACGACTATGTACCGCGTCCGGAATCGCGTCCGGTAACGAAATTTGAACAGCGTGGCCATCGTCTTGGTCACGGTGTATGGGACTTAATGTTCGAGAGGGTGAAATAATGGCAAAGAATCGTAGCCGTCGTCTGCGTAAAAAGATGCACATCGAAGAATTCCAGGAAGTGGGCTTCTCCGTTGCGTGGCGTTTCCCGGAAGGCACCAGTGTAGAACAGATCGATCAGGACGTGGATGCGTTCATCAATGACGTGATTGAGCCAAACAAGCTGGCCTTCGACGGTAGCGGCTACCTGGCCTGGGAAGGTCTGATCTGCACCCAGGAAGTGGGTAAATGCACCGAAGAACATCAGGCGCTGGTACGTAAATGGCTTGAAGACCACAGGCTCGAAGATGTCCGCGTTAGCGAACTTTTCGACGTTTGGTGGGACTAATAAAGCAGTAAGGGGCCAGCATTAGCTGGCCCATTTTGTCTGAGGGAGTGTTTAAGATGCGCAAAACGTTGCTGGCTGTTGCTTTGATGGCAACCGGATTCACCGCCCATGCGGATTATCAATGTAGCGTCACCCCGCGTGATGACGTGGTGTTAAGCCCGCAAACCGTGCAGGTTAAAGGCGAGAACGGCAATCTGGTGATTACGCCAGAGGGGAACGTCACCTTTAACGGCAAGCAGTACAACCTTTCTGCCGCACAGCGCGAGCAGGCGAAAGACTATCAGGCCGATTTGCGTACCGCGCTGCCGTGGATTAATGAAGGTGCCCTGACGCGCGTCGAAAAGAGCCGCGTGGCGCTGGATAAGATCATCACCAAAGAGGTGGGTGAGAGCAGCAACATGCGCACCCGCCTGACGAAGCTCGATAAGCAGCTTAAAGAGCAAATGAACCGCATTATCGAGACGCGCACCGACGGCCTGACGTTCCACTACAAGGCGATTGATCAGGTCCGTGCCGACGGGCAGCAGCTGGTGAACCAGGCGATGGGCGGCATCCTGCAGGACAGTATCAACGAGATGGGCGCCAAAGCGGTGCTGAAAGGCGGCGGTAACCCGCTGCAGGGCGTGCTGGGCAGTCTGGGCGGCCTGCAAACCTCCATTCAGAACGAGTGGAAGAACCAGGAAGATGATTTCCAGCAGTTCGGTAAAGACGTGTGTAAACGCGTGGTGTCGCTGGAAGACAGCCGGAAGGCGCTGGTGGGGACGCTGAAGTAAGTTCCCCTCACCCTATCCCTCTCCCCAAAGGGGCGAGGGGATGGTTTGCTCCCTCTCCCTTTCAGGGAGAGGGCCGGGGTGAGGGTTGCAACATTTGCAGTGTCTCAAATATTTTTTCTAACACCGCTTCTTCGTTATTCCAGAGTTCGTTGTTCCAGAATCGAATGACATGCCAGCCTTTATGATTTAGCCAGGTTGTCCTTTGGCAATCATATTCCAGATTTTCAGCATGCTGTCCGCCATCCAGTTCTATAGCCAGCCGCTCAGCGCAGCAGGCGAAATCCAGTATGTAGTTTCCTACCGGATGCTGTCGGCGAAATTTATAATTTTCGAAACGGCGGCTGCGCAGTAGATACCAAAGCCGCCTTTCTTCCGTTGTCAGTTCGCGTCTGAGCTGTTTTGCATATGTACGAGTAATTTCCATCCCCACACTCTGCCAGCCTTTCCCTCAGCCGGCAGAACGGGATGCAAAATCCTGAATCAGCCTTCAGGATCCTTCGGCGAGGAACAGCTCAAGAAGGGAGTTTAAGAACAGTTTGCCGTGCTCGGTGATCTGCCAGTATTCCTCACTTTCGGTGAGATACCCCTGGGCCAGCGCCTCGTCGATTTGCGGGCGAATCACCGATTCCGTCAGCCCGGTATACAGCGCAAACTCCGCGCGCGGCGCGGCTTCCAGCAGGCGGAAGCGGTTCATAAAGAACTCAAACGGTTTATCCGCTGCCTCTACGTCGTGCTGACGCTCCAGGTAGCGGCCTTCCATATACCCGCGCGGGTGGCGGGTTTTGGCGGTGCGCAGAATGCGTCCGTCCGGGAAGGTCACCTTGCCGTGCGCGCCGCAGCCAATCCCCAGATAGTCGCCAAAGCGCCAGTAGTTCAGGTTGTGCTGACACTGGTAGCCCGGCTTCGCATACGCCGACGTTTCGTACTGCTGATAGCCCGCAGCGGTTAAAAGCCTGTGACCCTGCTCGAAAATATCCCACAGCGCGTCGTCGTCCGGCAGCACCGGCGGGCGCGAGCCAAACAGGGTGTTGGGCTCGATGGTGAGCTGATACCACGACAGATGCGGCGGGTTCAGCGCAATGGCCTGGCGCAGGTCGTCCAGCGCCTCTTCCAGCGACTGATCCGGCAGGCCGTGCATCAAATCGAGGTTGAAGCTGCGAAGATTAAGCCCGGTCGCCAGGTTTGCCGCGCGCTTCGCCTCTTCCGGGCCGTGAATACGCCCCAGGCGTTTCAGCTTCGGCTCGCTAAAGCTCTGCACGCCGATGGAGATGCGGTTTACGCCCGCGCGCTGATAGTCGACAAAACGGTCGGCCTCAACGGTGCCGGGGTTGGCCTCCATCGTAATTTCAGCATCCGCTGCCAGGTTCAGGCGCTCGCGCACGCCGTCCAGCAGCGTCTGCATCGCCGGGCCTGACAGCAGGCTCGGCGTACCGCCACCAATGAAAATGGTCTTAACTTCACGTCCCTGTGCGTAAGGTACATCGGCGTCCAGGTCGGCCAACAGATGCGCAACGTAGTCATCGTGCGGCACTTCGCCCTTCAGCGCGTGCGAGTTGAAATCGCAGTACGGGCATTTCTGCACGCACCACGGGATGTGAATATAAAGACTCAGAGGCGGCAAATTAGCCATTACGCAGTGCTTCCAGTAACAGTTTCAGCGCGCGTCCGCGGTGGGAAATCGCGCTTTTCTCTTCGCGGGTCAGTTCCGCAGCGGTTTTGCCCTCGGTCGGGACAAAGAAAATCGGGTCGTAGCCAAAGCCGCCGTTGCCAGCCGCTTCACGGGTAATCACACCCGGCCAGCTGCCGTGGCAGACGATCGGCGTAGGGTCTTCCGCGTGACGCAGATAGACCAGCACGCAGTGGAACTGCGCGGTGCGCTGTTCGTCCGGTACGTCCTTTAGGGCGACAAGCAGCTTTTCCAGATTCTGCTGGTCGGTGGCGTCAACGCCGGAGTAGCGCGCGGAGTAGATCCCCGGCGCACCGCCGAGAAAATCCACGGCCAGGCCTGAGTCGTCGGCAATCGCGGGCAGGCCAGTAATCTGCGCGGCGTGGCGCGCTTTCAGGATCGCGTTTTCGATAAACGTCAGCCCCGTCTCTTCGGCGGATTCCACGCCAAGATCGGTCTGGGCGACCACGTCCAGACCAAAATCATTTAATAGCGAGGCCAGCTCGCGCACTTTACCGGCGTTGCCGGTCGCGAGAACAACTTTCTGCATGGTTTAGTCCTGTTCTTTCAGAGCCGCGACTTCCGTCGGGATAGATTGCGGATTAAGGATTTTTACCTGTTTATGTCGCCCAAGTTCACCTTTTTCAATGATGACCTGGCTTTTGGCGACGCGAAACTGTTTAGCCAGATATTTGGTCAGATGCGCGTTCGCCTGGCCGTCAACCGGCGGGGCGGTGATGGCGACTTTTAACTCGTCGCCATGCAGCCCGACAATACCGTCACGGCTGGCTTTGGGCTGAATATACAGCCGCAAAACCAGCCCGTCAGCGCAGGTGCTTACTGCACTCATAGCGCCATCCACAGCCCCGGCAGCAGCATATTGCCCGTGGACTGTAACAGCTCTGCGATCCCCATGTTGACCACATAGAGCAGCAGAACCAGGATCATCGGGGAAAAATCGATGCCGCCCATAGAGGGAAGCAGGTTACGGATCGGACGCAGCAGCGGCTCGGCCAGCTGAATCAATGCATACTCCACCGGGCTACGTCCCTGGCTGACCCAGCTCATGATGGCCATGACCAGCAGCACCGAGAAAATCAGCAGGCCGATGGTTTTGATCAGAATCAGAACCGCGGCAATCCAGATAATCGGCTGGAATGTGATGACCATAAACAGCACAATCGCTTTGATAACGCTCAGAATAAACGCCACCAGCAGAGACGAACTGTCGATGGGGCCCATGGCCGGGATAATACGGCGCAGCGGTCCAACAACAGGCTGCGTAATTTTCACGACAAACTGCGAGAACGGATTGTAAAAATCACAGCGGGCCCACTGCATCCAGACGCGCAGCAAAAGCGCCATCGTATACAGCTCAAGCACAGTTGAGAGCAGGAAAGTCAACGTCTTCATGGCGTTCCTCAGGTTTCCTTATTATTTTGAGTAGTCGCGCGCACCGAAAATTGCCGTGCCGATGCGCACCATAGTGCTGCCTGCCGCGATGGCGGCTTCCATATCATCCGACATGCCCAGAGAAAGCGTGTCTACCGTGTTATAGCGCGCTTTAAGCGCCTCAAATGCTACAGCCATTTGCTGTGCCACGGCAAACTGCCTTTCATAACTTGACTCAGGCGCCGGGATTGCCATCAGCCCGCGCAGGGTTAAGCGCGGCAGTTCGACCACCTCTGCGGCCAGCGCGTCCAGCTCGCTCAGCGCAATGCCGGACTTGCTGTTTTCGTCGCTGATGTTGACCTGAATCAGTACGTTAAGCGCTGGCATATCTGCCGGACGCTGGTCGTTCAGACGCGTCGCAATACGCAGGCGGTCAATGGTATGACACCAGTCGAAGTGTTCTGCCACCAGACGGCTTTTGTTCGACTGCAGTGGGCCAATAAAGTGCCACTGCAGATCCGTCTTCCCCTGTTCCTGGAAGTAGCGAATTTTGTCCACGCCTTCCTGCACGTAGTTTTCACCGAACGCCCTCTGGCCTGCATCAATGGCTTCTGCGATGGCGCTCGCAGGCTTGGTTTTGCTGACTGCAAGCAGCGTAATTTCTTCTGAAGCCCGGCCGCAACGTGTTGCGGCGGCTGAGATTTTGTCCCGGACCTGTGCCAGGTTATGCGCAATGTCGTTCATTTTCCGAGGAGTAGTCTATGGATGTGGAAGAAATTGTGGCCCTTAGTGTAAAGCATAATGTCTCCGATCTACACCTGCGCAGTGATTCGCCACCCCGCTGGCGCAGAACGGGCCGCCTTGAACCGGCACCGTTTCCTCCTCCTGACGTCGGGGCGTTGTTAAAAGCGTGGCTCAACGATGAGCAGCAGGGGATATGGTGGGCCAGCGGGCAGGTGGATTTTGCCGCGACGGTGGCGGGAGGCCACCGGCTGCGCGGCAGTGCCTTTAAGCAGATGCGCGGTATCTCTGTGACGCTGCGGCTGTTGCCGCGTACCTGTCCGCAGCTCGCTTCACTGGGCGCGCCGCGGGCCATCCCGGAACTACTGTCCAATGACGCCGGGTTGATTCTGGTGACGGGGGCGACCGGCAGCGGTAAATCCACGACGCTGGCGGCGATGGTCGATTTTCTCAACCACCACACTGACGGCCATATCCTCACGCTTGAAGATCCGGTGGAGTTTATCTACCAGAGCGAGCGTTGCCTGATCCAGCAGCGGGAGATAGGCCAGCACAGCCCGTCATTTGCCGACGCGCTGCGCAGCGCCTTACGCCAGGATCCTGACGTGATTCTCCTCGGGGAGTTGCGCGACAGCGAAACGATCCGCCTGGCGCTGACGGCGGCGGAAACCGGACATCTGGTGCTGGCGACGCTGCATACGCGCGGGGCATCGCAGGCGATCGAACGGCTGGTCGATACGTTCCCGGCGCAGGAGAAAGATCCGGTGCGTAACCAGCTGGCTGGCAGCCTGCGGGCGGTGCTGGCGCAGAGGCTGCTTCCCGATCTGCAGGGCGGGCGCGTCGCGCTGTATGAACTGCTGGTGAACACCGCAGCGGCGGCGAATCTTATTCGTGAAGGGAAAACGTGGCAACTGCCCGGCATTATCCAGACCGGTCAGCAGGCGGGAATGCAGAACTTTGACCAGAGCCTGGCGGAGAGACGGGCGCAGGGGCGGCTGTAAGCCCCTGTGATTAAAAGCCCTGCTCGAAATAGCTTTCGAGGATGATAACGGCAGAAGCGGAGTCCACGCTGCCTTTGTTCAGCGCCCGGAAGCCGCCGTGCTCAAACAGACCCGCACGCGCTTCGACGGTGCTCAGACGCTCGTCGTGCAGCTTCACGGAGACGCCAAAGCGGCCATGGATTTTGTTGGCGAACTTACGCGCCCGTGCGGTCAGCGGCTGTTCGGTACCGTCCATGTTCAGCGGCAGCCCAACAATCACGTCATCCGGCTGCCACTCTTTGAGCAGGCGCTCAATGAGGTTCCAGTCCGGCGTACCGTCGTTGGCCTTCAGGGCCGTTAGCGGACGCGCGGTACCGGTGATGCGCTGCCCCACGGCGACGCCGATGCTTTTGGTACCAAAATCGAAGGCCAGAAGCGTTCCGCTCATCAGGCGTGCCCCGCTACGCCAGGCATGGTCAGGATATCAATGCCAATCAGTTTCGCCGCGTCGCGCCAGCGATCGGCAATCGGCGTTTTAAACAGGATATTCATGTCTGCAGGCGCGGTGAGCCAGGCGTTATCGAGGATCTCCTGCTCAAGCTGGCCTTTCTCCCACGACGAATAGCCCAGCGCCACCAGCACTTCAGAAGGCTGCTCTGCGGTGCCCAGCGTTTCGAGCACGTCACGCGAGGTCGTGATAACGGTGTTGTCGGAGATGCGAATGCTGGAAGAGAATACCGGCGGCGTATGCAGAATAAATCCGCGATCTTCTGCAAGAGGTCCACCGAGCATCACCGGTTTATCCAGCCGGATTTCCGGCAGTCGCGCTTCAGCCGATATTTTCAGCTTGTCCAGAATCCCTTCAACCTGAAGATTTTCCAGTGGTTTATTGATGATAATGCCCATCGCGCCGTCTTCATTGTATTCACAAATATAAACCACGGCGCGGCGAAAAATCGGATCCTGGAGAGCAGGCATGGCAATAAGAAAGTGATGCTGTAAATTCATTGTCAGAGGTACTGTTTCCTGGTTTAAAAAGCGACAGCGCCCAGTATGGGGACAAACTCAGGCGCTGTCACTAATAGTATTGTTAGGTTATTTTTGTAAACGTTTTTCGATAGCGTCCATCAGCATTCCGGTGATTGAGACAGGGAATTCCGCCTCAATTTCACGAATGCAGGTTGGGCTGGTGACGTTCACTTCGGTCAGACGATCGCCGATGATATCCAGTCCGACGAAGATCAGGCCTTTGGCTTTCAGCGTTGGGCCAACGCGGCGGGCAATTTCCCAGTCGCTTTCGGTCAGCGGGCGCGGCTCACCGCGGCCACCGGCTGCCAGGTTACCACGGGTTTCGCCACCCTGCGGGATTCGTGCCAGGCAGTAAGGGACCGGTTCGCCATCCACCACCAGAACGCGTTTGTCGCCGTCTTTGATCGCCGGAATATAGTTCTGCGCCATGCAGTAGCGCGTGCCCAGTTCGGTCAGGGTTTCGGCAATCACGCCAATGTTCGGGTCGCTCTCTTTCACGCGGAAAATCGACGCGCCGCCCATGCCGTCCAGCGGCTTCATGATGATATCGCCGTGCTTCTGCCAGAATTCTTTCAGCTGCGCTTTGCTGCGGGTCACCAGGGTTTCAGGCGTCAGGTCAGAGAACCAGGCGGTGTAGAGCTTTTCGTTACAGTCGCGCAGGCTCTGCGGCTTGTTGACGATCAGCGTGCCTTTCTCTTCTGCGCGTTCGAGAATATAGGTGCAGTAGATGTACTCGGTGTCGAACGGCGGATCTTTACGCATCAGGATGACGTTGAGATCGGCCAGCGCAATGTCCTGCTCGGTGCCAAATTCGTACCATTTGTCGTAGTTCTGCTCGACGTTAACGATGCGGGTGCGCGCGCGTGCTTCACCGTTGATCAGGTAAAGATCGTTCATCTCCATATAGTGGAGTTCATAGCCGCGACGCTGCGCTTCCAGCAGCATGGCGAAGCTGGAATCTTTCTTGATGTTAATGTTTGCGATGGGGTCCATCACGATGCCGAGCTTGATCATGTTCTTCTCCGTTAATGCTTCAACCCAGATCGCCAAACCGTACCTGTAGCGCGGTAATGGCCGTGAGTGCCGTTGTCTCAGTGCGCAGAACGCGAGGTCCCAACAGAATATCAGTAAACTGGTAACGTGCCGTCATCGCAATTTCGTCCGCCGACAGTCCGCCTTCGGGGCCAATCAGCAGGCGAACGCGCTCAACGGGCAGCGGCAGCGTATTGATGCTGGCGCTGGCGCGCGGATGAAGATTGAGCTTTAGCCCACTGTCCTCTTCTGCACACCACTCCTCCAGATCCATCGCCGGGCGGATCTCCGGAATACGGTTGCGGCCACTCTGTTCACAAGCCGCGATGGCAATTTTCTGCCACTGCTGGATCTTTTTGTTCAGACGTTCCGCATCCAGTTTAACGCCACAGCGCTCAGAAAAAAGTGGCGTAATGAGGCTTACACCCAGTTCAATGGATTTCTGAATGGTGAACTCCATTTTCTCACCGCGCGACATCACCTGGCCCAGATGAATGTGCAGCGGTGATTCCCGGTCATCCACTTCACCGCGCAGAACGTTAACGTGTACGCTTTTTTTATCAGACCGCGTGATTTCCGCGTCGAAAACCTGGTTCGAGCCGTCGAACAGCTGGATTGCCTGACCGGCGCCCATGCGCAGCACGCGGCCAACGTGGTTGGCGGCGTCATCAGACAGGGCGATTTCGCGGCCTGGGGTAATCAGTTCAGGATGGTAAATGCGGGGAATGCGCATAGTCAGAAATTCCATGTGTCATGCGATATAAGCGAATTGCCGTAGTGTAGGTTAGCTCTTTTGCGCCTGGCAAGCCCGCTGGACGTAAGGGTTGTGATTCCCCTGGACTCTGGCGATACGTTCGTCGCGCTGGCATTCCCATTCCGTCACCGGGTACTGCTTGTCCCAGGCGTTGAATAGCTGCGTCTGCTGGCGGGAAAGGTTGAGATCGTAACGGTCACGCATATAGAAGTAGGTGCGGGCAATGCTGCCGCGCGCGCGGGCAGGGGGCTCGGCGACTTTCTCTTTAAAATCAACCTTCATTCCGCACTGGCCGTACTGGCCTTCGCCACCGTTCCACTGGCTGTACATGAAATTACCCCGGTCGCCGTTCACTTCACCTACGGCAGGCTGCAGGTTATGCATATCGCTTTCCATCTGACGGTAGACAGGATCTTTAGAACAATTTTTGCGCCCGCCGTTCTGCCAGCACTGGCGCTGGTGGCCAAACTGCCATGCCGGAACGACATGTTCCCATTCAATACGGCTGGCGCGGTTTTCGTTTTTACGCACCTTATAGCCGCAGGACTCAAGGTCAACGACCCCTTTTTTACCCTGCCAGTTAATTTTACAGCCGCAGTAGAAATCGCCCGGCACGTCAGCGTTGACCTTTACACCGGCCGCTTTGGCCTGAGAGAAACTGTTGATACCATCGGCCAGCGCGTGGCCTGAGAGCGCCGTCGCCAGAAAGGCGACCGCGAGAGAAAAATTACGGGACATCTTACACTCCGTGTCAAAACGAGCCCGCAACGTAACGAATGTTGTTCCTGTATGCAATCAGTCAGATCAGGAAAGTTCCTGAAAGTTCAGATGATTATTCCGCAACCAGCGGCTCGCCGCATTTGACGCAGCGGTAGGTCGCCTCGCCGCGCACCACGCGATTATGGCGGCGGACGGTTAGCTGGTGCTGCTGGCACTGGCAGCGGTAGGGGAAGGTATTGCGGCGCACCGATTCCAGCTCGAACTGATGGGTACGGCGCGCCGGAACGCCGAGCACCGCCTCCATCATCCACTTCCACTCTTTCCCGTGGGGGGCGACGCGCCCGAAGTGCTTCCACACCAGCAGATGCGCCAGCTCGTGCGGCACCACTTCCTCGATAAACGCCTGCTGGTTTTCCATCATCAGCACCGGGTTAAGGCGGATCTCATAAGACTCGAGCCAGGCGGTACCGGCCGCGGTGCCACGCTGCTGATAAACGATCTTGGGTTCAGGATAGTTGCGACCGAGCTTCAGGTTCGCCTGGGCGAGCTTTTCCCGCAGGCTGCGCATAACGGCCTGCTGAAGTGCGATGGGGAGACGGGGAGATTTCATAGGGGCAGAGCATAAAGCGCGAAGCGGGGAGGTGCAAGGGGCACCTCCCGAGTGAGGATTAGTCGTGGGCGCCGATTTCGCGCAGAGGACGACCTTTCATCAGGTTACGTTCAATATGTTCCAGGGACACATGTTTGGTTTCTGGAACCAGCCAGATGGTCAGCACAATAAAGAAGATGTTCAGACCGGCGTAGACCCAGAAGGTGTTCGCGTTGCCCAGGGTATTAAGCATGGTCAGGAACGTTGCGCCGACGATCATGTTGGCAATCCAGTTAGTTGCGGTAGAGCAGGTGATACCAAAATCACGCCCTTTCAGCGGCTGGATCTCAGAGCACAGCACCCAGATCAGCGGGCCAGCGCTCATCGCAAACCCGACGATAAACATCAGCAGCATGCCTACCGCAAAGTATTGGGCGGTTGGGGAGTGAATGCCCACATGCATCATGGTACCGAGGACGCCCATACCGGCCGCCATTACCAGGAAGCCCAGCGTCAGCGTTGGCTTACGTCCCCAGCGGTCTACCAGACCGATGGCAATAAAGGTCGCCAGCACGTTGGTCAGACCCACGATAACGGTCCCCCACATCTGCTCGGTGGTATTGGTATAACCCGCCAGCTCGAAGATTTTTGGCGCGTAATACATGATGACGTTCATCCCGGTGAACTGCTGCATCACCTGAAGCAGTACCCCGAGGAACACCGCGCGGCGGAAGTTGCTGTTCTCTTTAAACAGCGCCCAGCCGGACTGTTTGACCTTCAGGCTTTCGCGGATCTCTTCCAGCTCGTTTTTCGCTTCGGCGCTGGTGTCGCGCAGGCGCATCAGTACGCGTTCGGCATCGTGGAATCGACGTTTTGCGGCAAACCAGCGCGGGCTGTCCGGCAGGAAGAAGACGCCAATCAGCAGCAGAATGGCCGGGATGATAATCACGCCAAGCATCCAGCGCCATGCGCCGCTGTAGCTAAACGCGGTATCGGAAAGGTACGCGCCCAAAATACCGATGGTGATCATGAGCTGGTACATCGAAATCATACTGCCGCGGATTTTCTCCGGCGCAATTTCGGACAGGTAAAGCGGGGCGGTATAGGACGCCACGCCCACGGCAAGACCGAGCAGCACGCGGGAAACCAGCAGGACCTCAACGTTAGGCGCTGCGGCAGAGAAGAGTGAGCCGGCAACGAACAGGATCGCGCCAATCATCAGGCTCTTTTTACGCCCGAGTTTGAAAGAGAGCCAGCCGCTGCCGACGGCCCCGACGGCCGCGCCAAACATCATGGAGCTGACCACCCACTCCTGGGTGTGAGCGCTGATCTGGAACTCGTCAGTGATGAAAGGTAATGCACCGGCAATGACGCCGATATCCAGGCCAAAAAGTAATCCTGCCAGGGCGGCGAGGAAACAGACAAAGAATGTCATCGCCTTGTTGGACGTACGCCCCTGTTTTTTATTGTCAGGCATTATGCCCTCCAGTTGGGTTATCAGTTTTATTGATGTAAAGGGTAGGTGAGTGACCCGTAAAAATATGTGAGATTAATCACATAGGTGTAATCGGTTACACTAACGTACAACCGTAAATATAATTAAAGCTTTGAAAATATAGAGGTAAACGAGGTGATATGCATCGCGAAAGAACACATTTCAGACTTAACTGAAAGGCGATGTAACAGCAGAAGAAAGACGATCATGCAAAGAGAATATTCTGAAAGCGAAGGTTGTCCGGTGCGGTGTAATCGGTTCCAAATAGTGCGCCCTTCAGACGAGTGGCGGCTGCGCCTTACCCGGCCTACAAATACCTTAAAATCCGTAGGCCCGTGCAAGCGAAGCGCCGCCGAGCGAAGATGATCGCACAAATGCAAAAGGCCAGCCCGAAGGCTGGCCTTTTAAAAGCGATGTCAGTCGATTACTTCAGACCGGCAGCTTCACGCAGCAGAGCGGCTTTGTCGGTTTTTTCCCATGGGAAATGTTCACGACCAAAGTGACCGTATGCAGCGGTTTCTTTGTAGATTGGGTGCAGCAGATCCAGCATCTGAATCAGGCCGTATGGACGCAGGTCGAAGAACTCGCGCACCAGCAGCGTCAGCTGTTCTGAAGGCACTTTCTCAGTACCGAAGGTTTCAACCATGATGGAGGTTGGTTCAGCCACGCCGATAGCGTAGGAAACCTGGATCTCACAGCGGTCAGCCAGGCCGGCGGCAACGATGTTTTTCGCCACATAACGTGCCGCGTACGCAGCAGAACGGTCAACTTTAGACGGATCTTTACCGGAGAACGCACCGCCGCCGTGACGCGCCATGCCGCCGTAGGTGTCAACGATGATTTTACGACCGGTCAGACCGCAGTCACCCATTGGGCCGCCGATAACGAAGCGTCCGGTTGGGTTGATAAAGAATTTGGTCGCAGAGCTCAGCCATTCGGTCGGCAGAACCGGCTTGATGATCTC
Organism: Enterobacter sp. 3U4; assembly: GCF_057224565.1. Taxonomy (NCBI): domain Bacteria; kingdom Pseudomonadati; phylum Pseudomonadota; class Gammaproteobacteria; order Enterobacterales; family Enterobacteriaceae; genus Enterobacter; species Enterobacter sp. 3U4. The sequence continues at coordinate 124,299 of NZ_CP136665.1, forward strand.
TTCCATCACCGCTTCCTGCAGGGATTTCTGATCGATTTCTTCGGAGTGCTGGGTAGACAGAACCACCGCGTCAATACCGACGATTTTGCCGTCATCGTACTGGAAGGTGACCTGGCTTTTTGCATCCGGGCGCAGCCACGGCAGGGTGCCGTTTTTACGCACTTCAGCCTGACGCTGCACCAGACGGTGTGCGTAGGTTACCGGTGCTGGCATCAGCACGTCGGTTTCGTTGGTTGCATAGCCAAACATCAGGCCCTGGTCGCCCGCGCCCTGTTCCAGCGGATCGGCACGGTCAACGCCCTGGTTGATATCCGGAGACTGTTTGCCAATTGCGCTCAGTACCGCGCAGGAGTTGGCATCAAAGCCCATATCAGAATGCACATAGCCGATCTCACGCACCGTGTTACGGGTGATCTCTTCGATATCAACCCATGCGCTGGTGGTGATCTCACCGCCAACCAGAACCATGCCGGTTTTGACATAGGTTTCACACGCTACGCGCGCTTTTGGATCCTGCGCCAGGATCGCATCCAGCACCGCATCGGAGATTTGGTCAGCAATTTTATCAGGATGTCCTTCTGATACGGACTCGGACGTAAACAGGTGTTTTGCCATGTTTTATTTCACCTAAGAGGAATTTGGTTAGCTCAAGCTGCTGTGTGGAATAGCCAAAGGAGATAATTCTACCAAGGCCAGCAGGTTTTTGACACTGGCAGTATGAGTGTTAATCAGTATAGATGGATTAACATCTGGATGGCTATTTTAGGTCACTTCTTCGCCCGATTTCCAGTTTTTTTTGACTAACCTCTCACTCAGTTGAAATTGCTGCTGGCAATAATTCCTGACGGCTCCGGCAACACGCACATTTATCTTTTGCTTTTTACCCCTGTTCTCGGTATAAAACGCGGCGCGCGGCTCATACAAAAAAGCGCTCGATGAACTCATCGTGTCGCCACTTCCAGCCGGGTTAAGCAGTTAACTTTTAGCTTTGGCTTGTGGTCCGTTTCAGCAGAGGCGGCCGTGGAGGTGATACGAGATAATGAACCATCGTTTTCCGCTAATTCAGCGCAGCCGTCCTGGCGCGCATTTGATTCCCGCAACCCGCATTTCTAGTCTGCAAACCTGCCGATGTTATACCCATCTCGGCGCTTCTCAGGATTCCAGGGCCGGTCACGCTTTGTGAAAACTGAACAAGGGCGCTCTTGTTAATACAAGAGTTTTCTCGTGGTTTCGCCGAACCTTGTCATACAGAGTTCGGATACGTGTTTTACAATGATATGAATAAGAAACCGGTCGCACGGTCTGGTTTTCAGCATACTCTGCTGGGAAACGGAGCCGTTTATGGGTTGTTATCGCCGTATAACGCTGCGATAGTAGTCAACTGTTTTACACTTAATACAAAGAGTTGAGGTTCGCTATGTCTGACGACATGTCTTCTTTTTCGCCTTCGTCAGCGGGCGAACAGGGTGTACTACGTTCTATGCAGGAGGTTGCGATGAGCTCCGAGGAAGCCAGCAAGATGCTGCGCACTTACAATATTGCCTGGTGGGGCAATAACTACTACGACGTCAACGAACTGGGCCACATCAGCGTCTGCCCGGATCCGGACGTCCCTGAGGCGCGCGTGGATCTCGCTAAACTGGTGAAAGCCCGTGAAGCTCAGGGCCAGCGTTTGCCTGCACTGTTCTGCTTCCCGCAGATCCTGCAACATCGCCTGCGTTCTATTAACGCCGCGTTCAAGCGCGCGCGTGAGTCCTACGGCTATAAAGGCGACTACTTCCTGGTTTACCCGATCAAGGTGAACCAGCACCGCCGCGTGATTGAGTCCCTGATCCACTCCGGCGAGCCGCTGGGCCTGGAAGCGGGCTCCAAAGCGGAGCTGATGGCGGTTCTGGCGCACGCGGGCATGACCCGTTCCGTGATCGTCTGTAACGGCTATAAAGACCGCGAATACATTCGTCTGGCGCTGATTGGCGAAAAGATGGGCCACAAGGTCTATCTGGTTATCGAGAAGATGACCGAAATTGCCATCGTGCTGGAAGAGGCCGAGCGTCTGAACGTGGTGCCGCGCCTTGGCGTGCGTGCGCGTCTGGCGTCACAGGGTTCCGGCAAATGGCAGTCCTCCGGCGGCGAAAAATCCAAGTTCGGCCTGGCGGCGAACCAGGTGCTGCAGCTGGTGGAGATCCTGCGTGAGCGCGGTCGTCTGGACAGCATTCAGCTGCTGCACTTCCACCTCGGCTCGCAGATGGCCAACATTCGCGATATCGCCACCGGCGTGCGTGAATCGGCGCGTTTCTACGTGGAGCTGCACAAGCTTGGCGTAAATATTCAGTGCTTCGACGTGGGCGGCGGCCTGGGCGTGGACTACGAAGGGACCCGCTCGCAGTCTGACTGCTCCGTGAACTACGGCCTGAACGAATACGCCAACAACATCATCTGGGCTATCGGCGATGCCTGTGAAGAGAACGGCCTGCCCCACCCGACGGTGATCACCGAATCCGGTCGCGCGGTGACCGCGCACCATACGGTGCTGGTCTCGAACATCATCGGCGTTGAGCGCAGCGAAACCACCGAAGCGACGCCGCCGGCAGACGATGCCCCGCGTTCCCTGCAAAGCATGTGGGAAACCTGGCAGGAGATGCACGAGCCGGGCACGCGTCGTTCCCTGCGCGAATGGCTGCACGACAGCCAGATGGACCTGCACGATATTCACGTGGGCTATTCTTCAGGCACATTCAGCCTGCAGGAGCGCGCGTGGGCGGAGCAGCTTTACCTGAACATGTGCCATGAAGTGCAGAAACAGCTCGACCCGAGCAACCGCGCGCACCGTCCGATTATCGACGAGCTGCAGGAGCGAATGGCGGATAAGATTTACGTCAACTTCTCGCTGTTCCAGTCGATGCCGGATGCCTGGGGGATCGATCAGCTGTTCCCGGTTCTGCCGCTGGAAGGGCTGAACCACGCCCCGGAACGTCGCGCGGTGCTGCTGGACATCACCTGTGACTCCGACGGCGCAATCGACCACTACGTTGACGGCGACGGTATCGCAACGACGATGCCAATGCCGGAATACGACCCGGAGAACCCGCCTATGCTGGGCTTCTTTATGGTCGGCGCTTATCAGGAGATCCTCGGCAACATGCACAACCTGTTCGGTGATACCGAAGCGGTGGACGTGTTCGTGTTCCCTGACGGCAATGTTGAAATCGAGCTGTCCGATGAAGGTGACACCGTGGCGGACATGCTGGAATACGTTCAGCTGGACCCGAAAAAACTGCTCACCCAGTTCCGCGACCAGGTGAAAAACACCGGTCTGGACGATGCGCTCCAGCAGCAGTTCCTGGAAGAGTTTGAAGCGGGTCTGTACGGGTACACCTACCTGGAAGACGAGTAAGGCATCCGCCTTTCCCCCTCACCCCAGCCCTCTCCCCAAAGGGGAGAGGGTGTTCAAATTCCCTCTCCCCTTTGGGGAGAGGGTTAGGGTGAGGGGCAAAGACCGCATCAGCGCCTATACTCACTTGAACCCGTATGCATTACCGGCGATAATTCGCCCCAATAAGCGATTTACGAATCAATCCCTTCCTCGTCGGGTTTAACGACGCGGAGGGGATTTTTTTTCATCTGTTTTTAATGTATCGACTTTAAAAGAGGTCAGGACATGAGCACTTTAGGTCATCAGTACGATAACTCTCTGGTATCTAACGCGTTTGGTTTTTTACGCCTTCCGATGAACTTCCAGCCGTACGACAGCGACGCGGACTGGGTGATCACCGGCGTGCCGTTCGATATGGCGACATCAGGCCGTGCAGGTGGTCGTCACGGCCCGGCAGCGATCCGTCAGGTTTCCACTAACCTGGCCTGGGAGCATAACCGCTTCCCGTGGAACTTCGACATGCGCGAGCGCCTGAACGTGGTGGACTGCGGTGACCTGGTGTACGCCTTCGGCGACGCGCGTGAGATGAGCGAGAAGCTGCAGGCGCACGCCGAGAAGCTGCTGGCTGCCGGTAAGCGCATGCTCTCCTTCGGCGGCGACCACTTCGTGACCCTGCCGCTGCTGCGCGCCCATGCGAAGCACTTCGGTAAAATGGCTCTGGTGCACTTCGATGCACATACCGACACCTACGCGAACGGCTGTGAGTTTGACCACGGCACCATGTTCTTCACCGCGCCGAACGAAGGTCTGATCGACCCGAACCACTCCGTGCAGATCGGTATTCGCACCGAGTTCGACAAAGACAACGGTTTCACCGTGCTGGATGCGGGCCAGGTTAACGATCGCGGCGTCGATGACATCATCGCTCAGGTGAAGCAGATCGTGGGTGATATGCCCGTGTATCTGACCTTCGACATCGACTGCCTGGATCCAGCATTTGCACCGGGCACCGGTACGCCGGTCATCGGCGGTTTGACCTCAGATCGTGCCATCAAGCTGGTGCGCGGTCTGAAGGATCTGAACATTGTCGGGATGGACGTGGTGGAAGTGGCGCCTGCGTACGATCAGTCCGAGATCACCGCGCTGGCCGCAGCGACTCTGGCGCTGGAAATGCTCTACATTCAGGCTGCTAAAAAAGGCGAGTAAGCCCCGCCTGACGTGAAAAAAACCTCTCCATGGAGAGGTTTTTTTATTGCCTTTAGAATACGTTAAACGGGTATTCCACGTAAGCGCGGATCTCGTCCCCACCCACGTTGTACTCGCTGGCGTTGCTGGAGACGCGCAGCACGGAGTAGCGCAGTTTCAGTTTCAGATCCTTCGCCGGACCATCCTGCACCTGGTACTGGATCTGGTTAAACCACTCGTGCTCTTTGCCGTTGCTGGTTTCAGAGGTTTTGATGTTATCGCCACGCACGTAGGCGGTGGTCCAGCTCAGGCCCGGCAAGCCAAGGCCGCCAAAGTCCAGACCGTAGGATGCCTGCCAGGAACGTTCATCTTCACCGTTAAAATCAGACCAGTAGGAGTTCGCCAGCCAGATGGTGTTACCGCCGTCACCCACGCCGCCCTGGTCGCGATAGCCGCCGTAGTTGTAGCCGGTACTGCCGCTGCTCTGCTGGTACGCTACTTTGAACGTGTGAATGTCCCAGATGTAGCTCGCCGCCAGGCTCCAGATCGTGTTGCTGCGTCCCGTGTCGAGGCTGTCCGCGTAACCCTGGTCCAGACGGGAGTTATAACCGTTGAAGTCGAGTACCAGCTGCTGCCCGGTGCTGAACGGCTGTTTGAAGTTCAGGCCCAGGTACTGCTTGTTCATCACCTCTTCATTATGAGAGGCGTAAAACGCGCCGCTGAACTGGTCGTTGAACTGGTAGCTCGCGCCGCCGAAGGAAAGGCTTTTCAGTCCGCTGTCGTGGCGGTCATCGCTTTTACGCTGCTCGTCGGTGAAGTAACCCGCGTTGATTTCCAGACCGTCGATCTCTTTCGAGGTCAGCATGGTGCCGGTGTAGCTTTCAAACAGCAGGCGAGAGCTGTCGGCATTGATAATAGGCAGCTCAGGACGCTGATTTCCGTAGCTCAGTACGGTATTGGAGATGCGCATTTTGGCGGTTGCGCCAAACTTTGCCAGATCGGATTTTGCCCGGCCATCCTCTTCCTGTTTAAAGAAGTCGATGCCGCCTGCGCCGCTTTTGCCGCGGCCTCCGTCCAGGCGTACGCCATATTGAGCAATACCGTCCACACCAAAGCCGACCAGCCCTTCGGTATAGCCGGATGCAAACGTGGCGATGATCCCCTGACCCCATTCGGCTTTATCCTGCTGGCCCTGATGGTAGTCGCGGCTGATATACGCATTGCGGAAAAACAGATCCAGATGGCTGTCGTCAATAAAACCCTGGCTGTCGGATTGCTGGCTTGCGGCGGCAGGTAATGCGGCAAATAAGCTTAAAGCGATTAATGATAATTCTTTTTTCACGGAGGGAACGTCTCTGTCTGGATATATTAATTTGAATAACTGCGGGGTGATAATTACCGGAAAAAGTTACCTTTGCAATAATTATGTGACCAGACATTTCAATGCCATAGGGCAGATTTGGCGGGGCTTTCAGAGGTGTTATCGATACGTGCGGTTAAGTTAACAATTCATGCGAAATAAAAAGGAGGCAAAACTGCCTCCTTCTGAAATTATTTAATTCCGTCTGCGGCCATACGGTCGCGAATATGCTGTGCGCGCTCTTCTGAGGCAGGGTGATCGTCAAACATGGAGCTTTGGCGTCCCGCTTCCAGCTTGGCCAGTTTTTCAAAGCTGGTGGCTAAACCTGATGGATTAATGCCGCGTTTGCGCAACAGATCGTAGGAGTAGTCATCCGCTTCGGACTCCTGACGCTGGGAGAACTGGGAGTTCACCAGTTTTTCACCCACATCGCCAAGCTGTGACTGCGACAGGCTGCCGACGATACCGCCCGCTGAGGCCGCCGCTGCGCGGATGGCATTGGTGCCTAAGGCAACCTGCATCCCTTTCTTCACGTGGCCCAGGGCAACGTGGCCCATTTCGTGGCCGATGACTGCTTCCACTTCGTTGTCGGTCATCATGTCCATCAGCCCGCTATAGACGCGGATACAGCCGTTCGCCATCGCGAAGGCGTTCACGTCTTTCGCCATGTAAACCTTGTAGTTCACCGGCTGGCCGTTGATGTTATCGCCCAGCGCGGAAGCAATCTTATTCAGACGCTGCGTGTAGGTACTGTTAGCCGGCGCAAGCGTGGCTTTGCCGTCCATATCTTTACAGGCCTGGTCGCTCAGCGCTTTAACCTGCGCATCGCTCAGGGAATAGGCCTGAAAGGCCTCTGCGCCTGACGTCATCAGACCGTTAGAATCCATATTCTGACAGCCGCTCAGCAGGAGCGTTGTACCCAGGGCCAGCACTATTGCACGCATTTTCATGAGGTTGCTTCCGTACTCGTTAAACTGAATAAAATCCGAAAAATGCACCGTCAGCGAAGCCGGTGTCGGGCTAAGTATAAGGAATATCTGCAGGGCCGGGCGAGCAGATTGCGCAACATGCGAGCATGATCCAGAGATTTCTTAAGCTGCAAAAGAATGGTCCATGTACATGGCATGCCGCTTGGGTTACATTGTTGGCACTTTTTTCCGGCGTAGCCCAAAACGCGCTGTCGTCAAGGGCATGGCCTTTAACAGTCCGATCTGGAGTTAAAATGTCCTCACGTAAAGAGCTTGCTAATGCTATTCGTGCGCTGAGCATGGACGCAGTACAGAAAGCCAAATCCGGCCACCCAGGGGCTCCTATGGGTATGGCTGATATCGCCGAAGTCCTGTGGCGTGATTTCCTGAACCACAACCCGCAGAACCCGTCATGGGCTGACCGCGACCGCTTCGTGCTGTCCAACGGCCACGGCTCTATGCTGATCTATAGCCTGCTGCACCTCACCGGCTACGATCTGCCTATCGATGAGCTGAAAAACTTCCGTCAGCTGCACTCCAAAACTCCAGGTCACCCGGAAGTGGGCTACACCGCTGGCGTAGAAACCACCACCGGCCCGCTGGGTCAGGGTATTGCTAACGCTGTGGGTATGGCGATTGCTGAGAAGACCCTGGCGGCGCAGTTCAACCGTCCTGGCCACGACATCGTTGACCACTTCACCTACGCGTTCATGGGCGACGGCTGCATGATGGAAGGCATTTCTCACGAAGTGTGCTCCCTGGCAGGTACCCTGAAGCTGGGTAAACTGGTTGCGTTCTATGACGACAACGGTATCTCCATCGACGGTCACGTTGAAGGCTGGTTCACTGACGACACCGCAGCACGTTTTGAAGCCTACGGCTGGCACGTTGTGCGTGGCGTTGATGGCCACGATGCTGACTCGATTAAACGTGCAGTAGAAGAAGCGCGCGCTGTGACGGATAAACCGTCCCTGCTGATGTGCAAAACCATCATCGGCTTCGGTTCGCCGAACAAAGCGGGTACGCACGACTCCCATGGCGCGCCGCTGGGCGACGCGGAAATCGCACTGACCCGCGAAGCGCTGGGCTGGAAATACCCTGCATTCGAAATCCCATCTGAGATCTATGCTCAGTGGGATGCAAAAGAAGTTGGCCAGGCGAAAGAAGCGGCCTGGAACGAGAAGTTCGCTGCTTACGCGAAAGCCTTCCCGCAGGAAGCGGCTGAATTCACCCGTCGTATGAAAGGCGACATGCCGTCTGACTTCGACGCGAAAGCGAACGAGTTCATCGCTAAGCTGCAGGCGAACCCGTCTAAAATCGCGAGCCGTAAAGCGTCTCAGAATGCCATTGAAGCGTTTGGTCCTCTGCTGCCTGAATTCCTCGGCGGCTCCGCTGACCTGGCACCATCTAACCTGACCCTGTGGTCCGGTTCTAAGCCAATCAACGAAGATACTGCCGGTAACTACATCCATTATGGTGTACGTGAATTCGGTATGACTGCGATTGCCAACGGTATCTCCCTGCACGGTGGTTTCCTGCCGTACACCTCTACCTTCCTGATGTTCGTTGAATATGCACGTAACGCCGTGCGTATGGCCGCGCTGATGAAACAGCGTCAGGTGATGGTCTACACCCACGACTCCATCGGTCTGGGCGAAGATGGCCCGACTCACCAGCCGGTAGAGCAGGTGGCTTCCCTGCGCGTGACCCCGAACATGAGCACATGGCGTCCGTGTGACCAGGTTGAATCCGCGGTAGCGTGGAAATACGGCGTTGAGCGTCAGGACGGTCCTACCGCGCTGATCCTCTCCCGTCAGAACCTGGCACAGCAGGAGCGTACCCCTGAGCAACTGGCAAACATCGCTCGCGGTGGTTACGTGCTGAAAGATTGCGCGGGCCAGCCTGAGCTGATCTTCATCGCTACCGGTTCTGAAGTTGAGCTGGCTGTAGCTGCATGGGAAAAACTGACTGCCGAAGGCGTGAAGGCGCGCGTGGTCTCCATGCCGTCTACCGATGCGTTCGATAAGCAGGATGCCGCTTACCGTGAATCCGTTCTGCCTAAAGCGGTTTCCGCTCGCGTGGCAGTGGAAGCGGGTATCGCTGACTACTGGTTCAAATACGTGGGCCTGAACGGCGCTATCGTCGGTATGACCACCTTCGGTGAGTCTGCTCCGGCAGAGCTGCTGTTCGAAGAGTTTGGCTTCACCGTTGAGAACGTTGTCGCGAAAGCGAAAGAGCTGCTGTAATCGTTTGGGCGGTGCGGGCTGATGCCCTCACCCCGACCCTCTCCCACAGGGAGAGGGTGCAAACACTAAAAACGGTAACCTCTCGGTTACCGTTTTGCTTTTACCCCGCCGTAAATTATTCCACCTAAAATGTGACGCAAGTCATATAGCTCGCTTATTCATCTGGACAGACATTCCTTTTATTCCCTGATTCGCTTATTCTTGCTGAAGCGTTTCAGTCGATTAAATGTTCGACAATTGACCAATCAATCGCAGTTTGTGATAGCAAGGATTCCCCTTCGGGCGTAGCTGGATTACTCTTTCAGCCACCTCAAACTCAGGGATTGCTTTGCAGGAGATCTATGACCGTACGCGTAGCGATTAATGGCTTCGGTCGCATCGGACGTAACGTGGTTCGTGCTTTGTATGAATCCGGACGTCGGGCGGAAATAACCGTGGTTGCAATCAATGAACTGGCGGATGCTACGGGCATGGCGCATTTATTGAAATATGACACCAGCCACGGACGCTTTGCCTGGGATGTGCGCCAGGAAAGAGATCTGCTTTTTGTGGGTGACGACGCTATTCGTGTGCTGCATGAGAACAGCATCTCCGGGCTACCCTGGCGTGAACTGGGTGTGGATGTGGTGCTTGACTGTACCGGTGTGTATGGCAACCGCGAACACGGCGAAGCGCATCTGACTGCAGGCGCGAAAAAAGTCCTGTTTTCTCATCCCGGCAGTAACGATCTCGACGCGACAGTCGTGTTTGGCGTCAACCAGCATGAGCTGCAGGCCGAACATCGCATTGTTTCCAACGCCTCCTGTACCACCAACTGCATTATTCCGGTCATCAAACTGTTAGACGATGCGTATGGCATTGAATCCGGCACCGTGACCACGATTCATTCCGCCATGCACGATCAGCAGGTTATCGACGCCTACCATCCGGATTTACGACGCACTCGCGCGGCGAGCCAGTCAATCATTCCGGTGGATACGAAACTGGCGGCAGGGATCACCCGAATTTTTCCGCAGTTTAATGACCGGTTTGAAGCGATTGCCGTGCGTGTCCCGACGATTAACGTCACCGCAATCGACCTTAGCGTGACGGTGAAAAAACCGGTAAAAGCCTGTGAAGTCAACCTGTTGCTGCAAAAAGCGGCACAGGGGGCATTTCATGGTATAGTTGACTATACGGAATTACCGTTGGTCTCAGTAGATTTTAACCACGACCCGCACAGCGCCATCGTCGATGGCACGCAAACGAGGGTTAGTGGTGCACACCTTATCAAGACGCTGGTCTGGTGTGATAACGAATGGGGCTTTGCTAACCGAATGCTCGACACCACGTTAGCAATGGCCGCTCAAGGTTTCAGGTAAGACGCATCGTGCGTCTGCAAAACTTTAAGAATCAACGAGAGGATTCACCATGTCTGTAATTAAGATGACCGATCTGGATCTGGCTGGTAAACGCGTTTTCATCCGTGCCGATCTGAACGTACCGGTTAAAGATGGCAAAGTGACCAGCGACGCGCGTATCCGTGCATCTCTGCCAACCATCGAACTGGCTCTGAAGCAGGGCGCTAAAGTGATGGTCACCTCCCACCTGGGTCGTCCAACTGAAGGCGAGTACAACGAAGAGTTCTCTCTGCTGCCAGTGGTTAATTACCTGAAAGACAAACTGTCCAACCCGGTTCGCCTGGTGAAAGATTACCTGGACGGCGTTGACGTTGCAGCCGGTGAACTGGTTGTTCTGGAAAACGTTCGCTTCAACAAAGGCGAGAAGAAAGACGACGAAACTCTGTCCAAAAAATACGCTGCACTGTGTGACGTATTCGTGATGGATGCATTCGGTACGGCTCACCGTGCGCAGGCGTCAACTCACGGTATCGGTAAATTCGCAGACGTAGCGTGTGCCGGTCCTCTGCTGGCTGACGAACTGGAAGCGCTGGGTAAAGCACTGAAAGAACCAGCTCGTCCAATGGTAGCTATCGTTGGTGGTTCTAAAGTTTCTACCAAGCTGACCGTTCTGGATTCCCTGTCTAAAATCGCTGACCAGCTGATCGTTGGTGGTGGTATCGCGAACACCTTCGTTGCCGCTCAGGGCCACAACGTGGGCAAATCCCTGTACGAAGCAGACCTGGTTGACGAAGCCAAACGCCTGCTGAGCACCTGCGATATCCCTGTTCCAACTGACGTTCGCGTCGCGACCGAGTTCTCCGAAACCGCAACCGCGACTCTGAAGTCTGTAAACGACATCAAAGACGAAGAGCAAATTCTGGATCTGGGCGACGTTTCTGCACAGAAACTGGCTGAAATCCTCAAAAACGCAAAAACTATCCTGTGGAACGGTCCTGTTGGCGTGTTCGAATTCCCGAACTTCCGCAAAGGGACTGAAATCGTGGCTAACGCTATCGCAGACAGCGAAGCGTTCTCTATCGCAGGCGGTGGTGACACCCTGGCAGCAATCGACCTGTTCGGTATCGCTGACAAGATCTCCTACATCTCCACTGGTGGCGGCGCATTCCTCGAATTCGTGGAAGGCAAAGTACTGCCAGCAGTAGCAATGCTCGAAGAGCGCGCTAAGAAGTAAGCCATTCAAGGGCAGGGAAACCTGCCCAATTTTCAGCGCGCTTTTAAGAGCTCGCACCTTTTCTAACGGCCGAAGATACAGGACTAAGCAACATGTCTAAAATTTTTGATTTCGTAAAACCTGGCGTTATCACTGGTGATGACGTACAGAAAGTGTTCCAGGTAGCTAAAGAAAACAACTTCGCTCTGCCAGCAGTTAACTGCGTGGGTACCGACTCCATCAACGCCGTACTGGAAACTGCTGCTAAAGTTAAAGCTCCAGTTATCGTTCAGTTCTCTAACGGCGGCGCTGCGTTCATCGCAGGTAAAGGCGTTAAGACTGACATTCCTCAGGGTGCTGCAATCCTGGGTGCTATCTCTGGTGCGCATCACGTACACCAGATGGCTGAACACTACGGTGTTCCAGTTATCCTGCACACTGACCACTGCGCGAAGAAACTGCTGCCGTGGATCGACGGTCTGCTGGACGCGGGTGAAAAACACTTCGCGGCAACCGGTAAGCCACTGTTCTCTTCTCACATGATCGACCTGTCTGAAGAGTCACTGCACGAAAACATCGAAATCTGCTCCAAATACCTGGCTCGCATGGCCAAAATGGGCATGACCCTGGAAATCGAACTGGGTTGCACCGGCGGTGAAGAAGACGGCGTGGACAACAGCCACATGGACGCTTCTGCACTGTACACCCAGCCAGAAGACGTTGATTACGCTTACACCGAGCTGAGCAAAATCAGCCCACGCTTCACCATTGCAGCGTCCTTCGGTAACGTACACGGCGTTTACAAACCAGGTAACGTGGTTCTGACTCCGACCATCCTGCGTGATTCTCAGGAATACGTTTCTAAGAAACACAACCTGCCGCACAACAGCCTGAACTTCGTCTTCCACGGCGGTTCCGGTTCTTCTGCTCAGGAAATCAAAGACTCTGTAAGCTACGGCGTAGTGAAAATGAACATCGATACCGACACCCAGTGGGCAACCTGGGACGGTATCCTGCAGTACTACAAAGCGAACGAAGCTTACCTGCAGGGCCAGCTGGGCAACCCGAAAGGCGAAGACCAGCCGAACAAGAAATACTACGATCCACGCGTATGGCTGCGCGCTGCCCAGACTTCTATGATTACTCGTCTGGAGCAGGCATTCAAAGAGCTGAACGCGGTAGACGTTCTGTAATTTGAGCTGCTAATAGCATCAGAAGGCCCGCAAATGCGGGCCTTTTTTTATGCTTTTTCAATACCCTGCCGGGCCGGTTTTTGTGATCTGTTTGGCAAACCCGGCGCTTTTTGTTTACCCTTTACGGACCTGCCTGTCTCCATGGGGGATGGATTTTGTGTTTTGGTTTAACAAAAGGAAGAATAAATGGAACAACTCGATGTTGTAGACAGCATCAATAACGCCGGTAACTGGCTGGTGCGCAACCAGGCCCTGCTGCTGAGCTATGCCGTGAACATCGTCGCGGCGATTGCCATCATCATCGTCGGGATGATCGTGGCGCGTATCGTATCGAACGCGGTTAACCGCGTAATGCTAGCCCGTCACATTGACGCCACGGTGGCTGACTTCCTCTCCGCGCTGGTGCGTTACGGCATTATCGCCTTTACGCTGATTGCGGCGCTGGGCCGTGTTGGGGTGCAAACCGCCTCCGTCATTGCCGTTCTCGGTGCCGCCGGTCTGGCTATTGGTCTGGCGCTGCAGGGCTCGCTTTCAAACCTGGCGGCAGGCGTTCTGCTGGTCACCTTCCGTCCGTTCCGCTCTGGCGAATACGTTGACCTTGGCGGCATTGCCGGGACCGTGCTGCAGGTGCAGATTTTCTCAACGACCATGCGTACCGTCGATGGCCGCATCGTGGTTGTGCCGAACGGGAAAATCATCGCGGGCAACATCATTAACTTCTCCCGTGAACCGGTGCGTCGTAACGAACTGATTATCAGCGTGGCGTACGACTCCGACATCGATCGGGTGAAGTCGCTGATTAGCAACATCATTGCTTCAGACGATCGCATTCTGAAAGACAAAGAGCAGACGGTTCGCCTGAATGAACTGGGCGCGTCGTCGATTAACTTCGTGGTGCGTATCTGGAGCAAGAGCAGCGATCTGCAAAACGTGTACTGGGACGTGCTGGAACGCATTAAGCGCGACTTCGACGCCAACGGCATCAGCTTCCCGTACCCGCAGATGGACGTGAACGTCAAAAAAGTCAAAGAAGCAGAATAACTTCACCCGTAGGCCCGGTAAGCGCTAGCGCTACCGGGCTTTATTTTAATAAGCTCCGCTAATACCCAATTAATATTATCCATTTCCTCTAATGTGATTCGCGCAGTATAGTCTGCTTCCAGAACAACACTGCGAGAAAATCGTCATGCTATCTTATTATTTTCAAGGGTTTGCATTAGGTGCGGCCATGATCCTTCCGCTCGGCCCGCAAAATGCGTTCGTAATGAATCAGGGCATCCGCCGCCAGTATCATCTGATGATTGCGCTGCTGTGCGCGGTAAGCGATTTGCTGCTTATCTGTGCCGGGATTTTTGGCGGCAGCGCGCTGCTGATGCAGTCTCCGTGGCTGCTGGCGCTGGTCACCTGGGGCGGAGTGGCGTTTCTGCTCTGGTACGGTTTTGGTGCCCTGAAAACGGCGATGAGCAGCAACCTCGAGCTGGCGAGCGCGGAGGTCATGAAGCAGGGCCGCTGGAAGATTATCGTCACCATGCTGGCGGTCACCTGGCTTAATCCGCATGTTTATCTCGACACCTTTGTGGTGCTGGGCAGCCTGGGCGGACAGCTGGACGTTGAGCCGAAACGCTGGTTTGCGCTCGGTACGGTCAGCGCCTCATTCCTCTGGTTCTTCGGTCTCGCCATTCTGGCGGCATGGCTGGCACCCCGCCTGCGTACGGCCAAAGCCCAGCGCATCATTAATACCCTGGTCGGCCTGGTGATGTGGTTTATCGCTTTCCAGCTGGCGAAAGAGGGGATTCATCATGTCCAGGAATTGTTCAACTAATCCTTGTCTTATGGACAACTGAACAAGACCCGCTAAGCTTGCTGGCATGCGCCCTGTTATTGGGCACTCTTCGCAACATGGAGGAATAACAGTGAAGTTTAAGGTGATGGCCCTGGCGGCATTAGTAAGTTTTGGTGCGGTGTCGGCGCAGGCAAGTGAACTGCCGGATGGCCCGCACATCGTCACTTCAGGCACCGCAAGCGTGGATGCGGTACCCGATGTTGCAACCCTGGCAATTGAGGTAAATGTGGCTGCGAAGGATGCGGCAACTGCCAAGAAGCAGGCTGACGATCGCGTTGCGCAATACCTCTCTTTCCTCGAGCAGAACGGTGTCGGTAAAAAAGATATCAACTCTGCGAACCTGCGTACTCAACCCGATTACGACTACCAGAATGGCAAAAGCATCCTGAAGGGCTACCGTGCCGTGCGTACCGTCGAAGTGACCGTGCGTCAGCTTGATAAGCTCAACGCGCTGCTGGATGGTGCGCTGAAGGCGGGTCTGAACGAAATTCGTTCCGTGTCGCTGGGCGTTGCGCAACCGGAGAAGTACAAAGACGAAGCGCGTAAAGCGGCGATTGATGATGCCATTCACCAGGCGGAACAGCTGGCTTCTGGCTTTAAGAGCAAGCTTGGCCCGGTTTACAGCGTGCGTTACCACGTCTCTAACTACCAGCCAAGCCCGATGGTTCGTATGATGAAGGCTGATGCAGCCCCGGTGTCCGCTCAGGAAACTTACGAGCAGCCAACCATTCAGTTCGACGATCAGGTGGATGTGGTCTTCCAGTTGGAGCCTGTTGCAGCACAGCCTAAACCGGCTCAGTAATCTGCAGGCCGGGTAAGGCGAAGCCGCCACCCGGCTTATTTTTTAATCCTGTCTCAACACCTTGTGCCCGTACGCCAGCAGCGCGTCGGTGACGTTGCGCATCATCCGGCTTTCCGGCGCAAAACGGTGCCAGTAGAGCATCCGGCGCTGATACAGCCCCGGCGTCAGGTCAATCAGCTCACCGCTTTTCAACTCTTTCTCAATCTGCAGATGCGGGATCATGCAGCAGGTGGTGCCTTGGCGCGCAAGCTGCACAAACGCTTCAGACGAGTTGACGATATGGCACGGCACGCTGCCCGGCGGCAGATCGAAGTTTTGCTGCAGGAACGCCTGATGCATATCGTCCAGATGGTCGAACGCCACGGCAGGGGCTTTCAGCAGCGCCGCGCGGGTCACCCCGTTCGGGAAGTAGCGCTCGGCAAAGGCTTTTGAACCCACAAACAGGTAATCCAGGGCACCCAGTTGATCGACCAGACAGCTCGGCAGTGCCTGAGGCTGAATACTGACCGCCCCAACCACTTCACCGCGACGCAGGCGTTCCTGGGTACGGGTTTCATCTTCAACCTGTAAATTCAGGCGGATAGGGGAGTCCGCGAGAACCGGCGCAAGGGCCGGCAGCAGCCAGGTTGCCAGACTGTCGGCGTTGACCGCCAGGGAGAGCAGCAGCGGCGTAGAGCCCGTTTGTTCGTCACCCAGCCACTCGTCTTCCAGCAGTTCAACCTGGCGCAGCAGGGCGAGAAGCTTTTGCCCTTGCTCGGTTGGACGTGGCGGCACGGTACGCACCAGCAGCGGCTGGCCGAACATGTTTTCAAGCTGTTTAATACGCTGTGATACGGCGGACTGGGTGATGCAAAGCTTTTGCGCCGCGCGCTCAAAACCTCGTTCACGAATAACTGCATCAAGTGCCTGTAGTGTTCTGTAGTCCGGACGTTTCATTGCTCTGGCTGGCTCCTTAATTTTGCTTATTCTGCACTATGACACAATTTTCCCTTTGTGGCAGACGAATTCCATTCGACGTGTTCTATAATGCGCCCTGAGTTTTCACACCACAGGCAAAACGATCATGACGCAGGATGAACTGAAAAAAGCAGTAGGATGGGCCGCTCTCCAGTACGTGCAGCCGGGTACCATTGTCGGTGTCGGTACGGGATCAACCGCGGCACACTTTATCGATGCGCTGGGCACGATGAAGGGGCAAATCGAGGGCGCGGTGTCCAGCTCTGATGCTTCCACGGAAAAGCTGAAAAGCCTCGGCATTACCGTTTTCGATCTCAACGAAGTGGACCGTCTGGGGATTTACGTTGATGGCGCGGATGAAATCAACGGCCACATGCAGATGATCAAAGGCGGCGGCGCGGCGCTGACGCGTGAAAAGATCATTGCCTCCGTTGCGGACAAGTTCATCTGCATCGCCGACGCCTCCAAGCAGGTCGACATTCTGGGTAATTTCCCGCTGCCGGTTGAAGTGATCCCGATGGCCCGCAGCGCGGTTGCCCGTCAGCTGGTGAAGCTGGGTGGTCGTCCGGAATATCGTCAGGGCGTAGTGACCGACAACGGTAACGTGATCCTCGACGTTCACGGTCTGGAAATTCTCGACGCGATTGCGCTGGAAAATGCCATCAACGGCATTCCAGGCGTCGTGACCGTAGGGCTATTCGCCAACCGTGGCGCGGATGTAGCGCTGATCGGCACCGCTGACGGCGTGAAAACCATCGTAAAATGATCTGACGGGGGGAGTCCTCCCCCCGCTAAAAAATTTTTGAAACGCTAAATTCGGTGACTTGTGTCACGTTTTTATGCCTCCTTTGCCGATCCTTCCGCGTTTGTAAATTTCCATAGCATTTTCATCTGCCATTTTGCGCTGTATGACTTTCCTTCAGCGTGCCGACGCAAACGTTCATATTGCTGCAATAGTTTTTTTTGATATGTTGGCTACAGCGGATTTATATCCAGCACAACATCAGTTCAGACAAAAACAGGGTCGGGTAAATGGCAAAGGTATCACTGGAGAAAGACAAGATTAAATTCCTGCTGGTCGAGGGCGTGCATCAAAAAGCAATCGATAGCCTTCGTGCGGCAGGTTACACTAACATCGAATTTCACAAAGGGGCGCTCGATACCGAAGAGCTGAAAGCGTCCATCCGTGATGCCCACTTCATTGGCCTGCGATCCCGTACCCACCTGACTGAAGACGTTATTGCCGCGGCGGAAAAGCTGGTGGCTATCGGCTGCTTCTGCATCGGTACCAACCAGGTTGACCTGAATGCTGCCGCGAAACGCGGTATTCCTGTCTTCAACGCCCCGTTCTCCAACACCCGTTCCGTGGCGGAGCTGGTGATTGGCGAACTGCTGCTGCTCCTGCGCGGCATTCCGGAGGCGAACGCCAAGGCGCACCGCGGCGTGTGGAACAAGCTGGCGGCGGGCTCCTACGAAGCCCGTGGAAAAAAACTGGGTATCATCGGCTATGGCCACATCGGTACCCAGCTGGGGATTCTGGCGGAATCTCTCGGTATGCATGTCTATTTTTACGATATCGAAAGCAAGCTGCCGCTGGGCAATGCCACCCAGGTTCAACACCTGTCTGACCTGCTGAACATGAGTGACGTAGTGAGCCTCCACGTTCCGGAAAATGCGTCCACCAAAAACATGATGGGCGCGGAAGAGCTGGCGCTGATGAAGCCGGGCTCACTGCTGATTAACGCCGCGCGCGGTACGGTTGTCGATATCCCGGCACTGGCGGATGCGCTGAAGCGCAAGCACCTGGCGGGCGCTGCCATCGACGTCTTCCCGACGGAGCCAGCCACCAACAGCGATCCGTTCACCTCTCCGCTGTGCGAGTTCGACAACGTGATCCTGACGCCGCATATCGGCGGTTCTACCCAGGAAGCGCAGGAGAATATCGGTCTGGAAGTGGCGGGTAAGCTGAGCAAATACTCCGACAACGGTTCTACGCTTTCTGCGGTGAACTTCCCGGAAGTGTCGCTGCCGCTGCACGGTGGTCGTCGTCTGCTGCACATCCACGAAAACCGTCCGGGCGTGCTGACCGCGATCAACCAGATCTTTGCCGAGCAGGGCGTCAACATTGCCGCGCAGTATCTGCAGACCAACTCGCAGATGGGCTATGTGGTTATTGATATCGAAGCGGATGACGATGTTGCCGAGAAAGCGTTGCTGAGCATGAAGGCCATTCCGGGGACGATTCGCGCGCGTCTGCTGTACTGATGGTGTGAGGTAAATGCAAAACGGTAACGATAGTTACCGTTTTTATGTTTTCACCCTCTCCCTGTGGCAGAGGGCTGGGGTGAGGGCATTAGGCTGCACGCCTGTTTCACCACTCCCACAACTTCGATGGCGTCACCACCGCCGGCAACGGCACATCCCATTTTTCTACCGGCAACGCCTCCACGCCCTGGCAATCATGCGCATAGCCCACCGGCTGTAACCCATACTGCTGCCAGTTTTGCAGCGTCCGGTCGTAAAAACCACCGCCCATTCCCAGACGCTGTCCCTGTTCATCAAACGCGACCAGCGGGGTAATCAGCACATCCAGCTGTGACAGCGGGAGCACGTCGCGCACGTCGAGTTTCGGTTCAGTGATTTTCAGACGATTCACCACCAGCTCGCTGTGCGGGTGATAGTGCAAAAACAGCAGATTGCCTTCGCTGAACGGGTGCAGCACCGGCAGGTATACCTTCTTCCCGGCGCGCCAGAGTTGCTCTATCAGCGGTTGGGTGTCCAGTTCGCCGTCAAACGACAGAAACAGGGCAACCGTGTGGGCCATCACGACAGGGGGATACGCCATCATACGGGCGGCGGCCTGCTGGGCAAAATGCGCTTGCTGAACGGGGGTTAACGCACGGCGGCGTTGACGAATAAGCTGACGAATGTCCTGGCGTGAAGCCGAAACTTCAGGGAATTGAGTCATGGTAGTCGGTAGAAGAAAAGAGAGGGAATCTCCGAGATGCCGCCGCAGGCTGTAACCCTTGAACCCTTGGTTCAAGGTGAATGTGTCGTCATAGTTTTAAGGCTTCTCGGACGGACCGAGCATGCTCACCAACCATGGAGCGCCACATTCTTGTGGTATGAAATATCGGCTCAGGGGACTGGCCCGCTTGCGAACATCTCAGAGAAATTTTGTCTTCACAGTTACTCTACCATAGTCAACTGAGAAGTGTTATTCAAACTTGGGTCCCGGTCTTTCGGGATTGCGACCTTGATCAAGCAATGCCTGTTCTATGGTCTGCTGGAGCATTTTAATGCGCTGCTCCATGCTTGCCGCGTAGTCGCGGGTCTTAGCTTTTTCCTGAGTCAGTTCATAGCTGATGTTCAACGCGGCGATGAAAACCAGCTGCTCAGTATTTGTGACTCTAGTGCGTTCTTTTAGATCTTGCAACCGCTGATTCAAATCGTCCGCAGCCTGATTCAAAGCATCCCTTTGTTCAGGCGGACAATTCACTCGCAGTGAACGGCCAAAAATCTGGAGATCGACGGGTTGTGCAGACATGCCACCTTCCTGCTGATTGACTGCGCTGCCTTCGCCTGATGCCCCGGGGGCTGCGAAGGGGCGACACTATAGCTACCCTGATGTGAAGATACAAGCCCTTTTCTGGTATCACCAGGGTCCAAAGTGGTAGCATATCATGAAACTTCCCCCCAATGATGACGAATGCGCATGTCTATACAGAACGAAATGCCTGGTTACAAGGATTTAAACCAGTTACTGAACCAGCAGGGAGTCGGTCTAACCCCTGCCGAAATGCACGGTCTGATCAGTGGCATGCTGTGCGGCGGAAACAGCGACAGCTCATGGCAGCCGCTGATCCACGACCTCACGAATGAAGGTCTGGCGTTTGGTCACGAGCTGGCGGAAGCGCTGCGTAAAATGCACGCCGCCATCAGCGATTCGCTGGAAGACGATGGCTTCCTTTTTCAGCTTTATCTGCCTGAAGGCGACGACGTGAGCGTGTTCGATCGCGCCGATGCGCTGGCGGGGTGGGTAAACCACTATCTGCTGGGTCTAGGCGTCACGCAGCCTAAACTGGATAAAGTGACCGGCGAAGCGGGTGAAGCGATCGACGATCTGCGTAACATCGCCCAGCTTGGCTACGATGAAGACGAAGACCAGGAAGAGCTGGAAATGTCGCTTGAAGAGATTATCGAGTACGTGCGCGTGGCGGCTCTGCTGTGCCACGACAACTTTACGCGCTCACAGCCGACCGCACCGGAAGTTCGTAAGCCAACCTTACATTAAAAAAATAACGCACAGGAGGGTGTCATGGTTATCTCAAGTCAAGAGTATTCGCGCCGCCGTCAGGCGCTGCTGGCAACAATGCAGCCGGGCAGCGCTGCGCTGATTTTTGCCGCGCCCGAAGTGACGCGCAGCGCCGACAGCGAATATCCCTATCGCCAGAGCAGCGATTTCTGGTACTTCACCGGCTTTAACGAGCCGGAAGCGGTGCTGGTGCTGATTAAGAGCAATGACACCCACAATCACAGCGTGATTTTCAACCGCGTACGAGACTTAACCGCTGAAATCTGGTTTGGCCGCCGCTTAGGGCAGGAGGCCGCACCGGAAAAGCTGGGCGTTGACCGCGCGCTGGCGTTTAGCGAAATCAACCAGCAGCTCTATCAGCTGCTTAACGGCCTCGACGTGCTCTATCACGCGCAGGGCGAATATGCTTACGCCGATGAGATTGTCTTCACCGCGCTGGATAAGCTGCGCAAAGGCTCGCGGCAGAACCTGTCCGCACCGGCTACGCTGACGGACTGGCGTCCAGTGGTGCATGAGATGCGCCTGTTCAAGTCTGAAGAAGAGCTGAACGTGATGCGCCGCGCGGGCGAAATCAGCGCGCTGGCGCACACCCGCGCGATGGAGAAATGCCGTCCCGGGATGTTCGAATACCAGCTGGAAGGCGAAATTCACCACGAATTTAACCGCCACGGCGCGCGTTATCCGTCTTACAACACCATCGTTGGCGGCGGGGAAAACGGCTGCATTCTGCACTACACCGAAAACGAAAGTGCGCTGCGCGACGGCGATCTGGTGCTGATTGACGCCGGTTGCGAATATCAGGGCTACGCGGGGGACATCACCCGTACCTTCCCGGTGAACGGTAAATTCTCGCCGGCACAGCGCGCGATTTACGACATTGTTCTCGAATCCCTTGAGACGGCGCTCAGGCTGTATCGTCCGGGTACGTCCATCCAGGAAGTGACCGGCGAAGTGGTGCGTATCATGATTACCGGTCTGGTCAGGCTCGGTATCCTGAAAGGGGACGTAGACACCCTGATTGCTGAAAATGCGCATCGACCGTATTTTATGCACGGCCTGAGCCACTGGCTGGGGCTGGACGTGCATGACGTTGGCGCATACGGCACCGACCGTTCGCGCGTGCTGGAGCCGGGCATGGTGTTAACCGTGGAGCCGGGTCTGTATATCGCGCCGGATGCCGACGTGCCTGAAGAGTACCGCGGGATTGGCATTCGTATTGAAGATGACATCGTAATTACCGAGACCGGTAACGAAAACCTGACCGCCAGCGTCGTGAAAAGCGCTGACGATATCGAGGCGCTGATGGCAGCGGCGCGCGCATGAGCGTGATTATCGTTGGCGGCGGCATGACCGGGGCCACGCTGGCGCTGGCCATTTCGCATTTGACGCAGGGGCAGCTTCCGGTGCACCTGGTCGAAGCCGTTGCGCCAGAGGCGTCCAACCACCCCGGTTTTGATGCCCGCGCCATTGCGCTGGCGCAGGGCACCTGCCAGCAGCTTTCCCGCATTGGCATCTGGCAGGCCATTGCTGACCGCGCCACGGCAATTAAAACCGTTCACGTCAGCGATCGCGGCCATGCGGGGTTTGTCACGCTGGACGCGCAGGATTACCGGATTGATGCCCTGGGTCAGGTTGTTGAGCTACACGACGTCGGATTACGTCTGTTCCGCCTGCTCCAGGACGCGCCGGGCGTCACGCTGCATTGCCCCGCGCGGGTGGCCAGCGTGAGCCGAAGTGAAGCGTCGGTCAGCGTGACGCTGGAAAACGGCACCGTCCTTGAAGGCGAGCTTCTGGTCGCCGCGGACGGTTCGCGCTCGTCGCTCGGCGCCCAGTGCGGCGTGGAGTGGCGCCAGCAGCC
Source organism: Enterobacter sp. 3U4 (assembly GCF_057224565.1). Taxonomy (NCBI): domain Bacteria; kingdom Pseudomonadati; phylum Pseudomonadota; class Gammaproteobacteria; order Enterobacterales; family Enterobacteriaceae; genus Enterobacter; species Enterobacter sp. 3U4. The sequence goes on from NZ_CP136665.1 coordinate 146,952, forward strand.
TTACGGCCAGGTGGCGGTCATTGCGAACGTTGCTACCGCAGCTGACCACAGCGGCAGGGCGTTTGAGCGCTTTACGCAGCATGGTCCGCTGGCGATGCTGCCGATGTCGGACGGGCGCTGTTCCATGGTGTGGTGTCATCCGCAGGATAAGACTGAAGAGGTGAAGGCCTGGTCCGACGAACGTTTTTGTACCGAGCTGCAAAAAGCCTTTGGCTGGCGGCTGGGGCGTATTACCCATGCCGGCAAGCGGACGGTATATCCGCTTTCGCTCACCACGGCATCTCAGTCCATCTCCCATCGTCTGGCGCTTGTCGGTAATGCCGCGCAGACGCTGCACCCCATCGCGGGGCAAGGCTTTAACCTTGGTTTACGCGACGTCATGAGCCTGGCCGAATCGCTGGCGCAGGCGTGGAGCGAGCAAAAAGACTGCGGGGCGTATTCGGTGCTGAGTCATTACCAGAAGCGCCGTCAGGCGGATAAAGAGGCCACCATCGGTGTGACCGATGGCCTGGTCCATCTCTTTGCCAATCGCTGGGCACCGCTGGTTGCGGGCCGCAACCTCGGGCTGATGGCGATGGAACTATTCATTCCGGCACGTGACGTGCTGGCGCAGCGGACCCTGGGTTGGGTCGCGCGTTAAGGAGTTATCACCGTGCAAAATGTTGATGTCGCCATCGTTGGCGGCGGAATGGTCGGACTGGCATTGGCCTGTGGTTTACAGGGCAGCGGCCTGCGCGTGGCGGTGCTGGAGCAAAAACAGCCCCAGCCCGTTGCCCCTGATGCGCCGCCGGAACTCCGCGTCTCGGCAATTAATGCGGCCAGCGAAAAGCTGCTGACGCACCTTGGCGTCTGGTCAGATATTGTGGCGAACCGCGCCAGCTGCTATCACGGCATGGAAGTGTGGGATAAAGACAGCTTTGGTCATATTGCTTTTGATGATGAAAGCATGGGCTACAGCCATCTGGGTCACATTGTTGAAAACGCGGTGATCCACCACGCGCTGTGGCAGAAAGCACAGCAGTGCAGCGACGTGACGCTGATTGCGCCTGCGCAGGTCCAGCAGGTGGCATGGGGCGAAAACGAGGCGTTTATCACCCTGCAGAGCGGCGATATGCTGACCGCGCGTCTGGTTGTCGGTGCTGACGGTGCCAACTCCTGGCTGCGTAATAAAGCCGATATCCCGCTGACCTTCTGGGACTATCGTCATCACGCTCTGGTCGCGACGATCCGCACCGAAGAGCCACACGGCGGCGTGGCGCGCCAGATTTTCCACAACGACGGCATACTGGCGTTCCTGCCGCTTGCCGATCCGCACCTGTGCTCGATTGTCTGGTCCCTGGTGCCGGAGAAAGCCCGGCAGATGCATGAGGCGACGCCGGACGCCTTTAACCAGGCGCTGTGCGTGGCCTTTGATAACCGCCTTGGCCTGTGCACGCTTGAAAGCGAGCGTCAGGTATTCCCGTTAACCGGCCGCTACGCGCGTCAGTTTGCCGCGCACCGTCTGGCGCTGGTGGGGGATGCGGCGCATACCATTCATCCGCTGGCCGGGCAGGGCGTTAACCTAGGCTTTATGGACGCGGCGGAGCTGGTTGAGGAGCTGCGTCGCCTGCATCGCGAAGGGAAAGACATCGGTCAGCATCTCTATCTGCGTCGCTACGAGCGCAGCCGCAAGCACAGCGCAGCGATGATGCTGGCGGGCATGCAGGGCTTCCGCGAGCTGTTTGCCGGGGCGAATCCGGCGAAAAAACTGCTGCGCGATATCGGCCTCAAGCTTGCTGACACCCTTCCGGGCGTTAAGCCCCAGCTCCTCCGTCAGGCGATGGGTCTTAACGACCTGCCGGACTGGCTACGTTAAAATACACGTCATCCTTCAAGCTGCCTCTGCGTTGGCCGCGTCTGCTCACCCCAGTCACTTACTTATGTAAGCTCCTGGGGACTCTCAGACTTGCCGCCTTGATGCAACTTGAATGATTTTGTGTATTGACCCCTGTCACACTTTCTTTTCCCGGCCTCTGCGCCGGGGAAATTCCCTCGTTTGAAATATTCTAATTTCACGTCATTTTTCGCATTAGATAATCTAATGTCGTGTTTTTCTCGTTACGGAAATTCGGCCCGATTTTCCGCACGAAATATCACCATGTGCTAAATCCTGTTAGATCATTGTTAATTTTGTGCGGGGTTAATCGCATTTTTCCAGTGAATAACTCTGTAGGCTTTTTAGCGTTTTTTGGTCATAAGCTAATGTGATGACCCATTTTGCCTTATGGTTAACCGCCGGTTTCGGTGGTAAGTTCAGGTAAAAGAGAACGTTTGCGTCGGTGCCCGAACGCGGGGCCGATACCGGGTTTCACGGTGAATTTTTCAACGAGGACAAGATGGCTCAACAGACTCCTTTGTACGAACAACACGTGTTATGCGGCGCCCGCATGGTGGACTTCCACGGCTGGATGATGCCGCTGCACTACGGCTCGCAGATTGATGAGCACCACGCGGTGCGCACCGATGCCGGTATGTTCGACGTGTCCCACATGACAATTGTCGATCTGCGCGGTAGCCGCACCCGGGAGTTTTTGCGTTATCTGCTGGCAAACGACGTCGCCAAACTGAAGACGCCGGGTAAAGCGCTCTATACCGGCATGCTGAATGCCTCGGGCGGCGTGATTGATGACCTTATCGTCTATTACTTCACTGAAGATTTCTTCCGCCTCGTTGTAAACTCCGCCACCCGCGAAAAAGACCTCTCCTGGATCGCCCAACACGCCGAACCTTATGCCATCGACATCACCGTCCGTGACGATCTGTCGCTGATCGCCGTGCAGGGGCCGAACGCGCAGGCGAAAGCCGCCTCTCTGTTTAACGACGAGCAGCGCAAAGCCACCGCTGGCATGAAGCCGTTCTTCGGCGTGCAGGCGGGCGATCTGTTTATCGCCACCACCGGCTACACCGGTGAAGCGGGCTACGAAATTGCCATGCCGAACGAGAAGGCCGCTGATTTCTGGCGTGCGCTGGTGGAAGCGGGCGTGAAGCCTGCGGGTCTGGGCGCGCGCGATACGCTGCGTCTGGAAGCGGGCATGAACCTCTACGGTCAGGAGATGGACGAAGGCGTCTCTCCGCTGGCCGCCAACATGGGTTGGACCATCGCGTGGGAACCGGCTGACCGTGACTTTATTGGCCGTGAAGCGCTGGAGATGCAGCGCGAGAAGGGCACTGAACAGCTGGTGGGCCTGGTGATGACCGAGAAGGGCGTGCTGCGCGGCGAACTGCCGGTGCGCTTTACCGATGCCGACGGCAATCCTCGCGAAGGCGTGATCACCAGCGGTACCTTCTCCCCGACCCTGGGCTACAGTATTGCACTGGCACGCGTGCCGGCGGGGATTGGCGAAACGGCGGTGGTGCAAATCCGCAACCGCGAAATGCCCGTCAACGTAACCAAACCGATTTTTGTTCGCGCCGGTAAGCCGGTCGCCTAATCATTTTTATCAGGAGAACTTCAATGAGCAATGTGCCAGCAGAACTGAAATACAGCAAAGAACACGAGTGGCTGCGCAAAGAGGCGGACGGCACTTACACCGTAGGGATCACCGAGCACGCGCAAGAGCTGCTGGGCGACATGGTGTTTGTTGACCTGCCTGACGTGGGTACGACCGTTAGCGCGGGCGACGACTGCGCCGTGGCGGAGTCCGTAAAAGCGGCATCCGATATCTACGCGCCGGTAAGCGGTGAGATTGTTGCCGTTAACGACGCGCTGAGCGATTCGCCAGAGCTGGTTAACAGCGAGCCTTATGAAGGCGGCTGGATCTTCAAGATCAAAGCCAGCGACGAATCCCAGGTTGCCGCGCTGCTGGATGCGACCGCGTACGAAGCACTGTTAGAAGACGAGTAAGCCATTATCCCTCTCCCCTTTGGGGAGAGGGTAGGGTGAGGGGAACAGACGACACCCTCACCCCAGCCCTCTCCCTAAGTGAGAGGGAGAAAACACATTCACTGCACGTTTCAGGAACCATCGCTCATGACACAGACTTTAAGCCAGCTTGAAAACCGTGGCGCCTTCATTGAACGTCACATTGGGCCGGATGCTCAGCAACAGCAGGAGATGCTGAAGACGGTTGGCGCGGATTCATTAAACGCACTGATCGGCCAGATTGTGCCAAAAGACATCCAGCTTGCCACGCCGCCTCAGGTGGGTGAAGCCACGACGGAATTCGCCGCGCTGGCGGAGCTGAAGGCTATCGCCGGCCTCAACAAGCGCTATAAGTCTTACATTGGCATGGGCTACACCAACGTGCAGCTGCCGCCGGTTATCCTGCGCAACATGCTGGAAAACCCGGGCTGGTACACCGCTTACACCCCGTATCAGCCAGAAGTATCCCAGGGCCGCCTGGAAGCGCTGCTGAACTTCCAGCAGGTGACGCTGGACCTGACCGGAATGGATATCGCCTCTGCTTCTCTGCTGGATGAAGCGACCGCCGCTGCCGAAGCGATGGCGATGGCAAAACGCGTGAGCAAGCTGAAAAACGCCAACCGCTTCTTCGTGGCGGCGGACGTGCATCCGCAGACGCTGGACGTGGTGCGCACACGTGCGGAAACCTTCGGCTTTGACGTGATTGTCGACGACGCTGACAAAGTGCTGGATCATCAGGACGTCTTTGGCGTGCTGCTGCAGCAGGTGGGCACTACCGGTGAAGTTCACGACTACGGCGCGCTGATTGCCGAGCTGAAATCCCGCAAAGTGGTTGTCAGCGTTGCCGCCGATTTTATGGCGCTGGTGCTGCTGACGGCGCCGGGCAAACAGGGCGCAGATATCGTATTTGGCTCTGCACAACGCTTCGGCGTACCGATGGGCTACGGCGGTCCACACGCGGCGTTCTTCGGCGCGAAAGATGAATTCAAACGCTCCATGCCTGGCCGAATTATCGGCGTATCCAAAGATGCTGCCGGTAATACCGCGCTGCGCATGGCGATGCAGACCCGCGAGCAGCATATCCGCCGCGAAAAAGCGAACTCTAACATCTGTACCTCGCAGGTGCTGCTGGCAAACATCGCCAGCCTGTACGCCGTGTTCCACGGCCCGGCAGGCCTGAAGCGCATTGCCAGCCGCATTCACCGCCTGGCCGATATTCTGGCCTGCGGCCTGCAGCAGAAAGGCCTTAAGCTGCGCCATGCCCACTACTTCGACACCCTGTGCGTGGACGTGGCGGACAAAGCGGCCGTGCTGGCGCGTGCGAATGCGGCAGAGATCAACCTGCGCAGCGACATCCACAACGCCGTCGGCATTACGCTGGATGAAAGCACCACCCGCGACGATATCCTGAACCTGTTCAGCGTGCTGCTGGGTGACGCGCACGGTCTGGACGTTGATGCGCTCGACAAAGAGGTCGCGCTCGACAGCCGCTCCATTCAGGACAGCATGCTGCGTAACGACGCAATCCTGACGCATCCGGTCTTTAACCGCTACCACAGCGAGACCGAGATGATGCGCTATATGCACTCTCTGGAGCGCAAGGATCTGGCGCTGAACCAGGCGATGATCCCGCTGGGCTCCTGCACCATGAAGCTGAACGCCGCGGCAGAGATGATTCCGATCACCTGGCCTGAATTCTCCGAGCTGCACCCGTTCTGCCCGCCGGAGCAGGCGGAAGGTTATCACGTGATGATTAACCAGCTTTCAGACTGGCTGGTGAAGCTGACCGGCTACGACGCGCTCTGCATGCAGCCGAACTCCGGCGCGCAGGGTGAATACGCGGGCCTGCTGGCTATCCGTCACTATCACGAAAGCCGCAACGAAGGCCATCGCGATATCTGCCTGATCCCAAGCTCCGCCCACGGCACCAACCCGGCCTCTGCCCAAATGGCCGGCATGGAAGTGGTAGTGGTGGCGTGCGATAAGAACGGCAACATCGACCTGGCCGACCTGCGTGCGAAAGCCGAGCAGGCGGGCGACAAGCTCTCCTGCATCATGGTGACCTACCCGTCTACCCACGGCGTGTACGAAGAGACCATCCGTGAAGTGTGTGAAGTAGTGCACCAGTTCGGCGGTCAGGTTTACCTCGACGGCGCAAACATGAATGCTCAGGTGGGCATTACCTCACCGGGCTTTATCGGCGCGGACGTATCGCACCTCAACCTGCACAAAACCTTCTGCATCCCTCACGGCGGTGGCGGCCCGGGCATGGGTCCTATCGGCGTTAAAGCGCACCTGGCGCCGTTTGTGCCGGGCCACAGCGTGGTGCAGATTGAAGGCATGCTGACCCGTCAGGGCGCAGTCTCTGCGGCACCGTTCGGCAGCGCCTCTATCCTGCCAATCAGCTGGATGTATATCCGTATGATGGGCGCGGAAGGGCTGAAGCAGGCGAGCCAGGTGGCGATCCTGAATGCCAACTATATTGCGACGCGCCTGAAGTCCGCCTTCCCGGTGCTCTATACCGGCCGCGACGGTCGCGTGGCGCACGAGTGCATTCTGGATATTCGTCCGCTGAAAGAGCAGACCGGCATTAGCGAGCTGGATATCGCCAAGCGCCTGATCGACTACGGCTTCCATGCGCCTACCATGTCGTTCCCGGTAGCGGGTACGCTGATGGTGGAGCCAACGGAATCTGAAAGCAAAGCCGAGCTGGACCGCTTTATCGACGCGATGCTGGCGATCCGCATGGAGATCGACCGCGTGCAGGACGGCGAGTGGACGCTGGAAGATAATCCGCTGGTCAACGCCCCGCACACCCAGCACGAAATGGTAGCAGAGTGGAACCACGGCTATTCCCGCGAGCTGGCGGTCTTCCCGGCAGGTGTGGCGAACAAATACTGGCCGACCGTGAAGCGTCTCGATGACGTCTACGGCGACCGTAACCTGTTCTGCTCCTGCGTACCGATGAGCGAATACCAGTAATATTGCTGATGTAGTAACGTAGGCCGGGTAAGGCGAAGCCGCCACCCGGCTTTTTTATTGGGAGAAACGAATGGCAATTGCACTGGTCACCGGCGCCAGCCGCGGAATCGGGAAAGCCACCGCGCTGCAGCTGGCTCGCGAAGGCTACACCGTGGCGGTGAACTATCATCACAACATTAAAGCCGCGACGGACGTCATCAGGCAGATTGTGGATGCGGACGGGAAAGCCTTTGCCGTACGTGCAGACATCAGCGATGAAGCTCAGGTGCTGGCGATGTTTAACAGCCTCGATCGCGAAGGCGAGCCGCTGACCGCGCTGGTCAATAATGCGGGGATTCTGTTTGAGCAATCCACCATCGAGAATCTCTCCGCCGAGCGCATTAACCGCGTCCTGGCGACCAACGTTACGGGCTACTTTCTCTGCTGCCGGGAAGCGGTAAAACGCATGTCCTTCAAACATGGCGGCAAGGGTGGGGCGATAGTGAATGTCTCTTCCGCGGCGTCGCGCCTGGGCGCGCCGGGTGAATATGTGGATTACGCCGCGTCCAAGGGGGCGGTGGATTCGCTAACAACCGGACTGTCGCTGGAGGTGGCGGCGCAGGGCATTCGCGTCAACTGCGTCCGTCCGGGTCTGATCTATACCGATATCCATGCTTCCGGCGGAGAGCCGGGGCGAGTGGATCGCGTAAAATCGTTACTGCCGATGCAGCGCGGCGGCCAGCCGGAAGAGGTCGCCCAGGCGATTGTCTGGCTGCTGAGCGAAAAGGCGTCGTACGTCACGGGCAGTTTTATAGAGTTGGCTGGCGGGAAATAAAAGCCGGGTGGCGGCTTCGCCTTACCCGGCCTACACGAGTAGTAGGCCCGGTAAGCGCAGCGCCACCGGGCAAAAAATCACAGCGCCTCGCCGTTGCTGGCAATCACGCCTTTATACCACTCGAAGCTCTTCTTACGGGAACGCGACATGTCGCCCGTGCCGTCGTCGTGCTTGTTCACGTAGATAAAGCCATAGCGCTTGCTGTACTGGCCGGTGGTGAACGACACGCAGTCGATACAGCCCCATGGCGTATAGCCCATCAGATCCACGCCATCGTGGGTGACGGCTTTGATCATCTCTTCCACGTGGGCACGCAGGTAGTCGATACGATAGTCATCGTTGATGCTGCCGTCTTCTTCCACCTTGTCGTAGGCGCCGAAGCCGTTTTCCACGATAAACAGCGGCTTCTGGTAACGCTCGTACAGTTCGCACAGAGAATAGCGCAGGCCTACCGGATCAATCTGCCAGCCCCAGTCGGACGCCTTCACGTGCGGATTCGGCACGCTGCCTTCGAAACCTGAGATCGCATCGCCGGTACCGCCTTCCGCCTTCACCGCGTTGGTCATGTAGTAGCTGAAGCCCAGGTAGTCGCAGGTGCCTTCACGCAGGATTTGCTCGTCGCCTGCCTCCATTTTGATGGAGAATCCGCGGCGCTCCCACTCGTTCAGCACGTAGGACGGGTAGTAACCGCGCAGCTGGACGTCGGTAAAGACGTAGCGCTCGCGCATCGATTCCTGGGCGAACATCACGTCTTCCGGTTTACAGGAGAACGGATAGAGCGCCACCATCGCCAGCATGCAGCCGACTTTCATCTCCGGGTTGATGCGGCGCGCGGCTTTCACCGCCAGGGCGCTGGCCACAAACTGGTGGTGCAGGACCTGATACATGGTCTCTTCCGGATTGTCATGTTCGGTATAGACCACGCCCGAGCAGCAGTAGCCGAACAGCGGCGCGCGCCAGTTGCGCTGGTTGTTGATTTCGTTGAAGGTCATCCAGTATTTGACCTTGTTTTTGTAGCGCTCAAAAACCACTTCCGCGAAGCGCACAAAGAAATCGACCACTTTACGGTTGGTCCAGCTACCGTACTCCTGCACCAGGTGCAGCGGCATTTCGAAGTGGGAGAGGGTGATCACCGGTTCGATGTTGTACTTCAGCAGCTCATCGAACATGTCGTCGTAAAACTTCAGCCCCTCTTCGTTTGGCTGCGCTTCGTCACCTTTCGGGAAGATGCGCGTCCAGGCGATAGAGGTGCGGAAACACTTGAAGCCCATCTCGGCAAACAGCTTGATGTCTTCTTTATAGTGGCCGTGAAAGTCGATGGCCTCGTGGTTTGGGTAGTATTTACCCGGCACTACTTCCTGCGTGATTTCGCGCGGCACGCCGTGCGCGCCGCCGGTCAATACGTCGCAAATGCTTGGCCCTTTGCCGCCTTTGTTCCAGCCGCCTTCAACCTGGTGAGCGGCAACCGCGCCGCCCCATAAAAAATCTTTTGGTAAGGTCAGTTTTTTCATCGCTGCTATTCTCAATAAATGGCTTATTGGCATCGAGTCTAGCAAAGCGAAATTAAATGTCACGATATAACAATTCACAGTAAATGTGATTTGTTACATCAAAAAAACAGGATGTTTTATTCCGTGAGTTTCTTCGCCAGTTTACGCCCGAGAGATTCCAGAATATAAATGACGGGAATTTGCGTGGTGATGTCGTAGACGCCTGCGATACGCGTCTGAGGAACGTGCCAGGAGAGATTAAAGTCCGCCAGTTTTGCGAGTCGCGAGTGCTCGTGGCTGGTAATAGAGAGCACCTTGCAGTGATGCAGGCTGAACTGGCTGGCGAAGCGCAGGATCTCCTCGGTCTCTCCCGAGACGGAGAGCACAATCGCCAGCGCATTTTTCGCCATATCATTGGTGACCGGGAAATAAGGGTCGTCAATATGGTTACTGAATTTACCGATATTAGAAAAGAAACGTGCGCCATATTTTGCCAGCGAACCCGATGTCCCGGCACCGACAAATATAATTCGCTCGGATGATAAAATAATATCTACCGCATTATCTAATAACGCGTCGAACTCTTCATTGTTCACGCTTTTAAAAAAGCTGATAATTTCGCTGGCACCGAAATTCGCCTGCTGGGGCTCGTTCTGTTCAAGATAAAGCTTAAATCGCACGCGGAATTCAGAATACCCTTCGCAGTTAAGCTTGCGGCAAAAGCGCAGGATAGTGGTGGTTGAGACACCCGCTGCATCCGCCAGCTCGCGGATGGTCATGTACATGACTTTGTCACGATTTTTTATGACATAGTTGTAGACCATCATCTCCAGGTTGTTGAGACTGGCAATGGCGGAGTGGGTGAACATACTCACAATGGCATAACTCTCATTCTGACCTCATCGTCATATCATAACATGCACCCAGAGGGCAGGATCCATTTTTATGCTCTTGATTCATAATGATTAAATTTTTATGTGAACAATTGTTAGGTGAAAGATTTCTTTATATCTATGATTTTTAGGTATAAATTTTGAAATGAAATTATTTTAGCTAACAGGTGTTCACTGGAATCATTCTCAGTTAGCATAGTTATGCGATGAATAATCATCTTTTGTTTTCCCGGAGTTTTGTATGGTGAGCAGACCATTAATCGCACAGGGATATTCGCTGGCTGAGGAAGTAGCCAACAGCATCAGCCACGGCATTGGCCTGGTGTTTGGGATTGTCGGTTTAGTGTTATTGCTGGTGCAGGCGGTGGATGCCAATGCCAGCGCGATGGCTATTACCAGCTACAGCCTGTATGGCGGGAGTATGATCCTGCTGTTCCTGGCGTCGACGCTGTATCACGCGATCCCGCATCAGCGGGCCAAGACGTGGCTCAAGAAATTTGACCACTGCGCTATCTATCTTCTTATTGCAGGCACCTACACGCCGTTTCTGCTGGTGGGGCTTAACTCACCGCTGTCGCGTGGCCTGATGATTGTTATCTGGAGCCTGGCCCTGCTGGGGATCCTGTTTAAGCTGACCATTGCGCACCGGTTTAAGGTGCTGTCACTGGTCACCTATCTGACAATGGGCTGGCTGTCGCTGATTGTGGTGTATCAACTGGCGGTCAAACTGTCGGTAGGGGGCGTGACGCTTTTGGCCCTGGGCGGCGTGGTGTACTCGCTCGGCGTGATTTTCTACGTCTGCAAGCGCATCCCGTACAACCATGCCATCTGGCACGGCTTTGTGCTGGGCGGCAGCGTATGCCACTTTTTGGCTATTTATTTGTACGTGGGGCAGGCGTAGTTTTTCCACCGTGCCTCACCCCGGCCCTCTCCCACAGGGAGAGGGAGGACACTAAAACCGTAGGCCCGGTAAGCGCAGCGCCACCGGGCGATACAGCATTACTCTTCCAGTGAATACGGCAGCGGCTCGATGCTCAGCGTATTCGCATCGTCACGCACGCGGAACACGCTGTCGGCTTCCATGTCGTTGTTCATGACGGCCTGTACCAAAAGGCGTCCATCATCCAGCTGTACGGCGGCTAACACGGTGCCGGTGCGGCGCCAGTTATCACCCATCTTCAGCTCTAAGTCTTCACCCGCTTCAGGTACGCGGCTGGCATGGCCCGCCAGCGTCCACAGCGCTCGTTTGTTTGCCCCGCGGAATTTTGCACGCGCCACCATCTCCTGGCCGGTGTAGCAGCCTTTTTTAAAGCTGATGCCGCCCAGCGCCTGCAGGTTCGTTGCCTGAGGAATAAACTGCGCGCTGTTTGCGGCGTCAATCACCGGCAGACCCGCTTCGATGTTCAGCGCCAACCACTGCTGACTGTTGTTGAGCTGCGCTTCGCCGCGCAGCGCTTCGGTCACGCGTTCGGCCGTTGCCGCATCCGTGACTAACAGGAAACGCTCCGCCGGGTGTTCAAACCACAGGATGGAGGTTGCGCCTTCGCTAACCACCTGCTTTTCAGCATCCGGCAGTTCGCTGAAGAGATTTTTCAGCGCCGCACGCGCCTGGAACCCGGCCACTCCCAGCAGGACATGTTCGTCGTCCGGGGCGATAGTGACTTTGGAAAAGACCGCGTACTTTTTCAGCTCTTTGAGCTGGGCCTCTTGCAGGCTGCGGCGCTCAATAAAGGCAAAGCCGTCCTGGCGGCGGAAGAGGCGCAGGTTGCTCCACATTTTGCCTTTTGGGTCGCAATGCGCGGCCAGCAGATGCTGGTGTTCGGTCATCTGGCTGACGTCGGCGGTCACCTGGCCCTGCAGATATTTTTCGGCGTCGGCACCGGTGAGCGTTGCCAGCGCCCAGTCATCAAGAGAAATAAGCGTCAGCGGCAGACGCGCAGAGGCGGCGGGCTGGCGAGGAGAAAATGGTGTAAATGCCATAACGATATCCTGAATTGCTTAACGCTTTGATAATGCCTAATGGTAAAAGAGCCTGCAGGCAATGCAAGCGCTTTCAACAGACCATTTGTGCCCTAAACCGGTTATGCGTAGCGCTACGCAAAATAATGTAATCCTCTGTCTTTGTAGGGATTATTCTGGAAGCCTGCTCGGCGATCGCAATATTCCAGTAATGAAACGGTCAAAAACACGTTACACTAGCTGGTGTCCCCGTAGAGAAATAAAGAACACTGAACGGGGTACCGACTGTGCCAAACGTAATGCAGGAAACTGAACATGGATATTAACAACAAGGCCCGTATTCACTGGGCGTGCCGTCGCGGCATGCGTGAACTTGATATTTCCATCATGCCTTTCTTCGAATATGAGTATGACAGCTTAAGCGATGATGATAAGCGTCTGTTTGTTCGCCTGCTTGAGTCTGACGATCCGGATTTATTCAACTGGCTGATGAACCACGGCAAACCCGCCGACACCGAGTTGCAACGGATGGTGCAATTAATTCAAACACGGAATCGGGAACGTGGTCCTGTGGCAATCTGATCTTCGCGTCTCGTGGCGCTCGCAGTGGATGTCTTTATTGCTCCACGGCCTGGTTGCGGCCATTGTGTTACTGATGCCGTGGCCGCTGAGCTATACGCCGCTGTGGCTGCTGTTACTGTCGTTTGTCGTTTTTGACAGCGTACGCAGCCAGCGTCGCATTAATGCCCGCCAGGGAGAGATTAAATTACTGATGGATTCCCGTCTGCGCTGGCAGGGTAAAGAGTGGGATATCCTCGGTATGCCCTGGATGCTCAACTGCGGCATGATGTTGCGGTTACGCAAGGTGGACGGCGGGCGTTGCCAGCATCTGTGGCTGGCGGCTGACAGTATGGATGCTGCCGAGTGGCGAGACCTGCGCCGGATGCTGTTGCAACAGACGACGCAGGAGTAACGCGCGTTAGCTAAACTTTTCCGCCATTTCGCCCAGAATCTGCTCGCACCAGCTTTGCAGGCGTTCATCGCTGAGATCGTACTGGTTGGTTTCATCCAGCGCGAGCCCAACAAACAGCTCGCCGTCGGCAATAATCGGTTTTTTACTGGTGAACTCGTAACCTTCGGTTGGCCAGTAGCCGATGAACGACACCCCTTTCGGCGCCAGCTTGTCATGCAGCATGCCGAGCGCGTCCAGGAACCACTCCCCGTAGCCCAGCTGATCCCCCATGCCGTACATGGCGATGATTTTGCCGTCGAGATTGACTGAATCGAGTTGATCCCAGATGGCTTCCCAGTCTTCCTGTATCTCACCAAAATCCCAGGTTGGGATGCCAAGGATCAGGACATCGTACTGTTCCATCAGCGCGACCGCGTCATCTTTCAGGTTATGCAACGTCACCAGTTCCGGGCCAATGATGTCGCGAATTTTCTCTGCCGCCATTTCGGTGTAGCAGGTGCTGGAACCATAGAACAGACCAATATTCATCGCGTAACTATCTCAATTCTTGCTTTCACTATGCGCGTAGTGTACCAGAAACCGGTCGTAATCAGGCATAATGGCCTGACTGCAGAATCAAAGGGGCTGATGTGGAAAAGGATCTCGCACTGATCGAACAGTTTCTCGACGCGCTGTGGCTGGAGAAAAATCTGGCCGAGAATACCCTCAGCGCCTACCGTCGCGATCTCACCATGCTGGTGGAGTGGCTTGCGCACCGGGGGTTATCCCTTGCGAGCGCACAGCGTGACGATCTGCAGGCGCTGCTTGGGGAACGTGTCGCGGGGGGCTACAAAGCCACCAGTTCCGCGCGTTTGCTCAGCGCCATGCGTCGGCTGTTCCAGCACCTCTACCGTGAGAAGATTCGCGAAGACGATCCCAGCGCGCTGCTGGCATCTCCTAAGCTTCCGCAGCGGCTGCCGAAAGATCTCAGCGAAGCACAAGTTGAGAGATTATTACAGTCACCGGCTGTTGACCTGCCGCTGGAGTTACGCGATAAAGCCATGCTTGAGCTATTGTATGCTACCGGCCTGCGCGTTTCGGAACTGGTTGGCCTGACGATGAGCGACATCAGCCTGCGTCAGGGCGTGGTGCGCGTCATCGGTAAAGGAAACAAGGAAAGGCTGGTTCCGCTGGGTGAAGAGGCGGTTTACTGGCTGGAAACGTATCTGGAGCATGGTCGCCCGTGGCTGCTTAATGGTACGTCTATCGACGTTCTGTTTCCTAGCCAGCGCGCACAGCAGATGACGCGGCAAACGTTCTGGCATCGCATCAAGCATTACGCCACACTGGCGGGTATCGACAGTGAAAAGCTTTCGCCGCACGTATTGCGTCACGCCTTCGCGACGCATCTGTTAAACCACGGCGCTGATTTACGCGTGGTGCAGATGCTGCTGGGCCACAGCGATCTTTCCACGACGCAAATTTACACCCATGTCGCGACGGAACGCCTGCGGCAGCTACACCAACAGCACCACCCTCGTGCGTGAGTGCCGACGAATTGTAACAGGATCACATATGAAAAAGTCTTTCGCGCTGTTCACCCTGCTGGCAGCCTCCTTTACCGGTTTCGCCCATGCGGACGACGCCGCTATCAAACAGTCGCTCGCTAAGCTTGGCGTCACCGGCAGCGATATTCAGCCTGCACCGGTTGCCGGCATGAAAACGGTACTGACCAACAGCGGCGTGCTGTACGTCACCGAAGACGGCAAACACATTATTCAGGGGCCAATGTACGACGTGAGCGGCGCGCAGCCGGTCAACGTGACCAACCAGCTGCTGATGAAAAACCTGAACGCGCTCGAAAAAGAGATGATCGTCTATAAGGCGGCGCAGGAAAAACACGTCATTACCGTCTTCACCGACATCACCTGCGGCTACTGCCACAAGCTGCATGAAGAGATGAAAGACTACAACGCGCTGGGCATTACCGTGCGCTACCTGGCCTTCCCGCGCGCGGGCGTACAGAGCCAGCCGGAGCAGGACATGAAGGCTATCTGGTGTGCGAAAGACCGCAACAAAGCGTTTGACGACGCGATGAACGGCAAAGGCGTTAAGCCGGCCTCCTGCGACATTGATATTGCTAACCACTACGCGCTGGGCGTGCAGTTTGGCGTGAGCGGTACGCCAGCGATTGTTCTGAGCAACGGGTATGTTGTTCCGGGCTATCAGGGTCCAAAAGAGATGAAAGAGTTTCTCGACGCGCACCAGAAACAGTTTGGTGGTAAATAATCCGCGTGAAAGCCCCGATAAAATTGCGCCGCCGCGAGGCGGTTGAACGCGTTGATTTGCCGGACGATCTCCCGGCGCTGCTTAAGCGTCTCTACGCCAGCCGAGGCGTGCGTAGCGCTGAGGATCTTGAACGCAGCGTGAAAGGGATGCTGCCCTGGCAGCGGTTGAGCGGTATCGAAAAAGCCGCTGAGATGCTCTACAACGCGCTTCGTGAGGGAACGCGGATTGTGGTGGTAGGCGATTTCGACGCCGACGGCGCAACCAGCACCGCGCTGAGCGTGCTCAGCCTGCGCGCGCTGGGCTGCGATAACGTCACGTATCTGGTGCCGAACCGTTTTGAAGACGGCTACGGACTCAGCCCGGAAGTGGTCGATCAGGCCCACGCCCGCGGTGCGCAGATGATCATGACCGTCGATAACGGGATCTCTTCCCATGCGGGGGTCGATCATGCCCATGCGTTGGGGATCCCTGTGCTGGTCACGGATCACCACCTGCCGGGCGAAACGCTGCCCGCAGCGGAAGCGATTATTAACCCCAACCTGCGCGACTGCGATTTCCCATCGAAATCCCTGGCCGGTGTCGGCGTGGCGTTTTATCTGATGCTGGCGTTGCGTACCCTGCTGCGCGATAAGGGCTGGTTCGAATCTCGCGGTATTGCCGTACCGAACCTGGCCGAATATCTCGATCTGGTGGCGCTGGGCACCGTCGCGGACGTGGTGCCGCTCGATACCAACAACCGTATTTTGACCTGGCAGGGCTTAAGCCGCATTCGGGCGGGCAAGTGCCGTCCGGGGATCAAGGCGCTGCTGGAAATCGCCAACCGCGACCCGCTCAAGCTGGCGGCAAGCGATTTGGGCTTCGCCCTTGGGCCGCGTCTTAACGCAGCCGGAAGGCTGGACGATATGTCCGTTGGCGTGGCGCTGCTGCTGTGCGACAACATCGGTGAAGCGCGCGTGCTGGCCAACGAGCTGGACGCCCTGAACCAGACCCGTAAAGAGATTGAGCAGGGAATGCAGGCCGAAGCGCTGACCCTGTGCGAAAAGCTTGAACGCAGCGGCGATACGCTGCCGGGCGGCCTGGCGATGTACCATCCCGAGTGGCATCAGGGCGTGGTCGGCATTCTGGCGTCGCGCATTAAAGAGCGCTTCCACCGCCCGGTGATCGCGTTCGCCCCCGCGGGCGACGGCACGCTGAAAGGCTCTGGCCGCTCGATTCAGGGCCTACACATGCGTGACGCGCTGGAGCGGCTTGATACGCTGTACCCGGGCCTGATGATCAAGTTCGGCGGCCATGCGATGGCGGCTGGCCTGTCGCTGGAAGAGGCGAAGTTCGACGAGTTTCAGCGCCTGTTCGGCGAGCTTGTCACCGACTGGATTGACCCGGCCCTGCTGCAGGGAGAAGTAGTGTCCGATGGCGAGCTCTCACCGCTTGAAATGACGATGGACGTGGCGCAAATGCTGCGCGATGCCGGCCCGTGGGGGCAGATGTTCCCGGAACCGCTGTTCGACGGTCGTTTTCGCCTGCTGCAGCAGCGCATCGTCGGCGAACGTCATTTGAAGGTGATGGTTGAGCCGGTCGGCGGCGGCCCGCTGCTGGACGGCATTGCCTTTAACGTTGACACGGCGGTATGGCCGGACAACGGCGTGCGCGAGGTCGAGCTGGCTTACAAACTGGACATCAACGAGTTTCGCGGTAACCGCACCCTACAGATCATCATCGACAATATCTGGCCAATTTAGCGGCAGTAATCTCTATAAAAAAGGGCGTGGATTCGGTACAATCCCGCTCTTATCACCGCATTTTGACAAGTCCATAAAAGAAAACAGACCATGTTTGAAATTAATCCGGTAAAAAACCGTATTCAGGACCTCACGGAGCGCTCTGACGTTCTTAGGGGGTATCTTTGACTACGATGCCAAGAAAGAGCGTCTTGAAGAAGTAAACGCCGAGCTGGAACAGCCGGACGTCTGGAACGAACCTGAACGCGCACAGGCGCTGGGTAAAGAGCGTTCCTCTCTCGAAGCTATCGTAGATACGCTGGATCAAATGGCCCAGGGGCTGGAAGATGTTTCCGGTTTGCTGGAGCTGGCCGTCGAAGCCGACGACGAAGAAACCTTTAACGAAGCCGTGGCAGAACTCGACGTGCTGGAAGAGAAGCTGGCGCAGCTGGAATTCCGTCGCATGTTCTCCGGCGAATACGACAGCGCTGACTGCTATCTCGATATTCAGGCAGGTTCTGGCGGTACCGAAGCGCAGGACTGGGCCAGCATGCTGACGCGTATGTACCTGCGTTGGGCAGAAGCGCGCGGCTTCAAAACTGAAATTATCGAAGAGTCTGAAGGTGAAGTAGCGGGTCTGAAATCCGTCACCATTAAGATCATCGGTGATTACGCCTACGGCTGGCTGCGCACCGAAACCGGCGTTCACCGCCTGGTGCGTAAGAGCCCGTTTGACTCCGGCGGCCGTCGTCATACCTCCTTCAGCTCCGCGTTCGTTTACCCGGAAGTTGACGAAGATATCGATATTGAAATTAACCCGGCGGACCTGCGTATCGACGTTTATCGCGCATCCGGCGCTGGCGGCCAGCACGTTAACCGTACGGAATCGGCGGTGCGTATTACCCACATTCCAACCGGGCTGGTAACACAGTGCCAGAACGACCGTTCCCAGCATAAGAACAAAGACCAGGCCATGAAGCAGATGAAAGCGAAGCTATATGAGCTGGAGATGCAAAAGAAAAATGCTGAGAAACAGGCGATGGAAGACAACAAGTCCGACATCGGTTGGGGCAGCCAGATCCGTTCTTACGTCCTTGATGACTCCCGCATCAAAGACCTGCGTACCGGGGTTGAAACCCGCAACACGCAGGCGGTGCTGGACGGCAGCCTGGACCAATTTATCGAAGCAAGTTTGAAAGCAGGGT
This sequence comes from Enterobacter sp. 3U4, assembly GCF_057224565.1. Taxonomy (NCBI): domain Bacteria; kingdom Pseudomonadati; phylum Pseudomonadota; class Gammaproteobacteria; order Enterobacterales; family Enterobacteriaceae; genus Enterobacter; species Enterobacter sp. 3U4. Next base: position 165,155 of record NZ_CP136665.1, read on the forward strand.
TATGAGGAACCAACATGTCTGAACAACAAGCACAGGGCGCTGACGCGGTAGTCGATCTTAACAACGAACTGAAAACCCGCCGCGAGAAGCTGGCAGCGCTGCGCGAGCAGGGCGTGCCGTTCCCGAACGATTTTCGTCGTGACCACACCTCAGACCAACTGCACGCTGACTTCGACGCGAAAGAGAACGAAGAGCTGGAAGCGCTGAACGTTGAAGTGGCCGTTGCGGGCCGCATGATGACCCGTCGTATCATGGGTAAAGCCTCCTTCGTGACCCTGCAGGACGTTGGTGGCCGTATTCAGCTGTACGTTTCCCGTGACGATCTGCCGGAAGGCATCTACAACGAGCAGTTCAAGAAGTGGGATCTGGGCGATATCCTGGGCGCGAAAGGTAAACTGTTCAAAACTAAGACCGGTGAACTGTCTATCCACTGCACCGAGCTGCGTCTGCTGACCAAAGCCCTGCGCCCGCTGCCGGACAAATTCCATGGCCTGCAGGATCAGGAAGCGCGCTATCGTCAGCGCTACCTGGATCTCATCTCTAACGATGAATCCCGCAAGACTTTCAAAATTCGCTCCCAGATCATGGCCGGTATCCGCCAGTTCATGGTTAACCGCGACTTTATGGAAGTGGAAACCCCGATGATGCAGGTGATCCCTGGTGGCGCGTCTGCGCGTCCGTTCATCACCCATCACAACGCGCTGGACCTGGACATGTACCTGCGTATCGCGCCGGAACTGTACCTGAAGCGTCTGGTGGTTGGTGGTTTTGACCGCGTGTTCGAAATCAACCGTAACTTCCGTAACGAAGGTATCTCCGTTCGTCATAACCCAGAGTTCACCATGATGGAACTCTATATGGCGTATGCGGATTACAAAGATCTGATCGAGCTGACCGAATCCCTGTTCCGTACACTGGCGCAGGATATTCTGGGCACCACGCAGGTCCCTTACGGTGAAGAAGTCTTCGACTTCGGCAAGCCGTTCGAAAAACTGACCATGCGCGAAGCGATCAAGAAGTACCGTCCGGAAACCAACATGGCGGATCTGGATAACTTCGATTCTGCGAAAGCGATCGCCGAAAGCATCGGTATCAAGGTTGAGAAGAGCTGGGGTCTGGGCCGTATCGTGACCGAGATCTTCGAAGAAGTGGCCGAAGCGCACCTGATTCAGCCGACCTTCATCACCGAGTACCCGGCTGAGGTCTCTCCGCTGGCGCGTCGTAATGACGAGAACCCGGAGATCACCGATCGCTTCGAATTCTTCATCGGCGGCCGTGAAATCGGCAACGGCTTCAGCGAGCTGAACGATGCGGAAGACCAGGCTCAGCGCTTCCAGGATCAGGTTGACGCGAAAGCGGCAGGCGACGACGAAGCGATGTTCTTCGACGAAGACTACGTGACCGCGCTGGAGCACGGCCTGCCGCCAACGGCGGGTCTGGGGATTGGTATCGACCGTATGGTGATGCTGTTCACCAACAGCCACACCATCCGCGACGTGATCCTGTTCCCGGCGATGCGCCCGGTGAAGTAAGACGTTAAGATGTAAAAAAAGCCCCGAAAGGGGCTTTTTTATTGCGCCGCGAAAGCTTTGAGTTTTTCGCGGGCGGTCGTCGCTTCCATGACCATCCACGGGCTAAAGGCCCAGGGCGTCGCGTCCAGCGCGCGGAATAGCGCGTCCAGCTCAACCCACTGATAGTCCATCACTTCATCTTCGTTTATCGTCACGTCATTGGTGATGCGGGCCGCGAATACCGGGCAAATTTCGTTTTCCACGATCCCGGACGGGTCGGTTTCCCGATAGCGAAATTCAGGGGCGACGGCGGTGATATCGGTCAGCTCAGCGCCCACTTCAAAGCGGCAGCGGCGGATTATGGCCTGTATCGTCTCTTCACCGGACTGCGGGTGGCCACAGACGGAGTTGGTCCAGACGCCGGGCCAGGCTTTTTTTGTTAAGGCGCGTCGGGTGATCAGACATTCGCCTTTTGCATTAAAAAGCCAGGAGGAGAAAGCCAGATGCAGCGGGGTATGTAACGTGTGCGCGGCATATTTTTCCTGAGTGCCAATCACCATTCCCTGGTCGTTTACCAAAATAACGTGTTCTTGAATACTCATTGATGCTCCAGTGCCAAAATGCCGAGTGGTTCAGCACCATCAGCCGGATCATTATACTGCATTCTTATACGAACGGTTTGGCGTGTAGAGCGGAAAAGGGCATGACCCATATTCATTTTGGCTGTTATCATAGTGCGCCATTCACGCTGACCGAGGATCTGTTTTGTTTGCAGGAAGCCTGACGAGAAACCCCATCACCGCCATTTTTTGCCTGACGCTGACGCTATTACTGGCGGGCTGTTCAGGGAGCAAATCTTCGGATATGGGTAGCTATTCCGGTTCGGTCTATACCGTTAAGCGCGGGGACACCCTGTACCGGATTTCGCGCGCAACGGGGACCAGCGTGAAGGATCTGGCGCGGCTGAATAACCTTTCTCCGCCCTACACCATCGAGGTGGGGCAGCAGCTGAAGGTCAGCGGCGGATCGTCCTCGGGCAAAAAATCCTCTTCGAAAGGCAAAACAGCTAAAGTAACGCCGTCCTATCAGGTGCCGCAATCGTCATGGCCGCCGGTTGGACAGCGCTGCTGGATTTGGCCTGCCAGCGGTAAAGTGGTCGCCCCTTACTCACTCTCTGAAGGTGGCAACAAGGGTATTGATATCGCCGCTGCGCGCGGGACGCCGGTTTATGCCTCCGGGGCAGGGAAGGTGGTGTATGTGGGTAACCAGCTGCGCGGCTACGGTAACCTGATCATGATTAAGCATGGCGAAGACTACATCACGGCGTATGCGCACAACGACACGATGCTGGTCAACAACGGGCAGAACGTCAAAGCAGGGCAGAAGATTGCCACCATGGGCAGTACCGGTACGGACGCGGTGAAGCTGCATTTCCAGATTCGCTATAAGGCGACGGCCATCGATCCGCAGCGTTACCTTCCTGCGCCCGGCAGCAAACCGAAGTGCTAAGTGATTATTTTATCGCCTGTTAGTTGTGAAGAGGCTTGTATGAAGGTGCGTAAGGTCTATAATGCCTTACGCACCTCAAAGCGGGCGTAGTTCAATGGTAGAACGAGAGCTTCCCAAGCTCTATACGAGGGTTCGATTCCCTTCGCCCGCTCCAAACTCAAGTCTTCTCAAGTCTACCAAACTCAATTTCCCTTGCTAATCAAGAAGTTATAGTACTCTATTGGTGAATCCCAACGGCAAGAGATACTTGCGTCTTAAATACCGTTGTTTAGGTAAAGAGAAACTGCTGGCGAAATGAGTACACTTCCATCACATCGCAATCGTTTATGAATGTAATTATTTTGCGTGGAAAATTGTTCAGACACTATCCTACATTTTTCACTGGCCTGAGTATTGCCAGTTTTATATTTCTTAACAGCAATATCATACATCTGCTGCCAATAGCTCACATAATACGTTTTTAAATTACCGGATGGCTGTTTCTCAGTGATCCGATTTATTGCTTATTAATGATTTTTCGGCGGTGGCTCTCGATGCGGAAATAAGCAAAACGGCGTTTTTCGCGACCGCACGACGTTCCATGGATTGGAGGCTTGGCTCAGCATTTAGGGCAGGCATTATCTGGCATTGCTATATTTTATGGCAGGTGGAATATTCGCGACGGAGAGATTCTAAAGCCCCGGAAATGCCATAAATCGGAACTCTGAAACAGAAGGGCGAAACATAGGCTTTATACGCAATAGGAAATATAATTATTATCACATAAGTATTGGTGCTGTGTTATTTTTATTTGATTATTGCCATATTTACATCAGTTGCCTTTACAAAGGATTTCTCTCATTCACGTCGAAAGGTCCCTTTTCTGGATACGGTATTTTAAGAACGTTAAAACTGATCCCGTCCGAATAGAACGGACTTTATGACGGATAGCTGGGATACCCCGGAACACTGACCAGTCGCATCGATCCGTCGACTACCGGGCATGCGATCGAGCTGGAGGCATTCTTGTGACGCTGGAAGAGAGACAGTTCCCTATCTGATGCCGGACGTACAGACAATCTCCTGGCTCCACTTCAAAAGGGCCGTTTTACATTGTGTTCTTCGGGTTTAATCGCGCACATGCTCAGAACCAGTAAATATCCCGGCTAACCATATCCTGACCCTTTTGCGTTTAGTCTGATCCTGGACTTTATAGCCTGCATTTTTTCCGGATTATTTTCATTACCATATGAACTGTTAAAACGCTTCATAAATGATTTAATACCAGAGATGCAAAAAATAAAGAATACGATACTGTATGAGCCAAGGCCGTTATTTCATCACGCGGCACGTCACAGCATTGAAAGCCACGGCTGTTCCCTTACCTGTATTCACCCAGGTGGGCTGTCGGAAGAGGTGATTACCCTGAGGACTGACAATGCGCTGTTTGCAACCGGCCTCAGTGGTGCAGGGGACGAGCTGTTTTCGCTGTTGCGCATTATACATTCTCTAGCGGCAGAAAATGTGGAACTTACCGTCTGGATCCCTGCGGGCGATGCGCTTCTTGTGCAGTTAATGTACGGGCTGGGTGTGCAGACTCTGCTGTGTGAGAGCTACCTGCAGGAGGAGCTCCCGCAGCGTATCCGTAATCCTGCATTCAGCTCTCCGCATCTGCCCCAGTGGTGTCCTCCCGACGGGATAAGTCAAAATAAAGTACGTCTGTCAGACAGGGAGCTGGATACGCTGATTGACTGCGCCCGTGGCCTGAATCCGTATGAAATCGCCAGTTTGCGCCATGCCAGCTATAAAACCATCTACGTCCACAGAAGCAATGTACGGCGACGACTGAATCTCGGAAATTCAGTCCAGTGGCTCGATTTACTCGCCAGGCTGACGCAATTCCGCACATTACATTCAATAAGGTGAGATATGTTTACCTTTACCCTTTTTCCCTATGAGATGCATCCCACCTTGCTTACCGGGCTGCTTGAAAATCTGAACACGTTGCGCAGACACAATCCCAGCTGGAATTATCAGCTTGTCGACAATGAGAACGCACATCTGGTTGTGCTTGATTTTACCCTATATGATTCGTTGGCCCGGCTAACGCCGGAGGCATTTTTACGAATTAGCCAGGGCAAAACTGGTAAAATACTGGTGTTGCTCTCGGCCCGGCAAGTTGTGCTAGCCCGGCAGTTGATGCTGTCATATTCCTGTTCACTGTTATGCGTGGATGAACGACAGTTGCGTCTGCGTGAACTGGTGGAAAGCAGCCTTAAAAACCGCCGTTATATCAGTCCGTTCTTTCTGCATGCATGTCAGAATGTCGAGCAACGCCCTGTAGCAGTATATTTCACGCCGGCTGAGAGGCAGATTATCAAAGGGCTGCGTTGCGGTCATAATGGAGTGGAAATATCGCGGAAGATATTCCGTAGCCAGAAAACCATCAGTTCGCATAAGCGAAGAATCATGCAGAAGCTGGGGGTAAAAAACGACCTGGAGCTGCACAACGCGATGATGGACATGCAGGCAGAGGATTAAAAACACCCGGGGTTCTTTCTCTTATCGGGACTTTTCTACTCCTTCCCTGCTGAAAGAACCATCTAATGCCTTCTGCCGTGTCGACCACTTTCTGTCTCCCGCTCTCAGGGGCCGGGCGTGCTATGCAGATCCCTGTTCCGGTATCCATATCGCTGATAAATGAATGGTACCCACACGTAGGCCATTGGCATTTGCACTCAGGCTGAACAATCGAAGTAAAATCAGCGCACAAGCCAGTAGTTTTTTTCTAATAATAATTTTCCCGATGAATGCTTTTGGAATCTGATTCTTTTTATATTAACGGGTTAGTAAAATATTTGGTTTCTATAAAATACTTTAAATATAGTTATGTATCTATTTTGTTATTCATTATCCATGACGGTAAAATTAAAACCATATTCTAGTCCCATACGAGACAGGAAAGTGGTTTGATATAATGACAGAGATCTGTATGCTGAATCTAGAGGAGTAGGTAACATTCTGAACTTATTATTATTCGATAAACTTTATTTCGGGAGTGTTTATGCTAAATATCAGTAAGCCTGTCATTTGTCATAATGAGGCCAATAAACACATTGCATTACTCCATGATTTCGATGATTTTCGTAAGTGGTACCTGAGTTCCCACGATTTTAGTATGTTTTCGGACGAGGATATCCTTGCCGTTCTGGATGATGAGGCTCCCCGAAGCTATCCCTGCATACCATTAGTCGCCGACGAAAATTTCGAGGTAATTTATGTGAGTCTGGAGCTTGTTAAACATTGGTTTTATCTCTTTGAGTCAAACGGAAAAATCTAACCAGTAAATATGAACATCCACAACCCTTGTGCTACGCTAAGTTAACGTCATCCTAATAACAGGCACTCGTTTTTGTATGAATCATCATGCGTCTGATAACGTACCCGGCCCAAAATCCACGCGGGTAGTTAAAACCTATATGTCTGATCTGTTAAAACAATTTGAACCCTATCTGACCTATCGGTTGTATCCGGCAGGTAAACGTTTTTCATTCAGTTCAGCAAACCAGCAAGTCTGTTATTTTATTCGTACAGGGATAATTGCGCTTTATCGCCAGCCGGACGACGTTCTGATTGAACTGACGGAAGCACCTTCGTTGCGCGGGATCATCCCTGTGCCAGAAGGATCGCAATCTCAGTTCACGATGAGAATGGTCTCCCAGGCGGAGATCGCCATGCTGGACTCTGAACGTTTTTATGAAATTCTTACAGAGAAACAGCTCTGGGAAACTTTTGCACGGCATCTTCAGGCCATGCAAGGCATGACTATTGAAGTTATCTTTAAGCTGATATCTCCCACCGTCTTCGATATGATCCGTTTCCAGTTATATGAATTAATGGAAAAACCGCTGGAAATCCGTGAAGCCATCACTGCGGAAAGCTACATCAAGGGGAAAACACGCATTTCACGCAGTTCGCTTATGCGTGTGCTGTCTGACTTAAGGGCCGGCGGTTATATCGTGATGGAGAGAGGAATACTGAAGGAGATAAAATATATTCCGGAACGCTACTGATCGGTCGCATGATGCTACTGTAGCCTGATCTTCGCCGGGAAACGGGGCGTATTTATTTAGAGATATCTACATCGGGATCGGAATATAAAAAAGCCCTCGCCATGGATGCGGGGAAATGTAGTATTCAAATAAATTTCAGAGTGTGAATTGTGGCTGATGGGGGATTGACGCACTTTCAGTCTGTCTCTCACCGGATGGAGCTGATTACGTATGGCCTGCCTACCGTCATGTGAGAATAAAATGTAACGATACTGGTGCCTTGTCCGGCCAGTCATCACTATTCGTGGAAATCCCAGCCCTTCAGACGCCGTTTTTCAGAAATTCACGATCGCTTTCTTCCCCACGAATGTGTTCTTCATGGTCCGGCAGTAACGGCATGAGCATCCGCGGTTCTGGCCATGAGGACCAGACTGTGTTTGTTATGGAACATCAATAAAAAAAGATCAGATTTTTAACCTGGCAGCAAAAGCTGGTTAAAGAGCTCTCACAGATCGCCCTGCGTCCAGGTCAATCCTTCATCGACTGGCTCAACATCCCCCTTTCTATCAAACAGCGATCGGTTTAGCGTCAGGAACATCAGCTCGCATCTGATATGTCTGGTCTACCGTTAACCAGCGTTTGCGGGACTTGGGGTGAGAGAGTCAGGAGCGGTGGACAAAACCACAAGAAACGCAGTATCACGTGGTTCGAAGCGTCTACAATCTGCCTTCTTCCTGAATAACAACTTCATAGCTCACTCCTTGACGTCGACTTCATCCCTCTGCAGCTTACAGCCCAGGCAAGGTTGGTAACACAAAATTGCCGTTAATCAGAAGCACTTATTATATACAAAGTCTAAAACTTCGGAAAATTATTAGTGGTTAAGCTAATGACCTTCGCACTTTGTTGTCCCAAATGAGACCACTGATTTGTTGGTTTAATATTTCCACTCGTTAGAATTTGTTCGAGGCCAGAGATGAGATCCAGTGCCTTAAATAAGATGTTTTTTTGTGTTGTTTGATTTTTGTTAATCAAACGTAATCTAGTAAAGAATGGCTATATTATCACAACATAGTCGACATGGAATATTAGGATATTAATAAATGAATATGAAGAAAGTTGCTGTTGCGGTAGCTATCATTTCTGGTATGGCTATTAGTGCAGCAAATGCTGCAGACGATATGGGGCATGGTAAAGTAACCTTCACTGGCTCAATCATTTCTGCACCGTGCTCTATTTCCCCAGATTCAGTTGACCAGACTGTTGACCTCGGTCAGGTATCTGATGTTGCTCTGAAAGATGGCGGTACCTCTACACCTAAGTTCTTTGATATCAAACTGGAACAGTGTGATGCCTCTACTTTAAAAACTGTAGCGGTAACCTTCACGGGTGCAGCGTCTGCAGCTAACGCGGATCTTCTGGGCATCAATGGTAGTGCCTCAGGTGCTTCTGTTGCAGTAACAGACGGTTCTGGTCAGCTGGTTAAACTGGGTACCGCTAGCCCGGCTCAGACTATTGGTAACGGTAGCAACACTCTGGAATTCGGAGCTTACCTGAAGGGTGATGGCGCAACTGCAACTGTCGTCCCTGGCAGCTTCCAGACTGTTGCTGATTTTACTCTTGATTATAAGTAATTAATTTTAACTACGATATTTAATTAGTTAAATTACTTTTATCGCGCCAAACAGCCATTTTTTTGGTGAATGGCGCGATTCGTCCTTTGTTAATAAGATGGGATTGTCTATGTCAGGCATGACAAAAATAATAAGAAGAGTGATACCTCTCATGCTGTTGAGCTGTTCTGGAATAATACATGCTGAGAGTAGTCAGACTGCATCTGCGGATAAGGGCACCATCAGTATGCAAGGTGCCATTATTAATACACCTTGTGCCATTGCGACACAATATCGTGACCAAACCATTGAAATGGGCGAGGAGACGATCGGACGTATATTTCATGATGGACACGGTAGGCTTCGAAACTTTTCGGTTAATTTAGTTAATTGTTATGGCCCAGGCGAAGTCGATACTCATCCTGGCGGACAAAGTTTTAGAACGACATTTGATGGCCCTTCTTCTGATGGATTATTTAAAGTAAGTGGTGCGGAAGGCGTTGGATTACAGATCAAGGACAGCGTAGGAAATATTGCTGTACCAGGTTTTCCTCTACCACTTTCTGAAATAACAACAGGGAATCAGCGTTTGGATTTTACTCTTCAATTGGTTCGTAATCGCCAAAGCCTGAGGTCTGGAGAGTATTTTTCTGCATTGCGTTTTAAAATTGAATATTTTTGAGAACACTAGTCGATGCTGATAAACAAAAAAAAATATAACATTATGCCTGCCTGGCATGATTCGCTGGGTGCAATACTACTCAGTGGTTTTTGCACGTTCAGCATTGTGCATGCTGCAAGTGCAGGCGAGACTGTTAGTACTGATGATACAATAGAATTTAATACAGACGTATTGGACGTTAAAGAGCGTGCTAATATTGATTTGTCGCAGTTCTCCCAGAAGGGATATGTAATGCCCGGGAAGTATCAAATGGTCATTCAACTTAATAAGTCTGAATTACCGGAAGATACAGTAGAATTTATAGCACCGGTAAATGATCCAAAAGGTAGCGTCGTTTGTTTCAAACCGGAGCAAGTTCAGCAATTTGGTCTGAATGAAAAAATTTATAAGTCTCTTAAGTGGTGGAATAAAGAGCAATGTCTCGATCTGAGTTCTTTGCCTGGCGTCAATATTCGTCCTGATCTGGGGAGTGGGCATGTCTATGTGAACATACCTCAGGCTTATCTGGAGTACACGGCAGAAAACTGGGATCCGCCTGCTCGTTGGGACGATGGTATTCCAGGACTCTTACTGGACTACAACATGAACGCCATGAGTACGCACCAGCAGTCAGATGGAACCAGTGACTCTCTGAGCGGAAATGGTACAACAGGTATCAATATTGGGCCCTGGCGAGTTCGTGGTGACTGGCAGGCACAATACAACAAAAGCTCTACGGGTGATTCCAGTCATAACTGGGACTGGAGCAGATACTATGCGTATCGCGCTATTCGTTCACTTAAAGCTAAGCTGACCGTTGGCGAGAACTATCTTGACTCGTCCATGTTTGACAGCTTCGGTTATCGTGGCGTCAGTTTGAAGACTGATGACAATCAGCTACCACCAAATTTACGAGGATACGCACCTGAAGTAACCGGTGTTGCCAAAACCAACGCCAAAGTCACTATCAGTCAACAGGGGCGGGTGATATACGAAACGACCGTTGCGGCCGGTCCGTACCGTATCCAGGATCTGAACACTGCAGTAACGGGTAAACTGGACGTCAAAGTCACCGAACAGGATGGCACAGAACAAAATTTCCAGGTGGATACCAGTAATATTCCGTATCTCACACGTCCAGGCATGGTGAGATATAAGTTTACTGCCGGGAAACCTAGTGATTACGATCATCACTCCCAAGGGCCAGAATTTGGTACAGGGGAATTCTCCTGGGGGGTTAATAATGGTTGGTCGCTTTACGGTGGGGAATTGTATGCTCAGGACTATAACGCGTTAGCGATAGGTATCGGCCGAGACTTACTTGCTTTTGGTGCGATTTCCTTTGACGTGACAAACTCTCGAGCAGTATTACCCGCAGAGGATACCAAAACCGGTAATTCCTATCGCGTGAGTTACTCGAAACGTTTTGATGAATATGATAGCCAGGTTTCATTTGCAGGTTATAAATTCTCAGAGCGCGGCTTTATGAGCATGGCTGAGTATTTAAACGCGAGATATCATGATGGTGATAGTGGTGATGATAAGGAAATGTATACCATTTCGTTGAACAAACAGTTCCGCGACTTGAATTTCAGTACGTATCTTAATTACAACCACCAAACATACTGGAATCGTCCTTCAACGGATACATGGAATATTTCGGTTTCAAACTATTTTGATATTGGCTCATTTAAGAACATCAACCTTAGTCTTTCTGCGTACAGGACTCAGTATGATGATACGAATGATGACGGTGTATACGTCGGTCTCTCCATGCCATGGGGGGAAAGCGGCACAATTAACTACAATAGCCAGTTTAACGGTGGAGAGAGTAATCATAGCGTTGGGTACTACAACCGTATTGACGCGAATAATAACTACCGTATTGATGCCGGTACAACAAACCATGGTGAGGGGACGGGCAGCGGCTATTTCACTCATGATGGCGATTATACCAGCATGACGGCTAATGCCAGCTTTAACGGAAGCGATTACCAGGCATTCGGTATGTCAATGTCTGGAGGCATGACTGTCACGGGGCAAGGAGCCGCGTTACACCGTTCAACAGGATCAGGAAGCACACGAATGCTTATTGATACTGATGGTGTGAGTGATGTACCAGTCCAGGGAAGCGGCGGAACGATTCACAGTAACGCGTTCGGTAAAGCGGTGGTTACCGATTTAAGCAGCTACTACCGAAATACGGTGAGAGTCGATCTGGATAAACTGCCTGAGAATGTTGATGCAACCCGTTCTGTAGTCGAGGACACACTGACCGAAGGGGCAATCGGCTATAAGAAATTTGGTCTGTTGTCGGGTGAGAAATCGATGGCTACCATCAAGCTGCCTGACGGTAGTTCTCCTCCGTTCGGTGCAGAGGTGCATAACCTCAAGGATATTCAGACAGGGATAGTGGGTGAAAATGGAAGCGTCTGGCTGTCAGGAATAAAAGCCGGCGAAGAGATGGCGGTCTACTGGGATGATAAAACGCAATGCCTTATTGAGTTACCTACTCCGTTGCCGCCATTGACCAAAGGATTGCTGTTGCCTTGTAAGCTGGTGACGACTGAGAAAAAAGCCAAATGAAGAGAGGCCATGTTTGGAATTTATCCGGACATGGCCCCAGACAGAATGTTCCATTTTTATTAATAATATTGAGTGTTAATCCCATGAATAATTCATCAGTTACATTAAAAACAGCGGTTGGTGTAATTCTGTTGACGATATTATCTCAGCAGGCTCAGGCCGCAATCGCTTTGGACAGAACTCGTGTTATCTTCAACGGTGACAAAAGTTCGACCACGACGACCATTACGAATCAGAATAAAACATTACCTTATCTTGCTCAGACATGGATTGAAGATGGTAAAGGTAATAAAATTGATTCACCTTTTACCGCACTGCCGCCACTCCAGCGTGTAGAGCCTGGTGCTAAAGGTCAAATTAAAATTCAATCCACTGGTAATACAAGCGCACTGCCGCAGGACAGAGAATCGATCTTCTATTTCAATGTGCGAGAGATTCCACCAAAGAGCAGTAAACCAAATACATTACAGTTGGCTCTGCAAACCCGCGTTAAAATGTTTTATCGCCCTGCAGCGCTTGCACTGACGCCGTCAGAAGATAATGAAATCCAGAAAAAACTTACGCTGACAGCGCAAGGAGATAGCTATCAGCTGAATAACCCAACACCATATTATGTCACCATTTCTGGGGTCTCAGCATCTGGAAAGGCTGCAGAGTCTAAAGATTTTCAGCCTATAATGGTCGCGCCTAAAAGCTCTTCAAGTCTGGGTGTGAGTGTTTCTGCACTTGGAAGTCATCCGGTGTTGAGTTTTATTAATGATTACGGTGGACACCCGCAGCTGAATTTTAATTGCAGTGGAAGTACTTGCACTGTTGCGAATGTTAAAGCGGGTTGATTATAAAAATAAGCATAGCATTGGATGCGAGTAATAAATATAAGTATGAAAAGACGACAGAGATATCCTGGATGGTTTGCGATACTGGCAAGTATCTTTTTAATATTTACAGGGAACAGCTGTTTTGCCAGTAATAATGCCAATATCAATAGTGATGCTACCGATCTTCACGTACACGGTGCGCTAGTTGTAGGTGCGTGTCAGTTGGATATGCAGTCTGCATATCAGGAAATTGATATTCAGGGAACCACCACCGGCAACTTACTTAACCTGGGTGATTTTGGTCCTGCGACTGCGCTTACTATTCAAATGAGCGATTGTCAGGCGATTGGTGGACATAGTGTTAGCCCGGCGACGAATGTTTCAACATGGGATGATAAAAGACCAGTTGTTACGGTCAGTTTTATGGCGGCAGTCGATTCGGATAACCCTGATCTCATTAAAGTCAATGGGATAACAGGCATGGGGCTTTTATTGAAAGATAGCAACGGCAGAAAGATAAGTCTGGGTAAGAAAGACAAACCACAGTTTATCTCTCCCGGCTCTAATGCATTGGGTTATACCGTAACGGCTGTTCGTACATCTGCACCGTTAACAACTGGGTCGTTTCGCGCGGTAATTGACTTTTGGGTAAGCTATGACTAGCAATAAAATGCGGGTAAAAATGAAACTATTGATGATAATGTGCCTGGTTATTGTCTTTAACAGCAGTGCTGCACATGCTAAAACTAATTTGACCGCTAGTGGGGCTGTATCATCGACAAATATTAATATTTCCGGTGTGCTGGTTGCTAACGGTACCTGTACGTTTGATCAAGGAGGCGCTCAGACTATTGATTTTGGCAAAGTCTTATTGGTCAGCACAGGCTCAAATACCGTTGAGCTTACTGGAGATTATCAGAAATCATTGAGCAGCAATTTTACTTGCAGTGGTGATTCAGAAGGGCTGCTACAAATGAAATTCACATCCAGTACGGGCAGTTATGAAACGTATAATAACAAGAAGATCTTAGGTACCGATAAAGGTATTGTGGGGATCGAATTACTTGTAGATGGTACTGCCCAAAATATGGATGAGTGGTTTAGTGTTGATAAAAAAAGCCTGCCGGTGCTCCAGGCAAAATTGGTTCAGTTCAGCACCGCAAACACCAATAATGTCGTAAGTGGGGATAAATTTACCGCTTCCGGTACACTTGTGCTGGCATTCAATTGAGGAGAAAAGAATGAAAGGTAAATTACTCTTCAGTGCTTCATTACTTATTTGTTCGATGATTCAAACCACCTATGCTGAACAAAAAGGGGATACCAGTACTGTTGATTTTCAGGGAACATTTTCCGTTCTGTCACCCTGCACTATCAGTAACGACAAGGATATTACGGTTTCGTTCGGCAACGTTGGAGTGAACAAGGTGGATGGGATTAACTATGAACAATCTATTCCGTACACCGTTGATTGCAAAGGCGCGTCAGATAATACAGCTGTGCAGGTAGAAGTCTCCGGAACGGCAGAGCTTTATGACAACGCCGCGTTGAAATCCAGCGTAACCGGTTTGGGCATCCAGATTAAAGAGAATGGTCAGCCTCTCACGCTGAATAAACCACTCGAGACCACACTGGATCAAATGCAGTCACTTTCGTTGACGGCGGTTCCGGTAAAAGATCCAGCGGCCACGCTTACCGCGCAACAATTTTCTGCTATCGCGACTTTGAGAGTTTATTATCAGTGAGGCATATGATGACATTACCTTTTTACAAGACATTACGTGTATTTCAGGTCTTGCTGATTTCTGCAATGGTATTCCCGTGTGGTTCAACACTGGCAGCGAATAATAATCTTAGCTTCGACGGTACGCTGGTTAGCGAACCCTGCAATCTGGACCCGGCGACCTCTGAGATAACGGTTGATTTCGGAACGGTTATTGACAAGGAATTGTATAAATATGCCAGAACAGCGGGCAAGCCATTTACGATCAATTTGACCGAGTGCGACCCCTCACTGGCAAACTCCGTGACGATGACATTTTCTGGTACAGAAAGCTCCGCGCTGCCTGGCTTTTTAGCCGTAACGGGAACACCTGGCGTTACCATTGGGATGGAATCTAACACAGGAACGCCAGTTCCATTTAATAAGCCATCACCAGCGTCACAAATTTTTGCCGGAAATAACAGCGTGACGTTCAATGCATTTGTACAAGCGGAACCGGATGCGATAAGCCAGCATACAATTGCTACCGGCAGCTTCTCATCCATCGCGACGTTTGAAATGGCTTACCAATAATGAGCGTGCTGAGCTTGTATTAACGTGACCGAAATTCTTTGAACGGGAATTTTATTTATTAAGGGTGCTCGCTGAGCATGTTTTTAATTTAAAGATGATAGATTGATTAATTTCAAACTTATAGGCAATCATGATGTATAAAAAATATATAGGCGCAGCGTTTGCTATATTTATTAGCACGTTTAGCCACTTTTCCTGTGCGGAGATGTATTTCCCTTTTACTGGAGGAACCATGGGGATAGAGGACTCTCAAAGTTGCACATTTTCGGGGGGGTGGTCTTCGGGGGGATCGAGCAAGAATTTGGTGCCTGGACATCCCGCCACATCTGAAGCAACCCGTGGTGGACGTTATATCTGCGCTAGCGGCGCTATGAAATATATGAGAGGAAGTAATGCGACGGCAACTGTCAACGATGCCTATGTGCCAAAAACAGGAGACTATGGCGTATTTACGTTTATCTGTACTTATGAAACGTCCGCTTGTCATGTGAAGGATGCCGTCTGGCGCAGCACAGGGAATACTTTTGTTCATATTGAAAAAGGTACCTCTATGCAAAATATTTCGTTACCCAACAATTTAGATTCTTTGCCTCCTAACACTATGTTATCGGGCAGTGCTTGCTATGCGTTGGTTGATATATCCACGAACTCATTATATTCCTTAAACGGTACAGGATGGTGCATAGGCGAGTATTTCCCGCCTTCTCCCCCTCCAGAGGAGACCTGCGATATTAACAATGGTGCCGCGCTTAGCGTTGACTTAGGGACTATGGAACGTACGGCTTTGGCCACCGTGCCGGGAACGGGAGCAAACAAAAAAATCCAAATACCGGTTCAGTGTAAAGGTGATAAAAATGTCGCTGAAAGTATGAAAATCCAATACACCCCGGTTACGGTAAGCGGAACGGAGGTCATCAAATCTTCTGTTAATGGGGTGGGCGTGGCGATCAGCTACAACGACAAACCGCTGTCAACAACGGATACGACCAACCTCACTTTCCTGCCGGGCTCTAACACGCTTGAGCTGGCATTCGAAGCTGTGCGGGACCCGACTGTTGAGCAAAAAGATATTCCGACAGGCTCATTTACCGCCAATGCGGTGATGGTGTTAACGGAGCAGTAAGAAATCTGCAATCGGCTACCCCGATTGCTAATGAATAAATGGCTCACCCAGGTGGGCCTTTTTCGTCCTCAAACCGCTTCAGTGGATTTCAGGGAATGTTTGTGTACGTTGAAAAAAACCGGTGCGGTTGTGCTAACCCGATCGCGATTCACGCTGCCTCTGTTGAGCAGAAATAGCCAATACCCGGTCAGAGCACGTACCCAACCTTTCTGGTAATAACCGGGAAGGGCAATTTAATAGCACTTCGTATTTAAGAAAGATTACAGGCGCTCACTGTGTAACAGCAAAAAGGCCGCATCCCGCAGCCTTTTCTTTTCACATTCACCCTTTCGGGAATACCCAGACATGCTTTTCCGGCAGCGAAAGATGGCAGTGCTGCGGATCCCGAACCTCATGCCCATACGCGCGGATTACAAAATCATCCCCAACCGTGCGGAACAGGTACTCCCAGCGGTCGCCGAGATACATGCTGGTGAGCAGCGGCAGCTCAAGCTGATTTTCCCCTGGCCCCTCAACCACCGCCACGCGCTCGACGCGGATCACCGCCGTGGCCTCAGCACCGCTCTGCACCCCTTCACCGGCCTGGCCCCACAGCACCCAGCCTTTTCCTTCGATGCGCGCTCTGCCGTCGCGTACTTCGGTGACCTTGCCGTGCAGGCGGTTGTTGCTGCCCATGAACTCGGCGGTAAACAGCGTTTTCGGCGAGCCGTACATCTCCTGCGGCGTACCCTGTTGCTCAATTTTGCCGTTGTTAAGCAGCAGGATGCGGTCGGAAATGGACATCGCTTCGTTCTGGTCGTGCGTCACCATCAGCGCCGATAACCCGAGCTTGATAATCAGCTCGCGCAGGAACACGCGGGCCTCTTCGCGCAGCTTGGCGTCGAGGTTGGAAAGCGGCTCGTCCAGCAAAATCACCGGCGGGTTGTACACCAGCGCACGACCAATCGCCACGCGCTGCTGCTGCCCACCGGAGAGCTGGTGCGGGTGACGTTTGCCAAGATGGCCCAGACCAAGCTGGTCCAGCACGTCCTGCACGCGCTGCTGGATGTCTTTGGCCGGGACTTTGCGTAGCTTGAGCGGATAGGCCACGTTCTCAAACACGGTCTTGTGCGGCCACAGGGCATAGGACTGGAATACCAGCCCCAGGTTACGCTCTTCCGCCGGGACCTCACTGCGCGGCGTGCCGTCGTAAACTTTATTGCTGCCAATCACAATCGACCCATGGGTCGGTTTTTCCAGTCCCGCGACGGCGCGGAGCAGGGTGGTTTTACCGCTGCCGGAGGGGCCTAACAGGGAGACCACTTCGCCGCGCTTCAGGTTCATGGAGACACCTTTTAAAACAGGATTGTCGCCGTAGGTTAAGTGCAGATCGTCAACCGCTAATTCAATCATGTATTTTCACTCCGAAACGAAGGGCAATGCCCAGACCTACCACGACCAGCAGGATGTTAATGAAAGAGAGCGCCGCCACGATATCGATGGCACCCGCGGCCCAGAGGGAAACCAGCATCGAGCCGATGGTCTCCGTGCCGGGTGAAAGCAGGTACACACCCGTTGAATATTCGCGCTCAAAGATCAGGAACATCAGCAGCCACGAACCGATCAGACCGTAGCGGGAGAGCGGGATGGTGACGTGGCGGGTGATCTGCCCGCGCGTCGCCCCGGTGCTGCGCGCCGCCTCTTCAAGCTCCGGCCCTACCTGCAGCAGCGTGGAAGAGATAAGCCTCAGGCCGTAAGCCATCCACACCACGGTATAGGCCAGCCAGACGCTGAAAATGGTGCTGCGCAGCGAACGCAGCCAGACGATGACGTTTTCACGCATCCAGTCGGTCCAGGCGAACCCGGAAAGCCAGCCGGATTTCAGCGAGTTATCCAGCCACATCGGCAGGAACAGAAACACCCACAGGAACGCCAGACCCGCCAGCAGGCCCGGTACGGCGCGCGGCACCAGCACGCTGTAGTCCAGAAAACGCGTGGTGTTATCCGGCTTGCGGTGCATGGCAATGCCGACAAACAGGTAGCACACCACGGCCAGCGCGCCGCCAATCACGCCAATCGCCATGGAGTTGACGATGGCGCGCAGCAGGTTGGGCTGCGCCCAGATGGTGCGGAAGGTGTTCAGAGAAAGCTCGTCCCACAGCGAAACGCCCACGCCCCAGTTGGAGATAAACGCGCGCAATACCACCCCGAGCAGCGGAACGCCGATGGTGACGGTGAGCCAGAAGGCAATCACCGCGCCAGCTACCCAGCGCCATTTACCCAGCGGTAGCGCGCGGGCCTGCGAGGCCTTACCCTTCATGGTGACGAAGCGGTTGGCGGTGCGCATCAGGCGACGCTGGAGCATCACCAGCGGGATGGTGATGCAGATCAGCACCACGGCAACTGCCGCCATCAGGTTATAGGATGGGGTCCCCATCTTGTTCGTCAGCTTATAGAGATAGGTTGCCAGCACCATGTTGCCTTCCGGGTCGCCGAGGACGAGCATCAGGCCGAACACCTCCAGCCCCAGGAAGAACAGCAGCACAGTGGCGTACAGAATAGACGGGCGCACCATCGGCAGGCTGACGGAGGTCATCACCTGCCAGGGCGACGCGCCCGCGGTACGTGCGGCTTCTTCCACGTCGGAGCCCACGCTGCGCAGCGCTGACGAGATATACAGATAGGCGTGCGGGACGTGCGTCAGGCCGGCAATGACCACAATGCTCGACATGTCGTAGATGTTCCACGGCACAAAGCCAATCAGCGCCTCAGCCCACTGGGAGAGAAAGCCCACCGGACCGGCGGCCACCACGTAGCCGAAGCCCAGCACCATCGGTGAAACGAAAATCGGGACCAGGATCAGCGGCTCAATCAACCGGCGGCCGGGCAGGTCGGTACGCACCATCAGAAACGCCAGCACGCCGCCCAGCGGAATGGAGATAAAGACCAGCCCGAAAGCCAGAATAAAGCCGCTTTTCAGGGCCTTATAAAAATCAGGGTCGGTGAAAATAAATTCAAATGATTCAAAGCTCCACTCTTTTGACGGCGAAAAGAACGGCGCGGACAGGAAGCTCTGTATCACGATAAACGACAGCGGCGTGTAAATAACCAGGGCGGTTATCAGCACGACGATGCCTCGCGGCAGGCTTTGCCACTTTCTGCGTAAAGTATTCATGGGGTATCCCTGGTATTGCAGCCCAGAAAAACGAACTCAGTCGATAAGGAAGCGCGGCGACCAGCGCCGCGCTCAGACGCTTATTTACCGGCGGCGGTACGCCACTCTTTGATGTACTCCAGGCGTTTTTTCGGCTGCAGGTATTCCAGCAGCGTTTCATCAACCGGGATCGGCTTCAGCGCGTTGCCGAGGATTTTGGTCAGGCCGTCGATATCATTCTTGCCTTCGATATCGTTACGAATGGAAGGGATGTCCGCCTGATTGGCCAGAATGTTTTGCCCTTGTTCAGACAGCACGTAGTCCAGCCACAGCTTCGCGGCATTGCCGTTTTGCGCCTGCTGGCTGATGAACGACACGCGCGACAGCACCAGGGTGTAATCTTTCGGATAGGCAATGCCGAGCGACGGATCGTTCTTCGCACGCGCCTCCGCGTAGGAGCCGAGGATGTTGAAGCCGATCAGGTTTTCACCGGAGGAGACGCGCTCCATCATGGTGCCGGTAGACGACTGTACCGATAAGCCGCCTTTGGCGACGTCGGCCAGGGTCTTAAAGTAGTTTGGATCGGCGTTGTGATCCTGCACCGACAGCATAAAGCCCAGACCCGATTTTTCGATGTCGTAGGTGGTGACTTTGCCCTTGAATTTGTCCGTCTGGCTGGCAATCAGCTTCGCCAGCGCGGCGTGAGAATCCGGCACGTCACCGGCCGGGATCAGGCGCTTGTTGTAGATAAAGACCACTGGCTCGTAGGTGGTGCCGTAGGCCTTATCTTTCCAGACCGCCCATTTCGGCAGCTGGCTTTGCTCCGGAGATTTGTATTCCATGGCGTAGTCGGTGGCGAGCTTCAGGCCGGTGTCCATCGAGGAACTCCAGACCACGTCGCCGCTCACGCCGCCGGAAGCCTGTTCGCTGATGAAACGGTTGTACAGCTCGGTGCTGTTCATGTCGTTGTATTCGACTTTAATGCCCGGGTAGGTTTTTTCGAAGCCCTGGATCAGCGGTCCGGCAGCTTTAATATCGGTGGTGGAATAGATGACAACCTTGCCCTCTTTCGTGGCGGCATCCACCACTTTTTGATACTCAGCAGGATATCCCTGCGGCAGGGCAGACAGTGCAGAAGCAGAGAACAGTACGGTAGCGGTAAGCAGAGAAATTCGGAACGTGTTCGACATTATAGTTAACCTTTTAGTTACATTTGAGGAACTAATTGTCAACATAGCGTAAAGCGCGCCTCCGGCAATAGGGAGGCGTGGGCAATGATTCCGAAGTGTGATTGTCGCCGTCGTTTCAGCAATTAACACCATAAAATCCGCGAACGTTAGCCTGTGAACGGTTCTGGATTACGGTTTATCGGGCGCTTTGCGGTATAACCGGCGAGGATGACCAATGTTGCCGTACAGCATTTCGATGCTGATTAACCCGCTCTCCACGCAGTATTCAAGGTAGCGTCGTCCCGTGGTTTTGCTGATCCCCACGTTTTCCACCACCTCTTCAACCGACATCGCACTGTCAGGATGCTCGGCGAACAGGCGTTTAATGCGTTCCAGCGTCTGGGGTTCAATGCCCTTCGTCGACGGCGTAACGGAGGCTTCCGCGGCAGGCAGATGAAACAGGCGATCCAGCGCGTGCTGGTCGACCACCTTCACCTGCTGCACGGTGTGGATGAAGCGCATAAACCGCTCCAGCGAGGCGTGCAGGCGCTGGAAAAAGACGGGCTTGATGAGGTAGTCAAACGCGCCGCTGCGCATGGCGTGGCTACAGGTCTGCATATCGCTCGCGGCGGTGATGAAGATAACCGAGCACTCATAGCTTTTCAGCAGCGGGTTATCGATGAGCTCCACGCCTTTACCGTCCGGGAGATAGTTGTCCAGCAGGATAAGCCGCGGCTGATGCTGACGAATCAGGCTGCATGCCTGATCAATCGACGCGGCGATGCCCACCACGCGCAAGTGAAAATGCTGCTCGATATACTCGCGATGCAGCTCCGCCAGGTGCGGCTCATCCTCAACGATCACAACATCAAGTGCTCGGGTCATGCTTTAGCCCATTCGGAATAAACACAGAAAAAATAGTCCCTTGTGGCGTGTTGTCGGCAATCTCAATACTGCCGCCAGCCTTGTCGATATATCCTGCCACCAGAAACAGGCCAATACCGTGCTCGGTGCCCACAATGTCGTTTTCACGTTCCGGTTTGCTGCTGAATCCCTGGCGGAAAATATGCGGCTTCATCGCATCATCCACCCCGCAGCCCCGGTCGGCCACCTCGATCAGAAGCTCCTGGTTACGGTCAGAAATGTAGAGTTCCACCGGCGCAGGGACCGGAGCCTTAAGGGTCGCGTCCACCGCGTTATCCAGCAGGTTACCAATAATGGACATCAGCTCCGTTTCGTTGAGCGTGGCGGGCATGCGGGTGAGCTGGCAGGCGGGATCAAACAGCAGCTCGATGCCTTTTTCGCGCGCGCTGACGTATTTTCCGAGCAGCAGCCCACACAGTGCGGGAGAGGAAAAACGGGCGGAGACAAAGTCCAGCACCCGCTGCGCGCCTTCGGACTGCACCTGGATGTAACGGATCGCTTCGTCATAGTGTTTCATCTGCAGCAAGCCCACCAGCGTGGCGGTCCAGTTCAGCTGCTCGTGGCGCATAATGCGCAGGTTATCCGCATAGCGCTTGATCTGACTGAGCTGGCTGCTGAGCGTGTTAATGTCGTTTTTGTCGCGAAAGCTGTAGACCCAGCCGCTTTCAACGCCGGGTTCAACCTCAATCGCCACCCGGTTGACGATCACCTCGCGCTGGTTCAGCACGGCAATCTGGTCGTGGCTGCCAGCGCTCACCGAGGCGTAGCGCTGGGATAAAAAGCCCGGCGACGTCTGCAGAACGTCTTCCAGCGGTTTGCCGATAAGCTCTTTCTCACTTTGCCGAATATCCAGCATTTCTCGTGCGGCGCGGTTAATTAAAATCAGCTGTTTCTCTTCATTGACGGCAAATACCCCCTCGTACATGGCTTCTAATAGCGCGCGCTGCTGCAAAACCAGCTGAGCGATATCTTTCGGCTCCAGTCGGAACATCTGTTTTTTGAGATTGCGGGTAAACAGCCAGGAGAACATAAACAGCAGCAGCAGAAGAGCCGCTCCGTACAGCCCGGACTGCCAGAGAATGCGGGCATTAATATTGGCAATATAGGAGGTCAGATAGCCTACTGAGACAATACCAATCACCTGGTGCTGCGCGTTAAAGATCGGCGCTTTGCTGCGCAGTGAAACCCCAATCCCGCCCTGGCGCACGGAAATAATGGTTTTGCCCTTTAATACCTCCGCATTATCCCCGCCGATCATCGGTAAATTAATACGCTCCGGAGATTCCGAATGATAAAGGTGCTGTTCCTCGGTATCGCCAATCACAATGTAGCTGGCATCGCTTTCGGCGCGCAGCGGCTGAATTAACCGGGCGATGCCGGGGATATCTCTGGCCGCGACCATGGCCGACAGACCCGGCATCAGCGCAATCTGGCTGGCCTGCACCCGGGCGCGCTGGCCGAGATCGTGATGAAGTTGCCGGTCAATAAAATGAAACAGGATCGTTCCCAGCAGAACTAACAGCAGGCAGGAGAAGCACACCAGCGCTAAAAACAGCTTTACCTGAAAAGAGAGTCTGCGTTTCATTCAACCTGCAAAAGTTATGTAAAAGTGACATTTGCCGAGCCTGACATGGGCCCATAGCGGACGCAATCTGGCATTAAAAGAGTTGTGACCTGGCTTTTCGTTTTCGGCGTTATAGCCATCAGGATCCCGTAAGGCTATGCTTCATTCAGCACGATAATAATTACAGAGGCAATGTCATGGATAAAGAGCTACTGGATGCGGGTTACCGGGCCTATACCGGCGAGAAAATTGACGTTTACTTCAACACCGGGATCTGCAAACACTCCGGCAACTGCGTGCGTGGCAGCGCAAAGCTGTTTAATCTGAAACGTAAACCGTGGATTATTCCCGATGAAGTGGACGTTGAAACGGTTGTACGCGTAATCGATACCTGCCCGAGCGGTGCGCTGAAGTATCGCCAAAAATAAGCGAGGAACCATGGATATTCTGGAAGGCCATAACAAGTTTTACGTGAATGATGCGAACGGCAACCAGGTCGCGGAGATTGTCTTCGTGCCGACCGGCGAGCACCTGAGCATTATCGAGCATACCGATGTGGATGAGAGCCTTAAGGGGCAGGGTGTCGGTAAACAGCTGGTGGCGAAAGTGGTGGAGAAGATGCGCGGTGAGAACCGCAAAATTATTCCGCTGTGTCCGTTCGCGAAACATGAGTTTGATAAAACGCGGGAATATGACGATATTCGGGCGTAAATTTCTATGGTGAGAAGGTTCCGTTCATCAGGAACGTTTAGAAAGCTGCCATTGCAGGCAGCTTTCTATTTATTTTTCTTTAACGGACTGGCTTTCCAGCGTTTTACCAGCCACTCAAACTCTTGATAAGTGGTGTCCGAATTGATGTGCTCCCTGATGGCTTTGATTAAAGGCTCGGCAATGTCATACGTTTCAATCACGGTTGTGAAAGATGTTCGTTTGATCATTCGTTCGTTGTAGATGCCTTCACGGATGCTGACTGCAACGCGTTCATAGAAATTGAGTATGTATTGAAATTCTCGGCGTTCTTCCATCTCATCATCGGTGATGATGTGTCCCTCTGGCGGAAATACATAAGAGCGAAATGATTTACCCGAGCGATGTACTTTTTTTAGAACATGCAAAGATTCTATGTATTGGCGATCCTGTCGGCTTTCAAAGAGAAAATTTGCAGTCTGTGTTTTCTTCGCCGTTTGGACGTTATATATGATAGTGCCAACGGCAACCACTACGCCGATAAAAACAAGAACGTTGCTGATGAGTTGAAGGGTATTTGAGTCTAATGTCATGTCTTTCATCCATGAAAAAGGCGGGGCTAAAATCCCCGCCTCATAGAGGTTAGTTCAGCTTAAAAGCCGTCAAACTCGTCATATGCTTTTGTCATATTAACCCCCTTAGATAGTGTGTCTGATGACTACAATTTATAGTCATATATAGGGTAAAAATTACCCTAAAGGTAATATATAGTCAATCATTGTAGGGTCTTCGGAAAGGCAAGATGCGAACCAGATCGAGAAAGTTGCACCCGGCAGAGCGCCGGGCACGAAAGGGGAGTTAGCCGACAAACATCACCGACACGCACAGCACCCCGACGATCAGCGTCAGCAGGTTGCCAATGGAACGGTACTGTTTCAGGGAGGGGATCAGATACGTCGACAGCGTCGGCATGATAAACAGGATCATGGCGATAAGCGGGCCGCTGATGGCGTAAATCATCGAAATGGCGTTCGGGTTAATGCAGCACACGGCAAAGGTGATTAACGACACCCCCATAATGGAAATCGCGCGGTTAAAGGCGCGGCTCTTTTTCACCCCCACCTGATTCAGCGACGACTTCACGATCTCCGTCGCCCCTTCAATCACCCCAAAATAGGTGCCGAGGAACGATTTCGACATCGCAATTATCGCCACGACAATCCCGGAAATCCCCAGCCACGCCGGTGAAGAGGGCATCATCGACAGCGCAGACAGGATCGTCACCCCTTCCTCTTTGGCGGCCACAATATACGACGGCGGAATAGAGAGCAGGCAGCTGAAGACAAAGAACAGCACGCTGAGGCAGATAATCAGGTACGCCACCTTCATGATTTTCTTGCATTTATCCATGGCGCCGTCGGCAAACTTCTCGCGACGGTCAACGGCAAACGTGGAGATAATCGGGGTATGGCTGAACGCAAACACCATCACCGGAATCGAAATCCAGACCTGGTGCAGCGTGTGGCGATCGACGGCCATCTGGCTGGTTAGCAGCGAAGGTTGCCAGCTGCCGATCAGGTAGAGCGAGACAAACAGGAAATAGGCAATCAGCGGAAACACCAGGAAGCCCATCACTTTTATCGTGATATGCCGTCCCATCAGGAAGATCAGATTCAGGACCAGCACCACGCCCAGGCTAACCAGTACGCGAACGGTGGTATCCACCGTCAGGTGTTTTGCCAGCTGCTCGGTTAACGAGTTGGTGATGGCCACCGCATAAATCTGTACCACCACAAAGAAGGCGATGAAATAGAGCGTGGTAATCAGGTTGCCGATCTTCCTGCCGTAATAGTGCGAAACGGCGCCGGTGATCCCTTCGTTGCCTTTCGTTTTCGACGACAGGATAAATTGCGCCAGCGCTTTGTGCGGCCAGTAGGTTAAGGGATAGGCCACGAGGGCGGTAATAAACAGGACGATTGCGCCTGCGGAGCCCAGCTGAATGGGCAGGAAGAGCGTTCCTGCGCCCACGGCCGTGCCGTAGAGAGCGAAACTCCAGAGAGTCTCATCTTTTGACCAAATTTTCGACATTAGAGCAACGTATCAACTATCAAACCATCGGAATGGAGTGCAATTTACCATAGTTATGCACGGAGAGCGCAGTTGCTTCGAAAGCGTTTGGCCGGAACGGGCGTCCGGCCAGAAGGCGTTTAGCCTGCCAGGGCGCGTCGTTGCTGGCGGCGCTTAAGAAATTTCTCGCGAAGGCAATCGTACGCCCAGTTATAGAACATGGTGTACGGCAGGAAGAACAGGAAGAAACCTATTTCCAGTGTGAATGCCTGCAGCAGGGTGACGCCCAGCACGGCGGCGACAATCGACACGCCAATCACAATAAACCCGCATTCGAACCCCAGCGCATGCAGCGCACGCACTTTTGCCGTACGTTTGACGCGCTGAACGGGCCAGAAACGGTCAAAGCCGAAGTTATAAATAATGTTCCACAGCATGGCGGTGGTCGCCAGAACAATGGTCAACCCGCCCATTTCCACCACGGAACGCTGCATGAGCCACGCCGCCGTAGGGGCGAGGATCGCCGTTGCAATCCCTTCAAAACAGACAGCATGAAAGATCCGCTCCGGCAGTTTACGTTGGAGTGCATCCTGATGTTGCATAGCTATAGACCTCATTAATTCGCCGTTATGGGCGGTGATGTGGCCTATTTTCATCGCTAAAGCTGATATATTAAAGATAGTATCCATCGCTAAAGTAGATAGGTTATGCGCTATTCACCCGAAGCCCTTACCGCGTTTGTCGAGACCGTTGCGGCTGGCTCTTTCTCTGCGGCCGCACGCCGGCTGCGTAAAAGCCAGTCGACGATCAGCACGTCCATTGCCAATCTTGAAGCCGATCTGGGCTTCGAGCTGTTTGACCGCTCGGCGCGCCAGCCGATGTTAACGGCCCAGGGGGAACAGGTGCTGGGCTACGTGCAGGCTATTCTCGCCGCCAGCACGCGGCTGGATGAGCTGGCGGTGTCGCTAACGGCGCAAACGGAGGCGCGTCTGACGTTTGTTCTTTCCGATACCCTCAACCCGGACGTGCTGGAAGAGATGATGAAACAGTTTGACGCGCGTTTTCCCCATACGGAATTCGAATGTCTGATTGGCGAGGAGGAGGACGTGATCGATCTGCTGCAAAAGGAGCGTGCGCAGGTTGGCCTCACCGAGGCGCGAGACGGTTATCCTACGGATATCGGCGCCATCCGGCTGCCGATGCAGACCCGCATGGCGATCTATGTCGCGACCACGCATCCGCTGGCCGGGCAGCATGACGTTCAGCGTGACGAGCTGCACGGCTGGCGAGAGCTGCGGCTGAGCACCTATCTTGAGCGCGAGGCGGAGATCGCGCGCGGGCCCGTCTGGTCAGCCCCGAATTACCTGTTACTCTTGAGTATGGCGGTACAGGGTTTTGGCTGGTGCGTCTTGCCGTGCGCGCTGGTGGATGAATTTGCCGCCGCGAAATCCCTGGTACAGCTTAATGTTCCCGGCTGGCCGCGGGAGATCGGCATCGATCTGCTGTGGAATAAACGATCCCCTCCCGGCGTTGCCGGAAGCTGGCTGCGGCAGTATCTGCAGGATGCACGCTGATCCTTGTGATTAAACTCACTATTTTTAAACAATTAAGATAATTGCCAGTAACAATCCTCTACTATCGTCATGTCATTTAACACAGAGGTCGTGATGAAAGATGTCGTAATAGTGGGTGCGTTGCGTACAGCTATCGGCTGTTTTCAGGGAGCGCTTGCGCGTCACTCGGCGGTTGACCTGGGAAGCGTGGTGGTGAAAGCGCTGGTGGAACGTAGCGGGATCGCAGCACATGAAGTTGATGAGGTGATTCTGGGACAGGTCCTCACGGCCGGTGCCGGGCAAAACCCTGCGCGTCAGGCGGCGCTGAAGGGCGGGCTGCCCAATACCGTCTCCGCCATCACCATTAACGACGTCTGTGGTTCAGGATTAAAAGCGCTGCATCTCGCGACGCAGGCCATTCAGTGTGGCGAGGCGGACGTGATCATTGCGGGCGGGCAGGAGAACATGAGCCGCGCGCCGCACGTCTTGACCGACAGCCGTACCGGCGCACAGCTGGGCAACAGCCAGCTGCTCGACAGCCTGGTGCATGACGGGCTGTGGGATGCCTTCAACGATTATCATATGGGCGTGACGGCGGAAAACCTGGCGCGCGAGTACGGCATCAGCCGTGAGGTGCAGGATGCCTATGCGCTAAGCTCGCAGCAAAAAGCGCGCGCGGCGATCGATTCCGGCCGTTTTCGCGACGAAATTGTCCCGGTCAGCGCGCTGCGGCAGAACGGCGAAGTTATGGTTGTGGATACCGATGAGCAGCCGCGCACCGACGCCAGCGCTGAAGGGCTGGCGAGGCTGAATCCCGCGTTTGAAATGCAGGGCTCGGTGACGGCTGGAAATGCCTCTTCCATTAACGACGGCGCTGCCGCCGTCATGATGATGAGCGAAAGCAAAGCCCTCGAGCTCGATCTTCCCGTATTAGCCCGCATTAAGGCATTCGCAAGCGTAGGGGTTGATCCTGCGTTAATGGGGATCGCGCCGGTTTACGCGACCCGTCGCTGTCTGGAGCGCGCGGGGTGGCAACTTTCTGATGTGGATCTGATCGAAGTGAACGAAGCTTATGCCGCGCAGGCAATTTCCGTCGGAAAAATGCTGGAGTGGGATCCGCTGCGGGTCAACGTGAACGGTGGGGCGATCGCGCTGGGGCACCCGATCGGGGCGTCCGGTTGCCGGATCCTGGTTTCGCTGGTCCACGAAATGAAGAAGCGCAATGCCCGTAAAGGGATTGCCACGCTCTGTATAGGCGGCGGGCAAGGGGTGGCTCTGGCCATTGAACGCTAATATTTCCTCATTGAAAAGACCTCCTCCGGGAGGTTTTTTTTCGTCCTCTTTGTCTCACGACGGTTTTAGCGTGATCCGAGCGTCATTTCCGTGATAAACAAAAATAAAAATGAAACGTTGTTTTAAATGTAATTGAAAAGCCCACTTTATGCCGATAGTATGTGCTCATTATGAAAAAACGGAACGCTGTTTCGTTTTCAATCCCGCCTTCGGGCATGACCACATCTGGAGGTTATCGTGGACGTCAGAGAAAGCATCCACAGCGCGCACGCCAAAACGCTGGATACTCAGGGGCTGCGCAAGGCATTTTTAGTCGAGCAGGTATTCGAGGCCGACAGATACACCATGGTCTACAGCCATATCGACCGCATTATTGTGGGTGGAATTATGCCCGTCATGAAAACCGTCTCCGTGGGCGGTGAGGTCGGTAAACAGCTGGGCGTGAGCTATTTCCTTGAGCGTCGCGAGCTGGGGGTAATTAACATCGGTGGGCCGGGTACCATCACCGTAGACGGACAGTGCTATGAGATTGGCCATCGCGAGGCGCTGTACGTGGGGAAAGGGGCGAAAGACGTGGTCTTTGCCAGCATCGACGCCAGCAAGCCTGCGAAGTTTTACTACAACTGCGCGCCGGCGCACTGCACCTACCCAACCAAAAAAGTGACCACGGCAGACGTCGCCCCCGTGACCCTGGGCGACAACCTCACCAGCAACCGCCGCACCATCAATAAATACTTCGTGCCGGACGTGCTGGAGACCTGCCAGCTTAGCATGGGATTGACCGAGCTGGCGCCGGGCAACCTGTGGAACACCATGCCGTGCCATACCCACGAGCGCCGTATGGAAGTCTACTTCTACTTCAATATGGATGAGGACGCCTGCGTCTTCCACATGATGGGACAGCCGCAGGAAACGCGCCATATCGTGATGCACAACGAGCAGGCGGTGATTTCACCGAGCTGGTCTATTCACTCCGGCGTAGGGACGAAAGCCTACACCTTTATCTGGGGAATGGTGGGCGAAAACCAGGTCTTCGATGATATGGACCATGTTGCGGTCAGCGATCTGCGCTAGTCGCGGGCGGTGAAGCATAAACCTGCCTGTGAGTGACAGGCTCTGAAAGAGTAAGGAATAAACATGATTCTGGATGCATTCTCTCTGCAGGGGAAAGTGGCGGTGGTTTCCGGATGTGATACCGGGCTGGGTCAGGGGATGGCGTTAGGCCTGGCGGAAGCGGGCTGCGATATCGTCGGGATTAATATCGTTGAGCCGACGGAAACCATCGAACGCGTGACGGCGCTGGGTCGCCGTTTCCTGAGCCTGACCGCCGACCTGCGTAAAATCGATGCCATTCCTGAACTGCTGGATCGTGCGGTGGCGGAATTCGGTCATATCGACATTCTGGTCAACAACGCCGGGCTGATTCGCCGTGAAGATGCAATCAACTTCAGCGAGCGCGACTGGGACGACGTGATGGATTTGAACATCAAGAGCGTATTTTTCATGTCCCAGGCGGCGGCAAAGCACTTTATCGCGCAGGGGAACGGCGGCAAGATCGTGAATATTGCCTCCATGCTCTCGTTCCAGGGCGGTATCCGCGTGCCGTCTTACACTGCGTCCAAAAGCGCCGTGATGGGCGTGACCCGCCTGCTGGCAAACGAGTGGGCGAAACACAACATCAACGTGAATGCGATTGCGCCGGGTTACATGGCGACCAACAACACCCAGCAGCTGCGCTCAGACGAGCAGCGTAGCGCGGAAATCCTCGACCGCATTCCGGCGGGACGCTGGGGTCTGCCGGGCGATCTGATGGGGCCAGTGGTATTTCTGGCCTCCTCCGCATCGGATTACATCAACGGTTACACCGTGGCTGTAGACGGCGGCTGGCTGGCGCGTTAATTTCCCCTGCATTAAGAACCTCTGCCCATGGGCGGAGGTTTTTTTTCGCAATAATTGGCTTAGTCCATATTGCAAAAGATGAAAAATCCATACTAAAAAATCACCAATGACGGCAATCACACTTTTATTTCTTAGATATTAACTGATTAGTAAAAATACGTGATTATTCGCCGTGAGTTGAAATTGTAATGTCCATCACAGAACCGTATGCCGTAGCGGAATAATCCATAACTTCGCGATTTCCGGCCTGACACTTTTCCTCGCTTTCTCGTAATTTCAGTTAACGAATTTGCTGTTGAGGCAGGAAAAATATGACATCTATAAATGACTCTACCCTAATGCCCGCTGCGCTGCGCGATACTCGCCGCATGAACCAGTTTGTCTCCATAGCCGCCGCCGTGGCGGGTCTGTTATTTGGACTGGATATCGGCGTCATTGCCGGCGCATTACCGTTTATTACCGATCACTTTACCCTCAGCAGTCGCCTGCAGGAGTGGGTGGTGAGCAGCATGATGCTTGGCGCGGCCATCGGGGCGCTGTTCAACGGCTGGCTGTCGTTCCGCCTGGGGCGCAAATACAGCCTGATGGTCGGGGCGATCCTGTTCGTCGCGGGTTCGATCGGTTCGGCGTTTGCCGCTAACGTTGAAATCCTGCTGCTCTCCCGCGTGCTGCTGGGCGTGGCGGTGGGGATTGCCTCCTACACGGCACCGCTTTATCTCTCCGAAATGGCAAGCGAAAACGTGCGCGGCAAGATGATCAGCATGTATCAGCTGATGGTCACGCTGGGTATTGTGCTGGCGTTTCTGTCTGACACCTACTTCAGCTACAGCGGTAACTGGCGCGCGATGCTGGGCGTGCTGGCCTTACCGGCGCTGGTGCTGATCGTCCTCGTCATTTTTCTGCCGAACAGCCCGCGCTGGCTGGCGCAGAAAGGGCGCCACGTGGAGGCAGAAGAGGTGCTGCGCATGCTGCGCGACACATCAGAAAAAGCCCGCGAAGAGTTGAATGAGATCCGCGAAAGCCTGAAGCTCAAGCAGGGGGGCTGGGCGCTGTTTAAAATCAACCGCAACGTGCGCCGGGCGGTCTTCCTCGGCATGCTGCTGCAGGCGATGCAGCAGTTCACCGGCATGAACATCATCATGTACTACGCGCCGCGCATTTTCAAAATGGCCGGGTTCACCACCACGGAACAGCAGATGATCGCCACCCTGGTGGTCGGGCTGACCTTTATGTTCGCCACCTTTATTGCGGTGTTCACCGTGGACAAAGCCGGCCGTAAACCGGCGCTGAAAATTGGCTTCAGCGTGATGGCGCTCGGCACGCTGATCCTGGGCTACTGCCTGATGCAGTTTGATAACGGCACGGCCTCAAGCGGGCTTTCCTGGCTTTCTGTCGGGATGACCATGATGTGTATCGCAGGCTACGCGATGAGCGCCGCGCCCGTGGTGTGGATCCTGTGCTCCGAAATTCAGCCGCTCAAATGTCGTGACTTTGGCATTACCTGTTCCACGACCACCAACTGGGTGTCGAACATGATCATCGGCGCGACCTTCCTGACGCTGCTGGACGCGATTGGCGCAGCGGGAACGTTCTGGCTCTATACGGTGCTGAACGTGGCGTTTATTGGCGTCACGTTCTGGCTGATCCCCGAAACCAAAGGCGTGACGCTGGAACACATCGAGCGCAAGCTGATGGCCGGAGAGAAGCTGCGAAATATCGGCGTGTGATCGTATTGTCTGTTTACACGTTATAACCTATGCCAGAGGTGGACAAAGAGATGAATCACAATAATAACGTGACGAAACTCTCTACCAACTTTGGCAGGGTGTAGTCAGATAAAGAGATTTGCAATTAGGATTTTTCTTAATCTATTGTATTATTGGGCCACCAAGATCAATGAACAAAGATGCATTGCATCATGAGAAAGAAGAATTCCTATGTCAGAAATGGATTTCAAAAAAAACACAGATATTGATTTTTCCCGTTATACCTCCCGAACTGAACACGCTAAAGAAATAGATCTTTTCGGTTTATTCGCTGTTTTAGTGGCAGCGAAAAAGCGCATCTTCGCCGTTACGCTTGCTTTTGCACTGGCGGGGTTGGCCATTTCATTTTTACTGCCGCAGAAGTGGACCAGCAAAGCGGTGATCACCCCGGCAGAACTGTCGCAGTGGAACCCGCTGCGCCAGATGATGGTGGCGCTACAGGTGCTTGATGTGGACGTGAAGATTACCCGTCCGGAAGTCTTTGACCTGTTCATTAAAAAGTTTCAGTCGCAGTCTTTGCTTGAAGAGTATCTGAAATCCTCTTCTTACGTGATGTCGCAGCTTAAAGACACGGAGGTGGATCCGCTTGAGCTGCATCGGGCGATAGTCAACATCTCAGACAGAATGATAGCGGTGAATAACGCTCAGGGAAAAGACGCGGATAAAATCCCCTATGTTTCCTGGACATTAAGCTTCACTGCACCGACAGCAGGCGATGCGCAAAACGTTCTGGAGGGATACATCGATTATATCGCGGCTATCGTCGAAAAAGAGACGGTACAGAATATCCGCAACCAGATCGCCCTGAAAAAGAACGTCGTTGAGCAGCAGCTGGAACTGGATCGCGTCCGTCTGACCACTATTCACAATACCAACCTGCAGCGACTCAATTATTCGCTGGAAGTGGCAAATGCGGCCGGCATTAAGAAACCGGTTTACAGCAACGGGCAGGCGGTAAAAGATGATCCGGATTACTCCGTTGCGCTCGGCGCTGACGGTATCGCGCAAAAGCTGCAGATTGAAAAAAATCTTAAGGACGTGACCGAGCTGAATGCGGATTTCCAGAACCGTGAATACTATCTGGCGCAGCTTAAAAAGCTCTCCTTTGCTGATGTTAAACTTGAGCCATTCCGGTACCAGCTCACACCTTCCATGCCGGTGAAAAAGGATGGTCCGGGCAAGGCCCTGATTGTCATTCTGGCGGCGCTCCTGGGGGGCCTGTTTGCCTGCGGTAGCGTTTTACTTCGCGAGGCGATGCTCACCCGTAATCCACTCCCCGAGCCGGTGACGGAATAAACGCAGCAGTTTAAAAAGGCGCTGAATACAGCGCCTTTTTTTATGTGCATCGGTTGTGTTAAAAAAGAAACAAAGATAAGGAGGGATGATGAAAACGATCGGCCTGTTAGGTGGAATGAGCTGGGAATCGACAATCCCTTATTACCGCCTGATTAATGAAGGGGTAAAGCAGCGTCTGGGTGGTCTGCACTCCGCAAGTCTGCTGTTGCACAGCGTTGATTTCCATGAAATCGAGGCCTGTCAGTCGAGCGGTGAGTGGGATAAAGCCGGGGAGATCCTGGCCCGGGCGGCACTGGGACTGGAGCGTGCCGGTGCCGAGGGTATAGTGCTCTGTACCAATACCATGCACAAAGTGGCGTCGCATATTGAGGACCGCTGCTCGCTGCCGTTTCTGCATATCGCGGACGCGACCGGTCGTGCGATTGCGGCATCCGGGATGCGCCGCGTAGCGCTTTTGGGTACACGCTACACCATGGAACAGGATTTTTATCGCGGGCGTTTGTACAGTGAATTTGGGATCGAGAGCCTGATCCCGGATGAAGAAGATCGGGCGCGCATCAACCAGATTATCTTTGACGAGCTCTGCCTCGGGACCTTCAGCGAATCTTCCCGCGCGTATTACGTCAGCATCATCGATAAACTCGCGCAGCTGGGGGCCGAAGGGGTGATATTCGGCTGCACCGAGATCGGTTTGCTGGTCCCCGTCGAGCAAAGCCCCGTCCCGGTATTTGATACCACCGCCATCCATGCCGCGGATGCCGTGGAATTTATGCTGTCATAACGGATTTTGCAGGTCAGGTAAGCGAAGCGCCACCTGACGTGCGTGTTCCTTTAAGTGTTCGGTGAAAGCGTCCACCAGCGCGGAGGCCGGACGGTGCTGCGGGCGGATCAGGCTCACGGTGAACGGGACGGACACGCTAAAGCGGCGGATGACAATCCCGCTTCCGGCATAGTCCAGCGCCGTGAGTGGATTCACCACCGCGACGCCGACGCCAGCACGCACCATCGAGCAAATCGAAGCCGCGCTGTGCGTTTCCACCACCAATCTCCGTTTGACCTGATGCTCGGCAAACAGGGTATCCAGCAGCTGTCTGTAACCGTCGGTCTGCGACAGGCTAATGTAGTTTTCCCCGTGGAAATCCTCCGGTGTGAGCACCGCCTTACCGGCAAGCCGATGCCCGGCGGGCAAAACACACACTTCATCTAACGAGATCAACTCCGTGCGCGTCGTGCCCGCTGGCGTGGAGAGCGTTTCGGTTAGGCCTAGATCATGGCGCTGGGCCGAAAGCCACTCTTCAAGCAGAGGTGATTCCTGAGGCACGATGGTGAGGCTAACCTCCGGGTATCGGGCCAGAAAGGGCTGCAGCAGCATCGGCAGAAAGGATTGCGAGAAGACGGGCAGGCAGACGATCGACAGCTCGCCCTGGCGAAACTCGCGCAGGCTTTCCGCAGCACTCACTATTCTGTCCAGTCCGTACCAGGAGCGCTGTACTTCCTCGAACAGGCGTAACCCCTGAACCGTCGGGTGAAGCCTGCCTCGGGTACGTTCGAACAGCTTCAGCCCCAGCACTTTCTCGAAGCGGGCCAGCTCGCGGCTTACCGTAGGCTGCGAGGTATGCAGCATTTGTGCGGCTTCGGTGAGATTGCCGGTGGTCATCACGGCGTGAAAAATCTCAATATGGCGTAAATTGACGGCGGGCATAGGGCACCTGAAAGCAGAGGACTGTCCATATCATTTTTGCATAGACTCGCGATAAAACGATATTTTTTATTCTCTTTGCGCTGTGGCGTAATCATCTAAACGCATTTACCCGGAGAAGACCATGCCACGCCCGCTGAACCAGACTGATACCGATTTGAACGCCGACAACCTGCTGCGCCTGCCTGCCGAGTTTGGCTGCCCGGTGTGGGTCTACGACGCGCAGATCGTTCGCGAGAAGATCGCCGCCCTGCATCAGTTTGACGTGGTGCGTTTTGCCCAGAAGGCCTGCTCCAATATTCATATTCTGCGCCTGATGCGCGAGCAGGGCGTGAAGGTTGACTCTGTTTCACTCGGCGAAATCGAGCGCGCGCTGGCGGCCGGATACGATCCGAAAGCCGACGGCGACGCGATTGTCTTTACCGCAGACGTTATCGACGATGCGACGCTTGCGCGCGTCCACGAACTGCAGATCCCGGTGAATGCCGGTTCTGTGGATATGCTGGAGCAGTTGGGTCAGGTTTCTCCCGGCCATCGCGTCTGGCTGCGCGTGAACCCGGGCTTTGGTCATGGTCACAGCCAAAAAACCAATACCGGCGGCGAAAACAGCAAGCACGGGATCTGGTATGCCGATATGCCTGCCGCGCTGGAGGTATTACAGCGCTACGGCCTGAAGCTGGTCGGGATTCATATGCACATTGGCTCTGGCGTCGATTACGGCCACCTGGAGCAGGTGTGCGGTGCGATGGTGCGCCAGGTTGTCGACTTCGGTCAGGATCTTGAGGCGATCTCTGCCGGCGGCGGTCTCTCCATTCCTTATCGCGAAGGCGAAGAGGCGATCGATACCGATCACTATTACGGTCTGTGGAGCGCCGCGCGTGACCAAATTGCCGCGCATCTGGGCCATGCGGTGAAGCTGGAAATTGAGCCGGGTCGTTTCCTGGTGGCGGAAGCCGGCGTGCTGGTTTCGCAGGTGCGCAGCGTGAAAGAGATGGGGTCTCGCCACTTCGTCCTGATTGATGCAGGCTTTAACGATCTGATGCGTCCGTCCATGTACGGCAGCTATCACCACATTACCGCCCTGGCCGCAGATGGCCGTGACTTAACGCAGGCGCCGCGGATTGAGACGGTCGTTGCGGGGCCGCTGTGCGAATCGGGCGACGTGTTTACCCAGCAGGAAGGCGGCAAAGTGGAAACCCGCGCGCTGCCAGAGCTCAAACCGGGTGATTATCTTGTGCTGCATGATACCGGTGCCTACGGGGCATCTATGTCATCCAACTACAACAGCCGTCCGCTGCTGCCGGAAGTGCTGTTTGATAACGGTAAAGCACGGCTTATCCGTCGTCGTCAGACCATTCAGGAACTGCTGGCTTTAGAACTTATCTGATGAAAGTACGGCCCCGTTGTGACCGAGTCGCGTAACACCAGCGTGCCGGTAAACGGCGGGATGGCATCGACCGGCTGGTTTCTTGCCAGCCGGATCGCCTGATCGATGGCGGTGACAATCATATTGTCGATGGGCAGATAAACCGATGAGAGCGCGGGCTCCAGCCATTTCGCGCTTGGGGCATCGTCAAAGCCGAACAGTGAAATATCCTGCGGAATTTTAAGCCCCGCCTGGTGTAACGCTTTGGACGCTCCCAGCGCCATATCGTCGTTACAGGCAAACAGGGCGCTAAACGGCACACTGTCGGCAATCAGCTCCTTGCACAGTTCGTATCCCCGCGTCATTCCCGCATCGCCGTACTTTATCCGACGCTCGTCCAGGCGAATGCCGTGTTTTTCCAGCGCCTTACGGTAGCCCATCAACCGCGCTTTACCCGTGGGGGTGTGGATCGGAACGGTGATACAGGCGATCTCGCGATGGCCCTGGGCGATCAGGTAATCCACGGCCTTAAACGCGGCATCCTGCTGTTCGAAAAACACGCAGCGATCCGGCGCCTGGCTCACTTCACGATTAATGACCACCAGCGGCGTTTTCACGGTGTTCATCAGTTTGACGATCGCTTTTTCGCTCATGTAGCGCGTGTAAAGCACGATGGCATCGCACTGGCGATCGGCCAGCATCTGCACCGCCTGTTCTTCCTGTTCCGGCGCGTCGTGACCGTCGGTGACGATCAGCTGTTTCCCGTGAGTTTCGGTCTGCCGGGACGCCTGCTGGAGAAGACGACCAAAGTAAAAGCCGTCGAAGGTCGAGACGACCAGACCAATGCTGTTGCTGGTCTGGTTTGCCAGTGAACGCGCGAGAAAGTTCGGGCGATAGCCCAGCTCTTCCATCGCAGCAAACACCTGCTGACGCGTACTCTCTTTAACCTGACCCGTGCCGTTCAGCACGCGCGAGACGGTAGCCTTCGACACGCCCGCACGCAGTGAGACATCCAGCATTGTTGCCATTCTACATTCCTGCTTCCACGTAATGGTTTGCAGTTTAACACAGACCTCACGGCGTATAAGCGATGCGGGAAGCGCAAAACTTCCGCCACGATCACGCTTTTTGGTCGCGATTCGTCTGGCCTGCCTGAAGTAAAACGAAATAGTCTGACTCTGGTAAAATAATCGCCGAACCGAGCTGGGGCGACAGGCCAGCAAAAACATGAGAAAACGCAGGTGCAACGTGAAAAAGATAGCCATCCTCCCGCTTTACCAGGCACCGCACTATGCGGAGCAGGTCATCGACTGGCTCTGGCAGGCCTTTGGCGAAGGGCTTTCTCGGGAGTTTTTCCACAGCGTTGTTGAGCACAGCCAGACGCCGGGAGCATTACCGCTGACTTTTATTGCCGTTGAGGACGAAAAGCTTCTTGGTACGGTGGGACTCTGGCGCTGCGATTTGATCACCCGACAGGATCTCTTTCCGTGGCTGGCGGCGCTCTACGTTGACGACGCGGCGCGAGGCAAGGGGCTGGCAGGAGAACTTCAGCGGCATGTTATCGCTTACGCCGCGCAGTCCGGGTATGAGGAACTCCATCTGTGGTCTGCCTGCCGCGACTTTTACGAACGTTACGGCTGGCAGTATATCGGTGATGGGCTCGAATACCCGAACACGCGGGTTCACCTCTACCGTTATTCGCTCTGCGCTTCCGCAGGTGACGCAACGGAGTGACGGCGTACCAGCGTCGGGCTAAACAGATGCGTAATTTCCGGTGGCTGACGCTGTTCAGCCAGCGCTAACGCCAGCTCTGCGGCCTGCGTTGCCATGGTGATAATCGGGTAGCGCACGGTGGTAAGACGCGGTCGCACGTAGCGAGAGACCAGCACGTCATCGAAGCCAATCAGCGAAATTTCTGCCGGTACCTCAATCCCGTTGTCATTCAACACCCCCATTGCCCCTGCGGCCATCGAGTCGTTATAGCTGGCAACCGCCGTGAAATTCCGTCCGCGACCCAGCAGCTCGGTCATGGCCTGTTCACCGCCGCTCTCATCCGGTTCGCCGTAGGCCACCAGGCGATCGTTACACGGCAGGCCGTTTTCGCGCAGGGCGTCGTAGTAGCCCTGCAGGCGGTCTTCTGCATCAGAGATCGGGTGGTTGGAACAGAGATAGCCAATTCGGGTATGGCCCTGTTGAATCAGATGACGGGTCGCAAGCCATGCGCCGTAGCGGTCATCGAGCGCGACGCAGCGTTTTTCAAATCCGGGAATAATGCGGTTGATAATCACCATGCCCGGGATCTGCTCCATCAGATGAATCAGTTCGGCGTCCGGGATCATTTTGGCGTGAACCACCAGCGCCGCGCAGCGGTGGCGGATCAGCTGCTCGATGGCCTGGCGTTCTTTTTGTTCATTATGATAGCCGTTGCCGATCAGCAAAAAATTGCCCGTCTGATAAGAGACCTGTTCAACGGCTTTCACCATCGCGCCGAAAAAAGGGTCGGAAACATCACCCACCACCAGACCGATGGTTTCGGTGGACTGCTGGGCGAGCGCGCGGGCATTGGCATTGGGATGATAGTTCAGGGATTCCATGGCGTTTTGTACCGCCTGGCGTGATGCGTCACTCGCTTTTGGTGAGTCATTAATCACGCGGGAGACGGTTGCCACCGACACACCTGCCAGACGGGCCACATCCTTTATTGTCGCCATTCATTACCTTCTTATTGGGGGTAAGCGTTTACACACCAAATAGTGTTGCGGAAAAGCGGCGCGCATTCAAGGGGAGCGGATTTCCGCTCTCCACAAACGTGACGCAGAACAACCCTGACGGTGTAATCGTTACACGCGCAGTCATGTCTGAAAAATGTCAATCTGAACCTTTGGTTACACTTTGCCTCAGGCTGTTGCGATTGTCCGATGGCGAGGATGTTAATGAGATTGATACAGTTGAGATCCCAGAGGTATTGATTGGTGAGAATTCTTAGTACGATTTCGTACTCATCTCTTGCACCAACCTGCGCGGATGCGCAGGTTTTTTTTCGCCTCCACTTTTGCTGTCGCTCCCGTATCACTTCTCGTGTAATCTGCCACCATTTACTATCAACCCTCCACACTGGCTGGCAAAGGGAGTTGAGATGCTATTTGGGTTCTTCCGTACACTGTTCCGCATTCTCTTTCGCATCCGCGTCACTGGCGATGCCCAGGCGCTTCGCGGCGAACGCGTTCTTATCACACCAAATCATGTTTCCTTTATAGATGGCATCCTGCTGGCGCTGTTTCTGCCCGTGCGCCCGGTATTTGCGGTCTATACCTCTATTAGCCAGCAGTGGTACATGCGCTGGCTCACGCCGCTGATTGATTTTGTGCCGCTCGACCCGACAAAGCCGATGATGATTAAGCATCTGGTGCGTCTGGTTGAGCAGGGGCGTCCGGTGGTCATTTTCCCTGAAGGGCGTATTTCAGTAACCGGTTCGCTGATGAAAATCTACGACGGCGCGGGGTTTGTCGCGGCGAAGTCAAAAGCGACCGTGGTGCCGCTGCGCATTGAAGGCGCAGAGCTGAGCCATTTCAGCCGCCTGAAGGGGCTGGTGAAGCAGCGTCTGTTCCCAAAAATCACGCTGCATATTCTGCCGCCAACGTCGTTACCGATGCCGGAAGCGCCGCGTGCCCGCGATCGCCGTAAAATCGCCGGGGAAATGCTGCACCAGATTATGATGGAAGCGCGCATGGCCGTGCGTCCGCGCGAAACGCTGTACGAATCTCTGCTTTCCGCCCAGTACCGCTATGGCGCGAAGAAAAACTGCATCGAAGACATCAACTTTACCCCGGATACCTATCGCAAACTGCTGACCAAGACCCTGTTTGTGGGCCGTATTCTGGAGAAGTACAGCAAGAAGGGCGAAAAGATTGGCCTGATGCTGCCTAACGCGGGCATCAGCGCGGCGGTGATTTTTGGGGCGGTTTCCCGGGGCCGGATCCCGGCGATGATGAACTACACGGCGGGCGTGAAGGGGCTGACCAGCGCCATTACTGCAGCTCAGATCAATACCGTCTTTACCTCCCGTCAGTTCCTCGAAAAAGGCAAGCTCTGGCACCTTCCCGAGCAGCTCACCCAGGTGCGCTGGGTCTTCCTGGAGGATCTGAAAGCAGACGTGACCACCGGCGACAAGCTGTGGATTTTTGCGCATCTGCTGATGCCGCGTCTGGCGCAGGTCAAACAGCAGCCGGAAGATGACGCCATTATCCTCTTCACCTCAGGATCAGAGGGTAACCCGAAAGGCGTCGTCCACAGCCACAAGAGCATTCTGGCGAACGTTGAGCAGATCAAAAGCATTGCCGACTTTACCGCGAACGACCGCTTTATGTCGGCGCTGCCGCTGTTCCACTCCTTTGGCCTGACGGTGGGGCTGTTTACGCCGCTGCTGACCGGCGCAGAAGTGTTCCTCTATCCAAGCCCGCTGCATTACCGGATTGTGCCAGAGCTGGTGTATGACCGTAACTGCACCGTCCTGTTCGGCACCTCAACCTTCCTCGGCAACTATGCGCGTTTTGCAAATCCGTATGATTTCTATCGCGTGCGGTATGTGGTGGCCGGTGCGGAAAAACTGCAGGATAGCACGCGTCAGATCTGGCAGGACAAGTTTGGCCTGCGCATTCTCGAAGGTTATGGCGTTACCGAG
The DNA here is from genome assembly GCF_057224565.1 of Enterobacter sp. 3U4. NCBI lineage: Bacteria > Pseudomonadati > Pseudomonadota > Gammaproteobacteria > Enterobacterales > Enterobacteriaceae > Enterobacter > Enterobacter sp. 3U4. Next base: position 206,400 of record NZ_CP136665.1, read on the forward strand.
TGTGCTCCCGTGGTCTCGATTAACGTACCGATGGCGGCGAAACCGGGCACGGTTGGCCGAATTCTGCCGGGAATGGATGCGCGTCTGCTGGCGGTACCGGGCATTGCGGACGGTGGCCGTCTGCAGCTCAAAGGGCCAAACGTGATGAACGGTTATCTGCGCGTGGAAAATCCGGGCGTGCTGGAAGCGCCGACGGCGGAAAACGTCAACGGTGAGGTTGAAACCGGCTGGTACGACACCGGTGATATCGTCCGTTTCGATGAACAGGGCTTTGTACAGATTCAGGGACGCGCGAAACGCTTCGCCAAAATTGCCGGTGAAATGGTCTCTCTGGAAATGGTTGAGCAGCTGGCGACGGCAGTGTCCGCAGATAAGATGCATGCGACCGTGGTGAAGAGCGATGCCAGCAAAGGCGAGGCGCTGGTGCTGTTTACGACCGACGCTGAGCTTAAGCGCGACAGGTTACTGAGCTATGCGCGTGAACACGGTATTCCTGAACTGGCCGTGCCGCGCGATATTCGCCACCTCAAGCAGCTTCCGGTGCTGGGTAGCGGTAAGCCCGATTTCGTGACCCTGAAAGGCATGGTTGAAGAGGCGGAACAGCAAAATGCGTGAGTCAGTACACACTAACACATCGCTCAGGTCGAAAGGCATGATGGCCGTCATCGCCGCGCAGTTTCTCTCTGCGTTCGGTGATAACGCGCTGTTATTTGCCACTCTGGCGCTGCTGAAAGCAGAGTTTTACCCCGACTGGAGTCAGCCGATCCTGCAGATGGTGTTTGTGGGCGCTTACATTATCTTTGCTCCGTTCGTCGGGCAGGTGGCGGACAGTTTTCCCAAAGGCCGGGTAATGATGTTTGCCAACGGCCTCAAGCTGCTGGGGGCCGCCAGCATTTGCTTTGGCTTCAATCCGTTTATTGGCTACACGCTGGTGGGCATTGGTGCCGCCGCCTACTCTCCGGCGAAGTATGGCATTCTCGGAGAGCTGACTACGGGCGACAAGCTGGTAAAAGCCAACGGCCTGATGGAGTCGTCAACCATTGCCGCTATCCTGCTTGGTTCGGTCGCGGGCGGCGTTCTGGCCGACTGGCATGTCCTGGCGGCACTGGGCGTATGCGCGGTGGTGTATGGCGGCGCGGTCGTGGCGAACCTGTTTATTCCCAAACTGCCGGCGGCTCGCCCGGGGCAATCCTGGCGCTTTAAACCGATGACCGGCAGCTTCTTTACCGCCTGTCGCGTGCTGTGGCGTAACGGTGAAACGCGTTTCTCCTTGATGGGGACGAGTATGTTCTGGGGGGCGGGCGTCACGCTGCGCTTCCTGCTGGTGCTGTGGGTGCCTGTGGCGCTGGGGATTACTGACAACGCGACGCCGACCTATCTTAATGCGATGGTGGCCATCGGCATTGTGGTCGGGGCTGGTGCTGCGGCGAAGCTGGTGACGCTGGAGACGGTAGCACGCTGCATGCCCGCAGGGATCCTGATTGGCGTCGTGGTGCTGATTTTCTCGCTGCAGCATGCGTTACTGCCCGCGTATGTACTCCTCATCCTGATTGGTATTCTGGGGGGCTTCTTCGTGGTGCCGCTGAACGCGCTACTGCAGGAGCGGGGCAAGCAGACCGTCGGGGCAGGGAATGCCATCGCGGTACAAAACCTGGGTGAAAACCTGGCAATGCTGTTAATGCTGGGGCTCTACTCGCTGGCGGTAAAAGTGGGTGTGCCGGTGGTGGGAATTGGCGTCGGGTTTGGCGGGCTGTTTGCGCTGGCGATTGCGGGTTTGTGGATCTGGCAACGTCGCCGCTGATAAGTGCGGCCTGATGCCCTCTCCCACAGGGAGAGGGAGCAAACCCTAAAAACGGCAACGTGCGTTGCCGTTTTGCTTTTATTACGGTGCAGGGTATGTGTATACCTGATGCACCGCTTCAATCTCCGCTAACACCTCTTCACTCAGGTTCAGGTGGAAACTCTCAATATTGGTTTTCAACTGTTCCATCGTTGTCGCGCCCAGCAGGGTGCTGGCAACAAACGGCTGACGGCGCACGAAGGCCAGCGCCATCTGCGCAGGGTCAAGACCGTGACGCTTCGCAATATCAACATAGGCGGCAACGGCTTTCTGCGTCTGCTCGCCGCTGTAGCGGGTGAATCGGCTAAAGAGGGTATTTCGCGCCCCGACCGGCTTCGCGCCGTTCAGGTATTTCCCCGTCAGCGTGCCGAATCCGAGACAGGAATAGGCGAGCAGTTCCACTTCTTCATACTGCGTCACCTCGGCCAGACCCACTTCATAGCTGCGGTTAAGCAGGCTGTACGGGTTCTGAATAGTCACGATACGCGGCAGATCGTGCTTATCCGCCAGGTGCAGATAGCGCATTACGCCAAAGGCCGTTTCGTTAGAGACGCCAATGTAGCGGATTTTTCCCGCGCGCTGGCATTCGGTCAGCGCTTCCAGGGTTTCCAGCAGCGTTACGGCAGGGGCGCTCTCATTCCAGCTGTACCCGAGCTTGCCAAAGCAGTTGGTTGGCCGCTGCGGCCAGTGTACCTGGTAGAGGTCGAGATAGTCGGTTTGCAGGCGCTTGAGGCTGGCGTCCAGCGCGGCGCGGATATTTTTGCGATCGAGGATCTGGTTCGGGCGGATCCCGGTATCGTTGTTGCGCGCGGGGCCGCTGACTTTGGAGGCAATCACCAGCTTTTCACGGTTGCCGCGTTTTGCCAGCCAGTTACCAACGTAGGTTTCGGTAAGTCCCTGCGTCTCAGGACGTGGCGGAACAGGATACATCTCTGCGACATCAATCAGGTTAATCCCCTGGCTGACGGCATAATCGAGTTGTGCATGGGCATCGGCTTCGCTGTTTTGTTCACCAAATGTCATCGTGCCCAACCCCAGTTGGCTAATTTCCAGAGCGCTGTGGGGGATACGGTGATAATGCATAGCCGGCTTCCTCAGTAGACATATAAACCGCGTCAGGATGTACCCGACAAAGGAATATAAACATGGCAGAGGGGAAGCAAAAGGGGAAGAAAAAAATCAAAAAGGCCAGCAAGCTACTGACCTCTCTCTGTTTATCGCTCGATAATTTGCGAGACTTCGTCGCGATTGATCTGCATTTTATTACCTTGCTGATCGCGATAGCTGACCAGACCGGTATCATCGTCGACTTCGGGTTTACCGTCAGTCAGGATCATTCGGCCATCTTTTGTCGCCATAACGTAATCGCTACTACATCCGGATACGGCAAATGCTAAACCGACTGCTGAAACTAACACTGCCCATTTTTTCATCGTTATCGTCCTCATCTGGCTCGTATCAAATCATAGTTTAGTTTTAACCCGATATGGCAACAGGAGGAAGCGGTAAAATCTTAAAAAGCAGTCGATTATGTTTGAGAGCTCGCAAAATAAGTAAAAAACTATGTTTTTAACAGGAAATGACGGGCAAGGAGTGCGCCGGTGAAATTCTTTTTGAGATAAAAACCGCGCGGCAACGTCAGTATCGGTTCACCCAGCGCGCCGATTGCCTCGGTAAGCGCTTTACTGTTGGCCGCTTTTGGACGCAGCTGTAATACCTCTCCGTGTCGGGCGGTGATGCGTTCTACCTGCCCAAGAACAATCATGTCCATCAGCTCCTCCCAGTCCAGACGAAGCTGACGCTCCTCATCGTCGTCCGGGCTCCAGAGCAGCGGCGCGCCAACGCGACGCTCAGCCAGGGGGATCTGACGCTCACCTTCGACCGGTACCCACAACACGCGCTTCAGCTTATGGCGAACGTGACTGGTTTCCCAGGTCACGCCGGTGTTGCCGGTTAATGGCGCAACGCAGACAAAGGTGGTCTCAAGGGGTTTGCCCTGGCTGTCTATTGGGATGGTTTTTAACTCCACGCCAAGCGCTGCAAAATCCTGCTCCGGTTTGCTCCCTGCGCTGGCACCCAGCCATAGCTCAAGCAGCATGCCGATCCAGCCTTTATCCCGTTTCAGATCCTTCGGGATCTGAAGCCCTGCCATTGCCGCCAGCTCGCCAAGCGAAAAGCCTGCAAGACGCTGTGCCTGCTGGAGCAACTGGTCCTCGCTGGACGGCGGTGAGAGCAAGGGTGTAAGCGGATGCATGAAGGTAACCTTTTGATTAAAAAATAAACGAAGAAATTGTCCCCTGTGGATAGAGTTTAACTATTTCTGTACCAATATTCCATGTCTATGATTTATAGGTTTTTTTATGGGTTTGAAATCGTTTCACCAGACTCAGAAAACCGGTTGTTCAAATCTGGTCACTGACAATGAACAGGATCTTACACCATGTTATCCACAGAAAAGTGGGATAACTGGGCATAACCCTGACTACTGTTTCAATTTACAGCCTTGACGTGCGATGAAAATCGAATTTTCAAACAAATTGTGACTAACTTATTTGCACAATCTGTGGATAAAACCGACGCTGTTCGATCTTTCATCAGCACGACGATCCGTGATGTGACGATCGTCACGATATTCTGTTTTGTCTTCATAGAAATGCATTTAACTCTATGAAAATAATTGAATTATTGGATTCGGATTAAAGAGGGGATACGGCAGCGTCTAAGGTTGTTCATCGGTAATCAGACACTTCTTCACAACTATATCCACAGAAAAGGTGAATAAAATTCCCTTCACTGCCTCTCATCTGTTCATAACTCAGCACTTATTTGTGAGTTATTCAATTGTTATTAGGTTACAGGCCTGTAAGAGAGTGGTTTACCGCCTCCCTGTAGTGTGAAACAATCATTCATATATAAGGTTTAGTTTGGGGTAGTCCGGTGATTGATGACGATGGCTACCGCCCGAACGTAGGAATAGTAATTTGTAATCGCCAGGGCCAGGTAATGTGGGCCCGGCGATATGGTCAGCACTCCTGGCAGTTCCCGCAAGGCGGGATCAATCCGGGAGAGTCCCCAGAACAAGCGATGTACCGGGAGCTTTTTGAAGAGGTCGGTTTAAGCCGAAAAGATGTTCGCATCCTGGCTTCGACCCGCAACTGGTTGCGTTACAAGTTACCGAAACGTTTGGTGCGTTGGGACACAAAGCCGGTTTGTATCGGCCAGAAACAGAAGTGGTTTCTGTTGCAGTTGGTGGGCAACGATTCAGACATCAATATGCAAACCAGCAGTACGCCGGAGTTCGATGGCTGGCGCTGGGTGAGCTATTGGTATCCTGTTCGTCAGGTCGTGTCATTTAAACGCGATGTTTACCGTAGGGTGATGAAAGAGTTTGCAAGTGTGGTCATGCAGCTTCAGGAGATCCCGCCTAAGCCGCAGAGCGCACCTGCATGGCGACGTAAAAGAGGTTAAGCTACGCAAATCATGCTCACCCGCTTGCGAGAAATAGTCGAGAAGGTGGCCAGTGCTCCGCGTCTGAACGAGGCGCTGAATATTCTGGTCACCGACATCTGTCTTGCGATGGAGACCGAGGTCTGTTCGGTGTATCTGGCCGATCACGATCGCCGCTGCTATTACCTGATGGCGACCCGTGGTTTGAAAAAACCACGTGGACGCACCGTCACGCTCGCATTTGATGAAGGTATCGTGGGGCTGGTTGGGCGACTGGCTGAACCCATCAACCTTGCTGACGCGCAAAAACACCCCAGCTTTAAATACATCCCTTCCGTAAAAGAAGAGCGCTTCCGCGCTTTCCTTGGCGTACCGATTATCCAGCGTCGCCAGCTGCTTGGCGTGCTGGTCGTCCAGCAGCGTGAGCTACGTCAGTACGACGAGAGCGAGGAGTCTTTCCTCGTCACGCTGGCCACGCAGATGGCGGCGATCCTCTCCCAGTCCCAGCTTGCCGCGCTCTTTGGTCAGTATCGCCATACGCGCATTCGTGCCCTTCCGGCATCGCCAGGCGTAGCGATTGCTGAAGGCTGGATGGACGCCACGCTGCCGCTGATGGAGCAGGTTTACGAAGCCTCAACGCTTGATGAAGCGCTTGAGCGCGAGCGTCTGACCGCCGCGCTGGAAGAGGCGGCGAATGAATTTCGTCGTTACAGCAAGCGTTTTGCCGCAGGCGCACAAAAAGAGACGGCGGCCATCTTCGACCTCTATTCGCACCTGCTCTCCGACGCGCGTCTGCGTCGTGAGCTTTTTGCGGAAGTGGATAAAGGTTCGGTCGCGGAGTGGGCGGTTAAGAAGGTTATCGAAAAATTTGCCGAACAATTTGCTGCATTAACCGACGGTTACCTGAAAGAACGGGCTGGCGATCTCCGCGCCCTGGGACAGCGCCTGCTGTTCCATCTTGATGACACCATTCAGGGGCCGAATGCCTGGCCAAAACGGTTTGTTCTGGTCGCCGATGAACTCTCGGCAACGACGCTGGCTGAACTGCCTCAGGACAGGCTGGCCGGTGTGGTGGTGCGCGATGGTGCCGCCAACTCGCATGCCGCCATTATGGTGCGCGCGCTGGGTATTCCAACCGTTATGGGAGCGGATATCCAGCCGTCGGTACTGCACCGTCGTACGCTGGTAGTTGACGGCTATCGCGGTGAGCTGCTGGTCGATCCTGAGCCGGTTCTGCTCCAGGAATACCAGCGTCTTATCAGCGAAGAGAATGAATTAAGCAAGCTGGCGGAAGATGACGTTAACCTGCCCGCGCAGCTTAAGAGCGGAGAGCGGATCAAAGTCATGCTCAACGCCGGTTTAAGCCCTGAGCATGAAGAAAAGCTTGGCAGCCGCATCGACGGCATTGGCCTGTACCGTACTGAAATCCCTTTCATGCTGCAGAGCGGCTTTCCCTCAGAAGAGGAGCAGGTGGCCCAGTATCAGGGGATGCTGCAGATGTTTAACGACAAACCTGTCACCTTGCGAACCCTGGATGTCGGCGCGGATAAACAGCTGCCCTATATGCCGATCAGCGAAGAAAACCCGTGCCTGGGCTGGCGTGGGATCCGCATTACGCTCGATCAGCCGGAGATCTTCCTGATCCAGGTCCGTGCGATGCTGCGCGCCAACGCGGCGACGGGTAATCTCAGCATCTTACTGCCGATGGTCACCAGCATTGATGAGATCGACGAGTCCCGGCGACTGATCGAACGTGCAGGCCGTGAAGTGGAAGAAATGATCGGCTATGCGATCCCGAAACCGCGGATCGGGGTGATGCTTGAAGTGCCGTCTATGGTCTTTATGCTGCCGCAGCTGGCAAACCGCGTTGATTTTATCTCTGTCGGCACGAACGACCTGACGCAATATATTTTGGCCGTCGACCGTAACAATACGCGTGTCGCCAGTATCTACGACAGCCTGCATCCGGCGATCATTCGCGCCTTAGCGATGATTGCCCGTGAAGCGGCTCAGTACGGCATTGATTTACGCCTGTGCGGTGAAATGGCCGGCGATTCAATGTGCGTTGCGATCCTGATTGGTCTGGGATACCGCCATCTGTCGATGAACGGTCGCGCTGTCGCACGCGTGAAGTACCTGCTGCGGCATATCGACATCGATGATGCCCGCGAGCTGGCAGAACGCAGCCTTGAGGCGCAGCTGGCAGCTGAGGTTCGTCATCAGGTCGCGGCGTTTATGGAACGGCGCGGTATGGGCGGTCTGATCCGCGGCGGCCGCTAAAGCCTTTCTCCCTCTTCCTTGAGGAAGAGGGCTGGGGTGAGGGCATCAGCGCGCATAAAACCCTATACACATCTTTTACATCTCTGGCGCATCCTCCGCGCCCGCCTTGTGCTATGATTCGCAACTTTGGAGCCTCTGCTTACGGCAGAATCGCATTTCTACCGCTGTCCACTTTCAGCGGAATAACAACATCTTGTGGTGACAGATGAACAGTGGTTATCTGCATTTTCCGGAATTTGATCCGGTCATTTTCTCAGTAGGACCTGTTTCGCTTCACTGGTACGGTCTGATGTACCTGGTGGGCTTCATTTTTGCCATGTGGCTCGCTGGCCGTCGCGCCAGTCGTCCTGGCAGCGGCTGGACGAAAAACGAAGTTGAAAACCTGCTCTATGCGGGCTTCCTCGGCGTGTTCCTCGGTGGCCGTATTGGGTACGTGCTGTTCTATAACTTCCCGGTATTCCTGAACGATCCGCTCTATCTGTTCCGCGTGTGGGACGGCGGCATGTCCTTCCACGGCGGCCTGATTGGGGTGATCCTGGTAATGGTGATTTTTGCCAAACGCACCAAACGCAACTTCTTCCAGGTTTCAGATTTTATCGCACCGCTGATCCCGTTTGGTCTGGGCGCCGGCCGTCTGGGTAACTTTATCAACGGTGAGCTGTGGGGCCGCGTCGACCCGAGCGTGCCGTACACGATGCTTTTCCCGGGCTCCCGCGCAGAAGATATCGCGCTGTTGCCATCACACCCGGAGTGGCAGTCCATTTTTGATACCTACGGCGTTCTGCCGCGCCATATGTCTCAGCTTTACGAGCTGGCGCTGGAAGGCGTGGTGCTGTTTATCATCCTTAACCTGTTTATCCGCAAACCGCGTCCGATGGGCGCTGTCTCCGGCCTGTTCCTGATTGGCTATGGCGCATTCCGTATTATCGTCGAGTTCTTCCGTCAGCCAGACGCGCAGTTCACCGGTGAATGGGTACAGTACATCAGCATGGGGCAGATCCTCTCCATTCCGATGATTGTCGCGGGTGCCATTATGATGATTTGGGCGTATCGTCGTCCACAGCAACAAATTTCCTGAGGAACCATGAAACAGTATCTTGAATTGATGAAAAAAGTGCTCGACGAGGGCACGCCGAAAAACGACCGCACCGGTACCGGTACGCTCTCCATTTTTGGCCACCAGATGCGCTTCAATCTGCAAGAAGGCTTCCCACTGGTGACGACAAAGCGCTGCCACCTGCGCTCGATCATTCATGAACTGCTCTGGTTCCTGCAAGGCGATACCAACGTTGCGTATCTGCACGAAAATAACGTCTCAATCTGGGACGAGTGGGCAGATGAAAATGGCAACCTGGGCCCGGTTTACGGCAAGCAGTGGCGCGCCTGGCCTACGCCTGATGGTCGCCATATTGACCAGATCACCACCGTGATGAACCAGCTGAAAAACGATCCGGACTCGCGCCGAATCATCGTTTCCGCCTGGAACGTCGGTGAGCTGGATAAAATGGCGCTGGCGCCGTGCCACGCGTTCTTCCAGTTCTATGTGGCGGATGGAAAGCTGTCCTGTCAGCTCTACCAGCGCTCCTGTGACGTGTTCCTCGGCCTGCCGTTTAACATTGCCAGCTATGCGCTGTTGGTCCACATGATGGCGCAGCAGTGCGATCTGGAAGTGGGTGATTTTGTCTGGACCGGTGGGGACACCCATCTTTACAGCAACCATATGGAACAGACGCATCTCCAGCTGACCCGCGAACCGCGTGCTCTGCCGAAGCTTGTCATCAAGCGCAAACCGGCATCAATCTTCGATTACCGCTTTGATGATTTCGAGATTGAGGGCTATGACCCGCATCCGGGCATCAAAGCGCCCGTCGCTATCTGATGCGATAAAGCGTGACACAACCGGTGCTCTTTAGCGCCGGTTTTTTTTCGCCTTTATCCCGTTTCCCGAAGCGCTATCCAGAAAGCGTGTAACGCGCTGCAACTCACTCAATTCTTCGGATAACGCCTCGTAAAACGAGGATCCGTCGCTCGTCATGTTCACGGCGCTTCGCCACACTCCCGGCATGAAAAAAGAGAACGGCTTTACGCTTATCGAAACGCTGGTCGCGATTTCGCTTGTCGTCATCCTTAGCGCCTCAGGTCTGTACGGCTGGGACAGCTGGCAACGGCAGCAGCGGCTGTGGCAAACCGCCAGCCAGGTGCGAGATTACCTGCTGTTTCTGCGCAACCATGCCAACCGCCACAACCGCGACCATCAAATTACCCGTCAGCGGATGGGTGACCGGGACTGTCTGACGAGCTCTGCCGTGCAAGGCTGTGAGAAGGACAATCCCTTTGTACTGATTCCACTCTGGTCTGAGGTCACGATTGGCGAGGTCACGCCGTCGCTCGCGTTCTATGGATTAAGGGACACGGCATGGGCAGGGCGGATACGCGTTCAAAGCCGTGCAGGAGCATGGCTTATTATTGTCTCAAATGGAGGACGCATCAGGATGTGTAAGGTCTCAGCGGGAGGTTCATGTTGATGAGGCAGCGCGGTTTCTCACTGACTGAAGTTCTGATAGCCACGGCGATTAGCAGCCTTTTGCTGATAAGCGCATCGCGTTTTTTACCCGGCTTGCAGCGGGCGGTCTTAGTGCAATCTGGCCAGAGACAACTGGAGGAAGAGGTCTGGCACCACCTTTTTGCCTTGGGCAAACAGCTTCAGCGGGCGGGGTACTGCGCGGGAAACTGTCAGGGACAGGCGCTGGTGACTGCCAGACAAGGAAGTTGCGTTATTGTGCGGTGGGATGCCAACAGTAACGGCAACTGGGATAACAGCGCATCAGAAAATGACAGCACCGGCTTTCGTCTGGAGTCGGGCGCGCTTGAAACCCAGCGTGGAGCGACCTCATGTGAAGGAAAAGGATGGGAAAAGCTTACTGACCCGGGCAGCCTTACTATCGCGCGTTTTGTTGTGAGGACAGTTGAACATGCCGGTTTTGCGCCAGAGGTGAATATCGAACTGGCCGCGATTCATAAAGGCGAGCAGGGGGAGCCCTGGCAGGCGTTGTATACGGTTACGGGGTACAACCTGTGAATCGACAACGCGGCATATCTTCGCTGGCGCTGGTTCTGCTTTTACTGGTGCTCGGCACCCTGATCCTCACGGGTCTCAATCAGCAGCTCACAACGTTTAGTGCGCTCGTTGGCGGCGAGAGCCGCTCGCTTCAACAGCAGGCGACGGTACAGTCAGCACTTGAGTGGGGACGGGTTCAGAGCTGGTCGTCAGAGCCCCAGGTTCAGTGCAAAAAGACACCTGCGTGGCAGGTATGTTTGCGCCTGCTGAGCGGGGGGCGCGCGTTGCTGATTGCCGGAGAAAGTGACCTGCTGCTCTGGCGCGCAGCAGAGATTGTCGACGGGAACGTTCGCTTTTCGCCTCACGGCTGGAGTGATTTTTGTCCCCTAAAGGAGCGCGCGTTATGCCAGCTGCCGTGAGCAAAGAAAAAGGGTTTAGCATGGTGGAAGTCCTGCTGGCGATGATGCTGCTGGTAATCGTCGTGACGGCTCTGTCTGGTTATCACCGGGCGCTGGCGGCTCGGTTTACCCTGTTTAACCAGTATCGCCAGCTCTGGCACCATGCCTGGAATCAGTCTCAGCTTTCAACAAATGTTCTTCCCGCAGGCTGGCAGGCCAGTCGGGTGCAGACAACACACGCAGGATGTGTCAGCATCACGGTTACACTTATTTCTCCTCTGGGGCGGCGCGGTGAGATAACGCGTCTGCATTGCCCGGTTAGCCAGTAGTCGGGAGCGTCTATGTTAAGGGTCTACCACTCAAATCGTCTGGATGTGCTGGAAGCGCTGATGGAATTTATCGTTGAGCGCGAGCGGCTTGACGATCCTTTTGAGCCTGAAATGGTGCTGGTGCAGAGCACCGGTATGGCGCAGTGGCTGCAAATGTCGCTTTCCCGTAAATTTGGCATAGCCGCGAATATTGATTTTCCGCTGCCCGCGAGCTTTATCTGGGAGATGTTTGTCCGCGTGTTGCCGGACATCCCGGAGCAGAGCGCCTTCAACAAGCAGAGCATGAGCTGGAAGCTCATGGCGCTGCTGCCGGAAATGCTGCAGCACGATGAATTTGCCATGCTGCGCCACTACCTCAATGACGACACCGATAAGCGCAAGCTGTTCCAGCTGGCGTCGCGCACCGCCGATCTCTACGACCAATACCTTGTTTACCGCTCTGACTGGTTAATTCGTTGGGAAGCGGGCGAGTTGATTGAAGGGCTGCCGGAGGCGCAAATATGGCAGGCACCGCTGTGGAAAGCGCTGGTTGAGCATACGGAGAAATTGGGCCAGCCTAAGTGGCACCGTGCCAACCTGTACGAGCGATTTATCTCGATACTTGAAAATGCGTCGGAGCGCCCGGCCCGACTGCCGTCACGCGTCTTTATCTGCGGGATATCCGCATTACCCCCTGTTTATCTGAAGGCGTTAAATGCGCTGGGTAAGCATATTGATATCCACATTTTATTTACCAACCCCTGCCGACAATACTGGGGGGATATCCTCGACGAACGTTGGCTTGCCCGGCTGGTTACCCGCCAAAGAAAACGCCTTTTTGAAGAGCGAGCCGTCCCGCTGTTTAAAGACGGCTCAACTGCCGGGCAGCTTTTCGATGAAGACGGTATCCAGAACCTCCCCAATCCGCTGCTTGCCTCATGGGGAAAGCTGGGGCGTGACTATATTCATATGCTCTCAGACATCACTTCATCAGGTGAAGGCGACGTGGATGCCTTTGTCGATATTGCCCCGGATAGCCTGCTGCATCATATTCAGCTGGATATCCTCGATCTGGAAAACCGTGCCGTCATGGGCGTGACGGCGAACGAGTTCGAACGCAGCGACAGCAAGCGGAAGCTGGAGGCTGACGATCGCAGCATCACGATCCATGTTTGCCATAGCCCACAGCGTGAGGTCGAAGTGCTTCACGACCAGCTGCTGGCGATGCTGCAGGAGGACCCCGACCTGACGCCACGCGATATCGTGGTGATGGTGGCGGATATCGACAGCTACAGTCCCTTTATTCAGGCCGTCTTTGGCAGTGCGACGGGCGAGCGATACCTGCCTTACGCTATCTCTGACCGTCGTGCCCGCCAGTCGCATCCGGCATTGCAGGCATTTATCACCCTGCTTTCGCTGCCGGATAGCCGCTTTATCTCCGAGGATGTCCTGGCGTTGCTGGATGTTCCCGTGCTGGCTGCACGCTTCAACATCAATGAAGAGGGCCTGCGCTACCTTCGTCAGTGGGTTAACGAGTCTGGCGTGCGCTGGGGGATCGATGACGATAACGTTCAGGAGTTCGAACTTCCCCCAACCGGGCAGCACACCTGGCGATTTGGCCTGACGCGTATGCTGTTGGGCTACGCCATGGAGAGCAGCCAGGGCGAGTGGAACGAGGTGCTGCCTTACGATGAGTCCAGCGGGTTAATTGCTGAACTGGTCGGGCATTTAGCGTCACTCCTGATGCAGCTTAACCGCTGGCGATATGCGCTGCTGCAGCCGCGTCCACTTGAAGAATGGCTCCCGGTCTGCAGGGCGTTACTCAATGATTTCTTCCTGCCGGACAGTGATACCGAAGCGGCAATGGCGCTCATTGAAACGCAGTGGCAGGCTATCATCGACGAAGGCGTGAATTCCCATTATCAGGAGGCCATCCCGCTGTCTCTGTTGCGGGATGAGCTGACGCAGCGGCTCGATCAGGAGCGAATCAGCCAGCGTTTCCTGGCAGGCCCCATCAATATCTGCACCCTGATGCCAATGCGTTCTATCCCGTTCAGGGTGGTCTGCCTGCTTGGCATGAACGACGGCGTCTATCCGCGCGCGCTGCCGCCGCTGGGGTTCGACTTGATGAGCGCAAACCCAAAACGGGGAGACCGTAGCCGCCGGGATGATGACCGTTACCTCTTCCTTGAGGCACTCATTTCTGCCCAGAATAAGCTCTATATCAGCTATATCGGCCGTTCCATTCAGGACAACAGCGAGCGTTTCCCCTCCGTTCTGGTGCAGGAGCTGGTGGACTATATAGGCCAGAGCCACTATCTGCCGGGAGATGAAGATCGCAACTGCGATGAAAGCGAGCAGAGAGTGAAAGCCCATATCACCTGTATCCACAGCCGCATGCCGTTTGACCCAGTCAACTACACGGCCAGCGAGCGCCAGAGCTATGCACAGGAGTGGCTACCGGCGGCGAAAAAGGAGGGGAATGCGCATACGGATTTCATTCAGACGCTTGACCCTCTGCCCATTAACACCCTGACCTTCGAACAGCTTCAGCGTTTTTGGGCGCATCCGGTGCGGGCCTTCTTCCAGCAACGATTGCAGGTCAACTTCCGTTCTGAAGAGAGCGAAATTCCGGATGCAGAGCCTTTTACGCTGGAAGGGCTGGAGCGCTATCAGCTAAACCTCCAGCTGCTGAATGCGCTGGTTGAAGAGGAAGACGCTGACAAACTTTACCGCCGCTACCGTGCTGCAGGGCAGTTGCCCTATGGGGCGTTCGGGGAAATTGTCTGGGAGGCGCAGTGTCAGGAGATGACCGCCCTGGCGGAGCGCGTAAGAGCGTGCCGACAGCCGGGAAAAAGTATTGAAATCGATCTCAACTGCAATGGCGTAGAGCTCACGGGCTGGTTAACTCAGGTTCAGCCGGACGGGCTGCTTCGCTGGCGGCCCTCTATGCTGAGCGTTTCACAGGGGTTGCAACTCTGGCTGGAACATCTTGTCTACAGTGCGGGTGGTCATAAAGGTGAAAGCCGGATTTTTGTGCGCAAAGAAGGCGAGTGGCGCTTCCCGCCGATGGAAGCCGAGCAGGCGTTAGGGTATCTCTCTTTGTACATAGAGGGCTACCGTCAGGGAATGAACAAACCGCTCCTGTTACTGCCGGAAAGTGGCGGGGCGTGGATAAAAGCCTGTTATGACGCGCAGAATGATGCGATGTTAACGGATGAGCCTTCGCAGCAGAAAGCACGCAGTAAATTTATGCAGGCCTACGAAGGTAACATGATGGTGCGGGGCGAAGGTGAAGATGTCTGGTATCAGCGCTTATGGCGAACCCTTGAGCCAGAGTACTTCGAGGCTATCACGGAAGAGGCGCAGCGCTACCTGCTGCCGTTGTTTAAATTTAATCAGTCCTGAGCGCTGTATAAAAATTGCGCAGTTAAGGGTGTTCATTTATGATGCATTTCTTATCACGGACTGATGTACCCAATAAAGAGATGTTGGCGTGTCCAGCACGCAGTTTGTTAATGATGTAGCCGTGATAAAGAGGTCGTAATGCCAGGCAGCACCTTGTTTAAAGCGTTTGTTTTGTTTATTGCCCTTTGGGCGCCCGTCACTCACGCAGATTCCGGTTGGCAACCCGTTCAGGAAACTATCCGTAAGAGCGAAAAAGATACCCGTCAATATCAGGCTATTCGTCTTGATAACGGGATGACTGTGCTGCTGGTTTCCGATCCGCAGGCGGTGAAATCCCTGTCGGCATTAGTGGTGCCGGTTGGGTCGCTGGAAGATCCTGACGCTCATCCTGGGCTTGCACACTATCTGGAACATATGACGCTGATGGGGTCAAAAAAATACCCGCAGCCAGATAGCCTGTCTGAATTTCTGAAGATGCATGGCGGCAGCCACAATGCCAGTACGGCGCCGTACCGCACGGCCTTTTATCTCGAAGTCGAAAATGATGCGCTGGAAGGGGCGGTCGATCGCCTTGCTGATTCCATCGCCGCGCCTTTGCTGGATAAAAAATACGCCGATCGTGAACGCAATGCGGTGAATGCCGAGCTGACCATGGCCCGCACGCGAGACGGTATGCGCATGGCGCAGGTCAGCGCTGAAACCATCAACCCTGCGCACCCGGGCTCGCGCTTCTCCGGCGGTAATCTGGAAACCTTGAGCGACAAACCCAACAGCCCGGTGCTGGATGCTCTGCATGCGTTTCGCGATAAATACTACTCCGCCAACCTGATGAAAGCGGTCATCTACAGCAATAAACCGTTGCCAGAGCTGGCGGGCATGGCGGCTAAAACGTTTGGCCGGGTGCCGAATAAAAATATCGACCTGCCGCAGATAGACGTACCGGTTGTCACGGACGCGCAAAAAGGCATCGTGATCCACTACGTTCCTGCCATGCCTCGTAAAGTCCTGCGCGTGGAATTCCGCATTGATAACAATACCGCACAGTTTCGCAGTAAAACCGATGAGCTGGTGACCTACCTGATAGGTAACCGTAGCCCGGGCACGCTGTCTGACTGGCTGCAAAAACAGGGGCTGGTGGAAGGTATTCGCGCCGATTCCGATCCGGTTGTGAACGGCAATAGCGGCGTGCTGGCGATCTCCGCGACGCTGACCGACAAAGGACAGGCCAACCGCGATGAGGTCGTGGCGGCTATCTTTAGCTACCTCGCTTTACTGCGCGAGAAAGGCGTCGATAAGCGCTATTTTGATGAACTTGCGCACGTGCTGGATCTCGATTTCCGCTACCCGTCCATCACCCGCGACATGGACTATGTGGAGTGGCTGGCGGATACCATGATCCGCGTGCCGGTGGAACATACTCTCGACGCGGTGAATATTGCCGACCGGTACGATGCCGGGGCGGTAAAAGCCCGCCTGGCGATGATGACGCCGGAGAATGCCCGCATCTGGTACATCAGCCCGAACGAACCGCATAACAAGACGGCCTATTTTGTCGATGCTCCTTATCAGGTAGATAAAATCAGCGCTCAGACCTTCGCCGACTGGCAGAAAAAGGCCGGGGAGATTGCTTTGAAGCTGCCGGAGCTGAACCCCTATATTCCGGATGACTTCTCGCTGACCAAAACGACTAAAGATTACCCGCATCCCGAACTTATCATTGATGAGCCGACGCTGCGCGTGGTGTATACCCCAAGCCGCTATTTCGCCAGCGAGCCAAAGGCCGATGTGAGCGTGGTGCTGCGTAACCCGAAAGCGATGAACAGTGCCAAAAATCAGGTGATGTTCGCGCTCAATGACTATCTCGCCGGTATCGCGCTCGATCAGCTCAGCAACCAGGCGGCCGTGGGCGGCATCAGCTTCTCCACCAACGCCAACAACGGTTTGATGCTCAATGCAAACGGCTATACCCAGCGTTTGCCTCAGCTGTTCCAGGCCCTGCTGGAAGGGTATTTCAGCTACACGCCGACGGAAGAGCAGCTTGAGCAGGCTAAATCCTGGTATGCGCAGATGATGGATTCTGCCGATAAGGGCAAGGCTTACGATCTGGCGCTTATGCCAGCGCAAATGCTGTCGCAGGTTCCTTATTTCCAGCGTGAGGATCGCCGCGCGCTGCTGCCTTCCATCTCCTTAAAAGACGTGCTGGCGTACCGCGATGCGCTGAAAAGCAACACGCGTCCGGAGTTCCTGATCGTCGGCAACATGAGTGAGGAGCAGGCCAAAACCCTGGCGGAGAATGTTCGCACTCAGCTCGGCTCTAAAGGCGACGAGTGGTGCCGCAACCAGGACGTGCTGGTTGAGAAAAAACAGAATGTGATTTTTGAAAAGGCGGGCAACAGCACGGATTCCGCGCTGGCCGCGGTATTTGTGCCAACGGGCTATGATGAATTCGCCAGCTCAGCGCAGAGCGCCGTGCTGGGGCAAATTATTCAGCCGTGGTTCTATAACCAGTTACGCACAGAGGAGCAGCTTGGCTACGCGGTATTTGCCTTCTCCATGAACGTAGGCCGACAGTGGGGGCTTGGCTTCCTGCTGCAAAGCAGCGATAAACAGCCGGCGTATCTCTGGCAGCGTTACCAGGCCTTCTTCCCGCAGGTGGAAGCAAAACTGCGCGCCATGAAGCCGGAAGAATTTGCTCAGATCCAGCAGGCCGTCATCGCGCAGGTGATGCAGCCGCCGCAAACGCTGGGTGAAGAAGCCTCGCAGCTGAGCAAAGATTTCGATCGCGGTAATCTGAAATTTGATTCGCGTGATAAAGTAGTGGCCGAGATAAAACAGCTGACGCCGCAGAAGGTTGCCGACTTCTTCCATCAGGCGGTCATTAAGCCGCAGGGAATCACCATCCTGTCTCAGGTTTCCGGTAGCCAGAACGGGAAAACGGAGTACGTGAACCCGAAAGGCTGGAAAGTCTGGAAAAGCGTCAGCGCGCTGCAGCAATCTATGCCCTGGAGTAAGAAAGAATGACCGATACCGCTGAGTCCCTTGATCCCTTACGTTTACCTCTGCAGGGTGAACGATTGATTGAAGCCTCAGCGGGAACGGGAAAAACCTTCACCATCGCCGCCCTCTATCTGCGTCTGCTGCTGGGGCTTGGCGGCAACGCTGCTTTTCCACGCCCCTTAAGCGTGGAAGAGCTGCTGGTGGTGACCTTCACCGAGGCCGCTACCGCTGAGCTGCGGGGCCGTATTCGCACCAATATCCACGAGCTGCGCATCGCCTGTCTGCGTCAGAGCACGGATAATCCCCTCTACGCGAGCCTTCTGGAAGAGATTGCCGATAAGCAACAGGCCGCCCAGTGGCTGCTGCTCGCTGAACGGCAGATGGACGAAGCGTCCGTCTTTACCATTCACGGTTTTTGCCAGCGCATGCTGAGCCTGAATGCGTTCGAGTCCGGTATGCTGTTCGAACAGCAGCTCATTGAAGATGAATCCGTGCTTCGCTATCAGGCCTGCGCGGATTTCTGGCGTCGCCATTGTTACCCGTTACCGCGCGATATCGCTGAAGCGGTACATGCGTTGTGGAAAGGCCCGGAGGCGCTGCTGCGCGCGATCGATCGTTATCTGCAGGGGGAAGCGCCGGTCATCAAATCCCCGCCGCCGGCAGATGAAACCCTGGCCTCACGGCATGAAAAAATCATCGCGCAGGTTGCCGATATCAAGCAAAAATGGATGGAGTCAGTCGGCGAGATTGACGCCATCATCGAAAACTCCGGGATTGACCGACGCAAGTTTAACCGCGGCAATCAGGGAAAATGGATCGACAAGATCAGCGCCTGGGCGCAGGAAGAGACGCGAGGCTACCAGCTCCCGGACGCGCTGGAGAAATTCTCCCAACGTTTCCTGGCTGAGCGGACCAAAGCCGACGGCATTGTGCCTGAGCATCCCCTGTTTGTGGCGATTGAAACCCTGCTGGCGGAGCCCCTCACGCTCAACGATCTGATGATCGCCCGCGCCATGACCGAAATTCGTGAAGCCGTGGCGCGCGAGAAACGCCGCCGGGGGGAATTGGGTTTCGACGATATGCTGAGCCGCCTTGATGCGGCGCTGTGCAGTGAAAACGGCGAAGCGCTTGCCGCCGCGATTCGCACCCGTTTCCCGGTGGCGATGATTGACGAATTTCAGGACACTGACCCTCAGCAGTACCGCATTTTTCGCCGTATCTGGCGCCAGCAGCCCGACACCGCGCTGCTGTTAATTGGCGATCCGAAACAGGCCATCTACGCCTTCCGCGGTGCGGATATTTTCACCTATATGAAAGCCCGCAGCGAGGTTGACGCGCACTACACGCTCGATACCAACTGGCGCTCCTCTCCCGGCATGGTGGAAAGCGTCAACGCGCTGTTTAGCCGCATGGATACGGCGTTTATGTTCCGGGAGATCCCGTTTCAGCCGGTAAAATTTGCCCCGAAAAATGCCTCGTTGCGCTTCGAGTTTAACGGAGTGACGCAGCCTGCCATGAACTTCTGGCTGCTGGATGGGGAAGGGTGCGGCGTTGCCGACTATCAAAATGCCATGGCCCAGCACTGTGCCGCGCAAATCCGTGACTGGCTCAGCGCGGGGGCGCGCGGTGACGCGCTGCTGTGGAAGGGAGATAAACCCACTCCGGTAAAGGCATCAGACATTACGGTACTGGTGCGTAGCCGTCAGGAGGCCTCGCTCATCCGCGACGCCCTGACGTTACTGAATATTCCCTCCGTCTATCTCTCGAACCGCGACAGCGTCTTTGAAACGCTGGAAGCGCAGGAGATGCTATGGCTGCTGCAGGCCGTGCTGGCCCCGGAGCGGGAAAGCACGCTGCGAAGCGCATTAGCCAGCGCGATGCTCGGGCTGAACGCGCGTGATATTGATGCGCTCAACAATGACGAAGCCGCATGGGATGCCGTGGTAGAAGAGTTTGTTCGCTACCGCGAAAAATGGCAGAAGCGCGGGGTCATGGCGATGGTGCGTGAACTTATGGCACAGCGCCACATTGCGGAGAATATGCTGGCGACAGCAGGAGGCGAGCGTCGGTTGACCGATATTTTACATATCAGCGAGCTGTTGCAGGAAGCGGGTACGCAGCTGGAGAGCGAGCACGCCCTGGTGCGCTGGCTGGCGCAGCAGATTGCCGATCCGAACAGCAATTCGTCCAGCCAGCAGATGCGCCTCGAGAGTGATAAGCATCTGGTGCAGATCGTCACCATTCACAAATCGAAAGGCCTGGAATATCCGCTGGTCTGGCTGCCGTTTATCGCCAATTACCGAGCGCAGGATCAGGCCTTTTACCACGATCGCGAGTCGTTTGAGGCGGTGCTCGATCTCAGCAACGCGGAGTCCAGCGTTGAGCTGGCGGAGGCCGAGCGTCTGGCGGAAGATTTACGCCTGCTCTACGTGGCGCTGACCCGCTCGGTGTGGCACTGCAGCCTGGGCGTTGCGCCTCTGTTCCGGCGTCGGGGTGAAAAGAGCGGGGAGAGCGATTTTCATCTTAGCGCGCTGGGACGGCTTATTCAGCAGGGTGAACCCAAAGACGCGGCGGGCCTGCGCCAGTGCATCGAATCCCTTTGCACTGAGCATGTTGCCCTGCATATTCCTTCTCTGCCCGACAAAAGCCGCTGGCACATGCCGGAGCCGCACGAGTCAGATCTCCATGCCCGTCAGGTGGTACGTACGATTGCCGACGACTGGCGCGTTACCAGCTACTCCGGCTTACAGCAGCACGGGCAGAGTATTGCGCAGGATCTGATGCCAAAACTGGACGTGGATGCCGCAGGCGCCGGTAGCGTACCCGTTGAGCCGGTGCTGACGCCGCACCAGTTTCCGCGCGGCGCCTCGCCCGGCACGTTTTTGCACAGCCTGTTTGAAGAGCTGGATTTTACCCAGCCGGTTTCCGATGAGTGGGTGCTAAAGATGTTACAGAGCGGCGGCTACGACGCACAGTGGCAGCCGGTTCTCACCGACTGGATCCGTGCGGTTCTGCACGCGCCGCTCACTGCGCAGGGGATCTCGCTTAGCCAGTTGACTGCCAAAGATAAGCAGGTGGAGATGGAGTTTTACCTCCCTATCGCCAGCCCGCTCAGGGCCGAGGCGCTTGATGCGCTGATCCGCGAGTACGATCCGTTATCCGCCGGGTGCCCTCCGCTGAACTTCCGCCAGGTGCAGGGGATGCTCAAAGGCTTTATCGACCTCGTTTTCCGTCACGAAGGGCGCTACTACCTGCTGGATTACAAATCGAACTGGCTGGGCGAAGACAGCACAGCCTATACCCAACAGGCGATGGCATCGGCTATGCAAATGCATCGCTACGATCTGCAGTACCAGCTTTACACCCTGGCGCTGCACCGCTACCTGCGCCATCGTATTGCCGATTATCGCTACGACGCGCATTTTGGCGGCGTGATTTACCTGTTCCTGCGCGGCGTGGACGCCGACGACCCGCGTTCCGGCGTCTTTAGTACGCGTCCGGCTGCGGAACTGATTGAAAAAATGGATAACCTGTTTGCTACAGGCACGGAGGAGGTGGCATGACGATGCAGGGGCTACTGCTTGACGCGGTTGAACAACGATTACTGCGCCACCTGGATGTGCAGTTCGCCATGATGGTGGCAGGCGAGGAGCCTGCCGTCATGCTTGCCGCCGCCATTCTGAGCAAAGACGCGGGGGAAGGGCACGTATGTCTGCCGCTGTCGCGTCTGGCGGTGGATGAGAAGATGCCTCCGGCTTTACAGGCGTGTTTCGCGCTGCTGGGAGACGCAGTGGACTGGCAGGGGATATTACTCAGCTCGCCTGCCGTGAGCGGAGCCGATACCGGCACGCCGATGATCCTTGTCGGCGAGCGTTTGTATCTTAACCGGCTGTGGCGTAACGAACTGACGGTGGCGCGCTTTTTCAGCGAGACCAACGCCCCGCTTCCCTGCGATGAAGTAAAGCTCCGGCAAACGCTGGATGCGCTGTTTACCTCTGACGACGCGACAGACTGGCAGAAAGTGGCGGCAGCCGTGGCCTTAACGCGACGGATCTCGGTGATTTCTGGCGGTCCGGGCACCGGAAAAACGACCACCGTGGCAAAACTGCTTGCTGCGCTGATTCAGCTATCTGGTGAGCAAAAGTGCCGTATTCGCCTGGCGGCTCCCACCGGTAAAGCGGCGGCGCGTCTGACGGAGTCGTTAGGCGGCGCGCTGCAAAAGCTGCCGCTAACCGGGGATCAGCTTGCGCTTTTCCCTAATGAAGCCAGCACGCTGCACCGTTTGCTTGGCGCACAGCCCGGTAGCCAGCGTCTGCGCTACCATGCCGGTAACCCGCTGCACCTGGATGTGCTGGTGGTGGATGAAGCGTCGATGATTGACCTGACGATGATGTCGCGTTTGATCGATGCGCTACCGCCGCACGCGCGCGTCATTTTCCTCGGCGATCGTGACCAGCTTGCCTCCGTGGAGGCGGGAGCCGTACTGGGCGATATCTGCACCTATGCCAGTCTGGGATATACCGCAGAACGCGCTCAGGAGCTAGCCCGTCTCACAGGATGTACGCTCACCTCTGAAAGCCACTCGCTTGCGGGCGCGCTGCGCGACAGCCTGTGTCTGCTGCAAAAAAGCTATCGTTTCGGCAGCGACTCCGGCATCGGCCAGCTTGCGGCGGCAGTTAACCGGGGTGACCGGCGCACCACCACTGCTGTATTTGACGGAACCTATACGGATATTGAGAAAAAATCGCTGCAAAGCGGGGAAGAGTATCAGGCGATGCTTGATGACGCCCTGCAGGGGTACCAGCGCTTTCTGACGGGCGTACAGCAGCAAAGTACGCCGGAGCAGGTCATTGCCGCGTTTGGCGAATACCAGTTGCTCTGTGCGCTGAGGGAAGGCCCCTTTGGCGTCCGGGGTCTGAACGACAGGCTGGAACAGCTGCTGGCGCAAAAACGCAAAATTAACCGTACCCCGCACTCGCGCTGGTATGAAGGGCGACCGGTGATGATCTCCCGCAACGACAGCGCGCTGGGGCTCTTTAACGGGGATATCGGGATTGCGCTCGACTGCGGCCAGGGCCTGCGCGTCTGGTTCCAGATGCCGGACGGCAGCGTGAAGTCCTTCCAGCCCAGCCGTTTGCCCGAGCATGAAACCGCCTGGGCGATGACGGTGCATAAATCTCAGGGATCCGAATTTAACCACGCGGCGCTGATCCTGCCCACGCAGCTTTCCCCCGTCATTACCCGCGAGCTAATCTATACCGCCATCACGCGCGCGCGTCAGCGTCTGTCGCTGTATGCCGATGAGCGGGTGCTGGTGCAGGCGATCGCCACCCGCACGGAACGCCGAAGCGGGCTGGGCGCGATATTTGAATCCCTCTGAACGAAAGCCCTCGCCGGACGGTGAGGGCGTCGTATTATCCCAGGTCAGCCATCAGCACCTTTGAACGACGCTGATAGTTGTACATCTCTTTCTTCGTTTCCGGCAGCGAATCGATATCCACCGGCGTGAACCCGCGCTCCTGGAACCAGTGAATACTGCGCGTCGTCAGGACGAACAGCTTACTCAGGCCCATCTGGCGCGCCTGTGCCGCCACGCGCTCAAGCAGCATTTCGCCGCGTGAAGAGCTTCGGTAATCAGGATGCACCGCCACGCAGGCCATTTCACCGATCTTCTCTTCCGGGAACGGATAGAGCGCGGCACAGGCGATGGTCAGGTTATCACGCTGAATAATGGTGAATTTGTCGATCTCCATCTCCAGCTGTTCGCGTGAGCGACGCACCAGAATACCCTGCTGTTCCAGCGGGCGAATCAGCTCCAGAATACCGCCGATGTCGTTGATGGTGGCGCGGCGGATCTGCTCCGCACTCTCCATCACAATCTGCGTACCAATACCGTCGCGGGAGAAAAGCTCCTGCAGCAGGGCCCCGTCTTCCTGATAGCTGATCAGGTGGCTGCGTCGCACGCCGCTGCGGCAGGCCTTCACGGCGCCACGCAGGAAGCGGACGGTGCCGGAGTGGTAATCGCCTTCGGCTTCCAGCGCCTCCACGCGGGCCTGGGCTTCATTCGGGAAGAGTTCCGGCACGATCGTACCTTCATCGTTCACGACGCCCTGGGACGAGCAAAACCCAATCATTTTTTCCGCCTTCAGCTTGATCGCCAGCTGCGTGGCGATCTCTTCTGAGGTGAGGTTAAAGCTTTCGCCGGTCACGGAAACGGCGACCGGGCCCATCAGCACGATGGCGCCGCTGTCCAGCTGGCGGTGAATGGCTTCTTCATCAATACGACGAATGCGGCCGCTGTGGCAGTAATCCACGCCATCGTCCACGCCGAGCGGCTGGGCAATGATGAAGTTGCCGCTCACGACGTTGATATGCGCGCCCTGCAGCGGCGTGTTGTTCAGGCTCATGGACAGGCGAGCGGTAATATCCAGCTGCAGCAGACCTGCCGCCTGTTTCACCAGCTCAAGGGTTTTGGCATCCGTGACGCGAGTATGCTTGTGGTAAATCGGCTCGTGGTGGTGAGCGGCCAGGTTGGCGTCTATCTGCGGGCGCGCGCCATAGACCACCACCAGGCGGATCCCCAGGCTGTGCAGCAGGCCAATGTCATTGACGATGCTGGAAAAATTTTCATGCTCAATGGCTTCGCCGCCAAGCATGATGACAAACGTTTTTCCCCGATGGGCGTTGATATAGGGAACAGAATGGCGGAATCCCTGGACCAGTTCGGTTCTACGTTCCTTCACCATGGCACAACCCTTAATGAATGTTTATTCGTAATTTCTGTATTTTTATTCGATTGTGGGCGCGTGTGCAAGCGCAAATTTTCCGCGACCCACAGAAATTGGTAAGTAATCCGTGCGTTAGCGTATGATTGTTTACCCTTTTATAGATGACAGTTTATGCGTCATTCGTTAAAGTTTTCGGTCAATCTGGACATTTTGTATATCAGTCAGTGTTCTTGCTCGGGAGAAGCATGTCGGGATCCAATTCAGCAATAAGCCGCCGCCGTTTGTTAAAAGGGGCCGGGGCAATGTGGTTGCTTAGCGTCAGTCAGGTCGGTCTTGCCGCCACCAGTCAGGTCGTGGCGGTGCGCGTCTGGCCGTCGTCGACCTATACGCGCGTGACGGTCGAATCCAATCGCGTGTTGAAATATAAGCAATTTGCCCTCAGCAACCCGGAACGTGTGGTGGTGGATCTCGAAGGCGTTAATCTCAACTCCGTGCTGAAAGGAATGGCGGCGCAGATCCGCGGCGACGATCCGTTTATTAAATCGGCGCGCGTCGGGCAGTTCGATCCGCAAACCGTGCGCATGGTGTTTGAACTGAAGCAGAACGTGAAGCCGCAGCTGTTTGCCCTGGCGCCTGTTGCGACCTTCAAAGAGCGTCTGGTGATGGATCTCTACCCGGCCAACGCGACGGATATTCAGGATCCGCTTCTTGCCCTGCTGGAAGATTACAATAAAGGCGATCTGCAGCGTCAGGTTCCCCCTGCGCAAAGCGGTCCGCAGCCGGGGAAAGCAGGGCGCGATCGTCCGATTGTGATCATGCTCGATCCAGGCCACGGCGGCGAAGACTCCGGCGCGGTGGGAAAATACCGCACGCGTGAAAAAGACGTGGTGCTGCAAATTGCGCGCCGTCTGAAGGCCTTAATCGATAAAGAAGGCAATATGCGCGCCTATATGACGCGTAATGAAGACGTCTTCATTCCGCTGAAGGTCCGGGTGGCGAAAGCGCAGAAGCAGCGCGCCGATTTGTTCGTGTCGATTCATGCGGATGCGTTTACCAGCCGTCAGCCAAGCGGCTCGTCAGTGTTTGCGCTCTCAACCAAAGGCGCGACCAGTACCGCCGCGAGATACCTTGCGGACACCCAGAACGCCTCTGACCTGATTGGTGGCGTGAGCAAAAGCGGCGATCGCTATGTTGACCACACTATGTTCGATATGGTGCAGTCGCTGACCATTAACGACAGCCTGAAGTTTGGTAAAGCGGTGCTGGGCAAGCTGGGCAACATCAATAAGCTGCATAAAAACAGCGTTGAACAGGCCGGGTTTGCGGTACTCAAGGCGCCGGACATCCCGTCCATTCTGGTAGAAACCGCGTTCATCAGTAACGTGGAAGAGGAGCGTAAGCTCAAGACGGCAAAATTCCAGCAGGAGGTTGCGGAGTCGATTCTGGCGGGGATACGGGCGTATTTCTCTGACGGGGCGACGCTGGCGCGGCGCGGGTAAATCTTTCAGCCGGGTTCACGCCCGGCAAATTCACAAACGACAGATACAAAAAAACACCCTTAAGGGTGTTTATTGTTTTAGAAGTGTTGGTTGCGGGGGCCGGATTTGAACCGACGACCTTCGGGTTATGAGCCCGACGAGCTACCAGGCTGCTCCACCCCGCGTCCGTCTTTCTACTCGTGTAGAAACTTACTTCTTCAAATTTGATTGGTTGCGGGGGCCGGATTTGAACCGACGACCTTCGGGTTATGAGCCCGACGAGCTACCAGGCTGCTCCACCCCGCGTCCGTCTTTCTACAGTCGTAGAAGATACTTCATCAAATTTTAATTGGTTGCGGGGGCCGGATTTGAACCGACGACCTTCGGGTTATGAGCCCGACGAGCTACCAGGCTGCTCCACCCCGCGTCCGTGGATGCGCACTATACTCGGATAGGTTTGTGATGCAACCCCTTTTTGACATTTATCATGATTTTGTATGCAAATTGAACGACATGGCGTTGTTTGGACTATTTTTTGCGCAAAATTTGCCAAAGGGCATGCGATCGCATTTCATTAGCCCTGGCGGTTTGTTATCTTCATCACGCGGAAATGGGCAACTTAAAGACGAGATATAATGAAAGGACGTTGGGCGAAGTATCTGATGGCGGGCGCAATGGTAGCGATTCTTGCGGCCTGTTCTTCCAAACCGACCGATCGCGGTCAACAGTATAAAGACGGGAAGTTATCCCAGCCTTTCTCTTTAGTTAATCAGCCTGATGCGGTTGGCGCACCGATTAATGCCGGTGATTTCTCCGAGCAGGTCTACCAGATCCGCAACGCCTCGCCGCGTCTGTATGGCACCCAGAGTAGCGTGTATAACGCAGTCCAGGACTGGCTGAAAGCAGGTGGCGATACGCGCAACATGCGCCAGTTTGGTATCGACGCCTGGCAGATGGAAGGGGCCGATAACTACGGCAACGTTCAGTTTACCGGCTATTACACCCCGGTTATCCAGGCACGACACTCGCGTCAGGGCGAGTTCCAGTATCCTATCTACCGTATGCCGCCAAAACGCGGTCGTCTGCCGTCTCGTGCTGAGATCTACGCCGGTGCGCTGAGCGAAAACTACGTTCTGGCCTACAGCAACTCCCTGATGGATAACTTCATCATGGACGTTCAGGGCAGCGGCTACATTGATTTTGGCGACGGTTCACCGCTTAACTTCTTCAGCTATTCCGGTAAAAACGGCCACGCCTATCGCAGTATTGGCAAGGTGCTGATCGACCGCGGCGAAGTGAAGAAAGAAGATATGTCGATGCAGGCGATCCGCGAGTGGGGCGAGAAACACAGCGAAGCCGAGGTGCGCGAGCTGCTGGAGCAGAACCCGTCGTTCGTCTTTTTCAAACCGCAAAACTTCGCGCCGGTGAAAGGGGCGAGTGCGGTACCGCTGATTGGCCGCGCGTCGGTAGCATCGGATCGTTCGATTATTCCTGCTGGCACCACGCTGCTGGCTGAAGTTCCTCTGCTGGACCATAACGGCAAGTTCAACGGCCAGTATGAGCTGCGTCTGATGGTGGCGCTGGACGTCGGCGGGGCGATTAAAGGCCAGCACTTCGACATCTATCAGGGTATTGGCCCTGATGCAGGCCATCGCGCGGGCTGGTATAACCACTACGGACGCGTGTGGGTACTTAAGGCGGCGCCGGGCGCTGGAAACGTATTCAGCGGCTGATTGTGGTATTCTGAGCGCAATACGGATTACTGTTCAGGGTGAGGAAAACCTCACCCTTTTTACATCTGAGGTTTTATGTCTGTGGTAATCAGCGACGCCTGGCGCCAGCGTTTTGGCGGAACGGCACGTTTATATGGTGAAAAAGCCCTGCAGCTGTTTGCGGATGCGCACGTCTGCGTCGTGGGCATTGGCGGTGTGGGGTCGTGGGCGGCAGAAGCGCTGGCGAGAACCGGTATTGGCGGAATCACGCTGATTGATATGGATGACGTTTGCGTCACCAACACCAACCGTCAAATCCACGCCCTGCGGGATAGCATCGGGCTGGCGAAGTCTGAGGTCATGGCGGAGCGTATCCGTTTGATCAACCCGGAGTGCCGCGTGACGGTGATCGACGACTTTGTGACGGCAGATAACGTCGCGGAGTACATGAGCAAAGGCTATAGCTATGTGATTGACGCCATCGACAGCGTGCGGCCAAAAGCGGCGTTGATCGCGTACTGCCGACGCTACAAGGTGCCGCTGGTCACGACGGGCGGCGCGGGCGGGCAAATCGATCCGACGCAGATCCAGGTGGCCGATCTGGCGAAAACCATTCAGGATCCTCTTGCCGCCAAGCTGCGTGAACGCCTGAAGAGCGACTTTAACGTCGTGAAGAACAGCAAAGGCAAGCTGGGCGTCGACTGCGTGTTCTCGACCGAAGCGCTGGTCTACCCGCAGGCGGATGGTTCCGTGTGTGCGATGAAAAGCACGGCGGAAGGGCCAAAGAGAATGGATTGCGCCTCAGGCTTTGGTGCGGCCACGATGGTGACCGCTTCCTTTGGCTTTGTGGCGGTGTCTCACGCCCTAAAGAAGATGATGGCGAAGGCGGAACGTCAGGCCTGAGCCTGACGTGCGGCGTCCTGTACGGCTTCGCTGAGCGCGATCAGCCCCTGACCGCGCGAGGCGCTTAGCTGCGCGCGCAGCCCCAGCTCATCAAATAACGCCAGCGGCGAATGCGCCAGCAATTCCGCCGCGCTTTTCCCTTCCACAGCGGTCAACAATACGGCCAGCAGGCCCCGGACGATGCGGCCTTCGCTGTCGCCGAAGAAGTGCAGCTTCTCGCCGGAAACGCTCGCGCCCAGCCAGACGCGGTTTTCACAGCCTGCGATCTCTTTCGCCTGCGCCTTGAGATCGTCAGAGAGGGTTGGTAATTGCTTACCGAGAATAATCAGCTGGCGATATT
Source organism: Enterobacter sp. 3U4 (assembly GCF_057224565.1). Taxonomy (NCBI): domain Bacteria; kingdom Pseudomonadati; phylum Pseudomonadota; class Gammaproteobacteria; order Enterobacterales; family Enterobacteriaceae; genus Enterobacter; species Enterobacter sp. 3U4. Next base: position 235,297 of record NZ_CP136665.1, read on the forward strand.
TATCTTCCCACTGTGAAAGCGGGGCAAAGGTCTGTTTTAACGTCTCTTCAGTGATGACGGTGCCAAACGGATGTCCGGCTAAAGCAGCGCTAGTCATTAATCCACCAGTATTTCAAGCGCGCGGTCAACGGCGGCGACCAGCGCGTCAACATCGCTTTGTGTGTTATAGGGCGCGAACGAGGCGCGCAGCGTACCGCTCACGCCGAGCGCCGCCAGCAGCGGCTGCGCGCAGTGCTGCCCGGCGCGAAGGGCGATGCCGTATCCGGCCAGCAGCGTCACCATGTCGCTATGATGCACGCCTGCAAAATCAAAGGCGAGCAGGCTTGAGTCCTGAACGCGGAACGAGCGGAAACCCGGGCGCTTTTTCAGTTCTTCCTCTGCCAGCGTCGCCAGCCCCCGGCTCCAGCTTTCAGCCTGAACAATGTCGGTTTCAGCCAGCCACTCCAGCGCCGCGCTTAAGCCAATCACCCCCGCCACGTTCGGCGTACCGGCTTCCAGACGATAGGGAACATCCTGAGTTTTGAAGCCATCGAACGATACTTCGGTAATCATTTTGCCGCCACCGAGCCAGGGCGTCATTTTTGCCAGCAGTTCTGGCTTGCCGTACAGCGCTCCTATACCGGTTGGCCCATAAAGCTTATGTCCTGAGAAGGCATAGAAGTCTATATCCAGCGCCTGCACATCAGCGGGGAAGTGCACCACGCCCTGAGCGCCGTCGACCATCACCACCATCCCGCTGGCATGGGCAATGCGAATAGCCTGAGCGAGGTCCGGGCAACCACCCGTGACGTTCGACATCTGTCCGAGCGCCAGAATGCGGCTGCGGGGAGTAATCAGCTCGGGGAGACGGGCCACATCGGGCAGAAGGTCTGCACCTAGCGGGAGTTTCACCACGCGCGCACCCGTTTGCTCGGCCACCATCAGCCATGGCACCAGGTTGGCGTGATGTTCCGCTTCGCTGACTACAATCTCATCGCCCGGCTGAAGCAGCGGGCGCGCGTAGCACTGGGCCACCATATTGATGGCCTCGGTCGTGCCGCGCGTCCAGACGATGTTTTTCCCGCTTTCGGCGTTGATCAGGCGCGCGACCTGATCGCGTGCGGCTTCGTAGCGCGCGGTTAATCGCTGCGCTTCGGCAAACTGGCTGCGATGCACGTTCCCGGCGCTCAGGCTGTAGAACTGCTGCGTGGCTTCAATCACCGCCTGTGGCTTAAGGGCGGTGGCGGCGCTGTCCAGGTAAATACCGGCATCGGCCAGGGCCGGAAACTGTGCGCGAAACTGCGCAGGACTGAAAGCGTTCATGGGATTCCTCATTTCAATATAGCGATCGTCGCGCAATTTCAGCGGCAGGGCAAGGAGGTTGATATCTATCAGAATTGTCTGCTTATCCTTACGACCTCAAAAAAGCAGGTTATGCTAAATAGTGTTAGGCGGATGTTTTAGCCTGTTATAAATCGAGGTTTGAATAGCATTAATTGCTAAAGGAGAATAATCATGAATAAGACAGCTGCAATCATTTCTGCCTGTGCGTTTACTTTTGCCCTGAGCGCGTGTTCTGGTAACAACTACGTGATGCACACCAACGATGGTCGTTCTATCGTTTCGGAAGGGAAACCGACTACCGATAATGATACCGGGATGATTTCGTACAAAGATGCTAACGGGAACAAGCAGCAGATCAACCGCACGGACGTGAAAGAGATGAAAGAGATCGAGCACTAACAGATCGCAGGCGAAAAAAAAGCACCGCAAATTGGCGGTGCTACATTAATCACTATGGACAGACAGGGTAAATGTACAGGAAGTGAAAAATTGGTAGCGTTGCTACCGTGGTCTGAATCGCAGACCAATTGCAAACACAACAACACAACATCACAACCGTAAGCCAAAAGCCCTTCAGAACACGCATTCCGAAAAAAGCTCTTCGTTCCGGCTCAGGAAGTGCCGCCACTATAGGTATTTGCTGGTAGTTCCTCAACGGACAAATTATAATGGCTCAGATAAAAAAAACTAATAGGTTAAACGTTGTTTCCTGTTTGTTAAAATCCGTTAACATCTAAGCCAGATAACCATGTCAAAGCGATTGCCACCCCTTAATGCATTACGTGTTTTTGATGCAGCAGCCCGTCACCTGAGCTTTACCCGCGCAGCAGATGAGCTTTTTGTGACACAGGCCGCAGTAAGTCACCAAATCAAGTCTCTGGAGGATTTTCTGGGCCTTAAGCTGTTTCGTCGACGCAACCGTTCGTTGCTGTTGACCGAAGAGGGGCAGAGCTATTTTCAGGATATTAAAGAGATTTTTTCCCAGCTTACGGAAGCCACGCGTAAGCTGCAGGCTCGCAGTGCAAAAGGTGCCCTGACCGTTAGTTTATTGCCCAGTTTTGCCATTCATTGGCTGGTGCCAAGACTCTCAAGCTTTAACTCAGCTTATCCGGGGATCGACGTTCGAATCCAGGCGGTAGATCGCCAGGAGGACAAGCTGGCCGATGACGTGGATGTCGCTATTTTTTATGGTCGCGGTAACTGGCCGGGCTTGCGTGTTGAGAAATTATACGCAGAATATCTCCTGCCGGTCTGTTCTCCCCTGCTGTTAACAGGTGAAAAGGCGCTGAAGTCACCCGCTGATCTGGCTCAGCATACGCTTTTGCATGATGCCTCTCGCCGCGACTGGCAAACTTATACCCGTCAATTAGGTCTTACTCATATAAACGTGCAGCAGGGACCCATCTTTAGCCACAGTGCGATGGTGTTACAGGCTGCCATTCACGGGCAGGGCGTGGCGTTGGCGAACAACGTCATGGCGCAGTCCGAAATTGAGGCAGGCCGCCTGGTTTGCCCTTTTAATGATGTACTGGTCAGCAAGAATGCGTTTTATCTGGTTTGTCATGACAGTCAGGCAGAACTGGGTAAAATAGCCGCCTTCCGGCAGTGGATACTGGCGAAAGCGGCAACCGAGCAAGAAAAATTCCGCTTCAGGTATGAGCAATAACGTTTGTGTGCCGGGCACGCATCAATTCAGGACTTAAACATGACCAGCCGATTCATGCTGATTTTTGCCGCGGTGAGTGGCTTTATTTTTGTTGCACTGGGCGCCTTTGGCGCACATGTATTAAGCAAGTCTTTGGGCGCAGTAGAGATGGGCTGGATCCAGACCGGCCTTGAATATCAGGCGTTCCATACGCTGGCTATTTTTGGGCTGGCGGTGGCGATGCAGCGTCGTATCAGTATCTGGTTTTACTGGAGCAGCGTGTTTATGGCGCTGGGTACCGTGTTGTTCAGCGGTAGCCTGTACTGCCTTGCGCTCTCACATCTGCGCCTGTGGGCGTTCGTTACACCTGTCGGCGGCTTCAGCTTCCTGGCAGGTTGGGTATTAATGTTTATCGGAGCTATCCGTCTGAAACGCAAGGGCGTTGTTCATGAATAAGGTTGTTTTATATTGTCGCCCGGGGTTTGAGAAAGAGTGTGCCGCGGAAATTACCGATAAAGCGGCGAAGCGCGAAGTCTTCGGCTTTGCCCGCGTAAAAGAGAACGCGGGCTATGTGGTATTCGAGTGCTATCAGCCTGAAGACGCAGACAAGCTGGTACGCGAGCTGCCGTTCAGCTCGCTGATCTTTGCTCGCCAGATGTTTGTTGCGGGTGAGCTGCTGAAGGATCTTCCGCCTGAAGACCGCATCACGCCAATTGTCGGCATGCTGCAGGGCGTGGTGGAAAAGGGCGGCGATCTGCGCGTTGAAGTGGCGGATACCAACGAAAGTAAAGAGCTGATGAAGTTCTGCCGTAAGTTCACCGTGCCGCTGCGTGCGGCGCTGCGTGACGCGGGCGTGCTGACGAACTACGAAACGCCGAAGCGTCCGGTGGTGCATATCTTCTTTATCGCACCGGGCTGCTGCTATACGGGCTATTCGTACACCACCAACAACTCTCCCTTCTTTATGGGCATCCCGCGTCTGCGCTTCCCGGCCGATGCGCCAAGCCGTTCCACGCTCAAGCTGGAAGAGGCGTTCCACGTCTTTATCCCGGCGGATGAGTGGGACGAGCGTCTGGCAAACGGCATGTACGCCGTCGACCTTGGCGCGTGCCCGGGCGGCTGGACCTATCAGCTGGTGAAACGAAATATGTGGGTATCGTCCGTTGATAACGGCCCAATGGCGCAAAGCCTGATGGATACCGGGCAGGTCACCTGGCTGCGTGAAGACGGTTTCCGCTATCGCCCGAACCGTAACAACATCTCGTGGATGGTGTGCGATATGGTTGAGAAGCCGGCAAAAGTGGCCGCGCTGATGGCCTCCTGGCTGGTCAACGGCTGGTGTCGTGAGACAATATTCAACCTCAAGCTGCCGATGAAAAAGCGCTATGAGGAAGTGTCGCAGAATCTGGCCTATATTCAGGAGCAGATGGATGAACACGGTATTAACGTGGAGATCCAGGCGCGTCAGCTGTATCACGACCGCGAAGAGGTGACGGTGCATATTCGTCGCTGGTGGGCTGCGGTTGGCGGACGTCGCGACGAGCGATAGTGCGCTGATTGCCCCTCACCCCGGCCCTCTCCCCAAAGGGGCGAGGGGGAAAAGACCGCACCGAGCAGTTCCCTCTCCCCAAAGGGGCGAGGGGGAAAAGACCGCACCGAGCAGTTCCCTCTCCCCTATGGGGAGAGGGTTAGGGTGAGGGGATATTAACGTTCTAAACGCAACTGCTGTAAATTCCCGTCCAGCTGTAAATCCGTCTGTAGCGTTGCGATTTCCCGGCAGATAAACGCCATCTCTTTATGTGCCTCCAGCTTCTTGCGCCACTTCTCTGGCACCTCATCCAGACGGGCGTAAATCCCTTCCAGACTCTGAAAATCGGTCAGTAGCTGCGCGGCGCTCTTCGGTCCAATACCGGCGACACCCGGAACCTTAGAGCTGCTGATGCCTGCCAGTCCCCAGTAATCCGGTAGTTGCTCAGGCGAGACGCCGAACTCGCTGGCAATAAACGGCGCGTCCAGCCAGCGTTTTTGAAAATAGTCGCGAATGCGGATAGTCGGGGAGAGCAGCTGGCAGTAGCCTTTGTCAGTTGAAACGATAGTGGCCTGATGCCCGGCACTCGCCACCTTCACGGCCAGGGTGGCCGCGAGATCGTCGGCTTCATTTCCCTGTGCGCCCCAGCAGGGGACGCCCCGCTGTTCAAATGCAGCGCGCAGCATGGGTAATTCAGCGTGAAGATCGTCCGGCATCGGTGCGCGTCCGGCTTTGTAGTCCGGCAGACGCTGGTGTCGCCAGCCCGTGTTGCGGGCTTCGTCATCAAATACCGCGACCGCGTGGGTGGGCTCACTGTGGCGGATAAGCTGTTCCAGCGCATGCAGGCAGGTGTCTTTACAAGGCGTCCCCTGTACCGCATGGATACGGCGAATCAGGTTAAGAGCATCGACGATAAGTAAATGAACGGCCACAGATAATCTCCCTTCTATCTAATGCAAGAAGGGTAACACTGTCAGCAGCGTGAAACTATGAATGGTGGGGAAAACAGGAAGAAGCCTCGCAAAACGAGGCTTCCCGAGAGGCTTAATCGCAGGTCACGATCTTCATCGCCAGGCCGCCGCGAGAGGTTTCGCGGTATTTGGCGTTCATATCTTTACCCGTTTCGTACATGGTTTCGATAACCTTATCGAGACAGACGCGCGGCTCGCTGGTGCGGCGCAGCGCCATACGTGCCGCGTTTACCGCCTTCACGGAGGCAATCGCGTTACGTTCTATGCACGGCACCTGAACCTGTCCGGCCACCGGGTCACAGGTCAGCCCCAGGTTGTGTTCCATGCCGATTTCCGCAGCAATGCACACCTGCGCCGGGCTTGCGCCCAACAGCTCCGCCAGACCCGCCGCCGCCATGGAGCATGCCACGCCGACTTCACCCTGACAGCCCACTTCCGCACCGGAAATGGACGCGTTCATCTTATACAGGGAACCAATCGCACTTGCGACCAGCAGGTAGCGCGCCAGTGAGTTCGCGTTCACTTCACGGATAAACTTGTCGTAGTACGCCAGCACCGCCGGAACGATACCGCAGGCGCCGTTAGTCGGTGCGGTGACCACGCGGCCCCCTGCGGCGTTCTCTTCGTTTACCGCCAGGGCGAACATGTTGATCCAGTCTACGACGGCCATCGGGTCCGTTGTCGTTTTATCGGTGCTCACCAGCATGCGGCGCAGCGCAGCAGCACGACGCGGCACGCGAAGCTTGCCCGGCAGAACGCCTTCGGTGGTGATCCCGCGCTCAATACCGCCGCGCATCACTTCCCAGACGTTAGTGAAGTGCTGTTCGAGCTCTTCTTTACTGTGGAGTGCCAGCTCGTTTTTCATCATCAGGCCGGAGAGGGAAAGGCCCGTCTCCTGGCAGTGACGCTGAAGGTCCGCCGCCGTTTTGTACGGATACGGTACCTCAACAGAAGAAGTATTGGTTTGACCAAAGTGGTCTTCGTCGACGATAAAACCGCCGCCGATAGAGTAATACGTCTGGCTATATACCGCTTTGTCGCCGGCCAGCGCGGTAATGCGCATGCCGTTTTCGTGCAGCGACAGGTTGTCCGCATGGAAATTCATGCAGTGGTCAACCGGGAATTCCACTTCGTGTTCGCCGTTTGCCAGCAGCAGGCGACCGTGGGTATTAACGTCCTGGATGAAGCCAGGGATCGCATCAATATCAACGGTATCCGGCAGGTTTCCCGCCAGGCCCATGATAATGGCGATATCGGTATGGTGGCCTTTCCCGGTAAGGGAAAGCGAGCCGTATACATCGACAACCACGCGGGTAATGTCATGCAAGATGCCGCGTGCAATCAAGTCATCCGTGAACTGCTTACCGGCTTTCATTGGTCCGACGGTGTGAGAGCTGGAAGGACCAATACCGATTTTGAAGATATCGAATACGCTAATCATGATGCGTCCATTGCTTTCAGTCAGAGAGGGAGGAGTGCGCCGTCCGAAGACGGCGCGGGTGATAATCAGAACATGGTGTACAGGGAGTAGAAGATCGCAGAGATTGCGATAAGACCCATGATAACCACAAAGACGTTGCTCACATGTCCGCTGTACTTACGCATAGCAGGGACTTTCTGAATCGCGTACATCGGCATCAGGAACAGAATCATCGCGATGACCGGGCCGCCCAGGGTTTCAATCATGCCCAGGATGCTTGGGTTCAGCGTTGCTACCGCCCAGGTGGTGAGCAGCATGAACAGTGCAGTGATTTTGTTCAGCTTGTTGATTTCAATGCTCTTGCCTTTACCGCGCAGAGATTTAATCACCATACCGTTGAAGCCTTCACGTGCGCCGAGGTAGTGGCCCAGGAAGGATTTGGTGATGGCGATAATCGCGATGATAGGTGCCATCCACGCAATGACCGGTGCGTTAAAGTGGTTCGCCAGGTAAGACAGAATAGAGATGTTCTGCTCTTTCGCTGCCGCCAGGTCCGCCGGGGAGAGGCTCAGTACGCAGCTGAAGACGAAGAACATAACGGTCAATACCATCATGATGTGAGCGCGTGCCAGGATGCTGGAGCACTTCTTCTCTGCGCCATTACCGTACTCTTCACGTTTCGCAACAGCGAAAGAAGAGATGATTGGGGAGTGGTTGAAAGAGAACACCATCACCGGAATCGCCAGCCAGAGGGTCATCAGCAGGCCGTTACCGGTTGCCGATGCGCTGCTCAGGGACAGGGTTTCCAGCGCTGCACCGTTCCACTGTGGGATCAGATAGCAAGCCAGTACCATCAGAGCAATCACGAACGGGAAGACCAGTACGCTCATCGCTTTCACAATCATCTGCTCACCGAAGCGCACGATGGTCATCATGCCCACAATCAGGATCAGAGACAGAATCGCACGCGGTGGCGGCGTCATGTGCAGCTGGTGCGTCATGAAGCTTTCAACGGTGTTGGTGATCGCCACGCTGTAGACCAGCAGAATAGGGTAAATCGCGAAGAAGTAGAGCAGGGTAATCAGCTTACCTGCGCCAACGCCGAAATGCTCTTCAACCACTTCAGTGATGTCTTCGCCCGGGTTTTTACCGGACAGCACGAAGCGGGTCAGACCGCGGTGTGCAAAGAAGGTCATCGGAAAAGCAATGATAGCCATGATGATCAGCGGGATCAGACCGCCGACGCCTGCGTTGATAGGAAGGAACAGTACACCAGCGCCGATTGCTGTGCCGTAAAGGCCAAGCATCCACATGGTATCCGTTTTGCGCCAACCACTTCGGGATTCAATCGAAGCAACGGTGCTGGTTTGAGTGGTTTCCATCTGTATCTCCTGGAGGAAGCGAATTGTCAGGTTTTTAGTCAAATCCGATGAAAAAGTGCCTGACGGTAATATGAAATTCGTTCAGTGACGGTTTTTTAATAATTTTTGCCCGTAACTATTGGCGGGCGGAAAGATACATTCTAGTAATGAATCTATCAGTGATCGTGATCCCAAATGCAATAATCCACTTATGATGTGGGCATCTTTAGACCATTTATCTGTTAAAAAAACATCAAAGAGAATTTACGGGCGCGAAGGCTACCACCAACGACATGTGAGCTGAAAGACTGAGCCGTGATATAGGTGTCTTTAGCTGTAAAGAAATGGGTTTTTAGTATTTTCTGGCGGGTAATTTGGATTAAGGCTGATAACTCACGGTTGTAAAAAAGAGGTAATCGTTTGCGTTTGTGATGATTTTGTAAAAGATATAAGTGATGCCTATGAATTACATCGGGAATAAAAAAGCCGGGACGCGCGACAGGGCGACCCGGCTTTAATGAGATACCGCTAAGCGTTATGTGCAGATTTCGTAGCAAGGAATATAGGCAGAGCCCGGCAGCTTCATGCGGTGCTGGGCGACAAAGCCCTGCAGCATGTCGTCCATACGGCGCATCATCTCCGGGTCTCCGTGGATCTTGTACGGACCGTACTGCTCAATGGCGCGGATGCCCACCTCTTTGACGTTGCCCGCCACAATCCCGGAGAAGGCACGACGTAGATCGGCGGCCAGGACCTCCACCGGCTGGTCCGGGTAGAGTTTCAGGTTCGCCATGTTCTCGTGTGAAGGCTCGAACGGGATCTGCAGGTCCGGCGCAATGCGGATTGACCAGTTAAAGCTGTACGCATCACCGGTATCGCGACGGTTCTCTTTCACCAATGGCATCGCTTTCTTCATCTGGCGCGCCACTTCTGCGGCATCGTCAATGATGATGCGATAGTGACGACGTGCGGCTTCACCCAGCGTGTGCACGATAAATTCGTCCAGCACGCGGAAGTAGTCGGCGCTCTCTTTTGGCCCGGTCAGGATCAGCGGCAGAACCTGATCTTTGTTGGCCGGATTCATCAGAATACCCAGCAGGTAGAGCAGCTCTTCCGCTGTCCCCACGCCGCCCGGGAAGATGATAATGCCGTGGGCGATACGGACAAACGCCTCAAGACGTTTCTCGATATCCGGCATGATAATCAGCTCGTTGACCAGCGGGTTAGGTGGCTCAGCCGCGATGATTGACGGTTCGGTCATGCCGATAAACCGCCCCTCTTTATAACGCTGCTGCGCATGCCCAACCGCCGCACCTTTCATAGGCGCTTCCATCGCACCCGGACCACAGCCGGTACAGATATTCAGCTCGCGCAGGCCGAGCTGGGTGCCCACCCGACGCGCATAAAGGTATTCGGTTTCGTTAATGGAGTGACCGCCCCAGCAGACGACCATGTTCGGTGCTTCACCCACGTGCAGGGCACGGGCGTTACGCAAAATGGAGAACACGAGGTTGGTGATATGGACCGAGCTTTCCAGGTCGAGATGCTGGAAACGGCCTGCGTTGTGGATCTGCCCGTTAACAAACAGGATGTCACGCAGCACGGCAAACAGGTTAGCCTGAAGTGAACGAATGATGCGTCCGTCGACAAACGCCTCTTCCGGCGGGTTGATGACTTCAAGCTTCACGCCACGCTCGCGGCGCAGCACGTTGATATCAAAGCTTTCGAAGCGGGACAGCAGTTCTTTACTGTTATCTGTCAGGCTTCCGGAGTTCAGAACGGCAAGTGAACAGTTACGAAACAGTTGATAAAGATCGCTGCTGGCCGTGCGTTTAAGCATGTCCACTTCCAGCTGCGACAACATATCCATTGAGCCAAGCGGGCTAATATGTGTAATCAAGTGAGCTCCTTACGGGACGATTATCGTCTTTCCCTGTTGATTACAATAGCCCTGGCGCGTGACGTTTCACAACCTAAAGCGCGGAAGATACCGCGCATATTGTGAAAATATTTATATTACTGACGCACCAGCCGTCCGGTCGCCGGCACAAAATCAGTGTTGGTGCGCCATGGGTTGATGTCCAGACCGCCGCGGCGGGTGTAGCGCGCGTAAACGCTCAATTTTTCTGGCTGGCAGAAACGTTGAATATCGCTAAAGATGCGCTCCACGCACTGCTCGTGGAATTCATTGTGATGGCGGAACGACACCAGGTAGCGCAGCAGCTTTTCTCGGTCAATTTTCGGGCCGCGGTACTGGATCTGCACCGAGCCCCAGTCCGGCTGGTGGGTGATCAGGCAGTTGGATTTCAGCAGATGGCTGACCAGCGTCTCTTCGACCACCTTTCCGCTCGCCGCGTCTTCGAGGTAATCGGCGCTGAATTCATAATTCGCCACCTCAATATCCTGATCGTCGATGCAGGTCCCGTTGAAGTGGGCAACAGGCTGCCCTTCCAGCTCGTGCAGGCGATAAAGTGAGACGCTCACCTTTCCCTGCGCGCAAGCGCTTAAATCACGTTCCAGAGTGTGCTGAACGTCGTCCCAGCTGTTGAATTTGGTCTGGTTAAAGCTGTTGAGATAGAGCTTAAAGCTTTTGGACTCGACGAGATTAACGCTGGCGTAATCCAGCTCAACGTGGCCCACCGCCACCTGCGGCAGACCGCGCGCGTTTAGCCACGAGAGTTCATACAGCGTCCAGATATCGCCGCCGACAAACGGCAACGCGTCCGCATGCAGGCCCAGAGGATCGCGGTTCAGGCTGCGCGGCACGCCCTGCAGCAGGCTCGCATCGTAGGTATCGCGGTAATCGGTCGATTTACCCAGCGTTAAGCCGGTTAACGCCTGATGATTTTCGTAAGACATGTTTCATAGCCACTTTACAGGTACACTTATGGGCTGAGTTTATCCTGTCTTACAAGAAGAGAGAAATCGGTGGACATCGAAACTGCAAATGCCCTCACTACCTTCACGACCCGCTATTGCGACGCATGGCATGAAAAGCAGGGATCGTGGCCGCAAAGTGCTGATTTATATGGCGTACCCTCGCCGTGCATTATCTCTTCGCTCGACGATTACGTTATCTGGCAGCCGAAGCCCAATACCGGCGAGCAAAATGTAAATGCGGTTGAACGGGCAATGGACATTGTGGTACAACCAGCGGTTCATGCGTTTTATACCACGCAGTTCGCAGGGGATATGCCCGCGCGCTTTGCTGATATCACGCTGACGCTGTTGCAGACCTGGAGCGAAGACGATCTGCAGCGTGTTCAGGAAAACCTGATTGGTCATCTGGTCACGCAAAAGCGCCTGAAGCTTTCTCCGACGCTCTTTATTGCCACGCTGGACAGCGAACTTGACGTTATCTCCGTCTGTAACCTGTCAGGTGAAGTGGTTAAAGAGACTATCGGCACCCGCAATCGCGAGACTCTCGCTCCCTCTCTTGCGGATTTCCTCACCCGACTTGAGCCCCTTCTGTAATCCATGCTGCTACAGCGCGTGTGAGAGATCTCTTACAAGGTTTGTGAGAGATCGCTGGAACATTCAGTATTACCTCATTAAATTCAGATTAATATCACTCTATTTTTCAATGAATTAGTTGTTCGTCCTATTATTTTTAGGGAGTCCCGGCGTCTTACAAGGCTGGCTGAGTGGGTTGTAAGACGAAGCGGAATAGCGGATTCTATCTCCGTCGACAGGAAGCCGACACGAGAAACGAACATCAGGATGATGGCGTTTCTCACTCAGGACTCGTCAGGATGGCGCTGCAGGAAGGCTTCAGGATGAAGCGAAGTGGATGACGCAGGATGCGTAAGGGACACCTCCAGGAAGGAGAATGAGAGCCGGTCAGGATGGTCGGTGGGTCAGGAAGGCCAGGACGTTTCAGGATGAAACAAACACGTCAGGAAGATGTGTGAAGGATGCAAAAGGTAGACGGATGACCAGGCCTTCGGGCTTCAGGAAAAGTTGTCACGGATGAGCAGGGAGCACGAATTGTAGCTGGAATGCTGCGGAACGAACCGGGAGCACTGTTTTTACAGTGCTCCCTTTTTTTATTTCTGCCTTTCGCAATGCTATGCTGCGCGCCGTTCACTTTTTCAGTTGAGGTTACTATGACGCAACACGATAGCGTTCGTGCTCAGTTGCACGCCATCGAAGCCCTTTTGCGCCAACATCAGCTGTGGCAGGAGACCGCGCCGCAGCCAGAAGCGTTCGCCAGCACCCAGCCCTTTTGCCTGGATACGCTGGCTCCTTTCGAGTGGCTGCAGTGGGTGTTAATTCCGCGCATGCACGCCCTGCTTGAGGGGGGGCACCCCTTGCCGCAGGCGTTTGCTGTCTCTCCCTATTATGAAATGGCGCTCGAGGCGACGCACCCTGCGCGCGACGTCATGCTGGTCGAACTGGAAAAACTGGATGCCCTATTTGCCGGTGAAGATGCATGACGCTTGAGATCCTCTATCAGGACGAGTGGCTGGTGGCGGTGAATAAACCGTCAGGCTGGCTGGTGCACCGCAGCTGGCTGGATCGCGATGAGAAGGTGGTGGTGATGCAGACCGTTCGCGACCAGATTGGTCAGCATGTTTTTACCGCCCATCGCCTCGACCGGCCGACCTCCGGCGTGCTGCTGATGGGGCTTTCCAGCGAAGCTGGCCGTCTGCTGGCGCAGCAGTTTGAACAGCACCAGATCCAGAAGCGCTATCACGCGATCGTGCGTGGCTGGCTGACCGAGTCCGCCACCCTGGACTACCCGCTGGTGGAGGAGCTGGACAAAATCGCCGATAAATTTGCCCGGGATGACAAAGGCCCGCAGCCCGCCGTGACGGATTATCGCGGCATGGCGACGACGGAAATGCCGGTGGCCACCAGCAAATTTCCGACCACACGCTACAGCCTGGTTGAGCTTCTGCCCAAAACCGGGCGTAAGCACCAGCTGCGACGCCACCTTGCGCATCTGCGTCACCCGATTATTGGCGACAGCAAACACGGTGATTTACGCCAGAACCGCAGCGCGGCTGAACATTTTGGCTGCCATCGTCTGATGCTACACGCAAGCGAGCTCAGCCTGACGCACCCGTTTACCGGCGAGCCGCTGACTATCCGCGCGGGACTGGACGAGGTCTGGATGCAGGCGCTGTCACAGTTTGGCTGGCTGGGACAACTCCCCGAAAATGAAAGGGTTGAGTTTGTACCGGGCAACGTTCAGGATGAAGAGTAAGCGCATTCAATATGGGAAAATAGCATGGCTGAAGTAGGCATTTTTGTCGGCACAATGTACGGCAACTCGCTGCTGGTCGCGGAAGAGGCGGAAGCGATTCTGGCAGGCCTGGGCCATAAAGCCACGGTCTATGAAGATCCGGAGCTGGCGGACTGGGAAAAGTATAAAGATAAATACATTCTGGTGGTGACCTCCACCACCGGGCAGGGCGATCTGCCGGACAGCATCGTGCCGCTGTTCCAGGGCATTAAAGACCAGCTTGGCTATCAGCCAGATGTTCACTACGGCATCATCGCCCTCGGCGACAGCTCTTACGTCAACTTCTGCGACGGCGGAAAGCAGTTCGATGCGCTCCTGCAGGAGCAGAGCGCCCAGCGCGTTGGCGAGATGCTGCTGATTGATGCGGGTGAGCACCCGGAGCCAGAAAGCCAATCAAACCCGTGGGTCGAACACTGGGCAACGCTGCTTAAATAACCCTGCGCGATACCAATGGTAGGCCGGGTCAGGCGTAGCCGCCACCCGGCATTACACCCCCACCAAACGCCATTTCCGTGAACTACCTTCCACTCCTCTGGGCTTATGCCCTAAACAACCTCCCTCACACCCTTTAATACTGTGTTTTTGCACGGTGAGTAGCAGCGCCACTCCTTCATATACTTTTCCGGTCACTATAAAACGGCGTCAGGCCGTACCAAAACGACAAAACCAATCTCATTCTGCTTACCCTACCGGTGCTGTACAGAATGAACCAGGCGAAAGCTATGTTTCAGGAGTGCAACAATGAGTACATTAAGCCACGCAGCGAGCAGCGCTGAAAAGCGCACCAATGCCCGCTACTGGATAGTGGTGATGCTGTTTATCGTCACGTCCTTTAACTATGGTGACCGCGCCACGCTGTCGATTGCCGGTTCGGAAATGGCAAAAGATATCGGCCTTGATCCGGTGGGCATGGGTTACGTTTTCTCCGCATTCTCATGGGCCTACGTCATCGGGCAAATCCCTGGCGGCTGGCTGCTGGACCGCTTTGGCTCTAAACGGGTCTATTTCTGGTCCATCTTCATCTGGTCTGCCTTTACCCTGCTGCAGGGCTTCGTCGATATCTTCAGCGGCTTCGGCATTATCGTGGCGCTCTTCACGCTGCGCTTCCTGGTAGGGCTAGCGGAAGCGCCTTCCTTCCCGGGTAACAGCCGCATTGTGGCGGCCTGGTTCCCGGCGCAGGAGAGGGGAACGGCGGTGGCAATTTTTAACTCCGCACAGTACTTCGCGACGGTGATCTTTGCGCCCATTATGGGCTGGCTGACCCATGAGGTGGGCTGGTCACACGTGTTCTTCTTTATGGGCGGACTCGGGATCGTCATCAGCTTCGTCTGGCTGAAAGTGATCCACGAACCCAACCAGCATCCAGGCGTGAATAAAAAAGAGCTGGAGTACATCGCGGAAGGCGGCGCGCTGATCAACATGGATCAGAAATCCTCGACGGCGAAAGTCCCGTTCAGCCAGAAATGGGCGCAGATCAGGCAGCTCGTTGGCTCACGCATGATGATAGGGATCTATCTGGGCCAGTACTGTATCAACGCCTTAACCTACTTTTTCATCACCTGGTTCCCGGTATACCTGGTGCAGGCACGCGGCATGTCGATTCTGAAAGCGGGATTTGTCGCCTCGGTCCCGGCCATCTGCGGCTTCGTGGGGGGCGTGCTCGGCGGGGTGATCTCCGACTGGCTGATGCGCCGCACGGGCTCGCTGAACATCGCGCGTAAAACGCCTATCGTGCTCGGCATGCTGCTCTCCATGACCATGGTGTTCTGTAACTACGTCAATGCCGAGTGGATGATTATCGGCTTTATGGCGATGGCCTTCTTCGGCAAAGGCATTGGCGCGCTGGGCTGGGCGGTGATGGCGGATACGGCCCCGAAAGAGATCAGCGGCCTGAGCGGCGGTCTGTTCAACATGTTCGGCAACATCTCCGGGATTGTTACGCCCATCGCTATCGGCTACATCGTCGGCACCACCGGATCGTTTAACGGTGCGCTAATCTACGTGGGTGTGCATGCGCTGGTGGCGGTACTGAGTTACCTGGTGCTGGTGGGGGATATCAAACGCGTCGAACTTAAACCTGTTGCGGAGCGTGGATGATGACAACCCAATCGAGCCCAACCGTCACTGAAATGAAGGTCATCCCGGTGGCCGGACAGGACAGCATGCTGCTCAATATTGGCGGTGCGCATAATGCCTGGTTTACCCGTAATATCGTTGTGCTGAAAGACAGCGCAGGGAATACCGGCGTGGGCGAGGCCCCTGGTGGAGAGGTGATTTACCAGACGCTGGTCGATGCCATTCCGCAGGTCGTGGGGCAGGAGATTGCCCGCCTGAACAAGGTGGTTCAGCGGGTGCATAAAGGCAACCAGTCGGCAGACTTTGATACGTTCGGAAAAGGTGCCTGGACGTTTGAACTGCGCGTCAACGCGGTCGCCGCTCTGGAAGCGGCGCTGCTTGATTTACTGGGGAAGGCGCTCAATGTCCCGGTCTGCGAACTGCTGGGGCCCGGCAAACAGCGCGATGCGGTCACCGTGCTGGGCTATCTGTTTTACGTTGGCGATCGCAATAAAACCGATCTCCCCTATCTGGCCCGAACCGCGGGCAACCACGACTGGTATCAGTTGCGCCACCAGGATGCGCTCTCCAGCGACGCGGTAGTGCGGCTGGCCGAGGCGGCGCAGGATCGCTACGGCTTTAAGGATTTCAAGCTGAAGGGCGGCGTGCTGCCCGGCGAGCAGGAGATTGAAACGGCCCGGGCGCTGAAAAAACGCTTCCCGGATGCACGGATCACCGTCGATCCCAACGGCGCATGGCTGCTGGATGAAGCGATTAGCCTGTGCAAAGGGCTGGGGGATGTCCTGACCTATGCGGAAGACCCCTGCGGCGCGGAGCAGGGCTTCTCGGGCCGCGAAGTCATGGCCGAGTTCCGTCGCGCCACCGGGCTCCCTGTCGCGACCAATATGATCGCCACCAACTGGCGCGAAATGGGTCACGCAGTGATGCTGAACGCGGTCGACATACCGCTGGCGGACCCGCACTTCTGGACGCTCTCCGGCGCAGTGCGCGTGGCCCAGCTGTGCGATGACTGGGGGCTCACCTGGGGCTGTCACTCGAACAATCACTTTGATATTTCGCTGGCGATGTTTACCCACGTTGGCGCCGCAGCGCCGGGTAACCCAACCGCCATCGACACCCACTGGATTTGGCAGGAAGGGGAAGCCCGCCTGACGAAAAATCCGCTGGAAATCATCAATGGCAAAATTGCCGTACAGGATGAGCCGGGCCTGGGCGTGGAGCTGGACTGGGATAGGATCCATAAAGCCCATGAGGCGTATAAAAAGCTGCCGGGCGGCGCGCGTAACGATGCGGGCCCGATGCAGTACCTTATCCCCGGCTGGACATTTGACCGTAAGCGCCCTGTTTTTGGACGTCACTGATAAAAGGATTACACGATGAGTACATTTACGACCCCTGTCGTTACTTCCATGCAAATCATTCCGGTTGCGGGCCATGACAGCATGCTGATGAACCTGAGCGGAGCGCATGCGCCATTCTTTACCCGCAACATTGTCATTATCAAAGACAATTCCGGCCATACCGGCGTGGGCGAGATTCCGGGCGGGGAGAAGATCCGCAAAACCCTGGAAGATGCCATTCCGCTGGTGGTGGGTAAAACGCTGGGCGAGTACAAAAATGTCCTCAACACCGTGCGCAATACCTTTGCCGATCGCGATGCCGGGGGCCGGGGTCTGCAGACCTTCGATCTGCGCACCACTATCCACGTGGTGACCGGAATTGAAGCCGCGATGCTGGATCTGCTGGGCCAGCATCTGGGCGTTAACGTTGCGTCGCTGCTGGGCGAGGGGCAGCAGCGCAGCGAAGTGGAAATGCTGGGCTATCTGTTCTTTGTCGGTGACCGCAAGCTGACGCCACTGCCGTATCAGAGCCAGCCCGAAGAACACTGCGACTGGTACCGACTCCGCCACGACGAGGCAATGACCCCTGATGCGGTGGTGCGCCTGGCGGAAGCCGCTTACGAGAAATATGGTTTCAACGATTTTAAACTGAAGGGCGGCGTGCTGGCCGGGGAAGAAGAGGCGGAAGCCATCACCGCGCTGGCAAAACGTTTCCCGCAGGCGCGCGTGACGCTGGATCCGAACGGAGCATGGTCGCTTGATGAAGCGATCGAAATTGGTAAACAGCTGAAAGGCGTGCTGGCGTATGCGGAAGATCCCTGTGGGGCTGAGCAAGGCTTCTCGGGCCGTGAAGTCATGGCGGAATTCCGCCGCGCAACGGGGCTGCCGACCGCGACCAATATGATTGCTACAGACTGGCGTCAGATGGGGCATACATTATCCCTCCAGTCAGTCGATATTCCGCTGGCGGACCCGCACTTCTGGACGATGCAGGGTTCGGTGCGCGTGGCGCAGATGTGCCATGAGTTTGGCCTGACCTGGGGTTCGCACTCCAACAACCACTTCGATATCTCTCTGGCGATGTTCACGCACGTCGCCGCCGCCGCGCCGGGGACAATCACCGCTATCGACACCCACTGGATCTGGCAGGAAGGTAATCAGCGTCTGACTAAGCAGCCGTTTGAGATCAAAGGTGGCATGGTGCAGGTGCCTTCCACACCGGGGCTGGGGGTTGAGCTGGATATGGACCAGGTCATGAAGGCTCATGAGCTGTATCAAAAACACGGTCTGGGCGCGCGGGACGACGCGATGGCGATGCAGTACCTGATCCCCGACTGGACATTCGACAATAAACGCCCGTGCATGGTACGATAAACGCATTGGGACCGCTCCCATGAGCGGTCTTTTACGTGGTGTATGCTTAACGTAACGACTATGCGTAAGGATGGCTTATGAAAATTGTTATCGCACCGGACTCGTATAAGGAAAGTTTGAGTGCGCTTGAGGTTGCGACAGCGATAGAGCGTGGTTTTCGCGAGATCTTTCCCGAGGCGGTTTACGTCAAACTGCCGGTCGCGGACGGTGGCGAAGGGACGGTTGAGGCGATGATCGCGGCAACGCAGGGACGCATTGTGCATGTTCCGGTGACGGGCCCGCTGGGTGAACGCGTAGAAGGATTTTATGGCTTATCCGGTGACGAGCAGAGCGCCTTTATTGAAATGGCGGCGGCAAGCGGCTTGGAGCTGGTTGCGCCTTCGCAGCGTAATCCGCTGAAAACCACCTCCTGGGGCACGGGCGAACTGATTCGTCACGCGCTGGATGCGGGCGTTAAGCATATCATCATTGGCATTGGCGGCAGCGCCACCAATGACGGCGGCGCAGGGATGGTGCAGGCGCTGGGCGCTAAATTGCTCGATGCGAGTGAACAGCCTCTTGGGCAGGGCGGTGGCGAGCTGGGAAAACTCGCGCGTATCGACCTGAGCGGGCTGGACAGACGTCTGGCGGAGTGCCGGATAGAAGTCGCCTGCGATGTGACCAATCCGCTCACCGGGAAGGACGGTGCGTCAGCCGTATTTGGCCCGCAAAAGGGCGCCACCGCAGAAATGATCGTCACCCTGGACAACGCGCTTGCGCACTATGCGAGCGTCATTGCCCGGGATCTGGATATCGACGTGCTAAACCTTGCTGGCGGCGGCGCGGCGGGTGGCATGGGGGCCGCGCTGTACGCCTTTTGCGGCGCGCAGCTGCGCCAGGGCATTGAGATCGTGACCGATGCGCTTCACCTGGCCGACCAGGTGGCCGATGCGGATCTGGTGATCACGGGGGAAGGCCGCATTGACAGCCAGACGATCCACGGCAAAGTCCCGGTGGGGGTGGCGAAAGTGGCGAAACGCTTTAACAAACCCGTCATCGGCATTGCGGGCAGCCTGACGGCGGACGTTGGCGTGGTACACGATCACGGCATTGATGCCGTGTTTAGCGTGATCTACACCATCTGCTCGCTGGAAGACGCGCTGGAAAATGCTGGCGAAAATGTCAGGATGGCCGCCAGGAATATCGCGGCGGTGCTGAAAGTGGGGCAGGGGATGTAATTCTCTCTCCCTGTGAGAGAGGGGCGGGGTGAGGGCATCAGGCCGCACCCGCAATCGTAGGCCCGGTAAGGCGAAACCGCCACCGGGCTTTTACCTCAGCTCCCCAACACCTTCATCGCTTCCCGCGTCACGTTATCCATTTCATCCAGCAGTTCCAGGAACTCCGGTTCAAGCTCCGATTCCGGCGTGCCCGCACGCAGCTGCTGCTCCAGCAGCTGGCAGAGGTTTTTCAGCCGCGGTACGCCGCTGTACCCGCAGCTGCCGTGCAGCTTGTGGATCGCATCCAGCAAATCTTCCGGGTTTTCACCCACCAGCTGCTCTTCCACCTTATTGCGAATTTCCGGCAGAAACGCGACCAGCATTTGCAGCATGTCGCGGGCGAGATCGGGTTTACCAGCCGCCTGGCGCAGGGCAAGCTGCCAGTCAAAGGTCGCGTTCTGGTTGACGCTGATTTCTACCGGCTCGCTGGAAACCGTGTACGTTCCGCCAATATGACCCGGCTTGTAGCGCAACAGCAGGCTATGAAGTTTCTCTTCATCGATGGGCTTTGCCAGATAGTCGTTCATCCCGGCGCTCAGCAGCTTCTCTTTCTGACCGGCCATCGCGTGCGCGGTGACCGCAATGACCGGCGTTTGCTGCTGATGCGGCAGCTGGTGGATCAGCTCGCAGGCCCGGATACCGTCCATATCCGGCATCTGAATATCCATCAGGATTAAATCGAACTGCATCTGCTTAGCCTGTTCAACCGCCTGCACGCCGCTGGTGCACAGCTCAACATGCTGAACCTGGTCTTCCAGCAATGCGCCAATGAGCTTCAGGTTGGCCTGATTATCATCCACCGCCATCACGCTCATCGGCAATTTTTGCTCATCGTTAATCAGCGGAAGGGCATGCTGGCTAAGACGACAATACTCCGTGAGCGCGGGCAGAAGGCGGGTCGCGGTAAGCGGTTTTAGCAGACAGGCGGCGGCCCCGTCATTTTTCAACTCCTCCGCATTAATCTGCGCGTGGCAGGGCAGCGCCAGCAGCAGGTAGTCGGTCATCGACGCGGCTTTTGCCAGCCGCTCCTGCTGCATGGTCAGTTCGCCGGTGAAGGTCACCGGGATCCCCATCAGCAGAATGTCGTAATGCTCAACGGCAAGCGCTGAGAAGGTTGGGCTGTAGACCACCTCCAGCGGCGTGGTGCTTAAGATGTCGAGCGCACACTGCGCCGCCGCAGCGTTAGGTTCGACGTAGGCCAGACGCTTGCCCTTCAGACAGTCCGTCACCGGGCCATCGGTCAGCACGTTCGGATTGAGATCCAGATTAATGTGGAACCAGAAGGTTGAACCGCGGTTTGGCTGGCTGTGGAAAGAGATATCGCCGCCCATCTCGTTCACCAGGCGTTGCGTGATCACCAGCCCCAGGCCGGTGCCGCCATGACGGCGGGAGATACTGGCGTCTGCCTGACGGAACGCCTGGAACAGACGCGACTGGTCCCGCTCCGGAATACCGATGCCGGTATCGCGGATCTGGACTTCAATCTGCACCTTATTGCTGCTGATCGAGCGTTTCTCTACCAGGACGTCGATATTACCGCTTTCGGTGAATTTAATGGCATTCCCGACAAGGTTAGTAATGACCTGCTGCAGGCGCAGCGGATCGCCAATGACGTTATCCGGCACGTCGTTTTTAATATTAAGCGTCAGCTCAAGGCCTTTGTCGTGCGACGAGTGCGCGAGCAGCGTCACCACCTCATCCAGCGTGCTGCGCAGCGGGAAGGGGATACTCTCAAGGATCAGCTTGCCCGCTTCCAGCTTGGAGAAGTCCAGCACGTCGTTGATGATCGCCAGCAGGTTGTTGGCCGAGCGTTCAATGGTGTGCAGGTGATCGCGCTGAGTAGGATTCAGCTCGCTTTTCAGAGTCAGTCGGGTAAAGCCGATCACGCCATTGAGCGGCGTGCGCAGCTCGTGCGACATATTGGCAAGGAATTCCGATTTAATACGCGCCGCTTCCTGAGCGCGCTTTTTCGCCAGATCCAGCTCAACGTTCTGGATCTCCATCTGCTCCAGCGTTTCGCGCAGGTCGGACGTCGCCTGGTCAACGTTGTGCTGCATCTCTTCGTGATACGCCGCCAGCGACATCGCCATCGAGTTGATGCCGTTTTTCAGCATATCCAGCTCGCCCAGCATAAACCCTTCCACACGGCTGTCGAGCTGTCCCCGGCGGATGCGGTCAACCGTGTTAACCATGTTGCGGATGGGGCCCGTCACGTCGCGCATCAGGCGCCAGCCGAAGATCAGCGCAATGC
Source organism: Enterobacter sp. 3U4 (assembly GCF_057224565.1). Taxonomy (NCBI): domain Bacteria; kingdom Pseudomonadati; phylum Pseudomonadota; class Gammaproteobacteria; order Enterobacterales; family Enterobacteriaceae; genus Enterobacter; species Enterobacter sp. 3U4. The sequence continues at coordinate 257,090 of NZ_CP136665.1, forward strand.
CAATGCAGAACAGCATCATCACGCCTGAGATGAAGATCTCTTTGTACTGCTGTAGCCGGACCGACTTGAGATCCAGCTCCAGCGCTACATATCCCAGCATATTATTGCTGGATTTGGCGTCGGATTGCGCAGACTCATCGGGGGAATAGCTTTCCGACACGATCGGCGTGCGCAGGATCATGATATCGCCGCGCCGCAGTACGGTGAGGTGGCGCGGGAACGGCGTACCGTCCGGGATTTTCAGGGCTGCGGGATCGAGATGAAAGTTCGAGGTGACGAACAGGCGGTTGTGTTCGTCGTAAACGGAAATGGCGCGTACGATGTCCGAGTGGCGGCGGTGGAGTACGCTGATTAACTGCCCAATGGATTCGCGGTTTTGCAGGTTCATGCCGTACTCGCTGGAGACGGCAAGCGGTTCGATTATGCTGGCGCCTGCATCCTCCAGCTGTCGCTGCAAATCGTTATAGCGGTGCACCACAAAGAAGATACTCAGCAGCAAACCGATGAGAACGGTGGGGGCGAGGATCAAAATCATCATGCGCGCGCGCAGGCTGTAGTTGGTCATGGCGTTCCGTTATGGGACAATTAAGATAATTATGTTTATGTGAGAAAAATCTCGGCAATGGCGCAATTCTACTCTGCAAAGCGACGCGTGACGACGCGTCAAATCATCACTGTTGAAGCCACGGATCTCGATCCGTTTGGTCAGGGAGTGGCACGCCACAATGGTAAGGCTCTGTTTATAACAGGTTTACTGCCAGCAGAACGAGCAGAAATTACGCTGACGGAAGATAAACGCCAGTTTGCGCGCGGGCAGGTTAAGCGTCGCCTCAACGATAGCCCGGAGCGTGTGGCGCCCCGCTGTCCCCATTTTGGCGTGTGCGGCGGCTGCCAGCAACAGCATGCGAGCACAGAATTACAGCAAAAAAGCAAAAGCCGCGCGCTGGCGCGTCTGCTCAAACATGACGTTAACGAAATTGTCGCCGATGCGCCCTGGGGCTATCGTCGTCGCGCGCGCCTGAGCCTCAGCTATCAGCCAAAAACGGAGCGGCTAGAGATGGGGTTTCGCAAGGCCGGCTCCAGCGACATCGTGGACGTGAAGCAGTGCCCCATTTTGGTGCCCCATCTTGAGGCATTGCTTCCGGAAGTGCGCATCTGCCTCTCCGGGCTGGACGGCGTTCGCCACCTCGGGCACGTCGAACTGGTCATGGCAAACAATGGCCCGCTGATGGTGCTGCGCCATACCGCGCCGTTGTCGAAAAAAGATCGCGAAAAACTGGAACGCTTTTCGCATTCCCACGACCTGGCGCTTTTCCTTGCACCACAAAGCGAGATACTTGAACAGGTTACCGGTGAAGCGCCCTGGTATGCCTCAAACGGGCTACGCTTAACGTTCAGCCCGCGGGATTTCATTCAGGTGAATGATGGCGTTAACCAGCAGATGGTGGCGAAAGCGCTGGCGTGGCTGGATGTTCAGAAAAGCGACCGGGTGCTCGATCTGTTCTGCGGAATGGGCAACTTCACGCTGCCGCTGGCGCGAGAAGCGGCCAGCGTCGTCGGCGTGGAAGGCGTTGAGGCGCTGGTGGCGAAAGGGCAGGAGAACGCGCGGCAGAACGGCTTGCAAAATGTGACCTTCTTTCATCAAAATCTTGAGGAAGATGTCACCCAACAGCCGTGGGCAAAGCAGGGCTTTGATAAAATTTTGCTCGACCCGGCACGCGCCGGTGCGCCGGGCGTGATGGCACATATTATTAAACTCGCGCCGAAGCGTGTGGTCTATGTTTCCTGTAATCCGGCAACGCTTGCCCGGGACAGCGAGGCATTACTCAGCGCGGGTTACCAAATTCAGCGTCTGGCAATGCTGGACATGTTCCCGCACACTGGGCATCTGGAATCGATGGTGTTGTTCGAGCACATCTAATTTGTTTGGCTTGTCGACTTCGACAGGCCCTGGTCCCTAAAGGAGAGGACAATGGTTGCGGTAAGAAGTGCACATCTCAATAAAGCTGGGGAGTTTGACCCACAAAAATGGATCGCAAGTCTGGGAATTTCCAGCCAGCAGTCGTGTGAACGCTTAACCGAAACCTGGGCCTATTGTCTGCGCACCACGCAGGGGCATCCCGACGCCGATCTTCTCCTGTGGCGCGGCGTGGAGATGGTTGAAATCCTGTCCATGCTGAACATGGACATCGAAACGCTGCAGGCCGCGCTGCTCTTCCCCCTCGCGGATGCGGACGTCGTCAGCGAAGACGTGCTGCGCGACAGCGTCGGGAAATCCGTCGTCGCGCTGATCCACGGCGTGCGCGATATGGCGGCCATCCGCCAGCTCAAAGCCGCGCACACCGATTCCGTCTCCTCAGAGCAGGTCGATAACGTTCGCCGGATGCTGCTGGCCATGGTGGATGATTTCCGCTGCGTGGTCATCAAGCTGGCCGAGCGTATTGCCCACCTGCGAGAGGTGAAGGATGCGCCGGAAGACGAGCGCGTGCTCGCCGCCAAAGAGTGTACGAACATCTATGCGCCGCTGGCGAACCGCTTAGGGATTGGTCAGCTGAAATGGGAGCTGGAAGATTATTGCTTCCGCTATCTGCACCCGGCGGAATATAAACGGATTGCCAAACTCCTGCACGAGCGCCGCATCGACCGCGAGCACTATATTGAGGAGTTTGTCGGCGGCCTGCGCCAGGCGATGAAAGAAGAGAACGTCCGCGCCGAAGTCTACGGTCGGCCTAAGCATATCTACAGCATCTGGCGCAAAATGCAGAAGAAACACCTCGCCTTTGACGAGCTGTTTGACGTGCGCGCCGTGCGTATCGTGGCGGAGCGTCTGCAGGACTGCTACGCCGCGCTGGGGATAGTGCACACTCACTTCCGTCATCTGCCCGATGAGTTCGATGACTATGTCGCCAACCCAAAACCGAACGGCTACCAGTCAATTCATACCGTGGTGCTTGGCCCCGGCGGTAAAACGGTCGAGATTCAGATCCGCACCAAACAGATGCATGAAGATGCCGAGCTGGGCGTTGCCGCGCACTGGAAATACAAAGAAGGCACGTCCGGCGGGGCGCGTTCAGGCCATGAAGACCGCATTGCCTGGCTGCGTAAGCTGATTGCGTGGCAGGAAGAGATGGCCGATTCCGGCGAGATGCTCGACGAAGTGCGCAGCCAGGTCTTTGACGATCGGGTGTATGTCTTTACGCCGAAAGGGGACGTTGTCGACCTGCCGGCCGGCTCTACGCCGCTCGACTTTGCCTACCACATCCATAGCGATGTGGGGCACCGCTGCATCGGGGCGAAAATTGGCGGGCGTATCGTACCGTTCACCTATCAGCTGCAGATGGGTGACCAGATTGAAATCATTACCCAGAAGCAGCCGAACCCGAGCCGGGACTGGCTTAACCCGAACCTGGGGTATGTCACCACCAGCCGCGGACGCTCGAAAATTCACGCCTGGTTCCGTAAACAGGACCGTGACAAGAATATCCTTGCCGGTCGTCAGATCCTCGACGACGAGCTGGAGCATATCGGAATCAGCCTGAAAGAGGCGGAGAAATTCCTGCTGCCGCGCTACAACTTCAACGAGCTTGACGAGCTGTTAGCGGCCATTGGCGGCGGTGATATCCGTCTGAATCAGATGGTGAACTTCCTGCAGGCGCAGTTCAATAAGCCAAGCGCGGCAGAGCAGGACGCGGCGGCGCTGAAGCAGCTGCAGCAGAAAACCTACGCGCCGCAGCAGCGCAGCAAAGACAACGGCCGCGTGGTGGTAGAGGGCGTGGGCAATCTGATGCACCACATTGCCCGCTGCTGTCAGCCAATTCCCGGGGACGATATCGTCGGCTTTATCACCCAGGGGCGCGGAATTTCAATTCACCGTTCCGACTGCGACCAGCTTGCCGAGCTTCAGTCCCATGCGCCGGAGCGCATCGTGGAAGCGGTCTGGGGGGAAAGCTATTCCGCTGGCTACTCGCTGGTGGTGCGCGTTACCGCCAACGACCGCAGCGGCCTGCTGCGCGACATCACGACCATTCTCGCCAACGAGAAGGTCAACGTGCTGGGCGTCGCCAGCCGCAGCGATACCCGCGAGCAGCTTGCCACCATCGATATGACTATCGAAATCTACAACCTGCAGGTGCTGGGCCGCGTGCTCGGCAAGCTGAACCAGGTGCCGGATGTGATTGACGCGCGTCGTCTGCACGGCGGCTAAGATTTCCCTCTTTTGTAGGCCGGGTAAGGCGTAAGCCGCCACCCGGCATTTTTTCATCAGGACATAACCATGACTCAAATCGACCGCCTGCTCGGCATCATGAAACGCCTGCGCGACCCGGAAAACGGCTGCCCGTGGGACAAAGAGCAGACTTTCGCTACCATCGCCCCGTACACCCTTGAAGAGACTTACGAGGTGCTGGACGCGATTTCCCGTGAAGATTTTGACGACCTGCGCGGCGAGCTGGGCGATCTGCTGTTCCAGGTGGTGTTCTACGCGCAGATGGCGCAGGAAGAAGGGCGCTTTAACTTTGACGATATTTGCGCTGCCATCAGCGACAAGCTTGAGCGCCGTCATCCCCATATTTTCGGTGACGCTACCGCAGGAAACAGCACCGAAGTTCTGGCCCGCTGGGAGCAAATCAAAAGCGCCGAGCGGGCAGAAAAATCCCAGCACTCCGCGCTGGACGACATTCCGCTGAGCCTGCCCGCGCTGATGCGCGCGCATAAAATTCAGAAACGCTGCTCCGCCGTGGGGTTTGACTGGACCTCCCTCGGCCCGGTGCTGGATAAAGTGCACGAAGAGATTGACGAGGTCATGCACGAAGCGCAGCAGGCGGTGGTGGATGAAGCAAAGCTTGAGGAAGAGATGGGCGACCTGCTGTTTGCAACCGTCAACCTTTCTCGCCACCTGGGTGTAAAAGCGGAAACGGCGCTGCAAAAAGCCAACCTGAAATTCGAACGCCGCTTTCGCGAAGTGGAGCGGATTGTCGCCTCACGAGGCCTGGAAATGAGCGGTATTGACCTCGAAGCGATGGAAGAAGTCTGGCAGGAAGTAAAGCGCCAGGAATCTGATCTCTAACGAAATTTTGCGATCAAGCGCAATTTGTGTGATTTTTTAAATGACAAGCGCTTGATTTGCGTCAAAAACATTTACCCAAAAGGGGCTATTTTCTCACTCCTTATGTTTGTCATGGCCTGGAATGGAGACGGAGAATGAAAGTTTGTGGCGCTCGCCGTGTTCGGGTATACTACTTTCCCGTCCTGGTTATTCCATCGTTTCACCCTAACTTCTCAGGTTCAGCATGACAACGAACTATATTTTTGTGACCGGCGGGGTCGTATCCTCTCTGGGTAAAGGCATTGCCGCAGCCTCCCTCGCAGCCATTCTTGAAGCCCGTGGCCTCAATGTGACCATGATGAAACTGGATCCGTACATCAACGTCGATCCGGGCACCATGAGTCCAATCCAACACGGGGAAGTGTTCGTTACTGAAGACGGCGCTGAAACCGATCTGGATCTTGGCCACTACGAGCGTTTCATCCGCACCAAAATGACCCGTCGTAACAACTTCACGACCGGTCGCATCTACTCCGACGTTCTGCGTAAAGAGCGCCGTGGTGATTATCTTGGTGCCACCGTTCAGGTTATCCCGCACATCACTAACGCCATCAAAGAACGCATTGTTGCGGGTGGCGAAGGCCACGACGTGGTGCTGGTTGAAATCGGCGGTACCGTGGGTGATATCGAATCCCTGCCATTCCTGGAAGCGATTCGTCAGCTGGCGGTAGACATTGGCCGTGAACACGCGCTGTTCATGCACCTGACTCTGGTGCCGTACATGGCCGCTGCAGGTGAAGTGAAAACCAAGCCGACTCAGCACTCTGTGAAAGAGCTGCTCTCCATTGGTATTCAGCCAGACATCCTGGTTTGCCGCTCCGATCGCGCGGTTCCGGCGAACGAACGTGCGAAAATTGCATTGTTCTGTAACGTGCCTGAAAAAGCCGTTATTTCAATGAAAGATGTCGATTCCATTTATAAAATCCCGGGCCTGTTGAAATCTCAGGGCCTGGACGATTATATTTGTAAACGATTCAGCTTGAACTGTCCGGAAGCTAACCTGTCTGAATGGGAACAGGTTATTTACGAAGAAGCCAATCCGGCAGGCGAAGTGACTATCGGTATGGTCGGCAAGTACATTGAACTGCCGGATGCCTATAAGTCAGTGATCGAAGCGCTGAAACACGGTGGTTTGAAGAACCGTGTCTCCGTGAACATCAAGCTGATTGATTCGCAGGATGTTGAAACGCGTGGCGTTGAAATCCTGAAAGATCTGGATGCTATCCTTATCCCTGGCGGCTTCGGCTACCGTGGTGTAGAAGGCAAGATCGCCACCGCGCGCTATGCGCGTGAAAACAATATTCCATACCTCGGCATCTGTCTGGGTATGCAGGTTGCGCTGATCGAATTTGCGCGCAACGTAGCGGGAATGGAAAACGCGAACTCTACGGAATTTGTGCCAGACTGTAAGTACCCTGTTGTGGCGCTTATCACCGAATGGCGTGACGAAGAAGGTAACGTCGAAGTCCGTACCGAGAAGAGCGATCTGGGTGGCACCATGCGTCTTGGCGCACAGGCCTGCCAGCTGACTGACGATAGCGTGGTTCGCAAGCTGTATGGCGAGCCGGTCATCACCGAGCGCCATCGTCACCGCTATGAAGTCAACAACATGTTGTTGAAACCGATTGAAGCCGCGGGCCTGCGTGTTGCGGGACGCTCCGGGGATGATCAGTTAGTCGAGATCATTGAAGTGCCAAACCATCCTTGGTTTGTCGCCTGCCAGTTCCACCCGGAATTTACTTCAACGCCACGTGACGGGCATCCGCTGTTTGCAGGCTTTGTGAAGGCCGCCAGCGACTACCAGAAGCGTCAGGCGAAGTAAAAAAAGTTAGAACGGCAACGCGTACCTTTGGTACGCGTTGTTTGTCTGGAGTTTTAGTTTAACTTGTACTGAGGAAAATCTAATGTCCAAAATCGTTAAAGTCATCGGTCGTGAAATCATCGACTCCCGTGGTAACCCGACCGTTGAAGCCGAAGTTCACCTGGAAGGTGGTTTCGTTGGTATGGCTGCTGCTCCATCAGGTGCTTCTACCGGTTCCCGCGAAGCGCTGGAACTGCGCGATGGCGACAAATCTCGCTTCCTGGGTAAAGGCGTACTGAAAGCGGTTGGCGCTGTAAACGGTCCTATTGCTCAGGCAATCATTGGCAAAGACGCCAAAGACCAGGCTGGCATCGACAAGATCATGATCGATCTGGACGGTACTGAAAACAAATCTAACTTCGGTGCGAACGCAATCCTGGCTGTTTCTCTGGCGAACGCCAAAGCAGCTGCAGCAGCGAAAGGTCAGCCACTGTTCGAGCACATCGCTGAACTGAACGGCACCCCAGGCAAATACTCCATGCCTGTACCAATGATGAACATCATCAACGGTGGTGAGCACGCAGACAACAACGTTGATATTCAGGAATTCATGATTCAGCCAGTTGGCGCGAAATCCCTGAAAGAAGCGGTACGTATGGGTTCTGAAGTGTTCCACAACCTGGCTAAAGTTCTGAAAGCTAAAGGTATGAACACGGCTGTTGGTGACGAAGGTGGCTATGCGCCAAACCTGGGTTCTAACGCAGAAGCTCTGGCTGTTATCGCAGAAGCAGTAAAAGCTGCTGGCTACGAGCTGGGCAAAGACATCACCCTGGCGATGGACTGTGCAGCATCTGAATTCTACAAAGACGGTAAATACGTTCTGGCTGGCGAAGGCAACAAAGCGTTCACCTCCGAAGAGTTCACTCACTTCCTGGAAGATCTGACCAAACAGTACCCAATCGTGTCTATCGAAGACGGTCTGGACGAGTCTGACTGGGCTGGCTTCGCATACCAGACTAAAGTACTGGGCGACAAAATCCAGCTGGTTGGTGACGACCTGTTCGTAACCAACACCAAGATCCTGAAAGAAGGCATCGAGAAAGGCATCGTTAACTCCATCCTGATCAAATTCAACCAGATCGGTTCTCTGACCGAAACTCTGGCTGCGATCAAAATGGCGAAAGACGCTGGCTACACCGCTGTTATCTCTCACCGTTCTGGCGAAACTGAAGACGCTACCATTGCCGACCTGGCTGTGGGTACCGCTGCAGGCCAGATCAAAACCGGTTCTATGAGCCGTTCTGACCGTGTTGCTAAATACAACCAGCTGATTCGTATCGAAGAAGCGCTGGGCGAAAAAGCACCATACAACGGTCGTAAAGAGATCAAAGGCCAGGCATAATTGCTTAAGCCTTAAAATGAAAATGCCAGTCGAATGACTGGCATTTTTTTTGGCTATTTAAAATCGACCGCCATTTGCTCCGGAATGGTCAGCCCCTGGGTGGTTTGCACGCAGCGGGCGATATAATCCGTAAAACGGGGCGGCTTAGGCATTCCCATGCTCAGCAGCTTATCGTTGCTGAAGCGCACGTTAAGCGTGGCAAACGCACCGTATAAACGCATGGCTTTCAGCATCAGACGTTCGTTGCACGGGCCAAAAATATGTTTCAACTCGCGGCGCATTCTGACCAGCGTTTCGTAGCTGACCTGGGCATATTTATCACCGACGGGGGCTTTCTCCAGCGCCTGCGCCATTGCCTGATCGATATCCGCAAAGCGAACGCTGTTCTCTTCACCCGCAGAAATGTGCACCACTTCCCCCGGACGCGCGTTGCTGTTCAGCAGCATTAACATCGCGTCAGCGCAATAATCCACCGGAACAACGTCGATCCGGTCTTCCATTGAGCACATAAACTTCTGCAGCATCAGGCCCATGCTAAAGACCCAGAAAATGCTGCTCGACGGCGTGCAGCCGTGACGGGTATGGCCAACGACGATGGACGGACGGGCGATGAGCAGCGGAAGGTTAGGGCACTCCTGGCGCATCAGCTGTTCGATGGTTGACTTCGAAAACGTGTATTCCACCAGGTGTTCAGCATTCTCTCTGAATTCGGCGCTTTCGGCGACCAGGGAATCCTGCTCCGGCGTGCATGACATCGCGGTGCCGACGTGGAGGAAACGTTGTAGCGTTGAAACCTGCTCCATACGGCGCGCCAGCGCCAGCGTTCCTTCAACGTTGACCTTCCAGATGAGCGGGTTATTACCAAATGAGGCGACAGCCGCACAGTTCACGACATGCGTGACCCGATCCAGACGGGGATCGTTCAGAAAGGCTTCAGGCTGGCTGAGGTCGCCAATCAGGATATTATCCACGCTCAGGGAGGCCAGTTTGTCCTCAGGAACGTTGAACTTGCGCATATTCTCCAGCACGCGCTCCAGCCCGCTCTGCGGATCGCCGGCGCGCGCAAGCAAAAGGAGTTCTACGGATCGATCGCTGGTCAGGATTTTTTCAAGAACTGCACCACCCAGAAATCCGGTTACGCCTGTAATCAATAACATCTTCATTAATACCGTCTCATTATGATTGATGAGGCGGATTGTAGGCGCGCAAAAGTAAACGGCATTTAAATAATAAATCGCCGAAACTGGCAGTATCTTAAGCTTATTTTAAGGTAAGGAAATCGGGTGGATATATTGGACATTAGCGGAAGGGTAAAAATTCAGTCTATTAAAATTTAAATTTTAACCTATTGAATTTGATGTTTTTTATGGATGGATTTCCGAATGGTAAAGTTAATTCAAAATGTAATAAATATAATAATTTGTTACACCAAACATTTACCAAATAAATCATTTAAACACCACTTAACGAAAATCAGACAATATAAGCCGCAGGCCGATTTATTTAGCCTGCGAATGATTTTCAGAGCAAAAGCGGAAGCGTGGCGCTGGCTGTTTGCTGGCTAACGTCGCCGTAATGACCATCCAGCGCAATCATGGAAGTGGTCAGCAGCTCGACCAGCAGCATCACCCCAACCTTAGCATTGAGTGCGCCTGCGCTAAGGGGACCCTCAGGTTTGGCGGCAACCAGCAGCATGTCGCTCAGGGACGCCAGCGGGCTGCGGGGCGTATTGCTGAGTGCCAGAACCTGAACGCCGCGCTTGCGGGCAAGCTTCACCACGTGGAGTAAATCCCGCGTTGAACCCGAGCTGGAGATAGCCACCACCAGGGTCTCTTTTGAAAGCGTTGTCGCATTCATGGCCGCGCGGTGCATATCGCTAAACAGCTGTGCGGGTTTCCCCAGGCGCAACAGCTTGTAGTGGAGGTACTCCCCGAGGATCGCGCTGGCCGCAACGCCATAAATCTGCACCGACTGCGCCTGATGCAGCGCCATTGCGGCCTTTTCAAGCAGCGTGCGGTCAAGGAGCCGGGCGGTATCCTGCAATGCCTGCACCGACTCATCAACCACATTATCTATCTCATCTCCCGCCTGACGCGCGGGCTGGCCCTGCTGAATATCCAGCGCAAGCGCCATTTTAAATTCGTTATAGCCCTTGCAGCCCAGCGTCCGGCAAAGACGCGTGACGCTGGCCTCGCTGGTATGGCTCTCGCGCGCCAGCTCGGTGATCGTCAGGTAGAGCACCCGGGCAGGATCGCTGAGGACAAACTCGCCGAGTTTTTGTTGCGTTGGGCTGTACCCGGAAGCCTCCTGGCGGAGCTTCAGCAGCAGATTTTCATGGTCCGACATGCCACGTCCTTAATGTGTTTCGCTGCGACTAGTGTGGCGGAAAGCGGGGGAAAGATGCCAGTCATTTTGAAAAAGTATGATCGTCGTCCTGGTTGTTGAAGATAATTTTCACTATTAATTATTTATGTGGTAAAAATTTTCATCGCTTAATGGGGAGATGAAAAAAATGATGCAAATGTTCAGTGGCGCTTCTTCTGGGGGATGGTTTGAAAAAGCGCAGCGCTTTGGCAAATCCTTTATGTTGCCGATTGCCGTGTTGCCTGCGGCGGGTCTGCTGCTGGGAATAGGCGGCGCGTTATCGAATCCCAACACGCTGGCGGCTTATCCGTTTTTAGACGTGAGCTGGCTACAGGCCATTTTCACCATCATGAGCAGCGCCGGTTCAATTGTGTTTGCGAACCTCTCGGTGCTGTTTGCGGTTGGCGTTGCCGTCGGGCTGGCAAAAAGCGATAAGGGTACGGCCGGGCTGGCGGCATTACTCGCTTTTCTGGTGATGAATGCCACCATCAACGCGCTGCTGATCCTCACCGGCAAACTGGCGCATGAGAACCCGGGGGCCGTGGGGCAGGGCATGACGCTGGGTATTCAGACGCTGGAAACCGGCGTGTTTGGCGGCGTGGTGATTGGGCTGGTGACCTGCACGCTCCATCATCGGTTTAATAAAATTGCGCTTCCACAGTTCCTCGGGTTCTTTGGCGGCTCGCGCTTTGTCCCCATTATCAGCTCGCTGGCGGCGATACTCGTCGGGGCCGCAATGACCGTGGTCTGGCCGCATTTCCAGAAGCTGATTTTTGGTCTGGGCGGGCTGGTGGATGCGACCGGCTATCTGGGCACTCTGCTGTACGGCTTTATTCTCCGTATGCTGGGCCCGTTTGGTCTGCACCACATCTTCTATCTGCCGTTCTGGACCACCGCGCTTGGCGGGAGTGAAATCGTCAACGGCCATCTGGTGGAAGGCACGCAGCGGATCTTCTTCGCCCAGCTGGCCGATCCGTCCACGCGTCAGTTTTACGAAGGCACGTCACGCTTCATGTCCGGGCGCTTTATTACGATGATGTTTGGCCTGCTCGGGGCGTGCCTGGCTATGTACCACACGGCAAAACCGGAGAACAAAAAGCGCGTTGCGGGTCTGCTGCTCTCTGCGGCGTTAACCTCGTTCCTGACCGGGATTACCGAGCCTATCGAGTTCTCGTTCCTGTTTATTGCGCCGGTGCTCTACGTCATTCATGCGCTGTTTGACGGGTTGGCGTTCATGCTCGCACACATGCTGCATATCACCATCGGGCAAACCTTCTCAGGCGGTTTCATCGACTTCGTGCTGTTCGGCATTTTGCAGGGAGAGGCCAAAACCAACTGGATGTTCGTCCCGCTGGTCGGCGTGCCGTGGTTCTTCCTTTACTACTTCACCTTCCGCTACCTGATTAACCGCTTCGATTTTGCTACGCCGGGTCGGGAAAAGGAGGCGATGGCCAATGAAGTTACCTTCTCGCAGAGCGATCGCGCGGTTGCGGTAATCGCCGGATTAGGCGGAAAAGACAATCTGGAAGAGGTGGACTGCTGCGCCACGCGTCTTCGCGTCACGGTGAAAGACGGCAGCAAAGTGAATGACGCGGCGCTGAAAGCCACCGGTGCGCGGGGCGTCATCGTGCGTGGCAACGGTGTTCAGGTCATCTATGGACCGCACGTCACGATTATCAAAAACGAAGTGGAAGAGATCTTATCGTAATGAAAACTGTACTGGATAACCTGAAGGGAAAACTGGTCGTCTCCTGTCAGGCGCTGGAAAATGAACCGCTGCATAGCCCGTTTATTATGTCGCGAATGGCGCTGGCGGCGGCGCAGGGCGGGGCCGTTGCCATTCGTGCCAACAGCGTGGTGGATATCGAGGCCATTAAGCAGCAGGTGTCTTTGCCGGTCATCGGCATCATCAAACGGGATTACCCGGAAAGCGAGGTGTTTATCACCGCCACGATGAAAGAGGTGGATGAGCTCATGAGCGTCTCGCCGGAAATCATTGCGCTTGATGCGACGGCGCGGGAGCGTCCCGGCGGAGAATCCCTGGAAACGCTGGTCTCGCGCATCCGCTCACGCTATCCCGCGGTACTGCTGATGGCGGATATCTCCTCCGTGGACGAAGCCGTGACGGCGCAGGCGCTGGGCTTCGACTGCGTCGGCACCACGCTTTACGGCTATACGGCGGAAACGGCGGGCCATTCGCTTCCCGAGAATGACTGCGCGTTCCTGAAGGCCGTGCTGGCCGCCGTGACGGTTCCCGTAATTGCCGAAGGCAACGTGGATACGCCTGAACGCGCGGCCAGATGCCTGGCGCTGGGTGCGCATACGGTCGTCGTCGGCGGTGCGATCACCCGACCGCAGCAAATCACGGAACGGTTTATGGCGGCGATTGGCGCGCAAAGCACCGATGGAGCATGACCATCAGGCGGGGATCTGCGATACTTATCGTTTATCCCCTTTACTGAGATGACTATGCAGTACCCGATTAACGAGATGTTCCAGACCCTGCAAGGCGAGGGTTACTTTACCGGCGTTCCCGCTATTTTCATTCGTTTACAGGGATGCCCGGTTGGCTGTGCCTGGTGTGATACCAAACATACGTGGGATAAGCTCGCAGATCGGGAAGTGTCGCTGTTTAGCATTCTGGCGAAAACCAAAGAGAGCGATAAGTGGGGCGCGGGCAGTTCCGAAGATCTGCTGGCCATTATTGGTCGTCAGGGCTGGACGGCGCGCCACGTCGTGATTACCGGCGGTGAACCCTGCATCCACGATCTGACCCCGCTGACCGAGCTGCTCGAAAAGAACGGCTACAGCTGCCAGATTGAAACCAGCGGCACCCATGAAGTGCGCTGTTCGCACACCACCTGGGTGACGGTATCGCCAAAAGTGAATATGCGCGGCGGGTATGACGTGCTGTCTCAGGCGCTGGAGCGCGCGGATGAGATTAAGCACCCGGTAGGGCGCGTGCGTGATATCGAAGCGCTGGATGAACTGCTGGCCACGCTGACGGATGAAAAGCAGCGGGTTATTGCCCTGCAGCCTATCAGCCAGAAAGAAGATGCAACGCGCCTGTGCATTGAAACCTGTATTGCGCGCAACTGGCGCCTGTCGATGCAGACGCACAAGTACCTGAATATTGCATAAAAAAAGCCCGGTGGCGCGAGCGCTTACCGGGCGTACGGTTCGATGCTCTTTTAAGCCGGGCAAGCGTCAGCGCCACCCGGCAAGCATCACTCCCCGCGATAGATACAGCCAGCGGTACAGGTCTCTTTGATCATCACCGCGCTCAGCAGCGGTACCAGCGGCTTCATCTGATCCCAAATCCATTTTGCCAGCACTTCGCTGGTCGGGTTTTCAAGGCCCGGGATCTCATTCAGGTAGTAGTGATCCAGCCGATCGTAGGTCGGCTTAAACGCCGCCTTCAGCTCGGCAAAATCCATGATCCAACCGGTATGCGGATCAACTTCACCGGTGATCTCAAGACGCACCATGAACGAATGCCCGTGCAGACGGCCGCATTTATGCCCTTCTGGGACATGCGGAAGGTGGTGGGCGGCTTCGAAGGTGAAATCTTTAAACAGTGTGGTGGACATGATCGCTCTCAGTAATGCGGAAAAAACCGCCGCATAGTACCGGAAAGCACAATTTTTAGCATTAACTAAAACGGCTCAATAGGTACTGAGCCGCTAAACGTCCAGTTTTTGTTGATTTTCATATTATATATCAACGAGTTGGTTAATCGCTTTTACTGTTAAGAACGATAAGTAAAACAGGTTAGTCCATTTGGTTATTTATTATTTCCATCCCTTCTTTAATTGTTATTATCCTCGCCGTTAACCTTATCTTCAGTTTGGATTTATTCGCTTAAAGTCCGCTTGGCTACTGGAACATAACGACGCATGACAACACAGGCCCCACCTTCAAATTTGCTTCCCCTGAACCCGGAGCAGCTGGCGCGCCTTCAGGCTGCCACCTCTGATTTTTCTCCCACTCAGCTTGCCTGGGTCTCCGGTTATTTCTGGGGAATGCTCAATCAGCAGCCTGGCGCCGTGGCGGGTGCACCGGCCACGGCCGTTGAAATTCCGGCCATTACCCTGATTTCCGCCTCGCAGACCGGCAATGCCCGCCGCGTGGCCGAAGCGCTGCGCGACGACCTGCTGGCCGCCAAACTGAACGTGAACCTGGTCAACGCCGGGGATTATAAATTTAAGCAAATCGCGTCGGAAAAACTGCTGGTGGTGGTTGCCTCTACGCAGGGTGAAGGTGAACCCGCTGAAGAAGCGGTGGCGCTGCATAAGTTCCTGTTCTCGAAAAAAGCGCCGAAGCTGGATGGCACGGCGTTTGCCGTCTTTGGCCTGGGCGATACTTCCTATGAATTCTTCTGCCAGTCCGGTAAAGACTTCGACAGCAGGCTGGCGGAG
The DNA here is from genome assembly GCF_057224565.1 of Enterobacter sp. 3U4. Classification (NCBI taxonomy): domain Bacteria; kingdom Pseudomonadati; phylum Pseudomonadota; class Gammaproteobacteria; order Enterobacterales; family Enterobacteriaceae; genus Enterobacter; species Enterobacter sp. 3U4. The sequence continues at coordinate 272,179 of NZ_CP136665.1, forward strand.
CTGGGCGCGGAGCGCCTGCTGGACCGCGTTGACGCGGATGTCGAATACCAGGCCGCCGCCGCCGAATGGCGCGCCCGCATCGTTGACGTGCTAAAAGCGCGCGTGCCGAAAGAGACGTCGACGCAGGCCGCGTTCACCGCGACGGGTGCAGTTAACGACATCCACACCAGCCCGTACACCAAAGAGGCGCCGCTGGCGGCGAGCCTGTCGGTGAACCAGAAAATTACCGGCCGCGACTCGGAAAAAGACGTGCGCCATATCGAAATCGATCTCGGCGACTCTGGCCTGCGCTATCAGCCGGGCGATGCGTTGGGCGTCTGGTATCAGAACGATCCGGCGCTGGTGAAAGAGCTGGTTGAGCTGCTGTGGCTGAAAGGCGACGAGCCTGTCACGGTTGACGGTAAAACGCAGCCGCTTTCTGAAGCGCTGCAGTGGCATTTTGAGCTGACGGTGAACACCCCGAATATCGTCGAAAACTATGCGACCTTGACGCGCAGCGAATCCCTGCTGCCGCTGGTGGGCGACAAAGCGAAACTGCAGCATTACGCCGCGACGACCCCAATTGTCGATATGGTGCGTTTCTCTCCGGCTCAGCTGGATGCCGATGCGCTGATCGGTCTGCTGCGTCCGTTGACCCCGCGCCTGTACTCGATCGCCTCTTCGCAGGCCGAAGTGGAGAGTGAAGTGCATGTTACCGTCGGCGTGGTGCGCTACGATATCGAAGGCCGCGCCCGTACGGGTGGGGCATCAGGCTTCCTGGCGGATCGCGTGGAAGAAGAGGGCGAAGTGCGCGTCTTTATCGAGCACAACGATAACTTCCGCCTGCCGGCAAACCCGGAAACGCCGGTCATTATGATTGGCCCGGGCACCGGCATTGCGCCGTTCCGCGCCTTTATGCAACAGCGCGCGGCAGACGGCGCGCCGGGTAAAAACTGGCTGTTCTTCGGCAACCCGCACTTTACTGAAGATTTCCTCTACCAGGTTGAGTGGCAGCGCTATGTGAAAGAAGGCGTACTGACCCGCATCGATCTGGCCTGGTCCCGAGACCAGAAAGAAAAAGTATACGTACAAGACAAGCTGCGCGAACAGGGCGCAGAGCTGTGGCGCTGGATCAATGACGGTGCCCACATTTATGTCTGCGGCGACGCCAATCGCATGGCGAAAGACGTTGAGCAGACTTTGCTGGAAGTGATTGCCGAATTCGGCGGTATGGATGCCGAAGCGGCGGATGAATTTTTAAGTGAGCTGCGCGTCGAGCGCCGTTATCAGCGAGATGTCTACTAATGAGCGAAAAACATCCAGGGCCACTGGTGGTCGAAGGTAAACTGACAGACGCCGAGCGCATGAAGCTGGAAAGCAACTACCTGCGCGGCACCATTGCTGAAGATCTGAATGACGGTCTCACCGGCGGTTTCAAAGGCGACAACTTCCTGCTGATCCGCTTCCACGGCATGTACCAGCAGGACGATCGCGACATCCGCGCCGAGCGTGCAGAGCAGAAGCTGGAGCCGCGTCACGCGATGCTGCTGCGCTGCCGTCTGCCGGGCGGGGTGATCACCACCAAACAGTGGCAGGCGATCGACAAGTTTGCCGGTGAAAACACGATCTACGGCAGCATCCGTCTGACCAACCGTCAGACCTTCCAGTTCCACGGCATTCTGAAGAAAAACGTCAAGCCGGTGCACCAGATGCTGCACTCCGTTGGGCTGGACGCGCTGGCAACCGCCAACGACATGAACCGTAACGTGCTCTGCACCTCGAACCCGTATGAGTCCGAGCTGCATGCCGAAGCGTACGAGTGGGCGAAGAAGATCTCCGAGCACCTGCTGCCGCGCACGCGCGCCTATGCAGAGATCTGGCTCGATCAGGAAAAAGTCGCGACCACGGACGAAGAGCCGATCCTTGGCCAGACCTATCTGCCGCGTAAGTTTAAAACCACGGTCGTTATTCCACCTCAGAACGATATCGACCTTCACGCCAACGACATGAACTTCGTGGCGATTGCCGAAAACGGCAAGCTGATTGGCTTTAACCTGCTGGTGGGCGGCGGCCTGTCTATCGAACACGGTAACAAGAAAACCTATGCCCGCACCGCGAGCGAGTTCGGCTTCCTGCCGCTTGAGCATACGCTGGCCGTGGCGGAAGCGGTAGTGACCACCCAGCGCGACTGGGGCAACCGTACCGACCGTAAAAACGCGAAAACCAAATACACCCTGGAGCGCGTGGGCGTCGAAACGTTCAAAGCGGAAGTTGAGCGTCGCGCGGGGATCAAGTTTGAGCCGATCCGCCCTTACGAATTCACCGGCCGCGGCGATCGCATTGGCTGGGTAAAAGGCATCGACAATAAATGGCACCTGACGCTGTTTATCGAAAACGGCCGTATTCTGGATTATCCGGGGCGTCCGCTGAAAACCGGCCTGCTGGAAATTGCTAAGATCCATAAGGGCGAGTTCCGCATTACCGCTAACCAGAACCTCATCATTGCCGGCGTGCCGGAAAGCCAGAAGGCGAAGATCGAGAAGCTGGCGCGCGAGCACGGGTTGATGGATGCGGTGAAACCGCAGCGCGAAAACTCAATGGCCTGCGTGTCGTTCCCGACCTGCCCGCTGGCGATGGCGGAGGCAGAACGTTTCCTGCCGTCGTTTACCGACAAAGTGGAAGCGATTCTGGAAAAACACGGCATTCCGGACGAGCATATTGTTATGCGCGTCACAGGGTGTCCGAACGGCTGCGGTCGCGCGATGCTGGCCGAGGTCGGACTGGTGGGGAAAGCGCCGGGGCGTTACAACCTGCACCTGGGCGGTAACCGTATCGGCACGCGCATTCCGCGTATGTTCCGCGAGAACATCACCGAGCCGGAAATTCTTGATTCCATCGACGAGCTTGTCGGGCGCTGGGCGAAAGAGCGCGAAGCGTGTGAAGGCTTCGGCGACTTTACGGTGCGTGCGGGCATCATTCGCCCGGTGCTCGATCCCGCAAGGGATTTCTGGGAGTAACCACGAGAGGTAACTATGTCCGTACTCGATCTAAACGCCCTTAATGACCTGCCAAAAGTCGAACGCATTCTGGCGCTGGCAGAAACCAATGCTCACCTTGAAAAGCTGGACGCCGAAGGGCGCGTGGCGTGGGCGCTGGAAAACCTGCCGGGAGACTATGTGCTGTCGTCGAGCTTTGGTATTCAGGCGGCGGTTAGCCTGCATCTGGTGAATCAGATCCGTCCGGACATTCCGGTGATCCTCACCGATACCGGCTACCTGTTCCCGGAAACCTACCAGTTTATTGACGAGCTGACGGACAAGCTCAGGCTGAACCTCAAAGTTTACCGCGCGACGGAAAGCGCGGCCTGGCAGGAGGCGCGCTACGGCAAGCTGTGGGAACAGGGCGTTGAGGGCATTGAGAAATACAATGAAATCAACAAAGTTGAGCCGATGAATCGGGCGCTGAAAGAGCTCAATGCGCAGACGTGGTTTGCGGGTCTGCGCCGCGAGCAGTCCGGTAGCAGGGCAACCTTACCGGTGCTGGCGGTGCAGCGCGGGGTGTTTAAAGTGCTGCCGATAATCGACTGGGATAACCGGACGGTGTATCAGTACCTGCAAAAGCACGGGCTGAAGTATCATCCTCTGTGGGACCAGGGCTATCTGTCGGTGGGAGACACCCACACCACGCGTAAGTGGGAACCGGGAATGGCTGAAGAAGAGACGCGATTCTTCGGGCTGAAGCGCGAGTGCGGGCTGCACGAAGGGTGATCCTTAATTCTCCCTCTCCCGGTGGGAGAGGGTTGGGGTGAGGGCATCAGGCCGCAGTATGCTTAACGACCTCAGGCTTTCCCCGCTTTCGCCAGCTCCTTCACCAGCGGCAGCATCACCTTCACCACATCACGACTGCGGTGTTCAATCCGCTGCGGCAGCGCGCGATCGATGTGCTGCTGATTGTCCAGCATCACGTTGTGCCAGCTTGTCCCGTCCGGGAAGGCCTTCGATTTAGCCCGCTGCTGGTAGCCATCTTTTTTGCCCAATGCCCAGTTTGTTGCTTCGACATACAGCACCGGAATGCCCGCCTTATCGAACACTTCCCCGTCGTTGCAGCAGCCCGTTCCTCGCGGATAATCCGGGTTACCGCCAGGGTTGCTGGTGGCATAAACCCCGTGGCTGCGGGCTATCGCCAGGGCCCGGTCGCGCGTCAGTTTCCGCACTGTACCCGGCGTACTCTGCCCGCTGTTGAAATAGAGCTTGTCGCCGACGATCAGGTTATCGAGGTTGATCACCAGCAGCGTATTTTTCTTCTCCTCAGCGCTCATGCGTTTTAGGAGATTCTCAGCGCCGAGTTTGCCCTCTTCTTCACCGCTGGTGGCAACAAAACGAATGCCATATTGGGTGGGAATATCTTTCATTCGCTCGGCCAGTTCGAGCATCACGCCCAGGCCTGCGGCATTGTCGTCCATGCCCTGCAGAGTCAGCCCGCCAAGGTTGTTATCCGTATCGGCGTCACTCATCGGGGCGTAGGTATCAAGGTGCGCCATAATAATAATTTGCTCTTTTGCGCTACCTTCATGCGCCGCAATCACCGTACTGCCGGTCACGTTATGCCAGTTTTTGGTTTTATTTCGTGAGGTATAGACGTAGCGGCTGTGAAACGACCGGATATCGCTCTGGTAGCCCATGTCGGCAAACTGCTGGCGAAGATAGTCAGCGGAGAGCATCTCCGCAGGCGAGCCGGTCATGCGTCCGGGGAAGACGGTGGCAATATGCCGCGCCTGCATATTGGCGATATCACCATAAGGTTGGTTTTTTGCCTGAGCAGGAAGAATAAAGCAAACGCCGAGCGCCAGGGCAGCAATACGGTGGCGCATTGCGGAAAACATAGTGAGTCCTTAAAAACAGAGCAAAATATTAACCCGCCTAGTATGAAACTGTGATCGCCCATACACAATTTGAATTGCTCTTAAATGCCCGAAATTTCGCGTGTTAAGCACTTTTTGGTATTAGCTTTTTCACGGCGTTATTCCATTGAGTAACTACTCATTCCAATTCGTAATTTCATTCGGTCTAAGCCGCCCCCTATAGTCCCTCTATTCCTCGTTGTTAGTGAGTTGTTGCTTGTGGACTATCTGCCCTTATTTGCCGCGATAAAAGAAAAACCGGTGCTGGTTGTAGGCACGGGTGAAATTGCCGATCGCAAAATCGCGTTTCTGCAGCGCGCAGGGGCGCAGGTCCGGGTAGTGCCAGAAGCGGATTTTGACGAATCACAAATCGACAGCGTAGTGCTGGTGATTGCGGCGACCGAAGATCGCGATCTGAACCGGCGGATCTCCGACGCCGCTCAGGCCCGTTACCGCCTGGTTAACGTGGTGGACGACCAGCCATTATGCTCATTTATCTTTCCGTCAATCGTTGACCGTTCGCCGCTGCTGGTGGCGATCTCCTCTGGCGGTACCGCACCGGTGCTGGCGCGCGTGCTGCGTGAAAAAATCGAAGCGCTGCTGCCGACCAGCCTCGGGCGCATGGCGGAGAAAGCCAGCTACTGGCGCAACCATCTGAAAACCCGCCTGACCAGCGTAACGGAACGCCGTCGCTTCTGGGAACGCGTGTTTCGCGGCCGCTTTGCCAGCCTGATGCATGCCGGTAATGAGACGGCGGCGCAAAAAATTCTTGAAGACGAACTGGATAACCCTGGCAGTACGGGCGGGGAGATCATTCTGGTAGGCGCAGGGCCGGGCGATGCCGGGCTCCTGACGCTGCGTGGCCTGCAGGTGCTGCAGGACGCGGACGTGGTGTTCTACGACCACCTGGTCACCGATGGCGTGCGCGAGCTGATCCGTCGCGACGCGGAGCAAATCTGCGTCGGCAAGCGGGCAGGCGAGCACTCTGTGCCGCAGCACGACACCAACCAGATGCTGGTTGACGCCGCAAAAGCGGGGAAAACCGTGGTGCGCCTGAAAGGGGGAGACCCGTTTATCTTTGGTCGCGGCGGCGAAGAGCTGCAGGCGGCAGCCGAAGCGGGCGTACCGTTTCAGGTAGTGCCCGGCATTACGGCGGCCTCTGCGGTGACGGCTTACGCCGGTATTCCGCTCACCCATCGCGATTACGCCCAGAGCGTCACCTTTGTGACCGGCCACTATAAGGCGGACAGCACGCCGTTTGACTGGTCGCATCTCGCTCAGAGCCGCCAGACGCTGGCGATATACATGGGCACGATGAAGGCGGCAGACATCAGCGAACAGCTTATTCAGCACGGTCGCGAGGCGACGACGCCCGTTGCCGTCATTTCTCGCGGCACGCGCGTCGATCAGCACGTTGCGACGGGCACCCTGGAACATCTTGCAACCCTGGCGAAAGACGCCCCTATGCCCGCCCTGATCGTGGTGGGAGAAGTGGTGCAGCTGCACAGCACGCTCGCCTGGTTCCAACATACAACCGATACAGAAGGCTTTGGTTCTTCTGTTGTAAATTTGGCTTAAGGAACGGTTATGGACCAAAAACGTCTTACACACCTGCGGCAGCTCGAAGCGGAAAGTATCCATATTATCCGCGAAGTGGCCGCCGAGTTTTCTAACCCGGTGATGATGTACTCCATCGGTAAAGATTCCAGCGTCATGCTGCATCTGGCGCGTAAAGCGTTTTATCCGGGCACGCTGCCGTTCCCGCTGCTGCACGTGGATACCGGCTGGAAATTCCGCGAAATGTACGAGTTCCGCGACCGTACTGCGAAAGCCTACGGCTGCGAGCTGCTGGTGCATAAAAACCCGGAAGGGGTAGCGATGGGCATTAACCCGTTCGTGCACGGCAGCGCCAAACACACCGATATCATGAAAACCGAAGGGCTGAAGCAGGCGCTGAATAAATACGGTTTTGACGCGGCCTTCGGCGGCGCTCGCCGAGACGAAGAGAAATCCCGCGCTAAAGAGCGTATCTACTCCTTCCGCGACCGCTTCCACCGCTGGGACCCAAAAAACCAGCGTCCGGAGCTGTGGCACAACTACAACGGTCAGATTAACAAAGGCGAAAGCATCCGCGTCTTCCCGCTCTCCAACTGGACCGAGCTGGATATCTGGCAGTACATCTATCTGGAAAACATCGAGATCGTTCCGCTGTATCTGGCCGCCGAGCGTCCGGTGCTGGAGCGCGACGGCATGCTGATGATGATCGACGACGATCGCATCGACCTGCAGCCGGGCGAAGTGATCAAAAAACAGATGGTGCGTTTCCGTACACTCGGCTGCTGGCCGCTGACCGGCGCGGTGGAGTCCAGCGCGCAGACGCTGCCGGAAATCATCGAAGAGATGCTGGTGTCCACCACCAGCGAGCGACAGGGGCGCGTGATTGACCGCGACCAGGCAGGCTCCATGGAGCTGAAGAAACGTCAGGGTTATTTCTAAGGAGCCGCCATGAACACCACTATTGCTCAACAAATTGCCAAAGAAGGCGGCGTGGAAGCGTATCTGCACGCGCAGCAACACAAAAGCCTGCTGCGTTTTCTGACCTGCGGCAGCGTGGATGACGGGAAAAGTACCCTGATTGGCCGCCTGCTGCACGATACGCGCCAGATTTACGAAGATCAGCTCTCGTCCCTGCATAACGACAGTAAACGTCACGGCACCCAGGGTGAAAAACTCGATCTGGCGCTGCTGGTGGATGGCCTGCAGGCGGAGCGCGAGCAGGGCATCACCATCGACGTGGCCTACCGCTATTTCTCTACCGAGAAGCGCAAATTTATTATTGCTGACACCCCGGGGCACGAGCAGTACACCCGCAATATGGCGACCGGCGCGTCCACCTGCGACCTGGCGATCCTGCTGATGGACGCGCGTAAAGGCGTGCTGGATCAGACCCGTCGCCACAGCTTTATCTCGACGCTGCTGGGGATCAAACACCTGGTGGTGGCGGTCAACAAGATGGATCTGGTCAACTTCAGCGAAGAAAAATTCGAGGAGATCCGCCAGAGCTATCTGACCTTTGCCGAACAGCTGCCGGGCAACCTAGACATTCGCTTTGTGCCGCTCTCGGCGCTGGAAGGGGATAACGTCGCGTCCCAGAGCGCGAACATGCCGTGGTACAGCGGCCCGACGCTGCTGGAAGTGCTGGAAACGGTTGAAATCCAGCGCGTGGTCGATACCCAGCCGATGCGCTTCCCGGTGCAGTACGTGAACCGTCCTAACCTCGATTTCCGCGGTTTTTCCGGCACCCTCGCGTCAGGCTCCGTGAAGGTTGGTCAGCGCGTCAAGGTGCTGCCATCCGGCGTGGAATCGACCATCGCCCGCATCGTCACCTTCGACGGTGACCTGCAGGACGCGGGCGCCGGTGAAGCCGTAACGCTGGTGCTGAAAGACGAAATTGATATTAGCCGGGGCGACCTGCTGGTCGACGCGCAGGAAACGCTGGCCGTCGTACAGGGGGCTTCCGTGGACGTGGTGTGGATGGCGGAGCAACCGCTGACGTCGGGCCAGAGCTACGACATCAAAATTGCCGGCAAGAAAACCCGCGCCCGCGTGGACGGTATCCAGTTCCAGGTTGATATCAACAACCTGACCCAGCGTGAGGTTACCGAGCTGCCGCTGAACGGGATTGGTCTGGTCGATCTGACCTTCGACGAACCGCTGGTGCTGGATCCGTATCAGCAGAATCCGGTGACGGGAGGACTGATCTTTATTGACCGCCTGACGAACGTCACCGTCGGCGCGGGGATGGTCCGCGAGCCAAACGAACAGGCGTCCACCGCTTCAGAATTCAGCGCCTTTGAGCTGGAACTGAACGCGCTGGTGCGTAAACACTTCCCGCACTGGGGCGCGCGCGATCTGCTGGGAGGCAAGTAATGGCTGCCCATGATGAGAACGTCGTCTGGCATCCTCATCCGGTCACCGTCGCCCAGCGCGAACAGCTCCACGGTCACCGTGGGGTTGTGCTGTGGTTTACCGGGCTGTCCGGCTCGGGTAAATCGACGGTGGCGGGCGCGCTGGAAGAGGCATTGCATCAGCAGGGCGTAAGCACGTACCTGCTGGATGGCGACAACGTGCGCCACGGCCTGTGCAGCGATTTGGGGTTCAGCGACGACGACCGCAAAGAGAACATCCGCCGGGTGGGCGAAGTGGCCAGCCTGATGGCCGATGCCGGGCTGGTGGTGCTGACCGCGTTTATCTCTCCGCACCGCGCCGAGCGCCAGATTGTGCGCGAACGCGTGGGTCACGAGCGCTTTATCGAGGTGTTTGTCGATACGCCGCTGGAGATTTGCGAAGCGCGCGACCCGAAAGGGCTGTACAAAAAAGCGCGTGCCGGAGAACTGCGCAACTTCACCGGAATTGACGCGGTATACGAAGCGCCTGAATCGCCTGAAATTCACCTGGAAGGTCAACAATTGGTAACAAATTTAGTAAGCCAATTATTAGACCTGCTCAGACGGGACGATATTATCAGATCCTGAGACGGTATCGTTCGGGAGCTGTCTTCCCGAACGATGAGTCACGGTCACAGGACTAGCTATGCGCAACAGTGAACATTACATCACCACCACCGGGTCGGAGCCGCTTGCGACCGACGACGAAACGACCTGGTCATTTCCTGGGGCCATCATTGGCTTCGTCTCATGGTTGCTGGCGCTGGGTATCCCGTTTCTCATCTACGGCGGTAACACGCTGTTCTTCTTTCTCTACACCTGGCCTTTCTTTCTGGCGCTGATGCCCGTGGCGGTTGTCGTCGGCATTGCGCTGCACTCGCTGCTCAACGGTAAGCTCCTGTACAGCACCGTGGTCACGATTGTGACGGTGGTGCTGATGTTTGGTCTGTTATTTTTGTGGCTCATGGGCTAACTTCAGCCATAATTCAAACCGTAACCAACTGTGTAACGATATTGTGCAGGACGATTCTGCGGAAAAAATGTGGTACATTTGCCCGCGATGTTGCGGCATCTCTGTTACCCCGGCGTAGTGCTCTGGGGAAGTCTTGGGATGATGATGCCGTTTTTCAGGGGGCAGGATGGGTAAACTAACGCTGCTGTTGCTGGCTTTGCTAATCTGGCTGCAATACTCGCTGTGGTTCGGTAAGAACGGACTGCACGACTATAGCCGGGTAAGCGATGACGTCGCGGCTCAGCAGGCAACAAACGCCAAACTTAAGGCGCGAAACGATCAACTCTTTGCTGAAATTGATGACCTCAATGGCGGGCAAGAGGCGATTGAGGAACGCGCACGCAATGAACTCAGTATGACTAAGCCGGGCGAAACCTTTTATCGTCTGGTTCCGGATGCGTCTAAACGCAATCAGGGCTCAGCACAAAACAATCGATAATCAGGCCCAGGATTACGACATGGCAGTAACTTTTTCGGACGTATGCGCCGTGGTGCCGGCCGCAGGTTTTGGCCGGCGCATGCAGACAGAATGTCCCAAGCAATACCTCTCTATTGGCGATAAAACGATCCTCGAGCACGCCGTGGCGGCGCTGCTGGCGCACCCGCGGGTGACGCGGGTGATCATCGCTATCAGCCCGGGCGATGCGCGCTTCGCGCAGCTGCCGCTGGCTAATCATCCACAGATTACCGTTGTCGATGGCGGTGCCGAGCGCGCCGATTCCGTTTTGGCAGGGATTCAGGCCGCCGGAAACGCGCCCTGGGTGCTGGTGCATGACGCAGCGCGTCCGTGCCTGCATCAGGACGATCTCGCTCGCCTGCTGGCATTGAGCGAAACCAGCAAAGTGGGTGGCATTCTGGCCGCCCCCGTGCGCGACACCATGAAGCGCGCCGAGCCGGGCAAACAGGCTATCGCCCACACCGTCGATCGCGTCGATCTATGGCACGCGCTGACGCCACAATTTTTCCCCCGCGAATTACTCCACGACTGCCTAACGCGCGCGCTTAACGAAGGGGCGACCATTACGGACGAAGCCTCTGCGCTGGAGTATTGTGGTTTCCATCCTGAGCTTGTTGAAGGACGCGCTGATAATATTAAAGTGACGCGTCCGGAAGATTTACAGCTCGCGGAATTTTATCTTACCCGTTCGACCCATCAGGAGAAGGCATAATGCGAATTGGACACGGTTTTGATGTACACGCCTTTGGCGGAGAAGGCCCAATTATCATTGGCGGCGTGCGCATTCCTTATGAAAAAGGACTGCTGGCGCATTCTGATGGCGACGTGGCGCTGCATGCGCTGACCGACGCGCTGTTGGGCGCTGCCGCGCTGGGGGATATCGGCAAGCTGTTCCCGGACACCGACCCGGCATTTAAAGGCGCGGACAGTCGCGAACTGCTGCGCGAAGCGTGGCGCCGCATTCAGGCGAAAGGCTATACCCTCGGTAACGTCGACGTGACGATTATTGCCCAGGCCCCGAAAATGCTGCCGCACATTCCGCAGATGCGCGTGTTTATCGCAGAAGATCTGGGCTGCCATATGGACGACGTGAACGTCAAAGCGACGACCACCGAGAAGCTGGGCTTCACCGGTCGTGGCGAAGGGATTGCCTGCGAAGCCGTAGCGCTGCTGGTGAAGGCGAGCAAATGACAGACTTCGACAACCTGACATATCTGTACGGCAAACCGCAGGGGAACGGGGTGCTGAAAGCCAGCCCGGAAGATTTCCTCGTGGTGGAGGATCTGGGCTTCGAGCCGGATGGCGAAGGCGAACATATCCTGGTGCGTATTCTGAAAAATGGCTGCAATACCCGCTTTGTGGCCGACGCGCTGGCAAAATTCCTTAAAATTCATGCCCGCGAAGTGAGCTTTGCCGGGCAGAAAGATAAACACGCCGTCACTGAACAGTGGCTCTGCGCGCGCGTTCCCGGCAATACGATGCCTGATTTAAGCAAATTTGAGCTTGAGGGCTGTAAGGTACTGGAATATGCCCGCCACAAGCGCAAGCTGCGTCTGGGGGCGTTGAAGGGTAACGACTTTACGCTGGTACTGCGGGAAGTGACCCACCGCGAAGACGTTGAAAAACGTCTGAACGCTATCAGTGAACGCGGCGTGCCGAACTACTTTGGCGCGCAGCGCTTTGGCATTGGCGGCAGCAACCTGCAGGGCGCGCTGCGCTGGGCGCAAAGCGACGCGCCGGTGCGGGACAGGAATAAACGCAGTTTTTGGTTGTCGGCGGCCCGCAGTGCGTTGTTTAATCAGATTGTGAGCGAAAGGCTGAAAAAACCGGACGCGAATCAAGTTGTTGTTGGCGATGCGCTACAATTAGCGGGACGCGGAAGCTGGTTTGTGGCAACGGCCGAAGAAATGGCCGATGTGCAGTCGCGCGTGGACGCAAAAGCGCTGATGATTACCGCCGCGCTGCCCGGCACGGGCGACTGGGGAACACTGGGCGACGCGCTGGCCGCCGAGCAGTCAGCCGTAGCGGATGCGCCAGAATTGCAATCCTTGCTGGTGCGGGAAAAAGTTGAAGCGGCACGCCGCGCGATGCTGCTCTATCCGCAGCAGTTAAGCTGGAACTGGTGGGATGACGTGACCGTCGAGTTACGCTTCTGGCTACCGGCAGGTAGCTTTGCCACCAGTGTTGTCAGGGAACTTATCAACACCTCGGGTGATTATGCGAATATTGCTGAGTAACGATGACGGGATCCACGCGCCAGGCATTCAGACCCTGGCGAAACACCTCCGCGAATTTGCGGACGTGCAGGTCGTGGCACCCGATCGTAACCGCAGTGGAGCGTCTAACTCTCTGACGCTGGAGTCGTCGCTTCGCACCTTTACCTTTGAAAATGGCGATATTGCCGTGCAGATGGGCACGCCAACCGACTGCGTTTTTCTGGGCGTGAACGCGCTGATGCGTCCGCGTCCGGATATCGTCGTCTCCGGCATTAACGCCGGTCCTAACCTCGGCGATGACGTGATTTACTCCGGTACCGTGGCGGCCGCAATGGAAGGGCGCCATCTGGGGTTCCCGGCGCTGGCGGTCTCGTTAAACGGCCACACGCACTACGACACCGCTGCCGCGGTAACCTGTTCGATCCTGCGGGCGCTCGGCCGCGAGCCGTTGCGTACCGGGCGCATCCTCAACATCAACGTGCCGGATCTTCCTCTTGATGAAATTAAAGGCATTCGCGTCACCCGTTGCGGAAGCCGACATCCTGCCGATCAGGTGATCCCGCAGCAGGATCCTCGCGGCAACACGCTTTACTGGATTGGCCCTCCCGGCGATAAGTGCGATGCGGGTCCGGATACCGACTTTGCCGCCGTAGAGGAAGGCTATGTTTCGGTTACTCCGCTGCACGTAGATTTAACCGCGTATAGCGCGCATGATGTGGTGTCGGGCTGGCTGGATCGCGCAGGAGTGAACGCGCAATGGTAAACAAACGTGTACAAACTCTTCTGGAACAACTCCGCGCGCAGGGGATCCGCGACGAGCACGTGCTCGAAGCGCTTGCTCAGGTTCCGCGTGAGAAATTTGTAGACGAGGCGTTTGAGCACAAAGCGTGGGAAAACGTAGCGCTGCCCATCGGGCAGGGCCAGACGATTTCGCAGCCTTATATGGTCGCGCGAATGACGGAGCTGCTGGAGCTGACGCCCGACTCCCGCGTGCTGGAGATTGGCACCGGGTCGGGGTATCAGACCGCGATCCTGGCGCATCTGGTGCATCATGTTTGCTCCGTTGAGCGGATTAAAGGTTTACAGTGGCAGGCGCGTCGTCGCCTGAAACAACTTGATTTACATAATGTTTCGACACGACACGGTGATGGATGGCAGGGTTGGAAGGCTCGCGCCCCGTTTGACGCTATCATCGTGACGGCGGCCCCGCCTGAAATTCCAGCAGCCCTGTTGTCGCAGCTGGATGAGGGGGGCATTCTGGTTCTGCCTGTCGGGGACGAGCAGCAGCTGCTGAAGCGCGTTCGTCGGCGCGGAGGCGAGTTTATTATCGACACCGTAGAAGCCGTGCGCTTTGTGCCTCTGGTCAAGGGGGAGTTGGCCTGAGACTCGGAATTATCCAGGGTTATTAAGGCAAATTCAGCGTATGGTGTGGCGCGAAAGATTCGTGCCATCACGGTAAATTTTAAGTCACTGGTAGTTAACACATTCCTGGGGGATAAATGAGCGCGGGAAGCCCTAAATTCACCATCAGCCGTGTTGCGGCATTATCACTGGTTTCGCTCTGGCTGGCAGGCTGTACAAGTTCTAACAACGCGCCTGCGCCCGTCAGTTCCGTCGGCGGAAACAGCGGCTCCGGTAACACGTCCAGCGGAATGTTAATCACGCCGCCACCTAAAATGGGTAGTGCTGCGCCGCAGCAAACACCACAAATTCAGCCTGTGCAACATCCTGTTACACAGCCAACACAGGTTCAGCCAGTTGAACAACCTGTTCAGACCCAAAATGGCCGCATAGTCTATAACCGAAAGTATGGGAACATTCCGAAAGGCAGCTACACCGGTGGCAGCACCTATACCGTGAAACGCGGCGATACGCTGTTCTATATTGCCTGGATCACCGGGAACGATTTCCGTGACCTCGCGCAGCGCAATAACGTCCAGGCCCCATACGGTCTGGAAGTCGGGCAAACGCTCCAGGTGGGCAACGCGACGGGCACGCCTCTGACCCCTGGCAATACGGTTTCAGCGGCCGATGTAACGGCTCAAAATAACAGCGTTAAGCCTGCACAAAAATCCACCACGGTTGTTGCTTCACAACCTGTAATTACGTATTCTGAGGATTCAGGTGATCAGACTGCTAACAAAATGTTGCCGAATAATAAAGGTACTGCGACTGCTGTCACAGCACCGGTTACGGCACCTGTGGTTAGCTCTACTGAACCGACTGCCAGCAGTATGACCTCCAGTTCGCCGATTTCTGCATGGCGCTGGCCGACTGACGGCAAGGTTATCGAAAACTTCTCTTCCTCCGAAGGGGGAAATAAAGGGATCGATATCGCAGGGAGTAAAGGACAGGCTATCATCGCGACCGCAGACGGACGCGTTGTGTATGCCGGTAACGCTCTGCGCGGTTACGGTAATCTTGTTATCATCAAACATAACGATGATTACCTGAGTGCCTACGCCCATAACGACACAATGCTGGTCCGGGAACAACAAGAAGTTAAGGCGGGGCAAAAAATCGCTACCATGGGTAGCACCGGAACCAGTTCTACACGCTTGCATTTTGAAATTCGTTACAAGGGGAAATCCGTAAACCCGCTGCAGTATTTGCCGCAGCGATAATTTGACGGGGCATGCCAGCCAGGGTGTCTCGTTCAGGGATCACGGGTAGGAGCCACCTTATGAGTCAGAATACGCTGAAAGTTCATGATTTAAATGAAGACGCGGAATTTGATGAGAACGGAGTAGAGGCTTTTGACGAAAAAGCCTTAGTAGAAGAGGAACCCAGTGATAACGATTTGGCTGAAGAAGAGCTGTTATCGCAGGGTGCCACACAGCGTGTACTGGACGCGACTCAGCTTTACCTTGGGGAGATTGGTTACTCTCCACTGCTAACGGCCGAAGAAGAAGTCTATTTCGCACGTCGTGCTTTGCGTGGTGATGTGGCCTCGCGTCGTCGCATGATTGAAAGTAACCTGCGACTGGTCGTGAAAATTGCCCGCCGTTACGGCAATCGTGGTCTGGCTCTGCTGGATCTGATTGAAGAGGGCAACTTAGGTCTCATCCGCGCAGTTGAGAAGTTTGACCCGGAACGCGGGTTCCGTTTCTCAACCTACGCGACCTGGTGGATTCGTCAGACCATCGAACGGGCTATTATGAACCAGACCCGTACGATCCGCCTGCCGATTCACATCGTCAAAGAGTTGAACGTTTATCTGCGCACCGCGCGCGAGTTGTCCCATAAACTGGACCACGAGCCAAGCGCAGAAGAGATTGCCGAACAACTCGATAAACCGGTTGATGACGTAAGCCGTATGCTGCGTCTCAACGAGCGCATTACCTCCGTCGACACCCCGCTGGGTGGCGACTCCGAAAAAGCGCTGCTGGACATCCTGGCCGATGAAAAAGATAACGGTCCGGAAGACACCACGCAGGACGATGACATGAAGCAGAGCATCGTCAAATGGCTGTTCGAACTGAACGCCAAACAGCGTGAAGTGCTGGCACGTCGTTTCGGTTTACTGGGGTATGAAGCTGCGACACTGGAAGACGTCGGCCGCGAAATTGGCCTGACCCGTGAACGTGTTCGTCAGATTCAGGTTGAAGGTCTGCGCCGCCTGCGTGAAATCCTGCAGGGGCAAGGTCTGAATATCGAAGCGCTGTTCCGCGAATAAGCAACCTTTCGTCAAAAAAGGCCCGTCGTGAGACGGGCCTTTTTCTTTTGTGTTACGGCTGTGCCGCCGTCTCGTGCAGCAGACGCCACGTTATTTTGTCGCCTTCCTGACTGAGCACCGCGGTCGACCAGCGCACGTTGACGGGCAGGTCTGGCCGGGTTTGCGTCTCCCTGTAGTGAAGCACTGCACCTCGATCGCCGCTCTGGATCGTGGTTAATTCGTCAATGACGATTTTCAGCCCGGGACGGCTTCCGCGCTGTTTTTCCAGAAAACTGGCCAGGCCGCTATAGTCGACCTGCACACCGCCCGGCGGGATCATCAGAAAATCGGGACGGAAACGGGCAAGCAGGATGTCGGGGTCGCCTTCACCTTTGCCTAACCAGTCTTCAAGCGC
Organism: Enterobacter sp. 3U4; assembly: GCF_057224565.1. Lineage (NCBI taxonomy): Bacteria > Pseudomonadati > Pseudomonadota > Gammaproteobacteria > Enterobacterales > Enterobacteriaceae > Enterobacter > Enterobacter sp. 3U4. Next base: position 288,760 of record NZ_CP136665.1, read on the forward strand.
AATGTGGAGGTCGATAATGTCGTGTTCGAAAGGCGTCATGAATTCTCCTGTCGCAGCTGGTTTAGCACCTGCGTATTGTTAAGACGAAAAACGTACGGTACAGGCAGCAAGGTTATGCCTGCGGCAAAAATAAACATTCCCTGCCAGGCGTCGTGCGGTGTCAGCCACGACTGCGCCAGGTTCAGCACCTGCGCCAGCAGCAGGGCACCGGCAAAAAAGCTCAGCTGGCGATTGAGATTCCACAGCGCGCTGGCATCCGGCATCTCGTCCCGGCGCGTTGTCAGAAACGCGCTGCTCTGAGCCGTACTGCTGCACAGGCTTCCTCCCGCGCCCATCAGGGTAAACGCGACGACAGGCAACAGCGTTGACGAGCTGACGTCAACCAAAAGCAGAATACCCGCCGCCTGCAACTGGCAGCCGATGACGATCAGCGGCCGGGGGCCGATACGGTTAAAATAACGTCCCGTCGCCGTGATGGCGATAAACGATGCCACAGACCACGGCAGCATGAGCATTCCCGTTGCGGCTGGGCTCATGTTCGCCTCGTGCTGAAGATAAAACATGCCCGTGACGTTCACCCCAATAAATATGCCGGGGACGCATAAATAGACAAGCATGGAAAAACGCAAAAGTGGGTCCACGAGCAGGGGCAGGTTTAGCAGTCTGGCCGCGTTCATCGTGGGTTTTTCGTGTTTAAGCCACAGACAGGCCAGAACAAAGGTCACGATAGCCACCGGGAGCGTGACGAAAAAGATCCATCGCCAGCCCAGCGTCTGCACCAGCATGCCGCCGACAGCCGGGGAGCAGGCCGGGGCAAGCAACGCAACCATCATCACCGCCGAGGAGAGTTTGGCGCGCTCGTGAGGCTTAAACTGTTGCCAGGTCAGCGCCTGTCCGACGGGGATCAGTAAGCCTCCTCCCACGCCCTGAAGCACTCGCCAGGCGATCAGCGTTTCCAGCGTTGCAGACAGGCCCGCCGCAGCTGAGGCTGCACTGAACAGAAAAAGCGAAAGCAGGATAACGCGCTTTGGCCCGATGCGGCGCGCCAGCACGTTGCTGAACGGGATCGCCAGCGTCAGGCCGGCAATATACCCGTTACTGACCCAGGCAAGCGCAGAAGGCGTGGCTGTAAAGGCGTGAGCCATTGCCGGAAAAGCGACGCTGGCAATAAACATGTTGATTAAATCAAGAAAAAAGCCCAGCAGATAGACAACGGCAATTTTGCTGCGATACGTCATGGCGGATCCTCCGGTGAGGTGGCGTATCGTATCGATCCGGGAAGCACGGATAAACCTGACAAAGCGCGATATACTGTCAAAAATATTTTGACAATAAAAGGCGTGAGGATGATTAACCTACAGCGGGCGCAGATGTTTGTCGCGGTGGCCGATACCGGCAGTTTCACTGCCGCAGCCGAGGCAATGGGGCTGACAAAAGCTGTGGTCAGCTTTAATATCCGCCAGCTTGAAGATGAGCTGGGCGTTACGCTGCTGCTGCGCTCCACCCGCCGCCTGACGTTAACCGAGGCGGGCGTGCTGTTTCATCAGCGCAGCGTGGCGCTTCTGAAGGACGCCGAACGGCTGCAGGATGATGTCCGCGCGAACCATGCAGGGCTTACCGGTGAACTGCGGATCACGACTACGCCTGAATATGGCTCCCGGATCGTGGTGCCGCTGCTGGCCAGATTTAGCCAGCAGCACCCGGATCTTCGCGTGCGACACGTTTCGTCGTCCCTGCACGCCGACCTTATCTCGGAGCGCTTTGACGTCGCCATCCGGCTGGGGACGCTTGTCGATTCACGCAACCACGCCGCACTGATTTCTCACTTTTCTATTCTCCCCGTCGCGACGCCCGAGTGGCTTGTGAGAAACCCGATCGAATCGTTTGCGCAGCTGGCCCATGCTGACTGGATCATCCACGAGCGTCTGGCCTCGCCGCTGCGCTGGCAGGTGAGAGATGCCAGCGGTGCGCCTGACATGCTGGAGATAAAAAAAGCGCCGCGCCTGTTTGCCGACAGCGCTCAGGCTCTTATGGCCTTTGCGCTCGCAGGCGGTGGCGTGGCGTTACTGCCGGAATGGCTGGTGCGAGATGCGCTTGATGCGGAAGAACTGGTCCCGGTGTTACCGGAATATACTTTTGCGCGGCAGGGCATCTATGCGGTCTATCCTGATGCCCGGCATGTATCAGCAAAGGTGCGTACCTTTATCGATTTTATGCGCACCAGCGTGAATTAATCATGCATCATCTTTTTGATGAGAGCCGAGAACTGCTCTCGCTCGGCCTTGTTCAGACGGCCTAAAAAGGCCTCATCAACCTCATTGCCTACCGGCTTACAGTCTGCAAGCAGGGCCTCACCTTCTGGGGTCAGGAAGACAAACCGGCGTCGCTTATCGGCCGGATCGTGCTCGCGTTTGACCAGACCGCGCGCCTCCATGCGGCTGAGCATCTCCGCCAGGGTCGCTTTCGTGCTGACCGCGACTTCAGTCAGTGCCACCTGTTCGATGCCCGGATGCTCGGCAATGGAGCGCATCACCGCATACTGCGGCTTGGTCAGCTCCGGTAATGCATGTTGCCACTGAGCGGTATGCTGTTGAAAAAGCTGACGTAACAGGTGGAACGCCTCTTGTCTTAGTTCCATGAACACTCCGACGGAAAAAATCTCCCTCTATGATAGCCGCTCTTGCTCTGGATTTTAACGCGGCATTTTTTAGCAATTCGTGTGATCGTATACGAACAATCTTGTCAGGAAATCGATCCGGGAGTAGTTTATTCATAATGTTCGTGTACGAACAAATTGATTGAGGTGTTGAATGAGATTAATCGTGGGAATGACGGGGGCAACGGGTGCTCCGCTGGGCGTGGCGCTGCTGCAGGCGCTGCGGGAAATGCCGGAAGTAGAGACGCATCTGGTGATGTCGAAGTGGGCAAAAACTACCATTGAGCTGGAAACGCCATACACCGCGCAGGACGTTGCTGCGCTGGCTGACGTTGTCCATAGCCCGGCTGACCAGGCCGCCACTATCTCCTCCGGTTCGTTTCGTACCGACGGCATGATCGTCATTCCCTGCAGTATGAAAACGCTGGCCGGGATCCGCGCGGGCTATGCCGAAGGGCTGGTGGGCCGTGCGGCGGATGTGGTGCTGAAAGAGGGGCGCAAGCTGGTGTTGGTACCCCGTGAAACGCCGCTCAGCACCATTCATCTGGAGAATATGCTTGCGCTCTCCCGCATGGGCGTGGCGATGGTGCCGCCTATGCCTGCGTATTACAACCACCCGCAAACCGCCGATGACATTACCCAGCATATTGTGACCCGCGTGCTTGACCAGTTTGGTCTGGAGCATAAAAAGGCGCGCCGCTGGAACGGGTTGCGGGAGGCGAAACATTTTTCACAGGAGAATAAAGATGGCATTTGATGATTTGAGAAGCTTCCTGCAGGCGCTCGATGAGCAAGGGCAACTGCTGAAAATTGAGGAAGAGGTAAACGCGGAGCCCGATCTGGCGGCGGCAGCCAACGCGACGGGGCGCATCGGTGACGGCGCGCCCGCGCTGTGGTTCGACAACATTCGCGGGTTTACCGATGCCCGCGTGGTGATGAACACCATCGGCTCCTGGCAGAACCATGCCATCTCGATGGGGCTGCCTGCGAACACGCCGGTGAAAAAGCAGATCGACGAGTTTATCCGCCGCTGGGATAAATTCCCGATTGCGCCAGAGCGCCGCGCCAACCCTGCCTGGGCACAGAATACGGTGGAAGGTGAAGACATTAACCTGTTCGATATTCTGCCGCTGTTCCGTCTGAACGACGGCGACGGGGGTTTTTATCTCGATAAAGCGTGCGTCGTCTCGCGCGATCCGCTCGATCCGGATCACTTCGGCAAGCAGAACGTTGGCATCTACCGCATGGAAGTAAAGGGCAAGCGCAAGCTCGGCCTGCAGCCGGTACCGATGCACGATATCGCTCTGCATCTGCACAAAGCGGAAGAGCGCGGCGAAGACCTGCCGATCGCGATTACCCTCGGCAACGATCCGATCATTACGCTGATGGGCGCGACGCCGCTGAAATACGATCAGTCAGAGTATGAAATGGCCGGCGCGCTGCGTGAAAGCCCATATCCGATTGCCACCGCGCCGCTGACCGGCTTCGACGTGCCGTGGGGTTCTGAAGTGATCCTGGAAGGGGTGATTGAAGGCCGTAAGCGCGAAATTGAAGGGCCGTTCGGCGAGTTTACCGGGCACTACTCCGGTGGCCGCAACATGACGGTTGTACGTATCGACAAAGTTTCTTACCGCACCAAACCGATTTTCGAATCACTTTACCTCGGTATGCCGTGGACCGAAATTGATTATCTGATGGGGCCAGCCACCTGCGTGCCGCTCTACCAGCAGCTGAAAGCGGAGTTCCCGGAAGTGCAGGCGGTGAACGCGATGTACACCCACGGCCTGCTGGCGATTATCTCCACCAAAAAGCGTTACGGCGGTTTTGCCCGCGCGGTTGGTTTGCGCGCCATGACCACGCCGCACGGCCTGGGCTACGTGAAGATGGTGATCATGGTGGATGAGGATGTAGACCCGTTCAACCTTCCGCAGGTGATGTGGGCGCTGTCATCGAAGGTCAACCCGGCAGGCGATCTGGTGCAGTTGCCGAACATGTCGGTGCTGGAACTCGATCCAGGATCCAGTCCGGCGGGCATTACCGACAAACTGATTATTGATGCGACCACGCCTGTCGCACCGGATACCCGGGGCCACTATAGCCAGCCGGTACAGGATCTGCCCGAAACCAAAGCCTGGGCTGAAAAACTGACCGCGATGCTGGCTGCACGCCAATAAGGAGGAAAAGATGATTTGTCCACGTTGTGCCGATGAGCATATTGAAGTGATGGCGACGTCGCCGGTGAAAGGGGTCTGGACCGTTTACCAGTGCCAGCATTGTTTGTATACCTGGCGCGATACCGAACCGCTGCGCCGTACCAGCCGCGAGCATTACCCGGAAGCGTTCCGCATGACGCAGAAGGATATTGACGAGGCGCCGCAGGTGCCGACGATCCCGCCGCTGCTGTAAAGAAAGCCCGGTGGCGCTGCGCTTACCGGGCGATAATATTGTGCGGTCTTTTGCCCGGTGGCGCTGCGCTTACCGGGCCTACGGGTTTTGTAGCTCGGGTAAGGCGAAGCCGTCACCCGACAAAACAGACCGCAGAAAACTATACCAGACTCTTCAAGCGATAAATCCACTCCAGCGCCTGACGCGGCGTCAGTGAATCCGGGTCGAGGTTCTCCAGCGCTTCCACGGCAGGGGATGTCTCTTCCGCCGGCACCAGCAGCGACATCTGCGTGCCATCAATCTGCGTCGCCGCCGCATTCGGTGACAGGCTTTCCAGTTCACGCAGTTTCTGACGTGCGCGCTTGATCACCTCTTTCGGTACGCCTGCCAGCGCCGCTACGGCCAGGCCATAGCTCTTGCTCGCCGCGCCATCCTGCACCGTGTGCATGAAGGCAATGGTATCGCCGTGCTCCAGCGCATCCAGATGAACGTTCGCAACCCCTTCCATTTTCTCCGGCAGCTGCGTCAGCTCGAAGTAGTGGGTGGCGAACAGCGTCATGGCCTTGATTTTATTAGCAAGGCTTTCCGCACAGGCCCATGCCAGCGACAGTCCATCATAGGTTGACGTTCCGCGTCCGACTTCGTCCATCAGCACCAGGCTGTGCTCCGTCGCGTTATGCAGAATGTTTGCCGTTTCTGTCATCTCGACCATGAAGGTTGAGCGACCGCTTGCCAGATCGTCTGCAGCTCCGACGCGGGTAAATATGCGGTCGATGGGGCCAATCTCCACGTTTTGCGCCGGAACGTAGCTGCCGATATAGGCAAGCAGGGCAATCAGCGCGGTCTGACGCATATAGGTACTCTTACCGCCCATGTTCGGACCGGTAATGATCAGCATTCTTCTCTGCGGTGACAGGCTCAGCGGGTTGGCGATGAACGGTTCGTTCAGCACCTGCTCGACCACCGGGTGACGGCCTTCAGTGATGCGAATGCCGGGCTTGTCGGTAAAGGTTGGGCAGGTGTAGTTTAGCGTTTCCGCGCGTTCAGCCAGATTCACCAGCACGTCCAGCTCCGCCAGCGTGCTGGCGCTGAGCTGCAGGTCGGCCAGGTGCGGCATCAGCATGTCGAACAGCTCTTCATAGAGCTGTTTTTCCAGGGCCAGCGCTTTCCCTTTCGAGGTGAGCACTTTGTCCTCGTACTCTTTCAGCTCGGGAATGATATAGCGTTCGGCGTTTTTCAACGTCTGGCGACGAACGTAGTGAATCGGCGCCAGATGACTCTGCCCGCGGCTGATCTGAATGTAGTAACCGTGTACCGCGTTATAACCCACTTTTAGGGTGTCGAGCCCAAGACGCTCTCGCTCGCGGATTTCCAGCTTATCGAGGTAGTCCGTCGCGCCGTCGGCCAGCGCGCGCCATTCGTCCAGCTCCTCGTTGTAGCCCGGAGCAATCACGCCGCCATCACGCACGAGAACCGGAGGCGCATCAATAATGGCGCGCTCCAGCAGCTCGCGGAGTTCGGTAAATTCACCCATGGTTTCGCGGAGTTTCTGTACCGGCGCGCTGTCAACGTCACTCAGCTGCGCACGCAGTTCCGGCAGCTGCTGGAAAGCATGACGCATCCGCGCGAGGTCGCGTGGTCGTGCCGTGCGCAGCGCCAGACGAGCAAGGATACGCTCCAGATCGCCCACCTGGCGCAGGACCGGCTGCAGCTCGCTGTAGCGATCCTGCAACGCAGCAATCGTCTGCTGACGGCAAACCAGCGTCTCGGTATTGCGGATCGGCATATGCAGCCAGCGTTTCAGCATGCGGCTGCCCATTGGCGTGACCGTACTGTCGAGGACCGACGCGAGCGTATTTTCTACGCCACCCGCCAGGTTCTGCGTGATCTCCAGGTTACGGCGCGTGGCGGCATCCATGATGATGCTGTCCTGCTGGCGCTCCATGGTGATAGAGCGGATATGCGGCAGGGCGGTGCGCTGGGTATCTTTCACGTACTGCAGGAGGCAACCGGCCGCACACAGCCCGCGCGGAGCGTTTTCAACGCCAAAGCCAATCAGATCGCGGGTGCCAAACTGCAGATTCAGCTGCTGGCGCGCGGTATCAATTTCGAATTCCCACAGCGGACGACGGCGCAACCCGCGACGACCTTCAATCAGCGCCATTTCGGCGAAATCTTCGGCGTAGAGCAATTCTGCCGGGTTGGTGCGCTGAAGTTCGGCAGCCATTGTTTCACGGTCAGCCGGTTCACTCAGACGAAAACGCCCGGAGCTGATGTCCAGCGTCGCGTAGCCAAACCCTTTACCGTCCTGCCACAGCGCTGCCAGCAGGTTATCCTGTCGCTCCTGTAACAGGGCTTCATCGCTGATGGTGCCTGGCGTGACGATGCGCACGACTTTGCGTTCCACCGGACCTTTTGAGGTTGCCGGATCGCCGATCTGTTCGCAGATGGCAACGGACTCACCCTGATTCACCAGCTTCGCCAGGTAGTTTTCTACCGCGTGGTGAGGAATGCCTGCCATCGGAATGGGTTCGCCTGCCGATGCGCCACGTTTGGTCAGCGAGATGTCGAGCAGCTGCGATGCACGCTTAGCGTCGTCATAAAACAGCTCGTAAAAATCGCCCATACGGTAAAACAGCAGAATTTCCGGATGCTGTGCCTTCAGCTTCAGATACTGCTGCATCATCGGCGTATGTGCGTCGAAATTGTCGATTGTGCTCATGGAGTTATGATGTCCATTTCTTTGAAAATAAACCGTTTTGATGGGCTCAGTGGCCGTTTGTTCCTTCTATTGTCGCATGAAAAAAAGGTCCGGCGCAGAAAAATGTCGTGGCTTTACGAGGCGTCTTCCGACATTAACTCAATCACTATTTTTCCATGCTCTACGCCCACTCGAACCCGGGAATGGGTGGCAAACCCCGCCTGTTCAAGCCAGTCTCCTTTTAAGCTCAGCGCCGCATGCACGCTGTAGCGCTTCGGTATCTTGGTATTGCGGTCTTCATGGCGCTTTCTGAAATATCCCACTGTTAAATGGCGGTAGGGTTTGTTGATAGCGATGTCTTGCATAGGGTCTCCCGACGGCACGGATAAAAAAATCATTACTGATACCTGTATAAAATACCAGTGATTATCGGTCGGTGCAGGGCTAAAACTGGAATCAGGCTTCAGGAAACGAAATGCAACCGCTGAAATCCAGCGTTGAAAAGTGTATTATTAATGCACTTTATTGTTCGGTAAGCCGTTATGTCCGGTAAACGTATCTCACGAGAAAAAGAGACTATCGCGAAAATGATCGCGTTGTATGAAAAGCAGTGCCCGCAGGCATCTCAGGAGGAAGGGCATTATCAGGCGCTCAACGCGTATGCCGATAGGCGCCTGGATAAGTGCGTTTTCGGTGAGGAAAAGCCTGCCTGCAGGCAGTGTCCCGTACACTGCTATCAGCCTGCCAGACGTGAAGAGATGAAGCAGGTTATGCGCTGGGCTGGTCCGCGCATGTTATGGCGTCACCCCATCCTGACCGTTCGTCACCTTATGGATGACCGCCGTCCCGTGCCGGAGCTGCCGGAGAAGTACCGACCGAAAAAGTGATGGTTTCAGCGTCTCAGCGGGCGGCAAATCACACTCAGGGCCATCGCGCTGCAGAGCGGGAAGAGGGCCAGCAGCAGCCAGGGATAGATTGCCTGCGTTGAGGGCACCAGCGCGCGATCCAGCAGACTGCCAAACAGCAGATTCCCCGTCAGTACCGCGACTCCGCCAGCGGTGGCGAGTGCACCGTAGTGCGCGCCAAGCGTGGATTCCTCCGCAAACCGGGGGATCAGATCTTTAGCCGATGGCACCAGCAGCATCTGTCCCAGCGTCAACAGCGTCACGAAACAGACCGACGGCAGCAGGCGCAGCCAGCCCTCTGGCGGTGCCGTCGACGCAAACATTGCCACGCTTGCAAAAGCGGTGGAGAGCAGCAAAAATCCCACCGGCAAAATTCTCACCGCGCCCACGCGACGTGCGAAACGCGCCAGCGGCAGCTGTAAGGTGATGATCAGAACGGAGGCCAGCATAAAAAGCGGGCCGAGATCTTTCTCGTCACCGCCAGAACGCTGGATCTCCACCGGCAGCGCCAGATAAAGCTGGTTATAGCTTAACAGCCACGAGCTGTAGGCAATGATAAAGGCAACAAAGCGCGGCTGACGGAACGTTGTCCACCAGGGCTGCATTTTCAGCGTCTGTGAACGGTGACCAGAAGCAGGCAGACAAAAGTAGAGCACCACTAGCGCAATCACAAAGACGCCTGCCCCCGCCAGCGCCACCTGACGAAAGCCGAGGCCGGTGAGCAGGGCGCCGGCAACCGGGCCCAGTACCGCGCCGAGTTCTCCGCAGACGGCAAAGAGCGCAAACCACTCCGCGCGGCTTCGTTTACCTTTCGCCTCGCTGTGCGTGCCCGCTTTCGCCAGCAATGCTTCAATCGACGGAGAAAACAGCGCGCCGCCCACGCCTGTCAGACACGCGCCCAGAATAATCGGCCACAGCGAACCCCCGAATGCCAGCAGCAGGTAACCCGCAACGCGAACAATACAGCCGCTCAGGATCACCACTTTTGCGCCAAACCTGTCCGAGAGCGCACCACCGACGATAAACATCCCCTGCTGAGAGAACGTACGCAGGCCGAGGATCAGCCCGATCAGCCCGCCGGAGAGCAGCATGTCGTCGCGCAGGAATATCGCCAGGAAGGGAACAACGGCGTAAAAGCCAATGTTAAAAACAAACTGGCTACCCAGTAAGACGGGCGGCCAGAGCGTGTTGGCAGGGCGAAGGGGCATCGTTGTTCAGTCGCCCCTAAACGATAAAGTGAATGTGCTTTTTGCCATGGAACGGTGAGATCTCGATTTTGGTTTTGACCCGGAAGACATCCCACAGCAACGACTCGGATAAGATGTCCTGCGGTGTCCCCGTCGCCACAATGTGTCCTTTCTGCATCACAATCAGCGAGTCGCAGAACATCGAGGCGTGGTTGAGATCGTGGATAGCGACAATGCTGGTGACCGGTAATTCGCTGATCAACTGCATCAGCTGCATCTGATGATGAATATCCAGGTGGTTGGTTGGCTCGTCCAGCAGGATTTCCGTCGGGGTCTGGGCCAGCGCGCGGGCAATGTGGACGCGCTGGCGCTCACCGCCGGAGAGGCTCAGCCAGCCCTGGTCACTTTTATCCAGCATATCCACGCGCTGCAGAGCGGCGGTGACGGTCTCGTCATCGTGCTTGCTCCAGTTGGAAAAGGCGGAGTGGTGCGGGATACGTCCAAGTTTCACCACGTCGCGCACGCGCATGTTGGCGTCCGTCATGCCGTGCTGCTCGACGAAGGCGACCCGGCGGGCAAGCTGCTTTTTGGCGATGCGGGTAATGTCCTGTCCGTCCAGGGTGACGCAGCCAGCATCCGGGCGACGCAGCCCCGCGAGGATACGTAAAAGAGACGATTTACCGCAGCCGTTAGGACCAAGCAGCCCTACCGTTTCGCCCCGTGACACCTTCAGCGAGACGTCATTAACGATGACTTTTTTGCCGACCTTCCAGGTAATATTTTCCGCGCAGATGCTCATCACTTATTCCTTGAACGGTAGATAATCACGGCAAAGAAGGGAACGCCAACCAGCGCGGTGACCACGCCGACGGGCAGGCTTTGCGGCGCAATCAGCATGCGCGAGGCAATGTCTGCCAGCACCATCAGGATCGCCCCTGCCAGCGCGCTGGCAATCAGCAGCGTGCGGTGCAGCGGCCCGAACAGGAAACGCATCACGTGCGGCACCACCAGCCCGACAAAGCCGATTGACCCCGCCATGCTGACGATGGTCGCGGTAATCAGCGCGGTGGTGGTAAAGAGCGCCAGGCGCACCCAGGGAACGGCAATGCCCAGCGACGCCGCGGCGTCGTCACCAAACGTAAAGGCATCCAGCGCCCGGGAATAGTAGAGGCAAATGGCTAACCCAATCAGCACCACGACCAGTGCCAGCTGGAATTCAGGCCAGCGTACGCCGCTGAAGCTGCCCAGCAGCCAGAACATCACGTCGCGCGCCTGCTGGGCGCTGGCGGAGGTGCTGATGGTGTAGGCGGTAATGGCGTTAAAAAGCTGCGAGGCGGCGACGCCTGCCAGAATAGTACGTTCATTCCCGCCGCGCGCGCCGTTCGTCAGAAATGCGACAAACGCAAACGCGGCGAACGCCCCGGCAAAGGCACCGGCAGAGAGGGAGACCGCACCGGTGCCGATCCCCAATACGACAACAGAAACCGCCCCGGTCGACGCGCCTGCGGACACGCCGAGCACGTAGGGTTCCGCCAGCGCGTTCTTTAGCAGGCTCTGCAATACGGCACCGCAGATGGCCAGCCCCGCGCCGCAGCAGGCCGCCACCAGCGCGCGGCTCAGGCGAAAGTCCCAGATGACGCTCTCATAGATGCGAGTGAGCGGGACCTCGGTGAGCCCCATTTTATTGCTGATGGCGTAAAACACGTTATCCAGCGGGATGGACAGCTCGCCAACGCTGACGCTCAGGGCTATCACCAGAAATAGCAGTACCAGGGCGAGCAAAGCCGAGGTCGTCAGAACCAGGCTCTGCCGGGCCTGAAGAACGGCGGTTGTCATCAGTTCAGCCCCAGCTTTCTGAGCTGTTCGCCGACCTGCTCAGCCCCGTAAATCGTGCGGATCGTCGGGTTCATCGCCTGACCGTCCATTACCACAATATGGCCTTTTTTCACCGCGTCCAGCTGGCTGACCGCCGGATCGCTCTTCAGGAATTTGATTTTTTCTTCCGCGTTATCCAGCGCCCAGCGGTTGCGGTCCAGGCTGGACACCGCAATGACATCCGGATTGGCGGCAATAATGCTCTCCCAACCCACGGTTGGCCATTCGGTCTCGGAGGTGATGGCGTTATGACCGCCCATCAGGCTGGCGATAAACCCGGAGGGGCTATTTTTACCGCCGACGTAGGCGTCCGCAGAAGGGGACGAACTGGAGAACCAGAAGACAAACGAGAGGTCTTTTTTGTTCTTGCCGAACTCCTTACGCAGGTCGGCCTCGCGTTTTTTGAAATCGGCAATCACGGCCTGACCGCGGTCTTCAACGTTAAAGATTTTGGCGAAATCCTCAATCTCCTGGTAGAGATACGTCATATCCCACAGTTTCTGGCGGCTGCCGTACATATCGCCGGTGGCTTTTTTGGTCGCGCACGTGCCCGGCGACACGTAGCTGTTCACGCCCAGGGTCATCAGATCGTCACGTTTTGCGACCTTGCTTTCCGGCCCCAGCAACAGCGGCGTTTGGGCAGGGACAAAGTCGGGATTTTGCGCAAGCACGGATTCAAGGGTAGGGATTTCGACCGTCAGGGTTTTGATTTTTGCGTTCTGTTCCGCGAGCTGCGGCAACACTTTCGTCGGCCAGAAGGCGCTGGCCTTCACCTTATCTTCAAGCCCCAGCAGGAGCAAGATTTCGACGGTATTCTGACCCAGGGCCACGACGCGTTCCGGCGCTTTGGTGAATGTCTCTTTATAGCCACAGTTTTCAATGGTCAGAGGATATGTGGTTGCCAGAGCAGAACTGACCGACGCAACCGCCAGGCCTAACGCGCAGATGACCTTCTTCATGAAACGCTACCCTTGATTAATATTATTATTGATGCAAATGAAACTCATTATTAAGGCGGAATTTTATACAGAGGAAACGATTTTGTGTCAATGAGGGACAGTTGCGCAGGGTAACGAAAGGCGGTGTCAGAACAACACCGCCGGTTTGGGGGCTTAAACCAGGCTCTCTTTATCGATCCCGAGACGCTTCATGCGCGACAGCAGGGTAGTGCGTTTTAACCCTAAACGCTGGGCGGCACCTTTTGGCCCGGCGACCACGCCGTTGGTCTCTTTGAGTACGCGCATAATGAGCTGATATTCATCTTCTCCCTCTTTTGCTGTCTCCGCGGCGGGCACGATCACGTCAGGCAGCGTCACTTCAGGCAGGGAGAGCTGCAGCACGTTACCGCGCGTCAGCAGCACCGCACGTTCGATGACGTTTTCCAGCTCGCGCACGTTGCCGGGCCACTCCATCGATGAAAGGGTACGCAACGTCTCGGCAGGAATGCTGTCGATGTTTCGCCCCATCCGACGCGCGATCTTGGCGGTAAAGGCTTTGACCAGCAGGGGAATATCTTCCGGACGCTCGCGCAGCGGCGGCAGGAAGATCGGGAAGACGTTCAGGCGATAGTAGAGATCGCTGCGAAACTCGCGGTCGGCGACCATTTTTTTCAGGTCGCGGTTGGTCGCGGCAATCAGCCGCACGTCGGTCTGGATAAGCTTGTTGCTGCCAAGACGTTCAAACTCCTGCTCCTGCAGGACGCGCAGCAGCTTCGGCTGTAGCTCCAGCGGCATATCGCCCACTTCGTCGAGGAACAGCGAGCTTTTGTCCGCCAGCTCAAACCGGCCCAGCCGCTGGCTGCTTGCCCCGGTAAAGGCGCCCCGTTCGTGGCCGAACAGGTCGCTTTCCAGCAGCCCTGCGGGCATCGCGGCGCAATTCATCTTCACCATCCGACGGCTGTTGCGGTTGCTCAGGTTGTGGATGGCGCGGGCAATCAGCTCTTTACCCGTACCGGTTTCGCCCAGGATCAGCACCGTGCTGTCGCTTTGCGCCACCATCTCAACCTGCTTGAGCACGTTGTACATGGCGTCGCTGCGTCCGATGATTTCACCAAACTCGCTGTCCACGTTGTTGAGTTGTTCGGTCAGGGCCAGGTTCTCGTCCACCAGCCGCTCCTTCAGACGATGAATTTCCTGATAGGCGAGGGCGTTATCAAGGGCGATGGAAATACGCTCGGCGATCTGACGCAGCAGCTTCAGGTTGGCGGTGGTGAAGACGCCTTCCTCGCACTGCGCCAGCTTAAGCACGCCCAGCATGGTGTTGCCGGACATCAGCGGCAGCAGGCACAGGGTCTGAATTTTGTTGCCCCAGGTGTTAAACAGCATCCGCTCGTACGGTGCCACCGGATCCTGTTCGTTGAGGTTGATCAGGAGGATCTCTTTGCTTTTGAAAACTCGCTCCGAAAGGGTCCCCGCTTCATCCACTTCACTCTGCTCGTGTGCCGGGTTAGCTTCATCGAGATAATGCGTGGAGTAGATGTTCAGCTTGCCCTTGCGATGGCCGCGCAGCGCGATGCTGATGGCGTCGATTTTGAAATAGTGGTGGATCTCTTTCGATACTTCGCTGACCAGCTCGTCCATATCGAGCCGTGACAGCACGGCGTTGGTGATGGCGACCAGAATGCGAAAGTTGTCGCGTTCGCGGCTCAGCAGGTTGTAATCCACATTATTGGTCACGCGGCTTTGGATCTGCTCCGCGACGACGGCCACAATCTGGGTAAAGGTATGCAGGCGCTCGTATTCCGCCTCGCTCCAGGGCTGGTCGGTCGTGCGGATAAACTCGCAGCCGCCGAAAATCTGACCCTCTGCCGCCAGCGGCAGCATGCAGTAATGCCCGAAAGGCTGATAGAGGTTACTCTCCGCGAGCCGCGGCCACGCCTGCCGGAACTCCTCAAAGTTACAGTGCAGCACTTCAGGTCGGGAGAGAATGCGGCGCACTGGGCCATGCGCGAGATACGTTTCGTCTTCGTATTCAAACGTTTTGCCATTGTCACGCGTTGAGTAGTAGCTCGCGCGGTGCGTTCCGCTATGCCAGAGCACAATCGCGGCGCTGTCCGCCAGCGCCGACTGCCTGACCAGCCGCGTCAGGGCATCGCTCAGCGCGCCGAGATCGGGCTGCTGTAAAAGTGTGCGCGTGATGTCAAACAGGCCCTGCTGTCCAAGATCGCTCATCGGTGTATACGGCATAGTGCTTTCCAGTAGAAACGAGCAAAAAAATCCATGCTGGCCGCTTGTGGCGCGGCCTAGCAAATACGGGGTAAGGGTTCAGCGTGCGGCAGATCCAGCGTGCGCTTCACGCCATAAAGTCCGGTCAGGCGCACCCCTTTGCGCTCGACCACTTCACCAATCATCGCCGCCTCTTTTCCTGACGGATGAGCCCGCAGCTGTTCAAGAACGGCTTGCGCCGCGGCCCGTTCAACGCCAATCACCAGCTTGCCTTCGTTTGCGAAGTTGAGCGGGTCCAGCCCCAGCAGTTCGCAAAGCCCACGAACGGCGGGCTTAACGGGCAGGCTGCGCTCGGTGAGTTCAATCCCGTACCCGCAGCTTGCTGCAAATTCGTGGACCACGGCATTCACGCCGCCTCGCGTGGCGTCCCGCAGGGCCTTCACACCGGGAATACCGCGCAGCGTCTGAATCAGCGGGGTGAGTACCGCGCAGTCGCTGCGCAGTTCACCGTCCAGCCCCAGGCCTTCGCGCAGGTTCAGGATGGTCGCCCCGTGGCAGCCCAGCGTTCCGGTCACGATCAGCACGTCGCCCGCGCTGAGGCGCTGCGCGCCCCAGCGAATATCGGCGGGGATCGCGCCCATGCCGGCGGTGTTGATAAACAGCTTGTCGGCCGCGCCGCGCTGCACCACTTTGGTGTCGCCGGTGACGATAGCTATCCCCGCCTCGCGCGCGGTCTGCGCCATGCTGTTGACCACGGCCGTGAGCGTCTCCATCGGTAACCCCTCTTCGAGGATAAATCCGCAGGAGAGGTAGCGCGGGATGGCGCCGCTGACGGCGACGTCGTTGGCCGTGCCGCAGACGGCAAGCTTGCCGATATCGCCGCCCGGGAAGAACAGCGGATCGATCACGTAGCTGTCAGTGGAGAAGGCCAGCCTGTCGCCCTGTGCGGTGAGGGTGGCGAGGTCAATGCGCGCCTGGTCTTCCTGTTCGGCAAGCCAGGGATTGTTAAAGGCCTCCATAAACAGCCGGTTAATAAGCTGCTGCATCGCCTGTCCGCCGCTGCCGTGCGCCATTTCCACCGTATTCATGCTTCACACTCCTGGTTGCGATACTGATACCACGCGGCACACGCCCCTTCGGAGGAGACCATCAGCGCGCCAAACGCCGTTTGCGGGTTACAGGTATTGCCAAATAACGGGCACTGATGCGGTTTGCATTTGCCGGTGAGCACCTCGCCACAGCGCGCCCGGGGATCGTCGCAAACCTGCTGCGGCTGCGGGCGGAAATGCGCTTCGGCGTCGAACGCGCGATAGGCTGGCGTCAGGCGTACGCCGGATTCGGCAATCAGCCCCAGGCCTCGCCATTCGCTGTCGCCCTCAACGCTAAAGACGTCGGCTATCGCCTGCTGAGCCCGTTCATTTCCCGCATCCGGCACCACGCGGCGGTACTGGTTTTCGACCGCGCTCAGGGCCGCTATTTTCTGCTCAACCAGCATGGTGACACCTTGCAGTAGATCAAGAGGTTCGAAACCAGCGACCACTAACGGACGATTGTACTGTTGAGCGATAAAACCGTAGGCGTCTGTGCCAATCACCATGCTGACGTGGCCCGGTGCCAGAAAGGCATCAATGCCATTACCTGGCTCTTCCAGCAGGCTGCGCAGGGTGGGGATGAGCGTAATGTGCTGGCAAAAGAAGAAAAAGTTATCGACGCCGCGCACTTTCGCCTGCTGCAGCGTGATGGCGGTGGCGGGCATGGTGGTTTCAAATCCCAGGCCAAAAAACACCACCTTGCGCGCGGGATTACTCTCTGCCAGCGTCAGGGCATCCATCGGCGAATAGACGATCCGGATGTCGGCTCCGCGCGCTTTCGCCTGGAGCAGCGAGCCATTTTTCCCCGGCACGCGCATCGCGTCGCCAAAGGTGCAGAAAATGACGTCGGGCTGGCTGGCTATTTCGATACAGCTGTCGATGCGCCCCATCGGCAGCACGCAGACCGGGCAGCCGGGGCCGTGGATAAACTCTATGTTCTCCGGCAGCAGCTGGTCGAGGCCAAATTTGAAGATCGCGTGCGTGTGCCCGCCGCACACCTCCATGATCCGCAGCGGCCTTTCTTTCGTGTAGTCCAGCAGCGCTGCGCGCGTTTTCAGGTGGCCAATAAGCTGCAGCACCTGCTCCGGCGCGCGGTATTCATCAACGTAACGCATGATTACCGCTCCTCGCCGTACAGCAGCGCGCCCACGTCCGGCTCCACGTCGAACATGTTTTGCAGGGCATCGAGCGTGTCGCGGGCTTCCGCTTCGTTAATCACGCTCATGGCAAACCCCACGTGGACCAGCACCCACTGGCCGAGACGCGATGCGCCCGTTTCATCGCTGCTGCCCACCAGGGTCAGGTCCACGTCGCGCAGAATGCCGCAGACCTCGACTTTGGCCTGTTTACCGTCGATGGCGTAAATTTGCCCAGGTACGCCTATGCACATCGTTCGCTCTCCAGCCACTGTAGCCAGCCGTCCATGCCGTCGCCGCGCGTGGCGGAGACCAGCAGGATCTCAATCTCCGGGTTCACCTCGCGGGCATACGCCAGGCACTTATCCACGTCGAAATTCAGGTATGGCAGCAGGTCGACTTTGTTCAGCAGCATGATGGACGCGGCGGCAAACATATGCGGGTACTTCAGCGGTTTGTCTTCACCTTCGGTCACTGAAAGCACCGCCACCTTGTGCCGTTCGCCCAGGTCGAAGCTCGCCGGGCAGACCAGGTTGCCGACGTTTTCAATAAACAGAATGCCGTTATCCGCCAGCGGCAGGCGCGGGGACGCATCGGCAATCATCTGCGCATCCAGATGGCAGCCTTTGCCGGTATTGACCTGAATCGCCGGGGTGCCGGTTTCGCGAATGCGCGCCGCGTCGTTAACGGTTTGCTGATCGCCTTCAATCACAGCACAGGAGACGCGCCCGTTCAGGCGATTGAGCGTTTCCGTTAACAGCGTAGTTTTGCCGGAGCCGGGGCTGGAGACCAGGTTCAGCACCAGCTGTTTGCGTGCGGCGAAGCGCGCGCGGTTGCGGGCGGCGATCTGGTTATTTTTGTCCAGCACGTTGATTTCCACTTCCAGCATCTGGCGCTGGCTGATGCCCGGCGCGTGGGTGCCCGCTTCGCCGTGGCCGTAATGCAGATCGCCCGCAGCGGACCGTTGCGGGGCGAAAGTGATACCGGTCAACGCCGCAGAAGGGCGCGGAGCAGGTGAAAAGGGCGCGGAGCGAAACGCGGAGTGGGGGCGGTGTTCATCCCCTTCTATATACAGGTTGCCTTCGGCGCAACCGCAGGTACTACACATACTTTACTCCTTCTCGATTTCGAGGCGTTGGATCTGCATGCCGTCATCCGCCACGATGCGCAGCCCGCTGCTCTGACACTGCGGGCAGCGCTGTATCTTCGATGAAAGCAGGGTGACGTACTGCTGGCACTGCTCGCACCAGCACTCCGCCTGCTGCTCTTCGATATGGAGCTCGCAGCCTTCCGCCAGCGTGCCGCGGCATACCAGCTCAAAACAGAAGGTCAGGGCGCTTGTCTCGACGCAGGAAAATGCCCCGACCTTCAGCCAGACGCCGGTGACGCGTTTCGCGTGGTTTTGCACTGCCTGCTGTTCGATAAGTTCCAGAGCCCGCTGGCAGAGGGTGATTTCGTGCATAACGCCTCCTCAATGAATTGCCCCGGTAATGCAATAACAGTGCCAGCTTGATTTTTGTTAAGGCGTGACGATGTCAACGCTGTCGAAATGACACGTCGACACCGCGGTGTTGACAGCGCTTTTTAAGTTAAATCATTTTAAAATCATAAAGATAAAAACTGGCATGGAATCTGCTTAACAGCCGCTATCTCCATTAAACGGATACCTTCTATGACTATTTGGGAAATCAGCGAAAAAGCGGATTACATCGCGCAGCGTCATCAGCAGCTGCAGGACCAGTGGCACCTCTACTGCAACTCTCTGGTTCAGGGCATTACCCTCTCGAAAGCGCGTCTTCACCACGCGATGAGCTGCGCGGCGCAGGGCGACATGCGCTTCGTTCTGTTCGGCCATTTCACGATCAACGTTACCCTGGCGGATAACTTCAACAGCCACACCATTGAGTACTACCTCGAGACAAAAGACGGCGAAAAACAGTGTATTGCGAAGGCGCAGCTGATGGCCGACGGCATGGTGGACGGCCACGTCAGCAACCGCGATCGCCAGCAGGTGCTGGAGCACTATCTGGAAAAAATCGCGCCGGTCTATAACGGCCTGTACGCCGCCGTTGAGCACGATCTTCCGGTCAACCTGAAGCAGCTGATGGATGGAAATGCCTCAGCAAACGTGGCCTGACCCATCCGTGTCGAGAAGTGTCGACAAGACAGTTTTTCGTCAAAAATGACTATCACCAGAGGATAACCCGGTGAACCGTTTTGTAATTGCTGACTCGACGGTCTGCATTGGCTGTCGAACCTGCGAGGCGGCGTGTTCGGAAACGCATCGCCTGCATGGGCTGCAGTCCATGCCGCGCCTGCACGTCATGCGTAATGAAAAAGAGTCTGCCCCGCAGCTCTGCCATCACTGTGAAGACGCCCCCTGCGCGGGTGTCTGCCCCGTAAATGCCATCACCCGCGTGGATGGCGCTGTCCAGCTGAACGAAAGCCTGTGCGTAAGCTGCAAGCTGTGCGGCATTGCCTGCCCGTTCGGCGCGATTGAATTTTCCGGCAGCCGCCCGCTGCACATCCCGGCGAACGCCAACTCGCCTAAAGCCCCGCCCGCGCCTCCGGCTCCTGCACGCGTCAGCACGCTGCTGGACTGGGTGCCCGGCATCCGTGCCGTGGCGGTGAAGTGCGACCTGTGCAGCTTCGATGAACAGGGCCCGGCCTGCGTGCGGACCTGTCCGACGAAAGCGCTGATTCTGGTTAACATTCGCGACATCGCCCGTACCAGCAAGCGCAAGCGCGAGCTGACCATCAACAGTGATTTTGGCGACCTTTCTCTGCTACAGGCGCTTAACGAGGGGGCGAAATGAACGCGGCAATGATGATTACCGGCGCGGTAGCCTGTTTTGCTGCCGCCGCTGTTCTGGCGCAGATCTTCTCATTCCACAAAACTCTCAGCGGCGCGATCGCCGGGATTGGCGGGGCGGTAGCTAGCCTGTTGACGCTGGCGGCAGGCGGCGTTGTCCTGCTCGGCGGCCTGTCCGCAGAGGCCGTTATGCCGCTGATTCGCCACGCGGTTGAGATCACGCCGCTGAACGCCATCTGGCTGGTGACGTTTGGCCTGTGCGGGCTGTTTATCAGCCTGTTCAATATCGACTGGCACCGCCATCCGCACGCCAGGGCCAACGGCCTGCTGATTAATCTGCTGATGGCGACGGCGGTCTGCACCGTTATCGCCAGCAATCTCGGCGCGCTGGTGGTGATGGCGGAGATCATGGCGCTGTGCGGCGTGTTCCTGACCGGATGCAGCGCCTCCGGCAAGCTGTGGTTTGCGCTGGGACGCCTGGGGACGCTGCTGCTGGCGCTGGCCTGCTGGCTGGTGTGGCAGCGCTTCGGGACGCTGGACTTCGCTGCGCTCAACGGGCATCCGCTGGGGAATGACGTATGGCTGCTGGGCGTACTCGGCTTTGGCCTGCTCGCCGGCATCATCCCGCTGCACGGCTGGGTGCCGCAGGCGCATGCGAATGCCTCCGCGCCCGCCGCCGCGCTGTTTTCTGTGGTGGTGATGAAGGTCGGTCTGTTCGGGATTTTAGCGATTACGCTGACCGGCGGACAACCGCCGCTGTGGTGGGGCGTCGTGCTGCTGGTCGCCGGAATGATTACCGCGTTCGTTGGCGGCCTGTACGCGCTGATGGAGCACAATATCCAGCGTCTTCTGGCGTACCACACGCTTGAAAATATCGGCATCATCCTGCTCGGCATTGGCGCGGGCGTGACCGGACTGGCGCTTAACCAGCCGGCGCTGATTGCGGCCGGGTTTATCGGCGGTCTTTATCACCTCGTCAACCACAGCCTGTTTAAAAGCACCCTGTTCCTCGGCGCGGGAAGCGTCTGGTTCCGCACCGGACATCGGGATATCGAAAAGCTGGGCGGGATTGGCAAAAAGATGCCGGTGATTTCACTGGCGATGCTGGTCGGGCTGATGGCGATGGCCGCGCTGCCGCCGCTGAACGGCTTTGCCGGAGAGTGGGTGATCTATCAGTCCTTCTTCGCCCTCGGCCAGAGCGATGTCTTTATCGCGCGTTTGCTCGGCCCGCTGCTGGCGGTCGGGCTGGCGATTACCGGGGCGCTGGCGGTGATGTGTATGGCGAAAGTCTACGGCGTGACCTTCCTCGGCGCGCCGCGCACCCGCGAAGCGGAAAACGCCTGCTGCGCACCGCTACTTATGGGCGTAAGCGTGGTCGCGCTGGCGCTGTGCTGCATCGCGGGCGGCGTCGCCGCACCGTGGCTGCTGCCGCTGCTGGGTAACGCCATTCCGCTGCCGCTGACCGTGGCGAATACCACCGTTTCCCAGCCCTCGATCGCGCTGCTGCTGATAGGCGCACCGCTGCTGCCGCTCGTCCTGATGCTGTTCTTCAAACGCGACCGGCTCACCTCCCGCTCGCGCGGTGCGGCGTGGGCCTGCGGCTACGAACACGAACAGTCGATGGTCATCACCGCCCACGGTTTCGCCATGCCGGTGAAGGAGAACTTCGCCGCCGTGCTGAAGCTGCGCCACTGGCTCAACCCGGTGGGCTGGGTACCCGGCTGGCAGAGCGCCGCCGCGCCCGCGCTGTTCCGCCGTCTGGCGCTGATCGAACTGGCGGTGCTGGTGGTCATTGTGATTTCACGAGGAGCCTGACATGAGTCTGTTACTGGCAATTCTTCAGGCGCTGGTGCTGTTCGCCGTGGCGCCGCTGCTTTCCGGGGTGAGCCGCGTGGTGCGCGCCAGGATGCACAACCGTCGCGGGCCTGGGGTGCTTCAGGAGTACCGCGATCTCTTCAAGCTGCTTTCTCGCCAGAGCGTGGCGCCGGATGCCGCAGGCTGGGTCTTCCGCCTGACGCCGTTCGTGATGGTGGGCGTGATGCTCACCATCGCCACCGCGCTGCCGGTGGTCACGGTGGGATCGCCGCTGCCGGCGCTCGGGGATCTGATTACGCTGATCTACCTGTTTGCCATCGCCCGCTTCTTCTTTGCGATTGCGGGTCTCGACACCGGGAGCCCGTTTACCGGCATCGGCGCCAGCCGCGAGGCGATGCTCGGCGTGCTGGTTGAGCCGATCCTGCTGCTGGGGCTGTGGGTTGCCGCGCAGGTTGCGGGCTCAACCCATATCAGCTTTATCACCCACACCGTTTATCACTGGCCGGTTGCCCGCTCCATTCCGCTGGTGCTGGCGCTGTGCGCCTGCGCGTTCGCCACCTTTATCGAGATGGGCAAACTGCCGTTCGATCTGGCCGAAGCCGAGCAGGAGCTGCAGGAAGGGCCGCTTACCGAGTACAGCGGCTACGGCTTCGCGGTGCTGAAGTGGGGCATCAGCCTCAAACAGCTGGTGGTGCTGCAGATGTTTGTCGGCGTCTTCTTCCCGTGGGGGCAGATGACGCACTTCTCCGCGGGCGGTCTGCTGCTGGCCGTCGTGGTTGCCGCCCTCAAGCTGCTGGTCGGCGTGCTGGTCATTGCCCTGTTTGAAAACAGCATGGCGCGACTGCGTTTTGTCGAAACGTCACGCATCACCTGGGCCGGTTTTGGTTTTGCATTTTTAGCGTTCGTCTCCTTGCTGGTGGCGTGATTAAAGAGAGTATTTATGTCTGAAGAAAAGAAAGGTCAGCAGTATCTCGCCGCGTTGCATCAGGCTTTCCCCGGCGTGGTGCTGGAGGAGTCCTGGCAAACCAAAGACCAGGTAACCGTCACCATTAAGGTGAACTACCTGCCGGAAGTGGTGGAGTTTCTCTACTACCGGCAGGGCGGCTGGCTGTCGGTGCTGTTCGGCAACGACGAGCGCCAGCTGTGCGGCAGCTATGCGGTGTACTACGTAATGTCGATGGAGCAGGGCGAAAAGTGCTGGCTCACCGTGCGCGTCGAGGTTGACCCGAATAAGCCGGAATACCCGTCCGTCACGCCGCGCGTGCCCGCCGCCGTCTGGGGCGAGCGCGAAGTGCGCGACATGTATGGCCTGGTGCCGGTCGGCCTGCCGGATGAACGCCGTCTGGTGCTGCCGGACGACTGGCCGGACGAACTCTATCCGCTGCGCAAAGACAGCATGGACTACCGCCAGCGCCCGGCGCCGACCACCGACAGTGAAACCTACGAATTCATCAACGAGCTGGGCAGCAAGAAGAACAACGTGGTGCCGATCGGCCCGCTGCACGTCACCTCCGACGAGCCGGGCCACTTCCGCCTGTTCGTCGACGGCGAGAATATCATCGACGCCGACTACCGCCTGTTCTACGTCCACCGCGGCATGGAAAAGCTGGCGGAAACCCGCATGGGCTATAACGAAGTGACGTTTCTTTCTGACCGCGTGTGCGGCATCTGCGGCTTTGCCCACAGCACCGCCTACACCACCTCGGTGGAGAACGGCATGGGGATCGTGGTGCCGGAACGCGCGCAGATGATCCGCGCCATCCTGCTGGAGGTGGAGCGCCTGCACTCGCACCTGCTGAACCTCGGCCTGGCCTGCCACTTTGTCGGCTTTGATTCCGGGTTTATGCAGTTCTTCCGCGTGCGCGAGGCGTCGATGAAGATGGCGGAGATCCTCACCGGGGCGCGTAAAACCTACGGCCTGAACCTGATCGGCGGGATCCGCCGCGACCTGCTGAAGGACGACATGATCCAGACCCGCCAGCTGGCGCAGCAGATGCGCCGCGACGTGCAGGAGCTGGTGGACATGCTGCTCAGCACGCCAAACATCGAGCAGCGCACCGTCGGCATCGGCCGCCTTGACCCGGAAATCGCCCGCGACTTCAGCAACGTCGGCCCGATGGTGCGCGCCAGCGGCCACGCCCGCGACACGCGTGCCGATCACCCGTTCGTCGGCTACGGCCTGCTGCCGATGACCGTGCACAGCGAGCAGGGCTGCGACGTCATCTCGCGCCTCAAGGTGCGCATCAACGAGGTGTTCACCGCGCTGAACATGATCGACTTTGGTCTGGACAACCTGCCGGGCGGCCCGCTGATGGTGGAGGGCTTCACCTACATTCCAAACCGCTTTGCCCTCGGCTTTGCCGAAGCGCCGCGCGGGGACGACATTCACTGGAGCATGACCGGCGACAACCAGAAGCTCTACCGCTGGCGCTGCCGTGCGGCGACCTACGCCAACTGGCCAACCCTGCGCTACATGCTGCGCGGTAACACGGTTTCCGATGCGCCGCTGATCATCGGCAGCCTCGACCCGTGCTACTCCTGCACCGACCGCATGACCGTCGTGGACGTGCGCAAGAAGAAAAGCCAGGTGGTGCCGTACAAAGAGCTTGAGCGCTACAGCATCGAGCGTAAGAACTCGCCGCTGAAATAAGGATTCGTCATGTTTACCTTTATCAAAAAAGTGATCAAAACCGGCACGCAGACCAGCCGTTATCCGCTGGAGCCGATGCCGGTCGATAAAAACTTTCGCGGCAAGCCGGAGCACAACCCGCAGCAGTGCATAGGCTGCGCGGCCTGCGTCAACGCCTGTCCGTCGAATGCCCTGACGGTGGAAACGGATCTCAAAACCGGCGAGCTGGCCTGGCAGTTCAATCTCGGGCGCTGCATCTTCTGCGGCCGCTGCGAGGAGGTCTGTCCGACGGTCGCCATTCGCCTGTCGCAGGAGTACGAGCTCGCGGTGTGGAAGAAAGAGGATTTCCTGCAGCAGTCGCGCTTTGAGCTGTGCAGCTGCCGCGTCTGCAGACGCCCGTTCGCCGTGCAGAAAGAGATCGACTATGCCATCGCGCTGCTGCAGCACAACGGCGACGCCCGCGCGGAGCATCACCGTGAAAGCTTTGAAACCTGCCCGGAGTGCAAGCGTCAGAAGTGCCTGCTGCCGTCCGACCGCATTGATATCACCCGCCATATGAGAGAGGCCAGCTGATGGAAAACCTACTGGGCCCGCGCGACGCTAACGGCATTCCGGTGCCGATGACGGTGGACGAATCCATCGCCAGCATGAAGGCGTCGCTGCTGAAAAAAATCAAACGCTCGGCCTACGTTTACCGCGTGGACTGCGGGGGTTGCAACGGCTGCGAGATTGAGATCTTTGCCACCCTGTCGCCGCTGTTTGACGCCGAGCGCTTCGGCATCAAAGTGGTGCCGTCCCCGCGTCATGCGGACATCCTGCTGTTTACCGGGGCCGTCACCCGCGCCATGCGCTCGCCCGCGCTGCGCGCCTGGCAGTCCGCGCCGGACCCGAAAATCTGCATCTCGTACGGCGCCTGCGGCAACAGCGGCGGCATCTTCCACGATCTTTACTGCGTCTGGGGCGGCACCGACAAAATCGTGCCGGTGGACGTCTACATTCCGGGCTGCCCGCCAACGCCCGCCGCGACGCTGTACGGCTTTGCCATGGCGCTCGGCCTGCTGGAGCAGAAAATCCACGCCCGCGAGCCGGGCGAGCTGGACAACCAGCCGGCCGCCATTCTGCACCCGGATATTGTGCAGCCGCTGCGCGTGAAGGTCGACCGCACGGCGCGCAGGCTGGCGGGCTATCGCTACGGCCGTCAGATTGCCGACGACTATCTGCGCCTGCTGAGCCAGGGCGAGCATCAGGTGGCGCGCTGGCTGGAGGCGGAAAACGATCCGCGCCTCAATGAGATTGTGGCGAACCTGAACAGCATTGTGGATGAGGCGCGTATCCGATGAGTGAAACGGTGGTGTTCAGCCAGCTGAGCCGTAAGTTTATTGATGAGAACGATGCCACGCCGGATGCGGCGCAGCAGGTGGTCTATTACAGCCTGGCGATTGGGCATCACCTCGGGGTGATTGACTGCCTGGAGGCCGCGCTGAGCTGCCCGTGGCCGGAATACCTGGCGTGGATCGCCACGCTGGAGGAGGGCAGCACGGCGCGGCGCAAGATGGAGGGCGTGCCGAAGTACGGCGAGATCGTGATCGATGCCAACCACATTGCGATGCTCGCCAACGCCTTTGACGCAGCGCTGAACAGACAAACCCCCGAGCAGCAGGCGTGGAGCAAAACGCTGCTCGGCATGCTGCATGATATTCATCAGGAGAGCGCCATCTACCTGATGGTGAGGAGATTACGTGACTGACGTTTTACTGTGTGTCGGCAACAGCATGATGGGCGACGACGGCGCGGGCCCGCTGCTGGCGGAGATGTGCACCGCAAATCCGCAGGGCAGTTGGGTGGTGATTGACGGCGGCAGCGCGCCGGAAAACGACGTGGTCGCCATTCGCGAGCTGCGGCCGGAGAGGCTGTTAATCGTCGATGCCACCGATATGGGGCTCAACCCCGGCGAGATCCGCCTGATTGACCCGGACGATATCGCCGAGATGTTTATGATGACCACCCACAACATGCCGCTGAACTACCTGGTCGATCAGATTAAAGACGACGTGGGCGAGGTGCTGTTTTTGGGGATTCAGCCGGACATCGTCGGGTTTTATTACCCGATGACGCCGCCTGTGAAGGAGGCGGTGGAAGTGGTTTATTCACGGCTTGTAGAGTGGGTTGGAGATGGCGGGTTTGAACCCCTCACCCCGACCCTCTCCCCAGAGGGGAGAGGGTGAAAACCGCACCGAAACAGTCCCCTCTCCCCTCTGGGGAGAGGGTTAGGGTGAGGGGCTACGCCAGATCCCCCCCGTTACTCGCAATCACCTTCTTATACCACCAGAACGATTTCTTGCGTTTCCGCTCCAGCGTGCCGTTCCCGGCGTCGTCGCGGTCGACGTACACAAACCCGTAGCGCTTGCTCATCTCGCCCGTTGAGGCGGCCACCAGGTCAATACAGCCCCAGGTGGTGTAGCCCATCAGCGGCACGCCGTCCTCAATCGCGTCGCCCATTGCGCGGATGTGCTCGCGCAGATAGCTAATGCGGTAGTCGTCGTTGATCTCGCCGTTTTTATCAACGACATCTTTGGCTCCCAGGCCGTTTTCCACGAGGAACAGCGGCTTCTGGTAGCGGTCGTACATCATGTTCATGGTGATGCGCAGGCCGAGCGGGTCGATGCCCCAGCCCCATTCGCTCACCTGAATGTGCGGGTTGCGCAGAGATTTGACGATGTTCGCCGCATTGGTATTGTTCGCGTTCATATCCGCCGAGGCGCAGCGCGAGGCGTAATAGCTGAACGAGACAAAATCGACGGTGTTTTTCAGAAGTAGATCGTCGCCCGGGTCTTTAACAATCACGACGCCTTTCTCGCGGAATACGCGGGCAGAATAGGCCGGATAGCTGCCGCGCGCCTGCACGTCGATAAAGAACAGGTTCTCGCGGTCTTTCTCCAGCGCCATCCACACGTCTTCCGGCTTGCAGGAGTACGGATAGAAATTTCCGCCCGCCAGCATGCAGCCGACCTGGTTTTCCGGGTTCACCTCGTGGGCGATTTTGGTCGCCAGCGCGCTCGCCACCAGCTCGTGGTGTGCGGCCTGGTATTTCACCTGGTCTTCGTTTTCGCCTTCCTCAAACACCAGCCCCGCGCCGGAGAACGGGCTGTGCAGCATGATGTTGATTTCGTTGAAGGTCAGCCAGTATTTCACCAGCCCGTTAAACTCTTCAAAGCAGGTGCGGGCGTAGCGGGCGAAGAAATCGACCATCTTGCGGTTGCGCCATGAGCCGTACTCCGTCACCAGGTGCATCGGCACGTCGAAGTGACAGAGGGTCACCAGCGGCTCGATGTTGTACTTTTTGCACTCCTCGAACACCGCGCGGTAGAAGGCAATGCCCTCTTCGTTCGGCAGCGGCTCGTCGCCGTTCGGATAGAGGCGGCTCCAGGCGATCGAGGTGCGGAACACCGTAAAGCCCATCTCCGCCATCAGGGCGATGTCCTCTTTATAGCGATGGTAAAAATCAATCGCTTCATGGCTCGGGTAGAATTCGTCGTCACGCAGCGAAAAACGCTTTTCCTTACCCAGCTTCACCGCCAGGCGGTTCGCGCCGTGGGGGATCATATCGACCGTCGTCAGCCCTTTGCCGCCCTCACGGTAAGCGCCTTCACTTTGGTTGGCGGCAAGCGCGCCGCCCCATAAAAATCCTTGTGGAAAAACAGACATTCTTACCTCGCTTTCAATTTATGCTTTTGCTGCGTTGTTCTGTACCGGTGCGGTCTGCAGGGCGCGGGCTTTTTCAGCGTCGTCTTCGACCGGAATATCCTCAAAGCCCAGTATCAGGGTCAGAACAAACGACAGCACCACTGCCAGACCCATCACGCCAAACACCCAGACGATGGTCATCGGGTTCGCCGGGTCGAAGAACTGTACGCTGGTAAACAGCCCCGGAGCCGCCATCGAGTGGCTGGCAAGACCCGCGATACCGGCAACCGCGCCGCAGATAAAGCCGCTGATCAGGCTTGCAATCAGCGGGCGTTTCAGACGTATCGCGACGCCGTACAGGGCCGGTTCAGAAATCCCCGCCATGATGGCAGAGGCCGCCGCCGCCAGCGCCGTCTGGCGCAGCTCCGGGTTTTTGGTTTTCCACGCCACCGCCAGCGACGAGCCGCCGAGCGACAGGTTGGCGCCGATTTCCGACGGCATCACCATCCCTTCCTTGCCCGTTTCGGCGATGGTCTGAATGATGGTTGGCGTAAACACGCGGTGCATGCCGGTCATGACCAGCAGCGGCCACAGCGCACCCATGATGGCGACGGAGAGCCAGCCGAGATAGCCGTGAATGGTGTAGACCAGCGCGGAGATGGCGCTACCGATCCAGATCCCCAGCGGGCCAATCAGCGCGATGGCGAGCGGGGCGGCAATCAGCACGATCAGCATCGGCTTGAGGAAGTTTTTCGTTACCGCCGGCGTAATGCGATCCACCCAGCGTTCGATGTACGACAGGCACCAGGTCATTACCAGCGCGGGGATGACGGTGTAGGTGTATTTCACCGCCGTCACCGGAATAAAGGCGAACTCAACGTGCTCGCCCTGCGCGGCTTTCGCCATCAGCTCGATAAAGCTCGGGTGCACCAGCACGCCCGCGATGGCTATCGCCAGCGACATGTTGGTTTTGAATTTCACCGCTGCCGAGGCCGCCACCATCAGCGGCAGGAAGAAGAACGCGCCGTCACCGATGACGGTCAGAATAGTCAGCGTCGGCGCGCCTTTTGGCAGCACGCCGGTCATCTCAAGGATCATCGCCAGCAGCTTGACCATCGAGCCGCCGATGATCGCCGGGATCAGCGGGGACATAGTGCCGATCAGCGCGTCGAGGATCCCCGCGCCAATCCGGCGCAGCGTCAGCTTCTGCGGGCCTTCCGGCACTGCGGGCTGCAGGTCCGTAGGCAGCAGGCTCACCACCTCGCGGTACGCCTGAGAGACGGTATTGCCAATGATCACCTGGCACTGGTTGTCGCTGCGCACCACGCCGAGCACGCCGCTGATGCTTTTCAGGCGCGTGGCGTCGGTGAGGCTTTCATCTTTCAGAACAAAACGCAGACGCGTCATGCAGTGGGTGACGGCGACGATGTTCTCTTTGCCGCCCAGGGCGCTGACAACGTCGTTCGCCAGCGCGGCGTAATTTTTGGCCATCGGATGTGATCCTGTTATCGTTGTGTGAAATGTAGGAAACCGGTTTCACATAATCATCATCAGTTTCTTTGAGTGAAACAAGATCGCTTTTTAACCATTTTTTTATTTCGTGACGCCGATCACCAGCGCGAACCAAAAGCGTGATTTCGCCGCTGCGACAATTTTTCTGCAGTGCAGTACACTGCGCTTCATCAGATTCAGACGGAATAACAACATGACCACGATGCTTGAAGTGGCGAAGCGGGCAGGCGTTTCGAAAGCCACGGTGTCCCGGGTGCTGTCGGGCAACGGCTATGTCAGCCAGGAGACCAAAGACAGGGTGTTTCAGGCCATTGAAGAGAGCGGCTATCGCCCAAATTTGCTGGCGCGCAACCTGGCGACCAAACGCACCCAGACGCTGGGCCTGGTAATGACGAACACCTTGTATCACGGCGTCTACTTTAGCGAGCTGCTGTTTCACGCCGCGCGCATGACGGAAGAGAAAGGGCGGCAGCTGATCCTCGCGGACGGCAAGCACAGCGCCGATGAGGAGCGCGAGGCGATCCAGTATCTGCTCGATATGCGCTGCGACGCGGTGATTATCTATCCGCGTTTTCTGAGCGTGGAAGAGATGGATCAGATCGTCGAGAAGTGCGAGCAGCCCATTATGGTGCTTAACCGCCGCCTGCGGAAAAACAGCAGCCACAGCGTGTGGTCCGATCATAAAGCCTCCAGCCAGGACTCGGTGTCACAGCTGATTGCGAAAGGGCATCGGGAGATCGCCTTTATCACCGGCTCGCTGGATTCCCCCACCGGGGTTGAGCGTCTCTCCGGCTATAAGGACGCGCTGGCGCAGCACGGTATTCCGCTGCGCGAGGGGCTGATTGCGCAGGGGAAGTGGAACCCCGCCAGCGGCGCGGCGGCGGTGTCCGAACTGCTTGCTCGCGGTGAGCGCTTTACGGCGCTGGTGGCGAGCAATGACGATATGGCAATCGGCGCCATGAAGCAGCTGCACGACAGCGGCGTGGCCACGCCGGACGCGGTGTCGGTGATTGGTTTCGACGATGTGGCCATCGCGCCTTACATTGTGCCGTCGCTCTCCAGCGTCCGCATCCCGGTAACGGAGATGATCAAAGAGACCATCAGCCGCCTGATCTTCATGCTCGACGGCGGTGAGTTTAAATATCAGCAAACCTTCTCCGGCGAGCTTGTCCTGCGCGACTCGGTTATTGACGGCCCGCACCGCTGATGTCGACAGCTGTCATCGTCATAAGTGACGATGACGGCACCGCTGTGATTTTTAAAATTAAATAAAATCAATAGCTTAATTATTGGCACGGTTTATGAATATCTCCGCGCATAACTGTAATGCTGGAGAAGCAGATGAACCGTTTTATTATGGCCGATGCCAGTAAGTGTATTGGTTGCCGTACCTGTGAAGTGGCGTGCGTGGTTTCCCATCAGGCGGAGCAGGACTGCGCGTCGCTTACCCCTGACACCTTCCTGCCGCGCATCCACGTCATCAAAGGCGTGAATATTTCTACCGCCGCCATCTGTCGCCAGTGCGAAGACGCACCGTGCGCGAACGTCTGCCCGAACGGGGCGATTAAACGCGAGAAAGGCTTTGTGCATGTCATGCAGGAGCGCTGCATTGGCTGCAAAACCTGCGTGGTCGCCTGCCCGTATGGCGCGATGGAGGTGGTAGTCCGTCCGGTGGTGCGCAACAGCGGCATGGGGCTGAACGTGCGCGCGGACAAAGCCGAAGCCAATAAATGCGACCTGTGCTACCACCGCGACGCCGGCCCGGCCTGTATGGAAGCCTGCCCGACGCATGCGCTGGTCTGCGTGGATCGCGACAAGCTTGAGCAGATGAGCGCCGAAAAGCGCCGTCGCGCGGCGTTCGACACCTCGTCATCACTGCTGTTCTGAACCGTATGAGCAGCAACGGCGTTCAGCTGCGCGTGCGCGGCAAAGTGCAGGGCGTCGGGTTTCGTCCCTTCGTCTGGCAGCTGGCGCAGGCGCTTCAGTTGACCGGTGACGTCTGCAATGACGGAGAGGGCGTGCTGGTGCGCCTCGCGGGTAATGGGGGGGCCTTTACCGCGAGGCTGCATCAGGACTGCCCGCCGCTGGCACGCATTGACCGCGTGGAAATGCAGCCGTTGACCTGGGCGCGCGTACCGGAAGACTTTACCATCCGCCACAGCGCGGCCGGGACGATGGACACCCAGATTGTCCCCGATGCGGCGACCTGCCCGGCGTGTCTGGCTGAGATGTGCGACCCACGCGAACGTCGCTATCGCTATCCGTTTATCAACTGCACCCACTGCGGGCCGCGGTTTACCATTATCCGCGCCATGCCCTACGACCGCCCGGCCACGGCAATGGCGCCGTTCCCGCTCTGCGGGCCGTGTGAAGCAGAATACCGCAATCCTGCCGACCGCCGTTTTCACGCCCAGCCGGTAGCCTGCCCGGACTGCGGACCCGCGCTGGAGTGGCGTGCGGGCGACATGACCGCCGAGCGCGAGGCTGCGCTGCGCGCTGCGGTGGCGATGCTGAAAAGCGGCGGTATTGTCGCGGTCAAAGGACTGGGCGGGTTTCACCTCGTCTGCGATGCGCAAAACCCACAGGCGATAGTGAAATTACGGTCACGCAAGAAGCGCCCGTCGAAGCCGCTGGCGGTGATGATCCCAAATTCGGACGGCGTGCAGGAGGCGATCCAGACGCTGTTACGCTCCTCCGCAGCGCCGATTGTGCTGACCCCAAAAGCCTCGCTTCCCGGGTTTCCCGAAGAGATTGCCCCGGGGCTCGATTGTATTGGCATCATGCTTCCCGCTAACCCGCTGCAGCATTTGCTGATGACAGACAGCCAGCGCCCGCTGGTGATGACTTCAGGCAACCTCAGCGGCAGACCGCCTGCGATGACCAACCGGCAGGCGTTGGATGAGCTAGGCGACATCGCAGACGGCTTCCTGCTGCACAATCGCGAAATCCTGCAGCGGATGGATGATTCAGTGATGGATCGCGACGGCGCGATGCTTCGCCGCGCGCGCGGTTTTGTGCCTGATGCCATCACGCTGCCTGCCGGGTTCGACAATATCCCCGCCATGCTGTGCACCGGGGCGGATATGAAAAACACCTTCTGCCTGGTGCGTGGAAATCAGGCGGTGCTGAGCCAGCATTTTGGCGATCTCGGAGACGAGGGTGTCGAAGCGCAGTGGCGTTCCGCGCTGTCGGTGATGCAGGACATTTACGCCTTCCAGCCGGAGCGCGTGGTGTGCGACGCCCATCCGGGGTACCGCGCCCGCCAGTGGGCGCAGGCGCAGGGGCTGCCCGTTGAAACCGTGCTGCATCATCACGCCCATGCGGCGGCGTGCCTGGCGGAGAACGGCTGGCCGCTCGACGGCGGAGACGCAATTGCCCTGACGCTGGACGGGATCGGCATGGGTGAAAACGACGCGCTGTGGGGTGGGGAGTGCCTGCGGGTGAACTATCTTGAGTGCGAGCGTCTGGGCGGCCTGCCTGCCGTTGCGCTGCCGGGCGGCGATCTGGCGGCGCGGCAGCCGTGGCGTAATTTACTCGCCCACTGCCTGGCGTTTGTCTCTGACTGGCAGCAGCACCCGGAAACCCACGCGGTACGGCGCCAGAACTGGCCGCTGCTGGCGACGGCGATCCGGCGCGGCATCAACGCGCCGCAGGCCTCGTCCTGTGGTCGCCTGTTCGATGCCGTCGCCTGCGCGCTGGGTATAGAAACCCAATCCTGGGAGGGTGAAGCGGCCTGCAGGCTGGAAGCGCTGGCGGCACAGTGCAACGGCGTCGAACACCCGGTTACGCTGTCGGTGGAAGACTTCGCGCTTTTCTGGCAGCAGTGGCTGAGCTGGCAGGCAGAGCCCTGCGAGCGCGCGTGGGCGTTTCACGACGCGCTGGCTAAAGGGCTGGCGCATCTCGCCGCGCTCCATGCCCGACGCTTGTCGCTTTCGACAATTTGTCTCAGCGGAGGCGTGCTGCACAACCGTCTGCTGCGCGCGCGCATGCGCCATTATCTTTCTGACTTTACGCTTCTTTTTCCTTCGCGCCTGCCCGCAGGTGACGGAGCGATCTCCTTCGGGCAGGCGGCGATCGCCGCTGCCCGGTCATGTTCACAAAGGACTTAAAATGTTACGACTCTTACGCAATGAACCTCGCGCCGCGCTTCTGCTGCTGGCTCTGGTAATGGCAAACCTGCTGGCCTGGGGATGGGCATGGCACGCTTTTAACGGCAGCACGGCGCTGATGGCCGCGAGCCTGCTGGCGTGGTGCTACGGGCTGCGTCACGCGGTGGATGCTGACCACATCGCGGCTATTGATACCGTGACGCGTAAGATGATGCAGCAGGGCAAACGCCCGTCCGGCGTGGGGGCGTGGTTCTCGCTGGGGCACTCCACCATCGTGGTGCTGGCCTCCATTGCTATCGCCGCTACCGCGACGGCGTTTCAGAAAAACATGGAATGGTTCCACGAAACCGGCAGCCTGATTGGCACGGCGGTGTCGGCGACTTTCCTGCTGGCGATGGCGCTGGTGAACATGGTGATCCTGCGCGGCGTCTGGCGCAGTTTTCAGGCGCTGAAACACGGCAGGCCCGTGCAGGGCGACATCACGCTGCCTGCCCAGGGCGGCGTCATGAACTGGCTGTTTGGCAAGACCTTCCGCCTCGTCAATAAAAGCTGGCAGATGTACCTGGTGGGATTCCTGTTTGGTCTCGGCTTTGACACGGCCACCGAGATTGGCGTGCTGGGGATCTCTGCCGCCAGCGCATCCAGCGGTATGTCGGTGTGGTCAATCATGATCTTCCCGGCACTCTTCGCCAGCGGCATGGCGCTGGTGGATACCCTCGATAACCTGCTGATGGTCGGTGCCTACGGCTGGGCGTTTAACAAGCCGCAGCGCAAGCTCTATTACAACATGACCATCACCGGCACCTCCGTGGTGGTGGCGCTGTTTATCGGCGGGCTGGAAGCGCTGGGTCTGCTGATGGATAAATTTGCCCTCAGCGGCGGCGTCTGGGATCTGATTGGCGCGGTGAACGACAACCTGGGCAACGCCGGGTTTGTGGTGGTCGGGCTGTTCGTTGCCTGCTGGCTGATCTCCATGGTCAACTACCGCTGGCGCGGCTACGACGCGCTTGTGGTGCGTTCCTGATCCGGCGGCAGCCAGGCACGGGTAAAATCAAGCCAGCCGCTGGCGGTCAGCACAATGTCCTGCACGTTTTCCAGGGTGTTAAGACGATAGCGGTAGTGGAACAGCGGCGTGCAGGCGCCGCTTTCCAGCAGGCGTTGAAAGAAGGCGGGCAGATGTTTTAGCAGGCTCTCTTCGCTTTCGCAGTACGCCATCAGGGTCTGCTTCGCTTTTTGCCAGGCGGTCTGTCCCAGCGCTGTGGCCCACGCGGGCTCTTCGGTAAACCACTCTGCCAGCGCGAATTCCGCCGCTTCACCCGCCAGATAATCCCCCAGTAAAATATCCCCCTGCGCCAGCGCGTCGGGGGCGTGCCACGCCTCGCGGTCCTTCCGCTGGATGTTAACGTCACAGCCGCGCTTTTTCAGGCGCGTTTGCAGCATGCTGGCCAGATCGCACAGCCCCGGCGTGTCGTAACAGATCAGAGAAAGGGTCGCCGGGAGCGCCACGTCGGAGGCATCCGCAAACGCGGGCGTTTTGATGCCGGGTAGAATTTCGGTGCGGGTATCGACATCCTCCCGACGGAGGTACTGCTGGTTAAGATGCTGAATTTCCTGACGCAGCCAGTCGGCCAGCGGGTGTGCCAGTCCGCCATTCAGCATCAGCCAGGCAAAGCCGCTGCTGGTGGAGGTGACGGACTTCCGGGCATTTTCGCCTTTTCCCACGGTGATCCACGCCGATTTTTCCGCCTCGCTGCGGGTTCGCCAGAACTCAATCGCATGCAGCAGCGGGTGCGCCGCAAAGTACCAGGGCTGGCGCTCAAGGCGCAGGTAGTGCGAGTGGTGATGGGCGATAGCAAAGGGACCCGCGCCGATAGTCGGCTGCTGCGGATGCGGCAGCCGACAGGCGTGATGCGCGAGACGATGCGCCAGCATGGCATCGGGCGCGATCAGCACAATCTCCAGGCACCAGGGGGCGACAAGCGACACCGTTTGAACGTGCGCAAACCCCGCGCTGCGCGCCGGATCGGCCAGCATCTGCCGCATCGCGCTGAGAACATCTTCATCGCTGATGGCCTGCCCGTTATGCCAGTGCGCGCCGCTGCGCAGGTAAAAGCGCCAGCGACGTTTGTCGTCACGGGTATCCCAGTGATGGGCTAAATCCGCTACCGGCTGATTGTGGCCGGGCGCGTAGCGCGTCAGCCCCGCGTGAACCGCGCAGATAATATGCTGTTCGGCGCGGCGGCGCTGAAGGGCAGGATGCAGCGAGGTCAGCGGGCGATACCACGGAATGCGCAGCGTTGGCTGATGCTTAAGCCATTTGCCGCCTAAAAACGGGGTGATGATGTGGTGCAGGCTGGCCGGATCGCCGTCGGCCAGCTGCAGCGCGCTCTGGTAATCTCCTTTTTCCAGACAGGCGTGCATCAGCGGCGCGCTCAGCTCGCTGGTGGTGGCCAGGCAGTGCAGGGTGGCACGGTGCCCGCGCCCCGGCTGCGCGTCCCAGCTTAGCCATCCGCTTTGCGCGAGCTGGCGCAGCAGGGTGCGCGCATGACGTTCGCTGCACAGCGCAACCTCCGCGACTTCAGAGATTGTCGTGGACGCAGGCGATGCGCCGTAGTGCTGATAAAGCCGTTGATACTGACGGATTTTCTGAAGCTGGCGCATAGCGGCATACCGGTAAAAAGAGGGATGCTGAGAGTGTAGGGCTTTTTGCGGAATAAATAAGGCCAGGATGGATAAAGTGTTCCGGTTTTTTTGCCCGGCGGCGCTACGCGGGCCTGCGGGCTTTGTTGGCTGGGTAAGCGTAGCGCCACCCGGCAATTACCGCTTATGTTCACTGACCGGCATCATCAGCTCACGCAGACGCTCAATGCGCGCCTCAGGGCTCAAATAAAGCCAGCGAAATAAAACGTGTTCAGCATGCTTCGCTTTTTTGAAATAGCGAGAAAGATAATTGAGTTCTTTATGAAAAGTCGTCATGATTTGTCTCCGGCTGATTATACCTTTTCAGACTAGGCCGGATGCAAATAATAAAACAGGGTGATGTTTTTAAGCTGTTCCGCATTTAAGTATTAATGGAAATAATAAATAAGGGATTAATGGTGATGATATATCTACTTTGCATTTTTTTGATGAATAGAATGCGTAAAAAAAAGCCCAGGAATATCGGGGTAGTGAATAATAAAATCCAAAGGTTAAGTCAGCGTAGACTTGTTGTTGGCCGGGTGAACGAAGCGTCACCCGGCAAAAAGAGGGTTAAGAAGGTAGCAGTTTCAGCAGAGCGAAAGCCTCCTTCATCCGGTCTTCACTAACAACAAAAGCGCGAATCTTACCCTCGTTATCCGCGCCGCGCGCGACCATTCCCTGCGGTTCGAGGGTAATTTGCCAGTTCAAATCATGACGTCGCATTTCACCGGCAAGATGCAGCGGTAATTCCGGCGTTTTGACTTTAATCAGCATGGTGGGTAATTTTATCGGCGCGCTGTCGCCGAGCAGGTTTTTCGCCAGATACATCGCGCTTAATTGAATTGGCTGTAAAAAGGGCAGCACCTGACCGTTAATTTCAGCGCAGTCACCTAACGCGTATATATCGGGCTGGGTGGTTTGCAGGTAGCTATTTACCTTCACGCCACGTCCTGTTTCGGCGCCTGCGCGGTGAGCCAGCGCGGTTTCCGGGCGCAGGCCCGTTGCCGCGATTACCGCATCCACATCAACGCTGCGGCTGCGGTCGAGCGTGGCACGAATGCCGCCTTCGGTTTTGCTCAGGCTTTGCAGCTGCGATTTGAGCAGCAGATGCACCCCCATGTCGGTCAGGCGATGCTGTAAGCGACTGCTTACTTCTGCTGGCATTAGCGACGACAGAATGCTCGCCGCATGGTCGACCAGCGTCACGGATTTACCCGCCCGGCAGAAGTCCATCGCCAGCTCGGTACCTATCAGCCCGCCGCCGACAATCATTACCCGTTGCGCGTCGCGAAGCGCCGTTTCGCTGGCCTGATACTCCTGCAGGCTGTTGAGGGTGAACATCAGCTCGCGGCCCTCAACCGGCGGCACAAACGCAGAGGCTCCCGTCGCCAGCACCAGCCTGTCGTACTGCCACGTTTTATCTTTCGCTATCACCACGTGGGCGCTGGCGTCGATATCGGTGACCCAGGTGTACGGAAACAGACGCAGGTTAAACTGTTCTGCGAACTCCCCCGCCGTCTGGCGGGTGAGGTCTTCGGCGCGCTGA
This sequence comes from Enterobacter sp. 3U4, assembly GCF_057224565.1. Taxonomy (NCBI): domain Bacteria; kingdom Pseudomonadati; phylum Pseudomonadota; class Gammaproteobacteria; order Enterobacterales; family Enterobacteriaceae; genus Enterobacter; species Enterobacter sp. 3U4. The sequence goes on from NZ_CP136665.1 coordinate 326,649, forward strand.
TTCTGGCTGACGACGTGGCTTAAATCGGGCTTGTTGTACTCGTCCATGCTGTCGGCGGCAATCACCGTCAGCGGCACGCTGGCATCCTGTTTGCGGATGTTTTTCACCAGCTGGCGGGCGGCGAAGCCCGATCCGATGATGACGATACCGTTGCTCATTTTGCCTCCGTACCCAGTTCGTCAAAGACGTCTTTCCCGAGGGAACATTCCGGACAGAGAAAGTTGTCCGGTACGTCGCGCCACGGCGTGCCCGGGGCAACATCCTGCAGCGGCTCGCCCAGTTCAGGGTCATAAATCCACTGGCAGACGCTGCACTGCATGCGCGGTCCGGGATCGGCGGCTGTTGCGGCGGCGCAGGCGTCCTGCTGTTCGGTTGGTTTTACCGCCACTTCGGGCAGCGGTGCGAGTGCCCACTGACGGGCGATGTCGCGGCCGTGCTGGCGGCAGATCTCCAGAGCGTCGATACCCGGCCGCCATTTCGCCTTCAGGCTCAGGAACATTTCAAAACCGGCATCCTGTAAACGGGTGGAAAGGCGGTCGACCGCGCCGCCGCTCCAGCCGTGGGAGCCAAAGGCGCTGGCGCGCTTGTTGCGAAAACGCAGGCCGGTCATCTCTTCGACCAGACCGGCAATTTTCGGCATCATCACGTTATTCATGGTGGAGGTGCCCACCAGCACGCCCTTAGAGCGGAACACGTTGGTCAATACCTCGTTCTTATCGCTGCGCGCCACGTTGAAGATTTTCACCGCCACGTTGGGGTCCACTTCGTTGATGCCCTGGGCGATGGCGTCCGCCATCATGCGGGTATTATTGGACATGGTGTCGTAGAAGATCGTGATGCGGTCTTCCTGATAATCCGCCGCCCACTTCAGGTACAGCTCGACGATCTGGGTAGGATTTTCACGCCACACCACGCCGTGAGAGGTGGCAATCATATCCACCGGCAGGTTGAAGCCGAGGATTTCGGTAATTTTTGGCGTCACCAGGCGGCTGAACGGGGTCAGGATGTTGGCATAGTACCGCTGGCACTGTTCGAACAGCTCGGTCTGATCCACTTCGTCATTAAACAGGCGCTCGTCGCAGTAGTGCTGGCCGAAGGCGTCGTTGCTGAACAGCACCGCGTCGCCGGTCATGTAGGTCATCATGCTGTCCGGCCAGTGCAGCATTGGGGTTTCCACGAAGATCAGCTGTTTGCCGTTGCCGATATCCAGCGTGTCGCCGGTTTTCACGGTGTGGAAGTTCCACTCCGGATGGTGGTGGTGGCCGTTGATGGAGTCAATGGCGTTGGTGGTGCAGTAGATCGGGGTATCCGGAATGTGGGACATCAGCTCGGTCAGCGCCCCGGCGTGATCCTCTTCCGCGTGGTTGATGATGATGTAGTCGATGGCGTTCAGATCGATTTCACCGCGCAGGTTCTGTACGAACTCGCGGCTGAATTTGTGATCGACGGTATCGATCAGCACGTTTTTTCCTTCGCGGATGAGATAGCTGTTGTAGCTGCTGCCGCGCAGCGTTTTATATTCCGTCCCGTGGAAATCGCGCACTTCCCAGTCACGTTGCCCCACCCAATGAATGTTGTTTTTAACCAGAATAGACATAGCAAACCTCAGCGTAATATCGCGTTTTTCAAATAAGATGGTTTGCTTATATCAAGCTGCGTGCCAACTTTTAATCTGTTGATTTTATTTGATTAATGTTTTTATGATCCGTAATGGGTAGTCATTATGACTATCAAATATAGTGTCAATATGACAATATGGATTGTCAAAATGACAGCGAGGTCAAGATGAGTTTTTCCGTAGACGTGCTGGCGAAGATCGCCATTGAGCTGCAGACCGGTATCGGCCATCAGGACCGCTTTCAGCGGCTGATCTCCACGCTGCGCCACGTGCTGGCGTGCGACGCCTCGGCGCTGCTGCGCTACGAAGGACGTCAGTTTATTCCCCTGGCAATCGACGGCCTGGCGAAGGACGTGCTCGGACGGCGCTTTACCCTTGAAGGCCATCCGCGTCTGGAAACCATTGCCCGCGCGGGTGACGTGGTGCGCTTCCCGGCGGACAGCGATCTGCCCGATCCGTACGACGGGCTTATTCCCGGACAGGAAAGCCTGAAGGTACACGCCTGCATCGGACTGCCGCTGTTTGCCGGGCAGAACCTGATTGGCGCGTTAACCCTCGACGGCATGTCGCCGGACCAGTTCGATACTTTCAGCGATGAAGAGCTGCGCCTCATTGCCGCCCTGGCCGCCGGGGCGCTTAACAACGCGCTGCTGATTGAACAGCTGGAGAGCCAGAACATTCTTCCCGGCAGCCCGGCGGCGTTTGAGCAGGTCGCGCACACGGAGATGATCGGCCTCTCGCCGGGCATGGCGCAGCTCAAAAAAGAGATTGAGATCGTCGCCGCGTCCGATTTGAACGTGCTGATCTTCGGGGAGACCGGCACCGGGAAGGAGCTGGTGGCGAAGTCCATTCACGAAGCTTCGCCGCGCGCGGTCAATCCGCTGGTGTACCTCAACTGCGCCGCGCTGCCGGAAAGCGTGGCGGAAAGCGAGCTGTTCGGTCACGTCAAAGGGGCGTTTACCGGGGCCATCAGCAACCGCAGCGGCAAGTTCGAAATGGCCGATAACGGCACGCTGTTTCTGGATGAAATCGGCGAGCTCTCCCTGTCGCTACAGGCCAAGCTCCTGCGCGTATTGCAGTACGGCGACATCCAGCGCGTGGGGGATGACCGCAGTCACAGAGTGGACGTGCGCGTGCTGGCGGCAACCAACCGCGACCTGCGCGAGGCGGTGCTGGCCGGGCAGTTCCGCGCCGACCTGTTCCACCGCCTGAGCGTGTTCCCGCTCTCTGTGCCGCCGCTGCGCGAGCGCGGGGACGACGTGGTGCTGCTGGCAGGCTTTTTCTGCGAGCAGTGCCGTCTCAGGATGGGGCTTTCCCGCGTGGTGCTGAGCCCGGGGGCGAGGGCTCATCTGTTGAGCTACGGGTGGCCGGGCAACGTGCGCGAGCTGGAGCATGCGATTCACCGCGCGGTGGTACTGGCGCGGGCGACGCGTTCGGGTGATGAAGTGGTGATTCACGCGCGGCATTTTGCGCAGCATGATGAAGCCGCACCGACGATTGCCCATGCAGCACCGGAGATAACGAGTGAAAACCTGCGTAACGCCACGGAGGCGTTTCAGCGTCAGATGATTATACGCGCGCTGGATCAGAACAACCGCAGCTGGGCGGCGTGCGCCCGGGCGCTGGAGATGGACGTCGCCAACCTGCACCGGCTGGCGAAGCGTCTTGGGCTGAAGGGTTAGATTATCCCCGCCTGATAGAAATCCTGCAGGTTGATGGCGCCGCACAGCCTGCCGGCGTCATCCACCACCGGTGCGGCGGTGATTTTGCGCTTCATCAGCACCTCTTTGGCTTCGATGGCGCGGCTCTCGGCGTTCAGCGTCAGCCCGCCCTGGGTCATAGCGTCCGACACTTTGGTTTCCAGCTTGCCGCCGCCCACCAGCCAGCGGCGCAGGTCGCCGTCGGTGAATACGCCTTTGACGTACCCGTCGTCGTCGCACACCGCCACCAGCCCCAGTCCGGTGCGGCTGAGCTCCAGCATCGCGTCCATCACGCTGGTATCGAGTTTGACCTGCGGAATGGCATCGTCAGTGCGCATCAGGTGGTGAACCTTGTTGAGCAGGCGTGCGCCGAGCGCCCCCGCCGGATGCGAGCGGGCGAAATCTTCTTCGTTAAAGCCGCGCGCCTGCATTACCGCCATCGCCAGCGCGTCGCCCATCATCAGCGTATTGACGGTGCTTGAGGTCGGGGCGAGGTGCATCGGACAGGCTTCTCGCTCAACGGAAATATCCAGCGTCGCTTTGGCGGCCAGCGCCAGCGGCGAGCGGGATTTCCCGGTCATCGCCAGCAGGGCGACGGACTTTTCCTGCAGCCGCGGGATGATCAGATCCAGCTCTTTCGCCGAGCCGGAGTAGGAGATAAACAGCATCACGTCGCGGCTCTCAATCATCCCCAGATCGCCGTGCAGCGCTTCTGCAGGATGCACAAAGAACGCCGGGGTGCCGGTGCTGGCCAGCGTTGCGGCAATCTTTTTGCCGATGTGGCCGGATTTACCGATGCCCGCCACGATCACTTTGCCTTCGCAGTGGATAATGGTGTTGGCGGCGCGGACAAAATCCTCGCCCAGACGTTCCGGCAGGCGGCTGGCTTCCTGCAGCTCCAGCATCAGCGTCTGGCGGCCCGTTTCTAACAGAAAATCACTCATCTCTCTCTCCGGTTACGATCACGTCGATGCCTTTCTCTTCCAGCGCTTTCCTGAACGCCGGATCGATACCCGCGTCGGTAATCAGCTTATCGACGCTTTCCAGGCTACAGACAATGTTGGGGCTTTTGCGGCCAAACTTCGAGGAGTCTGCCATCAAAATCACTTCCCGCGCGGCGTTGCACATGGCTTTACTGACGCTGAACACCTCGTTGAAGGTCGTGACGCCCGCGTTCAGGTCGATGCCGTCGGTGCCCATAAACAGCTTGTCGAAGCTGAAGTGGTCGAAGGCGTTTTCCGCCAGCTGGCCGTGAAACGACGCTGATTTTTTGCGGAAGGTGCCGCCGGGCATCAGGATGGTTTGCTCGCTGTCGAACTCCGACAGCGCGTTGACGATGTGCAGGCTGTTGGTCATCACCGTGATGTTATTAAAGCGGCTGAGCAGCGGGATCATCTGCAGGACGGTGCTGCCGGCATCCAGAATGATGGAGTCGCCATCGTGGATAAATTTTACTGCGGCTTCGGCAATCATCGCTTTCTGGTGTGTATTGATCAGCGTTTTGTGGTCGATGGGCGGGTCTGCTTCGTCCTTGTTAAGCACCACGCCGCCGTAGGTTCGAATAACGGCGCCAGAGTTTTCGAGCAATACAAGATCCTTGCGTATCGTCGTGCCGGTGGTGTCAAAGTAGTGGGCCAGATCCTCTACCGAACATTTTCCCTGCTTTTGCAGATGCTCGAGAATGGCCGCCTGCCGCTGACGAGGTTTCATAGGCGCTTCGTTCCTTAGGTTGCGAAATGATAATTTCGCAAGTCTATATCTTTCACAACGAAATTATCCATGTTTCAGATTAAGCGCTAATGATAGTGCATTCTGACAGAGTGGATCATGGGGAAAGATCACATCAGGCTGCAATTCCTGCAGCGAAATGCCGTTGATTGCCTGGATTTTCACCGGTCGGGCAAAGACGGTCATGCCGCGCATGATGAGGGAATCGCAGACGTTATTGTTTTCATCCAGCGCAATAGCCACGACGACCCGCGGTTTGAAGCGTCCGCCGGAACGCCCTACACCGACGCGGCCTTTCTGGCACAGGGCATCAAACGCGCGGTTAAACTGGTGGATCTGCCAGCCGCCGAACGCCATCTGGCACAGCCAGGCGAGGGCGGCGACGGTGATGAGTGTTGTTACCATGTTGGCTCCTTATTTGTCCCCTCACCCCGTCCCTCTCCCCAAAGGGGCGAGGGGGAAAAGGCTGCACCTGAGCGTCCCCTCTCCCCTCCGGGGAGAGGGTTAGGGTGAGGGGGAACAAACCGCTCGATCAGAACATCACCTGTCCGCCGGTCACGTTGATCGACTGCCCGGTGCAGTACGAGGCTTTCGGGCTGGCGTAAAACAGCAGCATGTTCAGCACGTCCTGGTAATCGCACCCGCGCTTGAGCGGCACTTTATCGATGTAGTACTGCTCCACTTCTTCCGCTTTGATGCCGAGCTTGGTGGCGTACTGCGGCAGCAGGGACTGGAACATCGGCGATTTCAGCAGGTTGCCCAGCATCAGCGAGTGAACGGTAATACCGTATTCGGCCAGATCCAGCGCCAGAGACTGCGTCAGCCCCACGCCGCCAAACTTCGCCGCGCTGTAGCCGGAGTTGTGTTTGCTGCCTACTTTCCCCGATTTTGAGTTGATCTGAATGATGCGCCCCTGAATGCCGTCGCGGATCATCAGGCGGGAAAACTCGCGGGCGCAGAGGAAATAGCCCACCAGATTGACCTGCAGCGAGCGGTCAAAATCCCCCAGCTCGAAATCGCTGATAAAGGCCGCTTTCGCAATTCCCGCGCTGTAGACCAGCAGGTCGGTACGCCCAAAAATCTCGTCCACGCCGCGGGCCAGCGCCATCACGCTCTGCTCGCTGGTGGCGTCGGCGCCAAACCCGTACGCCATTCCTTCGCCAAACTCGGTGTTGATGGCGTCCGCCACGCGGGCGGCTTTTTCACTCTGAATGTCCACTACCGCCACGCGATAGCCCTCTGCGGCAAGCCCACGGCAGAGGAACTCGCCTAAGGTTTGTCCTCCACCAATGACAACGGCAACCTGACTCATGTGTTTCTCCTTAATTACGCAACAAATTTTAACGTGCAGCCTGGGGTGACAGCCTGCGGAACCGGACCATCGACGTGAACCGTGCCGGGATATTCGGCCTGCGGCTGGCCGTCGAAACGCAGGGTGATGTGGCCCAGCTCGCGCAGGTTTTGTTCAGCGACGTCGCCGACGGCGGTCACGGCATAGCGCGCCTCGCCCAGTTCCAGCTGGCTCCCGACCTTCAGCTCACCGTTCAGCTCGCCGTGGCAGTGGATAAAGCAAAACTCTTCGATATCCGCAGGGGCACCTTCGCGAAAGGTGATCAGCATCTGATCGCTCAGCGCATCCGCAGCGCTCTGGCCGATGCGGGTAATGGTGGTCTGGTAAATCACGGTCATGGCAGGAACCTCTTATTGATAAATAAAGCCGGAGACAAACCAGGCAATCAGCACCGTCGGCGCGCCCGTCAGGAAGCGGCTGACCAGCACGGACGGCACGCCCACGCGCACGGTGTCCTGGCGCGCTTCCGCCAGCGACAGACCCACGGGGATAAAGTCGCACGCCGCCTGGGCGTTAATGGCAAACAGGGCGGGCAGGGCGAGGTGCGGAGGAATGTTCCCCAGACCAATCTGCACGCCAATCAGCACGCCGATGACCTGAGCAATCACCGCGCCCGGGCCGAGGAACGGCGACAGCAGCGGGAAGGAGCAGATCAGCGCCAGCGTCACCAGCCCGAGCGGGTGGCTGGCGAGCGGGGCGAGGCCATGGGCAATCCAGTCGCCCAGGCCGGAAGCCATGATGATGCCGATCAGCGCCGAGACGAACGCCATAAACGGCAGAATGGTCTTGAGCACCGTATCGATGGTGTCGCGCCCGGACTGGAACAGCACCGCCACGGCGGAACCCATGCCCATCCCGACTTTCGCCAGCAGGCCGTCGCTCTGCTCGGTGATTTTCTTGCTGGTGTCGTACTCGCGCGGGGCCGCTTTTTGCGGCGCAGGCGTCCCCTTCACCAGGGTGATGTTGTCTTCCTTGACGCCCGAAACGTAAATGTCCTCGAGGATGTACTGCGCCAGCGGGCCGGATTTTCCGGTGGAGTGAATATTCACCGTCGGAATGCGGCGCTTCGGATAGATGCCGCAGCGCAGCGTGCCGCCGCAGTCGATCACCGCCACGCCGATTTCCGCCTCCGGCGGCTCGCCTTCCTTGAAGCCGTCGACCGCTTCCCAGCCGGTCAGCTCGCGCAGCCTGTCGACGATCGCCGGGCGAGTACCCGCGGTGATGTAGACGATCTTTTTGCCTTCGGTGGCGTCGAACTCCAGCGGGCCGCCCCAGCCGCCCGTGCCTTTTTCAATGCGGATCCGGTTCATGCTGTGGCTCCTGAAAGATGGACTTTCTGTTCAAGCTGGATGCCCATTTTTTTCTCGAAAATAGCGGTGGTAAGGTCGGTTACCCAGCCGCGGAAGAAGTTGGTCACCAGACCGACCAGCAGGTAGCTCACCGCCAGCGGGCCGAGCGGCAGGCCAAGCGTGGTAAGGCCGCTGGCGATCCCGAGATAAACGAACAGCTCGCCGGGGTTGATGTGCGGGAACAGGCCGTTCATGGAATGGCAGCTGTAGGAGGCGGCGGCGTAATAGCTCGGCTTGTACTTCTCTGGCATAAAGCGGCCGAGGCTTAAGGTCATCGGGTTACAGAACACGAAGGTACCGATGAACGGCAACACCAGGTAGCGGGACAGCGGATTCCCGGCACAGCGCTGGGCGAAGCGTTCAATGCGCTGCTGGCCGATAAAGTTAATCAGCGCGTTCATAATCACCAGCAGGCTGATCAGCAGAGGCAGGATCCCGGTCACCATGCCGGTGAACACTTCTCCGCCTTTCTGAAACAGCCCGATGAACCACTCGGCGCCGTGGGTGATGGTTTCTATCATTCTTCTCTCCTGTAAGGCTTTTTTGTTTTTGTCTGGCTGGGCTAATAATAATCACTTTGAAAGGTTTTAAAGTGTTAGTTAGATCTCACAATGAAAGAAAAATGGATTATTTTGAAAGTTTATTGGTGAGGGCAAGGATTTTCGGTGGAAAAAAGCGCGGATTTGCGTAGGGGAGGTGCGTACCGCTTCCTTGAGGTGTTGCGGATGCTTTACCATACTGGGTTCTTATCGAACCCGTTAAATGGATGTCTCATGTTCAAGCGTCGTTATGCAGCGCTGTTGCCTGCGCTTATTCTGCTGTCTGCCTGTAGTAGCAAACCTAAGACCGAAGCCGTTCAGCAAACGGCGGGCGCGCCTTCCGGAGGATTTCTGCTGGAGCCGCAGCACAATATGATGCAGATGGGCGGCGACTTCGCGAATAACCCGGCGGCCGAGCAGTTCATCGATAAAATGGTGAGCAAACACGGCTTTGACAGACAACAGCTGCACGAAATTTTGTCTCAGGCCAAGCGTCTGGACTACGTGCTGCGCCTGATGGACAGACAGGCGCCGACGGCCCAGGTGCCGAGCGGGCCAAACGGAGCGTGGCTGCGCTATCGCAAACAGTTCATTACCCCGGATAACGTGCAAAACGGCGTGGCGTTCTGGAATCAGTATGAAGAGGCGCTCAACCGCGCATGGCAGGTGTACGGCGTACCGCCTGAAATCATCGTCGGGATTATCGGCGTGGAAACCCGCTGGGGCCGCGTGATGGGCAAAACCCGCATCCTTGACGCGCTGGCGACGCTCTCCTTTAACTATCCGCGCCGCGCGGAGTATTTCTCTTCCGAGCTGGAAACCTTCCTGCTGATGGCGCGTAACGAACAGGACGATCCGCTCGATCTGAAAGGGTCGTTTGCCGGCGCGATGGGCTACGGCCAGTTTATGCCGTCGTCCTATAAACAGTATGCCGTCGACTTTAACGGAGATGGTCACATCAACCTGTGGGATCCGGTGGATGCCATCGGCAGCGTGGCGAACTACTTCAAGGCGCACGGCTGGGTGCCGGGCGGCCAGGTAGCGGTGCAGGCAAACGGCGAGGCGTTTGGTCTGGAAAACGGCTTCAAAACCAACTACAGCATTTCGCAGCTGACGGCGGCAGGCCTAACGCCAACGCAGCCGCTGGGTAATGCACAGCAGGCGAGCCTGCTGCGTCTGGACGTCGGAACGGGCTATCAGTACTGGTACGGTCTGCCGAACTTCTACACCATCACCCGCTATAACCACAGCACCCACTATGCAATGGCCGTATGGCAGCTGGGGCTGGCGGTATCGCAGGCCCGCGTGCCGGCGGCGTCACCGTTTAGTCAGTAAGCCGCTCCGACGGTAGGCCGGGTAAGGCAACGCCGCCACCCGGCATGGCTGCGCGCACGGTGCAGCCTGATGCCCTCACCCTGACCCTCTCCCACGGGAGAGGGAAGTTTTGCAGAAACATTTCGCCACACTCCCTTTTCAAACCTGCCATTTACATCTTAATCACCTTTCATTATTGTTATGTTATAACATTTGAAATGGTGTCGAGATGTCAACCTCCCTTTTTTCTCTGTCTGCTCCGGTTCGGCTTTTGCTGGCGCTGGTGCTTATTGTCTTTCTCGGGCTGGCCGTGCGCTGGGCGGTGGCGTTGCCATGATTGTGATGAATGAACTGGTCGCGGGTTATGAACGCCAGCCCGTTACGCGGCCTCTCTCGGGCACGATTGAGCGCGGAAGCATGACTGCCATTATCGGCGCTAACGGCTGCGGGAAATCCACGCTGCTGAAAACGCTGGCGGGATTTATCCCGCCCGTCAGCGGCGGCTTCCGCTGGCAGGGTAAGCGTCTGGTAATCGGCTGGCTGGCACAGCGTCACGCGCTGGAGGCGCAGTTTCCGTTAACCGTACAGGACGTCGTAAGCATGGGCTGCTGGCCGGGCATTTCGCTGTTTTCCGGGTTTCGCCGCGAAACGCGGCTGCGCATTGCCAGCGCGCTTGAGCGGGTCGGGCTGGAATCCATGGCGTTATCCACCATCGATGAGCTCTCCGGCGGTCAGTTCCAGCGCATGCTGTTTGCCCGCGTCCTGGTGCAGCAGGCGCCGCTGGTGATGCTGGATGAGCCCTTTACCGGGGTCGATGAAGCCACCTGCAACGTGCTGATGGATGTGATGCTGGAGATGTATATGCAGGGGCAAACGCTGCTCGCGGTACTGCACGACAGCGAGCGCGTGTCGCGCCATTTCCCGCAGACGTTACGGCTGGATGCTGACGTTCCCCAGTGGAAAACCGAGCGGGTGAGGGTGGCATGATCTGGCATCTCTTTTTTCAGCCGTTTATTGAATACGGCTTTATGCGGCGCGCGCTGGTGGTTTGCCTGGCGCTCTCGGTCAGCACCACCGCGCTCGGCGTGTTTCTTCAGCTGCGCCGAATGAGCCTGATGGGCGATGCCCTTTCTCACGCCATTTTACCGGGCGTCGCCGTGGGATACTTGCTCAGCGGCATGTCGCTGCTGGCGATGAGCATTGGCGGTTTTATCGCGGGCATTACCGTGGCGCTGCTGGCCGGTCTGGTCAGTCGACGCACGCCGCTTAAGGAAGACGCCAGCTTTGCCGGGTTTTATCTTGGCTCGCTGGCGCTGGGGGTCACGCTGGTGTCGCTTCGTGGGTCGAATGTCGATCTGCTGCATCTGCTGTTTGGCTCCATCCTCGCCGTGGACAACGACGCCGCGCTGTTTGTCACGGGCGTGTGCATGTTCACCCTTATCGTGCTGGCGCTGTTCTATCGCGGGCTGGTTACCGAAGCGTTTGATACCGCCTGGCTAGAGGTGAACGCCCGCTGGCTGCCTGGGTTGCTGCACGGACTTTTTCTGGCGCTGCTGGTGCTTAACCTGGTGGCCGGTTTTCAGGTGCTCGGCACGCTGATGGCCGTCGGGCTGATGATGCTTCCAGCCGTGGCGGCCCGCTGCTGGGTGCGCACGCTACCGGCGTTACTGCTGATGGCGGGCATCAGCGGTATTTTCTGCGCATGGCTGGGGCTGAGCCTCTCCTGGGCGATGGGTCTTCCCGCCGGGCCATCCATCGTGCTCACCGCCAGCGCGCTGTTCTTTATTTCCATTTTATTGGGTACGCGAAGCAGGCTCGCTGGCAGTCTGCGGGCGTATTTTTAACGCAAGGGGAAACGATGAAACGTACAGGATTAGTAGTGGCGCTCGCGCTGGGGATGATGTCGCACGGCGTGATGGCGAAAACGTTGAATGTGGTCACCAGCTTTTCGATACTGGGGGATATCACCCAGGAGGTGGGCGGTGACCATGTGAAGGTGACGACGCTGGTGGGGCCGGACGGCGATCCGCATACCTTCGAACCGTCGCCGAAAGACAGCGCGGCGCTGAGCAAGGCCGATGTGGTGGTGGTGAACGGCCTGGGGCTGGAGGGCTGGCTCGATCGGCTGGTGAAAGCCTCCGGGTTCAAAGGGCAACTGGTCGTCGCCTCAACCGGGGTGAAAACCCACACGCTTGAGGAAGATGGAAAGACCGTGACCGATCCGCACGCGTGGAACAGCGCGGCGAACGGGGCGCTGTATGCACAAAATATTCTGAACGGGCTGGTGAAAGCCGATCCGGATGACAAAGCCGCGCTGGAAGCCTCTGGCAAAACGTATATCGCACAGCTTAGCCAGCTGGATGACTGGGCCAAAACGCGCTTTAGCCAGATCCCGTCGGCGAAGCGTAAAGTGCTGACCAGCCATGACGCGTTCGGCTATTTCAGCCGCGCCTACGGCGTGACGTTTATGGCGCCACAGGGGCTGTCGTCTGAGAGCGAGGCCAGCGCGGCGCAGGTCGGTGAAATTATCAATCAGATCAAAACCGACGGCGTGAAAACCTGGTTTATGGAAAATCAGCTCGATCCGCGTCTGGTTAAACAGATTGCGTCGGCGACGGGCGCACAGCCGGGGGGCGAGCTTTACCCCGAAGCGCTGTCGGCAAAAGGCGGGGTAGCAGACACCTACGTTAAGGCGTTTCGCCACAATGTGAACACTCTCGCTGACAGCATGAAATAACCTTTCCATCGCCGGTGCGTCCGTACCGGCTTTTTTCTGAAGCCCCCTCGTAAAACCTGAAGTGCATCCCCACATCTGACGAGAAAGTGCTATCTTGTGCAGCACGTTTTTCTGATGCCTGGAGCGAGAATGACTGACCATGAATTGATGCAGCTTAGCGAGATCGTTGGCCTTGCGCTGAAGCAGCGTGGCGCGACAATCACCACTGCGGAATCCTGTACCGGCGGCTGGGTGGCGAAAGCGATTACCGATATTGCCGGCAGTTCCGCCTGGTTTGAACGCGGTTTTGTGACCTACAGTAACGAAGCTAAAGTACAGATGATTGGCGTGCGCGAATCCACGCTTGAACAGCATGGCGCGGTCAGCGAACCGGTGGTGATCGAGATGGCCATTGGCGCGCTCAAAGAGGCGCGCGCAGATTTCGCCATTTCCATAAGCGGCATCGCGGGGCCGGATGGCGGCAGCGACGTGAAGCCTGTCGGCACCGTCTGGTTTGGTTTTGCCACCGCGAAAGGCGAAGGGATCACCCGCCGGGAGTGCTTCAGCGGCGATCGCGAAAGCGTGCGTCGTCAGGCAACCGTTTATGCGTTAAAAACGCTCTGGCAACAATTTCTACAAAACACTTGATACTGTATGACCATACAGTATAATTGCACCAACAGAACAGAAATCCACGGTGAAGCACAGTCGCTTCTCCCGGCATGACAGGAGTAATAATGGCTATCGACGAAAACAAACAGAAAGCGTTGGCGGCAGCACTGGGCCAGATCGAAAAGCAATTCGGTAAAGGCTCCATCATGCGCCTGGGTGAAGACCGTTCCATGGATGTGGAAACCATCTCCACCGGTTCGCTTTCTCTGGATATCGCGCTGGGCGCTGGCGGTCTGCCTATGGGCCGTATCGTAGAGATCTACGGGCCAGAGTCCTCCGGTAAAACCACCCTGACGCTGCAGGTCATTGCCGCAGCACAGCGCGAAGGTAAAACCTGTGCGTTTATCGATGCCGAGCACGCGCTGGACCCTGTGTATGCCCGTAAGCTGGGCGTCGATATCGACAACCTGCTGTGTTCTCAGCCGGACACCGGTGAGCAGGCGCTGGAAATTTGTGACGCGCTGGCGCGTTCTGGTGCCGTTGACGTTATCGTGGTCGACTCCGTTGCCGCACTGACGCCAAAAGCCGAAATCGAAGGTGAAATCGGCGACTCTCACATGGGCCTCGCGGCACGTATGATGAGCCAGGCGATGCGTAAGCTGGCGGGTAACCTGAAGCAGTCCAACACGCTGCTGATCTTCATCAACCAGATCCGTATGAAAATTGGCGTGATGTTCGGTAACCCGGAAACCACTACCGGTGGTAACGCACTGAAATTCTACGCCTCTGTCCGTCTGGATATCCGCCGTATCGGCGCGGTGAAAGAGGGTGAGAACGTCGTCGGTAGCGAAACCCGCGTGAAGGTTGTGAAGAACAAAATCGCCGCGCCGTTCAAACAGGCTGAGTTCCAGATCCTCTACGGCGAAGGGATCAACTTCCTCGGCGAGCTGGTTGACCTGGGCGTGAAAGAGAAGCTGATTGAAAAAGCGGGCGCCTGGTACAGCTACAACGGTGACAAGATTGGTCAGGGTAAAGCGAACGCGATCTCCTGGCTGAAAGAGAACCCGGCTGCAGCGAAAGAGATTGAGAAGAAAGTGCGTGAGCTTCTGCTGAACAACCAGGACTCCAAACCTGATTTCGTGGTGGATGCCGCGGATGCTGAAGAAACTAACGAAGACTTTTAATTCTTTCGTTTAAAAATGAAGGGCTGCTGATGCGGCCCTTTTTGCATTTCTGAATCAGCAGGTTTTTTATGAGTGAACCGACAACACGTCGACCCGCGTATGCACGCCTACTGGACCGCGCGGTTCGCATCCTGGCCGTTCGTGACCACAGTGAACAGGAGCTGCGGCGGAAGCTGTCGGCACCGGTGATGAGTAAAAACGGCCCGGAAGAGATTGATGCCACCGCGGAAGATTATGACCGCGTGATCGCCTGGTGCTATGAGCATCGTTACCTTGATGACGAGCGTTTTGCCTCACGATTTCTCGCCAGCCGCGGCCGTAAAGGGTATGGGCCCGCTCGCATCCGGCAGGAGCTGAACCAGAAAGGGGTGGCCCGGGAGATCATCGAAAAAGCGATGCGCGAATGCGACATTGACTGGTGCGAGCTGGCAAAAGATCAGGCCATTCGTAAATACGGCGAACCGCTGCCGCGTGAATTTTCAGAAAAAGTCAAAATCCAGCGCTTTTTGCTCTACCGCGGCTTCCTGATGGAAGATATTCAGGATATCTGGCGTAATTTTGCCGATTGAACGCATGCGGGATTTTACTTCCCACCAAAGAAAACTTATCTTATTCCCACTTTTTCCAGTAGCTGGTCCGTCCAACGGTTTACCGACACAGGCTGGCTACGACATTTCGTTAGCTTGATTTCAGGATAATTATGAGCAAGAGCACCGCTGAGATCCGTCAGGCGTTTCTCGATTTTTTCCATAGTAAGGGACACCAGGTTGTTGCCAGCAGCTCCCTGGTACCGAACAACGATCCGACTCTGCTGTTTACCAACGCCGGGATGAACCAGTTCAAGGATGTGTTCCTTGGTCTCGACAAGCGTAATTATTCCCGCGCCACAACCTCACAGCGTTGCGTGCGTGCGGGCGGTAAACACAACGACCTGGAAAACGTCGGTTACACCGCGCGTCACCACACCTTCTTCGAAATGCTGGGTAACTTCAGCTTCGGCGACTACTTCAAACACGATGCCATTCAATATGCGTGGGAACTGCTGACCGGTGAAAACTGGTTCAACCTGCCGAAAGAGCGTCTGTGGGTTACCGTCTATGAAACCGATGACGAAGCCTACGAAATCTGGGAAAAAGAAGTCGGGATCCCGCGCGAGCGTATTATTCGCATCGGCGATAACAAAGGCGCGCCTTACGCGTCCGACAACTTCTGGCAAATGGGTGACACCGGTCCTTGCGGTCCGTGCACCGAGATCTTCTACGATCACGGCGACCACATCTGGGGCGGCCCTCCAGGCAGCCCGGAAGAAGACGGCGATCGCTACATTGAGATCTGGAACATCGTCTTCATGCAGTTCAACCGTCAGGCCGACGGAACGATGGAGCCGCTGCCAAAGCCTTCCGTCGATACCGGTATGGGGCTGGAGCGTATTGCTGCGGTTCTGCAGCACGTTAACTCCAACTACGAGATTGACCTGTTCAGCACCCTGATCAAAGCCGTTGCCGAAGTGACCGGTGCGACCGATCTGAACAACAAATCGCTGCGCGTTATCGCGGACCACATTCGTTCCTGTGCGTTCCTGATTGCCGACGGCGTTATCCCGTCGAATGAAAACCGTGGCTACGTGCTGCGTCGTATCATTCGTCGTGCTATCCGTCATGGCAACATGCTGGGCGCGAAGGACACCTTCTTCTATAAACTCGTTGGGCCACTGATTGGCGTGATGGGTTCTGCCGGTGATGAGCTGAAACGCCAGCAGGCGCAGGTAGAGCAGGTTCTGAAAACCGAAGAAGAGCAGTTTGCTCGTACGCTGGAGCGCGGTCTGGCGCTGCTGGACGAAGAGCTGGCTAAGCTTAAGGGCGACACCCTGGATGGCGAAACCGCTTTCCGTCTGTACGACACCTACGGCTTCCCGGTTGACCTGACGGCGGACGTTTGCCGCGAGCGCAACATCAAAGTTGACGAAGCGGGCTTCGAAGCCGCGATGGAAGAGCAGCGCCGTCGTGCGCGTGAGTCCAGCGGTTTCGGTGCAGACTACAACGCGATGATCCGCGTTGACAGCGCGTCTGAATTCAAAGGCTATGAAGCACTGGAACTGACCGGCAAAGTGACCGCTCTGTTTGTTGACGGTAAAGCCGTGGACAGCATCAGCGCGGGTCAGGATGCGGTTGTCATTCTGGACAAAACGCCGTTCTACGCCGAATCCGGCGGTCAGGTTGGCGATAAAGGCGAGCTGAAAGGCAATGGCTTTAGCTTCAGCGTGACCGACACCCAAAAATACGGTCAGGCAATTGGCCACCAGGGCAAACTGGTTTCCGGTTCTCTGAAAGTGGGCGAGGGCGTCCAGGCTAACGTGGATGAAGCTCGCCGCGCGCGCATTCGTCTGAACCACTCGGCAACCCACCTGATGCACGCTGCCCTGCGCGACGTACTCGGTACCCACGTTGCACAGAAAGGTTCTCTGGTTAACGACAAAGTGCTGCGTTTCGACTTCTCGCATTTTGAAGCGATGAAGCCTTCTGAAATCCGTGCGGTAGAAGATCTGGTGAACGCGCAGATCCGTCGTAACCTGCCAATCGAGACCCATATCATGGATCTCGAGGACGCGAAGAAGAAAGGTGCGATGGCGCTGTTTGGCGAGAAATATGACGACCGCGTTCGCGTGCTGAGCATGGGCGACTTCTCTACCGAACTGTGCGGCGGTACGCACGCCTCGCGCACCGGCGATATCGGCCTGTTCCGCATTGTTTCCGAATCAGGTACGGCGGCAGGCGTGCGTCGTATTGAAGCGGTGACCGGTGAAGGTGCGATTGCCAGCCTGCATGCGCAGAGCGATCAGCTGCATGACATCGCGCAGCTGCTGAAAGGCGATAGCCAGAACCTGGGTGAGAAAGTGCGCGTTGCGCTGGATCGCACGCGTCAGCTGGAAAAAGAGCTGCAGCAGCTTAAAGAGCAGGCTGCGGCGCAGGAGAGTGCAAACCTCTCCAGCAAGGCTGTAGACATTAAGGGCGTCAAACTGCTGGTCAGCGATCTGGCGGGCGTTGAGCCTAAGATGCTGCGTACTATGGTCGACGATCTCAAGAACCAGCTTGGTTCTACCGTTATCGTGCTGGCGACAGTGGCAGAAGGTAAGGTTTCTCTGATTGCGGGCGTCTCTAAGGATGTGACCGACCGCGTAAAAGCAGGGGAACTGATTGGTATGGTCGCTCAGCAGGTGGGCGGCAAGGGTGGCGGTCGTCCGGACATGGCGCAAGCCGGTGGTACGGATGCGGCGGCACTTCCCGCGGCATTAGCCAGCGTTGAAAGCTGGGTAAGCGCGAAACTGTAATAACTACAAAGCACAAGCAGACGCCATAGCGGTAACGTTATGGCGTCTTGTTCACTGTGCTATCGATAACGATAAAGTCAGGTTGAGTTTGTGTATATCGGCTAAACTTACGTTTAACAGAATGTGATGCCGTGACTGCTTACACTTTACGTGTTTGTCATCGCTTACTTTTTGGCGTTATATGATGGATAATGCCGGGATACAAGAGACCCGACTCTTTTAATCTTTCAAGGAGCAAAGAATGCTGATTCTGACTCGTCGAGTTGGTGAGACCCTCATGATTGGGGATGAGGTCACCGTGACAGTTTTAGGGGTAAAGGGTAACCAGGTACGTATTGGTGTTAACGCTCCTAAAGAAGTTTCTGTCCACCGTGAAGAGATCTACCAGCGTATCCAGGCTGAAAAATCCCAGCAGTCCAGTTACTGATATTGTCGCGTCTCGCTGTCGGGCGAGACGCAACCCTCCTGTCATTTTTCCTGCTCAACGTTACCGTTTAATTTCAACCGCTCTCTTTTTAACCACTCTGTTACCGTAAACTCGCCCTTACGCCGCCATTTCTGCAAAGGTTTTCTTTGAAGATGCCTGCAAAATCCGCTTATAAAACACCCTCTTTGCGGCTTTTACATGCGAATTGCGTGTGATTTGTGCAAACGATAAAAGCTTTTGGAAAATTGTTTGACTTATAAGTCCCAGAAAGTAATATATGCGCCACGCAGCGACGAGAAGCTCTTAACGAGTAACTCGAAGCACTCGAAAGAGGCGTTGTGTGGTGAGGTGGCCGAGAGGCTGAAGGCGCTCCCCTGCTAAGGGAGTATGCGGTCAAAAGCTGCATCCGGGGTTCGAATCCCCGCCTCACCGCCATTTTGCATCCGTAGCTCAGCTGGATAGAGTACTCGGCTACGAACCGAGCGGTCGGAGGTTCGAATCCTCCCGGATGCACCATCTATTACTTCATATTGCTTTAGAAGTGATATGAATATCGAGCAGTACAGTAGTAAATCCCGATGCATCCGTAGCTCAGCTGGATAGAGTACTCGGCTACGAACCGAGCGGTCGGAGGTTCGAATCCTCCCGGATGCACCATTTACTATTTCTGAAAGCAGTACCCTGATGCATCCGTAGCTCAGCTGGATAGAGTACTCGGCTACGAACCGAGCGGTCGGAGGTTCGAATCCTCCCGGATGCACCATTTACTGTTTCTAAAAGCATTTCCCGATGCATCCGTAGCTCAGCTGGATAGAGTACTCGGCTACGAACCGAGCGGTCGGAGGTTCGAATCCTCCCGGATGCACCATCTTCTCCTTCTCTGTTTATTCCTTCGACGTTCCGTCAGCAATCACACTCTCTGTCAGCGACAAAAACCACCATTTACGATAAAGTAATGCTTTGTTAATCGGTTAGCGAGAGCACGATGTACGCACAGTATGACGGTTTGATCTTCGATATGGACGGCACTCTTCTGGATACCGAACCCACGCATCGTCAAGCCTGGACTGACGTCCTGGGCCGCTACGGTATGCGTTTCGACCTTCAGGCGATGATTGCCCTCAACGGATCCCCCACCTGGCGTATTGCACAGGCCGTGATTGAACTGAATCAGGCCGATCTCGACCCGCACCTGCTCGCGCGCGAAAAAACCGATGCGGTAAAAGCCATGCTTTTAGATACCGTACGCCCTCTGCCGCTGGTTGATGTGGTAAAAGAGTGGCACGGGCGTCGCCCGATGTCGGTGGGGACGGGCAGCGAAAGCGCGATTGCAGAGGCATTACTCAACCATCTTGGCCTGCGCCACTATTTCTCTGCCGTGGTTGCCGCCGATCATGTTAAACATCACAAGCCCGCACCGGACACCTTCCTGCTTTGCGCAGAATTAATGGGCGTCCCGGCGGCAAAATGTGTCGTGTTTGAAGATGCCGATTTCGGTATCCAGGCCGCGCGTGATGCCGGAATGGATGCGGTGGATGTGCGCTTACTGTGAGTGACTTGCTGTCACTTGCCTCATTATTCGCCAGCAGTTTCTTAAGCGCCACGCTGTTACCGGGCAATTCGGAAGTGGTGCTGGTGGCGATGCTGTTGTCCGGCGTGAGTCAGCCCTGGCTGCTTGTAGTAATAGCAACAATGGGTAATAGCCTTGGAGGGCTGACTAACGTTATTCTTGGGCGTTTCTTTCCGCTGCGTGAAAAATCACGCTGGCAGGAAAAGGCAGTCGGCTGGCTAAAACGCTATGGCGCTGCCACGCTGTTATTAAGCTGGATGCCTGTAATAGGCGATTTACTGTGTCTGCTGGCGGGATGGATGCGCATCCCCTGGGGACCGGTGCTCTTTTTTTTGTGCCTTGGCAAGGCGTTGCGCTATGTTCTCGTGGCGTGGGCAACACTACAGGGTATGACGTGGTGGCACTAATTGGTGGAATGAATACGCGACCTTCAATCGTCAACCATTACAATTATGCTGAGTAACATTACTTTGACAGGCGGGAGGTCAATTTGATCCCGGACGTATCTCAGGCGCTGGCCTGGCTGGAAAACCACCCTCAGGCATTGAAGGGTATTCAGCGTGGTCTTGAGCGTGAAACGCTGCGCGTTAACGCGGACGGCAGTTTAGCGACGACGGGTCACCCGAAGGCGTTAGGCTCGGCGCTGACACATAAATGGATCACAACCGATTTCGCTGAAGCGCTGCTGGAGTTCATCACCCCAGTAGAGGGTGATATTGATCATATGCTGACGATCATGCGCGATATCCATCGCTACACCGCGCGCAACATGGGCGACGAGCGCATGTGGCCCCTCAGCATGCCGTGCTATATCGAGCAGGGCCAGGAAATTGAGCTGGCACAGTACGGCACGTCAAATATCGGTCGGCTGAAAACGCTCTACCGTGAGGGGCTGAAAAACCGCTACGGCGCGTTGATGCAGACCATCTCTGGCGTGCACTACAACTTCTCGTTGCCGATGGCTTTCTGGGAAGCGAAATGCGGTGAAACGGATAAAGATGCCATCTCAGCAGGCTACTTCCGCCTGATTCGCAACTATTACCGTTTCGGCTGGGTGATCCCGTATCTGTTTGGTGCCTCCCCGGCGATCTGTTCTTCGTTCCTGCAGGGGAAACCGACCACGCTGCCGTTCGAGAAGACCGAATGCGGAATGTACTATCTCCCGTACGCTACCTCTCTGCGCCTGAGCGATCTCGGCTATACCAATAAATCGCAAAGCAATCTCGGTATTACGTTTAACGAATTGCACGAATATGTGGCAGGATTGAAGCGGGCGATCAAAACCCCGTCGGAAGAGTACGAGAAAATCGGCCTCGAAAAAGACGGCAAGCGCCTGCAAATCAACAGCAATGTGCTGCAGATTGAAAACGAGCTGTATGCGCCTATTCGTCCTAAGCGCGTGACGCGCAGCGGCGAAACCCCGTCGGATGCGCTGCAGCGCGGCGGGATTGAATACATTGAAGTGCGCTCGCTGGATATCAACCCGTTCTCACCGATTGGCGTTGATGAACAGCAGATTCGCTTCCTGGATCTGTTTATGGTCTGGTGCGTGCTGGCGGATGCGCCGGAAATGAGTTCAGACGAACTGCTCTGTACCCGTACAAACTGGAACCGCGTGATTCTGGAAGGGCGTAAGCCGGGTCTGACGCTGGGTATCGGCTGCGAAACGGCACAGTTCCCGCTGACCAAAGTCGGCAAAGATCTGTTCCGCGATCTGAAGCGTGTTGCCAGGACGATGGACAGCATCGACGGCGGAGATGCGTATCAACAGATCTGCGACCAGCTGGTGGCGTGCTTTGATAACCCGGAACTGACGTTCTCAGCACGCATTCTGCGTTCTATGATTGATCAGGGCATTGGCGGCACGGGGCGTTCACTCTCATCGGAGTACCGTGAGATGCTGATGCAGGAGCCGTTAGAGGTGCTGAGCGAAGCGGATTTTGTAGCGGAACGCGATGCGTCCGTTGTGCGTCAGAAAGAGGTTGAAGCGGCGGATACCGAGTCGTTTGAGGCGTTTCTGGCGAAACAGGCTTAAGCAGAAAAGAAAAAGGCCACATCGCTGTGGCCAAAATATACATCTCTGAATTCAGGGATGATGATAACAAATGCGCGTCTTTCATATACTCAGACGTGCATTCTGTAGAAGAGTTCAGTTTATTTTAAAAAAAATCACTATCGGAGGTGACGTATGCCGTTATTAGATAGCTTTACTGTCGACCATACCCGTATGGAAGCACCTGCAGTCCGCGTGGCGAAGACCATGCACACCCCGCACGGCGACACGATCACCGTCTTCGATCTGCGTTTCTGCGTGCCAAACAAAGAAGTGATGCCCGAGAAAGGCATTCATACGCTGGAGCACCTGTTTGCTGGCTTTATGCGTGACCACCTGAACGGCAACGGCGTGGAGATCATCGATATCTCTCCTATGGGCTGCCGTACCGGTTTCTACATGAGCCTGATTGGCGTGCCTGATGAGAAGCGCGTCGCAGATGCGTGGAAAGCGGCGATGGAAGACGTGCTGAAGGTGAAAGAGCAGAACCAGATCCCTGAGCTAAACGTTTACCAGTGCGGTACCTACCAGATGCACTCTCTGGAAGAAGCGCAGGAAATTGCGCGTCACATCATCGAGCGTGATGTTCGCGTGAACAGCAATGAAGAGCTGGCCCTGCCGAAAGAAAAACTGCAGGAACTGCACATCTAGTGCACCTTTTCCCTCTCCCTCAGGGAGAGGGTAGGGTGAGGGTGGTTTAATCCCATGACCACAACCTTAACCTTCTCCTTTACCCACCGTCCCCTCGTTCCGTTTGCCCATGATTACGTTCATGGTGACAGCGAACCCTGGCACAAGCACGACTGCGCGCAGCTGCTGCACACCCTGAGCGGCGTGGTACGGGTAGATACCGCATCGGGCTGTTGGGTTGTTCCTCCCGGTCGCGGCGTCTGGCTGCCGGCGGGCACGCAGCATTCCCTGCGCATTACCGGCAACGTGGCGGCGCGAACGCTGTTTATCGATCCGCTGGCGCGGGCCGATCTCCCGGCCACCTGCCAGATCGTTCAGATCTCGCCGCTGCTGCGCGAGCTGATCCTCATCTCCCTTGCTTTACCTGAATCGTACTCACCCGGAAGCCGGGATGAACGCGTCTATGAGCTCATTCTCGATGAAATCCGCATTATGCCGGTGCTGCCGTTTCACCTGCCGGAGCCGGAAAGTGAGGCGCTACGTCGCCTGTGTCTGCATATCCGGCAAAATCCGGGGGAAAGCTGGAGCAGCGCGCAGGCCGCGAGCATGATGAACATGAGCGAGCGCACGCTGAACCGCCATTTTCAACAGCAGACGGGATTAAGCTACGGAGAGTGGCTGAGAAGGGCGCGCCTGCTGGAAGCCTTAGTGCGGCTGGCGCAGGGCCAGCCGGTATTGCGCGTGGCGCTGGATCTGGGATACGGCAGCCACAGCGCCTTTACGGCGATGTTCCGTCGGGTGATGGGCGTCTCCCCCAGCGATTACTTTAAGAACGACTGACGGCGTTAAACAGCGCCTGAAGCGACGCGCGCGCCACGTCGCTGTCAATGCCCACGCCCCAGCGGCTGCTGCCGTCCTGGAACAGACAGCGGATGTAGGCCACCGAGCGGCTGTCGCTGCGTTCGCCTAACGTATGCTCGTGATAATCCTTAATCACGAACGGATCGTTGACCCAGCGGCTTAAGCCCTGAGCGGCGGCGGAAAGCAGGCCGTTACCCTGACCTTCCAGCTGGCGCGTTCCTCCCTGTGTGGCGACGCTGGCCGTCAAACGCAGCTGGCCGTCCTGCTGGCTATCGCTGCGGTAGGATTGCAGCGCATAGTGCGGCGTTGCCACCAGGCCGTAGCGGGTGCGGAACAGCTGCCACAGCGCGTTTTGCGTCATCTCTTTTCCGTGACGATCGGTTTCCTGCTGCACGTGCTGGCTGAAATCCTGCTGCAGGGCGCGGGGCAGTTTCAGCCCATGATTCTGTTCGATCAGCCACGCGCTGCCGCTTTTCCCTGACTGGCTGTTCACGCGGATCACCGCTTCGTAGGTACAGCCGATATCCTGGGGATCGACGGGAAGGTAAGGCATCTCCCAGCGATCGCCTGGCCTGCGGGCATCAAAACCTTTTTTGATCGCGTCCTGGTGCGAGCCGGAGAAGGCGGTATAGGCCAGACGGCCCGCCCACGGATGGCGCGGGTGGACCGGCAGCTGATTGCAGGTTTCCACCACTTCCACCACCCGGTTCATATCGCTAAAGTCCAGATTCGGGCTAACTCCCTGGCTGTAGAGGTTCATTGCCAGCGTCACCAGGCAGACGTTGCCCGTGCGCTCCCCGTTACCAAACAGACAGCCCTCCACGCGGTCAGCCCCCGCCATTACGGCCAGCTCCGCGCAGGCGACGCCGGTACCGCGGTCGTTATGCGGATGCACGCTGATGCAGACATCGCGGCGGCGGCTGAAGTGGCGACAGAAAAACTCGATCTGGTCGGCATAGACGTTCGGCGTGCTCACTTCGACGGTGGCCGGTAGGTTGATCACCATCGGGCGTTCGTCGCACGGCTGCCAGATCTCCGCTACGGCTTCACAAATCTCCAGCGCAAATTCCGGCTCGGTAAAGCAGAAGGTCTCCGGGGAGTATTCATACTGCCAGCGGGTGTCCGGGTTCTCTTCACACAGCTGACGAATAAGCCGCGTGGAGCGCGTCGCCAGTTCGACGACCTGCGCTTTCTCCATGCCGAACACCAGACGGCGGAACAGCGGGGCGGTGGCGTTGTACAGATGGACGGTGGCCCGTTTCGCGCCGCGCAGGGATTCGAAAGTACGATGAATGAGGTCTTCCCGCGCCTGGGTCAGCACCTGAATCGTCACGTCATCCGGGATGCGGTTCTCTTCAATCAGCTGGCGAACGAAGTTGAAATCCGTCTGCGAGGCGGAAGGAAAGGCAACCTCGATCTCTTTAAACCCGCAGCTCAGCAGCAGTTCCCAGAACTGCTGCTTGCGCGCGCTGTCCATCGGCTCGGCAAGGGCCTGGTTGCCGTCGCGTAAGTCGGTGGAAAGCCAGCGCGGCGCGCGGGTGATGCGTTGCTCCGGCCAGAGGCGGTCTGACAGGGAAAGGGTTGGGTAGGGTTGGTACTTATCGGCGGGTGTGTTCAGCATGATGCGCTCCTGTTGTCTTTTCACTATCGTGAAACGATTTCAGGCGCGCTGCTTTATCGGAACTGACAATGGCTGTCGCGTTCTGGACACGGTGGCAATGGTTGCCCGGTAGCGCTGCGCTTACCGGGCCTACGGAAGTGCCCGGTTATCGTAGGCCGGGCAAGGCGTAACCGCCACCCGGCAACCCGCGCGCAGGACTAGTGCGCGCCACCGCCGCCGCTACCGGCGCCAAACGGTGGTTTAGCAAACCACACCAGCCCCAGCAGGATGATAAAGATCCCCGCCGATACCCAGAAAATCTCGTTGGCCGAGATAATCAGCCCCTGGTTGGTGATCTGCTGGGCAATCCACCCTGACGCCTGCTGCTCCGTCATACCCATTCCCTGAAGCTGGTTGTACATCTCCCGGGAGTTCGGGTTGAACGGGTTCACCGCTTCGGTCAGCTGGGCATGGTGCATCGATTCACGGTTAGTCCACAGGGTGGTAGTGATCGACGTACCAATCGAGCCCGCCAGCGTTCGCGTAAAGTTCGACAGGCTAGATGCCGCCGCCATGCGCTCAGGCGGTAAACCGGAAAGCGTGATGGTGGTCAGTGGCATAAAGAAACACGCCACGGCAAAGCCCTGAATAAACTGCGGCCACGCGGACGCGCCAAAGTCCATTCCCGGTTCGAACGTATACGCGCGCCAGTAGAAGCACACGGCGTACATAATAAAGCTGAACGTCACCAGCCTGCGCATGTCGAGCTTGTGGGCAAAGCGGCCAATAATCGGCGACAGCAGAACCGGAATCAATCCAACCGGCGCCGAGGCTAAACCTGCCCAGGTTGCGGTGTAGCCGTATACCTCCTGCAACAGCTGCGGCAGCAGTACAATCGCGCCGAAGTAGAGCATGTAGGCGAGACTGATACACAGACAGCCTATGGTGAAGTTTCGCGACTTAAACAGCGACAGGTCGACTATCGGGTTATCGTCCGTCAGCTCCCAGACAATCAGGAAGCTCAGCGACACCACCGCGACAATCGTCAGGATGATGATCTCCCGGGAGTTGAACCAGTCCAGCTCTTTGCCCTGGTCGAGCATGACCTGCAGGCTACCGATGCCGACAACCAGCAATGCCAGACCAATGGCGTCGATACGCCGCTGTTCCGTCCGGGTTTCTCTGCCGCGCAGCGACTGGAGCGTCATCATTACCACGACGGCGCCAATCGGTACGTTGATGAAGAAGATCCAGCCCCAGTGATAGTTGTCGCTGATGTAGCCACCGAGAATCGGTCCGCAAATCGGGGCGACAATCACGGTCATTGACCACAGCGCCAGCGCAATCGAGCGCTTGGCGGGCGGGTAGTTGTTCAGCAGTAAACTCTGCGACAGCGGAATCAACGGCCCGGCGACAATCCCCTGAATAACGCGGAAGAAGATCAGCATCGTCAGGCTGCTGGACATGCCGCACGCCCAGGAGGCAAGAACGAACAATACCGTCGACCAGAGGAACAGCTTCACCTCACCGACGCGCTTTGCCAGCCAGCCGGTAATCGGAATGGAGATGGCGTTTGCCACCCCAAACGAGGTAATGACCCAGGTCCCCTGGCTCAGCGACGAGCCAAGGTTACCGGCGATGGTCGGGATCGCCACGTTTGCGATGGTGGAGTCCAGCACCTGCATGAATGTCGCAAGAGAGAGCGCGATGGTCATAATGACCAGCTGCGCCCCTTCCAGCGGTTTTTGCGGCTTTTGCTGTTGCATAACGCTCACCTTCGGATTAACCGGCGTTTGCCTTCACGATGTCATCGATCAGCTTGTTGACCGGATCGAGGCTAATTTCACGGGCGTTACTTTCATAAGCCGGGCTGCTACGCACCTGGCTTGCCAGGATCTGACCGTCGCGGTTGGCGGTGTCAACCGTCACCAGCGTAGAGAGGCCGATACGCAGCGGGTGATCCGCCAGCTGTTTAGCATCCAGCTCAATACGCACGGGCAGACGCTGAACCACTTTGATCCAGTTACCGGTGGCGTTCTGCGCAGGCAGCAGGGAGAAGGCGCTGCCGGTCCCCATATCCAGGCCGACCACTTTACCGGTGTACTTCACGTCATCGCCGTAGATGTCGCTGACAACCGTCGCGGTCTGGCCGATACGCATATGGGCAAGCTGCGTCTCTTTAAAGTTGGCGTCGACCCAAAGATTGTCTGCCGGCACGACCGCCATCAGCGGCGTGGTTGGGCTAATCTGCGCCCCTGGCTGGACGGAACGACGGGAGACATAGCCGGTCATCGGGCTGACGATTTTAGTACGCTGCAGGGCAAGCCACGCGTTACGCACTTCGGTCGCCGCCTGCTGAACGGCGGGCTGGTTTTCCAGGCTGGTGCCCAGCACCATCGCCTGGTTGGCGTTGTACTGTTGAATGGCCACATCCAGCTGTGCCTGAGCGCTGGCGACGGCGTCGCGGGCGTGCTGCAGCTCTTCACGGCCAATCAGGTTAGCCGTGCCGAGCGGTACGCGGCGGTTCAGGTCGCTCTGCGCCTGTGCGAGTGCGGTTTTCTGCACGTCGATGTTGGCCTGCAGCTGTTTGCTGTTGATCATCAGCTGGCGGGTCTGACGGACGCTCGAGGCGAGCGCGGTCTGTGCTTTTTCAAACGCCTGCTGAGCGTCGGTTGGATCGAGGGTCACCAACACATCGCCTTTTTGCACAAAGTCGGTATTGTCAGCCCAGACTTTCGTCACGCTGCCCGACACCTGCGCCATAATTTGTACCTGGTTCCCTGCCACGTACGCGTCGTCAGTCTCTTCGGCATGACGCAGTACTAAAAACCAATAGATCCCATATGCCACGGCAATAATGATAAAGAGCAAGGTCAACAGAAGAAGGGCGCTCTTACGTTTGCCTTTCTTGTTGGCCGGTTGCTGCGGGGTAGTGCTCTCCGCATTTGCGCTCATTGTAGTTCTCCACGATCTTCTTATTTTCACATCGGCTGAGCCGACCTGTTGTCAGAAAGGCCAGCAGTGTGACGTGCTGGCCTGTCGGTTTTCTTATGAATCTGGAATGGTGAGCGTGTCGTCGCGTTAGCGCAGCGCCTCAAGAACGGCACCGTCTTCATCCATCTGGTCCAGACGGGTGAGCAGCTTGCGAGTGATGTGCTCAAGCTGGTCGCGCTCGGCGGTGCTGAGGACAGACCAGAGTTTGTGCAGGCAATTGTGCTGAGGTGGCAGCACCTCGCGCAGGAACTGGTGACCTTTATCGGTCAGTTGCAGATGCAGGCAGCGGCGATCGTTGTCGCTTTCACGGCGCTCAATCCAGCCACGCTTTTCGAGTTCATCGGCAATACGCGTCGCATTGGTACGGGAGGAGCCCAGCGCGCAGCTCAGTTCGGAAGGCTGAATGCTGTGATTTTCCTGAGACTCCAGCGTAATCAACGCCATAAACAACGTCTCGTTAATCCCTTGAGCTTTCAGCATTTTATTACGGTTTTCCAGTAGCTTACCCTGCATGTGCATACACAGGCGGGTCAGCAGGATTTCCTGGTACGGGAAGTCCTCATGGCGACTGGCGCGGAATTTAAGCATTTGTTCAATGGGCGTAAACGAACTATCCATTTGGGCATAACCTCATTAATTACAGCCGATATAGTAACGATAGTGACAAATAATGTAAATGAATTATTTGTGCGGTTATATCCGCCAAAATTATGTCACCATCAGAAAGCGCCGGGTAAGTCCGTGACCCGGTGAGCACAGAAAGCGTAGGGTGTGAACCCGCTGAAGAGAGGATGTGAGGACGGGGGTCTGAACTATTCATGCCGATCGTAAATATGTCACCCACATTAAAATTTCTGGGATAAATGATTACGTTTACATTAACAGAGTGAAAGGCCTCTTAACACCCTAAGAGGCCAACGCAATGTAAAACTTAGTGAATTGCATCCTGACGATGGTAGCCGCGCCACCATACTAGCAGGTTAAGGGTGGCGACGATGGCCCCTATCGCACATACCCCAGACCAGCCCGCATGCTGCCACGCCGACGCTGAAATTAGCGAACCCGCAGCGCCGCCAATGAAGTAGCTGGTCATGTATCCGGCCGTCAGGCGGTTACGCGCCTCAGGCTTCACGCGATAGATGACGGTCTGATTGGTGATGTGAACGCCCTGTACGGTGAGATCGAGTACCAGGATACCGACGATCAGCGCCAGCACCGAGATGTGTCCGTACCAGATCGCCGCCCAGGAGAGCAGAAGTAAAACCAGCCCTGCGGAGGTGGTCAGGTGGGATTTGCCCTTATCGGCCAGCCCGCCTGCGGGACGCGCGCCCAGTGCGCCTGCGGCACCGGCCAGGCCGAACAGGCCAATCACCCCTTCCGAATAATTGAACGGCGGCGCGGCCAGCAGAAACGCCATCGACGTCCACAGGATGCTGAAGTTGGCGAAGGTGAAGCAGCCCAGCAGGGCGCGGGTGCGCAGAAGCTTATCCTGGGTGAACAAGCTGAACACGGAGGCCAACAGCTGAGGGTAGTTCAGGTGATTGTCCTGCTTCACTTTTGGCAGCCCACGCCACAGCGCCAGAGCCATGATGACCATCAGCACGCTCGCCACCCAGTATACGGTGCGCCAGCCGCCGAGGCTGGCCAGCAGTCCTGCAACGGTACGCGCCAGCAAAATCCCCAGCAGCAGGCCGCTCATGATGGTACCCACCACCTTGCCGCGTTTTTCCGGGGAGGCGAGGGTCGCGGCGAGCGGAACCAGGATTTGCGCCACCACGGAGAACAGCCCCGTTAGCGCGGTACCGACGATCATCATCGTCAGCGACTGGCTGCTGGCGGTGATCAGCATTCCACCGGCGGCCAGCAGGGTCATGGAGACAATCAGCATTCGGCGTTCAAACATATCGCCGAGCGGCACCAGGAACAGCAGCCCGGCGGCATAGCCCAGCTGTGCAGCGGTAACAATAAAGCCTGCTGAACTGGCGGAAAGGTCAAACGCGCGGGCGATGGTGTCGAGAAGAGGTTGCGCGTAATAGTTGCTGGCGACGGCCAGACCCGTTGCCACGGACATTAAAAGGATGAGTGCGGGGCTAAGCCCTTGAGTTGTTTTTGTCATTAGTTTCGGGAATCGTTAGTTGAGTGATTATTTTTCCGGAAACCATAATAGCGAATGATTGTGAAAGTTGGGGGATAGTTGGGTGATGGATTGTGCGGTTTAGGTTGGGGGCGGTCTGGTGCCCCCTCACCCCGACCCTCTCCCCAAAGGGGAGAGGGTGTATAAAGTCCCCTCTCCCCTTTGGGGAGAGGGTTAGGGTGAGGAGTAAGGTTTTGTTTTTACTTCTGCGCCGCAAGCGCCTCTTTCACCCAGCCGTCAAACTGCTGCTGGTGGGCTTTGATCCAGCCGTCCACGTGGCCTTTCACATCTGCTTCGGAGGATTTGCCCGCGTGCATCATCGCGTTCTGGGCGTTGATGTCCGCCAGCGGCAGCTTCATCACCGAGAACAGCTTCGCCGCCGCCGGGTTTTTCTCTGCCCAGGCTTTGTTCGCCACGATATGCATGGTGTTAACCGGGAAGCCGTAGTTCATGCCGTTCGGCAGTTTGGTGTCGATATCTTTCTGCTCGCCCGGCAGGGAGGAGAACGGCACCTGCAGCCACACCACGTCTTTACCCGGCTTCAGCACGTCGCTCACCCAGTACGGCGTCCAGGTGTAGTAGATCACCGGTTTACCCTCTTTGAAGCGGGCAATGGTGTCGGCCATCATCGCTGAATAGTTGCCGTGGCTCACGTCGACCGTTTTCGCCAGATCGAAAGCTTTATTCTGGTGGTTAATCACCGCTTCACAGCCCCAGCCCGGCGAGCAGCCCATCATATCGGCCTTGCCGTCACCGTTGGTGTCGAACAGTTTGGCGATCTTCGGGTCTTTCAGCTGTTCAATATTGGTGATGTGATACTTATCGGCGGTTTTCTTGTCGATCAGATAACCCTGCGCCGCGCCCGTCACGAAAGTCCCTTCGCGATAGAATTTCTTGTCGCCACCGGCGGCGGCATACATATCGTCGTGCAGCGGCTGCCAGTTGACGGCGGTAAAGGTGGCGTCACCCGAGGCAATCGAAGTGTAGCCCACGTTGTAATCCACTTCGCTCGGCGTGTTAACCGTGTAGCCGAGCTTCTCCAGCGCGCGGCTGACGATCAGGGTCTGGAAGCTCTCTTCCGAAATGGTGCTCTGCACCGGCTGCACGGTAATGCCTTTGCCCGGCAGGTCAGCCGCGAACGTGCTGGTGGAGACAAGGGTGGCAAACGCTGTGGCAAAAAGTACGTTATGTCGCATCGTTGGTCCTTATTTTGATTTCGTGAAAGGGCGGGTGAGTAACCCGACAGGGCCGGTGGAATACCAGCGACGGTTGCCGCGACTGCGTGAATCACGACCGACGGCCTGGGTCAGGCGGTCAAGAATAATGGCGAGGATCACAATTCCGACGCCGCCGACGGTGGCCAGCCCCATATCGAGACGGCCAATGCCGCGCAGCACCATCTGGCCCAGACCGCCAACGGCGATCATCGAGGCAATCACCACCATCGACAGGGCCAGCATCAGCGTCTGGTTTACGCCCGCCATGATGGTCGGCATCGCCAGCGGGAGCTGAACCTTAAACAGCATCTGGCGCGGGCTGGCACCGAACGAGCGTGACGCTTCGATCAGGTCCGCAGGCACCTGGTTGATCCCGAGAATGGTCAGACGAATAATCGGCGGCAGGGCAAAGATAATGGTAACCACCACGCCCGGCACGTTGCCGATGCCGAACAGCATCACAATCGGCACCAGATAGACGAACGCCGGGGTGGTCTGCATTGCATCCAGCAGCGGACGGATAATCTTCGCAGCCCGCGGGCTGCGCGCCAGCCAGATCCCCATCGGCAGGCCGATGACGATGCAGAAGAGCAGGGCGGTCAGCACCAGCGCCAGGGTGATCATCGCCTGCGACCAGGCCCCAATCGCGCCGATGGCAATCAGCGAAACCAGCGTGGCGATACCCATTCCGGCGCTGCCAAACTGCCAGGCGATCAGGGAGAACAGGATAATCGCCACCGGTGCCGGCATGCCCAGCATCAGCTGCTGGAAGCCGTTCAGGATGTAATCCACCGGGACGCGGATCCCCTGGAAGACCGGACGGAAGTGCGTGACCACCCAGTCGATCCCCTCCGTGACCCAGCTGTCCAGCGGGATCAGTGTTTTATGGAACGGATCCATAATATTGAAGTGCTCTGGCGCAGGCGCGGGTGCGCTGTTCAGCCAGTCTGCCGCGCCGCCGCCGTCGGCAGGAGCTGGCGTGGAACCCCACGCGTCGGCGGATTGCGCAGCGTTGTCCGCTGCTTCAGTGGTGCCCCACGGGTTTGATTGATCAGCCATTATTTGTCCCCTCGCGATCTAAAGCCTGCAGCAGCATCCGTTTTGATATGATGCCGACGTACTGTTGTTCCTCACCCACGACCGGTACGGCGCACGGCGCCTGGCCCACGTGAGAGAGCAACTCGCTGAGCGGCGTTTCGGCGTCCACGGCAAGCGGAGCGTCAATTAACGCCGCATCGATTCCCTGGTTTTCAGTGAGAGCCGTTTTCAGGGAGTCGATGGAGACAACGCCAACAAATTTATTACCGCGTTCAACCAGATAACCGTATTCACGGTCTTCGTCCTGCAGCAGCTTCAGCGCCGAGCGCGGGCCGAAGCCTGGGGTTTTACGGATAATGCCGTTTGGCGTTCGGCGGGCAATATCTTTGGCGCTAAAGACCTGGCTAATATCCACGCCGCGGAAGAAGGTGCGGACATAATCGTTCGCCGGATTATTGAGAATTTCATCCGGCGTGCCGACCTGCACCACTTCACCGTTTTGCATAATGGCAATACGGTCGCCAATACGCATGGCTTCATCCAGATCGTGGGAAATAAACACAATAGTTCGCTGATGTTTAGCCTGTAATTTTACCAGCTCGTCCTGCATCTCGGTACGAATTAACGGATCGAGGGCGGAGAAGGCTTCGTCCATTAATAATATGTCTGGATTAATGGCTAATGCGCGGGCTAATCCTACGCGCTGACGCATACCGCCGGAAAGTTCATCCGGGTACGCATGCGCATAATTTTCCAGCCCAACCTGACGCAGTGCATCCAGGGCTTTTTCCTGACGTTCCTGAGCCGGCGTGCCGGCTAATTCCATGCCGAAAGCGGTATTATCCAGCACCGTCATGTGGGGCATCAGCGCGAATGACTGGAACACCATTGCGATCTTCTTTCTGCGCACCTCGCGAAGCTCGGCGTCTGATATTCTGGCGATATCCACGCCGTCAATCAGCACCTGTCCGCGGGTGGGTTCAATCAGGCGATTGAGAAGGCGAACCATAGTGGATTTACCCGAACCGGATAATCCCATGATGACAAAAATCTCGCCTTCTTCAATGGCCAGACTGGCGTCTTTAACGCCAAGCGATAGCCCGGTTTTTTCCAGAATTTGCTCTTTCGTAAGGCCTTTCTCAATATATTTGAATGCGCGCTGCGGATGCTCGCCAAATACTTTATAAAGATTTTTCACTTCTAATTTAATTGCCATGCAATAGAGAATGTCCTGTTATTTGTTTATGCCGATATGATTACCATGGTAAATTGTTAACGGGCATAACCCTAACATACTGAGAATCTGAGACAACCCTAGGTTTGCTTATGGCATGAATTTTCAGGTAAGCGAAACGGCTGAATTTCCCATGAGTAAAGGGCTGAGCGTGATCTGAATTTTTCTCAATTTTTTGCTGCTGCATCGGGAAATTTCGCCTGAACTGGAATGATTCAGGCGAATATGACGTGGAAATTACAGTGTAGTTGTTTTGTAAATATTAGAGTGGGAATTGTTGGGTTTATATTAAATTAACGAACGTTAGCGTTCATTAAAAATCCCAGTCTTCATCCTCGGTTTCTACCGCTTTGCCCATCACGTACGATGAGCCCGATCCCGAGAAGAAATCGTGGTTTTCGTCGGCATTGGGCGACAGCGCGGCCAGAATCGCCGGGTTCACCTCCGCCATCTCAGGCGGGAAAAGCGCCTCGTAACCCAGGTTCATCAGCGCCTTGTTGGCGTTGTAGCAGAGGAAGGCCTTCACGTCTTCCTCCCAGCCGGTGCCGGCGTAGAGTTCCTCGGTATAGCTCAGCTCGTTGTCGTACAGATCCATCAGTAAATCGAGCGCAAAGCCTTTAAGCTCCTCGCGCTTTGCCTCGCTGACTTTCTCCAGCCCTTTCTGATATTTATAGCCGATGTAATACCCGTGCACCGCTTCATCACGAATGATGAGCCGAATCAAATCGGCGGTGTTGGTGAGCTTGCCCCGGCTCGACCAGTACATGGGCAGCCAGAAGCCAGAATAGAAGAGGAACGATTCCAGGAACACGCTGGCGATCTTCTTCTTCAGCGGCTCGTCGGCGCGGTAATATTCCAGAACCAGCTCCGCCTTTCTCTGTAATGACTCGCTCTCCTCGCTCCAGGCGTAGGCTGCGTCCACGTCTTTGGTCTGGCACAGGGTGGAGAAAATTGAGCTGTAGGAGCGGGCATGTACCGCCTCCATAAAGCTGATGTTCGACATCACCGCCTCTTCGTGCGGCGTCAGCGCGTCGCTCATCAGCGCCGGTGCGCCGACGGTATTCTGAATGGTGTCCAGCAGCGTCAGGCCGGTAAAGACGCGGATCGTCAGCTGCTGTTCGGCGTGACCGAGCGTTTGCCAGGCCGGAATATCGTTGGAGAGCGGGACCTTTTCCGGTAGCCAGAAGTTGCTGGTCAGGCGGTTCCACACCTCCAGGTCTTTGTCGTCCTGGATTTTGTTCCAGTTAACGGCACTCACGCGTGACAGTTTCATCCTTTCTCCTTACAGCGCGCAGGACACGCAGCCTTCGATTTCGGTGCCTTCCAGCGCAAGCTGGCGCAGGCGAATGTAGTAGAGCGTCTTGATACCTTTCTTCCAGGCGTAGATCTGCGCTCTGTTGATGTCCCGCGTGGTGGCGGTATCCGGGAAGAACAGCGTCAGCGAGAGTCCCTGATCCACGTGTTTTGTCGCCTCCGCGTAGGTATCGATGATTTTTTCCGGGCCGATCTCATACGCGTCCTGATACAGCGCCAGGTTCTCATTGGTCATAAACGGGGCAGGGTAGTAAACGCGTCCGGTTTTGCCTTCCTTACGAATCTCAATTTTCGACACGATCGGGTGAATGCTCGACGTGGCGTGGTTGATGTAGGAAATCGATCCGGTTGGCGGCACGGCCTGCAGGTTCTGGTTGTAGATGCCGTAGCGCATCACGTCATCACGCAATTGCAGCCACATCTCGCGCGTCGGCAACACGATCCCGGCGCGGGCAAACAGTTCGCGCACTTTTTCGGTTTTCGGCTGCCAGTCGCCTTCCAGGTACGGGCTGAAATATTCCCCGCTGGCGTAGCGGGACTGCTCAAAGCCCGCGAACCGCTGGTTGCGCTCGCGCGCCAGCATCATCGAGGTGTGCAGCGCGTGCCAGGTAATCGTGTAGAAATAGAGGTTGGTGAAATCCAGACCTTCCGGACTGCCGTAGGCGATGCCTTCCCGCGCCAGATAGCCGTGGAGGTTCATCTGCCCCAACCCGATGGCGTGCGACGCGGCGTTGCCCGCTTCAATAGACGGCACGCTGCGGATGTGGCTCATGTCCGACACCGCAGTCAGCCCGCGAATGGCGGTCTCCACCGTACGGCCAAAGTCGGGGGAATCCATGGTGTGGGCAATATTCAGCGAGCCGAGGTTGCAGGAAATATCCTTCCCGATGTCCGCGTAATCCAGGTTCTCGTCGTAGGCTGACGCGCCGTTGACCTGCAAAATCTCCGAGCACAGGTTGCTCATGTTGATGCGCCCGGCAATCGGGTTCGCGCGGTTCACCGTATCTTCGTACATGATGTACGGATACCCGGACTCAAACTGAATTTCGGCAAGCGTCTGGAAGAAATCGCGGGCGTTGATGGTTTTTTTGCGAATGCGATCGTCGGCCACCAGTTCGTCGTAGAGCTCGCTGATGGCCACGTCGCCAAAGGCCTTGCCGTAAATTCGCTCAACGTCATACGGCGAGAAGAGCGCCATCTCGGCATTCTCTTTGGCGAGCTTAAAGGTGATATCCGGGATCACCACCCCCAGCGACAGGGTTTTGATACGGATTTTTTCGTCGGCGTTTTCGCGTTTGGTATCGAGAAAACGCAGAATGTCCGGATGGTGCGCGTGCAGGTAAACCGCGCCCGCGCCCTGGCGCGCACCAAGCTGGTTGGCATAGGAGAACGCATCTTCCAGCATCTTCATCACCGGGATCACGCCGGAGGACTGGTTTTCGATGCGCTTGATCGGCGCGCCCGCTTCACGCAGGTTAGAGAGCAGAAACGCCACGCCGCCGCCGCGTTTGGAAAGCTGCAGCGCCGAGTTCACCGCGCGGCCAATCGACT
The DNA here is from genome assembly GCF_057224565.1 of Enterobacter sp. 3U4. Taxonomy (NCBI): domain Bacteria; kingdom Pseudomonadati; phylum Pseudomonadota; class Gammaproteobacteria; order Enterobacterales; family Enterobacteriaceae; genus Enterobacter; species Enterobacter sp. 3U4. Next base: position 362,711 of record NZ_CP136665.1, read on the forward strand.
CCATATTGTCTTCGATGCGCAGCAGGAAGCAGGAGACCAGCTCACCGCGCTGGGTCTTGCCGCAGTTGAGGAAGGTTGGCGTGGCGGGCTGGAAGCGTCCGGAGAGGATCTCGTCGGTGAGCTGTTCCGCCAGCGCTTCATCGCCCTGCGCCAGGGTCAGCGCGACCATCACCACGCGATCTTCAAAGCTTTCTAAGTAGCGTTTACCGTCGAAGGTCTTCAGGGTATAGCTGGTGTAGTATTTCCACGCGCCAAGGAACGTCTGGAAACGAAAGCCGCTGGCGTGGGCGCGTTCAAACAGCTTCACGACGAAGGCGCGTGCGTAGCGGGTGAGGACGCGCGCGTCGTAGTAGCCCTCGTTAACCAGATAGTCGAGACGTTCATTCTGGCTTGCAAAAGTCACGCTGTTGGGCCGCACGTGGGCGGCAAAAAAGGCGTCCACCGCCTCACGGTCTTTATTAAACTGAATGCGTCCCTCCCGGTCATAGAGGTTAAGCATGGCGTTTAATGCGTGGTAATCCGGCGTCGCCTGCATTACCCGTTCTGCGGTTGTCGTTGCCAAAATTCGTTCACTCCTTTACGCACGTTTTCGACGTCCTGCTGCGTCCCCATCAGCTCAAAGCGATAGAGATACGGCACGCCGCACTTTTGAGAGATGACATCTCCGGCGCGGCCAAAGGCATCGCCGAAATTGCGATTCCCCGCCGCAATGACGCCGCGGATCAGCTCCCGGTTATGGGGATCGTTCAGAAAGCGGATCACCTGGCGAGGCACAGCGCCCGCCGTACCGCCTCCGCCATAGCTGGGCACCACCAGAATGTAAGGTTCCTCTACCCGGATCCGCTCCCGCTCGTTAAGGGGAATGCGCACCGCAGGCAGCCCGACGCGCTCAATAAAGCGGAGCGTGTTTTCCGAGCTGCTGGAGAAGAACACCAGCCCACTCATGCCCGGGCGGCCTGCGCGGCGATGCGGTTGATCATGTCCGGGCGGAAGCCAGACCAGCTGGTCTCCCCGGCCACCACCACCGGAAGCTGACGGAAACCCTGCGCGCGAAGGGTATCGGCGGCCTCGGGCTGCTGGTCGATATTCACCATCTCAAACGCCACGCCGCGGCTTTCCATCGCCCGTTTGGTCGCGTGGCACTGAACACAATCGTTACGAGTGTAAATAATAATGCTCATGATTCGTATTTCCATTTAAAATGAGAGAGCGGCGCGAATCATCGCGTCAGGTTGTGTGTGTCTTGCTAAAAGGAATACTAGATGTAGTTGTCTTAAGTTTTAACCATACAAGATATGGGAAATTCAGATTGATGTTGTCCCGATGATGAGCTCAGCGGGGCTGGGCAGGCTATACGGGTATTACAGGCGAGAAGGCAAAGAAAAGCCCCGGCAGCCACTGACCCCCGGGGCAGATAACGGTGCGTGAGCGGGTTATTTACGCAGGCTAAGCAGAGCGCCCACAAAGATACCGACCGCCGCTACCGTGCCGAGCGTACAGAGCGGTTTTTCGCGCACGAAGGTCGTTGCGCAGTTGACCGCATCGCAGGCAGTCTGTGTCGTACGCGTGCGGCCGTTTAAACGCGCGCGGGTTTCACGGAGCAGAGACTGAGCCTTACGCTTTGCTGCATCCGCTTCGTCCTTCGCGTCACTTCCCCAGGACTTCAGCACCTCTTCCAGCGTGTCCGCTAATTGGCTGACATCATTACGAATATCCTGAGCGTCGTCGTTAATATCGTTTCGGTTCGGTCTGTTAAACATACGATCCTCCGTAATTTTGTGTTCCCGTTCAGTTTAGTTCAGAAATTTAATATCGGAAGCGCATCACGAGTTATCCGGCAGTTTATGGACTATTCTGAAAGCCCTGCTATTGCTGAATACTGTAAGGTTGCCGGGCAGGAAAAGATAACGAGGAAAAGATATGTATTTACGACCTGACGAGGTGGCACGCGTTCTTGAAAAAGAGGGATTCACCATGGATGAGGTGACGCCAAAAGCGTATGGATATCGCCGTGGCGAGAATTATGTTTACGTTAATCGTGAAGCAAGAATGGGACGTACCGCTCTCATTATTCACCCGACGCTGAAAGACAGAAGTCTGTCATTTGCTGAGCCTGCCTCGGATATTAAAACCTGCGATCATTATCAGCAATTTCCGCTCTATTTAGGCGGTGAACGGCATGAGCATTATGGTATTCCGCATGGTTTCAGCTCGCGTATGGCGCTGGAGCGGTTTTTGAAGGGGCTGTTTGGCGACGTACAGTAAATTCGCGACTGGCTTTCGCCAGTCGTTTCACTTCACGCTTTAGCCTGGCTGTACTGGCTGACCTTAAACAGGCGGCGGCAGTAGTCGAGAAAATAGCCGTATACCGCACCCATCAGCATTGAAATCACAATATTCGAACTGACGGCCGCTGCAATCTGGTGCCAGTCTGCACCGACTGTCAGGAGAATGGCCACGTAAACCGGCGACTGGAACGTCACATACGCCAGAACGTCTGCCAGGTTTTTCACCCAGCCTGCAGGACTGATTCGACGCGCGAAACGCATTACCGCATCGCGGTATAACCCGTAAGGCCATGCAATAATAATATTGACCGGGATCGCCACCAGACGAGAAGAAAGTGACTGCTCGAAGGACATTCCGGAGAGGAATATCTCGATCAGCATGTTCACGACGGAACAGTAAACAACCATCGCGAAAGTATCCGCCACCGCGTGGCGCAGGCGAGATTGCGGCGAGAACATGTCTGAACTCCTTGAGAAGAACACAAAAGAAACGATTTTCCTTCAGTGTTTAGTGCTTTAGGTTGGTTTGGTTGACGTGTATAGCGTATATCTCTGAGTTTGAACTAACAACTAGTGATTAATTTTTATTTAATCGCCTTTTGTCCACAAAATTCTCTAAAATTGTTCGTTTTTTGTCCCGATCGTTATAATCTGTCTTGTTTGCTTTTTTTTCTATTTAAATCAATGTCTTGATTTTGTGGGTGACGAGGGTGGCGAATCCTCTCCTGGTAGCGGCACAGTATGCTGCGATTTGAAGTAAAGTTGACCATTTATATTAATGCGGTGATTCGATTCCCCTGTTTCCAGACAGCCCCGTGCGTTATTATTCGAAATGAGATCTTAATATATTTACACTGATGCCCATCCGGATCCTTGGGTAGATATTTCAACTCAAATGAATTATTCTGTCGACGATTTATCTATTTACCCCAAAGAAAAGGTTTTCAAATAATATGTCTTTGACGCTACAGAATCTTAATAATATCCGAACCCTGCGCGCCATGGCGCGTGAATTATCCCTGGACGTTCTTGAGGAAATGCTGGAAAAGGTCAGGGTCGTTACTGAAGAGAAACGCAGCGAGCTGACGGAATTAGAGCAGCAGCGTGCTGAGCAGCAGGAAAAAATTAATGCCCTGCTAGAGCTGATGAAAGCCGATGGTATTTCACCGACCGACCTGCTGGGTTCTGAACTGGCGCAGGCGGGTAAGCCAGCGAAAAAGCGTAAGCCGCGTGAAGCAAAATATCGCTTTATTGACCAGAACGGTGAAGAGAAAACGTGGACTGGTCAGGGCCGCACGCCTAAGCCTATTGCCAGCGCGCTGGCAAACGGTAAATCACTGGATGATTTTCTGATCTAATGCATGGACCGGGCGGAACATGCCGCCCGGTTATCAGTTCAGCAGACGCCGAAATCACCTTCTTCGGTATACGGCGCCACATCGGCGGCTTTCAGCGTATATTTCTCACCTTGCTCATTGCTGGCCTGGACCGCCACAATGCTGTCACCGTTCACTTCGAGCACTTTCAGTTTCGGGCCGCCTTTACGCGGTTGCACATAATCACCGACAGAAAACATATTACCTCCTCATCGTTTTAGCGATCTTCACATTAGCCCACGCATGACGCGGGGTACAGCGTATTTCACTGATTACTGCTTATGAGGTACGCCGGTTCCATGGCATCACCTTAAGCAGCCTGGCCATGCCGCAAAAGCCAGTCACACCGGCAAACAGCAGCCCGGCTCCAACAAAACCGCTGAGCAGGAAAAAGCCGCTGGAGACGCTATAGCCCAGCACTACGCCACAGAGTATCAACAGCCCGGCGGCAATTTGCACCTGACGCATCAGCGGCAGCGGCTGGGATTTGTCTTCGACGGTCTGCAGGCCCGCCTGCTTCCAGCCCTGAATGCCTCCCTCGACGACAAATGCCTGAGCGGGAAGGGCAGCCTGCGCCAGGCGATCGGCATTGCCTGAGGTACGGGCACCGGACTGGCAGTGAAAAATCACCGTTTCGCCTGCCTGCGTTTTAAGTCCGCCGGGTAAGGTATCCAGCGGCACGGACCGAGCGTCGGCAATATGCTCGTGGGCGTACTCATCGGCATCACGAATATCAATTAGTTTTGCGCCCTCAGCGATGCGGGCACTGGCCTCACGCGGCGAAAGAAGGGGAAGTGACATGGCGGCTCCTTACGGGCAATAAAGCTTTTTCAGGGTGCTGATGAGCTGATGCACCGCATCGTTTTTAATGAAATAGAGAATGCGCTGCGCGTCGCGGGTGCTGTCGATCAGACCTTCCTCACGCATGCGCGCCAGATGCTGCGACGTTGCGGAAGGGCTTAGCCCCGTGGCTCGCGCCAGTTCCCCCGCGCTGGTGCCGGGCGCTCCGCACAGGGTGCAGAGGATCAGTAGCCGACGCGGGTTGCTCATCGCTTTTAAAAGGTTTGCGGCCTGCTCTGCGCTGGCCTGAAGCTGTTCGAGTTCGGTCATGGTAATTTAGAATTTGCTTAATTAAGATAATGCTAAAGTAATTGTGCGCATTACGCCAGCCTCAAAAGCGTAAAAGAGGGTAAACGCAGGGGAGAGAACTGGCGCAGACAGGTAAACTGGCTATGCTTAGAGATAGTTCTCTTTATTATTTTCAATGGATTAGCTTGCACGGAGTTTTGATATGGGTTTTTGGCGTATTGTTTTTACCATCCTGTTGCCGCCTCTGGGCGTGCTGTTGGGTAAAGGGTTTGGCTGGGCGTTTATTATCAACATTCTTCTGACGCTGCTGGGCTACTTCCCCGGCCTCATTCACGCGTTTTGGGTACAGAGCAAAAGCTAAGCACGCCAGAGTAAGTCGCTGTAGATCCCGGTCAGCACGCCCTGGGGGCCAAACTGCTGTTTGATCCAGCGCGTGACCTGGCCGGTCGCGGCATGCTGGGTGGCGAGCAGCATGCGCGAGTCCTGACGCGGGTTATTGATACGCCGCGTCACCAGCAGCCCGTCTTCCACCGCTTCCCGCGCCATATACTCCGGTAAAAAACCTATCCCTTCGCCCAGAATCTGACACTGGCATTTGGTATTAAAGTCCGGGACCAGAATCGCCTCCTGCCCGTGCAGCAGCCAGCCGACCTTTTTGTTAATGGTGTGCGCGGTATCTTCTACCATGATGTTGGGATACAGGCGCAGCTGGCTTTCCGCTATCGGTTCCGGAACGAACGCCAGCGGGTGCGCCGGCGCGATGGCAAACACCCAGCGAATAGCGCCGATCTCGGTGTAGTCAATTCCGCCGCCGTCGAGCAGCGTGTCCGGCGCGCCAATAGCTATATTGGCCTGGTTGTTGATGATGGAGTCCCACACACCGTTGTATACCTCGGTGGTGACGGTGATCTGGCAGGTGGGAAACTGCTTTTTCAGCACCTGCAGCAGCCGCGCGGTATGGCGCGGCGTATATAACAGCTGGTTGATACAGATGCGCACCCGCGCCTCGATGCCCTGCGAGATGGTATCAATCCCGCGCTTGATGGCGTGAAAGTCATTAAGCAGGTCGGTGGCTTTGCGGTAAAAGTAAAAGCCGGACTCGGTCAGCTCAATGCTGCGCGTGTTACGCACAAACAGTACCACGTCCAGCCCGGTCTCCATGCGCTTAATGGTGTAGCTGATGGCGGAGGTGGTAACGCCCAGTTCGGCGGCGGCTTTGCTGAAGCTGCCGAAGCGTGCGGCGGTGGTGAAGGCCAGCAGGTTCTCTTCGGTAAAGATGGAATTCATATCACGGCTCCGTCAGACATCAGTTTTGAACATATTTTAACAACGCTGTTACAACGCATTTGAAGCCGATCACAGTTCTGAATCTTTGCGGAAAGTCCTGGTGTATAAGGCTTTATCAGGCATAAGCATAATGCGTTTTGATGCGCTAAAAAGCGGTTAAACATAAGAAAAAGGTTGCACAGACGCACGTTTTGACCGAACTATTGAATTTAACTCAACAATGAATTGACTGTCGATGAATCATTTTTAAGCGGATTCTTTTATGACCAGGCTGTTGCTATTCTCAGGTCAACAGAAATAAAAACATCGGGAGTCTGAATATGTCTGCAACTGACCTGGTTACGGAATTTTTGCTGGCGGCAGAAGAGGGAAATAGCGATGCGCTAAAAGCCTGTCTGGAGAAAGGCGTGGATATTAACGCCACTAACCGCCAGAAAAGAACCGCCGTTACGATTGCCAGCCTGAAAAAACATTATGCCTGCGTGGAGTTATTAATTGCCGCCGGGGCGGATATTGATAAACAGGATCAGACCTGCTTTAACCCCTTCCTGATTAGCTGCCTGACGAATGATTTAACTCTCCTGCGGCTGGTATTACCCGCGAGCCCGGATCTTGACCGCCTGACGCGTTTTGGCGGCGTGGGCATTACGCCAGCCAGTGAAAAAGGGCACGTGGAGATTGTCCGCGAGCTGCTGGAAAAAACCGATATAAACGTCAACCACACCAACTTTGTCGGCTGGACGCCGCTGCTGGAAGCCATCGTGTTAAACGACGGCGGCGCAAAGCAGCAGGCGATCGTAAAGCTGCTGCTGGATCACGGCGCGAACCCGCATATGACCGATAAATACGGCAAAACCCCGCTCGAACTGGCGCGGGAGAAAGGCTTCACTGAGATTGCTGACCTGCTTCTGGCGGCGGGCGCGTAAAACGATCGGTCAGCCCGTTCCGGCTGACCGTTAATTAAATAAAGCATTTTTACCGACGTGCATTTTGCACGTTGGCGGCCCCCTTTTATCCGCATTCTGGAGAAAATAATGCCAACGAAAATCGTGATTAAAAAGAACACGTATTTTGACTCCGTGTCATTAATGTCCGTTTCCACAAAAGCCAATAAATTGCCGGGCGTCGAACAGGCCTTTGTCGCCATGGCAACGGAAATGAATAAAGGCGTATTAAAAAACCTCGGGCTGTTAACGCCGGAATTAAATGAGGCGAAAAACGGCGACCTGATGATCGTCATTAAAGGCGACGCGGCGAATGATGAAACGCTGGCCGCTATTGAAGCGCTGTTCACGCGTAAAGAGAGCGCGGGCTCCCATGAAGCGCGCTACGCGACGATTGCCAGCGCCAAAAAACATCGCCCGGACAGCAACCTTGCGGCGATCTCCGTCAACGGCACCTTCGCCGCCCGCGAAGCGCGCCAGGCGCTGGAAAACGATCTCAACGTGATGCTGTTTTCCGATAACGTGTCGCTGGACGACGAGCTGGCGCTGAAGCAGCTGGCGCATCAGAAAGGGCTGCTGATGATGGGGCCGGACTGCGGCACCGCCATCATCAACGGCACGGGACTGTGCTTTGCTAACGCGGTGCGCCGCGGCTCGATTGGCATCGTCGGCGCATCCGGCACCGGCAGCCAGGAGCTGAGCGTGCGCATTCACGAATTCGGCGGCGGCGTGTCCCAGCTGATCGGCACCGGTGGGCGCGATCTCAGCGAGAAAATCGGCGGCCTGATGATGCTCGACGCCATCGACATGTTGGAAGCCGACGAGGGTACCCAGGTTATCGCGCTGATCTCCAAGCCGCCGGCGCCAGCGGTGGCAGAAAAGGTGCTGGCCCGCGCCAGAGCCTGCCGCAAGCCGGTGGTTGTTTGCTTCCTCGGCCGCAGCGAACCGGCCGCCGATGAAGGCGGCCTGCAGTTTGCGCGCGGCACCAAAGAGGCTGCCCTGAAGGCCGTTCTGCTCACCGGCATCAAAAAAGAGTTCCTGGATCTGCATCCGCTCAACTGGCCATTGATTGAAGAGGTGCGCGCCCGCCTGACCCCGCAGCAGAAGTACATTCGCGGCCTGTTCTGCGGCGGCACCCTGTGCGACGAGGCGATGTTTGCCGCGCTGGAGAAGTTCGACGACGTCTACAGCAACATCCAGCCGGATCTGTCTAAGCGCCTGAGCGACATCAACGTCAGTAAAGCCCACACCTTCCTCGACTTTGGCGATGACGATTTCACCAACGGCAAGCCGCACCCGATGATCGACCCGACCAACCGCATCAGCCGCCTGCTGCAGGAGGCCCGCGATCCTGAAGTGGGCGTCATCGTGATGGACTTTGTGCTGGGCTTCGGCGCGCATGAGGATCCGGTCGGCGTGATGATCGACGCCATTAAAGAGGCGCAGGCCGTCGCGAAGGCCGATAACCGTCCGCTTGAGATCCTCGGCTACGTGCTCGGCACCGATCGGGATCCGCAGTCGCTGGCGCAGCAGTGCCAGATGCTGACCGACGCAGGCGTCATCTGGGCAAGCAGCAGCACCAATACCGGATTACTGGCACGCGAATTTGTCTGCAAAGGGGAGAAAGCACAATGACGACCTTATTCAACCAGCCGCTGAACGTCATTAACGTCGGCATTGCGATGTTCAGCGACGATCTTAAAAAGCAGCACGTTCCCGTGACCCAGCTCGACTGGACGCCGCCGGGGCAGGGCAATATGCAGGTGGTGGAAGCGCTGGATCGGCTGGCGGAAAAACCGCTGGCGGAGAAGATCGCCGCCGCCAACCAAATCGCGCTTGAGCGCATTATCCAGTCCCACCCGGTGCTGGTGGGCTATGACCAGGCGATTAACGTCGTGCCGGGGATGACCCGCACCACCATTCTGCACGCCGGTCCGCCTGTCTCCTGGGAAAACATGTGCGGCGCGATGAAGGGCGCGGTCACCGGGGCGCTGGTGTTTGAAGGGCTGGCGAAAGATCTGGACGACGCGGCACGGCTCGCCGCCTCCGGAGATATTACGTTCTCGCCGTGCCACGAGCATGACTGCGTGGGCTCGATGGCGGGCGTCACCTCCGCGTCGATGTTTATGCACATCGTTGAAAACAAAACCTACGGCAACCGCGCGTTCACCAACCTCAGCGAGCAGATGGCGAAGATCCTGCGCATGGGGGCCAACGACCAGAGCGTCATCGACCGCCTGAACTGGATGCGCGACGTGCTCGGCCCGATGCTGCGCGATGCGATGAACATTATCGGCGAAATCGACCTGCGCCTGATGCTGGCCCAGGCGCTGCACATGGGTGACGAGTGCCACAACCGCAACAACGCGGGCACCACGCTGCTGATCCAGGCGCTGACGCCGGGGCTGATCCAGGCGGGCTATCCGGTGGAGCAGCAGCGCGAGGTATTCGAATTTGTCGCCAGCAGCGACTACTTCTCCGGCCCGACGTGGATGGCGATGTGTAAGGCCGCGCTGGACGCCGCCCACGGCATTGAGTACAGCACCGTCGTCACCACTATGGCGCGCAACGGCTACGAGTTCGGCCTGCGCGTTTCCGGCCTGCCGGGGCAGTGGTTCACCGGCCCGGCGCAGCAGGTGATTGGCCCGATGTTCGCGGGCTATAAGCCGGAGGATTCCGGGCTGGATATCGGCGACAGCGCAATCACCGAAACCTACGGCATAGGTGGCTTTGCGATGGCGACGGCCCCTGCGATCGTCGCCCTGGTGGGCGGGACGGTGGAGGAAGCCATCGACTTCTCCCGTCAGATGCGCGAAATCACCCTCGGCGAAAACCCGAACGTCACCATTCCGCTGCTCTCGTTTATGGGCATTCCGACCGCCATCGACATCACCAGAGTCGCGGGCAGCGGCATTCTGCCTGTGATTAACACCGCCATTGCCCATAAAGATGCGGGCATCGGCATGATTGGGGCGGGCATCGTTCACCCGCCGTTTAGCTGTTTTGAAAAGGCGCTGTTGACCTTCCGCGATCGCTACTTTTTATAAGGCATGCATCCATGAAAAACATGAAACTGGAGTGGAAAAGAGGTGACTGGGCGGCGTATTTCGGGTTGATGACCAACAACCTGACCAATTTGCTGACCATGATGGGGTTGCTCATTTTTGTCGTCGGCATCCCGAAGGAGATTGTTTATGGACGCATTGCGCCAGCCTTCGGGCTGGCGGTGCTGACCGCGAGTATTTGCTACGCCTGGTTCGGCATGCAGATGGCGCGCGCCACCGGACGAACGGACGTCACCGCGCTGCCGTCCGGCCCCAGCGCGCCGTCGATTTTTACCGTGACCTTCCTGGTGCTGATGCCGGTTTATCAGCAAACGGGCGATGCGGAGTTCGCGATCCAGATTGGCCTGGTGTGGTGCTTCGTGGAGGCGATGATCCTCGCGGGCGGTTCGTTCTTAGGCGAAACCATCCGCAAGATGATCCCGCGTACCGTGCTGCTGTCGTGTCTCTCCGGTTTGGGTCTGCTGCTGCTGGCGATGAACCCGATGCTGCAGGCGTTCGAAGCGCCGACCGTGTCGTTTATCGTCCTGCTGCTGATTTTCATCAACTGGTTCGGCAAAAAGCCGATTTTCGCCCGCATCCCGACCGGCCTGCTGTTGCTGATAGCCGGTACAGCACTGGCGTGGATCTCCGGCCTGCAAAGCCCGGAGGCGATCAAAGCGTCGATGTCATCCTTCGGCTTTAACCCGCCGCAGGTGCACGTGGAAGGTTTCCTGCAGGGGCTGCCGCACGCGCTGCCGTATCTTGCCTCTGCCGTGCCGCTGGGGCTGGCGAACTACATCTTTGACCTGGAGAACATCGAAAGCGCCCACGCGGCGGGAGATGAATATCCGACGCGTAAAGTCATGCTGGCGAATGGTCTGGCCTCCATGCTCGGCTGCCTGATGGGGAACCCGTTCCCGGTGACGGTCTACGTCGGCCATCCCGGCTGGAAAGCGATGGGCGCGAGCATCGGCTACACGCTGGCCTCCGGCGTAACAATGTTCATCGTGCCGCTGTTCGGGCTGGGGGCGTTTATGCTCGCCATCATTCCGATGACCGCCATCGTGCCGATTTTGGTGTTTATCGGCGTCGTCACCGCCAATCAGGTGGTAAGGGAAACGCCGAAAGTGGAGGTGCCGGTGATCTTCATCTGTCTGTTCCCGTGGATCGCCAACTGGGCGCTGACCATGATGAACAGCGTGATGGGTGCGGCGGGCACGAATGCCGCCAAAATCGGTACTGACGTGCTGCACAGCAAGGGGATCTACTACGAAGGATTAGTCCATCTGGGGAACGGCGCGCCGCTCGCCAGCATGCTGTGGGGCTGTATCGCCATTTTCGCCATCATCAACAAACCGCTGCGCGGAGCCGTGGCTGCGGCGGGCGGGGCGCTGCTGGCGCTGTTTGGGGTGATCCACGCTCCGGTCGTGGGCTTTGCCGAAGGCAGTTCGCTGATGTTCGTCACCGCATATCTGATGATGGGCGGCATGTTTGTGGTGAAGCATGTGCTGGATAGCCGCGAAGCGGCGAGCGCTGAGCCGGGTACTGTTGCGAAGGAGCACGTATGAAAGAGCTTATGGTCGTCGCCATTGGCGGCAACAGCATTATCAAAGACAACGCCAGCCAGTCGGTTGAACATCAGACGCAGGCGGTAAAAGCGGTGGCAGAGTCCGTGCTCGAAATGCTGGCCTCCGACTATGACATCGTGCTTACCCACGGCAATGGTCCTCAGGTGGGGCTGGATCTGCGCCGCGCTGAAATCGCCCACGAGCGGGAGGGGCTTCCCCTGACGCCGCTGGCAAACTGCGTGGCGGACACCCAGGGCGGGATTGGCTACCTGATCCAGCAGGCGCTTAACAACCGCCTGGCCGCGCGCGGGGAGCAAAAAGCGGTTACGGTCGTCACGCAGGTGGAAGTGGATAAAAACGATCCCGGCTTTACGCACCCAACGAAACCGATCGGCGCGTTCTTCAGCGAGGCGCAGCGCGACGAACTGCAGCGCGCACACCCGGACTGGCACTTTGTTGAGGATTCGGGCCGGGGATATCGTCGCGTGGTGGCCTCTCCGCAGCCGCTGCGCATTGTCGAGGCTGATGCGATCAAGGCATTGACGCAAAAAGGCTTTGTAGTGATTGGCGCGGGCGGCGGCGGTATTCCCGTGGTGCGCAGCGAACAGGGCGATTACCAGAGCGTCGATGCGGTGATAGATAAAGATCTCTCCACCGCGCTGCTGGCGCGCGAGATCCGCGCCGACGTGCTGGTGATTACCACCGGCGTGGAAAAAGTGTGCGTCAACTTCGGCAAGCCAAACCAGCAGGCGCTGGACACCGTCAACGTAGCGGAGATGATGCGCTACAGGGAAGAAGGGCATTTCCCGGCGGGCAGCATGCTGCCCAAAATCGTCGCCTCGCTGGAATTTTTACACCACGGCGGCAGGCGGGTGATCATCACCTCGCCGGACTGCCTGCCCGCCGCGCTGCGCGGAGAAACCGGCACACATATCGTTAATGAAGGAAGATAAGATGAGTGAAAACAAAAGCCGCCGCGAATTTATCAGCCAGAGCGGCAAAATGGTCACCGCCTGCGCGCTGTTTGGCGCCACCGGATCCGTCGCGTATGCTGCTGACTCCGCGAAGCCACTCTGCGAGACCGGTAAACCGATGAATATCAAAGCGAAACATTACTATCTGGATAACGTGCTGCTCGAAGCCGGGTTTAATTTCGACGGCGGCGTGGCGACAGGCACACGCACCGAGCTGAAAACGCTGGAGATTAAGGACGGGAAGATCGTCGCCCTGCGCGACAACAAGCGCCACGCCGACGCCACCCTGCCGCGCTACGATGCGGGCAACAAGCTGATGCTTCCGGCGATGCGCGACATGCACATCCACCTGGATAAAACCTTCTACGGCGGCCCGTGGCGATCGCTCAACCGCCCTGCGGGTACCACGATTCAGGACATGATCCGCCTGGAGCAGAAGCTGCTGCCGGAGCTACAGCCCTACACCCAGGAGCGTGCGGAAAAGCTCATCGACCTGATCCAGTCGAAAGGCTCTACCATCGCCCGCAGCCACTGCAACATTGAGCCGGTTTCCGGCCTGAAAAACCTGGAAAATTTGCAGGCGGTGCTGGCGCGCCGCAAAGCGGGTTTTGACTGTGAAATCGTCGCTTTCCCGCAGCACGGGCTGCTGCTGTCGAATTCCGAAAAGCTGATGCGCGAGGCGATGCAGGCCGGGGCGCACTACGTGGGCGGGCTGGACCCGACCAACGTCGACGGCGCGATGGAGAAATCTCTCGATCTGATGTTCCAGATTGCGCTGGACTACGACAAAGGGGTGGATATTCACCTGCACGAAACCAGCCCGGCGGGCGTGGCGGCGGTGAACTATATGGTCGAAACCGTGGAGAAAACGCCGGAACTGAAGGGCAAGCTGACCATCAGCCACGCCTTCGCGCTGGCGACGCTCAACGAGCAGCAGGTGGATGAGATCGCTACCCGCATGGCGGCGCAGCAGGTGACCATCGCCTCCACCGTGCCGATTGGCACCCTGCATATGCCGCTGAAGCAGCTGCGGGACAAGGGCGTATTTGTGATGACCGGCACCGACAGCGTGATCGACCACTGGTCGCCGTACGGTCTGGGGGACATGCTGGAAAAAGCCAATCTTTATGCCCAGCTCTACATCCGTCCGAACGAGCAGACGCTCTCCCGCGCGCTCGGTATAGCCACCGGAGACGTGCTGCCGCTGAATGAGAAAGGCGAGCGCGTGTGGCCGAAGGCGCAGGACGATGCAAGCTTTGTGCTGGTGGACGCCACCTGCTCCGCCGAGGCCGTGGCGCGCATTTCACCTCGTACCGCAACGTTCCATAAGGGAAATCTGGTTTGGGGCTCGGTGGACTAATATGGCGCCGGGTGGCGCTGCGCTTACCCGGCCTACGGTTCACGGTTTTGTAGGTCGGGTAAGGCGAAGCCGCCACCCGACAATGCAGTATACTGCTATGCACATTCTTAAAGAGGGATCTGCCATGGCACAAAACATCTACGACAACCCGGCATTTTTTGAAGGCTACGCCCAGCTTCCGCGCTCGGTGCAGGGGCTGGACGGCGCGCCGGAGTGGCCCGCGCTTAAGGCCATGCTGCCGGATTTAAACGGTAAATCGGTTATCGATCTCGGCTGCGGCTACGGCTGGTTCTGCCGCGCCGCGCGCGAGCTGGGCGCTGCTCACGTCACGGGGGTCGATATCTCAGAAAAGATGCTTGCCCGCGCAGCGGAGCTTACCGCGGACCCACGGATTCACTATCAGCGTAGCGATCTGGAGTCACTCAAGCTCAACGAGAACAGCCTCGATCTGGTCTACAGCTCGCTGGCGCTGCACTACCTTCCGGAGCTGGACACGCTTTTCGCCAGGGTTCAGCGCGCGCTCAAGCCCGGCGGCAGCCTGGTCTTTTCGATGGAGCACCCTATATACACCTGCGCCTCGCGTCAGGGCTGGCTTACCGACGATAACGGCGAGCGGTTCTGGGGCGTGAACCATTATCAGGACGAAGGCCAGCGCGTCAGCAACTGGCTGGCGAACGGGGTGATCAAATACCACCGCACGCTGGGCACCACGCTTAACGCGCTCATCAGGGCCGGATTAACGATAAGCGAAGTCAACGAGTGGGGGCCAACGCAGGCGCAGATTGACGCCTGGCCCGCGCTGGCCGAAGAGGCGGAGCGCCCGATGCTGGTGCTGATCGCCGCCCGTAAGGCTCAGTAACCCACCTTATACACCCGCCCGCTCTGCACGCCTTCCACGCTGCGGCGGTAGGCCTGCGCCACGGTCGCGGCGGGAACGCTTTCAAAACCCGGGAAGAAGCCGTCGTACGTCTCGACGGATTCGGTGAGGACCGTCGGGCTAATCAGGTTGATGCGGATCCCGCGCGGCAGTTCGCAGGCTGCGGCGCGAACAAACCCTTCCAGCGCCGCATTCACCGTGGTGGCATTCACGCCCTGCGCAATCGGCTCGTGCGCCACAATTCCGCTTATCAGCGTAATCGAGCCGCCTTCGTTAAGATAATGCTGGCCGGTCAGCGCCAGGCGCACCTGCCCCAGCAGCTTATCCTGCAGACCCTGGTTAAAGTCGCTGTCTTTCATGGTCGCGAGCGGGCCGAAGTAGAGGCCACCGCTGGCGGACACAATCGCATCTACCGGGCCGATTTTCTCAAACAGCGCCTGAACGCTCGCCTGTGAGGTGATATCCACCTGCGCGTCACCCTGCGTGCGGCCGACGCGGATGACCTCGTGGCGACGACTCAGCTCTTCCGTTACCGCACGACCGACCGTACCGCTGGCACCAATAATGACGATTTTCATAGCCGACTCCTTATGTTGTGAGCCTTCATTCTTTAATAAATAAAAATGCAGATAAACTGGGCTAAAGTTAGAAGATTACTAACCAGAGGTTTGGAATATGGATAAGCTCCGCAGCATGGAGACGTTTATTGCCGTGGTGGAAAGCGGCAGCTTCACCGGTGCGGCGACGCGGCTGGAGATGTCGGCGGTGATGGTGGGGAAGTATATTGCCCTGTTGGAGTCCCAGCTCGGCACTCGGCTGCTGGAGCGCAACACGCGCCGCCAGAGCCTGACGGATGCCGGACGCGTCTATTTCGACGAGGCGAAGCGGGTGCTGGAGCAGGTCATGATTGCCGAAAGCTCGGTTGAACGGCTGCGTGCTGCACCCGCCGGAACGTTGCGCGTCACGGCGCCCACGTCGTTTGGCGGCTGCGTGATAGCCCCGCTGACGGCAACCTTTTTACAGCGCTACCCGGAGGTACGCATCGAGCTGGATCTCACCAACCGGATGGTCGATCTGGTGGAGGAGGGCGTCGATCTGGCCATTCGCATTGGTGACGTTCGCAATGACGATCTGGTGGCGAAATACCTATGCCCCTACAACATGGTGATCTGCGCCGCGCCGGACTATTTAGCGCGACACGGCACGCCGCAAACGCCAGACGATCTGTTGGATCATCTCTGTCTTTCGCACACGGTGTGGACGGCACGCAACGAGTGGCGGCTGCCGGGCGTGGAAGGGGAGGTGCGCTGGAAGCGGGATGCAATCTTAAGATGTAACGACGGCTACGGCTTACGCATGGCGGCGCGGGCCGGGGCGGGGCTGTTGCTGCAACCGGAAGTGCTGGTGGCGGAAGAGCTGGCAAGCGGCAGGCTGGTGCGGGTGCTGGAGCCGTTCACGCCCGCGCCGAGGCCGGTGCATTTATTGTGGCGGCAGGATTTGCGGCCGCTGCCTAAACTCACTCAGTTTATTGCGCACATCATGCAGAATGGGCATATCAGCGTTAATTAGGGCAACGTCCGGTTGGCGCTTTGAGGGGGCCACACTCGTCATAGCCGTAGACCGTATAGCCCTTCTGCTTCATGCAATTCGATATTTTATCGTTTCTGGCAACGATTTCCTGAAGTGTTTGGTCAGGTCTGCTGTTGCCCCCGTTATAGCTGCCGTCATCAAGATTGGCGTCTTTGTCTACGCCGCAGAAGTAAAGATCTTTCTTGCGCTGCTCATTATCGGTGTAGCCTCCCGTCCCCGGCTTCTGGAAGGTTTGAGCATAGCGAACATATTTATAGTCGGTAGAGTCCATGTTACCGACAACACAGCCGCTCAGCAGGAAACAGGATAACGTTACGATGATTTTCATTAATAATGCCTTATGAGAATGTGCTGGCAGATAAGCCCATACCGAGCAGTGTAGCGAGGATCCTACGAAGCGCATGAAAAATCCGGGGACTTGTGCTAGTAAGAGTGGTCATATCATAAAAAAAGAAGGTAACAAGAGAATGTCCGTGAGTAAACTCGCCAGCAGCGCGCAGGGCCTGCAATCATCTGCCATCCGCGAATTATTAAAACACAGCAAAATGGCGGGCGTGATCTCGCTTGGGGGCGGTATTCCAAACCCTGACCTGTTCGATCGCGAAGGGCTGAAAATTGCCGCTGATGCCGTATTATATCAGCATTTTGGCGAGGCGTTTCAATACGGCCTGACGGAAGGCGTCCCGGGGTTGCGCGAGGAAATTAAACGCATCTGCGAGGGGCGCGGTATCGCCTGTAAGGCCGATGATGTGGTCGTGACCTCTGGTTCACAGCAATCGCTTGACGTGCTGGCGCGTGCGTTAATCAACCCGGGTGACACCGTTGTGGTTGAGCGTCCAACCTATCTTGCCGCGCTGCAGGTCTTCGGTCTGGCGCAGGCGAATTTTGAATCCGTTGGCACCGACGGCGACGGCATGAAGGTGGATGAGCTTGAAGCGCTGGCGGCGAAGAAAACCATCAAAGCGGTCTATATTGTTCCGACGTTTGGCAACCCTGGCGGGGTAACCCTTTCTGAAGCGCGTCGTAAACAGCTGGTGGAATTATCGAAGCGCTATGACTTCGTGATTATTGAAGACGATCCGTACAGCGAAATTAATTACACCGACGAAGTGTTCCGCCCGTTGATTGCTCACGCCAAAGATATCGGCAATGAAGAGAACGTGGTGTATACCTCAACCTTCTCTAAAATTCTCGCGCCGGGTACTCGCGTAGGCTGGGTGCTGGTACCGGAATGGCTGAAGCGCGCGGTAGTGAACCTTAAGCAAACCACCGATCTGCACACCAGCACGCTGTCGCAGCTGATGACGTATGAATACCTGAAAACCGGTCGTCTGGCCGATCAGATTAAAACGATCCGCGAAGCCTATCGCCAGAAATACCAGACGTTCGCAACCGAGCTGGAGGCGGAGCTGGGCGATGTGATGTCGTTCCACAAGCCGAAGGGCGGCATGTTCCTGTGGGCGAAAATGAACAACGGCATGAACACCACCCGCTGGCTTGAAAAAACGTTAAGCAACGGCGTAGTATTTGTGCCTGGCGAGTTTTTCTACTGCAATGAGCCAGACCCAACGACGCTGCGCATGTCGTTTGTCACGCCAACGGATGAAGATCTGAAAGAGGCGGTTCAACGCCTGAAAAAATCGCTCTAAAAGAGCTGCGCATAATGGCTTTCCTGCCGTTATGCGCAATACGCGTTCAGGGCGGCAGGGGCCGCGATCGTTCATGGTGAGTTCCATGTTTGAATTTCTGCTCGGTGTCGTTACCCACACCCCCGTGTGGGTGTGGGTGCTGTTTATCTTTCTCATCTCTCGCGGCATTAAGGCCCGCAGGCCTGCCACCGTCACGCTGGAGAGGCTTGCCATTATTCCGGCGATCTTTCTTATCTGGGATATCTACGATCTGGTGGTCTACCGCACGCTGACTCCCGGGACCGTGGCATTGTGGACGGCGGGGATCCTCGCCGGAGCTGCGCTGGGGTATTTCCTGATTAAGCAGGCGGTTATCACCCGCACAGAGGCGCCGCGCACCCTTTTCCGCCAGGCAGACTATACCGCGCTGCCGTTTATGATGCTGGCGTTCGGCGTGAAGTATGTGCTGGGCGTGATGAGCGCGGTCTCTCCTCAGACGATGCAGCAGCCTGCCATGAGCGCGCTGGCGATCGTCTCCGGCGGCGTGTTTGCCGGTGTGTTTATTGGGAAATTTGCGCGTTATATTGGCGTGTATAACAGCGCCGCACCGCGCCCGGCGGAGTGACGTTATTCTGTCGCGTGTGCCAGCGTGCGGTCTGCAGCATCGCCGCTGAGGGCTCGCGTGACTTCATGGATCCGCCAGATTTTCCCTTCACGCAGCGCGGCAAACAGATAAACCTCGATCTCTGCCTGACGACCATCGGGATACGTGACCGTCACGATATGCCGGTCAGCCAGAAGTTCTCTATGACAGGCTATCTCTGCCACGGTAAAGGCGATCGCGCGGATCTGTGAGCTTACGTGGCTCAGATGCTGGACAAAACCCCGGTAGTCAAGCGCGTGACCGTCCGTAAACTGCTGGTAATCGGGCGTAAATATCTCTGCCGGATCGATATCACCGTTGAATAAGCGGGTTAACAGGCACGCCATCTTTTCGCGCTGCGCGGCGTTGTCGGTGTCGGCTATCAGGGACGTGATAATGCTCATGCGGGCTCCTTATATGGTTGAATCACCATTATCCTTGACAGCCGAAGACGTTTTTTCCGTAATGCGTCAATGAATAACGATTTTCGGTCAAAATGATATGGTCAGTTTTGAAACGCTCCTTCATCCCAGCGGGTACCGAACGCCCTGGCACAGTCATCGCACCGGCCAGCTGTGGCGCATTGCAACAGGGCTGCTGGTCATTGAGACGCTGCAGGCGCGCTCGGTCGTACCGGCAAAACACATCGGCTGGATCCCTCCGGAACAGCAGCACGCCGCTTTTTCTGAAAGTGAGATAGAGGGCTGTGCTATCTATCTTGAACCCGCCAGCTGTGCAGGGCTTCCCGATACGCCCGCGCTGTTCGAGCCCGACGATCTCACTCATGCACTGTTTAGCCGTTTATGTGGTGCAGAGAGTGAGTACGATCCGCGAAAGCTGACTTTGCTGCTGGATGAGCTTGCCCTGACGCCCCAGGCTCACTTTTCTCTTCCCGTGCCGACGGATCCGCGTCTGAAGAACGTGGTCAGCCATTTACTGCAGTTTGTCGATGATAACCAGACGGTCGAGAGCCATGCTATTCATGCTGGGATGAGCGTGCGTACGTTCAACCGTCGGTTTAGTGCCCAGACCGGGATGAACTTTGTTAACTGGCGGCAGCTGGCACGCGTCATGCGAGCAATGGAGTGGCTGGCGGCGGGGAAGCCGGTAGGGTGGATTGCGCTGTCCTGCGGCTACAGCAGCGTCAGCGCATTTATTGAGGTTTTCAGAGCATGGACCGGTAAAACGCCGGGGCAGTGGGCAATTAAAGAAGGCCCTTTTGGGCGAAGGTAATGCGCGTGGCTTCGTTGAGATCCAGCTCTTTTAACGATTCCGGATAAACCCAGGCGATCTCCTGAAACTCTTCATTAAACGTGACTGCCCGGTTGGTGCTGATGCAGTCGAAGATCAGATAGATCATGTAAATCTCCTCAGTGGTGCCATCGGCGTAGGTTTTCACCCTGATGTCGTCGCGAAAAGCCCATGGCGTGACCGAGGCGATCTCCAGCGCTTCGCCCAGCTCTTCGCGGATCTCACGGCGCAACGCCTGTTCCATGGTTTCGCCCGGCTCCATTCCACCGCCGGAGAGAGCCCACTGGCCGGGGAAAACGCCGCGATCGTCGGCCATTTTACATAGCAGGTAGGCACCGTCGTTCTGGATGATGGGGCAGACAATGGTTCGTTGGCGCATGATTTCTTCCTGAAAAATGAGTTTGGGCTACTTTAGCAGATAGGGAGGATGATTATGTTAGAGGTGTTCGATTCTCGCTCCTTGGTTTTCTGCGTTTTGCTGCAGATTCAGCCAGAATTCCATGCTGGTATCGAATGCGTTCGCCAGTCTTGTGGCCAAATCAACGGTGAGTTTGATTTTATTGTTTACCAGCGCGCTGGCAGTGGTGTGATCGGTGTTTATTCTCTCTGCCAGTTCTGAGATGCCGAGACTGAGTGGCTTAAGATAATCGTGCAGCAAAACTTCGCCTGGTGTGGTTGAGATGCGTAGCTTTTCCTGGTTATTCATAATTAACGTCCTGTTTATAAATATAAAATGAGTGCGGTTTGATGCCCTCACCCCGACCCTCTCCCACAGGGAGAGGGAGAAAACCATGTCAACCCAGCAACGCGACGCCAGCCTCGGTTCTCAGCCAGCGCGGGGCTTTTAGCTGGTCAGCAAAATATCCCGTCAGTTCAAAGAGTAAATCTCCCATCACACCAGCGGATTCAGGGGCGAGCGCGCCCCCCATCAACAGTTGCGTAATTTCCTCACAGTAGCGACAGAGCTGATCGGATTCAGCGTTGAATGCAGGTTCACATTCGGGGAACACACTGACGGTAAGACGTTCCTGTAAGTGCTCAGGGAGCGGCTCCAGCAGCATCGGGCGAAGCAGGGCGAGGGTCGATGCAAGACGACCGCAGAGCGCTATTTTTCTTGCAGGATCGGTCTCTTCCACCAATGCTTCGCAATAGCGTTGGCAGTTGTCGGCAAGTTCAGTGAAGTCGGTATTGTGGCCGAAGGGGGTCGTGAAAAGTGCGTTACTGGTGGTCATATGACAGTTTCCATTAAGTGATTAAGACCCTGCCAGAGAAATGCCAATTTCCCGGGTGGCAGGACTGAACGGAGTTGGCATTACCGGCCTTAATGGACACCGGCGCGTCTTGCGACGCCCCCGTCCAGCCCACCATTGAAATGTAGCCAGACGCACGGCGCAACAAGAGCTCACGCCGCCATTAAGTTTAACCGGGATGCCAATCCCGACGCCAGATTTTGCTGGTGTGGAAGGAACATACGCCCGATTAACCCTAAGAAAAAGCAGGCTACCCAGAAGAAGTTAAATCCTGCGAGGCGGCTTCAGAAAATGATGTAAGGCGTTTCATCACCGCTCCCTCAGCGCCTCTTTCGCCCGGTTAAACGGCTTAATCAGATAATCCAGCACCGTTTTCTCGCCGGTCTTAATGTCCACCGTGGCAATCATCCCCGGCACAATCGAGAAGTGCCTGCCCGCCTTATTGACCAGGTAATCCTGGCTGGTGCGGATAAACACCCGGTAATAGAACACTTCCGGCTTGGCTTCGTCCTGGATGGTATCCGGGGAAATCGTCTCCACCACCCCGTGCAGCCCGCCGTAAATGGCGTAATCGTAGGCGGTGATTTTAACCAGCGCCTCCTGATTCGGGTGGATAAAAGCGATATCGCGCGGCGACAGGCGGGTTTCGATCAGCAGGTGATCGTCCACCGGCACAATCTCCATCAGCTCGCCGTTGGGCGGGATCACCCCGCCGATGGTGGTGACCTTGATGTTTTTCACGATCCCGCGCACCGGGGATTTTACCGTCAGACGGGTGACGGAATCCTGGCGGCCTTTGAGGATCGCCGAAACCATATCCACCTCCGCGTTGGCCTTGGAGAGCGCCTCGCGGGCCTGGACGTAATACTGCGAACGCACGTCGGTGAGCTTCAGCTCCAGATCGCTTTTCTGCCGCTGCAGGCGCAGCACCTCCACGTGGCTGGCAGCCCCGGTTTTTACCAGCCGCTGGGTAATGGTCAGCTCTTTATTCGCCAGATCTAACGCGGCGCGCAGCTCCCGCTGGGTATCCTCCAGCTGCGCGCGGCGCGAGTTGTACAGCCGCGTTTCGTCGGCAATTAGATCCGGCCATTTCGCCAGCGAAGGAGGGAACTTCAGCGGCAGATCGTTCACCTCGGCGTACAGGCGGGCGCTGGAGGCCAGAGACGCGCGGTAGCGCGCCGCGCTTTCGCCGACGTTTGACTCGGAACGAGTTGGGTCAAGCCGCGCCAGAACCTGTCCGGCCTGCACCTGATCGCCCTCGTGGACGTTCAGCTCGGTGAGGATCCCGCCGTCGAGAGACTGTAAGACCTGCTCGCGCGAGCTGGGGATCACTTTCCCCGAACCGGTTGACACCTCATCCAGCACGCCAAACCACGCCCAGACGCCCAGCACCACAAACATCAGCAGCGAGAAGATCACGATCCGACGCGCGCCGGTGTAGCCGCTTTCGGAGTCGAGGGCGTTATCCAGATCGTCCATTGCCGCCACGTCACGCTGACTGATTTTCATTTTTCCACTCCCGTCCGGTTGCTGCCTGCTGCTGTTGCTGCTGCATGCGGCTGTTGCTCAGCGCCTGGGCTTTTGGCGCATCCATCACCAGCATCCCCTCTTTCAACACCACTACGCGCTCCACCAGCTCAAGCACCGGTACGCGATGGGTGGCGACGATGAGGGTGCGATGCCCGAGCCAGTCGCCCAGCCGCTGGATGAATTCCCGCTCGGTGTGCTCGTCCAGCGAGGCGGTGGGTTCATCCATCAGAACGATATTCGGATCGCGCAGCAGCATTCGCGCCAGCAGAATAGACTGGCGCTGCCCGCCGGAGAGCCCTACGCCGTTTTCCATGATCGGGTAGTCCAGTCCCTTGGGCAGCTTCTGCACGAAGCCCGCCGCGCCGGTCAGCTCCAGCGCCTCGAAAATCTCTTCGTCGGTGGCGCGCGGCATGCCGAGAGTGATGTTCTCGCGCAGGGTGCCGTAAAACAGCCGCGCGTTCTGGGTCATAAAGCCGACGTTGCGCCGGACGTCGGCGACGTCGAGATGCGGCAGGCTGAAGCCGTCGAGCCGCAGCTCGCCCGCCGCCAGGTCCATCCCGCCCGCCATCGCCTGCAGCAGGGTCGATTTACCCGCGCCGTTGCGCCCGAGGATCGCCACTTTTTCTCCCGGCCGGATCTCCAGCCGGTTAATGCGCAGCGCCATGCGCGGATCGTCCGGCTGGTAGCGGAACTGCGCCTGTTCAAAGAGGTAGTGACCGCGCAGCACGTCCCGGCGGATCGGCGTCTCCTCGCGCTGGTTTTCGGTGGGGAGCTGCATGATGCTGTCCAGCCCCTCTTTTGCGGCTTTGACCTGCTGCCAGCGGGCCAGCACGCCGCACAGCGTCGCCATCGGGGCGATCATGCGGGATGCCAGCATCGACGCGGCGACCACCGAGCCGGTGGTCAGGGTGCCGTCGATCACCATCGGGGCGCCGACCACAATCACGGCGGCGTAAACCAGGCTCTGGATGGTCATCCCCCAGCTGATGAGGTTCTGCGTCAGCTCGCGGGTGCGCAGGCCGGATTCGGCGGTGATCTGGATATAGCTGTTCCACTGCTGCAAAAAGCGGTTTTCCGCCTGCATCAGCTTGATGTCCTCCAGCCCCTGCACGCTCTCCACCAGCACCGCGTTGCGCAGGGTCGATTCATGGGCCGACTGCTTTGCCAGCTCCGCCAGCTTCTTCTGCAGCAGCAGGCCGGGCAGGACCATGATCACCGCCGCGACCGGGGCGATCCACGCCAGCTGCGGGGCGATGATCGCCAGCACCACCACGAACAGTAAAAAGAAGGGCAGGTCGACAATCGTCGAGATGGTGGACGAGGTCACCATCTCGCGGATCTGCTCCAGCTCGCGCAGCTGTGAGATAAAGCTCCCGGTGGATCGGGGGATCGCGCTGTTGCGCAGCCGCAGCGCGTGGCCGAAGACGCGATCCGAGACGCGCATATCCGAGCGCTTGCCCAGCAGATCCATAATGTGCCCGCGCGCCACGCGCAGCACGAAGCCAAACAGGGTGGCGATCAGCACCCCGATGGTCAGGACGTACAGCGTCGGGTAGGACTGGGCGGGGATCACCCGGTCATACACCTGCATGGAAAAGACAATCCCGGAGAGGGAGAGCACGTTGATAAAGAGGGCGGCCAGCATCACCCAGCTGTAGGGGCGGAGATCGCGCATCACCAGCCTGTAGAGCCAGTCCGGTCGGTATTTTGAAATATAGGCGTCCACGCGGCTGTCCTTCAGCGCGGCAAGTGGCCGCAGGGCAATGACGTGGCGGATGGCGGGCAGCATGGCCGTCATCGACAGCCGGTTAGTGTAGGTCTGTTCGTCGAAGAAGCTGACTTCCAGCGTGTCGTCGCCGTCGAAGTGTTCGATCGCGCCGACCCGGCCGTCATTCAGCGCCACCACCACCGGCAGACGCCAGCTGTTGATCGACTGCTGGTCAGCGGTGAGCAGTTGAAACGACAGCCCCGCCTCGCGCGCCAGCTGGGTGAGGGCGGGTACCATCGGTTTGCCTTTCAGCCACGGTGCGCCTGCGATCAGCGCGCCGGGCGAGCAGGCGACGCGGTAGCGGGTGGCGATAAAGCCAAAGGCCTGCGCCCACTGCGCCAGCGCCTCATCCGTCATGTTTTCACCCTGCGGGATATCA
The DNA here is from genome assembly GCF_057224565.1 of Enterobacter sp. 3U4. Lineage (NCBI taxonomy): Bacteria > Pseudomonadati > Pseudomonadota > Gammaproteobacteria > Enterobacterales > Enterobacteriaceae > Enterobacter > Enterobacter sp. 3U4. The sequence goes on from NZ_CP136665.1 coordinate 387,557, forward strand.
CGCTGCTTCATGGCTGGATCTCCACGGTCTGGATGGTGCGGTTATCAAGATCGAACGCATGTCGCAGCTGCCCGGTGTTATACAGGCAGTTGAGCTGCAGCTGGTGCAGTTGACCGAGGGTCTGCTGCTGGGTGAAGCGCGCCTGATAAACCTCCTGTTCGGCGTTGAGCACGTCGAGCAGCGGGCGCGAGCCGAGGTCAAGATACTGCTGCTGGTACAGTTCGCGGGTGCGGGCGCTGAGCGCCTCCTGGCGGCCCTGAATTTGCAGCGTGCTTTGCAGGCTCATCACCTGGCTGCGGGCTTCCTGCAGTTTCTGGCGGACATCCAGGCGCGTGCGCTGAATGGTGGACTGCGCCGCTTCCACCGCGTGTCCGGCGGCGTTACGCCGGGCGGTGAGGCCGCCGCCCTGATAGAGCGGCATCTGCACTTTCACCCAGGCGGAATACTGGGTCCGATCCCGCGTGTCGCTGCCCGCATAGCGATCGTTCATGTAGTGGCGCACCTCCGGCTCCAGCGAGACGGTTGGCGTCATCTGCGCGTCGGCGTAGTCGAGGTTAGCCTGGGCGACGTTAGCCTGTGCCCAGGCGGCAAGTACCGCAGGGACCAGGCGGTCATCCGGTTCGGCGACATCGCAGCTGCGGGCCAGCTTTTGCGGAAAGTCGTTGCCGATCGCGTTCAGGCTGTTCCAGCCGAGAAAGCTCATCAGCGTCGCGCGGGCGCTGTCCAGGCTGGCCTGATACTGCATTAGCTGGGCGCGTGCGCCTTCGATACGGGCATCGGTCTGCACCACGTCAGAGAGCGACGTGGCGCCTTCGTCGTTACGCTGGCGGGTCAGCGTGCCGATGGAGGAGAGGGCCTCAAGCTGCTCTTTGGCGGTGTCGACCATCTGCTGCCAGGTTTGCACCTGCACCATGGCGATAGCGGTATCGTGGGCGATGGTGTCGATACTCACCAGCACGTTGGCCTGCTGCTGGGCAACGCCCGCGCTCTCGGCCCTCACCTGGCTGTCCACTTTGCCAAAGTCGTAGAGCATCTGTGAGAGAGAAAGCACCAGCGATGGCGTAAAGCCGTTCTGGTCGCCGTCATGGGAATAACCGTTGTCCACGCCGGCATTAATCTGCGGATAGTATTTTGATTTCGCGACGTCCACCTCTTCGCTCTGCTGGTAGAGTTTGCCCACGGCTTCGCTGATGGCCGGATGCCAGGTAACGGCGCGGTTAACGGCCTCGCCAAGCTGTAATGAGCCGGGAGCGGCGTTGCCGGCCACCGGGGCCACGCGACCGTTGAGTGAGGGGAGTTCCTGCGTTTCGCGAAGCTGTCCGGTATTGATGGTTGCCGCCGGATTTGCGCAGAAAGCGGACACAGATATCAGGCAGCACGAGAGCCACCAGTAAGGCATCTTCATTCCCATGTCATGTCCCTAATAAAAAGAGTACGGCTTTATTATTTATGCCCGGGCGCTGTGCGCCCGGGTTAGGTACTGCAGGTGCTATCAGGTAATGATGTGCTGCTGGTTAACAAGCTCGTCGTAGGTGGTCTGAACGCCATCAAGCGTAACGAGCGTGGTATTAGTGTAGGTGCCCCCCGCACCGTCACGGTCGATGGAGATCACGGTATTGCCATTACTATTAGTAACATGGAGATAATTCCCCAGCGTCGAGGCGCTACCGTTCCAGCCCACCAGCAGATCGCCGATGTCGATCTTGTCCCCCTGCGCCAGCGAGAAGCCGGTCCAGTGATCGCCCGCGGTGCTGCTGACGTTACCCGCCGTGGCATTCCCTACCGTACTGTTCAGCACCTGGTAAATCAGCGTATCGCCGTAGGCCGTGCCGGTGATGGTGTCGTTATGCTCCGAGCTGATGAACTGCGGCGCCATATTGATAGTCAGCGTGGCGCTGTCCGTCCTTCCGGCAGAGTCGGTCAGGGTGTAGTTGAAGGTCTCCTTCGAGGTCATGGTTGAGAGCGATACCCCGCTGTTGAGGGTATAGGTGTAGTGGCCGTCAGCGCCGATCGCCAGGACGCCGTAATGGCCGGTGATATTCACCGTTGCGCTGCCGGTATACGGATCAAGCGTGGTGGTCACGCCGTTGTAGCCGGTCACGCTCAGGCGGGTGTCCACCGAGTGGAGCTGATCCAGCACGCCGCCAGAATCGGTGCCGTCAAAGATATTGCCGTTGACGGTGTGGGTGCCGGTCGCGTCGAAGTCAGTCAGCGAGTAGGTGGTGCCGTTTACGCTTGGCGTGATGGTGATGTTCCCGACGCTGAGCCCCGGTACGCTACCGGTAAAGCTCAGCGTATAGGTCCCGGCGTTGAGATCCAGCCCGGTCAGCGGGACGTCGATACTGCCGCCCAGCAGCGAGGCGCCGCTGAAGGAGCCGCTGCGGATCGCGCCGTTGGCATCGCTAATCGTCCAGTTCACCGTCAGCCCGCCCAGCGCCAGCAGCGAGACCACGCTAAAGTGCAGCGACGCGTTATGCAGCGCGGTGTTCGGGTCGACCACGAAGGTTCCGCTGCCGCTGCCCTGGGTTGATGAAAGCACCGCGGTCGTCCAGCTGGCGACGCCCACGGTGGTATCGGAGTAGACCGACGTGTGGTGCACCGAGGTGACGTCCATTGCGGTGCTGACGTCGTTGACCGCATTCATCGCCTGCGCGGTTGGGGTGATGTTAAGCGATGCCGTATCCTTCGAGCCGTCAGGCGCGGTAACGGTGTAGACGAAGGTGTCCGGCGTGCTGATATGGTCCGCCCCCACGCCGCTCCTCAGGGTGTAGGTGTACTGACCGGACGAATTAATGGTCAGCGTGCCGTATTCCCCCTGAATAGTGGTTGTTCCACTGCTGTTGACCGCCACGCCGTTCACTTCGGTAACTACCGTGCCCGCCGGAACAGGGTCATTCGCCAGCACGTCGCCCGTGGTAGTTTCGCTGATGCTCGCCACGCTGTAGACATGATCCTGCAGGACGCTCAGCGTGTAGGCCGTCAGGACGGCGATCCCCGATGCGGTATTGAGTAAGAACAGGTACTCCCCGGCAGGCAGATTCAGCGTCAGCTGGGATGACGTGCCCCCCAGCAGCGGGGCGCGCAGCCAGCCCGACTCGACGCGAACCTGCTCGAAGGTCTGGGTAGCGTTGTTGAACTTATAGACGTACAGATCGAATACCGATGCCAGCGCCACGCCGCCCACGGAGGCCTGAATGGTCATGGTGCGGGTCGTGCCTTCCTCCACGTTGTAGATAATCGGGTTGGTCATGTCGTCCAGCAGGTTAAGCCCCAGCGTGCTGCCGAGATTAATGCCTACCAGGGTAAAACCGTTCTGAGACGAGGCGCCGTTATTAATCTCGCTCACGGTGGTGTCAAAGGTCAGCGAGGCCGTGTCGTCCACCGCCACAATGCCGTTGACTACCGTACCGGCACCCAGAGACAGCACCAGGTTCGCCGACGCGCTGACGCCGTTATGGGTGATGGTGTAGGTGAAGCTCTCCGTCCGGCCAATGACCGCGGCGCTGGTGTCGGTCAGGCTGTAGGTATAGCTGCCGTCGCGGTTAATGGTCAGCGTACCGTACTGGCCCTGGATCACCGTGCCGTCGGCGTTCACGCTGGTGGTGACCCCCTGCGCGTTAGTGACCGCGGAGATGGTGGTTCCGGCCGGCGCGTTGTCGCTGCCGGCGGTCGGATCCGTATCGAGGATCACGTTGCCGTTGAGGCTGGTATCGCCCGTGACCGTACCCGGTCCGGTCTCTTTCACCGCCACGTCGAGGCTGGTGTAAGAGCCGGTCGCCAGCAGGTTGGTGTTGTAGCTGAGCACGCGGTAGTTACCGTCAGCCAGCCCGGACAGGTTCAGCGATACGCCGGTTGCGCCGAGGGTCAGGAGATCGGCAAACTGCGGTTGGCCGGTGTCCACCACGGTAGTCCAGACGCCGTTGACGTAGTGCTGCACTACCAGCTCAAGGGTATTGAGCAGAGAGAGCACCGCCCCCGTAGCGTTGGCGTTCACCACGATATCCGCGCTGCCGCCGCTGACCACCGAGAAGTTCACCTGCGCGGTGTCATTACCGATCAGCGTCAGGACGTTGCCCACGGCGCCGACCAGCAGGAAGCCGTAGTCACTGTACTGGCTGTTGGTCACGGTCGCCGTGGTGCTGAGGTTCAGCTCCTCTACGTTATTACTGGCGGAGAGCGGCACCACCGGCGCAAGGGCAGAGCCCGGCAGGGAGGTGTTGCCCGCGACGTCGGTAGCGGTGATCTGCAGCGTCTGGCCTTCGGTCTGTTTGTTAATGAAGGTGTAGCTGTAGGTGCCGTTGCTGCCCGCAATGGCGGTCACCGTCGTACCGTCCGCAAGGCGGATCGCGACGGTGCTGCCGGCTTCCGCAGTCCCGGTCAGCACGCTACCGTCGGCGTTGAAGGTTCCGGTCGGCGCCGTTGGGGCGGTTGTATCGACGATAATCGTCGTCACGGCTGACGCCACGCTGGTGTTGCCCGCCGCATCGGTGGCGGTGGCGGTGAAGTTATGCGTTCCTTGCGTCAGCGTGGTGGTTTGCGGCAGGGTCCAGTTGCCGCTGCCGTCGGCGGTCACCGTGCCTACCAGCGTAATGCCATCGTAGATCCTTACCGTGGCATTCGCTTCGGCCGTCCCGCTCAGCGTTGGTCGGGTATCGTTGGTCGGGTTCGTACCGGTTACCGGCCCGGTAACGCTGCCGACATCATCAATCACCGAACTGATGACCGGCGCGGCTGGCGGGAGGGTATCGACGTTAATCACATACCCGGCGGTAGGCGCGCTGGCGTTGCCCACCGCATCGGTAGCGGTAAAGGTCAACGTGTGCGCGCCGTTGCTCAGCGCCGGGGATGGCGTAAAGCTCCACGCCCCGCCGGTCGCCGTCACGCTGCCGATCTGTACGCCGTTATCAAAGATTTTCACCGTTGACCCTGCTTCCGCCGTACCGGTGAGGGTCGGCTGCGCGTCGTTGGTGAAACCGCCGTTGGCAACCGGCGTCGCCGCATTGCCCACGTCATCCAGAATGCTGGTCAGCACCGGCAGCGCAGGCGGCGTGGTGTCGACGGTGAGGCTGAAGCTGGCCGACGACACGCTGGTGTTGCCTGCCGCATCCGTGGCCTGCGCGGTGAAGCTGTGCGGACCGCTCGACAGCGTGGTGGTGAGCAAGATACTCCAGCTCCCGCTGCCATCCGCGGTGCCCGTTCCGACAAGCGTGGTTCCCTCATAGATCTTAACGGTAGCAAACGGTTCGCTGGTTCCGGCAAGGCGCGGAACGGTATCGTCGGTTGTTTGCCCGGACGTAAGCGGGCCGGTGATGCTGCCTACGTCGTCTATCGCCTGGCTGATAACCGGCGCGTTCGGTGCGGTGGTATCAACAATGAGGGTAAAGTCCGGCGAGTTCGGGCTGACGTTGCCAGCCGCATCGGTGACCGTGGCGGTCCAGGTATGGCTGCCGCTGGCCAGCGGCGTTGACGGCGTAAAGCTCCATGCGCCGGTACCGTCCGCCTGCACGGTGCCGACAGGCTGGCCGTTCTCATAAACGGTGACCGTGGCGTTGGCGGTCGCGGTGCCGTTCAGCGTCGGCGTGGTGTCGTCGGTGCTCTGCCCGGAAGAGAGCGGGGTTTGAATGCTGCCCGCGTTGTCACCCGCGGTCGAGATGACCGGTGCCGACGGCGCGACCGTGTCCACCGTCAGGTTAAACGGCGCCGTCGTGCTGCCGGTGTTGCCAGCCGCGTCGGTGGCGTTGAAGACGATCGCGTGCGGCCCTTCGCCCAGATCGGTGCCCGGGGTGAAGGTCCAGTTACCCTGGGCATTGACCACGGCAGTGCCAATTTCGGTACCATCAACGATCACGTGCACTGTAGCACCCACGTCGCCCGTGCCGTTGAAGGTTGGACGCGCGTCGTTGGTGCTGTTACCCGACGTGAGCGTCCCGGTGACCGGACCGATATCGTCAATGACGCTCGTCACCACCGGTACGCCGGGAGCTGCGGTATCAATGGTAAAGGCGAAGACCGACGAGTTCGCCGAGGCGTTGCCTGCTGTATCCGTTGCATACGCGCGCAGGGAGTAGCTGCCGTCGCCCAGCGGCGCGGTCGGTGTAAAGGTCCAGTTGCCGCTTCCGTCAACGAGCGCCGTACCAATCTGCGTGCCGTTGTTCATGATGTGAATCGTGCTGCCCGCCTGGCCGGTGCCGCTGATGGTCGGTGTGCTGTCGTTGGTCACCTGGCCGCTGGTGAGGTTGCCCGTGACGCCGCCAGGGGCGTTGTCATTCACATTATCCAGCGTCGGAACCGTCGGTGCCGTCAGGTCAACCACCACGCTCCAGGGCGTTGAGACCGCGCTGACGTTGCCCAGCGGGTCGGTCGCCCGGACGGTGAAGCTGTGCGTGCCTTCGCCGAGCGCGGTGTCAGGAGTAAATGTCCACGCGCCGGTGCCGTCAGCCGTTACCACGGCAATCTGAGCGCCGCCGTCGAAAATGGTCACCACGCTGTTTGCGTCCGCTGTCCCCGAAAGGGTTGGCGTGGCGTCGTTGGTCTCGGTGCCGCTAACCACCGTGGTGGCGGCGTTACCGACGTTATCCGTGACGTTGGTGATGACCGGCGTGGCGGAAACGGAGTCCACCACGACGGTGAAGCCCGCCGAAGGACCGCTCTGATTCCCCGCCGGATCGGTCTCGCGGATGGTCAGGACGTTATTGCCCTCTGCCAGGGCTGGCGTGGTGAAGCTCCAGGTGCCGGTGTTGCCGATCACCACGCTGTCCAGCAGCACGCCGTTGTTGTAAATGGAGATGGTATCGCCCACCGCGCCGGTGCCGGTGAGGGTCGGCTGGTTGTCGTTGGTGGTCTGGCCGCTGGTCAGCGGGCCGGTACCCGGACCGACGTCGTCAATCACGGCGCCGATGGTCGGCGTGCCCGGTGCGGTGAGGTCGACGGTGACGCTGGCCGCCGGAGAGCGGCCGCTGGTCTGGCCGTTGAGGGTCGCGGTCACCTCAAAGGTGTGCAGCCCTTCGCCAAGCGCGGTCGGCGTATAGCTCCAGTTGCCGCTGCCGTCGGCGGTCACCGTCGTCACGGGCGTTACGCCACCGTCCTGATAAATGGCGATCAGGCTTCCCGCCTGAGCCGTACCGGTAAGCGTTGGCGTGGTGTCGTTGGTTGTTTTGCCTTTCACGTCGCCGACGATCGGGGCGACGTCATCGTTGATGGCCGTAATGACCGGCACCTGCGGCAGGTCGAGCGGTGAATCGGTAACGATAAAGGACGCGCCAGGGCTGGCATTTCCAGCGGCATCTGTGGCGGTCACGGTCAGCGTGGTCGGGTCCAGCTGCGCCGGACTCAGCGCAATGGAGAAGCTGCCGTCGCTTGCGGCAACGCCACTACCAATAACGGTCCCACCGCTGTCTTTCACGGTAACGGTACTTCCTGCCTCGGCGTTACCGGTCAGAGGAGTTCCTTCCTGAGCCAGGGCCATGCCGCTCGGATTTGCAGGCGCGGCGGTATCCACCGTCACGCTCAGCGGTGCGGAACTCCCTGACGTGTTACCGGCAGGATCGACAGACGAGACGGTGAAGGTATGAGGGCCATCCGGCAGGGTTGTACCTGCAGTCCAGCTCCAGCTGCCGTCCGGCTGTATCGTGACCGGCACACCCGACGGGCTACCGTCGATGGAGATGATAACGGTGGTGCCGGGTTCGCTGGTCCCGGTAAGGGTCGGCGTGCCGTCGCGGGTGTAGAGCACGTTGTTGGTAAGCTGGCTGTCTGAGACGGCATTAATCTGCGGTATCCCAGGCGCAACGGTATCTAGCGTGACGGTAAAGACCGCACTCGGCGCGCTAAGGTTGCCCGCTGTGTCCACGCCCGCCACGGTAATGTTTAGCGGGCCGTCCGTTTGTTGTGGCAGGGTGAAGGACCATTCGCCAGTACCATTCACCGTTACGCGTCCTAATTCGACGCCGTTGTTGTAGACGATCACTCTCTCACCGATGGCGCCGGTGCCGCCGACCGCTGGCGTCGAATCCGTGGTAAAACCACCATCAGGCGCGCCGCCCACTGCACCAATCACCGGCGTAGGTGGCGCCACGGTATCCACGACGATCGTAATCGCTGGCGACGGGTCAGAGATGTTGCCTGCTTCATCGGTGGCGGTGGCGGTCCAGGCGTGGCTGCCCTCGGCAATGTCGCTGCCAGGACGCCAGCTCCAGTTGCCGCTGCTGTCTACCGTGACGGTGCCCACAACGGTGGATATGCCGTTGACGGTGTCAGTGATGTTGATTACGTCGTTCGGCGTGCCGGTGCCGCTCAGGACCGGGCGAGGATCGTTAGTGGTTCCGCCATCGGGAACGGGGCCGGTGATCTGGGTGACGCTGTCGGTGACGGTCGGTGCCGCAGGCGTAGCCGGCGGGTCGGTATCAATGGTGATGGTGACCGGCTGCGATGGGGCGCTTTCGTTGCCCGTGCCGTCCATGTTGGTGACGGTCAGGGTAATGTCATAGGTGCCGTTAGGCAGCGGGGTTGATGGTGTCCAGGTCCAGTTGCCGGTACCGTCCACGAGCACATCATCAAGTTTGACGCCGCCGTTGTATATCGTCACGGTATCGCCCGGATTGCCGGTACCGCTAAGGGTCGGCGTGGTGTCGCGGGTGGTTTCTCCCGGGTTCAACGGTATTTCTGTGCCGTCAGGGTTGACGGTGATTGCCGGGATATCCGGCGTGGCAGGCGCGACGGTATCCACCGTCAATACAAACGGGCTGGAAATCGTGGTATTGCCGGCGGCATCCGTGGCGTGAACCGTCAGGGAATGCGGGCCGTCGGTGAGCGGGCTAACGGGTGTAAAGCTCCAGCCGCCGCTGCCGTCGAGGGTGGCGGTGCCGAGCAGGGTGGCACCGTCATAAACGGTGATCACCGTATCCGCCGGGGTGGAGCCCTGCAGCAGCGGCTGGGTGTCATCCGTGGAATCGCCGTTGCTGAGCGTGCCCTGAACGCCGCCGACGTCATCGGTCACGGTGGCGATAGTGGCTGCTGTTGGCGGCGTGGTATCGACGGTCAGAGTAAAGCCGCTTGACGGCTGGCTGGTGTTACCCGCCCCATCGGTGGTGACGGCGGTAAAGGTATAGGTGCCGTTAACGAGCGGCGTGGTCGGGGTATAGGTCCACGTGCCGCTGCTGTCGATCACAATCGTTGTGACATCGACGCCGTCCTGGCGGATGGTGACGGTTGAGCCCGGCTCCGCGGTGCCGTTGAGCGTTGGCGTGGTGTCGTTAGTACTGTCGCCAGAATTGAGCGCGCCGAGACGCTCTGGCACGTCATCCACAACCTGGGTAATGACCGGCGCTCCCGGGGCAACGCTGTCAATGGTGATGCCCCAGCTGTTGGAGACGTCGCTGGTGTTGCCCGCCGCGTCAGTTGCGACGGCTGTCAGGATATGTGGCCCTTCAGCGATCGGGGTGTTTGGGGTAAAGATCCACACGCCAAGGCCATTGGCTACGGTCGTACCAATAGCAACGCCGTCCACGCGGAGGGTGACCGTTGCGTTTGGTTCGGCGGTACCGCTGAGCGTTGGGGTGGCGTCGTTAGTGGTCTCATTAATGTCGAGCGAACCGGTGCGGCCGGGGACATCGTCCACGACTTGTGAAATTACCGGGGCGCCAGGCGCCGTGCCGTCGATGGTAATTGTCCACGAATCTGATAACCCGCTCGGGTTACCGGCTACATCCGTCGCCTTCGCGGTCAGTACCCAGATGCCATCGGCCAGCGGTGCAGGCGGCGTAAAGCTCCACAGGCCGGAAGAGGAAACAACCACCGTACCGAGGACATCGCTGCCGTTATAAACCGTGATGGTGGAGCCCGCTTCCCCCGTTCCGGTCACGGTCGGCGCCCGGTCGTTGGTAACCCCGTTTGGGCCCACGGGGCCGGTGCTGGCCTGCACGTCATCAATCACAGATACGATAATTGGCGTCGCCGGTGGAGTAATATCCGGTGATGCGGCGGCGGTTGCTGGTCCCGTGTTGCCTGCCGTGTCGGTGGCGTCAGCGGTCAGGATTTCGCCGTTGAGCTTCGGCGGGGTCAGCGTCAGGCTGAAGTTACCCTGGCTGTCCGCAACAACCGTGCCAAGAGTGACATCGCCTTCACGGATGGTCACCGTGCTGCCGGCTTCCGCGATGCCGCTGATGGTGCCGCCATCATTCGACACCGCGAGGTTTCCAGGGGCAGACGGCGGCGTGGTGTCAACGGTGAAGATGACAGGCTCTGAGCTCGCGCTCAGGTTTCCGGCGGCATCGGTTTCAGTGACGGTTATGGAGTGTGTCCCTTCCGGGAGCGGGCCGTTCGGCGTGACGCTCCAGGTGCCGTTGGGCTGCACCGTCGTTGTGCCAATCACCACGCCGTTATCGTAAATGGTGATGGTTCCGCCGGGCTCGCCGGTTCCCGCCAGGATCGGCAGTGAAGCATCGGTAAGCGCGCCCGACGTGATGGTTCCCCTGATAGCGCCCGTATCGTCGGTCAGCACAATCGCGGTCGGCGCGTCCGGCGGAGTAAGATCCACCGTCAGGGTAAACACCGGTGAGGCAGGCCCGGTGTTGCCCGCGGCATCGGTTGCCCGTACGGTAATCTCATGAGTTCTTTCACTCAGATCAACCGACGGGGTAAAGTTCCAGGTGCCGTTGCTGGCGACCACCGCCGTACCAATGGCGACTCCACCGTCATAAATCGTCACGGTCGAGCCCGCTTCGCCGGTACCGGTAAGCTGCGGGCGCTGATCGTTGGTGCTGCCTCCGTTGCTGACTGTTCCCGTCTGCGGGGCAATATCATCCGTTACGCTGGTGATTGCTGGCGCATCGGGCGCGGTGATGTCCGGTGCGTTGAGCGTTGTGCCCGGGCTGGTATTCCCGGCGCTATCCGTCGCGGTGGCAGTCACCTGCTCGCCGTTAGTCAACGGTGTGCCGAGGGAAACGGTAAAGCTGCCGTCGCTGCCCGTTTTTCCTGAGCCAATAACGTTCCCGTTCGCGTCTTTCAGCGTGATGGTACTGCCGGGTTCAGCGGTACCGGTGACGGTTTTACCATCTGGAGAGAACTTAAGGCCGGAAGGTGCGTTCGGCGGCGTTGTATCCGGATCGGCAGGATCGACGGGTGTGTTGGGGTTGGGGCTATTGTTATTGCCGCCATCGCCATCACCACCGCCGCCGCCACCACCACCGGTGCTTGCCGCCGCCGCGATGCCGCCAGCTGCGACAATGCCGCCCAGTGCCCATGGCCAGATGGCGGCACCACCGGCGTCGCTCCCGGAGGCCGCAAGCAGCACGTCCGTGGACGCGATAGATTCATACGTTGCGGCTCCGGTCGGATCTTCAATCCACCATAATGCGCCCTCGCTGTCCTGCAGTACCAGCTGGCTCACGCCCTGCGCGTCCGTGACGTAGAAGTTTTTAAGGGTGATCACCTCGCCGGAGTGCAGCGTAACCAGCAGATCGTTACCATTTCGCGCGAAGTGGGAGACGCTCGCTCGCTCGATATGAAGCTCAACGATAGAGGAATGGCTCAGCGTAACCTGTGTGCCTTCCGTGGTCGTTTCCACGCCAGTAAGTTTCGATATAACAGAGATTTGGCTCATTTAGGCATTACTCCAGCAGATGTGTCATGAACGGCGAGCAAGACGAGCCATCTCTGCAGAAGGTAAAGGGCGCCCCCGGCGCAGTCGCTGTTATAACGCAAACGCAGCACTGACCGTTGTTTTTAGCGCGCACGATGCCCGCCAGGATTCAGAGTGGCAACATCAGAGCGAATCTAATTTCTAATGAAAGAGAACCGTTTTATTCGTGTTTTATGTTTTGTAAAACCCTGTAATTAATAGGGGAATTATTTTCGAGGATATAAAAATGATATAGACAGAAAACACGAGTTGTGCAAATTCAGCTTTCGTAAATAAGTTCAAAAACAATGTGGAGGGCATTAATCTATTGATGCTGTTAACAATTGACTTGATATAACCTGTTGTTTTGTATTGATTTGATTTGGGTGCGCAATGTTTATTCTTAGTGCGGTTTACGCACTGTGATAATTGGTAGGGGATATTTTGAATATAATGTAAAACGATATTATTTAAATCTGCTTAATATTCATTTAAGTTAGGGTAACGTTTTTGATGTAAGATATATTATATCACTTGAACAATAAAATATATTCTTGTGCGGGGTTAAAACTCTGCTATCACGCGAAATAATAACGTTAAGGTGAAGGTGAATAACCTGATTTAATTTCATTGGGCTACAACGTCAGCATGATTTTGCGCCAGCAAAAAAATTACGGGGAGAATGAATAAAAATCGTCAGTCGGGCGTTTACTGACGTCACTCCCTTCTTACCCTGGAGCTTTATATGAACACGACCTCGTTCCGTTTGATCCCAGTGCTGATTTTTTCCCTGCTGTCCCCACTGGCGCTGGCAATGGGCAATAATAGTACCGAGAGCAAAACGCCCGACTGTCCTGCCGGACAGGTGTATGACAGCGCTACCCAGAAATGCGTGCCGGACAAGAGCAGCAGCCTCAGCGACCAGGACAAAACCAACTATGCGTACCATCTCGCGAAGAAAGGCGAGTACCAGGCGGCGCTCAATCTGCTTGATTCGCTGAAAAATGGCAATACGGCTGAAGCGTGGAACTATCGCGGGTTCGCCACGCGCAAACTGGGCCGCACGGACGAAGGGATTGGTTACTACCAGCGCGCGCTGGCGATCGCCCCGGATTATGCCAAAGCCCGGGAGTATCTCGGTGAAGCGTGGATGGTGAAAGGACGTCCGGACCTCGCGAAAGAACAGTTGAAGGTGATTGCCGGTATTTGTGGCCAGTCCTGCGAGGAGTACCGTGACCTGCAGGCGGCCATCAACGGACATCCGGAATCCTGATTTTCTCGTGGAGGGAAACCCCATCGCAACCCGTGAGGTTCGTCAACAGCTCGCCGCACACCTGCCGCGCCTCTGGCGCTACGGGCTGGTGCTGTCGCGAAACAGAGATATCGCCGAAGAGCTGGTTCAGTCCACCTGCGTGCGCGCGCTTGAAAGAAGCAGCCAGTATACGCCGGGTACGCGCATCGACAGGTGGCTGTTCGCGATCCTGCACTCCATCTGGATCTCTGAGCTTCGGGCACGACACGTTCGACAGGGGCAGGGATTTGTTGCCAGCGACGAGCTGCTGGCACCGGACACTCGCGAACAGAATGAGACGCGCCTGCATTACCTGAAGGTGATGCAGCGCGTTAACGCGCTGCCTGAAGCCCAGCGCAATGCGGTATTTTTGGTTTATGTCGAAGGCTTTACCTACCAGGAGGCGGCAGAGACCCTGGCGGTGCCGATCGGTACCGTGATGAGCCGGCTGGCGACGGCGCGGGCTCGGCTTGCCAGATCTGCTGACATACTGCCTCCGGTAAAGGAGAAACGCTCTTGAACGCGCACCGTTTTACACCGCCCTATAACGACGACGCCATCGTGGCCTGGATAGATGGCGAGATGTGTCGCGCCGACGCGCAGAAATTTGAAGAACAGATGACAAGTGACGAACACCTCTCCGGGCGAGCCGCCGAACTGATGAAAAGCAGCCAGGATTTCGCCGGGGCGTTTGCCTCTCTGCTGGATGACGCTCCTCTGGAGACGATGCACGCGCGTCTGGCCGCGATTCCCGAACCACAGTCTTCCACGCCGTCTGGCGTCAGCAGGCGGGTGCTGATTGCCGCGTCGGTCAGTTTTTTGATGGTCGGCTCCGGGCTGGGCTACCTGCTGCGGCCCGCTTCCGCTCCAGCGGATGAGAATGCCCATATTCGCGACCTCGAAGCGCAATATATGTCCCTGTACAGCGTCGAGACGCTGCTGGATATGGACAGCGCAACGCCGGTACTGCAGCGCGGGCTGGAGCGGGCCGCGCAGGATATCGGCATGAAGCTGCACATGTCGCAGCTTGTCCTGCAGGGGGCAGAGCTGAAAATGGTGCGAATGCTGCGCTATGAAACCACCTCGATTGCGCAGATTGCCTGGATCAACGCCGACTACGGCCCGATGGCGCTCTGTATCTCTCCTCTGGATGAGAAGACGACGGCCTCTCTTCGCCAGGAGCAGCGGCACGGCATGAACCTGGCGTGGTGGCAGGAGGCGGGCTTCCAGTTTGTTCTTATTGGCCGCAACCCGTCGTCTCACCTGAGGGAAAACGCGGAGCAGCTGCGGCGCCTTATCTCAGGATGACGGCACGTCGTTTGTCTTAATCGCAATGGCGATGGCAATACGATCGTCCACCACCAGCGCAAACTTATCCATCCCGTAGGACGCGCGCGAGATCGCCGTGGTGGCATCCAGCGTGAGGGACTGCGCGTGCGGGTCTTTCACCACGGCCTCCAGGATCACCGGGCGGGCGATGTTGCGCACGGTCAGCGTGCCGAACACCCTGAACCGCCCGTCGCCCTGGGCGACCACGCGAGAGCTGATGAACTCAATGGTCGGGTAGTGCTCCGCATCAAAAAACATGTCGCTTTTCAGCTGCCAGGTAAGCAGCTTGTTTGAGGCGACGAGAGTCGCTACGGGAATGGTGACGTGAATATGGTCGTCGACGTCGTTTTCCGGGTTGAGGGTCACGGCGCCCGTCACGCCGCTGAATGTCGCCCAGGAGAGGATGCCGCCGAAGGCATGCCACGAGAGCCGAATGGCGGTGTTATCGGTGTCGATAAGGTAGCTTTTTGGGGCGGCATGCAGGGAAGGGCATAACAGCAGAACGGTCAGAAAGGCCAAAAGGCGATACATCGTGGTTTCTCCGATAAGTGCGCACTGCGTAAACGCCCGAGGTGCTAATTATATTCGAAGAAATAAAAAAGGCCGCAAGCGCGACCTTTTTGTGAGTATAAATACTTACTCAGTGACTTTCTTTTCCAGCTCGCTGGCACCTTCTTTGGTTTTGTTCCAGCCTTTCTCAGCGCCTTCTTTGGTGGCATCCCACCCTTTCTCGGTGCCTTCTTTGGTTTTATGCCAGGCTTTTTGGGAATCTTCGCTGACCTTGCTGCCCAGGCTCTCGCTCTTGCCTTCCGCTGCATGCTTCTGTTTCAGCTTCAGCTCTTCACCTTTGTTCTGCTCTTCGTGCAGTTTTTGCTTCGCCTCGTTGGCGTTTGCGTTCGCCGCAGCGACGGTATCGTCAGTTGCATGTGTGGTCGCAGCAAATACTGGGGAAGCCAGCAGAACGGCAGATAATGCGATAATTGTTTTTTTCATAATATCCTCATTTAACGTTTCGGTTATGAGCGTGATTCAGCATGGCACAGGCGAAGCGGGATGGCTTTAGGAAAAAACTGTAATGAGATCAATGAGCCCTCATGTGAGGTACTTCGCCTGAGGATTATCCAAAGGATAAAAAGCCTATTTCCGCGAGGGCGGCGAGGGTCAGGAGAATGAATATTATGACGGTTATGGGTCTGTACATGATGGGATTCCTTTCGGGTTGAGCGGCTATTCCGTAGCGCTGGGTTGTGTGGGTAATTTTGCACAGGAGGGAGTGAGAGGGTGTTGATATTTGTCAATGTCAGGGGGTTAACAATATCAACTACTGGCCCGTTGGTCGGTTTTTTTTTGCAAAGATCACGGTATACTGGCTCTGATTAAAAGGAGAGGAATGTCATGGCGATAACAGAAGAAGCGTTGCTTAGGTCGGGTTTCACAAAAGAAGAGCTGCAAAAGCTTAAACGTTATGTGGATACTCAGCATTCGACGCTGGATATTTTGCTTCCTGCGCTTTCAAATCGGTTTAAAGGGACAATCATTCTTTCCGTCGTACTTACGGTTCTGTTCATCCTGGCGGTATGCTTTGCTTCCCGAGAAAATATCATCTCATCAGGCATTGCTGTAGTGTTTATCTTTGGTATCTTCTGTTGGATGACTCCCCTCAAATTAACGTATAAAGCCTGGCGTTTTAAGCAGGATTATTATCAATAGACAGCAAGTCAAAAACAATTTTTGCGTTTATGCCATATCCGATGATTTTCATGGTGAGTTTTGGCCGACTCATAGAGTCCATTTTTCTGTAAAAATCTGAGCGCATAAAATAAAAAAGACGCCAGGAACCCGGTTTGCGAAGTAAGCCGAATACGCTGTACGCATTTGCAGCAAGGCTTACCGTTTTATACGCAGCCAGACCAGTCTCACCGCGAAATCCCATAAACTCTGCAACCGACATTGCTGTGTCAGCAACAAATCCCTGCGAATCAGTTTCGTTCAGTAATTGATTATTCACTTCTCTGGATACGGTATTAGCCGCATCAATGACCAGTGTGGCACCTAACAACACACCGACAGGCGTCATCGAGCTCGCAAGGAGTAATCCACCTGCGGCTTGTAACCCAGCAAAAACAACCTGTACAGCGGAAATGACATAGCCAACAACTTTATTGTTTTCCTTAATGAACTCAACCCTTACATAAAGCTGCGCAGCTTTCGTTCTGAGCAGGCGATCTTGTTCAAGAAGATTTTCGTTCTCTGCCCTGAGATTTTTTATATAGGAAATCCCTTCTTCGTCGGATTTCGCTCTGCGGGCAAGAGAAAATTGCTCAGTGATAAAAGACTTAATGTCTTCCATAAACTGAATTCTGGTGAGCCCATCTTTGAGATGGTCAGCAGCTTCCCTATTTGCGGTATTAATGAGTTTACGTGCTTCCAGATTAATCATGGTCGCTGACCATGCGTTTGTCTGTTGTCCTGTAAGCAGTGAAATGTCCATATATATCCTCAGGAACGCGTTATGCCAGCACCGGCCAAAAGCATATAACAATGTTTACTCGTTTGCATATGTTCTTGCAGAGCAAGGGCTACGCAGAGGGCCGTGTCATAATCTCATAAGGACTGCTTTGTTGCCTTTACTGGTACGACTATGTTAGTCAGATATCCGAGTAATCTACGATGGTCAGAAATTTCTCCGAATTTACAGGGCAATATAACGCATCGGGAGAAACCTCTCAGGACATTATTGTTCCTGCAAAAAATATCTGGCCTGCCTATAAATAGCGCGATATTCTGTAATGCTTTGTCTTTTTTGTGAACAGGAAAAAGTATGCTTAGTACGTTACCCGATTTACACAGAAGTTTTGCAGAGCAACTCAAGCTTAAATTTCAGTCTGATTCGCGGATTCATTCCCTTCTCGCTGGCGGCTCGCTTGTTCATGGCGGGTTCGATAAATACTCCGATCTCGATTTTGTCGTTGTGGTAGACCCTCTCTATTATGACGACATCATGGCTCAGCGTATTGTGTTCGCCGGAACTCTGGGTCACCTGCTCCATGCTTTCACCGGGGAACATGTGGGAGAGCCTCGTCTGCTTATCTGCCTGTATGGCCCCGAACTCCTTCATGTCGATCTGAAATTTGTCACCCTCGAAATGCTCACTCAACGCGTTGAGGAACCAGCGGTGTTATTTACCCGTGATAACCTGGCTCTGGAGCGCCAGCTGGCAAAATTTAGCGCTCACTGGCCCAACATGACGCCGGAGTGGTTTGAGTCCCGAGCCTGGATCTGGCTTCATTACGCGGTCGTGAAACTGGAAAGGGGAGAACTCTTTGAAGCGATAGGCATGCTGGCATTCTTTCGGGAGCAAGTGCTGGGGCCGATGCTATACCGTCGAGCAAATCTACCGCAACGCGGGGTTCGCCGCATCGAATTCCTCAGCATTGATCCTGATGCCCTGCTGACTTCCACGCTGGCAACGCACGATCGTGATTCCGTCAGCATGGCCATCAGAAAAGCTGTTGATGCTTATATCACGCTGCGGGCTGATGCGCTGCCGGAAAATATCGCAGACGATGCGGCTCGTTGGGCGGTTATTGCCATGCTCGAAGCCAGAACCCGACCTTAGAAGGTTTAGTCTGTTCCGCCCCCATGTTCAGTCGACGTTTGCTAAAAAATGGTCGTCTGAATTTCGGTTGTGAGGTTCTTCCTGAGTGCTTAGATTCATTTTCAATCTATCGAGAGGATATGAATATGAACTTTGCAGAACGCCACTATCAGCATGAGCCTCTTCTTATCGCCAACGTCTGGGATGCCGCCAGTGCTGTCGCAGCGCAAAAAGCAGGCTACCAGGTTCTGGGAACGTCCAGTGCAGCTATAGCGTCCACACTGGGATATGACGACGGGCAGGGAATGCCGTTTGATGAGTTGTTTTATATGGTCACCCGGATCCGGGCTGCCAGCAGCCTGCCATTGAGCGTTGACATGGAAGCAGGGTATGGTGATTCAGCCGAAGAGATAGCAGGCAATCTGCGGCGCCTTGCTCAGACAGGCGTCGCAGGCGTTAATCTCGAAGACAGCCGAGTCATAAACGGGGTTCGTCAGCTTGACGATGCCTTTGATTTTTCCCGTAACCTGAGAACAGTATGCGATACGCTGAGAAGCGAAAATTACAGCCTGTTTCTGAACATCCGGACTGACACTTACCTGCTCGGGCATGAAGCCGCGTTGCAGGAGACGATATTACGGGGTCAACGCTATAAAGCCGCAGGTGCTGACGGCCTTTTTGTTCCCTGCCTGACGTCAGAGAAAGACATCAGCCTCATTGCAGAGGCAACGGATCTGCCCCTGAATGTTATGTGTATGCCCGATCTTCCGTCATTCGACAGGCTGAAACGGGCCGGGGTAAGGCGCATTTCAATGGGCAATTTTGTTCATTCATCTATTCAGTCAACGCTGACTGATGTCATGCATGCGATCCTTTCTCGTCAGACGTTTGAAGGACTTTTTGGTGATGAAAATAACCGATAAAAATCTGTGTGATATCTGGTATCAGGCATTACTTGAACGTGCTTCAGACTACACTGGCGTGTTTTTTGTTGGCGTCAAAACCACTGGCGTATTTTGCATTTCGGTATGCCGGGCGCGAAAGCCCAAACGCGAAAATGTCGAATTTTATAAAGATGCCAAATCTGCCCTGGCGGACGGTTTTCGTCCGTGTAAAGTCTGCAGACCCGCTGAAAATGCGCACAGCGCGCCATTATTCGTTGAGCAGGCGCTTGCGCTTGTCAGGCGCGATATCAAATCCCGTGTAGCAGACGCGGAGCTTCGTCAGCATGGCATCAGCCCGGAGCGGGTAAGGCGCTGGTTCCTGCAACATCACGGCATCACTTTTCAGGCTTTCCAGCGAATGCAGCGGGTGAACGTTGCCCTGCAGGAGCTGAAAAGTGGGCGCGCGGCGACTGACGTTGCGCTGGACAATGGCTATGAATCCCTGAGCGGGTTTGGTTATACCTACAAGCGTCTTACTGGCGCAGCGCCGACTCAGGCAACCCAGGTGATAGTCATTCACCGGTTTACTACGACGCTTGGACCGATGTTTGTCTGCGCGACAGAGCGGGGAGTCTGTCTGCTGGAGTTTACCGATCGCCGGATGTTAGAAACAGAATTTCGCGATATCCAGCGTTTATTTAACGCCAGAATCGTCACCGGAGAAAACAGCCATACCCGGCAGACGGTAAAAGAGATCGGCGAGTATTTTGCCGGAACGCGCCGACAGTTTGATCTCGCTTTAGATGCTCCGGGCAGTGATTTTCAACAATCCGTCTGGCATGCGTTGCGTGCTGTTACCTATGGACAGACCTCACACTATCAGGCCATTTCACTACGGCTTAATAAGCCCAATGCTGTGCGCGCCGTCGCTGCAGCTAACGGTGCCAACCGGATTGCGATTGTGATCCCCTGTCACAGGATAATTGGAAAAGATGGCGCGATGACAGGTTACGGAGGGGGGATTTCACGCAAAGAATGGCTCATTGAGCATGAGAGAAATAATCTTTAATTGCGTGATGTTTCTGTGTCGCCGGGAAATTTTATGGGTCTGGCGGGAGAAATTGAGGGCACAAAAAAGCCCGCAGGGCTTGCGCCGTGAGGGCTCTTAGGACTTCATCGGATGACTCTGGTTATCACCGATGGAGAATTTTGGTGGAGCTGGCGGGAGTTGAACCCGCGTCCGAAATTTCTACATCCTCGGTACTACATGCTTAGTTTGTCTTTACATTCGCACGCCAGCTGCGGACAGACACGCCACTAACGAACTAGCCTGATTAGTTTTAACGCTTCAACCCCAGGCAGGGCTTCCACGCGATCTCTTTTGGGTTTGACCTCTCTTTGATCCCCGTCTTAAGAGCGGAAGCTAGGGAGAGAGGGCTCAGAGCAGGTTATTAAGCTGCTAAAGCGTAGTTTTCGTCGTTTGCGACTATTTTTTTGCGGCTTTTAACGAGGCAAACCGCCCCTCGGCATGCACCTTGGGTTTCGCAAATCCCGTCGAATCCAGAATCAGCCCCAATAGTGTTGAACTGAGTATACCAGATTTCACTTCCTGGATACCAGCCCG
The DNA here is from genome assembly GCF_057224565.1 of Enterobacter sp. 3U4. Classification (NCBI taxonomy): domain Bacteria; kingdom Pseudomonadati; phylum Pseudomonadota; class Gammaproteobacteria; order Enterobacterales; family Enterobacteriaceae; genus Enterobacter; species Enterobacter sp. 3U4. Next base: position 407,900 of record NZ_CP136665.1, read on the forward strand.
GAACGCTAACTTATTGAATAGTACAATAAGTGTGCAGAATCAACGTCCTGCGTTTTTCATTATGCGCGCTTTGTCCAACTGCCACTCGCGCTCTTTCAGGTCAGTACGTTTGTCGTGCTGTTTTTTACCCTTCGCAACGCCAACTTTCACTTTGCACCAGGCGTTTTTCCAGTACAGCGACAGGGCGACCACGGTGAAACCTTCACGGTTGATGCGTCCGTAGAGGGATTCCAGCTCACGCTTGTTCAGCAGCAATTTGCGCGTGCGCGTTGGGTCACACACGTAGTGTGAGGAGGCGACGGTTAGCGGCGTAAAGTTCGCGCCGAACAGGAAGGCTTCGCCATCTTTCAGGATCACGTAGCTATCGCCGATGTTGGCTTTCCCGGCGCGCAGCGATTTTACTTCCCAGCCCTGCAACGCAAGGCCAGCTTCGAATTCTTCTTCAATGAAATACTCGTGGCGAGCACGCTTGTTGAGCGCAATGGTCGCCGAGCCTGGTTTATGTGCTTTTTTCTTCGTCATAAGTGTCGTAAAGCCGTCGGTAATCTGATTTCAAAAAGTCACCTCATTGCGTCCCGTGAGGTCTAACGCGCTATCTTAGCACGAGATGAGGCTTAGCGTTTTTTTAACAGGTGATAAATGTTATTATTTGTCCGTTGTGTGACCATGGGAAATGCTATGCCTCAGATTAGCCGTACTGCGCTTGTGCCTTACAGCGCGGAACAAATGTATCAGTTAGTGAACGATGTTCAGTCTTATCCAGAATTTATTCCGGGATGCACCGGAAGCCGCGTTCTGGAGTCCGGCCCGACGCAGATGACCGCGGCGGTGGATGTCTCCAAAGCGGGGATCAGCAAGACGTTCACCACCCGCAATACGCTGACCAGCAATCAGAGTATTTTGATGCATCTGGTGGATGGTCCGTTTAAAACCCTGATGGGAGGCTGGAAGTTTACGCCGCTGAGCGCTGACGCCTGTCGCATCGAGTTCCAGCTGGACTTTGAATTTACCAATAAGCTGATTGAGCTGGCGTTTGGCCGCATCTTTAAAGAGCTGGCGTCGAATATGGTTCAGGCGTTCACCACTCGCGCCAAAGAGGTTTACAGTGTCGCATAAGATTGCTGTAGAAGTGGTGTACGCTCTGCCGGAGAAGCAGTATCTGCAGCGCGTGACGCTGGAAGAGGGAGCGACCGTTGAGGCGGCCATCCGTGCTTCCGGCATACTTGAGCTTCGCAGCGATATCGACCTGGCGAAGAATAAGGTCGGGATTTACAGCCGTCCGGTGAAGCTGGGTGATATGCTGAAAGAGGGCGACCGGGTGGAGATTTATCGTCCGCTGATTGCCGACCCGAAAGAGCTGCGTCGTCAGCGTGCGGAGAAAGCGGGTAAGTAGCTCTTTCTCCCCCGGTGGCGCTTCGCTAACCGGGGCTACGATTCTGCGTAAGAATTCAGATACAAAAAAGGTGCTCAATGAGCACCTTTTTGCATTTCTGACTTCTGATTATTTGGTCAGGGCAGGCTTGTTGTCGATGTTGGTCAACACGCCGGCGCTGCTGAAGGTCAGCGTCAGGGTCTGCTGGGTCGCATCTTCGTGGCCCGGCTTTTGACGGAATACATAGAACCAGGTGTTAGTGCCGAACGGATCGGACATCATCGGGGTTCCCAGTGTATAAGCGACCTGCTGTTGTGTCATCCCCACGCGGATTTTGGACACATCGTTAGGGGTAAGGTAGTTCCCCTGGTTGATGTCAGGACGGTAAACCACTTTCTCCAGAGTGGAACAGCCTGCGGTCAACATCAGAAGAACCGCTGCGGCAGCGGTCAGCATTTTACAACGCATAGTGATTTGATTCCTTTTCGGGCCCGAGCAGAACGCGGCTCATATGTAATATGCCGATGATAATAGACCTTGCCCCACTTTGAAACCGGTCTGGCGGCGTTTTTGTTGTTCTGTATGACCCTGAGATCCCGAAAAAGTTTATGCCGCCAGCAGTTCTTTCGCGTTCGCGAGTGTGTTACGCGTGACTTCGCTGCCGCCGAGCAGGCGTGCCAGCTCCTGCAGACGCGCACGTTTATCCAGCGGCTTCATGTGCGTTTCAGTCATTTCACCGTCGGTTTCTTTGCTGACGATAAAGTGATGATGACCACAGCCCGCAACCTGCGGCAGGTGGGTGACACACATCACCTGCGTTGATTCGCCGAGCTGGCGCAGCAGTTTACCCACCACCGCCGCCGTTGGGCCGCTGATGCCGACATCCACTTCATCGAAAATCAGCGCCGGGGTTTCCATTTTACGCGCGGTGATCACCTGAATCGCCAGCGCAATACGCGACAGTTCACCGCCGGAGGCCACTTTGGAGATAGCCTGCAGCGGCTGCCCCGGGTTGGTAGTGACGCGGAACTCGATGCGGTCCGCACCTTCCGCCGTCAGGTGGTTCTCTTCAAAGCGGACATCAATGGTGAAAACACCGTGCGGCATCGCCAGCGTGTGCATGCTGTCGGTGATGTGCTGGCTTAGCTCCTGGGCGTAATGCTGACGGATTTCATGCAGCTTTTGCGCTGTCGCCAGCGCCTGTTCATGGTGCAGATTCACCGCCAGAGAGAGGGTTTCCTGCGAGTCGGCCTGATCGTCAAGCTGTTGCTGTTCTTCCAGCAGAGACTGATAGTAGCCCGGCAGCTCTTCCGGCGTGACGTGGTGCTTGCGCGCCAGTGAAATCTGACGGGAAATACGCTGCTCCAGCTCAAACAGACGGTTAGGGTCGAGATCCAGACGCTCACAGTAGTGGCGCAGTTCGTCACTGGCTTCGGAGATCTGAATCGCCGCTTCTTCCAGCATATCCAGAACGCCAGAAAGCTTGCTGTCCATGCCGACCAGTTCGGTAATCAGCTGGCGGACGTTATACAGCTGGCCTTGCAGGTTCACGTCTTCGCCATCTGCCAGCAGGTTAAGCGCATTCTGGCTGGTTGAGAGCAGGTGGCCGCTGTTCGCCAGCCGCTTGTACTCTTCGTCGATTTGCTCAAACTCACCCGGCTGCGGGTTGAATTCGTTTAGCTCTTTAAGCTGGTACGCCAGCAGCTCCGCACGTGCGGCGCGCTCCTGGCTTTGCTGCTGGTGCTGGGCAAGTTCACGGCAGCTCTGATGCCACTGGCGATAGTGCTCTGCCATAAGCTGAGTAAGCGCATACTCACCCGCATAGCCATCCAGCAGCGCTTTCTGCTGTTCAGGTTTGACGAGTTGCTGATGTGCGTGCTGGCCGTGGATCTGGATAAGCAGTTGTCCGAGCTCGCGAAGCTGGGAGAGCGGAACCGCCGTACCGTTGATAAAGCCACGTGAACGACCGTCGCTGCTGATCACGCGGCGTAGTAAACACTCACGTCCATCTTCGAGCTGGTTCTGCTCCAGCCAGCGCTGGGCGGCAGGGGTGTCTTTCAGGGAGAAACGGGCGCACAGGTCGGCACGGTTTGCGCCCATGCGCACCATGTCGCCCTCGGCGCGGCCGCCAAGGCACAAGCCGAGGGCATCAATGGCAATGGATTTACCTGCACCGGTTTCCCCGGTGATCGCCGTCATGCCGCTGTGGAAATCGATCTCAAGCTCACGAACTATGGCAAAATTGCTGATGGTCAGTTGTGCCAGCATAATTGTTTTCCTGTATGAAAAACCATAACTGTGTTTTCATACAGTATAAACTGGTTTTTTATACAGTAAAGTACTGGATGCAAAATCAGAACAATTTTTTTGACCAGCCAAGCTTCGAGCTCAATGTGTTGAAATAGCTGTAATCTTTCGGATGAATCAAATTCAGGTGGTAATCACACCGGCGAATAAGAACATCTTCACCTTCCTGGATCGGCAGCGCTATCTGGCTGTCGCAGCTGATCTCCAGGTCGTTACGGCGGTGCGAGAAGCGCAGACGTATCGTGCTGTCGCCGTTGATGACCAGCGGGCGGGCGGAGAGCGTGTGCGGGAACATCGGCACTAGGGTGATGGCATCCAGCGAAGGCGTCAGAATCGGGCCGCCGGCAGAAAGCGAGTAGGCAGTTGAGCCGGTCGGGGTGGAGATAATCAGCCCGTCAGAACGCTGGGAGAAGGCAAAGATTTCGTCGATATAGACTTCGAACTCGATCATGTGCGCCACTTTACCGGGGTGAAGGACCACCTCGTTAATCGCGGTACTGATGCGCTTCTGGCAGTCCTGCTGGCACACCTGCGCTTCCAGTAAAAAGCGTTTTTCGCTGATATAGTGGCCTTCCAGCACGTCGGCCAGCTGCTGTTGCGCATTGTCCGGGTCGAGGTCGGTTAAAAAGCCGAGGTTGCCACGGTTGATGCCAATAACCTTAATGTCATAGCGCGCCAGCGTGCGGGCCGCGCCGAGCATGTTGCCGTCGCCGCCCACTACCACGGCGAGATCGGCCTGTTGGCCAATTTCCGCCAGCGTGCCGGTTTTGACGCTCTTCAGCTGCAGCTCCTGGGCAATCTGCTGCTCGACCATCACTTCATAGCCTTTGCTACACAACCAGCGATACAACATTTCATGTGTCGTTAGTGCGGTAGGGTGACGCGGATGCCCGACGATCCCAATACACCTGAAATGATTATTCATTTTCTGGAGGTCCTTGTGCCTGATGAATGATGACAATCTGTCTTGTTCCCTTGAATCCCGGAAACTGATCCCCATAATAAGCGAAGTTAGCGAGATGAATGCAGAAAAACGCGGAGAAATTCATGAGTAGTAAAGAACAGAAAACGCCTGAGGGGCAAGCCCCTGAAGAAATTATCACGGAACAGCACGATGAAGTTGAGGCTGTAGAGCCAGACGCATCTGCTGAGCAGGTGGACCCGCGCGATGAAAAAATTGCGAATCTGGAAGCCCAGCTGGTAGAAGCACAGAATCGCGAACGCGATGGTGTTCTGCGCATCAAGGCGGAAATGGAAAACCTGCGTCGCCGTACCGAGCAGGACGTAGAGAAGGCGCATAAATTTGCGCTGGAGAAATTCGTCAACGAACTGCTGCCGGTAATTGATAGCCTCGATCGCGCGCTGGAAGTGGCTGACAAAGCGAATCCGGACAACGCGGCGATGATCGAAGGTATCGAACTGACGCTGAAATCCATGCTCGACGTGGTGCGTAAGTTTGGCGTGGAAGTGATTGCCGATACCAACGTTCCGCTGGATCCAAACGTTCACCAGGCGATTGCGATGGTGGAGTCAGAAGAGGTGGAAGCCGGTAAAGTGCTGGGCGTGATGCAGAAAGGTTACACCCTGAACGGCCGTACCATTCGCGCGGCGATGGTGACCGTGGCGAAAGCGAAAGCGTAATTCGCTATCCGTAGTGCCGGGTGGCGGCGTTCGCCTCACCCGGCCTACAGCCTTACTCCGCGATACTTTCGCGCAGGGGTTTAACGGGCAGGACTTTCACCTGCTTAATCATATTGTCCTGCACGTCCAGGATATCAATATCGTACTGCTCAATGCGCACCCGCGTGCCCGCCGCCGGGATCTCTTCCAGCGCTTCCAGAATCATCCCGTTAATGGTCCGAGCCTCATCTTCCGGCAAATGCCAGTTAAAGGCTTTGTTGAGTTCACGAATGTTCGCGCTACCGTCAATCAGCACCGAGCCGTCGTTTTGCGGGGTGACCTCTTCCGCGAGGGAAGGCGACATTGAGGTGGTAAAGTCCCCGACAATCTCTTCCAGAATATCTTCGACCGTCACCAGCCCCTGGATATCGCCGTACTCGTTGACCACCAGGCCGACCTTCTTCTTGTTGCGCTGGAATTTCACCAGCTGCGTGCTGAGCGGCGTTCCTTCCGGCACGTAGTAAATTTCGTCGGCGGCTCGCAGCATTACCTCTTTGGTAAACTCTTTTTTCTCGGTCATAAGACGGTAGGCTTCGCGCACGCGCAGCATGCTGATGGCGTCATCCAGCGAGTCGCGGTACAGCACAATCCGCCCGTGCGGGGAGTGCGTCAGCTGGCGAACGATGGCTTTCCAGTCGTCGTTGATGTCGATACCGACGATTTCATTACGCGGCACCATGATGTCGTTCACGCTCACCTTTTCCAGATCCAGCACCGACAGGAGCATGTCCTGATTGCGCCGGGAGATCTGTGAGCGGGATTCATGCACGATGGTGCGAAGCTCTTCTTTGCTGAGCGCGCTGCTGATGGTGACATCGGCTTTGATTCCCACCATCCGCATCAGGACGCGCGTCACCATGTTCAGCAGCCAGACCAGCGGCATCATCAGGATCAGCAGCGGTGCCAGCAGGAAGCTGCTCGGGTAAGCGACCTTCTCCGGGTAAAGCGCGGCGATAGTTTTCGGCAGCACTTCGGCAAACACCAGCACCACGAACGTCAGCACGCCGGTGGCAATCGCCACCCCGGCGTTGCCGTACAGGCGCATCCCGACGATGGTGCCGAGGGCAGAGGCCAGAATGTTGACGAGGTTGTTGCCGATAAGCACCAGGCTTATCAGGCGATCCGGCTTGCGGAGCAGTTTTTCAACGCGACGGGCGGCGCGGTTACCCTGTTTAGCACGATGCCGTAACCGGTAGCGGTTTAAGGTCATCATGCCGGTTTCCGAGCCGGAGAAATAGGCGGAGATGACCACCATGACGATCAGCGTAACGATCAGCGTGGTGGTAGAGATGTGTTCCAGGGGGAACTCCTTTTGTTACTTAGCCAGCAAATTGCTGTATGAAGCGGCTGCCAAAATAGGCAAGGGTGAGAATGCCCGCACCCGCGACGTTGAACCAGACCACGCGACGACCGCGCCAGCCTTCATGATAATGGCCCCATAACAGGACAATATAGACAAACCACGCGATGATGGAGAGCACTGCTTTATCAATATTCTCCACGCTGAACAGGTTCTTCATGTAAAACAGGCCCGTGCAAAGCGTGAGCGTCAGCAGCACCACGCCCACCTGGGTGATGTGGAACATCTTACGCTCAATGACCATCAGCGGCGGCATTTCATGGTTAAACGCCAGCTTTTTGTTTTTCAGCTGGTAGTCAATCCAGGCGAGCTGCATGGCGTAAAGCGCGGCGATGATCAGCGTCGCGTAGGCAAAGAGCGACAGGCCGATATGCACCAGCATCCCCGGGGTGGCCTCAAGATGCGTAATGAATTCATTAGGCATAAAGGTGGCGAGGGCCAGATTGATCAGCGCGAAGGTGTAGACAATCGGCAGCAGCAGCCAGCCGCGATTTTTAGACGCGACGATGGTCATTACCGTACAGATCATCAGGCTGACCAGCGAGCCGACGTTGAGGACGCTCAGGTTTTGCACGCTGCCGTCGCCGGGGATGATGCGTGATTCCAGCGCAAAGGCGTGGCTAATCAGTGCGATCACCGCCGAGAGAATAGCCATGCGCCGCCAGCCGCTGTTTTTTTGCAGCAGTCCGGGAATGATCAGCGCGAGGCTGACAGAGTAGGCAACAAGGGCGATCAGTGCGAAAACAGGCATATAGGCATCGACAGTTGTCTTAATAAGAAAGAGAAGCAGTATAACGTTACGTGACGCCTGCTCCAACCGTTGCATAACAACAAAGGCGCCTTCATGTTATACTCCGGCAAAATTCTGTGTATGTGTCGCCCATGGCGGCCCAACGTTTCTACTCAGGCGAGAGACAATGTTTGATAATTTAACCGATCGTTTGTCGCGCACGCTGCGCAACATCAGCGGCCGCGGACGCCTTACTGAAGAGAACATCAAGGAAACGCTGCGCGAAGTGCGCATGGCGCTGCTGGAAGCAGACGTCGCGTTGCCGGTTGTTCGTGATTTTATCAACCGCGTTAAAGAGAAGGCGGTTGGTCATGAAGTTAACAAGAGCCTGACCCCGGGTCAGGAGTTCGTCAAAATCGTTCGTAATGAACTGGTTTCGGCGATGGGCGAAGAGAACCAGGTGCTTAACCTGGCCGCTCAGCCACCGGCCGTGGTGCTGATGGCGGGCCTGCAGGGTGCGGGTAAAACCACCAGCGTCGGTAAGCTCGGTAAATTCCTGCGCGAAAAGCACAAGAAGAAAGTGCTGGTGGTCTCTGCGGACGTCTATCGCCCGGCGGCGATCAAGCAGCTGGAAACGCTGGCAGAGCAGGTTGGCGTGGATTTCTTCCCGTCAGACGTGGCGCAGAAGCCTGTCGACATCGTTAACGCCGCGCTGAAAGAGGCGAAGCTGAAATTCTACGACGTGCTGCTGGTGGATACCGCCGGTCGTCTGCACGTTGACGAAGCGATGATGGACGAGATCAAGCAGGTGCATGCCTCTATCAACCCGGTAGAGACCCTGTTTGTTGTTGACGCCATGACCGGTCAGGATGCGGCGAATACCGCGAAAGCGTTTAACGAAGCGCTGCCGTTAACCGGCGTGGTGCTGACCAAAGTGGACGGTGACGCCCGCGGCGGTGCTGCCCTCTCGATTCGTCACATCACCGGCAAGCCGATCAAATTCCTCGGCGTGGGCGAGAAAACCGAAGCGCTGGAGCCGTTCCACCCGGATCGTATCGCCTCCCGTATCCTCGGCATGGGCGACGTGCTGTCGCTGATCGAAGATATCGAGAGCAAGGTTGACCGCGCGCAGGCCGAGAAGCTGGCCAGCAAGCTGAAAAAAGGTGACGGTTTCGATCTCACCGACTTCCTTGAGCAGCTGCGTCAGATGAAAAACATGGGCGGCATGGCCAGCCTGATGGGCAAACTGCCGGGCATGGGCCAGATCCCTGACAACGTGAAAGCGCAGATGGATGACAAGGTGCTGGTGCGCATGGAGGCAATCATCAACTCTATGACGCTGAAAGAGCGCGCTAACCCGGACATCATCAAAGGTTCTCGTAAACGCCGTATCGCAGCCGGTTGCGGCATGCAGGTGCAGGACGTTAACCGCCTTCTGAAACAGTTTGACGACATGCAGCGCATGATGAAGAAAATGAAGAAAGGCGGCATGGCGAAGATGATGCGCGGGATGAAAGGCATGATGCCACCAGGATTCCCTGGCAGATAAATCGTGTTTAATGCTCAGCATTAAGATGCTGATTGCATTTTCCCCAAAAATCAGTAAAATTTTCGGGCTTTTAATATGACACCCGGGCTCCGTTCCTCGATGGGGCCCGGTTGTTTTATTCACACAAGAGGATGTTATGGTAACTATTCGTTTAGCACGTCACGGCGCTAAAAAGCGTCCGTTCTACCAGGTTGTTGTGACTGACAGCCGTAATGCACGCAACGGTCGCTTCATCGAGCGCGTTGGTTTCTTCAACCCACTGGCCGCTGGCGCAGAAGAAGAAACTCGTCTGGATCTGGATCGTATCGCTCACTGGGTTGGCCAGGGCGCTACTGTATCCGATCGCGTTGCTACGCTGATCAAAGCAGCAAACAAAGCAGCTTAATCTGTCACGGTGGTCATGATGAGCAATAAAGCACCTGTTGAACCGATCGTATTGGGAAAAATGGGTTCTTGCTACGGTATCCGTGGTTGGCTCAGAGTGTTTTCCTCCACTGAAGACGCTGATAGCATTTTTGATTACCAGCCCTGGTTTATCCAGAAAGGCGGTAAGTGGGAAGAGGTCGAGCTGGAAAGCTGGCGTCACCACAATCAGGACATCATCATCAAGCTGAAAGGCGTTGACGATCGTGATGCTGCGAATGCGCTGACTAATTGTGAAATTGTCGTGGATTCGTCGCAGTTGCCACAGCTGGAAGAGGGCGACTACTACTGGAAAGACCTTATGGGTTGCCAGGTAGTCACTACCGAAGGCTACAGCCTGGGAAAAGTCATCGATATGATGGAAACCGGGTCAAATGACGTTCTCGTCATTAAGGCAAACCTGAAAGATGCATTTGGCATCAAGGAGCGGTTGGTCCCGTTCCTCGATGGACAGGTTATCAAGAAAGTCGATCTCACTACTCAAACCATTGAAGTAGATTGGGATCCTGGTTTTTAAATTCTCCGGATAAACGGTAAAAGACGGTGCTATGTGGATTGGCATAATTAGCCTGTTTCCTGAAATGTTCCGCGCGATTACCGATTACGGGGTAACTGGCCGGGCAGTAAAGAATGGCCTGCTGAGCATCCAGAGCTGGAGTCCTCGTGACTTTACTCATGACCGGCACCGTACCGTGGACGATCGTCCTTACGGCGGCGGACCGGGGATGCTAATGATGGTGCAACCCTTACGGGACGCCATTCACACAGCAAAAGCCGCGGCAGGTGAAGGCGCAAAGGTGATTTATCTGTCACCTCAGGGACGCAAGCTTGATCAAGCGGGCGTGAGCGAACTGGCGACGAATCAAAAGCTGATTCTGGTCTGTGGGCGCTACGAAGGGATAGATGAGCGCGTAATTCAAACCGAGATTGACGAAGAATGGTCTATCGGCGATTACGTTCTCAGCGGTGGTGAGTTACCGGCAATGACGCTGATTGACTCCGTCGCCCGGTTTATTCCGGGTGTTCTGGGCCATGAAGCTTCGGCAACGGAAGATTCCTTTGCCGACGGGTTGCTGGACTGTCCACACTATACTCGTCCTGAAGTGTTAGAAGGGATGGAAGTACCGGCGGTGTTACTGTCTGGAAACCATGCCGAGATACGTCGCTGGCGTTTGAAGCAGTCGCTGGGCCGAACCTGGCTTAGAAGACCTGAACTTCTGGAAAACCTGGCTCTGACTGAAGAGCAAGCAAAGTTGCTGGCCGAGTTCAAAACCGAACACGCGCAACAGCAGCATGAACATGATGGGAATGCGTAATACGCTCCCGAATATCAGTTTACCCAGGATAAGAGATTAAATTATGAGCAACATTATTAAGCAACTTGAACAAGAGCAGATGAAGCAGGACGTACCTTCCTTCCGTCCAGGTGACACCGTGGAAGTGAAAGTATGGGTTGTTGAAGGTTCCAAAAAACGTCTGCAGGCATTCGAGGGCGTGGTTATCGCTATTCGTAACCGCGGTCTGCACTCTGCATTCACTGTTCGTAAAATTTCCAACGGCGAAGGCGTTGAGCGTGTCTTCCAGACTCACTCTCCGGTAGTTGACAGCATTGCTGTTAAACGTCGTGGTGCTGTACGTAAAGCTAAACTGTACTACCTGCGTGAGCGTACTGGTAAGTCTGCTCGTATTAAAGAGCGTCTGAACTAAGATTCGCTTAAGCGACATCCTGTTAGAAAGGGCTGGCCGAAAGGCTGGCCTTTTTTTATCCCATCGCACCTCTCGCGTTAACCCTTTCGTCATAAATCATTTACAATGCTTGCCTCTTGAATGGAGGGGAAGTGGATAACGTACTGCATCAGCCTAAACGTAAACGCGCAGCGGCATTGACCGCGCTGTTTGCGATCCTGCTGATCGTGGTGGCGCCGCTTATCTCCGTCTCGTTGCAGAAAGATCCCATGAGCGCCATGCCGGGCATGCATCATGATATGAGCATGATGTCGATGGATGACCATCACGACGATATGACGCATACGATGCCTGTCGACCATGCGGAAGCGTGCGGCTACTGCGTGCTGTTAGCGCATGTCCCTGGCGTGATGCTGGCGCTCATCGTCCTGCTCAGCGTGGTGCTGCAGAGGCTTCGCGTTAAGCCGCCGCGCCAGGCGGTCAGCCACTGGCACTTCTTCCCCTGGCTTTACCCTGATACCCGCGCGCCGCCGCGGCAGTCAGCTTTTTCCCTTTAAAAACAAAATCGATAACTTTTTGCCTTAAAAAGGAAAAGTATGACTACCTGCACTCCGCGCGCGGCATGGGGAAACCTGCTGCGTCGCCTTCATTTCTACGTCGGGCTGTTTGTCGGCCCGTTTATCTTCTTCGCCGCGCTGACCGGGACGCTGTATGTGGCGACCCCACAGCTGGAAAACGCCCTCTACCGGAACGCGCTCCACACGGATTCCACGGGCGAGCCGCAGCCTCTGGCAGAACAAATCGCCGTGGCGGAAAAAACCGTTGGCTCAGATTTACGTTTGCACGCCGTTCGTCCGGGGCTGGCTGAAGGCGAAACCACCCGTGTGATGTTCGCTGATCCGAAACTTGGGCCATCGGAGAACCGCGCTATTTTCGTGGATCCGGTAAGCCTGTCGGTGCTGGGAGATATGACGGTATACGGCACCAGCGGGATTTTACCGCTGCGTCAGACCATTGATTACCTGCATACCTCTCTGATGTTGGGCGACGTGGGGCGACTCTACAGCGAGCTTGCAGCCTCGTGGATGTGGATCGCCGCGCTGGGCGGTATTGCCCTTTGGTTTTATACCCGACCCAAACGGCGGATCAACAATCGCTTCCAGAACCGGCGTCGGGTGCACGTGACGCTGGGCTGGGTTCTGCTGGGTGGAATGCTGCTGTTCTCCGCAACCGGCCTGACCTGGTCCCAGTGGGCTGGCGGGAACGTGGATAAGCTGCGGGCAGAGATGAACTGGCTCACCCCGCAGGTGAACACGACGCTATCCGGCCAACATGAGTTTACGGATGAACATGCCGAACATCGCGGTCATCACGGCGGGATGATGATGCCGGAAACGGCGATGGATTTGACGCAGTTTGACGGGGTATTAAGCGCGGCGCGTAAAGCGGGGATTGATGCCAACAGGCTGGAGATCCGCCCGGCGAAAACGATGGATAGTGCCTGGACCGTGACGGAAATCGATCGCAGCTGGCCGACTCAGGTCGATGCCGTTGCGGTTGATCCTCATACGTTGCAGGTTCTGGACAGAACCCGATTCGAGGATTTCCCGCTAATGGCAAAACTGACCCGCTGGGGCGTTGATTTCCATATGGGGATCTTATTCGGCCTTGCAAATCAGCTGCTGCTCGTGGCGTTCGGCCTCGCGCTGTGCGTGCTCATTATCTGGGGATACCGGATGTGGTGGATGCGTCGTCCGGCGCAATCGGCAGTGAGTCCGGTACAAACGCTTTGTCAGAGCTGGCTGGCGCTGTCAGGATGGGGAAGAGGCGTTACGGTGATAACTAGCGTACTGTTGGGGCTGGCCCTGCCGGTCATGGGCGCGAGTCTGGCACTGTTTGTTCTGGTGGACTGGCTGCGCTGGCGAGCGGCAACCAGGGTGACGCTCGCCGAATCATCCGCTAAATAACCCTATGGCGTGCTGATCACCACTGCGACGCGGCGGTTTTCAGCGCGCCCTTGCGGGGTACTGTTGCTCGCAACCGGGTATTTTTGACCTAATCCCCGCGTGGTAAGATTGCTGCGCGGGATATTTGCCCCCTTCGCCCAGGCGTCGGCCACGGCATTGGCGCGTTTTAACGACAGCGCTTCGTTGTAGCTTTCTTCTCCGTAGTTATCCGTGTGACCGTCCATTCGTGCGTGGTTCAGACCGGTTTCCGCCAGGCGAGAGGCCATGGACTGGATCTGCTTTTCACTTTCCGGGCGCAGCCTGGCGTCATTTTTATCAAACAGGATGGTGTCCGACATGCCAAGGGACCAGTCACCATTCAGTTCGTTAAAACCGTAAGACTTCATCGCCGTAATTTGCTCAGGAGTGAATTTGCCTTGAGGCGGCGACTGACAGCCTGCCAGAACCAGTGAGGCCAGGACTAACGGCGCGAAGTAACGTTTTAACATAGTGTATCCTTTCTAACTTATTGTTTTCGTACGCTGGTTTTTCACCTGGTACATGTTGCGGTCAGCCCTCTCCAGTAATGCTTCCACGGAAGCATTTTCCCACGCCAGAGCAAAGCCAATGCTGAGTGACATCGATGCTTTTTGTCCGTTATGAAGATCAAACGGACGGATAAACTGCTGCGAAAGCGCAGCACAAATGTGTTGAACCTCAAGCTCAGAGTGCACGCCGTACAGCACCATGGCGAATTCGTCACCGCCAAGGCGGTATGCCTGATGACGTTTGTCGCCAAACTCCATCATCCTGCTGGCAACTTCGATCAGCACGCAGTCTCCTGCCGCGTGGCCCCAGGTGTCGTTAATAAACTTAAAATTATCACCGTCGAGGAAGAGCAGGGCCGAGTTTGTTTTGGCTGAAGGGTCGTTCATTAAGGCCGCAATGCTGTTACGAAACGCCGCGCGGTTGGCAAGACCGGTAAGCGGGTCGTGCATGGCGGTCCGCAACAGCTGGGCGTTTTTCGCCTGAAGCTTCAGTTGCCACTCTTCCATTTCATCCAGCAGACTGTTGAAGTCCTCGCCAAACTGGTGAAATTCTTCGATACGGCCGTCTTTCACCCGGCGGGAGAAGTTGCGGTTAGTACGTACGTCATGCACGACGTCGGTAATGTTCTGCAGGGCCGTGACCATCCCACGATGCAAAGACTGGGTAATGATGAGGGCGACGACGGCGGCAAAAAGAATGCAGCCGGTCAGTACGGCAAACGACGTCCAGATGAAGTGGCTGATCAAACTGTCACGCGCGGTAAGGCGGATTTCGCCGATCGTTAAGCCGTTATGCATGATGGGCTGCGCAACCGGAACGGGGAAAAGCCAGCGGCTGACCAGTGCGCCCAGCGTGTCGTTGTTATCCTCCGGGTTCCAGGACCAGTAGGCGAACCGCTTTTTATGCGCGTTAATCACCTCCGCCGCAGCAAACTGCCCCTGTTTGCCCAGGGCGGCAAGCGTTTCGTTGGCCGCCAGCGAGTCGTTGAAAACCAGCGAGGCTTCCAGGCTGTGGCTCATTGTGGCGCCGGTTAATTCGAGATTCTTTTGCGCGTATTGTTTTAACGTCACGACGGAAGCGAAACAGAGCAGCAGCCATATTAACGTCATCGTAATGATGACGCTTATCATGCTGTTTCGCCTCAACGTTCTTTTAAACGTCGGACGTGGCGTTGAAGTGAAATCTTTATCCATGCTGCTTATTCCGTGCCAGCATTAATACATCCGGATTGACTCTTACGCCACTGCGCGTCAATGCATCCAGGTTGACGGAAAACCGTACCTGGCCGCGATCGATCATCAGGCAAAAGGCACTGCCAATTACACATTCCGGATTTTGCTCTGAGATTAATAGCAACGCTCTGCCCTGGTATTGACTTATTAATTCAAGTTGTTTTGCCGGCGATTCAGACCCGAAATATATCGCATCGCACGTCGCGGCCAGGGCTTCCCGATCGTTACGTACAATAACGGGAGTATAAGGAAACTCGTTGTGCCCTTCGTCGCCGCTAAGCGCGTGCGTATAGTGAGACGTGGCATAGATGCAGAGTTTAGGCTGTCCGGATAGTGACGGCCATCGCGTATAGCTCACAATGCCTGAGACAATCGAGCGTACCGATTTATCCGTTTCCGTAAGCGTGCCTGCCGTCGCTGGGCCCACCATAAGGAATAGCGTTATCACCAGAGTGAGTCGGAAAAAAGAGATCAAGAATAAATTTCTCACCAGAATCCGCCACATCGCTCCGGAAATAGATGTCCTTAAGAGTTGCGGGCAGAATACCATTGTTTGTCAGAGCCGTCATTATGTCAGAAATAGCCTAAGGCCGACCTAAGCTAAATCCTACTGTTGTTTATTTTCCGGTGGATAAAAATAGATTAATTCATTCTGCTGGAGCGCATACTTTCATCCATCCCTTTCTGCCATGACGCACGTAGTTTTGCCGCGTTTTCGGCAGTATCGCAACTGGCAGGGAACGATTTGCCCGCTAATCCCCAGGCGTGAATAAACCCTTCTTCGCAGATTTTCTTCTGACCGTCAGCATAGCCGCGAAGATATTCACTACGATCAACGTGTGTATCGTTAAAACTATCGGCCAGGGCCTGGTTATCTTTAACCGGCAGGCCATTCATGGCGTCTTCTTTCCCGGCATCAAACCAGGATGGGCTGGTCCAGTCGGGCTGGAAGGTGTAAGGATTGATCTGACAGCCCGTTAAAAACAGCGACAACAGCGCGAGAGCAATTGAACGCATAGCCTTTCTCCTTTTTTCTTCAGCATAGCCTGGCTAAGAAAAATCTGTATGTAATTTAAAGTTTACGTTTTTATCGGCTGATTTTTGCAATAAATTGGCTTGTGTAAACTAATGTGTACGTATTTTGGATTGAAATGTTTACTTTTTATGGTATCGTGGTTTCACCTCATTGAGGAAAACAACTATCGCAAACGAGCTTTACAGGATCGCCATCATGCAAAAAGACGCGCTGAACAACGTACATATCACTGACGAACAGGTGTTAATCACTCCGGATCAACTGAAAGCGGAATTTCCGCTGAGCGTCGCGCAGGAGGCTCAGATTGAGCACTCGCGTCAGACCATTTCAAATATCATCGCCGGCCGCGATCCGCGCCTGCTGGTGGTGTGTGGTCCTTGCTCCATTCACGATCCTGAAACCGCCATTGAGTACGCTCGTCGATTTAAAACATTAGCGGAGGAGGTCAGCGATAGCCTCTATCTGGTGATGCGCGTCTATTTTGAGAAGCCACGTACTACCGTCGGCTGGAAAGGGTTGATTAACGATCCGCACATGGATGGCTCGTTTGATGTGGAAGCAGGCCTGAAGATTGCGCGTCGCCTGCTGGTGGAGCTGGTCAGCATGGGGCTGCCGCTGGCAACCGAAGCGCTGGACCCGAACAGCCCGCAGTACCTGGGCGATCTGTTCAGCTGGTCGGCTATTGGTGCGCGAACCACAGAATCGCAAACCCATCGCGAGATGGCGTCTGGTCTGTCGATGCCGGTTGGCTTTAAAAACGGTACCGATGGCAGCCTGGCGACGGCGATCAACGCCATGCGCGCTGCCGCCATGCCGCACCGTTTCGTCGGTATCAACCAGGCGGGCCAGGTCTGCCTCCTGCAAACGCAGGGCAACCCGGACGGTCATGTGATCCTGCGCGGCGGGAAAGCACCGAACTACAGCCCGGCTGACGTAGCGCAGTGTGAAAAAGAGATGGAGCAGACGGGACTGCGCCCGGCACTGATGGTAGATTGCAGTCATGGTAATTCGAATAAAGATTACCGTCGCCAGCCTGCGGTTGCGGAATCCGTGGTCGCACAGATCAAAGATGGCAACCGTTCGATTATCGGTCTGATGATTGAGAGCAATATTCATGAAGGCAATCAGTCATCTGAACAACCGCGTAGCGCAATGAAGCACGGCGTTTCCGTGACGGATGCCTGCATCAGTTGGGAGACGACCGATGCGCTGCTGCGTGAGATCCACAAAGATTTGAACGGCCAGCTGGCGACGCGTCTGGCTTAAGAGGTTAGTTATGGTTGCTGAATTGACCGCACTGCGCGATCAAATTGATGAAGTGGATAAGGCGCTGCTGGATCTGCTGGCGCGCCGCATGGCCCTGGTCGCCGAAGTCGGTGAGGTGAAAAGCAAATACGGCCTGCCGATTTACGTCCCGGAGCGCGAGGCCTCCATGCTGGCCTCCCGTCGCAAAGAGGCGCAGGCGCTGGGCGTTTCGCCGGACTTGATTGAAGATGTTCTGCGTCGCGTGATGCGGGAGTCCTATTCCAGCGAAAACGACAAGGGCTTCAAAACCCTCTGTCCGACCCTGCGTCCGGTGGTGATTGTCGGCGGTGCTGGGCAGATGGGGCGCCTGTTTGAAAAGATGCTGACGCTTTCTGGCTATCAGGTGCGCATTCTGGAAAAAGAGGACTGGGCGCAGGCACCGGAACTCATGAAAGATGCCGGGATGGTTATCGTCAGCGTGCCGATCCACGTGACGGAGCAGATCGTCGGGAAGCTTCCTCCTTTACCGAAAGATTGCATCCTGGTGGATCTGGCCTCCGTCAAAAATGGTCCGCTGCAGGCAATGCTGGCTGCACATACTGGCCCGGTGCTGGGTCTGCACCCGATGTTTGGCCCGGACAGCGGCAGCCTGGCTAAGCAGGTGGTGGTTTACTGCGACGGTCGACAGCCAGAAGCCTATCAGTGGTTCCTGGAACAGATTCAGGTATGGGGTGCGCGACTGCACCGCATCAGCGCGGTCGAGCACGATCAGAACATGGCGTTCATTCAGGCGCTGCGCCACTTTGCGACGTTTGCCTACGGTCTGCATCTGGCGGAGGAGAACGTGCAGCTTGAACAACTGCTGGCACTCTCTTCACCTATCTATCGTCTGGAACTGGCGATGGTCGGGCGTCTGTTTGCTCAGGATCCGCAGCTTTACGCGGACATTATTATGTCCTCCGAGAACAACCTGGCGCTGATCAAGCGTTACTATCAGCGCTTTGGTGAAGCCATTACGCTGCTGGAGCACGGAGACAAGCAGGCGTTTATCGACAGCTTCCGCAAGGTCGAGCACTGGTTTGGCGATTACGCGCAGCGTTTCCAGAGTGAAAGCCGGACGCTGTTGCGCCAGGCAAATGACAGTCGCCAGTAATGCGATGATGTATATACTGAAAGCCAGCATCGCTGGCTTTTTTTATTTTGGGGAACTGTCATGGCCGAACCGCAGCTGCTGTTGAATTACACCGGGCATCTGCCTGAATGCCCGACGTGGAGCGCAGAAGAGCACGCGCTTTACTGGGCCGATATACTGGAAGGAGAAATCCACAAATATCATCTGCCGACGGCGGAACACACCGTGCTCTCTTTCCATGAGGAGGTGGGTTGTTTTGCGCTGCGCGAGCAGGGTGGGTTTATCGTTGCGATGCGAACGGGTATCTGGCTGACCGATAAACACGGGCTGCTGCGCCGCAAGGTGTGTGACAACCCCTCTAACCCTCAGCTGGCGCGTTTTAACGACGGCGGCACCGATTCTCTGGGGCGGTTCTACGCGGGCACGTTTTGGGGGCCGGGAGATTACAACGGTGCCCTGTTAATGCGAATCGACAACGACCTGACGCCGAAAGTGATCCAGTGCGATATTCACGGGCACAACGGTTTAGCGTTTAGTACTGATGAGCGGTGGATGTTTACCTCAGACACGCCAAACGGCGTTATTTACCGTACGCCGCTTGATGAGCAGGGCGAACCCGGCAGGCGTGAGGTGTTTCGCCAGTTTAAAGAGGGCGAAGGGATACCGGACGGCGCGGCGATGGATGTGGAAGGCTGCTACTGGAGCGCGCTGTTTGACGGCTGGCGTATTGCGCGTTTTTCACCGCAAGGGGAGCAACTGGAAGAATACCGTATGCCGGTACGTTGTCCGACGATGGTTTGCTTTGGCGGCGATGATATGAAAACGCTGTTTATTACCACCACGCGGGAAAATATGGATGCGGAGGAGGTGGCGAAATATCCGCTCTCCGGCGCCATCTTCACCCTGCCGGTGAGCGTGGCAGGGATGAAGAAAAGCCGTTTTATCGAACGCTAGCTCGGATCGACCGGCACGACGTTTTCGCTCGGATAGCAGCCCAGCACTTTCATAGAGCGGGTGATTTCGCCCAGCTCGCGAAGGGCCTTCTGCATGGAAGCAGACTCCAGGTTGGCCTGGATATCGAGGTAGAACATCTCTTCCCACGGGTTACCGTGGATTGGGCGCGATTCCAGCCTGGTCATGATCAGGTTGTGATTACGCAGTACCAGCAGGGCTTCAACCAGCGCACCGGCCTGTTGGCCGGTGGCCATCAGCAGCGTGGTTTTGGCTGGCACCTGGTCTGACACATTGATTGCCTTGCGGGCGAGCACCACGAAGCGGGTAATGTTTTGCGTCTGGTTTGCCAGGTTACGTTCCAGCACCTGTAAACCATACAGCGCGCCGCCCGCTTCGCTGCCGAGCGCCGCGACGGTGGGGGAGTTCGCCTGCGCCACTTTTTCCATCGCCGCCGAGGTGCTTTCGGTGTACTCAATTTTCCAGTTCGGATAGCGGTTCAGGAACTGGCTGCACTGCTGGAACGGCTGCGGGTGACTGTAGACGGTTTCGATTGTGTTCAGATCCGTTGAGCCGGAGACCAGCACACAGTGATCGATAGGGATCGTCAGCTCTCCTACCAGCGACAGGCTGGTGTGCTGCAGCAAATCGTAAACGTCGTTGATGGCGCCGGAGCTGGTGTTTTCAATCGGTACGACGGCGTAATCCGCCTGGCCGGTCTCAACCTGATTAAAAATGTCGGCAAACTTAGCGCAGCCGCTCTCAATAAATTCTTCGAAATGGCGTGCTGCATACTGACGCGCTGCCAGGTGAGAATAAGAACCCTTCGGACCGAGAAAGGCGATACGCGCAGAGTGTGGATTGGTTTTGTTCAGATGCTGCTGGAGCAGCGCTTGCTGGGTAAGAACGGAGTCTTCGATGATGAGCTGGAACAACCGGGTAATGTAGTGGGCATCAAGGTGATGCGCTTTGCCGAGCTGAATAAGACGTTCCAGCAGATCCCGCTCGCGGTCAATATCACGGACCGGACGATGGGAGTCCAGCTTGGCTTTGCCCACTTCAACGGCAAGGGCGCGGCGTTCGGCCAGCAGCGCCAGCAGTTTCTCATCCAGCGCGCTGATTTTTACTCGCAGATCCAGTAACGGGTTTTCCGGTGTCATAGTGTTGCCTGTCTCATTTTATCGTTATCAATAAAAAAGGCCCCCCGGTGTGGGAGGCCTTGTTGTTCGTCTTCGCATTCTTTATCACACGACGAAACGCCTCCCGGTCAGGGGAAGGTAAAAAAGAATGCGAAGAAGAACGGCGTAAGTTTCATGAAGTCATCCTGTGATTGATACCGTTAAAGTACCCGTACTGTTTTCACCCTGTCAATAAAAAACAAAAAACGCGCCCGAAGGCGCGTTGGCGGTACACTCAATTTAAAGGATTACTCTTCTTCAACTTCTTCCGCGAAGCTGGCGTCTTTCACCGATGTTGCGGCGCGACGGGCTTCACCTTTGTGTTGCACTTTATTGAGCTGCCGTTCCAGCTTGTTGATCAAATCGTTAATAGCGGTGTACATATCCTCGTGTTTTGCGCTGGCGACCAGATGGCCGTTTGGAGTATTGATAGTTGCGTCAGCGATGAAACCCTGCGGCTCCTTGGACAGGATGATATGTGGATTAATCAAATGAGTTTGCCATTTATCCAGTTTGGCGAGACGGTCTGCGACGTGCTGGCGGATTGCCGGAGTAATTTCCATTTGTTTACTGGTAATGTTCATTGTCATAAATTTTACCTCTTGTCTTTCCGTCTTGGTGATTCCAGCATACCCGACCTAATGTCAAAATGTGTGATTTAGATCACGTTATTTTGTCGGTTTTTGTCAGGGAATCTTTTTTGTGAGGCAGGGCAGGAAGAGGTGAGATTTACCTTGTAGAAGGCAAAAATTGGAGCCATAGTTGACTGGATGTGTTGAGGCTTAAGCGCTTCAGCGATGCTGAGAAACGAATAAAAAAACGGCAGCCCGAGGGCTGCCGTTTTGCATTGAGGCAAAATCAGGTGTTGCTGCTGTTCGCGGCGATGATTTTCGCCACTTTTTCAGCCTGAGCGGTCATCTGCATCTGACGGTAAGCGTTTTCCATCAGCTTCAGGCCGTCGCGGGTTGCCTGAGTATCCGGGTAATCACGCAGCATACCTTCTACGCGGTTAACCACGGCGACCCATGCGCCACGGCGGGTATAGTATTCCGCCACGGAGTATTCATATTTCGCCAGACGATCTTTCAGGAACACCAGACGCTTGGTGGCGTCGGTCACGTACTGGCTGTTCGGATAGCCGCGCACCAGCTTGGAGAAGTCATTGAAGGCATCACGCGCATGCTGCGGGTCACGGTCAGAACGATCCACGCCAAAGAAGCCCTGCAGCGCACTGTCGTCCAGCGCCATGTTAGTGAGGCCGCGCATGTACATCACGTAGTCGATGTTAGGATGAGTCGGGTTCAGACGCATGAAACGATCGATGGTTGCCTGAGCCAGCGGCAGATCGGCATTTTTATAGTATGCGTAGATGAGATCTAACTGTACCTGCTGCGAATATGGACCAAATGGATAGCGATTATCCAACGCTTCCAGTTGCGTTATCGCCTGTTTCCAGTTACCGTCCTGCAACTTTTGTTGTGCAGTCGCATAGATTTCATTCGGCGGATTGTCAGGGACCTGTTCATTTGAACCGGAGCAGCCCACCAAAGCCAGGCTCAACGTGGCCGCTGCCACCAGATATTTCATGCGCGTCATGACGTTTTGACTTTCCTCAAATGTTTGTCCGGGAGAAACTCTGTTCCTGCTCCCGATTAAGACCAGCTACAATAGCACACTATATTAAACGGCAAAGCCGTAAAACCCAACGTTAAACGAAGAAGCAGTTTATGGCACAACGAGTAGAACTCACCGCAACAGTCTCCGAAAATCAGCTCGGTCAACGCTTAGATCAGGCTTTGGCCGAATTGTTCCCTGATTATTCGCGTTCACGCATAAAAGAATGGATCCTTGACCAGCGCGTGCTGGTAAACGGCAAGATCTGGGACAAACCAAAAGAGAAAGTGTTAGGTGGGGAAGCTGTCGCCATCAATGCTGAAATCGAAGAGGAAATCCGCTTCGAGCCGCAGGATATCCCACTGGACATCGTCTATGAAGATGATGACATTCTGGTGATCAACAAGCCGCGCGACCTGGTTGTTCATCCGGGCGCGGGGAATCCGGACGGTACGGTACTTAACGCACTTCTCCATTACTATCCGCCGATCGCGGATGTCCCACGCGCGGGCATCGTGCACCGTCTGGATAAAGACACTACCGGTTTGATGGTGGTGGCGAAGACCGTTCCCGCTCAGACCCGTCTGGTGGAATCGCTGCAGCTGCGCGAAATCACCCGTGAGTATGAAGCGGTAGCTATTGGGCATATGACCTCTGGCGGGACGGTAGAAGAGCCAATCAGCCGTCACCCAACCAAACGTACCCATATGTCGGTGCATCCGATGGGTAAACCGGCGGTGACGCACTATCGCATTATGGAACACTTCCGTATTCATACGCGCCTGCGTCTGCGTCTTGAAACCGGGCGTACTCACCAGATCCGCGTGCATATGGCCCACATTACCCATCCGCTGGTGGGGGATCAGGTCTACGGTGGCCGTCCGCGTCCGCCTAAAGGCGCATCGGATGAATTCATCAGCGTATTGCGTAAATTCGATCGTCAGGCGCTGCACGCAACCATGCTGCGTCTTTACCACCCTATCACCGGTATTCAGATGGAGTGGCATGCGCCTATCCCGCAGGATATGGTGGATCTTATTGACGCCATGCGTGCTGATTTCGAAGAACATAAGGATCAAGTGGACTGGTTATGACCAAACTGATTGTCCCGGAGTGGCCATTGCCTGCTGGCGTGGCTGCCTGCAGTTCAACCCGTACTGGCGGTGTTAGCCAGGGCGCGTGGGAGTCGTTGAACCTCGGCGCGCACTGTGGTGACAACCTGGAACACGTGGAAGAGAACCGCAGGCGTCTTTTTGCTGCAGGGAACTTGCCGTCGAAACCGGTCTGGCTGGAACAGGTTCACGGTAACGCGGTACTGAAGTTGACGGGAGAACCCTATGCTTCTAAACGCGCTGATGCCTCTTACAGTAATACTCCGGGAACCGTTTGTGCCGTGATGACCGCTGATTGTCTGCCGGTTCTGTTCTGTAACCGTGCAGGTACGGAGGTGGCAGCAGCACACGCGGGCTGGCGTGGTCTGTGTGAAGGCGTACTCGAAGAAACAGTCGCCTGCTTTAAGGATGAGCCAGCCAATATCTTGGCCTGGCTTGGCCCGGCCATTGGTCCTCGCGCTTTTGAAGTGGGCGCAGAGGTCCGCGAAGCCTTTATGGAAAAAGATCCGCAAGCGGTGGAAGCATTCCTGCCTACGGGAGATAAATATCTGGCCGATATTTACCAGCTTGCCCGCCAGCGTTTGAATAACGTGGGCGTAACGCAGATCTCCGGCGGCGATCGCTGCACATTCACCGAAAAGGGTGATTTTTTCTCTTATCGCCGCGACAAGACCACTGGTCGTATGGCAAGTTTTATTTGGCTGATATAACCTAAAGAATCAAGACGATCCGGTACGTGCCGTTTTCTTTTCACATAATTCAGGTCATTAACCTTGAATAATTGAGGGATGACCTCATTTAATCTCCAGTAGCAAATTTGACCTGTTATGGGAGGAGTTATGCGTCTGGATCGTCTTACTAATAAATTCCAGCTTGCTCTCGCCGATGCCCAGTCCCTTGCACTGGGGCACGACAACCAATTTATCGAACCTCTTCATTTAATGAGCGCCTTGCTGAATCAGGAAGGGGGATCGGTACGTCCTTTATTAACGTCCGCTGGCATTAATGCTGGCCAGCTACGCACCGCTATCGATCAGGCGCTGAGCCGTTTACCGCAGGTAGAAGGTACCGGCGGCGACGTTCAGCCGTCGCAGGATCTGGTGCGCGTGCTGAACCTTTGCGACAAGCTGGCGCAAAAACGTGGGGACAACTTTATTTCGTCAGAGCTGTTTGTTCTGGCGGCGCTTGAATCACGCGGTACCTTGACCGACCTGCTGAAATCTGCCGGTGCGACCACCGCCAATGTGACTCAGGCGATTGAGAAAATGCGCGGAGGTGAAAGCGTGAACGATCAGGGAGCCGAAGACCAACGTCAGGCTTTGAAGAAATTTACGGTCGATCTGACCGAGCGAGCTGAACAGGGCAAACTTGACCCGGTTATCGGCCGTGATGAAGAAATCCGCCGTACGATTCAGGTACTGCAGCGTCGCACCAAGAACAACCCGGTGCTGATTGGTGAACCGGGTGTCGGTAAAACCGCCATCGTTGAAGGGCTGGCGCAGCGTATCGTCAACGGGGAAGTGCCGGAAGGCCTGAAAGGTCGCCGCGTACTGGCGCTGGATATGGGCGCGCTGGTGGCCGGTGCGAAATACCGTGGCGAGTTCGAAGAGCGTCTCAAAGGCGTGCTTAACGACCTGGCGAAGCAGGAAGGCAACGTCATTCTGTTTATCGATGAACTGCACACCATGGTCGGTGCGGGTAAAGCGGACGGCGCGATGGATGCCGGGAACATGCTGAAACCTGCCCTGGCGCGCGGTGAACTTCACTGCGTCGGTGCCACTACGCTTGACGAGTATCGGCAGTACATTGAGAAAGATGCTGCGCTGGAACGCCGTTTCCAGAAAGTGTTTGTTGCTGAACCAAGCGTTGAAGATACCATCGCGATCCTGCGTGGTCTGAAAGAGCGCTATGAACTGCATCACCACGTGCAGATCACAGACCCGGCCATCGTTGCGGCCGCGACGCTTTCGCATCGTTATATCGCTGACCGTCAGCTGCCGGATAAAGCAATCGACCTGATTGATGAAGCGGCGTCGAGCATTCGTATGCAGATTGACTCGAAGCCGGAAGAGCTGGATAGACTCGATCGACGCATCATTCAGCTCAAGCTGGAACAGCAGGCGCTGAAGAAAGAGTCTGATGAAGCCAGTAAGAAACGCCTGGATATGCTCAATGAAGAACTGGACGATAAAGAGCGCCAGTATTCTGAGCTGGAAGAAGAGTGGAAAGCCGAGAAAGCATCCCTTTCCGGCACTCAGACCATTAAAGCTGAACTCGAACAGGCAAAAATTGCCATTGAGCAAGCTCGCCGCGTCGGCGATCTGGCGCGGATGTCTGAACTGCAGTACGGCAAAATTCCTGAGCTGGAAAAACAGCTTGAGATAGCGACGCAGTCAGAAGGGAAAACGATGCGTCTGTTACGTAATAAAGTGACGGATGCAGAAATCGCGGAAGTGCTTGCCCGCTGGACCGGTATTCCGGTGGCGCGCATGCTGGAAGGTGAGCGTGAAAAACTGCTGCGCATGGAGAACGATCTCCACAATCGTGTGATTGGTCAAAACGAAGCGGTTGAGGCGGTATCGAACGCTATTCGTCGTAGTCGTGCGGGGCTGTCCGATCCAAACCGTCCGATTGGTTCGTTCCTGTTCCTGGGGCCGACGGGTGTCGGTAAAACCGAGCTGTGTAAAGCGCTGGCTAACTTTATGTTTGACAGCGACGATGCGATGGTGCGTATCGACATGTCAGAGTTTATGGAGAAACACTCCGTCTCGCGTCTGGTCGGTGCGCCTCCGGGATACGTTGGTTATGAAGAAGGGGGGTACCTGACGGAAGCGGTTCGCCGACGCCCTTATTCCGTCATCCTGCTGGATGAGGTGGAAAAAGCGCATCCGGATGTGTTCAACATTCTGCTTCAGGTGCTGGACGATGGTCGTCTGACCGACGGGCAGGGGAGAACGGTCGACTTCCGTAATACGGTTGTCATCATGACCTCAAACCTGGGTTCTGATTTGATTCAGGAACGCTTCGGTGAACTGGATTACGGTCATATGAAGGATCTGGTGCTCGGTGTTGTGAGCCATAACTTCCGTCCTGAGTTCATCAACCGTATTGATGAAGTGGTGGTATTCCATCCTCTGGGGGATAAACACATTGCGTCGATTGCACAGATTCAGCTGCAGCGTCTGTACAAACGTCTGGAAGAGCGTGGCTATGAAATTCACATCTCCGACGAGGCGCTGAAGCTGCTGAGCGAGAATGGTTACGATCCGGTGTACGGTGCGCGTCCATTAAAACGTGCTATCCAGCAGCAGATCGAAAACCCGCTGGCGCAGCAGATCCTCTCCGGAGAGTTGATTCCAGGCAAAGTTATCCGTCTGGAAGCCAACGACGATCGCATTGTGGCAGTGCAGTAAGTCACAAAACGCAAAAACGAGCCGCTTGCGGCTCGTTTTTGTTTAAAAACCAGGCGAAAATTGAGGTCTGGAGTTGGTATTGCCTGGAAAGTGAGCAGTCAGTGAATAATTTTCACTTTATCCTTGCAGGTTCAGAATTACTCCCTATAATGCGCCTCCACTGACACGGAACAACGGCACACACGCCGCCGGGTCAGCAGAGAATAGCGTAAATAAACGCTTGACTCTGAAGCGGGAAAGCGTAATATGCACACCCCGCGCCGCTGCGAAAAGCGAAGCGGCACTGCTCTTTAACAATTTATCAGACAATCTGTGTGGGCACTCAAAGTGACATGGATTCTTAATGTCTTCGGACAATAAATGAATACCAAGTCTCTGAGTGAACATACGTAATTCATTACGAAGTTTAATTCACGAGCATCAAACTTAAATTGAAGAGTTTGATCATGGCTCAGATTGAACGCTGGCGGCAGGCCTAACACATGCAAGTCGAGCGGTAGCACAGGGAGCTTGCTCTTGGGTGACGAGCGGCGGACGGGTGAGTAATGTCTGGGAAACTGCCTGATGGAGGGGGATAACTACTGGAAACGGTAGCTAATACCGCATAACGTCGCAAGACCAAAGAGGGGGACCTTCGGGCCTCTTGCCATCAGATGTGCCCAGATGGGATTAGCTAGTAGGTGGGGTAACGGCTCACCTAGGCGACGATCCCTAGCTGGTCTGAGAGGATGACCAGCCACACTGGAACTGAGACACGGTCCAGACTCCTACGGGAGGCAGCAGTGGGGAATATTGCACAATGGGCGCAAGCCTGATGCAGCCATGCCGCGTGTATGAAGAAGGCCTTCGGGTTGTAAAGTACTTTCAGCGGGGAGGAAGGTGTTGAGGTTAATAACCTCAGCAATTGACGTTACCCGCAGAAGAAGCACCGGCTAACTCCGTGCCAGCAGCCGCGGTAATACGGAGGGTGCAAGCGTTAATCGGAATTACTGGGCGTAAAGCGCACGCAGGCGGTCTGTCAAGTCGGATGTGAAATCCCCGGGCTCAACCTGGGAACTGCATTCGAAACTGGCAGGCTAGAGTCTTGTAGAGGGGGGTAGAATTCCAGGTGTAGCGGTGAAATGCGTAGAGATCTGGAGGAATACCGGTGGCGAAGGCGGCCCCCTGGACAAAGACTGACGCTCAGGTGCGAAAGCGTGGGGAGCAAACAGGATTAGATACCCTGGTAGTCCACGCCGTAAACGATGTCGACTTGGAGGTTGTGCCCTTGAGGCGTGGCTTCCGGAGCTAACGCGTTAAGTCGACCGCCTGGGGAGTACGGCCGCAAGGTTAAAACTCAAATGAATTGACGGGGGCCCGCACAAGCGGTGGAGCATGTGGTTTAATTCGATGCAACGCGAAGAACCTTACCTACTCTTGACATCCAGAGAACTTAGCAGAGATGCTTTGGTGCCTTCGGGAACTCTGAGACAGGTGCTGCATGGCTGTCGTCAGCTCGTGTTGTGAAATGTTGGGTTAAGTCCCGCAACGAGCGCAACCCTTATCCTTTGTTGCCAGCGGTTCGGCCGGGAACTCAAAGGAGACTGCCAGTGATAAACTGGAGGAAGGTGGGGATGACGTCAAGTCATCATGGCCCTTACGAGTAGGGCTACACACGTGCTACAATGGCGCATACAAAGAGAAGCGACCTCGCGAGAGCAAGCGGACCTCATAAAGTGCGTCGTAGTCCGGATTGGAGTCTGCAACTCGACTCCATGAAGTCGGAATCGCTAGTAATCGTAGATCAGAATGCTACGGTGAATACGTTCCCGGGCCTTGTACACACCGCCCGTCACACCATGGGAGTGGGTTGCAAAAGAAGTAGGTAGCTTAACCTTCGGGAGGGCGCTTACCACTTTGTGATTCATGACTGGGGTGAAGTCGTAACAAGGTAACCGTAGGGGAACCTGCGGTTGGATCACCTCCTTACCTTAAAGAACCTGCCTTTGTAGTGCTCACACAGATTGTCTGATGAAAAGTAAATAGCAAGGCGTCTTGCGATTGAGACTTCAGTGTCCCCTTCGTCTAGAGGCCCAGGACACCGCCCTTTCACGGCGGTAACAGGGGTTCGAATCCCCTAGGGGACGCCACTTGCTGGTTCGTGAGTGAAAGTCACCTGCCGTCATATCTCAAAACTGACTTGCGAGTCATGTTTGAGATATTTGCTCTTTAAAAATCTGGATCAAGCTGAAAATTGAAACGACACATCTTTAAGGTGTGTTCGAGTCTCTCAAATTTTCGCAATCAGAAGTGAAACATCTTCGGGTTGTGAGGTTAAGCGACTAAGCGTACACGGTGGATGCCCTGGCAGTCAGAGGCGATGAAGGACGTGCTAATCTGCGAAAAGCGCCGGCGAGGTGATATGAACCTTTGACCCGGCGATGTCCGAATGGGGAAACCCAGTGCAATTCGTTGCACTATCGTTAACTGAATACATAGGTTAACGAGGCGAACCGGGGGAACTGAAACATCTAAGTACCCCGAGGAAAAGAAATCAACCGAGATTCCCCCAGTAGCGGCGAGCGAACGGGGAGCAGCCCAGAGTCTGAATCAGCTTGTGTGTTAGTGGAAGCGTCTGGAAAGTCGCACGGTACAGGGTGACAGTCCCGTACACGAAAGCACACAGGTTGTGAACTCGAAGAGTAGGGCGGGACACGTGGTATCCTGTCTGAATATGGGGGGACCATCCTCCAAGGCTAAATACTCCTGACTGACCGATAGTGAACCAGTACCGTGAGGGAAAGGCGAAAAGAACCCCGGCGAGGGGAGTGAAAAAGAACCTGAAACCGTGTACGTACAAGCAGTGGGAGCACCTTCGTGGTGTGACTGCGTACCTTTTGTATAATGGGTCAGCGACTTATATTCTGTAGCAAGGTTAACCGTATAGGGGAGCCGAAGGGAAACCGAGTCTTAACTGGGCGTTAAGTTGCAGGGTATAGACCCGAAACCCGGTGATCTAGCCATGGGCAGGTTGAAGGTTGGGTAACACTAACTGGAGGACCGAACCGACTAATGTTGAAAAATTAGCGGATGACTTGTGGCTGGGGGTGAAAGGCCAATCAAACCGGGAGATAGCTGGTTCTCCCCGAAAGCTATTTAGGTAGCGCCTCGTGAACTCATCTTCGGGGGTAGAGCACTGTTTCGGCTAGGGGGCCATCCCGGCTTACCAACCCGATGCAAACTACGAATACCGAAGAATGTTATCACGGGAGACACACGGCGGGTGCTAACGTCCGTCGTGAAGAGGGAAACAACCCAGACCGCCAGCTAAGGTCCCAAAGTCATGGTTAAGTGGGAAACGATGTGGGAAGGCACAGACAGCCAGGATGTTGGCTTAGAAGCAGCCATCATTTAAAGAAAGCGTAATAGCTCACTGGTCGAGTCGGCCTGCGCGGAAGATGTAACGGGGCTAAACCATGCACCGAAGCTGCGGCAGCGACACTATGTGTTGTTGGGTAGGGGAGCGTTCTGTAAGCCGTTGAAGGTGTGCTGTGAGGCATGCTGGAGGTATCAGAAGTGCGAATGCTGACATAAGTAACGATAAAGCGGGTGAAAAGCCCGCTCGCCGGAAGACCAAGGGTTCCTGTCCAACGTTAATCGGGGCAGGGTGAGTCGACCCCTAAGGCGAGGCCGAAAGGCGTAGTCGATGGGAAACAGGTTAATATTCCTGTACTTGGTGTTACTGCGAAGGGGGGACGGAGAAGGCTATGTTAGCCGGGCGACGGTTGTCCCGGTTTAAGCATGTAGGCGGAGGTTCCAGGTAAATCCGGTACCTTTTAACGCTGAGGTGTGATGACGAGGCACTACGGTGCTGAAGTAACAAATGCCCTGCTTCCAGGAAAAGCCTCTAAGCATCAGGTAACATCAAATCGTACCCCAAACCGACACAGGTGGTCAGGTAGAGAATACCAAGGCGCTTGAGAGAACTCGGGTGAAGGAACTAGGCAAAATGGTGCCGTAACTTCGGGAGAAGGCACGCTGATATGTAGGTGAAGCCCCTGCGGGTGGAGCTGAAATCAGTCGAAGATACCAGCTGGCTGCAACTGTTTATTAAAAACACAGCACTGTGCAAACACGAAAGTGGACGTATACGGTGTGACGCCTGCCCGGTGCCGGAAGGTTAATTGATGGGGTTAGCGGCAACGCGAAGCTCTTGATCGAAGCCCCGGTAAACGGCGGCCGTAACTATAACGGTCCTAAGGTAGCGAAATTCCTTGTCGGGTAAGTTCCGACCTGCACGAATGGCGTAATGATGGCCAGGCTGTCTCCACCCGAGACTCAGTGAAATTGAACTCGCTGTGAAGATGCAGTGTACCCGCGGCAAGACGGAAAGACCCCGTGAACCTTTACTATAGCTTGACACTGAACACTGGTCCTTGATGTGTAGGATAGGTGGGAGGCTTTGAAGCGTGGACGCCAGTCTGCGTGGAGCCGACCTTGAAATACCACCCTTTAATGGCTGGTGTTCTAACGTAGACCCGTAATCCGGGTTGCGGACAGTGTCTGGTGGGTAGTTTGACTGGGGCGGTCTCCTCCCAAAGAGTAACGGAGGAGCACGAAGGTTAGCTAATCCTGGTCGGACATCAGGAGGTTAGTGCAATGGCATAAGCTAGCTTGACTGCGAGAGTGACGGCTCGAGCAGGTGCGAAAGCAGGTCATAGTGATCCGGTGGTTCTGAATGGAAGGGCCATCGCTCAACGGATAAAAGGTACTCCGGGGATAACAGGCTGATACCGCCCAAGAGTTCATATCGACGGCGGTGTTTGGCACCTCGATGTCGGCTCATCACATCCTGGGGCTGAAGTAGGTCCCAAGGGTATGGCTGTTCGCCATTTAAAGTGGTACGCGAGCTGGGTTTAGAACGTCGTGAGACAGTTCGGTCCCTATCTGCCGTGGGCGCTGGAGAATTGAGGGGGGCTGCTCCTAGTACGAGAGGACCGGAGTGGACGCATCACTGGTGTTCGGGTTGTCATGCCAATGGCACTGCCCGGTAGCTAAATGCGGAAAAGATAAGTGCTGAAAGCATCTAAGCACGAAACTTGCCCCGAGATGAGTTCTCCCTGACCCTTTAAGGGTCCTGAAGGAACGTTGAAGACTACGACGTTGATAGGTCGGGTGTGTAAGCGCAGCGATGCGTTGAGCTAACCGATACTAATGAACCGTGAGGCTTAACCTTACAACGCCGAAGCTGTTTCGGCGAAGAGAGACGCGATTTTCAGCTCTGATACAGATTTAACAGAATTTGCCTGGCGGCTTTAGCGCGGTGGTCCCACCTGACCCCATGCCGAACTCAGAAGTGAAACGCCGTAGCGCCGATGGTAGTGTGGGGTCTCCCCATGTGAGAGTAGGGAACTGCCAGGCATCAAATAATAAGAAGAACCCCGTACCGGAAGGTGCGGGTTTTTTGCTTTGTGCTTTCCCTCTCTGGCCTTTCTCTTAATCCCTTATCCTGCTAATGGAATGTGTGATCCCTGTCGCAATGTTATTTATAACAAAATTATAACATTTTGTTCACGAGGTAATTGAGTCTCCAGGCTCAATACGCCGCAGTTTATGGCAGGAGCATAATCACAATGACAGAAAGCATTACATCAAACGGGACGCTGGCTAACAGTGATACCCGAAGAAGGGTATGGGCAATCGTCAGCGCCTCTTCAGGGAATCTGGTTGAATGGTTCGACTTTTACGTCTACTCATTCTGTTCACTCTACTTCGCACATATCTTCTTCCCCTCCGGCAACACCACTACGCAGCTGCTTCAAACAGCAGGGGTATTTGCCGCAGGGTTTTTAATGAGACCCATAGGGGGCTGGCTGTTCGGCCGTATTGCGGATCGTCGCGGGCGTAAGGCCTCTATGCTGATCTCGGTGTGCATGATGTGCTTTGGCTCTCTGGTGATTGCCTGCTTACCGGGATACGAATCGATTGGTACCTGGGCACCGGCGCTACTATTACTGGCCCGCTTATTCCAGGGATTATCGGTGGGGGGTGAGTACGGTACCAGTGCGACCTACATGAGTGAGATTGCCCTGGAAGGGC
Source organism: Enterobacter sp. 3U4 (assembly GCF_057224565.1). NCBI lineage: Bacteria > Pseudomonadati > Pseudomonadota > Gammaproteobacteria > Enterobacterales > Enterobacteriaceae > Enterobacter > Enterobacter sp. 3U4. Next base: position 440,493 of record NZ_CP136665.1, read on the forward strand.
GTAAAGGCTTTTACGCCTCGTTCCAGTACGTCACCCTGATTGGTGGTCAACTGCTGGCCATTCTCGTGGTGGTGATCCTGCAGCAGATCCTGACGGATGAACAACTTCACGCCTGGGGATGGCGAATTCCTTTCGCGATGGGGGCCGTACTGGCGGTTGTCGCACTTTGGCTACGCCGTCAGTTAGATGAAACCTCTCAGAAGGAGGTCAGAACGCTGAAGGAGGCGGGAACATTCAAAGGGTTATGGCGAAACCGCAAAGCTTTCCTGATGGTGTTGGGCTTTACTGCGGGTGGCTCTCTCAGTTTCTACACGTTCACGACCTATATGCAGAAGTACCTGGTGAACACTACCGGCATGCACGCAAACGTTGCCAGCGTAGTCATGACCGTGGCACTGTTTGTCTTTATGCTCATACAACCCATTATCGGTGCGCTCTCGGATAAAATCGGTCGACGTACATCTATGCTGATTTTTGGCGGCCTGTCGGCGCTATGTACCGTGCCTATTCTGTCAGCCCTTCAGCATGTGACTTCGCCGTATGCCGCGTTTGCGCTGGTGATGATAGCGATGGTGATTGTCAGTTTCTATACCTCTATCAGTGGGATACTGAAAGCTGAAATGTTCCCGGCGCAGGTACGTGCTTTAGGGGTAGGGCTCTCTTATGCGGTAGCCAACGCGTTGTTTGGCGGATCGGCGGAGTACGTTGCGTTGTCGCTTAAATCATGGGGAAGTGAAACGACATTTTTCTGGTACGTAACGATAATGGGCGCACTGGCCTTTATTGTTTCCCTGATGCTGCATCGCAAAGGGAAAGGCATTCGACTTTAATAGCGTGCCATCTGCCATACGGTATAGCCGGTCGTTGCACCGGCAACATCCCAGGCGAAATCTTTCCAGCTCCAGCCGCTCCCTGCGGGGCGGCTATCCCACAGTTCTTTTGATGCCCCAAGACCGACTGAGAACATCAACCCGATCGCCGCGCTACGGTCCCGGCTGTATCCCTGATGCTGTGCATATTCATTACCGGCTGCGGACAACATCGCAGAAGCGAGAAAATGCTGTGCCTTATCCTGTCCGGACCAGCTATCGTTGGCCATATGGCTACAGCCACTCAGGAAAATGACGCTCAGTAACAGAGGAATACGCATCAACAGGCTCCATAAAAAAGCCCTGCGGATGGCAGGGCCTGGACATTACAGAATACGGCTGATAAGTCGGTCGATACGGATACGACGTAAGCGGCGGATAAGCTTGCGGACTTTCACCGGATAATCGGCAATGCTCTGCAGTTCGCGGTAATGATTAACCACGGTCGTGTGGGTGCGAATCAGCTCCAGCTCACGTTCACGTTTTGCGGCTAACTCATGCTGCGGGTCATGGATCAGGATAGCGTTTTCCAGATCCAGTCGCCACGCGCGTGGGTTCAGGTTGTTACCGGTCAGCAGCATCCACTCATCGTCGACCCACATGCCTTTAAGATGGTAACTGTTGTCTTCGTCTTTCCAGAGACGTACTACCAGCTGGTCAGTGTTTACATAATACTGTAAACGGCTCAGGAAACGGCGCAGGTTAATCTCATAGAGATAAGGCAGCGCACCGATGATTTTGAACGGCTGATCTTCAGGAATGAAGAAGTCGTTTGCGGTTTTGTCGCCAACGATGATTTCCACCTTTTTACCGTCGCGCAGCAGCTGAATGATATTACGCACCAGCACGGCAGGAAGGTTGAAATACGGCGTACAGATGGTGAGTTTCTGCTCCGCGCACGGCATCAGATGGAAGATCGTTTTGTTCAGCAGGCTTGATTTGCCGAGCCCTACCAGCGGAGTAACGGATAACTCTTCGTTGTTCGCATCGCCCTGGAAATGATAGACCGCATCACGCAACTCCTGGCGGAAGGCGCGAACATCGTTTTTAATTTCCGGGCTTTTAGGACGCTCGGGATCGTCAAGGCGATTAACACCACGGCCATGGACCAGATTTTTATCAACCCAGTTAAACATGATATCGGCCATCTGCGGATTACGGATCAGATGGTAGCGGTCGTAGCGATATTTATCGAGCTGATGAAGGTAAACATCATTCAGACTTGCGCCGCTGTAAAGCACGCTGTCATCAATGATAAACCCCTTAAAATGAAGGACGCCGAGCGCTTCACGTGTATTTACCGGGACGCCATAAACAGGCACATCGACGCCAGGATTTTCCTGCGCCGTGCGGCAATACCAGTCAGCATTGGTGTTTGAGGCGGCAGCGCCAATACGGCCACGCTGAGCGCGATGCCAGTCTACCAGCACGCGAACATCCAGTTCCGGACGCTGGCGTTTGGCTTCATAGAGCGCGTTCAGGATCGCGCGCCCGCCTTCATCCTGTTCAAGATACAGGGCCACAATGCAAATGCGTCGCGTGGCGCTGGCAATCTTTTCCAGAAGCGTCTCCCGAAAATGAGCGGGAGCGTAAAAGAACTCTACATCATCAACTGACTGAGAAATCTTCGGTAGTTGAGCAAGGTGTTGTTGATGTTTATTACGCTTAAATTTTGACAACATCACAGTGCGTTTCTTCTCTGTTCATTGAAGGGTTGTCTGTACCATGCAAACAACATAAGCGGACAATGATACCACCAGTCCCGTCCAAAGTGGGTAACATTTCCAGTAGCTTACTCGCGTTTGACTGCTGATGTCAGACTGAGGGACAAGGCAACAATACCTTCGTCCAGCTGAATATCAACGTCAAATCCAAGTTTTCGCGCCAGGGTCACCATACCGCGATTGTTAGGCATAGTAATGCCATTAAGGCGTAACAATCCGTGATCGCGCGTATAACTGATGAGTTTTTCCAGCAGTCGTCTTCCCAGACCCAGACCTTTAAGGTCGGAGCGTACCAGCACGGCAAACTCCGCATCGACGTTATCCGGGTCAGAAATCGCACGCGTGACGCCGAGAATCTCATCCCCCTCATCAACGCGACGAACGGCAACAAACGCCATTTCACGATCGTAGTCGATCTGGGTCATATTGGCTAAATCATCGTGGGTAAATTCGTTGATTTCGCTAAAATAGCGATAATAAAGATCTTCTTTCGTTACCTGAGAGATAAAGGCCCGCAGCTGGGGCTCATCTTCCGGCAGAATAGGGCGGAAGAGTGCGCGCTCCCCATTTTTCATCTCAACCCACTCCTCCAGCTGCAGGGGATACGGGCGGATCGCCAGACGACTCTCTCTGTCACCTTCGAATGGCGCGATATCCAGGGTCACGTCCAGCGCCGTAAACTCATTGCCGGAGGCGAGCAGCGGATGAATATCCAGCCGCTGGATCTCGGCACAATCCACAATCAGGTTAGAGACCTGCACCAGGAACTGACTTAGTCCGGCAATATCGAGCGGACGCAGCGCGCTCCGGCCGCGGATCTTTTTGCTTTTAATCGCCTGGATGATCAGATAACGCGCCAGATTCATGTTCAGCGGCGGTAGCGCCACGACGGCCTGCTCCTCCGGACGCCACTCCACGCCGCCTTCCCCCAGCATAATGAGCGGGCCGAAAACGGGATCGTGTTCAACCACGACCCGTAACTCCTGAGCCCCTGCGCGGTTTGCCATGCTTTGCACCAGCAAGCCGTGGATCCTTGCCTGCGGCCAGGCCATTTTGACCCGATCGAAAATGGCATCAGCTGCCTGCTGCACCTCAGTCGCCGTACGCAGGTATAACATAACTCCCTGAACATCAGACTTATGCGGGATATCCGGGGAGCGCAGCTTCAGGGCAACCGGATAGCCAATCTGTTCGGCAATATGCACCGCCTCAGCGCTGTCGCTGGCGATCCAGGTCGGCAGGGTTTGCATCCCGTAGCTGCCCAGAATGGGCTGGACTTCATGCGTATCCAGCGACGTCGCGCCTTCTTCAATTGCCTGCTGCAACAGCCGGTGAACGTCGACGGTGTTCGCCGTCAGATTACCCGGCAAAGCCGGTGTCTCACGCAGCTGTTTTTGGTTGCGGCGATATTCCACCATATGCATAAATGCGGTGATAGTGCCTTCCGGCGTGCGGTAGGTTGGCAGCCCGGCCTCGCTGAACAAGCGCCGCGCCTCCTGAGACGAAAACTCACCGCACCAGTTGGTGAGCAGGGTAACGTATTTACCGCGTGGATGGTTGCGCACGGCGTCAATGAGCGCACGCGCGCTCTCACTGCCCGGCGCGACCGCGCTGGGGGAGTGGATAATCATCAGCGCATCGAAATCCTGGCTATCCAGCAAAATGGAGATCGCCCTGATATAGCGGTCGCTGCTGGCGTCATCGCGCAAATCAAGCGGATTGCCGGGCGTAACGCTTGTCGGAAGCGCGTCTTTCAGGCGCTGCAGCGTCTCTTCACTCAGCGTTGCCAGCTTGCCGAAACGCCGCCACAGCTCGTCCAGCGCGAGCGCGGCAGGGGCCGCACCGTTACTGACAATCATTAGCTTCTCACCGCGCAACGGACGCATATGGCTTAACGTTTCAACGGCGGAAAAAAGCTCGTGCGTATCCTGTACCCGCAGCAGCCCCGCGCGCTGGATGGCGGCGTCCCAGGCGGGATCCATGCCGGAATGCGAATGTAGCAGACGCTGTGCCGCAGGGCTGCGCCCGCTTTTGATCACCAGGATCGGCTTATTGCGCGAAGCGCTTCGCGAAGCCGAGACAAAACGACGCGCGTCGCTGAGGTGCTCAAGATAAAGCAGGATCGCACTGGTTTTGCCGTCACGTGCCAGAAAATCCAGTAGCTCATCAACGTCGATATCCAGGCTGTCGCCCAGGGCAATGAAGTAGGAGAATCCCATTTCACGCTGCTGCGCCCAGTCAAGGATGGTGTTCGATACCGCAGCCGACTGTGAGATAAACGCCAGTTTGCCTTTACGGATCGGAACCGGGGAGAAACTGGCATTCAGCCCCTGCCACGGGGCGAGCAGGCCCAGACTGTTTGGCCCAAGAATGCGCATTTGATAGCGGCTGGCGCAGGCAAGAAGCTCGGCTTTCTGTTCAGGCGGAGACGAGAGAATAATGCAGGTTTTACACCCTTTCTTGCCGAGTGATTCCAGCAGTTCCAGGTTACGCTTCGCGTTTGTACAAAGTACGGCAAGATCCGGCACGAAAGGCAGGCTTTGTACATCAGGCCATGCAAGCACTCCCTGAACGGCCTTATAAGACGGCGTAACGGGCATTACGGGGCCATTAAAACCCCCGGCCAGCAGGTTGCGCATCATCAGATAGCCAGCACGATCCGGTTTCATTGATGCGCCGATGACGGCAATGGATTTAGGACGAAGTAGCGCTTCTAACCCTCGCTGGCTCATGCAGGCCTCCTGTGAATGCAAGCGACCTGATGATTTTAAACGCTTTCTGTCTCGAGTGCTGTGACGCTGCCCTTATGAACGGTTTTTCCCGCCAGATAGCGCTCCCTGAAGCATGAGAAATGGTTGCCCAGGGCACCAGCCGCAGCGGTATCTCCTGCTAAATCCAGAAGTGCAATGGCCACTTCAGCGGTGCAGTATTGCCCGTCAGCATGCGCTTCACGCAGGCGGTAGGCGGAGACGCGGGAAAGGTCGACAGAAATTACCGGCAGCGCGTCGAGATAGGGGCTTTTGCGAAACATTTTTCGCGCCTCGGTCCAGGTGCCGTCAAGCATAATAAATAGCGGTGGTTTACCGGATGGCGGCACTGAAAGCACCTGGCGATCCGCGCCTGCATATGACGCGGGGAAAACGACCATCGGCTGATAGTCCTGGCTGGTCACTAAATCGAGCAGGGCCTGAGGTGGCTCCGTACGGGACCACTGAAACGCGGCGGTATCCGGCAGAATATCGGCGATAAGACGCCCCGTATTGCTGGGTTTCATCGGCTCGGTATCGAACATGACCAGACAAAAACGGCTCTCCGCCGTACTCGGAGCCAGCGTTTCGCACAGACAAACCTTCAGCGGCAGCAGGCAGCGCTGACAGCGGCGAATACGGTTGCCTCGGGCGAGGAACGGTCGGGTGGCGCGCGCAAGGCGTTCGGCGCGTAATTTAAGGACAGCGTTATCAGTCATGAGCGAAATGCAGGAAAAACGCTATTTTCGCAGAGGCGGGAGCGGGGCACAAGATGTGCCCCGTGAATGTTACAGCGACTCGTTTAACCAGCTTTCAAAAGGCGCTTTTGGAACCGCACCGTTGAGCATATCGATCGCTTCGCCATTTTTGAAAATCATAATGGTCGGGATGCTGCGAATGCGAAAACGTGCGCTTAGTTCGGGTTCGGCTTCGGTATTGACCTTAACGAACCGCATTTTTCCGCTACGCTCTTCGGCTACATCTTCGAAGATCGGCGCGAAGCTACGGCATGGGCCGCACCATGGCGCCCAGAAATCGATCACGACAGGAAGATCGTCCTTGAGGAGTTTGTCCAGCGTAGCACCCGTCGCGTTAATGACCTCGCCATCAAACAATTCATGGCCGCAGCGTCCGCATTTCGCACCATCTTCCATCCGATCGTCCGGAATGCGGTTAAGAGCCTGACAGTTGGCACATACGGTATTCATAACTAACCTCTGATAAAGCCGTGGGACAGCGGCAAAATGCCGATAATGTTTCTAATATGTTACATATTATCAATGAGCCTGTTTGAAACAACAATGCGTTTTATTCAATGAGAACAATAGTCACAGGCTTTTGTACGAAATTATGGCTATGCGCTGGCACATCGGGTAATCTGCGCGCTTCGCGCAGCGCTGGTGGAGAAAAGCATGAACGACGAAATGAAAAATAAAAGCGGCAAGGTCAAAGTGATGTATGTCCGCAGTGATGATGACTCTGATAAACGCACCCAAAATCCGCGTACCGGAAAAGGTGGCGGGCGTCCGGCGTCTTCTCGTGCAGACGGTGGCCGTCGCCCCGCCCGCGATGACAGAAACAACCGCGGTGATGACCGCAAACGCGACGATCGCAAACGCGATGACCGTCCGCGTTCCGACCGCCCACGTAGTGACCGTCCACGCGACGATCGTCCGCGTGATGACTTCTCACGTGATAACGCCTCCCCGTGGCGCACCGTTTCTCGCGCCCCTGGCGATGAGACGCCGGAAAAAGCCGATCACGGCGGTATCAGCGGTAAAAGCTTTATCGACCCGGAAGTGCTGCGCCGTCAGCGTGCGGAAGAGACCCGCGTGTATGGCGAGAACGCCTGCCAGGCGCTATTCCAGAGCCGTCCTGAGTGTATCGTCCGCGCCTGGTTTATCCAGAGCGTGACCCCGCGCTTTAAAGAAGCGCTGCGCTGGATGGCCGCGAACCGTAAAGCCTACCACGTGGTGGATGATGCGGAGCTGACCAAAGCGTCCGGTACTGAACACCACGGCGGCGTCTGCTTCCTGATCAAAAAGCGTAACGGCACGACCGTGCAGCAGTGGGTCAGCCAGGCGGATGCCGATGACTGCGTGCTGGCGCTGGAAGATGTGGGTAACCCGCACAACCTGGGCGCAATGATGCGCAGCTGCGCGCACTTTGGCGTGAAAGGCGTGCTTTTGCAGGATGCCGCGCTGCTGGAATCCGGTGCCGCGATCCGTACTGCGGAAGGCGGAGCCGAGCACGTACAGCCGATCACCGGCGACAGCGTGCTGGATGCCCTTGAGCAGTTCCGTAAAGCGGGTTATTCCATCGTGACCACCTCGAGCCATGCCGGCACGCCGCTGTTTAAAGCGACGCTGCCGCGTAAAATGGTGCTGGTGCTGGGTCAGGAACGCGATGGTCTGTCTGATGCGGCGCTCTCCAGCGCGGATCTGAGCGTCTCTATTGATGGGACAGGCAATGTGGAAAGTCTGAACGTATCCGTTGCTACCGGCGTACTGCTGGCCGAATGGTGGCGTCAGAACAAGGCATAAGCCTCTTAATGTGCCGGGCCTGACCCGGCACATTCAAATTCTACTCGCTCTCTGCCGGTAACACAGGCATCCAGTCAATTGGCGTTTCGCCACGTTTTTCCAGCCATTCATTCGCCAGAACAAAATGATTACTGCCAAAGAACCCGCGATGAGCAGACAGCGGTGACGGGTGCGGTGCCTTCAACACGTGATGACGCTGACGGTCAATAATCGCCCCTTTCTTCTGCGCGTGAGAACCCCAGAGTAAAAACACGACCCCTTCACGATGCTCGTTGATCAGGCTGATAACCTTATCGGTAAACGTCTCCCACCCAAGGCTGGCGTGCGAGTGCGCCTGACCCGCCCGTACGGTAAGCACCGTATTCAGTAACAGCACGCCCTGGCGCGCCCAGCTTTCCAGGTAACCGTGGTTTGGCCGGGTAAAACCGGGCACGGTTCCCTCAAGCTCTTTATACATGTTGAGCAGAGAAGGGGGGATAGCCACGCCCGGACGAACGGAAAACGCCAGCCCATGCGCCTGCCCGGGGCCGTGATAAGGATCCTGGCCCAGAATGACCACTTTAACATCGCTCAGTTCGGTGTAGCGAAAGGCGTTGAACACGTCTTTCTGCGGCGGGTAAATCGTCTGCCCGGACTGACGCTCAGCGGCAACGGTGCTGAGCGTATTGATAAAATAAGGCTGCTGTTTTTCTTCTGCCAGCACGTCATGCCAGGTTAAAGGTGTCGTCATCTCGCTCTCCTGCGAATCTCAATCTGTGACTAGCTTACCTGTTTAACTCCGGTGAGCAAAATTACACGCTGAAATGCGCGCTAAGTGGCTAAATTTATGTTGAAAATGTGCAGGTAAAATTGAATGGGTAAGGCCGTAAAATTGATCTAAAGCAATAAATTCAAACCACACTCTTTATGTGGTTGGTGTTTTTGTTGATTTAAATCAATAAATCACCGGGGTGTGAATGATATATATACACACAAGAAACAATGGTTTTACCAATTGGCCGCGAGAGGCCGACATCAGTTAATGTAGCCTAGGGAGGCAACACATGATTACAGGTATCCAGATTACTAAAGCTGCAAATGACGATCTGCTCAACTCTTTCTGGCTGCTGGACAGCGAGAAAAACGAAGCGCGTTGTGTCGTTGCGAAAGCGGGTTTTGCTGAAGATGAAATCGTGCCGGTGAGCAAACTGGGCGAAATCGAATACCGTGAAATTCCAATGGAAGTAAAACCGGAAGTGCGCGTGGAAGGTGGTCAGCACCTGAACGTAAACGTACTGCGTCGCGAAACGCTGATGGACGCGGTTGAGCACCCAGAAAAATATCCACAGCTGACCATTCGCGTGTCCGGCTATGCGGTACGCTTCAACTCACTGACTCCAGAACAGCAGCGCGACGTTATCGCTCGTACCTTTACTGAAAGCCTGTAACGGCTTCAGCAGGGGGGAATAAAAAAGCCGGGGATTTCCCCGGCTTTTTTTACTCTTCAGTTTTCGTCTCTGGTGCGGCAGAGCTTGGCTTACGGCGCTTACCAATATTTTTGGTATCGCGGTGGCGCTGCTTCACGCGCGGTTTCTCTTTTTCTTTCTCTTTTCTCTCAGCACGTTTCGCGAGCGCTTTCTTGGACGGTTTACCCGTCATTTTTTCACTCGGCGCGCGCGTGGTCGGGCGGAGTTCGTCAATAACGCGCGCTTTCAGCGGCTCGTCAACATAGCGGCCAATTTTCTGCAGCAGCAGGTAGTCATGCGCTTCGACCAGTGAAATCGCAATCCCTTTGCGGCCCGCGCGGCCGGTACGGCCAATACGGTGCAGGTAGGTATCTCCGCTGCGCGGCATATCGAAGTTAATGACGTGGCTGACGTCCGGGATGTCGATCCCGCGTGCGGCAACGTCAGTCGCGACCAGCACGTTAACGCGACCGTCGGTCAGGCGCTTAATCCCTTCGGTACGCTTGATCTGCGCCATCTCGCCTTCAAGATAGCAGTTGTTGATCCCGGCGTTACGCAGCATTTCAGCCAGCTCGTGCACGCGCTCGCGCTTACGCACAAACACGATTGTGCGCAGCGCATCTTCCTGCTTCAGCAGGTGTTTGAGCAATTCGACCTTGTGCTCAAGGTTGTCCGCGCGGTAGTACCACTGGTGGATCTTCTTACGCTCACGGGTGGACGGCGTCGCCGAGACTTCCACCGGGTCTTCCAGCAGACGCTCTGCAAAGTCTTTAATCGCTTCCCCTTCGAGGGTGGCAGAGAACAGCATCGTCTGGTTACGCCAGCGCGTTTCCCCTGCAATGTGCTCGATATCCTGTGCAAAGCCCATGTCCAGCATGCGGTCAGCTTCGTCGAGGATCAGCGTTTCAACCGCGCGGCAGTCGAAGTTCTCTTCTTTAATGTACTGCAGCAGACGGCCCGTCGTCGCAACGACGATGTCCTGGTTTTCGCTGAACACTTCGGCGTGGTTCATGTACGCGACGCCGCCGGTAATGGTGGCGATATCCAGATGAGTATTTGCCGCGAGTTCACGCGCGTGATCGGCAACCTGCATTGCCAGTTCGCGCGTAGGCGTCAGGATCAAAATACGCGGCGGGCCAGATTTTTTACGCGGAAAGTCGAGCAGATGCTGCAACACAGGCAGCAAATAGGCTGCTGTCTTCCCCGTGCCGGTTGGCGCAGAACCGAGCACATCGCGGCCCTCAAGCGCAGGCGGAATGGCCGCTGCCTGAATGGCGGTCGGGCGTGTAAAGCCTTTGCTCTCAAGTGCATTGAGCAGGCTTTCATCGAGTTCAAGTTCGGAAAAAGTCGTTACAGTCATGTTCTACCTCTGTGTGGGGCGCTGATTATAGACGTTACGGCTGTAATCTTCATCTGTTTGTATGGATATCGCTTTTCGGCCACTTCGCTTTCCCCTATGCTACTCCAGTTTCACTTAGAAGGTTGCCCTGACATGTCTCAACTCAAAGCGCAGCTGCGCCGCGATGGTTTTACGTTTAAACAATTTTTTGTCGCCCACGATCGCTGTGCCATGAAAGTCGGTACAGACGGCATTTTACTTGGAGCGTGGGCGCCTGTCGCAGGTGTTAAGCGTATTCTTGATATCGGTACCGGCAGCGGGCTGGTGGCGTTGATGCTGGCGCAGCGTACGGAAGAGCATGTCACCATTGATGCCGTCGAACTGGATGCGCAGGCCGCAGAGCAGGCGAGTGACAATATGGCCGAATCCCCCTGGGCTGCCCGCATGAAAGTGGACTGCGCCGATGTGCTGGCCTGGGCGTCTGAACAAACCGCGCGTTACGATCTGATCGTCAGCAACCCTCCCTACTACGAGCCCGGCGTTGAGTGCGGGACACCCGAGCGTGAACAGGCGCGTTATACCGGCTCCCTCGATCATAAAGCGCTGCTCACCAGTGCGGCAGAACTCATCTCCGAAGAAGGTTTTTTCTGCGTGGTCCTGCCTGAGAGTACCGGCAACACGTTCATCGGTATCGCGCAGGAGATCGGCTGGACGCTACGTCTGCGTACCGATATTTCGGATACGGAAGGCCGACTGCCGCACCGCGTGCTGCTGGCGCTCTCGCCAAAAGAGGGTGAATGCTTTAATGATCGAATGGTGATCCGTGGGCCAGACCAGCGTTATTCCGAAGATTACACTGCCCTGACCCAGGCGTTTTATCTATTTATGTAAACCTGCGGGGCGAGGATCGACGGGCCGGACTCCGCAAGCTGATCCGGGTAGTCCAGCGTATAGTGCAACCCGCGGCTCTCTTTACGCATCATCGCGCAGCGAACAATCAGCTCGGCAACCTGTACCAGATTGCGCAGCTCCAGCAGGTTATTCGACACGCGGAAATTGGCATAATATTCATCAATTTCCTGCTGCAGCATGGTGATGCGGCGCAGGGCGCGTTCCAGACGTTTCGTGGTGCGCACAATCCCCACGTAGTCCCACATAAACAGCCGTAGCTCATGCCAGTTGTGCTGGATCACGACCAGCTCGTCCGGGTTATCCACGCGGCTTTCATCCCAGGCAGGCAGGCGGTCTGTCTCGCGGGCGTAGGGCATGCGTTTGGTGATGTCTTCTGCGGCCGACCAGCCGTACACCAGACATTCAAGCAGCGAGTTAGAGGCCATACGGTTCGCGCCGTGAAGCCCGGTATAGCTGACCTCTCCGATAGCATAAAGTCCGTCCACATCGGTACGCCCATGATCATCAACCATCACGCCACCGCAGGTATAGTGGGCGGCTGGCACAATCGGCACCGGATCGCGGGTTAAATCAATGCCCAGACCGAGCAGCTTTTCGTAAATCATCGGGAAATGCTGGCGAATGAACTCTGCTGGCTTATGGCTGATATCGAGATACATGCAGTCCACGCCAAGGCGCTTCATTTCATGCTCGATGGCGCGGGCAACGATATCGCGCGGGGCCAGTTCACCCCGGGCGTCAAAGTCCGGCATAAAGCGGGTGCCGTCAGGGCGTTTCAGATAGGCACCTTCGCCGCGCAGGGCTTCCGTCAGCAGGAAGTTGCGCGCCTGAGGATGAAACAGGGCGGTGGGGTGGAACTGATTGAACTCAAGATTCGCCACCCGACAGCCGGCGCGCCAGGCCATCGCGATACCGTCTCCGGAGGCAATGTCCGGGTTCGTGGTGTACTGATACACTTTAGAGGCGCCGCCCGTCGCCAGCACTACAGCCTTCGCCTGGCAGGTTTCCACCTTCTCTTTATTACGGTTCCAGACCCAGGCGCCCACCACGCGACGCGTGCCGGGCAGGCCAATCTTGTCGGAGATAATCAGATCAACGGCGTTACTTCGTTCAAGAACCCGAATATTAGGATGGCTCAGCGCTTTGCCGACCAGCGTGGTCTCCACTTCTTTTCCGGTGGCATCCGCTGCGTGCAGGATGCGGCGGTGGCTATGGCCGCCTTCGCGCGTCAGGTGGTAGCTCTCTTCACCGTTGGGCTGAACCTGCGTATCGAATAATACGCCCTGGTCGATGAGCCACTGCACGCAATGGCGGGCATTGCTGGCGACAAACTCTGCGGCGTGCGCATCCACGATCCCGGCCCCGGCAATCAGCGTATCGTCGACGTGGGAGGCAATGCTGTCTGTCTCATCAAACACGGCGGCAATCCCGCCCTGGGCATAAAACGTGGAACCCTCGCTTATCGGCCCTTTACTCAGAACGATAACGTTTTGATGCTCCGCCAGGCGCAGCGCCAGAGAGAGACCGGCAGCACCGCTACCGATGATCAGTACATCACAATGGAGTTCAGGTGTTGTGTTCATGATTGTTGTTTAATTTACTAAACAGTGTTGGGTCAGAATAGCACTCGAATGCGATATATCGCACGTTTTTTTTAGAGGCTGTTGCAATGACTAAACGCGTAAGCGGAGGTAAACGGAGGGTAAATGAGTGAAATTATTTTGCGAAGCAGATCGTTAGCGTCAGATTTTGTGATGAAATAAAGACTGGGTTGCGTTACTCTTCTGGCGGGAAAAAGATGTTTCTTGTCAGAAAGTGGTGCGGATCGTGAACAGACTTATAATGAGAGAAAATGAACAGTCTGCGGCGCGATGAACAAAAACAAAGGCGTTACGGAACTTATTGAAGATCAGACACTCTAATTCGGTGCTTGCTCAAAGTGCGGTTTTTTTAGAGTGGCGTTTCGATAACGCGTGGAATTTAGGTTTGGGGAGACATTACCTCGGATGAGCGAGCAGTTAACGGACCAGGTCCTGGTTGAACGGGTCCAGAAGGGAGATCAGAAAGCCTTTAACCTACTGGTGGTGCGCTACCAGCATAAGGTGGCGAGCCTGGTTTCCCGCTATGTACCGTCAGGCGATGTGCCTGATGTGGTGCAAGAGTCTTTTATTAAGGCCTATCGCGCGCTGGATTCTTTCCGGGGAGATAGTGCTTTTTATACCTGGCTGTACCGTATTGCGGTCAATACGGCAAAGAATTATCTGGTCGCTCAGGGCCGTCGTCCGCCTTCTAGTGATGTGGACGCAATCGACGCCGAAAACTTCGAAAGTGGCGGCGCATTGAAAGAAATTTCGAACCCTGAGAACTTAATGTTGTCAGAAGAACTGAGACAAATCGTTTTTCGCACGATCGAGTCGCTCCCGGAAGATTTACGCATGGCAATTACGTTACGGGAGCTGGATGGTCTGAGCTATGAAGAGATAGCCGCTATCATGGATTGTCCGGTCGGCACGGTACGTTCACGAATTTTCCGTGCGCGAGAAGCTATTGATAATAAAGTTCAACCGCTTATCAGGCGTTGACGATAGCGGGATACTGGAAAAGGTATTAGGCATGCAGAAAGAAAAACTTTCCGCTTTAATGGATGGTGAAACGGTAGATAATGAGCTGCTCAACGAGCTGTCTCATTCTCCCGAAATGCAAGAGACCTGGGAGAGTTACCATCTCATCCGTGACACCCTTCGCGGTGACACCGGCGAGGTTCTCCATTTCGATATCTCAGCCCGCGTCATGGCGGCGATTGAGAATGAGCCTGTTCATCAGACCACTCCGCTGATTCCTGAAGCTCAACCCGCGCCTCACCAGTGGCAGAAAATGCCGTTCTGGCAAAAGGTGCGTCCGTGGGCCAGCCAGCTTACCCAAATGGGTGTGGCTGCATGCGTATCGCTTGCAGTTATCGTTGGCGTCCAGCACTATAATACTCAGTCTGAAACTAATCAGCAGCCAGAAGCGCCAGTGTTTAACACACTGCCGATGATGGGCAAAGCCAGCCCGGTAAGCCTGGGCGTACCGGCTGATGCTTCCGCCAGCGGCGGCCAGCAACAGCAGGTTCAGGAGCAGCGCCGTCGCATTAATGCGATGTTGCAGGATTACGAGTTGCAGCGTCGTCTGCACTCTGAACAGCTTCAGTTTGAGCAGGCCCAGACACAGCAAGCTGCTGTGCAGGTGCCCGGAAACCAAACTTTAGGAACGCAATCGCAGTAATGAAGCAACTTTGGTTCGCCATGTCTCTGATGGCGGGTAGCCTGTTCTTCTCTGCCAACGCCTCGGCTGATGTATCATCCGGGGCGTTGTTGCAGCAAATGAATCTGGCCAGCCAGTCACTCAATTACGAGTTGGCATTTATCAGCATTAATAAGCAGGGCGTCGAGTCGTTACGCTATCGCCATGCCCGTCTTGATAACCAGCCGCTCGCCCAGCTTTTACAGATGGATGGCCCGCGTCGGGAAGTTGTCCAGCGTGGTAACGAAATCAGCTATTTCGAGCCCGGCCTGGAGCCTTTCACGCTGAATGGCGACTATATCGTTGATTCCCTGCCGTCACTCATTTACACCGACTTCAAACGGCTGGCCCCTTACTACGATTTTATCTCGGTAGGGCGTACGCGTATCGCGGACAGACTGTGCGAAGTGATCCGCGTTGTCGCCCGGGATGGAACGCGATACAGCTATATCGTCTGGATCGACGCGGAAACCAAACTCCCCATGCGTGTAGACCTGCTCGACCGTGACGGTGAAACGCTGGAACAGTTCCGCGTTATCTCCTTCAGCGTGAACAATCAGGTTGGCAACAGCATGCAGAATCTGGCTAAGGCCAGCCTGCCGCCGCTGCTTTCAGTTCCTGCCGGGGATTCCGTTAATTTTAACTGGGTACCTGCCTGGATCCCGCAAGGGTTTAGCGAAGTGTCCAGCAGCCGTCGTCAGCTTCCAACGATTGAAACGCCGGTGGAATCGCGCCTCTATTCCGATGGTTTGTTCAGCTTCTCGGTGAATATCAATCGCGCAACGGCAAACAGCGCCGAACAAATGCTGCGCACCGGGCGCCGTACGGTGAGTACAACGGTACGCGATAACGCAGAGATCACCATTGTGGGAGAACTCCCTCCGCAGACGGCGAAGCGCATCTCCGACAGCATTAAATTCAGGGCAGCACAATGATCAAAGAGTGGGCGACGGTAGTCTCGTGGCAAAACGGCATTGCGCTGGTGAGCTGCGATGTAAAAGCCTCGTGCAATAGCTGCGCATCCCGAGCCGGTTGCGGCAGCCGCGTGCTAAATAAGCTCGGGCCGCAAACCTCGCACACGATTTCTGTGCCGAGTGAACAGCCGCTGATGGCCGGGCAAAAGGTTGAGCTGGGCATCGCTGAAGGCAGTCTGCTCAGCTCCGCCATGCTGGTGTATCTCTCTCCGCTAATCGGGCTGTTTATCATGGGCGGCGTTTTCCAGATGCTGTTTGGCACCGACGGAGCCGCTATGTGCGGTGCCGCATTGGGTGGTCTGGGGGGATTCTGGCTTGCTAAAGGCCTCTCCCCGACGCTTGCCGCGCGCGAGGAGTGGCAGCCTGTCATTCTCAGCGTTGGGCTGGCGCCAGACCAGCTTCGCGTTGAGACGCTCTCTTCTGAGGCCCGGTGATTCATCGGGCTTCATCATTTTTACGTCTTAAAACAGAAAACGACCTTTCTTCACGCTATACCTGCTTCTAAGTGCATTTCCAGGTAGCGAGGATGTAGTGTAGAATGCTGCGTTTTCGCACTGAAAAACGTCAGGCTAAGAACAGCGGCCTCCAGGAATTCGTAAGGCATAATTATTTAACTATATGAAGAACATACGTAACTTTTCGATCATTGCTCACATTGACCACGGTAAGTCGACGCTGTCTGACCGTATTATCCAGATTTGCGGTGGCCTGTCTGATCGTGAAATGGAAGCCCAGGTTCTGGACTCCATGGACCTGGAACGCGAACGCGGTATCACCATCAAGGCGCAGAGCGTCACGCTGGATTACAAGGCGGCTGATGGCGAAACCTATCAGCTGAACTTTATCGACACCCCAGGCCACGTTGACTTCTCCTATGAGGTTTCACGCTCGCTCGCGGCCTGTGAAGGCGCGCTGCTGGTAGTCGATGCCGGGCAGGGCGTAGAAGCCCAGACCCTGGCAAACTGCTACACCGCGATGGAAATGGACCTCGAAGTTGTGCCGGTTCTGAACAAGATTGACCTGCCAGCTGCCGATCCTGAGCGCGTCGCGGAAGAGATTGAAGATATTGTCGGCATTGACGCGACCGATGCTGTGCGCTGCTCTGCTAAAACCGGTGTCGGCGTGACCGACGTGCTGGAACGCCTGGTGCGTGATATTCCAGCCCCGGAAGGCGATCCGGATGCGCCACTACAGGCGCTGATTATCGACTCCTGGTTCGATAACTATCTGGGCGTTGTCTCCCTGGTGCGTATTAAAAACGGCACCATGCGCAAAGGCGACAAAATCAAAGTTATGAGTACCGGACAGGTCTACAACGCCGACCGTCTGGGCATCTTCACGCCAAAACAGGTTGACCGTACCGAGCTGAGATGCGGCGAGGTAGGCTGGCTGGTCTGCGCCATTAAAGACATCCTCGGCGCGCCAGTGGGCGATACCCTGACCGGTGCGCGTAACCCGGCAGATAAAGCGCTGCCAGGCTTTAAAAAGGTAAAACCGCAGGTCTACGCGGGTCTGTTCCCGGTCAGCTCTGACGACTACGAAAACTTCCGTGACGCGCTCGGTAAACTGAGCCTGAACGATGCTTCCCTGTTCTACGAGCCAGAAAGCTCAACGGCGCTGGGCTTCGGCTTCCGCTGCGGCTTCCTTGGCCTGCTGCACATGGAGATCATTCAGGAACGTCTGGAGCGTGAATACGATCTGGACCTGATCACCACGGCACCGACGGTAGTGTATGAAGTTGAAACCACCTCGAAAGAAGTGATCTACGTCGACAGCCCGTCCAAGCTGCCGCCGCTGAACAATATTCACGAGCTGCGTGAGCCTATTGCCGAATGTCACATGCTGCTGCCGCAGGAATTCCTCGGTAACGTTATTACGCTGTGTATTGAGAAGCGTGGCGTGCAGACCAACATGGTTTACCACGGTAACCAGGTGGCGCTGACCTATGAGATCCCGATGGCTGAAGTGGTACTCGACTTCTTCGACCGTCTGAAGTCCACCTCCCGTGGCTATGCGTCACTGGATTACAACTTCAAACGCTTCCAGGCCTCCAACATGGTGCGTGTGGACGTGCTGATCAACGGCGAGCGCGTGGATGCGCTGGCGCTGATCACCCACAACGACAATGCGCCGTACCGTGGCCGCGAGCTGGTTGAGAAGATGAAAGATCTGATCCCGCGTCAGCAGTTCGATATCGCGATTCAGGCGGCGATTGGCAACCACATTATCGCGCGTTCAACCGTGAAACAGCTGCGTAAAAACGTTCTGGCGAAATGCTATGGCGGTGACGTCAGCCGTAAGAAAAAGCTGCTGCAGAAGCAGAAAGAAGGTAAGAAGCGTATGAAGCAGGTCGGTAACGTCGAGCTGCCGCAGGAAGCATTCCTTGCCATCCTTCATGTTGGTAAAGACGGCAAATAACCCTAAGGAGTTGGCATGGCGAACATGTTTGCCCTGATCCTGGTCATTGCTACCCTGGTGACAGGTCTGCTGTGGTGTCTGGATAAGTTTATCTTCGCCCCAAAACGTCGTGAACGTCAGGCTGCCGCACAGGCAGCTACTGGCGATGGGATTGACGCGAAAACCCTGAAGAAAGTTGGTCCGAAGCCGGGCTGGCTGGAAACGGGCGCCTCGGTATTTCCGGTGCTGGCGATTGTGCTGGTGGTACGTTCGTTTATTTACGAACCGTTCCAGATCCCATCAGGTTCAATGATGCCAACGCTGCTGATTGGTGATTTTATTCTGGTAGAGAAGTTTGCCTACGGCATTAAAGATCCGATCTACCAGAAAACGCTGATCGAAACCGGTCATCCGAAACGTGGCGACATCGTGGTGTTCAAATATCCGGAAGATCCGCGCCTGGACTACATCAAGCGCGCGGTAGGTCTGCCGGGTGACAAAGTCACTTACGATCCGGTTGCGAAAGAAGTTACCGTTCAGCCGGGCTGCAGCTCCGGTACCGCCTGTGAAAACGCGCTGCCAATCACCTACTCAAACGTTGAGCCAAGTGATTTTGTGCAGACCTTTGCCCGTCGTAACGGCGGCGAAGCGACCAGCGGATTCTTCCAGGTACCGAAAGGCGAAACCAAAGATAACGGTATCCGTCTGGTTGAGCGCAAAGAGACGCTGGGTGACGTGACGCACCGAATCCTCACCGTGCCAATCGCGCAGGATCAGCTGGGTATGTACTATCGCCAGCCGGGCCAGCAGCTGGCGAGCTGGATTGTACCGCCAGGACATTACTTCATGATGGGTGACAACCGCGATAATTCCGCGGACAGCCGTTACTGGGGCTTTGTGCCGGAAGCGAATCTGGTCGGTAAAGCCACCGCCATCTGGATGAGTTTTGAGAAACAGGAAGGCGAATGGCCGACCGGTGTTCGCCTGAATCGTATTGGCGGAATCCATTAATTCTCAATAAATGAACGCGTAGCCGCTCCAATTAGCGGCTACGTGAATTATTTCCACGATAAATCTCTTCGAACTAACGACATCCCCTGTCGTTGTGTATAGAATATTCCCCCGAAGTTTAAGGTTGGCCCTGCAAGGGTGCCACGGCACACGAAACCGCGTTGGTTTTCTCAGGTCGGTTTCGTGTGCTGCATTTTTGACGCATTCATTTATTGGTATCGCATGAACCCCATCGTAATTAATCGGCTTCAACGGAAGCTGGGCTACACTTTTCATCATCAGGAGTTGTTGCAACAGGCATTAACCCACCGCAGTGCCAGCAGCAAGCATAATGAGCGTCTCGAGTTTTTAGGCGACTCTATTTTAAGTTTCGTGATTGCGAATGCGCTTTATCATCGTTTCCCGCGTGTGGATGAAGGGGATATGAGCCGCATGCGTGCCACGCTGGTTCGGGGTAATACCCTTGCGGAAATCGCGCGCGAATTTGAACTGGGCGAATGTCTGCGTCTTGGACCGGGTGAACTGAAAAGCGGCGGCTTCCGTCGTGAATCTATTCTTGCCGATACGGTCGAAGCATTAATTGGTGGTGTGTTCCTGGACAGCGATATCCAGACCGTAGAAAAGCTGATCCTGAACTGGTATCAGACCCGTCTGGACGAAATCAGCCCGGGCGATAAACAAAAAGATCCGAAAACGCGTCTGCAGGAATATTTGCAGGGTCGTCATCTGCCGCTGCCGTCTTATCTGGTGGTGCAGGTTCGTGGCGAAGCGCACGATCAGGAATTTACCATCCATTGCCAGGTCAGTGGCCTGAGTGAACCGGTGGTGGGCACAGGTTCAAGCCGTCGTAAGGCTGAACAGGCTGCCGCCGAACAGGCGTTAAAAATGCTGGAGCTGGAATGAGCGAAGAAAAAACCTATTGCGGATTTATTGCCATCGTCGGACGTCCGAACGTTGGCAAATCCACCCTGCTGAATAATCTGCTCGGGCAGAAGATTTCTATCACCTCGCGTAAGGCGCAGACCACGCGTCACCGCATCGTCGGCATCCATACTGAAGGCGCGTATCAGGCGATTTACGTCGATACCCCGGGCCTGCACATGGAAGAGAAGCGCGCCATTAACCGCCTGATGAACAAGGCGGCGAGCAGCTCGATTGGCGACGTAGAGCTGGTGATTTTCGTTGTGGAAGGCACCCGCTGGACGCCGGACGACGAGATGGTGCTGAACAAGCTGCGTGACGGCAAAACGCCGGTCATCCTCGCGGTCAACAAAGTTGATAACGTGCAGGAAAAGGCCGACCTGCTGCCGCATCTGCAGTGGCTCGGTAGCCAGATGAACTTCCTCGACATCGTTCCGCTGTCTGCTGAGACGGGCCTGAACGTGGATACCATCGCGGGCATCGTGCGTAAGCATCTGCCGGAAGCGATTCATCACTTTCCGGAAGACTACATCACCGATCGCTCTCAGCGCTTTATGGCGTCTGAAATCATCCGTGAAAAGCTGATGCGTTTCCTGGGCGCTGAACTGCCGTACTCTGTGACGGTGGAGATCGAGCGTTTCCAGAGCAACGAGCGCGGTGGCTACGACATTAACGGCCTGATCCTCGTTGAGCGCGAAGGGCAGAAAAAGATGGTGATCGGCAACAAAGGCGCCAAGATCAAAACCATCGGTATTGAAGCCCGTAAGGACATGATGGAGATGTTCGAAGCGCCGGTTCACCTCGAACTGTGGGTGAAAGTGAAATCTGGCTGGGCCGATGATGAGCGTGCTCTGCGCAGCCTCGGTTACGGCGAAGACCAGTAACTTAAGACGACGAGCATATGGATGGATGGCAGCGCGCTTTCGTCCTGCATAGTCGCCCCTGGAGCGAAACCAGCCTTATGCTGGACGTCTTCACGGAAGAGTCGGGCCGCGTGCGCCTTGTTGCGAAAGGCGCACGTTCCAAACGTTCTAATCTGAAAGGTGCCCTACAGCCTTTCACGCCGCTGCTGGTTCGCTTTGGCGGGCGAGGGGAAGTCAAAACCCTGCGCAGTGCCGAAGCCGTCTCCCTGGCGCTTCCTCTTTCTGGCATCACGCTCTACAGCGGCCTGTATGTCAACGAACTCATCTCACGGGTTCTTGAGCATGAGACTCGCTTCTCTGAACTTTTCTTCGATTATCTGCACTGTATCCAGGCGCTGGCTGGCGCAACCGGCACGCCCGAACCCGCCTTGCGTCGTTTCGAGCTGGCGCTGCTGGGCCACCTCGGGTACGGCGTAGATTTTCTGCACTGTGCGGGCAGCGGGGACGAGGTAGAAGACACCATGACCTACCGCTACCGTGAAGAAAAAGGCTTTATTGCCAGCATCGTGATCGACAACAGCACCTTTACCGGGCGCCAGCTCCGGGCGCTGTATGAGCGCGAGTTTCCCGATCAGGATACCCTGCGCGCAGCAAAACGCTTTACCCGGATTGCCCTCAAGCCGTATCTTGGCGGCAAGCCCTTAAAGAGCCGCGAATTATTCAGGCAGTTTGTGCCGAAACGTTAGACCACAGAATCGAAAAGAAAACCGAGGATTGTCATGGCTGAATTACTGTTAGGCGTCAACATCGATCACATCGCCACGCTGCGTAACGCGCGCGGCACGGCGTATCCCGATCCGGTTCAGGCGGCGTTTATCGCTGAACAGGCTGGCGCCGACGGCATTACCGTTCACCTGCGTGAAGACCGTCGCCACATTACTGACCGCGACGTGCGCGTTCTGCGTCAGACGCTGGACACCCGTATGAATCTGGAGATGGCGGTCACCGAAGAGATGCTGGCGATTGCCTGCGAGACCCAACCGCACTTCTGCTGCCTGGTGCCGGAAAAACGCCAGGAAGTCACGACCGAAGGCGGTCTGGATGTGGCGGGTCAGCTCGACAAAATGCGCGATGCCTGCAAACGTCTGGCGGATGCCGGTATCCTGGTTTCTCTGTTTATCGACGCCGATTTCACACAGATTAAAGCGGCAGCCGACGTGGGCGCACCGTATATCGAAATCCACACCGGCTGCTATGCCGATGCCAAAAATGATGTCGAACAGGCCAAAGAGCTGGAGCGTATCGCCAAAGCGGCCACGTATGCCTCAAGCCTGGGCCTGAAGGTTAACGCCGGTCACGGCCTGACCTACCATAACGTGAAGGCCATTGCCGCCCTGCCTGAAATGCACGAGCTGAACATCGGCCACGCCATCATTGGCCGCGCGGTGATGAGCGGCCTGAAAGAGGCGGTCTCAGAAATGAAACGCCTGATGCTGGAAGCGCGTCAGTAATGGCCATTCTGGGCTTAGGCACCGATATCGTTGAAATAGCCCGCATTGAAGCGGTGATCGCCCGCAGCGGCGATCGCCTGGCGAGACGCGTGCTGAGCGATAACGAGTGGGCCATCTGGGAAGCACATCAGCAGCCGGTGCGCTTTCTGGCAAAGCGCTTTGCGGTAAAAGAGGCGGCGGCCAAAGCCTTCGGGACCGGCATTCGTAACGGCCTGGCGTTTAACCAGTTCGAAGTGTTTAACGATGAGCTGGGCAAACCAAGCCTGCGTTTATGGGGCGAGGCGCAAAAGCTGGCGGAAAAGCTGGGGGTGAATCATATGCACGTGACGATCGCCGATGAACGCCACTATGCCAGCGCAACGGTGATCATCGAAAGTTAAAGTTTGTCCGCGTGGTGCATCAGGACAAACTTATCCCACAGCTGCTCTTCGCTCTCGACGTGGGCCGGATCCTTCAGGATGGTATTCGGGATCGGGCACACTTTCTGACAGGTCGGCGTTTCATAGTGGCCGATGCATTCGGTGCAGCGGTCTCTGTTAATCTCATAAATGCTGTCGCCCATCGAAATCGCCTGGTTCGGGCATTCGGGCTCGCACATATCGCAATTAATGCATTTTTTGGTAATTAACAGCGCCATCAGGAAATTCTCAGAAACAACACAAACTGGGCGGGCATTATACGCGTCAAACCAGTTTCTTTACCAGTTCTTCGCTGTGACGAATGCGTTCGGGCGCGCGCTCCAGATCCTGTTGCACCAGCGCCATAAACAGCAGGTCCGTCAGCATCATTTGTGCGCTGGTGGACGAAATAGCCGCGCTGCGCGTGGCCTGCTCCTCGGCAATAGTATATAAACAGCGCGTAGCCCGCTGCTGCAGGGCATTCGGCGTAAAACCGGTGATTGCCAGAATTTTACCGCCGACGCGCAGCGCTTCATCGGTCGCCATGTTGATTTCACGGCGCTCGCCGGAGTAGGAGATAGCCAGCAGCAGATCGTCAGGATCCATTGCCTGTACGGTTGCCAGCAGGGCGTGCATATCCTGTTCGACGATGGCGTTAAGCCCAATTTTCGTCAGCTTCCAGCCAAAGTTACGCGCCACAAGTCCGGACGCGCCGATGCCGGTCAGAACGATCCGCCGTGCGCCGCGCAGCATCGCCACGCTCTCCAGCAGCTTCTCTTCGGTATTCACATCAAGCGTCGCGTGCATGGCCGCCACGTTCTCTTTGATAAGCTTTTCGCCAACCAGCCGCATTGGATCGTCTCCGCGGATCTGGTTATGCACCGGCATTGACTGTGGGTTGGGGTTACTGACCAGCGCTTCACTGATCGCCAGCTTGAGGGCGGGAAATCCCTTAAAGCCAATCTTCTGCGCAAATTTCACCACGCTGGACTGGCTCACGCCGGCTTCACTCGCCAGCTGCTGCGAGCTGAGATGGCGCGCGTGGTCGGGTTGAGAAAGCAGAAAATCCGCCAGCTTCTTGTCGCTTTGGGCAAAGCCTGCGTAGCGCTGGCGAATGCGAATTAAACAGTTCATACGGTCTCCTGGCGAAAATGTGATTATCTGCGCAAATACGGATTTTGCTCGCCTGAATGAATTTTATATTCCATTATAGTGTGATTATTATGAATTAAAAATTCTTGAGGTGAAAAAATGAATCTTGGCTCACTTGTTTCTGAAACGCGTAACCCGCAAACCATGGATCTGGATGCGCTCTCCACCCTGGAGCTGGTTAACCGCTTTAATCAACAGGATACGCTGGTCGCGCAGGCAGTAAAAGAGACATTACCTGAGGTGGCAAATGCGGTCGATGCGGCGGCGGAAGCCCTCAAGGCTGGGGGACGCATTATTTACATGGGCGCGGGAACCAGCGGGCGTCTTGGGGTTCTTGACGCGTCAGAATGTCCGCCCACCTTTGGGGTGCCGCATGGTCTGGTGGTTGGGCTGATTGCCGGTGGACCCGGCGCGCTGCTGAAAGCCGTTGAAGGGGCGGAAGATAACAAACAGCTGGGTGAGGATGATCTGAAGGGTCTGAATCTCACCGCGAAGGATCTGGTGGTCGGGCTGGCGGCATCCGGGCGCACGCCATACGTCATTGGCGGGCTGGAGTACGCCAACCGGACGGGCTGCACGACGGTGGCCATCTCCTGTAATCCGGGCTCACCGATTGCGCAGGTGGCCGCTATCGCTATCTCTCCGGTTGTCGGGCCGGAAGCGCTCACCGGCTCCACGCGCCTCAAATCCGGGACCGCGCAAAAGCTGGTGCTCAATATGATCTCCACCAGCGCGATGGTGAAGTTCGGCAAGGTTTATCAGAACCTGATGGTCGATATGCAGGCCACCAACGTCAAGCTGGTGGACAGAGCCTGCCGCATGGTGATGGAGGCGACGGGCGCAGGCCGTGAAGAGGCAGAAGCGGTACTTAAACAGACCGATCATGATGTTAAACCTGCCATTCTGATGATCCTGAGCGGGCTGGATGCGGTGACCGCGAGAGCCAAACTCGATGCGCACAACGGCTTCTTACGGGCGGCATTAGAAAACTAACAGAGGCGTCTATGGACAAAACAGCAGCGCTCGCCAGCGATATCCTTCAGGGGATTGGCGGGGAAAAAAATATTCAGCGTCTCGAAAACTGCATGACGCGCGTGCGCGTCGAGGTGCATAACGACGACCAGCTTGACGTGCCGCGCCTGAAGCAACTCTCTGGCGTCAGCGGCTACGTGAAACAGGGGCAGCAGCATCAGCTGATCGTCGGGCCGGGGAAAGCGGCGCAGGTTGTCGATGCCATGCGCGCGCTGATGGGCGTTAGCGCGAGCGTGACGATTGACGATGCGGAACGCACCAAAGCGCAGGCGAAAGCCAAATACAAAGCCCCGATGAGCGACGCGCTGCGACAGCTGGCAAACGTCTTTATTCCGCTGATCCCGGCGTTTATTGCCTCGGGCCTGATCACCGGGATCATCAATATCCTCAAGCGACCGGATATTGTGGGGGATTTCGCCACGCAGTATCCGAACCTGCTGGGGATTCTCGGGATCTTCGGCAGCGCTGTGTTCGCCATCATGAACATTCTCGTCGGGGTGAATACCGCGAAGGTGTTTGGCGGATCGCTGGCGATGGGCGGCGTGATGGCGGGCATATTGTCCAGCCCGCAGCTGGCGCAGATCACGCTGTTTGGTGAGGCGCTCCAGCCCGGGCGCGGCGGGGTGATCGCCGTGCTGCTGGTGGTCATCCTGATGTGCTGGATCGAGAAAAGGCTGCGCGCGGTTTTGCCCGGCTCGATCGAGCTGATTCTCAACCCGCTGCTGACCACGCTGATTACCGGTAGCGTAGCGATTGTTGCCCTCCAGCCATTAGGCGGCTGGATCTCTGAAGCCATCGCTCACGGCGCGTCTCTGGCGATTGACCGCGGCGGCCTGTTAGTGGGGGCGGTGCTGTCGGGTACCTTCCTGCCGCTGGTGTTGACCGGCCTGCACCAGGGGCTGGTGCCGATCCACGTCGAGCTGGTGCAGGCGCACGGCTATAACGCGCTGCTGCCTATCCTGTCGATGGCGGGCGTGGGGCAGGTCGGCGCGGCCATTGCCGTACTGATGAAAACCCGCAACGCGCGTCTGAAAAAAATGATAAAAGGCGCGCTTCCGGTCGGCCTGCTGGGTATTGGCGAGCCGCTGATTTTCGGCGTTACGCTGCCGCTGGGTAAACCGTTCCTCGCCGCCTGTCTGGGCGGTGCGGTAGGCGGGGCGCTGATCAGCTACTGGAAGGTCGCCACTGTGATCACCTTTGGGCTGTCCGGTTTACCGCTGGCATTAACTATCGTGACCGGAAAAGTGATGCTCTATCTGTTAGGCTATTTAGTGGCGGTGATCGCCGGGTTCCTGTTTACCTGGCTATTAGGTTTCAACGACCCAGAGGAGTAAGGTTTGGCAAATCACGCGCGTCGCGTTGTCTTTTTCGACCTGGATGGAACGCTGCATCAGCAGGATATGTTTGGTACGTTTATGCGTTACCTGCTGCGGCGTCAGCCTTTGAATGCGCTGCTCGTGCTGCCGCTCTTACCGGCGATCGGTATCGCGCTGCTGGTGAAAGGCCGGGCGGCGCGATGGCCGATGAGTCTGCTGCTGTGGGGATGTACCTTTGGGCACAGCGAAGCGCGGCTCAAACAGCTTGAGCAGGATTTTGCGCACTGGTTTCGCGGCCACGTTGCCGCCTTTCCGGTGGTGCAGGCGCGCCTGACCAGCTACCTCGACGCGAACGATGCCGACATCTGGCTGATTACCGGCTCCCCGCAGACGCTGGTGGAGCAGGTCTATTTTGATACCCCCTGGCTTCCGCGCGTGAATCTTATCGCCACGCAAATTGCCCGCGGTTACGGCGGCTGGGTGCTGACCCTGCGCTGCCTGGGGCATGAAAAAGTGGTCCAGCTGGAGAAACGCATTGGTACGCCGCTGCGCCTGTACAGCGGCTACAGCGACAGCAAGCAAGACAACCCGCTGCTCTATTTTTGCCAGCATCGCTGGCGCGTCACGCCATCAGGTGAACTCCAGCAACTCGAATAGTCTTATCCATAATGGGCGTGTATAATGCCGCCCGCTTTTCGACTGGAGTATCAACCGTTGTCCAACCCTGAACTCGACCATGAATACTGGATGCGCCATGCGCTGACGCTGGCTCAACGCGCCTGGGAAGAGGGCGAAGTGCCCGTCGGGGCCGTGCTGGTTCATAACAACCAGGTGATTGGCGAAGGGTGGAACCGTCCTATAGGCCGCCACGATCCTACTGCACACGCCGAAATTATGGCGCTTCGTCAGGGAGGGCTGGTGCTGCAAAACTATCGTCTGCTTGATACCACGCTGTATGTGACGCTTGAGCCGTGCGTGATGTGCTCCGGCGCAATGGTGCACAGCCGGATCGGGACTCTGGTCTTTGGTGCGCGGGATGAAAAAACCGGTGCGGCCGGTTCGCTGATGGACGTGCTGGGTCACCCGGGAATGAATCACCAGGTGAAGACTATCGGTGGGGTACTTGCACCAGAGTGTTCGGGGCTATTAAGCGATTTCTTTCGAATGCGCCGTCAGCAGAAAAAGCAGCAAAAGGCAGAATTGAAGCTGTCGGACGATTAAGCTCGTCCGGCGCCACGACCGGGTAACTTTGAGCCAGCTGTTTTGCCTCGGTCGCCTCTTTCTCTTTCTCCAGCAGATACCCGACCAGGCTAATCTGATATTTACGGATATTTTCCACGTAGGCGTAGGCTTCATGTCCGCGAGCGTAGCCGTATGTCAGTTTGTTATACCATGGCTTCTGGCTCAGCAGCGGCAGCCGCTGCTTCACGTCTGACCAGCTGTCCGGGTTACCTTTCGTTTTGGCCGTCAACGCTCGCGCATCAAGCATATGCGCGTAGCCCATATTGTAGGCCGCCAGCGCAAACCAGATCCGCTCCTCTTCCGGCACCGTTTCCGGGACTTTGGTCATCATATCCTGCAGGTAGCGCGCGCCGCCGCTGATGCTCTGTTCGGCATCGGTACGGTCATTCACGCCCAGGCTTAGCGCGGTATTTTTGGTTAACATCATTAAACCACGTACGCCCGTGGGCGACGTGGCCTGGGTATCCCAGTGGGATTCCTGATAAGAAATAGCCGCCAGCAGTTTCCAGTCAATCTCCTGGGCGTATTTTTCGAACAGCGGCTGCAGGTCCGGCAGGACGCTGTCCACCGCACGCAGGAAGCTGCGGGTGTCAACGTAGTCAAAGTCATCGCCGTGCCCGAGGTACTTTTCCTCCAGACGCGCCAGGGTACCGTCTTCATTGATGGTGTTGAAGAAATCAAGCATCGCGGCAGAGAAGGTCTGATCGTCATCAAGCTGGCTAAACCAGGTCACGGGCTGCTCGTCGGTGACGTCCAGCGCCACGGCGATTTCAGGATGCACCCGCTGGAACAGGCTGATCGCGACCGAATCGGCGATGGTGTACGGCACCTTCTGATCTTTTACCTGCTCCAGCAGCTCCGTCGTGCCGAGTTTCGGATCCACCGTCCAGCTCAGTTCGGGATATTTCTTCTCCTTGAGCTCCCGCAGATCGTCAATCACCACGTGGCCGGGCGCAATCGTCAGCTGCCGATCGTTAATTGAAGACAGCGAGCGCGGGCGTAGGCTTCCGACGCGGTAAACCAGCTGCTGAGAAACGGAGTAGTAGGTCGGGCCTGGCTGGTAGTTCTTGCTGCGCTCGCTGTTATACACCAGCCCGGCAGCAAGCATATCGGCATCGTCGTTATCGAGGTCGTCAAACAGCTCGTTGATATTCTGGCGGACGGTGATTTTAAGCTTCACGCCAAGATAATCGGCGAACTGTTGCGCCAGTTCATAATCCAGACCAATGATTTTGCCGTTGACGTCGCTGTAAATCAGCGGGGAGTTGAGGGTACTGACGCGCAATTCCCCCCGCTCTTGAATGGCGGCGATACGGTTTTCGGCTTTGCCGAACCAGGGGATAGAAGGCCAGAGGGCCACTGCCAGCAGCAACGTTACAATGCCGATGAGCAGATAATTAATCTTTAATTTTTTCAATTAGTTAATTCTCTGCGACGCCGGTTGCCTCAGTCTGCTGTAGCCATGTTAATCATAAGGTTTGCCATTGAATGAGCGGCATTTTGCGTAAACTTGCGCCACTTGGCAACCAATTAGAGAGACAGGTCACATCTATTGTTAAATCTCTGTGCAAATTTTATTTCGACGCAAACGGTTTCGTCGGCGCTCAGGATTCTCTATAATGACGCCCGTTTTCCCCCCTTGCGCACACTGTAAGCGCCCCGGCGCTTCGAAGACGAGAGACTTATGATGGAAATTCTGCGTGGTTCGCCTGCACTGTCTGCCTTCCGTATCACTAAACTGCTGGCACGTTTTCAGGCGGCCGACCTTCCGGTAAGCAATATTTACGCTGAGTATGTCCATTTTGCTGACCTGAATGCCCCCCTGAATGCAGAGGAGCGCGTACAGCTGGAACGCCTGCTCAAGTATGGCCCAAGCCTGAGCAGCCATACGCCAACCGGCAAATTGATCCTTGCGACGCCTCGTCCGGGCACCATCTCCCCCTGGTCTTCCAAAGCCACCGACATCGCCCACAACTGTGGCCTGAGCCAGATTAACCGTCTGGAACGCGGCGTGGCGTACTACGTGGAAGCCTCTACCCTGAATGACACGCAGTGGCAGGCGGTTGCGGCTGAACTGCACGATCGCATGATGGAGAGCGTATTTGCCTCTCTCGATGACGCGCAGAAGCTTTTCTCTCACCATCAGCCTGCGCCGGTACAGAGCGTAGATCTGCTGGGGCAGGGCCGCCAGGCGCTGATTGACGCCAACCTGCGTCTCGGCCTGGCGCTGGCAGAAGACGAAATTGACTACCTGCAGGATGCGTTCGTTAAGCTCAACCGTAACCCGAACGACATCGAACTCTACATGTTCGCGCAGGCTAACTCTGAGCACTGCCGCCACAAGATTTTCAACGCCGACTGGATTATTGACGGCGAACAGCAGCCGAAGTCGCTGTTCAAAATGATCAAAAACACCATGGAGCAAACCCCTGACCACGTGCTGTCTGCCTATAAAGACAACGCTGCGGTAATGGAAGGTTCCGAGGTGGGCCGCTTCTTCGCCGATCGCGAAGCAGGGCGCTATGACTTCCACCAGGAGCCCGCGCATATCCTGATGAAGGTGGAAACCCACAACCACCCGACGGCGATCTCCCCGTGGCCGGGTGCGGCGACCGGCTCCGGCGGTGAAATCCGTGATGAAGGTGCGACCGGTCGTGGTGCAAAACCAAAAGCGGGTCTGGTCGGTTTCTCCGTCTCCAACCTGCGTATCCCGGGCTTTGAACAGCCGTGGGAAGAAGATTTCGGCAAGCCAGAGCGCATTGTGACCGCGCTGGATATCATGACCGAAGGCCCGCTGGGCGGCGCGGCGTTTAACAACGAGTTTGGCCGTCCGGCGCTGAACGGTTACTTCCGTACCTATGAAGAGAAAGTGGACAGCCACAACGGCGAAGAGCTGCGCGGCTACCACAAACCGATCATGCTGGCGGGTGGGATCGGCAACATCCGTGCCGATCACGTGCAGAAAGGCGAGATCGTCGTCGGCGCGAAGCTGATCGTGCTCGGCGGTCCGGCGATGAACATCGGTCTGGGCGGCGGCGCGGCTTCATCTATGGCCTCCGGCCAGTCTGATGCGGATCTCGACTTCGCCTCCGTGCAGCGTGACAACCCTGAGATGGAGCGTCGCTGCCAGGAAGTGATCGACCGCTGCTGGCAGCTGGGCGATGCCAACCCGATCCTCTTCATCCACGACGTGGGCGCGGGCGGTCTGTCCAACGCCATGCCGGAACTGGTGAGCGACGGCGGCCGCGGCGGGCGTTTCAACCTGCGCGATATCCTGAGCGATGAGCCGGGCATGAGCCCGCTGGAAATCTGGTGTAACGAATCCCAGGAGCGCTACGTGCTGGCGGTTGCTGCGGACCAGCTTCCGCTGTTTGACGAGCTGTGCCGCCGCGAGCGTGCGCCGTATGCCGTCATCGGTGAGGCGACCGAAGAGCAGCACCTTTCCTTAAGCGACACCCACTTTGACAACCAGCCGATCGATCTGCCGCTCGACGTTCTGCTCGGTAAAACGCCGAAGATGACCCGCGACGTAACCACCCGCAAAGCGGCGGGCAAAGCGCTGGATCGCCAGGGCATTACCGTGGCAGAAGCGGTTAACCGCGTGCTGCACCTGCCTGCTGTGGCAGAGAAAACCTTCCTGGTGACCATCGGCGACCGCACCGTGACCGGTATGGTATCGCGCGACCAGATGGTCGGTCCTTGGCAGATCCCGGTCGCTAACTGCGCCGTGACCACCGCGAGCCTCGACAGCTACTACGGCGAAGCGATGGCGCTCGGCGAACGCACCCCGGTGGCGCTGCTGGACTTCGCCGCTTCCGCCCGTCTGGCGGTCGGTGAAGCGCTGACCAACATTGCCGCGACGCAGATTGGCGATATCAAACGTATTAAGCTCTCCGCAAACTGGATGGCCGCTGCCGGTCACCCTGGCGAAGATGCTGGCCTGTATGAAGCCGTGAAAGCGGTGGGCGAGGAGCTGTGTCCTGCCCTCGGCCTGACCATTCCGGTGGGTAAAGACTCCATGTCGATGAAAACCCGCTGGCAGGAAGGCAGCGAGCAGCGCGAGATGACCTCTCCGCTGTCGCTGGTGATCACCGCGTTTGCCCGCGTGGAAGACGTGCGTCATACCGTTACGCCGCAGCTTTCCACCGAAGACAACGCCCTGCTGTTGATTGACCTGGGTAAAGGCAACAACGCGCTGGGTGCCACCGCGCTGGCGCAGGTTTACCGCCAGCTTGGCGATAAGCCAGCCGACGTGCGCGACGTGGCGCAGCTGAAAGGCTTCTACGACGCGATTCAGGCGCTGGTGGCGCAGCGTAAGCTGCTGGCCTACCACGACCGTTCCGACGGCGGCCTGCTGGTGACCCTGGCAGAGATGGCTTTCACCGGCCACTGTGGGGTTGAAGCCAACATCGCTACGCTGGGCGTAGATCGTCTGGCGGCGCTGTTTAACGAAGAGCTGGGCGCCGTGATTCAGGTGCGTGCGGCAGATCGCGACGCGGTTGAAGCGATTCTGGCGAAGCACGGTCTGGCAGACTGCGTGCACTATCTGGGTAAAGCCGTTCAGGGCGACCGCTTCGTCATTGAAGCAGACGGTCACGCCGTGTTCAGCGAAAGCCGCACCACGCTGCGCATGTGGTGGGCGGAAACCACCTGGCAGATGCAGCGCCTGCGTGATAACCCGGAATGTGCCGATCAGGAGCACAACGCGAAGGCCAATGACCAGGATCCTGGCCTGAACGTGAAGCTCTCCTTCGACATCAACGAAGACATCGCCGCGCCGTACATTGCGACCGGCGCGCGTCCGAAAGTGGCCGTGCTGCGCGAGCAGGGCGTTAACTCCCACGTTGAGATGGCGGCTGCCTTCCACCGTGCGGGCTTTGACGCTATCGATGTCCACATGAGCGACCTGCTGGCCGGACGTACCGGTCTGGAGGATTTCCAGGCGCTGGTGGCGTGCGGCGGCTTCTCCTACGGCGACGTGCTGGGCGCGGGCGAAGGCTGGGCGAAGTCCATCCTGTTCAACAGCCGCGTGCGCGACGAGTTCGAAACTTTCTTCCACCGGCCGCAGACCCTGGCGCTGGGCGTGTGTAACGGCTGCCAGATGATGTCTAACCTGCGCGAGCTGATCCCGGGCAGCGAAGCCTGGCCTCGCTTTGTGCGTAACCAGTCTGACCGCTTCGAAGCGCGCTTCAGCCTGGTGGAAGTGACCCAAAGCCCGTCTCTGCTGCTGCAGGGAATGGTTGGTTCACAGATGCCAATCGCTGTTTCCCACGGTGAGGGTCAGGTAGAGGTGCGTGATGCTGCGCATCTGGCTCAGCTGGAGAGCAAAGGTCTGGTGGCGCTGCGCTTTGTCGATAACTTCGGCAAGGTGACAGAAACCTACCCGGCTAACCCGAACGGCTCCGCCAACGGTATTACCGCGGTGACCAGCGAAAGCGGTCGCGCGACCATCATGATGCCGCACCCGGAACGCGTGTTCCGCACCGTGAGCAACTCCTGGCACCCTGAAAACTGGGGCGAGGACAGCCCGTGGATGCGTATCTTCCGCAACGCGCGTAAGCAGCTGGGTTAAGTTTCAGGCAGTACCTGTAGGCCCGGTAAGCGCGAGCGCTACCGGGCTTTTTTATGCCTGTCGCAAAATTGCGACAAAGAGGGTATGTAGCTGTCTCCAAATGGAGACACTTAACTTATTGATTTATATATGGCAGTAGAGGTTCCTGTTAAGGTGTTGCTTAATAGCGACACTTAGCCTGAAAATCATTCAACCGATAATTAACAGGTTAAACGAGTAAAAATCATATATTTCAATGTGTTAATATTTTGTTTTGCATTCTGGCACGGGTGTTGCATAATATTAACCAGTGGCTCATTCACCTTCTTATGTCAGCCCCTTCGGGAAGCGCTACATAAACTTCGAATGACGCACAAAAAGGTGCCTGCCGTCCAACTACTGATTATAGCGATGCTTTATCAGGCCAGGGCGAAACGTCGAGTTAGGCACCGCCTCATTCCATGACAAAGCCGGGTTTTTACCCGGCTTTGTTGTATCTGAAGGGCAGACTCAGTTACGCTCTGCGTAAACCCCCATTTAGAGAGTAATGCGTTGAAACGCTGGCCCGTTTTCCCCCGCTCCCTGCGGCAGCTCGTCATGATGGCCTTCCTGCTGATCCTGCTGCCGCTGCTTATCCTTGCCTGGCAGGCGTGGCAAAGCCTGAACGCGCTGAGCGCACAGGCGGCTTTGACCAACCGCACGACGCTCATCGACGCCAGACGCAGTGAGGCGATGACCAACGCCGCGCTGGAGATGGAGCGCAGCTATCGTCAGTATTGCGTGCTTGACGATCGGACGCTGGAAAAGGTTTATCAAAGTCAGCGTAAACGCTACAGCGAAATGCTGGACGCTCACGCGGGGGTTTTGCCTGACGACAAGCTCTACCAGGCGTTACGTCAGGATTTGAACGATCTCGCGCAGCTGCAGTGCAGCAACAGCGGCCCGGATGCCGCCGCCGCCGCGCGCCTCGAAGCTTTTGCCAGCGCCAACACCGAGATGGTGCAGTCAACGCGCGCGGTGATTTTCTCTCGCGGACAGCAGCTCCAGCAGGAGATTGCAGAGCGCGGCCAGTTCTTCGGCTGGCAGGCGCTGGTTTTGTTCCTGGTGAGCCTCGGTCTGGTACTGCTCTTTACCCGCATGATCATCGGCCCGGTGAAGGGCATTCAGCGGATGATCAACCGCCTGGGTGAGGGGAAATCGCTCGGAGATACGGTCGCCTTTAAAGGTCCGCGCGAGCTGCGATCCGTAGGTCAGCGTATTATCTGGCTGTCCGAGCGCCTGGCGTGGCTCGAATCTCAGCGTCATCAGTTTCTGCGCCATATCTCTCATGAGCTTAAAACGCCGCTGGCCAGCATGCGCGAAGGGACGGAGCTGCTGGCGGACGAAGTGGCAGGGCCCCTTACGCCCGAGCAGAAAGAAATTGTCGAGATCCTGGATAACAGCAGCCGCAATCTGCAAAAGCTGATTGAGCAACTGCTGGATTACAACCGCAAGCTGGCTGACGGGGCGGTCGTACTGGAAAACGTTGAGATTGAGCCCCTGGTGGATATGGTGATATCCGCCCATAGCTTGCCAGCAAGAGCTAAAATGATGCATACCGGTGTAGAACTGAATGCGCCGACCTGTCTCGCTGAACCCATGCTCTTAATGAGCGTGCTGGATAATCTTTATTCCAATGCGGTGCACTATGGTACTGAATCCGGTAACATTTATATCCGAAGTTATACGAAGGGTTCCCGGGTGTTTATCGACGTCGCTAACACCGGCACCCCGATCCCCGATGACGAAAAAACCATGATCTTCGAGCCCTTTTTCCAGGGGAGTCATCAGCGGAAAGGTGCGGTGAAAGGCAGTGGTCTGGGCTTGAGCATCGCCCGGGACTGCATACGACGCATGCAGGGTGAGCTAAACATTGCCACTGACGAACGTTCGGATGTTTGCTTCCGTATTGAACTGCCCCTGAGCCGGAAAAATCAATAAAATGAATCTATGTCTGGTGAGTATGACACACGTCTTTTCCCGCGCCGTACGCGCGGTGTTTTCCCGCAACACGCTTCGCCTGAGCCTGCCCTGTTTATTTCTGGCAGGGTGTGTTTCCCATGCGCCACAAAGTGCCATTAGCGATAAACAGGAAGATAAATGGCCCGATAACCAGCTGGCCGATTTCCTCTCAACCCGCTGTGACGATATCTGGAACCTGTCAGGTCATGACGTTGAAAGCAACCCGCTGTTCTGGCTGCGTGGAATAGATTGCGCCCAGCGTCTGGCCCCGGTAGACGCTCGCTCGAAGGCGGCAATGCTGGATGACGACACCTGGCAGGACGCTTTCAAGCGCGGCATTTTGCTGGCTGATGCCAAAATCACCCCCGTCGAACGCCGCGCCAACGTGACGCGACTGGACACGTTCGTGGTCAATCTTCCCGTGCAGGTACGCCCGGTATACCAGCTCTGGCGCGATGGGCAGACATTACAGCTTCAGCTGTCTGAAGAGCGCTCCCGCTACAGCAAGCTGCAACAGTCAACCGACAGCGAGCTTGATACGCTGCGTCAACAGCAGCAACATCTACGTACGCAGCTGGATACCACAACGCGTAAGCTGGAGAACCTGACCGATATCGAACGGCAGCTCTCGTCGCGTAAATATCAGCCGGGGAGTTCATCCGCGGCACCGGACAGCGATACGCCGAAACAAGAGGATGTGAAGCATGACGAGCCGTAAACCTGCCCATCTGTTACTGGTGGATGACGATCCTGGGCTGTTAAAGCTGCTGGGCATGCGTCTGGTGAGTGAAGGCTACAGCGTCGTGACCGCGGAAAGCGGGCAGGAGGGGCTTAAGATCCTCAGCCGCGAGAAAATCGATCTCGTGATAAGCGACCTGCGGATGGACGAAATGGATGGCTTGCAGCTGTTCGCGGAGATCCAGAAGCAGCAGCCGGGTATGCCGGTGATTATCCTGACCGCGCACGGGTCGATCCCGGATGCGGTTGCCGCGACGCAGCAGGGGGTATTCAGCTTCCTGACCAAACCGGTAGACAAAGACGCGCTGTATAAGGCTATCGACAGCGCGCTGGAACATGCCGCTCCGGCGGGGGATCAAGCGTGGCGGGAGTCCATCGTCACCCGTAGCCCCGTGATGCTGCGCCTGCTAGAGCAGGCGAGGATGGTAGCACAGTCTGACGTCAGCGTGCTCATCAACGGCCAGAGCGGAACCGGGAAAGAGATCCTGGCGCAGGCGATCCATAACGCCAGCCCGCGCAGTAAAAACGCCTTTATCGCCATTAACTGCGGTGCGCTCCCGGAACAGCTGCTCGAATCCGAACTGTTTGGTCACGCCCGCGGCGCATTCACCGGCGCGGTGAGCAGCCGGGAAGGGCTGTTCCAGGCCGCGGAAGGTGGCACGCTGTTCCTGGACGAAATTGGCGACATGCCCGCGCCGCTGCAGGTCAAGCTGCTGCGCGTGCTGCAGGAGCGCAAAGTGCGCCCGCTGGGCAGCAATCGCGATATCGATATTAATGTGCGTATTATTTCGGCGACCCACCGCGATCTGCCAAAAGTGATGGCCCGCAACGAGTTTCGTGAAGATCTCTACTACCGTCTGAACGTGGTGAATCTGAAGATCCCGGCGCTGGCGGAGCGCGCGGAAGATATTCCGCTGCTGGCGAACCACCTTTTGCGCCAGGCGGCCGACCGCCATAAACCGTTCGTGCGCGCTTTTTCCACCGATGCGATGAAGCGGCTAATGGCCGCAAGCTGGCCGGGTAACGTGCGTCAGCTGGTCAACGTGATTGAGCAGTGCGTGGCGCTGACCTCCTCACCGGTGATCAGCGATGCGCTGGTGGAGCAGGCGCTGGAAGGGGAAAACACGGCGCTGCCGACGTTTGCGGAAGCGCGCAACCAGTTTGAGCTGAACTATCTGCGCAAGCTGCTGCAGATCACCAAAGGCAACGTGACCCACGCGGCGCGGATGGCCGGGCGCAACCGCACCGAATTTTACAAGCTACTCTCGCGCCACGAGCTGGAAGCAAACGATTTTAAAGAGTAGTACCGCAAAATTTGCCTGAATATGGTACTGTGAGCAATCGATTACGAGGCAGCTTACAGGCAAGAGTTTAAGGACCCACCATGAAAAAGATTGATGCGATTATTAAACCTTTCAAACTGGATGATGTGCGTGAAGCGCTGGCGGAAGTCGGCATCACCGGGATGACCGTGACGGAAGTGAAAGGTTTTGGTCGTCAGAAAGGTCACACCGAGCTTTACCGTGGCGCAGAATACATGGTCGACTTTCTGCCGAAAGTGAAAATTGAAATCGTGGTCAGCGACGATATCGTCGATACCTGTGTGGACACCATTATCCGCACGGCGCAAACCGGCAAAATTGGCGACGGTAAAATCTTCGTCTTTGACGTGGCGCGCGTGATCCGTATCCGTACCGGCGAAGAAGACGACGCCGCGATTTAACATTGCCAACGGTTTTGTAGGCCGGGTAAGGCGCAGCCGCCACCCGGCGAAAGAAAAGCCCCTCGAAAGAGGGGCTTTTTGCATTACAGCACCTTATGCGGCCCGAAACATTCATAATGAATGTTGTCTTTGTTTAAGCCCAGCTCCACCAGCTGCTTCGCGGCATACTGCATAAACGCCACCGGCCCACAGACGTAGAACTGCATATCCGGTGCGCTGAACAGGCCTTCATGCTGGCTCAGATTCATCAGACCCTCACTGTCAAAGCGTGCAGCTGCGCGGTCTGCTTCCGTCGGCAGGCGATACCAGGTATGCGCGGTGAAGCGCGGCAGGGACGTCCCGAGCGTTTTCACTTCATCCGCAAAAGCGTGCACGTTGCCATTTTCCGCCGCGTGGAACCAGTTTACCTGCGCACCGTGGTTTGCTTTCGACAGCGTATCAAGCATCGCCAGCATTGGCGTTTGGCCGACGCCCGCAGAGATCAGCGTGACCGGCGTATGGGCTTCAACGGCCATAAAGAAATCGCCCGCCGGCGCGGCCAGATGGACCACGTCACCCACGTTCGCTTCGTTGTGCAGCCAGCTGGAAACCTGACCGCCGTCCTCACGCTTCACCGCAATGCGGTAGCCTTTGCCGTTTGGCTTGCGCGTAAGGGAATACTGGCGGATCTCCTGATGCGGGAAGCCTTCAGGCTTCAGCCACACGCCCAGATACTGGCCCGGCTGGTAATCGGCAACCGGCTGTCCGTCCACCGGCTCAAACTCGAAGCTGGTAATTAACGCGCTGCGCGGCGTTTTCTCAACGATGCGGAACGCGCGCGTGCCTTTCCAGCCGCCGTTCTTGCTGGCGTTTTCGCTGTAGATCTGTGCTTCACGGTTGATAAACACGTTGGCCAGCACGCCGTAGGCTTTACCCCACGCGTCCAGCACCTCCTGACCCGGGCTGAACATTTCGTCCAGGGTTGCCAGCAGATGACCGCCCACGATGTTGTACTGCTCGGGTTTGATCTGGAAGCTGGTATGTTTCTGCGCGATTTTTTCCACCGCAGGCAGCAATGCCTGCAGGTTTTCAATATTGCTGGCGTAGGCCGCGATGGCGTTGAACAGCGCTTCACGCTGATCGCCGTTACGCTGGTTGCTCATGTTGAATATCTCTTTGAGCTCCGGGTTGTGCGTGAACATGCGATCGTAGAAATGGGCGGTGAGTTTAGGGCCGGTTTGCACCAGCAGGGGAATGGTGGCTTTAACGGTAGCGATGGTTTGAGCGTCGAGCATGAGCGCGTCCTTCTGATGTCACTTTAATGATGTATTTTAAATGCATCTTATAAAAAATACCCCTGCGTTGTAAATGGTTCTTTGCAAGATGAAAAATATGCATCACAAACCTGAAAAGAAATCCGCTGGAAAGGGCTAGAGCTTTATTCCTCAAACCCTTGCGTGGCGGGTAGGAAAACGTTTGCGTAAAATCGTTTGTCAAGACCTGTTATCACAGAACTAATCAGTTATACTGTTGCCCGTCGTCCAACAGGACTGCCTTTTCAGGCCAAAATTTACTTGTTAGCTGAGTCAGGAGATGCGGATGTTAAAGCGTGAAATGAACATTGCCGATTATGATGCCGAACTGTGGCAGGCTATGGAGCAGGAAAAAGTACGTCAGGAAGAGCACATCGAACTGATCGCCTCCGAAAACTACACCAGCCCGCGCGTTATGCAGGCGCAGGGTTCTCAGCTGACCAACAAATACGCTGAAGGTTACCCGGGCAAACGCTATTACGGCGGTTGCGAGTACGTTGATATCGTTGAGCAGCTGGCTATCGACCGTGCGAAAGAGCTTTTTGGCGCTGACTACGCGAACGTGCAGCCGCACTCTGGCTCTCAGGCTAACTTTGCGGTCTACACCGCGCTGCTGCAGCCGGGCGATACCGTTCTGGGTATGAACCTGGCGCAGGGCGGCCACCTGACTCACGGCTCCCCGGTTAACTTCTCCGGCAAACTGTACAACATCATCCCTTACGGTATTGATGAGTCCGGCAAAATTGACTACGAAGACATGGCGAAGCAGGCTAAAGAGCACAAGCCGAAGATGATCATCGGTGGCTTCTCTGCTTACTCCGGTATCGTTGACTGGGCAAAAATGCGCGAAATCGCAGACAGCATCGGTGCTTACCTGTTCGTTGACATGGCGCACGTTGCGGGCCTGATTGCCGCAGGCGTTTACCCGAACCCGGTTCCACACGCTCACGTTGTGACCACCACCACCCACAAAACCCTGGCGGGTCCACGCGGTGGCCTGATCCTGGCGAAAGGCGGTGACGAAGAGCTGTACAAAAAACTGAACTCCGCGGTGTTCCCAAGCGCGCAGGGCGGCCCGCTGATGCACGTTATCGCAGCAAAAGCGGTAGCGCTGAAAGAAGCGATGGAGCCAGAGTTCAAGGTTTACCAGCAGCAGGTTGCTAAGAACGCCAAAGCGATGGTGGAAGTGTTCCTGAACCGCGGCTACAAAGTGGTATCCGGCGGGACTGAAAACCACCTGTTCCTGCTGGATCTGGTTGATAAGAACCTGACCGGTAAAGAAGCTGACGCTGCCCTGGGCCGCGCCAACATCACCGTGAACAAAAATAGCGTGCCAAACGATCCTAAGAGCCCGTTCGTGACCTCCGGTATTCGTATCGGTTCTCCGGCCGTGACTCGCCGCGGCTTCAAAGAAGCGGAAGTGAAAGAGCTGGCTGGCTGGATGTGTGACGTTCTGGACAACATCAATGACGAAGCGGTTATCGAGCGCGTCAAAGGTAAAGTTCTGGATATCTGCGCACGCTTCCCGGTTTACGCATAATTCCTCTGCTTTGCAGAAATAAAAAAGGCCGCGCATGCGGCCTTTTTTTATGGCTTAACGCCGGTCCAGGGAGATGGCGCCTGGCCCCACAATCGCCAGCAAAATAAAGGCGCCAGCAATACTGATATTCTTGTAGAAGTTAATCATATTCGGTACGACCGCATCACCGGTCATATCCCAGTAGTGATGCCCAATCACCGCCGTTCCGAGGGTGTAGAACACAAACAGTACCGCGAGAGGACGGGTGAAAAAGCCCAGTACGATCAGAATGGCGGCAGGCACTTCCATCACCACCGCAATAATGGCCGCCAGCATGGGCATCGGCGTCCCCAGCGAGGTCATGTATTGTACGGTGCCGCTAAATCCCGTCAGTTTTGGATAACCAAAGATAATAAACAGCACGACAAGCGCGATGCGGCCAATGAGCAGCAGCAGGTGACGTGACTGGCCGAAATCGAGATAACGTAGTGAGTTCATGGCAGAAAAACCTCGGCAAGGGGAGTAATTTAAACGTAATACATATTTTTATTCCCTGCCATAAGCCAGGCGACTGCACGAGATGTTAAATTTTCGTTAATTTATAGCAGGCTATCTACTTGCTTAATTTTTATATTCTCGCCAGACTATGGCCTCGATTTCGGGAGGGATTCATGGTCTTGCATTCCATGCGCTGGCTGGCGCTCAGTTATTTCACCTATTTCTTTAGCTACGGCATTTTTCTGCCTTTCTGGAGCGTCTGGCTCAAGGGTATCGGCCTGACTCCTGAGACCATCGGCGTCCTGCTGGGAGCCGGGCTGGTGGCTCGTTTCCTCGGCAGCCTGCTGATTGCCCCGCGCGTCAGCGATCCCTCCTTACTGATCAAGGCCGTGCGCATTCTGGCTCTGCTGACCCTGGTCTTTGTGGCCTGCTTCTGGGTCAGCCACCAGTTTGCATGGCTGATGGTGGTGATGGTCGGCTTTAACCTGTTCTTCTCTCCGCTGGTGCCGCTGACGGATGCCCTGGCGAACACCTGGCAAAAGCAGATCACCATGGACTACGGTCGCGTGCGCCTGTGGGGCTCTATCGCCTTTGTGATTGGCTCGGCGCTGGTGGGCAAACTGGTCAGTCTTTACGATTACCGCGCCATTCTTGCCCTGCTGAGCATCGGTATTGCCTCGATGCTGCTGGGCATGCTGCTGCGACCGTCGGTGATGCCGCAAGGGGAAAGTCGCCATCAGGAGAGCGCTGGCTGGCCCGCCTGGCGAAGCCTGGTCGCACAAAGCTGGCGTTTTCTGGCGTGCGTGTGTCTCCTTCAGGGGGCACATGCGGCGTACTATGGCTTCAGCGCCATCTACTGGCAGGGGGCGGGATATTCTGCTTCCGCCGTGGGCTATCTGTGGTCGCTGGGGGTGGTGGCCGAAGTCATTATCTTTGCCCTGAGTAAAAAACTGTTCCGTCGCTTTGGCGCGCGTGACCTGCTGCTGCTTTCCGCCGTGTGCGGCGTGGCGCGCTGGGGGATTATGGGATGGACGACCGATCTGCCGTGGCTGATTGTGGCGCAAATTCTTCACTGCGGCACCTTTACCGTGTGCCATCTGGCGGCCATGCGCTATATCGCTGCGCGCGAGGGCGGGGACGTGATTCGCCTGCAGGCCGTCTATTCGGCGGTCGCAATGGGAGGCAGTATCGCGATCATGACGGTGTTTGCCGGGTTCCTCTATCAGCACCTGGGGCACGGCGTCTTCTGGGTGATGGCGCTGGTCGCCTTGCCCGCCATTGTTGTTCGCCCTAAAGTGGCCGCCCGCGCGTCGCTATGATTCCAGCATGGCGCGTATATGTTCTTGCTGCTGCGCGTTTAATGTCTCAACGGCATGGATCAGCGGCGGCGAGAACAGCGGCAGGGCCGTAGGGTAGGGGGTGATAACCAGCGCGGCCTCGCGCGGCGCCCCCTCTTTCTGAAAGGCCTGCAGCGTCAAATAGCGAATATTAAGCGGCAGCAGCGTCAGCTCGCGAAGCTGCTGTTCAATCAGATCCTCGCTGGCCTTATCGTCTCCCGTCAGCAGGATCACCTGTTTTTCGTGCAGATCGGTCTCCTGCATCAGCCAGGCACCAAAAATCACCGCCACGAGGCTCATCTCTTCATCGGAAAAACGCAGCCCAAATTCCGCTTCCAGCTCAAACAGCGCTTCCTTCGTGGTACGTAACAGCCGGGGATAGAGACGATGGATCTCCTCCGGCAGGCTAGTGTCGATGCCGATCTCAAACAGCGAGCGGTCCAGCGCCTGAGCAAGATGGATATACAGCTGATCGGTCAGCCCTTGCTCATCGCTGAAGTTCATCCCGGTCTGGGAGCGAAAACGGGCGACCATGCGCACGATGGCCCGGCGTAGACGCTGATCCTGCTGGTGCTTATCAAGCACCGGATCGGGCGTGCGGAGCATCATAAACAGCAGCGCCAGAAACAGCTGTTCATCCCCGTGCGTACCCTGCGGGACGCGCCGTCTCCAGTGGCGCACGATCTCCTGCGCCGTAAAATACTCCCCTCTCGACTGGGTCCAGCTGCGCTGAACGTGGGAAAACTGCGGCGTATTCCCGAGCTGGTGCTGAATAAGACAGTACTGCAAATAGAGCTGTAAAAACTGGACGTCGCGGCATTCAAACTGACGCTGGAGCTTGCGGGAGCAGAAGCCGATCAGCGCCCGCAGGTTCGCATCGTCGTATAGCGGCCGCGCAATGCCGTGTTGTTTAAGCGCGGTTTTTAATGCGGGGGTAAACTGGTGCGAGACAAACTGCGGGCAAAGCCGCAGCGCCCGGCGCAGCCAGTGCAGCAGGCATAAACGCTGATTCAGGGCTGTACCTTCAATCCGGTAGCTGCCGTCGTGGTGCGTGACGATGTCCAGCCGGTGATAGCGCTGGATTTCATCGCGAGTCTCGGCTATATCTTGCCGTGCCATCGCGTCGTCCACACCGTTGGCAGCGATTATGCTTTGCGCGGTGACGGCAGCATCGGGCAGGTAAAGCATCAAAAGCACCT
The DNA here is from genome assembly GCF_057224565.1 of Enterobacter sp. 3U4. Classification (NCBI taxonomy): domain Bacteria; kingdom Pseudomonadati; phylum Pseudomonadota; class Gammaproteobacteria; order Enterobacterales; family Enterobacteriaceae; genus Enterobacter; species Enterobacter sp. 3U4. Next base: position 484,029 of record NZ_CP136665.1, read on the forward strand.
GGCAGCGGCGCTGCGAACTGGAAAGCACAGATGGAATTTCAAGCGTCGTCATCATCTGTCGGGTATCCAGTGTGAATGTTTGATAAGAATAGCTAAAGGATGAGCGCTGAAAAGCGCGCCGGCAGGCCTTTCACTCAGGATTGCTGGAGAACATCACAGAATTTATGACGTGAGGAATTGATGCAAACAGTTAAACAATGTGCGATGGCGTTATTTTTGGCGGTTATCAGCTTCACCGCCAGCGCACACCCTCACAGCTTTATTGACATCAAAACCGAGCTGGTTACCGACGGCACGCAGCTGAGCGGCCTGAAAATGCGCTGGACGATGGACGAAATCACCTCGGCCGATCTGCTCTACGATGCGGGAAACGCGAAGCCCGGCGACGAGATCTGGAAAAAGCTGGCTGCGGAAGTGATGGCCAACGTGCTCGGCCAGCACTACTTCACCGAGTTCTGGCATAACGGTCAAAAGGTCAAATTTCTGAACCGACCCACGGAATACGGGATAACGCGTGAAGGGCACCAGGCGGTGCTGACGTTCGTGCTTCCGCTGGCGCACCCGCAGCCGCTGGCCGGGCAAACGTACCGTTTTTCCACCTTTGACCCTACCTACTATGTCGATATGCGCTATGACAAAGACAGCGACGTACGGCTGCCGGACGCGCTGCAAAAAAGCTGCAAAATTGGCGTGCACACCCCGAAACCCAGCGAAGAGACGCTGAACTTTGCGGTCTCGCTTGATAAAGAAGATGCCCCACCTGAGGACATGGAGTTGGGTAAACAGTTTGCGCAGGAGGTGACGTTACAATGTCAGTGATCTCCTCTCCGGTTCGAAAACCTCGCCGCTGGCTGCACCTCTGGCCGCTGGCGCTCTTTTTGCTGTTAGCGTTTTGCGGCGCGCTGTGGCTATGGCAGGCCTGGCCGCAGGTCATGATGAAAAGCATTATCTGGCAGCGTGAGGTCAACCAGCAGATGAGCGGACTGCTGAAGGCGGTGGCGGAGAACCCGACCAAAGCGGGCGGATCCCTGCTGGCGTTCAGTTTTGTCTATGGCGTTCTGCACGCGCTGGGGCCGGGGCACGGCAAAATCGTCATTACAACCTGGCTCGCCACCCATCCGTCAAAGCTCAAATCAAGCATCGGCCTGACGCTGGCCTCTTCGCTGCTGCAGGGCGGCGTGGCGATTGCACTCGTCGTTGTTGTTCTTTCACTTTTGCAGCTTCCGGCGCGCCAGCTGCACATGAGCAGCTTCTGGCTGGAGAAGGGCAGCTATGCGCTGGTGGGCGTGCTGGGGCTGATCCTCTGCTGGCGGGCGCTAAAAAAGCTGCGCGTGCTGCTGCAAAAACCGACATTCAAAACCTTTACGCCGCACCACGTTCATGATGAACACTGCGGCTGCGGACATCAGCATTTGCCTACGCAGGAACAATTACAGAACGGCGATGACTGGCGCGCGCGGCTAACGATCGTTCTCTCGATGGGCATGCGCCCGTGCTCGGGTGCCATCATGGTGCTGCTGTTCAGTAAGGTGATAGGCGTGTTTGGCTGGGGAATGCTGTCTGCGCTGGCGATGGCGGCAGGAACCTCTCTCACCATTTCGTCTTTAGCGCTGTTGGTACACAGCTTCCGTCAGCTGGCGGTCAAACTCAGCGGCAATAAAACGCCGGTGCTGTGGCGACAGGTAGGGTGGACCACGCTTGCGCTGGCGGGTGGGGTGATTCTGCTGGCGGCGGCGGTGACGATGTGGATGAGTGCGGTGCCGGTGGGAAGGGGATTACGGCCGTTTTAGTTGGGATACCCTCTCCCACTGGGAGAGGGTATTACCGGGATTAACGCTTCAGCGCATCGCTCAGTTCATCACGCATGTTTGCCAGCATGGCTTTAACAACGCGTGGGTTACCCGCAACGATGTTGCCGGTAGACAAATAGTTATGGCCGCCGGTGAAGTCACACACGATGGCGCCTGCTTCACGTGCGATCAGCTCGCCCGCTGCAAAATCCCACGGCTTCAGTGACAGCTCGAAGTAACCATCAACGCGGCCGGTTGCCACGTAGGCCAGATCCAGCGCTGCAGAGCCGGTGCGACGGAAGTCTGCGCATTCGGTGAACAGTTTGCCCAGGATATTCATATAGGTGGTCGCGTGCTGTTTTGCCTTGAACGGGAAACCGGTCGCCAGGATGGTGCCGTCCAGATCGCGTGCGTTGCTGCAGCGCAGACGGTAGCCGTTCAGCTGTGCGCCCTGACCGCGGGTCGCGGTGAACAGTTCGTTACGCATTGGATCGTAAACAACGGCGACTTCAGTACGGCCTTTAATGCGTACTGCGATAGACACAGAGAAGTGTGGCAGGCGTTTGACGAAGTTGGTGGTGCCATCCAGTGGATCGATAACCCATTGAACATCCTGATCGGTACCTTCATGTTCACCGCTTTCTTCGGTGATGATGGTGTGCTGTGGGTAAGATTTGCGGATCGTTTCGATAATAATCGCTTCTGCGGCTTTATCGACGTTAGTCACGAAATCATTGCTGCCTTTCTGGCTGGTTTCTACGGAGTCTGGCGTTTCGTAGTGTTTGGCAATTACATTACCCGCCTTGCGCGCTGCGCGCACGGCGATGGTCAGCATCGGATGCATCGGTCTCTCTCACTGGATGTTAAAGAACAGGAAAATCGGCGCAGAGTATAGCAGTGGGATCGGATTATGTCTCCCGTTTATGATAATATGCCGTAATATTCTTCAGACGCTGAATTCAGACATTAAAAATTATGCTGCAAAACATTCGAATCGTGCTGGTCGAAACATCGCACACCGGCAACATGGGCTCCGTTGCCCGCGCTATGAAAACCATGGGCTTAACGAACCTGTGGCTGGTTAACCCGCTGGTGAAACCTGACTCGCAGGCCATCGCTCTGGCGGCAGGGGCCAGCGACGTGATCGGCAACGCCCAGATCGTCGATACCCTTGACGAAGCGCTGGCCGGCTGCAGCCTCGTTGTTGGAACCAGCGCGCGTTCGCGCACGCTGCCGTGGCCAATGCTCGATCCGCGCGAATGCGGCCTGAAAAGCGTCTCGGAAGCAGAACAGGCCCCGGTTGCGCTGGTGTTTGGCCGGGAGCGCGTTGGCCTGACCAACGACGAGCTGCAGAAGTGTCATTATCACGTCGCGATTGCGGCAAACCCGGAGTACAGCTCGCTGAACCTGGCGATGGCGGTGCAGGTTATCGCTTACGAAGTCCGTATGGCGTGGCTGGCAACGCAGGAAAAAGAGGTCGAGCCGAAAGAAGAGACGGCTTACCCGCTGGTGGACGACCTTGAGCGCTTTTACGGTCACCTGGAGCAGACGCTGCTCTCAACCGGCTTTATCCGCGAAGGCCACCCGGGGCAGGTAATGAACAAGCTGCGCCGTATGTTTACCCGCGCGCGCCCGGAAAGCCAGGAGCTGAACATCCTGCGCGGGATCCTGGCGTCGATTGAGCAGAAGAATAAAGAGTAGTGCCGGTTTGTTTTCTCCCTCTCCCGGTGGGAGAGGGGCGGGGTGAGGGCATCAGGCCGCACCTATATTATGAAGGCACAGAAGGTTAAATACCTGACTAAAACAGTCAAGTAAATAGTTGACCATTTTAGTCAGGAATGTCAGACTTGGCCCTGCTATGCAATACCCCATTTTACTATAAAAAACCCCGGGCAGGGGCGAGTTTGAGGTTAAGTAAGACATGAGACTGACATCTAAAGGGCGTTATGCCGTGACCGCGATGCTGGACGTTGCGCTCAACTCCGAAGCGGGCCCGGTTCCGTTGGCTGATATTTCTGAACGACAAGGGATCTCCCTCTCTTATCTGGAACAGCTGTTCTCCAGACTGCGTAAAAATGGACTGGTTTCCAGCGTTCGTGGCCCAGGCGGCGGTTATCTGCTGGGTAAAGACGCGGGCAGTATTGCAGTTGGTGAAGTGATTAGCGCAGTTGACGAATCCGTTGACGCGACCCGTTGCCAGGGTAAAGGCGGCTGCCAGGGCGGCGATAAGTGCCTGACCCACGCGCTGTGGCGCGATCTGAGCGACCGTCTGACCGGCTTCCTGAACAACATCACCCTCGGTGAGCTGGTGAATAACCAGGAAGTTCTGGACGTATCGGGCCGTCAGCACGGCCATGATTCCCAACGCAGCACCCGCGCGCAAGACTCTATCGACGTCAAATTGCGCGCGTAATAAAACGATAAAGATTTCAGAATCAGGCCGGGGCGGTCACGCCCCGCGTACTCGGTCGTACATCCAGCCGGTTGCCTGATTCCTTGCATTGAAGCGATGTACGGAGTTTAAAGAGCAATGAAATTACCGATTTATCTCGATTACTCCGCAACCACGCCGGTGGACCCGCGTGTTGCCGAGAAAATGATGCAGTGTCTGACCCTGGACGGAAACTTTGGTAACCCAGCTTCCCGTTCACACCGTTTTGGCTGGCATGCTGAAGAGGCGGTTGATATCGCCCGCAATCAGATTGCCGACCTGGTGGGTGCCGACCCGCGTGAGATTGTTTTCACCTCCGGTGCGACCGAATCCGACAACCTGGCGATCAAAGGTGCAGCCAACTTTTATCAGAAAAAAGGCAAGCACATCATCACCAGCAAAACCGAACACAAAGCCGTGCTGGATACCTGCCGCCAGCTGGAGCGTGAAGGGTACGAAGTGACTTACCTGGCGCCACAGAGCAACGGGATCATCGACCTGAAAGAGCTCGAAGCGGCCATGCGTGATGACACCATTCTGGTCTCTATCATGCACGTCAACAACGAAATCGGCGTGGTACAAGACATCGCGACCATCGGCGAAATGTGCCGCGCGCGCGGTATCATCTATCACGTGGACGCGACCCAGAGCGTGGGCAAACTGCCTATCGACCTGAGCCAGCTGAAAGTGGACCTGATGTCCTTCTCCGGCCACAAAATCTATGGCCCGAAAGGGATCGGCGCGCTCTACGTTCGTCGTAAGCCACGTATCCGCATCGAAGCACAGATGCACGGCGGCGGTCACGAGCGCGGCATGCGTTCCGGTACGCTGCCTGTTCACCAGATCGTGGGCATGGGCGAAGCCTACCGCATTGCAAAAGAAGAGATGGAAACCGAGATGGCACGCCTGCGCACGCTGCGTAACCGTCTGTGGGACGGCGTGAAGGATATGGAAGAAGTGTATCTGAACGGCGATCTCGAGCAGGGCGCACCAAACATCCTCAACGTCAGCTTCAACTATGTTGAAGGCGAGTCGCTGATCATGGCGCTGAAAGACCTGGCGGTTTCTTCCGGTTCTGCCTGTACTTCTGCAAGCCTTGAGCCATCCTACGTGCTGCGTGCGCTGGGTATGACTGACGAGCTGGCACACAGCTCTATCCGTTTCTCTTTAGGTCGTTTCACTACCGAAGAAGAGATTGACTACACCATCAAGCTGGTTCGCAACTCCATCGGCCGTCTGCGCGACCTTTCTCCACTGTGGGAAATGTTCAAGCAGGGCGTGGATCTGAACAGCATTGAATGGTCACATCACTAATCGGTACATAAGGAGAATTCAATCATGGCATACAGCGAAAAAGTCATCGATCATTACGAAAACCCACGCAACGTTGGCTCTTTTGACAACAGCGACGAATCTGTTGGTAGCGGCATGGTTGGCGCGCCGGCGTGTGGCGACGTGATGAAGTTGCAGATTAAAGTCAACAATGAAGGTATCATTGAAGACGCGCGCTTCAAGACCTACGGCTGCGGTTCTGCTATCGCGTCCAGCTCCCTGGTTACCGAATGGGTGAAGGGCAAGTCTCTGGACGAAGCACAGGCAATCAAGAACACGGATATTGCTGAAGAACTCGAACTGCCACCGGTGAAAATTCACTGTTCAATTCTGGCAGAAGACGCGATCAAAGCCGCTATTGCGGACTATAAAAGCAAACGTGAAGCAAAATAATTGAGGTTTGAGTATGTCGATTACCCTTAGCGACAGCGCTGCCGCGCGAGTAAGCTCATTTCTGGCGAACCGTGGTAAAGGCTTTGGCCTGCGACTGGGCGTACGTACCTCCGGCTGTTCTGGTATGGCTTACGTACTGGAGTTTGTTGACGAACCGGCGTCTGACGACACCGTGTTTGAAGACAAGGGCGTGAAGGTGGTGGTCGATGGCAAAAGCCTGCAATTCCTCAACGGCACTCAGCTGGACTTCGTTAAAGAAGGCCTGAACGAAGGGTTCAAATTCACGAACCCGAACGTCAAAGACGAGTGTGGTTGCGGCGAAAGCTTCCACGTTTAACCGCGCGTCATCCGAAACCCCACCGTGGCGTATCTGCTGCGCGTGGGGTTTGTTCTAACAGGCTACCCCTGAGATTGTTATGGATTACTTCACTCTCTTCGGACTACCCGCTCAATACCCGATTGATCTCCAGGCGCTGACGATCCGTTTTCAGGATCTGCAGCGGCAGTACCATCCGGATAAGTTCGCGAGCGGTACTCAGGCAGAGCAGCTGGCTTCGGTTTCCCACTCTGCCACCATTAACCAGGCCTGGCAGACGCTGCGCCATCCGCTGGCGCGCGCTGAATATCTGCTCTCGCTCCACGGTTTTGATCTGGCGAGCGAGCAGCACACCGTGCGCGACACGGCGTTTCTGATGGAACAGCTGGAGCTTCGTGAAGAGCTCGATGAGATTGAACAGGCCAAAGACGAAGCGCGGCTGGAAAGCTTCATCAAGCGCGTGAAGGGCATGTTCGATACCCGCCATCAGCAGATGGTGGAGCAACTGAACAACGAGACCTGGGACGTGGCGGCAGATACTGTGCGCAAACTCCGTTTTCTCGATAAACTGCGAAGCAGTGCTGAACAACTCGAAGAAAAGCTGCTCGATTTTTAATTTCGGAAGCAATTATGGCCTTATTACAAATTAGTGAGCCTGGCTTAAGTGCCGCACCGCACCAGCGTCGTCTGGCGGTCGGTATCGATCTGGGCACCACCAATTCCCTCGTGGCGACCGTGCGTAGCGGCCAGGCGGAAACGCTGGCCGACGAGCATGGCCGCCATCTGCTGCCTTCCGTAGTCCACTACCAGCAGCAGGGTCACGCGGTCGGCTATGATGCCCGCGCCAACGCCGCGCGCGATCCGGCCAACACCATCAGCTCCGTAAAGCGCATGATGGGCCGCTCGTTGACCGATATTCAGACCCGCTATCCGCATCTGCCGTATCAGCTGCAGGCCAGTGAAAACGGCCTGCCGATGATCGCGACCGCGGCCGGTCTGCTGAACCCGATTCGCGTTTCCTCCGACATCCTCAAAGCGCTGGCGGAACGCGCTACGGCGACGCTCGGCGGCGATCTGGACGGCGTGGTGATTACCGTTCCGGCCTACTTTGACGATGCACAGCGTCAGGGCACCAAAGACGCCGCGCGTCTGGCGGGCCTGCACGTTCTGCGCCTGCTGAACGAACCGACGGCAGCGGCGATTGCCTACGGCCTCGATTCCGGTCAGGAAGGGGTGATCGCGGTTTACGATCTCGGCGGCGGGACCTTTGATATCTCAATCCTGCGCCTGAGCCGCGGGGTGTTTGAAGTGCTGGCGACCGGCGGGGATTCCGCGCTGGGCGGCGATGACTTCGACCACCTGCTGGCGGACTACATCCGCGAGCAGGCGGGCATCAGCGATCGCAGCGATGCGCGCGTACAGCGTGAACTGCTGGATGCGGCCATCGACGCCAAAATCGCTCTGAGCGATGCGCAGACGGTTACCGTAAATGTTGCTGGCTGGCAGGGTGACATCACCCGCGACCAGTTCAACGATCTGATTGCCCCGCTGGTGAAACGCACCCTGCTGGCCTGCCGTCGCGCATTGAAAGATGCGGGCGTTGAGGCAAACGAGGTGCTGGAAGTGGTCATGGTCGGCGGTTCGACCCGCGTGCCGCTGGTGCGCGAGCGTGTCGGCGAGTTCTTTGGCCGCACGCCGCTGACCTCCATCGACCCGGATAAAGTGGTTGCCGTGGGCGCCGCAATCCAGGCCGATATCCTGGTCGGCAACAAGCCGGACAGCGAAATGCTGCTGCTGGACGTCATTCCGCTGTCGCTGGGGTTAGAAACCATGGGCGGCCTGGTGGAAAAAGTGATCCCGCGTAACACCACCATTCCGGTGGCGCGCGCGCAGGAGTTCACCACCTTCAAAGACGGTCAGACAGCGATGTCCATCCACGTGATGCAGGGCGAACGCGAACTGGTGCAGGACTGCCGCTCTCTGGCGCGCTTTGCGCTGCGCGGCATCCCGGCGCTGCCTGCGGGTGGGGCACATATTCGCGTCACCTTCCAGGTGGATGCGGACGGCCTGCTGAGCGTCACGGCGATGGAAAAATCCACCGGCGTGGAATCATCCATTCAGGTGAAGCCGTCCTACGGCCTGACCGATGGCGAAATCGCCTCCATGATTCAGGACTCAATGAGCTACGCCGAGCAGGACGTGAAGGCGCGTATGCTGGCCGAACAGAAAGTTGAAGCCGCACGCGTGCTGGAGAGCCTGAACGGCGCGCTCGCTGCCGATGCCGCGCTGTTAAGCGCCGCTGAGCGCCAGGTGATTGACGAGGCTGCCGCGCACTTAAGCGCTGTCGCAGTAGGCAATGACGCTGACGCAATAGAAGAAGCCATTAAAAACGTTGATAAACAAACCCAGGACTTTGCTGCTCGCCGCATGGACAAATCTGTCCGCGTCGCGCTGAAAGGCCAGTCCGTGGACGAGGTTTAATATGCCAAAGATTGTAATTTTGCCTCATGCGGACCTCTGTCCGGATGGCGCTGTTCTGGAAGCGAAGACCGGTGAAACCATTCTCGATGTTGCCCTGCGTGCAGGTATCGAAGTGGAACACGCCTGTGAAAAATCCTGTGCCTGCACCACCTGCCACTGCATCGTGCGTGAAGGTTTTGACTCTCTCGCCGAGAGCACCGAAGACGAAGACGACATGCTGGATAAAGCATGGGGTCTGGAGCCAGACAGCCGCTTAAGCTGCCAGGCCGCGGTGACCGATGAAGATCTGGTCGTGGAGTTCCCACGCTACACCATCAACCACGCACGCGAGCATTAATATGGGACTGAAGTGGACAGACAGCCGTGAAATCGGCGAAGCGCTCTACGACGCGAACCCGGATCTCGATCCGAAGACCGTACGATTCACCGATATGCATCAGTGGATCTGCGATCTGGAAGATTTCGACGACGATCCAAACGCATCCAATGAAAAAATTCTGGAGGCGATTCTGTTAGTCTGGTTAGATGAAGCAGAATAAATAACAAAACGGGCTGCCTTCAGGCGGCCCGTTTGCTAGTTGCTAATAAGGAAAAATAAAATGACCGAAGCGATGAAGATTACGCTCTCTACGCAGCCCGCCGACGCGCGCTGGGGCGAGAAAGCCAGCTACAGCATCAACAACGACGGTATTACCCTGCACCTGACGGGCAACGATGATTTGGGCCTGATCCAGCGCGCCGCGCGTAAAATTGACGGTCTGGGCATTAAGCATGTCTCGCTGGAAGGCGAAGGCTGGGACACCGACCGCAGCTGGGCATTCTGGGCAGGCTACAAAGGCCCGAAAGGCACCCGCAAAATTGAGTGGGCAAACCTCGATGCCGCCGGTCAGAAAGAGCTGGAAAGCCGCCTGCAAATTATCGACTGGGTACGCGACACCATCAACGCCCCGGCGGAAGAGCTCGGTCCGGAGCAGCTGGCGCAGCGTGCGGTTGACCTTCTGTGCGGCGTGGCGGGCGACAAGATGTCCTACCGCATCACCAAAGGTGAAGACCTGCGCGAGCAGAATTACATGGGCATCCACACCGTGGGCCGTGGTTCTGAGCGCCCTCCGGTCCTGCTGGCGCTGGATTACAACCCAACCGGCGATAAAGAAGCGCCGGTCTTTGCCTGCCTGGTCGGGAAAGGCATCACCTTCGACACCGGCGGCTACAGCCTGAAGCAGAGCGCGTTTATGGACTCCATGAAGTCCGACATGGGCGGCGCGGCAACTATCACCGGCGCGCTGGCGTTTGCGATTACCCGCGGTCTGAACAAGCGCGTGAAGCTGTATCTGTGCTGCGCGGACAACATGGTGAGCGGTAACGCCTTCAAGCTGGGCGACATCATTCGCTATCGCAACGGCAAAAACGTTGAGGTGATGAACACCGACGCCGAAGGCCGTCTGGTGCTGGCCGATGGCCTGATCGACGCGTCTGCGCAGAAGCCAGAGCTGATCATCGACATGGCGACCCTGACCGGTGCGGCGAAAACCGCCCTGGGTAACGACTACCATGCGCTGTTCAGCTTCGACGACAAGCTGGCCGCACGCCTGCTGGCAAGCGCCGCTGCGGAAAACGAGCCGTTCTGGCGTCTGCCGCTGGCCGAGTTCCACCGCAGCCAGCTGCCGTCCAACTTTGCCGAGCTGAACAACACCGCAAGCGCGGCGTACCCGGCGGGTGCAAGCACCGCAGCAGGGTTCCTGTCCCACTTCGTTGAGAATTATCACGAAGGCTGGCTGCACATTGACTGCTCCGCAACCTACCGCAAAGCGGCGGTTGAGCAGTGGTCCGCGGGTGCGACCGGTCTGGGCGTGCGTACCGTGGCGAACCTGCTGACGGCTGAGTAATCTTTTTTGCCGGGTGGCGCTACGTTTACGCTCGCCTTCGGACTCATCATATTGCCCGGCGGCGCTGCGCTTGCACGGGCCTACGGTTTTGTAGGCCGGGTAAGCGAAGCGCCACCCGGCGTTTTTTGAAGTAGCCAAACTATGTCAGATACCAAAAACGAATTAGAAACCCTTCTGGAGCAGGCGGCGACCGAGCCCGCCCACCGTCCGGCATTTTTCCGCACGCTGCTGGAGTCCACCGTCTGGGTTCCGGGTACCGCCGCGGAAGGTGAGCAGGTTGTCGAAGACAGCGCGCTGGATCTGCTGCACTGGGAGAAAGACGACGGCACGTCGGTGATCCCGTTCTTCACCTCGCTGGAAGCGCTGCAGGAAGCGGTAGAAGACGAACAGGCGTTCGTGGTGATGCCGGTGCGTACCCTGTTTGAAATGACGCTCGGCCAGACGCTGTTCCTTAACGCTAAGCTGCCGACCGGGAAAGAGTTCACGCCGCGTGAAATCAGCCATCTGATAGGTGAAGAGGGCAACCCGCTCAGCACGCAGGAAGTGCTGGAAGGGGGCGAAACGCTGCTGCTGTCTGAAGTGGCCGAGCCGCCCGCACAGATGATTGATTCTCTGACGACGCTGTTCAAAACGCTCAAGCCCGTCAGGCGCGCGTTTCTCTGCTCCATTAAAGAGCGCGCGGACGAAAAGCCGGTGCTGCTGATCGGGATTGAAGCCGATGGCGATTTCGACGAGATCGTTCAGGCGGCGGGCAGCGTGGCGACCGACACGCTGCCGGGCGATGAGCCGATTGATATCTGTCAGGTGAAGAACGGTGAGAAGGGCATCAGCCACTTTATTACCGAGCACATCACCCCGTTCTACGAGCGTCGCTGGGGCGGCTTCCTGCGCGATCTCAAAACCAACCGCATCATCTGATTACGGCGGGGTGAATATCACCCCGTTGCTTCCAGCAGCAGTAAATCCATCAGCAGCACCAGATTTGACTCAAACGACGTCACCCCTGCGGCTTCGGCGGCGAAGTGTACCGCCTCGTCATAGAGCGCAAAGTGCACGTCGGCCATTTCCGCCAGCGTGTTGGCCGAGGCGCGGGTAAACGCGACGATCGTCATGCCGACGTTTTTGGCTATCCGCGCTTTATCCAGCACCTGCTCCGTTTCACCGCTGCGTGAAACGGCAATAAACACCTGATAGCGGGCGGCATTGCTGAGAAAAATGTTCCGGCTGTCCCCCGGTCCGGAGATAAACGCCGTTTTGCCCATTACCTGCAGCTTCTTGGTCAGGTACTCCGCAAACAAATAAGAAAACCCGGCGCCGTAGAGAAAGAAACTCTCTTTCTGGCGCAGCAGGTTAGCAAACTGCTGGCGTTTGTCCTGGGTGACCCATTGAAAGGTGTGCTGATAGTTGGCGATAAACTGATTAAACAGCGCCGGGAGTTCAGGGGGCGATTGCCCCTGAACGGCAATGTGCGGCGTGTCGGAAAGCAGCTGCTTGCAGTGCCAGATAAACTCGCTAAAGCCGCTGAACCCCAGCTTCTGACACAGCCGCATGATGGTGGCGGTAGAAACGAACGTCGCCTGCGCCAGCTCGCGCACCGTGATATTGCCCACCAGCAGCGGATGCTCCGTGAGGTGGGAGAGGACGCGATACTCCGCGCGGGTCAATGACGCCCCGCGCGTTAACAGCGTGGCCAGGCGGTTATCCATTATTTCGCGGGTTCGACAGGCAGATCGTCTCGCGCACCCCATTCGCTCCAGGCACCGTCGTAAAGCGTGACGTCGCTTACGCCGAGCGTGGCGAGCGCCAGGATCACCACGCAGGCCGTGACGCCGGAACCGCAGCTGGCAATAATCGGACGATGTAAATCAACGCCTGCACGGTCAAAAATGGCGCGCAGCTCGTCGGTGGTTTTCAGCTCGCCCTCAAACACCAGATCGCCCCACGGCACGTTCAGCGCACCCGGAATATGTCCGCGCTTCAGCCCCGGACGAGGTTCATCCGCTTCGGCATTGAAGCGTGGAGCAGGACGGGCATCGACGATTTGCGCCGTTTTTTCATGGCTCACGACCAGCACGTCGGTCAGGCGTTTTACCACGTGGGCGTCAAAGGTCGCGTCGAATTCACCTTCCGGCAGCGTCACGTCACCCTGCTGAAGCGGCAGCTCGTCGCGCTTCCAGCCCGCCAGCCCGCCGGCAAGAATCGAGACTTTTTCCACGCCGAAGTTTTTCAGCATCCACCACGCGCGCGGCGCGGAGAAGAGGTTACCTTCATCATAGACAACGAGGTGCTTATCTTTGCTGATGCCCAGCTCGCGCATCGCCACGGAAAACGCTTCCGGGCGCGGCATCATGTGCGGCAGGGGAGAGGTGTGATCGGAGAGGGCTTCAATATCAAAAAATACCGCACCCGGCAGATGCCCGGCACGGTATTCACCGGGCACGTCACGATGCTCTTGCCCCGGAGGGGCCATACGCGCGTCGATAATCTGAACTTCCGGATCGTCGCCGTGCTCGATCAGCCAGTCGGCAGCGACAAAATATGAGGTGGACATGGGTTGCCTCCATTCTTTTCCGTAAAAAAGGATTGTCGGTGTTTTTTCTGACACCGACAAGCTAACCACGTTCAACTCGCGAGCAAGCCCCTATTTTTTCACCGTTTCGCCATCCTGCCAGGCTTTTTGCAGCGCTGGCCAGTAGTCGCGGTTGGCCTCGATCATCTCATCCAGAATCGCCTTCGCGTGTTCCATGGTCGGCACGGTGCGGTTGAGGGTGAACGCCTGGAGGGCTTTCTCATAGCTGCCCTCGATGGTGGCTTCCACCAGCAGCTGTTCGGAGGCGAGCTGCTGCTGCAAAAGGGTCTGATGGAACAGGGGCACCTGGCCGACGCGAATCGGTTCCGGGCCTTCGGAGGTGATATAAGCGGGCACTTCCACCACGGCATCGTAAGGCAGGTTGGCGATCGCCCCGCGGTTTTCCACCATCACCAGATGGCGGCTCCGTAGGTTAAAGGCCAGCGAGCGGGCGACATCGACGATAAACTCGCCGTGGACGCCCACGTGGAAGGCGTCCGGCAGGATCCCGGTGCGCTTGTATTCTTCAGCTGCGGCGAACAGCTTTTTCTCGCGCCCGTCCATCACTTCATTGGCGCGGGTATAGTCCGGGTTTTGATGCTCCACAATCTGGTTCGGCATCAGGTAGTACTGCAGATACGGGTTCGGCAGATACTCCGGGAAGTTGTCCATGATCGGCTTAATGTTGCGCCAGGTCTTCACCCAGGAGGGATCGGAATGCTGCGGATCGGTTTTAGCCGCATCTTCCGTCAGCAGGCCAAACTTAGCGATATGCTTACGCAGCTCGGGGAGCTTGTCTTCGCCGTCCACCAGTACGCGGGTAAACCAGCCGAAGTGATTCAGGCCGAAGTAGTCGACTTCGAGCTTGTGGCGATCGACGCCCAGAATCGCCCCCATATTGCGCATGGCGGCGACAGGCATATCGCAGATGTTCAGCACCCGCGCGTTCGGGCGCAGCCGACGGACGCCCTCCGCGACGATCGCCGCCGGGTTGGAGTAGTTCACGATCCAGGCTTTTTCATGCGCGTAGCGATCGACCAGATCGATAAGCTCCACCATCGGCAGGATCGTGCGCAGGCCGTAGGCCAGACCGCCGGGTCCGCAGGTTTCCTGGCCGACCACGCCGTGGCGCAGCGGGATCTTCTCATCCTGCTCGCGCATTTTATACTGGCCGACGCGCATCTGGGCGAAGACAAAATGCGCGCCGCTGAACGCCACTTCCGGGTCACTGGTGACGGTGAATTTGATGCTCTGACTGTGGTCGCGAATGACCTTTTCAACGACGGGAGCAATGGTGTTCTGACGCGCCTCGTCGATGTCATAAAGGCGGATTTCGGCCAGCGGGAAATCCTGCAGGCGCACCATCAGGCTTTTAACAATGCCCGGCGTGTAGGTGCTGCCGCCGCCGGCGATTGACAGAATAAATGGGGGTGTAAGCATCTTTAGCTCCTTTCAGAGAAACGTCTCAACGGCTTCTCGCATTTTTTTGACGTGCAGCCCGTAGACCACCTGAACGTTGTTACCTTGTTTGATAATCCCTTTCGCGCCGGTCGCCTTCAGACGCGGCTCGTCGATAATGTCGACGTCCTTCACCGTGACGCGTAAGCGGGTGTAGCAGTTGTCCACTACTTCAATGTTTTCCCGGCCGCCCAGACCCGCCACGATGGATTCGCCCAGACCGTCGTTATTGCCCTTCGCCTGGTATTCCTGCTTGCTGTAGAGGCGCGTCTCCTGGTCTTCATCTTCACGGCCCGGCGTTTTCATGTTGAAGCGCAGGATCAGGAAGCGGAACACCGCGAAGTAGAGGGCAAACATGATCAGCCCGACCACGATGTACATTGGCCAGTTGGACTTCTCCGTGCCTAGCGGCAGGTTGTAGAGGATGAAGTCGATAATCCCATTAGCGCCGATGGCGTGAACGCCCAGCAGGGAAAACAGCATCATGCCGATGCCGGTCAGCACCGCGTGCACCACGAACAGCAGCGGGGCGACGAACAGGAAGGAGAACTCAATCGGTTCGGTTACGCCGACCAGCAGCGAGGTCAGCGCCGCCGGGATCAGAATCGCTTTCGCAACGGCTTTACGCTCCGGCTTTGCGGTCATATACATCGCCAGCGCGGCGGCAGGCAGGCCGAACATTTTGCTGATGCCGCGCGCGTCCCATACCACGGTACCGCTGAGCTGCTTCACGTCCGGGCAGGCCATCTCGGCGAAGTAGATATTGCGCGCGCCCTGATAGGTTGCCTCGCACACCTCCTGCGTGCCGCCCAGCTCGGTATAGAGGAATGGCGTATAGACAAGATGGTGCAGGCCGGTGGGGACCAGAATACGCTCCAGGAAACCGTAGATGGCCACGCCAAACGGTCCGGAGCCTTTGATGGCCAGCGCCAGAGCGCTTATGCCGTGCTGGGCAAACGGCCACAGTTCGCTCATCACTACGCCGAGCAGCATGGAGACGGGAAGCATGACGATGGCGACAAAACAGTGGCCGGAGTAAATCGCCATCGCGCCGTTAAACTGTACGCCGGAGTATTTGTTGTACAGATATCCGGAGAGCGCTCCGGTCAGGATCCCGGCGAAAACGCCCATCTCCAGCACCTGCACGCCCAGCACCATGGTCTGCCCGGCCGCCTTCATCTGGGCTGCTGGCGCCAGCGCGCCCTGCAGCTGCAGCGTGACGTTCATAGCGTTGATGAACACGACAAAGGTCACCAGACCAATCAGCGCGGCATAGCCTTTATCACGCGTCGCCAGGCCTATCGGGATCCCGACGGCAAACACCAGCGCCAGGTTGACCAGCACCGACACGGCAGATTTCGCGATAAGCTGACCAAGATGCTGAATCAGTGGATGGCCCAGAAACGGCAGGTATTCAGCGAGATTACCGTTACCCAGCACGTTACCAAAGGCGATAAACAGACCGACGATCGGTAAGATAAGTACCGGTCCGTACAGTGATTTTCCGAAATTTTGTAGGGCGTTCACGGCTCGTTTCATGGCTTTCTCTCTTTTTGAACCGCGCACTCGGGGTGCGTCATGATCATAAAACTAGCAGTCCTCAGGCACGCTTATCCAGCTATCTTCTTGTTTTAAAAACAAATGACCTGAAAGGTAACATGTGACGTTTGGGGCTGTGATCGCGGTTCCATCACGGCGTAGCGGAGTGATGCCATTCTGCGAGGCGCTTTCCAGATTCTAAAATTGGACTTTTTGAATTAATGAAACTTGCGGATAATACTTATCCGGACGACGACCAACAGGCTCCATGGGCCAGGGACAAAGGATGAAACCGTTTCGCTTAGCCGCGCTCTCTCTTGCGCTGCTCACCACGTTTACGCTTGTCGGCTGTGATAACAGTGACGATAAATCTCAGGCTGCGGCTCCCGCGGCATCTACCGCATCCACACCGAAAGCTGCAGAAAAGCCAAATGCTGAAACGTTGGCTAAGCTTGCCGCCCAGAGTCAGGGAAAAGCGCTGACCCTGCTGGATGCCTCTGAAGTCCAGCTTGACGGTGCTGCCACGCTGGTGCTGACCTTTTCTGTTCCGCTAAATCCCGATCAGGATTTCGCTAAAACGGTGCATGTTGTGGATAAGAAAAGCGGCAAGGTTGACGGGGCGTGGGAACTTGCGCCTAACCTGAAAGAGCTTCGCCTGCGTCATCTGGAGCCTAACCGTAACCTGGTCGTCACCGTTGAACGTGACCTTCAGGCGCTGAACAAGTCGTCGTTTGGCATTGATTATGAAAAAGCCCTTACCACCCGGGACATTGAACCCACCGTTGGTTTTGCCAGCCGCGGCTCGTTGCTGCCGGGCAAAGTGGTGGAAGGTCTGCCGGTGATGGCGCTCAACGTCAATAATGTTGACGTCAACTTCTACCGCGTGAAGCCTGAATCGCTGGCCTCCCTTGTCAGCCAGTGGGAGTACCGTAACTCGCTGACCAACTGGGAATCCGATAACCTGCTTAAGATGGCGGAATTGGTTTACACCGGTCGATTCGATCTTAATCCGGCGCGCAATACGCGCGAAAAATTGCTGTTGCCCCTGAAGGATATTAAACCGCTCCAGCAGTCTGGCGTTTATATCGCGGTCATGAACCAGGCCGGGCACTACAACTACAGCAACGCCGCAACGCTCTTTACCTTAAGCGATATTGGTCTGTCCGCTCACCGTTACCATAACCGCCTGGATATTTTCACCCAGAGTCTGGAAAACGGTGCGGCGCAGTCTGGCGTGACCGTCACGCTGCTGAACGATAAAGGGCAGACGCTTGCCGAAGCGAAAAGCGACGGCGATGGCCACGCAAAGCTTGAGACCGACAAAGAGGCCGCGTTGATCCTGGCCAGCAAAGACGGTCAGACCACGCTGCTTGACCTTAAGCTTCCGGCGCTGGATCTGGCGGAGTTCGATATTGCCGGTAGCCCCGGCTACAGCAAGCAATTCTTTATGTTTGGCCCACGCGATCTCTACCGCCCGGGTGAAACGGTGTTCCTCAACGGTCTGTTGCGCGACAGTGACGGTAAGCCACTTCCGGATCAGCCCGTGAAGCTTGACGTGCTGCGTCCGGATGGACAGGTCGCGCGTACGATTGTCGTCAAGCCAGAGAACGGACTCTATCGCTTTAACTATCCGCTGGACAGCGGGGCGCAGACCGGTATGTGGCATATCCGCGCCAACACGGGCGATAACCTGCAGCGCCTGTGGGACTTCCACGTTGAAGACTTCATGCCAGAGCGTATGGCCCTCAACCTGACCGGGCAAAAAGCCCCGGTTTCACCGCAGGATAACGTCGACTTTAACGTGGTGGGCTATTACCTGTATGGCGCACCGGCCAACGGTAATTCTCTGCAGGGCCAGCTCTTCCTGCGTCCGCTGCGTGACGCGGTGGCTGCGCTGCCGGGCTTCCAGTTTGGCGATATCGCCGAGGAGAACCTGAGCCGCAGCCTGGATGAAGTGCAGCTTACGCTGGATGAGCAGGGACGTGGGCAGGTTTCTACCGAAAGCCAGTGGAAAGAGGTGCACTCTCCGCTGCAGCTTATCCTGCAGGCCAGCCTGCTGGAGTCGGGCGGTCGCCCAGTGACGCGTCGTGCTGAGCAGGCCATCTGGCCCGCAGCGGAATTGCCGGGTATCCGTCCTCAGTTCGCCAGCAAGGCGGTTTACGATTACCGCACCGATACCACCGTCAACCAGCCGATTGTTGATGAGAACGGCAACGCCAGCTTCGATATCGTTTACGCCGATGCCAGCGGCGCGAAAAAAGCGGTGTCCGGTTTGCAGGTTCGCCTGATCCGCGAGCGCCGCGACTACTTCTGGAACTGGTCTGAGAGCGAGGGCTGGCAGTCTCAGTTCGATCAGAAAGACCTGGTTGAAGGCGAGCAGGAACTGACGCTCAAGGCCGACGAGACGGGTAAAGTCACCTTCCCGGTGGAGTGGGGCTCTTATCGTCTCGAGGTGAAAGCACCTGATGAGATGGTCAGCAGCGTACGCTTCTGGGCAGGGTATAGCTGGCAGGATAACAGCGACGGCACAGGAGCCGCGCGCCCTGACCGCGTGACGTTGAAACTGGATAAGCCAGCCTATCAGCCAGGCGATACCATCAACCTGCACATTGCCGCGCCAGCCGCAGGCAAGGGCTATGCGATGATCGAGTCCAGCGAAGGGCCGCTGTGGTGGAAAGAGATCGACGTACCGGCAAACGGGCTGGATCTCGCTATCCCGGTCGACAAAGCCTGGAAGCGTCACGATCTCTACCTGAGTACGCTGGTGGTACGTCCCGGGGATAAATCCAAATCCGCCACGCCTAAACGCGCGGTCGGCCTGTTGCATCTGCCGATGGGCGACGAAAACCGCCGCCTGAACATTGCGCTCGATAGCCCGCAGAAAATGCGACCAAACCAGACGCTCTCTGTGAAGGTGAAAGCCAGCGTGAAAGAGGGGGCGGTTCCGCAGAAAGTGAACGTGCTGATCTCGGTGGTGGACAGCGGCGTGCTGAACATTACCGATTACGTCACGCCGGATCCGTGGCAGGCTTTCTTCGGCCAGAAGCGCTACGGCGCGGATATCTACGATATTTACGGCCAGGTCATTGAAGGGCAGGGCCGTCTGGCCGCGCTGCGCTTTGGCGGCGATGGGGATGAACTGAAGCGCGGCGGCAAACCGCCGGTGAACCACGTCACCATCATTGCCCAGCAGGCGCAGCCGGTTACGCTGGATGCCAACGGGGAAGGCTCGATTACGCTGCCGATTGGTGATTTCAACGGCGAGCTGCGTCTGATGGCGCAGGCCTGGACGGAGGACGATTTCGGCAGCAGTGAAAGCAAGGTCGTGGTGGCCGCTCCGGTAATTACCGAGCTTAATACCCCGCGCTTCCTGGCAAGCGGGGACACCTCGCGGCTGACGCTGGATATCACCAACCTGACCGACCAGCCTCAAACGCTCAACGTCGCCCTGTCTTCTAACGGCAAACTGGCGCTGGAAGGCGCACAGCCTCAGCCGGTTCAGCTGCCACCGGGCGCGCGCAATACGCTGTTTATTCCGGTGCGCGCACTGGACGGTTATGGAGATGGTGAAATAACCGCGCAGGTAACCGGTCTGCAGCTTCCGGGCGAGACTTTCGCACCGCAGCAGAAGAGCTGGAAAATCGGCGTGCGTCCGGCGTTCCCGGCGCAGACGGTTAATACTGGTGCCATGCTGAACCCCGGTGAGTCCTGGACCGCACCGGCGCAGCACAGCAACGGTTTCTCTCCTGCTACCCTGCAGGGACAACTGCTGCTGAGCGGTAAACCACCGCTCAACCTGGCGCGCTATATTCGCGAACTGCAGGCCTATCCATATGGCTGCCTGGAACAGACCGCCAGCGGCCTGTTCCCGTCGCTCTACACCAACGCGGCGCAGCTTACTGCACTTGGCATCAAGGGCGACACCGATGACAAGCGCCGTGCAGCGATTGATATTGGCATCTCCCGTCTGTTGCAGATGCAGCGTGGAGACGGTGGGTTCGCGCTGTGGGATAAAAACGGTCCGGAAGAGTACTGGCTGACGGCCTACGTGACCGACTTCCTGGTGCGAGCGGGGGAGCAGGGTTACAGCGTGCCTGCCGACTCGGTGAATAACGCCAATAGCCGCCTGCTGCGCTATCTGCAGGATCCGGGCATGATGTCCATTCGCTACAGCGATGATACTCAGGCCAGTAAATTTGCCGTGCAGGCCTATGCCGCTCTGGTGCTGGCACGTCAGCAAAAAGCGCCGCTGGGCGCGCTGCGTGAAATCTGGGATCGCCACGCTCAGGCGGCTTCCGGGCTGCCGCTGATGCAGCTGGGCATGGCGCTCAAACTGATGGGCGATGCCCCGCGCAGCCAGCAAGCGCTGGACCTGGCACTTAAAACGCCGCGCAACGATAGCAAAACCTGGATGGCCGATTACGGCAGCCAGCTTCGCGATAACGCGCTGATGCTCTCTCTTCTGGAAGAGTACAAGCTCCTGCCGGATGCACAAAATACGCTGCTGAATGCCTTGTCTGAACAGGCCTTCAGCCAGCGCTGGCTGTCAACGCAGGAGAGCAATGCGCTGTTCCTGGCCGGTCGTTCGCTGCAAACCTTGTCCGGAACGTGGCAGGCGAAAACGTCTCTGTCTGAGACCGCATCAGGCGGCGATAAGTCACTGGTGCAAAACGTGAGCGGCGACCAGCTTGGCGCGCTGCAGGTCACCAATACCGGAACGACACCGCTGTGGGTACGCCTGGACAGCACCGGTTATCCGGAATATGCCCCTCAGCCGAGCTCGAACGTGCTGCAGGTTGAACGTCATATCCTGGCAACCGACGGCAGCAGTAAATCACTCTCTTCCCTTAAGAGCGGCGAACTGGTGCTGGTGTGGCTGGAAGTTAAAGCAAGCCAGAACGTGCCGGATGCGCTGGTGGTGGATCTCCTTCCTGCGGGTCTGGAGCTGGAAAACCAGAACCTGGCGAGCAGCAGCGCCAGCCTGCAGGACAGCGGCAGTGAGCTACAGAACCTGCTCAGCCAGATGCAGCAGGCGGACATTCAGCATATGGAATTCCGCGACGACCGCTTTGTGGCGGCCGTGCCGGTAAATGAAGGTCAGCCGGTCACGCTGGTTTATCTGGCACGCGCCGTGACGCCGGGAACCTACCAGGTGCCGGTGCCGATGGTCGAGTCTATGTATGTGCCACAGTGGCGGGCAACGGGGGCGGCCAGCGGCCCGCTGATTGTTGTCCCATAATATGCGAATGGCACGTCCGTCACGCTCCCGCTGGCTATGGCTGGCGGGAGCGCTTCTTGTTTTATGGGGGCTGATTGTCGTCGCCGACCGTCTGTGGCCGCTGCCTCTGAAAGAGGTTAACCCCGCCCGGGTGGTGGTGGATGAGAAGGGCACGCCGCTGTGGCGCTTTGCTGATAGTGACGGGATCTGGCGCTATCCGGTGACGATCGAAGAGGTCTCTCCGCGTTATCTTGAAGCGCTGATTCAGTACGAAGATCGCTGGTTCTGGGATCACCCCGGCGTAAATCCGCTTTCTGTCCTGCGCGCCGCCTGGCAGGATCTCAGTTCCGGGAAAGTCATCTCCGGCGGAAGCACGCTCACCATGCAGGTCGCGCGGCTGCTGGACCCGCACCCGCGCACCTTTGGCGGCAAAGTTCGCCAGCTCTGGCGTGCCATGCAGCTGGAGTGGCATCTTTCCAAACGCGAAATCCTCACGCTCTATCTCAACCGCGCTCCGTTTGGCGGTACGCTGCAGGGCGTCGGGGCGGCAAGCTGGACGTATCTGGGCAAGCCGCCGTCGCAGCTCAGCTATTCCGACGCGGCGCTGCTGGCGGTGCTGCCGCAGGCACCGAGTCGTTTACGCCCGGACCGCTGGCCTGAACGGGCAGAAGCGGCGCGCAATAAAGTGCTCGACCGCATGGCGACGCAGGGGGTCTGGTCCGCAAAGCAGGTCAAAGAGTCCCGTGAAGAATCTGTATGGCTGGCGCCCCGGCAGATGCCGCAGCTGGCACCGCTTTTTGCGCGCATGATGCTCGGCAAAAGCCGCGATACGAAAATAGTCACCACGCTGGATGCCGGACTGCAGCGGCAGCTGGAAGAGCTGGCGATGAACTGGAAATCCCGCCTGCCGGCACGCAGCTCGCTGGCGATGATCGTGGTCGATCATACCGATATGAAAGTGCGCGGCTGGGTCGGATCGGTGGATATTAACGATGACACGCGTTTTAGCCATGTGGATATGGTCAATGCGATCCGATCCCCGGGATCGGTGTTAAAACCCTTTATCTACGGCATGGCGCTGGATGATGGCCTGATCCATCCCGCCTCGCTGCTTCAGGACGTTCCGAGAAAAACCGGTGATTATCGTCCCGGGAATTTTGACAGCGGGTTCCATGGACCGGTCAGCATGAGTGAAGCGCTGGTACGCTCCCTCAACCTGCCTGCCGTTCAGGTGCTGGAAGCCTACGGACCAAAACGGTTTGCCGGGATGCTGAGCAACGCAGGCTTGCCGCTGATCCTGCCAGCGGGGGCGCAGCCGAATCTGTCTCTGATCCTCGGTGGAGCAGGCGCGCGGCTGGCCGATATCGCCGCTGCCTACAGCGCCTTTGCCCGACACGGTAAGGCGGGTAGGCTGCGCCTGCAGCCGGGCGATCCGCTGACTGAACGTCCGCTGTTATCATCAGGCTCGGCGTGGATTATTCGCCGTATTCTGGCCAATGAAGCGCAGCCGCTGCCGGATAATGCGCTACCGCAGGTTGCGCCGCTGGCGTGGAAAACCGGCACCAGCTACGGCTACCGTGATGCCTGGGCCATCGGTCTGAATGCCCGTTATGTGATAGGCATATGGACCGGACGTCCGGACGGCACGCCCGTGGCGGGACAGTTTGGGTTTGCCAGCGCGGTTCCGCTATTAAACCAGGTCAATAACCTGCTTCAGTCGCGCTCAACGATAGACGAAGCCCGCCTGCCGCGCGATCCGCGTCCGGCAAGCGTCGGGCAGGGCGTGATCTGCTGGCCGGGCGGCCAGTCGCTGCCGGAAGGCAGTGAAAACTGTCGACGTCGCTTGTCGACCTGGCTGCTCGAAGGCAGCGAACCGCCCACGCTGCTCTTGCCCGAACAGGAAGGCATACGCGGCATTCGTTTCCCGGTCTGGCTGGATAAAACGGGCAAACGCGTGGCCGCTGATTGCCCGGATGCTACTGAAAAAGTCCTGGATGTTTGGCCGCTGCCGCTGGAGCCGTGGTTACCAGCAACCGAGCGTCGTGCGGTACGGGTTCCCCCTTCATCCACAACCTGTCCTCCACTCTCGCAGGACGCACCTGCGCCACTCATTCTGACCGGCGTGCGCGAAGGGGCCGTTATCAAACGTCTACCGGGGGAATCCCGCGTTTCGCTGCCGCTTCAGGCGACCGGCAACAGCGGTGAGCGCTGGTGGTTTTTGAACGGTGAGCCGTTGGGTGTGAAGGGAAGAGTTTACACATTACAGCTTGATAAACCGGGCGATTATCAGTTACTCGTTATGGATCAGACCGGGCAGGTCGCGACGGTGAATTTTACGCTGCAGTGACCTGAAAACAGCTTTCAGACGTGAGCTGTTGCTAAAATTCGTCTTATTTTAAAAAAATGTTACCTGAATCCATAGGCAATGGCGTCATTGCTCATTATAATCCGCGCCACACCATACTCAGGTATGCAAAACAACAGAACATTGACAGAGGTTATCATGGCTATTGAACGTACTTTTTCCATCATCAAACCAAACGCGGTGGCAAAAAACGTTATTGGCAGCATCTTCGCTCGCTTTGAATCTGCAGGGTTCAAAATTGTTGGCACCAAAATGCTGCACCTGACCGTTGAGCAGGCTCGTGGCTTCTACGCTGAGCACGAAGGTCGCCCATTCTTTGACGGCCTGGTTGAGTTCATGACCTCCGGTCCAATCGTGGTATCCGTACTGGAAGGCGAAAACGCAGTTCAGCGTCACCGCGACCTGCTGGGCGCAACCAACCCGGACAACGCGCTGGCAGGTACTCTGCGCGCTGATTATGCAGACAGCTTCACCGAGAACGGCACCCACGGTTCTGACTCTGTTGAATCTGCTGCGCGCGAAATCGCTTTCTTCTTCGCAGAAGGCGAAGTGTGTCCACGTACCCGTTAATTTAACGGTTTCGTTTACACATTATTTTCGTAAATGCCGCGTCCAGACGTGGCATCCCTGCGCCAGACTTTGTACAATGCAACGCCCCGGACGAGCAGACCGCTTTCCGGGGCGTTTCTATTCAACCCTCCATGGGCCATAACGTGTAACAACGAGGCCGGTAAATATTATGTCTGAATTAGTGAATACCTCCGAAGTCGCCATTCCTGCGGTTCCCAATAAAAATGGAAAAATCAACCTGCTGGATCTGAACCGTCAGCAGATGCGCGAGTTCTTTAAAGAGATGGGCGAAAAGCCGTTTCGTGCCGATCAGGTCATGAAGTGGATGTACCATTACTGCAGCGACAATTTTGATGACATGACTGACATCAACAAGGTCCTGCGCAACAAGCTCAAAGAAGTGGCTGAAATCCGCGCGCCGGAAGTGGTGGAAGAGCAGCGCTCCGCGGATGGCACCATCAAATGGGCGATTGCGGTCGGCGATCAGCGCGTTGAGACGGTCTACATTCCGGAAGAAGACCGCGCCACGCTGTGCGTCTCCTCCCAGGTTGGCTGTGCGCTGGAATGCAAATTCTGCTCAACCGCGCAGCAAGGCTTTAACCGTAACCTGCGAGTGTCGGAAATTATCGGCCAGGTCTGGCGTGCCGCGAAAATCGTTGGTGCGGCAAAAGTAACCGGTACGCGCCCTATCACCAACGTCGTGATGATGGGGATGGGTGAGCCGCTGCTGAACCTGACCAACGTCGTTCCGGCGATGGAAATCATGCTGGATGACTTTGGCTTTGGTCTGTCCAAGCGTCGCGTCACGCTGTCTACTTCTGGCGTTGTGCCTGCGCTGGACAAGCTTGGCGACATGATTGACGTTGCGCTGGCAATCTCCCTGCATGCACCAAACGACGAAATTCGTGACGAAATTGTGCCGATCAACAAAAAGTACAATATCGAAACCTTCCTCGCTGCGGTGCGTCGCTATCTGGAGAAATCCAACGCTAACCAGGGTCGCGTCACCATCGAGTACGTGATGCTGGACCACGTTAACGACGGTACCGAACATGCGCATCAGCTGGCTGAATTGCTGAAAGATACGCCATGCAAAATCAACCTGATCCCATGGAACCCGTTCCCGGGTGCGCCGTATGGCCGTAGCTCGAACAGCCGTATCGACCGTTTCTCCAAGGTGCTCATGGAGTACGGTTTCACCACCATCGTGCGTAAAACCCGTGGTGATGATATTGATGCCGCATGTGGACAGCTGGCTGGTGATGTTATTGACCGTACCAAGCGTACGCTGCGTAAACGCATGCAGGGCGAGACGATCGCGGTCAAAGCTGTTTGATTATTATGCACTCACGGCGCATTATCTGCGCCGTGATGCATAGTCTTACTGAATAATCAGTCAGATTCGTGAAGACTGATCAATAATTACGGTGCGTTTCATCCGACTTTCGGGCAGTATGTAACGACGTAACAACAGTTTAGCCGTACGGGCAGGGCTGTACTGTCATCTCCGGGCTGACAGTCTTATACTCTCTGTTCAAGGTTAACTGACCAGAAGTTTCGCGGTGCGGGTGGCATTGTGACTCACCGGCGCCTGAACCCTTATTTTTCACGTACCAGTAGTTGTAGCGAATGAATACTGAAGCCACTCACGACCAACATGAAGCACTCTCCACTGGCGTTCGTCTTCGCAACGCCCGTGAACAACTCGGACTCAGCCAGCAAGCCGTTGCGGAACGCTTGTGCCTGAAGGTTTCCACGGTTCGCGATATTGAAGAAGATAAGGCGCCTGCCGATCTGGCTTCAACGTTCTTGCGCGGTTATATCCGCTCTTACGCAAAACTGGTGCACATCCCCGAAAACGAATTACTGCCAATGATGGAGAAGCAGGCGCCGGTCCGTGCAGCAAAAGTTGCGCCGATGCAGACCTTCTCCCTGGGGAAACGTCGTAAAAAACGTGATGGCTGGCTGATGAGCTTTACCTGGCTGGTGCTGTTTGTGGTGATCGGTCTGACCGGTGCATGGTGGTGGCAGAACCACAAGGCGCAGCAGGAAGAGATTACCACTATGGCCGATCAATCCTCCGCCGAACTCAACCAGACCGGAAATGATAACGCCCAGAGCGTGCCGCTGAATACCGACGGCGCAGCGTCCTCCAGCGAGCCACAGACAGCAGCGCCAGACGCGTCAGCAACCGGTGCTGCACAGGCTCCGGCAGCCACGGCTAACACCGCTGCGACTCAGTCTCAGGATCAAAACGCGGTAGTTGCCCCTTCTCAGGCAAATGTTGATACGGCGGCGAACGCGCCTGCAGCCACTCAGCCTGCGGACAATACCGCAGCGTCTCTGCCAACCAGCCCGGCGGGTACGGCAACAACAGCAGCCGACCCTAATGCGCTGGTGATGAACTTTAGCGCCGACTGCTGGCTGGAAGTGACTGATGCGACAGGTAAAAAACTGTTCAGCGGCCTGCAGCGTAAAGATGGCACGTTAAATCTAACCGGCCAGGCTCCCTATAAACTTAAAATCGGCGCTCCGGCAGCGGTACAGATCCAGTATCAAGGAAAACCTGTCGACCTGAGCCGCTTTATCAGAACTAACCAGGTTGCACGTCTTACCGTTAATGCCGAACAATCAGCAGCACAGTAACAGACGGGCAACGCGGGAGATTTTTCATGCATAACCAGGCTCCGATTCAACGTAGAAAATCGAAACGGATTTACGTTGGGAATGTGCCAATCGGCGATGGGGCACCTATCGCCGTTCAGTCGATGACCAACACGCGCACCACCGATGTGGAAGCGACGGTCAATCAAATCAAAGCATTAGAACGTGTAGGCGCGGACATTGTTCGCGTCTCCGTCCCAACCATGGATGCTGCTGAGGCGTTCAAACTGATCAAACAGCAGGTCAGCGTTCCGCTGGTGGCTGATATCCACTTCGACTACCGTATCGCCCTGAAAGTGGCCGAATATGGCGTCGATTGCCTGCGTATTAACCCGGGCAACATCGGTAACGAAGAGCGTATCCGCACGGTCGTGGACTGCGCCCGCGATAAAAATATTCCTATTCGTATCGGCGTTAACGCCGGTTCGCTGGAAAAAGATCTGCAGGAAAAATACGGTGAGCCTACGCCGCAGGCGCTGCTGGAATCCGCGATGCGTCATGTCGATCATCTCGATCGCCTTAACTTCGATCAGTTCAAAGTCAGCGTAAAAGCGTCCGACGTGTTCCTTGCCGTAGAATCTTACCGCCTGCTGGCAAAGCAGATCGACCAGCCTCTGCACCTCGGGATCACCGAAGCGGGTGGCCTGCGAAGCGGCTCGGTAAAATCCGCGATCGGTCTGGGGCTGCTGCTCTCTGAAGGGATCGGTGACACCCTGCGCGTCTCGCTGGCGGCCGATCCGGTCGAAGAGATCAAGGTCGGTTTCGATATCCTGAAGTCGCTGCGTATTCGCGCGCGTGGGATCAACTTCATTGCCTGCCCAACCTGCTCACGTCAGGAGTTTGATGTGATCGGGACGGTGAATGCCCTGGAGCAACGTCTGGAAGACATTATCACCCCGATGGATGTCTCCATTATCGGCTGCGTGGTAAACGGTCCGGGTGAAGCACTGGTGTCAACGCTGGGCGTAACCGGCGGTAACAAGAAAAGTGGTCTCTATGAAGATGGCGTTCGTAAAGATCGTCTGGATAATAGCGACATGATCGACCAGCTTGAAGCCCGCATCCGCGCCAAAGCCGCCATGATGGACGAAACACAGCGTATCAGCGTTCAGCAGGTTGAAAAATAACGTGATGGGAAGCGTGCCGCTTCCCATGTATGATTGAACCCATTCTTTGGGTTTTTTTTGTATATAGAAAGAGAATAAACGTGGCAAAAAACATTCAAGCCATCCGCGGCATGAACGATTATCTGCCTGGCGAAACCGCCATCTGGCAGCGCATTGAAGGCACGCTGAAGCAGGTGCTCGGCAGCTACGGTTACAGCGAAATCCGTTTGCCGATTGTAGAGCAGACCCCGTTATTCAAACGCGCGATTGGTGAAGTCACCGACGTGGTTGAAAAAGAGATGTACACCTTTGAGGACCGCAACGGCGACAGCCTGACCCTGCGTCCGGAAGGTACGGCGGGCTGCGTACGCGCCGGCATCGAACATGGTCTTCTGTACAATCAGGAGCAGCGCCTGTGGTATATCGGCCCGATGTTCCGCCACGAACGTCCTCAGAAAGGTCGTTATCGCCAGTTCAATCAGCTGGGTGTGGAAGTCTTTGGCCTGCAGGGCCCGGACATCGACGCCGAACTGATTATGCTGACCGCCCGCTGGTGGCGTGCGCTCGGTATCGCCGATCACGTTTCCCTTGAGCTGAACTCTATCGGTTCTCTGGAAGCACGCGCTAACTACCGCGATGCGCTGGTAGCGTTCCTGGAACAGCATAAAGAGAAGCTGGACGAAGACTGCAAACGTCGCATGTACAGTAACCCGCTGCGCGTTCTGGATTCCAAAAACGCGGATGTTCAGGCACTGCTGAACGATGCGCCTGCGCTGGGTGACTACCTGGATGAAGAATCTCGCGAACACTTCGCGGGCCTGTGCAAGCTGCTTGAAGCGGCAGGCATCGCCTATACCGTAAACCAGCGCCTGGTGCGCGGTCTGGACTACTACAACCGTACCGTGTTTGAGTGGGTGACCACGAGCCTCGGCTCTCAGGGCACCGTGTGCGCGGGCGGTCGTTATGACGGTCTGGTTGAGCAACTTGGCGGTCGCGCAGCGCCTGCTGTTGGCTTCGCAATGGGTCTTGAACGACTTGTTTTGCTGGTTCAGGCAGTTAATCCGGAATTTAAAGCAGAATCCGTTGTCGATATATACCTGGTAGCCTCAGGCGCGGAAACGCAGTCTGCGGCAATGCAGCTTGCCGAACGCGTGCGCGATGCGCTGCCGGGCGTTAAGCTGATGACCAACCATGGCGGCGGCAACTTCAAAAAACAGTTTGCTCGTGCCGATAAGTGGGGCGCAAGTATCGCACTGGTGCTGGGCGAGTCCGAAGTGGCTAGCGGCGAAGTGGTGGTGAAGGACCTGCGCTCTGGTGAGCAGACAACGGTAACGCAGGACGGCGTTGCGGCGCACTTGCGCACTCTATTGGGCTAAGGAGAAGGACTGCGTGGAAATTTACGAGAACGAACACGATCAGGTCGACGCGATTAAACGCTTCTTTGTTGAAAACGGCAAAGCGCTGGTTGTTGGGGTTATTTTAGGTGTCGGTGCGCTGGTAGGCTGGCGTTACTGGAACAATCATCAGGCAGATTCCGCGCGCGGCGCGTCCCTGTCCTATGAAAATACCGTGAGCGCAATTCGTGCCGATCAGCCGCAAACGCTGACGGCAGCAGAAAAATTTGCGGCTGACAACAAAAACACCTACGGTGCACTGGCTGCGCTGGAAGTGGCTCAGCAGTACGTTGATAAGAACGAACTGGATAAAGCCGTAGCACAGCTGTCTCAGGGCCTCGCTGCCGCCAGTGATGAAAACCTGAAAGCGGTGATCAATCTGCGCCTGGCACGTATTCAGGTTCAGCAGAAGAAAGCTGACGATGCGCTGAAAACGCTCGATACCATCAAAGGCGAAGGCTTTGCTGCCATCGTTGCCGATCTGCGCGGCGAAGCACTGCTGAGCAAAGGTGACAAAGCGGGCGCGCGTAAAGCGTGGCAAGCTGGCGTAGAGAGCAATGCTTCACCTGCGCTGAGCGAAATGATGCAGATGAAAATAAATAATTTGTCCGTCTGAGAGGGACCCGATGCAATTGCGTAAATTACTTCTGCCAGGACTGCTTTCTGTTACGTTATTGAGTGGTTGTTCACTGTTCAGTGGCGAAGAAGACGTTGTGAAAATGTCCCCACTGCCGACGGTTGAAAACCAGTTTACCCCATCCACCGCGTGGGATGTCTCCGTGGGCAGTGGGATTGGTGATTTCTATTCCAACCTTCATCCAGCGTATGCCGACAGCGTCGTCTATGCCGCTGACCGCAAAGGTACCGTGAAAGCGGTGAACGCTGATGACGGAAAAGAAGTGTGGTCCGTTAACCTGGCGGAAAAAGACGGCTGGTTCTCCCGTAAGCCGGCTCTGCTGTCTGGCGGCCTGACCGTTGCCGGTGGCCACGTCTACGTGGGCAGCGAAAAAGCGCAGGTTTATGCCCTGAACAGCAGCGACGGCTCCATTGCCTGGCAAACAACCGTGGCGGGTGAATCCCTGTCGCGTCCGGTGGTGAGCGACGGCCTGGTGCTGATTCACACCAGCAATGGCCAGCTGCAGGCGCTGAACGAAGCGGACGGCCTGGTGAAATGGACCGTTAACCTGGATATGCCTGCGCTCTCTCTGCGTGGCGAATCTGCACCGGCTACCGCATTTGGTGCTGC
Source organism: Enterobacter sp. 3U4 (assembly GCF_057224565.1). Lineage (NCBI taxonomy): Bacteria > Pseudomonadati > Pseudomonadota > Gammaproteobacteria > Enterobacterales > Enterobacteriaceae > Enterobacter > Enterobacter sp. 3U4. The sequence continues at coordinate 514,787 of NZ_CP136665.1, forward strand.
CATTGTGGGCGGTGACAACGGTCGCGTGAGCGCCGTGCTGATGCAGCAGGGCCAGATGATCTGGCAGCAGCGTATCTCTCAGGCTACTGGCTCAACGGAAATTGACCGTCTGAGCGACGTGGATACAACACCGGTTATCGTTAACGGTGTGGTTTACGCGCTGGCCTATAACGGCAACCTGACCGCGCTGGATCTGCGCAGCGGCCAGATCATGTGGAAACGTGAGCTGGGCTCTGTAAATGATTTCATCGTTGAGGGTAACCGCATCTATATGGTTGACCAGAACGACCGTCTGCTGGCCCTGAGTACCGAAGGCGGCGTAACGCTGTGGACGCAAAGCGACCTGCTGCACCGTCTGCTGACCGCGCCAGCGCTGTACAACGGTAGCCTGGTTGTCGGCGACAGCGAAGGGTATATGCACTGGATCGATCCGGATAACGGCCGCTTTGTTGCGCAGCAAAAAGTCGACAGCTCTGGTTTCCTGACCGATCCGGTTGTGGCCGACGGCAAACTGCTGATTCAGGCAAAAGACGGCACGCTGTACGCGATCACGCGTTAATTACCCGGCGGTTGTAGTATACTAAACGGCTCCTGTTCACTCAGGAGCCGTTTTGACATTTTTAAAAACGCCGCAAAAGCGACGTTATTTTGAATTTTATGAGGCTTCAAACATGGTACCTGTGGTCGCGCTTGTCGGGCGCCCTAACGTTGGAAAATCCACTCTTTTTAACCGTTTAACACGCACCCGTGATGCGCTGGTTGCGGATTTCCCGGGGCTGACGCGTGACCGTAAGTACGGTCGTGCAGAGGTGGAAGGACGCGAGTTCATCTGTATTGATACCGGTGGTATTGACGGCACGGAAGACGGCGTCGAAACCCGCATGGCGGAACAGTCGCTGCTGGCGATTGAAGAAGCGGACGTGGTGCTGTTCATGGTAGATGCGCGCGCTGGCCTGATGCCGGCGGACTCCGCTATTGCCAAGCACCTGCGTTCACGCGAAAAACCGACCTTCCTGGTGGCGAACAAAACTGACGGTATCGATGCCGATCAGGCCGTTGCCGACTTCTGGTCTTTAGGTCTGGGTGAAATCTACCCGATTGCGGCATCGCACGGTCGCGGCGTGACCAGCCTGCTGGAAACCGTTCTGCTGCCGTGGGTTGACGAAGTTAACCCGCCGGAAGAAGTCGATGAAGACGCTGAATACTGGGCGCAGTTCGAAGAAGGTGAAGAGGGCGAAGAAGAGCCTGAAGACGACTTCAACCCGCAGGATCTGCCGATCAAGCTGGCCATCGTGGGTCGTCCAAACGTTGGTAAGTCTACACTTACCAACCGTATTCTGGGTGAAGAGCGCGTGGTCGTTTACGATATGCCGGGCACCACCCGTGACAGTATCTACATCCCGATGCAGCGCGATGAACGTGAGTATGTCCTCATTGACACCGCCGGGGTGCGTAAGCGCGGGAAAATCACCGATGTGGTGGAAAAATTCTCCGTTATCAAAACCCTGCAGGCGATTGAAGATGCCAACGTGGTGCTGCTGGTCATTGATGCGCGTGAAGGCATCTCCGACCAGGATCTCTCTCTGCTCGGCTTTATCCTCAATAGTGGGCGCTCACTGGTTATCGTGGTCAACAAATGGGATGGCCTGAGCAACGAGGTGCGTGAGCAGGTGAAAGAGACCCTCGACTTCCGTCTGGGCTTTATCGACTTTGCCCGCGTGCACTTCATTTCTGCGCTGCACGGCAGCGGTGTCGGCAACCTGTTCGAATCCGTGCGTGAAGCCTACGACAGCTCAACTCGTCGTCAGAGCACCGCGATGCTGACGCGCATCATGAACATGGCTGCAGAAGATCATCAGCCGCCGCTGGTGCGCGGCCGTCGCGTGAAGCTGAAATATGCCCACGCCGGTGGTTATAACCCGCCAATCGTGGTGATTCACGGCAACCAGGTGAAAGACCTGCCGGATTCCTACAAGCGTTACCTGATGAACTACTTCCGTAAATCGCTGGACGTGATGGGCACGCCTATCCGTATCCAGTTTAAGGAAGGGGAAAACCCGTTCGCCAACAAGCGCAACACCCTGACGCCAAACCAGATGCGTAAGCGTAAGCGCTTGATTAAGCACATTAAGAAAAGCAAATAAGCTTTGCTGCTCTCACGAAAGCCCGCGATTATCGCGGGCTTTTTTTTCGCCTAACCATACCGCTGGTTTTCTCTGTGTGAAGTCAATCACTATTCACTTTTAACCATGTTTAAATCTAAGAAAGTAGACAATCGTCGAATTTTCATCTTAAAGTCCAGGGTCCGGTACTAGACAAAACTAGCGCCTGGTTATCAAATGGTTAACCAACTTTTCGCCGCATGTAAAAAATCGGCCTGATACGTAACTGGCCGGCGTACATGCTGGTGTTTACAAGCACGACGACATACCTTTCGGGAGAATTATGCAATCCTCTGTTAATCAAAAAGAGAGCCGAACGTTCTTCGGCCATCCGTATCCGCTCGGTTCACTGTTCTTCACCGAGATGTGGGAGCGTTTCTCGTTTTACGGCATTCGTCCGTTACTGATCCTGTTTATGGCCGCCACCGTCTATGACGGCGGGATGGGCCTGGCGCGTGAAAACGCCTCGGCGATTGTCGGCATCTTTGCCGGTACCATGTACCTGGCCGCGCTGCCGGGCGGCTGGCTGGCGGATAACTGGCTCGGTCAGCAGAGAGCCGTCTGGTATGGTTCGATCCTGATTGCGCTCGGTCACCTGTCGATTGCGCTCTCGGCGGTGATGGGCAATAACCTGTTCTTTATCGGCCTGATGTTCATCGTGCTCGGCTCCGGCCTGTTCAAGACCTGTATCTCGGTGATGGTCGGCACCCTGTATAAAAAAGGCGACGCGCGTCGTGACGGCGGTTTCTCGCTGTTCTATATGGGCATCAACATGGGCTCGTTCATCGCTCCGCTGATTTCCGGCTGGCTGATTAAAACCCACGGCTGGCACTGGGGCTTTGGCATTGGCGGTATCGGGATGCTGGTGGCGCTGATTATCTTCCGCGTGTTTGCCGTTCCGGCAATGAAACGCTATGACGGCGAAGTCGGCCTCGACTCCACCTGGAACAGCCCGGTGGTGAAGCGTAACGGCGTGGGCGTTTGGCTGCTGGCGCTGGCGGCAGGCGTGGCAACGCTCGTGACGCTGATTGCGCAGGGCGTGATTGTGATTAACCCGGTCGCGGTAGCCAGCGTGCTGGTCTACGTGATTGCGGCGTCCGTTGCCCTCTACTTTATTTATCTGTTTGTTTTTGCGGGGCTGAACCGTAAAGAGCGCGCCAGGCTGCTGGTCTGCTTTATTCTGCTGATCTCCGCTGCCTTCTTCTGGTCCGCGTTTGAACAGAAGCCAACCTCGTTCAACCTGTTTGCCAACGACTACACTAACCGCATGATCGGCGATTTCGAAATCCCGGCGGTGTGGTTCCAGTCAATCAACGCCCTGTTCATCATCCTGCTGGCACCGGTGTTCAGCTGGGCGTGGCCGAAGCTGGCGAGCATGAACATTCGCCCGAGCAGCATCACCAAGTTTGTTATCGGTATTCTGTGTGCCGCAGCGGGCTTTGGCCTGATGATGCTGGCGGCACAGAACGTGCTGAGCAGCGGTGGAGCGGGCGTGTCGCCGTTCTGGCTGGTGGGCAGCATCCTGATGCTGACGCTCGGCGAACTGTGCCTGAGTCCGATTGGCCTGGCGACCATGACGCTGCTGGCGCCGGAGAGAATGCGCGGTCAGATGATGGGGCTGTGGTTCTGTGCGAGCGCGCTGGGTAACCTGGCGGCGGGTCTGATTGGCGGCCACGTGAAGGCCGACCAGCTGGATATGCTGCCGGATCTCTTCGCGCGCTGCTCCATCGCCCTGCTGATTTGTGCCGCGGTACTGATCGTCCTCATTGTTCCGGTGCGCCGCATGCTGGAAAATGCGCAGACTAAACCGGCTGCTAACGCCTCATAAACCTCGATCTTGCCGGGGCGGCGTTATGCCCCGGCAATTTACTCAACGAGGTAAGAACATGCTGTTAGGGTTTGTTGGTCTTGGCGCAGTCGTTGAAACAGCTTACCTGCCCGCAATACGAAAACGCTTTGATAATCTCCCTCGCTGTTTAGGTTTTGATATCCAGCCCGTAAAACAGCCGAAGGGGGTAACGCGTTGTGCCACACTGGCTGAACTCCTCTCCCAGCCGCTTGATACCCTGTTTATTACCACGGCATCGCTGCACCACCTTGAGGTGCTTGAACACGCTCTCGCCTCATCGGTTTCCCGCATCGTGGTTGAAAAACCGATCGTCGCCACGCTTGCCCAAATGAAAAAGCTCAACGCGCTGCTGGCAAACCCCGACGTTGCATCCCGAGTGCTGGCGCTCGATCACTGGATGGCGCGCATCGAAACGGTGAAGCGGTCGCTGGTTGGCACTGTCTCTGACATCGTCAAAATCGACGGCTTTTTGCAGGAGCCAAGCGGATTTAACGCCGCAGGGGAACCCATTGCGCTTAACTTTGCTACCGGCGAAACGGACACCCGTACGCTTCGCCACCCGGACGGCGTGATTCTTGATATCGGTACGCACGTGCTGGCGATGCTGCGCGAAACGGTGCGCTATCTGGGCGGGAGTGATGAGATGACGCTGCAGGTGGTGACGGCTAAAGACCGCCTGGGCCGCGATATCGCAAAAGGCGACCTGACCACCGCGGAAGGTGAGGCGCATCTTCAGGGGAAAATCAGCGGCGTGCCGGTGGATATCTGGCTTAATAAATATGCGGGACCCGCTGGCGGGCAAAAAGGCTTACGGCTCTGGTTGCGCGACGGGCGCATCATTAGCTACGACCGGCGCGGTGCGGAGGATGTGTTGGAGCTGATAAATGGCGACACGCGCCAATGCTGGACAATTCCCGGCTCGATCTACGAGCACTGTCTTGCAGAGCATATTCTGGGCGCCAACAGCCTGTTTGAACGGGATCCGCACGAGGTAAGCCGCACGACGCGCCGCCGAATCGAGGAAGTGACGCTGCTGCTGAGCTTGCAGCAACAGCTGCGTGGCCCGCACTGACCGCGACGTGGTAAAATTATCGCAGACCAGAATGCTTTTAAGGAGTCAACATGACGATTACCTGCCCGGATTGCCAGGCACCGCTGGAGCCCCTGAACGGAGTGGCGCACTGCGACAGCTGTAATAAGGATATTGCGCTTGAAGCCCGCTGCCCGGAGTGTCATCAGCCACTCCAGGTCTTAAAAGCCTGCGGGGCGGTGGACTACTTCTGCCAGAACGGCCACGGGCTTATCTCTAAAAAACGCGTGGAGTTTGTTCGGGCCGAAGGTTAATCGCACACGCAGCCTTCGCCTTTCTTCCACAGCTCGATCAGCGACTCGGGCGCTTCCTGCTCCGGTACCAGCACGATGATATCGGCATAGTGCGCCTGATTTTGCCCGGTCCAGATAATCTGGATGCGGAAATAGCGCTGGTCGCCGCTGCCGGGTGACGAGGCCTGTCCCGGCGGCTGACCGCGCGGAAAGGCCTGCTCAAGGATGCTAACCAGGCGCTGGCGCTGGGCCTCATTGAGCGAGGAGAGCGCGATGGTGCGCTGGCCGCTCAGCTTAGGAATAAAAGCGACGCCGCCTTCCCGGGCCAGCTCAACCACGGCGTCATCCGTCAGTTCCGGAACCTGCATTTACAGTACTCCCACCTGTTCCCAGGCTTGTTTAATGGCCGCCCCAACGTCGCCGCCGAAGCGTTTCTCACCGTGCGCTACCGTTAGTTTTGCGAAGGCCTCAAAATCTGCATCCTGCGCCAGATTGCGATCGCAAACCGTGTCGTACCAGGCATAACCCGCTTTTTCCCAGGCGTAGCCGCCGATCGCCGTCGCGGCCAGATAAAATGCCCGGTTGGGGATGCCGGAGTTCAGATGCACGCCGCCGTTATCCTCGCGCGTTTTAATGAAATCCTTCATGTGTGCAGGCTGCGGGTCTTTACCGAGCAGCGGATCGTTGTAGGCAGTGCCCGGTTCAGACATCGAGCGCAGCCCTTTGCCGTTGATCCCTTTTGCCAGTAATCCCTCACCAATCAGCCAGTCCGCTTTATCGGCGGTTTGCTTCAGATGATACTGTTTAACCAGTGAGCCAAACACGTCCGACAGCGACTCGTTCAGCGCGCCGGACTGCTCAAAGTAGATAAGCCCGGCTTCGGTCTCGGTAACACCGTGGCTCAGCTCGTGCGCCACCACGTCGATAGCGATGGTAAAACGGTTAAATATTTCCCCGTCGCCGTCGCCGAATACCATCTGCTGACCGTTCCAGAAGGCGTTCTGATATTCCCGGCCATAGTGAACGGTGCCGGTCAAAATAAGCCCTTTATTATCGAGGGAATCGCGCTGATATTCTTTCCAGAAGAAATCGTGGGTAACCCCTAAATAATCGTAGGCTTCATCGACCGCCACATCGCCATTCGACGGCTGGCCTTCGTAACGCACCTGCGTACCCGGCAGCTCCTGGGTTTGCTTCGCGTCGTAAATATCGCGCTCCAGCTGCCCGGCTTTATTCACGTGCGGCGCGGCGGGTTTGCCGGGCATATGGGCCATTAGCGTCTGGACATGGGTTAAGGTCTGGCGGGCACAGCGCTGCTGCGGTTCGGAACCGCTTTCGATAATACGACGAAGAATATACGGGGGAATAACGCTATGAAGATGGGACATGCTGCTCTCCTTATTAAAAAAGGGAATAGCAGCAGTATAGTAAGTAACCGGCGAAGAATTATCCGGTTTTACGCTGACGCGTCTTTTTCACCGGTTTAATTGATTTCACTTCGCTTTCTACCCAGCCGTCTGAAAGACGCGTCGTCAGCACATCGCCGGTATGCACCTGTTTGGTCTGCTTCAGCACCTTGCCGTCCGTCGCCGTCGTTACGCTATAGCCGCGCGCCAGCGTGGAGAGGGGGCTGACCGCCTCAAGATGGGTCACCGCATTGCCAAAGCGTTCGCGGGTGGTGCTCAGTCGGGCGCGGAGAGTCTCCGCCAGACGATACTCCAGCTGCTGGATCCGGGTTTGCGCGCGATAAATTTTCGGCTGCGGGTTTTGCTGGTTCAGGCGCTGCGTCACGCGCTGCTGGCGCGATACCGCCCGCTTAAGCTGCGCGTCCACCGCCACGTTCATGCGCTGACGCAGGCGCTCCAGTACGGTCTGCTGACGCGCCAGGCGCAGCTGCGGATGCTGCTGCTGAAGTCGATGATGAAGCTGGGTAAAGCGGCGGGTACGATTGGCGAGGAAATAGTCCATTGCCATCTCAAGGCGCTGCTGGCCGTTCTGGATCTGACGCAGCAGCTCCAGCTGGTTGCGGCTGACCACTTCCGCCGCCGCCGATGGCGTAGGCGCGCGCAGATCCGCGACAAAATCGGCTATCGTTACGTCCGTTTCGTGGCCGACGGCGCTCACCACGGGGATAAGGCTGGCAAAGATTGCCCGCGCCACGCGCTCGTCGTTAAAGCTCCAAAGATCTTCCAGCGAGCCGCCGCCGCGTCCGACTATGAGCACGTCGCACTCCTGACGGGCGTTCGCCAGCTCAATGGCGCGAACTATCTGGCCGGGCGCATCGTCACCCTGTACGGCTGTCGGATAAATGATGACGGGCAGGGAAGGGTCGCGACGCTTGAGTACGTGCAAAATATCGTGCAGTGCCGCACCTGTTTTCGAGGTGATGACACCCACGCAGTGGGCAGGCGAGGGCAGCGGCTTTTTGAACTGCTGGTCGAACAATCCCTCTTCGGAGAGCTTAGCCTTTAACTGTTCATACTTCTGCTGCAGCAGGCCTTCGCCCGCAGGCTGCATGCTCTCGACGATAATTTGATAATCACCGCGCGGCTCATACAGGGTGATATTGGCGCGCACCAGAACCTGCTGGCCGTGCTGAGGACGGAACGTCACGCGGCGGTTGCTGTTGCGGAACATCGCGCAGCGTACCTGGGCGGTGTCATCTTTTAAGGTAAAGTACCAGTGACCGGAGGACGGCTGCGTGAAGTTAGAGATCTCACCGCTGATCCAGACCTGCCCCATTTCCTGCTCAAGCAGCAAACGCACCGTCTGATTCAGGCGGCTGACGGTATAAATTGAGGGGGATTGAGAGGATAACATGTGAGCGGGATCAAATTCTAAATCAGCAAGTTATTCAGTCGATAGTAACCTGCTGAGAGGTGAGCGCAAGCATTTTTTTTAAAAAAGTGTGGATGCAATCGGTTACGCTCTGTATAATGCCACGGCAATATTTAACCACCCAGGTCAGAGATATTGCCCATGCTACGTATCGCTAAAGAAGCACTGACGTTTGACGACGTCCTCCTCGTTCCCGCTCACTCCACCGTTCTGCCGAATACTGCCGATCTCAGCACGCAGTTGACGAAAACCATTCGCCTGAACATTCCTATGCTCTCTGCGGCAATGGACACCGTGACTGAAGCGCGCCTGGCTATTGCCCTGGCACAGGAAGGTGGCATTGGCTTTATTCACAAAAACATGTCTATCGAACGTCAGGCGGAAGAAGTTCGCCGCGTGAAGAAACATGAATCCGGCATCGTGTCCGATCCACAGACGGTTCTGCCAACCACCACCCTGCACGAAGTGAAGGCCCTGACCGAGCGTAACGGCTTCGCCGGTTACCCGGTGGTGACCGAGGAGAACGAACTGGTCGGTATCATCACCGGTCGTGACGTGCGTTTCGTGACTGACCTGAACCAGCCTGTCAGCGTGTACATGACGCCAAAAGAGCGTCTGGTCACCGTTCGCGAAGGTGAAACCCGCGACGTGGTGCTGGCAAAAATGCACGAAAAACGCGTTGAAAAGGCGCTGGTTGTTGACAGCAACTTCCACCTGCGCGGCATGATCACCGTTAAAGATTTCCAGAAAGCAGAACGTAAACCGAACGCCTGTAAAGACGAGCATGGCCGTCTGCGCGTCGGTGCTGCGGTTGGCGCAGGTGCCGGTAACGAAGAGCGCGTTGACGCGCTGGTTGCTGCGGGCGTTGACGTCCTGCTGATTGACTCCTCTCACGGCCACTCCGAAGGCGTTCTGCAGCGTATCCGTGATACCCGTGCCAAATACCCTGACCTGCAGATCATCGGCGGTAACGTGGCCACTGGCGCAGGCGCTCGCGCGCTGGCTGACGCTGGCTGCAGCGCGGTGAAAGTGGGTATCGGCCCAGGCTCTATCTGTACCACGCGTATCGTGACCGGCGTGGGCGTTCCACAGATCACCGCCGTGTCTGACGCGGTTGAAGCGCTGGAAGGCACAGGTATTCCGGTTATCGCTGACGGCGGTATCCGCTTCTCTGGCGACATCGCTAAAGCCATCGCCGCTGGCGCCGCTGCCGTGATGGTAGGCTCCATGCTGGCCGGTACCGAAGAATCCCCGGGTGAAATCGAACTCTACCAGGGCCGTTCTTACAAATCCTACCGCGGCATGGGCTCCCTGGGCGCGATGTCCAAAGGTTCATCTGACCGTTACTTCCAGACCGATAACGCCGCTGACAAACTGGTACCGGAAGGTATCGAAGGTCGCGTTGCCTATAAAGGCCGTCTGAAAGAGATCATTCACCAGCAGATGGGCGGCCTGCGCTCCTGTATGGGTCTGACCGGCTGTGGTACCATTGACCTGCTGCGTACTAAAGCGGAATTCGTACGCATCAGCGGTGCGGGTATCCAGGAGAGCCACGTTCACGACGTGACGATCACCAAAGAGTCCCCGAACTACCGTCTGGGCTCCTGATAAGTTTCCGCGCCCGGCTTCTGCCGGGCGCTCTGTTTTTGTTTCACTTGCCTCGGAATTAGCGTCAATGACGGAAAACATTCATAAACATCGCATTCTCATCCTGGACTTCGGTTCTCAGTACACTCAGCTGGTGGCGCGTCGCGTACGTGAACTTGGCGTTTACTGTGAGCTGTGGGCGTGGGATGTCACGGAAGCACAGATTCGCGAATTCAATCCAAGCGGCATCATCCTGTCCGGCGGCCCGGAAAGCACCACCGAAGAGAACAGCCCGCGCGCGCCGCAGTACGTATTCGAAGCTGGCGTGCCGGTATTCGGCGTCTGCTACGGCATGCAGACAATGGCCATGCAGCTGGGCGGCCACGTAGAAGGCTCCAGCGAGCGCGAGTTCGGCTATGCGCAGGTTGAAGTGGTTAACGACAGCGCGCTGGTGCGCGGTATCGAAGACTCCCTGACCGCAGACGGCAAACCGCTGCTGGACGTGTGGATGAGCCACGGCGATAAAGTCACCGCCATCCCGTCTGACTTCGTCACCGTTGCCAGCACCGAGAGCTGCCCGTTTGCCATCATGGCGAACGAAGAAAAACGCTTCTACGGCGTGCAGTTCCACCCGGAAGTAACCCACACCCGTCAGGGTATGCGCATGCTGGAGCGCTTCGTGCGCGACATCTGCCAGTGTGAAGCCCTGTGGACCCCGGCAAAAATTATCGACGACGCCGTTGAGCGTATCCGCCAGCAGGTTGGCGATGACAAAGTGATCCTCGGTCTCTCCGGCGGCGTGGACTCCTCCGTGACCGCGATGCTGCTGCACCGCGCCATCGGCAAAAACCTGACCTGCGTCTTCGTGGACAACGGCCTGCTGCGCCTGAACGAAGCCCAGCAGGTTATGGACATGTTCGGCGACCACTTTGGTCTGAACATCGTTCACGTGGAAGGCGAGCAGCGCTTCCTGGACGCGCTGAAAGGCGAGAACGATCCGGAAGCGAAACGTAAGATCATCGGCCGCGTGTTCGTGGAAGTGTTCGACGAAGAAGCGCTGAAGCTGGACGACGTGAAGTGGCTGGCGCAGGGGACCATCTACCCTGACGTGATTGAATCTGCCGCATCCGCTACCGGTAAAGCACACGTCATCAAATCTCACCACAACGTGGGCGGCCTGCCGAAAGAGATGAAGATGGGTCTGGTTGAACCGCTGCGCGAGCTGTTCAAAGACGAAGTGCGTAAGATCGGTCTGGAACTGGGCCTGCCGTACGACATGCTCTACCGTCACCCGTTCCCGGGCCCGGGTCTGGGCGTGCGCGTGCTGGGTGAAGTGAAGAAAGAGTACTGCGACCTGCTGCGTCGCGCGGACGCGATCTTCATCGAAGAGCTGCACAAAGCTGACCTGTACAACAAGGTAAGCCAGGCGTTCACCGTGTTCCTGCCGGTTCGCTCCGTCGGCGTGATGGGCGATGGCCGTAAGTACGACTGGGTTGTTTCCCTGCGTGCGGTGGAAACCATCGACTTCATGACCGCGCACTGGGCGCACCTGCCGTATGACTTCTTAGGCCGCGTGTCTAACCGCATCATCAACGAAGTGAACGGTATTTCCCGCGTGGTGTATGACATCAGCGGTAAGCCACCGGCTACGATCGAGTGGGAATGATTTCCCAACCGGAAACGTCTGGTACTAACAGGTTCTAAATTATCTCTAAGCCCGCGGATTGCGGGCTTTTTTTTGGGCGGTGGCTGGTAACACCATCTCAGGTGAGTGCCTGGAGCGGGCGCAACGTAATGCTATCCATTCAATCCTTATTCGATGCGTACCACATTTGGATGACGATCGGTTGCGGCTTCATGGAAAATGTCACCCAGCCAGTCGGCAATCTCGCCTTCAGTCATATCGTCTGGAATAGCGATGTCATAGAGTCGAGAAAACTTTCTCTCCGTCAGGTCAGCACGAAATACCAGCCACCGATCATGCTTACGTTGAACGCCAATATGCCGTCCAAAAACGTTATATATCAGCATATGCAATCTCCGATCATGCTAGTGAGTTCCTGTATCTATGATACATGTCAGATCAGGCCAGAGTGTAAATCGTACAAAGCTGAAAGGTCAGCGTTCGCACCTCGCTCACAGCGGACATCATGCTTCTGTATCTGCTCTGTCTGCTCTGTGCCTGCAGCAGACGCTGCAGTATATTCCACTTTCGGCTCGAATCGGACTGAGGTAACGTAGCAGAAATATTTATCCGGACTCAACCAAGATGCCTTCCATCGAAACGTTTATCACTTTTCTTCTCGCGCTGACGCTTCTGGAGATTTCTCCGGGGCCAGACATGATGCTAACTATCGCCAGAGGCGTCGGTCAGGGAAGACGTATTGCACTGTTTACGGTACTGGGTAATGTATTTGTAGCGGGTTTTGTGCAAGTTTCTTTTCTTGTCCTGGGGCTGGTAGCCGTTGTTCATGCCTGGCCGGTTGCACTAGATCTGTTAAGGTGGGCTGGTGCGGCTTATCTGATGTGGCTGGGCATAAAAATGATTGCGACTTCAGGCACAGATACGCGGCTGCGAAAAACGGCCAAAATTTCTGACTGGAGTGCCGTTAAGGAAGGCGCCCTGAACAGCCTGACTAACCCAAAATCCCTGCTGTTCATGTTTGCTTTTCTTCCTCAGTTTGTCGATCCTGCCGCGGGTCCTGTCTGGCTGCAATTGCTTGTTCTGGGTAGTATCCAGAAGCTGGCAGGAATTATTTCCCTGGGGTCAGTCGCGATGGCATCAGGGACATTTGGAAACTGGCTAAGTAAACACCCGGGCTTTATCAAATGGCAGGAACGATTTACAGGTGTTGTCATGATAGGCCTCGGTATCCGCATGTTGTTTAGCGGGTCTGGTGTCGTATCGAAATCTTCCAGTTAAGTTTTACCGAAAGGGTAAACCCAGTCCGCACTTCGCTCAGAGTGGGCCTTCAACTCAGTGGGTATGTCCGCTCCGTGCCAGAAGCGGAAGTCGAAAATGCATAGTGCATAGATCGTTAATTGATTGCGGACAGATCAGAACCCTTAAATTGATTGGTCCGGTTAACGAGGATGCTTGCATTCCCAGTTTCGGTTTGCTTCTATCGGTAAAACGTAATGTTTTTCATAATGATTCCCCTCAGGTTCAGATTACAAGTAAATGCTACTTACAGGCACACCAGTTTTCCGAGGGGATTACATTTATTTATGTTAAGAGACTTACATAACAATTTTGAGGTCTTACAGTCAAAAAAGGTGGCATTAGATTTATAACAAGTTTAACTTCTTCAATACATAGAAGAGCTAAAATTTCAGGATAGAGGAGATGGGTATGGGATTGCCTAGGACATTTGTAGGATTTAGTAGTACGGATATTCACTACTACCGTTTGATGCTCGCATGGAAAGAGCATGAGCATATTGATTTTAATTTTACTAATTGCCAACTTTCTCAAGAAATACATTCCAACGATGAAGTCTACATAAAACGCAAGTGTCGCGAGCGGATAGATATGGCTGGAACATTTGCGGTGCTTATTGGTGCAGATACTCGTAGCAAGCATAAATATGTCAGGTGGGAAATGGAAATCGCTCTAGAAAAAAAATGCAGAATTATAGGTATTAACTTAGATGGGGCACGTAGCGTGGTAGAAGCAAAATGTCCACCAATTATTCGGAATGTTGGAGCTATTTTTGTGCCGTTTTCACCGAGGATAGTTTCTTACGCGCTCACTAACTGGGCCAAGCAACCGGACGATGATTGGCACTATAAAGATGAGATTTATAAGAGCCTTGGGTATGAGTGATCAGAGGACAATATGGAAGATAAAGATTTTCCTGCCTTATACCAGTCTGCTAATGACCTTTCATTAAATTCGCAGTCGCAATTTTTCACAGCGTTGAGATTCCATCTCATCGCGTTGGTTGTTGCTGCTGTTCTTTCAATCGTAAGCGTTACACATTGGATTGTAGCCGCCTTGCAGGTCTTTGCTCTTTTAGCTGCTTTGGCATGCTCTATCTATCTCTTTAGTGTTCGACCAGAAAAGCTTTGGTATGGAGGGAGAGCTGTCGCAGAGTCTATAAAGACGATAACTTGGCGGTACGTATGCCGAGCTGAGCCATTCCAAGGTGACGATCAGGTCGCTCGGAAAGATTTTCATCATACGCTTAAGGCGATAATTGAGCAAAATAGGGAAGTATGCCGGGCCTTGACTGATTATTTAGATGGTACTCAGATTTCTCATGTTATGGAGCAAATACGATCTCAGCCATTAAATAAGCGCAAAAAAATATATATTGAAAGTAGAGTTGGAGATCAACATACATGGTATGCCAATAAAGCAAAATTTAACCGTCGCAGAGCTAGATATTTTTTTGGGGCCTTAATAGCGATCAACACATTTGCTGTGAGTTGTGCTGTGGTGCGGGTTGCTAATGTAGACGTACCATTCTGGCCAACTGATATTTTCGTCGCATCGGCAGCAAGTATTTTAACTTGGATGCAAGCGAAGCGTTTTTCTGAATTAGCAGCTTCGTACTCTTTAACTTCGCATGAGATCGGGCTTGTAAAAGAAGAAGCGAAACAGCCTAATACCGACGAAGAATTTTCTGTATTTGTAGGCGATGCGGAAAATGCTTTCTCTAGAGAGCACACTCAATGGGTTGCTAGGAAAGATGTGTAATAATTTTTTGTATCGGGAAAAGCAAACGAGGGCAATATGTTTAATCTTATTATGAGGTCAGTTGATTGGGATGTTGGGCGAGAAATGATGGAGGTCTCTCGGGTGTTTGAGTTTACTGATGACCATATATCAATGCAGTTTAAAAACAATAACTCACCTGATCTTGATAAACTTATTTCCCTGCCATGTCTATTTATGCAGGAAGGGGTGGGAGATGAATTGGCTTATATTGGTCAAATAAATAGAGCAAAAATAGTTGGTAGAGAAGTATCTTTTGAATATTCATTAGATAATGAAGTTCCTCCTATTACAAATGGTTTTATCTATGGGAATAGAATGGCGTTAGATATGCCTAAAGACTTTGAATTCTCACGGAATCACTGGGCTGTTAAGGATGTAGATCTTTACCGATTTTTACTCCGGACGGTCAGGCCAAGACGTCAAAGACCAACAGTTTTTCATCTTTCAGAACATGAGAACATTGAGTCAATACTGGTTTCTGTGATGATGCCATTTGATGCGGCTTTCAATGCAATTTATAGTAGCATTCACTCTGCCGCAGAACAAATTGGTCTACGCTGTCGTCGTGCCGATGATATTTGGGAAAATCCAGCGATAATTCAAGATGTAGTCGCCTTAATAGATAGATCGCGTATCGTGATATGTGATTGCACAGGGAAAAACCCTAACGTTTTCTATGAGGCTGGAATAGCACATACTTTGGGCAGGGAAGTAATATTGATTGCACAAACTGAGAGTGATATCCCGTTTGATTTACGGCATCTTCGATTTATTCGTTATTATGGGAATGCTCAAGGAATAGCAGAATTAACCGCAGCTTTACAGGCTAAAATGCAAACTATTGTCGGTCATTAAAAATATATTGGTGTGGATCGAATGAGTTTAGAAGAGGATGTAGCAGACCTGTCATTGTTGATAAATACATGACAATGTTAGGTCCGCTCCTCGCTCATAAAGGACCATTTCATCCCTACACCCTCCCATCAGGCTTCATTCGCTCATATTTGGCTTTCAAAAACTCCGCTGATTACGAAACAGTCATTTTAATGAGTGACTGTCTCTTGGAAACTTTATATAAAAACCAACAAGTCTAATAGTTAGACGACCATATTATCCCAACTTATTATCTGAGGACGTTAGGAATTCCGAGCTAAATCGTGAAACAATTAAAATTGGAAACTTTCCAAAAATATTTCTCTCAGGTCGTTCATTATGAGCATGGATAGCCCCGCTCCAATCAATGGATATATTAGCTTGAACTTGCTGATGCAAAGATAATATTTCTTGCAAGTGAAAGGTCTTATGTAAAGTATATTTCATAAAGGAAGCAAGAGATAAAGATCTTGATTTAACATTAAGAATATTTTTGCCTTTTATTCTGGTTGGCATTATTACCCCACACCAACCTTTATTAGTATGGTTCATTGAGACCTGTATTAGAATTGTTCTAACCAGTTTTCCCCACTGGGGATTTGACTTGAAGTCTGCCCCAACATGATAATGACCAACGGGCCTTCCTGTTTTCAAAGCAAGTAATATCTCTCCTACTGTAATGTTACACGTATTAGAACGTTGCGAAGGCGCACCCATCCAGTGACTCTGCCATTTACGGTCGTTAGAATATGATTTCCTTGCTGCAAGATAAAATGCATAGGGGGATGGTGAATTTTTTACAAGTGGATGTGGGAGGTTAAAATGGGGGGTGAACCCATTCTTCTTTTTTAGTCGAAAAGATGGCCAATTACTATATAGCGCATACTCTTTTCTTGAAGAATTATCATGCGTTACTGTAACACTCGGAAGTTTTTTCTTGTTTTTCGTCACTTTAGCTTGAATAATCACAGCGCGTTCATCAATTGTATTTATATACCTACCCGTATTATCCAAAAGATAATTATTGTAAACTACTAAAGCATCGCCTACTTCTACCTGCTTTAAGGATGATGCTTGAGAATACTCAACAAGCGGTTTTTTATCAATCCATCCTAATTCAATTCCATAATAAAGCGAATGTAGACCGTCAGTCTTTTTTTTATCTATTTTTAGAAAAATATCTGCAAGATTTGAAAGGTAATTAGAATTGAAAAGGGAGGCAAACTGATGCAACTCATGGGAACTGCCTTGTTTTTTGAAGTGTTCATTAGCGATTATGTTAATTTCTCTATTAATTATTTTAGTACCGCGCATCATTCACTCCTTTGCTCTTTGAGTACATAATTGCACCAACATTGGCATTGATAATAGTTCTACTAATATAAAATACCCAGCAACGCATCCTGAAACAGGATATCATTGCTTTATATCAAGTAAATAAAAATGTATACAGTTAACGGTACCCTTTATCGAATCTATCTTAGCTCCACTCCTGCTCATAACGGACTGACCTGCTCCCTGTTGATTCACACAGAATGCTGTTAGCAACTTCCGTTCCTCGCTCAGAGCGGACCTAACCCGCCCCACAAACCCACTCCGTATACAGCATATTAGTTCAGCTCTTTAAAATCGCATGACTCACCGGGATAGGGCCCTTACAATTGCCTACGAGCTGAACTTTCGACGACGTTTCGGTCGACAAAAAGCCATACGGGGCATTTCCTGCTGAAACTCAGAACCCTCCAGGATTTTTCACCCTCATCATGGTTCCACCGCGCCCGGTGCAAAGCCGACACTCATTAACCAACGGAGATTATCATCTTGAACAAGTCAATACTCGCATGCTCTGTGGCCGCGCTGCTGGCCGTGTCCGCCATGTCCGCCCAGGCCAGGACCCCCGCCAGGCTCAAGTCGCCAGTATCGGGCGTGCTCTGCGACCGATATGTATGCGCCAATGACAAGGGATTATCCCGCGCGTTGACAGAGACCTATCTCGGTAAGAAGGCTGCTGCAAACGAGGTGTTCACGTCGAGCAATGTCGATCTGACTGAATTCACCTTTGCCAACGGTATTTTCTGCAATGTGAAGGAGCGACTGTGCCGTGAAGATCGCTATTATGGCGCGAACGGACAGCGCTCCGGGGCGGTATCTAAAAAGTACACAACGCTGCTGTTTGGCGAATAATGGTGATGAAAAGAGACCACAGTGAAAGGCGACGTTATAGAGATATAAATTATATTTTGTAGTGTATATTATAAATGATGATCTGTTTGTCAAAATTAAATTTCTTATTAATGGTTGCATTGCGGAATATTACTCTGTTACTACGCTTTAGCTGAGCGTAACAGTGAAGCGGTCTGGTTACGTGAATTCCCATTCACTACCATGAGCGAATAAAGGAATGAAAAACCGCATAATGATTGTCGGCGGCGGCACGGGAGGAACAATTGTCGCCAACCTTCTGGCCAGGAAATTACGACGTGAAATTGCTGCCGGTCAGGTAGAGCTGGTACTGATTTCCGAATCACCGGTGCACTACTACAAACCCGCCTTTATGTACGTCGCTTTTAACCTCTTCCATCATCATGAGCTGGCCCGGCCTGAACGGCAGTTACTGAGTCCTGAAATTCAATTTATTACCGACAGGATTGAATCTTTCGATTTTAAGCAGCGGCGACTGTACGGTGCCAGTAAACGATATTACGACTGGGACCTGCTGGTTATCGCAACGGGCTGCACGCCTTTCCCCCAAAAAATCCCTGGCCTTGCCGACGCGGGCGACCATTTTTATCAATATGCGGCGGCAAGACAGCTAGCGCATAAGCTCGCCACCATCAAAAAGGGGCGAATATTTATTACCGTCTCTTTCCCGGAAACGCCGAATGTTCCCCACCAGTGCGGCATTGCCCCTATTGAAACCACGCTGATGGTTGACGACTATCTGCGCCAGCGTGGGGTGCGTAATCAGGTTGAGATTGTTTATACCTATCCGACCGTCGCGCAGTTGCTGCGAAACTGTCTGTTCCTGCAGCGTCCGGTGGGGGAGGCGCTGGGCGATATTTTTGCCGCCAAAGGAATACAGCATCAGCGCGGTTTTACCCTAAGCCATGTCGATCCTGACAGCAAAATTGCCTATTCCGCCGAGGGCGATTCACAGAACTTCGACATCCTGATGGCAACGCCTCCCATCAGGGCGGTCGAAGCGGTGCGTGATACGGGACTGAGTGAGGTTCAGAACGGTGAAGGCTGGTTGCCGACGGATCACCAGACGCTCGGCGTCTACGGCTTAGAAGGCGTGTATGTGATCGGCGATACCGTTGACCTCCCGATCAGTAAAGCGGGAGGGTCGTGCCACAACCAGGCGCCCATCATTGCTGACAACATTGTGGCGGAGCTGTACGGCAGACCGCCCGGAAGCGGTAACCATTATGATGGACGGGTTCAGGCCGTCGCGCAGATGGGGCTCTGGGCCGGCATGCCGTTGGTATATGACTATCGCAATGACGTGACCCCCACGCCGGCGACTAAACTCGGCGGCATGCTGCGAAACGGTTTTAACCGTGGACTGTATTGGGGCGTCGTGAGGGGGATGTTCTGATGAGTGACCAGGAACAGTTACTAAAAAGCCTTGCCCCGCTTATGGCGGGCAATCGCCTGAATAATCTGGTTGATCTGCTCGCCGTCGTCGCAGACCTGCTGGAAATGGCCGATAGCGCGATGGTCGAAAAACTGGCTGGCGTTTTTGAAGATGTCGTGACAGTCGGCTGGGAAGGGGGAACCGCGCTACGCATGGCGTGGGGAGAGCAAATTAACCGGGAAGGGGATATCTCGCTTCGGCAGGTGTTCACCATGCTTAACGATCCTGATACCCGCCGCGGCATTATGCTTTTATTGCGGGTGTTACAGATTACGGGGCAACGTCTGAATTCCCTCTCTTCCGTCAGTTATTCTGATTGCCCCGAGATAAGGAGCCGTTAATGTCTGGCTGATGCTCTTCAGGTGGTCGGGTATCGGCTATGCCTTACCCGGCCCACCAAAGTGTATTGGGGGCTATTTCTCCCCGCTCCCCAGTCGATATGCCAGCGCCACCACCAGCGACTGCACCAGGCACAGCGTCGCCGACTGAGACCGAAACGCGTCCACCTGCGCCTCTTTCACCACAAAGCAGAGATCGCTGAACGTCGCCAGGGGGCTTATCTGGCTGTCCGTAATCACGATCTGCCGCGCGCCGACGCTGGCGGCGGTTTCGCTGACCATCACCGTCTCTTCCGCGTACGGCGAGAAGCTGATCGACACCACGATGTCGCGCGCCTTAATGCGGCTGATCTGCTCGCGCAGCATGCCGCCCATCCCGTCGAGCAGGATAGGGCGGCACTCCAGATGGCTCAGGGCATAGGTGAGGTACGCGGCGACGCTAAAGGAGCGACGCAGTCCGGCGATGTAGATGGTGTCGGCGTCGGCCAATAGCTGTACCGCGCGCTCCAGCATTTCCGGTTCGGCGCGGGCGGCCAGCTGCTGCAGCGCCTGGGCGTTCGAGCGGGCGAACTCCTGCAGGATATCGAGCGGCGTTTCCGGCACGGCCTCGCTCTCCATTTCGCGGAACAGCCGGGCGCGGTCGCTGTAGCTGGCGGTCTCCTCCACCAGGTTCATGCGAAACAGCTGTTTCATTTCGTTGAAGCCGGTGAAGTCAAAGGCGTTGGCAAAGCGGATTAGCGTCGAGGGCGGCACGTCGGCGCGCTCGGCGATGACGGCAACCGTATCAAACGCCACGCTGTTAGTGTTGTCCAGCACGTAGCGGGAGACCTGCTGCAGCCTCTTGCTCAGGCTATCGTAGCGATCGCGGATTTGCTGCTGCAGTTCGTTCAGGCTGGTTGCTGTCGTCATGTTATCCCCCAAATACAGTCATATGATTCTAAACGCAAAACCGCGTCTTTTAAATGTCGGCCATCCATCTGGCAGCAAAAATGAAACAGAAGCTTCAGTCATTTCCTCGCCCGAAATTCCTTAATAGCGCACGCGGCGTCAGTGGTACTGGCTGTTAACATAAAAATCCATCCTTGATCACAATAATCATCATTTATTTTATTTCAACTTAAAATGGAATATTTGTTTCATATATAGTGTTCATTACACAGTGTTCAGGTCACAGTCACGTATCAACAGCGAGAGGTTAAGGATGGAGACGGTAGCGAATTTTATTCACGGCGAACGTGTCACCGGTTCAGGCCAGCGCGTTCAGGCGATCTTCAACCCGGCCACCGGCGAGCAGATCCGCCAGGTGGTGATGAGTACGGCACAGGAAACGGAGCAGGCGATTGCCGCCGCGCAGCAGGCGTTCCCGGCGTGGGCGCGCCATGCTCCGCTTAAGCGCGCGCGCGTGATGTTCCGCTTCAAGGCGCTGCTGGAAGAGAACATGGATCGCCTGGCCCGCCTCATCAGCGAAGAGCACGGCAAAGTCTTCTCCGACGCGGTGGGCGAACTGACGCGCGGCCTGGAAGTGGTGGAGTTTGCCTGCGGTATTCCGCATCTGCAAAAGGGCGAACACTCGGCGAACGTCGGTACCGGCGTGGACAGCCACTCGCTGATGCAGCCGCTCGGGGTCTGCGCCGGGATCACGCCGTTTAACTTCCCGGCGATGGTGCCGATGTGGATGTTCCCGATTGCGCTGGCGACCGGCAACACCTTCGTGCTGAAACCGTCGGAAAAAGATCCTTCTCTGGCGCTGGCGCTGGCGCAGCTGCTGAAAGAGGCCGGCCTCCCGGACGGCGTGTTCAACGTGGTACATGGCGATAAAGAGTCCGTTGACGTGCTCCTGACCGACCCGCGCGTGCAGGCGGTGAGCTTTGTCGGCTCCACGCCGATTGCGGAATATATTTACCAGACCGCCTCCGCCCATGGTAAGCGCTGCCAGGCGCTGGGCGGCGCGAAAAACCACTGCATTTTAATGCCGGATGCGGACATGGAGATGGCGACCAACGCTATCATGGGCGCGGCCTACGGCGCGGCGGGGGAACGCTGCATGGCGCTCTCCGTGGTGCTGGCGGTGGGAGATAAAACCGCCGATGACCTCTGCGCCCGGCTGGAGAGACAGATTGCCGCGCTGCGCGTCGGACCGGGGCTCGACCAGAAGCCGGAAAACGAAATGGGGCCGCTCATCTCCTCCGCGCATCGCAGCAAGGTGCTGGGCTACATCGACAGCGGGGAAGCGCAGGGAGCGAAACTGCGCGTGGACGGTCGCGGCTTCAGCGTGAAGGGCCACGAGCAGGGCTACTTCGTCGGGCCGACGCTGTTCGATAACGTCACCCCGGAGATGACCATCTATAAAGAAGAAATTTTTGGCCCGGTGCTTTCTGTGCTGCGCGTAGCAGATTACGCCAGCGCGGTGGATCTGATTAACCGCCATGAATATGGTAATGGCTCGGCAATCTTCACCCGCGACGGCGGCTGCGCGCGTCGTTTCTGCGAAGAGGTGCAGGCGGGCATGGTGGGGGTCAACGTGCCGATCCCGGTGCCGATGGCGTTCCACAGTTTCGGCGGCTGGAAGCGCTCCATCTTCGGCGCGCTCAACGTCCACGGCAGCGACGGCGTGCGCTTCTACACCCGAATGAAAACCATCACCGCGCGCTGGCCGGAAATGCAGCAGGAGACTGGCGCTGCGTTCTCCATGCCGACGCTGGGCTGACAGGAGGTTTTATGCAAACCGAACGTATGACCATGGCCCAGGCGCTGGTCCGGTTCCTGAATCAACAGTACGTTAGCGTGGACGGCAACGAAACGCCCTTCGTGGAGGGCGTCGCCACCATCTTTGGGCACGGCAACGTGCTGGGCATCGGCCAGGCGCTGGAGCAGGATCCCGGCCATCTGCAGGTGATGCAGGGCTGCAACGAGCAGGGCATTGCCCATATGGCGACGGGATTCGCCAAACAGCACCGTCGTCAGCGCATCTTTGCCGTCACCTCTTCCGTCGGGCCGGGCGCTGCCAATATGGTGACCGCGGCGGCCACCGCCACGGCAAACCGTATCCCGCTGCTGCTGCTGCCGGGCGATATCTACGCCAGCCGCCAGCCGGACCCTGTGCTGCAGCAGATCGAGCAGTATCACGACCTCAGCATCAGCACCAACGACTGCTTCCGTCCGGTCTCCCGCTACTGGGACCGCATTAACCGTCCCGAGCAGCTCATGAGCGCGATGCTCAGCGCGATGCGAACGCTTACTGACCCGGCAGATACCGGTGCGGTGACCATTTGCCTACCGCAGGACGTGCAGGGGGAAGCGTGGGATTACCCGCTGAGCTTCTTCGCGCGTCGCGTGCACCACATCGAGCGTCGTCCGCCCGATCCGCAGCGTCTGGCGCAGGCGCGCGCGCTGATCGCCCGCAAGCGTCGTCCGCTGGTGGTATGCGGCGGCGGAGTGCGCTATTCAGGCGCGCATGAGGCGTTTCGCGAATTTGTCGAGACGCTGCGGCTGCCGTTTGCCGAAACCCAGGCCGGAAAGGGGGCGCTGGTAAGTGACCACCCACTTAACCTCGGTGGCGTAGGGGTGACGGGGGGAATGGCCGCCAACCAGCTCGCGCCGCAGGCCGATCTGGTGATCGGCATCGGCACGCGCCTGACCGACTTTACCACCGGCTCCAAGGCGCTCTTTTCCCATCCAAAGGTCGAATTTCTGCTGCTGAACGTGGCCGAGTTTGACGCCCTGAAGCTGGACGCCACGGCGCTGATTGCCGACGCTCAAACCGGGCTCGAGGCATTGACCCACGCGCTCGGTGATTACCGCAGCGGCTGGGGAGAGGCGATCGCCGGGGCGAAATCCGCTTGGCGCGACGAGTGCCGTCGCCTGTGGGATCGCCAGTGGCGTCCGGACGACGCGCCCGAAGTGGCGGGGCACCTGGACGCGCAGCTGGCGGAGTACGGCGAGACGCTCAACACCCGCCTGACCCAGACGCGGGTGCTGGGGCTGATCAACCAGCATATTGAAGATAACGCCATCGTGGTGGGCGCGGCCGGTTCGCTGCCGGGAGATTTGCAGCGCCTCTGGCAGGTCAAAACGGCGGACAGCTATCACCTGGAGTACGGCTACTCCTGCATGGGCTACGAGATAGCGGCGGCCATCGGCGCGAAGCTTGCCCGACCCGAGCAGCCGGTTTATGCCATGGTGGGGGATGGCTCCTACATGATGCTGCACTCCGAGCTGCAAACCGCCGTGCAGGAGGGGATTAAGGTCACCGTTCTGCTGTTTGATAACGCCAGCTTCGGCTGCATTAACAACCTGCAGATGGGGCACGGCATGGGCAGCTTTGGCACCGAAAACCGCCATCGCAACCCGGAAACCGGACGGCTTGACGGGCCGCTGGTGAAGGTCGACTTTGCGCAAAACGCGGAGAGCTACGGCTGCCGCGCGTGGCGGGTGAACGACGAGCAAACCCTGCTGGCGGCGCTGGAAGCGTCACGCGCCCATCCGGGTCCGACGCTGCTGGACATCAAGGTGCTGCCGAAGACCATGACCCACGACTACGCCTCCTGGTGGCGGACCGGTGATGCCCAGGTGGCGGAATCGTCTGCCGTGCGTGAAGCCGCTGAGCAAACCCATGCGCAGGTGAAAAAAGCCCGTCAGTATTAAGATTTTCCGCCGTAACGAAATTTTCATTTCATTTTCCCCTCACCCTAACCCTCTCCCCAAAGGGGAGAGGGGATGGTGTGGTGCACTCTTTTCTCCCTCGCCCCTTTGGGGAGAGGGCCGGGGTGAGGGGAGCTGCTGTATGTCCTCCCATGTTGTGAGATTGATAACAAAATTTATCTCATTCATCTCAAAAGTGTTAACTCGCACTCAAAAACATAATTTTCACTATTTATAAAAATGAAATAAATGTTTTATTTATAGGGTCGTTAGTTCACAGCATTCACCAACACCGGGAGCCGTTATGTTTAACATTGCTTTACTGGGCGCTGGCCGAATTGGCCAGGTACATGCAGCTAACATCGCCAGCCACGGCGCGACCACGCTCTGGTCCGTGGTTGACCCGAATCAGGAATTTGCCACCCGCCTCGCCGCGCAGTATCAGGCCCGCCAGCAGAGCCTGGATGAAGCGATGACCGACCCTAACGTTCACGCCGTGCTGATCGCCTCCGCCACCGATACCCACGCGGACCTGATTGAAATGGCCGCCCGCCACGGCAAGGCCATCTTCTGTGAAAAGCCGGTACACCTCGACCTCGCCCGCGTGCGCGACTGCCTGAAGGTGGTAAAAGAGTACGACGTGCCGCTGTTCATCGGCTTTAACCGCCGCTTTGACCCGCAGTTCCGCCGCGTAAAAACAGACGCGCAGGCCGGGCGCATCGGCAAGCCGGAATCGCTGCTGATCGTTTCCCGCGACCCGTCTCCGCCGCCCGCTGAATACGTGCGCGTCTCCGGCGGCATGTTCCGCGATATGACCATTCACGACTTTGACATGGCCCGCTTCATCATGGGCGAAGAGCCGGTGTCGGTTTATGCCCAGGGCAGTAACCTGGTGGATCCGGCGATTGGCGAGGCGGGGGACATCGATACCGCGTTTATCGTTCTGAAATATGCCTCCGGCGCGATGGCGACCATCGTCAACAGCCGCCGTTCATCTTACGGCTACGACCAGCGCCTGGAGCTGCACGGCTCCGAAGGGCTGCTGTGCGCGGGCAATATTCTTGAAAACCAGGTGCAGCACTACGGCAAACAGGGCTGCACCAGCGCGCTGCCGGAACACTTCTTCCTGCAGCGCTACAAATCCGCTTACGCCGCGGAATGGGAACACTTTGTTGCGGTTCTGCGCGGCGAAGCGGTGCCTGACTGCAGCGGCGATGATGGTGAACGTGCGCTGTACCTCGCGGATAAAGCGCTGGAGTCGCTGCGTAGCCAGCGCGAGATCGTCCTCTAAACACAACAACCCTACACAGAGAGACATAATAATGAAAAAACTGATCGTAGCCGCCCTCATCGCCATGACGTCCGGGGCCGCCCTCGCCGAAAACGAGCAAATTGTTTTCAGTACGCCAAACCTGGCCATGCCGTTTGAAGTTCACATGCAGCGCACGGCGGTGAAAGCCGCAAAAGAGATGGGCGTGAAGCTTCAGGTGCTGGACGGGCAGGGCAGCTCGCCGAAGCAGGTGGCTGACCTGGAAAACGCCATCACCCGAGGGGCGCAGGGCTTTATCGTCTCCCCGAACGACGTCAACGCGGTCTCCAGCGCGGTAGATGAAATTCAGGATGCGAAGCTGCCGGTGGTTACCCTTGACCGATCCGTCGACAGCCAGAAGAAAGTGCCGCACTTTGGCGCCAACAACTACAAAGGCGGCCAGGCGATTGGCGACTTCGTCAAAACCAAATTCCCCAACGGGGCGGAGATCATTCTGCTGACCGGCCAGCCGGGCTCCTCCTCCAACATCGAACGCACTAAAGGGATCCGCGACAGCCTGAAGGCGGGTGGCGATAAGTACAAGATCGTCGCCGATCAGACCGGCAACTGGATGCGTTCGGAAGGGATGCGCATCGTTGAAAGCGTTCTGCCTTCGCTGCCGAAACGTCCGCAGGTGATCCTCTCCGCCAATGACGATATGGCGCTGGGGGCGATTGAAGCGCTGCAGAGCCAGGGCGTGAAGCCGGGCGAAATTCTGGTCACCGGCTTTGATGCGGTGCCGGAAGCGCTGGCTCGCGTGCGTGACGGCTGGCTGGCGGTAACGGCGGATCAGCGTCCGGGCTTTGCTGTGCAGACGGCGATGAGCCAGCTGGTGGCCAACGTGCGCGAGAAAAAAGCCATCACCGGGGCCGACTACCCGCCGACCCTGATCACCAAAGAAAACCTGCAGCAGGCTGAGCGTATCGGTGAGGCCGGTAACTGATTTATCCGCAGCCGCCGCTGGCGCGGCGGCTCACTCTAAAGGAGGAGCAGACCGATGTCGCAACCCTTACTGAAAGTGACCGACCTGGCAAAAAGCTTTTCCGGCGTCTGGGCGTTAACCAGCGCTCAGCTGACCGTCGGCGCGGGCGAGATCCACGCTCTGCTGGGGGAAAACGGGGCGGGTAAATCCACGCTGCTGAAGGCGCTAGCGGGGGCGCAGCCGCAAACCCGCGGGGATATCTGGTTCAGCGGCGAAACGCTGCCGGTGGACGACTCTCCGGTGGAACGGCAGAACAAGGGCATTATCACCATCTATCAGGAATTCAACCTGCTGCCCAACATGACCGTCGCGGAAAACATGTTTCTCGGGCGCGAGCCGCGTAAACGTAACCTGATCGTCGACGAAAGGGCGGTTAACCAGGAGGCGCAGGTTATTCTTGATTACCTGCAGCTGAACGTTGCGCCGACCACGCCTGTCGCCCGTCTGAGCGTCGCCCAGCAGCAAATGGTGGAGATCGCCCGGGCGCTGACCCTCAACGCCAGATTAATCATTATGGACGAACCTTCCGCCGCGCTGAGCGACAGCGAGGTGGAAAGCCTGCACCGCGTGGTGCGCGAGCTTAAAAACCGTGGCGTGAGCATTATTTACGTCACCCACCGTCTGCACGAAGTTTTCCAGCTCTGCGATCGCTTCACCGTTTTCCAGGACGGCCGTTTCACCGGCACCGGCGCGGTGGCGGAGACCAACGTCGAACAGCTCATCCGCCTGATGGTCGGACGCGACGTGGCCTTTAACCGTCGCCCCGCCAGCGAAACGCATCATGAGGATAAACCCGTCCGCCTGGCGGTGAAGGGGCTGAGCCGCGAAAAGCCGCCGCTGGATCCGCACGGCATCGCCCTGCACGACATCAGCTTCCACGTCCACGCCGGGGAGGTCTTAGGCATTGCCGGACTGGTGGGCGCCGGGCGCACCGAAGTGGCCCGCTGCCTGTTTGGCGCAGATGCCTTTACCTCGGGGAGCTTTGAACTGGACGGCGTGCCTTACCAGCCGCGCGACCCGCTTTATGCGCTCGATCAGGGCGTGGCGCTGGTGCCGGAAGACCGCAAAAAAGAGGGGGCGGTGCTGGGGCTGTCGATTCGCGACAACCTGTCGCTCTCCTGCCTCTCCTCGCTGCTGCAGTGGCGCTGGTTTGTGAACACCCGCAAAGAGGACGATCTGATCGAGTCCTACCGCAAGGCGCTGCAGATCAAAATGGTCAACAGCGCGCAGGAGGTGCGCAAGCTCTCCGGCGGTAACCAGCAAAAGGTGATCCTCGCGCGCTGCATGGCGCTCAACCCGCGGGTGCTGATCGTCGATGAGCCGACGCGCGGCATCGACGTGGGGACCAAATCGGAAGTGCACCAGGTGCTGTTTGACATGGCGAAAAAGGGCGTGGCGGTGATCGTGATCTCCTCCGATCTGCCTGAAGTGATGGCGGTGTCAGACCGGATCATCACCCTCAGCGAAGGCCGGGTGACCGGCGAGATCCACGGTGACGACGCTAACGAAGAACGGCTGATGACGATGATGGCCATCAACCACAACGCCCTGAACGCGGCATAACGGAGTTTCTCATGACGCAGATGATTTCTAAAACGCAGGCCCCGGTCAAACGCGCCGGACGCATCGATCCCATCGCCTTCTTCGAGCGCTTCGGGGTCCTGATTTTCATGATCCTGCTGCTGATCTTCTTCCAGTCGCAGAACAGCAATTTTTTCTCTGAACGCAATATTTTCAACATCCTGACTGAAGTGTCCATCTACGGGATCATGGCCGTGGGGATGACCTTTGTCATCCTGACCGCCGGGATTGACCTCTCCGTGGGCTCCATTCTGGCGGTGTGCGCCATGACCGCGGCGTACGTGATCAAAGGCGACAACTTCACCACCGTCGACCCGAACGCCTGGGGCGGCATGAGCTGGCTGATTGGGTTGGGAATTTGTCTGGCGATGGGCACGGCGATTGGCTTTCTGCACGGTCTGGGCGTGACCCGCCTGCGCCTGCCGCCGTTCATCGTCACCCTCGGCGGGATGACCATCTGGCGCGGCCTGACGCTGGTGATCAACGACGGCGCGCCGATCGCCGGTTTCGATCAGGGCTACCGCTGGTGGGGGCGCGGGGAGCTGCTCGGCATCTCCATTCCGATCTGGATCTTCGCCATCGTCGCCCTCGGCGGCTATCTGGCGCTGCATAAAACCCGCTGGGGCCGCTTCGTCTACGCCATCGGCGGTAACCCGGAGGCGGCGCGCCTGGCGGGGGTGAACGTCAAGCGCGTGCTGGTCAGCGTCTACGTGCTGATTGGCTGCCTGGCGGGGCTGGCGGGCTTCATTCTGAGCGCGCGTCTGGGGAGCGCCGAGGCGGTGGCCGGGATCTCCTTTGAGCTGCGCGTCATCGCTTCGGTGGTGATCGGCGGCACCTCGCTGATGGGCGGCTACGGGCGCATCGGCGGCACCATTATCGGCTCCATCATCATGGGGATTCTGATTAACGGCCTGGTGCTGATGAACGTCTCGGCCTACTACCAGCAGATTATCACCGGATTAATTATCGTTCTGGCGGTGGCGTTTGATACCTACGCCAAGAGCCGTCGCGGCGCACTGTGAGGATCGCAATGAAAGAGGTTCGTATTGGATTAATTGGCACCGGGTATATCGGCAAGGCGCACGCTATCGCCTATGCCCAGGCCCCGACGGTGTTCAACCTGCGCGGCAGGCTGGTGCGCGAGATGGTGGCGGAAGTCACGCCGGAGCTCGCGGCAGCGCGCGCGCAGGCGTTTGGCTTCAACCGCTCCACCGGCGACTGGCGGGCGCTGGTGGCCGACCCGGCTATTGACGTGGTGGATATTTGCTCACCCAACCATCTGCATAAAGAGATGGCGCTGGAGGCGATCCGCCACGGCAAGCACGTCTACTCGGAGAAGCCGCTGGCGCTGAACGCCCACGATGCGCGCGAGATGGTCGACGCCGCGAAGCGGGCCGGGGTGAAAACGCTGGTAGGGTTCAACTATATGAAAAACCCGACGGCGCAGCTGGCGAAGGAGATTATCGCCCGCGGCGAGATTGGCGAGGTGATCCACTTCTACGGCACCCACAACGAAGACTATATGGCCGACCCGCTTTCTCCCATTCACTGGCACTGCTTCAAAGAGACTGCCGGGCTTGGGGCGCTGGGCGACCTCGCGGCGCATATCGTCAACATGGCCCAGTACCTGGTCGGGGAGATTGAGCAGGTCTGCGGTGACCTGAAGATCGTGGTCCCGGAACGTCCGGTGAAGGCCGGCTCGTCGGACATGGTTGCCGTCGAAAACGAGGACCAGGCCCACGCGATGGTGCGCTTCGCGGGCGGGGCGCAGGGCGTGATTGAAACCTCCCGCGTCGCCTGCGGCCGCAAGATGGGGCTGTCGTACGTCATTACCGGCACGAAAGGCGCCATCAGCTTTACCCAGGAGCGCATGGCGGAGCTGAAGCTCTATCTGCATGACGATCCGGTGAACCGTCAGGGATTCCGCACCTTACTCGTCGGCCCGGCGCACCCGGACTACGCCGCGTTCTGCATGGGGGCAGGCCACGGGATAGGCTTTAACGATCAAAAAACGGTGGAGGTGCGCGACCTGGTGGACGGGATTGCCGCCGACGCGCCGATGTGGCCGGACTTCGAAGAGGGCTGGAAGGTGTCGCGCGTGCTCGACGCGATCGCGCTTTCGCACCGGGAAGGCCGCTGGCTGAACGTGAACGACATTGTCTGATGAGGTATCAACGTGGAAAAGCAGTTTGATGTGATATGCATGGGCCGCGTGGCGGTAGACCTCTACAGTCAGCAGATTGGTGCCCGTCTGGAGGACGCGTCGAGCTTCGCCAAATACCTCGGCGGCTCGTCCGGCAACGTAGCGTACGGCACCGCGCGTCAGGGCCTGCGCTCGTCGATGCTGGCGCGCGTCGGCGATGAACATATGGGCCGCTTCCTGCGGGAAGAGCTTAATCAGGTGGGCTGCGATACCAGCCATCTGATTACCGATAAAGACCGCCTCACGGCTCTGGTGCTACTCGGCATTAAAGACCGGGACACCTTTCCTCTTATTTTTTATCGCGATAACTGCGCGGATATGGCGATTACCGCCAGCGATGTGGATGAAAGCTACATTGCCTCCGCACGTTGTCTTGCCATCACCGGGACTCACCTTTCTCATCCTCAGACCCGTGAGGCGGTGCTGACGGCGCTGGGCTATGCCCGCCGTCACGGCGTGCGCACGGTGCTCGACATCGATTACCGTCCGGTGCTGTGGGGGCTGACCTCCTTAGGCGACGGTGAAACGCGCTTTATCGCTGCCGATAAGGTCACCCGCGAGCTGCAGGAGGTGCTGCACCTCTTCGACGTCATTGTCGGCACCGAGGAGGAGTTTCACATTGCGGGCGGCAGCACGGAGACCCTGCAGGCGCTGGGGCAGGTGCGTGCCGTAAGCAAGGCTGCGCTGGTCTGCAAACGCGGCGCGCTCGGCTGCTCGGTCTATACCGACGCCATTCCGCCCCGGCTGGACGACGGCCTGACGGTGACCGGCGTGCGCGTGGAGGTGCTGAACGTCCTCGGGGCGGGGGACGCGTTTATGTCCGGCCTGCTGCGCGGCTACCTGAACGACGAGGGCTGGGAGCAGGCGTGCCGCTACGCCAACGCCTGCGGCGCGCTGGTGGTCTCGCGCCACGGCTGCGCCCCGGCGATGCCGAGCAAAATCGAGCTAGATGATTATCTTTCCCGCGCCGCGAATGTGCCGCGCCCGGACCTTGATCCGCGGCTTAACCACCTCCACCGGGTGACCACCCGTCGCCGCGAGTGGCCGGAGCTGTGCGTGATGGCCTTCGATCACCGCAGCCAGCTTGAGGATATGGCGATGCAGTGCGGCGCGTCGCTTAAGCGCATTCCGGCGCTGAAGCAGCTGATCCTGCAGGCCAGCCGCGAGGCGGCGAGCCGCGCCGGGCTGGAGGGCAAAGCGGGTCTGCTGTGCGACGGCACCTTTGGTCAGGACGCGCTGAACGCGATCACCGGCGAGGGGTGGTGGATTGGCCGTCCCATCGAGCTGCCGGGCTCCCGGCCGCTGGAGATGGAGCACGGCAACATTGGCACCCAGCTTATCAGCTGGCCGCAGGAGCACGTGGTGAAGTGCCTGGTCTTCTTCCACCCGGAAGACGCTCACGGCCTGCGCCTGGAGCAGGAGCAAAAAATCTCCGAGGTGTATCACGCCTGCTGCCGGTCCGGGCACGAGCTCCTGCTGGAGGTGATCCTGCCCGCGACAATGCCGCGCAGCGACGAGCTCTACCTGCGCGCTATCTCCCGCTTCTACAACCTCGGCATTTACCCGGACTGGTGGAAGCTGCCGCCGCTCTCCGCCGACGGCTGGACGGCGCTGAGCGAGATTATCGAACGCCGGGACCCGCACTGCTGCGGGGTGGTGATCCTCGGCCTGGACGCCCCGGCGGAACAGCTGCGCGCCGACTTTAAAGCCGCAGCGGGTCAGACGCTGGTGAAAGGCTTCGCCGTGGGGCGCACGCTGTTTGGCGATGCCTCACGCGCGTGGCTGAAACACGATATTGACGATGCGCAGCTGGTGGCGCGCATCCGGGACAACTACCTGCAGCTTATCGCCTGGTGGCGCGAGCGCGGACACGCATAATGGAGACGACAATGAGTGTGCAATTAGGCATTAACCCGCTGACGTGGACGAACGACGATCTGCCTTCTCTCGGCGCGGAGACGTCGCTTGAGATCTGTCTGAGCGAAGGTAAAGAGGCCGGTTTCGCCGGCTTCGAGCTGGGCAATAAGTTCCCGCGCGAAGCGCGGCTGCTCGGCCCCATCCTGCAGCGCCACGACCTGCAGCTGGTCTCCGGCTGGTACTCCGGCCGCCTGCTGGAGCGCAGCGTGGAGGAGGAGATCGCCGCCGTGCAGTCCCACCTGACGCTGCTGCGCGAGCTGGGGGCGAAGGTGCTGGTCTTTGCGGAAGTGAGCGGCTGCATTCACGGCGAGCAGCAGACCCCGGTGCACCTGCGCCCGCGCTTCCCGCAGGCGCGCTGGAAAGAGTACGGCGAGAAGCTCACCGAATTTGCCCGCTATACGCAGCAGCAGGGGGTACAAATTGCCTACCATCACCATATGGGCACGGTGATTGAGTCCGCCGACGATGTGGACAACCTGATGACCCACACCGGTGACGCGGTGGGGCTACTGCTCGATACCGGCCATTTGACCTTTGCCGGGGCCGATCCGCTGGCGGTGGCGCAGCGCTGGGCGTCGCGCATCAACCACGTTCACTGCAAAGACGTGCGTGCCGACGTGCTGGCGGACGTGAAAAACCGCAAAACCAGCTTCCTCGACGCGGTGCTGAGCGGCGTGTTTACCGTGCCGGGCGATGGCTGCGTCGATTACCCGCCGATTATGCGGTTGCTGAAGTCGCAGGATTATCACGGCTGGCTGGTGGTGGAGGCCGAGCAGGATCCGGCGATTGCCCATCCGCTGACCTACGCCCGTCTGGGGTATAACAATCTGAGCCGCCTGGCGCGCGACGCCGGACTGATTTGAGGAGGTGACATGTCACGTCTGTTATCACGCTGGCAACAGCCGAACGCGGAGGGACGCACCCAGTCCGTCACGCCGGAAAGCGCAGGGTGGGGGTACGTCGGCTTTGAGGCGTATGAGCTGCAGGAGGGGCAGACGCTGACGCTGCCCGCCGTCAGCGAAGAGCGCTGTCTGGTGCTGGTGGCCGGACGCGCCTCCATACGCACGCCCTCCGCGCAGTTTAACGATATTGGCGAGCGGATGAGCCCGTTCGAACGCATCAAGCCGTGGGCGGTGTACGTCACCCCGCAGGAGACGGTGCAGGTGAAGGCGCTGACGACGATGGAGCTGGCGGTCTGCGCCGCGCCGGGCAAAGGCACGTATCCGACGCGGCTGATTGCGCCGCAGGATATCGACGGTGAAGCGCGCGGCAAGGGCCATAACCAGCGCTACGTGCACAACATTCTGCCGGAAGACAAGCCCGCCGACAGCCTGCTGGTGGTGGAGGTCTGGACCAACGAGGGCTGTACCAGCTCGTACCCGAGCCACAAGCACGACACGGATAACCCGCCGCAGGAGACGTATCTGGAGGAGACCTACTACCATCGTCTCAATCCGGAGCAGGGGTTTTGCATGCAGCGGGTTTACACCGACGACAGAACGCTGGATGAGTGCATGGCGGTCTATAACCGTGACGTGGTTATGGTGCCGAAGGGCTACCACCCGGTGGCAACGATGGCCGGGTATGACAGCTACTACCTCAACGTGATGGCCGGCCCGGTGCGCAAATGGATGTTCACCTGGGAGGATGACCACGCGTGGATTAATCGGGATTATCCCGCTGTCGGCGAGGGCTGAAGCCGTTTTATTTGCCGGGTGGCGCTGCGCTTACCCGGCCTGGAATTCGCAAAAAATTACTTTGCTTCAACCGCCTGCTCAATCGTCCGGGCGATAGCCTCCGGCTGGCTCACCATCGACACGTGGCTTGCCGCCACCTCTGCGGATTTCGCATGGATAGTCTTTGCCATCGCACGCTCAAGATCGGGGTTGATCATTCGGTCATTCTTGCTGACCACAAACCAGCTCGGTTTGTCATGCCACGCCGCGTGAGTGACCTTTTCGCTAAACGCCTCGGCGTTAATTGGCCCCTGCGTGACTGCAATCGTATCTTGAATGGCTGGCTTCACGTCAGGCGCGAAGTTCTTCCTGACGGCTTCTGTCGGCAGGTATAAATAGCCGTCCGCCGTTTTGGCAATGTCAGAGCCGCCCGGCGGTGCAGGGTAGCTTCCTGCCAGATCCGCCGTCGACTGGCCGGAATCAGGCGCAAACGCTGCCACATACACCAGTGATTTTACCCGCGCATCGTTGCCCGCCTCGCTAATCACGGTGCCGCCCCAGGAGTGACCCACCAGTACGATATCTCCCTGGGCGCGCGCGATGGCTCGCCGCGTGGCGGCAACGTCATCTTTTAGCGACGTGAGCGGCAGCTGGACGGCAATAACCTCTACGTGCTGTTTCTGCAGCAGGGTAATCACCTTATTCCAGCTGCTGCCGTCGGCAAACGCGCCGTGAACCAGCACGACGCTGGTTTTACCCTGCGCAAAGGCGCTGGCGGAAAGCGCCAGCAGGCCTGCCGTTAGTACAGACAGTGCTTTCATCTTCAGACTCCTTAAAAATGGTGGACCGCCGCGTGGGGCGGGACGGTGAATTCAACGGTTTTGTGATCGAGCGGCTTATGCGTCGGGTCGGCCAGAATTATCGTCACCTTGTGTTTACCGGCGGGCAGCCCTACCAGGATCACCGGCTCTCCGCTGGCGTCAGCCCAGTGCCACGGCGCATCGTCCACCTCCACGTGAATGTGCCCGATGCGCGGGGTGACCTTGAGCGCGTCGGGGCCGAATACCGGCTCGATGCGCAGGTTTTCGGCCCGGTACTGGATAAACACCGCGCCTTTGCTCAGCGGCCCGGCAAGCGGCGGATCGACGATAAGTTTTGCGGGCGGCTGCGGCTGAGCCAGCGGGGCAACGGCGGCGGGGCCGTTAACGTCCGCGGCGCTCAGATTGTCCAGCGGTGTGGCCTGGGCCCGTGCTACAGATGCCAGGACAATCAGGGGGAAAAGTACATAGCGACGAATCATGGTTCTCTCCTCATCGGTTCTGAATGACGACAGGGAAAGAAAACCATTTTTATGTATCGGAGATATTTGCCGGAGGCGGCGTTTTGTACCCGTTTGTCAGCGCTTCGCGCGGGATACAGTGCGATACAGTTTGCTTCCCGGGACAGCGCACGATCGCTATCGCCAGCCCGGCAATTACCAGCGTCAGCCCCGCAGAAACCCACATTGCGCCAGCGATCCCCAGCGTTTTATTCAGCCACGCATAGGCAAACGGTGAGGCTGCCGCCATCAGCTGGCCGGGGATCAGCAGCATGCCCGTGCGGCGGGCATAGCTTTCCGCGCTAAAGAGTTCCAGCGGCAGGGTGGCTTTAACGATGGTGACCAGCCCGTTGATGGCCCCATAGCCCAGTACAAAACCGGCCACACACCCGACAAACAGGGCGCTGCTCAACCCCATAAGAAAACAGAGCGGCATGGCGAGCGCGGTAAAAAGCGTCAGCTTGAAGGGCGTTAAGCGGGCTCCCGCCAGCACCTCCAGCGAACGCGCGCCCGTCTGGCCGATTCCCCACAGCATGCCGATGGCGACCGGCAGGCCGTAGTGGGCAATAAACTCCGGCAGATGGGTGGAGGTGCCGTTAGAGACAAAGGTGATGAGGGCAATGAAGGCGACATAAAGCCAGCCGTTACGCCGTTCGTTGTTCAGCGGCGGCGCGGCGACCTTTGTCGTCACCGTCAGGCGCTGCCGGGGAAGCGTTCTTATCAGCGCCGCACTCAGCAGGCCGAAGAGAGCATAGACGCGCAGCGCCTCCTGCCAGCTCATTACCTGAAGCAGAGCATCGCCCAGCGGCCAGAAGACGGCGGAGGCCAGCCCGCCCGCCAGCGTGACGCGTGAGATCGTTCTTCGCGCCTGCTGCCCGTAGAGGTTCACCAGCGCGGCGAACAGCGCATCGTACAGCGACAGGCGCATCCCTATACCGGTGACCAGCCAGGCGCCGTACCAGCCATAAAGCGTTCGGGCATACGCCATTCCTGCACAGCTTGCGGCGATCAGCAGGGTTCCGCCCATTACCACCTTCTGACCGCCAAAGCGTGCCAGCAGGCGGGCGACAAAAGGAGATACCGCCGCCATCACCAGCATCGCCAGCGTGAGGCCGAGGTAAATCTGCGGTGACGACCATCCCCGGTCGGCTGAAATGGCCAGCGCAAAGGTGCCGGGCATATAAAACGAAATCCCCCAGTTGATCAGTTGATTACACCCGGCCGTGAGGGCGAGGCGATGTGGCAGGGCTGGTGTTTCCATTATTTTTCATTCCGCTATGCAGTTGTCCTGAGCATAACGGGCGCGGTATTGTGCTGGCAGGGCCGCAACCTTATGCGCGGTATAAGAGAAACTTTGAATGACGACGCTTAATCTGGGCTATCTCGCCACCTTCCGTCTGGTTCACCAGCGCGGCAGCTTTTCAGCGGCAGCGGACGCGCTGGGCATCTCCCAGCCCGCCGTCAGCCTGCAAATACGCCAGCTGGAGCAGTTTCTGCAAACGCGGCTGGTGGAGCGTACCGGGCGGGGGATTAAGGCTACGGCTGCCGGGCAGGCTTTGCTGGCGCACGGGGAGCGTATTCAGCAGGCGGTGGACGAGGCCATCCGGTCCGTGAATGCGTTTAGCCACGAGGTGAGCGGCACCATTACGCTAGGCACGGGGGCTACGGCCTGCATCCATCTTCTGCCGCCGCTGCTGGAGCAGCTACGCCGCGACTATCCGCTCCTGAGCGTGGGAGTGACGACGGGCAACACCCTCGACATCGTCAGGGCCATCGAAGAGAACCGTCTCGATATGGGGCTGGTGACGCTGCCGGTGAGTGGCAGAGCGCTGGACGTCATGCCGGTAATGGACGAAGAGTTTATTTTTATCGCGTCGCGGGAGCAGCGGGATGCATTCAGGGACTTTACCCCTGAGGCGCTGCACGCTCAGCCGCTGATTGCGTTTGAATCAGGCAGCGGTACCCGGGCGCTGATCGATGGCTGGTTTGCGGCTAACGGATTAGCGATAGCACCGGTGATGCAGCTTGGCAGCATCGAGGCGATCAAACGCATGGTTCGTGCGGGGCTGGGCTACAGTATTGTGCCGCGAATGGCGGTCGAACATGAGGCCGATCGCGAAGGGCTATGCGTGATGTCGCTGACGCCGATGCTGCAGCGGCAGTTGGCCGTGGTGATGCGGCAGGACAAAATCCTCAGCAAAGGGATATCGGGCATTATTCGGTTACTGCAAAACTATCCGGCGGCCTAGCGGTCAGCGGTGTCGACGGTCAGGCTGGACTGCTGCGACTGGGTTTTGTCCTGATGGTGATACCAGGCGCCAATCGAAGAGTAAACGAAGCGGCCAAAGAAAAACAGGAAGCTGATGAGCAGTATGATGCGGGTCATTCGGGTATTAAATTGATGTCGTTTTCGCATACGCGTGACCTGACTCACTCTGTTTTTCCTGGATAAGCCCTTTTGGGCGACAAGGATATTAAGGCACAGCGGGAAGACGGGGTCAATTCTGCTGTGTGTAAATAACCGTCAATGTTTACATTGATTAATGTTATTGAAATTAATTAATGCATTTACCATATTGATAATATGAAGAAAATAATTTCAAAAAATCGCTGCAAAAAGTTATTTGCGTAAAGTAGTTTGATTTAAGTCAACGGCTTTCTGGCCCTGATATTTAAAATCCTTCCTCCACACAGTTCGCCCCGCACGTTGCCGGGCGGCGTACGTCAGGTTGGATGCCTGTCTTTATTTTCCCTCTGGAGCGAAAGGGGTTTAACCGGGCATCTATGAATATTCTCGCTTTCCTGAAAAAAAATGAAAACCGCTGGTGGGCATTGCCGCTTATTTTTCCTGTGGTTTTACTTCCCGTGCTGAACATCGCGAATACCTTCACGCAGCTGGGCGACGGCATTGCGGCACTCTATTATTTACCCCTC
Source organism: Enterobacter sp. 3U4 (assembly GCF_057224565.1). Lineage (NCBI taxonomy): Bacteria > Pseudomonadati > Pseudomonadota > Gammaproteobacteria > Enterobacterales > Enterobacteriaceae > Enterobacter > Enterobacter sp. 3U4. The sequence continues at coordinate 552,678 of NZ_CP136665.1, forward strand.
TCATTTTTGCTTTCGCTGATGATGTTTTTTGGCCTGGAAGCACTGCCCGGGATCGTATTGTCGCTGTTTATCCGCTATTACCCGTCGGTCGGGATGTTTGAAACCGTCGCTGGGATCCTCCATTTTATCGTCCCTTTAGTGCTCAGCTGGGGAGGCTATCGGGTGTTTGCGCCCAGACGGAATATGACCGCGTACGGCGACTTGAGGCTTATGGCGCAGCGCATCTTCTGGCAGGTCTTCTGCCCCGCGACGCTGTTTCTGGTGCTGTTTCAGTTTGCGGTGTATTTAGGCGTGTATGAGAGCCGTCAGAGCCTTGCAGGATTAAATCCGCTCAATATCCGCACGCTCATCAACTATCAGACGCTGCTGGTCAGCGGGCTGACGGGCGTGCCGCTGAGCTATCTGCTGATCCGCCTGCTTCGTCATCCGCGCTATATCAAAAGCCTCCTCTCGCAGATCCGTTCCGAGATAGACAAAAAGGTGACGGTCGTTGAGATGTTGATGTGGGCTATCGCGCTTGGCGGGCTGCTTTCGCTGCTCCTGCTTCCGATGAATGAGAACAGCTCCATTTTCACCACCAACTACACCCTTTCGCTGCTGATGCCGGTGATGCTCTGGGGCGCGATGCGTTTTGGCTATAAGCTGATTTCGCTTATCTGGACGCCGATACTGCTGGTGTCTATTCACTATTTTTACCGCTATATCCCGGTGAACCCGGGGTATGACATTCAGCTGGCGATCACCTCTTCCAGTTACCTGGTTTTCTCGTTCGTGGTGATTTATATGTCGATGCTGGCGACCCGGCAGCGCGCGGCGAACAAACGCTCCCGCCGGCTGGCGCTGCTCGACCCGGTTGTTCATATGCCTAATCTGCGGGCGCTGTCGCGCGATCTGGCGAAAAATCCGTGGTCGGCGCTCTGCCTGCTGCGCATTCCGGAGCTGGAAATTCTGGGCCGAAATTACGGCGTGTTGCTGCGTATTCAGTACAAGCAGCAGCTGGCGCAGTGGGTGAATGGCACGCTCCAGCCCAATGAGCTGGTGTATCACCTGACCGGGTATGACCTGGCGGTACGGCTCAACGCGGAATCGCACCAGCAGCGGATTGAAACCCTGGACGAGCATATCAAGCAGTTCCGCTTTGTCTGGGACGGCATGCCGCTGCAGCCGCAGGTTGGCGTGAGCTATTGCTATGTCCGGTCCCCGGTTAACCATCTTTATCTGGTGCTGGGTGAACTCGGCGTGGTTGCCGACATGTCGCTCTCCTCCAATCATCCGGAAAATCTTCAGCAGCGTGGCGCCGTCCATTTGCAGCGCAACCTAAAGGATAAAGTCGCGATGATGAGCCGCCTGCAAAAGGCGCTTGATAACGACGAATTCACCCTGCTGGTTCAACCCGTTCGCGGCCTGCGTGGCGATTGCTATCACGAAGTCCTGCTCCGGATGCCGGATGTCAACGGGGTATTGATCTCCCCCGACCAGTTCCTGCCCGTCGCGCAGGAGTTTGGACTCTCCTCGCGGGTGGATTTGTGGGTGCTGGAGCATACCCTGCGCTTCCTGGCCGCGCATCGCGAAAGGCTGCCCGGCCAGCGCTTTGCCATTAACCTGGCTCCGTCGACCGTGTGTCGGGTGCAGTTTCCGCATGAGGTGAGTCGCCTGCTGGCGAAATACGCCATTGAGCCATGGCAGCTGATCTTTGAAGTGACGGAGTGCAGCACCTTTTGCAATGCGGAGCAGGCGCTACATATTCTCCAGCAGCTGCAGAAAATGGGGGTACGTATTGCGATTGATGATTTTGGCACCGGCTATGCGAGCTATGCGCGGCTGAAAAGTGTGGATGCGGATATTCTCAAGATAGACGGCAGCTTTATCCGCAATATCGTCAACAACAGCCTGGATTATCAGATTGTGGCCTCTATCTGCCATCTGGCGCGCATGAAAAAGATGCTGGTGGTGGCGGAGTACGTCGAAACCGAAGAGATACGTAGCGCGGTTCACGCGCTAGGTATCGATTATGTGCAGGGTTATCTGATTGGCAGGCCGGCACCGCTTGAGTCACTGCCGGAAGCAGAGGCGTCCACCGAGGACGCCTGAGCCGTTATGCGGCGACGTCGGCGCTCTCTTCTTCAATTTTAAGCAGCCAGCCGGTGACCGCTTCCCAGTACTGTTGCTCTTTTTCCAGGTCCAGCAGGACCAGCGCGTTCTGGCTGAACCAGTCGTGCGGGAAGCTCAGCGTCCAGTGATGGTCGTCGGTTTTAAGCTTCAGCGTAGGCGGCGTGGTGGTCGCCTGACGCTGGTTATTAAGCAGTACGCCCAGACGCAGCAGCTGAATAAGCGGCAGGAACTGTTTTTTCTTGAACAGCGTAAAGCGCGGCAGGTCGTCGAGCTTGATGGCTTTGCGGTGATAACGCACCAGGGTCGCCATCATGGTTTGCTGCTCCTGGTTGAAGCCAGGCAAATCGCTGTTTTGCAGAATGTAGGCCGAATGGCGATGCATCCCGCTGTGGTTGATGTTAAGTCCCACCTCATGGAGCATCGCTGCCCATTTCAACAGCGCGGCAAGCTGCGGGTGCGCGAGCTTCGGATTCTGCTCCTGCCACTGGTCGTACATCTGCACCGTAGTGTCCAGCACGCGCTTCGCCTGCTCGCGATCGATGTTGTACTGGTTAGCCAGACTTTGCGCGGTGCGGCTGCGAATATCCTGATGGCGGAAGCGGCCTTCCATCTCATACAGCACGCCTTCGCGCAGCGCGCCGTCGGTAAGGCGCAGCTCTTTAATGGCGAGGGCATCAAACACGCCACAGAGAATAGCCAGCCCCGGTACGAAGACCGCTTTACGTTCGTCGGAAAGACCCGGCAGGCTTAAAGCGTCAAAACTTTTATGCTTCAGCACTTCGTCGGTCAGCAACGTCAGGCGTTCGGGCGTGATAAACCCGTCCTTTTCACCCATCGCCAGCAGCACCTCATGCGCCGCTTTGATGGTGCCTGACGCGCCCAGCGCCACGTTCCAGCCCTGAATACGGTACTGCCAGGCCAGGTTTTCCAGCTTCTGGACGGCCGCCATACGCGCACGCTGGAAGTTCTCGCGGGTGATGGTGCCGCCCGGGAAATACATCTGCGCGAAGCTGACGCAGCCCATACGGCGGCTTTCCACCAGGCGCGGCTCAAAGTCTTCGCCGATCACCAGCTCCGTTGAGCCACCGCCGATATCGATAACCAGCTTGCGCCCTTTTTCCGGCTGGGTGTGCTCAACGCCCATGAAAATCAGACGCGCTTCCTCGTTGCCGGAGATGATCTCAATCGGATAGGGGATCACTTTTTCGGCCCGCTTGAGGAACTCTGGCGCGTTCAGGGCCTGGCGCAGGGTATGGGTGCCCACGATGCACACGCTTGAGGGCGAGAAGCCCTGCAAACGTTCAGCAAACAGCGACAGGCAGTTTAACCCGCGCTCCATCGCTTCTTCGCTGAGCATGCTGCGTTCATCAAGACCATCCGCCAGGTGTACGCGCTGCTTCAGACGACCGATGATTTGCAGCGCGCCATCCACCTCACGGGCGATGACCATGTGGAAACTGTTAGAGCCAAGGTCGACCGCGGCGAACTCCTGCGGGCGTGGGGTCTTATCATTTATCGGCATAGGTTAATCGGGTTGCTCGAGTGATTTGATATAGTCGTAAATCGCCAGTTGCGACCGCACTTTACGGCGGTTGCCGCGCGGTACATAGCGGTTACTGAGTTCTTTGTCGATATAGCGTGCTTTCACGGTATCGCTGAACAGAATCTCGATGATGTCGAGGATCTGCTGCTTCAGGCGCGGATCCAGCAGCGGTGCCGCGACTTCAATACGGTAGTCAATATTGCGCGTCATCCAGTCTGCTGAAGAGAGATAGACCTGTTTATCACCCGCATTATCAAAAATATAGATCCGATCGTGTTCCAGGTAACGGTCAACAATGCTAATCACGCGAATATTGTCGCTGATGCCTTCCAGCTCCGGGATCAGCGAGCACATGCCGCGGATCAGCAGATTAACCGGCACGCCGGAGCTGGACGCGGCGTACAGCCTGTCCACCAGCCCTTTGTCGACCAGGTTGTTAAGCTTCAGCGTGATGCCGGACGACAGCCCTTTCTGTGCATTGGCAATCTCTTTATCGATCATATCGTACAGCAGACGGCGCGAGTTCTGCGGCGAGACCAGCAGATAGTCAAAGTTCACCGGACGGTACGGGTTCTCAATAAAGTTAAAGACCCGGCGCACTTCGTTAGTGATGCGGGCATCGGCGGTCAGCAGCGAGTAGTCGGTATAGATTCGCGCCGTTTTCTCGTTAAAGTTCCCGGTACCGATGTGGGCATAGCGCACCACATCGTCGCCTTCTTTACGGGAGATGAGGAACAGCTTGGCGTGAATTTTCAGCCCCGGCGCGGAGAAGATGACATGTACACCGGCTTCCGTCAGACGGCGCGCCCAGTGAATGTTGGCCTCTTCGTCGAAGCGCGCCTGCAGCTCAACCACCACGGTGACTTTTTTGGCGTTGTGCGCCGCATGGATCATCGCGTCGATGATGCGGGAATCTTTTGCCACGCGGTAGATGTTGATTTTGATCGCCAGCACGCTCGGGTCGAACGAGGCCTGACGCAGCAGTTCGAGCACGTGCTCGAACGTGTGATACGGATAGTAGAGCAGGACATCGCGTTCGCGAATGGCATCGAATCCGTTGCGGAATTTATCGAACCACAGATGGCGCAGGCGCGGCAGCGGCTTGTTCACCAGATTGGCTTTGCCGACGTTCGGGAAGCCAATAAAGTCTTTAAAGTTGTGGTAACGGCCACCCGGTACGATGGAGTCATATCGCGAAATGGTCAGCTTCTCGCGCAGCATTTCCACCATGGCGTCCGGCATATCTCGCTGATAGACAAAGCGCACCGGCTCGGCCGTCAGTCGCTGTTTCAGGCTGGATGACATCAGCTCCATCAGGCTGGCTTCCATCTCGTGCACCAGGTCATATTCGGCGTCACGGGTCATCTTCATCGAGTAGGCGTTTAACGCATCGTAATCGAAGAAGCCTTTAAAGATATCGTCCAGACAGTAGCGCAGAATGTTGTCCAGCAGGATCATCGGCTTGCGTCTGCGCGGGGTTTCCGGCGGCAGGTTCACAAAGCGCGGCACCTTGTCGGACGGGATCTCCAGCAGCGCGTAGCGGATGGATTCACCGCGAATAATTTCTACGGCCAGATAGGTGTAGTCATCTTTCAGGAACTGCACCAGATCGGTTTCGCGGTTGATCAGAATCGGGGTAATGTGCTGGCGCAGATAGTGTTTGAAGTAGTGGCGCAGCCAGTTTTGTTGGTTAACGGAAAGCTGACGTTCGTTAATCAGGAAGATTTGATTACGCGCCATCTCCAGCAGCAGTTCGTTATACAGGCCGTCAAATTCCTGATCGGCTTTCAACACGCGGGACTGGATTTTGCCCAGCAGGTGGCGCGAGTGCGAGTTTAGGCCCTGTTCTTCGCTGATGATGATGCGTCTCTTCAGCTCGGCAAAGCGAACCTTATAGAACTCATCCAGGTTGTTGGAATAGATGCCCAAAAAACGCATGCGTTCGATCAGCGGGTTACTTTTGTCAGCCGCTTCCTGGAGTACACGTTCGTTAAATGCTAACCAGCTTAGCTCTTTCTCGATATATAACTTTTCCTGACCCATTACAGCTCACACTCCAGTTCAATCACAGGACGTGGTAAATCCGTCTCGTCCTTATTATGGCGAGCATTTCCACGATATGTCCAACAGTGCCAGAAAAGTATGACAGTTATTTTTTTTGTTGGGGATTTTAGAAGGTTGGAGAAGGGGATATCGGGTAATGCAATGAGCAGGTCGGGTAAGCGCAGCTGCGCTACCCGACATAACAAACTACTCTTCCGCCGCATGACCCTGCGGGGGTAACTTCACGCCTTCCAGCCAGGCTGCGCCGTCGCGCATTTCGAGACGCCCGTCGACAAACCAGCTTACCACCAGCGGGTAAATGGCATGCTCCTGGGTCTGAACGCGTTCGGTCACGTCTTCTTCGCTGTCGCCGTCAAAGACCGGGACTTTGGCCTGCAGGATAACCGGACCGCCGTCCAGCTCGTCGGTGACGAAATGCACGGAGGTGCCGTGCTCCTCATCGCCGTTTTCCAGAACCTGACGATGGGTGTGCAGGCCGGGATATTTCGGCAGCAGGGAAGGGTGGATATTCAGCAGACGTCCGGCGAAGTGTTCTACAAAAGCCGGGCTCAGAATACGCATATAGCCCGCCAGTACGACCACGTCCGGTGCGTAGGCATCAATCTCCTGAACCAGCTCGCGGTCAAAGGCTTCACGCCCGGCGAACTGGCTGGCTTCCAGCGCGTGCGCGGGGATGTTCGCTTCCCGCGCGCGCTCAAGGCCGAACGCGTCGGCCTTGTTGCTGAAAACTGCCCGAATGGTGCCATTGATTTTCTTCTGTTTGCAGGCATCAATTATCGCCTGCAAATTGCTTCCGTTGCCGGAAATGAGCACCACGATGTTTTTCATTCAATGACCACACGCTGTTCGGAATCGGAGGCTTTAATCGTACCGATTTTCCACGCGTTTTCACCTTTCTCCGTCAGCAGCTTCACTGCTTTATCCGCTTCGCTTGCCGGCAGGGCGATAACCATGCCCACGCCGCAGTTAAAGGTGCGGTACATTTCGTGAGAGCTCACGTTGCCTGCGGTCTGCAGCCAGTTAAAGACAGCCGGCCACTGCCATGAGGATTCGTCGATCACCGCCTGGGTGTTGTCCGGCAGGACGCGCGGGATATTTTCCCAGAAGCCGCCGCCGGTCAGGTGGGCAATGGCGTGCACGTCGACGTTCTCGATCAGTTCCAGCACGTTCTTCACGTAGATGCGGGTTGGGGCCAGCAGGTGGTCAGCCAGCGGTTTACCGTCAAGCTCGGTCGTCAGTGGGTCACAGCCGCTCACTTCGAGGATTTTACGCACCAGGGAGTAGCCGTTGGAGTGCGGGCCGCTGGAGGCCAGCGCGATCAGCACATCGCCATCCGCCACTTTGCTGCCGTCAATAATTTCTGATTTTTCTACTACGCCGACGCAGAAGCCCGCGACGTCATAATCTTCGCCGTGATACATGCCCGGCATTTCCGCGGTTTCACCGCCGACCAGCGCACAGCCAGACTGCAGGCACCCTTCAGCGATACCGTTGATCACGCTTGCCGCGGTATCCACGTCCAGTTTGCCGGTCGCGTAGTAATCGAGGAAGAACAGCGGCTCTGCGCCCTGAACCACCAGGTCATTCACGCACATCGCAACCAGATCGATACCGATCGTGTCGTGACGTTTTAAATCCATCGCCAGGCGCAGCTTGGTGCCTACACCGTCAGTTCCCGAGACCAGAACAGGTTCACGATATTTTTGCGGCAGCGCGCACAGTGCGCCGAATCCACCCAGACCACCCATCACTTCCGGGCGGCGGGTTTTTTTCACCACACCTTTGATTCGGTCAACCAGCGCATTACCTGCGTCAATATCAACACCGGCATCTTTGTAGCTGAGAGAAGTTTTGTTGGTCACGGCTTAAATCCCCACGCGATTGCATAGCTAGTAAGAAAAATCGGCGCAATTCTAACAGTCCAGGCAAACGTTTGCGAGCCTATTCTCGGCGAGAGGATCTTTTTTTACGCGCAGCCTGCCAGTGCGCCCAAACTTGCGTCTGTTCACGAAAATGAAACCGGTTTCGGCATTCTCCTTGCAACCATTAACGGCTTTGCACATCATTCAACTGAAACCGGTTTCTGTAATTGTTTTTGCAGAAAATAACGCAGAATGAGGGAAAGCGCATGTCAGGATTTAAAGCAGATTTTCTGTGGGGCGGTGCGGTTGCGGCGCATCAGCTGGAAGGCGGCTGGAAAGAAGGTGGTAAAGGCGTTAGCGTAGCCGACGTCATGACCGCGGGCGCGCACGGGGTGCCGCGTGAAATCACCAACGGCGTACTGCCGGGGAAAAATTACCCTAACCATGACGCCATCGATTTCTACCATCGCTATAAAGAGGACATCAAACTCTTTGCCGAGATGGGGTTCAAGTGCTTCCGCACCTCTATCGCCTGGACGCGCATTTTCCCGAAAGGGGACGAGCTTGAGCCGAACGAAGCTGGCCTGAAATTCTATGACGACCTGTTCGACGAGTGCCTGAAATACGGCATCGAACCGGTTATTACCCTGTCTCACTTCGAGATGCCTTTCCACCTGGTAACGGAATACGGCGGCTGGCGCAACCGTAAGCTGATCGACTTCTTCGTTCGTTTTGCAAAAGTGGTGTTCCAGCGCTATCAGCATAAAGTGAAGTACTGGATGACGTTTAATGAGATCAACAACCAGGCCAACTTCCACGAAGACTTTGCGCCGTTCACCAACTCCGGGCTGAAGTACGCGCCGGGCGAAGACCGTGAGCCGGTGATGTTCCAGGCGGCGCACTATGAGCTGGTGGCCAGCGCGCTGGCGGTGAAGGCGGGGCGCGAGATTAACCCGTCGCTGCAGATCGGCTGCATGATTGCCATGTGCCCAATCTACCCGCTGACCTGCGCGCCGGACGACATGATGATGGCGATGAACGCCATGCACCGCCGCTACTGGTTCACCGACGTGCACGTGCGCGGCAGGTATCCGCAGCATCTGCTCAACTACTTTGAACGTCGCGGCTTCGCGCTGGATATCACCGAAGAAGATAAAGCAGCGCTGATGCAGGGCTGCGTGGATTACATCGGGTTTAGCTATTATATGTCCTTCGCTACGAAGGCGACGGCGGACAACCCGCAGCTGGACTATGACGAGAGCAAGAGCCTGGTCTCTAACCCGTACGTGCAGAAATCCGACTGGGGCTGGCAGATTGACCCGGTGGGGCTGCGCTACTCCCTTAACTGGTTCTGGGATCACTACCAGCTGCCGCTGTTTATCGTTGAGAACGGCTTTGGCGCAATCGACGTGCAGGAGAGCGACGGCACGGTGAACGACCAGTACCGCATTGACTACCTGGCCGCCCACATCAGCGAGATGAAAAAAGCGGTGGTGGAAGATGGCGTAGACCTGATGGGCTATACCCCGTGGGGCTGTATCGACCTCGTTTCTGCCGGTACCGGTGAAATGAAAAAACGCTACGGCTTTATCTTTGTCGATAAAGACAATGAAGGGAACGGCACGCTGAACCGCAGCAAGAAGAAATCGTTCGACTGGTATAAGCAGGTGATTGCGAGCAACGGCGATAACCTGTAATTGTCGGGTGGCGCTAGCGCTTACCCGACCTACACTACACGTAGGCCCGCGTAAGCGCAGCGCCACCGGGCAGAACCCGCACCCAAGCCGGAACTCAGCCTCCGGCTTTTTTGTCTTTGCTTGATCCCTGTCAAGCAAGATGGGTATGGCCTAATCTGAAAAAAGCGGTATAATCCCGCGATTTTTTTGCGGATGCCATTCAGAGGAGAAAGAGAATGAAGATTGTGGAAGTGAAACACCCACTCGTTAAACACAAGTTGGGCCTGATGCGTGAGCATGACATCAGCACGAAGCGTTTTCGCGAACTGGCCTCTGAAGTCGGCAGCCTGCTGACCTACGAAGCGACCTCCGATCTGGAAACGGAAAAAGTCACCATCGAAGGCTGGAACGGCCCGGTGCAGGTTGAGCAGATCAAAGGTAAGAAAATTACCGTAGTGCCTATCCTGCGTGCCGGCCTCGGCATGATGGAAGGCGTGCTGGAGCACGTGCCAAGCGCGCGTATCAGCGTGGTCGGGATCTACCGTAACGAAGAAACCCTTGAGCCGGTTCCTTACTTCCAGAAGCTGGTGTCTAACATCGACGAGCGTATGGCGCTGGTAGTTGACCCAATGCTCGCAACTGGCGGTTCTATGATCGCTACCATCGACCTGCTGAAAAATGCGGGCTGTAACAGCATTAAGGTGCTGGTACTGGTTGCGGCTCCGGAAGGGATCGCGGCGCTGGAAAAAGCGCACCCGGACGTTGAGCTGTATACCGCCTCTATCGACCAGGGCCTGAACGAGCACGGGTACATCATCCCGGGGCTCGGCGATGCCGGCGATAAGATCTTTGGTACAAAATAATCGAATAACGATAAATAAGCCGACTTTGATAGTCGGCTTTTTTTTGAATAAAACACCAACAACGATACTACTCAGAGGAAAACACTATGACGCGCCGTGCTATCGGGGTGAGTGAAAGACCGCCGCTTTTACAGACTATCCCGCTTAGTTTGCAGCACCTGTTCGCCATGTTTGGCGCAACCGTGCTGGTGCCAATCCTGTTCCACATTAACCCGGCTACCGTGCTGCTGTTCAACGGCATCGGTACGCTGCTTTACCTCTTTATCTGTAAAGGAAAAATTCCGGCGTATCTTGGGTCGAGCTTCGCCTTTATCTCTCCAGTATTACTGCTGCTGCCGCTGGGTTATGAGGTCGCGCTGGGCGGCTTTATCATGTGTGGCGTCCTGTTCTGCGCGGTCTCCTTCATCGTGAAGAAAGCCGGTACCGGCTGGCTGGACGTGATGTTCCCCCCTGCGGCGATGGGCGCCATCGTGGCCGTCATCGGTCTTGAACTGGCGGGCGTGGCGGCGAATATGGCCGGTCTGCTGCCTGCTGACGGCCAGTCACCGGATTCCAAAACCATTATCATCTCGCTGGTGACCCTGGGCGTAACGGTGTTTGGCTCCGTGCTGTTCCGCGGCTTCATGGCGATTATCCCGATCCTGATCGGCGTGCTGGCGGGCTATGCGCTCTCCTTCGCGATGGGCGTGGTGGACACCACCCCGATTGCTCAGGCCCACTGGTTCGCGCTGCCAACCTTCTACACCCCTCGCTTTGAATGGTTTGCTATTTTCACCATTCTGCCTGCGGCGCTGGTGGTGATTGCGGAGCACGTCGGTCACCTGGTGGTGACGGCGAACATCGTTAAGCGCGATTTAATCCGCGACCCGGGCCTGCACCGCTCCATGTTTGCCAACGGTTTCTCCACCATTATCTCCGGTTTCTTTGGCTCCACGCCAAACACCACCTACGGTGAAAACATCGGCGTGATGGCGATTACCCGCGTCTACAGTACCTGGGTTATCGGCGGCGCGGCGATCATCGCCATTCTGCTCTCCTGCGTCGGCAAGCTGGCAGCAGCGATTCAGATCATTCCAGTGCCTGTGATGGGCGGCGTTTCTCTGCTGCTGTACGGCGTGATCGGTGCCTCCGGTATTCGCGTCCTGATTGAGTCCAAAGTGGATTACAGCAAGGCGCAAAACCTGATCCTGACCTCGGTGATCCTGATTATCGGCGTGAGCGGCGCGAAGGTACACATTGGTGCGGCCGAGCTCAAGGGCATGGCGCTGGCGACCATCGTCGGCGTGGGTCTGAGCCTGATCTTCAAGCTGATCTCGGTAATCCGTCCGGAAGAAGAGATTCTGGACGCGGACGATAGCGAAAAAGCGTCACATTGATCGAAAAATCGGGCGAGGGATCGCCCGGTTCTCTCCTTGCAGGTTCCGTGTTAAACTCCATTCCGATTTTACGTAGGATCTCTGGTTGAGGTATTTCTGAACGGACCGGCACAGCTCTCTCTGCCACTTTATCTCCCTGACGACGAAACTTTTGCGAGTTTCTGGCCGGGTGATAACCCCTCTTTACTGGCTGCACTGCAAAACGTGCTGCGCCAGGATCACAGCGGATACATCTATATCTGGTCACGCGAAGGCGCGGGGCGCAGCCACCTGCTGCATGCCGCCTGCGCGGAGCTTTCGGCGCGCGGAGATGCGGTAGGCTACGTGCCGCTGGATAAACGTACCTGGTTCGTGCCTGAGGTGCTGGAGGGAATGGAGCATCTCTCGCTGGTTTGCATCGATAATATCGAATGCGTGGCGGGGGATGAGCCGTGGGAAATGGCGATCTTCAATCTCTACAACCGCATTCTGGAATCGGGTAAAACCCGGCTGCTGATCACCGGCGATCGTCCGCCTCGCCAGCTGAATCTGGGGCTGCCGGACCTGGCGTCTCGCCTGGACTGGGGGCAAATCTACAAGCTTCAGCCGCTATCGGATGAAGATAAGCTTCAGGCGTTACAGCTGCGCGCTAAGCAGCGCGGGTTTGAGCTGCCGGAGGACGTGGGGCGCTTCCTGCTCAAGCGTCTGGATCGCGAAATGCGCACCCTGTTTGACACGCTCGATCAGCTCGATCGCGCCTCCATTACCGCCCAGCGCAAGCTGACCATTCCGTTTGTGAAAGATATTCTCAAGCTTTGAGCTTTTGCCGGGTGGCGGCTGCGCCTTACCCGGCTAAATATCTCCCATTAGATGCTCAACCAGCAGTGGAATCGGTCTTCCCGACGCCACGCTCCGTCCGTTTTCGCGCCACAGCGCCGTACCGCTGATGTCCAGATGCGCCCACGGGATCGTCGGCGGGCAAAAGTGATGCAGCAGCCACGCCGCCGACGCACTGATTGCAGCATTATTGGTCGGGGTGTTGCAGAGATCGGCAATCGCGCTGTCGGTCTGTTTTTTCAGCCGCGCATCGAGCGGCAGGGACCACGCTTCATCGCCGCTCTGCTTGCCCGCCAGCGTCAGCGCCGCGCGCAGCGGTTCATCCTGCGTCATCAGCCCGCTCAACTCATACCCCAGCGCCTTCACGACCGCACCGGTTAAGGTCGCTATATCAATAATATAGCGCGCCTGCGGATGCCGCTGGCTGGCCCAGGCGATGGCGTCCGCCAGCACCAGTCGGCCTTCGGCATCGGTGTTGTTGATTTCAACGGTGGTGCCGTTGCAGGCCGTTGCTACCGTGCCGGGCTGCATGGCGTTTGGACCTATAGCGTTTTCCGCCAGCGCCAGCACGCCCATGATGCGTACGGGCAGCGCCAGCTCTGCGACGGTCAGCATCAGGCCCAGCACGTTAGCGGCACCGCACATGTCGTATTTCATGGTGTACATGCCCGCGCCTTCCTTCAGCCACAGGCCACCGGTATCAAAGGTAATGCCTTTTCCCACATAGCAGCGCACCGGGTCGTCGTTGACGCCGTCATAATGGATCGCCAGCAGGCGCGGAGGACAGGTCGCCCCTTTGCCAACGGCGTGCAGCAGCCCCAGACCCTGCTCAGCAATAGCCTTTTCGTTCAGCACTTCGCAGCGCAGGGCGGGGAAGGCGGCACAGAGCCTTTGCGCCTCTTCCACTACAAACTGCGGCGTGCATCGGTCGGACGGGATATCCGCCAGACGTCGCGCCGCAACCATGCCGTGGGCGATGGCCTGCTGCTGGCGGAAGATCCCCTCCAGTTTTGCCTGCTGTTCCGGCAGGCAAAGGGCGGCAATGTGCGTAAGGCGCACAGCCGATTCATCCGTTTTCTTCAGCTTCAGGTCGCTAAGCCTGTGCGCCTGATTAAAGAGAAAACGCAGCACCTGAGCCAGCACCACATCGTCGATATCGGTAACGTCCAGTATCAGCTCGGGGCTGACGGGCGAGGCCAGAAGCGGGCGAAGCGCCGTCAGTAATCCTTCGGTAAGATTATCCTGCCACAGGGCATCCGGCAGCAGGGTGATCCGGGCAAACGGGGCGCAGCCAAAGCGGGTGTCTGCGATGCTGGCAGACTTGCGCATTTCCGCGACAAGCGCCGTTTCGGGCAAATGCGTACAGGAGGCGGACGCAATCAAATGGCTCTGCGGCTTCGCGTCGGAAAGCGCGGTGATAAACTGATACGTAATCATCATGACTCCTCAATCGGCGCGCGGATCCGCGCGGCATAGGCCTGCATCCACTCATCGTCTACCGCGTGATAATGCGTTCTCTCCCGCAGGCGTTCGGTACGAAAAACGGTGAGGGGCTGGCGAGCCGTCGCCACCACAAACGAGAAGGTTTTGATGTTGGTAGCGGCCCCGAATTCGCCCCTGTTGTTCATGCACACCACGGAAAGATCGCCCGCGCGGCCAAAGCGCGACATCAGCTTGTCTTCAAGTTCGAACACCACAGAATCCGCCGCCTGCTGGGGCGTCATGCCCTGCGCCATGCGGCGGACAATTTCGTAGCTGGTGCAACCTTTCATCAGATCTTCCCCGACGCCGGTGGCGGTGGCTGCGCCGGTTTCGCTGTCGCAGTAAAAGCCGGAACCGATGATCGGCGAATCGCCGAGTCGTCCACGCTTTTTCATGAACAGGCCGCTGGTGGAGGTAGCGACGCTCATTGACCCCTGTTTATCGAGGCCGATAATGCCGACGGTGTCATGTCCGTCGTAAGGGCTTAAGCCCTTATCCAGCGTTTCGCGGCAGCGTTTGCGGTAGTGCTGCATGGCGCGGTCAGTGAGCATGGTTTTGTCGGCAAAGCCCTGGCTCAGCGCCCATTCGCGTGCGCCCTGGCCGACCAGCAGGCTGTTGTAGCGCTGGCGGCTTAACGCATGCGCCACGCGTACCGGGTTGGCGATATCCACCAGGTTGCCCACGGCACCAAACGCCAGCGTGTCGCCGTCCATGTAGGCGGCATCCAGCTCCACTTCGCCATTTTCGGTGGGCAGCCCGCCGTAGCCGACGGATTTATAAAACGGAAAGTCTTCGACGGCGGCGACGGCATCCACCACCGCAGCGGAGACCGGTTTACCCGCAGCCAGCGCAGATGCAGACTCGGTGACGCCTTCAAGCGCCATTCGCCAGGTCGCGATAATTCCCCACATGCTTTACTCCTGTTTTGCAAGGGTGGTGTCGGTTTGCGTAACGGTGGCCATTTCCGCCGCGCGGTACTGTTTGTCCAGGATACGCATAAAAGGCAGATACAGCATGGCGCCAATCAGCAGGTTGATCAGCTGCATCACGCTGCCGCTCAGGTGCCCGGTAACGATAAAGCCGCTGATGACCGGCGGCAGCGTCCAGGGAATAAACACCCCGGTGGTGACGGCAACCGCGCCAATCTTCATCGCCGCATATTGCACGGTGACCAGCACCAGCGGCACCAGGTTGAACGGGATGAGCATGATCGGGTTCATGATCACCGGCAGGCCAAACAGGATCGGTTCGTTGATGTTAAACACCGATGCTCCGGCACCGAGGCGCGCCACTTCACGCATGTTTTTGCTGCGGGCGAAAATCAGCATCGCAATCACCAGCGACAGCGTAGCCCCCGCGCCACCCATCCAGATCATGTCAAAAAACTGTTCGGTGATAATGTGCGGCGGCGTCGTGCCTGCCTGAATCGCGGCGATGTTGTCGGTCTGGTTCTCCATCCACAGCGGACGAATGATGCCGTTGATCATCGAGCCGGAGTTAATGCCCACTGACCACAGAATGGTGATGCTGAACACCGTCATCAGCGCGCCAAAGTAAGAGGTGCCGTAGTGGCGCACCGGCGTGGCAACCACTTCGTAAATAAACTGGTGGATGGTGTGGTAGTGGGTGTTTTCAAACACGATGCGGATACCCAGCACCAGAATCATCACCAGCAGGGCAGGGATCAGCGCGGCGAACGACTCCTGCACCGCCGGAGGCACGCCGTCCGGCATTTTAATGACCAGATTTTTGCGCTTGAGCCAGCAGAACAGCTCCGTCCAAAGCAGGGAACCGATCATCGCCACGAACAGCCCTTTGCTGCCAATCCACTCCACCGGAATAACGGTAATACCGCCGTTTTCCGCCACTTTGATAAAGGGCGTCAGGATGAGAAAGGCGACCAGCGCCAGGATGCCGCAGGAGATACGATCCTCACCATAGTGTTCCGCCAGGCGGAAGGCGACCAGGAAGCTGATGAACAGCGACATGGTGGAGAACACCGCGTTGAACGGGATTTCTATAATGGCGCTCCAGCTTTCACCAAAGGCCTGAGACATAAACTGCTGATAGGCTTGATTCGGGAACGACGAGATCACCAGCAGAATAGAGCCGACGATGATAAACGGCATGAATGACACGTAGGCGCCGCGAATGGCCCCGAGATGACGCTGCTGGGCCGTTTTGGCCGCCAGCGGCATCAGTTTTGCTTCAAGAAATCCCAGAACATTGTTCATTGTGAACTCCGTACAAGATTGAGAGGTGTTGTTTGTGTTATGTCTGGGAATTATCAGTGAAGCGTGGCGAGCGAAAGGTGAAATCGGTCACAAAGCAATCGCTTGTGTAGTATAAATCTCATAAGATTGGTTCTGAGGGTCCTGCGATGGAAATTAAACTGCATGCTAATGCCACCACGACGCCGCGTATCCGTCGCTATCTACAGCAGTCTGATAAAAGCGACAGAGAGCTGGCAAACGAGCTGGGTATTTCGGTCACTACCGTCAGGCGCTGGCGCAAGCGCGAGCAGGTTTCGGATAACCACACGACGCCAAAGGTGATACACAAAGCGCTGAGACAGGAGCAGGTTGCGCTGGTCAATGCCCTGCGGGATATCACAGGCGCCCCGCTGGATGAACTGCTGCAGATGGTCAATAACGGACTCGGGATTGCCATATCCCGCGCGACCCTGAACCGCTACCTCAAACCGGCTTCGGTAAAGCAGAAGGGCGCAATGTTGCAGGGGAAAAAGGCGCTGAAGGCAGGAATCGTGCCGCAAAAACTCCTGTTACATCATCAGCCTTTGTCGCTGCATATGGACGATGGCGGGGAACAGCATCTGCTCTGGGCGCGTGAACCGGTGAGCGGCTGGTGCTACGCCCGGCTGTACGCGGGCATTTCTCCGCAGCTGCTGGCCCACTGGGCGAACGACGCGCTGAAAGCCTGTCCGGCAGATATTCAATCTGTTGAGACTTTTGGTTTCGAGGTGAAGCCAGAGGAGCGTAATACCACCGTGACAGTGCATCCACGGCAATACCGCGCCGTTCAGGTTGCTCTGCCGCTATGTGAAATCATTCCGCGCCTGAACAGTGAGCCGGCAGGCGAGCTGTTGATCCAGCTGTGCGAATTTTACAACCGGGGAAAAGCGCAGAAAAAGCTGGGAGAGAGTACGCCGCAGGCCTTTCTGGAAGCGCTGCGGCATAAGGACTAGAGGATCTCGAGCACGTCTTCCGGCGGGCGTCCAATGCGTGCCTGGCCGTTCGCCACCACAATCGGGCGCTCAATCAGCTTTGGATTTTCAACCATCGCCTGGACCAGCTCAGCCTCGGTGAGACTGCTGTTATCCAGGTTAAGCGACTTATACAGATCTTCTTTCTGACGCATCAGCTCTCTTGCACTGCTCATTCCCAGCATGTGCAGCAGCTGGCGAAGGGTTTGCGCGTCAGGTGGGGTGTCGAGGTACAGCACCACTTCCGGCTCAACGCCGTTAGACTTCAGCAGGCTCAGGGTATCGCGGCTCTTGGAGCAGCGAGGGTTGTGATAAATTTTTACGGCGTCTGTCATGACGTGAATTCTCCTTGATTACATCTTCTCGTACGGCTTAAAGCGCAGCTGCAGGCCGCGCAGCTGATCGATACGCGCGTCGTAACGGGCCTGCTGGAGGCTGCCGAGTTTGACCTGCGAGCTGGCGCTGCTGAGCGCGGAAATGGCCTGATCGAGGCGGCCTACCAGGGCAAAGCCTTCGGCGCGCGCCGCCAGCTCCTGATCGCGGTTGCCGAGCTGGGCTTCCGCCTGAGCGAGCAGATCCCAGCCGTTTTGATCGTCTTTATTATTAAAGGTGTAACGGTTCAGAATGGTCGCCGCTTCACCCGGCTGGCCGCCCTGCAAATAAGCGTTCGCCAGGTTAAGCTGCAGCACCGGGTTGGTACGGACATCTTTTGCCCCTTTCAGGCGGTTAATCGCATCGGCCGTTTTCTTCTGACCCAGATCGATATCCGTCGACAGATCGAGGTACCACGGGTTGTTCGGGTCGGCAGCCAGGAGCGGTTGCAGCGCTTTACGCGCCTCGTCGTATTTACTGGCTTCCATCGCCTGGAGCGCCTGACCATACTGCGCGGCGTTCTTCTCGCGCACGTTGCCTTTTGCCAGGGTATCCAGCAGGTCGCTGGTGAGCTGGTTACGCCCGGAATTGTACATCCCAAGCGTTCTCACTTTCGCCATGTAGAAATCCTGCGAAGACTGGACCACCACCGGGCGCATCTGGTTGGCACGGTTACGCGCGTCCGACAGGCGGCTTTCCGGCAGCGGGTGAGTGAGCAAAATTTCCGGCGGACGGGAAGAGTAACGCGCCTGATCGAGCAGTTTTTCCAGGAAGCTCGGCATGGCCTGCGGGTCAAAGCCCGAACGCTGCAGCACCTGAATCCCGATGCGGTCCGCTTCCTGTTCGTTTTGCTGGGTAAAGCTGATCATCCCCTGGCGCGTTCCCGCCAGCGTACCGGTCAGAGCCGCCATCCCGGCCTGCGGGCTGGCCATCGCCAGCAGAATAGAGCCCAACGCGCCGACCCAGGTGAGGGGGGCGTTACGTTTCTGGTCTTCCATCGCTCGCGCCAGGTGACGCTGGGTGACGTGCGAAATTTCGTGCGCCATCACCGAGGCCAGCTGGCTTTCGTTGTCTGAGTAGCGGAATAACGCCGAATGCAGCACCACGTTGCCGCCAAAGAAGGCGAAGGCGTTGATTTCGTCATTATTGATTAAATAGAAATGGAAAGGGGTTTTTACCGAGTCGGCGTGCGAAACCAGACGCATCCCCAGCCCGTTTATGTACTGTACCAGCAAAGGGTCGTTAATCAGCGGGGCGCTGCCGCGCAGCTGGCGAACATAGTAATCCCCCATTTGCATCTCTTGCCCAATAGAGAGCGTACTTCCTGCTGTGGTGCCCATGTCCGGCAATGTATCGGACGAGTCAGCAAAAGCGGGCAACACCTGACCGACCGTCACCGCGGCAATCAGTGTTGCAACCAGTGTTTTTCTCAATTGCCTGAACATAACCACTGTCCTGTATGTTGGATGTGCTAATTTGACCGATGAACCGGCATATCGTTCATCTCTGCTGCCCTGCGAGTGTAGCCATGTTATAGCATGAAGAAAATCCCATTCATCAGGCTTTTGCGGATTGCGATTGGGATACAAAAAGCGAAAGTCTTTTTTGTGACAGTTAGATACAATTCACCGTCTCACTCCCGCCATTCGATTCAGGGAAGGGTTGTATGCTCGAAATGTTAATGCAGTGGTACCGGCGTCGCTTCAGCGATCCGGAAGCCATTGCTTTGTTGGTTATTCTGGTCGCCGGGTTCGGTATCCTGTTCTTCTTCAGCGGTCTGCTTGCCCCTCTGCTGGTGGCGATTGTGCTGGCGTACCTGCTGGAGTGGCCTACGGCGCGCCTGGAACATATCGGTTGTTCCCGCCGCTGGGCGACCAGCATCGTGCTGGTGCTGTTTGTCGGCATCCTGCTGCTGATGGCCTTTGTAGTGATGCCGGTTGCCTGGCAGCAGGGAATCAACCTGATTCGCGATATGCCCGGCATGTTGAACAAACTGTCTGATTTCGCCGCCACGCTGCCGCGTCGTTATCCTGCGCTGATGGATGCCGGGATTATCGACGCGATGGCCGAAAACATGCGCGCCCGCATCATGACGATGGGCGATTCGGTGGTGAAGTACTCCCTGGCGTCTCTGGTCGGACTGCTGACGCTGGCGGTTTACCTTGTGCTGGTGCCGCTGATGGTCTTCTTCCTGGTGAAAGATAAAGACCAGATGCTCAACGCCGTGCGCCGTATTCTGCCGCGCAACCGCGGGCTGGCGGGGCAGGTCTGGGAAGAGATGAACCAGCAGATCACCAACTATATTCGCGGCAAGGTGCTGGAGATGATTGTCGTGGGGGTCGCCACCTGGATTGGCTTCCTGATTTTCGGCCTGAACTACTCGCTGCTGCTGGCTGTACTGGTAGGGCTTTCGGTCCTGATCCCGTACATTGGCGCGTTTGTGGTGACTATTCCGGTGGTTGGCGTGGCGTTGTTCCAGTTTGGGCTGGGTACCGAGTTCTGGAGCTGCTTCGCGGTGTACCTGATTATTCAGGGGCTGGACGGTAACCTGCTGGTACCGGTGCTGTTCTCCGAAGCGGTGAACCTGCATCCGCTGGTGATTATCTTATCGGTGGTGATTTTCGGCGGGCTTTGGGGATTCTGGGGCGTGTTCTTCGCCATTCCGCTGGCAACGCTGATTAAAGCGGTCGTCCACGCGTGGCCGGATGTGCCGGCGGTGGAAGAGAAGTAATGTTGAGCGGCCTGATGCCCTCACCCCGACCCTCTCCCACGGGGAGAGGGGGAAAACACTAAAAACGGCAACCTGGGTTGCCGTTTTGCATTTGCCTTGTAGGTCGGGTAAGGCGAAGCCGCCACCCGACACTCACTTTCAGGCACTTTCTTTCAGCCAGTTCAACACCACGTCGTGGTGGTTGCTGGTTTTGAAGTCGTCAAACACGTGTTCAACTTTACCGTCAGCGTCAATGAGGAAGCTGATGCGGTGAATGCCGTCGTAGGTTTTACCCATAAACGTCTTCTCGCCCCAGACGCCGAACTGCTCGCATACCTGATGATCTTCGTCAGAAAGCAGCGTGAAGTTCAGCAGCTCTTTTTCAGCAAATCGTGACAGCTTTTCTGGTTTATCAGTGCTGATACCCAGCACTTCCACGCCGACTTTCTTCAACTCGTCCATGTTGTCGCGTAAGCCGCAGGCCTGTACGGTGCAGCCGGGGGTCATGGCTTTCGGGTAGAAATAGACCAGAACACGCTGTCCCTGGAAGTCGGTCAAATTTACTTGCTCGCCGTCTTGATCCGGTAAGCTAAATTTCGGTGCGATGTCACCGGCTTTCAGTGGATTCATTACTCAACTCCATCCTGTTCGTGCTGCGAATAATTGACGACGCTTATACTGCCCTGCGCGTTTAATTCTGTACAGAGGGCTTTGAACGCTTGCTCGATATTTGACGCATCCTGTGACGCAGGACTGTGCGCGGTAATTTGAATAAAAAGCGTGGGAACCGTGCTTGCGTCCCCCGGCTGCGTACGGGAAACCAGTTCGGCAATATTCATCTGATGACTGTCAAAAAGCGCCGTGAAACGCTCAATCAGATGTGGAGAATCAGGCACTTCAACCTGTACCCAGACGGTAGAAGGCAATGCCGGACGCGGACGCGCAGTAGTGCGCTTCATGACGATCAGCAAATCCAGCTCGGCGCCCTTCAGCGGCAGAGTCGATTCAATCAACGTGATGGCGTTCCATGTCCCGGAAAGCAACATAATAAATGTGAACTCTTCGCCGAGCATGGCCAGACGGCTGTCTTCGATATTACATCCGCAGCTGCTTACGTGGCGGGTGATGGTGTTCACGATACCCGGCCTGTCGGCACCCAGCGCAGTGATAACCAGGTAATGTTGTGATGAGGTTGTCAAACCTGTTCTTCCTTTGCATGGTTAAGTCTTCCTAAGGAAAGCATAAAAAAAACATGCATACAACCGCCTGAGGCCCTCAGGTCGCTTGCTTTTATTACAGTTCCAAACGTACCATTGAGACTCTTGTTCGCACAGAGGATGGCTCATGTTCACGGGAAGTATTGTCGCGCTTGTAACACCGATGGATGAAAAAGGTAATGTCTGCCGGTCAAGCATGAAGAAGCTGATTGATTACCATGTCGCCAATGGAACCTCGGCGATCGTTTCGGTAGGGACTACCGGTGAATCCGCAACGCTGAGCCACGACGAGCACGGCGATGTAGTGATGCTGACCCTGGAACTGGCTGACGGACGTATTCCGGTCATCGCGGGCACAGGCGCGAATGCCACCGCAGAAGCGATCAGCCTGACCAAACGTTTTAACGACAGCGGCATCGTTGGCTGTCTGACGGTGACCCCTTATTACAACCGTCCAACTCAGGAAGGTTTGTTCCAGCACTTCAAAGCCATCGCTGAACATACTGACTTGCCACAAATTCTGTATAATGTGCCGTCCCGTACCGGTTGCGATATGCTGCCGGAAACCGTTGGCCGTCTCTCGGAAGTAAAAAATATTATCGGTATTAAAGAGGCGACAGGGAACTTAAGCCGCGTTCATCAGATCAAAGAGCTGGTTTCAGACGACTTTATCCTGTTGAGCGGTGATGATGCGACCGCGCTGGACTTTATGCAGCTCGGTGGTCATGGCGTGATCTCCGTAACGGCAAACGTTGCGGCGCGCGACATGGCTGAAATGTGCAAACTGGCCGCGGCCGGTCACTTTGATGAAGCGCGTGTCATAAATCAGCGTCTGATGCCGCTGCACAATAAATTATTTGTCGAACCCAATCCGATCCCAGTGAAATGGGCATGTAAGGAGTTGGGGCTTGTAGCAACCGACACGCTGCGTCTGCCAATGACACCGATTACCGACCACGGTCGTGACATCGTCAGGGCGGCGCTGAAGCATGCCGGTTTGCTGTAGAGTTTAGGGAGATTTGATGGCTTATTCAGTACAGAAGTCGCGCCTGGCGAAGGTTGCGAGTGTTTCGCTTGTTATGCTGCTCGCTGCCTGTAGTTCAGACTCGCGCTACAAGCGCCAGGTGAGCGGTGATGAATCCTATCTGGATGCGACCCCGCTTGCTGAACTTCACGCACCGGCTGGTATGATCCTGCCGATTCAGAACGGCGATTATAATATTCCCGTGACCAACGGCAGCGGCCTGGTCGGTAAAGCGCTTGATATTCGTCCGCCAGCACAGCCTCTGGCGCTGGTCAACGGGGCGCGTACCCAGTTCACCGGTGATACCGCGTCTCTGATGGTTGAGAGCGCGCGCGGTAGCAATCTGTGGCCGCAGGTTGTCAGCGTCATTCAGTCGAAGAACTACACCATCGATAAACGCGATGACGCCAGCCAGACGTTAACCACCGACTGGATCGAATGGAACCGTCTGGATGAAGATCAGCAGTACCGCGGTCGTTATCAAGTCTCCGTAAAACCACAGGGTTACCAGCAGGCGGTTAACGTTAAGCTGTTGAACCTGGAGCAGGCGGGTAAACCCGTTGCGGATGCCTCGTCCCTGCAGCGTTACAGCACCGAAATGCTGAACGTGATTGCCGCGGGTCTGGATAAGACCGCGACCGATGCCGCTAACGCTGCGCAGAGCCGCAACGGTGTGACCTTCGATGTCCAGAGCGGCGCGGATGATACCGGCCTGCCAATGCTGGTGGTGCGTGCACCGTTTAACCAGACCTGGCAACGTCTGCCAGCGACGCTTGAAAAAGTGGGCATGAAAGTGACCGACAGCACGCGTTCGACCGGCAGCATGACGGCAACGTATAAGCCGCTCTCCGACAGCGCATGGCAGGAACTGGGCGCGAAAGATCCTCAGCTTGCCTCCGGTGACTACAAGATTCAGGTAGGCGACCTTGATAACCGCAGCAGTCTGCAGTTTATCGATCCAAAAGGTCACACGCTGACCCAGTCGCAGAACGATGCGCTGGTCGCTGTCTTCCAGGCAGCATTCAGCAAATAAATACGAGGGCTGGTGAATCCAGCCCTTTTTATTTTCGTGCTACGCAAACGTGTGCGTGGCATAATATCCCCAGTTTTGAACACAAATCATCACACCAGGAGTAATGAAGATGCAGAAGCAAGCTGAGTTGTATCGTGGCAAAGCGAAAACCGTATACAGCACGGAAAACCCGGATCTGTTGGTGCTCGAGTTCCGCAATGATACGTCAGCAGGGGATGGCGCACGCATTGAGCAGTTCGATCGTAAAGGCATGGTGAACAACAAGTTCAACCACTTCATTATGACCAAACTGGCCGAAGCGGGTATCCCGACCCAGATGGAAGCGTTGCTGTCCGATACGGAATGTCTGGTGAAAAAACTGGATATGGTTCCGGTTGAGTGCGTTATTCGTAACCGTGCGGCGGGCTCCCTGGTGAAGCGTCTGGGCATTGAAGAAGGCATCGAACTGAATCCACCGCTGTTCGACCTGTTCCTGAAAAACGATGCCATGCACGACCCGATGGTCAACGAATCCTACTGCGAAACCTTCGGCTGGGTGAACAAAGAGAACCTGGCGCGCATGAAAGAGCTGACCTACAAAGCTAACGACGTGCTGAAAAAAGTGTTTGATGACGCGGGCCTGATCCTCGTCGACTTCAAGCTGGAGTTTGGTCTGTTCAAAGGCGAAGTGGTGCTGGGCGATGAGTTCTCACCGGACGGTAGCCGCCTGTGGGATAAAGAAACCCTGGATAAAATGGACAAAGACCGTTTCCGTCAGAGCCTGGGTGGCCTGATTGAAGCGTACGAAGCGGTTGCTCACCGTTTAGGCGTTAAGCTCGACTAACTCCCTCACTTGCCAAAGGATGTTCCCATCCTTTGGCGTCTTACCTTTGTTTCCTATGGTAATCTTGCCGTTAACCGCCTACGATCATAGCTATTATTAATGGAATAGTTCGAGGTGGTTATGCGCTGGCAAGGGCGTCGTGAAAGTGACAATGTAGAAGACAGACGCAGTGATGGCGGCGGCGGTCCTTCTATGGGTGGGCCAGGCTTCCGCTTACCCAGCGGCAAGGGCGGTATCATCCTGCTGATTGTGGTTTTAGTCGCGGGGTATTACGGCGTCGATCTCACCGGGTTGATGACCGGTCAGCCGCTGCAACAGCAGGAGCATTCTCAGCGCTCCATCAGCCCGAATGAAGATGAAGCGGCCAAATTTACCTCCGTTATTCTCGCCACAACAGAAGACACCTGGGGTCAGCTGTTCGAGAAGATGGGGCGTACCTACCAGCAGCCGAAGCTGGTGATGTACCGGGGTGCAACCCGCACCGGATGCGGTACCGGGCAATCTGTGATGGGGCCGTTCTACTGCCCGGCAGACGGCACCGTCTATATCGATCTCTCTTTTTACGATGACATGAAACGCAAGCTTGGCGCTGACGGTGATTTTGCCCAGGGCTACGTGATCGCGCATGAAGTCGGCCATCACGTGCAAAAGCTGCTGGGGATTGAGCCAAAAGTACGCCAGCTGCAGCAAAATGCCTCGCAGGCGGAAGTTAACCGGCTGTCCGTCAAAATGGAGCTGCAGGCGGACTGCTTCGCGGGCGTCTGGGGCCACAGCATGCAGCAGCAGGGCGTTCTGGAATCCGGCGATCTTGAGGAGGCGTTAAATGCCGCTCAGGCTATCGGTGACGACCGTCTTCAGCAGCAGAGCCAGGGGCGCGTCGTGCCGGACAGCTTCACTCACGGTACCTCACAGCAGCGCTACAGCTGGTTCAAACGCGGTTTCGACAGCGGCGATCCGGCGCAGTGTAATACCTTCGGCAAAGCGATGTAATGCTGGCGTTTGAACAGCTGATACGCGAGCTTGAGCGCACCGGCCATCGTCGGCTGGTGGTGCTCAGCGGTGAGGCGCAGTGGACGTTAACCCAGGCGGTTGCCCTGCGTGACGCCTTGCCCGGAGACTGGATTTGGCTGGACGAGCACCCTTCAAAGGCCATCAGCGGCATGCTGGGACGCGAGTTCCGCCATGCTGTTTTTGACGCCAGCGCCGGGTTTGATGTCGCCGCGTTTGCCGCCCTGAGCGGAACGCTGAGCGCCGGAAGCCTCCTGGTGCTGCGGGTTCCGTCGCTTTCTGACTGGGCCGACAGGCCTGACAGCGATTCTTTGCGCTGGAGCGACAGCGCTGAAGCGATAGCCACGCCGCATTTTGTTCACCATTTCTGCCGGACAATTGACGCCGACCCCGACGCGATCGTCTGGCTTCAGGGCCGCGCGTTATCCCTTCCGCCTTTACCCGACGCGCCAGACTGGCAGCCTGCCAGCGGCGCCCCGCAGCGCGAGCAGGCAGAGATCCTGGATGTGCTGCAGACAATGCCGGATGGCATCGTGGCCGTCACCGCCGCGCGCGGGCGCGGAAAATCAGCCCTGGCGGGAATGTTGCTAAACCGCATTGCAGGCAGCGCCGTGGTTACCGCGCCGTCGAAAGGAGCGACGGATATCATCGCCCGCTTTGCCGGAGAGCGTTTTCACTTTATGGCCCCGGACGCGCTACTTGCCTCTTCACACCAGGCAGACTGGCTGATTGTTGATGAAGCCGCTGCGATCCCCGGACCTCTGCTGGAAAAGTTAGTTGTCCGTTTTCCTCGCGTGCTGTTGACCACCACGGTGCAGGGATATGAAGGAACGGGCCGGGGATTCTTGCTTAAATTCTGCGGTCGGTTTGCCGGGCTGCGACGCTACAGCTTATCTACACCGGTACGCTGGGCGGCGGGCTGCCCGCTTGAGCGGGTTGTCGCCAGCGCGCTGCTGTTTGACGACACGCTGATCGACCGTCGCCCGGAAGGAGAGGTGCATTTAACGTCTCTGACGCCGACGGCATGGGAAAGCCGCCCGGCGCTTGCTGCGAGCGTATACGAGCTCCTCTGTGCGGCGCATTATCGCACCTCGCCGCTCGATTTACGCCGCATGATGGACGCGCCCGGGCAGCAGTTTGCCGTTGCCGAAACGAACCCGGTTATCGCCGGGGCGCTTGCTGCGAGCGTATACGAGCTCCTCTGTGCGGCGCATTATCGCACCTCGCCGCTCGATTTACGCCGCATGATGGACGCGCCCGGGCAGCAGTTTGCCGTTGCCGAAACGAACCCGGTTATCGCCGGGGCGCTCTGGCTGGTGGAGGAGGGCGGGCTCTCTCCTGAGCTAAGCCGCGCCGTGTGGGCAGGTTACCGGCGTCCGCGCGGGAACCTGGTGGCGCAGTCTCTGGCGGCGCACGGTGGCTCTCCGCTGGCGGCGACGCTCAGAGGACGACGGGTGACCCGCATTGCCGTACATCCTCACCGTCAGCGGGAAGGGATTGGCCAGGCGCTTGTTCGCGGCGCCAGCGGCGAAGATTATCTGTCGGTGAGCTTTGGCTTTACCGACGAGCTTTGGCGTTTCTGGCAGCAATGTGGGTTTGTGCTGGTGCGGATGGGCAGCCATCGTGAAGCCAGCAGCGGCTGCTACACCGCAATGGCCTTGCTGCCGCAGAGTGAGGCAGGGCGTCAGCTGTGTGAGCAGGAACATCAGCGTTTGTGCCGGGATATGCGCGTCCTGTCGGCCTGGAACGGTGAAAAGATCCCCGTAGAAGACGGCTGGGAAGCTACCCTTAATAATGACGACTGGCTGGAGCTGGCGGGGTTTGCTTTTGCTCATCGGGCGTTTTCAACCTCGGTTGCCGCACTGACGCGGCTGTTGTTAACCGTGGACATGCCGCTTCCGGCCCTGCGTGGGAAAATGGCAGGAAAAACAGAAGACGTTGGGCGAAAAGCGTTGCTGGCAACGTTGCGGAGTGAAACCGCGCAAGCGATTGAAAGCCTTGACTATCCGCGCAGCCAGCAGTTGAAAGAAGACATTTTGCAATGGCAATTTTTTCAATGACTTCTTCAGTAAAGTGGCATGGTCATTCACGTCGGGAGGCGTAGAATCCAGGTCATCTATTAAGGAGACCACCATGAAACACGACCATTTTGTTGTTCAAAGCCCAGACAAACCGGCTAAACAGTTACTGCTTCTGTTTCATGGTGTTGGCGATAATGCCGTCAATATGGGGCAGATTGGCAGCTGGTTTGCGCCCGTTTTCCCCGAAGCGCTGATTGTCAGCATCGGTGGCGTAGAGCCATGCGGCCCGAGCGGGCGCCAGTGGTTCTCGGTTCAGGGCGTGACGGAAGAGAACCGTCAGGCGCGCATTGATGCCATCATGCCGACCTTTATCGACGTCGTCCGCTACTGGCAGCAGCAGAGCGGCGTGGGTGCCGACGCAACCGCGCTGATCGGCTTCTCGCAGGGGTCAATCATGTCGCTGGAAAGCGTAAAGGCGCACCCGGGTCTGGCTTCGCGGGTGATCGCATTTAACGGCCGTTTTGCGACGCTACCGACCAGTGCGACCACGCAGACCACGATCCACCTGATCCACGGTGGCGAAGATCGGGTGATTGAGCTCTCGCATGCGGTTGCCGCCCAGGAAGCGCTGATTCGCGAAGGTGGGGATGTGACGCTGGATATCGTTGACGATCTGGGCCATGCCATTGACGACCGTAGCATGCAGTTCGCGCTCGATCGTTTGCGCTATACCGTTCCTAAGCACTACTTTGATGAAGCGCTCAGCGGCGGTAAGCCGGATAATGATGATATTGTTGAGTTTATGTGATTCTTCCCCCTCTCCCATGGAGAGGGGGAATCGGATCGATTACTTCTTCTGGTCCTTCTTCGGCCAGTCGTCGTCATCGTCCCACTTGTCGTTGAAATCACGGTGCGGGGGAAGATCCGGTTTATTGGCGAGAAATTTTTTATGGTCCACGCGCTTAAGGTCTTTAATCACGTTAAGCAGTACGCCGACCAGAAAAACCAACACCAGAATCCACCAGTACTTTGAAAGCCAATCCATTCGCTATTCCTCTCAGAGCGTTCGTCAGGCGACGATTTGCTCCATAATACGTTGATACATACGGGCCAGCAGTTGTAAATCTGCCGCATTGACACACTCATTGATTTTATGAATGGTTGCGTTCACTGGTCCCAGTTCGACAACCTGGGCCCCCATACGGGCGATAAAGCGTCCGTCTGAGGTACCACCCGTTGTCAGCAGCTGTGGCTTAATTTCATTATAGTGCTCGATGGCGTTCACCACCGCATCCACCAGTTTGCCGCGCTGCGTCAGGAACGGCTGGCCGGAAAGCCACCACTCCACGGTGTAGCGCAGCTGATATTTTTCCAGCAGGGCGATAACGCGCGCCTTGATCATCTCATCGGTCAGCTCAGTGCTGAAGCGGAAGTTGAACTGGACGAAGTAATCCCCCGGGATCACGTTATTGCTGCCGGTCCCGGCCTTGACGTTAGCAATCTGCATGCTGGTCGGCGGGAAGAACTCGTTGCCCTTATCCCACTCAATCGCCACCAGCTCGCTCAGCATTGGCGCGGCGCGGTGGACCGGGTTATCGGCCAGATGCGGGTAAGCAACGTGGCCCTGAACGCCGTGAATGGTCAGGTTACAGGTCAGCGAGCCGCGGCGTCCGTTTTTGACGACGTCACCCACCACTTCGGTGCTGGACGGCTCGCCGACCAGACAGTAATCGAGACGCTCGTTGCGCGCCATCAGCGCTTCAACGACCTTCACGGTACCGTTGTGCGCGCTGGCTTCTTCGTCAGAGGTGATCAAAAACGCGAGGCGATTTTTGTGGTTCGGATGCTGCGCCACAAAGCGCTCTGCCGCCACGACCATCGCCGCCAGAGAGCCTTTCATGTCTGCCGCGCCGCGACCAAACAGCATGCCATCGCGAATGGTCGGCTCAAACGGCGGGTTAATCCAGCGGTCCGCGTCACCTGCGGGAACGACGTCAGTATGCCCGGCAAAGGCCAGCGTTTCGCCCTGGCCGCGCCACGCCCAGAAGTTCTGGGTATCGCCAAAATCCATGCGTTCAACGGTAAAACCGATGGCGCGCAGGCGTTCAATCATAAGAGCCTGACAACCTGCGTCGTCCGGGCTAAGGGAAGGACGGCGAATAAGCTGCTGAGTCAGCTCAATGACCGGGCATGACATAAACTACACCTCAACGAAAAAAGTCGGAATAAAGGGTTTCACTGAAACCCAGCAGCATAGGCTGCCCTGGCGCGCAGAGCAATGGGCGTTTGATAATTGCCGGCATCTCGAGCATCAGTTTTGCCGCGCTGTCGGCGTCAACGATGCTGGCGCGCAGAGATTCGTCCAGCTTACGCCAGGTGGTGCCGCGGGTGTTCAGCAGGGCTTCCCATCCCAGTTCGCCGATCGCGCTATGCAGAAATTCTGCATCAAGCCCGTCGGCACGGTAATCGTGGAAGCGGTACTCCACGCCGTTAGCTTCCAGCCAGCGGCGGGCTTTTTTGATGGTGTCGCAATTTTTAATGCCGTACATCACAACCATGGTGAATCCTTTTGACGTTCTGATAATTAAATGTTCAGTAAATTCGAAGATATATCCTTAAGTGGAATATAACACATTCAGGAATCGTCTGGATTTACGCTTCATCTTAATTCAACTCACATCTGTACGCTGAATATTCTTTCATCATTTAAGCATAGATGTCCATAAACTTTAAAAACCCAATAAACTCAGCCAATAAAATAAAACTCACCCGTCCGTAGGGTTATTTCAAAATATTGCTGGCGGTCACAAAAAATTGAGGGCTCTCCGTTCATATTTATCATAAATCCCCGCAGGACGTGGGGTACAATCACAGCAATTGGTTAAATAGTCTTCACAATGATGGTACGTTTTTGTAGAATGCGAATAATAATAAGAGAGGTTGTTATGATTGAACGTGAACTGGGGAACTGGAAAGATTTTATCGAAGGTATGCTTCGTAAATGACATTCAGTAAGAATTGCAAGAGCACTAAAATAAGTAAAATAACCATAGTGTGAATTAATCACACAATAAAAAGGCGGCCGATAAAGCCGCCTTTTTTTATTTCAATTACTTACTCCGCCCGTTCCTTTAGCGGGAAGCGGCGACGCACCAGCACAAAGAACAGCGGAACGAAGTAAATGGCCAGAATGGTGGCCGAAATCATGCCGCCCATCACCCCAGTGCCGACGGCATGCTGGCTGCTGGAGCCTGCACCCGTACTGGTTGCCATTGGCAGAACACCAAAGACAAACGCCAGCGACGTCATCAGGATCGGGCGTAAGCGCTGGCGGCAGGCGTGAAGCGTAGCGGCCATCAGCTCGTGACCTTTGGCATTCATTTCATTGGCAAACTCAACGATCAGAATGGCGTTTTTCGCCGATAGCCCAATGACGGTGAGCAGGCCCACCTGGAAGTAAACATCGTTCTCCAGGCCGCGCATCCAGGTCGCGAGCAGCGCGCCGATAACCCCAAGAGGGACGACCAGCATGACCGAGAACGGGACCGACCAGCTTTCATACAGGGCGGCAAGGCAGAGGAAGACCACCAGCAGAGAGAGCGCGTAAAGTGCGGGAGCCTGTGCCCCGGAGAGACGCTCCTGGTAAGACATGGCCGTCCACTCCAGACCAAAACCGGCGGGCAGCTGTTGCACCAGTTTTTCCATGGTGTCCATGGCGGTACCGGTGCTGACGCCCGGCGCGGCTTCCCCGACGATTTCAACCGCAGAATAGCCGTTATAGCGCTCCAGGCGTGGCGATCCGCTTTCCCAGCGTGAGGTCGCAAAGGCAGAGAACGGCACCATGCCGCCAGCGTTATTCCTGACAAACCAGCGGTTTATATCATCCGGCAGCATGCGGAACGGCGCGGCGGACTGGACATACACTTTTTTCACGCGGCCGCGATCCATAAAGTCATTCACATAGCTCGACCCCCACGCCGTTTGCAGGGTGTCGTTGATATCGTTGATCGAGACGCCCAGCGCCTGAGCCTTGCGCTGATCGATATCCACCTGAAGCTGCGGACTGTCGTCGAGGCCGTTATGACGAACGCGGGTCAGGCCGGGATCGTTTCCCGCCAGCGCTAACAGCTTATCGCGTGCCGCCATCAGCGCCGTGTGGCCCGCACCGGCGTGATCCTGCAGCTCCATATCGAACCCGGCGGAACTGCCCAGCCCGCTTATCGCCGGCGGACTGCTGGCAAAGACGCGCGCTTCTTTGATGTGCGCAAAGGCTTTTGTCGCACGTTCAATGATGGCAAATGACGTTCCCGTTCTGGTATCGCGTTCGTCCCAGTCCTTCAGGCGGACAAACATGCGGGCGACGTTCTGCCCGTTCCCGCCCGGACCGGAGCCGACGGTAGAGAAGACCGACACAACGTTATCTTTCTCTTTGGTGAAGAAGTACTGCTCCACTTTCTGAACCACTTTCAGCGTCTGCTGCTGCGTTGCGCCGCTCGGAAGCTGCACCGAGGTGGTGAACATTCCCCGGTCTTCCATCGGCAGGAATGAGGTGGGAAGATGCATAAACAGCCAGACCATGCCGCCCAGCAGCACAACGTAAATCATCATCCAGCGCAGGCTGCGATGGAGCACACCACCGACGGCAGATTCATAGCGCGCGGCATTGCGGTTGAACATCCGGTTAAACCAGCCGAAGAAGCCTTTCTGCCCGTGATGCTCCCCTTTGTGCAGCGGTTTCAAAATAGTGGCGCACAGCGCGGGGGTGAGGATCAGCGCGACCAGCACGGAGAGCACCATCGCCGAGACGATGGTGATCGAGAACTGACGGTAAATCGCCCCGGTGGTGCCGCCAAAGAAGGCCATCGGGATAAAGACGGCCGACAGCACCATCGCAATCCCGACCAGCGCCCCCTGAATTTGCCCCATGGACTTGCGCGTCGCCTGGCGCGGAGAGAGCCCTTCTTCGCTCATGATGCGCTCGACGTTTTCAACTACCACGATGGCATCATCCACCAGAAGGCCAATCGCCAGCACCATCGCAAACATCGTCAGGGTATTAATGCTGTACCCGAACGCGTAAAGCACCGCAAAGGTCCCCAGCAGCACCACCGGAACGGCAATGGTGGGGATTAGCGTCGCGCGGAAGTTTTGCAGGAACAGGTACATGACCAGGAACACCAGCGCGATGGCTTCCAGCAGGGTCTTCACCACGTCCTCAATCGATGCTTTTACGAAGGAGGTGGTTTCATAGGCAACTTTGTACTCCAGCCCGTGCGGGAAATACTGCGACAGCTCGTCCAGGCGGTCCAGCACCAGTTTCGCCGTCGCCATTTCGTTCGCGCCGGAGGCCAGTTTAATCCCCAGACCGGAGGCCTGATTGCCGTTAAAGCGGCTCAGGTAGTCGTATTTCTCCGCCCCCATTTCCACCGTGGCGACATCGCCCAGACGCACTTCCGACCCGTCCTGATTCACGCGCAGGGTGATGTTGCGGAACTGGTCCGGCGTCTGCAGCAGGGATTGTGAATTAATGGTGGCGTTCAGGGCTTGCTTATCAACGGAAGGCGTTCCCCCCAGTTGCCCCACGGCAATCTGGGCGTTCTGGGCTTTTATGGCATCCGTCACGTCGGTTGCCGTCATCTGGTAGCTGTTCAGCTTGTTGGGATCGAGCCAGATACGCATGGAGTACTGTGAGCCGTAAGCGTCGATATCCCCGACGCCGTTAATCCGGCTGATGGGATCCTGAATATTACTGGCGACGTAGTCCGCGATGTCCTGTTTATCCATCGAGCCATCCGTCGAGACAAAGGCGATGGTCAATATGTTGGTATCGCCGGTTTTACGCACGGTCACGCCCTGGTTCTGCACCGCCTGGGGCAGCTTGCGCATGGCCGACTGCAGCTGGTTTTGAACCTGCTGCACCGCTTCGTCCGGGTCGGTGCCCGCCTTAAAGCTCAGGGTAACCGTTGCCTGTCCCGTGGCGCTGCTTTGCGAGGACATGTACATCAGGTTATCCAGACCCGTCATGTTCTGCTCGATAACCTGCGTCACGGTATTTTCCAGCGTCTGTGCGGACGCGCCGGGATAGTTTGCGGTGACGCGCACGTTCGGCGGTGCCAGGTCGGGGTATTGCTCAACGGGAAGTGAAGTAATCGCCAGGACGCCTGTCAGACACAACAGGATGGCAAGCACCCAGGCAAAAATGGGGCGATCGATGAAAAAATTCGCCATGAAAGTGTGACCTCGTTTTGCTGCACGTCATTATTGTTTATTGCCCGCATAACTTTAGCGGTAAGGCCCAGGTCAAACGTGGAGAAATAAAGGAGATAATGTAAATTATCATGCGCTTTTCCCTGTGCGTGCCCCTTTACCGTTATTTACCCGTTAACGGCACAGGCGCCGGGAACGTCACGCTGACCAGGGTACCGCCGTTTTGCGGCTGTGAAAAGTGCAGCACTCCTCCAAGCCGTTGCGCGCGTTCGCGCATAATGTTCAGCCCGTAGTGTCCCGGCGGCTCGCTGGCTTCGCCAATCCCGATACCGTTGTCGCGAATGCTGACGCTGTGCGTCCCGTCCGCTGCGGTCACGCAGTTCACCGCGATTTCGCTGGCCTGCGCGTGCTTAATGGCGTTCAACACCGCCTCACGCACGATCTGCAGCAAATGCACCTGTTTTTGCGCGTCCAGCGCCAGCGAGGAGAGGCGGCAGTCAAGATGCAGCTTCGCCTGCGTCTGGCTCTGCAGGACGTCGAGGGACTCCTGCAGCGCCGCGGGTAAATTCGCGTGGTTCAGCGTCAGGCGGAAGGTGGTCAGCAGCTCGCGCAGCTGCTGCCAGGCGTTGTTCAGCTCGCGGGAGAAGTCGGTGATAATGGCCTGCGCTGGGGTATTGTCCTCCGGCACGGCGCGTTTGAGCAGTGCAAGCTGAATGCGCAGATACGACAGCACCTGCGCCAGCGAATCGTGCAGCTCGCGGGCAATGGTGGCGCGCTCCTCCATCAGCAGCAGCTGCTGGTAATGTTTTTGCGCCTGGTTAAAGTACAGCCCGCGCCCGAGCATGGTCGCCACGCTTCTCATCAGCGGGAGGGGGACGCTGTCCGCCTCGCTTTGCCAGCGCAGCTCGCCGTAAAGCGTGTCCTGCATCAGTACGGGCAGGTTTTGCAGAGGGATACCCTCGGACTCCGTCCCTTCACACAGCCGCCAGTCGTCGCTGGTGCGCAACTCCAGATAATTCATCTGCGTATAGTCATGGACAATCTGCAGGATATGCCGGAAACAGAGGCTGTCTATCTGGCCGGTATTCAGCGCCTGCGAGCACTTGAACAGCATGTCGAGCTGCTGGTGGGCTTCGTGCAGGTGCCGCGTCTTTTCCGCAACCGAGGCTTCGAGCGAACGGTAGAGCGTATCGAGCTCGGCTGACATGTGGTTAAAGGCGCGCGAAAGCTGGCCCAGCTCGTTCGGCAGGGCGCTATCCGGCGCAGGAGTGGCAAACTCGCCGCGCTGAATGAGTTCGCTGGCCGCCACCAGGTTATTCAGCGGAAGCACCACCTGACGACGGATGCGTCGCAGGGTAAACAGCGTCAGCAGCAGGATCCCAAGTGCGCCAGCCAGCGAGAGCAGGGTGACCGTCTGTATTTTATGTTCGGTGTAGTGCTGGAGGGCCAGGACAAAGGCATCAATGCGCCCGACAAAATCTTCGATATTGCGTTGATACCACGCGCTGTCGCCGCGGGCGATGCGCGCATCCATCTCCTGCCAGGCCACATGCAGCTGCTGATAGCGTGCTTTAACATTGTCCGGGACGTACCAGCGGTTCAGCTTCTGCAGGGCAGGCGCGCCGAGCGTCTGTTGCCAGCTCTCGCGATGTACAGCAAGGGAAGGGCTGTTGCGCTGCATCTCATAACCCAGACGATAGCTCTGCATGCGCAGCGAACCGGCGATATTAATGGCTTCGGCATCACGCTGGCTGCTGGCCAGCGTCAGCAGCGCGACGGTGCTGGTCAGCACGGATAAGGCAATGATCGAAAAGAAAGCCCAGGCAAGGCTTCCGGAAACGGGTCGTTTAACGGTCACAGAACGGCTCTCTGAATAAATTGATCTGCCACAGGTTCACTGGAAATAATTGGGCGTTCCGGGCATTTGAACATTGCCCGATCGCACCGTGATGCGTAAATACCATACTCTTATAAAGAGAAAGGTTATTGAACCAAAAACAGGTGTGGTTATGAATCGTTTTATTATGGCTAGCAGCCAGCAGTGCATTGGGTGTCGCGCCTGCGAAGTGGCCTGCGTGATGGCGCACAACGATGAGCAGCATGTCCTGAGCGAGCGCCATTTTCATCCCCGTATCACGGTACTGAGATCTGGCGAGAAGAGCCGCCCGGTGACCTGTCATCATTGCGAAAATGCACCCTGCGCGCAAAGCTGCCCGAACGGCGCCATCAGCAAATGCGATGACAGCGTACAGGTGAATCAACAAAAATGCATCGGCTGTAAGGCCTGCGTGGTGGCCTGCCCGTTTGGCACGATGGAGATTATCGTCACCCCGCTCGACAACGGCGGCGTGAAGGCCTCGGCGAATAAATGCGATCTCTGTCTGACGCGTCCACACGGCCCGGCATGTATCGAAAATTGCCCCGCGGATGTCCTCTCTCTGGTAACGCCTGCCGCGCTGGATAACCTGGCGAAATCGCGCCGCCTGCGCACGGCCTGCCTGGAGGCGCAGCCCTGGCATGCGGAAGCCGTCAGAGAAGACGCTTCGCGCACCAAACTGCAGCAGATGCAGGCGACGGCGCCACGCGGCGAGCCCGACAAGCTGGCTGCCGCAGAACGCGTGAGCCATTTTAACGAAATTTACCTGCCGTTCCGGGCCGAACAGGC
This sequence comes from Enterobacter sp. 3U4, assembly GCF_057224565.1. Lineage (NCBI taxonomy): Bacteria > Pseudomonadati > Pseudomonadota > Gammaproteobacteria > Enterobacterales > Enterobacteriaceae > Enterobacter > Enterobacter sp. 3U4. The sequence goes on from NZ_CP136665.1 coordinate 588,775, forward strand.
CGCCCGCGAGGCGTCGCGCTGCCTGAAGTGCGGAGAGCACAGCATTTGCGAATGGACCTGCCCGCTGCATAACCATATCCCGCAGTGGATCGAGCGCCTCAGCGCGGGGGACATCACCGGCGCGGCCGAGCTTTCTCATCAGACCAACTGTTTACCTGAAATTACCGGCCGCGTCTGTCCGCAGGATCGATTATGCGAGGGTGCCTGCACAATACGTGAAGTGGCGGGATCCGTGACCATCGGTAACATCGAGCGCTATATCGCCGATCGCGCGCTGGCGATGGGCTGGCGGCCGGATATGTCCGCCGTCACGCCGTCAGATAAACGTGTCGCGATCGTCGGCGCGGGGCCCGCCGGGCTGGCGTGCGCCGACGTGCTGGCGCGCAGCGGCGTGAGCGTGACGGTCTATGACCGTCATCCGGAGATCGGCGGTTTGCTGACCTTCGGTATCCCGGCGTTCAAGCTAGACAAATCGCTGCTCGCTCGGCGCAGAGAGATATTTACCGCGATGGGGATCCGCTTCGAGCTGAACTGCGAGGTGGGCCAGGACGTGTCGATGTCGCAGTTAAAGAACGATTACGACGCCCTGTTTATTGGCGTGGGAACCTATCGTTCGATGAAGGCGGGTATCCCACATGAAGACGCGCCGGGGGTCTACGACGCGCTGCCTTTCCTGGTGGGTAACACGCGGCATGTTATGGGCCTGGAGGCGACAGCCAGCGAGCCGTTCATCGACACCCGCGGCCTGAACGTGGTGGTGCTGGGCGGAGGCGACACCGCGATGGACTGCGTCCGCACCGCGTTACGCCACGGAGCGGAAAACGTCATCTGCGCCTATCGTCGGGATGAGGCCAACATGCCGGGCTCGAAGAAAGAGGTGAAGAATGCCAGAGAAGAGGGAGCCGCATTTGAATTTAACGTCCAGCCGGTTGAGCTCACGCTGGATCCGAACGGTAAGGTCAACGGTATCCGGATGCTGCGTACCGAGCTCGGAGAGCCGGACGCGCAGGGACGGCGTCGGCCCGTTCCGGTGGCGGGCAGCGAGTTTGTGATGGCCGCTGATGCGGTCATCATGGCGTTTGGTTTTAACCCGCACGCGATGCCGTGGCTGCAGGCGCAGGGTGTCGAAACGGATGACCGGGGGCGGATCGTGGCCTCCGTCGAGAGTCGTTACCGTTACCAGACGACCAACCCGCAGATCTTCGCCGGGGGCGATGCGGTACGCGGCGCGGATCTGGTGGTGACCGCGATGGCGGAAGGCCGTCATGCCGCGCAAGGGATACTCGACTGGCTTGGGGTTAACGCGCCAAAACATCATTAAGCCGGCGGGCGACAAAGCGGGATTCACGGCGTAGTATAGGACGACTCATTGTGTCGTGGAGCCCGTATGACCCTGAAAATTGACGTTATCAAAGACAAAATTCTTTCTGAAAACTACTTTGTCCTGCGTAACATCACCTACGATCTTACGCGTAACAACGGTGAAGTGATCCGCCACAGGCGCGAGGTCTACGACCGCGGTAACGGAGCAACCATTCTGCTCTATAACCGTGAAAAGCAGAGCGTGGTGCTGATCCGCCAGTTCAGGGTGGCGACATGGGTTAATGGCAACCCTGACGGACGTTTGATTGAAACCTGCGCGGGCCTGCTCGATGACGATGAGCCGGAAGTATGCATCCGCAAAGAGGCCGTCGAAGAGACCGGCTTCGAAGTGGGCGAGGTCAAAAAGGTCTTCGAGCTGTTTATGTCGCCGGGCGGCGTAACGGAAATCGTCCATTTCTTCATTGCGGAATACAGCGACGCGCAGCGCACCCACCGGGGCGGTGGCGTAGAGGATGAAGATATCGAAGTGCTGGAGCTTCCTTTTGTCCGGGCGCTGGAGATGGTGCGTTCAGGCGAAATCAGGGATGGTAAAGCGGTGATCTTACTGCAGTATTTACAGACTACCGGGCTGATGAATACTCCTTTCGAACGGATATAACCTCTTTTTCGGGTATATCTGATAAATCCGATTGAGCAACCCCGGCGGGAACACGAAGATACTGCCCAGTTACGCGTTTTCGTTCCGGGATTGTGCCATTCATGCGCTACAGCGTCTTTTTCTTTTCCCTGTTTTATGTGCTCCTCGCGACGCAGGTGTGGGCTGCACCCGCGCAGCAAGGCTTTTCTGACTGGCAGGTGACCTGCAATAACCAGAACTTTTGCCTTGCCCGCAACACGGGCGAACACCGTGGCCTGGTCATGACGCTCACCCGAAGCGCCGGGGCGAAAACGGATGCCACGCTGCGTATCGATCTCGGCGGTCTTGATACTCCTTCCGTGAAAGAACCTGAGATTGCCCCCCGGCTGCTGCTGGATAATGTTCCCGTGAAGCTGGACAAACAGCGCTGGCAGCTTACGCCCTGGCATCTGAAAACGGACGATGCGGCCACCATCACCGCCTTTCTGAAAAATATCCAGGAAGGGAAGGCCCTGACCCTGCGCGGCGGTAAACAGGTGATTTCTCTCAGCGGTCTGAAAGCCGCGCTGCTGTTCATTGATGCGCAGCAAAAGCGCGTTGGCAGCGAAACCGCGTGGATCAGGAAAGGTGACGATCCGCCGTTAAGCGTACCGCCCGCACCCGCCCTGAAAAAGGTGGCGACCGTTAATCCTACCCCAACTCCGCTTTCCCATGCCGAACTGAACGACCTGCTGGATTACGGTACCGGCAGGATGAACAGCAGCCAGTGCTCGCTCGATCCTAACCGCCGGGAGGTGCGCGTCACCGCGTTAACCGATGACAAGGCGCTGCTGATCGTCAGCTGCGAGGCGGGGGCCTATAACACCGTCGATCTGGCGTGGCTGGTGTCACGTAAGAAACCGTTCTCTGCCCGCAGCGTCAGGCTGCGTCTGCCGTTTACGCCTTCAAGCGAAAGCAGCGAAATGGAGCTGATGAACGCCAGCTTTGATGAGAAGACTCGCGAGCTGACAACGCTTGCGCTGGGGCGTGGTTTGGGCGATTGCGGGATCCAGACGCGCTGGCGTTTTGACGGCCAGTGTTTCCGCCTGGTGCGTTATGCTGAGGAACCCAGCTGCGATAACTGGAACGGGCCAGACGCCTGGCCCACGCTGTGGATCACGCGGTAGCTTTTTGCCGGGTGGCGGCTTCGCCTTATCCGGCCTACAAAAACCGAACCGTAGGCCCGGTAAGCGTAGCGCCACCGGGCACGCAGACCGCGCTACAGCACGCTCAACGCCTTCTCAACCACGTTCTCAACGGTAAAGCCGAAGTACGGGAACAGCTTATCGGCAGGGGCGGACTCACCGTAGCCCCGCATGCCCACAATCGCTCCTTTGAGCCCGACATACTTGTACCAGTAGTCGGCAATTCCGGCCTCCACCGCCACTCGCGCCGCGACGCTGGACGGCAGGACCGATTCCCGGTACGCCTCGTCCTGGGCGTCAAAGATATCCGTTGAGGGCAGGGATACGACCCGCACCGCGTGGCCTTCTGCGGTCAGTTTCTCCGCCGCTTTCACCGTGATTTCCACCTCTGAACCGGTCGCAATCAGGATCACGTCCGGCTTGCCGCCGCTGTCTTTCAGGATATAGCCGCCGCGGGCGATGTTCTTCACCTGCTCCGGAGTGCGCTCTATCTGCGCCAGGTTCTGGCGTGACAGAATCAGTGCCGTCGGGCCGTTATGGCGTTCTACCGCCAGCTTCCAGCCCACCGCCGCTTCGACCTGATCGCAGGGACGCCAGGTGCTGAAGTTTGGCGTCAGGCGCAGGCTCGCCAGCTGTTCAACCGCCTGGTGGGTGGGGCCGTCTTCTCCCAGACCGATGGAGTCGTGGGTATAGACCATAATCTGCCGCGCCTTCATCAGCGCTGCCATGCGCGCCGCGTTACGGGCGTATTCGACGAACATCAGGAAGGTGGCGGTGTAGGGTACGAAGCCGCCGTGGTGAGCGATGCCGTTGGCGATCGCGGTCATCCCGAACTCGCGCACGCCGTAGTGGATATAGTTCCCGGCAATGTCCTCTTTCAGCGATTTCGAGCCCGACCAGATCGTCAGGTTGCTTGGCGCCAGGTCCGCCGAGCCGCCGAGCAGTTCGGGCAGAATAGGGCCGATTGCGTTCAGGGTATTTTGCGACGCCTTTCGGGTAGCGATTTTTGCCGGGTTGGACTGCAGGTTTTCAATCAACGCCTGAGTTTTATCGTCCCAGTCCTCTGGCAGACCGCCGCTCATGCGGCGGGAAAACTCGGCGGCCAGATCCGGGTGCGCTTTTTTATAGGCGGCAAACTTCTCGTTCCAGGCGTGCTGGGCTTTCTCACCATCTTCACGGGCATCCCAGGCTCTGTAGATCTCTTTCGGGATCTCAAACGGCGGGTATTTCCAGCCCAGCTTCTGCCGGGTCAGCGCCACTTCCTCCTCGCCCAGCGCCGCGCCGTGCGCCTCTTCTTTGCCGGCCTTGTTCGGTGAGCCGAAGCCGATAACCGTGCGGCAGATAATCAGGGACGGTTTGTCCTTCACGCTCTGCGCTTCCTGAATCGCTTTTTTCACCGCCTCAGGATCGTGGCCGTCGATCTCATGCACCACGTGCCAGTGGTAGGCCTCGAAGCGTTTTGCCGTGTCGTCGGTAAACCAGCCTTCGGTTTCCCCGTCGATAGAGATGCCGTTGTGATCGTAGAACCCGATCAGCTTGCCCAGCCCCAGGGTGCCCGCCAGGGAGCAGACCTCGTGCGAGATCCCCTCCATCAGACAGCCGTCACCCATAAACACGTAGGTGTAGTGATCGACAATCTCGTGGTCCGGCTGGTTGAACTGTGCCGCCAGCGTACGCTCGGCAATCGCCAGTCCGACCGCATTTGCCAGCCCCTGACCGAGCGGCCCGGTGGTGGTCTCCACGCCCGGCGTATAGCCAATCTCCGGGTGTCCCGGGGTTTTGGAGTGCAGCTGGCGGAAGTTTTTCAGCTCCTCAAGCGGCAGGTCGTATCCGGACAGGTGCAGCAGGCTGTAGAGCAGCATCGAGGCGTGACCGTTGGAGAGAATAAAGCGGTCACGGTCGTACCAGGTGGGATCGTTGGGGTTGTGCTTCAGGAAGTCGTTCCACAGCACTTCGGCAATATCGGCCATGCCCATCGGTGCGCCGGGGTGGCCGGAATTGGCTTTCTGCACGGCATCCATGCTGAGGGCGCGAATGGCATTGGCGAGATCTTTACGGGACATAGTTCACTCCGTGGCAAGGTTAAAGTTTGGCAGCGAGAAGATCTTCAAGTTTGCGCTGGTCGACGGCGAACAGACGGATACCTTCCGCCAGTTTTTCCACGGCCATCGCGTCCTGATTGTGCTCCCAGCGGAACTCCGCTTCGGCCATGGCTTTCGGTTTTGGCAGAACGGTAGAGGTCGGCACCAGCTTGCGGATCACCGTTTCTTCTTTGTCCTGTAGCTCCTGGAGCAGGTTAGGGGAGATGGTCAGGCGGTCGCAGCCTGCCAGGGCAAGGATCTGCTCGGTACGGCGGAAGCTGGCCCCCATCACGATGGTTTCGTAGCGGTGCTGTTTGTAGTAGTCGTAAATATTGCGGACCGATTTCACGCCCGGATCCTCATCCACCACGTACGGATCCATCGGCTGTTTTGCCTGATACCAGTCGTAGATGCGCCCGACAAACGGTGACACCAGGAACACGCCCGCTTCGGCACAGGCGCGCGCCTGGGCAAAGGAGAACAGCAGCGTCAGGTTACAGTGAATCCCCTCTTTTTCCAGCACTTCTGCGGCGCGGATGCCTTCCCAGGTAGACGCCAGCTTAATCAAAATGCGTGATTTATCGATCCCCTGCTCCTGGTAGAGTTCCACCAGACGACGCGCTTTATTAATGCTCTTTTCTTTATCGAAGGAGAGGCGGGCGTCAACTTCGGTCGAGACGCGCCCCGGAATGCTTTTAAGAATTTCCGCACCAAAATTAACCGCCAGCTTGTCGCTGGCTTCGGCGACCTGCTGCTCCTGCGTTTTCCCGCGCTGTTTACCGTAGGCAATGGCGTCATCAATCAGATGACTAAAATGGGTTAGCCCGGCTGCCTTGAGCAGTAGCGAAGGGTTAGTGGTCGCATCCTCCGGCTGGTAGTGACGAATCGACTCGATATCGCCGCTGTCGGCCACTACGGTGGTGAATTGTTTGATGCCGTCTAGCTGGTTCATAAATGATTACTCCTTGGAAATAAAAGAGTTAGATGAGTGCGTTAGTTCACACTTCTGGAAAAATCATGATGGACTTAACAAAAAAGCATAGCAGACGGGGGAGCCATTGCTTTTGAGACGGGTAACATGGCTGTTATAAATTGATAACAATTTTTAATGTGTGATGGTGAGAGTTTGGCAGCCTTCAAAGTTTAGGAGGCGGTCTGAGGCGATACTAGGCGGCACACCAGGGTGTGCAACAGGATCGCTTTCGTCACCCTTTTGACCGATACGTGAAAGGAAAAATAAGATGGATGAGCAGTTGAAACAGAGTGCCCTCGATTTTCACGAGTTCCCTGTTCCGGGAAAAATCCAGGTCTCCCCAACCAAGCCGCTGGCAACCCAGCGCGATCTGGCGCTGGCCTATTCGCCGGGCGTGGCGGCACCGTGTCTGGAAATCGAAAAAGATCCGCTGGCGGCCTACAAATATACCGCGCGTGGCAACCTGGTCGCCGTAATCTCTAACGGCACGGCGGTGCTGGGGCTGGGCAACATCGGCGCGCTGGCCGGCAAGCCGGTGATGGAAGGCAAGGGGGTACTGTTCAAGAAATTCGCCGGTATCGACGTGTTCGATATCGAGGTGGATGAACTCGATCCTGACAAATTCATCAACGTGGTGGCCGCGCTGGAGCCGACTTTCGGCGGGATTAACCTGGAAGACATCAAAGCGCCGGAATGTTTCTATATCGAGCAGAAGCTGCGCGAACGTATGAACATTCCCGTGTTCCATGACGACCAGCACGGCACGGCCATTATCAGCACCGCTGCGATTCTGAACGGCCTGCGCGTGGTAGAGAAAAATCTCTCCGACGTGCGCATGGTGGTTTCTGGCGCAGGCGCCGCGGCCATCGCCTGTATGAACCTGCTGGTTGCGCTGGGGATGCAGAAACACAACATTGTGGTCTGCGATTCCAAGGGCGTAATTTACAAAGACCGCGAGCCGAACATGGCGGAAACCAAAGCGGCGTATGCGGTAGAAGACGACGGTAAACGTACGCTTGAGGACGTCATTGACGGCGCGGATATCTTCCTCGGCTGCTCGGGTCCGAAGGTGCTGACCCAGGAGATGGTGAAGAAGATGGCGCGCGCGCCGATGATCCTGGCCCTGGCGAACCCTGAGCCGGAAATTCTTCCGCCGCTGGCGAAAGCGGTGCGTGAAGATGCCATTATCTGTACCGGGCGTTCCGACTACCCGAACCAGGTCAACAACGTGCTCTGCTTCCCGTTCATCTTCCGCGGCGCGCTGGACGTCGGCGCGACGGCGATCAACGAAGAGATGAAGCTGGCCGCCGTTCACGCCATCGCGGAGCTGGCGCACGCCGAGCAGAGCGAAGTGGTCGCGTCTGCGTACGGCGATCAGGATCTGAGCTTTGGCCCGGACTACATCATCCCAAAACCGTTCGACCCGCGTCTGATTGTCAAAATTGCGCCAGCGGTGGCTAAAGCGGCGATGGACTCCGGCGTAGCGACGCGTCCGATTCAGGATTTCGACGCTTACGTCGATAAGCTCACCGAGTTTGTCTATAAAACCAACCTGTTCATGAAGCCGATCTTCTCTCAGGCCCGCGCCGACGCGAAGCGCGTGGTGCTGGCGGAAGGGGAAGAGGCGCGAGTGCTGCACGCTACCCAGGAGCTGATCACCTTAGGCCTGGCGAAGCCGATCCTGATTGGTCGACCGAGCGTGATTGAAATGCGTATCCAGAAGCTGGGCCTGCAGATTAAGCCGGGCGTCGACTTCGAGATCGTTAACAACGAATCCGATCCGCGCTTTAAAGAGTACTGGAGCGAATACTACGCGATCATGAAGCGTCGGGGGATCACCCAGGAGCAGGCGCAGAAAGCCGTCATCAGCAACACGACGGTGATCGGCGCGATCATGGTTCATCGCGGCGAGGCGGATGCGCTGATCTGCGGCACCATCGGCGATTACCACGAGCACTTTAGCGTGGTGCAGGAGATCTTCGGCTATCGCGACGGCGTCCATACCGCCGGGGCGATGAACGCGCTGCTGCTGCCAAGCGGCAACACCTTTATTGCCGATACCTACGTTAACGACGACCCGACCCCGGACGAGCTGGCGGAGATCACCGTGATGGCCGCCGAGACCGTGCGTCGCTTTGGTATTGAGCCGAAGGTGGCGCTGTTGTCGCACTCTAACTTTGGTTCGTCTAAATCCGCGGCGGCCTGCAAAATGCGTGAGACGCTGGCGCTGGTGCGCGAGCGTGCGCCGGAGCTGATGATTGACGGTGAAATGCACGGCGATGCGGCGCTGGTGGAGAGCATCCGTAACGAACGTATGCCGGACAGCCCGCTGAAGGGATCGGCTAACATCCTGATTATGCCGAACGTGGAAGCGGCGCGTATCAGCTATAACCTGCTGCGCGTCTCCAGCTCTGAAGGGGTAACCGTAGGACCGGTGCTGATGGGCGTGGCGAAACCGGTGCACGTGTTAACGCCGATTGCCTCCGTGCGTCGTATCGTGAACATGGTGGCGCTGGCGGTGGTTGAGGCGCAGACGCAGCCTCTGTAAGCGCGTGGTGTCGGGTGGCGCGTTCGCTTACCCGACCTACGGGTTAAGTAGGCCGGATAAGCGCAGCGCCATCCGGCAGTTACACCCAGTCGCGTACTTTCAGGAATTCACTCAAGGCAGCCTCCGGGCTGCCTTCTTTGGGCTCGTAGCAGTACTCCCAGCGCACCAGCGGCGGCATCGACATCAGAATCGACTCCGTACGCCCGCCGGTCTGCAGGCCGAACAGCGTCCCGCGATCCCACACCAGGTTGAACTCCACGTAGCGCCCGCGGCGGTAGAGCTGGAACTCGCGCTCGCGCACGCCGTAGTCGGTATTTTTTCGGCGCTCGACAATCGGCAGGTACGCGTCGGTATAGCCTTCGCCCACCGCGCGCATAAAGCTGAACGCGGTATCAAAATCAGGCGTGTTGAGATCGTCAAAGAACAGCCCGCCGATGCCGCGCTGCTCGTCGCGGTGCTTCAGGTAAAAGTAGTCGTCGCACCACTTTTTAAATTTCGGGTAGACGTCTTCGCCAAACGGCAGGCAAAGATCCCGCGCGGTGGTGTGCCAGTGCACGGCATCTTCTTCGAAGCCGTAATAGGGCGTTAAGTCGAAACCGCCGCCGAACCACCAGATCGGATCGGCGCCCGGTTTTTCCGCAATGAAAAAGCGCACGTTGGCGTGGCTGGTGGGCACAAACGGATTGTGCGGATGCACCACCAGCGAGACGCCCATCGCCTCGAAGCTGCGGCCCGCCAGCTCAGGACGGTGCGCCGTCGCAGACGCGGGTATGGCGTCGCCGTGAACGTGGGAAAAATTCACGCCCGCCTGTTCAAAGATGCCGCCGTTACGCAACACGCGGCTGCGCCCGCCGCCACCGGCCTCGCGCTGCCAGGTATCTTCCTGAAATTCACCGCCGTCTGCGGCGGCTAGTTTCTGGCAAATCTCATCCTGCAGCTGCAGCAGGAAGGTTTTGACCAGTTGAGCATCGGGTTTCATCAACGTTTCCTGGAGTGCGCTTTTTGGTTATCGAACCAGTTGAAGTAACTGATAATGCCGGAGGCGATGGCGTTGGCAATCTTCTGACGAAACGCCGTGGTGCCGAGGAGTCGCTCCTCTTCCGGGTTGGTAATGAACGAGGTTTCCACCAGCACGGACGGGATGGACGGTGATTTCAGCACCACGAACGCCGCCTGCTCGGTGCCTTTACTGTGCAGTCGATGCACCGGCTTAATCTTTTTCAGAATATGCGAGCCGAGCGTCAGGCTGTTTTTGATCGTATCCGTCTGCACGAGGTCAAACAGCACCTGCTGTAACAGGTGATCCTTGTCAGTGGCTTTCTTCCCGGCGACTTCATCCGCCCGGTTTTCACGGTCGGAGAGGTATTTTGCCATGGCGCTACTGGCGCCACGGTTGGAAAGCGCAAACACCGAGGCACCGGCGGCTGACGGGTTGGTAAAGCCGTCGGCGTGAATCGACATAAACAGATCCGCTCCGTGCTGATGGGCGATCTCAACCCGGTCATACAGCGGAATAAAGGTATCGCCAGAGCGCGTCAGGCGGGCGTCAATGCCGTTGCTGCGTAAAATTGCGCGCACATTTTTTGCAATTGCCAGCACGACGTGTTTTTCTTTCGACCCGTTTTTGCCGATGGCGCCGGTATCAATGCCGCCGTGCCCTGGGTCTAGCATCACCAGACGCTTCGCGCCCGGCTTTTTGGCTTTCGGTTTGCTGTGTCCGTTACTGGTTTTGAGCGTGCTCTCGTCTTTCGCCTGAGCCTGCTTTGCGATGCCCGTTAACGTTAAGGCCGCCAGCCCCGCTTTGAGAACCTGACGACGCGATGTGAGTGCTTTTAATGGTTTGAATGTGCTCATGCGGCCTGAATACTAAAAAATGGGGTCCTGGTGTTATATCGTATCGTGTTTCCCGTTACGACAGTCCATATTGAGAATTGTTTTACTTTTCATTTCAATACGTGACAAAGTGACATTATGCCAAATTTTGGCGAGATTTTCCCCGGTTATTGGCGAAAGGCGAGCTTCGCGCCATAATCACTGTTTTTAAACCCGAAAAGGCGGTTAATACCATGGAGATACGCGTTTTTCGCCAGGAAGATTTCGAAGAGGTGATCACCCTTTGGGAGCGCTGCGATCTGCTGCGTCCGTGGAACGATCCGGAAATGGATATCGAACGTAAGGTGAATCACGACGTCAGTCTGTTTCTGGTCGCGGAAGTCAATGGCGAGGTTGTAGGGACGGTAATGGGAGGTTACGACGGCCACCGCGGCTCGGCCTATTATCTGGGCGTGCACCCGGAATACCGTGGCCGCGGCATAGCCAATGCGCTGCTGAACCGGCTCGAGAAGAAGCTGATCGCCCGCGGCTGCCCGAAAATCCAGATCATGGTGCGGGAAGATAACGACGTGGTGCTGGGCATGTATGAGCGTCTGGGCTACGAGCATTCTGACGTGCTGAGTTTAGGAAAGCGTCTGATCGAAGATGAAGAGTACTGAGATTCATCCGGCCGACTATGATGCGCAGGGGCGCGTCAGGTTGCCCTTATTATTCTGGTGCGTTCTGCTGCTCCAGGCCCGGACCTGGGTGCTGTTTGTGATGGCCGCCGCGTCGCGCGGGCAGGGCGACACGCTGCTGACGCTCTTTTATCCCGATCGCGATGCCTTCTGGCTCGGCTTGCTGCCGGGCGTACCGGCGGTCGTGGCTTTCTTGTGCAGCGGCCGACGGCATGCGATCCCGCGTTTGTGGCGCGCGCTTCGTGGGCTGCTGATCCTTGCCCAGATTGCGCTGCTCTTCTGGCAGCCGGTACTCTGGTGGTACGGTGAACCGCTGACGGGCATCGGCGTTGCGCTGGTGGTTGCCGATATTGTGGCGCTGCTGTGGCTGCTGACCAACCCGCGCCTTCGCGCCTGTTTTGCGCCGCAGGATGATTAATCCGGCACTTTTTGCCGATGCCGCACTCCAACAAGCGTTGATTTAACAAGAAAGGACGTTTCAATGAAATCGCTGCGTTTACTTTTATGCGCTCTCCCGCTGGCGTTGACCGGCTGTTCGACGCTCTCCTCCATTAACTGGTCCGCCGCGTATCCGTGGAACTGGTTTGGCTCATCAACGGAAGTGACCGAGCAGGGCGTGGGGAAAATTACCGCCGCGACGGCGCTGGATCAGAATGCTATTCAGGATGCGCTCAGCAGCGATTACCGTCTGCGCAGCGGCATGAAAACGGAGAATGGCAATATTGTTCGCTATTACGAAGCGCTGAAGGGCGACAAGCTGGCGCTGGTGATCAACGGTGACAAAGGCACGGTAAACCGAATTGCGGTGATGGATGAAGATATTCCGACCGCTAGCGGCGTGAAGGTAGGGACCCCGTTTAGCGATCTTTATAAGCAGGCTTTTGGCAATTGCACCAGCTTGCCGTCTGACGACAAGGTCGCGGTGGAATGTAAGGCGGAAGGCAGCCAGCACATCAGCTATGTCTTCACCGGAACCTGGAGCGGACCGGAGGGACTGATGCCCTCTGACGACACGCTCAAGAGCTGGAAAGTGAGCAAAATACTCTGGAAGCAGTAATTTGCGCCTGAACAAACCGCCTCGCTGAAATCCGGGTATAATACCCGCCATCAATGCCACGCTGACGTGGCATCTTTATTTCAGGAGGAGCGATGTCTCAGGTTCAGAGTGGCATTTTGCCAGAACATTGCCGCGCGGCGATTTGGATTGAAGCCAATGTTAAAGGGGACGTGGATGCCCTGCGTGCGGCCAGTAAAGCGTTTGTTGATAAGCTGGCCACCTTCCAGGCCAAATTCCCGGAAGCCCACCTCGGCGCCGTTGTTGCCTTTGGCAAAAACGTCTGGCGTCAGTTGAGCGGTGGCGAAGGGGCGGAAGAGCTGAAGGACTTCATCCCTTACGGCAAAGGTCTGGCACCTGCGACCCAATATGATGTGCTGATCCACATTCTCTCCCTGCGTCACGACGTGAACTTCTCCGTTGCCCAGGCGGCGGTGGCGGCCTTTGGCGACAGCATTGAGGTGCAGGAAGAGGTTCACGGTTTCCGCTGGGTGGAAGAGCGCGATCTGAGCGGCTTCGTCGACGGAACGGAAAACCCGGCAGGGGAAGAGACGCGACGTGAAGTCGCGGTAATCAAAGACGGCGTGGACGCTGGCGGCAGCTACGTGTTCGTGCAGCGCTGGGAGCATAACCTCAAGCAGCTTAACCGCATGAGCGTGCACGACCAGGAGATGATGATTGGCCGTACGAAAGAAGCCAACGAAGAGATCGACGGCGACGACCGTCCTGTGACCTCTCACCTGACCCGCGTTGACCTTAAAGAAGACGGTAAAGGACTGAAGATTGTCCGCCAGAGCCTGCCGTATGGCACGGCAAGCGGCACGCACGGCCTCTACTTCTGCGCCTACTGCGCGCGCCTGCATAATATTGAACAGCAGCTGCTGAGCATGTTCGGCGATACCGACGGCAAGCGCGACGCCATGCTGCGCTTCACCAAACCGGTGACCGGCGGCTACTACTTTGCGCCGTCCGTTGAGCGCCTGCTGGCGCTGTAAAATCGCTCTCCATACGTAGGCCGGGTAAGCGTTAGCGCCACCCGGCAATTTTCCCCGCACCCCTTATTCCCTTTTCTGCTTCTAAATCACCAAACGGTATATAAAACCGTTACTCCTTTCATCCCCGTTATAAATATTATGACTATAAGATAGTCATCACATTTATAAGGGTGCGCAATGGCCGTTACTGTACTGAAAAAAGGAACTCTGGCGCTGGCAGGTTTACTGCTGGTGGCGCAGGCGCAGGCGACTGAACTGTTAAACAGTTCGTATGACGTCTCCCGCGAGCTGTTTGCCGCCCTTAACCCCCCTTTCGAACAGCAGTGGGCGAAAGACAATGACGGCGATAAGCTGACCATCAAGCAGTCCCACGCCGGTTCGTCCAAGCAGGCGCTGGCGATTTTGCAGGGGCTGAAAGCGGATGTGGTGACCTACAACCAGGTGACCGACGTGCAGATACTGCACGACAAAGGTAAGCTCATCCCGGCGGACTGGCAGAGCCGTCTGCCGAACAACAGCTCGCCGTTCTACTCCACCATGGGCTTCCTGGTGCGTAAGGGCAATCCGAAGAATATCCACGACTGGAGCGACCTGGTGCGTTCCGACGTGAAGCTGATTTTCCCGAATCCAAAAACCTCCGGTAACGCACGTTACACCTATTTAGCGGCGTGGGGCGCGGCGGACAAGGCTGACGGTAACGATAAAGCCAAAACCGAGCAGTTCATGACCCAGTTCCTGAAAAACGTCGAAGTGTTTGATACCGGTGGCCGCGGGGCGACCACGACTTTCGCAGAGCGCGGCCTGGGCGATGTGCTGATCAGCTTTGAATCGGAAGTGAATAACATCCGCAAACAGTACGAAGCGCAGGGCTTCGAGGTCGTTATCCCGAAAACCAACATCCTGGCCGAATTCCCGGTGGCGTGGGTGGATAAAAACGTGCAGGCAAACGGTACCGAGAAAGCGGCAAAAGCCTATCTCAACTACCTGTACAGCCCGCAGGCGCAGACCATCATTACCGATTACTACTACCGCGTGAACAACCCGGACGTGATGAACAAGCTGAAAGATAAGTTCCCGCAGACCGCGCTGTTCCGCGTGGAAGATCATTTTGGCTCCTGGCCAGACGTGATGAAAACGCATTTTGCCAGCGGCGGTGAATTAGACAAACTGCTGGCGGCGGGGCATAAGTAATGTTTGCAGTCTCGACTAAACGCGTGCTGCCGGGCTTTACCTTAAGCCTCGGGACCAGCCTGCTGTTCGTTTGCCTGATCCTGCTGTTGCCGCTGAGCGCGCTGGTGATGCAGCTTGCGCAGATGAGCTGGGCGCAGTACTGGGACGTGGTCACTAACCCGCAGGTAGTGGCGGCCTATAAGGTGACGCTGCTGTCGGCGTTTGTCGCCTCCATTTTTAACGGCGTGTTTGGCCTGCTGATGGCGTGGATCTTAACTCGCTATCGCTTCCCGGGCCGCACGCTGCTTGACGCCCTGATGGATCTGCCGTTCGCGCTGCCGACGGCGGTGGCGGGCTTGACCCTCGCGTCGCTCTTCTCCGTGAACGGGCTGTACGGCGAGTGGCTGGCGAAGTTTGACATCAAGGTGACCTATACCTGGCTCGGTATCGCGGTGGCGATGGCCTTTACCAGCATCCCGTTTGTGGTGCGTACTGTGCAGCCGGTGCTGGAAGAGTTAGGTCCGGAATACGAAGAAGCGGCGGAAACGCTGGGCGCTACGCGCTGGCAGAGCTTCCGCAAGGTGGTGCTGCCGGAGCTGTCTCCGGCGCTGATGGCGGGCGTCGCGCTGTCGTTTACCCGCAGCCTCGGCGAGTTCGGCGCGGTGATTTTTATCGCCGGGAACATCGCCTGGAAAACGGAAGTGACCTCGCTGATGATTTTCATTCGCCTGCAGGAGTTTGATTATCCAGCGGCGAGCGCGATTGCTTCGGTGATCCTCGCGGCCTCGCTGCTGCTGCTGTACTCGATTAACACTCTGCAAAGTCGCTTTGGTCGACGTGTGGTAGGTCACTAATGGCGGAAGTTACGCAATTGAAGCGATACGATGCGCCCCGCATCAACTGGGGTAAATGGTTTCTGATTGGGGCGGGCGTGCTGGTGTCCGCCCTCATTCTCGTCGTGCCGACGATTTATATCTTCGTTCAGGCGTTCAGCAAGGGACTGATGCCCGCGCTGGAAAACCTGGCGAACCCGGATATGCTGCACGCCATCTGGCTGACCGTGCTAATTGCGCTGATCACCGTCCCGGTGAACCTCGTGTTCGGTACCCTGCTGGCGTGGCTGGTGACCCGCTTCAACTTCCCGGGACGTCAGCTGCTGCTGACCCTGTTGGACATTCCTTTCGCCGTATCGCCGGTTGTTGCCGGTCTGGTGTATCTGCTCTTTTACGGCTCAAACGGCCCGCTGGGCGGCTGGCTGGATGAGCATAACCTGCAGATCATGTTCGCCTGGCCGGGCATGGTGCTGGTTACTATCTTCGTGACCTGTCCGTTTGTGGTGCGTGAGCTGGTGCCTGTGATGTTAAGCCAGGGGAGCAACGAAGACGAAGCGGCGGTGTTGCTCGGCGCGTCAGGC
Source organism: Enterobacter sp. 3U4 (assembly GCF_057224565.1). NCBI lineage: Bacteria > Pseudomonadati > Pseudomonadota > Gammaproteobacteria > Enterobacterales > Enterobacteriaceae > Enterobacter > Enterobacter sp. 3U4. Next base: position 604,664 of record NZ_CP136665.1, read on the forward strand.
TGGCAGATGTTTCGTCGCGTGACGCTGCCGAATATCCGCTGGGCGCTGCTTTACGGCGTGGTGCTGACCAACGCCCGCGCGATTGGCGAGTTCGGTGCCGTTTCCGTCGTCTCCGGTTCCATCCGGGGTGAAACCCTGTCGCTGCCGCTCCAGATTGAACTGCTGCAGCAGGACTACAACACCATCGGTGCCTTTACTGCCGCAGCGTTGCTGACGCTGATGGCCATTTTGACCCTGTTTTTGAAGAGTGTGGTGCAGTGGCGTTTAGAAAATCAGGAAAAACGTCTGCATCAGGAGGGAAATCATGAGCATTGAGATTGCCAATATTAAGAAGTCTTTTGGTCGCACCCAGGTGCTGAATGATATCTCGCTGGATATCCCTTCCGGACAAATGGTGGCGCTGCTGGGGCCGTCTGGCTCCGGCAAAACCACGCTGCTGCGTATTATCGCCGGGCTTGAGCATCAGACCAGTGGGCACATCCGCTTCCACGGTACCGACGTGAGCCGCCTGCACGCCCGCGATCGTAAAGTGGGCTTTGTGTTCCAGCACTACGCGCTGTTCCGCCACATGACCGTGTTTGACAACATTGCGTTTGGCCTCACGGTACTGCCGCGTCGCGAGCGCCCGGATGCGGCAACCATTAAGGCGAAGGTAACCAAACTGCTGGAGATGGTGCAGCTGGCGCATCTGGCGGATCGTTTCCCGGCCCAGCTGTCCGGCGGGCAGAAACAGCGCGTGGCGCTGGCGCGCGCGCTGGCCGTTGAGCCGCAAATTCTGCTGCTGGATGAACCTTTTGGCGCACTGGATGCGCAGGTGCGTAAAGAGCTGCGCCGCTGGCTGCGTCAGCTCCATGAAGAGCTGAAATTCACCAGCGTCTTCGTGACCCACGACCAGGAAGAGGCGATGGAAGTCGCGGATCGCGTGGTGGTCATGAGCCAGGGCAACATTGAGCAGGTTGACGAGCCGGAGCAGCTCTGGCGTGAACCGGCGACCCGCTTCGTGCTGGAGTTTATGGGCGAGGTGAACCGTCTGCAGGGCACCATTCGCGGCGGACAGTTCCACGTGGGCGCGCACCGCTGGCCGCTGGGCTATACCTCCGCGCATCAGGGCCCGGTCGATCTGTTCCTGCGTCCGTGGGAAGTGGACGTGAGCCGTCGAACCAGCCTGGATTCACCGCTGCCGGTGCAGGTACTGGAAGCTAGCCCTAAAGGGCACTACACCCAACTGGTGGTACAGCCGCTGGGCTGGTACACCGAGCCGCTGACCGTGGTGATGCGCGATGACGTGCCGCCGCATCGGGGAGAGCGCCTGTTTGTCGGTCTGCAGCATGCCCGTATTTATCACGGCAAGGATCGCATCGAGACGCGCGAGGATATTGCTCTGGCGGAGTCAGCCTGATAGGTTAGTAGGATGTTTATCGCCCGGCGGCGCTGCGCTGACCGGGCCTACAGTTATCACTGCGTCTTGTAGGCCGGGATCGCTGCGCGCCCCCCGGCTTTTTTATTGAGTAAAAATCGTGAATACACTCGAACACACCATCGGCAACACGCCTCTGGTCAAGCTTCAGCGCATGGGGCCTGACAACGGCAGCGAAATCTGGGTCAAACTCGAAGGCAATAACCCGGCGGGGTCGGTAAAAGACCGGGCGGCGCTGTCGATGATCGTCCAGGCCGAAAAGCGCGGCGAGATTAAGCCTGGCGACGTGCTGATTGAAGCCACCAGCGGCAATACCGGTATCGCGCTGGCGATGATTGCGGCGCTGAAAGGCTACCGCATGAAGCTGCTGATGCCGGACAACATGAGCCAGGAGCGCCGCGCCGCGATGCGTGCCTACGGAGCCGAGCTGATTCTGGTGACCAAAGAGCAGGGGATGGAAGGTGCGCGCGACCTGGCGTTAGAAATGGCCGAGCGCGGCGAAGGTAAACTGCTCGATCAGTTCAACAACCCGGATAACCCTTACGCCCACTACACCACCACCGGCCCGGAAATCTGGCAGCAAACCGAGGGGAGAATCACTCATTTTGTCTCCAGCATGGGCACCACCGGCACCATTACCGGGGTATCGCGTTTTCTGCGCGAGCAGGATAAAACCGTCACTATTGTGGGTCTGCAACCGGAAGAGGGGAGCAGCATTCCGGGCATTCGCCGCTGGCCGGCGGAGTATATGCCCGGCATCTTTAATGCGCAGCTTGTGGACCAGGTGCTGGATCTTCACCAGCGCGAGGCGGAAAATACCATGCGTGAGCTGGCCGTGCGCGAAGGTATCTTCTGTGGCGTCAGCTCGGGCGGCGCGGTAGCGGGCGCGATTCGGGTGGCGCAGGCAAACCCGGGCGCGGTGGTGGTGGCGATTATTTGCGATCGCGGCGATCGCTATCTGTCTACCGGCGTTTTTGGTGAAGAGAGTTATTCGCAGGGGGCGGGGATTTAAGCGTCATGGAGATGATTCTATTCCGGGATAATACCCGGGCGCAGCAAACCGATATTGTCGCGGTACAGTCTCAGGTGGTCTACGGCAGCGTGGGTAACAGCATTGCGGTGCCGAATATTCGAACCCACAGGCTGAACGTCACAGCCGTGCCAACGGTACTTTTTAGCAACACGCCGCACTATGACACGTTTTATGGTGGAGTGATCCCCGACGAGTGGTTCAGCGGCTACCTGAAGGCGCTGGAAGAGCGCGAGATCCTGCGCGAGCTTAAGGCGGTCACTACCGGCTATATGGGAAATGCCAGCCAGATCGTCCTGCTGGCGCAGTGGCTGAAGGCGGTCAAAGCTCAGCATCCTGACCTACTGGTGCTGGTTGACCCGGTTATCGGCGATATCGACAGCGGGATGTACGTGAAGCCCGAGATCCCAGAAGCGTATCGGGAGCACCTGCTGCCGCTGGCGCAGGGGATTACGCCAAACGTCTACGAGCTGGAAGTGTTAAGCGGCAAACCGTGCCGCACGCCGGAAAGCGCCATCGCGGCGGCACAGGGACTGCTCTCTGACAGCCTGAAATGGGTGGCGATTACCAGCGCGCCGGTCGCTGACGACCCGCAAAACATCCACGTGGTGCTGGTCACCCGCGATGGCGTGACCGTTAGCGCGCATCCGCGTGTAGAAACCGATCTGAAAGGGACGGGAGACCTGTTCTGTTCAGAACTGGTAAGCGGCATTGTTGAGGGAAAAACCGTTGCCGATGCCATTCGCATGGCCGGCGATCGGGTGACGGACGTGATGCTCTATACCCAGTCGAAGGGCTACGACGAGCTTATCCTCCCCGCATAAACAAAAATGGCGCCCGAAGGCGCCATTTTTCTGTGCGGCAAGAATTACTTCTTGATGCGGATAACCGGGGTTTCACCCACGGTGACGCTGCCAGACAGTTTGATCAGTTCTTTGATTTCGTCCATGTTGGAGATAACAACCGGCGTCAGGGTAGACTTGGCTTTTTCTTCCAGCAGTGGCAGATCGAATTCAATCACCGGGTCGCCAACTTTAACGCGCTGGCCTTCTTCCGCGATACGTTTGAAGCCTTCGCCTTTCAGTTCAACGGTGTCGATACCGAAGTGAACGAACAGTTCGATACCGCTATCAGATTCGATAGAGAACGCATGGTTGGTTTCAAAAATTTTACCGATGGTGCCGTCAACTGGAGCAACCATTTTGTTGCCAGTTGGTTTGATAGCAATGCCATCACCAACGATTTTCTCAGCAAACACTACATCCGGCACGTCTTCGATGTTGACGATCTCGCCGGAGAGCGGAGCAACAATCTCAATAGTTCCGGAGTCTTTCTTATCATCAGAAACCAGAGATTTCAGTTTATCGAACAAACCCATGATCTTCTCCTAAGCAGTAATTTGGGCCGCATCTCGTGGATTAGCAGATTGTTTTTTCTTCAATGAACTTGTTAACCAGCGTCATTAACTCGTCCGTTGTCGGTTGAGCAAGAGCCTGCTCTGCTAACACCTTCGCATCTTCGAAGTTCGTGTTACGGATAATCTTCTTAATGCGCGGGATGGAAATGGCGCTCATAGAGAATTCGTCCAGACCCATACCCAGCAACAGAAGTGTAGCACGTTCGTCGCCTGCAAGCTCACCACACATGCCAGTCCATTTACCTTCTGCATGAGAAGCATCAATAACTTGCTTGATCAAGTTCAGTACGGACGGTGACATTGGCTGGTAGAGATGTGAAATCATATCATTACCACGGTCAACTGCCAGGGTGTACTGCGTTAAATCATTGGTACCGATACTAAAGAAATCAACTTCTTTGGCTAAATGACGCGCAATGGTCGCCGCCGCAGGTGTTTCCACCATCACGCCGATCTCGATTGACTCGTCAAACGCTTTACCTTCGTCGCGCAGTTCCTGCTTGTAGATTTCGATCTCTTTCTTCAGTGCACGCACTTCTTCAACAGAGATGATCATCGGGAACATGATGCGCAGCTTACCGAACGCAGAGGCACGCAGGATTGCGCGAACCTGGTCACGCAGGATCTCTTTACGATCCATCGCGATACGGATTGCACGCCAGCCCAGGAACGGGTTCTCTTCTTTCGGGAAGTTCATGTACGGCAGCTCTTTGTCGCCACCGATGTCCATGGTGCGGACGATAACCGCCTGAGAGCCACACGCTTCAGCCACGGCTTTGTAAGCAGCAAACTGCTCTTCTTCCGTTGGCAGCGCGTCGCGGTCCATGAACAGGAATTCAGTACGATAGAGACCTACGCCTTCCGCACCGTTGCGCTCAGCGCCATCAACGTCGCGGACGGTACCGATGTTTGCGCACACTTCAACCTGATGGCCGTCAAGGGTGATGGCCGGCAGGTCTTTCAGCTTAGCGAGTTCCGCTTTTTCAGTCGCTACCTGCTCCTGAACCGCGCGCAGTTTATCGATCTCTTCATTGGTTGGGTTGACGTAAACCAGATTGTTTACGGCATCCAGAATCAGATAGTCGCCGTTTTTCACCTGAGAGGTGACGCTACCGGTACCCACGATGGCAGGCAGTTCCAGAGAGCGCGCCATGATAGAGGTGTGGGAGGTACGGCCACCCGCGTCGGTGATGAAACCGAGGACCTTTTTCAGGTTCAGCTGTGCGGTTTCAGACGGGGTGAGGTCAGCGGCAACCAGGATCACTTCATCCTGAATCGCGCTCAGGTCGATGATGGCCAGACCCAGGATGTTGCGCAGCAGGCGCTTACCGATGTCACGTACATCAGCCGCACGCTCTTTCAGGTATTCATCATCCAGTTCTTCCAGGGCAGTTGCCTGACCTTCGATAACTTCATGCGCAGCCGCGTCGGCCGTCATGCCTTTATCTTTAATCAGGGCTATGATTTCCTGCTCCAGCTCCTCATCTTCGAGCAGCATAATATGCCCTTCGAAGATGGCTTCTTTTTCTTCACCGAAAGTTTCGCCAGCTTTAGTTTTGATCGCTTCCAGTTGCGCAGATGCCTTGGCACGACCGCTCAGAAAACGTTCAACTTCCTGATCAACCTTGTCGGCAGAAATTTTTTTCCGGTCGATGACGATCTCGTCTTCTTTCAGCAGCAGTGCTTTGCCGAAAGCGATACCCGGGGATGCTAAAATGCCTGAAATCATAACCCTACCTTACTTGTGACTGATATTTAAAAGAACCCGGAAACTTACTCGAGCTCAGCCATCAGTTTTACCAGATGCTCAACTGCTTTCTGCTCGTCTTCACCTTCCGCAGAGATGGTGACTACGGTGCCCTGAGTCAGGCCCAGAGTCTGCAGTTTGAACAGGCTTTTTGCGCTCGCGCTTTTGCCGTTGGAAGTCACAGTGATTTCAGAAGAAAAGCCTTTTGCTTCTTTAACAAACTGAGCAGCAGGGCGGGTGTGCAGACCGTTCGGAGCGGTAATGGTAACTTCTTGCTGGAACATTGTATTTCCCCAACTTATAGGTTTAGTGTTGTGGAACTAAAGTCTAGCCTGGCGACTGAACTTTAGCCTGTATTGTTAGCGCTGACGTTTCGATCGTCATTAAACATTATGCAGCGAAAGCAAGACTTGAACCAAATCATAAAATCGATTCAGCAAGGCTATTTCATTCACCGATTAATTTCACGCATCAAAATAATTGCTGGTTTAAATACCAGACCCAACGGGGTGAAGCAATGCCAGGAGGGGCAAAAGTTTGAAGCAGGCCACAAAAAAGCACCTGAAAAGGTGCTTTTTTACGCGTTATTAACATGCTGGCACTACTGTTGCAGCTCTTTTTCGGTAAACAGATCGGCAAACAGCGCGGTGCTCAAGTAACGCTCACCCGAGGAAGGAAGGATAACCACTATATTCTTATTGGTAAAGGCTTCGTCTTCCTGAAGCTTGAGCGCTGCCGCAACGGCCGCACCGGAAGAGATACCCGCCAGAATGCCTTCTTCATCCATCAGGCGACGCGCGGTAGAGATAGCTTCTTCGTTAGTGATGGTAACCACTTTATCGATCAGCTTCAGATCCAGGTTGCCCGGAATGAAGCCTGCGCCAATACCCTGAATTTTATGCGGGCCTGGCTTAAGCTCTTCACCCGCCAGTGCCTGGCTGATAACCGGTGAGTCAGTCGGCTCAACGGCAACGGTAATCAGGTCTTTTTTACCCTTTGTGCCTTTAATATAGCGTGACACGCCGGTCAGCGTACCGCCGGTACCCACGCCGGAGATAAAGACATCAACCTGGCCGTCGGTATCTTCCCAGATTTCCGGACCGGTGGTCTTCTCGTGAATTTCCGGGTTCGCCGGGTTGCTGAACTGCTGCAGCAGCAGATATTTCGCCGGATCGCTGGCCACAATTTCTTCGGCTTTCTGAATGGCGCCCTTCATGCCCTTCGCGCCTTCGGTCAGCACCAGGTTCGCGCCCAGCGCTTTGAGCAGCTTACGACGCTCGATGCTCATGGTTTCAGGCATGGTCAGCGTCAGCTTGTAGCCACGCGCGGCAGCCACATAGGCCAGAGCGATACCGGTGTTCCCGCTGGTCGGTTCCACCAGCTCAACGCCAGGCTTCAGTACGCCACGTTTTTCAGCATCCCAAATCATGTTTGCACCGATGCGGCATTTTACGCTGAAGCTCGGGTTACGTGATTCGACCTTCGCCAGGATGCGTCCATTACCGATACGGTTCAGTCGAACCAGGGGCGTATGACCGATAGTCAGCGAGTTGTCTTCATAAATCTTACTCATGGCCTGTCCTTAACTGTATGAAATTGGGATACCGACCCAGCATACCTGCTAAGCAGGTAGGGGGAAGTAAGGAATTCGCATATCTATATACTGCAAGGAAATAATGGGGATCAGTATGGAATAAGGGGCGGCATAAGCCACCCCTGCTTTACACATTTTTGCATTATTTCCATAACGCGTGCTTAGCACGGTAGCAGTCCACCCACATTGCCGTCGCGCCGCAGACGGCGACGGGCATGATGAACAGATTCAGGAAGGGAATCATGGTAAACAGACTGGTCAGCGCGCCAAACTGCATATTGGCGACCTTCTGGCTGCGCAGGGCGGTGCGCATCTCTTTAAACGGCACCTTGTGGTTATCGAACGGATAGTCGCAGTACTGGATGGCCAGCATCCAGGCGCTGAACAGGAACCACAGCACCGGCGCCACCGTCTGGCCAATGCCTGGCACAAAATAGAGTATAAGCAGCACAATCGCGCGGGGCAGGTACCAGGCAAACTTCTGCCATTCGCGCTTCATGATGCGCGGCAGGTCTTTCATGATCCCCAGTACGCCCGTGTCCGGCGGCGTCGCGCCGGTAAGCCGCGCTTCCAGCTGTTCCGCCAGCAGACCGTTAAACGGTGCGGCTATCCAGTTGGCAATCGTCGAGAAGAAGTACCCAAACACCAGCAGCACGGAGATCACCGCCACCGGCCAGAGCAGGTAGTTAAGCCACTGCAGCCAGTTTGGCACATGGCTCATCAGCGACGGGATCCAGCTCTCCAGCTTTGTGAACAGCCACCAGAACGCGCCGCCCATCAGAATAATGTTGATCAACAGCGGCAGGATGACGAAGCGTCGAATTCCCGGCAGGGAGACCAGTTTCCAGCCCTGAGAAAAATACCAAACGCCGCTGCGCGGGGGAGAAGAAGATGTTGAAACCATAGCCAGGCTGTACTCCTTTTTACACAACCAGTGGAATTGCCCGCCTATATTATCCACTTAAGGAGCAATGACCAGTTCGGAAATGTTCGAAAAACCAGCAAAAAGCACGATTTCCTTCATCTTTATGCTGTGAATGCTCTGCACACACTTGCACTTGACGTAAACGGCAAATACTCTTAGTGAGTAAATGTTTGCCGTGGTGGCAAGGTGTTAGAACAACAGAGAATATAATGATGCAGGATTTGCGTCTGATATTAATCATTGTTGGCGCGATCGCCATAATCGCTTTACTGGTACATGGTTTCTGGACCAGCCGTAAAGAGCGTTCCTCGATGTTTCGCGATCGCCCACTGAAGCGCATGAAGTCCAGTCGTGACGACGATGACAGTGAAGATGACATCGACGGAAGCGATGACGACGGCGTGGGTGAAGTTCGTGTTCATCGGGTCAATACTGCGCCCGGCGCAGGCCATGGGGAGCATGAAGCGCCTCGTCCTTCGCAGCACCAGTATCAACCGCCGTATGCTTCTGCACAGCCGCGCCAGCCAGCGCCACAGCCTGTGGAAGAGCCGGTGCGCCAGCCGCCGCAACAGCCTGTCTATCAGCAGCCTGCTGCGCCACAGCCGGTTCAACAGCAACCGGTGCAGCAGCCCGTGCAGCAACAGCCTGCTCAGCCGGTAGCACAACCGCAGCAGCCTGTTCATGTGCAGCCTGCTCCTCAGCCCGCCCCGGCCCCGCACGTTGAGCCTGAGCCCGTTGTAGAGCCAGAGCCGGTTGTTGAAAAACCGCAGCGCAAAGAAGCGGTGATCATCATGAACGTGGCCGCGCATCACGGCAGCCACCTCAACGGTGACGTGCTGCTTAACAGTATTCAACAGGCAGGCTTCAAGTTTGGCGATATGAACATTTTCCATCGCCACCTGAGCCCTGACGGTAGCGGCCCGGCGCTGTTCAGCCTGGCCAATATGGTTAACCCTGGCACCTTTGATCCGGAAATGACCGGTGATTTTGTGACCCCGGGCGTGACTATCTTTATGCAGGTGCCGTCCTACGGCGACGAACTGCAAAACTTTAAGCTGATGCTGCAGTCCGCTCAGCACATCGCTGACGAAGTCGGCGGCGTGGTGCTCGACGATCAGCGTCGAATGATGACCCCGCAGAAGCTGCGCGAGTATCAGGACCGCATCCGCGAAGTTAAGGAAGCTAACGCGTAATCGTCGCGTTGACTTCGACTCCTCCTCAACCCCCGCCTGTCGGGGGTTTTTTCTCATTGATGGTGCGATATGGACTCAATCGAACAACAAATCACTGAACTGCGAACCACGCTTCGCCATCATGAATATCTCTATCATGTTATGGACGCACCGGAAGTCCCGGATGCGGAGTATGACCGCCTGATGCGCGAGCTGCGCGAATTAGAGGCGCAGCATCCTGAACTCATCACACCGGATTCCCCCACCCAGCGCGTCGGCGCTGAGCCGCTGGGGGCTTTCAGCCAGGTGCGTCATGAAGTGCCTATGCTGTCGCTGGATAACGTCTTCGATGAAGAGAGCTTCCTCGCGTTTAATAAGCGCGTGCAGGATCGCCTGAAAAGCAGCGACTCCCTCACCTGGTGCTGCGAGCTGAAGCTGGATGGCCTGGCCGTCAGCCTTCTCTACGAAAACGGCGTGCTGGTGCGTGCCGCGACGCGTGGCGACGGTACGACGGGGGAAGACATCACCACCAACGTGCGTACCATCCGCGCGATCCCGCTGAAGCTTCAGGGTGACAACATTCCTGCGCGTCTGGAAGTGCGCGGCGAGGTGTTTCTGCCGCAGGCGGGCTTTGAGAAAATTAACGAAGAGGCGCGTCGCACGGGCGGGAAGGTGTTTGCTAACCCGCGTAACGCGGCGGCGGGCTCGCTGCGCCAGCTTGACCCGCGCATCACCGCGAAGCGACCGCTTACTTTCTTCTGCTACGGTGTCGGTATTCTGGAGGGCGGCGAGCTGCCGGATACCCATCTCGGGCGTCTGCTGCAGTTTAAAGCGTGGGGACTGCCGGTGAGCAACCGCGTTCAGCTCTGCGACTCACCGGAAGCGGTACTGGCGTTCTACCACAAGGTGGAAGAGGATCGTCCGACGCTCGGCTTTGATATTGATGGCGTGGTCATCAAGGTGAACTCACTGGCGCTGCAGGAGCAGCTGGGCTTTGTGGCGCGCGCGCCGCGCTGGGCGGTGGCGTTTAAGTTCCCGGCTCAGGAGCAGATGACCTTTGTCCGTGACGTAGAGTTCCAGGTCGGCCGTACGGGTGCCATTACTCCGGTTGCCCGTCTGGAGCCTGTGCAGGTTGCGGGCGTGCTGGTGAGTAACGCCACGCTGCATAACGCCGATGAAATCGAACGCCTGGGCCTGCGCATTGGTGACAAAGTGGTGATTCGCCGAGCGGGCGACGTTATTCCGCAGGTAGTTAACGTAGTGGAGTCAGAACGCCCTGCTGAAACGCGCGAAATCGTCTTCCCAACCCACTGCCCGGTGTGCGGCTCTGACGTCGAGCGTGTGGAAGGCGAAGCGGTGGCGCGCTGTACGGGGGGCTTAATCTGCGGTGCCCAGCGTAAAGAATCGCTGAAGCACTTCGTCTCCCGTCGGGCGATGGACGTCGACGGCATGGGCGATAAAATTATCGATCAGCTGGTTGAGAAAGAGTATGTCCACACGCCAGCGGATCTCTTCAAACTGACGGCGGGCAAACTGACCGGTCTGGATCGCATGGGGCCAAAGTCAGCCCAGAACGTGGTTAACGCGCTGGAAGCCGCAAAAGAGACCACCTTCGCCCGCTTCCTGTACGCGCTGGGCATTCGTGAGGTGGGTGAAGCGACGGCCGCTGGTCTGGCGGCGTACTTTGGTACGCTGGAGGCGCTGGAAAAGGCGGGCATCGAGGAGCTGCAGAAAGTCCCTGATGTCGGCATCGTCGTCGCCACGCACGTCTTTAACTTCTTCGCCGAAGAGAGCAACCGTGAAGTTATCGGCAAACTGCTGGAAGAGGGCATCAGGTGGCCCGCACCGGTAGTGGTCAACGCCGAAGAGATCGACAGCCCGTTCGCCGGTAAAACGGTGGTGCTGACCGGCAGCCTGAGCCAGCTTTCACGCGACGATGCAAAAGCGCGTCTGGTGGCGCTGGGGGCAAAAGTGGCGGGCAGCGTGTCGAAGAAAACCGACCTGGTGATCGCCGGGGAAGCGGCGGGTTCGAAGCTGGCGAAAGCCCAGGAGCTCGGCATTGCGGTTATCGACGAAGCGGAAATGATGCGTCTGTTAGGAGAGTAACGTGGAGAAAGAGCAGCTCGTTGAGATCGCCAATACCGAGATGCCGTTCGGTAAATACAAGGGCCGCAGGCTGATTGATTTGCCGGAGGAGTATCTGCTGTGGTTTGCCCGTAAGGATGAATTTCCGGCAGGGCGGCTGGGCGAGCTGATGGCGATAACGTTACTGATCAAAACCGAGGGGCTGACCCAGCTGGTGCAGCCCCTGAAACGTCCTTAAGCCTTCGCGGCGCGGGTCTCTTCCTGCGCCAGCTTTTCGGTCTGGCGCTTGTAGCGACGCGCCAGCACCGCGCAGACCATCAGCTGGATCTGGTGGAAAATCATCAGCGGCAGCACCATCATCCCAATCACCGAGGTCGGGAACAGAATGTTGGCCATCGGGATGCCGTTCGCCAGGCTCTTCTTCGAACCGCAGAAGACAATCGTAATTTCATCCGCTTTGTTGAAGCCGCATTTGCGTGCCACAAAGACGTTTACCGCTATTACGATCGCCAGCAGGACAATGCTGACCACCACGATAAACAGCAGCGAGCCTGCTCCCACCTTGTGCCAGATGCCATTTACCACCGCTTCACTGAAGGCGGAGTAAACCACCAGCAGAATCGACGTCTGGTCGGTTTTTGAAATCCATTTTTTATGCTTCGCCACAAACGCCCCGGTCCACGGGCGGGAGAGATGGCCCAGCACAAACGGCAGCAGAAGCTGCAGACAGATTTTGCCCACCTGCTCAAGGTTACCTTCCGCACCGTGCATGTTCATCAGCAGGCCCACCAGCAGCGGGGAGACGAAAATCCCCAGCAGGCTGGAGGCGGAAGCTGAGCAAACTGCTGCCGCCACGTTCCCGCCCGCGAGAGAGGTAAAGGCAATGGCAGACTGCACGGTAGCTGGCAGAATACAGAGATACAGGAAACCGGTGTAGAGCGCCGGGTCGACGTTAACCGGCGCCCACCAGGCAAACAGCACCCCGAGGATCGGGAACAGAATGAAGGTGCTGCACATCACCCACAGATGCAGCCGCCAGTGTCCGCCGCCTGCGATAATGGCCTCGCGGGAGAGTTTGGCGCCGTGCATAAAGAACAGCAGGGCGATGGCCGCCGTGGTCAGCCCCTCAAAGAACGGGACGAACCCGCCGCGAGCCGGGAAAAACGAAGCCAGTAAAACGGTAACCACCAGGGTAAGCGTGAACGGATCAAGGATACGAAAAAGTTTCATAATCACTCCTGAAAGCAGATGTCGCTATTGTGCTTTCTTCCATTTGAGAAATAAAATTGATTTATTGCATCCATTCATGAATTAAACAGATGAATTATTCATTACGTCAGCTTCGTGTTTTTGTCACCGTGGCGCAGGCTCGCAGCTTTAGCCGGGCAGGAGAGATGATTGGCCTGAGCCAGTCGGCGGTCAGCCACAGCGTGAAAGAGCTGGAGAATCAGACGGGGGTAAGATTGCTCGATCGCACCACGCGCGAAGTGGTGTTGACAGAAGCAGGGCAGCAGCTGGCCCTGCGCCTTGAACGGCTGCTGGATGAGCTGAACAGCACGCTCAGAGACGTGGGAAGGCTGGGCCAGCAGCTTTCGGGAACCGTGCGGGTCGCGGCCAGCCAGACGATCTCTGCGCACCTTATCCCTCAGTGTATTGCCGAGGGAAGCCAACGCTACCCGGACATTGATTTTGTGCTGCATGACAGACCGCAACAGTGGGTGCTGGAAAGCATCCGCCAGGGGGATGTTGATTTTGGTATTGTTATCGATCCCGGTCAGGTGAGCGATCTGGCGTGTGAAAGCATACTTTCGGAGCCCTTTTTGCTGCTCTGCCGAGACGACGATCCGCTGTCCACGTTACCGGAAGTCAGCTGGCAGTCCCTGCAAGGCGCGAACCTGGTTTTACAGGATTATGCCTCGGGCAGCCGTCCGCTGATTGATTCCGCGCTGGTGAATCAGGGCGTAAAGGCAACAATTGTGCAGGAGATTGGTCACCCGGCGACGCTGTTTCCCATGGTGGAAGCTGGCATTGGCATCAGCGTGTTGCCCGCCCTGGCGCTTCCCCTGCCGCAGGGAAGCCGGCTGGCCGTCAGGCGATTAACGCCCGCTATCGAGCGAAAGTTAATGCTGGTGCGGCGAAAAAATCGTTCACTCTCGGGGGCGGCGCAGGCTATCTGGGAAGTGGTGCGTATCCAGGCACAACGATTAACCGAAGCCCGCATACGCGACCCACTGTTTAACGCATCAGAAGATTAGATGTAGATATCGATCTGATTTTTGTCTGACGGGCTGTTTACACCTTCCACTTTGCCAAGCTTTTGCTCCTGCTTCTTCTGGGCCTCTTCGGCCTGCTGGCGCTGCAGTGCGGCGAGCTGTGCCTGCAGCACTTTGATTTGGGTCTGAATCAGTTCCTGCTGCTTCTTCTTCTCATCGGTGCTGATGGGGCTGTTCGACAGCTCTTTTAACTGCTGGGTCAGCTTTTTGATCTTGTCGAGAATGCGGGTGATTTGCGCAGATATATCGTTACTGCTCGAAGTGCCACTCGCGCCGCTGGTTTGAATCTGTTGGGTTGAAGCCTGAATGGTCGTCATACTTTTTCCTCGCGTTATAAAACAGAGGTATCGGCACCGACGGGATTAGCTTGAGCAAAACTGCCATATCTGGCAGGGAGTTGCATCGATACACAATCAGTATTGATGGTGCGGTGAAAGTGTATTGGAGGTCACCGGCAGTCTGAAGATATAAGACGTAAGTCATGCGATCCCCGCTGTCGCGATCTTCATCCTTAAGGAGCCTCTATGACCCTCTCGAATAATCCGTGGTACTGCGCCGACATCATTCGCGCCGCTAAGCCGAACTTCACGCCCCGCGTGGCGTTTATTCTCGGCTCTGGCCTGGGCGCGCTTGCCGACCAGATTGATGACGCCGTTTCTATGAGCTACGAAAAGCTGCCGGGCTTCCCCGTGAGCACCGTGAACGGGCATGCCGGCGAGCTGGTGCTCGGGCATCTGGCCGGGGTGCCGGTTGCCTGCATGAAGGGGCGCGGCCATTTCTACGAAGGGCGCGGGATGACCATCATGACCGATGCGATCCGCACCTTTAAGCTGCTGGGGTGCGAGCTGCTGTTTAGCACCAATGCGGCGGGTTCATTGCGTCCTGACGTTCAGCCAGGAAGCCTGGTTGCTCTGAGCGACCATATCAATACCATGCCGGGCACGCCGATGGTGGGGCTGAACGAGGAGCGCTTTGGCGAGCGTTTCTTCTCCCTGGCCAATGCTTACGACGCGGATTACCGCGCCATTCTGCAAACCGTGGCGACGAAAGCCGGCTTCCCGCTCCATGAAGGGGTATTTGTTTCTTATCCCGGTCCAAACTTCGAGACGGCGGCCGAGATCCGCATGATGCAAATTATCGGCGGTGATGTGGTGGGCATGTCCGTGGTGCCGGAAGTGATTTCCGCACGCCACTGCGGCCTGAAGGTCGTGGCCGTTTCTGCAATTACCAATCTTGCGGAAGGGCTGGGCAATGTCAAACTCTCGCATGAACAAACCCTCGCTGCCGCTGAGCTTTCCCGTCAGAACTTTATCAATCTTATCTGCGGTTTTCTTCGCCATATTGCCTGAGTAAAACAATAAAGTGGCCCGGCAGGGCCACGCTGCTATAGGGAATGGGTTATGAACATCACGACTCGCTTAAAGATGATGTCCTTTATACAATATTTTATCTGGGGGAGCTGGCTGGTTACCCTCGGCGCTTACATGATTAACACCCTACACTTTACCGGCTCCGACGTGGGCATGGTGTACAGCTCCAAAGGACTTGCCGCGATCGTTATGCCTTCGCTGGTGGGGATTATTGCCGACAAGTGGCTGCGGGCGGACCGCGCCTACGTGATTTGCCACCTCGTTTGCGCCGTCGCGCTCTGCTATGCCGCGCAGGTCAATGAGCCGGGCCTGATGTTCTGGGTCATGCTGGTGAATGCGATGGCCTTCATGCCCACGATTGCGCTGTCGAACACCATTTCCTACTCCTGTCTTGAACGGGCAGGGCTGGATACGGTGAGCCATTTCCCGCGAGTGAGGGTGTATGGCACCGTGGGCTTTATTACCGCGATGTGGGCCATAAGCCTGATGGGGGCGGAGCTGAGCAACGTGCAGCTCTATATTGCGGCTGCCGCGTCCGTGCTGCTGGCGCTCTATTCTCTGACGTTGCCAGCCATTCCGGTTGCGACGACAAAAACGTCTCCGTCTCTGGCAAGCAAGCTGGGCCTCAATGCGTTTATCCTGTTTAAACAGCCCCGCATGGCGGTGTTCTTTTTATTCGCGATGCTGCTCGGCGCCGTGCTGCAGATAACCAACACGTTTGGCAGCCCCTTCCTGCATGATTTTGCGCGTAATCCGACGTATGCAGATAGCTTTATCGTCAAATATCCGTCCATCCTGCTCTCCGTTTCGCAAATCGCTGAAGTGTTCTTCATTCTGACCATTCCGTACTTCCTCGGACGATTTGGTATCAAAACCGTCATGCTGATGAGCATGGTGGCCTGGATGCTGCGGTTCGGGCTGTTTGCCTTTGGCGATCCGTCTGCAACAGGGTTTATGCTGCTCATGCTCTCAATGATTGTCTACGGCTGCGCGTTCGACTTTTTCAATATTTCAGGCTCGGTATTTGTTGAACAGGAGGTCAGCGCCGATATCCGCGCCAGCGCGCAAGGGTTGTTTATGACGACCGTTAACGGTATCGGGGCGTATTTCGGTTCGGTATTGAGCGGTATGGCAGTCGATTACTTCTCGGTGGACGGAGTGAAGGACTGGCAGACGATCTGGCTGGTATTTGCGGCCTATGCCCTGGCGCTCGCGGTGGTCTTTTATTTCAGCTTTAACTATCGCTATACGTGTAAAAACAGCGAGATGCGCGCAGTTGTGCACTAAATTTCCCCTCAGGGCGATGAAAGGCTTTAAGGTAGGCACATGAGTATTATCGCCAGGATATGTTTTGATGGAACGCGCCTATCGGACCGATCTCAAGCTGCTGCGCTATTTTCTGGCCGTGGCGGAGGAACTGCATTTTGGACGGGCTGCGGCCCGTCTCAATATGTCTCAGCCGCCGTTGAGCCTGCATATTAAAGAGCTGGAAAGTCAGCTGGGCACGTTACTGTTTATTCGCCACTCGCGGAGCGTCGCGTTGACGCATGCCGGCAAAGTGCTAATGGAAGAGTCCCGTCGGCTGCTCGCCAGTGCAAACCAGGCGCTGGCTCGCGTCGAGCAAATTGGCCGGGGGGAAGCAGGGCGCATTGAGCTCGGGATTGTGGGCACCGCCATGTGGAGTGAGGTGCGCACGGTGATGCGCGCTTTTTTGAAATCGCACCCGAATGTTGATGTCGTTTTCCGCGAGAAATCCCCGGTAATGCAGATGGCGCTGCTTGAGCGCCGGGAGCTGGATGTGGGCATCTGGCGAATGGCAACGGAACCTACCCCGGGGTTTACCAGCCTGCGGTTGCGTGAAGCGGCTTTCCTGGTGGCGATGCCGGAAGATCACCGGCTGGTGAGCGAATCATCGATTGCGCTCGCAGAGTTGCAGGACGAGTATTTTGTCACGATGCCTTCAGCGCATTCTGACTGGGCATTTTTACATCGAGTCTGCCAGCAGGCCGGGTTTTCGCCGATGATCGTGCGTGAAGCCGTTGAGCCGCAAACGGTACTGGCGATGATCAGTATGGGCATGGGGATTACGCTCGCCGCAGACAGCTACGCGCAAATGCAGTGGCCGGGCGTGGTGTTCCGCCCGCTGAAAGAGCGTATACCGGCAGATTTGTATGTAGTCTATGACGAGAAGCAGGCGACGCCAGCGGTGAAGACATTGATTGCGACGTTGAAAATGTAAATCGCAGATAGCAAAAAAGCGCCTTTAGGGCGCTTTTTTACATTGGTGGGTCGTGCAGGATTCGAACCTGCGACCAATTGATTAAAAGTCAACTGCTCTACCAACTGAGCTAACGACCCGAAATGGTGGGCGATGACGGGCTCGAACCGCCGACCCCCTCCGTGTAAAGGAGATGCTCTACCAACTGAGCTAATCGCCCATTTCGGAACTGCTGCGATAAGGTGAGAATGGTGGGCGATGACGGGCTCGAACCGCCGACCCCCTCCGTGTAAAGGAGATGCTCTACCAACTGAGCTAATCGCCCAATCTCAATTCTTATCTACACTGCGAGCCTACCGAAGTAGATGGTGGGTGATGACGGGCTCGAACCGCCGACCCCCTCCGTGTAAAGGAGATGCTCTACCAACTGAGCTAATCACCCCCGCTGTGTGGAGTCGCATTATAGGGAGAGTTGAAAATGAGTCAACGCATTTTCTAAAGTTTTTATTTGTTCGTCGTAAAATTAAACAAAACGATCGCGAAACGGGCAGTGGCGCATGATTTCTAAACAAAAATCGCAAACTCGGTCACGATAAAGGGATCAACATTGAGGAATCCCCCCACAGTGATAGAATATTGCCCATCGTTTTTTCCCCAGGATTTGCCGATTGCCGGCATCTATATAACGTAAGGCCATTTCATGAAAATCAAAACTCGCTTCGCGCCGAGCCCGACAGGCTATCTGCACGTCGGTGGTGCACGTACCGCTCTCTATTCCTGGCTTTTCGCACGCCACAACAAAGGTGAGTTCGTGCTGCGTATTGAAGACACCGATCTTGAGCGCTCCACGCCGGAAGCAATTGAAGCCATTATGGATGGGATGAACTGGCTGAATCTGGAATGGGATGAAGGTCCTTACTTCCAGACCAAACGCTTTGACCGCTATAACGCTGTCATTGATGAGATGCTGGTAGCGGGCACGGCGTATAAATGCTACTGCTCAAAAGAGCGTCTGGATGAACTGCGTGAAGCGCAGATGGCGAATGGTGAAAAGCCGCGTTATGACGGCCGCTGCCGCCATGACCATAGCGAGCATGCTGCTGATGAGCCTTGCGTGGTACGTTTTGCTAACCCGCAAGAAGGCTCGGTGATCTTTGACGACCAGATCCGTGGCCCAATTGAATTCAGCAACCAGGAGCTGGACGATCTGATCATCCGTCGTACCGACGGTTCCCCAACCTACAACTTCTGCGTTGTGGTTGACGACTGGGATATGGAAATTACCCACGTTGTCCGTGGTGAAGACCACATCAACAATACGCCACGTCAGATCAACATTCTGAAGGCGCTGAACGCTCCTGTGCCTGTCTATGCGCACGTCTCCATGATCAACGGTGATGACGGCAAAAAACTGTCTAAACGTCACGGTGCGGTAAGCGTTATGCAGTATCGCGACGATGGCTATCTGCCAGAAGCGCTGCTGAACTATCTGGTGCGTCTGGGCTGGGCCCACGGTGACCAGGAGATCTTCAGCCGCGAAGAGATGATCGAACTCTTCTCTCTGAGCTCAGTCAGCAAATCAGCCAGCGCGTTTAATACTGACAAGCTGCTGTGGCTGAACCATCACTACATCAATACCATGCAGCCAGAATATGTGGCGACGTACCTGCAGTGGCACATTGAGCAGGCAAATATTGATACCCGCACTGGCCCTGAGCTGGCGGATCTGGTGAAACTGCTCGGCGAGCGCTGCAAAACGCTGAAAGAGATTGCTGAAAGCTGCCGCTATTTCTATGAAGAGTTTGCTGAGTTCGATGCGGACGCTGCCAAGAAACACCTTCGCCCGGTTGCGCGTCAGCCGCTGGAAGTGGTGCGTGACAAGCTGGCTGCCCTCACAGAGTGGACCGCTGAGAATGTGCATCACGCCATTCAGGCGACGGCGGACGAGCTGGAAGTCGGTATGGGTAAAGTCGGTATGCCACTGCGCGTTGCGGTGACCGGTGCGGGTCAGTCTCCGGCACTGGACGTAACGGTTCATGCCATCGGCAAATCACGCAGCGTGGCGCGCATTAACAAGGCGCTGGACTTCATCGCTGAACGTGAAAATCAGCAGTAATTACGTCTAAGAAAAAACAAACGGCAGGGTAACCTGCCGTTTTTTTATGCCTCTTTTTCCGCGATACCGAGACGCGTAAGAAAGCCGTGAATGCCTTCGCGTTTTAATAAGACGTCCAGACGCTTCTGCTCTGACGGAGTCATACTCTCCAGCGTATCAATAATGCCTGAGGGCAGGTTTGAAATGGGTTCACTGTAGGAAGCAGTGGCCTCCGCGAGATGGTAAACCGCCTGACGGTTGCGGATCGCCGGGAGGCTCATAATATGTTCTTTCACGCGCGCATCGACATGAATGAGCCGCGCGCGACCGCCTTTCACGCCGTTGAGCCCTTCGGTTTTCCACCCCTGCTGGCGTATCCAACGATTAACCGTTTGCCTGGCGACGCCCAAACTCTCCGCCAGCTCTTCCGTGGTCATTTTGCTCCGTAATCTTTTCATATCAGTCCCGATCGCGTATCCCTAAACGTTGCAACAAGCCGGTGATCCCTTCCCGTAATAACAGCGATGTCATCTGCTTCTGCTCTTCCGGCGTCATTTCATTAGCCAGCGTCAGGAGTAGGGTGTGAAGCGAACGGTCATGGCTGGTGCCTTCTGGCAGTTCGGACGTTTCGCTTGCCCGACGTGCGCTGCGGATAAAGTCACGGACTTTTTCGTTCACATGCACCAGGCGCGCTTTTCCGCCCTGGACGCCTGGTTTTGGTGATGTAATCCAACCCTCTTTGCGTACCCATTTATTGATGGTCTGGCGGCTATAGCCAGTGAGGAGGGCTAACTCTTCTGGCGTCATTCGTTCCTTGATCATGCAATTTCCTGAATATCTGTGGGGTTAATTAACGGCTCATTTTATAGCACCGTTTAACGTGAAAACGTGACACGCTTAACTCCTGACTGCGAGCAGACTCGCAAAGTGATTCATTTGCATGATTTTTCGGCGATTGAATCGCTGGAATTGATTTTGCCGTTGACACTCCGCAGCGGAATTCATATTATGCCGCCCGTCAACATGACAGCTTTACGATGGGGCTATAGCTCAGCTGGGAGAGCGCTTGCATGGCATGCAAGAGGTCAGCGGTTCGATCCCGCTTAGCTCCACCAAACTCTGAACCCAACAGAGTGCGGTCAGTAAAGTCACATGTGGGGCTATAGCTCAGCTGGGAGAGCGCTTGCATGGCATGCAAGAGGTCAGCGGTTCGATCCCGCTTAGCTCCACCAAAATTGTAAACCCTCGTCGAATGACGGGGGTTTTTTTTATCTGTATGTAACGCCCGTTACCGCATTTTGTTATCAAAAAGAAGGTATTCCTGTACCTCTCCTCAATCGAAATCAATAAACCAGTCTATAAATAGACTTGAACTTGATTCGCGAAATTAATAAACCTATTATCCATCCGGTCAATGGTTCTCCCGGAAAATAATGTCCCTGATTAATGAATAAAAAAACGTATAATAATGTAAAGATATTTATGATTGCCCTGGCACTCTGCCTGATTTCGGTACCCGTCTCCCGATATCTTTCTCCACGCGCAATTGTTAATGGTCACGACGTTTATTTAGCATGGTTACCTTTAAGCGTAATGCTCGCGGTAATACTGCTATTTGGACGCAGGGCTATTCTTCCCATTGTGTTAGGTTTTACTGTTACTAATTTATTTTACGTTAATTTAGCACCGCTACAATATTCAGTTTTACTGTTCTGTCAGACCTTTGCGCTTTTCGCGGCGTGCGGCCTGCTACGTCTCATGCTGGGCAAGCGCTGGCGTCACAGCATCCCTAACAAGCACATCGGGCTACGTATATTCTGGCTCGGTTTTATCGTGCCGTTAGGTATTAAACTTTCGATGTATTTGGCAGGCTATTTATTTGATTTTCCGGTGACTATTTCCACCTTTTTCGGCGAAGGAACGGTAATTTATAACGTTGTGGATATACAAAGCCTGATATGTGCGGCATTGATTTTCACCATGATGTTCTATTACCCATTAAGAATGATAATTAATCCTCGTTATGCCATCACCTTCTGGCGGCGAAGCGTGAAGCCTGTGTTTTATCACAAGAATCTATTATTTATATTTGTCTGGCTGATGCTTTTAGGCTTCATTCTCGTCATTTTATGTGGTCCTTTTGAATCTCCCGTCATTGCGGGTTATTTGATGCCGCTGATTTTTATTCTTTTTACCTTAGCGATAAGCCGACTGACCTATGCGTTGATTTCTCTGCTGTGGGCGGTATCTGCGCTCCTGCTGTTGACCTACAACTACAACTTCCTTAACGGGGTGGAATCGGGCCATTCGCTCTCCTTTATCCTCTCCGTGTTGATCTCTTTCGCCATCTGCTTACTTTACATGTCGCGAATTTACCAGCGCAGCGAGTGGCTGAAGCGGGGCTGGCAGGACAGGGCGCTAACCGATCCTCTTACCGGTTTGCCCAATATTCGTGCGCTGGAGGATTACCTTGAGATCCATCCGGATGCCAAAGTGTGCATTCTGCGCATGGATAACCTGGAGTTTTTGAGCCGCCACTACGGGATTATCATGCGGGTCCACTGCAAAAGAACGATCGCCACGTCGCTTCAGCCGCTCCTGCAAAAAGATGAGCTGCTCTTCCAGCTGCCCGGAAGCGAGCTGGTGCTGGTATTGCTCGGGCCGGAAATTGCTGAACGTCTCCAGCATATGGTCGATCGGCTCAACAGCAATAAAATTTTCTGGAACAACACCGGGCTGGATATTGAGTTTGGCGCGTCCTGGGGAATGGTTGAAAACGGCGAAAACCTGCATCACACGCTGGGGCAACTGAGCTGGCTGGCAGAACAGGCCTGCGGAGAGCAAAACGTACTCGCGCTCACGAATAGCCTTGAGGCGGCCTCAGGACAAACGACAGAGCGTGTCCTGATGCTGGCGCGGATTAAGCATGCCCTGGATGCGGGGCAGTTCCATTTGTATGCGCAGCCGATCCAGAAGGCGGACGGGAGCGGCTACTACGAAATTCTGGCGCGTATGGAGAGCGAGGGCGAGATCTTCACTCCTGACCGCTTTATTCCGCTGATTGCGCAGTTCAACCTCAGCCACAGGTTTGATATGTGCGTCATGGAAAAATTACTGGTGTGGCTGCGCGATAACCCTGCACCGCACTCTGGCGCCCGTTTTTCCGTCAACCTGATGCCGCTTACGCTGATGCAAAAAGAGGTGGCGACCGAGATTTGCGCGCTATTTGAACGGTACGGTGTGGCACCTCAGGCCGTCGTGATTGAGATTACCGAAGAGCAGGCATTCTCCAATTCAGGCTCGAGTATAAACAATATTCAGCAGCTGCGGGATTATGGTTTCCGGATTGCTATCGATGATTTTGGTACTGGCTACGCTAACTATGAGCGTCTCAGACGCCTGCAGGCGGACATCATTAAAATCGACGGCTGCTTTGTGAAAGACATTTGTACAGACGACATGGATGCCATGATCGTGCAGTCGATGTGTAATCTGGCGAAGACGAAATCGCTGTGCGTTGTAGCGGAATACGTCGAAACACCGGCGCAGCGGGAGATGCTCCTTCGCTTCGGTGTGGATTACCTGCAGGGCTACCTGATAGGCAAACCCAAACCGCTGGAAGAATTGCGGGCATAAAAAAACCGGGAGCCAGGCTCCCGGTTTTTGTTTAACGCTAAAGGTTAGAGCACCAGTGCCGCGATAGAAGCAGACAGGACGCTCACCAGCGTAGAACCGTAAACCAGCTTCAGGCCAAAGCGAGAAACCACGTTACCCTGCTCTTCGTTCAGGCCTTTAATCGCACCCGCGATAATCCCGATGGACGAGAAGTTCGCGAAGGAGACCAGGAACACGGAGAGAATACCTTCCGCGCGCGGAGAAAGCGTGCTGGCAATTTTCTGCAGATCCATCATCGCAACGAATTCGTTAGAAACCAGCTTGGTTGCCATGATACTGCCCACCTGCAGCGCTTCGTGAGCCGGAACACCCATCACCCATGCAATCGGGTAGAAGATGTAGCCCAGAATGCCCTGGAAGGAGATACCCAGCACCGCGGCGAACAGGGCGTTCAGGCCAGAAATCAGCGCAATGAAGCCGATCAGCATGGCGGCAACGATAATCGCCACTTTGAAACCGGCCAGAATGTATTCACCCAGCATTTCGAAGAAGCTCTGGCCTTCGTGCAGGTTTGACATCTGGATATTTTCTTCGCTGGCGTCAACGCGGTACGGGTTGATCAGCGAGAGAACGATAAAGGTGCTGAACATGTTCAGAACCAGCGCAGCAACCACGTATTTTGGTTCCAGCATGGTCATATACGCGCCCACGATAGACATGGAAACGGTAGACATTGCGGTTGCCGCCATGGTGTACATGCGGTTGCGGGACATCTTGCCGAGAATATCTTTATACGCGATGAAGTTCTCAGACTGACCGAGGATCAGGGAACTGACGGCGTTAAAGGATTCCAGCTTACCCATACCGTTCACTTTGGATAACAGGAAACCAATGCCACGAATCACGAACGGCAGAACGCGGATGTGCTGCAGAATACCGATCAGCGCGGAGATGAAGACGATAGGGCAGAGAACCTTCAGGAAGAAGAACGCCAGACCTTCGTCGTTCATTTTACCGAAGACAAAGTTGGTCCCTTCATTGGCGAATCCGAGCAGTTTTTCGAACATTTCGGAGAAGCCTTTCACGAAGCCGAGGCCTACGTTGGAGTTCAGGAAGAACCACGCAAGTAAAACTTCAATGACCAGCAGCTGGACAACATAACGGATACGAATTTTTTTGCGGTCTGTGCTGACCAGCAATGCAAGTGCAGTAACGACAACAAGTGCCAGGACAAAATGAAGGACGCGGTCCATATTTGCTCCAAATATGAGGCAGGTTTAATTTTCGTGCACATTCTATGTAACAAGCGAAAAGAAAACGAGATCGAGGACACACTATAGTTACATCCTGTGACGAGTCTCAAAAATAGTGATCCACAATACATTTTTGTTATGTTAGGTAAATGAGTGAAAAGTTAAGTTTGTGTGCTAGTCTTCACAAAAGCGCGCGCGATATTCAGTTTCTGTAAGATCGCCCCACTTACCCGCCCGCCTATCGTTCAAAGCTATCAGAGAAATCACTGTAAACTTCACAAATGATCTTGATAATCATTCTCATTTTGATAGCATTAAACATAGCAAAGGCTATATTTCAGAGGCAGAAATGACAAACAGTCGCGTAGAGGGTAGCAGTGGCAGAGCCGCGCGCAAGTTGCGGTTCGCATTAATGGGACCTGCGTTCATCGCTGCCATTGGCTATATCGATCCAGGTAACTTTGCGACCAATATTCAGGCCGGGGCCAGCTTCGGCTATAAGCTGCTGTGGGTAGTCGTCTGGGCTAACCTGATGGCGATGCTGATTCAAATGCTCTCCGCAAAGCTGGGGATTGCCACGGGTAAAAACCTGGCGGAGCAAATTCGCGACCATTATCCGCGCCCGGCCGTCTGGCTCTATTGGGTCCAGGCGGAAATCATCGCCATGGCCACCGATCTTGCTGAATTTATCGGCGCAGCGATCGGCTTTAAGCTGATTCTGGGCGTGTCGCTGTTGCAGGGGGCGGTGCTGACCGGGATTGCCACGTTCCTGATCCTGATGCTGCAGCGTCGGGGCCAAAAGCCGCTGGAGAAGGTCATCGGCGGTCTGCTGCTGTTTGTCGCGGCGGCCTATATCGTCGAGCTGATTTTCTCACAGCCGAATCTGGCCCAGCTCGCTAAAGGGATGGCGATCCCAAGCCTGCCAACCTCGGAAGCGGTGTTCCTGGCCGCCGGGGTGCTGGGGGCGACCATCATGCCGCACGTGATTTATCTGCACTCTTCGCTGACGCAGCATCTCCACGGTGGGACGCGCAAAGAGCGGTACTCCGCTACCAAATGGGACGTGGCGATCGCCATGACCATCGCCGGGTTTGTCAATCTGGCGATGATGGCAACCGCAGCCGCGGCTTTCCACTTTAACGGTCACACCGGTATTGCCGATCTCGACCAGGCGTATCTCACGCTGGAGCCGCTGCTGAGCCATGCTGCCGCTACGATATTTGGTCTCAGCCTGGTGGCTGCCGGTCTTTCTTCTACGGTGGTGGGTACGCTGGCAGGCCAGGTGGTGATGCAGGGGTTTGTCCGGTTCCATATTCCGCTGTGGGTGCGTCGCTCCGTCACCATGCTGCCGTCATTTGTCGTGATTTTGATGGGGCTCGACCCAACGCGAATTCTGGTCATGAGCCAGGTTCTGCTGAGTTTTGGTATTGCGCTGGCGCTGGTGCCGCTGCTGATCTTTACCAGCAACAAATCCCTGATGGGCGAGCTGGTCAACTCAACGCTGGTGAAGCGTACCGGGTGGGCCATCGTGGTGGTGGTGGTGGCGCTGAACCTGTGGCTGCTGATTGGCACAGCGTTGGGGCTGTAAAAGAAAAAGGAGCCGTGAGGCTCCTTTTTGCTGTTAGTCGTCATGACCGTGGTGGCCATGTCCGTGACCTTTGCCACGACCCCAGCCGCCGCGACGGTCGTCACGATCGTTCCACCCTTCACGGTAGCCGCGCTCGTAGGCGCTGCCTTTATACCAGCCGCGATGTCTGCCGTTATCATGTTTCCACCAGCGATCGCCGCGCCACTCATAGTGACGATGCCAGTAATCACGGTCGCGCCAGTCGCCGCCGTCCCAGTATCTGCCGTAGTCGTCACGATCGCCAATTTGTAATTTTACTGATGGCAACAGGGTGATTTCGCCCGCAGTGGCGATCAGCGGAGCCGAAGCCAGTAATACCGCTGCAAGAATCAGTGACCTGAACATACTCTTTCTCCTTCACGATCGGGGCCTTTGTTGGGCCTGTTAACGCAATTTTACGAGTTGGTAAACCTTCGTATCATCGCCTCAACTCCGAATTCCTGGGTGAGAGCACTTTTTGCTAAAAGCGGTTCTATTTTGAGCTGCTCAGAATCCCTTCTATACGGTCCAGCTCTTCTGCAGAGAAATGGCGGTTTGCCAGCATGCCCACGGCGTCATCAATCTGCGCAGCTTTACTTGCCCCAATCAGCACCGATGTCACTTCCTCATGGCGTAATACCCAGGCCAGCGCCATCTGGGAGAGCTTCTGGCCACGCTCTTCCGCCATGGCGTTCAGCTTTCTTACCTTCTCCAGCTTCTCTTCGGTTATCTGATCGGGATTAAGGAACTGACTGCCGCTTGCCGCGCGAGAGTCTGCCGGAATGCCGTTCAGATAGCGATTGGTCAGCTGCCCGCCGGCCAGCGGCGAGAAGGGAATACAGCCAACCCCTTTTTCCTGCAGCACGTCCAGCAGTCCCGCTTCCGGGGCTCGTTCAAAAAGGGAGTATTTCGGCTGGTGGATCAGGCAGGGCGTTCCGAGGTCATTGAGGATATCAATCGCCTGGCGAGCCAGAACAGCCGGGTAGTTGGATAACCCGACGTACAGGGCTTTTCCCTGGCGCACCGCATGGTCAAGCGCTTTCATGGTTTCCAGCAGCGGCGTTTGTGGGTCTGGACGGTGATGATAGAAGATATCCACATACTCCAGCCCCATGCGCTTCAGGCTTTGATCGAGGCTTGCCAGCAGATATTTGCGTGACCCCCAGTCGCCGTAAGGGCCATCCCACATGGTATAACCCGCTTTGGTTGAGACGATCAGCTCGTCGCGCCAGGGCAGGAAATCCTCCTGTAAAATACGCCCGAAATTACGTTCGGCCGATCCGGGAGGCGGGCCATAGTTATTGGCAAGGTCGAAATGCGTAATACCCAGATCGAACGCGCGCTGTAAAAGTTGACGGCTGTTTTCGATAAGGGTGGTGTCACCAAAGTTATGCCACAGCCCAAGCGAGATGGCGGGCAACCTGAGCCCGCTTCGCCCGCAGCGGCGATACTCCATTGTCCCGTAACGATTTTTGTCCGGCTGATAACCCATTTTCGTAACCTCTGGCGCTGAAGTGAAAAATCAGTGTATGCGTTTACATTTACGTGAAAAAAAGCAGCATAGCGCAGCCTTTTTTGTAAAGCATTCTTTCCATGTCCTTCTTATCGCCAATTCTGGACAGCCATCACGCTTATTTAATACTCAAGGTGAGGTCAAAACATTAGAAGGATACCTGTTTATGCGTACCCCATACTGCGTCGCCGATTACCTGCTGGACCGTCTAACAGATTGTGGAGCCGATCATCTGTTTGGCGTGCCGGGCGACTATAACCTGCAGTTTCTCGACCATGTAATAGACAGCCCGGATATCTGTTGGGTGGGCTGTGCCAACGAGTTAAACGCCTCTTACGCCGCGGACGGATATGCCCGTTGTAAGGGCTTCGCCGCGCTGCTGACGACATTTGGCGTAGGAGAGTTAAGCGCCATGAACGGCATTGCGGGCAGCTACGCCGAGCATGTTCCGGTCTTGCATATTGTGGGCGCGCCGGGGATGGCATCACAGCAAAGAGGTGAGCTGCTGCACCATACGCTGGGCGACGGTGAGTTTCGTCATTTCTATCATATGAGCGAGCCGATCACCGCTGCGCAGGCGATCCTGACCGAGCAAAACGCCTGTTATGAAATCGACCGGGTGTTAACAACCATGCTCCGGGAGCGTCGCCCCGGCTACCTGATGCTGCCTGCCGACGTGGCAAAAAAAGCCGCCACCCCTCCTGTAAACGCTCTCACGCTCCGGCATAAGCATGCCGATAGCGCCTGCCTGAAAGCATTCCGGGATGCCGCAGAAAACAGGCTTGCCGGGAGCAAGCGTACTGCGCTGCTGGCCGATTTCCTTGTCCTGCGCCATGGCCTGAAGCATGCGCTACAGAAATGGGTCAAGGACGTGCCGATGGCGCACGCCACCATGCTGATGGGCAAAGGGATATTCGACGAGCGTCACGCCGGTTTTTACGGCACCTACAGCGGTTCGGCGAGCGCTGGCGCGGTAAAAGAGGCGATTGAAGGGGCGGATACCGTGCTGTGCATCGGCACGCGTTTTACCGATACCCTGACCGCCGGCTTCACGCATCAGCTCACCCCGGCGCAGACGATAGAAGTTCAGCCTCATGCCTCACGCGTCGGTGATATCTGGTTTACCGGCATCCCCATGCTTCAGGCAATCGAAACGCTGGTGGATCTGTGCAAACAGCACGTGCGCGAGACGCCCTTGCCGTCCTCTCAAAGCACAATGGCCTACCCGCAGCCGGATGGCTCGCTGACGCAGGCGAATTTCTGGCAAACGCTGCAGACGTTTATTCGTCCGGGAGACATCATTCTTGCGGATCAGGGCACCTCGGCCTTCGGCGCGATCGACCTGCGTCTTCCGGCTGACGTGAATTTTATCGTCCAGCCGCTGTGGGGATCGATCGGCTATACGCTGGCGGCGGCGTTTGGCGCACAAACGGCCTGCCCGAACCGGCGCGTGATTGTCCTGACGGGAGATGGCGCGGCGCAGCTTACTATCCAGGAGCTCGGCTCGATGCTGCGGGATAAACAACACCCCATCATTCTGGTCCTTAACAACGAAGGGTACACGGTAGAAAGGGCGATCCACGGGCCGGAGCAGAGATATAACGACATCGCGCTATGGAACTGGACGCAAATCCCGCAGGCACTGAGCCTTGATCCTCAGGCCCAGTGCTGGCGGGTTAGTGAAGCGGAGCAGCTGGCGGACGTCCTTGAAAAAGTGGCGCACCACGAGCGGCTCTCGCTGATTGAGGTGATGCTGCCGAAAGCCGACATCCCACCGCTGCTGGGGGCGATCACCAAAGCGCTGGAAGCGCGCAATAGCGCCTGATTATTTGTCGTTTCGCCAGGCCATCATCATCGGTTTGCCCGCCAGCAGGAGCCAGGCGGGCAACATCACGATACAAAGCAGAGGGAAAAGCGTCGAATCCGGTACGACTACCGCCGCCATAAACAGGCTTAGCCACGCGTCGCGCGTGACCACCAGAACCAATCCCAGAATAGAACAAGAGACGGTAATCGCCGCCGGGACCGCATCGACATGCTCGTGCAGCATTAGACCCAGCGCGACGCCGACAAAGACCGCCGGAAAAATGCGTCCACCGCGGAAACCGCAGGCGGCCGCTACCACCAGCGCGGCCAGCTTAATCACGGCAAACAGCAGATAGTCAGAGACGCTAAACACCTGGCTGAAGGCCAGCTGCTGCATCTCGTCCAGACCTTTAAACAGCGTCACCGGCCCGCCGATTGCCCCTAAAATACCGAGGATCAAACCGCCGGCTCCCAGAATCAGCACCGGGTGTTTGAGTCTATGCATCAGCCGGTGCAGACGTGGAAGGCACCATACCGCCACCATGCCCAGCGCAATGGCGATGGCGACGACGATGGCGCCGCTGAAAATATCGGCGATTTGCATCTGGCCGTAGTGGGGAAGGGAGAGTGAAAAATGGGGATGGAAAAACAGGCTGGTGGTCAACGCTCCGGCGGCTGCGGCCATCAGCGGTGCAAACAGCTTATCCCACAGCGGGACGTCGTTATTGCTGCTGAGCGTCTGCGAAAAGATCAGTGCCGCCGCAACGGGCGTGCCGAAAAGCGCCCCGATGGTGCCTGCTGAGGCGAGAATGGTCCAGTCCAGCGCGCCGACGCGGGGCAAAATGCGTGAACCAAGAAAAACAGCCAGGCCAATATTCACGGCCATAATCGGATGCTCAGGTCCCAGACTAACGCCTCCAGCCAGACCGATAATCAACGCAATGATGAGCCCTGGCAATGCGGCGGGGGCAACCGGGGCACCAATCAACGGTTCCTGTGCCGGATCGGGGCCGGCATGGCCGGGACTGAAACGGATCACCAGGCCCACCGCAATACCGGTTAACGTCAGCATCCCAACGATCCAGGCAGGAGAGTCAGCGGTGACGCCCAGTCCTGCAGGAAGCGCGTTCCATAACAGTGTTTGCAGCACCGACGCGACTTTCATCACGACGATGAGCACCAGACTTGAAACCACGCCAATGATGAGCGCCGGAATGGCCAGCAACAGCATGGTTCTGGCTCGCGGGTGGAGCATGATGATTTCCTTGTACAAAACGGTATTACGTTACTTTGCACATTAAGCTTTATGGCAATAGTGCAAAAGGTGCTGAAACGGTAAAGTTATTCTGTGACGAAGATCGATAATCCATGGGCATTCACCTTACGGCCGTTGTTGTTATCACGCCTTGAATTTACAGTGTCCCAAAGATTTATTCTGACTTTAGCGGAGCAGTAGAAGAATGACAAAGTATGCTTTGGTAGGTGATGTGGGCGGCACAAACGCGCGCCTCGCATTATGCGATGTAAGTAGCGGTGAAATTTCCCGGGCGAAAACCTACTCAGGGCTGGATTATCCAAGCCTTGAGGCCGTTGTCCGCGTCTATCTGGACGAGCATCAGGTAAGCGTAGAAGATGGCTGCATCGCCATTGCCTGTCCGATAACCGGCGACTGGGTCGCCATGACCAACCATACCTGGGCATTCTCCATCGCCGAGATGAAAAAAAACCTCGGCTTTGCGCATCTTGAAATCATCAATGACTTCACCGCGGTATCCATGGCGATCCCGATGCTGAAGCCTGAGCATCTGATCCAGTTCGGTGGCGCTGAACCGGTAGAAGGTAAGCCGATTGCGGTTTACGGGGCCGGTACCGGTCTGGGCGTTTCACATCTGGTGCATGTCGCTCAGCGCTGGGTGAGCCTGCCGGGTGAAGGCGGTCACGTTGACTTTGCGCCAAACAGCGAAGAAGAGGGCATTATCCTCGAAGAATTACGCGCGGAGATCGGCCACGTCTCCGCCGAGCGCGTGCTATCAGGACCGGGGCTGGTGAACCTGTACCGGGCGATTGTGAAGTCGGACGGTCGTCTGCCGGAAAACCTGCAGCCGAAAGACGTCACCGAACGCGCGCTGGCGGACAGCTGCATTGATTGCCGTCGTGCCCTGTCGCTGTTCTGCGTGATTATGGGGCGCTTCGGCGGCAACCTGGCGCTGACGCTGGGCACCTTCGGGGGCGTTTATATTGCGGGCGGAATTGTGCCGCGCTTCCTCGACTTCTTCAAAGCCTCCGGCTTCCGCGGCGGGTTTGAGGATAAAGGGCGCTTCAGAAGCTACGTGCAGGACATTCCGGTTTATCTGATCGTGCATGATAACCCAGGCCTGCTGGGGTCGGGTGCCCACCTGCGTCAGGTTCTCGGTCAAATTCTCTGATGCATGGCCCTCTCCCGCGGGAGAGGGCTTTTTCGTTACAGGTGCATGAGCTGGCGGAACTCTTTCACCTTGCTGCGGCTCACCGGCACCTGAAAATCCAGATCCTTCAGGCGCAAGATATAGGTGTTGTTAAACCACGGTTCGATCTCGCGGATCTTGTTTAAATTCACGCAGAACGAGCGGTGGCAGCGGAAAAAGTGCGCCGCAGGCAGCTTGCTGCAAAACTCGGTGATGTTCATCGCCATCACGTAAGATTCCCGCCGCGTATAGACAAACGTCATCTTTTCATGGGCTTCGGCATAGTAGATATCATTGACTGGCGTCACGATGATGCGCTCGTCTTTGACCAGATTAATGGTATCGTTTTCCCGTACCGTTGGGCTGGCGCTAGCGGGGGCGGTCTGCTGCTGCCATGCGGCCTCCAGCTTCTGCAGCATGCTGACAATCCGCGACTCCTGGTAAGGCTTAAGGATATAGTCAAACGCCTCTAGCTCGAAGGCCTCTACGGCGTGCTCTTTCCATGCGGTAACGAACACAATAAACGGCTTATGGGCAAACTGATTGATGTTTTGCGCCAGCAATACGCCATCCAGCGACGGAATGTTGATATCCAGGAAGATGGCGTCGACCCGGTTATGCTGCAGAAACTTCAGCACGTCCAGACCGTCATCAAAGGTGCCCACAATCTCCATCTGGCTGTGGGTGTTGATAAGCCAGGTTAGCTCCTGTTGAGCCAGGATTTCATCTTCTACGATGATGACTTTCATGGGTTACTCCACCTGGGGCAGCAGTGATGTTGTCGAATGAACGGGCGAGCGCTCGTTCGGAACGTAAAAAGCAATTTCGGTGCCCGGTTCAAGACGCTGAATGTGCAGCCCGTCGCCATAGAGCAGCTTGACCCGGTGGTGCACGTTCAGCAGGCCGATTTTATTTCCGGGCATCTCGTTAGACTCCACGCGCTCAATGACTTTAGGATCAATCCCGTGGCCGGTATCGCGCACCGCAATGCGCACGCGGTTGCCGCTTTCGGTGATGCTGATGGTAACGACGCCTTTGCCTTTACAGGGCTGAATGCCGTGAACAATCGCGTTTTCGACCAGCGGCTGGATAAGCAGGCTCGGGATCACGCAGTTGACCTCTTCATCAATATCGTAAATGACCGTGAGCTTGTCGCCAAAGCGCGCCTGCTCAATCGCGATGTAGTCTTTGATCTGGTACAGCTCTTTTTTGATGTCGATCTGCTCGTCATCTTTCAGCTCGATGTTGTAGCGCAGATAGCGCGACAGGTTAAAAATCAGCTGGCGAGCGGTGTCCGGATTAAGACGAATGGACGAGGAGATAGCGTTCAGCGCGTTAAACAGGAAATGGGGATTGATTTTGCTCTGCAGCGCGCGCAGCTCTGCCTTATTTGCCATCTCACGCAGCTGTTCTGCCCGGGAGACCTCCAGCTGGGTGGAGATAATCTGCGACAGGCCAATCGCCATCTCCTGTAGCGAGGAGGTGATCTGATGCGCGTGACAGTAATAAATTTTCAGCGTGCCGGTCACGACGCCTTTCTCCCACAGCGGGATCACCAGCATAGAGTGGATTTCCGGCGTTCGGTGGGCTTCGTCATTGTTTTTAATAATGATTTTACCGTAGTTAATCGCCTGTCTGGTGGTTGGGCTGATGGTGTCATCATTATCGCGATAGTTGTGTTCCCCGACGCCAACGTAGGCCAGCACGTGGTCAA
Source organism: Enterobacter sp. 3U4 (assembly GCF_057224565.1). NCBI lineage: Bacteria > Pseudomonadati > Pseudomonadota > Gammaproteobacteria > Enterobacterales > Enterobacteriaceae > Enterobacter > Enterobacter sp. 3U4. The sequence continues at coordinate 637,958 of NZ_CP136665.1, forward strand.
TATTGGTGATGGCGACGGCGTCCGCGTGGATGTCGTGGCGGATAATTTCGCAGACCTGACGCAATGATTCTGCGTTAACGTGGCGGAAGAGCGGCAGCGTTTTGTTGGCAATATCCAGCGCCAGCTTGGCCTGTCGGGCGGCGCTGGCCTCTTTTTCCCCTTCAACGCTTTGCACCAGCAGCACGATAAAACCGATGCAGACGCTGCCCAGGATCATCGGAATCCCGATTTTCGAGACGATATCCAGCCCCAGCGCGGTGGTCGGGGCCCAGACGACGACCAGGATCATGGTCAGCGTTTCGCATACCATGCCTGCGACGATCCCGGCGCGCCAGCGCTGTTTTTTCGGGATTTTGCGGCTGATCCAGCCGGAGAGCACCCCGGCGATAATGCTGGTAATAAAGCAGGGCACCGCCGTTACGCCGCCGATATCAATCAGGTAGCGGTGGGTTCCGGCAATCACGCCGGTGATAACGCCCACCCAAGGGCCAAACAAAATCCCGCCGGACATGACGGCGATTATGCGCACGTTTACCAGCGAACCCTCTACCGGCACGCCGGACCAGGTACTGAACAGGGCGAACAGCGAAAAGATGGCGGTAACGGCCAGCAGCTCTTTTGGCGAGTGGGCTGATTTGTGCAACAGCTCGCGAAACAGGCGAATGCGGATGAGGAAGAACAGGCAAATCAGCATTAATGCCGCACGGTCAAAAACCGCCAGCAGCATAGTGAATATTTCGTGCACGAGTAGACCTGGGAAAACGGGAAAGGACCATGATAAAAAACCTGGCGCGTATTGACCAGCTATCCGTCAGGTTTATCAAATGAGGAAAAACCATAATTTGTAAAGGGGATTGTCAGGCGGTGACCGATGCGTCCAGTTTTTTTCTTACCGGCGCACCATCAGGTAACTGGGTTGATATCACCCTGTTAAATAACAGCTATCAGAAAGCTATTCCCGAAACAGAGACTTCCGCTTTTCGACACAGCCGGGTTCCGGTTTTCAGACTATCACTTTTTTTTCATTTCCCTCTCGACAGCATGATTTTTTTCAGGTTATTTTCTAAGCATGCCACATCGGTGGCAGCGTCGCTCGGACGGTCCGGGCGCTAACGTTAATCTGAGGAATCTATGGCTGAATTCAGTCCTGAACGCCGTTTTACGCGTATCGATCGTCTCCCCCCTTATGTTTTCAATATCACTGCTGAACTGAAAATGGCTGCGCGTCGACGCGGCGAAGATATTATCGATTTCAGCATGGGTAACCCTGACGGCCCAACGCCACCGCATATCGTTGAGAAGCTCTGCACGGTTGCCCAGCGCCCGGATACGCATGGCTACTCGACCTCTCGCGGTATTCCCAGATTACGTCGCGCGATCTCGCGCTGGTATCAGGATCGCTATCAGGTTGATATCGATCCGGAAAGTGAAGCGATTGTCACCATCGGCTCGAAAGAGGGGCTGGCACACCTGATGTTGGCCACCCTGGATCATGGCGATACGGTGCTGGTGCCTAATCCAAGCTACCCGATCCACATCTACGGCGCGGTGATTGCCGGGGCTCAGGTCCGTTCCGTGCCGCTGGTGGAAGGCGTCGATTTCTTTAACGAACTGGAACGTGCGATTCGCGAAAGCTATCCGAAACCCAAGATGATGATCCTCGGTTTCCCGTCGAACCCAACGGCCCAGTGCGTGGAGCTCGATTTCTTCGAGAAAGTCGTCGCCCTGGCCAAGCGGTATGACGTGCTGGTGGTTCACGATTTAGCCTATGCTGACATCGTCTATGACGGCTGGAAAGCGCCTTCTATTATGCAGGTTCCGGGCGCGCGTGACGTGGCGGTAGAGTTCTTTACGCTGTCAAAAAGCTACAACATGGCGGGCTGGCGTATTGGCTTTATGGTGGGTAACAAAACGCTGGTGAGCGCACTGGCGCGCATTAAGAGTTATCACGATTACGGCACCTTCACCCCGCTGCAGGTCGCGGCTATTGCTGCCCTGGAGGGCGACCAGCAGTGCGTTCACGAGATTGCCGCCCAGTATAAGCGCCGCCGTGACGTGCTGGTAAAGGGCTTGCATGAAGCGGGATGGATGGTGGAAATGCCGAAGGCGTCTATGTACGTCTGGGCAAAAATTCCGGAGCCGTACGCGGCGATGGGATCGCTGGAGTTTGCCAAAAAGCTGCTGCAGGATGCGAAGGTGTGTGTGTCACCGGGCGTTGGCTTTGGCGATTATGGCGACACCCATGTGCGATTTGCCCTGATTGAAAACAGCGACCGCATTCGTCAGGCGGTGAGGGGCATCAAGAGCATGTTCCGGGCCGACGGCCTTATCTCCTCGAAGAGCGTGACTGAAAATCCCGCGTCGACATGACATAAAAAACAGGAGCCGAGGGCTCCTGTTTTTTTGACTGCATGTTCTTCACTAGATCATCAGGGCAAAGGTTCCGGCCCAGACTAAAACAATCACCGAAATGCCCATAAAGAAATATTTCACGTTTCATCGCTCCGCGTATCTTGTGGTACGCATTTAAAAACAGAGTCCACCTGATTATAGAGAACTGAAATCCGGTCAAAACGGAAATGAGAATTTTCCCGTTTCGCCGCTCACTCCAGCTCAGAATTCTGTGCTTTCCTGTTGCCAGACGGCGCTAATGTACGCCTAAAAATGAGGGGTGACAAGAGGGGATTTTTTAAATAATTTCCGTTACTTACGAGTGTCGTGGAACGGCGACAGTTTGATTTCGCATCGCAATAAATTCACTTTGGGCGACGCAATGAAAAGACGATTTCTCAACGGGATGACAGGTGATTGAAAAGGTTAGTTTCTTAGCGAAACTAACCTTAATGAAAGGCTTAAATATAGAGCGAGGCTTCGCCAAGAGGGCGGGTTTTGAAACGACGATGCATCCACAGATACTGCTCTGGCGCGCGCATGATTTCAGTTTCGATGACTTTGTTGATAAACGCCGCGGCTTCGCACTCGTTTTCCGGATAGTTAGCCATTTCAGGAGAGATGTGCAGACGATAGCCTGATTTATCTGCTTTTCTCACCATCGTCACGGTCAGCATGGAGGCGCCTGACAAACGAGAAATGACAAAGGTGCCGTTAGTCGTCGCAACGTCTTTCACCGCAAAGAAGGGCGCAAAGCTGCTGCCTTTACGTCCATAATCCTGATCGGGTGCAAACCAGACGGCTTCACCTTTCTTCAGGGCACCGACCATACCGCGCAGGTTGTTACGGCTAATCATCGCCTTATTGGAACGCATGCGGCCTCGCGTCTGCACCCACTCCATCAGCTCACTGTTGTGAGGTCTGTAGGTTGCCATCATTGGCTGACAAAGCCCCATTACGCGGCCGCCCAGCTCCAGCGACATAAAGTGAACGCCAACGACCATCACGCCGCGTTTTTGCATCTGGGCGCGTTTAAGGTTATCCAGTCCTTCCACGTCAAACCACTTGCGGACACGCTCATCCGGCCAGAACCAGGCCATGCCGGTTTCAAGCAGCGCCATGCCGATAGACTTGAAGTTTTCAGCGATGAGTTTCTCGCGCTCTTCGGCATTGTACTGAGGAAAGCAAAGCTCAAGATTTTTACGCGCGATGGATTCGCGACGTTTCAGGAAAACGCGGGAAGCGCTGCCCAGTTTAGATCCCAGCAAACGCAGAACAGGGTACGGAAGTTGAACCAGCAGCCAGAGTACGCCAAGACCAAACCATGTAAACCAGTAACGCGGGTGCAAAAATGCGCGTTTGAAATTGGATTGAGACAAAATAGATAAACCTATGTAGAGCCGGTGAAAGTAACGCATAGTGCGATACCACGTGCCTATTAGACCGTAGTACAAGGTCATGGTTGCAGGCTTTACCGATCTTTACGGCGTTACCTGGCCATAGCTGACATTGGGTGGGCGGCATAATGTAACACCGTTATACGATATGTGCTATTACTCGTTTTTGATTAAAAAAGCGGCAATTCGGGAGGTGCTTGATTTTACAGTTTTTATAATCACTCATGTTCAATAGCATGCCATCTGCCCGATCCATGAAGGTAGGGCACCTTGTAATCAAGACGTGAACGGATAAAAGAGCAGTGTATTTATTCGTGACCGATTACGTACTTGAGAAATTTATTTATCTCTTCCGCCTATATCATCCAGGAAAATTCCGTATGAAATTTCTGATGTATTATTTACATAATCAATGATTCGGTTTTTTTTCATTATTTAAAAGTATTCTCTTTTTTCGTTCTGCAATAATGCATTGCAGTCCATTTATGATTTTTGGTCTCAGGTTTTTGATGCAAATCATTGTAAGGTGGTTTTCTTGGCGTCTATCTGTCTGTAATCATTTTTTCGATACAAATATTCGGTTTGCATAACAAAAGCAGTGTCTTTTACTAAGGTGGCAGAGTAATCCGCCATAATATTTTAGTGTAAAATTCTTAAGAAATTTCTCATTTCAGATAAAAGATCTGTGTATTTGATTTTGTTTCGATCATTGTTCTAATATTGCGCATCAAGAACGACACCGTGAAATTGGCATAGCAAAACAAAGAGGGATGATGAGATGGCTGACAGTTTTCAGAATGAGGTGCCTAAGGCACGTATTAACCTGAAGCTTGATCTGCATACTGGCGGAGCAAGCAAGAAAATGGAATTACCCTTAAAGTTGCTTATTGCGGGTGATTTCAGCAATGGGCAGGACTCTGCGACAATATCTGAGCGCGAAAAGGTTAACATCACCAAAAATAATTTTGATAGCGTTCTTTCCGAATATTCCCCAAAAGTAAATCTGACCGTTAAAAATACGCTGTCTGATGATGGTGGCGAGGACAACATTCAGCTGACTTTCCAGAGCATGAAAGATTTCACGCCAGAGCAGGTGGCCGCTCAGATCCCGCAGCTGAAGGCGATGCTGGCGATGCGCAACTTGCTGCGCGATCTGAAGGCCAACCTGCTGGATAACCAGACTTTCCGAAAAGAGCTTGAAAAAATCGTTCTGGACCAGTCGCTTAGCGCTGAGTTGCGAAATGAACTCTCTGCACTGGCATCAAAAAAACCTTAATCATCATGCTGTTTTAACGGATTTATCAAGGAATGCTCATGTCTGTACAAAATAATATTGCTGGCGGTGAAAGCGTGGTGCTGGAACGTCCCGCTGCGGGTGGGGTATACGCCTCCTTGTTTGAGAAAATCAATCTGAGCCCTGTCTCCGAGTTGAGCGCGCTGGACCTCTGGCAAGATGCGCAGGCGATGTCGGATGCGACCGCTGACGAGCGTCTGACGGCCGGTATGCAGGTCTTTCTGGAATGCCTGACCAAGGCAGGCTCGAAGGTCGACAAACTGGATAAAAACCTGATCGATCACCACATCGCTGAGCTCGACTACCAGATCAGCCGCCAGTTGGACGCTGTAATGCATCATGACGAGTTTCAGGCAGTTGAGAGCCTATGGCGAGGGGTAAAGTCGCTGGTTGATAAAACAGATTTTCGCCAGAACGTGAAAATTGAGCTGTTGAGCATGTCTAAAGAAGACCTGCGCCAGGACTTTGAAGATAGTCCGGAAATCATCCAGAGTGGTCTCTATAAACACGCCTACATTGATGAATATGATACCCCGGGCGGCGAGCCGATTGCGGCGCTGATTTCCGCTTATGAGTTCGATGCTTCAGCGCAGGATGTCGCCCTGCTGCGCAACATCTCTAAAGTATCTGCGGCTGCACATATGCCATTTATCGGCTCGGCAGGCCCGAAATTCTTCCTCAAGGAGTCAATGGAAGACGTTGCTGCGATTAAAGATATTGGTAACTATTTTGACCGCGCAGAGTACATCAAGTGGAAATCGTTCCGCGATACGGACGATGCACGCTACATCGGTCTGGTCATGCCCCGCGTACTGGGACGTTTACCGTATGGTCCGGATACCGTTCCGGTTCGCAGCTTTAACTATGTAGAAGAAGTCAAAGGTCCGGATCACGACAAATACCTGTGGACGAATGCGTCGTTTGCCTTCGCGTCCAACATGGTGCGTAGCTTTATCAACAATGGCTGGTGTGTACAAATCCGTGGCCCGCAGGCCGGCGGTGCGGTTCAGGATCTACCTATCCATCTGTATGACCTGGGTACCGGCAATCAGGTAAAAATCCCGTCTGAGGTAATGATCCCTGAAACGCGTGAATTCGAGTTCGCGAATCTGGGCTTTATTCCGTTGTCCTACTACAAAAACCGCGACTACGCCTGCTTCTTCTCAGCCAACTCCGCTCAGAAACCTGCGCTGTATGATACCGCAGATGCGACGGCCAACAGCCGCATCAACGCCCGCCTGCCGTACATCTTCCTGCTGTCGCGTATCGCCCATTACCTGAAGCTGATTCAGCGCGAAAACATCGGTACCACTAAGGATCGCCGACTTCTGGAACTGGAGCTGAACACCTGGGTCCGCAGTCTGGTGACCGAAATGACCGATCCGGGCGACGAACTTCAGGCATCTCACCCGCTGCGTGATGCAAAAGTGGTAGTGGAAGATATTGAGGATAACCCGGGCTTCTTCCGCGTGAAATTGTATGCGATTCCGCACTTCCAGGTGGAAGGGATGGACGTCAACCTGTCGCTGGTTTCCCAGATGCCTAAGGCGAAATCGTAAGGCGAGGGGTGAGCAGGGATGAAAATTTATCGCCCACTTTGGGAGGATGGGGCCGCTCTGGCCCCGCAACAGTTCCAGCAGCAGGTCCGTTGGGGTGAGCACGTTGCCAGCATGGTCGCCCGGATGGGTATTTCTCATCCCTGGGGCGTGGTTGCGGCAGAGTTTGATGATGCTGCACTTGCGCTTTCGCGCCTGAATGCCATCCGCCTGGTCGTACGTTTCCAGGATGGCACGATTGTTGATACGGATCTGGCGGATAATATTCCGCCGGTCTGTGATTTGTCTGCTGCAAACGGCTCAGAGGCTGTTGAGGTGGTGGCCGCATTGCCGCTACTGAGCGCCAGTGGTGGCAACCTCGATAACGGACAGGATAGTGAGCGTCCCCGTCGCTGGAAAGCCGAACGTGTGGTGGTGCAGGAGCTGGCTGGTCATGAAAGCGGGGAACTCGCCATTCTACGTAATGCGCTAACCCTGCGTCTGTCCAGCCAGGAAAACAAGGCATACTTAACCTGTCCGGTGACCCGTCTGGTGCGTAATGCTCAGGGGCAGTGGGGTCGGGACCCTGCTTTCATTCCCCCAATGCTTTCCGTTTCTGCAAGCCCGTCTCTGAACGCAGAATTGGGTGATCTACTGGTTCGTCTGCAGGCCCGTCGTCGTCGCCTGATGGCCATGCGCCGTGAAAGCAATGAGCGGATGGCAGACTTTGCTGTCGCGGATGTCTCCCTGTTCTGGCTGCTGAATGCTCTGAACAGCGCCGAGCCGGTGTTAACGGAACTTCTGCAGACGCCCGATCGTCACCCTGAACTCCTGTACCGTGAACTGACCCGTCTTGCCGGCAGCCTGCTGACATTTTCACTGGAGCATGACGCCGGGGACATTCCTGCTTATCAGCACGATGCTCCTGAACGGGTATTTCCACCGTTGCTGGCACTGCTGGACAAGCTTCTGGAAGCGAGCCTGCCGTCGCGGGTAGTAAGTATCCACCTGGAGCATCAGGACCAGATCTGGAAAGGTGCCCTGCACGACGCGCGTCTGCGCGAAGAGGCTGACTTCTATCTCTCAGTACGTTCTTCCATGCCGAACCATGAGCTTCAGACAAAATTCCCGCAGCTGTGTAAAGCGGGCAGCTTTGATGATGTTTCGGATGTGGTGAATGTAGCTCTTAGTGGGATGCTTATTAAGCCTTTGACGCATGTTCCGGCCGCTATCCCGTTGCGCCTTGAGAACCAGTATTTCTCGCTGGATCTGAGTAGTGAGGCGGCTCGCGCGATGCTTGAGATGGGCTGTTGCACCTTCTATACCCCGCGCTCGCTGGGGGATGTTGATCTCGAACTCTTTGCGGTGCTGCGTACATGAATAAATCTGAACTCAGTCAGATAGAACATATCTTCTACCCGGGCTGGCTGATGGCCAGCCAGTTGCGGGGTGGTCAGGAAGTACGTGACGGGGAAGGGCTCTATCGCCGTGCCTGCCGTCTGGTACGAGAGGCGAAAGCTGCGCTCACGGAGGCAGGTTACAGCGACATCAGCCGTGACCATATGGTGTATACCCTGTGTGCACTGCTTGATGAGAGCGTGATGAACCGGGGAACTACCGATGATGGCTACCTGATCTGGCGCCGTGACCCGCTGCAGGCACACTTCTTTGGTACCCTCAACGCCGGTGAAGAGCTGTGGGAAAGGATCCGTAACCTGCTGAAAGAAACGGCCCCTGATACCGCTGTCCTGACCTGTATGTACCGGACTCTGCAACTGGGGTTCGTGGGTCAGTATCGCGCTCAGGATGATGAGCGTAGGGAAGATATTGTTCGTGCTCTCGCAGAGCGGGTGCCCGCCTTCACATTGGCACAGGATGCCCCCATTGTTGCCCGCGCATCGCGGCTGCGCAGCGGCCGTCGCTGGTACTGGCTAGGCTGGGTAGTGGCCGCTGTCGCTCTGACTGCTCTCTGGGTTTTCCTTTCGACTTCTCTTACCGGGCTGGTAAGCCAAATCGTCAGGCCGGGGTAAGCGATGCGGGATACGTACCGAAGTCTGTTAACTGCCCAGGGGGCCATTCTGGCGCTGTGGCTCATTCTGGGATTCTGGCCACTGTCCACGGGCAGTCGTGTAGCTCTCGGCCTGCTGGTTGTTCTGGTGTCCGGGGTGATGTTCTGGCGTCAGTGTCGGGCTTCGCAGACGCGGGCAACTGCTGTTCGGGAAATTGTGGATGAAAACCTGCCGCCGGAAGATTTTCAGGGGGCAGTGATCCTCGTCTGTGGTGACAACGCCCCGCTGTTTGTGTCCGGTTCCCGTCACCGGGAAACCCGGCAGGGCTGGTATCTATGGGTGAAGGATGCGGAACAACTGCCTTTATTTGCACAGCACCTGAGCCTGGTACGCCCGGCCCTGGTGTCGCAAATCTCCGTCATGCTGGCGGTGGTCCCTGAACAGCACATATCCAGCGATGATTTTACCCAGTCTCTTCGGGGCTGGCAGCGGGCCGTTGTCCAGTGCCGTGCGGCTTTTGGCACTTTGCCCCCGCTGTGGACCGTGACCTGGGTATCACCCCCTGTGGTCTGCGCTCAGGCAGAGCCCGTCTGGTTTATCACGGTCAGCCAGCGAAGCGGCATTCAGGTGTACCAGCCCGGTCAGGGCAATGTCTCACTGACAGAGTGGACCCGGGAGAGCGGCGCAGATGGACGCCTTTCGCGTCTGAATCAGGGCCTGTGGCTGGAGAGCCTGCTTGCCTGGCAGAACAGTGCGGTGAATGACCTGCTGTCGGTACGCCGGGGCGAACTGCCGGTGATGAAGCCCTGCGTACAGGGCATGTGCATGGTGCCGGTGAGCGGTATCGGGGGCAATCTCTGGCAACAGCACATCACTACCGTGACGGCGCTGCCACCGGATACCGTTGTGACGACAGATCCACTGCCGCTGCCTGAACTGCTGCTGCCAGCGCTGCCGCGCCGACGGGGCGTCAGCAGCAGAATGGTGTTCTGGCGTTACGCCGGGTTGCTGGGCGGGATTTTCCTCGCGCTGGCCATGCTGGCGTCCTGGATGAACAACCAGCGTCTCATCCGTAATGTGGGTGATCATCTTGCGTTGTATCACCATCTGACGGGGAAGCCTGTAGCACCGAAACTGCGCGCACAGCAGCGCCTCAGAGCCGATGGCGCATTGTTGGACGACTGGGCGCGTCGCGGGGAACCACTACGTTATCGCCTGGGGCTATATCAGGGGCTGCGCCTGATTCCGCTCGTTGAGGCCGCTCTCAGCGACTGGGCACCTCCGCCGCCGCCGCCACCGGTCATCAAGAAAATCATTCAGGGTCCGAAAACCATCCGTCTTGACAGCATGTCGCTGTTTGATTCGGGCAAATCGGCGCTGAAGGCAGGTTCCACCAGGATGCTGGTGAATTCACTGGTTGGCATCAAAGCGAAGCCCGGCTGGCTGATTGTCGTGTCAGGGCATACCGATAACACCGGCAATCCGCAACTGAACCAGACACTCTCTCAGAAACGTGCCGAAGCAGTGCGCGACTGGATGCGTGACACCGGTGACGTGCCGGAAAGCTGTTTTGCGGTGCAGGGCTATGGCGAAAGCCGCCCTGTCGCAACCAACGACACCCCGGAAGGGCGTGCGCTTAACCGCCGTGTCGAAATCAGTCTGGTACCGCAGGCAAGTGCCTGTCAGATACCCGGCAAAAACCCGGCGTCATCGCAGGATGATGGCGTCTCAGAAAATAAAACGGAGTAATTAACATGGCAATTCCTGTTTATCTTTGGCTGAAGGACGACGGCGGCGCGGACATCAAAGGTTCTGTTGACGTTCAGGATCGTGAAGGCAGCATTGAAGTGGTCGCTCAGGAACATAATTTGTACATCCCGACCGACAACAACACCGGCAAGCTGACCGGCACCCGCATCCACACGCCGTTCCTGTTCACGAAGGAAATCGATTCCTCCAGCCCGTACCTGTACAAGGCGGTGACCACCGGTCAGACCCTGAAATCCGCTGAATTCAAGTGGTACAAAATCAACGACGCGGGCCAGGAAGTGGAGTATTTCAATACCAAACTGGAAAACGTGAAGGTAGTGAAAGTGAATCCTGAAATGTATGACATCAAGGATCCTTCTAAAGAGAAGCACAACCACCTTGAACGCGTTGAACTGCGTTACGAAAAAATCACCTGGACCTACAAAGACGGCAACATCATTCATTCCGATTCCTGGAACGAACGCGCCACCGCGTAATCCTGATGCGGGCAGGTTTTCCTGTCCGCAGTTTTTTGCTGAGTGCCTGAGATGCGGGCACTCAGCAAAGAAAACAATCTGCCTGCCTGACCTTATGCGCTTTGGTGAACAGCGAGGGGCGGTAGCGTGTCCAGGAACCGACAAAGAGAGAATCTCATGGAAAATCCAGCCATCCTGTTACGTCGTCTGAACCCTTACTGTGCCCGAGCAATGGAAGGCGCAGCTTCGCTCTGTCAGACCCGTGCCCATGCCGAAATTCTGCCGGAGCACTGGCTGCTGAAGCTGCTGGAGCAGGGGGAAGGTGACCTGACTGTGTTGGCGCGTCGCTATGAATGGGATATGGATAGCATTTGGCAGGATTTGCTTGGCTGGCTCGACAGACAACCTCGCTCCGTGCGCCATCGGCCACAGCTCTCTGATGACATCCAGACTCTGATGCAGCAAGCCTGGCTACTTGCATCACTCAATGGCGAAGAGCACATTCGCAGCGTCCATCTGCTGATGGCCCTGGTGGAAAAACCGAAACTGGCACGTTGTGACGGCCTTTGGCCGTTGTTAACGCTTGGTCAGAGCCAGCTGGAGCGCCTGCGACCTTTACTGGATGCACAATCGGATGAACGCCCGGACGTGCAGCAGGAAGCAGAGCTGGCGCAGAGCCACGGTGGCGAGGTGGAGTTTGTCGGCCGTCCGGTGGGTGCAGAACTGAAAGAGGGGGAACTGACCCCGGCCCTGCAGAATGCGCTGGATAAATTCACGCTCGACGTCACCGCCAAAGCGAAGGAAGGGAAGATCGATCCTGTGTTTGGCCGTGACACAGAAATCCGCCAGATGGTCGACATCCTCTCCCGTCGCCGCAAAAACAACCCGATTCTGGTCGGCGAGCCGGGCGTGGGGAAAACCGCACTGGTTGAAGGCCTGGCGTTGCGTATTGCCGAGGGTAATGTGCCTGAATCCCTGAAAACGGTTACTCTGCGTACCCTTGACCTTGGCCTGCTGCAGGCCGGTGCAGGCGTGAAAGGCGAGTTCGAACAGCGGCTGAAAAACGTCATCGATGCGGTGCAGCAATCACCGTCCCCGGCCCTGCTATTTATTGATGAAGCCCACACCATCATCGGAGCGGGTAACCAGGCGGGGGGCGCCGATGCGGCCAACCTGTTGAAACCTGCGCTGGCGCGTGGTGAACTGCGTACCATCGCGGCCACCACCTGGTCTGAATACAAACAATATTTCGAGCGCGACGCGGCCCTGGAGCGTCGTTTCCAGATGGTAAAAGTAGATGAGCCTGACGATGACACCGCCTGTCTAATGCTCCGTGGTTTGAAATCCCGCTATGCCGAACACCACAATGTGCATATTACCGACGATGCGGTTCGCGCGGCAGTTACGCTTTCGCGCCGCTATCTGACGGGCCGCCAGTTGCCGGATAAGGCGGTTGACCTGCTCGACATCGCCGCAGCGCGCGTCCGCATGGGCCTCGACACGGTGCCGGAACAGCTTACCTGCATTCGCTCGCAGATTACCTCTCTTGAAATGGAGAAGCAGGCGCTGCTTGAGGATATTGCTGTCGGCAATCAGAGCCATGGTGAACGCCTGACCGTCATTGAGCAGGAAGAGAACGCTCTTATCGTTGCTCTCGACGAGCTTGAAACGCAGTACGGGCAGGAACTGAAACTCACCGAACAACTGCTGGAAAGCCGCCAGGATATCTCCCGTCAGAGCGAGACGCACGCGCTGCAGCAGGAACTGAACGGCATGCAGCAGAGCAACCCGCTGCTCTCCGTGGATGTGGACGTGCGCACCGTTGCCAACGTGATAGCTGACTGGACAGGCGTGCCGCTGTCATCGCTGATGAAAAATGAGCAGACCGAACTGCTGACCCTGGAAAAGGAAATTGCTAAACGCGTGGTCGGACAGGATGTGGCGCTCGAAGCCATCGCCCAGCGTCTGCGTGCGGCAAAAACGGGTCTCGCATCCGAGAATGGCCCGCAGGGCGTGTTTCTGCTTGTTGGACCGAGCGGGGTGGGGAAAACCGAAACCGCGCTTGCGCTGGCCGATGTCTTGTACGGCGGTGAGAAGTCACTCATTACGATTAACCTCTCTGAATACCAGGAGCCGCATACGGTTTCCCAGCTGAAGGGCTCCCCTCCTGGTTACGTCGGTTATGGCCAGGGAGGGATCCTGACCGAAGCCGTGCGCAAGCGACCATATAGTGTGGTTTTGCTCGATGAAGTCGAAAAAGCCCACCGCGACGTGATGAACCTGTTCTATCAGGTCTTTGATCGCGGCTTTATGCGCGATGGCGAAGGGCGTGAAATCGACTTCCGCAACACCGTCATTCTGATGACCTCGAATCTTGGCAGCGACCATCTGATGCGGCTGCTCGATGAACAGCCGGAGGCCAGCGAAGGCGATCTCCACGAACTGCTGCGTCCGATACTGCGCGATCGCTTCCAGCCCGCGCTGCTGGCCCGCTTCCAGACCGTCATTTACCGTCCGCTGGCGGAAGCGGCTATGCGTACCATCGTGGAAATGAAGCTGTTACAGGTTAGCAAGCGCCTGCATCGACACTACGGCCTGACCACGCACATTGATGAGAGCCTGTATGACGCCCTGACCGCCGCCTGCCTGCTGCCGGACACCGGCGCACGCAACGTCGACAGCCTGCTCAATCAGCAAATCCTGCCGGTGCTGAGCCAGCAGCTGCTCACGCACATGGCCGCGAAGCAGAAGCCGCAAAGCCTGACGCTGGGCTGGGATGACGAAGAAGGGATTGTGCTGGCGTTTGATTAAGTGGTTTATCTAAAGGGTAGCAATTATGGACAGCGCAAAAGAGATTGCCAGAGATATGCTTGAGGCCATTCATATCGATGGGGCTGGGTTTATCGGTGCTGTGGCGAAAGGTGTTATTTCCTTACCCGTCAGCCTTGCCTATCTTGGCTATGATTTTATAGATACGGAACACCGCAGAGAGAATCAGGATGATAAATTTCGGTTAGCAGCACTGGTTAAAAAAGTAACTTTTAACGATGAGATAATTTATAAGGTTATTAAACCATTTATAGATGATTTTGTTTCTCATGTAGATATGCATAAAATTTCACATTTTTCAAAAAATATAACTGGAAGTGTTATAGGTAAAATGATGTTCTCGCAGTTTACGGGAGTTAACCTCGGAAGGGCGATTATATCTCAAGGCGTTGGTGCCTTTTTTTCTGGTTCTGTTGCTGGTGGTGTATTGGGAGTTGGTGCTGAAGCATCAAGATCTATTTATACATCACGGTACTTGCGTGAAAGAAACCCCATAATGTATGAGAAATTAAACAGTATGGGTGATTTTGATCTTTTTTATTATCTTGTTGAGGACATTGTTAGACCTTATGAGACGGCTTGTGAAATTGCAAAGATAAATCCTGAAGAGTTTAATAATGTCTGCGAATACTTCTTTGGAGGTTTATGAATATAAAAGATTTTATACTTATCATTGTTTCACGGATCGTAGCCGGTATCGGGATGACGCTAGGAACTATCAGTATGATTTACTCTTTCTACTGTTTCTTTTTTTCAACCAATCCTTATCGCTTTATTCTAGGTGGGGCAGGTATAGTAGCCTTTCTCATAGGTTATGGACTTTATAAACTCGCCTTGAAATATATTTATGATGAATGGGAGCATTATAGATAGTATTCATCATATTTGTTGAGTTTGGTTCTATTTAATATCACTCTAACCCAGGACAGGAATCATAGAAATGGAAAATATATTTAAAATGACAGAGGGTATCCTTAATCGCTATAAACTGGATATTCCTTCCTGCCCTTATCCATTGGATGTGGAACGTTTTGATGGTTTAGAACAAATGAGTGCTCTCTATCATTACACCATTCGTTTTACCAGTTCACATCCGGATCTTACGGCTGAAATGATGTTAAGTAAAACCGCTACGCTGAGCATGGGGGTGGGGAAATTATTAGATTCTGTTGTCGGTAAAATTGTTCATGGTGTGGTGACAAATTTCCGACGCCTGGCCGGTTCACGCGATCAGGTTACGTATGAAATTATTCTGGAACCTTTTATATCCTTACTGGATAAGCAGTTTCGTACTCACCGTTTCTTCGTCAACAAATCAGTGCCGGAAGTGGTAGAGCAAATTCTTGGCGAGCATGGTTTGAAGGGGTGGGAATATGAATTCAAGCTTAAACAAACCTACCCAAAACGGGAACAGATAAATCAGTACCAGGAAAGTGACCTCGCGTTTATCGAACGTCTGCTGGCTGAGGTAGGGATTTTTTACTTCTTCACCCTGCAACCGGATACCCAGACTGAAGTGGTGCACTTTGCGGATAAGCAGAGTGCCTGGACATTCGGTAAAAAACTGCCGCTTAACAGCCCTTCGGGCACCAATGACAATGCCGTTGACTCGGTGTGGGATATCCACGTCTGGTACAACGTGGTGGAACGTTCGGTCACCGCCAGCGACTATAACCATCGCGAAGCGCAGAATATTCTGACGTCCGTCCCGGCAGACATGACCCGGGGCGACGGTGACGGTATCACTTATGGTGATGTGTATCACTATCGTCCGCGTCACCTCGAGCGGGGTGACAAAATTACCCCTGCAACCGAAACCGGTAACTTCTGGGCTCGTCTGGAGCATGAACGTTTTTTGTCCGCCCAGACTACAGTGACCGGAAGCAGTACAGACCACACCCTGGGTCCGGCACAGGTATTGACTATCACGGAAACGGCTATTCCGCCAACGCTGCCCCGGGAAACGGAGAATGGTGTTGTTGTTATTCGCACTGGCTACTACGGCAGCCGTAAGAATGCCTTGAAAGTGACATGGGTAGCGATGCCGTACTACGAGAACCGCTGCTGGCGTCCAGCCGCGAAAAAGCGTCCGGTGGTCAGCGGCACCCTGATAGCGCGTGTGACCAGTGCCAAAGATAACGACATCTACGCCTGGCAGGATGCATCCGGCATGTACCGGGTGAAGTTCGATGCCGACCGCGACGATAAACGCCAGGGCATGGAAAGTATGCCGGTGCGGTTTGCCAAGCCTTACGGTGGGGACAAATACGGATTCCACTTCCCGCTGATCCAGGGCACTGAAGTTGCCATTGCGTTCCACGAAGGTGACCCGGACAGGCCGTATATAGCCCATGCCCTTCACGACTCTCGCCACGTCGACCACGTCACTGAGGCCAACAGCACGCGCAATGTTATCCGCACAGCTGGCCTGAACAAGCTGAGGATGGAGGACAAGCGGGGTGAGGAGCATATCAAGCTCAGCACGGAGTACGGGGGTAAGACGCAGCTCAATTTAGGTCACAACGTGGATGCTTCCCGCGAACTGCGCGGTGAGGGTGCGGAGTTGCGTACCGATCGGTATGTTTCCATCCGGGGCGGTGCCGGGGTGTTTATCACAGCAGATAAACAACCGTTTGCCGGGGACAAGATGCTATCCATGCAGGAGGCGATTGCCCAGCTTGAGAATGCCCTGAGTATTGCCCGAAGCATGTCAGATGCCGCTGAAACCGCACAGGCGCTACCCGCTGATATTCAGAGCCAGGTGAAGTTGAGTGATGCCCTCAAAGATCTGGTGCAGCCAGGAATGGTGTTGAATGCACCAGAAGGCGTGAGCATCACCAGCCCACAGGCGGTTCGCATGGCGTCGGGTAGTGCCAGCGTTGGGATCATGTCGCAACAGAATACAGACATTAGCGCACTTAAACGATTTACTGTAGCAGCAGGTGAAGCCGTGAGTATGCTGGCCCGAAAGGCCGGAATGAAACTTTTTGCTGCTAAGGGAAAAGTAGAAATTCAGGCTCAGGATGATGCGCTTGATGCGATAGCCAAAAAGGATGTGACCGTAACCAGCACCGATGGACGGGTAGAAATCACGGCTGCGAAAGATGTCGTGCTGAAAAATCTTGATGGGTCGTTCATCCAGCTGCAGGGTAAGAATATTATTCTGGGCTGTGGAGGCAATATCCTGTTGAAATGTGCCAATGTTCAGAAAATGGGACCAGCAACTGTAAGTTCACCTCCACATGAATTCCCTAAAGGTTATGGAGGTGTTTATGCTCTCAATGATGAAAGTGGGAACATCATTCCTAATACTGAATATAAAGTGACGACAGCAGATGGGCAGGTATTCCATGGGATTTCAGATGAAAATGGCAAAACACTGCCAATTTATACTTCAATGCCGGGTAAAATCAATATTGAAATACTTGGAACTGGTAACTCAACTGCAGAGAGCAATAAATCATGACCGATTACCATGCATGGGAAGCCAGTGAGTGCGAGCATTTCACTGATGTTAATATTTCCGAGAAAATAGTTGTCTGCAAACGAAAACCCGTTCCGGGAATAACTATCACGATCGGGATGTTTTTTGATGGTACAGGGAATAATGCGTTTAATACCCAGAATCGCATCCTGGAGTCCTGTTCTCATCTTGACGTTGGAATGAAGCCAGAAGACGCTGAAGCCTGCGCCAAAAAGCTAGGGAAAAATCTTGATAATGCGGGGAGTTATATTGGCTATTATTCTAACATCCACTGGCTTAATACGCTTTACGCCACAAATGACGAAGTGATTGAGGGACAAACAGTTTATCAACGAGCAGTCTATGTACAGGGGATCGGTACCGATAAAGGTAGTAGCGATAGCTCGATAAGTATGGGGACAGGCAGTTGGTTTTATGGTGTCGTTGAAAAAACAGATGAAGGCGTCAGCCTTATTTCTGAACAAATTTCGAAATTTCTGGTTCTTAACCAAGGGCAAAATTTTGCAATTGAGAAAATCCAGTTTGATGTTTTTGGATTTAGTCGCGGTGCGGCGGCGGCTCGCCACTTTGTTAACCGTGTAAGAAATAACGATAAAGCTATACAGCAGGCCATAACGAAAGGGCTTGGTGGTCGAAATCAGCATGGGAAACCTGCAGGTGAAACCCGCTTTCTGGGGTTATTTGATACCGTTTGCGCCGTAGGTACAGTCAGTAATCTATTTGATGTTCATAGTGGTGTGAACCCCGGAGTTGAGCTGGGCCTGCCTCCAGATATTGCACAGAAAGTCTTTCAGATAACGGCAATGCATGAGTGCCGATACAACTTCAGCCTGAACAGTATTAAGGAATCCTGGCCGGAACTGGCTTTGCCGGGAGCACATTCCGATATCGGCGGTGGCTATAATCCAAAGGAAAAGGAGTATCTTTTTCTGACCGAGCCCCAAAATGAAACTGTCAGTGAGAGTATCCCTCCTGAAGTGACCGATATCTACCGGCGTTCAGCGGCTGAAATACCTGACTTAAAGAGCCTGCCAGCGTTAAGTGCGATAATTCCGAGTGGTGAAGTAAAAACAGAAACCTGGTACGACTATCTTGTTAACGAGGATAAAAAACGTGGTGGCATCACACAAAAACGTGTAGGTGCGGCAGTCACTATTGAGAGGGTAGTGACTAATGACTGGAGTAAAGTTAGTTTACGGGTGATGCTGGATGCGGCTCAGGAGGCTGGAGGCTTATTTAATGAGATCCTCCCCAAGGATGAGAATTTCTCTTTACCGCCTGAGCTCGAAGCTTTGTGTCAAAAAGCAATTGACCAGGGTAAGGCTGTGAGAAATGGTGGTGTGCCGACGCCTTTTATCTCACCAGAATTACAGTTAATTGGCAAATATATTCACTGCTCCGCTCACTGGAACCCTGTGGTTGTAAAAGATGTCTGGCTGGATGGGAATAAAGTGAAAACCATCTACGGGGCAGTGAAATCATCTGATTTGCTTTTTTATATCAATCGTCCAAATCCGGGTTGGCTTCGAGCTGTCTGGAATATGCAGGGAGGGAAATCATGAAATCAATCGCCAGAATTATTTCGATTTTATTTCTTTTGGGCTCTGTTAGTGCCTGTGCTAGTGAGAAATCTAACAGCCTCAAATCGCCCTGGGACAAGTGGTATTTCGCTTTTACTACGCCAAAAGCTTTACCAGCACAGGTTACATTGTTAAAACTGTTGGATGTCGATGGTTATGCATCGACATATCGGACTATCGATCAGCCACAAGGGATCAGTGTAGGTAAATGGAGTGAACGTAACTCTGCAGGGAATACACAGTTTAATAAAGCCAAAAGGCTTCCGCAAATAATGATATTCTGCTGGGATTCAATTATTGACAAGAAAATATATCAGTCAACTTTATTTTTTACGCATGATGCATGGGCTAAAATGATTAACCCTTATCCTGATGTTTTAGAACCTGGGAAAGATGCATACCGGCAGACGATGCTGATAGGGTTGGCCCCGGAAGGGATAGTACGGGTTTGGTTGAGACAATATGGTCATTCGGACATCCCATTAAATGATACAAAAATAACGACTGTTTCAGGTAAAGACCTTGACATGTGCAAAGGTGAAACGAACTTTCCTAATGGCTATGAATATAGCGAGAGTATTAAGAAATTTATAAATGGTAAAGAATACCCTTATGGCTCATGGTGAACCAACATCTTTAAAAGATGGTAGTGCGCTAAATATCCGCGAATCATTCAAGCCTCGGTTGGGGGTGCGTTGTCTGAAATATGCAGTGAGGGAAATCATGGAAACTATCACCAGAATAACTTCGGTTTTATTACTTGTGGGTTTTGCTAACGCCTGTGCCAGTGAACAACCTAACAGTTTTAAAACCCCGTGGGACAAATGGTACTTTGCCTTTACTACACCAAAAGCTCTACCAGCACAGGTTACATTGTTAAAACTGTTGGATGTTGATGGTTATGCATCGACATATCGGACTATCGATCAGCCGCAAGGGATCAGTGTAGGTAAATGGAGTGAACGTAACTCTGCGGGGAACACCCAGTTTAATAAAGCCGACAGGTTGCCACAGATAATGATATTTTGTTGGGACTCAATCATTGATAAAAAGGTTTATCAGTCCACTTTATTCTTTACTCAGGATGCTTGGAATAAGATGACAACCTCTTATCCTGATGTCTTAGAACCTGGGGAAAATGCATATCGGCAAACGATGTTAATAGGATTAGCGCCGGAAGGAAAAGTACGGGTCTGGTTGAGACAATATGGCCATTCGGATATCCCATTAATTGATACAAAAATAACGACAGTTTCCGGTAAAGACCTTGATATGTGTAAGGGGGTAACGGGAAGTGATTTTTCCTATGGGTATAGTAATACAACCAAAGAGTTCATCAAGGGTAAAAAATATCCTTATGGTTCATGGTGAACCAACTTCTTTAAAAGATGGTAGTGCGCTAAATATCCGCGAATCATTCAAGCCTCGGTTGGGGGCGCGTTGTCTGAAATATGCAGTGAGGGAAATCATGGAAACTATCGCCAGAATAACTTCGGTTTTATTACTTGTGGGTTTTGCTAACGCCTGTGCCAGTGAACAACCTAACAGTCTTAAAACCCCCTGGGACAAATGGTACTTTGCCTTTACCACACCAAAAGCTTTACCAGCACAGGTTACATTGTTAAAACTGTTGGATGTTGATGGATATGCGTCTACATATCGGACTATTGATCAGCCGCGTGGAATCAGTGTCGGAAAATGGAGTGAACGTAACTCTGCGGGGAACACCCAGTTTAATAAAGCCGACAGGTTACCACAGATAATGATATTTTGTTGGGACTCAATCATTGATAAAAAAACATATCAGTCAACTTTATTTTTTACGCATGATACATGGGCTAAAATGATTAGCCCTTATCCTGATGTTTTAGAACCTGGGAAAGATGCATACAGACAGACGATGCTGATAGGTTTGGCACCTGAGGGAAAAGTACGAGTCTGGTTGAGACAATATGGTCATTCGGACATCCCACTAAATGAAACAAAAATAACGACTGTTTCAGGTAAAGACCTTGATATGTGTAAAGGGGTGACAGGGCATCCTGATGGGTATGTTTACTATGGAGATACTCCTGATTTTATCAAAGATAAGACATACCCTTATGGTAATTGGTAATCGTTGTAAATAGTAATTTGTAATGATGAGAATCATTAACCATTAATGATCTATCATGCTTTTGTGAAGGGTGTTTTTATGAAACCATTTTACGTATTAATGTTGTTTTTTATCTCCGCTTTGTGTTTTTCTGAAACTATCACTATAGACCCAACATCAACAACTCAATCCGACGATGCAAACTCAATGGCTAATGTTTATCGTTTGGGCATGGGTGTTCCTAAGGATATGAAAAAAGCATTTGAACTCTATCAGGTTGCTGCTGAACTGGGAAATACGGATGCTCAGGTCGATTTAGGTGACATGTATTATTCTGGCGAAGAAACCTCTCAGAGTTACGAAAAGGCCAATTATTGGTATGAGAAGGCTGCGAAAAACAACAACGCTAAAGCTCAGATGTATTTAGGTTACGCATACCTTAATGGTAAGGGCGTTGCTGTGGATTATGATAAAGCCAAAAATTTTCTCGAGCTTGCAGTTAATCAAGACGAGCCTTCAGCCATGTATCATTTAGGTACGATGTATTTTGATGGTAAAGGAATTGCTGTAAATAGAAGTAAGGCCATCCCACTATTCCAAAAAAGCTGCTCTGCAGGTGATTCTAATGCGTGCGATAAGTTAAAAGAAATTAATATAGAGAAATAATGTTTTACCTGCATAAAGAAATGAATATCAGGAAACGAAAAAGGGAGATTCGTATGTCTAAAGGTTTTGTATTGATTGGTGATAAAACCACGCATGGCGGCCAGGTCATTTCTGCCTCATCAACAATGGTAGTAAATGGAAAAAATGTTGCCCTCGTGGGTGATAAGGTCAGTTGCCCAATAGTGGGGCATGGCATTAATGCCATTATTGAAGGTTCGCCTGAATGGACCTCTGATGGCAAAGCCGTGGTTGTGGATGATTGCCACTGTGAGTGTGGTTGTCAGGTGATCTCCAGTGCACCGGATTGTGTAATAGGATAAGTAATGAGCTGGGAGCGTCAGAAATCAACAATATCGACTAAGCCTGAAGAACCGTCATTCATCCTGTGGATGATGTTGGGGTTTTTCGCTCTGGTCGGTTGTGTACTGCTGTTTGTCCTGCATGCCAATAAACTGGCAGGGCCACTTCAAACCTTTAATATTTGGGCTGTCACCGCATGCCCTGCAGTTGTCTGGTTTTTCTTTTTGTGTCTGCGTGGCTGGATCTATAACAATGCTTTTGACAGACACGAATTTGAAACCAACGAGGCAGAGTATGCGCAACAACAGTGGATGGAGTGGTCAGGACGCAATATCGCAGTGTTACACAGCGGTGTAATGCTCCCTGCAAATCTGACACCGCAAAATTTTATTGCAGCCCCGCCAACGCTGGAGCAGAGCACATCTCTGACCCGACGAATTTGTCTGCAAGATCATGAGACACATTTTTCAGTTCTGTTGACCGGGTTAAGTCCTGTGCTGGCAAAGTTGCCTTTAGATTTGGTACCCGCTGTCACGCTACTGACAGATTTCTACGATGACATACAGGTATTGCAGGATGCATTTATGCAGGCCTGGCAGGCAGCTATTCTGGATCTCCCTGTTCCACAGTTGACGATTCTTACTTCAAAGACCTTCCTCTCACTGGATGAGCGAATTAAATCACCAACGCTGGAAGTGGATTTAATCCTTATTTACCAGACACGGGGACGGGACGCGTACAGTGATGCACTCGCAACCCTGTTGTTGACCTCCGATGATGTCGCTACAAAATATAATCTTTCGCTTAATGCCCGTCTTTTGCGGCCAATGGCTTTTGATATGGCGATTTCAGAAAAATCGCTGGGTACATTTTTCTCAACACAAACTCAGGCCTGTGCCACCGCCAGTATTGTCGGCGACAGAGTGGAATGGGGTAAGGCTTTTTCTGATTTGCTCGCAGCGACACAGGATTATGGCGGTCACTGGAAACCTGAACAACTCCACTGGCTTGAGAAATATGCCGGGCTCAGCGGCCCCTTTTCTCCATGGATAATGGCAGCAGTCGCCAGCGATATCGTGAACATACAAAAAGCATACTGTCTGATGCTTTCTACAGATGGTGAGCAGAAATTTATTAATACAGTGCAAACAGGGAGCCGAAACGATGATCACGGGTGATTCAGCATGGCGCGGAGGCTGGGGAAGGCTGGGCTTCTCAGCGCTTTTAGCAGGCGGAATTGCCTGGGGCATCTGGCACTTTGGCGATCAAATGGGGCTGCATACTCCGTTACATAAAGGATTAGTCTTTGCCGGTGCCCTGATTTTATTGATGCTGTTGCGCCATGGCAAAACCATTACGCTTGCCATTAAACAGGGCTGGCATCGCTTCCAGGCAAAACGCAAAAATGTTCTGCCCGTCGATGAGGGGCGTGTTGAGCAGACTGCCCCCCGTAACGTCACCGTCGACACAATCCGTGACGCCATGCGTAACCTCTACGGTCGGCGCTGGGGACGTAAAACACGCATTCTGCTGGTCACTGGGACCATATCTGAGGTGGAGCAGTTGACTCCGGGTCTTACGGGCCAGCTCTGGCAGGAAGACCACGGCATACTGTTGCTGTGGGGCGGTGACCTCAATACGCCAGCGGACAGTGCCTGGCTGACCGCGCTGCGCAAACTGCGCCGTCGTCCGGTGGATGGCATGGTGTGGGTCACCTCGGCCTTTGACCAGCTCTCAGCACCATGGCTGGAGCCGCCGCTGCCGGTACCGTCTGAAAGCACCATGGATTTCCTGTCTCACGCCATCAGCGCACGTATGGAAGCGCTTGGCTGGAAGCTCCCGCTGTATGTCTGGTCCCTGCACCCGCGTGCCGGTAAGCCGGAAGGTCGCATTACGCAGGCGACCGGCTGTCTGTTGCCTGCCGGTTGTCGTACCGAAGGGCTGGCAGAACAACTTTCCGCCCTGACGCCAGATTTGATATCACAGGGCCTGCAGCAGACCTGCGGTGAAGTGAAACATAACTTCCTGCTGAAGCTTGCCGATCAGCTCATTTGTGAGCCGGAGAGCGTGACCGCACCGCTGTCGGTGATGCTCAATCCGTATCGCCCGCTGCCGCTGGCTGGTGTGGTGTTCAGTCAGCCCTCTAATGGTGCCGAACGTGCCGTGCCGCACCACTGGGGCATGGATAAGCGCTGGGATGTTCTGCCTGAATCAGTCCGGACGCTTCCTGCCGGGCTGCGTCCTCGCAAGCCTGGTATTCCATGGCGCAAGGTAATGGCATCTGCTGCTGTGCTCACGATGGTGAGCTGGGCTATGTGGATGAGCATCGCATATGTCATCAACTGCAGCCAGATTGCTGGTGCGAATGCCCAGGCCACACTTGCCGCCAGAAAGAATCAGCCCCTGGAGCAGCGTCTGCACGCGCTGTCTGAACTCCAGAAAACGCTGGCCCGTCTGCAATACCGTTCAGAGCATGGCGTGCCGTGGTACGAACGGGCCGGGCTGAGCCAGAACAATGCGCTGCTGGCGGCACTCTGGCCACGCTATCAGGACAGCGCGTTGCCGCTGTTGCGCGATGCGGCCGCAGACCATCTGCAGAAGCAGATCAGTGCCTTTAACGCGCTGCCTGCGGATAGTCCGCTGCGCGAGCAGATGGCAAAAAACACCTATGACCAACTCAAGCTTTACCTGATGCTGGCGCGCCCGGAACATATGGATTCCGCCTGGTTCAGCTCTGCGCTGTTGTGGGACTGGCCGAGGCGTGACGGTGTGAAGGACGGTATCTGGCAGGGGCTGTCCCCTTCGCTGCTGTCATTTTATGGCGCACAGTTGGTCACACATCCTGAGTGGAAACTGCGAGCTGATGAAAACATGGTCAGCCAGGCGCGTTCCCTGCTGGTTCGCCTGATGGGCGTGCGTAATAGCGAATCGACCCTGTACCAGAAAATGCTTTCACAGGTGGCACATCTGTATGTCGATATGCGACTTGAAGACATGACTGGGGATAGTGATGCCGCCCGTCTGTTTGGCACCAACGAAATCGTACCAGGAGTGTTCACCCGCCAGGCCTGGGAGCAGGCCGTGCAGCCCGCTATAGAAAAGGTGGTGAAGGCACGCCGGGACGAGCTCGACTGGGTGCTCACGGACAGCAAGCGTCAGGTGAATAAACAGGACGAGACCTCGCCGGAAGCGCTGAAAAAACGCCTGACGGAACGCTATTTCGCTGATTTTGGCGGGGCCTGGCTGGAATTCCTCAACAGCCTGCGCTGGAATCAGGCCGCGACGCTGTCGGATTCCATTGACCAGTTGACCCTGATGGCCGATGTTCGTCAGTCACCTCTGGTGGCGCTGATGAATACCCTGAATGTGCAGGGGCGTACAGGTCAGACTGGCGAAGCCATTTCGGATTCCCTGGTAAAATCAGCAAAGAATCTGCTCGGTGGTGACAACAAAGATGCCATTGACCAGAGTGCCAGCGTTCAAGGTCCGCTGGATGCAACCTTTGGTCCGGTACTGGCACTGATGGATAAAAGCAATACCGGTGCGCAGGTGCTGAGCCTGCAGTCATACCTGACCCGGGTGACGCAGGTGCGTCTGCGTCTGCAACAGGTGACTAATGCTGCCGACCCTCAGGCAATGACTCAGACCATTGCCCAGACCGTATTTCAGGGTAAAGCCGTGGACCTCACTGAAACCCGTGACTACGGCAGTCTGATTACGGCAGGTCTGGGGCAGGAGTGGAGCGGTTTTGGTCGTTCGGTTTTTGTGAGTCCGATGGAACAGGCCTGGCAGCAGGTGCTAACCCCGGCTGCCGACAGTCTCAATGCCCAGTGGCAACAGGCGGTAGTGGCTGAGTGGAACAGTGCCTTTGGTGGACGCTATCCGTTTAACAATTCCAGTAGTGATGTCTCCTTGCCTCTGCTAGCCAAATATCTCAACGCGGATTCCGGGCGTATCGCTCAGTTCCTGCAGACCCGCCTCAAAGGCGTGTTGCACAAAGAGGGCAATCACTGGGTGCCGGACAGCATCAACTCGCAGGGGCTGGCGTTTAATCCGGCGTTCCTCAACGCCATCAACACCCTGAGTCATATCTCGGATGTTGCCTTCACCGAAGGCAACGCCGGGATGAACTTCGAACTACGTCCAGGTACTGCCGATGGCGTGATGCAGACCACCATGATTATCGACGGCTTGAAGCTGGTATACGTTAACCAGATGCCAGCCTGGAAGCGCTTCACCTGGCCTGCGGATACTGAGGCTCCGGGTGCGAACCTGAGCTGGATTAGCACGCAGGCAGGCACCCGCCAGTACGCCGATATCCCGGGTGCCTGGGGCTGGATCCGCCTGCTCGATAAGGCTGCGGTCAGTGCGTACCCGGGTGTGGGCAGCAGCTACAGCCTGAGCTGGAAGGCACAGGACGGTCGCACGCTCAATTACACCCTGCGTACCGAAGCCGGCGAGGGGCCGCTGGCGCTCCTGAAACTGCGTAATTTCCGCCTGCCGGAGACCATTTTCAACATGACAGTTGTGGCAGCATCAGACCAGATAGACAGCACAGGAAATGATACAGAGGACGTATATTGATGAGCACGCTCAATGCCTTACTCAGCGCCTGCCAGGCTGAGCAGGAACCACTGCTTGCGGCCACACGTGAGCGGGTGGCGCTCTGGGACAGCTGGCTGCAACCGCTGTCCGGTCTATCACCTCAGGGTGACGACCCTGGTTATGACGATGACTTTCAGCAGATGCGCGAGGAGGTCAACAAACTCTCAGGTGCAGATACCGAACTTATCTGCCAGCTTGCAGAGAAGCTTCTGACCACGACCGCCAAAGATATCCGTGTGGCCACCTACTACTGCTGGGCAAAGTTGCACCGCGAAGGTGAGCAGGGGCTCGCTGAAGGACTTGAACTGCTGTGCGGCCTGCTAGAGCGCTTTGGTACACAACTGCATCCACAGCGTGAGCGCAGCCGTAAGGCGGCACTGGAATGGCTTGCGGGATCGCGAATGACTGACTCTCTTTCCCTGTACCCCGAAGTGGTCAGGATCGATGCGATACGTACCACCGGGGCACTGCTACTGATAGAGCAAATGACGGAAAATGAGCCGGATGAAATTCGACCGGAACTCAATACTCTGTATGGTGCTCTTGAAAGCCGCTTGCAGAAAGCGGGTGGTGTGGATGCGGTTGTTCCGCAGAACGCCAGTGCTTGCGAACCCCCAGCGACTGCCAGCCACTTCGATGCCCCGGTCATCGGACGTATCACGTCCGGTCAGGATTTGCTGGCCCAGGCCCGCACCCTCACCGAATACCTGCGTGAGCAACCAGATGGCTGGCTGTCAGCGCACCATCTGATGAAGAGCCTGCGTCACGACACCCTGCGGGCCATTCCGGCCCCGGATGCGGAGGGCCGTACCCGCATCGAACCGCCAAGAGCAGACCAGCGCGCGTTGCTTAAACGCCTCTATCTGCAGCAGAACTGGGTAGAGATGCTGGAAACGGCAGATAGCACTTTTTCTCGCGGTGCTAATCACCTGTGGCTGGATTTGCAGTGGTACATCCACCAGGCCCTGACGAAATCAGGTCAGGACACTCTGGCTGGCATTATTGCCGCTGACCTGAGAGGGTTGCTCACCCGTCTGTCCGGTCTGGAAACGCTGGCGTTCAGTGACGGAACGCCATTTGCGGATGAAGTAACGCTGAATTGGATCCAGCAGAGCGTGCTTGATACCACTGGTGGGTGGGACAACGATACGCCATCAGCCCTGGCCACCGCCGGTAACGACGACATTCTGATGCTGGAGCCAGAAGCCGTGGCGATGGCGGACAGTGAAGGCCCGGAAACTGCGCTGGTCTGGCTACAGAAACGCCCGGGTGTGACCACCGATCGTCAGAAGTGGCTTCTGCGTCTGCTGATGGGGCGCATTGCTGAGCAGTACGGCAAAAATGAGCTGGCGGTGCACCTGTTCGCGGAGCTGGGTGAGCGTGCCCGTGTAGTGACCCTCAGTGACTGGGAGCCTGAGCTGTTGTTCGAGGTACAGGCCCGCCATCTGAAACTCCTGCGCCTGAAAGCCGGTCGCAGTGAGGCTGATAAAGCCCGCCTTACGCCAGTAATGGACCAGTTACTTGCCGGGCTGATCGCCGTCGATCCCGCCCGTGCTGCCGTGCTTTGCGGTTAAATCCACAGGAACTGAAATAAATGGAAGATTTGACCCTGCGTTATTACGACGCAGAAATGCGCTACCTTCGTGAAGCTGCGAAAGAATTTGCTCAAACCCATCAAGATCGAGCAGCGATGCTCGACCTTGATAAAGCCGGTACCCCCGATCCGTATGTTGAACGCCTGTTTGAAGGGTTTGCCTTCTCAATGGGGCGGCTGCGCGAAAAGATTGACGACGACCTGCCGGAGCTGACCGAAGGGCTGGTTAGTATGCTCTGGCCCCATTACCTGCAGACCGTTCCGTCACTCTCAGTGGTGGCGTTCACGCCTGCGCTTCAGACCGTTAAAATGGCAGAAGTGATACCCGCGGGTCTGGAAGTTTACTCCCGCACGGTCGGGCCGAAAAACACGGTCTGCCGTTACCGCACAACCCGCGATGTGATGCTCAACCCGCTGAATATCTCTCGGGTGATTATGACCACTGAGCCGGACGGGCGCTCGCTGCTGCGGATGCGTTTTGCCTGCAGCACCCAGGCGGACTGGTCCCATGCTGATCTCAGCCACCTCAGTTTGTATCTCGGGGCGGATGCCCCGGTCAGCAGCCAGCTGCATCTGATGCTGACCAAACGACAGGCTGCCCTGTATATGCGTCTGCCCGGGCAGACCGACCGTATTCGCCTCGACGGGTATTTCTCGCCGGGTGGTTTTGCGGAGGAAGACAGCCTGTGGCCGAAAGGCGATACCGCGTTCAGCGGCTACCAGCTTCTGCTGGAGTATTTCACCTTCCGCGACAAGTTTATGTTTGTCCACCTTAACGGCCTTGAGGGCATCACGCCTCCAGCGGGGGCCGAGTATTTTGATATTGAAGTGGTGTTCAGCACACCATGGCCATCAGAGCTGCCGCTCACCGATGACGCGGTTCGTCTGCACTGCGTGCCAGTGATTAACCTGTTCACACTGGAAGCTGACCCGCTCACCATTACCGGGCTTGAAAGCGAATACCTGCTGCGTCCAAAACGTCTTCAGGACGGACATACCGAGATTTATTCGGTGGATTCAGTCACTGGCTCAAACCGCACCAATGACGCGGAGTATGTACCGTTCAGCAGCTTCAGGCACAAGGGCGGGATGATGCGCCGTCATGCACCACCCCGTTACTACCACACCCGCGTGAAGCGCAGCGTGACCGGGCTTTATGACACCTGGCTCATCCTTGGTGGGCACCAGTGGGAAGAGGACCGCCTGTTTGAGCGTGAAGCTGTCTCGCTGCAAATCACCGGCACCAACGGCCAGCTGCCGCGCCGTGCACTACAGAGTACGCTGCTTGACCGCTGTGAGCAGGTGGTCAGTACACAACTTTCAGTACGCAACCTCTGCAAACCAACGCTGCCAGTCTATCCGCCTTCCGAAGACCGTTTCCACTGGCGGGTACTGAGCCACCTGGGATCCGGTTTCCTGAATATGATGAGTACCGCCGAAGTGCTGCGCGGCACGCTTGCCCTTTATAACTGGCAAGAAGATGAAATGAACACCCGGCGTCTGGAGGCGATTCAGCAGGTTGAGCACCACCGCCTGCAACGCTTTGAACAGGGCTACCTGCTGCGGGGGCTGGATATCGAAGTGACTCTCGACAGCAACGGCTTCACCGGTGAGGGCGATATTTACCTGTTCGGTGAAATGCTCAACCGGTTCTTTGCCTTGTATGCCGATATGAACCAGTTTAACCAGCTCACCCTCATTGTTCAGCCAGAAG
This sequence comes from Enterobacter sp. 3U4, assembly GCF_057224565.1. NCBI lineage: Bacteria > Pseudomonadati > Pseudomonadota > Gammaproteobacteria > Enterobacterales > Enterobacteriaceae > Enterobacter > Enterobacter sp. 3U4. Next base: position 667,676 of record NZ_CP136665.1, read on the forward strand.
GAAAATGCATCCGGTGGAAAGAGAATCACAGTCCGCGTCTGCCCGGCTGATAGCGCAGTTGGGGAACCGGCTGCCGCATATCAACTTTTACCGCTTCTGTCATCTACTGGAGCAGAGCCAGCCGGATAAACCGGTCACCGGCAGCACCTGGCAGGTGAGACATGAGCCGGTACGCTTCCGACCCCATTCGGGGATGGGATTCCCGGCCTCTGAAATCAAAGGGGCAGAGCTACCGGAACATCCGCACCTTCCACCCACTATCCGTACCACCTTTATGGGGCTCTACGGCGTGGAGTCTCCGCTGCCGACGCATTATATCGATGACATCACCCAGCGACGGGAAGGATACGAAGCTAACGCGGACTTCCTCGACATCTTCAACCACCGGCTGATTGCTCAGTACTACCGTATCTGGCGTAAATATTCGTATCCGGCAACGTTTGAAGAAGGCGGAAAGGACAAAACTTCACAGTATCTACTGGGGTTGGCTGGGCTCGGGATTGACGGCTGCACAGACAGCATAGCGGCGCCCGCCTCACGCTTTCTGGCGCTGCTGCCGGTGATGTTGTTGCCAGGACGCACTGCGGAAGGCATGGCTTCACTGGTGCGTCTTCTGGCGCCCAACACGCAGGCGAAAATCTGGCACCACGACAGACGTCGGGTACCGCTTAAGAAACCTTTGAAAATGAGCGTTAGCCAGCCTGTCACGCTGACGCATCGCCCGGTTATGGGCAGTTATGCCACCGATGTGAACAGCCAGGTACTAATGCGTCTGACCACCACAGACCCTGTGGAAGTGCAGGGTTGGTTGCCCGGCGGGGAGCTTTACACGGATCTGATGGCGTTATTGCATGTATATCTTGGCTCGCGGCTTGATGTCCGTCTTCAGCTATGTGTGGACCGCAGTCTGTTGCCTGATGCGACGATGAGCACAAGCTCCAGAGCAGATGCGGTGCAACTGGGACGCACTGCTGTTATGCGGCCGTTGAATCCGCTGCACACCGCAAAACATCCTAAAACAATAACCATCAATCTTGGCCGCTACGAGCGCGTACAGGAAAACATTCACCGCAGGGAGACTGATGAAGATGGCGATTACCGCTGGTAAATTTCCTCTGATTATGCTGGCTACAGGCTTTACGCTGATGCTGGCTGGCTGTGGGCTTACTCAGAGTGTTACGGATGGCACTGTCGCCGTGACTAAATCGATTTTTTATAAGCAGGTGAAGAACCTGCATCTCGATATTCGTGCCCGTGAAGCCGTGAACAGCAATGCTGGAGGTGTAGCTCTGTCGACGGTAGTGCGTATTTATCAGCTTAAAGACCGCAAAACCTTTGACAGCACGGACTACCCGTCATTGTTTAAAGACGATAGCCAGGCCGTCAAGGCAGACCTCGTGGCGCAGAAAGATATAAGGCTGCAGCCGGGTGGTGCGGTCACGGTTGATATGCCAATGGAAAAAGATGCGCAGTACGTGGCAGTGGCCGGGATGTTTATGTCACCGGACCTGGAGAACAACACCTGGCGTGTAGTATTGAGCCGCGATGAGCTTGATCCGGAGAAGGCCCGGGTTATTGACGCGGGCAACAATCGACTGACTCTGCAGGCGCTGAAAGATGAGTGAGTCATCCCGTCCTTCACTGTATGAAACACTTTATGGCAACTTCACCGGCGGCCTCGATCTGCATCAGGTCAGTGAGGAAAATCAGGTCATCCTCTCGGTACTGGATAACATGCAGCGTATCCTCAACTGTCGTGCCGGCACGCTGGCGCATCTGCCTGACTATGGGTTGCCCGATATGACCAAAATCCTGCAGGGCATGCCGGGAACGGCCCATGAGCTCATGGGCACATTGTCTGCCGTCCTGCTCAAATATGAACCACGCCTGAAAAAAATAACCGTTGTCCTGCTGGAACAGAGCGTCCCCGGCGAACTGCGCTATGCCATTGACGCTGAACTTAAAGGGATTGGCCTGGTGCGCTATGGGACTGAATTTATGCCCGAAGGACGGGTTTTGTTAAGGCATCTCAGGCAACAGCAGTATCTCGACACCACTCTCCGTATATAAGGCCCGATAACATCATGTCCGTAAAATCACAGTTCCTGAAGAAGTTGCAGGCGCGACAACCTGTACCTGTTCCTGCAATCAGCAAGAGTCAGGCTGATATTGCAGAGTTTCGCCAGCGAATGGCTCAGCTTCAGGATGAAATGGACGCGTGGCTGACGGATACGGGAATGAAAGTGGAGCCACTGAGCGTATCCGTTCCGGATCTGCTGGTGGAGAGTGGGGCTTTTGATATTTCCGGGATCGTTCTGCGTTATGGCAGCCGGGCGGTTAACTTTATGCCGATCTTTCTTTATGGACAGGGAGTCGCAGGCTGTGCTGAGGTGACTTTTTTTACCGGGTGCAGCGCGATTTCTCAAGGACGCCTTTTCATGAGGGTGGGGAGCGTAAATGACTGGATCTTTACTCCCCCTGATACGTCGCCTCAGTCAGGACAACTATTTGATGAAGGCATTTTCTTCGGTCTGATTTTAGCGCTGCTGCCATAGCGCTGACATTTATTCCTTTTATCAGTCATTGCTTTTTAAATCGCAAAATAGCCCCTCACATCAACTAACGAAATTAACCGATACGGATATGCAGGCCCTCCAGGATGACCACACATATAACGCTAAAAACCGGCGGCGACCCGCGTGCGCTGCCAGATTACGCCGCCCTCCGCGATGAACTCAGCAAGCTGACGCATCCTGCTCGCCCGGATGTGAACTGGCAATATGTCGAAAGACTCTGTCTCTCTCTGTTTGAACAAAACGGTGTGGAGTTGCAGACTGCGGCCGGGTACACCCTTGCCCGTACCCACCTGTCTGGAATAGCTGGCCTGAACGAAGGACTGGCGATTCTGGAGGCCCTGATTAGCCACCAGTGGGACGTTTTCTGGCCGAAGACGCTACACGCTCGTCTGGAAATCCTTACCGGCCTGAGCCAGCGACTGCAGCAGCGCATGCGTATGCTTCCACTCAACAACAGCCATCTCAGTGAGCTTTATAGCGCTGAAGTGTTGCTTACCCGCCTGAGTGCGGTGCTCCAGCGCCTTGAGCTCAAACACCTTAGCCAGTTCGATACGTTACGAAGGTTGATACGTTCAAATGCTGAACGGCTTGAAGGCAGTAATGATGCATCAGATCTGAATGCACTCATGATGCCCGGTGGCGAATTACCTCAGGAGAGGGCAGAACCGAATGATGAAGTGAAATGGGTTTATGTTGTGCAGCCGGAAAAGCAGCCGAATGCAGAGCATTGTGCGACAGCGTACGGGTCTGTCAGACCATGGAAGCCCTTTGTCGCCGGGATGTGTTCTATGCTGGTGGTCTGCGTCGCCGTGGCGTGGGGAGGGGGCTTTCTGTCCAGACCCGATCCCTTAACGACGCAGGCTATTGCCTCGCTGGCACCTTTACCTGAAGCGCTTACACCTGTTCAGCAAGACGCGTTAGCACAGCGAGGGACTTTACCGTCCACGTTTATCGCAGAAACGCAGCAGCAGCTTGCCCGACTGGATAAGCTGCCACCTGACTGGAATATTTCCTACAGCCTTCAGTTGTTAGCGCAACTCCAGACATTGCGGCCGGAGGAAGCGAAGCCGCTCATCGTGCAGTGGCAGCAAAAATTTAACGCGGCAGCGTTGCCGGTTGAGGCCATGAACCGCTGGTATCAGGGGATGATGAAGCTTCAGCAACTGAGCCACCGGCTGAGTAGTCTGGATGAGCAAAAAGGAAAATATATTACGGTGAGTGAGCTTAAGTCGGTGGTTTTTTCGACCATACAGTCATTTAACCAAACAATACCGGCCGAAGAGCAACTCAGACGCCTGTCACAGCATCCAGCAGGAGATACGCTTCCTGAAGCCGAAAAGACCCAGTTGGAATTACGTCTCAGGCAGCTGGCAACGCGTTACGCTCAAATAAAACAGGATTCTTCTGCGCAGCGAATTCTGACGGCGGACAGGTGAATGTGCTTGAAAAAGCGTTGAAGGCAAAGTGTCCCCTGCAGGAATCGAACCTGCAACTAGCCCTTAGGAGGGGCTCGTTATATCCATTTAACTAAGGGGACGAGGCGGCACGAGTATAGCCTTATTTACACTATGCGTTAAGCGCATCGCCGCCTGACTGCTCAAAGAGTCACCATTCAGGACGATTTTTTTGTCGATTTATCATCATTTTCCCGTGCCTTAAGCTCAGCTTTGCGTTTGTTTGACATGTCGTTACGGATTTGGGCATGGCTCAACAGCGCGAAGATAAACGTTCCGCCGCAGATGTTTCCTGCCAGCGTCGGTAGGGCGAACGGCCAGAAAAAATCGCTCCAGTGAAGCGTACCGTTAAAGACCAGATACAGTATTTCAACGGTACCGACAACAATATGCGTGGTATCAGCCAGCGCAATCAGCCAGGTCATCAATATAATCACCACAATTTTGGCGCTCCCTGCTGAAGGAAACATCCAGACCATCGTGGCGATGATCCAGCCGGAGATGATGGCATTCGAGAACATTTCGATCGGGGTGTTTTTCATCACATCCATGCCGATTTTTACAAACGCGTCCCGGGTGGGTTCATCAAAGATCGGCATGTATTCAAACGCCCAGGCCGCGATGCCCGTTCCGATGATATTACCCAGCAGGACGACGCTCCACAGACGCATCAATAAGCCGAAATTGCCGAGGGTAGGGTTTTGCATTACCGGCAGAACGGCGGTTACCGTGTTCTCGGTAAACAGCTGCTGGCGGGCCATGATGACAATCACAAAGCCGAAGGTATAGCCGAGGTTCTCGAGTAAAAATCCCCCGGGCACACCTTCCAGCTGAACATGAAATATCCCTTTGGCGAGCAGGGATGCGCCCATTGAGAGCCCTGCCGCGATAGCTGACCAGAAAAGGGCCATCGCGTCGCGCTCCATCTCTTTTTCACCGTCCTGGCGGATATGCTCGTGGATGGCCATCGCGCGGGAAGGAAGGTGATCTTCATCAATTTCTATTTTCTCGCCGCGCGCTTTTTCCTCGCTTTCAATTTCAATTTCCTCATTGCTCTCGCCAATTTTTTCTTCGCCCACTTCTTTCATATCTGCTCCCGGAGGTTGATCTTTCTGTTAAGCGTAGCGGCTTTTGTCAGGATGCCTGTGGGGATGCTCTTAAATTGGCGGCAATGACAACAAAGGTGATACATCTCTTTCAAAGACATTATAAAATTGGCAGCGAAACGAATTCCAAAAGCCAGGCTATGCTGAGATCAGAGTCACGGTGGTTACTGCCCGTAATTGTGCTCATAGACATCGGTAAACGTGCTGTTACAATCGCTTGCACGTTTACAGACGGAGCGTCAACGGCTCCGTTACGGATGGCAATCAACGATAGCCATACTGAACAGGGAGATATTTATGAAACTTCGGCTGTCGGCGCTTGCGCTTGGCGCGACGATGCTTGTGGGCTGCGCCAGCTCCGGGGAGCAAACGGGACGCTCCGATCCTCTCGAAGGATTTAACCGCTCCATGTATAGCTTCAACTACAACGTGCTGGACCCGTATGTGGTTCGCCCGGTGGCAGTGGCATGGCGCGACTATGTTCCACAGCCCGCGCGTAACGGGTTGAGTAACTTTACCAGCAACCTTGAAGAACCAGCGGTAATGGTGAACTACTTCCTGCAGGGCGACCCGTATCAGGGGATGGTCCACTTTACCCGCTTCTTCCTGAACTCCATACTGGGGATGGGCGGCTTTATTGACGTTGCAGGCATGGCGAACCCGAAACTGCAGCGTGAACAGCCGCACCGTTTTGGTAGTACGCTGGGGCATTATGGTGTCGGCTACGGCCCTTACGTTCATCTGCCGTTCTATGGCAGCTTCACCGTGCGTGATGATGGCGGTGATATGGTCGATACGCTGTATCCGGTTCTGTCGTGGCTGACATGGCCGCTGTCGGTGGGTAAATGGACGGTGGAAGGGATTGAAACCCGCGCGCAACTCCTCGACTCTGATGGTCTACTGCGCCAGTCTTCTGACCCGTACATTATGGTACGTGAAGCGTATTTCCAGAATCATGACTTTATTGCCAACGGCGGTAAGCTGAAGCCGGAAGAGAATCCAAACGCGAAGGCGATCGAAAACGAACTAAAAGATATCGATTCGGAGTAAATAAAAAAGGTGAGCAATGCTCACCTTTTTTGATTCCAGTGCGATTAGAACGCGTAGTTGAAGTTCATGCCGTACAGCCAGGCTTTACCTTCGGAAGAGAACTCATACGGACCTTCCTTGAAGTTAACTTTTTGACCGTGCATATAAGAGATGCCCGCATCAATAGAGGCATCCTTGTTGAATGCATAGGTCGCACCTGCGCTCAGCCAGAAGCGGTCCTGATCCGGAATAGAGATGGAACGCTTGTCGGCAGGTACCGGGCTGTCATCGAAGGCAATACCGGTACGGAATGTCCAGTTGTCATCCATATAGTAGGTGGTACCCAGCGCGATGCGGTAAGCATCACGGAAGCTCTCATCTTTATAGAAGAGCGTGTCGCCGTTGCTATTGGTTGCCTTCAGCTCCTGGAACTGGCTCCAGCTGGTGTAGGTCAGGCTATAATGAACCGCCCACTGTGGTGCCACTTTGTTATAACCAGACAGTTCCCACATTTCTGGTAAGTGCAGGCTCAGAGAGCCGCCAGTGGTTTGGCCATTGGTACCCATCGGCAGGCCGAAGTTGCCGAGGATCTGGTTATAGGCAGAAGGGAGGCTGCTTTTGTAATCTCCATCAAAGTCGATTTTTACTTCGGAACGGTAGGTAAAGCCGTAACGGTTGTTTTTATCGAGTTCATAGAGGATACCGGCGTTCCAGCCAAAGCCCCATTCGTCGCCCTTCAGATAAGCGATTTGAGTGTCTGCCGGGATACCAGCCACTCGCTGTGCCAGTGCTGGCGGTAGCGCACCTGAGCCAGCAACGACTTTACCCAGGTCGCCCGCGTAACGTTCGATCTTCGCTTTAGCATACACAGCGTCAAAGCCAACGCCGAAGCTCCAGTGATTATCAAGACGGTAAGCACCGCTCAGGTTCAGGTTCAAGGTTTCCAGGTCGGTTTTACCGCCAAACGCCCCGGCTGCATAGTCGTTATTGAACTCGGTTGCTAAACCGTAGTTAGAGGTCACGGATGCGCCCCAGCCGAACTGATCGTTAATTGGCGCCACGAAGTGCATGTTTGGAACCCATGCCGTTGGGGCAATGTTATCCGCTTTCAGATTGGCACCTGTCGGGGAACGACCTGAGATATCAACACCTGGATCGACAAAAATAGCACCGGCAGAGAAAGTGGGACGATCAAACATCATGATCAACGCGGGGTTACGACTCGCGTTACCCGCATCATCCGCAATCGCACCTTCCCCCGAATACGCGCGGCCAAGGCCAGAGGAAGAAAATTCGTTTAACTGAAAGCCCGCTGACCATGCGGAAGTGGAGACGAGTGCCACTGCGACTGCCAGCGCAGTCTTGTTGAACAGGGTTTTCTGGCTCATGACCATAACCTCATTGAGTTATTTTTATTCAATATTTGTTACATACCGTAACAGGAGCGCGAAGTGTAGGGTCTGAGGTATGACAGACAAATCAGACCAGTGGCCAGAGTATAGGTCTGACCAGCCTGAATGTTGCAAGTTTGTTTATTAATATTTTCAAACATGTTTCGCGAAACGAGATCTGGTTGGCAAAATTGTGACCATCGCGACTCACCCAAAAGGGTGGTTTTTGTTTTAGATCATTTTTTAGTGTGATATTGGTCACTTATCCGTTTTTGCGCCATTAACGGCTGGAGAGCACCCGCGCTGGGGCGTAAAATATCAGCATCGTGTCTATCTCGCGCGCTGCGCGAATACAGAGGAAATTGAGCTATGAGTAAATGCAGTGCTGATGAAACCCCGGTTTGCTGCTGTATGGATGTTGGGACCATCATGGACAACTCCGATTGCACCGCGTCTTACAGCCGTGTGTTCACCAACCGCAACGAAGCGGAAGAGACCCTGGCCGCGCTGAGCAAGCGTGCGCGTGACGTTGAATCCGATCCGTGTGAAATCAAGTCGACCTTTACCGAAGTGGAAGGCGGCGTGAAGCTGGACATCGACTTTGTCTTCGCCTGCGAAGCAGAAACGCTGATTTTTCAGTTGGGCCTGCGTTAATCCCTGCGGTCTGGAGCCCTCATCCCAGCCCTCTCCCACGGGAGAGGGAGCAAACACTAAAAACGGTAACCTACGGGTTACCGTTTTGCTTTTACCTCGGGGCATTTTCTTTTTCTTCTCTGTGCCTTAGCTCGCACTTTTTCGTTTCCCCGATTGGCTGAATGTAAAAAAATGGTTAAGACTATTATCAGGTCAGACCACTTTATGTTTGCGAAAATTTTTTTTACAGGGGAGTGTTATGAGTCAGGCATTACCGCTTATTACCCGTCAGGGCGATCGCATTGCCATAGTCAGTGGGTTGCGCACGCCGTTTGCGCGTCAGGCAACGGCGTTTCATGGCATACCGGCCGTCGACCTGGGGAAAATGGTAGTGGGGGAGATGCTGGCTCGCAGCGAAATTCCGCCTGAGGTCATCGAACAGCTGGTATTCGGTCAGGTCGTGCAGATGCCTGAAGCTCCCAATATTGCGCGTGAAATCGTCCTCGGTACCGGGATGAACGTGCATACCGATGCCTACAGCGTCAGCCGCGCCTGCGCAACCAGCTTTCAGGCCGTGGCTAACGTCGCCGAAAGCCTGATGGCGGGTACTATTCGCGCCGGGATAGCGGGTGGAGCGGACTCCTCTTCGGTACTGCCGATTGGGGTCAGTAAAAAGCTGGCGCGTATTCTGGTCGATGCTAACAAAGCCCGTACTACGGGTCAGAAACTCAAACTCTTCTCGCGTTTACGTCTGCGCGACCTCATGCCTGTTCCCCCTGCCGTAGCGGAATATTCTACCGGCCTGCGCATGGGCGATACCGCCGAACAGATGGCGAAAACCTACGGCATCACCCGTGAACAACAGGATGCGCTGGCGCATCGCTCGCATCAGCTTGCGGCAAAAGCCTGGTCGGAAGGCAAGCTGACCGACGAGGTCATGACCGCCTATATTCCTCCCTATCGCGAACCGCTTGTCGAAGATAACAATATTCGCGGCACCTCAACGCTGGCGGATTACGCAAAACTGCGCCCGGCGTTTGACCGCAAGCACGGCACCGTGACGGCAGCAAACAGTACACCGCTGACGGACGGGGCCGCCGCCGTGATCCTGATGACCGAATCCCGCGCGAAGGAGTTGGGCATTACACCCCTGGGTTATTTACGCAGCTATGCTTTCACCGCCATTGATGTCTGGCAGGACATGCTGTTAGGTCCGGCGTGGTCTACGCCGCTGGCGCTGGAGCGAGCAGGGCTGACGCTGGCTGATTTAACCCTGATTGATATGCACGAAGCGTTTGCTGCACAAACCCTGGCAAACGTCCAGCTGCTGGCAAGCGAGCGTTTCGCGCGCGATGTGCTGGGCCGCGCCCATGCCACAGGCGAAGTGGATCAGAGTAAATTCAACGTGCTTGGCGGCTCTATCGCCTATGGTCATCCGTTTGCCGCCACCGGCGCGCGAATGATCACGCAAACATTACATGAACTCCGTCGCCGTGGCGGCGGGTTTGGCCTTGTTACCGCCTGTGCGGCGGGTGGCCTTGGCGCAGCAATGGTTCTGGAGGCTGAATAATGGATCTGCCATCTGCATTTAATCTGACGGTTCGCCTCGATAACGTGGCCGTTATCACTATTGATGTGCCTGATGAAAAGATGAATACCCTGAAGGCCGAATTTGGTGTTCAGGTGCGCGCGATGCTAAAGCAGATCCGCGACAACAAAGCGATTCGCGGCCTGGTGTTTATCTCTGCCAAGCCCGATAACTTTATCGCCGGCGCGGATATCAACATGATCGCCCGGGCGCAAAGCGCTCTGGAAGCCGAAGAGCTGGCGCGTCAGGGTCAGCAGGTGATGGCGGAGATCAACGGCCTGCCGATCCCGGTCATTGCCGCGATCCACGGTGCCTGTCTGGGCGGTGGGCTTGAGCTGGCGCTGGCCTGTCACAGCCGGATTTGTACTGACGATGCGAAAACCGTTCTGGGTCTGCCGGAAGTGCAGCTGGGGCTGCTGCCTGGATCCGGCGGAACGCAACGGCTGCCGCGCCTGGTGGGCGTGAGCACGGCGCTGGAGATGATCTTAACCGGTAAACAGCTGCGTGCCCGTCAGGCGCTGAAAGCCGGTCTGGTCGATGACGTCGTGCCGCAGTCTATTTTGCTGGAGGCCGCCGTTGAGCTTGCGCTGAAAGGTCGGCAGGCAAAACGTCCTCTGCCGGTACGTGAGCGCGTGCTGGCCGGCCCGCTGGGAAGAACGCTCCTGTTCAGCATGGTGGGCAAAAAGACCGAACAAAAAACCAAAGGCAATTACCCGGCGGCAAAGCGGATCCTGGAAGTGATCGAGACCGGGCTGTCGCAGGGAAGCAGCAGCGGCTATGCCGCGGAGGCCAAAGCCTTTGGCGAACTGGCGATGACACCACAGTCTCAGGCACTGCGCAGCATCTTCTTCGCCAGCACGGACGTGAAAAAAGATCCCGGCAGCGAGGCGCAGCCTGCGCCGCTGCGTGCCATCGGCGTACTCGGTGGGGGGCTCATGGGAGGCGGAATCTCTTTTGTTACCGCCAGCAAAGGCAAATTACCTGTACGAATCAAGGACATTAATCCTAAGGGGATCAACCACGCGCTGCAGTACAGCTGGCAGAACCTTGATCAAAAGGTCAAACGCCGCCATATCAAAGCAAGCGAGCGTGATAAAACCCTGGCGATGATCTCCGGTACGACGGATTACAGCGGTTTTGCGCACCGCGATCTGGTGATTGAAGCCGTGTTTGAGGATCTGGCGCTTAAGCAGCAGATGGTGGCAGACGTTGAGCAGCATTGCGCCCCGCATACCATTTTTGCCTCCAATACGTCGTCATTACCGATTGGCGATATCGCGGCGAAAGCGGCGCGTCCGGAGCAGGTAATCGGACTCCACTTCTTTAGCCCGGTCGAAAAAATGCCGCTGGTAGAAGTTATTCCGCACGCGACTACCGGTCCGCAAACTGTTGCCACCGTGGTGAAGCTGGCGAAAAAACAGGGTAAAACCCCGATTGTGGTAGCGGACAAAGCTGGCTTCTACGTCAACCGCATTCTGGCTCCCTACATTAATGAAGCAATGCGGTTGCTGACGGAAGGCGAGAAAATCGAGCACGTCGATGAGGCATTGGTAAAGTTTGGTTTTCCCGTTGGTCCAATCCAACTTTTGGATGAGGTGGGAATAGACACCGGCACTAAAATTATACCAGTGCTGGAAGCCGCCTATGGCGATCGTTTTAGCCCACCTGCAAATATTGTTTCTGCGATTTTGAAGGACGATCGCAAAGGCAGAAAAAATGAACGCGGTTTCTATCTTTACGGCGCGAAAGGGCGTAAAAGCAGGAAACAGGTCGACCCTTCGGTATATGGACTCATTTCGACCACAGGTCAGGGAAAACTGTCCGCCGTTCAGTGCGCTGAGCGCTGCGTGATGATGATGCTCAATGAAGCGGCGCGCTGCTTTGATGAGCAGGTGATCAAGAATGCACGCGATGGCGACATCGGCGCGGTATTTGGTATTGGTTTCCCGCCGTTCCTTGGCGGCCCGTTCCGTTACATGGATACGCTCGGCGCGGGTGAAGTGGTTGCAATCCTGCAACGTCTGGCTTCGCAATATGGTCCCCGGTTTACGCCGTGTGACGAATTATTGCAGATGGCGGAACGCGGCCAGACATTTTGGCCTGCAAGGGAAACTGTCCTCGTAAGCTGAGGTCAAAGAAGGGTAAATCCTGAAGTGAATGGACCTGTTCTGGCGATTTTGTAAACAGAGATTGACTATACTTACGCCATTGAGGTAAAAAACAGCGTTTCATTCACCGAATGGATCAGGCACAATGCCCGGCCATCGGGTTTTCTACCTCTTAGCATTTATCGCGGGTAGTTAACGCCGGTGATTCTGGTTAACAAAAGCGGTGCAATATGCAAGTTTTTATCATGCGTCACGGCGACGCGGCACTCGATGCCGCCAGTGACTCAGTACGTCCTTTGACCGTCTGTGGCTGCGACGAATCTCGTCTGATGGCGACCTGGCTTAACGGTCAAAAAGTGGACATCGAACGCGTTCTGGTGAGTCCGTTCCTGCGTGCAGAACAGACGCTGGATGTGGTAGGTGAATGTATGAACCTGCCGACCAGTGTGGATGTTCTCCCTGAACTCACCCCATGTGGCGATGTAGGTCTTGTCAGCGCTTATCTTCAGGCGCTGTGCAATGAAGGTGTCGCTTCCGCGCTGGTCATTTCCCACCTGCCACTGGTTGGCTATCTGGTATCTGAGCTGTGCCCGGGCGAGACTCCGCCGATGTTCACGACATCCGCCATTGCCAATGTTTCTCTCGACGAAACGGGCAAAGGTGTCTTCAACTGGCAAATGAGTCCGTGCAACCTGAAGATGGCAAAAGCCATCTGACGTGACGTGCGATATGGCGGGGTGCAATGTGCTTCCCGCCATTCTGTCAGGGCAACTCTGGCGGCTGCCACTCTTCCACTTCAATCAACACCAGCAATGCGGCATCTCCGCCGTACTCTTTCGGTGCCTGATGAAACGCCATCACGTGTGGATGCTGAGCCAGCCACAGCGGCGTCTGTTGCTTGAGGATATGTTTACCGTGGCCATGCATCACGCAGGCGCAGAAAAGATGTTCACGACGACAGGCTGCAATCAATGCCCCCAGCTCCTGTTTCGCCTGCATCTGGGTCAAACCGTGCAGATCGAGAAACAGCTCCGGCGAATAATCTCCGCGACGTAACTTTTTCAGCTCAAAATGGCTGACGTCTTCGCGTACGTATTTCACCGCACCCTGAGTATTGAGCAACGGCTGAAATTCATCTGAAAAATAGTGGCTGTTATCCGCCTGCTCCTGCAGCAGACGTTTGACCGGTACTTCGCTGATTTTTTTACGCTGAGGGCGATGGACAATGGTGTCCTGAGCGATTTTACGCGTCCCGGTCATTAGCTGTCGGAAGAGCGCCTGATCCTCCTCGCTGAGCGATGTTTTCTTTTTCATTCGTCATTCTCATCTCGTATTTCCGATAGTGTACCCGACTAAACGCATTTTTTAACCTCAAGCGAGACGCGTCATTGCTGATTTATCGCCGTCTTCATGGCAAACTAGCCGCCGAAAATTATGCGAGCATGCCCTGGAGGAAAGAGTGGATAAAATATTTGTCGATGAAGCAGTAAACGAGCTGCATACCATACAGGACATGTTGCGCTGGTCGGTTAGCCGCTTCAGCGCCGCCAATATCTGGTACGGTCACGGTACCGACAACCCGTGGGATGAAGCCGTGCAGCTGGTGCTGCCGTCCCTCTACCTGCCGCTGGATATTCCAGAAGACATGCGCACCGCGCGCCTGACCTCCAGCGAAAAACACCGCATCGTTGAGCGCGTGATCCGCCGCGTGAACGAGCGAATTCCGGTCGCCTATCTGACCAACAAAGCCTGGTTCTGCGGCCACGAGTTCTATGTCGATGAACGTGTGCTGGTGCCGCGCTCGCCGATTGGTGAGTTGATTAACAACCACTTTGAAGGCCTGATTGGCCATCAGCCGCAGCACATTCTGGACATGTGTACCGGCAGCGGCTGCATCGCCATCGCCTGCGCTTACGCCTTCCCGGAAGCGGAAGTAGACGCCGTTGATATCTCCACCGACGCGCTGGCCGTGACCGAGCACAACATCGAAGAGCATGGGCTGATCCATCACGTTACGCCAATTCGCTCTGACCTGTTCCGCGATCTCCCAACGCTGCAGTACGATCTGATCGTTACCAACCCGCCGTACGTTGATGCGGAAGACATGTCCGATCTGCCGAACGAATACCGTCACGAGCCGGAGCTGGGTCTGGCGTCAGGGTCTGACGGCCTGAAGCTGACCCGCCGCATTCTGGCCTGCGCGCCGGATTATCTGACCGACGACGGCGTTCTGATTTGTGAAGTGGGCAACAGCATGGTACATCTGATAGAGCAGTACCCGGATGTGCCGTTCACCTGGCTTGAGTTTGACAACGGCGGTGACGGCGTCTTTATGCTGACCAAAGCGCAGCTGCTCGACGCGCGCGAACACTTCAGCATCTATAAAGATTAATCCAGCGGGCTTCGGCCCGTTTCACAACGCTCAAACACAAACAACAACATCGGAGCCGTGATGGCAGGAAACAGTATTGGACAGTTATTCCGCGTGACCACCTTTGGCGAGTCGCACGGGCTGGCGCTGGGCTGTATCGTTGATGGCGTACCGCCAGGCATCGAACTGACCGAAGCCGATTTACAGCACGACCTCGACCGTCGTCGCCCGGGCACCTCTCGCTACACCACGCAGCGTCGCGAGCCGGACCAGGTCAAAATTCTCTCCGGCGTCTTTGAAGGCCGCACCACCGGAACCAGCATTGGTCTGCTGATCGAAAACACCGATCAGCGCTCCCAGGACTACGGTGCCATCAAAGACGTCTTCCGTCCGGGCCATGCCGACTACACCTACGAACAAAAGTACGGCCTCCGCGACTATCGCGGCGGCGGGCGTTCTTCCGCGCGTGAAACCGCGATGCGCGTGGCGGCTGGCGCCATTGCCAAGAAATACCTGCAGCAGAAATTTGGCATCGTTATCCGCGGCTGTCTGACCCAGATGGGCGACATTCCGCTGGCGATCAAAGACTGGGATCTGGTCGAGCAAAACCCGTTCTTCTGCGCCGATGCCGACAAGCTGGAAGCGCTGGACGAACTGATGCGCGGCCTGAAAAAAGAGGGCGACTCCATCGGGGCGAAAGTTACCGTCGTGGCCGACGGCGTCCCGCCAGGCTGGGGCGAGCCGGTATTTGACCGTCTCGACGCCGACATTGCCCACGCGCTGATGAGCATCAACGCGGTGAAGGGCGTTGAGATTGGCGATGGTTTTGACGTGGTATCCCTGCGCGGGAGCCAGAACCGTGACGAGATCACGAAGGCGGGCTTCCAGAGCAACCACGCGGGCGGCATTCTGGGCGGCATCAGCAGCGGGCAGAAGATTATTGCCAACATCGCGCTGAAGCCAACTTCCAGCATCACCGTGCCGGGCCACACGATTAACCGCGATGGCGAAGAAGTTGAGATGATCACCAAAGGACGTCACGATCCGTGCGTGGGGATCCGCGCGGTGCCGATCGCAGAAGCGATGCTGGCGATCGTGCTGATGGATCACTTCCTGCGCCAGCGCGCGCAGAATGCGGATGTGACGACCACCATTCCACGCTGGTAAACATGAAAAAAACCGCAATTGCTCTGCTGGCGCTGCTCGCCAGTGGAGCCAGTCTGGCCGCGACGCCATGGCAAAAAATCACCCACCCGGTGGCGGGGAGCGCGCAGTCGATCGGCGCCTTCTCAAACGGCTGTATCGTGGGCGCGCAGGAACTTCCGCTGCAATCGGATACCTATCAGGTGATGCGTACCGATCAGCGTCGCTATTTCGGCCACCCGGATCTGGTGCTGTTCATTCAGCGTCTGGGAAATCAGGTGCATAACCTGGGGCTGGGCACGATGCTGATTGGCGATATGGGGATGCCTGCCGGCGGTCGTTTTAACGGTGGACACGCCAGTCACCAGACCGGACTGGATGTCGATATCTTCCTGCAGCTGCCGAAAACGCGCTGGACCTCCGCCCAACTGCTGAAACCGCAGGCGCTGGATCTGGTGGCGAGCGACGGCAAGCGCGTTGTGCCGTCCCTGTGGACGCGGGACGTATCCAGCATGATCAAGCTGGCGGCAGAAGATAACGACGTCACGCGGATTTTCGTTAACCCGGCCATCAAGCAGCAGCTCTGCCTTGATGCCGGAACCGATCGCGACTGGCTGCGCAAAGTGCGCCCGTGGTTCCAGCATCGTGCGCACATGCACGTTCGTCTGCGCTGCCCGGCGAATAGCCTGGAATGTGAAGATCAGCCGCTTCCGCCGCCTGGCGATGGCTGCGGTGCGGAACTGCAAAGCTGGTTTGAACCGGCAAAACCTGGAACCTCTAAGCCTGAGAAGAAGACACCGCCTCCGTTGCCGCCTTCCTGCAGGCGCTACTGGATGAGCATGTACTTTAATGGATAATTTCGTCGATCTGTTTATGGTGTCACCGCTGCTGCTGGTGGTGCTGTTCTTTGTGGCCATGCTGGCCGGTTTTATCGATGCCCTTGCGGGCGGCGGCGGGTTGTTAACCGTTCCCGCGCTGCTGGCGGCGGGCATGAGCCCGGCGCAGGCTCTTGCCACTAATAAGCTGCAGGCCTGCGGCGGCTCGCTCTCGGCGTCGCTCTATTTTATCCGCCGTAAGGTGGTGAGCCTGGCCGACCAGAAGCTTAATATCCTGATGACCTTTATCGGCTCCACGTCGGGCGCACTGCTGGTTCAGCACGTGCAGTCGGATATTTTGCGCCAGATCCTGCCGGTTCTGGTCATCTGCATCGGGCTTTACTTCCTGCTGATGCCAAAGCTCGGTGAAGAAGACCGCCAGCGTCGTCTGCACGGCCTGCCGTTTGCCCTGATTGCCGGGGGCTGCGTTGGTTTTTACGACGGTTTCTTCGGCCCGGGGGCAGGCTCGTTTTACGCGTTGGCGTTCGTGACGCTAGCCGGGTTTAACCTCGCCAAATCGACCGCTCATGCCAAAGTGCTCAACGCGACCTCTAACGTCGGCGGCCTGCTGCTGTTTATCATTGGCGGCAAGGTTATCTGGGCAACCGGATTTGTGATGATGGCAGGGCAGTTCCTGGGCGCGCGCGCGGGCTCGCGTCTGGTGTTAAGCAAAGGACAAAAGCTTATTCGCCCGATGATCGTCATCGTCTCGGCCGTAATGAGCGCCAAACTTCTTTATGACAGCCATGGACAGGAGATCCTCACCTGGTTGGGGATGCACTAATGAACAGTACGCATAAATACGAACAGCTGATTGAGATTTTCGACAGCTGTTTTGCTGACGATTTTAATACCCGTCTGATTAAAGGCGACGACGAACCGATATATCTTCCTGCTGATGAAGAGGTTCCGTATAACCGTATAGTCTTTGCCCACGGCTTTTATGCCAGCGGCTTGCACGAAATTTCGCACTGGTGTATTGCGGGGAAAGCGCGGCGCGAGCTGGTGGACTTCGGTTACTGGTACTGCCCGGACGGGCGTGACGCCGCTACGCAGGGCCAGTTTGAAGATGTGGAAGTGAAACCGCAGGCGCTGGAATGGCTATTCTGCGTCGCGGCGGGTTTTCCGTTCAACGTCAGCTGCGATAACCTCGAAGGCGACTTCGAGCCAGACCGTATCGTCTTCCAGCGCCGCGTGCATGCGCAGGTGATGGAATATCTTGAGAAAGGCATCCCGGAACGTCCGGCGCGCCTGATCGAGGCCTTACAGAATTATTACCACACGCCGGCGATCGCGGCGGAATGCTTCCCTTGGCCGGAAGATCTTTAACAGAGGAAAGAAGATGATCGCAGAATTTGAATCACGCATTCTGGCGTTAATTGATGACATGGTGGAACACGCCAGTGATGATGAGCTGTTCGCCAGCGGTTATCTGCGTGGTCACCTGACGCTCGCGGTAGCCGAGCTGGAAGCAGGTGACGATCACTCTGCTGACGCCGTTCACGCCGAAGTGGCCCGCAGTCTGGAGAAAGCCATTCAGGCCGGAGAGCTCTCTCCGCGCGACCAGTCTCTGGTGCTGGGCATGTGGGACAATTTATTCCAGCAGGCTAAACGCTAAGCCGCCGCCTTCTCTTCCCTCTCCCCTTTGGGAGAGGGTCAGGGGAAGGGGATTCGACCGCACCCTACTTAACCTTCTTCCCCTTCAGCAGTTTTCGTACCCACAAGCGATTCGGATTCAGCCCCGCAAGCGTAACCCTGTCCAGCGGAATTGGCTCGTCGCTCATTTGCGCGGCTAACACTTCTGCCAGCAGCGGTGCGGAACACAGCCCGCGAGATCCTAATCCACCCAGCATATACAGCTCCGGATAAACCGGCGCGCTTACCGCTTTATCCCGGTTATCAGCAAGATCCTGATAGGCCTCAAGCGTTGCCTCATAGTCCGGCACATTTCCCGCCATCGGCAGATGATCGCGGGTGGCACAGCGAACGCCGCAGCGCGCGTCTCCGGCGCTGACGTCAACCTCTTTCGCCCATGCCGCCTCCGGGAAACAGTCAATCAGGCGCTGGCGATTCTGCGCCTGATCCGCTTCGCTGTAGCGCATTTCCGTTTCGCCACGATGATAGCTGGCCCCGATGCAGTGATGGCCGTTAGACGGATTTTGCGGCGTCAGATAGCCGTCATAGCACAGCACCTGGCGCAGTTTGCCGAGCTCAGGCGCGGAAGGAATATGGCTTACCTGGCCGCCGACCGGATAAACCGGCAACGTTTCTGTCTGGATAAACTGGCTGATGTGATGCCCGTTTGCCAGTACAACGCTGGCATGACTGGCCTCTTCGCTATCAGCAAAACGCAGATTCCAACGTTCTGTCCGGCTCAACGATTCAACCTTGTGAGCATAATGCGCCGTCAGCCCGCGCGACTGCGCCAGGGCAAGGACCGCCGCGGTCAGTTCAGCCGGGCACAGCCAGCCGCCGAGCGGATACTGAATGCCCCCAAACCTGGTTTCCACGCCTGCGGTGTCTGCCACCTCTTGCGCACTTACCGCGCGGGCAATCTCGTCAGGCAGGCCCAGCGACAGCATCTGCGCGATCTTCTGCTGGCTCTTTTCATCCCAGCCAAGCTGCGTGACGCCGCACCAGTTATGGTCGAACGCCACCGGAAGCGCGTCATACAGGCGACGGGCGAAGGTAAATGCCGCAGGGAAAAACTGAAACAGGGCCGGGTCGTGCGCGCTTAAAAGCGGATAAAGCGCCCCCTGACGGTTGCCGGACGCGCCGCTGGCGGGCGCGTCGTCAGCGCAGTAGAGCGTGACCTGCCAGCCACGCTGGAGAAGCGCGAGCGAGAGCAGGGCGCTGGCGATCCCGCCGCCAACGATCGCCACGTCGCGGGATTCGCTGGCGCGGCGTGCAAACCAGGGCGCCTGCGCGGGGATATCCAGCGTCTGCTCCATTCTGCCGACCAGCATGTCGCGCTTGCGGCCAAAGCCTTTGGTCTTCTGCATGGTAAAGCCCGCCTCCTGCAGCCCGCGGCGGACAAAGCCCGCCGAGGTAAAGGTGGCAAGCGTTGCGCCAGGGCGCGCCAGCCGCGCCATCGCGTTAAACAGATGCTGGCTCCACATGTCCGGGTTTTTGGCGGGGGCAAAACCGTCCAGGAACCATGCATCAACCTTCTGATTCATCGAGTCATCGAGCCTGTCGGTCAGATCGTTGATGTCACCGAGCCATAAGTCCAGCGTCACGCGTCCATCGTCCAGAATCAGGCGGTGGCAGCCGCCGATGTGGGGCGGCCACTGCGCCTGAAGCTGCTCCGCCCAGGGCGCAAGCTCCGGCCAGCGCTGGTGGGCAAGCCGCAGATCGTGCGCGGTAAGCGGGAATTTTTCGAAACTGATGAAATGTAATCTTTGTAGCGTAACCTCAGGGTGTGCAGCGTGAAACTGGTTAAACGCCTGCCAGAGGGTTAAAAAATTCAGCCCGGTGCCGAATCCACTTTCCGCGACCACAAAAAGGCTCCGCGGATGCTCCGGGAAGCGGGTGCTGAGCTGGTTTCCGTCGAGGAAAACATAGCGAGTTTCTTCGAGTCCGTTATCATTAGAAAAATAGACGTCATCAAAATCTCGGGAAACAGGTGTACCCTCAGCGTTGAATTCGAGGTTGGCGGGTTGTATAGCGTTTTGTTTCACGTAAGTTACTCGTCTGACAGGCAGTGGCACGATCTTAACGATGTGAGTCCATCGGTGCAAATTTCCGCAGAAAATGTCTGATCGGACTTGTTCGGCGTACAAGTGTACGCTATTGTGCGACTCGAAACTTACTATAGTGCGACTTACAGAGGTATTGAATGAAACGTGCAGTGATTACTGGCCTGGGCATTGTTTCCAGCATCGGTAATAACCAGCAGGAAGTCCTGGCATCTCTGCGTGAAGGACGCTCCGGGATCACTTTCTCTGAAGAGTTTAAAGATTCAGGTATGCGTAGCCACGTATGGGGTAACGTCAAACTGGACACCACCGGTTTGATTGACCGCAAAGTGGTTCGTTTCATGAACGATGCCTCTATTTATGCTTATCTCTCCATGCAGGAAGCGATCAAAGATTCCGGCCTGAGCGAAGAGGTTTATCAGAACAACCCGCGCGTGGGTCTGATCGCCGGTTCCGGCGGTTCATCTAAAGCGCAGGTATTCGGCGCTGACGCAATGCGTAGCCCGCGTGGTCTGAAAGCAGTAGGTCCGTACGTGGTTACTAAAGCCATGGGTTCTGCGGTTTCCGCATGCCTGGCGACCCCATTCAAAATCCACGGTGTGAACTACTCCATCAGCTCCGCGTGTGCGACTTCCGCGCACTGTATCGGTAATGCTGTTGAGCAGATCCAACTGGGTAAACAGGACATCGTATTTGCTGGCGGCGGCGAAGAGCTGGGCTGGGAAATGGCCTGTGAATTCGACGCCATGGGCGCACTGTCCACCAAGTACAATGAAACTCCGGATAAAGCTTCACGTACCTACGATGCGCACCGTGACGGTTTCGTTATCGCGGGCGGCGGCGGTATGGTTGTGGTTGAAGAGCTGGAGCATGCCCTGGCACGTGGCGCGCACATCTACGCTGAAATCGTGGGCTACGGAGCTACGTCTGACGGCGCCGACATGGTTGCGCCATCCGGCGAAGGCGCGGTGCGCTGCATGAAGATGGCGATGCACGGCGTTGACACCCCAATCGACTACCTGAACTCCCACGGTACCTCTACTCCGGTAGGCGACGTGAAAGAGCTGGGTGCGATCCGTGAAGTCTTCGGCGACAACAGCCCGGCAATCTCTGCGACCAAAGCCATGACCGGTCACTCTCTGGGTGCGGCTGGCGTGCAGGAAGCGATCTACTCTCTGCTGATGCTGGAAAACGGCTTTATCGCTCCAAGCATCAACATTGATGAGATGGACGAGCAGGCCGCTGGCCTGAACATCGTGACCAAACCAACGGAAGCGACGCTGACTACCGTCATGTCCAACAGCTTCGGCTTCGGTGGCACCAACGCCACGCTGGTCATGCGTAAGCTGAAAGCATAAGTTTTATGTTTGATTCAGAAGGGGAGCCATAAGACTCCCTTTTTTTATGCATTGACAAGCAGCTGATCTCACAGGCAAACTTCATCCCTCAACATTATCCTCACGATAATGCGTAAGCGTTTAACGTCAACCAACGCACCTTAATCCTGATAATCAGGTAGAGGGGGCGTGGCATTTCCCCGCCTTACTCTTCATTTTGGAGTAAAGCATGACTGCAGTAACTCAAACAGAAACAACCTCTTCAGCGAACGTCTCGCTGTTCCGTATCGCTTTTGCGGTATTTCTAACCTATATGACCGTTGGCCTGCCGCTGCCGGTGATCCCGCTGTTCGTTCATCAGGAGCTGGGCTATGGCAACACCATGGTCGGCATTGCCGTGGGTATTCAGTTTTTAGCCACGGTATTGACCCGCGGATACGCCGGAAGACTGGCGGATCAGCACGGTGCAAAACGCTCGGCGCTGCAGGGGATGTTTGCCTGTGGGCTGGCGGGCGGCGCCTGGCTGCTGGCGGCTCTCCTGCCGGTAGACGCCGCGTATAAATTTGCGCTGCTGGTGCTGGGCCGTTTAATTCTTGGCTTCGGTGAAAGCCAGCTGCTGACCGGTACCCTGACCTGGGGAATGGGGCTGGTGGGGCCAGCACGTTCCGGCAAGGTGATGTCCTGGAACGGCATGGCCATTTACGGCGCGCTGGCCGCCGGTGCGCCGCTTGGGCTGCTGATTAATAGCCAGTTTGGGTTTGCGGCGCTGGCCGCCACCACGATGGCTTTACCCCTGCTGGCGTGGGCGTTTAACGGCTCGGTGCGTAAAGTGCCCGCGCACAAAGGCGAGCGTCCTTCCCTGTGGAGCGTGGTCGGCCAAATCTGGCAGCCGGGTCTTGGCCTGGCGCTGCAGGGCGTGGGTTTTGCGGTGATTGGTACCTTCGTCTCGCTCTACTTTATGAGCCGCGGCTGGGCGATGGCCGGCTTTACGCTTACCGCGTTTGGCGGCGCGTTTGTGCTGATGCGCGTGCTTTTCGGCTGGATGCCGGATCGCTTCGGCGGCGTTAAGGTCGCGGTAGCGTCGCTGATGATAGAGACCGTGGGTCTGCTGCTACTGTGGAATGCACCCGTGGCATCCGTTGCGCTGCTGGGTGCGGCGCTGACCGGCTGCGGCTGTTCACTGATCTTCCCGGCGCTCGGTGTTGAAGTCGTGAAGCGCGTGGCCCCACAGGTGCGCGGCACGGCGCTGGGCGGCTATGCGGCGTTTCAGGATATCTCATACGGAGTAACCGGGCCGCTGGCCGGGGTGTTAGCCACCTCGTTTGGGTATCCGTCCGTCTTCCTGGCCGGTGCGGTTTCCGCGGTCGTTGGGATCGTGGTGACGCTGGTGGCGTTTCGCAGGTCGTAGTTTTTGCCCGGTGGCGCTTCGCTTACCGGGCCTACAACCGCACTAGCCGTAGGCCGGGTAAGGCGAAGCCGCCACCCGCCAGTTTTAAGCAACCAGCCAGAAAATCGCCAGCGCAATCAGTAGAGCAATAAACATCAGTCCTGGACGCGCAGAGAGCGTTTTGAACGTCTCGACGACTGGCGCAAACAGCGGGCTGTAGATCGGCTGAATGTTTCTCACCTCCGGCACGCCGCCCTCACGCTCGGCGCGGCGAACGAAGATCTGGTTGAGCAGATCCTGCACCTGCGCGGTGGTCAGTACCGTTTGCGGCGTGGCCTGCCAGTTTTGCTGGGCGTAATCCCGGATGGCTTCAAACTCGTGCGGCTCAAGCGGCTGTTTCAGCGCGGCCTGGACGGTATGCAGGGTAGGGGCACTCTGGATGCTAAGCGTCTGGCGCGCCTGGAGCCAGGTCACCAGATGGGTAAACTGTTTGGCCGGGATCAGCTCACCCGCCTTCACGCCGGACAGCTCCAGCATGGATTGCCAGATAAGCTTCGTCGGTTCGCCGGTGGCCGCAGCCAGCTTGGTCACCATCTGCTTGAGCGTGTTATGCTCGGCGGGGAGCAGCGGACGCTCGGTCGCCGGGCGCACCTGTGGCTGCGGAATCGACAGCTCATTGTTCTGCAGCAGCGTCAGCACGGTTTTGAGCTGATCGGGCGTCAGCTGGCCCAGCGCGGTCTGACCATACTGCTGGCGAATAAAATCACTCACCGCCTGGCGATTATTTCCCTGGCCCAGCAGCTCCGTCAGCTGAGAAACAATCTGACGTGTGGTGTGGTTCTGCTGCGCGGTTGTAATACGCTGGTTCAGGTTTTGCTCGGCGGCGGGGAAATGACGCGACTGCAGCGGTGCATCGTTCCTCACGCCTAAATCATGCTTCACCCCGGCCCAGACTTCCGCGTTTTGCTGCGAAGTCAACGCAATCAGGCGCGTGATCAGTCGCTCCAGCACGGTGCGCTGTTGCGTGGATAGCGGTTGTTCACCGGCAACGTTTGGCGTGACGGGGCCTTCACCCGGAGGGCGTGGCGGCGTACCTGAAATGGGCTGCATCGTCAAAAATCCTTAAAGTCAAAACTCAGCGTAAACCTGGCAGACGTATATGCCTGGCGGCCAGATTATGGCACACTTGGCAGGTTTTCTTCCTCTCAAACAGGTACTCAGACGTGAAAATCCTCGTTGATGAAAATATGCCTTACGCCCGCGAGCTGTTTAGCCGCCTGGGTAACGTTAAGGCTGTCCCTGGTCGCCCGATCCCGGTCAACGAACTGGATAACGCAGACGCGCTGATGGTTCGCTCGGTGACCAAAGTAAATGAGGCGTTGCTCGCCGGTAAAGCGATTAAGTTTGTCGGAACCGCAACGGCAGGGACCGATCATGTGGATGATAAATGGCTGACGCAGGCTGGAATCGGTTTTTCCGCCGCGCCGGGCTGTAACGCCATTGCCGTCGTGGAATACGTTTTCTCGTCCCTGCTGATGCTGGCCGAGCGCGACGGTTTTGCGCTGAAAGACCGCATCGTGGGGATTGTCGGCGTGGGTAACGTCGGCGGGCGCCTGCAAAAGCGCCTGGAAGCGTTAGGGATCCGCACGCTGCTGTGCGATCCGCCGCGCAAAGACAACGGTGATGATGGGGATTTCCGCTCGCTGGACGAACTGGTTGAACAGTGTGACGTGCTGACTTTCCACACGCCGCTGTTTAAAGAGGGGCCGTATAAGTCGCTGCATCTTGCTGACGAAGCGCTGATCCGTCGTCTGAAGGCTGGCACTATTCTGATAAATGCCTGCCGTGGTCCGGTAGTCGATAACGCCGCGCTGCTGACGTGCCTGAATGAAGGACAAGATCTCAGCGTGGTGCTGGACGTCTGGGAGCCGGAGCCGGATCTCAACGTTGAGCTGCTTCACAAGGTGGACGTGGGCACGGCGCATATCGCCGGTTACACCCTTGAGGGGAAAGCGCGCGGCACAACGCAGGTCTTCGAGGCCTACAGCGCTTTTATCGGTCATCCGCAGCAGGTAGCCCTGGACACCTTACTCCCGGCGCCTGAATTTGGCCGCATTACCCTGCACGGCCCGCTCGATCAGGCAACGCTGAAAAGGCTGGTGCATTTGGTGTATGATGTGCGCCGCGATGATGCGCTGCTGCGTAAAGTGGCGGGGATCCCGGGTGAGTTTGATAAGCTGCGCAAGAACTACGTTGAGCGCCGCGAGTGGTCTTCCCTGTATGTGATGTGCGACGACGCGTCGGCGGCGACGCTGCTGCATAAGCTGGGATTTAACGCCGTTCATCACCCGGCACGTTAATGTCTTCTTAATGCTCCCTGTCGGATACTCCGACAGGGACGCTTTTTTATTTCTGGAGTAAACCACCATGTCTGAAGGCTGGAACATTGCCATTTTAGGTGCCACCGGTGCCGTGGGCGAAGCCCTGCTCGAAACCCTTGCTGAGCGTCAGTTCCCGGTGGGCGACATCTATGCGCTGGCGCGTACCGACAGTGCAGGTGAGCATCTGCGTTTTAACAGTAAATCCGTCATGGTCCAGGACGCGGCAGCGTTCGACTGGACGCAGGCGCAGCTGGCGTTTTTCGCCGCAGGTACTGAAGCCACTGCGGCGTACGTTGAAGAGGCGACCAACGCAGGCTGCCTGGTGATCGACCTGAGCGGCTTGTTCTCCATGGAGCCGGATGTGCCGCTGGTGGTACCGGACGTGAACCCGTTTGTGCTGGCTGACTACCGCAACCGTAACGTTATTGCGGTGCCGAACAGCCTGACCAGCCAGCTGCTGACCGCGCTGAAACCGCTGATCGACGACGGTGGCCTGTCGCGCATTACCGTTACCAGCCTGCTGTCCGCGTCCGCGAACGGCAAAAAGGCCGTTGACGCGCTGGCCGGGCAGAGTGCGAAGCTGCTGAACGGTATCCCGATTGACGAAGATGATTTCTTTGGCCGCCAGCTGGCGTTCAACATGCTGCCGCTGCTGCCGGACCGCGAGGGCTCCGTGCGCGAAGAGCGTCGTATCGTTGATGAAGTGCGTAAAATTCTGCAGGACGATGGCCTGATGATCTCCGCGAACGTCGTGCAGTCCCCGGTCTTTTACGGCCACGCGCAGATGGTTGGCTTTGAAGCCCTGCGTCCGCTGGCGGCGGAAGAGGCGCGCGACGCGTTTGGCCGCGGCGAAGACATCGTGCTCTCTGAAGAGAGCGAGTTCCCGACCCAGGTTGGCGATGCCACCGGTAGCGCGCATCTTTCCGTTGGCTGCGTGCGTAACGATTACGGCATGCCGGAACAGGTTCAGTTCTGGTCCGTTGCCGACAACGTTCGCTTTGGCGGCGCGCTGATGGCGGTCAAAATCGCCGAAAAACTGGTGCAGGAGTATCTGTACTGATGTCAGGCGTGGAACAAAAGCCGGTCCATAGAATTGCCCTCGGAATTGAGTACGATGGCAGTAAATATTATGGCTGGCAGCGTCAGAACGAAGTGCGCAGCGTCCAGGAGAAGCTGGAGAAAGCGCTCTCTCAGGTGGCAAACGAGCCGATTAACGTCCTGTGCGCAGGACGTACGGACGCGGGTGTTCACGGCACGGGGCAGGTGGTGCACTTTGAAACCACCGCCGTGCGTAAGGATGCCGCCTGGACGCTGGGGGTAAATGCGAATTTGCCTGGTGACATTGCGGTGCGTTGGGTAAAAGCTGTGCCGGATGATTTTCACGCGCGCTTTAGCGCCACGGCGCGTCGCTACCGTTATGTCATCTACAACCAGCGCCTGCGTCCAGCGGTGTTAAGCCAGGGCGTGACGCATTTTTATGAACCGCTTGATGCAGAACGTATGCATCGCGCGGCGCAGTGTCTGATTGGAGAAAATGACTTTACGTCGTTTCGTGCGGTGCAGTGCCAGTCCCGTACGCCGTGGCGCAACGTCATGCACATAAACGTCAGCCGTTTTGGCGCGTATGTGGTGGTGGATATCAAAGCCAATGCCTTTGTACATCATATGGTTCGGAATATTGTGGGCAGCCTGATGGAAGTGGGTGCCGGACACCAGCCGGAGAGCTGGATTGCAGACCTGCTTGCAGCGAAGGACAGAACGCTTGCGGCAGCTACGGCGAAAGCGGAAGGGTTGTATCTGGTCTCGGTAGACTATCCGGATCGGTTTGACCTGCCGAAACCGCCAATGGGCCCGCTGTTTTTAGCGGACTAAACAAAGGTGCAATTAGGGCTTAGACAATATGGACGTAATACGTTTTCTGATTGATTTCATTTTGCATATTGATGTTCACCTGGCGGAGCTGGTCGCGCAGTATGGCGTCTGGGTTTACGCCATTCTGTTCCTCATTCTGTTTTGTGAAACCGGACTGGTCGTTACCCCATTCCTGCCAGGGGATTCGCTGCTGTTCGTTGCCGGCGCGCTATCGGCGTTACCCACTAACGATCTGAACGTGCATCTTATGGTTGTGCTGATGGTGATTGCCGCTATTGTCGGTGATGCGGTTAACTATACGATTGGACGAGTGTTCGGTGAGCGGCTTTTCAGCAATCCTGATTCGAAAATTTTCCGTCGCAGCTATTTAGACAAAACCCATGCGTTCTATGAACGCCATGGCGGAAAAACCATTATCCTTGCGCGGTTTGTGCCTATTGTGCGCACATTTGCACCGTTTGTGGCGGGAATGGGGCATATGTCCTATCGTCATTTTGCCATGTATAACGTCCTGGGGGCGCTGCTGTGGGTGCTGCTGTTTACCTATGCAGGCTACCTTTTTGGCGATCTTCCGATCGTTCAGGAAAACCTTAAGTTGCTGATTGTAGCGATTATTGTGCTTTCCATACTGCCGGGCGTTATCGAAATCATTCGTCACAAACGTGCGGCGGCAAAGCAAGCGAAGTAAATGCACGCTGGCGGTTCGACCACTTTTTTATCCAAAGTTTCGGGCTGTTATGTTTTAATGTGCAACATTCATGGTCTGTTGGAGGCAAAAATGGCATTATTCGCCTCTTATAGCAAAACTGGCATACGACCAGGTTCAGGCAGAAAGGTTATCAATGAGCTGGATTGAACGAATTAAAAGCAACATTACCCCAACTCGCAAAGCGAGCATTCCTGAAGGGGTATGGACGAAGTGTGATAGCTGCGGCCAGGTTCTGTATCGCGCAGAGCTGGAGCGCAACCTTGAGGTGTGTCCGAAGTGTGACCACCATATGCGTATGTCGGCGCGCAACCGCCTGCATAGCCTGCTGGACGAAGGCTCTCTGGTAGAGCTGGGTAGCGAACTCGAGCCGAAAGACGTGCTGAAGTTCCGCGATTCCAAAAAATACAAAGATCGTCTGGCCTTTGCACAGAAAGAGACCGGCGAGAAAGACGCGCTGATCGTCATGAAAGGCACCCTGCATGAGATGCCGGTTGTCGCCGCTGCCTTTGAGTTCTCCTTTATGGGTGGCTCAATGGGCTCCGTGGTCGGTGCGCGCTTCGTGCGTGCCGTAGAGCAGGCGCTGGAAGACAACTGTCCGCTGATCTGCTTCTCTGCCTCCGGCGGTGCGCGTATGCAGGAAGCGCTGATGTCGCTGATGCAGATGGCAAAAACCTCTGCTGCGCTGGCGAAGATGCAGGAGCGCGGTCTGCCGTACATCTCCGTGCTGACCGACCCAACCATGGGCGGCGTCTCCGCGAGCTTCGCGATGCTGGGCGATCTGAACATCGCTGAGCCAAAAGCGCTGATCGGCTTTGCCGGTCCTCGCGTTATCGAGCAGACCGTTCGTGAAAAACTGCCGCCGGGCTTCCAGCGCAGTGAGTTCCTTATCGAGAAAGGCGCCATCGACATGATCGTCCGCCGTCCGGAAATGCGCCTGAAGCTGGCGAGCATCCTGGCGAAGCTGATGAATCTGCCAGCGCCGAACCCGGATGAGCCGCGCGAAGGCGTGGTGGTACCGGATCAGGAACCCGAGGCCTGATAACTGAAAAGGGCAGGGCCGGTTGGCGCTGCCCTTTTGCTTTCTAATCTGTTAATGACAACCGGGCATTATGGAAAATAAAAGCATTCCCCAAGCCACGTCGCCCCTGGCCGCGTGGCTTTCTTATCTGGAAAACCTGCACAGTAAAACCATCGATATGGGGCTTGAGCGCGTAAGCCAGGTTGCGGCGCGTCTTGATGTGCTCAAACCGGCGCCGTTCGTGTTCACCGTCGCGGGAACCAACGGTAAAGGCACGACCTGCCGCACGCTGGAATCCGTCCTGATGGCGGCCGGTTACAGAGTTGGCGTTTACAGCTCTCCGCACCTGGTGCGCTACACCGAGCGGGTCCGCGTGCAAAATCGCGAACTGCCGGAATCCGCGCATACGGCGTCGTTCGCAGAAATTGAAGCCGCGCGCGGAGAGATCTCATTAACCTATTTTGAATACGGTACCCTGTCGGCCCTGTGGCTGTTCAAACAGGCGCAGCTGGATGTGGTGATCCTTGAGGTTGGCCTCGGCGGACGTCTTGATGCAACCAATATCGTGGATGCGGACGTGGCGGTGGTCACCAGCATCGCGCTGGACCATGTCGACTGGCTGGGGCCGGATCGTGAAAGCATTGGCCGCGAGAAGGCCGGTATTTTCCGCGCAAATAAACCCGCCGTGGTCGGCGAACCGGATATGCCGCATACCATTGCTGAAGTTGCGAACGAGAAGGGGGCGCAGCTGCTGCGCCGCGGCGTTGACTGGCAGTATGAGGTTCAGGGCAACGGCTGGCGCTTTAGCGACGCGCAGGGCGCGCTCGACAACCTGCCGCTGCCGCAGGTGCCGCAGCCGAACGCGGCCACCGCGCTGGCTGCACTGCGCGCCAGCGGATTAGCGGTGGGCGAGCAGGCAATCCGCAACGGCATTCAGAGCGCAATTCTGCCCGGGCGTTTCCAGATCGTCAGCGAGTCACCGCGCCTGATTCTGGACGTGGCGCACAACCCGCATGCGGCGGCGTATCTCGCGGGACGTCTCAAATCGTTACCAAAAACCGGGCGCGTGCTGGCGGTTATCGGTATGCTTCATGATAAAGATATCGGCGGGACGCTGGCCTGCATGGAGAGTGTGGTCGATAGCTGGTATTGTGCTCCTCTGGAGGGGCCGCGCGGCGCGACGGCTGAGCAGCTGATGGAACATCTCGGCAAAGGCGCAATCTATAGTAGCGTGGCTCAGGCCTGGCATGCCGCGATGGCGGATGCTAAACCAGAAGATACCGTGCTGGTGTGTGGGTCATTCCACACGGTGGCACATGTCATGGAAGCGATGGACGCGGGGAGAACCGGTGGCGAGTAAGTTTCAGAACCGTTTAACAGGAACCATTGTGCTGGTCGCGCTCGGGGTGATTATTCTCCCGGGGCTGCTCGACGGGCAGAAAAAGCATTATCAGGATGAGTTTGCCGCTATTCCGCTGGTGCCGAAGCCGGGTGACCGCGATGAGCCGGATATGCTGCCCGCGGCGACGCAGGCGCTGCCTGCTCAGCCGCCGGAAGGCGCGGCGGAAGAGGTGCGCGCGGGTGATGCCGCCGCACCGTCGCTCGACCCGTCTCGCCTGGCGGCCACGAGCAACAGCGATATCGATCCCGTGCCGGTCGAACAGCCTAAACCGGTTGAAAAACCGAAGCCGGTTGAGAAGCCGCAGCCGAAACCGCAGCGTGATAAAGCGGCAGAACAGCTCGCCGCGGCGTCAGAGACGCCTCCGCCAGCAAAACCGACGCAGCAGGACGCTGCTGCTCCAACGGGGAAAGCCTACGTGGTGCAGCTCGGTGCGCTGAAAAACGCCGATAAAGTCAACGAGGTCGTGAGCAAACTGCGCAGTGCGGGATATCGTGTTTACACTTCACCTTCCACGCCGGTGCAGGGTAAAATTACCCGTATCCTCGTGGGGCCAGAAGCGTCCAAAGATAAGCTTAAAGGTTCACTCGGTGAGCTGAAGCAGATCTCCGGCCTGAGCGGTGTGGTGATGGGCTACAGCGCAAACTGATAAGATCTTGCCCCTCACCCTGACCCTCTCCCCTGAGGGGAGAGGGGACGATTTTCTCCCTCTATCTTGTGGGAGAGGGCTGGGGGGAGGGAGAGCAGACGTTCAAAGAAACGTCAAAAGGACCGGGGGCGTTGAACATTTTTTCAGCGCCTTTTTTATTTACGCGCGGGAAGGAAATCCCTACGCAAACGTTTTCTTTTTCTGTTAGAATTCGCCCCGAACTGGATGACAGGGCGTTAAATCGTGGGACACATATGGTCTGGATTGATTACGCCATCATTGCGGTGATTGGTTTTTCCTGTCTGGTTAGCCTGATCCGTGGCTTTGTTCGTGAAGCGTTATCGCTGGTAACCTGGGGTTGTGCTTTCTTTGTTGCCAGTCATTACTACACTTACCTGTCTGTCTGGTTCACGGGCTTTGAAGATGAACTGGTCCGAAACGGAATTGCCATCGCGGTGCTCTTTATCGCAACGCTGATTGTCGGCGCTATCGTGAATTACGTGATAGGTCAGCTGGTCGAGAAAACCGGTCTGTCAGGAACGGACAGGGTGCTCGGGATCTGTTTCGGGGCGTTACGAGGCGTGCTGATTGTGGCCGCGATCCTGTTCTTCCTGGATACCTTCACCGGGTTCTCCAAAAGCGAAGACTGGCAAAAATCGCAGCTCATTCCAGAGTTCAGCTTCATCATCAGATGGTTCTTTGACTATCTGCAAAGCTCGTCGAGTTTTTTGCCCAGGGCATAAACCCTGAGATGTGGCTTAACGAGGAAAAGACGAATGTGCGGTATTGTCGGTATCGCCGGTTTCATGCCGGTAAACCAGTCGATTTATGACGCGTTAACGGTGCTTCAGCACCGTGGGCAGGATGCTGCGGGTATCATCACCATTGATGCAAACAACTGCTTCCGTTTACGCAAGGCGAATGGCCTGGTAAACGATGTGTTTGAAGCCCGCCATATGCAGCGTCTGCAAGGTAATATGGGGATCGGTCACGTTCGTTATCCTACTGCTGGCAGTTCCAGCGCCTCGGAGGCACAGCCTTTCTACGTCAACTCACCGTATGGCATCACCCTTGCTCATAACGGCAACCTGACCAACGCGCATGAGCTGCGTAAAAAGCTGTTCGAAGAGAAACGTCGCCACATTAACACCACCTCTGATTCTGAAATCCTGCTCAATGTGTTCGCCAGCGAGCTGGATAACTTCCGTCACTATCCGCTGGAAGCAGATAATATTTTTGCCGCGATTGCCGCGACAAACCGTCAGATCCGCGGCGCGTACGCCTGCGTTGCGATGATCATCGGTCACGGTATGGTCGCTTTCCGCGATCCAAACGGCATTCGTCCGCTGGTGCTCGGTAAGCGTGACCTCGGCGATGGCCGTACTGAATATATGGTTGCCTCTGAAAGCGTGGCGCTGGATACCCTGGGCTTCGAATTCCTGCGCGACGTTGCGCCGGGCGAAGCGGTTTACATCACCGAGAAGGGCCAGCTGTTTACCCGCCAGTGTGCCGACAACCCGGTCAGCAACCCGTGCCTGTTTGAATACGTTTACTTTGCCCGTCCGGATTCGTTCATCGACAAAATTTCCGTCTACAGCGCGCGCGTCAACATGGGCACCAAGCTGGGCGAGAAGATTGCCCGCGAGTGGGACGATCTCGACATTGACGTGGTTATTCCTATCCCGGAAACCTCCTGCGATATCGCGCTGGAGATCGCCCGCATTCTGGACAAGCCATACCGTCAGGGCTTCGTGAAGAACCGCTACGTTGGCCGCACGTTTATCATGCCGGGACAGCATCTGCGCCGTAAGTCCGTGCGCCGCAAGCTGAACGCCAACCGCGCGGAATTCCGCGACAAGAACGTTCTGCTGGTGGACGACTCAATCGTTCGCGGTACCACTTCTGAGCAGATTATCGAGATGGCGCGCGAAGCGGGTGCGAAGAAAGTCTACCTGGCCTCTGCTGCGCCGGAGATTCGCTTCCCGAACGTGTACGGCATCGATATGCCAACCGCCAACGAGCTGATCGCTCACGGCCGTGAAGTGGATGAAATTCGCCAGATCATCGGTGCCGACGGCCTGATTTTCCAGGATCTGAACGATCTCATCGACGCGGTGCGTGCCGAGAACCCGGAAATTCAGCAGTTTGAATGCTCCGTGTTCAACGGTATTTACGTGACCAAAGACGTTGACCAGCAGTACCTCGACTATCTTGATTCGCTGCGCAACGACGATGCGAAAGCCGTCCAGCTGCAGAACGATCTCGAAAGCTTAGAGATGCACAACGAAGGTTGATGCTCCGGCAGGTGAGGGCGAATGCCCTCACTTGCAACTCCCCGCAAAATCCTGCACAGTCTGCCCTGAAATCAGTAAGGGCGAAAATCATGAAACGACTCATTGTTGGGCTCAGCGGCGCCAGCGGCGCGATTTACGGCGTACGTTTGTTGCAGGTTCTGCGTAACGTGGCGGACGTCGAAACCCATCTGGTGATGAGCCAGGCGGCGCGGCAGACCCTCTCTCTGGAAACCGATCTCTCCCTGCGCGATGTTCAGGCGCTGGCGGATGTCGTTCACGATGCCCGTGATATCGCTGCCAGCATCTCCTCAGGCTCGTTTAAAACAGCCGGCATGGTAATCCTGCCCTGTTCCATTAAAACGCTCTCCGGCATTGTGAATAGCTATACCGACACCCTGGTGACGCGCGCGGCGGATGTGGTGCTGAAGGAGCGTCGTCCTCTGGTGCTGTGCGTGCGGGAAACGCCGCTGCACCTCGGCCATCTGCGTTTGATGACCCAGGCCGCCGAGCTTGGAGCCATCATCATGCCGCCGGTACCCGCATTCTACCATCGCCCGCAAACGCTGGATGACGTGGTTAATCAGACCGTTAATCGCGTGCTGGATCAGTTTGACATCGACCTGCCTGAAGATCTCTTCACCCGCTGGCAGGGTGCCTGAATCTGTGCACAAACAGAGTGCATGAAAAGAGACGTTGCCCTGTTTCAGGGCAATTATGCAACGGCGATCATATCCTCGACATTTAATTCGTTTTTTCCCTTTTTCTCTTTCCGGTTCGTTCGGCAGACCTGCTATCTTTCACCATTAAGGCAATATCGCAACGTTTTATTAACATATTTAACGTCGAAGTTTTGACCAGACGGCAATGTGGCATAAGACCTGCAAGATGAAGCCTGCAACACAACACACAACACAATACATAATAAAATCACGGTACTTGAGGGTAAATGTATGAAGAAGACGGTTCTGGCTCTGTCTTTGCTCGTGGGGTTAAGTGCGGCAGCAGGTAGCTACGCAGCGCTTCCACAGACGGTTCGTATCGGTACAGACGCAACCTACGCGCCATTCTCTTCCAAGGATGCGAAAGGCGATTTCGTGGGGTTTGATATCGATCTGGGTAATGAAATGTGCAAACGCATTGCGGTGAAATGCACATGGGTGGGCAGCGACTTTGACGCGTTAATCCCGTCGCTGAAAGCCAAGAAAATCGACGCCATTATCTCTTCTCTCTCCATCACCGAAAAACGCCAGCAGGAGATTGCCTTCTCTGACAAGCTCTACGCCGCGGATTCTCGCCTGATTGCCCCTAAAGGCTCCCCGATTAAGCCCACCATCGACTCGCTGAAAGGCAAACACGTCGGCGTGCTTCAGGGCTCGACGCAGGAAGGTTATGCCAATGCTAACTGGCGTGAAAAGGGTGTAGACGTGGTGGCTTACCAGAACCAGGATCTGATTTACTCTGACCTGGCCGCCGGTCGTCTGGATGCCGCATTCCAGGATGAAGTCGCCGCAAGCGAAGGCTTCCTGAAGCAGCCTGCGGGCAAAGACTTCGCGTTTGCAGGCCCGTCGGTGAAAGACAAAAAATACTTTGGTGACGGCACCGGTATTGGCCTGCGTAAGGATGATACCGAGCTGAAAGCCGCCTTCGACAAAGCCTTTGCTGAGCTGCGTAAAGACGGTACTTACGACAAACTGGCGAAGAAATACTTCGACTTCAACGTATACGGTGAATAACCCCTGGCGGTGACGCACCGGAAAGGTGCGTTACGGGAATGGTTGACCCAATACGGTGCATCTGTTGCACCGTATTGGATCGCTTTGTGCATACTTACGCATTTATAATGCAAAAATTCCCGCCCTGAAGGCATTAATCTTTGCCTGACTGAGGGGATTAATGGCACATTAGCACCACCCCGTCGTCGTAAAAATCCCGTATGAAGACAGTTTGTTGAGGACAAATATGAAAAAACTCGTGTTGTCATTATCTCTGGTACTGGCCTTTTCCAGCGCCACCGCGGCATTTGCAGCAATTCCGCAGAAAATTCGCATTGGCACCGATCCTACCTATGCGCCGTTCGAATCGAAGAATTCAAAGGGTGAGCTGGTCGGTTTTGACATCGATCTGGCCAATGAGCTGTGCAAACGCATCAAAGCACAGTGTACCTACGTTGAGAACCCGCTGGATGCGCTGATCCCTTCCCTGAAAGCGAAAAAAATCGACGTGATCATGTCCTCGCTCTCCATCACCGAAAAACGCCAGCAGGAGATTGCCTTCACCGACAAACTCTACGCGGCCGATTCACGTCTGGTGGTGGCTAAATCTTCTGACGTTCAGCCAACGCTGGAGTCCCTGAAAGGCAAACGCGTCGGCGTGCTGCAGGGCACCACGCAGGAAACCTACGGTAACGAACACTGGGCACCGAAGGGGATTGAAATTGTCTCCTATCAGGGCCAGGAAAATATCTACGCTGACCTGACGGCAGGCCGTATTGATGCGGCATTCCAGGATGAAGTCGCGGCAAGCGAAGGCTTCCTGAAAACGCCGGTGGGTAAAGATTACAAGTTTGGCGGCCCGTCCATTAAGGATGTGAAGCTGTTTGGTGTGGGTACCGGTATGGGCCTGCGCAAAGAAGACAACGAGCTGCGTGAGGCGCTGAACAAAGCGTTCGCTGAAATGCGCGCTGACGGCACCTACGATAAGCTGGCGAAAAAGTACTTTGATTTTAATGTTTACGGCGGCTAATCGCCCCGTCAAATAACGTGCGGCCCCTCCCGCTGTGGGAGGGGAAAAGACACGGTTCCACCACTCACGATACGACAGGGCTCGCGGTATGCTGTACGGATTTTCTGGCGTTATTTTACAGGGCGCGCTTGTCACCCTTGAGCTGGCTATCAGCTCCGTGGTGCTGGCGGTGCTGATAGGTCTGGCAGGCGCAGGGGCGAAGCTTTCGGCTAACAAACCGCTGGCGCTAATTTTTGAAGGCTACACCACGCTTATTCGCGGCGTTCCCGATCTGGTGCTGATGCTGCTGATCTTTTACGGTCTGCAGATTGCGCTGAACAGCGTGACGGACGCGATGGGCATGGGACAAATTGATATCGACCCAATGGTGGCCGGTATTATTACCCTCGGATTTATCTACGGTGCCTACTTCACCGAAACCTTCCGCGGTGCTTATATGGCCGTGCCGAAAGGCCACATTGAGGCGGCAACCGCATTTGGTTTTACCTCTTCACAAACGTTTCGTCGGATTATGTTCCCGGCCATGATGCGCTATGCGCTGCCGGGCATCGGCAACAACTGGCAGGTTATCCTCAAAGCCACTGCGCTGGTTTCGCTGCTCGGCCTGGAAGATGTGGTTAAAGCGACTCAGCTGGCGGGCAAGAGCACCTGGGAGCCGTTCTACTTTGCGGTGGTCTGCGGCGTGATTTATCTGGTCTTTACGACCGTCTCCAATGGTGTGCTGCTTCTGCTCGAGCGTCGCTACTCCGTGGGTGTGAAGAGGGCTGACCTGTGATTGAGATTATTCAGGAATACTGGAAATCGCTGCTGTGGACGGATGGCTACCGCTTTACCGGCGTGGCGATTACGCTCTGGCTGCTGATCTCCTCCGTGGTGATGGGCGGCATTCTGGCGGTGTTTCTTGCCATTGGCCGCGTGTCGAACAATAAATTTATCCAGTTCCCGATCTGGCTGTTTACCTACGTGTTTCGCGGTACGCCGCTGTACGTGCAGCTGCTGGTATTCTATTCGGGGATGTACACGCTTGAGATCGTAAAAGGCACTGAGATGCTGAATGCGTTCTTCCGCAGCGGCCTGAACTGTACGGTGCTGGCGTTGACGCTCAACACCTGCGCCTACACCACCGAGATTTTCGCCGGTGCAATTCGCTCTGTCCCTTACGGTGAGATTGAAGCGGCGCGCGCGTACGGCTTTTCCTCGGTGAAACTTTATCGCTGCATTATTCTGCCGTCGGCGCTGCGTATCGCGTTACCGGCGTACAGTAACGAAGTGATTTTGATGCTGCACTCCACCGCGCTCGCCTTTACCGCGACGGTGCCGGATCTGCTCAAGATCGCGCGCGATATTAACTCCGCGACCTATCAGCCGTTTACCGCGTTTGGCATTGCGGCGGTGCTCTATTTAATTATCTCTTATGTTCTGATCAGCCTGTTCCGTAAGGCTGAAAAACGCTGGTTGCAGCATATAAAACCTTCTTCGACGCACTGAGAAAGATGATGGCTGAGAACAAATTAAACGTTATTGATTTGCACAAACGCTACGGCGAACATGAAGTGCTGAAAGGGGTGTCGCTGCAGGCGAATGCGGGCGACGTGATCAGTATCATCGGCTCATCCGGCTCGGGTAAAAGTACCTTCCTGCGCTGCATTAACTTCCTCGAAAAGCCGAGCGAAGGCTCGATTGTGGTGAGCGGACAGAACATCAACCTGGTGCGCGACAAAGACGGCCAGCTGAAGGTGGCCGATAAGCACCAGCTGCGCCTGCTGCGTACGCGCCTGACGATGGTGTTCCAGCACTTCAACCTCTGGAGCCACATGACGGTGCTGGAGAACGTGATGGAAGCGCCGATTCAGGTGCTGGGCCTGAGCAAGCAGGAAGCCCGCGAGCGCGCGGTAAAATACCTGGCGAAAGTGGGCATCGACGAGCGCCAGCAGATGAAATACCCGGTGCATCTCTCCGGCGGTCAGCAGCAGCGTGTCTCCATCGCGCGCGCGCTGGCGATGGAGCCCGAGGTGCTGCTGTTCGACGAACCGACTTCCGCGCTCGACCCGGAACTCGTTGGCGAAGTGCTGCGCATCATGCAGAAGCTGGCCGAAGAGGGCAAAACGATGGTGGTAGTGACGCACGAGATGGGCTTCGCCCGTAACGTCTCGAACCACGTGATTTTCCTGCATCAGGGGAAAATTGAAGAGCAGGGGCATCCGGACGAGGTGCTGGCGAACCCGCAAAGCCCGCGTTTGCAGCAGTTCCTGAAGGGGTCTTTGAAGTAGGTTTTGCCTTTCACCCTCTCTCTGTGGAAGAGGGGCGGGGTGAGGGCATCAGACTGCAGTACCGCCCAATCGCCCGGTGGCGCTTCGCTTACCGGGCCTACAAAACCGTAGGCCGGGCAAACGCAGTGCCGCCCGGCATTCAGGCCGCACTACACTCCAGCCGGTACACCCAGTCGTCATAGTGCACGCCGTCAATCTCATACGCTTTTTCCAGCACCTGGATACGCACAAACCCGGCTTTCTCCAGCACCCGCACCGACCCGCCGTTGTCCGCCAGCACGTACGCGTTAATCGCCTTCACGCCGGTTTGGTTAAACGCATAATCACACACCGCGCGCAGCGCCTCGCTGGCGATACCTTTCCCCTGCGCGGCAGGCACAACCGTATAGCCGATATCCGCCTCTTCACGATTCTCAGCGCTAATCTGCAGGCCGATATCGCCCAGCGGCGTATCATCATCCCGGGAGCGAATGACAAACACATGAGCAGCAGCGAGGCGTGCGGCAAACACGCGGCGAGTCTCTTTTTCCGGGGCGATGGCGGCCATGTAGCGCATGATGCTGCGATCTTCACGCAGCGAGCGGAAGAAGGCCCAGTCAGTAGGTTCGAAAGGAGTGAGGTGAAGCCGGGGTGTGGTGATGGTTGCCATTGTTACGCCATATCTTCGGAACATAGCCTGTCACAGTACCATATTCACCGCACCACATCCCCCAGCGCCTCTTCTAATTCATACCAGCGGAACGCAAACCCTGCCGCTTCCAGCCGTTTTGGCAGCGCTCTCTGTCCGCCCAATACCAGCACTGACGCTTCACCCATCAGCAGACGAATGACCGTGGCAGGCACGCGCAATATCGCCGGGCGGTGCAGGGCATGCCCCAGGGCGTGGGCAAACTGTTCATTACGCACCGGATACGGCGCAACCATATTAAACGGCCCGCGCAGATCGTTTTCCAGCAGCCACAGAATCCCGTTGACCATATCGTCAATATGGATCCACGCCATATACTGACGGCCATTACCGATGGGGCCGCCGAGTCCGAGCCTGAAAGGGGGAAGCATCTTAGCCAGAATGCCGCCTTTCGGCGCAAGCACAACGCCGGTCCGCAGCAGACAGACGCGGGTTCGATCGCTCTGCGCCGCACTGGCGATACGCTCCCACTGGGCGCAGAGTTTATGGGTAAACTCGTTATGCGGCGGCTCTTCCTCGGTCACCACCACCTCGCCGAGATCGCCGTAATAGCCCACGGCTGAACCTGAAATCAGTACCGAAGGCGGAGTTTGGCTATTGCGGATCAGCTCGACCAGCTTTTCGGTAATGTTCCACCGGCTGCTGCATAACAGCTGTTTTTGCTCTTCCGTCCAGCGCTTATCGGCGATGGGTTCACCCGCGAGATTAATGACGGCGTCGAAGCCGTCCAGATTTTGCTGCTCGGCCAGATTTTTCCAGATATCGATGCCCGCCCCCAGCACCTGACGCGCCTTCTCCGGGCTGCGCGTGACCACGGTAATGTCGTGATGCAAGGCCTGCAGACGCGCAATGAGGTGACGACCAATCAGGCCTGTCCCGCCGGTCAGCAAAATCTTCATACAACCTCCAGGTTTACGCCTGGCGTCGCCAGCTTAACGTCATGGAGACGGAATCGGCGTAGCGCAGGGCGTGAAGTTTATCGATCTCAACTTCAGCATAAGTGACCCAGTGATGTTCGCGTGCGATATCGAGCACATCCTGAGTTAATTTTTCCAGCAGAGAGAACCGGTTATTCTCCACAAACTGGATAATATTCTTGGTTATTGTGCGGTAGTTCAGCGCGTCGTTGATGTCTTCGCTGGCCCGCGCTTTGTCTGCGGGATAGTGAATCACCACATTAATGACAATATCCTGACGGTTGGCGATCTCTTCCTCTTTGATACCGATGAAGGTACGCAAGCGTAAATTTTTTATACGAATAACAGCATCTGGCTGTGACATTGCAGGTCTTCTCCGTGTCAGTATTTCCTGCTCATAATACATGAGAGGCTCGCAGGCACCCAGCTTCATAGAGGGTTAAATCTGCTGGATTTTTTGCATCGCTCGCTCGGTGGCCGGGCGGGTCCGGATGCGCTCAAACCAGTTGTTCACTGCCGGGTAAGAGGCCAGGTCAATTCGGTGTTTTTCATGCGTATTCACCCACGGCCAACAGGCGATATCGGCAATACTGTAATGATCGCCCCCGAGCCACGGCGTTTTCTTCAGCCGACGGTTCAGAACGTCATAGAGCCGCTGCGTCTCGACCTGATAGCGTTCTATCGCGTAAGGAATGGGCTGCGGGGCGTATGCGGTAAAGTGATGATTTTGACCCAGCATGGGGCCCAGCCCGCTCGCCTGCCAGAAAAGCCACTGCAGGGTATGATGACGCTCACGCAGCTCGCCGCTCAGCAGTTTGCCGGTTTTCTCCGCCAGATAGAGCAAAATCTCACCGGATTCAAACAGGCTCAGCGGTCTGCCCCCGTCCGCCGGCTGGTTATCAATAATGGCCGGGATTTTGTTATTCGGCGAGATAGCCAGAAAAAGAGGGCTGAACTGTTCGCCTTTGCTGATATCCACGCGAATGATCCTGTAATCCAGCTCGGCTTCTTCAAGAAAGAGGGTGATCTTATGGCCGTTTGGGGTAGGGGCGTAATAAAGGTCGATCATTCTCAACTCCTGTCCATGCGAAGAGTGGTGCCATGACAAATGAGTATAGGTGGTTGTTGTAAATCGTGAGTTTTCATCAAGTGACAGCGAGGCAAAGAGATTATATGTTGAGTAAAAACCGATCAGCCTATGAGGATGTTATGAACCAGCCCGTCATCACGTTGTGGTCCGATGCGAATTTCTTTTCTCCCTATGTTATGAGCGTATACGTTGCGCTGGCCGAAAAAGGGCTCACTTTTACGCTAAAGACCGTTGATCTTGACGGTGGTGAACATCTTAAACCGCAGTGGCAGGGCTACGACCTGACCCGACGCGTGCCGGTGCTGGAGATTGATGGATTTGCTCTGAGCGAATCGTCGGCAATTGATGAATATCTGGAAGATCGGTTCGCGCCGCCCGAGTGGGAGCGCATCTATCCTCACGACCTGCAAAAACGCGCGCGGGCGCGGCAGATCCAGGCGTGGCTGCGAAGCGATCTGGTGCCGATTCGCGTGGAGCGCTCGACGGACGTTGTGTTTGCCGGGGTTAAAAAACCAGCGCTCAGCGCAGAAGGCCGTGAAAGCGCGCAAAAACTGATTGAAACCGCCACCTCGCTCCTCGACCACGGCAACCCGAACCTGTTCGGCGAGTGGTGCATTGCTGATGCAGATCTGGCGTTGATGCTAAACCGCCTGATCCTCAACGGCGATGAGATGCCGCAGCTGCTGGTGGATTATGCCGCGTTTCAGTGGCAGCGTGCCTCCGTGCAGCGCTATGTGGCACTCTCGGCTAAGCGCGCGGGCTGATAAGCCATGCCGCTTCAGGTATGATGGGGGCAGTCTGTTTTCCCGAGGAGTGACTGATGAAACTGATGTTTGCGTCGGATATCCATGGATCGCTGCCCGCTACCGAGCGTGTCCTTTCCCTGTTTGCACAAAGCGGTGCGCAGTGGCTGATTATTTTGGGGGACGTGCTCAATCACGGCCCGCGCAACGCGCTGCCGGAAGGCTATGCCCCTGCGCAGGTCGCGGAAAAGCTTAACCCGTACGCCTCGCGCATCATCGCCGTTCGCGGCAACTGCGACAGCGAAGTGGACCAGATGCTGCTGCATTTTCCCCTTACCGCACCGTGGCAACAGGTGCTGCTGGAACAAAGCCGTCTGTTCCTGACGCACGGGCATCTTTTTAGCCCGGATAATCTCCCGGCGCTCGCGGCTGGCGATGTCCTGGTTTACGGTCATACTCATATTCCGGTTGCTGAAAAGCGCGGTGAGATTTATCACTTTAACCCGGGTTCGGTCAGCATACCGAAAGGCGGCTATCCTGCGAGCTATGGCCTGCTGGATGGAAATACCCTGAGCGTTATCGCACTTAATGATCAGCAAGTTATTGCGCAGGTAGCGATTAATCCGTAAGTTACACCTCAACTGCAAACGCGCCGAAAGAGCGCTTAGAAGAGAAGGTTTCCCGATGGTGGAGCAGAGTCATTTGGCAAGTACAGAGTGGGTTGACATTGTCAGCGAAGAGAATGAAGTGATCGCGCAGGCCAGCCGCGAACAAATGCGTGCGGAGCGTTTACGTCACCGCGCAACGTATATCGTTGTGCATGACGGGATGGGCAAAATTCTGGTCCAGCGCCGCACGGACACCAAAGATTTTCTCCCGGGTATGCTGGATGCCACCGCAGGCGGTGTTGTCCAGGCTGATGAAGTGCTGCTGGATTCCGCGCGTCGAGAAGCAGAAGAAGAGTTAGGCATCGCCGGAGTGCCGTTTGCCGAGCACGGTCAGTTCTATTTCGAAGACGAAAACTGCCGCGTCTGGGGCGGGCTGTTTAGCTGCGTTTCTCACGGCCCGTTCGCCCTGCAGGAAGAAGAAGTGAGCGAAGTCAGCTGGATGACGCCGGAAGAGATCACCGCGCGCTGCGATGAGTTTACGCCGGATTCATTAAAAGCGCTGGCGCTGTGGATGACCCGCAACGCCAAAAACGAATCGACCAAATCAGAGAAAGAGGAAGAGGCTGAGTAAGCTTCAGCAGCTCTCTCTCAGACAAAGACTGGACGCGATGGGCTTTTGATCGCGCCAGTCACCGTCATTCAGACGCTCCAGCAATGCTTTCCCGGCTTCAATTCCAATCTTACGATGCGGCACCGCCATGGTCGTCAGCGGCGGCTGACAGACGCGGCTCACGTCGCTATCGCCAAAGCCTACTACCGCCAGATCGTCCGGCACCTTGATTCGCCTGCGCTGGCACTCGTAAAGCGCGCCGCAGGCCAGCTCGTCAGAGACGCATACCAGCGCATCCAGCTCCGGCCAGGCCAGCAGAAATTCGGGCAGCTGTGCTGCACCGGTCGAGAAGCTCGGCGACATCGCCGCGTTAATGACCCGGTTTGGCGACATATGGTGGCGAAGCATGGCTTTGTACCAGCCCTGCAGATGCTGCTGGAAAATCCACTGCTCCTGGTTGGCGCACAGCAGGCCAATATTTTGATAGCCGCGCTTAATCACCATTTCCGTGAGTTCATACATGGCCGCTACGTTATCAATTCCGATATTCATATCAATCGGATCGGCGCGCATGGCACCCATCTCCATCACCGGAATAGACGCATTTTTCAGCCAGTGGCGAACGGTGTCGGTATGTTCAACGCTGAGCAGGATAGCGGCGGCAATATTCGACGCCAGCAGCGTCTCCAGCAATTTCTCCTCTTGCTCTAGACGATGCTGGGATTCAGCCAGCATGATTTGATACCCGGCAGGCTGCAGTACCTGCTGTAGCCCGGCAAACATCTCCGAGCATCCGGCTTCGGAGAGATTAGGCACCACCATCGCGATCGTCCATGACGACGCCGAGGCCAGCGCGCTGGCGGCAAGATTAGGCATATAACCCAGCTCCTGCACGGCAGCTTCAATTTTTTCTCGTAGTTTATCGGAAACCTGTTCGGGAGTGCGGAGTGCACGGGACACGGTCATCGTGCCCACACCGGCAAGCTGTGCGACATCGGCGAGTGTCACTTTACCAGTACTGCGCCGTTTTCGGGTTAGAGACATACACCTTCCTGCTGACCAGACGCGTTCTTCATTTCCTTCGCTTCACGTGACAGGCAGTATACGCCTTAAATCCCTTTTTTTGCTGTGATTTAGCGCCGTGATTGCAATTTGATAGCGCTATCACATTTCTGCATGTTAAAGATTGGTAGCGCTATCTTTGTGATCCCGATCGCAGTCATCCAGCGATGTGTTGAATAAAGTTTGCTCATCTTTAGCGTGTAGCGGGAGTGAAAAGTGCTCAAAAAATGGATATATGATACAACCATCGCGCTGCAGGATAGCGTGGAAAACTGGCCGCAGGCGCTGGAGCTGTGCGCGAAGCCGCTGCTGGATATGCAGGTGATTGGGCCTGAATACGTCACGGCCATCATCCAGCAGCACCACACGTTAGGACCTTATTATGTGCTGGCACCAGGGCTGGCGATGCCGCATGCGCGGCCGGAGGAAGGAGCCAAAGGACTGGGGTTGTCTTTATTAAAACTAAAACAGGGCGTCTCGTTTGGTGCCGGTGAGTTTGACCCTGTCGATGTCGTTATTATGCTCGCGGCGCCGGACAAACATAGCCATATCGAAATGATATCCG
Organism: Enterobacter sp. 3U4; assembly: GCF_057224565.1. Lineage (NCBI taxonomy): Bacteria > Pseudomonadati > Pseudomonadota > Gammaproteobacteria > Enterobacterales > Enterobacteriaceae > Enterobacter > Enterobacter sp. 3U4. The sequence goes on from NZ_CP136665.1 coordinate 711,989, forward strand.
CACTCGCAGAATTATTTTCCAGCGACGAGGATATGGAGAAACTGCATCAGGCGAATACCCTGGAGGAAATTAAAACGATTATTAACCGCTTCTGATTTAATTCTTTAATCCGGTTTTTCACAACATTACGCGTCAGCGTGATGGGGCGTACTCTACTCAAAATAAGGGGACATCAATGAAAATCATGGCTATTTGCGGTTCTGGCCTGGGCAGTAGTTTTATGGTCGAAATGAATATTAAAAAGGTGCTCAAAAAGCTGGAGATTGAAGCTGAAGTTGAACACTCCGATCTCTCCTCGGCCACACCCGGCGCGGCCGATCTGTTCGTGATGGCAAAAGACATTGCCGCCAGCGCCAGCGTGCCGGAAAGCCAGCTGGTAGTGATCAACAACATCATCGACATCAACGAACTTGAAGCGCAGCTGCGCGCCTGGTTCGACAGACAATAACCCTGATAAGGCGAGGTGGATATGTTTATCCTTGAAACGCTGAATTTCGTTGTTGATATTTTAAAAGTCCCTTCGGTGCTGGTGGGTTTAATTGCGTTAATCGGTCTGGTTGCGCAGAAAAAAGCGTTTTCCGACGTGGTGAAAGGAACCATTAAAACCATCCTGGGCTTTATTGTACTGGGCGGCGGCGCCACGGTGCTGGTCGGGTCATTAAATCCATTAGGCGGTATGTTTGAACACGCCTTTACTATCCAGGGCATTATTCCAAACAATGAAGCGATAGTGTCCATTGCGCTGGAAAAGTACGGTGCAGCGACCGCGCTTATTATGGCCTTCGGGATGGTGGCGAATATTATCGTCGCACGCTTTACCCGCCTGAAGTATATCTTCCTGACCGGACACCACACGTTTTATATGGCGTGCATGATTGGCGTGATCCTGACGGTGGCGGGCTTTGAGGGCGTGGGGCTGGTCTTTACCGGGTCACTGATCCTCGGCCTGATCATGGCCTTCTTCCCGGCGATTGCGCAGCGCTACATGAAGCGCATTACCGGCAACGATGAGATTGCCTTCGGCCACTTCGGCACGCTGGGCTACGTGCTGTCCGGCTGGATTGGCAGCAAGGTTGGCAAAGGTTCCCGCTCAACCGAAGAGATGAACCTGCCGAAGAACCTGAGCTTCCTTCGCGACAGCTCGATCTCCATCTCTCTGACCATGATGATTATCTACCTGATCATGGCGGTGAGCGCCGGACGCGAGTACGTCGAGGCCACCTTCAGCGCCGGTCAGAACTATCTCGTCTACGCCATCATCATGGCGATCACCTTCGCGGCGGGCGTGTTCATCATCCTGCAGGGCGTACGCCTGATTCTTGCTGAAATCGTCCCGGCCTTTACCGGATTCTCCGAAAAACTGGTGCCGAACGCGCGTCCTGCGCTGGACTGCCCGGTGGTCTATCCCTATGCGCCAAACGCGGTGCTGATTGGCTTTCTGTTCAGCTTCCTCGGCGGGATTGTGGGGTTGTTCATCTGCGGTCAGTTTAGCTGGGTGCTGATCCTCCCGGGCGTGGTGCCGCACTTCTTCACCGGCGCAACGGCGGGCGTGTTCGGAAACGCCACCGGCGGACGTCGCGGGGCAATGATTGGCGCCTTTGCTAACGGCCTGCTGATCACCTTCCTGCCGGTCCTGCTGCTGCCGGTGCTGGGCGCCATTGGCTTTGCGAACACCACCTTCTCTGACGCCGACTTCGGCGCTGTCGGGATTGTCCTCGGCAACCTGGCGCGCTTCCTGTCGCCGCTTGCCATCACCGGGCTGGTTGTGGCGCTGTTCGCGCTGCTGGTGGCGTACAACGTCTTCGCGAAAAACAAACCTGCGGGCGGTAACGCGCAGGAAAACACCGGAGCCAAATCATGAATGAGAAAGAGATAACCGAACTCGCGCGTCAGATCCGTCTTGAGACGCTGAAATCCCTGACGCAGCTGGGCTTTGGCCACTATGGCGGCAGTATGTCGGTGGTCGAAACCCTGGCCGTGCTGTACGGCACGGTGATGAAAATCGACCCGGCGGATCCGGACTGGCCGGAGCGAGACTACTTTGTCCTGTCGAAAGGCCATGCGGGTCCGGCGCTCTACAGCACGCTGGCGATCAAGGGCTACTTCCCGGTGGAAGAGCTGAGCACCCTGAACCAGAACGGCACGCGCCTGCCAAGCCACCCGGACCGTCTGAAAACGCGCGGCGTAGACGCCACCACCGGTTCGCTGGGGCAGGGGATCTCAATTGCTGGCGGTATGGCGCTGTCGCACAGGCTGGCGGGGCGACCGAATCGGGTCTTCTGCATCGTCGGCGACGGCGAGCTGAACGAGGGACAGTGCTGGGAGGCGTTCCAGTTTATTGCCCACCATCGCCTGAACAACCTGACGGTATTTGTCGACTGGAACAAACAGCAGCTCGACGGCGAGCTGGACGAAATCATCAGCGCGTTTGACCTGGAGGGCAAATTCCGCGCCTTTGGCTTTGACGTGGCCACGGTGAAGGGCGACGACATTCCGGGTTTGTTGGCGCTAACGTCTCGGGTCCCCAAGGCCGATGCGCGTCCGTTAATCGTCATCCTCGACAGTATCAAAGGCCAGGGGGTGCCGTATCTGGAGCAGCTCAGCAACTCGCACCACCTGCGGTTGACCGCGGAGAGCAAAGCGGCTCTCAACGAGACGATTCGCCAACTGGAGGCTTCACATGATTAAGGTTGCACCGGCAGGACAGAAAGACGCCGTTGAGATGCGTAAAGTCTACGCTGGCTTCGTGGCAAAACAGATTGAGACCGGAAGTGACATCATTGCGCTCGAAGCAGACCTGATGAGCTCGATGGCAATGGACGGCGTGGCGCGCGATTATCCGCAGCACGTGATTAACTGTGGCATTATGGAAGCCAACGTCATCGGCACGGCAGCCGGGCTGTCGCTTACCGGACGCAAGCCGTTCGTTCACACCTTCACCGCCTTTGCCAGCCGCCGCTGCTTTGACCAGCTGTTTATGTCCCTGGACTATCAGCGCAACAACGTGAAGGTGATTGCCTCAGACGCGGGCGTGACGGCCTGCCACAACGGCGGCACGCACATGTCGTTTGAGGATATGGGCATCGTGCGCGGTCTGGCACACTCGGTGGTGCTGGAGGTCACCGACGCGATGATGTTCGAGGACGTGCTGCGCCAGCTTATCGACCTCCAGGGCTTCTACTGGGTACGTACCATCCGTAAGCAGGCGCCGAGCGTGTATGCGCCTGGCTCAACCTTCACCATCGGAAAAGGCAACGTGCTGCGCGAAGGAACCGATATCACCCTGATTGCCAATGGCATCATGGTGTCGGAAGCGCTGGAAGCGGCGCGCCAGCTTGAGCAGGAGGGCGTCAGCGCGGCGGTCATCGACATGTTTACCCTCAAGCCCATCGACCGGATGCTGGTGAAAAACTACGCCGAGAAAACCGGGCGCATCGTCACCTGTGAAAACCACAGCATTCACAACGGGCTGGGGTCGGCGGTAGCGGAAGTGCTGGTGGAAACCTGCCCGGTGCCGATGCGGCGGGTGGGCGTTAAGGAGCGTTATGGCCAGGTGGGGACGCAGGATTTTCTGCAGAAAGAGTATGGCCTGACGGCACATGACATTGTATCGGCGGCGCGCGAGCTGCTGTGAATAAAAAAGGCGACCGGTTTAGTGGTCGCCTTTTTGTTGCCCGGTGGCGCTCGCGCTTACCGGGCCTACGGTCCTGTAGGCCGGATAAGCGAAGCGCCATCCGGCAAGACCTTACAATTACTGCTGCTGCGAAGACTGGATCGCCGTCAGCGCGATGGTGTAGACGATATCGTCTACCAGTGCGCCACGAGACAGGTCGTTCACAGGTTTACGCATGCCCTGCAGCATTGGCCCGATGGAGATCAGGTCGGCAGAACGCTGTACCGCTTTGTAGGTGGTGTTACCGGTGTTCAGATCCGGGAAGATGAACACGGTAGCGCGACCTGCAACCGGAGAGTTCGGCGCTTTGGATTTCGCAACGTCGGCCATGACCGCGGCGTCGTACTGCAGCGGGCCGTCGATCATCAGGTCAGGACGTTTTTCCTGAGCCAGACGGGTCGCTTCGCGCACTTTCTCTACGTCGCTACCTGCACCAGAGGTACCGGTGGAGTAGGAGAGCATCGCCACGCGCGGTTCGATACCGAAGGCAATCGCGGAGTCCGCGGACTGGATAGCGATTTCTGCCAGCTGTTCTGCGGTTGGATCCGGGTTGATCGCGCAGTCGCCGTAAACGTAAACCTGTTCAGGCAGCAGCATAAAGAACACGGAAGAAACCAGAGAGCTGCCCGGTGCAGTTTTGATCAGCTGCAGCGGTGGACGGATGGTGTTCGCCGTGGTGTGAACCGCACCGGAAACCAGACCGTCAACTTCGTCCTGCTCCAGCATCAGCGTGCCCAGCACCACGTTGTCTTCCAGCTGCTCGCGCGCAACGGCTTCGGTCATGCCCTTGCTCTTACGCAGCTCAACCAGACGGGCAACGTAGCTTTCGCGAACCACTTCAGGGTCAACGATTTCGATGCCAGCGCCCAGCTCAACGCCCTGAGAGGCCGCTACGCGGTTGATCTCATCCGGGTTACCCAGCAGCACACAGGTCGCGATGCCGCGCTCTGCGCAGATGGCAGCCGCTTTAACGGTACGTGGTTCGTCGCCTTCTGGCAGAACAACGCGTTTGCCCGCTTTACGCGCCAGCTCGGTCAGCTGGTAACGGAATGCTGGAGGAGACAGACGGCGGCTGCGCTCGGAGGTCGCAGTCAGGGATTCGATCCAGTCTGCGTTGATGTAGCCGGCAACGTATTCCTGAACTTTCTCGATACGCTCGTGGTCATCAACCGGCACTTCCAGGTTGAAGCTCTGCAGGCTCAGGGAGGTCTGCCAGGTATTGGTGTTCACCATGAAGACCGGCAGGCCGGTGGCGAACGCGCGTTCGCACAGCTTGCTGACGCGCGGGTCCATCTCGTAGGCACCGGTCAGCAGGATCGCACCGATTTCCACGCCGTTCATTGCGGCCAGGCAGGCTGCAACCAGCACGTCAGGACGGTCTGCGGAGGTCACCAGCAGGGAACCTGCGCGGAAGTGTTCCAGCATGTGCGGAATGCTACGCGCACAGAAGGTCACGGACTTCACGCGGCGGGTGTTGATGTCGCCTTCGTTAACGATGGTGGCGTTCAGGTGACGCGCCATGTCGATTGCTCGGGTGGCAATCAGATCGAAGCTCCATGGCACCGCGCCCAGAACTGGAAGCGGGCTGGATTCCTGCAGCTTAGCCGGGTCAACTTTGATGACTTTCGCTTTGGAAGAGTCGTCGAAGATCTCGGACAGGTCAGGGCGAGTACGGCCCTGCTCATCCACTGGCGCGTTCAGCTTGTTGACGATCACGCCGGTGATGTTGGTGTTTTTCGCGCCGCCGAAGCTGCTGCGCGTCAGCTCGATACGCTCGTTCAGCTGCTCTGGGGTGTCGGTGCCCTGAGACATCACGAAAACGATCTCTGCGTTCAGGGTTTTCGCGATTTCAAAGTTCAGAGACTGGGCAAACTGGTGTTTGCGCGTCGGGACCAGACCTTCAACCAGCACCACTTCCGCGTCTTGCGCGTTGGCATGGTAGTTGGCGATGATCTCTTCCATCAGCACGTCTTTCTGGTTGCTGGACAGCAGAGATTCAACGTGGCTCATCTTCAGCGGTTCAGCCGCTGGCAGATTGGAGTTCTTGCGAACGATGGTGGTGGTCTGGTCTGGCGCATCGCCACCGGCACGCGGTTGGGCGATTGGCTTAAAGACGCTCAGACGAACGCCTTTGCGTTCCATAGCACGGATAACGCCAAGGCTGACGCTGGTCAGGCCGACGCTGGTTCCGGTAGGGATCAGCATAATAGTACGGGACACGGTTTATCCTCTTTCGTTACCGCCCAAATGGGGCGGGTTACAAAACAGCACCGCCAGCATTGCTGGCGGTGTGGAATCAGGCAGTCAGGCGGTGCGCGTCTTGCGCGATGACCAGTTCTTCGTTAGTTGGGATAACGAGAGCAGGGCGGGTGCCTTCTTTGTTGATGAACCCAGACTTGCCGAAGCGGGCAGCCAGGTTACGCTCGTGATCAACTTCGAAGCCCAGAACGCCCAGTTTGCCCAGGGACAGTTCACGGACCATTGCCGCGTTCTCACCGATACCACCGGTGAAGATAACCGCGTCCAGACGGCCTTCCATCAGCGCGGTGTAAGAGCCGATGTACTTCGCCAGACGGTGGCAGTAAACGTCCATTGCACGTTTAGCGTCTTCTTTCTCAGCGTAGTTGTCTTCAACGTAACGGCAGTCGCTGGTGACTTCGGTCAGACCCAGCAGGCCAGACTCTTTGGTCAGCATTTTGTTGATCTGGTCAACGCTCATACCCAGGGTGTCGTGCAGGTGGAAGATGATCGCCGGATCGATGTCACCGGAACGGGTACCCATCACCAGACCTTCCAGCGGGGTCAGACCCATGGAGGTATCAACACATTTACCGTTGCGGATAGCAGAAACAGAACCACCGTTGCCCAGGTGGCAGGTGATGATGTTCAGTTCTTCAACCGGCTTGTTCAGGACTTTTGCGGCTTCCTGAGTCACATAGAAGTGGCTGGTGCCGTGCGCGCCGTAACGACGTACGCCGTGTTCTTTGTACAGGCTGTACGGCAGGGCATAGAGGTAAGACTCTTCCGGCATGGTCTGATGGAACGCGGTGTCAAACACGGCCACGTTTTTGTCTTTCAGATTCGGGAAGGATTTCAGCGCTTCAGCGATACCGATCAGGTGAGCCGGGTTGTGCAGCGGTGCGAAGGACGCAGAGTCCTTGATGCCCTGGATCACAGATTCGTCGATGACGACGGAGCTGGTGTATTTTTCGCCGCCGTGGACGATACGGTGACCAATCGCAGTCAGCTGAGCAGACAGTTCTGGTTTTTGTGCCAGAATAGTGTTAACGATAAAGTTCAGCGCTTCACTGTGAGCGGCGCCTGCACCTAAAGCCGCTTCTTGTTTGCTGCCGTCCATCTTCCACTTGATACGTGCTTCAGGCAGATGGAAACATTCGGCCAAACCAGAGAGGTATTCGTCACCGTTGAGCGCATCGATGATGGCGAATTTCAGTGAGGAGCTACCGCAGTTCAGAACCAGTACTAACTTACTCGACATGGAAGTACCTATTATTGATACGTGGCTAAAAAAACGTCAGTGAGTCTAACAGCGTAACGCATGACGACTCAGACATTTATGATTAACATCATGCCAAACGAACATTGTGGCATGATGAAAGAAATAACTATGATTTTATGCCATTTTGCACAATTTTCAGCCAATGGCATAATATGCAATAATTTGACGAGTTAATGATTCTCGTCTATGGCCCTATCAGGCTGGCACAGGATACCCGATACGGGGTAGAGATGACAAAATATTTTGAACGTTGTCATAGCTTGTTGTGGTTTTGCACGAAAATTTTAATTTTTATATGTGAAGTTGAGGTACAGCCATGTCGACACCAGAGAACCCGTCCGTAAATTTCTTCAGTCTGTTTCGTCGGGGACAGCATTACGCAAAGACGTGGCCGATGGAAAAGCGCCTTGCGCCTATGTTCATTGAGAATCGCACCATCCGCGCCACGCGCTACGCGATTCGCTTTATGCCGCCTGTCGCTGTCTTTACGCTGTGCTGGCAGATTGCGTTGGGCGGGCAGCTTGGCCCCGCGGTCGCGACGGCGCTCTTCGCGTTAAGCCTGCCTATGCAGGGCCTGTGGTGGTTAGGTAAACGCTCCATCACCCCACTTCCCCCTTCTATTTTACACTGGTTTTATGAAGTGCGCGGAAAACTGGAGGAGGCCGGACAGGCGCTCGCCCCGGTTGAAGGCAAGCCGGATTACCAGGCGCTGGCGGACACGTTAAATCGTGCTTTTAAGCAACTGGATAAAACATTCCTCGATGATTTGTGATTGATCATCGAAACGACGACGAAAAGAAGGCACAGTAACAATCAGTTACCGTGTCTTTTTTTTAAGTGCAATGCGCTACAGGAGTCGAAAGATGGAAATGACCCATGCTCAACGTCTGATTTTGTCTAACCAGTACAAGATGATGACTATGCTTGATCCCGATAACGCTGCGCGCTACAGCCGCCTGCAAACCATCGTCGAACGCGGTTTTGGTTTGCAAATGCGCGAACTTGACCGCGAGTTTGGCGAGCTGAAAGAAGAAACCTGCCGCATCGTGATCGACATTATGGAGATGTATCACGCCCTGCACGTGTCCTGGACGAATCTCAAAGATCAACAGTCCATTGACGAGCGCCGCGTGACCTTCTTAGGCTTTGATGCCGCAACGGAAGCGCGTTATCTGAGCTATGTTCGCTTTATGGTGAATACGGAAGGGCGCTATACCCATTTTGATGCGGGAACCCACGGCTTCAACGCGCAGACCCCGATGTGGGATAAATATCAGCGTATGCTGAGCGCGTGGCACGCCTGCCCGCGTCAGTACCATTTAAGCAGCAACGAAATTCAACAAATCATTAATGCCTGACGGAGGTGCGTGTGCAGTGTAGAGGCTTTCTGTTTGATCTGGACGGTACGCTGGTGGATTCGCTGCCGGTAGTGGAGCGTTCCTGGTGCCATTGGGCTGACAGACATGGCATCGACCATCAGGAGGTGCTGAATTTTATCCATGGCAAACAGGCCATCACCTCGCTACGGCACTTCCTGGCCGGACGCGCTGAGGACGAAATTCAGGCGGAGTTCAAGTATCTGGAACACATTGAAGCCACGGACACGGACGGCATCACCGCCTTACCTGGCGCGCGCGAGCTGCTTGAGCATCTGAACGAAGCGCAGATCCCGTGGGCTATCGTCACCTCAGGCTCTATTCCCGTTGCCCACGCCCGTCATAAGGCGGCGGGTTTACCGAAGCCGGAAGTGTTTATCACTGCGGAGCGCGTTAAGCGCGGTAAACCGGAGCCCGACGCTTTTTTACTGGGCGCTGAGCTGCTGGGCCTCGCCCCCGCAGAGTGCGTGGTGGTGGAAGATGCGGCGGCTGGCGTACTGGCCGGGCTGAACGCAGGGAGCCACGTCATCGCTGTTAACGTTCCGGCCGGATCCCCCCGGCTGGACGAGGCAGATTTGGTGCTGGATTCACTGACGGCCCTGTCTGTTTCAAAAGCCTCTGACGGAGTTGTAACCGTCTCGCTAAAAGTGTAATCCCATGATATGGCCCCACATTGCTGGGGCTTTTTTATGGCAAAATTCCTCATCTTCCACTGACAAGGATAGGTTGTGAACGGTGAACTGATTTGGGTCCTGAGCCTGCTTTTAATCGCCATCATTCTTTTTGCCACGGGCAAGGTACGCATGGACGCCGTCGCCCTGTTTGTCATCGTCGCGTTTGTGCTGAGCGGTACGCTCACGCTACCGGAAGCCTTCTCCGGATTTAGCGATCCCAACGTTATCCTGATTGCCGCTCTGTTTATTATTGGGGATGGCCTGGTGCGTACCGGCGTAGCGACCATCATGGGGTCGTGGCTGGTTAAGGTGGCGGGCAGCAGCGAAACCAAAATGCTGATCTACCTGATGGTGACCGTCGCCGGGCTGGGGGCGTTTATGAGCTCCACGGGCGTGGTCGCCATCTTTATCCCGGTGGTGCTTAGCGTTTCCATGCGGATGCAGAGCTCGCCGTCGCGCCTGATGATGCCCCTGAGTTTTGCCGGTTTGATCAGCGGGATGATGACGCTGGTGGCAACGCCGCCGAACCTGGTCGTGAACAGCGAACTGATCCGGGAGGGATTTGAGGGCTTCAGTTTTTTCAGCGTCACCCCGCTTGGGCTGGTCATTCTGGTCATGGGCGTGGTCTACATGCTGCTGACCCGGTTCGCCCTGAAAGGTGAAAAACAGGACAAAAATAAAGAAGGATGGAAGCGACGCACCTTCCGCGATCTGATTAAAGAGTATCGTCTTGCCGGGCGGGCGCGCCGTCTGGCTATTCGCCCCGGCTCGCCGATGGTGGGGCAGCGCCTTGACGACCTGAAGCTGCGTGAGCGGTATGGCGCGAACGTGATCGGCGTAGAGCGCTGGCGCCGTTTTCGTCGGGTGATCGTCAACGTCAACGGGGTGTCGGAATTCCGCGCGCGGGACGTCCTGCTGATTGATATGTCCACCGCCGATGTGGACCTGCGCGAGTTCTGCAGCGAACAGCTGCTGGAGCCGATGGTGCTGCGCGGGGAGTATTTCTCCGATCAGGCGCTGGATGTTGGCATGGCCGAAGTATCGCTCATCCCTGAATCGGAGCTGTTGGGCAAAACCGTGCGGGAAATGGGGTTCCGAACCCGCTATGGCCTGAACGTCGTGGGGCTGAAGCGCGATGGCGTAGCGATGGAAGGGGCGGTGGTGGATGAGCCGATCCTGCTGGGCGATATCTTCCTGGTTGTCGGTAACTGGAAGCTGATTAGCCAGCTAGGGCAAAAAGGGCGCGATTTTGTGGTGCTCAACATGCCTGTTGAGGAGAGCGACGCGTCGCCAGCGCACAGCCAGGCGCCACACGCGATTTTTTGTCTTGTATTGATGGTGGCGCTGATGCTGACCGATGAGATCCCCAATCCGGTTGCCGCAATCATTGCCTGTCTGTTGATGGGCAAATTCCGCTGCATTGACGCCGAAAGCGCCTATAAAGCCATTCACTGGCCGAGCATAATTCTCATTGTCGGAATGATGCCCTTCGCCCTGGCGCTGCAAAAAACCGGCGGGGTGGATCTGATCGTTAAAGGCTTAATGGACGTTGGCGGCGGGTATGGGCCGTACATGATGATGGTCTGTTTATTTATCATGTGCGCCACGATCGGTCTGTTTATCTCGAATACCGCGACGGCGGTACTGATGGCGCCTATCGCGCTGGCGATGGCCAAAACCATGGGCGTGTCGCCGTATCCCTTTGCGATGATGGTGGCGATGGCGGCCTCCGCGGCATTTATGACGCCGGTCTCTTCACCGGTAAACACGCTGGTGCTCGGGCCGGGGAACTATCGATTCAGCGATTTCGTGAAGCTGGGCGTGCCGTTCACCGTGCTGGTGATGCTGGTGTGCGTGGTATTGATACCGGTCCTGTTTCCGTTTTAAGCGTGAGCGTAGAAACGTAGGCCGGGAAGGCGAAGCCGCCACCCGGCGAAAAATTACAACGGCGAATCCTGGCTGATCTCATCCAGCGATAAGTGGAAGCTCGGTACAAACACCTGCATAAAGTAATCCATCTCTTCGCTGCGGCGGGATTCCAGCGTTTTTTCCAGGCGCGTTTTTGCCAGCAAAAATTCGTTATTCCCTGCGGACAACTCTTCGAGACACTTCAGATAGGCACAAAGCGCGTCCGCCTGCTTGACCAGCGACTTTTCATCTTCCGTGTACTGATGCTCATCGATGAGCGGCTCAAAGATGTCGCGCAACTCTTCCGGCACCATCTCAATCAGCTTCTGCTGGGCAATTTTCTCGATGGCCTTATATTCCTGCGCAATTTGCGAGTTGAAATATTTCACCGGCGTAGGTAGATCGCCGGTCAGCACTTCTGACGCATCGTGGTACATCGCGAGCAGGGCGATGCGCTCTGGATTGACCTGACCGTTGAATTTACGGTTTTTAATGGCGGCCAGAGCGTGAGCGACCATCGCAACCTGCAGGCTGTGCTCTGACACATTTTCCGTGCGGACATTGCGCATCAGCGGCCAGCGGTTGATGAGTTTCAGGCGGGAGAGGTGGGCAAAGAAATGACTCTGACTCATAGGTTACCTTTTGTCTTCACTGCGACAGGCGTTCATTGTGCGGGGAGGGGAGGGAAGATGCAAATTTGCAGGTTTTGTAGGCCGGGTAAGCGCAGCGCCACCCGGCCGTAAGGCAACGTTACTGATGGTATCCAGAGAGGAAGCGCCCGAAGCGGCTGATGGCCATTTCGAGGTCATCTTCGCGCGGCAGCGTCACGATACGCACGTGATCCGGCCACGGCCAGTTAAACGCCGTCCCCTGGACCAGCAGCACTTTTTCCTGCAGCAGGAAATCGAGCACCATTTTCTGGTCGTCGTGAATATTGAAGCGCTTCGCGTCAATTTTCGGGAACATATAGAGCGCCCCGTTCGGCTTCACGCAGGAGACGCCCGGGATATCGTTGATCAGTTCCCACGCGCGGTTACGCTGTTCGTACAGGCGACCACCGGGCACGATAAACTCGCTAATGCTCTGATAGCCGCCGAGTGCGGTCTGGATCGCGTGCTGTGCCGGAACGTTGGCGCATAAACGCATGGAAGCCAGCATCTCCAGCCCTTCAATATAGCCTTTGGCGTGTTTTTTCGGACCGTTCAGTACCATCCAGCCCTGACGGAAACCGGCCACGCGGTAGGTTTTGGACAGGCCGTTAAAGGTGACGGTGAGCAGGTCCGGGGCCAGCGCGGCGATGGAGTGGTGCTGCGCCGCGTCGTACAGAATCTTGTCGTAAATTTCGTCGGCAAAGATGATCAGGTTGTGCTGACGGGCCAGCTCAACGATCTCCATCAGCAGCTCTTTTGAGTAAACCGCGCCCGTCGGGTTATTCGGGTTAATAATGACGATACCGCGCGTGCGGGGCGTAATTTTTGCGCGAATATCGTCCAGGTCCGGGAACCAGTCGGAGGACTCGTCGCACAGATAGTGCACCGCTTTACCGCTGGACAGCGACACGGCAGCCGTCCACAGCGGATAGTCCGGCGCAGGGACCAGCATTTCGTCCCCGCTGTTCAGCAGCGCCTGCATCGCCTGCACAATCAGTTCGGAGACGCCGTTGCCGATATAGATATCTTCAACGGTAACATCACGCATACCGCGTGCCTGGTAGTGCTGCATGATGGCTTTACGTGCGGAGTAAAGTCCTTTTGAATCGCAATAGCCTTGTGCAGTAGGAAGGTTGCGGATCACATCAACCAGAATTTCATCCGGCGCTTCAAAACCAAATGGCGCAGGGTTACCAATGTTGAGTTTCAGAACCTTGTTGCCTTCTTCTTCAAGGCGTTTTGCCTCTTTCAGAACCGGGCCGCGGATGTCATAACAGACGTTATCTAGCTTGCTGGATTTTTCGATAGGGGACATGAACCTTTAACCTTTTCGCTATTATTGCCGCTCCCTGCCGTGGAAGTCAGCACGGAATAATGTACTCCCCCCTCGCTTCGTTTTGAAGGGTGTGCAGTAGAAGATTTTGCGCGGGGTACAAATTTTTGATGAATCTTTTTCGCTGCACGTACGCTTTTTCACTGTCTTAAAGTTGTGCGCATAGCGAGAGCTTAGGTTAAATGTGCTATTCATTTAACAAAATACTGTATAATGTGCTGCTAAAAATAAGTGGTGAGCCGGACAGCGGTGGCAGTCACCCTGAGTGACTTTTCGTAAAACCTGAATGCTTGATACCTGTTTCTGTAATAGCAGACAGTGGATAAAAGTTACCCATGTGAAATTAATGTTAAGTGCCATTAATGAATGGTCTTAATCTAAATTAAAATTTATTTATTATTAACCTATAAAATGCAACTTTAGTTAATTTTAATAAAATTAGTTTAGAAGCTTAACATTCTTCTTTAATCCTTAATATTGCAATAAGACTTATAAATAAAGTGGATTTGGGTTAAGATGTCTTCCAGGAAAGCAGAGGACAGATGCACGTTTTTTGTATATCTGACCCTGGTTTTCCGAATTAATTGATTGTTATTGTTAGAGTTATCTCTGGCTGGAATGTGTCGCACATCTCCTGCTACGTTGACAGCGCTGCGATACAGATGGCAGAAAAGGTGTTATACCTTTAATGTAATTTACATAAACCTGCGAACATCTAAATATCCTGAACGTTTAAGAGAATAAAAATAACGTCATGAAACGTGCTTTCTGACTGTTGATATAAAGCAGCACAATAACTATCTGTCAGGCAGTCTGCCGGGCCGGGATGCGAGGGAAAATCTTCAGAGGGAATTGCTTAACTGTACACACACAGCTTCAACCCGGGCAGCTCCGCACGAGCAACCTGAAAGTGAATAGATATGATAAATGCAAATCGTCCGATAATGAATCTCGACCTCGATCTGCTGAGAACGTTTGTTGCGGTCGCCGATCTCAACACTTTTGCAGCAGCTGCTGCCGCCGTTTGCCGAACTCAGTCCGCCGTCAGCCAGCAAATGCAGCGGCTGGAGCAACTGGTTGGTAAAGAGCTTTTTGCGCGTCATGGGCGTAATAAGCTCTTAACGGAACACGGTATTCAGCTTCTGGGTTATGCCAGGAAAATTCTTCGCTTTAATGATGAAGCATGTATGTCATTAATGTTTAGCAACCTACAAGGGGTGCTAACGTTAGGTGCATCTGATGAGTCGGCGGATACTATATTGCCGTTTCTTCTCAATCGAATTAGTTCGGTTTATCCGAAGCTTGCGCTGGACGTGAGCGTAAAGCGTAATGCTTTTATGGTTGAGATGTTAAATGAGAATAAAGTCGACCTGGTGGTGACTACGCATCGTCCCGGGCAGTTTGATTGCCTGACGCTGCGCACATCGCCTACGCACTGGTATTGCGCAGCCGAATACGTGCTGCAAAAAGGCGAGCCGGTTCCACTGGTCTTACTGGATGATCCGAGCCCGTTCCGCGATATGGTGCTCACGGCGCTGAATGAGGCCAACATTCCGTGGCGTCTGGCGTATGTGGCCTCCACGCTGCCAGCGGTCCGTGCCGCTGTGAAGGCCGGTCTGGGTGTTACGGCACGTCCGGTAGAGATGATGAGCCCCGATCTGCGCGTTCTGGGCAAATCCGATGGCCTGCCTGCGCTGCCGGATACTGAATATCTGCTCTGCCACAATTCGTCCAGTCATAACGAGTTGGCCAAGGTGGTATTCGAGGCGATGGAAAACTACCATAACCCGTGGCAGTTCGAGCGCGTTACCTCCGAAGGGGGGGATGACTCCCTGATCGTTGAAGGGGATTTTGAGTGATCGCCAGCTCAGAATTCTGGTAACAAAATGTAAGTGTAAAAAAAAGCCACTCGTGTGATTTTCACATGCAGTGGCTTTTTTTTAGCAGAAATATCCGCTTATGGCGTATGGATTTTCAAAATACTTCATATTTATCAATATGCTAAATGCTTTTGCTAAAATCTTGCTCGTTTTCCGTTCTAACTTCATCCACATCCCTCCTATGTTAAAAAAACAGGAAATATGTTGCCGTTTTCCAGATTGAATTAACAAAAGCGTGTCACAGATCAAGAAAATACTCCTATTTGGGGGGAGGAATCGTTGGCAAATCCTGTCAAAATAGGAGGGTTATTTTTTTTACTTCCGAAACGGACACGATTCAACAACATACATTTGACGGAAAGTCATGCACCCACCAGGGTTAAAGGGCACCAAATGTTAATGAGAATCGCTCGATGTAATTTAATGTGAAGAAACCTTTGTTAAAGTTGACAATAGGTTATAGAAAGGAGTAAAAAACCCCATCATTTTGCTGTCTACGTCTCATTTCTGACAGTTAGTGTAAGGTTATTTGTTCCTCCCCATGAATCGATGTGATGCCCATCTGCCAGCAAGAGCAGTGTCGTTGGTATCACTTTTGATGAGTAAGCAATGAGTATGTCAACATCCACAGAAGTCATCGCTCATCACTGGGCATTCGCAATCTTTCTTATTGTAGCCATTGGCCTGTGCTGCCTGATGTTAGTCGGCGGCTGGTTCCTGGGCGGTCGCGCCCGTGCAAGGCACAAAAACACACCTTTCGAATCAGGTATTGATTCAGTAGGTACCGCTCGCTTACGCCTGTCTGCCAAGTTTTACCTGGTAGCCATGTTCTTCGTCATCTTCGACGTGGAAGCGCTTTACCTTTTCGCATGGTCAACGTCCATACGCGAAAGTGGTTGGGTGGGCTTTGTCGAGGCCGCAATTTTCATTTTAGTGCTACTGGCCGGTCTGGTTTATCTGGTGCGTATTGGCGCGCTTGACTGGACGCCTGCGCGTTCACGTCGTGAACACATCAACCCGGAAAACAGTATCTCTAATCGTCAGCAGTAACAGCGAGGCAATAAGATGGATTATACGCTCACCCGCATAGATCCTAACGGTGAGAATGACCGTTACCCCCTGCAAAAACAGGAGATCGTAACCGACCCCCTGGAGCAAGAAGTCAATAAAAGCGTGTACATGGGCAAACTCGAACATGCCATGCACGATATGGTCAACTGGGGTCGTAAGAACTCCATCTGGCCTTACAACTTTGGCCTTTCTTGCTGCTACGTTGAAATGGTGACGTCATTCACTGCGGTGCATGACGTTGCGCGTTTTGGGGCAGAGGTACTGCGTGCTTCCCCACGTCAGGCTGACCTGATGGTGGTAGCCGGTACCTGCTTTACTAAGATGGCACCTGTTATTCAGCGTCTTTATGACCAGATGCTGGAGCCAAAATGGGTTATCTCCATGGGCGCATGTGCAAACTCTGGCGGTATGTACGACATCTATTCCGTCGTACAGGGCGTAGATAAATTTATCCCAGTGGATGTGTACATCCCGGGTTGTCCGCCTCGTCCGGAAGCCTACATGCAGGCGCTGATGCTGCTGCAGGAGTCCATCGGTAAAGAACGTCGCCCACTGTCGTGGGTCGTTGGCGATCAGGGTGTGTATCGCGCGAACATGCAGTCTGAGCGCGAGCGTAAACGTGGTGAACGTATTGCCGTCACCAATCTGCGTACGCCTGACGAAATTTAATTTGCGCCTGTAGGCCTGGAGAACACCTTCGCATATCACTACTCAAATAGCGCGAAGCCAGGCTCAACAGTCACCACGGACCATTTGCAATGGTGAACAATATGACCGACTTAACCGCGCAAGAAGCCGCCTGGCAGACCCGGGATCATCTGGATGACCCAGTCATTGGCGAACTGCGCAACCGTTTTGGGCCGGATGCCTTTACTGTTCAGGCTACCCGCACCGGGGTACCCGTTGTTTGGGTGAAGCGTGAACAATTGCTGGAAGTTGTCGATTTCCTCAAGAAATTGCCAAAACCGTACGTCATGCTGTTTGACTTACACGGCATGGATGAACGTCTCAGAACGCACCGCCAGGGCCTCCCTGCTGCGGATTTTTCCGTTTTCTACCACCTGATCTCAATAGACCGTAATACGGATATCATGCTCAAGGTGGCATTGTCTGAAAACGACATGCATCTGCCGACGATCGTCAAACTTTTCCCGAACGCCAACTGGTACGAGCGTGAAACCTGGGAAATGTTCGGCATGACCTTCGATGGCCACCCGCACCTGACGCGCATCATGATGCCGCAGACCTGGACCGGCCACCCGCTGCGTAAAGACTACCCGGCACGTGCGACCGAATTCGATCCGTTTGAGCTGACCAAAGCCAAGCAGGATCTGGAGATGGAAGCGCTGACCTTCAAACCGGAAGACTGGGGCATGAAGCGCGGCACCGACAACGAGGACTTCATGTTCCTCAACCTCGGTCCAAACCACCCGTCTGCGCACGGTGCTTTCCGTATTATTCTTCAGCTCGATGGCGAAGAGATTGTCGACTGCGTGCCTGACATCGGTTACCACCACCGTGGTGCTGAGAAGATGGGCGAGCGTCAGTCCTGGCACAGCTACATTCCGTATACCGACCGTATCGAGTACCTCGGCGGCTGCGTCAACGAAATGCCATACGTGCTGGCCGTTGAGAAACTGGCGGGTATCGTTACGCCGGATCGCGTTAACGTGATTCGCGTCATGCTGTCAGAACTGTTCCGTATCAACAGCCACCTGCTGTACATCTCCACGTTCATTCAGGACGTCGGCGCGATGACCCCGGTCTTCTTCGCCTTTACCGACCGTCAGAAAATCTACGATCTGGTAGAAGCGATTACCGGTTTCCGTATGCACCCGGCCTGGTTCCGTATCGGCGGTGTGGCACACGATCTGCCGCGCGGCTGGGACCGTCTGCTGCGCGAGTTCCTTGACTGGATGCCAAAACGTCTGGCCTCTTACGAGAAAGCCGCGCTGCGCAATACCATCCTGAAAGGCCGTTCCCAGGGCGTTGCTGCCTACGGCGCGAAAGAAGCGCTGGAGTGGGGTACGACAGGTGCAGGTCTGCGAGCGACCGGTATTGATTTCGACGTGCGTAAAGCCCGTCCTTACTCTGGCTACGAGAACTTCGACTTTGAAGTCCCGGTGGGCGGCGGCGTGTCCGACTGCTACACCCGCGTGATGCTGAAAGTGGAAGAGCTGCGCCAGAGTCTGCGCATCCTTGAGCAGTGCCTCAACAACATGCCGGAAGGCCCGTTCAAGGCGGATCACCCGCTGACGACGCCGCCGCCGAAAGAGCGCACGCTGCAACATATCGAAACCCTGATCACCCACTTCCTGCAGGTTTCCTGGGGACCGGTCATGCCGGCACAAGAATCCTTCCAGATGATTGAAGCGACCAAGGGTATTAACAGTTACTACCTGACCAGTGACGGCAGCACCATGAGCTACCGTACCCGCGTGCGTACGCCGAGCTTTGCGCACCTGCAGCAGATCCCGTCCGCCATCCGCGGCAGTCTGGTCTCCGACCTGATTGTGTATCTGGGTAGTATCGATTTTGTTATGTCAGATGTGGACCGCTAATTATGCACGAGAATCAACAACCACAAACCGAGGCTTTTGAGCTGAGTGAAGCAGAACGTGCCGCTATTGAGCACGAGATGCACCACTACGAAGACCCGCGTGCGGCGTCCATTGAAGCGCTGAAAATCGTACAGAAACAGCGTGGTTGGGTGCCGGATGGGGCGATCTATGAGATCGCGAAAGTGCTGGGTATTCCGGCAAGTGACGTAGAAGGCGTAGCCACGTTCTACAGCCAAATCTTCCGTCAGCCGGTTGGCCGCCATGTGATCCGCTACTGTGACAGCGTTGTCTGCCACATCACCGGTTATCAGGGCATTCAGGCTGCGATTGAGAAGAAGCTCAATATCAAGCCGGGCCAGACCACGTTCGATGGACGCTTTACTCTGCTGCCAACCTGCTGCCTGGGTAACTGCGACAAGGGGCCGACCATGATGATTGATGAGGACACTCACAGCCATCTGACGCCGGAAGCGATTCCTGACCTGCTGGAGCAGTACAAATGAAAACTGTAATTCGTACTGCTGAGACGCATCCGCTGACCTGGCGTCTGCGCGATGACAAACAGCCGGTATGGCTCGACGAATACCAGAGCAAAAACGGCTATGCCGGTGCGCGTAAAGCCCTCGGCGGCATGGCGCCCGATGACATCGTTAATGCGGTGAAAGACTCGGGCCTGAAAGGGCGCGGCGGTGCGGGCTTCTCCACCGGCCTTAAGTGGAGCCTGATGCCGAAAGACGAATCCATGAACATCCGTTACCTGCTGTGTAACGCCGATGAAATGGAGCCGGGCACCTACAAAGACCGCCTGCTGATGGAACAGCTGCCGCACCTGCTGGTGGAGGGCATGCTGATCTCCGCGTTTGCGCTGAAAGCGTACCGTGGCTACATCTTCCTGCGCGGTGAGTACATCGAAGCGGCGGAAAACCTGCGTCGCGCGATTGCCGAAGCCACCGAAGCGGGCCTGCTGGGTAAAAACATCCTGGGCACCGGGTTTGACTTCGAACTGTTCGTGCACACCGGTGCAGGGCGTTATATCTGCGGTGAAGAAACCGCGCTGATTAACTCTCTGGAAGGCCGCCGCGCGAACCCGCGTTCCAAGCCACCGTTCCCGGCAAGCTCCGGCGTATGGGGTAAACCGACCTGCGTAAACAACGTTGAAACCCTGTGTAACGTTCCGGCTATCCTCGCGAACGGCGTGGAGTGGTATCAGGGCATCTCCTCAAGCAAAGATGCCGGTACCAAGCTGATGGGCTTCTCCGGTCGCGTTAAAAATCCTGGCGTCTGGGAACTGCCGTTCGGTACCACCGCACGCGAAATTCTTGAAGATTATGCCGGCGGCATGCGCGATGGCCTGAAATTTAAAGCCTGGCAGCCGGGTGGGGCAGGGACAGACTTCCTGACCGAAGCCCACCTTGATCTGCCGATGGAATTCGAAAGTATTGGTAAAGCAGGCAGCCGTCTGGGTACGGCGCTGGCGATGGCCGTCGACCACGAGATCGGCATGGTCTCGCTGGTGCGTAACCTGGAAGAGTTTTTCGCCCGTGAGTCCTGCGGCTGGTGTACACCGTGCCGTGATGGTCTGCCGTGGAGCGTGAAGATCCTGCGTGCAATCGAACGTGGCGAAGGCCAGCCTGGAGATATCGAAACGCTTGAGCAACTGTGTCGATTCTTAGGCCCGGGTAAAACCTTCTGTGCCCACGCACCGGGTGCCGTCGAACCTCTGCAGAGCGCGATCAAATATTTCCGCGACGAGTTCGAAGCAGGCATCAAGCAGCCGTTCAGCAATACCCATGCGATCAATGGGATTCAGCCGAACCTGCTTAAAGCGCGCTGGTAACGACAAGAATTTTGATTAACGCTCGGTTTCGACCGAGCCAACTGGAAGCATGCTAATGGCTACGATTCATGTAGACGGCAAAGAATACGAAGTCAACGGGGCGGACAACCTGCTGGAAGCTTGTCTGTCTCTTGGCCTCGATATTCCGTACTTTTGCTGGCATCCGGCGCTGGGCAGCGTCGGTGCTTGCCGCCAGTGTGCGGTGAAGCAATATCAAAACGCGGAAGACACGCGTGGTCGCCTGGTGATGTCCTGTATGACGCCAGCCACCGAAGGCACCTTTATTTCGATTGATGACGAAGAAGCCAAACAGTTCCGCGAGAGCGTGGTGGAGTGGTTGATGACCAACCACCCGCACGACTGTCCGGTTTGTGAAGAGGGCGGTAACTGCCACCTTCAGGATATGACCGTGATGACCGGTCACAGCTTCCGTCGCTATCGCTTTACCAAGCGTACCCACCGTAACCAGGATTTGGGGCCGTTCATCTCTCACGAAATGAACCGCTGCATCGCCTGCTACCGCTGCGTGCGTTACTACAAAGACTATGCAGACGGTCAGGATCTGGGCGTGTATGGCGCGCATGACAACGTCTACTTCGGTCGTCCGGAAGACGGCGTGCTGGAGAGCGAATTCTCCGGTAACCTGGTAGAAATCTGCCCGACCGGCGTCTTCACGGATAAAACCCACTCCGAGCGTTACAACCGTAAATGGGACATGCAGTTTGCGCCAAGCATCTGTCAGCAGTGTTCCCTCGGCTGTAACACCAGCCCGGGTGAGCGCTACGGCGAACTGCGTCGTATCGAAAACCGTTACAACGGTACCGTTAACCACTACTTCCTGTGCGACCGCGGTCGTTTCGGCTATGGCTATGTGAACCTGAAAGACCGTCCGCGTCAGCCGGTTCAGCGCCGTGGCGACGACTTCATTACCCTGAACGCAGAACAGGCGATGCAGGGCGCGGCAGATATTCTGCGCCAGTCGAAGAAGGTTATCGGTATCGGCTCCCCGCGCGCCAGCATCGAAAGCAACTTCGCGCTGCGCGAGCTGGTTGGAGCGGAAAACTTCTATACCGGCATCGCCCAGGGCGAGCAGGAACGTCTGCAGCTGGTACTGAAAGTGCTGCGTGAAGGCGGTATCCATACCCCTGCGCTGCGCGAAATCGAATCCTATGATGCGGTCCTGGTGCTGGGTGAAGACCTGACGCAGACCGGCGCTCGCGCGGCTCTGGCGGTTCGCCAGGCGGTGAAGGGTAAAGCCCGTGAAATGGCGGCGGCGCAGAAAGTGGCTGACTGGCAGATTGCGGCGATCCTGAACATCGGTCAGCGCGCGAAGCATCCACTGTTTGTGACCAACGTCGACAATACCCGTCTGGACGATATCGCGGCGTGGACCTACTGCGCACCGGTTGAAGATCAGGCGCGCCTTGGCTTTGCCATTGCCCACGCGCTGGACAACAGCTCGCCGGCCGTTGAGCTGGATCGCGACCTGCAAAACAAGGTCGACGTGATTGTTCAGGCCCTGGCAGGGGCGAAGAAACCGCTGATTATTTCCGGTACCAACGCCGGTAGCGCAGAGATCATTCAGGCAGCAGCCAACGTGGCCAAAGCTCTGAAAGGCCGCGGTGCTGACGTCGGTGTGACCATGATTGCTCGTGCGGTGAATAGCATTGGTCTGGGCATGATCGGCGGCGGCTCGCTGGAAGCTGCGTTAAGCGAACTGGAATCCGGTGCCGCTGACGCCGTGGTGGTGCTGGAAAACGACCTGCATCGTCACGCTTCTGCCGCTCGCGTTGACGCCGCGCTCTCCAAAGCGCCGCTGGTGATGGTGATTGACCATCAGCGCACCGCGATTATGGACAAAGCGCACCTGGTGCTCTCTGCGGCAAGCTTCGCAGAAAGCGACGGTACCGTTATCAACAACGAAGGCCGCGCGCAGCGTTTCTTCCAGGTTTATGACCCGGCTTACTACGACAGCAATACCGTGATGCTGGAAAGCTGGCGCTGGCTGCACTCCCTGCACAGCACCGTGCAGAGCCGTGAAGTGGACTGGACGCAGCTCGACCACGTTATCGACGCGGTGGTGGAAAAACTGCCTCAGCTGGCAGGCATTAAAGATGCCGCGCCTGAAGCAAGCTTCCGCATTCGCGGCCAGAAACTGGCGCGTGAACCGCACCGTTACAGCGGCCGTACCGCAATGCGCGCCAATATCAGCGTGCACGAACCGCGCCAGCCGCAGGATAAAGACACCATGTTCGCCTTCTCCATGGAAGGGAACAACCAGCCGTCTGCGCCGCGTTCGCAAATTCCGTTCGCATGGGCACCGGGCTGGAACTCCCCGCAGGCATGGAACAAGTTCCAGGCTGAAGTGGGCGGCTCCCTGCGCCACGGCGATCCGGGCGTGCGTCTGATTGAAGCTTCCGAAACCGGTCTGGACTTCTTCACCACCGTACCGGCAAGCTTCCAGGCGCAGGACGGTAGCTGGCGTATTGCCCCGTACTACCATCTGTTCGGTAGCGACGAGCTCTCCCAGCGTTCACCGGTCTTCCAGACCCGTATGCCGCAGCCGTACATCAAGCTCAACCCGGCGGATGTCGCGAAGCTTGGCGTTAACGCGGGTGCGAACATCGCCTTTAGCTATGACGGCCAGACCATCAGCCTGCCGCTGATTATTTCTGAAAGTCTGACAGCAGGGCAGGTCGGTCTGCCGATGGGTATGCCTGGCATCGCGCCGGTTCTGGCGGGTGCGCGTCTTGATAATCTGCAGGAGGCAAAAGCATGAGTTGGTTAACGCCGGATCTTATCGACATCCTGCTGAGCATTCTGAAAGCGATTGTTATCCTGCTGGTGGTGGTCACCTGCGGCGCGTTCATGAGCTTTGGTGAACGTCGTCTGCTCGGTCTGTTCCAGAACCGTTACGGACCGAACCGCGTGGGCTGGGGTGGTTCACTCCAGCTGGTCGCGGACATGATCAAGATGTTCTTTAAAGAGGACTGGATCCCGCGCTTCTCGGATCGCGTGATCTTTACTCTGGCACCGATGATCGCCTTTACCTCGCTGCTGCTGGCGTTTGCTATCGTGCCGGTCAGCCCGACCTGGGTGGTCGCTGACCTGAACATCGGCATTCTGTTCTTCCTGATGATGGCGGGCCTCGCGGTTTACGCGGTCCTGTTCGCAGGCTGGTCCAGTAACAACAAATACTCGCTGCTGGGTGCGATGCGTGCTTCCGCGCAGACCCTGAGCTACGAAGTGTTCCTGGGTCTCTCCCTGATGGGCGTGGTGGCGCAGGCCGGTTCATTCAACATGACCGACATCGTCAACAACCAGGCCGACATCTGGAACGTTATTCCGCAGTTCTTTGGGTTTATCACCTTTGCCATCGCGGGCGTGGCCGTGTGTCACCGTCACCCGTTTGACCAGCCAGAAGCCGAACAGGAACTGGCCGACGGTTACCACATCGAATATTCCGGTATGAAATTCGGTCTGTTCTTCGTGGGCGAGTACATCGGTATCGTCACCATTTCCGCGTTGATGGTAACGCTGTTCTTCGGTGGCTGGCATGGCCCGTTCTTACCGCCGTTCATCTGGTTCGCGCTGAAAACCGCGTTCTTCATGATGATGTTCATTTTGATTCGCGCAGCGTTACCGCGTCCGCGTTATGACCAGGTAATGTCCTTCGGCTGGAAAGTGTGCCTGCCGCTGACGCTCGTCAACTTGTTGGTAACGGCCGCTGTCATTCTCTGGCAGCAGCCATAAGGGGCTATAGACCATGACCTTAAAAGAATTACTGGTAGGCTTCGGTACCCAGGTACGCAGTATCTGGATGATCGGCCTGCACGCGTTTGCCAAACGCGAAACCCGGATGTACCCGGAAGAGCCGGTATATCTGCCGCCGCGCTACCGTGGCCGTATCGTGCTGACGCGCGACCCGGACGGTTCCGAGCGCTGCGTTGCCTGTAACCTGTGTGCGGTAGCGTGTCCGGTAGGCTGTATCTCTCTGCAGAAAGCCGAGACGGTAGACGGCCGCTGGTACCCTGAGTTCTTCCGCATCAACTTCTCACGCTGCATCTTCTGCGGTCTGTGTGAAGAAGCGTGCCCAACCACGGCGATTCAGCTGACTCCAGACTTCGAGCTGGGTGAGTACAAGCGTCAGGACCTGGTGTACGAGAAAGAGGATCTGCTGATTTCCGGTCCGGGCAAATACCCGGAATATAACTTCTACCGGATGGCGGGTATGGCAATCGACGGCAAAGATAAGGGCGAAGCAGAGAACGAAGCTAAGCCTATCGACGTCAAGAGCCTGTTACCGTAAGGAGAGGGCAATGGAATTCGCTTTTTATATCTGTGGCCTTATCGCCATCCTGGCTACGCTGCGAGTGATCACGCACACCAATCCGGTGCATGCGCTGCTGTACTTAATCATCTCGCTGCTGGCCATTTCCGGGGTGTTCTTCGCACTGGGCGCGCACTTCGCCGGTGCGCTGGAAATCATCGTCTACGCCGGGGCCATCATGGTGCTCTTCGTGTTCGTGGTGATGATGCTGAACCTGGGCGGCTCTGAAATTGAGCAGGAACGTCAGTGGTTAAAACCGCAGGTGTGGATCGGCCCGGCAATTTTGTCGGCCATCATGCTGGTGGTGATCGTTTACGCCATTCTGGGCGTTAACGATCAGGGCATCGACGGCACGCCGATTGGCGCGAAAGAGGTGGGTATCACGCTCTTTGGCCCATACGTTCTGGCAGTGGAACTGGCCTCAATGCTGCTGCTGGCAGGTCTGGTTGTGGCTTTCCACGTTGGCCGCGAAGAGCGTGCTGGCGAGGTGCTGAGCAACCGCACTGACGACCGCGCGAAAAGAAAAACGGAGGAGCGCGCATGATCCCCTTAACACATGGACTGATCCTCGCTGCGATTTTATTCGTTCTGGGTCTGACCGGTCTGGTTATCCGCCGCAATCTGCTGTTTATGCTGATCGGGCTGGAAATCATGATTAACGCCTCCGCGCTGGCCTTCGTGGTCGCAGGAAGCTACTGGGGCCAGACCGATGGTCAGGTGATGTACATTCTCGCCATCAGCCTCGCGGCTGCTGAAGCGAGTATTGGCCTGGCGCTGTTGCTGCAGCTCCATCGTCGCCGCCAGAATCTGAACATCGATTCAGTAAGTGAGTTGCGTGGATGAACATGCTTGCCTTAACCATTATTTTTCCGCTGATTGGCTTCGTGCTGCTGGCGTTTTCTCGCGGCCGCTGGTCTGAGAATCTGTCTGCAACCGTCGGCATGGGCTCTGTTGGCCTGGCCGCGCTGGTGACAGCGTATGCGGGTGTCGACTTCTTTAACAACGGGCGTCAGCCTTTCAGCGTACCGCTGTGGACCTGGATGTCGGTCGGTGATTTCAACATCGGTTTCAACCTGGTGCTGGATGGTCTGTCCCTGACCATGCTCTCCGTGGTCACCGGCGTCGGCTTCCTGATCCACATGTTCGCCTCCTGGTATATGCGCGGTGAAGAGGGTTACTCCCGCTTCTTCGCCTACACCAACCTGTTTATCGCCAGCATGGTTGTTCTGGTGCTGGCCGATAACCTGCTGTTGATGTATCTGGGCTGGGAAGGCGTAGGTCTGTGTTCTTACCTGCTGATCGGTTTCTACTATACCGATCCGAAGAATGGCGCAGCGGCCATGAAAGCGTTCGTTGTGACCCGCGTGGGTGACGTATTCCTCGCTTTCGCGCTGTTCATTCTTTACAACGAACTGGGCACGCTGAACTTCCGCGAAATGGTGGAACTGGCGCCGGCGCACTTCGCCGCAGGCAACAACATGCTGTGGTGGGCAACGCTGATGCTGCTGGGTGGTGCCGTGGGTAAATCCGCGCAGCTGCCGTTGCAAACCTGGCTGGCCGACGCGATGGCGGGTCCAACCCCTGTCTCCGCGCTGATCCACGCTGCGACCATGGTCACCGCCGGTGTCTACCTGATTGCGCGTACCCATGGCCTGTTCCTGATGACCCCGGAAATTCTGCATCTGGTGGGTATCGTCGGTGCGGTAACGCTGGTGCTGGCAGGCTTTGCCGCGCTGGTGCAGACCGACATCAAACGCGTTCTCGCGTACTCCACAATGAGCCAGATTGGTTACATGTTCCTCGCGCTGGGCGTTCAGGCGTGGGACGCGGCCATTTTCCACCTGATGACGCACGCGTTCTTTAAAGCGCTGCTGTTCCTCTCGTCTGGTTCCGTGATTCTTGCATGCCATCACGAGCAGAACATCTTCAAGATGGGCGGACTGCGTAAGTCCATCCCGCTGGTCTATGTCTGCTTCCTGGTGGGCGGCGCGGCGCTGGCGGCACTGCCGCTGATCACCGCGGGCTTCTTCAGTAAGGACGAAATCCTTGCGGGTGCCATGGCGAATGGTCATATCAATCTGATGGTTGCGGGTCTGGTCGGTGCGTTCATGACCTCCCTGTATACCTTCCGTATGATTTTCATCGTATTCCACGGTAAAGAACAAATTCACGCTCATGCAGGGAAGGGTATCACCCATCACCTGCCGCTGATTGTGCTGCTGGTACTGTCCACCTTCGTTGGCGCGATGATTGTGCCGCCGCTGCAGGGCGTACTGCCAGACACCACCGAGCTTGAGCACGGTCGCGTTCTGACGCTTGAAATCACCTCCGGTGTGGTCGCTATCGCGGGCATCCTGATTGCAGCATGGCTGTGGCTGGGCAAACGTACGCTGGTGACTGCCGTTGCCAACAGCGCGCCGGGCCGCCTGCTGGGCACCTGGTGGTACAACGCGTGGGGCTTCGACTGGCTGTACGACATGATCTTCGTTAAGCCGTTCCTGGGCATCGCGTGGCTGTTGAAGCGCGACCCTCTGAACAGCCTGATGAACATCCCGGCGATCCTTTCCCGCTTTGCAGGTAAAGGCCTGCTGTACAGCGAGAACGGTTACCTGCGCTGGTATGTGGCGTCCATGAGCATCGGTGCGGTTGTCGTGCTGGCGCTGCTGATGGTGTTGCGTTGATCGTTAAGTGAATTTTATTCGAATTCGTTGAAAATCAGGCCCCTGCTGGGGGCCTTAAAAAGGAATGTAAATCGCCATGTTACTACCCTGGCTAATATTAATTCCCTTCATCGGCGGCTTCCTGTGCTGGCAGACTGAACGCTTTGGCGTGAAGATGCCGCGCTGGATCGCGCTGATCACCATGGGATTGACGCTCGCGCTTGGCCTGCAACTGTGGTTGCAGGGCGGTTACTCACTGATCCAGTCTGCGGGCATTCCGCAGTGGCAGTCTGAGTTCATCCTGCCGTGGATCCCACGTTTCGGCATTACGATCCACCTGGCGATTGACGGTCTCTCACTGCTGATGGTGGTGCTGACCGGCCTGCTCGGCGTTCTGGCGGTACTTTGCTCCTGGCGAGAAATCGAAAAATACCAGGGCTTCTTCCACCTGAACCTGATGTGGATCCTGGGCGGCGTGATCGGCGTGTTCCTTGCCATCGACATGTTCCTGTTCTTCTTCTTCTGGGAGATGATGCTGGTGCCGATGTACTTCCTGATCGCGCTGTGGGGCCACAAGGCGTCCGACGGTAAAACGCGTATCACGGCGGCAACCAAGTTCTTCATCTATACCCAGGCGAGTGGTCTGGTGATGTTGATTGCCATTCTGGCGCTGGTGTTTGTTCACCACAACGCGACCGGCACCTGGACCTTCAACTACGAAGACCTGCTGAAGACCCCAATGTCTCACGGCGTGGAATACCTGCTGATGCTGGGCTTCTTCATCGCCTTCGCGGTGAAAATGCCGGTGGTTCCGCTGCACGGCTGGCTGCCAGACGCGCACTCTCAGGCACCAACGGCGGGTTCCGTTGACCTGGCGGGCATCTTGCTGAAAACGGCGGCCTACGGTCTGCTGCGTTTCGCACTGCCGCTGTTCCCGAATGCCTCCGCAGAATTCGCACCGATTGCCATGTGGCTGGGTGTGATCGGTATCTTCTACGGTGCCTGGATGGCCTTCACGCAGTACGACATCAAGCGTCTGATTGCCTACACCTCCGTTTCCCATATGGGCTTCGTGCTGATTGCCATCTACACCGGCAGCCAGCTGGCGTACCAGGGCGCGGTGATCCAGATGATTGCGCACGGTCTGTCCGCAGCCGGTCTCTTCATCCTGTGCGGCCAGCTGTATGAACGTCTGCATACCCGCGACATGCGTATGATGGGCGGCCTGTGGAGCAAAATTAAATGGCTGCCAGCGCTGTCCATGTTCTTCGCGGTGGCGACTCTGGGGATGCCGGGCACCGGTAACTTCGTCGGCGAATTTATGATTCTGTTCGGCAGCTTCAAAGTGGTACCGGTGATCACCGTGATCTCCACCTTTGGTCTGGTGTTCGCTTCCGTCTACTCGCTGGCGATGCTGCACCGCGCTTACTTCGGTAAAGCGAAGAGCGAAATTGCTGCACAAGAACTGCCGGGGATGTCGCTGCGTGAGCTGTTCATCATCCTGCTGCTGGTCGTACTGCTGGTGCTGCTGGGCTTCTTCCCGCAGCCGATTCTGGATACCTCGCACAGCGCGATGGGCAATATCCAGCAGTGGTTTGTTAATTCTGTTTCTACTACAAGGCCGTAATTCGCCATGACAATAACTCCACAACAACTGATCGCGCTGCTACCGCTGCTGATCGTCGGATTGACGGTGGTGGTTGTGATGCTCTCCATTGCGTGGCGACGCAATCACTTCCTGAATGCCACGCTGTCGGTCATCGGCCTGAACGCCGCGTTAGTCTCTCTCTGGTTTGTTGGCCAGGGCGGAGCGATGGACGTCACCCCGCTGATGCGCGTTGACGGTTACGCCATGCTGTATACCGGTCTGGTGCTGCTGGCGAGCCTTGCAACCTGTACCTTTGCGTACCCGTGGCTCGAAGGCTACAACGACAACAAAGAAGAGTTTTACCTGCTGGTTCTGATTGCCGCGCTGGGCGGCATTCTGCTGGCGAATGCGAACCACCTGGCCGCGCTGTTCCTCGGCATTGAGCTGATCTCTCTGCCGCTGTTCGGTCTGATAGGTTACGCCTTCCGCCAGAAGCGCTCGCTGGAAGCAAGCATCAAGTACACCATCCTGTCTGCGGCGGCGTCCTCGTTCCTGCTGTTTGGTATTGCGCTGGTGTACGCACAGTCCGGTAACCTCTCCTTTATGGCGCTCGGCAAGAGCCTCGGTGACGGCATGCTGCATGAGCCGCTGCTGCTGGCGGGTCTGGGCATGATGATTGTTGGCCTTGGCTTCAAACTCTCTCTGGTGCCGTTCCACCTGTGGACGCCAGACGTATACCAGGGCGCTCCGGCTCCGGTGTCGACCTTCCTGGCGACGGCGAGCAAAATCGCCATCTTCGGGGTGGTTATGCGTCTGTTCCTGTACGCACCGGTGGGTGACAGTGAAGCGGTTCGCGTGGTGCTGGGCATTATCGCGTTCGTCTCCATCATCTTCGGTAACCTGATGGCGCTGAGCCAGACCAACATCAAGCGTCTGCTGGGCTACTCGTCTATCTCTCATCTGGGCTACCTGATGGTGGCGCTGATTGCACTGCAGAGCGGTGAGATGTCGATGGAAGCCGTGGGCGTGTATCTGGCCGGCTACCTCTTCAGCAGCCTCGGCGCCTTCGGCGTGGTGAGCCTGATGTCCAGCCCGTACCGTGGTCCGGATGCCGATTCACTGTTCTCTTACCGTGGTCTGTTCTGGCACCGTCCGATCCTGTCCGCGGTGATGACGGTGATGATGCTCTCTCTGGCGGGTATCCCGATGACGCTCGGCTTTATCGGTAAGTTCTACGTGCTGGCCGTCGGTGTGCAGGCGAACCTGTGGTGGCTGACTGCGGGCGTGGTGATCGGTTCCGCGATTGGTCTCTACTACTACCTGCGCGTGGCCGTGAGCCTGTACCTGAGCGCGCCTCAGCAGCTCAACCGCGATGCCCCAACCAACTGGCAGTACAGCGCCGGTGGTATCGTAGTGCTTATCTCCGCGCTGCTGGTGCTGATCTTCGGTATCTATCCGCAGCCGCTGATTGATATCGTGCAGCGAGCAATGCCATTAATGTAAAAACAAAAAACCCGCCTCGGCGGGTTTTTTTATGGTTTGCGCCCTCTCCCTGTGGGAGAGGGATGGGGTGAGGGCACCAGCCCGCACAGGACCTAAGCCAGCTGCTTCCGGCTAATCAACGGCCCGTCAATCTTCTTCATCGAGCGGTCCAGCACTTCCTCAATCACCGACGACAGCTCGTTCAGCTCAAACTTCGCCACATACCCGTCCGCCTTCACCTTGCGAATATGATCTTCGTTGGCGTTGCCGGAAAGGGAAGAGTGGATCACGACAGGAATATCTTTCAGTATCGGGTCGGTTTTGATTTTGCGCGTCAGCGTAAAACCGTCCATCTCCGGCATTTCGAGGTCGGTCAGCACCAGCGCGATCTTATCGGTGATGGGAACTCCCTCAGCCTGCGCCTGCGCGGCCAGCACGCCAATTTTTTCCCACGCCTCTTTGCCGGTGATATGCAGCTGCGCCGGGATCTCCATCGCCTGCAGACCTTTCTCCAGCATCGAGCGCGCCACTTTGGAGTCTTCCGCGACGATGGCCACAGCGCCCGGCTTGATATGGAATTTGGTGGTCTTCAGGTTCGTGGCGTGAAGATCGTGGTTGGCCGGAGTGATGTCATACAGGATCTGCTCAACGTCCAGCACCATCGCCAGATCGTTGGTATCGGTTTTCTCGTCAAGACACGCAATGCTGGTGATGTAGCGACCGCTGACGGCGGTTTCCGCCGCGTGCACCTGCTTCCAGTCCAGACGCATGATGTTCTCAACCGATTCCACGGCAAACGCCTGCACGCTGCGCGCATATTCGGTGATCAGCAGGATGTTCAGCCCGGTGGTGGGCTTACAGCCCGCCACGGCGGCCAGGTCAATCACAGGGATCACCTGATCGCGAATATTCACCATTCCCATCAGCGGTGACTTCATCCCGGCGGGTTTCGTGAACTCCGGCATCGGCACAATTTCACGCAGCTTAAAGACGTTAATGCCAAACAGCTCAGATTTATTTTCGTTCAGAGAGGTGCCAAGACGGAACAGCAACAGTTCAAAACGGTTCGACAGGGTCAGATTCGCCCTGTCATCAATATCTTTCTGGAAATTATCCATTCTACCCTCGAGAGAAATGCTGACCTTTTAATCGTTATCGGCATCCTGAGGGAAAAATGAAGGACTAAACGCTGACCTGAGCGAAATCTTCGGCCAGCTCACATTCCGGGAACAGCGCGCGGCACTCGGCCAGCAGCTTTTCACAGCCCCGCGCGTCGTAGCGCGAGCTGACGTGGGTGACGATTAGCCTCCCGACGCCCGCGTCACGGGCAAGCTGCGCAGCCTGACGCGTGGAGCTGTGGCCCCGGCCGTTGGCTTTCTCTTCCATCGCCGTTTCAAGCGTCGCTTCATGCACCATTACGTCTACGCCCTGGGCCAGCGTGAGCGCCGCCGGGCACGGTGCCGTATCGCCAAAAATCGCCAGCTTCTTGCCGGGCTGTGGCGCGGCGAGATAATCCTGGCCGTTGATGACGCGCCCGTCCTCCAGCGTGACGGTCTCTCCGTGCTTCAGACGCTGGAACAGCGGCCCGGGCTTTACGCCGTCGGCCATCAGCGCGGCGGCGTCCAGCGCGCCGGGTTTGTCATGCGCTTCAATGCGGTAACCATAGCACTCGACAGGATGATTGAGCGGCTGAGCGCTCACCTTATAATCGCCGTCATCGAAAACCAGGCCTTCGCTAATCTCAACGACCTCCAGCGGATAATCCGTCCACGACCCGCTCAGGCGTAGCGTGGTTTCAACAAATTCACGAATACCCTCAGGCCCGTAAATCGTTAGCGGGTTGGCGTTACCGGCCATCGAGCGGCTGCACAGCAGGCCGGGAAGGCCAAACAGATGGTCGCCATGCAGATGGGTGATAAAAATTTTATCCAGCTTGCCGGGGTGATAAGCGGTGTGCAACAGCTGATGCTGCGTCCCTTCACCACAGTCAAACAGCCACAGCCCGCCGCGGGTGGGGTGTTTAAGATCCAGCAGTATCGCCGTCACGTTCCGTGAGCGGGTTGGCACACCCGCGGACGTACCCAGAAAAATCAGTTCCATAACGCAATCAGCCCTTTGCCGAACGGGGAGGGGTTTAGTATAACGTGATGAACCCCAGGAAGGAGACTGACATGATCCAGTGGCAAGATTTACACCATAGTGACCTCACCGTTCATTCACTTTACGCCCTGCTGAAACTGCGCTGCGAAGTGTTTGTGGTTGAACAGACCTGCCCGTATCAGGACATCGACGGAGACGACCTCGTCGGCGAGAACCGCCATATCCTCGGCTGGTGGAATAACGAGCTGGTGGCGTATGCGAGGATTCTGAAAAGCGAAGACGATTTTGAGCCTGTCGTCATTGGCCGCGTCATCATCAGCGGTAGCGCGCGTGGTGAAAAACTGGGCTATCAGCTGATGGAGAAAACGCTCGAGGCATGCCAGAAACAGTGGCCGGACAAGGCGTTATACCTGGGCGCGCAGGCGCACCTGCAGTCGTTCTATGCCCACTTTGGCTTCACGCCGGTAACGGAAGTGTATGACGAAGACGGCATTCCCCACATCGGCATGGCGCGGGAAGCGAAGCAGGCGTAATGGCGAGTCGTTGGCTATAGTTAGCGGACTGGTGTACTAACATGGAGAAAAATATGTCATTTCAATCCTGGGATACCCGTATCGACGACGACCTGGCCTTACTGAGCGAAACGCTGGAAGAGGTGTTACGTTCCTCGGGCGACCCTGCCGATCAGAAATATATTGAGCTAAAAGCCCGCGCCGAGCAGGCGCTGCATGAAGTGAAAAACCGCGTCAGCCATGCGTCTGATACCTACTACTACCGCGCCAAAAAAGCGGTGTATCGTGCCGATGATTACGTGCATGAAAAACCGTGGCAAGGTATTGGCGTGGGCGCTGCCGTAGGGCTGGTGCTGGGGCTGCTGCTGGCCCGACGTTAAGCCGCTTAACCACTCCCTATACGTGGGTACTGCTATTTATTGCCAGTACCCCGTATAATACGAGGTTTTAACAGGGAGAGGTTCGCGTGAATTCAATTTTCCTCGCGCTGGAGCAACTGCGTACCCAGCTTTCGCAAGCGTTACCCGCAGCACCCGGCATACGTCATTTCGACGTCTCTTTCCCGTTAAACGATGCCTTCGATCCTCTCGCCTGGCTTGGCGAGCAGCAGTGCTATCCGCAGTTTTACTGGCAGCAGCGTAACGGCGATGAAGAGCTTGCCGCGCTGGGGGCGGTTATCCCATTTTCATCGCTGGCATTAGCCACGCAGTTTTTGCGCGAGCAAAACGCGGCAGGTGATACCCGCATCTGCGGCCTGAACGCCTTTAATCCGGAGCAGGGCAGCCTCTTTTTACCGCGACTGCTCTGGCGGCGTACCGCCGGCACCGCCACGCTGCGCCTGCAGCTGTGGAGCGATTATTCGCTTCAGGAAGATGCCCACGCCGCGCGGGATTTTTTACAGCAGCTCCGTCCCGCAAGGCCTATCCGCCCGCTGTCCGTTCAGGTTGAGCACGAAACCCATCAGCCGCAGCAGGCCGAATGGCTGAAGCTTATTCGCAGAGCGACTGAGACCATCGCGCGCGGTGACTTTGAAAAGGTGGTTCTCGCCCGGGCAACCGATCTGCAGTTCACACAGCGCGTTAACCCTGTCGCGCTGATGGCGGCCAGCCGCGCCCTGAATTTACACTGCTACCATTTCTGCATGATTTTCGACGCCAGCAACGCGTTTCTTGGCTCGACCCCCGAGCGTCTCTGGCGGCGGCGCGGCAAGCTGCTGCGCACGGAAGCGCTGGCGGGCACCGTTGCCAGCCATACCGATGATAGCCAGGCGCAGCGTCTCGGCGAATGGTTGCTGAACGATGATAAAAACCAGCGTGAGAATATGCTGGTCGTGGAAGATATTTGCCAGCGTCTTCAGCACTATACGCAGACGCTTGAGGTACTGCCCCCTCAGGTGGTGCGCCTGCGTAAAGTGCAGCACTTGCGCCGCTGTATCTGGACCGAGCTCAAACAGGCCGATGATGAGCAGTGTCTGCATATGCTACAGCCGACAGCGGCCGTTGCCGGATTACCCCGACAGCCTGCGCGCGAGTTTATTCAGAAGGTTGAGCCTTTTAACCGCGAATGGTACGCCGGTTCTGCCGGGTATTTATCGCCTGACCAGAGTGAATTTTGCGTGGCGTTGCGCTCCGCTCGCGTCCAGGATGACTCCCTGCGGCTCTATGCCGGTGCCGGCATTGTCAGCGGGTCTGACCCGGAACAGGAGTGGCAGGAGATTGAAAACAAAGCCGCCGGATTGCGCTCTCTGCTCCTAAGGGATTAATACTGAATCGCGCAATCCCGATTCATATCAAAATTCCAATTTTTTCTATTATTTATACTGTGTCGCATTCTTGATACCGGACAATCTCATGTCAGTAAGTTCTTTTAACCGACGCTGGGCGGCGGTGATCCTTGAAGCCCTGACGCGCCATGGCGTCAGGCACGTGTGTATTGCACCGGGCTCTCGCTCAACGCCGCTTACGCTGGCGGCCGCTGAAAACCGGGCGTTGATTCACCACACCCACTTTGATGAGCGTGGTCTTGGGCATCTCGCGCTGGGTCTGGCGAAGGTCAGCAAAGAACCCGTGGCGGTGATTGTCACTTCCGGTACTGCCGTGGCGAACCTCTATCCTGCTCTGATTGAAGCCGGGTTAACCGGTGAAAAGCTTATTTTGCTGACGGCCGATCGTCCCCCAGAGCTTATCGACTGCGGCGCCAATCAGGCCATCCGTCAGCCGGGACTCTTTTCTTCGCATCCTTCGCAGACGATTTCGTTACCCCGTCCCACCCAGGATATCCCGGCAAGCTGGCTGGTCTCCACCGTCGATCACGCCATGGAGACGCTGCGCAGCGGGGCGTTGCATATCAACTGCCCGTTTGCCGAGCCGCTGTACGGCGAGCTGGACGATACGGGTCTTGACTGGCAGCAGTCCCTCGGCGACTGGTGGCAGAGTGAAAAACCGTGGCTGCGCGAGCAGACGCATCTTGAGAGCGCGAAGCAGCGCGACTGGTTCTTCTGGCGGCAGAAGCGCGGCGTGGTTATTGCCGGGCGCATGAGCGCCGCCGAAGGCAAGCTGGTTGCCGAATGGGCGCAAACCCTGGGCTGGCCGCTGATAGGCGACGTACTTTCTCAGACCGGTCAGCCGCTGCCGTGCGCGGATCTCTGGCTGGGTAATGCTAAAGCGGTCACCGAGCTGTCGCAGGCGCAGATTGTGGTCCAGCTTGGATCGAGTTTAACCGGCAAACGATTACTGCAGTGGCAGGCCACCTGCACGCCGGAAGAGTACTGGCTGGTGGACGCGCTGGAAGGGCGGCTTGACCCGGCGCACCACCGCGGTCGTCGTCTCGTCAGCAGTATCGACGCCTGGCTGACGCTTCATCCGGCTGAAAAACGCAAGCCCTGGGCGGTAGCCATCCCGGACCTTTCGCGCCAGGCGTGGGAACTGACCAAAGCGCACTGTGAAGCGTTTAGCGAGGCCGGGCTGGCACACCGTATTCGCCAGTGCCTGCCCGAGCAGGGGCAATTGTTCGTCGGCAACAGCCTGGTGGTGCGCCTGATTGACGCTTTTTCGCAGCTGCCCGCGGGCTACCCGGTGTACAGCAACCGTGGCGCCAGCGGCATCGACGGGCTGATCTCCACGGCGGCGGGCGTGCAGCGAGCCAGCGCGAAATCGACGCTGGCGATTGTAGGCGATCTCTCCGCACTCTACGATCTCAACGCGCTGGCGCTGCTGCGTCAGGCGTCAGCCCCGTTCGTGCTGATTGTGGTCAACAACAACGGCGGGCAGATTTTCTCTCTGCTGCCTACGCCGCAGAGCGAGCGCGAGCGCTTCTATCTGATGCCGCAGAACGTGCATTTCGAACACGCCGCGGCGATGTTCAGACTGAAATATCATCGCCCGGAAAGCTGGGAACAGCTGGATGCCGCGCTCGGTGCGGCCTGGAAACAGCCCGGCGCGACGCTGATTGAGCTGGTGGTGAACGAGGCTGTCGGTGCGCAGACCCTGCAAAGCCTGCTGGCGCAGGTGAGCCAGCTGTGATCCTCTCAGGCGTGCAGCAGGCCGGAAAAGCAGGCTATCCCTGGCTGGTCTTTTTGCACGGTTTTTCCGGAGATTGCCGCGAGTGGCAGGCCGTTGGTGAGCGACTCCGTGACTACCCCCGGCTGTATCTGGATCTGCCGGGTCACGGTGGATCCCGGCACCTTGGTGTCGCGGGCTTTGACGAGATGAGCGCGTTGCTCACCCGAACTCTGATTAGTTACAACATACTTAATTTCTGGCTCATCGGGTACTCCCTCGGCGGCCGCATTGCGATGTTCCATGCCTGCCAGCAGCCAAAGGGGCTGCTGGGCGTGACGGTAGAAGGCGGACATCCAGGCCTGCAGGATGCCGATGCGCGACATGCGCGGCTGGCATCCGACCGCCGTTGGGCAACGCGTTTTCGCAGCGAACCGCTGGAGAAGGTGTTCGCTGACTGGTACCAACAGCCCGTGTTCGCCTCCCTCACGGACGCCCAGCGCGACGCGCTGATTACCCTGCGCAGCCAGAACAGCGGCGCGGCGCTGGCGAAGATGCTCGAGGCGACCTCGCTGGCCGTGCAGCCTGACCTGCGTGCCGCCCTGAGCGCGCGCGATTTCTCTTTTGATTATCTCTATGGCGAACGTGATGAGAAGTTTGCGGCCCTTGCCGCGGAGCTGAACGCCGTCCGTCATGAAATTCCCAACGCCGGACACAACGCCCACCGGGAAAACCCCGATGCGGTTGCGGCAAGTCTGGCTCAGATACTGCGTCTTCGAATAAAGGACACTCTATGATCTACCCTGATGAACACATGCTTTACGCCCCGGTTGAATGGCAGGACTGCTCCGAAGGCTACACCGACATTCGTTACCAAAAGTCCACCGACGGTATTGCCAAAATCACCATCAACCGCCCCCAGGTGCGTAACGCCTTCCGTCCGCTGACCGTGAAAGAGATGATTCAGGCCCTGGCGGATGCGCGCTACGACGATAACATTGGCGTGATTGTCCTGACCGGCGAAGGCGAGAAAGCGTTCTGCTCCGGTGGCGATCAGAAAGTGCGCGGCGACTACGGCGGATACCAGGACGACGCGGGTACGCACCACCTGAACGTCCTCGACTTCCAGCGTCAGATCCGCACCTGTCCAAAACCGGTGGTGGCGATGGTGGCGGGCTACTCCATCGGCGGCGGCCACGTCCTGCACATGATGTGCGACCTGACCATTGCCGCCGAGAACGCCATCTTCGGCCAGACGGGCCCGAAAGTGGGATCCTTCGACGGCGGATGGGGAGCCTCCTACATGGCGCGCATCGTCGGACAGAAAAAAGCCCGCGAAATCTGGTTCCTGTGCCGTCAGTACAACGCGCAGGAAGCGCTGGATATGGGGCTGGTGAACACCGTGGTGCCGCTTGCCGATCTCGAAAAAGAGACCGTGCGCTGGTGCCGTGAAATGCTGCAAAACAGCCCGATGGCGCTGCGCTGCCTGAAGGCCGCGCTCAATGCCGACTGTGACGGTCAGGCGGGTCTGCAGGAGCTGGCGGGTAACGCCACCATGCTGTTCTACATGACCGAAGAGGGTCAGGAAGGGCGCAACGCGTTTAACGAAAAACGCCAGCCGGACTTCAGCAAATACAAACGGAATCCGTAATGCGTCGCGCGCAGGTTTACCGCTGGCAGATACCGATGGACGCGGGCGTGGTGCTGCGTGAACGGCGGTTAAAAACCCGTGACGGCTTCTTCGTGCATCTGCAGCAGGGCGAGCGGGAAGGCTGGGGCGAGATTTCGCCTCTGCCGGGCTTTAGCCTCGAGTCGCTGGATGACGCTCAGACGGCCTTGCTGGCGTGGGCGGACGCGTGGCGCGAGGGTGCGGATCCGGCGCTGCCGGAGGTGCCCTCCGCGGCTTTTGGTATCAGCTGCGCGCTGGCTGAGCTGGATGGTAGCCTGCCGGAAGCGGGGAATTACCGCGCCGCGCCGCTCTGCACGGGCGATCCTGACGAGCTGTTCGCGCTGCTCTCCGCCATGCCGGGGGAGAAGGTGGCGAAAATTAAAGTTGGGCTCTACGAGGCGGTGCGCGACGGCATGGTCGCCAACCTGCTGCTGGAGGCGATTCCCGATCTGCACCTGCGTCTGGACGCCAACCGCGCCTGGACGCCGCTCAAGGCGCAGCAGTTTGCGAAGTACGTCAACCCGGCATACCGCAGCCGCATTGCCTTCCTCGAAGAGCCGTGCAAAACCCGCGACGAGTCGCGCGCGTTTGCCCGCGAAACGGGGATTGCCATCGCCTGGGATGAAAGCCTGCGCGAGGACGATTTTGAATTTGTCGCCGAGCCCGGCGTCAGCGCGGTGGTGATTAAACCGACGCTGACCGGCAGCCTGGCGAAGGTGCGCGAGCAGGTCGCGGCGGTGCACGCCTCAGGGCTGACGGCGGTCATCAGCTCGTCGATTGAGTCCAGCCTTGGGCTAACCCAGCTGGCGCGCATTGCCGCCTGGCTAACGCCGGATACGGTTCCTGGCCTCGACACGCTGAACCTGATGCAGGCTCAGCTTGTCCGCTCGTGGCCGGACAGCGCGCTGCCGTGCCTCGACGTCGCGGCGCTGGAGCCGTTGCGATGAGTTTTAACGACTGGCCGTGGCGACACTGGTGCGCACAGTTTGCCGATAAACCGGCCCTCAGGCTGAACGACGAGGTGCTCAGCTGGCAACAGCTGTGCGCGCGCATCGACAGCCTTGCGGCGGGCTTTCACCGGCAGGGGGTGGAGGAGGGCTGCGGCGTGCTGCTGCAGGCCCATAATCATCCGCAAACCCTGCTGGCGTGGCTGGCGCTGCTCCAGTGCGGGGCGCGTATTCTTCCCGCTAATCCACAGCTGCCGCGCCCGCTGCTGGACGTGCTGCTCCCGCAGATGACGCTGCGCTTTGCGCTGGTGCTGGACGGCAGCTACGACGCTCTTCCTGCCCTGCGCATGCACGAGACAGACGATGCGTATTGCCCAGCGTGGCAACCGGCGCGGCTGGCCTCCATGACGCTGACCTCCGGCTCCACCGGGCTGCCGAAAGCGGCGGTCCATACCTGCGAGGCCCATCTTACGAGCGCGCGCGGCGTTTTGTCGCTGATGCCTTACGGTGAAGACGACGACTGGCTGCTTTCGCTACCGCTGTTCCACGTTTCCGGCCAGGGGATTTTATGGCGCTGGCTGCAGGCCGGCGCGCGGTTAACCGTGCGCGAGAAACAGCCTCTGGAGCAGGCTCTCCGAGGCTGCACACACGCCTCGCTGGTGCCAACCCAGCTCTGGCGTCTGCTTAATGCCCACCAGCCTGTCGCACTGAAAGCGGTACTGCTGGGCGGGGCCGCCATCCCTGTGGAATTGACGCAGCAGGCGCGAGAGCAGGATTTACGCACCTTCTGCGGCTACGGTCTGACCGAGTTTGCCTCTACCGTCTGCGCGAAAGAGGCGGACGGCGAGCCGGACGTGGGCTGTGCGCTGCCGGGCAGAGAGGTGCAGGTCGTTAACGGGGAAGTCTGGATCAGGGCGCAAAGCATGGCCTCAGGCTACTGGCGGGATGGCGAACTGATTCCGCTGACTAACGAGCAGGGATGGTTCGCCACACGCGATCGCGGCGAATGGCATGACGGCCGTCTGACGATCCTTGGCCGCATGGACAACCTCTTTTTTAGCGGCGGAGAAGGGATCCAGCCGGAATCGCTGGAGCGCGTTATCGCCACGCACCCGCAGGTTAACCAGGTGTTTATCGTTCCGCTGGACGACGCTGAATTCGGGCAACGTCCGGTGGCGGTAGTGGAGTGCGAGCCGGGAACGGATATCACCTGTTTACCTGACTGGGTGCGGGATAAGGTGGCGCGTTTTGAGCAACCCGTCCGCTGGCTGCTGTTGCCGACTGAACTCAAAAATGGCGGCATTAAAGTCTCACGTCGCGCGTTGCAGGAGTGGGTCAACGCATCGCTGAAGGGATAACAGCCGTTTCAAATAGTTACAATCTACCGTTCTGCCGCACGCAGAGTGCTTGATCCCCGGAAGACTCCGGTTAAAATCTCGCGGTTTTGGGACTTCTTTATAATAATTGTGTGGGATCACGACAATGAAAAAAGTGGCATTACTGGGCCTCGGCCTGATGGTTGTATCTGCGGCGGCTAACGCCATCAGCATTAACGGCTCGGCGGGTCAGGATTATACCCACCTGGGCTTTGGCATGGGGACCGAGACTTCCGGTCTGGCGATGACCGGCGGCTGGACGCATAACGATGACGACGGCGACGCGGCCAGCCTCGGCCTGGGTCTGAACGTTCCTCTTGGCCCGTTCCTGGCCACCGTCGGCGGTAAAGGTATCTATACCAACCCAAATGACGGTGACGAAGGGTACGCGGCGGCAGTAGGCGGCGGCCTGCAGTGGAAAATTGGCGACAGCTTCGGCCTGTTTGGTGAGTACTACTATTCACCGGATTCCCTCTCAAGCGGTATCGAGAGCTATGAAGAGGCCAACGCCGGCGCGCGCTGGACCATCATGCGTCCGATTACCATCGAAGCGGGCTATCGCTATCTGAACCTGGCCGGCAAAGACGGCAACCGCGACAACGCGCTGGCCGACGGCCCGTACGTGGGCGTCAGCGCAGGCTTCTAATCACTCCGGCGCGGCGTTCTGTCGCGCCAGTTTCTCTCTTCTCCACCCCGCGTTTGCGCTATAGTGTTTTGACCAAATAAGCGGGAGAACATAATGATTAACGTGGAGATGTTATCCACCGGCGACGAAGTGCTGCATGGACAAATTATTGATACCAATGCTGCCTGGCTTGCCGATCTTTTCTTTGAGCAAGGATTACCGTTAACGCGCCGCAATACGGTGGGCGACAATCTTGAGTCACTGGTCGCTATTCTGCGCGAGCGCAGTGAACGCTGTGACGTGCTGATTGTGAACGGTGGGCTCGGCCCCACCAGCGACGATCTCAGCGCCCTGGCCGCCGCGACCGCAAAAGGCGAAGGGCTGGTGCTGCACGAGGCGTGGCTCTCGCAGATGGAGCGCTTTTTCTCCGAACGCGGTCGCGTCATGGCCCCCAGCAACCGCAAACAGGCTGAAATTCCTGCCAGTGCTGAACTGGTCGATAACCCGGTCGGTACCGCGTGCGGGTTTGCCATGCAGCTGAACCGCTGCCTGATGTTCTTCACGCCGGGCGTGCCCTCAGAATTTAAAGTGATGGTCGAGCAGCAGATCCTGCCGCGCCTTCGCGATCGTTTTACCCTGCCGGAACCGCCGCTGTGCCTGCGTCTGACTACTTTTGGCCGCTCGGAAAGCGATCTGGCCCAGAGTCTCGATCACCTTCCGCTGCCGCCGGGCGTGTCCATGGGCTATCGCTCCTCCATGCCGATCATTGAACTTAAGCTGACAGGCCCGGCCGAACAGAAAGAGGCTATGCTGGCTCTGTGGCCCGAGGTACAGCGCGTGGCGGGCGAAAGCCTGATCTTTGAAGGTACGGAAGGGTTGCCCGCACAGATTGCGACGCAGCTGCAGGCGCGTCAGCTCAGCGTGACCTTAAGCGAGCAGTTCACCGGTGGCCTGCTGGCGCTCCAGCTGTCGCGCGTCAACGCGCCGCTGCTGGCGAGCGAAGTGGTGCCGTTCCAGCAGGAGACCCTGGCGCAGACCGCCCGCTGGGCGTCCGAGAGAAGGGTGAAGCATTTTGCCGGTCTGGCGCTGTTTGTCGGCGGGCTGGACGAGGAATACCTTAACTTCGCGCTGGCGACCCCGGAAGGCACCTGGGCCCTGCGGGTAAAAATGAGCATCACCCGCCACAGCCTGGCGGTGCGTCAGGAGGTGTGCGCGATGATGGCGCTGAACATGCTGCGCCGCTGGCTGAATGGCAAAGAGGTGGCCAGCGAGCACGGCTGGATCCATGTGGTCGAGTCGCTGTTCATCGAGTAACGCCTGTGCCGGGGCCTTTCGCCCCGGCCATGTTCACCCGAGCGCCTTTGCCAGCAGCGTAATCGGATGCTCGCAGCGCTTGCTGGTGGACATCTCAATCTGCCACTTGCAGGTTTCGCAGTCCGTCACCACGATATCCGCGCCGCTCTCCTCAATCTGACGGAACAGCGGGGCGCCGATCGCCTGCGACGTTTCATAGTTTTCACGCTTAAAGCCGTAGGTTCCCGCAATCCCGCAGCAGCGCGAGTCCAGCACCGTCAGCTCCAGCCCCGGGATTAACCGCAGCAGCTCCAGCGTATAGAGCGACCAGCCCATCTTCTCCATATGACACGGCGTGTGATACACCACTTTCAGCGGCAATTTCCCCAGCGGCAACGTCTGCCCGCTGTCCAGCTTGCGCCACAGGAAGCGTGTCGCCAGCTCGATGTGCTCGCGCAGGCCTGTGTTGTCCACGTCCAGCAGATGCGGATACTCATCGCGCAGGGTGAAGGTACAGGTGGAAGAGGTCGCCAGCACCGGAATGCCTTTATCGACAATCGCTTCGCGCAGGGAGGTGACATTGCTTTGAGCCTGCCTTCGCGCTTTATCGGTAAACCCGTTTGCAATCAGCGGTACGCCGCAGCACTTCTCTTTGTTCAGTAACTGAACGCCCGTGCCCATGGCGTTTAGCACTTTCAGCAGATCTTTACCCAGCTGCGGGTGGTTGTAATTCACATAGCAGCCGTGGAAAAAGGCCACCTGCTCGTCGTACTGCGCCTGCTCCGCTGCCACGGATTTATACCAGCGGCGGAAGGTGCCGTGAGAATATTTCGGCAGGCTGCGGTGATGGTCTATCTTCAGCGTGGCATCCAGCAGCTGGCGCACCGGTTTGAGGGAGGTCGCGGCATTCACCAGCGGGGCAAACGGTGTAGAGACGCTGCCCATCAGATCGGTATGGCTCAGAATCGCGTCCCGCAGCGACGGCTTTTGCGTGCTGTAGCGCGCCCGGGCGCGCTGGATGATATCGCCGATTTTCACATCCGACGGGCAGGCGACTTCGCAGCGTTTGCAGTTGATGCAGTATTTCAGCGCTTCATCGTACAGCTTGCCGTCCTTCAGGCGCAGACGCTCGCCGTCCGGCCCGGCCTGCTTTGGCCCGGGATAGCGTGGATTCACGCCGCTGACCGGGCAGACGGTGGTACACACCGTGCATTTGATGCAGCTTTCAAAACGGGTGTCGTTCATTGTTCAGCCTCCGTGCGCTGGCTAATCTGCTCTGCCACATACAGCGCCGTGACGGCGCAGACTCCGCCACCGCATCCCTGGGCAATGGGATCGTACCCTCCCAGCAGCGAACCAATGGCAAAAAGATTTCTGACGGGCTTACCGGAAAGCTGCGGATGCAGGTGGTTATCGACAATCACGCCGAACTGCTGCCAGGGCTGCGGCGAGAAGAAATCACTCTGATACCAGTCCGCGCGGGAGGCTCGCTGGCGAACGTCCAGCCCCATAATGGCTTCCCGAATGCCCTCCCGGCTGCTCAGCAGCCCGTTGCTGAAGAAACTGCCGCTTGCCAGCACCGTATAGCGGGCGCGAAGCGGAATATCCTCGTGGTTTCGCGTCCAGATTTCGCTCACCGCGCCGTCCACCAGCGTAATTTTCTTCACCTCATCCCCCGCCATCCACACGCCGCCCTGGGCAACAAACTGGCGCTGGAGCTGGGTGTGCAGGCGGATGCCGGGTACCGACGGGGGCAGCGTCGGCAGCAGGCCGAGCGAGCAGGGCAGACGATCCGAGAGCCAGCGCCAGAGCCGGTTATCGCGTAAACCGAAGCAGGCGGGCATCAGCAGGGCGTCACAGCTGTCGCTAAGCGGCCTGAGGGCGTCATACAGCAGCGGCCATTTCTCTTCGTTATCCAGAAAACGGGCGATATTCACCGCGCGAAACTCGCTCGGGTTATCGCGCAGGACATCCAGCTCAGGCAGTTCTATCTCAGCCGTTTCGGCATTGATCCCCTGGCGGCAAAGTGACGCCGCCGCGAGATGGGGCTGGAAATCCAGAAAGCCACTAATCCCTACCACCCGCACGCGTCCCGTGCGAATGGGGGCAACGGGCACCTCCTCCGGGCTGAGCCACGCGGAACGCAGCGTGCCAAGCGGCGTAACGCG
This sequence comes from Enterobacter sp. 3U4, assembly GCF_057224565.1. Lineage (NCBI taxonomy): Bacteria > Pseudomonadati > Pseudomonadota > Gammaproteobacteria > Enterobacterales > Enterobacteriaceae > Enterobacter > Enterobacter sp. 3U4. The sequence continues at coordinate 756,719 of NZ_CP136665.1, forward strand.
CTGGTGATTGAGCCGGGCGCTTCCCTGCAGACGTGCGCCGCAGTCCGCCAGCAGCGCTTCGGTCTCCAGCGCAAAGCGGTCAATATGCTGCGCGCCAATCAGGTGATACGGGTGCTCCGGCGGCAGCTTATCGCGGTACGCTTCGTCTATCAGATCCAGCGAGCCCGACGAGAAGTGCAGGGCGCTCTGGCCCCGGGTGATAATGGCGCAGCGCAGACCCTGCTTCGTGAGCCTGATGCCGCAGAGCAGGCCCGCCAGCCCGCCGCCGACAATCACGGTATCAAATTTCATCGCGTTGCTCCTTCTCAAGACCGCAAAGCCCCTGGTAGACCCAGCGGGTAAATTCGCTTTCGCGCAGCGCATCGCCCCAGGCGACGGGCTGAATGCCTTTCCAGCGCTCGTTTAAAAACGCGCTGAGCTGATCGAGCGACTGGGTGGCGGTGGTAGTGTGAAAGCGCTGCAATAATCCAGCGGCACGACAGGCGCACAGCTCGCCCTGACAGGTCCCCATTCCAACGCGGGTGCGGCGGCGGAGATCGAGCAGGCTGGTGACCGTCAGATTCTCCACCGCGTACTGCACCTCACCGGCGGTGACGGCTTCGCACTCGCACACCAGGCTGCGGCTCAGTCGTCCTTCACCAAGCCACGGTGGCGTTCTGTCGCCGTGGCGGTAAATAGCGGACCCGCGCAGCGGCGCGGGCAGGGAGATGATTTTTTGCAGCGTTTTTTCGGTGGACTGCCGCGATCCCGGGAGCGGCTGTTCTGCCGTCACGCACGGCTCGGTATTGCCTAGCTTGCGGCAGACGGCATCGGTCGCCCACTCGGCCATCAGGCGGTAGGTCATCAGCTTGCCGCCGGTGATGGTGATAAACCCGTCCATGCCGTCGCGCGCGGCGTGATCGAGCAGCACGATGCCCCGGCTGACGTTACGTCCGCTCGGATCGTTGTCGCTGGCGACCAGCGGACGCACGCCCGCGTAGGCGCGAAGAATACGCGTCTGGGCCATCACCGGCGCCAGTTTTTCCCCTTCGCGCAGCAGGATATCCACCTCTTCAGCCGTGACGCGGTTGTAGTCAATCTCGCTGTAGTCCACGTGGGTTGAGGTCGTCCCGATTAACGAAATGGTATCTCCCGGCACGAGGATATCGGCGTCAGACGGTTTGCGGCAGCGGTTGATCACGTGGTTATTAATGCGGTGGTCGAGGATCAGCAGCGAGCCTTTCGCCGGGAACATGCGCACCGACAGGTCAGCGTATTCCGCAATCCGTTGCCCCCAGATGCCCGCCGCGTTGACCACCACGGTGGCATACAGCTCGCTGTGTTCATTGTATTGCGCATTAAAAAGCCGCACGCCGCAGATGCGGTGGCCTTCGCGGATAAGACCGGTCACTTCGTGCCCGGTGAGGATATGCGCGCCATGCTCCCGGGCGTCCAGCATGTTGGCGGCGGTCAGGCGGAACGGGTCGACGGTGCCGTCAGGGACTTTTACCGCGCCGATAAGCGCCGGGTTAACCGACGGTTCCAGCCGCCGCGCCAGCGCCGGATCCATGGCCTCAGCCTGGATGCCTGCTACAGTGCAGGCGGTAATAAAGGTGTCCTGAAAAGCGAGATCATCTTCGGGAAGGGTAATAAAGAGGCCGTCGGTCGGCTCAATGCAGTGGCGGGCGATACGCTTGAGAATCTGGTTTTCAGCAATACATTCGCGCGCGGATTCCGCGTCGGTGACCGCATACCGGGCGCCGCTGTGCAGCAGGCCGTGGTTACGTCCGGTAGCGCCCGTGGCGATATCATGGCGTTCCAGAAGCGTGACGCTTAAGCCGCGAAGGGCGCAGTCGCGCGCGATCCCGGCGCCGGTTGCGCCACCACCAATGATTATCACATCACTATAACGAGGATCGTGACTGGTCATTGTTTACCCTCTATGTTCGTTTTTTATCATTTAGCCATATTAATTTTGTGGTTTGTTTGATTTCGAACATAAACGCGCGGAATTCGAAAGTGAAACGTGATTTCATGCGCTTTTTTGCGCATTCTGTCATATTTCTGTAACAATCTGTGCGTTGATTCACAGTAACAATCACCGTGATTTCTTAACATCCCCGCCTCTGGAATTCAGGTGCGAGCCACCTGCTCATTCATTTCAAGGCCACGGAGGCTGTTATGCTCAGTATCTTCAAACCTGCGCCCCACAGGGCGCGTCTGCCAGAGGCAGAAATAGATCCGCTCTATCGCCGCCTGCGTTGGCAAATCTTCCTGGGGATCTTCTTCGGGTACGCGGCGTACTACCTTGTACGTAAAAACTTCGCGCTCGCCATGCCGTATCTGGTGGAGCAGGGCTTTTCCCGAGGCGATCTGGGGTTCGCGCTGTCGGGGATCTCCATCGCCTACGGTTTTTCCAAATTCATCATGGGCTCCGTGTCGGATCGCTCGAATCCGCGAGTGTTCCTGCCCGCCGGTCTGATCCTGGCGGCCGCGGTCATGCTATTCATGGGCTTTGTGCCGTGGGCTACCTCCAGCATTGCCATCATGTTCGTGCTGCTGTTCCTCTGCGGCTGGTTCCAGGGAATGGGGTGGCCGCCGTGCGGGCGTACCATGGTGCACTGGTGGTCGCAGAAAGAGCGCGGCGGCATCGTGTCGGTGTGGAATTGCGCCCATAACGTGGGCGGCGGTATTCCGCCGCTGCTGTTCCTGCTGGGGATGGCCTGGTTCAACGACTGGCATGCGGCGCTCTATATGCCTGCCTTTGGCGCCATCGTCGTGGCGATTTTCGCTTTCGCCCTGATGCGCGATACGCCGCAGTCCTGCGGCCTGCCGCCGATTGAAGAGTACAAAAACGACTATCCGGATGATTACAGCAAGGAGCATGAAGAGGAGCTGACCGCAAAACAGATCTTCATGAAGTACGTGCTGCCGAACAAGCTGCTGTGGTACATCGCGGTCGCGAACGTGTTCGTTTACCTGCTGCGCTACGGCATCCTCGACTGGTCGCCAACCTACCTGAAAGAGGTGAAGCACTTCGCGCTGGATAAATCCTCCTGGGCCTATTTCCTGTATGAATACGCCGGGATCCCAGGCACGCTGCTTTGCGGCTGGATGTCGGACAAAGTGTTTAAAGGTAACCGCGGCGCGACGGGCGTGTTCTTTATGACTCTGGTGACCATTGCTACCGTGGTGTACTGGCTCAACCCGCCGGGCAACCCATCAGTAGATATGGCCTGCATGATCGTCATCGGCTTCCTGATTTACGGTCCGGTGATGCTGATCGGTCTGCATGCCCTGGAGCTGGCGCCGAAAAAAGCGGCGGGCACGGCGGCGGGCTTTACCGGCCTGTTCGGCTACCTCGGCGGTTCGGTTGCGGCGAGCGCCATCGTGGGCTACACCGTTGACTTCTTCGGCTGGGACGGCGGCTTTATGGTTATGATCGGCGGTAGCGTGCTGGCGGTACTGCTGCTGATTGTTGTGATGATCGGTGAGAAACGTCACCACGCGGAAGTGCTGGCACGTCGTCAATAAGGAGCTTTGCGATGAAATTAACTCAGTTAGCGACAGGCCTGCTGCTGGCGGGCCTGATGACCGGGTCCGCGCTGGCGGCGGATAAAATTGTTATTGCCCACCGCGGCGCGAGCGGCTATCTGCCGGAGCATACGCTGCCGGCGAAGGCGATGGCCTATGCGCAGGGCGCGGATTACCTGGAGCAGGATCTGGTGATGACGAAGGACGACCAGCTGGTCGTCCTGCACGATCACTATCTTGACCGCGTGACGGACGTGGCGGAGCGTTTCCCGGACCGCGCCCGTAAAGATGGGCGCTTCTATGCCATCGACTTCACGCTGGCGGAGATCCGCTCTCTGAAGTTTACCGAAGGCTTCGAGATTGAAAACGGTAAGAAGGTGCAGGTCTATCCGGGACGTTTCCCGATGGGCAAATCTGACTTCCGCATTCATACCTTCCAGGAAGAGATTGAGTTTGTTCAGGGGCTGAACCACTCCACCGGTAAAAACATCGGCATCTACCCGGAAATCAAAGCGCCGTGGTTCCACCATCAGGAAGGGAAGGACATTGCCGCGAAGACGCTGGAGGTGCTGAAACAGTACGGCTACACCAGCAAGAAGGACAAGGTCTACCTGCAGTGTTTTGATGCCGCCGAGCTGAAGCGCATCAAAACCGAGCTGGAGCCGAAGATGGGGATGGATCTCAATCTGGTACAGCTGATTGCCTACACCGACTGGAATGAAACCCAGGAGAAGCAGCCGGACGGGAAGTGGGTTAACTACAACTACGACTGGATGTTTAAGCCGGGGGCGATGAAGCAGATTGCGCAGTATGCCGACGGCATCGGGCCGGATTATCACATGCTGGTGGCGGAGGGCTCAGCGCCGGGCCACGTGAAGCTGACGGCGATGGTGAAAGAGGCGCATGCCAGCAGGATGCAGGTGCATCCGTATACGGTGCGTGCCGACCAGCTGCCGCCGTATGCCACGGATGTGAATCAGCTTTATGAGGTGTTGTATAACCAGGCGGGCGTGGACGGACTGTTTACGGATTTCCCGGATAAAGCGGTCGAATTCATTCACCGGAAGTAGGTTTGGCAGGTCGGGTAAGGCGAAGCCGCCACCCGACAATCAGGCTCTGCGGCCTGATGCCCTCACCCTAACCCTCTCCCACCGGGAGAGGGGATACGGACAACATTACATCTCGATCTCTATATCGCCTTTTGCCCGGCAGCAGCAGGGCAAAATTTCCCCTTCGTTGATAAAGGCCAGCGGTTCGGTCAGCCAGTCCACCTGGCCGGCGACCAGACGGCAGCGGCAGGAGCCGCAGTAGCCCGAACGACACTGGTACTCTACTTCTACCTGATGCGCCTCAAGCGCCACAAGCAGAGAAGGATGCTCTTCCCGACACAGCACCTCAGTGCCGGAAAGACTTAACGTGACGCGTGACATCAGAGCTGGAAGTTGCTCAGGTCGTCGGTGTTGACTTCAGAATCAATCTGACCGACCAGATAAGAGCTGACTTCCACTTCCTGCGGCGCAACCTGCACGTTATCGGACACCAGCCAGGTGTTGATCCACGGAATCGGGTTAGAGCGCGTCTGGAACGGCAGATCGAGACCGACAGCCTGCATGCGGATGTTGGTGATGTACTCAACGTACTGGCACAGAATATCTTTGTTCAGGCCAATCATGGAGCCGTCGCGGAACAGGTAGTCTGCCCACTCTTTCTCCTGCTGAGCGGCTAGCACGAACAGGTCGTAGCACTCCTGCTTGCACTCTTCAGCGATTTCCGCCATCTCCGGATCGTCCGTACCGCTGCGCAGCAGGTTCAGCATGTGCTGGGTGCCGGTCAGGTGCAGGGCTTCATCACGGGCAATCAGACGGATGATTTTGGCGTTGCCTTCCATCAGCTTGCGCTCGGCAAAGGCGAAGGAGCAGGCGAAGCTGACGTAGAAGCGGATCGCTTCCAGCGCGTTGACGCTCATCAGGCACAGGTACAGCTGCTTTTTCAGCGCGCGCAGGTTCACGGTGATGGTTTTACCATCCACGTGGTGGGTGCCTTCGCCCAGCAGGTGCCAGTAGCTGGTCATCTCGATCAGCTCGTCGTAGTAATGGGCGATGCCTTCCGCGCGCTTCTGGATCTGCTCGTTGGTGACGATATCGTCAAACACCACCGCCGGATCGTTCACGATGTTGCGGATAATGTGCGTATAAGAGCGGGAGTGGATCGTCTCGGAGAACGCCCAGGTTTCCACCCACGTTTCCAGCTCTGGAATCGAGATCAGCGGCAGCAGCGCCACGTTCGGGCTACGGCCCTGAATGGAGTCCAGCAGCGTCTGGTACTTCAGGTTGCTGATGAAGATATGTTTTTCATGATCCGGCAGCGACTGGTAGTCAATACGGTCGCGGGAGACGTCCACTTCTTCCGGACGCCAGAAGAAGGAGAGTTGCTTTTCAATCAGCTTTTCGAAGATGTCATATTTTTGCTGATCGTAGCGTGCCACGTTGACCGGCTGGCCGAAGAACATCGGCTCTTTGAGCTGGTCGTTTTTCGTCTGTGAAAAGGTGGTATATGCCATTGCGGTGAGTCCTGTTGAGATTTTATTGCCCGGCGGCACTGCGTTTGCCGGGCCTACAAAACCGTAGGCCGGGTAAGCGTAGCGCCACCCGGCGAAGTGCTTAGATCTTACATGCGCCGCTTTCGCAGCCATCGTCCTGAATTGACGGTACCAGGTCATCCTGCGCGTCTTCCGCACCATCACGGGTGTTGTGATAGTACAGGGTTTTCACGCCAAATTTGTAGGCTGTGAGCAGGTCTTTCAGCAATTGCTGCATCGGAACCTTGCCTGACGGGAAGCGCGTCGGGTCATAGTTGGTATTGGCAGAGATCGACTGGTCGATAAACTTCTGCATGATACCCACCAGCTGCAGGTAGCCGTCGTTGTTTGGCATTTCCCACAGCAGCTCGTAGTTGTCACCCAGCGTCTCGTAATCCGGTACAACCTGACGCAGCACGCCGTCTTTCGAGGCTTTGATGCTGACGTGGCCGCGCGGTGGCTCAATACCGTTGGTGGCGTTAGAGATCTGCGAAGAGGTCTCAGACGGCATCAGGGCAGAGAGGGTGGAGTTACGCAGACCGTGAGTCTTGATGGACTCGCGCAGGCCTTCCCAGTCGAGATGCAGCGGCTCGCTGACGATCGCATCCAGGTCTTTCTTGTAGGTGTCGATCGGCAGAATGCCTTTCGCGTAGGTGGTTTCGTTAAACCACGGGCACGCGCCTTGCTCTTTCGCCAGCTCGTTGGACGCTTTCATCAGGTAGTACTGAATGGCTTCGAACGTCTGGTGCGTCAGGTTATTAGCGCTGCCGTCGGAATAACGCTTGCCGTTTTTCGCCAGCCAGTAGGCGAAGTTGATCACGCCAATACCCAGGGTACGGCGGCCCATCGCACCGCGTTTTGCTGCCGGGATTGGGTAATCCTGGTAATCCAGCAGGGCGTCGAGCGCACGAACTGCCAGCACGGCCAGCCCTTCCAGCTCGTCCAGGCTCTTAATTGCGCCCAGGTTGAACGCAGACAGCGTACACAGCGCGATTTCGCCGTTTTCGTCATTCACGTCTTCCAGCGGCTTGGTTGGCAGGGCGATCTCCAGGCACAGGTTAGACTGGCGCACTGGCGCAACCACCGGGTCAAACGGGCTGTGGGTGTTGCAGTGGTCAACGTTCTGGATGTAGATACGGCCGGTAGAGGCACGTTCCTGCATCATCAGGGAGAACAGATCGACCGCCTTTACGCGCTGCTTGCGGATGCTGTCGTCTTTTTCGTATTTAGTGTACAGACGCTCGAACTCGTCCTGATCGGCGAAGAACGCGTCATACAGGCCCGGGACGTCGGACGGGCTGAACAGGGTGATGTCTTCGCCCTTCAGCAGACGGGTGTACATCAGCTTGTTGATCTGCACGCCGTAGTCCATGTGGCGCACGCGGTTGCCTTCGACACCACGGTTGTTTTTCAGGACCAGCAGGCTTTCCACTTCCAGGTGCCACATCGGATAGAACAGGGTCGCAGCGCCGCCGCGCACGCCGCCCTGAGAGCAGGATTTTACTGCCGTCTGGAAGTGCTTATAGAACGGGATACAGCCGGTGTGGAACGCTTCACCGCCGCGAATCGGGCTGCCCAGGGCACGGATACGTCCGGCGTTGATGCCGATACCGGCGCGCTGGGAAACGTATTTCACAATGGCGCTGGAGGTGGCGTTGATGGAATCCAGGCTGTCACCACACTCGATCAGCACGCAGGAGCTGAACTGACGGGTAGGGGTACGCACGCCAGACATGATTGGCGTAGGCAGAGAAATCTTGAACGTTGATACCGCATCGTAGAAACGCTTCACGTAATCCAGACGGGTATCACGCGGGTAGTTTGAGAACAGGCAGGCAGCCACCAGAATGTAGAGGAACTGGGCGCTTTCGTAGATCTCACCGGTTACACGGTTCTGAACCAGGTATTTGCCTTCGAGCTGCTTCACCGCCGCATAGGAGAAGTTCATGTCGCGCCAGTGATCGATAAACCCGTTCATCTGCTCGAACTCTTCTTCCGTATAGTCTTCCAGCAGATGCGTGTCGTATTTGCCCAGCTCAACCATTTTCACCACGTGATCGTAAAGCTTCGGCGGCTCAAACTGGCCGTAGGCTTTTTTACGCAGGTGGAAAATCGCCAGACGTGCAGCGAGGTACTGATAATCCGGTGCTTCGCGGGAGATGAGGTCTGCCGCTGCTTTAATGATCGTTTCGTGGATATCAGACGTTTTGATGCCGTCGTAGAACTGAATGTGAGAACGCAGTTCAACCTGGGAGATAGATACGTTGTTCAGTCCTTCTGCTGCCCAGTCGAGAACTCGATGGATTTTGTCCAGATTGATACGCTCGGTAGTACCGTCGCGCTTTGTCACCAGCAGACTCTGATTCATGTGGGTTTTACCTGTCCGTGAAATAAAAAATATCCCCCGCTTATCCACAGATCCGTCTTGTGACTAACTCTGTGGATAAATACTACATATAGGGGGTTTGCGATAAGAAAAACGCTATATGGTGAGTATTCTAGTATCGAATCTTTTCAGCACAAGGGTTGATTTTGACGTTAAATTGAGGTTGTGAAAGGGTAAAAAAGGCTAAGTCCTCGTACCGTAAGGCCTGGAAGACATGTCAATAATTAAGAAAAAAAATTCAAAATTTGATCGAGTGCTGATTTCTTCAACGAGAGGTCAGAATTGCGCAACATGGTGTCGCGCAATCTTTATAAGAATAACGAATGACGTTAGTCGTTTTTGGCGGTTGTGTGCAACATATAGTTAACATCAACGCCCGGTGCGAGTTTGAATTTATTGGTCAGCGGATTGTAGTGCAGGCCGGTGATGTGCTGCTCTTTGAGCCACGTCTGGTCAACCCAGCTTAACAGCTCCGCAGGCTTGATGAATTTCTTCACGTCGTGCGTGCCTTTCGGCACCATGCGCAGCACATACTCCGCGCCGACGACGGCCATCAGCCAGGCTTTAGCGTTGCGGTTGAGGGTTGAGAAGAAGACCTGGCCGCCCGGTTTCACCAGTTTTGCACAGGCGTGCACCACGGACTGCGGATCGGGAACGTGTTCCAGCATCTCCATGCAGGTCACCACATCGTACTGATGGGCATGTTTTGCCGCGTGTTCTTCCACGGTTTCCTGCACGTAGTCTACCTGTATGCCGGACTCCAGCGCGTGAAGACGGGCAACCTGCAGCGGTTCAAAGCCCATATCCAGGCCCGTGACGTTCGCCCCTTCGCGCGCCATGCTTTCCGCCAGGATACCGCCGCCGCAGCCCACATCGAGCACTTTTTTACCGAACAGACCGCCGGAACGCTCCGCGATATAGCCCAGACGCAGCGGGTTAATACGGTGCAGCGGTTTGAACTCACCTTCGAGATCCCACCAGCGGGACGCCACCGCTTCAAATTTGGCAATCTCTTCGTGGTCAACGTTGTGAGCCACCGGGGATTTTTCGGCATTCATGGGCGCTTTTACTCCTTATTTAGCAAGACGAATGAGTATATCAGGCAATCCCCGTGAATAAAGCGTATAGGTTTACCTCAATCACCTCGGCTGTGTTATAATTTGCGACCTTTGAATCCGGGATACAGTAGAGGGATAGCGGTTAGATGAGCGACCTTGCGAGAGAAATTACACCGGTTAACATCGAGGAAGAGCTGAAGAGCTCCTATCTGGACTATGCGATGTCGGTCATTGTTGGCCGTGCGCTGCCGGACGTCCGCGATGGCCTTAAGCCGGTACACCGTCGCGTACTATACGCCATGAACGTATTGGGCAATGACTGGAATAAAGCCTATAAAAAATCTGCCCGCGTCGTCGGTGACGTCATCGGTAAATATCACCCGCATGGTGATACCGCCGTTTATGACACCATCGTTCGTATGGCGCAGCCATTCTCCTTGCGTTACATGCTGGTAGATGGTCAGGGTAACTTTGGTTCAGTCGACGGCGACTCCGCTGCGGCGATGCGTTATACGGAAATCCGTATGTCGAAAATCGCTCATGAGCTGATGGCCGACCTGGAAAAAGAGACCGTTGATTTCGTCGATAACTACGACGGCACCGAGCGCATCCCAGATGTGATGCCAACCAAGATCCCGAACCTGTTGGTTAACGGTTCGTCCGGTATCGCGGTCGGTATGGCAACCAACATTCCGCCGCACAATATCACCGAGGTGATCAACGGCTGCCTGGCCTATATCGACGATGAAGACATCAGCATTGAAGGGCTGATGGAACACATCCCGGGCCCGGACTTCCCGACGGCGGCGATCATCAACGGTCGTCGCGGTATTGAAGAAGCGTACCGCACCGGCCGCGGCAAGATTTACATCCGTGCCCGCGCCGAAGTGGAAGCGGACGCTAAAACCGGCCGTGAGACCATCATTGTTCACGAGATCCCGTATCAGGTGAACAAAGCGCGTCTGATTGAAAAAATCGCCGAGCTGGTAAAAGAAAAACGTGTTGAAGGCATCAGCGCGCTGCGTGACGAGTCTGACAAAGACGGTATGCGCATCGTGATTGAGATCAAACGCGACGCGGTAGGTGAGGTTGTGCTGAACAACCTGTACTCCCAGACTCAGCTTCAGGTCTCCTTCGGTATCAACATGGTGGCACTGCACCATGGTCAGCCGAAGATCATGAACCTGAAAGAGATCCTGAGCGCGTTCGTTCGTCACCGCCGTGAAGTGGTGACCCGTCGTACCATCTTCGAACTGCGCAAAGCGCGTGACCGTGCGCACATCCTTGAAGCGCTGGCGGTTGCGCTGGCCAACATCGACCCGATCATCGAACTGATCCGTCGTGCGCCAACCCCGGCGGAAGCGAAAGCTGCCCTGATTTCCCGTCCGTGGGATCTGGGTAACGTTGCCGCGATGCTGGAACGTGCGGGCGATGATGCAGCGCGTCCTGAGTGGCTGGAACCTGAATTCGGCGTGCGTGACGGTCAGTACTACCTGACTGAACAGCAGGCCCAGGCGATTCTGGATCTGCGCCTGCAGAAACTGACCGGCCTTGAGCACGAAAAACTGCTCGACGAATACAAAGAGCTGCTGGAACAGATTGCTGAGCTGCTGCACATTCTGGGCAGCGCAGAGCGCCTGATGGAAGTGATTCGCGAAGAGCTGGAGCTGGTCCGCGATCAGTTCGGCGACGAACGCCGCACCGAAATCACCGCCAACAGCGCGGACATCAACATCGAAGACCTGATCAACCAGGAAGACGTTGTTGTGACCCTGTCTCACCAGGGCTACGTGAAGTATCAGCCGTTAACCGACTACGAAGCACAGCGTCGTGGTGGTAAAGGCAAGTCTGCAGCACGTATTAAAGAAGAAGACTTTATTGACCGCCTGCTGGTGGCGAACACCCATGACACGATCCTCTGCTTCTCCAGCCGCGGTCGTCTGTACTGGATGAAAGTCTATCAGCTGCCGGAAGCAAGCCGTGGTGCGCGTGGTCGTCCAATCGTTAACCTGCTGCCGCTGGAAGCGAACGAACGTATCACCGCTATCCTGCCGGTACGCGAGTATGAAGAGGGCGTGAACGTCTTTATGGCCACCGCCAGCGGTACCGTGAAGAAAACCGCGCTGACCGAGTTCAGCCGTCCGCGTTCCGCCGGTATCATCGCGGTGAACCTGAACGAAGGCGACGAGCTGATCGGTGTGGATCTGACCTCCGGTTCTGATGAAGTGATGCTGTTCTCTGCCGCCGGTAAAGTGGTGCGCTTTAAAGAGAACGCCGTCCGTGCGATGGGTCGTACCGCTACGGGCGTTCGTGGTATCAAACTGGCTGGCGAAGACAGCGTTGTTTCTCTGATTATTCCGCGCGGTGAAGGGGCTATCCTGACCGTGACGCAGAATGGTTACGGTAAACGTACGGCGGAAGGGGAATACCCAACCAAGTCTCGCGGCACGCAGGGCGTTATCTCTATCAAAGTGACCGAGCGCAACGGTTCCGTTGTCGGCGCGGTGCAGGTAGACGATGCCGACCAGATCATGATGATCACCGATGCCGGTACGCTGGTGCGTACCCGCGTGTCTGAGATCAGCGTGGTGGGTCGTAACACCCAGGGCGTTATCCTCATCCGTACAGCGGAAGATGAAAACGTGGTGGGTCTGCAGCGCGTTGCTGAGCCGGTAGATGACGAAGAGCTTGACTCCATCGACGGTAGCGTTGCGGAAGGCGATGATGATATCGCACCGGAAGCCGACACCGACGATGACGCAGCGGATGACGCTGACGAGTAATGTCTTCTGATGCAAAAAAGGGCCGGATTCCGGCCCTTTTCTTTTGCACAAGCAGATAAGTCAACGTTGCGACCTGGCGCGTTTACCGCTACCTTAACCACATTCTTTTGACCCCGACGGCGGAGCCTCGCCCCCTTGAAATACCTCGTCTCCTTTCGTACTACGCTGAAAGTCTCTCGCTATCTGTTTCGGGCGCTGGCGCTCTTGCTTTGGCTGCTGGTGGCCTTGTTCTCGGTGTTTTACATCGTTAACGCCCTGCACCAGAAAGAAGCGGAGATCCGCCAGGAGTTTAATTTAAGCTCCGACCAGGCCCAGCGTTACATTCAGCGAACGTCTGACGTAATGAAGGAGCTGAAGTATATTGCCGAAAATCGTCTGACGGCGGAAAACGGCATCCTTGCGCTTCGCGGACGTGATGACAAAACCGAAGTCCCGGATTTCCAGCCGCTGTTTCCGGACTCCGATTGCTCCACAATGAGCAATTCCTGGCGCGGATCGCTGGAATCCCTTGCCTGGTTTATGCGCTACTGGCGTGACAATTTCTCCGCCGCCTATGACCTGAACCGCGTTTTCCTGATTGGCAGCGAGAATCTCTGCATGGCTGATTTTGGCCTGCGCGACGTGCCCGTTGAGCGTGACGATGCGCTGAAAAGCCTGCATGAACGTATTGTCAAATACCGCAATGCACCGCAGGACGAGCGCGGGAATAACATCTTCTGGGTGAGCCAGGGCCCGCGCCCGGGCGTGGGCTATTTCTACGCCCTGACGCCGGTGTATCTGGGCAATCGCCTGCAGGCGCTGCTGGGGATTGAGCAGACCATTCGCATGGAAAACTTCTTCACCCCGGGCAGCCTGCCCATGGGCGTGACCATTCTGGATGAAAACGGTCATCAGCTGATCTCGCTTGCCGGGCCCGATAACCGTCTAAACGTCGAACCGCACTGGATGCAGGAGCGGTCGTGGTTTGGCTATACCTCTGGTTTCCGCGAGCTGGTGCTGAAGAAGAGCCTGCCGCCTTCGTCGCTCAGTATCGTCTATTCGCTGCCGGTGGATATGGTGCTTGAGCGGATACGCATTCTCATCATGAATGCCATTCTGCTGAACCTCATCGCGGGTGGGGCGCTGTTCACCCTGGCGCGCATGTATGAGCGGAAAATCTTTATTCCCGCCGAAAGCGACGCCCAGCGGCTGGAGGAACACGAGCAGTTTAACCGGAAGATTGTCGCTTCGGCGCCGGTGGGGATCTGTATTCTGCGTACCCAGGACGGGACCAATATCCTGAGTAACGAACTGGCGCATAACTACCTGAACATGCTGACGCACGAAGACCGGCAGAGGCTGACGCAAATTATCTGCGGTCAGCAGGTTAACTTTGTCGACGTGCTCACCAGCACGCACACCAATCTGCAGATTAGCTTTGTCCATTCCCGCTATCGCAATGAAAACGTGGCGATTTGCGTGCTGGTGGATGTCTCCGCGCGCGTAAAAATGGAAGAGTCGTTGCAGGAGATGGCGCAGGCGGCAGAGCAGGCCAGCCAGTCGAAGTCCATGTTCCTTGCGACCGTCAGCCACGAGCTGCGTACGCCGCTGTACGGGATTATCGGTAACCTCGATCTGCTGCAGACGAAGGAATTGCCGAAAGGCGTCGACCGGCTGGTGACGGCGATGAATAACTCCTCCAGCCTGCTGCTGAAAATCATCAGCGATATTCTCGACTTCTCTAAAATCGAGTCCGAGCAGCTGAAAATCGAGCCGCGCGAGTTTTCGCCGCGCGAGGTGATGAACCATATCAGCGCCAACTATCTCCCGCTGGTGGTGCGTAAACAGCTGGGGCTCTACTGCTTTATCGAACCGGACGTGCCGCTGACGCTGCACGGCGATCCGATGCGCCTGCAGCAGGTCATCTCTAACCTGCTCAGCAACGCCATTAAATTCACCGATGTTGGCTGTATCGTGTTGCACGTCTGCAGGGCGGGGGATTACCTGAGCATTCGCGTGCGCGACACGGGCGTCGGCATCCCGGCGAAGGAAGTGGTTCGCCTGTTCGACCCGTTCTTCCAGGTCGGGACCGGCGTGCAGCGTAACTTCCAGGGTACCGGACTGGGGCTGGCGATTTGTGAGAAGCTCGTCAGCATGATGGACGGTGATATCTCCGTGGATACCGAGCCCGGCATGGGCAGCCAGTTCACCATCCGCATTCCGCTCTATTCGGCGCAGTATCCGGCAAAAGCGACGGTGGATGGGCTGAGCGACAAGCGCTGCTGGCTGGCGGTGCATAACGCCTCGCTGAATGACTACCTGACGGCGCTGCTTGCCCACAGCGGCGTGAGGGTGTGTCGCTATGAAGGTCAAACACCGGATGTGGACGATGTGCTGATCGCCGACGAGATGCCGGAGCAGCCGTGGCAGGGGAGAGGGTCGGTGCTCTTCTGTCGTCGCCACATCGGCATTCCTGTCGAGCGTGCGCCTGGAGAATGGGTACACAGTGTCGCAACGCCGCACGAGCTGTTGAGCCTGCTGGCGCGCATCTACAAAGTGGAACTTGAAGAGCGCGACGGTGCGGGCGGATTGCCGTCACCGGAGTCTCTGGCGTCGGTGAATGACGATATGATGATTCTGGTGGTGGATGACCATCCGATTAACCGCCGCCTGCTGGCTGACCAGCTTGGATCGCTGGGTTACCAGTGCAAAACCGCCAACGACGGCGTGGATGCGCTGAATGTGCTGAGTAAAAATCATATTGATATCGTGCTTAGCGACGTCAACATGCCAAATATGGACGGCTACCGTCTGACGCAGCGCATCCGACAGCTGGGCCTGACGCTGCCGGTGGTGGGCGTAACGGCGAACGCGCTGGCGGAAGAGAAGCAGCGCTGTCTGGAGTCAGGTATGGACAGCTGTCTGTCGAAACCGGTGACGCTGGACGTGCTGAAACAGACGTTGTCGATTTACGCGGATCGCGTGAGAAAAACCAGAATATAAAAAAGGCCCGCAAGGGCCTTTTACGTTTTTCACCCTCTCCCGGTGGGAGAGGGACGGGGTGAGGGCATCAGGCCGCACACCCGTTGAGATCAATCCTTGTCCGTTGCGCTCAGCGTGACGGAGGAGAGATAGTTCAGCAGTGCAATATCGTTGTCCACGCCCAGCTTCATCATCGCTGATTTCTTCTGGCTGCTGATGGTTTTAATGCTGCGGTTCAGCTTCTTGGCAATTTCGGTCACCAGGAAACCTTCTGCGAACAGGCGCAGAACTTCACTCTCTTTCGGGGACAGGCGTTTGTCACCGTAGCCACCCGCGCTGATTTTTTCCAGCAGACGAGAGACGCTCTCAGGCGTGAACTTCTTGCCTTTCTGCAGCGCAGCGAGCGCTTTTGGCAGATCGGTCGGTGCGCCCTGTTTCAGCACAATCCCTTCGATGTCCAGATCCAACACCGCGCTCAGGATCGCCGGGTTATTGTTCATGGTCAGAACAATGATCGAGATATCAGGGAAGTGACGTTTAATGTATTTGATGAGCGTGATCCCATCACCATATTTGTCCCCAGGCATGGAGAGATCGGTAATGAGCACGTGTGCATCAAGCTTTGGGAGGTTATTGATCAGTGCTGTAGAGTCTTCAAATTCACCGACTACATTCACCCACTCGATCTGTTCAAGTGATTTGCGAATACCGAACAGTACAATCGGATGGTCATCGGCAATAATTACGTTCATATTGTTCATGTATAAGGCTACCTTGCTACAGCAAGCTTTTGACGTAGGCGTCAATGTCGCTGATGTATTTTTCAATGCCAGAGGCATCTTTCTCACGAATTAGATGTTCCAGCGTTTCACATAACTGCTTGCCGGGAACCAGATTAAGCATGGCAAACACCCCTTTAAGCCGGTGTGCTGTCTGTGCCAGCGCTGCAAAATCATTCGCAGCGGACTCAGTATACAACCGCTTAACATCATCTGGTACTGTATCAACAAAGAGTGAATAGTATCCGCTGGCGTGAAGCTCGGCATTTTCATTGCCGCCTAACGGTGATTCCGTTATCTCTTCCTGCGCCAGCTGCTCTTCTATTAGTTGTAGTACAGCTTCCTGCATCGCATTGCTTATATTAAAGTTGACGCGCAGCTGGCCAGGGCCAATTTTCCGCACGCCAGACTCATCATCGCTTAAAAGCAAGCCGGAGGCAGTAAGATTAGACGGATTATCAGTTAAAAACAGATCAAATTCTTGACTTGCAAGTCTTTCATCCGGCGTGATGCAGGCCGCACCCCAGTTTTCTAACTGACGAACAACGATATTGCGGATCTCGTTTGAGGTCACATCGACCATCACCACGACATCATCCAGCAGACGCTCCTCATCTTCTTCCTGCGGATTGGCCGCCATTTTCACGTGCAGAGAGTAGCGGGTGCCGAGTGATTCACGGGCTTTGATATTCAGATGGCCGCCGAGCTTACGCGCCAGCTGATCGCAAAGCCAGAAGGTCAGGGCATTGGCCTTGCCGTAGCGATCGCTTTGCGTGTCATTCAGGAACGGGAAGTGCAGATTATCAATTTCACTCGTTGTGACGCCTTCCCCGGTGTCCAGGATGCGGAACGTCAGACGGTCTTCTGCCGACTCCTCGGTGCTGACTTCAAGGGTGATCTTGCCGATCTGCGTGGTGGTCACGGCGTACTGAATAATCATCAGCAGAATGCGGCGCAGCGCTTCGCGATCGCCGTGGCGTTCGTCATTCGCAGGAAGATTGTTATTGATCAGCAGCTGCAGCCCCTTGCGCTTAATGACGGGCAGCACTTCCGGCACCACTTCATCGATCAGGTCCTGAATGGAGAAGAGGGCTGGCGTTCCCTTCCAGAAATCATTCTCCAGCATGTTCGCCAGCTGGATCTCATCAACCATTCTGACCAGCGAATCGGCCTGGCAGGCAAGCTGGTGGCTTTCGGCGGTGTTCAACGCCGCTGCCTGGGTCGCCAGCGTTTTTAACGGCTGCTTGAAGGCATCGCCAATGTTCTGCATAAATGCGGCGCGCCCCTGCTGGTTTTTCTCATACAGCCTTTGCGCCTGCTTGAGCTTTTTATTGACCAGTACTTCACGATCCTGGTCGCGAATAATGAAGATTTGCGTGCGGGGAGCCACCTGGCTGCGGAACTGGCGGATCTCGTACAGTTCATTGTTAATGGTGGCCTGAATCACCCCCTGGTGCTGATCCGCCATGGTGGTGATGTTCTGCAGGTTAAGATGCGGCAGCAGATGGTCGGCAATTTTGTTGCTCATCACCGTCCGATTCGCCTCCTGGTCGTGAACTAAGACCCCAAGCGGCAGCACGGAAACAATCTCTTCATTCAGCGCGCGTAATACGCGCAGCTCATTGCTGGTACCGGCCGGGACCGCAGAGGCGTCGCTCTGACGCCCCGACTGGAAACGGAAGGTGCTGTAGCCAAACAGGGCCAGCGCCAGCAGACCGATATTCAGCAGCAGAGGCAGCAGGATGTTTTGCAGGGTATCCAGCAACAGCGTACCAAACGGCACCTGCCACACCAGACGCATACCGGTCGAATTCAGCGATGAGGCAATTTCGATTTTCGAGCCGTTAAAGGAGATCGATACGCTTTCTGCGGCCTCTTTGTCAGACGCAGCACGCAGATTCTGGGTGCTGCTGTCTGGCTCCAGACGGAAGCTATCGAGCGGCATATCCGGCGGGATTAAATCATTAATCGGTAAATCGAAGGCTACTACCGTCGCCAGATGCCCTGGCTGATTGAACGTGGTGCGCAGGGTAAAATAATGACCGTTTTGCCAGGCCAGACGGCGCAGGGAAGAGAAACTCTCACGCTCATCAAGGGCGTTCGCCTGCTGCAGCATCTCCGCACGGCGGGAATCGACGATGCTGCCCACGGTGGTCTCTTTAAACCCGGACGAGAGATCTTTTAAGGGCAGCGTTGAGATCAGGATCATGCTGTTGTCCTGACCGTTCAGATAGTACATCGACCACGGTACGGTTTCGGCACCCCAGAGGGTATCCAGATAGGTCGAAATACGCTGCGTCATTTCAAGCGTCGCGCTGTCGTGAGAGCCAAAGATAAGTGCCTCGGTCTTACGCTGCGGTTTTTCGAGATAATAGACATCCTGCTTAAGCCGCGTCTCCTGAAGTCCATCCCCGGACGAGGAGGTAGGGGCAGCCGCGATATTGTCGTAAATCTGCCAGGTGGCGTAGCGCCAGGTATCGATGCGCTTGTGCACGGCGTGGGTGATATCAACGACCTGATAGCTCTTATCCTTCAGCCAGGCGTTAACCGCGCTTTGTACCATCACCCCCATGGTGACTAACAGCACAACGATCAAAAGAAGAAAGAAACGGGTGATGCTCCCGGGAAGGAGGGAGAATTTGCTCGGGGCGGTAGTTTCAGTCTGACTCATTGATATCTTTAACCCGTTATGGTCGTGCTCTGTGGCGATAGGGCAGTATAAAGGGTAATAACTGAATTTCCAGCGCGACTATCCGGGAAAAGGCGACTTTTTCTCCGGACAATATCGGCGGCGAGGCGTGCAGAAAACATGTACAAACTCGCCATGCGCGTACAAATAATCAGCGCACGCAGTCAAGAAATAGCACGAATTAACAAGAAATTAAGTTTTCTATCAATTGCGGGCTTTCAAAGGATACCGGGATGCAATTTAGTTAATAGTCGTTACAATTACGGTGCGGTAGCACAAAAAAAGAGAAGTTACGTAAAGAAAGGTAAAAAAAAACCGAATGCGAAGCATCCGGTTGAATTAGGGATAAACAGACATTCAAAACTGAATGACGGTAATAAATAAAGTTAATGATGATAGCGAGAGATATTTTAGAGATTAGGTGCGATCTTGTTTTGTCATTCAGTGCTGTAACGAATTTTATTGTAACTCATTGATGTATATGCGGTGATTCTTTATTTTGATTATAAGTGCTAATTTTCTAAGCTATTTGTGCTTTGTAAAAGTTCCTTGATATTTACATTTTGAAACATGTTGATAGATGAATGAAACATCTTCAAAGTTTTCGTATCATATTCGCATTGGATTATTCTGTAATTTTGAGGAGAATGAAATTGCCGACTGGTTAATGAGGGTTAACCAGTAAGCAGTGGCAATTATAAGGCATATAACAGAGGGTTAATAAAATGAAAGTTAAAGTACTGTCCCTCCTGGTACCAGCACTCCTGGTGGCAGGCGCAGCAAATGCGGCCGAAATTTATAACAAAGATGGCAACAAATTAGATCTGTACGGCAAAGTAGATGGTCTGCACTATTTCTCTGACGACAAGAGTGCCGACGGTGACCAGACCTACATGCGTCTTGGCTTCAAAGGCGAAACTCAGGTTAACGATCAGCTGACCGGTTACGGCCAGTGGGAATACCAGATCCAGGGCAACACCTCTGAAAGCGACAACCAGGCCTGGACGCGTGTGGCGTTCGCGGGTCTGAAATTCGCTGACGCGGGTTCTTTCGATTACGGTCGTAACTACGGCGTAATCTACGACGTAACCTCCTGGACCGACGTTCTGCCAGAATTTGGTGGCGATACCTACGGCGCTGACAACTTCCTGCAGTCCCGTGCTAACGGCGTGGCAACCTACCGTAACCAGGACTTCTTTGGCCTGGTCGATGGTCTGAACTTTGCTCTGCAGTATCAGGGTAAAAACGGTAGCGTAAGCGGTGAAAACGAGACCGGTCGTAGCACCCTGAAACAGAACGGCGACGGCTACGGTGCGTCCCTGACCTACAATCTGGGCGAAGGGTTCAGCATCGGTGGTGCAATGTCTTCTTCTAAGCGCACTGCTGACCAGAACAACACGGCTAACCTGGCGCTGAAAGGTGAAGGCGACCACGCTGAAGTGTATACCGGTGGCCTGAAATATGACGCCAACAACATCTACCTGGCGGCACAGTACTCTCAGACCTACAACGCAACGCGTTTCGGCAACTCTCAGAGCAGCAGCCAGATTTACGGCTTCGCTAACAAAGCGCAGAACTTCGAAGTGGTTGCTCAGTACCAGTTCGACTTCGGCCTGCGTCCATCCGTGGCTTACCTGCAGTCTAAAGGCAAAGACATCGAAGGTTACGGCGATCAGGATCTGCTGAAATATGTTGATGTGGGTGCGACTTACTACTTCAACAAAAACATGTCCACCTACGTGGATTACAAAATCAACCTGGTTGATGAAAATGAATTCACCCGTCAGGCGGGTATCGGTACTGACGATATCGTCGCGCTGGGCCTGGTTTACCAGTTCTAATCGCTTCATCGTGTGACGTAAGGGGCCAGATGGCCCCTTTTTTGTGCCTCTCTGATTCTCACTACTCACCCGTTTTGGTGTACTCTTGCCGCCCTGGCATGAGGATAATAATGAATGGACATGACTTTTTTACGCGCCAGCTTTCTGGCTATGCTTTTTTTCCTGACCGCGTGTAACGATCCCACTCCCGTGGTGAAAACAGACGCACCCGCCGCGACGGTGCTCGAAGGCAAAACGATGGGAACCTTCTGGCGCGTCAGCGTGATGAACCTCGATAAAACACGCACAGATGAACTTCGCGGCAAAATCCAGTCGCAGCTGGACGCCGACGATCAGCTGCTGTCGACCTATAAAAATGACTCGGCGCTGATGCGCTTTAATCTCTCCACCAGCACCTCCCTGTGGCCGGTGAGCGAGGCGATGGCCGATATCGTGACCGAGGCAATGCGCGTGGGTTACAAAACCAACGGTGCGATGGATGTGACCGTCGGACCCCTGGTAAACCTTTGGGGATTTGGCCCTAACAAGCAGCCGGTGACCACGCCTGAACAGGCGGCCATTGATGACGCCCGCGCCCGGACGGGGCTACAGCATCTGACCGTGATCAATCAATACGGGCAGCAGTATCTGCAAAAAGATATCCCCGATCTGTTTGTCGATCTGTCGACGGTTGGGGAAGGCTATGCGGCGGATCATCTTGCTGCGCTGATGGCCCAGGAAGGTATTTCCCGTTATCTGGTCTCCGTGGGCGGCGCGTTGGTCAGCAGGGGCATGAACGCCAGCGATAAGCCGTGGCGCGTAGCGATTCAAAAACCGACCGATCGGCAAAATGCCGTGCAGGCGATAGTGGATATCAACGGACATGGCATCAGTACCTCCGGAAGCTATCGCAACTATTATGAGCTTGACGGGAAGCGTATTTCACACGTGATTGATCCGCAGACCGGACGCCCCATCACGCATAACCTGGTCTCGGTGACGGTCATAGCCCCCACCGCGCTGGAAGCGGATGCATGGGATACCGGATTAATGGTTCTCGGCCCGGAAAAAGCCAAAGAGGTGGTCCGTCAGGAAGGGCTGGCGGTTTATATGATCACCAAAGAGGGCGACGAGTTCAAAACCTGGAGCTCGCCGCAGTTCAACAGTTTCCTGGTAAGCGACAAAAATTAAAAAGCAAGGTTGCGGGTTTTTTATCACTGGCACTCAGGCACGCTCTATGTATGCTTACAAGAGGAGCCGATCATGAGAAACCCAACCTTAAATACCGATGAGGATCGCTGGCAGGCCGTGCTGGCCCGCGATCCGCTCGCTGACGATCAGTTTGTCTTCGCCGTGCAGACGACGGGTATTTTCTGCCGTCCGTCATGCCGCGCCCGCCACGCGCTGCGTAAAAATGTCCGTTTTTATCCTGATGCCCACCATGCCGCGCAGGCAGGCTTTCGTCCGTGCAAGCGCTGCATGCCGGACAAACGCGATCCGCAGGCGCAGAAGCTGGCAAAAGTGGAACATGCCTGCCGGCTTCTGGAGCAGGATCCTGCGTTAACCCTGGAGAGGCTGGCGGAGCAGGTCGCCATGAGTCCTTTCCATTTTCACCGTCTGTTTAAAGCCGTGACCGGCATGACGCCAAAAGCCTGGCAGCAGGCGGCGCGGGGTCAGCGTCTGCGCACCGCGCTTGCGCAGGGAGACAAAATTACCGACGCCGTGCTGGCGGCGGGATTTCCCGACAGCAGCAGCTATTATCGCAAAGCCAACGATGCGCTGGGCATGACGGCGAAGCAGTATCGCAAAGGAGAGGTGGCCGTGCGATATGCCATCGATGACTGTTCGTTAGGACGCTGTCTGGTCGCCGAAAGCGAGCGGGGGATCTGCGCGATTCTGCTGGGTGACACCGATGCTGAATTAACCGCAGAGCTTGCCACGCAATTTCCAAAAGCAACGCACGCGCCGCTGGACGAACCCTTTGTGCAGCGGATCCACCAGGTGATTACCAGTATTGATAACCGCGACGCACCGCTTGCGCTGCCGCTGGATATTCGCGGTACCGCGTTCCAGCAGCGCGTCTGGCAGGCCCTTAGCAACATTCCCTGCGGCGAAACGGCAAGCTACCAGCAGGTGGCGCAGGCGATTGGTCAACCCAATGCGGTACGCGCCGTTGCCGGAGCCTGTGCGGCAAACACGCTGGCAATTGTGATCCCCTGTCATCGCGTGGTTCGTCACGACGGCGCGCTGTCGGGCTATCGCTGGGGGACGGCGCGAAAAGCGCTATTACTGAAACGCGAGGCGAAACGCCGGGAGGGATAATGCTCGATCTTTTTGCGGATGCTGAACCCTGGCAGGAGCCGCTTGCGCCGGGGGCGGTGATTCTCCGCCGCTTTGCACTCTCCCGTGCGGCGGCGCTGCTTGCGGGTATCGACGAGGTGACGGCGGTTTCGCCGTTTCGCCATATGGTGACGCCGGGCGGCTACACCATGTCGGTGGCCATGGCCAACTGCGGCGAACTGGGCTGGGCGACGAACGAGCGAGGCTATCTGTATGCTCCGAACGATCCCACGACCGGCCAGCCGTGGCCTCCCATGCCTGCGGTTTTTCAGGCGCTTTGTCACGAGGCTGCCGTGGCGGCGGATTATCCTGACTTTCGGCCGGATGCCTGCCTGATCAACCGCTATGCCGTCGGTGCGAAGCTCTCGCTGCATCAGGACAAGGATGAGCCCGATCTGCGCGCGCCTATCGTATCGGTATCGTTAGGTCTGCCCGCCGTCTTTCAGTTTGGAGGATTACGCCGCAACGATCCGCTCAAACGCATCATGCTGGAACATGGTGATGTGGTGGTGTGGGGCAGGGAATCGCGGCTTTATTATCACGGCATTCAGCCGCTGAAGCCCGGCATCCACTCCCTCACGGGTGAGTACCGCTTTAATCTGACCTTCCGTCAGGCGGGTATGAGTAAACTAAAATAAGAATTATTCTTGATGTCCGCGCAGGGCAGTTTACACTGCTGGCTGATTTTTATTGTCCGGATTGCCTGCATGCAACTACTTCTCCTTGTCTGGCGTCAGTACCGCTGGCCCTTTATTGCCGTAATGGCGTTAAGCCTTGCCAGCGCCGCGCTGGGTATTGGCCTGATCGCGTTTATTAACGTGCGCTTGATTGAAATGGTCGATACCTCGCTCTCCGTATTGCCGGAGTTTCTCGGCCTGCTGCTCCTGTTGATGGCGGTTACGCTCGGTTCCCAGCTTGCGCTAACCGCACTCGGGCACCATTTCGTTTTCCGTTTGCGCAGTGAGTTTATCAAGCGGATCCTGGACACCCAGATAGAGCGCGTTGAGCAGCTCGGCAGCGCCTCCCTGCTGGCGGGGCTGACCAGCGACGTACGCGCCATTACCATCGCGTTCGTTCGTTTGCCGGAGCTGGTGCAGGGGATCATTCTGACCTTTGGCTCGGCGGCCTATCTCGCCTGGCTCTCCAGCAAAATGCTGGCGGTGACCGCGCTGTGGATTGCCATTACCATCTGGGGCGGTTTTGTGCTGGTGTCACGCGTCTATAAACACATGGCGGTGCTGCGCGAAACCGAAGATAAGCTCTATAACGATTACCAGACGGTACTGGAAGGGCGCAAAGAGCTCACCCTTAACCGCGAGCGCGCCGAGCATATCTTTAATCATCTCTATATCCCGGACGCGCGAGAATACCGTCATCATATTATTCGCGCCGATACCTTCCACCTGAGCGCGGTGAACTGGTCAAACATTATGATGCTGGGCGCCATTGGCCTGGTATTCTGGATGGCAAACAGCCTGGGCTGGGCGGACACCAACGTAGCGGCAACCTACTCGCTGACGCTGCTGTTTTTACGCACGCCGCTGCTCTCGGCGGTCGGCGCGTTGCCCACCTTGCTGAGTGCGCAGGTGGCCTTTAATAAGCTCAAAAAATTCGATCTCGCGCCGTTTAAAGCCGAATTCCCGCGCCCGCAGGCCTTCCCGAACTGGCAGACGCTCGAGCTGCGTAACGTCACGTTCCGCTATCAGGACAGCGCCTTCTCCGTGGGGCCGGTCAACCTGACGATCCGCCGCGGGGAACTGCTGTTCCTGATTGGCGGCAACGGCAGCGGTAAATCTACGCTGGCGATGCTGCTGACCGGACTCTATCAGCCGCAGTCGGGCGAGATTTTACTGGATGGCAGAGCGCTGAGCGCGGAAAAGCCCGAGGATTACCGCAAGCTTTTCTCGGCGGTGTTCACCGACGTCTGGCTGTTCGATCGGCTGCTGGGGCCGGACGGGCAACAGGCTAATCCTGCGCTGGTGGAAAAATGGCTGACGCAGCTGCAGATGTCGCACAAGCTGGAGCTACAGGACGGGAAGATCCTCAACCTGAAGCTTTCCAAAGGGCAGAAAAAGCGCGTGGCGCTGCTTCTGGCGCTGGCGGAAGAGCGTGACATCATCCTGCTGGATGAGTGGGCAGCGGATCAGGACCCGCATTTCCGCCGCGAGTTTTATCAGGTGCTGCTGCCGCTGATGCAGGAGATGGGCAAAACCATTTTCGCCATCAGCCACGACGATCACTACTTCATTCATGCCGACCGCCTGCTGGAGATGCGCGACGGCAGGCTGAGCGAGCTGACCGGTGAAGAGCGCGATGCTGCCTCGCGTGACGCGGTGGCGCGTACGGCCTGATGCCCTCACCCTAACCCTCTCCCACAGGGAGAGGGGATAGATCGTAGCCGTAATGCCGATTTTTTCTCCATCCCGCCCCGTTGTTTATTCTTATTTACATATCCTCGCGCTATGCTTAATACCAACTTATTTCATGGATTTATGATTGATGTCGGTATTAAAGAAAAACAGCGCCAGACAGCGTGACCAGGAACGTGCGCGACTCATCTGGCTTCTCACGACCGATAAAGCGGTCACCTCTACGCTATTAGGCAAACTCACCCTGGCTGAGCAATATGAAGTCGGCACTTTAGCCGACGATATTGCTGAGGTAGGTGCGCTGGTTGCTCACTTGCCCCCGCCGGATCTGGCGGATACCCTGGAAGCGCTTCCCTCGGAGGAACGCCACGCCCTGTGGCGGCTGGTGCAGGATCACGAGCGCGGGCAGGTGCTGCTTGAGGCCTCCGAAAACGTCTGGGACGACCTGATCGACGAGATGAGCGACCGGGATATTCTTGACGCTCTGCAAACCCTGGATATCGACGAGCAGATTTACCTGGTTCAGCACCTGCCGCGAAATCTGACCGGTCGCCTGCTGGCGTCACTGCCTGCCGATGAACGCGCGCGCGTGCGTCAGGTGATGCACTACGAGAAAAACAGCGTCGGCGCGATCATGGAGTTCGGCGTTATCACGGTGCGTCCGGACGTGACGCTCGGCACCGTGCAGCGCTATCTGCGTCGCCTGGGCAAAATGCCGGACAACACCGATAAGCTGTTTGTCACCTCCCGGGATAAAACCCTGCTCGGCGAGCTGGAGCTGAAAACCATCCTGCTCAACAGCACCCAGCGGAAGGTGAGCGAGGTGATGGAAAACGAGCCGATGGTCTTCTCCCCGGAAGACGATGCGGAGAAAGCGGCGCGTACCTTCGAACGTGACGACCTGGTGAGTGCCGCCGTCGTGGATTCCGTCGGCAAACTGATGGGGCGTCTGACCATCGATGAGATCGTTGACGTGGTCTACGAAGAAACCGACAACGACCTGCGCGCGCTCGGGGGGATCAGCGCGGAAGATGACGTCCATGCCTCCGTCGGCAAGGCGGTGAAAACCCGCTGGGCGTGGCTGGCCATTAACCTGTGTACCGCGTTTATCGCCTCCCGCGTGATCGACGGTTTTGAACACACCATTTCGCAGCTGGTGGCGCTGGCCTCGCTGATGCCAATTGTGGCCGGGATTGGCGGCAACACCGGAAACCAGACCATCACGATGATCGTTCGCGCGCTGGCGCTGGAAAATATTCAGCCCGGAAACTTCGCCTTTCTGATCTTCAGAGAGATGGGCGTGGCGCTGATCAACGGCCTGGTGTGGGGCGGTATTATGGGCGGCATCACCTGGTGGCTGTATGACGATCTGGCGCTGGGTGGGGTGATGATGCTGGCGATGGTGCTGAATCTGCTGGTGGCATCGATGATGGGCGTTATTATCCCGCTGACGATGACCAAACTGGGGCGCGACCCCGCGGTGGGGTCGAGCGTGATGATCACCGCCATCACCGATACCGGCGGTTTCTTTATTTTTCTTGGGCTGGCGACGATTTTTCTTCTTTAAGCCGACGCTTAATGCGGGCGGGAAGCAGCACCATGACGATAATCCCGCCCAGCACGCCAATCGCCAGATTGCCGGTTGATACCGTGGCGGCAACGGTCACCAGCATGACGATCGTTTCTGCTATCGGGGCAGCTTTCACCGTGGCTGGCTGAAGGCTATGCCAGCTGAAGGTTTTGACGGCGACGATCGCCATAATGCCCGCCAGCACCGCCATCGGGATGTTGGCCATCACGTCGCTGAGCGCCGTCACCAGGATCAGCAGCACAATACCTGCCGCAAAGGTTGAAATACGGCTTCGGCCTTTCCCCATCTCCACGTTAACGATGGTTTGTCCGATCATCGCGCAGCCCGCAATCCCACCGTAAAATCCGGCCAGAATATTGCCGACGCCTAATCCAATGCTTTCGCGGCGTTTACCTGACGGCGTCGCGGTCAGCTCATCCACCAGCTTTGCCGTGAGGAGGGATTCCAGCAGGCCGACAAACGCGATGCTCAACGCGCACGGCCAGATAATGCTCAGCGTCTGTAGATTGAGGGGGACCAGAAGTTCGGTAAGACCCGGCAAGCCGCCGCTCATGGAGCCTTCATCGCCCACGGTCGGCAGGATTTGACCGGTTGAAACGGTGAATAAGGTAAGCACAACAATCGCAATCAGCGGGGAAGGGATGCTTTTGATATAGCGCGGCACCCACAGCACTATCAGCAGCGTCAGCACGAACAGACCCACAATCAGCGGGCTTCGGCTCCAGAAATGCGGCACCTGAGCGAAGAAGATCAAAATCCCCAGGGCGTTAACAAACCCGGTCATGACCGACTGGGGAATAAAGCGCATCAGTCTTGCCATGCCCAGCACGCCAAACAGAATCTGAATCACGCCAGCCATCAGCACGGCGGGAAGAATGTACTGTACGCCGTGCTGATGCACCATCGGGCCAATGACCAGCGCCACGGAGCCGGCCGCTGCCGTGACCATCGCCGGGCGACCACCCAGTACAGACAGGGCGAGACAGAGCACCACGGAAGCGATCAGGCTGACCTTCGGGTCAACGCCCGCCACCACGGAAAATGAGATGACCTCGGGTATCAGCGCCAGGGCGGTTATCACGCCCGCCAGCGTTTCACGCGTCAGCTGCTTAGGGGAAAGCAGCACGTTGGCTACGCGGTTTTCGGGAGATAAAGGAGAATGGGGTAGGGACATAACGTTTCGCTGGTTAGGGCAGGCTTCCGTGCGCGCAATCGCAAAACGCAACATACTAGCCAGTAAAACCGCGCTTTACCAGACGCATCGATAATTCCTCACAAACAATCCATCATTAAATTTCACAATTACAATAATTTCGTAACCTTTAAACAATATTTAAAAGTTGTTACCGTGCCCCCGCAGCTTTTTTCACCTGCAATTTCCACGCATCAAGCACTTTTACACTAAGGCATAAATTATGAAAAAAATGACTGCCATGCTCTTTTCTCTGGCCGTGGGGCTTAACACCGTCTCCATGGCGGCGAAAGCTGACGCACCAAAAGAGCAGGAAACGGACGTCCTTTTAATCGGTGGCGGTATCATGAGCGCCACGCTGGGAACCTATCTGCAAGAACTGCAGCCGGACTGGTCAATGACTATGGTCGAGCGCCTTGATGGCGTGGCGCAGGAGAGTTCGAACGGCTGGAATAACGCCGGTACCGGGCATTCGGCACTCATGGAACTGAACTATACGCCGCAGAAAAAGGACGGTTCCATTAGTATCGAGAAGGCAGTAGAAATCAACGAAGCATTCCAGGTTTCTCGCCAGTTCTGGTCTCATCAGGTCAACAGCGGCGTGATGCACGACCCGCACTCCTTCATCAACACCGTGCCGCACATGAGCTTTGTGTGGGGCGAGCAGAACGTTAACTTCCTGCGCGCGCGCTACGCCGCTCTGCAGCAGAGCACGCTGTTCCGCGGGATGAAATACTCTGAAGACCACGCGCAGATTAAAGAGTGGGCTCCGCTGGTCATGGAAGGGCGTGACCCGAATCAGAAAGTGGCGGCGACCCGTACCGAAATTGGTACCGACGTTAACTACGGTGAAATTACCCGTCAGCTGGTGACGTCTCTGAAGAAAAAAGAGAACTTCAACCTGCAGCTCAGCACCGAAGTGCGCGGTTTCAAGCGCAACGCGGATAACAGCTGGAGCGTCACCGTTGCCGATCTGAAAAATAACGAAGCCGAGCACGTCATCAAGGCGAAGTTTGTCTTTATCGGTGCGGGCGGCGCGGCGCTGAAGCTGCTGCAGGAGTCCGGTATTCCGGAAGCTGACGACTACGCGGGCTTCCCGGTCGGCGGTCAGTTCCTGGTATCCGATAACCCGGAAGTGGTGAATCGTCATCTGGCAAAAGTGTACGGCCAGGCTTCAGTTGGCGCACCGCCGATGTCTGTTCCTCACATCGACACTCGTATGCTTGACGGCAAACGCGTGGTGCTGTTTGGGCCGTTCGCGACCTTCTCCACCAAGTTCCTGAAAAATGGCTCCCTGTGGGATCTGCTCAGCGCAACCACCACCTCTAACGTTAAGCCGATGATGGACGTGGGGCTGGATAACTTCGATCTGGTGAAATACCTGATTAGCCAGGTGATGCTCTCTGACGACGACCGTTTCGAGGCGCTGAAAGAGTACTATCCGCAGGCGAAGAAACAAGACTGGCGTCTGTGGCAGGCGGGTCAGCGCGTGCAGATCATCAAGCGCGATCCGAAAGAGGGCGGCGTGCTGCGTCTGGGTACCGAAGTGGTAAGCGATAAGGATGGCACCATCGCCGCGCTTCTGGGGGCGTCACCGGGCGCGTCTACCGCTGCGCCAATCATGCTGCACCTGATGGAAAAAGTGTTTAAAGATAAAGTCGCCAGTCCGGAATGGCAGGCGAAGCTGAAAACCATCATTCCATCCTACGGCACGAAGCTGAACGGTAACGTGGACGCGACGGAGCAGGAGCTGGAATACACCAGCCGCGTACTGCAGCTGCAGTACATCAAACCGCAGGCTGCGGATGCTGCGCCAAAAGCGGAGCTGAAGCCTCAGCCGGAAAACAAACCGGTTGCGGATATTGCGCTGTAAGGTAAAAGCAAAACGGCAACATACGTTGCCGTTTTTGGTGTTTTTCCCCCTCTCCCGGTGGGAGAGGGGTGGGGTGAGGGCACCAGAGCGCACCCCACCTGGTTTTAACGTACTACCGCTTGTCCGACAGTCTCTTCAGCCTTCCACACGCGATACTTCACTT
Organism: Enterobacter sp. 3U4; assembly: GCF_057224565.1. Classification (NCBI taxonomy): domain Bacteria; kingdom Pseudomonadati; phylum Pseudomonadota; class Gammaproteobacteria; order Enterobacterales; family Enterobacteriaceae; genus Enterobacter; species Enterobacter sp. 3U4. The sequence continues at coordinate 786,814 of NZ_CP136665.1, forward strand.
CCACGTTTTCAGGCGTATAGACCACGATCGGCAGCTTGCTGTTGTAGCGCAGCAGGCTATTGTCGCCCAGATACGCCGTCACAAATTTCTTCTCTTTCTTGCCGTCCGGGCAGGCCATCATGGTGGAGACCGGAGAGGTGACTTTATCAAAGACGTAGTAGTCGTAACCCCAGCCTTCCAGCGTTTTGCTTTCCAGCTGACCACCCAGGCGATGCTGGTTGCAATCCACTTCCAGCGTCTTGCCAATTAACAGCTCTACTTTGAAATTCGCTTCATCCTGCTGTGCCGGCAGCTGGATCACCTGACGCTTCATTCCTTTATCCGCTTTCGGATACGGGGCAACTTTTTCCAGCGGCTGCTCTTTAGGTGTTTCGCTGGCGAAAGCGCTGGTGCTGACGCACGCGGCGGCGATGAGGGCGATGGCAAATTTAGGTGCGTTTTTCATTGTCATTCCTTTATGTCAAAACGATCCTGCACAGGTTAACATATCGATTATTAATAACTGGTGTTATTTACTTACATTTTCAATATGAATAGCGTTATACGCTTTTAAACATCCTGTTTATTGGTTGTTTATGCTGGTGTGGAGTCAGGTGCCAGTTCGTGTTATTTTAGACCTCATATAATGTTATTCATCTGTAAAAGGGAAGAGAGATGGTTCGTGCAAAACTGAAAACGCCTGAAGGCCGCAAGTTCCTCCTGGCGCTGCTGGTTGTGTTTATGATTGCTGCCGCGTGCGTGGGGCGGGCCACCATTGTTGGCGTCATCGAACAGTACAACATTCCTCTCTCTGCCTGGACAACTAGCATGTATGTCCTGCAATCGGCGATGATCTTTGTCTACAGCCTGGTGTTCACCGTTCTGCTGGCCATCCCGCTGGGCATTTTCTTCCTGGGTGGACGTGAGAAGCACTAAGCCTTCACCTCAGATAATGAAGCCAGCCTGCGGGCTGGCTTTTTTTATGTCAGATGATTTTTATTCGCATTTCCAGGATATTCTGTTTTGAACAAGGTTGTTCGACATAAAGCAGGAGATGCGCAATGTTATCCCGGTTTGCAACGCTCAGTCGGATCCCGAAAGGCGTCTGGGTTGTGGGTGGCGTCAGTATGTTAATGGATATCTCCTCGGAGATTATTCACAGCCTGCTGCCGTTGTTTATGGTCACGACGCTGGGCGCCAGCGTAATTTTCATTGGTTTGATTGAAGGCCTGGCTGAGGCCACGGCGCTGTTTATCAAGGTGTTTTCCGGCGCCATCAGTGACTATCTGGGCAAGCGTAAAGGACTGGCGGTTCTGGGCTACGGTCTTGGCGCGTTGAGTAAGCCGTTGTTCGCTATCGCCTCTTCTTCCGGCATGATCCTTGGGGCACGCTTAATCGACCGTGTCGGGAAGGGGATCCGGGGAGCGCCGCGCGATGCGCTGGTCGCTGACGTTACGCCGCCGGAACTCCGCGGCGCGGCCTTTGGGCTGCGTCAGTCGATGGACACCGTTGGCGCATTTCTCGGGCCGCTGCTGGCCGTAGGATTAATGCTGCTGTGGAACGATGATTTCCGCACGATTTTCTGGATCGCGGTGATCCCCGGCGTGCTCGCCGTGGCGCTGCTTTTCTTCGGCCTGCATGAGCCGAAAACGCCCGTCGAACATAAACGCACGAACCCCATCAAAAAAGAGAACCTAAAGCGTCTCGGGAAAGGCTGCTGGTGGGTCATTGGCCTTGGGGCCATCTTTACGCTCGCACGCTTCAGTGAAGCATTTCTTATGCTTCGCGCTCAGCAGTCGGGTGTACCGCTGGCGCTGATCCCGCTGGTGATGGTTGCCATGAATCTGCTCTATTTCCTCTCTGCCTATCCGTTTGGCAAATTATCGGACGGGATGAGCCACACCCGACTATTGCAGTGGGGTCTGGTGATGCTGATTGGGGCAGATATTGTGCTGGCGCTGAGCACCCACTGGGCTGGAATGCTTCTGGGCGTTGCGCTTTGGGGAGTGCATATGGGGATGACGCAGGGGCTGCTGGCGGCAATGATTGCGAAAACTGCGCCTGCGGATCTGCGCGGTACCGCCTACGGCATTTTTAGTCTGGTAAGCGGCGTAGGATTGTTAGTCGCAAGCCTCGGCGCCGGGGTCATCTGGGAAACGTTTGGCGCGGAATATACGTTCTATGCCGGAGCGGTGATTTGCCTGGTTACGCTGATGTACTTGCGCAAAACCCCGAACGAGACGAAATAAAAAAACCAGCCATAAGAGGCTGGTTTTAAATGTGTTTTTGGTCGGCACGAGAGGATTTGAACCTCCGACCCCCGACACCCCATGACGGTGCGCTACCAGGCTGCGCTACGTGCCGACGCATAGAAAGAATACTACTCGATTCCGTTTTGAATGCAAGGGAATCCGTCGCTAACTGGTTTATTATTAATCAGTTAGCGATGAAGCGCTTCTCATCCGTCAGGACCTGCAGCAGCAGGCTTAGCTGCGGTTTCTGGTCTTTCAGCCGTTCACCCTGCAGATTATACGTCTGATAATTCCCGTTGTTGTTCAGCACCAGCGTCAGCTTCGGCGTGGTCACCACCAGCGTATTACTCCCCGCTGCCGTGACCCAGTTATGGCGGCGCGCGGCGCTGAAGAGATCCTGCCCCTGCGAATACTCGTTGGCTGGCGTGCTGACGTGCAGCAGGCGTTGCATCAGGGTGGTCATCACATCTTTATGCTCGGTAAGCATATTGATGCGCTGCGCCGGGGTGCCCGGCCAGTGGATGACCAGCGGAACCTGCAGGTTCGGGCGTGACCAGCTCATACTTTTCGTCTCGTCACCCAACGGGATGCCATGGCCGGCGGTCACGATCACCACGGTATTGTCCAGCTTGCCTGACTCGCGAAGCGCATTAAGCACTCGGCCTATCTGCGCATCAACATCGCCAGCCGCGCGACCGTAGCGGCGCGCAAAGTCATTCTTATTGCTGTTAGCAAGCGTTGTGCCGTTAAAGGCAACCCATGAGAACCAGCGGTTATCTTCCTGAGCGTAGCGCTGAAGCCAGTTTATCCATTGGCCGGCGGTCTGCGCATCGGATTGATTTTGTGCCGTCGGCAGTGAGAAATCCGACAGCAGCGCCTGACGGTAGAGCGGGCTGTTAAAGCCATCGGAGGAGAACAACCCTAGCTGATAGCCTTGCTGATTCAGCCCGGTGATCAGCGCCGCAGGTGTGCGTGAAGATAATACGCCGTCCATGTAGCCAGCTGAAATGCCATAGAACAGGCCAAAGATACCCGCGTCGGTTGTGTTACCGGAGCTCATATGCTGAGTAAACGAGACGTTTTGAGTCGCGAAATCGGCCAGCACAGGCATCTGCTTCTCGTAACGGGAATAGTTCAGGCCATCAACGGTGATCAGCAGGACGTTTTGCCCGCGCCCCATATCGCGATAGCGCAGATCGCTCAGAGGATACTGCACGCTGACGGCTTCCGGGTTACCCTGCTCGATAAGACGGCGCTGGTACTCCTGCGCGTCAAGCAGGCCGTGTTTCTCGAGGAAACGACGGGCCGTCATAGGGTACGAGAGCGGCAGGTTCGCGCGCTGCATGGTAATAGGACGATAGAAGTTCGCATCCGCCCAGATATACATGATGTGCGAACTGATAAAAGAGACGAAGAAGAGCGCAGCGACGGGCTTCGCGTAGTGGCGTCGCCGGGTCAGGCTGCGCAGTTTTTGCCAGCTCCAGGTGGCAAACAGCATCTCAATCAACAGGATCACCGGGACGCTGATAAACATCAGCTGCCAGTCGCGGGCCGTTTCGTTCTGGTCGGGGTTAATCACCAGTTCCCAGACGATGGGGTTGAGATGCAGGTGGAAGCGGGTGAACACTTCACTGTCGATAAGCAGCAGCGTCATCCCCACCGTCGCAAGGATGGCGGACAAGAATCGCATCAGACGCTGCGACATGACGATAAACGTCAAGGGGAACAGGATCAGCAGATAGGTGGCGAAAACCAAAAAGCTAAAATGACCGACAAGGCTTATCCAGGAGTAGATACGCCCGGTTAGCGTTGTTGGCCAGTCTGCGACAAACAGATAACGACAGCCGATGACCGTCGCCAGCAGAATGTTGAACAGGGCAAACCAGTGCCCCCAGCTGACCATCTGGGAGACTTTTTCACGGTAGCGCTGACGATTCGTCACCATAAACTGTTGTTCGTATCCCTTAATGGGCCGGGTCGTTGCTGACGGACGACTGTAAAGCCTGGGCGAAAGATTTTGCGATCGCCTGACGCTGAGCCGGAGCAACGCTGGTGTTAATCAGGTTGGTGACCATATTTCCCAAAACCATCAGGGAGAGATCGGTCGGCGTTTTATGTTTTTCCAGTACGTTGACCAGCTCACTGAGCAATTGTTCAACGTGTTCATCACTGTAGCGGGAATGTTGTGGCATAAATCAAAATCAGTTTGTTGATGAAAGGGCAACATATTACCGTAGCAACAGCTTTTTTTCCCCTTTTTTATCTGTTGTTGCACACATGTCCTGGTGGTGGTTGAATACCGCCCGGTCTAAAAGGAGAGTTTATCATGAGTCTGGAAATCAACCAGATTGCCTTGCACCAGCTTATCAAGCGTGATGAGCAAACCCTTGAAGTGGTGCTACGCGATTCATTACTGGAACCCACGGCGACCGTTGTGGAGATGATGGCAGAGCTGCATCGCGTCTACAGCGCCAAAAATAAAGCCTATGGCCTGTTCAGCGAAGAGAGTGAACTGGCCGATAGCCTGCGCCTGCAGCGCCAGGGCGAAGAGGATTTCCTGGCGTTTAGCCGTGCGGCAACCGGGCGTCTGCGCGACGAGCTGGCGAAATATCCTTTCGCCGACGGCGGGATTGTGCTGTTCTGCCATTACCGCTATCTGGCGGTAGAGTATCTGCTGGTTACCGTACTGAATAACTTAAGCAGCATGCGCGTGAACGAGCAGCTGGATATCAGCTCGACGCATTATCTGGATATCAACCATGCGGATATCGTGGCGCGTATTGATTTGACCGAATGGGAAACCAACCCGGAGTCGACCCGCTACCTGACTTTCCTGAAGGGGCGCGTGGGCCGCAAAGTGGCGGATTTCTTTATGGACTTCCTCGGTGCCAGCGAAGGGCTTAACGCCAAAGCGCAGAACAAAGGGCTGCTCCAGGCGGTTGACGACTTCACAGCAGAAGCGCAGCTTGATAAATCTGAGCGCCAGACCGTGCGCCAGCAGGTTTACAGCTACTGCAACGAACAGCTGCAGGCTGGGGAAGAGATCGAGCTGGAGTCCCTGTCAAAGGAGCTGGCGGGCGTCAGCGAAGTCAGCTTCCAGGAATTTACCGCAGAAAAAGGCTATGAGCTTGAAGAGAGCTTCCCGGCGGATCGCAGCACGCTGCGTCAGCTAACCAAGTTTGCCGGCAGCGGCGGTGGGTTAACCATCAACTTTGATGCGATGCTGCTGGGGGAACGTATCTTCTGGGATCCGGCCACCGATACGCTGACCATTAAAGGTACGCCGCCGAACCTGCGCGATCAGCTTCAGCGCCGCACCTCGGGCGGGAAATAGCAGCCATAAAAAAACCCCGCAGAAGCGGGGTTTTTTTTCGACGTGTTTGCGATTACGCGCGAACGAAGTCGATGTGAGTCAGTTTTGGCTTGAACGCGTGACGCTGAACAGCCTGAACTTTCACTTTTTCTTCTTTACCGCCAACAACGATGGTCAGAACTTCGCTGTAGAATTCAGCTTTGGTCTGCAGGTTCCACAGTTTGTCGTGATCCAGTTCGATTGCAACTGGAGCAGCTTCGCCACCGTAAACGATAGCCGGGAACTTGTTAGCGTTACGCAGGCGGCGGCTCGCACCCTTACCCTGCACGTTACGTACTTCTGCTTCGATAGTGAACATTGATTTCTCTCTGTATTTAAAACCCTACTACAGGCGACCCAGCAGCAGGTGAGTGTTCTGCCTCACGGATGTGAAGCGGGCGGCATTTTATACTCAAATGCCCCTCACATCAATGAAAAGTCCCGCTAACCGCGCAATTCGTTGGCGCGACGGAAGCGACCTTCGTAGTCAAAGAGTTTCTCGCGCACCTGCCAGAACTGGCCTTTCTTACGGGCGACGACAAAATCCGGATGGCGCAACAGCACCTGCTGGCGCACGATATCGGCCACGGTGATCCAGCGCAGCGGCACGCCCGGCGTTCGGGTATGCGGGCGGATAAACAGCTGTTCGAAGGCCATTCGCTGAGCAGGCGTCTGCACCCGGAAGCGCTCGCTGACGTCCGCTCCGTCTTCGTCGTAATAGGTGATTTTCAGCCACTCACCTTTTTCATCGGCGCCGGGCTGCAGCGCCATGCCGGAACAGCGCAGCACCAGGGCATCTTTCAGCTTTAGCGCCGCTTTCAGCATGTCGTCCGGGTCAACCAGCACCGTGTCGCACTCCCGGCAGCGGCGCGCGGCAATGTCGTTTTCGGCGTTGCACTGCGGGCAGTTTTTAAAGCGGAAACGAAAATCGCACTGCTCGCGATGCCCGTCATCATCTTCAAACCAGCCCTGACAGCGGCGGCCAAAATGTTCGATCAGCGTGCCGTCGGCGGTGGTTTTGCCCCAGAAGGTGTTGGCAAACCCGCAGGCAGGGCAAAAGACCTGTACGGGCACGTTGTCGCTTTTCCCTTTAGGCGCGCCGACTTCAGGCGTATAGAGATCGTGCGGGTTACCGGCATAATCCAGAATCAGGCAGTCGGTTTTCCCCGGCGCCAGACGAAGGCCGCGGCCAACAATTTGCTGATACAGACTGACCGATTCGGTCGGGCGCAAAATGGCGATCAGGTCGACGTGCGGGGCATCAAAGCCGGTGGTCAATACCGACACGTTAACCAGATAGCGGAACTGCTGGGCTTTAAAAGCCTCAATCAGGCGGTCGCGCTCCGGGCCGGGCGTCTCGCCGGTGATGAGCGCCGCGTCGCCGGAGGGCAGTAACCCGGTGATTTCGCGTGCGTGCTCAACGGTGGCGGCAAAGATCATCACCCCCTTGCGCGTCGTGGCGAACTCCTCAATCTGGCTGATGATGTGCGGCGTAATGCGCTTTTGCTTTTTCAGCTCCTGGTTAAGATCCGCTTCGCTGAATAAACCGTTGCTTTGCGCCTGCAGGCGGCTGAAATCGTACTGCACCACCGGCATATCCAGCCGTTCAGGCGGTGTCAGATAGCCATGTTTAATCATGTAGCGCAGCGGAAGCTCGTAGATGCAGTCGCTAAACAGGGCCTTGTCATCGCCGCGCACCATGCCGTGATAATGGTAGCGATAGATCCAGCCTTTCCCCAGACGAAACGGGGTCGCCGTCAGGCCCAGCAGGCGCAGGTGAGGGTTCACCTCTTTCAGGTGGGACAGGATTTGCTGATACTGGCTGTCGTCGTCATCGCTGATGCGGTGGCATTCGTCGACAATCAGCAGCGAAAATTCGCTGCGAAACAGATCCAGATTGCGGGCCACCGACTGCACGCTGCCAAACACCACTTTGCCGTGGCTCTCTTTACGCTTTAGCCCGGCGGCGAAAATATCGGCTTCCAGCCCAAGCGCACAATACTTGGCATGGTTTTGCGCGACGAGCTCTTTGACGTGTGCCAGCACCAGCACGCGGCCGCGTGCCAGACGCGCCAGTTCGGCAATGACCAGGCTTTTGCCTGCACCGGTCGGGAGCACAATCGCCGCCGGCTCGCGATGTTTACGGAACCAGGCGAGGGTAGCGTCAACGGCTTCCTGCTGATAGGGACGAAGTGTAAAAGTCATGGGGTCTCGGTTTCGTTATTCCGCACATAGTATGCCACGAAACTTTTTCCCTTGAGTGGCGCAACCAGACCATTATACTGAACCGTTCCAGACTGCTTCTTTTTTCGGACCTGTTGTCCGACTTCCAGCACCATTAAGGCTAAAAAGATTTCATGCGACTTGATAAGTTTATCGCTCAGCAACTCGGCGTAAGCCGCGCTATTGCCGGGCGCGAAATTCGCGCCAGCCGCGTTACCGTGGATGGCGACATTGTGAGAGACAGCGCGTTCAAACTGCAACCTGACCATCAGGTAGAGTATGACGGCAATCCGCTGACCCAGCAGCACGGTCCGCGCTACTTCATGCTCAATAAGCCGGAAGGCTACGTTTGTTCAACAGACGATCCGGATCACCCGACGGTGCTCTATTTCCTCGACGAGCCGGTGGCGCACAAGCTGCACGCCGCAGGTCGACTCGATATCGACACCACCGGTCTGGTGCTGATGACCGACGACGGGCAGTGGTCGCACCGCATTACTTCCCCGCGTCACCACTGCGAGAAAACCTATCTGGTCACGCTGGAGTCTCCGGTGTCGGATGACACGGCAGAGCAATTCAAGAAAGGCGTTCAGCTGCATAATGAAAAAGATCTGACCAAACCCGCCGAGCTTGAGGTGATCGCACCGACGGAAGTCCGTCTGACCATCAGCGAAGGGCGTTACCATCAGGTGAAACGTATGTTTGCCGCGGTGGGGAACCACGTTGTTGGCCTGCATCGTGAGCGGATTGGTGCGATTGAGCTCGATCCCGACCTGGCGCCTGGCGAATATCGCCCGTTAACGGAAGAAGAGATCGCCAGCGTCGGTCTGCCTTCGCACTAATTTCAGGAGAACTCTGTGACCACCAGGCCACACTCGTCGTTCAAAATCGTCTTCATTCTTGGCCTGCTGGCCATGCTGATGCCGCTGTCTATCGATATGTACCTGCCCGCGCTGCCGGTGATTTCCGCGCAGTTTGGCGTTCCGGCGGGCAGCGCACAGATGACGCTCAGCACCTATATTCTCGGCTTTGCCCTCGGCCAGCTGTTTTATGGCCCGATGGCCGACAGCCTTGGACGCAAGCCCGTCATTCTGGGCGGGACGCTGGTCTTTGCGGCCGCAGCGGTTGCCTGTGCGCTGGCGCAGACCATCGATCATCTGATTGTCATGCGCTTCTTCCATGGTCTGGCGGCGGCAGCGGCAAGCGTGGTGATTAACGCCCTGATGCGCGATATTTACCCGAAAGAAGAGTTCTCCCGCATGATGTCGTTTGTCATGCTGGTGACGACGATTGCGCCGCTGGTGGCTCCGATGGCCGGTGGTGCGGTGCTGGTGTGGTTCAGCTGGCATGTGATTTTCTGGATCCTGGCCCTGGCCGCGCTGCTGGCCTCTGCGATGATCTTCTTCTTTATTGATGAAACGCTTCCCGTCGAGCGTCGCCAGAAGTTTCACATCCGAACCACCATCGGCAACTTTGCCTCGCTGTTTCGCCACAAGCGGGTGCTGAGCTATATGCTGGCAAGCGGGTTCAGCTTCGCCGGAATGTTCTCCTTCCTGAGCGCCGGGCCGTTTGTCTACATCGAACTGAACCACGTTTCGCCGCAGCACTTCGGCTATTACTTTGCGCTTAACATCGTCTTCCTGTTCATTATGACCATCATTAACAGCCGCTTTGTCCGGCGGGTGGGGGCGCTGAACATGTTCCGCGCCGGGCTGTGGATCCAGTTTGTGATGGCGATCTGGCTGGTGGTGAGCGCGTTTCTGGGCGTGGGCTTCTGGGCGCTGGTGGTCGGCGTGGCGGCCTTTGTCGGCTGCGTGTCGATGGTGTCGTCCAATGCGATGGCGGTGATCCTGGATGAGTTCCCGCACATGGCGGGGACCGCATCTTCCCTGGCAGGGACGTTCCGCTTTGGCATCGGCGCTATCGTCGGAGCGTTGCTTTCGATGGCCACCTTTACGACGGCATGGCCCATGCTGTGGGCGATGGCTTTTTGCGCTACCAGCTCGATACTCTTCTATCTTTACGCCAGTCGACCGCGAAAAGCGGCCCACTAAAACACAGAGAAGGCCCGGCAGGGCCTTTTTTGTTGATACATATCAACCAAACCCCCGTTCGTTTATGCCGTGTTTGTTTATTTTATGTAAAATCTATTTGTGTAAAAAGTCACATCATTGTATTCAAAAAGGTTGAGTTAGATCGCAGAAACGGGTACATATAGCGCCGACGCGAGCCTGAATACCGATAAAAAAGTGCTGAATAGTGCAGGCTGACGATGATGTGTTACTATAAATGTAAATAAATTGTGAAGTAAATTTTGCTTCCGGGGAACGAACGTGAATACATTACAACTTTCTATTGTCCATCGCTTGCCCCAGAGCTATCGCTGGTCGGCGGGTTTTGCTGGTTCGAAAGTTGAACCGATTCCGCAAAACGTCACGGGCTGTGAAAACTGCCTGGTGGCGCTCAAGCTGTTGAGCCCGAGTGACGAAAATGCCTGGCGGGTGATGGAACGTCTCAGTCAGGCCCTGACGGATATCGAAGTGGACAGCTCCGTGCTGGAGTGCGAAGGGGAGCCGTGCCTGTTTGTGAAAAGCCAGGACGAGTTTGCCGCCACCTGCCGCCTGAAAAATTTTGGGGTTGCCATTGCCGAGCCTTTCTCCGGCCAGTACCCGTTCTGAGCGCTAGTCTGACGACAACAGCTGGCGCGTGTAGCGCTGCGTTGGCGCGCTAAATACGCGCTGGCAATCACCCTGCTCGACCACCTCTCCCTGTCGCAACACAATCACCTGATGGCATAGCGCCCGCACCACCTGCAAATCATGGCTGATAAAGATATAGGCCAGCCGGTGCTTTTCCTGTAGCCCTTTCAGCAGCGCCACGATCTGCGCCTGAACGGTCCTGTCCAGCGACGACGTCGGTTCATCCAGAATAATCAGCTCTGGTTTCAGGATCAGCGCGCGGGCAATGGCGATACGCTGGCGCTGACCGCCGGAGAATTCAGCCGGATAGCGGTGGCGGGTCTCGGGATCTAAGCCCACTTCGGCCATCACCCGCATAACTTCCTGCTCTCGCTGCTGAACGCTCAGGCCGGGCTGATGCACGCGCAGACCCTCTTCGATAATCTGTAACACGCTGAGCCGTGGGTTAAGCGATGAGTTGGGATCCTGAAAGACCACCTGCATGCGGGGCCGCACGGGCAGCATCTGGCGGCGGTTCCAGCGGTGCAGCGGCATATCGTCAAAGAGGATCTCGCCCTGCGAGGCGATTAGGCGCAGCAGCGCCAGACCGGTGGTGCTTTTACCCGAACCGGATTCGCCCACCAGTCCCAGGGATTCCCCCGGGCACAGCGAGAAGCGGATGTTTTTCAGCACCAGGTTGCGATCGACAATGCGCCGCAGAATACCTTTGCGGATCGGGAACGAGACGGACAGATCCTCAACGCGCAGCAGCGGCGTGCTGTCCGCATCGAGAGGAATCGGGTCGCCGGAGGGTTCGCTGTCGAGCAGCCGCTGCGTATAGGGGTGCTGCGGTGCGCTCAGCAGCGTTGACGCCGTGTTCTGTTCAACACAGCGTCCGTTCTGCATCACCGCAACGCTGTCGGCCAGCTTTCTCACAATGCTCAGGTTATGCGTGATAAACAGCAGGCTCATGTTCAGCTCGTCACGCAGTTCCCGCAGCAGCGTCAGTATTTGCGCCTGTACCGTCACGTCCAGCGCCGTTGTGGGCTCATCGGCTATCAACAGTTCGGGGCGCGTGAGCAGGGCCATGGCGATCATCACGCGCTGGCGTTCGCCGCCGGAGAGCTGGTGCGGAAAATCATTCAGTCGTTTGGCCGCATTGCGTATGCCTGTTCGTTCAAGACAATCCAGAATTTCTCCCCGCGCGGCCTCTTTGCGCATCCCACGGTGCAGGGAAAGCACTTCATAGAGCTGTTTTTCCAGGCTGTGCAGCGGGTTAAGCGATACCATCGGCTCCTGGAAGATCATCGCGATTTTGTTGCCGCGAATGCCGCGCAGGGTCTGTTCGTCGGCGTGCAGCAGCGAACGGCCGTGAAACAGAATATCCCCTTGCGGATAGCTCACCGGCGGAGCGGGCAGCAGCCGCAGGATGGAGAGCGCCGAAACGCTCTTGCCTGAACCCGATTCACCCACCAGGGCCAGCGTTTCACCGCGCTGGATCTGCAGCGTCAGGTCGCTGACCACGGTGCGCGTCTCGTCCTGCTTTGAAAAAGCAATCGACAGGTTATCAATACTGAGCAGGGGCTGGGTCATCTTATACCGCCTTGTTCGGATCAAAGGCATCGCGCACGGCTTCGCCAATAAAAATCAGCAGCGACAGCAGCACGGCCACGGAAAGAAAGGCGGCGATGCCTAACCACGGCGCCTGCAGGTTGTTCTTGCCCTGCAGCAGCAGTTCGCCAAGCGACGGGGAACCCAACGGTAACCCGAAGCCGAGAAAATCCAGTGAGGTGAGGGTGGTGATGGAGCTACACAGAATAAACGGCAGGAAGGTGAGCGTTGCCACCACGGCGTTGGGCAGCATATGGCGGAAGATGATCCCGCGGTCGCTCACGCCAAGCGCCTGCGCGGCGCGAATATAGTCAAAATTGCGGGTGCGCAGAAACTCCGCCCGCACCACGCCCACCAGCGCCATCCAGCCGAACAGGACGGTGATGCCTAACAGCCACCAGAAGTTGGGCTGTACGACGCTGGAAAGCAGGATGATCAGAAACAGCGTCGGCATGCCTGACCAGACTTCAATAATCCGCTGACACCACAGGTCAATCTTCCCGCCGTAGTAGCCCTGAACGGCGCCCGCCACGACGCCCATCACGCTGGAGAAGAGCGTCAGCATCAGCCCAAAGAGCAGCGAGATTCGCGTGCCGTACAGGATGCGTGCCAGCACGTCGCCGCCGTTAGCATCCGTTCCCAGCCAGTTTTGCGCGGAGGGCGGGGAAGGGAAGGGGGTCGTGGTGGAGAAGTTAATGCTGTTTGCGCCAAAGCGCACCGGCGCCCAGAGCGCCCAGCCGTGCTGCTCAATCTGCTGGCGAAGCCACGGATCCTGATATTCCGCCGGCGTCGCAAACGGGCCGCCAAAGTCGCTTTCGCTGTAATTGGCGATGACCGGCACGTACCACCGATCGTTAAAATGCACCAGCAGCGGCCTGTCGTTGGCGATCAGTTCTGAAAACAGGCTTAAAACAAACAGCACGGCAAAAATCCACAGCGACCAGTAGCCGCGGCGGTTGTGGCGAAAGCGGGCCCAGCGGGCCTGGTTGACGGGGCTTAAGCGCGGCATCATCGGCCCTCAAAATCGATTCGGGGATCGACCAGCGTATAGCTGATATCGCTGATGATATTCAGCAGCAGGCCAATCAGGGTGAAAATATAGAGTGTGCCAAACATTACCGGATAATCGCGCGACACGGTGGCCTCATAGCCCAGCAGCCCCAGGCCGTTGAGCGAGAACATCACCTCTATCAGCAGCGAGCCGGTAAAAAACATGCTGATGAACGTGGCCGGAAACCCGGCGATCACCAGCAGCATGGCGTTGCGGAACACGTGCTTCCACATGATCTGCTTCTCGCTTACGCCCTTGGCGCGGGCCGTGACGACGTACTGTTTACGAATTTCATCGAGAAAGGCGTTTTTGGTTAACATGGTCAGGGCCGCAAACCCGCCAATGACCGTTGCCAGAACCGGCAGGGTGATATGCCAGAGGTAGTCGGTAATTTTCTGGTACCACGGCAGGGAGCTGAAATCGGCGGAGACCAGCCCCCGCAGCGGGAAGAGGTCGAAATAGCTTCCCCCGGCAAAAAAGACGATCAGCAGGACGGCAAACAGAAACGCCGGTATGGCGTAGCCTATGATGATGAACGTGCTGCTCCAGATATCGAACCGGCTGCCGTTATAAACCGCTTTGCGGATCCCGAGCGGTATAGAGACCAGATAGATAATCAGCGTTCCCCATAACCCGAGCGTGATCGAAACAGGCATGCTTTGCTTGATCAACGTTAATACTGACGCACTGCGAAACAGGCTGTCGCCAAAATCAAAGCGGATGTAATCCCAGAGCATTTTGAAATAGCGCTCGTGAATCGGTTTGTCAAAGCCGTAGCGGTGGGTGATCTCGGCGATCACCTCCGGATCCAGCCCGCGTCCGCCGCGGTAGTGGCTTTCGCTGATATTCCCTACGCCGGTTCGCGCATGGCTGGCGCCCATCCCTTCACCGCCGCCGCCGGGCATGCCGCCGCTGTTGCCAAATTCAATGGCGGCAATGGCCTGATCGACCGGTCCTCCGGGGGCGATTTGCACGATAAAAAAGTTAATCGTGATGATGGCCCACAGGGTGGGAATAACCAGCAGGAGACGGCGGAGAAGATAGGCACCCATGATGATTCCTTATCGCCGCTCAGCGGGAAGTCTGGCGGCTTTGTTAACGTCATACCACCAGGTATCAAAGCCCAGGGAATAGACAGGGCGCACGGCAGGCACGGAGAACTTGTCCCAGCGCGCAAGGCGATCTTCGCCCATATACCACATCGGCAGCATGTAGTAGTTCCAGGTTAAGACCCTGTCGAGGGCGCGCCCGAGCGGCAGGAGCTTTTCTTTATCACCCTGCGCCGCCACGATTTTCGCAATTAGGGCATCAATTGCCGGGCTTTTTACTCCCGGCGCATTGTAGGAGGAGTCGATGTAGCTGGAGGCCCAGGAGATTTGCAGATCCGAGCTGGGCCACGGCTGCGCCGGCCACAGGCGCTGCATCATGTCGTAATCACGGCTGCGCATGCGGCTGGTGATCTGCGCGTTATCGACCTGGCGAATGTTCATAGTCACGCCCAGGCGCTCAAGGTTGTGCTTAAACGGCAGCACCCACTGATCGTTGCCTCCGGACGAGAGCAGCAGCTCAAAGCTGAGAGGCTTGCCCGTTTTGGCATCCACACGCTTTTGATTCTTCAGGTGCCAGCCCGCGTCATCCAGCAGCTTGCTGGCCTTCAGCAGGTTTTCACGGTCATAGCCGTCACCCTTCGAGGCGGGCGGCTGAAACACGGTGGTGAAAACCTGCGGGGGCAGCTCTGCTTTCAGCGGCGCCAGCAGGACCAGCTCGTCGGCTTTCGGGTAATCACGCGCGGCATATTCTGTGTTCTGGAAATAGCTGTTGGCGCGGCTGTAAGCCCCGTAAAACAGCGCTTTGTTCATCCATTCAAAATCAAAGGCCAGAGATATCGCCTCTCGCACCCGGCGGTCATTAAATACCGGGCGCTGAATATTAAACGCCAGCCAGCGCGTGTCTTGCGCAGACTCATTTTTGTGCTCGTCTTTGACGATATAGCCTTTAGCGAAATTTTTGCCGATATAGCGGGTCGCCCAGTTTTTGGCGCTGCTCTCGACGCGCAAATCGAAGGCCCCGGCTTTGAACGCTTCAAACGCCACGTTATCGTCGAGGTAGTAATCATAGCGAAGGGTGTCGAAGTTCCAGCGCCCGCGGTTTACCGGCAGATTGGCCGCCCAGTAGTCCTTGACGCGGGAATAGACGACATATTGCCCCATGCGCCAGTCGGTGATGCGGTAGGGGCCGCCTGCCAGTGGGGGAGTCGAAAGCGGGTCGCTCAGCTTATGACTTTTCCAGAACGATTCCGGCATTACCGGCAGCGAGAACAGGCTGAGCATATTCTCTTTGTTCGGTTCGCTCAGCTCGATGCGTACGGTGAGCGGCGCAATGGCTCTGACGGAAGCCCCTTTATACACGATGCGGAACTGGGGGACGCCTTCGGTCATGAATTTATGGAAGGTGAACGCAACGTCGCTGGCCTTAACCGGTGTGCCATCGTGAAAACGTGCTCGTGGGTTAAGCGAGATTTCCGCCCAGGCGAAGTTATCGGCGTAACGCACGTTCTCGGCAATCAGCGGATAGTAGCTGCCGGGTTCATCATCCGACGTGACAAAGAGCGTATCGTAAAGCGATTCCGTCCGCGCGGCCGCCACGCCGCGCAGGGCAAAACGGTTGAAGTTGTCGAATGTCCCCGTGGCGGAAAGGGTGACCTTTCCGCCCTTCGGCGCGGCAGGGTTAACGTAATCGAAGTGCGTAAAATTGACCGCATATTTCGGCTCGCCAATCACCGCGAAGGCGATATTTTCTTTGATGGCTTGCGCCTGGCTGGACAGGCTCGTGAATGCCAACATCAGCAACATAAAGCGCATAAGCATCTCGCGGCAGCTCCCTCTTTTACAGACCGGCTCGGTTAAGCTGAATAATAAGTGACGTCGCGGGCAATGTGAAATTAATCGCCTTCGGGCGAAATATCAGGCCGCCATTCGCGGAACTGCGCCAGCGGCATCGGGCGGCTAATCCAGTATCCCTGCAGGAAGTTAACGCCGTGTTCGCGCAGCCAGGCCGCCTGTTCCGGCGTCTCTACCCCTTCGGCGACGGTCGACATATTCAGTCGTCTTGCCAGCGTCAGGACGGCATCCAGCACCGGCGACGTCACGGTCTCAGTGCCAATCGCATTAACAAAACCTCGGTCGATCTTGAGGTAGTCCATGGTGAAATGCTCAAGATAAATCAGCGCGCTGTGGCCGGTGCCAAAATCATCAATGGCTATCTCAAACCCTTCGTTGTGCAGCCATTCGAAGAGGCTGTTAGCTTCCCGATGATTGAGCATGTCGCGCTCGGTAATTTCCAGCACGATCTGGAAATAATCCGGCGGCAGTAGCGCTTTGAAGGTGCGCATATCGTCCTTAAAGCTTTCCGCGTGCAGATGTCCCGGCGCAATGTTGATGCCCACCTTTGCGCCCGGAGGTAACAGCGTTTGTAATACCGGCGCATCGTCGATAATAAGATCAAAGAGATGCAGCGTCAGCGGGACGATCAGCTTCTGCGCTTCGGCAAAATTGATAAACGCGTCCGGCGGAATTTCCCCCATTGTCGGGTGTTTCCAGCGCATCAGCACTTCAAGCCCGGTCATCTGGAGCGATTTGGCATCAACGACGGGTTGATAAACCACGTAAAACTGACCGCGCTTAATGGCGCTTAAAATCTCTTTACCCGGGTTGAGCCGAATGCTGAGGATGTAGTAGTTAAGCGATCCGGCACAAATACCGCATACCAGCCCGAAGAACACGGCGTAGAGAATTTCATCGCTGGTCCATGCGTCCGCATACAGGTTGATGGTCAGGGGAACGTCTTTCAGCGTTGCGGTACGGACCGGGATGTCATGTAATTCGTGCGCATGAACCAGGGTACTGGACTGCGTCGACAACGCATTATCGCCGATGATGATGGCTATACCGGCGAACTCGTCCTGGCGCTCCGTGTAGAGCAGGTAAGGCGTCAGATTAATATTCACTGAAGTGAACACACCGCCGCCCTTTACTAATGGGTTGCGGTACCAGATCGCAATTGCAGGCTCATCAGGCAGCATGGGGGTACCCGGAAGCAGCGCCATATCGATCGGTTTATCGATATTCAGCTCAGGTATCAGCGTCTCCATCGGGACATTCATTGGGCCTGTGGCGGAAGAGCAGAACGCCATTTTGTCCCTGACCAGCAGGAAGGCGCGAACGTTAATGCTGAAGGCCGCGCGTGAGGTGAGTTCCTGATTGACGTCGTGGCACGTGTTCAGCGTGAGGGGCTGGAGAACATTGACAGCTTTTTTTAAATCGTCGAAATAGCTCCCCATATAGGCGCTTACATCATTCACCAGAGTGTCGAATTTGGCTTCCCGCTTGTGGTAACTCCAGGAAAATTGCAGGATACCCAGGAGCAGGGCGGTGATGAGACCCGTGATAATACTGAGGATCAGTATCTTACGATTACTGGAGAAGTAGCGGGTGAGCATAGACGTCGTGATTCCTGAAATGCCGCTGGATGTATTCAGTGTAACGGGCAAAAAAAAACACTGCCGAAGCAGTGCTTTTTTTCATCATATCGTCAGCCAAGGGATAACCAACGATACAATAGTCATATTAACTGCGGGTCAGTACGCGGCGTGCTTCGTTGTAGCGCTTCTTCCAGTACGGTTCATTCATGCTGGAAATGGTCACACCGCTGCTGGTGGAGGCATGTACGAACTGGTCATTACCAATGTAGATGCCAACATGTCGACCTGTAGAACCGGCACGGAACAGGACTAAATCACCGGTGCGCAGTTTGGTACGTGAAATCGACTTGCCCATCTCCTGCTGTTCATAGGTCGAACGCGGAAGATCTAACCCAAATTGCTCGCGGAAAGTACGCTGTACAAAACCGGAACAATCAATACCTGTTTTTGTGCTGCCGCCAAGACGATAGCGCACGCCTTTCCAGTCAGCATACTGGTCCATAATGCGGGACTTCACGTCCAGATTACGTACCATATTTTCAAATTCATCCTGAGAGGCTTGCAGTGACGAGGAATCTTCCATTCCCACAACACGCGTCTCAGGATGCATATTCTTTGCGGTGTTCGATGTACTACATGCAGACAACAGTACCGCGACTGCTATCGCCGGGATCCCCCGTAAGATATATCTCAGAAACGGTTGAGATTTGACCATTTTGTTTATTATCCCTTGAAGTCCTTAACGACAAATATCGTTATAAAAATGCCAAACGTGACGAGACTAATTATCTGTTCACATTGAGACAATTCTTTCTGGTCACATTTGTGGCACAGCGCACAAAATTATTCGCCAGTGAAATAATTATCTCTATGGGGCAAAACGAGTTCGAGATTAACCGATTGCCAGGGGTATTGCGAGAAAAAAAAGCCTTTTTTTTATAAGAAAATGTGATACAGAAAGTAAAAACATAGAATTGCTCAAAATAGCGACGGATCCGCTGCGCCAGTGTGCAATTGCTTCATTTTTATCATGAATATGATGACGAGAATATGACAGCGGGAAAAGATCGCGGCGAGAACGCTATCAGGGATCATGTCGATCCCTGATAGCCCACGTTAATTTAGGTTAGTTATTTGTTTAATTGTTGTTGCGCTTTACCAGGGAGATAGCGATCGAACAGCGCTATTATCCTGTCGCTAAGTGGGGTCATCAAACACCACGGCAGCGCAATCAGCGCCACGGAGAGCGAACCGACGGCAATATCGGTGAACCAGTGCGCGCCAATCATTACGCGCGGGAAGGCAAAAACCACAAAAATAATCAGGGCTATGGCAAAGGCTTTTCTGCCGAAATAGCGCAGCATAATTGCGGAAAAAATAAGCAGCATCATGCCGTGATCGCCGGGGAAACTGTCCTTCGACGCATCTTTTGTTGGAATATGCAGCAGTTCGCTGACGCGATAAATATCGGTGAAGAAGAGCGTTGGGCTTGAACGCTTAACCGGAATAATCGCTGTTGCCAGCTGGTTTATGACGACGGCAAACAGCAGCATCACCAGACCGATAATCAGAATACGGCGACGCCCGGCTTTATCCTCTTTCAGCCAGAAAGAGAGCATCAGGCAGCCCATGGCCAGCAGCGAGAAACCGTCGAAGGCGCGGTTGTTGGTAATTGCCACCAGCCACAGAAACGCGTTGCTCTTCACCAGCTCCTGGTTGAAGAAGTGAAAAATGGCAGAATCCAGCGGGAACCAGAAACCATGATCCGCCGGGATATACCAGGAGAAGAAGAGCGCCAGACCGGCGACATTAAGCAGTAATATCAGGGGAAATCGAGTTGTCATAACGTTCTGCATAGAGTGAAAACTGGGGCAACGTTAGCCGCCCGAACTTAAACGAATCCTCAACAGGCTGGACTGGAGGGCATTCCAGTCGGCGTTAACCGCACTAATTAACTCTATTCGGCTGTCAGGCGGAGCCACGTTTTGCGTTTCAATAAAGAAATCGTCGCCCTGGCGGTTGATCCGCACCAGTCCGTCCGGCGTGCGCATGATCCCTTTCACGCGATCGACGGGCGCAAGGCGAGCCCACTCGAGGATCCCGATGGTGTCAAAAACGGTTTCAGCATCAAAAATCCATCCGCAGGCCTGATATCCCTGGCCGCTGTTCAGGTTACGACGCCAGCGCTGATGTTCCGGCAGGCTGAGAGCGGCTAAACCCTGCTTAACCGGGTGACTGTGCGCATGTTCCGCGCTGGCAGGCAACGCCGTGAGGTTCAGTCGTGGAAGGTCAAGCAGGGCGCTATCAATATTCCCTTGGGTGGTCTGCACCCGCGTGCGGTTACCGCCAAAATGTTGCCACCACGCGTCAAGCGCGGCCTGGCTTTCAGCCGTGGCGCGATCTTCCTTGTTGGCGACGATAACATCCGCCGAGGCGAGCTGATCGCGGAAGTTCTCGTTAGCCACCGCCTTATCATCCAGAAGCTGACGCGGATCGAGCAGGCACAGAGTGGCGCGCAAATCGATCCACGGCTCGTAAACCGGGGCGGTGAGTAAATCGAGGATCTGCTTCGGGTGACCCAGTCCGGTGGGTTCAATCAGCAGGCGGTCAGGTTTGCCCTGACGCAGCAGGGTATTGAGTCCGACCTGCATCGGCAGGCCATTGACGCAGCACATGCATCCGCCGGGGATCTCTTTAATCATCGCGCCGCTGGATGACAGCAACGCGCCGTCAATGCCCACCTCGCCAAATTCATTGACCAGCACGGCCCACTTCTCGGCCGGATCTTTATTCGCCAGCAGGTGGAAAATTGAGGTGGTTTTACCGCTGCCGAGAAAACCGGTGATGAGGTTGGTTTTGGTCACGTGCGCTCCAGCTGAGAATTGTGATGCTATAACACTTCTCTCTATCCTGGCGAAAAACGGGTCCTGTGAGAAGGGGAAGGGCGAACGGAGGTCTTATCCGTTCGCGTTAAGGGCAATAATCGTTAAAGATTTAACGTTTCGATAACAGCCTGACGCGCGCCGTGGCGGGTAATGCGCTGATAGGCCTGGCTGACTGCCTCCACAAAAATGCTGTTTTGCGCGAGATCTTGACCAAAGACCTCACTCAGCCCCAGCAGCGCGTTAACGCGGTCGGCGTCGCTGCTGGCGTTGACGATGGCGTGGATTTTATCGCTGAGGGGATCGCGAACGTCAATCGCGTTGCCATGGTCGTCGGTACCGCTGACGTAGCGTATCCAGCCGGCCACGCCCAGAGCCAGCAGCGGCCACGGTGTTTTTCGCTCAAGATGAACGCGGATCCCGTCCAGCATTCTTTGCGGAAGCTTCTGACTACCGTCCATCGCGATTTGCCAGGTCCGATGCTGGAGGGCCGGGTTGGCAAAGCGCTCCAGCAGGCTATCGGCGTAGGCGGTGAGATCGACATCCTTAATACGTAACGTGGGGGCCTGTTCGTCCAGCATCAGCCGACGGGCAGCTTCACGGAACGCCGCGTCCTCCATGCATTCATTTATATGGGCGTAGCCCGCGAGGTATCCCAGATACGCCAGGAAAGAGTGGCTGCCGTTGAGCATGCGTAATTTCATCTGCTCCCACGGCAGAACATCCTGCACCATCTGGACACCCGCGACTTCCCAGTCCGGACGACCGGCGACAAAATTATCTTCTACGACCCACTGAATGAACGGTTCGCAGCTGATGGCGCAAGGATCTTCCACGCCGAGCGCGTCGGTGATTTCCGCCAGCGAGGCGTCCGTCGCGGCGGGCACAATCCTGTCGACCATCGTCCCAGGGAAGCTCACGTGGCTATCAATCCATTCAGACAGCGTCGCGGAACGCTTTTGCGCCATGCCCAATACCGCGTTTTTCACCACGTGCCCGTTATCAGGGATATTGTCGCAGGACAGCACGGTAAACGCAGGCAAGCCGCGCTCGCGGCGGCGGTTGAGGGCTTCGACCAGGATCCCTGGGGCCGAATGTGGCTCTGAGGGGTTTTCAAGGTCGTGGACGATCCGGGGGTTATTCAGATCGAGTTTTCCGCTCGCGGGATCGATGCAATAGCCTTTTTCCGTGATGGTGAGCGATACGATCGCGACCTGAGGCTCGCAAAATTTCTCAATAATGGCGGGCAGGGAGTCCAGCTTTGCGTTCAGGCATTCGTGGACGGCACCGACGATAATCGCCTCATTTCCTTCAGCCCCTTTCTCCAGCACGGTGAACAGGTGATCCTGCGCGCGAAGCTGGCTCATCAGCACATCGCCGCTGAAGAGGCTAATCTCACAAATCCCCCAGTCGCCGCCTTTTTCATTCAGCACCCTATTTGTTAACAAAGCCTGGTGCGCACGGTGAAACGCGCCAAAGCCAAAGTGGACGATGCGGGAGCGCAGTTGCTGACGATCGTAACGCGGTTGCTGAACCCGGGCAGGAAGGGCGGTGGAGGCAATTGTCTTCATGAGATACACACCTGATTAACCATTAATTAACAATGCCAGTGTAAAGTTATATGACAGCAAATAAAATTGGTGAGCCGTAAATATCCCCGTTATGTGAGTTCGATCAATCAATGTGTGGCGGCGTATTGACCCTTTCCGGCAAACATGTATGGTAGTCGTCATTGCAGTAACGCATATTGGTATAACAACTTAAGAGGGTGAGGCAATGGAACAAACCTGGCGTTGGTACGGGCCGAACGATCCGGTTTCTCTTGATGATGTGCGTCAGGCTGGCGCAACGGGTGTCGTCACGGCGCTGCATCATATTCCTAACGGTCAGGTCTGGCCGGTAGAGGAAATACAGGCGCGTCAGGCGCTGCTGGCGGAGAAGGGACTAACCTGGTCTGTGGTGGAAAGCATTCCTGTTCATGAAGATATCAAAACCCACTCAGGGGAGTACCAGACCTGGATTGCTAACTATCAGCAGAGCATTCGTAACCTCGCGTCCTGCGGCATTGATACGGTTTGCTACAACTTCATGCCCATCCTCGACTGGACGCGTACCGATCTCGAATATCAAATGCCTGACGGCTCGAAAGCGCTGCGCTTCGATCAGATTGCCTTTGCGGCATTCGAACTGCACATTCTGAAACGCCCTGGCGCAGACGCGGATTACACCGTGGAAGAGCAGCAGCAGGCGCTCGCGTGGTTTAACGCCGCCAGTGACGCAGATATCGAAAAGCTGACCCGAAATATTATTGCGGGCCTGCCGGGTGCCGAAGAGGGCTATACGCTGGATCAGTTCCGCGCGCGCCTGGCGGAATACGGCGATATAGATAAGCACCAGCTGCGTGAAAACATGGCGTATTTCCTGCGCGCAATTGTGCCTGTCGCGGAAGAGGTGGGGGTTCGCCTGGCCGTACATCCGGACGATCCGCCGCGTCCAATCCTCGGTCTGCCGCGTATCGTGTCCACGATTGAAGATATGCAGTGGCTGAAAGAGACGGTCGACAGCATCTATAACGGCTTCACAATGTGTACCGGCTCCTACGGCGTGCGGGCGGATAACGATCTGGTGCAGATGATTGAATCCTTCGGCGACCGCATTCACTTTACGCATCTGCGTGCGACCTGCCGCGAAGAGAACCCAAAAACCTTCCACGAGGCGGCGCACCTTGGCGGTGATGTGAATATGGTCGCGGTGGTGGACGCTATTCTGGCAGAAGAGGCGCGTCGCAAGCAGATTGGCGATGTGCGTCCTATTCCGTTCCGTCCGGATCACGGCCACCAGATGCTGGACGATCTGCGTAAGAAAACTAACCCGGGCTATTCGGCGATTGGCCGTCTTAAAGGGATGGCGGAAGTGCGCGGCGTTGAGCTGGCGCTGAAGATGACGAAG
Organism: Enterobacter sp. 3U4; assembly: GCF_057224565.1. NCBI lineage: Bacteria > Pseudomonadati > Pseudomonadota > Gammaproteobacteria > Enterobacterales > Enterobacteriaceae > Enterobacter > Enterobacter sp. 3U4. The sequence goes on from NZ_CP136665.1 coordinate 810,271, forward strand.
TATCCGGAGCTTCTGTAAGCGCCACCGGGGCAACAATAAAAAAAACCGGCCTGAGAGCCGGTTTTTGTGTTTTTGCAGGTCGGGTAAGGCGAAGCCGCTACCCGACAAATGCCGCAATCAGTCAGCGCGACCCATATAGCGTTTTTCTTCGATATGGATGCGGATCTTCTCGCCAGCGGAGAGGTATTCCGGCACCTGCACAACCAGGCCGGTCGTCAGGGTAGCCGGTTTGTTGCGGGCACTCGCTGATGCGCCTTTGATGCCTGGTGCCGTTTCAACGATTTCCAGATCGACGGTCTGAGGCAGCTCCAGCGCCAGCAGCACGCCGTCCCAGGTCAGAACCTGCATGTCAGGCATGCCGCCTTCAGGGATGAACAGCAGCTCTTCTTCAATCTGATCTTTGGTGAAGATGTACGGGGTGTAATCTTCTTTGTCCATGAACACGTATTCGTTGCCGTCGATGTAGGAGAAATCAACGTAGCGACGGGTCAGGGTCACGGTATCGACGATATCGTCACCTTTAAAGCGCTCTTCCACCTTCAGGCCGGTACGCACATCGGCGAAACGCATTTTGTACAGCGTAGCTGCACCACGGGCGCTTGGTGCCTGAATGTCGATATCTTTCACAATCAGCAGTTTGCCGTTGTAATTCAGCACCATACCTTTCTTAATTTCGTTCGCTCTTGGCATTGCAGTAATCCTGTTTACGGGAGGTAAAAAATATCGCGCCAAATTACTCGCGCGCGGCCTTTCAGGCAAGAGGAATTCGTGGCTTTTGCTATCAATACGCAAAAGGTGTTACTGTGCGCGCGATGCCCGACCGTACGGGCGTTCGCCAGCGAAAGAGAGCATTTATGGATTGCCGTCCCGATTGTGGCGCGTGCTGTACTGCACCGTCCATTTCAAGCCCCATTCCAGGAATGCCCGAGGGCAAGCCTGCCAATACCCGCTGCGTTCAGCTCTCGGAAACCAACCTGTGCATGATCTTTGGCTCACCGCTGCGCCCGAAAGTCTGCTCCGGACTTCAGCCCGCTGCCGAAATGTGCGGCAGCACGCGAGAGCAGGCGATGACGTACCTTCTTGACCTTGAAAAGCTCACCGCGCCTTAAACGTCTTTAATCCTCGCCAGACAGCCGATCGTCAGCATACACATCAGCAGCGCAATCCAGAACACCGTGTGATAGTTCCAGATTTCGGCCACGACACCGGCCATTGAGCCCGCGATAATCCAGCCCACGCGGGTGGTATTAGTATAAAGGGTGGTGGCAGAGCCTGCCTGGCCCGGCATCAGATCCTGAAAATAGAGCATGCCTATCCCGGCGAGGATGCCGATATAGATGGCGTTCAGCAGCTGTAAAGCCAGCAACAGCCCCGGCGTATGTACCGTCAGCATACCGACATAGAACAGCAGACCGGCTACCGCGGCGACGCGCATTAAAAAACGTTTCCCGAAGCGCTTTGCGTAATAGCCCGCGATAAGCATGGTCGGGATCTCAAGCCCGGCCGCGGTGCCCATCATGATGCCCGCCAGCTTCTCCGACAGGTGAAGCTCATTAATAATAAACAGCGGCATATTGATGATGTACAGGCTGTTGGTGCCCCACATCAGCGTGCAGATCGTGAACAGGAGCAGGGCATCGCGGCGGTTACGTCGCGGCGCTTCCAGCACGCCCGTTGCCACTTTTGGCTCTTTGCGCATGGACGGCAGGAAGCACCACACCAGCGTGCCGCACGCCACAAACGCGACAGCCGCGCTCAGGTACATCACCGTAAAGCCAAAACCCATCGCCAGCGCGTAAGCCAGCGGCGGGCCAATCACCCATGCCAGCGACACCTGAGCACGCAGGACAGAGCTGAACATCACCGCTTCACGTCCGGTATGGTCGGCGTGTTCGCGGGCAAGCGCGAACAGCTGTGGGTTCGCCGTCGAGCCGAAGCTGCTCAGGAATACCCCGACGAAAAGCAGAATGAAGTAGTTGCGATTCCAGGCAAAAAGAACGCAGGCCATGACCCCCAGCAGACAGCAGAAAACGATCAGGCTTTTACGATCGCCTTTTCTGTCGGATCGTCCCGCCAGAAACTGGCTGACCAGGATGCCGATGATGGCGCTTCCGGTAAAAAAGAATCCAACCAGTGCCGGACGAACATGCACTTCATTGGTCAAAAATAAGCTCAGCGTCGGCGTCTGTAACGCACCGGCAATGCCCGTGAAGAAGGCAACAATCAGGAAGGCCGCAGAGGTTAAATCAAAGGGCTTCGGCGAGGCAGCCGCAGGGGTGTTATGCATGTTTTATAATTAGCGAGTAGCAGAGAGGGGCGGAGTGTACGCCGTCAGCTAAAAAATAAACAGTGGGTGCGGTCAATGATGCCACGAAAAATCAAAATGGCATTTCAACTTACCTCTTACCCGGCTGACCTTAGCTGAAACTGACTTGCTGAACTTCAGCAAAATTCAGCTGAACGAAGAAGAAATGTGCTGTATCTCTAAATTCTGCAATCTGAAATACGAGTTTTCTTGCAAGACATTGCAGAAAGCGCAAGACTTTTTGAAACGTTTCAGCGCTATCTTGTTTTAACAAACGGAGCAGGCTAGCGCATTTTTTCTCATTAAAGCTGAAACGATTCAAGTTCAGCAGGAGTGGAGAACCATGTTCCAGTTATCTGTTCAGGATATCCACCCGGGCGCTCAGGCCGGGGATAAAGAAGAGGCTATTCGCCAGGTTGCCGCTGCGCTTGTGCAGGCGGGTAACGTAGCGGACGGCTATGTCAACGGCATGCTGGCGCGTGAGCAGCAGACCTCAACCTTCCTCGGCAATGGGATTGCCATTCCGCACGGCACCACCGACACCCGCGATCAGGTGTTGAAGACCGGCGTTAAGGTTTACCAGTTCCCTCAGGGCGTGCTCTGGGGCGACGGTCAGGTGGCCTATGTGGCTATCGGTATCGCGGCCAGCAGCGACGAACATTTAGGTCTGCTGCGTCAGCTGACGCATGTCCTGAGCGATGACGATGTGGCTGAACAGCTTAAGTCTGCAACCACTGCGGAAGAGCTGCGCGCCTTGCTGATGGGCGAAAAACAGAGTGAAGCGCTGAAACTGGATAATGAAACGCTAACGCTGGATGTGGTTGCCTCCGATCTGGTAACGCTGCAGGCGCTGAACGCGGGTCGTCTGAAAGAAGCCGGCGCGGCGGATGCCACCTTTGTGACGCGCGTGATTAACGATAAGCCGTTGAATCTGGGTCAGGGTATCTGGCTGAACGACAGTGCTGAAGGCAACCTGCGCAGCGCTATCGCCGTGAGCCGCGCGGCCAACGCGTTTGACGTAGAAGGCGAACGCGCGGCCATGCTGGTGACCGTGGCGATGAACGATGAACAGCCGGTTTCCGTGCTGAAGCGTCTGGGCGACCTGCTGCTGAACAACAAAGCTGAAAAACTGCTGAACGCTGATGCCTCCACCGTGCTGGCGCTGCTGACCAGTGATGATGCGCCGACTGAAGACGTGCAGACAGCTGAGTTCGTGGTGCGCAACGAACACGGCCTGCATGCCCGTCCGGGCACCATGCTGGTGAATACCATTAAACAATTCGAGAGTGAGATTACCGTGGCGAATCTTGACGGCACGGGCAAACCGGCCAACGGTCGTAGTCTGATGAAAGTGGTCGCGCTGGGCGTGAAGAAAGGTCACCGTCTGCGTTTCACCGCGCAGGGTGCCGATGCTGAACAGGCGCTGAAAGCGATTGGCGATGCCATCGCGGCGGGTCTGGGGGAGGGCGCATAATGAGCAGACGTGTTGCGACTATTACGCTGAACCCGGCTTATGACCTGGTAGGATTTTGCCCGGAAATTGAGCGCGGCGAAGTCAACCTCGTGCGTACCACTGGCCTGCATGCTGCGGGGAAAGGGATTAACGTCGCGAAAGTGCTCAAGGATCTCGGTATCGATGTCACCGTGGGCGGATTCCTCGGTAAAGACAACCAGGATGGTTTCCAGCAGCTGTTTAGCGAGCTGGGCATTGCCAACCGTTTTCAGGTTGTTCAGGGCCGTACCCGTATTAACGTTAAGCTGACGGAGAAAGACGGTGAAGTAACCGATCTGAACTTCTCTGGCTTCGAAGTGACGCCGTCGGACTGGGAACGTTTTGTAAACGACTCGCTGACCTGGCTGGGTCAGTTTGACATGGTCTGCGTCAGCGGCAGCCTGCCGTCCGGCGTGAGTCCGGAAGCCTTTACCGACTGGATGACGCGCTTGCGCAGCCAGTGCCCGTGCATCATTTTTGACAGCAGCCGTGACGCGCTGGTTGCGGGCCTGAAAGCCTCGCCGTGGCTGGTGAAGCCGAATCGCCGCGAGCTGGAAATCTGGGCGGGTCGTAAGCTGCCAGAATTAAAAGATGTGATTGACGCTGCCCATGCGCTGCGCGAGCAGGGTATCGCTCACGTGGTGATCTCTCTTGGTGCAGAAGGCGCGTTGTGGGTTAACGCGTCTGGCGAATGGATCGCCAAACCGCCGTCAATGGAAGTTGTGAGTACCGTTGGCGCAGGGGATTCCATGGTTGGCGGCCTGATTTATGGTCTGCTGATGCGTGAATCCAGTGAACATACCTTACGTCTTGCCACTGCCGTTGCTGCCCTGGCCGTCAGCCAGAGCAATGTCGGTATTACCGATCGTACCCAGTTAGCCGCGATGATGGCGCGCGTTGACTTAAAACCTTTTAACTAACAGCAGGAGAGGAATAATGAAAACGCTGCTGATCATTGACTCCGGTCTCGGACAGGCTCGCGCCTACATGGCGAAGACCTTGCTGGGCGCGGCGGCACAAAAAGCACATCTGGACATTATCGATAATCCAGGCGATGCAGAACTGGCCATTGTCCTGGGCGATAAAATCCCGGCTGACAGTGCGCTGAACGGTAAAAAAGTGTGGCTGGGCGATATTAATCGCGCGGTGGCACACCCGGAACTGTTCCTGAGCGAAGCGAAAGGTCACGCGTCTGTCTACAGCGCGCCTGTCGCAACGGCACCGGCTGCGGCCACGGGTCCGAAACGTATTGTTGCGGTGACGGCCTGCCCGACGGGCGTCGCTCACACCTTTATGGCGGCTGAAGCCATTGAAACCGAAGCGAAAAAACGCGGCTGGTGGGTAAAAGTTGAAACGCGCGGCTCCGTCGGTGCCGGCAACGCGATCACCCCTGAAGAAGTGGCTGAGGCCGATCTGGTGATTGTAGCGGCGGATATCGAAGTGGACCTGGCGAAATTTGCCGGTAAGCCAATGTACCGTACCTCCACCGGCCTGGCGCTGAAAAAAACCGCGCAGGAGTTTGATAAAGCGCTGGTAGAAGCGAAGCCGTATCAGGCAACCGGCGCGCGTCAGACCGCGACGGAAGGGAAGAAAGAGTCCGCAGGCGCCTATCGTCACCTGCTGACCGGCGTGTCTTACATGCTGCCGATGGTTGTTGCGGGCGGTTTGTGTATCGCTCTCTCGTTCGCGTTTGGTATCACCGCGTTTAAAGAACAAGGCACGCTGGCGGCTGCGCTGATGCAGATCGGCGGCGGTTCAGCCTTCGCCCTGATGGTGCCGGTACTGGCGGGCTTTATTGCCTTCTCCATCGCTGACCGTCCTGGTCTGACGCCGGGTCTTATCGGCGGCATGCTGGCCGTGAGCACCGGTTCCGGCTTTATCGGCGGTATCATCGCCGGCTTCCTGGCGGGTTACGTCGCGAAGCTGATTAGTTCGAAGCTGAAGCTGCCGCAGAGCATGGAAGCGCTGAAGCCGATCCTGATCATCCCGCTGATTTCCAGCCTGGTGGTCGGTCTGGCGATGATTTACCTGATTGGTAAGCCGGTGGCGGGCATCCTGGCGGGTCTGACCCACTGGCTGCAAACCATGGGTACCGCGAACGCGGTTCTGCTGGGTGCAATCCTCGGCGGCATGATGTGTACCGACATGGGTGGTCCGGTGAACAAAGCGGCGTACGCCTTTGGTGTTGGCCTGCTGAGTACCCAGACCTACGCGCCGATGGCCGCGATCATGGCGGCAGGCATGGTGCCTCCGCTGGCGCTCGGCCTGGCGACGATTATTGCCCGTCGTAAGTTCGATAAAGCGCAGCAGGAAGGCGGTAAAGCGGCGCTGGTGCTGGGTCTGTGCTTCATCACCGAAGGGGCGATTCCGTTCGCGGCGCGTGACCCAATGCGCGTGCTGCCGTGCTGTATCGTAGGCGGTGCGGTAACGGGGGCGATCTCTATGGCTGTCGGCGCGAAGCTGATGGCACCACACGGCGGTCTGTTCGTGCTGCTGATCCCTGGCGCCATTACCCCGGTACTGGGCTACCTGCTGGCGATTGTTGCCGGTACGCTGGTGGCGGGTCTCTCTTACGCGGTACTGAAACGTCCGGAAGCGGAAGTTGTGGCAAAAGCAGCGTAAAAAAAGTGTCGGGTGGCGGCTTCGCCTTACCCGACCTACAAAAAAAGCCGGGTTGCATTACGCACCCGGCTTTTTTTATGCCGCCTGTTCAGCGGTTTGCTGAGCCTTCAGCCAGGCAATCTCTTCTGCCCAGATATCCGGATTGATGGTTTCAAGCACCATCGGAATACCGTCGAAGCGGGCGTCCTGCATAATAAAGCGGAACGCATCGTGGCCAATGTTGCCTTCACCGAGGCTGTGGTGGCGGTCAACGCGGCTGCCAAAGGCGCTTTTCGCATCGTTCAGGTGCATGCCGCGCAGGTACTTAAAGCCCACAATACGCTCAAACTCATCGAAGGTTTTTTTTGTTGCCTCGGTGGTGCGCAGGTCATAACCGGCGGCAAACGCGTGGCAGGTATCAATGCACACTCCCACGCGGGATTTATCCTCCACGCCGTCGATAATTGCGGCCAGATGTTCGAACTTAAAGCCCAGGTTGCTGCCCTGACCGGCGGTATTCTCAATCACCGCGGTGACGCCTTTGGTCTTGTCCAGGGTGATGTTGATGGATTCAGCAATGCGCGCCAGGCAGGCATCTTCATCGATCTGCATCAGATGGCTACCCGGATGGAAGTTCAACAGCGTCAGCCCCAGCTGTTCGCAGCGCTGAACTTCATCAAGAAACGCCTCGCGGGATTTTTCCAGCGCCTCTTCAACCGGGTGACCGAGGTTGATCAGGTAGCTGTCGTGGGGAAGGATTTGGCCTGGCCCGTAGTGGTACTTCTCACAGGCAGCCTTGAAATCATCAATCACTTCAGCGGTGAGCGCTGCGGCGCGCCACTGGCGCTGGTTTTTGGTGAACAGGGCGAAAGCGGTCGCCTCAATTTCGGCGGCGCGAATGGCGGCGTTCGCAAGGCCACCTGCAGCGCTGACGTGCGCTCCAACATATTTCATAAAAAAACTCCTGCTAACCCGAAACGCTTATGATAGCGGGTTAGCAGGAGAAGGACGAGATGGTTTATGCCATCAGGCTGTGCACCGCGAGGTTAATGGCACCGCCGCCGACAATCAGCCAGATGAAGAGCACCAGCGCCATCAGCAGCGGTTTCGCACCGGCTTTTTTCAGCGCGCTGACGTGCGTGGTCACCCCCAGGGCCGCCATGGCCATCGCCAGCAGCACGGTATCCAGCGTCACCAGCATATCCACCACCGCTTTCGGCAGCAGGTGGAAGGAGTTAAAGATAGCGACCACGATAAACAGGATCGCAAACCACGGAATGGTGATTTTACTCTTCTGGTTACCGTCTGCCGGTGCCAGCTGTTTAACCCGCGCCGCAAGGAAAATCAGGAACGGGGCCAGCATCATCACGCGCAGCATTTTGGCAATCACCGCTGCGTTTTCGGCGTCCGGGTTAATGGCGTGTCCTGCCGCCACCACCTGAGCCACTTCGTGCATGGTCGAACCGATATAGATGCCGTAGGTTTCCGGGCTAAACCAGTGGGCAACCAGCGGATACATCGCCGGGTAGAGGAAAATCGCCAGCGTACCGAAGATCACCACCGTCGCTACCGCCACCGTCACCTTGCTGGCTTCGGCTTTAACAACGGGTTCCGTTGCCAGCACCGCCGCTGCGCCACAGATACTGCTCCCGGCACCGATCAGCCAGCTGGTTTGCCTGTCCAGGCCAAACACTTTCTGGCCGATAAAGCAGGCCAGTAAAAAGGTGCTGGTCAGGGTCAGGACGTCGATGGCGATCCCGCTCACGCCCACATCCGCAATCTGCGAAAAGGTGAGACGGAAGCCGTAAAGAATGATCCCCAGACGCAGCAGGTGCTGTTTGGCAAAGATCACACCGCCGTCGCAGGATTTCCAGATATGTGGGTAAACGGTATTTCCCACGACCATACCCAGCAAGATAGCCAGCGTTAATGCGCTAAAACCGGCGCCTGCGATAGCCGGGATGCTGCCGCCCCATAGCGCTACGGCGGTCACTGCGGCGCTGAGCGCAAGACCCGGCACGAAGTGCCACACTGTACGATGATGTTGTAAGGTGATTTCTGACATAACCTTCTCCTTTGTCTGGCTAAAGGTTACGGCGCTCTGGCTTAAAAATAAAATTGATTATATACTTATAATCAATCTATATAAGTGGTAAGAAACGATGCACATTACATTGCGTCAGCTGGAAGTGTTTGCCGAGGTGCTGAAAAGCGGCTCGACGACCCAGGCGTCACAAATGCTGGCGCTCTCACAGTCTGCGGTCAGCGCGGCGTTGACCGATCTTGAAGGACAGCTGGGCGTTCAGCTTTTTGACAGGGTAGGGAAGCGTCTGGTGGTCAACGAGCACGGTCGTCTTCTTTATCCACGCGCGCTGGCGCTGCTGGAGCAGGCTATCGAAATCGAGCAGCTGTTCCGCGAAGAGAACGGCGCGATCCGCGTCTACGCCAGCAGCACCATTGGGAACTACATCCTGCCGGAAGTGATTGCCCGCTACCGCCGGGATTTCCCGACCCTGCCGCTGGAGATGAGCGTGGGCAATAGCCAGGACGTCATCAACGCGGTGATCGATTTCCGCGTGGATATCGGCCTCATCGAAGGACCCTGCCATAACGTCGATATCATTGCCGAGCCCTGGCTGGAAGATGAGCTGGTGGTGTTCGCGTCCCCGGCCTCGTCGTTATTGCAGGGCGAGGTGACGCTGGAGCGCCTGGCGCAGGCGCAGTGGATCCTGCGCGAGCAAGGCTCCGGAACGCGTGAAATTGTCGATTATCTGCTGCTTTCCCATCTGCCGCATTTCCAGTTAGGGATGGAGCTGGGGAACTCTGAGGCCATCAAGCACGCGGTGCGTCATGGCCTGGGGATCAGCTGTCTTTCCCGACGCGTCATTGCCGAACAGCTTGAAACGGGGTCGCTGGTTGAAATCCCGGTTCCATTGCCGAAGCTGGTGCGCACGCTGTGGTGCATTCATCACCGTCAGAAACATCTTTCCAGCTCTCTGCAGCGTTTTCTGCGCTATTGCGAGATGTAATCCTCCCCTCACCATGACCCTCTCCCCAAAGGGGGGAGGGAAAAATTATGCTTTACTTATAATCCTGGCCGAGTCATGAAGCTCTCTTATAACTGAGTATTTCTGCCGGAAGGAACGCGGATCGTCTGCTACAATCGCGCCTCATTTATTAAATGGACAGCATTTTCATATGGTTTCAGAAATTAAAACCACAGAAGCGCCCACGCTACGTCGTGAACTCAAGGCGCGTCACCTGACGATGATCGCCATTGGCGGCTCAATCGGTACAGGTCTTTTCGTTGCCTCTGGCGCAACGATTTCGGCAGCAGGCCCGGGTGGGGCACTCTTCTCTTATATCCTGATTGGCCTGATGGTGTACTTCCTGATGACCAGTCTCGGCGAACTGGCCGCGTACATGCCGGTATCCGGTTCGTTCTCGACCTACGGTCAAAAATACGTTGAAGAAGGCTTCGGCTTCGCGCTGGGCTGGAACTACTGGTACAACTGGGCGGTCACTATCGCCGTTGACCTTGTCGCCGCACAGCTGGTGATGAACTGGTGGTTCCCGGATACGCCAGGCTGGATCTGGAGTGCCCTGTTCCTGGCCGTCATCTTCCTGCTGAACTACATCTCCGTGCGCGGTTTCGGCGAGGCGGAATACTGGTTCTCTTTGATCAAAGTGGCAACCGTCATCATCTTTATCGTCGTCGGTGTGGCGATGATCGTTGGTATTTTCAAAGGTGCAGAACCTGCGGGCTGGAGTAACTGGACAATAGGCGATGCGCCGTTTGCCGGTGGGCTGTCGGCGATGATTGGCGTGGCGATGATTGTCGGCTTCTCCTTCCAGGGGACCGAGCTGATTGGTATCGCGGCCGGTGAGTCAGAGAACCCGGAGAAGAATATTCCGCGCGCGGTCCGTCAGGTCTTCTGGCGTATCCTGCTGTTCTATGTGTTCGCTATCCTCATTATCAGCCTGATCATCCCTTACACCGATCCAAGCCTGCTGCGTAATGACGTTAAAGACATTAGCGTCAGTCCGTTCACGCTGGTCTTCCAGCACGCCGGTCTGCTTTCAGCCGCGGCAGTGATGAACGCCGTTATCCTGACCGCTGTGCTTTCAGCCGGTAACTCCGGGATGTACGCGTCCACCCGTATGCTCTACACGCTGGCATGCGACGGTAAAGCACCGCGTATTTTCGCTAAGCTGTCCCGTGGCGGCGTACCGCGTAACGCGCTGTATGCCACAACGGTGATTGCCGGTCTGTGCTTCCTGACCTCCATGTTTGGCAACCAGACTGTGTACCTGTGGCTGCTTAACACGTCCGGGATGACGGGCTTTATTGCCTGGCTGGGGATTGCCATTAGCCACTATCGTTTCCGCCGTGGCTTCGTCAAACAGGGTCACGATATTAACTCGCTGCCGTATCGCTCCGGCTTCTTCCCGCTGGGTCCCATTTTCGCCTTCATTCTGTGCCTGATCATTACGCTTGGACAGAACTATGAAGCGTTCCTGGCGGACACCATTGACTGGGGCGCCGTCACGGCGACCTACATTGGTATTCCGCTGTTCCTCGTTATCTGGTTTGGCTACAAGCTGACGAAAGGAACAAAATTCGTTCGCTACAGTGAAATGGAATTCCCGGAACGATTTAAACAATAACCGCACTTCCTCTCTTTTAACCCGTTCATTCGAGCGGGTTTTTTTATTCCCGCATCCTGAAACAAAGATATATTTCTTAACAATTTAATTGATAATAATTATCGTTTGCTTTATCGTTATCAAAAATAAGCGTGTCACTGACCCACCGCAGAAGTGGGCGGCAAGGAAGACGCTGTGAGCAATGATGATTTGATTTAGTTGTATTTACCTCATGGAGATATGGAATGTTTAGGTTGAATCCCTTCGTCAGGGGAGGACTTTGTGCGTCCGCAATGTCCCTGGCCCTGCCTGTTATCGCAGCGGAATCCGGCGACACAATGGTTGTCACGGCCTCCGCGACCGAGCAAAACCTGAAAGACGCACCGGCAAGCATCAGCGTGATTACCCAGGAAGATTTGCAGCGCAAACCCGTTCAGAACCTGAAAGATGTGTTACGGGATGTGCCGGGCGTTCAGCTCACGAGCGAAGGGGACAACCGTAAAGGGGTAAGTATCCGTGGACTGGACAGCAGCTACACGCTGATCCTGATCGACGGCAAGCGCGTCAATTCCCGTAACGCGGTATTCCGCCATAATGATTTCGACCTCAACTGGGTGCCGGTTGACGCCATCGAACGAATTGAAGTGGTGCGCGGACCGATGTCTTCTCTTTACGGCTCCGATGCTCTGGGCGGCGTGGTAAACATTATCACCAAAAAAATCGGCCAGAAATGGACGGGCACCCTGAGCGCCGATTCCACAATTCAGGAACATCGCGACCGTGGAGATACCTACAACGGTCAGTTCTATGCCAGCGGTCCGCTGGTGGACGGTCTGCTGGGGCTGAAAGCCTACGGTAGCCTCGCGAAGCGTGAGAAAGACGGTCAGCAGAAATCTTCTACTACGGCGAGCGGTGAAACGCCGCGCATTGAAGGCTTTACCAGCCGCGATGCGAATGTGGAATTCGCCTGGACGCCGTCTGAAAATCACGACTTTACGGCGGGCTACGGTTTCGATCGTCAGGATCGTGACTCGGATTCCCTCGACAAAAACCGCCTTGAGCGTCAGAACTACTCGCTCAGCCACAACGGTCGCTGGGGCGTCGGCAACAGCGAGCTGAAGGTTTACGGCGAAAAGGTAGATAACAAAAACCCGGGCAACAGCAATCCGATCACCTCCGAGAGCAACGCGGTGGACGGGAAATACGTGCTGCCGCTGGGCGAAATCAACCAGCTGATGACCTTCGGCGGCGAATGGCGTCACGATAAGCTGAAGGATCCTGTCAACCTGACGGGCGGTTCAGGCAGCAGTACGTCGACAAGCCAGTATGCCCTGTTCCTTGAAGATGAGTGGCGTATCTTTGAACCTCTGGCGCTGACCACCGGCATCCGTATGGATGACCATGATACCTACGGCGACCACTGGAGCCCGCGCGCCTATCTGGTCTACAACGCGACCGATACCGTAACGGTGAAAGGGGGCTGGGCTACCGCGTTTAAAGCGCCGTCGCTGCTGCAGCTGAGCCCGGACTGGGTCACCGGCTCGTGCCGCGGTGCCTGTGAGATTGTCGGTAACCCGGACCTGAAGCCGGAAACCAGCGAGAGCTTCGAATTCGGTCTCTACTACAGCGGGGAAGAGGGCTGGTTAGAGGGCGTGCAGGCCAGCGTCACCACCTTCCAGAATAATGTGGATGACCGCATCAGCATCAGCCGTACGGCCAATGCGAAACAGGCCCAGGGCTACCCTAACTACGTTGGCCTGAATGCGGACGGTGAACCTATTTTCCGCTACTACAACGTTAACAAGGCGCGCATCCGCGGGGTGGAGACAGAGGTTAAATTCCCGGTTGCTGAAGACTGGAAGGTAACGCTGAACTACACCTATAACGACGGTCGTGATATCAGCAACGGCGGCAACAAGCCGCTGTCCGATCTGCCGTTCCACACCGCCAACGGTACCGTTGACTGGAAGGCGACGCAGGACTGGTCGTTCTATGTTCAGGGCAACTACACCGGTGAGAAACGCGCGCTGACCAGCAGTGCACCAACGCCGGGCGGTTACGTGATCTGGAATACCGGCGCCGCGTGGCAGGCGACGAAAAGCGTGAAGCTGCGCGCGGGCGTGCAGAACCTGCTGGATAAAGATCTGAGCCGTGACGATTACAGCTACACGGAAGATGGCCGTCGCTACTTTGTCGGTGTGGATTATAAGTTCTGATATAACCTTTATGCCCGGTGGCGCTTCGCTTACCGGGCCTACAAAATCCGCGAATGTAGGCCGGGTAAGGCGAAGCCGCCACCCGGCAATCGGCGCCACTTATCCGAACAAATGCTCCGCATGGAAGCGAAGATGATCCTCAATAAAGGACGCAATGAAGTAATAGCTGTGATCGTATCCCGGCTGAATGCGCAGCGTCAGCGGCCAGTCCTTCTGGCGTGCCGCTTCTGCCAGCACCGCAGGCTGTAGCTGCCCGGCGAGGAACTGATCCGCATCACCCTGATCGATAAGGGTGGGAATCGCCGCTTCAGATTTGCTGGCCAGCATCAGCGCACAGCTGTCCCATTCCTGCCAATTCGCTTCATCTTCACCCAGATAGTTCGTGAAGGCTTTCTGCCCCCACGGCACCTGCGTTGGGTTCACGATTGGCGCAAATGCCGACACGCTTACGTATTTCCCCGGATTTTTCAGCGCCATGATGAGCGCGCCGTGTCCGCCCATCGAGTGGCCGCTGATCGCGCAGCGCTCGCCAACCGCAAACTGCGACTTCACCAGCGCAGGAAGTTCATCGCGAAGGTAATCATACATGCGGTAGTGGCGCGCCCAGGGCTGCTCGGTCGCATTGAGATAAAACCCTGCGCCTTTGCCCAGATCGTATCCGGCATCGTCGGCCACATCATCGCCGCGCGGGCTGGTGTCAGGCATCACCAGCGCAATGCCCAGCTCGGCAGCAATACGCTGCGCGCCCGCTTTGGTGGTGAAGTTTTCGTCGTTACAGGTCAGGCCTGAAAGCCAGAACAGAACCGGCGGATTTTCCGTCGGCGGCAGGAAAATGCTGAACGTCATCGCACAGTTCAGGACGGTGGAGTCATGCCGCCAGCGCTGCTGTCGACCTTCAAAACAACGGTGCTCTTCGAGCAGTTCCATGCAGGGCTCCTTAATGAGAATGCGTATTCATAAAAACCATAATACAGTCTTTTCATTGACCTGTGAGTAACTTTCACTTTCGCCAGACGGCGAGATGCTGCATCATAAATTTACTTTTCTTTAACAATTGGAGCCGTCATGGCGCTGCGTATTGCGCTCAGTGGGTTTGTCGTTCTGGTGGTGGCGATGGGGATAGGGCGCTTTGCCTTTACGCCTCAGGTGCCGCTGATGATTGCTGCCGGGCAGCTTACGCTGACCAGCGCGGGTCTGGTCGCGGCGATGAATTATCTGGGCTATCTGGTGGGCGCGTGGGATGCGATGCGCGCGCACCGCTTTGTGGAAACGCGCCTCTGGCTTGGCATCACCGGCGCGGTTGCGCTGACGCTGCTCTCCGCGGCGGCGGAGAACGCCGTCGTGCACGGCCTGCTGCGCTTCGTGATTGGCTGCATGAGCGGCTGGTCGATGGTACTCATCGCAGCCTGGACCAACGAACGGCTGGGGCAGCTGGGTAAACCGGGCCTGAGCGCTGCGGTGTTTGCCGGACCGGGGGCGGGCATTGCCCTGAGCGGCCTGCTCGCCGTCTATATTCAGGCAAAATCCCTTTCGGCCGGAGCGGCATGGCAAATCTACGGCGTGCTGGCGCTGGTGCTGATTGCGCTGGTGGCGCGCTACCTTCCGCGATCCGGGCAGCTCCATCGGCCCGGCACCGCCCCGGAGCCGCTGGTGCTGACGGCGGATTTAAAGCGTCTGGTCTGGAGCTACAGCCTGGCCGGGTTTGGCTATATCCTCCCGGCGACCTTCCTGTCGCAAATGGCGGCAGTGCGTTTTCCCGGCAGCCTGTTTGCGCAGTTTGTCTGGCCGATTTTTGGTATCGCCGCCGTGGTGGGTATTGCGCTCAGTATTCTTTTACGCCATACCTCAACGGCTAACCGCAGGCTGGCTATAGTCCTGTGGTTACAGGGGGCAGGCGTGCTGGCGGCCTGGCTGCTGCCGGGGATTGGCGGTTTGCTGACGGGCGGGCTGCTGGTGGGAGGCGGCTTTTTGTGTGCCGTGCAGCTCTCGCTTTTATACGGTCGCGAGCTGGCGCCAAACCACACGCGCTATATGGCCGGCCTGCTCACCACCGGATATGCGATTGGGCAGTTGATTGGCCCGATGACCTCAGCGTTATCAACCTGGCTTTCCCACCGGCTGGAGCCCGCGCTGGGGCTGGCGGGCATTGCGCTGTTCGTGGGGGGAGCCCTGGTCTGGAATCGTCACGCTGAAAGGCAACAGCAATTGCAATAATTATCGTCGTGAATACTGGATTATGTGCGCCGCCTCACGCACAATGAGCGCATACTTTTGCCACAACGAGGGCAAAAGACGCCACACCTGCAGGAGATCAAAATGTCATCACTCAGTAAAGAAGCTGCCCTGGTCCACGAAGCCCTGGTTGCGCGCGGTCTTGAAACGCCACTGCGTCCGCCCGTACAGGATTTGGACAATGAAACCCGTAAGCGTCTGATTGCCGGTCATATGACCGATATCATGGAGCTGCTGAATCTCGATCTGAGTGACGACAGTCTGATGGAGACGCCGCACCGCATCGCGAAAATGTATGTCGACGAAATTTTCTCGGGGCTGGATTACGCCAACTTCCCGAAAATCACCGTCATTGAAAACAAGATGAAAGTGGATGAGATGGTGACGGTGCGCGATATCACCCTGACCAGCACCTGCGAACACCATTTCGTCACCATCGACGGCAAAGCGACCGTGGCGTATATCCCAAAAGATACGGTGATTGGCCTGTCGAAGATCAACCGCATCGTGCAGTTCTTCGCGCAGCGTCCGCAGGTGCAGGAGCGTCTGACGCAGCAGATCCTGACCGCGCTGCAAACGCTGCTGGGTACCAATAACGTGGCCGTCTCTATCGACGCGGTTCACTACTGCGTGAAGGCGCGCGGCGTGCGTGATGCAACCAGCGCGACCACAACAACCTCGCTGGGCGGCCTGTTTAAATCGAGCCAGAATACCCGCCAGGAGTTCCTGCGCGCGGTACGTCACCACAATTAAGTCTTACAGGGCAGGGACCATGGAGCGAAACGTCACGCTCGATTTTGTTCGCGGCGTCGCCATTCTCGGTATCCTGCTGCTTAATATCAGCGCCTTCGGTCTGCCGAAGGCGGCTTATCTCAATCCTGCCTGGTATGGCGACATCACCCGCAGCGACGCCTGGACTTGGGCGATCCTCGATCTCTTCGCGCAGGTTAAGTTCCTCACGCTGTTTGCCCTGCTGTTTGGCGCGGGTCTGCAACTGCTCCTTAAACGCGGCACGCGCTGGATCCAGTCGCGCCTGACGCTGCTGGTTATCCTCGGCTTTATCCACGGTCTGTTCTTCTGGGACGGCGATATTCTTCTCGCGTATGGGTTAGTCGGGCTCATCTGCTGGCGTCTGATTCGCGATGCGCACAGCGTTAAAAGCCTGTTCAACACCGGCGTGATGCTCTATGTCATGGGGCTTGCTGTATTGCTGCTGCTGGGGATGATCTCCGGCGAGGCGACAAACCGTTCCTGGACCCCGGATGCCGCTAACCTGCAGTACGAACAGTACTGGAAGCTGAAAGGCGGTACGGAAGCGATAAGCAACCGCGCGGATATGCTGGGGGATAACCTCCTTGCGCTGGGGGCACAATACGGCTGGCAGCTGGCGGGCATGATGCTGATGGGCGCGTCACTGATGCGCACCGGCTGGCTGAAAGGCGAATTCAGCCTGCGTCACTATCGTCGCACCGGCGCCGGACTGGTGCTGCTCGGCGTTCTGATTAACCTCCCGGCGGTAATTATGCAGTGGCATATCCACTGGGATTACCGCTGGTGCGCGTTCCTGCTCCAGGTGCCGCGCGAACTAAGCGCGCCGTTTCAGACCATCGGCTATGCGGCGCTGATCTATGGCTTCTGGCCAACGCTTTCCCGCCTGTGGATCGTCAGCGCTATCGCCTGCGTGGGACGCATGGCGTTAAGCAACTACCTCCTGCAAACGCTGATTTGCACCACGCTTTTCTATCGCTTTGGCCTGTTTATGAAATTCGACCGCCTTACGCTGCTGGCGTTTGTTATCCCGGTCTGGGTAGTAAACCTGGCGTTTTCTGTGCTCTGGCTACGTTATTTCCGCCAGGGACCGCTGGAGTGGGTGTGGCGTCAGTTAACCGCACATGCTTCAGGGGTATCATTGAAAAACACATCCAGATAACGATCTGGATCACAATCATTAACAAAACGGATGTAAGCGTTTTCATGAGTGTGAGCTTCTTCACGTAGTCCCCTTTCTCTCGCTGCCAAAATAGCCACCTTGCTAAACACAGGGGGTGTCTGTGAGTTGCTGCAATCCTTTGAAGGATGGTGAATATGATCACCATTCGTGACGTCGCCCGTCAGGCGGGCGTTTCTGTGGCTACCGTCTCACGCGTGCTCAACAACAGCGCGCTGGTCAGCCCTGAAACCCGTGAAACCGTAATGAAAGCCGTGACCCAGCTCGGGTACCGGCCAAATGCCAATGCCCAAGCGCTTGCGACGCAGGTTAGCGACACCATCGGCGTGGTGGTGATGGATGTATCAGATGCCTTTTTCGGCGCGCTGGTGAAAGCGGTCGACGTGGTCGCCCAGCAGCATCAGAAATACGTCCTGATCGGCAATAGCTATCATGAGGCCGAAAAAGAGCGCCATGCCATCGAAGTGCTGATCCGCCAGCGCTGTAACGCGTTGATTGTCCACTCAAAAGCCTTATGTGATGAAGAGCTAACCGGCTTTATGGATCAGATCCCAGGCATGGTGCTGATCAACCGCATCGTTCCGGGCTATGCCCACCGCTGCGTCGGGCTGGATAACGTCAGCGGTGCCATGATGGCCACGAAAATGCTCATTAACAACGGGCACCAGCGGATCGGTTATCTGGCCTCCAGCCATCAGATTGAAGATGACGATCTGCGGCGCGAGGGGTGGCAAAACGCCCTGAAAGAGCACGGCATTACGCCGTCAGAAAGCTGGACGGGCACCGGCACGCCGGACATGCAGGGCGGTGAGGCGGCAATGGTCGAGCTACTGGGCCGCAACCTGCAGCTGTCTGCGGTGTTTGCCTATAACGACAGCATGGCGGCAGGGGCCCTGACGGCGCTGAAAGATAACGGCATTGCGGTGCCGCAGCATTTATCACTCATTGGTTTTGATGATATTCCGATTGCCCGTTACACCGACCCGCAGCTGACAACGGTGCGTTACCCCATTGCTTCTATGGCGAAACTGGCGACTGAGCTGGCGTTACAGGGGGCGGCAGGGCTGCTGGATCCGGGCGCAACGCACTGTTTCATGCCGACTTTAGTACGCCGGCACTCCGTCGCGGCCAGGCAAATTGTGGTTCCGATCACTAACTGATTACATCAGGTGATGTAACCGTTTTCAATCTGTGAGTAAATTCACAGTATCTTAACAAGGCGCTGACTATGATGTCAGCGTTTTAGGAGCTGAAACGCTATGTAACGGTGATTATTCACTTTCACTATAGCCAACGAGCCGCAAACAACGAATAAAACGCATTTCTGGAGCGTTACCGAACACGGAAGATAGAAATTTTATAAGTGAACTTCGGCTGTCAGTAACGTTTTATTAACACCTGCCCGCCGATCGTTATTCACAAGAACTACCCTGCATAAAAAAACCGGAGATACCATGAATAAGAAGGTGTTGACCCTGTCTGCTGTAATGGCAAGCATGCTTTTTGGTGCAGCAGCGCACGCTGCGGATACCCGTATTGGTGTGACCATCTATAAATACGACGACAACTTCATGTCTGTTGTGCGTAAAGCGATTGAGA
The DNA here is from genome assembly GCF_057224565.1 of Enterobacter sp. 3U4. Taxonomy (NCBI): domain Bacteria; kingdom Pseudomonadati; phylum Pseudomonadota; class Gammaproteobacteria; order Enterobacterales; family Enterobacteriaceae; genus Enterobacter; species Enterobacter sp. 3U4. Next base: position 829,311 of record NZ_CP136665.1, read on the forward strand.
AAGATGCGAAAGCAGCGCCAGACGTTCAGCTGCTGATGAACGACTCCCAGAACGACCAGTCCAAACAGAACGACCAGATCGACGTTCTGCTGGCGAAAGGCGTGAAAGCCCTGGCCATCAACCTGGTTGACCCGGCTGCAGCAGGCACGGTTATTGAAAAAGCGCGCGGCCAGAACGTGCCGATCGTCTTCTTCAACAAAGAACCTTCCCGTAAGGCGCTGGATAGCTACGACAAAGCGTATTACGTCGGTACCGACTCCAAAGAGTCCGGTATTATTCAGGGCGATCTGATCGCCAAACACTGGGCGGCGAACCCGAACTGGGACCTGAACAAAGACGGCCAGATTCAGTTCGTGCTGCTGAAAGGCGAACCAGGCCACCCGGATGCTGAAGCGCGTACCACTTACGTTATCAAAGAGCTGAACGACAAAGGCCTGAAGACCCAGCAGCTGGCGTTAGATACCGCGATGTGGGATACCGCTCAGGCGAAAGATAAGATGGACGCGTGGCTGTCTGGCCCTAACGCCAACAAAATCGAAGTGGTTATCGCCAACAACGATGCGATGGCAATGGGTGCGGTAGAAGCGCTGAAAGCACACAATAAATCCTCCATTCCTGTGTTCGGCGTGGATGCACTGCCAGAAGCGCTGGCGCTGGTTAAATCTGGCGCAATGGCCGGTACCGTTCTGAACGATGCCAACAACCAGGCGAAAGCGACCTTCGATCTGGCGAAAAACCTGGCCGACGGTAAAGGTGCGGCTGATGGCACCAGCTGGAAAATTGAAAATAAAATCGTTCGCGTACCTTACGTGGGCGTAGACCAGTCCAACCTGGCTGAGTTTATCGGTAAATAAGTAAGCGGTACTGTCTCCACTGGGCGCAATTCGTTGCGCCCTTTTATAACGCGATATGCGAGGCCAACAAGGTATAATTATGGTCAGCACAACTACTCAGTCATCCGGTGAATACCTGTTGGAAATGAGCGGTATCAACAAGTCATTTCCCGGCGTTAAGGCACTCGATAATGTTAATTTAAAAGTTCGTCCTCACTCTATTCACGCCTTAATGGGGGAGAACGGTGCGGGTAAATCAACATTATTAAAATGTCTTTTTGGGATCTATCAAAAAGATTCTGGCAGCATTCTTTTTCAGGGGAAAGAGATCGATTTCCATTCAGCGAAAGAAGCGCTGGAAAACGGTATCTCGATGGTTCACCAGGAATTAAACCTGGTTCTGCAGCGTTCAGTCATGGATAACATGTGGTTGGGGCGTTATCCAACCAAGGGTGTCTTTGTCGATCAGGAAAAAATGTATCGCGACACCAAGGCGATTTTCGACGAGCTGGATATTGATATCGATCCGCGCGCCCGCGTGGGAACATTATCCGTCTCACAGATGCAGATGATCGAAATTGCCAAAGCGTTCTCCTATGATGCGAAAATCGTCATCATGGACGAACCGACATCGTCATTAACGGAAAAAGAGGTTAACCACCTTTTTACCATTATTCGCAAGCTTAAAGATCGCGGCTGCGGCATTGTGTATATCTCCCACAAAATGGAAGAGATCTTCCAGCTGTGCGATGAGATCACCATCCTGCGCGACGGTCAGTGGATTGCCACGCAGCCGCTGGAAGGGCTGGACATGGACAAGATCATCGCCATGATGGTCGGCCGCTCCCTGAACCAGCGCTTCCCGGATAAAGAGAACAAGCCGGGCGAAGTGATTCTGGAAGTGCGTAATCTGACCTCGTTACGTCAGCCGTCCATCCGCGATGTCTCCTTCGACCTGCACAAGGGTGAAATCCTGGGGATTGCCGGTCTGGTCGGAGCAAAACGCACCGATATCGTGGAAACCCTGTTTGGCATCCGTGAGAAAGCTCAGGGCACCATTACGCTGCACGGAAAGAAAATCAATAACCACAACGCCAACGAAGCCATTAATAATGGTTTTGCACTGGTGACGGAAGAGCGTCGTTCGACCGGTATTTATGCCTATCTGGATATTAACTTTAACTCGTTAATTTCTAACATTCGCAATTACAAAAACAAAGTTGGACTGCTGGATAACTCCCGCATGAAGAGCGATACCCAATGGGTTATTGACTCCATGCGCGTGAAAACGCCAGGGCACCGCACCCAAATTGGTTCGCTGTCAGGCGGTAACCAGCAAAAAGTGATTATCGGCCGCTGGTTATTAACCCAGCCAGAAATTCTGATGCTGGATGAACCGACCCGCGGTATTGACGTCGGCGCGAAGTTTGAAATTTATCAGCTGATTGCCGAGCTGGCGAAAAAGAATAAAGGGATCATTATTATTTCTTCCGAAATGCCGGAATTGTTAGGGATCACGGACCGTATTCTGGTTATGAGCAATGGTCTCGTCGCCGGTATTGTTGACACCAAAACGACAACGCAAAACGAAATTTTGCGTCTTGCGTCTTTGCACCTTTAAGATCAGGGGCTCCTCATGAGTGCGTTAAATAAAAAAAGTTTTCTCACTTACCTGAAAGAAGGCGGTATTTACGTTGTTCTTTTAGTCTTGCTGGCAATCATCATTTTCCAGGACCCTACGTTCTTAAGCCTGCTGAACCTGAGTAACATTCTGACCCAGTCCTCCGTGCGTATTATCATTGCGCTGGGCGTGGCGGGCCTGATCGTGACCCAGGGGACGGACCTTTCTGCCGGTCGTCAGGTGGGTCTGGCGGCGGTTATCGCAGCAACCCTGCTGCAGTCGATGGAAAACGCCAACAAGGTCTTCCCGGAAATGGCCACCATGCCGATTTTCGTGGTGATCCTGATTGTCTGCGCCATCGGTGCGGTGATTGGTCTGATCAACGGTATTATCATCGCCTACCTGAACGTGACGCCATTTATCACCACCCTGGGTACGATGATCATCGTTTACGGTATCAACTCCCTGTACTACGACTTTGTCGGTGCTTCACCTATCTCGGGTTTTGACAGCGGCTTCTCGACCTTTACGCAAGGGTTTATCGCGCTGGGCAGCTTCCGCCTGTCATATATCACCTTCTATGCGCTGATCGCGGTGGCCTTCGTCTGGATCCTGTGGAACAAAACGCGCTTTGGTAAAAACATCTTCGCGATCGGCGGTAACCCGGAAGCGGCGAAAGTCTCCGGCGTAAACGTTGCCCTGAACCTGCTCTTCATCTATGCGCTGTCCGGCGTGTTCTACGCCTTCGGCGGGATGCTGGAAGCGGGCCGTATCGGCTCTGCAACCAACAACCTTGGCTTCATGTACGAGCTGGATGCGATCGCAGCCTGCGTGGTAGGCGGCGTCTCCTTCAGCGGCGGTGTGGGTACGGTACTGGGCGTGGTGACCGGTGTGATCATCTTCACCGTCATCAACTACGGGTTGACCTATATCGGCGTGAACCCGTACTGGCAGTACATCATCAAGGGCGCCATTATTATCTTCGCGGTTGCGCTGGATTCACTGAAGTACGCGCGTAAGAAATAATCGTCTCTCGCTGTACCCGGCCCGCTCACCGAGCGGGCTTTTTTTATGCCTTATGCCAGCTGTGACTCCTCTGGGGTCACAATGCGTTCAAACCAGTCGAGTTCAGAGAGCTTGCAGGCGACCCACTGTTCGGAAAAGGCGTCGCCCAGGCTGTCGGTGAGATACTGACAGCGGGCAAAGGTCTCAATCGCCTCCTGCTGAAACAGCGGCAGTTCGGGCCGATCGTGCTGCGGTTCGGGCAAGTCCTCCTCGTCGATGTTTTCCAGCCCGTAGAGCATGCCGGTCAGGATAGTGGCTGCCACCAGATACGGATTCGCATCGGCCCCGGCAAGCCGGTACTCGATACGACGGTTGTGGTCATCCGAGCAGGGAATACGCAAGGCGGCGGAGCGGGTGTTATAGCCCCAGGAGTTAAAGACGGGTTCCGTCAGGTTTTTACGCAGGCGACGAAACGCGTTGACGCCCGGCGCAAGTATGGCGATAGAGGCGGGCATCAGCGCCAGCTGGCCCGCGATGCACAAACGCATCATGCTGCTCAGCGCATTCACCGGGGAAGCAAAGACGTTGTCTCCGCGGCTATCGTTCAGGCTGAAATGGATGTGCAAACCGCTGCCGGACAGCTGGCTGAATGGCTTAGCCATAAAGTTGGCCTGCAGGCCGTGCTTTTCAGCGACATAACGGGTCAGGCGACGAAGCGCCAGCACGTTATCGCAGACCTCAACGACGCGATGGCTGTGCTTCAGGTTTAATTCGTACTGACCGGACTCGGCTTCCGCTACGACCCCTGGCAGCGGAATGCGCTGCAGGTGCGCCAGCTGTTCCAGCTCGTCAAACAGCGCCGCATGCGCCGACGAGGTATCCATGTGAAAGCAGCCCTGATTTTGCGGATCGCGATCGCCCTGTCCCGTCAGATAGAACTCGATTTCCGGGGCAATCACCGGGAAAAGGCCGTGCCGGTGGAAGCGGGCCACGACGTTCTGCAGTATCACGCGCGGCTCAAGCGGGCAGGGGTTACCGTCGCTGTCTTTCATCGTTAACAGGATCTGCGCGTTGTGCTGCGGATCCTGCGGACAGGGACGCAAAGAGCCGGCGACCGGAACGCAGAGTCGGTCCGGTTCATCATGAAGCGGGGCAGCGATGTTTCCCTTCTGATCCATTGAGTAGACGGAAAGCGGAAAATAACAGCCTTTCTCCAGGTTCAGCATGCTCTCCACCGACAGACGCTTGCCGCGCATCGTGCCGTTGATATCGTTCAGGTAAACGTCAACATGTTTCGTTTGCGGGTAACGTTCCAGATAATCGGCCACTTCCACGGCAACGTTGTGCTGCAGGGCGTCAATTTTTTCATCCAGCCAGAGACCAGAAGTGAGTGCGCCAGGGAGTGATAAGCCGGGAAAGTTAAAGTACGGGCGGAGACTTTTGAGGAAAAACGCATTCATTATCGAGTTCATAGTCATTCTTCAATGAAGCCGTAGCGGCAGTGAACTCAGCTTAAAAGAGCCGGCGTAAAGGGGAGATAAAAAGCGTCAGGTCCGGCGTAAAGAAAGTATAAAGGCGGTCCCGCTATTTCTCTTTTTTCTGCATATCAAGCAGCTGCTCGGGCGTGACGGCCGGGTAACCCTGCGCGTCTTCCGGCACTTCGTGCATCGCCGGAATAGGCACCAGCGGGCCTAAAAAGCGCGGTTCGCGTTTGAAGATGTACAGATCGGCCAGGGCACCAAAGCGGGCGCCGAACTCGCGCACGCGCACGCTCAGCATATCTTTTGGCGACGGCACCGCGTAGCACTGCGCCTGAATGCCCATATGCAGGGCGATAAACAGCGCGCGCTCGCAGTGGAAGCGTTGGGTGATGATGATGAAGTCGTTGGTGTCGAAGACTTTGCGCGTGCGCACGATGGAGTCCAGGGTGCGGAACCCGGCGTAGTCGAGCACGATATCGGCAGGATCCACGCCCGCGGCAATCAGGTCCTTACGCATCGTCACCGGTTCATTGTAGCTTTGCAGCGCGTTATCGCCGCTCAGCAGCAGGTAGTTCACCTTGCCGCTGTTGTAGGCGTTCAGCGCGCCCTGGATGCGGTAACGGTAATACTGGTTGATGACACCGGTGCGGTAATACTTGGCGGTGCCGAGCACCACGCCAACCTGGCGATAGGGCAGGTCCTGCAGGTCATCAAAGATGTAGGGGGCGGTTTTCCAGCTCATCCAGCGGTCGAGACCGAGCACGATCAACAGCAGTATGCCGACCAGGACAGACAGGCTGTAAAAAACGCGCTTTAACATGCAGATGGCTCGTACCGAAGGTGAAATTTAACTCAGGCTACTTTACCCGCCTGGTTAGCGCAAGAAACAGCGACTCAACTGAGGGGTTTTTCAGCAAACTGGCGGGCATTTCTGCCCGCCGGAAGGATTAAGCCAGCAGTACGCGGTCAATCGTCGTACAGCCCAGCGCTTTAAGCGTTGCGGCAGTGGCATCCCACTGAATCAGCGGCGCATCGGCAATTTCAGCCAGAATGGCTCGCTGAATGTCAGGATAATCATAGCCGTTCAGGCTCAGCAGGTTGAGTGCGCCCTGCAGCGGCGGCAGCGTTGGGTTAAACGCGGCGTTTTCCGCATAGCTGCCGGTGAAGATTCGGCCATCGCGGCACTGCAGCGCCACGCCGCTCGGGGACTTGCTGTACGGCGTGTGGCTCTTGTTGGCGGCGGTAATCGCCGCCTGGCTCAGGTCATCGCCGGACAGGGCGAAACCGTGGTCCTGATCGTCCATCAGCAGCGTTTTGATCTCCAGATCTTTTGGGCCAAACGCGTCAGGCAGATAATCCCCCAGCGTGTGCGGCGCGCGGCCTGGCAGGTTGATGCGCAGCTGCAGCCCGCTGTTCAGCTCGTTCATAAACTGACGGCAGTGGCCGCACGGAGTGTAGTTAACGGTAATGGCGCTCAGCGCTTTTTCACCGCGCAGCCAGGCGTGACTGATGGCGCTCTGCTCGGCGTGCACGGTTTGCTGCATGGTTGCGCCCAGGAACTCCATGTTGCCGCCGAAGTACCAGGTGCCGCTGACGCCGCGCGCAATGGCCCCGACGTTAAAGTGGGAGAGATCGGCCCGCGCGCAGGAGGCAGCCAGAGGAAGCAGTGCGAAAGCCAGCGCGTCTTCATCCAGTCCCGTTGCCTGTTTCAGCATCGTGACCTGCTCCGCGGTCAGCAGGGCGGGGAAGTGCGCATCTGCCAGAACGGGAGCAAGGGCTGACTGCAAATTCTCTGCAAGCTGGGCGAAAGCAGCTTGAAAACGTGGGTGCATGGCGTTTGCCTCATAAAGGTTAATGGATCGGTAGTTTACGGAGCCGTCAGGGCTTTATATGTGATCCACTTCTCATTATGTATGCAACTTATGAAATCAAAATGAAATTTGCGCGACGCATCGCAAATTTTAGCCCATCACCGCCAGAATCAGCGGGAAAATGAACGGGGCCAGCAGGGAGGTGATAATCCCGCAGATCACCAGCGCCAGCGAGCTAAACGCGCCTTCCTGATAATCCAGCTCCGCGCAGCGGGCAGTGCCCAGCGCGTGGGAGGCGGTCCCCATCGACAGCCCCCGCGCCGCTTTCGTATGAATACGCATCCCGTTCAGCAGGGTGTGACCAAACACCGCGCCGAGAATACCGACGAAAATGACGCACATCGCGCTGATGGCCGGAATGCCGCCGAGGCTGCCCCCGACCGCCATCGCGATAGGCGTGGTCACCGATTTAGGCAGGATAGAGGCGGCAATCTGCGGGGAGGCTCCCATCAACAGCGCTACCGACGTTCCAGTGATCATCGCCACCAGGCTGCCGACAAAACAGATGGTAATGATGGATTTCCAGCGGGCGCGGATCTGGTGGAGCTGCTCATATAAAGGAAAGGCGAGCGCCACGACGGCGGGCTGCAGCAGGTCGTTTAAAATTTTGCTGCCGGCAAAGTAACGTTCGTAAGGAATGCCGGTGAGCAGAAGGAACGGAATGATTACCACCATTGCCACCAGCAGCGGGTTCAGCAACGGCATTTTGAAACGCGCGGCAAGTTTGCGCGCGGCGAAGAACACCGCCAAGGTTAACGGCAGCGACCACCAGATATTGGCCATCATTTTTTTGTTTTCTCCCCGACCACGTTACGTTCGCCATGCACCAGATGCGAACTCCAGCTCACTACCAGGAAAACTACCAGCGTACTGACCGCGCAGGAGACCACAATCGGGCCGAACTGGGCTTTGAGCAAATCAAAATACTGCATGACCCCGACGCCAATTGGCACGAAAAGCAGCGCCATATAGCGAATGAGGACGAAGCAGCCGGGGTTGACCCATTTTGCGGGCAAGATTTGCAGCGCCAGCAAAACGAAAAGGATCAGCATGCCGATAATGCTGCCGGGAATGACGATAGGCAGCAGCGACGCGATGAAAATCCCGGCATACAGGCAGGCGTAAATCAGGACGAATGCGCGCAGATATTGCCAGATAATGTTCAATGATTTGCTCATGGTGATAGTCCTTGCTGAAACGCATTCATCATACAATTAAACCAAAAAATGTGCCACGGATCACATCATGAAATTTGAGCATACCAGACATTCCAGAATGGAACGTCGTGCTTTCCACACACATACAGAGCAGATACTATAGCGCGTCTTTTTTCACAGGTACTGCTATGCGTGTTTTACTGGCCCCAATGGAAGGCGTGCTCGACTCTCTCGTGCGCGAGCTTCTGACCGAGGTGAATGATTACGATCTCTGCGTGACGGAGTTCCTGCGCGTGGTCGATATGCTGTTGCCGGTAAAATCCTTCTACCGTCTGTGCCCTGAGCTGCACAACCAGAGCCGGACCTCTTCCGGCACGCTGGTGCGTATTCAGCTGCTCGGCCAGTATCCGGAATGGCTGGCGGAAAACGCCGCCCGGGCGGTTGAGCTGGGCTCTTACGGGGTGGATCTCAACTGCGGCTGTCCGTCGAAGCTGGTGAACGGCAGCGGCGGCGGGGCCACCTTGCTGAAAGATCCTGAGCTGATTTACCGCGGCGCGAAGGCCATGCGCGAGGCGGTACCCGCGCATTTGCCGGTGACGGTGAAGGTGCGCCTGGGATGGGACAGCGACGCGCGGCAGTTTGAAATCGCCGATGCGGTGCAGCAGGCCGGGGCCACCGAGCTGGTGGTGCATGGCCGTACCAAAGAAGATGGCTACAAAGCCGATCGCATTAACTGGCAGGCGATCGGTGAGATCCGCAAACGCCTCACTATTCCGGTGATCGCCAACGGCGAAATCTGGGACTACGAGAGCGCGCAGGCCTGTCTGAGCGCCACCGGCTGCGATGCGGTAATGATCGGCCGCGGCGCGCTGAACGTGCCCAACCTCAGCCGGGTGGTGAAATATAACGAGACGCGGATGCCGTGGGCAGACGTCGTCACGCTGCTGCAAAAATACAGCCGTCTGGAAAAGCAGGGCGACACCGGTTTGTATCACGTCGCGCGAATTAAGCAGTGGCTGAGTTATTTACGCAAAGAGTACGATGAAGCGCTGGGGTTATTTCAGGAGATTCGTACTTTACAGACGTCGGCTGATATTGCCCGGGTGATTCAGTCAAAATAATAAGCGTTAAATTGCTCACACTTTTTTAAAGCAGAAAACAGTTCAGGTTTTCAACGTGGCGCGACGGTGTTAAGGTGCCACTGTTTTCAACGCAGGATTGTTACTGGTTAACAGGCAAAACCTAAGCGTTTCACAGCATTTTCGCTGTGGAGCGCTTAGGTTTTTTTTTGCCTGTCGTTTACGCAGGAGAGACATTTGGCTTAGCGCTATTTACTGGTTTTTAAAAAATGAAATATCGACAGGAAATAGAAAAATTTCCTGCGGCCGGTTACGCACTCAATACTCAATCACAGGTTGTTATTATGGCATATAAAAATAAACTCTATGCGTTCGCCTTATTGGCGATATCCCCGCTGTCGCTGGCGCAGGAATGGAACGGAACGGTATTAGGTTTTGAAGCTCCACCGGCGCCCGTGCTGGGCGAAATGCTCGGCATACGTAAAATCCTTAACGATAACGGTTTTACCTATAATCTCGGATACCTGAATGAAATTGGCTGGAACGGCGGCGGTGGTTATAACCACGACTCCCACGTGGCCTATATTGACCAGTTCGCGCTGACCTTCAACCAGGACCTGGAGCGCTGGACCGGTATCCCGGACGCGCGTATCGAGGGGAACATCGTCAACCGTAATCACAATGACGACCTCACCACCAAACGCGTGCAGGACCCGCGCGTCAACTTTAACGATTTAACCCAGGAGAGCTGGGGCGGGCAGTCGATTACTCGTCTGGGCTGGCTGACCTTTGCCCGCAGCTTTGACGACCGGCGTCTGACCTGGCGCATCGGGATGATGAACAAGGTGCAGACCTTCGACCAAATCATTCCCTGTGATTTCCAGCTGCTGTCGCAGTGCGGCGGGAAGTCGGCCAACTCGCTCACCTGGAACAACTGGAACGTGCACACCTGGGGCACCACGCTTTCGTATCAATTAACGCCGACGCTGACCCTGAAGGGCGGCGTGATGGAGCAAAATCCGCAGGCATCCAGCCGCAGCCACGCGTGGAGCTGGTCGACGAAGGGCAGCAAAGGGGTCTTGCTGCCGGTTGAAATCGAAGCGCGTCCGCTGATTAACGGTCTGCCGGGCGCTTACAACCTGGGCGCGGTGTTTACCAACGCGCCGCAAACCGATCTTTATCGCGGTAAATCGGGTGGGGCGGGGGCGACGGACCCGGACGGATTCGATACGCACAACCGGACCTGGTTCATGTACGCCGGGCTGAACCAGCAGCTTACGCAGCATCAGGATGACCCGAATCGCGGGTTGAGCACCTCGTTCAGCATGAGCCTTGCGGATCAGAGCACTAACTACATGCACCAGGTTTACGCCGCCTCGCTGCGCTACCGCGGGCTGTTTGATGCGCGACCGGAAGACTGGATTGGATTTGGCTTAACCTGGATTGATATGAGCAACCAGTACGCCCGCAACCAGCGTTACCTGAACAGCGTGAGCGGCGTAAGCGATTATAACAATCCGGCATATCACCCGGTGCCGGGCCATTCCCTGAACGGCGAGTTTTACTACCGTTTTCGTCCGGTGTCATGGCTTGAGCTGCAGCCGGGCATTCAGTACTGGCACCATCCCGGCGGGGTCAGTCGCACCCAGGATGCCTGGGTCACCGAGCTGAAAACGGTGGTGAGCTTCTGATATCACCGTAGCAAGTTCGATCCGCGTCACGTTTCTGACGCGTGAGGCATTGAGGCTACGAATGAAACTGATAGAGTGCCAGAACTGGATTGTTACTGCTTAGGCAGGCAAAACCTGATTTTCTGGCATCTGCCGGAGGTCAGGTTTTTTTGTTTCTGGGGTTCAGATGAAAATCGCCAAGATACTCAATAATAACGTGGTGGTTGTTCAGGATGAGCGCGGGCGCGAACAGGTGGTGATGGGCCGTGGGCTGGCCTTTCAGAAGCGCGTCGGTGAAGCGCTGGATACCGCGTTGGTTGAAAAGGTGTTTGCGTTACAAAGCGATGAACTGGTGCGTCGGCTTGGAGAGCTGCTGAGTCAAATTCCGCTGGAGGTGATGACCACCTGCGACCGCATCATCGGGCTGGCGGCGCAGCGGCTGGGCAAGCTGCAGGAGAGTTTGTACATCACCCTCACCGATCACTGCTACTTTGCGATTGAGCGGCAGAAGAAAGGGCTGGCCATCAAAAACGTGCTGCTGTGGGATATTAAGCGGCTGTATCCGAAGGAGTTCGAGTTAGGGCAGGAGGCGCGGGCCATTATCGCCAGACGCCTGAACGTCGAACTGGAGGAGGATGAGGCCGGTTTTATCGCGCTGCATCTGGTCACCGCGCAGCTGAACAGCGAAATGCCGGAGGTGATGCACGTGACGCGGGTGATGCAGGAGATCCTGCAGCTGGTGAAGTATCAGCTGCAGCTTGAGTATGACGAAGAGTCGCTCAGCTATCAGCGTTTTGTCACCCACCTGAAGTTTTTTGCCCAGCGGATGCTCACCCGCACAGTGGTGGAAGATGATGATGTCTCGCTGCATACGGCAGTAAAAGACAACTACGCGAAAGCGTGGAAATGCGCCGAGAAAATCGCGCAGCACCTGAACAAAAGCTATCAGCGTGAGCTGACAACCGAAGAAATTATGTTCCTCGCCATTCATATCGAGCGGGTGAGAAAAGAGGGGCGTTAAGCCTCAAAACAGGATTGTTACTGCATCACGCAGGCAAAACCTGAGCGCGGCCTTCGTCAGAAGGCCGTTCTCGGGTTTTTTTATTTTTTGTACTCAGTCAACAGGTGCCTGCGGGCATCGGATGTAAGGAAATCGAGATGGAATACCAGGCTTTAGCGAAGGATATTCTCGGCCACGTTGGCGGAAAAGAGAACATCGTCAGTCTTGTGCACTGCGCAACCCGGCTTCGCTTCAAACTGAAAGAGAATCAACGGGCGGATGCAGAAGGGCTGAAGAAAAATCCGGGCGTGATCATGGTGGTTGAAAGCGGCGGCCAGTTTCAGGTGGTGATTGGCAACCACGTTCACGACGTCTGGCAGGCTGTCCGTAATGAAGCAGGCCTTACGGATGACGCCCCTGCTGTGGAAGAGAAGGGTGAAAAGGGGAACCTGCTGGGTCGTCTGATTGACATTGTCTCCGGGATCTTTACCCCGTTTATTGGCATTCTGGCCGCGTCCGGTATTCTGAAAGGGCTGCTGGCGCTGGCCGTGGTGTGCGGCTGGCTCAGCCCCGAGAGCGGCACCTATAAAATCTGGTTCGCCGCCAGCGACGCGCTGTTCTTCTTCTTCCCGCTGGTGCTGGGCTATACCGCCGGGAAAAAGTTCGGCGGCAACCCGTTCATTACCATGGTGATCGGCGGGGCGCTCACCCATCCGATGATGATTGCGGCGTTTAATGCCAGCCAGCAGCCGGGGGCGGTTTCCGAGGCGTTTCTCGGCATCCCGGTGACCTGGTTTAACTACAGCTCGTCGGTGATCCCGATCATTCTCGCCGCGTGGGTCAGCTGCTGGCTGGAAAAGCAGAGCACCAGGCTGCTGCCTTCCTCGATGAAAAACTTCTTCGCGCCGCTGATCTGTCTGGTCGTGACCGTGCCGCTGACTTTCCTCGTTATCGGGCCGCTGGCGACCTGGCTGAGCCAGATGCTGGCGAACGGCTATCAGAGTATTTACGTTCTGGCACCGTGGCTGGCGGGCGCGGCGATGGGCGCGCTGTGGCAGGTCTGCGTCATCTTCGGCCTGCACTGGGGGCTGGTGCCGCTGATGATCAACAACCTGGCGGTGCTGGGGCATGACTCCATGCTGCCCATGCTTTTGCCTGCGGTGTTCGGCCAGGTGGGGGCGGCGCTGGGGATCTTCCTGCGTACCCGCGATGCGCGTCAGAAAATGCTGGCCGGTTCATCCGTGACGGCAGGTATTTTCGGTATTACCGAACCCGCAGTGTATGGCGTAAACCTGCCGCTGCGCCGTCCGTTTATTTTTGGCTGCGTGGCAGGCGCTATCGGCGGGGCGATTGTCGGCTTCAGTGACACCCACGTTTACTCTTTCGGCTTCGCCAATATCTTTACTATCGCCCAGATGATTCCGCCGGGCGGCGTGGACGCTACGCTGTGGGGCGGCATTATCGGTACGGTGGTGGCGCTGGTGCTGAGCTGCGGCCTGACGCTGGCGGCGGGCATGCCTGCACGCTCAGCGCCCGAGGCGGTTGCGCCAGCGGGTGAAAACGATGTGCTGGCACCGATGACCGGTACCGTTCTTGCGCTCGACCAGGTGCCGGATACCACGTTTGCCAGCGGCCTGCTGGGCAGCGGTGCCGCGATTATTCCCTCCGATAACAAAGTGATTGCCCCGTTTGCCGGCGTGGTGGCCTCGCTGTTTCAGACCAAACACGCCATCGGCCTGCTCAGCAACGGCGGAATAGAAGTGTTGATCCACGTGGGGATCGACACCGTGAAGCTCGACGGCAAGCCGTTTACCGCCCACGTGAAGGTGGGCGACAGGGTACAGCCCGGCGATCTGCTGCTGGAGTTTGACCGACAGGCGATTATCGATGCCGGGTACGACCTGGCGACCCCGATCATTATCAGCAACAGCGATGAGTACCGTGACGTGGTGACCGTGGCGGCAACATCCGTCAGTGCCGGTGCGCCGTTACTCAGCGTAAGCCATTAATAACAGGAGAATGTGATGAAAACTTTCCCGGACGATTTTTTATGGGGCGGCGCGGTTGCCGCTAATCAGGTAGAAGGCGCGTATCTGGAGGATGGCAAAGGGCTGTCCACCTCAGACGTTCAGCCGCAGGGGGTCTTCGGCCCGGTGGTTGAGCGCGTGGCGGGCGACAGCGGCATCAAGGACGTCGCCATCGACTTCTATCACCGCTACCCGGAAGACATCAGGCTCTTTGCCGAAATGGGCTTTAGCTGCCTGCGCGTCTCCATTGCCTGGACGCGTATCTTCCCGAACGGTGACGAGCAGCAGCCTAACGAAGCGGGCCTGGCGTTTTACGACCGGCTGTTTGACGAACTGGCCTCGCACAACATTACCCCGCTGGTGACGCTGTCGCATTACGAAATGCCGTGGGGGCTGGTGAAACAGTACGGCGGCTGGGGCAGCCGCCAGACTATTGGGTTCTTCGAGCGCTACGCCCGCACCGTGTTTACGCGCTACAAAGAGAAGGTGAAGCTGTGGCTGACCTTCAACGAGATCAATATGTCTCTGCACGCGCCGATGACCGGCGTGGGCCTGCCGGAAACCAGCAGCAAAGGGGAGGTGTACCAGGCGATCCACCACCAGCTGGTGGCCAGCGCGCTGGCGGTGAAGGCCTGCCACGAGATTATTCCGGATGCCAGAATCGGCAACATGCTGCTGGGCGGCCTGATGTATCCGCTGACCTGCAAGCCGGAAGATGTTCTGGAGACGCTGCAGGAAAACCGCGCGTGGCAATTCTTTGGCGACGTGCAGTGTCGCGGCGCCTACCCGGGCTATATGCAGCGTTTCTTCCGCGACAACGGTATTCAGCTAGAGGTAACGGATGCCGACCGCGAGGCGCTGAAATCGACCGTCGATTTTATCTCGTTCAGCTACTACATGACGGGCTGCGTCACCGCGGACGACGCGCTCAACCAGCAGGCGCGTGGCAACATCCTGAGCATGGTGCCAAACCCGCATCTGGCAAGTTCCGAATGGGGCTGGCAGATTGACCCCATCGGCCTGCGTACCCTGTTAAACGTTCTCTGGGATCGCTATCAGAAGCCGTTGTTTATCGTGGAGAATGGCCTTGGGGCGAAGGACAAACCGGATGCGGACGGCGTGGTGCAGGATGACTATCGCATCAGCTACCTCAACGACCACCTGGTGCAGGTGCGAGAGGCGATTGACGACGGCGTTGAGGTGATGGGATATACCAGCTGGGGGCCCATCGATCTGGTGAGCGCGTCTAAAGCCGAACTCTCAAAGCGCTACGGCTTTATTTACGTCGATCGCGATGACAGCGGAAAAGGCTCCTTAGCGCGCAGCCGTAAGAAAAGTTTCTACTGGTATAAAGAGGTTATTGCCACGAAAGGTGCTTCGCTGAAAGACTGATATCAACGCGTTGCCCGGCTCAGAGCCGGGCAAATGAATCAGAAAATCATCTTGAATACGCCGGTAACCACTAAGAGCCCTATCAGAAATATAATCAAAATAACCCACAGTAATATTTTCATTTCTTTCTCCCGCTCATGTATGTCCTGAATAAGTGTAGCAGCGTATTTATATTTGACGTGAATGTATTGGATTTAATCATTCTCTTTGGGAATAAATTTCCGGGTATTAAGATGTATGACAATTTGCGGATTGCCACGCGTTACTAAAAAAATTAACAACATCGAGCGTAACGTGCGCCTTTATTTTTTGAGTGTATGGCGTCATGAAACGTTCTCTTATTTTATCTCTGAGCACACCCTTCGTTTTTATTCTGGCTGCCTGCGCGCCTGAACATGCCACGGTGTCTCCCATTAAAACGCAAACCACGGCGGCGTCGGTTAATACGGTTCTGAATCATCAGGACTGGCCGAAAAATGAGTGGTGGAAAGCGTATAATGATCCCCAGCTTAACGGGCTTATTGCTAAAGCATTAAGCGATGCGCCGGATATGCAGATTGCCCGTCAGCGCATTACGCTTGCGGAAGCCCAGGCCAAAGCCGTAATGGCGGCAGACGGTCCGCAAATTGATTTTTCCGCCGATGTGGAACGCCAGAAAATGTCCGCCGAAGGGCTGATGGGGCCCTTTGCCTTTACCGACCCGGCTGCAGGCACCACCGGGCCGTGGTACACCAACGGCACTTTTGGCCTGACCGCTGGCTGGGATCTCGATCTGTGGGGAAAAAATCGCGCCCGGGTCGAGGCCCGGATTGGCAAAGTGAATGCGCAAAAAGCGGAGCTGGAGCAGACCCGGCAGCTGCTGGCCAGCAGCGTGGCGCGACTCTACTGGGAGTGGCAAACGCAGGCCGCCGCAGGGGAGGTGCTCGCGCAGATCAAACATGAGCAGGACAACATTATCGGCGCCGATCGCGAACTGTATCAGCACGGCATCACCTCATCCGTAGAGGGCGTTGAAACGGACATCAACGCCAGCAAAACCGAAGAGGAGCTGGCTGGGGTCAACGGGAAGATGAAAGCCGTAGAGGCGCGTCTGGTCGCGCTGACGAATTCTTCCTCCGTAACGCTTACGCGGCATGCGCTGCCGACGGTAGACGCTTCGTTACCGGCGACGCTCGGCTATGAACTGCTGGCACGCCGTCCTGATCTTCAGGAGGCGCACTGGTATATCGAAGCCTCCATGAGCGAGGTGGAGGCCGCCAGAGCGGCTTTCTATCCTGACGTAAACCTGATGGCGTTCTTACAGCAGGATGCGCTGCACCTGAGCGATCTGTTTCGCTCTTCAGCGCAGCAGATGGGCGTGACCGCCGGGCTGACGCTGCCGATTTTTGACAGCGGCAGGCTGAACGCCAGCCTTGATATCGCCCAGGCGCAGAATAATCTCTCGGTAGCCAACTACAACAAAGCGGTGGTCGAAGCCGTCAGTCAGGTGGCACGCACGGCCAGCGAAGTCGAAACGCTTATGGCGAAGAACGGCCGTCAGCAGCAGGTTGAAAAAGATGCGGCGCGGGTCGTGGCGCTGGCGCAGGCGCGTTTCAGCGCGGGGATCGTTGCGGGTTCCCGGGTCAGCGAAGCCAGAATTCCGGCCCTCAAAGAGCACCTCGAAGGAGTGCTGCTGAAGGGGCAATATGTCGACGCTACCCTGCAGCTGACGTCGGCGCTGGGCGGTGGCTATCATCATGGCTAAAAAAGGCCATTATCTATACTTACCTCTTTGCAGTTTTTCAGGAGGTGAGTATGACCAGAGTAGCGATTGTTACCGCATCGGATTCCGGGATTGGGAAAACCACGGCCCTGATGCTGGCCGAGCGCGGGTTTGATATTGGCGTCACCTGGCACTCGGATGAAAAAGGGGCGCTGGAAACCTGCCGCGAAGTCGAAGCGCAGGGGCAGCGCGCGGAGGCTATCCATCTTGATTTAAGCACGCTGCCGGAAGGCGCTGAGGCCATTGAAACGCTGATTGCGCGTTTTGGTCGGCTGGACGTGCTGGTCAATAATGCAGGGGCGATGACCAAAGCGCCGTTCCTCGAGATGCCGTTTGACGACTGGCGGAACATTTTCACCGTCGATGTGGACGGCGCGTTTCTCTGTTCACAAATTGCCGCAAGGCAGATGGTGAAGCAGGGGAAAGGGGGGCGGATTGTGAACATCACCTCGGTACATGAACACACGCCCCTGCCGGAGGCCAGCGCCTACACGGCGGCGAAACATGCCCTGGGCGGGTTAACCAAATCCATGGCGATGGAGCTGGTTAAGCACAATATTCTGGTGAATGCCGTCGCGCCGGGTGCCATTGCCACGCCGATGAATGACATGGACGACAGCGAAGTGCAGGAAGGCTCAATGCCGGAAATCCCGCTGGCAAGGCCGGGCCATACTAAAGAGATTGCCAGCCTGGTGGCGTGGCTGTGCGACAGCGACGCCAGCTATACAACAGGGCAATCGTTTATCGTCGACGGGGGCTTTATGCTGGCGAACCCGCAGTTTAAGCCGGAGGGGTAGGTTCCCCTCTCCCTGTGAGAGAGGGTGTTTTTAGTTCCCTCTCCCTGTGGGAGAGGGTTAGGGTGAGGGCATCAGGCCGCACTCACTCCTCATCCCGCCTCTTTTCCCGGTGCTTCAGCCACAGTCGAACCGCAATCACTGCCACGACCACCAGAATCAACCATGCCCAGTGCTTCAGGTGCTGGTCGAGATTATGCAGCCAGGGCGCGATCACTTCGCCCCCTACATAACCGAGCGTCGTAAAGATCAGCGCCCAGGCAATCGCGCCGACAATATTGAGCGGCAGAAAAATTTTGGGCGGCAGATGGCTGGCGCCAATGAGTATCGGCCCGATAATGCGAAAGCCATACATAAAGCGCGTGCCGATGACGAACAGATAGGGATGGCGTTGAATGAGCCGCTGAGCGCGGCGGATTTTCTTCTGATGCTTTGCGAAACGCTTAAGCAGCGTTGGCCCGAAGCGCAGCCCGAGAAAGTAGAGCAGCTGATCGCCTATCATCCCGCCCAGTGCGACCGCGGCGACGACCAGCGGGAATTTCAGTAACCCCTGATGCGCGGCGACGCCCCCTAACAGCGTGATGGTTTCACCTTCTGCCACGCTACCGATGACCAGCGCGGCATATCCATATTGCTCAATGAGTGCGTTAATATCCATTACGTAACTGTTATCTCCCTCAGCGTACCTCGTTTAATCATATACCCCATGAATCAACAGCGGGGAAATCAACGGAAATTTCCCACTGTACATAAAATAATCTAAAGCCTGCATTATACTTAAGGTATCGCTGACGGGCCGACAACAAGGGGGCGCTATGAACCATGTCTGGGGACTTTTCTCCCATCCCGATCGTGAAATGCATGTCATTAAAAGTGAGAACGAAACGGTCTCGCATCATTACACGCACCACGTGCTGCTGATGGCTGCGGTGCCGGTAATATGCGCTTTTATCGGAACGACACAAATCGGCTGGAACTTCGGTGACGGCACCGTGGTTCAGCTCTCCTGGTTTACCGGACTCTATCTGGCCATCGTCTTTTATGGCCTGATGCTGGCGGGTGTGGCGGTCATGGGGAGGGTCATTCACTGGATGGCGCGTAACTACCCGCAGCGTCCATCGCTGGCGCACTGTATGGTCTTTGCCGGATATGTCGCGACCCCGCTGTTCTTAAGCGGTATTGTTGCGCTCTATCCACTGGTCTGGCTGTGCGCGCTGATCGGTACCATTGCCCTCTTTTACACCGGTTATCTGCTGTATCTGGGGGTCCCAACCTTCCTGAATATCAATAAAGAAGAGGGCCTGAGCTTCTCCAGCTCAACGCTTGCCATCGGGGTGCTGGTACTGGAGGCGCTACTGGCGCTGACGGTGATTCTCTGGGGTTATGGATACCGTCTCTTCTAAACGCACTGCATTGCTGGCGTAAATGCCAGCAATGCAGCATCTGTTCACGATTATCCTCTGGCGACAACGCCCGCTGACGGCTATGATGCCGAAGCCAGCCTGAGTTTATCCGTCGACCCAGGCGGTGTACGTCATAACGTGCGTGAATAATTATCAGAAGTCTCACCATGCTGAAATTCCGAGTCTCTTTACTTAGCCTGGCGCTGTTGCTGGGCGCGTCCGCTGCCGTGCCGGCCGTCGCTAAAACGCCTGCGGTGGTTGCCGCAGCCGCTGCCCAACCGCAAATTGCTTCCGGCAGCGCGATGATCGTCGATCTCAACACCAATAAGGTGATTTACGCCAGCCATCCGGATCTGGTGCGACCGATCGCCTCTATTACCAAATTAATGACCGCGATGGTGGTGCTTGATGCCCATCTGCCGCTGGACGAAAAGCTGAAAGTGGATATCAGCCACACGCCGGAGATGAAAGGGATCTACTCCCGCGTGCGCCTGAACAGTGAGATCAGCCGTAAGAATATGCTGCTGCTGGCGCTGATGTCGTCTGAAAACCGCGCGGCGGCGAGCCTGGCGCACCACTATCCGGGCGGCTACGACGCCTTTATCCGCGCGATGAACGCAAAAGCCAAAGCGCTGGGGATGAACAATACGCACTACGTTGAACCGACGGGGCTGTCGATCAACAACGTCTCCACGGCGCGCGACCTGACGAAACTACTGATTGCCAGCAAACAGTACCCGCTGATTGGTCAGCTCAGCACCACCCGTGAAGAGATGGCTACCTTTGCGAATCCGGCCTATACGCTGCCGTTCCGCAATACTAACCATCTGGTTTACCGCGATAACTGGAATATTCAGCTAACGAAAACCGGCTTTACCAACGCGGCAGGACACTGTCTGGTGATGCGCACGGTGTTTAACGGTAAGCCGGTGGCGCTGGTGGTGATGGATGCGTTCGGCAAATACACGCACTTTGCGGATGCGAGCCGCCTGCGTACCTGGATTGAGACCGGGAAAGTGCAGCCTGTACCGGCCGCGGCATTGACGTATAAAAAGCAGAAAGCCGAGCAGATGGCGACGGCGCAGAACGATTAATTCTCCTCTGCGCGCTGATGCCCTCACCCCGACCCTCTCCCACAGGGAGAGGGAGAAAACACTAAAAACGGTAACCCAGGTTACCGTTTTGCTTTTATTCCGGCAGCGTCCAGTCACCATCGTTGAGCGGGCGCTGCATAATCACCGTATCCCGCCAGTCGCCTTTCTTATAGCCCACGCTGCGCAGCTGACCGACAATCACGAAGCCATGTTTTTTATGCAGGCGTAACGAACCGGCGTTGTTATTGCCATCTCCCACTACGGCTATCATCTGTCGCCACGGCCCTTGCTCGCAGCGTTCAATCAGCGCATCCATCAGTGCCGAACCAAAACCGCGCCCGGTGATGCTGGCATCCACATAAATCGACTCTTCCAGGGTATAGCGGTAGGCGTGTCGCGGTCGGTAAGGGGTGGCGTAGCAGTAGCCCACCACGATGCCGCGATACAGCGCGATAAGCCACGGTAAACCGCTCTCAGCAACGCTTTTCATACGCTGACGCATTTCGTCGACGGTGGGGGGGACTTCTTCAAATGACGCACGCCCGTGAAGCACATGCCAGGCGTAGATCGCGGCAATGGCATGCACATCATCGGGAAGGGCATCGCGCACTTCCAGTTCGGTCTCGGATAAAACATCAATAGCCGACATGATGTGCCTGCTCCTCGTTATCGAATGCCGGAGAAACGTTCCTCCGGCGTCAGACGGTTACTCTATTACGATTAAGGAGCGCTAAACAATCTCTCAAATTTGGCTGTAGGAATTAATCAGACGCTTGCGTTATGCGCTGCTCCGCGTCTGTGCTCTCTTTCCAGTATTTCTTCCGCGTTGTTTTGCCAATGCCGGGATTCATGCTGTTTGTAGGGTCATTCTCGCGATAAAACTGCTTAAGTGCGTCAGGGGCTTTATAAAGATGCCCGACGTTGTGTTCCGCAGGATATTGTGCGCCGCGTTCACGCAGCAGGGCGAGCATCTGCTCCTTCAGTTCGTGCGCATCGACCCCTTTTTTGACAATGTAGTCCTGATGGAAGACGTAGCACATAAAGTGGCCGTAATAGAGCTTGTGCACCAGCTTGCTGTCGATTTCAGGCGGGAGGTGCTCAAACCACTCGGTGTCGTTACGGCGCAGGGCGATATCCAGCGCCAGAATATCTTCCACCTCTTCGGAATGCACCGCCTGGTAACGAATGGCGGCTCCTGCGGCGGCAAAGCGGTGCAGAAACGCTTTGCTGCCTTCTTCAGGCGTACAGGCAAAGAAATCCCCTTCGGCGGATTTGAAGAACTCGGTCAGCCAGCTCTGCGCTTCGGCGATCCCGTCTCCGGCCATTTTCAGCAGCAGGTGATGTTCGTACTTGTCGCGCCAGGTTTTCATCCTCTCCGGCAGATGCGCCGGGAAAACGTTGCCCAGCTTCTGCATAAAGCGGTCGGTGAAGTGGGGTTTGAACAGCGACACTTTCTCCAGCATCGCGTCGGTACGGCCCTTCATGGTGAAGAAGAACGGCATTTTGTCGGTGCCGAGCTTGTCGATCATCAGGAACGTGTCTTTGCCGTAACGCTCGGCGATATCGTAAATGTCCCGGTGCATGTACTCGCCCGCCACCGGCAGATGGGTGAATTCGCCCAGAATATGACGGCGGATCTCCGTCAGAACCTCAGGCTGGTTGGTGCCGATGTAAAATACCTGCTGCTTTTTCTCCGCCGGGAAGGTATCCAGACGCACGGTGAAAACGGCAAGCTTCCCGGCGCAGCCGGAGGATTCAAACAGGCGGTCCGGGTCGGCGTTGTAGCGCGCCGGCGTATCGGCGTCGATATCCCGCACGCGGGTCACGTAGTCGTGATCGTGCGCATGACGACCGTCGTGCTGCACGTCTTCATCCTTCACGCGATCGTCGTCGAGCTTGCTGAGGATCTGTTCCGGCGTTACGCCGAGATCGATTCCCAGATGGTTCACCAGCGTTAGCTTGCCGTTTTCGTCAATACGGGCAAACAGCGACATCTCGGTGTAGGCCGGGCCGCGCTGCACCAGCGAGCCGCCGGAGTTATTGCAGATCCCACCGACCACCGAGGCGCCAATGCAGGAGGAGCCAATCACCGAGTGCGGCTCACGACCCAGCGGCTTAAGGGCTTTTTCGAGGGAGTAAAGCGTGGTGCCGGGGAACGCGAGCACCTGCTCGCCCTTATCCAGCAGGTGCAGCTTGTCGAGGCGCAGGGTACTGATAATCACGATGTCACGATCGTAATCGTTGCCGTTCGGCGTGGAGCCTTCGGTCAGGCCCGTATTGGCCGCCTGCATTAAAATAATCTTGTCGGCGGCGACGCAGGCACTCAGCACGCGCCAAAGCTCCAGCAGCGTGCCGGGGAAAACCACCGCCAGCGCCTCGCCCTGACCGGAGCGGAAGCCCTTGCGGTAGCGGGCGGTTTTGGCCGGGTCGGTAAGCAGGTGAGAGGAGCCAACCAAGCGCGACAGTTCGTTAATGAATGTTTTGTTATCGTCAGTTCGAACAGAAGACATCTTCCACTCCTTGTGGTGGGGCAAATTTCTCGCTGTAAAGCATAGCGCGATTAACTGTTAAGCGGTCGAGTATTCACGAGAAAAATCAGAGAATAACCCTGCAACGTTCTGAGGGTTTGTGGCACACTGCGCTTTTCGCACGGTATGGCCGAGATCGTCCGGCGGTTATTGATGAGAGAGTAAAACGACATGAAATGGCTATGTTCTGTAGGTGTCGCCGTCAGCCTGGCGCTGCAACCTGCGCTGGCAGAGGATTTGTTTGGTAATCACCCGCTCACGCCTGAAGCGCGGGATGCGTTTGTCACGGAATTGCTCAAGAAAATGACGGTCGATGAGAAAATCGGCCAGCTGCGTCTGATCAGCGTCGGCCCGGATAACCCGAAAGAGGCCATCCGCGAGATGATCAAAGACGGGCAGGTAGGGGCCATCTTTAATACCGTCACCCGCCAGGATATCCGCAAGATGCAGGACCAGGTGATGGATCTCAGCCGCCTGAAAATTCCGCTGTTCTTTGCCTATGACGTGGTGCACGGCCAGCGCACCGTCTTCCCCATCAGCCTCGGCTTAGCATCTTCCTTTAACCTCGACGCGGTGAAAACCGTCGGGCGCGTGTCGGCTTATGAAGCGGCTGACGACGGCCTGAACATGACCTGGGCGCCCATGGTGGACGTCTCGCGCGATCCGCGCTGGGGCCGCGGCTCGGAAGGCTTTGGTGAAGATACGTATTTAACCTCCACGATGGGCAAAACCATGGTGGAAGCGATGCAGGGCAAAAGCCCGGCGGACCGCTACTCGGTGATGACCAGCGTCAAACACTTTGCGGCCTACGGCGCGGTGGAAGGCGGTAAAGAGTACAACACCGTCGACATGAGCCCGCAGCGCCTGTTTAACGACTATATGCCGCCGTACAAGGCAGGCCTGGATGCGGGCAGCGGGGCGGTGATGGTGGCGCTGAACTCCCTGAACGGCACGCCTGCGACGTCCGATTCCTGGCTGCTGAAAGACGTGCTGCGCGACCAGTGGGGCTTTAAAGGCATCACCGTTTCTGACCACGGCGCGATTAAAGAGCTGATCAAGCACGGTACTGCCTCCGATCCGGAAGACGCGGTGCGCGTGGCGCTCAAGTCCGGCATCAACATGAGCATGAGCGATGAGTATTACAGCAAATACCTGCCGGGGCTGGTGAAGAGCGGCAAGGTAACGATGGCGGAGCTGGACGATGCCACCCGTCACGTGCTGAATGTGAAATACGACATGGGGCTGTTTAACGATCCGTACAGCCACCTGGGTCCGAAAGACTCTGACCCGGCAGATACCAATGCCGAAAGTCGCCTGCACCGCAAAGAAGCGCGTGACGTGGCGCGCGAAAGCCTGGTGCTGCTGAAAAACCGCCTAGACACGCTGCCGCTGAAAAAATCAGGCACTATTGCCGTGGTAGGCCCGCTGGCCGACAGCAAGCGCGACGTGATGGGCAGCTGGTCCGCCGCAGGCGTAGCCGACCAGTCCGTGACCGTGCTGACCGGTATCAAGAGTGCCGTCGGTGAAAATGCCAAAGTGGTTTACGCCAAAGGGGCGAACGTCACCAACGATAAAGACATCGTGACCTTCCTCAACCAGTACGAGGAAGCGGTCAAGGTCGATCCGCGCACGCCGAAGGAGATGATTGACGAGGCAGTGAACGCCGCGAAGCAGTCTGACGTCGTTGTCGCGGTCGTGGGGGAAGCGCAGGGTATGGCGCACGAAGCCTCCAGCCGTACCGATATCACCATTCCTCAGAGCCAGCGCGATCTGATCGCCGCCCTGAAAGCGACCGGCAAGCCGCTGGTGCTGGTGCTGATGAACGGTCGTCCGCTGGCGCTGGTGAAAGAAGACCAGCAGGCTTACGCCATTCTGGAAACCTGGTTCGCCGGTACCGAAGGCGGTAACGCCATCGCCGACGTGCTGTTTGGCGATTACAACCCGTCGGGCAAGCTGCCGATGTCCTTCCCGCGCTCCGTCGGGCAGATCCCGGTTTACTACAGCCACCTGAACACCGGTCGTCCGTACAATGCCGACAAGCCGAACAAGTACACCTCTCGTTACTTCGACGAAGCTAACGGCCCGCTGTATCCGTTCGGTTACGGCCTGAGCTACACCACCTTCAGGGTCTCTGACGTCAAAATGTCGTCGCCGAGCCTGAAGCGTGACGGCAAAGTTACCGCCAGCGTTGAGGTGACCAACACCGGCAAGCGCGAAGGGGCAACGGTGATTCAGATGTACGTTCAGGATGTCACCGCGTCGATGAGCCGTCCGGTGAAACAGCTGCGCGGCTTTGAGAAGGTCAACCTGAAGCCGGGCGAAACCCAAACCATCAGCTTCCCGATCGACGTGGACGCGCTGAAGTTCTGGAACCAGCAGATGAAATATGACGCGGAACCGGGCAAGTTTAACGTCTTTATCGGCGTGGACTCCGCCCGCGTGAATAAAGGCGAGTTCGAGCTGCTGTAACCTTTCCCTCCTTTGCCTCCCCCGTCCTGCGGGGGAGGCGTCTTACCTTATGCTAAAAAGGCATTTTGACGGTTAATTCCGCCGTTTTAAGCTACGCTTTTCTCTCAAGCCTCTGAAAAAGGCAGCAAAAAAATGAGGATAGCGGAATGACGATTGCAAAGGGGATGTTGGGATCTGCGGTGTTACTCGCGGCGCTGAGTCTGCCGTTACAGGCGGCGGAGCCGGTAAAGGTGGGCTCAAAGATCGATACTGAAGGCGCGCTGCTCGGCAATATTATTTTGCAGGTGCTGGAAAGCCACGGCGTGAAAACCGTCAATAAAGTACAGCTCGGCACCACGCCCGTCGTGCGCGGCGCGATTACCTCCGGCGAGCTGGATATCTATCCGGAATACACCGGCAACGGCGCGTTCTTCTTCAAACAAGAAAACGATCCGGCATGGAAAAACGCCAAAGCCGGGTATGAGAAAGTCAAAAAGCTCGACGCGGAACAGAACAAACTGGTCTGGCTGACCCCAGCCCCGGCCAACAACACCTGGACTATCGCCGTGCGCAAGGACGTGGCGGAGAAAGGCAAGCTCACCTCGCTTGCGGATCTCAGCCGCTACCTGAAAGAGAAGGGCGATTTCAAGCTTGCGGCCTCTGCGGAGTTTATCGAGCGTCCTGATGCGCTCCCGGCGTTCGAAAAAGCCTACGACTTCAAGCTCGACCAGGCGCAGCTGCTCTCTCTGGCGGGCGGGGATACTGCGGTGACCATCAAAGCGGCGGCGCAGCAAACCTCCGGCGTTAACGCGGCCATGGCCTACGGCACTGACGGCCCGGTGGCGGCGCTTGGTCTGCAAACCCTGACCGATCCTAAAGGCGTACAGCCGATTTACGCTCCGACCCCTGTCGTGCGTGAGGCGGTGCTGAAAGCCTATCCGGATATTGCAGAATGGCTCAAACCGGTCTTCGAAAAGCTGGATGAAAAAACGCTGCAGCAGCTAAATGCCAGCATTGCCGTCGAGGGACTGGATGCCAAAAAAGTGGCCGCCGACTTCCTGAAGCAACAAGGGCTTGTGAAGTAACGGGAAAGGGCTGTGCCAATAAAATGTCATAACCGCGTCCTGCTGCTGCTGGCCTGCGTGGCCATCGCGGCGGTCGCGTTACCGTTTGTCAACGTTGCCCCAAACCGCCTGATGTCGGGGGAGGGCAAAGCGCTCTGGCAGGTCTGGTCGTTCACGCCGGTGTGGCTTGTGGCGTCGCTTGGCGCGTGGGTGATCCTGTCGCTCTGGCAGGGACGCCCGGCGCAGTGGCTGACGCTGCTCCTCTCCGAAGGGCTGTTTATCATTCTGTTCTGGAGCGCCGGGATGGCGGCGACGCACATGGCCTCGGCGGAAAGTCCGCTGGCGAGAACCACGGTGGGCAGCGGCCTGTGGCTGTGGCTGGCGCTCTGCCTGCTGGCCTGCAGCGATGCCATTCGTCGACTCATCGCCAGCGCCGTCTGGCGCTGGGTGCTCAATGCGCAGATATGGTGTATTCCTTTACTCCTGCTGTTCAGCGGGGAACTGAACAATCTCTCGCTGCTAAAAGAGTACGCCAACCGTCAGGAGGTGTTCGATGATGCCCTGGCGCAACACCTGACAATCCTTTTCGGCACGCTGATCCCTGCTCTGCTGATCGGGATACCGCTCGGCATGTGGTGCTATCGCCATCCTTCACGCCAGGGTGGGATCTTTGCCGTGCTCAACGTGATCCAGACCATTCCTTCCGTTGCGCTGTTTGGCCTGCTGATCGCGCCGCTGGCCGGGCTGGTGAAGTCATTTCCTGTGCTGGGAACGCTCGGTATTGCCGGAACGGGGTTAACGCCCGCCCTAATCGCGCTGGTGCTGTATGCCCTGCTGCCGCTGGTGCGCGGCGTGGTTGCGGGCTTAGGTCAGGTCGCACCTGACGTGCTGGAAAGCGCCCATGCGATGGGAATGAGCGCCCGGCAGTGTTTCTGGAAAATTCAGCTCCCGCTGGCGCTGCCCCTGCTGCTGCGCAGCCTGCGGGTGGTGGCGGTACAGACCGTCGGCATGGCGGTGATTGCGGCGCTGATTGGCGCGGGCGGCTTTGGCGCGCTGGTGTTCCAGGGGCTGCTGAGCAGTGCCCTGGATCTGGTGTTATTGGGCGTGGTGCCCACGATTGCGCTGGCGGTGGTCGTCGACGCATTGTTTGCCTTATGGCTCGCGCTGCTCGGGAGAAGAGCCAATGATTGAATTTCATGATGTCAGTAAAACTTTTGCCGGTCGCCCGGCGGCGAGCCACCTGAACCTGAACTTTGCCGAGGGGGCGTTTTCCGTGCTGATTGGCACCTCGGGGTCGGGTAAATCCACCACCCTGAAGATGATCAACCGGCTGGTTGAGCATGACAGCGGGCTGATTCGCTTTGCCGGGGAGGAGATCCGCAGCCTGCCGGTGCTGGAGCTGCGCCGTCGGATGGGCTATGCCATTCAGTCTATCGGCCTGTTTCCGCACTGGACGGTGGCGCAGAACATCGCCACCGTGCTGCAGCTGGAAAAATGGTCGCGGGCGAAAATCGCCGAGCGTGTTGACGAGCTGATGTCTCTGCTGGGGCTCGAGCCCGCGCTGCGCGATCGCTATCCGCACCAGCTTTCCGGCGGGCAGCAGCAGCGCGTCGGCGTGGCGCGCGCGCTGGCGGCTAACCCGCAGGTACTGCTGATGGATGAACCCTTCGGCGCGCTGGACCCGGTTACGCGCGGGGCGCTGCAGGCGGAGATGACCCGCATTCACCGCATTCTCGGACGCACGATCGTTCTCGTGACGCACGATATTGATGAAGCCCTGCGCCTGGCCGACCATCTGGTGCTGATGGATCATGGCGAAGTGGTGCAGCAGGGCTCGCCGCTTGAGCTGTTAACCTGGCCGAAGAACGACTTTGTGCGCGAGTTTTTTGGCCGCAGCGAGCTGGGCGTCAGGCTGCTCTCCCTGCGGACGGTCAGCGACTATATGCGTCGGGATGCGGTGTCGGTGAGCGGCGAACCGCTGCAGGCGCAGATGAGCCTGCGGGATGCGCTCTCCGCGTTTGTCGCGCGCCAGTGCGAGGTATTGCCCGTTTCGGATGCCCGAGGCGCGCCGTGCGGAACCTTACACTTTCGCGATCTGCTGGCCGGGGAGGTGACGCGTGAAGGCACTGCGTGATCCGCTCCTCTGGCTGGTAGCGCTCTTTGTCGCCTTACTGTTTTTGATGCCCCACAGCGCGGCGCTGTTTAACAGCCTCTTTCCCGGGCTGCCGCGGCCGGTGTATCAGCAGGAGAGCTTCATTAATCTCGCCCTGGCGCATCTCTGGCTGGTGGCGCTCTCCAGTGCCATCGCGGTTGTGCTGGGCGTGGGGGCGGGCATCGCGGTCACGCGCCCTGCGGGCCGGGAGTTTCGCCCGCTGGTGGAGACGATTGCGGCTATCGGACAGACGTTTCCCCCCGTGGCGGTGCTGGCGATAGCGGTTCCGGTGATGGGCTTTGGTCAGCAGCCTGCGATCGTTGCGCTGATTTTATACGGCGTATTGCCGGTGCTGCAGGGCACGCTTGCGGGCCTCGCGGCGGTACCGGCGTCGGTGCTGAGCGTGGCTGAAGGGATGGGAATGAGTCGTTTCCAGCGGCTGCGCAAGGTTGAACTGCCGCTTGCGGCGCCGGTTATTATTGCCGGGATCCGCACCTCGGTAATCATTAACATCGGGACGGCGACCATTGCGTCTACGGTCGGTGCCAATACGCTGGGAACGCCGATCATTATCGGCTTAAGCGGGTTTAATACGGCTTACATTGTGCAGGGGGCAGTGCTGGTCGCGCTGGCGGCAATCGTCGTCGATCGCCTTTTTGAGCGGCTGGCGCTGTACCTCAGCCGACACCGCCGCGAACAATAAACGAGTATCCTGCCAGCATTACGCCGCCGATACCGCTCACGGCCATCAGGACAAAAAGGGTAATAATGGCCAGTTTGGTTGCCTTCATCATGTGCTCCTGTTGTTAACGGAACAATTATACGGTGAAGCGCAGCTGTTAATGAACCATTAAATGCCGTTATGGCTCATCCGGGCCAAGGGAATAAACCGGGTAACCATTCTCCCGCCATTCCGTCAGCAGCTGTTGCTGCGTGGCGGACGGCACTTCGCCACACCAGACCAGCAGGGTCTGGCCGTCGAAAAACTCAGGTCTGAGCTGCGCCAGCGAGTGCGCCAGGACATCCACGCGCCAGCCCTTCTGGGTCGCAATCCACGCTTCCAGCCACAGGCGGGTGGTATCGTGTACGTTCCAGCCGACTACCAGCGCATCTTTTCCGGCTTTGTTCTTCGCCGAGGCAAGGCAGACGGCAATGTAGTTGATCAGCACCCCGTCGAGCATGCTGAGCAGCGCCTGCAGGGTAGACTGCTGGCACTGCAGGCGTCGACGGAGCGGAATGAAAAGATGGGAGATCAGCGTCTGTGCCGGGTAATCGCGGCCTTGCTCTTTTATCCATGCGCGCAGGCGCTGAAGATTGCCTGCCTGCAGGAGCCGCAGCAGGGTTTCCTGCTGTTCGCGCCAGAGATGCTGCGTATCCGGGTCGTCGTGGCTCAGAAGGGACTTCACTTTGCCAACCTGCACCCCGTTGTCGATCCAGCTTTTAATTTCGCGAATGCGGTCGATATCGGCTTCATTGAAAAGGCGATGCCCACCGTCGGTCCTCTGCGGTTTGAGTAATCCATACCGTCGCTGCCACGCCCGTAGGGTAACGGGATTGATATCACAAAGGAGTGCCACTTCACCTATCGTGTAAAGCGCCATATTCGCCCCCTGGCTTACGCGTCCCCAGCTTAACTGTAGACTCACTTTGGCGAACCAGGAAGGATTGTTTGATTTTTGAACAAACAATGCGAAGCATGCGCGATATTCAGAAAAAGGTGTGATAACGGACACGATTTTGCGCTTTTTTGGGATGCTTCAAAGAAAGTAAACCCGCATCAGTGTATGTTACGCGTTTTTAGCGTGTGCGGTTTTGAGTATGTACGAGTTTAATCTGGTGCTGCTGTTGCTTCAGCAGATGTGCGTGTTTCTGGTCATTGCCTGGCTGATGAGCAAAACACGCCTGTTTATCCCGCTGATGCAGGTCACCGTCCGCCTGCCGCATAAGCTGCTCTGCTACGTCACCTTCTCTATTTTCTGCATCATGGGGACTTATTTTGGTCTCCATATCGAAGACTCTATTGCCAATACGCGCGCTATCGGCGCGGTGATGGGCGGACTGCTGGGCGGTCCCGTCGTCGGTGGCCTTGTCGGTTTAACCGGGGGGCTGCATCGCTATTCCATGGGCGGGATGACGGCGCTCAGCTGTATGATCTCGACGATCGTGGAAGGGCTGCTCGGCGGGCTGGTGCATAGCTACATGATTAAACGCGGTCGCCCGGATAAAGTCTTCAGTCCGCTCACGGCCGGTGCCATTACCTTTGTGGCAGAAATGGCGCAGATGGCGATCATTCTGCTCATTGCCCGTCCGTTTGAGGATGCGCTGCACCTGGTCAGCAGCATTGCCGCCCCGATGATGGTAACCAACACCGTGGGCGCGGCGCTGTTTATGCGCATTCTGCTCGACAAGCGCGCCATGTTTGAGAAGTACACCTCGGCCTTTTCCGCCACGGCGCTGAAGGTCGCCGCCTCGACCGAAGGGATACTGCGCCAGGGCTTTAACGAAGAGAACAGCATGAAGGTCGCGCAGGTGCTCTACAAGGAGCTGGACATCGGCGCGGTGGCCATCACCGACCGCGAGCGGCTGTTGGCCTTTACCGGCACCGGCGACGATCACCATCTGCCGGGTAAACCCATCTCCTCAGCCTACACGCTGCGCGCCATTGAAACCGGCGAGGTGGTATATGCCGACGGAAACGAAGTACCTTACCGCTGTTCGCTGCATCCGCAGTGCAAGCTGGGCTCTACGCTGGTGATTCCGCTGCGCGGCGAGAATCAGCGGGTGATGGGCACCATCAAGCTCTATGAGGCGAAAAACCGTCTGTTCAGCTCGATCAACCGCACGCTGGGGGAGGGGATCGCCCAGCTGCTTTCCGCGCAAATCCTCGCCGGACAGTATGAGCGGCAGCAAGCCCTGCTGACGCAGTCTGAGATTAAACTGCTGCATGCCCAGGTCAACCCGCATTTCCTGTTTAATGCCCTCAACACGCTCAAAGCGGTGATCCGCCGCGACAGCGATCAGGCCGCCCAGCTGGTGCAGTTTCTGTCGACCTTTTTCCGCAAGAACCTGAAACGGCCATCTGAGATTGTGACCCTCGCTGATGAGATTGAGCACGTGAACGCCTATCTGCAGATTGAGCAGGCGCGTTTCCAGTCGCGCCTGCAGGTATCGCTCTCGGTACCGGACGAGCTGGCGTATCAACATCTTCCGGCCTTTACCCTGCAGCCCATTGTCGAAAACGCCATTAAGCACGGCACATCGCAGCTTCTGGGAACGGGGGAGATAACCATTGCCGCCAGCCGTTTTAATCACCATCTGGTGCTGGATATTGAAGATAATGCCGGGCTCTATCAGCCTTCCGCCTCCGGCGGTTTAGGGATGAGCCTGGTGGATAAACGCCTGCGCGCCCATTTTGGCGACGACTGTGGCATTACCGTCGCCTGCGAGCCCGACCGATTTACCCGTATTACCGTACGACTGCCGCTGGAGGAAAACGCATGTTAAGAGTGCTGATTGTGGATGACGAGCCGCTGGCACGGGAAAACCTGCGCGTTCTGCTGCAGGAGCAGCCGGATATTGAGATTGTGGGGGAGTGCGCGAATGCCATTGAGGCCATCGGCGCGGTGCATAAACTGCGCCCGGACGTGCTGTTCCTCGATATTCAGATGCCCCGCATCAGCGGGCTGGAGATGGTCGGCATGCTCGACCCGGAACATCGTCCCTATATCGTGTTTCTGACGGCGTTTGATGAATACGCCGTTAAGGCCTTTGAGGAGCACGCGTTTGACTATTTACTCAAGCCGATTGAAGAGAAGCGCCTTGAAAAAACGCTCACCCGTTTACGCCAGGAGCGCACCGTACAGGACGTCACGCTGCTGCCGGAAAATCAGCAGCCGCTGAAGTTTATCCCCTGCACCGGGCACAGCCGAATTTATCTTCTGCAGATGGATGATGTGGCGTTTGTCAGCAGCCGCCTGAGCGGGGTGTTTGTCACCAGCGCGGAAGGGAACGAAGGGTTTACCGAGCTGACCTTGCGCACGCTGGAGAGTCGCACGCCGCTGATTCGCTGTCATCGTCAGTACCTGGTGAATATGGCGCACCTGAAGGAAATCCGCCTGGAAGATAACGGCCAGGCCGAGCTGGTGCTGCGCGCCGGGCAAACGGTACCCGTCAGCCGTCGCTACCTGAAGAGTTTGAAAGAGGCGATTGGGCTATAAAGCTGGTACACTGCGCGCCATTGCATCATCGACATTCGAAGGCTCTATGCTAAGTAACGATATTCTTCGTAGCCTGCGCTACACCCTGAAAGCGAACAATAACGACATGGTGCGCATTCTTGCGCTGTCCGACATGGAATCCACGTCTGCGAGTTTTGACACCTGGATGACCAAAGAAGACGAAGAGGGTTTTGTCCGCTGCCCTGACATTATTCTGTCGGGTTTCCTGAACGGCCTGATTTACGATAAGCGTGGCAAAGATCCGGCCGCGCCAGAGCTGGCGCTGGAGCGTCGGGTGAACAACAACACGGTGCTGAAAAAGCTGCGCATCGCGTTCTCGCTGAAAACGGACGATATCGTGGCGATCATGACCGAGCAAAAATACCGTGTATCCGTGCCGGAAGTGACCGCCATGATGCGCGCGCCGGATCATAAAAACTACCGCGAGTGCGGCGACCAGTTTCTGCGTAATTTTCTGCGCGGGCTGACCCACCGGGTGCATCACCCGAAAGTGTGATTGCGGAAGGGGGGCGGCCTGATGCCCTCACCCCGACCCTCTCCCACGGGGAGAGGGAGAAAACAAAATGCCAAAAAAAAGCCGGAGATAATCTCCGGCTTTTTTGTTATTTCACCTGCTGACCCGGCTTCGCGCCTTCGTCAGGGCTTAACAGGAAGATATCTTTCCCGCCAGGGCCCGCGGCCATCACCATCCCCTCAGAGATGCCGAAGCGCATTTTACGCGGCGCCAGGTTAGCCACCATCACAGTTTGACGGCCGATCAGCACCTGCGGGTCCGGATAGGCGGAACGGATGCCGGAGAAGACGTTACGCTTCTCGCCGCCCAGATCCAGCGTCAGGCGCAGCAGCTTGTCTGAACCCTCCACGAACTCCGCGTTTTCAATCAGCGCCACGCGCAGATCGACTTTGGCGAAATCGTCAAAGGTAATGGTTTCCTGAATCGGATCGTCTGCCAGCGGGCCGGTAACAGGTGCCGCAGCCGCCTTCACCTCTTCTTTAGACGCTTCCACCAGGGCTTCAACCTGCTTCATCTCGATGCGGTTGTACAGCGCCTTGAAGGTGTTCACCTTGTGGCCGAGCAGCGGCTGCTGGATAGCATCCCAGGTCAGTTCCGTGTTCAGGAACGCTTCAGCACGGGCTGCCAGCTGTGGCAGAACCGGCTTCAGCCAGGTCATCAGCACGCGGAACATGTTCAGACCCATGGTGCAGATCGCCTGCAGATCAGCGTCGCGGCCTTCCTGTTTCGCGACAACCCACGGGGCCTGCTCGTCCACATAGCGGTTGGCAACATCGGCCAGCGCCATGATTTCACGAATCGCTTTACCGAATTCACGGCTTTCCCAGGCTTCACCAACCGCAGCGGCGGCATCGGTGAAGGTTTTATACAGCTCAGGATCGGCCAGTTCGGCAGAAAGCACGCCGTCAAAACGCTTGGCGATAAAGCCCGCGTTACGCGATGCCAGGTTCACCACCTTGTTCACGATGTCCGCGTTCACGCGCTGTACGAAATCTTCCAGATTCAGGTCGATATCGTCGATGCGTGAAGAGAGCTTCGCGGTGTAGTAATAGCGCAGGCTGTCCGCGTCGAAGTGGTTCAGCCAGGTGCTCGCTTTGATGAACGTCCCGCGAGACTTGGACATCTTCGCGCCGTTCACCGTCACGTAGCCGTGTACGAACAGGTTGGTCGGCTTGCGGAAGTTGCTGCCTTCCAGCATTGCCGGCCAGAACAGGCTGTGGAAGTAAACGATGTCTTTACCGATGAAGTGATACAGCTCGGCAGTGGAGTCTTTCTTCCAGTATTCGTCGAAGCTGGTTGTGTCGCCGCGCTTGTCGCACAGGTTCTTGAAGGAGCCCATGTAGCCGATTGGCGCGTCCAGCCAGACGTAGAAGTATTTGCCCGGCGCGTTCGGGATTTCAAAGCCGAAGTACGGCGCATCGCGGGAGATATCCCACTGCTGCAGGCCAGATTCGAACCACTCCTGCATTTTGTTCGCCACCTGCTCCTGCAGGGCGCCGCTGCGGGTCCACGCCTGCAGCATTTCGCTGAAGGACGGCAGATCGAAGAAGAAGTGCTCGGAGTCACGCATCACAGGCGTGGCGCCGGAAACCACGGATTTCGGCTCGATAAGCTCGGTCGGGCTGTAGGTTGCGCCGCACACTTCGCAGTTATCGCCGTACTGATCCGGGGATTTACATTTAGGACAGGTGCCTTTGACGAAGCGGTCCGGCAGGAACATGCCTTTTTCCGGATCGTACAGCTGCGAGATGGTGCGGTTTTTAATAAAACCGTTCTCTTTCAGACGGGTGTAGATCAGCTCCGACAGCTCGCGGTTTTCATCGCTGTGCGTGGAGTGATAGTTGTCATAGCTGATGTCAAAGCCAGCAAAATCGGTCTGATGCTCCTGACTCATTTCGGCAATCATCTGCTCCGGGGAGATCCCCAGCTGCTGCGCTTTCAGCATGATCGGCGTGCCGTGAGCATCGTCCGCACAGATGAAGTTAACCTCGTGGCCGCGCATTCGCTGGTAACGGACCCAGACATCAGCCTGGATATGCTCCAGCATGTGGCCGAGGTGGATTGAGCCGTTGGCGTACGGCAGTGCGCACGTTACCAGAATTTTCTTCGCGACTTGAGTCATAGTAGGCATTACTTCTTTTAACTGTGAAAAGGGTTTTTGATATTACCAAAAGGGGCATTATTAAGTAAGCACAAACCACGGCCTTTCAGGTAAACTTGTTCATCTAAGGTCTTATTCACAAGAACAAAGGAGTCGGGATGAGTTCTCAATCCCAGGCCAAATCACCGGAAGCCTTACGAGCAATGGTCGCCGGGACGCTGGCTAACTTTCAGCATCCAACCCTGAAGCATAATCTCACTACGCTGAAAGCGTTACACCACGTTGCCTGGCTGGACGATACGCTGCACATTGAGCTGCAGATGCCGTTCGTCTGGACCAGCGCCTTTGACGCACTGAAAGAGCAGACCAGCTCTGAGCTGCTGCGCATTACCGGCGCTAAGGCGATCGACTGGAAGCTGAGCCACAGCATCGCCACGCTGAAGCGCGTGAAAAACCAGCCTGGCGTGAACGGCGTGAAAAATATCATTGCCATCAGCTCGGGCAAGGGCGGAGTAGGGAAATCCTCTACCGCCGTTAACCTGGCGCTCGCGCTGGCAGCGGAAGGGGCAAAGGTCGGAATTCTGGATGCGGATATCTACGGTCCGTCTATTCCGAACATGCTGGGGGCGGAAAACCAGCGCCCAACCTCGCCGGACGGGACCCACATGGCGCCAATCATGGCGCACGGTCTGGCGACCAACTCCATCGGTTACCTGGTGACTGACGATAACGCCATGGTCTGGCGTGGCCCGATGGCCAGTAAAGCGCTTCTGCAGATGCTGCAGGAGACGATGTGGCCGGATCTGGATTATCTGGTGCTGGACATGCCGCCGGGCACCGGTGACATTCAGCTGACGCTGGCGCAGAACATTCCGGTTACGGGAGCGGTCGTCGTGACTACGCCGCAGGATATCGCGCTGATCGACGCCAAAAAAGGCATCGTGATGTTCGAGAAGGTGGAAGTGCCGGTGCTCGGTATCGTTGAGAACATGAGCATGCACATCTGCAGCAACTGCGGGCACCATGAACCTATCTTCGGTACGGGAGGCGCAGAAAAACTGGCCGCGAAGTATCATACCCAGCTGCTGGGACAGATGCCGCTGCACATTACCCTTCGTGAAGATCTCGACAGCGGAAAGCCGACGGTGGTCAGCCGTCCGGACAGCGAATTTGCAGAAATGTATCGTCAGCTGGCGGGACGCGTTGCGGCGCAGCTCTACTGGCAGGGCGAAATCATCCCAGGGGAAATCGCGTTCCGCGCGGTGTAATTCCTCTTCGCTTAGTGCCGGGTGGCGGCTTCGCCTTACCCGGCCTACGAAATACGGTTTTGTAGGTCAGGGAAGCGAAGCGCCACCTGACTTTACCCAAGCCGGTAATGCATCAGATAGTACTCTCCGTCAGGAGAATCACCCGTCGCCTCAATGTGCCAGCCGTGCCGCTGGTAAAACGCGACAGCCCGCGCATTCTTCACCAGACACTTAAGCGAACCCGTACTGGTAAACGTCTTCTGAACCTGTTCCAGGAGTAACTTCCCGACCCCGAGGCTCTGATACTGCGGATCCACAAACAGGTTGTGCAGAAAATTATCGTTCGTCCAGACGGAGGCAAAACCCAGGCGATGGCCATTCTGCGTGGCAACCCAAATCTCTTCGTCACGGATTGCCGCGTCAAAGTCTTCCAGGTGCCAGTCTGAACCGTCCAGCCATGGCCAGGCTTCACGCCGGGCGTGGAGGAAAAGCGTGCGCAGGAAAGGGCGATCGCTTTCCTGCCAGGGGCGGATCAGAATGGTATTAGCGGTGATAGAAAATATCTCCGTTATAGGCTTTGTAGATTTTGCCGTCCGCATCGCCGATCAGCACGTAGTTCTCACCCATGTAGGTCCAGTGGGTTCCGGCATCCGGAGCCGGCAGGTTACGCAGCTGGTACTGTTTGATGGTGTACTCGGGCGTTTGATACTGCGCCGGTGCCGTGTCGCCAATCTTGAATTTCGTGAAGTCAGCGATGAACTCTTGTTCTTCATAGACCTTGATGCCGGAGGGGGCAGAGGCCGTTTGCGGGGCAGAGAATGCGGATCCCGCCAGAGACAGTAATACACCCAGAAGCAGCAATTTACGCTTAGCCATTTTTTCTCCAGTGATATCGTGACAGATACTTTGCGTCTGCGGGTCGTGCAAAGCGGCGCAGACAGTCCATTTTAAGTATCAACGCAGGGTCTGTTTGAAAAAAAATGTAACAAAAGTGGACGGTTTTGTGTAGTCGCATTGGAAGATGTTTATCATTGTGGTGAATATTGCCTGTGCTTTATATTTTTAAAATTTATTATTTCTCTACTCAATTCTGAAAATAAATTTTCACGTCAAAATTGGACTGCTATGCGAATGCTTTACCATTAAAGAAGATTTAATATTGTCTTCGGGTGAAGCGGGCTTGCTTCCATTTTTTTACAGGGCTGAGTATTGCTTTTGATTTTTAGAAAGCGATTTGGTCACGTTTTATAATGTCAGAATTTCATGTTGCAGAAGAATAAGCAATTAAATTTCATAAGCTTAGGTGAAGCCTCTTCGCAAACTTGACGATAAACGCAACGTTAAAAAGAAATTTTTATATAATGAAAGGTACAACTGCATTTTCGCTGTTATTTCTTACTGTTAGTCAATTAACAGGGTGTGTATTTTCCCCCGGCCAGAACTTAAGTGTATCCGGGAAAAAAGTCATTGCTGCGGAAGACGCCAATTATCAGCTTGATAAGCGCGTGGACGTTTTTTCTCTGACGCCGGGATTGATTGAAAAACTACGTCCGGCGGTATCGAAATCTCAGGCAAATCCTAATCTGGATGAGCAGATCAAAAACTGGGAATACCGTATTGGCACTGGCGACATCCTGACGGTCACCGTCTGGGATCACCCTGAATTAACGACGCCTGCGGGACAATATCGTAGTGCGAGCGATGCCGGCAACTGGGTCAACGCCGATGGTACGCTCTTTTATCCCTACGTCGGAAAGTTGCGGGTGGCGGGAAAAACAGTTTCACAGGTACGTGAAGAGATTACAGCGCGACTGGATAAAGTCATTGAGAGCCCGCAGGTGGACGTCAGCATTGCCGCCTTCCGTTCCCAAAAAGCCTATGTCACCGGAGAGGTCGAAAAATCGGGCCAACAACCCATAACCAATATTCCACTGACGGTGATGGATGCGGTTAACGCTGCTGGCGGTCTTTCTGCGGATGCCGACTGGCGTAACGTCGTGCTCACGCATGATGGCAAGGACTCCCGGCTTTCGCTCTATGCACTGATGCAGCATGGCGATTTGACCCAAAACAAGCTGCTTTATCCTGGCGATATCCTGTTTATTCCCCGGAACGACGCGCTGAAAGTGTTCGTGATGGGCGAGGTGGTCAAGCAGAGTACGCTTAAGATGGATCGTAGCGGCATGACGCTGGCCGAAGCC
The DNA here is from genome assembly GCF_057224565.1 of Enterobacter sp. 3U4. Classification (NCBI taxonomy): domain Bacteria; kingdom Pseudomonadati; phylum Pseudomonadota; class Gammaproteobacteria; order Enterobacterales; family Enterobacteriaceae; genus Enterobacter; species Enterobacter sp. 3U4. Next base: position 867,993 of record NZ_CP136665.1, read on the forward strand.
CTGGGAAATGCCGGTGGACTTAACCAAAATATGGCTGATGCAACCGGCATTTTTGTTATTCGGCAGGTAGCGAAAAAAGGCGGCGCGGACAAAATCGCCAATATCTATCAACTGAATGCGGAAGATGCGTCAGCCATGGTGCTGGGTACGGAATTCCAGCTGGAGCCGTACGACATCGTCTACGTCACTACGGCACCGTTATCACGCTGGAATCGCGTGATTACCCAACTGGTGCCTACCATCAGCGGCGTGCATGACCTGACCGAAACCGTTCGTTACATCAGATCGTGGCCGCAATAATGTTCCAGTCAATCTTAGTGGTCTGCACCGGCAATATTTGCCGTTCACCGATGGGTGAGCGGCTGTTGCGTCAGCAATTGCCTGGCAAGCAGGTGACCTCAGCAGGTATTTTTGGACTTGAAGGACACCCGGCGGATGCGGGTGCGCAGGCTGTGGCCCGGCGTCATGGTGTTTCGCTGGAAGGCCATGTTGCCCGCAAGGTGACGCGCAGCCTGTTGCAAAAATCCGATTTGATTCTGGTGATGGAGCCGGAACATCTCCGTTACATAGCCGCTATGGCTCCGGAGAACCGGGGAAAATCGCTGCTCTTTGGACAATGGCTGGAAACCAGGGACATTCCCGACCCGTATCGCAAAAGTCGCGAAGTCTATGATTATGTTTTCGAGCAATTGGGGAAAGCCAGTCAGGAATGGGCTCGTCGTTTGAGTCAACAAGGAATGAAGCCGTAATGTCGTCTTCTAAATCAGATAAAAATAGCGCTGCGACACCGCAGAATAATGAAATCGATCTCCTTCAGTTGCTTGCTGAGATGTTCGATAACCGGGTGACGATCGCGTGTGTCACGCTCCTGTTCACCGTATGCGCGGGTATCTACGCGTTCAGCGCCACGCCAGTTTATCAGGCTGATGCCCTGGTGCAGGTAGAAGCCAGGCAGAGTAACTCGCTGCTCAAGAACATGACCCCGTTCGGGTCCGAGCTTTCGCCAGAGGTCGCGCCGGAACTTTTACTCCTTAAATCACGCATGATTCTGGGAGAGACCGTTGATCAATTAGGGTTGACGTACAACGTTAAGCGACGCGTGTTTCCTGTCATCGGGCCTCTGTGGGAGTACGTGCGGGGACGTAAATCCGATGAAATAACGATTGGCGCGCTGGCAATTCCCCTTCTGAAAGGTAAGCCACAAAAGCTATTACTTATCGTACAGGAGAAAGGGCGGTATCGTCTTGAGGGTAAAAACCTTGAAGCAGACGGCATTGTGGGGGAAACGCTGGTTAAAGACGGAATGTCGCTTCTGGTAACATCCCTCAGCGCGAAACCCGGCACCCAGTTTACTCTCGAAACCGTCACAAGGCTTGACGCGATCGGCGCCATTCAGAACAGGCTTACGGTTGTTGAGTCGGCGAAACAGAGCGGTATGATCGCATTAACGTTGATGGGTGAAGATCCCGCCAGGATCGCCGCGGTACTTAATACCATTGCTGATAATTTTCTCAGCCAGAATATTGCGCGCCAGGAAGCGAAAGATTCCCGCAGCCTCACGTTCTTACAGGAGCAATTACCTAAGATCAGCCGGGAACTGGATGAAGCTGAAGCGCGACTGAATGCCTACAGAGAGCAACGCGATTCTGTCGACTTATCTCTGGAAGCGAAGTCAGTCCTTGATCAGGTTGTTAACGTGGAAAACCAGCTTAACGAGCTGACGTTCCGCGAAGCAGAGGTTTCGCAGCTTTTCAAAAAGGACCATCCCACCTACCGTGCCTTGAGGGAGAAGAAACAAACGCTTGAGCGGGAGCGTGCACGCCTGAATAATCGAGTCTCAACCATGCCTTCCACGCAGCAGGAAATCTTACGGCTGAGTCGTGACGTTGAATCCGGGCGTACTATATACCTGCAGTTGCTGACGCGTCAGCAAGAGCTGAGTATCTCGCGCTCCAGCGCTATCGGGAACGTGCGGATTATTGACCCGGCCATAGCGAAGCCAGATCCGATCAAACCGCACAAAGCGCTCATTATCGTACTGGGTATGCTGATGGGCTTGATGCTCTCCGCCGGAATGGTTTTAGTGCGCTCAGCCTTTAATCGGGGCATTACCTCGTCTGAACAACTGGAAGTGCAGGGGATACCGCTTCTGGCGACGCTTCCGCGCTCGGAATGGCTCTGGAAAAAAACGCACCTGCGCAGGAAAACCCTTTTTGCGTCCCACTGGAAGCACAGGACGTCGAACGTTCCTTTTCTGCCCGTTGACCGTCCGGCAGATATGTTTGTCGAGGCGGTGCGCGGGCTGCGCACCAGTCTGCATTTTACCATGATGGAGGCCACAAACCGGATCGTCGTGGTGTCAGGCCCCACGCAGGACTGCGGAAAGACGCTGGTCAGTACGTCACTGGCGTCGATTGCCGCTCAGGCCGGACAGCGAGTGCTGTTTATTGATGCGGATATGCGCAAGGGATATGTTCACAATGTTTTCAAACTGAGTAATCATCGGGGATTATCCTGCGTGCTCGAAGGAGCCGTTGAGTGGCAGGAGGCAATTCAGCGCGTCGAGAAAGGCGGTTTTGATGTATTGACCTGCGGACCTCAACCTTCGCATCCCGTTGAGCTGCTCATGAGTGAACGCTTCCAGGTCGTGATGTCGCAGATAGACAAACTCTATGACATTGTTATCGTCGATACCCCGCCTGTGCTTGCCGTAACGGATGCCTTGCTGATAGCCAGAACGGCGGCTACCACGCTGCTGGTCGCCCGCTTTGGTAAAACCAGCGTCAAGGAGATCGAGAACTGCCTGAAGCGTCTGCAGCAAATGGGTGTACAGGTGAATGGCGCGATCCTCAATGATATCGTGAAATCGGCAGCGCTCTATTACAGCTCGGGATATAGCCATTACGACTACGGCTATACCCAGGAGTAAACCTGACGCGACACTTCTTTACAGCGTGATGGCGTATTGCCCGCTAATATGACCTTCGTTAATTCAAGAGGTCACAATGGAAAACCGCAAAATGAGTCGACTGCGCCGCTGGACGCGGGAAGGGATCATCCTCGTTCTGCTGACGCTAGTCGTGGTGTGGGGCGTGGATCGGTACCGGAAGCCGACGCTGCCCGCCAGTTTTAGCGCAACACCGATGCAGAGCATAGACGGCAAGATGCACGATATCGCGGCGCTCAGCCAGGATCGCCCGCTGCTGATCTACATCTGGGCGACCTGGTGCAGTATATGCCGGTACACGACGCCTTCGGTTAATCAACTGGCAGAAGAGGGCGGGAACGTGGTGAGTATCGCCATGCGTTCCGGAGACAACGCAAAGCTTGAGCGCTGGGTTGAAAAGAAACAGCTGAAAATGCCGGTGATTAACGATGCAAACGGTGCTTTGTCGCAGCAGTGGCAGGTGAGCGTCACGCCAACGCTGGTGGTTGTGTCGAAGGGAAACGTAGTGAGTACAACGACGGGCTGGACGAGCTACTGGGGATTAAAATTTAGGATGTGGTGGGCAGGCGTATAAAAATAACCCCTCTCCCGGCGGAAGAGGGGTTTTGTATTACTTAGCCAGAACTTCCTGCGCGGTGCGCTCAACCAAAGACAGCAGGATTTTAATATCTTCCAGCGTCACGGTTGGGTTCAGCAGCGTCAGCTTCAGGCAGGTCACGCCGTTATGCTCGGTCACGCCGACGTTTGCACGGCCGGATTCCAGCAGCGCATCACCAATTTTCTGGTTCAGCAGGGCGATACCCGCTTCGTCCATCTGGACCTGTCCGCGGAAGCGGAACAGGACGCTTGCCAGCTGTGGCTGCATAACCAGTTCCAGAGCAGGCTGCTCTTTCACGTAAGCCGCAACCTGCTGTGCCAGCGTCACGCCGTGATCGATGATCGCCGCGTACTGTTCCTGACCCAGCGCTTCCAGGCTCATCCACAGCTTCAGCGCGTCGAAACGACGGGTGGTCTGCAGAGATTTGGACACCAGGTTTGGCACGCCTGCCTCTTCGTCGAACTCAGAGTTCAGGTAGGCCGCCTGGTAGCGCATCAGCTCATAGTGGCGCGCTTCTTTCAGCAGGAATGCGCCGCAGCTGATGGTCTGGAAGAACTGCTTGTGGAAGTCCAGGGTAACGGAATCCACCAGCTCAATGCCGTCCAGGTAGTGACGATACTGCTCAGACATCAGCAGCGCGCCGCCCCAGGCTGCATCAACGTGTACCCAGATGTTCTGCTTCGCCGCCAGCTCTGCAATCGCACGCAGCGGGTCGATAGCACCGGCATCGGTAGTACCTGCCGTCGCGACGATAGCCAGAATCTGCTCGCCGTTCGCATTGCACTGTTCAATTTTCGCCGCCAGATCGGTCAAATCCATACGGGAGAATTCGTCCGTTTTCACCTGTACGACGGACTGGTAGCCCAGCCCCATCAGCGCCATGTTCTTCTGCACGGAGAAGTGCGCATTTTCGGAGCACAGCACGCGGATTTTACGAAGATCGCCCACCAGGCCGTCCTGCTGAACGGAGTGACCCTGACGCGCAAAGAACGCATCACGCGCCAGCATCAGGCCCATCAGGTTGCTCTGGGTACCGCCGCTGGTGAAGACACCTGCGTCGCCGGCCTGATAACCCACGCGGGTACGCAGCCACTCGATCAGCTTGATCTCGATAATGGTTGCGGACGGGCTTTGATCCCAGGAGTCCATACTCTGGTTAGTGGCGTTGATCAGCACTTCCGCCGCCTGGCTTACGACCAGGCTTGGGCAGTGCAGGTGCGCCACACACTGCGGGTGATGAACGGACAGGCTGTCTTTCAGGAAGAACTCGACGGCGCGTTCAATCGCCGCTTCGTTGCCCAGCCCTTTCGGGTTGAAATCCAGCTTAATACGGTCGCGCAGTTCCGCGACCGTTTTGCCCTGGTACATCTCAGGCTGTTTCAGCCACTGCATCACAGCCTGAGTGCTTTGTTCAATCGCCTGCTGGTAAGCTTCAATGCTCTGCGCAGAGGAGAACAAAATTGGGTTTGAATCAGACATCGTAATCAACAACTCCGGTTACGCCGGGCGAACGCCCGCAGCAAGCAGTGCCTGCTCGAATTTATCCAGGAAGATCTTCAGCTCTTCATCGCTGATCAGCAGAGACGGCAGCAGACGCAGAACGATACCGTTACGGCCACCGCGCTCCAGAATCAGACCGGCTTCGAAGCACTTCTTCTGAATCAGTGCAGACAGCTCGCCGTCGCCCGGGAAGCAGCCCATGTGGTCAGCGGCTTCGTGTGGCTTAACGATCTCAATACCGATCATCATGCCCAGACCGCGCACGTGGCCGATAACCGGATAACGTTTCGCCATCTCTTTCAGCTGGCCTTTCAGCCATTCGCCCTGTGCTGCCACTTTGCCTGCGATGTTCTGATCTTTCAGGATTTTCAGCGTCGTCAGACCGGTTGCCATCGCCAGCTGGTTGCCGCGGAAGGTACCGGTGTGGTGACCTGGTGCCCATGCATCGAACTGCTTTTTGATACCGAGCACGGCCAGCGGCAGACCGCCACCTACTGCTTTAGACATCACGATGATGTCTGGCTCAATGCCAGCGTGTTCGAAGGCGAAGAATTTACCGGTACGGGCAAAGCCAGCCTGAACTTCGTCGAGGATCAGCAGAATGCCGTGTTCCTGAGTCACTTTACGGATGCGCTGCAGCCACTCAGCCGGAGCCGGGTTCACGCCGCCTTCGCCCTGAACCGCTTCCAGGATCACCGCAGCAGGTTTACGCACGCCGCTTTCAACGTCGTTGATCAGGTTATCGAAGTAGTAAGTCAGCGCTTTCACGCCCGCTTCACCACCGATACCCAGCGGGCAGCGGTACTCGTGCGGGTAAGGCATGAACTGCACTTCTGGCATCATACCGTCAACCGCTTCTTTCGGAGACAGGTTGCCGGTCACGGACAGCGCGCCGTGGGTCATGCCGTGGTAACCACCAGAGAAGCTGATGATACCGCTACGGCCGGTCACTTTTTTCGCCAGCTTCAGCGCCGCTTCAACGGCGTCAGCACCGGATGGACCGGTGAACTGCAGGCAGTACTCTTTGCCCTGACCGGGCAGCAGAGAGAGCAGGTATTCAGAAAACGCGTCTTTCAGAGGCGTAGTCAGATCCAGAGTATGTAACGGCAAGCCGCTGGTAATGACATTTTGGATGCTTTTCAGCACATCAGGATGGTTATGGCCAAGCGCAAGGGTCCCCGCGCCTGCTAAACAGTCAAGGTATTCTTTATTGTCTGCATCGGTGATCCACACGCCTTCTGCTTTAGTGATGGCTAAAGGCAGTTTGCGCGGATAACTCCTGACGTTAGATTCAAACTCGGCCTGACGGGCCAGATAGGTTTCGTTGCTTTTGTGGGCATCTACGGTGTCAATACGGACTTTATCCGTCATCATATCACTCCTACAACCGCCGCTTCGTTATGAGCCACGATTGAATAAAAAGTTAAAAAACAGATGGGGGCCTGAAAAAAACGCCGCCAATATAGAGCCTTTTGCCACGGGGCTCAATGGTTAATTTGTTTACTGTTTTGTGACACGGGGCTGTAGGGAGAGAATATCCCCATTTATAAAATGAAAATTGCATTTTATGCCAAATAAAAACAGCCTGTTACAGGCTGTTTATCCCGAGTGTAAAGTCCCAAAAAAGAGTGTGACAAAACGTGCCATCGAATAGCAAAAAAGAAGGCTGGCTATCTCTATTACTGCGTCATGTGCAAAAAGCGGTGCTTATGATGCATGTACAACGGAATCACGCATTAAAAAAGGACTCTCAACGCGCGTGATGTTCTGATGCTCTTCACCGTTAATAATATGCAAGGCGCTCAGGCGACCAATTTCATAGTGTGGCAGTTGAACCGTCGTGAGGGGAGGCAGGAACAACTCCCCAATACCCACCATATTGTCATAGCCGATTACCGCGACGTCTTCCGGGATGCGAAGCCCTTGCGCCAGCAGCGTCTGGTACACCATAAACGCGATACGGTCGTTGCCGCAGATGACGGAGTCGAATTGGGGAATGCCATTCTGCATGTGCGCCAGCAACACTGACGGGATATCACGATAGTGCTCGTCCCCGAACGCCATATAGCTGTGTACCAGGCTTTGAGGATCCAGCCCCGCTTCACGGCATGCACGTTCCAGCCCGTGACGACGCCGGGTTGTGGCCAGATGCCCCTCAGGCAGATGCAGGCAGAGAGGTTGGCGATAACCCTCAGAGAGTAACGCCCGCACGGCGGTATATTGCCCCTGTTCATCATCGGGAATATAGCTGGCGACCTTTTCGCCGTCACTTTCGCAGTTGGCCAGCACGCAGGGAAGGGTGAGGAGTTTAGACGGAAGAGGAACCTGACGTAACCCCATGGTGGTGTAGATAATTCCGTCAGGCCGATGCGAGAGGAGAAGGTCGACAATGGCGTCCGGGTTGTCATCGGTAAACATATTCATCACGAAGCTGTTCCAGCCGTGCATTCTGGCAGTCTCTTCAATCGACAGCGTGATGTCCACCGAGAAAGGCGTCGTCACCGTATCGAGCGCCAGCACGCCTATGGTTTTTGGCGAGGCATTCGCGCCGCGAATTTTCTTGGCAGACAGGTCTGGCACGTAGCTGGTCTGCTCGATAGCCCGCTGAACGCGGGCCAGCGTTTCCGGCTTAAGGCGCTCCGGGCTGTTCAGCGCGCGGGAGACCGTCATCAGCGATACGTTAGCCAGCTTTGCGACGTCCTTCAGGGAAGCCATTTTCTTACTCCGTTAATGCTCTGTGTGAAAGGGTATACAACTAAGTCGCTGATGTAAAAGGAAGGCTAATCCACAGGCCAGGTCAGGCTTACCTCAGTGATGAATATTTGATCGCGATCTCACTCTCTCAATGTTAACGTTAACTTTCGTGATTAACATCTTAAATTTTTACCAAACAGCATGAAAAAGGATAAATGTTAACGTTACCATCGCATCATTACTCCTACATGAGAATGTCATGATGAAAACGCATCACTCTCACAGCTACCCTTTATTAAGCGCATTACTGTTTTTCTTTTTTGTCACGTGGTCCTCTTCCGGCTCGTTACTCTCCATCTGGCTTCATCAGGAAGTGGGCCTAAAAGCGGGGGATACCGGCATTATCTATGCCGTGCTTTCTGTCTCCGCGCTGTGCGCGCAAATCTGCTACGGCTTCATTCAGGACAAGCTCGGCCTGCGCAAAAACCTGCTCTGGTTTCTGACCAGTATGCTCATTCTTTCCGGTCCTGCCTTCCTGCTGTTTGGTTATCTGCTGCAAATTAACGTGTTGCTCGGCAGTATTTTCGGCGGGATTTATATCGGGCTGACGTTTAACGGCGGAATAGGGGTGCTGGAGTCCTATACCGAGCGCGTGGCCCGCCAGAGCCAGTTTGAGTTTGGCAAAGCGAGGATGTGGGGATCGCTTGGCTGGGCGGCGGCAACCTTTTTTGCAGGGCTCCTGTTCAACATTAATCCGAAGCTGAACTTCGCGGTGGCGAGCTGCGCCGGGCTGGTGTTTTTTGTGCTGCTGGCGCGGCTCAGGGTCTCTTCCGCTCCGCACGCCATGCAGGAGGCGGTGTCCGGCGGTAAGGTCACGCTGGAAGATGCCTTGCGTCTGCTGACGCTGCCGCGCTTCTGGGCGCTGGTGTTTTTCGTTATCGGCACCTGTATTTATGGCGTTTATGACCAGCAGTTCCCGGTCTATTTCTCGTCCCAGTTCGCGACGTTACAGGAAGGGAACGCCATGTACGGCTATCTCAACTCCTTCCAGGTTTTCCTTGAGGCGGCGGGTATGTTTTGCGCCCCGTGGCTGGTGAATCGCCTCGGTGCGAAAAACGGCCTGATTTTCGCCGGAATGGTGATGGCGATGCGTATGGTGGCATCGGGTCTGGTTGAGGGACCGGTATTGATCTCCATTACCAAGCTCTTGCACGCGGTTGAACTGCCCGTTTTGCTGGTCTCCATCTTCAAATACAACAGCCTGCATTTTGATAAGCGGCTCTCTTCCACCCTCTATCTGGTGGGCTTTGCCTGTACAAGCTCGGTGATTGCCTCGGTGCTGTCGCCGCTGGCAGGTTATAGCTATGAGAAATACGGCTTTGCCCAGTCCTATCTCATCATGGGGCTACTGGTCTTCAGCACCACGTTTATCTCCATCTTCCTGTTGCGCTCGGGTAAGTCCACTTCTGACCCGCTCATGCCGCAACCTTCCACCATCTGATCGAAAGAGTAGAGAAATGACGTATTCCATTACGAAAGCAGAACAGGAACTGCACTCCGGACGCGAAGGGCTTAACCTGCGCTGGTATCCGCGTTACCACCTCGCTGCACGCGCTGGCTGGATGAACGACCCAAATGGTCTGGTCTGGTTTGACGGCTGGTATCACGCCTTTTATCAGCATCATCCGTATTCGACCCAGTGGGGTCCGATGCACTGGGGCCATGCGCGCAGCAAAGATTTAGTTCACTGGGAGCACCTCCCGGTTGCGCTGGCACCGGAAGGACCAGACGACAAGGACGGCTGTTTTTCTGGCTCAGCGGTGGTGGATGGCGACACGCTGGCGCTGATCTACACCGGCCACAAGTTCCACGGCGATCCCGGCGATGAGGCTAATCTCTACCAGGTCCAGTGCCTGGCAACCAGCCGTGACGGCATCCACTTTGTGCGGCACGGGACCGTCATTGACACACCGCCTGGACTGCATCACTTCCGCGATCCGAAAGTATGGCGTGAAGGGGAATGGTGGTACATGGTCGTTGGCGCACGGGAGGGTGATACGGGCCAGGTGCGTGCGTACCGTTCTGCCAACCTTCGCGAGTGGGAGGAGTGGGGCGTGCTCGCGGTGGCTGAAAAAGAGATGGGTTATATGTGGGAATGCCCGGACTTTTTCACTCTCAGTGGCAAGCGCGTGCTGATGTTCTCTCCTCAGGGGCTGACCGCAGACGGTTTTAAAAATCGCAATCTCTTCCAGAGTGGCTATCTCGTAGGTGAATGGCAGCCCGGTCAGCCCTTTGTGCGTGAAGGTGAATTTGTGGAGATGGATTACGGGCATGATTTCTATGCGCCGCAAAGTTTCCAGACGCCGGATGGCCGACGCATCGTCATCGGCTGGCTGGACATGTGGGAATCTCCGCTGCCGGAACAGGACGATGGCTGGGCGGGCATGCTCTCCTTACCTCGCGAGCTGACGCTAAGTGCGGATAATCATCTGCAAATGCGGCCGGCCAGAGAAGTTGAAACCCTGCGCGGGGCGTGGTTCCCCTGGCCGGTAAGTACGCTTAATAGCCAGCAGATGACGCTGGTGGAACACTGCGATGCGATGGAGGTCATTCTGCAATGGGATTGCGCGAACAGCAGCGCGGAGCAATACGGCATTCGTCTCGGCGACGGGCTACGCCTCTATGTTGATGCGCAGATGCAGCGCCTGGTGCTGGAGCGACACTATCCACAGTATGGCCTGTGCGGCACCCGAAGCGTTGCGCTTAACCTGAACGACGCGCTCAGCCTGCGCATGTTCTTTGATAGCTCGTCTGTGGAAGTGTTTGTTAACGAGGGTGAGGCGTGCCTCAGCAGCCGTATCTATCCTGATGCAGGCTGCCGCGAGCTGGCGTTATTTGCCTGGACGGGGGGAGCGTCGCTTATTCATGGCGGAGCGTGGCAGTTAGAGTAAATTTATATTTAGTCACGAGCTAAAATAAAGCCCCATACAAATGGGGCTACGTAAATATTATCAGGTGGACGCGTAGAGCTAACATCACATTTTTGATAGTTGTGCGTTTACAACTCTCTCTTTTTCGACTGCCAGCTGCATAATATAGCTACCCTTATGCCATGACCCCTTATTTGGCTTCCAGCCTTTCGAAAGCAGATATTCAGCAGCATCAGAGATTGGCTTATTCATAACGTGATCCGCTTCACCTGAAAACGTTTTTAAATCACCGCTTGCTTTGGCAGGCTTGCTATCACAACGACCCGCAGCATCCATAACCTGAGTGCAGCCTTCAGGAAGATGCTTATGTGCTGATTGTGCGAGTTGAGCAGCATTCTCCAAAGCCTGTTTTTCAGCAGCAGAGTTAATGGCTGTAGTGCGGTTTTGCTCGACAATATAACAAGCATCTTTACTCACTCCCTTGCTTTGACAATCAGCCATACGTTGAGCAGGTGAGGAACACGCAGTAAGAGATAATACAGCCGCTATCATCATTAACTTTTTCATTCTTGCCTCAGTAATTACAATTATAAATATAGGTGCCTAACATCAATCCAATCCATATCCCTAATAAAATAAAAGTGAGATATAGAACAGCGGAAATAAAAATGTACTTTGTCATTTTCTGTGTGAGAAGCATTGTTTAGAGTTATAGCCAGCTAATTAATACTCATGAGCGAGTTTTAGTTCGCTGGCATTTTATTTTAATACTGTAACATCACCATCCGTAAGATGCGGACGCCGCAACAATCTCATCACCGTTGGATGTACCTGATGTAGAGAGGGTAGCGGCTACATTCTCAGCGAACTTATGACGGTAGCCGATTGCATAGCCTTGCGCATCTTTGAAGTTGGCAGCGCCGACGGCAACCGCGTTATCTGTATCAACGTAATGCAAACCAGCAAGAGAAGCAGCGCCAGCGATACCAGCACGATATTCCTTGCGATCCTCATTCTGCTGATTTTCCAGAGCAGAGAACTTAGCGTTATTTTGATTCTCTAACGACGTAATACGTGATTCATGGTTCGCTAATTGTGCGCTGTGATTCTGAATCGTCGCTTCTTGTGTTTGCTGGCGTGACTGAACGTTAGCAACAGCAGCTTTATTCGCTGCGGCTACAGTTTGTGCATCTACAGCTAAAGATTGCGCATAAGCGCCCGTATTAAATGCCTGAGTCGCTTTGTCAGTGGCGTCCTGGAGGGCGCGATCTTGTCTATCCTGATCGGCGTTGAAAATGCTTTTATCTACCTTACTTGCAAGCGCTTGTGTATTAGCATCGGCTTTGTTGTTCGCATTAGTGGCGGTGATTTCAGCATGATCGGCAGCGGCTTTAGCGCCGGTAGCATCAGTAAGCGCTGTATCAGCTTTAGCACCAGCAAGCAAAGCATCGGATTCAGCTTTACTTACTCTCGTGTTGGTATCAGTGATTGCTCGTCCGTTAGTAGTAACGCCCTGTAAAGCCGCGTCTGCTTTATTATTGGCATTATCAATCAAAACATTCTGTTTATTATCATTAATTGTCTGATCTGCCACGTTATCGTTAACTTTCTGATTAAGAATAGCGTTAGCTTGAGTGTTAGCATTTACGCCAGCTTGAGCTGTATCTGCTTTATCAGTTGCACTTCTAATTGCATCATCACGCAATAAATTCTCATCTTTCATGTTGATAATATCAGTACGATTTGTACCAATATCAACACGATTTGCTTCTTCACGATCTGCATTTTGTTTATTGATTTGGGTTTGAGTCCAGCCCAAAGAATCTACAACATCATCAGTGCCGATCGTAGCTGCGTATGTTGCACCAGAAAACACAATACCAAATACAAAAACAGCGGCAGCTGATGTATTTAAACATTTCATTTTAAAGCTCTCATCATCAATATAAAAAAAGTTAGGGCGCTATCCTGGCGGGAAGATACAACGTCTTGTTATATCTGAATTAATTCACGATTAACGTTGAGATTTTGGTTTGATAACTTATTTCGTAACGTGCAGTAACTATCTATGAATGTGTAGTTTTGATTATTGATCTAAATCACAAATAGCAGTAATAGCTAAATGAGTTGATCCAGAAGGGATGAAGTTATTAATCTTATAATACAATGACTTATATGTTTACAGTGAATGGGGGATAAATTGGAAATAAAATATCAATACATTAAATATATTTATGTGTTTAGATGAAAAAAGATTAAAAATACACATAACAGTTTATGTAAATTTATAGGTTATTGCCGATTCATTATTATCGAATCTCTATTCTGCTTCGAATGAAAATAAACTCAGGTCATTTTTGTTCCAGGATATACCAGGAAAAAATATTTATGTTGAAGATGCTAGCGAAAAAGTGTTTAGGCTGATTCATTACGCGATCGCAGTCGTGATAAATCGAAACCCCTTGCGCCTGGCCTGTGGCCACGGTTACACTGATTAAGAACATTGATTTTAATAAGTCACTGTTTTAAAAGTATTTTGACTCGGGGTGCCCTTCTTTGTGAAGGCTGAGAAATACCCGTATTACCTGATCTGGATAATGCCAGCGTAGGGAAGTCAGATGCCTTCCCGGTCATCGCTTCTTCACGCAAGGCAGGAGCGAACCCATGCAGCCTGACCTGCTCGATTTACACGTTTTACATCACTTCCGCACCCGTTCTCCGCTTACCCATTGTATGACCAATGACGTCGTACAGACCTTTACGGCCAACGTTTTGCTGGCGCTTGGCGCATCGCCGGCGATGGTGATCGAGGCCGAAGAGGCCGAGCAGTTTGCCCCGATAGCCGATGCGCTGCTGGTTAACGTTGGCACGCTGACCGCGCCGCGCGCCCAGTCGATGCGTCGGGCGATTGAAAGCGCGGTGGCGGCAGGCAAGCCCTGGACGCTGGACCCGGTAGCCGTGGGCGCCCTGGCGTTCCGCACCCGGTTTTGCCATCAAATTCTTGCCCTGAAGCCGGCGGCCATTCGCGGCAATGCTTCCGAAATTTTGGCTCTCGCCGGGATGAGCGCAGGCGGGCGCGGCGTCGATACGACCGATACCGCCGTCAGCGCGGTGCCTGCTGCCCAGGCGCTGGCCCGTCAGATCGATACGATTGTGGTGGTCACCGGCGAGGTGGACTACATCACGGACGGGCAACGCACCCGAACGGTAACCGGCGGTGACCCGCTGATGACACGCGTGGTGGGCACCGGGTGCGCGCTCTCCGCCGTCGTCGCGGCGAGCTGCTCGCTGCCGGGCGACCGGCTGGATAATATCGCTGCTGCCTGCGGATGGATGAAGCGGGCTGGAACGGTGGCCGTTGCGCAGTCGCGTGGCCCGGGCAGTTTTGCCAGCGCGTTCCTCGACGCGCTCTATACGCTGGAGGAGCAAGCATGAAGCGAATTAACGCCCTGACCATTGCCGGCACCGACCCCAGCGGCGGCGCGGGCATCCAGGCCGACCTGAAAACGTTCTCTGCCCTTGGTGCGTACGGCTGCTCGGTCATCACCGCGCTGGTGGCGCAAAACACGCGCGGCGTGCAGTCGGTCTATCGTATCGAGCCGGATTTTGTTGCCGCGCAGCTGGATTCGGTGTTCAGCGACGTACGCATCGATACCACTAAGATCGGCATGCTGGCCGAGACGGATATTGTGGAAGCGGTGGCCGAGCGGCTTAAACGCTATCAGGTGCAAAACGTGGTGCTGGATACGGTGATGCTGGCGAAAAGCGGCGATCCGCTGCTCTCCGCCTCTGCCGTGGAGACGCTGCGTACAAAGCTGCTGCCGCAGGTGGCGCTCATCACGCCCAATCTGCCGGAAGCCGCCGCGCTGTTGGGCACATCGCACGCGCAAACCGAACGCGAGATGAAAGCGCAGGGGAACGCGCTGCTGGCGATGGGCTGTGGGGCGGTGCTGATGAAGGGCGGGCATCTGGATGACGCTGAAAGCCCGGACTGGCTCTTTACCCGCGACGGCGAAGTGCGCTTTACCGCGCCGCGCGTGCAGACCAAAAATACCCACGGCACGGGCTGTACGCTTTCGGCCGCGCTGGCGGCGCTGCGTCCCCGGCATGAAAGCTGGGCCGATACGGTTCGCGAAGCGAAAGCCTGGCTCTCGGCGGCGCTGGCAAAAGCCGATACTCTGGAAGTCGGTCACGGTATTGGGCCGGTTCATCATTTTCATGCATGGTGGTAAGCCAGTATACTGGCAGGAAACACCACGCCTGAGAAAACAGAGATGGAACAAGCGCATACCCGGTTAATCGCTCAACTGAATGAACGGATCGCCGCGCCTGACAACACGCCGCTGTACCTGAAATTTGCCGAAACGGTAAAAAATGCGGTGCGCAGCGGGGTGCTGGAGCACGGGAATATTTTGCCCGGCGAGCGCGATCTGAGCCAGTTAACCGGCGTGTCGCGCATCACCGTGCGAAAGGCGATGCAGGCGCTGGAGGAAGAGGGCGTAGTTACGCGCTCCCGTGGCTATGGCACGCAAATCAACAACATCTTTGAATATTCGCTGAAAGAGGCGCGCGGCTTTTCCCAGCAGGTGGTGCTGCGCGGCCAAAAGCCCAATACGCTATGGGTCAACAAGCGGGTGGTGAAGTGCCCGGAAGAGGTCGCGAACCATCTGTCGATTCTTCCGGACAGCGAGGTCTTTTTGCTCAAGCGCATTCGCTATGTGGATGACGATGCGGTGTCGATTGAAGAGTCCTGGGTACCGGTTGGGCTCATTCCCGATGCGGATGCGATTGGCATTTCGCTCTACGACTACTTCCGCAGTCAGAATATTTTCCCGCAGCGCACCCGCTCAAGGGTGAGCGCCCGCATGCCGGACAGCGAGTTTCAGGCGCACATTAAGATGGACGAAAAAATACCGGTGCTGGTGATCAAGCAGGTCGCGCTTGACCAGCAGCACCGGCCGATTGAGTACAGCATCAGCTACTGTCGCAGCGACCTATACGTCTTTGTGTGCGAGGAGTAATTCCTCGCGAGTCGGGGCGCAGTCCCCGCCTCGGTGGCTGACTACCCAGGACGCGACGGCATTCCCCAGCAGAACGGCGTCCGCCAGTGACCATCCCGCCGCCAGCCCGGCAAGCGTGCCGCCCGCGTGGCTGTCGCCAGCGCCAATGGTATCCACAACCGTCGCCGGGAACGCCGCAACAACGCCCGAGGTATTACCGTCATACCATGCGGCGCCGTCTTTATCATGCCGCACAATCAGCGCGGCACCGAAACGCAGCTGCCACTCCGCACCCAGATTTTCAGCCGCTACACCCAGTCGTTCGGCTGCAATCTCCGCTTCCTGACGATTAAGCGACACGATCGGCCTGCAGGCCATAATTCGTGCCATCAGCGCGTCGGGGATATCCGCGATGCGGGGACCGAAATCGATGAATGCCGTCACCTCCTGCAACCCCTCCAGCCAGCGTGTCAGCAGCTCGCCGCACGGTGAGGCCAGCTGATAGCCGGACAAATAGACCAGGCTGTTTTGCGGAACGTGAAGCGCATCCAGCCAGCGCTGCTGCCACTGGTTCTCCACGCCGCTAAAGGACATAAAGGTGCGCTCGCCGTCTGGCTCAACCAGCGCGAGGCACCAGCCGTTATCGCCCGTATCGGCCTCCACGGCGCTGTGCAGATCCTGCTTCGCCATGGCGTTGCGGATAATATCCGCCCACACGCCGTGGCCGACGGGCAGGGCGTTTTGCGCCGCAATGCCGAGCCGCTTCAGAGCGATGGCGATATTCAGCGCGCAGCCGCCAATATTGACGCCCTGCTGCTTAAGTTCGATATCGCACCCGCGCCAGGGCAGGGCGTAGGCGTCGGCGATGACGTCAATCACCGCTGCGCCCAGCACCGTCACCGGGCGCGTGGCGTGCAGATTTTCAAGACGTTGGGCAAATGCATTCATACGCCCTCCCTATGCTCCCTGAAGTGCAGCAGTTTCTCGCAATAGTGGCCGAAATCGAGCCGGTTGACGGCGTCGAGTTCGGCTTTCAGCGCCGGGTCAATCGCCTGCACACCGTGGAGCGCACCGCAGATGGCCGTCGCCATAGCGCCGATGGTGTCCGTATCACCGCCCAGATTGGCGCATAAAATGGCGCAGCGGTTCGGGTCGGTTCCCGCCAGTTCCACCATCGCAATGGCTGCCGGAACGGACTCAATGGTGCTGGTTCCCGCGCCAATCAGCTGATAAACCTGCTCGCTGGCGGACTCAATCCCGTTGGCTTCCCGCACGGTTTTCAGCGCGAGTTCAATACGCGCCGCGAGCGACGCGCTGAAGGTGGTGGTTTTCGCCTCCTGCGCATAGCGGGCGATCCCCGGCAGGGCATCAACGATGTTTTGCCAGCTTTCGCCGTCGATGGCGCGGGATACCGCCCAGGCAATTACCACCGCGCCTGCAATGGCGAGGTCCGATTTATGGGTCGGGCTGGAGGCCAGCGCCACCTGCTGAACAAAGTGTTCCAGACGCGTGGCCGGGAGCAGGCAGCCCAGCGGGGACGCGCGCATCGCCGCCCCGTTGGTCACGCCGTTGTTTTCCAGTTCGCTGACCGGCTTGCCGTCGCGAATCGCGTTAAGCGCGATTTTGGAGGTCGGCCCGAGCACGTTCTTATTAAACGCATCAAAATCAAGCGCCCAGCGCAGAATATGCTTGCCAATAACGTCCGCGTTAATCTCTCCGTCGCACTCGATGATTGCATCAGCGAGACACAGCGCCATTGAGGTATCGTCGGTGAACTCTGCCTGTTTGAAATAGCAGGCCGCATTATTCTCTGCCGGGCCGGGTAAAAAGCGGTCGATCCAGCCGAAGTGCGCCTTGACGCGCTTTCTCGGCCACAGCTCCGACGGCATGCCCATCGCATCCCCTAACGCCTGCCCGTAAAGGGCTCCGAGAACACGTTCTTGTTTCATTTAACTTCCCCTTGTGTCAGCGCGGTATCGCCATCAACCACCTCAATTGCGGTGATCTCTTTGTCCGATTCGCGGAAAAACAGCATAAACAGCACGGCAATCACGGCAATCATGATTGCGCCAAATGCCCACATTCCGGCCCAGTTGAAGGTCAGCCCATTCACCGGCTCTTTGTATGCGAACATTTTTTCCATCATCACGCCGCCCAGGCGGTAACCCAGCAGGCTACCAAAGCCCTGACAGCACAGCGTAATCAGGCCTTGCGCGGCGGTACGCATATGCACCGGCGCTTTTTTGTCCACGTAGATATACGCGGTGACGTAGTAGAAGTCGTAGCTCACGCCGTGCAGCAGAATGCCGAGGAACAGCAGGGCATAGGTGAAGTATTGCTCCGCACCGCCGTATACGAAGAAGCCGTAGCGGATGGCGGCGGCGATCAGACCCAGCAGTAAGACCTTCTTAATACCAAAGCGTTTGGTAAAGAACGGCAGCGCCAGCATAAAGAAGATTTCAGAGAACTGGCCGAGCGTCATCCAGCCGGTGGCGTTTTTCATCCCCACTTCGGTGAGATAGCCGTTGGCGAAGATGTAATAAAATGCCAGCGGCATGGCGAACAGGAACGAGCAGAAGAAGAACACGAGGAAGTTTCTGTCGCGCAGCAGGATCAGCGCGTCCAGCCCCAGCATCACTTTGAAGTCCAGCTTGCCGGTACTTTTCGGCGGCGTGTTCGGCAGGAACAGGGCAAATACGCCGAGCAGGGCGGAGCTGGCGGCCGTCATCAGGAGGGGAATATTGGTATCGGAAATATCGCTATAGCCCAGCATCTGCGGCAGGAACCCGCACGCCAGCCCGGAGGCGATCCAGCCGATAGTGCCCATCACGCGGATACGCGGGAAATCGGCCTCGACGTCATCCACGTTCGCGAAGGCAATACTGTTGGTCAGCGCGATGGTGGGCATATAGGTCAGGGAGTAAACCAGCAGCAGCGGGAAGAAGGTGCTGAACTGGGTTTGCTGTGCGGCGAAGTACATCAGAATCGCGCCGGCAAACATCAGCACCGCCAGCACTTTCTGCGCGGCAAAGAAGCGGTCCGTCAGCGAGCCTACAAGAATAGGAGAGAGGATTGCGGCAATCGCGGTACAGGCGTAAGACCAGCCGATTTCCCCGGCGGTAAACCCGCTTTTGCTCAGCCACAGCCACAGCGGCACGAACCATGCGCCCCAGATAAACCATTCAACAAACATCATGAATGACAGTTGGACTTTCGTTTTCATTTTTTAATCCTGCATGTCAGAGAGGGTACGCCTTTAACATACCACTCAATAATACCTTTTAAATACCTTTGTGGCGATTGTTTGATCAATGTAACAGTTTTGTTGTACACGAATCGAGCCAGCAGATTGTGCTGAAAAAAAATGCAAAGGGTGGAAAATCTGTTAAGTCGGTACCAGGCTTAGTCTGCCCATAAAAGATGGGACTGGATAAACACACACCGACACGACGTCGGACTTACGGGAGTATCACATGACTGATATTGCGCAGTTGCTTGGCAAAGACGCCGACAGCCTTTTACAGCATCGTTGTATGACCATTCCAGCCGACCAGCTGTATCTGCCTGGTCACGACTACGTTGACCGCGTGATGATCGATAACAACCGTCCGCCTGCGGTCCTGCGAAATATGCAGACGCTCTACAACACCGGGCGCCTCGGCGGCACCGGGTATCTCTCTATTCTGCCGGTGGACCAGGGCGTTGAGCACTCGGCGGGCGCCTCTTTTGCGGCGAATCCGCTCTACTTCGATCCGAAGAACATTGTTGAGCTGGCGATTGAAGCGGGCTGTAACTGCGTGGCGTCCACCTACGGCGTGCTGGCCTCGGTTTCGCGTCGCTATGCCCACCGCATTCCGTTCCTCGTGAAGCTGAACCACAACGAAACCCTTAGCTACCCTACCGAATATGACCAGACCCTCTACGCCAGCGTCGAGCAGGCGTTCAATATGGGGGCGGTAGCGGTAGGTGCGACCATCTATTTCGGCTCTGAGCAGTCCCGTCGTCAGATTGAAGAGATCTCCGCGGCGTTTGAGCGCGCGCACGAGCTGGGCATGGTCACCGTACTGTGGGCGTATCTGCGCAACAACGCGTTCAAGAAAGACGGCGTGGATTACCACGTGTCTGCCGACCTGACCGGGCAGGCGAACCACCTGGCGGCGACCATTGGCGCAGACATCGTGAAGCAGAAAATGGCCGAAAATAACGGCGGATACAAAGCGGTTAACTTTGGTTACACCGACGACCGGGTTTACAGCAAGCTGACCAGCGATAACCCGATCGACCTGGTGCGCTACCAGCTGGCGAACTGCTACATGGGGCGCGCGGGGCTGATCAACTCCGGCGGCGCGGCGGGCGGTGATACCGATCTGTCAGACGCGGTGCGTACGGCGGTGATCAACAAACGCGCGGGCGGTATGGGGCTGATCCTTGGCCGCAAGGCGTTTAAGAAATCGATGGCCGACGGCGTGAAGCTGATCAATGCGGTTCAGGATGTCTATCTGGATAGCAAAGTCACGATTGCCTGACGCCTCCATCTCCCTCTCCCTGTGGGAGAGGGTTGGGATGAGGGCATCATCGCGCACCGTGTGAAACATCAGCGCAAAAGCACACAGTCCGGCGGCAGCCGACACTGCAGCGCGCCGGGCAATACCTCAATGCGGAACTGCGTTCCGCTCAGCGGCTCTCCGTCGAGGTTAAAGGTCATCCCGTGCGGCGCATTCACCTCAAACCACGCCGATTTCCCGGCAATGATATTTGGACTCTCTTCCGGCTGCGTCAGCGTGGTAAACAGCGCGGGCAGCAGGCCGTCGCCCGTGAAAATCCGCAGCTGGAGCTTACCGTCATTGATCAGCGCCTCCGGGCACAGCTGCTGACCGCCGCCCGCCTGACGGCCATTGCCAATCCCTATCACCAGCGCGTCACCCTGCCACTGAAAATCCTCGCCGCGAATTTCGCAGCGGTCAGGCTTGAGGGTGTCCATGCGCATCAGCCCGTGGATCAGGTACGACACGCCGCCCAGCGCCGCCTTCAGCTTTTCCGGCGTTTCGCTGGTGATGCGCGTGCCAAACCCGCCCGTCGCCATATTGATAAAGCAGGTTTTGTCATTCACCTGCGCAATATCCACAGCGGTGGCCTTGCCGAGGATCGCCAGCTGAAGCGCCTTCTCTAACTCTTCCGGGATCCCGGCGCTGGTAGCAAAATCATTGGCGGTGCCGAGCGGTAAAATACCCATAACCGGGCGGTTTGCCGGGGGCAGGTCGATAAGCGCTGACGCAATCTCATTGATGGTGCCATCGCCGCCGCCGGAAATGATGGTACTGACGCCAAGCCCGAGGGCTTCATTGATATAGCGTGCCGCGTCGCCTTTTTCCCAGGTTACCCTTACGTGGATGCGCGCGCCGTCGTCACGCAAACCCTGAATTGCCTGACGCAACAGATCGTTGCCCGCACTTTTGCCGTTGAGAATCAATAAACTGTCTGGATAGGTTGCCATCCGCGCTGCTCCCTTTTATAGCGTTAGTAAGAGTGTATAGCAGAGAGGGAAAAAGCGGGTAAGAACAGGATGAAAGGAACAAACCAGGCACGAAAGCGCGTTACACTCCAGCGATGATAGTAGCGTAATCACAGGAAAGTGATGATGAATAAAATTTTGGTAAGCGCGTGCCTGATGGGCTTTAAGGTTCGTTATAACGGAAGTGAAAAAGCGCGAATGAACGAGCTGCTCGCTCGCTGGCAGCAGGAAAAGCGTCTGGTTATCCACTGTCCTGAACTTGCGGCCGGGATGCCTGTACCTCGTCCTCCGGCAGAGATTATGTCCGCTGATGGCAAAGACGTAATGCGCGGGCAAGCCAGAATTAGTGAACATACAGGGCAGGATGCGACTGAGCAGTATCAGCTTGCAGCCTGGCTCGCGCTACGCGCTGCTCAGGAGTCGGGGTGTAGCGCAGCACTTTTAACCGATGGCAGCCCCACGTGCGGCAGTCAGTTTATTTATGACGGATCTTTTCGCGGGATCCATAAAGCGGGGATGGGTGTGGCTGCATCGTTGCTCGCAGAGCATGGGATAGCCGTATTCTCTGAGGGGCAAATCGACGAGCTTATTGCCTGGGTTGAGGGGAGAGAAGGCAAAAAATAAGCCCGCGTAAGGGAGATTACGCAGGCTAAGGAGGTGGTTCCTGGTACAGCTAGCATTTATGGGTTATGTTTTTCAGCGGGGGGATAATACCCGCATTGAACGAAGCGGTATGTGATCCGATTCTAAGAATTATCCCAGCGCGAAAAAATTTCCCTGATTAACTATTTGCCGTGCGGGTTTCGGGTGCTTTCACCGTTGAAGTTACGCATCAATAGCGCAAACTTCAGCTCCACCTCTTCCGGAACCGGCAGCCAGACGGTATGCCCGTCGCCCGGCGCTACGTCAATCGCTTCGCCTTTGCCGTTTTCCAGGTGCTCCAGCGTGAAGTTCATGTTGCCCTGCGGGGTCATCAGCTCCAGGCTGTCGCCTTTGGTGAATTTGTTTTTCACCGCGACGGCCGCCAGCGCGCCTTTGCGCTCGCCGGTGAAGTCACCGACGAACTGCTGGCGCTCGGAAACGGAGTAGCCGTGCTCGTAGTTCTGGTAGTCATCGTGGGTATGACGGCGCAGGAAGCCTTCGGTATAGCCGCGATGGGCCAGGCCTTCCAGCGTTTCCAGCAGGCTGGTATCGAACGGTTTACCGGCGGCCGCATCGTCGATGGCTTTACGATACACCTGCGCGGTACGCGCGCAGTAGTAATAGGATTTGGTGCGGCCTTCGATCTTCAGGGAGTGCACGCCCATCTGGGTCAGACGCTCTACGTGGGCGATGGCGCGCAGATCTTTCGAGTTCATGATGTAGGTGCCGTGCTCGTCTTCAAAGGCGGTCATGTACTCGCCCGGACGTTTGGCTTCTTCAATCATAAACACGCTGTCGGTTGGCGCACCGATGCCCAGCGTCGGCTCAACGTTGGTTACCGGGATAGGCTCATGCTTGTGGACGATGTTGCCGATGTCATCCTCTTTGCCTTCCTGGACGTTATATTCCCAGCGGCAGGCGTTGGTGCATGTTCCCTGGTTCGGGTCGCGCTTGTTGATGTAGCCAGAAAGCAGGCAGCGGCCAGAGTAGGCCATGCACAGCGCACCGTGGACGAAGATTTCGATTTCCATATCCGGCACCTGGGTGCGGATCTCTTCAATCTCTTCCAGCGAAAGCTCGCGAGACAGAATGACGCGGGTCAGCCCCATCTGCTTCCAGAACTTCACCGTCGCCCAGTTGACGGCGTTAGCCTGTACGGAGAGGTGAATATCCATCTCCGGGAAGTTCTCCCGAACCAGCATGATTAAACCCGGGTCCGACATGATCAGCGCGTCCGGCCCCATATCGACCACCGGCTTCAGGTCACGGATAAACGTTTTCAGCTTGGCATTGTGCGGCGCGATGTTCACGACCACGTAGAATTTCTTGCCCAGGGCATGCGCTTCGTTGATGCCGAGCTGCAGGTTCTCGTGGTTGAATTCGTTGTTACGCACGCGCAGCGAGTAGCGCGGCTGGCCCGCATACACGGCATCGGCGCCATAGGCGAAAGCGTAACGCATATTTTGCAGCGTTCCCGCCGGGGAAAGGAGTTCCGGTTTAAACATGTTTGTTCTCGTTCTGATGACAGGTCAGATCCGCATGCACCTGGTGCAGCGGTAAGGGGAGATCCCCCACTTTAAGGGCGGGCATTGTAGCGCTGCGGGGCAGGGAGGTAAAGCGCCGGGTCGCGTCACCGCTATCCCGGCGTGCTTCGTGTTGTCAGGTGTTGTCTTTTACCGTCTGAGTGGACCCGTTAGTTTTGACCGAGGCTATGCCCTTATCACGCGATTGTTCCGTTGCATAAAGCTGACTGCTGCCAATCCCCTGATGATTGCCTGCCTTGAGATTGAAATGGTACTTACCGTTAGAGGCTGTTTTTTTCTCATAGCGCTCGTCCAGGGGGCTGTTCGTGCGTACGGAGGCAATGCCGTTTTCGGCGGCACTTTTACTGGTGTAAAGCTCGCTGGTAAGAACGATCTCCCCGTTACCCGCCTTCAGCACAAACCTGAACTGACCATCACTGCTTTTACTTAATTCGAACCAACCAGACATAGGAACTCCTTGAGCGAAAGTAAAATGAGAGGCACCAGTTATAAGCAAGCGAACCGGTAAAAAGAGTATGGTTGATTCCTGAATTGATTCCAGAAAAGAAAAACCCGCCCTGGGGCGGGTTTCAGCGTCGAAAGGTCACGCAATCCTGCACGCATCCGCTTCCCAGCGATACCCCACGCCATACACCGCGCGAATAAACGACTGCTCGGCGTCCAGCGCCTCCAGCTTGCGGCGCAGGTTTTTGATATGGCTGTCGATGGTGCGGTCGGTCACCACGCGGTAATCGTCATACAGGTGGTTCAGCAGCTGTTCGCGGGAGAAGACTTTGCCCGGCTCGTGGGAGAGGGTTTTCAGCAGGCGGAACTCAGCAGGCGTCAGGTCCAGCAGCTTGCTGCGCCAGCTCGCCTGGAAGCGGCTTTCGTCGACAATCAGCGGGCTTTCGGCGTCCAGCACCTGAAGCTCGCGCTGCGGCCTGCAGCGGCGCAGAATGGTTTTCACGCGGGCAACCACTTCACGCGGACTGTAGGGCTTGCAGATGTAGTCATCCGCGCCGATTTCGAGCCCCAGCAGGCGGTCAATCTCTTCAATTTTGGCGGTGACCATGACGATCGGCACGTCGGAGAAGCGACGAATTTCCCGGCACAGGGTCAGTCCGTCAACGCCTGGCAGCATTAAATCAAGCAGGATCAGATCCGGCGGGGTCTGGCGCACGTACGGCAGCACCTGGTCGCCGTGGCTTATCAGTGACGGGGCATAGCTGGCCGCGCGTAAATAGTCGATCAGCAGCTGCCCAAGCTTCGGCTCGTCTTCCACGATCAAAATGCGCGGCGTGTTTTCGTCAATCGGTAACTCGGTCATACTTCTCTCGATAAATCCCGTTCCAGAGGTAACTCTACTGTAATGCTAACCCCGCCAAAAGGCGAATGGGCGGCGCGGATGGTGCCATTATGCGCCTCAACGATGTTTACGCAAATCGCCAGCCCCAGGCCGGAACCGCCGCTGGCGCGGTTGCGGGAGCCTTCGGTACGGTAGAAACGTTCAAACAGTTTTTCCAGCTGTGCGTCCTGCACGCCGGGGGCGGAATCCGCGAAGGTGAGGGCAAAGCGCCCGTTTTCCTGCCTGCCGGAGATATGCAGCCCGCCGCCGCTGTCGGTGTAGCGCAGGCTGTTTTCCAGCAGGTTGTTGAACAGCTGCATCAGCCGGTCTTTGTCGCCAAACACCACCGCGCTGTCCGGCAGGGAGAGATCGATTTTCAGGTTGCGGCTGGCAAACCGCTCGCGGAACGCGCCGCTGATCACTTCCAGAATGTTAATCACGTCCACCGGCGCTTTCTGATAGGCCAGCGCGCCTTCGTCGGACATGGAGAGCTGGTGGAGATCGTCTACCAGCTTGGTGAGCGTACCCACCTCCGCCTGCAGAGAGGCCACCGATTCGGGCGTAAACTGGCGCACGCCGTCCTGAATGGCCTCCAGCTCGCCGCGCAGCACCGCCAGCGGCGTGCGCAGCTCGTGGGAAATATCGGCCATAAAGTCGCGACGCATCTGCTGGTTTTTCTCCAGCGTGCTTGCGAGCTGGTTAAAATCCTGCGCCAGCTTGCCCAGTTCGTCCTGGCTGCGGGTATCGACGCGGGTGGTGAAATCCCCGGCGGCCAGCTTGTGCGTGCCCTCCACCAGCCGTTTCACAGGGGCGAGCAGACCGCGCGCCAGCGGAAAGGTGGCGAGCGCGGCGAGCAGCGTGGAGAGGGCGACAATCAGCCAGCTTGTGCGACGCTGCTGGCGGTCAAAGTTGATGTCAGTGTTGCGCGTCAGGCGCTCCACCGGGGAGGCGATCACCCAGCCAACGGTGGCGTTATTCACTTTGATCGCCCGCCGGGTGCCGTCCGGCGGTATAGGCGCGCGCGGGCCAACCAGGGGACGCATATCCTGGTCGATCACCCAGAACTGTGTGCGCCAGCCGTGCGGCGGCATGCCCGGGCCGGGACGGTCGTCACCGGTATCGTGCTCCAGCGAGCGCAGGATCTGGAAAATAAAGCGGTCATTGTTGCGCAGAAAACGCCAGTTGCCGTGCTGGGCGTACTGTTCACTCAGCGCATCGCTCAGTCCCTGCAGGCGCTGCTCATTGCCATGCTTGATGTAATCAATAAAACCGCGCTCAAAGCTTACCCGCACCGCCCAGTGCATGGTGACCAGCAGGACGATACAGGTGGCAAATATCGCCACGAAGAGCTTGCCGGTGATACCCGGACGCCAGAATTTCATGAGCCACTCCTTTTGCCGCGCCTAATCACGACGTTCTTGCTGGTATCATCCGGCACTCTGGCGAAGATGAAAGCGGGCAGGGCGATGATGACCGCCATGCTGAGATAGGTATACAAAAAGACCTGATGCGCCACCGGCGTGTCGACGCTGAGGTGGTGCTGGCCGTACATGCCGAGCAGTAACCCCGCGATAGTCACGCCCACGCTCATGGAGAGCTGCATCACCATCGACAGCAGGCTGTTGCCGCTGCTCGCCAGATCGTCCGGCAGGTCCTTCAGCGTCAGGGTATTCATCGACGAGAAGCGCATGGAGTTGACGATCCCCTGACAGAACAGCACCAGCGGCAGGATGTAGTACCAGACCATCAGCGCCACGGCCATAAACAGCAGGCTGACAAGCGCCAGCCCCAGCGTGGCGGCCACCAGCACGTGTCGATAGCCAAAGCGGTTTACCACCTGCACCACAATGCGCTTCATCCCCATGCTGCCGAGCACCATCGGGATCATCATCAGGCCCGCGTGGAACGGCGAAAAGCCCATGCCAATTTGCAGAAAAACGGGCGTCATAAACGGCAGCATCCCGCTGCCGATGCGTCCGGCAAAGCTGCCAGACAGGCCCAGACGGTAAGTGGGGTTTTTAAACAACGCCAGGTTGAACAGCGCCTTATCGTTTCCTCTGGCATGCCGGATGTACCACAGAATAGCGGTAACGCCGAGCGCGATCAGGAGACCGAGCGTCAGGGGCGAAATCCCCAGTCCTTTTTGCCCGTCGAGCGCCAGGGTAAGCGTTGCCATACCCGCCGCCAGCAGGATAAAGCCAAAGAAATCAAAGCGCCGCGTCTGCATTTTGTAGTTCGGCATCAGCGCAAGGGTCGCAATCGCGCCGATGATGCCTACCGGGAGGTTGATTAAGAAGATCCAGTGCCAGGAGGCGTACTCCACCAGAATGCCGCCGAGCGCCGGGCCCAGCAGCGGCCCCACCTGACCGGGCAGGGTCACAAAGGTCATCGCCGCCATGTACTGCTCGCGCGGCACAATCTTCATCACCGTTAACCGCCCGACGGGCACCATCATCGCCCCGCCTACGCCCTGCAGCACGCGCGCCATCACCAGCTGGTCGAGGGTATTGGCCTGCGCGCAAAACAGCGAGCCGGTGGTAAACAGCACGATGGCGGTAAAGAAAATATTCCGCACGCCGACCTTATCGGCCAGCCAGCCGCTGGCGGGCAGCATCACGGCAACCGTCAGCACGTAGGAGACAATCACCATGTGCATATGCAGCGGGCTCTCCCCCAGGCTTTTCGCCATGGAGGGGAGGGCGGTATTGACGATGGTCGTATCCAGCGACTGCATAAAGAAGCCGAAGGCGACTATCCATAATTGCCAGCGAACGTTGCTGGGAAGCTCAGTCATTTACCCGTTTACCGTTTCTCTGTTTTTACGCGAAAAGCGCAGCCGCAGGCGGTCGAAGAACAGATAGACCACCGGCGTGGTGTACAGCGTCAGCAGCTGGCTCATCACCAGGCCGCCGACAATGGTGATCCCCAGCGGCTGGCGCAGCTCCGAGCCGTCTCCGCCCGAGATAACCAGCGGCAGCGCGCCAAAAAGCGCCGCCAGAGTGGTCATCATAATCGGACGAAAACGCAGCAGGCAGGCCTGGAAGATGGCCTCTTCCGGCGAGAGGTTGCCGTTGCGCTGGGCGTCCAGCGCGAAGTCCACCATCATGATGGCGTTTTTCTTCACGATGCCGATCAATAGCATGATCCCGATAAGCGCGATAAGGCTGAACGGCGCGCCGAACAGCTCCAGCGCCAGCAGCGCCCCCACGCCCGCCGACGGCAGCGTCGAGAGGATGGTCAGCGGGTGCACGTAGCTTTCATACAGCACGCCCAGCACAATATAGACCGTGGCGATGGCGGCCAGAATTAAAATCACCTGCGAGTTCATCGTCTCCTGGAACACCTGCGCGGTCCCGGCAAAGCTGCCGCGCACGGTGGACGGCACCCCAAGCTGGGTCATCGCGCGGTTGATTGCATCGCTGGCCTCAGACAGTGACGAACCGGCGGGCAGGTTAAAGGAGATGGTCGACGCCGCCGAAAGCCCCTGATGGTTCACCGACAGCGGCGCGTTGGCAGGCTGCCAGCTGGCGAAGTAGGAGAGCGGAATCGCCTTGCCGTCGTTGTTAATCACAAACATTTTGTCCAGGGCGCTAATGTCCTGGGTGTAGCGCGGGTCAACCTCCATCACCACCTTATACTGGTTCATCGGCTGGTAGATGGTGGAGATCTCGCGCTGGCCGAAGGCGTTATTCAGCAGGCTGTTGGCGGCTTCAACGTTGATGCCCAGCCGCGACATAGTTTCACGGTCGTAGGTCAGGGCCATCTCGGCGCCGTTGTCCTGCTGATCGGAGTTGACGTCCGCCAGCTCCGGCAGGGCGGCCAGCGCCTTACGGATCTTCGGCTCCCACTCGCGCAGGGCGGCCAAATCGTCCGAGAGCAACGTGTACTGATAGCTGGCGTTCGCCTGTCGCCCGCCGACGCGGATATCCTGAACGGCCATCAAAAACAGGTTTGCCCCCGGCTCTTTGGCGAGCTTCACCCGCAGGCGGTCAATCACCTGCTGGGCGGTTTCGTTGCGCTCGCCGCGCGGCTTCAGGGTAATAAACATCATCCCGCTGTTGACGCGTGACCCGCCGGTAAAGCCGGTCACGTTATCCACGGCTTTGTCTTCACGAATGATCTTCATAAAGTCCTGCAGCTTGCCGCGCATGGCCTGGAACGAAATGCTCTGGTCTGCCTGAATGCCGCCCATCAGCACGCCGGTATCCTGCTCCGGGAAGAAGGTTTTCGGGATGGTGATGTACATCCAGACGTTGAGCACGATGGTGCCAATCAGCACCAGGCCGACCAGTCGGGTATGGTTCAGCACCCACTTCAGCGATTTTCCGTAGCCTTCCTGCATTGCCATCAGGAAGCGGCCAAAGCCTTTGCGGCGCGGCTGCGAATGCGGTTTGCTGCGCTTGAGCATCCAGCCGCACATCATTGGCGTCAGCGTTAAGGAGATAACCAGCGAAATGCCGATGGCAACGGAGAGGGTGACGGCAAACTCGCGCAGCAGCCGGCCCGGCAGGCCGCCCATCAGCAGCAGCGGCAGGAATACCGCCACCAGCGACAGGCTCATGGAGAGCACCGTAAAGCCCACCTCGCGCGTGCCCTGCAGGGCAGCCTGCAGCGGCTTCACGCCCGCTTCCAGATGGCGGGAAATGTTCTCCAGCACCACGATGGCGTCATCCACGACGAAGCCCGTGGCAATCGTCAGGGCCATCAGCGACAGGTTGTTGAGGCTAAACCCGCACAGGTACATGGCGGCAAAGGTACCGATTAGCGATACCGGCACGGCCACCGCCGGGATCAGCGTCGCGCGGCCGGAGCGCAGGAACAGGAAGACCACCAGGATCACCAGCGCGACGGAGATCACCAGCGTTTGCTCGACCTCTTCCAGCGAGGCGCGAATGGTCGGGGAGCGATCCTGGGCAATTTGCAAATCGATTGCAGCCGGGATGGTCTCCTGCAGGTCTGGGAGACGGGCGCGAATGCTGTTCACCGTCTCAATAATGTTGGCCTCCGGCAGCTTGCGGATCATCAGCAGAATGGCCGGTTTAGCGTTGGTCATCCCGGCGTTACGCACGTCCTGCACCGAGTCGGTGACGCTGGCCACGTCGCTTAAGCGCACCGCCGCGCCGTTGTTGTAGTGAATAATAAGCGGCTGATATTCCGCCGCGGTTTTCAGCTCGTCGTTGGTGTGGATCTGCCAGCGGTGGCTGCTGTCCTCAATCGCCCCCTGCGGTTTACGCACGTTGGCGTTGCTGATGGCGGAGCGCACGTCGTCCAGCGACACGCCCTGGTTAAACAGCGCCTGCGGGTTTAACCCCACGCGCACCGCGGGCAGGGAACTCCCGCCGACGCTCACGTCACCGACGCCGTTAATTTGTGAGATTGTCTGCGCCAGCTGGGTAGACGCAAAGTCGTAAAGCTGCCCCTGAGAGTACGTATCCGAGGTCAGCGTCAGGATCATGATCGGCGCATCGGACGGGTTGGCCTTGCGGTAGGTTGGGCGGCTCGGCATCCCGCTCGGCAGCAGGCTTTGCGCGGCGTTGATGGCGGCCTGCACGTCGCGCGCTGCGCCGTTAATATCCCGGTCGAAGCTGAACTCCAGAATAATGCGCGTGCTGCCCAGCGAGCTGCTGGAGGTCATCTCGTTGACCCCCGCAATCCGCCCGAGCGAGCGCTCCAGCGGCGTGGCAACGGACGAGGCCATGGTTTCCGGCGAGGCGCCTGGCAGCGAGGCGCTGACCATGATCACCGGGAAATCCACCTGCGGCAGCGGCGCCACCGGCAGCAGCCGGAAGCCCAGCACGCCGCAGAGGGTGATGGCGAGCGAGATTAAAATCGTCGCCACCGGGCGATAAATGAAGAGGGCGAAAAACTTCACTTATGCCTCCTCTTCACGTTTCGGGAAGCGGCTTTTGGTCCACAGCGCCAGGCGGTCAAACAGCAGGTAGATCACCGGCGTGGTGAACAGCGTGAGCACCTGGCTCACCAGCAGACCGCCGACCATGCCGATACCCAGCGGACGACGCAGCTCCGCGCCGACGCCCGTGCTGAGCATCAGCGGCAGCGCGCCCAGCAGGGCGGCCAGCGTCGTCATCAGGATCGGACGAAAACGCAGCAGACAGGCCTGGAAGATGGCATCGCGCGGCGACATGCCCTGCTCGCGCTCGGCGGCCAGGGCAAAGTCGATCATCATGATGGCGTTTTTCTTCACGATCCCGATAAGCAGGATAATGCCGATGATGGCAATGACGTCCAGCTCGCTGCCCGCCAGCATCAGCGCCAGCAGCGCCCCCACGCCCGCCGTCGGCAGGGTAGAGAGGATGGTGATCGGGTGGATAAAGCTTTCGTAAAGGACCCCGAGCACGATGAACATCGCCACGACCGCCGCGACGATAAGCCAGATGGTGTTACCCAGCGCGGCCTGAAACGCCAGCGTGCTGCCCTGGAACTGGGTCTGAATATCGGACGGGAAGCTGAGATCTTTTTCAGCCGCCTGAATGGCCTCCACCGCTTCACCCAGAGAGTAATTGTCCGGCACGTTAAAGGAGATGGTGGTGGACGGGAACTGATCCAGATGGTTAATCGACAGCGGGGTATAGCGTTCTTCCACCGTGGCGATAGCGCTCAGTGGCACAATGCCGCCGTCTTTGCTGGTCAGGCGCACCGAGTCCAGCCCCGCCAGGCCGGGCGTGTTCTCCGTGTTGTGCTCCAGCACCACGCGGTACTGGTTGGCCTGGGTGTAGATGGTGGAGATCAGACGCTGACCGAAGGCGTTGTACAGGGCGTTATCCACGTCTGCCATGGTGATACCCAGGCGGCTGGCGGTATCGCGGTTGACGTTAACGTACGCCGCCAGCCCTTTGTCCTGCCAGTCGCTGCTAACGTCGGAGAGCTGGGGCAGGGTGTTAAGCTTGTTCACCAGCTGCGGCACCCAGGTGCTGAGGGCATCCAGCGTGGTGGCCTGCAGCGTGAACTGGTACTGCGTGCGGCTCACCTGGGTATCGATGGTCAAATCCTGAATCGGCTGCAGGTAAAGCTCAACGCCCGGCACGCGCGCGACGGCGTTTTGCAGACGCTCAATGACGGCGTTAACGCGATCGTCGCGTTCATCCAGCGGCTTAAGGTTGATCTGCAGACGCGCGCTGTTGAGCGACGGGTTGGTGCCGTCGACGCCGACGTAGGAGGTCAGGCTCTCTACCGCCGGATCTTTCATGACGATCTCAGACACCTGCTGCTGGCGCTGGGCCATATTGGCGAAGGAGACCGACTGCGGGGCCTGAAGCGTGCCCTGGATAATGCCGTTGTCCTGGATCGGGAAGAAGCCTTTCGGAATGAAAATCCACAGCATCACGCTGAGCGCCAACGTTCCCAGCGCCACGCCGAGCGTGGCCCACGGATGGTTCAGGACTTTCGCCAGCACGCGACCGTAGGCGGCAATAATCCGCTCGAACATGCGCTCGGAGGCGCGCGAGAAGCGGTTTTGCTTGCGCAGGGACTCGTGGCTCAGCATGCGGGCGCACATCATCGGCGTCAGGGTCAGCGACACTACGGCGGAGATTAAAATGGCGACCGCCAGCGTCACGGCAAATTCGCGGAACAGACGCCC
Source organism: Enterobacter sp. 3U4 (assembly GCF_057224565.1). Taxonomy (NCBI): domain Bacteria; kingdom Pseudomonadati; phylum Pseudomonadota; class Gammaproteobacteria; order Enterobacterales; family Enterobacteriaceae; genus Enterobacter; species Enterobacter sp. 3U4. Next base: position 900,284 of record NZ_CP136665.1, read on the forward strand.
GACGATATCGCCCATAAACAGCAGCGGGATCAGCACCGCGATCAGCGAGAAGGTCAGCGAGATAATGGTAAAGCCGATTTCCCCCGCGCCTTTCAGCGCGGCGGCCAGCGGTTTTTCGCCTTTCTCGATATAGCGCGAGATGTTCTCGATAACGACGATAGCGTCATCCACCACGAACCCGGTGGCGATGGTGAGCGCCATCAGCGTCAGGTTGTTGATTGAAAAGTCGAGGAACACCATCACCGCAAAGGTCCCGACCAGCGAGAGCGGCACGGCGACGGCGGGAATAATGGTTGCCGGAACGTTACGCAGGAACAGATAGATGATCATGACGACCAGCGCAATCGCCAGCATCAGCTCAAACTGGGTGTCGGTGACCGACGCGCGAATATTCGTTGTGCGGTCGGAAAGCACCTTCACGCTGACCGATTTCGGCAGGCTTTCGATCAGCTGCGGCAGCATGGTGCGGATGCTGTCGGCGGTTTCGATGATGTTAGCGCCAGGCTGGCGCTGCACGTTCATCACGATCGCCTGCTGTTTGTTGGCCCATGCCCCCAGCCAGCTGTTTTCCGCGCCTTGTTCTACGGTCGCCACGTCGCCCAGGCGAACCGGCGCACCGTTCTGGTAGGCGATAATCAGCTGACGATATTCGTCGGCGGACTGCATCTGGTCGTTCGCCGAGAGCGTGACGGCGCGGGTTGGGCCGTCCAGCGAGCCCTTCGCCGAGTTGACGTTCGCGTTGCTGATGGCGCTGCGGATGGTTTCGCTGGTGAGCCCCAGCGCGGCAATCGCCTGCGCGTTAAGCTTCACGCGCACGGCGGGGCGCTGGCCGCCCGCCAGCGTGACGAGGCCGACGCCGGAGACCTGAGAAATTTTCTGCGCGACGCGCGTTTCGACCATATCTTCGACCTGGGTCATCGGCATGGCGGAGGAGGTGACGGCAAGCGTCATGATCGGCGGATCCGCCGGGTTCACCTTGCTGTAGACCGGCGGGTTAGGCAGGTCTGACGGCAGCAGATTGGTGGCGGCGTTGATGGCGGCCTGTACCTCCTGCTCGGCGACGTCCAGCGACAGCGTCAGCTGGAACTGCAGCGTCACGACGGACGCCCCGCCGGAACTCTGGGAGGACATCTGTTTTAGCCCCGACATCTGGCCGAACTGGCGCTCCAGCGGTGCGGTGATGGCGGACGTCACAACATCCGGGCTGGCGCCGGGATACAGCGTCACCACCTGAATCGTTGGGTAATCCACCTCCGGCAGCGCCGACACGGGCAGGAAGCGATAGCCGATAATCCCGGCGAGCAGGATCGCCACCATCAACAGCGTGGTGGCGACAGGACGAAGGATAAACAGGCGTGACGGCCCACCTGTAGAGCCTGGCGGCAGCACCTGCATCAGGATTTCTCTCCCTGTTTCGCAGGTTCAACCACTTCCACTTTGGCCCCTTCGGTCAGACGGTCAATGCCGTCGGTGACCACGCGGTCGCCTGCGGAAAGCCCGGCGCTGATGACCACCGTCTGGCTGTCCTGAATACCGGTTTTTACCAGATGCTTGCTGACCTTATTGTCGCTGTTCAGCACCCAGACGAAGTTACCTTCATTACCCATCTGCAGCGCAGCGGTGGGGATCACCACCGCGTTTTCTTCGGTCGCAACCAGCATGCGCGCATTGACGAACTGGTTCGGGAAGAGGGCATCGTCCTGATTATTAAAGCGCGCCTTCAGCTTGATGGTGCCGGTGGTGGTGTCGATCTGGTTATCCAGACTGAGCAAAGACCCTTCACTTAATTTCTGCTTGTTGGTGCGGTCCCAGGCTTCCACCACCAGGCCTTTACCGGCCTTTTGCGCCTGCATGACGGTCGCGATATCGCTTTCCGGCAGGGTAAAGACTAAATCAATCGGGTGGGTCTGGGTGATCACCACGATGCCCGTGGTGTCGCCGCTGGAGATTTGGTTACCGATATCGACCTGCTTCAGGCCGACGCGTCCGTCAATCGGCGCGGTGATGCGGCTCCAGTCCAGCTGCAGCTGGGCGCTGGCCACGGCGGCTTCGTCGGCTTTGATAGTGCCCTGCGTTTCGCTGACCAGCGACTGCTGGGTATCAAGCTCCTGACGAGACACAAGGTTGGTTTTCACCAGCTGCTGGTAGCGGGCTAGATCGCGCCGGGCGTTGGCGAGAGTGGCTTTGTCTTTCGCGAGCTGTCCCTGCGCCTGGGCGAGGGCGACCTTAAACTGGCTCGGATCGATTTCCGCCAGTAAGTCACCGGCTTTGACCTGCTGCCCTTCCTGGAAGTGAATGGCCATCAGCTGGCCGTCGACGCGGCTGCGCACTGTGGCGGTGTTGGCGGCGGTAATGGTCCCGAGACCTGTGAGATAGCGAGGAACGGCTTTATTCACCGCCGTCGCCGCCTGAACCGGCGCCAGCGCACCACCGCGCATGCCGTGGCGCCCTCCGCCTGACGGGCGCTGTGCCTGACTGTTGGCACCGGAGGGAGCGGCGGAGTTCGCGGATTGACTGTGCCAGTACCAGGCGGCGGCAAGGACCACCACAATGATGCCAGCGGCGATTGCCCAGCGGGTTTTGTTACTGCCTTTCATCGTTATACGTTCTCATCCTGAAGACTTCGGGGAATGATACTAGTTTAGTCAGCTAACACAGCGGAAAAATGGAGGAAATATGGAAGACTGTCTGGAATTGTCTGAGTGTCGCCGGGTGACGCTTCGCTTACCCGGCCTACAAGGTAAATGCAAACGGCAACGGATGTTGCCGTTTTTGGTGTTTTCTCCCTCTCCCTGTAGGAGAAGGACGGGGTGAGGGCACCAGACCGCACCGCAACAGCCCTAGCTAAACATCACCTGCGCCCAGCGCGCCAGCCCTGCGGTAACGGAGCCAAAGTCATCGCCACCCGCAATCGGTATTCCCGGCAGCTGTTCCGCCAGCGCTTTCTTGATCAGCGGTGAACGGGCGCTCCCCCCGGTCAGGTAGATAACGTCCGGCTTCTCTTTGCCGTTCTCCAGCGCCAGCTGCACCTGCTCCAGAATACGCTGCAGCGGCTGGGCGAGCGCCGTCTCCAGCCCGTCCTGCGAAATGGCGGTGGCCAGTTCGTCACTGATGAACTGCAGCGAAACCCCATGTTCAGCGCGCTCGGAAAGGGCGATTTTGCTCTCTTCCGCTGTACGCACCACGCGGTAGCTCAGACGCTGACGCCACACTTTATAGAGCAGGGCGACCTTTTCGCCGTCCTGGGCATCGCGCACCAGATCGTTAAGGAAGCGGCCGTTGGCGGTGCTGTAAAAATCACTTTGCGCAGGCACATCGTTGATGGCAATCGCGTTCCACCACGGCAGGATTGGCAGGGCGATGCCTTTTTCCGTCTGACCGCCCATGCCGAGCAGCGGCATCAGGCTCTTGAATGCCAGGGCGATGTCAAGATCGTTACCGCCTACGCGGCAGCCGCTGTGCCCGAGCAGGCTGTTTTCACGATCGCGACGGTTATGCCACTGGGGGCCCATCAGCAGCAGCGAGCAGTCCGTTGTGCCCCCGCCGATGTCCACGACTAATACGCGCTTCTCTTCCGTCAGCGTGGCTTCAAAGTCCAGCCCCGCGGCAACAGGCTCATACTGGAATACCACGTCGCGAAAGCCTGCGCGGTGCGCCGCGCGTTCAAGGATCCCCTGCGCCTGCTGGTTGGCCTCGTCGCCGCCCAGCCCCTGGAAGTTGATCGGGCGGCCAATGACTGCCTGGGTAATCGCATCGGAGACCTGCGTCTGCGCCTGCTGACGAATATGCAGCATCATCGCGCACACCAGGTCTTCGAATAGCGCGACCTGCTGCGGCTTCAGGCCGCTGGCGCCGAGGAAGGATTTTGGCGACTTAACGAAATAGACTTCTTCGGGGTCTTCAACGTAGTGCCCGAGCGAAGAGAGGCCGAACTGCACGCTGGACGGCGTAACGTCGATATCTTCCTCGCGGTTAAAGCTGACCGCCCGGCGCAGCAGCGCCTGGGTCTCTGGCGCCGTGGCCGGAACCTGATGGTGGCGGAACAGCCACTCGCTCACCGCTTCACGCGTCGGCGCGCAGAGCATAGACGGCAGCAGCGTGCTCTCTTTTTCCATTTTCAGGAGCCGTGGCTGCCCGTTTTGCATAATCGCAACCGAGCAGTTTGCCGTACCGTAGTCAAATCCAATAAACACGATTAATCCCCATGCCGGTGAGAAGGGGCGAGACTTTAACGAAATGTCCGCATGGCGACAACAGGAATATGAAAGCAAGGCGAAACAGGGTCTTTCCGTTTATGCTGTGAAGAACCCAAAAGGAGAGACGATGTACACCCTTAACTGGCTTCCCCCTTACGACTGGCAGTGGATGTTTGGCTTTCTTGGCGCGCGTGCGGTAACGGGCATTGAAACCGTCACGCACGACTACTACGAGCGCAGTTTTGCCTGCGAGGGGCATCAGGGGATTTTCCGCGTGACGCCGGATATCGCATCACACACGCTGGCCGTGACCCTCAGCCCGGGGTTAATTCCGGTTGCGCAGCCGTGCCTTGAACGCATCGAACGCCTGTTCGATCTTGGCTGCAATCCGCAGCACATCGCGGAGACGCTGGGCGATCTCGGTGCTGCCCGGCCAGGCTTGCGTTTGCCGGGAGCGATGGATGCGTACGAGCAGGGCGTCCGGGCGATTCTCGGGCAGTTGGTGAGCGTGGCGATGGCGGCGAAGCTGGCGTCGCGCGTGGTGGCGCTATGCGGTGAACCCGTGGCGGATTGCCCGGGCTATCTCTGCTTCCCCACGCCGCAGGCGCTGGCGGCAGCGGACCCGCTGGCGCTGAAAGCATTGGGCATGCCGGTAAAGCGCGCTGAGTCGCTGATTCACCTGGCGCAGTCGGTTATCGACGGAACGTTTCCGCTTTTCCCGCCCGCAAATATAGAAGAGGGGATGAAGGCGCTACAGCAGCGGCCGGGAATAGGGCGCTGGACGGCAAACTACCTGGCCCTGCGTGGCTGGCAGGCGAAAGATGTGTTTCTGCCGGATGATTACCTGATTAAACAACGCTTCGCCGGAATGACGCCCGCACAAATTCGTCGCTATGCCGAACGCTGGCAGCCGTGGCGCTCTTACGCGCTGCTGCACATCTGGTATACCGACGGCTGGGCACCGTCAGTTGATGGCGAAATAGCTGGTGTTGAGCAGTAGATCCAGCGGCTGCGGCTCGGCGATGGTGTCACCAAAAATAAAATCGATGCCGATACCGGAGAGCGTATCCATCATGATGGGCTGGTTGCAGGGACCTGCGATGGTTTTCATTCCCAGACGCTGGGCGTGGCCCTGAATAATGGTGACCATCATCTCATCCATCAGATTGCCGTATACGTTGGTGACCACCTCCGCATCCAGCATCAGATAGTCGGCCATATTAGCGGTCAGGTGGGTAAAGACGTTCATATCGCGTCCCACCTGGCTGAAGATCACGCGGCAGCCCGCCTGACGGAGCTTTTGCAGACCCCGATGCAGGTTCTTTTCCGGGCTGCACACCACATCGGCAGAGATAACCAGATGCAGCAGACGGCCCGGCATCGGGCTTTTATCCAGCAGGTCGAGCAGTTCATCGACCAGCGTCACGCTGGCTAAACCGGCCTCCGAAAGCGGCAGCGCCACGCCCATGCCTTTACTGGCGATCTGTGCGGCTGAGGTGCGGAAAAACTCGCTAAAGATCCGTCTGTCGAGGGCGTGCAGAAGCTCAGGCTCCGCCAGGCCCGAGCGGAAAGCATGCTCTTCCTGAACTTCGCCCTGGCTGGTCCACAGGCGTAACGACAGCAGCCAGAAATTACTGCTCTCAGGGATGCGCGGGGAGGCGACGCTGCGGGCAATCATCATCAGATGATTGTCTTTAATCATGTGCCACTGTTCATCAAGCGACATCATGCTGCGCGTGTTGTGATCCCGCTCCTGCTGGGGTTCGTAAACCGTCACCATGCCGCGCCCGCTGTTTTTCGAGGCGTAACAGGCAATGTCCGCCTGGGACATGATCTCCGACGCCTGATGGTTATTTTCATCAATCAGCGTGATGCCGGCGCTGGCGCCGATCCGGTGCAGACGGCCTTCCCACATAAAGTGATAGTCATTGATCGTATGAATCAGGCGCCCGGCGATATAGCGCGCGCTTTCAATATTGCAGTCCGGTAACAGTAATCCGAATTCGTCCCCGCCCAGACGTGCCAGCACGTCGCTGGAGCGGAGCATGGTCAACATCAGGGAGGCCAGTTCCCGCAGCAGGGCATCGCCCGCCGCGTGGCCAGCCGTATCGTTGACGGCTTTGAAGCGATCGAGGTCGATAAACACCAGAGCATGACGCTGGCGCGTTTCGCGAACGGTCTGCAGGAGCCGTTTAAGATGGTTTTCGAAGCTGACCCGGTTTGCCAGATGGGTCAGGGCATCGTGGGAGGCGCTGTAGCTCAGCTGACGCAGCATTTTGCGCGACTCGGTCACGTCCTGAATCACGATCACCGAGCCGATATTCTGTCCATCCAGCGTGCTGAGCGGCGTAATGCTGTAGTGAATATCAAAATTGCCGCCGGTACGGCAGTTCAGCACCACGTCCTGATCAATATCGGAACGGGACATATCGCCGCTGTGAATATTCTCCATCAGCGGTCCTTTTTCACCAAAGGTGATGTGTAACACCTTCAGGATCGGCTGACCAATAGCCTCGGTCTGCAGCCAGCCGCTCATTTTCTCAGCCACCGGGTTCATAAAGGTGACGTTCATGTTGATATCGGTGCACAGCACCGCTTCACCGATGGAGTCGAGAGTAATGTGCAGACGCTCTTTTTCCTGGAAAAGCGCCTCGTTAAGCTGCTTAACCTCGGTCATGTCCATATTGATGCCGAGCAGCCGCTCGACTTCACCCTGCTTATTGAGCACCCGGTTCGCCAGGGAACGAATATGGCGCACGCCTTCTTTCACGCGGATGCGGAACTCCAGCTTAAACGGCAGCCGGGAAATCAGCGAGTCCCGCAGCACCTTCTCTGCGTGAGCGCGATCTTCCGGCAGCATCGTGTCGTGCCAGAGCTGCCAGGTGGGCTTGATGTGCGGCGGAATTTCATACAGCTCAAACATCCGCTTGTCCCAGCTGATAATGTCTGGCTCCAGATCCCACTCCCAGATGCCGATGCCCCCTGCTTCGTTTGCCAGGGTGATGCGCTCCATCAGGCGTTTATTGACCCATTCGGTCTGCTTCAGGTCGTTAATGTCTTCAATCTGGGCGATAAAATAGAGCGGCGAGCCGTCGGCATGACGCACCACGGAGACGGCAAGCAGCGCCCAGACCACTTCCCCGTCGCGCGTGTAATAGCGCTTCTCGAGGGTATAGGTATTGATGTCGCCGTTAATCAGCTGTTCGAGCTGCTCCAGGTCGGTATGCAGATCTTCCGGCCAGGTGAGCTGCTGGAAGGTCAGCGACTGGAGCTCCGTCTGGCTGTAGCCGAGGAAATTGCACAGCGCCTTGTTAGCCTGAAGCCATTTGCCTTCGATGCTGACCAGCGCCATACCGATGGCCGAATACTCCATCGCGTTACGAAAACGCTCTTCGCTTTCGGTGATGTGTTTGCGCTCCGCGCGGAAGGCGTACATCACCATGGTCATCACGTTAGCGGGCAGGAGCAGCATCAGGAACGGTAGCCACGGGGCGTTCAGCATCGGCCCGGCGTGCTGGGTGGTCAGCGCCAGAGGGTTCCGGGCAATCATCAGCGACACAACCATCACGGTAATCAGAAACACCATGAACGCTTCCATTCGCGGCAGGCGCACGGCGCTCCACATCAGCAGAACGATCACGCAGGTGAAGGGCCACGGCAGCCAGGTGATGGCTGCCCAACTGAGGGCTAGCGTTACGGCCAGCGTGGTCAGCGTTTCCAGCAGCAATCGCGGGTCACGGTGGCGCAGCAGATAATGCGGCTTAAACAACAGCCCTAGCGGCACCAGCGCCAGCGCGCCAATCGCTTCTGACAATACCCAGACGAAGAAATTACGCAGGGGCTCAGGGCCGGGTGCCAGCAGAGACACCAGAATACCGCCTACCAGCGGCGGCACCAGCGCGCTGCCAACGGCCACGCGGATCCAGTCGTTCAGATTCTGCAGCGGGTTATACCACGGGAGCCATTTGCGCAGGAACAGCGCGCCGATTGCAGCCTCAATGACGTTGATAGAAGGGTAGATAAGGCTGACCGACCCCCACGAAAACAGCATCCACGAGGCCAGAACGTTGCCGAACGAGCAGGCCAGGGCGATTCCTGGCCACATTTTTCCTGCATGACGGTAAAACGCCACCATCATAATCGCGGTGGGGAACCAGAGCGGGGCAAGCAGGGTACCGAACCGGGTGAGCTCCAGCGAAAATAAGGTAAAGATAAAGGTGACCAGGCCCAGACAGACAAGTCGTATTAAAGGATGTGGGGTGGTAACCAAAACCCGCTGGTATTGTTTATTCATTACCGCTTTATCCAGAGACGCCATGCCGTCAGGGAAGATGTCCGAACGCGTGAATTTGATAATTTGGTTTATGCTAGTACAAACAATTTACAATTCATATGGTGACCGCTCAGAATTTGACACCACAGACTTATTAAATAGAGGCTCCGTGAAAAAAAACGGTTAAACGCTGAAAAAACGTTCATTTAAATTTCACTCAGGGAATAAAGCGCTACTTTTCGGCCAGTCTCGCAGAACCTGTGCTTTCGACTGGTATCACGCCCGCGAAATCCCTATAATTGCCGCGTTTGACGCTCCGGCGTCGTCCTTCCTTAACATCCAGGTTAATCAGGTCGCTAAATTTATGACTGATAAGTCTCATCAGTGCGTCATTATAGGCATCGCCGGCGCATCGGCTTCAGGTAAAAGTCTAATTGCCAGTACGCTTTATCGCGAACTGCGTGAACAAGTAGGTGATGAGCATATCGGCGTCATTCCCGAAGACAGCTATTACAAAGATCAATCCCATCTGTCGATGGAAGAACGCGTTAAAACCAACTATGACCACCCAAATGCAATGGATCACAGCCTGCTGTTCCAGCATTTAGAAGCGCTTAAGAGCGGCCAGGCGATTGAGCTGCCCGTTTACAGTTACGTAGAACACACCCGCACGCAGGAAACCATCCGCATCGAGCCGAAAAAGGTCATTATCCTTGAAGGCATCCTGCTGCTGACCGACGCCCGTCTGCGTGAATCCATGAACTTCTCGATTTTCGTCGACACTCCGCTGGATATCTGCCTGATGCGCCGCATCAAGCGTGACGTGAATGAACGCGGCCGTTCGATGGACTCCGTGATGGCGCAATACCAGAAAACGGTCCGCCCGATGTTCCTGCAGTTTATTGAACCCTCCAAACAATACGCCGATATCATCGTGCCGCGCGGGGGTAAAAACCGCATTGCGATTGATATCTTAAAAGCGAAAATCAGCCAGTTTTTTGAATAAGCCGCGTGAATTGTGTACCGTTCAGAGATAACCTGGTTTTACCCTGAGCGCTTACCGACTCAGGGTACGATGCATGAAAGGAGAAAGAGGCATGCGTCTTTGTGATCGCGATATAGAAGCCTGGCTGGATGAAGGCCGTTTGTCTATTACCCCACGTCCACCTGTTGAGCGTATCAATGGGGTGACCGTTGATGTCCGGTTGGGGAATAAATTCCGCACCTTTAGCGGCCATACCGCACCGTTCATTGACCTCAGCGGGCCGAAGGACGAAGTCAGCGCCGCGCTCGATCGCGTGATGAGTGACGAAATCGTTATCGACGATGGCGAAGCCTTTTATCTGCATCCGGGTGAACTGGCCCTGGCGGTGACGTTTGAATCCGTCACCCTGCCTGCGGACCTCGTCGGCTGGCTTGATGGCCGCTCTTCGCTGGCGCGACTGGGGCTGATGGTTCACGTGACCGCGCACCGTATCGATCCAGGCTGGTCGGGGCGTATCGTGCTGGAATTCTTTAATGCCGGTAAACTGCCGCTGGCGCTGCGCCCGGGCATGATGATCGGCGCGTTGAGCTTTGAACCGCTGTCAGGCCCGGCAGATCGTCCTTACAACCGTCGGCAGGACGCAAAATATCGCGACCAGCAGGGCGCGGTTGCCAGCCGTATTGATAAAGACTGATCGTTAGCCCATTGAGGATGCCATGAGAAGAGTTCTGACAACGCTGATGATTTTGCTGGTGGTGCTGGTGGCTGGCCTTTCGGCGTTGGTTCTGCTGGTTAACCCCAACGATTTCCGCGCTTACATGGTGCGGCAGGTCGAGGCGCGCAGTGGTTATCAACTGAATCTTGACGGGCCGCTGCGCTGGCACGTCTGGCCGCAGCTCAGCATTCTCTCTGGCCGCATGTCGCTCACGGCACCGGGGGCGTCCCAGCCGCTGGTGTCCGCAGACAACATGCGCCTTGATGTGGCGCTGATCCCGCTTATTTCCCATCAGCTGCAGGTTAAGCAGGTGATGCTGAAGGGCGCGGTGATCCAGCTCACCCCGCAAACCGAAGCCGTGCGTGATGCCAATGCGCCGGTTGCGCCGCGCGAAAATACCCTTCCTGATGAGCCGTCCGATACCGGCTGGTCCTTTGATATTGGCAAGCTGAAAGTCGCCGATAGCGTGTTGGTTTTCCAGCATGAGCACCAGGAGCAGGTGACCGTACGCAACATTAACCTGCAGATGGAACAGGATGCACACCATTTAGCGTCGCTGGAGTTTAGCGGGCGCGTGAACCGCGATCAGCGCGATTTGACCCTGTCGTTGAATGCCAGCGTCAACGCCTCAGACTATCCGCATCAGCTTACGGCCGACATCCAGCAGCTGAACTGGCAGCTGACGGGGGCCGATCTTCCCACCCAGGGGATCGCGGGGCAGGGAACGCTGCAGGCCGTGTGGCGCGAAGAGCAAAAGCAGCTGGAGCTGGATAACCTCAACCTGCAGGCAAATGACAGTAGCCTCAAAGGGCAGGCGAGCGTCACGCTCGAAGAGAAGCCTAAGTGGGTACTGAATTTACAGTTTGACAAGCTCAATCTGGAAAACCTGCTGCCGCCTCTGCCGGCCAGCGCCACGGACAGCGATGCCACGCAGACGGGGCAAAGTCAGGCGCCGGTCTCACGTCCGGTTATCTCGTCTAATCTCGATCAACCTGACTATAACGCTCTGCGCGGATTCACAGCGGATATTCTGCTGAAAGCCAATAGCCTGCGCTGGCGCGGCATTGATTTTACCGACGTGAGCAGCCAGATGTTTAACCATAACGGTTTGCTGGTGATCTCCGAGCTGAGCGGTAAGATGGGCGCAGGGAATCTCTCGCTGCCCGGCACGCTGGACGTCCGTAAAGACGTTGCCAGCGCCGAATTCCAGCCGCGTCTCGACAACGTTGAGATTGGCACTATCCTGAAAGCGTTTAACTACCCGATATCCCTGACGGGGCAGTTGTCGCTCGCGGGTGACTTCTCAGGCACGAAAATTGATGCCGATGCTTTCCGCCGCGAGTGGCAGGGACAGGCGCATCTTGATCTGAAAAATTCCCGCATGGAAGGGCTTAACTTCCAGCAGCTGGTGCAGCAGGCGGTTGAGCGCAGCAGCGATGTGAAGGTCCAGGATAACTACGACAGTGCCACGCGCCTCGACAGCTTCACCACGGACCTGACGCTGGACAACGGACAACTCACACTCGACGGTATGCAGGGTGCCTCTTCACTGTTATCAATGACCGGTGAAGGTAAGCTGGATCTGGTGAAAGAGACGGCGGACACGCGCTTTAACGTGCGCGTACTTTCCGGCTGGCAGGGGGAAAGCAAGCTCATCGACTTCCTGAAAGAGACGCCGGTCCCGCTGACCGTATACGGCAAATGGCAGGCCCTGAATTACAGCCTGGAGGTGGATCAGATCCTGCGCAAGCATCTGCAGGATGAAGCGAAACGTCGGCTTAGCGGCTGGGCGGATCGCAATAAAGATTCACAGGACGGCAAGGATATGAAGAAGCTGCTGGATAAGCTTTGACGTTCGTTGCGCCGGGTGGCGGCTCCGCCTTACCAGGCAGCCAGTGCGGCCTGATGCCCTCACCCCGACCCTCTCCCACGGGAGAGGGAGCAAATACTAAAACGGCAACCCGGTTGCCGTTTTGTTTTACCTAAACCTCAAAATCCAGTTCTTCCTCATCCCGCAGCGGGATGAGCTGAACCTTCTGCACGCGATGATTTTCAATCTGTAGCGTTTTGAGCAGATAGTCGCCTACCTGAACCTCTTCTCCCGGCTGCGGGATACGCTGCAAATACTCCATCAGCAGACCGGCAATAGTGTGATACTCCCGTTTTTCATCCAGCGGCAGCGGCACGTATTGCACCAGGTCTTCCAGCGGCATATGGCCGTTCGCCGTCCACGAACCGTCTGCGTTTTTCTGAATATCATGGCGGGCATCAATCTCATCCACCTCGTTAGGCAAATTACCGGCGATGGTTTCCATTACGTCGCTGAGCGTCACCAGCCCTTCCACCGAACCAAACTCATCCACCACAAAGGCAAAGTGCGTACGCGCGTTACGGAATTGCTCAAGGGCGGAAAGCAGCGGTAGCCCCTCAGGGAAAACCAGCGGCTGGCGCACCAGTACGCGCAGGTTGAGCGCCTCGCCGTGAAGCTGCTGCTGGAGCAGGTCAATAACGTGCACCACCCCCAGCAGTTCCTCTTCCTCTTCACCGCCGGTTACCACCACGCGGGTGTGCTGGTTTTTATCCAGCAGGGCGCGAATATGCTCTTCCGGTGCCGTCAGGTCGATATGCTCAATGTCATGCCGCGAGGTCATGATGCTGCTGACCGTCCGCTGATTCAGATTGAGCACCCGCTCGATCATCCGTCGTTCCTGCGGGTCAAAGATCAGCCCGTCGCTGTGGTCGGCCAGCATGGCGGAGGATTCGGCGTCCAGCTCCGCATCCTCTTTCTTACCGCTTAGCAGGCGCATAACCGTGTCGGCCGTGCGCTGACGAAGGGTTTGATTCGCGGACAGGAAGCGGCGGCGGTTAAATATCGCCAGCTGGTTGAGCGCTTCAATCATGACGGAGAATCCGATGGCGGCGTACAGGTAGCCTTTCGGAATATGGAAGCCAAAACCGTCGGCCACCAGGCTAAAGCCAATCATCAGCAGGAAGCTCAGACAGAGGATCACAATGGTCGGGTGACTGTTTACAAAGCGGGTCAGCGCCTTGCTGGCCATTACCATTAGCGTGATGGCAATAATCACCGCGGCCATCATTACCGCAAGGTGGTCCACCATCCCGACGGCGGTGATCACCGAGTCAAGGGAGAAGACCGCATCCAGCACCACGATTTGCGCCACTACCGGCCAGAATTTCGCTCCGCGGCGCTGGGTGGGGTTCTCGCTGTCTTTGCCCTCCAGCCGCTCGTTGAGCTCCACCGTGGCTTTGAACAGCAGGAACAACCCGCCGAAGAGCATGATCAGATCGCGGGCACTAAAGCTCAGGCCGTGAATGGAGAACAAAGGCTGAGTGAGCGTCACCAGCCAGGAGATAGAAGCCAGCAGCAGTAACCGCATCACCATCGCCAGCAGCAGACCCGTCACGCGCGCGCGGTCGCGCTGGGAAGGCGGCAGTTTTTCAGCAAGGATGGCGATAAAAACCAGATTATCAATCCCGAGCACCAGCTCGATGACGACCAGCGTAACCAGCCCGGCCCAGATTGAGGGATCGGCAATCCATTCCATAGTAATAGCAATACCTTCTGTTATATGACGAATGTCACACTTCGATCATGGATAAAGCTGGGGGAAATTGCAATGCCGGGCTGAGATTTCTCTTAATACGGCGCTTAAAAAAGAGAGCATTCTCAATAATGTGTAAATAAGCGAAATGCGAATATTTAATTGCAGGGATAGCATTTTAGGATATATCGCAGGCGGTATTTTTTACTCTCATCTTGTCAATATAAAGAAAATCCTAAAAGGTCAAAAATTTGCTCTTAATATTAATCTTAAAAACCGATATTAGGACAGTTGTCTCCTTGCCTGCTATTAGGTTAGCTGCAACAATTCTCCCAGCATCAAATGTTAAATCTCGGTGTTGCTATTAATGTTCGGTCTTCAGGAGATGGTTATTCATTATCCGTCGGGTTTCTCAAGCGACTGATATATTTCCAGAAGACCTTGCTCAAGAGGGTGTCTATCCATAACACATTGTTTAGTCAGTGGATTGGTAACTGAAAGCCAAGGGCGGTAGCGTGCCTGAAAGCGTGTGAATCAGCCTCGATTATTCTGTCAATAGCCAATGGATGAATAAGCTTTTTTTAGGACTGATGCCAGTTATATTTCTATTTGATTAACTGCATGCTGAAACCCAATACGACTCGAGCTTATTTAAATTGCACAGGATAATTACTCTGCCAAAGTGATAAATAATCAATGATGAAATCCAAAATGAAATTGATGCCATTATTGGTGTCTGTGACCTTGATGAGTGGTTGCACGGTCTTTCCCGGCAGCAATATGTCAACAATGGGTAAGGATGTGATCAAGCAACAGGATGCCGATTTTGATCTCGACAAAATGGTGAATGTTTATCCACTTACGCCTCGACTGGTCGAACAATTACGTCCACGTCCGAATGTTGCCCAGCCGAATATGTCGCTGGACCAGGAAATTGCGTCCTACCAGTATCGCGTGGGTCCGGGTGACGTGATCAACGTGACCGTCTGGGACCACCCCGAACTGACCACGCCAGCGGGCCAGTACCGCAGCTCAAGCGACACCGGTAACTGGGTGCAGTCAGATGGCACCATGTTCTATCCCTACATTGGTAAAGTACATGTTGCAGGGAAAACGCTTGCCGAGATCCGTAGTGATATTACCGGCCGCTTAGCGCAGTACATCGCCGATCCGCAGGTGGACGTTAATATCGCCGCATTCCGCTCGCAAAAAGCCTATATCTCCGGCCAGGTGAACAAATCCGGCCAGCAGGCCATCACCAACGTTCCTCTGACCGTACTGGATGCCATTAACGCCGCGGGCGGGTTAACCGACGGTGCCGACTGGCGCAATGTCGTGCTCACCCACAACGGGAAGGAGCAGCGCATTTCGCTGCAGGCGCTGATGCAAAACGGCGATCTGACCCAGAACCGCCTGCTCTATCCGGGCGACATTCTCTACGTGCCGCGCAATGACGATCTGAAAGTCTTCGTGATGGGTGAAGTGAAGAAACAGAGCACCCTCAAAATGGACTTCAGCGGTATGACGCTGACCGAAGCGCTGGGCAATGCTGAGGGTATCGATCTGACGACCTCTAACGCGACCGGTATCTTCGTTATCCGTCCGCTGAAAGGTGAGGGTAGTGCGAAAGGCAAGATTGCCAACATCTACCAGCTGGATATGTCCGATGCGACCTCTCTGGTGATGGCAACGGAGTTCCGTCTCCAGCCATACGATGTGGTGTATGTCACCACCGCGCCGGTTGCCCGCTGGAACCGTCTGATCAACCAGTTGCTGCCAACCATCAGTGGCGTTCGCTACATGACGGATACGGCGCGCGACATTCATACCTGGTAATCCGCGATGTTTAACAAAATTCTGGTGGTATGCGTGGGGAACATTTGTCGTTCCCCTACGGCTGAACGGTTGTTGAAACACTACCAGCCCGAACTGACCGTTGATTCGGCAGGGCTGGGTGCACTGGTCGGTAAAGGTGCCGATGAGCGCGCAACGAGCGTGGCGCGGGATCATCACCTCTCTCTCGACGGTCACGTGGCCCGCCAGGTCACTGGCCGCATGTGCCGGGAGTATGACCTGATCCTGGCGATGGAAAAACGCCATATTCATGCGCTGTGCGATATCGCTCCAGAGATGCGCGGCAAGGTGATGCTGTTTGGTCACTGGGACAATGAACGTGAAATCCCCGATCCGTATCGCAAAAGCCATGAGGCCTTTGAGGCGGTTTACACCTTACTTGACCAGTCTGCCCAACAGTGGGCGCAGGCACTGAAAGTTCAGCAGGGATAACAATGACAGAAAAAACAAGACCTTCTGCCGCCCCGACTTCGGGCAGTGATGAAATTGATATTGGGCGCCTGGTCGGCACTGTTGTAGAGGCAAAATGGTGGGTGCTGGGCATTACCGCCGTGTTCGCGGCGGCGGCCGTCGTCTATACGCTGTTCGCCACCCCTATCTACAGTGCCGACGCGCTGGTGCAGATCGAGCAGAATACCGGCAACTCTCTGGTGCAGGACATTGGCTCCGCGCTGGCGAACAAGCCGCCGGCCTCCGACGCTGAAATTCAGCTCATCCAGTCACGCCTGGTGCTGGGCAAAACGGTTCACGACCTCGGGCTCGATATCTCCGTCACCAAAAATACCTTCCCAGTCTTTGGTGCCGGCTGGGATCGTCTGATGGGGCGAAGCAACGACACGGTGAAAGTGACTGACTTCGTGCTGCCGAAAGGGGCTGCCGATCAGACGTTTACCCTGACGGTTCTGGGGCCGAAACAGTACCAGCTAACCAGCGACGCGGGTTTTAGCGCCCGCGGCGAAGTGGGGCAGATGCTGACCAAAGACGGCGTCAGCATGATGGTCAGCGCGATTAACGCCCAGGAGGGTGGTGAATTTACCGTCACCAAATTCTCCACGCTGGGGATGATCAACAATCTGCAAAACAACCTGACCGTCACCGAAAACGGTAAGGACACCGGCGTGCTGAGCATGACCTTTACCGGTGAAGATAAAGATCAAATCCGCGACATCCTGAACAGCATTACCCGCAACTATCTTGAGCAGAACGTTGAGCGTAAGTCGGCGGAGGCGGCGAAAAGCCTGGCCTTCCTCGCGAAACAGCTCCCGGAAGTGCGCGGCCGTCTTGATGATGCCGAGAACAAGCTGAACGCCTATCGTCAGGATAAAGACTCCGTTGACCTGCCGCTGGAGGCGAAATCGGTCCTTGATTCGATGGTCAACATTGATGCGCAGCTCAACGAGCTGACCTTCAAAGAGGCGGAGATTTCCAAGCTTTATACCAAACGTCACCCGGCCTACCGCACGCTGCTGGAGAAACGCCGCACGCTGGAAGAGGAGAAGGCGAAGCTCAATGACCGCGTGACCGCGATGCCGAAAACGCAGCAGGAGATCGTGCGTCTGACCCGCGACGTGGAGTCCGGACAGCAGGTTTACATGCAGCTGCTGAACAAGCAGCAGGAGCTGAAAATCACCGAAGCCAGTACCGTGGGTGACGTGCGCATCGTCGACCCGGCCATTACCCAGCCTGGCGTACTGAAGCCGAAGAAAGCGCTGATCATCCTCGGCAGCATTATTCTCGGCCTGATGCTCTCCATCGTGGGCGTGCTGCTGCGTTCGCTGTTCAACCGCGGTATCGAAAGCCCGCAGGTGCTGGAAGAGAGCGGTATCAACGTCTATGCCAGCATTCCGCTGTCTGAGTGGCAAAAATCCCGTGACCGCGTCAAAACCATCAAGGGCGTCAAGCGTTACAAACAGAGCCAGCTTCTGGCGGTGGGTAATCCGACCGACCTCGCCATCGAAGCGATCCGTAGCCTGCGTACCAGTCTGCACTTCGCCATGTTGCAGGCCAAAAACAACGTCCTGATGTTGACCGGCGTGAGTCCGTCAATCGGTAAAACCTTCGTCTGCGCCAACCTGGCGGCGGTGGTCAGCCAGACCAACAAGCGCGTGCTGCTGATCGACTGCGATATGCGTAAGGGCTATACCCACGAACTGCTGGGTACCAACAACGTTAACGGTCTGTCGGAAATCCTGCTCGGCAAAGGTGACATTAGCCAGAGCGCGAAACCGACAACGGTGCCGAAATTTGACCTGATCCCACGCGGTCAGGTGCCGCCTAACCCGTCCGAGCTGCTGATGAGCGAGCGCTTCACCGAGCTGGTGGAGTGGGCGAGTAAAAACTACGACCTGGTGCTGATCGATACGCCGCCAATTCTGGCCGTGACCGACGCAGCGGTTGTTGGCCGCCACGCTGGCACCACGCTGATGGTAGCGCGTTACGCGGTGAATACCCTGAAAGAGGTGGAAACCAGCCTGAGCCGCTTCGAGCAGAACGGGATTGAGGTGAAAGGGGTGATCCTGAACTCCATCTTCCGCCGCGCGACCGGGTACCAGGATTACGGCTATTACGAATACGAATACAAGTCTGACAGTAAATAACAAAACACCCCCCACACCCCTCACCCTAACCCTCTCCCCAAAGGGGAGAGGGGACTGTTCGGTGCTGGATTTGGGGGACGAACGTAATGATAACCACTGGCTGCCTTTCACCCTCTCCCCTTTGGGGAGAGGGCCGGGGTGAGGGGAAAAAATGATCACACAACGCCCTTTAGTTTCAATCTATATGCCGACATGGAATCGTCAGCAGCTGGCGATTCGCGCAATCAAGTCGGTGTTACGTCAGGATTACGATAACTGGGAGCTGATCATCGTTGATGACTGCTCTTCCTCGTATGAACAGCTGCAAAAGTTTGTGACTGACCTCAACGACCCGCGGGTGGTCTATACGCACAACGCCATTAACTCAGGCGCCTGTGCTGTGCGTAATCAGGCGATTATGCAGGCCAAAGGGCAGTATCTGACCGGCATCGACGACGACGACGAATGGACGCCGAACCGTCTGTCTGTCTTCCTGTCGCATAAAGAGCAGCTGGTCACCCACGCTTTCCTGTATGCCAACGACTATGTCTGCCAGGGCGAGGTGTACTCGCAGCCCGCGAGCCTGCCGCTGTATCCGAAATCACCTTACTCCCGCCGCCTGTTCTACAAGCGCAACATTATTGGTAACCAGGTCTTTACCTGGGCGTGGCGCTTCAAAGAGTGCCTGTTCGATACCGAACTCAAGGCCGCGCAGGATTACGATATCTTCCTGCGCATGGTGGTGGAATATGGCGAGCCGTGGAAAGTGGAAGATGCCACGCAGATCCTGCACATCAACCACGGGGAGATGCAAATCACCTCCTCGCCGAAAAAGTTCTCCGGCTACTTCCATTTTTACCGCAAGCACAAGGACAAGTTTGACCGTGCCAGCCGTAAATATCAGCTCTTTACCCTCTATCAGATCCGCAATAAGCGCATGAACTGGCGCACGCTGCTGACGCTGTTTTCCGTGCGTAACGGCAAGCGCCTGGCTGATGGACTTCGGGGGAAATAATGTTTCTGGAAGATTGCCGCGCTAACAGCTGGAGCCTGCGTCCGTGCTGCATGGTTCTGGCGTACCGCATCGCGCACTTTTGCTCGGTGTGGCGTAAGAAAAACGTGCTCAACAATATCTGGGCGGCACCCGTGCTGGTGCTGTACCGCATCATCACCGAATGCTTTTTCGGCTATGAAATCCAGGCCGCTGCCACCATTGGCCGCCGCTTTACCATCCATCACGGCTATGCGGTGGTGATCAATAAATTCGTGGTCGCCGGGGATGATTTCACCATTCGTCATGCGGTAACCATTGGCAACCGCGGCCCTGACAGCCTTGCCTGCCCGGTCATCGGCAATAACGTCGAGCTGGGGGCGAACGTGGTGATCGTTGGTGACATCACGATTGGTAACAACGTCACGATTGGTGCTGGCAGCGTGGTGCTGGACAGCATTCCGGATAACGCGCTGGTGGTGGGAGAAAAAGCCCGCGTGAAGGTGATTAAATGAACATTCTGCAATTTAACGTACGCCTCGCAGAAGGCGGAGCGGCAGGCGTAGCCCTGGATCTACACCAGCGCGCGCTGCAAAAAGGACTTCAGTCTCGTTTTATTTACGGCTACGGCAAAGGCGGCAAGAAAAGCGTCAGCCACGATAATTTTCCGCAGGTGCATAAGCACACGCCGCGTCTGACCTCGATTGCCAACATTGCGCTGTTCCGTCTGTTTAACCGCGACCTGTTTGGCAACCTGAACACGCTTTACCGTACGGTGACCCGCACTACCGGCCCGGTTGTGCTGCATTTTCACGTGCTGCACAGCTACTGGCTGAATCTGGAAGAGGTGGTGGCGTTTTGTCAGAAGGTGCAGGCCCACAAGCCCGACACCCGTTTCATCTGGACGCTGCACGATCACTGGAGCGTGACGGGCCGCTGCGCGTTTACCGACGGCTGCGAAGGCTGGAAAGATAACTGCCAGAAGTGCCCGACGTTAAGCAACTACCCGCCGGTGAAGGTGGATCGCGCGCATCAGCTGGTGGACGGAAAGCGCCAGCTGTTCCGCGACATGCTCTCGCTCGGCTGTACCTTTATCTCCCCGAGCCAGCACGTAGCCGATGCCTTCAACAGCCTGTACGGGGCAGGGCGCTGTCAGATTATCAACAACGGGATCGACGTGGCGACGGAAGCCATTCTTGCCGAGCTGACCCCGGTGGCGAAAACCGCGGGCAAACCGAAAATCGCTATCGTTGCGCATGACCTGCGCTACGACGGTAAAACCAACCAGCAGCTGGTGCGCGACATGATGGCGCTGGGTGACAAAATAGAACTTCATACATTCGGCAAGTTTTCACCGTTCGAAGGGGCCAACGTGGTGAACCATGGGTTTGAGACCGACAAGCGCAAGCTGATGAGCGCGCTGAATGAAATGGACGCGCTGGTGTTCAGCTCCCGCGTGGATAACTACCCGCTGATCCTCTGCGAAGCGCTCTCTATCGGCGTGCCGGTGATCGCCACCCACAGCGATGCGGCGCGTGAAGTGCTGGAAAAATCAGGCGGGAAAACCTTCACGGAGCAGGAAGTCCTGCCCCTGGTACAGCTGCCGAAGGCGCAGATTGCTGAGATCGTTTTTGGCACTGACCTGGAATCGTTCCGCAACCGCAGCCGCAAGGCCTACAGTGGACAACAGATGCTGGAGGAATATGTCTCGTTCTATCAGAATCTGTAGTTATCTACTGCTGCCGCTGATTTATCTGCTGGTCAACGTCAAAATTGCCCAGCTTGGCGAAAGCTTCCCGATAACCATCGTGACCTTCTTGCCCGTTCTGCTTCTGCTGTATGTCGATAAAATCAACCTCAAGAAGCTGATGATTGCCCTGGGGCTGGGCACGGGCCTGACGCTGTTTAACTACATCTTTGGCCAGTCGCTGGATGCCAGTAAATACGTCACGTCGACCATGCTGTTTGTTTATATTGTTATTATTATCGGAATGGTCTGGAGTATTCGGTTTAAAACTATTTCTCCGCACAATTATCGGAAAATCCTTAGGTTTTTTTATATTGCCGTTGCGTTAATTGTTATGCTTGCCGCGCTGGAGATGGCGCAGATTATTCTGACCGGCGGCAGCAGCCTGATGGAGATAATTTCGAAATATCTCATTTACAGTAACAGCTATGTATTGAACTTCATCAAGTTTGGCG
This sequence comes from Enterobacter sp. 3U4, assembly GCF_057224565.1. NCBI lineage: Bacteria > Pseudomonadati > Pseudomonadota > Gammaproteobacteria > Enterobacterales > Enterobacteriaceae > Enterobacter > Enterobacter sp. 3U4. The sequence continues at coordinate 921,639 of NZ_CP136665.1, forward strand.
GAAAGCGTACTACGGCCCTCTATTTTGAACCGGCGTTTTTCGCTCTGGCGTTAATCTCAATTTGGCTCAGCATCAAACAGTTTGGTATCAAAACGCCTAAGACCGATGCTATGATTCTTGCAGGAATTGTTCTGTCTGGATCGTTCTCAGGGGTAATGACATTTATCCTGTTTTACCTGCTGGAGTGGGCGTTCCAGTACCTGAACAAAGATGCGATTAAGAAAAAACTGCCGCTGGCGATTATCTCTCTGACGGTATTTATGGTAGGCGTGATATTTGCCTTCCCATACATCTCAGAGCGTCTGGGTGATTTGGGAACGGAAGGATCTTCGTCCTATTATCGCATCATTGGGCCACTGGTGATGGTGGGTTATTCCTTAACCCATATTGATGGGGTAGTAAGATTCGGCTCACTTTACGAATATGTTGCATCATTCGGAATCTTTAACGGTGCGGATGTCGGTAAAACCATAGACAATGGTCTGTATCTGTTAATTATTTATTTTTCGTGGTTCGCCGTACTGTTGACCCTGTGGTATCTGTTTAAAGTTTTCAAAATGATGATTAACGCGTTTGGTGATAACCAGAACTTTCGCGTTCAGCTTTATCTTTTTACTCCGGTGTCGCTGTTTTTTACCGGGTCAATATTTAGCCCGGAATATGCTTTCTTGATTGTCTGTCCGTTTATTCTGCGCAAAGCGCTTAATATTACGAACGTATGACGAAATGAGGTGATTTATGTTTCTTAGCGTCATTACTGTCGCTTTTCGTAATTACGAAGGGGTGGTAAAAACCTGGCGCTCGCTGCGCAACCTGGCGCGCGATCCAAGCCTCACCTTTGAGTGGATTGTGGTCGACGGCGGCTCGAACGATGGCACGGCGGAGTTTCTGGAAAAACTCAACGGTGAGTTCAACTTACGCTACATCAGTGAGAAAGATAAAGGCATCTACGATGCAATGAATAAAGGCATTAACATGGCTCAAGGCCGTTATGCCATCTTCCTGAACTCGGGCGACATTTTCCATGATGACGTGGCGCTATTTGCCCGTCAGCTGGCTCGCCAGAAAGAGGACGCCATGTATATTGGCGATGCGCTGCTCGATTTTGGCGACGGACATAAAGTGTGTCGCAGCGCGAAGCCAGGCTGGTATATCTATCACAGCTTGCCTGCCAGCCATCAGGCCATTTTCTTCCCGGTAAAAGGTCTGAAAAAACAGCCTTACGATTTGCAGTATAAAGTGTCTTCGGATTATGCACTGGCGGCCAGCCTGTATAAATCAGGTTACCCGTTCCGTCGAATTAAAGGGCTGGTATCTGAATTTTCAATGGGCGGCGTGTCAACGTCTAATAATCTGGAATTGTGCCAGGATGCCAAAAACGTACAGCGCAAAATATTACGCGTACCAGCATTCTGGGCGGAATTGTCTTATTTATTGCGCGTGCGCACCACGGGTAAAACGAAAGCCTTATATAACAAAGTCTGAATATAAGGAAACGTAATGCAGGATCTGAAAGGTTTCTCCGTACCGAAAGGTTTTCGGGGCGCGGGCGGTATTAAAGTGCAGCTGTGGTGGGCCGTTCAGGCCACCTTGTTTGCCTGGTCACCGCAAATACTGTACCGCTGGCGAGCATTTTTATTGCGCCTGTTTGGCGCAAAAATAGGAAAAAACGTAGTCATCCGACCTTCGGTAAAAATTACCTATCCGTGGAAATTGACGCTGGGGGATTACGCCTGGGTAGGGGATGACGCGGTGTTATATACCCTTGGCGAAATAACAATTGGCGCAAATTCGGTTGTTTCACAGAAATGTTATTTGTGCACCGGTAGCCACGATTTTATGAGTCAGCATTTTGATATTACCGCTTCGCCTATTGTGATTGGTGAAAAATGCTGGCTGGCAACGGATGTTTTTGTTGCACCGGGTGTTTCTGTTGGCGATGGCACGGTAGTCGGTGCCCGCAGCAGCGTTTTTAAATCGCTACCGGCAAATAAAATTTGCCGTGGCAACCCCGCAGTGGTGATACGCGAACGCGTTGAAACTGATTAAATTCATAAGTAGAGGAATATAAACATGTCTAAAGTCGCTCTCATCACCGGCGTTACCGGGCAGGATGGTTCTTACCTGGCAGAGTTCCTGCTGGAAAAAGGTTATGAAGTACACGGCATTAAACGTCGTGCGTCTTCTTTCAACACCGAACGTGTGGATCATATCTATCAGGATCCTCACGCGGCGAACCCGAAATTCCACCTGCACTACGGCGACCTGACCGATACCTCCAACCTGACCCGTATCCTGCAGGAAGTGCAGCCGGATGAAGTGTACAACCTGGGCGCGATGAGCCACGTAGCGGTTTCCTTCGAGTCCCCGGAATACACCGCTGACGTTGATGCCATGGGTACGCTGCGTCTGCTGGAAGCGATCCGCTTCCTGGGCCTTGAGAAGAAAACGCGCTTCTACCAGGCGTCCACCTCTGAGCTGTACGGTCTGGTGCAGGAAATCCCACAGAAAGAGACCACGCCGTTCTACCCGCGCTCTCCATATGCGGTAGCAAAACTGTACGCTTACTGGATCACCGTAAACTACCGTGAATCCTACGGCATGTACGCCTGTAACGGCATTCTGTTCAACCACGAATCTCCACGTCGCGGCGAAACCTTCGTGACCCGCAAAATTACCCGCGCTATTGCCAACATTGCGCAGGGTCTGGAGTCTTGCCTGCACCTCGGCAACATGGATTCCCTGCGTGACTGGGGCCATGCCAAAGACTACGTGAAAATGCAGTGGATGATGCTGCAGCAGGAACAGCCGGAAGACTTCGTGATTGCGACCGGCGTGCAGTACTCCGTGCGTCAGTTCGTTGAAATGGCCGCGGCACAGCTGGGCATCAAGCTGCGCTTCGAAGGTACCGGCGTGGAAGAGAAAGGTATCGTGGTTTCTGTAACCGGCCACGACGCTCCGGGCGTGAAGCCAGGCGACGTGATTGTGCAAGTTGACCCGCGCTACTTCCGTCCTGCTGAAGTGGAAACCCTGCTGGGCGACCCAACCAAAGCGCACGAGAAGCTGGGCTGGAAACCAGAAATCACTCTGCAGGAGATGGTTTCCGAGATGGTAGCCAAAGATCTTGAAGCAGCGAAAAAACACTCCCTGCTCAAGTCTCATGGCTACGAGGTTGCCATCGCGCTGGAGTCCTGAGAATGACAAAACAACGTATTTTTGTCGCCGGTCATCGCGGAATGGTGGGTTCCGCGATTGTTCGCCAGCTGGAGCAGCGCGGTGACGTCGAAGTGGTTGTCCGTTCGCGCGACGAACTGAACCTGCTCGACAGCCGTGCGGTACAGAACTTCTTTGCTAACGAACGCATTGACCAGGTGTATCTGGCCGCGGCGAAGGTGGGCGGCATTGTCGCTAACAACACCTACCCGGCGGATTTCATCTACGAAAACATGATGATCGAGAGCAACATCATTCACGCGGCGCATCTGCACAACGTGAACAAGCTGCTGTTCCTGGGCTCATCCTGTATTTACCCGAAAATGGCGAAACAGCCGATCGCCGAAAGCGAGCTGCTGCAGGGCACGCTTGAAGCGACCAACGAGCCGTACGCAATTGCCAAGATTGCCGGGATCAAGCTGTGTGAGTCTTACAACCGTCAGTATAACCGCGACTATCGCTCGGTGATGCCGACCAACCTGTATGGACCGCACGACAACTTCCACCCGAGCAACTCGCACGTGATCCCGGCGCTGCTGCGTCGTTTCCACGAGGCAACCGCCGAGAACGCGCCGGACGTTGTGGTGTGGGGCAGCGGTACGCCGATGCGTGAATTCCTGCACGTGGACGACATGGCTGCGGCCAGCATTCACGTGATGGAGCTGGATCGCGAAGTGTGGCAGGAGAATACCGAGCCGATGCTGTCGCACATCAACGTTGGTACCGGCGTGGACTGCACTATTCGCGAGCTGGCGCAAACCATCGCGCAGGTGGTGGGCTACAAAGGTCGCGTGGTGTTTGACGCCACCAAGCCGGACGGCACGCCGCGCAAGCTGCTGGACGTGACCCGTCTGCATCAGCTGGGCTGGTATCACGAGGTGTCACTGGAGCAGGGGCTGGCCAGTACCTACCAGTGGTTCCTGGAAAACCAGCACCGCTTCCGGGGGTAACGATGTTTTTAAGTCAGGAAGATTTTGCCACGGTAGTGCGTTCCACTCCGCTCATCTCGATTGATTTGATCGTGGAGAACGAACGCGGCGAGTTCTTGCTGGGGAAACGAACCAACCGCCCTGCACAGGGCTTCTGGTTCGTGCCCGGCGGGCGCGTGCAAAAGGATGAGCGGCTTACCGATGCGTTTGAGCGTCTCACTCTGGCGGAACTGGGCCTGCAGCTGCCGATGGCGGCGGGCCAGTTTTACGGGGTCTGGCAGCACTTCTATGACGATAACTTTTCAGGCACCGGGTTCACCACGCACTACATCGTGCTGGGGTTCCGCCTGAAGGTGAGTGAGGCAGACCTGCGTCTGCCTGATTCTCAGCATGACGACTACCGCTGGCAGACGCCAGAGGCGCTGCTTGCCAGCGACAATGTGCATGACAACAGTCGTGCCTATTTCCTGGCCGATCGTCAGTCCGGAGTGCCGGGCTTATGAAAATTTTAGTGTACGGAATCAACTACTCGCCGGAATTAACCGGCATTGGGAAATACACCGGCGAGATGGTCGAGTGGATGGCGAGCCAGGGACATGACGTGCGGGTCATTACCGCGCCGCCGTACTACCCGGAGTGGAAAGTCGGGGAGCGCTACTCAAGCTGGCGCTACCGTCGCGAAGAGGGTGCAGCGACCGTCTGGCGCTGCCCGCTGTATGTGCCTAAGCAGCCCTCAACGCTTAAGCGGTTGATTCATCTCGGCAGCTTTGCCCTGAGCAGTTTCTTCCCGCTGATGGCGCAGCGTCGCTGGAAGCCGGATCGCATTATCGGCGTGGTGCCGACGCTGTTTTGCACGCCGGGCATGCGCCTGCTGGGCAAACTCTCCGGCGCGCGCACCCTGCTGCACATTCAGGATTATGAAGTTGACGCCATGCTGGGCCTGGGGATGGCAGGCAAAAGCAAGGGCGGCAAGGTAGCGAAGCTCGCCAGCGCGTTTGAGCGCAGTGGCTTACACAACGTGGACTATGTTTCGACTATCTCGCGCTCGATGATGAACAAGGCGCAGGAAAAGGGCGTCCCGGCAGAGAAGGTGATCTTCTTCCCGAACTGGTCCGAAGTGGCGCGTTTTCGCGACGTGACTGAGCAAGACGCCCAGTCGCTGCGCGCGCAGCTCGGTTTGCCTGAAGATCAAAAAATCATTCTTTACTCAGGCAATATCGGCGAAAAGCAGGGGCTGGAGAGCGTGATCGAGGCGGCTCAACTGCTGAACGAACATCCATGGATGTTTGTGATTGTCGGGCAGGGCGGTGGAAAAGCGCGGCTGGAAAAAATGGTCAGCGAACGCGGCCTGACCAACGTGAAATTCTTCCCGCTTCAGTCTTACGAGGCATTGCCTGCGCTGCTGAAGATGGGCGACTGCCATCTGGTGGTGCAAAAACGCGGCGCCGCGGATGCGGTGCTGCCGTCCAAGCTGACCAACATTCTGGCAGTGGGCGGAAACGCGGTGATTACGGCAGAAGCCGAAACAGAATTAGGCCAGCTGTGCGACAGCTATCCGGGAATTGCCGTGTGCGTGGAGCCGGAATCGGTCCCGGCGCTGGTCACCGGAATTGAGCAAGCGCTTGCCATGCCAAAAGTGAACACGGTGGCACGTGAATATGCCGAACGCACGCTCGAGAAAGAGAACGTGCTGAGCCAATTTATTGCAGATATACGGGGATAAATCATGAGTCAAACCACTTTGTATCCGGTTGTGATGGCTGGTGGCTCTGGTAGCCGGTTGTGGCCGCTGTCCCGCGTGCTCTATCCAAAACAGTTCCTCTGCCTGAAAGGGGATCTCACCATGCTGCAGACGACGGTAAACCGTCTGCACGGCGTGGAGTGTGAAAGCCCGGTGGTGATTTGTAACGAACAGCACCGCTTTATCGTTGCCGAGCAGCTGCGCCAGCTGAACAAACTTACTGAAAACATCATCCTGGAGCCTGCCGGACGCAACACCGCGCCTGCGATCGCCCTGGCGGCGCTGGCGGCAAAACGCAGCAGCCCGGACTGCGACCCGCTGATGCTGGTCCTGGCGGCAGACCACGTTATCCAGCAGGAAGACGCATTCCGCGACGCGGTGCGTGCGGCCATTCCTTATGCCGAGAGCGGCAAGCTGGTGACCTTCGGCATCGTGCCGGATCTGCCGGAAACCGGCTACGGCTACATCCGCCGCGGCAGCGTGACGCCGGGTGAAGGCGACAGCGTGGCGTTTGACGTGGCGCAGTTTGTTGAAAAACCGAATCTGGAAACCGCGCAGGCGTATGTCGCCAGCGGGGAGTATTACTGGAACAGCGGGATGTTCCTGCTCCGCGCCGGACGCTATCTGGAAGAGCTGCGCAAATATCGCCCGGATATTCTGAACGCCTGCGAGAAAGCGATGGCGGTGGTGGATCCGGATCTCGACTTCATCCGCGTGGATGAAAAGGCGTTCCTCGCCTGCCCGGAAGAGTCCATTGACTACGCGGTGATGGAACGTACGGCAGACGCCGTCGTGGTACCGATGGATGCGGGCTGGAGCGATGTCGGCTCCTGGTCCTCCCTGTGGGAGATCAGCGCCCACACCCCGGAGGGTAACGTCCACCACGGCGATGTTATTAGCCACAAAACGGAAAACAGCTACGTCTACGCCGAGTCCGGTCTGGTGACCACGGTCGGAGTGAAGGATCTGGTGGTTGTTCAGACCAAGGACGCCGTGCTGATTGCCGACCGTAACGCCGTGCAGGACGTTAAAAAAGTGGTGGAGCAGATCAAGGCGGATGGTCGCCACGAGCACCATATTCACCGCGAAGTCTACCGTCCATGGGGGAAATATGACTCCATTGATTCCGGTGACCGCTATCAGGTGAAACGCATCACCGTGAAGCCGGGCGAGGGGCTGTCGGTGCAGATGCACCATCACCGCGCCGAGCACTGGGTCGTGGTGGCGGGTACCGCGAAAGTGACTATTGACGGTGAAGTCAAACTGCTGGGTGAAAACGAGTCCATTTATATTCCGCTGGGGGCGACGCACTGTCTGGAGAACCCGGGGAAAATTCCTCTCGACTTAATTGAGGTGCGCTCCGGCTCGTATCTGGAAGAGGACGATATCGTGCGCTTCCAGGACCGCTACGGGCGGGTGTAGCACTCAGCATCATGCCCGGTGGCGCTGCGCTTACCGGGCCTACGAATGACAAAAAAATCAATTTGGCCATTTAGTGGTCAGGGCCGACTGTTGCCTGAAAAAGGGGTCATCATGGAAAAATTAACCTGTTTTAAAGCCTACGATATTCGCGGCAAGCTGGGCGAAGAGCTGAATGAAGACATCGCGTGGCGCATTGGCCGCGCGTACGGCGAATATTTAAAACCGCAGACCATCGTGCTGGGCGGCGACGTGCGTCTGACCAGCGAGTCCCTCAAGCTGGCCCTGGCGAAAGGGCTGCAGGACGCGGGCGTGGACGTGCTGGATATCGGTCTTTCCGGAACCGAAGAGATTTACTTTGCCACCTTCCACCTGGGCGTGGACGGCGGTATCGAAGTGACGGCCAGCCACAACCCGATGGATTACAACGGCATGAAGCTGGTGCGCAAGGGCGCTCGCCCGATTAGCGGCGACACCGGCCTGCGCGACGTGCAGCGTCTGGCGGAAGCTAATGATTTCCCGCCGGTGAACGAGGCGAAGCGCGGCAGCTACAAAAAAATCAACGTGCAGAAAGAGTACATCGACCACCTGCTGGGCTACATCAACGTGGCGAACCTGAAGCCGCTGAAGCTGGTGATTAACTCCGGTAACGGCGCGGCCGGCCCGGTTGTCGATGCCCTTGAAGCCCGCTTTAAGGCGCTGAACGTGCCGGTGACCTTCGTCAAGGTGCACAACACCCCGGACGGCAACTTCCCGAACGGTATTCCTAACCCGCTGCTGCCTGAGTGCCGCGACGACACCCGCAACGCGGTGATTGAGCACGGCGCGGACATGGGCATCGCCTTTGACGGTGACTTTGACCGCTGCTTCCTGTTCGACGAGAAAGGGCAGTTCATCGAGGGCTACTACATTGTCGGCCTGCTGGCGGAAGCGTTCCTTGAGAAAAACCCGGGCGCGAAAATCATTCATGACCCGCGCCTTTCCTGGAACACCGTCGACGTGGTGTCCGCGGCGGGCGGCACGCCGGTGATGTCCAAAACCGGCCATGCCTTCATCAAAGAGCGCATGCGCGAAGAAGACGCCATCTATGGCGGCGAGATGAGCGCCCACCACTACTTCCGTGACTTTGCCTACTGCGACAGCGGGATGATCCCGTGGCTGCTGGTGACCGAGCTGCTGTGCCTGAAGGGGCAGACGCTGGGCGAGCTGGTGCGCGATCGCATGGCGGCATTCCCGGCGAGCGGGGAGATCAACAGCAAGCTGGCGCAGCCGGCCGAGGCTATTGCCCGCGTGGAGCAACACTTTGCGATTCACGCGCTGGAAATTGACCGCACCGACGGCATCAGCATGGCGTTCCCGCAGTGGCGCTTTAACCTGCGCTCGTCCAACACCGAGCCGGTGGTGCGCCTGAACGTGGAGTCCCGTGCTGACACGGCGCTGATGGAAGCCCGAACGAAGGACATTCTGGCGCTGTTGAATCAGTAACAATTGCCCCTCCCGCTGGGAGGGGGAACCGAATACAGGAACAACGATGACGAATCTAAAAAAACGCGAACGAGCGAGAACGAATGCATCGTTAATCTCTATGGTGCAGCGTTTTTCTGATATCACCATCATGGTCGGTGGATTGTGGGCGGTGTGTCGGATCAGCGGGCTGCCGTTCTTATACATGCATCTGCTGATGGCCCTAATTGCGCTGGTCGTGTTTCAAATGATCGGCGGGATGACCGATTTCTACCGCTCGTGGCGCGGCGTGAAAATGACCACCGAACTGATGCTGTTGCTGCAGAACTGGACCCTGAGCCTGATCTTCAGCGCAGGCCTGGTAGCGTTCAGCCATGATTTTGACAATCGCCTCGTCACCTATCTCTGCTGGTATCTGTTAACCAGCGTCGGCATGGTGGTGTGCCGTTCCCTGATCCGCTTTGGCGCGGGCTGGCTGCGTAACCGCGGTTATAACCGTCGCTTCGTTGCCGTGGCGGGCGATCTGCCGGTCGGGAAGGTGCTGCTCGATAGCTTCCGCAAAGAGCCGTGGTTAGGGTTTGAAGTGGTAGGGATTTATCACGACGCGAAGCCGGGAGGCGTGCCTGCGGACTGGGCGGGCAATTACGAACAGCTTATTGAAGACGCGAAAGCCGGTAAAATTCATAACGTCTATATCGCCATGCAGATGAGAGACGAATCCCGCATTAAGCAACTGATGCGCGAGCTGGCGGATACAACCTGTTCGGTGATCCTGATCCCGGACGTCTTTACCTTCAACATCCTCCATTCACGCATTGAAGAAGTGAACGGCGTGCCGGTGGTACCACTGTACGACACCCCGCTGTCGGGCATTAACCGCGTGCTGAAGCGCGTGGAAGATATCGTGCTCTCTTCGCTGATCCTCCTGCTGATTTCGCCTGTTTTGTGCTGCATTGCCCTGGCGGTGAAGCTTAGCTCTCCCGGCCCGGTTATCTTCCGCCAGACCCGCTACGGTATGGACGGTAAGCCGATTATGGTGTGGAAATTCCGTTCCATGAAGGTGATGGAAAACGACAAAGTGGTGACCCAGGCAACGCAGAACGATCCGCGCGTCACCCGCGTGGGCAACTTCCTGCGCCGCACCTCGCTGGATGAACTGCCGCAGTTTATCAACGTCTTCACAGGCGGCATGTCGATTGTTGGCCCGCGTCCACACGCGGTGGCGCACAACGAGCAGTACCGTTCGCTGATTGAGGGCTACATGCTGCGCCATAAGGTGAAGCCGGGCATTACCGGTTGGGCGCAGATCAACGGCTGGCGCGGCGAAACCGACACGCTGGAAAAAATGGAAAAACGTATCGAATTCGATCTGGAGTACATCCGTGAATGGAGTATCTGGTTCGATATTAAGATTGTTTTTCTGACCATCTTCAAAGGTTTCGTGAACAAAGCGGCGTACTAAGATGAGCTTACGTGAAAAAACCATCAGCGGGGCGAAGTGGTCAGCGATGGCGACCATCGTCATCATTGGCCTCGGGCTGGTGCAGATGACCGTGCTGGCGCGCATTATTGATAATCACCAGTTCGGTCTGCTGACCGTCTCGCTGGTGATCATCGCGCTGGCCGATACGCTGTCTGATTTTGGTATTGCCAACTCGATTATCCAGCGCAAAGAGATAAGCCATCTCGAGCTGACTACGCTCTACTGGCTGAACGTGGGGCTCGGGATTTTCGTCTTCGTGCTGGTGTTCCTGCTGAGCGACACTATCGCCAGCGTGCTGCACAACCCGGATCTCGCTCCGCTGATGCGCACGCTGTCGTTTGCATTCGTGGTGATCCCCCACGGGCAGCAGTTCCGCGCGCTGATGCAGAAAGAGCTGGAGTTCAACAAGATCGGCATGATTGAAACCAGCGCGGTGCTGGCGGGCTTTACCTTTACCGTGGTGAGCGCCCATTTCTGGCCGCTGGCGATGACCGCCATCCTCGGTTACCTGGTGAACTCTGCCGTGCGCACGCTGCTGTTCGGCTATTTTGGCCGCAAGATCTACCGTCCGGGCCTGCACTTCTCGCTGGCGTCGGTGTCGTCTAACCTGCGCTTCGGCGCGTGGCTGACGGCGGACAGCATCATCAACTACGTGAACACCAACCTGTCGACGCTGGTGCTGGCGCGTATTCTCGGCGCGAGCGTGGCGGGGGGCTACAACCTGGCCTACAACGTCGCGGTAGTGCCGCCGATGAAGCTGAACCCGATAATCACCCGCGTTCTGTTCCCGGCGTTCGCCAAGATTCAGGACGACACCGAGAAGCTGCGCATCAACTTCTACAAGCTGCTTTCCGTGGTGGGGATTATCAACTTCCCCGTGCTGCTGGGGCTGATGGTGGTTTCCAGCAACTTTGTGCCGCTGGTGTTTGGCGAGAAGTGGAACGGCATCATCCCGATCCTGCAGCTGCTGTGCGTGGTGGGGCTACTGCGCTCCGTGGGGAATCCGATTGGTTCTCTGCTGATGGCAAAAGCGCGCGTGGACATCAGCTTTAAGTTCAACGTGTTCAAAACCTTCCTGTTTATTCCGGCAATTATCGTCGGCGGGCATATGGCGGGCGCCATCGGCGTCACGCTCGGGTTCCTGCTGGTGCAGATCGTCAATACCGTTCTGAGCTACTTCATCATGATCAAGCCGGTGCTGGGCTCCAGCTACCGACAGTACATCCTGAGCCTGTGGCTGCCGTTTTATCTCTCCTTACCCACTCTTGCGGTCAGCTATGGCCTGGGCGTGGTGCTCAGCGGTCATCTGCCGCTGGCCGCGCTGCTGGCGGTACAGGTCGCCGCGGGCGCGCTGGCGTTCGGCGTGATGATTGTGCTGTCGCGCAATGCGCTGGTGGTAGAGATGAAGCGCCAGTTTTGCCGTAACGAAAAAATGAAAACGCTGCTTCGCGCAGGCTAATTTTAAGAGGCCATTATGAAATTACTTATTCTTGGCAACCATACCTGCGGCAACCGTGGCGACAGCGCCATCCTGCGCGGTTTACTGGATGCGATTAACACCCTTAAGCCTGAGACCGAAGTGGACGTGATGAGCCGTTATCCGGTCAGCTCATCCTGGTTACTGAACCGCCCGGTGATGGGCGACCCGCTTTACAGCCAGATGAAACAGCACAACAACGCCGCGGGCGTGATGGGGCGCGTGAAGAAAGTCCTGCGTCGTCGCTACCAGCATCAGGTGCTGCTTTCCCGCGTGACCGATACCGGCAAGCTGCGCAACATCGCCATTGCCCAGGGCTTTACGGATTTCGTCCGTCTGCTCTCCGGCTATGACGCCATTATCCAGGTCGGCGGTTCGTTCTTCGTCGATCTCTACGGCGTGCCGCAGTTTGAGCATGCGCTCTGCACCTTTATGGCGAAAAAGCCGCTGTTTATGATTGGGCACAGCGTAGGGCCATTCCAGGATCCGCAGTTTAACCAGCTGGCGAACTACGTGTTCGGCCACTGCGACGCGCTGATCCTGCGCGAGTCGGTCAGCCTCGACATGATGAAGCGCAGCGAAATTGACACCTCAAAAGTTGAGCACGGCGTGGACACCGCCTGGCTGGTAGAGCACCAGGACGACAGCTTCCAGCCGAGCTACGCGGTACAGCACTGGCTCGACGTGGCGGCGAAACAGAAAACCGTCGCAATAACCCTGCGCGAGCTGGCGCCTTTTGATAAACGTTTAGGTACGACCCAGGCGGCGTATGAGAAAGCCTTCGCCGACGTGGTTAACCGCGTGCTGGACAGCGGGTACCAGGTGCTGGCGCTTTCAACCTGCACCGGCATCGACAGCTATAACAAAGACGATCGTATGGTGGCGCTGAACCTGCGCAACCTGGTTAACGATCCGTCCCGCTATCACGTAGTGATGGACGAACTGAACGACCTGGAGATGGGCAAGCTGCTCTCCGCCTGCGACCTGACCGTCGGTACGCGCTTGCACTCCGCCATTATCTCCATGAACTTTGGCACGCCGGCCATTGCCATCAACTATGAGCACAAATCAGCAGGCATCATGCAGCAGCTTGGTATGCCTGAAATGGCCGTGGATATCCGTCATCTGCTCGATGGTTCGCTCGGGGCGATGGTGGGCGATACGCTCGGCCAGCTGCCTGCGATCAATGAACGCCTGGCCGTGGCGGTGAAAGCCGAGCGTGAGAAGGGCATTGGGATGGTGAAATCGGTACTTGACCGCGTACGGGAGGGGAAATGAAGGTTGGTTTCTTCTTGCTGAAATTTCCGCTGTCGTCTGAAACGTTTGTCCTGAACCAAATCACCGCGTTTATCGATATGGGATATGACGTGGAGATTATCGCCCTGCAAAAGGGCGATACCAAAAATACCCATGCGGCGTATACCCAGTATGGGCTGGAGGCGAAAACCCGCTGGCTGCAGGATGAGCCGTCCGGGAAGCTGAGCAAGCTGCGCCACCGGGCCAGCCAGACGTTGCGCGGGATCCACCGTGCGTCGACCTGGCGGGCGCTGAATGTTTCCCGCTATGGGTCCGAATCCCGCAATCTGATTCTGTCGGCCATCTGCGGGCAAACGGCGAAGCCGTATCGTGCTGACGTGTTTATCGCCCACTTTGGACCGGCGGGCGTCACCGCCGCGAAGCTGCGCGAGCTGGGCGTGATTGACGGTAAAATTGCGACCATCTTCCACGGTATCGACATCTCCAGCCGGGAAGTGCTGAACCACTACACGCCGGAGTATCAGCAGCTGTTCAGACGCGGTGACATGATGCTGCCTATCAGCGACCTGTGGGCCGGACGCCTGAAAAACATGGGCTGTCCGGGAGAGAAAATTGCCGTTTCGCGAATGGGCGTGGATTTAACGCGCTTCACGCGTCGTCCTGTAAAGGTGCCGGGAACACCGTTGCAGATCATCTCCGTTGCTCGTCTGACCGAGAAGAAAGGGCTGCATGTGGCGATTGAAGCCTGCCGCCAGCTGAAAGCGCGCGGGGTGGATTTCCACTATCGCATTCTCGGCATTGGGCCGTGGGAGCGTCGTCTGCGCACGCTCATCGAACAGTATCAGCTGGAAGATGTCGTAGAGATGCCGGGCTTCAAGCCGAGCCACGAGGTCAAGGCCATGCTCGACGAGGCAGATGTCTTTCTGCTGCCCTCGGTGACGGGCGCCGATGGCGATATGGAAGGCATTCCGGTGGCGCTGATGGAGGCGATGGCCGTAGGTATTCCTGTGGTATCGACCCTGCACAGCGGGATCCCGGAGCTGATTAAGTCTGACCATTCCGGCTGGCTGGTGCCGGAGAATAACGCGATGGCCCTTGCGGACCGATTGGCAGCCTTCAGCGATATCGACCAGCAGGCGCTGGAGCCCGTGCTCCATAACGCCCGACAAAAAGTGGAAACCGATTTTAACCAGCAGGTGATTAACCGCCAGTTAGCGAGCCTGCTGCAAACGTTGTAACGCCGAGGATGTATGCTGAAAAAGATTACCCGACGCACCTTTGTCTCTTCTCTCTCCGTTCTGGCGGCCACGCCGCTGCTGTCGTCACGTATTGCGCGGGCGGCAAGCGGAAGAACGGTCTCTGTTAATCAGTACAATAACAACGACTGGATCGCCGCCTTTAAGCAGGCGTTTAATGATGGCGACACCGTCGTGGTCCCTGCCGGGCTCACCTGCGAAAACATCAACACGGGTATTTTCATTCCCGACGGTAAAACGCTGCTGATCCGCGGGGCATTAACCGGTAACGGGCGCGGCCGCTTTGTTCTGCAGGAAGGCAGCAAAGTGATAGGTGAAGGTGCTGGCCGCACGGAGAACATAACGCTCGACGTTCGCGGCTCTGACTGCGTCATCAAAGGGCTGGCCATGAGCGGTTTTGGCCCGGTGACGCAGATCTACATCGGTGGCAAGAAACCCAGCGTGATGCGCAATTTGCTGATTGATAACATCAGCGTGAGTCAGGCCAACTACGCCATCCTGCGCCAGGGTTTCCACAACCAGGTGGACGGTGCCCGCATCACCAACAGCAAATTTAGCCATCTGCAGGGTGATGCGATCGAGTGGAACGTCGCCATCAACGATCGTAATATCCTGATCTCCGACCATGTCATCGACAACATCAGCTGTACCAACGGCAAGATCAACTGGGGCATCGGCATTGGCCTCGCCGGCAGCACCTACGATAACGACTACCCGGAGAAGCAAACCGTCAAGAACTTCGTGGTGGCCAACATCACCGGCAGCAACTGTCGCCAGCTGGTGCACGTTGAAAACGGTAAGCATTTTGTTATCCGCAATATTAAGGCCAAAAATATTACTCCCGACTTCAGTAAAAAGGCGGGAATAGACAACGCCACGGTCGCCATTTATGGCTGTGATAATTTCATTATTGATAATGTCGATATGGTGAACAGCGCCGGAATGTTAATCGGCTATGGGGTGATAAAAGGCGATTATTTGTCCATCCCGCAGAACTTCAAGCTCAACAATATTCACCTCGATAATCGACAGCTTGCGTATAAATTGCGCGGAATACAGATTTCATCCGGTAATGCCACCTCGTTTGTGGCGATAACCAATGTGGAAATGCAGCGTGCTACGCTGGAACTGCACAACAAGCCGCAACATCTTTTTTTACGCAACATCAATGTGATGCAAGAAGCCGCCGTGGGGCCCGCCCTGAAGATCAACTTCGACCTGCGCAAGGATGTGCGGGGTAAATTCATGGCGAAAGACGAGACGCTGCTGTCGCTGGCGAACATAAAAGCTGTGAATGAGAAGGGGCAGAGTTCGGTGGATATTGACCGGGTCGATCAGCAGGTGGTGAATGTGGAAAGGCTTAACTTTGCGCTTCCGCACAGATAATCGACAATTATCTTTTTTAAGACTATTCCTGGCATAAAAGTGAGATCGAATCAGATTACAACTACAGAAATTGGTGATGCTAAGGCGTAACATTGCCTCTGGATTACGGCAAATCATGCTGGCGAAAACAGGTTTAAGAGCTATAATTCGTCAACCATTTTAAGGTGGAAGAAATAATGATTAATTTGAAAGCAGTCATTCCGGTAGCAGGCCTGGGCATGCATATGCTGCCAGCCACAAAAGCCATTCCTAAAGAGATGCTGCCGATCGTCGACAAGCCAATGATTCAGTACATTGTCGACGAGATTGTTGCTGCAGGGATCAAAGAAATCGTCCTGGTTACCCACTCGTCCAAGAATGCGGTAGAAAACCACTTCGACACCTCTTACGAACTTGAGGCGCTGCTGGAGCTGCGCGTTAAGCGCCAGCTGCTGGCGGAAGTTCAGTCTATTTGTCCGCCTGGCGTGACCATCATGAACGTGCGTCAGGCGCAGCCGCTGGGCCTGGGCCATTCTATTCTGTGTGCCCGTCCGGTTGTGGGTGATAACCCATTCATCGTCGTGCTGCCGGATATCATCATTGATACTGCTTCTGCCGACCCGCTGCGTTATAACCTCGCGGCAATGGTGGCGCGTTTCAATGAAACCGGCCGTAGCCAGGTGCTGGCGAAACGCATGAAGGGCGACCTCTCCGAGTACTCCGTTATTCAGACCAAAGAGCCGCTGGAGACAGAAGGGCAGGTGAGCCGCATCGTTGAGTTCATTGAAAAACCGGATCAGCCGCAGACGCTGGACTCAGACCTGATGGCTGTGGGTCGTTACGTTCTGAACGCCGATATCTGGGCAGAGCTGGAGAAAACCGAGCCAGGCGCCTGGGATCGTATTCAGCTCACCGACGCGATTGCCGAGCTGGCGAAAAAGCAGTCCGTGGATGCCATGCTGATGACCGGCGACAGCTATGACTGCGGTAAGAAAATGGGTTACATGCAGGCGTTCGTGAACTATGGGCTGCGCAACCTGAAGGAAGGGGCGAAGTTCCGTAAAAAGATCGAACAGCTGTTAGCTGAGTAGCTGCTTAGTTATTAGACAAACATAATGGCGGCAGAAGAGCAAATGATACATTGTCATCGCTCTCTGCCGTTTTCTATTTAAAAATCAGCGGGTCACGTACTGATGCCAGGAAACGCCATTAGGTTAAATCGTGGATTTTTTCTTGTTTTGATGTGCAATTAGGACCACAATATCAGATTAAATCTGTCATACACATTGTGTAAGAAAGAAAGGTTTTGAACAATTTGCCCATGGGTTTCAGTGAACTGGTAGCTGTTGAGCCAGGGGCGGTAGCGTTGAGTTTTCCAAATTAAATTGATATTACAAAGTGTAGGTCTCTATATGAAGCAAGCTTTATCGAGAATTAAAATAAAATTGTTATCATATTTTTATAAAAGAAAAAATCGGTCTACACAATTCGGTCGCTACACTGTTTTATTTCGTCGCGCAAATATAACTAATTCTATAGTAGGTGATTATACATATTTCGCAGGCACAGCCTCTGTAAACAATTGTCAGATTGGTAAATTTTGTTCTATTGCTGAAGGTGTTAAAATAGGTCTTGGAAAACATCCAGTTGATTTTTTCTCAACACATCCTATATTTTACTCTGAAAATACCTGTTTTCCATATAGATTGAAAAATCATAGAGTTAGTGAAAAAGTGATTGAGTCTATCGCTGAATCCGAGAAAATCATTATAGGCAATGATGTTTGGATTGGCGTAAATGCCATTGTAATGGATGGTGTGACTATTGGCGATGGAGCCGTCATTGGGGCTGGGGCGGTTGTTACCAAAGATGTTCAACCCTATACTATTGTAGGTGGTGTTCCTGCGAAATTCATACGGGATAGACAAAATATAAATTGTCCCTGGTGGGAGTTTGATGTAGATACCCTTGTAGATTTTTCCTCAAAATTTAAAAAGAGATTATAATGTACGAGTTGATGTTCAAGGTCAAACGAAAAATAGCCATACTTTTTTCTTCATTTATATTTCGCATTTCATTTAAAAAATTCGGGATTAAAAGTGGTATTTTTAAGCCTGATATATTGCAAGGCGTGAAGTATATAGAGGTTGGCGATAGAGTAGTAATTCAGCCGGGATTATGGGCCTTGGCATTAAAAATTGATAACCATAATCCGATTCTGAATATAGGTGATGACGTTTATATTGGTCGCTTTTTTCACATTGTAAGTGTTCGTCGTGTAGTTATCGAAAAGGATGTTCTTATCGCCGATAAGGTATATATCTCAGATAACCTTCATGAATACAAAGATATTCTGACTCCAGTAAGCCAGCAACCTGTTATATTCAAAGACGATGTAGTTATTAAAGAAGGCGCCTGGATAGGGGAAAATGTCTCTATAATTGGTGCTTGCATTGGTAGAAATAGCGTAGTCGCAGCAAACTCTGTAGTGACAAAAGATATACCTGATTATTCTGTTTGTGCTGGTGTACCTGCAAAAGTAATCAAAAAATACTGTTTCGAACGAAATGAATGGATAAGTGTTCTTTAACGCAATCCATTTTTACTTATTTGAGATAAAAAATGAAAATATTAGTTACTGGTGGTGCCGGGTTCATCGGTTCGGCATTAGCGCGTTACATTATTAAATCAACAACTGATTATGTGGTGAATGTTGATAAGTTAACCTATGCAGGTAACCTTCAGTCTTTAAAAGACATTGAAAATAGCGAACGTTATACTTTTGTTCATGCTGATATTTGCGATGCACAGGCGTTAGACGCAATCTTTTCAACTCATAAACCTGATGCGGTAATGCATCTGGCAGCAGAAAGTCACGTTGACCGTTCAATCACCGGCCCTGCTGCGTTTATTGAAACGAATATTGTTGGGACCTACGTCTTGCTTGAAGCAGCCAGAAAATACTGGCAAAACTTGGAAGGTGAAAAGAAACAGACATTCCGTTTCCATCATATTTCAACCGATGAAGTGTATGGTGATCTACCTCATCCTGATGAATGGGATAATAAAAAAAGTCTTCCATTATTTACTGAGCAAACCGCCTATGCTCCAAGTAGTCCTTACTCTGCCTCTAAAGCATCAAGCGATCATTTAGTTCGCGCGTGGCATCGTACTTATAATTTCCCAACTATTGTGACTAACTGTTCAAACAATTATGGTCCTTACCATTTTCCAGAAAAATTAATCCCGTTGGTAGTTCTCAATGCATTACAAGGAAAACCGTTGCCTATTTATGGTAAAGGCGATCAAATTCGTGACTGGTTATACGTTGAGGATCATGCCCGCGCACTCTATACCGTTATTACGCAAGGGAGCGTAGGTGAAACCTACAATATCGGCGGTTATAACGAGAAAAAGAATATTGAAGTAGTACAGACTATCTGCGATATCCTTGACGAAATAAAGCCGAAGAATACCTCGTACAGCGAACAAATCACTTATGTTGCCGATCGCCCAGGCCACGATCGGCGCTATGCAATTGATGCCAGTAAAATCACTCAAGAACTCGGCTGGAAACCTCAAGAGACATTTGAATCTGGTATTAAGAAAACGATTCATTGGTATCTTGATAACCAGGATTGGGTCCAAAATGTTATGAGCGGTGCCTATCAGGACTGGATCAACAAAAATTACGAACAACGCTAATCTTTTCAACCCCGTCATAAGAAGCATTGAACATGTCAAAAAGAAAAGGAATTATTTTAGCCGGTGGTTCAGGTACTCGCCTTTACCCTGTGACGATGGCGGTTAGTAAACAACTACTGCCAATCTATGATAAGCCGATGATTTATTACCCATTAAGCACGCTGATGCTTGCTGGCATTCGGGATATTCTCATTATAAGCACACCTCAGGATACCCCTCGCTTTGAGCAATTGCTTGGTAACGGTAAAAAATGGGGACTGAACATCGAATATAAGGTCCAGGAAAGTCCTGATGGCCTTGCTCAGGCATTTATTATTGGTGAAGAATTTATCGGAAACAATTCTTGTGCTTTAGTCCTTGGTGACAATGTTTTCTATGGTCACGATTTGCCAAAAGAACTTGAAATGGCAATGAATCAGGAAAAAGGAGCTACGGTCTTTGCCTATCATGTGAAAGACCCTGAACGCTATGGCGTGGTAGATTTCGATGAGAATGGCAAAGCGCTTTCTTTAGAAGAGAAACCACTAAAGCCAAAAAGTAATTACGCTGTGACTGGTCTCTATTTTTATGATAATGACGTCATAGAGATGGCTAAACAGCTGAAACCTTCAGCACGTGGTGAGTTAGAGATCACTGATATTAACCGCCTCTACCTGGAAAAAAATTCGCTCTCAGTTGCTATTATGGGACGAGGATATGCCTGGCTTGATACAGGAACGCATGAGAGTCTAATTGAGGCAGGTAACTTTATTCAGACGATCGAATCACGTCAGGGACTCAAAGTTTCTTGCCCAGAAGAGATAGCTTACCGTAAAGGTTTCATTGATAAGAAACAGTTAGCAAAATTAGCCAAAGAGCTCAATAAAAATGACTATGGCAAATATTTGCAGCATTTAGCTAAAGACTGAAATCCAACATTAAGTACTAAAAAGTATGAAAATTATTGAAACGCCCTTAAAAGATGCTGTAATTATTGAACCTAAAGTTTTTGGTGACGAACGTGGCTATTTCTTCGAAGTGTATCAGAAAAAACGTTACCAGGAATTAGGATTTGGTCTGGACTTTGTTCAGGATAATCGTTCTAAGTCGACGAAAAATGTTCTGCGCGGGCTTCATTTTCAGAAAACAAAGCCTCAGGGTAAGTTAGTCTCAGTAACCCAGGGTTCTGTTTTTGATGTGGCCGTTGATCTCCGCCCAGAATCACCAACATTTGGTCAGCATCATTCAGTCATTCTATCCGAAGATAATTTTCTTCAGTTTTATATTCCTCCTGGTTTCGCTCATGGTTTCTGTGTATTAAGTGATACTGCCAGTTTCCAGTACAAATGCACAGATTATTATGATCCAACCGATGAAGGTGGTCTTATCTGGAACGATCCAGATCTGGGTATAGAATGGCCAGTTTCTAATCCTGTAGTTTCTGCTAAAGATTGTATTTTACCTTCACTTGCAAGTATCAAAGAACAGATTCTTAAAGGCTGGAAAAATGGCTAAGTATACAGTTATTGGGGGTAACGGTTTTATTGGTTCACATATCGTTACATTGCTTAAAGAGCTAGGGCATGATGTCTTTGTTCCTGATCGTAATAGCTGCAATTCCCTCAATGGTGAGTTGGGCAAAGTCATTTATTGTGCTGGCAATGGTGATTGTGCAAAAAGTTATTTTTCTGTGCTGGAAGCAAATACGGTCTTGTTGGCAAAGTTACTGAAGGATGCGCAGTTTGAAAAGATGGTATATATATCCTCAACTCGAGTTTATATGAACCATCATAGCGCAAATGAAACTGACGATCTGATAGTAACAGCGGATGATAACAGGAAGCTTTTTAATCTGACCAAACTGGTAGCTGAGGAGCTGTGCCTTAAGAGCGAACGTGATGTTACTGTGGTTCGACCAAGCAATGTCTATGGTTTAGCGCTAAATAGTACATTATTCTTACCGTCAATTATCCGTCATGCCATTAATAATGGTGAAATCAATATGTTTGTTGCACCTGAATATGCTAAGGACTATGTTTCGGTCAATGATGTCGCTAATGCATGTGTGTGGTTGGCTGAAAACCAAAACGGCAATAAAGAAATATACAATGTCGCATCTGGATTTAACGTAACAGCAAAACAAATCGCTGATGTCATTGAAAAAGAGACGGCTTGTAAAGTTAACTGGCATGACGGTAATTTTCCGCGTGAAGAGTTTCCTGTTACCAGCATACGTAAATTAACTAATGAAATTCCGGATTATAAACCACAACATGTGCTTGATGATTTGAAAATTATGATAGCTAGTTATAAAGAAGAACTGGCGAGATAAATATGAGTGGTTTTAAGCGGTTACTTAAAAACTCTTTATCTAATATAATAAATGGCTTCTCAAATGTAATTCTTGGAATAGTTATTTCTCCAGTTTTACTACATAACCTTTCAAAGGTAGATTTTTCGATTTGGTCCCTTACTCTTCAGGTTGGGGTTTTGATCGGCATTTTTGGAATTGGTCTTCAGGTTACGGTAGGGCGTTTTGTCGCCCTTCATTTAAGTAACCCACAGAAACTTCAAATGGCA
This sequence comes from Enterobacter sp. 3U4, assembly GCF_057224565.1. NCBI lineage: Bacteria > Pseudomonadati > Pseudomonadota > Gammaproteobacteria > Enterobacterales > Enterobacteriaceae > Enterobacter > Enterobacter sp. 3U4. The sequence continues at coordinate 943,507 of NZ_CP136665.1, forward strand.
ATGCATCAGTCATTGCTTTTTGCGTTACTGCTCAGTATGGTATGTTTGAGCGGGATCTTCGTTTTAGCAAAGTTCTTTTTTTCATTTTTTCCTGAAGTTTCAGAAACCAGTGCTAATGCTAAACAAATACTTATATTAATTGGCAGTTCGTTCGTCATTAATAACGTATTCTCACCCTTCGTTGGTTATTTCACTGGTATAGAACGCAATGATATTACCGCTGGCATAAATATATTTTTTAAAGTGATTCTGGGTACGTCGATTCTGTTGCTTGTTCACCATGGTCTTGATGTTATTGCATGGGTTTATTTTGCAATAAACAGTTTTAATCAAATTGCTTTTTATATTTTATATAAATTAAAAAATACATCTCAAAGAACAAAGTTATCACTGGATAAAAGTTTATTTCGTACCATAGTTGTCTTTTTCAGTGGACTCTTAGTATGGAATATCGCACAGTTCTTAATTTCCGGTATAGGCACCTTTACCGTCGGTAAATACTCATTTCAGGAACTAGCAGGTTTTGCTGTATTAATGACACTTGTTAATGCTGGTGTGGGGATTTTGGGAGCCATGATTAATCCTATAATTCAACCCATGATAAGGATGCATAATCACGGGAATAACCAGCATGTTGAACTTCTGGTCAACAAACTTATTTTCCTTTTCTCGATGATTGTCTTTATTGGCGTCTTTATTGCCTGGTTTGCCTCTGTACATATCCTTGGCGTCTGGTTGGGATATCAGCAAGCAACAAACTTGCACATTATGTTTTCTTTGCTGCTTGCGGCTTATCTTATTCGAATGATTGCAGCGCCCTACGGGCTTATGTTAGTCGCCTACGGCAAACAATTGTCAATTGCCTGGCTACCGGTGCTCGAAGGAATATTGAATTTTGCGTTGTCGATTTACTTTGTTCGTATATTTGGCGCCATTGGAATTGCCTACTCGACGTTTATTTCTGGCATATTAATCATGGCTGTTTACGCATGCAAATATCAGGCAGAAGCTGAATATAAGTCAAAATTAATATTTGTCTCGTTTCTGATAATACCTGTGATTATAGCCATCTGCCTAGTCAATCTGGTGATGACTGAGTCGATAACTATCCATTATGTTGTTTATGGCATCCAGGTTGCTTTTATAGTTGTATTTACTATCTTTATAATAAAACAAATAAAAAGCATCAAGAATCTGTTAAATCAATACTAATATTGCTATGGTGAAAGTGTGAAAAAAGTTGGACTCGTTACTGTTTTGTTCAATTCTCCAGGTGTGCTACCTGACTTTTATTCGAGTGTTGAAAAACAAAATTATCAGAACAAGCATCTTTATATTGTAGATAACAGTACAAATCAGGATTCTTTTAACTTAACGCAAGAAGTTCTTTTAGAGAAAGACATAAAGTACACCTATATTAATAATGAAGGAAATAATGTTGGGGTTGCGCAGGCCAACAACCAAGGTATTGAACAAGCTTTAAAAGATGGGTGTGAGTATATATTGCTCACTAATAACGACCTGCTTTTTGAACAGGAAGATACTCTCAGCAAAATGATGAGTGTTGCTGAAGAAGGACAATACAAACTTGTTTCACCAGTAATATTCAGTTATCCAGAAAAAAAAGTCTGGTACGCAGGCTCATTTTTTAATAAGAAAAAAGCTATCGCCCCTCATCTTTTTGAGGGAGCCGACTACAACGATGTTTATGCTAATATTCCAAAAGAGTGCGATTACGCACCAACATGTTTTTTACTTGTACATGCTTCGGTGTTTGCCACTATAGGTATGATGGATGCTCGTTACTTTGCTTATTACGATGATACTGATTTTCTCTATCGTGCAAACATGGCTGGCATACGGGTAAGAATTATTAATGAACCTCTAGTGTTTCATAAAGTTAGTACTTCTACTGGGGGCGGGTTAAGTCTATTCGGTGCATATTATTTAACAAGAAACCGCATATTTTTCGCAAGAAAAAATATTGAGGCTCCTTATTTTATTATTAGCGTTTTCTTTACCATTATAACCCGGTTGGTTTATCCACTTTGTCGCAAAACGCCATATAATGTCTATAAGGCTTTTGTTCGGGGGATTATCGACGGACTAATGTTAAAAAAATAAATAACTAAGAGGTTAAGGTGAGCGAAATTTCCAGTAGCACACTTGTCAATAACTATAATTTATCGACAACTTTTATTGTCAAATCACTTGTTGGACTGTTATTAATTAATTCGCTTTTTAGTGGTGTTGACTTTTCTCAGATTGGTTTGATGAAAGGCCTTTCAAGTATTGCTGATTTTAGCCTGAAGATCGTCCTTGTAATCGTATTGCTCGTTCTTTTCAGGATTCGCAGTCTTAACCTGGTAAAGATACTCTTTTTTGCCTTTATCCTTCTCATTGGTGCTGCGATTGGTGCATTCTATCATGGTGCTGAATATGATAAAACCTTCGCGCTTTTATTAAATATGCTCTTATGGTTTGTTATATTCAGTTATGCTAAAGAACTTGAACATAACTTTGATATATATAATTTTAGTGTCAAGATATCGAGTTTATTTCTTGGTATCGCGCTTATACTTTACATCATGGCGAAATTTGGTTTTCATGTTAAAGTATTAGGTGGGGCTTGGTTATATGATGAAAACTTTCGCTTTGCAGGCACTTTTGCAGAGCCAAGTTTAAATGGCTATTTTTATGGCTTAATGTTCTTGATGGTGATGTTTTCTAATCAAAAATACAGGCTAATTCTGGCGTGCATGTTTGCCATTACCACCTATATTTCAGGTGCTAAATTTTCATTCCTGATAATTCCAGTACTCCTTGGGCTAGTGTATTTCTTCAAGGTGAAGGGTTTTTATAATTATACATACCAGCTCATTCCGTTATCTTTTATTGTTCTTTTTGTCAGTCTTGCGTTCATATATTATGACCTTTTTGCACTCATTGCAGCTCATTTGTCAAATTCTGCTACGATGACTTATGTCACTCGTCTGGGTTTCCCAATTGTGAGCATATGGCATCTTAGTGATTATCCACTTGGCAGTGGAGTATATGGTTTCAAGAGCACACTTTCACCTTTTATAAATGACTATTGTCAGGCTCTTTCTGGTTTGGATGTAAACTGTAATGAGATGAGATCTTATTTATCTTCGTTGGATTCCAGTGCCTATGAAAGTTTTGCCCCTAAAGATGTTTTAAGTTTTATTATTTTAACTTTCGGTCTGCCGGGCTTGTTAATATTTGCCATAAGTATATTTTTATTGTCAGCCAGACTTAAAGAAAATAAAAATCACTTTATTATTCTAATGTATATTGTTGCTTCTATGCTCTTTACATTACCTTTTAGATTTATCCTTTTTTATTCCTTCTTTATGTTTCAGTGTTACATCTACAGAATGCCGAGTAATAAATGATATATATTAATGCGAGATTTTTGACTCAACGCAAAACTGGTGTACAGCAATATGCATTAGTACTATGTCGGGAACTCGTTAAACACGTTCCTGATATCTGTTTTTTAACACCGAAAACTGGCCTCATTGATGACAAATGGAGGAAGGAATTTAATATCCTTCAAATAGGAAACCGTAACGGCCACTACTGGGAACAAATCGAGTTACCACGTTATCTTAGAAGCGTCGGTAGCCCGTTACTGCTCTGCTTCACTGGGTTATCACCTGCGTTTTACAAGAACTGTTACTTTACTATTCATGATATGTCATTGTACGCATACCCAAAGTGGTTCCGTTTCTTATATCGTGCTGTATACAAGGTCAACTATGCTATTCAGTCGAGAATCGCGAGAGGTATCTTTACGGTTAGTGACTTTTCAAAATCAGAGATAGAGAAATATCTGGCGATAGACCCAGATAAGATCACTGTATTGCGAAATTCCGTGGATACATCTATTAACCTCAAAAATAATAGTAAAAATGAAACGGTTAAGCGTAATGAGATTCTACTGGTTGGCACCTTAGAGCCGAGAAAAAATATCGAATTTGTTATTAATGCTTTTTCGAATTCAAAAATCGAAAATTATAAACTCATCGTGGTGGGAGGGTTAGGTGCTGCTTTCTCAAAGGTGACTTTTTCACAGCATGATAACATTGTATTCTGTGGCTATCTATCAGATGACGATTTAGAGTTAAAATACAGAGATGCTTCTATTTTTGTCTATCCGTCATTATATGAAGGTTTCGGACTACCTCCTCTGGAAGCAATGCAGCGTGGTTGTCCTGTAATGGCTTCTGACCGCGCAAGTATCCCTGAAGTTTGTGGTGATGCGGCATATTATTTTAATCCAGAGGACTCATCAGATTTTAGTGCTAAGCTACGTGAATTGATTGAAAATTATGATGAGCTCAGCCCTGTATTGATTCGTAATGGATATCGTAGGCTGGAACAATTTGACGTACGTGATGTTGCATCGAAACTTATGGATGTGATCTATCAAAGGAATATTTGAATGAAGGTTTTACAGTTTAGTAAATTTTACCCTCCAGTACATGGTGGAATCGAACAGGTAGCATTCGATATAAGTGAAGGTATTGCAAAAAGTAATGACCAACCTGTCGATGTACTCTGTGTTGATCCAATTGGAGAAAGAAAAAATGACGACAAACTCCGTTATAAAGTTTACCGTCAGAAATTATTTGCACAGCTTTTTTCGACACCGTTATCATTTTCCTTAATATCCCGTTGGAGAATGATAAGAAATAATTATGATGTTATCCATGTTCATCTTCCAAATCCACTGGCTGTGTTGGCACTCTTTTTATTCCCTCCCAAAGGGAAGATTGTTCTTCATTGGCACAGCGATATTGTTAAGCAGAAAAAATTATTGATGTTTTTTGCTCCGTTACAAAAATGGATTTTAGATAAGTGCACCAGTATTATTGTTACTAGTCCGGTTTATGGGCAATCTTCACCAACTTTGCAGCCTTATCAGGATAAAGTTATTTGTATTCCGATTGGGGTTGATACCCGTGTTATGCCACTAAATGAGGAACTTGAAAAAAGCATTAAGCAGCGTTATCAAAATAAAAAAATAATTTTTTCTTTGGGGCGTCTTGTTTACTATAAAGGTATGGAATATCTGATTGATGCTGCGAAGGAACTTCCTGACGATTACATTGTTCTTATTGGTGGTACCGGCCCATTAATTGATACATTAAAGCAAAAAATTGCTAATGACGGATTATCAGATAAAGTAATTCTTCTTGGTAGTATCAATTATTCGGATTTAGCTTCTTATTACAAAGCATGTGATGTTTTTTGTCTGCCATCTATTCATGAATCTGAAGCTTTTGGTGTAGTTCAATTGGAAGCTATGAGTTTTTCCAGACCGCTTGTGTCGACTAATATTCCTCGAAGTGGTGTGGCCTGGGTTAATCAGCACAACGAGACTGGCATCGTTGTTGAACCTAATGATGCCAAAGCGCTTGCAAAAGGAATAGTTTCTGTTATTCAAAGCAGTGAGACGTATAGTAAAGGCGCGAAGGCCAGATTTGATACTATGTTTACTAAAGAGTTGATGATTAAGAATATAATGAATTTATATTCATCTTTAAAGTGAGTTCAATCATGTCATTATTTCCTGTTGTTATGGCCGGAGGCTCCGGTAGTCGTTTATGGCCGCTTTCTCGTGTTCTCTATCCAAAACAATTTCTGTGTCTGGAAGGTGAACTGACAATGTTACAAGCGACGATTAACCGATTACAGGGGATTGAATGCGAAAGTCCCGTCGTTATTTGTAACGAACAGCACCGCTTTATCGTTGCCGAGCAACTGCGCCAGATGAGTAAACTCACTGAGAATATCATTCTCGAACCGGTTGGTCGTAATACTGCTCCGGCGATTGCGTTGGCTGCACTTGCTGCTGTTCGTGCCCAGAACGAGGGCAATGCGCTTATGCTGGTTCTTGCCGCCGATCACGTCATACAGGATGAAGAAGCGTTTCGTAATTCAGTTCGTAAGGCCCTACCTTATGCTGAAAATGGAAAGCTTGTGACCTTTGGCATAGTCCCGCATAAACCAGAGACTGGCTATGGTTACATTCGTCGAGGCGCGCCATGCGATGATGTTGAGCAGGCCGATGCATTCGAGGTCGCGCAATTCGTTGAGAAACCTAATCTTGAAACGGCAGAAGCCTATGTTGCCTGCGGTGAATACTACTGGAACAGTGGGATGTTCCTCTTCCGCGCAGATCGCTATCTTGAGGAACTGAAAAAATATCGTCCGGATATTCTTGAGGCATGCGAAAAGGCAATGAGCGCTGTTGATCCTGACCTGAACTTTATTCGCGTTGACGAGGAGGCTTTCAGAGCTTGTCCTGATGAGTCGATTGATTATGCTGTGATGGAACAGACTTCAGATGCTGTTGTTGTGCCAATGGATGCTGGCTGGAGTGATGTCGGCTCCTGGTCTTCGCTTTGGGACATTAGCCATAAGACGGCAGAGGGTAACGTCGTTACAGGTGATGTATTGTCCTGCAATACTGAAAATAGCTTCCTGTACTCTGAATCTGGGCTATTGACTACTGTTGGGGTGAAAGATTTGGTCGTTGTTCAGACCAAGGACGCCGTGCTGATTGCCGACCGTAACGCCGTGCAGGATGTGAAGAAAATTGTCGAATCGATCAAAGCAGACGGCCGTCACGAACATCATACTCACCGTGAAGTTTATCGTCCTTGGGGTAAATATGACTCGATTGATACGGGAAGCCGCTATCAGGTTAAGCGATTAACCGTAAAGCCGGGCGAAGGCATCTCTCTTCAGATGCATCACCATCGTGCGGAGCATTGGATTGTCGTCGCGGGAACTGCACAAGTGACTATTAACGAGCAGACAAAACTTCTCGGTGAAAATGAGTCTATTTATATTCCTGTTGGGGCAACACACTGTCTGGAAAACCCTGGAAAGATCCCTTTAGAATTGATTGAGGTTCGCTCAGGTTCTTATCTCGGGGAGGATGATATTGTACGTTTTGCTGACAGGTATGGTCGTGTTTGAGATTACGGTAAAATTATCATGGAAAAATTAACCTGTTTTAAAGCCTACGATATTCGCGGCAAGCTGGGCGAAGAGCTGAATGAAGACATCGCGTGGCGCATTGGCCGCGCGTACGGCGAATATTTAAAACCGCAGACCATCGTGCTGGGCGGCGACGTGCGTCTGACCAGCGAGTCCCTCAAGCTGGCCCTGGCGAAAGGGCTGCAGGACGCGGGCGTGGACGTGCTGGATATCGGCCTTTCCGGAACCGAAGAGATTTACTTTGCCACCTTCCACCTGGGCGTGGACGGCGGTATCGAAGTGACGGCCAGCCACAACCCGATGGACTACAACGGCATGAAGCTGGTGCGCAAGGGCGCTCGCCCGATTAGCGGCGACACCGGCCTGCGCGACGTGCAGCGTCTGGCGGAAGCTAATGATTTCCCGCCGGTGAACGAGGCCAGGCGCGGCAGCTACAAAAAAATCAACCTGCAGAAAGAGTACATTGACCACCTGCTGGGCTACATCAACGTGGCGAACCTGAAGCCGCTGAAGCTGGTAATCAACTCCGGTAACGGCGCGGCCGGTCCGGTGGTGGACGCGCTGGAAGCCCGCTTTAAGGCGCTGAACGTGCCGGTGACCTTCGTCAAGGTGCACAACACCCCGGACGGCAACTTCCCGAACGGTATTCCTAACCCGCTGCTGCCGGAGTGCCGCGACGACACCCGCAACGCGGTGATTGAGCACGGCGCGGACATGGGCATCGCCTTTGACGGTGACTTTGACCGCTGCTTCCTGTTCGACGAGAAAGGGCAGTTCATCGAGGGCTACTACATTGTCGGCCTGCTGGCGGAAGCGTTCCTTGAGAAAAACCCGGGCGCGAAAATCATTCATGACCCGCGCCTTTCCTGGAACACCGTCGACGTGGTGTCCGCGGCGGGCGGCACGCCGGTGATGTCCAAAACCGGCCATGCCTTCATCAAAGAGCGCATGCGCGAAGAAGACGCCATCTATGGCGGCGAGATGAGCGCCCACCACTACTTCCGTGACTTTGCCTACTGCGACAGCGGGATGATCCCGTGGCTGCTGGTGACCGAGCTGCTGTGCCTGAAGGGGCAGACGCTGGGCGAGCTGGTGCGCGACCGTATGGCGGCATTCCCGGCGAGCGGGGAGATCAACAGCAAGCTGGCGCAGCCGGCCGAGGCTATTGCCCGCGTGGAGCAACACTTTGCGATTCATGCGCTGGAAATTGACCGTACGGACGGCATCAGCATGGCGTTCCCGCAGTGGCGCTTTAACCTGCGCTCGTCCAACACCGAGCCGGTGGTGCGCCTGAACGTGGAGTCCCGTGCTGACACGGCGCTGATGGAAGAGAAGACACAAGAAATTCTGGCTTTGCTCCGGAAGTGAGGGTCTGCCGCCAGCGTATTTCTGGCGGCTTGACTGTACCTGGATTGTGCAATCAGTGTGACATAGATCAGCAAAAGCTATTCATGTCACCTAATACTGAGTTAACATCTCAACCACATTTCAAGCCGCGCATAAGCCGTGGTGACCACACCTGACAGGAGTATGTAATGTCCAAGCAACAGATCGGCGTTGTCGGTATGGCAGTGATGGGGCGCAACCTGGCGCTCAACATCGAAAGCCGTGGTTATACCGTCTCCGTTTTCAACCGCTCCCGTGATAAAACCGAAGAAGTTATTGCCGAGAACCCAGGCAAGAAACTGGTTCCTTTTTATACGGTGAAAGAGTTCGTTGAGTCTCTGGAAACGCCTCGTCGTATCCTGTTAATGGTGAAAGCGGGCGCAGGTACCGATGCAGCTATCGACTCCCTGAAGCCTTACCTCGAAAAAGGTGACATCATCATTGATGGCGGTAACACCTTCTTCCAGGACACCATTCGTCGTAACCGTGAGCTGTCTGCTGAAGGCTTCAACTTCATCGGTACCGGTGTTTCCGGTGGTGAAGAGGGCGCTCTGAAAGGCCCATCTATCATGCCTGGCGGCCAGAAAGACGCATACGAACTGGTTGCGCCTATCCTGACTAAAATCGCAGCCGTGGCTGAAGATGGTGAGCCTTGCGTAACCTATATTGGTGCCGACGGTGCAGGTCACTATGTGAAAATGGTTCACAACGGTATCGAATACGGCGACATGCAGCTGATTGCTGAAGCTTATTCCCTGCTGAAAGGCGGTCTGAATCTCTCCAATGAAGAGCTGGCTGAAACCTTTACCGAGTGGAACAAAGGCGAGCTGAACAGTTACCTGATTGACATCACCAAAGATATCTTCACGAAAAAAGATGAAGACGGTAAATACCTGGTTGATGTGATTCTGGATGAAGCAGCGAACAAAGGTACCGGTAAATGGACCAGCCAGAGCTCTCTGGATCTGGGCGAACCGCTGTCTCTGATCACCGAATCCGTCTTTGCGCGTTACATCTCTTCCCTGAAAGAGCAGCGCGTTGCGGCGTCTAAAGTGCTGTCTGGCCCACAGGCTAAACCAGCTGGTGACAAAGCCGAATTCATTGAAAAAGTGCGTCGTGCACTGTACCTGGGTAAAATCGTTTCTTACGCGCAGGGCTTCTCTCAGCTGCGTGCGGCGTCAGACGAGAACAACTGGGACCTGAACTACGGTGAAATCGCGAAGATCTTCCGCGCGGGTTGCATCATTCGTGCACAGTTCCTGCAGAAAATCACTGATGCCTATGCTGAAAACGCCGGTATCGCCAACCTGCTGCTGGCACCGTACTTCAAGAAGATCGCGGACGAATATCAGCAGGCGCTGCGTGACGTGGTTGCCTACGCTGTTCAGAACGGTATCCCGGTTCCGACCTTCTCTGCTGCAGTAGCCTACTACGACAGCTACCGTGCTGCTGTTCTGCCAGCCAACCTGATTCAGGCACAGCGTGACTACTTTGGTGCGCATACTTACAAACGCACCGATAAAGAAGGCGTGTTCCATACCGAATGGATGGAATAAGTTAACTTACTCGCTGTAATCAAAACCCGGAGCCTGTCTCCGGGTTTTTTTATGCAAAAAATGTCACCTGTTATTCGAAGTAGTCCGAATCTCGGCCCGCTCGTAGTGATTACTCCTGGTTTGCCTTGACAGTTCAGTTTGCCAGGAGGTACAAAGCCCAACAGTTATGTTTATCGCGATGGTCTGGCGGCCATCAGTACAGTTAACTCACAGAAGTCATTAGCGAATGAAAATAACAATCTCCGGAACAGGGTATGTCGGTCTTTCTAACGGCATTCTGATTGCTCAGAATCATGAAGTGGTTGCGCTGGATATCGTGCAGGCCAAAGTGGATATGCTCAATCAGAAAAAATCGCCGATTGTGGATAAAGAAATCCAGGACTATCTCAGCAATAAACCGCTGAATTTCCGCGCCACGACAGATAAAGAAGATGCATACCGCAATGCGGATTACGTCATCATCGCGACGCCTACTGACTACGATCCTAAAACCAACTACTTCAACACCTCAACGGTAGAAGCGGTGATCAAAGACGTTATCGCGATCAACCCTGATGCGGTAATGGTCATTAAATCAACCATTCCTGTCGGTTTTACCAAATCCATTAAAGAAAAATTTGGTATTGATAATATCTTCTTCTCGCCTGAATTCCTGCGTGAGGGCAGAGCGCTTTACGATAACCTGCATCCTTCGCGAATCGTCATTGGCGAACGCTCTGATCGCGCTGAACGTTTTGCTGCGCTGCTGCAGGAAGGCGCAGTGAAGAAAGATATTCAGGTGCTGTTTACCGACTCCACTGAAGCTGAGGCGATTAAGCTCTTCGCGAATACCTACCTGGCAATGCGAGTGGCTTATTTCAATGAACTCGACAGCTACGCAGAGAGTCTTGGACTGAATACCCGCCAGATTATTGAAGGGGTGTGTCTCGACCCGCGCATTGGCAACCACTATAACAACCCGTCATTTGGCTACGGCGGCTATTGCCTGCCGAAAGACACGAAGCAACTGCTGGCAAACTATCAGGCTGTGCCAAATAACCTCATTTCGGCGATTGTTGATGCGAACCGTACACGTAAAGACTTCATCTCCGATTCTATCCTTGCGCGTCAACCGAAAGTGGTCGGCGTGTACCGTCTGATTATGAAGAGTGGCTCCGATAACTTCCGCGCCTCTTCCATTCAGGGGATCATGAAGCGCATTAAGGCGAAAGGGGTTGAGGTTGTTATCTATGAGCCTGCCATGCCGGACGATCAGTTCTTCAATTCCCGGGTGATCCGTGACCTGGATGCATTCAAGAAAGAAGCGGATGTCATCATTTCAAACCGTATGGCGGAAGAGCTGTCTGACGTGGCGGATAAGGTTTATACCCGCGATCTGTTTGGTAGCGACTGATTCTCTGCTTTATCCTGTAAAAAACCCGGCTGAATTGCCGGGTTTTTTTATTTTCAAACCTTGTAGAAGTCGCGGTACCAGTCGACGAAGTTCTTCACCCCATCTTTAACTGAGGTTTGCGGTTTAAATCCGATCGCGTCATAAAGTGGCTGGGTATCTGCGCTGGTTTCCAGAACATCGCCGGGCTGGAGTGGCAGCATATTTTTCTCCGCTTTTTTACCCAGGGCCTCTTCCAGAGCGGTGATGTAGTCCATGAGCTCTACTGGTGAACTGTTACCGATGTTGTAGACCCGGTAAGGCGCTGAGCTGGTCGCCGGTGAACCGGTCTCAACGGTCCAGTTTGTGTCAGACTGAGGAATAACATTCTGCAGACGAATAATTGCCTCAGCGATGTCATCAATGTACGTGAAGTCGCGCTTCATCTTACCGTAGTTATAGACATCAATGCTTTTGCCTTCAATCATCGCCTTTGTAAACTTAAACAGGGCCATGTCCGGGCGTCCCCACGGACCGTACACTGTGAAGAAGCGCAGGCCAGTGGTCGGCAGATTATAGAGATGCGAATAGGTATGCGACATCAGTTCATTGGCTTTTTTGGTCGCGGCATAGAGTGAGACCGGATGATCCACGGAATCGTCAGTGGAGAAGGGCATCTTGCGGTTGAGGCCATATACGGAGCTGGATGAGGCATAAAGAAGATGTTGAACGTCATTATGACGGCACCCTTCCAGTACGTTGAGATGACCGATAAGGTTGGCATCTGCATAGGCGTGCGGATTTTCCAGGGAATAGCGTACGCCAGCCTGTGCGGCAAGATGAATTACTCGATCAAACTTTTCAGACGCGAAAAGCGTGGCCATACCTTCCCGGTCGGCTAATTCCAGCTTATGGAAGGTGAAACTCTCAGAGTTTAACAGTTCCAGGCGCGCTAGCTTCAGTTTGACATCGTAGTAGTCATTGAGGTTATCAATACCAACAACCTGATGACCGGCCTCAAGGAGGCGTTTACTGACATTCGCACCGATAAACCCAGCTGCACCCGTTACCAAAAATTTCATAGCTTCCCTCATAAACCCATATTCTTACAGATGCGATTGCGCATCAGATGACGTCTATGATAGCGCGAAGGGGCGAAGTTACATAACCCATCTTTCCGATTTAACTCATCGGATTCTTATAGAAAAATCGGCAGTAATGGATAAACTGTACAAACAATATTATGTTTGCCCTTTTTAATCTGTTAGGGATTGTATGACGCAAAACAACAATAGCCAGGTCAGCCGAAGCAATGACCCTGAGCAAATTGATTTACTTGATTTAATGCTGCAACTGTGGCGTGGGAAGTTGACGATAGCAATCTTTATTGTTGTTTTTATCGTCCTGGCAATTGGATATCTCTCTGTCGCGAAGGAGAAATGGACCTCTAATGCGATCATTGCTCAACCTGATGCTGCCCAGATAGCGACCTATTCAAATGCATTGAACATTCTCTACGGTAGTGCTGCACCCTCGATGCTCGACATTCAAACGCTCGCGATTGGCCGTTTTAATTCTTCGTTCTCGGCATTATCTCAGGCGCTCGAGAATCAGGAGGATCCTGAAAAACTGACTATAGCTCCGACCTCGACGGGACAGCCCCTCCCGCTAAGTGTTTCCTACACCAGTACATCTGCAGAAGCGGCTCAAAAGCAGCTGGCGCAGTACATTCAGCAAGTCGATGAGCAGACCGCAAAAGAACTAGCCCTGGATCTTAAGGACAATATTAAGGAGCAGATCAAGACCCTGAATGATTCACTGCAAAACCAGGAGAAGGTCGCGCAGGAACAGAAAGATCTGCGCATCAAACAGATTGTTGAGGCACTGAAGAACGCTGAAGCAGCGAAAATTACCTCGCCGCAGGTCCAGCAAACCCAGGATGTCACGCAGGAAACATTATTCCTGCTGGGAAGCGAGGGGCTGAAATCGATGATTGACAATGAGGCTTCTCGTCCGTTGGTCTTCCCAACAGCCTATTACCAGACCAAGCGAAATCTGTTGGATATCCAGAATCTGAATGTAAACCCGGACACGATCCACGTTTACCGCTACGTCATGAAGCCGGAACTACCTGTCCGTCGTGATAGCCCGAAAAAAGCGGTTGTTCTGATTCTTGCCGTGCTGCTGGGTGGAATGATAGGTTCAGGTGTGGTACTAGGGCGTAACGCCTTACGAAACTACAAACCCAAAGCCTGATTTGTAGATAAAAAAACCGGGGAATATCCCCGGTTTTTTTTATTTGTGACGTTTGCGAAGATTTTCAATCACTGCCGTCAAATCCAGCTCCTGATCCTGCAGCAGCACCAGCAGGTGATACATCAAATCAGACGCCTCATTCGTCAGCTCCTCGCGGTCATGCACGGTTGCAGCCAGCGCCGTCTCAACACCTTCTTCTCCTACCTTCTGTGCGATGCGCTTGGTTCCGCTGGCGTAAAGCTTCGCGGTATACGAACTTTCAGGATCAGCCGTTTTACGCTCTGCCAGCAGCTGTTCCAGTTGATACAGGAACAACCACTGGTGGCTCGTCTCGCCGAAGCAGCTGCTGGTGCCCTTATGGCAGGTTGGGCCGATTGGGTTTGCCAGCACCAGCAGGGTGTCGTTATCGCAGTCAGGCGCGATGCTTACCACGTTCAGGAAATGACCCGAGGTCTCGCCTTTGGTCCAAAGGCGCTGTTTCGTGCGCGAGTAAAAGGTCACTTTGCCACTGTCGATCGTTTTCGCCAGCGCGTCCTGGTTCATATAACCCAGCATCAGCACTTCGCCTGACACGGCATGCTGGACAACTACCGGCAGTAATCCGTCCGTTTTTTCCCAATCCAGCTGCGCCTGTTGTTGCTCTGTTAACATACCCTGATCTCCACGCCCTGGTCGGCCAGGTACGTTTTTAACTCACCAATATTAATAATCTGTTTGTGGAACACGGAAGCGGCCAGCGCGCCGTCCACGTTCGCATCGCGGAAGGCTTCCAGGAAGTGCTCCATGGTGCCCGCGCCGCCGGAGGCAATCAGCGGAACGTGGCAGACCGCACGGACTTTTTTCAGCTGCTCGAGGTCATACCCGTTACGCACGCCGTCCTGGTTCATCATGTTGAGGACAATCTCGCCCGCGCCACGCTTCTGCACTTCCTGCACCCAGTCGAGCGTTTCCCACTGCGTCACGCGCGTGCGGCTTTCATCCCCCGTGTACTGGTTTACGTGGTATTTGCCCGTTGCGGCGTCATGCCAGGTGTCAATCCCAACCACAATACACTGCACCCCAAAACGATCTGCGAGGCGGGTAATGAGCTCCGGGTCGGCCAGGGCAGGGGAGTTGATGGAGATCTTATCGGCACCAAACGAGAGAATTTTGGCCGCGTCGTCAGCGGATTTAATCCCGCCCGCCACGCAAAACGGAATGTCGATAACTTCCGCCACGCGTGCCACCCAGCTTTTGTCGACCACGCGGCCATCGCTGGAGGCGGTAATATCATAAAAGACCAGCTCGTCTGCACCTTCATCGGCATAGCGTTTTGCCAGCGGGACGATGTCGCCAATGATCTCGTGGTTGCGGAACTGCACGCCTTTCACGACCTGGCCGTCACGTACGTCCAGGCAAGGGATTATCCGTTTTGCCAGCATTGAATCGCCTCCGTCACAGTAAATTTACCTTCCAGCAGGGCCCGGCCCACAATCACACCCTGCACGCCGGTGCCGCGCAGCGCGGCCACGTCGCCTATATCACCAATTCCGCCAGAAGACTGGAACGCCACCTGCGGATAGCGCGCACAGACCTCTTCATACAGCGAGACGTTGGAGCCCGCCAGCGTTCCGTCGCGGGAGATATCAGTGCATAACACATGCTTCAGACCAACGGGAAGATAGATATCAACCAGCTCTTCCAGCGTCACGCCGGAGTTTTCCTGCCAGCCGCTCACGGCCACCTGCTTATTGCCCTGTTCGTCAATACGCACGTCCAGCGCCAGTACAAGGGCGTCGGCGCCAAAGCGGCGAAACCAGCCTTTCACCGTCTCAGGATCTTTCACGGCGGTTGAACCTACCACCACGCGGGTCACGCCAGCGTCCAGCAGCGCCGCAACGTCATCTTCCGAACGCACGCCGCCGCCGACCTGGACGGGCACATCAACACCCGCAACAAGTTGTTTAAGCAGCGGGATTTGGCGTTTCGCCGGGTCTTTCGCGCCCGTCAAATCCACCAGATGCAGTACCTGCGCACCCTGGGCGGCATAATCCTGCAGACGCGGCAGCGGGTCGTTTCCGTAGTCGCGCTGCTGGCCGTAATCACCCTGATGAAGACGGACAACCGTGCCGTCAATTAAATCTAACGCGGGAATAATCATCACATCTCCAGGAAGTTTTTCAGCAGCTGCGCGCCCGCGGCGCCTGAGCGCTCCGGGTGAAACTGCACGCCGAAGAAATTGTCTTTCTGTACGGCTGCCGTAAACGCCTCGCCATAAGTGCACTGGGCGATCGTATTCACGTTCACCGGCATGGCGTAGCTGTGCACGAAGTAAAAATACGCACCGTCGTCGATGCCGCGAAACAGCCTGTCGCCCGCTTTGGCGTACACGCGGTTCCAGCCCATATGCGGCAGAGGCAGACCGTGGTCGGTCATTTTCGGCACGTCTTCATCAATAATGCCCAGCAGGTCAACGCCGTTGCTCTCTTCGCTGCGGCGGCCTAGGATCTGCATGCCCAGGCAAATGCCCAGCACCGGTTGGGTACAGGCTTTGATAAGATCGACCAGCTCGCGTTCACGAATCTGATCCATCGCGGCCTGCGCGGTTCCCACGCCCGGTAAAAAGAGTTTGTCGGCGCGCAGCACCACGTCCGGGTCACGGCTGACCACCGGCTCATAGCCGTGGCGCGCAATCGCCGATTTGACGGAGTTCAGGTTGGCGCATCCGGTATCCAGAATTACCACGTTCATTACAGCACTCCTTTCGATGAAGGCAGGGCGTCACCGTCAACGCGAATTGCCTGGCGCAGGGTGCGGCCAAAGGCTTTGAAGAGGCTCTCCACGCGGTGGTGGTCGTTCTTGCCCTTGGTCTTCAGGTGTAGCGTCAGGCCCATGGTGTAGGACAATGAGCGGAAGAAGTGCTCCACCATTTCGGTGCTCAAATCGCCCACGCGCTGGTAGGTGAAATCGGCTTTATATTCCAGATGCGGACGACCGGAGATGTCCATCGCGCAGCGCGCCAGACACTCGTCCATTGGCAGAACAAAGCCGAAACGGTTAATGCCGCGTTTATCACCGAGCGCCAGCTTCAGGGCTTCACCCAGCGCCAGGCCGGT
Organism: Enterobacter sp. 3U4; assembly: GCF_057224565.1. Classification (NCBI taxonomy): domain Bacteria; kingdom Pseudomonadati; phylum Pseudomonadota; class Gammaproteobacteria; order Enterobacterales; family Enterobacteriaceae; genus Enterobacter; species Enterobacter sp. 3U4. Next base: position 960,204 of record NZ_CP136665.1, read on the forward strand.
ATCTTCCACGGTGTGGTGATCGTCAATGTAGAGATCGCCTTTTACCGTAATTTCCATGCGGAAACCGCCGTGGGTGGCAATCTGATCCAGCATGTGGTCGAAGAAACCGACGCCGGTGTGGATCTTGCTGCCGCCTTCACGGTCCAGCCAGACCTTCACATCAATCTGCGTCTCTTTGGTGTTGCGTTCAACGTGCGAGTAACGGTCACGTTTTGTCAGCTGTTCGCCAATCATCGCCCAGTTCAGGTTGGTGCGGTCGTAGCGCAACCCCGCGATGCCCATGTTTTCCGCGAGCGTAATATCAGTGATGCGATCGCCGATGACATAGCTGTTGGCTTTATCCAGCACATCCTCCGCCAGATAGCGCTCGACCAGCTTCACCTTTGGCTTACGGCAGTTACACTCGTCGGCCGGCATGTGCGGGCAAATCAGCACTTCATCAAACACTACGCCCTGAGAGGTCAGCACCTGCATCATTAAATTATGCGGGCCGTCAAAATCAGCCTGCGGGAAGCTGTCGGTACCCAGACCGTCCTGGTTGGTGATCATCACCAGCCTGTATCCGGCTTTTTGCAGCTTAAGCAGCACCGGGATCACGTCCGGTTCAAACGCCAGCTTGTCGAATCGGTCGACCTGAAAATCAGCTGGTGGCTCCGAAATAAGGGTGCCGTCACGATCGATGAAAAGGATCTTCTGGGTCATACTTTCTCCGCTTTCAGGGCGTCAATTACGCGCTGGCTCTCTGCGCGGGTGCCGACGGTAATGCGCAGGCATCCGCTCAGAGAAGGTTGTTTATTCTGGTCTCGTAAGATAATGCCCTGATCCCACAAAGATTTAAATACGGCACTGGAGGCGGTGAAGCGAACCAGGATGTAGTTGGTTTCCGAGTCGAACACCTGCTCCACGCACGGGATATCCTTCAGGGCAACCACCAGATACTGACGCTCCTCAAGGATTTGCGCCACGCGCTCGCGCATCGCGTTAATCCCCTGAGGCGTTAGCGCCTGTGCCGCAATATCGGCAACCGGCGTCGAGAGGGGGTACGGAGCGATCACTTTCAGCAGCAGGTCGATGACCTCTTTATTCGCCAGGGTGAATCCGCAGCGCAGACCCGCGAGGGCGAAAGCCTTCGACAGCGTACGCAGCACCACCAGGTGCGGATACTCTTCCAGCCAGCCTGCCAGCGTCGCCTGCGGGCAGAATTCGATGTAGGCTTCGTCGGCCACCACCAGGGCTTTACCGCGCGTCATCTCCAGCAGGGTGCGGATATCCTGCGGATCGATAATCTGTCCGGTCGGGTTATTCGGGCTACAGACAAACACGACTTTTACGCCATCGAGGTTGTCGGCAATCCCCTGCAGATCCAGCTGCCAGTTCTCCAGCGCCTGCACGTTGCGACACGCCACGCCGAAGGTTTCCGCACTGACGCTGTACATGCCGTAGGTAGGCTGGCAGTACATCACCGCATCTTTGCCCGGCTCGCAGAAGGCGCGGATCAGCAGTTCAATGCCTTCATCTGCGCCGCGGCTGACCAGCACCTGCTCCGGCTGCACGCCAGCGTACTGGGCGTAGTTTTCAATCACCGCTTTCGGCTGACACTCCGGATAGCGGTTCAGCGTTTGCTGCGACAGCTCAAACTGCACCGCCGTTGGATACTCGTTGGCGTTCAGCCAGACATCCCCTTTACCGCCCAGACGACGCGCAGACTGGTAAGGCGTCAGGCGACGGACATTTTCGCGGGCTAATTCTTCAATGTTCATGCTTGCTCCTTCAGGGCTGCAACGCGCAGCGTAACGGCATTTTTGTGGGCGGTCAGGCGCTCGGCAGCGGCCAGGGTTTCAATGGTGGACGCCAGTGAGGCAAACCCTTCGCGGGAGAGTTCCTGCACGGTCATGCGTTTCTGGAAGTCCGCCAGTCCCAGGCTTGAACAGGTAGAGGTGTAGCCATACGTGGGCAGCACGTGATTGGTGCCGGAGGCGTAATCGCCTGCGGACTCCGGTGACCAGTCGCCGAGGAATACCGAGCCCGCGCTGGTAATGCTGTCGACCAGATCGCGCGCGCGGCGGGTCTGAATAATCAGGTGCTCCGGACCGTACTGGTTGGAGATGGCAATACACTGGTCCAGATCGCGCGCCACAATCAGGCGGCTGGCCGCTAACGCCTGACGTGCAGTGTCGGCGCGGGGCAGATCGGCAAGCTGACGCTCCACGGCTTCGCCCACGCGTTTCGCCATATCGGCATCCGGGGTCAGCAGAATGACCTGCGAGTCCGGGCCGTGTTCCGCCTGAGAAAGCAGGTCGGAGGCGACGAAGTCCGGCGTTGCGCCACTGTCGGCAATCACCAGCACTTCAGACGGACCGGCTGGCATATCGATGGCCGCACCGTCCAGACGCTGGCTGACCTGACGCTTGGCTTCGGTCACATACGCATTGCCCGGGCCAAAAATTTTGTCGACCTTAGGAATGGAGTCTGTGCCAAACGCCAGGGCCGAAATCGCCTGCGCGCCGCCAACTTTATATACCGCCTGCACGCCGCACAGCTTTGCCGCATAAAGGATCTCGTCGGCAATCGGTGGCGGTGAGCAAAGTACCACTTTCTGACATCCGGCAATGCGCGCGGGTGTCGCCAGCATCAGTACGGTGGAGAAAAGCGGGGCAGAGCCGCCAGGGATATAGAGGCCAACGGACGCAACCGGGCGCGTCACCTGCTGGCAACGCACGCCGGGCAGGGTTTCGACATCCACGGTCTGCAGCTTTTGCGCGGTGTGGAAGGTATCAATGTTTTTCACCGCGACGGCCATCGCCTGCTTGATGTCGTCGCCCAGACGATTGCTGGCATCAATGAGTTCCTGCTCGGTTACCTGTAATGCACCGACTTCCGTCTTATCAAACTTCGCGCTGTATTCACGCAGCGCGTCATCGCCACGGGCTTTGACGTTATCCAGGATCTCCGCCACGGTGCGTGAGATGCTCTCAGAGGCGGAAATTGCCGGGCGCATTAGCAGCTCGCGCTGCTGTGCGTCGCTACAGGTATTCCAGTCGATGATTGTGTTAAAGCTCATGGCCATTACTCCATCATCTTCTCAATTGGCAGCACCAGGATGGAGCTTGCGCCCAGCGCCTTAAGTTTTTCCATGGTTTCCCAGAACAGGGTTTCGCTGCTCACCATGTGCATCGCCACGCGCTGCTGATCGCCCGCCAGCGGCAGGATGGTCGGGCGCTCGGCGCCCGGCAGCAGGGCAATCACTTCATCCAGACGCTCGGTTGGGGCGTGCATCATGATGTATTTGGATTCACGCGCCTGAATCACGCCCTGAATGCGGGTCAGCAGCTTGTCAATCAGCTGCTGCTTGGCGTCGGCCATCTCGCCGTCGCGCTGAATCAGGCACGCTTTAGAGCGGTAAATCACTTCCACTTCGCGCAGACCGTTGGCTTCCAGCGTCGCGCCGGTAGAGACGAGGTCGCAGATGGCGTCCGCCAGACCCGCACGCGGCGCCACTTCAACAGAGCCGTTAAGCAGACAGGACTTAAACTGCACGCCTTTCTGGTCGAGATAACGCTTTAACAGGTGAGGGTAAGAGGTGGCGATACGTTTGCCGTTCAGCGCGGCCGGGCCGTCCCACGCTTCGTCAACCGGCGTAGCCAGCGAAAGGCGGCAGCCGCCGAAGTCCAGACGACGCAGGGTAAAGTAACGCGGATCTTCGCCCTGCGCACGGCGGGTCAGCAGCTCTTCTTCCAGCACGTTTTCCCCGATGATGCCGAGGTCAACGACGCCGTCCATGACCAGGCCGGGAATATCGTCATCACGCACGCGCAGAATATCGATGGGCATGTTTTCAGCCAGAGCAATCAGGCGCTGGGTGTGCAGGTTAATTTTAATCCCGCAGCGGGCCAGCAGTTCGCGTGAATCGTCGCTCAAACGGCCTGATTTTTGAATAGCTATGCGTAAGCGTGAGTTATCTAACATTCTTTATTCCTCGTTAACCTGTTTTAACCTGTCTGAATTCGGTCCAAAAAAAAGCCCCCGGAAGAAGATCTTCCGGGGGCTTTCTCATGCGTTCATGCACCACTGGAAGATCCAAACGTCTTCCAGCACACATCGCCTGAAAGACTAGTCAGGATGATGGTGATGATGGTGGTGTTTAAATTGAACGCGTGTCATATAAATTCTCGATGAATGCTTATTCATTTGATGCCTTTTAACCTAAACCAGTTGTACGACATATTGCAAGGGCTTTTTTTGATCATTAATTCATTTCATATTGATGCTATGAATTGTGTGTTCTGCCGGGCTGGCGTAGCCTTATAAAAGACGAGTGAGAGTCAGGAGAATTCGCATGAAAAAGGTCGCGATTGTCGGTTTAGGATGGCTGGGAATGCCGCTGGCGATGTCATTAGCCGCGAAAGGCTGGCAGGTGACCGGGAGCAAAACCACGGCGGATGGGGTAGAGGCAGCGCGCATGTGCGGTATTGATGGCGTTGAACTGCGACTTGAACCGGAGCTGGTGTGTGATGCTGACGATCTGGACACGCTAATGAACGTCGATGCGCTGGTGATCACGCTACCCGCGCGGCGCAGCGGTCCGGGCGAGTCGTTTTATCTGCAGGCGATGCAGGAGATTGTCGATAGCGCGCTGGCGCACCATGTGCCGCGCATCATTTTTACCAGCTCGACGTCGGTGTATGGCGAAGTTGAGGGCGTGGTGAAAGAGAGTTCCGAGCGCCGTCCCGTTACGGCGAGCGGTCAGGTCCTGAAAGAGCTGGAAGACTGGCTGCATCATCTTCCCGGCACGCAGGTCGATATCGTTCGTCTGGCGGGCCTGGTTGGCCCGGGTCGCCATCCGGGACGCTTTTTTGCCGGAAAGTCGGCGCCAGATGGCCAACATGTTGTCAATCTTGTGCATCTTGATGATGTAGTTGGCGCGATTGAGCTACTCTTACAGGCTCCGAAAGGTGGACACATCTATAATATATGTGCACCGTCTCATCCGGCGCGCAGCACGTTTTACCCGCTGATGGCACGTCAGCTGGGCCTGGCGGCGCCGGTTTTCGGTGAGGCAAAGGATGACAGTAAAGGCAAAATTGTTGATGGCAATCGCATTTGTCATGAGCTGGGGTTTGAGTATCAGTATCCCGATCCGCTGGTGATGCCCATGGAATAAATCCCGCAGCGGAGACCGTCGCACACCGAAAGGGGGCGAGCATGAAACCGCTGCTGGATGTTCTTATTATTCTGGATGCACTGGAAAAAGAGGGGAGCTTTGCCGCTGCGTCGGCAAAGCTCTACAAAACCCCATCTGCGTTGAGCTATACCGTTCAAAAACTGGAAAGCGATCTCAATATCCAGATCCTCGATCGCTCCGGGCACCGCGCACGTTTTACCCGTACCGGACAAATGCTGCTGGAAAAAGGCCGTGAAGTCCTCCATACCGTTCGTGAACTCGAAAAACAGGCCGTGAAACTCCATCAGGGATGGGAAAACGAGCTGGTTATTGGCGTGGATGATACCTTTCCGTTTTCTCTCCTCACGCCGCTGATTGAAGACTTTTATCAACATCACAGCGTGACCCGGCTTATCTTTATCAACGGCGTGCTGGGTGGCTCCTGGGATGCCTTAACGCAGGGCAGGGCGGACATTTTCGTTGGTGCACTCCATGAGCCCCCCCAGCTGAGTGATTTTGGTTTTGCCCGGCTGGGCGTGCTGGAGCAGGTGTTCGCCGTGGCGCCTCATCATCCGCTGGCTCAGGAGCCTGAGCCGCTTAACCGGCGCGTGATAAAAGGCTACCGCGCCATCGTGGTCGGGGACAGTTCTCGTCCGGAATGTGCGGTTTCGTCGCAGCTGCTTGACGAGCAGGAGGCCATCACCGTTTTCGACTTTAAAACCAAGCTGGAGCTGCAAATAAGCGGTCTGGGCTGCGGCTATTTGCCTCGCTATCTGGCTCAGCGGTACATTGACAGCGGTGCGCTTGTTGAAAAACAGGTACTTGCTCTAAACAGTCATGAATCGGTATGGGTGGGCTGGAATGAGCAAACCGCGGGGCTGGCCAGCGCCTGGTGGCGGGACGAAATTTTAGCAAATAGTGCTATCGCCGCTGTATATGCTCAGGGCAGTGCCGAGAAATCAGCCAGTTAGAAAAAAGAAAATTACCCGCTGCGTTGCAAAGTATTGCCTTTTGTATCCGATGTGGGGCAAAATGCCGCCGCTGCAACCAAATGAATAATCGACGATATAAAAGGCGTCGGTTATTTTTTTTTGCATGTACGAAACGAAACTAAAAACCAAGAGGCCGGGCTTCGTACCGGATAGATATTTACTAAAATCCGACAGTTGTTGTCGCTGAGGAAGAAAGAAATGGGGCAATTTTTCGCTTACGTGGCGGTTATCACCGTAAAGGAGATTAACTATGTCGCATAACGCAACTCCAAACACCTCTCGCGTGGAATTACGTAAAACGCTTACGTTGATTCCGGTTGTTATGATGGGCCTCGCCTATATGCAACCGATGACGCTGTTCGATACATTCGGTATCGTATCGGGCCTCACAGACGGTCATGTGCCGACGGCTTACGGCTTCGCGCTGATTGCGATCCTCTTTACCGCGCTGAGCTACGGTAAGCTGGTGCGTCGCTATCCGTCTGCCGGTTCCGCCTACACCTATGCCCAGAAATCCATCAGCCCGACAGTTGGCTTTATGGTGGGCTGGTCTTCGCTGCTCGACTACCTGTTCGCGCCGATGATCAACATTCTGCTGGCAAAAATCTATTTTGAAGCGCTTGTGCCGTCGATTCCATCCTGGATGTTCGTCGTGGCGCTGGTGGCCTTTATGACGGCCTTTAACCTGCGCAGCATTAAGTCCGTTGCCAACTTTAACTCCGTTATCGTTGTGCTTCAGGTTGTGCTGATTGCGGTTATTCTTGGCATGGTCATTTACGGCGTATTCCACGGTGAAGGCGCGGGCACCCTGGCGAGCAGCAAACCGTTCTGGTCTGGTGATGCGCATGTGATCCCGATGATTACCGGGGCAACCATTCTGTGCTTCTCCTTTACCGGTTTTGACGGGATCAGCAACCTGTCTGAGGAAACGAAGGATGCAGAGCGCGTGATCCCTCGCGCCATCTTCCTGACGGCGCTGATTGGCGGTCTGATCTTTATTTTCTCGACCTATTTCCTGCAGCTGTACTTCCCGGATATCTCCCGCTTCAAGGATCCGGATGCATCTCAGCCGGAAATCATGCTCTATGTGGCGGGTAAAGCATTCCAGGTAGGCGCGCTGATCTTCTCCACCATCACCGTACTGGCGTCCGGTATGGCCGCGCATGCAGGCGTTGCGCGTCTGATGTACGTGATGGGCCGTGATGGCGTATTCCCGAAAAGCTTCTTCGGCTACGTACATCCAACATGGCGTACCCCGGCGATGAACATTATCCTGGTCGGTGCGATCGCGCTTCTGGCGATAAACTTTGACCTGGTGATGGCAACGGCGCTGATTAACTTCGGTGCGCTGGTGGCGTTCACCTTTGTTAACCTGTCGGTTATCTCTCAGTTCTGGATCCGTGAGAAGCGTAACAAGACGCTGAAAGATCACTTCCAGTATCTGTTCCTGCCGATGTGCGGTGCCCTGACCGTGGGCGCGCTGTGGGTTAACCTGGAAGAGAGCTCTATGGTGCTTGGCCTGATTTGGGCGGGTATCGGCCTGATTTACCTGGCCTGCGTTACGAAGAGCTTCCGTAATCCGGTTCCTCAGTACGAAGACGTCGCGTAATGACTCGCCGGGTGGCGCTAGCGCTTACCCGGCCTACAAAACGGCACACCCGTAGGCCCGCGTAAGCGCAGCGCCATCGGGCAAAAAAAAAGCCGGAGACATCGCCTCCGGCTTTTTTATACCCCTCACTCAGACAATTTCTTGAGCGTACTGGAACAGTGATTTCAACAGCGCCTGTTTCTCAGCATTCCCTTCATACTGGCCATAAAGCATTTCCAGCTCCTGGGCATAGCTATTAAGGAATTCCTGGGTGAAGACATTGCGACGATGCTGCAGCCAGCGTTCCTGCTCTGCTTCATCCAGCGTGCCGGGGTAGTTACGCGCGCGGTAATTAAACATCAGCTTTTCGATGCGCTTATCGGCGAAGGTAATATCCAGCGCCGGTAAGTTACGTGGCTCGGTTTGCAGAACGATATTCATCGCAGCGCGGTCGGCATCGCTGAAGAAACCGTTATAGAGCTGAGCGTCCACGTTTTCAGACGGCACGAACGGCTCGGCTTCGGCAAAAATGGCCACTACTTTCTCGCGCACCTGTGGATTTTCACGCAGCACTTTCAGGTTATCCAGGCAGTGCTGACGGTTAATGCCCAGCCTGTCTGCATCTTCCGGGCGCAGCGTGTTCGCCTGCGCCAGTACCGGACATTTATTGATATGCACCAGCTTGACCGGCACCGCGGGCAGATCCCCGAGTTCATTTTTCGGCGTGTACAGCCGTTCACGCAGGGTATCGCTGTCGAGTTCCAGCAGCGGTGAAATATCGCCCGCCAAATCCACCATGATGACCGCATTACGGTTGTCAGGATGCCACGCCAGCGGGGCGACCCAGCTGGTATTGCCGCGCCATGCGCCAAACATGCCGGAAATATGCACCAGCGGCTTCATCTGCGGCACATCAATCAGCGTGGTCAATTTCTGCTTACTGCGGTGGTTCAGGAGATACTCGAACAGTCGTGGCTGCGCGCTTTTCACCAGCTTCGCCATGGCAATGGTGGCATACACGTCCGCCATCGCATCGTGGGCATTGCTGTGCTCAATACCGTTGGCGCGCGTCAGGTGCTCCAGCCGGAAGCTGGTCAGCCCTTCCTCATTTTCCGGCCAGTTAATGCCCTCAGGACGAAGGGCATAACAGGCGCGCATGATGTCGAGCAAATCCCAGCGTGAATTGCGGTTCTGCCAGCTCCAGGCATAGGGATCGTAGAAGTTGCGATAGAAAATGTTGCGCGTCACTTCGTCATCGAAGCGGATGTTGTTGTAACCGACCACGCAGGTATTGGGAACGGTAAACAGATCGTGAATGCGTCGGGCGAATTCTGCCTCGTTAACGCCTTTCTCCCGCGCTTCCTGAGGGGTGATCCCGGTAACCATGACCGCGCCGGGCTGCGGCAGGTAGTCGTCCGCAGGCTTGCAGTAAAAGACCTCGGGCTCGCCAATGATGTTGAATTCGTCGTCGGTACGGATGGCTGCAAACTGGGCCGGTCGGTCCAGCGCCGGATGCGTGCCAAAGGTTTCGTAGTCGTGGAACAAAAAAGTCGGGCGAGCGGCAGAGTCAGACACCAGTAATACCATCCTGTTAAAAAATGACGTCACTATGGTAAACGATCGTGCGGGTCAGACCGAATAAAAAGCACCGCCGCGTCGCAAATTTGCGCGCCAGCTTCAGAGAAAAATCAGCGTTCTGTCACATTTTTTTGCAATTAAGCCAGGTAACGACATCAGAACTCCCGTAAAAAGGTCATCGATTTTTAATGACCTGAGGATATACCGTTGAAACGCCGTCTGTTTATTGCTGTTTCTTTACTCGCTTCGAGTGTCTCATCTGCTTTTGCGGCCGAACCACTGGATTTTTCGCCGCAGCCTCCGGCCATTCAGGCGGGCTCCTGGGTGCTGATGGATTACACGACTGGTCAGATCTTAACGGCGGGCAACGAACATCAACAACGTAATCCGGCGAGCCTGACCAAGCTGATGACGGGCTATGTGGTGGATCGGGCCATTGATAGCCACCGCATTACCCCGGATGACATCGTCACCGTAGGGCGCGATGCCTGGGCAAAAGGTAACCCGGTTTTTGACGGTTCATCGCTGATGTTCCTGAAAGAGGGCGATCGCGTCTCCGTGCGCGATCTGAGCCGCGGCCTGATTGTCGATTCCGGCAACGACGCCTGCGTGGCGCTGGCCGATCACGTGGCGGGCGGGCAGCCGCAGTTTGTGAAGATGATGAACGACTACGTGCAGAAGCTGAACCTGCGCGATACGCACTTTGAAACCGTCCACGGGCTGGACGCGCCTGGTCAGCACAGCTCGGCCTATGACCTGGCCGTCCTCTCCCGGGCCATCATCCACGGCGAGCCTGAGTTTTATCATATGTACAGCGAAAAGAGTCTGACCTGGAACGGGATCACCCAGCAAAACCGCAACGGCCTGCTGTGGGATAAGACCATGAACGTGGACGGCCTTAAAACGGGACATACCTCGGGGGCGGGTTTTAACCTGATTGCGTCTGCCGTTGACGGCCAGCGTCGTTTAATCGCGGTGGTGATGGGGGCGGACAGCCCGAAAGGACGCGAGGACCAGGCCCGAAAACTGCTGCACTGGGGGCAGCAGAATTTCGATACGGTGCAGATCCTGCATAGCGGTAAAAAAGTAGGGACGGAGCGCATCTGGTACGGCGATAAGGAGCAGGTGAAGCTGGGCACCGACCAGGACTTCTGGCTGGCCTTGCCGAAAGCGGAAGTGCCGAACATCAAAGCCAAATACGTGCTGGATAAAAAAGAGCTGGAAGCGCCGATTGCCGCGCATCAGCGGGTCGGGGAGATTCAGCTCTACGATCGCGACAAGGTGGTAGCCCACTGGCCGCTGGTAACGCTGGAGGCCGTTGATAAAGGCGGCCTGTTCTCTCGTCTGAGCGATTATCTGCACCACACGCTCTAACGGCAGATGAGCAGACTGGCAGGGTTGCGAGTCTGCTCACATAATAAACACTCCTCGTTTGCTGATAATGATAATCCAGTTTTATAGTGTATAAATATACAGTGATGAGCGGAGGCAGCATGGACTACAGCATTACGCAGCAACAGAAACGTAAGATTGCCGGTTTTCATTTGGTCGGCCCTTGGGAACACACGGTAAAACAGGGCTTTGAACAGCTGGTCATGTGGGTCGACGGGCGTCACATTGAGCCGCTGGAGTGGGTGGCTGTTTATTACGATAACCCCGATGAAGTCCCGCCAGAAAAACTGCGCTGTGATACGGCCGTTACGGTACCGGATGATTTCGTTATCCCGGAAAACAGCGAAGGCGTCATGATGACGGAAATCGCGGCCGGGGATTATGCCGTGGCGACGGCGCGCGTGGAAAACTACGACTTCGCCAAGCCGTGGTATCAGTTCTTTAACTCTCTGCTGCAGGACAATAAGTACCAGATGGCGCTTAAACCTTGCTTCGAACGCTATCTCAATGACGGCAATGCGGACGGTTACTGGGATATCGAAATGTATATCGCCGTAGAGCATAAAACGGTTTAGACCTGTTAAATGAAGGGTTTTTCAGCCGGGAGCGATCCGCCCGGCTGAAAACACAGTACAATTGTGATTTGCCGTGTAGCTGGAGAGCGGGTGTGCGTCCCGACAAATCATTAACCCCTTTTGAAATTCGGTTGTACAAACACTACCGCGTGGTGCACGGGTGTCGCATCGCGCTGGCTTTCGTATTGACGTTTGTACTGGTCCGTTTACTGAATGTTCCGGAAGGGACATGGCCGCTTATCACGCTGGTGGTGGTGATGGGACCCATCTCGTTTTGGGGAAACGTTGTTCCGCGCGCTTTCGAGCGAATTGGCGGGACGGTGTTAGGTTCGGCCCTCGGGCTTATTGCCCTGAAGCTGGAGCTCATCTCATTTCCCGTGATGCTGGCATGGTGCGGTGCCGCCATGTTCCTGTGCGGCTGGCTGGCGTTGGGTAAAAAGCCGTATCAGGCGCTGCTGATTGGTATTACGCTCGCGGTGGTTGTCGGCGCACCCGCCGGGGATATGACCACGGCGCTGTGGCGAAGCGGGGATGTCATCCTGGGGTCACTGCTGGCCATGCTCTTCACCGGTATATGGCCACAGCGAGCTTTTCTGCACTGGCGTATTCAGATGGCGAACTACGTCACCGCGTTTAACCGCGTCTATCAGGCCGGTTTTTCCCCGAATCTGGTCGAGCGCCCCCGGCTGGAAAAGCATCTGCAAACGATCCTCAACGACGTGGTCAAAATGCGCGGCCTGATCACGCCCGCCAGCAAAGAAACCCGTATTCAGAAATCAATTTTCGAAGCCATCCAGACGGTAAGCCGCAATCTGGTCTGCATGCTTGAGCTGCAAATCAACGCCCACTGGGCTTCGCGTCCCAGCCATCTGTTGATGCTTAACGCGCAGACCCTCAAAGAGACCCAGCAGATGACGCAGCAAACGCTGTTGACCATCGCCCATGCGCTCTATGAAGGGAACCCGCAGCCGATACTGGCCAACAGCGAGCGACTGAATGAGATCGTCGCGGAGCTGAAGCAGTTAATCAATGAACGCCAGAGCGATAACGTGGCGGAAACGCCTATTCATGGCTACGTCTGGCTGAGCATGGAACTGGCGCGGCAGCTTGAGCTGTTATCGCACCTGATTTGCCGGGCGCTGCGCAAATAAAAGGCGTATGTGACGCCTGCTGCTTCGATTCAGCAGCAATTGGGGTTATGATAGCTTTAAACGATATACTCATTGTCATTCGCAGCCGCTGTCTGTTACAACGGTTGCCTTAACGAATCCGAATCTCACATTATCAGGGGTGTAAAAATGGAAACTACCAAGCCTTCGTTCCAGGATGTTCTGGAATTCGTCCGCCTGTTCCGCCGCAAAAACAAACTGCAGCGTGAAATCCAGGACGTTGAGAAGAAGATCCGTGACAACCAGAAACGTGTTCTGCTGCTCGACAACCTGAGCGACTACATCAAGCCAGGCATGAGCGTTGAAGCTATCCAGGGCATCATCGCCAGCATGAAGAGCGACTATGAAGACCGCGTTGATGACTACATCATCAAAAACGCTGAGCTGTCCAAAGAGCGTCGCGACATCTCCAAGAAGCTTAAAGTGATGGGCGAAATCAAAAACGGCGAAGCAAAAAGCGAGTAATCGCAGCGAATAGTGAAAAAGGCTCTCTGGTGACAGAGAGCCTTTTTTTATGACGCAGAACGCGGCTGTAGCTGATAAATCCAGGCCTTAACCTGTTTGCCTTCAAGGGTGGTCACTGTGACCTCAACCCGATCGTAGCCGTCTTCAAATTCATCCAGCATTTGCCAGTGTGCGGCAAGGTTATCAGAGATAAACAGATAGCCTTCGACGCGGGGACCATCAGGGTGGAGCACGATCCCCGGGAAGTCCGCCGCAGCGCCCCAGCCGCGTTCGTAAAACGTACCGGATACGGAACCGGCCAGCCATTCGCCGCCAATGTTTTCAAGGATATGCGCATTAGAGTGGCCCGGGCGCAGCGTGCCGTAGACAAACAGAGCGTTCATTTTCCCTCATCCGCAAAGCAAAAAGCCTGCTTTAAAAGCAGGCTTTTTAAATTTGGCTCCTCTGACTGGACTCGAACCAGTGACATACGGATTAACAGTCCGCCGTTCTACCGACTGAACTACAGAGGAATCGTTGTGGAGGCTTATCTTAGCGGCGAAAAAAGTTTTGTCAAACCTGATCTTAGGGAAAATCGACCGATTGCTGATTCTGCCATCAGTTTGTTGTAAATCCACACATCTTTTTCTGGAAAATACTTTGCAGGATTAGCATTTGTCCCCCATCATTTGAAATGGAGTTTCAACTTTTCTCGCTAAGGTCCATTTTGAACGTCACTGCCTCCTTACGCCAGGCGATCGCGCGCACGCCATGGTATGCAAAACGTAAAAGCTATCGTGTCCTGTTCTGGCGTGAAATCACCCCTCTTGCCGTGCCTATCTTCCTGGAAAATACCTGCGTTCTGCTGATGGGAGTTCTGAGCACCTTTCTGGTGAGCTGGCTGGGAAAAGAGGCGATGGCCGGGGTGGGGCTGGCGGACAGCTTCAATATGGTGGTGATCTCGTTCTTTGCCGCCATTGACCTCGGGACGACGGTGGTGGTGGCCTTTAGCCTCGGCAAGCTTGACCCCAAACGTGCACGCGAGGCGGCCCGCCAGTCGCTGATGATCATGACCATTTTTTCGATCGTTCTGGCGGCGGTGATCCACTATTTCGGTAAAGAGATTATCGACTTTGTCGCCGGGGAGGCTACGAACGAGGTTAAAGATCTGGCGCTGACCTATCTGGAGATGACCGTCATCAGCTATCCGGCGGCGGCTATCGCCCTGATTGGCAGCGGCGCGCTGCGCGGGGCAGGGAACACCAAAATTCCTCTGCTGATCAACGGCGGGATGAATATCCTCAATATTATCATCAGCAGCGTGCTGATCTACGGCGTGTTCTCGTGGGAGGGGCTGGGGTTCGTCGGTGCCGGACTGGGTTTAACCATTTCACGCTATATCGGTGCGGCGGCGATTATCGGCGTGCTGATGGCGGGGATCACCCCCTCGCTGCGCCTCACGCTGAAGAGCTATTTCCGTCCCTTTAATTTCGCCATTATCTGGGAAGTGATGGGGATCGGCATTCCCGCGAGCATTGAATCGGTGCTGTTTAACGGCGGGAAATTGCTGACGCAGATGTTTGTCGCCGGGATGGGCACCGACGTGATCGCCGGTAACTTCATTGCCTTCTCCATCGCCTCGCTGATTAACCTGCCGGGTAACGCGCTGGGCTCTGCATCGACCATTATCACCGGGAAACGGCTCGGGAAAGGGCAGATAGGCCAGGCGGAGCGACAGCTGCGCCACGTTTTCTGGCTGTCGACCATTGGACTGACGCTGATCGCCTGGGGAACCGCGCCGTTTGCCGGGCTGATGGCCTCGTTCTACACCCACGAAGACGATGTTAAAGAGGTTGTAAAAGTCCTCATCTGGCTCAATGCGGCCTTTATGCCCATCTGGGCAGCCTCATGGGTTCTGCCCGCCGGGCTGAAAGGGGCGCGCGATGCCCGCTTTGCGATGTGGGTGTCGATGCTCGGCATGTGGGGATGTCGCGTCGTAGCAGGGTATACGCTCGGGGTGATGCTCGGATGGGGTGTGATCGGCGTCTGGCTGGGGATGTTCCTGGACTGGGCCGTGCGGGGCGCACTGTTCTACTGGCGGATGGTCAGCGGGCGCTGGCTGTGGAAATATCCGCGACAAAATGCCTGACAATTGCGCGAAGTGGAGAATAATTCGGCAAACGAGCGGAAATATGCATTCTGCCTTTGACATCATGGGGGAGCATCGATAATATGCGCCCCGTTCACACGATTCCTCTGTAGTTCAGTCGGTAGAACGGCGGACTGTTAATCCGTATGTCACTGGTTCGAGTCCAGTCAGAGGAGCCAAATTTAAAAAGCCTGCTTTTAAAGCAGGCTTTTTGCTTTTCTGCGCCGGGTAAAATTGTCGGGTGGCGGCTTCGCCTTACCCGACCTACGGGACTGTAGGCCCGGTAAGCGCAGCGCCACCGGGCAACAAACCGCACTAATGTTTGACGCGAACCGGCGCCGTCGCCTCTACCAGCCACTCGCGCGCCTCGCTATTCACCAGAGGTGAAAGCGCCTCGCGTACCTGCTGGTGATACGCATCCAGCCACTGTTTTTCCTGCGCGCTCAACAGATGTAGCTCAACCTGACTTAAGTCGATCGGGATAAGCGTCAGCGAGGCAAATTTGCAGAACCCCGGGCGGCTCTCCACAATTTCCACCTGGTTTTCAATACGAATACCGTGGCTATCGCCCAGATAGTAGCCCGGTTCAATCGTCATGATGTTGCCCGCCACCAGCGGCCACGGGTTGACCTTTTTGGCAATGCGATGCGGGTTTTCGTGGATAAGAAGCTGATGACCCACGCCATGTCCCGTGCCGTGATCGTAATCCAGCCCCATCTCCCACAGCGGGCGACGCGCAAATGCATCCAGCTGATGCCCCTGAGTCCCGGAAGGGAACTGCAGGGTAATGAGCGACAGGAAGCCTCTCAGCACGGCGGTGTAGTGCAGACGTTGCTGCGGATCGACCTTACCCCATGCCAGCGTGCGCGTGGCGTCGGTGGTGCCATTAACGTACTGACCGCCGGAATCGTTCAGGTAAAAATGGTCATGACCGATGGGCTTGTTGCTGGCCTCGCTCGAATGATAGTGACACATCGCCGCATTGCTCGAAGAGGCGGAGATGGTCGCAAAACTCTGCTCGATAAACCCGGGCTGCTGTTGACGGAACGCCAGCTGCTGCGCCTGGACTTCCAGCTCGGTGAGCGGATTCCCTGCCGCCTCGCGCAGCGGCACTTCACGGCTCAGCCAGGCCAGGAAGTTGACCCAGGCGGCGCCGTCCTGGTGATGGCACGCGCGATAACCGGCCAGCTCAACCGGGTTTTTGGTGGCTTTCATCAGGGTGATGGGGTCGGTCCGCCAGACAATCTCTCCCCGTGGCTCAATGGCGAAGCGCAGAGCCACCGGCGCGGAATCGGCATCAACCATCACCCGTTTGCCTGCAGCAATCTGCTGGCAGCGTTCGACAAAGGCGTCCTGCGGCGCAAGGGTAAACGCATTGCGCACATCTTCAGGCAGGGCGGCGAGCTTGTTGTCGTTAACAAACCACTCAACGTGGCCGTCACGGCCCAGAAGAGCAAAAGAGAGCGGTACCGGGCTGTAAGGGATATCCGCGCCACGGACGTTTAACAGCCAGGCGATATTATCCGGCAGGGTAACGGCCAGATAATCGGCATTGCTTGCAGCCAGCACGGCGGCGACGCGCTGGCGTTTATCAGCGCTGCTTTCACCGCTGCATTCAACCGGCATTTCCCGGATAAGCCCCGCCGGTGCGGCAGGGCGGTCAGTCCATAGGGTGTCAAACGGCGAGGCTTTCAGCGGGACCAGCTCGCAAGGCGTGGCAGACAGTTGCTCAAACTCCGAGTTGGTCATCAGCAGCGGATCAAAACCGATGCGCGTCCCGGCCTCCACGTTTTCCGCCAGCCATTCTGCCAGCGGCTCGTTGTGCAGGTGGTGGATCTCAACCTCATCCGTATTGACCTGAACGCGAGCCTGAACCTGATAGCGCCCGTCAACGAACAGCAGCGCTTTGTTTTTCAGCACCAGCGCCATGCCGGCCGAACCGTCAAAGCCCGTCAGCCAGGCCAGCTTTTCGTCGTATGGCGCGCAGTATTCGCTCTGCCAGGCATCCGCACGCGGGACGATCATCCCGTCGAGACGGCTGGCCTCGAGCCAGTGGCGCAGGGCAGAGAGCGGAGATGTGCTGGACATGGTTATTCCTTATCGTTGTTAGCGGAACGGCGGCTCGTTGAAGGTGCGCAGCTTGCGGGAATGGAGCCGGTCACCTTCTGCCCGCAGCAGGTCAATGGCGCGAATGCCGATTTGCAGATGTTCGGATATCGCACCTTCATAGAAACGGTTAGCCTGGCCCGGCAGCTTAATTTCACCGTGCAGCGGCTTATCGGACACGCACAGCAGGGTGCCGTAGGGAACGCGGAAGCGATACCCCTGCGCGGCGATGGTGGCGCTCTCCATATCAATGGCCACCGCGCGGCTCAGGTTGAACCGCAGCGCGGAGGCGGAATAGCGCAGCTCCCAGTTGCGGTCATCCGTCGTGACGACCGTACCGGTGCGCAGGCGCTGCTTAACCTCTTCACCCGGCATGCCGCTGACCTCTTTGGTGGCGTCGTACAGCGCGCGCTGCACTTCGGCGATGCTCGGGATTGGGATATCCGGCGGCAGCACCGCATCCAGCACGTGGTCATCGCGCAGATAGGCGTGGGCCAGCACGTAGTCGCCAATCAGCTGGCTTTCACGCAGGCCGCCGCAGTGGCCGATCATCAGCCACACGTCCGGACGCAGCACCGCCAGATGGTCGCAGATGGTCTTGGCATTTGACGGGCCCACGCCAATGTTAATCAGCGTGATGCCCTGACCGTCGGCGGTGATCAGGTGCCAGGCGGGCATCTGGTGCTTTTTCCACGCCAGGTCGGAAATGGCCTGCTCGGGCGCTTCGGTCTCCGCGGTGATCCAGATCCCGCCCGCACAGGAGAGCGCGATATACGGGCTTTCCGGGTCGAGGATCTGGCTGCAGCCCCAGCGGACAAACTCGTCAACGTAGCGGGTGTAGTTGGTAAAGAGGACGAACGGCTGGAAATGTTCGACGGGCGTGCCGGTGTAGTGGCGCAGACGCGCCAGGGAGAAATCGACCCGGCGGGCATCAAAGTGTGACAGGGGAGAAAATTCTGCCGGGTGATAGATCCCATCGGCCGTCTCATCGCCAATCTGCGACAGTTCCGTTGTCGGGAAGTGGCGGGTTAGCCCCGCGCTCATGGAGCGGTCAAGGGTTAATGCCGAACCGTCAATCACGTACGGATACGGGATCTCATGCTGCGAGGGCTCAACGGAAATGTGCGCGCCGTAATCCTGGTACAACAGCGTGAGTTGTTCTTCAAGATACGGGCGGAACAGTGCAGGGCGGGTGACGGTGGTGCTGTAGCAGCCGGAGTGGGTAAAGCGCGCATAGGCACGGGTTTTGGGATTACTGCTAGCGCTGCCATCCCAGGTAACAGAGAGCGATGGATAAACAAAAAGGCCCTCGGTTCTGGCCTTTTCGTCGGGAAGTTTCCCTGTTTCGATATATTCGCTGATGGCGCTGCGCAGCGCGTTGACGGACTGTTCATACAGCGCGTCGAGTTTTTCCAGCGCCTGAGCCGGGGTCAGGCTGGAGCCCTTATTATTCATCTCTGTCTCCTTGTTCCACAGGTGTGCGACTCTACCCGATAGTATGTCACACGCCTGTGAAACAAAAGTGAGATCAGCGGTGGCTCGTCTCTTTCATCAATAGCGCCGTTGCCGCCGACAGCAGGCAACCGGCCAGCAGATAAATCGCCACGCTGTGCCAGTTACCGCCGGAGAAGGTCACCAGCGCGGCGGCAATAAACGGCGTAAACCCGCCGCCGACCACGCTTGCGACCTGGTAGCCCACGCCCGCGCCGCTGTAGCGATAGCTGGCGCCGAACAGCTCGGTAAACATCGGCTGCTGCACGCACACCACCATATCGTGAGCGATGTTCGCGAGCATGATGGCGAAGAAGACAATCCAGAAGATCGACTGCGCCTCCAGTGCCATAAAGAACGGCCAGGCGCTGAGGGTTCCAATCAGCGCCCCGGTAATGTAGACGCGACGGCGGCCAAACCTGTCCGCAAGCCAGGCGAAGCAGGGTATCGTCAGGCAGCTGATCCCGCCGACCAGCAGGCCAATATTCAGGAACAATTCACGGGGCAGGCCGAGATTTTGCGTCGAGTAGTTCAGCGCAAAGGCGGTGACGATATACATCGTCAGCAGCTCGCACAGGCGCAGGGCAATAATTTTCAGAAAAGCGCCAGGGTGTCGAATCAGGGCTTCCATCACCGGCAGCCGTTTTTTAACGACCGATTTCTCCTGCAGCTGTTGTTCGAATTCAGCGGACTCCTCCATGCCGTTACGGATCCACAGTGCGGCAATCACCAGCACGATGCTGAATATGAACGGAATGCGCCAGCCCCAGCTCAGGAACTGCTCGTCGGTGGTGAGCTGGCTGATTAACGACACCAGCCCTGTGGAAAGCAACAGCCCTACGCCGTACCCGACCTGCACGCCGCTGCTATAAAATGCTTTTTTATTTTTTGGTGCGCTCTCAACGGATAACAGCGCCGCGCCGCCCCATTCGCCGCCCACGGCGAAACCCTGGATGGCGCGCAGGGTGACCAGCAGTACCGGCGCCCACCAGCCGATAGAGGCAAACGAGGGGAGAATACCGATAAGCGCAGTGGCGATCCCCATCATCCAGACGGTGAGCATCAGCATGCGCTTGCGGCCAAGACGGTCGCCGAAGTGGCCGAAGATCACCCCACCCAGCGGGCGAAACAGAAAGCCGACGCCGAAGGTGGCAAACGCGGCGAGCGTACCCATCGCAGGGCTGATCTGGGGGAAGAATTCACGGTTAAACACCAGCGCGGCGGTAATGCCATAAAGCAGAAAATCATACCAGTCGACGACGGCACCCGCGAAGCTGCCGAGTGCGGCGCGGCGGGCACGATTGAGCGAAGGTGTCTCCTCGTTGGGACGATCGGAGATAAGGGTGGAGTCCATAGTTGTCCTGTCCGTACTAATTTTTAATTATTGGTATAAGAAAAGGTCACTCACATTGTGCCCGTCATATAAACGGAACCTATGAGACTACCGCGACAAAACGCCTGAGAAAACGTTTTTATCTTTCCGGAAGGCGCTGAATAAATAAATTTCATCTTCACCTGCAGCGAGATAATTGTATCTTCTGGCTCCGTTAAAGGCTGAATGGTTTACAGTAATAGTGACCGCCGCGTGAGTTAATCTGAGGGAATAACGATGCAACGCACCTTTTCGGCATTCTGGATGGTCCTGTTTTTATTCGTCGCACCGCTTAACGCGGAGCCCAACGTCTACGGAGAACAGCGTATCAGCGGCTGGTGGAACGCGCTGACGGACGATATTTCGCAAACCTGGGAGCAGCCGCAACGTTACGATCTGTACCTGCCGTTTCTGAGCTGGCACGCTCGCTTTATGTACGACAAAGAAAAAACCGACAAGTACAATGAAATGCCGTGGGGCGGTGGCCTGGGCGTGTCCCGCTATAACGAAGAGGGCAACTGGAGCGCGCTTTTCGCGATGATGTTCAAGGACTCGCATAACGAATGGCAGCCCGCGATGGGCTATGGCTGGGAGAAGGGCTGGTATCTGGATAATGCCAGAGATTTCCGCCTTGGGCTCGGTGCCGCAGCGGGCATCACGGCGCGAGATGATTTTGCGAACTATGTCCCGCTACCGTTCATCTTCCCGCTTTTTTCGGCCAGTTATCAGCGCGTTACCGTCCAGTTCACCTATATTCCCGGTACTTATAATAACGGCAACGTGCTTTTTGCCTGGCTGCGCTTAGGCTTTTAAAGGGTGATCACCTTTTTAGCCACGGCGTTAGACAGTACCAGCATGGAGAAGAGAACAGAGGTGACGAATGTGAGCACAATAAGCGTCAGCTTCATTCCGAGAGAGGTCACCGGTATCAGAGCCGTCAGCAGATGAAACACCGAGTAGTGCACAATATATACTCCAGTCATCGTTTTGCTGATGGCGGCCAGAATGGACTCCTTAAATTCAGCATTGCGGCGGAAGCGCACGCCGTTCGCTGCAATCACCAGCGCGATGATCAGAATGTAAATTTGAGAGCCGGTGAGGATAAAGGCGTTTCTGTCGGCCTTGAACAGCGCGAAGAAGAAGTGGCGCTCGTAAAACCAGGTGAAGAGATAGATAAACGGGATGGCGATAACCGCCGCCCTGACTACATTTTTGCGGCTTATCCACTCGGCGATTTTAGGGTCGCAAAAGAGTTGCCCCGTCAGATAAAACAGCAGCCATGTCCACAGCCGATACTGCGGTGAAAGAGAAAGGACGTGCGTTTCAGGATAAAGCGCCGATAACAGATCGTATCCGTAGGAAAAGAACAGCAGGGCAGCAATCGCGCCGCAGAACAGCGATCTCCGCTGGCTAAGCCACTCCACCGCCGGGTGGAAGGTGTAAATCACGACAAAGGCGAACACGAACCAGGGCTGGATTAAATACCCGCGCTGATAAGGCTCCCAAAGGTAGTAGATCGTTATCCAGAACAGAAAAACAATCACCAGGCTTTTAATTTTACCCAGCTGCCAGCGCGTGCCGTGCCGGGATTGTCCGTCGAGATAGCCCGACACCACAAAAAACAGCGGTGTGGCGATGGTCGAGATAAAGGTTAAAAACCCCAGGATCCAGTGATAGTCATAATCATAATGATCCCAGGTATTGTAGATGGTGAAGAAGGTAACCGCCGTCATGCAGCCCAGCGTCTTGATAATGTTCAGCCCTGTCGCATTCATTGTTGTTTGGCTTCGTCCTTACGATGGAAACACGCGTAGATCACGGGGAGTACCAGTAGCGTCAGGATTGTAGCAAACCCCAGTCCAAACATAATCACAACGGCCATGCTCTGGAAGAAAACATCCAGCAGCAGCGGAGCCAGGCCAAGTACGGTAGTGAACGCGGTGAGCAGGATAGGGCGCAGGCGCGAGGTGGCGGCATAAACGATCGCGCTGTGCTGATCCTTTTGCGTTTTCTGCTGTTCGATCTCTTCCACCAGCACGATGCCGTTGCGGATGAGCATTCCGCTCAGGCTCAGCAGACCAATCAGCGCCATAAAGCCGAACGGGATACCGGTTATTAAAAATCCTGGCGTGACGCCAATCAGCGCCAGCGGTACGGTCAGCCAGATTGCGACGGCATTTTTTACCGAGCTGAACATCAGCACCGTAATGACAAACATCACCAGATACCCGAGAGGCAGCGTAGTGAATAGCCCTTGCTGCGCCTCGCTGGAGTTTTCCGCGTCGCCCCCCCATTCGATGCTGTAGCCGTGGGGCAGGGGAAGTGCATCTACCTGCGGCTTCACGCGGGCGAGAATATCGCCGGAGGTTTGCTGGCTCAGCGGGTCCGGATCCGTCTGAACCGTCAGTACCCGCGAGCGATCGCGTCTAAGAATGAGCGGATCTTCCCACTCCAGCGAAAAGCTGCTGACGACGTTACTCAGCGGGATATACTGCTGCCGCGCCTGGCTCCACACCAGCACGTTGTTCAGGTGGCTGGCATCCAGCCTTTCGCTTTCCGGGGGCCTCACCACCACGGGCAGCAGGTCGCTGCCTTCCCGATACAACCCCGCCCGGCTGCCGGAGAAATTCATCTCCAGCGCGTTGTCGACGTCCTGTTTATCCACGCCAAGCTCGCGTCCCAGCGCGGCGACGTACTGCGGACGGATCACTTTACTGCGGTTTTGCCAGTCGTTTCGGACGCTCCCCGTGGCCGGGTCGCGCGCCAGAATATCGTCCACCTGGCTGGCAATCAGGCGCAGCCTGTCTGGATCCGGGCCTTTAATGCGCACTTCAATGGCGCTGTCGCCGGAGGGGCCAAACATCACCCGTTTCGTGCTGGCGTTGACCTGCGGGTAGTTTCGCGCGATGTACTCATCAACGTGGCGGGTCAAGGGAGAAATGTTACGCTGGTCATCCATTCTTACCATGATTTGGGCATAGTTGCTGTACTGGCGCTGTCCGCTGTAGGTCAGAATAAACCGCATACTTCCCTGACCGATGGTAGAGACGGTCGTTTCTACGCCGGGCTGGCCCTTGATGGTTTTCTCAATATCACCGGTCATTTTCTCGGTCCATTTGATATCGGTCCCGTAGGGTAACCAGAGATCGACAAAGAAAATCGGCGTATTAGATGACGGGAAAAAGTTTTGCCGCACCGCGCCAAACCCCCAGACAGACGCGGCCAGCAGGGCGGCCATCACTACCAGCGTCGGTGCCTTATGGTGCAGCAGCGTGTTAAGCAGGCGCTGGTAGAGGCGGTAGAGACGTTTGTCGTAAGGATCTGACTCGTCAGTGGTGTCCGGCGCACTGTCGTTTTTAAACAACCACCACTTAATCATCACCGGGGTGAGGGTGAGCGCCGAGAACCAGCTCAGCATCAGGGAAATCAGCAGCACCTGGAAGAGGGATTTACAGTATTCCCCGGTGGAATCCTGCGACAGTCCGATAGGCGCAAACGCAAGGATAGCAATCACCGTCGCCCCCAGCAGCGGCAGGGCGGAGCGGCGGATGATAGCGTTAACGGCGGTCAGCAGCGGGGAGCCCTGCTGTCGGGCAATCAACACCCCTTCGACAATTACGATGGCGTTATCCACCAGCATGCTGAGGGCGATAATCAGCGCCCCAAGCGAGATGCGCTGCAGCTCGATGCCCCACAGATACATAATCAGCAGCGTGCCCAGCACGTTAAGGGCGAGAGAAACCGCAATGATGATCCCGCTGCGTACGCCCATAAAGATCAGCAGCACGCCGATGACAATCGCCAGCGCCATCAGGAAGTTAATAATAAAACCGTTAACAGAGTGGCCCACTTCGGCTGCCTGATCGTAAAACAGATCTATCTGTATGCCTGCCGGTTTTTCCGTCGACATCTGCTTTAGCTTCGCCTCCAGCGCGTGGCCCACGTCGATCACGTTCACGCCGGGAATAAACGAGACGCCCATGGTGACGGCTTTTTTGCCGTTGGCATGGTAGATACTGGCTGGCGATTCGTTCAGCCCGCGCGACAGCGTGGCGATATCACGCAAACGCGTCGCCGCCCCCGTGCCGGAAGGCGTGATGATGAGATCCGCCAGTTCATCAAGATTCTCGAACTCACCGGTCGGGTGCAGACGAATGGATTCGCTGCCGGAGGTGATTTCTCCGGCGCTGGATACGACGTTGAGCCTGCTGAGCAGGGCGGAAAGCTGGTTCAGCGTAATGCCGCGCGCGGCCATTTTGGTCAGGGAAATATCGATGTTGACCTGTTGGCTAATCGCTCCGCCGATGGCAACCTTCGCGACGCCGGGGACCAGAATCAACTCGCGGCGCAGCTGTTCCGCGTATCTCACGAGTTCAGGATTACTGAATTCATCCCCGGATATTGCGAAGAAGAAGCCGAACACGTCGCCGAAATCGTCATTTACAAAGGGCGTGACGACGCCGGGCGGGAACTGACGAGAGGCATCGCCCACGCGGCGGCGCAGTTCATCCCAAATCTGCGGCAGTTCGTTTGAGTGATAGCGTGAAGCAATGTTAACGGTGATTTGCGACAGACCGTTTGAAGAGATGGAGCTCACGTTGTCCAGATAAGGCAGCTGCTGAAGGGCATTCTCCAGCGGCAGCGTCACCTCTTCTTCTACCTGCTGAGCGGATGCGCCGGGGTAGTGGGTGACCACCACTGCGGTTTTGATGGTAAAGGCGGGATCTTCCAGCCTGCCGATATTCAACAGCGCGAAAATACCCCCGATGCCCAGCAGCAGAATCGTTAGCCAGACGCGAACAGGGTTATTAATAAACTGACGAGAGATATCCATTACAGTCCCCGTTCACGCGTCCAGATACGCACCGGCTGGTTAGCATGGAGCTCTCCAACGCCTGCGGCTACTACGCGCTCGCCCGCCTTAAGCCCGCTGGTGATTACCACGCCTTCGGTAATCACTTGCCCCACGCTGACCTTGCGGTCTTCAAGATGGAGCGTGTCGCCTTCTCCCGCCACAACCCAGACGTGCGGCTCATTGCGCGGGCTGTTGTCCGGGTTAAAGACTGCCTCAACCGGTACGACCAGCGCCTCAGCGCCCGCGCCAGCCGGGAGGTTGGTTAAATTAATGGTCACCGTGCCGCTTACGCCACCGACGGAGGGAAAATCATCTGGCCGCGGCATGGTCAGTATTACCTGCCAGGTCAGGGTATTACTGTCGCTGCTGCCCGAGTGTTCTTTATAAACGGCGGTAAATTCCCGATCCGGAATGGCGTTAATTCTCACTACCGGGCGATACTGCGCGTTGCGGATATCAAAGGTCTTAAACAGGTTTTCAGGAATGCTGAACACCACGTCAAGCAGATCGGTGCGGGTTAACGTCGCGATGGGCTGACCGGCAGACACCACCTGATGGTTTCGGACATGCACGCTGGCCGCCGTTCCGCTGAAGGGGGCGACAAGCGTCATTTGATTCAGCTCTTCTCGGGCGATCTGTAGCGCCGCATTCGCCGAATCGCGGTTCGCACGCTGCACGTCCATTTCGGCTTTCGAAATCGCCTGGCGGCCCGCCAGCGTCTGGAAGCGATCGAATTGCCTCTGGGCCAGCGTCGCCGCCGTTTGTCTGTCATTTACCCGCTGCTGGGCTTCACGGGCGTTCAGTCTTGCAAGCTGTTGCCCCTGTTTGATGGCTGCGCCCTGACGCACATCGAGCGCTTCAATTTGACCTGCGCGCTTGAAGGAAAGGTCTGTGGCATCGCCCGATTCAATGCGGGCGGGAAAAACGCGCTGCTGGGCGTGACCGGGAACCGTCACCTCCGCCACTTTTACCATTCTGGGAAGGGGTGAGGCTTGCTTCGGTTTCGGGTCGCACGCTGTGAGCGTTAACAAAACGAACGGTAAAAGAGAGAGGTAGCGGTTCACTGTATTCCCCTAATAAATAACTGTTTTATTTATTCCATAACCTGGACAGGGGTGACACTATTCTGCCAGAAAAGTGACGACCATATAGGTGAATAAACCAATCGCCGTGCTGGCGATAATGGCAAGCGCAATAAACATACCCAGACGGATCAGGCTTAAACCATACATACATTCCTCCATGAGCCGGAAGCGGTGGCTAACTATGAGCATAGTCGGCGAAAAGATAAATGTTAAATAACCATTAGCAGTGGGGAAGCGCTAAACCTGATATTCCTGTGCTACGTTTAATATCATCCATCTTTTTTTACTGTAACTGGCATTAAGGGCAACCCCCTGCATTTAATGCGTTTTTTTACTTCATTCACTCTCGTGTTGGTTATAAAAAGGATGCTCGATATGTATAAAAACATTCTCGTTCCGGTGGACGTCTACGAGACAAGCCTGGCGGATAAAGCGTTGCAGCATGCACGGTTTCTGGCGCAAAGCGCATCGGGTGACATTCATTTGCTGCACGTCATGCCCAAGTTTTCAGCCGAACTGACGCGTGGTTTTATTTCAGATGCGCGCAAGATGGATGAATATATGATTAATAATTCGAAAGAAAAATTGTCTGAACTGGTCAAAAAATTGAATCTGCCAGAAGATCGTGTTCATCTCCATGTGCGCAGCGGAAATGTTCGTGATGAGGTTATTAAGCTGGCGGATGAACTTGCTGCTGGCGCGATTATTGTCGGCTCCCGGAATCCAAATATTCAAACCCATTTGTTAGGATCGGAGGCGGCAAGTATTGTTCGTTATGCCCATGTTCCTGTTTTCGTTATTCGTTAATGACATAAAAGCAAGGTGGTTTCTGAATAGAATCTGAGGAAGGAACGATGAAAACAGGAAAACCTGAACGTCCGTATTATCAACAAACCGTCGACGAAACCCTGTCGAATATCCACTCCACTCTGGAAGGACTTAGCGGCACTGAGGCATCAGCCCGACTTCAGCAGCACGGTGAGAATGCGTTGCCGCAAAAAAAGGGCAAACCCGCCTGGCTGCGCTTCCTGGCACATTTTAACGATGTATTGATTTACGTTCTGCTGGTGGCCGCGTTGCTTAAGCTATTCATGGGCCACTGGGTAGACATGTTTGTGATCCTTGGGGTTGCCATCATTAACGCGCTGATTGGCCATATCCAGGAGAGCAATGCTGAAAAATCGTTGCAGAGTATTCGCAATATGCTCTCCAGCGAAGCCGTGGTTGTACGACAGGGGAATCATGAAACGATCCCCACCACGTCGCTGGTCCCGGGAGATATCGTGGTGATCCGTGCCGGGGATCGTATCCCTGCGGACCTGCGCGTGATTGAAGCGCATAACCTTCGCGTGGAGGAGGCCATCCTGACCGGCGAATCCACCGTTGTTGAGAAAAACAGCGATGCGTTAAGCGGGGAACTGCCTTTAGGTGACCGGTATAATTTGCTCTACTCAGGCACCACCGTCAGCTCCGGCGGCGGTAAAGGCGTGGTGGTGGCAACCGGCGGCGAGACCGAGCTGGGCCACATCAATCAGATGATGTCCGACATTGAAAAGCACCGCACGCCGCTGATGGTGCAGATGGATAAGCTCGGTAAAACCATCTTCATGACTATCCTGGTGATGATGGTGGCGCTGTTTGTTTTCAGCCTCCTGTTCCGGGATATGGCGGTTTCTGAACTGGTGCTGTCGCTTATCAGCCTCGCCGTTGCCGCCGTGCCGGAAGGCCTGCCGGCCATCATTTCCATCATCCTTTCGCTTGGCGTACAGGCCATGGCGCGTCGCAAGGCCATCATTCGTAAGTTGCCGACGGTGGAAACGCTGGGCGCAATGACGGTCATCTGCTCGGATAAAACCGGCACCCTGACGATGAATGAAATGACGGTCAAAGCGGTGATTACCGCGGACACGACCTATCGCGTGGAGGGCGACAGCTACGAGCCGGTGGGGAATATTCACCCCGTAGATGATCCGACGCCCGTCAGCGTGACGCAGGGTTCCCTGCTGGAACGCTACCTGCGCACCATTGACCTCTGTAATGACAGCCAGCTGATCAAAGACGAGCAGGGGCTGTGGAAAATCACCGGGGGACCAACCGAGGGCGCGCTGAAGGTGCTGGCGGCGAAAATCCCGCTTCCACCGCTCGATACCGAAATGCGCAGCAAAATCCCGTTTGATTCGCAGTATAAATACATGTCCACGCTGTACCGGCTGGGTGAAGAAGAGGCGATCTTAATCACCGGCGCGCCGGACGTCCTGTTCCGCCTCTGCCAGTACCAGCAGACGAATGACGGACTGCAGCCGTTCGATCAGCCTTACTGGGAAGGGAAGATCGAAGAGTATGCCCGGGAAGGGTTGCGTATGGTGGCTGCGGCCTGGAAGCCAGCCCGCGAGGGACAGCGCGAGCTGGATCACCCGGACCTGCACGATGGGGTGATCCTGCTGGGTATTGCTGGAATGATGGATCCGCCGCGTCCGGAGGCCATTACCGCGATTGCCGACTGTCTGCAGGCCGGGATCCGCGTGAAAATGATCACCGGCGACCACCCGCAAACGGCCATGAGCATTGGGCAGATGCTGGGGATTGGTAACGCCGCAAGCGCTATCACCGGACGTGAGCTGGAGGCGATGGACGATCGTCAGCTAAGCGACGCCGCGCAGCAGTATGATATTTTCGCCCGTACCAGCCCGGAGGATAAATTCCGCCTCGTGCAGGCCCTGCAAAGTAAACAGGAAGTGGTGGGCATGACCGGGGATGGCGTAAATGATGCCCCGGCGCTCAAGCGGGCGGATGTGGGTATCGCCATGGGGATTAAGGGGACTGAAGTTACCAAGGAAGCCGCCGACATGGTGTTAACGGATGACAACTTTGCCACTATTGCCAGTGCGGTGCACGAAGGACGTCGGGTTTACGATAACCTGAAAAAAACCATTCTGTTCGTAATCCCGAGCAACATCGCGCAGGCCCTGCTGATCATCATTGCGCTGCTGGCGGGGAACCTCATTCCGCTGACGCCGGTCCTGATCCTGTGGATGAACATGGCGACGTCGGCAACCCTGTCGTTTGGCCTGGCGTTTGAAGCGGGTGAGAAGGACATCATGAACCGGCCACCGCGTAAGGCGAATCTGCATGTGATGGACGGCTATGCCATCTGGCGCGTAGTGTTTGTCGGTCTGATGATTGCCATCAGCGCCTTCGTGCTGGAAGCCTGGCTACAGCCGCGCGGCTATTCGGCGGAATTTATCCGCACCGTGCTGCTGCAAACCCTGGTGACCGCGCAGTGGTTCTACATGCTTAACTGCCGCGTTAATGATGGCTTCTCGCTGAGCAAAGGCCTGTTGGCGAACAAAGGGATTTGGATCGTGAGCGGCGTACTGCTGGCGCTACAGCTTCTTATCATTTACGCACCGTTCATGCAGATGCTGTTTGGCACCGAAGCGCTGCCGTTCCGCTACTGGGTCATCACCTTCCTGATTGGTTTTGTGATGTTCCTGATTGTCGAGGCGGAAAAAGTGCTGACGCGCAGATGGCGCAAAACCGAGGCGTAATAGCGTAAACTGAGAAAGCCTGCCTGAGCCCGGGCTTTCTCTTTTTTTGAGCACAGGAAATTATGATGCGATTTACCTGGTTCGTCCTTACGCTGTGTGCCGCTGTTCCCGGCGCGTTTGCCGTAACTTATACCCTACCGCCGCAAGGCAGTCGTCTGGTGGGAAACCCGATTACCATCACCGTTCCCGGGCGCAATACGTTACCGCTTGAGGCCTTTGCCGCGCAGTATGGGCAGGGGCTAAGCAATATGCTGGAAGCGAACCCGGGAGTGGATCCTTTTTTGCCCAAATCCGGCACCCGGCTGGTGATCCCCCAGCAGCTAATTTTGCCCGACACCGTACGCGAGGGCATTATCGTTAACGCGGCAGAAATGCGCCTCTACTACTACCCTCCTGGCGGCAATACCGTTGAAGTGTTGCCCATCGGCATCGGTCAGGCCGGGCGTGAAACTCCGCGTAACTGGGTGACGGCCGTTGAGCGTAAGCAGGAGGGGCCAACCTGGTCTCCGACGCCGAATACGCGCCGTGCCTATGCGGCAGAAGGGAAAACGCTGCCGGCATTCGTGCCCGCCGGGCCGGATAACCCGATGGGGCTGTATGCGATTTATATCGGCAGGCTGTATGCCATTCACGGCACGAACTCGAATTTTGGCATCGGGCTGCGGGTGAGTCAGGGCTGTATCCGTCTGCGTAATAACGACATCAAATATCTTTTCGATAATGTTCCCGTCGGAACCCGCGTGCAGCTTATCGACAGGCCCGTTAAAGTCACCACCGAGCCGGACGGCAGCCGCTGGGTGGAAGTTCACGAGCCGTTGTCGCGTAACCGCGCGGAATTTGAATCGACCCAGAAAGTGCCTCTGCCTATTTCAGCCGCGCAGCGAACGCAGCTGATAAACGAGGGCGCGGGAGCCGAACTGGAGCGACGGTCGGGGATGCCGGTTAAGATGGGCAACTGAGGGCATGTTAGTCGGGTGGCGGCTGCGCCTTACCCGACCTACGTGACAAGTAGGCCCGGTAAGCGCAGCGCCACCGGGCAATCTTTCCAGATGCCGAAAAGCAAAAAGCCTGCTTTAAAAGCAGGCTTTTCAAATTTGGCTCCTCTGACTGGACTCGAACCAGTGACATACGGATTAACAGTCCGCCGTTCTACCGACTGAACTACAGAGGAATCGTGTGAACGGGGCGAATATTATCGACCTGCGTTCGCCTTGTCAAAGGGTGGATCAACGCCTTTTGATCGTTTGCTGACAAAATCGGCAAAGTGATGTTTTTGGCAGCGGAATGCACCGTCATGGTGCGGGTATACCCCTAATGGGGCAGATCATAAACTGCTGTTTCGGTAATAAAACCCCCCTCCATGATTAGGTTTCCTTATTTTCAGGCGCTTAGCGCGCAATTTGTACCGCCTGGTAAAAGTGGCATTCATATTGCAAAACCTGTTCAACAACGACAGCCGGTTCCGGCACAGCATTTCGAACAGGGGGCAAAATGAACTTAAGACGACTGAAATACTTCGTAAAAATCGTCGATATCGGCAGCCTGACTCAAGCGGCAGAAGTGCTGCATATCGCGCAGCCTGCGCTGAGCCAGCAGGTGGCTACTCTGGAAGGCGAGATGGATCAGCAGCTGTTGATCCGTACCAAACGCGGCGTCACGCCAACGGAAGCCGGTAAGATCCTGTATACCCATGCGCGCACCATTCTTCGCCAGTGTGAACAGGCGCAGCTGGCGGTGAATAACGTGGGGCAGACCCTGAGCGGGCACGTGTCCATCGGGCTGGCACCGGGAACGGCCGCGTCCTCTATTACCATGCCGCTGCTGCAGGCCGTTCGCGCCGAGCTGCCTGAAGTGCTGGTCTATCTGCACGAAAACAGCGGTTCCGTACTGAATGACAAACTGCTGAGCGGCCAGCTCGATATGGCGGTCCTTTACGATCGCTCCCCGGTCGCCGGCATCACCAGCCAGCCGCTGTTGAAAGAAGATCTCTACCTCGTGGGCACCCGCGACTGTCCGGGCCAGAGCGTAGACCTTACCGCCGTGGCAGAGATGAATCTCTATCTGCCGCGCGACTACAGCGCCGTGAGAGTGCGCGTGGACGAAGCCTTCTCCCTGCGCCGCCTGACGGCCAAAATCATCGGTGAAATCGATTCAATCTCCACGCTGACCGCAGCCATTGCCAGCGGCATGGGGGTGACCGTTCTGCCAGAATCCGCAGCACGCTCGCTGTGCAGTGCAGCAAACGGCTGGATGGCGCGGATCACCACGCCTTCGATGAGCCTGCCGCTGTCGCTGAACATGTCCGCACGCGGTTCGCTGTCGCCACAGGCGCAGGCGGTAAAAGAGATTTTGATGTCGCTGGTCAGCAAGCCATCGCTTGAGAACCGTGAACTCCAGCTCGTGAGCTGATATTCCATAAAAGCATAAGATGCTGGTTTTTATTATTTGTTCTGCAGCTCGGCTGACTCTAACAATAGAGCTATGTCAGATGCGCCGGAGTGAATCGTGAATTTCCAGCAACTTAAAATTATCCGTGAGGCGGCCAGGCGGGACTACAACCTGACCGAGGTCGCCAATATGCTTTACACCTCTCAGTCCGGCGTCAGCCGCCATATCCGCGAGCTGGAAGAGGAGCTGGGCATAGAGATCTTTATCCGTCGCGGCAAGCGGCTGCTCGGCATGACGGAGCCGGGTAAGGCTTTGCTCACCATCGCAGAGCGGATCCTCAACGAGGCCAGCAACGTGCGTCGCCTGGCGGATCTCTTCACCAATGACGCCTCGGGCGTGCTCACCATTGCCACCACCCACACCCAGGCGCGCTACAGCCTGCCGCCGGTGATTAAAGCGTTCCGCGAACTTTTCCCTGACGTCCGTCTGGAGCTTATCCAGGGCACGCCGCAGGAAATTGAAGTGCTGCTGCAAAACGGTGGGGCGGATATCGGCATAGCCAGCGAACGCCTGAGCAACGACCCGCTGCTGGTGGCTTTCCCCTGGTTCCGCTGGTATCACAGCTTATTACTCCCGGTCGATCATCCACTGAATCAGGTCTCTCCCCTGACGCTGGAAGACATTGCCAAATGGCCGTTGATCACATACCGGCAGGGGATTACGGGACGCTCGCGCATAGACGAGGCCTTCAACCGCAAAGGATTAACGCCGGACATCGTGCTGAGCGCGCAGGATTCTGACGTGATCAAAACCTACGTCGAACTGGGTCTGGGCATTGGGCTGGTGGCAGAACAGTCCAGCGGAGAACGCGAAGACGGGAACCTGGTGCGTCTTGACACGCGTCATCTGTTTGACGCCAACACCGTATGGCTTGGCCTGAAGCGCGGACAGCTGCAGCGCAACTATGTGTGGCGCTTTATCGAGCTGTGCAATGCCGGGCTGTCGGTGGATGAGATTAAACGTCAGGTAATGGAGCCCGAAGAAGTGGCGATTGATTATCAGATTTAATAATCCAACTTAGACAAGCAGTCTGTTATCGTTTATGCCCGGTACGTTAGTATCGCGGCATAAATTTTATATAGTATTCATACAGGAATAAATAATGAATATATTGATAGCAAAAGCTTAGGCGTGTTAAAAATGGAGGCTACGTCGATGCCGGGAGGGCACAATGGCAAATGTTATTCATGATTTTATTTATGATATCTGCCACTCAGAAAATCTTGAGGCAGCTGTTCAACAATATGCACTCTATTACCACTATCTTGACGATTATACCTTCATTTTTGCAGCGGAGAAAGGTGCGACTCCGGGCTTATCGGTTAACAGGAACTTCAGCAGTGGTTCTGCCGTGCGTAGTTTATTCAAAACGCCGCATGTGTTTATTCTTACACCAGACATATTCAGAGAAATGTTTATCTCTGGTAACCGCGTTACATTTCCCATCGACTATTCTATCTCGCTCGATACGCAGGTATTAAGTTATCTTAAACCTTTCTTTGAAGGGCAAAGATCGCGACTTCCCGATGATTTTGAAGAAATTTTTGACTTCATCGCCAGAGAGGAGGTCAATGTTGATCCTTTGCTGTATGAACTCGAAAATCTTTGTAATTTTAGCGATCTCAATAAACAGGAAAAAATCTTCGAACGCATTCGAGCTTATGAAATGTTACGCAACCTGGATGTTGCGGCTTGGCAGCAGCATAGGCAGTTAAAATTTAATGTGTCTGAACAGGAAATTATAGCTAAAACGCAGCAGTATATGGCACGTAAAAATTATGAGTTTATAAATAAGTCGCTAATGGAAGAGCTGGCTCGTGACTATAATCGCTTATATGTATATGTGTTAAAAATGTGCGCGATTCACCTACGGAACCCAAAAACAAGCGCTAAGCAGGTGCAGGAAAAATTACTCGAACTGCTAGAATTTACACACAATGAAGCCCATTTCTTTGGCATTAGAGAAATTTTGCTCGCTAAGCGTTTTTTTGAAAACGGTTGTAAGGAAGCCTTTTTTCACAAAGTGAACCGTAATACGGCAAGATTTTGGGAGTATGTTAGAGGTATGGCCTGGGATCTTCGCCATCAGCGCTTTCTCGAATTTGTTATTACATTAAATATTGATAAAAACGCGGCATTCTTTTTTCCCTCAATCTTAACCTGTGATAAAAAATTCATTGAGGTTCTGGATGCTCATAGCGTAAAAGTCATCGTTTTTAATAACAAAACTAAAGAAATCCTTCCATTTTATGATATTGATTTTATTGAACAAATAGCATCATGCGGTGAGCGAGTCAAAGAGCGATTAACTTTGCTCTCTTCCGAAGAGTACCAGTTACAACGTCGCCAGTATCAGGAAGGCCCAGACTATCTTCAATCGTTGGTTAAAACACTCGAAGCCGAACTTGAGGGCATTTGCGGTATTGCCTGTGAAAAGAATCCGCTTGGTAACTATTAGTGAGTCACAGAAGCAAAAAGCCGGCTTCAAATGTAGTCACTTATTGGTAGAAGTAGGGACATGCTGCCGCATCAATTCAACGATCCAATCAATAAAAACGCGCAGTTTAGCGTTGACATGGCGGTTAGGCGGAAATGCGAGGTACAGGGGCATTGGCTTAATACGCCAATCTTCAAATAGCGGTTTCAAGGAGCCACACGCCTGATGCGCTGCCGCCATATAGACGGGTAGCGCAATCACGCCTAATCCGGCTAATCCCGCTTCGAGATAAGCATTGCCATCATCCACGGCAAGTACATAGCTGCCCGTAATTTCAATATGTTCGCTATCACAGCGCAGTACCAGAGGATCAATCTTACCGGTGCGTGAAGATAAGAATCCCACGATGCGATGGTCCGTGTTTTCCAGCTCTCGCGGATGCGCAGGGGCGCCAAGGCGTTCCACATAGCTAGGTGCGACGTAAACACCGATTTGCAAATCGCCGACATGGCGTGCGATCAGGGACTGGTCGTTGATTTCACCACCGCGCAGGACGCAATCCACGTTGTCGCCGATCAGATCCACAATCCGGTCACTGACGCCCATGTCGAACTGGATATCAGGGTAGCGCGCGTGAAAAGCCGGTAGCGCGGGCACCAGCACCAGGCGGGCGAGAGGAGAAGGCACATCTACCCGCAGGCGTCCCCTGGGCGTCATCGTCGCACTGGACAGGCTGTTGTCAGCATCTTCCATGTCCGCCAGCAGACGGATGACGCGCTCGTAGTAAACCGCACCATCAGGAGTGACGCCGAGCCTGCGGGTGGTACGATGCAGCAGCTTGACGCGCAGGCGCGCTTCCAGCTGCTGAATAAGCTGCGTCACCGTGGTTTTGCTCATATGAAGCGTTTGGGCAGCCTTTGTGAAACTGCCTGCTTCCACCACGCGAGCAAAGGCGCGCATCGCATCGAAACGATCCATCCCTTGTCCTCTCTTTTCACCGATTGTTTGGATATTACAAACAATGATGGACAAAGTCGCTTGTTTATCCGCCCGATCTGGCGCCTGTAAAGTGTCTTTATCTTAACCGGGCAGATTTAGCCCCATAACAAAGGTACAGACATGACAACACGCGAAGCAGTTTTTCCCTTCGGACGCCAGGCGCTCTACGAGCGCAATCGGTATTCACCCGCCATCAAATCTAACGGCTTCCTGTTTGTTTCGGGGCAGGTTGGTAGCCGGGAGGATGGTTCACCTGAAGAGGATCTCAACGCGCAGGTCCGGCTGGCATTCGATAACCTTAATGCTGTTCTTACGGCTGCGGGCTGCACGTTCGGTGACGTGGTTGACGTTACTCTCTTTGTCGTCGATCCCGAGTCAAACCTCGACGCTATCTGGAGTATCCTGCCAGAATATTGGGGGGAAGCACCTTATCCGACGCTGACCGGGATCGGCGTGACGTGGCTGTACGGATTCCAGTTTGAGATTAAGGTGATTGCCAGGCTGCCCTAGCGTTACGGGTCTTTCCGCCGGTCGAAAGATAAGACAGAGGAAAATTGATGAAAGCAGCGGTTTATGACGTGGAAGGCGCTCCCGACGTCCTGCAGTATGTCGACGTCCCGGATCCGGTCGCAGGACCTGACGACGTCCTGATTTCTGTCGAGGCTATCTCAATTGAAGGGGGAGATCTGATCAACCGGCGCTTAACTCCGCCGCCTCTTCCTTCATGGATCGTCGGCTACGCGGCCGCAGGCACGGTGGTGGCCGTTGGATCAAAAGTCCGTAGCCGAAGGATTGGGGACAGAGTGACTGCTTTTAGCATGCAGGGGTCGCATGCGGAACGTTGGGCCGTGCCTGCGGAACGTACCTGGCTTATACCAGACGGGGTGGATTCAGCAGAAGCGGCGGTGGTACCGATCTCTTTTGGAACCGCATACCATTGCCTTTTCACACGAGGCATGCTCCGGCACGGAGAAACCGTCCTGATTCAGGCTGCGGCGGGGGGCGTGGGGCTCGCCGCCGTTCAGCTTGCCTCACAGGCAGGCGCGACGGTCATCGCCGTGGCAAGCGGAACGCAGCGAAGAAAGCGGTTGCTGGAACTTGGTGCCGACCGTGTCGTGGATCGTGTAGAGAATAACGTCGTGGACAGTGTCCGAGAGTATACCCATGGCACCGGCGTTGACCTCGTCATCGATCCGGTAGGGACGACGTTGCCAGCTTCGCTTTCTGCACTCGCTCCGGAAGGGCGTCTCGTCTTCGTCGGTAATGCGGGCGGCGGCGATCTGACTGTCGACCTGTGGCCGGCCATGCAGTCTAACCAGACGCTCATGGGGGTATTCATGGGGCCTCTTTTTGAAAAGCCCGGCGTTCGGACAAGTGTGGACGACATGTTGCAGGCTGTGGCTGCAGGGCACATCAGGGTTGTCATTGACCGCATCTTCCCCCTGGCTAACGCCGCCGCGGCCCATGAATACGCTGAGACAGCGAAACCGCTTGGCCGCATCGTTATGAAGCCGTGAGAGGGGGCCTCAACCTGGCCCCGGGACGGCTCCGAGCCGGAAGCAGCCTCGCAGTTCGTTTATCCGATCCGCCATAATCCTTTGAACCGCGAACGCAGTTTTCTATTATCAGCCTTCTTAGTGATGCATTTCGTTCCCACCTGCACTGTGATGGATTACGGCTTTATGGACACTTAATACGAAAAGGAAATCACCATGAATCTGATGACTAATTGTACACCTCACTCTATGGATGTTATATTAAAATATAATATTTGGAGGTGCGCTATGTATACAACTCGTCTTAAAAAGGTCGGTGGGTCCATCATGCTGGCGGTTCCTCCCGCCGTGCTGAAAACGCTGGAGCTGTCGACGGACAGCGAAGTCGGCATGACCATCAATAATGGCTGCCTGATTATCGAACCTCAGAAACGGCCTCATTATTCGCTTGAGGAGCTGCTGGCGCAGTGCGATCCGCACGCTGAAATGAGCGAAGAGGATCGGGAATGGATTGATGCGCCTGCGGTGGGTAAGGAGCTCCTGTAAATGGAAAGAGGGGAAATCTGGCTTGTTTCACTGGATCCGATTGCTGGCCACGAGCAAAGTGGAAAACGTCCGGTACTCATCGTATCGAAGGCATCGTTCAACAAGCTGACCCGGCTACCGGTAGTGGTTCCTGTCACCAGCGGCGGAAACTTTGCTCGCACGGCAGGCTTCACCGTTTCACTGGAAGGGGCGGGGACAAAAACGATGGGCGTTATTCGCTGCGACCAGCCCAGAACTATTGATATGGCTGCCCGAAACGGCATGCGGCTGGAACGCATACCTGATGCCGTTGTAAATGAGGTGCTTGCCAGGCTGGATGCGATTCTGATTTAACATCAGAGACGCAGAAAAGCAAAAAGCCTGCTTCAAAAGCAGGCTTTTCAAATTTGGCTCCTCTGACTGGACTCGAACCAGTGACATACGGATTAACAGTCCGCCGTTCTACCGACTGAACTACAGAGGAATCGTGTGAACGAGGCGCATAGTAGCGACCTCAATACGCCTTGTCAAAGGGTGAAAACGCACTTTTCGTTCGTTTGCCGACAATTTCAGCAAATCGCTGATTTTATAGTAAATTTGCTTCGAATTTACACAACAGAATGCGCCGCCCGAAGGCGGCGCGCAGGATTAGAACAGAACGGAGTAGTTCAGACCAAAGGTACGTCCACGGCCTTTGTAGGTATACAGACCCGGTGCACCGTAGGTTGGGCTATACAGCCCCGGCGCGCGCTGGCCCCATGCGGTGGTGTAGTCTTTGTCCAGCAGGTTTTCCACGCTGAAGCTGACCTTACCCACCGGCAGGGCGTAGCTGCCCAGGAAGTCGACCGTGTTATAGCCATCGATCTTCTTACCGTCGGAGTCTGATACGTCAAAGGTCTGCGTGCTCTGCACGCGCAGGGTCCAGTCGCCCGGCGCCCAGTTGACCCACGCGCTGGCTTTCGACGGGCTGGCGCTGTCGACCGTCAGCTTCTCCCATTTCCCGTTTTCGCGGGTTTCAGACTTAATGGCGTTAAAGTTCGCCCCGGTGCTCCAGTCGCTGTCGGTGAAGAAATAGTCCACCTGGCCTTCCACCCCGTAGATACGACGCTTGTCGTCTTCCAGGTTGATGGTCATATCCGTCTTGTTGATGGTGATGGTTTTATCCGAGAGCGAGTAATACGCCGCGACCTGCGTGCGCAGGTTATCGCCGGTGTAGCGCCAGCCCAGCTCATAAGCGTTGACCTTGATACCGTCCAGCTTCGAGTCGTTGACGTTGACGCTGTTCAGCAGGCGATAGTGACCGTTGCTGAGCTGATAGGTGCCGGAGCCGTAGTACTTCGCCAGGTCCGGAATTTCGAAGCCCTGGGAGAAGTTAAACCACACCTGCTGCTGTTCGGTCAGGCGACCGAGGATCCCGGCGTTAAACAGGAAGTTGTTGTAATCGGTTTTCCCGCCCGGCACCGCGTCGGCGGAGGTAGCTTTCCCGGTAGCGATGGCCTGCTGCTGGGTGTAACCGACAAAGTCGTCTACCTTGTTCTCGGTGTACTGGTAGCGCACGCCGCCGCTCAGGGTGATGGCGTCAATGTCGTAGCTGGCCTGCAGGAACGGGGCGAGGTTGGTGATGCTGTAGCCCGGGTAACGACCCACGTTGTAGGCGTTATCCAGCTCCATGCCGCCGCTCGCCGCGGCTTTGCTCAGGTTAAAGAACTGCTGGTTAGCATCAAAGGTTTCGTGGTCGGCATCCACACCCCAGGTCAGGGTTAAATCGTCCACCGGCTTGCTGTTCAGCGTCAGCTTGCCGCCGTAGAAATCGGTTTTCTGCTGGGACGCGCCGATGCTGCTCACCACGCCTTTGGTCAGGGTCGGGAACGGATAATAGGTCAGGCTCTCGTCGCGATAGTAAATCTGCGCGACCAGATCCTGGCCCCAGAAGTCAGTATTGGAGTACTGCAAGTTGATCAGATGGCGCTCGGTACCCGGTACGCGGTCAGAATCAAGATTACCTTTGTTGTAGGCGGTCGCATCCCCCGTTACCGCCGAGAAGTTCTTCCCGAGATACAGACCATGCTTACCGTCGGACTCGCTCTTGTAGTACTGCGTCGTCAGCTGCAGCTGCTGGTGATCGTCAATATTGATGGTGCCTGTACCCATCACATCGATACGGTCGGAATACTGTAAGCCGGTCTGGGTGTTATCAATAATCACCTCGTCGCCGTTGCCGTCATACCAGCCGCCGTAGCGCTGATACGACACCGACAGACGACCGGAAGCGTTATCGTTGCCGCCGCTCACCGCTGCCGACACGTTCTCATCGTGGTCGTTGTGGCTGTTAAACCCGCTTTTAGCCCCGGTCTGGAACTCGACTTCGGTCTCAGGCTGGCCCTTTTTGGTGACGATGTTCACCAGGCCGCCGGTGCTGCCGCCGCCGTAGAGTGACGTGGCGCCGGAGATGACTTCGATACGGTCAATGTTGAACGGATCGATAGAGTCGAGCTGGCGGCTGTCGCTGCGGGACGAGTTCAGGCGTACGCCGTCCACCATCACCATCATGGAGCGACCGCGCAGGTTCATGCCGTAGTTGGTGCGTCCCTGGCTGCTGACGTCCATACCCGGGATCAGCTGCGCCAGCACTTCTTTAATCTCTTTCCCGCCCTGAACCTGCTGCTCAATTTCAGCCCGCTCAATGACCCAGGTGGTCTGCGCCATCTCCGCCACGCTGCGGTGTGCGCGGCTGGCGGAGACAACGATATTTTCTTCCTTTTGTTCTTCCGCCCACGCAGAGGTAGAAAGCATTGCAAGCAAACAAGGATTTAAAACCCAAAGATGAGAACGTTTCATTGTTATGTTGACCCTGATTGTGTGTGTCAGTACTCGGTGGTTTTTGCTAATGATTTAAAAACCTGACTGTTCTCCGGGCTGGTGGTGCTTCGCCAGTGGATAACGCCAGGGGTAGTAGCCAGCTCAAACGGCTCGTCAGCGTGCGCGCGATTCAGAATGCGCGCCGCGCGCCAGGCCATCAGGCTGAGCTGGGGTTCGGCAATGCCGAGACGGTGCATCCCGGCATTCACGGCGAACAGGCGGTTGCTCTGCGGACCGTCCCATTCGAGGGTGAAATCATTGTTGATGCAGAAGGCTTCGTCCGTATCCAGATGAAGGCGGTGAGACAGCGGCGCCAGGAACGCAGGCTGTACGGCGCGATAGCCAGTGGCGAAGATGGTCACGTCGCTTTCCAGCTGCTCGCGGCCGCCGTCAAGGTGATGCTGTATGCTCAGACGCTGGCCGTTTTCCAGGCGCGTCAGGGCCGTCACCGAGCGGGACGGCATCAGGTGTGCCCAGGGTTTTTCACGCAGCACTTCGAAGCGGTGGTACATGGCGCGGTAAATTGCCAGCAGTGACTCGGTGGTTATGCCGTCGGACGTCATCTTCTGCTCGTGCAGCATCTGACGACGGGCCTCATCGCCGAGGGTGGAGAAGCTGTCCACGTACTCCGGCGTGAAGTACTCGTTGGCGAAGGCGGCTTCATCCAGCGCGTTGTAGTTGTTGCGGCGCGAGACCCAGTTC
Organism: Enterobacter sp. 3U4; assembly: GCF_057224565.1. Lineage (NCBI taxonomy): Bacteria > Pseudomonadati > Pseudomonadota > Gammaproteobacteria > Enterobacterales > Enterobacteriaceae > Enterobacter > Enterobacter sp. 3U4. Next base: position 1,001,175 of record NZ_CP136665.1, read on the forward strand.
AGGCTCAGCGGCTGGCCCCATTCGCCACGGAAGATATTCAGGAACAGGTCGGCTCCGCTCTGGCCGCCGCCGACGACGGTGACGCGCTTGCCTGCGAGATCCGGCGTGCGCAGCATCATCTCGCTGGCGTGGAAGCAGGTATCGTCCTGCGTCGTGACGCAGTCGGGCAGGTTGATCTGTTTGCCAATCCCCACGCAGACGTGCCGCGCCAGGAAGCGGTCACGCTGGGTCACCACCTCAAACAGGCCGTTTTTCTCATCAAAGCTCACCTGCTGCACCTGCTGGCTAAAGGACAGGTTGGTGAGGTTTTCCGCCGCCCAGCACAGATAGTCCGCAAACTCCTCGCGGGAAACGGTGCGCTGCTCGGTGGTCAGGAAGCGATAGAATTTTTTGCGCTGCACCAGGTAGTTCAGGAAGCTGTGGCGGTTGGTCGGCTCCACGGCGCTGACCAGATCCTTCAGGAAGCTGGTCTGCATGTGGCAGTCCGGCACCATCATGCCGGGGTGCCAGGAGAAGTGTGGTTTACGCTCAAGAAACAGCGAGCTAAAGCCGTCCAGCCCTTCCGCCAGCGCGGCGATGCTGAGGTTAAACGGGCCGATACCAATGCCGATGAAATCATAGGTTTTCATTGCGCGGACTCCCGGGAGGCGAGAAAAAGAGGGTTATCAAGGTCGGTAACGTAGTTCGGCAGCATGCGGCTGCCGCCGTCGTGTTCGGAGAAGGTCAGTTTGACCGGGTTGAGGATCACGCGAATAATCTGCGGCTTAAACAGGTCGAACTTCGCGAAGCGCTCAGCAAGCTCGGGGTGCGCGGCCATATAGCGGTGCAGCACCCCGGCGAGGATCTGATAGAAACGCGTTTCGCTGACGCCGCTTTGCAGCGTGAGGCGCGAGATAAAGCGCAGCACCGTCACAAAGTTGCCGGTTTGCAGGTCGTGAATAATGTAATCCGCGTTCAGGCGCGCCGTGACGGCCTTCACCTGCTCCGGCAGGCTCTGGGCCTGCGGGAAATCCTCATCCACCAGGCGCATATCACCCTGGAAATCCTTCAGCAGGATGCGCTGCGGGATGTAATCCTTCATCACCAGCGTCACGTTCTGGCCGTGGGCGATCAGCGCCACGCCGTAGCGGCAGAGCAGGTGATAAAACGGGATCACCGTTGCCTCAAACAGTTTTTCCAGCCACGCTTCGGCGCTTAAGCCCGAGCGTTTAATCCACGCGTCGATCAGCGGGCGCCCGGCGTTGTCGGTTTCCATCAGCGCCGCCATCAGCACCGCCTGTTCACCGTCTTCTAAATAACAGGAAGGGTTCTCGCGCCAGATCACCCCCAGCATCTCCTGATAGCGGTAGGGCGCTTTCGGCAGCGCCGCATAGCCCGAATGCGACAGATATCCGGCGGCGGGTTCGCCAAGCACCTGTGCGCCAGAGCGGGCAAGCGTGGCGTCGGTGGCGAACTGCTGCTGCAGCCAGCGCGAGGCCAGCGGCCCGGCGGCAATGTATTTGCCCGGAATACCGCGATAGCAGGAGGTGTTGTAGATCGTCAGCGGAAGCTTGATGTCATACGGCGCGCGACGGCTGGCGTTGGTAAGCGTGCGCAGGGACTGCTGGGCAAGATACTCGTCGCCAAACTCGCCCAGCTCAACCATCTCTCCGCGCGCCAGCTGCGCCAGGAAATGAATAGCAATCTTCTGCTGCCACTGCCACGGGTGCAGCGGCACCGGCAGCCAGCTCTCATCGAGACCCAGCGCCTGCCAGCGGGCGTCAAAGCGGGCGCGCTCGGCGTTGTCCATAGCGCTGGCGAGCAGATGGTGAATGTCGCAATCGGCGTCGCTGCTCCAGACCAGATGCTCCCGCTGAACGGCAACCCAGTGCAGACGAAAACGTCCGCGATACTCAGGCGCGTACCGGCGCAGCGCGTCCAGACCCCAGCCGCGGCGGCCTTTGTTGAAAATAAACTTCGGGTGACCACTCATCAGACACTGTAATTCGTCCGGATCGAGGTGGATCAGCGCGTCCGCGTCCAGCGCTTCACGCGCCTGCAGCAGCTGAATGTCGCCGCGCAGCGTGGCGTAGAGATCTTCCATATGCTCCGCCGTCTGCGCGTCGCTCATCTCCAGCACCACAGACAGCTGCAGCAGCGCGCTTTCCGCTTCGACGGCATTGCCGCTGGCGGTGGTCAGGCTGTCCGGGTCGATATGCAGCCAGCCCCAGATCCCGCGCGTGGCGCGAAACTGCCAGGACTCGTTGCCCATGGTGATGCGCCAAATGTCCGACGAAAGCGGCTCGGCGCGCAGAGTGCGTTCGTATTCCAGCTCGGCGAGGATCTTCGCCACCATCTCGCGGTTCACTTTTTCCCACAGCGCGTTCACAGGCCCACCTCGCTGAAGAAGCGGTGACGCTGGCTCATGATGAGGCGCGAGCGCTTGTGCGGGAAGTCGAACTCTTTCACCGTGTCGAAACCGGCAGAGTCCAGATGGCGGAACAGGCGCTGGTTGTCGAAGCGCGGCTCGGCGACAATCCGCGTGGTGCGCGGTTCATCGAGATACAGATAGTGGCTCAGGCCGCGCAGCCAGCTGCGGATGTACTGCGCGCCGCGCCAGTTCTCTTCGCCCACCAGCATGTGCAGCCCGCGGTCAAACGGCTGCCAGCGGTAGTGGCGGCCAATGCGGTCTTCCGCCGCCCAGTAGAGCTCAAAATAGCCGAACGGCTGGTCGTCAAAGCAGCCGATAACCGGGTAGCAGTAGGTCGAGTCAAGCTGACGGCGCAGGTAGTTTTCCTGCTCGGCCTGCGGGCCCGCCATCTCCCAGAAGGCGTTCACGCGCGGGTTGTTCATCCATTGGGTAAAGCGCTCGCCGTCCAGCGCCACGTCCGCCACGCGGAAGCTGAGGGTGCGCTTAATTTGCGGATCGTAACGGCGGTACACTTCGCCCTGCGGGCGGTGAGGGCGCAGCGGGAAATACAGCTGACGGCTATCATCAAACTGCATTCCGGCGCTCGCCTGCGGACGCTCGCCTTTCAGCCACAGCGGCAGCTGCCAGAAGGCATCACGCGCCAGATAATCCCCGTGGGCCTGGCCAAACAGCGCCTGCGCCTGGGGTTCATCCTGCCAGCTTTCCCACGGCAGGGTAACGCCGGTCAGCGCGGGTGCGGCAACAAACAGCTGATCCAGGGCTTCGACCAGCCAGCCGTCCGGGATCCCCTTCAGACGCTCCAGCACCGCGCTGCCGTCGAGACCCAACGCCAGCGGCAGCGCGCGATCCGTTGCGGTGCAGCGAAAGCCATAGCCGGAATGGACGATATTCGCGATTGCCATTACGCCTTCTCCTTGTAAAACGGGTTGCTAAAGTCGAAATAGATCACCGCCGGATCGGCGATGGTGTTTTCATTGCGATCGTGCAGGTAGCAGAAGAAGTTGCCTTTGCAGTTCCAGGTCGGGCTATCGAGCACGTAGTCGAGGCAGCGGGTCTGCCTTGCCGTGCGGCGCAGTTCCGCCAGCGCGTCGCGCACCCGGGACATCAGGCTCTCCTCGCTGTCGAAACCTGCGGCGGCGAGGGCGGCGGTGACGGCAAGGGTAGAGTTCAGCAGCAGGTAATAAGGGAAGTAGCGCAGCAGCTGGCTCTCACCGAAGCGGTTTTCCACCTCCGTTTCGCCCGCCTCTTTCAGCCACGCGTCGGCGCCTTCGGTCCACGCGCTGCCCTGGCAGTCGCGGTAGATCAGCCCGACGGGGAAATCCTGCTGCATCTCAACGAGGATATTTTGCTGGTGCGCCAGCAGGACCAGACCGTAGTCCGCCTCGGCGCTGAACAGCGGAAGCAATACGCGGTCGCAGTAGGCGTCCAGCCAGCAGCGTGCGGCCTGGGCGAGCGGTAATTCCAGACGCTGGCTCAGACGGCGCACCGCCGCAGCGAGCAGGCTGTCACCGCCGTCCGGCGCGGCCTGCGTCAGGCTGACCAGCACGTTGGTCTGGGTGTTTGGCGTATCGAACAGCAGGTTGACGCGCAGGGCCATCAGACTCTCTTCCTGAACGACGCCGCTTTCATCGCGCAGCCCCGCCCAGCCGTCTTCCTGCATCACGCGCATGGTCGGGTAGCGTGCCTGTAAATCTTGCCAGCGTTCCGTTTTCGCCAGGCGCGCAAGGCGCATGCCGCGCTTCACCTCTTTCACCGAAAGCGTGCGCACGGAGTTGGTCAGGCGCACGCTGAGGGAGAACTTAATCATGTCGCTGTTGGTTTCGCTGTACAGCGAGCGTGAGGAGCTGGTGGGCAGCCACTGTGCGCCCGCTTCACCCAGGTCCTGCAGTGAACCGTTTTCCGCCAGACGCCGGCACCAGTCCTGCTCCAGCAGATAGTCGGCCTGCCACGGATGCATCGGCAGCAGCCAGCGGGTGTCGGTGAAGTGGCCGAGCAGCTCTGGCGCGCTCTGGGCCGCAAAGCGCAGCAGACGCTCACGCAGGGAGACGTTCAGGCTGTCGCCGGCAACGAGCGTGCTCTCAACGGCAAACCAGCGCAGCGGGAAGCGGGAGGCGAAATCGGGCAGATAGCGACGCGCCTCTGTTTCGTTGAACGGCTCGTGCGACTTCGGCGCCGGGTGAAACGCGTGGCCGACCAGCAGCGCCTGCTCCGCGTCGGCAAACGTCAGCGGCTTATCGCGCAGGGTTGCCCAGCTGTGGCGCAGATCGATCGCCTGCCAGGTGTGGGCATGGCTTTCGAGAACGCGCTGCTTAAAACGCGCCAGCGTATCGGCATCCAGAGAGCCTTTTACTGACGGTTTTTCAAGAATTAAATCAACGAGTTGATCGAATGTGACGGCGTCACCGTCATCACTGTTGCTCTGAATAAGCGTTGCCGGGAGACGGTACTGATGATGCTGGGTGGGAGAGAAATAGCGTACCGGCACCCGAAGAGCCTGGGTTTGGGAAAGCGGGATATGAATGTCCGGTAACGCATCCGCAGCGGTAGCGGGGAGATAGCGCCAGTCCTTCGTTTCGCGCAACAGGGCGTTTAAAAAACACTGGGCTGCAACGTCTGTACCGGCAGAGCGGGGCAGAGCACGCATAGATGTACCTCATTCCATGATTGATAATAATTCTCGTTATGATATTCATTCTGTTTACAGTGGCAACCATTTTTGCAATATTTGTTTTCATAAACTTCATAATTTCCACACATTTATTGACACTATGTTCACATTCTCATGCGCACTGACTCAGAAACATTGACCGAAAACGCCGCCTCAAAAGCCAACTGGCCCCTGGCGCTATGTGCGGGTTTATTAGGTATCGGACAAAACGGCCTGCTGGTGATGCTCCCGCAGCTGGTCACCCTGACCGGGCTGTCGCTCTCGGTCTGGGCCGGGCTGTTGATGTTCGGATCCATGCTCTTTTTACCGGCATCGCCCTGGTGGGGACGCCAGAGCGAGCGGCGGGGGTGTAAGGCCGTGATGGTGGCCTCGCTCAGCGGCTATCTGGCCAGTTTCGTCGTGATGGCGCTGGTGGTCTGGGCGATGGCGGCCGGAAGGCTGGATGCGGTCTGGGGACTGGCGGGACTGATCCTCTCGCGCCTGGTCTACGGGCTGACGGTTTCGGGGCTGGTGCCTGCGGCCCAGACGTGGGCTATTCAGCGTGCGGGGCTGGAGAAGAGGATGGCAGCGCTGGCGACGATAAGCTCCGGCCTCAGCTGCGGACGTTTGCTCGGCCCGCCGCTGGCGGCGGTGATGCTCGGCGTCAGCCCGGTAGCGCCGCTCTGGCTGATGGCGATCGCGCCGTTAATCGCTCTGCTGCTGGTGCTTCGCGAAGTCGCGGACCCGCCGCTGCCGCCGGTGGCGCACCAGGCGACCCGGCTGCAGGCCTCCATGCTGCCGTTCCTGCTGCTGGCGCTGCTGCTGGCGGCGCTGGTGAGCCTGATGCAGCTTGGCCTGTCACCGCATCTTAGCCCCCTGCTGGAGGGCAATGCCCGGGACATCAGCCATCATGTCGCGCTTCTGCTGAGCCTGGCCGCGCTGGCCACGCTCGCGGCGCAGTTTCTGGTGGTCCGCCCGCAGCATTTCACCCCGATGACGTTGCTCTGCATCGCGGCGGTGTTAATGGTTGCAGGGCTTGGGCTGATGTCCGTCGCGGGTTTAACGCTGTTCTACGTGGGGATAGTTATCACTTCACTCGGGGCGGCAATGGCCACGCCGGGCTACCAGCTGCTGCTGAACGACAGGCTGACCACCGGAAAAGGGGCGGGCGTCATCGCCACCAGCCACACGCTAGGCTACGGCGTCAGCGCGCTGCTGGTGCCTGTGGTGACGCGCTTTTACGGCGAGCAGTCTTTAACGGTGGCCGCATGGGGAATGGCTGTGCTGTTTTTAGCGTTGAGCATAGGGGTACGGTCAACCGAGCGGACCCCTACTGAAAAGCCTTAATGGATCTGGCGGGAGGAATGACCGCCAGACTCCTCATTTTGCCGCAGACGCAGCAGGGGATCCTGCTGATAAAACTGGCAGAAACGCTGCCAGAGCGCCGGGAAGCGGGGCGCGAAGAGCTCCGGCGCGCTGAAGAAATACTCCGAGAGCACCGCAAAGCACTCGGCCGGATCGGTTGCCGCATAGGCGTCAATGCTGGCCGCGCTTTCGCCCACCAGGTCTATTTCATCCTGGATGTTATCCATCGCCGCGTGCAGATCGTGCTCCCAGCCCGCCACCTCGCGAAGCGGGATCAGCGGTACTCCGCTGGCGCGATCGCCGTTGCGGGTATCCAGCTTGTGCGCCACTTCATGAATAATGAGATTAAAACCGGACGCGTCGAACGAGTCCTGAATGTCGAGCCAGTTGAGGATTATCGGCCCCTGCTGCCAGCTTTGTCCGGACTGCACCACGCGCTGGTTGTGTACCAGCCCGATATCGTCCTGCCATTCGTCATCCACCACGAACGGCGCGGGATAGATAAGCACTTCGTGGAAACCGTCCAGCCACTCAATGCCGAGCTCAAGCACCGGCAGACAGAACAGCAGGGCGATGCGCGCGTTTTTCAGGGGATCGAGTTCGAAACCCTGCAGTGGAACCAGGCGTTTTTGCTGTAAAAAACGATCCGCCAGCTGAACCAGTTTCGCTTGTTCCTCCGGCTTAAGATTAGCCAGAACAGGGATCGTCAGCGCGTCATCCCATGGCAGCGCCATATCCCGGCCAGCCTCATTCGTTTTCCAGGGCCACTTTATCATCGCTTTGCTCGCAAACTCGTCACTTGAACAAAAATGGGAAAGTCAGGTTCGGTTAAGATGCCAGAAAATCGCTCACTGCGACAAATCCAGCCTGAATAAACTATCATTCGTACGTAGCGGTGGGTAGCGGTTTGCGGGCATCACCTCCATTTTGTGAAGTCTGTCGTAGCCTTAACCCACAGGTTCAGTGAAGAAATCAGTACGGTATTGATAAATGAGCGATTTCAAAGGTAACAAGCAGGACCTGCCCAGTCGGTTGTGCGTGCACTGCCAGCGGCCCATGACGTGGCGCAAAAAATGGGCGAAATGCTGGAATGAGGTTAAATACTGTTCTGAACGTTGCCGCAGGAGCCACCGTTGACCGAGCTGCGTCTGATCCTGGGCGATCAGCTTAATCCGCATCACAGCTGGTTTGATACCTGCAGTTCGAACGTCATTTACGTGATGTTGGAGCTGCGGGCGGAAACCGCGTACGTGCTTCATCACGCTCAGAAAGTGATCGCCATCTTCGCGGCCATGCGCGCGTTTGCCTCTGCGTTAAAAGAAAAGGGGCATCGGGTGAGGCATGTCCGGCTCTCTGACAGCTCAAACCGCGGCGCGCTGGAAGACAATCTCAACGCGCTTGTCGCGCATTACGGCGCTGACAGGGTGTTGTGGCAGGAGCCAGACGAATGGCGTCTTGATACGCAGCTGCAGGCGTGGGCGAAGACGGTCTCCGTTGAAACGGCCTGCGTCAGCAGCGAGCATTTCTTCACCACTCGTGGACAGGTGAGCGCGTTCTTTGCGACGCGAAAAAGCTGGCGAATGGAGTACTTTTACCGGGAAATGCGTCGTCAGCACGGCATACTGTTGACCTCAGAAGGCGAGCCGGAAGGGGGAAAATGGAATTTTGATGCTAAAAACCGCAGGCGCTGGTCCGGCGAGCCGCCCGCGCCGGGGGATTCGCGTCCGCTCCACGATAATTCAGCCTTATGGGCGGAGATCCAATGCTGCGGCGTAAACACCTTCGGCGAACCGCAGGCCGGGAATTTTCGCTGGCCGCTCAGCCGTTCGGAAGCCAAAGCCAGCCTGGATGAATTTATCACTCACGTGCTCCCGCAGTTTGGCGCCTGGCAGGACGCGATGCACGCGGAGGAACCCTTTCTTTTCCACTCGTTAATTTCATTCGCGCTGAACACCAAAATGCTTAATCCGCGGGAAGTGGTGGCTGCCGCCCAGCAGGCATGGCGTTCGGGCCATGCGCCGCTGCCTGCCGTTGAAGGGTTTATCCGACAAATTCTCGGCTGGCGGGAGTACGTGCGTGGGATTTACTGGTCGCAGATGCCGGGCTATCGGGAGCTAAATGCCTTAGACCAGCACGCCCCGCTGCCGGACTGGTTCTGGACGGGCAAGACGCAGATGCGCTGCCTGGCGCATGCCGTTGGACAGTCGCTCACCGAGGCTTACGCCCACCATATCCAGCGCCTGATGGTCATCGGGAACTTTAGCCTGCTCAGCGGCCTGTCGCCGCAGGCGGTTCATGAATGGTATCTGGGGGTCTACATTGATGCCTTTGAATGGGTGGAGCTGCCCAATACCCTCGGCATGAGCCAGTTTGGCGATGGGGGGGTACTGGCCAGCAAGCCCTACGTCTCGAGCGCGTCCTATATTCATAAGATGAGTAATTACTGTCAGGGGTGCCGGTATCAGCACAACCAGCGTACCGGAGAGCTGGCGTGCCCCTTCAATGCCCTTTACTGGGATTTCTTTGCGCGCAATCGGGCGCGTCTGGGTAACAATCCCCGCCTGGGCATTGTCTTTAAACAGCTTTCGGACATGAAGGAAGAGGAGCGGCAGGCCATTGCTGACCGCGCAGGATATGTTCGCCTGCATCTCAACGACCTCTGACCTATTTCATCACCGCACCGGTTGCGGTGGGTCAATAAGACGCTATTATTTTTGACTTTGTTGCGTATTCCCTGACAGGACATCCAGACGCTATGCCCGTGAATTTTGACCTTAACGATCTTTATGCTTTCAGAGCGTTAGTGGAATACGGTAACTTCCGTGTCGCTGCTGAATCCATCTGTTTATCCCAGTCAGCGCTAAGCCGCAGGATTGAAAAGCTGGAAGCCGCGCTGGGAAACCGGCTGTTCGATCGTACCACCCGCCGCGTGGCCTTAACGCTATACGGGCAAAACTTTGCTGAACGCTCCGCGCAGCTGCTCGACAACGTTGAGTCAATGCTGGCGGATGTTGATAAAGTCAGTGAAGAGCGGACGGGGCTGATCACGGTTGCCACGGTACCGTCCGCCGCCTGTTACTTTATGCCTGATGTGATCCGTCGTTTTCAGTCTCGCTATCCGCGCGTTCGCATTAAGCTCATCGACAGCAGCGCGGGGAATGTGATTGACGCCGTGGCCCGAAGCCAGGCGGATTTTGGCATCTCCTTCGCGGGAAACCTGCCGTCTGACATCGAATTTTTCCCGCTGGTGGAGGATGTCTACGTTGCGGCGTGCAGAAAGGATCATCCGCTGGCGCAGAAGAGTCACCTGAGCTGGAAGGCGTTTTATCAGCAGGATTATATCTCCCTCGATAAAACGTCTGGCAACCGCAACCTGCTCGATCGGATGCTGGGGGATATCGTTCCCGAACGCCCCAGCGTCTGCGAAACGCGTCACGTTACCACGATGATCGGCATGGTAGAGGCGGGGATCGGCATTGCTGCCGTTCCCGCCATGTCGATGCCGACGTCAGAGCATACGCTGCTTACGCATCTGCCGCTGGTGGCGCCGGAAGTGAAACGCACCGTGGGGCTTATCCGGCGCCGGGGGCGCATCCAGTCTTATATTGCGGCTGAACTGGAAAAGCAGATCACCGAGCAGTATCGCCGGACGTAACGGGGATCATCCCCGTCTCCTTGATGACGGCCCTTGAGGGCGGTGAGGCGAGATAGGTCAGCAGCGCTTTCCCCTCTGCGGGATGTTCGGCATGGCGGGTGACCGCACCCGCGAAGCGCGTGATGTACTGCAGATTATCAGGGATTTTCCCGATAAAGGTGACGCCCTGAACCGGCAGCAGCTCGCTGACCTGCTGGAAGCCCACGGCGTATTTTCCTTTCGCCACTTCTGAGGCGACCGGAATACGCTCGACCATTGTCGCTTTGCCCGCTACTTCCTTTTCAATCCCCAGCTTTTTGAACAACGCCTGGCTGACATACCTGCCGCTGGCGCTGTCAGAGTAGGCGATGGAGCTGGCCTGCAGCAGCGCGTTACGCAGGGTCGCCTCGCTGCTGATATCAGGAACATCCGCACCTTTTTTCACCACCATGCCAACGGGAGAGTCCGCGAGTTCCGTTCGCGAACCCGGCTGGGTCTGGCTGGCTTTTTCGAGCTTCTCCAGCGCATCGCCCACCATAATCACCACGTCGGCTTTCTCGCCGCGCGCCAGGCGGTTTGGGATCGCCTGCGGCGTAGCGCCCATTGAGGGGCCGGGGATGATCACGATTTTATCCCCGGTCTGGCGTTCATACTCGGGCGCCAGCTTTTCCAGGGCGGCTTTGAAGCCGCCTGAGATCATGACCTTCACGTCCTGAGCGCAGGCATTGACGCTCAGGAACATCAGCACCAGCGAGCTGGCGCTATAGCGATAAGTGCGTTTCATACTGCCCCCTGTGATTTGACGGTGTTTTGCAGCGATACCGCACGGCGGCGGTAGAGGTAGAGCGTGGCCAGCAGGGCACACACCGCGGCGAAGCTCATCCAGTAGCCAGGCGAGGCTTTATCACCGGTGTATTCAATCAGCGCGGTGGACATTACCGGGGTAAAGCCGCCAAAGACCGCCGTTGCCAGGCTGTAAGCCAGAGAAAAGCCCGCCACGCGAACTTCTGCAGGCATAATTTCCGTCAGGGCCGGGATCATCGCGCCGTTATAGAGGCCGTAGAGGAAGGAGAGCCACAGCAGCACGCTCAGCATCATGGAGAAGCTGGGGGCACTCGCCAGCAGCGTCAGGGCCGGGTAGCTGGTCGCAAGCGCCAGCAGGGCCATGGCAATCAGCACCGGCTTGCGCCCGAAGCGATCCGACAGCGCGCCGCCCACCGGCAGCCAGATGAAGTTAGAAACCGCCACCAGCAGCGTGACCAGCAGGCTGTCCGACGCGCTGAGCATCAGCACTTTTTTGCCAAAGGTGGGGGCGTAGACGGTGATCAGATAGAACGCGGTGGTGGTCATCGCCACCATCAGCATGCCCGCGACCACCACCTGCCAGTTGCCAAGCAGCGTTTTAAAGACCTGACGCATTTCCAGATGATGGCGGCGCGCGCTGAACTCTTCCGTCTCCTCCAGCTTGCGGCGCAGGAAAAAGATAAACGGCACGATTAAACAGCCGAACAGGAACGGGATGCGCCAGCCCCATTCGCGAATGGCGCTCTCTTCCATCAGGGCATTCAAGGCAAAGCCCATTGCGGCGGCGACCATAATGGCGACCTGCTGGCTGCCGGACTGCCAGCTGGTGTAAAACCCTTTGCGGCCGGGCGTGGCGATTTCAGCCAGATAGACCGAGACGCCTCCAAGCTCCGCGCCGGCGGAAAAACCCTGCAGCAGACGGCCCGTCAGCACCAGCAGCGGCGCCCACAGACCGATGCTTTGATAAGAGGGGATAAGCACAATCAGAAACGTCCCCGCCGCCATGATGGACAGCGTGACGATCAGCCCCTTTCTGCGGCCCACCTTGTCGATATAGGCGCCAAGCACGATGGCACCGATCGGACGCATCAAAAAGCCCGCGCCGAAGACGGCGAAGGTCATCATCAGCGACGCAAATTCACTGCTCGCCGGGAAGAACGTGTGGGCGATGTAGGTGGCATAGAAGCCGAACAGAAAGAAATCGAACTGCTCAAGAAAGTTGCCGGACGTGACGCGAAGTATCGCGCCCGCCTTCGAACGTACGGTTGCAGGTGAGGTTGAGGAAAACATGGTTATCTCCAGTTTTATTGTTGACGTTTTACGCGTCTGTTTCTGAAAACTGGATCAGGAAGAGGAATTAGATAAGCGCAAATGCCGCATCGACTGATGCATTTCTTGCATGAATATAATCCGTCGAATAAATACAATTAATGGCAACAATAACTTAACAAAATGTTGGCTTTTTATTCACCAATATTCTGTAAGTCTCTGATATTGCGATTTTGTGATGTGGCGCAGAGGCGCGTTTCAGAATGAGCCGGGTAACCGCGTCGTTACCCGGCGGAGGCCATTTAGCGCAGCGCCCTGGCAATCGCGCTAAACATCAGAGAGGCTTCCAGCGGCTGGGCGCTGAAGGACGGTTCCGCCTGCGGCCAGGTAGACCACTGGACGATGACCAGATTTTCCTTCGGGTTCACCATAATCATCTGCCCGAAAATGCCCAGCGCCCAGAGTGAACCTTTTAGCGAATTCTGTGCCGTCGGCTCTACGCCCGCGACGTTGGCGGGCACTTCGTTGTTCCACCACTGATAGCCGTACAGCCCCTCGGGATGGGCGTCAGAGACCGAGCCTTTGGCCTTCGTCCAGTCTGACGACTGCCGGATCCAGTTTTCCGGCAGGATGGACTTACCGTTCGGCAGCGTACCGTTGTTCAGGATAAATTGCCCGAAGCGTCCCCAGTCCTCCAGCGTGGCGTTAAAGCCGTGCGCGCCGACGTCGTGCTGGCCTTTGCTGTAGGCATGCCACACGCCGTCGCTCGCCATGCCGTAAGGCTGCCAGATGCTTTTCTCCAGATAGGCCGCAAGCGTCATGCCGGTGGCCCGCTCCAGCACGTCACCCAGCAGCCAGGCGCCGCCCGAAGAGTAAGACCAGTTCTCTCCGGCCGGGTGCGCCCTGCGCAGCCCCTTCACCAGCTTGCGCACGCAGTCATAGGTACCCGGCTTCGCCTCGCACTCGGTGAGCTGCGCGAAGTCGGATTTAGGGTTGGTGTAATCCTCGTTCCACGCCACGCCGGAGGTATGGGTGATAAGCTGCTTAAGCGTCACGCCGTCCCACGCGGTGCCTTTCAGGTCGGGTTCATACCGCGTGACCAGGTCGTCGAGCGAGTGAATTTTTCCCTCTTTGAGGGCCACGCCTGCCAGCGCCGATACCACCGATTTCCCAACCGAGCGAGAGGTCCAGAGCGTGGAGTCGGTGTTGCCCTCTCCAAGGTACTTCCAGGCGATTTTGCCGTCCTTCAGCACCAGCATGCCGCTGACGTTCTGGCGCTTGAGGTACTCCTGAAGGCCGTAGCGCCTGCCGTTGACCTGATAGTGTGCGTCCGTGAGCGGCTTGTCAGACATTTGCAGCGGCACGGCGTTACCGTGGCGGAAACGATCCCCGGCGTAGTTGCGGTAGTCATTGCGAAAGCCCACCACGCGATCGGCCTGGCTCCAGGTGAGCATCTTATGGGGGTCAGGCAGCGTGGTGTCGAAGGGGGCTGGGCAGGCGCTGAGGTCGGTGCCTCTACAGGCCGCCACTGCCGCAGGGGAGATCAGGGTGCTGAAGACAAGGCCCGCCAGCAGGGCATGGTTTACTTTTCTGTTTTTCATATCCGTCTCTTACAGGTTAGGAACGGCTTCAGTTTAAAAATCCCGGGGCTATAATAAAAAACGCGTAGCGGGGGAAAATCCCCCAAAAAACAGAAGGAGCGTAGCGTGGCGGGACTGATTTACTCTTTTGCACAGCTCGAGGCATTTACCGCCGTGGCCGAGAACGGAAGCCTGAGTAAAGCCGCGGTGGCGCTGAAGAAGGACCGAACGACGCTTCGCGATCTGGTTGATTTTCTTGAGGATGGGTTAGGCTACGCGCTGTTTATTCGCGACGGTCGCACCCTGCGGCTCACGCCCGAAGGGGAACAGCTTCAGCGCCAGGCGCACCTGCTGATGCGGCAGGTAAAAGCCTTTGAGGCGTTTGCCAGAGAGGTGCCGCACGGTGCCAGGCAGGACCTGACGCTGGTCTACGATCCTTTTACGCCCAGAGCCTTTCTGCACGGGGTAATTGCTGAAATGGCGGTGCGAAAAATCCGCCTGAGCCTTATTTGCGCCTCGCGGGATGAATCGGAACGGCTGCTTGCGAACAACGAGGCGGATCTCGCCATCTGCCAGGCACGCAACCGCAGCGTGGGCAATGATATGGATTGGCGTGCCCTGGGTGCCATCGATATGGATTTTTATGCCGCCAGCGGGCTGTTTGCTGACCGTTCTTCGCCTCTGTCGCTGCTCGATCTCTCCCTGGTGCCCCAGGTCGTCATGCACCCCGCCTCGGACGAGCCGGTGGCGCGCCGCTTGCAGATTTCCGGGCATACCCTCTTTACCAATGAACCGGAGATGCTGCGCGGTTTGCTGGAGCGCGGCTGCGGCTGGGGATTCTTACCGACGCATTTTCACGCCGGGCAGTGGCAAAACGTAAAAAGGCTGCACACCGAAGTGGGCAGCCAGGGGATTGGTCAGACGATGGTCACCATCTGGAAGCCGGGGAGCGACAAGCGCAGCACGATCGCTGAAACGCTGTCGCTCTTGCCGGACGTATGGAAGCACTCAGCGCTGTGAACAGCCTTTACACTGCTGGTTCTGGATCTGCTGGAAGAAATCGTTGCCTTTGTCATCCACCAGGATAAACGCCGGGAAGTTCTCGACTTCAATTTTCCAGATGGCTTCCATTCCCAGCTCAGGATACGCGACGCACTCCAGGCTCTTAATGCTGTTTTGCGCCAGCACCGCCGCCGGGCCGCCAATGCTGCCCAGGTAGAAGCCGCCGTGCTTATGGCAGGCGTCGGTTACCTGCTGGCTGCGGTTGCCTTTTGCCAGCATGATCATGCTCGCGCCGTGGGACTGCAGTAAGTCCACATACGAATCCATGCGCCCTGCGGTGGTTGGGCCAAGTGAGCCAGACGCGTAGCCTTCCGGCGTTTTGGCCGGGCCCGCGTAGTAAATCGGATGATCTTTGACGTACTGCGGGAGTTCTTCGCCGTTGTCGAGCAGCTCTTTCAGCTTCGCGTGGGCGATGTCGCGCGCCACGATGATGGTCCCGTTCAGCGACAGGCGGGTAGAGACCGGGTGCGCGGAAAGCTGCGCCAGGATCTCATTCATCGGCTTGTTCAGGTTGATGCTGACCACGTCGCCTTCGCCCTGCTGGCGCAGTGATTCAGGAATATACTGACCCGGGTTGTGCTCCAGCTTCTCGATCCAGATCCCGTCGCGGTTGATTTTCGCTTTGATGTTGCGGTCCGCGGAGCAGGAAACCCCCATGCCGATAGGGCAGGAGGCGCCGTGGCGCGGCAGGCGGATCACGCGGATGTCGTGGGCGAAGTATTTACCGCCAAACTGCGCGCCGAGGCCGAGGTTCTGTGCTTCCTGAAGCAGCTCCTGTTCCAGCTGAACATCGCGGAACGCCTGGCCGTGTTCGTTGCCTTCCGTCGGCAGCGCGTCGTAGTAGCGCGTGGAGGCCAGCTTCACGGTTTTCAGCGTGCTTTCCGCCGAGGTGCCGCCAATCACGAACGCGATATGGTAAGGCGGGCAGGCAGCGGTCCCCAGGGTACGCATCTTCTCAACCAGATAGTTTTTCAGCTTAGCCGGGGTGATCAGCGCTTTGGTTTCCTGATACAGATAGGTTTTGTTGGCAGAGCCGCCGCCTTTAGCCATGCACAGGAATTTATACTCATCGCCGTCAACGCTGTAGAGATCGATCTGCGCCGGCAGGTTGGTACCGGTATTCACCTCTTTATACATATCCAGCGCCGCATTCTGGGAGTAGCGCAGGTTGTCTTCAATGTAGGTGTTATACACGCCCTGGCTCAGGGCCGCTTCATCACCGCCGCCGGTCCAGACGCGCTGGCCTTTTTTACCCATGACGATCGCGGTGCCGGTATCCTGGCAGGTCGGCAGCACGCCCTTGGCCGCGATTTCGGAGTTGCGCAGAAACTGCAGGGCAACGTACTTATCGTTCTGGCTGGCTTCCGGGTCGTTGAGGATGGCGGCAACCTGCTTCTGGTGGGAAGGACGCAGCATAAATGCGGCATCGTGGAAGGCCTGCTGCGCCAGCAGGGTCAGCGCTTCCGGCTCCACCTTCAGGATTTCCTGGCCTTCGAACTCGGCAACGGAGACGTGCTCTTTGGTCAGCAGATAGTATTCGGTGTCGTCATGCGCAAGAGGGAAGGGGTTCTGGTAGATAAACGGTTTGTTTGACATAGCGTATTGCTCCACAAAAATTAAACCGCCGGAGGATAAGTCCGGCGGTCAGGAATCAGAACATCATGGACATCCACGGATAGCCAATCAGCAGCAGGGCCGCCAGGAAGATGGCACCGAAGATGGTGCCGAGGCGCCAGTAGTCTTTGGTTGGCAGGTAGCCGCTACCGTAGTAGATCGGGCTTGGACCAGTACCGTACGGGGTGATGATCCCCATCACGCCCAGCGAGGTCACCATCAGCAGAACAAACACTTCCATATTCATGCCCGGAATGGTGGAGGCGATGGTCAGCATCGCTGGCAGCAGCGCCGTGGTGTGCGCGGTGGTGCTGGCAAACAGGTAGTGCAGCAGGTAGAACGCCAGCAGCAGGACGATGGTCGCCACGCCCGGAGAGATACCGCTCATTAACAGACCGCCTTCTTTACCCAGCCAGCTGATAAAGCCGGTAGAGGAGAGGCCGTCCGCCAGCGCAACCAGGGTGGCGAACCAGACGAAGGTGTTCCACGCCGCTTTGTTACCGGTGATATCGTTCCACTCCAGCACGCCGGTCCACAGCATCAGGCCGACGATGAGCAGGGCAGCCATAGCGGGCTCAATCCACGCGGCAGCGAAGATCCACATCAGCAGCGCGCAGCACACGAATACCAGCAGCAGGATTTCGTTGCGGGACAGTTTGCCGAGTTTTTCCAGCTCACGGGTCGCCCACAGCGGCACTTCGTTGTTCACCTTCACTTCTGGCGGGTAGAACCAGTAGGCCAGCAGCGGCATGGTCAGAATCAGCAGGATGCCCAGCGGCAGGAAGGCGAGGAACCAGGTGCCCCAGGAGATATCAATCCCAACCGTACTTTTCACCAGCGCCAGGGCCAGCAGGTTTGGCGCGAGGGCGGAAAGGAACATTGAACTGGTGATACAGGCCGCGGTGATCGCCACCCACATCAGGTACGAACCAATCTTACGCGCGCTTGGGTCGTTCGGTTTTGAACCGTACAGCGGCGGCAGGTTAGCGATAATCGGGTAGATGGTCCCGCCGCTGCGCGCGGTGTTGGACGGGGTGAACGGTGCCAGCAGAAGGTCAGCAAACGTAATCGCGTAACCGAGCGTCAGGCTGCGACGGCCAAGGTACTTCACCAGAATCAGCGCCAGACGGCGGCCGAAGCGGGTTTTGTCATAGCCTGCGGCGAACATAAAGGCACCGAAAATCAGCCAGACGGTAGAGTTACCAAACCCGCTCACCGCCCACTTAAAGGAGGCGCCTGCCAGCTTGAATTTCGGGTCAGCCAGCTGCTCAGGGCTGAACAGTACCCACTGGCTGCACAGGGCAATGGCGACCACGCCGGTCAGACCGATCACCGCGCCCGGCAGCGGTTCGAAGATCAGACCAACGATCACGCCGACGAAGATGGCGAAGTAGTGCCATGCGTAAGGAGGCAGTCCTTCCGGTACCGGAACAAACAGCAGCAGTACGGCGACGATGACGGGCAGAGCCATCATCAGCAGACGTTTTGCGTTTCCATTTGATGCCTGGTTCGCCACAGGGGGCGTTACAGCAGTTTTTGTATTCATAGTTTCACGTCTTAAGTTGTCAAAGATTCGGTCGTACTGAAAAAACAAAATCACTTTCTTAAGTTTCTTTGCTTTTTTTAGTTATTAAAGGTGCGGTTTTGTATTTTCAGTAATAGCAATTTAACGCTTTTACGGTGGCGCTAAATTAAAAAATGATGATGTTTTTATATTGCGCTTTTGGATGCCATAACTATTGATCGCGATCAAAAAAACAGAATTGCAGCGTTGTTTTTATGCTTTTATTAATAACCACTCAGGCGTATGTGGGTATTACCTGTTTTATTGGTTTGTTTTATCATTTTTGTAACATTTATGTTTTCTGTGTTTTTTATGTTGTTGTTTTTTGTGATTTTTTGTTTTGTCTGTGAATTGGTTTTACCAATTTTTATTTAACGAACTTTAAATTATTGTGAATGGCTGAATTACATTCGCTAACACCAATGTGTTATTTGTGTTATTGCAGGGATTAAATAGTTTTTTAACTAACGTAATAACTTTAGAAACTAAAAAAATCATTATATTAATATCATGACATCGGCAAATAACGACGAACTAAAAAACCAATCCGATAACGAATTCTTAATTTTTTAAAAGTTTGGAGTTTCTATTATGAGCACTAACGAACGCATTCTTAGCCCCTTCACATTACCGAATGGCACTGAACTGAAAAACCGTTTGTTAATGGCCCCTATGACCACCTGCACCGGCTATTACGACGGCACCGTTACCAGCGAACTGGTGGAGTACTATCGTGCCCGCTCCGGCAGTATCGGCACCATCATTGTGGAGTGCTGCTTCGTCGACGATCTCGGCCTCGCCTTCCCGGGCGCGATCGGTATTGATAATGACGAGAAAATTGCCGGTCTGGCGAAAATCGCGGAGGCGATTAAATCTAAAGGCTCTAAGGCCCTGCTGCAGATCTACCACGGCGGCCGCATGGTTGACCCGAAACTGATCGGTGGCCGTACGCCGGTTGGCCCAAGCGCCGTTGCCGCGCCGCGTGAGGGTGCAGCAACCCCAGTGGCGCTGACTGGCGAAGAAGTCGAAGGCATGATCGGCAAGTTTGGTGAAGCGGTGCGCCGCGCCATCCAGGCCGGCTTCGACGGCGTGGAAATCCACGGGGCAAACACCTATCTGATTCAGCAGTTCTACTCACCGAATTCAAACCAGCGTGACGACGAGTGGGGCGGCAGCCGCGATAACCGCGCGAAGTTCCCGCTGGCGGTTCTGGATATCACCCACAAAATGGTGCGCCAGTACGCGGACGACGCGTTTATTATTGGCTACCGCTTCTCCCCTGAAGAGCTGGAAGTGCCGGGCATCCGCTTTGAAGACACCATGTACCTGCTGGAAAAACTGGCGGCACGCGGTGTGGATTACCTGCACTTCTCCGTCGGCGCGACCCTGCGTCCTTCCATTGTCGACACCCAGGACCCGACGCCGCTTATCGAAAAATACTGCGCGATGCGTTCTGAAACGCTGGCGCAGGTTCCGGTCATGGGCGTGGGTGGCGTGGTGAATGCCGCCGATGCCAATGAAGCGCTTGAACACGGTTACGACCTGATTGCCGTGGGCCGTGCCACCATCGCCTATCCGGACTGGACCGACCGCATCGCGGCCGGGGAAACGCTGGAGCTGTTTATGGACAGCACCCAGCGCGAGGCGCTGAATATTCCTGAACCGCTGTGGCGCTTCTCGCTGGTAGAAGCGATGATCCGCGACATGAGCATGGGCGAATCCAAATTCAAACCGGGCATGTTCACCGAGAAGGTGCAGGACGACGCGAACGAGCTGGTAATTAACGTCAGCCTGGAAACCGACCGTATTGCGGACATCGAGCTGGCCTCTGGTCCGAGCGAAGACGTTGAGTTCGTCACCAGCTTTGAAGAGATCCGTACCCGCATTCTGGACGCCAATACCCCGCACGTGGATGCCATCACCGGCGCAACCAGCCAGAGTGAAGCGGTGAAGAAAGCGGTCTCTAAAGCAATGCTGAAATCCAGCAAAGCGCTGGCAGCGGAAGAGGGCGTTGACCCGAACGAAACCCGCAGCGTGGACGTGGTGGTTGTCGGCAGCGGCGGCGCCGGTCTGGCGGCGGCGATTCAGGCTCACGACGAAGGCGCGAGCGTGCTGATTGTTGAGAAAATGCCAACCATCGGCGGGAACACCATTAAAGCCTCTGCCGGTATGAACGCCGCCGAAACCCGCTTCCAGCGCGTGAAGGGCATTCAGGACAGTAAAGAGCTGTTCTACCAGGAAAGCCTGAAAGGCGGCGGCAACAAGAATAACCCGGAACTGCTGCGTCGCTTCGTCGAGAACGCGCCGCAGGCGATTGAGTGGCTGGCAACGCGCGGCGTCATGCTGAACGACATCACCACCACCGGCGGGATGAGCATCGACCGTACTCACCGTCCAAAAGACGGTTCTGCGGTGGGCGGTTACCTGATTAGCGGCCTGGTGCGTAACGTCAACAAACGCAACATCGAGGTAATGCTGGATACCTCCGTCAGCGACATTATCTTCGAAAACGGCGAAGTCACCGGCGTGCGCCTGACCACCGAAGAGAATGAAACCGTCACCGTGGCAGCAAAAAGCGTGATTGTGGCAACGGGCGGTTTCAGCGCCAACAGCCAGATGGTAGTGAAATACCGTCCGGATCTGGAAGGTTTCGTCACCACCAACCACAAAGGGGCGACCGGTGGCGGTATCGCGCTGCTGGAGCGCATCGGGGCAGGCACTGTCGATATGGGCGAAATTCAAATTCACCCAACCGTGGAGCAGAAAACCTCGTATCTGATTTCCGAATCCATCCGCGGCGGCGGGGCGATTCTGGTGAACCAGCAGGGGAACCGCTTCTTTAACGAGATGTCGACCCGCGACAAAGTCTCGGCGTCTATCATCGACCTGCCGGAGAAATACGCTTACATCGTCTTTGACGAGCACGTACGCGCCAAAAACAAAGCCGCTGATGAGTACATTGCCAAAGGCTTCGTGACCAGCGCCAGCTCGCCGAAAGCTCTGGCGGAAGCGCTCGGTATGGATCATCACGCTTTCCTGGCGACCCTGGAACGTTACAACGGTTTCGTTGAAAAACAGCACGATGACGACTTTGGTCGTACCACCGCGCTGCGTGCGCCAATCAATGAAGGGCCATTCTACGCCATTCAGATTGCGCCGGGCGTGCACCACACCATGGGCGGCGTGACCATCAACACCGAAACCTGCGTGCTGGACAGCAGCCACAACGTGCTGCCAGGCGCGTTTGCGGCCGGTGAGGTGGTCGGCGGGATCCACGGCGGTAACCGTATCGGCGGTAACGCGGTGGCAGATATCATTATTTTTGGTACCCTTGCAGGACATCAGGCGGCTCTGCGTTCGAAAAAGAGGTAAGGCACCTGTTTCCCAGGCCGGATACGCGCAGCGCTATCCGGCATTTTCCCCGGCGGCGCGGTGCTAGCCGGGGCTACATCTGAGGACTCCTGCCATGCCTGATAACCATCGCGTTTACAGCTACTCCGCCGTCCTGATGGGCTCACCCATTCTCCTGAAACTCTTTTCCCACGATGAAGCCCTCGCGTCACGCGTGTTTCGCCTGATCAAACAGTATGAAGACCTGCTCACCGTTAACCGCGCGCACTCGCAGGTGATGGACATCAACCATGCGGCTGGCCAACATCCGGTCACCGTCAGTCGGCCAGTGTTTGATCTGATCCGCTGCGCAAAAGCGGCAAGCCTGTTCAAGGACAGCGCTTTTAACCTGGCTATAGGTCCGCTGGTTAAGCGCTGGAAGATTGGTTTTCAGGGGGATAGCGTTCCGCCTGCCGATGAAATCGCGTCGCTGCTGGCGATAACCCGTCCAGAAGATGTCCTCCTTGATGAGGCCAGCAGCAGCGTGTTTCTGACCAGAGCGGGGATGGAGATCGATCTTGGGGCCATCGCCAAAGGCTATATCGCCGACAGGGTGCGTGATTACCTTCGTAAAGAGGGCGCTGAGCTGGGGCTTATCAATCTCGGCGGAAACATTCAGACGTTAGGCTCGCCGGAAGGGGGCTGGAGCGTCGGGCTGAAAAAACCGTTCGCCGGTGACGCGCTGATCGGCACGATGACCGTAGAGAACCTGTCCGTCGTGACGTCGGGAACGTACGAGCGCTACTTTGAGCAAAACGGCAAGCGCTATCACCATATTCTCGATCCGCGCACCGGATATCCGCTGGACAACGAGCTGGACAGCGTGACGATTGTTTCGAAAGACTCCATCGACGGCGATATCTGGACGACGCTGATGTACGGCATGGGGGTAGAGAAGGGCTGTGCCGCCCTGCGCGCGCGCCCCGATATTGAAGCAATCTTTGTGACCAAAACAAAAGAAGTGGTGTTCTCTTCAGCACACCACTTCCGCTTTACCCTGCTGGATAACGACTACCGCGTTACTGGCAGTATTGCTTGAGCAAGCCGGTCTGCTCCGGCTGAAGACGGTAGCGATACACCGGACGACCGGTTGCGCCGTAGTGAATGCTGGTGAACAAAATGTTGATTTGCGCGAGCCAAATCAGGTATTTACGGCAGGACACGCGGGAGATGTTGACGGCGTTTGCCAGGTCATCGGTAGAAAACTCCGTTTCCGGGTGAGCGTCAATCCACTGGCAAATCGTGCGCAGCGTTTGCGGCGTTAACCCCTTCGGCAGCTTTTTACTGTCCGCCAGTTCCGGCGCCCCGCCGTGGATCAGCCGGTCGACGTCGGCCTGCTCATAGTACTGGTGCGAACCCATCAGGTTGTGCTTTGCCTTCCAGCCGTTCAGCGCCTCTTCAAAGCGCGGGAACTGGAACGGCTTGATCAGATAATCCACCACGCCGTAGTGAATGGAGGTCTGGATCGTGGCTGCGTCGGCAGCCGACGAGATCATAATTACATCAATTGGGCGGCCGGATGCGCGAATAACGGGCAGCAGATCCAGCCCGTTATCCTGCTGCATATAGACATCCAGCAGCACCAGATCGACCGGCTGCCCGGGGTTATTAATGATGGCCTCGGCCTGGTTTAGCGTGGAGGCGACGCCGCAGCAGCTAAAACCTTCAACACGGTTGACATACAGACGGTTGAGGTCGGCTACCATGGCGTCATCATCGACAATTAATACATTTATCACGCGATATTCCTCTCGCTATTCCAGGGGATGTGAACAAAAAATTGGGTAAATACGCCCGGCTCAGACTCGACGGTGATATCGCCGCCGAGGTTCTGGATTTGCTGGCGAGCAAGGAACAGCCCAACGCCACGGTTTTCACCTTTTGTCGAGAAGCCCTTTGTAAAAATAGCCTCCAGCTGAGTGGGATCAATGCCGGGGCCATCGTCGCTGACTTCGCAGCTGAGCCAGCCATTCTGATAATGCAGCAGCAGGCCGATCTCACCTTCCTGCTGTCCTTCCATCGCGTCGAGCGCGTTTTCAATGAGGTTACCCAGCGCGGTGATCAGCACCGCGACCTGCTCTTCACTCGCGGTATCCGGTATCTGGCATTCATCCGCCAGCGTCAGGGTGACGCCCGCTTCTTTCGCCCGGTTGATTTTACCCAGCAAGAACCCAGCGATAACCGGGGATTTTACCTTGCTCTGTATCGTACCGATATCCGTCTGGTAATTTTGTGCCGTCTGAATGATGTACTCTTCCAGCTTGTCGTAGCGCTTCATGTGCAGCAGGCCCAGGATCACATGCAGCTTATTCATAAACTCGTGCGTATGGCTGCGCAGGGCGTCGACGTAGTTGACCATGCCATCAATACGCTGCATTAGCTGGCTGATTTCCGTTTTATCACGGAAGGTGGTGATGGCGCCGATCACCCGATCCTGACTTTTAACGGGCACCATATTGCACAGCAACAGACGCCCGTTACAGCTGATCTCCTGATCCTGACGCGCGACGCCCGTCTTTGAGACTTCACGCAGGCTGGCCAGCAGGGGCGCGCTGGCGTTTTCGGTCTGCTTGCCGGAGGGAAGAAGCAATATTTCTCTGGCGGTCTGGTTGATCATCGTCACGCGCCCGTGAATATCGACGGCCAGCACCCCCTCGCGAAGCGACTGCAGCATCGCCTGACGCTGTTCGAACAGGGCGGAAATTTCGTAAGGTTCGAGCCCGAACAGGATGCGTTTCAGGACCCGCACCAGGCCCCAAATCGCCATCGAGCTCATAAAAATACTGAATAAAATGGTCCAGACGGCGTTTAGCCGCCCGCGGGCAATTTGCTCTTCAACCTTATTCAGGGAGATACCGACCACCACCACGCCGATCTGCTCGTGCTGGCCGTCGTAGACGGGCGTAAACACGCGCAGCGCTTCGGCGAGTGCCCCCCGGTTAACCGATACGTTCTCTTTGCCTTCCAGCGCGGGGGTTAAATCGTCGCCGATAAAATGCAGCCCAAGCAGCGCTTCGTTCGGGTGTGAATAGCGGATCCCGCGCATATCGGTGACCACGGTGAACAGCAGATCGTTTCGCTTCGTTACCGCCTGGGCGATGGGCTGAATAATATTCTCCTGCGGTGCCTGCATCAGGCCGCGCTGTATCTCGGGGCTGTCGGCGAGGGTGCGGGCAATACCGAGCGCGGTGTCTTTAACATCATCGCGGGTCGCCCGGGTGATTTGTACGGAGTAGAGCGCAAAGACCACCAGCAGCACAGAGGCAATAATCGCGCACACCATCAACGTGACCAGGGTATTCAGCTTCATGGGGCGCTTGCGCGTCGGAAGGAAAGGCTGCAAATCGCTCATCAACACTCCGCGATGATTAAGAAAGGGTAATTATCGCCGATGACGCGCTTTTCTTAAAGCCATGTAAAGGCGTGGATTTGGTCCTCTTTTCGTGACCCTCCTCGCAGGTCATCTATATAAAACACTCTATAGTGTGTGGGTACTCATAATAAGGAGGCTGTTTATGAGCATTATGCTTACCGGTTCGGTCAAGGAAAGACGGCACGCCAGCACGATGAATATTGATAGATTGTCCACGCTGGACATGCTGAAAGTCATTCACCAGGATGATGCACTCATTTCTGCTGCGATCGCCCCCTGTTTACATACCCTCGCCCGCGTGGTGGACAACGCCGCCGCGACGCTCAGCCACGGCGGTCGCCTGGTCATCGTTGGCGCGGGCCCGTCGGGGTGCATTGCGCAACAGGTTGCCGATGAATATGCGCCGGGCAAAACCCCTGTGATGGCCGTTTCGGCACAAGAAGGGGAAGGAAGCTACGAGCGCGGCGTTGCCGATCTTCAGGCCATCAAGTTTGGTGAACACGATATGATGCTGGCAGTAAGCGTCAGCGGAAAAACGCCGTGGGTCTGGGGAGCAATGCGGCATGCGTGGTCGCTGGGTTCACCGGTCGCCATTATTACCGGTGATGCGCAAAGTGAAGCCGCACAGCTGGCGAGCATGGTTATCGCTCCGGAGCTGGGGGCCGATGTCGTCGCAGGCTACATCAACACCAAAGCGGGGATTGCGCAAAAAATGATCCTCTCGATGATCGCCACCGGGCTGGCCGTCCGAACCGGACGGGTTTACAGCAATCTGCGCGTGGATCTTGAGGCAGGCACAACCAAATGGGCTGAACGGCAAATCGCCATTGTGATGGAAGCGGGAAGATGCAGCCGGACGGAGGCAAAAGCCGCGCTGGAGAGCTGTAACCATAACTGCAAAACGGCGGTATTAATGGTGCTGACAGGGCTGGATGCATGGAAAGCCCATGAGCTGCTGGCGCAGAATAACGGGTTTATCCGCGTAGCGCTGCAGGAAGCCCCGTAATATAAAGTGAAGATATAAAAAAGGCCGCAGTTGCGGCCTTTGATATTTTTGGAGATTAGAACTGGTAGGTCATGCCTACGCCAACGATGTCATCGGTGGAAATACCGTATGTGTCATACAGCGCTTCGTCCTGATCCAGCATGTTGATTTTGTAATCAACATAGGTAGAGAAGTTTTTGTTGAAGCTGTAGGTCATGCCCAGGTCGATGTAGTTAACCAGATCCTGATCGAATCCTTTACCGTCCAGGTCTTTACCTTTTGAGTAGACCCATGCCAGGGAAGGGCGCAGACCGAAGTCGAACAGGTACTGAGCAACCGCTTCAAAGTTCTGAGTCTGGTTGGCGATACCAAAGTTGCCGATTGGCGTCATGTTACTGGTTTCAGCATACATTATTGCCATGTAGACGCTGTTAGCATCGTATTTCGCGCCCACGGTCCAGGCTTCAGCTTTTTCGCCACCCGCATAGCCAATGCTTTCATAGCTTTTGCCGTATCCAACCTGCCTGTTGGTACGATCGGAAGACGAGTACGCTGCACCCAGGCTCAGGCCGGTAAGATCGCCAGAGAAGTCATAGCTGGTAGAGATACCGAAGCCGTCGCCATTCTGGAAACGAACATTATCATGACCGTTTTTAGTACCTTCCTGATCTTCTGTTGCATCCTGGTTTTCGTTCGCCCCCTGATACTGCAGCGCGAAATTCAGACCCTCAACCAGACCGAAGAAATCCTGGTTACGATAGGTTGCCAGACCGTTAGCACGACCGTTCATAAAGTTATCGGTCCAGGTGTAAGAGTCACCGCCAAATACCGGCAGCATATCGGTCCAGGCCTCTACGTCGTACACGACACCGTAATTACGGCCATAATCAAATGAACCGTATTCGCCATATTTCAGGCCAGCATATGCCAGACGGTTAAACGATCTGTCACCCGCGCCTTCGGTATCGTTAGCGAAGGTTTTGTATTCCCATTGACCGTAACCGATCAGGTTGTTAGCGATCTGGGTTTCGCCTTTGAAACCAATCTGTACATAGGTTTCGTCGCCGTCATCGCCAGCGTTGTCAGAGAAGGTGTGACGCGCATCGACTTTGCCGTACAGGTCAACTTTGTTGCCGTTTTTGTTGTACATTTCAGCCGCATTGGCAGCGCCAGCCATTAATAAAGCGGGTACCACAATTGCCAGAACTTTTCTTTTCATTATATATTCCCTTTAGAAATAATTTATATGAATAATTTAAACATAATTTATATGAATATATGTAATCACCCTCCGTAATTACAGGCATGATACTATTCCAGGAGGTGTTATTTAGTTTCAAAAATAAATGTAATTAAATGCTGTTAAATATTGCTAAATATTTCTATTAATCTCTTTATTTTTCTGATGAATTAATTGGTTGAATTTATATGGTGTAATTATTATTAAGTATTTCGTAATTCTATTTTTAAATTGGTTTAATTTGTCTGTGTTATAATTCACTCTCTTTTAATCAACAGGACATGACGATGGAACTTGCCCGCTGGCAGCACAGATTTGAGCGCTGGCTCGAGGAAAACCACAGCACCGACGATACCGCACATGATATTTCGCATTTTCGTCGGGTCTGGATGACGGCGCAAAAAATCATGGATCGCCAGATGGTGGAACCGCTGGTGATCCTGACCGCATGCTATTTCCATGATATTGTCAGCCTGCCGAAAAACCATCCCGAACGCGGTCGGTCATCGCAGATGGCAGCGCGCAGAGCGTGCGAGATTCTGCGCCGCGACTTTCCTGACTTTCCGCCAGAGCACGCTGCCGCCGTCGCGCACGCGATTGAGGCGCACAGCTTTAGCGCCGGGATTACGCCGCAGAGCATGGAAGCCAAAATTGTGCAGGACGCAGACCGGCTGGAAGCGTTAGGGGCTATCGGTCTGGCGCGCGTCTTTGCCGTCTCGGGCGCACTGGGCGTGCCGCTATTCGATGCAGACGATCCCTTTGCCGATGAACGTCCCCTCGACGACCGTGCGTTTGCCCTCGACCATTTTCAGACCAAGCTGCTGCGTTTGCCTGATACAATGCAAACGGAAATGGGCCGCGAACTGGCACGTCACAATGCCGATTTCCTGATCCAGTTTATGGCGAAACTTAGCGCCGAATTACACGGCGACTGCCTCGGGCTGGATAGCCAGGTGCTGAGCCGCTTCCGTCGCAGTTTGCGCAACTGAACTGTGGTAATCTGTTCCCAGTCTTTATTCTCCGGTTAAAAGAATGCAGGAAAATCGATCAGTGACAGAGCCCGCGCCCGCGCAGGCTGAGAAATCAACGGCAACGGTGCAGGCCTTACTGCGCCAGCTGTTGGATATCTATGATGCTAAAACGCTGGCCGGTCTGCTGGTGGCGCACGGCGAGAGCCACTGGAGCCCGGCGATCCTTAAACGTCTGCTGACCAGCGAACGCGCTGGGCGTCGCCTGAGCGAAGGCGAGTTTCGTTATCTGCAAAACCTGCTTCCGCGTCCTTCAGCCGCGCACCCGAACTATGCCTTCCGGTTTATCGATCTGTTTGCCGGTATCGGCGGCATTCGGCACGGCTTTGAAGCTATCGGCGGGCAGTGCGTGTTTACCAGCGAGTGGAACAAACATGCCGTCCGGACCTACAGGGCCAACTGGTACTGCGATCCGAACGAGCACCATTTCAACGCGGATATCCGCGATGTCACCCTGAGCCATAAAAGCGGCGTGAGCGATGAACACGCCGCCGAGCACATTCGCCAGACGATCCCGGCGCATGACGTGCTGCTGGCGGGCTTCCCGTGTCAGCCTTTCTCGCTGGCCGGCGTCTCCAAAAAGAATGCTCTTGGACGCGCCCACGGTTTCGCCTGCGATACGCAGGGAACGCTGTTTTTTGACGTGGCGCGCATTATCGACGCCTGCCGCCCGGCCATCTTTGTGCTGGAAAACGTCAAAAACTTAAAAAGCCACGACGGCGGAAAAACCTTCCGCATTATTATGCAAACGCTGGATGAGCTGGGTTATGACGTGGCCGATTCAGAGGATATGGGCGCGGACGATCCTAAAATCATTGATGGGAAACATTTCCTGCCCCAGCATCGCGAACGTATCGTGCTGGTGGGCTTCCGCCGCGATCTCAATCTGAAAGGGGATTTCACCCTTCGGGATATTCCTTCTCTGTATCCCGAGCGCCGTCCCACCGTGGCCGATCTGCTTGAACCGGTCGTCGACGCGAAATTTATCCTGACCCCGGTGCTGTGGAAATACCTTTACCGCTATGCCAAGAAGCACCAGGCGAAAGGCAACGGCTTCGGTTTTGGGATGGTAAACCCGAACGATCCGCACAGCGTCACCCGCACGCTGTCTGCTCGCTACTATAAAGACGGTGCGGAAATCCTGATCGACAGAGGCTGGGACAAGGCGCTGGGTGAAAAGGATTTCGACGATCCGCACAACCAGCGTCACCGTCCGCGGCGCTTAACGCCGCGAGAATGCGCCCGGCTGATGGGCTTTGAGTCCCCGCAGGGTTACCGCTTCCGCATCCCGGTTTCGGACACCCAGGCGTACCGCCAGTTTGGTAATTCGGTGGTGGTTCCCGCGTTTGCGGCGGTGGCCAAACTGCTGGCCTCGCGCATCCGACAGGCGGTGGCACTTCGTCAGGGTGAGGCCGTCAATGACGGATGTTCACGATAAGGCGACGCGCAGTAAAAACATGCGTGCCATCGGCACGCGTGACACCGCCATTGAAAAGCGCCTGGCCGGACTGCTGACGCAGGCGGGCTTTGATTTCCGCGTACAGGATCCCGCCCTGGCGGGGCGCCCGGATTTCGTCATCGACGCCTGGCAGTGCATCATCTTTACCCACGGCTGTTTCTGGCACCATCACGACTGCTACCTGTTTAAAGTCCCGGCGACGCGCACCGATTTATGGCTGGATAAAATTGGCAAGAACGTCGAGCGCGACCGCCGGGACCTTAGCGCGCTGATTGCGCAGGGCTGGCGGGTGCTGATCGTCTGGGAATGTGCGCTGAGAGGCAGATTAAAGCTGAACGATGCCGATCTGAGCGAACGGCTGGAAGAGTGGATCTGCGGCGGCGGCCAGACCGCGCAGATCGACACGCAGGGCATTCACCTGCTTACGGTTTCTCCACCTCGCAAGGCGTGACCACCGGTTTTGCCGGCAGCAGATATTTGCCCAGCGTGACCAGCACGACGGCAAACACGATGATCCCAAGCGCAATCCATTCCACAGGTGAGAGCGTTTCTCCCCCCAGTCCTGTTCCGAGCAGTACGGCCACGACCGGGTTGACGTAGGCGTAGCTGGTGGCGACAGCCGGAGAGACGTTGCGGATCAGGAACATATAGGCGTTAATAGCGATGATGGAGCCAAACAGCGCCAGGTAGCCAACCGCCAGAAAGCCCGACAGCGGCGGCAGGGTCGTCAGCGTTTCTCCCGTTAGCGCGGAGGCCAGCAGCAGGACAATCCCCGCGGCAAGCATCTCAATCGCACCGGCCATCATGCCGGTCGGCAGTTCGATACGCGACCCGTAGACGGAACCAAACGCCCAGCTCATCGAGCCAATCAGGATAATCACCGCACCCCACGGATTCCCGCTCAGGTTACCGCCGCTATTCAGCAGAATGATGCCGGCCAGGCCAATGCCAATCCCCAGCCATTCCAGCTTGCGGGTGCGGATGCCGAAAAGGCGGCTAAAGCAGAGGGTAAACAGCGGTACGGTGGCAACGACCACGGCGGCGATCCCGGACGGGACGTTCTGGTGCTCGGCAATCGTCACAAACCCGTTACCCACCGCCAGCAGCAGCAGGCCGATTAGGGCGGCATTCAGCATCGGGCGCAGCGGGGGAAGCTTATGCCCGCGCAGGAGCAGGAAAGCCAGCAGCAGGATGCCCGCCGAGAGGAAGCGAATGCCCGCCATCATCAGCGGCGGCCAGCTCTCCACGCCGATGCGAATAACAAAGTAGGTTGAACCCCAGATGATGTACAGCGAAAAGAGTGCCCCGATGAGCGGTAGCAATTGCCGGAAACGCATAATCCCTCACGACGAAATAAAAAGTTCGCTGATAGTAAACGCGAAAACTATCGCGCTGGCGAGCCCTTTAATGGTGTAGCGTATGTGAATTTTTTGTTGACGTAAGGTGCCTGTTTCCGGGTTTGCGCTTTTGCTCCATACTATTCACTTAATTACCAAAAAATGAAGGATTAAGATTTTGGCAGGAAGTAGCTTATTAACATTGCTGGATGATATTGCCACCTTACTGGACGACATTTCAGTGATGGGGAAACTGGCGGCGAAAAAAACCGCGGGCGTGCTGGGAGATGATTTATCGCTTAACGCCCAGCAGGTGAGTGGGGTGAGGGCAAACCGTGAACTGCCGGTGGTGTGGGGCGTGGCGAAAGGCTCCTTCCTGAACAAGGTGATTCTGGTGCCGCTGGCGCTGCTGATCAGCGCGTTTATTCCCTGGGCCATCACGCCGTTACTGATGATTGGCGGGGCATTTCTCTGCTTCGAGGGCGTGGAGAAGGTGCTGCACTCCTTTAGCGCGCGCAAGCAGAGCGATACGCCGGAGGTGCGCCAGCAGCGTCTTGAAGCGCTGGCCGCGCAGGATCCGAAAACCTTCGAGCGCGACAAGGTCAAAGGCGCCATTCGTACCGACTTTATCCTGTCCGCCGAGATTGTCGCCATTACGCTGGGCATTGTCTCTGACGCGCCGCTCCTGAATCAGGTTCTGATCCTCTCCGGCATCGCGATTCTGGTCACCGTGGGCGTGTACGGTCTGGTGGGGCTGATCGTCAAGCTGGACGATATTGGCTACTGGCTGGAAGAGAAGTCGAGCGCGGTGGCAAGAGGCATAGGCAAAAGCCTGCTGGTACTGGCCCCGTGGCTGATGAAGAGTTTGTCGGTGGTAGGCACGCTGGCGATGTTCCTCGTGGGCGGCGGAATTGTGGTTCACGGCATTGCGCCGCTGCACCATGCCATCGAACATTTCTCCTCCACGCAGGGGACCGTTATCGCGGCGATTCTGCCCACGCTGCTGAATCTTGTGCTGGGCTTTATCATTGGCGCTATCGTCGTCGCGGCGGTGAAGCTGGTTGAGAAAATTCGCGGCACGTCGCACTAATTGTTACCCGCGGCAGGATGCAAAAAGACCATTCCTCGTCTAAATTGAAACAGTTTCACCCTGATACAGGAGGCAGGTATGGTCTTTTTGGTCAGTGATGAAGTTAAGCCTAAGAAGGGCGGCCCACGTATGATTGTCACCGGGTATTCCAGCGGAATGGTGGAATGTCGGTGGCACGATGGCTATAGCATCAAGCGGGAAGCATTCCGTGAAGATGAGCTTCAGCCGGGGGACGGGCAGCACCAGCGGGACAAGGCTTAATCACATAACGCCCGGCTTTGCCGGGCGTTTTTATCTCAAGTACCGGGTGTAAGGCAGCGATCAGGGAGTGTGTGTGCAGCGCGATACCTTTGTTGTAAGACAATCTTTTTTGCAATGGCTGCATAAGCGTAGCAATCCGGGGCTGATTGTTAATCTCTGTTTTTTGGTCGTTCTGGTATTTTCTACTCTATTGACCTGGCGTGAAGTGGTGGTACTGGAAGAGGCGTACATCTCCAGCCAGCGCAACCATCTGGATACGGTGGCCAGTTCGCTGGATAGGCAGTTACAGAACAGCGTGGACAGGATGCTGTTGTTCCGTCAGGGCATGCATGATGCGATCGAGACGCCGCTGGCCTTCGATGTCTTACAGGATGCGGTATCACGCTTTAATACCGTCCGCATGCTCCCTACCTGGCAGCTTGCCGTTGATAAAAAGCGCACGCTTCCCATTAACGGCGTATCGGATGCGTTCGTGGATAAAACCACGCTTCTGAATCGGGACGCCGAGCGCATCAGTCATGAAATTTCTGCCGCGCTCGAAGTGGGGTATCTGCTCAGGCTGGCGTCATCAAGAGCACAGACGGAAGCGCGGGTGATCTACGTCTCTCGCGCCGGTTTTTTCCTTTCCACGGATACGCCGGACCAGGCGGGGAATATTACCGCCCGCTATTACCATCTGGTCACGCAGTCCTGGTTTACCCAGCAGTCAGAGCGTAACAATCGCGCGCGTGCCGTGCGCTGGTTTATCTCTACCCCTTCATCCTGGACCGGGGATGAACGAACGATTACCGCCAGCGTCCCCATCTATTTCGATCGCTACTGGTACGGCGTCGTGGCGATGGACTTTACCTTGAGCACGATGCAGCGTCTGCTGACCGACGCGACGGAAGACCGAACGGAAGGGGAGTATCAGCTGTACGATACCCGGCTCAATATGATTGCCACCTCTGCCAACGCGGGAAACCTGGTTAACCATTTTGACGAACGCGAAACGGCGCAGATTGCCCAGGCGATTGAGCATGATACCGGCGGCGGGATCCGACTCGGGAGCCGGTTTATTAGCTGGGAGCGGCTCGATCACTTCGATGGCGTCGTCCTGCGGATCCACACCCTGCATGAAGGGGTGCAGGACGATTTCGGCAGTATCAGTATCGTACTGGCGCTGCTGTGGGCGCTCTTTACCGCCATGCTGTTGATTTCGTGGCTGGTGATCCGTCGGATGGTGAGTAACATGTATACGCTTCAGCACTCCCTCCAGTGGCAGGCCTGGCACGATCCGTTGACCCGATTGAATAATCGCGGCGCGCTGTTCGACCGCGCAAAATTGCTGGCGGAAACCTGTCGGCAGCAGGCGCTGCCGTTCTCGGTGATTCAAATCGATCTCGACCATTTTAAAAACATTAATGACCGTTTCGGCCATCAGGCCGGTGATAAGGTGCTTTCCCATACGGCAGGCGTGATTGCCAGCGCGTTACGCAAGAATGATGTGGCCGGGCGCGTCGGCGGAGAAGAGTTTTGTGTGGTCTTGCCGGGGATCGGTCTGGAGGAGGCGAGAGGCGTCGCGGACCGCATTCGTTGCCGAATCACCAGTAAGGAGATCCTGGTGAAGAAGAGCACAACCCTGCGCATCAGCGCTTCGCTGGGCGTCAGCAGCGCGGATGAAACGGGCAACTACGATTTTGAACAGCTGCAGTCCGTGGCGGACGCCCGGCTCTATCAGGCCAAGCAGAACGGGCGTAACCGCGTCGTGTGGCGGGATCAGGACAGGAAGTGATCCAGCCCCTCCTGCCAGCCCGCCGGGCCGGGCTGTCGGGTGTAATAGACCCGCTCGGGGTTATCGTCCCGTAGCGTGATGCCCTGGCGGTTAATCCCCTTGATGACCACCGCGAAGTCCATGCTGTCGAGCAGCGGCGCATCGTTAGGGCCATCGCCGAGCCCCAGCGTGGTGGGCGCGATCTCGTCCTGCTGGCGATACTGTTCAATCAGCCAGTTAACCGCCACGTCTTTACCGCAGCGGGCGTCCAGAATATGCCAGAAGCGAGCCCCCTGCAGGCACTTCAGGCCGCTGTGCGCCAGTTGCTCTTCAAACTCGACCAATTTCTCGTCGGTATCGCGCCAGATGAGCGTGACGGAGGCTTCATGCTTGCGGGCAAGGGTCGAACGGTAGCGCGTCAGTCCGGTCCACTCGCTGATAACGTGCTCATCCACGTCGTCAAAGGTGGTAAATTTATAGCCTGTCTGCAGGCGAATTTGCTCGATTCGCGGGCGAATATCCCGGTGCGTCATCCCTCTTATCTGGCGTTGAACCTTGTCCCAGCGCACGTCTGGCTGAATCACCGCGCCGTTCTCGGCAATAAAAGGCAAACCTTCCAGCCCCAGATCCTGCTGGATATCCAGCATTTCTGCCGCAGTCTTGCTGCTGCAGAGAATGACCGGAACCTGATTATCCTGCAGCCTGTCCAGCCAGGGCATTGCGGGTTGCCAGTCGTAGGTATGAATATCCAGCAACGAGCCATCCAGATCAGAAAAAATCAGCAAGGTATCCCGCAGTGAAGGCATAGTGACTCCCGATAATGGCTGCGTTTCGCTCTAAGAAAATTCCTAAAAAATAGCCGAATTGTTAACAGGAGAAATGGGAACAGCCCCTGGCAAACCCGCATTCGGCGTATGTTATTGCTCATAACGAAAAGCATAATGTTAAAAATATTATATTCATCGTAAGAATATATGCTTGTCAGCCAAATTCGTTGGGGATAGTGTGGCATGTACATCAGATTTCCTGGTGTAACGAATTTTCAAGTGCTTCTTGCATAAGCAAGTTTTGATCCCGGTCATCCCCATGACCGGGATTTTTTTCGCCCTACCTATTGGCTTCAGACACGCTAAAGTCGTGAATATCGAGCTCGAAGGCCTCCGCCAGCTCGCGATAGGTGTGATAATCCCTTCCGTTAACAATGACGCGGTCCGAATTATCGTCCGAGCGGCGGACTTCTGACTCACTGATCTCATTGATGGCGGCCAGCAGGGCATCGACATCCACCTCGACTTCGCGCTTGATGGTGTCGCTGTACTCTTTATCGGTCTTCATTACGGGGTTCCTCATTCAACCGTGTCCAACGGTAAGTATAGACTGTGCATAAAAACGCCATTCACGCCGGGCGGCGATGTGTGTTTTTGCGTTTTGTTCTACACTGGCTCAAAACCAGAGGAGGAATGTATGAAGGTCAACGATCGGGTAACCGTTAAAACGGACGGTGGGCCGCGCCGCCCGGGTGTGGTGCTGGCAATTGAAGAGTTTAGCGAAGGCACAATGTACCTGGTATCACTGGAAGACTACCCGCTCGGCATCTGGTTTTTTAACGAACTGGGGCATCCGGACGGCATTTTTGTCGAGAAGGCAGAGTAGCACGGCGTCGGGTAGCGCATCGCGTGCCCGACAACCTCATAAAAGCAAAAATCTCTGGCCAGGCCAGAGATCAAAGGTAGGGTGCACAGGGTCTTAAACGACTAACGCATGTTGACGAAAATCCCGTTCGTCACATTATCGGTCAGGCGTACCACATGGTAGATCACTTGCTTATTATGCGTTTTAATTTTCCGTTTAATATTTCCTTTGTGTGACGAAACGGTTTTCGCTTTAATATTCATCTGGTCGGAGATCTGAATAGTTCCTTGTCCCGCCATCCACATTCGCAGCATACTTGATTCAGTCCTGCTTAATGATAGGGTGGGTAAGTTAACCGCTCCTACATTTTTAACTTCTTTATTCAAATAATCACCCAGAATGTCATCCAGCGACTCGGGTTTAATCGATTTAGAACTGATCAATAAATTTTTACGGACCAACAAATACTCATCGAAATGGATATTCGCGATCGCCATAAAAACAATAAACAGGGTTTTTGGATGCTGATTAATGATTTGCTTAATGTGCTGACTGTTGGCTGGATCGTGAATGAAACAGTCCTCATTAATAAACACCACGCCTGGTTTTAGTTCGTCACAAGCGGCTGCGAGTTCGTCAACGGTGTGTGCATCGTTGATGTCTCTCTTTCTTACCCCTCTGCTTGCCAGGTACCCGGTTAACCCTAGCCGGGTGTAGCTGCATAAATCCATAATGATCGTTGACATGGCATACCCTCACTCAATGCGTAACGATAATTCACCATCTGCCTGAGAGCTCAAAACAGCCATACGGGATGGAAAAAAATAATAAACCTGTGAGCATGACAAAGACTTTCAGGCGGACTCACTATCCCGTAAAGTTACGTATAATTTGCCAGGAATCTTCTTAAAGTAAAGTAAATATTAAGTATTGTGAGGTGGTTAGAAACAATTAAACCGCGTCAGATATATCCTGGAAGATGTTTTTCGCGTTTTATTTTAGGAATATCCTCAGAAAGACAGTAGCAACAGTGCGGGCTATTATTTACGAGGCAGTTCGCTGACAATATCCGCTAACAGGTTGAATATCTCGCCGAATAAATGTTCACAGAAAGGAGCGATCAGTGGCATCAGTAATGACATTAATAAAATTCCCACCGTCAGCGTCAGCGGAAAACCAATGACAAACACCGAAAGCTGCGGCGCCATTCGGTTGAGTAAACCTAATGCCAGGTTGACGGTCAGCAGCAGGGTGATGATCGGCAGCGCCAGCATCAGCCCGTTGAGGAAAATCAGCCCCGCCGCGCGGGTGAGCGCCAGGAAAGCGTTGCTGTTCACCGGATTTTCGCCAATCGGCAGCGTATGGAACGTATCCACCAGCATGGAGATAAGCCACAGATGACCGTTGAACGACAGGAACAGCAGCATGGCGAGCAGATCGATAATGCGTGCCAGCACGGGCATGTTGAGATGACTGCCGGGATCAACAAACGTGGCGAACGATAGCCCCATCTGCAGGCCAATCAGTTCCCCCGCGGTTCGCACCGCGGCAAAAGCCAGCTGCATGGTAAAGCCGACGGCGACGCCAATCATCACCTGCTGCAGGGCCACCCACACCGCGTTCGCCGAGAAGATCGGAATATCCACGGGGGGAAGAGAGGGCGCGACGATAATGGAGATGATAATCCCCAGCCCCACCTTGACGCGTTTGGGTATCGATTTCTCGCTGAGAATGGGGGCGGTGGAGATCAGCGCCATGATGCGCAGCATCGGCCAGAAGTAGACGCCGAGCCACTGAACCCACTGGTCGCTGGTGAAGTGCAGCATCGTCAGATCAGCCGATGATGTACGGCAGGTTGGTAAACAGGTTGCGCATATAGTCCAGCAACAGGTTCAGCATCCACGGTCCGGCCACGATAATCGCCACGAACACGGCGATAATTTTCGGAATAAATGACAGCGTCATTTCGTTAATCTGCGTGGCGGCCTGCAGAATACTGATAATCAGACCGGTAACCAGCGCGACAAGCAGCAGCGGAGCGGCGACGGCAATCGCGATTTTCATCGCTTCCGTGCCCATCATCATGACCGATTCGGGTGTCATTGCCGTTCCTTAACTGTAGAAACTCTGCGCCAAAGAACTGACCAGCAGCTGCCAGCCGTCGACCAGAACAAAGAGCATGATCTTAAAGGGCAGGGCAATGGTCGCAGGCGGCACCATCATCATCCCGAGCGCCATCAGAACGCTGGCGATCACCAGGTCGATAATCAGGAACGGAATAAAGATGGTAAAGCCAATCTGGAACGCGGTTTTCAGCTCGCTGGTGACATACGCAGGCAGAAGAATACGCATTGGCACCGCTTCCGGTCCCTGCATCTCGCCGGTGTTGGACAGGCGGGCGAAGAGTGCCAGGTCGGCTTCGCGCGTCTGGCGCAGCATAAATTCCCGCAGCGGCTGCGCGCCTTTATCCAGCGCCTCCTGCATAGAGATTTTATCTTCGCTAAACGGCTGGTAGGCGTCGGTGTAAATCTTATCGATCACCGGCGACATAATGAAAAAGGTCAAAAACAGAGCCAGGCCAAGCAGAACCTGGTTTGGCGGAGCGGAAGGAGTTCCCAGCGCGTTTCGTAGCAGACCAAAAACGATGATGATGCGGGTGAAGCTGGTCATCATCAGCAGGATGGCCGGAATAAACGTCAGCGAGGTGATGAACACCAGCGTCTGAACCGGAAGCGACCAGCTTTGACCGCCGCCCGCGAGAGGGGTTGAAACCAGACCGGGCAGCTGTGCATAGACCGCGGGAGCAAACAGGCCAACGCCCGCGAGCGTCAGGGATAACAAACGGCGCATCAGGATCTCCCGGAACGCTTAAGCAAACTCTTCATGACGGACTGAAAATCCGCAGGGGCCTCTGCGCGCTCGTCCACCACAACAGGGGCGGGCGGCAGCTTGTGTAATACGCTGATGTTTGAGGCCGTTACGCCCAGGACCAGACGCACGTCCTCCACCTCGACGATGACCACGCGTTCACGTGGCCCCAGCGTGGTGCTTGCGCTGACCTTCAGGCCGCGGGCTCCGGCGGTTTTACCCGCCAGGCCAAAGCGTTTTGCCAGCCAGGCGGCGATAAGAATAAAGGCAATAATACCGAACAACGCCCCGCTCACCTGGAGCAGAGGCGAGCCGGGAACGGCAGACGGTTGTGATATTGTTGCCTGGGTTTTCATGCTTAACGGCTCAGACGACGCATACGTTCAGACGGGGTAATGATGTCGGTGATACGTACGCCGTATTTATCGGCAACCACCACCACTTCACCCTGGGCAATCAGATAGCCGTTGATCAGGATATCCAGCGGCTCGCCGGCCAGACCGTCAAGTGCCACCACGGAACCCTGCGTCAGGCGCAGCAGCTCTTTAATGGTCATACGGGTGCGTCCCAGCTCAACGGTCAGCTTAACCGGGATATCCATAATCAGGTCGATGTCCTGCAGCGTGCCGCTGACGTCGCCGCCGCCGAGCTGCTGGAATACGGCATCCGCTGCGCTTTTGGCCGGGGGTGCTTTTTGCTCGTTTAACGCGTCAGCCCACAGATCGTCCAGTGCTCCGCTGTTTTCATCGGACGGATTGTTCATGTCACTCATTTGGGCTGTTCCTCATTCAGCGAATTCAAAATCGGGTTGATCAAGTGCTCAACGCGTAACGCATACTGACCGTTAATCGTGCCGTACTGGCTTGTCAGCACGGGGACACCATCCACATGGGCAATAATGCGGTCGGGTTTTTCTATCGGCAAAACATCGCCGGGTTGTAATTTCAGAATCTGTGATAACCGCAGCGGGATATCGGCGAAGCTCGCCACCAGCTCAAGCTGTGAATGCTGGACCTGGCGGACCAGGTTTTCACGCCAGTTCTGGTCTTCGTTGCGGGAGTTCTCCAGCGGCGGGTTAACCAGCAGCTCGCGCAGCGGTTCGATCATGCTGAACGGCAGGCAGATGTTGAACTCACCGGTCAGGTTACCGATCTCCACGTGGAACGGGGTGTTAACGACGATATCGTTCGGGGAGGTGGTGATATTGGTAAATTTCACCTGCATCTCAGAACGGACGTACTCCACTTCCAGCGGGTTAATCGCTTTCCACGCGTCGCTGTAGGACTCCAGCGCCAGCTTCAGCATGCGGTTAATGACGCGCTGTTCGGTGTGGGTGAATTCACGACCTTCTACTTTGGTCGGGAAACGCCCGTCGCCGCCGAACAGGTTATCCACCGCAATGAACACCAGGCTTGGGGAAAACACCACCAGACCGGTGCCGCGCAGCGGCTTCAGATGAATCAGGTTAAGGTTGGTTGGCACCGGCAGGTTGCGGGCAAACTCATGATACGGCTGAATGCGGATCGCACCGACCGTGATATCCGGGCTACGACGCAGCAGGTTAAACAGCCCCATACGGAACTGACGTGCAAAACGTTCGTTAATGATCTCCAGCGCCTGCAGACGTTCACGTACTACGCGACGCTGGGTATTCGGGTCATAGGGACGAATATCGCTATCGCCGCCAATACCCGGTTGCGGATCATCATTTTTATCGCTGTCGCCGTTGAGCAGCGCATCGATTTCTGCCTGAGAAAGAATACTGTCGCCCATGTCGTTACCGCAGAATGAATGCTGTATACAGAACGTCAGTGACTTCCTGCTTAGGTTGGCCGTTTACCAGCGGGGTCGCCAGCGTTTGTTTAATGGCGTCGACCAGCTTTTGCTTACCCACATCGGTAGCCAGCGCCGAAGCGTCCTGACGAGAGAACAGCAGCAGAAGGCGGCTGCGCACTTCTGGAAGGTAATCGTTCAGACGTGAACGGGTGGCTTCATCTTTCAGGCGCAGCGTAATGCCAACATAAAGCACGCGATCCGCATCACCCAGATTGACGGTGAAGGTATCCAGCGGGAAAAACACTGGAGCCGGCGGAGGTGGCGCTTCAGCTTTGGCTGCAGCGGTGGTAGGTTCCTGCTGCATACGCCAGTAACTATAGCCCGCGGTGGCGCAGGCGGCGAGCGTGATCAACACCAGCAGCGGGATCCAGATGGAACGCTTACTTTTTTTGGTGATAGCGGAGTCAGTCATCTGATACGAGCTTCCTGTTTCGGTACAGCTTAATAAGGTGATTATCCCGTGTCCTGCTGTCGTCAAAGCGTGGAAAAGACGGGGATAATCACGCTACCTCGGGCGTTTAGGCGAAGATGTCTACGGCACTGTTACCGCGCGCGGCGGATTGCAGGGCGGCAGGAACAGCCAGTAGCTCATCGCTCTCTTCATTAAAACCGCCGGTGTTGCCGGAACGCGAAGACTGGTGCTGCTGCTGGGATGAGGACTGCTGCTGCCCGGCAAAGCTCTCGCTGCTGACGCTGCTCTGCGAAAGCTGAATGCCGTTCTCCGCCAGTGAGGTCCGCAGTACCGGCAGCGCGGCTTCCAGCGCCGCACGAACATGGCTGTGCGCAGAGACCATCTGCAGCTGGGCCTGGTTATCATCCAGCTTAAGCGAAATTTGCACCTGACCCAGATCTTCCGGGTGCAGACGCAGCTCGGCTGTCTGCTGGCCCTGCTTAGTGAACAGGGTGATGTGCTGGCTCAGGGATTGCTGCCATTCGTGGGTTCCCAGAGGCTGGCTTAACACCGGGGCGGTGGCGACGGTGGCGGCCGTCTGACTGGTTGCATGGCTGGACATAATCGGTGCCAGGGTAGCCGTCGGCGATGATGAAGAGGAGGCGCTGGCGAGCTCCTGCTTCTCTGCGGTTGCGGCCACGACCGGCGTGGCCGGCGCGTTGCCCGACAGGGCCGGGTCGCTGTTTTTCGCCTGACTCTGATAAGGCGCAGAGCTCAGCGCTTTATCATGGCTTCCTGGAGCCGCGTTCAGGGAAGGTTGGCCTGCGCCGTTTTGCGTAAGCGCCGTTGAATTCAGCGTTGCGGTGGCGGAAACGCCGTCACTGCCTGCCGCGCGTGAAGTGCTGGTCTGCTGGTGCGGCAGCATCGCCATCAGCGCGCTTAATCCGGCCAGTTCTTCCTCGCTCAGCTCGCTCTTACCGTCATCCTTGCTGGTCGCCACATTGAGCGTCTTCAGCGCATCGCCCTTAGACAGCGGCACCAGCCCGGAAACCAGCGTATCAAGCGGCGCGACGGGCGACGTTTCATCGCCATTCAGCGCGGTCTGGCGCGAGAGCAGGTCGGCAATTTTGGCCTGCAGGGTGGTATCCCCTTTGGCGTCCTGAGCCACTTTTGACAGTTTACTGCCGGCAGCCTTCAGGTCAGCCAGGGTCAGCGGCGCATCTTTGCCCTTGCCCGTTGCGTCCGACAGGGCGCCCGCGAGCAGTGCGAGAAAGTCCTGTGCACCGTCGGTGCCTTTCCCCGTCTGCGTACCGCCTGACAGGTCGCTGTCGCTCATCAGCAGTTGTTGCAGTGTGATCATTCCGGTTTCCTCATTGATGCGCGCTGGGCAAACTCATCCATTTTCTTCTGATCCAGACGGTTTTCCGCCAGGGTCGTTGCCGCGATCTGGCGGTCCTGTAAAGTCTGCCAGGCCTGCAGACGCTGCTTCTTCTCGCGCCAGAAATTCAGCGCGGTATCGACTTTCTGGGTCCACTGGTGAAGCTGCTGGCGATGCTGATCTATCGCCTTCTCCAGCGTCTGGATAAACTGCTGATAGTTAATCCAGCGCTGGCTTCCAATGCCCTGTGTCATATCGGTATTGAGGTTGGTGCGATATTCATGCTGATAGTCGATCAACATCTTCAACTGTTCTTCAGCCTGCTGGCACCCGCGTCGCATTGCGCCAAGCTGCAATGCGGCATCATCAACTTCTTTTTCAGCCAGATCTTTCAGCGTTGATAACGCGCTGTTTTGCGCCATGACCTTCGCCCTCCACCTGTGTTACACCTGCGGGAAAATCAGCTCCAGTGCCTGAATTGAATCTTCCCAGTCGGCGCGTTCAAAAATGCCTTGTTGCAAAAATGCCTCCAGCTGCGGCCACAGGGTAATCGCTTTGTCGAGCATCGGGTCGCTGCCTTTGGCATACGCCCCCACGCTGACCAGATCGCGGTTGCGCTGGAAGCTGGAGAGCAGTTGTTTAAAGTTACGCACGCGGGCGTAGTGCTTCTCGGTTATCAGCGCCGTCATTGCGCGGCTGATAGAGGCTTCAATATCAATGGCCGGATAGTGTCCGGCTTCGGCGAGACGACGCGACAGTACAATATGGCCGTCAAGGATCGCGCGCGCGGAGTCGGCAATCGGATCCTGCTGGTCATCGCCTTCCGTCAGTACCGTATAGAAAGCTGTGATGGAGCCGCCGCCGCTGATGCCGTTCCCCGCGCGCTCAACGAGGGCAGGGAGCTTGGCGAAGACCGAAGGCGGGTAGCCTTTGGTCGCCGGTGGCTCGCCGATGGCCAGCGCGATTTCGCGCTGCGCCATCGCGTAACGGGTCAGGGAATCCATGATCAGCAGCACGTGCTTGCCGCGGTCGCGGAAATCTTCGGCGATACGGGTGGCATACGCTGCACCCTGCATACGCAGCAGCGGCGACACGTCCGCCGGCGCGGCGATAACCACCGAACGGGCGCGGCCTTCCGCACCCAGAATGTTTTCAATAAAGTCTTTTACTTCACGACCACGTTCGCCAATCAGCCCCACGACGATCACATCGGCCTGGGTATAGCGCGCCATCATGCCGAGCAGGACGGATTTACCTACGCCTGAGCCAGCGAACAGGCCCATACGTTGTCCACGTCCCACGGTCAGCAGGGCGTTAATCGGGCGCACGCCGGTGTCCAGCACATGCTCGATAGGGGTGCGCTGCAGGGGGTTGAACGGTTGGGTGATCAGCGCGCCGGTTTCGGTGGTGTCCGGGGATGGCAGCCCGTCGAGCGGTTTCCCGCTGCCGTCCAGCACGCGGCCCAGCAGTGCAGGGCCAAGCGGCAGCTGTTTCCCGCTTTGCAGCCCATCGCCAGAAATGTTTTTGGCATACACGCGCGCGCCGGGCAGAATGCCTTCCACCTCTTCAAGCGGCATCAGGAACAGGCGCTGGCCGTTAAACCCGACCACTTCGCTTTCCACTTCACGCGTTTCCAGACCGTCCTGGCGCTCAATGACGCAGGTCGCGCCCAGCGGAAGCTGCAGGCCGGTGGCTTCGAGAACCAGACCGGTGGCGCGCGTCAGTCGGCCATAACGACGAACGGACGGCAGTTGCGCCATCTTCGTCTCAAAGTTGTCGAGCGTGGTGAGCCAGCGGGTGAGGCGCGCGGTCATCAGACGACTCCCGGTGCCGCCAGGCGGCACAGTTCCTGCCAGCGGGTGGCGACGCTGGCATCCAGATCGCCTTCATCGGCAGAGACTTTGCAGCCGCCGTGATGCAACGACGGGTCGCCCCGCAGACGCCAGCCGTGCAGATTTAGCGTTGCGCCCAGGCTCTCTTCCACCCGCTGCAGGTCGTCCGGATGAACGCGCAGCTGCGGCTTCCCGCTGAACAGCGGCTCCTGCTGCAGCAAGCCCTGAATTTGTTTGATAAGCGCAGTGTTATCCACCACGGGCGTCTGACCGATCACCTGACGCGCGGCTTCCAGCGCCATCTGCATCAGACGCGAGGCAATCACGCTGTCCAGCGCGTCCAGCGTGT
The DNA here is from genome assembly GCF_057224565.1 of Enterobacter sp. 3U4. NCBI lineage: Bacteria > Pseudomonadati > Pseudomonadota > Gammaproteobacteria > Enterobacterales > Enterobacteriaceae > Enterobacter > Enterobacter sp. 3U4. Next base: position 1,045,326 of record NZ_CP136665.1, read on the forward strand.
GCTGGAACTCGCTGACCAGCTGCTGCATGCGGGCATGGATCGGCGCCTGCTGCTGGCGCGCCTGATCGATACCGTGCTCTAACCCTTTCGACAGGCCTTCCTGATACCCCAGCTCGTGGCCTTTCTGCCGGCCTTCGTTCAGACCGGCATTGTAGCCCTGCTCGTGCGCCTGCATTTGCAGCTGAGCCAGCATTTGCGCCTGCTGCTCCTCTTCGCTCAGCTCAGGCTGTTCGACGTCCGGGTCAAGCTCCTCGGTCGGGATCACGGCTGGCGTGAACTCGGAGAGGGGAGGCGCCAGATCGTCCGGCGTCCAGCGCTTCCACGGCAGCTCATTAGACATAGGTGTCGTCTCCGCTGCCAATCACCATCTCGCCGGTTTCCGCCAGACGACGAACAATAAGCAGAATGGCTTTCTGTTCGTTTTCCACCTGAGACAGACGAACCGGGCCGCGGTTGGCAAGGTCGTCGCGCAGGATATCGGCCGCACGCTGAGACATGTTGCGCAGGAACTTCTCGCGCAGCGGCTGCTCGGCGCCTTTGAGGGCGATAAGCAGCGACTCGGAATCCACTTCCTGGAGCAGGCGCTGGATGCTGCGGTCGTCCACTTCGACGAGGTTTTCGAACAGGAACATCTCGTCGATGATTTTCTGTGCCAGCTCGCCGTCGAATTCGCGAACCGCCGTAATGACGGCCTCTTCCTGCTGCGTTTTCATCAGGTTGATGATTTCCGCCGCCGTTCTCACGCCGCCCATTTTGCTGCGCTTGAGGTTCTGGCCGTCGAGCAGGTTGTTCAGCACTTCGGTCAGCTCCGCCAGCGCGGCCGGCTGGACGCCGCCGAAGGTGGCGATACGCAGCATCACATCGTGACGCAGGCGCTCTTCGAACAGGGCCAGAATATCGGCCGCCTGACCACGTTTGAGGTGGACAAGGATGGTGGCGATAATCTGCGGGTGCTCGTCGCGAATAAGGTCGGCGGCACTCTGCGGTTCCATAAAGTTGAGCGTTTCGATACCGCTGGCGGTATCGCGCGTTTCCAGAATATCTTCCAGCAGGCTGGCGGCACGCTCTTCGCCCAGCGCCTTGACCAGCACGGAGCGCAGGTAGTCGTTGGCGTTGACGTTCAGCGCGGCAAACTGTTCGGCTTCCTGTTCAAACTCTGACAGCACTTCGGTCAGCTGTTTGTTGGAGATTTGGCGCACGTTGGCCATGGCCGCACTGAGAATTTGCACTTCGCGCTGGGAGAGGTGTTTAAACACCTCTGCCGCGCGATCTTCGCCAATGGTCATCAGCAGGATGACGCTTTTATCGGTGCCCGTAAGCGTATTACTCATGTTCGTTACCCATCCACTGGCGGATGACCAGCGCCACGACGCGCGGATCGTTATCTGACATTTCGCGAATGCGCTGGCTCATGACCTCAGCGCCCATGCGCTGGTTAGCACGACGCTGCTGCATCTGTTCATCTTTACTGAGGCGAACTTCAACCGCTTCTTCCGTTTCCTGACGCGTAGACATCTGTTCGCGAGCCGCTTTTTCGGCTTCAGCACGGCGCTGGAGCTGCGGACGAACGCCCTTACGCCACAGCAGCCAAGCGACAATCAGCACCAGCAGCCAGCGTCCTGCGGACATCAGCTGGTCGATAAACGCCTGCTGTTGCCAGAACGGAAGTTCACCGCCGGTCTCTTCAACCGAGTTGAACGGTGAGTTCACCACGTTGAGGGTATCGCCGCGCTTCTCGGAGTAACCCATCGCTTCGCGGGTCAGGTTTTCAATCTGCTTCATCTGCTCGGCGGTCAGCGGCAACGGTTTGCCATCCGCCAGCGTTTTGTAGTTCACCACCACCGCAACGGAAAGACGCTGAATATCGCCCACGTTCAGTTTAGTGTGGCGAATCGTTCTATCCACTTCGTAGTTCGTGGTTTCGTTACGGCTGCTGGTACGCGGACCGGCGTTACTGGCTGTTGAGGTGGTCTGCTGATTATTTTGCTGACCGTTCTGCTGATTGGCCGGAGGCGTAGAAATCGGCGCCGCGTTAGCCGGGGCAGGCTGGTTAGAGAGCGCGCCCGGCACGCCGCCCGGGTATGCACCGCCGACCTGTTCGTTCGAATTGATCTGGCGTGAACGCATCACCGCCTGAGCCGCATCGCCGTTCGGGCTGTACTGCTCTTCAGTTTGTTCTTTATTTGCGAAGTCGATCTGCGCGGTAACCTGCGCGTGCACGTTGCTGTTACCCACGACCGGGCCAAGGATGGCTTCGATACGGCGCTGGAGACGGCTTTCGACATCGGCGGCATATTTCAGCTGCGCGTCATTCAGATCGCGACCGGCGGTATTAGATTGCGTCAGCAGGTGACCGCTCTGGTCAACCAGCGTCACGTTACCCGGCGGCAGACCGGCGACGGCGCTGGAGACGAGATGCGTCACCGCGCTGATTTGCCCTTCGTCCAGCGCGCGGCCAGGCTCAAGGTTTACGGTCACGGAAGCCGAAGGTGATTTCTGTTCGCGGACAAATAAGGAAGGTTTAGGCATCGCCAGGTGCACGCGGGCACTCTTCACCGGGCCTAATGTTTCAATGGTGCGGGCCAGTTCACCTTCCAGCGCACGCTGGTAGTTCACCTGCTCGCTGAACTGGCTGATACCGAATTTTTCCTGATCCAGCAGCTCAAAGCCCACCGCGCCGCCCTTCGGCAGCCCCTGCTGGGCCAGACGCAGACGCAGTTCGTGCACCTTATCTGCCGGTACCTCAAGCGCACCGCCATTATCGGCAAAGCGATAAGGGATGTTCATCTGGGTAAGCTGGGTGACGATGGCGCCGCCATCCTGATCGGAAAGGTTACTGTAGAGCGTCCGGTAATCAGGGCTTTTCGCCCACAGGACCATCGCTACAAGGATCGCAATTGCGGCAGCGCCTGCCACGATCAACGGGATTTTAGGATTCGCGCGAAGGCGGTTCATCCACTCGAGTGATTTATTCTGCGGCGCTGTCGATGCTGTTGCACTCATTGCGCACCTCTTAAATCCTGGTGGTTTACGTTATTCGTGTAGAGAAACAAAACTGACTCCCGGGTCGGCAAACACGACAAAAGTTCCATATTGATGGCCCTGCCATTATTTGATGATTCGTGATTTTCTATGGGTCAAATAACCTGGTTTTTTCATGCTATTTACCGCCATTATCTTATTGACAAGCTGTTAGTCTTGACCGCGTAAAAAACCATCCAGGGGAAAGTCATGGCTATACAGGGCATTGAAGGGGTAATCAGTCAGTTGCAGGCAACGGCGATGACGGCCCGTAACCAGAATGTGGCAGATCAGCAGCCGAGCATCAGCTTCGCAGGGCAACTGCATGCCGCTCTTGACCGTATCAGTGATACCCAGACTGCAGCACGCACTCAGGCCGAAAAGTTTACCCTCGGTGAGCCCGGCGTAGCGCTGAATGATGTGATGACCGATTTGCAAAAAGCCTCGGTTTCCCTGCAGATGGGGATCCAGGTGCGTAACAAGCTGGTGTCGGCGTATCAGGAAGTCATGGGGATGCAGGTCTAAGACCTGTCGATCTTCGCTGGCAGCCGCAGCGCTTTAATGCCACAATATTTTTTTCTTCGAATGCAGGAAAGATGATGAAAAAAATAGCAATTGCTGGCGCGCTGCTGGCACTGACCGGGTGCGTTCAGGTCGATAATTATAACGACGTGATCAAGCATCCTGTCCCGGCCCATCTGGCGGGATACTGGCAGTCGAAAGGGCCGCAGAGCAACATGGTCAGCCCGAATGCGATTGCCACGCTGGTGGTGACGGAAGAGGGTGATACGCTGGACTGCCGTCAGTGGCAGCGCGTGATTGCCGTGCCGGGTAAAATCATGCTGCGTTCAGACAGCTATTACAACGTGACGCGCAAGCTGGATATCTATCCGCTGGAGCGCGATGGCTCGACGCTTGAGTACGACGGGCTGGAGCTGCAGAAGGTCGATCGCCCAACGGTTGAGTGTGCCGATTACCTGAGCAAGAATCCGCTGGAGAGTAAGCTGCCCTAAGGGTAAACGCAAAACGGCAACCTCGTTGCCGTTTTTGGTGTTTGCGCCCTCTCCCTGTGGGAGAGGGACGGGGTGAGGGCATCAGGCTGCACGTTTCCCGTTCTACAACGCATCCTCTATTACCCACACGCTCACGCTTCCGCCTTTGCAGGTAAACGTCCCTTCGCCATCCGCCGCCGTAGTGATGGTTTCTTCGCGATTGCCGAGAAAATCTCGCCACGTTTTGTTGCCGTAGTTTTCACCCAGGCAAATCACTTTTTCACCGTCGTCCCCGTTTGACATCACCACCACGCAGCCGGGATCGTCATCGGTGCCGCTGCGGCTGAAGGCAATGCAGTTAGGATGGTCAAAAAATAGCGTTTGTACGCCGTGGGCAAAACGCTGGCGCGCGAGGATCAGCTCGTGAAGCTGCTCAATGACCGGCATGTCAATATGGTACGTTTCTCCGTCTCCCCCTGTATCATCATAGCTGGCGCCAAAGAGATCCGGATAAAAGACGCTCGGCACGCCATTTTCCCGCAGCAGGATCAGCGCGTAAGCGAGCGGTTTAAACCAGGCTTCGACCGGGGCTTCCAGCGCTTGCAAAGGCTGAGTGTCATGGTTCGCGACGAGGGTGACCGCATGAAACGGATCGGCTTCCACCAGCGTGCCGGTAAAGATTTGGCTCATGTCGTAATCCCGACCCTGACGTGACGCCTCGTGGAATTTCATCTGCAGGGGGGCATCAAACAGCATGGTTTTGCCTTCGACCTGGTCGATATAGGCCTGAAGCTTATCCACCTCGTGGGACCAGTATTCCGCCACGATAAACAGCGGCTGGTCGGCGACTTCCTGGACGTGCTCAATCCACTCTTTGTAAAACCAGGCGGGAATATGCTTGACGGCGTCCAGACGAAAACCGTCGCAGCGCGTCTGTTCCATGACCCAGCGGGCCCAGTATTTGATCTCCTCGGTCACGGCGTGATTGCGAAAGTCGATATTTTCGCCCATCAGATAATCGAAGTTACCCATCTCATCATCAACCTGATCGTTCCAGCCTTCGCCGGTGTAGTCGTTGACGATTTTAAAGATGCCGTCTTCATCTGGATTTTCTATATGGTCGACGCCGCTGAAGCATTTGTAATCCCAGATGAACTGGGAATATTGCCCGGCGCGGGCAGGGAAGGTATAGCGGGTCCAGGCTTCGCACTCAATGACCTCGTCATCGATTTGCGTGCGATCCTGTTCGTTCACGCGCTGAACGCGCACAGGCTCTTTTTCATCGGCGCCCATTTTATGGTTGACCACCACGTCCAGCAGCACGGCAATGTCGTTGCTCTTGAGGGCGTCGATGGCCTCCAGCAGCTGCGCCTTGTCGCCGTATTTCGTGGCGATACTGCCCTTCTGGTCAAACTCGCCCAGATCGAACAGGTCATAGGTGTCATAGCCGACAGAATACCCGCCGGATGCCCCTTTAGAGGCAGGCGGCAGCCAGATCATGTTGATGCCGATTTCGTTAAGATTGGGAGCTAACGCCGTGACCTCTCGCCACAATTCACCGCCAGCAGGGTAGTACCAGTGAAAACATTGTAACAGGGTGGGGTTTTTCATCATCCTTGCTCCAGAAGCCATTGGCAGACTTCTGGAGTATGGATGAAGAAATCATAGTTGTGTGTCGCGGGTAAAACTTTCTGGATAAAGAATATTCCCTGACAGCTTTCCATAGGTAGACGTGATGGATTGCTGTTTACCGGTTTGATCAATCAGACTGCGCAGTTCGTCCATGCGGACTTTCAGCAGCGCCTTTAGCGCATTCTCATTTTCAAGGATCATTTCCAGCAGCGCACGCGCTTGCTCAACCTGAGCCGGAGGGCATGACATGATGGGCGTTTGAGAAATCCTTTCCACCAGTTGTACGTAATGCATTTCCTGCTCGATAAGCGCATCCCATTGACCAGAATGTGCGAGATTTAGCATAGCAATGCTCTGAGCATGTAACGCCTGCCAGTGGCTAAGCGCTGCGCTGGGATTATTCATCAAAAATTATCCTGAAATAGAGGACGCATTGGGGCCGATTTGCTTCCACGCATCCGCAATGTTGTTTAATAAACCCTCGACTTCAACAATTGCGTCTACGTCGTTACTGACATTCGCCAGCAACAAACGTCGAACCATATATTCGTACAAGGAGGCAAGATTACCGGACAATTCGCTCTCGACCTCCATGTTCAGTCCTGCTTTTAAACCGTTGTCGATGATGTTGATGGCTTTGGATAAGGCTTCGCCTTTCTCACGAATTTGTCCGGCTTCCATGAACAAACGCGCGCGAACCAGGGCGCTATGCGCCCCGTCGAACAACATGACAATCAGCTGGTGTGGACTGGCATTCATGACTGCGCTTTCTACTCCTATCTGCTGATAGGATTGAACACCAGAGGTCTTATACATATCCACTCCTGAAGGCTACGACTATTTTTGTGAGAACTGTTGGGTCAGGTAGTTGGCTGTACTGGTCATTTTGGTGACTAATACGTCCAGACTGGTGAACTGGGTTTTGTAACGTGCCATGGTGGCTTCAATTTGGGCATCCATGGCATCGTAACGTTCGCCCAGCGTTTTCAGCGTTTTGTTGATCCCGTCTTTTGCGTTCTGGATCACCCCGGCGCTGCCGGTACTGGTGCTGAGCATGGTGGTCAGCGTGTTGTTCATCTGGGTCGCCATACCGGTTTTCTTTCCGTCACCGACAAAATACTGCTGTACGGCGTTCGGGTTATCGGTCAGCGCTTTTTTCAGCTTATCGGTGTCGACTTTCAGGTTACCGACGGTACCGTCAGAACCTTTCACCGGGTCCTGGGTAATCCCCAGCTGGGCCATAATCTGAATGGAGCCGGTCTGCACTTCGGTCAGCAGGCCGCGCAGCTGGGACTGAACCCCACGCACGTTCGCATCACCGACCAGCGCGCCGTTGCTGGTAGACTGGCTGCCGGAGCCTGCATCAACCGGAACATACTTCGTCAGGCTGTTAATGGTGGACTGCAGCGAGTTGTACGCCGTGACCCAGTCCGTGATTGCCTTCTGGTTCGCATCCGTTGCGCGTGAAACCTCAAGGGTTTCATCAGCTTTGCTCTCGGCCTTCACCGAGAAGGTCACCCCAGGCAGCGCATCGGTAATGGTATTCGACTGGCGCTCGATGGAGATGTTGTTCACCACCACAATCGCGTTCTGCGCGTCGGTGTTCACCGTCAGCGCACCCGCTTTGGTGGTTGAGTCGTAGCCAATGGCGCTTTGCAGCTTGGCGTCGCCGGTAACGCTGACCGTCATCGCACCATCCGTCCCGGTGGTTTTTGATGACAGCATCAGGCGGTAATCACCGTCTTTCGCTTTAATGACGCTGGCGGTGACGTTGCCGTTCGCTTTGTTAATGGCGCTCGCAATCCCGGCTAGCGACGTATCGCCATCTGCCAGGGTTACCTCTAAAGGCGTTTTCGTGCCCGGCTGGGTGATGGTGATTTTACGCGTTGTGCCTGTCGTATCGCCCAGCAGGTCGGTATTGTTAGCATAGGAGCCGGTAGTGAGCGCCTGTGCTTTTGCAACCTGGTTGACGTTGACAACAAAGGAACCCACGGACGCATCAGCCGTCGTCGTGGCGGTAAAGGCCGTATTAGTGCTGCTAACGGACGTTGAGTTCCAGGTGGTTGCTTTACCCAGTGCAGCGGTCGCAGTCTGCAGCGATGTCATGGCGCTCTGCAGCTTGCCGTAAGCGCTTAACTGTGCGTTATACGTTGATTGCTGGGAAGTAATCGTCGTCAGCTTGGTTTTTTCTGCCGCTTCCAACTGATTATATAAATCCCCGAGTCCTGCAGAACCTATCCCGAGGTTACTGATAGTAGCCATGCATATTTTCCTTAAAATACGAAAGTAGTTCAGGACTCTTATCGGCCTCTCAGCGTAAAAGTTTACGATGGTGAGAAAAAAATAATCCGAAGAATAGACGCGTCCTGGCGGGGTAAATGAATGGATTGCACTTTAGTGTCATTATCAGTGCATTAAAAACACGGATAAGTGTGTGCCTTTTATGACATCTCTTTGCGCGTTAAAAAAGCGTAAATAATAAGTCTCTGGCGGACCTTAATTGTTTTTTTAAAAATAAAATCATTAATAATCAGTTGGTTGTAATTTTTTCAAAATTGATTCTAAAGTCTTTTGGGGACCCGTCGATAACCTTGTTGACGGTGAGAGACGCTGTGAGTGTTAGGCACCGGACCTAAAACCCAATTTTTGAAGGAAACAAAATTATGGCAGTTATCAATACTAACCTGTTGTCCCTGACCACTCAGAACAACCTGAACAAATCTCAGTCTTCTCTGGGCACTGCTATCGAGCGTCTGTCTTCCGGTCTGCGTATTAACAGCGCGAAAGACGATGCTGCTGGCCAGGCGATTGCTAACCGCATGACCGCTCAGATCAAAGGGATGACTCAGGCAGCACGTAACGCCAACGACGGTATCTCCATGGCGCAGACTGCTGAAGGTTCTCTGAACGAAATCAACAACAACCTGCAGCGCGTTCGTGAACTGGCTGTTCAGGCAAGCAACGGCACCAACAGCGCATCTGACCTGGCTTCTCTGCAGGATGAAGTTACCGCTCGTCTGGCTGAAATCGACCGCGTTGCGGGCAAAACTGACTTCAACGGCATCAAACTGCTGGACGGCACTGCAGGTACTGCTGGTGTGGTTAAAATTCAGGTTGGCGTTAACGACGGCGACACCATCAACCTGGATCTGAGCGGCGCGAAAGCTGACTCTACTACTCTGGGCGTGAACGCTATCGACCTGAAAGCAATGACCGCTACCGACCTGAACACCATCGACAAAGCTATCGCTACCGTTGATAAAGCACGTTCTGGTCTGGGTGCTGTGCAGAACCGCTTCACTTCTGCAATCAACAACCTGAACAACACCTCTAACAACCTGTCTGCTGCTCAGTCCCGTATCCAGGACGCTGACTACGCAACTGAAGTTTCCAACATGTCCCGCGCGCAGATCCTGCAGCAGGCTGGTACTTCTGTTCTGTCTCAGGCAAACCAGGTTCCACAGACCGTTCTGTCTCTGCTGCGTTAATTTTACGCACGAAACCCCGCTTCGGCGGGGTTTTTTTATCTCTGCTATTTGAGAATCCGCCTGTGAAACAAATCAGTGTCACTCAACCAAAGCTGGTCGCAGATTTTTCATGTGTCGGTGGGGAATGCCGTGAACATTGTTGTCAGGGCTGGACCATTGCGTTTGATAAATCCTCCGTTAACCGTTACCTGAACAGCAAAAATGCCGCCATTCGTCACACGGCGAAAACGGCGATAAAAGTCACCAAAAAACAGTATGGCAACTGGGGCGAAGTGATTTTCCATACGGAAAGTAAAAACTGCCCGTTTATGGATACGGAAAAACTCTGCTCTATTCACAGCGCCATGGGCGCGCAGGCGTTAAGCCCAACCTGTTCGTCGTTTCCGCGGACAAACCGGGTCTATAAAAATGAAATCGAAAAATCGCTGAACCTCTCGTGTCCGGAAGTCACCCGACTTCTGTTGAACGATAGGGAGTCTATGTCGATGATGGAATCGGTCATTGTCCAGCAGGACGTCAATACTGCGCCGATGATTGATTTGAAGGCAAAGGTCATCAATCTCTTCTGCCAGAATATATTCAGCGTTGAGTCGGTCAGCGTTGAAGAACAGGTTTACGCCGTGGTGAAATTCCTCATGGTGGCTGAAAAACTCGAGAACCTGGAAGAAAATATCGGCACGCTCGAAACGGTCTATTTCTCGCTGGTTAACGAACTCGTGAGCGGTAAAATCAAAACGGAATTAGACGGATTTAATCAGAACTACAGCCTGAAATTCGCGTTAATTTCGCTCATTCAGAGCTACTTTACGAAGAAAGCGACAGCCCGCGGCGGTGCGGTATTAAACCGTTATTTTGCTCAGCTTTATCAACAATTTGAGTCTGCGGGTGACACCGTGCCGGCAGAAAAGGTCATGGAGAACATCGAGTCCGTCTGGCGCGATGTGGCGGGCAGTTACCTGGCGACCAATGACCATTTATTTAAGAACTTTTTTAAATACAAGCTGTGGGAGCAGGGCTTCCCGCAGAACAACGGTCGCAGCATGTTGAATAACCTTTATTTAATCGTTGCGGAGTTCTATTTCCTTAAAACGTTACTTGCCGGTCAGGCGCTCGTGGCGGGAAAAATTGAACAAGATAATATCATTGATGTTATTTACAGCTTCCACTCCCTTAGCCAGCATAATCAGGAAGCGGGAAAGCTCTTTCATCAACATATAGATAGCGTCAAACTCGGCGACGATCTTTCATTGTTACAACTGTTAATTTAGGCTGAAAAGTTGCCCCTGTTGGGGGCAACCTCAGAATAACCTCACTTTATCCCCCTTTTTCATCCAATTGAACGCCCTGCAGAATCGGATAATCATGCCGATAACTCAACTAACGCAGGGCTGTTTATCGTGAATTCACTCTATACCGCTGAAGGTGTAATGGATAAACACTCGCTGTGGCAGCGTTATGTCCCGCTGGTGCGTCACGAAGCATTGCGCCTCCAGGTGCGCTTGCCGGCGAGCGTGGAACTCGACGATCTGCTACAGGCGGGCGGTATCGGGTTATTGAATGCAGTTGACCGATACGACGCTCTGCAAGGAACGGCATTTACGACTTACGCAGTTCAGCGTATTCGTGGTGCGATGCTGGACGAGCTGCGCAGCCGCGACTGGGTGCCGCGCAGTGTTCGCCGCAACGCGCGCGAAGTGGCGCATGCGATGGGGCAGCTGGAACAGGAACTGGGACGCAACGCAACGGAAACCGAAGTGGCGGATCGTCTTGGCATTGCTGTTGAAGAGTATCGTCAGATGTTGCTCGATACCAATAATAGCCAACTCTTCTCTTATGACGAGTGGCGAGAAGAGCATGGCGATAGCATCGAGCTGGTGACGGATGAGCACCAGCAAGAAAACCCGTTACACCATTTAATGGAAGGGAATTTACGCCAGCGCGTCATGGAAGCTATTGAAGCTCTGCCTGAACGCGAACAGCTGGTATTGACCCTTTATTACCAGGAAGAGCTTAACCTCAAAGAGATTGGCGCTGTTCTGGAGGTGGGAGAGTCGCGGGTGAGCCAGCTGCACAGCCAGGCCATTAAACGCTTACGAACCAAGCTGGGTAAGTTATAGGTGATTGATTCACCTTAAAAATGCCGCACAACGTATTGACAGCCAGGAGTTATCATGACGGTGCAGCAATCTAAAAGACGGCCTTTAAGCCGCTACCTGAAAGACTTTAAACACAGCCAGACGCATTGCGCCCACTGTAACAAGTTACTCGATCGTATCACGCTGGTTCGCCGCGGCGAAATCGTCAATAAGATCGCGATTTCGCGCCTCGACACGTTGATGGACGAAGCAGCATGGCTCGAAGAGCAAAAAGAGTGGGTGGCGCTTTGCCGTTTCTGTGGCGATCTCCACTGCAAAGAGCAAAGCGACTTCTTCGATATTATCGGCTTCAAGCAGTTCCTGTTTGAACAAACGGAGATGAGCCACGGCACCGTTCGCGAATATGTCGTTCGCCTGCGTCGCCTTGGGCAACATCTGACCGTAAACAATATTTCTCGCGATCTGCTGAAAACCGGTTATCTGGATGAAAATCTGGAGCCGTGGCTGCCTGCGACCAGCACTAACAACTACCGAATTGCGCTGCGCAAGTATGCGCAATACAAGGTACAAATGCCGGGTGCCATAAAGCAGAAAGCCCACGCCGGAACAACTTCTGATATATATTAAAAAAGAATAAGATGTAGCGCAGTCGCCTTTGACGTTGCAGGCGATTTCTCTACACTACGTAAAAATTCCACTATATCGGGGTATTTATGAAATTTGCACTTCTGGGTCGTCAGGCGCTGATGGGTGTTATGGCCGTTGCGCTGGTTGCGGGCATGAGCGTGAAAACGTTCGCCGCAGAAAACCTGCTGAATAAAGTAAAAGAGCGCGGTACGCTGCTGGTCGGGCTGGAAGGAACCTATCCTCCGTTCAGCTTCCAGGGCGATGACGGTAAGCTGACCGGTTTTGAAGTGGAGTTTGCTGAAGAGCTGGCTAAGCACCTCGGCGTTAAAGCGTCACTGAAACCGACCAAATGGGACGGTATGCTGGCGTCGCTGGATTCCAAACGTATTGATGTGGTGATTAACCAGGTGACCATTTCTGACGAGCGTAAGAAGAAGTATGACTTCTCTACGCCGTACACCGTGTCCGGTATTCAGGCGCTGGTGAAGAAAGGTAACGAAGGCGGGATTAAAACTGCCGCAGACCTGAAAGGGAAGAAAGTCGGTGTCGGTCTGGGAACCAACTACGAAGAGTGGCTGCGCCAGAACGTGCAGGGCGTTGATATCCGCACCTATGACGATGACCCGACGAAATACCAGGATCTGCGCGTAGGCCGTATCGACGCCATTCTGGTTGACCGCCTGGCAGCGCTGGATCTGGTGAAGAAAACCAACAATACCCTGGCCGTAGCGGGTGATGCGTTCTCTCGTCAGGAATCAGGCGTGGCCGTTCGTAAAGGTAACGAAGACCTGGTCAAAGCGATTGATTCCGCGATTGCTGACATGCAAAAAGACGGCAGCCTGAAAGCTCTCTCTGAGAAGTGGTTCGGTGCAGACGTTACGAAATAAGTTTCTGCCGTAAAAAAAAGGCGCTTTTAAAAGCGCCTTTTTTATTTCTTACGCGTCTGCGTGCATAATGAAAAATATCACATTTTGTCAGAGTTACCGGAGCATCCATGCCACTACAGAATTTAACGCGCTTTCCCCGCCTGGAGTTTATCGGCGCGCCGACGCCGCTGGAGTACCTGCCGCGATTTTCCGATTATTTAGGGCGCGATATTTTTATTAAGCGTGATGACGTGACGCCGATGGCGATGGGGGGCAACAAGCTGCGCAAGCTGGAGTTTCTGGCGGCGGATGCCCTGCGCGAAGGCGCGGATACGCTCATCACTGCCGGGGCTATCCAGTCTAACCACGTTCGTCAGACGGCGGCCGTGGCGGCGAAACTCGGGCTCCACTGCGTGGCGTTGCTGGAAAACCCGATTGGCACGCGGGCAGAAAACTATCTGACCAACGGCAACCGCCTGCTGCTGGACCTGTTTAACGTGCAGGTCGAAATGGTGGATGCATTAACCGACCCGACCGCCCAGCTCGACGAGCTGGCTACGCGCCTGGAAGCGCAGGGCTTCCGCCCCTACGTTATTCCCGTCGGCGGTTCGAACGCGCTGGGCGCGCTGGGATATGTGGAAAGCGCGCTGGAAATCGCCCAGCAGTGCGAGGGCGCGGTGAGCCTCTCCTCCGTGGTTGTCGCGTCCGGCAGTGCGGGTACGCATGCCGGGCTGGCGGTAGGGCTGGAACAACTGCTGCCGGACGTCGAGCTGATTGGCGTGACGGTGTCCCGCAGCGTCGCGGATCAGAAGCCGAAAGTGGTCACTTTACAGCAGGCGGTAGCCGCGCAGCTGGAGCTGAAGGCAAAGGCCGATATTCTGCTCTGGGACGACTATTTTGCGCCGGGTTACGGCACGCCAAACGAAGAGGGCATGGAGGCGGTGAAGCTGCTGGCGCGCCTCGAGGGGATCCTGCTCGATCCGGTGTATACCGGCAAAGCGATGGCCGGACTGATCGACGGCATTGCGCAGAAACGCTTTAAGGATGAAGGGCCGATTTTATTTGTCCATACCGGCGGAGCGCCTGCGCTGTTTGCCTACCATCCTCATGTCTAAAAATCAGGTCGAAAAATAATAATGCAAGAAAGTATTCAACTGGTTATTGATTCTCTGCCGTATCTGCTTAAAGGCGCGGTATTTACGTTACAGCTCAGTATCGGCGGGATGTTCTTCGGGCTGGTGCTGGGATTTGTGCTGGCCTTAATGCGCATGTCACCCATCCTGCCGGTACGTTGGCTGGCGCGCTTTTATATTTCCGTGTTTCGCGGTACGCCGCTCATCGCCCAGCTCTTTATGATCTACTACGGCTTGCCGCAGTTTGGTATCGAGCTGGATCCGATCCCCGCAGCGATGATTGGTCTGTCGCTTAATACCGCGGCGTACACGTCGGAAACCCTGCGTGCGGCCATCTCCTCCATTGACAAAGGGCAGTGGGAAGCGGCGGCCAGTATCGGGATGACGCCATGGCAGACGCTGCGTCGCGCCATTCTGCCGCAGGCGGCGCGCGTGGCGCTTCCACCGTTGAGCAACAGCTTTATTAGCCTGGTGAAAGATACCTCCCTGGCGGCAACGATTCAGGTGCCGGAACTGTTCCGTCAGGCACAGCTCATTACTTCGCGCACGCTTGAAGTCTTTACCATGTATCTGGCCGCCTCGCTGATTTACTGGGTGATGGCGACGGTGCTGTCTGCTCTGCAAAACTACTTCGAAAACCAGCTTAACCGCCAGGAGCGTGATCCAAAATGAGTGCTATCGACGTCAAAAACCTGGTGAAAAAATTCCACGGTCAAACGGTGCTCCACGGGATCGATCTTGAAGTAGAGCAGGGTGAAGTGGTGGCGATTATCGGTCCGAGCGGTTCGGGAAAGACGACGCTTCTGCGCAGCATTAATCTGCTTGAACAGCCGGAAGGCGGCACCATCCGTGTCGGGGAGATAACGATTGATACCGGGAAATCTATCAGCCAGCAGAAAGGTTTGATTCGCCGCCTGCGCCAGCATGTCGGCTTCGTTTTCCAGAACTTTAATCTCTTCCCGCACCGTACGGTGCTGGAGAACATTATTGAAGGGCCGGTCATTGTAAAAGGTGAATCGAAAGAGGACGCGACGGCGCGCGCGCGCGAACTGCTCGCTAAAGTCGGGCTAGCGGGGAAAGAGACCAGCTATCCGCGCCGTCTGTCGGGTGGGCAACAGCAGCGCGTGGCGATAGCGCGCGCGCTGGCTATGCGCCCGGACGTTATCCTTTTTGATGAACCGACCTCTGCTCTCGATCCGGAACTGGTGGGTGAAGTGCTAAACACCATTCGCCAGCTGGCGCAGGAAAAGCGGACGATGGTGATCGTGACCCATGAAATGAGCTTTGCGCGCGATGTTGCTGACAGAGCCATCTTTATGGATCAGGGGCGGATTGTGGAGCAGGGGCCGGCGAAAAGCCTGTTCGCCAACCCTCAACAGCCGCGAACCCGTCAGTTCCTTGAAAAATTCCTTATGCAGTAGCATTTTTGCACTAATTTGCTCCAGAAATTTAGGCTGGAGCAAATTATTCTCCCCTCGGGGGCAGTGGTTTGTTTTTTTATTCCATCCGGCTTGGATAAGCCTTATCGATAGTAAAGTTAATTGTGCTAATGCCGATATTTTGTAGTTAGAAAAAAGTTTTATGTGTTAGGTTATATTCACCATAATAATGATTATCTGTTCAGAGGCTTCATTTAGTAAGTATGAAGGATTTAGACTTTTTCACCTGGCGACGGGATTGCTCCCTCCGGTTTCAGGAATTGACCTGTGCCGCCGAGGTATATGAGGAGCTGGAGCGACAAACTCAGGCGCTGGAATTCGATTATTACGCGCTCTGCGTGCGCCATCCCGTGCCATTTACCCGCCCCAAGATCTCCCTGCAAACCACTTACCCCAAGCTGTGGATGGCGCAATATCAATCCGCGAACTATTTCGCGATCGATCCGGTTTTAAAACCGGAGAATTTCATTCAGGGGCATCTCCCCTGGACAGACGCATTATTCGCTGAGGCGCAGGAATTATGGCATAGCGCCCAGGACCACGGTTTACGCGCGGGAATAACGCAGTGCCTGATGCTGCCGAATCATGCGCTCGGCTTCCTGTCAGTTTCTCGTACGCGAGTGCAGGAAGGGCCGTTAGCTCATGAGGAAATAGAACTGCGGTTGCAAATGCTGGTGCAAATGGCCTTAACCTCTCTGATGCGTTTTGACCATGAAATGGTCATGCCGCCCGAAATGAAATTCAGCAAGCGCGAGCGCGAAATTCTGAAATGGACTGCGGAAGGGAAGACGTCAGCGGAAATAGCGATCATTCTCTCTATCTCTGAGAATACCGTTAACTTCCATCAAAAAAATATGCAGAAGAAATTCAACGCGCCCAACAAAACCCAGATTGCGTGCTACGCGGCGGCAACGGGGCTGATCTGACAGGATAATACGTTCTGCGTGACAGACGAGCAAACGGCTGAATGCACTGCATCCAGCCGTTTTTTTGTTACTGGCGGTAGGCTTGTTTGATTTGCTTAACGGTGTTCGCAAATACCGCAGATTCAGCCTGGTCTTCCATCTCCGCGATTTGTTTTTCCATTTTAATGATCACACGACCGGCGTCCGCCTGGCCCATCGCCTGCAGCATCAGCGTTAGCAATGCTTTCAGGCAGTTTACTTCCTGTGCCAGTTCCTGGTTATTCTCCGCAGTGGCAAATTCAGGTGTGCTCATTTATTTTCCTCATTATTAAACGGCGCTAAAGCGCGACGACGAAAGTCAAGGCGGCGGAGTATACCACAAGCTGAAGCAAAAAATGCAGCGGTTGTTTTTTGTACTTTTACGCGGATGTTTAATTGCGTAAACAGAACGTACCGGTAAACTTAACTGCCGTTAAAGGCTATTAATTGCTGATGCCCGGTTCGCTTGTCGTTAATTATTGTTACAAAAATTTGAGAGCTGTTTTTTTGCAGGGAAACCCTGCAAGTTTTTTGTAACTTTTTGAATACAGATGCTTAAAAAAAGCTGCAAAAGCCCTGAATGCATGGTCTCTCTTTCCACGGACTGTACAGCCTAATTTCCAAAAACGAGAGCAAAATCGAATAGCCGGATTTTTAACGTTTTAATCTTGTGAGGAAAACCGTTAATATAAACCAAATTATCACTCAGTAGCGTTATCCCTATTCTGGAGACATTTCCTTTGATCAACGTCCTTCTTGTTGATGACCACGAACTGGTGCGCGCAGGGATACGACGCATTCTTGAAGATATTAAAGGTATTAAAGTTGCCGGTGAGGCGTGCTGTGGCGAAGATGCGGTAAAATGGTGCCGTACCAACTCCGCTGATGTGGTACTGATGGATATGAACATGCCCGGTATCGGCGGTCTTGAGGCAACACGCAAAATCGCGCGTACCTTTGTTGATACAAAAGTAATCATGCTGACCGTGCATACCGAAAATCCACTGCCCGCGAAAGTGATGCAAGCGGGGGCAGCGGGTTACCTGAGTAAAGGTGCTGCACCGCAGGAAGTCGTCAATGCTATCCGTTCCGTGTTTGCCGGACAGCGTTACATTGCATCCGACATCGCTCAGCAGATGGCGCTGAGTCAGATCGAGCCCGAGAAAACCGAATCACCGTTTGCCAGTTTGTCTGAGCGTGAATTGCAGATTATGCTGATGATCACCAAAGGTCAGAAGGTGAATGAGATCTCGGAACAGCTGAATCTCAGCCCGAAAACGGTGAACAGCTATCGTTACCGGATGTTCAGTAAATTGAACATTCATGGTGACGTCGAACTGACGCATCTGGCCATCCGACATGGTTTGTGTAATGCGGAGACGTTGTTAAGTCAGTGAGTGATGTGTTCGATTCAAAAGCATTTCTGAAAACCGTAACCAGCCAGCCTGGCGTCTATCGCATGTATGACGCTGGCGGTACGGTTATCTACGTGGGGAAGGCAAAAGATCTTAAAAAACGTCTCTCCAGCTATTTTCGCAGCAACCTGGCCTCCCGTAAGACCGAAGCGCTGGTCTCACTCATTCAGAATATTGATGTCACCGTCACGCATACAGAGACAGAAGCGCTTCTGCTTGAGCACAACTATATAAAGCTCTACCAGCCGCGCTATAACGTCCTGTTGCGCGATGATAAATCCTATCCGTTTATCTTTCTGAGCGGCGACACCCATCCGCGCCTCGCCATGCACCGCGGTGCAAAACATGCGAAGGGTGAATATTTCGGGCCGTTCCCCAACGGCTATGCCGTGCGTGAAACGCTGGCGCTGCTGCAAAAAATCTTCCCGATCCGCCAGTGTGAAAACAGCGTTTACCGTAACCGCTCGCGCCCGTGCCTGCAGTACCAGATTGGGCGCTGCCTGGGGCCGTGCGTGGCCGGGCTGGTGAGTGAAGAAGAGTATGCCCAGCAGGTGGAGTACGTGCGCCTGTTCCTGGCCGGTAAAGACGATCAGGTGTTAACGCAGCTGATCGCGCGGATGGAAAAAGCCAGCGCCGCGCTCGAGTTCGAAGAGGCCGCGCGTATCCGTGACCAAATCCAGGCGGTGCGCAGAGTCACGGAGAAACAGTTTGTCTCAAATACCGGTGACGATCTCGATGTGATCGGCGTGGCCTTTGACGCCGGGATGGCCTGCGTGCACGTTCTTTTCATTCGACAGGGCAAAGTGCTCGGCAGCCGCAGCTATTTCCCGAAAGTGCCCGGCGGTACCGAGCTGGGCGAAGTGGTGGAAACCTTTGTCGGCCAGTTCTATCTGCAGGGGAGCCAGATGCGCACGCTGCCTTCTGAGATCCTGCTCGATTTTAATCTTGACGATAAAACCCTGCTGGCCGATTCGCTCTCTGAACTGGCGGGCCGTAGGGTCAATGTACAAACCAAACCGCGCGGCGATCGTGCGCGTTATTTGAAGCTGGCACGAACCAACGCGGCAACGGCACTCACCACTAAGCTGTCGCAGCAGTCGACGGTAAACCAGCGTTTAACGGCCCTGGCAACGCTGCTGAAGCTGCCGGAAGTGAAACGGATGGAGTGTTTCGACATCAGCCATACGATGGGGGAGCAGACGGTAGCGTCCTGCGTGGTGTTTGATGCAAATGGCCCACTGCGCGCCGAGTATCGCCGCTATAACATCACCGGGATCACGCCGGGTGACGACTATGCGGCCATGAATCAGGTGCTGCGTCGTCGCTATGGTAAAGCTATAGAAGAGAGCAAAATCCCTGATGTGATCCTGATTGACGGCGGGAAAGGGCAGCTCGGCCAGGCGAAAGCGGTATTTGAATCGCTTGATGTCAGCTGGGATAAAAACCATCCACTGCTGCTGGGCGTCGCAAAAGGGGCCGATCGTAAGGCCGGTCTGGAGACATTGTTCTTCGAGCCGGAAGGTGAGGGCTTCAGCCTGCCGCCGGACTCCCCGGCGCTGCACGTCATCCAGCATATTCGCGATGAATCGCACGATCACGCCATCAGCGGTCACCGTAAAAAACGGGCGAAGGTGAAAAATACCAGTAGCCTGGAAACGATCGAAGGCGTGGGGCCAAAACGTCGCCAGATGCTGCTGAAATATATGGGCGGATTGCAAGGATTACTCAACGCCAGCATGGAGGAAATTGCAAAAGTGCCGGGTATTTCGCAAGGCCTGGCAGAAAAGATCTACTACTCGTTGAAACATTGAGGGCTCTGTAGCAACATAGAGCTAAATTTTACTGACAACAAATAGTTACCGTCACTATGCAATATAATATCCCTACGTTGCTCACTCTTTTTCGTGTTGTACTCATCCCGTTCTTTGTGCTGGCGTTTTATCTGCCGGTTGTCTGGGCACCTTTTGCCTGTGCATTGCTTTTTCTGATCGCGGCGGTCACAGACTGGTTTGATGGCTATCTGGCGCGCCGCTGGAATCAAAGCACCCGTTTTGGCGCCTTCCTCGATCCGGTGGCGGATAAGGTGATGGTTGCTATCGCCATGGTGCTGGTGGCCGAGCACTATCACACCTGGTGGGTGACGCTGCCTGCGGCAACCATGATCGGTCGCGAGATCATTATCTCTGCGCTGCGCGAGTGGATGGCGGAGCTGGGGAAACGCAGCAGCGTGGCGGTTTCCTGGATCGGTAAAGTGAAAACGACGGCTCAGATGGCGGCGCTGGTCTGGATGCTCTGGCGTCCGAACGCCTGGGTTGAATGGGCGGGAATTGGTCTGCTGTGGGTAGCGGCAGTACTGACGCTGTGGTCCATGCTGCAATATTTGAACGCCGCGCGCGGGGATTTGCTTGATCAGTGATCGTTTCGACGTAAATTTCAGCAAACGATCCGGGGATGCAAAAAATAACGTTGACTCATAACGTCATATCAGTAGAATGCAACGCATCGAACGGCGGCACAGTCAGCCGGACGATAATGAAATCAAGTGGTTAGATGTTTACTTGATGACATGCGGGAATAGCTCAGTTGGTAGAGCACGACCTTGCCAAGGTCGGGGTCGCGAGTTCGAGTCTCGTTTCCCGCTCCAGATTAAAGACATGCGCAGTAGCGGGTGTCATTTTGAAAAGTTTTACGGCGCGTTAGCAAAGCGGTTATGTAGCGGATTGCAAATCCGTCTAGTCCGGTTCGACTCCGGAACGCGCCTCCACTTTCTTCCCTGGCCGGATGGTGGAATCGGTAGACACAAGGGATTTAAAATCCCTCGGCGTTCGCGCTGTGTGGGTTCAAGTCCCACTCCGGCTACCATGGGAAAAGTAGAATAAAATCAATGATAAGCAGTGTCGTGTAACCGCCTTGAAAGGCGGTTTTTTTATGGCATTTTCTTAACTTCAGAATATACCTTCATAATATTATTTAGCTGTTTTTTGTGCGCCAACTACCGGGACCACTTTAATTTTTCGGTCATAGTTGATCGTCTGCTCAACGTTTTTATGACCGGCGATCGCCTGCTTCTCGTATGCGTTCCCTTCCAGATCGGATATCCCTTTTGCCTTCAGATCGTGAAAAGTAAAGTTCAGGTCCATACCTGGATAAGTCGCTTTTGCGGTGGCTTTTGCCTCTCTCCAGCGGGAGTTGAAACCATCCCGCGTGTATTTGCTTCCGTTCGTCTGATGCAGCACAAAGATGGAACTCATGCCAGATTTAAGGGGCAGGGTATCTGCAAGTTTTACGGCAGCCTCCAGGCGATCGGACCATCCCTTGATCTGCTTAACTTTGGTCTTGCTCTGCTTAATCATTATTCCGTCTGCGACAAACTGAGATTTTGTCATTTCAAGAACGTCTTTCTGCCTGGCGCAGCAAAGATAAGCCAGCTCCATTGCGACCTGCACAACCGGCGGCGAAACGCTGTATACAGCTGCGTATTCTTCATCGGTGATATAACGATCGCGCGCCACTTCTTTGAACTGCCGCACGCCCTTGGTAGGGTTTCCCTTCACCATTTCCCGCTCATATGCCCACCGGTACACCCTGGACAAAAAAGCCTTTTCGCGGTTCGCCTGCGTGGCCCGCGTTTATCCATATATTTGCGGACGTGCTCTGGCCTGAGTGCATCAGGTAACATCTTCCCGAAAACACCCAGAACCTTGAGCGAGTATTTTCGATAGTCACTCTGCGTATCTTTCGCCAGGGCGCGAAAATCTGCAGAACCGAAAAACGCCTCAACCAGCCCGGCCAGCGTGTTATCTTCTTTCCTGTCATTTATCAGCGCTTCATACGCGGTCCACAGTGCCCCTGTCATATCGTCGTTTTTACTCAGGCGGCAGATTGTCTGAAATATCCATACCGGCAACTGACTGGATTTTCCAGGTTCCATCTTCCTTTACCATGCAGTCAATAACAGTGTGATCCCTTTTCTTGCCAAACGAAATATACACATGCATGCACACTGCATCGTAATCAAGCGCCCGGGCAGTAACCGTTCCCCAGTCATCTTCATAGCCCTGGGCTTTTATGAACATATCGACATCCGGCACGTCGTATTCATTCGGATCACGCCTGTCCATGGCTTTGAGTTGGCGTATGGTGTCGCGTGTTACGTACTTACCCAGCGCAGCGTAATCGGCCTCTGGGTGCTTGTCGCTCATAATCTGCGATATGTACCATTTATTAAACTGCAGCGCTGCTTCCGCTTCAGGTGGCAACTTCCCCGCACCTGACGCAATCAACGGAAGTAACAGTGCTGTAAGTATAATTTTTCTCATATCAATTGTGCCTGTAGATTTCGTATGCGGGTTGTATTTCTCTGTAACCCTTTCCAGGGTACATCGTCGACTGAACAAAATCAGAATACCAGACACCGCTTCCGCTATAGATGCACGCATGGCCGAAGGGATGCCCCGGAATAGGCTGAATAACTGCTACGTCACCTTTAACCGGTGTCCCGTAAACGAGATGGAAACCGGCAGCTTTTTAAATTGTTTTTCATATCCTTGGCGTAATGCGTGTTGCGAATATTCGCACCGCCTGCGCGAATGGCCTTTGAGACAAATTCGGCACACCTTTTTTGACTATGAGCCCCGGCATGCTGGCGAGCATACGAAACGGCGCTATTTGCATTCCACATAAGTTTTCTCCCTGTTATTTGGATGAGTAACAAGAAATAACATTACGCCGATAAGTTACGCATTTTTGTAATGAAAGGTGACATGTGATTAACCACTATCCATATGATTTATGGAAA
The DNA here is from genome assembly GCF_057224565.1 of Enterobacter sp. 3U4. Lineage (NCBI taxonomy): Bacteria > Pseudomonadati > Pseudomonadota > Gammaproteobacteria > Enterobacterales > Enterobacteriaceae > Enterobacter > Enterobacter sp. 3U4. Next base: position 1,067,777 of record NZ_CP136665.1, read on the forward strand.
CAAATCAAACAATAAACCAACCTGATACCGAAACAAGCGCTTCTTTGTCGTTTGCGTGAATAGTGGGAAGGCATCGACGCTTGCGCACGAACTGGCGCACATTTGCTTCGAGATACGCAGTCTGGTTGGTGTGCCGTGTAGGGAAGGTGAGGGTAACGAGACGTTCTGTTATCTGCTGGGCTCGCTGATGGCCTATTTTCTGCCGCAGATAAAAAAACCGGCTGGGTGATAGCCGGTTGAATTATGCATACTGCAAGACAGTATTACTTTTTAGTGCTGTCAGGTGTTCTTACTACCTGTGTCCAGGTATTACCCGGCTTTGATGTTGGCGGAACGGTTTTGTTATCCGGAATAGCCGCAAAATTATCTTTCTTACCGCCGCGTGGGCCAGTTTCCTGAAAGATGCCGCCGTCCTTTCCGGTGTTATCACCTGGTTTCTTGCTCATTGATTTTCCTTGGTTAGATCCGTCACAACGTGTGACAAATTCTGAATACGCCTCTAAGTTACTGTTCACAATGTATCTTTTGTCCATTATCGGACTATTCGTAATTGTTTCTGTTTTCCCCTGGCTGTAATCATTTTTTTCCGAGGAATTGGTATGGCATTCATTCAGGAGACCACAACCGCTGAAGGCCGCAAGGGTTATACAGTCCACTGGCAGCAAACTGAAACCGGCCACGGCAGGCAGCGCAATTTCCTGAACATTGACGAGGCCGCAGGATTCTTTTATAGCTGCGAAGAAACCGCAGCAGCCTGGCGCACGGCTGGCATCGCAGAACGCTGCGCGGCCTGGTCGCTACATCTCTAATAGCAAGCCCAGAACGCAGGGCGATTTTCAGCTAACCTGCAACCAATCTTAAACAAACATTTCACTCGCCAGACACAGGTTGCCGCCGCTGATAAACTGGCTGGTATCCACCCTGGAGAGCGGAAGGTTATTGTCATGCAATATGAAGAACAGCAGCTTATCAACGGCCTTTTCGAGCGTCTGAAACAGGCCGGACAACAAAACAGCCAACGGGATGCAGATGCAGAGCGTCAGATCGCTGAATTCGTCAGACAGCAGCCGGCGGCCCCTTACTATATGGCTCAGTCGATTTTGGTTCAGGAAGCGGCGCTGAAACGCCTTCAGGCCCGGGTTCAGGAGCTTGAAGGCGAATTAGCCGCGCAAAAAAGCAAACCCTCGACGGGCGGCAGTTTCCTCGGCGGCCTGTTTGGTGGCGGGAAAAGTAACCCGCAGCCTGACAACAGCTGGAATACCCAGCCGCAACAGCCGCCGGCGCAGGATTACTCTCGGGCGCCAGCGCCGGCTACTCGCGGAGGCGGTTTTATGGCTGGCGCGCTCCAGACAGCAGCTGGCGTGGCCGGTGGCATCGCGCTTGCCGAGATGCTTACCAGCATGTTCCATCAGTCGCGGCCGGAAGAGATCGTGAACATCATCGAAGAACCGACAATGCCCGTCGGTGGGGAACCGTTTGTCGGTAATCAATACGGCGATGTTAATAACGTCTCTGACACCCGTTTCCTCAACCAGAACGATCCGTTCGGCAGTAATAACGACGCCTGGCTGAACGACGATGTTGATGACGACTACAGCAATGACGACGATAGTTTTATTTAACGACGTTATCTTGAAACTACCGAAATGAAGTGAACCCCGAAAGTTGGACATCCAGCGATTAGGGGTTTTGCCTTTCCGAGTCAAAAAAGCCTTCGAGGCGACGCATGAAGGCTCATAAATCACATTCGTTTTACTACTTTCCTTACTAACAAACCTGTCAGAATTGCCGGAAGCAATCCAAACAAAAAGACGATATCGACTAACGTATCCTCCAGTTCTTCTATCCCGTATGTGCCGAAATGATCCATCACGGCATAGGCCCATTCGGCAGATATCACATCACACCCCGCCTAAATAAGCCTTCCTCACCTCCTGATTCCCCAGCAGCTCCTCGCCGCTACCGCTCAGCCGGATCTGTCCGTTAACCATCACATATCCGCGGTCCGAGAGCTTCAGCGCGTGATGCGCATTCTGCTCCACCAGAAAAATGGTCATGCCGCTTCGGGCCAGCTCGCGCAGCGTCTGGAAGATCTGCTTCACCACAATCGGGGCCAAGCCCAGGCTCGGTTCATCCAGCAGCAGCAGCTTCGGACGGCTCATCAGCGCCCGGGCGATCGCCAGCATCTGCTGCTCCCCGCCGGACATGGTCATCGCGCGCTGCTTGCGCCGCTCTTTAAGGCGAGGGAAGAGGTCAAACATGGTTTGCATATCTTCAGCCGCAAACTGGCTGCCGATGGGGATGGTCCCCATCAGCAGGTTCTCTTCAACGGTCATATCCGGGAAAATTCGTCTGCCTTCAGGCGCCTGCGCAATGCCGCCGGACGCGACGTAGTGGGTGGATTTATGGCTGATATCTTCACCACTAAACAGGATCTGTCCGCTGCGGATACGGGGCTGGCCGAAGATGGACATCAGCAATGTCGATTTGCCCGCGCCGTTTGCGCCAATCAGCGCCACGGTTTCCCCCTTATTCACCTCGAGGGAGACCTGCTTCAGCGCCTGAATCACGCCGTAAAACACATCCACCTCGCGAAATGCCAGCAGCGGTTCGCTCATAGGGTGACCTCGCTTTCGTCCGTGCCCAGATAGGCGGCAATGACCTTTTCGTCATGCTGGATCTGCTCGGGTTTCCCCCTGGCGATGACATCGCCGTGGTCGAGCACGATAATGTCGTCCGAAATTTCCATCACCATCCCCATATCATGCTCAATCAGTAATACCGTGATGTCGTGGTGATCCCGCAAAAAGCGAATAATGCCGCTCAGCTTGTGCGTTTCAACCGGGTTCAGCCCTGCGGCGGGTTCATCCAGACAGATCATTTCTGGCCCGGTGCACATTGCCCGCGCAATTTCCAGACGCCGCTGCTGGCCGTACGACATCTCTCCCGCCAGGCGATTGGCGCACTCCACCAGATCCACCACTTCCAGCCAGTAGAAGGCTCTGTCTAGGGCGTCGCTTTCCGCCCTCCGGTAGGACGGCGTATTCAGGATCCCGGCGAGCAGATTGCGGTTCACCCGCATATGCTGCGCGACCAGCAGGTTTTCCACGACCGACATCTCGCGAAAAAGACGGATATTTTGAAACGTGCGCGCCAGCCCTGCGCGATTGACAAGATGGGTTCCGCCAAACATTTTGTAGAAAAGACGTTGCCCGAACCGCGCGGGGTTAATCCAGTCGCCGGGCTGGAATTTTTGTCCAAGGATCTGAATAACGTTGGTCGTTTTATGGCGGGTATTAAATAAAATGTTGCCGCCGGAGGCCCTGTAGAATCCCGTCAGGCAGTTAAACACGGTTGTTTTTCCTGCCCCGTTTGGCCCAATCAGGGCGGTAATGGAGCCGCGCTGCACGTCCAGGTTGACGTCATTCAGGGCCTTAATCCCGCCAAAATGCATCATCAGATGCTCAACGCGTAATATCGTTTCGTTCATGGCGCGACGCCCTTACGCACGGCAAACCCGCTGCGGTTAATGCGGATCAAACCGCGTGGACGCCAGATCATCATTACCACCATCAGCATGCCAAACAGCAGGACGCGGTACTCGGCAAAACTGCGCAGTAGCTCCGGCGTGACCGTGAGCACAAAGGCTGCCAGCACCACGCCGAGCGTAGAGCCCATACCGCCCAGTACGACAATGGCGAGGATCAGTGCCGATTCAAAGAAGGTAAAAGAGGTTGGATTCACGAACCCCTGATAGGTGGCGAAGAACACCCCGGCAATGCCCGCGGTCGACGCGCCCAGCGTAAAGGCGGAAAGCTTCACCAGAACATGATTTAAGCCCATTGAGCGGCAGGCAATTTCGTCTTCACGCAGCGCTTCCCACGCCCGTCCAATCGGCATTCGCGTCAGGCGGTGCTTGATGTAGAGCACCAGCATCACCACCAGGAACAGCACCGCGTAGATAAAAATAAACTTCATGTTCGGGTTGTAGGTCAGGTGGAAAAACTCGTGGAAGGGCACGCCGCCTTCTTTCGCGCGTCGTCCAAATTCCAGGCCGAAAAAGGTGGGGGGAGGGGCTGAGACGCCGTTGGGTCCGCCGGTGAAGGTCAGCCAGTTGTTCAGTATCAGACGAATGATCTCCCCGAATCCGAGGGTGACGATGGCGAGATAGTCACCGTGCATGCGCAGTACCGGGAAGCCGAGCAGGGCGCCTGCGGCGGCGGCCATGATTGCCGCCAGCGGCAGCATGCTCCAGAAACCTAAGCCGAGATACTGGTATCCCAGCGCCAGCCCATATGCGCCAATCGCGTAGAACGCGACATATCCCAGATCCAGCAGACCGGCCAGACCCACGACGATGTTCAGCCCCAGACCGAGAAGCACGTAGATCAGCCCGAGGATGGCGACGGTCAGCACATACTTGGTGGCGACAAACGGGAAGCAAATCGCAAGAGCAATCACCAGAGGAATAATCCAGCGCATGCGGCTTTTGTAATCCGCTGGCCGGACATATACGCCCGCGCTATCGGCCTCGAAGCGCGCCAGGAAACGGGCCCCGGCAGCGGTACCTAAAAAAGCGCTCAACAGAAAACGCCCGAGCATAACGATGCCAACCATCCAGGCCAGTCGCTGTCCGGCGAAGTTAAAGCTGTACCCGTCCAGCACCACCCCCGCGATGGGGCCGAAGATTATCAGCGCAATCAGCCCGGAAAAAACCGCGTCCAGAATGCAGCGTTTTAGTGAAAAACCGTGTGATGTCATCATTCTCTTCCTCACACTTTGGCCACAATCGGGCGCCCAAGCAGGCCCTGGGGACGGAAAATAAGGATCATGACCAGCAGGCCGAACGAGAAGACGTCTTTATAGTCCGAGTTCACCATGCCTGAGAACTGCGCTTCCGCCACGCCGAGAATGAGGCCACCGAGCATGGCGCCCGGGAGGGAGCCGATGCCGCCGAGTACCGCTGCAGTAAAGGCTTTAATACCGATCACGAACCCGACGTAGAAATCAAAGGTGCCGTAGTTCATGGTGATCAGCACACCCGCCAGGCCCGCCATCGCCGCGCCGATGACAAAGACCAGCGAAATAATCCGGTCGGTGTTAATGCCCAGAATGGAGGCCATCTTACGATCCTGCTGGACCGCGCGGCACATCCGCCCCAGGCGTGTACGGTTGATTATCCAGGTGAGCACCAGCATGCCGGCAAACGAGGCAACCAGAATAAACACTTTGGTGTAGGTAATCTGCACGAACCCGTCGCTCAGATGCAGGCGAATAACGCCGTCCAGCATGGTCGGCACCCCTTGCTGGCGCGGGCCCTGGCTCAGCTGCGCGTAGTTCTGGAGGATAAGCGACATCCCGATGGCGGAGATCAGCGGCGCCAGGCGCGTGGAGTTGCGCAGCGGCTTGTAGGCGATACGCTCGATAGTCCAGCCGTACACCCCGGTAACCACAATGGTGAACACCAGCGTGCCGAGGATCAGCAGCGGGAACGACTGCAGGCCGAAGAACGAGAGCAGCGCCAGGCCAATGGCGCAGAGATAGGCGGAAATCATATACACTTCGCCGTGGGCGAAATTGATCATCCCGATAATGCCGTACACCATGGTGTAGCCGATGGCGATCAGGCCGTAGACGGAACCCAGCGTTAAGCCATTAATTAACTGTTGCAGGAAGAATGTACTCATCTTAGCGCGCTCGTTTTATAGGCTGCGCGATACGCGCAGCCTGATGTTTATTACGCGCCGGCGGGCAGGCCCGCCGACGTTGAGCGTGACTCCGTCCCGTTACTGTACTTCCTCATATTTTCCTTTGTCGTCCCACTGGTAAACCACGTAGTCAGAGACCTTCAGATCGCCTTTGCTGTCCCAGGCTTTTTTGCCCATCACCGTGTCGACGGAATTGGCCTTCAGCCACTCGCTGGCTTTGGCAGAATCCTTGCCGCCGGTGGCCTTGAAGGCCGCGGCAATGGCCTGTACGGAGGCATAGGAGTAAAGCGTGTAACCTTCCGGCTCGAATTTACCGGCGCGGAATTTCTCGATAACCGCTTTGCCGTCCGGGATCAGGCGCGGGTCTTTACCGAAGGTCATGTAAATGCCGTTGGTGTATTGCGGGCCGCCCGCCGCGGTCACCATCTCCTCGTTGACGATGCAGTCCCCGGAGAAGAATTTCGCCTGCACGCCCTGCTCACGCATCTGGCGAACCAGCGGTCCGGCTTCCGGGTGACAGCCACCGAAGAACACGACGTCCGGTTTTTGCGCGCCGATCTTGGTGACCAGCGCGTTAAAGTCTTTTTCACCGCGGGATAACCCCTCGTACATCACATCCTGAACCCCGCGTTTCGCCAGCGCCGCTTTGGTGGCGTCAGCCAGACCCTGACCATAGGTGTCTTTGTCGTGAATAATCACCACGCGTTTGGCTTTCAGCTTGTCGATGATGAAGTCGCTGGCAACCTGACCCTGCTGGTCGTCGCGGCCACACATGCGGAACATATCGCTCATGCCGCGTTCGGTGATCAGCGGGTTAGTTGAGCCGGGCGTAATCGCAATAATGCCTGCGTCGCTATACACCTCGGAGGCGGGCATTGTTGAAGAGGAGCAGAAATGGCCGACCACGGCGTTGACTTTATCCTGGTCAACTAATCGGTTGGCGACGGCGACGGCCTGCTTGGGCTCGCAGGCGTCATCCCCCTGAACCAGTTTGATCTTCTCACCGTTAATGCCGCCGGCGGCATTAATGTCTTCGGCGGCCTGCGTTGCGCCGTGCCAGTACTGATCGCCATAGGTCGCATTGGGACCCGTGAACGGCCCGGCCACGCCAATCACAATATCTGCCCGGGCGGAAAACGCCGTCACCAGGCAACCGGCCAGCACAAGAGAAAGAGGAGTTCTGATAAATTTCAGCGACATTATTATGTTCCTTAGCAAAGAGGTTTTTGCACCACGGCGTAAACCCGAACGCCCGACGGCGCAGCCAATCCGAAACACGAGCAAGAACAAAATGCACTAAACGAACAAGATACAGACGGCATCCTGCATATACGGCGAGATTTCCCTGCGCGGGGGCGCACAAAGAACGTTAAGCAAAAACGTTGCCAGAATGGTTAACCCATTGACGGGCATGCGACATGTTTGAGTATAGAGCGCCGCGTTATGCCGCCTTGCGGGAGGAGAAGAAATTACAGCGGAGATCACATATCGTTAACAATAAAGCCCATAAGTTGTGCAAAGGTCACGGTTTGCACGTTTTTGCAGCAATAAAGACCTAAACTTCAGCCCGGAGAGGCGTGAGATATGTGTTAGGATCGTTTCCTTTTTTGCAGGAGTATCAGCGATGACTGAAGGCCCATTGAATGAAAGCGAAATGGCGTGGCTTGAAGAGACGTTAATGTCTTACGGTCATGATGACGCGTCCGTGATTGACGTGTCCGAACTGGACGGCATGCTTACCGCAGTGCTTTCCGGTCCTGTTGTCGTTGAGCCAGATGCCTGGCTGGTGGCGGTTTGGGGTGGCGAGAAGTATATTCCGCGCTGGAAAAACGATCGTGAGATGAACCGTTTTATCGATCTCTGCTTTAAGCACATGAACGATATTGCCGAGCGCCTGAGCGAATACCCGGATCAATTCGAACCGATGTTTGGCTATAACGACGTGGACGGCGAGAGCTATACCGTGGTGGAAGAGTGGTGCTACGGCTATATGCGCGGCGTGGCGCTGACGGACTGGTCAGCCTTGCCGGAAGCACTGAAGGCCGATCTTGATACGATTGCGCTGCACGGTACAGAAGAGAACAGCGACAAGCTGGATGAACTGTCCGAAGAGGAGTATATCGCCAGCATCGAGAGCATCCAGCCTGCGGCGCTGCGCCTGTATAACTACTGGGTGAACAACCCGCAGCAGCCGGAAGCGAAGAAGCCTATTGTGAACGGCACGAAGGTCGGGCGTAACGATCCGTGTCCTTGCGGCAGCGGGAAGAAGTTTAAGAGCTGCTGTTTGCACTGATAAAAAAGGGGCTGATGACAGCCCCTTTTTTATTTAACCCACTTCCGGCAGCATCCCGGCTGCAATCAACACCTGCACCAGAATAATCACCACCCCGCAGCCAAACACAACGCACAGCAGCGGTTTTCCTCCCGCCACGCGGTAACCCTGCTGCGGATGCTGCTGGCGGCTTTTCCACGCCAGCAGGGAAGGGAGGAGGAGAGCAAGGATCGAGAGCGCCACCCCCGCATAGCCCAGCGCCATCACAAACCCGCGTGGATAAAACAGCGCGAACGCCAGCGGCGGCAGGAAGGTGATTGCGCCCGTCTGTAACCGTCCGGCCGCGGTATTGCGGCGCTGGAACAGGTCGGCCAGATAATCAAACAGGCCGAGCGCCACGCCCAGGAACGAGGTTGCCAGCGCCAGGTCGGCAAACAGGTGCACCGCCAGCTCTACGTGCGGGGAGGTGACAACCTCGCGCAGTGCCAGCAGAAAACCGTTCAGACCAGCGTGTTGCGCCATCAGCCCAATAAAGGTTGAAGAGTCAATGCTGCCCAGCGTCACCAGCTGCCAGAAAATATAGGCGATCAGCGGGATCGCGCTGCCGATCACAAAGACGCGGCGCAGTTTTCGGATATCGCCGTTCATATAGCTGACGATGCTCGGCACGCTGCCGTGGAAGCCAAACGAGGTGAAAATGACCGGGATCGCGGAGAGCGCCAGCCCTTTTTCCAGCGGCAGCGTCAGCAGGTTAACCTTGTGCACGTGCGGCGCCAGCAGCACCAGCATGACGATCAGGAAGAGAATTTTGGCGCTGAACAGAAAACGGTTAAACAGATCGACCAGCGATGTGCCCACGCAGACCACGCCGCCGCCGATGAGCGCAAAGAAGATAGCCCCCGTCGCTGGGGTAATGTCAGAGCCAAACCAGTCGTTGACGCTTGAGGCGATGAGCTCCCCGGCGCCGCTGATATAGGCGGCGGTCAGGGCGTACATCAGGAACATCATGCTAAAGCCGGTTATCCACTGGCCGTAGCGTCCAAGATAGCGCGCCGCAAGCGAACCCAGACCGGTGTCGGCAGGCACGTGCTGGTAAACCTCAAGCAGCAACAGCGCGGTGTAGCACATCAGCGCCCAGAGCGTACCCAGCAGCAGAAGGGTCATGCCGAATCCCACGCCCGCGGCTGCCAGGGGCATTGCCAGCATTCCTGCGCCAATTGTCGTTCCGGCGACGATAAAAATACTTCCCAGGGTTCTGTTTTTCACGCTTTCCTCTACAACGATGCTTAACCGCGACAAAATCTGCGGCGCAGAGTAAGGGAAAAGCCGCAACTCGTCAAATCACCGTTACAAGTGGTGTAATGAATGGTTTACAGATTAATATCCCTGCGATCCTTTTTAAGCTTATGTCTACCTCATAAGGGCAATGTTGCTGTACGACATTCCGGCGTAACGTAAACAATAAATATAAATTATCAAATTAAGTGAGGGTTTATGGCAGGGGAGAATCCCTTTACCGCGGCATGGAGCCGGGGAGGTAACCTGTTGTGCCATGGTCACTGGATAATCAGCTGGGAGAACCAACCCCTTAACCTTCCCGAGTCCCGCCGCGAAAAGGATATGGGCACCAGGGGGATCTATTCGGTTATTGATCCTGAAGATGAAACCTTTGCGCAAGGCTTACAGGAGGATGAGTGGATTATCGAGAATGTCGACTGGTTAACGGATATGTTCTTTGAGGTGGGTATTCCACTGGAGACGTCCAGCTACCGCTATTTTTACCAGGCCGTGAATCCCCATGACTGGCGTTGCACCAGCTGTGCGGGCTGTATGTAAATTAACGCGGTGCCGGAAACCGGCACCGCGCTGAAATTAATTCTGCGTATCGAGAGTGGAGAGTTCTTTATCAATAAAGTAAAGACCTTCGCCGGATTTACCCACCAGAGATAATTTATCCAGCACGGATTTAAACAGCTTCTCTTCTTCGTGTTGTTCAGCGACGTACCACTGCAGGAAATTAAAGGTTGGATAATCCTGGCTGGTCATCGCCGCATGAACCAGTTCGTTAATTTTCTGCGTGATCAGCTGCTCGTGCTCGTAAGTGGCGCGGAACAGTTCATCGAGAGAATTATACTCAGCAAACGGTGATGCCACGGTTTCAATGCGCGGCAGGCTGCCCGTATCCGTCAGATAATCAAACAGACGCTGCATGTGGGTCATCTCTTCCTGAGCGTGACGACGCAGAAACGCGGCAGCGCCTTCGAAACTGTGGTAGCTGCACCAGGCGCTCATCTGCTGGTAGAGGAGGGATGAAAAAAGCTCGAGGTTCATTTGCGCGTTGAGCTTGTCGGTCATTTCAGTTTTCAGCATGGTGACGCTCCGGGTTATTATTTCTGGTTCACGATGGGCGACACTATAATTTGTTATTTAATTATATGCAAAACGTAAATTTTTATTTTATTTATTTAAAATACGAATGGGAATAAAACGCATTGGCAATTTTTATAATTTATTAATGAGAATTATTTTTGTTCTTGATGAAATAAACTGCCAGCACACGCTGGCAGCTTCGATTAATACCAGGGATTAGTTGACTTAGGGTTAACGGCGTAACCCATACATTTGTACTGGATTGTCACGCTCTCGTTCAGACACAAAGAACCGCTCGTCAGGGTGCAGGTTTTAATGGGCTGACCATAGGCTGAGGCGGTGGCATACCCCATGCTCTGACACGCTTTTGCCGCCGTGCCGTTATTCACATACTCATCGGAATACGCATTTTGCAGCGCAGCCTGGCCGTAGTCGAGGCGGACGATGCCGTTCGGCGCGTCGAGGCTGCTGACTTCAGCCTGGCGGTTAATAGTACATCCCGCGAGCAGCAGGAGCGTGCCGGCTACAATGACTCTTTTCATGGTTCGCTCTGAGTGGATGGAAATACGTTATCGTACCCGCAGATGCCCGCTGCAATGGCTGGAATAGCCGGACAATCTGCCCTCACTCTTCGCAACGGGTCCGCGGTGAGCGCTTTCAGGCGACAGGCGGCAAATTGTGATGTTTGTCACAAAAGTATTGATTTTTGTGATGGTGGTCATATTATAAGCACGTTGACGATAAAGTTGTATAACAAGTTAATGGAGCATCATCGTGAAACTGCGCAAAATCCTGAAAAGCATGTGGGCCAATTACTGCCGCACCTTCAAAGACGTGCCGCCGGGCGCCATGTTCTGATAAAAGAAACCTGCTTCGGCGGGTTTTTTTGTACCTGCAGGCGATGAAGGGAAGATGTCAGGGGGCGTGTTTTGCTACTATGGCGGCCTTTAAATAAGGAGAAACCCCATGTCACAAAACCTGAGCGCCGATCAGGAACTGGTCTCTGACGTTGTTGCCTGTCAGCTGGTTATCAAACAAATCCTTGATGTTCTTGACGTAATTGCGCCGGTTGAAGTGCGCGAGAAGATGTCTATGCAGCTGAAAAACATCGATTTCGCCAGCCACCCCGCTGCCGCTGACCCGGTTACGCTTCGTGCAATCCAGAAAGCCATCGCGCTGATTGAACTGCGATTCACGCCGCAGGGTGAGTCCCACTGAAGCAGGGAAATGGGCGACGGCATGAGTCGCCCTTTGATGCTATCAGAAGAACGTCTGGACCAGCAGGTAGCTCGCCGCGCACGCGCAGCTTACCCCAATCAGCCCTGGCAGAATGAAGCTGTGGTTGATGATAAATTTGCCGATGCGGGTGGTGCCTGAACGGTCAAAGCCGATGCAGGCCAAATCGCTGGGGTAGGTCGGCAGAACAAAATAGCCGTATGACGCCGGGAAAAAGGCGATCAGCATTTTCGGATCGATGCCTAGCATGAGGCCCATAGGCGCAACGGCCGTCAGCGCCGCCGCCTGGCTGTTCACCAGTTTTGACACCAGAAACAGCACAATGGCATACGTCCACGGGTGGCTTTTCACAACGCCTTCCAGCGCCAGCTTTAACTCGTCGAGATGTGCCTGGAAAAAGGTATCGCTCATCCACGCCACGCCAAATACCGAGAAGATCGCTACCATACCGGCTTTGAACACCGCGCCGTTGGAAATCGCGGACGCATTGACCTTACAGGCCATCAGCATCACGGCGCCCGCAATTAACATCATCATCTGAATGACAAGGTTCATCGACAGCGCCGTCATTTTGCCTTTCAGCTCAAAGGCGGGGCGCAGTTCAGGGAAGGCGCCCAGCAGAACGACCACGGCAATTCCCGCAAAGAAAATCCACGTGGACCAGTAGGCCTGCTTTGGGAAACGCTGATTCATTAACGTCTCCGTACCGCCATAGATAAATTCGTGCTGCTTAGGGTCTTTCAGCTTTTCCTGAAACTCCACGTCGTCAGCCAAATCTTTCCCACGGCGTAAGCTCCACAGGGCCGCAATGGCCACGCCAAAAAGCGAAGCGGGAACCGACACGGCGAGAATTTCCAGGATCCCCCACGCGTGACCGATACCATGCTGTGCCGCCCGGATGGACACCAGCGACACCACGGCAACGGAAACGGGGGATGCCGTAATGGCCATCTGCGACGCGACCGATGCCACGGCCATGGGGCGCTCGGGGCGGATCCCTTTTTTCAGGGCGATATCCGCAATGATGGGGAACATGGTGTAGACCACATGCCCGGTGCCGCACAGAAAGGTCAGCATCCAGGTGGTGAAAGGGGCGAGCAGGGTGATGTGCTGCGGGTGCTTGCGCAGCAAACGTTCAGCAAACTGCATCATGACGTTGAGGCCGCCCGCAGTTTGCAGCGTAGCGGCACAGCCAATCACCGCGAGGATGGTCAGCATAACGTCTACCGGCGGCTTACCCGGTTGCAGACCAAAGACAAAACATAAAATAAAAAGGCCAATACCGCTAATTAACCCAAGCCCCATACCGCCGAAACGCGTACCCGTCAGCAGGCAGAGGAGAATGACAACAAACTCAATGGTGATCATGATGCTCCCTCGTCAATGATTATGTAACTAAATAAATCATCACACGTTGTGTGGTTAATCATTGGGAGCCAGATCTGATTTGTTAAATTTCAGCAAAAGCAGAAGGTTGGAGATGGGGAGAGAGCCTGCTTCCCCGGATGGGAGCAGGCCAAAAACTCAGTGGTGCTGCACCGCCACAATGTCGAGCAGGTGACGGTCGGTCTGCTCGGGACATAAACCCGCCTGCTGTGCATTATGGATCTCCTCCGCCAGCGTCTTCAGCAGCATGCCATCCTGCTGCTGTTCTTTGTCCATATCGCGTAAGAATCTGAGCGTCGTAATATCCTGCTGCGCTTTGGCTTCATCGGCCAGTTTGCTGAGCGTGCTGCAGCGTTGCTCGTACTCTTCAAGCGTTTTCTGAAACAGTTCTTCCAGGCAAGAGTAATTTTCATTGATCCCATCAAGGGCTTTAACGACAGGATTTGCCCCTGCGGCTTTCAGGAAGTTAAAGACACGCATCATATGGGTGACGTTACTTTGCGCCTGAGAGCGAAAGAATGTGGCAGACCCCGTGAGACTATTCTCGGCACACCACGCACTTAAATGAAGGTGCAGGTTCGAGGCGTAGAACTCAAGGTTCATCTGCGCGTTAAGTTTTTGCATCATCGTTTGGGTAGCCATACTCATATCCTTATTGACTGTGGGACGTGATGTCCGTTGCTTAACCTGAGCGCCAGGCAAATACGAAGAAAAGCAGAAATACGCTTTCTGCAGTAAACGAAGTCGACCGAAATTCACTTCCTGTGTTCGATATAAATAAGCATACCCTTGTCTGTGGTCTAAGAAAACTCTTAAATAGGCTGTGTTTACCATACATTACAAACTTTAATATAGTACATAAATACAATTAGCTTCCCATCGATTGCTTATTCATTAATTTACTGATAATTAAAGGTTTTTGTTGAATGGGTATACTGTTACTCTTTTGGGAATATTAAGCTGGAATAATCCTCCGTAAAATAATGAATTACGGATTGATTATTTCAAATATATGATGCATTAATAAAATTGCGCTAAATCAAATTCTACAAAATAAATAATGCTCCGGACGTGCTGCGTTTTTGATAAAAAACATGCTGCAGCTTTCTGACGTCTGGCGTCCTCACGCCTGTTACAGGCCATCAGGGATATCTTAGCTAATCTTATGGATAATCCTGCTTACCCTTGTTTCATTTGTCTGACATATCCTGCCTTTTTTATGTCATTTTTCGCTGAATTTATGTACGCAATTACTGTAATTCTGCGGTGTGATGGGGCTCTCTTATGGATGATTAATTTCCCGCTAAAACTATCACCAGCAATAACGCTTATGACGAGGTAAGCGCTAATGCCTTGTTTTAAGTCCGATTAAATAAGAAGCACGCATATATTCCCTACAGAAAAGAATGCTAAAGCTGGAGTTTACCATGCACAAATTTACTAAAGCGCTGGCGGCCATCGGTCTGGCTGCCGTTATGTCACAATCCGCTATCGCTGAGAATTTAAAACTCGGTTTTTTGGTAAAACAGCCCGAAGAGCCCTGGTTCCAGACGGAGTGGAAATTCGCCGATAAAGCCGGGAAAGATTTAGGTTTTGAAGTGATTAAAATCGCCGTGCCTGACGGTGAGAAAACCCTGAACGCCATCGACAGCCTGGCGGCCAGCGGCGCGAAAGGTTTTGTGATCTGCACGCCGGATCCAAAGCTGGGCTCGGCCATCGCGGCCAAGGCCCGGGGCTATGACATGAAGGTCATCGCCGTTGACGACCAGTTCGTTAACGCCAAAGGCAAGCCGATGGACAGCGTCCCGCTGGTGATGATGGCGGCGACCAAAATCGGCGAACGTCAGGGCCAGGAACTCTATAAAGAGATGCAAAAGCGCGGCTGGGATGTCAAAGAGACCGCGGTGATGGCCATTACCGCGGATGAGCTGGACACCGCTCGTCGTCGTACGACCGGGTCAATGGACGCGCTGAAAGCAGCCGGCTTCCCGGAAAAACAGATCTACAAGGTCCCAACCAAATCCAACGATATCCCGGGCGCTTTCGACGCCGCGAACTCAATGCTGGTGCAGCATCCAGAAGTCAAACACTGGCTGGTGGTCGGCATGAACGACAACACCGTGCTGGGCGGGGTGCGGGCGACGGAAGGTCAGGGCTTCAAAGCGCCTGACGTGATCGGGATTGGCATCAACGGCGTTGACGCCGTCAGCGAGCTGTCCAAAGCGCAGGCAACCGGCTTCTACGGCTCACTGCTGCCAAGCCCGGACGTTCACGGGTACAAATCCAGCGAGATGCTCTACAACTGGGTCACCAAAGGGGCTGAACCGCCGAAATTTACCGAAGTGACCGACGTGGTGCTGATCACCCGCGACAACTTCAAAGAGGAGCTGGCGAAAAAAGGACTGGGCGGGAAGTAAGACGCGGTGATTGTGCCCCTCATCCTTCGTGAGGGGCCTGACGTACACATTACAGGAATCACGGAGACGTTATGCAACAGTCTGATCCGTATCTCTCTTTTCGCGGCATCGGGAAAACCTTCCCCGGTGTTAACGCGCTGACCGATATCAGCTTCGACTGCTATGCCGGCCAGGTCCATGCCCTGATGGGGGAAAACGGTGCGGGAAAATCCACGCTGCTGAAAATCCTCAGCGGCAACTACTCGCCCACGACCGGTGCGCTGGCGATCCGCGGCGAAGAGGTCGCTTTTGCCGATACCACGGCGGCGCTCAATGCCGGGGTAGCCATTATCTATCAGGAGCTGCACCTCATCCCTGAGATGACCGTGGCGGAAAATATCTATTTAGGACAGCTCCCGCACAAAGGCGGCGTGGTGAATCGTTCGCTACTTAATTATGAAGCGGGGCTGCAGCTTAAACACCTGGGTCTGGACGTCGATCCCCAGACGCCGCTGAAATATCTCTCCATCGGCCAGTGGCAGATGGTCGAAATTGCCAAGGCGCTGGCGCGTAACGCCAGAATTATTGCCTTCGATGAACCCACCAGTTCGCTCTCGAAGCGTGAAATCGAAAATCTGTTCCGCGTGATCCGCGAATTGCGTCAGGAAGGCCGTACGATTCTGTACGTTTCGCACCGCATGGAAGAGATATTTGCCCTGAGCGATGCCATCACCGTATTTAAAGATGGACGCTATGTGCGCACCTTTACCGACATGGCGCAGGTGAACCATGACCAGCTGGTCCAGGCGATGGTCGGACGCGATCTGGGTGATATCTATCACTGGCAGCCGCGCCAGTACGGACCGGAACGCCTGCGCCTGGATAGCGTAAAAGCGCCAGGCGTCAGAACGCCGATTTCGTTATCCGTACGCAGCGGTGAAATCGTCGGCCTGTTTGGTCTTGTGGGAGCGGGGCGTAGCGAGTTGATGAAAGGTCTGTTCGGCGGTACCCGTATTACCGATGGGCAGGTCTCCATTGACGGCGAACGGGTAGATATCCAGAAACCGGCCCACGCAATCAGGGCGGGGATGATGCTCTGCCCGGAAGACCGTAAAGCCGAGGGCATTATTCCGGTGCACTCGGTGCGTGACAACATCAATATTTCCGCCCGCCGCAAGTTTATTCGCGCAGGCTGCCTGATAAACGATAGCTGGGAGTCGAGCAACGCCGACCACCATATTCGCTCGCTGAATATCAAAACGCCGGGGCCGGAACAGCTGATCATGAATCTTTCCGGCGGAAACCAGCAGAAGGCCATTCTGGGCCGCTGGCTGTCGGAGGATATGAAGGTCATTTTGCTGGACGAGCCGACGCGCGGTATCGACGTGGGGGCAAAACACGAGATTTATAACGTGATCTATGAGCTGGCAAAACGCGGCGTGGCGGTGCTTTTCGCTTCCAGCGATCTGCCGGAGGTGCTGGGCGTGGCCGACCGCATTGTGGTGATGCGTGAAGGCGAAATTGCCGGTGAATTACTTCATGAACAGGCGAATGAACAACAGGCGTTGAACCTCGCCATGCCTAAAGTCAGCCAGGCTGTCGCCTGAGTAAGGAGTTAATGATGTCCTCTGTTACTACATCCGGAGTGCCGAAGTCGAAGTCGGCGTTGAGCGTTGGGCGTATCTGGGATCAGTACGGCATGCTGGTGGTGTTTGCCGCGCTGTTTCTCGCCTGCGCGATCTTTGTCCCTAATTTTGCCACCTTCATTAATATGAAGGGGCTGGGGCTGGCCATTTCTATGTCCGGGATGGTGGCCTGCGGGATGCTGTTCTGCCTGGCCTCCGGCGATTTTGACCTGTCGGTGGCGTCGGTGATTGCCTGCGCAGGCGTCACGACGGCCGTGGTGATCAACATGACGGAGAGCCTGTGGATTGGCGTTTTTGCCGGTCTGCTTCTTGGCGTCATCAGCGGTCTGGTGAACGGTTTTGTTATCGCCCGTCTGAAGATTAACGCCCTGATCACCACGCTTGCGACGATGCAAATTGTCCGCGGGCTGGCCTATATTATCTCCGACGGTAAAGCGGTGGGGATTGAAGACGAGCGCTTCTTTACGCTGGGTTACGCCAACTGGCTTGGGCTGCCTGCGCCAATCTGGCTGACCGTGGCTTGCCTGATCCTGTTCGGCTTCCTGCTCAACCGGACCACCTTTGGCCGTAATACGCTGGCGATTGGCGGTAACGAAGAGGCCGCCCGTCTGGCAGGGGTGCCGGTCGTACGCACCAAGATTATTATCTTTGTGCTCTCAGGGCTGGTTTCCGCCGCCGCGGGGATTATTCTGGCGTCGCGTATGACCAGCGGCCAGCCAATGACCTCTATCGGTTATGAGCTGATCGTCATTTCAGCCTGCGTGTTAGGGGGCGTTTCCCTAAAGGGCGGCATCGGAAAAATCTCATATGTGGTGGCCGGTATCCTGATTTTAGGGACGGTGGAGAACGCCATGAACCTGCTGAATATTTCGCCGTTCTCTCAGTACGTGGTTCGTGGTCTGATCCTGCTCGCAGCCGTGATTTTCGACCGTTACAAGCAAAAAGCGAAGCGTACCGTGTAACCCTTTCTCCCGTATTTTATTGCTCAACTTATAACCTTAGTTGACCCCTGAACCGCCTCGCCAGTTTTGCTGGCGGGGCGGTTGTCAAATGGCGAGCCACGTCACACTGTCTATACTTACATGGCTATGAAAGAGGTAAAGGCGTTTACCTCTCGTCAACCGTAAGGAGGAAAAGGGTGGCTGACATGTTAACCGCACCGCCTGTACTGCCCGGACACTATGCTTTCTTTTTTGATCTCGACGGCACGCTCGCCGGGATAAAACCGCACCCCGATCAGGTGTCTATTCCGGAGGCGGTGTTACAGGATTTGCATCAGCTCTCGCTCATGAACGAGGGAGCACTGGCATTGATATCAGGGCGCTCAATGGCCGAGCTCGATCTGCTCGCCAGTCCTTACCACTTTCCGCTGGCCGGTGTACACGGAGCGGAGCGCCGCGACATCCATGATCAAACGCATATCGTTTCACTCCCCGACGCACTCACGCAAACGCTCCAGAAGCAGCTCTCTGCTGCGCTGGCAGGCTTGCCTGGCACCGAGCTGGAAGCCAAAGGGATGGCCTTTGCCCTGCATTATCGCCAGGCACCGCAGCATGAAGCCGCCGTGCTTGCGCTTGCGCAGAAGGTTGCGCAAGCGCATCCACAGCTGGCGCTGCAGCCGGGCAAATGCGTGGTGGAGTTAAAGCCTAAGGGGATTAATAAAGGCGCAGCCATCGCCGCATTTATGGCGGAGGCACCTTTCAAGGGCCGGACGCCTGTTTTCTTTGGGGATGACCTGACCGACGAGGCCGGGTTCCGTGTGGTTAATCAGGCCGGAGGGATCGCCGTTAAGGTAGGGCCTGGTGACACTGTCGCCGAATGGCGGCTGGCGGATGTCGCCAGCGTCTGGCAGTGGGTATCTGATATCGCTAACCAGCAACAACAACAAATAGCGCAAAACAAAGGGGGAAACCATTATGGGTCGCTTAGTCGTCGTCTCTAACCGAATCGCACCGCCTGATGATAAAAAAGCCAGTGCAGGTGGCCTGGCGGTGGGGGTGTTAGGTGCCTTAAAAGCCGCTGGCGGGCTGTGGTTTGGCTGGAGTGGGGAAATCAGTGAAGAGGAGAAGCCGCTCAAAAAGGTGACGCGCGGAAACATTACGTGGGCTTCATTTGCATTGAAAGAGAAAGACTACGACGAGTATTACTCGCAGTTCTCGAATGCCGTCCTGTGGCCTGCG
Organism: Enterobacter sp. 3U4; assembly: GCF_057224565.1. Taxonomy (NCBI): domain Bacteria; kingdom Pseudomonadati; phylum Pseudomonadota; class Gammaproteobacteria; order Enterobacterales; family Enterobacteriaceae; genus Enterobacter; species Enterobacter sp. 3U4. The sequence continues at coordinate 1,086,971 of NZ_CP136665.1, forward strand.
TTTCACTATCGTCTTGACCTGGTTAAATTTCAGCGTGAATCCTTCGAAGGCTACTCGCGCGTGAATGCATTGCTGGCGGATAAACTGCTGCCATTAATAGAAGAAGACGATATTTTATGGATCCACGATTATCACCTGCTGCCCTTCGCGCGCGAGCTGCGAAAAAGAGGGGTGAATAACCGGATTGGCTTCTTCCTGCACATCCCGTTCCCGACCCCGGAAATTTTTACCGCGCTGCCGCCGCATGAAGAGCTGCTGGAGGCGCTGTGTGACTACGATTTGCTGGGCTTCCAGACGGAAAATGACCGACTGGCATTCCTTGACTCCGTGTCAGGGAAGGCGCGTCTGGTGACCAAAGGCGGGAAAACCCATACGGCGTGGGGAAAAACGTTCCACACCGAAGTGTATCCAATAGGGATTGAACCTGACGAAATCGCGGAGCAGGCCTCTGGCCCGCTGCCGCCGAAGCTGGCTCAGCTTAAGAATGAACTCAAGCACGTGAAAAATATCTTCTCGGTTGAGCGTCTTGATTATTCCAAAGGGCTGCCGGAGCGCTTCCTGGCATATGAAACGCTGCTGGATAAATACCCGCAGCATCACGGGAAAATTCGTTATACCCAGATCGCGCCGACGTCGCGCGGTGAAGTTCAGGCCTATCAGGACATTCGCCACCAGCTGGAGACAGAAGCAGGGCGCATTAATGGCCGCTACGGCCAGCTGGGCTGGACGCCGCTGTTTTACCTGAATCAGCATTTTGACCGTAAGATCCTGATGAAGGTCTTCCGCTATGCGGACGTTGGGCTGGTCACGCCGCTGCGCGACGGGATGAATCTGGTGGCGAAAGAGTATGTGGCGGCCCAGGATCCTGCCGACCCGGGTGTTCTGGTGCTTTCCCAGTTTGCCGGAGCTGCAAATGAGCTCACGTCGGCGCTTATTGTAAACCCTTACGATCGCGATGACGTGGCTAACGCGCTGAACCGCGCGCTGACCATGCCGCTCACGGAGCGTATTTCCCGCCATGCTGAAATGATGGAGACGATCCGTAAAAACGATATTAACCACTGGCAGGCGCGTTTTATTCAGGATCTCCGCGATATCGCCCCACAAAGCCATGAAGGCGATTTACAAAAAAAGATCGCAACATTCCCTAAACTTGCCTGATATTTCCCTGGGGGGTTAACGCCCCCCAAGCGGCACTAACAGAACATCAACCTGGCTTGACGCGACAATAGATTTCGCCGCGCAGGCCGCGCGCGATAAAAAGCTGTGGTTATGATTCCCGCATATCACTAAATCAATATTCTGTTTACGACACATATCGAGAATATGGGCATTAAGTTCTCCTGTCGCTATAACGGTCTCAAAGACAGGATAGTGTGCCTTTTCTACCAGCTCGCGCAGAAACTGCTGCGTTTCCTCCTGAAGTACCTCACGAATATCCTCCAGCATAGGGGCGGCCAGCTGATTATACATCTCCGGTTCAGCCGCAAGCGTAATGAGGCTGATGCGGGCATTGTGGGGTCTGGCAATGGAAACCGCCCGGGTGACGAGCTGATGGCTTTCTGGAGAAACAGCAACAGAAACAAGTAGATGGGAGTAACTCATGGCGCACTCCTTGGGTGTCTGAAAGACAGCGTTTGATCACCTTTACCGCGAATTCCCGGGTTCTGCAAGAGCTGATTACGACATTAGTGTGAAGCTTATCATAATTATTCATTAATTATTCTTATAAGAAGAATAACTGAAAAATGCCCCTAAATGAAAAAAATTAACAACTTAACGTAAATCACACAAATTCACGCTTTCACTGTTAAATCGTTTTGTCACGTTACAAAATCATTTCGAATGATCACGTTATGAAACATATTTTTTGTGCTACCTGCATAACTATATGTTTTTTCACGGTAAGAAAAATGTTTCCAGGAGAGGGGGTTGTTGTAAATGTTTCCGCGCGGCGCTTACGGCGGTCAAAGCACGTTGCATGCCAGTTCGGATCGCCCGTCTGCATGAGTATTCGTCAATTAAGAATACAAAACAGTACTGATTGGTTAAAAATTGAACAAATTACAAGTCATACTGATGGATTTATGGGTCATATTCACTTAAATTGTGTGACGTGGATCACATTTTTTTTAAATTTGAGGGTGGCTGGATTGTATGTGGCAAAACTGACGAGTAGAGTTTGCGTCGAATTAGGAAAAATCTTAGTTATTTGTAAGAAATGATAAAACATGTAAGAGACACATTCGCGGTTTCTCTCTTACGGGTTTCAATGAATACAAACCTAAATTCAACTATGCATTTAGCCTTTTCTTTTTTATACCGGGTGATTTCCCGGCGACATCACGGGGTGCGGTCTTTCCGCATAAAAATAATAGTTGGTTATTCGGGATGGGAACAATGCATACATCCGAGTTGCTAAAACATATCTATGACATCAATTTGTCGTATTTACTGCTCGCGCAGCGTTTGATTAGTCAGGACAAGGCGTCCGCGATGTTTCGTCTGGGTATTAACGAAGAGATGGCAACCATGTTGGGCGGTTTAACCCTCCCGCAGATGGTTAAACTGGCTGAAACGAATCAACTGGTTTGCCAGTTCCGTTTCGATGATTCGCAGACAATAACGCGTCTGACGCAGGAGTCCCGTGTAGACGATCTTCAACAGATCCATACCGGTATTCTTCTTTCCACTCGCTTGCTTAACGAAATCAGCCAGCCTGATGACGTAGCCCGCAAGAAAAGGGCCTAGCAATGAGCGAGAAAAGCATTGTTCAGGAAGCGCGTGACATACAGTTAGCCATGGAGCTGATAACACTGGGTGCTCGTTTACAAATGCTGGAAAGCGAGACTCAGTTGAGCCGTGGTCGTCTCATCAAACTGTACAAAGAGTTACGTGGTAGTCCCCCGCCGAAAGGCATGCTGCCGTTTTCTACCGACTGGTTTATGACGTGGGAGCAGAATATTCACGCTTCCATGTTCTGTAATGCCTGGCAGTATCTTCTCAAAACCGGTTTGTGTAGCGGCGTTGACGCCGTGATCAAAGCGTACAAACTTTACCTTGAACAATGCCCACAGCAGGAAGAAGGCCCTCTGCTGGCGCTGACCCGCGCATGGACGCTGGTGCGTTTTGTTGAGAGCGGAATGCTTGAACTGTCGCGCTGCAACTGCTGCGACGGCAATTTTATTACCCATGCTCATCAGCCTGCAGGCAGCTTCGCCTGTAGTTTATGTCAGCCTCCATCCCGAGCAGTAAAAAGACGTAAACTTTCCCGGGATGCTGCCGATATTATTCCACAACTGCTGGATGAACAGATCGAACAAGCTGTTTAACCCGAACGTGTGGGAAAGATTCCAGCAGCGGTAAGCAATTACCGCTGCTTTTTTTTACCCCGCAAACGGTAAACGCTGCGAGCTGGACGTCCTTGCCATAGTCACTAGCGGAAGGATGATGTCGTGCTTATCTTATTAGGTTACCTGGTAGTTCTCGGTACAGTTTTCGGCGGTTACATGATGACCGGCGGGCACCTTGGAGCACTCTATCAACCGGCTGAACTTATTATCATCGGCGGCGCAGGGGTAGGGGCTTTTATCGTTGGCAACAACGGTAAATCGATCAAGGGCACGCTGAAAGCGATTCCGTTGCTGTTCCGTCGCTCGAAATACACCAAAAGCATGTATATGGATCTGCTGGCACTGCTCTATCGCCTGATGGCGAAGTCGCGTCAGCAGGGGATGTTCTCGCTTGAACGGGATATTGAAAACCCGAAAGAGAGCGAAATTTTTGCCAGTTATCCGCGCATTCTTGCCGATGCCATGATGCTGGACTTCATCGTCGATTATCTGCGACTGATCATCAGCGGCAACATGAACACCTTCGAAATCGAAGCGCTGATGGACGAAGAGATCGAAACCCATGAAAGCGAATCTGAAGTGCCGGCCAACAGCCTGGCGCTGGTCGGCGACTCGCTTCCGGCATTCGGTATCGTTGCTGCGGTAATGGGGGTGGTTCACGCCCTGGCCTCGGCAGACCGTCCGGCAGCCGAGCTCGGCGCGCTGATTGCCCATGCGATGGTGGGGACTTTCCTCGGTATCTTGCTGGCGTATGGCTTCATCTCTCCGCTGGCAAGCGTACTGCGCCAGAAGAGCGCGGAAACCACCAAAATGATGCAGTGCGTGAAGATCACGCTGCTCTCTAACCTCAACGGTTATGCGCCACCGATCGCGGTTGAGTTTGGCCGTAAAACGCTTTACTCCAGCGAGCGTCCGTCGTTTATCGAGCTTGAAGAACACGTGCGTGCGGTGAAAAACCCAAACCAACAGACGACAACTGAGGACGCATGAAAAACCAGTCCCATCCGATCGTCATCGTAAAAAAACGCAAGCACAAGGGCGGTGGGCATGGCGCGCACGGCTCGTGGAAAATCGCGTACGCCGATTTTATGACCGCAATGATGGCGTTCTTTCTGGTGATGTGGCTGATCTCCATCTCCAGCCCAAAAGAACTGATCCAGATTGCCGAGTATTTCCGCACGCCGCTGGCAACGGCGGTGGCCGGCGGGCCGCGTATCTCTAACAGCGAAAGCCCGATTCCGGGCGGCGGCGATGATTACACCCAGCAGAAGGGTGAGGTGAAAAAAGAGCCGAACATCGACGAGCTGAAGAGAAAGATGGAACAGGCTCGCCTGAAGAAACTGCGTGGCGATCTCGACCAGCTGATTGAAGCGGATCCGAAGCTGCGCGCGCTGCGACCACATCTGAAGATCGACCTGGTGCAGGAAGGCCTGCGTATTCAGATTATCGACAGCCAGAACCGCCCGATGTTTAAAACCGGGAGTGCGGAAGTTGAACCGTACATGCGCGATATTCTGCGTGCTATTGCACCTGTGCTGAACGGCATTCCTAACCGAATCAGCCTGTCAGGACACACGGACGATTTCCCGTACGCCAGTGGGGAGAAGGGATACAGCAACTGGGAACTTTCTGCCGATCGTGCCAACGCCTCGCGTCGCGAGCTGGTGGTAGGTGGGCTTGATGATGGCAAGGTACTGCGCGTAGTCGGCATGGCCGCAACCATGCGCGTTTCCGACCGCGGGCCGGATGATGCCATCAACCGTCGTATCAGTCTTTTAGTGCTGAACCAGCAGGCGGAGCAGGCCATCCTGCATGAAAACGCCGAAAGTCAGAATGAGTCACTGGACGATTTAAAACAGCCTGGGGCCGTTCCTTCGGCTGCCGTTCCAACATCGCCACCAGCCAATCCGAGGTGATAGCGTGAGCATGGATATTAGCGATTTTTACCAGACATTCTTTGATGAAGCCGACGAATTGTTGGCCGATATGGAGCAACACTTGCTCGATCTGGTGCCCGAAGCACCGGATTCCGAGCAGCTCAATGCCATCTTCCGTGCGGCGCATTCTATTAAAGGCGGAGCCGGAACGTTTGGATTTACCATCCTGCAGGAAACGACCCATTTAATGGAAAACCTGCTTGATGACGCACGACGCGGTGAGATGCAGCTCAATACCGACATTATCAACCTGTTTTTGGAAACCAAAGATATTATGCAGGAACAGCTCGACGCCTATAAAAGTTCGGCAGAGCCTGATGCCGCCAGCTTTGAATACATCTGCAATGCGCTGCGCCAGCTCGCCCTGGAAGCAAAAGGTGAGGTCGCTGCAGCCGTTGTCCCTGCGGCGAAACTGAGCGTTGTCGATGCGGTTGCTGCCGACGAGGCCGCGCCAGCAGCTGCACAAGCGGGCAAACTGCGCGTTGTGCTGTCACGCCTGAAAGAGAATGAAGTTAACTTGCTGGAAGAAGAGCTGGGTAACCTGGCGAAATTAAGCAACGTGGTAAAAGGCAAAGACAGCCTGGCCGCGACGCTTGATGACGGTATTGGCCAGGACGATATCGTGGCGGTTCTGTGCTTTGTGATTGAAGCTGACCAGATCGCCTTCGAAACCGAAACGGCTGCGGTTGACGTCCCTGCCGCTGCGGAAGAGGTGGCCGTTGTCGCTCAGGCCGCAGCACCGGCTGTGGCCCCAGCGGCCCCGGCGCTGAAGGCAGTGCCAAAAGAGGCCGCTGCGCCTGGCCGTGGTGAGAAACCTGCCGCGCGCTCCAGCGAGTCAACCAGTATCCGCGTTGCCGTTGAGAAGGTTGACCAGCTTATTAACCTGGTTGGCGAGCTGGTGATCACCCAGTCGATGCTGGCACAGCGTTCTAACGAGCTGGACCCGGTCACCCACGGCGATCTGATTACCAGCATGGGCCAGCTGCAGCGTAACGCCCGCGACCTGCAGGAATCGGTCATGTCCATCCGTATGATGCCGATGGAATACGTCTTCAGCCGCTTCCCGCGCCTGGTCCGCGACCTTGCCAGCAAGCTGAATAAACAGATTGAACTGACCCTGATGGGCAGCTCAACCGAACTGGATAAGAGCCTGATCGAGCGCATTATTGACCCGTTAACGCACCTGGTGCGTAACAGCCTCGACCACGGTATCGAACTGCCGGAAAACCGCATTGCCGCCGGAAAATCCCCGGTCGGCAACCTGATCCTCTCTGCGGAACACCAGGGCGGGAACATCTGCATCGAAGTGACCGATGACGGCGCGGGTCTTAACCGCGAGCGCATCCTGGCAAAAGCGATTTCGCAGGGGATGGCGGTCAATGAAAACATGACCGACGAAGAAGTGGGCATGCTCATCTTCGCGCCGGGCTTCTCTACCGCAGAGCAGGTGACCGACGTGTCCGGGCGCGGCGTAGGCATGGACGTGGTGAAACGTAACATCCAGGAGATGGGCGGCCACGTTGAGATCCAGTCTAAACAGGGTTCCGGCACCACCATTCGCATCCTGCTGCCGCTGACGCTGGCGATCCTCGACGGCATGTCGGTCAAAGTGGCGGACGAAGTCTTTATCCTGCCGCTGAACGCCGTGATGGAATCCCTGCAGCCGCGTGAAGAAGATCTGCATCCGCTGGCGGGCGGCGAGCGCGTGCTTGAAGTGCGCGGTGAATACCTGCCGCTGGTGGAACTGTGGAAAGTGTTCGAAGTGGACGGGGCAAAGACCGAGGCCACGCAGGGCATCGTTGTGATCCTGCAAAGCGCGGGCCGCCGCTACGCGCTGCTGGTCGATCAGCTGATTGGCCAGCACCAGGTGGTGGTGAAGAACCTCGAAAGCAACTACCGCAAAGTGCCGGGTATTTCTGCCGCCACCATTCTGGGTGATGGTAGCGTGGCGCTGATCGTCGACGTGTCGGCGCTTCAGGGATTAAATCGTGAACAACGTGTGGCGTACACAGCCGCCTGATTAAGTAGAAGGTAATAACATGACCGGTATGAGTAATGTAACGAAACTGGCGGGCGAGCCATCAGGGCAGGAATTCCTGGTATTCACTTTAGGCGATGAGGAGTACGGCATCGATATCCTGAAAGTGCAGGAAATCCGTGGTTACGACCAGGTTACCCGCATCGCTAACACGCCTGCTTTTATTAAAGGTGTCACCAACCTGCGTGGCGTTATTGTGCCCATCGTGGACCTGCGCGTGAAGTTCAGCCAGGGCGACGTTGACTATAACGACAACACCGTGGTGATCGTTCTCAACCTGGGGCAGCGCGTGGTCGGTATCGTGGTGGATGGCGTATCTGATGTGCTTTCCCTGACCTCTGACCAGATTCGCCCTGCGCCGGAGTTTGCGGTCACGCTGTCGACCGAATACCTGACCGGCCTGGGCGCGCTCGGCGAGCGTATGCTGATTCTGGTGAACATTGAGAAGCTGCTGAACAGCGATGAGATGGCGCTGCTGGATATCGCCGCGAGTCACGTAGCGTAGGTAAATGCAAAACGGCAACCCAGGTTGCCGTTTTTTGTGTTTGCTCCCTCTCCCACAGGGAGAGGGCTGGGGTGAGGGCATCAGGCCTCACCCTTTTTTTCACCTTACGCTTCCTGCTTTACCAGCTCCGCTTCAGCTTCCGCTTCCCGCGCGCCTTCATTCTGCGACAGCATCGCGGTCGCAATACCATTCCCCAGAACGTTAATCGCGGAACGGCCCATATCCAGGAAGTGGTCGATACCCATCAGCAGCAGAATACCCGCCACCGGAATGTTAAAGCTTGGGATCGTCGCGGCCAGCACCACCAGCGAGGAGCGCGGCACGCCCGCAATCCCCTTGGAGGCCAGCATCAGGGTCAGCATCAGCACCGTCACTTCAGAGAAGCTCAGGTGAATGTTGTACGCCTGTGCGATAAACATCGAGGCGAAAGAGCAGTACACCATCGACCCCACCAGGTTGAATGAGTAGCCAATCGGCAGAACGAAAGAGGCGATGTTGCGCGAGCAGCCAAAACGCTCCAGCTGCTCCAGCGTTTTAGGGTAGGCCGCTTCAGAACTGCTGGTGGTAAACGCCACCAGGACCGGATCCTTGAGCATGCTGACCAGGCGGAATACCTCTTTTTTCAACACCATGTAACCCACGGCCAGCAGCACCATGCAGGTGAGAAGAATGGCAACATAGTAGCCGCCAATAAAGGAGGCGTAGTTCAACAGAATGCCCAGACCCTGCGTGGCGATGACGGATGAGATTGCCGCGAAAATGGCCAGCGGAGCCACGTACATCACATAACCCGTGACCTTCAGCATAATATGGGAAACCACGTCCAGCGCGGCCACCAGCGGGGCGTTGAATTTCTGCCCCAGCGACGCGCCGCCAATGCCGAAGAACATTGAGAACACCACAATCTGCAGGATCTCATTGTTCGACATTGCCCCCGCGATGCTGGTTGGAATGGTGTGTGACAGGAACGCTTTCAGCGTCATGCCGCCAACGGCCAGACCGGTATCTACCGCCTCGGTAGGGACCGTCAGGTTCAGACCGCTTCCCGGATGCTCCAGCGTGACGATAAACAGGCCGACCAGAATAGAGAGCACGGATGAGCTGATAAACCACACCATCGCTTTGCCGCCAACGCGTCCAATGGTAGAGGTTTCGCCCAGCTTCATAATGCCAACGGTGAGCGTACTAAAGACCAACGGTGCAATGACCATTTTGATCAGTCGGAGGAAAATATCGGTCAGAAGGGTAATATTATCCGACCAGGCTTTGATGGCATCCGCAGATGCATATTCATGAATTGCTGCCCCTGAAAGAATACCCGCCAGCATGAATATCACGATGAAGAGTGTGAGTTTGTTTGCACTTGCCACGAAAAAAGACCCTCTATGCGCTTCAGATGTAGCCCGCGGCGATACATATAAATTTTTTATTACGACGCGGGAAATTATTCGGCACATAAATTGACGCAAAGCGTAGGGGGATACAACTCCTTTTTAAGTTTTATTAATTTTGTTGTTATTACCCTGACGATATATTGTGATCTCCATCACACTTTAATGGATATATTCTCTCCAGATAAAATTAAAAAGCGGAAAAATTAAATTTAACTCTTTGTTATATAAGGTAATAAGAAGTCAATAGGACAAAGTGCTTAGTCGTTAAGGGGCAGGTGGTCGAAGCGATATCCGTAAACTAAATTCTCAATAACCCCCTCAGAGGAACGTTAAGCGGGGCTAACATCTTGAACGACAAAAATAAAACGTGGCAAGGGAACGAAGACGTCTTCTGGAGGGTGGTAAATGAAAAGAAAACTCCTTTTGATCTGCGCAGGCACCTTACTGACTGCGACAACGGCCCATCAGGCACTGGCCGTCACCAGCAGCGGCACCATCGGCGCGACGCTGACGCTCACGAATGGTTGTCTGATAAACGGCTCGCCCACGCAAAACGGCATTAACTTCGGGACGCTGGATTTTGGCACCCATCCGGCAACGTTTTCCACTCTGACCACGCAGCTAACCGGTGCCAGCGGCGGAAACACCTTCACCATTCAATGTACGACCGCCAGCTATACGGTGGCGATCACCGGCAACACCAACTCCTCTGCACCCGGCACCGTTGTAGGCACGCCGGGAACGCCTGCGCGCTATCTGGTCAACACGAGCAATACGGCGCAGGGCGTGGCTTACAGCCTTTACAGCGACAGCGGGTTTAACAGCGTGATTGCCAATAATACCGCGCTGCCGATCGCCTCTACGGCCGGAGGAGTGGACAGTTACACCCTCTACGGGCGTATTACCGGCGGCGGTAACAGCGTGACGGTCGTCCCGGGAACCTACACCGACACGATTAACGTCAGCGTCACCTACTAGTCCCGAACCGCCATGAAGGCAACTCTCACAGGTCTGCGCAAACGCGCGGAGGGACGCGTGCAGCCTTTTTTCGCGCTGATGGCAGGAGTGCTCATGATGCCCGCGGCGGGGGCGGTGACATCACAGTCCTTTAAGGTCAGCGCGACCATTGTTCCAGGGTGCGTGGTGGCCACCGGTAGCGGAGGGCTTCTCGGTACGCTGGATTTTGGCAGCCATAACGGCGTCGAGAGCGCGCCGGTGAGCACCAGCTTTGTGCCAAACGGGGCGTTATCCATCGCCTGTACGCCAGGCGTGGCGCTAAGCATGAGCATTAATGGCGGCCAAAATTATTCATCCGTTCGCCGCATGAAGCGGTCCGGTGGAACAGACCTGGTGCCATACCGGCTCTACAGCAGCAGCTCGCTGGCCGCGAACAGTGAAATCGGCGTCAACCAGGCGATACCGGTTACCTATACCAACAGCAATAACATCGCGCTGCCGCTTTTTGGCGTGGCGCTACTGACCGGGTTTAGCCCGGCGGGAACGTATACCGATCAGCTCACTGTGACTTTGTCATGGTAAAAAAGGGAGAGTGTTGATGAAGCCATTTTTTAGACCTGTTTGTCTGGCGGGCGCGTTGGGCATGGTTGCGGCAACCGGCCAGGCGCAGGCGGCAGCCACCATTCTGCTCTGGCCTATCGATCCATGGCTTGCTGCGGATGCCAACGCCACGGAGCTGTGGATCCAGAACCAGGGGAGCAGCGCAACGACGATGCAGGTGCGCATCGTGCGCTGGAAGCAGGAGAACGGGCTCGAGCGCTACACGGCGCAGCAGGACGTGGTCGCCAGCCCGCCCATCGTCACGATTGGCACCGGCAGCAAGCAGCTTATTCGCCTTATCAAACAGGCTTCGGTTCCCGCGGGTGTCGAACAGGCTTACCGCATCATCGTAGATGAAATCCCCCAGCCTGATGCCAAAGCCGAACCCGCCATCGGCCTCAAATTGCAGATGCGTTACTCCATTCCTTTGTTCGTGTATGGACAGGGGATCCCGACCATCAAAGAGGGCGCGCATCACGCGCTGGCGGAAACCCAAAACCTGAGCTGGCGGGTGACGCGTTCGGACGGGCAGCCTGCGCTGGAGGTAAGAAATCGGGGGGATGTCCACGTCAGGCTCAGCCAGGTGGCGCTGGAGCAGGGAGGGCAGAAACGCACGGTTGCGGAGGGATTGCTGGGTTACGTACTTCCCGGCAGCACCCGCAGCTGGCCCATACCCGCTGGCGTTCGCCAGCCAGAGCGGATGAGCGCGCAGATTAATGCCAGGGACGCACAATGGCAGTCGACGCCCGTCAACTGAAGCCGGCAATAATGATACTGCTCTGTGTCAGTTCCGCGACCCTGGCCGAGCCCGGCGACGACAGTTTACCGCCGCCACCCCAGGCACAGGCGATAAATGATGAAGCGGTGTTCCAGCTTGCCCTGGTGCTCAACCACTACGATACCGGTCTGGTCGTGCCCGTGACGCAGCGTAAAGGCGCTTTCTTTATCTCCAGCGCCGACCTGCTGCGCGCGGGGCTGCCACCGGCGCATGTTCCCCCCGGAGAGGTGAATCTCTCTTCGCTTACACAGGTGCGGGTGGAGTACGACAGCGCCGCGCAGCGCCTGCTGTTGACGGTTCCTCGCGACTGGGTGACGGCCCGCGTGACGCCTTTCAGCACGCAAGCGGCGCAGGCCAAACCGCACTTTGGGCGCGGGGCGCTGCTGAATTACGATTTCTACACCAACCATACGGAACATATCGGCGGTCAGGCGTCGCTGTGGCATGAGTTCCGCTACTTCAACGAGAACGGCTCGTTTTCCTCCACCGGCTATGCCCGGGAAAATTTCACCGGTAACGAGGGTCAGCAGGAGGGATACGTTCGCTATGACACGTCCCTGCTGTTCACCAACGAGGATGACGCGATGAGCTGGAGCGTCGGGGACGTGATCAGCGATGCCCTGAGCTGGAGCTCCAGCGTGCGGATGGGGGGGATAAGCGTCGGGCGGGATTTCTCCCTGCGCCCTGACCTGGTGACGTGGCCGCTGCCCGAATTCGCAGGAGAAGCGGCGGTACCCACGTCGGTCGATCTCTTTATCAACGGGTATCGCTCCGGCTCAACCCAGCTTCAGCCGGGCCCCTTCACCCTGACCAATCTGCCCTACATCAACGGCGCAGGGGACGCGGTGCTGGTCACGACGGATGCGCTGGGGCGACAGGTAAGCACCACGCTACCGTTTTACGTCACCAGCGACTTGCTCAAAAAAGGGCTAAGCGACGGCGCCGTGACGCTGGGCAGCCTGCGGCGCAATTACGGTATCAAGAATTTTGACTACGGCTCGGCGGCGGGCAGCGGTTCGTATCGCTACGGGGTGACGGACTGGCTGACCCTGGAAGGGCACGCGGAAGGTGCGCAGGAACTGGCGCTGGGCGGGGCAGGAACGGTGATTAAACTCGGTCAGCTTGGCGTGGTTAATACCGCTTACTCGCAGAGCCGCATGCGCGGGGATGCGGGCGGGCAAATCAGCTGGGGTTACCAGTACAGCACCAGCGAGTTCAGCGTGGCCACCCAGCACACGCGTCGCGACCGCGGCTTTGGCAATCTGGCCCTTTACGACCAGCCGACGGTGTATGACGAGAACGATAAACCCATCGCCAGCTTCAGCCGCAATACGGACCAGTATTCTCTGACCTTCAACCTGGGGCAGTACGGCAATATCGGCGCGGCCTGGATCGGGGTAGAGAGTTTTGACAGCCAAAAAACAGAGCTGCTTAACCTCTCATGGAGCCGCAATTTGTGGGGCGCGAGCAGTATTTATCTGGCCGGCAGCCGGGACCAGCAGCGGGGAGACTGGACGGTCGCGCTGTCGCTGCAGGTGCCGCTGGGGGCACGCGACAGCGCTGCCATTACCGTTGAAAACACCCCGGATGCCGGCAGTACCCAGCGCATCAACTATAACCACTCCATGCCTTCTGACGGTGGGTTCAGCTGGAACATGGCCTGGGCCAACCAGTCAAGATCCAGCGATTATCAGCAGGGCACGCTGGGCTGGCGCAATAACAACATAGAGCTGCAGGGCGGCGGCTACGGCGAAAGGGACATGATGACCTGGTGGGGCGAAGCGATGGGCGCAATTGTGTTGATGGACGGCGAGCTGTTTGCGGCGAATAAGATCAACGATGCGTTTGTCGTCATCAGTACCGACGGTCATCCGGATGTGCCCGTCAGCTATGAGAATCAGCCCGTCGGCAAAACGAATAACAACGGTTACCTGCTGGTCAGCGGGGTATCGGCATATTATCCGGCAAGCTACCGGATTGATACCCTGAACCTGCCGGCGGATACCCGTCTGAAAGAGACCGAGCGGCGGATCGCTATCCGGCGTCACAGCGGCTATCTGGTTGATTTCCCGATGGAGCAGGAGCGGGTGGCAAGCGTCATTCTGCACGATGCGCGCGGCCAGGCGCTGCCGGTGGGAAGCCAGGTCCGACGCGCCTCGCGCAGCAATGCGGTGGTGGGGTATGACGGCATCGCCTGGCTGGAAAATCTTAGCGATGTGAACCCGCTGGAGGTGATCGCGCCTGATGGAAAACGCTGCCGGGCTACCCTCACCGTGGGAGCCAATCCGGAGCACAAGCTGCAAACCTACGGTCCGCTGGTCTGTCGGGAGGCGCCATGAAACGCCTGCTGCTGTTGATACTGCTGCTATTTTCCAGCGGAGGCTGGGCGGCGTGTACCGTCAGTACGGTCAATGCCTCGTTTGGCAGCGTCACGTCGTTTGCGCTCAGCGGAACCGGGGAGGTGGAAACCACCGGCACGCTGGTGGTGGCGTGCGATGCCATACTGAATCTGTTGACCAGCGACTCGGTGACCCTGACCTATACCGCGGCATCGGTCTCGGGCAGCAGCCGGGCCACCATGAAACGCACGGATAACGCGGCCATCACGGACGTGATCCCCACCCGGCTATGCGGACTCGCGGGCTGTGCGAGCAGCAGCGAGGTACAGATAAGTAAATCATATACCTGGAGCGGAAATACCCTGCTGGGGTTGCTGGGCTCAAAACAGTACAACATCCCGCTCTATTTCCGCACCGTCGCCGGACAGAACGTTTCTGCCGGGCCGTATCAGGTGCAGTTAACCTTCAGCGTTAACTACAGCGTCTGCTCCGTGGGCGCGCTCGGCATTTGCACAATCAATCAGACGGGCACGGCGACGACCACCATCCTCCTTAACCTGACCGTGACCAACGACTGCAGCGCCATGACCACGCCGGACGTCAACTTCAACAGCGCGCCGCTGGTGCAAAGTTTCCCTACCGTCTCGCAGGCGATTGCCGTCACCTGTACCAAAGGCAGTACGTATACCATCGGCATTAACAACGGTGCTAACGCGCTGAATAACGTGCGCCGGATGGTAAGCGGCAGTAACTACCTGAGTTATGACATCTATAAAGAAGCAACGGGCAACCGCTGGGGCGGCAGCGGCAGCGAACGCTGGACCAGCGCGACGTCATCGCAGGTCAGTACCGACGGTTTACTGCGCACCTACAACTACACCGCGAAAGTTCTGACCAATCAGGCCACGCCCCCCGCCGGAACCTACACAGATACGCTGATTGTCGACGTGGCTTTCTAACCCCGCGCTTTTCCCTTTCTCAAATGTAAAGTTCCTGTTGGCAGTGCCGATAACACCGTTAATAAATCTATGAGAAGGTGTTGTATGTTGAACCGTATCCGCGTTGTCACAATGCTTATGATGGTGCTGGTCATTTTCGCACTTCTTCAGCTTATCTCCGGCGGGCTTTTTTTCTCGTCGTTAAAACAGAACCAGGACAGCTTCGCGGCCTCGAACGATCTCCGCCTGCAGCAGAGTGAGCTCACTTCAACGTGGGATCTGATGCTGCAAACGCGTATCAACCTGAGCCGCTCGTCCGCGCGCATGATGATGGATCCCAACAATCAGCAGAGCAGCGCGAAAACCGATCTGTTGAAAAATGCCCGCGCCACTCTCGCTGACGCCGCAAAACATTACGACGCCTTCAAAAAGATTACCCCGCAGCCTGCGATGGAGCAGGTGAGCCAGAATATTGACGAAAAATACAACGCCTACCATGCCGGTCTGGCAGAGCTGATTCAGTTCCTTGAGAGCGGCAACATGGACGCCTATTTCGCACAGCCGACGCAGGGGATGCAAAACGCCCTCGGCGCGGCGCTGGGGGAGTACGCGAAGGTCAGTGGCGATCTCTATCACTCCGCGTTTGCTGAAAGCCAGAATGACTACCGCTTTGCGAAATGGCAGATGGCGGTGCTGGCGCTGGCGCTGGTTATTGTGCTGGTTGCGGTCTGGTACGGCATTCGCCATATCCTGCTGAACCCTCTCGGCCGCGTCATTGCCCACATTCGTGAAATTGCCGGCGGTGACCTGACCAAAACGCTGACCGTGTCCGGGCGCAATGAGATCACCGAGCTGGCAAACAGCGTTGACCATATGCAGCGTTCGCTCATCGAGACCGTCGCCAACGTGCGTAACGGGTCGGAGGCGATCTATACCGGCACCAGCGAAATTGCGATGGGCAATAACGACCTCTCTTCGCGCACCGAACAGCAGGCGTCCGCTCTGGAAGAGACGGCGGCCAGCATGGAGCAGCTCACCGCGACCGTGAAGCAGAACGCCGATAACGCCCGCCAGGCGTCTCAGCTGGCGGAAAGCGCCTCCGAGACCGCGCAGCGCGGCGGTCGCGTGGTGGATGGCGTGGTGAAAACCATGCACGAAATCGCCGACAGCTCGAAGAAAATTGCCGACATCATCAGCGTCATCGACGGTATTGCCTTCCAGACCAACATTCTGGCGCTGAACGCCGCCGTGGAAGCGGCGCGTGCGGGCGAGCAGGGACGCGGGTTTGCCGTGGTGGCCGGGGAAGTGCGCAACCTGGCCAGCCGCAGCGCCAACGCGGCAAAAGAGATCAAGTCGCTGATTGAAGATTCCGTTTCCCGCGTCGATACCGGCTCCGTGCTGGTGGAAAGCGCCGGGGAGACCATGAATGACATCGTGAATGCCGTCACCCGCGTGACGGACATCATGGGTGAAATCGCCTCTGCGTCCGATGAGCAGAGTCGTGGTATCGACCAGGTTGCCCTGGCGGTATCGGAAATGGATCGCGTGACACAGCAAAACGCCGCGCTGGTGCAGGAGTCCGCTGCGGCGGCCGCTGCGCTGGAAGACCAGGCGAGCCGTCTGAAGATGGCCGTCTCGGCGTTTCGTCTCGCTTCACTCGCTGGAAACACGGTCACCCCGCAGGCGACGTATCGCGCGCCAGCCGCTGAACCGGCTGCAAACCGTACGCGCACCGCGACGACCGGACAAGATGAAAACTGGGAAACATTTTGACTGACAATTAAACCGCGGCTGCTTGCCGCTTGATGGGAGCGTGGATGTTAAATCGTATTCGTATCTCGACCACACTGTTTTTGATTCTGATCCTTTGCGGTGTGTTGCAGGTTGGCAGTAACGGGTTGTCTTTTTGGGCGTTTCGCGATGGCTATCAGAATTTGCAGGACGTTGAGGCGAGTAATCAGCAGCGCTCCGCACTGGCACAAACGCGTGCCGTGCTGTTGCAGGCAAGCACTGCGCTGAACAAGGCGGGAACCTTAACCGCGCTGAGTTATCCGCCGGATGACATTAAAGCGCTGATGGCGACCGCGCGCGACAGCCTGAAGCAGGCTGACGCACAGTTTAAGGCCTTTACGGCGCAGGCCGCCGACAGCGAGAAAGAGAAAGCGCTGAAGGCCGCCATGAAGACGAACTTTGAACAGTGGTACAGCGATCTGGACCATCAGGCGACGTGGCTTGAGAACAACCAGCTGTCGGACTTTATGACCGCACCGGTTCAGGCGTCTCAGGCGGCGTTTGACGGCAGCTTTAACGCGTGGCAGCAGAATATCAATCAGTCTGTTCAGCGTGCGGGTGAACAGAGCCGTCAAAGCTATCACATGTCTGGCGTCATCTTTGCCGTGGTTGTGATTCTGGCAGGGCTGCTGACCGGCGGGGCACTGCTCTGGTCCCGCAGAATGATCGTGCAGCCGCTGGCGATTATCAGCAGCCACTTCGACAGTATTGCGAAAGGGGACCTGGCGCGTCCGGTGGCGGTGTTCGGCAGGAACGAAATTTCGGCGATCTTTGCCAGCCTGAAGGCGATGCAGGGATCGCTGCGGGAAACGGTGAGCGACGTGCGGCAGGGCAGTTATGCCATGCACACCGGGATCTCTGAGATTGCGGCGGGTAACAACGATCTCTCTTCCCGCACCGAGCAGCAGGCGGCCTCGCTGGCGCAGACGGCGGCCAGCATGGAGCAGTTGACCGCGACGGTAGGCCAGAACGCCGATAACGCGCGTCAGGCGTCTGATCTGTCAAAACAGGCGGCGATGACGGCGAAGAAGGGCGGCGACCAGGCGTCCCACGTCGCCAGCACCATGCAGGAGATCGCCACCAGTTCGCAGAAAATTGGCGACATCATCAGCGTGATTGACGGTATCGCGTTCCAGACCAACATTCTGGCGCTGAATGCCGCCGTTGAAGCGGCGCGTGCCGGTGAGCAGGGACGCGGATTTGCGGTGGTGGCAGGGGAAGTGCGTAACCTGGCGAGCCGCAGCGCTAACGCGGCGAAAGAAATTAAGGTGCTGATCGAAGAGTCGGTCTCGCGCGTTCAGCAGGGCTCAACGCTGGTGGATACGGCGGCGAAAACCATGCACGAGATCGTCACCTCCGTGACGCGGGTTAACGACATCATGGGCGAGATTGCCTCGGCGTCGGACGAACAGCGTCGCGGCATTGAGCAGGTTGCTCAGGCCGTCAGCCAGATGGATCAGGTGACGCAGCAGAACGCCTCGTTAGTTGAGGAAGCGGCAGCGGCAACCGATCAGCTGGCCAGCCAGGCCGATCGTCTGACCGGACTGGTCGCGGTGTTTAATGTGAAAGAGCACGTTGAAGCAGTAACAGAAGTCGGGCGGTCGCAGGCCGTGCCAGTTGTATCCTGAATGTAATTAAGAAGGCGCTATGACATCACCAATGCCCCCTGGGCAAACGTCATTACTGTTGCAGATGACACAGCGCCTCGCGCTGTCCGACGCGCATTTTCGTCGGATATGTCAGTTAATCTACCAGCGTGCGGGGATCGTGCTTGCGGATCATAAGCGGGACATGGTCTACAACCGTCTGGTGCGGCGCTTGCGTACGCTGGGGCTGGATGATTTTGGCCGCTATCTGAGCATGCTCGAGGCGAACCAGAACAGCGCAGAGTGGCAGGCTTTCATTAACTCGTTAACCACCAACCTGACGGCGTTTTTCCGGGAGGCTCACCACTTCCCGGTACTGGCCGAGCATGCGCGCCGTCGCACCGGGGAGTATCGCGTCTGGAGTGCGGCCGCCTCGACGGGTGAAGAGCCGTACTCGCTGGCGATCACCCTGGCCGACACCCTGGGCATGACGCCCGGACGCTGGAAAGTCTACGCCAGCGATATCGATACCGAGGTGCTGGAGAAGGCGCGTAACGGCGTTTATCGCCAGGATGAACTGAAAACGCTGTCGCCGCAGCAGCTGCAGCGTTATTTCATGCGCGGGACGGGCCCGCATGAAGGCCTGGTACGCGTACGCCAGGAGCTGGCGAACTGCGTCGAATTCGCGCCCGTTAACCTGCTGGATAAGCAGTACAACGTGCCGGGGCCGTTCGACGCCATTTTTTGTCGTAACGTCATGATCTATTTTGATAAAACGACGCAACAGGACATTCTGCGTCGGTTTGTTCCGTTGCTCAAGCCTGACGGTTTACTGTTTGCCGGGCACTCGGAAAACTTCAGCAACCTCGCGCGTGAGTTTAGCCTGCGTGGGCAAACGGTATATGCGCTGAGTAAGGAAAAAGCATGAGTAAAATCAGGGTGTTGTCTGTCGATGATTCAGCGCTGATGCGTCAGATCATGACTGAAATTATCAATAGCCACAGCGACATGGAGATGGTGGCAACCGCGCCCGATCCGCTGGTAGCGCGGGATTTAATTAAAAAATATAACCCCGACGTGCTAACGCTGGATGTCGAGATGCCGCGCATGGATGGCATAGATTTCCTTGAAAAATTAATGCGGCTGCGGCCCATGCCGGTGGTGATGGTCTCCTCCCTGACCGGAAAAGGATCGGAAATTACCCTGCGCGCGCTGGAGCTGGGGGCGGTGGATTTTGTCACCAAGCCGCAGCTCGGCATTCGCGAAGGGATGCTGGCGTACAGCGAAATGATCGCCGAGAAGATCCGCACCGCGTCGCGTGCGAAGCTTGCCGCCCACACGCCGATGGCTGCGCCTGCGACCCTGAAGGCAGGTCCGTTACTCAGCTCTGAAAAACTGCTGGTCATTGGGGCGTCAACCGGAGGAACAGAGGCAATTCGTCATGTACTCCAGCCATTGCCGCTTTCAAGTCCGGGTATTCTGATCACGCAGCATATGCCGCCAGGTTTTACCCGTTCGTTCGCCGAACGCCTGAACAAGCTGTGCCAGATCAGCGTGAAAGAGGCGGAGGACGGCGAGCGCGTGCTCCCGGGGCATGCCTATATCGCGCCGGGCGACAAGCATATGGAACTGGCGCGCAGCGGCGCTAACTATCAAATCAAAATTCATGACGGACCGCCGGTCAACCGGCACCGTCCGTCTGTGGATGTGCTGTTTCATTCGGTGGCGAAACATGCGGGGCGCAACGCCGTTGGGGTGATCCTGACGGGGATGGGCAACGACGGTGCCGCCGGAATGCTTGCAATGCACCAGGCTGGCGCCTGGACGATTGCGCAGAATGAAGCAAGTTGTGTGGTGTTCGGCATGCCGCGCGAGGCCATCAATATGGGTGGCGTGAGCGAAGTGGTCGATCTTAGCCAGGTAAGCCAGCAGATGCTGGCGAAAATCAGTGCCGGACAGGCAATACGTATTTGACTCAGGAGTATTATTTTATGGCGGATAAAGAGCTTAAGTTTTTGGTTGTGGATGACTTTTCCACCATGCGTCGCATCGTGCGCAACCTGCTGAAAGAGCTGGGCTTCAACAACGTTGAAGAAGCAGAAGACGGCGTTGATGCGCTGAACAAGCTGCAGGCTGGCGGGTTTGGTTTTGTTATCTCCGACTGGAACATGCCGAACATGGACGGTCTGGAACTGCTGAAAACCATTCGTGCCGATGCGGGCATGGCGTCTATGCCGGTTCTGATGGTTACTGCAGAAGCGAAAAAAGAGAACATCATTGCCGCTGCACAGGCGGGCGCAAGCGGCTATGTGGTGAAGCCATTCACCGCGGCAACCCTGGAAGAGAAGCTCGGTAAGATCTTCGAGAAACTCGGCATGTGAGGTGATGGAAATGTTGCAACCTGCTATGAAACCCGTAGAAGAACACTCGCCGAGCGATATCATCGTCCGCATCGGCAGCCTGACGCGCATGCTGCGTGACAGCCTGCGTGAGTTGGGTCTGGATCAGGCGATTGCCGAAGCGGCGGAAGCCATTCCTGATGCCCGCGATCGTCTGGACTATGTTGTGCAGATGACCGCTCAGGCTGCGGAACGTGCGCTGAACAGCGTTGAAGCGTCACAGCCGCACCAGGATGCGATGGAAAAGGGGGCGAAAGCGCTGAGCAAACGCTGGGACGAGTGGTTTGAGAATCCTATCGAGCTGGCGGATGCCCGCGAGCTGGTGACGGATACCCGTCAGTATCTGGGTGATGTGCCTGGCCACACCAGCTTCACCAACGCACAGCTGCTGGACATCATGATGGCGCAGGATTTCCAGGACCTGACCGGTCAGGTGATCAAGCGCATGATGGATGTTATCCAGGAGATTGAGCGTCAGCTGCTGATGGTTCTGCTCGAGAACATTCCGGAACCGGCAGCCCGTCCAAAACGCGAGAACGAAAGCCTGCTCAATGGTCCACAGCTCGACGCCAGCAAGGCGGGCGTAGTGGCAAGCCAGGATCAGGTCGACGATCTGCTGGACAGCCTCGGCTTCTGATTATTCTGATTACCCTCAGGTTGCGGCCTCAACCTGAGGGTATTTCGGTTAGCGAAGATCCATCTTCACCGTTACGTTACCTTCAAAGCGACCCGGGGCCGGGGGAGCATTAGTCGTGCTGACAGGTACAGCCTGAATTTTGACCACACCGTTTCCCTGATTGTCCATCGTTACCGGAAACTCATAGGTACCATCCAGCGCAACGTTCTGACTGTTTTCATCATATATACGTACGCCGAGATCGTCCCTGTCCAGAAGTTTTGCAATGTAAGGCGTGCTGCTATCCGCGACCCCCTGATCTGCTGTCAGCGTGAGCTTTATCCGGTCCGTGTTTCCCACTGCGTTATCATCACAGTGGTAGGCAATATCAACGTTTTTGATGGCATAACGTTTTGGCGGTTGCCCCTTGATGACAAATTGCTTGCTGACGATGCTGCCGAACTCAACCTCGATGGTACTGCCTGCGTTGATGGTGCAGCTGAGCGGCGCAGAAAGCGTGCCGCTAAACCAGATATCAGATACCTGATCTGCCTGCCCGGGATCGCAGCTTCCCCCTGTGCCGAAATAGAGGCAGGCATAGTTTTGCGCGACGATCGTCGAAGGTATCACCTCTTGACCCAGGATGGGTTTTTTAACGTGAAGCGTGACCGCAATGACGTTCCAGCGGAAATTACGCTTTACCGTAGCGGCATTGCTCGGCTGGGTGCCACTACTGCAAACGTTGGCATCGCCCTCCGTTTTGGCGAGTGCATTCTCGGTCGTGTTACGCATATTCCCTCTGGGCGTCGGGTATTCATTGACGGCTATCGGGGTCAAAGAATTGCCGTCCGGAGAGTTGATTGCATCAGCGTAGGCGGTGATATCGGCATCGATCTTTTCGGTCAAATAGCCGTATCCGTTTGTTCCCGGACTCAGCGGGCTCCCGGCAAACGTTTTTTCATAGACCATGCTCGAAGAAAATATATTTCCGGGACAGCTGCAGTTGGCCACTATCACCGGACCATTGCCGACAAGATGATTTGGCACATCATAGTCATGATTGGCGATATTTTCGCTGGACAAAAACTCATGATCGAACGTTATGGTGTAAGCTTGCGGCGCACCGAAGCAGTTATGAAGTAAAGTCACCGCTCCCCTGCACGGGCTGGTTGCGGCCAGGCTCAATGCCGTGGCCAATAAACCCCAGACGGCCTGTTTCGTGAGTATAGTTCTCATGTGCTTATTCCTGCTGACAAAGCTCGCTAACCGAGCGAATACCGTTAGGGCTTTCGTTTTGGTTGGCTGACTGTTGCGTAATGCTGGCGCGGCACTGTTGGTCCGTGCCGTTGCCCCATTTCACGGTAATCTGCGCGGTCTCTCCAATGCCTGCCAGATAGACGGTTCCGGTTTCATCGGCAATGCCGCTCATCACCGGGTCGCTACTGGTCGCGATGGCGCCGAACGGAACGGGGAGGCCGTTTGGACGCTTCAGGGTTACCAGCATCCTATAGCCAGTGTGGGCGTCAAATCTGGCCAGCACCGCCGCGTTGCGCGAGGGAATGACGGTGATGGCGGTATCGCTGCTGTCCACATTTTCCGGCAGGCTCGAGGTATCAATACGAATGTTGTTCTCCTGGTACGGAGTGAGCGATGGAATGACTGCGTTACCCTGCCAGTCGGTCTGAATACCCCGCTGGTTCAGGAAACGAACGCCGGAAGCGTCGTTGGCGTTCACGATAGCAAACTGGCTGCCTAAAGGTTGCGCCAGCGTGACGCCCTGAGGATGGGCAACAATACCGCCGCTAATGCCGTAATTAAGCTGCTGAGAGTCATCAGTGGAGGCGTAATAGCCTGCGGTCAGGTTGGCGTATTGCGAGCGGTAGCTGCCATAAACGCTGCTGATATTTTCCCCGTCGTGGTTGGAATGGCCCTGCTGCAACGAGTAGCTCAGACGCTCGTCGTCCAGCAGCGTGCCGTTGAGGCCGACGTTTTGCCGCGTATAGCCATTTTTAGTGTTGCTGATGTTGTAGCTACTCCAGGCGTGAGGCAGCCATCTGGCGAGAGGAATGCTTAACCCCAAAGAGACCATCCTGTCAGACTCTTCGTCGTTGGTTTCGCTGTACGTATAGGCCACGTGATAACTCGTTCCGGCAACAACGGTATTGAATCCAAACGACAGGCTGCGCTCTTTTTTAGTGGTGCCCCAATAGTCCTGCTGATAACCGTTAAGATACAGACTCGCCCCAGCAACGGTTTGGCTAATGCTGGCCTGAATGCGGTTGCGTTTATTGTAACGAAACAGCAGATCGTCTTCGTGGCCGTCACGCTTTTGGTTGGCGTCGTCAAAGCTGTAATATCCGCGGCTGGTGTATCGGCAGCTGCCGAGGCTGAAGTTGGTATCGGTCGAATCCAGCTTACCGGTATAAAGCAAACGCCATGACTGGCCGGTATGCTGGCTGTTATCGTCCAGCCGGGTGTCGGCCACGGTAATGTCAGCCGAGAGTGAGCCCAGTGGCCCGAGCGCCAGACCGGCACCAGTATTGGCTGCGTTATAGTCTTTCGAGAGCGTCAGCCCTCCAAACCCGGTGAGAAGGTTGTTTAGACCGTAAATCATGCTTGCCTGGAGGAAGTCGGGTTCCTTTTGGTCGCTCCCGCTTTCAGCACGATAACGGCCCGCTGTAATTTCGTACTTCATACGCCCGGGCCGCAGCATAACCGCGATACTGGAGTAGGGCTGGGTAAAGTGATGCTCGGTGCCGTCAGCCTCTTTCACCGTAACGTCCAGATCGCCGCTGTTGGTCGTGGAGTAGAGATCGCTGATTACGAACGCGCCCGGCGCGACATTTTGCTGATAGATGAGATAGCCGTTCTGGCGCACCGAGACTTCAGCATTTGAACCTGCTGTGCCGCGTATGACAGGGGCATAGCCGCGTTGGCTATAGGGAAGCATTTCTTCATCTGACGCAAGGTTGACGCCCCGGTACTGTAAGCTATCAAATACCTCGCCCCGCGTGTTGCTTTCCCCGAACGTGAACTGCGACTTGAGGGCGTCAACGTCATGCTGCAGGAAGGTATTGATGTTTTCCCAATGATTTTCACTCTCTGAATTGCTCCACGTAGAATAGTTGCGCACTCGCCAGCCACCCAGGTTAGCGCCGGTGCGCAAATTCAGATACTGATTGGTGGCGCTGTTGTCGCCGCTGTTCTTATTGTTTGATCCTGAAAAAGCGTAGTCACTGAACAACACGGGAACACCGTCGTCCCAGCGTGAGGGATCGATATAATCGTAACCGGTACCGCTTAATGCGGCCTGAGGAATACTCAACGCTAACGTCATGGTTGAAAAATCAAGCCGCGCGGAGGCCTTGGGGATATAGTTGCTGATATCTTTAGGCAAAACCTTATTGGCGGGTAACGTAAGCAAGGCGGGATACCGGTCGATAGCAATCCCCCATGCCCGCAGCATATCCGGTGTGAGCTGCGGTATCAGTGACCCTTCCGGCGAGCTGACGTAAGCGATATTGGTGGTGCTCAGGCGGCGATCGTTCACCTGCACTCGGGAAGAATAGGTGCCGGGTAGCTGAGAATTCGACTTTGAAAAGAGTGAAAGGTCGATATCCTGCTGTGCCAGCATGTCCCCTTCAAGCGATGAGGGAGAGAAACGATACTCACGGGCCAGCGTCGAGAAGCTCGCCATGAGTAAGACACCGCCAAGGCAGCGAAGAAGCGGATTCGGTCTAAAGAGCCGCCCGTATGACAAATAATTACGTCCTGTCATCATCGCGGTCTTTTAATCCTGCGCAAGTGTGGAAGTGTATTTTTCTGAAGCATTGCCGTAATCGGTGATGCAACGCCAGGTGACGCTCGTCCCCTGAGCATTGTCAGGGAGAGGAATGTCAACGCGGGATTGAGGTGCAGCTATGTCGGCTTTCTCCACTTTGTGCGAGCCCAGCGCAAGTGAATCAAAGACGCTGTAGAATGCCTCCGCGTTGATGACCGTGAGCTGCTGACCATGACGAGCGAAGCGCAGGTTTTTGCAGGATTCAGATGGGGTACCACTCAGTCCGACAGGACGCCAGAACAGCTTCAGACGCGTTTTATAGATTAACCGTAGGACGTTTTTGTCATCCCCATCCGTAGCCGTGGCAGGAACGGTTCGAACGTTCATATAGAACAGTGACTCTTTATCCCCTGCTAAGGCTGTCCCATTCCAGGTAATGCGCAGGCTTTGCTCTTTTTGCGGATCGAGTCGAAATAGCGGTGGTGTCACGATAAATGGTCCGTGCGTTTTACCATCACCCGTATCCGTCCATGACTGTATTAACCAGGGAAGTTCTTTATCATTGTTTTGTAAGGGCAGGGCAACTTCCTTTTTCGCGGCATCGTAGATTATGCGTGTGCGACCTATTTGAACGCCTGCTGCGTGACAAAAGGTGCTCGCAATGACAGGAATACATAATAAGACCAGGAGTGAAATGCGCATGGTGAAACCTTCAATAAAGGACGTTGAGGGGGAATGATAATAGTCCGAATCCGGATTCGGACTATTATCAGAGCATGACTCCTTAAACGTCATGACGCCTAATATATATATATTCTGAATGTCAGTGATGCGTCTATTAACGATAAAGAATATTTACCGTCATATCAGCATCTGCAGGACCGGCGGTAACCGCAGTTGCAAATGATTTATAGCGGGCATTAAAATCAGCTTTAATCGTATCTGAGGATTTTGTTGCCAGCTCTATATAGACCTGCCCCTCAACGCCATCCATAGTGATGAATTGATCGTCTTTACCCGACGGGCTGACGGCAACGCCGATACCGGTGGCCGCAGTTTCACCCGTGGTGGTAATTTTACTGACGTCCAGCATCGTATTGCTACCGGTCAGGGTTGTTGGGCCGTTAAAGGTCAGCTGTACAGCCGGAAGCCCATCGCTTTTCAACGGGCAGTTCGCCAGCGTAATAGAGAACGGCATAAGTGCGGTTTCTGTCCCAACGGCAGTAAACAATGAAATAGGATAGGTACCCAGTGGGATAGTACTGTCCGCGCCATTGTCACCCTGAATCGTACAGCTTGATTCGATAATTTCACCCGTGAAGTGAATAGTACCGGCATTCATTTCTGCGGCGAAACCATTTATCGATAGCGTTGCGAGGGCTAAGCTCGCAAAAATTTTCTTCTTCAAATCCATCTTAAATGTTCCTTTAAGTAAAAAATATCTGGCATACGTTTTGCTTTCTTGCGGAAAGTAAATTATGTCGCGTGGAATTATAACATTTAAATTTCTTCTGGTAAGTGAGTTTTAGGATTAATGCTATATGGATTAATTTATTATTAGATTGCCTGCGGCAATGGATAAATATAATTCAATTACTCTGAATTATTGAATTCACATACTTATATCATCCCTGCAATATTAAGTGGTTAAAAGCGACGTCTATGTTAATTTTCATTCGGAATGTATTTAGCGTAAACGTCCTTTTAAACTGCGCTTAATTCATTTTGTAATTTGAAGCGCATCACAAAAGCTGGAATATATTTTTTCGGCTATTACGTGTTCTCTCTTCGCTCACCCAACGTGCGTAGTGTGGGATTAAACTGGATAAAAAGACCCGGTTATAGGGGTTTATCAGCCCATTGATCATAGGCGGTGCTGGCATGATACCCGTGACGTAATGGGCTGAGCATGCACTGTGGCAGAAGAGAACGACGACAAAACGGAAGCCCCCACACCCCAC
Organism: Enterobacter sp. 3U4; assembly: GCF_057224565.1. Lineage (NCBI taxonomy): Bacteria > Pseudomonadati > Pseudomonadota > Gammaproteobacteria > Enterobacterales > Enterobacteriaceae > Enterobacter > Enterobacter sp. 3U4. The sequence goes on from NZ_CP136665.1 coordinate 1,113,944, forward strand.
CGACTAGAAAAGGCGCGTGAGGAAGGGCAGATCCCCCGATCCCGAGAATTAACCTCCCTGCTGATCCTTATCGTAGGGGTGTGCATTATCTGGTGGGGCGGGGAGTCGCTCGCCCGCAAGCTGGCGGGAATGTTGTCCACCGGCTTACGTTTTGACCACAGCATGGTCAACGATCCGAATCTGATCCTCAGCCAGATTATTCAGCTTATCAAAGGGGCCATGGTCGCGCTGTTGCCCCTGATTACCGGGGTCGTGCTGGTCGCGCTGGTCTCCCCGGTGATGCTCGGCGGTCTGGTTTTTAGTGCCAAATCGCTGCAACCGAAATTTTCCAAACTGAACCCGCTGCCGGGTATTGCGAAAATGTTCTCTGCGCAGACCGGGGCCGAGCTGCTCAAAGCCGTTCTCAAATCGGTGCTGATGGGCAGTTCCGCAGGGTTTTACCTCTGGTACCACTGGCCGGAAATGATGCGTCTTATCAGCGAATCGCCGCTCACCGCGATGAGCAACGCGCTGAATCTGGTCGGGCTCTGCGCGCTGCTGGTGGTGCTTAGCATTATTCCGATGGTGGGGTTTGACGTGATTTTCCAGCTTTATACCCACTTCAAAAAGCTGCGCATGTCACGTCAGGATATCCGTGACGAATATAAGCAGATGGAAGGTGACCCGCACGTAAAAGGGCGTATCCGCCAGATGCAGCGTGCCGCCGCCCGTCGACGGATGATGGACGATGTGCCGAAGGCCGACGTCATTGTTACCAACCCGACGCACTATTCCGTTGCGCTGCGCTATGACGAAAACAAAATGAGCGCGCCGAAAGTCGTTGCGAAAGGGGCAGGGCTGATCGCACTGCGAATCAGGGAAATTGGCACTGAAAACCGCGTGCCGATCCTGGAAGCGCCTCCGCTGGCGCGTGCCCTGTATCGCCATGCGGATATTGGACAACAGATCCCGGGACAACTCTACGCCGCCGTGGCGGAAGTGCTGGCCTGGGTATGGCAGTTGAAGCGCTGGCGTCTGGCCGGCGGTCAACGGCCTGTTAAACCTGAGAACCTTCCGGTGCCTGCCGCGCTGGATTTTATGAACGAGAAGGACACTGATGGCTAATCTGGTGGCAATGTTGCGCCTGCCCGGCAACCTGAAATCGACCCAATGGCAGATCCTTGCCGGGCCGATTCTGATCCTGCTAATTCTGTCGATGATGGTACTGCCGCTCCCGGCGTTCATCCTCGATCTGCTTTTCACTTTCAATATTGCGCTGTCCATCATGGTGCTGCTGGTGGCGATGTTCACCCAGCGTACCCTGGAGTTCGCCGCGTTCCCGACCATCCTGCTGTTTACCACCTTGCTCCGACTGGCGCTGAACGTAGCGTCCACGCGTATCATCCTGATGGAAGGTCACACCGGGGCGGCAGCGGCGGGTAAAGTGGTGGAGGCGTTCGGCCACTTCCTGGTGGGCGGCAATTTCGCTATCGGCATCGTGGTGTTTGTTATCCTCGTTATCATCAACTTTATGGTTATCACCAAAGGTGCAGGGCGTATCGCGGAAGTGGGCGCGCGTTTTGTGCTGGACGGGATGCCGGGCAAGCAGATGGCGATCGACGCCGACCTGAACGCCGGTCTTATCGCCGAAGATGAAGCCAAAAAGCGCCGTTCGGAAGTGACGCAGGAGGCAGACTTCTACGGCTCTATGGATGGTGCGAGTAAGTTTGTCCGCGGTGACGCCATCGCGGGCATTCTGATCATGGTGATTAACGTGGTCGGCGGCCTGCTGGTGGGCGTGTTGCAGCACGGGATGGACATGGGCCACGCGGCGGAAAGCTATACGCTGCTGACCATTGGTGACGGTCTGGTCGCGCAGATCCCGGCGCTGGTTATCTCTACTGCGGCGGGTGTCATCGTGACCCGCGTGAGCACCGATCAGGACGTTGGCGAGCAGATGGTGGGCCAGCTGTTCAGTAACCCGCGCGTGATGCTGCTGGCCGCGGCGGTTCTCGGGTTGCTCGGTCTGGTGCCGGGTATGCCAAACCTCGTTTTCCTGCTGTTTACGGCAGGTCTGCTGGGGCTTGCCTGGTGGATGCGTGGCCGTGAAACCAAACCGGCAGCGGAACCTGTTCAGGTCAAAATGCCGGAGAATACCCAGGCCGTCGAAGCGACCTGGAACGACGTTCAGCTCGAAGATTCTCTGGGTATGGAAGTTGGATACCGCCTGATCCCGATGGTCGATTTCCAGCAGGATGGCGAGCTGCTTGGGCGTATCCGCAGTATCCGTAAAAAATTCGCGCAGGATATGGGCTTCCTGCCGCCGGTCGTTCACATCCGCGACAATATGGACCTGCCGCCCGCGCGCTATCGCATTCTGATGAAAGGCGTTGAAATTGGCAGCGGCGATGCCTATCCGGGCCGCTGGCTGGCGATTAACCCGGGCACCGCCGCAGGCACGCTGCCGGGCGAGCAAACCATCGATCCGGCCTTTGGCCTGGCCGCTATCTGGATTGAAAGCGCGCTGAAAGAGCAGGCGCAGATCCAGGGCTATACGGTTGTTGAAGCCAGTACCGTGGTGGCGACCCATCTTAATCACCTGATTGGGCAATTCTCGGCCGAGCTGTTTGGCCGTCAGGAAGCGCAGCAGCTGCTGGACCGCGTCACGCAGGAGATGCCGAAGCTGACGGAAGATCTGGTCCCGGGCGTGGTGACGCTGACCACGCTGCACAAGGTGCTGCAAAACCTGCTCGAAGAGAAGGTGCCGATTCGCGATATGCGCACCATTCTGGAAACGCTGGCAGAGCATGCGCCAATCCAGAGCGATCCGCACGAGCTGACGGCGGTGGTGCGCGTGGCGCTGGGTCGTGCGATCACCCAGCAGTGGTTCCCGGGAACCGGAGAAGTGCAGGTCATTGGCCTCGATACGCCGCTTGAGCGTCTGCTGCTGCAGGCCCTGCAGGGCGGGGGCGGCCTGGAGCCGGGGCTGGCGGACCGTCTGCTGGCGCAAACGCAGGAGGCGCTGGCGCGTCAGGAGATGCTGGGCGCACCGCCGGTGCTGCTGGTGAACCACGCGCTGCGTCCACTGCTGTCGCGCTTCCTGCGCCGCAGCCTGAACCAGCTGGTCGTGCTGTCGAATCTGGAGCTGTCGGATAACCGCCATATCCGCATGACGGCGACGATTGGAGGAAAATAATGCGTAAATGGCTATGGATTTTGCTCTTCCCGCTGGTGGCGCAGGCAGCCGGCGAAGGCACCTGGCAGGCAAGCAGCATGGGCGTAACGCTCAGCAACCGGGGCGTGGCGATGTCCTCTAACCCGCTGGCGCCTTCTGACGCGGTATCCGGCCTGATGGGCCTTGTGGTCTGGAACTACCGGCTGATTGGCCCAACGCCTGCCGGGCTGCGGGTGCGCCTCTGTTCTCAGACGCGCTGCACGGAAATCGATGGAGAAAGCGGTACGACGCAGGCATTCAACGGCGTGCCGGCAATCGAACCTTTGCGTTTTATCTGGGAAGTGCCGGGCGGGGGACGTTTGATCCCGGCGCTGAAAGTGCAGAGTAATTCCGTCATCGTGAACTATCGCTAAATCCCGCCTGACCTGCAGCCATCAGCATTTCTGATGGCTGTCTCGCAAAATTCGACCTCTCATTTTGAACTAAAAGAAACGCCGTTTTATAAAACGGTGACACGCGTAATGATACTCTTTGCATTTTTGCCAGCCAGACCCTATTGGTGGCAGAAATAGAAAGGTATCACCAGGACGATACTTCTACTGTAGCCGTGTAAAAACTCCCGGAACAGGTTTGCTGACAGGGAGTCTCCCAAACGTGACCAGGGGTGACGGCAATGAAAACACGCAAAATTGGATTGGCAAACTACCTTGCTTATGGGGCAGGCGATTTTCTTGGGGCGGGAACCACCGCCCTTACGGCGGCCTGGCTTTTATATTTTTATACGACGTTCTGCGGGCTCACACCGATAGAAGCAACGTTCATCTTCGCCGCCGCCAGGGTGCTGGATGCTGTTGTCAGCCCGCTTATGGGCTTTCTGACGGATAATTTCGGTACGACGTGGCTCGGTAAGCGCTTTGGCCGCCGTAAGTTTTTCATTCTGCTCGGCATTCCCTGCGTATTCAGCTATTCCTTGATGTGGGTCGGGGACATGAGTTTTTGGTATTACCTGCTTACGTATCTGGTATTCGATATCGTCTACACCATGATCCTGGTTCCCTATGAAACGCTGGTGCCGGAGATGACGGACGATTTCAAACAGAAAACCAAATTTTCGGGCGCGCGTATCTCAATGGCGCAGATGTCCGCCATTCTGGCCTCATTCCTGCCGGGGATCCTCCTCACGCAGTTCGGTAAAGACAACGCGATTTCCTTCTTTTACGCCAGTCTGGTCTTTTCCGTCCTGTGCGCGCTGATGCTGACTTTTGTCTGGTTCTTCACCTGGGAGCGCCCGCGTGAAGAGTGGTCCGAAGCGGCCCTGCGCGCGGAAGCAGAGAAGAAAACCCTCACGCTCGGGCAGAGCCTGAACCGTCTGTTCGTGGAGCTAAGCTCGACGCTGCGAGTAAGGATTTTCCGTCAGCATCTGGGCATGTACCTGGGCGGCTATATCGCCCAGGACGTCTTTAATGCCGTGTTTACCTACTACGTGGTCTTTGTACTGATGCAGGAAGCGTCAATGGCTTCAAACCTGCTGGGCACGATGGCCATCTTCCAGTTCCTCGCCGTGATCGGCATGATCCCGCTGTGCATTCGCTTTGGACCTGCGCCGTCTTACCGCATGGTGGTGGTGCTGTTCGGCCTGGCTTCTCTCTCTTACGCCATGCTCTATTACGCGGGACTGAGTGACGTCTACGCTCTGCTGCTGCTTGTCTCAGCGGTGGCGGGCCTGGGTCGAGGCGGTATCAACTATGTGCCGTGGAACACCTATACCTACATTGCTGATGTGGACGAAGCGATCACCGGGCAGCGTCGCGAGGGCATCTTCGCCGGCATCATGACCCTCACCCGTAAAGCGTCTCAGGCCGGTGCGGTGATGCTGGTGGGCATCGTGATGCAGATGTCCGGCTTTGTCAGCGGTCAGAAAGTGCAGCCTGCGGGAGTGAGCCACACCATTCTGATGATCCTGAGCATCGGAACCCTTCTGGTGCTGTTCTGCGGCTTCCTTGTCTCCCTGCGCTTCAGGCTCAATCTGCAAACCCACAGCACGCTGCGCGAAGAGACCGCGAAAATGCGCGAGTCCGGCTATGCGATGCCTGAAGCGGCAACCCCGCAAGCCCGTGCCACCGTGGAAATGCTGGCCGGTATGCCGTTCGAATCCCTTTGGGGCAACAACAACATCGGTTACCTGAACCGCAATAAGTCAGCAGCCCTTTCGCTGAAGGATCGCGCTGTACTTAATTCGTCATATCATGGAGGTTAAGATCATGAAAGTTTGGCCTGTCAAACATAGCCCGCTACTGCGCCAGCCTGAGCGCTTTATTGCCAGGGATGAGCTGAAATCGCTGATTCAAAAAGTGACGCACAGTCTGGTCAATATCCACGACAAGACGGGGGAGTTTTTACTGCGGCTGGACGACGGACGCGCGATCGATACCAAAGGCTGGGCCGGGTGGGAATGGACGCACGGCGTCGGTTTGTACGGTATTTGGCAGTATTACAGCCAGACCGGCGACGAGGGGATGCGCGACATTATCGACCGCTGGTTTGCTGACCGTTTTGCGGAAGGGGCAACCACCAAAAACGTGAATACCATGTCACCGTTCCTGACCCTCGCGTATCGCTACGACGAAACCAGAAACCCGGCCTGGCTGCCATGGCTGGAAAGCTGGGCGGAGTGGGCGATGAACGACATGCCGCGTACCGACCACGGCGGCATGCAGCATATCACTCTGGCGGAAGAGAATCATCAGCAGATGTGGGATGACACGCTGATGATGACGGTGCTGCCGCTGGCGAAAATCGGCAAGCTGCTCAACAAACCTGACTACGTAGAAGAAGCTATTTATCAGTTCCTGCTGCATGTGCAAAACCTGATGGATCGGGAAACCGGCTTGTGGTTCCACGGCTGGAATTATGAAGGTAAACATAATTTTGCGCAGGCCCGCTGGGCCCGCGGCAACAGCTGGCTCACCATCGTGATCCCGGACTTCCTCGAAATGGTGGATCTGCCGGAAAACAATGCCGTACGTCGCTACCTGGTGCAGGTGCTGAATGCTCAGATTGCCGCGCTGGCGAAATGCCAGGACGATAGCGGCCTGTGGCATACGCTGCTCGACGATCCTCACTCCTATCTGGAGGCGTCAGCCACGGCAGGTTTTGCCTACGGGATCCTGAAAGCGGTGCGTAAGCGTTACGTTGGTGCAGAATATGCTGACGTTGCTGAGAAAGCGATTCGCGGTATCGTGAAAAATATCTCACCGGATGGAGAGCTGCTGCAAACGTCGTTCGGTACGGGGATGGGAAGCAATCTTGAGTTTTATCGCCAGATCCCGCTGACGTCGATGCCGTATGGACAGGCAATGGCGATTCTGTGCCTAACGGAATATTTACGGAAATATTTTTGATAATAAAAAACCCGGCGAGTGCCGGGTTTCATTTTTTACATACGCTCTACGGTTTCGATACCCAGGGTATCCAGACCCAGCTTCAGGGTCTTCGCCGTGAGCTGCGCCAGCTTCAGGCGGCTGTTGCGGACCGATTCATTCTCCGCAGAGAGAATAGGGCAGTGCTCGTAGAAGCCGGAGAACAGACCCGCAAGATCGTACAGATAAGCACACATCACGTGCGGAGTGCCGTCACGGGCGACAACCGTCAGCGTCTCTTCGAACTGCAGCAGGCGCGCCGCCAGCTGCGCTTCACGGTCTTCCGTGATGGTCACGGTGGCATTCGCCAGCGCGCTTTCGTCGATATTGGCTTTACGGAAGACCGACAACACGCGGGTGTAGGCGTACTGCATGTAAGGCGCCGTGTTGCCTTCAAACGCCAGCATGTTATCCCAGTCGAAGATATAGTCAGTGGTACGGTTCTTGGAAAGATCCGCGTATTTCACTGCACCGATACCCACGGCGTTGGCCAGTTTTTCCAGCTCATCTGCAGGCATGTCCGGGTTCTTCTCTGCCACCAGACGGCGGGCGCGTTCCAGCGCTTCGTCCAGCAGATCGGACAGCTTCACGGTACCGCCCGCACGGGTTTTGAAAGGCTTGCCGTCTTTACCCAGCATCATGCCGAACATGTGGTGCTCCAGCGGAACGCAGTCTGGCACGTAGCCGGCTTTACGCACGATCGTCCACGCCTGCATCAGGTGCTGGTGCTGACGGGAGTCGATGTAGTAAAGCACGCGGTCGGCGTGCAGCGTTTCGTAACGGTATTTCGCGCAGGCGATATCGGTCGTGGTGTAAAGGTAGCCGCCATCCTTTTTCTGGATGATCACGCCCATCGGTTCGCCTTCCTTGTTTTTGTACTCATCAAGGAATACCACCGTCGCGCCTTCGCTCTCAACCGCCAGGTTTTTCGCTTTCAGGTCGGCCACAATGCCCGGCAGCATTGGGTTGTACAGGCTTTCGCCCATCACATCGTCACGGGTCAGGGTGACGTTCAGACGGTTATAGGTGAGCTGGTTCTGAGACATGGTGATGTCAACCAGCTTGCGCCACATCTCGAGGAAGTATTGATCGCCGCCCTGCAGTTTTACCACGTAGCTGCGCGCGCGCTCGGCAAAGGCTTCGTCTTCGTCGTAGTGTTTTTTGGCTTCGCGGTAGAACCCTTCCAGGTCCGCCAGCGCCATTTCACCCGCGTTTTCCTGCTGCTGTTTTTCCAGGTAGGCAATCAGCATGCCGAACTGGGTACCCCAGTCGCCCACGTGGTTCGCGCGGATCACCTTGTGACCGAGGAACTCGAGCGTGCGCACCGCGGCATCACCGATGATGGTGGAGCGCAGGTGGCCAACGTGCATCTCTTTCGCCACGTTCGGAGCGGAGTAGTCGATCACGACGGTCTGCGCTTCCGGCTGGGAAACACCCAGACGGTCAGATTTCAGCGCCGCGTCAACGTGGCTTGCCAGGAAAGCAGGCTCAAGGAAGATGTTGATAAAGCCCGGGCCGGCAATTTCGGTTTTGCTGGCAATGCCGGAAAGATCCAGATGCGTCAGTACCTGCTCAGCGAGCTGTCGCGGCGGCATGCCCAGTTTTTTAGCCACTGCCATCACGCCATTAGCCTGATAGTCGCCAAACTGTACTTTTGCTGACTGACGAACCTGCGGTTCGCAATCCGCAGGCGCGCCTGCGGCAATCAGTGCCTGACTGACTTTTTCGGAGAGAAGAGCCTGAATATTCACCTGGATACCTTACTTTTTTGATGCGGGCTCACAACCACCCGCGCCAGTTAGAGAATTTAGGGCGGGAGTATACTGCAAATGCCTTCTGGCGTCAGCATTGCGGGGCCTGAAGATTGCTCAGAATCCAGGCGGTGAAGGTATGCATAATCATGCAGTCGCAAAAAGCCGGATTCTGCGGTTGGTCAAAACGGGGCAACAGAGTAAATTAGCGGCTTTGCGACATGAAAAGAGAGTGACTTATGGCGAACTGGCAATCCATTGACGAACTGCATGATATTTCCGCAGATTTACCGCGCTTCACCCAGGCGTTCACAGAACTTGCCACCCGTCTTGGTCTGGATATCGCGCCGCTTGAGGCCGATCACATCTCTTTGCGCTGTCACCAGAATGCCACCGCCGAGCGCTGGCGTCTCGGGTTCGAACGGTGCGGCGAGTTGCTCTCCGAGAACATCATTAATGGTCGCCCGATTTGCCTGTTTAAATTGCATGAGCCTGTGAACGTGGCGCACTGGCAATTCACCGTGGTTGAACTGCCGTGGCCGGGTGAGAAACGCTATCCGCATGAAGGCTGGGAACATATCGAGATTGTCCTGCCGGGTGAGCCTGAAACGTTGAACGCGCGCGCGCTTGCCCTGTTAGCGGACGAAGGCTTAAGCCAGCCGGGAATTTTTGTGAAGACCAGCTCTCCCAAAGGCGAGCGCGAGCGGTTACCTAACCCGACGCTGGCCGTCACTGACGGAAAGGTCACGGTGAAGTTTCATCCGTGGACCATTGAGCAGATCGTTGCCAGTGAAGCGTAAGAGATGTGAGTTCACGCCGGGACTGAAAATGGACGGCGTGGCATGATGGTTCGTTTAGTGGGATTTCAGGAGGATTAAATGGCGCTGCTGGAGATTTGTTGTTACAGCGTGGAGTGTGCCGTGACCGCGCAAAAGCACGGGGCTGACCGCATTGAACTGTGCGCGGCACCCAAAGAGGGCGGGCTGACGCCGTCCTACGGCGTATTGAAGTCTGCCCGTCAGGCCGTAACTATTCCCGTTCACCCGATTATCCGTCCACGCGGCGGTGATTTTTGTTACACGGCGGGCGAGTTCAGTGCCATGCTTGATGATATCGCGCTCGTTCGGGACCTGGGGTTTCCAGGGCTGGTAACCGGCCTTCTGGATGAAGACGGCAATATCGATATACCGCGCATGCGTCAGATAATGAGCGCCGCACAGGGGCTGGCCGTTACTTTTCATCGCGCATTTGATATGTGCAAAGATCCGCTTCAGGCCTTTGAAACGCTTGGAGAACTTGGCGTGGCGCGCATTCTGACATCGGGTCAGCAGGCGTCAGCTGAAAAAGGACTGCAATTAATTACGGAACTAAAAGCACATTCCGGTGTTCCAATAATAATGGCGGGTGCGGGAGTCCGCGCCAGCAATCTGGAACGGTTTTTAAACGCCGGGGTAGAAGAGCTGCACAGCTCCGCGGGTAAATGGATACCTTCACCCATGCGTTATCGCAATACAGGATTGTCAATGTCGACGGATGCTGAAGCGGATGAGTATTCACGCTACGGCGTAGAGGGAGAGTCGGTTGCGGAAATGAAGTCGCTGATTGAGCGCCATCACGTGTAGCAACGTACCGATTTTTACCGCGCATCATGTCGCCCAATATGATGCTTGCTTGTACCAGGCCCCTGCAATTTCAACAGGGGCCTTTTTTTCTCCTTCATATTTCAAGCCGCAGCCGCGTTGGCCGCCTCGCTCACCCCGGTCACTTACTGATGTAAGCTCCCGGGGATTCGCTGCGTTGCCGCCTTGCTGCAACTTGAACTATTTTGGAGAAAACGTGCGACGTGTAGGCCGGGTAAGGCGTAGCCGCCACCCGGCTAAAGGGCTACGGCTTGGTCGCAATCAACACCGCACGCATCGGGGCCGGATAGCCTTCGATGGTTTTGCTGTGGTCGGCCGGGTCGAGGAACTGCTCCAGCGATTCGGTGATCATCCAGTCGGTGCGGCGCTGTTCTTCGACAGAGGTCACGCTGACATCGGCAATCCGCACATCCACAAACCCGCACTTCTCCAGCCAGTTCTTCAGCGCCAGCGCGGAAGGAATAAAGTAAACGTTGCGCATCTGCGCGTAACGATCGCCCGGCACCAGAACGGCATGTTCATCACCTTCAATCACCAGCGTTTCCAGCACCAGCTCGCCGCCGCTGACCAGCTGATCCTTCAATTGCCACAGGTGTTCAAGCGGAGAACGACGGTGATACAGCACGCCCATGGAGAACACGGTATCAAACGCTTTCAGGGCAGGGAGTTGTTCGATGCCCAACGGCAGCAGGTGCGCGCGCTGGTCGTTACCCAGCAGCTTGCGAACCGCTTCAAACTGGCACAGGAACAGCTGCATCGGGTCAATACCGACCGCCAGATGCGCGCCCGCGCCAATCATGCGCCACATGTGGTAACCGCTGCCGCAGCCCACGTCCAGAATGGTGCGTCCGGTCAGGTCGGAAAGGTGGGGCAGAACGCGATCCCATTTCCAGTCCGAGCGCCATTCGGTATTGATGTTCACGCCGTAAAGTGAAAACGGCCCTTTGCGCCACGGCATCAGGTTCCGCATCAGCGTTTCGATGCGGTTGATCTGCCCGGCCGGAAGCGGTTCTTCACTCTCAGCGGTGACGCTGTGGAGCAGGTCGAGGCGATGCGGGGTCAGTTCCGGCAAAAATTCCACCGCATTTGACCACTGCTTTAACAGGCCGTGCTGCTGGTCCCGCTGCCAGGCGGCAATCTGCGCGGGCAAGGTTTCCAGCCAGTGGGAGAGCTGGTTTTTGGCAATCAGCTGATAGAAGTTACTGAATTCGATCATGCGGATTCTCCCGCTTTCAGCGCCACCAGAGAGCCAAAGTTAAAGCACTGGAACCACAGTTCGCTGTGCTCAAAGCCGGCTTTGCTCAGACGCGCTTTATGGGTTTCTACGGAATCCGTCAGCATCACGTTTTCGAGCATGCTGCGCTTCTGGCTGATCTCCAGCTCGCTGTAGCCGTTCGCCCGTTTGAAATCGTGGTGCATATTGAACAGCAGTTCGCCAACCTCGGCATCTTCGAAGCTGAATTTCTCAGAGAGCACCAGCGCGCCGCCGGGATTCAGCCCCTGATAAATTTTGTCCAGCAGCAGCTGGCGGTCTTCCGGCACCAGGAACTGCAGCGTGAAATTCAGCACTACCATCGAGGCGTTATTGATCTCAATCTCGCGGATATCACCTTCCACCACGTCCACTGGCACAGGGGCCTTGTAGGCGTCAATATGGCGACGGCAGCGTTCAACCATGGCCGGGGAGTTATCGACGGCGATGATTCGGCAGCCTTCGTGGTGAACATTACGACGAACAGATAGCGTTGCCGCGCCGAGCGAGCAGCCCAGGTCATAGACCTGCGTGCCGGGTTGAACGAAGCGCTCAGCCAGCATGCCGATCATAGAGATAATATTGGAATAACCGGGAACAGAGCGCTGGATCATATCCGGGAAGACTTCGGCTACCCGTTCATCGAAGGTCCAGTCGCCCAGGCTGGCGATAGGCGCGGAAAAAAGCGTGTCGCGATCTGACATAACGTAAAAATCCGGGAAAAATAAAGTGGCGTATTGTGCGCTAATGGAGGGAGAAAACCAACTCCCACGGCATATACCACAGGTTAGCCAGCACCATCAGCAAAAGCGAACACCAGGTCGCGCTCATGCCGGAACGACGCCAGCGGACTAAGCGGTGGTGAAAACCGTAATAGTGCATCAGGCGGCCAGCAATAAGAAGCAGGCCACAGATGTGCACCATCCAGGTTTCTGCGCCATTCATCTCCATAAACAGCAGCAGGATTAAGGCTGCGGGGATGTATTCGACCGCGTTGCCATGAATGCGGATAGCGCTTTGTAGCTCGGAAAATCCGCCGTCACCGTAGGAGACGCGGTAGAGCGTTCTGAGGCGCACAACATCAAATGAAAACTTAATCAGCAGTAATGCACCTAACACCGCATACAGCGCGCTGACCATACAAACTCCCTGTTTTTGGCAGATGGCACTTCACTATGATAGGGGGTGATATCAGAAAAGAGAAGATTGTTGTGGGATGGAAGGGGCGCTTCCCACGGACGGTACCGCAGCCTGCAAGGCCTGCCACAGAGCATCGACCAGTTCGGGGGCCTGGGCAATATCCGGCGTGTGCAAAAAGAGATACGGCGTGGTGGTGTGTTCCCACGAGGCCAGTTTTTCCAGCCAGACGGCGAACAGCGCCTGGTTTTGCTGCATGTTATCGCTGCCGATAAACCTGACCATTGGGTTCTGCGCGGTCACGATGGCGTGGACCGGCACTTTCGGTTTTTTACGCTGCGCTTCAACGATGGCTTCGCTATGGGGGATTGCGCTGTGCACCGGGCGGCTGTCGAGGATCACCCGGTTTACGGAACGCTCAAGCAGGCCGCGATTGAGCGCTTTTTCCGCTTCGCCCTTTGCAAAAAAGTCAGGATGCCTGACTTCAACGCCGTAGGTAAATTCACGGGGCAAGGCGTCCAGAAACGTCCATAGCGCGGGCAGGTCGCGCGGGCCAAAGACGGCCGGAAGCTGTAGCCAGTACTGGCCGATGCGGTTTGCCAGAGGCGCCATCCGGGCAAAGAACTCGTCGGTCAACTCACCGCAGTTTCGCAGCGCGGCCTGATGGGAAATCGTTGCAGGAAACTTGAAGCAGAAGCGGAAGTCGTCGGTCGTTTGTTCCCGCCAGCGCGCAACAATCTCGGCTTTGGGGAGCGCATACAGGGTGGTGTTGCCCTCGACACAGTTGAAGTGTCGGGCATACTCCTCAAGGCTGGTGATGCCAAGGCGCACCCATTTCGGGTGCGACCACTGGGGCAGGCCCACGTACATCATAGCGCGCTGATAATCTCATCCGTGCTGCGCACGCGGCCGATGCGCGGGAAGATATGGGTCATGCTGCCCTGATGCTGTTCCGCGGAGGCCGCGCTGCAGGCATCTTCGGCAATCACCAGGTTAAAGCCCAGTTCCCACGCGTTACGGGCGGTCGACTCCACGCCGATGTTGGTGGAAATGCCGCACAGGATGATGGTGTCGATGCCGCGACGGCGGAGCTGCAGCTCCAGATCGGTGCCGTAGAAGGCGCCCCACTGGCGTTTCGTCACTTCAATATCGCTGTCGCGTTTACCAAGCGAGGCCGGGTACGTCCACCAGTTTTCCGGCAGGGCACGCGCGGGAGCCTGCGCATCAACGGGCTGTTTTAACGCTTCGGCATAATCCGCAGACCAGCCGACGCGCACCATGATAACCGGGGCACCGCTGGCGCGGCATTTTTCCGCCATGCGGGCGGCTCGGCTGACTACATCGTTCGCGGTATGCGGGCCGCCGGCGAAGGGCAGAATGCCTTCCTGTAAATCAATGACTACAAGCGCGGTTTTTCTGGCATCAAGGGTTAACATCGTTACTCCCGTTAAATTAATCACTTCCAGACACCATACGACGTGATGGCCTGTTATTGGTCGCATAATTTTGTTAATTTTTGTGAGAATGCGCAATAAGAGTGCAGCAAACGACCGCCAGGCCGTGGTTCGCTCTTATCGTCCGGCGGAATTTCCAGTATAATAGCCGCCTTTTTTCATCCAGTTGTGACATACAGAAAGCTGCGACATAGTAGCCTGCATACCAGGCGACATTTAGCCTGCGGCTAATTAAGGGATATCTCATGCGTACAGAATATTGCGGGCAGCTGCGTCAGTCCCACGTCGGACAGCAGGTCACCCTGTGTGGTTGGGTCAATCGTCGTCGTGATCTTGGTAGCCTTATCTTCATCGATATGCGCGACCGCGAAGGTATCGTTCAGGTGTTCTTCGACCCGGATCGCGCAGATGCGTTGAAGCTGGCCTCTGAGCTGCGTAATGAGTTCTGCATTCAGGTCACCGGCACCGTGCGTGCGCGTGACGAGAAAAACGTCAACGCCGACATGGCGACGGGTGCCATCGAAGTGCTGGCGTCCGATCTGGTGATTATCAACCGTGCAGAAGCGCTGCCGCTGGACTCCAACCACGTCAACACTGAAGAAGCGCGTCTGAAATACCGCTACCTGGATCTGCGTCGCCCGGAAATGGCTCAGCGCCTGAAAACCCGTGCGAAAATCACCAGCCTGGTGCGTCGCTTTATGGATGACCACGGTTTCCTCGACATCGAGACCCCGATGCTGACCAAAGCCACGCCGGAAGGCGCGCGCGATTACCTGGTCCCATCCCGCGTTCATAAAGGCAAATTCTACGCGCTGCCGCAGTCTCCACAGCTGTTCAAACAGCTGCTGATGATGTCCGGCTTCGATCGCTACTATCAGATCGTTAAATGCTTCCGCGACGAAGACCTGCGCGCTGACCGCCAGCCTGAATTTACCCAGATCGATGTGGAAACCTCCTTCATGACCGCCGAGCAGGTGCGTGAAGTGATGGAAGCCCTGGTGCGTAGCCTGTGGAACGACGTGAAAGGCGTTGAGCTGGGCGATTTCCCGATCATGACCTTCGCGGAAGCCGAGCGTCGCTACGGCTCCGACAAACCAGACCTGCGTAACCCGATGGAGCTGGTGGATGTTGCGGACCTGGTGAAAGGCGTTGAGTTTGCCGTCTTCGCTGCCCCGGCTAACGATCCGAAAGGCCGTGTGGCGGCCCTGCGCGTGCCGGGTGGTGCAGCATTGAGCCGCAAGCAGATCGACGACTACGGCAACTTCATCAAGATCTACGGCGCGAAAGGTCTGGCCTATATTAAGGTGACCGAGCGTGCGAAAGGTCTGGAAGGTATCACCAGCCCGGTAGCGAAATTCCTGAACGCAGACATCGTGGAAGCTATCCTTGAGCGCACTGGCGCGCAGGACGGCGACATGATCTTCTTCGGCGCAGACAATAAGAAAGTCGTGGCGGATGCGATGGGCGCGCTGCGTCTGAAGCTCGGCAAAGACCTGAGCCTGACCGACGAAAACAAATGGGCGCCGCTGTGGGTTATCGACTTCCCAATGTTTGAAGACGACGGTGAAGGCGGTCTGACCGCGATGCACCACCCGTTCACCTCGCCAAAAGACATGACGGCGGCAGAGCTGAAAGCGGCGCCGGAAGACGCGGTCGCAAACGCCTACGATATGGTCATCAACGGCTACGAAGTGGGCGGCGGTTCCGTGCGTATTCACAGCGGTGAAATGCAGCAGACCGTGTTCGGCATCCTGGGCATCAACGAGCAGGAACAGCGCGAGAAGTTCGGCTTCCTGCTGGACGCGCTGAAATACGGTACGCCTCCGCACGCGGGTCTGGCCTTCGGTCTTGACCGACTGACCATGCTGCTGACCGGCACCGATAACATTCGTGATGTTATTGCCTTCCCGAAAACCACTGCCGCAGCGTGTCTGATGACCGAAGCGCCAAGCTTTGCTAACCCGGCCTCTCTGGCCGAGCTGGGCATTGAAGTGGTGAAGAAGGAAGAGAAAAACTGATATGGAATATAAGCTTCCCGTTTCGGTTCTGGTGGTCATTTATGCAGAAGACACGAAGCGGGTGCTGATGTTGCAGCGGCGCGATGACCCTGATTTCTGGCAGTCGGTAACCGGCAGTCTGGAAGAGGGAGAAACCGCGCCGCAGGCCGCCGCGCGTGAAGTAAAGGAAGAGGTCGCCATTGACGTTGCCCGCGAGCAACTGACCCTGAAGGACTGTCAGCGCACGGTGGAGTTTGAAATTTTTAGCCATTTACGTCATCGCTACGCGCCGGGTACCGAGCGCAATACGGAGTCGTGGTTCTGTCTCGCGCTCCCCCATGAACGGGAGATCGTGTTTACCGAACACCTGACCTACCGCTGGGTGAATGCGGCGGATGCTGCCGCACTGACCAAGTCGTGGAGCAACCGGCAGGCGATTGAAGAATTTGTAATTAACGCTGCCTGAAAAGGCGCGCTCTTTGAGGATATTTTTATGGCAGGTCATAGTAAGTGGGCCAACACCAAACACCGCAAAGCGGCACAGGATGCCAAGCGCGGTAAGATCTTTACCAAAATCATTCGCGAGCTGGTGACGGCAGCGCGTCTGGGCGGCGGCGACCCGGCTTCTAACCCGCGTCTGCGCGCGGCGGTAGATAAAGCGCTGTCAAACAACATGACGCGTGACACCCTGAACCGTGCTATTGCACGTGGCGTGGGCGGTGACGAAGACGCGAACATGGAAACCATCATTTATGAAGGTTACGGTCCTGGCGGTACGGCGGTGATGGTTGAGTGCCTGTCCGACAACCGTAACCGTACCGTTGCGGAAGTGCGCCACGCGTTCACCAAAACCGGTGGCAACCTGGGCACTGACGGTTCCGTTGCTTACCTGTTCAGCAAAAAAGGCGTCATCTCCTTCGAGAAAGGCGACGAAGATGCGATCATGGAAGCGGCGCTGGAAGCCGGTGCGGAAGACGTGGTGACCTTCGATGATGGTGCTATCGACGTTTACACCGCCTGGGAAGAGATGGGTGCCGTACGCGACGCGCTGGAAGCAGCTGGCCTGAAAGCGGACAACGCTGAAGTCTCCATGATCCCGTCCACCAAAGCGGACATGGATGCGGAAACCGCACCTAAACTGCTGCGTTTGATCGACATGCTCGAAGACTGCGACGACGTGCAGGAAGTGTACCACAACGGTGAAATCTCTGATGAGGTTGCAGCGACTCTCTAATGAGAGCGTGTAAATCCGTTACAGGAGACGCGTGATGTCGATTATTCTCGGGATTGACCCAGGCTCACGCGTCACCGGGTATGGCGTTATCCGTCAGGTGGGACGCCAGTTAACCTACCTCGGCAGTGGCTGTATTCGCACCAGGGTGGACGATCTGCCGTCGCGCCTTAAGCTCATCTATGCGGGCGTGTCGGAGATCATCACCCAGTTTCAGCCGGATTATTTCGCCATCGAGCAGGTCTTTATGGCCAAAAACGCCGATTCGGCGCTAAAGCTCGGTCAGGCGCGTGGTGTCGCCATCGTCGCTGCGGTAAACCAGGATTTGCCGGTATTTGAATACGCGGCACGTCAGGTCAAGCAGACGGTGGTGGGCATTGGCAGCGCGGAGAAAAGTCAGGTGCAGCACATGGTGCGTACCCTGCTGAAGCTTCCGGCGAACCCGCAGGCTGACGCCGCGGATGCGCTGGCGATTGCGATTACCCACTGTCACGTCAGCCAGAACGCGATGCAAATGAGCGAGTCGCGGCTCAATCTGGCGCGGGGCAGGTTACGATAATGACAAATCAGGCTGGATGTTTATCCAGCCTTTTTTTATTATGTCGGCAGTTAATTTCTTCCAGAACGCAGGAGCGTCACGTGATAGGCAGACTCAGAGGCATCATCATTGAAAAACAACCCCCGTTAGTGCTGCTGGAAGTGGGTGGCGTGGGCTATGAAGTCCATATGCCGATGACCTGCTTCTACGAGCTGCCGGACGCGGGCAAAGAGGCGATTGTCTTTACCCAGTTTGTGGTGCGTGAAGATGCTCAGCTGCTGTACGGCTTCAACAACAAACAGGAACGCACGCTCTTCCGCGAGCTGATTAAAACCAACGGCGTCGGCCCGAAGCTGGCGCTGGCGATCTTATCCGGCATGTCGGCGCCACAGTTTGTGAATGCCGTTGAGCGTGAAGATCCTGCGGCGCTGATTAAGCTTCCGGGCATTGGCAAGAAAACCGCCGAGCGCCTGATTGTCGAGATGAAAGACCGCTTTAAAGGTCTGCATGGCGATCTCTTCACGCCGGCTGCCGATTTGGTACTGACCTCTCCAGGCGGTCCTGCGACGGATGATGACGCCGAGCAGGAAGCGGTTGCCGCGCTGGTGGCGCTGGGCTATAAACCTCAGGAGGCCAGCCGCATGGTGAGTAAAATCGCCAAACCGGATGCCAGCAGTGAAACCCTGATTCGTGAAGCGCTGCGCGCTGCATTGTGAGGTAAAGGATGATTGAAGCAGACCGCCTGGTATCGGCAGGCACAATTCAGGCAGATGACGTGGTGGATCGCGCGATCCGCCCAAAACTGCTTGATGAGTATATCGGCCAGCCGCAGGTTCGTTCCCAGATGGAGATTTTCATCCAGGCGGCAAAGCTGCGCGGCGATGCGCTCGATCACCTGCTGATTTTTGGCCCTCCGGGTTTGGGGAAAACCACGCTGGCCAATATCGTCGCCAATGAGATGGGCGTCAACCTGCGCACCACCTCCGGCCCGGTGCTGGAGAAGGCGGGCGATCTCGCGGCGATGCTGACCAACCTCGAACCGCATGACGTGCTGTTTATCGATGAGATCCACCGCCTGTCACCGGTGGTGGAGGAAGTGCTCTATCCGGCGATGGAAGATTACCAGCTGGATATCATGATCGGTGAAGGCCCGGCGGCGCGCTCCATCAAAATCGATCTGCCGCCGTTTACCCTGATTGGCGCCACAACCCGCGCCGGGTCGTTGACCTCTCCGCTGCGCGACCGTTTTGGCATCGTGCAGCGTCTTGAGTTTTATCAGGTGGCGGACCTCCAGCACATTGTTGGCCGTAGCGCGCGCTATATGGGGCTGGAAATGAGCGAAGAGGGCGCGTTTGAAGTGGCGAAGCGTTCCCGCGGTACGCCGCGTATCGCCAACCGTCTGCTGCGCCGCGTGCGTGACTTTGCCGAAGTGAAGCACGATGGCTCGATTTCCGCCGAGATCGCCGCTCAGGCGCTGGATATGCTTAACGTCGATGCCGAAGGCTTTGACTATATGGACCGTAAACTGCTGCTGGCGGTGCTTGATAAGTTCTTTGGCGGCCCGGTTGGGCTGGATAACCTGGCGGCGGCAATCGGGGAAGAGCGTGAAACCATTGAGGATGTGCTTGAACCGTATCTGATCCAGCAGGGCTTCCTGCAGCGCACCCCGCGTGGACGTATGGCGACGGTGCGGGCGTGGAATCATTTCGGCATTACGCCACCGGCAATGCCGTAATGCATTTTTCCCTCTCCCTGTGGGAGAGGGCCACGGTCAGGGCATCAGCGCGCTCAATGCTAATTTGCTGTCTTCTTCATCATACTGAAAATAAACAACACCGCTGCACTCAACACCACGGAAGGCCCCGCAGGCGTGTCATAGAACGCCGAGAAGGTTAACCCACCCGTTACCGCAATCATCCCGACAATCACGGCCACACCGGCCATCTGCTCCGGCGTACGGGCAAAACGACGCGCCGTAGCCGCAGGGATGATCAGCAGCGAGGTAATAATCAGCGCGCCGACAAACTTCATCGCCACGCCAATGGTTAACGCCGTTACCAGCATTAGCAGCAATTTTACGCGCTGCAGCTTCACGCCGTCGACAAACGCCAGGTCAGGGCTGACGGTCATGGCCAGCAGGTTACGCCACTGCCAGAGCAGAATAGCGAGCACCACCACCACGCCAATGGCGATAGCGATGAGATCGTCTGGCGTAACCGCCAGCAGGTCACCGAACAGGTAAGCCATCAGATCCACGCGGATATTCGACATCAGGCTGACCACTACCAGGCCCAGCGACAGGGCACTGTGCGCCATGATGCCAAGCAGCGTATCGATGGCAAGATGAGGGCGTTTTTCCAGCCAGACCAGACCGGCCGCCAGCAGCAGCGTCACCACAATCACCGCGTAGAACGGGTTGACGTTCAGCAGCAGGCCAAAAGCTACGCCCAGCAAGGACGCGTGCGCCAGGGTATCACCGAAGTAAGACATTCTGCGCCACACCACAAACGAGCCGAGTGGGCCCGCGGCGCAGGCAAGCATAATCCCGGCCAGCCAGCCGGGCAGTAACAGTTCAATCATGAGTGTCCATTTCCCCGACGCAGTACGATTCGTCCCTGTAAATCATGGCGATGATTATGATGATGACGATAAATGCCCAGCTGTTCAGCGCCGCGAGGGCCGAACATGGAGATAAATTCCGGGTGCATTGACACCACTTCAGGCGTACCGGAGCAGCAGATATGATGGTTGAGACACAGCACTTCGTCGGTTTTTGCCATCACCAGATGGAGATCGTGAGACACCATCAGCACTGCGCAATCAAGCTCTCGACGTAGCTGGTCGATCAAATCATAAAGCGCAACCTGACCGTTCACATCCACACCCTGAGTCGGCTCATCCAGCACCAGCAGCTGCGGGCTGCTCAGCAACGCGCGGGCAAGTAAAACACGCTGAGTTTCACCGCCGGACAGTTTTTGCAGCGGCGCATCGACAAGATGGCCCGCCTGCACGCGTTTCAGTGCCGGAAGAATATCGGCTTTACGCGTGCCGGGGCGCAGACGCAGGAAACGGCTGACCGTCAGCGGCAGCGTGGCGTCGAGATGAAGTTTTTGCGGCACATAGCCAATACGCAATTTTTCCTCACGCTTAATCACGCCTTCATCGGGTGCGACCAGACCCAGCACCACGCGTACCAGGGTAGATTTACCTGCGCCATTGGGGCCGAGCAGCGTCAGAATTTTGCCGGGCTTCAGATCGAGCGACACGTCAGAAAGGACGCGGCGCTGGCCAAATGAGACCGAAATATTTTCAAGGGAAACCAATGTCGTCATGTCATTTTAAGCTTGAAGAAGTCAACGAATGTTATAATATCACATTCCACGCATTCACTACGATGATTAGTCGCATTATGTTACATAAAAATACGCTTCTTTTCGCAGCATTATCCGCTGCTCTTTGGGGGACAACCGCACAAGATGTTAACGCTGCGGTTGTCGCTTCGCTTAAACCGCTCGGGTTCATCGCGTCAGCCATTGCTGACGGGGTAACGGAAACCCAGGTTCTGCTCCCGGATGGTGCATCGGAGCATGACTATTCCCTGCGCCCTTCAGATGTAAAACGCTTACAAAACGCGGACTTAGTTGTCTGGATCGGTCCGGAAATGGAAGCGTTCATGCAGAAGTCAGCAAAGCAGGTGGCGGGTGAAAAACAGGTCGCGATTGCCGACCTTCCCGGCGTGAAACCGTTGCTCATGAAAGGGGCGGATGACGACGGCGACGAACATGACCATCATGCTGCCGACGGTGAAAAAGGTGATGGAGATCACCATCACGGCGAGTACAACATGCATCTTTGGTTATCCCCAGAGATAGCGCGCCTTTCAGCGGTTGCAATCCATGACAAATTAGTGGAACTTATGCCGCAAAGTCGAGCCAAACTAGACGCCAACCTGAAGGATTTTGAGGCACAATTAGCCGCAACCGATAAGCAGGTAGGTAATGAGCTCGCACCGTTGAAAGGAAAAGGGTATTTCGTTTTTCATGACGCCTACGGCTATTACGAAAAACACTACGGTTTGACCCCGCTGGGTCATTTTACCGTCAACCCGGAAATTCAGCCTGGTGCGCAGCGTTTACATGAAATCAGAACACAGCTGGTTGAGCAAAAAGCGACATGCGTTTTTGCTGAGCCACAGTTCAGGCCAGCGGTCGTAGAAGCCGTGGCCAGGGGAACATCCGTGCGCATGGGAACCCTTGACCCGCTAGGTACGAATATCCAGTTGAGCAAAGCGAGCTATTCGCAGTTCCTCAGCCAACTGGCGAACCAGTATGCGAGCTGCCTGAAAGGAGATTAACGAGGAAGTGAATACGTGCAACAGATAGCCCGCTCTGTCGCCCTGGCATTTAACAATCTGCCTCGACCCCACCGCGTCATGCTGGGGTCGCTTACAGTACTCACCTTAGCGGTCGCCGTCTGGCGGCCCTATGTTTACCACCCGAGTTCTGCCCCTATCATCAAAACCATTGAGCTTGAAAAGAGCGAAATCCGTTCTTTGCTGCCTGAAGCCAGTGAGCCTATCGACCAGTCGGCTCAGGAAGATGAAGCCATCCCGCAGGATGAGCTGGACGATAAAACCGAGAACGAAGCGGGTATTCACGAATATGTTGTTTCTACCGGGGACACGCTGAGCAGCGTGCTGAACCAGTACGGCATCGACATGGGTAATATCAGCCAGCTGGCGGCTGCGGATAAAGATCTTCGCAACCTGAAAATTGGGCAACAGCTCTCCTGGACATTAACGGCGGATGGCGATCTCCAGCGTCTGACCTGGGAAATGTCCCGCCGCGAAACCCGCACCTACGATCGCACTGCAAACGGTTTCAAGATGACCAGCGAAATGCAGAAGGGCGACTGGGTCAACAGCGTTCTGAAAGGCACCGTGGGCGCGAGCTTTGTCTCCAGCGCGCGAGATGCAGGCCTGACCAGCGCTGAAATCAGCTCGGTGATTAAAGCCATGCAGTGGCAGATGGATTTCCGCAAGCTGAAGAAGGGCGATGGGTTCTCCGTTCTGATGTCCCGCGAAATGCTGGACGGCAAGCGCGAGCAAAGCCAGCTGCTGGGCGTACGTCTGCGCTCTGAGGGCAAAGATTACTACGCGATCCGTGCCGAAGACGGTAAGTTCTACGACCGCAGCGGTACGGGCCTTGCGAAAGGCTTCCTGCGTTTCCCGACGGCTAAACAGTTCCGCGTCTCCTCCAACTTTAACCCGCGTCGTCTGAACCCGGTAACCGGGCGCGTCGCGCCGCACCGTGGCGTTGACTTTGCTATGCCGCAGGGCACACCGGTACTGGCGGTAGGGGATGGCGAAGTGGTGGTGGCCAAGCGTAGCGGTGCAGCCGGGTATTACGTCGCGGTACGTCATGGCCGTACGTATACGACCCGCTACATGCACCTGCGTAAGCTGCTGGTTAAACCGGGCCAGAAGGTGAAGCGTGGTGACCGTATTGCGATCTCCGGTAATACCGGACGTTCTACCGGCCCGCACCTGCACTATGAAGTGTGGATCAACCAGCAGGCAGTGAACCCGCTGACGGCGAAACTGCCGCGCACCGAAGGGCTAACGGGTAAAGATCGTACGGATTACCTGGCGCAGGTGAAAGAGGTATTGCCGCAGCTGAGCTTAGACTAAGCCCTCTGTTTTTGTTAAAAAAGCCGGCGCACACTGACGCCGGCTTTTTCTTTTGTGCGTGGACGACTGCCTCGCTACACTATCTGAATAAAATTTTGCGTCATCAGACCCTGGATCCAGCATGGAAACCAAAAAAAACAATATTGAATACATTCCTGAGTTTGAAAAATCCTTCCGCCATCCGCGCAACTGGGGCGCCTGGCTTGGTGTTTACGCTTTTGCGGGGATGGCGATGCTGCCTGCCTCTGTTCGCGATCCTGTTCTGGGGAAAATTGGTCGGCTAGCCGGGCGTTTAGGCAAGAGCGCCCGCCGCCGCGCGCAGATCAACCTCTATTACTGTTTTCCTGAGAAAAGCGACGCCGAGCGCGAGGCAATCATTGATGAGATGTATACCACCGCGCCGCAGGCCATGGCGATGATGGCTGAACTGGCTCTGAAAGGGCCGGATAAAATCGTCGATCGCGTTGACTGGAAGGGGCTGGACATCATCGAGGAGATGCGCCGCAATGACGAGAAAGTCATTTTCCTTGTCCCCCACGGCTGGGGCGTCGATATTCCGGCGATGCTGATGGCGTCTCAGGGCCAGAAAATGGCGGCGATGTTCCATAACCAGGGAAATAAAATCTACGATTTTGTCTGGAATACGGTGCGTCGTCGTTTTGGCGGACGTTTGCATGCGCGTAACGATGGCATTAAGCCCTTCATTCAGTCGGTACGTCAGGGGTACTGGGGTTACTATCTGCCGGATCAGGACCACGGCCCTGAGCACAGCGAGTTTGTCGATTTCTTTGCGACCTACAAAGCGACGCTCCCGGCGATTGGTCGCCTGATGAAAGTCTGTCGTGCCCGCGTGATCCCGCTTTTCCCGGTCTATGACGGCAAAACGCATCGCCTGAGTATTGAGGTCCGTCCGCCGATGGACGATCTGCTGACCGCAGACGACCACACGATCGCGCGTCGAATGAACGAAGAGGTGGAAATCCTGGTAGGGCCGCATGCCGAACAGTACACGTGGATACTGAAGCTGCTTAAAACGCGCAAGCCGGGCGAAACAGAGCCGTATAAACGCAAAGAGCTTTATCCGAGGAAATAAAAAAACTCCCCTCACCCTGTCCCTCTCCCCATAGGGGAGAGGGGATCGCAGATGTACCGGTATTATTCTACTGTGAGTACGCGCGTGGTATTGGTTGAGCCGATGGTGCTCATCACATCGCCCTGGGTCACGATGACGATATCACCGGACACCAGATAGCCTTTGTCGCGCAGCAGGTTTACGGCATCGTGTGCCGCCGCTACGCCGTCATTGGTGCTGTCGAAGTGAACCGGCGTCACGCCGCGGTACAGCGCCGTCAGGTTCAGAGTACGCTCGTGACGGGACATGGCGAAGATCGGCAGACCGGAGCTGATACGAGAGGTCATCAGCGCGGTGCGGCCAGATTCGGTCATGGTGATGATTGCGGTTACGCCCTTCAGATGGTTTGCCGCGTACATGGCAGACATCGCAATCGCTTCTTCCACGTTGTCGAACTGCACGTCCAGACGGTGTTTAGAGACGTTGATGCTTGGGATCTTTTCAGCGCCCAGGCAGACGCGCGCCATGGCGGCCACGGTTTCGGCCGGATACTGGCCCGCTGCGGTTTCTGCGGAGAGCATCACCGCATCGGTACCGTCCAGCACGGCGTTAGCCACGTCCATGACTTCGGCACGGGTTGGCATTGGGTTGGTGATCATCGATTCCATCATCTGAGTGGCGGTGATCACCGCGCGGTTCAGCTGACGCGCGCGACGAATCAGCGCTTTCTGGATACCGACCAGCTCAGGATCGCCGATTTCCACGCCCAGGTCACCGCGCGCAACCATCACCACGTCAGACGCGAGGATCACGTCGTCCATGGCATCCTGATCGCAAACGGCTTCCGCACGCTCAACTTTGGCGACGATTTTAGCATCGCAGCCTGCATCGCGTGCCAGGCGACGCGCATAGTTCAGATCTTCGCCGCAGCGCGGGAAGGAGACAGCCAGATAATCAACGCCGATCAGCGCAGCCGTCACGATGTCCGCTTTGTCTTTATCGGTGAGCGCTTCTGCAGAGAGACCGCCACCCAGCTTGTTGATGCCTTTATTGTTGGAGAGCGGGCCGCCGACGGTAACTTCGGTGAACACCTTCATGCCCTGAACTTCCAGCACTTTCAGCTGTACGCGACCGTCGTCGAGCAGCAGGATATCGCCAGGCACCACGTCAGCCGGCAGGCCTTTATAGTCGATACCGACTTTTTCTTTATCGCCTTCGCCTTTGCCCAGGTTGGCATCCAGCAGGAATTTGTCGCCGATATTGAGGAAAACTTTACCTTCTTTAAATGTCGATACGCGGATTTTTGGACCCTGCAAATCGCCGAGGATAGCCACATGGCGGCCCAGTTTTGCTGCGATTTCACGCACTTTATCGGCACGTAATTTATGGTCTTCTGGCGTACCGTGAGAGAAGTTCATACGCACCACGTTGGCACCGGCGGCAATAATTTTTTCGAGATTATTATCGCGATCGGTGGCCGGGCCTAAGGTGGTTACGATCTTGGTTCTGCGAAGCCTTCTGGACATGTAATACTCCGTTGACTGAAACAACTTTGGTGTTGCGTGAACATTGAATCGGCCTTCATCTGCTGCAAGGCAGCGGCGAGGGGACCGAATGCCGTAAATCGTTACATCGTCATTATTCGTGACGTATTCGTTATCAACTATCAGGGAACATCGCTCTTTATAAGCAATTCTTTATCAAAACGCGATTCCTTCAGCGCTTCCTTGACCCGCTTCAAGTTATCCCGGAATTTTGCCCCCCGACGTAAGGTAAAACCGGTCGCGAGCACGTCAATCACGGTGAGCTGGGCCAGGCGGGAGACCATCGGCATATAAATGTCGGTGTCTTCCGGCACGTCGAGGGTGATCGCCAGCGTTGCCTCACGCGCCAGCGGCGTGCCTGCCGTTGTGAGGGCAATCACCATGGCATCGTTTTCACGGGCCAGCTGCGCCAGCTCTACCTGACTCTTGGTGCGGCCGGTATGCGAAATCAGTACCACGACGTCATCTTCACTGCAATTCATACAGCTCATGCGTTGCAGGACAATGTCATCGGAATAAATCACCGGGACGTTAAAGCGGAAAAATTTGTTCATGGCGTCATGCGCGACGGCCGCCGACGACCCGAGCCCAAAGAACGCAATTCGCTTGGCCTGGGTGAGTAAATCCACCGCGCGATTCACGGAGCTCATGTCCAGTGACTGGCGGACGTGGTCAAGCGAAGCCATGGCCGACTCAAAAATTTTCGCGGTATAGGCATCAACGCTGTCGTCTTCATCCACATTACGATTAACATAAGGGGTGCCGTTAGCCAGACTTTGCGCCAGATGCAGTTTAAAATCAGGAAAGCCGCGCGTTTCCAGGCTGCGGCAAAAGCGATTGACCGTGGGTTCGCTAACACCCGCTTCCTGTGCCAGAGCGGCGATGCTTGAATGAATCGCCTGAGCGGGAGAGGCGAGAATGACCTCAGCCACTTTTCGCTCGGATTTGCTAAGGTGTTCCAGTTGAAACTGGATTTTTTCCAGCATGTTCATGTTAACAGGATGCTCATGGGTGTAAACGATTTCATAAATTGATGAAATCGTGATTCGATTTAGCCGATATTACCCTTGTGGCTTCCATTAAGGGTAACAATCGACAAGATAATGTTGTTGTTTTTTTTCATTACTTGATCGGTGTCGGGTTTTGCTATGACCCTGTTGCGCAAAGAAACGACGGTTGTTGCGTCATTAAGCCGTCGAAACCATCCGAAGGGTGAAAAATCGCGGTATCGCACGCGACGATAAGCGCTAATGGTTTCGGGAATGACGTAAAAGCAGTACAGTGCATTGTAATAAAATTACAACGATACCTGGCAGAAGTACCAGGTGATCCAACTGAGGAGAATGACATGGCGGTAACGCAAACAGCCCAGGCATGTGACCTGGTCATTTTCGGCGCGAAAGGCGATCTTGCACGCCGAAAATTGCTGCCTTCCCTGTATCAACTGGAGAAAGCGGGCCAAATTCACCCGGATACCCGTATCCTGGGTGTAGGGCGCGCCGACTGGGACAAGGACGCTTATACCAAAGTCGTCCGCGAGGCGCTCGAAACTTTTATGAAAGAAAAGATTGATGAAAGTTTGTGGGACACCCTGAGTGGACGCCTCGATTTCTGCAACCTGGACGTCAATGACGTCAGCGCGTTCGCCCGCTTAGGCGCGATGCTGGATCAGAAAAATCGTGTCACCATTAACTATTTCGCCATGCCGCCAAGCACCTTCGGCGCCATTTGCAAAGGCCTGGGCGAAGCCAAACTGAACGCCAAACCGGCGCGCGTCGTGATGGAGAAGCCGCTGGGTACGTCGCTGGCAACCTCACGTGAAATCAACGACCAGGTGGGCGAGTTCTTCGAAGAGTGCCAGGTCTACCGTATCGACCACTATCTCGGTAAAGAGACGGTACTGAACCTGCTGGCGCTGCGTTTTGCCAACTCCCTGTTTGTGAATAACTGGGACAACCGCACTATCGACCACGTGGAAATCACCGTGGCGGAAGAGGTGGGAATTGAAGGCCGCTGGGGTTACTTTGACCAGGCCGGCCAGATGCGCGACATGATCCAGAACCACCTGCTGCAGATTCTGTGCATGATTGCCATGTCTCCACCGTCTGACCTGACGGCGGACAGCATCCGTGACGCAAAAGTGAAAGTGCTGAAGTCACTGCGCCGCATCGACCGCTCCAACGTGCGCGAGAAGACCGTTCGCGGTCAGTACACCGCCGGGTTTGCGCAAGGCAAAAAAGTGCCTGGCTACCTGGAAGAAGAGGGTGCGAACAAGTCCAGCAACACAGAAACGTTCGTGGCGATCCGCGTGGATATCGACGACTGGCGCTGGGCGGGTGTTCCGTTCTACCTGCGCACCGGTAAACGTCTGCCGGCCAAATGTTCCGAAGTGGTGGTTTACTTCAAAAACCCTGAACTGAACCTGTTCAAAGAGTCCTGGCAGGAGCTGCCGCAGAACAAACTGACCATTCGTCTGCAGCCGGACGAAGGTGTGGATATCCAGATCCTGAACAAAGTGCCGGGCCTGGATCATAAACACAACCTGCAGACCACCAAGCTGGATCTGAGCTACTCCGAAACCTTCAACCAGACGCACCTGGCCGATGCTTACGAGCGTCTGCTGCTGGAAACCATGCGCGGTATCCAGGCGCTGTTCGTGCGCCGCGATGAAGTGGAAGAGGCGTGGAAATGGGTCGACTCCATCACCGAAGCCTGGGCCGCCGATCAGGATGCGCCAAAACCTTATCAGGCGGGTACCTGGGGGCCTGTCGCGTCGGTGGCGATGATCACCCGCGATGGCCGCTCCTGGAACGAGTTTGAGTAAGATAATCCTCTAGCTCGAAAGTGTTATTTTACCGGTAACATGATCTAACACAGCTAGTGGCATAATTTTCAACTTTTAAGCTCCGCGTGGATTCACCCGCGGAGCTTTTTTTATTACACTGCCGGAAGTGATTTTGCCCCTGAGCTCCGGACAGCAAGCGTTTCAGCGTTGTTAACAACTGCCAGCGACTTTGTAAACTCCCGAGCCGGACAGATAATTTAGAGGAGCTTTTATGAATCCGACATTGTTACGCGTAACACAGCGCATTATCGAGCGCTCGAAAGAGACCCGCTCGGCCTACCTCGCCCGGATTGAACAGGCAAAGAGCAATACAGTCCACCGTTCTCAGCTGGCCTGCGGGAACCTGGCGCATGGCTTCGCCGCCTGCCAGCCTGACGATAAAGCCTCGCTGAAAAGCATGTTGCGTAACAATATCGCCATTATTACCGCCTATAACGATATGCTCTCCGCCCACCAGCCCTATGAGGTCTACCCGGATATCATCCGTAAAGCGCTGCACAGCGTGAATGCGGTCGGCCAGGTTGCGGGTGGCGTACCCGCCATGTGCGATGGCGTAACGCAGGGTCAGGACGGTATGGAGCTCTCCCTGCTGAGCCGCGAAGTGATTGCGATGTCTGCTGCGGTGGGCCTGTCGCACAACATGTTTGATGGTGCTCTCTATCTCGGCGTGTGCGACAAGATTGTCCCGGGCCTGGTGATGGCGGCGCTGTCGTTTGGGCATCTCCCTGCGATCTTCGTGCCGTCGGGCCCTATGGCAAGCGGCCTGCCGAACAAAGAAAAAGTGCGTATTCGCCAGCTGTACGCGGAAGGGAAAGCAGACCGTCAGGCGCTGCTGGAGGCGGAAGCCGCGTCCTACCATGCGCCGGGCACCTGTACGTTCTACGGTACCGCGAACACGAACCAGATGGTGGTGGAGTTTATGGGGATGCAGCTTCCGGGCTCGTCCTTTATCCAGCCGGACGCGCCGCTGCGCAAGGCACTGACCGAGGCCGCAGCCCGTCAGGTTACGCGCCTGACCGGCAACGGCAACGAATGGATGCCGATGGGCAAAATGGTCGACGAAAAAGTCATCGTCAACGGGATTGTCGCGCTGCTGGCGACCGGGGGTTCAACCAACCACACCATGCACCTGGTGGCCATGGCGCGTGCGGCTGGCATTCTGATTAACTGGGATGACTTCTCCGAGATCTCTTCCGTGGTGCCGCTGATGGCACGCCTGTACCCGAACGGTCCGGCGGATATTAACCACTTCCAGGCCGCAGGCGGCGTACCGCTGCTGATGCGCGAGCTGCTGAAAGGCGGTCTGCTGCATGAAGACGTAAATACCGTGGCGGGCTTTGGCCTGCAGCGCTACACCCAGGAGCCATGGCTGAACAACGGCGAGCTGGACTGGCGTGACGGGGCGAGCGCGTCCCTTGATGCGCAGGTGATCGCCACCATCGACAAACCGTTCTCTCCTCACGGCGGCACCAAAGTGCTGAGCGGCAACCTCGGTCGTGCGGTAATGAAGACCTCTGCCGTACCGGAAGAGAACCAGATTATCGAAGCGCCGGCGGTGGTGTTTGAAAGCCAGCACGACGTGTTACCCGCCTTTGACGCCGGTCTGCTCGACAAAGACTGCGTGGTGGTGGTGCGTCATCAGGGGCCTAAAGCTAACGGGATGCCAGAATTACATAAACTTATGCCACCACTTGGTGTATTATTGGACCGCCGTTTCAAAATTGCGTTAGTAACCGATGGACGCCTTTCTGGAGCATCCGGTAAAGTGCCTTCAGCCATCCACGTGACGCCTGAAGCCTACGACGGCGGGCTGCTGGCGAAAGTGCGCGACGGTGACATGATCCGCGTGAACGGTCAGACAGGCGAGTTAACCCTGCTGGTCGATGACGCCGAGCTGGCGGCACGTCAGCCCCATATTCCTGACCTGAGCGCATCGCGCGTGGGGACCGGACGCGAAATGTTCAGCGCGCTGCGTGAGAAACTCTCCGGTGCGGAGCAGGGCGCAACCTGTATTACGTTTTAAGACGACTTGATTTTAACGATCTGGCGAGAGAAAACTCTGATGAAAAACTGGAAAACAAGTGCAGAAGCAATCCTGACCACTGGCCCTGTCGTGCCGGTTATCGTGGTAAACAAGCTGGAGCACGCCGTACCGATGGCGAAAGCGCTGGTTGCGGGCGGCGTTCGCGTTCTGGAAGTCACCCTGCGCACTGCCTGCGCAATGGATGCTATTCGTGCGATTGCCAAAGAAGTGCCGGACGCCATCATCGGTGCGGGTACCGTGACGAACGCAAAACAGCTGGCTGAAGTGACCGAAGCGGGCGCACAGTTTGCCATCAGCCCGGGCCTGACCGATTCGCTGCTGAAAGCCGCGACCGAAGGCACAATTCCGCTGATCCCTGGCATTAGCACCGTTTCTGAACTGATGCTGGGCATGGACTACGGTCTGAAAGAGTTCAAATTCTTCCCGGCTGAAGCGAACGGCGGCACCAAAGCGCTGCAGGCGATTGCGGGTCCATTCTCTCAGGTACGCTTCTGCCCGACAGGCGGTATCTCTCCTGCCAACTACCGTGACTACCTGGCGCTGAAAAGCGTGCTTTGCATCGGTGGCTCATGGCTGGTTCCGGCGGATGCGCTGGAAGCGGGCGACTGGGATCGCATCACCAAACTGGCTCGTGAAGCGGTTGAAGGCGCGAAGCAGTAAGCCATTCGCCGTATGAAAAACGGGCCTTACGGCCCGTTTTTTTTATCCTGCAACCTTGACGCTCGCAGCGGCCGCTTTCGCTCTCGCCACGGCGTCGTCAACGTTATCCCCGGTGGCTAATGCCACGCCGAGACGGCGGGTTTCGTCGATCTCCGGCTTGCCGAACAAACGTACCTGCAACCCGGCACCCACCGCCCCGTCGACGTTATCAAACGTAACGTTCCGGCTGGTTAACCGCGGCAGGATCACCGCCGAGGCGGCAGGGCCATACTGACGGATACCGCCGACGGGCAGGCCGAGGAACGCGCGCACGTGCAGGGCGAACTCGGAGAGATCCTGCGAAATCAGCGTCACCATGCCGGTGTCATGCGGGCGAGGGGAGACTTCGCTGAAAATCACCTCATCACCGCACACAAACAGCTCCACGCCGAACAGGCCATAGCCACCCAGCGCCAGGACGGTTTTACGGGCGATCGCCTGAGCACGCTCCAGCGCCAGGGCGCTCATCTGCTGCGGCTGCCAGGATTCGCGGTAATCACCGTCTTCCTGACGGTGGCCAATCGGGTCGCAGAAATGGACGCCGTCAACGGCGCTGACGGTCAGGAGGGTGATCTCAAAATCAAACTTCACGACGCCTTCGACGATGACGCGACCGGCACCGGCGCGGCCGCCCTGCTGGGCATAAGCCCACGCGTTATCGAGCGCGCTGCTGTCGCGAATAAAGCTCTGCCCTTTTCCGGAGGAGCTCATCACCGGCTTAACGATGCACGGGTAGCCAATCTCCTCGACGGCCTTCAGGAATGCGGCCTTATCGCCAGCAAAACGATAGCTCGAGGTGGGCAATCCCAGCTCTTCTGCCGCCAGGCGACGAATGCCTTCGCGGTTCATGGTCAGCTTTGCGGCTTTCGCGCAGGGCACCACGCGCTGGCCTTCCTGCTCAAGCGCAATCAGCGTATCGGTGGCAATCGCTTCAATTTCCGGTACAACGAAATCGGGCTTCTCGCGCGTAATCAGCTCGCGAAGGGCATCGCCATCCAGCATGTTAATCACATAAGAACGATGGGCGACGTGCATGGCGGGTGCATCGGCGTAACGGTCTACGGCAATCACTTCCACACCTAAACGCTGGCACTCAATGGCGACCTCTTTTCCCAGCTCGCCCGATCCCAACAGCATCACTCGCGTCGCCGCCGGTCGCAGCGCGGTTCCTAAACGAATCATAACAATCCCCCTAAAAAAGTTGCGCGCAGTATAAACGAAAACGTTTGCGTCTGTCTTGCGCAGGGATAAACGCGAGGGCAGAAATTTGCGCTTCTTTAGCCCGACCAGACATTTCCTGACGCCCGCTCGCTTACGCTGTGGAACATGTTCACCGTTAAGTGAGGGAAACCATGTCTGGCTGGCTAAATCAATTGCAATCCCTGTTAGGGCAGAAAACATCGTCTGGCGAGCGGGACCTGAGCAAACTGCTGGTACCCGGGGCGCTCGGCGGGCTGGCGGGCCTGCTGGTCGCGAATAAATCTTCGCGCAAGCTGCTGGCAAAGTATGGCACAGGCGCACTGCTCGCCGGTGGGGGAGCCATTGCGGGGACCGTCCTGTGGAACAAATACAAGGACAGGGTCCGGACCGCGCACAGTGATGAACCGCATTATGGCGAGCACACCTCGCCGCTGGATCTGCGTACCGAGCGGCTTATCCTTGCGTTGGTTTTTGCCGCGAAAAGTGACGGACATATCGACGATAAGGAACGACTGGCGATCGAGCAGCAGATGCGCGAAGCCGGCGTCGAAGAGAAGGGCAGAACGCTGGTGGCGCAGGCCATCGAACAGCCTCTGGAGCCGCAGCGTCTGGCGCAAAGCGTGAAAAATGAGGAAGAGGCGCTTGAACTCTACTTCCTCAGCTGTGCCGCCATCGATATCGATCACTTTATGGAACGCAGCTACCTGAATGCGCTTGGGGATGCGCTGAAGATCCCACAGGACGTGCGCGAAGGCATTGAGCGGGATATCCGGGAACAAAAACAGGCGTTGCAGGGTTAGTTCTCGCCGTTGCGGCCCTGTTTCGCTTGCATCATGCGTGGGTTTTGCCAACCTTATAGGGTGTAAAACTTAAAAGATAGATGACATGCCACCGAAAGCCCGACGTATACCTTATGCGATCACCACGCATGGCGATACGCGTATAGACAACTATTACTGGCTAAGGGACGATTCTCGCTCCCGGCCAGAGGTACTCGACTACCTGCACGCTGAAAACGACTATGGCCGTAAGGTCATGTCGAGCCAGCAGACGCTTCAGGACCAGCTGCTGAATGAGATGGTGCAGCGTATTCCTCAGCGCGATATCTCCGCGCCCTGGACCAAAAACGGCTATCGCTATCGCCATATTTACGAGCCCGGCAATGAGTATCCCATCTACCAGCGTCAGTCGGTATTAAGCGCCGAATGGGATGCGTGGGATATTCTGCTGGATGCCAACCAGCGCGCCGCCCACAGCGAGTTTTATACCCTGGGTGGTATGTCCATTTCGCCTGACAACGCGGTGATGGCGCTGGCGGAGGATTATCTCTCCCGCCGCCAGTACGGCCTGCGGTTTCGCAATCTGGAGACCGGCAACTGGTATCCGGAAATGCTGGAAAACGTCTCCCCGGATTTTGTCTGGGCGAATGATTCCGAGACGGTTTACTACGTCAAAAAGCACGCCTCGACGCTACTGCCTTATCAGGTATGGCGGCACACAGTGGGAACGGACTCCGCAGACGACGAGCTGGTCTATGAAGAGAAAGACGAAACGTTCTATGTCAGCCTGCATAAAACCTCCTCACGCCACTATGTGATTATCTTCCTTGCCAGCGCGACGACGTCTGAAGTTCTGCTGCTGGATGCCGAACTGCCAGACGCCCAGCCGCTCTGTTTCCTGCCGCGCCGCAAGGATCATGAGTACAGTCTGGATCACTTCCAGCACAGCTTTTATCTGCGCTCGAATCGCGAGGGCAAAAACTTTGGTCTCTATAAAACCAAAGTGCGCGATGAGCGCAAGTGGGAGGTGCTTATCCCCGCGCGGGATCAGGTGATGCTCGAAGGGTTCACCCTGTTTACCGACTGGCTGGTGGTGGAGGAGCGTCAGCGCGGGCTGACCAGTATCCGGCAAATCAACCGTAAAACGCGGGAAGTGGTGGGGATCGCGTTCGACGACCCGGCCTATGTGACGTGGATTGGTTTCAACCCTGAGCCTGAATCGTCGCGGCTGCGCTACGGCTACTCCTCCATGACCACGCCAGACACCCTGTTTGAGCTGGACATGGATACCGGGCAGCGCCAGGTGATTAAACAGACCGAGGTCAAAGGGTTTGAGTCTGAAAACTACCGCAGCGAGCACCTGTGGGTCACCGCCCGGGATGGCGTTGAGGTCCCCGTCTCGCTCGTCTATCACAAAGCCCATTTCCAGAAAGGCAAAAACCCGATCCTGGCGTACGGCTACGGGTCGTATGGATCCAGCATGGACGCCGATTTCAGCAGCAGCCGGTTAAGCCTGCTCGATCGCGGCTTTGTATTCGCCATCGCCCATATTCGCGGCGGCGGTGAGCTGGGCCAGCACTGGTATGAAGACGGGAAATTCCTGAAAAAGAAAAACACCTTCAATGACTACCTCGACGTCTGCGATGCGCTGATTGAGCAGGGCTATGGCGATCCGCAACTCTGCTTTGGCATGGGCGGCAGCGCGGGCGGAATGCTGATGGGGGCGGTTATCAACCAGCGTCCCGAACGCTTTAAGGGGATTGTCGCGCAGGTGCCGTTTGTCGATGTGGTGACGACCATGCTCGATGAATCCATTCCTCTTACCACCGGGGAGTTTGAAGAGTGGGGGAATCCGCAGGATGAGATGTACTACCGCTATATGAAAGCGTACAGCCCGTACGATAACGTGGAAGCGAAAGCCTATCCCCACATGCTGGTGACCACCGGTTTGCATGATTCTCAGGTGCAGTACTGGGAGCCCGCAAAATGGGTGGCGAAACTGCGGGAGCTGAAAACCGACGACAACCTGCTGCTGCTCTGTACCGATATGGACTCCGGTCACGGCGGGAAATCGGGACGATTTAAATCCTACGAAGGGGTTGCCCTGGAATATGCCTTCCTGATTGGCCTGGCGCAGGACACGCTGCCAGGCCGTGCGGAGGGTTAAGCGTCGCCCAGATAATGTTTCAGCGTTAAGCGCAGTTCCGGGCTCATTCTGTCGAGGTTGTTATACAGCCAGCGCAAATAGCCCGGGTCTTTATCCGCTACCTCGGACACCGGCTTCCCGCGATATTTCCCAAAGGTAAATGTGGTCAGTAACGCGGGGCGTCCGGTGATCGTCGCCATATCATCCGGTGTCCAGCCAGAGATATTCATAATATCAATCAGCAACGCGGCGGTGATATAGCAGTCATACAGGGCGCGGTGATGGTGAAGCCCTTCAGGCGTGCGGACGCTGAGCTTGCGGGACTTGTACAGCGCCATGTTGCTGTATTTAATCCCGGGCCAGAGACGACGCGCCAGCTTCATGGTGCAAATCCATTCACCCGGCATCTCAGGTAGCACCCGGCGGTCAAAACTGGCGTTATGCGCGACGTACCACGGGCTACCGTAGTAGTGGGGAATGATCTCTTCGATCCACGGCTTATCCGCCACCATCGATTCGGTAATGCGATGGATAGCCATTGCCTGAGGGCTGATAGGGCGGTCGGGACGCACCAGATGGCTCATTGGGTTGACGATTTTACCATCAACCACGTCGACAGAGGCCACTTCCACTATTCCGCCCTGAAGATCGCAAGTTTCGGTATCGATGACGCGCAGCATTGAAAACTCCTGAGCTTAAAACACCTAGCCTAAAGGAATGACATCGCCTTGCCAACCCTCTCCGCCTAGGGTACCGGTCACCAGAAGCTCGCCCTTATCCGCACGCACGATCAGCTGGCCTTTTTCATCCCACAGCGCGCTACCGCTGCAGGCATTTGCCATTAGCACCGCAATGGCATACTTATGCGCGAAGCGCTGTAGGGTACTGATGGACTGCCGCCAGCGGTTATCCCTGACTGACTGGCAGCTGGTAACCAGAGTTGCCCTGGGATCGAGATTGGGGGAATCGGCGTGCGCATCAATAATGCTGAGTTGTTTCTCTCCCTGCACCAGGCTGGCACCGCGGCCTTGCGGATAGCGCAAAATGCGATGGCGGGCGGGCGAAAACAGCACAAGGCCTTTCTGGCGCTGGCCATTCTGTTCCAGGGGGAGCCCGGCAATAACGGTAATCTGGTGTAGGTGTGCCGCGTTGAGCAGTGGCTCCAGCTGCGCGTCATCGGGTGGGAGTGGTAACGTCGGCGAGCCAGGGCCCGTTAATGAGAGTTCAGGGAAAACCAGCAAATCACACCGCTGCCGTGCTGCTTCGGCGATGAAGCGCAGGTGGTGCGTAACATGGTCATCCACGCTGTGGTGCTGACCGCCATACTGGGCTGCCGCTATATTCCAATGTGACATCGTGACTTCCTTATACACTGAGTCGCAGGGATTTAAGAATACACCTAAATTTATCAGGGTTTTCTTATCCTGCCAGATTCAGCGTAAGGAAGTGTAACGGCTCGTTAAGCTTATTTAACTTTAGGTTCGTACGGTAAACGGGAGAGGTTGACCGAGGCGAGACGGTGGGCGATGAGTCTTTCGCGAAACCAGTCGCGCAGATGGGCGGGCTGTTCCCGTTCCACGACTTCAGCCACGATGGGCATGTTGTAACGCTCTTTGAACGCGACGCCAGCGGCAGCAAGATCGACATTCACTTTATCCATCTCGTCCTGCGGAAGGGCGGCCAGATTGATCTTCATTACCTTCTCCTTTTTATGCGGTGGCAACGTTACCGCGATTGCACGATGATGACAAGCGGAGGCAGGATGATCCTCGACTCGCTTATTATACAGCGTTATTCTTTAGCATACAGACATAACAAAAAGGAATGATTGCGATGGGTTTCTCCGCCTCCCGCGCGGTATGCGCACTGGTTTTTGTGGCCTCGACGATGATGACGCCCTCCGTGCTGGCACATGCACATCTTAAACAGCAGATCCCGGCAGCAGACAGCGTGGTGGCCGCACCGCAGGTACTTACGCTGCATTTTTCAGAAGGCATCGAACCGGGATTTAGCGGTGTGGTGGTGACGGATGCGCAAAAGCAGGTCATCAAAACGGGAACCGCTACGCGAGACGAAAAGAATAAAGCGCAGCTCACCGTTCCGCTGGAACAAACGCTGGCGTCGGGGACGTACCAGGTAGACTGGCACGTAGTCTCCGTAGACGGTCATAAAACCAAAGGCAGCTATCACTTTAGCGTGAAATAGCATGCTGGCGCTGTGTTATATCGGGTTGCGGTTTATCCATTTCGGGGCGCTGATGCTGGTTTTTGGCAATGCGCTTTACAGCGTCTGGTTTGCGCCTTCCTCTCTCCAGCGACTGATGTCCCGGCGTTTCCAGCTGCAGCAGAAAGTGGCGGCCTTAGTGAGCCTGGCGGCTGCACTCCTGATGTTTATGCTTCAGGGCGGACTGATGGGTAACGGCTGGGGAGATGTGTTTATCCCGCAGGTCTGGTACGGCGTAATGAGGACACAGTTTGGCGGCGTCTGGCTGTGGCAAATGATTATTGCTGTGATGATGGTCGCTGCAGCATGGCTCGCGCCGCTGAAAGGTTCGCGGCTGCTGCTGCTCGCCATGGGCCAGCTTATTCTGCTGGCGGGGGTAGGGCACGCGGCGATGAACGACGGTCCGATGGGGGCGTTGCAGCGCCTTAATCACGCTTTTCACCTGATCTGTGCCGCAACCTGGCTTGGCGGATTACTGCCCCTGTTATTCTGCATGCGTCTGGCGAAAGGGCGCTGGCAGAATGCCGCCATCTATACCATGATGCGCTTCTCGCGCGTGGGCCATTATGCGGTCGCGGGCGTGCTGTTCAGCGGAGCGATCAATGCGCTCATGATACTGGGCGTCCATATTCCCTGGCAGACTGAGTACGTGCAGTTTTTGTTGTTCAAATGTGCGCTGGTGGCGTTGATGGTGGTAATTGCGCTGGCAAATCGGTATTTTCTGGTGCCACGGTTTCGTCCGGAGACCGGCCGGGCACAACAGATTTTTATCAGGATGACACAGGCAGAAGTGGTGCTGGGGGCGCTGGTACTGGCAACGGTCAGTCTGTTCGCCACCTGGGAACCCTTCTGACAAGGTTAAATATCATATGAAAAAAACAGTACTTTCTCTCATCTTGCTGGCCTGCACGGGGAGCGCGCTTGCCGCACCGCAGGTTATCACCGTCAGCCGTTTTGAAGTGGGTAAGGACAAATGGGCGTTCAATCGTGAAGAGGTGATGCTGACCTGCCGTCCGGGCCATGCGCTGTATGCCATCAACCCGAGCACGCTGGTGCAATACCCGTTAAATGAAACCGCCGAGCAGCAGGTGGCCAGCGGAAAGAGCAGCGGCCAGCCGATTAGCATCATTCAGATCGATGACCCGGCGCATCCGGGACAAAAAATGAGTCTGGCGCCGTTCATCGAGCGTGCCGACAAGCTCTGCTAACGTTCAGGTTTCCAATAAAAAACCGCAGATGCTTGCGAAAGCACTGCGGTTTTTCACATTTTATGATGCTCTGGCGCTTTTTTTCCGACCGCTTTAGCTGTGGACTGGAAAACCTGGCGTCGTCATCTATTCTTAAAAGGCAAGGCGACTTAGCCTGCATTAATGCCAACTTTTAGCGCACGGCTCTCTCCCAAGAGCCATTTCCCTGGACCGAATACAGGAATCGTATTCGGTCTCTTTTTATCTGCATGAAAGTCAAAGACTAATCCTTTCGATGTCTCACTTCTGCAGCGCACGTCGTGTACGTCTGGTTAAAACATAACACACTACAGCATGCTGTAGTCCAGCCCTTTTTGCCTGTTTTGTTAAATTTTCGTGTGCAATTCAGGAAAGCGCGTGCGGGGTCTAAAAGTGCGATTTAACCGACGCCTCAATTTCGTCAAGCAGCTCAAAGCGACGGCGGTATTCAGCGCGTTTTTTACTGGCAATCTCTTCCAGGGATTTGCGCTCCATCCGCAGCGGCAGCTGCCAGCAGAAAGTGGAGAGCTTTTTACCGTCCAGAGATGCCCAGAATTCATCGTAGCTGGCGTGGAAATGGCGGCCTTTGCTGAGACGATATCGCAACGCGCGGAACACGTGCCCCTCATCGCTGACGGCAAAAATCGCCCGGACAGAGGACTGCGCAGCCAGCTGGAAGAGGACTTCCATCAACACCCGTTTGGGGAACAGGCCGTGGCAGGCGCGGGTGGACTGTTTAATAACGTCTCGCGATACGCAGCGGCGGGGTCCCTGAAGCCCGCCGATGACCATGACCTGCTGACCGTTGCTGCGTGCGAC
This sequence comes from Enterobacter sp. 3U4, assembly GCF_057224565.1. Taxonomy (NCBI): domain Bacteria; kingdom Pseudomonadati; phylum Pseudomonadota; class Gammaproteobacteria; order Enterobacterales; family Enterobacteriaceae; genus Enterobacter; species Enterobacter sp. 3U4. Next base: position 1,153,803 of record NZ_CP136665.1, read on the forward strand.
GCTAAAGGTCAGGCTGGCCAGCAGCGTATCCTCGTTGTCGCGAAGCCATAGTGTGCTTTCACCTTCGCGCTCGGCTTTCCCCGCAGAGGACGCATTGACCGTATAGATAACACCGTCTTTGGCATGGAACTGTGCGACGGTTTGCTCCTGCGGGCTGGTCATTGCCTGAGCAAGACCGCTCTCTTTCAGGCTATCAATCCAGTAATAATGGCTAACGATCGCGTCGGCGCGATCGTTAGCCGTCAGGCCGCGCATCAGGTACTGCCGGTGGGTCTTGCTCGGCAATGTAATTTGAGAGGCCAGCAGTTTGTCGAAATCGTCGCGGCCTGAAAGGGCCTCCAGCATGCGATGGGTAGAGGACCAGAACACCAGCGAACGTAACAGGAACTTCAGGCGATATTCGCGCTTGCGCCAGATCGGCCCCGGGACGCGTTTGCCGTTCACCAGCTCGGAAATAATATTTGTGCGATGCGGATAAAAAACATCGTTATGCAGGTGCGTATTAGACACGTGAAGACCCTCTTTTTTTTCTACCCTTATTCTAAAGAGCCAATAAAAAGGGATTAATAGCGCGAGGATCTTTATTTCTGTTTGGTTTACCGTTTGTTTCACTTCATGAGGACCGCGCCTGTCCGTTGCATTTTCTGCGGTGGCTATACTGTTAAAAGGAGGTCCTATGTATCAGCGAATTGAAGGTGGGGAGTGGCGTCACGTCTGGGTTGTCAGCGATATACACGGTTGTTACCAGTGGCTTATGGATGAGCTTAAACGCCGCCATTTTAACCCGTATGAGGATTTACTTATTTCAGTCGGGGATGTGATCGATCGTGGCCCTGATAGCGTGAAATGCCTGCAGTTAATTCATGAAAAATGGTTTCGTGCCGTGCGGGGAAACCATGAGCAAATGGCTCTCGATAGTCTGGATAATAACGATTTTTCGCTCTGGACGATAAATGGCGGAATGTGGTTTTCGCAACTTGAACGGGGCCAGCAACAGCTTGCGCTGTCGTTACTCGAAGCCTGTCGTGAATTACCGCATATCATCGAGATAACCTGTGCGAACGGTCTGAATGTAATTGCCCATGCTGATTATCCGGCTGCGGAATACCAATGGCAAAAGCCGGTAAGCGCCCAGCGCGTCTTATGGAACCGCGACAGGCTGATGGGATTTATGGTGGGCAAAGGAGAGGGCATCAGCGGCGCGGATCATTTCTGGTTTGGGCATACGCCCCTCGACAGAAGGTATGATTTTAATAATCTCCACTACATTGATACGGGGGCTGTTTTTGACGGTTACTTTACGCTGGCGCAGCTGCAGTAATAAATAACCCGCCTTCGGGCGGGTTCTCTTTAGGTCAGGCAAGACGCATGACCCAGGCATCGGTTTTACTATCGTAATGCTCACGGTAAAGGACAGAATGTTCGCCATCAAGTATTGCCGGGACGCTGGTGTCTGCATCCCATGCATCGAGCTGCATGCACAAATCCGGATCGGATTTGCAGGGAATACTTAACGTTCGATCGCCCTGTGCTTCGCCGCGCAGCTCTGCGTCGTCGATCTCAAAAGCGCCAATACGCACGCTGGTTTTCGTCATAGTGCTCTCCGGGTCGGTTGTCAAAATCTGGTATGACCAGTGCGGCCACCCATTTTTGATCGTAGACAAGGAGAGCAAAATCGCCAGTAAAAAAATGCGCTTTTTTTCAGTCCGTGCGATCGTTACCGGTAAACAGCCGGCCGTCCCGCACCAGCTCGCGCGGATAGCTGTTTTTCAGCCTTGAGCCGACCTTTTTTGCCAGCCCCAGCGGGTATTCCTGATACGTCACAATCACTTCATCGTCTGATGGCGTGCTGTCCGGATAGACATCGCGACCGCGATACCACTCTTCGGCTTCCTGATGCGTCAGGGCAAAGGTATTCTCGCTTCCGGCAAGGGCGATTACGGCCTCATGCTGCCAGCGATAGCCTTTATTATGGACTTCCGCCAGGCGGATCCCGATTCGGGAAAAACGGACCTTGCCGATGAGCGGCTCGATCTGTGCCGGGAACAGCCAAATCTCTTTATCACGCATCCAGAGGTGCAGGCTCTCATCCCAGACCAGCCCAACCTTTTTGGCGGCAGCGATAAGCTGTGCTGCATCGCGGCCTTTAAGAGGGGCAAACGGGAAGTTACCGACCTTGAATTTAGGGGCGGGCAGGGGAGCAACCGCCTGCGTTTTACGCAGACGCGCTACAAAGAACCCTTCGCAGTCGTAAATCTGCGGGAAAACGTGGAGGAAACCCTCCGGCGTGAGCGCGTCCTGTGCCGAGGCGAACAGATCGTTAAGCGGCAGGAACTCGACCGCATCGGGGTATTGCGCTTTCAGCCACAGGCAGACGTCTTCGTTTTCATCGCGGTTTAGGGTGCACGTGGAATAGACCAGCGTGCCGCCAGGGCGCAACGCGTGAAATGCGCTCTCGATCAGCTCTCGCTGCGTGGCGGCGATCTCAAGGTTGCTTTCCACGGACCAGTTCTTTAACGCATCGGGATCTTTACGCACCACCCCTTCGCCGGAGCAGGGGGCGTCCAGCAGAATGGCGTCGAAGGCTTCCGGCAAGGCGGCGCCAAACACGCGTCCGTCGAAGTGTGTCAGGGCAACATTATGAATACCGCAGCGGCTGATGTTGGCATGCAATACCTTCACGCGGCTGGCAGAGAACTCGTTGGCGAGGATCGCCCCGTGGTTACCCATGCGGGCTGCAATTTGTGTCGTTTTTGAGCCGGGTGCCGCGGCCACATCCATCACGCGCTCAGGCGCGTTGCCCTCTGCGAACAGGGCGGCCACCGGCAGCATCGAGCTGGCTTCCTGAATATAGAAAAGACCGCTCAGATGTTCAGCGGTACTGCCCAGCGGCAGTGAGGCTTCGTCATCGCGTTCGATCCAGAACCCCTCAGCGCACCACGGTACCGGCGTAAGCTGCCAGCCGTATGGCGAGACCAGCGTCAGAAAATCATCGACGCTGATTTTCAACGTGTTGACGCGAATACTACGGCGTAACGGACGCTGGCAGGCGGCGATAAAATCGTCTAACGACAGGTGAGAAGGAAGCGCCTCGCGCATCTGCGCCAGGAATTGTTCAGGAAGAAATACGGAGTTTTGAGCCACGGGCACACCACAGGGAAAAGTTCAGGTGCGCAGTGTAACATAAAGGCTCCGGTGCGTTGACACCGGAGCCTGTCAGATTAACGCGGCAGGGCGGTTCCCCATTCGCGCCACTCTTTCGGTTCGCTTTCAAGCAGCAGGAAGTGTTTGCCCGGCTGCGCTTTCGGCGCCAGCGGCGTGCCCGGCGGCGTGGCAAACGCGATACCGCCGCGAATGAACTGGTTGAAGGTGCCGGTTTTCACCACGCCACCCGTCAGGCCGAAGTCCAGCGAATAGCCGGATGCCAGCCAGAATACCGAGTTATTACGCACCAGGTGCTGGTAGCGTTCGCTGATGCGTAATGCCACCATCACGCGGTCGGAGAGCGTACCGAGCGTCAGGCCCGTGACCGTACCCACCTCAATGCCGCGGAACAGTACCGGGGTGCCGATGCTCAGCGAGCCCGCTTCCGGCACTTCCACCACGATGCTCAGGCCGCCAAGGTAGCGCGAGTCGGTGATCGTGGCTTCCTGCAGCTCGAAATCACGACGGGCATTGCCCTGGCCCGGCTCCACGTTGATGTACGGCTGCAAAATGGTATCGAGATGCTCAACGCCCGCGGCCGAGATCTGCGGCGTGACCACCGAGAAGCGCGAGCCGGTGCGGGCAAAGGTCTGCACATATTCCGGGTAGAGCACGGCGGTGGCCTGCACCTCGTTACGCGAGGTAATTAGCGTCAGCTTCTGGATCTGCCCGATATCAATGCCCAGATAGCGGATTGGCATGCCTTCCGCCAGCTTACCGGCATCAAACGCGTGCAGGGTTATCTGTCCACCCACGGCACGCGCAGCGGTTTCGGACGGGAAGAGAATACGCTTGTCACCTTTACGCAGATTCGCGCCCGCGCCGCTGAGGTTATCGAAGCTAATCGCCCCGCGCAGCGCGCGCGACAGCGGGGAGGCCTGCACGGTCAGCCCGTTACCGTTAAGCTGAACTTTCGCGCCGCCTTCGGCCCAGAAGACGCTGTTTGGCGTCAGCAGCTTGCGGTACTCCGGCTTGATGTGCAGTTCGATATCGAACGCATCCGCACGCGGGCGAACGGCGATCACTTCCCCGACTTCAAACTTGCGATACAGCACCACGGATCCCGCCTGTACGTCCGGCAGCGTCTCGGCGCTAAGCGTCAGCGTGGTGGTAGGAAGATCGCTCAGGCTGTTTTCAATCGCTTTCTCCAGGTTGGCATACAGCGGATAGCTGTCGCGCACGGGGCCTTTATCGCCAGGCAGAATGCGGATACCGCCGTTAACCCATTCGCTGGCGCTGGCGCCGAGAAACTCCACGCCGTCCAGACCCACCTTCACGTCGACGCGACTGTTCACCACGAATTTACTGTCACCGTGCACCAGGTCGCTGTATTGCGGATCGATGGCGACCGAGAACGTCACGCCATCCGCGGAGAGCTTACGCTCCAGCACCTGACCGACCTGTACGCCGTGTAAAATTAGCGGCTGTCCGGCTTCGATACCGTAACTTTCTGGCGCATTCAGCGTGACGGTCACCACGCCCGGCTTTTGCAGCAGGGCTTTATCCGCCGGGGCAATTACGAAGCTGTTGCTGGGTTCACCTTCACCGGGGATGAGCTCAAACGTATTGCCGGTCAACAGCGTGCTGAGGCTGGCATCGTTCAGAGAGAGCTTTGGACTGCGCATTTCGATGCGCGTTTTCTCACGCAGGAGATCGACCACGCTCGGATCGACCGTCATTTCGCCGGTGACCGATCCGCCCGGGTTGAGCGTCATTTTGGTGAGCTGGCCGACCTGCAGACCCTGATACATCAGCGGCGTTGAGCCCGCTTTTAGACCTTTAGCATCGGGCAGGGCGAGTTTAACGATCACGCCACGCTGGCTGTGCGCCAGGTCAGCGTACAAGCCAAATGAATCATCAGCGGTGGCAGGGCTTGAGTTTTCCGGGGAGTCAAAGGCAATGGCGCCATTCACCAGCGCGGCCAGACTCTCCAGCTTCACTTTCGCACCGCTCAGGCTGAGGTCCGCATCCACGCCTGAGACGTTCCAGAAGCGGCTGCCTTTTTTCACCAGATTGGTGAAGCGACGTTCGATCAGCACGTCGATGGTGACGCCCTGTTTATTCGGGTTGATCGCATAGTCGTATACGCGGCCAACCGGGATCTTCCGGAAATAGACCAGTGAGCCACTGTTCAGGGAACCGAGGTCTGGTGCCTGGAGATGAATCATCAAATCGCCGTTATTAAGGCGGTATTTGGGCTGCGTATCCAGAGCAACAAAGTGATCCTGCGGCTCGCCTTTGCCCGGCATCATGCCGATATAGTTACCGCCCACGAGCGCATCCAGCCCGGACACGCCGGCCAGAGAGGCTTTTGGCGTCACCAGCCAGAACTGCGTTTCGCTGCGCAGGGCATCCTGCATGTCAGATTTGATACTGACCCGCACCTGAATTTTGTTCAGCCCTTTTCCAAGGGAGATGTCCTGAACCGTACCCACTTCAACCCCCTGGAAGCGAACGGGCGTTCGCCCGGCAACGATGCCGTCGGCGGTCTGGAAATCAATGGTGACCGTACTCCCGCGATCTTCATAGCTCGTCCAGATAAGCCAGCCTGCAATCATCAGGGCGATGACGGGCAGCAACCAGAATGGCGAAATGCGGCGTTTTGTTTTAATTCTCGCTTCAGTCGGCGAAGCGGGGGTTTCCTGACTCATGTGCATCCCAAAGTAAGCGGCTATCCAGCCATTCCACAGCAAGAATAGTCAATATCACCGCAGAGCCGAAATAAAAAGCCGCGGGTCCCATTGTAAAAGCAAGTAACTGATCGCGATTGATGAGCGACATCATCAGCGAAATCACGAACAGATCTAACATTGACCAGCGGCCAATCCAGGTGACGAACCGCAGAAGCAGAATGCGGGTTCGCAAACCTTGTTCACACTTTAAGTGAATGCTGATGAGCAGGGTAAACATCACCACCACTTTGGTAAAGGGAACCAGGATACTGGCAATAAAAACGATCGCCGCCACCCCGACGTTGCTGTGCGCAAGGGAGATAATCCCGGAGAGGATAGTATCCTCCTGACGTCCGCCATTCACGTAAATGATGGAAATCGGCAGCATATTGGCGGGGATCAGAAACACCAGGGAGGCGATCAGCGCCGCCCAGCATTTTTGCAGGCTGTTGTTGCGCCGCAGCCTTAATGGAATGTGGCACCGCGGGCAGCGTCCGCGCGGGTCGGGCAACCCGGTATAGTGACATCCCAGACAGACGCGAAGATTATCATCGGGACGCGTGGCGGGGCGCTGAGGGTAAAAACGCTCCCAGAGCTGCTCAACGTTCAGGTGGATCAGCGTCAGGATGCTTAGCAATACCAGGCAGATGAAAGCAAAGAGCCCGATGCCGGGCTGCAAAAAGGCGTAGTCCTGTACCTTTATTGACGCAACGCCCACGCCGACCAGATAAATATCCAGCATAACCCACTCTTTGAGCTTATCCAGCATCAGCAGCACCGGGCGAAGATTCATGCCAAGAATATTGCCAAACCAGAGATAGGCAATGGCGGCAACCAGCACCAGCGGTGCGCCAACGGTGCAGAACAGCACCATGGCGGCGGTGATGGGATCGCCCTGACGGGTCATTTGCCAGATACCCTGCAGCACGTTGGCGTCAATGCGCACGCCAAGCAGGTAGAGTTTCAGCAGCGGTTCGCTCCAGGCGAAGGGCATCAGCAGCAGCATGGTGACGGCCATGGCGGCGAGACGGGTTAGCGACCAGTCGCGGCCATCGCGAATTTTCGCGTCGCAGCGCGGACAAAAGGCACTTTGGTGCGATTTCATCTTCGGCAACATAAAAAGCGTATCGCACTGGGGGCAACGCTGATAATGTGCACGTGGCAAAGCTTCGCTTACCGTATGGACAGTTATCTTTCTTGTCGGCGTAATTTTGGTTGTTTTTAAGGCCATCAGCTGCGCACAAATAAGTATTGTTGAAAGTTATAATAACTCATGAACGGATTCATCTTGAGCATGAGCGCATTTAATGCTTATTTTAATAGGCTATGCGGTAATTTTGTAAGACAACTAAGTGATTGAATAATGAACAAAACAGAATTCTACGCGGATCTGAACCGCGATTTTAAGGCATTGATGGCGGGTGAGACCAGCTTCTTAGCCACTCTGGCAAATACTAGCGCATTGCTGTTTGAACGTCTCTCTGACGTAAACTGGGCTGGCTTTTATCTCCTGGAAGGTGAAACGCTGGTGCTTGGCCCGTTCCAGGGCAAACTGGCCTGCGTGCGTATTCCGGTTGGGCGTGGCGTATGCGGCACGGCGGTGGCCGAGAATCAGGTGCAGCGTGTGGAAGACGTTCATGCGTTTGACGGGCACATTGCCTGTGATGCAGCCAGTAACTCTGAAATCGTTCTGCCGCTGGTGGTCAAAAATCAGATTATTGGCGTTCTGGACATCGACAGTACGGTCTTCAGTCGCTTTACAACCGAGGACGAACAGGGGCTGCGCGAGCTGGTGGCGAATCTGGAAAACGTACTCGCTGCAACCGATTATCAAAAATTCTTTGCGAGCGTCGCAGGATAATCAACGGATAACGTAGCATTTACTGATAGCGTCATTATAATGACGCCTGTTCATGCCTGCGCTTGTTGGCAACGTCCGTTGTAATCAGGAAATTTCATGGAAAATCAACCTAAGTTGAATAGCAGTAAAGAAGTTATCGCATTTCTGGCCGAGCGTTTCCCGCAGTGCTTCAGCGCGGAAGGTGAAGCTCGTCCCCTGAAAGTCGGTATTTTTCAGGATCTGGTGGCGCGTGTTGAAGGGGAAATGAACCTCAGCAAAACTCAGCTGCGTTCCGCCTTACGTCTTTATACTTCGAGCTGGCGCTACCTGTACGGTATCAAACCTGGCGCGACCCGCGTGGATCTCGACGGCAACCCGTGTGGCGAGCTGGACGAGCAGCACGTTGAGCACGCGCGTAAGCAGCTTGAAGAAGCCAAAGCACGCGTTCAGGCACAACGTGCAGAACAGCAGGCGAAAAAACGCGAAGCCGCAGCGGCAAACGGCCAGGAAGAAGCGCCTCGTCGCGAGCGTAAACCACGCCCTGCGCCGCGCCGTCACGATAATAACGATCGCAAACCGCGTGCCGACAAACCAGCAGCAAAAGCCCCGCGTGCCCCTCGTGAAGAGCCGCGCCATACGCCGGTTTCTGACATTAACGCCCTGAGCGTGGGTCAGGCACTTAAGGTAAAAGCGGGTAACAATGCTATGGACGCCACCGTAATGGAAATCACCAAAGATGGCGTTCGTGTACAGCTGACTTCTGGTATGTCAATGATTGTACGCGCAGAACACTTGTTGTTCTGAAACGGAGGCCAAGCCTGGCATGAACACTTTTTTTAAGCTCACCGCGCTGGCGGGCCTGTTTGCAATAACAGGCCACGCTTTTGCAGTGGACGATATCACGCGTGTTGATCAAATTCCGGTACTCAAGGAAGAGACGCAGCACGCGACGGTGAGCGAGCGCGTGACCTCACGTTTTACCCGCTCGCACTATCGTCAGTTCGATCTCGATCAGGCCTTTTCGGCCAAAATCTTTGACCGCTATCTGAACTTGCTGGATTACAGTCATAACGTTTTGCTCGCCAGCGATGTCGAGCAGTTCGCTAAGCGTAAATCCGAGGTGGGTGACGAGTTGCGTTCAGGCAAGCTGGATCTGTTCTACGATCTGTACAACCTGTCGCAAAAGCGCCGCTTTGAACGCTATCAGTACGCGCTGAAAGTGCTGGAACGTCCAATGGACTTCACCGGCAACGACACCTTCAATCTGGACCGCAGCAAAGCGCCCTGGCCAAAAGATGAAGCCGAGCTGAATGCGCTGTGGGACGGCAAAGTAAAATACGACGAACTGAGTCTTAAGCTGACCGGCAAAGACGAAAAAGAGATCCGTGACACGCTGACGCGTCGTTACAAATTTGCCATTCGTCGTCTGGCCCAGACCAACAGTGAGGATGTCTTCTCACTCGCGATGACCGCCTTTGCGCACGAAATCGATCCGCACACCAACTATCTCTCACCACGCAACACTGAACAGTTCAATACCGAGATGAGCCTGTCTCTGGAAGGTATCGGCGCGGTGCTGCAGATGGACGATGACTACACGGTGATCAATTCGATGGTCGCGGGTGGCCCGGCATCCAAAAGCAAAGCGATTAGCGTAGGCGATCGCATTGTGGGTGTAGGACAAACCGGCCAGAACATGGTCGACGTGATCGGCTGGCGCCTCGATGACGTGGTCGCGCTGATCAAAGGTCCGAAAGGCAGCAAGGTTCGTCTGGAAATTCTGCCTGCCGGTAAGGGCACCAAAACCCGTATCGTTACCCTGACCCGCGAGCGTATCCGTCTGGAAGACCGCGCGGTGAAAATGTCGGTGAAAACCGTGGGTAAAGAGAAGGTTGGTGTTCTGGATATTCCTGGCTTCTACGTAGGGCTGACGGACGATGTGAAAGTTCAGCTGCAGAAGCTTGAAAAGCAGAACGTCAGCAGCATTATCATCGACCTGCGCAGTAACGGCGGCGGGGCGCTGACGGAAGCGGTTTCACTCTCTGGTCTGTTCATTCCATCGGGTCCTGTGGTTCAGGTGCGCGATAACAATGGTAAAGTCCGTGAAGATGCTGATAACGACGGTGTGGTCTACTACAAAGGCCCGCTGGTGGTCCTGGTTGACCGCTTCAGTGCCTCCGCATCTGAAATCTTTGCCGCTGCTATGCAGGACTATGGCCGCGCGCTGATTGTCGGTGAGCCAACCTTCGGGAAAGGCACCGTTCAGCAGTATCGCTCTCTGAATCGGATTTACGATCAGATGCTGCGTCCGGAATGGCCTGCGCTGGGCTCAGTTCAGTACACCATTCAGAAATTCTACCGCGTGAACGGCGGCAGTACGCAGCGTAAGGGCGTAACGCCGGACATCATGATGCCGACAGGCACGGAAGAGACGGAAACCGGCGAGAAGTTTGAAGATAACGCGTTGCCGTGGGACAGCATCAATGCCGCGACCTACGTGAAAGCGGGTGATATGACGCAATTTGGCCCTGAACTGCTGAAAGCGCATAACGACCGCATCGCGAAAGATCCGGAGTTCCAGTACATCATGAAGGACATTGCAAGGTTCAATGCCCTGAAAGATAAGCGGAATATTGTTTCTCTTAACTACGCACAGCGTGAGAAAGAGAACAACGAAGACGATGCAACCCGCCTGGCGCGTATCAACGATCGCTTCAAGCGTGAAGGTAAGCCTCTGCTCAAGAAACTGGACGATCTGCCTAAAGATTACCAGGAGCCGGATCCGTATCTGGATGAGACTGTGCATATTGCTCTCGACCTGGCGAATCAGGAAAAAGAGAAACCTGCCGTACAGCCCGCTCCGGCAAAATAACCTCCCAACAGGCACAAGAAATTGTGCCTGTTTCTTTTTGTTCTTCATCCTTCCGTCAGCCAGATTTCCAATTGTGTAAAGTTGTGTCTTTCTGGTGACTTACGCCCGCCGGATGCTTGAAAATAGCCGCAATACCCATACGATGTGGGTAATCGCATAGTGCGCTTTGTTAAACTGAGGTAAAAAGAAAATTATGATGCGAATCGCGCTCTTCCTGCTCACCAACCTTGCGGTCATGGTGGTTTTCGGGCTCGTGCTAAGCCTGACGGGAATTCAGTCGAGCAGCGTTCAGGGTCTGTTGATTATGGCGCTGCTGTTTGGTTTTGGTGGCTCGTTCATCTCCCTGCTGATGTCGAAGTGGATGGCACTGAAATCGGTGGGTGGTGAGGTTATTGAACAGCCGCGTAACGATATGGAACAGTGGCTGATGAATACGGTGGCTCAGCAGTCCCGTCAGGCCGGGATCGCCATGCCGCAGGTGGCGATTTACCATGCCCCGGATATCAACGCTTTTGCCACGGGCGCCCGTCGCGATGCGTCGCTGGTAGCCGTCAGCACCGGATTGCTGCAGAACATGAGCCGTGACGAAGCCGAAGCGGTTATTGCCCACGAAATCAGCCATATCGCCAACGGTGACATGGTGACCATGACCCTGATTCAGGGCGTGGTGAACACCTTCGTGATCTTCATCTCCCGTATTCTGGCGCAGATTGCGGCAGGCTTTATGGGCGGCAACCGCGACGAAGGCGAAGAGAGCAACGGCAACCCTCTCATCTACTTCGCCGTGTCGATGGTTCTGGAACTGGTATTCGGTATTCTGGCCAGCATCATCACCATGTGGTTCTCCCGACACCGCGAATTCCACGCGGATGCCGGCTCTGCGAAGCTGGTTGGTCGTGAGAAGATGATTGCCGCGCTGCAGCGTCTGAAAACCAGCTACGAGCCGCAGGAAGCGAACAGCATGATGGCCTTCTGCATTAACGGTAAATCCAAATCGCTGAGCGAGCTGTTTATGTCTCACCCGCCGCTGGATAAACGTATCGAAGCGCTGCGCAGTGGGGAATACCTGAAGTAACGCTAAGAACGCTAATAAGCCGGGCAGGAGTACACTCCGCCCGGCTTTTTTTATGCCTGAACCCTGGGCTGGGTAACCCGCAGGCCGCTGACGACCGCCGCGACGGAGGCAAGGGCACCCGCGGTGAGAAGCGCAATGTGGTTACCGTTTTGCCCGGCGAGGTTAAACATCAGGGCGACCAGCGCCGCACCGCTGCTTTGTCCCAGAAGGCGCGCGGTCCCCAGCATGCCGCTGGCACCTCCGCTGCGATGGCGCGGCGCGACGGTGATAATGGTGTGATTGTTAGGGGACTGGAACAGGCCAAACCCCGCGCCGCACAGGATCATGCGCCAGATGATGTCCAAATCGGTTGGCGATGACGGTAGCAGAGCCAGCGCGAAAAGGCCTGTCGCCATCACCGCCAGCCCCAACGCTCCCAATAAACCGGCATGAACGCGTTCAATTAAATAACCTGCCAGCGGTGCCATCACCATCGTCGCCAGCGGCCAGGGGGTGAGCAGCAGCCCGGTTTCCACTTCTGAACGGCCAACTACGCTCTGCAGGAAGAAGGGCAGAGAAACCAGGGCCAGCATCTGGGCGCAAAACGAGCAAACGGACGTGCAAATGGAGAGGGAAAAGAGGGGAATACGCAGCAGATCGACCGGCAGCAAAGGAACGGGCAGGGTGAGCTGGCGGCGTACAAAGAAGAAGCCGATTGCCAGCAGGGCGATGAGCTCCGCGGCGGTAAGCATCAGAGATTGTCCCTGCGCAAAGCCGCTCAGCGCCGTAATCAGCAGGCCAAAGGTCAGGGCATTCATCACCGCACTCGCCACGTCGAAGCGCGGCATGCTGCTCTTGGGACCGTTAGCGGGAAGAAAGCGCAGGGCAAAGAAGATGGCGACGATACCCAGCGGCACGTTAATGGCGAACAGCCATTGCCATGACGCAACGGAGAGGATCGCCGCCGCTATCGTTGGCCCGGCGGCAGAAGAGACGGCGACAATAAACGAGTTTATCCCCATTCCGCGCCCCAGATGACGCTGCGGATAAATCAAGCGGATCAACGCCGTGTTTACGCTCATCAGCGCCGCGCCGCCAAAACCCTGCGCAATACGCGCAAGCGTCAGGGTATGCAGTGAATCTGAAAGGGCGCATAACAAGGACGTGAAGGTGAAAACCACCAGACCGCACTGATACACCCGGCGGTAGCCGAACATATCGCCCAGAAAAGAGAACGAGAGCAGGGAAATCACAATCGCAATCTGATAGGCGTTAACAATCCATATCGAACTGGCGGGAGAGGCGTGCAGGTCGCTGGCAATGGTTGGCAGGGCGACGTTCGCGATTGCGCCGTCAAGGACGGCCATTGATATACCGATAATGATGGTCGCTATAGCGCCATACCGCTGGGGTAAAGGCAGGCCATCGGAAAGGTTTTTTTCCATTAGGATTAAAAAAGCTCAGCGTGAAATTATTCTCAGGGTAACTATTTTAGCATTGTTACAGCCGCGATATGTCGCAGATTTGTAACGAAGTAAACGCGGATTGATTGCAGGTGACATGACGGGAACTTATAATAAAAACCGGTTCTGATTTTTATAAAACACTCTCTATGAGGTGGTAAATGGCTATTGCGGATTTGGATAAACAGCCAGATTCTGTTTCTTCCGTGCTGAAGGTGTTTGGCATCTTACAGGCGCTGGGAGAAGAGCGTGAAATAGGTATTACAGAGTTGTCGCAGCGCGTGATGATGTCAAAAAGCACCGTGTATCGCTTTTTGCAAACCATGAAGTCGCTGGGTTACGTTGCCCAGGAAGGCGAATCTGAAAAATACTCTCTGACGCTGAAGCTGTTTGAGCTGGGTGCCCGTGCGCTACAGAATGTTGACCTGATCCGCAGCGCTGATATTCAGATGCGTGAAATCTCTCGCCTGACCAAAGAGACCATCCATCTCGGCGCACTGGATGAAGACAGCATTGTTTACATCCATAAAATCGACTCCATGTACAATCTGCGCATGTATTCGCGCATTGGTCGTCGCAACCCGCTCTACAGTACCGCCATTGGTAAGGTTCTGCTGGCGTGGCGCGATCGTGAGGAAGTGAAGCAGATCCTCGAAGGCGTGGAATACAAACGCAGCACGGAACGAACCATTACCAGCACGGACGCGCTGCTTACAGTGCTCGACCGCGTGCGCGAGCAGGGGTATGGCGAAGATAACGAGGAGCAGGAAGAAGGGCTGCGCTGCATCGGCGTTCCGGTATTTGACCGCTTTGGCGTGGTGATCGCGGGCTTGAGTATCTCCTTCCCGACCTTACGCTTCTCCGAAGAGCGTCTGCATGAGTATGTGGCTATTCTGCACACTGCCGCACGTAAAATTTCCGAGCAGATGGGGTATCACGACTACCCGTTTTAATCCCTGCTGGCAGAAAAAACGCCGCATCTGATGCGGCGTTTTTTGTTTGTCATTCACCAGGCTGATTAGCCATTATCAATGACGACGGATGTTTTACGCAGTACAGGGCATTGGGTTAAGCCAACGATCCCGCTGTCAGTATGCAGATACTGGGCAGTGCTCATTCCTTGTGCTGTTAAATATTTACACTGAATGCCTAGCCCGGCTGCGTTTTCGGTGCTCCCCACGAGCACGCCATAGCCTGTTAACAGAAGGCCAATCCAGACAAGGGCCAGCGCAATAATTGTTCGAATAATGAATCGCATCATTACCTCTTTTATCGTTGTTATCGTAATGCTAGCGTAAAGTGTTTACGCGATGAAACAAGTGCAGGATTCTTAAAAAAAGCGCGATGGAGGCACAGTTAGTCCTTGTTTAAGATAAGCGTGATAATCTCGTTACATCAGGTCCTTAGACGGAGTGTGGAGTGAAAAAAATACGCTGGGTAATTCTGATTATCGTGCTGATAGCGTGCGTGGTGTTATGGACACAGACGATCAATGTGATGTGCGATCAGGATGTACAGTTTTTTAGCGGCGTTTGCGCAATAAACAAGTTTATTCCGTGGTAATAGACATTTTTTCTCAACGTGATTTCCTTCCTTCGCGCCAGTGGTAAAATAGACGTTTTTATTGAGGTGGTGAAATGGGTGAGTTACTGAATTCAGGGCTGCTGAATATAGCGTCCCTGATGATTTCTTTGGTTGTTCTGCTTGTGGGGCTGGTCATCTGGTTTTTCGTGAACCGCGCCAGTTCCCGTACTAACGAGCAGATCGAACTGCTGGAAGCGCTGCTCGATCAGCAAAAACGTCAGAATGCGCTGCTACGCCGTCTGTGTGAGGCGAACGAACCGGAAGAGAAAGACGCGCCGAAAGACGCGATCGCTGAAGATAACAAAGACGAAGACGACTTTATCCGCCTGGTGGCTGAGCGTTAATTTTTTTGTCCTGGGAGGTGGCTGTGGTCTGGAAAAATCCCTGGTATGACCCCTCCCTGAAACATCACACCCCGAACGGTTTTCGTAATACCTATCCTGTCGAACATCAACCCGGTGACCTTGACCGTTGGCGTAAAGAGCGTAAAAAGGCCGGTTTACCGAAGCCGCCCGCGCTGGGTTATGAAGACTTTATCCGTCAGTGGTGGCAGCCTGTTGAGCTAACGCAACCTCAAGAAGATGGGGTATGGTGGCTCGGACACGCGAGCGTGTTGCTGCAGCTGGACGGCAATATCATCCTTACCGATCCGGTGTTTTCACGGCGCGCTTCTCCGCTGCCTTTCCTGGGACCACAGCGTAAGACACCCCCCGTACTGTCTGTCGAGCAACTTCATCAGCTGGATGCGGTCGTCATTTCCCATAATCATTACGATCATCTTGATGACGCGACCATTCGCCGAATCCTCAAGCGCTTTCCCGACGTCAGGGTTTTTGTGCCTTTGGGCCTGGCCGACTGGTTTCGCCGCCGGGGAGCAAAACGCGTGGTCGAACTCGACTGGTGGCAGAGTTTCACCTGGCAGGGGATGACGCTGACCGCCGTACCGGCTCAGCACTGGAGCATGCGCACGCCCTGGAACCGCAATCGTTCCTTATGGTGCGGTTGGGTGATGGAAGGGCGGCATCACCGCTTCTGGTTCAGCGGTGATACGGGGTATACGCCCGAGCTGCTGCTGATACCTGAACGCCTGGGCCAGATAGATGCCGCCGCGTTACCGATTGGTGCCTATGCCCCACGATGGTTCATGGCTGTCCATCATATGGATCCGCAATCTGCGGTGGCATTGTGGCAGCAGCTGGGCTGTCCTATGGCGTTCCCCATTCACTGGGGGGTGTTTGAACTGGCAGATGAAGCCTTAGATGAACCTGTGCAGGAGTTAACTCATGCGCTCGATAATTTAGCACCAGTTAATCATTCTTTCAGGATACTGAAAATTGGTGAATATTTATCCTTATAAACGAAGCGATAAATTGTTGCATATATTGTTGATGTAAACGCGCGCAGGAATGTTTTATTTTTATCGAAACGTTTTGCTTGCCTTCTTTTGATGCAGAGTCATAAAAATTTCATTATTTTGGTGCATAACGCTGTTTATTAACTGGTGCATTTTAATACAGCCGGGCGCCGGTTATTAACACTGTTTTTTCTCTGAAACAATTTGGTCGCGTTACAATGATTTAAGCATAAGTTTTCACAAATTGTTCTAACTCAATCAAGACGTAAGATTTCTTTTACCGGTTGCTGGACGCTTCGTTATGATTGAGCTATGTTAAAAAAGTCTTAGATTACAGCGGTCGTGAAAGCAACGCTGGGTCTTTGTTACGCAGCAGAGCTGTCTGTATGTGATGCGCATAATTGTGCAAAACCTGACAGGCACTGTTCGAATTTGTGCGGCGGATCGAGACATGTTTAAAAATGGCTTGCCATATTAAACATAGTGTGTGATAACACGTTTTGGGTCAAACGAGGTACAGTTCTGTTTATGTGTGGCATTTTCAGTAAAGAAGTCCTGAGTAAACACGTTGTCGTTGAATACCGCTTCTCTGCCGAACCTTATATTAGTGCCTCATGCAGTAATGTCTCAGTTTTATCTCAGTTAATGCCTGCGGGCTAAGAAAACACTCTAAGGAATTTTGCAAAATGGCAAAGATTAAAGGTCAAGTTAAGTGGTTCAACGAGTCTAAAGGTTTTGGTTTCATTACTCCTGCTGACGGCAGCAAAGACGTGTTCGTACACTTCTCTGCAATCCAGGGTAACGGCTTCAAAACTCTGGCTGAAGGCCAGAACGTTGAGTTCGAAATTCAGGACGGCCAGAAAGGCCCAGCTGCAGTTAACGTAACTGCTATCTGATCGAACCGCTGCTGACTGAAGCGCTTAGCACTTCACTCTCAGACATAAAGCCTCGCATAACGCGGGGCTTTTTTATGTCCCTAATCTTTCAAAATATTACCATTCGCGGTCTCGTTATTAACTTGTTGCAAAGCTGCGAGGTTAGTAGCACTGTTTTGCCACCCTAACACCATCTTTTCCCGTTAAATCAGGGCGTTGTTTTACAGCCCTGGGGTGCAGGTGAAGAAGACATTGATAACAGCAACTGGAAATTTCACGCCGGCGCGTTTTGTGCTGCTCTGTTTAGCGATTTTTTGTAGTCTGGCATTTTTGCTGGGCCGCGTTGCCTGGCTGCAAATCATCAAGCCTGACAATCTGGTGAAGCAGGAAGATATGCGCTCCCTTCGCCAGCTGGCGATTGATGCACCGCGCGGCATGATAATGGATCGCGAAGGTCGCCCCCTGGCGGTGAGCGTGCCCGTCCGGGCCGTCTGGGCCGATCCTAAAACGGTGCTGGCAAAAGGGGGCGTTGGCGTTGATGAACGCTGGCAGGCGCTGGCCAGCGCGTTGCATCTCTCCCTCGGCACTCTCTCGGCGAGAATCAACGCCAACCCGCAGGGCCGTTTTATTTATCTTGCCCGCCAGGTCGATCCGGCACAGGCAAAGTGGATCGACAAACTCAACCTGCCCGGCATCAATTTACGCGATGAATCCCGCCGTTTTTATCCTGCCGGCCATGTGGCAGCGAACCTGATTGGCTTCACCAATATTGACGGGCAGGGCATTGAAGGCGTGGAAAAAAGCTTCAACGCGCAGCTGACCGGCAAGGCCGGAGTGCGGCAGGTAAGGGAAGACCGCTACGGCCGCGTGGTTGAGAACCTGACGGAAGTGGCGCCCGCACCGGCGCATAACATCCAGCTAAGTATCGACGAGCGGCTGCAAACCATCACCGAAGATGCGCTCGATAATGCCGTGGCCTGGAACAAGGCCGAGTCCGGGGCATCGGTATTAATTAATATCCCAACCGGGGAAATTCTCGCCATGGCGAGCTATCCGGATTTCAATCCCAATAACCGGGAAGGCGCGACGATAAATGATTTTCGCAACCGTGCGATCAGCGATACGTTCGAACCCGGTTCGACCGTCAAGCCGCTGGTGCTGATGACGGCCCTGCAGCAGGGGCTGGTCCAGCCGGACAGCGTGATTGACACCCACCCGTATACCCTTGACGGGCACCGTATCCGCGACGTGGGCTTTTACCCTGAGCTGACGATGACCGGGATCCTGCAAAAATCCAGCGATACCGGCGTGTCACGTCTTTCGCTGGCGATGCCTGTTCAACATCTCATTGATACCTATCGCAACTTTGGTTTTGGCACCAGTACGGGGCTTGGCTTAACGGGGGAAAGCTCAGGGCTGTTGCCCCAGCGTAAATACTGGAGCCAGCTCGATCGCGCGACCTTTGCCTTCGGCTACGGGCTGATGGTAACGCCGCTCCAGCTGGCCCACGTCTACGCCACGATTGGCGGTTTCGGGCTTGAGCGTCCGCTCTCCATCACCCGCATCGATCCCCCCGTTATCGGGCACCGCGTCATGCCGGAAGAGATTGCGCATGAAGTGGAGCACATGATGGAGAGCGTTGCGCTGCCGGGCGGCGGAGGCGTTAAGGCTGCCGTGCGTGATTACCGGGTGGCGGTGAAAACCGGTACGGCGAAGAAAATTGACGACAGCGGGAAGTACGTCGATAAATACGTCGCCTACACCGCGGGGGTTGCACCTGCCAGCAATCCGCGCTTTGCCCTGGTGGTTGTGATTAACGATCCGCAAAACGGGGCCTACTACGGCGGGGCCGTTTCTGCGCCTGTCTTCAGTGAGATTATGGGTAACGTACTGCGTCTGGAGAATGTAAAACCTGACGGGTTACCGGCGGGTTCCGATCACCTAATCGTTATGCGTTAACCGGACGTTTATAACCAGGGCGAATAGCGGTACACTTCGCCCTTTGATTATGCTCCGGAGTCACCATGTCCTTCAGTTGTCCCCTTTGCCACGCCCCTCTGACGCACTCAGATAAAAGTTATACCTGTCCGCAGGGGCATCAGTTTGATATGGCAAAAGAAGGCTACGTGAATCTTCTGCCGGTGCAGCATAAGCGCTCCCGCGATCCTGGCGATAGTGCAGAGATGATGCAGGCGCGCCGCGCGTTTCTGGATGCCGGGCACTATCTGCCGCTGCGGGAGGCAGTCGCGCAGATGCTGAATGACATTCTGCCGGGGTCAGCCACCGCCGTGCTCGATATCGGCTGCGGTGAAGGGTACTACACCGCACGGTTTGCAGAGGTTGCTCGTGAGAAGGGCGCACAGACATTCGGTCTGGACGTGTCGAAAGCGGCCATTCGCGCGGCGGCAAAGCGTTACGCCGACGTGACGTTCTGCGTGGCGTCCAGCCACCGGCTGCCGTTTGACGATGCCAGCATGGACGCGGTTATCCGCATTTACGCGCCGTGTAAGGCAGAGGAGCTGGCGCGCGTGGTGAAGCCTGGCGGATGGGTGGTCACCGTGACCCCAGGCCCGCGTCATCTGATGGAGCTGAAAGGGCTGATCTACGACGAAGTGCGTCTGCATGCCCCGCATTCTGAACGGCTGGCCGGTTTTAGCATGAAGCAAGCGGAATCGGTGGCTTACGAAATGACGCTGAAAGGGGAAGAGGCCGTCGCGTTATTGCAGATGACGCCGTTCGCGTGGCGGGCAAAACCGGAGGTGTGGGAAACGCTAGCGGCACATTTAACATTTCGCTGCCAGACGGACTTCAGCATCCACGTCTGGCAGCGCGAAGACTAACCGGCGAAGTGCGCCCAGAGGATCTGGGCACCAATCCCAATTAGCACAATGCCGCCCAGGATCTCGGCGCGTTTACCCAGCAGCGGGCCGATAAACCGTCCGACCATCATGCCCAGCGTGGACATAATCAGCGTTGCGCAGCCAATAGCCAGCGCGGTGGCGATAATATTGACCTGCAGGAATGCCAGACCGACACCGACGGCCATCGCATCAAGGCTGGTGGCAATGGCAGTGGTGACCAGCAGCCAGAATCCATGGCGATGCTGTGGCTCCTCGTCTTCTTCCTCACCACCGCGAAAACCTTCAATCACCATTCGGCCACCGAGAAAGACCAGCAGGACGAACGCAATCCAGTGGTTCCACTCCAGCACGAACTGGCTGGCGAGCATGCCAAGTCCCCAGCCGATAAGCGGGGTCAGCGTTTCGATAGCGCCAAAAATCAGGCCGGTGCGCAGGGCTTCTGAGAATTTAGGTTTGTGGAGCGTGGCGCCTTTTCCGATGGAAGCAGCGAATGCGTCCATGGACATGCCAAAAGCGAGAAGGATCGTAGCGGAGATATTCATAACAGCGTCCAGACCGGGGATATCCATATGACACATCACTGCCCCCAGTAAACAGCAGTTGATGTATCTATGGTCTCGCCTGATCGCAATGCACATAAGATGTGCGGTAAGCGATCCGTACGTGCCACGTTTTTCAACGAGTATGTTGACACGTACATTTCCTGCGAACAGGAAATCGGCTACTCCCCAACGACGGGCGCAACCTTAACATATTTTGAGAATATAAAACAACAATCAAGAGGCTTTATTTAAAGCTCTTGTTGATAACGATTTTCATTTGTCTTTAATCGTGAAGATATCGTTAACAAATAGAGTTCAAATTAGCGGTGGGGATATAGCTTCGGCTATATTTCTTGCGCAAAATAAACACAGAATATAGCCGTTGCTATATATGTAAATTATTGAGTTTTAACGAGAAGCTTGTATATCTTTTCCAGATCATCAATATTCTTTACCCGAATAAGCAGGCGGCGTTGTTCTAATTGCATCACCAGCACGCCGTCTTCGGATAAATTCATCTCTTTAATACGGTTATATTCTATCCACACATTGGCGAAGAAAAATCCGCGTGATTTAAAAATGATTTTCGGCGTGCGGATCCAGAACAGATAAACAGCCATTAATGCCAGCGCACATAATAACCATGTGGTTAATATTGCACCATGGCCGGTGACGTTATTGTAAATAAGAATAACGATGAGACCCGCGAAGATAAACGCATCCACGCGCCCGCGTCGCAGAAGGGGAAGGGAGAGCAGCGTCTCGCCGTGACGGCGCGGCATGATGAACTCGTCATAGATAGCGTAAGCCAGAAGGGCAGCAATAAATAAAACCAGTACGATGTCCGTGACAGTCATTCATCCTCCAGATAAAAAAAACCGGGGGCAAGCCCCCGGCCTATAGCATTTAAACTTACAGACCCAGCAGGCCGACGGCGTAGCCCGCAATACCGATGACGAAGAAGCCAACGATAATCCACAGCGGGTTCACTTTCTTACGCAGCAGCCACATGCAGGCGAAGGTCAACAGCAGCGGGACCAGGCCCGGCATCAGCTGGTCCAGAATCGTCTGCACGGTGGTGACGCGGGTCTGACCATCCTGCCCGGTGATGGTCGATACCACCAGCGGGATGTTCACGTGCGTCCACTTGTTAACCAGCGCCCCCATGACAAACAGGCCGAGGATTGACGCCCCCTCAGTCAGCTTCTGCAGGAAGCCGCCGCCCATGTCCTTAACGATATCCACCCCTTTACGGTAGCCGTAGGCCACACCGTAGTAACGGGTCAGCAGACGCACGGCGTTGAACAGGATGAAGAACAGCAGCGGGCCCAGCAGGCTGCCGCTCATTGCGATACCGGCACCCAGCGCCGCGAAGACCGGACGCACGGTACCCCAGAAGATAGGGTCACCGACGCCGGCCAGCGGACCCATCAGACCGACTTTGATACCGTTGATAGCACCATCGTCGATCTCTGCGCCGTTCGCACGCTGTTCTTCCATCGCCAGCGTTACGCCCAGTACGGGGGCCGCAACGTAAGGATGGGTGTTAAAGAATTCCAGGTGACGCTTGATCGCCTGACGGCGCGCTTCGTTGTTTTCCGGGTAGAGGCGTTTGATCGCCGGTACCATGGAGAAGCAGAAACCCAGCGCCTGCATACGTTCGAAGTTCCATGAACCCTGAAACAGGTTAGAACGGATGAACACGCCACGAATATCACCCGGAGTGAGTTTTTTCTCGGTGGTAGTTTTTGTCATATCAACCATTTCGCTCACCTGTTAGTCCAGTTCGTTATCGAGATCGTTGTTACCAGCAGCCTGCGCTGGGGCACCCGCGACGCGGTTATATTTCGGGCTGAGCTGGATGTAGAGAATCGCCATCACCGCACCGATCACACCCAGTGCAACCAGGTTGAAGTTGGTGAAGGCAGCGGTCACGAAGCCGAGGTAGAAGAACGGCATCAGGTAGCCTGCGCGCATCATGTTGATGACCATCGCATAACCGACAACCACGATCATACCGCCCGCGATGTTCAGACCGCCGGTGACCACTTCTGGAATGGCGTTCAGCATGCTCTGGACTTCACTGGTACCGACAGAGATCGCCACGATAACCGCCGGGATCGCGATACGCATCGCCTGCAGGAACAGGGATGAAACGTGGATCCACGACAGGGCCGTGAGGTTGCCGTTGTCGGCCGCCTTATCCGCCGCGTGCTGGAAGGCAACGGTGATAGTACGAACGATGATGGTCAGAACCTGACCTGCTGCTGCCAGCGGGATCGCCAGCGCGATACCTGCACCAATACTCTGGTGACCGGCAATAACCAGAACGGTCGAAATGATAGAGGCCAGCGCGGCATCGGGCGCAACCGCCGCGCCGATGTTCATCCAGCCCAGGGCGATCATTTCCAGGGTACCACCGATGATGATACCGGTTTTCATGTCACCCAGAACGGCGCCAATAAGCGTACAGGCCACCAGAGGGCGGTGGAACTGAAATTCATCAAGTACGGATTCCATACCCGCAATACATGCGACGACGAACACCAGCACAATCTGAAGAGTGGTAATCTCCATTGCACTTCTCCTATTGCATTTACTTTATGTGAGAACCGGCGCGGGCTTATTTCCCAACTTTGCCGATCAAATCCATCATTTTCAGTTTCTGGTCCGTGGAAACCTTACGGGCTTCCAGCTCAATACCGCGTGCATTCAGCTTGTTGAATGCTTCGATATCTTTCGCATCGACTGAAATGGCGTTGTTGACCTGCGTTTTGCCCTGACGGAATGCCATACCACCAATGTTAACGGAGGTGATTTTCACGCCGCCTTCAACAATGCGCTCAACGTCTGTCGGGTTAGTAAACAGGAGCATCACGCGTTCGCCCGCATATTTCGGGTTGTTGTACACGCGGATCATCTTGGCGACATCCACGACGTGCGCGGTAACGCCAGGAGGAGCAACCTGAGTCAGAAGGGTTTTACGTACGGTATCAGCGGCCACTTCGTCGCTGACCACGATGATGCGTCGAACGTTGGTCTCTTTGGTCCAGCGCGTGGCAACCTGACCGTGGATTAAGCGGTCATCAATACGCGCAAGGCCGATCACCATGTAATCGTTCGGGCCCATCGGTTTTGCCGGTGCTGCCGCTTTCGGTGCCGCTGCAGGCGCAGGGGCAGGTTTTTCAACCGGCTGTGCCTTCAGCGCCTTAACCCCTTCACGACCGGTTTCAACGGCCAGAGCAACCAGCTCATCGAAGGACGGATTGTCGTCTCGCGCCATGAGGGTTTCCACCAGCATGGGAATATTGACCCCGGCGACAACTTCATAGTGCTCTTTATCGACGACAATGCGGCTGGCAGCATTGAACGGGCTGCCGCCCCATGTATCAACGAGAAACAGCACGCCTTTGCTGGTATCCAGCTTCTCGAGCTGAGCGTTGTACTTCTCTATCAGCGTCTCGGCGTTTTCACCGGGAACGAAATCGATCCAGCCGACGTTTTCCTGCTCGCCCAACAGCATCTCTGCCGTTTTGAGTAGCTGCTCAGCAGCCCAACCATGTGTGCCTATGACAATAGCAATGGTCACTTGCTACCTCCTTTTATTATCATTAATACGCCTGCCAGGCAGTCGTACTGAGAATCGTATTGGCGAACCGAATCGATTCAGATAAGGGTTAGAGTTCAAAAAAACTAAGACTTCCGCGAATTATTTTAGATAGTGAAAAAATAATTTATGTGATGAAGATCCGTAATTTAGCCACGCGTTACAGATTTATCCGTAGAGTAAAGCCGCAGTGTTACAGAACTTTGCAAAGGAACGTAAATCTTTGCTAAAAACACATTGTCTCTGATATGTTTAGCCTCCGTTTAATTGTTCAGGAGTATAGGGCTACAGCCCACTATATGGACCGTCACCGACGTCAGTCATCTGCCAGGCCATTTCGCGCCTTATTCACCGGCGATCCTCGCCACGTATCGACTCTGTCTACCTCTGTTTTGCCCACGTTGAGTGGGGCACCGTTTCGTCATTCCTTTAGCAGGAGCTTGTCATGGAATTCTTAATGGACCCGTCAATCTGGGTGGGATTGCTCACGCTGGTGGTGCTCGAGATTGTTCTCGGCATTGATAACCTGGTGTTTATCGCCATCCTTGCGGATAAGCTGCCGCCAAAACAGCGTGATAAAGCGCGTCTGATTGGCCTCTCGCTGGCGCTGGTTATGCGACTGGGGCTGCTCTCCGTCATCTCCTGGATGGTCACATTGACCAAACCGCTGTTCTCCGTCATGGACTACACCTTCTCAGGGCGTGATTTAATCATGCTGATCGGGGGGATATTCCTGCTTTTCAAAGCGACGACAGAGCTTCACGAGCGGCTGGAAAACCGTCAGCACGATGATGGTCACGGTAAAGGCTATGCCAGTTTCTGGGTGGTGGTGCTGCAGATCGTGGTGCTGGATGCGGTCTTCTCGCTGGATGCGGTGATCACAGCGGTCGGCATGGTGAACCATCTGCCGGTCATGATGGCTGCGGTCGTTATTGCAATGGCGGTCATGCTGCTGGCCTCGAAGCCTCTGACGCGCTTCGTGAACCAGCATCCGACGGTGGTCGTGCTGTGTCTGAGCTTCCTGCTGATGATTGGCCTGAGCCTGGTGGCGGAAGGTTTTGGCTTCCATATTCCGAAAGGCTACCTGTACGCCGCGATTGGCTTCTCGATCCTGATCGAGCTGTTCAACCAGATTGCGCGCCGTAACTTTATCAAGCAGCAGTCAAATCAGCCTCTGCGCGCCCGTACCGCGGATGCCATTCTGCGCCTGATGGGCGGTCGCCGTCAGGTGAACGTTCAGTCTGATTCCGAAAACCACAACCCGGTTCCGGTTCCGGAAGGGGCGTTTGTGGAACAGGAGCGCTACATGATCAACGGCGTGCTCTCCCTGGCCTCCCGTTCGCTGCGCGGCATCATGACGCCGCGCGGGGAGATCAGCTGGGTTGATGCTAACCTGAGCGTGGATGAAATTCGCCAGCAGCTGCTCTCTTCACCGCACAGCCTGTTCCCGGTGTGTCGCGGTGAGCTGGATGAGATCATCGGCGTCGTGCGGGCGAAAGAGATGCTGGTAGCCCTGGAAGAGGGCGTCAACGTGGAAGCCGTTGCTGCCGCGTCGCCTGCGATCGTCGTGCCGGAAACGCTGGATCCGATCAACCTGCTCGGGGTGCTGCGTCGCGCTCGCGGTAGCTTTGTTATCGTCACCAACGAGTTTGGCGTGGTGCAGGGGCTGGTTACGCCGCTGGACGTGCTGGAAGCGATTGCCGGTGAATTCCCGGATGCCGACGAAACGCCAGAAATTGTTGCCGACGGCGAAGGCTGGCTGGTTAAAGGTACCACCGACCTGCACGCGCTCTCGCACACGCTGGGGCTGGAAAACGTGATCAATGATGAAGAAGACATCGCGACCGTTGCTGGTCTGGTGATCGCGGTTAACGGGCAAATCCCGCGCGTCGGAGATGTAATCGAACTGGCGCCGCTGCACATTACGATCGTTGAAGCTAACGACTATCGCGTTGATATGGTTCGTATTGTTAAAGAACAATCACCCCACGACGAAGATGAGTAAGCCGGCTTAGCGCAGCGGCATTAAGGGCACGATGTGCCCGTTATGACGCGCTGGCGGGGACGCGCTTCCCGCCAGCCACTTCGGAAAATCCCGTAGCGGCATCGGCCGCGCATAGAAAAAGCCCTGCAGGACAGGCACACCATGACGGCGCAAATAGCGCGCCTGCTCCTCTGTCTCGACCCCCTCAGCAACCAGTTCAATATTCAGCCGCTGACCCAGCGCAATAATCATATCCGTCACCGTTGAATTCACGGCGTCAGTGCCGATGGCGGTGGTAAACGACTGGTCAATTTTCAGCACGTCCGGGTGCAGCTTCTCAAGCCAGGAGAGGGAGCTGTTCCCGGTACCAAAATCGTCGATGGCCAGCTTCACCCCTTTGCGATGCAGTTCGCGCACGATGCGATAATCCGCATCCAGCAGCGCATCCCGTTCCGTGAGTTCAATTACCAGCTGCTGTCGCGGACTGGCGCTGAACCAGAGGCGGTTCAGATCCTGTATCAGCACAGCGTGACGGAAATGGCTGGCGGCAACGTTAATGCCGATGTGAAAACCGGCGCTGGAAGGGAAGTAGCCTATCTGGCGCACCGTTTCGGCGATGACATAGCGGGTCAGTGGGACAATCTGGTTATGTTCTTCTGCCAGAGGGATAAACACTTCCGGGGTGATCCAGCCCTGACGGGGGTTGTTCCAGCGCAGCAGGATCTCCACGCCGATGCAGGCCTGGGTACGGGCATTCACCAGCGGCTGGCAGAAAAGCTCAAATTCCCGCCCCGCAATCCCCATATCGATCTCCCACGTAAAGCTCATCCGGTTTGCCGTCGCCAGCCAGGCGAGATAGCCCAGCAGCAGGCTGAGCATGAGTCCCAGCGGCAGCTGGGCTGGCAGGCTTTTTAAGGCTAATGCTCCGGGACCTGGCCCGCTGACCGTAATGGTGAAAGGATTTCGGGTTGATGCCTGCTGGAAAAGAGAGCCCTCCTCATCAAACGTCAGGCTGTCGCTGACGCGTTGTCCATAGCGCAGAAAGCGATCGCCCACGGTCAGCGCCACGTCATTAATAAGCGGGCGCTGGGGCTCGAGGATCATTTTGGCGATCAGATCGATATTGATGATTTCGATGACGCCTGCTTCACCGTCCGGAGAAACGGGATACCACTGGATCAATATCGGACTATCTTTAAGCAGCCACTGGTCGGTGGATAAAATTAGCTTCGCCGTGCTGGCGGGTAACTCTTTCAGAAAGTCGCGAACGGGCACGTCGCGGCTGCCGAAAATACTTGAGCAATACAGGACACCGTCGTTAATCAGGGCGATGGAGCGGACCGTCTGCAAAATGGCGGCCTGCTTTCGCAACGCCAGATGCGCCTGCGGACAGGGCTGTCCCACCAGGGGCTGCAGCACGCTGCGGCGGTTTTCTAAAGAAAGCAGTATGTTATCAAGGGCGCGGACGGTGTGGCTGGTAAAATCGAGGATCCGCTGTTGGTTAACGTTGCGCTGGGAAATAAAGCGAATGCCTAGCGTCAGGATGAGCGTGAGGAGCGCAACCGTCACACAGACGATAACGCGTTTTCGGCGATAGTTTTTAATGATCGTTTGTGCAGTTTGCATGAACGGTCGCCTGATAAGCCACCAGCCACAAAAGCCGGACGCAACAGTGAAAGTGTAGTGGGGAAAGCAGAAGGAGACGAGGAAGAAGAGGGAAATTCGCCCATCCGTTGCAGATGGGCGAAAGGCAGTATTAGTCGCACTGCACCTTAATGGCCAGGCCACCACGGGACGTCTCGCGGTATTTCGCGTTCATGTCTTTGCCGGTTTCGTACATGGTTTCAATCACCTTATCCAGCGATACGCGAGGTTCGCTGGTACGGCGCATCGCCATACGTGAGGCGTTGATGGCTTTCACCGAGGCAATCGCGTTACGCTCGATGCACGGCACCTGCACCTGGCCCGCGACCGGGTCACAGGTCAGACCGAGGTTATGTTCCATACCGATTTCGGCCGCCACGCAGACCTGTTCAGGGCTTGCGCCCAGCAGCTCTGCCAGACCCGCCGCCGCCATGGAGCAGGCCACGCCGACTTCACCCTGACAGCCCACTTCCGCACCGGAGATGGAGGCATTCATCTTGTACAGCGCGCCGATGGCACCTGCCGCCAGGAAATAGCGGATGTAGATGTCCGGCGTCACGGGCTCAATAAAGTGATCGTAATACGCCAGCACTGCCGGAACGATACCGCAGGCACCGTTGGTTGGCGCCGTCACGACGCGGCCGCCGGCGGCGTTCTCTTCGTTAACCGCCAGGGCAAACATGTTTACCCAGTCAACCACGTTCATCGGGTCGTTGGAGAATTTGTCCGTGGTCACCAGCATACGGCGCAGGGCAGAGGCACGACGCGGTACGCGCAGTGGACCCGGCAGAACCCCTTCGGTGTTCATCCCACGGTCGATACAGGCGCGCATGGTTTGCCAGACGTTCGCAAAATAGTCTTCAATCTCTTTTTTGCTGTGCAGGGCCAGTTCGTTCTGCATCACCATACCGGACAGTGAAAGACCGGTCTCTTTGCAGTAGCCCAGCATCTCGGTAGCCGATTTGAACGGGTACGGTACGCTGACGTCGCCGACGCTGTCTTTGCCAAAATGCTCTTCATCCACGATGAAGCCACCGCCGATGGAGTAGTACGTCTTGCTGTAGATCTCTTTTTCACCGCTCCAGGCGTGAATGGTCATGCCGTTTTCATGCAGCGGCAGGTTGTCGCTACGGAAACGCATGCCGTCATCCTGCGGGAAATCGACTTCCTGCTGGCCGTTTGCCAGCAGCAGGCGGCCGCGTGTTTCCACGTCGCGGATGAATGCCGGGATGGCATCAATATCAACGGTATCCGGCATGTTGCCTGCCAGACCCATAATAATGGCGATATCGGTGTGGTGGCCTTTACCCGTTAATGACAGCGAGCCGTAAACATCCACGGCGACACGGGTAACGCTTTCCAGTAATCCTTTTTCGACCAGATCATCGACGAACTGTTTACCGGCCTTCATCGGGCCAACAGTATGGGAAGACGAAGGGCCAATTCCCACTTTGAACATGTCGAATATACTAATCACTTTCACACTCCTGACAGGGTTACCGGGGTTCCAGTAACGATGTTATAACTGCGCATAGTGTAAGAGGGAACACCGACCTCGGCTTAACTATTCACATGAATTAAACTAATGGTTAACGATGGGTTTTGCTAATAGCGCGACGCAGATCGCAAACCTGGCAGAAGAGGGCGGAATGTAAAGTATAGTCAAGGCTTCAGGCCGATTTGCAACGCCAGCTCACGAATAATGCCCGCCGTCATGCCCCAGACAAAATAATGCTGATACCAGGACAACCAGACCCGATGGTCATGCCCGCGACGCTGAATATCCAGCGGGTGATAACGACTCAGTCGGAGGGCTTCCTCCAGCGGCATTTCAAACACCGCAGAGACTTCATCGACGCTGGCGTGATACTGCAGGCCCGGCGGGATAATGCCGACCACCGGCGTGACCTGAAAACCGGTGACGCTGTCAACGGGCGGCAGCACGCCGATGACCTCAACGGCCTCCGGCGGAATGGCAACCTCTTCCTGCGCTTCGCGCAGCGCGGCGGCAATCAGCGAGGCGTCGGAGCTGTCTACTGCGCCCCCAGGAAAAGCAACCTGACCCGCGTGCTTGCGTAAATGAGGAGAACGCTGGGTGAGCAGCAGGCCCGGCTGCGCGCGACGCACGACCGGGATCAGCACGGCTGCCTGACGCTGATTCAGCGCTTCGCGGTTGACCTGCGGTCGTAGTAGCTGAAAGCGAGATAAAAAGTCATCCAGCGTCAGGTTCTCTTTTTCCACCCGTTATTACTCCAGTTGTTTCAGGATACGGTTAACTTTATCAAAGGTTTCCTGATATTCCGCATCGACCTGGCTATCGGCAACAATGCCGCCTCCGGCCGAACAGTAAAGGTTTCCGTTGCAGGCGGTCAGCGTACGAATGGTAATGCTGGTATCCAGCGTGCCGCACAGGCTGATATAGCCGATGCTGCCGCACCAGGCGTTGCGGCGGTGGGGCTCCAGCTCATCAATGATCTCCATTGCCCGCACCTTAGGCGCGCCGGTGATGGAGCCGCCCGGGAAAGCGGCGCGCAGCAGGTCGCAGGCCGTGCGCGAGTCAGGCAGCCGCGCGGTAATGGTGCTGACCAGATGATGCACCGCCGGGAAAGGCTCAACGACAAACAGTTCCGGCACGCGGACGCTGCCCGGAACGGCCACCCGGCCAATGTCGTTACGCATAAGATCGACAATCATCAGGTTTTCGGCGCGGTCTTTCGGCGAGGCGGCCAGTTTTTCCGCCTGCTGGCGATCGGCATCGGGATCGGCAAGACGCGGCAGGGTGCCTTTAATCGGACGGGTTTGAATCGTGCCCTCGGCCAGATGAATAAAGCGCTCGGGCGACAGGCTGAGAATCGCCCCCTGTTCCAGACGCACAAACGCGCTGAACGGCGCCTTATTGCTGGCATTAAGACGGGTAAACGCCTGCCACTCATCTCCCCGGTATGTCGCCTGGAAGCGCTGGGCGAGGTTAACCTGGTAGCAGTCACCGCTTTGCAGATACGCCTGAACGCACGCGAATTTTTCGCCATACTCCGCGGCGCTCATGTTCGAGCGCCAGCCGGAGGTCAGCGTGAACGTCTCTGCCGGTACAGGCTGTTGCGCCTCAAGCCAGGCCAGACGCGCCTGCACGTCTTGATGGCTCAGCAGGGAAACCGTTTTTTTCTGGTGATCAACAATTAACGCCCAGTCATACAGCCCGACGGCCATGTCGGGCAGGGGAATATCAGCCTGCGCATGCTCCGGCAGCGTTTCAAAACGGCGGCCCAGATCGTAACCAAACAGGCCCAGCGCTCCCCCCTGAAAAGGGAGGTCCGGGTTTGGCGTGGCAGATAAGCCCAGCGCGTTAATGTCGTGCTGAAGCTGCACCAGCGGATCGTCCGTCAGCGACAGGTCATCGGCTGTCAGCGTCTTCAGCGGATCGGCGACCAGAATATCAAAGCGGCTATAGGGATGGTCCGCATGGCCGGAGTGCAGCAGCATCGCAAACGGAAGATGGCTCAGGCGGGCAAACCAGTATTCAGCGGCGTCTGCACGCCAGGGCAGGGTAATAACAGTGGGGAAGCGCATGTTCATGTGTGGCATACTACCGGGCAGCGTGAAATAATTAGCGCGAATAATTTAGCAGGAGTTGACGATGTTTGCAGGTTTACCTTCTCTGAGCCATGAACAGCAGCAGAAAGCAGTTGAGCGAATTCAGGAACTGATGTCCCAGGGGATGAGCAGCGGACAGGCGATTACCGTTGTCGCCGAGGAGATTCGCGCCAGTCATTCCGGCGAGCGGATCGTGGCGCGTTTCGAAGATGAAGATGAAGATGAAGATCCAGAAGAGTAATCGGGCTTACACCGCCGCGATAATCTTGATCTCCACCTTATACTCCGGTTTCATCAGCGTGGCCTGTACGGTGCAGCGTACAGGCGCGTGACCCGCCACAACCCACGCATCCCAGGCTTTGTTCATTGCCGCGAAGTCATCTTTGTTTGCCAGGAAAATCGTCGCATCCAGAATGCGGGATTTGTCGCTGCCCTGTTTTTCCAGCACCGCATCAATCTGCGCCAGAGTGTTAGCCGTCTGCTCGAACGCATCCGCGTCCAGGTTAGCCGGAACGCCGGTGTAGTAAAGCGTCTGGTTATGGATCACCACATCAGACCAGCGGGCTTCGGCATCAATGCGCACAATTGTCATAAACGTTTCCTCGTTATTTTTCGTCGTCAGGCGGCAAGACTGCCATATTGTTCTCCCGTCGTCACTATTTGGGGTGGCACAGGAGAGGATGGGCTGACATAATCCCTGTTCAAAAATACAGTGAGAGAGCACCGTGGCAGACGATTTTTCCCCTGAAGGTCAATTAGCGCAGGCGATCCCCGGCTTCAAACCCCGTGAGCCTCAGCGTCAGATGGCGCACGCCGTTGCACGCGCCATCGATAAGGCTCAGCCGCTGGTGGTTGAAGCCGGTACCGGCACGGGTAAAACCTATGCTTACCTTGCTCCGGCGCTGCGGGCGAAAAAAAAGGTGATTATCTCGACCGGATCGAAGGCGCTGCAGGATCAGCTCTACAGCCGCGATTTACCCACCGTGGCAAAGGCGCTGAAATATAAAGGCCGTCTGGCCCTGCTGAAGGGGCGCTCCAACTATCTCTGCCTGGAACGTCTTGAGCAGCAGGCGCTGGCGGGCGGCGACCTGCCGGTACAAACCCTCAGCGACGTCATTATCCTTCGCGCCTGGGCGAACCAGACCGAAGAGGGCGATATCAGCACCTGCGCGAGCGTGCCGGAAGACTCTCCTGCCTGGCCGCTGGTGACCAGCACCAACGACAACTGCCTCGGCAGCGACTGCCCGCTGTATAAGGACTGCTTCGTGGTGAAAGCGCGCAAAACGGCGATGGACGCGGATGTGGTGGTGGTCAACCACCATCTGTTCCTCGCGGATATGGTGGTTAAGGACAGCGGTTTCGGCGAGCTGATCCCGGAGGCGGACGTGATGATCTTCGACGAAGCCCACCAGCTGCCGGATATCGCCAGCCAGTATTTCGGCCAGTCGCTTTCCAGCCGCCAGCTGCAGGATCTGGCGAAAGATTTTACTATTGCCTACCGGACCGAACTCAAAGATACCCAGCAGCTGCAGAAGTGCGCGGACCGTCTGGCGCAAAGCGCGCAGGATTTCCGCTTACAGCTCGGCGAGCCGGGCTATCGCGGCAACCTGCGCGAGCTGCTGGCGGACAAAAACATCCAGCGCGCGCTGCTGCTGCTCGATGATGCGCTTGAGCTCTGCTACGACGTGGCAAAGCTGTCGCTCGGCCGCTCCGCGCTTCTGGACGCGGCCTTCGAGCGCGCCACGCTCTATCGCGGGCGGCTCAAACGGCTGAAAGAGATTAACCTGCCGGGGTACAGCTACTGGTATGAGTGCACCTCACGGCATTTCACGCTGGCACTCACGCCGCTGACGGTGGCGGATAAATTTAAAGAGGTGATGGCGCAGAAGCCGGGCAGCTGGATCTTCACCTCGGCAACCTTGTCGGTGAATGACGATCTGCACCACTTTACCGAGCGTCTCGGCATTGAGCAGGCAGAATCGCTGCTTCTGCCCAGCCCGTTCGATTACGAAAAACAGGCGCTGCTCTGCGTTCCCCGTAATCTGCCGCTGCCGAACCAGCCGGGGGCAGCGCGCCATCTGGCCGCGATGTTAAAACCAATGATCGAGGCCAACAACGGGCGCTGCTTTATGCTCTGCACCTCTCACGCCATGATGCGCGATCTCGCCGAGCAGTTTCGCGCCACAATGACCTTACCGGTGCTGCTGCAGGGCGAAACCAGTAAAGGCCAGCTGTTACAGCAGTTTGTCAGCGCCGGTAATGCCCTGCTGGTCGCAACCAGCAGCTTCTGGGAAGGGGTCGATGTTCGTGGGGACACGCTCTCGCTGGTCATCATTGATAAGCTGCCGTTTACCTCCCCGGACGATCCGCTGCTGAAAGCGCGGATGGAAGACTGCCGTCTGCGCGGCGGCGATCCGTTTGACGAGGTTCAACTGCCGGATGCGGTCATTACGCTTAAGCAAGGGGTAGGGCGCTTAATTCGCGACGTCACCGACCGCGGCGTGCTGGTCATCTGCGATAACCGGCTGGTGATGCGTCCTTACGGTGCGACTTTCCTCGCAAGCCTGCCGCCCGCGCCGCGGACGCGGGACATAAAACGCGCGGTGCGTTTCCTGGCAAACCCAACGGCGGAGTAATTTACCCCGGAGTGTGCTAAGATGCGCGCCATTTTGTGACTGACCCTTGCGAGAGCGCGACGACTGATGCGAATTCTGGCTATTGATACCGCGACAGAGGCTTGCTCTGTTGCTCTGTTGAACGACGGTGCTGTTTCTGCCCATTTCGAAGAGTGCCCCCGGGAACACACCCAACGCATTCTGCCCCTGGTAAAAGCCATTTTAACCCAGGGCAACACCTCCTTAACCGACCTCGACGCGCTGGCCTTTGGCCGCGGCCCCGGCAGCTTTACGGGCGTACGTATCGGGATTGGCATTGCGCAGGGCCTGGCGCTGGGCGCCGAACTGCCGATGATCGGCGTCTCTACCCTCGCCACCATGGCGCAGGGTGCATGGCGCATGACCGGGGCAACGCGCGTTCTGGCCGCGATTGATGCCCGCATGGGCGAAGTTTACTGGGCCGAATACACCCGCGACGAGCAGGGCGTGTGGCACGGTGAAGAGACGGAAGCCGTACTAAAGCCGGAAGCGGTCACTGAACGACTGAAGCAGTTGTCCGGTGAGTGGGCAACCGTCGGCACCGGCTGGCCAGCGTGGCCTGAGATGGCTAACGACACCGGTTTGACGCTGGTGGACGGCAACATGCTGCTGCCGGCTGCGGAAGATATGCTTCCGATTGCCTGCCAGCTGCTCGCAGCAGGAAAAACCGTGGCCGTTGAACAGGCGGAGCCGGTTTATTTGCGAAACACCGTCGCGTGGAAGAAACTTCCGGGCCGCGAGTGAATCTCAGTAACAGGAACTGAGAAAAAGGAGTCGCATCATGGCGGTTCAGACTAAAGTAGTACGCCTTATTATGGCAGGCGCTGTTGCCATAGCATTGAGCGGATGCGTTTCCGTTCCTGATGCGATTAAGGGCAGCAGCCCCACGCCACAGCAGGATCTGGTTCGGGTGATGAATGCGCCTGAGCTGTACGTCGGCCAGGAAGCGCGCTTTGGCGGTAAGGTCATCGACGTACAAAACCAGCAGGGGAAAACCCGCCTGGAGATCGCCACCGTTCCGCTGGACAGCGGCGCGCGGCCCGTACTGGGCGAGGCCTCCCGGGGACGTATCTATGCGGACGTCGGCGGGTTCCTCGATCCGGTCGATTTCCGCGGACAGCTGGTGACCGTCGTCGGGCCGATTACCGGCGCCGTGCAGGGCAAAATCGGCAGCACGCCGTATAAATTTATGACCATGCAGGTCAACGGGTACAAGCGCTGGCGGCTGGCCCAGCAGGTGATCATGCCGCCGCAGCCGATCGATCCGTGGATGTGGGGTCCACATCCTTATCGTTACGGCTACCCGGGCTGGGGCTGGTATAACCCGGGACCAGCACAGGTTCAGACGATCGTTACTGAGTAACTCACTGTTATTGTTAGAAAAGAGACAGCGGTTCAGCCGCTGTCTCTGTTTTTTTACGGATAAAACGAAAAAAAAGAGTGACGCGCTTCGCAACCTTAAATCTGAACAATTAATTAACTGGTACGCTGAGTTAATATAATGTTAACAAACTGTTTATTATCGGGGTTGTGATGACGACGAACACTCATTTCAGAGGTGATGCATTGAAGAAGGTTTGGCTTAACCGTTATCCCGCAGACGTTCCTGCTGAGATCAATCCTGACCGTTATCAATCCCTGGTGGAATTATTTGAACACTCGGTAAGGCGCTACGCGGACCAGCCCGCATTTGTGAATATGGGCGAGGTGATGACGTTCCGTAAGCTGGAGGAGCGTAGCCGGGCGTTTGCGGCGTATCTTCAGGAAGGGCTGGGGCTGCAAAAAGGGGATCGCGTCGCGCTGATGATGCCGAACCTGCTGCAATACCCGGTGGCGCTGTTCGGTATCCTGCGTGCCGGGATGATCGTCGTCAACGTTAACCCGCTCTACACCCCGCGCGAGCTGGAGCATCAGCTGAACGACAGCGGCGCGGTCGCGATTGTCATTGTGTCCAACTTTGCCCATACGCTGGAAAAAGTGGTCGACAAAACCCAGGTTAAACACGTCATCCTGACGCGCATGGGGGACCAGCTCTCCACCGCCAAAGGCACGCTGGTTAACTTTGTCGTCAAATACGTCAAACGTCTGGTGCCAAAATACCACCTGCCGGACGCTATCTCCTTCCGCCGCGCGCTGCATGCGGGCTATCGGATGCAGTATGTGAAACCCGAAGTGGTGTCAGAAGATCTTGCGTTTCTGCAGTATACCGGTGGGACCACCGGCGTGGCGAAAGGCGCAATGCTGACCCACCGCAACATGCTGGCGAACCTTGAGCAGGTAAACGCAACCTACGGACCGCTGCTGCATCCTGGAAAAGAGCTGGTCATTACGGCCCTTCCGCTGTACCACATTTTCGCTCTCACCATGAACTGCCTGCTGTTTATTGAGCTGGGCGGGCAAAACGTGCTGATCACCAACCCGCGCGATATCCCGGGGCTGGTGAAAGAGCTGGCGAAATACCCGTTCACCGCCATGACCGGGGTGAATACCCTGTTTAACGCGCTGCTTAATAACAAAGAGTTCCAGCAGCTGGACTTCTCCACGCTGCATCTCTCTGCGGGCGGCGGCATGCCGGTTCAGCAGGCGGTAGCCGAGCGCTGGGTGAAGCTCACCGGTCAGTATCTGCTGGAGGGCTATGGCCTGACGGAATGCGCGCCGCTGGTCAGCGTTAACCCGCATGATATCGACTACCACAGCGGAAGCATTGGTCTGCCGGTTCCTTCCACTGAAGCGAAACTGGTCGATGATAACGATAACGAAGTCGCCCCGGGCGAGCCGGGAGAGCTGTGCGTCAAAGGTCCGCAGGTGATGCTGGGCTACTGGCAGCGTCCCGATGCGACCGACGAAATCATCAAAGACGGCTGGCTGCACACCGGTGATATCGCGGTGATGGATGACGAGGGCTTCCTGCGCATCGTCGATCGCAAGAAAGACATGATCCTGGTCTCCGGCTTCAACGTCTATCCGAATGAGATCGAAGACGTGGTCATGCAGCACAGCGGCGTGCTCGAAGTGGCGGCCGTCGGCGTGCCTTCCGGCAGCAGCGGCGAAGCGGTGAAGATATTTGTGGTCAAGAAAGATCCTTCTCTCACCGAGGAAGCGCTGGTAACGTATTGTCGTCGTCAGCTAACGGGCTATAAAGTGCCGAAGCTGGTGGAATTCCGCGACGAGCTGCCGAAATCCAACGTCGGGAAGATATTACGACGAGAATTACGTGACGAAGCCCGTGCCAAAGTAGACAATAAGGCCTGAGCTACACGTTAATCGCCCAGACGCCGGTTAAGCCGGCGTTTTTTATGGGCGCAAACAAAAGAGAATCCGATTTGAATTACCAGATGATCACGACCAACGACGAGCTGGCTTCGCTGTGCGAAGTGACGCGCGACTTTCCTGCCATTGCCCTGGATACCGAGTTTGTCCGTACCCGGACCTATTATCCGCAGCTGGGTTTGATTCAGATGTACGACGGTAAACACGTGTCGCTGATCGACCCTCTCGGCATTACCGACTGGACGCCGATGCGTGACCTGCTGCTCGACACCGCCGTGACGAAATACCTGCACGCAGGCAGTGAAGATCTGGAAGTCTTTCTGAACACCTTTGGCATCATGCCCCAGCCGCTGATTGACACGCAGATCCTCGCGGCATTCAGCAATCGTCCGCTCTCATGGGGCTTTGCTGCCATGGTAGAGGAGTATACGGGCCTGACGCTGGATAAAAGCGAATCCCGTACCGACTGGCTGGCGCGTCCGCTTACCGAGCGTCAGCTGGAGTATGCGGCGGCTGACGTGTTTTACCTGCTGCCGATTGCCGGACAGTTGATGAAAGAGGCGGAAGCCTCCGGCTGGCTGTCTGCGGCGCTTGACGAGTGTCGTATGACCCAGCAGCGTCGCCAGGAAGTGGTCGACCCGAAAGAGGCCTGGCGCGATATCAGCAACGCCTGGCAGCTGCGCACGCGTCAGCTGGCATGCCTGCAATTGCTGGCAGACTGGCGTTTGCGTAAAGCGCGCGAGCGCGATCTGGCCGTTAACTTTGTCGTTCGCGAAGAGCATCTCTGGGCGGTGGCGCGCTATATGCCGGGCAGCCTGGGCGAACTGGACAGCATTGGCCTTTCGGGCAGTGAGATCCGCTTCCACGGCAAAACCCTGCTGGCGCTGGTCGCAAAAGCGCAGGAGCTGCCGGAAGATGCGCTGCCGGAACCGCTGCTGAACCTGATGGATATGCCGGGCTATCGCAAAGCGTTTAAAGATATCAAAGCGCTGGTGCAGGCAGTGGCAACGGAAAGAAAGCTGAGCGCGGAACTGCTCGCCTCACGCCGTCAGATTAATCAGCTGTTGAACTGGCACTGGAAGCTGAAGCCGCAGAATGGCGTACCGGAAATGATGGCGGGATGGCGCGGGGAATTGATGGCCGATCGCCTGAATACGCTGCTGGAAGCATACCCACGCTAAAAAAGTGTAGCCCCGGTAAGCGCAGCGCCACCGGGGAAATTGCCGGGCGGCGCGACGCTTGCCCGGCCTACAAAATCACAAACGGATTAACGCGACTCTTCCGCTTCCGGAAGCGTAACGTTCAGCTCCAGAATCGAAATATCCCCGTCTTTTTGTTCCAGCTGCACCGTCACCATCTCCGGGTCAATCTGCACGTACTTACAGATCACTTCCAGGATGTCCTTGCGCAGCTGCGGCAGGTAGTGAGGCTCGGCGTCGCTACGACGACGCTCCGCAACGATAATTTGCAGACGTTCTTTTGCGATGTTGGCGGTGTTCTTTTTCCGCGAGAGAAAAAAGTCCAGTAATGCCATAACTTATCCTCCGAACAGGCGTTTGAGGAAACCTTTCTTCTCTTCTTCAATGAAGCGGAAAGGACGTTCTTCTCCCAGCAGACGGTCAACGGTATCGGCGTAAGCTTTACCTGCATCTGCCAATGTATCAAGGATCACTGGCTCGCCCTGGTTAGAAGCGCGTAACACGGACTGATCTTCCGGGATAACGCCCACCAGCTTAATGCGCAGGATCTCCAGCACGTCTTCCATGCTCAGCATGTCACCTTTGTTCACGCGGCCCGGATTGTAGCGGGTGAGCAGCAGGTGTTCTTTAATCGGGTCTTCGCCATTTTCCGCACGACGGGATTTAGAGGCGAGGATCCCCAGAATG
Source organism: Enterobacter sp. 3U4 (assembly GCF_057224565.1). Classification (NCBI taxonomy): domain Bacteria; kingdom Pseudomonadati; phylum Pseudomonadota; class Gammaproteobacteria; order Enterobacterales; family Enterobacteriaceae; genus Enterobacter; species Enterobacter sp. 3U4. The sequence goes on from NZ_CP136665.1 coordinate 1,192,760, forward strand.
CGGTCTGAGTCACGCACGGATGAAACTTCAGGGTTAGTGGTGATGATCGCTTCATCAGCGAAGTACAGTGCCATCAGGGCACCGGTTTCGATGCCGGCAGGAGAGTCGCAGACAATGAAGTCGAAATCCATTTTTTTCAGATCGTCGAGCACCTTTTCCACCCCTTCACGGGTCAGGGCGTCTTTGTCACGCGTCTGAGAGGCCGGGAGAATGTAGAGGTTCTCGGTGCGCTTGTCTTTAATCATCGCCTGGTTCAGCGTGGCATCGCCCTGAATGACGTTCACGAAGTCATACACGACGCGACGCTCACATCCCATGATGAGGTCGAGGTTACGCAGACCGATATCGAAGTCGATAACGATGGTTTTCTTTCCCTTCTGGGCCAAACCAGTAGCGATGGCCGCGCTGGAGGTGGTCTTGCCAACGCCTCCTTTACCCGAAGTAACAACAATAATGCGTGCCATAGAAATTCCTTGTTAAAAAGGGATCAATTCAACGGTTGAACGGTCAACGCGTCGTCTGCCAGAAGCAGGCGAGCCGCTTTGCCATAAAATTCGGCTGGGATCTTGTCGCTCAGCCAATATTCACCTGCGATGGACACCAGTTCCGCCGTCAGGTGAGTACAAAATATTTGCGCATCTCGATCGCCACTTGCACCTGCGAGCGCGCGTCCACGCATCATACCGTATACGTGAATATTGCCATCTGCAATCAGCTCAGCGCCAGCACTGACGTGGCTTGTAACAATCAGATCACAGTTTGGTGCATAAATGCGCTGACCGGAACGAACCGGCACATCAATCATTCGCGTTTTTGTGACGGTAGTAACGTTTTGCACCGCAGGAGGGGGCGTCTGCACGGCAACGGGTGCCGCACGCGAGGCTTTTTCTTTGCCCTCATTCAGAAGAGGCAGCCCCGCACGCTCAATTTCCGCTTTCAGCTCAGTATCTTTGCAGCCGCTGATACCCACGATACGCAGCCCGGTGGAGGAGACGGCCTGCTGGAGAAGTTTCCAGTTAACAGGAGCCTCAAGACCGCTAACGTTGATAACAACAGGGGCGTGCTTCAGAAAGGCGGGAGCCTGGGCGATTTTGTCTTCTAACGCCTGACGAATAACCTCGGGTTTTGCATCATGCAAATGTACCACTGATAAGGTGAAGCTACTGCCTTTAAGCTCGATGGGCGTGTTTGACATCCTGGCCTTACTCAATTTGCTATTAACCGCAACCACTCGCTGCGATATTCCGAAGAGTATCAGGCATGTTATAGTCAGGAGTATATTGAGGCAAGCAACCACCCATTAATTCAGAGTAAAAACATGTTTTGTGTGATCTACAGAAGTACAACCCGTGACCAGACCTATCTTTATGTCGAAAAGAAAGACGATTTTTCACGCGTGCCTGAAGAATTAATGAAGAACTTTGGCCGACCACAGCTGGCGATGCTGCTGCCGCTTGATGGTCGTAAGAAACTGATTAATGCCGATCTGGATAAAGTGAAAACGGCCTTAGCCGAGCAAGGCTATTATTTACAGCTTCCACCGCCACCCGAGAATTTATTAAAACAGCATCTTGAGGCGAACGGTAAAAAATAGTCTCAACTGTTTTTGGGCACAACACATCAACCGTTTAGGGGTCGACCATGTATCAACATCATAACTGGCAAGGTGCATTACTGGATTATCCCGTCAGCAAAGTGGTTTGCGTGGGCAGCAACTATGCAAAACATATCCAGGAGATGGGCAGCGCGACGCCAGAAGAGCCGGTCCTGTTTATTAAGCCTGAAACGGCGCTTTGCGATATCCGCCAGCCGCTGGCGCTGCCGCAGGGGCTGGGCTCTGTGCATCACGAAGTTGAACTCGCCGTGCTGATCGGCGCGACGCTGCGCCAGGCTTCCGAAGAGCATGTTCAGAAAGCGATTGCCGGATACGGCGTGGCGCTGGATCTGACGCTGCGTGACGTGCAGGGCAAAATGAAGAAAGCAGGGCAGCCGTGGGAAAAAGCCAAAGGGTTTGATAATTCCTGCCCGATCTCGGCGTTTGTGCCGGTGAGCGAATTTACCGGCGACCCGCAGGACACCCCGCTTAGCCTGAAGGTTAACGGTGAAATCCGCCAGCAGGGCACCACCGCAGACATGATCCACAAAATTGTGCCGCTGATCGCCTATATGAGCCGCTTCTTTACCCTGAAGCCGGGTGATGTGATCCTGACCGGCACGCCGGAAGGCGTTGGTCCGCTCGCGAGCGGTGATGAACTGGAGGTCGGTTTTAACGGCCTGTCGCTGAAAACCCGCGTGCTGTAACCTCCTCTTGCCGCCTGAAAAGGGCGGCAAAACTTGCAACGACGTGCCAGACTCGTTATAAGGTGCGCTTTCTTTTGACGTGTGGACATCCTGATGAACAACATCCCTTTCTGGCAAAGCAAAACTCTCGACGACATGACTGACGCGGAATGGGAATCCTTGTGCGACGGCTGCGGCCAGTGCTGTCTGCATAAGCTGATGGATGAAGACACGGACGAAATCTACTTCACCAACGTTGCCTGCAAGCAGTTAAACATTAAAACCTGCCAGTGCCGTAACTATGAACGCCGGTTTGAATTTGAGCCGGACTGCATCAAGTTAACCCGGGATAATCTGCCGACGTTTGAATGGCTACCGCATACCTGCGCGTATCGCCTGCTGGCGGAAGGAAAAGATCTGCCGGCCTGGCATCCCCTGTTAACCGGTTCAAAAGCGGCGATGCACGGTGAACGCATTTCTGTGCGCCACATTGCGGTGAAAGAGTCCGAGGTGCGTGACTGGGAAGATCACATCATAAACCACCCGACCCGTTGAGATTAAAAAACCCGCCGAGGCGGGTTTTTTATTGTGCGCTGTTGTGTCGGGTGGCGCTGCGCTTACCCGACCTACAAAACCGTAGGCCCGCGCAAGCGAAGCGCCGCCGGGCAAATTAGCGCCCAAAAAGATCGCGTTTCTTCGGTTTGAACGGCTGAGCGATCAGCACCAGCAGCGCCACGACGAAGTAGGCGGCAAAAATGCCCACCAGCCACTGCGGCATCTCGAGGGTCAGGAACTCCCACTGACGAACGGAGCAGTCACCGGATGCAACAAACACCTGCGGCAACCATTTATCCAGCGGCAGCCAGCTCGGGAAGCGGGCGGCAAAATCACAGGTCATAAACGGTGACGGATGCAGCTGCATCATGGTGTGCTGCCAGGAGAGTTCAATGCCTTTCCAGGCGCTGTACAGCCAGATGGCGATAGCGGCATAGCGAAGCGGGGATTTCGGCGCAATCGCGCCCACCAGGCCCGCACCCATAATGCCGAACAGCGCGCAGCGTTCGTAAATACAAAGCACGCAAGGTTTGAGTCCCATTACGTGCTGGAACCATAGCGCCACCATTTCCAGCGCAAAGGCGGTCAGGGCCATTAACAACCACGCTCCGCGACCGCGGGAGCACTGGTTTAAAAATCTCAACATAATCATTTCCCTGGAACATGCTTAGAAATCGCAGTGTAAACGAATTCGTTTTTCGCGCCACCAGTACCTGGCGAAATAAAACGTAATTGGATGTTTATCGTGCGAAAAGGCAAACGGGCAGCGAACTGCCCGAGTTGCAGTATTTACTGCGCCGCAAGTATACCCGCTTGTATCAACCATTGCGTACAGGGAATGAGGGTAATTTTGACGCAAAGCAATCCCACGATCGTGAGCACCAGCGTGTAGGGCAGCGCCATCCACACCATCCGGCCATAGGAAAGACGTATGAGGGGCGCGAGAGCGGAGGTCAGCAGGAACAGGAAGGCGGCCTGGCCGTTTGGCGTCGCCACCGACGGCAGGTTGGTGCCGGTGTTGATTGCTACGGCGAGCAGCTCAAACTGTCCGGCGCTGATAACGCCTTGCTCCATGGCCGCTTTGGCCTCGTTGATGTAGACCGTCCCGACAAAAACGTTATCTGAGATCGACGAGAGCAGGCCGTTAAACAGGTAAAACAGCGACAGCTGAGCATCCGGCGATGCCTGTAATACAAAGGCAATGATCGGCGCGAACAGGTGCTGGTCGATAATCACCGCCACGACCGCGAAGAAGACCGCCAGCAGGGCGGTAAACGGCAGGGCTTCGGTAAAGGCTTTGCCGATGGCATGTTCGTCCGTCACGCCGGTAAAGGTGGTGGCGAGAATAATGACCGACAGGCCAATCAGCCCCACTTCGGCAAGATGCAACGCCAGCGCTGCAATCAGCCAGACGCCGATGATCCCCTGAGCAATCAGACGCAGCGTCTCCTGGCGCGTCCGCTGGCGTCGGCTCTGCAGATCGAATTTATGCAGCTCCTGACGCACCGGCTCCGGAAGCTGCGCCCCATAGCCGAAAAGGCGAAACTTCTCCACCAGAAGACAGGTCGCCAGCCCGCAGATCAGCACCGGTACGCTCACCGGCGCCATTCTCAGGAAGAAATCACCGAAGTGCCAGCCCGCCGCTTTGGCAATGATCAGGTTTTGCGGCTCGCCCACCATGGTCATCACGCCGCCCAGCGCGGTACCGACGCCAGCATGCATCATCAGGCTGCGCAGGAAGGCGCGAAACTGTTCCAGTACCTCACGGTTATGTGCCTCGACGTGGCTGTCATCCTGCAAATCGTCACCCGGGCGAGAAGAGGCCACGCGGTGATAAATACCGTAAAACCCAACCGCTACGCTTATCACCACCGCGACGACCGTCAGCGCGTCCAGGAAGGCCGACAGGAAGGCGGCCGCCAGGCAAAACGCCAGCGAGAGGAGCATTTTCGACGGAATGCTGAGCAGCAGACGCGTGAAGATAAACAGCAGCAGCTGTTTCATAAAGTAGATGCCCGCCACCATAAACATCAGCAGCAGTAGCACTTCGAGATTTGACGCCAGCTCGGCTTTGACATGCTCAGCGCTGGTCATGCCGATGACGACGGCCTCAAACGCCAGTAATCCGCCCGGCAGCAGGGGATAACACTTCAGCGCCATCGCCAGAGTGAAGATAAACTCCGCCACCAGCAGCCACCCGGCAATGAACGGGTTTAGGCTAAAGAGGAGGGGGTTAACGACCAGAAACACCACAAGGATAAGTTTGTACCAGTCCGGAGACTGGCCTAAAAAGTTGCGCCACAGTGCGCGCCCAAAAGAAATTTCCACGACAGACATCCATCCCCGTCAAGTAAGACAAAACATCAGTATACGCAAAAATCGCGGCCTGGAGGCTGATAAGGCTGCATTGTAAATTTCACAAAAATGAAACGGCGATCCCTCTTTTCTCTCTTTGCCGTGCTACCTGCCACTGGCTGCCTCTGGTATGATGAGTCCAATTTGCTAAAGCTGTGTAATGGAAATCTCACTATGGTCATTAAGGCGCAGAGCCCGGCGGGTTTCGCGGAAGAGTACATCATTGAAAGCATCTGGAATAATCGTTTCCCTGCGGGGTCCATCCTTCCGGCTGAACGCGAACTCTCTGAACTGATTGGCGTCACTCGCACCACGCTGCGTGAAGTGCTTCAGCGACTGGCGCGCGATGGCTGGTTGACGATCCAGCACGGCAAGCCAACAAAAGTGAACAACTTCTGGGAAACCTCCGGGCTGAACATTCTTGAAACGCTGGCGCGTCTAGACCATGAAAGCGTGCCGCAGCTCATTGATAATCTGCTCTCCGTTCGCACCAACATCGCGACGATCTTTATCCGTACGGCTTTCCGTCAGCATCCGGAAGACGCCCTTGCGGTGCTGGCCACAGCGAACGAGGTGGAAGACCACGCCGACGCGTTTGCCACCCTCGATTACAACGTGTTTCGCGGCCTGGCGTTTGCCTCCGGCAACCCGGTGTACGGTCTGATCCTCAACGGCATGAAAGGGCTTTATACCCGCATTGGTCGCCACTACTTTGCCAATCCCGAAGCGCGTAGCCTGGCGCTGGGCTTTTACCATAAGCTGAGCAAGCTCTGTACCGAAGGCCTCCACGATCAGGTTTATGAGACGGTGCGCCGCTACGGTCACGATTCCGGTGAAATCTGGCACCGCATGCAGAAAACGCTGCCGGGTGATTTAGCGATTCAGACCCGCTAAAATAAAAAACCTCTCGTCCGAGAGGTTTTTTTTTCGTCGGGTGGCGCTTTGCTTACCGGGCCCACAAAACTCGTAGGCCGGGTAAGGCGTAGCCGCCACCCGGCAATAAACTACAGCGTATTCAACCGCGCCGGGCAGCGCTCCAGCAGCTCGACGCTTCCGTCTTCATTCTGCTGCTCCAGCTGCACGTCAAAGCCCCACAGGCGATGTACATGTTTCAGTACCTCTTTACGCCCTTTATCCAGCGGCGCGCGATTGTGCGGGATATAGCGCAGCGTCAGGGAACGGTCACCGCGCAAATCGACGTTCCAGACCTGAATATTCGGTTCAAGGTTGCTCAGGTTGTACTGGGAAGAGAGGCGAGAGCGGATCTCACGGTATCCCTCCTCGTTATGGATCGCGGAGATCTCCAGATAGTTGTTGCGGTCGTCGTCCAGCACGGTGAAGAAGCGGAAGTCACGCATGATCTTCGGCGACATAAACTGGCTGATGAAGCTCTCATCCTTAAAGTCGCGCATCGCAAAGTGCAGCGTTTCCAGCCAGTCAGAACCGGCGATATCCGGGAACCAGTACTTGTCTTCTTCCGTCGGCGACTGGCAGATACGCTTGATGTCCTGGAACATGGCAAAGCCAAGCGCGTACGGGTTAATGCCGCTGTACCACGGGCTGTTGTAGGGCGGCTGGAACACCACGTTGGTATGGCTGTGGAGGAACTCCATCATGAACCGCTCGGTGACTTTCCCCTCGTCGTACAGATGATTGAGGATGGTGTAGTGCCAGAATGTCGCCCAGCCTTCGTTCATCACCTGCGTCTGCTTTTGCGGGTAAAAATACTGGCTCACCTTGCGCACGATGCGCAGGATCTCACGCTGCCACGGCTCCAGCAGCGGGGCGTTCTTCTCCATAAAATAGAGCAGGTTTTCCTGCGGCTCGGACGGATAGCGACGCGCTTCGGCGATCGTTTTTTCCTCTTCACGCTTCGGCAGGGTGCGCCACAGCATGTTCACCTGGCTCTGGAGATACTCTTCACGGCTTTTCTGCCGCGCTTTCTCCTCCTGCAAAGAGATTTTCTGCGGGCGTTTGTAGCGGTCCACGCCGTAGTTCATCAGCGCGTGGCAGGAGTCGAGCAGTTTTTCCACATCGTCCACGCCGTAGCGCTCTTCGCAGTCGGTAATGTATTTACGGGCGAAGATCAGGTAATCGACGATGGAGCTGGCATCCGTCCAGCTGCGGAACAGGTAGTTATTCTTGAAAAAGGAGTTGTGCCCGTAGCAGGCGTGCGCCATCACCAGCGCCTGCATGGTAATGGTGTTCTCTTCCATTAAATAGGCGATACACGGATTGGAGTTGATGACGATTTCATACGCCAGGCCCTGCTGGCCGTGCTTATACAGCCGCTCCGTTTCAATAAATTTCTTACCAAACGACCAGTGCGGATAGTTAATCGGCATCCCGACGCTGGAGTAGGCGTCCATCATCTGTTCGGACGTAATGACTTCAATCTGATGGGGATAGGTATCCAGACGATAAAGCTTTGCGACCCGGTCGATTTCGGCGAGGTAAACATCCAGCAGCTCGAAGGTCCAGTCGGGTCCATCGCTCAGACGTGTGTTGTCCTTGTTCAGGGAATCAATAGTAGCCATTAGCGCGCCCTCGTTGTGGGTGCTCTCTCTGTCTGGAGAGCCTCCTTTCAAGCATAGATCAACGTGTTAAAAAGCGTGCTTGGGCAGAAATTTTTTCTTTGCGATTTCGCGTTTTTGATACGGCAAAAAAACGGTATGCCTCAGCATATTATGCTGGTTAAAAATAACGCGCAGCAGGAGATCCCAAATTAGCGCTATCCCCTGATGCTGGGGGATGTGTGAGGTAAGTCACCATAAAAAAGTCGTATGTTGAATAATATTTTCAACTAGGTTATCAATCTGTAATTAGAAGATTGTTCTTTTGCACATAATGGAGTGGCTATGCGTGTTGTCATACTGGGAAGTGGTGTCGTTGGGGTAACCAGCGCCTGGTATTTAAGTCAGGCGGGACATGACGTCACCGTTATCGATCGTGAATCCGGTCCCGCGCTTGAAACCAGCGCGGCGAACGCCGGGCAAATCTCTCCGGGGTATGCGGCACCTTGGGCTGCGCCGGGCGTTCCGCTGAAAGCGATTAAATGGATGTTCCAGCGCCATGCGCCGCTGGCCATCAGCCTTGACGGCACGCAGTTCCAGCTGAAGTGGATGTGGCAGATGCTGCGCAACTGCGACACCCGCCACTACATGGAGAATAAAGGGCGCATGGTGCGCCTGGCGGAATATAGCCGCGACTGCCTGAAAGCGCTGCGCGCGTCGACGGGAATTGAGTATGAAGGCCGTCAGGGCGGAACGCTGCAGCTGTTCCGCACCGAGCAACAGTACGAAAACGCCACCCGCGATATCGCCGTGCTGGAGGATGCTGGCGTACCGTACCAGCTCCTGGAAGCCAGCCAGCTTGGTCAGGTTGAACCCGCGCTGGCGGAAGTGGCCCATAAGCTGACGGGCGGCCTGCGCCTGCCGAATGACGAAACCGGCGACTGCCAGCTCTTTACGCAGCGTCTGGCGCAAATGTGCGAGCAGGCGGGGGTGAAGTTTCGCTTCAACACCTCTGTCGACAAGCTGCTGTCGGAAGGGGAAAAGATTTACGGCGTGAAGTGCGGCGACGAGGTGATCAAAGCCGATGCCTACGTGATGGCGTTTGGTTCGTACTCCACCGCCATGCTGAAAGGTATTCTCGACATTCCGGTCTACCCGCTCAAGGGCTACTCGCTGACCATTCCGGTGAAAGAAGAGAGCGGCGCGCCGGTGTCGACCATTCTGGATGAAACCTACAAAATCGCCATTACCCGCTTCGATAACCGCATCCGCGTAGGCGGCATGGCGGAGATCGTCGGCTTCAACACCGAGCTGCTGAAACCGCGTCGTGAAACGCTGGAGATGGTGGTAGGGGATCTCTTCCCGCGCGGTGGCTTTGTCGAGCAGGCGACGTTCTGGACCGGCCTGCGTCCGATGACCCCGGACGGCACACCGATTGTGGGGCGCACGCCGTTTAAAAACCTGTGGACCAATACCGGACACGGCACCCTCGGCTGGACGATGGCCTGTGGCTCCGGCCAGCTGCTGAGCGACCTGATTTCCGGGCGCACGCCGGCCATTCCGTTTGACGATTTAAGCGCCGCGCGCTATCAATCGGGGTTTACGCCGTCGCGTCCACAGCACCTGCACGGCGCGCATAGCTAAGGAGTTGTCATGTCCCGTCCTGTTCTGGCCCAGCTGAACCTGCAGGCCCTGAAGGATAATCTGCAAATTGTTCGACGGGCGGCGCCTGGCGCACGCGTGTGGTCGGTGGTGAAAGCGAATGCCTACGGCCACGGCATTGACCGTATCTGGAGCGCGCTGAGCGCCACCGACGGCTTTGCGCTGCTGAATCTGGAAGAGGCCATTCTGCTGCGCGAGCGCGGCTGGAAAGGGCCGATACTGCTTCTGGAGGGCTTCTTCCACGCCGACGATCTGCCTCTGCTCGACAAGTACCGTCTGACCACCAGCGTTCACAGCAACTGGCAGATCAAAGCGATTCAGGATGCGAAGCTCCATGCTCCGCTGGATATCTATCTCAAGGTCAACAGCGGTATGAACCGCCTGGGCTTCCAGCCTGAGCGGGTGCATACGGTCTGGCAGCAGCTGCGCGCGCTGAAGAATGTAGGTGAAATGACGCTGATGGCGCATTTTGCCGATGCGGAAAAACCGGACGGCATCGCAGACGCCATGGTCCGCATCGAGCAGGCGGCAGAAGGGCTGGACTGCCCGCGCTCGCTGTCCAACTCGGCGGCCACGCTGTGGCATCCCGAGGCGCACTTCAACTGGGTGCGTCCGGGGATCGTTCTGTACGGGGCGTCGCCCTCGGGCCAGTGGCAGGATATCGCCAACAGCGGCCTGAAGCCGGTCATGACCCTGCGCAGCGAAATCATTGGCGTGCAGACCCTGAAGGCCGGTGACTCGGTGGGCTACGGCAGCCGTTACCGGGCAAAGGGCGAGCAGCGGATTGGCATCGTGGCGGGCGGTTATGCCGACGGCTACCCGCGCATCGCGCCGACCGGCACGCCGGTCTGGGTCGACGGGGTACGCACGGGAACGGTGGGCACCGTATCAATGGATATGCTGGCCGTGGATCTTACGCCATGCCCGCAGGCAGGCATCGGTTCGCCGGTCGAGCTGTGGGGTAACGAAATCAAAATTGATGACGTGGCGGCCGCAGCGGGCACGGTGGGGTATGAACTGATGTGTGCCCTGGCACCACGAGTGCCGGTTGTGACGGTGTAACGATTGTTCGCCGGGTGGCGCTAACGCTTACCCGGCCTACGCTCGAGGGTTTTTTAGGCCGGGTAAGGCGAAGCCGCCACCCGGCAAAAAAACCGCTACTCCGCTTCCTCTTCCATCGGCCTCAAACCGACTTTCCGCACCGCGTTATCTTCTTTCTCTGCTACCGTCCAGATCATCCCGGCAAACTCTACCTGATCGCCCACGACCGGAGCAGCGCCAAGCCGCTGCTGGATGATTTCGCCCAGCGTTTGCTGGCTATCTCCGTCTTCAGCACCTTCATCCAGGCCGTAAATCAGCGCGACATCGGCAAACCTGGCGCTGGCTTCCAGAATAAAATCGCCGAAGAAGCGCTGATCCAGCGCCACCGGAGGCGACTGGCTGAACAGCTTGCCCAGCGCGGGCAGGTCGCGCTCGCGGCCAATCACGCACAGAATATCCCCTTCGCGCAGGCGGGTGCTGCCGGTAGGGTGCAGCAGGACATTATCGCGGAACAGGGCGGCAATACGCGTTTCGGCCGGCATGTGCAAATCGCGCAGCGAGGCTCCCACGCACCATTTGTCAGCGCTTAGCTGATAGACAAACTGTTCCCACGGATTCTCCGGGTGAATGTCGAGCCCCACGCGGGAGACCGGCCAGCCCACGGGAGGCACCACCACTTTGGCTTTTTTCGCCGCCCACCCGAGGGACGTTCCCTGGAACAGCAGCGAAATCAGCACCACGAAGAACGCCACGTTAAAGAACAGCCGCGCGTTATCCAGACCGGCCATCATCGGGAACACCGCAAGGATAATCGGCACCGCGCCGCGCAGGCCTACCCAGCTGATAAACACCCGCTCGCGCAGGTTGAAGCCGCGAAACGGCAGCAGGCCCGCAAATACCGACAGCGGACGGGCGAAGAAGATCATCCACGCGGACAGCAGCAGCGCCGGAACGGCGATCGGCAGCAGGTCAGATGGCGTGACCAGAAGACCCAGCACAAGGAACATGCCGATCTGCGCCAGCCAGGCCAGACCGTCGAAGTTCTGCAAAATAGCGTGCCGGTTGCGAATAGGGCGGTTGCCCATCAGGAACCCGCAGAGGTAGACGGCGAGAATGCCGCTGCCGTCCAGCGCGGTGGTAACGGCAAAAATAAGAATACCGCCGCTCAGCGCCAGCAGGGGGTAAAGCCCCGCGGGCAGCGAGATGCGGTTGATCGTCTGCTGTAACAGGTATCCCCCCGCCAGGCCGATTACAATACCCAGCCCGAACTGCTGCAGGATATGCCAGACGAACATCCAGCTCAGGCCCGTTTCGTGCTGCTGGATCATCTCAATCAGCGTGATGGTGAGAAACACCGCCATAGGATCGTTACTGCCGGATTCAATCTCAAGCGTGGAGCCAACGCGCTCGTTAAGCCCTTTTCCGCCGAGCAGGGAAAACACCGCTGCCGCATCGGTTGAGCCAACAATCGCGCCAATCAGTAAACCTTCCATGATATTGAGATGGAAAAGCCACGCGGCCATCATTCCGGTGAGGCCAGAGGTAATCAACACGCCGACGGTGGCGAGCGACAGCGCAGGCCCTAAGGCCACGCGGAAGGAACTCGCCTGGGTACGCATCCCGCCGTCCAGCAGGATCACCGCCAGCGCCAGGTTACTCACCATGTAGGCAAAAGGGTAGTTATCGAATGGGATACCGCCAATGCCATCAATGCCGGCGAGCATGCCGATGGCGAGGAAAATGACAAGAATAGGTATGCCGAGACGCGATGAAAATGAACTTAATAAAATACTGCTGGTTACAAGGACCGAACCCAAAATGAAAAGGCTGATTATCGCTGCGGCATCCAATGTTCTCTTACTCCCACCTCAATGTTAACGCTGTTACTAAAACCCTAACATATTAACGACGGCAACAGCGTTTTATTAAGGGGGTATAACGGCTTTTTTATGCCTTTATGACAGGATGGCCGCTGATGGTCAGCCGACTGCCGGAATCGTTGTGGATCAGGGAGGCATGCGCCCCCAGCGCCAGGGTCACGGTTTGCTGCTCATGGCCGAAATCCAGACCGGTGATGACCGGAATATCCAGCCGCGAGCGAATGAACTCAATCATCGTTTCCAGGGAGTAACCCGCGTCATAGTCATTCGGGGCAGAGCCGCTGAAGCTGCCCAGCACAATTGCGGACTGGCGTTCAAGAATACCGGCATGATAGAGCTGCAACAGCATGCGCTCGACGCGGAACGGATGTTCGTTGATATCTTCCAGCACCAGGATGCCGTCCTCGATGTCCGGCATCCACGGCGTGCCGATAAGCGAAACCAGCATCGCCAGGTTACCGCCCCAGAGCTGGCCCTCACATTCCCAGTGCGGTCCAAAGCCCCGCCACTCCACGCTGTAGGTGAGATTGCGCAGCGCGCGCCAGAAGTGTTCCACGGTAAAGGCATCCAGCTCCGGCGCGCCGAAGTTACCGGCCAGCATCGGGCCGCTGAAGGTGACAACGTTATGCAGCGCCAGCAGCCCAAGCTGGATGACGGTGAAATCGCTATGGCCGCATATCAGCAGCGGATCCTGCTGCTGACGCTGCGCCAGACCCTGCCAGTCAATGCTCTCCAGCAGCCGGCTCGCGCCATATCCGCCACGCACCGCCAGCACTATCCGGTTTCCGCCCGTCAGGTTCACCAGACTATTGATATCATTCAACCTCTGCGCTTCTGTACCGGCAAAACGCTGCTGGCGGCGGGGGATAATTGTCTGATTTTCTACCTGGTGGCCCGACTCCAGCAAACGCTGAACGCCCCGCTGCGCCGCGTCCTGGTTAATGCAGTAGCCCGACGGCGCGATGAGATGAAACTGAGACATGGCAATTCCTTGCTGAATGAGAAACTAATTGTCTATATCATGCCGCTTATACGCCGCCTGCTTCAAGAGCGGCGCACCGCGATGATCGGCTATAAGGATAGATGACGTGAAATTGAGATGGTTTGCTTTTTTGATTGTGTTGCTCGCTGGCTGTAGTTCAAAACATGATTATCAAAACCCGCCCTGGAACCCGGAAGTGCCGGTGAAGCGGGCGATGCAGTGGATGCCGATCAGTGAACAAGCCGGGAAAGCCTGGGGCGTCAGTCCGCGTCTCATCACGGCGATCATTGCGGTGGAGTCCGGCGGCAACCCCACGCTTGTCAGCAAGTCCAACGCGGTGGGGCTGATGCAGCTTAAAGCGTCAACGGCGGGGAGAGAGGTTTACCGCTATATGGGCTGGAGCGGCCAGCCGTCGACCAGCGAGCTGAAGAACCCGGAACGCAACATTTCAATGGGCACGGCCTACCTGAGCATAATGGAGCATGGCGTACTGAAGGGCATTAAGGATCCGGAGGTGATGCAGTACGCGCTGGTGGTCTCTTACGTCAACGGTGCCGGCGCGTTGCTCAGAACCTTCTCCTCTGACCGCAAAGAGGCGATAGAAGAGATTAACGGCATGGACAAAGACGAATTCTTTGAACATGTGGCGAAAAATCACCCGGCACCACAGGCGCCTCGTTATATCTGGAAAGTACAGAAAGCGATGGATGCCATGTAATGCCGCAGACGGGCGGCGGTCACGCTGCCCGATTTTCCTTACAGAACCTTATTTGCGCGTTCCCGCGCTTCCCGCTCCAGAGAGTAGATAATGCGCTGCAGCTCGCGCTCTGCGCCAGGCCCAACATTCAGGAAACGGAAGCTCAGACGCGGCGTGGTGATGGTTTCATTTTTGCTGTCCACGACGGTGCGATCGCTAATGGCAATCAGCTGTGCATCGAAATAAAAGCGACCCCAGCCCCCCATATCCAGTTCAATTTGCGTAAACCTCATGCCCTCTACCAGTCCGTCAGGTTTAGGCGTATCCATCAGTGCGCCCATGCCGCCCAGCGACAGGTCGAAGAGGCGAAAGCGGATCTCTTTTTTGTCCGGCATTTTGGCCTTGCAGAAGTAAGCGGGATGAAGCGGGGCGTTGATGCGGAAATATTCGCGACGCTGGACAAACCAGAGGTTGGTGGGAAGAGGGGTAGCAAAAGCAGGGAGTCCCTGGTATTCGCTCATTTCCAGCCGCGACAGGACAAACTCCACTTTGGCACCCTGCGTTTCGGCCATCACCGCGACATTTTCCGCTTTCAACGCCGCGCGGTTTTCATACTCCTGACTGCCTAAATCAATCACCAGCCGCTCCTGCGAGGCGTCAAGGATCTTGCTGATGAACTGATTATTCGACCAGCTGATGCGCAGCGGCACTTCACCTTTTTGCAGGTCGCGTAATACCCCTAATACAGCCAGCGGATTTTGCTTGAGGAACTGCTCACTGTAATGACTCACGCCGGATGGCTCCTTGATTGATGACAGACTGTCTTAGCGTTATCGGCAATCTGCGATGAAACTTAATACAAACCGGTGAGTTTTTTTTGCCTGTTTACGCAAAGATAAGTCGGTGAGATGAAAATGGTTTTCCTGCGATGACCTATACTTAAGTTAGCTGTGCAGAAGGTTTTCTGCGCACGCGTTAAACCTGCAAGAGGGCATCGCTATGGGTATCATCGCCTGGATTATCTTTGGTCTTATTGCTGGCGCTATCGCTAAACTGATCATGCCGGGAAACGATGGTGGCGGCTTTATTTTGACCTGTGTACTCGGGGTCGTTGGTGCGGTTGTGGGCGGCTGGCTGGCGACGATGTTTGGTTTTGGAGGCAACATAAGTGGTTTCGACCTGCACAGTTTTCTGGTCGCTGTCGTCGGTGCCATTGTGGTGCTGGGCATATTCAGGTTACTGCGACGAGCATAAATTGACGTAAACGGCTCTCTGCGGAGGGCCGTTTTTTTGCCTGAGTATTGATTTGTTAATCTAAATGATAATAATTGTCGTTCCGTATTGCATCTAACAACAAGACGACATTATGAATACCTCACGCTTTACGCTTTGCGCCCTGGCAGGCGCCGTCACGGTGGCATTGCAGGTCCCGGCATTCGCCGAAGAATCCACCATCGTCGTCACCGGCTCAGAGCAGGGCAGCGCGCTGCCGGCCTGGACGAACAGCGCCACAAAATCGGCCGTTGCTGAAAGTAAAACGCCGCAGGTCATCACGACCCTCTCTGCGCCGGAAATTGAAAAGCGCCATGCGAATTCGGTGAATGAAATTCTGCGCTATGCCCCAGGCGTCTCAACCGAGGTGCGGGGGAATACCTCCTACATGAGCGAATATAAAATTCGTGGTTTTACCGTCGACCAGGAGTTCTACAACGGGCTGCAGCTGCCCTATAACGTCACCGGCAATACCAAAGCGCGCATCGATCCGCTGCTGATCGACAGCGTTGATATCCTGAAAGGCCCCTCATCGGTCCTTTACGGCGGCGGCTCGCCGGGCGGGCTGGTGAATATTCAAAGTAAAAAACCGCAGCGAGAAGCCCGAACGGAGATCGGCGTTAACACCGGCAACCGCAGCCTGAAAGAGGGCTATCTCGACTCAACAGGGCAGATTGCCGACAGCGACTGGAACTACCGTCTGCTGGGCAAAGCGACGGAAAATGACGATCAGCCGCACACCACCCGGTATGAAAATTACCTGGTTGCCCCGTCCGTTACCTGGCAACCCGACGGCAAAACCCGCCTTACCCTGGACGCGCTGGCGCAAAACACACCGAGCCTGACGCCGTCTAACCCTCTGCCGCTCGCCTACCTGCGCTCGAAATACGCGGGCAAGCGCGACTACGCCGGTGACGAGTGGAACGGGTTTAAGCAGCGTCAGTGGATGCTGGGCTACAGCTTTGAACATGAATTTGACAGCGGCTGGGGCTTTAATCAGAAAGCTCGCTATTTCGACGTCGATACCCATCAGCGCAGCGTCTATGCAACAGGGACGGGAAGCGAGGTCTATCAGCTCAACCGCTTTGCCTACACCACCGATGAAGATCTAAAGAGCTTCAATATCGATAACCAGGTGACTAAAACCGTGGCGCTGGGCGACTGGAAACACCACCTGCTGGCCGGGTTTGACTATCAGAAGCTGAACTCCCATTTCCACTACCGCTACGCGTCGGCCACGCCGGGCATTGACATGCGCAATCCTGACTATTCGCAGATCGGCGAAAGCGCGCTGGGCCTGTATACAGCCCAGAAAAACCGTCTGAGCTATCAGCAGAACGGCTACTACCTGCAGGATCAGGTGGAGTGGGGTGGCCTCAATCTGCTGGGCAGCCTGCGCTACGACGATTACCGTTCCGTCACCACCAATTATCTGCAAAATGGTGATAAGGCCTGGGTCTCTCAGGATCGGGTCACCAAACGCCTGGGCGCGCTCTACGCCTTTGATAATGGTCTGTCACCGTTTATTAGCTATTCCGAAGGCTTTGCTCCTGTATCGCCGCAGGGAACCCTCGTGGCGAAAGACGTCAAGCCAACCACCAGCAAGCAGGTGGAGGGCGGCGTGAAATATCTGCTGGCCGACTACGCAACCACCTTTACCGCCTCGGTGTTCAACATCCGTCAGAAAAATGTCGTCACCTCCGATCCGGGCTTCCTGAACTATCGTCAGACCGGGGAAGTGGAGTCTAAAGGGGCAGAACTCTCCGCCATTAGCCGCCCGACGGACAACCTGACGCTGATTGCTAACTATGCCTACACCCACGCGATCAATACGCAAGATGACAAGTACAAAGGGAAACGTCCAACGCAGGTGCCGGAGAATGCCTTCAATCTCTGGGGGGATTACACCTTTGAGAACACGCCGCTGAAAGGGTTGATGCTGGGGGCGGGGGCGCGCTATACCGGCCCGATGGAAATCTCTCCGGCAAACGATGCGGGTAAACTGGGCGGCACTACGCAGTACGATCTGGCGGCTTCCTACCGGATGGGTGAAATCCTGCCCTCGCTGGCAGGACTAACGCTTAAGGCCAGCGCGCAGAATATCACCAATAAAGAGACGCTGACCTGCTATGACGCGATCAACTGCTGGATTGGGCGTGACAGAACGTATCAGCTAGGGGCGAGTTACAGTTTCTAAGCAAAGCCCTGTTATTTCAAAAAGTAGGCCGGGTAAGGCGTAGCCGCCACCCGGCAATACTCCCTTACTGCGCCGCAGCTTTCACCGGTGCAGACTCATCATTCGCCGCAGGCCGATTCTCCGGCACGCTGTCGCACGGTTTCTCTTTCGGGCAGACCCGATCCAGCATCTTCAGCGTTACGCCGTTGCTCCAGCCAAAGCCGTCCTGCAGCGGATACTCTCCGCCGCCGCCGCCCGTACCGGTTGTCGACACGTCATACTTCTCGACCAGTTTCTTTTCCCGGTCATAAGTGTGCTGAACGTTCTTCAGGAAGCGCCAGGTCACATCCATCGAGACCTTCTCTTGCCCGTAGTTCTGCAACCCTTCCGCCGCAACCCACTGCAGCGGAGCCCAGCCGTTTGGCGCATCCCACTGCTGGCCGCTGTTTACGGTGGTGGTCGCAATACCGCCCGGTTTCAACAGGCGCGACGAGGTTGCCGCGGCGACTTTATCGGCACGATCCTGCGCCGCCGCCTTCACGTAAAGCGGGAACAGGGCTGCGGCCGTGAGCTGATTGCGTACTTTCTTACTCTTCAGATCGTAATCCGCGTACCAGCCCTCTTTATCATTCCACAGGTGGCTCTCGATGGCTTTCTGGCGCGCGGTGGCAAGCGTCTCATACTTGTTTGCGCTGGCGGCATCGCCACTCTCCTGGCTTGCCCGGGCCAGCAGTTTTTCCATCTTGAACATCAGGGCGTTCAGGTCCACGGGCACGATGCTGGTGGTCCGGATGGTGCCGAGTTTTTGCGGATCGTCCATCCAGCGGGAGCTAAAGTCCCATCCCGAGGCCGCGGCGGAACGCAAATCACGGTAGATCTCGGTTGCCGGTCGGTTAGGGTTACTTTTCGCGGTATTCACATCGTCAAGCCAGGACTCCGGGCGCGGGGTGTCGCGATCGTCCCAGTAGCGGTTGAGGATCGCGCCGTCATCCAGTTTCACCACGCGCTTGTTGGCCTGGCCCGGCTGAGGGGCATCGACGCCGTCCATCCAGTAGGCATACTCTTTCTCCATCTGCGGACGATACTTCTTCAGCGCATCGCTGTCGTGCGTTGCCAGCAGTTCCACCATTAGCGAGAAGAACGGCGGCTGGGATCGGCTCAGGTAATAGCTGCGGTTGCCGTTGGGAATGTGGCCGAAGGTGTCAATCTCATACGCAAAGTTATCCACCATGTCGCTGATTCTGTCCCAATGATCGCTCTCAGCCAGGCCCAGCATGGTGAAATAGCTGTCCCAGTAGTAGACCTCGCGGAAACGACCGCCGGGCACAACGTAAGGCTTCGGTAACGGCAGAAGGGAATCCCATTTGTTGCTGGCTTTATCCGTGGTGCGCGTCAGTACGGGCCAGAGATCGTCAATGTGCTCACGTAAACTTTGTCCAGCAGGCGGAACATATTTTTCCCCTTCCGCAGGGAGCGTAAAGTTCATCTCGACAAAGTGGCGTAAGTCAAAGCTGGACTGCGTGTGCTGCATACGATAATCCGCCAGAATCATCAGCGGGTCGCTTTTGGGGACGGCATCAGCGAAGGTTTTCTGATCGGGAAACAGTTTCGCGCTTTGCACATCATTAAACAGAGGACCCAGCAAAATATCGGGTGAGGTTGTCTGGGCTGCGGGGGTATCGTCGGCATAACCGAAAGTCGTTACGCCGAGCAGCGCGCCTCCTAACGCAAGGGGCAAAAACGCGGGGCGTAGTGTACGAGGTCTTATCATTCGTTCGTCTCCTGTCTTCACTAAACAGCGTGGCCGCTGTTGTCAATCACCTGAAAACCTTAGACGAATATTGCCCGCTTCGCGTTAATAATTGCTTGTCCGTCAGACCTCTTCCGTCGTCTGGCTGGCTTCCCGCAGCGTGCCCGGCGCATGTCCAATAATACGCTTAAATGCCCGGCTAAATGCCGCCAGAGAGCCGTACCCCAGCCGCAGCGCGACGGTTTCAATCGGCTGGTTTTCGTGGCGAATGTACTGGATGGCCAGCCGCATTCTCAGCTCGCTGAGATATTTTGCCGGGGTGGTTCCCGTCGCGGCCAGAAACCGTTCCGCGAACACGGAACGGGACGTGCCCGCTTCTTTTGCCAGATCCGCCACGCTCCAGTTCAGGCCTGGCTGCTGATGCATGGCGTAAATGGCGCGGCTGAGGCGCGGGTCGCGCAGAACCTGCACCCAGCCGGTGGATTTACCACAGCCGCCTTCAACCCAGCCCCGCACGATTAACGCCGCCACCACATCGGCCAGCCGCGCAAGGATCCCGGCATACCCGGCCTGACGCGCCGCGGATTCCCGCTCCATCGCCGCCAGCAGCGGATGAATTTCCGGCCAGGTAGACATCAGCCGGCTGACCATCATCACTTCCGGCATCGCCTTGATCAGCGGCTGCATTCCGCCCAGCTCAAAATCCATGCACCCGCTAAAGATAAGGGTGTTCTCGCTCTCCGGGCAGGACTCGCAGGTGATAGCACAGACCGAGCTGCAGATAGGCTCGCTCGGAAAGGCGTTGACGGGGGTAATGGTGGCCTGCTCGTCCGAGAGCAGAGCATGGGAATTTCCGCCGGGAATAAAGAGGGCGTCACCACCGCTCAGTTCGAACGTTGCACCGCTCTCCATGCGCAACAGGGCGCTACCGTGGCTCACAAAATGAAACTGCGCCCTGCCGGGAGCCTGATGAAACGCGACGCCAAATGGCGCACTGGCTTCAATCCGCCGGTATTTCACGCCTGAGAGGCGCATGCCGCGTAAAAGTTCGCTGATCAAATCGGGTGACTGTACGGTCATGGCGCAACTCCGGACGAATAATCAATAAGTGGAGATTATATGTCATAGATCGTCCAGGGTGAACCTTCTATTCTTTTGCGACAGTAGTCACATTTTTATAACGGGAGATCAACAGATGAGTTCATGTGTCGCGGCGAGCGAGGCGGTAGCGCCTGCAAAACCCGCCTGGCGGGCCGTCTATTCACTGGGGCTGGGGGTATTTGGTTTGATTACGGCAGAATTTCTGCCCGCCAGTTTGTTAACACCCATGGCCGCGAGCCTGGGCGTTACCGAGGGGATGGCTGGACAGGCCGTCACCGCCACCGCGCTGGTGGCGCTGGTCACCGGATTGCTGATTACCCCGGCAACCAAGAGTATCGACCGCCGCTGGGTACTGATGTTTTTCTCGGTGCTGCAAATTATCTCCAGCCTGCTGGTGGCCTTTGCGCCTAATCTGCACGTCCTGCTGATGGGGCGCCTGCTGCTGGGGGTCGCGATCGGGGGATTCTGGGCGATGTCGACGGCTACGACGATGCGTCTGGTTCCGGCAGATAAAGTGCCGAAAGCGCTGGCGGTGATCTTCTCCAGCGTGTCGATTGCCACGGTAGTCGCGGCGCCGCTGGGCAGCTATCTGGGCAGCCTGATCGGCTGGCGCAACGTCTTTGTGCTCTGCATTCTGCCGAGCATGCTGGCGCTGCTGTGGCAGCTCTGGGTGCTGCCGTCCATGAAGCCGGAGAGCAGCGGCAGCCTGAGTACGCTGTTCCGCGTGCTGCGTCGCCCGGGGATGATCGGCGGCATGCTGGCGACCATTCTGATCTTCAGCGGCCATTTCGCTTTCTTTACCTACCTGCGTCCGTTCCTGGAGACGGTGGGCCAGGCGAGCGTGGAGACCATTTCCCTGATCCTGCTGGGCTTTGGTATCGCCAACTTTGTGGGTACCTCCGTGGCCGGGCATCTGCTGGCACGTAATCTGCGCATGACGTTGGCGCTGGTGCCGTTTGCGATGGGCGTTCTCGCGCTGATGATGGTTGCGTTTGGTCATCTGGCCGTGCTGGACGGGCTGCTGGTCGCGCTGTGGGGCTTTGCATTTGGTCTGGTTCCGGTGGGCTGGTCAACCTGGCTTGCCACTACGGTCCCGGATGAAGCCGAAAGTGCAGGAGGGCTGCTGGTGGCCTCAATCCAGCTGGCAATCAGTGCCGGTGCGGCAGGGGGCGGGGCGGTATTTGACCTCAACGGCGCCAGCGGCGTATTCGCGGGAAGCGGTTTCCTGCTGGTAACGGCAATGGTGATTGTGTTTATGGGTGTGAAAGTGAAAGCGGAGTGAATTATTTGCCGGGTGAGCGCGAACGCCACCCGGCTCCAGGCTTACAGCCCTTTCTTATCCATCCACACCGCCAGGTCCACCAGGCGGTTGGAGAAGCCCCACTCGTTGTCATACCACGCAAGGATCTTCACCATGTTCCCGCCAATCACCAGCGTGGAGAGCCCGTCGATAATTGAGGAGCGTGGGTCGCCCTGGTAATCGCTGGAAACCAGCGGTTCATCGCTATAGCCCAGAATGCCTTTAAGAGGCCCGCTGGCGGCCGCGTTGCGAAACGCGTCATTCACCTCTTCGGCGGTCACGTTACGGCTCAGCGTTACCGTTAAATCGACAATCGACACCACCGGCACCGGCACGCGCAGGGAGTACCCGGTCAGTTTACCGTCAAGAGAAGGGATCACTTTCCCCAGCGCTTTCGCCGCGCCGCTTGAATAAGGCACAATCGACAGCGCCGCCGCGCGCGCGCCGCGCAGATCTTTCTCCGGCTGATCGTGCAGCGCCTGGCTGTTGGTGTAGGCGTGCGTCGTGTTCATCAGGCCATGCTCAATCCCGAACTGCTGGTGCAGCACCTGAGCTGCCGGCGCCAGACCATTCGTGGTGCAACTCCCGTTGCTTACCACCGCGTGCCGGGCGGGATCGTACTGGTCATGGTTGACGCCCATCACAATCGTCAGGTCGTCGTTCTTACCGGGAGCGGAAATGATGACGCGCTTAGCGCCGCCGTGGGTGATATGCACCGCCGCTTTCTCCCGCTCGGTAAAGAAGCCGGTAGCCTCAATCACAACGTCTACCCCAGCATCACGCCACGGGATATTCGCCGGATCGCGTTCGCTAAATACGGCGATCCGCTGTCCGTCTACCTGCAGCGCGCCGTCAGCCGCTTCAACGGGCGCGGGCAGCTTGCCCAGAAGGGAATCATGTTTTAGCAGATGGGCGAGAGTTTTACTGTCCGTCAGATCGTTGATGGCCACAATCTGAAGCGCCGGGTTGCCCAGCGCCGCGCGCAGGAAATTACGTCCGATACGGCCGAAACCGTTAATACCGACCTTAACCATGGTGCACTCCTTATCTCTGTTGTCTGGAGTCACTGTAGGCGTCGGGCGGGTTGGCGTAAACGACAAAAAAGGATCAGATTAGGCCATCTTGCGGCAGTGAAATCGCTGGCGGTACTCGCCGGGCGTGAGGTGAAGCTGTTTCTCAAAGATGCGGCGCAAGTTAATGCTGGTACCAAAGCCGCTTTGCTCAGCAATGTGCTCAAGGGGATCGCGGGTCTGTTCAAGCAGCTGCCGTGCGGCGGCCAGACGCGCTTCGGTCACGTAGCGGGCAGGCGAGACCCCGGCCTCGCGGGTAAACACGCGGGTGAAGTTTCGCGGGCTCATCGCCGCTTTCTCGGCAAGCTTCTCCACGCACAGATCGGCGGTGAGGTTCTGCAGGATCCAGCGTTGCAGCTCGCCTATCGGCCCTGCTGTGCCTGGCTGCTGCAGGCTGTAGCGGCTGAACTGCAGCTGTCCGCCGGGACGTCGCAGATACATCACCATATCCTGCGCCACGTCGCGGGCGAGGGTAAATCCGTAGTCGTCCTCCACCAGCGCCAGGGTCAGATCGAACCCGGAGCTCACGCCGCCGGAGGTCCAGATGGGGCCATCCTGAATATACAGCGGACCGCCTTCGACGGTGATAGTCGGATACTGGGCTTGCATGGTCTCCAGCAGCCGCCAGTGGGTGGTGGCGCGACGACCGTCCAGCAGGCCGGTCTGTGCCAGCAGCATCGCGCCGCCGCAGATAGAAGCTACCCGTCTGGCGTGCGGCGCAGCGAGGTGCAGCCAGTCGACTACGGCCGTGCTCTCCTGCTCGTTCATACCGCGTCCGGTAATGATAATGGTGTCCAGCGGCTCGCGCGGATCGAGCTCCGGCAGGCGATAGTCCGCCAGCAGGTTCAGACCGGACTGGCCGTGGATCACCTGGTGAGGCTGCGTGGTGGCGATGATAATCCGGTAGCGGGGCTGCTCAAGCCCTTCCGGATGCAGCCGGTTGGCCTGCATCAGAATGTCGGCGATACCGGCGGCTTCAAACAGCATGCCGCCGTCGGGAACGATAATCAGGATCTTTTTCATGTCCTGAAAAGTACCTTTATTACAGAATATGTCAAGCGACGCGTGCGCTCTGTATTTCTGGCAAAGCAAAGCGATTTAAGTTCTTTGTTATTTCAGGCCTAATCCCCGATCTTCAGGGCTCTGTCTCTGGCGAAACGGCGTCTGAAGGAATGGGTAAACGAAGCTCCCTCTATTTACATCCGCAACAACGCGAACAAATCCGTCATCTTGCATCGGGTTTTATATGGCGAAGCGAACTGCCCACCTGGCTGTTAATGTTCACGATTTATGCGGGCTGGTTTGCCACGCTGGCGTTCTGGCAAACGCTCGGCCTGCTGCCCGCCACACTGCTGCTCATCTGGTTTACCGCCTGGTACATGTCCCTGCAGCATGAGCTGATCCACGGGCATCCCACGCGTTTTGCCTGGCTTAACCAGCTGTTTGGCACGCTCCCGCTGGCGGTCTGGTACCCGTATGGCCTGTACCGGGATTCCCATCTGGCCCACCATCGGTACGATAGCCTGACCCATCCGGTGGATGACCCGGAGTCGTACTATTTTACCGAGGCGAGCTGGGCGCGCTTTTCCCCCTGGCAGAAGCGCCTGATCCGGGCCCGAAATACCTTTACCGGGCGGCTTCTGCTGGCGCCGCTGCTGGATATCCTGCAGACGCTTGGCAGCGCCCTGGCGGCGTTTCGTCATCTTCATCTGCGGGCGATGACGATGTGGCTGGTTCACATCACGCTGCTTGCGGCACTCTTCGCCTGGATGACGCACGTCGGTTTTTCACCCGTCTGGTTCGTGCTGGCGGTCAGTTATCCGGCGCTGGCGCTGACCAAGGTGCGATCGTTTTTCGAACATCGCGCGGCGGATGATCCGCTGGCGCGCTCCGTCATTAACGAGGCCGGGCTGTTCTGGCGGCTACTGTTTTTGAATCTCAACTATCATTCAGTACATCATGATTTACCGGGCGTGCCGTGGTACGGGCTGAAGGCGATCTACCAGCAGAACCGGGAGGCGTACCGGGAGCGAAACCGCGGTTTTCTCGTCAGAGGCTACGGTGAATGGCTGCGCCGGTTCTGGGTCAGTCCCGTCGACGTCACCGTTCACCCCGGAAAGCAACAGGGGGAAGGGGATGAGTAACCTGCTGGCGTTTCCCATGTATGCGGTGGATCGCGCCGATACCCGCGCGCTCTGGCTGGCGGTTAAGGGATTGCTGGCCGCACGCGGTGTGCCCGTCGATCGCGATCCCGGCTGGCCGGAGTCCGATCTGCTAACCCACTGGCGACAGCCCGGGCTTGTCCTCAGCCAGACCTGCGGTTATCCGCTGGTCACCCAGCTTCCGGACGTGCAGGTTGTCGGCTGTTTTCACTACGCGGCCCCGGGCTGCGCAGGGTTCCAGTACCGCAGCTTTCTGGTGGTACGCGAGGAGGATCGGCATCTCACGCTGGCGGATTTTCGCGGACGACGGGCGGTCTGTAACTCTGCGGATTCCCAGTCCGGCTACAATGCGCTGCGAAAAAAAGTGGCACCTCTGGCGGTTGACGTTCCGTTTTTCGCGCAAACGTCCTTTAGCGGCAGCCATCGCCAGTCGCTGAACGATGTCAAACGCGGAGCAGGGGATATCGCGGCCATCGACTGTGTCACCTGGGCACTGCTGCAGCGTCACGAACCGGAAAGCCTGACGGGTCTGGCGGTCATTGACCGTACCCCTCTGACGCCGGGGCTGCCGCTTATAACCTCGCACCACACCTCGCCTGACACCCTTGACGCCCTTCGCGATGCGCTCCAGGCGCTGGTGAGTTTGCCGGAACACCGGGCCGTTTGCGACGCGGTGTTGATTGGGGGGTTTAGCGTCGTGACGCGTCAGGCCTACGCCTCATTGCTGGCGTGATAAATCTCCTGTGCGTCGGTAAAGCAGCGCAGCGCCAGCGAAGAGACCGGTTTTTGCCTGCGCATAATCAGGCCGACAGGGGCTTCAATGTTCGCATCGGCGATGGGGACAATCCTGAAATTACTGTTCAGTGCTTCCAGCCCGTTGTTCAGCGGCATGACGGCGCAGCATACGCCGCTCTGAACAGCCTGAATGATCTGGAACGTCGAGTCGCTCTCGAAGACTGACGTCGGTTCAATGCCGACAGACTTAAAGCTGGCCTCCATATGCGCCCGGTAATGCATCCCTTTGGTCAGGAACCCCAGCGGAAAATCCGTCAGATCGCGCCAGGTTAATGTCTCCTGGCCGAGCTGGAAATGGCGGACATCGTGCAGCAGGCCCATCTTCGTTTTGGGAAGCTGGATAATATCGAACAGGCTGGTGTCGATGCTGTTGAGATAGCAAATCCCCAGCTCAAGCTGATTGCGGCTGACGCCGTCGGCTATTTGCGCGGAGGACATGGAATAGAGGCTATAGGTCAGCTCCGGGTATTTTTGCGTCAGCAGGCGAATAAAGATCATCGGATCCACGCTCGCCAGCGGCACCATCCCCAGACGGAGTTCGCCCACCACCTGGCCTTTGCACAGCGCGGCTTCCGCCTGTAACCCGTCGTGCGCGGCCAGCAGCGCGCGGGCCCACGCGAGGATGCGTTCACCCTCCGGCGTAAACCCTTCAAAGCGCTGCCCGCGCACAATCAGCACCAGCCCCAGCTCCTCTTCCAGACTGCGGATGCGCATGGAGAGGGTCGGCTGGGTGACGTTGCACTGCAAGGCCGCTTTACCAAAGTGCCGGGTCTCGTCAAGCGCGATTAAATATTTTAACTGTTTAATATCCATCTTTTTCTCTGCGCGAACAGCCTTACAGCATGCGGATCTCTTTTGAGCGCAGGGTGATGCGAACCGGAACGGATTTATACGACGGCGTACCGCTGTCCTTATCCAGATAATCAAGCGGTACCAGCACGTTGGCCTCCGGATAATAGGCGCCGACGGTCCCCGGCGCGATGTTGTACGCCACCACGGTAATATCTTCCAGACGCTGTCCGTTGCCGGGCAGGGCGGTTTCGATATCCACGCGGTCGCCGTGTTCCAGCCCTGACTGCGCCATATCGTCTTCGTTCATAAACAGCACGTCGCGACGGCCAAACACGCCACGGTAGCGGTCGTCCAGCGCGTAAATGGTGGTGTTGTACTGGTCGTGGCTGCGAAGCGTGATCAGGCGCAGAACGTGGTCACCTTCACCACTGGCGTTCTCGTGTACGCCGTCGAAGACCGAGAACATCGCTTTTCCCGTCGCCGTTGGCCAGATGCGTTGCGTTGGCGGCAGCGGCATACGGAAGCCGCCGGGAACGCGGATCCGCGCATTGTAGTTCTCAAAGCCCGGAATGGTCTCCTCGATCAGATCGCGTATGCGGTCGTAATCCTCAACCAGCGTCATCCAGTCCACGCGGGTATCCGGCAGGGTGGCTTTCGCCATGCCCGCGACGATAGCGGGTTCTGACCGAAGCAGCGGCGAGGCGGGTTTCAGCTTGCCGGATGAGGCATGGACCATCGACATTGAGTCTTCGACGGTAATGGACTGGCGGCCGGTGGCCTGAACATCCAGCTCGGTACGGCCAAGACACGGGAAAATAAAGGTCTCTTTGCCCACCAGCAGATGGGTACGGTTCAGCTTGGTCCCGACGTGAACGCTCAAATCCAGGTTACCCATCGCCGGAAAACCGCGCTCGTGATCGGGCATTGCGACGGCAAAATTACCCCCGAGGCAGATGAGCGCTTTCGCGCGGCCGTCGATCATCGCCTGCGTGGCCTGCACCGCGTCGTGTCCGTGGTGCGACGGAGGCTCAAAGCCGAACACGTCTTTGAGACTGTTCAGGAAGGCCGGCGTGGGTTTCTCGCTAATCCCGACGGTACGGTTTCCCTGCACGTTTGAGTGGCCGCGCAGCGGGCATATTCCCGCGCCGGGCTTGCCGATATTCCCGCGCAGCAGCAGCAGGTCGGCAATCAGGCGGACGTTCGCCGTGCCTTTATTGTGCTGGGTAATGCCCATCCCGTAGGTAATGATGGTGGCATTCGATTTCGCATAGGCCTCGGCTACCTTTTTGAGCGCCGCCTGGCTGAGACCTGACTCGCGTTCGATCTCGTCCCAGCGGGTTTGCGCGATATCGGCGGCGAAGTCCTCAATGCCCTGGGTGTGTTCGGCAATAAATGCATGATCCAGCACGCCACCGCGCTCGGCCTCCATTTCGAGAAGGTGTTTGGCAATGCCTTTCAGCGCGGCGGCATCGCCTCCGGCCTTCACCTGGAAATAGGTCGAGGCGATATCCGTGGAGCTGTAGGTCGCCATCTCAATCACGCTTTGCGGGTCCGCAAAACGTTCCAGCGCACGCTCGCGCAGCGGGTTAAAGACGATAATCGGCACGCCGCGGCGGGCCAGCTCGTGGAGGGTCCCCATCATTCGCGGATGGTTGGTGCCGGGGTTATGGCCGATGGAGATCACCAGCTCCGTCTTGTCGAAGTCGTCCAGCGAGACGGTCCCTTTCCCGATGCCAATCGAGCGCGGCAAACCGACGCTGGTGGCCTCGTGACACATATTCGAGCAGTCGGGGAAGTTATTGGTGCCGTATTCGCGAGCGAACAGCTGGAACAGATAAGCCGCTTCGTTAGAGGCGCGTCCGGAGGTATAGAACTCGACCTGGTCCGGCTCGAGCCCGCGCAATACATCGCCGATGCGTTCAAACGCCTCGTCCCAGTCGACGGGGCGGAAGGTATCGCTTGCCCGATCATAGCGCAGGGGGTGCGTGAGTCGACCGTAGCCTTCCAGCTCAAAGTCCGATTTTGCCAGCAGCGTGGAGACGCTGTTTTCGGCCAGAAACGCGGGGGTAACGCGCTTGCTGGTCGCTTCCCAGGTCACCGCTTTGGCGCCGTTCTCGCAGAACTGGAACGTCGACTTGTGTTCTTTATCCGGCCACGCGCAGCCCGGGCAGTCAAAGCCGTCAGGCTGGTTGGTGCGCAGCAGCGTCGCGGGGGCGTCAAGGGTATCCATTTGGGTTCGTACCGCAATGGCCGTTGCTTTTAATGCCCCCCAGCCGCCGGCAGGGCCATCATAGTGTCTGATACCTGGCACCGAGCGTCTTTTCTTGTTCATACCCACTCCTGATTTGTTCGATCACACAACGCCTGAGCTCAAAATATCACTGACGGGAGCAATAGGTGAAAGCAATGACCACCGGATGGCGGCGCACATACGGGGTGTGAAAATGCCTTAACCAAAACTCTTTTTATTACAGTGATTTGTATGGTCTGGTGTTTAAATATTTAAAGAAATTATAACGAATTTTTATCATTTTAATAATAAATCTTATCTATCGTCCGGTAGGCGAGATAGATGGCGGTGAGCAGGAAAGGATGTAGCGACAGTAAAATTTCGAGTGAAGCTAATGAGCGAGAGATATAGCCGCGATTCACGACTGGCGGGCTACTGGAGGCATTTTTCATTTGAGGAAATGGCAGGAAGGTTTACCCAGGCTTAATGAATAATAGATATAAGGTATCCCTTATAGTGGAAATATCACCGCGTGAATATACAGTTTTTTTGCGGCGTAAAATTAACGTCTGGGTGCATAAGTGAAATATTCTCACCCATGCGATGAAGCGTGTTCAATATTAAATGTACTCTGTTAATGCAACAAATAATTCATCTGCGATATATTCCTTTGACATCAAAAAAACGTGAATTCTACTAATTATGGTAGTGGCGATAATAGCGTTATTGCGTTAATAAAAGTGGTTCTCTTTTGTATTTTTTAACATATAAAACATAAAGTTATGTTGTTATGCGTTGATGAAATTAGAAAAGATCGGCCAGGTCGTTTTTTTTCATAGGATTAATCCTATAATTTTCCGACTGCTTCATTTACCAACAGTTACGGGGCGGTAAATATTGAATTGATGCGAAGCTCATGTAAACTTGCTTACCGTTTGTCAAAATATGTCAGGAAGATACTGGGCCTTATTCTGAAGGGCTCGTGCGGTAGCTATGCCCTTAAAATAGTAACGCCCTGAAAATATCCTGGCTATTTTAACAATAGCACTTAAGTCAAACTTCACCCCCTTATCTTCACCATCGAAATATCGCTACGGAAAAGCATATGAAAATGCGCGTACTGTTTTCACTTCTGTTTGTAATGGCGGTGGCGGGCTGTAAAGCGCCGCAGAAACCTGTGATCAACGACGATACGATCGAGACCAGTCAGGTCAACGGCGTCACCTTAACTCACCGTCACGCTGTTACGCCGCCGACGGAGTTCACGCCGGTGAACGAGCCGTATCGTGCTATGTATCCGGCCTCTCTGATGAGCCGTCCTGACTTCGGCGGCAAAGTTATCCGTAATCTCGAGACCGGCAAAACTTACGTGGTGCTGGGGCAGGTTGAACACTACTGGATGGCGCTTGCCGATGAAGGTAACGAACAGCTGATTGGTTACGTCCCGATGCGCGCCGTGATCAAGGCCGACCTGTACGACGCCGCCGTGCGTAAACAGGCTATTCGTCCAAAGGCGCGTAAAAAAGCGACCTGTGTTGATGTCGACGGCAACAGCAAAGCCTGTAAAGACAGCGCTAACGGTACCTGGATCCTGAACTAAACGGCTTTCATGAGCGCATTTTTATGAATAATAAAAATTTTCATAAGCTGTGGTTATTCTTTTACGCGGTGATTTTCGCCCTGGTCAGTGGTTGTACGTCGTCTTCACACAGCGACCCCTCCCGCTACAATCTGCAGTTTCAGGCTCATCCACAAATCAATGAATCTGCGCCGCTTAAGGTCCGGGTATTGTTGCTGAAATCCGATGCGGATTTCATGTCCAGCGACTTCTACTCCCTGCAGAACAACGCGTCGGCCACGCTTGGCGCGAATCTGCTGAACAGCGACGTGTTCTTCCTGATGCCGGGACAGCTGTCCAAAACCCTCAGCGGGCAAAGCTCTCCGGAGGCCCGCTACATCGGCGTTATGGCGGAGTATCAGGTGCTGGATGGCAAAAAATGGCGCGTTTCACTTCCTCTGCCCGTGCCTGGCGAAAATCATATCTACCAGTTCTGGAAATGGTCCGCAGATGAGCTTCAGGCCAACGTTTTTCTCGACGTGAACGGCATTCGGGTCATCAGCCAGTAACGCGCTTCAAAACAGGAAACACATCATCATGACGAAAGCAGAAAAGGTCGTCTGGACCGAAGGCATGTTCCTGCGTCCACACCATTTTCAGCGGACTGAAAGCTATCTGCTCAACCATGTTCGTGAATGGGGCGCGCTACAGCGATCGTATCTCTGGGGCTTTCTTGACGTTGAACTGGATGAAGCGATGCTTCGTCAGGGATGCATTGCCCTAAGCTACTGTAGCGGACTGCTGCCGGACGGCACTTTTTTCCAGGTCCGTAACGGGCGCAACGGTCCTGTGCCGCTGAAAATTCCAGACAATCTCACCAACGAAAAGGTGGTGCTCGCGCTGCCGGTTCGTCGTGGCGAGAGAGAAGAGGTGATCTTTAGCGAAGAGCCGGCCTCGCTGGCGCGCTTCATCGCGTTTGAGCAAGAGGTGGAAGACGATAACGCCATGTCGGTGGGAGATGCCACCGTCCAGTTTGGCCGCCTGCGTCTGACCCTGATGCTCGAAAAAGACCTCACGGCAGAGTGGACCGCCATCGGCGTGGCCTTTGTGACCGAGAAACGTAACGACAACCACGTGCGGCTCGACAACAGCTACATCCCGCCGATGCTCAACGCCAATAACAGTCCGCAGATCTACAGCATGATCAACGATCTGCACGGCTTGCTGGTGCAGCGCAGCCAGCAGATTGGCGGTCGTTTGCGCCAGCCCGGCCGCTTTAATACCTCTGAACTGATTGAGTTCACGCTGCTGTCGCTGGTTAACCGCCACCTGGGCGAGGTGTCTCATTTAAAAACCCTCCCGCTGCTGCATCCGGAAACGCTCTGGCGCAGCTGGCTGCCGTTCGCGACAGAGCTCACCACCTGGACGTCGCAGCGGACCGCCGAAAGCGTGCTGCCGATTTACGATCATGACGATCTGGCTAATTGCTTCAGCAAGCTGATGCTGATGCTGCGTCAGGGGCTGTCGCTGGTGATGGAAGACCACGCGATTCAGCTGCCTCTTAACGAACGCTCTCACGGTCTGAACATTGCCACGGTGCCTGAAACCAGCATGGTGCGTGAGTTCGGCTTCGTGCTGGCGGTTAAAGCCAACGTGCCGGGCGAACACCTGCAAACCCATTTCCCGGCGCAGATGAAGGTCGCGCCGGTCTCGAAAATTCGCGATCTGGTTCAGCTTCAGCTGCCGGGCATTATGCTGCGCGCCATGCCGGTCGCGCCGCCGCAGATCCCGTGGCATGCCGGCTACAGCTACTTTGAACTGGAGAAGGGCAGCGAGCTGTGGCACGAGATGGATAAGTCCGGCGCATTCGCCCTGCATCTTGCAGGGGAATTCCCGGGGCTGGATATGGAGTTTTGGGCCATCCGTAGCCCGACAGAATAATAAAGCGAGCGCTTAATATGCAGGAACGACAGGACACCGGCAGTGATGCCGCGTTTACCGGGGCCAGTAGCAACAATCAGCTTGTGGCGGCCGCCAATCCGCTGCTCAATGCGATTCCGCAGATCCGTCATTCGGTTTCCCATGACGATCAGGTGGCGTTACGCCAGCGCCTGATCGATGAGATTCGCCGTTTCGAAGTCCGCTGCCAGCAGGCGGGGCTGCCCTACGAAGTGATCGTCGGGGCACGCTACTGCCTGTGTACGGCGCTCGATGAGGCCGCCGCGCTCACCCCCTGGGGCAGCAGCGGGGTCTGGTCAAGCAACGGTCTGCTGGTGACGTTCCATAACGAAACCTGGGGTGGGGAGAAGTTCTTCCAGCTGCTGGCGCGCCTGTCGCAAAACCCGCGCGAGCATATCCTGCTGCTGGAGATGATCAACTACTGCCTGCTGCTCGGCTTCGAAGGGCGCTATCGGGTGCTGGATAATGGCCGCACCCAGCTTGAAACCATCAAGCAGCGGCTGTGGCAGATGATCCGCGGCGTGCGCGGAAGCTATCCGCCACCGCTTTCTCCCCATCCGGAAGATCGTCCGGTGCTGCGCAAGCTCTGGCGGCCGATGGTTCCCCTGTGGGCATGCGTGGCGCTGGCCGGGTTTATCGCCTGCCTGTTTTATATCGTGCTCAACTGGCGTCTTGGCGACAGCACCAGCCCGGTGCTGGCGAAGATTTATCAGTCCCAGTTGCCGGAAACCACTATTCAGCAGCCGGCGCGTCAGCTTCCGGCTGTTCTGAACCTGCGCGGCTTCCTGAAGCCTGAAATCGAAGCTGGCCTGGTCGCAGTGAAAGACGAAGCGGATCGCAGCGTCGTTATCCTGAAAGGCGACGGGCTGTTTGCCTCTGCCTCGACCGTTGTGCGCGACCGTTATGAACCGGTCATCAACCGCATCGCGCAGGCGATGAATAACGTCAGCGGCAAAATTCTGGTGGTGGGCTACAGCGACAACGTGCCGATCCGCAGCGCGCGCTTTGCCTCTAACTATGAACTCTCTCTGGAACGCGCCCGCTCGGTACAAAAAATGCTGCAGGGAAGCCTCTCTCAGCCTGGCCGCGTGAAAGCGGAAGGGCGGGGCGAGATTAACCCGGTGGCGCCGAACACGACGCCTGAAAACCGCGCCCGTAACCGCCGTGTGGAAATTACTCTGCTGGTGTCGCCTGAAAACACTCAGGCCGAGCTGAACGGATTGCCGCAAGGAAACTAAGGAATGCTGACGACTCTTCTTTCCATACTGACTAACCGCATTCTGTGGAGCTTCCTCGGCGTCACGGCGCTGGCGGCGGTGATCTGGATGATTGGACCTCTGCTGTCCATCGTGGACACCCGACCGCTTGAATCTGAACAGAACCGCATCATCAGCATCGCCGTGGTCTACCTGCTCTGGGCGCAGGGCCACATTCTGCCGCGCCTGTACAACGCCTGGCTGAACCGCAAGCTGATGGACAAGCTCAAAGAGAACACCGCCAGCCCGGAAGCGGCGGATCCGCAGAAGCGACTGAACAACGAGGAGCAGATCCTCGCCAGCCGTTTTGATGAAGCCGCGCAGATGCTGAAAAAAGCGCACTTCAGCAAGGCGGGACAGGGCACCCAGTGGACGCAGCGCTTCAGCACGCAGTACCTCTACCAGCTGCCGTGGTACGTCATTATCGGCGCGCCGGGGTCCGGTAAAACCACGGCGCTGGTCAACTCCGGGCTGCAGTTCCCGCTGGCCGATCGTTTCGGTAAAACCGCCCTGCGGGGCATTGGCGGCACGCGTAACTGCGACTGGTGGTTCACCAACGAGGCCGTGCTGCTGGACACCGCGGGTCGCTATACCACCCAGGAGAGCGAGCAGGTGCAGGACGCCGGGGAATGGCTGCAGTTTATGGGGTTACTGCGTAAGTATCGCCGCCGCCAGCCGATCAACGGCGTGATCGTCACCATCAGCATTTCCGATCTGCTCACCCAGTCAGCCGAGGCGTCACGCCAGCAGGCGGTGAATCTGCGCCAGCGTCTGTCCGAGCTGCATGAACAGCTGGGTATCCGCTTCCCGGTCTACGTGATGGTGACCAAGGCCGACCTGCTTAAAGGCTTCCGCGCCTGGTTTGCCGACTACGACAAAGCGCAGCGCGACCAGATCT
Source organism: Enterobacter sp. 3U4 (assembly GCF_057224565.1). Taxonomy (NCBI): domain Bacteria; kingdom Pseudomonadati; phylum Pseudomonadota; class Gammaproteobacteria; order Enterobacterales; family Enterobacteriaceae; genus Enterobacter; species Enterobacter sp. 3U4. The sequence continues at coordinate 1,227,044 of NZ_CP136665.1, forward strand.
GGGGCTTTACGCTGCCGTGGGAACAAACCAAACACGCCGATTACGACCTGATGGGCAACTTCCAGCAGGAGTTTTCTCTGCTGCAGCAGCGCCTCGACGCCGGGCTGCCGGAAACTATGCTCAAAGAGCATGACGCGAAAACCCGCGCAGAAGCGTATCTCTTCCCGCAGGAGTTCGCCGCGCTGCGTCCGCTGCTGGCGGACTACCTGAGCACGGTCTTCGCCCGCTCGAACTTCGAAACCGAGTTCTCCCCGCGCGGGATCTACTTCGCCAGCGGGACTCAGGAAGGCATGCCATTCGACCGGGTGATGGGCGAACTGAACCGCGCCCTGTCGCTGCCGGAAGGGGGCGAGGCGGATAACTGGGATTCGGTCAGCAAAGAAGCGCCAATCCCGGGCGCAAAAGGTCAGAGTTTCTTCATCAAGAACCTGCTGCAAAACGTCATCTTCCAGGAAGCCGGGATCGCCGGGGAAAACCGCTGGTGGGAGCTGCGCAACCGGGCGGTGATCTGGTCCGGCTATGCGGCGCTGCTGGCGCTGCTCGCGATTCTGGGCGGACTGTGGCTCACCAGCTATGCCAAAAACAAGGCCTACCTGGAAGAGGTTGATGCGAAGGTGCCTCTGCTTGACCAGCAGAGCAAAGCCTTACAGAACCAGACTCAGCGTGACCTGTTCGAACTGCTGCCGCTGCTGAATAGCCTGGTGGATCTGCCGAAAAGCGACGCGTTTGATGTGAACGATCCGCCGCTCTCCCGCCGTATGGGACTCTATCGCGGGGATGACGTCAGCGACGCCTCCCAGTCCCTGTATCAGAAAGCGCTGGATCAGATGCTGCTCCCTGCCGTCGCCATGCACATCACCACCTGGCTTCGCAACGACAACGGCAGCGATGTGGAATACAGCTATGAAGCGCTGAAAGCCTATCAGATGCTGTATCAGCCGAAACACTATGACGGCAAATTCCTGCATTCATGGGTGATGCTCAACCTGCAGCGTAACCTGCCGCAGAACGTCACAAAAGCGCAGCTGCAGCAGCTTGAATGGCACCTGACGCAGCTGCTGGAGCCGAAAATTCAGGCCTCGCCGTACGCGCAGGACGAATCCCTGGTCGCGCGCGAAAGAGCGATGATCGGCCAGCAGCCGCTTTCAACGCGCGTGTACGGCCGCCTCAAGCGCCTGCTGGAACATGATGACAACCTCAAGCCGGTCTCCCTTTCCGACCTGGGCGGACCGCAGAGCGAGCTGGTGTTTTCTCGTAAAAGCGGCAAGCCGGTGAGCGAAGGCGTGCCGGGTCTCTTTACGCCGGACGGCTACTGGAAAAGCTTTAACGCCCAGATTGACAGCGTCACCACCGCCCTGCACGAGGACGACGCCTGGGTGCTGGGGGCCGCGACGGCTCAGGAGGATAAACAGCAGATCGATAACGCCGTGCGCCAGCTCTACATGCGCGACTTTATCGCCAACTGGGATCGCTTCCTCGCCGACATTCAGCTCAATAACAGCGCCGACCTTTCCCAGCGCATCAACACCGCGCGCCTGCTCTCCGGCGCCAACTCGCCGCTGCGCCGTCTGGTGCAGAACCTGAGCCAGGTTCTGACGCTGTCACGCAACGCACCAGCGCCAGAAGATGCGGGTAAAGCGCAGGATCAAAGCAACCGCGCCACCCGTACGCTGGAAGCCCTGTTCAGCAACAATGACGCTGCGCCGACCCAGGCCGCCGTTGTTACGCAGGCACCGGAACAGCTGGTGACCGACCACTACGCGCCGATGATTGAGCTGGCGCAGCCGCTGGAGAAGGGCGGGAAGACCATCGTGTTTGACGATTTTCTCAAGCAGGTGGATGAACTCTATCGCTACCTGACCGCCGTGCAGGATGCGGCCAACAGCGGCATGCCTGCGCCGGGCGGGGAGGCGATCAGCCGCCTGCAGGCCAGCGCCGGTCGTCTGCCGGGCGGGCTGCAAACCATGTTCAGCAATATGGCGGTGGGTGCCAGCAGCGATACCCAGCGCCGCGACCTCGAGAACGTACGTAAGCGGATTAACGTTGAGGTGGGCGGGTTCTGCCGCCAGGCAATTGCCGGTCGCTACCCGCTGGTGCGCAGCGCCAGCACCGAGGTCACCCCTGACGATCTCGCGCGCATGTTTGCGCCGGGAACCGGGCTTATGGACGCCTTCTTCCGCGACAATCTGACCAATAAGGTGGATACCACGCAGGCCAACTGGCGCTTTATGCCGGGCATTGACGGGAAAACGCTGCCGGGAAGTGAAGGGCTACTGAGGCCGTTCCAGCAGGCCCAGTCGATTCGCGACGCCTTCTTTGCTAACGGCGCAACCACGCCGTCTTTCAAGGTGACGGTTCGCACCGTGCGAATGGATAACACCATTCTGAACCTGACCCTGGACGTTGACGGTCAGCTGCTGCGATACAGCCACGGCCCGCAGGCCGTGCAGATCATGAACTGGCCGGGGCCGGGCGGCACCAACCAGGTCCGCATGCAGTTGGGGCTGGCGAACGGCAGCACGGCGACGCTGGTCACCAACGGCGCCTGGGCGCTCAACCGCTTCTTCGATAAAGCGAGCACCAGTCCGGGCGCGGGCAGCCTCAGCCGTCAGGCCACCTTCAGCGTCGACGGACATCAGGTCACGCTGGAGTTTGCGCCGAACAGCATTCGTAACCCGTTCCAGCTTCCTCGTTTCTCATGCCCATAACCGCAAGGACAGCCGTATGACGAATACCCCTGCGATGAACCGCTACAGCTGGTATGGCAAGTTACCCAGCGCCGGAGATTTTTTGCAGCGTCGCTTTCCGGACACTCTACAGCGCCAGTGGTCGCACTGGTTCCAGGTCGGTCTGCTGGCCTGGCAGCAGGAAGAGCAGCGCAGCGGCGAGCGCCCGTTCCAGAAAGCGCCAGTCTGGAATTTTGTGGTACCGCCCATGCTGGGCAGCCAGATGATCCAGATGGGCTGTCTGCTGCCCGGCCGCGACAGCGTTGGCCGACAATACCCGGTTTGCCTTCAGCTGAGCTTCGCGCCGTCCGAATGGTCGACCAGCCTGCTCAGCCAGGCCGAAAGCTGGTACCAGCAGGTTGGGCGCCTGGGGCTGCACGCGGTGCGCAACAGTTTTTCCGCCTCGCAGCTGGATGAGATGCTGATGACCATTCCGGCGCCGCAGCCCGTCGAGCCGCAAAAGCGTTCCGACATCCTGGATGTGATTGGCTATGACGAGGACGGCCAGAGCACGCTGGGCTGGCCGCAGGCGGCCGAGTGTTTTGATCCGCTGCGTCAGACCAGCTACTGGTGGACCAACCGCTGCGACGGTTACCCGCTGTACACCCACGTGCACAGCGGTAACTTTACCGGGCAGCTTTTCACCCTGCTGTTCGACCCGGCAGGGGGCGCCCGTCCGGGCCGCCACGGTCTCTATCCGCCTATGTTTGAATAAGCAGGGATCTCATGAATATCGAAGAATTTCTCGCGCCAATAAGCTCTGAAAAGCCCTGCGGCGAAAACCTGGAGTACGACGCCGACTTCCAGATCATGAATCAGGCAAGTCTTGGGAAAGCAGAGCAGCAGTTTGGCGACACCATTATCCCGGCAGAGCCGGCTGACTGGAACACGGTCGAAAAATATGCCACCAGCCTGCTGACCCGCACCAAAGATCTTCGCGTCCTGCTGGCGTTAACCCATGCCTGGACGCGTCGTCGCGGTCTGGCGGGCTACGCGGACGGATTATTGCTGGTGCAGGAGGCGATCGCCCGTTACTGGCAGACGCTCTATCCGCTGCTGGAAGAGTATGGCGAAACCGATCCGTTCTACCGCATTAACGCCCTGGCAGGGCTGAGCGATAAGTCTGACCTCACCATCGCCGTGCGAAACGCCTCGCTTCTGCGTTCAAACGGCGATGAAATTTCGCTCCGGGATGCCCAGGCGCTGCTGGACGGCAGTAAAACGGAGTGTCCCGACTATCCCGGCGGTCGTCCACGGCTGATTGATGAGCTTTCCCGCGGCGACCAGCCGGGGACCGCAGCGGTTATCGTCATTAACGAACGGCTGCTGGCGATTCGAGAGCTGCTCACCGGGCATCTCGGTGAGAGCGGCGTGCCCGAGATGGAGCAGCTGCTTAAAACCGTGGGGCTGGTTGCCAGCGCGTGTCAGGTAACCGATATCAGCAAGCTCCTGCCGAACCGTGAGGCGCAGGCGGAACCCCAGGCTGAACAGCAATCGGGGGCAACGCAGCCCGCTCAGCCGGTCACCGACTGGCGAAGCGTGCAGATCACCAGCCGTGCCGACGCGCAGCTGATGCTGGAAAAAGCGAAGCAGTATTTTGCGCAGTACGAACCGAGCCACCCCGCACCGCTGATGATTGAACGGGTGCAGCGGCTGTCAGAACTTAACTTTATGGACATTATTCGCGACCTGGCGCCAGACGGCGTTAACCAACTTGAAAACATCTTTGGGCGCCGCGAATAACGCGTCCAGGCATTATGACGACAGGCATGGAGCCTGCCGTTTCACCTTCACCGCGCATCTTTGATGGAGAACATCATGGCAATGAGTAACAGTGGGCAGAAATTCATCGCACGTAACCGTGCCCCCCGCGTGCAGATCGAGTACGACGTAGAGATCTACGGTGCAGAACGTAAAATTCAGCTGCCGTTTGTGATGGGCGTCATGGCCGATCTGGTCGGCAAACCGGTGGAAAACCTGCCGGCCGTTGACGAGCGTAAATTCCTCGAAATCGACATCGACAACTTTGACGAACGCATGAAGGCGCTGAAGCCGCGCGTGGCGTTCCAGGTGGATAACACCCTGACCGGCGAAGGTAAGCTCAACGTGGATCTGACCTTCGACAGCATGGACGACTTCCTGCCGGACGCGGTGGCCCGCAAGGTTGAGCCGCTGAACAAGCTGCTGGAGGCGCGTACCCAGCTCTCTAACCTGCTGACCTATATGGACGGTAAAAACGGAGCGGAAGAGCTGATCGCAAAAATTCTGCAGGATCCGACGCTGCTCAAATCCCTGAGCCAGTTGCCGAAAAATGACGAAAGCGCGAAAGGTAGCGAGGAATAATCGATGAGCAACCAGACTCAACAACACGAGCAGCAGGCGGGTCAGGCGTTCAGCCAGGATGAATTCAGCGCGCTGCTGAATAAAGAGTTCCGCCCGAAAACCGATCAGGCCCGCTCCGCCGTAGAAAGCGCGGTCAAAACCCTGGCGCAGCAGGCGCTGGAAAATACCGTCACCTTCTCGAACGATACCTACCGTACCATTCAGAACCTGATTGCGGGTATCGACGAGCAGCTGTCGCAGCAGGTAAACCAGATCATTCACCACGAAGAGTTTCAGAAGCTGGAGAGCGCCTGGCGCGGTCTGAGCTACCTGGTGAACAACACCGAAACTGACGAGATGCTGAAGATCCGCTTTATGAGCATCTCCAAGCAGGAGCTGGGCCGTACCCTGAAGCGCTACAAGGGCGTGGGCTGGGATCAGAGCCCGATCTTCAAAAAAATCTACGAGCAGGAGTACGGTCAGTTCGGCGGCGAGCCGTTTGGCTGCATCGTGGGCGACTACTACTTCGACCACAGCCCGCAGGACGTTGAGCTGCTGGGCGAAATGGCGCGCATCGGTTCTGCGGCGCACTGTCCGTTCATTACCGGTACCGCACCGGGCGTGATGCAGATGGAATCCTGGCAGGAGCTGGCCAACCCGCGCGACCTGACCAAGATCTTCCAGAACACCGAATACGCGGCCTGGCGTTCGCTGCGTGAATCCGAAGATGCCCGCTATCTGGGCCTGGTGATGCCGCGCTTCCTGTCGCGCCTGCCGTACGGCATTCGCACCAACCCGGTCGACAGCTTTGACTTTGAAGAGCAGACCGACGGCGCGAACCACAACAGCTACTCCTGGGCGAACGCCGCGTACGCGATGGCCGCCAACATCAACCGCTCCTTCAAAGAGTACGGCTGGTGCACCTCGATTCGCGGCGTGGAGTCCGGCGGGGCGGTGGAAAACCTGCCGTGCCACACCTTCCCGAGCGATGACGGCGGCGTGGACATGAAGTGCCCGACCGAGATCGCCATCAGCGATCGTCGTGAAGCCGAGCTGGCGAAAAACGGCTTTATGCCGCTGGTTCACCGCAAAAACTCCGACTTTGCCGCCTTCATTGGCGCGCAGTCGCTGCAAAAACCGGCGGAGTACCACGATCCGGATGCGACCGCCAACGCGCGTCTGGCATCGCGCCTGCCGTACCTGTTCGCCTGCTGCCGCTTTGCCCACTACCTGAAGTGCATCGTGCGCGACAAAATCGGCTCCTTCCGCGAGCGCGAAGAGATGGAACGCTGGCTGAACGACTGGGTGATGAACTACGTCGACGGTGACCCGGCGAACTCCTCTCAGGAGACCAAGTCCCGCAAACCGCTGGCCGCTGCGGAAGTGCAGGTGCAGGAGATTGAAGACAACCCGGGCTACTACGCCGCGAAGTTCTTCCTGCGTCCGCACTACCAGCTGGAAGGTCTGACCGTTTCCCTGCGTCTGGTTTCTAAGCTGCCGTCGCTGAAGACGAAAGACGCGTAAGAGCAACGTGCGTTTTGTGAGTTTCGCCCGGCGGCGCTACGCTTGCACGGGCCTACAATGAAACGTGCAACCTATTGATATTGTTGCTTGATGTAGGCCGGGTAAGCACAGCGTCACCCGACAAGAAAGACGGCTAAATTGTTAATGCCGTCCTTAACAGGTTTCAGAATAACGCACGGTAATAATGACTTCACATTCATTCCGTTATTGCGGGGGAATGTAAGACTGTCAAATGACACGGGTCATTTGATGTGAGGCAGAGGTAAAATATGGACGGTTTTATTCAGCCCCATGCTTTCCTGTTTGCCATATAAGTGCTTTTTCGAAAGCAATATTGTTCATCCACGAAGAGTAGATATTATGGCTATTGATATGTTTCTGAAGGTCGAGGGTGTTACGGGCGAATCAAAAGATTCTAACCACACCGGCTGGACTGATATTACCTCCTTCTCCTGGGGCGCTTCCCAGCCTGGTAATATGAGCGTTGGCGGTGGCGGCGGTGCCGGTAAAGTTAACTTTAACGATCTGCACGTTAACGCCTTGATCGACAAATCCACCACCGCTATCCTGAAACACTGCGCCAGCGGTAAACACCTGACCAAAGTTGAGCTGTCCGTCTGTAAAGCCGGTGGCCAGCAGGTGGAATACTCCCGCATCACCCTGGAAGATGTGCTGGTCACCTCTGTTCAGTACACCGGTGCAGACAACGGCGATACCGTTGGTGTGACCTACGCATTCCAGGCAGCGAAAGTGAAACAGCAGTACTGGGAGCAGACCACTTCTGGTGGTAAAGGTGCTGAAAGCAGCGCTGGCTGGAACATCAAAGAGAACAAAGAAGCGTAATTGCTTATGTGGCCGGGGAGTTTTCCCCGGTCATTATGAATGGTTAACTATCCGGTGTGTATTAAACAGAATAGGTAAGTTTTCAAACGTTGCCGTTTTTAAGAAAGTGTCTACGTTTGGATACTCGTCAAACTCCATTTCATCTGAATGTGAGTGCTTATTTGTTAAGAGCAAAGGGAATGAATATGGCTAGTCAATTATTAGTTAATCCTGGTTATTGCATTGTTCAGCAACCCGGAACCCTGGATTTCCAGGCAAGGCTCTTATTCAACAATCCAAACAGCGATGCTGCTCGTTATTTCATGCAGGTTAATAGCGATGCACAGTGGTCAAAACCTGGGCAGATGTTGATTCTTGATGCACCGGGAAGTAATAATTCTGTGCAGCTTAAGCAATTACAGCTCGCTAAAAAGAAAGTCAACGGTGCTCTGGCCGATCTTAACTCTGGTGAAGCGAATTTCTTTAATCAACATTTTAGTACCATAGCTGCAGTCACTAATTTTATGGATAAGTCCCTTGGTGTCGTTGCGGATGCAGGTGAAAAATATTTTAGTGAAATAGAAAAAAAACTTAAATCCATTGAATTGGCTTACCAGAATCAGTACAGAGCACAAGGGACATTGATAAGCCAACAGTTTTTTGTTGAGCGTCAGCGCCTCTTTTCTGAGTTGGATGGTTTATTAAACAAATTGTCCCGACTGACCTTAAAGATGAAACCCTATAACGAATTGAAGCATGCATTAGGCTTGTCAAGCAGATCCATTGTACATGAATGGAGTACAGCCGGGGTCGCCTCTATTCGTGGTTATTCAACTTATATCGATAATGCCTCTAAGGCCGCTCGTTTTCTTAAAGCGGGAGGGTGGCTTGCAATAGGTTTTGCAGGTGCAAATACCACTAATGAAGTTTACAATGCCTGCACCGCGGGACGAGAGCAGAGTTGCTCTAAAGTTGCTGTGAAAAAATACAGCAGCTTTGGTGCAAGCCTGGCAGGGGGTATTTACGGTGGTAAATACGGAGCAATGGCAGGTGCTGGTGTATGCGTTGCGCTTGGTGTTGCGACGGGGGGCGTAGGACTGCTCGCCTGCTCCATTGTTGGGGCTGCTGCAGGTGGATACGTTGGTGGCGAGATAGCGGGCGGAGCAACTGAGTATATGATGGATAAAATATGGTGAATATAGAGAATTTATCATTATTTCTTATCGTGGTTTTATTGCTGGTTGTTGTAGTTATGGATCTGTTCAGTTCTCGTTATTTCAAAAAACACGAGGCTGATTATAATCAGTTACTTTCAGACTATCGGCGCAAGGGATATGATCTGGATCTTGTAACCGACTATGCTTCTTTTTTTGGTTCACTGGCCAATTATCAAAAAATAATCTGGTTTGTTCGCCTTTATAAAGGCGTTAAAATGAAATTCACGCGTGAAAGGCTTGTTCAGGAAGATGCTTATAAATATGTACAGTCGTTACCTGAAGAAAGAATTGGTTGGATGCTAAAGTTACATCGCCGTTATAAGTTGCAGGCGTTAATATTCACTCTATGGCTCATTGTTGGATTATATTTTATTACCTTCATTAAATAGTTTTTGATATTCAATTTCTCAAACGCCGCCGTTCTCGCCTCGAGAGCGGCAGCGTTTGAGCGCTAATCATACCAGCAGGAATACGCCATGCGATTCACGATTATTTCTACGAAACCCGGTCATCAGCCGCCGCAAAGCAGCTGTGATTTTTACGCCCCGGGCGGCACCATTGGGCGCGGTACGGATAACAATCTGGTGTTGCCGGACAATGACCGCACCATCTCTCGTCTGCAGGCCATTGTTCACGTTGACGCTCAGGGCGAATGCCGCGTGACCAACCGTGGCAGCGTCACCCGCGTGGTATTAAATGACATTCCGCTGGAGCGAGGACGTCAGGTTGAACTGCAGGATGGCGACATTCTCGGTATTGATGACTACCGCATCGAAGTGACCGAACTGATCCACGACACGCAGCCCGTGAGCCGCATGGCGGCCAGCCTGCACCAGCAGGCGCGTCCGACGGTCGCCCCTGCGCCTGCGCAGCAGCCGAAACCGGCGAGCGCCGCACCCCGCGGGAAAACCGAGCCGACCGCCGTGCCAACGGAGATCTGGGATAGCCTGATGCAGGAGTTCTCCATCTCCGACAGCATCTCCAGCAACCGTACAAAACCGCAGCCTGCGGCATCGCACGATCCGTTCTCCCAGCCTGCGGCGCCGGAGCGTAACGCCGAAGATCCGCTGGCGATGTTCAACGACAGCGATCCGACGCTCGAGCGTAAGCATGTCGATCCGGACACGCTGTTCAGCGACGAAGCGCTGTTCAAAAAAGAGAGTATTTTTGACGACGTCACCCCGTCAACGCTGGTGCCGCCGGGCGAGATGAACCCCGTTAAGCCTGAAGAAGAGGCAACGGATGAGCTCGATCCGCTGGCCCTGTTCGGCGGCAAGGCCAGCGCGCCAGCCGCGCGCAATGACGACCCGCTCGGGCTGATGGGCGGCGCGCCGTTAACCCATCCGGATGACATTATTGACGAAAAGCCTGCCCAAGTGACGGAACCTGAGCAGGAAGAGGACGCGCTGGCCGATTCTCCGCTGTTCGCCCCTGAGCCGCAGGAAGAACCGCGTGCTGAAGAGGAACCCGCGCGACCGGATTACGCAGGCTTCACCATGCCAACGCCACAGGCCGTTGCGCGCAGCAGCGCTCAGGCGCCGAAGGGGCGCCTGCGCATCGACCCGGTCAATAACGCCGCCTCGCCAACCGCCACGGCAAACAGCGGTGAGAAGGGCGAAGTGCTGCAGGGCGAGCTGCTGGAAGCGCTGCTGGAGGGGATGGGGCTCAGCGAAATGCAGCCCGTTCCGCAGTTTGACCGTGAAAATATGCGTCAGCTGGGGCAGATCCTCGGTATGTTCTCTCAGGGGACCGTGGCGCTGCTCTCCTCGCGCTCTATCCTCAAGCGCGGCGTGAAAGCCGACATGACCATGGTGCTGGACGATGCCAACAACCCGTTCAAGCTGTTGCCAACCGGCAAAACCGTCCTGATCCAAATGTTTGGCACCCCGATGCCGGGCTTTATGCCGCCAACCAAATCCGTGCGCGACGCGCTGATCGATCTGCAGGCGCACCAGCTGGGTATGATCTCCGGCATCCGCGCCATTATTGCCGCGATGCTGCAGTCCTTTAACCCGGAGCAGCTGGAAGAGCAGGCGAAGCAGAACGGTATGACCTCGCGTCTGGCGCTGCCGGGCAGCCGCAAAGCCGCCCTGTGGGACTATTTTGTTCGCAGCTATGGCGAGACGGCGGGCGAGATTGAGGACGACTTCCATACCCTGTTCGGCGAGGCCTTCCTTCATGCGTATGACATGGAGGTGAATCAGTACAAAGACTCACAGAGCGGATCGGAAGACAAATGAATATCGCAACGGCTTCTCTCTCCCGCCAGGGGACGCGCGCCAGCAACCAGGATCAGACGGGAGAAACCATAGGGGAACGTTCAGCCTGCTTCGTCGTCTGCGACGGCATCGCGGGCCTGCCGGGCGGTGAGGTGGCTGCAGAGCTGGCCCGCAACAGCATTATCTCCCGCTTCGATGGCGACAAACATCTTAATGCGCAGCACATCCGCGACTACGTGCAGACGGCGAATCGCACTATTCTCAGCGAACAGCAGGCCGTTCAGGACTATCGCCGGATGGGCACGACGCTGGTCAGCCTGTTCATTGACCGTGATTACGGGCTGGCCTACTGGGCGCATGCCGGTGACAGCCGCCTGTACCTGTTCCGCCGCGGATGGCTGTGGCATGTGACCACCGACCACAGCCTGGTGCAGCAGATGAAAGATGCCGGACACCAGACCGACAACCTGAACAGCAATCTGCTCTATCTGGCGCTCGGGATTGAAAACGGCGGGCCGGAAGCGAGCTACAGCGACGTGGTGCAGGTTGAAGACGGCGATGCATTCTTACTCTGCACCGACGGGTTCTGGCACGGCGTCAGCGAAGAGCAAATGAAGCAGTCGCTGCATATGGTCAATACGCCGCAGGAGTGGCTGACCTTAATGAACCAAATCATTCAAAAGAATGGCGAACAGGAGGGGAATGCTCAGGATAACTATACCGCCCTGGCTGTATGGATGGGCAACCCTCAGGACACCACTTTGCTGCACACCCTCTCTGACGCAGCACAATTTCTTCCCTGCGGAACTGATTAGACACACAAGGAACGATATGAAACTTTGGCTATCGGGTTTGGCACTTCTGGCGGCGACCTCCACCGCACAGGCTGAAAATTTCCGCATCGTGCAGTCTCCTGCGCAGAAGCTGGATATCTGGATCGACAACATCAAAGACAACACGCCGCAGAGCTGGTGTAAGCCTGAGGTGGCGCTGCGCATTGTGGCAAACGGCAAGAAAGACGTCTCCGTGCTGGAGAACTTTGTGCCGCGTCTTGGCTCACTGCTGGAACACCAGTGCAGCAAAGTGAATAAACTCAGCTGGACGCTCAACGATCCGGCGGGTACTACGCTGGCGCAGGGCACGGCCGGCAAAGCGCAGGACTGGGCGCTGGTGGTGAAACAGGAGCAGGCCGCGCCTGCCGCGACCGTCGCCGCAACCCCAGCCAGCGGCGCGTTACTGCCGCCAGATCAGAACGTGGCTTCCCGCACCGTTGCCGCCGACCGTACGCCGTGGCAGGAGTTTACGCTTCAGGACGGCTGCCACCTGCGCACCTTCTGGGAAGGGGGCGCTTCTGCACCGGCGCTCTTTATTCCGGATTCTGACACCACCCGCTGCGGCAACGGCAGCTGGCTGAGCGGACACACCGTTGTGTCGCAGTCCCGCAACGGCGGACAGAAAGAGATGGCGGTGACTTACATCCACGGCTTCCCGGTGACCGGACTGAATCAAAGCGCCGACCCTGAAAACGCGCTGATCACCTCCGTCAACAAAGAGCGCATGGTATTCAGCACCCCAGACAGCGACCAGAGCTGGATGATCCTGCCTTACGACAACGCCCTGAACAGCTGGAAGAGCAACGGCACCGTCGCGGTGGAGATCTCCCGTGAAACCGCCAGCGATGATGCAAAACTGCAGGCGCGTATCGCGGCGGTGAAAAAGACCTGGAGCGCCTGGGTGACACCCGGCACCCCGCTGAATATCGTTCTGATTGACACCCTGCGTCCTCAGCTGCGCGATCCGGCCGTCGGCGCATGGCGCGCGGCAAATTAAGGAATAGCGATGAATACGCTCTATCAACACCTGGCGGGTGAGTCGCTCAACGACGCGCTCGCGCGCCTTGAAGCAGAAATCAAAGCCCGTCCTGCGGATGCCGATCTCCGCGCCGCGTTCGTGCAGTTTTTAACCCTCAGCGGCAACTGGACGCGTGCTCTGACCCAGCTGAAAAGCTGGCTGGCGCTGAAGCCGCAGGCGAAGCCCACCGTCACGCTGCTGGAGCAGTCCATTCAGGGCGAGCTGCAGCGCGCGCAGGTGATGACGGGACAGGCGCGTCCGGCCATGCCTGAAACCCAGTGGCCGTGGCTTACCACCCTTGCCGCGGCGCTGAGCGAGGAGGGCGAGCGCGCGCAGGCGCTGCGTCTGGAGGCTCTCAAACAGGCGCAGGCCACTCCTGGCAACATTACTCTCGAAAACGAGGAGACGCAGGCCTTTGACTGGCTGATGGACGGCGATGCCCGTCTCGGCCCGGTGTGCGAAACCATCGTCAACGGCCGCTATTTCTGGCTGCCGTTTAACGCTATCGCGGAGATCCGTTTCCAGGCGCCTGCCAGCGTCACCGATCTGGTCTGGCGTCACGCGCTGGTGCGCCTGACCGACGGAACGGAACAGGTGTGTCAGATCCCGGCGCGTTATCCGTTTGCAGCAGATGCCTCTGATGCGGTCAAGCTGGGGCGCACCACCGACTGGCAGCCGCTCGACGAAGACGGCACCCTTTACGAAGGCACGGGTCAGAAAGCCTGGCTGAGCGAGCAAAGCGAAAGCCCGCTGCTGTCGCTAAGCCTCGTGACGTTTGCAACGGATGGAGCCGATGAGTAATCCCGCTGGCGAAGGCGATCTGCTGCGCAGCGGCTGGCAAGCCCGCAGCAAGCAGGAAAAGGTGGGGGCGCGCGACAAAATGCAGCCCTCGCTGCTCGATCGCCTCACCGATAACGATCCGGAAAAAAAGCGCGAGTCGGCCAACAGCAATCTGATCACCCACGCCGCCCTGCGCCGCAATGTCCTGCGGGATCTGCAGTGGCTGTTTAACACCATCAACCAGGATGCCTCCGGCGATCTGAGCGCGCTACCGCACGTCAGCCGCTCGGTGGTTAACTTCGGCGTCGCGCCGCTGGCCGGGAAAAGAATGTCGGACATCGAATGGCACGACATTCAGCGCAAGCTCACTGAAGCCATCATCAATTTTGAACCACGCATTTTGCCGCAGGGGCTGCAGGTTCGCTGCGTGTCGGATACCTCCTCGCTGGATCTGCACAACGTGCTCTCCATCGAGATCAAAGGGCGCTTATGGTGCGTGCCGTACCCGCTGGAGTTTCTGTTTCGTACCGATGTCGATCTGGAAAACGGCCATTTTGAACTGAAAGATGCGGGGTAATCGTGGAAAGTAAACTGCTCGAATACTATAACCGTGAGCTGGCCTACCTGCGCGAAATGGGGGCCGAGTTTGCCGAACGGTACCCTAAAGTCGCCGGACGGCTGGGCATGCGCGGCATCGAAGTGGCGGACCCGTATACCGAACGTCTGATGGAGGGCTTCGCCTTCCTGACCTCACGCGTGCAGATGAAAATGGACGCGGAGTTTCCGCGCTTTTCCCAGCGTCTGCTGGAGATGATTGCGCCTAACTATCTCGCGCCCACGCCGTCGATGACGATCGCGGAGATTCAGCCCGACAGCAGCCGGGGCGACCTGAGCAAGGGCTTCATTGTGCCGCGCGGTACCATGATGGACAGCCTGGCGCTGAAAAAAACCGGCGTGACCTGCAGCTATACCACGGCGCACGAGGTTAACCTGCTGCCGCTAAAAATTGACAAGGTCGAGCTGGGCGGCGTGCCCGCCGATCTGCCGCTCGCGCAGCTGGGGCTGAGCCAGCGGGGGATCGGCAGCGCCTTACGGATCCGCATCGCCTGCGACGGCCCACAGAATCTTGGCCATCTGGATTTCGACCGTCTGGAATTTTTCCTCGCCGGTCCGGATATTGAAGCGCTCAAGCTGCTGGAGCTGGTGATGGAGCACCACGCCGGGATCGTCTGCCAGACGGTCAGCCCGCAGCCGCAGCGACAGCTGCTGGCGTCGGATGCGCTGCGCCAGGAGGGCTTTGAGCCCGATCAGGCGCTGCTTCCGGACGATCTGCGCAACTTTGACGGCTATCGTCTGCTGCAGGAGTATTTCGCGTTTCCGGCCCGTTTCCGCTTCATTAGCCTGAGCGGTCTGAGCGAGCTTATCCAGCGCTGTGAAGACGAAAAAGCCTTCGATATCTTTATCCTGCTGGATAAGTCGGATGAACAACTGGAGCGCGTGGTCGATGCCAGCCATCTGGCGCTGCACTGTACGCCGGTCATCAACCTGTTCCCAAAGGTCGCGGCGCGTCAGAAGCTGAATGAAGGCCAGCATGAATACCATCTGGTGGTGGATAACATCCGTCCGCTGGATTATGAAATTTACGCGGTCAATAAAATCTATGGCAGCGCGGATGGTCAGCGCGATGACCAGACGTTTCGTCCGTTCTGGAGTACCTGGAGCGGCGATGCGGGCAACTACGGGGCCTATTTTTCCCTGCGTCGTGAACAGCGCGTGCTGTCCGAGCATGCCCTGCGCTACGGCACCCGTACCGGCTATATCGGCTCGGAGGTCTTCGTCTCGCTGGTGGATGAACAGCACGCCCCCTGGCAGGAAAACCTGCGCTATATTTCTGCCGAGGTGCTCTGCACCAGCCGCGACCTGCCGCTGATGCTGCAGCAGGAGCTCGGTCAATTCATTATGGCCGATTCCATGCCGGTGAAATCCCTCACCCTGCGTAAAGGCCCGACGCCGCCGCGTCCGGCGCTGGCTGAAGGGTTCAGCACCTGGCGGCTCATCAGCCAGCTGCAGATGAACTACCTCAGCCTGATGGACAGTGACAATGAGGAGGGGGCTGCCGCGCTGCGCCAGCTGTTAGGGCTGTACGCCAACCTGGCCGAAACGCCCGTGGCGCGTCAGGTGGAGGGGGTACGTAATTGCGTGCTGGAGCCGGTTCACCGCCGCGTGCCTGAACCCGGCCCGGTCGTGTTCGCCCGCGGGATCGGCATTACCCTGACGGTGGATGAGCGAGCCTTTTCGGGGGCCAGCCCGTGGCTCTTCGGCAGCGTGATGGAGCGTCTTTTTGCACGCCTGGTCTCCATCAACAGCTTTACTGAGTTCTCCCTGAAAAGCCAGCAGCGCGGCGAGATTGGCTACTGGGCGCCGCGCATGGGTAAAAGGGCGCTGATATGAGTGACGCCGCCACTGCACCGCTGCGCGTGCATCGCCTGACGAAGCTGCCGGATGCGTTCTGGCACGGAGTCCGCGAGACGCCCTGGCGCTACGATCTGTTTCAGCTCTTAAGGCGCATTGATGCCCAGGGCGGCGAGCGCTACCCGCTGGGCCGCGCGCCGCTGCCAAAATTTGAACCGCTGCGCATCGGCCAGCAGCCGTCGATGAGTTTTGCCCCGTCGACGCTGGCCCAGGTGCGTCAGCGGGAAGAGAGCGGGCTGCATGAGGTATCTATCCTCAGCTTCGGCCTGTTTGGCCCGAACGGCCCGCTGCCGGTCCACATGACCGAGTACGCCCGCGAGCGTATTTATCATCATCAGGACACCAGCCTGAGCGCGTTTGCCGATCTGTTCCATCATCGTCTGGCGCTGCTGTTTTACCGCGCCTGGGCGGATGCTCAGCCCACCGTCTCGCTGGACCGCGCCGATAACAAACGCTTTGAGGGCTACCTGGCGTCGCTGATTGGTATGGGCCAGCCGGGTCAGATAAACAAAGGCAGCCTGAGCTCGCACGCCCGCTTTACCCACGCCGGGCACCTGACCCGTCACGGGCGGGATCCGGAAGGGCTGGAGAAGATCCTGCGCAGCTATTTTAAGGCGCCGGTCAAGCTGGTCAGCAACGTGCCGCAGTGGATGCCGCTCACCACGCGCGAGCAGGCGCAGCTGGGTACAGGACGCCGCATGCCGCGCATGGGTGAATCCGCGTTTCTCGGCGTCGCCGTCCGCGACGTGCAGCATAAGTTTCGCATCGAGATTGGCCCGCTGAGCGCGGAGGAGTACAACCGCTTTCTCCCGGGTGAAGCGTGGGTCACCGAGCTGCGCGACTGGGTGCGTCAGTACGCCGGAGTGGAGTTTGAATGGGAAACGCGGGTGATCCTGCGCGAAGACGCGGTGCAGGGCGCCACGCTCGGCAGTCATGCGCGATTGGGCTATAACACCTGGCTGGGCCTTCAGCCGCAGCCTGCCCCGCGCGGCGATCTGGTGTATCGCGCAGAGCGGTAATCCTTCCGTATACCGAATCATTGTTAATGGAAACTAACATGTCAGAAATTAGCCGTGCCGTGCTTTTCGGCAAACTGGATACGTTGTTATTTACCTCTCTGGAAAGCGCGACTGCGTTCTGCAAGCTGCGCGGCAACCCCTATGTTGAGCTGGTGCACTGGCTGCATCAGCTGATGCAGCAGCAGGATGGCGATCTGCAGCAGGTCATCCGCCACTTTGCCCTTGATGAACAGCAGCTGACGCGCGATATCGTTGCCGCGCTGGATGTGCTTCCGCGCGGGGCGAGTTCCGTTTCCGATCTCTCCGAGCATATCGACAGCGCAGTGGAGCGCGCCTGGGTCTTCGGCTCGCTGAAGTTTGGCGTCAGCCGTATTCGCGGCGGCCATTTGCTGATCGGCATGCTCAAAACCTGGAATCTGGCCAACGTGCTGAAAAGCATTTCGGCGCAGTTCACCCGTCTTAACGTCGAGGTATTGATTGAGCAGTTCGATACCATCTGCGCCAACAGCAAAGAGACGCAGCAGGCCGCTGCCGCCGTCGATGCACCGGCGGGTGCGGTACCGGCAGCCCAGGGGACGCTGGCCCAGTACGGTCAGGACCTGACCGCCCGCGCCCGGGAAGGGAAGATTGACCCGGTTGTCGGACGCGACGAGGAGATCCGCCAGATGGTCGATATCCTGATGCGCCGTCGTCAGAACAATCCTCTGCTGACCGGGGAAGCCGGGGTCGGGAAAACGGCGGTAGTGGAAGGGCTGGCGCTGCGTATCGCCGACGGCGACGTGCCGGAGCCCCTGCAGAACATTCAGCTTTGGCTGCTGGATATCGGCATGCTGCAGGCAGGCGCAGGCATGAAAGGCGAGTTCGAGGCCCGTCTGCAGGCGCTCATTAATGAAGTCCAGTCCAGCGCCACGCCAATCATTCTGTTTATCGATGAGATCCACACCCTGATTGGCGCAGGCGGCCAGCAGGGGACCGGCGATGCGGCGAACCTGCTGAAGCCCGCCCTGGCGCGCGGTCAGCTGCGCACCATCGGCGCCACCACCTGGGCGGAATACAAAAAGTACATCGAGAAAGACCCGGCGCTGACCCGTCGTTTCCAGACGGTTCAGGTTCACGAGCCGGACGAAGCGAAAGCCATTCTGATGCTGCGCAGCACCGTGTCGCCGCTGGAGACGCACCACCAGGTGTTGCTGCTCGACGAAGCGGTCAGCGCGGCGGTGAAGCTGTCTCATCGCTACATTCCGGCGCGTCAGCTGCCGGACAAAGCCGTTGCGCTGCTCGACACCGCCTGCGCCCGCGTGGCGGTCAGCCAGAGCGCGCCGCCTGCGCAGCTTGAAGACTGCCTGCGCCATCTTGCCGCGCTGGACGTTGAGATTGAGATTGCTGAACGCGAAGCGCGCGTGGGGGCCGGTGACGCCGAGCGCGAAGCAACGTTACGCGCCGAACGCGACGCGTATGAAACAAAACGCGAAGCCCTGGCCGAGCGCTGGGAAGAAGAGCGCAGCCTGGTGCAGGAGATTATTCGCCTGCGCGCGGCGCTGTTCGCGGCGGGAGATGAAGACACCGCTGAGCTGCGCGGCCAGCTGGCGGAACAGCAGCAGGCGCTGAACGCCTTACAGGGTGACGAGCCGCTGCTGTTTGCGGCGGTGGATGAAAACGTGGTTGCCGCGGTGGTCTCTGACTGGACCGGGATCCCGCTGGGCCGGATGGTGAAAAACGAGATCGATGCGGTACTCAACCTCGCCGACACGCTCAACCAGCGCGTTATTGGCCAGCGTCACGGTCTGGATCTCATTGCCCGCCGCGTGAAAACCTCGCGGGCGAAGCTGGACGATCCGAACAAACCGGTGGGCGTCTTTATGCTGTGCGGCCCGTCCGGCGTCGGTAAAACCGAAACCGCGCTGGCGCTCGCCGAATCCCTGTACGGCGGCGAGCAGAACGTTATCACCATCAATATGAGCGAGTTCCAGGAAGCGCACACGGTTTCCACCTTAAAAGGTGCGCCTCCGGGGTACGTAGGGTATGGTGAAGGCGGGGTACTAACCGAGGCCGTGCGCCGCCGCCCGTACAGCGTGGTGCTGCTGGACGAAATAGAAAAAGCGCACCCGGACGTCCACGAAATCTTCTTCCAGGTCTTTGATAAGGGCTGGATGGAGGATGGCGAGGGGCGCCACATTGATTTCCGTAACACCATCATTATTCTGACCTCCAATGTCGGTACCGACCTGATTAGCGCCATGTGCGCCGATCCGGAGCTGGTGCCGGAGCCTGAGGCGTTAAGCGGCGCCCTGCGCCAGCCGCTGCTGGAGGTATTCCCGCCGGCGCTGCTGGGCCGCCTGCTGGTGGTGCCGTACTACCCGCTCAGCGACGAGATGCTGGGGCAGATCGTTCGCCTGCAGCTCAAGCGCATTCAGCGCCGTCTGGAAGAGAATCACAGCATTATTTCTGAGTTTGACGACAGCGTGGTGGAACAGATTGTTCAGCGCTGTACCGAGGTGGAGTCCGGCGGCCGCATGGTGGATGCTATTCTGACCAACACCCTGCTGCCTCAGATGAGCCAGATCTTACTTACCGCCAGCCGCAGCGACGAGCAGTACCGACGTCTGCACGTCACCTGCGAGCAGGGCGAGTTTCACTGTCAGTTTGCCGCGTAATAATCATCAAGAGAACTGTAAAAGATGACGGATAATGATAACAATCGGACTGTCCCAAACGCGCTCCCGGTCGGGTACCGCTTCAACGAGTTTGAAATCAAAGAGGTGATCGGCGGCGGCGGTTTTGGCATCGTCTATCGCGCGTGGGATCACCAGCTCGAACGCACTATCGCTATCAAAGAATTTATGCCTTCTTCGCTCGCCGTACGCGGCGACGACATGACCCTGGTGCTGCGCAGCGAGCGCTTTGGCAAAGCGTTCTCCGCGGGCCTGAACAGCTTTATTCAGGAAGCGCGTCTGCTGGCGCGCTTTAACCACCCGAACCTGCTGCACGTTCTGCGTTTCTGGGTGCAAAACGACACGGCCTACATGGGGACGCTGTTTTACAGCGGCACGACGCTCTCACGCCTGCGTGAAGAAAAGCCGGAGCTGATCAACGAAGCCTGGATCCGCCGCACGCTGCCGATGCT
Source organism: Enterobacter sp. 3U4 (assembly GCF_057224565.1). Classification (NCBI taxonomy): domain Bacteria; kingdom Pseudomonadati; phylum Pseudomonadota; class Gammaproteobacteria; order Enterobacterales; family Enterobacteriaceae; genus Enterobacter; species Enterobacter sp. 3U4. The sequence continues at coordinate 1,247,120 of NZ_CP136665.1, forward strand.
GTTCGGTGCGATCAAGACCATCCACGACGAAGGCTACCTGCACCGCGATATCTCTCTGGATAACATCCAGATCCAGGATAACGGCCTGCCGGTGCTGCTCGATTTCGGCTCCGCGCGCCGCACGATTGGTAACCTCTCCGACGAAACGGAAACCATGCTGCGTCCGGGCTTTGCGCCGATTGAGCAGTACACCGACGACAACGAAAGCGAGCAGGGCCCGTGGACGGATATCTACGCCCTCGGCGCCGTGCTGCGTACCCTGATTGTGGGCTCTCCGCCGCCGGTCAGCGTGGTGCGTTCTATTCAGGATACCTGCAAACCGCTGGTGGAAATCATGCCGCAGGACTATTCCATTCCGCTGCTGCAGGCCATTGACCGCGCGCTGGCGCTGCACATGGAGGACCGTCCGCAGTCCATCGACGAGTTCGCCGCGCTGATTGAGATGCCGGTCGCCGGTATCAACGATGTGCTGACCGCGAAAAAGCCCGGCACGATGCTGGTTCCGGTGGAAGACGAAAAACCGGCGTCGCTGCTCGACTGGCGCCGCTACAGGATCCCGGGCATGGTAGCCGCAGGCGTGCTGGTCGGCGTTATCGCTGGCGCGATGCTGTTTAGCGGCGGCAAAGATGCGCCAGAGCAGGCTGCGCAGGCACCGGTAGAGACGCGTCCAACCGAAACCGCCGCGAACGCGCCAGACGTGAAGCCAGAAACGGCGAAGGTGAGCGAGCAGGCGACGGCACAGCAGACGCCACCGCCTGTCGAGAGCCCTGTTGCGTTGGTCTATATCCGCATCCTCGACGGCGAAACGTTGAAAGTGAACGGTGAGCCAAAAGCGCTGCGTCCAGGAACCAACGGCTATGCATCGCTCAAGCTGCCGGCCGGTAAGGCGAAGATTGAGCTTCAGGGCAACGGAAGAACGCGTGGTCAGACGCTGGATATCACCAAACCGGGCACCTGGCTGGTGAATCCGTAGAAATATAAACAGGAGAAACTATGGAAGTGTACGATCTTCGAAGCCAAAGGCTTCATCCAAAGGAATTCGAAAAGATTGTCTCTCCTGTTTATGCACGGAGCGATGTAGGACGTGAATTTGTTGTGGTGCGCGGTGCTTTAAATCCATTTCACAGCATTGATGGTTTAACGTTGCGACGTCGCTTCGAATTTAATCCTAATGCCGTGTTTGATCCTCTCTACGCACAAAATCTTAGTAAAATTGAACGGTTAATTGACTCAGGAGAGGTGGTCTTAATCGATCGCCGTCAACGGACAAAAGCTCTGTATCCCTTTTTCATCTCTGAGTCAGGGGAGCTGTTTTGTGTTGATGAGACGATGTACAGCCCAGCTTTTGTGAATTACATCCTCGAACGTTACCGAAATAATGTCGCTCTGTTTGGAAAACCAACCCCAACGCGTGATTCATTTATTCCATCGACCGCTCACTACGGACCGGGTTACTGGAAAACTGTTGAAGATGATTATCATGGCACAAAAAATGTTGTGATTATGGCGATTAATCGGCTGACGAGCATGGGGGACGAGGGACGGGTGTTTGGATCGGACGGTAAGGACTACATGAATACCTCGCGCGATAAAATCCAGCGCTGGACAGCACTACCCGCAGAACTGGACGGTGATTCGCGCGCGTTTATATCTGCAAAATCTGTCATCAGACGATACGGAGAACAACGATCCATTTATCAGAAATACCTTGAGAGCGACGATGCCTGGGCAGTAAGTGGTAAATCATGGCAATGGATACCTGGAGTCAGAGAAGAGGATTATGAATTTAAAAAGTAAATTATGGTATTTCTGGGGATGCATGGATGTACTGGCTCTTTTTCTTTATTCTGTAAATTCATTTCGCCAGGACAGAATCCCCTTCATTTCAGATATAATCACGTTCACAAGAACCTCAGATGTAGCTTCAGGAGGCGGTTACAGCTTTATCGTAACACTCTTTTTTATATTTGATTTGCTCTTGCTGCTTTCACTTTTTGTTTCTGTCTGGCTATTTTTTAAGAGAAAAGACGTTGCGATTAAATTCGCCCTTGTTCAGGAATTTTTTCGCCTGATTTCGTTCAGATGTTCGGTTTCTATTTTCCCACTTCTGGTAAGTGTTTTTGGTATTTCAAGTGTCTGGGTGAATTTAGGATTGTTTGTTATCTCGGAACTGCTGAAAGTATATTCTCTTATTTACTTAATGGGCAAAAGAGAAAAAACTCATTCACTTTGATATATAAATGACGCTCATGCATAGATGCGAACCTCTTTTCTGAATCGCATAAGCAATATGGAATGAAGATTATGCTCAACCGAATTACCGTTCAGCTCCCGGTGGAGGGGCTTCTGTTCTGGAAACTGACGGGCCGCGAGGCGATGTCCGAGTCGTTCGCGCTGACGCTGACCGTGCTCGGCACGGACGCGCGCATCGACCGCAGCAGGCTGCTGGGCCAGCCGGTCACGGTGACCATCCCGACGCAGAATCTGCTGACGTCCCGCTATGTTAACGGCAAGATTACCCGCGTGGCGGTCAGCGCCGTTGAGCTGACGGGCACCCGCTATGCGGTCTACCAGCTGACGGTGGAGCCGGATCTGTGGCCGATGAAGCGCGACCGAAACCTGCGTATCTTCCAGGGCCAGACGGTGCCGCAGATTGTGAAAACCCTGCTCGGCGAGCATCAGGTCAACGTTGAGGACAAACTCACCGGCAGCTACCGGGTGTGGGACTACTGCGTGCAGTATCAGGAGTCGAGCCTGGACTTCATCAGCCGCCTGATGGAGCTGGAGGGGATTGCGTATTACTTCCGCCACGAGGCGGACAAACATACCCTGGTGCTCACCGACGCCGCCACGCAGCACCAGCCGTTCAGCGGCTATGAGGTCATCCCTTACCACCAGACGCCGTCGGGCGGCAGTACGGACGAAGAGGGCATCAGCCAGTGGGCGCTGGAGGACAGCGTGACGCCGGGGATTTACAGCCTCGACGACTATGACTTCCGCAAGCCGAACGCGTGGCTGTTCCAGGCCCAGCAGAACCCGGCGTCGCCGAAGCCGGGCAGCATTGACGTGTACGACTGGCCGGGACGCTTTGTGGACAAGGGGCACGGGGAGTTCTATGCCCGCATCCGTCAGGAGCGCTGGCAGGTAGAGCATCAGCAGATTCAGGCCACGGCAACGGCGGCGGGGATTGCGCCGGGGCACACCTTCACGTTAACCAACGCGCCGTTCTTCAGCGACAACGGTGAGTATCTGGTCACGGCGGCGGGTTACCACCTCGAAGAGAACCGCTATGCCAGCGGCGAGGGGGAGACCATACACCGTACCGATTTCACGGTCATCCCGGCGTCGGTGGCGTACCGTCCGGCGCAGACCACGGCGTGGCCGCGCACCTACGGCCCGCAGACCGCGAAGGTGGTGGGGCCGAACGGCGAGAGTATCTGGACGGACAAATACGGCCGCGTGAAGGTGAAGTTCCACTGGGACCGTCTGGCGAAGGGCGATGACACCAGCTCCTGCTGGGTGCGCGTGTCGAGCGCGTGGGCGGGCCAGGGCTACGGCGGGGTACAAATCCCGCGCGTCGGCGATGAGGTGGTGGTGGACTTTATCAACGGCGACCCGGACCGTCCGATCATTACCGGGCGCGTGTACAACGACGCAAGCATGCCGCCGTGGGCGCTGCCGGCTGCGGCGACGCAGATGGGCTTTATGAGCCGCACGAAAGACGGTTCCGTCGATAATGCCAACGCCCTGCGCTTTGAGGATAAAGCGGGTGCAGAGCAGGTGTGGATCCAGGCCGAACGCAACATGGACACCAGCGTTAAAAATGATGAAACGCACAGCGTCGGCGGGGCGCGCAGCCATTACGTGAAGAAAAACGAGCTGCATCGCGTGGAAGCGAATCAGACTCAGGCCGTGAAAGGTGGAACCGAGATCCTGACGGGGAAAGGCAAGCTGGATGCGGCGGTGGAGCAGTATGTGATTGCTTCCGGGACGAAGCTGCGGCTGGTCTCAGGTGAAAGCGCCATTGAGCTGAATGCTAACGGCAAGATTAACCTCATCGGCAAAGAGTTTAACTTCTTTGTGGAAGGGGATGGTCATATCACGACGGGCGGTAAGCTGCATCTGAATACCTCTGGCACAAAACCTGGCACAACGGCACCGGGATCGGGGCATAAAGGGGATATTGATGCGGCAGTGCAGGCGTATTTCTCTCCGGATCAGGCTAAAAAATCTGCCGGTGCTGGAGTTGCCGGAGGATCAGGTAAAGCGGTACCTGCGCAAAACAATTCAGCTGCATCAACCGGCACAGACAAAACCAGTGAATATGATTATTCGTTGCAGGACATGGTGGATAAGCAAAAGAATTTAAAGGCTAAACCTCAAAAGTGGACGCGACGCGGCTTTGTTAACGCCTCTGAAGATGATATTAAGAAATATGCAAACCCGGATAACTTCAATACAGGAACTGATAAATATCAGTTCCTGGATCTCTCATCTTCATCAGGTGTTTCTGAAACTGATATGGCTTCCTTCCTGAAAGGGAAAGGCGTACTTGAAGGTCAAGAAAAAACATATCTTGACGCAGCAAAGAAATACAATGTCAGTGAAGTTTATCTCGCCTCGCATTCTGCTCTAGAAACAGGTAATGGAGCGAGTGAACTGGCAAAAGGTGTCGAGGTCAACGGTGTAAAAGTTTATAATATGTACGGTATTGGCGCTTTAGATGGTAATGCCGTTAAAACAGGTTCCAATTACGCATATAAAATGGGATGGACTTCGCCAGAAAAAGCGATAGACGGTGGTGCGAAATGGATTTCCGAAAAATACATTAATAATGCGGATTATGCCCAAAACAATCTTTATAAGATGCGATGGAACCCAGCTTCGCCAGGGACGCATCAGTATGCAACTGATGTCAACTGGGCTGTAGCCCAAACATCAAACATGAAGAAAATGTTTGATAATTTCCCTGGAGCAAACCTATCATATGATATTCCAAAATTTAAGTAATGGATCAACTTATGAGTAAGAAAATTCTGAGTGTTTTCTGTTCTGTTCTGGTGCTCTGCAGTTTGAACAGTTATGCGGCGACTGCTCCAATCAATAAAGAAATTGGAAATTCATCACATACTCTTTTAGCCATTCCCGATTTTTCTGTACAAATAAATAAACAGACTGTCGCATTGGGCGACAGATGGACTAATGACGTTGCACGTAAAGTTGAGTTGCCGGTTGAAGGCCGTTTTGTCGGGGAGGTTCCTTTCGACGGAACAAATTATAAATTCTTTCAGCATCAAAACTCTGGGCTAGAAATATTCAGTTCCAACCTTTGGTGGGATAAGGCCGAGAGAAGTATTGATGATTATATTGTCTCACAGATTACGCTAACTGCTGCGGATGGCAAAACACCTCGTGGGATCCATATTGGTTCAACAATAAATGAACTTAATAAAGCTTACGGTAGTGGCCAGGTCGAAAATGATTCCGGAGAGCAGTGGATTTCCTATGAATTGGGTAAGAAATTGCTTTCTTTTGAGGTTAAAGACAATAAGGTTGTAAAAATAACAATGAATTACGAAAATGGTTCTTCAGAGTAATTTATGACCGAAAAATATCAGTCAGTCGTATTGTTCACCGCTTTATTGACAGGCGTCGTTGAAACGTCATCTGCGCTTGAATTATCGCAATACAATAAGCTCGATACGGTAAATCGCATCGTTAACGATAGCGAAGTGACAGACAATCTCAGGAAGACACTGGGCAATCATTACCAGACCTTTATTGATAACTTTGATGTATTTGGTGAACCACATACCACCAAAGGTGGCGGATTGTTTGTCGAAGGCTGGTTAAAAGATCTCTATCTGGAGAATGCGTCAGCGCTGGTCATCAATCCTGACGGCAAAATCTTTGCGGCCTGGGTTGTTCCAGAGTCGGACGTTATTCATTACCAGTCTTCTGATAATAGCTCGGTTATTCATGCCGATATTCAGCAATGGGCCGCCAGATTCAATGCGATGCATTTTGCAACGAACAGCTCATCTGGCCTCGCGTTTGACGGAGAATGGGCTGGCGAATACGAGAACGACTCAACGTTAACCCTGCGGTTAGCTGAATCAGGCAACCGTATCACCGGGTCTTATTGTTATATCTCCCAAAGAGGAAACCGCATAGATTGCCCGGAAGATGATGAGCGTAATCTTAGCGGTACGATAGCAAGCAATCATGCCAACGTAGAGTTCAACTCATCGTTTGGCGGCGTAGGCGGACGGGCTGTTTTGGAAATAAAGGGGAGTGAAATGGAATGGCGCTTAGTTACTCCTCCACAAAAAGGAAATTATTATGCTCCGCTGCGTTATACGTTACATAAAGCCGCTTCGGTTCAAAACGCGGAAACCAGAAAGCTCGACACCGAAAAGTTCGCTATTTCGCTGATGAACACCTGCGGCCATTTTGAGAGTGAATGTGACGAGATGGTTTATCTCGGCGTGCGCAAAAGCGATAACAGTACGATCTCCTTAAGGGGAAACACGTTGCACGACTCTGCAGGTAAAATAATCGGCTCAACGTATAAGAATGGCGAGACCGTTTACACCGTGACGTATGCCCCCATGAAATTGACTGTCAGCAAAGGTAGCCATGTTTTAGTCGATCAGTCAGGGCAATGGCTTAAATAAAACAGCCAGCCAAAAGGCCTGCATGGATTGGCCTTCTTGTTTCTCTGAATATTAATCATCCCGAGTTCACTTATGAAATACACCCTCCAGGAAGGTTCGTTTTCCCTTTTTCCTGCTGCCTGGCAGGATAACAGCATGAACATTATTCGCGATGACGAAAGCGGGCTGTCCGTGGTGGTCAGCCGCGGCGTGATTCCCGATGGTAGCGACTACGAACAAGAGTTTCACCGCCAGTGGGACGTGCTGCGTCCTCAGATGGGCGAAATTGCCCAGAGTGAATTCCGGAGCGTAAAAGCCGGGCCTGACGGAAAAATTAACGGGCTGGAAGTTGAAACCACGTTTGACCGTAACGGGCAGCGGCTGTGGCAAAAACAGCTCGCCGTTCAGACGCCGGGCAAACCGGTATTGATGATTTTTACCCTCTCGGCAATCAGAGCCTTTACCGAAGAGGATGAGGTGCGCTGGAGCGCGCTTAAGCAGAGTCTGACGCTAAACGACAACCGGAATGTGTAAGGCATGAGCGATAACAACGCGGCCCGTAAGGGCGACGAGATTATTCACTCCAGCATTTTTGCTGACATCACCAGCATTGTGGCGGAAGGTGCCGCCTATGCGGTGATCGGTGCGGCGGTAGGCGCAGCAGCAACCGTAGCGGCGCCATTGCTGGGGGCAGGTGCAGCAGCTGCAGGTGTGGCCGCAATTGGATCCAGCTGTCTGTTAAGCGGCATCATTGGCGGCGTGCTGGCAAACGTCGCGGGTATCACCGACGATATCAGCAACGCCGCGGAAGGGCTAGGCAATGCGCTTTTTCCGCCGTCGCCTGCGGGTAAAATTACCACCGGTTCGAACAACGTACTGACCAACGCACTCCCCGCCGCACGTGCGGCAGGAACGCTGACGCCTGCCGATACACCGTCCCCTGAGCCGCAGTCGCCGGGCAGCTTTGCCGATTATGCGGGCATGCTGCTTTCCGCCGCCGGACAGTTTGGCAGCGAAATGTGGCAGCCGAGTGTCGCCTCGGCCGCCGCGGGAACCTCGCCGCTGGAAGAAGACAAGGTGGCGTGCGAAAAGCACTCCGGGCCGCAGTATCTGGCGGAAGGCTCCAAAAGCGTCTTCATCAACGGACAGCCCGCGGTACGTGCGAAAGATCGCACCACCTGCGAAGGCACCGTTTCCGACGACGTCTCCCCGAACGTGATCATCGGCGGGGACACGCTAACGGTCCGCGATATCAAAAGCGGTAAAACGCCGGGTCTGGCGCTGGGGATGATTGCGCTCTCCCTGCTGCGCGGGCGTCCGGGCAAGATCCTGAAAAACATGCCCTGCGCGCTGGCGGCGGCCGGCGGCGGGATGCTGGCGGATATGGCGGTCAATGCCGTGTTTGGCTCCTCGCACCCGGTTCACGCCGCCACCGGCGTGAAGGTGCTGAACGACGACGACGAGCTCGACTTCTCGCTGCCGGGGCGCTTCCCGCTCCGCTGGCAGCGCAGCTACAACAGCCTGACCACCCGCGAAGGGCTGTTTGGTCTGGGCTGGGCAACAACTTTTGACAGCTATCTGACGCTGGAAGATAACAATGCGACCTGGTTCGATGAAACCGGGCGCGAGCTGAGCTTTGAGCTACCGCCGGTCGATCGCGCGTTTTACAGCATCAGCGAGGGCATCATTATCCGCCGCAATGAGGGCGGCGACGTGGCGATTGCCGACGATGACGGTGCGGTGTGGCGTCTTTACAAACCGACTCGCGCTAATCCATCCATCCTGCGTCTGGCCTCCCTCAGCGACGAATACGGCAACGCGCTGCTGACGGAGTGGGACGAGCAGGGCAGGCTGGTTGGTCTTCATGACGAGCCGCGGGCAATAGACGTTACCCTGCGCTATGAAGATAAGCGCTTCCCGCATCGCGTTACCGCAGCCAGCCATTTCGACGGCAGCCAGACATGGCCGCTGATGCAGTGGGGCTACGACGCGCGCGGCCAGCTGGCGAGCGCGACGGATGCCTCCGGCGTGGTGACGCGTGAATACCGTTACAACGACCATGGCCTGATGGTCTGGCACCGGATGCCGGGCGGTCTGGAGAGTGAATATCGCTGGAAAAAATTCGACCACTGGCGCGTTGTGGAAAACCGTACCAGCACCGGCGACGGCTGCCGCTTTATCTACGATTTAGCCGCCGGGCTGACGACCGTCGAGCACTACGATGGTCAAACGCGCCGCCACTACTGGAACGCGCAAAATCTGATTGTCCGCTACGTTGACGAGCGCGGTGAAAACTGGCGCTACGAGTGGAATGACAACGAGCTTCTGACGCGTCGCATCGATCCGCTCGGAAACGCCGTCACCTTCGTCTACGACGAAATGGGCAACCGGGTGCAGGAGACCGATGCCGACGGTAATACCCGCACCACCACATGGCTGGAGCACCGCGCGCTTCCTGCGGCCATTATCGAAGCAGACGGCAGCGCTACCCGGTTCTGGTACGACGAACATCACGGGCTGAAGCGCGTGGTGGATCCGATGGGGCAGACTACGCAGCTGCGCCGGGACGAGTTCGGCCAGGTCGTTGAAGAGGTCGATGCCGCAGGCAACAGCCGCTACCAGGAGTACAACGAGGCCGGGCAGATCGTTCGTGCGACGGACTGTTCCGGGCGTATTACCCGCTACCGCTATCATCCGCTGGGCTGGCTGGTGGCCGAGACCGGCGCCGACGGCGAAGAGACACGCTACCGCTACGACGCCGCAGGGCGTCCAGTGCAGCTTGACCGCCCGGAAGGCTGGACGGAATCGCTAAAATGGAACGAGCGTGGCCTGCCGGTGAAGCATGCGGGCGCCGACGGGAAAGAAAGCGAGTTCAGATACGATGAGGCGGGGCGCTTAACCGCCACCCGTAATACTCAGGGCGAAGAGGTCCGTCGCCGCTGGGACAGCCGCGGGCGTCTGATTGCCCTGGAAAACGAAAACGGCGAAGCGTATCAGTTCCGCTGGGGCGCGGACTCGCTGCTGCTCGAAGAGGTGGGACTCGATGGCGTGGCCTCGCAGTATCGCTACGACGCCTGCGGGCGCACGATTGCGCGCACCTTCGCCGCCGGTCATCCGGAGGCAATCACCCACGCCTTCGCATGGAGCGCGAGCGGCCAGCTGGTCGCCCGCACCACGCCGGAAGGGCAGACCCGCTACCACTACACGCCGTCCGGGCTGTTAAGCCGGATTGGGCTGCATCCTGCGCTTTCAGCCGACGCGTGGACCACCGAGGCAGAGCAGGAGCTTGCCTTTGAGTACGACGCGCTTGGTCGCGTCACGCGCGAGGCGGGTGAGCACGGCGAGCTGGCGTGGGAGTATGATGCGCTGGGCAACCGCACCTCTATCACGCTGCCCGATGGCCGCGAGCTGAAGCAGTTTTACTACGGCAGCGGACATCTGCTCAGCATTGCGCTCGATAAGCTGTCGGTCTCCGACTTTACCCGCGACGAACTTCACCGCGAGACCAGCCGCACTCAGGGGCTGCTGACCACCCGCAGCGAGTACGACCGCCTCGGCCGACTGCATCGCCGGGACGTCTTTAGCGGCAATGCCCAGCGCCCGTCGCCGCGCCGCTGGTCCCGCCGCTGGGACTACGACTACCGCAATAATCTGGTGCGCGAAGAGCGGGACGATAACCCGTTCAGCTGGTACCGCTGGCAGTACGACAGCGCCGGGCGTCTGCTCGTTCAGGACGGTACGCTGCCCGGACAGGAGCAGTGGCGCTGGGACGCTGCCGGTAACCCGCTCGAAGGAGCTGCCGAGAAGGTCACGCACAACCGCCTGACGCAGCTGAACGGCATTCGCTGGCGTTATGACCTCCACGGCCGCACCGTGGAGAAGGATAACGGCCAGATCAGCTGGCACTACCGCTACGACGGTGAACACCGCCTGACGGAGGTTATCAGCCAGCCGCGGGATCGCAACAGGCCGCAGACGCAGGTCAGCTTCCGCTACGATCCGCTCGGGCGCCGCATCAGCAAAACGCGCCGCCAGATGCTGGGCGGACAGCCAACCGGCAAGCCGGTCACCACCCGGTTTGTCTGGGAAGGGTTCCGCCTGCTGCAGGAAGTTCACGGGGATGTGCCGCTGACCTACGTCTACAGCGATCAGGACAGCTACGATCCGCTGGCGCGTATTGACGGCGTGGAAGCGCCGGAGATTTTCTGGTTCCACTGCCAGCCCAACGGCACGCCGGAGCGGATGACGGATATCGAAGGGCAGGTGCGCTGGGAAGGCGTGAACAGCGCCTGGGGCAAGCTGCTGCGTGAAAGCGAGACGCAGATATCAGGATATTCTCAGAACCTGCGCATGCAGGGGCAATACCTGGACCGTGAGACAGGGCTGCACTACAATCTGTTCCGGTATTACGACCCGGACTGCGGACGGTTTACGCAGCAGGACCCAATAGGGTTAAATGGCGGGTTAAATCTTTACAGCTATGCTCCTAATCCTATAATCTGGACAGATCCTTTAGGTCTAACACCTTGTAAGGGTTTACCTTCTACACGTAGGGCTGGGGGGACAGGCAAACATTATGATCCTGTAAATGGACAAGGGTTGTATGTGCTACACGATGGAAAGAATATTATCTATGTAGGACGTGGGGATGCACCAACGCGTTTGAATAGCCATGCGAATACACCGGGTAAATCTCATTTGGAACAGCTGACTATATTTGATAATAATTTGACCAAGGCTGAAGCTAAATACTTGGAACAAAGAATTATGGATCTTAATGGTGGAGCTAAGTCAACGAATTCCTTAACAAATCTCCTCAATAAAATCAGATCATATAGTCCTAATAACCCAAATGCTAGCACATATGATATTGCGGGTCATAGCAGTGATTGGGGTGGGAAAGTATTGAAAGATGCTTTATCAATTCTTAAAGGTAATGGTTTATGAAAGTAAAATACAAAGAGGGTGACATTTTTGTCATTCCATTGAGCACTGGGAAATATGCGATTTGTCATATTGTTTTTGCTCCAAGCAAAAAATTTAAGCAAGCCATAGGCTTCTGCATATTATCAATACAGCATACTGAAGAACTTATGGATAGCGATTCATTAACACCTTTAGTTTTTGAAAAGTTTGGTAAAGAGACGAAAGTTATCTTTACTGGCAACCAAAATATCAGCAAAGGCGTTTGGAAAATTATTGGTTACGCTGATCTCACAGAAGAAAAAAAACAACTGAAAATATTTAATTATGCAGGTGGTTTGTATAATGGAGAGGAAGAAATTAGGAGGTTGTCTGTTGCCGAATACCCTAATTACACAACAATGGGGGTATCAGGGTTTGAGCTTGTCGATAACATTCTGACCAATATCTGAGCATCAGGGGAAGGGTGCTTCCCCTGTCAGCTTTCGTATTAGAGCCACTTATTAACATCTTGAAAAGATGGCCTGACCTCACATTATCGGTAGAACGAGAATAAAAATCGAGGTAATGTAATGAATGATAAAAAAATACAAATAGTTGACCTGCTTATTTCACATAGTCAAATAGTGTTACGATCCCGAGACTATGATGAAAAGCTGAGTCAGTGGGGAAAAGGCAATGTTTCTCAAGGTGCTGTTCTACACAAGGATTATGTTATATTCGATCCATTACCAGAGGACGCGTTTGGAGCAAACGTCAATATCAAAATAGAGAATGCTTTTAAAATGGATGAAAATGCTCAGCGCTGTATTGTTGTGCCATTTTTCATTACGGATAAAGATAAGCTGCAAATCGCTTCTGCAACTGAGAAATTCGATTTAAATATAGATGTGAACGATAAGGTTTATTCACTCTTTTATGAGATTTGTGAAGGCGATGAAATTTACTATAATTTCACTCTTGTACCGGCAAAAGAAGCTATTGCTGCTAAGTTTTTGCTTGATGACCCTTGGGGAGGAATAAAAGATCATCCTCTCAAAGAAGGGGTTTTTTAAATTTAATACTAACCGGGGAGTTAATCTCGAAAAAAAATCCACGCCATGGCGTGGATTTTTTTTCATTCAAAACAAATCAAACGTTAAACAAGAAGTTCATCACGTCGCCATCTTTAACGATGTAATCTTTCCCTTCCGCACGCATCTTGCCTGCTTCTTTCGCGCCTTGCTCACCCTTGTAGGTGATGAAGTCCTCAAACGCGATAGTCTGCGCACGAATAAAGCCTTTCTCGAAGTCGGTGTGAATTTTACCAGCAGCCTGAGGTGCAGTTGCACCCACAGGGATGGTCCACGCACGCACTTCTTTCACGCCAGCGGTGAAGTAGGTCTGCAGGTTCAGCAGCTCATAGCCTGCGCGGATCACGCGGTTCAGGCCCGGCTCTTCCAGACCCAGCTCGGCCATGAACTCTTCACGGTCGGCATCGTCCAGCTCGGCGATATCGGATTCAACGGCCGCGCACACGGCAACAACCACAGAACCTTCAGCCGCGGCGATTTCACGCACTTTGTCGAGGTACGGGTTGTTCTCGAAACCGTCTTCGTTAACGTTGGCGATGTACATGGTTGGCTTCAGGGTCAGGAAGCTCAGGTATTTGATTGCCGCTTTGTCTTCTTCAGTCAGGTTTTTCAGCGCGCGCAGCATGCCGGCGTTTTCCAGCTGTGGCAGACATTTTTCCAGCGCAGCCAGTTCCGCTTTCGCGTCTTTGTCGCCGCCTTTGGCTTTCTTCTGCACGCGGTGAATCGCGCGTTCGCAGGTGTCGAGGTCAGAGAGCGCCAGCTCGGTGTTGATGACGTCGATGTCGTCGGCCGGATCCACTTTGTTGTTGACGTGGATGATGTTGTCGTTCTCGAAGCAGCGCACAACGTGACCGATCGCTTCGGTTTCACGGATGTTGGTCAGGAACTGGTTGCCCAGACCTTCACCTTTTGATGCGCCTTTTACCAGGCCCGCGATGTCCACGAATTCCATGGTGGTCGGCAGAATGCGCTGCGGCTTCACGATTTCCGCGAGCTGGTCCAGACGCGGGTCCGGCATTGGCACAACGCCGGTGTTAGGTTCGATGGTACAGAACGGGAAGTTCGCCGCTTCGATACCCGCTTTGGTAAGCGCGTTAAACAGGGTGGATTTGCCCACGTTTGGCAGACCGACGATACCGCATTTGAATCCCATTTCTAAATCACCTTAATATCTTGATAATCAATCCGTTAACGATAACCGATTGATGAAAAGTAAATAACTACGCCTATTATACACGTAACCCGCATGACGCGCGGTAAAAAAGCCGGATCGGGCGGATTATTGCGCTTTGAATGCGTGCAGGCGGTTTGTCGCTTTGGTTAACCCGTCTTTCAGCCAGATTTCGGTGCAGCGCGCCGCTTCGTCTACCGCCTCGTCAATCAGTTTCTGCTCAGAAACCGGGGGCTTACCGAGTACGAAACCGACAACTTTGTTTTTATCGCCCGGATGGCCGATTCCTACGCGCAAACGGTGGAAATTCGGGTTATTGCCCAGCTTGCTGATAATGTCTTTAAGACCGTTGTGGCCGCCGTGCCCGCCGCCCAGTTTGAATTTTGCTACGCCAGGCGGGAGATCCAGCTCATCGTGAGCCACCAGAATTTCATCCGGATTGATGCGATAAAACGTTGCCATTGCCGCCACGGCTTTACCGCTCAGGTTCATAAAGGTGGTAGGCACCAGTAAGCGAACATCCGCGCCAGCAAGGTTGATACGTGAGGTATACCCGAAGAATTTAGGTTCTTCACGCAGGGGAGCACGTAACCGCTCGGCCAGCAGATCGACATACCATGCCCCGGCGTTGTGGCGGGTGGCCGCATATTCTGCGCCCGGGTTGGCGAGGCCGACAATCAGTTTAATCGTCACGATTCAATTCCTAATGGGTTCCAGATCTGGCGCGTAGTTTACTGTCTGGCGCGCCGCTTGACAAAATTCTGCGCTCTTGACGGTGAAATACGAATAATTACTCATTTGAACAATTAGAATTTCAAGCTGTTCAAAGTCTTATTTGTAAATTTTTGTTTGGGAGTTATCTGTAATTGTGATCATTCACGCAACTCATAAAAGGGGCGTTGTCTATACTTTACACACAAGGATTAGGGACTTTTCCCCTGACAACCCAAAGTTCCGGAGGTGACACATGAAACGCAAAAACGCTTCGTTACTCGGTAACGTGCTGATGGGATTAGGGCTGTTCGTGATGGTAGCCGGCGTGGGTTATTCAATTTTAAACCAGTTGCCGCAGCTTGACCTCCCGCAATACTTTGCGCATGGCGCAATATTGAGCATCTTTGTGGGTGCGGTATTGTGGCTGGCAGGGGCTCGCGTGAGCGGCCATGAGGAAGTGTGTGACAAATACTGGTGGGTGCGCCACTACGATAAACGCTGTCGTCGCGACCAGCATAAGCACAGCTAGTGCTACGATAAAGAATACCGAAACGGCTCCCGAGGGAGTCGTTTTTTTTTGCATCAAAGGTTGACCCTCACGTAACGTAAGGCTCCAGAGTGGCGACACTGGCAAAGAAAAAGGAGCAGTTATGTTGATTCAGGTGGGTGAGCTGGCGAAACGTGCCGGGCTCACCGTGCGGACATTGCACCACTATGAGCAAACAGGGTTGTTGCTGCCTTCTGCCAGAAGCGCGGCAGGTTATCGGCTTTACAACCTAGCGGATGTCCAGCGTCTGCACATGATCCAGGCGCTGGCAAAAGCGGGGCTGGAACTTGCTGAAATCAGGGATTTCCTGGAACAGGAGTCGCTGTCGTTAACCGAGTTACTCGATGCGCAAATCACGCTGCTGGATAAACAGCTGCGCAGCATACATACGCTGCGCGACCGGCTGGTCGAACTGCGCACCGGGCTGCTCAACGATGCGACGCCGGATCTGGAATCCTGGCTAAAGACTCTGGAGTTAATGAATATGTACGATCGCTGGTTTAGCAAAGAAGAGTTACAGCAGCTGCCGTTTGCGGTGCAGAAGGATGCGCTGGCGGCTATCTGGTCAGGGCTGGTTGCAGAGGCCAACACGCTTCTGGAGCAACATATACCCGTTACGGACCCGCGGGCGATGGACCTGGCGGCACGCTGGATGGAACGCCTGGAGCAGGACACGGCGGGCAAGCCGGAGTTTCTCACCCGGCTGAACGAAATGCACAGCGTTGAACCGCAGATGCAGGCGCAGACCGGTATCACGCCGGAGATGACGGATTACATCACGCGCGCGTTTGCGGAATCAAAGCTAAAAATATGGGAGAAGTATCTCACTGCCGAAGAGATGGCCTTTACCCGGGCACATTACTTTGACCGCATGATGGAGTGGCCGCCGCTGGTGGCGAAACTGCATCAGGCGCAGCGGGAAAATATCGATCCTGCCTCTGAGGCGGCGCAAAAGCTGGCTGAAAACTGGCTGGCGTTATTCCAGTCGTACGCGGGCACCAGTCCGGAGACCCAGCAAAAGTTTCGCACCGCCATGCAGCAGGAGCCGCATCTGATGAAAGGAACATGGATGACGCCTGCCGTGCTTGAGTGGCTTCAGCAGGCGATTGGGGTGATGATGCAGAGACGTTTCTCTGCATCAGGCGGCTCACAGATCCGCTAACGCGGCTTCACGGTTAGGATAAAAGGCAAGGCGGCCAGGGATCGGCTGCACGCCCGCGCGCGCCATGGTGCGCAGCGGCTGAAACTCCAGGTTACTCACCCGCAGCTCGCAGCCTTCCGGCAGACGTGCAACAAAGCGCTGAAAGGCATCCAGGCCGCCAGCATCCAGCACCGGCACGGCATCCCACTTCAGCACCACAACCCGCTTGCCCGCGATCCGGGACTCCAGATCGCTGAACAATCCTTCAGCCGCAGCGAAAAACAGCGGGCCAATCACGCGCAGCACCAGAACATCGTCAGGCACCTCCACATTGACCGGGGAGAGGCGCGTCATTTGCGCAATGCGGCGCATAAACAGCAGGGAAGCCAGCACGATCCCGACGCTGATGGCGATGACCATATCGAACAGCACGGTCAGCGACATACAAATCAGCATCACAATGATGTCGTCTTTCGGCGCACGACGCAGCAGGTTCACCACCTTGTGCGCCTCACTCATGTTCCAGGCCACCATCAGCAGCAGGGCAGCCATGGCGGAAAGCGGTAGCCAGGAGAGCAGCGGGGCGAGGATCAGCAGGGCGAGGATCACCAGCACGGAGTGGATAACCGCCGAAACGGGTGAGGTTGCCCCCGCGCGCACGTTTGCAGCTGAACGGGCGATGGCTGCCGTTGCGGTAATGCCGCCGAAGAACGGCGCGACGAGGTTGCCTAATCCCTGACCGACCAGCTCGCTGTTGGCTTTGTGTTTGGTGCCGGTCATACCGTCCAGAACGACGGCACAGAGCAGAGATTCAATCGCCCCCAGCATCGCCATAGAGAACGCGGCGGGAAGCAGGGCACGCAGGGAATCCCAGCTAAGGGTAAAGCTGGAGCCGGGCATGTCCCACGGCAGCACCAGCTGCGGCAACAGCTGCGGAATGCCGCTGCCCTGCGAACCGTCCGCCAGAACATAGTGGAACTGCGAGCCTATAGTCGCGACGTGACCACCGAACATATTAACGATAGCCATTACCGCGCAGCCCAGCAGCAGCGCGGGCAGATGGCCCGGCAGTCGAATGCCCAGACGAGGCCAGAGGATCAGCGTGCCCAGCGTCACAATCCCGATGGCGGCGTCGCCCAGGTTGGCCGTCGGCAGCGCCATAAACAGCGCCCCTACTTTTTGCAGGTAGTGCTCCGGTACGTGGGGCATCTGCAGGCCGAGGAAATCCTTAATCTGCATGGTTCCGATGGTAATACCAATCCCCGAGGTGAACCCCAGCGTCACGGAAAGGGGAATGTACTCAATCAGACGCCCAAAGCGGGCCAGGCCAAACAGAATCAAAAAGACGCCGGACATCAGGGTGGCGACCAGCAGGCCTGCCAGACCAAACTGCTGCGAAACCGGGTAGAGGATCACCACGAAGGCGGCGGTCGGGCCGGAGACGCTGAAGCGCGAACCGCCGGTCAGAGCAATGACAATCCCGGCAACGGCCGAGGTGTACAGGCCGTACTGCGGCGCAACGCCGCTGCCAATCGCCAGCGCCATCGCCAGCGGGATGGCGATAATGCCGACGGTGATCCCGGCAATCAGGTCACGGACAAAGCGTGACGAGGTGTACTTCTCTTTCCAGCAGGCGTCGATGAGGGCGCGAAAGGGCAGAACATGTGAGGAGGCTACGTTTTTCACAATTATCTATCATCCGTATGCGCATCATCTGTCATATGAATGGCAGGTGAAGGAGGCATTAATCATACAAATAAAACCCGGAGACAAAAAAACCCGCCGCAGCGGGTTTTTCGGCCGTGTTCGATTAGTGTTCGAACATTGCTGAGATGGATTCTTCGTTGCTGATACGACGAATCGCTTCGGCCAGCATCCCGGACAGGGTCAACGTACGCACGTTTGGCAGTGCTTTGATCTCGTCGCTCAGTGGGATGGTATCGCATACCACCACTTCGTCAATGACGGAGTTGCGCAGGTTGTTTACCGCATTACCGGAGAAGATCGGGTGGGTCGCGTAAGCGAACACGCGCTTGGCACCGCGCTCTTTCAGCGCTTCAGCTGCTTTACACAGCGTACCGCCGGTATCGATCATGTCGTCAACCAGCACGCAGTCGCGACCAGCAACGTCACCGATGATGTGCATCACCTGAGAAACGTTAGCGCGCGGACGGCGTTTGTCGATGATCGCCATGTCGGTATCGTTGAGCAGCTTAGCGATAGCACGGGCACGTACCACGCCGCCGATGTCCGGAGAAACCACGATTGGGTTGTCCAGGTTCAGCTGCAGCATGTCTTCCAGCAGAATTGGGCTGCCGAATACGTTATCAACCGGGACGTCGAAGAAGCCCTGGATCTGCTCTGCGTGCAGGTCAACGGTCAGTACGCGGTCAACGCCGACGCTGGACAGGAAGTCAGCGACAACTTTAGCGGTAATTGGCACACGTGCGGAACGGACGCGACGGTCCTGACGGGCATAGCCGAAGTAAGGGATTACAGCAGTGATACGGCCTGCTGAAGCGCGACGCAGGGCGTCGACCATAACAACCAGTTCCATCAGGTTGTCGTTCGTTGGAGCACAGGTGGACTGGATGATGAAAATATCACCACCGCGTACATTTTCGTTAATTTGTACGCTGACTTCGCCGTCGCTAAAGCGACCTACGGCGGCGTCGCCGAGGGAAGTGTACAGGCGGTTGGCAATACGTTGTGCTAGTTCCGGGGTGGCGTTACCAGCAAAAAGCTTCATATCAGGCACGAGAAGAACCTCAGGCATGCGTCCAGTGGTGGATAGCGTTCGCCGCAAACTGTGCGGGCCAGGCAAATGCTATCCAGGCGGTGTATTAAAGAGCGCGATGCAACGTCTGGAACAGGGTGACGTTGTCACCGAAACTCAGTCTGCGCCAGAATGGCCTGCTGTAGGGGGGAGGTGTTCATCCCACGCGCTACAAAACCATGCAGCCAAACCGGCGCTTGCTCAAGCACCTGACGAGCGGCGGATTCGGTGTCAAATTCAGCAAAGACACAGGCTCCTGTACCAGTCAGGCGCGACGGCGCGTATTCTAACAGCCAGGAAAGCACCGCATCAACCTCACGAAAACGTTTTCTTGCGATATCCTCGCAATCGTTGCTGAATTCACAATTTAATAACGTTTCTATTGACCGAACCGGGGTATTCCTTTTCAGGTCAGGATCTTTAAAGATGACCGGGGTTGGAATGCTCACGCCAGGGTGGGCAACCAGATACCATTTCTCCGGCGGTTCGGCCGGGGAGAGGATTTCCCCCACGCCCTCGGCAAAGGCCGCATGACCGCGAACAAACACCGGTACATCCGCACCCAGCGTCAAACCCAGAGCGGCCAGTTCGTCCTTAGACAGCCCGCAGCCCCAGAGGTGGTTTAGCGCAACCAGCACGGTGGCGGCGTTGGATGAGCCACCGCCCAGACCACCGCCCATCGGCAGCCGCTTCTCGATACGGATATCCGCACCGCTTCCTGCGGGCAGACGGCCTGATTCCGCTGCGGCTTTCATCAGCAGGCGCGCGGCGCGCACGATGAGGTTGTCCTCATGCGCCACGCCGTCGACCGGTGTCAGCAGGCAAATCTGCCCGTCCTGGCGCAGTTCAATGGAGATCGTGTCGCCATAGTCAATAAACTGAAACAGCGTCTGCAGGGTGTGATAACCGTCAGCACGCTGGCCGGTAATGTATAAGAACAGATTCAGTTTTGCCGGAGAGGGCCAGTGGGTCATCATTTAACGATCCAGTTGTCCATTTTCAGCTTGATACGCTGGCTGCCCTGGGTCAGTTCCATATTCGATGGCAGCGACGGTTTACTCTTACTGTCATAGGCGCTGTACACCACTTTCCAGGTTTTGCCGTTTTGGGTGTAGTTCACCTGGCTCAGACGATACTGATCGTCAAGGGTATAGTCAGTTGCCTCACCCGGCAGGCCCAGGATCCACTGGCGCAGGCTGTTGAGCGGGATAGGCATTCCGGTCAGCTTGCCAATCATCTCTTCGGCATCGGTCGCGGTGTAGTGCTGGCCTTTGTTATCGGTGATCTGCGCTTCGCCCGGTTTAGCGATAAGCTCCAGCTCGGTGCTGCCCAGCGGGTTCAGCAGCAGCAGGCGGTAGTTGTCCTGACCGGTTTGCTGCCAGAAGAAGCGAGCATAAACCTTTTGCTCGTCAGAAAGATAAGCAAACGCGCCGCGGGTCTGGTACTGCTTCAAATTTAGGACGTCCTGCTGGTGCTGACGCCACTGCGGTGAGTCAGGGCTTTTGCCCGGGCCTTTTGGTTGGGTGACGGTACAGGCGGTCAGAACCAGTGCTGCCAGCGGCAGCAGGCGAATCAGTCGGGTCATAATGAGGACAAATCCTTGAGATACGTTGCAGTTATAACTGTTAATGCTAGCGTCGAAGGGGGCTACCGTCTACGTTCAAATTATCTCAAAGCGTTGTGTAACCTATTACTCCGAAAGGGGGCAGTCCCTTTTATTGATCTCGCGCATCCTGTATGATGCGTTCTGCTAACCTTATTAACGCTGGTACTACTCCCGCTCAACATGACCCTATTAGCACTCGGCATCAACCACAAAACCGCCCCGGTTTCGCTGCGAGAACGCGTAACGTTTTCGCCGGATACGCTTGACCTGGCGCTGGACAGCCTGCTTGCACAGCCGATGGTGCAGGGTGGCGTGGTGCTCTCGACGTGCAACCGTACCGAGCTCTATTTAAGCGTGGAAGAGCAGGACAACCTGCACGAAGCGCTTATCCGCTGGCTATGCGACTACCACAATCTCAACGAAGACGAACTGCGCAATAGCCTGTACTGGCATCAGGACAATGATGCCGTCAGCCATCTGATGCGCGTCGCCAGCGGGCTGGATTCGCTGGTGCTGGGCGAGCCGCAAATTCTGGGTCAGGTGAAAAAGGCGTTTGCGGATTCGCAAAAAGGACATCTGAAGGCCAGCGAGCTGGAGCGCATGTTCCAGAAGTCGTTCTCCGTGGCGAAGCGTGTGCGAACCGAAACCGACATTGGTGCCAGTGCGGTTTCCGTTGCTTTTGCGGCCTGCACCCTTGCGCGCCAAATCTTTGAATCCCTCTCCACCGTCACCGTGATGCTGGTGGGCGCGGGCGAAACCATCGAACTTGTGGCGCGCCATCTGCGCGAGCATAAAGTGAAAAAGATGATTATCGCAAACCGCACCCGCGAACGCGCGCAGGTCCTGGCGGATGAAGTGGGTGCAGAGGTGGTTGCCCTGAGCGACATCGATGAACGCCTGAAGGAGGCGGACATTATCATCAGCTCTACCGCCAGTCCGCTGCCGATTATCGGCAAAGGTATGGTGGAGCGTGCGCTGAAGTCCCGCCGTAATCAGCCGATGCTGCTGGTGGATATCGCCGTCCCGCGCGATGTTGAGCCGGAAGTAGGCAAGCTGCCTAACGCCTATCTCTACAGCGTGGATGACCTGCAAAGCATCATTTCGCACAACCTTGCCCAGCGTAAAGCGGCGGCGGTTCAGGCGGAAACCATCGTTGAGCAGGAAACCAGTGAGTTTATGGCCTGGCTGCGCGCGCAAAGCGTCAGCGAGACCATCCGCGAGTATCGCGGACAGGCGGAGCAGGTGCGTGATGACCTGACTGCCAAAGCGTTAGCGGCCCTTGAACAGGGCGGCGACGCACATGCTATTATGCAGGATCTGGCGTGGAAACTGACCAACCGCCTGATCCATGCACCAACCAAATCTCTTCAACAGGCTGCCCGTGACGGGGATGATGAACGCCTGACTATTCTGCGCAACAGCCTCGGGCTGGAATAGCGCCCTATACCCATTTTCTAAGACAAGGTGCACTTACGCCTATGAAGCCTTCTATCGTCGCTAAACTGGAAGCTCTGCACGAGCGCCATGAAGAAGTCCAGGCGCTGCTCGGCGATGCCGGGACCATTGCGGACCAGGAACGTTTTCGCGCGCTCTCGCGTGAATACGCGCAGTTAAGCGATGTTTCCAAATGCTTTACCGACTGGCGACAGGTCCAGGAAGATATCGAAACCGCGCAGATGATGCTCGACGATCCTGAAATGCGCGAGATGGCACAGGAAGAGTTGCAGGATGCAAAAGCGCGTTCTGAGGAGATGGAGCAGCAGCTCCAGGTGCTTCTGCTGCCAAAAGACCCTGACGATGAGCGTAACGCGTTCGTGGAAGTTCGCGCCGGGACCGGCGGTGACGAAGCGGCGCTGTTTGCCGGGGATCTGTTCCGCATGTACAGCCGCTACGCCGAATCGCGTCGCTGGCGCGTGGAGATCATGAGCGCCAACGAAGGCGAGCACGGTGGCTACAAAGAGGTTATCGCCAAGATCAGCGGCGACGGCGTATACGGTCGTCTCAAGTTTGAATCCGGCGGTCACCGCGTGCAGCGCGTACCGGCTACCGAATCTCAGGGCCGTATCCACACCTCTGCCTGTACGGTAGCGGTAATGCCGGAGCTGCCGGAAGCAGAACTGCCGGACATTAATCCGGCGGACCTGCGTATTGATACCTTCCGCTCCTCCGGGGCGGGTGGTCAGCACGTTAACACCACCGACTCCGCCATCCGTATTACCCACCTGCCAACCGGCATCGTCGTCGAATGTCAGGACGAGCGTTCACAGCACAAAAACAAAGCCAAAGCGTTGTCCGTGCTGGGCGCGCGTATCCACGCGGCCGAAATGGCGAAACGCCAGCAGGCGGAAGCGTCTACGCGTCGTAACCTGCTGGGCAGCGGCGATCGCAGCGACCGTAATCGCACCTATAACTTCCCGCAGGGCCGCGTAACCGACCACCGCATCAACCTGACGCTGTACCGTCTGGACGAGGTGATGGAAGGGAAGCTGGATATGCTGATCGAGCCTATCGTGCAGGAATACCAGGCCGACCAGCTGGCGGCACTGTCCGAGCAGGAATAATGGATTTTCAGCGCTGGTTACGTGAGGCGGTCGGGGAGCTTTCAGAAAGCGAAAGCCCGAAACGCGATGCCGAAATTTTGCTTGAGCATGTGACGGGTAAAGCCCGCACGTATCTGCTGGCTTTTGGCGAAACCAAACTGACCGCGGAGCAGGAAGCGCAGCTCGCCGCGCTGCTTGCCCGTCGTAAAACCGGCGAGCCGGTGGCGCATCTTGTTGGTGAGCGTGAGTTCTGGTCGTTACCGCTGTTCGTCTCGGCGGCGACGCTGATCCCGCGTCCGGACACCGAGTGTCTGGTTGAGCAGGCGCTGGCGCGATTACCGGCGGCACCCTGCAGCATACTCGATCTCGGTACCGGTACTGGTGCCATCGCGCTGGCCCTGGCCAGCGAGCGGCCCGACTGTACGGTGACGGCGGTGGATGTAATACCCGACGCGGTGGCGCTGGCGCAGCGTAACGTGGAACGTCTCGGGCTCAGCAACGTGACGGTGCTGCAGAGCAGCTGGTTTGCTGCACTTGAGAATCGTTCATTTGCGCTGATTGTCAGCAATCCTCCCTACATCGACGAATATGACCCGCACCTTGCGCAGGGAGATGTTCGCTTCGAACCGCTCACGGCGCTGGTTGCTGCCAACGCGGGATTAGCCGATCTCGATCACATTGTTACAACGTCACGGAAACATTTACTTCCCGGCGGCTGGCTGCTTGTGGAACATGGCTGGACGCAGGGAGAAGCCGTGCGGGCACTGTTTACCGAAGCAGGCTACGCCGCTGTCGAAACCTGCCGCGACTACGGCGGCAACGAACGCCTGACGCTGGGGCAGTGGCTATGAGCCTGTTTACCGCGCTCTTTACCGTCCACCTGATTTCCGTTGCGCTGACCATCAGCTTTTTCATCGTCCGTTACTGGTGGCGCTACAGCAACAATCCCCTGATGGATGCCCGCTGGGTGCGTATCGCGCCGCACTGTATCGACACGCTGTTGCTCCTTTCCGGTGCCGGGCTCATGTGGAAGACAGGCTATCTGCCATTTACTGATAAAGGCGCATGGCTGACTGAAAAGCTGTTTGGCGTTATCATCTACATCGTTTTGGGTTTTATCGCGCTTGGACGGCGTCGTCCGCGCAGCCAGCAGGTTGGGTTTATCGCCTTTCTGCTGGGTCTGGTGGTGCTGTACATCATCATTAAACTCGCCACCACAAGAATACCGTTACTGGGGTAAGTCATGAGGTCCTTAGCCGATTTCGAATTTAATAAAGTGCCGCTTTGCGATGGCATGATCCTGATTTCTGAGATGATTCGCGACGATTTTACGTCGCAGTTTGTCTACGATGAGCTGGAGAATCTGGTCAGCCTGGCGCGTGAAGAGATTAATCAGGCTCGCCCGCAAGACTGGCAATTAGAGAAGCTGCTGGAGCTTTTCTACGGCGAATGGGGTTTCTGCGACACGCGGGGCGTGTATCGCCTGTCTGACGCATTATGGCTGGACCAGGTCTTAAAAAATCGTCAGGGCAGCGCCGTTGCGCTGGGCTCTATTTTGCTGTGGGTCGCGCACCGCCTCGATATTCCGCTGGTGCCGGTCATCTTCCCGACGCAGATGATCCTGCGTGCGGAGTGGCTGGACGGCGAGATGTGGCTCATCAATCCCTTCAACGGCGACACGCTGGATGAACATACGCTGGACGTGTGGCTGAAAGGCAACATCAGCCCGGTGGCTGAGCTCTTCAACGAAGATCTCGACGAGGCGGATAACGCAGAAGTGATCCGCAAGCTGCTCGATACGCTGAAGTCAGCGTTAATGGAAGAGCGTCAGATGGAGCTGGCCCTGCGCGCCAGCGAAGTGCTGCTGCAGTTTAATCCGGAAGACCCGTACGAAATTCGCGATCGCGGGTTGATCTACGCCCAGCTCGACTGCGAGCACGTGGCGCTGAACGATCTGAGCTATTTCGTCGAGCAGTGTCCGGAAGACCCCATTAGCGAAATGATTCGTGCGCAGATCAACGCGATCTCGCACAAGCAAATTACACTGCATTAATCTTAATTCCGATTCACACCTGAATAAGGCGATCCTATGAAACAAAAAGTGGTTAGCATTGGTGATATCAAGGTAGCAAACGACCTGCCGTTCGTGCTGTTTGGCGGCATGAACGTGCTGGAATCCCGCGACCTCGCCATGCGTATCTGCGAGCACTACGTGACCGTGACCCAGAAGCTGGGTATCCCGTACGTGTTTAAAGCCTCTTTTGACAAAGCCAACCGCTCCTCTATCAACTCTTACCGTGGCCCGGGCCTGGAAGAGGGTATGAAAATTTTCCAGGAGCTGAAGCAGACCTTTGGCGTGAAAGTGATCACCGACGTGCATGAAGCCTCCCAGGCGCAGCCGGTGGCAGACGTGGTTGACGTGATTCAGCTCCCGGCATTCCTGGCTCGTCAGACCGACCTGGTCGCTGCGATGGCGAAAACCGGTGCCGTGATCAACGTGAAAAAACCACAGTTCGTCAGCCCAGGTCAGATGGGCAACATCGTCGATAAGTTTATCGAAGGTGGTAACGATCGGGTGATCCTGTGCGACCGTGGCGCTAACTTCGGTTACGACAACCTGGTGGTGGACATGCTGGGCTTCAGCGTGATGAAGAACGTCTCTAACCAGTCTCCGGTGATTTTCGACGTGACCCACGCCCTGCAGTGCCGCGACCCGTTCGGCGCCGCGTCCGGTGGCCGTCGTGCGCAGGTGACCGAACTGGCGCGTGCCGGCATGGCGACCGGTCTGGCTGGCCTGTTCATTGAAGCGCACCCGGACCCGGCTAACGCGAAATGCGACGGCCCATCCGCGCTGCCGCTGGACAAGCTGGAGCCGTTCCTGAAACAGATCAAAGCGATTGACGATCTGGTGAAGAGCTTCGACGAGCTGGATACCAGCAACTAATCAAAAAAACCCGCTTCGGCGGGTTTTTTTATGGGGCATATTGCCGGGTGGCGCTGCGCTTACCCGGCCTACGAAACCCGTAGGCCCTGCAAGCGAAGCGCCGTTGGGCAAAAAGGCTACGCAAAAATCGTCATCAAGTACGCAATAAACAACGCCATATGTGCCGCCCCGTTCAGCACGTTGGTACGCCCGGTGGAGAACGAAATCTGGCACAGCAGCAACGAGGCAACCATCACAATCATCTCCGGCGCGCCC
Organism: Enterobacter sp. 3U4; assembly: GCF_057224565.1. NCBI lineage: Bacteria > Pseudomonadati > Pseudomonadota > Gammaproteobacteria > Enterobacterales > Enterobacteriaceae > Enterobacter > Enterobacter sp. 3U4. The sequence goes on from NZ_CP136665.1 coordinate 1,273,466, forward strand.
AGCGCAAACTGCAGCTCGTTACCGGTCATAAAGGCAATCAGCGTCACCACCGGCACGGTGAGTGAAATGGTCGCCAGCACGGAGCCAAAGAACAGGTTCATTGCGCGCTGTACCTGATTATTCAACACCGCTTTCAGTGCGCCCAGTCCTTCAGGAGACAGGATCAGCAGCGCTACCAGGAAGCCGGTAAACGCGACCGGCGCGTTCAGCTCGGTTAACAGCGTCTCAAGCGGGTTGGCGTTCATCTTGGTGACGGCAATCACCGCAATCAGATGCACGATCAGCCAAACCGTATGCCACGCGCTGCTGTGGGCCGAAGGCTTGCCGTGGTGCGGGTCATCGTCGTCGCCGTCGTCTTCATGCTCGTACACAAACAGGCTCTGGTGCGTTTTGGTCTGAATCAACAGGAACACGCCGTACATGGCGGCGGAAATCAGCGCGACCAGCAGCGCCTGACCGGTGGAGAAATTTGCACCCGGCAGCGCCATCGGGAAGACCAGCACGATAATCGCCAGCGGGAAGAGGGCAATCAGATACTGTTTAATGCCGAACAGGTTCATATACTGGGTCGCGAACTTGCGGCCGCCCAGCAGCAGAGAGAAGCCCACCAGGCCGCCCGTCACAATCATAATGATCGAGTAAAGGGTGTCGCGCATCAGCGTCGGCGCGGCATCGCCGGTCGCCATGAGCGCGGAAATCAGGCTGACTTCGAGAATAACGACGGAAAGGCTGAGAATTAACGATCCGTAGGGCTCGCCCAGACGGTGGGCCAGGACGTCCGCATGGCGAACAACGCTAAATGCGCTGGTCAAGATGCCGACCAGGGCAAGAATATTGATACCAACCACCACTGGCAGTGACTGACTGCTTCCCCAGAAGAGCAGCACAGCCAGTGCCAGAACCGGGAAAATGAGTGACGTCTCCTTGTGGCGGGTCTTTACCGCCTCGTGTGTTGCTGTCATGTGCTTCTCCATCAATGCAGGTGCTTGTAATTATAGATAGATTTTTGAGGGCATTAAACTAACAGATATCTGTTAAATACCATTTATCTTTTACTTAATTTTACCCTTTATCATGATTTTTCTTTTTTGATGTCTATAATGTGCTGTCTTTATTTGTTATTCATTAAATAACAATGAATTAGAAATGATATTTATTCATAAATTATCACGGAGTGGCACCATGCCATATCGTCGTCCACACTTATCTCTTTAAGCAAAAGAGAGGTGAGTGATGCCATATAAAACGAAACGCGAATTACCCGATAACGTGCAAAACGTGCTGCCCGCTCACGCGCAGGATATCTACAAAGAGGCGTTTAACAGTGCCTGGGATCAATACAAAGATAAGGACGATCGCCGGGATGATGCCAGCCGTGAAGAGACGGCACACAGAGTCGCCTGGGCCGCCGTAAAACATGAATATGAAAAAGGAGACGACGATAAATGGCATAAAAAGAAATAGTCGTGAAATAATTCGCTGCCTTCATTTTGACTTTTCAGGCGGTTGAACTGCCGTTGTATTGCAACTGGTCCGCTAATTGCTTATCGTTATTTAACTGCTGGCAAAATGACCAGCACATAATGCCGGGAAGGCGAATTACAGATGTCGCAAGGAAGCATGCAGTGGCGGAGGTGTAAAGTGTTAACGCGTGATTTCTTAATGAAGGCAGATTGTAAGACGGCATTTGGTGCTATTGAGGAATCGCTTCTCTGGTCAGCTGAACAACGTGCGGCGTCACTTGCTGCCACGCTTGCCTGCCGCCCGGATGATGGCCCGGTATGGATTTTTGGCTACGGTTCCCTGATGTGGAACCCGGCTCTGGAATTTGTCGAATCGGCAACGGGAACGCTGCCTGGCTGGCATCGCGCATTTTGCCTGCGCCTGACGGCCGGACGCGGCAGCGCGTGCCAGCCAGGACGTATGCTTGCACTGAAAGAGGGCGGACGCACCACGGGCGTGGCGTATCGCCTTCCGGATGCCACGCTGGAAGAGGAGCTTACGCTGCTCTGGAAGCGTGAGATGATCACCGGCTGCTACATGCCGAGCTGGTGCAAGCTGGAACTGGATGACGGTCGTACCGTTAATGCGCTGGTGTTTATTATGGACCCGCGCCATCCGCTGTATGAAGCGGATACCCGCACGCAGGTGATTGCCCCGTTGATTGCCGCCGCGAGCGGGCCGTTGGGCACCAACGCGCAGTATCTCTTCTCCCTCGATCAGGAATTGACCCGCCTCGGCATGCAGGACGATTGTCTGAATGAGCTGGTGGCGAAGGTGAAGGCGCTGCTGGAAGGGAACCCGCTCAACGGCACGCTGCGACCGGGTTTTGCCTGATAATACGCCCGGCTTGCCGGGCGTTTGACGTTATGCGGCCACGTAGCTGACGGAATGCTCCAGCGACTGGCTGTGGCTGTCGATCAGCACATCCCACGTGCCGGTATACGGCACGGTAAGCCAGGCGTTATCATCCTGCACGGTCAGAATATCCGCCTGGGATTGTTTTTGCGCTTTCGCACTCATGAGATGAATACGACAGCGCTCTGAGCAACGCACCACTACCGTATCCCCGCCAAACAGTTTCAAACTTGTTTTTACCAGTGCCATTTTTTCCCCCGTAGTCTTAAGCAACGCTCTTCCTGCAGCCATATCCGAGCGTGATGTTGTTCACAATTCACTCATGGCATAACACCAAAGGGAAGGGGGTGGGATGCTGATTTTGATCAAAAAATGGCATAACGTTTAAACAAAAATGACAAAATTCCTGAAAGCATTCAGCTGGCGCGGGTTTTACCCATAAACCCGCGCCGGAATAAAATTAAATGCGGAAATGGCCGGCTGTTTCAGCAAGGTCGCCCGCCTGGCTCTGCAGGGCGCCCGCAGCGGCGGCGGATTGCACGACCAGCTCGGCATTCTGCTGAACCATGCGGTCGAGATGGGTCACCGCGTGGTTGATCTCGTGAATACCTTTCATCTGCTCGCTGGTGGCGATGGAGATTTCGCGCATGATGCCGGAGACGCTGCCGATGCTGGAGCGGATCTCGTCCATGCTTTCCCCGGCCAGATGCACGTAGCGGGAGCCGGTTGCCACGCTGTCGGTGGTGGAATCGATCAGGGATTTGATCTCTTTCGCCGCCTGAGCGCTTCGGCTCGCCAGGTTACGCACTTCGCCTGCTACGACTGCAAACCCGCGGCCCTGCTCGCCGGCACGCGCCGCCTCGACGGAAGCGTTCAGCGCCAGAATGTTGGTCTGGAAAGCAATGCCGTCAATCACGCTGGTGATATCGCCAATTTTTGCCGACGCGACTTCAATGGACTGCATGGTGCTGATCGCCTGGGAGACTACCTCGCCGCCGCGCGCAGCGGCCGCAGAGGCCTTGCTCGCCTGATCGTTTGCTTCTGCCGCCGACTCGTTCGACTGCGTCACGGAGGCGGTGATCTGCTCCACGGCGCTGGCCGTCTCGCGCAGGCTGGATGCCGCCTGCTCGGTACGTCCGGAAAGATCCTGGTTACCCGCGGCAATCTCCTGGGCGGCGTTTTTCACCGACTCGCTGGCATCACGGAGCTGTACCATCACCACCGACAGCTTATCGCTGAAGGCGTTAAAGGCCTGAGCAATCTGCGCCACCTCGTCCTCGCCGCTGTCCGGCAGACGCTGCGACAGATCGTTAGTCCCGTTGGCAATGTTGTGCATCGCGTCGCGAATGTCAGACAGGCGCTTCAGCAGACGGGCAATCAGGAAGTGAACAATGGCCGCGCTCAGCAGCGCCAGGATCACCAGCGAAATCGCTGATGCCTTGAGCATGGAACGCATGCCGGAGGTGGCATCACCGTTGTCGAGCGCGACGACTAACAGCCAGTTTGTGCCCGGCACGGCTGTTGCCACGAAGGTTTTTTCCGCGTCGTTAAGCGTGCCGTTGACAAGGTTACCGCTTTTCAGCGCGGCAAAATCGATGCCTTTGATGGTCTCAGCGAACGGTTTAAGCGTCAGAGCCGGATCGTTAGCGGCAATTACGCTGCCGTCACTGTTCAGAAGCAACCCGCTGCTGGACGGGGTTGGATGGATCCCGCGAACGTTCGCCACCACGCTGTCCATGGCCACATCGCCAGCCACCACCGCTTTCAGGGTGCCATTCTCTTTCACCGGCACGGCGAAGGTCACCACCAGTTTACCGGTACCTGCATCAACGTAGGGCGCGGTGACGACCGGACCGTCCGTACTGACCACCTGCTGATACCAGGGGCGAATGGTCGGGTCATAATCAGCCGGAACGCCCGCCGGTTCAGAGAATTTCGCCGTTTTGCTGGCGTAGCCGACATAAACGTTAGTGAACCCACCCGCCTGCGCAAGCTGTTTAAACACCGGAACCGGATCGTCACTCAGCGCAACGGTCTGGGCAGAGGCAATCACCGTCATCTTGCTTTTGACCCAGTCGGCAATCGCCATGTTATGGCTGGCGCTGGTGCTGGTCAGGATATCGCGCTGCGACTGCTGGTTATCCTGACGGGTGACCTGGAAGTTAATAACGGTGTTGAGGAGAAGGGCGACGACCAGACAGCCTGCCGTCGCAGCGATGACGCGTGCACGAATCGATCTGAACATAAGTGAAATACCTGCTGTGTTGTTTCCATGCCTATCGGCAACCCCGCAGGTAAACTTGATGCTGAAACCGCGTCCATAAGAAAATAATATTTTTACGGGTTTATTATTAAAAAGTTAATACTTTATCAGCGGACAGCGTCCACTCGGCCAGCTCAACCAGCGTACCAATTTCAACGCCATCAATCAGCGGCAGTCCGGTAATGCCGCGCCCGTCGGTGCAGGTTTTGCACAGCTTCACCGGCACGTTTTGCGCGGTGAGGATCTCCAGCATCTGCTGGATGTTATAGCCCTCTGCCGGTTTTTGACCTTTCAGCCCCGCAGTTACCGCGTCCGACATTAAAAAGAGGCGTAACGCCATGTCGCTCTCTTTTTCACGCAGCGCAATGGCCAGGCGCAGGCTGTTAAAAAGGGATTCACTTCCGTAGGCCGCACCGTTGGCGACGATAACAATCTTTTGCATGTTGACTCCTTTACATATAAAGGCACGAATAATATAGGGTTTACCGAGTTTACGCTGCCTGCTGCTGTCAATAAACTTCAGGATATTCCTGAAATTTCCCGTAAGGCTGCAATTCTTTCTTAATAGCGTTATGGTAAGAAGTCTTTTATAAAAATCCAGGCGCTAAATCCGACGTTGATGGCTGTATCGTCTCGCATTCGTTTTCTGTTATTACTCTCCCTTCTGTCGGCCGGAGCCGTTCACGGTGCGCCGAATTCCTTTATGCATCAGGCCCAGCACCCCTTTGATAATAACGGGGACAGTCTGCCCGACCTCGGCATGGCGGCGCCAACGGGCGAGGGGGAGAAGCATCTGGCCGAAATGGCGAAAGCCTTTGGTGAAGCCAGCATGACCGACAATGGCCTGACGACCGGCGAGCAGGCGCGTCAGTTTGCTTTTGGTCAGGTGCGCGACGCGGTAAGCGGCGAAGTAAACCAGCAGATTGAATCCTGGCTTTCGCCCTGGGGGAACGCCAGCGTGAACTTACTGGTCGATAACGATGGCAAATTTAACGGCAGTAGCGGGAGCTGGTTTATTCCATGGAACGATAACAACCGTTACCTGAGCTGGAGCCAGCTTGGCCTGACCCAGCAAACGGATGGTCTGGTCAGTAACGCCGGTATAGGCCAGCGCTGGGTGGCGGGGAAATGGCTGCTGGGTTACAACACCTTTTACGATAATCTCCTGGATCAAAATCTGCAGCGTGCCGGGCTGGGCGCGGAAGCGTGGGGGGAAAATCTGCGCCTCTCAGCCAACTATTATCAGCCCTTTAGCGGCTGGCGCGAGCGCTCCGACGTCCAGGAGCAGCGCATGGCGCGCGGATATGACGTCACCGCTAAAGCCTGGCTGCCGTGGTTCCATCATCTGAATACCAGCGTTAGCTTCGAGCAATACTTTGGCGATAACGTCGATCTCTTCAACAGCGGAACCGGCTACCACAATCCGGTGGCCGTGAATCTGGGGCTAAACTATACCCCCGTTCCGCTGGTCACCTTGACCGCCGGGCACAAGCAGGGCGAAAGTGGCGAGAGCCAGAATAACCTCGGGCTGAAGCTCAACTATCGCTTCGGCGTGCCGCTGGTGAAGCAGCTTTCCGCCGGTGAGGTCGCCGCCACGCGCTCCCTGCGCGGAAGCCGCTATGATTCGCCGGAGCGCAACGGCCTGCCGGTGATGGAGTTCCGCCAGCGCAAAACGCTGTCCGTCTGGCTGGCAACGCCGCCGTGGGATCTGAAAGGAGGCGAGACCGTTATGCTGAAGCTTCAGGTTCGCAGCACGAACGGTATTCGTCAGATCCACTGGCAGGGGGATGCGCAGGCATTGAGCCTGACGTCACCGGCGAAAAGCAACAGCACCGACGGCTGGAGTGTGATTATGCCTGCCTGGGATGACCGTGAAGGCGCGACAAACCGCTGGCACCTGTCGGCTGTGGTAGAAGATGAGAAAGGCCAGCGCGTCTCGTCCAATGAGATCACGCTTGCTGTGGTGCAGCCGCTGGTCGCATTACCTGACGACGATCCGCGCTGGAAGCTGCTGCCGGATGAGTAGCCCTTAAAAAATGCGTTCCTGATGCACCCACACGGCGGCTTCAACGCGGGATTTTAGCTTCATTTTCTTCAGCATATGCTTCACGTGCACTTTCACCGTGCTTTCGGTGATGTCCAGACGACGGGCGATCATTTTGTTCGGCAGACCCTGGGCAATCAGTTTGAGAATATCGCGCTCGCGCGGCGTGAGCTGGCTGACGTCACGGTCAGAGGTGGCGCGGTTTGCCCGCAGGCTGGCGGCCAGGACCGGCGTTAAGGCTTCGCTGAGCACCATCTCGCCAGCCGCCGCCTGCTGCAGCGCCTTAAGCAGATCTTCCGGCTCCATGTCTTTCAGCAGATAGCCGTCCGCGCCGCGCTTAAGCGCCGTGACCACGTCCTCTTCATGGTTCGACACGCTAAAGACGACGATGCGGCCGGAAAGCGATTTTTCCCGCAGCTTGTCGAGGGTCTCCAGACCGTTCATGCCGGGCATATTCAGATCGAGCAGGATCAGATCGGGATCGAGGGATTCGGCAAGCTCAATGCCCTGTTCGCCGTTGCTGGCTTCGCCCACCACGGTGATATCGGGTGCCATGCTGACCAGCTGTTTCACGCCAGTACGCAGCATCGGATGGTCGTCGATCAACAGGATGGATGCCGGTTCCTGATTAGTCATGGGTTTCTCCTTGAGCAGTTGTGAGCGGTTTCTCGGGAATAAAGGTGACGACAACTTCCGTGCCGCCCGTTTCTCTCCGGCGAACCTGGCAATCACCGCGCAGGCTTTGGGCGCGGTCTCGCATAATGATTAAACCATAGTGGTTAGTGCGTTCGGCATTTTCCGGCACGCCGCGGCCGTTGTCGTGAACCGTCAGTTTCACCTGATTGTCGTGCTGGCTGACGGTGACTGTGACCGCCGTCGCTTCGGCGTGTTTAAGCACGTTGCTTAGCGCTTCGCGGGCGATCTGCAGTAGATGTATGGCCTGATGGGAGGGGACAAACCGCGGCGGCAGCTGGTAATCCAGCTTCACCGGGAACCCCAGCCGGGCGCTAAATTCGCGACAGCTGGCTTCCAGCGCCGGGCGCAGGCCCGGCTCGGTCAGCTGCAGGCGGAAGGTGGTCAGCAGCTCGCGCAGCTGCACCCAGGAGGTGTTCAGCTCGTTGCGGATCTGGCTGAGCAGCTGCTTATTGCTTTCGGGCATCTCCGCATCCTGCATCTGCAGGCAGCTCACCTGCATTTTCATACAGGACAGCGACTGGGCGATAGAGTCGTGAAGCTCGCGGGCAATCGTCGCGCGCTCTTCCATGACGATCAGCTGCTGTTGCTTTTCCTGATGCCTGTCGAGCGCCAGCGTGGCCGTTAGCTGTTCGACCAGCGTATCCACCAGCTGCTGCTGGTCGTGGCTCAGGTGACGCCCGGCTGGCAGCGTTGCCAGCAGAATACCGTACTGGGTGTGGCTGTCGGTCAGACGCCACTTCAGGGTGGTGCCGCCGGTCGTCAGCGGCGGCAGGCCGCGAGGGCAAAGATGGCAGCCTTTGTCATCGCAGGACATATCCGACTGGCAGGTAAATTCCTGATGGTTATCTTCGTCTTCCACATCGTAGACCCGCAGCTCTAGGTCGTGAAGCAGGGTCAGATTTTGCAGACCGTTCAGCACCGGCGAGAGACGTTCACATAGCGGCACCTGCATGTGCAGACGACGGTTGGCCTGCCACAGGAAGGAGAGGATCTCGTTTTTCTGCTCCAGCCCGGCCGTTTTTTCCTGAACGCGCTGTTCAAGCACCGCGTAGCTCTCGGAGAGCTCTGCCGACATGGTATTAAGCGCCTGGCCGAGCATGGCCATCTCGTTGCGCCCGCTGATGTGCGTGCGCTGGGTAAAATCGCGTGCGGTGACCGCGCGGGCCATTGCCAGCAGCTGTTTCCACGGGTTCAGCAGCCGCGCGCGAAGCCAGACGATGGTGAAGATCAGCAGCAGACCCATAAACAGCGCCATGGCCCGGTGCACCATCACCACCCGGTCGATGCGTAATTCGGTGGTTTGGTCGAAGGAGGAGACCAGCGCATCAATGCGTGAGACGAACGCCGCCACGTCCTGTGCGACGGTTTCCGTGCTGCGCGCCTGTTTCAGCCCTGGCTGCAGCTGGGCGTGCCAGTAGCCCTGAAGGGCGTTAAGCTGGGATTGCTGACCGGCGCGGATGGCGGCGTTTTCCAGTTCGGGGCTGAAAACCGTGCGCTCCATTTCATCAATCAGGGGCCGATCGTCCTGCGTCAGGGGAACCGATGCCAGCAGGCGATAGCTCTGCATGCGCAGCGAGCCTGCCTCGTTGATGGCATGCGCATTACCCTGTACTCCCTGTACCAGCCAGCCGGAGATCGCCATGCCGGTCACGCCGATGGCAGTGGACAGCAAAACGATCAGAGCGAGCTGATTCACGAGCGTCAGCGGAGATAAACATCTTTTTAACATAGAGGTGGCGTGCTCCTGACGTGGCCTGCTTGCAGGAATGGCGCTATTCTGGTGCATACCCTGGAGTATACCCATACCAATAAAGGATTACCCCTAAATTGCCAACGGAGTAGGGGGAAGGAGGTGGGGGTAGCCAGGAACCGTCAGCACCGTGAAAAACCACGTCTTTTTTACCGAATTAGCCTACTCACTAAGGGTGAGGCCTTATTTTGCGCCGCAAATCCTCCCACTTTTCCTTTGATTTATATCAACTTACCGCCGCCCTAAAACCCTAATGTTTGCAGCATCATTCGAGAATCAGAGGTGTCTATGAGTCACTCATCCGCTCCCGAAAGGGAAAATGGTGCCGTTATTACAGACTGGCGTCCAGAGGATCCGGCGTTCTGGCAACAGCGCGGCCATCGTGTAGCAAGCCGGAATCTATGGATTTCCGTGCCCTGTTTGTTATTAGCGTTTTGCGTATGGATGTTGTTTAGCGCGGTGGCGGTCAACCTGCCGAAAGTGGGTTTTACGTTTACGACCGATCAGCTGTTCATGCTAACCGCGCTGCCGTCACTGTCGGGCGCGCTGCTGCGCGTCCCTTACGCGTTTATGGTGCCGGTTTTTGGCGGACGTCGCTGGACGGCGTTCAGTACGGGCATCATGATTGTTCCCTGCGTCTGGCTCGGCTTCGCGGTGCAGGATACCTCTACGCCGTTTAGTGTATTCGTGATTATCTCCCTGCTGTGCGGTTTTGCGGGCGCGAACTTCGCCTCCAGCATGGCCAACATCAGCTTCTTCTTCCCGAAAGCGAAGCAGGGCGGCGCGCTGGGCATTAACGGCGGTCTGGGGAATATGGGCGTGAGCGTGATGCAGCTGATTGCTCCGCTGGCGATTTCGGTCTCCATTTTTGCAGCCTTTGGCGGCGCTGGCGTTGAGCAGGCGGATGGTTCTTCCCTCTATCTGCAGAACGCCGCCTGGATCTGGGTACCTTTCCTGGTGGTCTTCACCCTTGCAGCCTGGTTCTTTATGAATGACCTGTCCGCGTCGAAGGCGTCGCTGAGCGAACAGCTGCCGGTGCTGAAGCGTGGACACCTCTGGGTGATGGCGCTGCTGTATCTGGCCACCTTCGGTTCGTTTATTGGTTTCTCTGCGGGCTTCGCGATGCTGTCGAAAACGCAGTTCCCGGACGTGCAGATCCTGCAATTCGCCTTCTTCGGCCCGTTTATTGGTGCTCTTGCTCGCTCGCTGGGCGGCATGGTGTCTGACCGTCTGGGCGGTACCCGCGTGACGCTGGTTAACTTCGTCGTGATGGCGGTATTCTGCGCGCTGCTGTTCCTCACGCTGCCGGCCGACGGACAGGGCGGTAACTTCATCGCCTTCTTCGGCGTGTTTATGGTGCTGTTCCTGACGGCCGGTCTGGGGAGCGCGTCAACCTTCCAGATGATCTCCGTGATCTTCCGTAAGCTGACGATGGATCGCGTAAAAGCGCAGGGCGGTAGCGAAGAGCAGGCGATGCGCGAAGCGGCGACGGATACCGCAGCGGCGCTGGGCTTCATCTCCGCCATCGGCGCAATTGGCGGCTTCTTTATCCCGAAAGCGTTCGGTATTTCACTCGACCTGACCGGCTCTCCGGCCGGTGCCATGAAAGTCTTCCTCGTTTTCTATATCGCCTGCGTCGTGATTACGTGGCTGGTATATGGCCGTAATACCAAGAAAAATAAGTAAGTATGATTATCCGTTTACGCGGCCTTCGGGCCGCGTTTTTTTTGCGTCAAAAATAGTTACAACATACTGAAGGTCACGTAGAGAAAGTCCGCAGGTAACACTGTGATCGCCATCGCTTTGCAGGGCGCTCTACCCCTTAATACCTGAGATGTTAAATTCTGACTGGCTTTTTGTACGATGAAATAAAAATAACTTTATATTTCATATTGATATGGTTTTTAAGAAGATACCGCTTTGGTGGTATTCGGTGTAACCCCTCGCCTGAAAGTCCCTCGTCGTCTTGATCGTTATCAATTCTCCCCCTCTTTCAGGGCGTTACCTTCGCTGCAAATCAGCAATGTCGATTTAGAGAGCCACAGGCTCCATACAGGAGATACCCGATGAGCAAATTTTTGGACCGGTTTCGCTACTTCAAACAGAAGGGTGAAACTTTTGCCGATGGGCACGGCCAGGTTCTGGATACCAACCGGGACTGGGAAGACGGTTACCGTCAGCGCTGGCAGCATGACAAAGTCGTCCGTTCGACCCACGGCGTGAACTGTACTGGCTCATGCAGCTGGAAGATTTTCGTTAAAAATGGTCTGGTGACCTGGGAGATGCAGCAGACCGACTACCCGCGCACCCGCCCGGATATGCCAAACCACGAGCCGCGCGGCTGCCCGCGTGGCGCCAGCTACTCCTGGTATCTCTACAGCGCGAACCGTTTGAAATACCCTCTGATGCGCAAGCGCCTGATGAAAATGTGGCGTGAAGCGAAAGTGCAGCACAGCGATCCGGTGGATGCCTGGGCGTCCATCATCGAAGACGCTGATAAGGCGAAAAGCTTCAAGCAGGCTCGCGGCCGCGGCGGCTTTGTGCGTTCCTCATGGAAAGAGGTGAACGAGCTGATTGCCGCCTCCAACGTCTACACCGTCAAAACCTACGGTCCTGACCGCGTGGCGGGCTTCTCGCCGATCCCGGCGATGTCGATGGTCTCTTATGCCTCCGGCGCGCGCTATCTCTCCTTAATCGGCGGTACCTGCCTGAGCTTCTACGACTGGTACTGCGACCTGCCGCCAGCGTCTCCGCAGACCTGGGGCGAGCAGACCGACGTGCCGGAATCCGCGGACTGGTATAACTCCAGCTACATTATCGCCTGGGGCTCTAACGTGCCGCAGACGCGTACGCCGGACGCGCACTTCTTTACCGAAGTCCGTTACAAAGGCACCAAAACCGTGGCGGTAACCCCTGACTACGCGGAAATCGCCAAGCTGTGCGATCTATGGCTGGCACCTAAACAGGGTACCGATGCCGCGATGGCGATGGCGATGGGCCACGTCATGCTGCGTGAGTTCCATCTGGATAAGCCAAGCCAGTACTTCACCGACTACGTCCGCCGCTATACCGACATGCCGATGCTGGTCATGCTGGAAGAGCGTGACGGGTACTATGCCGCAGGCCGTACGCTGCGTGCTGCCGATCTGGTGGATTCGCTGGGTCAGGAAAATAACCCTGAATGGAAAACCGTTGCGTACAACAGCAACGGCGAGCTGGTGGCGCCAAACGGCTCTATCGGCTTCCGCTGGGGCGAGAAGGGCAAGTGGAACCTTGAGCAACGTAACGGCACTACCGGCGAAGAGACGGAGCTGCGCCTGAGCATGCTGGGTAGCCAGGACGAGATCGCTGAAGTTGGGTTCCCGTACTTCGGCGGCGAAGGTTCCGAGCATTTCAACAAGGTTGAACTGAAAAACGTACTGATGCACAAGCTGCCGGTTAAACGCCTGCAGCTGGCCGACGGCTCTACCGCGCTGGTTACCACCGTCTATGACCTGACCATGGCGAACTACGGCCTGGAACGCGGTCTGGGCGATGAAAACTGCGCCACCGGCTATGACGACGTGAAAGCCTACACCCCGGCATGGGCGGAACAGATCACCGGCGTACCGCGCGCGCACATTACCCGTATCGCACGTGAGTTCGCGGAAAACGCCGACAAAACGCACGGTCGTTCCATGATCATCGTCGGTGCGGGTCTGAACCACTGGTATCACCTCGATATGAACTACCGTGGCCTGATCAACATGCTGATCTTCTGCGGCTGCGTAGGCCAGAGCGGCGGCGGCTGGGCGCACTACGTGGGCCAGGAAAAACTGCGTCCGCAGACCGGCTGGCAGCCGCTGGCGTTTGCCCTCGACTGGCAGCGTCCGGCACGCCACATGAACAGTACCTCTTACTTCTATAACCACTCCAGCCAGTGGCGCTACGAAACGGTGACCGCGCAGGAGCTGCTGTCACCGATGGCGGATAAATCCCGCTACAGTGGGCACCTGATTGACTTCAACGTGCGCGCCGAGCGCATGGGCTGGCTGCCGTCGGCGCCGCAGCTGGGCACGAACCCGCTGCGCATTGCTGAAGCGGCGAAGAAAGCGGGCATGTCACCGGTGGATTACACCGTGAAATCCCTGAAGGATGGCTCAATCCGCTTCGCGGCGGAACAGCCGGAAAACGGTAAAAACCACCCGCGTAACCTGTTCATCTGGCGCTCCAACCTGCTGGGCTCGTCCGGTAAAGGCCACGAGTACATGCTGAAATACCTGCTCGGTACCGAAAACGGTATCCAGGGGAAAGATCTCGGCAAGCAGGGCGGCGTGAAGCCGGAAGAGGTGGAGTGGAAAGATAACGGTCTCGACGGCAAGCTGGATCTAGTGGTGACGTTCGATTTCCGTCTGTCCAGCACCTGCCTGTACTCCGACATCGTGCTGCCAACCGCGACCTGGTACGAAAAAGACGACATGAATACCTCGGATATGCATCCGTTTATTCATCCGCTGTCTGCGGCCGTTGACCCGGCGTGGGAATCGAAAAGCGACTGGGATATTTACAAAGACATCGCGAAGAAGTTCTCCGAAGTCTGCGTAGGGCACCTGGGCAAAGAGACCGACGTGGTGACGCTGCCAATCCAGCACGACTCCGCCGCTGAACTGGCGCAGCCGCTGGACGTGAAGGACTGGAAAAAAGGCGAATGCGACCTGATCCCGGGCGTGACCGCACCGCATATTATTCCGGTTGAACGCGACTACCCGGCAACCTACGAGCGCTTTACCTCTATCGGCCCGCTGATGGAGAAAATCGGTAACGGCGGGAAGGGGATCGCCTGGAACACCCAGAGCGAAATGGATCTGCTGCGCAAGCTCAACTACACCAAAGCGGACGGCCCGGCGAAAGGCCAGCCAATGCTGAACACGGCGATTGATGCGGCAGAGATGATCCTGACCCTGGCCCCGGAAACCAACGGTCACGTTGCCGTGAAAGCCTGGGCGGCACTGAGCGAGTTCACCGGTCGCGACCATACGCACCTGGCGACGAATAAAGAGGAAGAGAAAATCCGCTTCCGCGATATTCAGGCCCAGCCGCGCAAGATTATCTCCAGCCCGACCTGGTCAGGCCTGGAAGACGAGCATGTGTCTTATAACGCGGGCTACACCAACGTTCACGAGCTGATCCCATGGCGCACCCTGTCAGGCCGTCAGTCGCTGTATCAGGATCACCAGTGGATGCGCGACTTCGGTGAAAGCCTGCTGGTTTACCGTCCGCCAATCGACACCCGCTCCGTGAAAGCGGTGATGGGCGCGAAATCGAACGGTAACCCGGAGAAGGCGCTGAACTTCCTGACGCCGCACCAGAAGTGGGGTATTCACTCCACCTACAGCGACAACCTGCTGATGCTGACCCTGTCGCGCGGCGGTCCGATTGTCTGGATGAGCGAATCGGACGCCAAAGATCTGGGTATTGAAGATAACGACTGGATCGAAGTGTTCAACAGCAACGGTGCCCTGACGGCGCGTGCGGTGGTGAGCCAGCGCGTACCGGCCGGGATGACCATGATGTATCACGCGCAGGAACGTATCGTTAACCTGCCGGGGTCAGAAATTACCGAGCAGCGCGGCGGGATCCACAACTCCGTGACCCGCATTACGCCGAAGCCGACCCACATGATCGGTGGCTATGCGCAGCTGGCCTACGGCTTTAACTACTACGGCACCGTAGGATCGAACCGCGATGAGTTCGTGGTGGTACGTAAGATGAAGAACATTAACTGGTTAGACGGCGAAGGTAATGACCAGGTACAGGAGAGCGTAAAATGAAAATTCGTTCACAAGTCGGCATGGTGCTGAATCTGGATAAATGCATCGGCTGTCATACCTGCTCGGTCACCTGTAAAAACGTCTGGACCAGCCGTGAAGGTATGGAGTACGCCTGGTTCAACAACGTCGAAAGCAAGCCGGGCACCGGCTTCCCGACCGACTGGGAAAACCAGGAGAAGTGGAAGGGCGGCTGGATCCGTAAAATCAACGGCAAGCTGCAGCCGCGCATGGGTAACCGCGCTTGGCTTCTGGGAAAAATCTTCGCTAACCCGCACCTGCCGGGCATCGACGATTACTACGAGCCGTTTGACTACGACTACCAGAACCTGCACAACGCGCCGGAAGGTAAACACCAGCCGATCGCCCGTCCTCGCTCGCTGATCACCGGTCAGCGCATGGACAAAATTACCAGCGGTCCAAACTGGGAAGAGATTCTGGGCGGCGAGTTCGAGAAACGCGCCAAAGACCAGAACTTCGAAAACATGCAGAAGGCGATGTACGGCCAGTTCGAAAATACCTTCATGATGTATCTGCCGCGCCTGTGCGAGCACTGCCTTAACCCGGCGTGCGTGGCGACCTGCCCGAGCGGCGCCATCTACAAGCGTGAAGAAGACGGCATCGTGCTGATCGACCAGGACAAGTGCCGCGGCTGGCGTATGTGCATCACCGGCTGCCCGTACAAAAAGATCTACTTCAACTGGAAGAGCGGCAAATCCGAGAAGTGCATCTTCTGCTACCCGCGTATTGAAGCCGGGATGCCAACCGTCTGTTCCGAAAGCTGCGTAGGCCGTATTCGCTACCTCGGCGTGCTGCTGTACGACGCGGACGCGATTGAAAACGCCGCCAGCACCGAGAACGAGAAAGATCTGTATCAGCGTCAGCTGGACGTGTTCCTCGATCCGAACGATCCGAAGGTGATTGAGCAGGCGCTGAAGGACGGCATTCCGCAGAGCGTGATTGACGCCGCGCAGCAGTCGCCGGTGTACAAAATGGCGATGGACTGGAAGCTGGCCCTGCCGCTGCATCCGGAATACCGCACGCTGCCGATGGTCTGGTACGTGCCGCCGCTGTCGCCGATTCAGTCTGCCGCTGACGCGGGTGAGCTGGGCAGCAACGGTATCCTGCCTGACGTGGAGAGCCTGCGTATTCCGGTTCAGTACCTGGCTAACCTGCTGACCGCAGGGGACACCCAGCCGGTACTGCTGGCGCTGAAGCGTATGCTGGCGATGCGTCACTTCAAGCGTGCCGAAACCGTGGACGGCGTAACCGATACCCGCGCGCTGGAAGAGGTCGGTCTGACCGAAGCGCAGGCGCAGGAGATGTACCGCTATCTGGCGATTGCCAACTACGAAGACCGTTTCGTGGTGCCGAGCAGCCATCGTGAACTGGCCCGCGAAGCCTTCCCGGAAAAAAATGGCTGTGGTTTTAGCTTTGGCGACGGTTGCCACGGGTCAGACAGCAAATTCAACCTGTTCAACAGCCGCCGCATCGACGCCATGGATGTGACCAGTAAAACGGAGCCGCACTCATGATTGAACTCGTCATTGTTTCGCGTCTGCTCGAGTACCCGGATGCTGCGCTTGCGCAGCATCAGCAGGAACTCTTTGATGCACTCGCGTCTTCTGAAAACCTGGATAAAGAGGATGCCCAGAAGCTTGGCGTTTTCCTCCGGGACCTGTTAGCGCGCGACCTTCTGGACGCGCAGGCGGACTACAGCCAGCTGTTTGACCGCGGACGTGCAACGTCCCTGCTGCTATTTGAACACGTTCACGGTGAATCCCGTGACCGCGGTCAGGCGATGGTGGATCTGATGGCCCAGTACGAACAGCACGGCCTGCAGCTCGACAGCCGCGAACTGCCTGACCATCTGCCGCTCTATCTGGAGTATCTGGCGCAGCTGCCGAAAGAGGAGGCGCTGGGCGGTCTGCAGGACATCGCGCCGATCCTGGCGCTGCTCGGCGCGCGTCTTCAGCAGCGGGAGAGCCGCTATGCGGTGCTGTTCGATCTGCTGGTGAAGCTGGCTAACGCCGCGGTCGACAGTGAAAAAGTGGCGGAGAAAATCGCGGATGAAGCCCGCGATGATACGCCACAAGCGCTGGATGCGGTCTGGGAAGAAGAGCAGGTGAAATTCTTTGCTGACCAGAACTGCGGCGAGTCTGAAATCTCCGCTCACCAGCGTCGCTTTGCCGGCGCGGTTGCCCCGCAATATTTGAATATCTCTAACGGAGGACGGCACTAATGCACTTCCTGAATATGTTCTTCTTTGACATTTACCCGTATATCGCGGGCACCGTGTTCCTGGTGGGAAGCTGGCTGCGTTACGACTACGGCCAGTACACCTGGCGTGCCGCCTCCAGCCAGATGCTGGATCGTAAAGGGATGCATGTGGGCTCTAACCTGTTCCACATCGGTATTCTGGGCATTTTTGCCGGTCACTTCCTCGGAATGCTGACGCCGCACTGGATGTATGAAGCGTGGCTACCGATTGAGGTGAAGCAGAAGATGGCGATGATCGCCGGCGGTGCCTGCGGGGTGATGACCTTAGTAGGTGGCCTGCTGCTGCTGAAACGTCGCCTGTTCAGCCCGCGCGTGCGTGCGACCACGACCGCAGCGGATATCCTGATCCTCTCCCTGCTGATGGTGCAGTGCGCGCTGGGCCTGCTGACCATTCCGTTCTCGGCGCAGCATATGGACGGGAGCGAAATGATGAAGCTGGTCGGATGGGCGCAGTCCGTGGTGACCTTCCACGGCGGAGCGTCCGCGCACCTGGACGGCGTGGCGTTTATCTTCCGCGTTCACCTGGTGCTGGGGATGACGCTGTTTGTGCTGTTCCCGTTCTCTCGTCTGGTGCATATCTGGAGCGCGCCGGTAGAGTACCTGACGCGCAAATACCAGATTGTGCGCGCCCGTCGCTAATTCGCCGTTTTGATGCCAACCCCGCACTCGCGGGGTTTTTTTTCGCCCCAGCCCAGGTTATTGCCCGCGGCAGCAAACAGAATCAGCGCGCCGCCCGCCAGCTGCGTCAGGTTCAGCGCGTGTCCAAATACCAGATTATCGACAACGATCGCCACCACCGGATAGATAAACGACAGGGAGCCGGTTATAGGCGTCGGCAGCTTCTGAATTGCGCTGTAGAGCAGCTGGTACATAATGCCGGTATGGACGATGCCCAGCGTCAGCAGGATCGGCCAGGGGAAATCACCGGAAAATGACGGCATGCTGGCAAACGGCAAAAGCATCACGACGCCCGTCAGCACCTGGATAAAGGCAATATGCTGCGGCGCAACGGATCTGAGTTTGCGGGCAATAATGGCCGTGACCGCGTAGAAGAAAGCCGCGGCCATCGCCAGGCCGATTCCGGCGAGCCATTCACCGCCATGCGCGCCGGTCAGCTCGCTGGAGAGCAGTATCACCACGCCGCCAAAGGCGAGGAACAGCCAGCCCCATTTCACGAGGCTGACGCGTTCACCAAAAAACATCCCCATCAGGACCAGCATAAACGGCTGGGTGTTATAGACCACGGTCGAAAGGCCAATCGAGATCCGCTCATAGGCGGCGAAGAGCAGCAGCCAGTTCACCACTAATGCCACGCCGCCGAGAATAGCCAGCAGCAGCGTGGTGGGGGTGAGGGGACTAAAGGGCTTTTGATTTACCCGGATAAAAATAAAAAGCGCCACTGCTCCGATAAGACAGCGCCAGAACACCACTTCCGTCACCGGTAGACCGGAGAGCAAAACAAACGCGCCGATAGAGCCGGAAATTAACATCGCCAGGCTCATTTGCCAGACGCCTTTATGTAAATCACGCATCATCCACCTCCTGATTGATGACGCTATTGTCGAAAATTGCTGTCGGGTATTACAGGGGTGATATAAGGTTAAAGAGGTGAAAGACTTTTTAAAATTAGGTGAAAAGAATGGAATGCCTTCTTGATGATATCGACCGACAAATTTTAGCCTGCCTCGTTGAGGATGCGCGCATGTCTTTGAAGGTGCTCAGCGGACGCATCGGTCTGACATCCCCCAGCACGGCAGAACGCCTGAAGAGGCTGGAAGAGCGCGGTGTGATTCAGGGTTATGGTGCGCGTGTGAATCTGGCGGCGCTGGGGTATACGCTTCAGGCGCTGGTGCGCGTGCGGCCTTTGCCTGGGTTGTTGCATAAGGTGGATAAGTACATTCAGGCGATGCCGGAGTGTATTGAGAGCGACAAAGTCACCGGGGAAGATTGCTTTGTGATTAGGCTGGTGGTGCGCTCGATAGAGCAACTGGATGCGTTGCTGGACGGCCTGGCGGAGCATGCCCAGTGTAATACGTCGATTGTAAAGAGTTCGCCGGTGAAGCGCCGTTTGCCGCCGATGTAGGCTTCTGTCGCCGGGTGGTGGCTGCGCCTTACCCGGCCTACAAAGGCGGACTCGGTTTTTTATATTGGAGAAGTGATGGTGGTGGGGGAAGGATTACTCGGCGCGTTGCGCCTCGCCCTTCGGGTCGTTGCCTGCGGCAACGCTTTCTCGCTGCGCTCGAATCGAACCTTAGTCGAAGCTTCTCATCCTTCCCCGTTACGGAAATTCATGATGCCTGGTGCGAACGGAAGGTTTGGAATCGTTGAAAGTGATGGTGGTGGGGGAAGGATTACTCGGCGCGTTGCGCCTCGCCCTTCGGGTCGTTGCCTGCGGCAACGCTTTCTCGCTGCGCTCGAATCGAACCTTGGTCGAAGCTTCTCATCCTTCCCCGTTACGGAAATTCATGATGCCTGGTGCGAACGGAAGGTTTGGAATCGTTTGAAAGTGATGGTGGTGGGGGAAGGATTCGAACCTTCGAAGTCGATGACGGCAGATTTACAGTCTGCTCCCTTTGGCCGCTCGGGAACCCCACCAGGGGCAATTCAAATTTTGAGGTCGTGCTGAGAGATGGTGGTGGGGGAAGGATTCGAACCTTCGAAGTCGATGACGGCAGATTTACAGTCTGCTCCCTTTGGCCGCTCGGGAACCCCACCACGGGGTAATGCTTTTTACTGGCCAGCTTCCTGCTGGAAGCGGGGCGCATCATATCAAATGAGACGCCCCTGTAAAGCATTCCTTTAGGGAAACGAAGCTGTTTGCTTGCTTTTTATCCGTAAAGGCGCAAAGCTAATCAATTCATTTTCCGAAAGATTAAAGGATGATGGTTCTGTTGCCATACACGAAGACCCGCTGCGCCAGCACCTGATACAGCGCACGACTCAGTACGTTCTTCTCAACGTCACGCCCCGCGCGCATCATGTCCTCGGCAGTATAAGTGTGATCCACATGAATCACGTCCTGCATGATGATTGGACCTTCGTCCAGGTTGTCATTCACGTAGTGCGCGGTCGCACCGATGATCTTCACCCCACGCTCGTACGCCTGGTGGTATGGACGCGCGCCAATAAAGGCCGGCAGGAACGAGTGGTGAATGTTGATGATCTTGTTCGGGAAGCGCGCCACGAAGGATGGCGTTAATACGCGCATGTATTTCGCCAGCACCACGTAGTCCGGGTTATGCGCTTCAATGGCCTGGGCCATCAGATCGTCGTGTTCTTCACGGGTATGGCCTTCATGGCTCACCAGCTCAAACGGAATGTCAAAGCGCTCGACCAGCGTACGCAGCGTCTCGTGGTTGCCAATAACGGCAGCGATTTCAACGTCCAGACCGCCGTAGTTGGCTTTCATCAGCAGGTCGCCCAGACAATGTGCTTCTTTGGTCACCAGGATCACGATGCGGCGTCGACCGGCTGGGGTCAGCTCGCGTACGGAACCTTCCGGAAGCGCGCTGTCCAGATCGGCCAGCAGGGTGGTGTCGTTGAAAATACCTTCGAGTTCGGTACGCATAAAGAAGCGGCCGGTACGGTGGTCAACGAACTCGTTGTTCTGCACGATATTCAGTTCATGTTTGTAGCAAATGTTGGTAATTCGTGCGATCAGCCCTTTTTGATCGGGACAGATGGTGCGCAGAACTTTACGTTGTAATGATTGCATCGCCGGGAAATCCTGTTTGTATTTGCGAAGTCTGGGTTGTCAGGCATTACTGCCCGCAACACTTTTTAAATTTTTTACCTGAACCACACGGGCAGGGATCGTTACGACCAAACTGTGGGCGCGTTCCGTCAATATAATACCATTGCCCGCTTTCCTTTAAGAACCGGGAACGCTCGATAATGGCACCAGGTTTATTATTCTCGGTAAAACGGGCAACAAAGCTGACGTAACCTTCATCAATATGGCTGCCTGGAGAGGATTCATAGACGGTGAGGCCGAGCCACTGCGTATTCGCAAACCCGGCTTCGATGTCCTGTTTGAAATCGGCCGCGCGGCAGGATGGATGCCAGGTTTTAATCAGGTAGTCTGCGTCTTTGATCACAAAAGCAGTGTACCGTGAACGCATAAGGTGTGACGGGTCTGGTGCAACCTGATCGCCAGACAGATATCGCTGGCAACATAGGCTATACTCCAGAGCGCTACCACAAGGGCAGAGTTGAGACACGATTCTCTTCCTGGAACAAAATATAAAGGCGTAAAACGCTTCGGGTAGCACTATGTTAACTGAGGCGTTGCGTTGACGCTATGTCAGGAATCCAGGGGAAGTAAAACAGAACTAATGAGAAAGGTTAAAATTGGGCTGGCGCTGGGTTCAGGTGCCGCCCGGGGATGGTCGCACATCGGCGTGATTAATGCCCTAAATCAGATGGGCATTACTGTCGATATTGTTGCAGGGTGTTCAATCGGATCGCTTGTCGGCTCGGCTTACGCGTGCGGGAAGCTTCCGGAACTCGAGACGTGGGTGCGCTCCTTTAGCTACTGGGACGTGCTGCGTCTGATGGACCTCTCATGGCAGCGTGGTGGGCTGTTGCGCGGCGAACGCGTCTTTAACCAGTTCCGCCAGGTTATGCCTCTCGAAGACTTCACTGATTGTCAGATGCCTTTCGGCGCCGTCGCGACGAACCTCAGTACAGGACGCGAACTCTGGCTCACCGAAGGCGATCTCCATCTTGCCGTGCGCGCCTCCTGCAGCATGCCGGGGCTCATGGCGCCTGTCCCACACAACGGTTACTGGCTTGTCGATGGTGGCGTCGTTAACCCGGTTCCCATCTCTCTGACGCGCGCAATGGGGGCGGACATCGTGATTGCCGTCGACCTGCAGCACGATGCCCACCTGATGCAGCAGGATCTCATGCCGGTCAATCTCCAGAGCGAAGATGCTGAGAGCGAGAAACTGGCCTGGCATGAACGCCTGCGCGGAAGAATAGGGCGTATGGCCGCGCGTCGTTCGGTTGCCGCGCCGACGGCGATGGAAATCATGACCACCTCAATTCAGGTACTCGAGAATCGCCTTAAACGTAACCGTATGGCAGGCGACCCTCCGGATATTCTTATTCAGCCGTACTGTCCGCAAATCTCTACCCTTGATTTCCATCGGGCTGAGGCCGCCATCGCAGCGGGCTCGTTAGCCGTCGAAAAGAAAATGGACGAATTGTTGCCTTTTGTGCAGACCGCACGTTAAGCACCTTTTTTTGACTACTTCAGCAAAATCTGACAGGCGATAGTGCCGATCGCATGCCACTATTTAGTTACTGTCAGCCAGGGGAGGAACCATGACGCAGCCATTGGCCGGAAAACACATTTTGATTGTTGAAGACGAGCCCGTTTTCCGATCGCTACTGGATTCGTGGTTATCCTCGCTGGGCGCAATGACGTCACTGGCTGAAGATGGCATCGACGCCCTGGAAAAAATGAACAGCATTACGCCCGATTTGATGATTTGCGACATTGCGATGCCGCGCATGAATGGGCTGAAGCTGGTTGAACATCTGCGTAACGAAGGCAATCAGACGCCAATTCTTGTGATCTCTGCCACCGAGAACATGGCGGATATCGCAAAAGCATTACGTCTCGGGGTACAGGATATTCTGCTTAAGCCGGTCAAAGATTTGCACCGGCTGCGAGAAACGGTGTTAGCGTGCCTTTATCCGAATATGTTTAATTCCCGGGTAGAGGAAGAGGAGCGTCTTTTCCAGGACTGGGACGCTCTGGTGAGCGATCCGCCTGCCGCGGCGAAGCTATTGCAAGAACTCCAGCCGCCCGTTCAGCAAACTATTTCCCACTGTCGCGTAAATTATCGACAGCTGGTGGCCGCTGACCAGCCAGGACTGGTGCTGGATATTGCGCCACTGTCAGATTCCGACCTTGCGTTTTATTCTCTGGATGTCACCCGGGCGGGGGATAACGGTGTATTAGCGGCGTTACTTCTTCGTGCGCTATTTAATGGTTTGTTGCAGGAACAGTTATCCCATCAGGGACAACGGTTGCCGGAGTTAGGCAGTTTACTCAAACAGGTAAACCAGCTTTTTCGTCAGGCCAATCTGCCTGGACAGTTCCCGCTATTGGTCGGCTATTACCATAGCGGTTTAAAAAATCTGATCCTCGTTTCAGCTGGTCTCAATGCATCACTGAATACCGGTGAACATCATATTCAGGTGAGTAACGGTGTACCGCTTGGGACGTTGGGAACGGCGTATCTTAATCAAATTAGCCACCGCTGTTCCTCCTGGCAGTGCCAAATTTGGGGCGCCGGAGGACGGCTACGCTTAATGTTGTCCACGGAATAAGCAATTGGATCGTAATTTTAAGATTGCTTTACCTGTGTTTTGCGGGGAGTGCTACTATCGCTGCCCAGTTTCATGCGTATTTATCCTAATTGATCGGCAACGCGTTCTTTTCAGACCCGAACTGCGGGGCGAGGCTGATATACTCAACGCGTTATTTATTGCATAAAAGTTCAAAACTTGAACAGCTCAGGAGAATTTGAATGGCTGCCCTAAATTCGAAAGTCAGAAAGGCCGTTATCCCGGTAGCGGGATTGGGGACCAGGATGTTACCAGCAACTAAGGCGATTCCTAAAGAGATGTTGCCTCTGGTTGATAAGCCATTAATCCAGTATGTCGTTAATGAATGTATTGCAGCCGGCATCACTGAAATTGTGCTGGTTACGCATTCATCTAAAAACTCTATCGAAAACCATTTCGATACAAGCTTTGAACTTGAAGCCATGCTGGAAAAGCGTGTTAAGCGCCAGCTGTTAGAAGAAGTTCAGTCTATTTGCCCTCCACACGTCACCATTATGCAGGTTCGTCAGGGGCTGGCTAAAGGTCTGGGTCACGCTGTTATGTGCGCGCATCCTGTTGTGGGTGATGAGCCTGTAGCGGTAATTCTGCCTGACGTTATTCTGGACGAATACGAATCCGATCTTTCTCAGGATAACCTGGCTGAAATGATCAAACGTTTCGACGAAACCGGCAGCAGCCAGATCATGGTTGAGCCTGTTGAAGACGTGACGGCATACGGTGTGGTTGACTGCAAAGGCGTTAACCTTGAGCCGGGCGAAAGCGTGCCAATGGTTGGCGTCGTAGAGAAGCCTAAAGCCGACGTAGCGCCTTCAAACCTTGCCGTTGTAGGTCGCTATGTCCTGAGTGCTGAAATCTGGCCTCTGCTGGCTAAAACGCCTCCAGGAGCGGGTGATGAGATCCAGCTGACGGATGCCATCGATATGCTGATCGAGAAAGAGACCGTTGAGGCCTACCATATGAAAGGTAAGAGCCATGACTGCGGTAATAAGCTCGGTTATATGCAGGCGTTTGTTGAATATGGTATCCGCCATAATACCCTTGGCGAAGAATTTAAAACTTGGCTCAAAGAGAGTACTGGTATTAAGAAATAAGCCACGGTTGTAAATGTTCGAAACCGGTGAGGCGCCGCCCACCGGTTTTTTTATGCCTATAACACTCCCAAAACCTGTCTGAAAGTACAGTCGATGAAATTGCCAAATAATGCTTTATGACAGAGTGTAAGAGGATGTTTGCGACAAATTTAGGTTAAAAAAAATCCCGCAATATGCGGGATTTTCTGAATGAGGCTCGATTAATCCTTGATCAGGAAGTCGTCCAGCTGTTTACCCTGCTCATCCATCGCTTTCTTGATAACAGCAGGAGTACGACCCTGGCCAGTCCAGGTTTTAGTTTCGCCGTTCTCATCAACGTAGCTATATTTAGCAGGACGTGCAGCACGCTTGGCTTTAGTACCGGTTTTAGCGGCAGCCATGCTGTTCAGCAATTCATTTGGATCGATACCATCAGCAATCAGCATTTCACGATATTGCTGCAGTTTACGAGTACGTTCTTCGATTTCCGCTGCAGCAGCGCTTTCTTCTTCACGACGTTCATTAACTACAACTTCTAATTTTTCCAGCATTTCTTCAAGCGTTTCGAGGGTGCATTCTCTTGCCTGCGCACGAAGAGTACGGATGTTGTTCAGAATTTTAAGTGCTTCGCTCATTGTAGTAATCTCAAACTTATAATGGGGGGTGGTTTGTTGACCTAATAATAGAGCCATAAATTCAGATGTGCAATAGCCAGGAATGTAAGGAATTCAAAAAATACTAAATAATGCCGCTATTATTAATTACGCTAACTTAAATTCCAGCATCCAACTGTCTCGGTTGTTATCACCGGAACCTGCTTAACCCGGTCGATTGCGTCTTTTTTTTGTGACATTTCCCGCAGGAATTATAGTTGCGGCGGAGAAATATCAGCCTTTTGTATTAGTTCTCACCCCTGGTGTTAAGCCTGAAATAGTTAATAAATAGTGAATTTTAAAGGGCCGAGATTCCACTATAAAAAGAAGTGTTATGTTTGGCTTAACTTATAACATATTGGCGGGGCTGAATGGGTTTACTTCATGTTTTAACGGGTTATTTTCATAAACAGAAGGGACTGAATGCGGCACAGAACCGCATCCTCTGTGCGCTGCATCGCTGATGACCAGACAAAATATGGTACAATGACTCATCGGGAATATTACACATTGATTAGGGTTTTACGGCCAATGGCACAACTTTATTTCTACTATTCGGCAATGAATGCAGGGAAATCCACCGCGTTGCTGCAATCTTCGTACAATTACCAGGAACGCGGGATGCGTACCGTTGTTTACACGGCTGAAATTGACGATCGCTTTGGCGCAGGGAAGGTGAGCTCCAGAATAGGGCTCTCGTCGCCTGCCAGGCTGTATAACCCGAAAACCGATCTGTTTGAAGACATTCGTGCAGAACATGCGGCACAGCCCATTCACTGTGTTCTGGTCGATGAGAGCCAGTTTCTGACGCGTGAACAGGTCCATGCCCTGTCAGAGGTAGTTGATGAGCTTGATATCCCCGTGCTCTGTTACGGCCTGCGTACTGATTTCCGCGGGGAGCTTTTTGAAGGGAGCCAATATTTGCTCGCCTGGTCGGATAAACTTGTCGAACTGAAAACGATCTGCTTCTGCGGTCGTAAAGCCAGCATGGTACTTCGTCTCGACCAGGCCGGGAAACCTTATGCAGATGGCGAGCAGGTGGTGATAGGCGGCAATGAACGCTATGTTTCGGTCTGCCGTAAGCATTATAAAGAAGCGCTGTCTGTAGGCTCGCTGACGGCGATTCAGCACGACAACAGAAAATAACCTCAGTCTTATTTTTCAGACATAAAAAAACCCGCCGTTAAGGCGGGTTTTTCATCTGCTGCTGTCAATTAAGCGGTTTTCTTCGCTTTCTTGTCAGCTTTGATGACAGGGGCTTCTGTTTTCACAGCGGCAACGTCACCTTCTTTGAACTCACGACCGTAGTAGGTATCCAGCAGAATCTGTTTCAGCTCGGAGATCAGTGGGTAGCGCGGGTTGGCACCAGTACACTGGTCATCGAATGCATCTTCAGACAGCTTGTCTACGTGAGCAAGGAAGTCAGCTTCCTGTACGCCCGCTTCACGGATTGATTTAGGAATACCCAGTTCAGCCTTCAGGCTTTCCAGCCATGCCAGCAGTTTCTCAATCTTCGCTGCAGTGCGATCGCCCGGTGCGCTCAGACCAAGGTGGTCAGCGATTTCAGCATAGCGACGACGTGCCTGTGGACGGTCGTACTGGCTGAAAGCCGTCTGCTTGGTTGGGTTGTCGTTAGCGTTATAACGGATAACGTTGCTGATCAACAGGGCGTTCGCCAGACCGTGAGGAATGTGGAACTGTGAGCCCAGTTTGTGCGCCATTGAGTGGCAAACACCCAGGAAGGCGTTGGCAAACGCGATACCGGCGATGGTTGCTGCACTGTGGACACGTTCACGTGCTACAGGGTTTTTAGACCCTTCGTTGTAGGACGCTGGCAGGTTTTCCTTCAGCAGTTTCAGAGCCTGCAGAGCCTGACCGTCAGAGAACTCAGATGCCAGCACAGAAACGTAAGCTTCCAGGGCGTGAGTTACCGCATCAAGACCACCGAATGCACACAGTGACTTCGGCATCTCCATAACCAGGTTCGCATCAACGATAGCCATGTCTGGGGTCAGTGCATAGTCAGCCAGTGGGTATTTCTGACCTGTTGCATCGTCCGTTACTACCGCGAATGGCGTAACTTCTGAACCGGTACCGGAAGTGGTGGTGACCGCAATCATTTTCGCTTTTACGCCCATTTTCGGGAACTTGTAGATACGTTTACGGATATCCATAAAGCGCAGCGCCAGCTCTTCGAAGTGAGTTTCTGGATGTTCGTACATGACCCACATGATTTTCGCGGCGTCCATTGGGGAACCACCACCCAGCGCAATAATCACATCTGGTTTGAAGGAGTTAGCCAGCTCAGCACCTTTACGCACAACGCTCAGGGTAGGGTCAGCTTCAACTTCAAAGAACACTTCAGTCTCAACGCCAGACGCTTTCAGCACGGAGGTGATCTGGTCAGCGTAGCCGTTGTTGAACAGGAAACGGTCAGTCACGATGAGCGCACGTTTGTGGCCATCAGTAATCACTTCATCCAGCGCGATTGGCAGAGAGCCACGGCGGAAGTAGATAGATTTCGGAAGTTTATGCCACAACATGTTTTCAGCTCGCTTAGCAACGGTTTTCTTGTTGATCAGGTGTTTTGGACCAACGTTTTCAGAGATGGAGTTACCACCCCAGGAACCACAACCCAGAGTCAGGGAAGGTGCGAGTTTAAAGTTGTACAGGTCACCGATACCACCCTGAGAAGCAGGGGTGTTGATCAGGATACGCGCAGTTTTCATCATCTGACCGAAGTGAGCAACGCGCTCTGGCTGGTTGTCCTGGTCAGTGTACAGACAAGAGGTGTGACCGATACCGCCCATGGCAACCAGCTTCTCTGCTTTCTCTACCGCGTCTTCGAAATCTTTCGCACGGTACATGGCAAGCGTAGGAGACAGTTTTTCGTGAGCAAACGGCTCGCTTTCGTCAACAACTTTCACTTCACCGATCAGGATCTTGGTCGTTGCCGGAACGGTAAAGCCTGCGAGCTCAGCAATTTTGTAAGCTGGCTGACCCACGATAGCAGCGTTCAGTGCGCCATTTTTCAGGATAATGTCCTGAACCGCTTTCAGCTCTTTGCCCTGCAGCAGGTAGCCGCCGTGGCTGGCGAAACGTTCACGAACAGCGTCGTATACGGAATCGACAACAACAACAGACTGTTCAGATGCACAGATCACGCCGTTATCGAAGGTTTTAGACATCAGTACAGACGCAACGGCACGTTTGATGTCAGCGGTTTCGTCGATAACAACCGGGGTGTTACCGGCGCCCACACCTATCGCTGGTTTACCGGAGCTGTATGCGGCTTTAACCATGCCAGGACCACCGGTCGCCAGGATCAGGTTAATGTCCGGGTGATGCATCAGCGCATTGGAGAGCTCGACGGAAGGTTGGTCGATCCAGCCAATCAGATCTTTTGGTGCGCCAGCAGCGATCGCCGCCTGCAGGACGATGTCTGCAGCTTTGTTGGTGGCATCTTTCGCACGTGGGTGTGGAGAGAAGATGATTGCGTTACGGGTCTTCAGGCTAATCAGTGATTTGAAGATTGCAGTAGACGTTGGGTTAGTGGTTGGAACAATACCGCAGATAATGCCGATAGGTTCAGCGATGGTGATGGTACCGAAGGTGTCGTCTTCGGACAGCACGCCACAGGTTTTCTCATCTTTATAGGCGTTGTAGATATACTCGGAAGCGAAGTGGTTTTTAATCACTTTATCTTCCACGATACCCATGCCGGATTCGGCAACGGCCATTTTAGCGAGAGGGATTCGAGCATCTGCAGCAGCCAGTGCGGCCGCGCGGAAGATTTTATCAACCTGTTCTTGGGTGAAATTGGCATATTCACGCTGGGCTTTTTTAACGCGCTCGACGAGGGCGTTCAGTTCAGCGATATTAGTAACAGCCATAATGCTCTCCTGATAATGTTTAAACTCTTTTAGTAAACCAGCGCTCGATACGTCACACAGTATAGACAGAGCCGATACGACTTGCGTAACACAAAGTAAAACAAAGAGTTACTTTCTGCGTCAGCACACTAATTTACTAAAAGAGCCTTACCTTAGCATCATCCCTTTTTGTCAGGCGATCTCCCTGGGGGCGTAGCCAAGATTACTCACTTCTGAGTACGGAAATCATGATCTACGTCAATTTTCCCCCAAGCTGATACCTTTCAGCAGGGTTATTTCTTTGAGATTTTTCCAGTGTTAAATAATTACGTAAGTATTGGAAGTGGCGCTATCATGAATTATACATATGTTTAACATCCTGAAATGATAACGTTTTGCCACAGATTTCGAGTGAAGTATGCTGATAAAAAGGGTATCTTCAGCGCGATTTCTCACGACAAATTGTCAGTCCCGGGCATGTGCATAAGCGGAGCAAAACGTGATCCAAACGCTCTTTGATTTTCCAACGTATTTTAAATTTTTTATTGGTTTGTTTGCCCTGGTCAACCCGGTGGGGATCATTCCTGTCTTCATTAGTATGACGAGTTACCAGACGGCGGCGGCCAGGAATAAGACCAACCTGACCGCTAACCTGTCAGTCGCTATCATATTACTCACCTCCCTTTTTCTGGGTGACGCCATTCTCCAGCTCTTCGGGATTTCGATCGACTCTTTCCGCATAGCGGGTGGGATCCTGGTCGTGACCATCGCCATGTCCATGATCAGCGGTAAGCTGGGCGAGGATAAACAGAACAAGCAGGAGAAGTCAGAAACCGCCATCCGCGAAAGTATTGGCGTAGTGCCTCTGGCCTTACCGCTCATGGCTGGCCCCGGTGCCATCAGCTCAACCATTGTCTGGGGCACGCGTTACCATAGCCTGATGCATCTGGTTGGATTTTCCGTCGCCATTGCGCTTTTCGCGCTCTGCTGCTGGGGCGTATTCCGCATGGCACCCTGGCTGGTGCGCCTGTTGGGGCAGACGGGCATTAACGTTATAACGCGTATTATGGGTCTGCTGTTGATGGCGTTAGGGATTGAATTCATCGTTACGGGAATTAAAAGCATTTTCCCCGGTTTGCTGCACTGATATTTCGTATGAAAGAACGGAGCAACGGCTCCGTTTTTTTACGTCATTATCAGTAAATCCTATAACTAAAGTTGAAATGCTTACATATCATAATAAATTCTACTAATAATGTTCATTGCTTGTATTTCAACAAGTTATTAAATCCCGCCAAACCCGCCTGCGCAGAAAACCTTCGATCGATCTGTTATTTTACTCACATGATACTCTGGGGCTTGCTGAGAGATAACCGAAATGATATTAGTAATTTCAACATTCCCCTAGATGAATGTGCTAAATAATAACCAGTTGTTAAATTTTTGTACAAAATCACTCGATGATAGCGCAGCGACGCGCTTGTAGAGAAAAAATTCTCTATCTTTTTGAATATTATGTTTTTTACGTGATGTTCGATGTCCGGCAGGGCTGCCCTCAACGATGCGGTACTCACCGTAAAAGAGAATTGCTTAACAAATTTGCAAAATGTATTGGCGCGCGTTTACGCCATTTGATACTTTCCGGCCTAATATTTTGCAGCATAAAACAAGCAGATGAGAATTATTTTCATATAGTTTTCTTCTCAGATATCCAGCGCAGGCCTCAAACAGGGGAGGCCTGTTAAGAATCGACGCAAGACGGCCATACGAGCGGTCAGTAATAAAAAAGTCGGTGATAGCAAGCAGTAAAAGAAGAACCTGACAGCAGCAAAAAAAACTCCTGCGCTGTACAGGCCCCAACAGGGGATTACACAGCTGGCGAAGGCCAGTCATTATAATGAGTGGAGTACCAACACAATGTCCATCATCACAAAAAAAAATCTGGTAGCGGCGGGGATTTTAACTGCGCTAATCGCGGGCAACGCTGCAATGGCTGCGGACGTTCCTGCAGGTGTTCAACTGGCTGAGAAACAGACGCTGGTGCGTAACAACGGTGCGGAAGTTCAGTCTCTCGACCCGCACAAAATTGAAGGTGTTCCTGAGTCTAACGTTAACCGCGACCTGTTCGAAGGCCTGCTGGTAACGGACGTAGACGGCCACCCGGCGCCGGGTGTAGCCGAAAAATGGGAAAACAAAGATTTCAAAGTCTGGACCTTCCATCTGCGTAAAGATGCGAAATGGTCCGACGGTACACCGGTCACGGCCGAAGATTTCGTTTATAGCTGGCAGCGTCTGGCGAACCCAACAACCGCCTCTCCGTATGCGAGCTACCTGCAATATGGCCATATCGCCAATATTGATGACATCATCGCGGGTAAAAAACCTATTACCGACCTGGGCGTAAAAGCGATCGATGCTAATACCTTTGAAGTAACGTTGAGCGAACCTGTTCCGTACTTCTATAAGCTGCTGGTTCACCCGTCCGTCTCCCCGGTACCAAAATCCGCCGTGGAAAAATTTGGTGAAAAATGGACCCAGCCTGCCAATATCGTGACCAACGGTGCCTACAAGCTGAAAGACTGGGTGGTCAACGAGCGTATGGTGCTTGAGCGTAACCCGCAATACTGGGACAACGCGAAAACCGTTATTAATCAGGTGACCTACCTGCCAATTTCTTCCGAAGTGACTGACGTTAACCGCTATCGCAGCGGTGAAATCGACATGACCTATAACAACATGCCGATTGAACTGTTCCAGAAACTGAAAAAAGAGATCCCTAAAGAAGTTCACGTCGATCCGTACCTGTGCACCTATTACTATGAAATCAACAACCAGAAGGCACCGTTCACCGACGTACGCGTTCGTACCGCGCTGAAGCTGGCACTGGATCGCGATATCATCGTGAACAAAGTGAAAAACCAGGGCGATTTGCCGGCGTATAGCTATACCCCTCCATACACCGATGGCGCAAAACTGACCGAGCCAGACTGGTTCAAACAGACTCAGGAACAGCGTAACGCAGAAGCGAAGAAACTGCTGGCCGAAGCGGGCTACACCGCAGATAAGCCGCTGACCTTCAGCCTGCTGTACAACACCTCCGATCTGCATAAAAAACTGGCTATCGCCGTCGCCTCGATCTGGAAAAAGAACCTGGGCGCGAACGTGAAGCTGGAGAACCAGGAGTGGAAAACCTTCCTCGACAGCCGTCATCAGGGCACCTTTGATGTGGCACGTGCAGGCTGGTGTGCGGACTATAACGAACCGACCTCCTTCCTGAACACCATGCTGAGCGACAGCTCGAACAACACCGCGCACTATAAGAGCCCGGCGTTCGACAAGCTGATTGGCGACACGCTGAAAACCACTGACGAAGCACAGCGTACAGAACTGTACTCTAAGGCCGAGCAGCAGCTGGATAAAGATTCCGCGATCGTTCCGGTTTACTACTACGTTAACGCCCGTCTGGTGAAACCGTGGGTAGGTGGGTATACCGGTAAAGACCCGATGGATAATATCTACGTTAAAAACTTGTATATTATCAAGCATTAATGGCAATGAGTGGGGCGGGCGTGCTCGCCCCACGGTGTCTAACCAACGTCACATAATATAGGCACACGCCAGAAGGTACGGGCAATGTTGAAATTTATCCTACGTCGCTGTCTTGAAGCGATTCCAACGCTATTTATTCTCATCACGATTTCCTTCTTCATGATGCGCCTTGCGCCGGGAAGTCCATTTACCGGTGAACGTACGCTGCCGCCAGAAGTCATGGCGAATATCGAAGCGAAATACCACTTGAACGATCCTATCTCCACCCAGTACTTCAATTACCTGAAGCAGCTGGCCCACGGCGATTTTGGACCGTCATTTAAATATAAAGACTATTCCGTTAACGACCTGGTGGCGTCCAGCTTCCCGGTTTCGGCTAAGTTGGGTGCTGCGGCATTCATTCTGGCCATCGTTTTCGGCGTCACCGCGGGCGTTATCGCCGCGCTCAGACAAAATACCAAATGGGATTATGCCGTAATGGGTGTGGCAATGACCGGGGTAGTGATACCCAGCTTCGTTGTCGCGCCATTACTGGTGATGATATTTGCCATCACGCTGAAGTGGCTGCCGGGCGGCGGCTGGAACGGCGGGGCATTAAAGTTCATGATTTTGCCGATGGTGGCATTATCTCTGGCGTACATCGCCAGTATCGCGCGTATCACCCGTGGTTCAATGATCGAAGTGCTGCACTCGAACTTCATTCGTACCGCGCGCGCTAAAGGGCTGCCGATGCGTCGGATTATCTTCCGCCACGCGCTCAAACCGGCGCTGTTACCCGTGCTCTCCTACATGGGGCCGGCATTTGTCGGGATCATCACCGGCTCAATGGTTATCGAAACAATCTACGGCCTGCCTGGCATTGGTCAGCTGTTCGTTAACGGCGCGCTTAACCGCGACTATTCGCTGGTTCTTAGCCTGACGATTCTCGTCGGTGCGCTGACCATTCTCTTCAACGCTATCGTCGATGTGCTGTATGCCGTCATCGACCCGAAAATTCGTTACTAACGCTGGAGCACGCCATGATGTTGAGTAAGAAAAACAGCGAGGCGCTGGAAAACTTCAGTGAAAAACTGGAAGTAGAAGGTCGTAGCCTCTGGCAGGACGCGCGCCGTCGCTTTATGCACAACCGTGCTGCGGTTGCCAGTCTGGTTGTTCTGGTGATCATTGCGCTGTTTGTGACCCTTGCGCCGATGCTGTCGCAATTTACCTATTTCGACACCGACTGGGGCATGATGTCCAGCGCGCCGGATATGGAATCTGGCCACTATTTTGGCACGGACTCTTCCGGACGCGATCTGCTGGTGCGTGTCGCTATCGGTGGCCGTATCTCGCTGATGGTCGGTATTGCTGCCGCGCTGGTGGCCGTGATCGTGGGTACGCTCTACGGCTCACTTTCCGGCTATCTTGGCGGTAAAATCGACTCGGTAATGATGCGTCTGCTGGAAATCCTGAACTCCTTCCCGTTCATGTTCTTCGTCATCCTGCTGGTGACCTTCTTCGGTCAGAATATCCTGTTGATCTTCGTGGCCATCGGGATGGTTTCCTGGCTGGATATGGCGCGTATTGTCCGCGGCCAGACGCTGAGCCTTAAACGCAAAGAGTTTATCGAAGCCGCGCAGGTCGGCGGTGTCTCTACCGGGAATATCGTGGTTCGCCATATCGTTCCTAACGTGCTGGGCGTGGTGGTGGTCTATGCCTCACTGCTGGTGCCAAGCATGATCCTGTTTGAATCCTTCCTGAGCTTCCTCGGTCTGGGTACGCAAGAACCGTTGAGCAGCTGGGGCGCGCTGTTGAGTGACGGTGCAAACTCAATGGAAGTGTCACCGTGGCTGCTGTTATACCCGGCGGGTTTCCTGGTCGTTACCCTGTTTTGTTTTAACTTTATCGGCGATGGCCTGCGTGATGCCCTCGACCCGAAAGACCGTTAAGGAGCGCCGTCATGACAATTATTGAAACGGCAACCGCGCCACAGGCGCAGCAGCGGAGCGACCTTCTGCTGGACGTAAAAGATCTTCGCGTCACCTTTAAGACCCCGGACGGGGATGTGACCGCCGTGAACGATCTCAACTTCAACCTGCGCGCGGGAGAAACGCTCGGCATCGTGGGTGAATCCGGATCCGGGAAATCCCAGACCGCCTTTGCGCTAATGGGCCTGCTGGCCGCTAACGGTGTGATTGGCGGTTCCGCGAAATTCAACGGTCGCGAAATCCTCAACCTGCCGGAGCACGAGCTGAACAAGCTGCGTGCCGAGCAGATCTCGATGATTTTCCAGGATCCGATGACCTCTCTGAACCCGTACATGCGCGTCGGTGAGCAGCTGATGGAAGTCCTGATGCTGCACAAAGGTCTGGGCAAAGCCGAAGCCTTTGAAGAGTCGGTCAAAATGCTCGATGCGGTGAAAATGCCGGAAGCGCGCAAGCGCATGCGTATGTTCCCGCACGAGTTCTCTGGCGGTATGCGTCAGCGCGTGATGATTGCGATGGCGCTCCTGTGCCGGCCAAAACTGCTGATTGCCGACGAACCGACCACCGCGCTGGACGTTACCGTTCAGGCACAAATCATGACCCTGCTGAACGAGCTCAAGCGTGAGTTCAACACGGCGATTATCATGATCACCCACGATCTGGGCGTGGTGGCGGGCATCTGTGACAAAGTGCTGGTGATGTATGCCGGTCGTACCATGGAATACGGCAAAGCGCGTGACGTATTCTATCAGCCAGCTCATCCTTACTCGATTGGCCTGCTGAACGCGGTGCCGCGCCTCGATGCGGAAGGGGAATCCCTGCTCACCATTCCGGGCAACCCGCCAAACCTGCTGCGCCTGCCGAAAGGCTGTCCGTTCCAGCCGCGCTGCCCGCACGCGATGGAAATCTGCAACAGCGCACCGCCGCTGGAAGAGTTTGCACCAGGCCGTCTGCGCGCCTGCTTTAAGCCGCAGGAGGAGCTGGTATGAACGCATTAGATGAAAAACGCAATGTGCTGCTCGAGATTGCTGACCTCAAGGTGCATTTCGACATCAAAGACGGCAAACAGTGGTTCTGGCAGCCGTCGAAGACCCTGAAAGCGGTGGACGGCGTCACGCTGCGCCTCTATGAAGGGGAAACCCTGGGCGTGGTGGGCGAGTCCGGCTGCGGTAAATCGACCTTTGCGCGCGCCATTATCGGTCTGGTGAAAGCCACCGACGGCAAAGTGGCCTGGCTGGGTAAAGATCTGCTTGGCATGAAACCCGACGAGTGGCGCGACGTGCGCAGCGATATCCAGATGATTTTCCAGGATCCGCTGGCGTCATTAAACCCGCGCATGACCATCGGTGAGATTATTGCCGAGCCGCTGCGTACCTATCATCCGAAGATGTCCCGTCAGGAAGTGCGCGATCGCGTTAAGGCGATGATGCTGAAAGTCGGGCTGCTGCCTAATCTCATCAACCGCTATCCTCACGAGTTCTCCGGCGGCCAGTGTCAGCGTATTGGCATAGCGCGTGCGCTGATCCTCGAACCAAAGCTGATTATCTGTGATGAACCGGTTTCCGCGCTCGACGTCTCCATTCAGGCGCAGGTGGTTAACCTGCTGCAGAAACTGCAGCGCGAAATGGGGCTGTCGCTGATCTTCATCGCGCATGACCTGGCCGTGGTGAAACACATCTCTGACCGCGTGCTGGTGATGTATCTGGGGCACGCCGTTGAGCTGGGCACCTATGACGAGGTGTACCACAATCCGCTGCACCCTTACACCAAAGCGCTGATGTCGGCGGTGCCGATTCCCGATCCCGATCTGGAGAAAAATAAAACCATCCAGCTTCTGGAAGGGGAATTGCCTTCACCGATTAATCCGCCGTCGGGCTGCGTTTTCCGCACGCGCTGCCCAATGGCCGGGCCGGAATGTGCAAAAACGCGACCGGTTCTGGAAGGCAGTTTCCGACATGCGGTTTCCTGCCTGAAAGTAGACCCGTTATAATCGCAAGGGCTGACATGATGTCAGCCCTTATTTTTTGCGAGGTCACTGTGTCGCGTTTATTCACGTCAGCCCGTCGGCGGCTATATCATGTTTTATTCGATCCTGAAACGGTTTCCGGACGACGATTCGAAGGTCTTTGCGGCTTATTTGCGCTTCTCAGCGTGGTGGTCATCTTTATTGAATCGGGTGCCGGGACGCAATACCACCTGACGTTTGACGAATGGCATATCTTTGTCTGGCTCGAGCTGGCGATTACCCTGGTTTTTACCGCTGAATATCTTCTCCGGGTAATAGCCTGGCCCAACCCGGCCAGATATGTTTTCAGCTTCTGGGGATTTATTGATTTAGCCACCATTCTGCCGCTCTACGTCATGTGGCTGTGGCCGGAAATCAGCCTGAGCTATGTCTTTGCCTGGCGGGCGATGCGCGTTATTCGGGTATTACGTATTCTGAAATTACTGCGCTTTATGCCGTCATTGCGCGTGTTCTGGAGTGCGATCGTCAGCGCCCGGCATCAGCTTATTTTGTTCTACTCGTTTATTGCCATCGTCATGATTGTTTTTGGCGCGCTGATGTATTTAATAGAAGGGCCAAAATATGGCTTTACGACGCTCAATGCGTCCGTCTACTGGGCCATTGTGACCGTGACGACCGTGGGGTACGGTGATATTACGCCCCATACGCCATTGGGTCGCATCGTGGCGTCGGTGCTGATTTTGATTGGCTATTCGGTGATTGCGATCCCGACCGGGCTTATTACCACGCACATGAGCAGCGCATTTCAGAGCCGCAAGCAGCAGCGCAAATGTCCGGCATGTCATCAGGGTGAACATGACCTCAACGCGCGGTTTTGTAACCGCTGCGGCAGTGAATTACCGGAGTAAATAAAAAAGGCTGCAATCGCAGCCTTTTTTATTATTCGCGCCAGAGAATATGGCACAGCTTATGGTCTTTCTCTCGACAGAGCAGGACGCGGGCGAAAATATCGTTAATCTCGCCGCCGTCTTCATCGGCCAGCCCGATGACCACTTCGGCAAAGAAGTCAGGATTCAGATCGAAATCCACATGCTCAGCCCAGTCTTCTGAAGGGTCGAACAGTTCGGCACCGCCGCGCTCTTCGAACTGCAGATTAAAGAGGATCACGTCTGCGGGATCGAGGTTATCAACCGCCAGTTCGAGAAAAATGTCATAGGCCTGCTCGAGCGTTTCGTCTTCGGTCAGGCGATTGTTCAGATCCATTTCCATGATGACTACCTGTTTAACATCGTTGGGCACGTTTTACAGCAACGGACTAAAGAAGTAAAACAGTCGTTCGGCAATTCTCTGCCACAATGGACGTTTTACCCACAGTCTGGCATCCAGCAGCCGCGAGCGGGAGATATAATCATCCTGCACCGCCGCGAGATCGCCGCCAAAGCCTGCATCATCAATGACCAACGTGATTTCAAAGTTGAGCCACAGGCTGCGCATATCCAGGTTGACCGTTCCCACCAGGCTCAGTTCACCGTCGACAAGAACGCTCTTGGTGTGGAGTAATCCGCCTTCGAACTGGTAGATCTTCACCCCGGCGGCCAGCAGTTCGCTGAAGAATGCCCGGCTGGCCCAGCCCACCAGAAGGGAGTCATTTTTGCGCGGCAAAATAATGCTCACATCGACGCCGCGCTGCGCCGCGGTACAGATCGCGTGCAGGAGGTCATCGCTGGGGACAAAGTAGGGCGTCGTCATGATCAGGTATTCACGCGCGGAGTACGTCGCCGTCAGCAGCGCCTGATGAATCAAATCCTCCGGGAAGCCGGGCCCGGAAGCAATGGTATGAATGGTGTGACCGCTGGCCTCTTCAAACGGCATAATATTGCCGTCCGGCGGTGGCGGCAGAATGCGTTTGCCGGTTTCTATCTCCCAGTCGCAGGAGTAAACGATGCCCATCGAGGTGGCAATCGGCCCCTCCATTCGCGCCATCAAATCCACCCACTGGCCCACGCCCGAGTCCTGCTTGAAGAAGCGCGGGTCAACCATGTTCATGCTGCCGGTGTAGGCTATATAGTTATCTATCATGATCATTTTGCGATGCTGGCGGAGATCCATCCGGCGCAGAAACACGCGCAGGAGATTGACCTTCAGCGCCTCAACCACTTCGATACCGGCATTGCGCATCATGCCCGCCCAGGGGCTACGGAAAAAAGCCACGCTACCCGCAGAGTCAAGCATCAGGCGGCAGTGAATGCCGCGTCGCGCCGCGGCCATCAGCGATTCAGCGACCTGGTCAGCCATTCCGCCGGGCTGCCAGATATAAAAAACCATCTCGATATTATGACGCGCCAGCTGAATATCGCGAATTAACGCCTGCATGACGTCGTCGGACGAGGTCAGCAGCTGAAGTTGATTGCCCTTAACGCCACCAATCCCCTGACGGCGCTCGCACAGCTTAAACAGTGACGATGCGACGCTACTGTTCTCCTCGGCGAAGATATGCTTGCAGGCCTTAAGATCGTTCAGCCACTTTGCGGTTGAGGGCCACATGGCGCGGGCCCGCTCGGCGCGGCGTTTACCGAGATGAAGCTCACCGAAAGAGAGATAGGCAATAATTCCCACCAGCGGCAGGATGTAGATGATCAGAAGCCAGGCCATGGCAGAGGGTACGGCTCTGCGCTTCATCAGGATGCGTAATGTCACACCCGCGATTAACAGCCAGTATCCTAAAATGACCAGCCAACTCACCACGGTGTAGAAGGTTGTCATAGTAAAAAAATCCTTTTGAAAGCGTATTGTTATGAGTGTACGCATCAGGATTCATCTGGCAAATAAAAACGCCAGGTAAAAGCGCTGGTTTGCTGCCGGGTTGGGTTTATAATGGCCTTTCTTTTAGAGAAAAAGTGTTAGAGAAAGAGTTGTAGACATGAAGCGCAGTAGAACAGAAGTAGGGCGCTGGCGCATGTTGCGACAGGTGAGTCGTCGCAAGGCTCGTTGGCTGGAAGCACAATCCCGCCGCAATATGCGTATTCACGCCATCAGAAAATGTGGAATGACCCGGCACCGCAACGCGTTGCTGTTCGCAGTCCAGGATATCTGAGTACCATGAGGGCACCGTAATGGTGCCCGCTGATTTTATAGAGTCTGATTTTTAGGAGTAGCGTATTTGCAGCGCTATTCATGCTGTATTGAGCAAAAGGAGGGAGAAGAAGTGTTTGCGGAGTTTGGCGTATTGAATTTCTGGACGTATGTTGTTGGCGCGTTCTTTATCGTGCTGGTACCGGGGCCGAATACCCTGTTTGTGCTCAAAACCGGAATTGGACACGGCGTTAAAAAAGGATATCTTGCCGCGTCAGGCGTATTTATCGGTGATGCGGTACTGATGTTTCTGGCCTGGGCGGGCGTCGCGGCATTAATTCAGACCACGCCGGTACTGTTTAATATCGTGCGCTATCTCGGGGCCTTCTATCTGCTCTGGCTGGGGGGCAAAATGCTCTGGTCGGTGGTGAATCGTCAAAAAAACGCCCATGAGAGCGGCCCCGAACCTGCCAGTATGATCATGAAACGTTCGCTGGTGTTAAGTCTGACCAATCCCAAAGCGATTCTGTTCTACGTATCGTTCTTTGTTCAGTTCATTGACGTGAATGCACAAAGTACCGGCACTTCTTTCCTGATCCTCGCGACGACGCTGGAGTTAATAAGCTTTATGTACATGAGCTTTCTGATCTTCTCTGGTGCGTTTGTGACTCGTTATCTTAAAACGAAAAAGAAACTGGCAAAGCTGGGGAACGGGCTGATAGGGCTACTGTTTGTCGGGTTTGCGGCGAGGCTGGCGTCACTGCATTGATTGATTAGAAGGCCCCTGCTTGAGGACGAAACGCCCATCTCGTTCTGGAAGAGATGGGCGGTAGAGGCTTACAAACGTTCGATCTGCTGTCAACAAGGTCAGCATTACCGTACCGGTAACAGAAGGAGTCGGGTTTACGTTAGAAGGATCTGTTGTGGCTTGAGCGGCACCAATAATGAAAAATGCAGAAAGAAGCCAAACCAAATAGTGACCACTTCATGACAAGATATCCTGCGCTTTTGTGGTGAAATATTCCTGCCTTCTAAAAAAAAGCCCATTCGGTCAGAATGGGCGGGAGTGATTACAGATGTTCAACATCAATGGAGGCCAGTGCATTGATGTTGCCTGACACAGCCTCCTGATTGCTCAATTGCACGAGCTGCAAGCCCAGGATGGTGTCTGCTGTCGCAGCTAGCCGCCCAGTATTCACATTGATAGGGGTGTTGCTGGCGTCAAACAGACCAATTCCCAGACCGCTCGCGGCAGTTGAATCCTTAAGCTGATTAGCCAGGACGGTGCCATCGGCATTATCCGCCGTGCCGCTGATGCGATAAACGAGTTTACCTTCAGCGAGCAACGAGTCACATTGCTGCTGATGGTTAACAGTATTACTTTTAACAGATAGATGAATAATGACAGGATTTGTTGCGTTGTTTCCCTGCTTAATCAACTTGTCTGGGGTTTCGACAATAGAAACAGAGCTCTGGCTCATGTTGACGAAGCAACTATAGCCTGGCGTTACAAGGCCAGAAACAGAGATATTCGCGGCCTGATCCTCCGCGTGGGCGAGTCCCGTACAGGACAACAGCAACCCTGCGCTTAACAGGCTCAATGCATTCTTTTTCATTACATTCTCCTTATAGACGCTCAATCTGCACGGTCATGTCACTCTTGACACTCCCCGTCGTTGCCGTCTGGCCCTTCAATTTGACGAGCGACAAATTGAGGGTAAAGTCGGTAAGCGTGCCGTTGGTGGAAGGCGGGAACATTCCAACGGTAGAGTTAGGGATGATGCGTGTATTATTACTGCCATCCATCAGTTGGACCCCTACACCTGTTGCACCAGAGCTGTCACCCGTTTTGTTCGCCAGTACGGTGCCGTAAGCTTCGTCTGCAGTACCGAGGAACTTAAGGCCAATATTCTTATAACTCTCATTGGCATCGCAGTTATCACCCCCGAGGCGAATATGAATAACATCGTCTTTTGTGAGTGTTGGATGCGTATTGTCCTGTTCAGGCAGCCGAGTGGTTTCAGCGCTAAGCTGAACGACATATTTGCTCATCAATACGGTACAGCTAATAGGCTGCTCCTGAAGCTTGCCGTAAATTGAAAGCCCATGTGGAGACGCCGCTGCAGCAGTCACAGATGTTGCCATGAAAAGCGCACAACCTGCGGAGAAAAATAACGCCACTTTTTTCATTGTGGTTGACCCCTTGAGGTTAACTTTACTTGAATAATATTTATGGTGAGGGTTTGAAGACTCGCAACATCCCAGATGTGATATGAAAAATATGGATCTGTCATCTGGGAGGAGGATAAATAGATGTTATGAGGCTTTTTATACATACACCATAAAACATAAACCCCCCTCACTTTATGTGAGGGGGGAATAGATTACAGGCGTTCGATCTGGATAGTCAGAGAGCCCTGAACGTTACCTGTTGTGGTTTCTTCAGCATTGGTCATCTTAACCAGGTTTAACCCCAAATAAGTAATACCCTCATGTGCAACAACAGTTTGTGAGTTGATATTGATAGGTTTTCCCATTACGTCAAAAAGACCGATAGCGACACCCGTTGCGGCCCCTTCACCTGTAGCGGTGTTTGCCAGGGACATGCCCACGCTGCCATCAGCGGCGCCTTTAAATACGTAAGCAATTTTACCTTGCTGAACCTGGTCGCTACAGGTGTCACCAACAACGGTCAGATCAACAGTAGTCAAATCGTTTGCTGTTTGAATTGATTGCTGATCTTTTAATTTGGTCACGTCGGTATTCAGAACCACGTTGTTAACGCTTGTATTTACTGCGCAGCCGGATTCAGCTGGGGTTACGGTACCCACCACAGACAGCGTCGCGCTGACATCGTAAGGGCTAACTGCAGCCTGAGCAGCACCAACCATGAAGAATGCAGAAACCGCTAAACCTAAAATTGACTTTTTCATCACAAAATATCCTTATATTTAAATTGAAAATAGGCGAAAGATTCTTACCTGAACAGGCAAAAATTCTTTCCATATTTTCTGAACCACAAACGTTAAAGGTAATTAATTCTTAGCGTAATTTGTGCTTTTACATTTCCTCCTGTTATTTCTTCATTCGTCTTTGCATAGCGCGTTGTTAATGGAAGGGCCATACCATTTTCTTCCTGGTTGAGAGTAATGTCTATTGGGCGACCCGGGTATAGTATGCTGTTGTTATAAAGCATCTCAATACCGACCCCTGACGCTGGGTTATCGGTGGTAACATTCTTAAAAATGCTGCTCTTATTATCGGAAGGTAAACCCTCGACGGTAAGGCTGGCTTTACGTGTGTTTAAACATTTCAAATTGACGTTAATAGGGTAAGCCGTATTTTCTGCATTGTTTGCCAAATCCTTAGCGTTAATCGCAGGTAATTCAATCTGTGGCTGCGCCAGTAAAATATCGCAATGTGCAGGATCCATTAATAACGTCAACTGCAAATTCACGACCAGCTTGTTATCTGTTGTATTGAGAAACGAAGGCAGCCGGAAAGTGGCCGTGCCACCTGATATATCCCCGGTCTTAATTGTCTCAAGACGTAATTTCAGTTCATCGGTGGTGACTGATGTTTGGGACAGATCGTACAGTGATGCATTAAACGGTAAAACCCATTCTTTATGCTTACCGGAGTGGTTGTCATAGATAGCGGTCATTCGTATACCGATTCCCGGCAACGAAGTTGCAAACGTATTGAAACCGCTCTGAGATGCCATAATTCGTCCGTTCAATGCCTGACTTAATTTCTCCATACAGTCCCCTGAAATGGGGCGATGAACTCCGGTCAGTTGAGCTAAAGACGCTTCCTTAACATAAAGAGTCGTACCTGTCGGTGCCGTCGCTGCTCGCACTGGCAATGTGGCGATGACGGGGATCGTCAAGTTCAAAGGGTCAGTGCTATCTGACTTTATGCATTCCTTGGCGTTGGCCTGATATGCCAGGCAATACAAACCCATGCTTAACGAGACCAGTTTAAGTAAGCGAATCGGCATCTTCAGTTCCTTATTTACACTCGACAGGTAAAACGACCATCCGGGATATGGTTTTATCTTGGTCTGGTAGTTTGAACGGTGTTGAGCAATGCGCCTGTTCACCCCAGCTAAACTTGACCACGCCCTCCTCTGGCGCAGCATTCAAATAGACCTGGCCTTCATCTCCGACGTACCAGACATCGCTTATGCCATCAATGCGGGCCCGTGCACCGAAGGGCAGGAAGCTACCGTTATGTTTAACTTCCATGACAACTTTACGTCCGCTGATAGCGTCAAATTTGGCCAATACGACCGCATCTTTAGTGGGTATAACCTCCGCAGAGGTGCTGAC
This sequence comes from Enterobacter sp. 3U4, assembly GCF_057224565.1. NCBI lineage: Bacteria > Pseudomonadati > Pseudomonadota > Gammaproteobacteria > Enterobacterales > Enterobacteriaceae > Enterobacter > Enterobacter sp. 3U4. Next base: position 1,317,501 of record NZ_CP136665.1, read on the forward strand.
AAAATCGACATCCTTATTCGCGCGGGGATCCACCTGCAATGTATTGCGGTGGTAGGATTGCAGGTCCGTAGCAATGGCATAGCCTCTTGAATTTGTTACTACATTTCTACTGCTCTGCATACTTACATCTTTAACGTCTGGGATAGCGACGAGCGCCTGGCTGCCGTTACTAAAACGTCCAAATGTCACGCCGTGCTGGTGAGCGATCAGACTTCCTGAAGCATTCCAACTTAGGTACTGATGCTCATCCGTAGTGAGTGTTGCATTCAGGTCCCCATAGTTTCCTTGATAATCAAGACCAGCCGATCCGCTTTTAGTATCACTTTGGCCATACGACACTTGCGTATTCCAGTTTAAATCCTGGTTATCGCCGACTTTCCCGGTAATCCCTACTTGATTTGAAAGATCGCCTTTCAATCCAGAAGTGGCGGTATAGTTCAACATCGGTTGAGCAGACGGATAAAAACTGCTCAGCGGCACGGATAATGTTAAGGCCAATTGCTTGTCCCACGCAGAGGTACCTTCATTTTTCACCATATTCCACATCAACGAAAAACTGACGATGTTGATTGAGCTATTCCAGCCTAATTGGAGTGAGCGGGAGACGGAGTTATCCACATTCTGGATACGGCTCAGTGTGGTGTAAAAGCTGTTATCACTGTTTAGCGCCTGATTAATGGTCAGGTTAAATTCACGACGTTCACGTGCATCATCTGTGAACGAATCGGCGTCAGCCCAATTACTGAATGACTGATAATCTCGCCAGTAATAGCGGCTATCCAGCTGAGCCTGTGTATTCGTTTCCGGGATACTGTTGTGATACGTCAGGCGTAGCATTCTGCCCCTTTCATCAGAGGAGCCTTCATGGCTGCTGTTGCTTCGAGTTGTATCAACCGCAATGCCCCCTAACCGATGAAGATCAACACCAACACCGATGCTTAACGCCTTATAACGTTCCTGTAGCTGAAGACCACCGTAGCCAGTGATATTCAACGGTAATCCCTTAGCCAACAAGGCTTGCATCATTTGAGGATCATGTTCAAGTGATGTTGGATTCGTCAGATAACGGCCTGCAGTCACGTTATATTTTATCTGGCCGTCTCGGAGCAACTGAGGGACACTGGAATAGGCAACCGTCGAGTGTGTTTCGGATCCATCGGCTTCTGTCACGGTGACGTCTAATTTTCCACCGCTCGACACAGAGGCCAGATCGCTAATCACGAACGGGCCTTGCGGCACAGAGCGTTGATAGACAATACGACCATTATCCCGTATCGTGACCTGAGCATTACTCTTTGCTATGCCGCGAATGATCGGAGCAAACCCAGTTAGCTGGTCTGGCACCATATCCTGATCGGAACTTAGCTGTATGCCGCGAATCAACAAGCTGTCAAAGACATCGCCAGAGGTACTGGCATCTCCAACTGTTAGCTCACCTTTCAGAGAACGTAGAGCCGTTTCCACATAATTTGCCGTTGAGTGCCAACCGTCCTCGTTACTGAGTATGGAGTTATTTCGGTAGCGCCAGCGACCAAAGTTGAATCCATTTGTTAAATTAACGAATACGGTATCTGTCGTATCATTATTGCGATCAATATATTGCTGACCGGAGAGTTGATAGTTGTTTAAAAGTGCAGGGATACCATCGTCCCACTCTTCTACCGGAACACCTTGAAGACTTTCATCACGTAGTAATGTTTGTGGAATAGCAATATTCAATTCCAGCTTGGAAAAGTCGAAGTCGACCTTGAGACCAGGAAACAGTGTTTCTGCTGGTGTACAAGTTTCATCCTTGTCGTTGTCTTTCATGCCGGATTCAACGTTGTCCATATCCACGCCTAATTTTTGTAATGTGCTAAATGAGAGGCAAGGAACTAATACCTTATCTTTGTTCTGCTCGAACCGAACGTCATTAATAAGAATAGCTCTTCCATTAACATTAATTTTTACACGGTAAATACCGGGAGGCTGGTGTCCTTGGCTTAACGCACTTGTATCACCAATAGGATTACTTCCATTTACCGATTGCAATAAGCCTGGATCAAAATACTCTCCCGCGAAAGCTACACGGGTGAGTAATAATGATGCAGCGACAGGCGTTAACCACGATGTTCTAAATGAATACATAACGTACTTTTATTTATAAATTCTTAGAATAAGTTTTCGAGGTTACACCAAAATCGTTTAGTGCATCCCATTCAACGACAGCACCGCCATGAATGGAATGCTTAAGATGATAAGTTTTATCAGAGAATGGCGGGATGACAGTGTTGTTATCAACAACTGAAACAGGGATGCTTTCTTTATCGACAACAATTTTGCTCAATACAAGATTGAATGGCGATGTGTTTTTAACTGTTACCGTGTTTCCTGACGCTTTCCAGGTTAGATTTTTTACTGCTTCCCCAGGATCGCCCTTAACACCTGCAGGCCGGAAGAAAAATTTAATACGATTATTGAGAGCCAGAACCATCCGGTTTTCGACTTTTGCTTCTTCATCGTTTAGGGCAGGAACACCTTTAACATCAAGCCATAAAAGCGTTTCTCGATCGGCAGGTAAACCCTGACCCAGATAAACTACCCGGATTACGTTATCACTTTTAGGTGCCAGGCGGAATAACGGAGGCGTTACCACGAATGGCAGTTTTTTGGTAGCACTGCTATCACCTGCATCTAGCCATGACTGCACAAGATATGCACGGTCTTCATTGCTACGAATGGTGACTGAGGCATCACCTTCTTTTTCGTTATAAATTAGACGGTCAGCGTTAAGTGTTAATGTAGCCTGAGCAAAACCAGACATCAAAAACAGAGAAAAAAGTGAAGCTAAAGCAGAGTGTTTCATCTCAATTCCATATGAGCTAGATATAATAGAGTATGTGCCGCGTCTGGCTGGTATTCAAAGGAACTACAGTCGATCGACTTCCAGCGTCATTGCAGATTCAACATTTCCTGGCGTCAGGGATGTATTAACCAGCCTTACCATGCCGACGTAAAATCTGAACGTATCGCCGCTATAAACTAATCTTGTGCTTGTGTTAGGGTTAATCGCAGTATGATCGTTGTAGCCGTAAACTGAAACTGCAACACCCGTCGCTGCATTCTGGCCTTGGGCCGTGTTTAAAAAGGAATTTCCTGCCGTCTGGTCAGCGGGGCCCATAAATTTAAGTCCAATAAAGGCGCCATTATTACTTGTACAGTTATCTCCCTCAAGACGGGCGATGTTTTCATTGGATGATGTCTTTTGGTTGAAGATACCCTGCAGAGGTAAGGTGTTAATATCCCAACTACCTAACTCCATGGCTGATTTATCAAGACTAACATTGCATCCGTTGGTGGATGATTCAACTGTACCTGAAACAGCAAGTGTTGCTGCTACATCATCAGGTTCTGCTTTTGCTATACCGACGAGCAAAAGACTATTAAAAGCAGAAACAACGACTGACTTTTTCATGGTTTTGATATCCAAATAATCAATATTACTAATAAGTAACGTCAATTAATATAAAGCCAACATTTGGTTGTGTTATCGTTATTTTAACGTTATACGAATCAGTCCTTTAACCTTCAGGAAAAAGAATAGGGAAGTTAATCGAATTGCTCCATTTTATTGTAGTCCAATATGGGACAATAAAATTTGCAAATATTTTATGGGAAGCAGGATGGCCACTAAAAGGGCAGTGAAATGTTAATAACCCTCGTCTGGTATATCCAGGTTGAACAGTGTTAATTATGTTTCTTACAATTTGTTTCTTTCTGAAATGATATATTAAAAAATAAATGTCATTGGGAAAAATAAAAGCACTTATGCATTAGACTATTTTTAGTTTCCGGTATCAAGAGCTTTATGAGAGCTAGAGCCGTTAAACATCACAGTTAATTACCCGATCGCGTAATAAGTCGACAACTTACATTCCGCATTATCAGTTTGCCTTGTGCCGAACAATCCGCCCGGACCACGGATTTCCAGATCCTTCTTTGCAATCACGAAGCCATCATTGTTGTCGCGCAATACTTGCAGACGATTTAACGCAGTTTTTGACAGCGGCGATTTATAGTGAAGCGTACACTGTGAGGCGAAGGTCCGTGCCCAACACTGCCGTGAAGCTGAGCAAATGCCAGACGTTCCGGGTTTTGATAATCATCAGGCACAAGGCTACTGGGGGAGTCATTTCAATTCTGTTTGACAATCTCTCATTATTTAGTTGTATAGTACAACTAAATAATGAGGACACAACATGCACAGCGAAACCCCGGTAGTCAGTGTTATTCGACGTTCCTCGCGCCTCATGGTGCGAGAGTTAGGTTTTATGGGTTCTACCCTGGCCTCAACGAATTACTCGCCTTCGGCCGTCCATACACTGGTCGAAATTGCTCTACGTAAGGAGATGACGGCGAGCCAGCTGGTGCAACTGCTGGGTCTGGAAAAGTCCAGCGTCAGCCGGATGCTGGCGCGCCTGATCGCCGCAGGCGAACTCGAGGAAGTCATTTCTACTGAGGATGCGAGAGCAAAGAGCCTCAGGCTGACCGCGAAAGGTCACGAGACGGTCAGCAAAATTAATGCCTTCAGCAATGAGCGCGTGGTTACAGCAATAAAGCGTCTTGCTCCTGCCCAGCAGCAGACCATCTCTGAGGGGCTCTCCCTTTATGCCAACGCGCTGCTGGCATGTCGTGAAACGGGCAACGATATGCACCCCGACGAGCTGAAGATAGTGCAGGGGTATATACCCGGCATGATTGGCCGTATCGCGGAGATGCATGGCAGCTATTATTCGCGGGAGCATAACTTTGGTCGCTTCTTCGAGGCCAAAGTGGCTTCAGGGCTTGCCGAGTTTAGTGAAAGACTGGAGAAGCCCTGTAACCAGATTTGGCTGGCAGTACTCAACGACAAAATTGTCGGCTCGGTGGCGATAGATGGCGAGGATCTGGCGCCGGGTGAAGCCCATCTTCGCTGGTTTATTCTTGATGATGGCTGCCGGGGACATGGCGTGGGGAAAAAACTTCTGAATGAAGCGATGCGGTTTTGCGACAGTGCCGGTTTTTCATTCGTGCATCTCTGGACATTCAATAAGCTGACCGCCGCCCGGTGTCTGTACGAGTCGTTTGGGTTTACGCTGGTAAAGGAGTGGGAAGGCGACCAGTGGGGGAGCCTTATTACAGAGCAGCAGTTTACCCGGTACAGAGGCGCGTAATCGCCGCCATAAAAAAGGCTCCTTTCGGAGCCTTTTTAAGAGATTAGAACAAATTACCTACAGTCGTTGAGAATGGTACATAATTCGTTCAAGTTATAATTTTCTTTGTTTATAAACACATCTAATGGGATTTCAGGTTTCCCTAAAATGAATTTTGTATCGCTCATAGTATAAGTGCCTATTATTTGCTGTCTGGATGCCAACTGAGTAGCCGCATCAGATCGCAATAATTCATTGATTGATGGTCTGGTTTCATAAGGGATACAAAAAATAGACTCATTCGAAGCAATGATGAGAGGCGAATTGTCTTTGTCAATCAAATTTTTTACTGTGTTAATATCAACGGGAACATTATTGCATGTATTAAAATTGACCAAGAGTTTTAGCTTTTTACTTTCTCCTTCCAGCTTATAAAAATTAACTCCATGGGGCATGATTTGCTCCTGGAAATTATCATTAATTCCTGTCTGGACATTAAGTGGTCCAGACGAAATGCCGATAAGTTTCTCAGTAAATAAAGGAGATGCAACGTTGATTTCTTTGCGATTGTAAAGACCTGCTTCATTTATTTGGTACTGAACAGTACTATTACGTGTTAACTCATAACCACATAAGCCTTTTTTATTGTTGGATGTTATTGAGCAATCATTTATATAAAAAAGAATATTATCCTCCGCAGTTATTTTTTGCGCATTTAAGGCAAAGGCTTCAAAATAAATGTTTTTGATATTTTTATTCTTGTCAGCGGAGCCGAAGAGAGGCCATTTATATTCTTGTTGACCAATTGTCAGTGTGCCATCTTTGAATGAGAATTTGTCATTCAGGGAAGGGTAATTCCATAGTGAAGACGAAAAACCTAGATAATCGCTGATATTTTTAGATGTTTCCCATGATTGTAATATCTGGCTTTTCTCATTGCGAAGTAAACTGTGACCAAATCCAAAATCAGGTTTATCAGCCTAAGAGATATCAAGTATAGTCGGCCAGACATCCAATAATGTTCCTGGTTTGGCGATTTTAGCGGGTTTGATACCTTTTTTAATAACAATAAAGTTGTTTCTACGCTTATCCTGAATGCTGTCAAGTTCTTTACTGGCTGCGTTAGCCATCATCAAATGGTCTGACACAAGAACAATGATTGTATTGTCAAAATGGTCTGAATTGATGATTTTTTTTATAAATGTACTTACAAGATAATCAGAGCAACTCGCTGATTTAAGCATCGGATTATTGATGGTGGCATTAATATGTCCATCACAAGCAGATAAATAGGTGCCTGCTGGGGGGTGAGTGTTGACGGTTAAGAATGAGAGCAGGAAATTACTTTTTGTGGCTGATAATTTCTCAAATTCATTATATACATGGTCAATGAGCGAATCATCATGAACACCCCATCCACTTATTTTATTTTCATCTACAACATGATGGTTAAGTAAATATTGTTTATCATGTTGATAAAGCCAGCCATGTTGAGAAAAAAACTTATCCCCTCCAGCAAACTCTTTATCACTCCCACGTATAAATTCAGTAGTGTACCCACTATTTTTCAAATGCGTGGCAATACAGTCGGCTCCAGTCAGGAAATGAGACATATTATTCGCTGAATTTCCCTGCGGGAGAACTAATGGGACAGCACATTGCGTATTGACTATACCTGCCATTGTCCATCCCATACCAGGAATTTGTTGTATGTCCGTAAATTCAAGGTATTGATCTGCGAGCTTACTTATGTTTGGAATATAATTAATACCATCAATGTTTCTCAGTGAACGCTCAAGGCTCTCAGCATATATAAAGACATAATTATACTTTCTTTTCATGTCGTAATTAATGCTATTATATTGCTTAGCCACTTCCATCCCATTCCCATATGATAGATTTTGAAGAGAGTTATATATGTTTTGGGTTGCGTTCGACTTAAAAATAAAAAGTGAAACAAATAAGGCGTATAATAAGGTAAATAATGGGGTGTTGCGTCGCGGTAGTTTGCTTTGGCATTTGAATGAAATAAATAATATTGCTATTGATATTGAAATAAAAATAGTGGCCACAAAAATCTTAGGCAATATATCATCGATAGATGTTCCATGAATATTGCTTTTCAGGTGATAGTAAACTGCATCATTTACACCATTCCCGGTAAACATATCTGATATGAACCAAAAAGAAAATGTAAGCAATGCAATAACCACAATAATTGATTTAATTCTGATAAATGCAGAATTAGAAAAACAAACGACCAGCAATAATACTAAGAAGATATAATCCATAACGCAACTTTCTAAGTAAAAGAGATGGGGGGGATTATATCTTTTTTCATTCAAAAAGGTAGTAGGGCAATGCAATGTTAGTTTGCCGCCCTACATTTACATTACTGATTTAAAAAACTTTCTTGTACGGTCTGACCGTCACTTTTGCATACACACCCGCTGCAACGTACGGGTCTGCATCAGCCCAGGCCTGAGCGGCTTCCTGGGATTCAAATTCAGCAATAACCGTGGAGCCGGCAAAACCGGCAGCACCCGGATCGTTGCTGTCTACTGCAGGCATAGGGCCAGCGGTCAGTAATCGGCCTTCATCCTGAAGCAACTGCAAGCGTGCCAGATGCGCAGGGCGCACAGACTGGCGTTTATCGAGCGAATCAGCAACATCTTCAGAGTAAATCACGTAAAACACGGCGAAGCTCCTTAACCGGTAAAAGTGTCAGTTACGTTATGTGAAAGGGCAATCGACTGCAATGTAAAATAAAAACAATGTTAATACCCTGATCTGAATGCGCCTTTTTTGGCCTCTCAGGCGCTAAAGTTGCGCCAGAGCAAAGTGTCTTATTGAATATGATTGCTATTTGCATTTAAAATCAGGGTTCGGTTTTTTAACGTTGATGACTATGACTTCGATGACCCTTGATTTACCTCGCCGCTTTCCCTGGCCGACGCTGCTTTCTGTCGTGATTCACGGTGCCGTTGTGGCGGGTCTGCTGTATACCTCGGTTCATCAGGTTATTGAAATGCCCGCGCCCGCGCAGCCGATTTCCGTGACGATGGTATCGCCAGCGGATCTTGAACCGCCGCAGGTTGCCCCTCCGCCGCCACAGCCGGTGGCTGAACCGGAGCCAGAACCCGAACCCGTTCCGGAGCCACCGAAGGAAGCCCCGGTGGTGATTCACAAACCTGAACCGAAGCCAAAACCTAAGCCGAAGCCAAAGCCGGTGAAGAAGGTTGAGGAGCGTCCGAAACGCGAGGAACGTCCGGTTGAACCGCGCGCGACCCAGCCGGTCGAAAATGCAGCGCCTTCACGTCCGGTGATGAACAATACGGCAACGACGTCAAAGCCAACGGTTACCGCGCCAGCGGGCCCGCGAGCCGTAAGCCGCAATCAGCCTCAGTATCCGGCGCGAGCTCAGGCCTTGCGTATTGAAGGCCGTGTACGGGTGAAATTTGATGTCACTGCGGATGGCCGCGTGGATAACGTGGAAATCTTATCTGCGCAACCTTCTAATATGTTTGAGCGCGAAGTGAAATCTGCCATGCGCAGATGGCGCTATGAGCCAGGCAAGCCGGGTAGCGGATTGATCGTCAATATTGTTTTCCGCCTGAACGGCGGGGCGCAGATGGAATAAAAAAAGCCTCCGAAAGGAGGCTTTTTTTTGCCTGTCGATCAGGCTTGTGGAAGTTGACGAGGTTTACCCTCGCTGTCCACGGCGACATAAATAAACAGCGCTTCAGTGGCCTTATAACGTTGCCCAATCGGCTCAGAAGAGACTTTCTTCACCCAGACTTCGATGTTGATGGAAATGGAGGTATTACCGCGTTTCACGCAGCGCGCGTAGCAGCAAACCACATCACCCACCGCAACCGGGCGCAGGAAGGTCATGCCGTCCACTCTCACGGTGACCACGCGCCCGTGGGCAATCTCTTTTGCCAGAATTGCGCCGCCCATATCCATCTGCGACATCAGCCAGCCGCCAAAAATATCGCCATTGGCATTGGTGTCAGCGGGCATTGCCAGTGTGCGTAAAACCAGTTCGCCCTGAGGGGCGTTAGTTGTTGTCATTGTTTTAACTCGTAACGGAAGACTTCAGGCGGGATGCTACTATGATTCGCGTGCGGAGAGAATAGACCAGAACGCCCGTCGTTGACGTTCTGGTCAGTCAGTAATCAGTGGTTGTCGTCCTGCGGCATATGACGATAGATGTATACACCGCTTAACAGCGTGAAGATAAGCGTCAGCGCAGTCAGACCAAAGACCTTAAAGTTGACCCAGATATCCTGCGGCAGCCAGAAGGCGATATAGATATTAGCGAGACCGCAAAGAATAAAGAAGATTGCCCAGGCTGTATTCAGACGCGACCAGACTACCTGCGGCAGCGTGAGTTCTTTACCTAACATGCTCTGGATAAGGGGCTTTTTCATGAACCATTGGCTGAACAGTAATGCTGCTGCAAACAATGCATAAATAACAGTCACCTTCCACTTAATAAATTCAACATCATGCAAGGCAATGGTCAATCCACCGAACACCGCCACTAGGATGAACGTAATAAGCGCCATTTTTTCGACTTTGCGATAGCGAATCCAGCTATAGATCAGCACAACGGCGGTCACAACGATTAATGCTTTTGTTGCAGCAAAAATGTCGTACAACTTATAGACAGCGAAAAACACCGCGAGCGGTAAAAAATCAAGAAACTGCTTCATTCTGTGATTCCATCTTCTAGGCGGGGCGGGAGACACCGATGCCCCCCGCCTCGGGATTACTGACGAATTAACATATACAGGCGGAACAGATAGACGAGCAGTACCGCTGAAATGAGATTGCTCAGCGTATTCGCCACCACGGCGCCAACATTAGGCGTTAAAACCGCAAAATTCGGCGCAAACAATAACAGCAGCGTTTTGGCCAGCAGCCAGCCGATCACGGCGGGCGCCACCAGACGCATATTAGCCCATGTCAGTCTGATGCTGCTGCGCATCGCGGTAAAAATACCCATCTTATCCTGCACGACCATCACCGGGGCAAATGAGAGCACGATAGCCAGTAATACCCCCGGCACCACGACCAGCATAATCCCCATCTGCACCAGCAGGGTGGTCAAAAAGATCAGGATAAACAGCTTAGGTAAGACCGGCGCGCTGGCACCAATCGCCCGTAAGGCGCTGACCCGGTGACCCGCCGATACCAGCTGAATCATCAGCAAAACGCCGCCCGCCAGAACCGCATTACCAATCAGGCCTGAGAACGTGGACGCGGCAGAAGCGCGCAGCAGAATTTGCTGCTGCTCCGGCGTCATGTTTTGCACCAACTCAAACAACCCCACGCTACCCGCAAGATGGTCGCCCTGGCTCAGGCTGGCAATCTGTTCTTCACTCGGTGAGAACGCATGACCCAGCACCACCGTGATAAAGGCGCAAAGCAACGCGATCAGTAAAAAGGTAATGAACTGATTGCGGAAAAAGTTTCCCGTGTCACGGTAGACAGACTTCGCCGTGATAGACATGCACTCTCCTTGAGTATTGCAGGTGTTAATTAGCCGGCAATTGTACACCGGATGCACCTGCTGTGGCAGCATCAAGGCTTGTATGGAAAAGCATATCTTTGTAAAGCGGCGGTAATCCAACGCGGGCGCGGGCGCGGTTACAGGCTTCGTTGACCTGCCCATCTTCCCCCGACATGGCAAATTCCCGGCACGGGCTGGGGCGATCCTCATAGATGGAACAGCGGGTCGCGACCCCAGGCTCACCCTGTAGCGCCACACAGCGGGCCTGCTTTTGGTTCGTGCCGCTCATGCAGCGCAGAAAGGGTGTTAACGGCTCGGTAAGATGAACCGGAACGGTACCGCCGCCATCGCTGGCTTCGGCCCAGTAGAAAGAGACTCGAAAATACGCACAACAGGCTCCGCACGTCATGCACGGGTTAATATCACTCATGGCACACCTGCAAAAGAAGAACGCATCAAATCAACTTGTGAGAGCGATAAATTATCCAGCCGCCAGAGGAAGAGCAAGAGGGGGAAAAGGGAAAATTTTGTAACCGTGAAATGCCAAAAATTGACATGGAAACAACTTATTGGTTTTGGATGCGTAACAAAAAATTAATCCAGATCAATGAATGTTAAGTTACTGGTTTTAATGTGATCTGTGGCAGATCACTTATTACCCTTTTGTGAGTATATTCTCATCCGCGATTAAAACCACAACGATGGAGCGGATATGAAAAAATTAGCGGTGGCAGCCCTTGTATTAAGCAGTCTCTCTGGCGGCGCGTATGCGCATGAAGCAGGCGAATTCTTTATTCGTGCCGGTTCGGCTACGGTTCGCCCAACTGAAGGATCGGATAACGTGCTGGGAATGGGCGGTTTTAACGTCAGTAATAACACCCAGTTAGGTTTAACCTTTACCTGGATGGCGACGGATAACGTGGGCGTTGAGCTTCTGGCCGCAACGCCGTTCCGTCATCGCGTCGGTTTAGGACCAACCGGTGATATCGCCACGGTCCACCATTTACCGCCAACGCTGATGGCGCAATGGTACTTTGGCGACTCAAGCAGCAAGGTGCGTCCTTATATTGGCGCCGGTGTAAACTACACCACCTTCTTTGATGAGAAATTCAACGATACCGGTAAAGAGGCGGGTCTGACGGACCTCAGCCTGAAAGATTCGTGGGGCATGGCGGGACAGGTCGGTCTGGATTACCTGATTAACCGTGACTGGCTGATCAACGCCTCGGTCTGGTATATGGATATTGATACGGACGTACGCTTCAAGGCGGGCGGCCAGCAGCAAAGTATCAATACTCGCCTGGATCCGTGGGTGTTTATGTTCTCTGCGGGTTATCGTTTCTGATCCCCCGTCAAACTGGCCACAGGGTGGCCAGTTTGCTTTGCTCACATCAAAACGACGGATAAACTGGTCGCTCATCAAGCTTTACGCAGTGCCTCAGGATCGTTTCCCCATCATATAAATAGCTGAAAGCGTCGCTGGACAGGGAATGGAAGAGAATATCGCCGTTGGCAAACGGGATAATTTCAGTATCACCCGCACGTTTATGTCCCGCGCCGGTTTCAAAATGACCGTGCCACCGTTCCTGGGTGTGGTCATAAACGTGAAGAATAACCTCGACAAGTCCTCTTTGCGGACAATTAAGGCGCAGGAAGGTAGAAGAGAAATTCAGGGACAGCGCATGGAAGGGAATCAATAAAGCGAAAACCAGTAAAGCTCGTAAATACATCAAACCGCGAAAACCTCCTTCAAAAGGGAAATGAGATTTTACTTAAGTCAGAAATTACGTTTTTGCCGTGGATCAAGATGTCTTATAATTCAATACGATAAAGGCCTCTGACGAGGCCCTTTACGATCATTTTTGAATCAGATAGCGAATGGTTGGGCCATCCTGCTGGATATCCAGCACCGTATAACCGTGGTTTTTCGCATCCAGCGGTATGTTGTTGATGGACTGCGGGCAGTCGCTGACTACCTCCAGAATTTCACCTTTCTTAAGCTGCGGCAGCGCTTCAAGCGTAGCCACCGCCGGATATGGACAGGGCTCGCCAACCATATCCAGACGATAATCAGGCACAATCTCTTTCATGCTACATTCTCCTGCGTTTCTGTTTTAACGCTCGCACGGCGGAAGAAACGTCTCTCCTGTGCGACGACCAGTAAAAAAGCGACCAACAGCAGGGCGTAGGTGACGAGCAGTCCGCCGAGAGGCCCGAAGGTTTTCAGCAGGTTGACCTTATCCCAGTTGGTGGCCAGGACGGGAGACACGTCATCCCAGTAGTACGCCAGGATCGTCGAGCCAATCACATTTCCCAGACCCACCCACCAGTAGTGCACCTGGCCTTCGACGGCGCGATACATCCAGCCGGTTTCACACCCGCCAGCCAGCACGATCCCGAAGCCGAACAGCAGGCCGCCAATGACCGCGTTAGGACCGGCCCACATGATTTTTGGTTCGACGCCCAGTTGAACATAGCTGAAGATGCCGATGGCGCTGACCGCCATCCCGGCGATAATCGCCTTCGCCATCATCGTGCGCCCGGTGATCCACATATCGCGAAACGCGGAGGTAAAGCAGATCTGCGCGCGTTCAATGAGCAGACCAAAACCCACACCGAACAGCATCGCCAGACCGAGCTTAGGTTGGTTCAGGGCGGTGCAGAGCGCCCATGCCACCATGGCGAAAAAGACCAGCATCCCGAGGCGGAAACGGCGGCGGGCCTGAGAGGGCTTCTGGGTTAACGGAGATGCTGCGCTGACTTTTGTCATTTTCACTGGAATACGAAACAGCGGCAGCAGGGTGAATTTTGCGCCAAAGTAAGAGCCGATGGCCGTGGCGACGGCAAAGAACCAGGCGTGAAGCGAAAACTGCGGGATCCCGGTAAAGAAGGCGGCAAGGTTACACCCCATCGCCAGACGCGCGCCGAATCCGGCAATCATGCCGCCGACAACCGCCTGCACAATGCGGATCCGGCTTTTGGGCATACGCAACTTAACGTTGTTTGCCCACAGCGCGGCAGCGAAGCAGCCGCCGAACATGCCGATGATCATCATCCCGTCAATACGGGTGAGCGGCGTACCGTCGAGGTGGATGAGCTTAAAGTATCCCCACTCTTCGGCGTGCACGCCTGCGAGCTGCAGCAGCTGTCCACCCCAGCGGGTAAACTCGCCGGTCACGGCCCAGAAGGTACCGGTAATGCCAAAATAATAAGTAGAGAGAATGCCTGCCGCGATAACGGCCGGAACGGGTGACCAGAACTTAACCAGGTAAGCCTGTTTGAAGGATTGCCATGACATGAATAAGCCTCTGAACTCAGAAGGATTAAAGATAAAAAAGAGTCCAGATCATACGCTTACATGACTGTTTGAAAAGCCATTCACACCGAAAATATCGAAAGGATCAATTTTAACGTCATCCTTTGTTGATGGCGGGGAATAAAGGCTAACCGTCTGGCAGGGATGCCAGACGGTGGAGGGGGTCAGGCTTTACGCGTCGCCGCCTTCATGGCGGTTACAAACGCCTTCAGCTCGGTCAGCATCTGCTCGGGCTTGTCCACGTTCTTCTCGATGATCTTCACAATCGCAGAGCCGGAAATACCACCCGCAGCCTTCGCGTCAATCGCCGCGGTGACCTGATCCGGAGAGGAGATCCCGAAGCCCTGCAGCGGCGGTGCGGCATGGTACTCGGCCAGCTTTTCCACCAGATGATGCAGCGGCAGGGCCGCTTTATTTTCGGCACCGGTCACGCCTGCGCGGGAGAGCAGGTAGGTGTAACCGCGCCCGTAAGAGGCAATCTGGCGCAGCAGTTCGTCATCAGCGTTCGGTGGGCAGATGAAAATCGGGGCGACATTGTGACGCATCGCAGCCTGGCGGAACGGCGCGGACTCTTCAACCGGCACGTCGGCGACCAGAACGGAGTCGACGCCCACGCGCGCGCACTCGGCGTAAAACTCATCGATACCGCGGTTGAACACCAGGTTGGCGTACATCAGTAGGCCAATCGGAATGGTCGGGTGCTTCTGACGGATCGCCGCCAGCATCTCGAAGCACTGGGTAGGCGTTACGCCTGAGGCAAACGCGCGCAGCGTCGCATTCTGGATGGTCGGGCCATCCGCCAGCGGGTCAGAAAACGGGATCCCCAGCTCCAGCGCGTCGGCACCGGCTTCAATCAGGGTGTCGATGATCTTCAGCGACTGTTCAGGGCCAGGATCGCCAAGGGTGACGAAGGGAACGAACGCGCCTTCCTGGCGGGATTTCAGTTCTGCAAATACGTTATCGTAGCGTTCCATCAGATTTCCCCTCGTGCTTTCAGAATATCGTGGACGGTGAAGATATCTTTGTCACCGCGTCCGGAAAGGTTAACTACCAGCAGCTGCTCTTTTTCCGGATTGTCTTTCATCATTTTCAGCGCATGGGCCAGAGCGTGTGAAGACTCCAGCGCCGGGATGATCCCTTCGCTGCGGCACAGCGTTTTGAACGCTTCCAGCGCTTCGTCATCGGTAATGGAGACATAGTCCGCACGACCGGTGCTGTTCAGATAGGCGTGCTGCGGCCCGACGGACGGGAAGTCGAGGCCGGCAGAGATAGAGTAAGACTCTTCAATCTGGCCTTCATCGGTCTGCATCATCGGGGACTTCATGCCGAAGTAGATCCCTACGCGGCCATGCTTCAGCGGCGCGCCGTGTTCACCCGATTCAATGCCGTGACCCGCAGGCTCGACGCCAATCAGACCCACGCTGGTGTCGTCGATGAAGTCAGCAAACATGCCGATGGCGTTAGATCCACCGCCGACGCAGGCGATCACCGCATCCGGCAGGCGACCCTCTTTTTCGAGGATTTGCGCCTTGGTCTCTTCCCCGATCATGCGCTGGTATTCACGCACGATGGTCGGGAACGGGTGAGGGCCCGCCGCGGTACCGAGCATATAGTGCGCGGTTTCGTAGCTGCCAGACCAGTCGCGCAACGCTTCGTTACAGGCATCCTTCAGCGTCGCGGAGCCGCTGTGCACCGGGATCACTTCCGCACCCATCAGACGCATACGGAAGACGTTCGGAGACTGACGCTCAACGTCTTTCGCCCCCATATAGATGCG
Organism: Enterobacter sp. 3U4; assembly: GCF_057224565.1. Lineage (NCBI taxonomy): Bacteria > Pseudomonadati > Pseudomonadota > Gammaproteobacteria > Enterobacterales > Enterobacteriaceae > Enterobacter > Enterobacter sp. 3U4. The sequence goes on from NZ_CP136665.1 coordinate 1,333,283, forward strand.
GCACTTGAGGCCGAGCAGGGCGCTGGCGAGCGCAGAGGCCACGCCGTGCTGGCCCGCGCCGGTTTCGGCGATGATTTCGGTTTTGCCCATACGCTTGGCGAGCAGCGCCTGGCCCAGCACCTGGTTAGTCTTATGCGCGCCGCCGTGCAGCAGGTCTTCGCGCTTCAGATACAGCGTGGTTTTGGTGCCTTCCGTCAGGTTGCGGCATTTGGTCAGGGCCGTTGGGCGGCCTGCATAGTTTTTCAGCAGGTCGGTAAATTCAGCCTGAAACGCCGGATCCTTCTGCGCGCTGACAAACGCTTCTTCCAGCTGGCGCAGCGCGGGCATCAGGATTTGCGGGACGTACATCCCGCCGAACTCGCCAAAATACGGGTTAAGTAATGTCGTCATCTTCTCTTCCTTAATATGCACGCAGAGTTTTAAAAACCGAGGCCAGTTTGCTGGCATCTTTAATACCCGGCTGAGACTCTACGCCTGAATTGAAATCGAGGCCTGCGCAGCCGGTTTTCGCGGCTTCTACACAGTTGTCCGGGCTTAATCCGCCCGCCAGCAGGACGTTGTCCAGCTTTTCGCCGTTCAGCAGAGACCAGTCAAAACGCTGGCCGGTTCCGCCCTGGCCGTTATCGAGGACGTATTTATCCACGTGGTTCAGGTTACGCGGGGGTAACGTATCGTCAACGCGTTGCGCTTTCCAGATCTGTACCTGCGGTGCCAGCGTGGCGCGCAGGGCATCGATATAGGCCTGATCTTCTTCGCCGTGAAGCTGCACCGCGCTAAGGGATAACGCGTCGGCTTTTTCAACCACCTCTGCGATATCCGTATTGCGGAACACGCCAACATAGCTGAGTGGTGCTGCGGCGATGACCTTACGCGCCAGCTCTTCGCTCACCGCGCGAGGAGACGAATCCACAAAAATCAGCCCGCCATAAATCGCTCCGGCTTCATATGCGGTCTGGGCGTCCTGTTCGCGGGTTAAGCCGCAGACTTTGTTTTCACCCAGCAGCACGCGGCGTACTGCCGCATTGAGATCGTCATGTTCCATCATGGCGGAGCCAATCAGGAAACCGTTGGCGAAGTGGCTGAGCTCTCGCACCTGAGCGTAGCTGTTAATGCCGGATTCGCTGATCACCGTGACGCCAGCGCCCAGACGCGGCGCCAGCTGGCGCGTGCGGTTCAGGTCAATAGACAGGTCACGCAGATCGCGGTTGTTGATGCCAACCACTTTGGCTTCCAGCGCAATCGCGCGTTCCAGCTCCTCTTCGTTACTTACTTCGGTCAGTACGCCCATGTTCAGGCTGTGCGCGACGGCAGAGAGCTGGCGGTACTGCTCGTCGTCAAGCACCGAGAGCATCAGCAGGCAGGCGTCGGCCTGGTAAAAGCGCGCCAGCCAGATCTGATACGGGTCGATAATGAAGTCTTTGCACAGGATCGGCTGCGGCGCGATGCCGCTGACGATCGGCAGAAAATCGAAGCTGCCCTGAAAATATTTCTCATCCGTCAGCACGGAGATGGCGGACGCATGATGCTTATAAATGCCGGCAATACGTGCCGGGTCGAAATCGTCACGAATAACGCCTTTAGACGGGGACGCTTTTTTGCACTCAAGAATAAACGCGGTGCGCGCACCCTGCAGGGCATCATAGAAACGACGGCTGCTCGGGACGACGTCATTCTGGAAACTGGCAAGCGGCTGCTGTTGCTTGCGGGCTTCCACCCAGATGGCCTTATCGGCAACGATTTTCGCTAAAACGGTCTGCATTCTTTACCCTCTTGCCGCAAGTGCGGTAACGCGATCGTAAGCTGCACCGGAGCGCAGTACATCCAGAACTTTTTGAACGTTGGCCTTCAGGTCTTCCTCACCGTGCAAACGCATCAGCATGGCGACGTTGGCAGCAACGGCGGCCTCATGAGCGACCTCTCCCTTACCTTGTAATAAGCGCGTCAGAATGTCACGGTTTTCTTCCGGCGTCCCGCCAGCCAGCGCTTCCTGGTGATAAGGCGCGAGGCCGAAGTCGGCAGCGTCCAGCTGATAGCTGAGTATTTCTCCGTCGCGCAGTTCGGCTACCAGCGTCGGCGCATGCAGTGACACTTCGTCCATTCCGCCGCTGTGCACCACGGCGGCACGCTGGTAACCCAGCACGCGCAGCGTCTCGGCAATCGGCAGGACCAGCTCCGGGCTGTAGACACCGATCAGCGCCAGCGGCGGGTGCGCCGGGTTGATCAGCGGGCCGAGCACGTTAAACAGCGTGCGGGTTTTAAGCTGCTGACGAACCGGCATCGCGTGGCGGAAACCGGTGTGATACTTCGGCGCAAACAGGAAGCAGACGCCCAGGTCATCCAGCGCTTCACGGGAACGCTCTGCGTTCATATCGAGATTAATGCCGAATGCGGCGAGCAAATCGGACGAGCCTGAACGGCTGGACACGCTGCGGTTACCGTGTTTCGCGACCTTTAAACCACACGCCGCCGCCACGAAGGCGCTGGCGGTGGAGATATTGATGCTGTTACTGCCGTCTCCCCCGGTGCCAACGATATCGGCAAACTGATAGTCCGGGCGCGGGAACGGGGCGGCATTTTCCAGCAGGGCCGTAGCGGCACCGGCGATCTCCTGCGGGCTTTCGCCGCGGACCTTCATGCTCACCAGCGCGGCCGCCAGCTGCTCAGGCTTCAGTTCGCCGCGAACCACGGCGGAGAAGAGCTGGTGGCTCTCCTGCTGGCTCAGGGTTTGCGCCTGATACAGTTTTTCCAGAATCGGCTGCAGGGTGTTGGTCTGCTCTAGCTTCTGTAACGCCCAGTCGAGCGTCTGCTCCAGCAGGCGAGCACCGTGGGAAGTCAGGATCGATTCCGGATGGAACTGCATCCCACAGACGCGATCCGCGTCGTGACGTACCGCCATCACCATCCCTTCAAACGAGGCGTTGATGGTCAGCCCGGCGGGAATATTGCTGCCAACCAGCGAGTGGTAGCGCGCGACCGGGAGCGGATTCGGCAGCCCGGCAAACATCGCCTGGCCGTCATGTTCGATGCTGGACGCTTTACCGTGAAGGATCTCACCCGCCTGGCCGACGTAGCCGCCGTAGGCTTCCACAATCGCCTGATGGCCCAGGCAAATGCCGATAATCGGCAGCTTGCCGCGCATGCGGGTCAGCAGCTCCGGCATACAGCCCGCTTCGCTCGGTGCCCCTGGCCCTGGGGAAAGCATCAGCACCGGGTTTTGCATGGTTGCCAGACGGTCAATCAGGGTCTGGGCCGGGACGTGGTTGCGGTAGATAACGACGTTGTGGCCATTCGCACGCAGCTGATCTGCCAGGTTATAGGTAAAGGAGTCGATATTATCGAGCAGCAGAATGTCAGCCATCAGAAAATCTCCTGTGCATGGTGTGCGGTAGCAATGGCGCGAAGGACCGCACGGGCTTTGCTGCGCGTTTCGTCAGCTTCAGACTGCGGAACAGAATCAAGAACAATCCCTGCACCCGCCTGGACGGTGGCAATCCCGTCTTCGACATAGGCGGAGCGGATCACGATGCAGGTATCGAGGTCGCCATGGGCGGTGAAGTAACCCACGGCGCCGCCGTAGCTGCCGCGACGACGCCCTTCGGCGGCGGCAATCAGCTGCATGGCGCGAACTTTCGGCGCGCCGCTCAGGGTGCCCATGTTCATGCAGGCGCGGTAGGCGTGCAGCACGTCGAGGTCATGACGCAGCTCGCCCACCACGCGGGAGACCAGGTGCATCACGAACGAATAGCGGTCGACTTTAGTCAGGTCCGCCACGTAGCGGCTGCCCGGGGTGCAAATACGGGCCAGATCGTTACGCGCCAGGTCAACCAGCATCAGGTGCTCGGAGAGCTCTTTATGGTCGGTACGCATTTCCAGTTCGATGCGGCTGTCGAGATCGCGATCCAGCGAGCCGTCTGCGCGACGCCCGCGCGGACGGGTTCCGGCGATCGGGTAGATCTCAATCTGGCGGCTGGTGGCGTCATATTTCAGCGAGCTTTCCGGCGAGGCGCCGAACAGCGTGAATTCGTTGTCCTGCATGAAGAACATGTACGGGCTTGGGTTGCTCTTTTTCAGTACGTCGTAAGCGGCCAGCGGAGACGGGCAGGGCAGAGAGAAGCGACGGGACGGTACCACCTGGAAAATTTCCCCGGCGCGAATCGCTTTTTGCATCTGGCGAACCACTGCACCGTACTGGTCGTCGGTCTGGTTCACATCGCAGGTCATTTTTTCCACGCGCTGTACCGGAAGCGCAGGCGGCGCTTCCGTCATCTGCTGCTGAAGCTGCGCGATGCGGTGCTCAAGACGGTTTTTCTCAGCGGTCGAAGGCGTGAACAGGCTGGCCTGGATACGGGTGTATTGTTTCTGATGGTCGATCACCAGCAGGGTTTCTGCCAGATAGAAACAGTAGTCCGGGCAGCGATTGCCCTGCTCGGTTTCCGGTAAATCTTCAAATCCGGCGACCAGATCGTAGGCAAACAGCCCGCCAAAGAACATCGCCTCACGCTCGTCTTCCGGCACGGTGACCAGGTTCTGCAGCAGGCGGAAGGCATCAAAGACGGAAAGGGAGCACAGGCGCGCGTCTTCGTCCAGCAGCTGGCTCACCGGCGGGAAATGTAGAATACGCATTTCTGGATGACGTTCGTTTTCAATGCCTGAAGGCAGGGCTGCATCCAGCAGCGGCAGCAGCGATGCGCCATTGTCTGACAGCGCCTTGATTGTGACGGTGTCACCTAAAGCGGTAATGCGCAGCGCGCTGTCGACCAGCAGCAGGCTCTTGAGATCGTCCTTGCTGTCGATGTCCGCAGATTCCAGCAGCAGCGTCGCCGGACGTGCACCGCAGACCTGATGAAACAGCGCGGTGGGGTTGTGGCGATAGGCCGCCTCGCAGGTCAGCAGTTCGAGGTGTGGTTTGGCTGTTTGCATTATATTGTTCTCATTTTCTGTTCAAAAAAAAGCCCGCTTGGAAGCGGGCTGGGTATCTGTTTGCATTTCGCAGACGCGTGACACTGCCCGAAGATCAGGAAGTACGCCACCAACCGTGCAGAGTGAAATGTGCTGTCATTTTCAGATACCTTTCTCGTGTGAACTTGCGTACTAGTTAACTAGTTCGATGGCAAGTTGTCAACCCTTGATTTCAGAATTTCGATATAAGTCGGTATCATGATGGTTTCGGATGTCTCTAACCTGTTATGGGAAGTGCTTTGAGCGATACCACCTACGCTATTATTTATGATTTACACAGCCACACTCAGGCCTCTGATGGCCTGCTGACACCCGAAGCCCTGGTTCATCGTGCCGTTGAAATGCGCGTCGGTACGCTTGCGATAACCGATCACGATACGACGGATGCCATTCCTGCGGCCCGCGCCGAGATTGCCCGCAGCGGGCTGGCGCTTGATCTGGTGTCCGGTGTCGAAATTTCGACCGTCTGGGAAAACCATGAGATTCATATCGTTGGGCTGAATATCGATATAGACCATCCGGCACTTATTGCCTTTTTGCAAGAACAAAAAACGCGCCGCAACCAGCGCGCAGAGATGATCGGCGAGCGTCTGGAAAAGGCGCATATTCCGGGCGCGCTGGAAGGCGCGCAAAAGCTGGCGAACGGCGGGGCGGTTACGCGCGGTCATTTCGCCCGTTTTCTCGTAGAGGCGGGTAAAGCGACGACCATGGCTGACGTCTTTAAAAAGTATCTGGCCCGCGGGAAAACCGGATACGTTCCGCCACAGTGGTGTACAATAAAACAAGCTATTGATGTGATTCATCATTCTGGCGGTAAGGCCGTGCTGGCCCATCCGGGACGGTATAATCTTTCTGCTAAATGGCTGAAAAGGCTGCTGGCGCACTTTGCCGAAAGCGGTGGCGAGGCGATGGAAGTCGCCCAGTGCCAGCAGGCCCCCAACGAGCGCGCGCAGCTCGCGACCTATGCCAGCCAGTTCGGCCTGCTTGGCTCACAGGGTTCTGATTTCCATCAGCCCTGCGCGTGGATCGAACTGGGGCGCAAGCTCTGGTTGCCCGCTGGCGTTGAGCCGGTCTGGCAGCTCTGGGAACAGCCGCAGCAAATTGAAGAGAGGGAAGTATGAGTCAGTTTTTCTATATCCATCCGGATAACCCGCAGCCACGTCTGATCAACCAGGCCGTGGAGATCGTCCGCAAAGGCGGCGTGATTGTCTACCCGACCGATTCAGGCTACGCGCTGGGCTGCAAAATTGAAGACAAAGGGGCAATGGAACGCATTTGCCGTATTCGCCAGCTGCCGGACGGCCATAACTTTACCCTGATGTGCCGCGATCTCTCTGAGCTGTCGACCTATGCGTATGTCGATAACGTGGCGTTTCGTCTGATTAAGAACAACACGCCGGGTAACTACACTTTTATCCTGAAAGGGACGAAAGAGGTGCCGCGTCGTCTGCTGCAGGAAAAGCGTAAAACCATTGGGATGCGCGTGCCTTCTAACCCAATTGCACAGGCGCTGCTGGAAACCCTCGGCGAGCCGATGCTGTCTACCTCGCTGATGCTGCCGGGCAGCGAGTTTACCGAGTCCGATCCGGAAGAGATCAAAGATCGTCTGGAGAAGGTGGTCGAGCTGATTATTCACGGCGGCTATCTCGGCCAGCAGCCCACTACCGTGGTCGACTTAACCGAAGATGCACCGGAAGTGATTCGAGAAGGGGTGGGTGACGTAAAGCCTTTCTTGTAATGGTATAAGCAGATATACTACGCGGCCATCAAAGCAGGGCTCAGCCCTCTTTTGACCTGATTCGACGCCTGTGAAGGCGACACCTGAGGAAGCTCAATGAGCGAGAAGTTACAGAAAGTGCTGGCGCGTGCCGGCCACGGTTCACGCCGTGAAATCGAAGCCATTATTGAAGCGGGCCGCGTGAGTGTGGACGGTAAAATCGCCACGCTGGGTGACCGCGTTGAAATCGTACCGGGGCTGAAGATCCGCATCGACGGTCATCTTATCTCCGTGAAAGAGTCCGCTGAACAAATCTGTCGCGTGCTGGCTTACTACAAGCCTGAAGGCGAGCTGTGTACCCGCAACGACCCGGAAGGTCGCCCGACGGTGTTTGACCGTCTGCCTAAACTGCGTGGCGCTCGCTGGATTGCCGTTGGTCGTCTGGACGTGAATACCTGCGGTCTGCTGCTGTTTACCACCGATGGTGAACTGGCAAACCGTCTGATGCACCCAAGCCGTGAAGTGGAACGTGAATACGCGGTGCGCGTGTTTGGCCAGGTTGATGAGAATAAACTGCGCGACCTGTCGCGTGGCGTTCAGCTGGAAGACGGTCCTGCGGCGTTCAAAACCATCAAATTTACCGGTGGGGAAGGCATCAACCAGTGGTACAACGTGACCCTGACCGAAGGCCGCAACCGTGAGGTGCGTCGTCTCTGGGAAGCGGTAGGCGTGCAGGTTAGCCGCCTGATCCGTGTCCGTTACGGCGACATCCTGCTGCCGAAAGGCCTGCCGCGTGGGGGGTATACCGAACTGGATCTGACCCAGACCAACTACCTGCGCGAGCTGGTCGGCCTGACGCCGGAAACCACCTCTAAAGTGGCGGTGGAAAAAGATCGTCGCCGCATGAAGGCAAACCAGATTCGCCGTGCGGTGAAGCGTCACAGCCAGGTGAGCAGCAACCGCCGCTCTGGTAGCCGTAATAACAACGGTTAACGTAAAAGCCCGGTGAGCACCGGGCTTTTTTTTTAGTAATCAATCCCTATTTGCGCTTTGATGCCCGCATCAAACGCATGTTTAACCGGACGCAGCTCGCTGACGGTATCTGCCAGCTCCAGAAGATCCCGATGACACCCGCGGCCCGTGATGATGACCGTCTGATGGGCGGGACGGTTTTTCAGTGCATTAAGCACGGCGTCCAGCGGTAAATAGTCGTAGGCGACCATATAGGTTATCTCATCCAGCAGAACCATATTCAGCGAGGGATCGGCCAGCATTCTTTTAGCGTGCTCCCAGACGGCCAGACAGGCTGCGGTATCGGTTTCGCGGTTCTGGGTGTCCCACGTAAACCCGGTCGCCATTACCTGAAACTCAACGCCGTGAGGCTCAAGCAGATTACGCTCGCCGTTGGGCCATTCGCCTTTAATAAACTGGATAACGCCAACTTTCTGCCCGTGGCCGACCGCACGCGTCGCCGTGCCGAATGCCGCAGTGGTTTTCCCTTTGCCGTTGCCGGTAAAAACGATGACGATCCCGCGCTCGTCCTGAGCGGCCGCGACGCGCGCATCGACCTGTTCTTTCAGCCGCTGCTGGCGCTGCTGGTGACGTTCTTCACTCATTGCGAGATTCCTGGTTTACGGCCCGGCTGGGCGTCAAAGGTCATCCCGGTTTTGCGGCGGCTGTCGTCGCCCATCAGCCAGAGATAGAGCGGCATAATGTCTGCCGGGGTTTTCAGCTTCTGCGGATCTTCCGTTGGGAAGGCGCTGGCGCGCATTTTGGTGCGCGTACCGCCAGGGTTAATGCAGTTGACGCGCAGATGGCGGCTCTGATACTCCTCCGCCAGTACCTGCATCATGCCTTCGGTCGCGAATTTTGATACGGCATAGGCTCCCCAGTTTGCGCGTCCCTCGCGGCCAACGCTGGAAGAGGTAAAGACCAGGGACCCCGACTCGGATTTCAGTAATAAAGGAAGCAATGCCTGCGTAAGGAAAAACGTGCCGTTGACGTTAACCTGCATCACCTGCTGCCAGATATCAGGATCCTGTTCATCCATCGGACGCACTTCGCCTAACAAGCCGGCGTTATGAAGTACGCCGTCGAGTCTCGGATAGTGAGCACTGATGCGCCGGGCTAATTCCTGGCACACCGCGGGCGTGCAGGTCAGTAAATCGAGTGTATACCACGGGGTCGATGTACCGCATACGGCCTCAATCTCCTGAGCGACGTTTTTCAGTTTTTCTTCGTTTCGTCCGATCAGAATGACGTTCGCGCCGTATTCGGCGTATGTCAGGGCCGCCTCGCGGCCAATCCCGTCGCTGGCACCGGTGACAAGAATGATCCGGTTTTGCAGCAGGTTTTTTTGCGGTTGATAATGCACGGTGACTCCTCAGGCGACCGGTAACGCAGTGACGCCTTTATGATGACTTTTCGGCTTTATGCCCGAATTAGCCTAATAATTCAATCAGTCTACAGGACGCATTACTGTAAAATTAACAATTTGCAAATATTTAAACTCCAGTTCGGGGATTCCTGAAGGCGGCTCGCAGAGGTAATGTCACGAGCGAGACGCATGGGCAGGGCTGTTGTACACTGCCGTGAAAGATTCGTGGTTAAATCAAGGTGGAACGCGTGGAATTACTTTCTCAATATGGGTTGTTTTTGGCCAAAATCGCGACGGTGGTGATTGCCATTGCGGTGGTTGCCGTTCTGATTGTCAACCTGACGCAGCGCAAGCGTCAGCGTGGGGAGTTACGCATCACCCGCCTGAGCGAGCAGTATAAAGAGATGCAGGAAGAGATGTCTCTGGCGATGCTGGATAGTCATCAACAGAAACTCTGGCTGAAAGCGCAGAAGAAAAAGCATAAACAGGAAGCCAAAGCGGCAAAGGCAAAAGCAAAGCTCAATGCGCCGCAGGATAAGGCCACGCCACGTGTCTATGTGCTCGATTTTAAAGGCAGTATGGATGCGCATGAGGTTTCCTCTCTGCGGGAGGAAGTGACTGCCGTTCTGGCCGTGGCGACACCGCAGGATCAGGTTGTCGTGCGTCTTGAGAGCCCGGGAGGGGTGGTTCACGGTTACGGACTGGCCGCCTCACAGCTGCAGCGCCTGCGTGAAAAACAGATCCCGCTGACCGTGGCCGTAGATAAAGTGGCGGCTAGCGGTGGCTACATGATGGCCTGCGTGGCGGACAAAATTGTGGCCGCACCATTCTCAATTATTGGCTCGATCGGCGTGGTTGCGCAGATCCCGAACTTTAACCGCTTCCTGAAAAATAAAGAGATTGATATCGAACTTCACACGGCGGGTCAGTACAAACGCACCCTGACGCTGCTGGGGGAAAACACGGAAGAAGGGCGCCAAAAATTCCGTGAGGATCTGAATGAAACTCACCATCTCTTTAAAGATTTTGTGCACCGTATGCGCCCGACGCTGGATATTGAGCAGGTGGCGACCGGTGAGCACTGGTACGGCATCCAGGCGCAGGAAAAAGGGCTGGTGGATGAAGTCGGAACCAGCGACGATCTGCTGCTCAACCTGATGAAAGGCCGGGAACTGGTAGGCGTGCGCTTTACACAGCGCAAACGACTGATGGACCGCTTTACCAACAGTGCCGCAGAAAGCGCGGACCGCCTGCTGCTGCGCTGGCTACAGCGCGGACAAAAACCGCTGCTGTAAACAAAAACGCGAGGCTTATGCCTCGCGTTTTGCGTTAATCGACCAGGTGATATTTCTCGGAAAGCGTATGCGCCAGGTATTTAAACATGTTAAACACGGCGGTGCTTTTTGGGGTCGGCAACCCCTGTTCGTCAAGGAAGTATTCTCCGCTGAAAATCAGCACGCCATTACGCTGCTCTACGCCGGTGGCTTCAATGCCCGCCAGCGTATCTTCATGGTCACGGATAAGCTTGTTTGCTTCGATAAGCAGAGAGGCTCGGTCAATAGGTTGGGTCGTATTCTGCATAATCCACTCCTTAAACAGTGACAATAGTCTACGCCGCGGGCGCTTTGGGGGCAAATTTTCCCTGTAATGTGAGGGGATAAGGTGCAGGGGCCTGGCTGGCGGGATTTGCTTTTGCATGCTAATAAAGTTGCGTAACGAATTTTATCAGGTAGAGTGTGCGCTTTCGTCATTCTGGCAACAGAATTGCTTGACATTCAACCGGGAATTCGTCACGAATTACACGAGATGTGAGAAAAATACCCGAAAACTCAATCACCTGGGCGGGTTTTCTTTAACGCCCGGTAAGACAAAGGGGTTGATATCTCCTGACGCAGTCGCAATATCATTGGCTCGTCGTCAGCGGAAGGGAAATCAATGTGCGGCGTATTCCTGGAAGAATTAAATTAGGTAAAGGTGAATATGGGTAAAGCTCTCGTCATCGTTGAGTCCCCGGCAAAAGCCAAAACGATCAATAAGTATCTGGGTAATGACTACGTGGTTAAGTCCAGCGTGGGTCATATCCGCGATTTGCCGACCAGTGGCTCAGCCAGCAAAAAGAGCGCAGACTCTACCTCCACCAAAGGGGCTAAAAAGCCTAAAAAGGATGAACGTAGCGCGCTTGTCAACCGCATGGGTGTGAACCCATGGCACAACTGGGATGCACAATATGAAGTGCTGCCCGGGAAAGAAAAAGTCGTTAACGAGCTGAAGCAGCTTGCTGAAAAAGCAGACCACATCTATCTCGCAACCGACCTTGACCGCGAAGGGGAAGCCATTGCGTGGCACCTGCGGGAAGTGATCGGGGGTGATGACAAACGCTACAGCCGTGTAGTGTTTAACGAAATTACGAAGAATGCGATTCGTCAGGCGTTTGAGAAGCCGGGCGAGCTGAATATCGACCGTGTAAACGCCCAGCAGGCGCGTCGCTTTATGGACCGCGTCGTGGGTTACATGGTTTCTCCACTGCTGTGGAAGAAGATTGCCCGTGGCCTGTCCGCTGGGCGTGTGCAATCCGTCGCCGTGCGTCTGGTCGTTGAGCGTGAGCGCGAAATTAAAGCCTTCGTGCCGGAAGAGTTCTGGGAAGTTGACGCAAATGTGACCACGCCGGGCGGTGACGCTCTGCCGCTGCAGGTCAGCCATCAGAACGATAAGCCTTTCCGTCCAGAAAACCGCGACCAGACCATGGCCGCCGTAGCGCTGCTGGAAAAAGCACGCTACCAGGTGCTGGAACGTGAAGACAAACCGACCAGCAGCAAGCCGGGTGCGCCGTTTATTACCTCAACGCTGCAACAGGCTGCAAGCACGCGTCTGGGTTACGGCGTGAAGAAGACCATGATGATGGCTCAGCGCCTGTATGAAGCGGGCTACATCACCTACATGCGTACCGACTCAACCAACCTGAGCCAGGACGCGGTCAACATGGTGCGCGGCTACATCAGCGACAATTTCGGTAAGAAATACCTGCCAGAAAGCGCTAACCAGTTCGCCAGCAAAGAGAATTCTCAGGAAGCACACGAAGCGATTCGTCCTTCTGACGTCTCGGTGCTAGCGGAATCGCTGAAAGATATGGAAGCCGACGCGCAGAAGCTGTATCAGCTGATCTGGCGCCAGTTCGTGGCGTGCCAGATGACTCCGGCACAGTATGACTCCACCACGCTGACCGTTGGCGCGGGTGATTTCCGTCTCAAAGCGCGCGGCCGTATCCTGCGTTTCGACGGCTGGACGAAAGTGATGCCAGCGCTGCGTAAAGGTGATGAAGACCGAACGCTGCCGGCGGTGAACAAAGGGGATGAACTTTCGCTGGTTGACCTTGTGCCAGCCCAGCACTTCACCAAGCCGCCTGCGCGCTTCAGTGAAGCATCCCTGGTAAAAGAGCTTGAAAAACGCGGTATTGGCCGTCCGTCTACCTACGCGTCCATCATCTCGACGATTCAGGACCGTGGCTACGTACGCGTTGAAAACCGTCGTTTCTATGCGGAAAAAATGGGCGAGATCGTCACCGATCGTCTGGAAGCCAACTTCCGCGAGCTGATGAACTACGATTTCACCGCGCAAATGGAAGACAGCCTCGACCAGGTTGCCAGCCATCAGGCGGAATGGAAAAAGGTACTCGACAGCTTCTTCAGCGACTTTACCGACCAGCTTGAAAAAGCGGAGAAGGATCCTGAAGAGGGCGGCATGCTGCCTAACCAGATGGTTCTGACCAGCATCGACTGCCCAACCTGTGGTCGCAAGATGGGGATCCGTACTGCCACTACGGGCGTGTTCCTTGGCTGCTCCGGCTATGCACTGTCACCAAAAGAGCGCTGCAAAACCACCATCAACCTGGTGCCGGAGAATGAAGTTCTCAACGTGCTGGAAGGTGATGATGCGGAGACTAACGCTCTGCGTGCCAAACGCCGCTGCAAAAAATGCGGCACGGCAATGGACAGCTACCTGATCGATCCAAAACGTAAGCTGCACGTTTGCGGTAATAACCCAACGTGTGACGGGTATGAAATCGAAGAAGGCGAGTTCCGCATTAAAGGCTATGACGGCCCGATTGTGGAATGCGAGAAGTGCGGTTCTGAAATGCACCTGAAAATGGGGCGTTTCGGTAAGTACATGGCCTGTACCAACGACGAGTGTAAAAACACGCGCAAAATTCTGCGTAACGGCGAAGTTGCTCCGCCGAAGGAAGATCCGGTTCCGCTGCCAGAACTGCCGTGCGAGAAATCGGACGCGTACTTCGTGCTGCGTGATGGCGCTGCGGGTGTCTTCCTGGCCGCCAACACCTTCCCGAAATCGCGTGAAACGCGCGCGCCGCTGGTGGAAGAGCTGCATCGCTTCCGCGATCGTCTGCCTGAGAAACTGCGTTATCTGGCCGATGCCCCACAGCAGGATCCGGAAGGCAACAAAACCGTGGTACGGTTTAGCCGTAAAACCAAGCAGCAGTATGTTGCGGCCGAGAAAGAGGGTAAAGCGACCGGATGGTCAGCCTTCTTTGTCGATGGCAAATGGGTTGAAGGCAAGAAATAATCTTCCCTTACCGTAACTTACCTGTAAAAGGGCCGGATTTCCGGCCCTTTTTTATTGCCTTGTTATTATTTTTTGTTCCGTACTATACAGTCAGGCTATAAATGATATAGTGGTTATAGTTAACCTGTTTCTTATTATTAAATCGTCTTAAGCGATTGACCGCGTGCGCTAAATCGGATGGTCTGGCATGAAATTACAGCAGCTTCGTTATATCGTTGAGGTGGTGAATCATAACCTTAACGTCTCTTCAACCGCCGAGGGGTTATATACCTCGCAACCGGGCATCAGCAAACAAGTTCGTATGCTGGAGGATGAGTTAGGTATCCAGATATTTGCCCGCAGCGGTAAGCATCTCACTCAGGTGACGCCCGCGGGGCAGGAAATCATCCGCATTGCGCGGGAAGTCCTCTCTAAAGTCGATGCGATTAAGTCAGTGGCAGGGGAACACACCTGGCCGGATAAAGGTTCGCTGTATATTGCCACGACGCATACCCAGGCGCGCTATGCGCTTCCCGGTGTAATCAAAGGCTTTATCGAGCGCTATCCACGCGTCTCTTTGCATATGCACCAGGGCTCGCCAACGCAAATTGCTGAAGCCGTTTCTAAGGGTAATGCAGACTTTGCCATCGCCACCGAAGCGCTTCACCTGTATGACGATCTGGTAATGCTTCCATGCTATCACTGGAACCGTTCTATCGTGGTGACCCCGGATCACCCTCTGGCGGGCAAAGGGTCGGTCTCTATCGAAGAGCTGGCGCAATATCCGTTGGTGACGTATACGTTTGGCTTTACCGGTCGGTCCGAGCTTGATACGGCCTTTAACCGGGCAGGGCTAACGCCGCGTATTGTGTTTACCGCGACGGACGCGGACGTGATTAAGACCTATGTCCGGCTTGGTCTGGGGGTGGGCGTCATTGCCAGCATGGCGGTGGATCCGGTGTCAGATCCTGACCTGGTGCGTCTTGATGCTCATGATGTTTTCAGCCATAGCACCACAAAGATTGGCTTCCGTCGCAGCACCTTCCTGCGCAGCTATATGTATGATTTTATTCAGCGCTTTGCCCCTCATTTAACGCGTGACGTGGTTGATACCGCCGTTGCATTACGCTCAAATGAAGATATTGAAGAGATGTTTAAAGACATCAAACTCCCCGAAAAATAATCACACCCGGTATCTTTCCCTCAGGGAAAGATACCGAAATAACGCCTCAAAGCTAAATTAGAATTATCATCATCTACGCATCCCCTGTCATATAATGTCATTATCCATTTAATCCGTAAGGTTATAATGTCGTGAATTGGCGACAAAAGTAGAAACTAATTTACGCCTTCGCAAATTTTTCTTTTCAATTATTTATTTCTGGTCAAAAGATTGAATATTTCATACCTCCCGGTGCGTAAATTCACTGGCTTTTCGGCTAAAGTTTCTTTAGGATTTATCTCAACAGATGATTAATTGTACCAATTGTTTGGTCCTAAATGATAAGCGATGTCGATTGTATGAGGTTAGCAATGCCTTCAGGAAGTGAAGAACCGCAAAGGGATCCTGCGCTCAAGCGTAAAGCCTGGCTGGCGGTCTTTCTCGTCTCTACCCTGTTTTGGGTGGTGGTTGCTCTCCTGGCCTGGAAATATTGGGGTTAAATATGGCAGTGACGGTACGTACAGCTTCGGTAAAACAGATGTGTCAGCATCGTGACAACGGCCACAGAGGGCGTAAAGCACCTGCGACTGTTGTACCCGCGTCCTGGAAACTGACGCCGCAGCAGCAAGCGTTTATTGATGTGTTCGCAGAAGACGAACCCAAAAAACAATAATTTAGTTAATTGCGTAATGATGCAAATAGTCTGAATATCGACTCTGCACTTTTGTACTCTTTAATAAATACACATCAGCAATATAGCACTGAGGATTCACCTCGGAACTTTTTTATAAATAATGCCTGGTGTCCCTATGATGAATAACATGACGTCTCACAAATACTGGTCATGGATCGGCGTTTTTACCGTGTCGATTCTGTTCTGGAGTCAGCTCATCTGGTTGGCCCTCCACTAAATTGTAAAACCTCGCTACGGCGGGGTTTTTTGTTTTCCCATTCTGGACCAATCCTAAATTTATCAATTTGGGTTGTTATCAAAACGTTACGACATCTTTGTGTTATCTTTAATTACGGCCCTGATGATTGTCAGGGCATCTCTGTGATTAAGGAGGAGCTTATGTCGTTAACCCTACGCGAAGCCAGTAAGGACACATTACAGGCAGAAAATAAAACCTGGCATTACTACAGCCTGCCGCTGGCTGCCAGAACGCTTGGGGACATTTCGCGTTTACCCAAGTCATTGAAAGTTTTACTGGAAAATCTATTGCGCTGGCAGGACGGTGACTATGTCACCCTTGATGATATCCAGGCGCTGGCAGGGTGGCTTGAAAATGCCCATGCCGACAGAGAAATCGCCTACCGCCCGGCCAGGGTGCTGATGCAGGACTTTACCGGTGTCCCTGCCGTCGTTGATTTAGCCGCGATGCGCGAGGCCGTTAAGCGTCTCGGCGGAGATACGGCAAAAGTTAATCCGCTTTCCCCCGTTGATCTCGTCATTGACCACTCCGTAACCGTTGACCGCTTTGGCGATGACGACGCCTTTGGCGAGAACGTGCGCCTGGAGATGGAACGTAACCACGAGCGCTATGTCTTCCTGAAGTGGGGGCAGCAGGCGTTCAGCCGGTTTAGCGTGGTCCCGCCGGGTACCGGTATTTGCCACCAGGTTAACCTTGAATATCTGGGGAAAGCCGTCTGGAGTGAATTGCAGGATAAAGAGTGGGTCGCCTATCCGGACACGCTGGTGGGCACGGACTCCCATACCACCATGATCAACGGTCTGGGCGTGCTGGGCTGGGGCGTCGGGGGAATCGAAGCGGAAGCGGCCATGCTCGGCCAGCCGGTGTCCATGCTTATCCCTGACGTGGTGGGCTTCAAGCTCACCGGCAAGCTGTCTGAAGGCATTACCGCCACCGATCTGGTGCTCACCGTCACCCAGATGCTGCGTAAGCATGGTGTGGTGGGCAAGTTTGTAGAGTTCTACGGTGATGGTCTGGATTCGCTGCCGCTGGCCGACCGCGCGACCATTGCCAATATGGCGCCGGAGTACGGTGCAACCTGCGGATTTTTCCCCATTGATGATGTCACGCTGGAATACATGCGCCTTAGCGGGCGCAGCGAAGAGCAGGTCGCGCTGGTAGAGGCGTATACGAAAGCGC
Organism: Enterobacter sp. 3U4; assembly: GCF_057224565.1. Taxonomy (NCBI): domain Bacteria; kingdom Pseudomonadati; phylum Pseudomonadota; class Gammaproteobacteria; order Enterobacterales; family Enterobacteriaceae; genus Enterobacter; species Enterobacter sp. 3U4. The sequence continues at coordinate 1,350,166 of NZ_CP136665.1, forward strand.
AGGGCATGTGGCGAAACCCGGGCGATGAACCGGTCTTCACCAGCACGCTTGAACTCGATATGGGAAGCGTCGAGGCGAGCCTCGCCGGGCCGAAACGTCCGCAGGATCGGGTTGCGCTGAGTGACGTGCCAAAAGCCTTTGCCGCCAGCAATGCGCTGGAAGTGAACGTGGCGCAGAAAGACCATCGCCCAGTCGACTATGTTCTGAACGGACATCAGTATCAGCTCCCGGATGGCGCGGTGGTTATTGCCGCCATTACCTCCTGCACCAACACCTCGAACCCCAGCGTATTAATGGCGGCCGGTTTGTTGGCGAAAAAGGCGGTAGAGCTTGGGCTAAAGCCTCAGCCATGGGTCAAGGCCTCGCTGGCGCCGGGTTCCAAAGTGGTATCGGATTACCTGGCGCAGGCCAAACTGACGCCGTACCTTGATGAACTGGGCTTTAACCTCGTGGGCTACGGCTGTACGACCTGTATTGGTAACTCCGGTCCATTGCCTGAACCCATTGAAACGGCGATTAAGCAGGGTGACCTGACGGTAGGCGCGGTCCTGTCCGGTAACCGAAACTTTGAAGGGCGTATTCACCCGCTGGTGAAAACCAACTGGCTCGCCTCGCCGCCGCTGGTTGTGGCTTATGCCCTTGCAGGGAACATGAATATCAACCTGGCGACCGACCCGATTGGCCACGATCGCAAGAATGACCCTGTCTACCTGAAAGATATCTGGCCATCTTCACGTGAAATTGCGCTGGCCGTTGAAAAGGTCTCAACCGAGATGTTCCGCAAAGAGTATGCGGAGGTCTTTGAAGGCACGCCGGAATGGAAAACCATTAACGTCGTGGGCTCAGATACCTATGACTGGCAGGATGACTCGACCTATATTCGTCTGTCGCCGTTCTTTGATGAGATGCTGGCCGAGCCTGCGCCGCTTAAGGATATCCACGGCGCGCGCATCCTGGCGATGCTGGGAGATTCCGTCACGACCGACCATATCTCTCCGGCGGGGAGCATCAAAGCCGATAGCCCTGCAGGCCGTTATCTGCAAAGCCGGGGCGTCGAACGCCGCGATTTTAACTCCTACGGCTCGCGTCGCGGCAACCATGAAGTCATGATGCGCGGAACGTTTGCCAACATCCGCATTCGGAACGAAATGGTGCCGGGCGTGGAAGGGGGCATGACGCGCCATCTGCCGGGAACGGAAGTCGTGTCGATTTATGATGCGGCGGTCAAATATCAGCAGGAAGGTACGCCGCTGGCGGTGATTGCCGGTAAAGAGTACGGTTCCGGCTCCAGCCGCGACTGGGCGGCGAAAGGTCCGCGTCTGCTTGGCGTTCGCGTGGTCATCGCCGAATCGTTCGAACGTATTCACCGCTCAAATCTGATCGGTATGGGGATCCTGCCGCTCGAGTTTCCGCAGGGCGTGACGCGTAAAACGCTGGGACTGACCGGGGAAGAGCAGATTGAGATTCGCGGTCTGCAAAACCTGCAGCCGGGTAAAACGGTGCCGGTGAAGTTAACGCGGGCAGACGGGAAAACCGAGGTGCTGGATTGCCGGTGCCGTATTGATACGGCAACCGAGCTGACCTATTACCAGAACGACGGCATTTTACATTATGTGATTCGTAAGATGCTGGACTGATGAAACGAGCCCGGCACTCGTGCCGGGCTTTTTAGCATCACTCTTTCAGCAGATGGCCCATTTTGGCGGCTTTGGTATCCAGGTAATGGGCGTTTTTCGGGTTACGGCCGACAATCAGCGGTACACGCTCGACGATGTTGATCCCCGCTTCGGTCAGGATCTCCACTTTTTTTGGATTATTGGTCAGCAGGCGAACTTCGTCCACGCCCAGCAGCTTGAACATATCGGCGCACAAGGTGAAGTCGCGTTCGTCAGCCGCAAAACCAAGCTGATGATTTGCTTCAACCGTATCGTAGCCCTGGTCCTGAAGCGCGTAAGCGCGGATTTTATTCAGCAGACCAATATTACGACCTTCCTGACGGTGATAAAGCAGCACACCGCGGCCTTCTTCTGCAATATGAGACAGGGCGGCTTCCAGCTGGAAACCACAATCACAGCGCAGGCTGAACAGCGCGTCGCCGGTAAGACACTCTGAATGGACGCGGGACAGCACCGGCGTCTGCCCTGAAATGTCGCCATACACCAGCGCGACATGATCCTGCCCGGTTGCCAGTTCTTCAAAACCCACCATCAGGAAATCGCCCCATGGGGTTGGCAGTTTGGCTTCTGCCACACGTTTAAGCTGCATGTGATTCTCCAGAGTAGGCTGACACGTTTCGTGCCTTTGCCCTGTTTTGCTTTCTGTATCAGTTCATTTTGCCACAAGCTCAGCAGGTTCGCCTAATGGCCGCCATGCTATATGAACGTTAAACGCACGATCCGACATATCCACCCGGTGGATTAATTTCAGTTATGATTGTGATGCTTAGCGAAAAAGGAGAAGACATGCTTTCAATCGCCAGACGTACGGCAGCAGGTGCGGCCATTTTACTGATTATGCCCCTGGCCGTATGGCTTTCAGGCTGGATGTGGCAGCCCGGGCAGAACGCCATGTGGCTGAAAACGTTATACTGGATAACGGAAACGGTCACCCAGCCGTGGGGAATTATTACCCATGTGCTCCTCTGCGCCTGGTTTCTGTGGTGCCTGCGCTTTCGTCTTCGCGCGGCGCTGATGCTCTTTGCGATCCTCGGGGGCGCTATCCTTGTCGGTCAGGGCGTGAAGTCCTGGGTTAAAGATCGCGTTCAGGAACCGCGTCCTTTTGTCGTCTGGCTGGAAAAAACGCATCATGTTCCGGTGGATGAGTTCTACAATTTAAAGCGTAAAGATCGCGGCGCGCTGGTGAAAGAACAGCTTGCGGAACAGCAGGATATCCCGAAATTCTTGCGTAAACACTGGCAGAAAGAAACCGGATTCGCGTTTCCTTCCGGTCACACCATGTTTGCGGCCAGCTGGGCGTTGCTGGGGGTTGGGCTGCTTTGGCCAAGGCGTCGAACGATCACTATCGTGATTTTGCTGGTTTGGGCGACGGGAGTCATGGGCAGCCGCTTGCTGCTGGGGATGCACTGGCCGCGGGATCTGGTCGTCGCCACGCTCATCTCATGGCTGCTGATCGTGCTGGCGACCTGGCTTACTGAACGATTCTGCGGCCCGCTCACACCACCGCCGCAAGAGAAAGAAGAAATTGCCGAAAGGGACCAAACGGACGCCTGAAGGTTGATAAACCGTATTTTGCCCATAGATAGATGACTGGCGCGTCACTTTTTCCGTTTCGCGCCCGTCGCTAAAATGATAGTTTATAAGGCTGATTGCGGTGAGTTGAACACACTTTATTCGCTTGAACCACATAACGGGAAGTAATGTGAAATATTTACTCATTTTCTTACTGGTATTGGCGATTTTTGTCATTTCAGTCACGTTGGGTGCACAAAACGATCAGCAGGTGACGTTTAACTATCTGCTGGCTCAGGGTGAGTATCGCGTCTCTAGCCTGCTGGCGGTCTTATTTGCTGCCGGCTTTGCTATTGGCTGGCTGGTTTGCGGTCTGTTCTGGTTGAAAGTCCGTGTTTCTCTTGCGCGCGCTGAACGTAAAATTAAGCGACTCGAAAATAACATTGCCCCTGCGTCTGACATCCCGGAAAGCTCTGGTGTGCCGGTCGTGAAGGAATAATCGACTATGCTGGAGTTGTTGTTTCTGCTTTTGCCTGTAGCCGCAGCCTATGGCTGGTATATGGGCCGCAGAAGTGCGCAACAAACAAAACAGGATGAGGCCAACCGACTCTCCCGCGACTACGTTGCGGGGGTGAACTTCCTCCTGAGCAATCAGCAGGATAAAGCGGTAGACCTGTTCCTCGATATGCTGAAAGAGGATACGGGAACGGTTGAAGCGCATCTCACCCTGGGAAACCTGTTCCGCTCGCGCGGCGAGGTTGACCGCGCCATTCGTATTCACCAGACCCTGATGGAAAGCGCCTCGCTGACCTACGATCAACGTCTTCTTGCCGTGCAACAGCTTGGGCGGGATTACATGGCTGCGGGGTTATACGATCGCGCTGAAGATATGTTCGCGCAGCTGGTGGATGAAACAGATTTCCGCATCGGCGCGCTGCAGCAGCTCCTGCAGATTTATCAGGCCACCAGCGACTGGCAGAAAGCCATTGATACGGCTGAACGTCTGGTGAAGCTCGGTAAAGATAAGCAGCGCGTTGAGATAGCCCATTTCTACTGTGAGCTTGCGCTTCAGCAGATGGGCAACGACGACATGGACAAAGCCATGGCGCTGCTGAAGAAAGGCGCCGCCGCGGACCGCAACAGCGCGCGCATCTCCATCATGATGGGGCGCGTCTTTATGGCGAATGGCGACTACGCCAAAGCCGTTGAAAGCCTGCTGAGGGTTATCGACCAGGACAAAGAGCTGGTAAGTGAAACGCTGGAAATGCTGCAAACCTGCTATCAACAGCTGGACAAGCAGGAAGAGTGGGTGGCATTCCTGCGTCGCTGTGTGGAAGAAAATACCGGCGCTACCGCTGAACTGATGCTCTCAGACGTTGTTGAGCAGTATGAGGGAAGCGACACCGCGCAGGTTTATATTACGCGCCAGCTGCAGCGTCATCCGACCATGCGCGTCTTCCATAAGCTGATGGATTACCACCTTAACGATGCTGAAGAAGGGCGCGCCAAAGAGAGCCTGATGGTGCTGCGCGATATGGTTGGCGAGCAGGTGCGCAGCAAGCCGCGCTATCGTTGCCAGAAGTGTGGTTTTACCGCATATACGCTCTACTGGCACTGTCCTTCCTGCCGCGCCTGGTCCACCATCAAGCCAATTCGTGGCCTGGACGGGCAGTGATTTTTTAAAAGCCTTCATTTTAGTTACAACATACTTAAGGCTTTTAGCACTGTCTCAACATCGTGCGGTTTGCCGGCCTGGCAGGCGCGTAAATGGATCCTGTCAATTTGCGGCGTCGGCAGGTAGAATGCAGGCCGTTTATCTGTTCCGCGCCGCTGCGCGCCCATAGACGAAAAGGGCTGGTCATGACGTCTGTTACATCCTCCACTTCCCGCGTAATTACGGATTCTCCTGTTGTTGTTGCGCTTGATTACAATAAGCGTGACGCCGCACTGGCGTTTGTCGACGGCATCGACCCTCGCGACTGCCGTCTGAAAGTTGGCAAAGAGATGTTCACGCTGTTTGGACCGCAAATCGTACGCGATCTGCAGCAGCGCGGCTTTGACGTTTTCCTCGACCTTAAATTCCACGATATCCCGAATACCACGGCGCACGCGGTTGCCGCAGCCGCAGAGCTGGGCGTATGGATGGTCAACGTCCATGCATCGGGTGGGGCAAGAATGATGACCGCTGCCCGTGAGGCGCTCCTGCCGTTCGGTAAAGACGCGCCGCTGCTGATCGCCGTCACCGTGCTGACCAGTATGGACGAAAGTGATTTACGCGACCTTGGAGTGACATTGTCACCTGCGGAACATGCCGAACGTCTCGCGCGCCTCACGCAGCAGTGCGGCCTGGATGGCGTCGTCTGCTCCGCGCAGGAAGCGGTACGTTTCAAATCAGCGCTGGGTAAGGATTTTAAACTGGTTACGCCAGGTATCCGTCCTGCAGGCAGCGACGTGGGCGATCAGCGTCGCATCATGACGCCTGAGCAGGCCCTTGATGCTGGCGTTGACTACATGGTCATCGGGCGTCCAGTAACGCAGTCTGCAAACCCGGCTGAGACGCTTAAGGCTATCAACGCATCGCTGAAGAAGGGGGCGTAATGACCGATTCCAACAGCCGTCTGGTCTATTCAACCGATACCGGGCGTATAGACGAACCGAAAGCGAAAGTGGAACGTCCGAAGGGGGACGGCATCGTTCGTATCCAGCGCCAGACCAGTGGACGAAAAGGGAAAGGCGTTTGCCTTATCTCTGGTATTGATCTGGATGATGCAGAACTGACTGCGCTGGCGGCCGAGCTGAAAAAGAAATGTGGCTGCGGCGGTGCAGTGAAAGACGGCATTATCGAAATCCAGGGCGATAAGCGCGATTTAATAAAATCACTGCTGGAAGCCAAAGGCATGAAAGTCAAACTGGCAGGCGGCTAAAATAAATGAGCCACGGCAAATGCCGTGGCTCGTGTTATATACGTGCGTATGTCAGACCTGAAATGCGTTCAAATATCGCATTACCGGGGAAGGCTTAGATAATTATTATTTGCCAACCTGATGACCGATAATACCACCGACAGCAGCGCCACCTAATGTACCCAGCGTACTACCATCCGTTAATACTGCACCACCGAGAGCACCGGCACCGGCACCAATAGCGGTGTTACGGTCACGTTTAGACCAGTTAGAGCATGCGCTCAGGGACATTGCTACAGTGATTGCCAGAACAGCGGCGGCTAATTTTTTGCTGGTTAAGGTCATAATACTTTCTCCTGAATTATCGATTCACGGAAAGATGTACACGTTAAGTATAGACGAATCGAATACTTAATTCTGTTCTCCGTGAAAGCTGGTCGCGCAGGCGTTACGTAATCACGCAGGTGATAGTCACTTCCTGTTATATCGCTAACATTAATTTTACGACTTTAATGCAGCTTAAACAGGTAAAAACTCTTAAAGAAGTACCAGGAATCATCTCAGAGAAAGAAGGGCATATGCGCCCGAAATTCGGGCGCGGAGGGGACTCAGGCGGTCGTTTTAATAATATTGACGATCAGCCCGTCATCTTCCAGTTTATTACGGTGCGCGTCGCTCAATCTTTCGTCGGTAATCACGCGGCTAAAGCGTGAAATGGGGCCCATCGTATAAGGGTGAACGGCGCCAAATTTAGAGCTATCGGTGAGCACAATGGCTTCACACTCTTTTTCCAGCACGGCATTCACGACGTCGGAGCGCATCATATCCCGGCCGGTAAAACCTGTCTCCGGCTGCCAGCCGTCAATCCCGATAAAGGCCTTACTGAAATGAACCTGCTGGACGTACTGACGGGTCAGCGGGCCAACCATGCTTTCGCTTTTTTTCTGATAAATACCGCCGAGCAGAATCACCTCGCAGCGCGTCTCTTTAAGCAGATGCGCGATATAGCTGCTGACGGTGATGATGGTAACGTCTTTTTGATCGGCAAGCGTGCGCGCCAGAAGGGCATTACTGCTGCCGTTTTCAATAAAGACGGTCTCACCGTTGTTCACCAGGGAGGCAGCAAATTCCGCCAGTTCACGCTTGAGCGCGTAGTTGTTCATCATGCGCGTCTCAACATCATCACTGTCCAGCGGGACCGCATAGCCGTGCGCGCGACGCAGGTAGCTCTGTTTTTCCAGCAGATTAAGATCCTGACGAATGGTGACTTCTGAAACGCCGGTGGTTTTAGCGAGATCGACTACGCTTACGCGTCCCTGATCGATGACCATCTGCAAAATGAGTTGTTGTCGGGAATTCATAGCATCCATTTAATAAAGCGAAACGAGGTCGGAGACGGTGGGAGTTAAACTTCCCACGGCGCTTTTGGCTGTCCGTTTTCTGGCGCATTGTCAGCACCATGCTGAGCAAGAAGTTCAGACTTCAGGATCTCAAGATTACGGATAGCAGAGTGATAATCGCCCGCCACCAGGATATCCAGCACGGTATCAATTCGTTGTGCTACAGCTTGTGCGTCAATAGTCGACATAATCTCACCCCAGGCGCGAAAAGTTAATATTTTCAATGATGCAGAAATTAGGTTCAAAAGAGAAGGGAAAAAATGCAATAACTAAATTACTTAAACGGAAGTGATAAAATTATTCCCCCTCATACAGCGGGCTTATTGAGTGGATTAGTCTAAAACTGCGCGCCACGCGCTTTTTTATAGGAGGAATTAGACTATGACAGTTATCAATCAGCCTACCTGCACACTGTTTACCGATACTGAACGGTTCACGCAGCTGTCAGGGTATTACGAGGCGGAGCGTCACACGGTATGGATGATGCTGCGGGCTCAGCCACGTCCTTGCTTTAACCATGCGTTAATTGAAGAGATCATGAACTTTTCATGGCTGGTTCGCCAGTCTGGTTTTGCGGTTGATTTTTGGGTAACCGGATCGCTGGTTCCCGAGATGTATAACGTGGGCGGCGATCTGCAGTTCTTCGTTGAGTGCATTCAGCATGGTCGACGTGAAGCGCTACGGGCCTATGCGCGCGCCTGCGTTGATAGCGTCCATGCGGCCTCACGGGGGTTTGATACGGGGGCAATCTCTCTGGCCATGGTCGAAGGCAGCGCGTTAGGGGGCGGGTTTGAGGCCGCTCTGGCGCACCATTTCGTTCTGGCGCAGCGCGATGCCCGCTTAGGTTTCCCCGAGATTGCGTTCAACCTGTTTCCGGGCATGGGAGGATATTCCCTGGTTGCACGCCGTTCAGGCATGAGGCTGGCGGAGGAGCTCATCTACAAAGGTGAATCCCATACGGCTGAATGGTACGAACAGCACGGGCTGGTGGATGTCCTGTTTGAACCCGGACAAAGCTATGTCTCCACCCGAACCTTCATCGATACGCTGCGGCCAAAACTGAATGGCATAAGGGCAATGCTGCGCGCCCGTACGCGCGTTCTGCAATTGCCTCGCAGTGAACTGATGGATATCACGGAAGACTGGGTTGATGCCGCTTTTTGCCTGGAGCAGAAAGATATCGCCTACATGGAGCGTCTGGTCACGCTGCAAAACCGCCATCACGCGGCGGGCCTGCGTAAAGCCAGTTAACGTTGATTTCGCGCTTGATATCGTTTTAGCCATCGCTCGAATGCGGCAGCGGGCATCGGCTTAGCAAACAGAAAACCCTGCCGTTCGTTGACGCCGTTCTTGGTCAGAAAGGCGTCTTCTTTTGCACTTTCCACACCTTCGGCAATCACCTGCAGATTTAACGCCTGCGCCACCGCGACGATAGCGCGCACCAGTGACTGGGAAATAGACTGCTTATGGATATCCCTGACAAAAGATTGATCGAGTTTAATGGCGTCGATCGGGAAGCGGGCGAGCTGCGAAAGAGAAGAGTAGCCGGTGCCAAAATCATCCAGATGAATTTGCGCCCCGAGCCGGCTGAACTGCTGGATCACGGACAGCGCCAGCTCTTCGTTCTCGATAAGGCAGCTTTCGGTTAATTCGACGTCGACAGGGCAGTATTCAAAATTCAGATCCTTCAGCGCCTGCTTTAAGTCGCTGAAGATAGTCTGGTCGGCCAGCTGTCGCGCAGAGACGTTCACCGCCACGCGCAGGTTTATTCCCTTATCACGCCATTTCGCCACCTGGCGAACCACATCAAGCATCACCCAGCGGCCCAGCGGCACTATCAACCCCGACTCCTCGGCATAAGAGATAAACTCCAGCGGCGGGATCAAGCCGCGTTCTGGTGATTGCCAGCGGACCAGCGCTTCAAGGCTTCTGACTTCTCCGCGCCAGGTTAATTTCGGCTGATAGTGGATCAAAAGCTGATCGTTATCCAGGGCCTTACGCAGGTTGGTATCCAGCCAGAGATACTCAAACACGCGCTGGTTCATCTCGGGTGAGAAGACGCAGAACTTGCCCCGGCCGTTCTCTTTGGCGGTGTACATGGCGGTATCGGCGTTACGAATGACGCTTTCCCGGTCGTTCCCATGCTGCGGGGCGAGGGCGATCCCCAGAGAGCAGCCGGTATAAACCTCAATCAGACCGATGCGGAACGGCTGGCGCAGGCGGGTTAAAATGCGCGACGCCATCGCCTCCAGAGAGCCCTGAGAGGTATTCGTGGCCATGACGATAAACTCATCACCGCCAAGTCGCGCCAGCACCTGCTCTTCATCCAGACAGCTCAAAATGGCGAGGGCGACAGCCTGTAACAGCTGATCGCCAAACATATGCCCGTAAGCGTCGTTGACCTTTTTAAAGTTATCCAGATCGAGATACACCACGCCTACCTGCGTGTCGCCGCGGTTGTCGATGGCGTCAGAAATCAGATCGTGGATCGCATTGCGGTTTGGCAAGCCGGTGATGGTATCGGTATTGGCCAGTACGCGCAGCCGCTCCTGAGCGCGGCGCTCCTCGGTAATATCTGTCCCGGAACAGATAAGGAAAATTTCATTTTTACCGCTGCCGCTGTGAACGAATTTGTTTCTGAACAGAAACAGCCGCTGCCCTTTACGCGTTTTGATCCAGCGTTCAACTTCATAGGAGCTGCCGTTGCGAAAAAAACCGGTAATATTGCGCTTTGAGGCTGCCGCTTCGCTGCGGCTCATAAACAGCTTAAATACGTTCTGACCAATGACTTCTTGCTCTTTCAGACCGGTGTACTCTTCGCTAAGCCGGTTAAAACGCTGAATATTGCCGTTCTGATCGAGAATAACAATGACGGAGTTTGCCTCTGAGACAACCTGTTCCGCGAAAGAGAGCCCATGAGCCAGGTCGCGCGCCACGGAGGGCGTATCGTTCCAGGCGGAAGCGGTACCGGCCCACTCGTTACGCGTAATTTTCCGCCCAACAAGGTGAACCGGGAGATCTTCCCCGAATAGCGAGAGCGTCATGGAAATACTGGAGGTAATAACGGTTAAGTGACGGATGAGATCGGCCTGATCGTCGTCCAGCGAAATTACCTGAGTGACATCGGCATTTTCACTGGCGGCAAGGTGCAGAGCATTGCTGTCAGCTGACAAGCGCCACCACGGGCTGTGAGTCCCCATGTAGCGAAACAGCAAATTCTGCTCCAGATCGTCCATTATGTTTTCTCCCGCAGCTGTTCATTAGCGCACAAATTATTCATTTGTTGTCGACTTTTCCGTTGAGAAATAGCGGCAAAACCGAAGTGAACCTGTTGTTTTTCCCTGCTTTCTTATATTAAAACGAGTCAGGTGAAAAAGGATACTGAGCGTATAGAAATTCACGTAACCGAATATAACAACACTCTTTTACTGTAGATAATTATGGCGGTTTTGGGTGAAGGGATACTGAAAATAGTAAGGAAAAATAATGATTTTGTGGCGGGGATAAAAAGAAAAATTGTCGGCCCTTCCGGAAAGGAAATGACCGACAATTGAACCGGTTATCAGGCGACAGGACGCGCGATAATACTGCGGGTTTCCATGCGAACTTCGGCGATAGTGACGTCAATCACGTCGGTGACTTTGTAAACTGTTTCACCTTTAATTTGCACGGTACCGTTTTCCTGACTGCAGACCATTTCGTCACGAACCGCATGCAGGAACGGCGCAGGAATAAACGCGACAGCACCGTTATCGACCAGGCGGACGCGCATACCCCCGCGGCTGATATCGATGATCTCTGCGGCGAAACGGGTATCCGTCCCGGCTTTATCCTGCAGGAAGCGCGCGTACAGCCAGTCGCCAACGTCACGTTCCGCCATACGGTTCAGACGGCGGCGCTCGGCCATCTGCAGCGTGGTGTCCTCCTGAGGACGAGCAATGGTTTCACCTTTGATAATCGCTTTCAGCAGACGGTGGTTAACCATATCGCCATACTTACGGATCGGCGATGTCCAGGTGGCGTAAGCTTCGAGGCCAAGACCAAAGTGCGGGCCAGGCTCGGTGCTGATTTCCGCGAAGGACTGGAAGCGACGAATGCGGCTGTCCAGGAAGCCCGACGGCTGCGCGTCCAGTTCGCGGCGAAGCTTGCAGAAGCCCGGCAGCGTGAGCACTTCTTCCGGATCAACGTGCACGTCGTGATTCTTCAGCAGGGCCGCCAGGGCTTCGGTATTCGCCGGATCAAAGCCGGTATGGACGTTGTAAATGCCAAAGCCCAGCTTGTCGCGCAGCACGCGTGCGGCGCAGATGTTGGCGGAAATCATCGCCTCTTCAACGATGCGGTTTGCAATGCGTCGCGGTTCGGCCACGATGTCCAGCACTTCGCCTTTCTCGCCCAGAACAAAGCGATAATCCGGGCGGTCTTTGAACACCAGCGCGTGAGTTTTACGCCACTCGCCGCGGTTGAGACAGATGCGATGCAGCAGACGAATTTGCGCGGCAACGGCGTCTGACTCAGGTTTCCAGCTACCGGTATTATCCAGCCAGTCGGAGACATTGTCGTAGGCCAGCTTGGCTTTAGACTCGATGGTGGCGGCAAAGAACTCGATATCGTCTTCAATCGCGCCATCTGCGGCAATGGTCATGCGGCAGGCAAGAACCGGGCGCACTTCATTTGGACGCAGCGAGCAGAGATCGTCTGACAATTCGCGCGGCAGCATCGGAATGTTGAAGCCCGGCAGGTAGTTGGTGAACGCACGGATTTTCGCCGCGTCATCCAGCTTGCTGCCTTCGGCAATCCAGGCGGTTGGATCGGCAATGGCCACGGTCAGATGCAGTTTGCCGTCTGCGCTCTCTTCAGCGTACAGCGCGTCATCCATATCTTCTGTGCTGGCGCTGTCGATGGTGACAAACTCCAGCGCGGTGAGATCGCGGCGCGTCAGACCTTCGTCCTGCATCTCGGTCGCTACGCCGTTCGGCGCTTCTTTTTCAAGATTGTGGCGTGCCAGCGTGACCCACCATGGAACGAAATGGTCGGCGCCAAAGGTGATGAACTGGGTCAGCTCAGCATAAAAACCGCGATCGCCTTTCAGAGGATGACGGCGCATTTCTGCTACGGCCCAGTCACCTTCTTTAAAATCATGCTCAACGCCACGGGCGGCGCGGCAGGGAATGGCATCTTTCAGCAGGGGATGATCCGGCACGATAGAAAGACGATCGTCTTTTCTCTGCACTTTACCCACAAAACGGGTCAGGAACGGTTCGATCAGTTCTTCCGGCTCGGCAGACTCGCGATCCTTCTCGGTATGAATGACGGCCATGACGCGATCGCCATGCATCACTTTCTTCATCTGCGGAGGCGGAATGAAGTAGCTTTTCTGCGCGTCAACTTCAAGGAAGCCAAAGCCCTTTTCCGTGGCTTTTACGACCCCTTCTGCACGCGGCGTCTGGGAATGCAGTTGCTGTTTAAGCTGCGCTAGCAGCGGGTTGTCCTGAAACATAATGTTCTATTTTCGTAGCCATTGAGCGGCTGACAGTTTTACGCGATTCTCACTGTCTCAGCAAGCGGTCTTTGGGTAATTAGTATGGTTATTCCTCTTTACCAAACGCGACTTTCAGACGATTGAGCCAGCCATCAAACGCGCTTTGGGTAAGCAGCGTGATGGCATGTTCGCCGGAGAGCCCTTGATCCGTGAGAGGGGTAAACTGCGCGGCGCTAAAGCGGTCCGGAGAGCGGGTCAACAGTTCGACCGCCGCCGAAAGTGCGGGGGACGTCAGCGGGATCTCTTCGCGGGTGTTTAACAGGATTTCTCCGGTCAGGTCGAGCAGCGACGGCTCATGACAAAGGACCGGCGTCAGCGCCTCTAGCGCGGGTTCAGCCTGCCAGCGAGACAGCGACTCAAGCTGATGCGCACTCGCATAGCGCAGCTCGACGACGGGCAAAAGCGGCGTCCACGCGGCGTGGCGTGTAGGCAGAGTGTGCGGCTGAATATGATGGCCTGGCAACCAGCGAACGGGGTGTCCCAACAGCGCCTGAAAAATCGCGACCACGCGCGCCTGAAAACCGATAAACCCGATAATCTGGTTAATTACCACAATGTCATATGTTGACAGGCCAACCTCATCAAGCTGGTTCTGCGCTTTATCATCAATGACATCAGGGGAGCTGGCGAGCTGGCGGGCATACTGCGTGATTTGCGCCAGACGCCGGTTACTTTCGCGTGAGGAGTCCGGGCCGGGAAGCGGGGCGAGGAGGGCGGCGTAATGGTTACAGAGCCGCTGAACGCCACAGGCCTGTGCGACCGTTAGCGCGGTACTGAGCCGATCGTAAGCGCTGAGCGTATGCAGTCGGTTCACGGGAATCGAGAGCGGAAACAGCTGGTGGCATAAGGCTCTGGCAGGAGCAAGCCAGCCAGAACAGGCGGCGACAATCTCATCAGGCAGGGCTAAATCGAGCAAAAAACGATCGTCGACGTTAGCGGCTTCGGGCACCAGAGGCAGAACATCCGTCTGCGCGTGGTTCGACTGGGTCTCGTGATACCAGTGGCCTTTGCCGGAAAAACGGCGTTGTTCCATGTGCGTTCCTTGATCTCAAAATGGCGATCAATATCCTGGCGTAAGGCAGATAAAGGGAAAAATATTGTTAGGTGATAACAAATAGCAGAACGGAATAACGAAGGGGTGATGCGGGGGGAAAACTCTCTTCCCGGGCGGGAAGAGAGTCACAGCTTATTTAATTTCCAGCTCGTTCATTGCAGCAATGTTGAAGCCGCCGTCAACGTGAACCACTTCGCCGGAGATACCAGCGGAAAGGTCAGAGCACAGGAATGCTGCAGAGTTACCCACATCTTCAATGGTAACAGTACGACGAATCGGGGTAACCGCTTCGCAGTGTGCCAGCATTTTACGGAAATCTTTAATACCGGAAGCGGCCAGGGTGCGGATAGGACCTGCAGAGATGGCGTTAACGCGCACGCCTTCAGGACCCATTGCGTTCGCCATGTAGCGTACGTTGGCTTCCAGAGATGCCTTAGCCAGACCCATAACGTTATAGTTAGGGATAGCACGCTCTGCGCCCAGGTAGGACAGGGTCAGCAGGGCTGCGCCCGGGTTCAGCATCGCGCGGCAGGATTTCGCCATCGCAACGAAGCTGTAGGAGCTGATGTCGTGCGCGATTTTGAAGCCATCACGGGTAACCGCGTTCACGTAGTCGCCGTCCAGCTGATCGCCAGGAGCGAAGCCGATGGAGTGAACGAAACCGTCGAATTTTGGCCATGCTTTTGCCAGTTCAGCAAACATGCCGTCGATGCTTTCGTCTTGTGCAACGTCACATTCCAGAACAATGCTGGAACCCAGCTGCGCGGCAAACTCTTCAACACGGCCTTTCAGCTTGTCGTTCTGGTAGGTGAACGCCAGCTCAGCGCCTTCGCGATGCATTGCCTGTGCGATGCCGTATGCGATGGACAGTTTGCTGGCAACGCCAGTCACCAGAATGCGCTTACCGGAAAGAAAACCCATAGCTTTAATCCTTATATTCATTGCTTATTTTGCCTTGTAATTCATAGCGTTACAGGCAGTATTTCAAAATCATTCGAAATTAGCTCGAAATTATAGCCCACTCACAGCCCCTTGTGTCACGATATTTCTCGCACTTCTCCGAAGTCGCATGCCCCGAAGAATGCGCCGTGGACTCGCGGGGGCGCAAAATTTCAGCATTCGTCCAGTATATCACCCGGCAACAGCTTCGCCTCATCCAACCAGCGAGGAGGCGCGATCCCGCAAGGGTGTTCACGCTTTCCTGATGTTGTCGACGAAACGCGCAATGACGATAAAGAAAACCGGTACGAAGAATATCGCGAGAAGCGTACCGCTAATCATGCCACCAAATACGCCGGTACCGATGGCATGCTGCGTACTGTCGCTTGCACCACTGGCCAGCATCAAGGGAACAACCCCTAAGGTGAAGGCTAACGAGGTCATCAGAATGGGGCGCAGGCGCTGGCTGGCAGCATGAACGGTTGCCGCCAGCAGGGGCTGTCCTTCGCGATGGAGCTGCCTGGCAAATTCAACAATCAGAATGGCGTTCTTGGCCGACAGGCCGATAAGCGTAATCAGGCCGACCTTAAAGAAAACGTCATTCGTCATGCCGGCAACAAACACCGCTATCACCGCGCCGATAAGACCTAACGGAACGACCAGCATGACCGCGAATGGAATAGACCAGCTCTCATACAGGGCGGCGAGCACCATAAACACGACAAGTATCGACAGGACGATAAGGCCCGGAAGCTGAGACTCCGATTTTCGCTCCTGCAATGAACTCCCGGCCCACTCGCCCGCCATACCCTGAGGTAAATCTCTGGACAAACTCTCCATAACCTTCATTGCGGTGCCGCTGGACTTTCCCGAGGCCGCATTTCCGGTAATGCGAAGAGCAGAATAACCCTGATAGCGCGTCAACTGCTGCGGCGCAACGTTCCAGGAGATCGTCACGAACGTTGATATCGGCACCATCTCACCCATCCGGTTTTTCACTGATAGTTTCAGTATCTGCTCGGGCTGCATTCGGTAGGGCGCATCGGCCTGAATAATCACCTGCTGAACGCGGCCGCTATTCGTATAGTCATTGACGTAATTTGAGCCCAGGGAGACGGAGAGCGTCTGGTTGATTTCATCAAATGAGACGCCCATCGCTTCCGCCTTTTCCCGGTCAACCTGGAGCGCAAGGCTTGTTCCTTCCGGAAGACCGTCTATGTACACGTCACTCAGCTCAGGGCTCTGATTGGCCTGCAGGACCAGCGCGTCGGCAGCGCGCTTTAGCGCCTCGTAGCCCAGTCCCGCTCTGTCCTGCACGTACCAGGTGAAGCCCGAGGAGGTGCCCATATCTGAAATGGCCGGCGGGAGCAGGCTCATCGTAACGGCATCAGAGACGTTAATCATGCTTGCCTGTATATGGTCGGCTTCATCCTGTGCCGTCGAGCCCTGCCTGTTTTTCCAGTCCTTCAGCGTGGTGAAGGCCATAGCCGAATTTGGTCCTGAACCTGAAAACCCAAACCCCAGGATCATAATGTTGCTTTCAATATCCGGCCGGGCCGAAATTTCCTCTTCAAACTTTTTAACCACCTTGAGGGTGCGCTGCATCGTGGCATCAGAAGGCAGCTGGATTGAGGACATAAAGTAGCCCTGATCTTCGTCCGGCAGAAAGGACGACGGTAACGAAGACATTCCCAAAAACAGGGCAGCACAAAGCGCAGCGTACAGGAGCAGCATACGTCCGGTTCGCCTCAGAACGGCACCCAGACCGGCTTCGTAACAGGCGGTGAGCGAACGGAAGCGCGCGTTAAACCTGGCCGCGAACCGTCCACCTCCGCTCTTTCCTGCCTTGTGCGGCTTGAGTAACGTTGCACACAGGGCAGGCGTCAGCGTCAGGGCAAGAAACGCCGACAGCAGTATGGAGACCGCCATTGAAATACAAAATTGTCGGTAGATAATCCCGACGGATCCTTCAGCAAACCCCATGGGGATAAAGACGGCGGTGAGCACTAGCGTGATCCCGATAATCGCCGGGGTAATCTCCTGCATGGCTTGCCGGGTAGCGTCCCGTGGGGACAGACTTTTTTCCTCCATCAGTCGTTCAACGTTCTCCACAACCACAATGGCATCATCAACGATAATCCCTATCGCCAGCACCATGCCGAACATCGTCAGAATATTGATGGAGTATCCGCTCAACAACATCACCGTGAAGGTGCCAAGAAGTGCGACGGGAGCAACAATCGCCGGGATAAGCGTACAGCGTATCTTGTGCAGAAACAGCAGCATAACCAGGAAGACCAGGACCATCGCTTCCACGAATGTCTGAACAACCTTCACGATAGAAAGTTTCACAAACGGCGCGGTATCGAAAGGAACCGTAAACACCATTCCGTCGGGTAACACCCGGGAAAGCTCGTCGATGCGCGCACGCACGCCTGAAGCCGTACTCATTGCGTTGGCGCCTGGCGACAGCTGGATTGCCGCCGCCGTCGAGGGCACGCCATTTTCACGGATACCAAAAGCGTAGCTTTGCAGGCCGGATTCAATCCGCGCAATGTCGGATAATTTCAGGCGGGCGCCGGATGCGTCAGATTTCAGGGTGATATTCCTGAACGCCTCGACCGAGGAGAGCTGTCCCTTTACGGTGATGGGATACGTTACCCCTTGTCCTTCAGATGCGGGCTCATCTCCCGTTTTACCGGGCGAAACCAGGGCATTTTGCTGGCCAACAGCAGTAAGCACATCGCTCACCGAAAGGCCGTAGCTGTGGAGCTTCATTGGATCCAGCCAGATGCGCAGCGCTTTTTCGCCGCCAAACAGCTGAACTTTCCCTACGCCGGGCACGCGACGAAGCTCGTCACTGACGTTTCGGGCAAAATAGTCGCTTAAGTCGGCTTCCTCGAATTGACCGTTGGTAGACTTCAGCCCCACCATCATTAAAAATCCAGAATTAGCGGCCTCGACGTTAATGCCATTTTGTCTTACCGCCTGAGGAAGACGAGGCTCGACGATCTTAATCTGATTCTGCAGGTCCACCTGCGCCAGCTTGATGTCCGTGCCGGGTTTAAACGTGACGGTAATTGATGCCGAACCGGTTGTGTCACTGGATGATTCGAAATAGAGCAGGTTATCGACTCCAGAGATTTCTCGCTCGATTAACGACACCACCGACGTATTCATGATATCGGGGCTGGCCCCCGGGTAACTGACGGAAATAATGATTCCTGGCGGTGCCACCGCCGGATACTGCGCAACCGGCAAACGGGGAATAGACAGGAGACCCGTCAGGACGATAAACAGCGCTACTACCCAGGCGAAAATGGGACGTTCGATAAAAAAATGAGGCATTGAGTTATTTTTGTGCAAAAGAGTGAGGTAGAGACTCTACCGCGCATCTGTTTAGCGGAAGTGGGCGGTTTATGGAGGCCATGTGGATCAAGGGCTCAAATCATTCTCATAATGAGGTACAGCGGTGATCCGCCAAAAAAAATGATCAAATAACATTCGTAATAAAAGACCAGATCCTCGATATCGGGCATCGCGTTTAACAGCACGGTGAACGTAATAATGAGATAAACAAAAATCACCATCAGCCAGAAGGCGACGACAAATAGCTCAGTTAGCGCACCAGCTTTATTTTGGATGATCAGTGAGACCACCGACAACGCGATGCAGCCATAGATAATAGGGGAAGAGAGCAGCGTCGAGGCGACTTTTTCATCCACTCTGTGTACCAGCACCAGCCAGGTATAAAGTAATCCCCACGACAGCAGGAGAAACAGGGAATATATGCCCAGTTTTTTAGGAGAGAAATATTTTGAAAGTTCCATGTTCATTATTTCAGCCAACTTCATAAAATCTTTAAGAAACAGTGGTAATTTGCAGCGCGCAATGCACAACGGGTTATGCCTCAATAACGATTTTGAACGGACATTGTCGAGTCTTTATTGACTGAATGTGTAGGCTGTGTGGAGAAATAACCGGGCATTTAAATTAACCGGGAAATTTTCGTGATTACGGCACTTTTTCCCGGAGGCTGTGTCTTATTGTGCTAAAGATATCTGATAGCGTGCTTAAAGGGATTTCACCCGCGGAGATAATATGAACAAAAATACGCTGATCCTTGTTGTTGAAGATGAAGACGAAATCGCCGATATACTGATGAGCTACTTAGAGCGTTCGGGAATGAAAACGCTGAGGGCCAGGCAGGGCGAGCAGGCGATAACGCTCAATCGCCTCCATAAACCGGATCTCATCTTGCTGGACATTCACCTGCCCGTATGTGACGGCTGGAGCGTGCTTACCACGCTTCGCCATGAAAGTGCAGTCCCCGTCATTATGGTTTCCGCTCTCGATCAGGACGTCGATAAACTTATGGGCCTGAGGCTCGGCGCGGATGATTACGTAATCAAACCCTTTAACCCGGCTGAAGTTGTCGCAAGAGTTGAGGCGGTGCTGCGCAGGACAAAACCCGCGCTTCAGCAGGCGGGTTCCCTGCCGCTCAGAACGCCATTTATTACGGTCTATCCGGATGACTTCTACGTGGAAGTCACCGTGGGCGCAGAGGTTGTCTCCCCGGTATTAACGACGACCGAGTTTAAATTGCTCACCTGGCTGGTGAGATATCCGCGAAAGGTCTGCTCCCGCGAAGAGTTGCTCAACGCGTGTTTGCCGGAAGGCGATACGCTTGACAGAACCGTCGACAGCCATATGAGCAAGCTGCGTAAAAAACTGGAGCTTGCCGGTCTTTACGGCGTTCCCGAGAGCATCAGGGGCATGGGCTACCGGCTTGGGGAAAAGAAATGAATAAAGAGTCTGTCCTGAGTCGTCAGATCTTAACGTATATGCTGTTGCTGACGTTTACGATAATTGCCATCGCCATCCTGGGCTCCTGGTTTTTTTACTCCTTTATTCTGGATCACCTCCCGGGCGGCACTGCTGCGGGCGATGATGAGCAGATGACGATGTGGGACTGGGCATGGATTGGGACCGCAACTACGATCAGCCTGATTATTGCACTCTTTTTCACGGTCAAATTGTCATCGCGAATACTCACCCCGCTAAACGCGGTCGCGTCCAGCCTGAAAAAGATTTCTCAGGGCGATCTGGACGCCAGGGCATTCTGCGCCAGTTCCCGGCTGGGAGAGATCAATCACCTGGTTACGGATTTCAATGAAATGGCAGAAAAGCTGCAAACGCTGGATATCCAGCGGAAATCCTGGAATGCCGCGATTGCGCATGAACTCAGAACCCCGGTCACCATTTTACGCGGACGGCTTCAGGGACTGGTTGACGGTGTGTTTACGCCGGATCCGGTGCTGTTTAATAACCTCCTCAAACAGACGGAAGGATTAACCCGTCTGATTGAAGATCTGCGGGTTATCAGTTCGGATGGCGGGGCAGGATACACGTTATACCGGGCCAGAACGGATCTAAAAGGGACAATCCAGGACGCGCTCGATACTTTCATGCCCGAGTTCAACCGTAAGGCATTTACCGTCAATACTGAATTAAGGAAGCAGCAGTGCGTATTCGATCCCTTACGCATTAATCAGTGTCTGACCGTTTTATTTGACAATGCCTTACACTATTCAACCTCGCGGAAGCTCACGGTAAAAAATGGTGTTTCGGATAAAGGCAATTATATCCTTATTCAGGATGGGGGACCGGGTATCCCCAGGGAGTTTCATGACTTCCTGTTTCAGCCCTTTCAGCGCGATAATGGCGCCAGGCAGTTGAACCCGGAAGGCTGTGGTTTGGGCTTGTCGGTGGTAAAAGCCATCATGCTCGCGCATGGTGGCGATGTTACCTATACCTTATCTACGCAAAACCACTCGATGTTTAAACTCACCTGGCCCGACTCGTGAGCTTCAGCGGCAGGTCAAATGTGCCTGCCGGCGATAAATGCCATATTTTTCCTAGCTTAGCATCCCATTCCTGCGGGGTAATCGTCAGTTTGCCGCGTCTCGGGCTTAAGGTTATTTCGCTGAAATAGATTTCATCTTTTTTTAGCATGAGGTCAACGCGGCAGTAGTCAATTCCATGCGCCAGCTCCTGGGATGCCAACAATGCCTGTCGGAACAAGAGCGGTTCGCCTGGTTCTACGGGAGTATTCGGATATTCCATCCGGAAGGGTTGTAAGCTCCAGTGCCTGTCGTAAACGTTGATAAACCCTTTGCCGTTATCATCCGTAAAATCTGCTTCAACATAGTGGGCAACGCCATGAAAACAGTGGATCCTCAGCATTTCCGGCGTTGTGTTTCTGTCGGCATCATCGAAGAGATCGACAAACGGCTCGCAGAGTATACTGGGCGTAATGTTTTTGTACTGCCATTCGCGCGTGGTGTAGTACAGATTTTTCTTTAACGCGAGACTGAGTTTTTTACACGCTTCCCTGACGTTAAATTGCGCTTTGTTTGTACATATTATTGTGCTGCCGCTGTCATGGTTGCACTTAAGGACGAATTTTTCAGGGAGTACTGAAAAATCAATCTGCGACGCTCTGGTATAAACACCAATTAATGGCACCGTTTTCACGCGCGCTGTTCTGGATGAAACGTATGCCCGAACGGCGAGTTTATCGGCAAGCATCGTATAGAAGTTATTATGGTCATAGACCAGGCGATGACATATTTTTTCAGTCAACGTCGTGGGCGAGTTAATGTCAGGTTTTTTTCCGGTTGTTTTCTTAAGCCTCATAGTATGAAAGTGCAGGTCCGTCATTAAAAATGAACGGCATTTTCTGATGAGATACTCGGTATATTTGAGAACGTAAGTGGCGTTGTTCATTTCTTCTCCTCCGTAATGTCCGGATATTCTGGAGAAGAACTGTTGATGTATTTTGCTTAGAATATGGAGCCGCAATGGAGATGAAAAAGTTAAGGATTAAACAGCGTGTAAAGGCTATTTAATCCTTATTAAGCGGTGCAACGTTTGTTTACCGGTCTTTGCGCCACGCATCAGCTGTCAGTGCTTCACCGAAATGACCGGCAATCAGCCGTTTTGTCAGCTCGTGAAGCGGAGAGGCCATCACGTCCGCCGTGCTGCCGCGCTCGACCACTTCCCCCTGGTGCATAACCATCACCTGATCGCTGATGTGTTTCATCATTCCCAGATGCTGGGTGACGTAGATATACGAGATCCCCTGCTTTTCCTGCAATTCCAGCATCAGGTTAATCAGCTGCGAACGCATCGACATATCCAGCGAGGCAAGCGCTTCATCAGCAATGATCACTTTCGGGCGCAAAATCAACGCGCGCGCCAGACCCAGACGCTGTTTCTGGCCGGGGGCCAACATATGCGGGTAGTAGCTTTCGTGATCCGGTAACAGCCCAACCATACGCAGGGTTTCAAACACGCGCTTACGGCGCGCCTCTGGCTCCAGGTCGGTGTTCAGACGCAGCGGGAAATCTAGGATCTGCGAAATGCGCTGGCGCGGATTAAGCGAGGTAGACGGATCCTGGAAGATCATACGGATGCGCTGGCTGCGGAAAGAGTAATCCCCGAACGTCAGAGGATGATCGTCAATCAACACTTCGCCTGCCGTCGGTTCAACCATGCCGGCAAGCATTTTTGCCAGGGTGGATTTCCCGGAACCGTTCTCGCCGATGATCGCCAGAGTCTGTTTTTCACGCAGCGTAAAGCTCAGCGGCTTCACCGCGTCGACAGTTTGGCGATGAAACAGCCCCGTGCGGTAGCGAAAGGTCTTACTCAGGTTACGGACTTCCAGTAAGGTTTCGACCATTTCACTCTCTCTCCATGTTCAGCGGGAAATGACAGGCGTAAAGATGATTTTTGGCACCGGTCAGGCGTGGCGTCTCGATACATTTACGCTGAGCATAGGGGCACCGCGGACCCAGACGACAGCCGATCGGCAACGATTCCAGCAGCGGAATCGCCCCCGGCAGGGTGTTCAGGCGGCTCTTATGCGGCATGGCGCTGCCAAAATCGGGAATAGCGCGGATTAGCGCCTGCGTATACGGGTGATGCGGCGCGGTGATCAGGTCTTCACTCGGCGCGGTTTCGACCGTTTGTCCGCAGTACATGACGTCAATTTTATCCGCCCATTTGCTGAGCATTTGCAGGTCATGGCTGATCAGCAAAATGGTGGTGTTATTGTTCTGGTTAAGACGCGACAGCAGGCGGAAGATTTGCGCCTGCGTGGTGGGTTCCATCGCGTTTGTCGGTTCATCCGCAATCAACAGGCGCGGCTGATTGGCCAGCGCGATGGCAATCATCACTTTCTGACATTCGCCGTCGGTTAGCTCATAAGGGAAGCTGCGCATCGCATCTTTGTGATCTTTAATCCCGACGCGGTGTAAAAGCTCAATGGCGCGACGCTTGCGCCAGCCAACGCGCTGCCACCAGCGGCCTTTATAGGTCCAGCCGGGGATGTTCTGCATCAGCTGTTTGCCCACGCGTTCGGACGGGTCGAGACAGGACTGCGGCTCCTGGAAAATCATTGAGACGTTATGTCCGACAAGCTTACGCCGCTCGCGGGGAGAGAGGCGCAGCAGGTCGATATCATCAAACCGCATACGGTCTGCGGTCACGCGCCAGTTATCTTTCGCCACGCCGCAGATGGCTTTGGCGATCAGGCTTTTGCCTGAGCCGGATTCCCCCACCAGACCGCGAATTTCACCCTCCGCGAGGGTGATGCTGATGCGATCGACGGCTTTAACCCAGCCTTCACCGGTTTTGAATTCAATGGTGAGGTTGCGAATATCAAGAAGCGGCATTATTGCACCCCCGCGTTAATTGCACGGCGAATACCGTCGCCCAGCAGGTTGATCAGCAGCACGCTCACCATAATGGCCGCACCCGGCAGCATAACCGTCCACGGCGCCACGTAAATTAACTCCAGCGCGTCACCGAGCATCGCGCCCCATTCGGGCGACGGTAGCTGCGCGCCGAGGTCAAGGAAGCCGAGCGCCGCGATGTCCAGAATCGCCATCGACAGGGCGCGGGTGATCTCGGTGACCAGCCCGGAGGCGATGTTAGGCAGCACGGCAAACCACAGAATGTTGAAGGTCGTCGCGCCGTCCAGACGCGCGGCGACGACATACTCTTTTTCCAGCTCATCATGCACCATGCTGTAAACCGAGCGTACGATGCGGGGCAGGATAGCGAGCCAGACGGCGAACATGGCATGCGACAGGTGCGGACCGGCAAAGGCAACCACAATGATTGCCAGCAGCAGGGACGGAATCGACAGCAGCGTATCCAGAATGTGGTTAAGCACCGCCGAGCGCAGGCCATGCGTGGATCCCGCAAAAATACCCAGCGCCAGTCCACAGATCGTGGCCGCGAGCGTCACCACGAATGCGCCGCCCACCGTCGGGGCTGCACCGCTCAGCAGGCGGCTCAACACGTCACGTCCGAGGTCGTCCGTTCCCAGGAAGAAGGAGACTTCACCGTAGCGCGACCAGGACGGCGGCAGCAGCTGATAGCCTAGGAACTGCTGATCGATGCCATACGGCGCAAACCACGAGCCAAAGACGCACAGCAACACCAGGCCTGCGCAGCCATAAAGGCCGATCATTGCCGTGGTGTCACCATAGAATTTACGCCACACGGTACGCAGCACGCCGGGAGTGCGCTTTTCACTGTATACGCTATCGTAAGGCATACCATTCCTTATGCTTCAATGGGTTAGCCATGGCACCCAGAATATCGGACAACACGTTAACAATAATTACCAGCGAACCAATCACCATCACGCCTGCGGAAATAGCGGCGTAGTCCTGCTGGCGGATAGCGTTAATCAGCCATCGCCCAAGGCCTGGCCAGCTAAAGACCATCTCGGTGATCATGGCCAGCGTGAGCATGGTGGAAAACTGTAATCCCAGACGCGGAATAACCGGCGGCAGCGCGTTGTGCAGCACGTTGCGGCGCAGGATGGTCAGGCGCGACAGTCCGCGCGTGGCGGCGGCTTTGACATAGTTCTGGTCAAACACCTCGATGGTGCTCAGGCGCATCAGGCGAATCACTTCGGTTGTTGGCGCAACCGCCAGCGTCAGCACCGGCAATACCATATGGCGCAGGGCGCTGACGATCATCTCGTGGCGCCACACCGAATCGGACAGCCACGCGTCAATGATGGCAAAACCGGTCACCGTTTTAACCTTATAGAGCAGGTCGAAACGACCCGAAACCGGCAGCCAGCCCATCGTCAGCGAGAAGAAAAGCGTCAGCAGCAGCGCCAGCCAGAATACCGGAATGGAGAAGCCGAGCAGGGCGAGGGCGCTGATAAACTTATCCTGCCATTTATTGCGATAGATCCCGGCCAGCATGCCTACGGGAATGCCAACCATCAGGGCAAAGCCGAAGGCCAGAATGCACAGTTCCATTGTGGCCGGGAAAACCTCTTTCAACTGATCGGAAATAAGCTGCCCGTTAATGCTGGATACGCCGAAATCCCAGTGCAGCAGCCCGTTAAACCAGAACAGCCAGGCATCCCACAGCGACGACCCCTGGAGCGGGGCGTGGGGCGTAAAATAGCTCAGGCTGAAGCCAACAAAGTTCAGGAAAAAGAGCGTCACCAGCAGTAAAAGGAGCCGACGTAAGGTAAAAATAATCATGGTTTTTTCACCTCTTGTTCTTTTTCACGCGACACGCCGGCGAACGAGGCGTTGCCGAACGGACTCAGCACCAGACCTTTAATATCATAACGATAGGCCTGAAGACGCAGGGAAGAGGCCAGCGGCAGCACCGGCAGTTCCTGGGCAAGGATCTTCTGCGCTTCATCATAGGCATCGATGCGTGAGGCCAGCTGCTGGGAAGCCAGCGCTTTTTGCAGCACGGCGTCAAACTCCCGGTTGCACCAGTGGGCATAGTTGGTCTGCGAGTTTATCGCCGCGCAGCTCAGAAGCGGCCGGAAGAAGCTGTCCGGATCGTTACTGTCGGTCGCCCAGCCGGTCAGGGTTAAATCATGATTCATGTCCATCAGGCGCGCCTCCTGGAAACGGCCCTCAACCGGTACGATGATCACTTTCACGCCCACCTGCGCCATATCCGCCTGCAGCAGTTCGGCGGTCTTGAGCGGGCTCGGGTTCCACGCCTGGGAGCTGGTGGGCACCCAAAGCTGCAGCGTGAGGTTTTCCGCCCCCAGCGCCTTCAGCTGTTCACGCGCTTTTGCCGGATTGTATTCCGTAATTTTAGCTTCACCGTCATAGGCCCACGAGGCGCGCGGTAAAATTGAGGCAGCGGTTTCCGCCGTGCCATAGTAGATCGACTGCATCAGGCGCTGGTTGTTAATCGCCAGCGCCAGAGCGTGACGCACGGCAGGGTTATTCAGCGGCGGCTTATCCGTGTTAAAGGCCAGATAAGCGATATTCATGCCGGGGCGTAACGTCAGGCGCAGGCGCGGATCGTCGCGCAATATGGTGAGCTGGCTGGCCGCGGGCCAGGCAAGGACGTCACATTCCCCGGTGAGCAATTTCGACAGACGTCCGGTCCCGCCAGAACCGAGATCGACCACCACCTGCGGCATCAGCGGCGTGCCGCGCCAGAAATGCTCGTGGCGCTGCAGACGAATGTACTGCCCGGCACGGTATTCGGCCAGCTGGAACGGACCGGTGCCGACCGGCTGACGATCGAGCAGCTCCTGACGATCTTTTTTCGTCAGGTTCGCCGCGTATTCAGCGGACATGACCGACGCATAGTGGGTCGCCAGGTGCCAGAGGAAGGAGGCATCCGGGCGCGTCAGCGTAAATTCGACCGTGCGGTTATCCAGCTTGCGCACGCTTTTGACGGTGTCGGCAAACTGCAGGCTGTCAAAATAGGGGAAGTTACCGCCGTTAACGTTATGCCACGGATGGTTGCGGTTAAAAATGCGCTGGAAGGTGAAGACCACGTCATCTGCATTCAGCTTGCGCGTGGGGGTAAACCACGGTGTGCGCTGAAATGCGACGTCATCGCGCAGGTGAAAACGGTAGGTTGCGCCGTTATCCAGCACTTCCCAGCTTTCCGCAAGCTCGGGCACAAGACGGTAGGTGTACGGGTCAACGTCAAGGAGACGGTCATAAAGCTGCGCGGCAAGGGTATCCACAATCAGGCCGCTGCCCGCTTTTTGCGGGTTGAAGGTATCCACCTGGCCGCTTACGCAATAGACGAAGCCGCTGTCACGAATGTCAGGCTGCGGCGTTTGCCCGGGCGCGGCAAAGGCCAGGCTGCTAAACAGACCGAGTGCAAAAAAGGACGATAAAACCAGACGCATAATTTTTAAGGTTTTTAGGTTCGATCTGCAAAGTGTATCGCACTTACGCCTGCTTCGTAAAAATGTCTGCAGGTAAGTGCTGATATTGTCAGCGCATTTGATGCTTTTTGAGCAATGCCCTTAATTGATGGTAGGTCAGACCCAGCAGTTCAGCCGCCCGTTTCTGGTTATATTTCGCCGTCTGAAGGCTTTGCTCAAGCAGCCGTTTCTCCTGGTCGTGCTGGAACTGGCGTAAATCAAGGGGGAGAGCAGGGACATCGCCAGAAGACGTTAGCGCGGACAGCGGCGGCGCGCTGCGCTGAAAAGGATCGATAATGATGTTGTCCAGCTCGGTCTCGCTGCTGCCGTGGCGATAGACGGAACGTTCCACGACGTTTTTCAGTTCGCGGATATTTCCCGGCCAGTGGTAAGCAAGCAGCGTCTCCTGCGCATAATCGCTGAAGCCGGGGAACAGCGGCAGACCAAGCTCGCGGCACATCTGAATCGCAAACTGGTCTGCAAGCAGCATGATGTCGCTTCTGCGCTCGCGCAGGGGAGGAAGCTGAACGACGTCGAAGGCCAGGCGGTCGAGCAGGTCGGCACGGAATTTCTCCTGTGCCACCATCTCCGGCAGGTTGGCGTTAGTGGCGCACACCAGGCGCACATTGACCTGCAGCGGCTGGCTACCGCCGACGCGCTCCAGCTCGCCGTATTCGATCACACGCAGCAGTTTCTCCTGCACCAGCATGGGCGCGGTGGCTAGCTCATCAAGAAACAGCGTACCGCCGTCGGCGCGCTCAAAGCGTCCGGGATGGCGTTTCTGGGCGCCGGTAAAAGCGCCCGCTTCATGGCCGAAGAGCTCGGTATCAAGCAGGTTTTCATTCAGCGCCGCGCAGTTAAGGGAGATAAAGGGGCCGTCCCAGCGCCCGGATAAATAGTGCAGACGATTGGCGATAAGTTCCTTACCCGTACCGCGCTCGCCGATGATTAGCACCGGTTTGTTGAGCGGCGCCAGGCGAGAAACCTGTTCCAGCACTTCCAGAAAACTGTTTGCTTCGCCGAGTAAATTGTCTTTGTATCCAGGCATGATGAAATTAACCACTCCTTAGCGATATTCACCAGGGAAGAATAGTTCTTCACTGCATGAAAATCAACCATGGCTTTTTAAATCAATAAGATAAAAAGTTGGCATGATGTTTGTATTATCTGTACAGCAGGGCATAGCCCGATAACAGAACTATGAGGATTAGATTATGGGTATTTTTTCTCGTTTTGCCGACATCGTGAACGCCAACATCAACTCACTGCTGGAGAAAGCGGAAGATCCGCAGAAGCTGGTGCGTCTGATGATTCAGGAGATGGAAGACACGCTGGTTGAAGTGCGCTCTACCTCCGCCCGCGCGCTGGCGGAGAAAAAACAGCTTACGCGTCGTATTGAACAAGCTACCGCTCAGCTGAACGAATGGCAGGAAAAAGCTGAACTTGCGCTGCGCAAAGACAAAGAGGATCTGGCCCGTGCGGCGCTGATCGAAAAACAGAAGCTGGCTGATATGGTCGCTACGCTCGAGCATGAAGTAACGCTGGTGGATGACACGCTCACCCGTATGAAGAAAGAAATTGGTGAGCTTGAAAACAAACTGAACGAAACCCGCGCGCGTCAGCAGGCGCTGACCCTGCGTCACCAGGCGGCAAGCTCCTCCCGCGACGTGCGTCGTCAGCTGGACAGCGGTAAGCTTGATGAAGCGATGGCGCGTTTTGAATCGTTTGAACGTCGTATCGACCACATGGAAGCGGAAGCCGAAAGCCACGGCATCGGCAAGCAAAAGTCGCTGGATCAACAGTTCGCCGATCTGAAGGCTGATGATGAAATCAGCGAACAGCTCGCGGCACTGAAAGCCAAAATGAAGCAAGACAACCAATAATAATTCCTGCGGCACCTGAGCGTGCCGCATCGTAAGACAAGGAGTACACATGAGCGCGCTTTTTCTGGCCATTCCCCTGACAATTTTCGTGCTGTTTGTTTTGCCGATTTGGCTATGGCTGCACTACAGCAACCGTTCTTCACGGGGCGAACTTTCCCAGAGTGAACAACAGCGTCTGGTTCAGCTCTCCGATGAAGCGAACAAAATGCGCGAACGCATTCAGGCGCTGGAAGCCATCCTGGATGCTGAACATCCAAACTGGAGGGACCGTTAATGTCTGGACTGAATCTGAACAAAAAGCTGTGGCGAATTCCACAGCAGGGCATGGTGCGCGGCGTCTGTGCCGGGCTGGCTCATTATCTTGACGTCCCGGTTAAGCTGGTGCGCGTGGTGACGGTGCTGTCGATCTTCTTTGGTCTGGCATTTATTACCCTGGTTGCGTACATCGTGCTGTCGTTTGTTCTTGACCCGATGCCGGAAGGAGAACTGGCAGCGGAAGGCGCCCCCACCAGCAGCGATCTCCTTAATGCGGTTGATGAACAACTCGCTTCCGGGGAGAAGCGGTTACGGGAAATGGAACGCTATGTCACGTCGGATACCTTTACGCTGAGAAGTCGTTTTCGTCAGCTTTAAGAGAGAGAAGAGATGAAACAACACTGGCAACAGGCCGGTCAGAAGGTTAAACCCGGCCTCAAAATCGCAGGTAAACTGGTCCTGCTGACCGCGTTACGTTTCGGCCCGGCAGGCGTGGCGGGTTGGGCGATAAAATCCGTTGCCCGCAAGCCGGTCAGAATGGTACTGGCCGTGGCGCTCGAACCGCTGTTGCAAAAAGTGGCAAAACGCCTGTCGCGCCGCTACTTATCCCAGTAATTCCCGCACGCGTTAGCCCTTACTCTTCCGGGAGAGGGGCTGGCGACGATTAACCGCACTTCCTCGTTTCCCCTGCTTTCTTTGCGGCAGCTCACAATATTGTTCTGAGCTGCTTTGCAATCGTGTTTTCTCCTGCCCGGTCCGTTGACAGATATTTTTCATGGGAGTAGATTGCCACTTCGTGGGACCGCTACCATGGAAAATCAAGTGAACGAAAAAATTAAAGCACTCATTAATCTTATTTATGGGAAAACGTTTTCTGAAGCACATCTTCATGTGTTGCTGGAAAATATTGGAAAGGCCGCCTCTGTTATTACGGAAAGGCGTAAAATGGGCTGGGATGAAAAAGATGTCGTTTTGATAACCTATGCCGACCAGATTTCAGCGAAAGGGGGAGGAGCACTCCCGGTTTTTACACGTTTTTATAACAAATGGGTCGCATTCTTTTTCTCATGTCCATCTTTTGCCTTTTTATCCGTGGTCTTCGGATGACGGATTTTCTGTCATTGATTATCATGAAGTTGCGCCTGAAACGGGAACGTGGCGAGATGTTGCTGAATTAAAACAGTCAGCCAGCTTGATGTTTGATTTCGTCTGCAATCATATGTCGGCCAAAAGTGCCTGGTTTGCTAATTACCTGAAGCAAATGCCAGGGTATGATGATTTCTTTATTTCTGTCGATCCTGAAACAGATTTATCCGCGGTGACGCGTCCGCGTGCCTTACCGCTTCTTACGCCTTTCACACTTCATGATGGCAGCGTACGATACCTGTGGACCACCTTCAGTGAGGATCAGGTTGATCTCAACTTCGCCTCTCCGCAGGTGCTGATTGCGATGGTCGACGTGCTGCT
The DNA here is from genome assembly GCF_057224565.1 of Enterobacter sp. 3U4. Classification (NCBI taxonomy): domain Bacteria; kingdom Pseudomonadati; phylum Pseudomonadota; class Gammaproteobacteria; order Enterobacterales; family Enterobacteriaceae; genus Enterobacter; species Enterobacter sp. 3U4. The sequence continues at coordinate 1,381,029 of NZ_CP136665.1, forward strand.
GCGTTACCTTATTGAAGGGGCGCGATATATTCGACTGGATGCCGTTGGGTTCATGTGGAAAATACCTGGAACGAGCTGCATTCACCTTGAGCAAACCCACCAGCTCATCCAGCTTTTCCGCGCCATTACCGAGGCGGTTGCACCCGGCACGGTGATTATCACCGAGACGAACGTTCCGCATAAAGATAACGTCTCTTACTTCGGTGACGGCGAAAATGAAGCGCAGATGGTTTATCAGTTCTCTTTACCCCCGCTTGTACTGCATGCGGTGCATTGTCAGGATGTGCGCATGCTAAGCCAGTGGGCTGCGTCGCTTACGTTGCCTTCCACAAAAACGACCTGGTTCAACTTCCTGGCCTCGCATGATGGCATCGGTCTTAACCCATTACGCGGAATATTACCTGAGTCGGAGATCATCTCGCTTGTAGAGAAGCTTCAGTCCGAAGGCGCGTTGGTTAACTGGAAAAATAACCCGGATGGCACAAGAAGCCCTTATGAAATTAATGTGACCTATCTGGATGCATTAAGTACGCGAGAAAGTCATGATAGCGATCGCATTGCCCGATTTATTCTGGCTCATGCCGTCCTTTTAAGCTTCCCCGGTGTTCCTGCGATTTATATCCAGAGTATTCTCGGATCCCGCAATGATTATGATGGCGTAGAGCGCCTGGGGTATAACCGTGCGATAAATCGTGAGAAATATGCCGCGGGTCAAATTGATTGTGCGCTTGAAGATAAAAATAGCCTTCGTTATCAGGTTTACAGTGCGTTAAGTCAGTTAATCGTATTGCGCCGGGCGGAAAAAGCATTCCATCCTGACGGCGAGACTTATTTCAGCATGTCAGGGAAGCATGTTTTAAAAATTGTTCGCGTGGCGGATTGTGGTGAAAAAATAACAGGGCTATTTAATTTCAGTGATTCTCCTCAAACGGTTGAATCTGATATTCACTCCGGACGGGAATTGATTAGCGGAGAAGATATTACCGACACGACTCTGACCCTAAATCCATGGCAGGTTTTGTGGATTAAAGAAAACTAAAAAGGACCTTAAACATGAAAACACCCAGAATTGTGCTGATATCAGCACTGGTTTCGTGCGCCCTGTTATCAGGCTGTAAGGATGACAAAGCGTCCTCTGTCACCATTGAGTTTATGCACTCGTCGGTAGAGCAGGAGCGTCAGGCCGTTATTACGAAACTGATCGAAAAATTCGAGAAAGAGAACCCTGGCATCACGGTAAAACAGGTACCGGTGGAAGAGGATGCCTACAACACCAAGGTGATTACGCTGGCGAGAACCGGCGCGCTGCCTGAAGTGATTGAGGTCAGCCATGACTACGCAAAAGTAATGGATAAAGAACAGCTTCTGGATCGTGACGCTATTGCTGAAGCCGTTAAAGCGGTGGGGGAAAACACCTTCTATGACGGAATCTTACGCGTAGTCCGAACGGAAGATGGCGCAGCCTGGACGGGCGTGCCGGTCAGCGCCTGGCTTTCCGGCGTCTGGTATCACAAAGATGTGCTGGCCGCGGCGGGCATTGAGGAGCCGCATAACTGGGAACAGCTTCTGCAAGCCACCCAGCGCCTGAACGACCCGGCTAAAAAGCATTACGGCATCGCGCTGCCGACGGCGGAAAGCGTGATGACCGAGCAGTCATTCTCCCAGTTTGCCCTTTCCGGTGGCGCGAACGTGTTTGATGCAAAAGGCAATGTCGATATTGATACCCCGGAAATGGCAAAAGCGCTGGCGTTTTATAAAGCGCTGGCTGCGACCACCATGCCGGGTTCGAACGATGTCATGGAGATCAAAGACGCCTTCATGAACGGTTCTGCGCCGATGGCGGTTTACTCAACCTACATCCTGCCTGCCGTCTACAAGGACGGAAAGCCTTCTAATCTGGGCTTCGTTGTCCCGACTGAAACGTCATCGGCGGTGTACGGCATGATCACCTCTCTGACTATCACCACCGGGCAAACCGAAGAGGAGACCAAAGCGGCCGAGAAGTTTGTTACCTGGATGGAACAGGCTCAAAACGCGACGGACTGGGTCATGATGTCGCCGGGCGCGGCGCTGCCGGTGAATAAACTGGTGGTGGGCACGGATACCTGGAAAAACAACGACGTGATCAAAGCGTTTGGGCAGTTGCCTTATGAGCTGATTGCGCAGTTCCCGAACGTGCAGGTGTTTGGCGCTGTGGGGGATAAAAACTTCACACGCATGGGCGACGTGACGGGCTCCGGCATCATCAGTTCCATGGTGCATAACGTTACGGTGGGGCAGAAGGACCTTAACACAACGTTAAGCAGCAGCCAGAAGCGACTGACTGATCTCATTACACAACGATAGGAGCGCTCTGCGGAAGGAAATTATGAAGACGTTGTTTTCTGGTCGTTCAGATATGCCTTTCGCCATGCTGCTGTTGGCCCCCAGCCTGATTCTGCTGGGGGGCCTGGTGGCCTGGCCAATGATTTCCAATATTGAAATCAGTTTTTTACGCTTGCCGCTCAATCCGCGCATTAGCGCCGTGTTTGTCGGACTGGACAATTACATTCGCATTCTCAGCGATGCCGCTTTCTGGCACTCGCTGTGGATGACATTCTGGTACACGGCGCTGGTAGTGATTGGCAGCACGGTGCTGGGTCTTGCCGTCGCCCTCTTCTTTAATCGCGAATTTCGCCTGCGCAAAACGGCACGTTCACTGGTGATTTTATCCTACGTCACGCCGTCTATTTCGCTGGTGTTTGCCTGGAAATACATGTTCAACAACGGCTACGGCATCGTGAACTATCTGGGCGTAGACCTGTTGCACCTGTATGACCAGGCTCCGCTGTGGTTTGACAACCCGGGCAGCAGCTTCGTGCTGGTGGTGCTGTTCGCTATCTGGCGTTACTTCCCGTACGCGTTTATCTCATTCCTGGCGATTTTACAGACCATTGATAAATCCCTGTATGAAGCGGCGGAAATGGACGGCGCAAATGCCTGGCAGCGTTTTCGTATCGTCACGCTGCCCGCGATTATGCCGGTGCTGGCCACGGTGGTCACGCTTCGCACCATCTGGATGTTCTACATGTTTGCTGACGTCTACCTGCTGACCACGAAGGTCGATATTTTGGGCGTCTATCTCTACAAAACCGCATTCGCTTTCAACGATTTAGGTAAAGCAGCGGCGATCTCTGTGGTGCTGTTCGTGATCATCTTCGCGGTGATTCTGCTGACCAGAAAAAGGGTGAACCTCAATGGCAACAAATAAACGCGTACTGAGCCGTATTGGTTTTTATCTCGGGCTGGCGGTATTTCTGATCATCACGCTTTTCCCGTTCTTCGTGATGCTGATGACGTCATTCAAGAGTGCCAAAGAGGTGATCTCGCTCCATCCGACCATTCTGCCGCAGGCGTGGACGCTGCAGCATTACATCGACATCTTTAACCCGCTGATCTTCCCGTTTGTGGATTACTTCAGAAACAGCATGGTGGTGTCGCTGACCTCCTCGGTGATTGCCGTGTTTCTCGGTACGCTGGGCGCTTACGCCTTGTCCAAACTGCGTTTTAAGGGCCGCACGACGATCAATGCGAGTTTTTACACCGTCTACATGTTCTCCGGCATCTTGCTGGTGGTTCCGCTGTTCAAAATCATCACTGCCCTTGGGATCTACGACACCGAGCTGGCGCTGATTATCACCATGGTGACGCAGACATTACCGACGGCGGTGTTCATGCTTCGCAGCTACTTCGACACCATCCCGGACGAAATTGAAGAAGCCGCAATGATGGACGGCCTTAACCGCCTGCAAATCATCTTCCGTATTACCGTGCCGCTAGCGATATCCGGGCTCGTATCGGTGTTTGTCTACTGCTTCATGGTGGCGTGGAACGACTATCTGTTTGCGTCCATTTTCCTGTCCAGCGCCAGCAACTTCACCTTGCCGGTCGGGCTGAACACACTCTTTAGCACACCCGATTATATCTGGGGTCGCATGATGGCGGCATCGCTGGTGACGGCACTTCCGGTGGTCATCATGTATGCCCTGTCTGAACGTTTTATTAAAAGTGGTTTGACCGCCGGTGGCGTGAAGGGCTGAGGCGGCCAATTTTAACAAGGAGTCAATCATGAAAAAATTAGTTGCGACAGCGCCACGCGTGGCGGCGCTCGTAGAGTATGAAGATCGCCCGGTTGCTGGACATGAAGTGAAAATTCGTGCCTGCTTTGGCGCACCGAAACACGGTACGGAAGTGGTGGATTTTCGCGCGGCCAGTCCATTTATCGATGAAGAGTTCAATGCGGAGTGGCAGATGTTTACCCCGCGTGAAGAGGGGGCGGCCCGCGGGATCGAATTCGGTAAGTTCCAGCTGGGCAATATGATTGTTGGCGACATTATCGAATGCGGCGCTGACGTCACGGAATACCGGAGTGGCGATCGCGTCTGCTGTTACGGGCCGCTCCAGGAGACGGTCATCGTGAATGCCGTCAACAACTACAAGCTGCGTAAAATGCCGCAGGGGGCCTCCTGGAAGAACGCCGTTTGCTACGATCCGGCACAGTTTGCCATGAGCGGCGTGCGTGATGCCAACGTGCGGGTCGGGGATTTTGTCGTGGTGGTAGGCCTCGGCGCGATTGGGCAGATTGCTATCCAACTGGCGAAAAAAGCCGGCGCGTCAGTCGTCATCGGCGTGGATCCTATCGAACACCGTTGCGACATTGCCCGCCGTCATGGCGCGGACTACTGCCTGAACCCAATCGGCACAGATGTCGGTCTGGAAATTAAAAAGCTGACCGGGAAGCAGGGCGCAGACGTGATTATTGAGACCAGCGGCTTTGCAGATGCTCTGCAGTCCGCGCTGCGCGGCCTCGCCTACGGCGGCACCATTTCCTACGTTGCGTTCGCTAAACCGTTCGCTGCAGGCTTCAATCTGGGGCGTGAAGCCCACTTCAACAACGCGAAGATTGTCCTCTCCCGCGCCTGCAGTGAGCCAAACCCGGACTACCCGCGCTGGAGCCGCAAGCGTATTGAAGAGACCTGCTGGGAACTGCTGATGAACGGTTATCTGAATTGTGAAGATCTGATCGACCCGGTTGTGACCTTCACCACCAGCGCTGAAAGCTACATGAAATATGTGGATCAGCATCCGGAACTGAGCATCAAAATGGGCGTCACTTTTTAAGCTAAGGAAAGCAACTCATGAAAATCGCAACACAAAATCAGGCCTTTTTCCCGGGCAATATCCTGGAGAAATTCAAGTACATCAAAGCGATGGGTTTTGATGGCTATGAAATTGATGGCAAGCTGCTGGTAGAAAACCTCGCTGAGGTGAAAGCGGCGATTAAGGCCACCGGCCTGCCGGTCACGACCGCCTGCGGCGGATACGATGGCTGGATTGGTGACTTTATCGAAGAGCGTCGTCTGAACGGCTTAGCGCAGATTGAACGCATTCTGGAAGCGCTGGCCGAAGTGGGCGGCAAGGGCATTATCGTGCCTGCAGCCTGGGGAATGTTCACCTTCCGTTTACCGCCAATGACCTCACCACGCAGCCTCGAAGGCGACCGTAAAGCGGTGAGTGCTTCGCTGCGCTGGCTGGATGAGGTGGCAGCGCGCACCGGAACCACCGTCTACCTGGAGCCGCTGAACCGCTATCAGGATCACATGATCAACACCCTGGCTGACGCACGACGCTATATCGAAGAGAACGGCCTCAAGCACGTGCAGATCATCGGTGATTTCTATCATATGAACATTGAAGAAGATTCGCTAACGGAGGCGCTGCATCAGCATCGCGATCTGCTGGGCCATGTGCACATCGCTGATAACCACCGTTACCAGCCGGGAAGCGGTAGCCTCGATTTTGCCAGCCTGTTCGATCAGCTGCGTGAGGATAATTACCAGGGCTATGTGGTTTACGAGTGCCGCGTACGTGCTGAAGATCCCGCTCAGGCTTATCGGGACTCACTCACTTATTTACGCGAATGCTAAGGATGACGAGCGTGATGAGTGCTTCAACAACGTCGCCACTGCGCGTCGCCATCATTGGCGCCGGGCAGGTTGCGGACAAAGTGCATGCCTCGTATTACGCCACGCGCAGTGATGTTCAGATGGTGGCTGTCATGGACAGCCGCCTCGAACAGGCACAGGCTTTTGCGGAGCGGCATGCCATACCGTCGGCGTGGCAGGACGCGTGCGCCATGCTGGAGGCGGTTACGCCGGACGTGGTGAGCGTTTGTTCGCCAAACCGATTTCATTTTGAGCATGTGATGGCGGCGCTGGAGGCTGGTTGTCACGTGATGTGCGAAAAACCGCCCGCCATGACGCCGCAAGAGGCCGATGAGATGCGGATGGCTGCCCGCAAGGCGGGGAAAGTGCTGGCATATGATTTTCATCACCGCTTCGCGCTCGACACGCAGCTGCTGCGCGAGGCCGTGATGAACGGAACGCTGGGCGAAATCTACTTCACCTCGGCGCAGGCGTTACGGCGCTGCGGCGTGCCGGGCTGGGGCGTCTTCACCAACAAAGCGCTGCAGGGCGGTGGGCCGCTGATTGACATTGGCATTCACATGCTGGATGCCGCGATGTACGTGCTGGGTTTCCCGGCGGTCAAAAGGGTCAACGCGCACGGCTTCCAGAGGCTGGGAACCCAAAAAAGCAGCGGCCAGTTCGGCGCGTGGGATCCCGCACAGTTTACGGTGGAAGATGCCCTGTTTGGCACCATCGAATTCTGCAACGGCGGCATTTTGCGTCTGGATACCTCGTTCGCGCTGAATATTCGCGAGCAGTCGATCATGAATGTCGCCTTTTGCGGAGAAAAGGCGGGGGCGACGCTTTTCCCGGCCCACGTTTATCAGGATGACGCCGGGGCGTTACAAACCCTGGTTCAGCGTGAAGAGGCTGACGACCAGCGACATTTACGCAGCATGGAGGCCTTTGTCCGTCACGTGCAGGGAGAGCCCGTAATGATTGCAGATGCTGAACAGGGGCTGGTGATTCAGCAGCTTGTCGCGGCGCTTTATCAATCGGCAGAAACAGGGGAAAGCGTAACATTATGCTGAGCGTGTCTGTATTAACCGATCCGGGCTTTTGTCCGCACAGTCTGAATAAGTACGCATCCATAATGGCATGCGGTAACGGCTACATGGGCATTCGCGCTGCGCACGAAGAAGATTACACCCACCAAACCCGAGGGATGTATCTTGCGGGCCTCTATCATCAGGCGGGGCGTAACGAGACCACTGAGCTGATCAATTTGCCCGATATCACCGGTATCGAGGTTGAGCTGGATGGGGTGAATTTTACTCTTCTGGCCGGGGACATTCTCGAATGGCAGCGCGAGCTGGCGTTTGCCAACGGCGAACTGCATCGCCGCGTCGTCTGGCGTTCGCCCAACGGAAAGCGCTATCGCCTGGAGAGTCGTCGTTTTGTCTCTCTGGATCAGCTGCCGCTCGTGGCCATGCAGCTTGCGATCACCCCGCTTGATGATGCCTCGCAGGTAGTGATGAAAACCGGCATTGATGCGACCCAAACCAATACGGGCCGGCAGCATCTGGATGAAATTTCCGTCAGGGTGTTTGACCAGCACTATATGCAGGGTGTGTATGAAACGCAGGACCGGGCCGCTGATGTAGTTATCTCAGCCTTTTGTCAGCTATCAGCCGACAGCGAAAGCTGCTTTACCGCTAAAAATCGTCGTGTCTCTGCCCACTATTCCCTGACGATACCGCAGGGTGACACTGTCACGCTGGATAAGTTTGTCTGGGTGGCCCATCGCAATGATAAAGCCCTGTCGCAGGAGTCGTTCGCGCGCAGAACCCTGGCGGATCTCAAGGTTTGTGCGGCAAGGGGTTATGCCTCGCTGCTGGAAAGTTCAGCCTGCGCATGGGAAGACGTATGGCGTGACGCCCGGGTGGAAGTGGCTTCTGCAGCTCCTGACGATCAGATGGCGCTGGACTATGCCGTCTGGCATCTGACCACCATGACGCCAGCCCATGATGAGCGGAGCAGCATTGCCGCTAAGGGCTTGACCGGTGAAGGATATAAAGGTCACGTCTTCTGGGATACTGAAATATTCCTGCTGCCTTTCCATCTTTTCACTCGGCCGCAGGTGGCCCGCAGTCTGCTGCGCTATCGCTGGCTGAACCTGGCCGGGGCCCGGGAAAAAGCGCGCCGCAACGGCTGGCCGGGCGCACTGTTCCCATGGGAGAGCGCCGCGAGCGGCAAAGAGGAAACGCCGGAGTTTGCGGCTATCAACATCCGTACAGGCATGCGGCAGAAAGTGGCCTCCGCCCTGGCCGAACACCACATCGTGGCGGACATTGCCTGGGCCGTTGTGGCCTACTGGCAGGCCACGCGCGATGACGCGTTTATGCGTAATGAAGGACTGACCCTGCTGGTGGAGACGGCAACGTTCTGGATGGGCCGCGCCACGGAGGTCAACGGGCGCCTGGAAATTCATGATGTGATTGGGCCGGACGAATACACCGAGCATGTGAATAACAACGCCTACACCAACTATCTGGCCTGGCACAACGTGGCTAGCGCATGCCGTTTCATGTCGATGTTTGAGCTTGAAGAGGCCTGCTTCATGGAGAAGGCGACCACCTTCCTGGCCCGCTTGTGGCTGCCGGAAGCCGACGACGGGGGAGTGATCCCGCAGGACGATTCATTCATGGCGAAACCCGCGATCGATTTAAGCCGCTATAAAGCCAAAGCGGGCAAGCAGACCATCCTGCTGGATTACTCTCGCGCGGAAGTTAACGAGATGCAAATCCTCAAGCAGGCCGACGTGGTGATGCTTAACTACCTGTTGCCGGAGAAATTTACCCCAGCCCAGTGTGCGGCCAACCTGGCGTTTTACGAGCCGCGGACGATCCATGACTCTTCGCTGAGCAAGGCTATTCACGGCATTGTGGCCGCCCGCTGTGGCGATACGGAAGGGGCCTACGCCTTCTGGCGCGCTGGCGTGGCTATCGATCTTGGCGACGATCCGCACAGCAGCGACGACGGCATTCATGCCGCGGCCACGGGCGCCATCTGGTCCGGCGTCATTCAGGGGTTTGCCGGCATGCAGATTGTTGAGGGCGAGCTGCATCTTGCGCCGAAGCTACCCGCCCGCTGGCGAAAACTTACCTTCCCGCTTCGCTGGCAGAACGCACGCCTGCGCTTCACGTTTGAAAATGACGTTTTAACCATCGATACCTCCGCACCCGTCACGTTAACCCTGTGGGGAAAAACGGTTTGCGTATCGGAGCGGCAGGCACTGTCTCGTAGGGAATTTCTTTCATCTTTTAATGGGACCGCTACCACGGAGGCCAGCCATGAAGCCTGAAGCCGTTGTATTCGATCTTGATGGGGTTATCACCGATACCGCGCATCTGCATTTTCTCGCCTGGCGTTCGGTCGCGCAGGAGATCGGCATCACTATCGATGAGGTGTTTAACGAGGAGCTTAAGGGGATTAGCCGCATGGAATCCCTGCAGCGGATCCTGCGACACGGTGGGAAAGAGGGGGCGTTTGACGACAAACAGTGCCTGGCGCTGGCGGGGAAGAAAAATGCGCTCTACGTCGCATCGCTGTCGTCATTGACCGAGGCGTCGCTGCTGCCGGGCATCCGGGAGGTGCTTGCGGACATTCGGGCGGCAGAGGTCAAAATTGGGCTCGCCTCCGTTTCCCTCAATGCACCTGGAATACTGCATGCCCTGGGTATTCATCGCGCCTTTGATTTTTGCGCCGACGCCTCCCGCATTGTTTGTTCCAAACCGGATCCGGAGATCTTTCTCGCCGCGTGTGCTGGCCTGAACGTCCGTCCCGATACGACCATCGGAGTTGAAGATGCACCCGCAGGCGTGGCGGCGATCAACGCGGCGGGCATGCTGTCGGTCGGGATTGGCGCTGGCCTGACCCATGCGGGATTACAGCTTCATTCAACGCAGGAACTGACCTGGAAATGCCTGACCGATTTCTGGGCCTCCCGGGCGTATTGATAAGGAATTAAAAATGGCACAACTGTCACTGAAACATATTCAGAAAATTTACGATAACCAGGTCCACGTGGTGAAGGATTTTAATCTCGAAATCGAGGACAAGGAGTTTATCGTTTTTGTTGGCCCGTCTGGCTGCGGTAAATCGACAACGCTGCGCATGATTGCCGGGCTGGAGGAGATCTCCGCCGGCGAGTTGGTCATCGACGGCGTTTGCATGAACGACGTGCCCGCCAAGTCGCGCGACATCGCTATGGTGTTCCAGAACTATGCGCTTTACCCGCATATGACGGTCTACGACAACATGGCCTTTGGCCTGAAGATGCAGAAAATCGCCCCGGCGGTTATCGAAGAGCGCGTTAACTGGGCGGCACAGATCCTCGGCTTACGGGAGTACCTCAAGCGTAAACCCGGCGCGCTGTCCGGCGGCCAGCGTCAGCGCGTGGCGTTGGGCAGGGCGATCGTGCGCGAAGCGGGCGTCTTCCTGATGGATGAACCGCTCTCCAACCTCGATGCCAAGCTTCGCGTGCAGATGAGGGCTGAAATCAGCAAGCTGCACCAGAAGCTCAACACCACGATGATTTATGTGACCCACGATCAGACGGAAGCCATGACGATGGCGACCCGCATCGTGATCTTAAAAGACGGCATTATTCAGCAGGTTGGTGCACCGAAGCAGGTATACAACGAGCCGGCAAACATGTTTGTCGCGGGGTTTATTGGATCGCCTGCCATGAATTTCATTCGCGGCGCTATCGACGACCGCTACTTCGTCACGGAAACGCTGCGTCTTGAGATCCCGGAAGACAAGCTCGCGTCACTGAATGCCAGAGGGTATCAGCGCAAAGCCGTGGTCTTTGGGATCCGCCCGGAAGATATTTTCACGCTGCAGAGCCGAGGTGAAAATATCGCGGCGAAAGTCAGCGTAGCCGAACTGACTGGCGCGGAGTTCATGCTCTACGCCACCGTTGGGGGCCATGAACTGGTTGTTCGCGCTGGCGCCGCGAATGATTATGCCGCTGGGGATAATATTGATATCCAGTTCGATATGAATAAGTGCCATTTCTTCGACGCTGAAACCGAAGCGGCTATTAGATAAGAAAGGTGTTCGCCGGAAATGCAAATTTCCGGTTTTTTTGTTTGTTACTTATAAAGGGAATATTTGATGAGTACTCTACTAAAAAGTGCTGCGCTCGTGCTGTGCGCAGGGATTAGCTGTGCACATGCAACAGAAACGGCTAAAAAGTGGGAGTTTAATATTGGCGCGATGTATGAAATAGAAAACGTCGAAGGCCAGGCGGAGGATAAAGATGGATTATATGAACCCTCCGTGTGGTTTAATGCTACCTGGGATGCGTGGACTATTTCGCTGGCGATGTATCAGGAGGGGCCGGTTGATTACAGCAGCATGACCCGTGGAACCTATTTTGATCGGCCTGAATTTGAATTACGCTATCGCTTTATCGGAACCGATGATTTTACGTTCGGTCTGACCGGCGGTTTCCGTAATTATAGCTATCATTTTAAGGATGAACACGGCGCCAGAGACGGCAGCGCTAATATGCAACGCTATAAAGTTCAGCCTGACTGGAATATTAAATTAACCGATGACTGGCGTTTTGGCGGATGGTTTGCCATGTATCAGTTTGCCAACGATCTGGAAAAAACCGGTTATGCTGACAGCCGCGTCGAAACCGAAACGGGCTTTACCTGGACCATTAACGAAACCTTTGCGGCTAAAGTGAATTACTATTTAGAGCGCGGTTTCAATATGGATAGTTCCCGTAATAACGGCGAGTTTTCTACCCAGGAAATCCGCGCCTATCTGCCTATTTCATTGGGCCAGACGACCTTAACGCCTTACACCCGACTGGGGCTCGATCGCTGGACGAACTGGGACTGGCAGGACGATCCTGAGCGTGAAGGGCATAATTTCAACCGACTGGGTACGCAGTACGCCTATGACTTCACCAACGGTTTATCCATGACGCTTGAATACGCCTATGAATGGGAAAACCATGACGAGGGTGAAAACGACCGCTTCCACTATGCGGGCGTTGGGGTTAACTACGCGTTCTGACCGATGGCATGCCAGGGGCAGTATGCCCCTGGTTTTAGCGAAGGGAAGCGGCCAGCAAAAAGTGGGTATCAACCAGCACTTTTTGCGGGGCGGGCTGACCCGCAATACGCCTGAAAAGAAGATCGCAGCTCTCTTCCCCCAGTTTTCGGGTGGGGATATCAAAGCCGCCAGGAGCGGGCGTTAAAATGAGAGACAGCATCGGGTCACTGTATCCGGCTATCACCACCTGCTCCGGGATCATCAGGTTCAGTTCATCCGCCGCACGATAGAGGCTGAGCAACTTCATGCTGTCGGTCGCAAATACCGCATCAGGCGGCGTGGGTGAAGAGAGCAATTCCAGAGCCGCCGCGAGCGCGCTCTCATGGGTATAACCGCCATCCCTGATCCAGTCCGGATTAATGGCAATGTGGTGCTTTTCCAGGCTGGCTTTATAGCCCGCCAGGCGATCGATCGAAACATGATAATCAAGCGGCGCATGCAGGCAGGCAATTTTTCGGCGGCTGTTTTTAATAAAGGTTTCCGTCAGCGTGGCGCTGTCATGGAAATTATCCGTGTCGACGGAATAAATATTCTGATACACACCTTCCACTTTACCGATAACCACTACCGGTACGCCATACGCATCCAGCGTGGTGAAAAAGGATTCATTTGCCGGTGAACTCAGCATAATGATCCCTTTGATCATTTTCTGTTTTATTTTACTCACGCATTTCAGCAGATCGTCTTCGCTGCTTTTTGACGTTTGTAAAATAACATCAAAGCCTTCTTCTTCCGCTTTTGCCGTAATGGCATGAAGGACATCGGAGAAAAAAGGATTGCCGGCGGTGGTTTTGGTTGATCGGGTCGAAATAACCATAATGGCATCGAAGCCTGAAGAGGTCAGGGCGCGAGCCAGTTTGTTGGGCTGATAATTTAATTCGTCAATCGCCTTCAGCACTTTGTCCCGCGCTTCGGGAGAAATATTCGTTTGTTTATTCAAAACGCGGGAAACGGTTGATTTCGATACGCCCGCAACCCGTGCGATATCATAGATGGTGGGTGACATACACCTTACTCACTCCGGACTGACAGCAATGTCGTTCATCTTACTGGAGAGAAAACGGCAATAGCAATAAATAAGAATTGATAATCAACGATCTGCCCCCATTTATTGTATTCTGAAGCCATGCATTCAAGGCTTCCAGGCAACGAAGGACGGCGATGAAGCGACTTAAAAACGAAATCAATTCACTGGTGAACCGTGGCGTTGACCGTCACCTGCGTCTGGCCGTGACGGGGCTGAGCCGCAGCGGTAAGACGGCATTTATCACCGCGATGGTAAACCAGCTCCTGAACCTGCACGCCGGGGCGCGTCTGCCGTTGCTTAGCGCGGTGCGTGAAGAACGCCTGCTGGGCGTGAAGCGCGTCCCTCAGCGTGATTTTGGTATTCCACGCTTTACCTATGACGAAGGGCTGGCACAGCTCTACGGCGATCCGCCCACGTGGCCGACGCCGACGCGAGGAGTCAGTGAAATCCGCCTCGCGCTGCGCTTTCGCTCGAATGAATCCCTGATGCGCCACTTCAAGGATACCTCCACGCTGTACCTGGAAATCGTCGATTACCCCGGTGAATGGTTGCTGGACCTGCCGATGCTGGCGCAGGACTACCTCAGCTGGTCCCGTCAGATGACGGGATTGCTGCAGGGGCAGCGCGCCGGGTGGTCGGCAAAATGGCGGCAGCTGTGCGAAGGCTTAGACCCGCTTGCCCCGGCCGATGAAAATCGTCTGGCGGTCATTGCCGACGCCTGGACGGCGTATCTGCATCAGTGCAAGCAGGAAGGGTTGCACTTCATTCAGCCGGGTCGTTTTGTCCTGCCGGGTGATTTAGCGGGCGCCCCTGCGCTTCAGTTCTTCCCCTGGCCGGATGTTGATGGGGTGGGCGAGTCAAAGCTGGCGCAGGCCGACAGGCACACTAACGCCGGGATGCTGCGCGAGCGTTACAATTACTACTGTGAAAAAGTGGTCAAGGGATTCTATAAAAACCACTTTTTGCGATTTGACCGTCAGATTGTGCTGGTGGATTGTCTGCAGCCGCTCAACAGCGGGCCACAGGCCTTCAACGATATGCGCCTTGCGCTGACGCAGCTGATGCAAAGTTTTCACTACGGGCAGCGGACGCTGTTCCGCCGTCTGTTTTCGCCGGTGATCGACAAACTGCTCTTTGCGGCCACGAAGGCCGATCACGTCACGGTCGACCAGCATGCCAATATGGTATCGCTGCTGCAGCAGCTGGTTCAGGACGCCTGGCAAAACGCCGCCTTCGAAGGGATCGGCATGGATTGCCTTGGGCTCGCGTCGGTGCAGGCAACGCAAAGCGGGCTGATTGACCTTAACGGCGAGAAAATACCGGCATTACGCGGGAACCGGCTCAGCGACGGTGAACCCCTTACCGTCTATCCCGGCGAAGTGCCTGCTCGGCTGCCGGGGCAGGCCTTCTGGCAGAACCAGGGCTTCCAGTTTGAAGCCTTCCGCCCGCAGGCAATGAGCGTCGACAGGCCATTACCGCACATCCGTCTGGATGCGGCGCTGGAGTTTTTGATTGGAGATAAATTGCGATGACGGAACCGTTAAAACCGCGCATAGACTTTACCGGAACGCTTGAGCAGGACCCTCAGGAGGCGTTCAAAACCGCACAGACGTTCAGCGGCACGCAGGCTGATAACTTTGCCCCGGCCCTGACTGAGGAGCCGGGCGTCGAGGAAGGTCCGGCGGAGGCGGTTGTGGAAGCCGCTCTGCGTCCAAAACGCAGCCTGTGGCGCAGGATGGTTACCGCCGGTCTGGCGCTGTTTGGCGTAAGCGTGGTGGGTCAGGGCGTGCAGTGGACGATGAATGCCTGGCATACTCAGGACTGGGTCGCGCTGGGCGGATGCGCCGCGGGCGCGCTGATTGTGGGGGCGGGCATCGGGTCGGTTGCCACCGAGTGGCGTCGGCTCTGGCGTCTGCGCCAGCGCGCGCACGAGCGTGATGAAGCGCGGGATCTGCTCCACAGCCACGGCACCGGGAAAGGGCGCGCATTCTGTGAAAAGCTGGCCAGCCAGGCCGGAATCGATCAGTCGCATCCGGCGCTTCAGCGCTGGTATGCCGCCATCCATGAAACCCAGAATGACCGGGAAGTGGTGACGCTCTACTCCCATATGGTTCAGCCGGTACTGGATGCCCAGGCACGGCGCGAGATAAGCCGTTCTGCGGCGGAATCCACCCTTATGATTGCCGTCAGCCCGCTGGCGCTGGTCGATATGGCCTTTATCGCCTGGCGTAACCTGCGCCTGATCAACCGTATCGCGAACCTTTACGGCATAGAGCTGGGTTACTACAGTCGACTCAGGCTGTTTAAGCTGGTCCTGCTCAATATCGCGTTTGCCGGGGCGAGTGAGCTGGTGCGCGAAGTGGGAATGGACTGGATGTCGCAGGATCTGGCGGCGCGTCTCTCTGCCCGCGCGGCTCAGGGTATCGGTGCGGGATTATTAACCGCGCGCTTGGGGATTAAAGCGATGGAAGTCTGCCGTCCGCTGCCGTGGATCGATGGCGATAAGCCCCGTCTGGGGGATTTCAGGCGTGAACTGATCGGTCAGCTCAAAGAGACGCTCAATAAAAAACCGACTCCGTGAGGTTTTGTTCACTAATCGTGCTGGCTGTCAATATTTGTTGACAGCCATCTTCCGGATCACCGTGTTCTGACATATCATTTTAGTGTTATTGGCTTAGAACGGTGAATTTCCCATGCGTCTTGAAGTCTTCTGTGAAGACCGTCTCGGTCTGACCCGCGAATTACTCGATCTTCTTGTTTTACGTAGCATTGATTTACGTGGCATTGAGATCGATCCTGTCGGGCGAATTTACCTCAATTTTGCCGAAATTGAATTTAACACCTTCAGCAGCCTGATGGCGGAAATCCGCCGTATCGCTGGCGTTACGGATGTACGCACCATTCCCTGGATGCCCTCTGAGCGCGAGCACCTGGCGCTGAGCGCGCTGCTGGAAGCCATGCCTGAGCCGTTCCTCTCCCTTGATTTGAAAAGCAAAGTTGAGCGCGTTAACCACGCGAGCTGCCAGCTTTTCGCGCAGAGTCAGGAGAAGCTCAGCAATCATAACGCCGCGCAGCTGATCCCCGGCTTTAACTTCCAGCGCTGGCTGGACAGCAATCCGCAGAACACGCTTAGCGAGCATGTGGTGATTAACGGGCAGAATTTCCTGATGGAGATCACGCCGGTCTATCTGAAAGGGGAAGGGAATACCCGCGTGTTGACCGGGGCGGTGATCATGCTGCGCTCGACGCTACGCATGGGGCGCCAGCTGCAAAACCTCTCCAGTCAGGACGTTGGCGCATTCAGCCAGATTATTGCCGTCAGCCCGAAAATGCGTCATGTGGTTGATCAGGCGCGCAAGCTCGCAAGCCTGACCGCGCCGCTGCTGATTACCGGGGATACCGGCACTGGGAAAGACCTGCTGGCTCACGCCGTGCATCTGGCGAGTCCGCGTGCGGCTAAGCCTTATCTGGCACTCAACTGCGCATCTATTCCGGAAGATGCCGTTGAAAGCGAGCTGTTTGGTCACGCGCCGGAGGGCAAGAAAGGGTTCTTCGAGCAGGCTAACGGCGGCTCGGTGCTGCTGGACGAAATCGGCGAAATGTCGCCGCGTATGCAGGCTAAGCTGCTGCGTTTCCTGAACGACGGCACGTTCCGCCGCGTCGGTGAGGATCACGAAGTGCATGTGGACGTGCGCGTTATTTGCGCCACCCAGAAAAACCTGGTTGAACTGGTGCAAAAGGGGATCTTCCGCGAGGATCTCTATTACCGCCTTAACGTCCTGACGCTGAACATTCCACCGCTGCGCGACTGTCCGCAGGACATCATGCCGCTCACGGAGCTGTTCGTCGCCCGCTTTGCCGACGAGCAGGGAGTGCCGCGTCCGAAGCTGTCTGCCGATCTTGGCACGGTGCTGATGCGCTACGGCTGGCCGGGCAACATTCGCCAGCTTAAAAACGCCGTTTATCGCGCGCTGACCCAGCTTGAAGGGTATGAGCTGCGCCCGCAGGACATCCTGTTGCCGGATTACGACGCCGGAACGGTATCGGTAGGCGAAGAGGCGATGGAAGGGTCGCTGGATGATATCACCAGCCGTTTCGAGCGCTCTGTGCTGACGCAGCTGTACCGCAGCTATCCCAGCACCCGCAAGCTGGCAAAACGCCTGGGCGTGTCGCACACCGCAATCGCAAATAAGCTTCGTGAATATGGTTTGAATCATAAGAAAGGTGACGAATAACAAAAAAGCCTCTGCAAAGAGGCTTTTTATTTCAGGTTTATTCCTTCGCCATCGGCGTGTTAACGATTTCTGTTTTTGTCTCGCCCTGAATCGACGCAATCCTGCTTTCGACGTCTTTCACCTGCTGCGGGCTGTGCAGCAGGGTATAGGTCAGATCAAACTGCGCGCTGGCGCCGGGCTCCAGCTGCTTAACCCGCTTCTGTTCGCGTTCAATCGTGACGGGGTAGGCGTAGCTGGTGCCCGGTTCAATGCCCGTGACGTAGCCCTGCTTCAGCGTGTCGGTGTTTTTCCATAAGGTCAGCACGGGTAGCTGGCGCGTATCAAACTGGATTGATGCGCCTTTATCTCCGGCTTTATTGACCACTGCCGCGAGCGTTTCGTGGTTATTGTCTGCGAGTGGCTGAATGTTAAAGACCATCTCATCAAAGCCTTTTGTCGGCCCGGCGTAGGTTTGCCAGTCGTTAACGCCCGCTTTGGCGTAGTCATTGAATGGGCTTACGCTTGCCGCCGGCGCAAGGAAACGGGCGCCTTCTTCGAGGATCGGCGTCCCGAAGTTGCTGTGATAGATGATTTGGTAATCATGAGGGTAATCGGCATGGTTGGTCAGAACGTCATGCAGGCTGAACTGGTTGGTCCCTGGCACGTAGCGCAGTTCGGTCATGGTCTGCAGATCCGCTTTTTTGAACGTGCTCTCTTTGATCAAACCCCGAACGCGGATCTCATGCGGGGCGGCATCCGCAACCTCGACCTCTACCTGCGATACAGGGGTATTACCGGCCCTGCCATGAAGGGTATAAATTTGCCCATCCGCGGTGACCGGATGACCTGTCCACTCGTAGCCACAGCGCACCATCATCTCGTTGAAACCATCCAGCCAGCCGAGACCGTTTCGGCTTTCAAGGTTGATATAAGCCGGATTAACGACCTCTTTGACGGGTGAATTCCATCCCAGCCGGGTGCCAAAACCTTCTACATGCAGAAGGTTCATCCCGCGGGTCGGGCTCAGGGTGATGGAGAGGCCATCTTTGCTGCTAATAATGATGACTTTGCTGCCTTCCTGCTTACCGCCGTGTAAGACTTTTTGCTCAATGCTGAACGTTTGATCCTTAACTTTCAGCTCGTCACTGGAAATCTTCCAGTTTCCTTTCTCTACGCTGCTTTCAGCGCTTGTCAGCACCCAGGTTTTAGCTGCGGCATGGCCAGAAATCATGACCGCAAGGAGCGTAAAAGCGAATTTAATCTTCATATATTATCCTTTTTGCTGAAACGATTATTTTCTTTCGTAAGCAAATCTAATGTTTAGACAAAAAGGGAAATGTGATGGGCTTCACTCGGGGTGAAAATAGGGGATTTTAACGATTATTATGCGTAATTGATCACGCTCATGTTACATATTGCCTTAGTTATTGCATGATTAATGTGACTTGTGCGCATTTGTGCTTTAACGATTCAGCCTGGAAGTAATAAAAAACCCCGCCGTAGCGAGGTTGAGAATAAGTTGTATAGAATGCTAAGGACTTATTATGCTTTCAGCACGTCCAGCGCGGCAGTGTAGTCCGGCTCGGTGGTGATTTCGTTAACCAGTTCGCTGAAGACAACGGTGTCGTTTTCATCCAGAACCAGTACAGCACGTGCTGCCAGACCTTTCAGTGGGCCTTCCGCAATGCTAACGCCGTATTTCTCGAGGAAATCTGCGCTGCGCAGGGTGGAGAGGGTGATAACGTTGCTCAGGCCTTCGGCACCGCAGAAACGGGACTGGGCAAACGGCAGGTCAGCGGAAATGCACAGCACAACGGTGTTGTCCATTTCAGTCGCCAGCTGGTTGAATTTACGCACGGATGCGGCACAAACGCCGGTATCAATGCTTGGGAAAATGTTCAGTACTTTGCGTTTGCCCGCAAACTGAGCCAGTGTGACGTCAGACAGATCTTTAGCCACCAGAGTAAAAGCCTGCGCTTTGCTGCCAGCCTGCGGAATGGAACCTGCTACAGCAACCGGGTTGCCCTGGAAATGAACGAGTTGTGACATAGATATCTTCCTGTTTACATATAGTTAACGTCGTGGCTAGTGTATGCCATCAGCGGATAACACGGCAAACCAAATTTTTCGCCTTACCGGGCCGCAAGGAGTCAGTGATGAGAAGCGTTAAGGT
Organism: Enterobacter sp. 3U4; assembly: GCF_057224565.1. Taxonomy (NCBI): domain Bacteria; kingdom Pseudomonadati; phylum Pseudomonadota; class Gammaproteobacteria; order Enterobacterales; family Enterobacteriaceae; genus Enterobacter; species Enterobacter sp. 3U4. Next base: position 1,400,523 of record NZ_CP136665.1, read on the forward strand.
CTATGAAGAAGCCTGGCCATTGCATACCCCGTTTGTGATATCTCGCGGCAGCCGAAGTGAAGCCAGCGTGGTCGTGGTTGAAATCGAAGAAGAGGGTGTGAAAGGCGTCGGGGAATGTACGCCTTATCCTCGCTATGGGGAAAGCCTTGCATCTGTAATGGCGCAGATCATAACCCTGGTGCCAGACCTGCAAAAAGGGCTCACGCGCGAGGCATTACAGCAGCGGTTACCCGCCGGGGCGGCGCGCAACGCCATCGACTGTGCGCTCTGGAGCCTTGAAGGCGCTCAGCAGCAAAAATCGCTGACGTCATTGCTGGGCGTGGTCATGCCGGAATCGATCGTGACCGCGCAAACCGTCGTGATTGGTGAGCCGGAGCAGATGGCCGCCAGTGCGAAAGCGCTCTACGACGCCGGAGCCACGCTGTTAAAAGTGAAGCTAGACGATCGTCTGATCAGCGAGCGGATGGTCGCTATTCGCTCGGCGGTCCCCTCAGCCACGCTGATTGTGGACGCCAACGAGTCGTGGCACCCCGAAGGGCTCGCCGCGCGATGCCAGCTGCTGGCCGATCTGGGCGTGGCGATGCTGGAGCAGCCTCTGCCGGTAAAAGATGATGCGGCGCTGAAGAATTTTATCCATCCGTTGCCCGTGTGCGCGGATGAAAGCTGCCACACCCGCGAGAATTTAAGCGAGCTTAAGGGCCGCTATGACATGGTCAATATCAAGCTCGATAAGGCAGGTGGACTGACAGAAGCCCTGGCCCTGGCGGCGGACGCCCGGGCGCAGGGCTTCGCCCTGATGCTGGGATGCATGCTATGCACCTCCCGGGCGATCGGCGCGGCGCTGCCGCTGGTCAATCAGGTGCGTTTCGCCGATCTGGATGGCCCGACGTGGCTGGCGGTTGACGTTTCACCGGCCCTTAAATTTACCAGCGGCGTGCTTCATCTCTGAGGCTGCCAGCGCAGAAGCTCCATCATGGCTTTTAAGTATTTTTCGCTGGCTTCGTCGGAGGAAATCGCCGGGAACTCAGCGGTGATGCAGGGCAGGCTTAAGTCGGCGCACCAGCTTCCGAATGATCCGGGTGTTTCATAACCCACGCTGGTGACGAGCGGCAGGTCGAACGCCCGGGCCAGCCATGCGCCCAGTTCAGAGTGGCGCGGATCTTCAATGCAGGCCAGCGGGTCGTGGAAGGAGACAACCCAGGCGGGGTGGATCTTATGGATAAGCTGGCACAGCGCCTGCGTTTCCGGCTCTGAGCCAGGGTTGTCTCCCGTTAGCAACACCACGTCCCGCTCCTCGGCGGAGCTGTTCCAGCGATAAACCGTTTCGCCGGCGCGCCAGTTTGCCGCCGGGAAATTACGGTTCAGGTCGACTCCCCGCGCATTCGCCCGCAATCCCAGCTGACAGCCATCCGGATTGACGGCAAGAATCACGTGATGACGTCGTAATGAAGGGGTCAATGTCCGCAGCGCGCAAGAGAGCGTGACGACAGACGAGTTTTCATCACCGTGCGTGCCGGCAATAATCAAACCGCTGTCGCGATCGGCATCGGGCGCCGGGAACCAGATCAGCGATGCGCCTAAAAATGAGCGGCCATATTGTTCAGCGCCCGGAGGAAAGGCGCCGCGCTCCGCGCGTGGTCGGGTGGTTGCCATACGAAATCCTGATAAAGAAGTCTCTACTGGCAGTGTTGTGCAAAAGCCGCTGTTAATCAAATAGTTTCCGTAACGGCTGAGAATTGCCTTAAATCACTATTCAGGCGTAAGTTATTTGCATTTCTTATTGTCGAAACAAATAATTACGCATCTGCTTGTTACCTGAATTCATCAAAGGGGATCTTATGAAGCATCCTGTTTCGCGTCTTTTCACCGCACTGTGCCTGTGCGGGCTCTCTACACTCTCGTTCGCCGCTGATGTGCCGAAGGGCACGGTACTGGCGCAAAAACAGGAGTTGGTCAGACATATTAAAGACGAACCGGCTTCGCTCGATCCGGCAAAAGCGGTGGGGTTGCCAGAGATTCAGGTGATTCGCGATCTTTTTGAAGGGCTGGTGAATCAGAATGAGAAAGGGGAACTGACCCCGGGCGTGGCGACGCGCTGGCAGAGTAACGATAACCGTACCTGGACGTTCACCCTGCGCGATAACGCAAAATGGTCTGACGGTACGCCGGTCACCGCGCAGGATTTTGTCTACAGCTGGCAGCGTCTGGTTGACCCAAAAACAACCTCTCCGTTTGCCTGGTTTGCGGCGCTGGCGGGTATCAACAACGCCCAGGCTATTATCGATGGCAAAGCGGCACCAGATACCCTGGGCGTGACGGCGGTGGATGCCAGAACATTACGCGTCCAGCTGGACAAACCGCTACCGTGGTTTAGCAACCTGACGGCAAACTTCGCCTTCTATCCGGTGCAAAAAGCGAACGTTGAAAGCGGGAAAGAGTGGACTCGTCCGGGCGCTCTGGTGGGCAATGGCGCGTACGTCCTGAACGCGCGCGTGGTGAATGAAAAACTGGTTGTCGTGCCGAATACCCACTATTGGGACAATGCGAAAACTGTCCTGCAAAAAGTGACCTTCATTCCGATTAATCAGGAATCGTCCGCCACCAAACGCTATCTGGCAGGGGATATTGATATTACCGAATCGTTCCCGAAAAACATGTATCAGAAGCTGCTGAAGGACATTCCAGGACAGGTATATACGCCGCCACAGCTCGGGACCTACTACTACGCGTTTAACACGCAAAAGGGCCCGACGGCCGATGCCCGGGTTCGTCTTGCCCTGAGCATGACTATCGATCGCCGCATTATGGCGGAAAAGGTACTGGGCACCGGCGAGAAACCGGCCTGGCATTTCACCCCTGACGTGACGGCGGGCTTCACGCCTGAACCTTCGCCGTTCGAGCAGATGTCCCAGCAGGAGCTGAACGCTCAGGCCAAAACCTTGCTCCAGGCCGCAGGCTACGGCCCCCAGCGTCCGCTGAAGCTGACCCTGCTGTACAATACCTCGGAAAACCACCAGAAAATCGCCATTGCGGTGGCGTCCATGTGGAAGAAAAATCTCGGTGTGGATGTCAAACTTCAAAATCAGGAGTGGAAAACCTATATCGACAGCCGCAATACCGGCAATTTTGACGTGATCCGCGCGTCATGGGTGGGGGATTACAACGAGCCATCGACCTTCCTGTCCCTGCTGACCTCAACCCACAGCGGCAATATCTCGCGTTTCAACGAACCGGCTTACGATAAAATTATCCACCAGGCTACGCTCGAGACCACGGCCAAAGCGCGTAATACGGACTACAACATGGCGGAGAAAATCCTCATGGAGAAAGCGCCCATCGCGCCAATTTACCAGTACACCAATGGTCGCCTGATTAAGCCATGGGTGAAAGGTTATCCCATCAATAACCCGGAAGACGTGGCGTATAGCCGGACAATGTATATTGAGAAGCACTGATGTGTAGGGATTAAAACGACCAATCCAGAACTGGCGCTGAGTTCAGCGCCAGTTGCTCCTCTGATCCTCTCTCGCCACCGCAGAAAGCGGGATTTTCCTGACGATACACACTGCTGATATTTCTCAGACGATTCAAAAACAACGCAATATGCAATTGTGGGTAAAAATTGCATGAGTTGAATATCGCCGTCTACACTTGAACAAAATAATATCTTGTGTTCTGCATATTAAAAACATGCAGTAACTCCAGTGAGGTCAACATGTCTTTCACTAACAGAGAGTTGCGTGAACTTGTCGAAACACAATTAAAATATACGTTATGCGTTAGCCTGGACAAGGCTACCAACGGCGATATATTCAATGCTGTGGCGCTGGCAGTGCGGTATTTTCAGCAAGATCGCTATCTCGATAGTCAGACCCGGCAGCGTGCGGAAAAGAAAAAGCGCGTTTATTATCTCTCAATGGAGTTTTTACTCGGACAGTCATTGCGTAATAACCTGACGAATATGAATTTGCTAGATGATATGCGTCAGGTTGTCAATGAGCTTGGATTCGATTTCGATAATATTTTTGATGAAGAACCCGATGCGGCACTTGGGAATGGTGGGCTAGGGCGCCTGGCCGCCTGTTTCATCGATTCTATGGCTACGTTAGATATTGCTGCATCAGGGCATGGTATAAAATACGAATATGGTTTATTCAGGCAGACGTTTGAGAATGGTCAGCAAGTCGAACATCCGGATGACTGGCATTCCATGCACTCCCCATGGCTGGTTGAACATCATAGTCAGGCAATGCTGATCCCTATTGGTGGTTTTATTGAACATGCAGATGATGCTGACGGGAATTATAATCCAATGTGGATGGGGTGGAATACCATCGTCGGCATTCCTAATGATTATTTCGTTTCGGGTTACAGAGGCAGCACCACGAATAAACTTCGTTTATACAGTGCCGTAGCTTCTAACTCTTTTAATATTCATATTTTTAATCATGGCGATTATATAAAAGCAGTCAGTGAAAAAATAGCTTCTGAAAATATTTCAAAAATACTCTATCCCTCTGATGAAATTCTTTCAGGTAAGGAGCTCAGACTTACTCAGGAGTATTTTCTTGTAGCATGTACCTTGCGCGATATTTTCCGCGAATACGCTGAGATTGAAACAGACATTTCGTTACTGCCGCGGCATGTCGCCATCCAGCTAAATGATACGCATCCCGCGCTGGCTGTTGTTGAGTTGATGCGAATACTTGTCGATGAATACAGCCTTCCCTGGCACCAGGCCTGGGATATCACCCAAAGAACCTGTGCATACACGAACCATACGTTGATGCCCGAGGCTCTGGAAACCTGGCCAGTGGCGTTGTTCGAAAAACTGTTGCCGCGACACTTGCAGATTATTTTTGAGATTAACCACCGTTTTCTTGCGGATGTCGCCTCCCGATGGCCAGACAAACCGCACTTGTTGACCTCCTTGTCTCTGTTTTCGGGGGACAACGAGAAAAGTATCAGGATGGCAAATTTGGCCATCGTCGGGAGTCACTGTGTCAATGGGGTGGCGATGCTCCATTCCGAGCTTATCAAAACGCACCTGGTTCCCGATTTTTACTTTATTACGCCAGATAAATTCATAAATCAGACCAACGGCATTACGCCGCGCAGATGGTTGCAGCAGGCTAACCCAAATCTTGCTGCGTTTCTGAATCAGCAACTGGGTACCCGATGGCCGACGGATTTGCATATGCTTCGACAGCTGGAGAAGCATGCGGATGATACGGGGGTAATCGATCGCATCCGCGACATTAAATTCAAAAATAAATCCGCGCTGAGCCAGATTGTTTCACAACGTTACGGGATTATGCTGGATCCGATGGCAATGTTTGATTGCCAGGTAAAACGCATTCACGAATATAAGCGCCAGCTCCTGAATATTCTGCACGTCATTTCTCTCTATATTGATATTAAAGAGAATGGGAGAACCATAGCACCTAAGGTACATCTTTTTGCTGGTAAAGCGGCACCCGGCTATCGAATGGCAAAGCTTATTATTCAGTTAATCAATGCTGTTGCGAATAAAGTCAACAGCGATGCGCGTATTGCCGGACAGTTGAAAGTCGTTTTTCTTGAGGATTACAAAGTCTCGTTGGCCGAAAGCATAATACCGGCAACAGACCTGTCTGAACAAATATCCACAGCAGGTACGGAGGCATCTGGAACCAGTAATATGAAGTTCGCGTTGAATGGTGCGTTAACAATGGGTACGTACGATGGTGCCAACATTGAAATTCTTAATGCTATTGGAGCAGAAAATTTCTATCTTTTCGGCGCGACGGCTGAAGAAATTAATGAAATCCGTTCCAATGGCGATAATAATCGTTTCACTCACCAGAGCGATCCTCGCATGATGCATATAGTGAATACGCTTATTTCCGGCGTATTTACCGCCGATCGCGAGCTCTTTGCACCGCTACACCATATGTTGACAGCAGCCGATCATTATTGCCATCTTCTGGATTTTGACAGCTACAGCCAAACCCAACGTCAGGCAATGGCGGATTTTGAACACCCCCGCCAGTGGCATCGAAAAGCGTTGCTAAATATTAGCCGAATGGGGGAGTTTTCGAGTGACAGAACCATTCAGGGCTATGCAAAGGATATTTGGGGCATAAACTGCTGATGGTTATGTTTTCAGGCTTCTTTCAGAAGCGATGTCGGTGATTCGAAAAGCTAGCTTACTTCAGCCAATGCCGGGGGTGATTATGAACTTTGAAATACAGAGTGAAAATGACGTACAGATTGTCGTTCCGCTGGTGCGCAGACTGGATGCCTCTGTCGAACAGACCTTTAAGCAGCAGGTGCTGGAGGTGATTGAAAGAAGTAATAAAAAGATATTGCTGGATTTCAGCCACGTAGATTTTATTGACAGCAGCTGTCTCGGCGCGCTGGTATCCATACTCAAGAGTTTAAACGGCAAGGGTGAGCTGGTGCTGTGTTCGCTTAATAGCAATACACACGATCTCTTTAAGCTGACCAGAATGGATCGTATTTTTTCTATCAAGGCCAATCGGCAGGATGCCATGCAGGTGTTGACGGGCTGATATCACAGTGCTTTTCGGTGGGGAAGGCGGGATGTTGCCAACGATCAGAACGAGAACTGACGCTTTCTCGCGCCAGTTCTGCAAAACATGGCACCGCTCCGCCCGGGCTGATACCGGCGCGCTATTGTGCTAATAACGCACTAAACTTCGCCAGCCACTGCGGATGGGCGGGCCAGGCGGGAGCCGTCACCAGGTTGCCGTCGACATGGGCCTGATCGATGCCGATAGTGGCGTAGTGTCCACCGGCGAGGCGTACCTCAGGCGCACAGGCCGGGTAGGCGCTACAGGTTCGTCCTTTCAGGATTCCTGCGGCAGCGAGCAGCTGTGGGCCGTGGCACACCGCTGCAATCGGCTTACGCGCGGCGTCAAAAGCCTGCACCAGCTTTAACACGTCCTCATTTAGCCGCAGATACTCGGGCGCTCTCCCGCCGGGGATGAGCAGCGCGTCGTAATCCTGCTCCTTGACGGTGGAAAAATCGGCGTTGAGGGTAAACCTGTGCCCGGGTTTTTCGCTATAGGTTTGGGCGCCGTCAAAGTCATGGATTGCCGTCATGATGTAGTCGCCCTTCGGTTTGTCGGGACAGACCGCATCCACCTGATGGCCAATCATCTGCAAAGCCTGAAAAGGCACCATGGTTTCATAATCTTCGGCGTAATCGCCAACCAGCATCAGGATCTTCTTGCTCATCGTTCCTCACCTTTATCAATAAAGATGATTAAGATATAGCCTGGCGTGGCTGAATTGCCGGAAATAAAAAAGCCCGTCAGAGCACGGGCAACATAAGCAAATGAATAAGTGATTCGTTATCAACGTTGTTGGAGGATAACGCTGCGTATTTTACGCGGCTGCAAGAGAGGCAGATACCTGACATATTCGGTAGGCGAAACACGCGATTAAACGTGCGTTACGGTGCGTCGAAGGTTGGGTAAAGGCTATTTTCAAGAAACTCGACGAGATACCAGATTTCACCGCTAAAAATAAACCAGAAGCCAAATATAATAAGGAGTAAAATAATTAAGGTGAGTATTATTTCAGTTTTTCCCATTGCGGCTTTTACCCACCTGAAGCTAATTGATTCGAGGTGGGCATTGTAGCGGGGCTTTCCCGGATACTCCAGTTTCATGCAGCAAGGACTTTATTGCGTCCGTCATTTTTAGCGCGATACAGCGCATCGTCTACACGCTTGAACAGCTCATCAATACTCTCTCCCTGATTGTGCCGCGCCACGCCAATACTGACGGTAAATCGCGGCAAGCCCGGGATCGTAATGCGGGCAACGGCCGCGCGGACTGACTCGGCAATCTGCATCGCGGTATCGAGAGAGGTAAGCGGCAGCAGGATAACAAACTCTTCGCCACCCCAGCGGAACACCATATCGCCCTCCCGGCTACAGGCTTCCAGAGTCCGGGAAAGGGCGATAAGTACCTCATCGCCTTTCAGATGGCCGAAAAGGTCATTAATGTTTTTGAAATGATCGGTATCCACCAGCAGCAGGCTAAATTGCTGCCGGGAAGGAAGGTTATTCTGGCTGCTTTGATCGGTAATCGCGTAGAACTGGCGCCGGTTGAGTAACCCCGTCATGGAGTCACGTAACGCCGCATGTTCCAGCTCCTGCTCCAGCCTTTTTTGCTCGGTGATATCGTGGATGATGCACAGCATCAGCTTGTCACCGTAGATTTCAATGGGCCCGGCATATGTCTGAACGTGGCGGGTTGAGCCATCGGCAAGGCGGTGAATAAAATTGAGCGGCTTATGTCCGCCGGGCAGCGCGGCAATCGCAGTCATAATGGGCATCACATCTCGCCCCAGCGTATTGATTTCCCAGGTATGCTTATTGCACATGTCATCGTGTGAATAACCATAAAAATTGAGCGCGGCCAGATTCGCATCGACGATTTGCCCGTCGCGGGCCGGATCGATTAACAGCATCGGGGCGCTGTTGGTCAGAAAAAAGCGCGCATAGAAACCCTGTTTTTTCCGCCGATAGGTGGCGGAACGGCTCGCCTTCAATCCCGAGAGTATTTGTTGGGAGATGCCCTCGAAGATAATGACCTCTCCCCAGGGAGCGTAGTGGGCAAGCGAGAGGCGACAGCTTAACGGTGTATCCTGTCCATCACGGCTCGTTGTCCAGATTTCGACGATCTCCTGCTCTATTTTCAGTTCAGGTACATACATCGTCAGGAGGGTTTGCGCCCTGGCAGAGTAGATCCCTTTGCGCAGGTCATCGAGCGTTTTATCCCCCATGATCTGCGTTGCGGCCACATTCGCAAAAATGATCTTTTCCGACACGGGTGAAACGAGCCACACGGGTGTTTTAATTACATTCAACGCATCAAAACAAGGTTGCGACATAGGCGTTTCCTGGTCATCGACAACATGTGCCTGACAATCATGACAGAATTGACTCGCGTGCACTCCCTTGAAACATACTCCACTTAACCCCGTCAGGCATGATTTTTTTGAGAAATAAATGCGGGGTCCGTTTGAATTTTATTAATGGGTATAATCTGTTTGTCAGAGTTTATCTGCAGCAGTAGCCACGGCACCTGTTCGGCAGGTAAGGGGCGGGAGAAAAGGTAACCCTGCAGGTAGTCGCAGCCGAGACGGGTGAGAACCTCCTGTTGTGCTTCCGTCTCAATCCCTTCTGCCACAACGTTCATCTCCATGGTTCTGGCGATACTGATAATGGTTTCAACCAGCTTGTAGCTTTTTTCATTTTCCAGCATCGACGTTACAAAGCTTCTGTCGATCTTGAGCTCTTTTGCCGGCAGCACGCTCAGCATCAGCAGGTTCGAGTAGCCCGTACCAAAATCATCAATCGAGACGGTGATCCCCGCATGGTTAAACGCGTTGAGTAACTCAATGCTGCGGTCGAGATTTTTAAGCGCGGTGCTCTCGGTTACCTCAAGGATCAGCCGCGACGGAGACAGGCTATATTTCTCCAGCATCGTCGAGATGATCTGGAAAATGTCCGGCTGCTCGAACTGGACGGGGGATAGGTTGAGCGATAGCGTCCACTGGCTGAACCCTTGCTCTGTCCAGAAATGCAGCTGACGGCATGCAGCTTCAATGGCCCAGTTTCCCACCGGAATAATTAAGCCGGTTTGTTCCAGCGAGGAGATAAACAGACCCGGCAGCACAACGCCTTGCTCAGGATACCGCCAGCGCAGAAGGGCTTCAAAACCGTGAATGGTTTTCTCTCCCGCATGCCAGGTGGGCTGGTACCACAGCTCAAACTGATCGCGTTCAAGCGCCTGAGAGAGCTCCTGCAGGAATCCGGGTTTCGCCGGGATCGCTGTTGACATCTCGGCCCGGTAAATCGCCCAGCCGTTGCGCCCATCATCTTTGACGTGATGTAAGGCTGCATCCGCCTTAAGTTTGAGCTCGTGCAGCGTTTCGCCATCCTGAGGATAGAGGCTGACGCCCGCGCTGATCGTCGTGCTCAACGTATGTCCGCAAATAGACAGGGGGCGTCGTACATCCCCGAGCAGTGAAGTGAGCAGGGCGTTGAGCTTTTCATCATCACATTCCGGCACCAGCAGGATAAAGGCGTCTCCTCCCAGCCTTGCCAGGGTCATCTCACGCGTGAGTCGGGCCGTGATGCGCTGCGCAACGGTTATCAATAACTCATCGCCGACGCTGTGACCCCAGGTATCGTTGACGCGTTTGAAATGATCGACGTTCAGGAAAATGACGGCAAATTGCCTGTTACTCAGCAACGCGCTGCGCAGGCAGTCCTGCATGCGGATATCCATCTGATGGCGATTCGCGAGTCCGGTGAGCGCATCAAAGCGCGCCTGGAGCTCAAGCTGCCGGTTGAGCTGCCGCAGATTGTCGGTCAGCCGGCCGGTGCGCCGGTGAGAATCAACAAGGGAAATAATCAACATCACGCCAAGCAGGCAGAGCGTGGTGACCGAAACCCAGATGGATAAACCGAGCTCGCCGATCCCGCCGGGGAGGGTATGCGACATTTCCGGGTAATGCGCGGCACTCATGCCGGTATAGTGCATCGCACAAATGGCGGCGGCCATGACCAGGGCCGCGAGAAGGCGCTCGATAAAAACCCCTTTGTCTCGCAGGCGGAAAGCCAGCCACAGCGCAGTGCCGGAAGCCACCACGGCAATGACGACGGACAACCCCACAATACGGCGATCCCAGATGATGCTTCCATCCAGCATCAGGGCAGCCATACCGGTATAGTGCATGGACACCACGCCCGCGCTCAGGATCGCGGTGGCAACGATCGGTCGAAAGAGAGAGCGTTTTTTTCCCGCGACGGCAATATTAAGGGCCGTGGCCGAAGCAACCACCGCGACGCCGAGGGATGCAAGGGTTAACCAGAGGTCGTAGCTCATCATCATGGGCATTTGCATCGAAAGCATGCCGATAAAGTGCATCGACCAGATGCCGATGCCGAGCGAGATGCCTCCGGCCATACGCCAGAACAGGGCAGCCTTTCGGCTGGAAAGGGGGATCTTTCCGGCGCTGTCCAGCGCCACAAAGGAGGCGATAAACGCCACCAGATAAGAGATAGCGATTAACACAGGGTCCCACGATATATTGAGCATTATGCAATCCCACGCCTGAGAGGGTTACCGATTTCGCCTGCCGGGTACATCTTTATCGGGCAACGAACATGCGCATTCAAACCATATTAGTTATTTATCGTGAAAAATGACCGGTCATATTAATACTCTAAAACTCATTAAGAATATAAAATATATTCTCTTGTTAATATATTAAGCATTGCTAAACAAGATCGAATAAAAGTAGCAAAGCTCCTTAAATATAACGGCGATTGTATCGATGCGCCGCAGCGGATGGTATCGCTTAACGTGGCGGCAGACCAGTATCACAGCATGCCGCGAAGAACATTTTCACTAATACGCTCTTTTTATCTGACTTAAGCCAAATCCCAGGTTGCTAACGGCGAAAAAACAAACCCGTGAAGTTTGCGAGGAAAAACGGCCAGGCCAATGCTATAAGTCTAGATGCCGACCAAAATATAAAACGTGGGTATCATCATGCTAAGAAATATTAGTGTCAGGACCTTTATTGTCGGGTTCCTTTTATCGCTATTTTTGGTAAACGCAGGTGTCGTTGTTCTAATTTCCAGCAAGTCCTCTCTCTTTATTTCCATAAACGTTATCAATTTCGTTGCGCTATTTTTGCTTTGGGTCTACATGACCCGCTATCTTGTGACGCCGATCAATACGGTAAAGAGAAGTATTGAAGAGGTGACAGCTGGCAATCTTGGGGTCTCTATCCCTGAGTTTGGCAATAACTGCGCGGGTCGACTTATTCCCGGGATCAATAGCCTGTCCGGCAACATTGCGACGCTGGTGCGTGAGATCCGGGCGTCGTCGCAAACCGCCATGACCTTATCAGATCAGCTCTCGACCCGTAGCGCTCAGCTCTCGGTGAAAACCGAACAGCAGTCTGCGTCTTTAGTACAAACCGCAGCCAGCATGGAGCAAATGGCTGCGAGCACCAAGAACAATGCCGATAACACCCGCCTGGCGAGCGAGCAGGCAAATGTGGCGACGCTGCAGGCGCGCAAAGGCGGTGAGCTCATGGGGCAGGTCGCCAGCAATATGCAGTCCATTACCGAATGCGCCCAGCAGATGACGGAGATTATTTCGTTGATTGACGGCATTGCGTTCCAGACGAATATTCTCGCGCTCAACGCGGCCGTAGAGGCGGCGAGGGCGGGCGATCATGGAAAGGGGTTTTCTGTAGTCGCGGAAGAGGTCAGAAACCTGGCACACCGCAGCGCAGAGGCCGCGAAAAATATCAAAGCGCTGATTGAAGTCACCAGCAGTAACGTCACGCAGGGCGTTGGCGTTGTGTCACAGGCTGAGAAAAACATGCATGAAATCGTGACGGGTTCGGGGAATGTCAGCCGCTTGATGGACGAAATTTCCTCGTCTACGTCAGAGCAGGAGAAAGGCATTTCTCAGATTACCCTCGCGCTATCGGAGCTGGAGCGGGTCACGCAAAGTAACGTGGCGATGGCAGAAGAGCTCAACGGTTCCTCTGATGTACTGCGCAATCAGGTGATTGAGCTGCAGGCCCGAACGCGTAATTTCAGACTTGACCAGGGCTCTTCTTCCTCATTACCTGGCGGCTCACCATCCTTCCTTCAGCGGCCCGAGCACTCTCTTTGACATTACCTCAAAGCCTGGCATGCCAGGCTTTTTTTACGCCTCTGGCCGCTGTGTACAATTCCTGAGCGATTTCAGCGCGATGGGATACATAGTTGTTGCTTAACCCCTGATGAAAGCTAGACTGACACCGAAAGAGCTAAAAAGGCGGAGGCGCTGTGGAAAGCATTAAAGGATCTGAACTTAACGTTCCTGACGCAGTTTTTGCGTGGGTGCTGGACGGTCGCGGCGGTGCGCGACCGCTGGAAGACAATGATGTGATCGATAGTGCGCATCCCTGCTGGCTACATCTGAACTATACCCACCCGGACAGCGCTGACTGGCTGGCCTCGACTCCGCTTTTGCCCAATAACGTGCGCGATGCGCTGGCGGGTGAAAGCCTGAGGCCCCGCGTGAGCCGAATGGGTGACGGGACGCTGATCACCCTGCGCTGCATTAACGGCAGCACGGATGAACGCCCCGATCAGCTGGTTGCGATGCGTGTCTACATGGACGATGGGCTCATTGTGTCGACCCGGCAGCGAAAAGTCCTCGCGCTGGATGACATCGTCAACGATCTGAAAGAGGGCACCGGGCCGGTCGACTGCGGCAGCTGGCTAGTGGACGTCTGCGACGCGCTTACCGATCACGCGAGCGAGTTTATCGAAGAGCTGCACGACAAAATCATCGACCTGGAAGATAACCTTCTCGATCAGCAGATCCCGCCGCGCGGGTTCTTGGCCTTATTGCGTAAGCAGTTGATTGTGATGCGCCGCTACATGACGCCGCAGCGCGACGTTTATGCGCGCCTTGCCAGCGAAAGGCTTACCTGGATGAATGACGACCATCGACGCAGAATGCAGGATATTGCCGACAGGCTGGGCCGCGGGCTGGACGAGATTGATTCCTGTATTGCCAGAACGGCGGTAATGGCGGACGAAATCGCGCAGGTAATGCAGGAGTCGCTGGCGAGAAGAACCTATACGATGTCCCTGATGGCGATGGTGTTTTTACCCAGCACGTTTCTTACCGGGCTGTTTGGCGTCAACCTGGGCGGAATTCCGGGGGGCGCTTATCGCTACGGCTTTACGGCCTTTTGCGTGATGTTAGTTGTTTTGATTGGGGGTGTTGCATGGTGGTTGCATCGTAGTAAATGGCTGTAAATTTAAGCTTTTATCATATTTTTCCGGGATTAAAACGCTCTTTTAATTGAGCGAAGTCAATAAACATCTACCCCGTAAGGTGCAATATTACTCCCGCAGGTGAATGCAACGTCAAGCGATGGGCGTTGCGCTCCATATTGTCTTACTTCCTTTTTTGAATTACTGCATAGCACAATTGATTCGTACGACGCCGACTTCATAGTCGGCTTTTTTTTGCCTCCTGATTCTCAGCGTCTACCCTAAAAGAGACGACAGCAAATTCTGGAGGGAATGATGAGCATCCTTAACGCTCTGCTACTGCCACAATCGCGTCAATCCGATCCTATCCCGACCGATCCGGTGCCAATGCCCGATCCCATCCCGCGTCCGCAGCCGATGCCTGACCCGCCGCCCGATGAAGAACCGATTAAATTGTCGCATCGAACCGCGAGATCTGCGAGGATACGCGCCATCTGACTGCAAAGATGACCACGAGAGACTACAGTGACCGCTTTTTCTACCCTGAATGTTCTGCCCGCCGCCCAACTCGATAACCTCAACGAGTTGGGATACCTCACGATGACGCCTGTTCAGGCGGCCGCGTTGCCCGCCATCCTCGAGGGCCGTGACGTGCGCGTACAGGCGAAAACGGGCAGCGGGAAAACGGCGGCATTCGGCCTTGGTCTGTTGCAGCACATTGATGCGGCGCTATTTCAGACCCAGTCTCTGGTGCTGTGTCCGACCCGCGAACTGGCAGACCAGGTAGCGGGTGAACTGCGTCGCCTGGCGCGTTTTCTGCCCAATACCAAGATTTTAACCCTCTGCGGCGGACAGCCGTTCGGTGCCCAGCGTGATTCACTCCAGCATGCCCCGCACATTATTGTCGCGACGCCTGGCCGTCTGCTCGATCATCTGCAGAAGGGCACCGTCTCGCTGGATGCGCTACAAACGCTGGTGATGGATGAGGCCGATCGCATGCTGGACATGGGTTTCAGCGATGCCATTGACGAGGTGATCCGTTTCGCCCCGGCCGATCGCCAGACGCTGCTGTTTTCCGCGACCTGGCCGGAGGCCATCGCCGCCATCAGCGGACGCGTGCAGAAAAATCCACTGACTATTGAAATTGACAGCGTAGATGCTCTGCCCGCCATTGAACAGCAGTTCTTTGAAACCTCGCAGCAGGGGAAAATCTCGCTACTGCAGAAACTGCTGAGCCAGCATCAGCCTGCCTCCTGCGTGGTGTTCTGCAACACTAAAAAAGACTGTCAGTCGGTTTGTGATGCCCTGAATGCCGCCGGCCAGAGCGCACTGTCGCTGCATGGCGATCTGGAACAGCGCGATCGCGATCAGACGCTGGTCCGTTTCGCAAACGGCAGCGCCCGCGTTCTTGTTGCAACTGACGTCGCTGCGCGCGGTCTGGATATTAAATCTCTCGAGCTGGTGGTGAACTTTGAGCTGGCGTGGGATCCTGAAGTACACGTGCATCGTATTGGTCGTACCGCCCGCGCAGGAAACAGCGGTCTGGCCATCAGCTTCTGCGCTCCGGAAGAGGCGCAGCGCGCTAATATTCTGTCTGAGATGTTGCAGATTAAGCTGAACTGGATGAATGCCCCTGCTGGCGTCAGCCTGGTGCCGCTGGAAGCCGAAATGGCGACGCTGTGTATCGATGGCGGTAAAAAAGCCAAGATGCGTCCAGGTGACGTATTAGGCGCGCTGACCGGGGATGTGGGGCTGGACGGGGCAGATATCGGTAAGATTGCGGTTCATCCGGCGCATGTCTATGTCGCGGTTCGCCAGGCGGTGGCCCATAAGGCATGGAAGCAGCTGCAAAACGGGAAAATTAAGGGTAAAACCTGTCGCGTACGTCTGCTGAAATAATGAATCAAGCGTCTCAGAAGGGCTTTCTGAGACGCTAATCGCTTACTTCACTTCAAGCACGTTGAGACGCAACTCTTCAAACTGATTGTCATCTTCTTCCGGCTGCCAGCCTGCTGGCTGCATCGGAATATCTTCCCGGTCAAATGCCAGATCACCGCCATTCACCACGTCTGAGTCATGGTTGATGCCTTTAAAGTCGAACAGTTCCACATCCGCGAGATGGGAAGGAACAACGTTCTGCATCGCGCTGAACATGGTTTCGATACGACCCGGATAACGCTTATCCCAGTCGCGCAGCATGTCGCCAATCACCTGACGCTGCAGGTTCGGCTGAGAGCCGCAAAGGTTACATGGAATGATCGGGAATCCTTTAGCCTGAGAAAAACGCTCAATGTCTTTTTCACGACAGTAGGCAAGAGGGCGGATCACAATGTGTTTACCATCATCGCTCATCAGTTTAGGCGGCATGCCTTTCATCTTGCCGCCGTAGAACATGTTAAGGAACAGCGTTTGCAGGATATCGTCGCGGTGATGGCCCAGCGCAATTTTGGTCGCGCCCAGCTCCGTCGCGGTACGATACAGAATGCCGCGGCGCAGACGAGAGCACAGAGAGCAGGTGGTCTTCCCTTCCGGGATCTTCTCTTTCACAATACCGTAGGTATTTTCTTCGACGATTTTGTATTCAACGCCCAGCTTTTCGAGGTATTCCGGCAGAATGTGCTCCGGGAAACCTGGCTGTTTCTGGTCAAGGTTGACCGCCACCAGCGAAAATTTCACCGGTGCGCTTTGCTGAAGATTACGCAGGATCTCCAGCATGGTATAGCTGTCTTTACCCCCTGACAGGCAGACCATGATGCGGTCGCCTTCTTCAATCATGTTGAAGTCCGCAATTGCTTCGCCCACGTTACGGCGCAGTCGCTTTTGCAGTTTGTTCAGGTTGTATTGCTCTTTTTTGTTAATCTCTTGATTCTCTTGCATTGAGTACTACCTTCGGAGCCAGCAGGGGCAAAAATTGTATGCCGCGTATGGTACGGATTCCGGCGGCGAATACCAGCACGTTTTGCAGCGGGGTCATATCTGGCGTTGTAACGCCGTCAGCACGCGGTGAGATTTCAAAACCTCCTATAGCATCTTACTCGTCCTGGTTTTCCATATTTGTTATATGACGGCAGGGTGCTTATATGGCATAAGAGCGTTAAACGAACTTCAAAAGGAATGACGTTATGTCGCTTTATGACCTCAAAACCGAAGCACTTGCATTACCGGAGGCCTGGCACTCTCATATATTGGGCCGCGTTGGAACTGCGAATCTCAAAGTTTTACGAATGGATGAACGTTCAGTGATTGAAGAGGTGCATGAGTATGACGAGGGATTACTGGTCATTGATGGACGTCTGGAGCTGAGCGTGAAGGGTAAAAAAATCTCTGTCACGCCTGGACAGCTTTATGTAGCCAAAGCTGGCACTCCCCATACTGTAGAAACAGGCAGTTTTGGCACACTGGTTATCATTGATTTACCAGAAGCGGAAGTGGCCTCACGTTGAGCGGCTTGCGATGTGGTCACAGATTGTCAGGGTTGTTCGACGTGCTGATCCAAACTTTAATTAGACTCAACGTAATCAACCCCATCACAACGGCAACAGTGGTTACTATAATATAAGATGTCATGAAATAATCTTTCCTGGTAAGAGTCTTCATTCGACTCATTTCTTTTGCATTTGTTCCTGCAAGGAGCAAAATTTTAATGAAAAGAAGAGTTGGGTTTTAGTCTGTGTTATGTAAATAAAAAGTCGTCTGCTTTGTGTTCTCCTTTGCGAATCCAGGGCATGAAAAAGGGTTGCGCGCATTGACCTTGTGAATATACTTTGATTAGGCTATGTACGTGCAGCACCACGCTTTTTCTTAAAATTTTATCCCATTGGAAGGGTTTTACGTGTTCAAGCTTAATTCATCTCTACTGGCCATTTTCCTGCTGTCGGGTTGTAGTTCAGATCTGGTTCTCAATCCACCTCAGCAACCCGAATACAAGGCTATGCCAGAAATAACTCAGTCTGTGACGCCATCACAGCAGCGTGCAATCATGGCTGGCGAAAGACCTGACTGGTCAGAAAGAACCCCGATAAATTCAATAAAGCGGTATTAATACACACTTACCCACCAGGGGCTGCCGTTCGGCGGCCTTTTGTTTTTCCTCAATTTGGTTTGCGAGAACATTTCTGACGGCTGATATGGTAATTATTACGTTATCAACCATGCTTAAGATGAAGACAATTCAAACACTTCAGCATCGTTGAAGCGGCAACTTCACTTAAAACGAGAACCCTAAATGCGCCATGCATCTATCCCCGTAGCTGCAGCCACGACAATGTTTTTGCTGGGCGTTTTTATCATCAATTTACAGGTTTGGTATTCTGCACGGGCGGACAGTCTTGCAGGGGCGCACTACGTCTTGCGGAACATGAACGTCATTCTTAAGGAAGCCCGTCATGCAACTCAACTGGCAATGCAACTTGCTGAGAATGAGTGTGATGCTGAAGGGCAATATCGGCTGGGTACCGAGGCGGCATTACAGCCCCACCTGAGAACGATCGTTATTCTGAAAAATGATGCAGTCTGGTGCTCCTCTTTACCGGGAAACCGCGTGTTGTTGGTTAACGGCTCAGCGCTGCCCGAAGCATCATTACTGCTCGTTCCAGCGAAAAGTACGGTCAACGGCCTGCCGGTTCTCTTATACCAGACAAATCATGCCGGAAGCCGAATCATGGTGAGCATCAGCGACAGCCATATCCGGGATGCACTGAATATGCCATTACGTGGCGTGGGATATTCACTGAACGTCGGCGATCGTATCCTGGGCCAAACAGGCGATGTGGTGACGGCAGCCCATTCGAACAAAGATGTACTGACGGTAAAAGACGCTGATTATCCCTTCGCGATTCAGTTTAACGCTCCGCCTCTTTTTAGCCTGACGAGATTATTCGACCAGGCCGGTGGGGTATTGTTATTTCTGTTGCTTATTTCCTTTCTTCCAGCTTATCTTTTGCAGCGATATCTCTCTAAGGATATTTCGCCTGAGGAATCGCTGCGTACCGCCATCTACAGAAATGAAATTATTCCCTATTACCAACCCGTCGTGAGCGGCAAAGAGGGCACCTTGCGAGGTGTAGAAGTGCTGGCCAGATGGAAGCATCCGCAATCAGGGTTTATTTCTCCCGCGTCCTTCATTCCTCTCGCTGAAAAATCAGGGTTAATTATTCCATTAACTCAAAGTTTAATGAGACAGGTTGCAAAGCAGATGAATTCTATTTCGACATTGCTGCCAGAAGGGTTCCACGTAGGGATTAACTTCAGCGCTTCTCATATCGTTGCGCCCACCTTTGTTGAGGAGTGTCTCCACTACAAACACAGTTTTATTCAACGGGATCTTAATCTTGTCGTTGAGGTGACCGAGCGCGAACCGCTCCATATCGATGAACATCTCGTCAAGACGCTGAATGAGCTGCATAAGAACGGATTTGCTATTGCCCTGGATGACTTTGGTACGGGGTACTCAGGTCTATCCTATCTGCAAGCGCTGCATATTGATTACATTAAAATCGACCAAAGCTTTGTTGCCAGGGTTAACGCAAATGAGGATTCAACGTTGATCCTGGATTCGGTGCTGGAGTTGGCAAAAAAACTTTCAATTAGCATCGTTGCGGAAGGTGTTGAAACAGAAGAGCAGCTTGATTACCTCACGCGCAATCATATTCGTTTTTTACAGGGTTTTTACTTCTATAAACCTCTTCCTTTCAAGGAGCTTCTCAAAGTTCTCTTGTCGAAGCCAAAAGTTAAGGTGAGGGTGGAATGAGGTTTAACCCGCTATCCGCATTTCACCCTGAAACATTTCTAAGATAGCGTATAATCCCTTTTCCAAAACCGCCCAACAACCCAGTGGCTTTGTGCTATGACCCTCAATCGTTTTTGTTACTTACTCCTGATCTTTGCTGCGATCGGTAGCGTTCTGGCCTCGAATCCTGTGGTGATGTGGTTTCTGCTAATCAATGTGCTGACGATGGCTCTGTATGGCGCTGATAAAATGGCGGCGCGTAAAGGGATGCGCCGGGTACCGGAAGCTACGTTGCTGGTATTTGGCGTGACGGGAGGTTGGCCTGGCGCCATTGCGGGCCAGCAGCTATTTCGCCATAAAACCCAAAAGCAGCCCTTCAAAACCTACTTTTTCTTAAGCGTCGTGGTCAGCATCGCCATGATGGCGGCGGTTTACCATTTCTCTCCTGTTTCTTCTTTATGAACGTATTGACATCAAGTTAACTTGAGCTTTTAAGATGCCTGCACCACGTTGAAAAGGGAGTAACATCTTAAAATGAAAGAGATTGATGTAGGTTTCACTCATGTCGCGTTTATGGTCAGAGACCTGGAAAAGAGTATTGCCTTCTATCGTCGCTATGCCGGTATGGAGGTCATTCATTCGCGTGAACCCGATATGCCTGATGCAAGAAAAGTGGCATGGCTTAGCGACCATACTCGTCCTTTTGCACTGGTCCTGGTGCAGGCCGATACCGTGACTGATACGCCGCTGGGTAGCTTTGGCCATCTGGGAATTGCCTGCGCGACCCGTGACGAAATCGACAGAAAAACAGCGATGGCCACCGCTGAAGGTGTGCTAAGGAAGGCGCCTGAGAATTTAGGCGATCCCGTCGGCTACTATGTCTTTTTCGCCGATCCCGATGGAAATACGTTAGAGCTGTCATTCGGGCAGCGCGTAGGCCTGGAAGCGATTCGAACGATGAATCGGGATAAATAGCGCAGGTAACCGTCCGGAACGAAGAAGTAGGGCGCATCGCACGTCGTTAAATAACGATCCATCACTGCCAATAGTAGTAGGACTATTCTTAAGGGGTTGCTGTTTTTTGCACAATCTGAATAATACGTGCAACAACACGGACGACAACATCCATGAAAATAAAATCTATTCTACTGGCAGCGCTGGCGCTCTTTTCTGCGCCTTCCTGGTCTGCTTTTCAGGAGCGGGAATATAATACCTGGTATATAAAAAATGCGGTTCTTTACGATATGACACAAACCTCGGAAGGTTTCCCTGTCATGGTGAGTGTCTCCCAGCCAGGGAGAAAATCCGCTAACTTACTGGTGTCCTATATTACTGAAGGCCGCTGTGGTGAGAATAACCTGCCGCTTAATGTGAATGGTAAAGTGCTGCCCGCTAAATATGATTGTTTCCAGATAGGGCGGAACAGAATTGAACATTTTTCAGTGGTAGATGCGGACAGCGTCAATGGTATGGTGACGCATTTGAAATCTGACTTCACTATTCTGCTGCAAAACGATATTAAAATTTGGGCGGCAAATATCAAAACCCCCAAATACGGACTGGCACCGAGATTCTAACCATGAAATGTCTGTCTCACGACAGGCATTTTTTCTATTATGGCAATCATTTATGAAATAATAGTGTCGTGGGGTTATTAATCAAAATAAAAAGTAAGTGGCCCTGTTTTTTTACGTATTTAAATGGACTGTATGCTAAACGGTACAAAACCGCACAAATAATCCTTTCTGAAATTATGGATAAAGCTCACTACCAGACTTACGCTTGCTAGCGGCGTTTTAGTTGTTCAGCACATCTTTACTGGTAAGGAGCAGAAAATGTCGCAACGTAATAGTCTGGATTTACTAAGCCGTAAAGAAGGAATGTGTCTGTTAGAGCAAAGCATGGGTTTTGTCTGGCAGGCAGCACTTCGGGCGGTCGCGGTATTAGGGGTCGCAGATCGTCTGGTTGAAGGAAAAAAATCTGTTACGCAACTGGCGGAGGAGCTTAATGTCGATGGCGACTATCTTCATCGGATCATGCGCTTATTGTCCTCTCGTGGAGTTTTCAACGAATTATCTGAAGCTGAATACAGTCTTAGCCATTCAGCACAATTCCTCTGTTCTGATCATGA
The DNA here is from genome assembly GCF_057224565.1 of Enterobacter sp. 3U4. Lineage (NCBI taxonomy): Bacteria > Pseudomonadati > Pseudomonadota > Gammaproteobacteria > Enterobacterales > Enterobacteriaceae > Enterobacter > Enterobacter sp. 3U4. The sequence goes on from NZ_CP136665.1 coordinate 1,422,201, forward strand.
ATTTTCCTTGCGTGCGGCGGTGCTCATGCTAACAGACCCAACATTCTGGCAGCCAGCGGCTAAAATGGATGAGGTATTGCAAGGAAAACCTGTTTTTAATGATTTGTTTGGCAAGCCTTTTTACGACTACTGGCAGCATGACGACACGATGACTGACAGCAACATCTTTCATGCGGGTATGGCCTCTATGTCATCCGTGGAAAATGAAGTCATCGCAGATAGCTATTCGTTCCCGCAAAACGCCGTGGTTGCCGATATCGCCGGTGGGCTGGGTAACTTATTGCTGGCTGTTTTACGTCGAAATCCGTCCCTGACGGGGATCCTTTTCGATCAAAAAGATGTGCTTGAGCGAAATCGACTGCACCTGTTAAATGATAATCGTCGATGGGAGACCGTTAATGGGAGCTTTTTTGAAGCCTGTCCTGTAGCGGACATTTACCTGCTTAAGTATATTTTGATGGACTGGCCTGATGAGAAGGCCGTTCAGATACTTCAATGCTGCAGAAATGCAATGAAAGAAAACTCCCGACTATTAATTTTTGAGCCGCTTATTAAAAAAGAAAATAATGAACAGGGACGATTTGAAATTGACCTTCTTCTGTTAACAAGCTTTGATGGAGGACGGGCTCGAACAGAGTCTGAGTATCAGGCCTTGTTTGAACAGACCAATCTGAAGCTGAACAAAATAATAGACACCCGTTCGTATCTGTCGATTCTGGAAGTCGTACCTGTCTGAACTGTTTAAATAATATTCACAGAGCATGTGTCCGGCATTCCGTTTTACCGTATTCCTGCTACCCTTGTTTGTTGTACCAGGAGCATGAATATGAAAAACAAAGATGAACAAACCGGATTAGTGGGGCTGGCGATTGGGGCCGCCGTTATTGGGCTGGTTTCAGCGCAAAAACCGATCCATCGCAACAGTATTGTCGATGAGCTGGTCAGGCTTGGCAGGCAAAAAGGCGACGGTGTAGAAGATGAGGTTTTCGTGAAAGCCGCCGAGCTGGTGAGAAAAGGGGTATAGCCCATGGCTGAAAGACGTAATGCGAAGTGCCATTGCGGCGCGGTGGCATTCACCGTTGAGCTTACCGATGGCCTGAACACCGCGCGGCGCTGCAGCTGTTCTTTTTGTCGGATGCGAGGCGCGGTCGTCGTTTCTGCGCCGCTGTCGGGGATTACGGTAACCAAAGGTGAGGATAAGCTCACCGAGTACCGCTTTAATACGGGTACGGCACGGCATTTCTTTTGCTCGGTGTGCGGAATTTACACGTTCCATCAGAGGCGTTCTAATCCTAATGAATACGGCGTGAACGTCGCCTGTTTTGAAAGTGTTTCTCCGTTTGATTTCCCTCAGGTATCCGTGATGGACGGTGTCAACCATCCCGCAGATGGGGAAAGTGGAGTATTTGGCTATCTCACTTTTCGCGAGAAAGGGGAAGAGCAGGCTTGATTGCCGCCTGGCCACTCTTTAATCAGCCTGGCTATAGTGGAGAATGGTTATCTGAAACAGGAGAAACTATGCTCTGTGTTGAAAAAGACGATCCGCGTGAGGCCCCTGAGTCAGGGGATAAAAAGCCTCAGCCTGTGAAAAAATAACGCGACCTTTGCGTTTACCCGCCACCGGCACTGCTGGTGGCTTTTTGTTTACAGGGAACGCGGTTAATTGCCATCCAGATGGTTTAACAGCGCGCCGAGATGCCCGACAATATCTCCAAAATCAAAAATTAACGCCATCCACAGCACGGCTAAAAGGGTAAGTACGGCAAGGGATACACGACCAAACAACGCTGTTATCCTTAGTGACGAAAGGGCTATCCCCTGAGTTTAACCAGCTTTCTTTCAACTTACCCTCAACCAACTCCTTTCTGAAACTGTCTTTTGTGACGGAGTTCAAAAAAAACGAGCCCGCATCATAATGCGGGCTCTGACAATCAGAACTGGTAAACCAGACCTAACGCTACGACATCATCGGTGCCGATGCCGTTGTTTTTGTAGAAGCTGTCATCTTCATCCAGCAGGTTGATCTTGTAATCAACGTAGGTGGACATGTTTTTATTGAAGTAGTAGGTCGCGCCGATGTCAGCGTATTTAACCAGATCCTGATCGCCCTGACCGTTGCCCAGGTCCTTACCTTTAGACTGGAGGTAGGAAAGGGTCGGACGCAGGCCGAAGTCGAACTGGTACTGTGCGGTCACTTCGAAGTTCTGGGTTTTGTTCGCCACGGCGTCGGTGTTATCACCATACGGGGTCATATTGCGGGTTTCAGAATACATTGCCGCCAGATAGATGTTATTGGCGTCATATTTCAGACCCGCAGTCCATGCATCCGCTTTGTCGCCGCCCGCTGTGGTATTCATCACCTGCTCGTTGGTACGGTCAGAAGAGGTGTAGGCTGCACCCGCAGTAATGCCCATGCCGAAGTCATAAGTGGTAGAGATACCGAAGCCGTCGCCGTTCTCGTGACGCGTGTCGCGACCGTTGTTGGTGCCTTCCTGATTGTTGCTGGCATCTTCATTTTTACCCTGATACTGCAGCGCAAAATTCAGACCCTGCACCAGACCATAGAAGTCGGTATTACGGTAGGTGGCCACACCGTTGGCACGGCCGGTCATGAAGTTGTCGGCTTTGGTGTAGGAGTCGCCGCCGAACTCAGGCAGCATATCGGTCCAGCCTTCCACATCGTACAGCACGCCATAGTTACGGCCGTAATCAAAGGAACCGTAGTCGCCCACCTTCACACCGGCGAAGGCCAGACGCGTCCAGGACTGATTATCAGACCCTTCTGTGTTATTGGCCTGAATGTTGTATTCCCACTGTGCGTAGCCGGTCATCATGTTGTTGATCTGGGTTTCGCCTTTGAAGCCCAGACGCATATAGGTTTGATCCCCGTCAGCGCCTTTATCGTCGGAGAAATAGTGCAGACCATCTACTTTTCCGTACAGATCTAATTTGTTGCCGTCTTTATTATAAATCTCTGCTGCATGAGTTGCGCCAGACATTAAAAGAGCCGGAATCATCAGGGCCAGTACTTTTCTTTGCATTGTGATATTCCTTTGCAGTTGTTTTTATTTAATTACCTGTTGAACTTTCAGAATAAGAAAGTTGTCTCATGCTAAATCACTCCTGTGTAAGAGTAATAAATTATAATTGTTACGAACTAAGTAAAATCTAAACCGAATAAATCAATGGTAATAGTCATTGGTTTGATGAATGATTTAAAAGTAAGCATATTAAATTGCAATTATTAATCTGGCATTAATTGATGTAATCTTGCGGGTGTTATATGCCTTTAAGATGATTCATCCATAATTAACATGAATGCTATTAAGATAATTTAATAGATATTCATTGGTTATCTGGATTCGCCCGGTGTGAATACGCCGGGTTTTTTTATGCCAAAAAAAAGCCCGGACACGCCGGGCTGAGAAACTAGTCGCTGGTCGATTTTTCGGCTTTACCCGCCAGCTGCGCCAGGAAGTCATAACGTTTTTGCAGATCGGCCGCGGCATCTTTCCAGAGCTGTTCGGCCACTTCCGGCTGTTGCGCGTTAAGGCGACGGAAGCGTTGTTCCTGCATCAACGTCTCGGCCAGGGCATCTGACGGTGGACGCGAATCCAGCGCCAGCGGTAATTTACCCTCGTCAGCACGACGCGGGTCGAACCGGTACAGCGGCCAGAAGCCGGTAGCTGTCAGCTGACGCATCTGGTCGTGGCTGAGTGCCAGATCGTAGCCGTGCTCTTCGCAAGGGCTGTAGGCAATGATCAGCGACGGGCCAGGATACGCTTCCGCCTCCTGGATGGCTTTTACCGTCTGGTTAAGCTGGGCACCCAGCGAGATTTGCGCGACGTAAACGTGACCGTACATCATCATGCTCACACCGAGATCTTTGCGCGCCTTGCGTTTACCGTGTTCCCCGAATTTCGTCACGGCGCCTAACGGTGTGGCTTTCGACGCCTGGCCACCGGTGTTGGAATAACACTGCGTATCCAGAACCAGGATGTTGACGTTTTCGGTCAGGCTCAACACGTGATCCAGTCCGCCAAAGCCGATATCGTAAGCCCAGCCGTCCCCGCCAATCAGCCAGATCGATTTTTCAACCAGGGCGTCAGCGTCGGTCAACAGCTGTTCAGCGCCCGCCACGCCCTGAAGCGCCTGGCGCAGCTCAGCAACCTGCTCACGACGTTCTTCTGGCGATGCGTCCGCATGAAGCGCGTCATTGAGTTCAGCAGGGATCTGCCCGGCAAACTGCTCCAGCAGGCGCATCACGCGCGCGCGGTGCTGGTCAACGGTGAGGCGGAAGCCCAGGCCGAATTCGGCGTTGTCCTCGAATAACGAGTTTGCCCACGCCGGGCCGCGCCCGTTCGCGTCGGTGGTGTACGGCGTAGAAGGCAAATTGCCCCCGTAGATGGATGAACAGCCGGTTGCGTTGGCAATCAGCATCCGGTCACCGTACAGCTGGGTAAGCAGCTTGATGTACGGCGTTTCACCGCAGCCTGAGCAGGCGCCGGAGTATTCAAACAGCGGCGTGATCAGCTGTGAAGTGCGAATATCAATGCGTTCCAGTTTGCTGCGATCGATTTCCGGCAGATTCAGGAAGAAGTCATAATTGACCTTCTCCTCTTCAACATGCTCCAGGCGCGACATCATATTGATGGCTTTGATCTCCGGGTTCTGCCTGTCTTTCGCCGGACACACCTCGACGCACAGGTTACAGCCGGTGCAATCTTCCGGTGCGACCTGCAGAACGTATTTCTGTCCGCGCATATCGCGGGATTTCACATCCAGAGAGTGAAGGCTGGCCGGCGCGGCCTCCATATCTTCCGGTGACACTACTTTGGCGCGAATGGCAGAGTGCGGACAGGCCGCCACGCAGTGGTTGCACTGGGTACAAAGCTCTTCCTTCCAGATGGGGATCGCTTCGGCGATATTACGTTTTTCCCAGCGGGTGGTTCCCATCGGCCAGGTGCCATCCGGCGGCAGCGCAGAAACGGGCAGGGCATCGCCCAGCCCGGCCAGCATCGCCGCCGTCACGGTCTTAACGAAATCAGGCGCCGCATCGGACACTACAGGAGGGCGGTTCGGGCTTGTCGCGTTCACCGGCTGCAGCGGTACCTCAAACAGAGATTCGCGTGCCAGCGCCAGCGCCTGCCAGTTACGTTCGACCAGCTCCTGGCCCTTGCTGCTATAGCTTCTGGCAATCGCACCCTGCAGTTCCGCCAGCGCGCTGTCGCCCGGCAGGATATTCGTCAGATGGAAGAAGGCCATCTGCATAACGGTATTGATACGCGCGGCGAGGCCACATTCGCGGGCAATTTTCGCCGCATTCACCACAAAGAAACGGGCTTTTTTCTGGTTCAGCACCGCCTGTACTTCCTGCGGTAGCCGCGACCAGACCTCATCTGCGCTGTATGGCGTATTGAGGAGGAAAATACCGCCAGGCTTCAGGCGCTCGGCCATCTGGTATTTATCGATAAACTGCAGCTGGTGACAGCCAACAAAATCAGCCTGAGAAATAAGATACGCAGAGCGGATGGGCTGTTCGCTCACGCGCAGGTGGGAAACGGTCAGACCGCCTGCTTTTTTAGAGTCGTAGACGAAGTATCCCTGGGCATACCACGGCGTTGAGTTGCCGATAATTTTGATGTTGTTTTTGGTCGCAGAGACGCTGCCGTCGCTGCCCAGACCATAGAATAGCGCCTCAAGTTTGGCGGTAGAGGTCAGGGTATTTTCCGGCAGCGACAGGGATAGATTCGTCACATCATCATAAATGCCGACGGTAAAGCGTGGCTTAGGTTTCGCCTCGCTTAACTCATTGAATACCGCCAGCACGCAGTCCGGCCCAAACTCCTTGGAGGACAAACCATAGCGACCCCCGATCACGCGCGGCAGCGTTTCACGTTCGCCCTGATTAAAGGCTTCTGCCAGGGCTGTCATCACATCCAGATAGAGCGGTTCCGCCTGCGCGCCCGGCTCTTTGGTGCGATCAAGCACCGCAACGGTACGCGCGCTCTCCGGCAGCGCAGAGAGCAGATGTTTCGCCGAGAACGGGCGATAGAGACGCACTTTAAGCACGCCAACTTTTTCGCCGCGCGTCAGTAGCTCGTCAACAACTTCCTCGCAGGTGCCAATGGCAGAGCCCATCAACACAATGACCCGTTCCGCCTGCGGATGGCCGTAATACTCAAAGGGTTTGTATTCACGACCGGTCGCGGCGGCAAAGTCATTCATCGCCTGTTCAACATGGTCGTAAACCGCGTTGTACCAAGGGTTAGTAGCCTCGCGGGACTGGAAATAGGTATCCGGGTTCGCCGATGTCCCGCGAATAACCGGATGTTCCGGGTTAAGGGCGCGGGCTCGGTGCGCGTCAATATCCGCCTGCGGGAGCAGATTCAGGATGGTATCGTCAGCCAGCGGGACGATTTTGTTAATTTCGTGAGAGGTGCGGAAACCATCAAAGAAATGAATAAACGGCACCCGGCTTTTGAGCGTGGCGATATGAGAAATTAAGGCAAAGTCCTGAGCTTCCTGAACGCTGCTGGCGCACAGCATCGCGCAGCCGGTCTGGCGCACGGCCATCACGTCTGAGTGATCGCCAAAGATAGAGAGCGCGTGGGTGGCAACGGTACGCGCCGCAACGTGCAGAACGAAGGGGGTCAGCTGACCGGCGAGTTTGTACAGCGTCGGGATCATTAACAACAATCCCTGAGAAGAGGTAAACGACGTGGAAAGCGCGCCGGTCTGAAGCGCGCCGTGCACCGTGGCAATCGCACCGGCTTCGGACTGCATTTCAACCACTCTCGGGACATCGCCCCAGACGTTTTTTAAACCGTTACCCGCCCAGGCGTCCGCCTGCTCAGCCATGGTAGAACTTGGCGTAATCGGATAGATGGCGATAACTTCACTGGTGCGAAACGCGACTGAGGCAACCGCACCATTACCGTCAATAGTTTGCATAGGACAACACCCTTACATTGCGCAAAAAATAGGGGTCTGTATTACGGCAACAAACCCTGAATATTATCTGTGTATTCTAGCAAATGGGGGATTTTACGATTTTCGCTTTTGTGTCCTCGGTATTCTCGCCATCAATGAGTAGATCAAACTTTTGGCAAAAAAATTGCGAGAAATTGTTTCTGGAGCGCATAAATACGCACTTTCACTCTCGACGACACGGGATGTGATGCCTATTATGCATAGGTTTCGCATTATTCATGGGGGAGAGAGCATGCGCTCAGCATTTTGGGTAGGGTGTGCCGCATTATTGTTGTCGGCATGTAGCAGTGAGCCAGTCCAGCAGGCAACGGCAGCCCACGTGGCGCCGGGAATGAAGGCGGCGATGTCCAGCTCTGGTCAGGCCAACTGCGCCATGATTGGCGGTTCGCTGTCTGTCGCCCGCCAGCTTGATGGTTCTGCTATTGGGATGTGCGCCTTGCCAAACGGCAAACGCTGTAGTGAACAGTCGCTTGCCGTCGGAAGCTGCGGTAACTACTGATTATTCTGCACGCTTAAACATCAGCGTTTTATCGGCTGTCGCCAGCGTTAACTGGTCCTCAGTCAGGTCGACCTGCGCCCCTGTGCGCAGCATGTCGCCGATGGCCCGATCCAGCTCATTCAGCTGCGGTTCAGTACAAAGCTTGCGCGTCATGGCCAGCGTTTTCACCTTAAGCTCGCCTTCGGACAATTTCCCCTGTCCGTTGAAGCGGTTACACATCTGGCCAGAAACGCTGATGTTATTCACCAGGCTGATATCAGGCAGGGTACTAAAACTGATCTCAGGTTGCGTAGTCGCGGTCTTAACGGCCTTACCGTTCACATTTTCAAGCACAAAGCGGTGGCTTTTAAGCTGCTCCGGCTGTACGGAGGCTTTACCCGGATTAACACACCCGGAAAGGACAAGACTGATAACACTTAACGCAATGAGCTTTTTCATTTTTCTTCTCAAACTATAAACACTGTGAATCTTTTTCCAGTGTAACGATACTCTGCCGTGCGTTAATGGGGTTTATCTGAAAGTGCGGGGAGAGGTCCCGGGCAACGCTGCCGTTGCCCGGGATGAAGTTAATGCGATTTAAATCCTGCCGCTGTCATTAGCATACGGAAGAGCATACTGACCGCAGCCAGCGCCAGTACGCTGCCGCCCCAGATAATGACCAGCCACAGTATTCTTTTCCAGACCGGTTGTTGCATCAGTGATAACCCTCCCCATGCTGAACTTTGCCGCGAAACACGTAGTAGCTCCAGAAGGTGTAGACCAGAATAACGGGAATGATCAACAGCGCGCCCACCAGCATAAAGCCCTGGCTTTGCGTCGGTGCGGCCGCCTGCCACAAGGTGATCGACGGTGGAATAATATGCGGCCAGATGCTGATCCCAAGCCCGCTAAAGCCGAGGAAGATCAGCCCCAGCGTCAGGATAAACGGACGGCTATGGCTGGCTGGATTATTCAGGCAGCGCCACTGGTACAGGCTAAACATCACCACCAGAGCAGGAACCGGCAGCAGATAAAACAGGTTCGGCAGCGTAAACCAGCGCGCGGCGATGGCCGGTTGCGCCAGCGGCGTCCAGAGGCTAATGGCGACAATAAACGCCAGCAGCACGATTAACAGCGTTTTCGACACCTCACGCATCCGCTGCTGCAGCGCGTTTTCGCTTTTCATCACCAGCCAGGTCGAGCCTAACAGCGCATAAGCCACCACCAGCCCCGCGCCGCAAAACAGGTTAAACGCGGTAAACCAGTCAAAGGGGCCGCCGGTATAGGCCCGACCGGTGACGGTAAATCCGTTAATGACGGCGCCCACCGTCACGCCCTGGGTAAACGTCGCCAGAATGGAACCGCCTATAAACGCCTTATCCCAGAAGGGGCGGTGGGCCGGAGTGGCCTTAAAGCGAAACTCAAATGCTACCCCGCGGAAAATAAGTCCGATCAGCATTAACGTCAGCGGAATGGTGAGAGCATCAACGATCACCGCATACGCCAGCGGGAATGCGCCAAACAGGGCGGCACCGCCCAGCACCAGCCAGGTTTCATTCCCGTCCCAGACCGGCGCGACGCTGTTGACCATCACGTCGCGATCGTCGGCGTTCTGCGTGGCCGGGAAAAGAATACCGATTCCCAGATCAAAACCGTCCATCACGATATACATCAGCGTGGCAAAGACGATTATGACAAACCAGATAATGGAAAGATCGATCCCCATTATGGCTGCTCCTTATGTTCAGTTGTGACGGCAGAAAGCGGGCGCGCCGGACGTCCGTCGGACTCGGTGGCGAAAGACTCATGCGGCTGCGGACCTTTTCGGATCAGGCGCACCATATAGCTGTAACCCACGCCGAATACCGAGGTATAGACGACGAAGAAGGCCAGCAGGCTTACGCTCATATGTAAATCGCCATGGGCAGAAACCGCATCCTTCGTTCGCTGGAGCCCATAGACCACCCACGGCTGGCGGCCCACTTCGGTGGTGATCCACCCGGCCAGAATGGCAATCAGCCCGGTTGGCCCCATCAGCAGCGCAAACCACAGGAAAGGGCGCGACGAATAAACGCGTTTTTTGTAGCGCAGCCAGAGTGCCGTCACCCCAAGCAGCAGCATCAGCATGCCCAGGCCCGCCATAATTCGGAACGACCAGAAGACGATGGTGGAGTTCGGACGGTCTTCCTTTGGAAACTCTTTCAGCGCCGGAACCTGTTTATCCAGGCTGTGCGTCAGGATAAGACTCCCCAGCGCCGGGATCTCCAGCCCAAAGCGGGTGCGCTCTTGTTCCATATCCGGCCAGCCAAACAGCAGCAGCGGGGTAGGCTCACCCGGCGGGTTCTCCCAGTGGCCTTCAATGGCGGCAATCTTAGCGGGCTGGTGCTTTAAAGTGTTTAACCCGTGCATATCGCCAACCATGGCCTGGATGGGGGCGACAATTAGCGTCATCCACAGCGCCATCGAAAACATCGCCCGAATGGCGGGGGTATTATTCCCGCGCAGCAGGTGCCATGCCGCGGATGCGCCCACAAACAGGGCGCTGCTCAGGAACGCGGCTATCGACATATGCAGCAGGCGGTAAGGGAAGGAGGGGTTAAACACCACCGCGAACCAGTCCACCGGTACCACCTGACCGTTGACGATCTCATAACCCTGCGGGGTCTGCATCCAGCTGTTTGAAGAGAGGATCCAGAAGGTGGAGATAATGGTGCCCAGCGCCACCATGCAGGTAGCGAAGAAGTGCAGCCCAGGCCCGACTTTGTTCCAGCCGAACAGCATCACGCCGAGGAACCCGGCTTCGAGGAAGAAGGCGGTAAGCACTTCATAGGTCAGCAGCGGGCCGGTAATACTGCCCGCAAACTGCGAAAAGCCGCTCCAGTTGGTGCCAAACTGGTAGGCCATCACCAGCCCGGATACCACGCCCATGCCAAAGTTAACGGCAAAAATCTTCGACCAGAAGTGGTACAGCGAGCGCCAGACCGGATTTTTTGTTTTCAGCCACAGCCCTTCGAGCACGGCAAGGTAGCTTGCGAGACCAATGGTGATGGCCGGGAAAATAATGTGAAAGGATACGGTAAAGGCAAACTGTATCCGTGCAAGGTGAAAAGCATCTAAACCAAACATGCACAGCCTCAATGTCAAACGGTGTGCTGTTATGGTATAGGGGCAACGTTCGGACTATCAGACGCAGAAAAGTGATTTTTAACCATAACAGTTGGCATAAAATTTATGCTTTAGCGATCTGATATACCTCGCAATGAGGAATAAAAACACTATTTTTATGAATTTTGTGCATAAAACTGCTTGCCTTGTCGTCAGCGCCGTGCGTTAATGGTCCTCTGGTTTTGAGTCCAAATAAATATCTGACGTAGTTTTATAAAGCAGTTCTCATCACGTTGTGCCTCTCCGCAGCCTCTCTTGGGTCTTTATCTACTTTCCGATTCGTTTTGTTTAAAACCATTATGCCCAATCGGCCCATTAGTAATTTACGTTTTAACGTTTCAGGAGAATCCTATGACTTCTTATATCCATTTTCGCTGCCCATGCTGCCATGGTTCGCAGTACCGTACCTCAGCCTTTGACGTGTCTGAGAAAAACCCGTTTGGCGCGAAATGCATCTTTTGCAAATCGTCGATGATTACGCTCGATCACCTGGCCGCTGCGCGTCAGGCGCAAAGCCACGTTACCGAATACCGTAAGTAATTCATTTCCCGAACCATAACAGTTAGCTAAATCTTCTCTTTTTCTCCTGCTGATATACACTGTCGGTCACAAGGAGAATTTGATGAAAAAATACCAGCGTCTGGCGCAACAAATTATCTCGCAGATTGAGCTTGGCGTATGGCTGCCGGGCGATAAGCTGCCTTCCCTGCGAGAGCAGGTGGCAAGCAGCGGCATGAGCTTTATGACCGTTGGCCACGCGTATCAGATGCTGGAAAGTCAGGGGCGCATTGTCGCCAGACCGCAGTCGGGCTATTACGTTGCCTCGCGCCCGACCGCACAACAGCCTGCGCCACCCGCTCAGGTGATGCGTGACGAAGCGGTGGATATCAATACCTATATCTTCGATGTCTTACAGGCCAGCCGCGACCCCTCCGTTGTTCCCTTTGCTTCCGCGTTTCCCGACCCCCGGCTTTTCCCGCTTCAGCAGCTCAACCGTTCGCTGGCGAACGTCAGCAAAACCGCGACGGCGATGAGCGTGATTGAGAACCTGCCGCCGGGAAACGTCGATCTCCGCCACGCCATTGCCCGCCGCTACGCGCAGCAGGGGATGAACATCTCTCCGGAAGAGATCGTAATCACCGCAGGCGCGCTCGAAGCGCTCAATCTCAGCCTTCAGGCGGTGACCGAGCCGGGTGACTGGGTGATTGTCGAAAACCCCTGTTTCTACGGCGCGCTTCAGGCGCTGGAGCGCCTGAAACTTAAAGCGTTGTCGATTGCGACGGACGTCCGCGAGGGGATCGATCTCAACGCCCTTGAACAGGCGCTGAATGAGTACCCGGTTAAAGCCTGCTGGATCATGACCAACAGCCAAAACCCGCTCGGCTTCACGCTGAGCGCGGAGAAAAAAGCGCAGCTAGTCGCGCTGTTAACGCAGCACAACGTCCCGCTGATTGAAGATGATGTCTACAGCGAGCTCTATTTTGGCCGCGAAAAGCCGCTCCCGGTGAAAGCGTGGGATCGTCAGGACATGACGCTGCACTGCTCGTCCTTTTCAAAATGTCTGGTGGCCGGTTTTCGCATCGGCTGGGTCGCGGCAGGGAAACACGCGCGGCGCATTCAGCAGCTGCAGCTGATGAGCACACTCTCCACCAGCTCTCCTGTGCAGCTGGCGCTGGTGGATTACCTGGCGACTAAACGCTACGACGCCCACCTGCGCCGCCTGCGGCGTACGCTCGCCGAGCGAAAGCAGCAGGCCTGGCAGTCACTTTTGCGCCATATGCCTGCCGGCGTCAAAATCCACCATAACGACAGCGGCTACTTTTTATGGCTGGAGCTTCCGGCGCAGCTGGACGCGGGGCTGCTCAGCGAAAAAGCCTTAACGCACCACATCAGCATTGCTCCCGGAAAGATGTTTTCCACCTCCGACGCATGGACACCGTTCTTCCGGTTTAATACTTCCTGGGCCTGGGGAGAGCGGGAAGAGCAGGCGGTCATTCAGTTAGGAAAATTAATTAGCACGATGCTGGAATAAACTTTTCTCCGTTATTTAAATAATCAATTCTTATCCTGATGACGGCACTGCGAATATTTCGCGGTGCCCTGTCATAGGAAATCTGCATACCGTCTCTCGCGCCTAACTCCTTGTCTATAATCCAGTTAACGGGGAATGCGCCCTCGGTCACACCTTGATGAAATTTCCTGAAGCCGTACGGTGCGGCGCATTTGCGCGGTCTACGTTTAATAAGGGAGATATTTTTACGGCACGGCTGCCGCTAAATTTCATTGCGACAGGAGTAACTCTTATGAGCAAAAATTTTGCCCGCAGCAGCCTGTGCGCGCTCGGCATGACTATCATGACAGCGCAAGCCGCAGAACCACCAAAGGCCATTGGCGACGGGGAAGGTCGACTGGATATTATCGCCTGGCCGGGTTACATCGAGAGGGGGCAGACGGATAAAAACTACGACTGGGTCACCCAGTTTGAAAAAGAGACCGGGTGTGCGGTCAACGTCAAAACGGCAGCCACGTCGGATGAAATGGTCAGCCTGATGGCGAAAGGGGGATATGACCTGGTTACCGCCTCGGGTGATGCCTCCCTGCGGCTGATCATGGGCAAACGCGTCCAGCCGATTAACCCCGACCTCATCCCCAACTGGAAAACCCTCGACGAACGGATAGTGAAAGGGGAATGGTTTAACGTTGGAGGCAAGGTCTACGGCACGCCGTACCAGTGGGGTCCGAACCTGCTGATGTACAACACCAAAACCTTCCCGACGCCGCCGGACAGCTGGAGCGTGGTCTTTACTAAACAGGATCTGCCGGACGGTAAAACCAATCAGGGACGCGTGCAGGCGTATGACGGCCCGATTTACATCGCCGATGCCGCGCTGTTCGTCAAAGCCACGCAGCCGCAGCTGGGTATTAAAGACCCGTACCAGCTCACCGAAGCACAGTATGCCGCCGTGCTTAAGGTGCTTCGCGACCAGCATGCCCTGATCCACCGCTATTGGCACGACACCACCGTCCAGATGAGCGACTTCAAAAACGAAGGCGTCGTGGCCTCCAGCGCCTGGCCGTATCAGGCGAATGCCCTGAAGGCTGAGAACCAGCCCGTTGCCACCGTCTTCCCGAAAGAGGGGGTGACCGGCTGGGCGGACACCACCATGCTGCACGCGCAGGCTAAACACCCCATGTGTGCCTACAAATGGATGAACTGGTCGCTGACGCCGAAAGTGCAGGGCGATCTGGCTGCATGGTTTGGCTCCCTGCCCGTGGTTCCGGAGGGGTGTAAAGCCAGCACGCTATTGGGCGATAAAGGCTGCGAAACAAACGGTTATAACGAGTTCGACAAAATCATGTTCTGGAAAACCCCCATCGCCGAAGGCGGCAAATTTGTCCCTTACAGCCGCTGGACGCAGGATTACATCGCCATTATGGGCGGTCGTTAATTGCCCGGGAGCAGAACATGACGTACGCAGTCGAGTTTAACAATGTTTCCCGCCTGTACGGCGACGTCCGGGCGGTGGATGGGGTCACCATTGCAATTCGTGACGGAGAGTTTTTCTCCATGCTGGGGCCTTCGGGCTCCGGCAAAACCACCTGCCTGCGGCTGATCGCCGGTTTTGAACAGCTGTCAGGCGGGACGATCTCTATCTTCGGTAAAGAGGCGAGCGAACTGCCCCCCTGGGAGCGGGATGTGAACACCGTGTTTCAGGACTACGCGCTGTTCCCGCATATGTCGATCCTCGACAACGTTGCCTACGGGCTGATGGTCAAAGGCGTCGACAAGAAAAAACGCCATGCGCAGGCCCGCGATGCCCTGGAAAAAGTGGGCCTGAGCTTTGCCATCGCCCGCAAACCTTCGCAACTTTCCGGCGGCCAGCGTCAGCGTGTCGCCATTGCCCGCGCGCTGGTGAATGAACCGCGCGTCCTGCTGCTGGACGAGCCTTTAGGGGCGCTCGATCTCAAGCTGCGGGAACAGATGCAGTTCGAGCTGAAGAAGCTTCAGCAGGAACTCGGCATCACCTTTATTTTTGTCACCCACGATCAGGGCGAGGCCCTTTCTATGTCAGACCGGGTGGCGGTGTTCAATAACGGGCGCATCGAGCAGGTTGATACCCCGCGCGATCTCTACATGCGTCCGCGCACGCCGTTTGTCGCCGGCTTTGTTGGCACCTCTAACGTTTTTGACGCGGGTCTTGCGCAGACGCTTTGCGGGATGGAGGGCACCTTTTCCCTGCGCCCGGAACATATTCGCCTCAATGAACACGGTGACGTTCAGGTTCAGGGCGTCGTGCAGGCCGTTCAGTATCAGGGGGCCGCCACGCGTCTGGAGCTGAGGCTCGCCGATGGCGCCAAACTGCTGGTGAGTCAGGCTAACTTCAGTGACGTCTCGCCGCTGAGCGGCATTGCGCCAGGGCAGGCGGTCATGGCGTCATGGTCACGCGACGCGATGATCCGCCTGCATGAGGAGAGGTGAAATGGATATGAGTGTCGCGCATCCTCCCGCCCCGCGCGGCCGCTTAAGCCGCATGACCGCACTGTTCTGGCGAAAACCGTCGCTTGGCCTGTTCCTGCTTCTGCTTGCGCCCCTGATGTGGTTTGGCATCGTCTATTTAGGATCGCTGCTGACGCTGCTGTGGCAGGGGTTTTACACCTTTGACGATTTCACCATGGCCGTCACGCCGGATCTGACTCTGGCGAATATTCAGGCGCTCTTCAACCCGGCAAACTACGACATCATCCTGCGCACGCTAACGATGGCGATTGCGGTGACCATTGCCAGCGCCGTCCTCGCATTTCCGATGGCCTGGTACATGGCGCGATACACCAGCGGCAAGTGGAAAGCGTTTTTCTATATCGCCGTGATGCTGCCAATGTGGGCGAGCTACATCGTCAAGGCCTACGCCTGGACGCTGCTGCTGGCGAAGGACGGCGTGGCGCAGTGGTTTCTCAGCCATATGGGGCTGGAGCCGATTCTGACTTCACTCCTTACGCTCCCGGCGATCGGCGGCAACACCTTGTCCACCTCCGGGCTGGGACGGTTTCTGGTGTTCGTCTACATCTGGCTGCCGTTTATGATCCTGCCCGTCCAGGCGGCGCTGGAGCGCCTGCCGGCCTCGCTGCTTCAGGCCTCAGCCGACCTCGGCGCGCGCCCCCGTCAGACGTTCCGCTATGTCGTTCTGCCGCTGGCCATTCCGGGCATCGCGGCGGGGTCCATTTTCACGTTTTCCCTGACGCTGGGGGACTTCATCGTTCCTCAGCTGGTCGGCCCGCCGGGCTATTTCATCGGTAACATGGTCTACTCCCAGCAGGGCGCTATCGGCAATATGCCGATGGCTGCCGCGTTCACGCTGGTACCCATCGTGCTGATTTCACTTTATCTGGCGTTCGTGAAACGTCTGGGAGCATTCGATGCACTCTGAACGCGCACCGCTGTTCCTGAAAGTGGCAGCGTGGGGAGGCGTTATCTTTCTGCACTTCCCGCTGCTGATTATCGCGACCTATGCCTTCAACACCGAAGACGCCGCCTTCAGCTTCCCGCCTCAGGGGCTAACGCTGAAGTGGTTTAGCGTGGCGGCGGGGCGCGGCGATATCATTGAATCCGTGACGTTGTCACTTCAAATTGCCGCGTTCTCCACCGCCATTGCCATAGTGCTTGGCACGCTTGCTGCAGCGGCGCTGTGGCGAAGCGAGTTTTTTGGCAAGAATGCGATCTCTTTGCTGCTGCTGTTACCGATTGCGTTACCGGGGATCATCACCGGCCTGGCGCTGCTGACGGCCTTCAAAACGATCAATCTTGAGCCGGGGTTTTTCACCATCGTGGTTGGACACGCCACCTTCTGCGTGGTGGTGGTGTTTAACAACGTGATTGCCCGGTTCCGACGCACCTCCTGGAGCCTGGTGGAAGCGTCGATGGATCTCGGGGCTGACGGGTGGCAAACCTTTCGCTATGTGGTGCTGCCCAATCTGGGTTCCGCGCTGCTGGCCGGGGGAATGCTGGCGTTTGCCCTGTCGTTTGACGAGATAATCGTCACAACATTTACGGCGGGACACGAGCGCACGTTACCGCTGTGGTTGCTCAACCAGCTCGGGCGTCCGCGCGACGTGCCCGTCACCAACGTCGTAGCACTGCTGGTGATGCTGGTGACAACTATCCCCATTCTGGGAGCCTGGTGGCTAACCCGCGACGGCGAGAATATCGCTGGCAGCGGGAAATAACAGTGAATTCAACGGGAAAATGCTATGCAAAAACATCTGCTGATAAACGGTGAGCTGGTTGCCGGTGAAGGTGAAAAACAGCCGGTTTATAACCCGGCCACCGGAGAGATACTGCTGGAGATTGCTGAGGCGTCAGCGGCCCAGGTCGACGCGGCGGTTCTGGCGGCCGATCGTGCTTTTGAGGCGTGGGGACAAACGACGCCGAAAACCCGCGCCGAGTGCCTGCTGAAGCTGGCGGATGCGATTGAAGCGCACGGCGAGGAGTTTGCCCGGCTCGAGTCTCTCAACTGCGGCAAGCCGCTGCACTGTGCTCTGGGTGATGAAATTCCGGCGGTGGTCGACGTTTTCCGTTTCTTTGCCGGAGCCGCCCGCTGCCTGAACGGCCTCGCCGCCGGGGAGTACCTTGACGGCCACACGTCAATGATTCGCCGTGACCCGGTGGGCGTGGTGGCCTCTATTGCCCCCTGGAACTATCCGCTAATGATGGCGGCCTGGAAGCTGGCCCCCGCGCTGGCGGCAGGGAACTGCGTGGTGATTAAGCCCTCTGAGATCACGCCCCTGACCGCGCTTAAGCTTGCGGAGCTGGCAAAAGATATCTTCCCGGCGGGCGTTCTGAACGTCCTGTTTGGCCGGGGGAAAACGGTCGGCGATCCGCTTACCGGACACGAGAAGGTCCGTATGGTCTCGCTGACCGGTTCGATTGCGACCGGGGAACATATCATCGGACATACCGCGTCCTCGATTAAACGCACCCATATGGAGTTGGGTGGCAAAGCGCCGGTGATCGTGTTTGATGATGCCGACCTGGATGCGGTGGTTGAAGGGGTGCGGACGTTTGGTTTCTACAATGCCGGACAGGACTGTACGGCGGCCTGCCGCATTTATGCCCAGAAGGGCATCTATGCAGCGCTGGTAGAAAAGCTCGGCGCAGCGGTCGCCAGCCTTAAAATGGGGGCGCCGGAGGACGAGGCTACCGAACTCGGTCCGCTCAGCTCGGCCGCTCATCTTTCACGCGTCTGCCAGGCCGTCGATGAGGCGAAAGCGCTAGGCCATATCCGGGTTGTCACCGGCGGGAGCAAAAAAGAGGGGGCAGGCTACTACTACCAGCCAACCCTGCTGGCGGGGGCAAAACAGGACGATGCCATCGTTCAGCGCGAGGTGTTTGGCCCGGTGGTAAGCGTCACCGAGTTTGACGACGAGGCGCAGGTGCTGGCCTGGGCGAACGATTCGCAGTATGGCCTGGCGTCATCGGTCTGGACCAAAGACGTGGGCCGCGCCCATCGCCTGAGCGCGCGTCTGCAGTACGGCTGCACCTGGGTGAATACCCATTTTATGCTGGTGAGCGAAATGCCGCACGGCGGCATGAAATTATCCGGCTACGGTAAAGATATGTCGGTCTACGGGCTTGAGGATTACACGGTCGTGCGGCATGTGATGATCAAACACTAATCCGCTCAGCCTGGCCGCTTGCGCGGTCAGGCGTTCTCCTTGCCCGCCACACGTGTTACGAAAGATACCCAATTGTTATTAGCCGTAGTTTTTAAGTGGTTATTCTGTAACGAAAAAACTTGATCTGTGTCAACATATGACGCATATTGCGTGCGGTTATTTTTTCGGCTCTGGTATACAGAATGACGTTGTATCAAAAGATGTTGGTTTTTTACGCAATCATGGCTTCCATCTGCGCATTAATCACCTGGTTCCTCTCTAAAGACCGCAAACGTATCCGCCTGCTCAGCGCTTTCCTGGTCGGGTCAACCTGGCCAATGAGCTTTCCCGTTGCGCTGCTGGTCTCGCTTTTCTGAAGCACGCTTCCAGTTTTAAAAGATGAACATAGCATTCCTGACGTGATAACTGTATAAATAAACAGTACATCATAAAAGGAGTGCTTATGAACAGTTTTTACTCGCAGCAGGCCGGTTGCATCGTGCGCTGGCACGACTTGCCTGGTTCCGGCGATCCCGTGGTGTTCATTCACGGGCTGGGCTGCGCCTCTTCCTATGAATATCCCCGCGTTGTTCGTGACCCGCTGTTTGGCGCGCGCAGAGCGATTCTCATCGACTTGCCCGGCAGCGGCTACAGCGACAAGCCTGAACACTACAGCTATAAAACCACTGACCAGGCGCACGTTGTCGCGGAACTGATTGACCATCTTAAGCTGGAGACCTTCTGGCTATACGGCCACAGCATGGGTGGCAGCATTGCTATCGAAACGGCGGGGCTGCTGGCAACGCGCGTGAAGGGACTGATGGTGTCAGAACCCAATTTTCACGCGGGTGGGGGCATGTTCAGCCGGTCTATAGCGGCGCAAACCGAGCAACAGTTTCTGGAGCAGGGCTATGACGCCATGCTCGGCGCGGAAAAAACGGCGTGGGCCGGGTGCCTGCAGAGCAATGCCGCTTATGCCGTCTGGCGCGGTGCATCCAGCCTGGTGGCGGGCGTTGAACCGGAATGGGAAGTGCAGTTCCTGTCACTCCCTTGCCCGGTAACGTTGATTTTCGGCGAGCTCTCTCTGCCGGATGACGATGTGGACGATCTGAAGCAAAAGGGCGTTGAGGTAAAAATCATCCCTGCGGCGGGTCATTCAATGTCGTGGGAAAACCCGTCAGCGCTGGCAGAGACGTTAGCCGGGTGTATGGAGGTGTGATGAGCGCAAAAGTTTCGCCCGGCGGCGCTACGTTTGCACGGGCCTACAACGATGAAGAATGTAGGCCGGGTAAGCGGCAGCGCCACCCGGCAAGAAATGCGGCTACATTGTTAATCAGCGTTCAGCGTAATAACGCGTGTAAGGCCTGACGTGCACCGGGCTGAACATCATGCGGGTGCTGGTAATCAATGTTCTCTGTCGCGCGGCTATAGAGTGCGACCAGCCAGTCGTAAACGTACGCGGTAGCCGCATGGACCGGCTGTTCCCCCAGGCGCGTCAGGCGAGGCTCGGCGCTGCTGACCACTGGCGTGACGAAGATGGCCTGGCCCTTGCGGATGCGGCTTGCCGGACGCGTCGCCACGGGCGTCTGGTCGTAACCCAGCCAGCCAACGAAATTGCCCATCACGGCATGCAGTTGCGCAGCGCTACTTTTATCTGCTTCGACAATGCGCTGAAGCTGTTGAGGCAGATTAAGCCGGTAGCTGGTTACGACCAGCACATCCGCGATTTGCTGTAATACCGAAGGCTCCAGCCCAAGGCGGGCAGCGGTGGCCTCGTTGCGGCTCCACTGGCGCAGATGATTTATCCAGACTCTGTGCGCCAGACGCGCTTTGTCTTTTGTCTGGAACAGGCAGTTGCTTTCCTGCGCATTCTCGGCAAACAGGTCAATGGTGTCCGTAAATAGCCCGTTCACCTGCTCCTCGCGAGGCTGCTGAACGGCGAGCAGCGTTTCAAAGGCTTTCAGCGGCGGCAGCAGACCTTCAAGCAGTTCGCCGTGGCGTGCGGCGCTGTTTTGCAGCGTGCGCACCATCTTTTCGGCCTGAGTGCGTCTTGTCCCCGGCTCCTCCACCAGCGGTGCCAGATAGCTTTGCATCAGCGATGAGAGCTCCTGTCGCAGCAGGCCTTTCAGCGTGCTGAGACGCTTCTGTCGCTGCGCGGGCAGCGTGGCCTGAGACAGCCACTCGATGACGCGCTGCATGCTGTGACTGTCCAGCGCCTGCAGCGTGCCCCAGCGTAAACCCGGTTTTCCGAGCAAGTGCTGTACGGCTTCATCGAGATTCTGCCGGGTGGTAAAGCGGGCGTCATGGGGGGTAATCGCCCAAACCAGACCCGGAAGGGCAGATTCTTCAGCAGGCTGCGTCTCCTTCACCCAGTTCATCAACACTTTTGCTTTTTTTGCCGTCTGTTCGTGCTGCGCCGTCGCATTACAAATTATCAGCACGTCTGGCTGAAGCTGCTGACGATAATGCTCGAGCAGCCACTGGGACTTCGCCTGGCGTAGCGGGTCGGCACGGTTATCTTCAAAAACCGGAATATCAATAATATCGACGTTATCCAGCGCGCCGTTCTCAACCGGCAACACCAGCTCGCGGGTCAGGAAGGCCAGCACATCGACGGGGATGCTGATGGCGTTGAGCATTTCACCGCTATTCAGCGGATGAAGCAGCGTCTCCTGCGCGTCCTGAAGGTCTAACGTGCCGTCGTGCGTCAGGAACCCTTCACCCGGCAGCCCAAAACTGTCCACAAGCAGGCTAAGCGGGGCAGCAAGCTCTTCGGCATGGCTGGTCTGGTGCAGCACATGGGCCAGTTTTAGCCACTGCTGGGTCAACTCCTGCTGCTCGCCCCACAGCAGGGACCAGACGCTGGCCCGCGTGCTGAGATCGAGTGAAGGCACCAGCCGGGCAAACTCATACCAGAGGGCATCATCAATTTGCTGCTTAGCGGCGGGTACGGTGCTTTGCCAGAAGCGGGCTATCGCTCCCACTTCCTGAGCCGTGATGCCGGGCACGCCCTGCGGCTGGCGCAGCCCGCGCCATTTCTCCAGGCGTGTCTCAATGACCGCCTTATCCACTGCGCGCATCTGCGGATGAAGCGTTGTGCGGGCAATGAACAGCTGCACCAGCTCGGCCTCGGTGACCAGACGCAGGCGCAGCGGGAACGCCTCATCTGCCACCTCCGTGTTTTCCCGGGTAAAGCGGACGGCCATGTTGGTCAGGGCATGTCCCGGATTGATATGCGAAAAATAGTCAAAGGTGCGCTGTCCAGGCGTCACGTTCAGGCGTCCATTACCGCTGCCGCAAAGAGACAACAGCAGGTGCGCTTTCGCGCTCTGCGAATGGCCGTAAAGCCCAATGCTGCTCTGGCGGGGCATGGCGCGTTCAATCGCCTGCTCCCGCGCCTGCGCCGCGTTGATGCGAGCAAGCAGGGCGTCAGCATCGTTATCCAGCACAGGGGCGTTCAGGCGCGTCTCATTAATCCACCCGATTAAGGCCTGAGTGGTGGTCGTCGTCGCTGTCATTTCAGGTATACGCTCCCGCTGTCGATCCAGTAGTGGCTGCCGCTGTGTCGGCGGTCGGCCAAAGTATTCAGTTTGAAGGTTAGTGCGTCAGGCGCCACCGGCGTGCCGTCCTGCAGCCAGGCATCGCTCAGCTCGAAGGCTTCCGGGCCTTCCTGCTTGCTGCCGCCGCAGAGTTTCAGGCGCACGTTCAGCACGCCGTCGCCGGCAATGGCTTTGGCCAGTTCAGCCGAGTTAATGCTGAGCGTGTAGAGCGGCGTGGCGGGCCACCGCGCGTTCGCCAGCTGGCGGAAGCCGAGGGTGACGTTACCGCGAAGCGGGAAGTGCAGGCGTGCGTCAAGCTTCGCGCCGGGCTTATCGAGATCGATATCCTGATACCAGACGTTTTCTTCGCGTAGGGTATTGACGGTGTTATCCAGCACGCCGAGATACCGCACGGTGGAATACGCGCCAATGTCCGCGGCTTTAAAGTTGAAGCGCGGCAGACGCAGGTCGAGCGCCAGGCTGCAGAGCATGGCACCCACCGCGGCGGTCGATTTCGGGTTGCCAATGCGCCCCTGCTGGCTGAACGGATACCACTCGTGCACCTGGTATTTATCCAGCCAGACGATGCGGTTGACCGGCACCGGCTGCAGGTGACGAATGAGCGCCTGAACCCCAGGCAGGCAGCCGGGGCGTCCGGTTATCAGCAGAATATCGCAGCTGTAATGGGAGATCGCCTCACACACCGCGTGGAGCGGGGAGGCCAGCGTAAACTGCCCGGCCAGCATCGCATCCTGCATTTCGCGGAAATTCACATGCAGCGGCACCGCAAACAGATCGAAAGCGTCTGAACCCGCAGGCAGGGCATGATCGATCGCCTGCTGCAGATAGTTCATCACGTTGCGGGTTGGCTTCTGCGGCAGGAGATCGCCAAAGGTGGCATGCAGACCGGCCAGCGGATCGTCAACGTCGCTGGATTCCCATCCGGCAAGAATGGCATGGCCAATCGGCATAAAGAGCTGCAGCGCCGTTTGCTGGCGCAGTACGGCCTGGGTATCAATGCGCCCGGAGTCGCCGAACAGCGAGGCCATCAGCAGCGAGGCGTCCGCGATACCGGATTTCTGCAGCTGCGTTTGCAGAGCGGGCAGCACGTAGCGCTGAATCACGTCCAGAAGCGTATCGTCACCCGCGACCTTAAACCCTTCGCGGAACAGCAGCTGCGGGGTGATTTTGACGTTATTGCCGGAACCGTCGTCCAGCTGGTAATGGGTGATCGCCATATCCGTTGTGCCGCCGCCGATGTCGATGGACGCGACGCGCAGCGCGCGCCCCGGCTGGCTACCCGGCTCAGGCTCACGGTCAGGACGGGCAAGGGAGGCGAAGAAGGCTTCGGTCTGACCGCCAAAACGGGAGATGGCCTCGTTATACAGCCAGACCAGCTGACCGCAGCTGGCTTCATCCCACTCCATCTGGATTTCAGGTACCGGCACCACGCTTTTATCCTGCTGTTTGCGGGTGACAAAATCCTCATCCTGCGGATGCCATCCCATCGCTTTCCAGACGATGGCGATGGCTTCAAACATGCGGCGACGGAAGATCTCGCGCTCCTGCTTTGGCATGGCCGAGGGCAGCGTCAGGATCAGGGTGCGCAGCTGGCGCGGCGAGGCAGGGAATCCCAGACGCAGGCGCGTGGCGACACTGTTGATCTGCCCCAGCGCCTGCGCCAGCAGCTCGCACAGCATATGGGTCATCAGGGTGCTGCGGCTGTACTGCGGCGAGAAGACCGGCAGGCGCTCGTCCTGCGGCAGCGTGAAGAGCGGCTCGCCGTCATCGTTCATCAGGTTCATCAGCGGAAACGCGGTGGCAAGCGGTTCACGCTGGGTCTTGCTGTTCATCTGGCTAAAGCGCCAGTCCTGCACGACCGGCGTTTCATCCCACAGGTAGCGACGCGGGCTGGAGATGCCGCTGTTGCCTTCGGTCCCCAGACGCTGCATCGCCAGCTTGCGGGCTTCATCACCCACGCGAACAATCGACGGCCAGACAAAGGCATCTTCGCGACCGCTTTCAACAGAGAAGTGCTGCTTGCCAAAACGCGCTTCCGAAAACTCGAGGCGGCTGGTGAACAGCGGCTCGTTCAGGAACTGCGGCTCGCTTAACGAGCGTACCTGTAGCTCAGCGGTCTGGCGCAGCCCATCGTTGGCGTCACCGTGGTCTTCAATAATGACGCCGCAGGTGTGGGTATTGCCCACGTCGAGGATCAGGTCAACCGGAATGGCAGGCGTGCTGAGCGTATGGGTAACAAATTTCACTTCCGGCACGGTGAGCTGTTCACCGAGCATGGTCATCAGGTTGAGCCAGTGGGCCTGATACTCAAAGCCGCGCATCGCCTGCTGCAGGTCTCGTTCGGAGCGGTTTTCAACGCCGTCCGCATACTGGGTAAAGGCCTCGCGCAGCCAGCCGTCAATCCACGTCTGGTCGAGGAAACTTTCAACCTCATTGTCTCGCCAGGCCAGCGCGAAGCGGGTCCCGTTCAGAATATCGTTTTCAACCGGGGATAGGGCAGACGTGGCGTGTTCGGCAATCTGGCTGTCAAGCGCGAGCGTGACGCGGTGCGTATTGCCTGCCGTGTCCGGGGTATCAAGCCTGCGCACCTGAACGCGCGCCCAGTTATCAGGCCCTTCAACAAAGGTCCGCGGCGGGTTGAAGCGCAGGAACGGAACCGGAAGCCAGACGCCGTCCAGCACCGTCAGAGACTGATGCAGCGGGATGGTGGTTTCCGGTTTGACCACTTCAGGCTGCCCGCCGTTCATGCCGGGCAGGGTATAGCGCCCGTTGACCAGGTCGAAATCGAGACGCAAAAGCGGGCCGTTCGCGGTTTTACGTACGAAGCGCCCGTTGCTGGCGGTGTCCTGCGGCGTCAGACCGAAATCAAGGAACTGCACGCCGCTGTTGGCAATAAGCGTGACGCTTTGTTTATAGTCGCAAAGATTTACCAGCATAGGATCAGGCACCTGCTTTCTTGAACGTCAGTGGAACGACGGTGTTGGCATCATAACGGGCGCGACATTCTGCGATATCGCTGGCGCCTGCTTTACAGGCAATCTCCGGCATCGGGTAGCGAGAGCCGTCGGTGCAGCGGGCAGTACCGCGACTCTTAATCATCAGCTCGCCATTGCTGTGCAGCCCGGAGAATACCTCCGCGCGGCAGACAACGTTGTCGCCGTGGACAACCCGGGCGAAACCTTTATTGTTCTGAATCTGATAGCGCATTGACGGCGGTTTGCCGGTGACCGGATCTTTCACGTCGAGAACCGCACGCCAGGTGCCGTTCAGGAAACGCGTCGATCCCGCTTTCACCTGATTCGCTTCCATCACCATGGCATCTTTCGGGATGGCGACAATCACCACCGGGGCGGGCTGTGGCGCAGGAGCAGGCTCTTTTTCTTTGCTGGCCACGACCTCTGCCTGATGCAGCGGTAATTTCATCGCCAGCGGCTCAACCGCTTTGATCGGCTTTGGCGCAATCTCCACGGGCTCAGGTGCAGGCGCCGAAGCAGGCTCAGCGGAAGGCGACTGTTTTGGCCATAGCAGCGGTGCGGCAATGGCGGCAACGATCGCGACGGCAACCGGCAGCGTCCACAGGGGAACGCGGCGCTTTTTCGCGACGATCGGCACGGCCGGCTCCTGAACGGGTTGCGCAACCGCCGGGGCCGGCTCTGGCTCATAGAGATCTTCCGGCGTGATGCGCACCACCGTGGAAGGGGCGATCAGCGGCTCGTCGGCATGTTCAAAGGCTACAACCGGCTCTGGCTCAGGCTCGGGTTCAGGATCTTCAATCACAACGGGGGCGGGCTCAGGGACAAGCGATTCACGCAGGCAGTCGAGGACATCGTCGCGCGCATTTTCGTTCAGGTTTACAAAGCCCCAGAAGCTGATGACCGGCTTTCCGTCCACCATGAAGAGGAAGTTTTCGCCAGGGAACTGAAACGCCTTCGACAGTAGAGAACCAAAAAGCTGCTGCGCGGTTTTGGGCGACTGGAGGCATTTCTTGCTTAACGACTCGACGCTGGCGAGCGTGTTTTCCAGATAGCGCAGGGCGCGATAGCGATCATCTTCATCGGCCGCTTTCCAGCTGGTTACGCTCCCTTCGACAGGGGAATACCAGTCCACGCGGTCGCCGCTGTCGTTGACCTGAGGAATAGCCAGACAGTCGACGATGGCCTGTTGTTTGCGCAACCGGAGCGCTTCCCGGATTTGTAACGCTGATTCGAAAACGGCTTGTCCGCCGCCGCCAACGGCCTGAAAATCATCCAGATTACCGCTGCGTAAAAGAGTTTTTGCCACGATTTGATCCCATATACTTCTTCACACCGTTACTTTAACGAAACGAGGAAGCAACCAAACGGGGGAAGAGACGCTAAAAGGGCCGATTTCTTGCGGCATAGAAAGTGACGGTTGTGCTTGACGAATAATGGCCCTTAAGGCAAATCACCTTTTTGGGCGCTGGCGGTTAAAACAGCAAAAATTGCGGCTTTAGAATAACCTGATAGTGTTTCGTTATTTGCCAGGTCAAAACGCCTGTGCTGTTATTACAGTCCTATATAATAAAACTGTCAGGGTTATAACCATGTCTACAGGGAAAACACTGCTCGCCCTTGCGCTGAGCGCTCTTCTACCAGCCGGTGCCGCATGGGCGGCAAACAACGACACGCTTATTTACTGCTCAGAAGCGTCCCCCGAGTCTTTCAACCCGCAAATCGCCAGCTCTGGCCCGTCTTTTGTGGCCAGCTCTCAGGTACTGTACAACCGCCTGATCAATTTCGACCCGGTGAAAAACACCCCGGTGCCGTCGCTGGCGGAGTCCTGGACGATCTCGCCGGACGGCAAGACCTATACCTTTACCCTGCGTAAAGGGGTGAAGTTCAACAGCAATAAATACTTTAAACCAACGCGCGACTTTAATGCCGATGACGTTATTTTTTCGGTCATGCGCCAGAAAGACCCTAAACACCCGTACCACAACGTGTCGCAGGGCAACTACGAATACTTTAACGATGTAGGTCTCGATAAGCTGATCCAGGACGTTAAAAAAGTCGATGATTACCACGTCCAGTTCACCCTCAGCGAACCCAACGCCGCGTTTCTGGCCGACTGGGGAATGGATTTCGCCTCGATTCTCTCCGCTGAATACGCCGACGCAATGCTGAAAAAAGGCACGCCTGAGAACGTGGACACCTGGCCGATTGGTACCGGGCCTTACGTGCTGCAACAGTACAAAGTGGATTCGCTAATCCGCTACGTAGCGAACCCGAACTACTGGGAAGGCGAAGTGCCGACGAAGCATCTCATCTTCTCGATTACGCCAAACGTGGAAACCCGCCTGGCGAAGCTGCAGACCAACGAGTGCCAGATTATTCCTGCGCCGTCCCCGGTTCAGTTTGACGCCATCAAAAACAATAAAGACCTGACGCTGCACTCGGTCGATGCGCTGAACGTCGGTTATCTGGCGTTTAACACCGAGAAAAAACCGTTCGATAACGTGCTGGTGCGTCAGGCGCTCAACTACGCGACCGACAAGAAGGCTATCGTTAATGCGGTCTTTATGGGATCGGGCACGGTGGCAAAATCGCCGATCCCGCCAAATATGCTGGGCTTCAATAAAGACCTGAAGGACTACAGCTACGATCCTGAAAAAGCGAAAGCCCTGCTGAAGCAGGCGGGTCTGGAGAAGGGCGCGGAGGTCACGCTGTGGTCCATGCCGGTTCAGCGTCCGTATAACCCGAACTCGCGTCGTATCGCGGAGATGATCCAGAGCGACTGGGCAAAAGTCGGCGTGAAGGCCAAAATTGTCTCTTACGAGTGGGGCGAATATCTCTCCGGAATGCGTAAAGGCGAACATGACTCCGCGCTGTTTGGCTGGATGTCCGACAACGGCGACCCGGACAACTTTGCCGACGTGCTGCTCGGCTGCAACAGCATTAAAACTGGCTCAAACGCCGCGCGCTGGTGCGATAAGGGGTATGATGCCCTGGTACAAAAAGCGAAACTGACCAGCAGCCCGGCTGAGCGCGCGAAGCTCTATAGCCAGGCGCAGGAGATCTTCTACCAGCAGGCACCGTGGATCGCACTGGCAAACGGGAAAACGTTCTACGCGACCCGCAGCAACGTGACCGGGTACAGCGTAAGCCTGATGGGCAGCGATTTCTCGAAAGCGAA
Organism: Enterobacter sp. 3U4; assembly: GCF_057224565.1. NCBI lineage: Bacteria > Pseudomonadati > Pseudomonadota > Gammaproteobacteria > Enterobacterales > Enterobacteriaceae > Enterobacter > Enterobacter sp. 3U4. The sequence continues at coordinate 1,450,200 of NZ_CP136665.1, forward strand.
GCTGAACTGATCGTGTGCCCGGTGGCGCTGCGCTTACCGGGCCTACGGTTCCCCCTGTAGGCCGGGTAAGGCGTAGCCACCACCCGGCACATAACAAGGAGTGACAATGTCACATTTAAACGCTGTTATCGCCCGCGTCGATGCCGCCATCGAAGAGAGCGTGATTACCCACATGAACGAACTGCTGATTGAATTAAGCGATGATGCAGAGCTGAGCCGTGAAGATCGCTACACTCAGCAGCAGCGTCTGCGCACCGCGATTTCGCACCACGGTAAGCAGCATAAAGAGGAGATGGACGCGCGTGAGGAACTGCTGACCAAAGGCGGCACCATACTGTAACCATCAAAACTGGCGTCGCGCCACCAGCCAGGCCCCCACGACCAGCATCACCGCGCCACACACCGGGCCAATCAGGGCGCGCAGCGGGATGCCATGGCTCCTAAGCACGTCCAGCACCAGCCCGCCAATCAGCTGGCTTGCGACCAGCACGGCGATGGTCGTCGCCGCGCCAACGTTCTGATATCCGCTGATGCTGGCAAACACGAAAAACGACCCCAGCAGCCCCGGGATAAGCGTCCACCAGCGCACCGTCGCGGCCAGCTCGCTGAATCCGGCCACGCCCTGTTTCAGCAGCAGAATACTGACAAACAGCACAATGCCGACCAGCGAATTCAGCAGCATCGCGATGAGAATGGTGGAGGAGGACTGGGTGATACGCACCATCAGGGTGTTTTGCACCACCAGACCGATGCCCGCCGCTACCAGAAACGCCAGGGTGAGGGACTGATTCATGGGATAGCGTCCGGATCGCTGCGCTCGTCCAGCTGCAGCTGCATAAAGGTTAAGTCCAGCCAGCGGCCAAACTTGGTCCCCACCTGCGGCATTTGTCCGGTGGTTACAAAGCCGAGCGTTTCATGGAGATGAATCGAGGCATGGTTTTGCGCTTCAATGCCGGCCACCATCACGTGTTTACCAATGGCGCGGGCCTCGTGAATCAGCGCCTTCATCAGCGTGCGGCCAATCCCTTTGCCCTGATGGGCCGGGTGGACGTAGACCGAATGTTCAACCGTATGACGGAAGCCGTCAAAGGCGCGCCAGTCGCCGAAAGAGGCGTAGCCGGTGATTACGCCGTCCTCTTCGCTCACCAGAACCGGGTAGCCCGCAAGCGAGCGCGCCTCAAACCATGCGATTCGGTTATCGGTATCGACGGTTTTATCGTTCCAGATCGCGGCAGTATGCAGCACCGCGTGGTTGTAAATCTCTCCTATCGCAGCGCAGTCTTCTTTGCAGGCATGACGAACGATCATGATGAAACCTCTGTGTGTTGTTCACTATAGTGTTACGTTATTCCTACGATATTACACAATCGTATCGCCAGATCGCTACGGCATAAGGCATATTTTTTTGTTATCAAAAGCCCATTGAATTGCCGTTCATACACTATAGTATGACGTCATGAACACCATAACAGACACAATGAATCAACGGATTAGCGCAAGAATTCGCCTTGAGCGCGAGTCTCGCGGATGGTCCCTGAGCGAGCTTGCTGACCGGGCAGGGGTTTCACGCGCGATGATCCACAAGATAGAGCGCGGAGATAGCAGCCCTACGGCCACCTTGCTTGCCCGCCTGTCGGGCGCGTTTGGCATCAGCATGTCCACGCTGATTGCCCGGGCCGAAATGCAGGAGGGCAAGCTGCTGCGACTTGCAAACCAGCCCGTCTGGCGAGATCCACAGACGCACTACCTCCGCCGCCATGTTTCTCCCCGCACCGATCTGCCCATCGACCTTGTTCAGGTTGAACTGCCTGCGGGCAGCGATGTTCCGATGCCTGCATCCTCTTACGCGCTGGCACGTCAGCTTATCTGGCTCCAGTCCGGCGAGCTGGTGTTTCAGGAGGGCGATACGCGCCACGAAATGCACGCCGGCGACTGTCTGGAGCTGGGGCCGCCAAATGACTGCCGGTTCATCAACGAAACGAATGAAACCTGCATCTATCTGGTTGTACGGCTTAACCAGTCCGGCTCGTAATGCTAATGCGATAACGCGGATCGTGAGCCAGGCTGTAATGACATTTGTACCAGAAGGAGATCCCGATGAATCAACCTGTTTCGCAAAATCGCCGCTGGGTGCTGGCCTCTCGTCCACAGGGCGCACCGGTCGCGGAAAATTTTCGTCTGGAAACGCAGCCTGTTCCGGAACCGGGTGCGGGGCAGCTTTTGCTTCGTACCGTCTGGCTATCGCTGGACCCTTATATGCGGGGTCGCATGAGCGACGCGCCATCCTATTCACCGCCGGTTGAGCTCGGTGCGGTGATGGTAGGGGGAACGGTCAGCCGCGTCGAACAGTCAAACCATCCCGACTTCAAAGCCGGTGAATGGGTGCTGGGCTACAGCGGCTGGCAGGAGTATGAACTTTCGGACGGCAGCGGCCTGGTGAAGCTGGGCGAAAATCCGTCTCATCCTTCCTGGTCGCTGGGCGTACTGGGTATGCCGGGCTTTACCGCCTATATGGGGCTGCTGGATATCGGGCAACCGAAAGCGGGTGAAACGCTGGTGGTGGCTGCGGCGACCGGCCCGGTTGGCGCGACGGTTGGGCAGATCGGAAAAATCAAAGGCTGCCGGGTAGTCGGCGTGGCCGGTGGCGCAGAGAAATGCCGCCATGCCGTTGAGGTTCTCGGCTTTGACCTGTGCCTGGATCACCACGCCGCCGATTTTGCCGACCAGTTGAAACGCGCCTGTCCGAACGGGATTGATGTCTATTATGAAAACGTCGGCGGGAAAGTGTTTGACGCCGTGCTGCCCCTGCTGAACACCTCCGCGCGCGTGCCGGTGTGCGGTCTGGTGAGCGGCTACAATGCGACGGGCTTGCCGGAGGGGCCGGATCGTCTGCCGCTCCTGATGGCGACCCTTCTTAAGAAACGCATTCGGATGCAGGGCTTTATCATCGGCCAGGATTACGGGCACCGCATTCATGAGTTCTAGGAGGAGATGGGGCGCTGGGTGCAGGAGGGGAAAATCCACTATCGCGAACAGGTAACGGACGGGCTGGAAAACGCCCCCGAGGCGCTGATTGGCCTGCTGGAAGGACGAAACTTCGGCAAAGTCGTGATTCGCGTCGCGAGTGACAATAAATAAAGAGCACGATGGCGGGGTTTCCCGCCATATTTATTTGTGAAGATACGATATATTGTCTTTAATTACTGGACAGGGTTTTTCGCGCCATCATCCCGGATGAGCCCGAAAACGATAAAAAAAATGATGTTTGCTTTTTTTGCTGTTTTACGTACTTCCCACCACCAGGCATGACGATACAGGATATATCGTACCGGCGCTGTTTTATTAAAACTGGCGTTTAAAAATAGCATTAAGTTTTAGCTACAGGAATTCCACATGCTTGATTTGGATCACTTAGAAAAAGCCCAAAGGGTCAGTCTTACTATGCAAGTTGAACTCAGTTTGAAAGGAGCGTTAATTACAGGCTCACTCAAACCTGGGGCAAGACTGATTACGAAAGAGATCGCCGATAAATTAGGAACGAGTATTACCCCCGTTCGCGAGGCGCTTTTGCGCCTGGTGTCATCAGGGGCATTACACGCCACGCCCGCGCAGGCATTTCTGGTTCCGGAGGTCACGCTGGAGCGCTATAACGAGATTAACGCCATAAGAAAACAGCTTGAGCCAATGGCGGTCGCCGCAGCCTGTCAGAATATGTCTGATAGCAAGCTGGAGGCGTTGCGCAAATTGTCGGATGCCTTTCATGAGGCCATGCGCAACGGAAACGTTCAGCAGGCTCTTCATGCGAATCGCGTTTTCCGCTTTACGCTTTATCAGTATGCGGAAATGCCGACGCTTAATGCCTTAATTGAACAGCTCTGGGTGCGCATCGGGCCCTGTATGAACTATCTGCATCAGGAGCTTAACGATATCAAAGCCTCGACATACCACTATGACGAACTCCTTTCCGCCCTTGAGCGAAGAGATGTTGTTGCCTGCCAGAAGGCGATTGATCAGGTGATTGATGAAGCGAATTTGCTTTTACAGCGACAATATTTTAACTGAGAGATTATTTAGCAGGGCGACTATATATCGCACCTAATTATTTATCCGGTGAATAACTCCTGATGGTTTATTGCCATCAGGAGCGTTATTTCATTTATCAAATAAACTTTTCTTTTGCTTACTCGAAGCGATAAGAGACCGACAGCCCGACGCCGTAGTTACGACCTGGTGCAGGCTCGTAATAACGACCGTTAGACTCGTTGACAATAACCGAGCCCGCGTACTCTTTATCGAACAGGTTATCGACGCGGCCAAAGACGTCCATTCCCCAGTTGCCGTAGTTAAACTTATACCCGGTATTCAGCCCGACTACCGTGTACGACGGCGCTTTCGCGGTATTTTCGTCGTCGGCCATGATGTCGCTCATGTAACGCACGTCCGTGCCCGCGTACCAGCCTTCATCCGGCTGCCAGCCAAACGAGGCGAAGCCCATGTTGCGGGCAATACCCGGCATCCTGTTACCGTTACAGTCTGCGTCGCTGCAGACGTTAGTCCGGTAGGTGGCATCCAGGTACGTCCACGCCATCTTCAGCTTCCAGTTCTCAGCGAACTGCTGATCGAGGGAAACTTCAACACCCTGACGGCGTGTTTTTCCGGCATTTTTATAGGTTGTGCGGCCGCCTGAACTGGAGTCCACCACGATCTCGTCATCCGTATCGGTGCGGAACAACGCCGCCGTCAGCAGGCCGTTGCCGATGCGGGTTTTGCTGCCCACTTCATAGGTGTTGTTCGTGGATGGCTTCAGGCCAATATTCAGACCGCCCTGATTATCGGCACGGTAGGAGAGTTCGTTGATAGTTGGCGTTTCAAATCCACGCCCTGCGGCAGCGTAGAGGTTCCATGCGTCCGTCACCGCATACTTCACGGAGCCCGCCGGGAGCCACTTGTGATAGCTCGCGTCACCGCTGTCATCGCCGTTGCCCGGCGTAACGTAATGGTCGTTGGAATCAAACCAGACCGAACTGTAGCGGACACCCGCATCGACAGAGAGTTTCTGCGTCAGCTGCCAGCTGCTCTGCAGGTAAGGATCGACGTTCCACATCAGGTTGCGTTCGTCGCGACGTTTATCGCCTTTGACGCCATAGTCCGGCACGCCGTTGCTCATGACGAAGTTCTCGTAGCCGCGACGATCTTCACTCAGGTTTTCGTAGTTCAGACCGGTGGTAAAGGTCACCGGCACCAGCAGCTCGCCGCGGTGCGTCCAGCGGGTATCCACGCCCTGATAGTGGCGCTGCATATCAATCACCCCGCCGGAGTGAGTGGCTTTTAGCTGCGGCTGATACGGAATCGACTGGTACTGCGTCATTTCACGCTCGCCGGCGTACATCATCACGCTGAGGTCGTCCTGCGTGCTGAGCTGGCGATCGTAGCGCAGTCCGGCCTGGGTCTGTTTGATGGTCTTGCGGGTGTTGTACTGATCGCCGCGCGGAGACTGACGCGGATTATTCTGCCACTCCTGATAGCTCAGTCCGCCCGGATCGTTGGCCTTCATGTCCACGCTGTTGAAGATCAGCGTCAGCTTGCTGACGTCGTCAATGCGCACGCCCAGCTTGGCGTTAGCGAGGTTTTTTCGCGCGCCGCTGTGGTCGCGGTAGCCTTTGGTGGTGAAACGGGTGGTGGAAACGGTGTAATCCACATCCCCCGCGTGGGTGCCATCACCCATCGCACCGGTAGCTTTCATGCCGTAGCGCCAGGTACCGTAGCTGCCGTAATAGCTGCTGGCTTCAATAGTTGGCGGCTGCTGCCCGGTCTGGGTGTTGATGTTGATTACGCCGCCAGAGGCGTTGCCGTAAAGGGCAGAGAAGGGGCCGCGCAGCACTTCAACGCTCTCCACGCTGGAGAGATCGATGTTGGAGGTCTGGCCCTGTCCGTCCGGCATGGTGGCAGGGATACCGTCGACGTACATACGGATACCGCGCACGCCAAACGTTGAGCGGGCGCCGAATCCGCGCATCGAAAGCTGGAGATCCTGGGCATAGTTCTGGCGGTTCTGAATTTGCAGTCCCGGGACGCTGCCGAGGGATTCAGACAGGTTGATGCGCGGCGCGGCGTGGCGCATGTCGTCGCCATTCACGACGCTGACCGCGGCCGGGGTATCGAGTTCCGACACGGTTTGCGGCGCGGCGCTGACGATCATGGTCTGTTCCTCTGCGCTCATGGCGGTGAGCGGCGCAAAAATAACAGGAACCAGCAGCAGCGGGAGAGAAGCCTTACGGGCAGAAATGATTTTCATGAATAAAACCGGTTGTGGTATGTAAACGAACCAAATGGAACATGTCCATACATGTTAAAGGTTTTGTAAATGTTTTGAAAACTATAACCGCACATTGCGTTAATGAAAGGCAAGAGGGGAAAGAAAAACTCCACATTCAACTGATTAATGATTACTATTCTCATTATCAAAAGGCAATGCCATGACGTTGTCTGCCGGAAGTGATGTCAGCCCAAACCCCACTTTTCAGAAAAGGAATTGTTATGTCTTTACGTCATCTGTGCTCGCCGCGTCTGAGCCTGTCACTGCTGTCTGCCACCTTACTGCTTGCCGGGACGTTCCAGGTGCATGCCGCCGAAGAGGTGCTGCGTAAAGCGGTGGGCAAAGGTGCGTATGAAATGGCCGTAAGCCAGCAGGAGAATGCGCTGTGGGTGGCGACCTCGCAAAGCCGTAAAACCGACAAGGGCGGGGTTGTCTATCGTCTTGATCCGGTCACGCTGGACGTGACGCAGGCAATTCATAGCGATCTCAAACCCTTTGGTGCCACTCTCGACAGCGCGACGCAAACGCTGTGGTTCGGTAATACGATCAACGGCGCGGTAACCGCTATTGATGCAAAAACGGGCGACGTAAAAGGGCGACTGGTGCTGGACGGGCGTCAACGCAGCGAAACCGTTAAACCGCTGCAGCCGCGCCAGCTGGTGGCGGATGACGCGAGCAACACGATTTACATCACCGGCGTCGGCAAAGAGAGCGTGATTTGGGTTGTGGATGGCGCCACGCTGAAGCTGAAAGAAACCATTGCCAATACAGGCACCTACAGCACCGGCCTGGCGCTGGATGCGCAGGCGAAACGTCTCTATACCACGAATGCGGACGGCGAACTGGTGACGATTGATACGGCCAGCAACAAGATTATCAGCCGTAAAAAAGTGCAGGACGACGGGAAAGAGCACTTCTATCTGAACCTGAGCCTCGACGCTGCCGGTCAGCGCGCGTTCCTCACCGATTCAAAACAGCCTGAAGTGCTGGTGGTGAGCCTGAAAGACGGCAGCGTGATCGAGAAAATCGCCGCGCCGGCGTCCCTGGCGGTGCTTTTTAACCCGGCCCGCAATGAAGCCTATGTGACGCACCGTGAAGCCGGTAAGGTGAGCGTGATTGACGCGAAAACGTATAAGGTGACTAAAACGTTCGACACGCCGGTCTACCCGAACAGCCTGGCGCTCTCTGCGGATGGCAAAACCCTGTACGTGACGGTGAAACAAAAATCGACTCGCCAGCAGGAAGCTACCCAGCCTGACGACGTGATTCGTATTGCGCTGTAAGATGGGAATTGCCCGGTGGCGCTGCGCTTACCGGGCGAAAAAAGCATGAGATGTAGGCCGGGTAAGGCGAAGCCGCCACCCGGCTTTTTTATTAACGCGAGGTTTCTTCTACCAGCGGCGCGTCGTGTTTTTCATCGTCGTGATGAACCGGCGCGGTGCTGTGGATCTCGTGAACGCGCTTACGCACGCCGAACCAGCCAGCAATCAGCAGTACCGCCAGCAGCGGAATCGTCGCGATGGTGTAGGTACCGTTCGGGTAGTCAAACGCCATCAGCACCAGCACGCTGAACAGGAACAGCAGGGTGAGCCAGGAGGTCACCGGTGCGCCCGGCATCTTGAAGCTCACATCAGCCGCTTTGCCTTCTTTAATAGCTTTGCGCAGACGCATCTGGCAGACCACAATAAAGGCCCAGGAGGCGATAATCCCCAGTGCAGCCACGTTCAGAACGATCTCAAATACGCGGGACGGCACCAGATAGTTCAGGAACACGCCAAAGACGTAAACCACCAGCGTTGCCAGAATCCCCGCATAGGGAACCTGCTGCTTGCTCATCTTCGACATGAACTTCGGCGCGGAACCGCCCATCGACATAGAGCGCAGGATACGACCGGTAGAGTAAAGGCCGGAGTTCAGGCTGGAGAGCGCTGCCGTCAGGACCACGATGTTCATGATGCTGCCAACGTAAGGTACGCCCAGCTTAGAGAAGAAGGTTACGAACGGACTCTGACCTGCCTGATAGGCAGTCCACGGCAGCAGCAGAACCAGCAGCACCACGGAACCGACGTAGAACAGACCGATACGCCAGATCACGCTGTTGATGGCCTTTGGCACCATCGTCTGCGGATCTTTACATTCACCTGCTGCGGTGCCCACCAGCTCGATAGAGGCGAAGGCGAACACGACGCCCTGAACCAGGACCAGCGCAGGCAGCAGACCGTGCGGGAAGAATCCGCCGTTATCGGTTATCAGGTGGAAGCCGGTGGCATTGCCGTCCAGCGGCTTGCCGCTGCCGAGGAAGACGGTACCCACGACCAGGAACACCACGATGGCCAGCACTTTTACCAGCGCAAACCAGAACTCCATCTCCGCAAACCACTTCACGCCGATCATGTTCATGGTGCCGACAATCGCCAGCGCGCCAAGCGCAAAGACCCACTGTGGCACATCGCCAAACGCGCCCCAGTAGTGCATATACAGCGCAACGGCGGTGATATCGACGATACCGGTCATCGCCCAGTTGACGAAGTACATCCAGCCCGCGACGTAAGCGGCTTTTTCACCGAGGAATTCACGGGCGTAAGAGACGAAGCTGCCGCTGGAAGGGCGATGCAGTACCAGTTCGCCCAGCGCGCGTAGAATGAAGAAAGAGAAGATCCCGCACACCAGATAGACCAGGGCGAGAGCCGGGCCAGCCATTTGCAGGCGTGCACCAGCACCTAAAAACAGACCCGTTCCGATAGCGCCGCCGATGGCGATCATTTGAACCTGACGGTTGCCCATCGCTTTGTGGTAGCCCTCTTCGTGGGAGTTCAACCAGCGACGTTTAGCAGCGTGATGATCGGCTGCGCTTTTATTGCTTGTTTTCATTGAGTTACCTGTTTGCCTGTCTGAACCATTATCGTGATAGTCCTGCCTGGCAGAGCGCAATACAAACGATTGCTTCTGCGCAAACACATGTCGCCTTCCCAGTCATTCTGCGTATGGATAAGGCGAAACATGGCGAGGCATCCTACCTGCAATTCATAAGCGACGCAAAATATAACCGTGCCGAAAGTGATGCACGTCGAAGGAAATCGTGTGGTCAGAGCAGACGGGGATCACAACACGCTGAAACGTGATGAGTTTTTAGTCAAAACAATGGAGGGGGTGATTATTTAATCATCAGAATCTCTTAATTATTACCAGATGGTATAAATTTTTGCTGCTGCAGGGCTTCGAGAAGTAACCTGAACGCGGTTGTGTGCTGCCGTCGGCTCGGATAATAGAGGTGATATCCTTCAAACGTGGGGCACCACGACTCAAGGACCCTGACCAGCCGTCCGTGATTAAGCGCGTCCAGAACCGAGGACTCGGGCACGTAGGCTAATCCGAGGCCATTCTCCGCGGCGTCGATGCGCTGCGACAGGTTATTCAGCGTAAGCTGTCCTTCAACCCGCGCGCGAAGCTCGCGCCCGTCGCGCTCAAATTCCCAGTCATACAATCCCCCTCGGGTGGGCAGGCGGAGATTGATACAGCGGTGTTCACCCAGCTGCTCCGGCACGAGCGGCTCGCCAAAGCGTGCCAGGTAATCCGGGGAGCCGACGACCGCCATGCGCATGTCCGGCGCAATCCTCACCGCAATCATATCTTTTGCCACCTGTTCGCCCAGGCGTACCCCCGCGTCGAAGCGACCATCGACGATATCTGTCAGGCCATTGTCGACCGTCACTTCGACGTTAATTTCAGGATACTGCACCATAAAATCCTTCAGAACCGGCCAGAGCACGGCGTCCATCGCGTGCTCCCCGGCGGCGATACGGATAGAGCCTGCGGGTTTGTCGCGGGTGCTACGAAGCGCCGTGAGTTCCTTTTCGATCTCCTGCAGATGCGGGCTGAGGCGCGAAAAGAGCTGCTCACCCGCGGGTGTCGGAACCACGCTGCGGGTTGTGCGGGTTAACAGGCGAACGTCTAATCGCGCTTCAAGCTTGCGCATCGCATGACTCAGTGCCGATTGCGAGACGCCCAGCTGCGCCGCTGCGCGCGTAAAGCTGCGCTCGCGCGCCACCACCATAAAGGAGAGCAGATCGTTGAAATTATCTTTTAGCATCGCGGTTCTATTTATGAGTTTCAGTCATGTGTTCTATCTGATTATGCACCCTAATGCTCCGGAGTGCTTTGCGCTACTGTTAACGCAACAGTCAACGAGGAGCAAAAGATGAAAATTATCCGCAGCGGTTCATTACCTTCAGCACGAGGACCGGAAGCCTGGTTTACCGGCACTGTTCGCATTGATGCGCCTTTTCAGGCGACCGAACCTGCCAGCGTCGGCGGGGCAACCGTAACCTTTGAGCCGGGCGCGCGCACGGCCTGGCATACGCATCCCCAGGGACAAACGCTGATTGTGACGCAGGGTCGCGGCTGGTTACAGGAGTGGGGCAAAGAGGCGCAAGTCCTGAATCAGGGCGATATCGCCTGGATCCCACCCGGCGTGAAGCACTGGCACGGCGCAAGTGCGCAAACGGCGATGACGCATCTCGCCATCGCCGAAGCGGTAAACGGCAGCCCGGTAACCTGGCTGGAAAAAGTGACCGACGAGCAGTACCCGAACGGCTAACCGCCAAAAACGGCAATCGCCTGCTGCAGGCGCGTCGTCCGCTGCGTCAGGTGATTCGCGGCGTGAGTGACGTTATCCACCATCCCCGTATTGCTCTGGGTCATTGCGCCGATACGGGAGAGGGAGGCGTTGATGAGCGTCAGCGCCTGGGTTTGCTCCTGAGTCGCGTGGCCGATCTCCTTAATCAAGGTGGAAACCTGCAGAACATGGTCAATCATGACCGTCAGCTGTGATTCGGTTTGTACCACCTTCTCCACGCCAGCGTTGACGCTGGCGACGTTTTTCTCGATCAGCGCTTTGATCTCCTTCGCCGCCGTCGCGGAGTGCTGCGCAAGATTGCGCACCTCAGCCGCCACCACGGCAAAACCGCGTCCGGCTTCACCCGCGCGCGCCGCTTCCACGGCGGCATTCAGCGCAAGAATGTTGGTCTGGAAGGCAATACGATCGATAACGCTGATAATATCGACGATCTGGCCGTTATCCTGCGAAACGGACTGCATCATACCGATGGTCTCTTTCATCATCGCTTCACCGCAGTGGGCGCTGTCGCGGGTGCGATCCGCCATCTGAATCGCCTCGTTCGCTGTTTCGGCCGTCTGCTTCACCGCGCTGGCGATCTCTTCTACCGCCGACGCGGTTTGCTGCAGAAAGTCTGCGGTCTCTTCTGAACGCGCCTGCAGCGCTGCACCTTCTTTCGCGACCTGCTGGCTGATGGTGCCAATCCCGCTGATTTGCGCCCCGACATCGTCAACCAGCGAGTTCAGGTTTAAACCAGACTGATTCACCAGGCGCATCATCAGCCCGATATCATCGATCCTGTCAAAATGATAATAGTCCGTTTTACGTCCTGAAACCACGCGCTGCATCTGTTGAACAATGGATTTTACCGGCCGGGCGATCTGCGCATGAAGATAACAGGATAGCGCAGAAAAAAGCAGCACCAGCGTGGCGGCCTGAACGAAACGATCGCGGAATAAATAGATCGCCAGGCAGGAGAGTAACGCTGTCGCAGAAATACCAAGCTGAATTCGTTTTCCGGTACTGAGACATTTAAATAGCGACAAAAATGAAAATAAACCGCGTCGAATTAACAGTCCTTTATAAAAACGATAATGTTTTAATTCGTTATTACGCACTTTTGCATACAGTTTTTCACTGGCTGCAATCTCCTCCCGTGCGGGGATATTGCGCACCGAAATATAGCCGGTCAGGGATCCACCCTGCCAGACCGGCGTCACGTTGGCACGCACCCAGTAGTGATCGCCATTATGACGACGATTCTTCACCAGTCCTGTCCAGGTCTCGCCCTGCTGGAGGGTAAACCACATGTCGCCAAACGCTTCGGCAGGCATGTCGGGATGGCGGATGAGGTTATGCGGCTCGCCCAGAAGATGTTCTTCTTTATATCCGCTGGCTTCTATAAAAGCGGAGTTAGCATAGGTCATATGACTTTTTGTATCGGTGGTGGACATTAACGTCGAACCAGCGTTAAGTAAATACTCGTTTTGTGTAACGGGGGTGTTACGCCTCATGAGTAACTCCATGATGTTGTGCAAGAATAAAAAATCCGGAAAGCGCTCCGGCAAGATAAAAGTGATTATTTTAATTACGGTCTGCGCATATTCTCGCTGAAATTGAGATTCTCCGAAATACCCGGCATTCATTATTTTTAATGTGTTAATCTCTTCGAATGTAATAAAATTGAAAATATTTTAGTGGGTGTTATTTTGAATCGATTTAAATAAATGACATAAGCCAAACTGCAAGAGGGAGATCGTCTCCCTGGAAAAATTGTCATGCTGAAATAGCGTTTCGTTAACAGGATGAAAACGCTATGATTTGGTCCCATTTTCGTAAATACAGGGAGGCTGAGGTGAAAATTAACGTCATAGGAACCAGCGGAAGTGGAAAAAGCACGCTGGCGAAGCAAATTGCAGACGAACTGGCGATCCCCTGTATCGAGATGGACAGACTCTACTGGCGACCTGACTGGCAGGGCACGCCGGACGATGAGTTTCTGGCAAAGCTGGAGCAGGCGCTACAGGCTTCGCCAGACTGGGTGCTGGACGGTAACTACAACCGCACGCGGCCTGTGAAATGGCGCGATGTCGATGTGGTGGTGTGGGTGGATTACGGGTTTACCCGTACCCTCTGGCAGGCCGTCACGCGAGCAATGAAGCGGGCCTGGCATAAGCACGAGCTCTGGACGGGAACGGGGAATAAAGAGAGTTTCCGGCGCGCGTTCTTCAGCAGAGAATCCATTATCATCTGGACGATCAAAACCTGGCGAAATAACCGCACGCGCTATGAAGCCGATCTGCAAAACCCGCAATACAGCCATATTCGCTTCGTCCGCATTACCCGTCGGGAGCAGGTGGAAACGCTGATTGCCTCCTTAAAGTCTTATTCTTAGCATGGTTTTATATATCTGATTTCCGGCAAACTAAATGTAAATTAATTGTTTCTCAGTGGTGAAATGCGCCTTTAATAATGTCGACATGTTAAGTCAAACGAGAACGCAACATGTCATGGCGAATCAGCATTCTGGATAAAAGCCCCATCGCTGAAAACGAAACGGCTGCCGATGCACTGGCGCGTACCCTGGCGCTGGCGCAGCAGGCAGAAAATCTGGGCTATCACCGCTTCTGGATTGCCGAACACCACAACACCCCACAGCTTGCCAGCCCTTCGCCGGAGCTGCTGATTGCCTGGATCCTCGGGCAAACCGCGCGCATTCGCGTCGGGTCCGGCGGCGTAATGCTTCAGCACTACAGCCCCTATAAAGTCGCCGAGAACTTCAACGTACTGGCCGCGCTGGCGCCTGGCCGCGTCGATCTCGGCGTCGGGAAAGCCCCCGGCGGATTACCGCTCTCAACCCGCGCGCTGCAGCAGGGCCTGAATCAACAGGAAAAGGGCAGCTTTGCCGAACAGCTGGCACAGCTCGACCGCTGGATCCGTCCTGAGCATCACGCTATTGAAGAGGCCGTCCGCGCCACGCCGCTGCCGCCGTTGCCTGCTGAGGGTTTCCTGCTGGGCGCGAGTACCGAAAGCGCGCTGCTGGCCGCCAGGCTTGACTGGCACTTCGTGTTTGCCGCACACCTGAACGGTGACCCGGACCTGCTGCGCGAGGTGGTATCGACCTGGCGCGAGAACAGCGCGCGGGACGTGATAGTGGCGGTACAGGCGATTGTCGCGCCGACGCAGGCCGAGGCAGACGCCCTGGCGCAGAAGGTCGAAGTGTGGGGCGTTGAGCTGGCAAATGGCCAGCGCGTCACCGTGGCCAGCGAAGAGCAGGCCTACGCCTTTGCACGCCAGGCGGGCAGCGAGCCGGTGCGCATTGCACGCCGGGCGCAGTCGCTGCTGGCGGGTACCGCTGAGTCGGTTGTGGAACAGCTCAACGCGCTGCATCAGCAGTGGGGCATTGACGAATTTATCATCGACACGCCGGTGGCGGAGGGAGCTACGCGCGTCGCGTCGCTGCGTCTGCTGGCCGAGGCGCGTCTTAACAAGGAGGTCACCGTATGAGCTTTGGCGAACAGCTGATTGCCTGGCGTCGCGAACTGCACCAGAACCCGGAGCTGTCCGGCCAGGAAGTGGAGACCACAACGCGCCTGCGCCAGTGGCTGACGAATGCCGGGATTACCCCGCAGCCTTACGACCTGTCTACCGGACTGGTGGCGGAAATCGGCTCGGGCAGCAAACTGATTGCGCTGCGGGCGGATATTGATGCCCTGCCGATTGAAGAGCGCAGCGGCGTGCCGTTTAGCTCCCGGCGTGCAGGCGTCATGCACGCCTGCGGGCACGATATCCACACCAGCGTGATCCTCGGCGCCGCGTTGAAGCTGAAAGAGCGGGAAGCCTCGCTTAACGGCCGGGTGCGGATCCTGTTTCAGCCTGCCGAAGAGAACTTTGGCGGTGCGAAGAGCATGGTGCGCGCCGGTGCCTTACGCGATGTCAGCGCGATTTTTGGTATGCACAACGAGCCCGGCCTGCCGGTCGGTGAGTTCGCTACCCGCGGCGGGCCGTTCTATGCCAACGTCGACCGCTTCGTGATCCGCATTACCGGTAAGGGCGCGCACGCCGCACGTCCGCACGAAGGCAACGACGCCATTGTGCTGGCGAGCCAGCTGGTGACGGCGCTGCAAAGCGTCGCCAGCCGCAACGTCAACACGCTGGATTCGGTGGTGCTGAGCGTCACCCGCATTGCAGGCGGCAACACCTGGAACGTGCTGCCGGAGAGCGTCGAGCTGGAAGGGACGCTGCGAACCCATCGCACGGAAGTGCAGCAGAATGTGAAAGCCCGCGTGGGCGAAATCGCCGCCGGGTTTGCCAGCGCCTTTAGCGCGCAGATTGATATCACCTGGTATGCCGGGCCCACCGCGCTGGTGAATGACGAGCGCTGGGCCGATTTTGCCACCTCGGTCGCGCGTGAGGCCGGATACGAAACCCGGCACGCCGAGCTGCATATGGGCGGGGAAGATTTCGCGGTCTATCTGCAGCAGATCCCGGGGGCGTTTGTCAGCATCGGCAGCAACAGCCCGTATGGGTTACATCATCCGTCGTTTAATCCGGATGAATCCTTAATTGAGCCCGCTGCCCGCTATTTTGCACAGCTTGCGGAAAAAGCCCTGCAACACGTTTAATTCTTAAGAGGTGAATATGACTGCACATCGTCAACTGCGGCTGGGGACCATTTTGCATGGTGCATCCGGAAATATGTCCGCCTGGCGTCACCCTGAGGCCACCGCCGATGCCAGTATCAATTTTGATTTCGTCAAAGCGACGGCGTTAAAGGCGGAAGAGGGCAAACTCGATTTTCTATTCGTTGCCGACGGTCTCTATATTAACGAGAAATCGATCCCGCATTTTCTGAATCGTTTTGAACCGCTAACCGTGCTTTCCGCTTTGGCAAGCATCACCTCGCGCCTGGGGCTGGTGGGAACCTTATCCACCTCCTACAGCGAGCCCTTCACCACGGCGCGCCAGTTCGCGAGCCTCGACCACCTGAGCAACGGACGCGCGGGCTGGAACGTGGTCACTTCCCCGCTGGAAGGTTCGGCAAAGAACTTCTCTCGCGAAAAACACCCCGAGCATGCGCTGCGCTATCGCATTGCCGATGAGTATCTCGACGTGGTGAAAGGGCTGTGGGATTCCTGGGAAGGGGACGCGTTTATCCGCAACAAAGAGAGCGGTCAATTTTTTGACCCGACCAAACTGCATACGCTCGATCACCACGGTGACTTCTTCCAGGTCGCCGGTCCGCTGAATATTGGCCGCACGCCGCAGGGACGACCGATTGTCTTTCAGGCCGGGGCGTCGGACGACGGGAAAAAGCTGGCGGCGAAACATGCCGACGCCATTTTTACCCATCACGAGACTCTCGACGAGGCAAAAGCCTTTTACCGCGACGTGAAGCAGCAGCTGGAAACAAACGGCCGCCGCGCCTCTGACTTGCATATATTCCAGGGCGTCAGCGTGATTGTGGGAAAAGACGCCGATGACGTGGAAAACCAGTATCAAACCACGGCGGCGCTGGTGTCGATTAACGATGCCCTTAACTACCTCGGGCGCTATTTCGAACACCATGATTTCAGCCAGTATCCGCTCGACGAGCCATTCCCGGATATCGGCGATTTAGGCAAAAACAGCTTCCGCAGCACCACCGATGAAATCAAGCGTAACGCCCGCGAGCGCAGCTTAACCCTGCGTCAGGTGGCCCTTGAAGCCGCATCACCGCGTCCGCGCTTTTCCGGTACGCCGGAAGAGGTGGCTGACGGCCTGCAGGCCTGGTTTGAAGGCTATGCCGCAGACGGCTTCATCATTCAGGGCGGTACGCCGGACACCTTCCCGCGCTTCGTTGACCTGGTGGTTCCTGTTCTGCAGGCCCGCGGCCTGTTCCGCACCGACTACCCGGGCACCACGCTGCGCGAAAGCCTTGGTTTAGACCAACCCAAAAACCAGTTCATACAACAATAAAAGAGAACACCGCTATGCAGAAAACATCGCTTATTCTGGCCCTCGCGCTGGCCTTTACCCCTGCCGTCTGGGCAGAGAATGTGAATATTAACGGCACCGGCGTGAGCATCGAGGCCAATAAAACGCCGATTAACACTGCCAAAAACAATGATGCGGTGGCGCAGCTGCCGAAAGACTATCGCTTTGCCGTGCCGGGGAAATTTACCGTTGCGGTGGCGGGCCTCAATCAACCGCCGCTAACGGTCTTCTCCGACGACAACAAAACGCTGCTGGGAAGTGAAGTGGATGTCGCCCGTCTGGTGGCCGACAGCCTGGGGCTGGAGCTGAACGTGGTACCGACCTCCTGGGAAGACTGGCCTCTGGGCGTGGCCTCCGGGAAATATGATGCCGCCATCAGCAACATCACCGTCACCAAAGAGCGTAAAGAGAAGTTTGACTTTGCCACCTACCGAAAAGATTCCCTCGGGTTCTACGTGAAATCAACCAGCCCGATCAAGTCGCTTGAGAAGGCTGAGGACATCGCCGGGCTGCGGATTATCGTCGGCTCCGGCACCAACCAGGAGGCCATCCTGCTGGCGTGGAATGCCGAAAACCTGAAGAAGGGGCTGAAGCCCTTTACCCCGATCTACACCAAAGACGATGCGGCACAAACGCTGGCGCTGCAGTCCGGGCGCGCGGATGCCTACTTTGGTCCGAACGTGATTGGCGCATGGAAAGCGGCGCTGAACGGCAAAACCAAACTGGTCGGAAGCGTCGACGGCGGCTGGCCGAAGGCGGCGCACA
The DNA here is from genome assembly GCF_057224565.1 of Enterobacter sp. 3U4. Classification (NCBI taxonomy): domain Bacteria; kingdom Pseudomonadati; phylum Pseudomonadota; class Gammaproteobacteria; order Enterobacterales; family Enterobacteriaceae; genus Enterobacter; species Enterobacter sp. 3U4. Next base: position 1,467,872 of record NZ_CP136665.1, read on the forward strand.
TCGCGGTGACGCTGAAAAAAGGCAGCGGTCTGGTTGAGCCGGTACAAACCGCATTGAACGGCGCGATCAAAAACGGTGACTACGACAAAGTGCTGAACCGCTGGGGGGAAGGGGTTGAGCGCATTCCTCAGTCCGAAGTGAACCCGGCGGGCCTGGGCGATTAAGGAGGCGTAATGAGCGAACGATTTCGTGATGTATCACCGGAAGACGCCGAGCTTCAGCCCGTTATCGAGGGGCTGTTCGGGGAATACGCGGCCCGCTACGGGGACTACTTCTCTAAAGACGCGGAAGTGGAGCTCACCGAGTGGTATTTAGCGCCGCAGGGGCTGTTTATCGTCCTGGAGCGCGACGGGAAGATTATCGCCACCGGCGCGTACAAACCGTTCGACGAACGCACCGCGGAAATCAAACGCATCTGGACCGACAAAACCCTGCGTAAGCAGGGGCTTGCCGGGCGCGTGGTGCAGGAGCTGGAGCGCAGGGCGGTGCTGGCAGGGTACAGTCAGATCTACCTGACAACCGGCTTTCGTCAGCCGGAGGCGGTCAGGCTCTATCTTAGCCAGGGCTATCAGCCGCAGTTCGATCTGAACCGCGATCCGGAAGAGTATAGCCAGCCGCCGTTTGACGGTCGGCTGCGATTCACCAAAACGCTGGTACGTGAAGCGTTCAGTAAAACCGCATGAGGAACGACGATGAGCAACGTTGAAACCATTAAGGTGGTCCCGGCGCGTTATCCGCTCCGGACCGTCGGCGCCGCGGTGGCGCTGTTTGTCCTGGCGGTCGTGATTCAGTCCGTGGCCTTTAACCCGCGCTGGGAGTGGGCGGTGTTCGCCCGCTGGTTTTTTGACCCGGTGATACTTGAAGGTGTCGGTCAGACGCTGCTGCTTACCTTGATCGGCACCGCGTTGAGCGTGGTGTTGGGCGGCATGCTGGCGCTGGCGAGACTGTCCTCGTCATGGCTTCTGAGCAGCCTGGCATGGGGCTACATCTGGCTGTTTCGATCGCTGCCGCTGATTGTGGTGCTGATCATCCTGTACAACTTTTCCTATCTCTACGACACGCTCTCGCTCGGCGTGCCGTTCACCGGCATCACCTGGGGCAGCTTTGAAACCATCAACGTGCTGGGGCAGTTTTCTACCGCCGTGGTGGGGCTAACCCTGGTGCAGAGCGCCTATACCGCCGAGATCATTCGCGGCGGGTTCCTCGGGGTCGATCACGGGCAGTATGAGGCCGCCGCCGCGCTCGGCCTGCCGGCCTGGCGCCGCACGGTGCGCATCATTTTGCCTCAGGCGCTGCGCACCATTCTGCCGTCGGGATTCAATGAAATCATCAGCCTCGCCAAGGGCACGGCGATGGTGTACGTCCTGGCGATGCCGGAGCTGTTCTATACCATTCAGATGATCTACAACCGCACGCAGGAGGTGATCCCGCTGCTGATGGTCGGTGCCGCCTGGTACCTGGCGATCACCACCGTCCTGTCCGCTATCCAGTACGGTGTTGAACGCGCGCTTGCCCGCAGCGAACGCCGCTCTGCCGTTAATCAGAACCGTGCCACCCGTCGCACCCGTTCTGTCACCACCACGCCAGCGCAGGAGCCTATCCATGCAAGCCTCTCCTGAAGGACATATTTCGATTACCGGCGTCAGCAAGTATTTCGGTCGCCATAAGGCGCTCGACAACGTTTCGCTTGAGATCCCGCCCGGGTCCGTGACTGTCATTCTCGGGCCGTCCGGGTCGGGCAAATCGACGCTGCTGCGTACCATTAATCACCTGGAGCGCGTCGATGAAGGCTTTATCCAGATCGACGGGGATTACATCGGCTATCGCCGTCAGGGCGATAAGCTCTACGAGCTGAAGGAGAAAGAGATCCTCAAACAGCGCGTCAACGTCGGCTATGTGTTCCAGAACTTCAATCTCTTTCCCCATCTCACGGTGCTGGAAAACCTGATTGAGGCGCCCATCGCGCATAAAAAGCTCAGCAAAAAAGAGGCGGTGGAAAGGGCGTACAGCCTGCTGGACGTGGTCGGGCTGCGGGACAAAGCCGATGCCTGGTCCCGCCATCTCTCAGGCGGGCAACAGCAGCGCATCGCGATTGCTCGCGCGCTGGCGTTACGTCCCCGCGTGATGCTGTTTGATGAACCCACGTCGGCGCTGGATCCGGAGCTGGTGGGGGAAGTGCTGGATGTGATCAAAAAACTGGCCCGGTCCGGCACCACGCTGGTGGTGGTGACCCACGAGATCGGCTTTGCCCGGGAAGTGGCGGATCAGGTGGTATTTATGGTCGACGGAAAAATTGTCGAGCAGGGAAGCAGTGACGAGGTATTAAACCGTCCGTCACATGCGCGAACGCGCCAGTTTCTCTCCAAAGTCTTGTAAGGAGTGCCAATGAAATATGGACTTCTGGCGGGGCTGGTCTTCACGACGGCGAGCCACGCCAGCATTGATTTGAAAGCCAACGAGCAGCCGCTGCCGGTGACGGTGGATCGGCAGGCCGTGGCGAAGATCCCCGCCAGTTACAAATTCGTTGAGCCGGGAACGCTGACGGTCGCCGTTTCGATGCTGAACTCCCCGCCGCTGGCGCTGCTGGCCAGCGATAACCGCACGCGGATCGGCAGCGACCCGGATATCGCCCGCCTGCTGGCGGGCAGCCTGGGGCTGAAGCTGAAGCTGGTGCCGACGGCGTGGGAAGACTGGCCGCTGGGGATCGCCTCCGGGCGCTACGACGTGGCGCTGGTGAACATTGCGGTGACCGAACAGCGTAAAGAGAAATTCGATTTTGCGACCTACCGCGTCGACTCGCTGGCGTTTTCGGTGAAATCCACCAGCGAAATTCAATCAATCAAAAGCGCGGAAGACCTGGCCGGGAAAAGGGTGATTGTCGGCTCTGGCACCAATCAGGAGCGCATCCTGCTGGGGTGGAACGAAGAGAACAAAAAGGCGGGGCGGGCGCCCGCGCTGCCGGTTTATCTCCACGATGATGCTTCGGGCAATCTCTATATCCAGTCAGGCAGGGCGGATGTGTTCTTCGGACCCCAGTCCGTTTCATCCTGGAAAGCGGCGCTCACCGGTAAAACCCGCGTGGTCGGTTTAGGGCCGAAAAAAGCCTATGTCGCGACCACCACCAAAAAAGGCAATGAGCTGGTGTACGCGCTGCAGGCCGCGCTGGACGGCGCGATTAAGCGGGGAGATTACCAGAAGGTGCTGGCGCGCTGGGGCGAGCAGGGGGAAGCGGTGGCAAAGTCGGAGGTCAACCCGCCTGGGATAACCTATTAATGGTGCTCTATACCCTAAATAATTCGAGTTGCAGGAAGGCGGCAAGGGAACGAATCCCCGGGAGCGTACATAAGTACGTGACTGGGGTGAGTGAGTGCAGCCAACGCACCTGCAACTTGAAGTATGACGGGTATACACTTAGGGTTTTCATCCCTGAGGGGGCAACATGATTAAACTCTATGGCGTACCCGGCTGGGGCTCGGCGATCGGTGAAGTGATGCTAACCCTGGCTGATATCCCTTATCAATTTATCAACGTGGACGGGTTTGACCAGCCCGGCCCGCAGCGTGAATTGCTGCAAAAGCTCAACCCGCTGTGTCAGGTACCCACTCTGGAGCTCGAAAACGGCGCCATCATGACCGAAACGGCGGCGATTGCCCTGATGGTGCTCGACAGATGTCCCGATCTCGCTCCGCCCGTGGGACAGGCCGAACGTCAGCAGTTTCAGCGTCTGCTGATCTGGTTCGTGGCCAACGTCTATCCCACGTTTACCTATGCGGACTATCCCGAACGCTGGGTGCCGGATGCGCCGGAACAGCTGCAGAAAAACTGCATCGAATACCGGAAATCCCTTTATTTGTGGTTCGAAACTCAGCTCAAGGCCGCCCCGTTTGCGCTGGGGGAACGGCTGACGCTGCTGGATGTGTATATTGCGGTGGCGCGCATCTGGGGGCCGCGTCAAGACTGGTTTGCCGAGAACACCCCTAAATTCACGGCGATTGCGGACACCGTATGTCAGCTACCGGAACTGCACAAGGTGTTAAAGGCAAACAATATTATCTGATAACGTGGAACCCTCATTCACAACCGGAAGCCTGCACATGCCACACGTAGATATCAAATGTTTTCCCCGTGATTTGAACGACGAACAAAAAACGGCCCTGGCGGCGGATATTGCCGACGTGATTATTCGCCATTTCAACAGCAAAGACAGTTCCGTGTCGGTGGCGTTGAACCAGATCGCGCCTGAAGACTGGAAGGCTCAGGTCTGGGATACCGAAATTGGACCGAAGCTGGAGGAGCTCATTAAGAAGCCCGGGTATTCGATGTAAGATCTTTGCCGGGGAGCGAATAAGTCCTTCCCGGCTCGTCTTCCCGTTTTTCGCAAAAATCGATAAAAATGCGTTTTGTCTTATCCGCTACAATTAACGTTTCTGGCTGACATATTATTAATCCTTAGGAAAGATCTTCAACAGAATCAATTAAGGACAGACACGTTAAAGGATAATTTTCTCATGACAAAATTACCCCGTTTTTCATTCGCCTTTCTTCATCCCCGTTACTGGCTAAGCTGGGCCGGCATTGCGGCTCTGTGGCTAATCATGCTGCTCCCTTATCCGCTTCTGTTCAGAATCGGTCATGGACTTGGTCGACTGGCGATGCGCCTGCTTCCTCGCCGCGTCGAGATTGCCCGCCGCAACCTTGAGCTTTGTTTCCCGGAGATGAAAAAGGATGAACGCGAGTCACTGCTGCAGCGTAATTTTGAATCGGTAGGAATGGGGGTGATTGAAACCGGGATGGCATGGTTCTGGCCTGCGTGGCGAGTGCGGAAATGCTTTACCGTGACGGGATATGAGCACATGGAGAAGGCCAGAGCGCAAGGAAAGGGCGTGGTGCTGGTGGGGATGCATTTTCTGACGCTTGAGCTGGGCGCGAGGATATTTGGCATGCTTAACCCCGGTATCGGAGTGTATCGTCCCAATAATAATGCGCTGCTGGACTGGCTTCAGACGCGCGGGCGTATGCGTTCCAATAAAACCATGCTCGATCGTCATGATTTAAAGGGCATGATCCGCTCGCTGAAGCAGAATGAAATTCTGTGGTACGCCCCGGACCATGACTATGGCAAAACCAATAGCGTTTTTGTGCCGTTCTTTGCGGTGTCGGATGCCGCGACGACCGCTGGAAGCTATATGCTGGTCAAAAGCGCTAAGCCTGCGGTCATTCCCTTTGTGCCGCGCCGCAGGGCGGATGGCACCGGCTACGAGCTGATTATTCTGGAGGATATCAGCGAGGCGTTGCAGGGGGGAGATAAAGAAGCCGTGGCGACGCAGATGAACAGGGCAATTGAGCAGGCCGTACGCATGGCCCCAGAGCAGTATATGTGGCTGCACCGTCGCTTCAAAACGCGTCCTGAAGGGGTACCTGACCGGTATGCCCGCCGCAAGAGCGTGGCACCACGGGGTGATATTCTCTCCGCCAGCGATTTTACTGACCGATCAGGCATACAGCACTAAAGCCTCAGCGATGCCCTCACCCTGCGGTGAGGGCATGACCGTCGCTACAGCGCGGATCGGCGGTACGGCGCATAGTCCGCCTGCCACCAGGTCTTCTCGATACGCGCCATCAACGTCTCATCATCTATCGCCGGTGCCACGCCCTGTTCAATCGCAGCCCGGGCGACGGCGACGGCAATCTGGCGTGAGACCGTTTCAATCTGATCTACCGGCGGCAGCAATCCTCCTCTTTCTGTTGTCACCAGTGGAGACTGTGCGGCCAGGCTGCGGCTTGCTGCCATCAGCATCTCTTCCGTCACCCGGCGCGCGTTACAGGCCAGCACGCCCAGCCCCAGGCCCGGGAAGATATAGGCGTTGTTACACTGGGCAATCTCGTAGTGCGCATTTTCCCAGAATACCGGGGCGAACGGGCTGCCGGTGGCCACTAGCGCGGCTCCCTGGGTCCAGGCGATGAGATCCTGCGGCTGGCCCTCCGCCCGCGACGTCGGGTTCGAGAGCGGCATGATGATTGGGCGCGGACAGTGGCGATGCATCTCTTTGACGATCTCTTCGCTGAAGAGTCCCGGCTGACCTGAAACGCCGATCATCACCGTGGGATGTGCGTTCTTCACCACGTCCAGCAGGGAAATATTCTTCGCGTCTACCTGCCAGCTGCAAACGGCGTCGCGCGCGGTAAGCAGGTTTTTCTGGAAATCGAGCAGGTTGGTCATGTCGTCGGTCAGCAGGCCGAAGCGATCGACCATAAAGATCCGGCTGCGGGCTTCGGACTCGGTCAGGCCGTCATCGACCATCAGCGCCACAATTTTTTCAGCGATCCCGCATCCGGCCGAGCCGCTGCCCAGGAAGACCACGCGCTGATCGCGAATACGCGTTCCCGCCGCGTGGGCCGCTGCGATCAGCGTCCCTGCGGTGACGGCTGCCGTGCCCTGGATATCATCATTGAAGCAGCACAGCTGGTCGCGGTAACGCTGGAGAAGTCGGGTGGCGTTTTTCTGCGCAAAGTCTTCAAACTGCAGGAGAACGTTGGGCCAGCGCGCTTTAACGGTGCTGACAAACATATCCATAAATTCAGCGTATTGATCGTCGCTGATGCGCGGATGACGCCAGCCCATGTACATCGGATCGTCGAGGTGTTGCTGATTATTGGTGCCGACATCCAGCATAATCGGGAGGGTGGAGGCCGGATGGATCCCGCCGCAGGCGGTATAGAGCGACAGCTTGCCAATTGGGATGCCCATTCCGCCGATACCCTGATCGCCAAGCCCTAAAATACGTTCTCCGTCCGTCACCACAATCACGCGAACGTCGTTGCGCGAAAAACTTTGCAGCATCTCATCAATACGGTGGCGGTTAGGCCATGAAATAAACAGGCCGCGCGCGCGGCGATAAATCGTAGAGAAATGCTCGCAGGCTTCACCGACCGTTGGGGTATAGATAATCGGTAACGTCTCTTTCAGATGCGAACGCAAAAGGTTGTAAAAGAGAGTTTCGTTGGTGTCCTGAATATTGCGCAAATAAACATGACGTGAAATATCGCTTTTAAAATGGCAGAACTGCACCCAGGCGCGCTCGGTTTGTTCTTCAATGGTTTCAACGTTGTGCGGCAATAATCCATGCAGGTTAAAATTGTCACGCTCTTCTTTAATAAATGCGAGTCCTTTATTTAGTAGCGGGTTTTCCAGCAATACGGCCCCGTTATAGGGGGTGTACAAAACTTCTTTCCGGGACATGGTTAACTCCTGAATTTTTAAATAAAACAGATTAAGAGATTAAATAGATCATAATGCCTTCGGTCACGACCCCGACGGCAGTGCCAATTAATATGGAAGAGGAGGCGGTATCAATATAGGTATCGCTGCGTAAAGCAAACATCCCTGCGGCAATCGCGGAGGGCGTTGCGCCAATAATCACAACCTGCTGCAGTAAAGTATGGCTGAGGCCAAAGGCAATCCCTGCGGCGGCCATCATTGCCGGCTGAATCAGGTTTTTAATACTGATATTAGTAAATGTCTGCACATTCAGTTTGGGACGTTCACCGTAAAACAGCAGGCCGAGGGCAAACAGGGAAAGTCCGCCTGAAACCTTGCCAACCATTTCGACAGGCATGCTGAGAATGGACGGTATCTGCACGCCGGCCAGACTGAGCAATACGCCGGAGACCGGGATCCAGACGATAGGATTGCGTGCCGCCTTTATGAGGTTTTGCACGATCATCGCCCCCGGGTGCAGCGCCTCCAGGCCATCATGACCGTTTTTATCACCCATACGAATCAGGACGATAGTCAGAGGGATCATGATAACGCTGGTAATAATATTGCCAATCAGCACGCCGATAAATCCTTCCGGCCCAATCAATACCGCCAGGACCGGTGCGCCAAAGTAGGCCATATCAGGAAAGGCGCAAACCAGAGACTGAATGGCGCTGGTTTTGATATCGTGACGAAAAACGTAGCGCGAAATAAATAGCGTCAGTAAATACGACCCCATTAAACCGACAACCAGTACGGCCATAAAAGTCAGGTTCTTAATTTTATTGGGGTCAGTATGTAATGCACCAATAAAAAGATGGAAAGGTAGGGCGAAACGAATCACCACGGTAGCCATGACGTTTGCATCTTCACGCCGGGAATATCCCAGCTTTCCACTTAGCCATCCAAGTAACATTATAAAGACGAGCGGAAACAGTGACTGTAATAGTAATGAAGGCATAATATTTCCTGTAGGGTATTTTATGTGTTTTATTGCAGCGCTAATCTAGCGCTTAGATAGCAGGGCAGGAGTGACAAGGGTCACACTCTCTCTGCTTTTATTAATTTCAAAAAGATTGCATTAGTTGGATAAGTAATGCTTTCGTCAAATATTGATAATACGCAAGAAAGCAACATTAGCTGCCACAACTAACTTTAGTTACTTAATGGTGAATTAAGTTATTTAAAAGCAAAGAGCCGAATTGTTCACATTTCTTCCCGCAGGCCCATGATAATTTCATATAGAGCCTGTTTTTAGAAAAGGCCATCTAAGTCATTAATTTATATTTAAGAACATTTATTCGTATCAGGAATAGTTCCAGTTTATTCCTTTCTCTGTATATCCGAACACAATTTTCAGGTGATTATATGAAAGATAATCCTGTACCGACTTCTGAGCTGTCGACCTCGCGTTTTGCCTTTGGGCTCAACAATACCGAGGTGGGCACGGTCCCGTTGATGCTGTTCGTCGGGATTGCCGCGATTGTGGCGACGTCCGCCTGGGCAGGGCTGCTGCCGAAAAATATGATCGGTGGCCTCGCGGTCATCATGACCCTCGGTTTCGCGTTTGCCAAAGTGGGGCGTCAAATCCCGGTGCTGAAGGATATCGGCGGCCCGGCGATCCTGTGCCTGATGGTGCCCTCCGTGCTGGTCTATTTTGGCGTATTCGGGAAACATACCCTTGATACCGTGCATCTGCTGATGAAAGAGGCGAATCTGCTCTATTTCGTCATCGCCTGTCTGGTGGTCGGCAGCATTCTGGGGATGAACCGGGTGCTGCTGATCCAGGGGATGATGCGGATGTTTGTTCCGCTGGTGGCGGGAACATGCATGGCCGTGCTGAGCGGCCTCATTGTGGGCTCACTGTTTGGTTATACGCCTTACCACACCTTCTTCTTCATCATTGTGCCCATCATTGGCGGCGGAATTGGCGAGGGCATTTTGCCGCTGTCCCTGGCCTATTCGGCCATACTGGGGCAGACGCCGGACGTCTACGTTGCGCAGCTGGCACCCGCTGCGGTCGTCGGGAATATCTTCGCCATTATTTGTGCGGGCTCGCTGGCGCGTCTCGGCGCGAAACGTCCTGCACTTTCGGGAAATGGCATGCTCACCCGGAGTAAAGATGACGCCAGCCTGTTTGCCGGGGCGCAAAATACGCAGCAGACGGATTTTCATCTGATGGGCGGCGGATTGCTGATGGTGTGCGCGTTTTTCATCGTCGGCGGATTGTTTGAAAAACTGGTACATATTCCCGGCCCGGTGCTGATGATCCTGATTGCCGTCCTGTGTAAATACTTCAGGGTGATCCCGGCCTCAATGGAGCAGGGCGCGCACAGCTGCTATAAATTCGTCTCGGCTGCGCTGGTCTGGCCGCTGATGATCGGCCTCGGGATGTTATACGTACCGCTTGAGAGCGTGGTGTCGGTCTTCTCGGTGGGCTATGTAGTGGTATGCGGATCGGTGGTGATTGCGATGGCGCTGAGCGGCTACTTTATCGCGTCGCGTCTGAATATGTATCCCGTGGAAGCGGCCATTGTAACCTGCTGCCACAGTGGGCTGGGCGGGACGGGGGACGTGGCCATTCTGTCCGCGTCTAACCGCATGTCGCTCATGCCGTTCGCGCAGATTGCGACGCGCATCGGCGGCGCGTCGACGGTCATTTTCGCCACGCTGCTGATGGGCTGGATTATGGCGCACTGATCCGAAACGTCAGGATACTGAATCGCAACGACATTTTCAGGATGCCGCTGCGGTTCAGTCCTTTATAAATATCACCGTACTGTATAGAATTACCGCATCCACAGCGACGGGATACCACACGATGACCGGAAGAGTTGATTACCAGATTGAAAAATATCTCCTGACCGAAGCCGCCGAGCCGGAGCGCCTGACGCGCCAGTGGGCGGAGGTGATGGAAGAGTGTCGTGAGCAACAGTCCGGTGCGGAGGATCGTCTGCGTCTCGCGTTGCTTAATGTGGACTACGTCACCAGCTTCGAGCTGCCCTTCAGGCTGCTTCTCACCCGCGCGCCCCAGCTGATAGACGTTGTCAGAAAAGAGCTTCAGCTCAGTCAGAAAAATGTTCTGTTCAACGGCAAGCGCTTTGGCTGCGTCTATAGCCTTAAAACGGATCTCGGCGGAATACCTGACGAATTTACCTATCAGCTGAAAACGCGTATCCAGCGCAGTGACGCGACAGGATGTAATGAAGCGCCTTACCGGCAAATTGCCCAGCAGGTTAAAGCCCCGAAGGAACGCCTCAAGCTGGCGCTGGAAAATGGGCTGTCGGTGACGGCACTCGACGGGCTTTTCTGGTTCGGCATTCAGCGCATCGCGGCCGATGTGCAACGGTTACGCAAGACAGGGATGAGGATCGTGACGTCCGACGCCGAGGTGTTTGATACGCTTACCAAAACAACCCGGCGGATCCCGGTCTATCGCCTGGATGGGACTGAAATTATTTAACCTGCAGAAGTATCTCCATCAGCCCTGGAAAACGGGCATCCAGATCGTCTCTTCGTAACGAAATCATGTTCTCCCGCCCCTGCGGGCGCTGCCAGATGACGCCGCTGTCCCGCAGTACGCGCCAGTGGTGGGTCATCGTGGACTTCACCACATCTTCCGGGCGCAACGCGTTACAGCTGAGTTCGCTGCCATCGGCCAGCCGGCGAATAATCGATAGCCGGAGCGGGTTGCCGAGGGCAAAGAGCACATTTTCCAGCAATATTTGTTCAGTTTCAGGGTGGTTAGGGATCATCGTTTTCCTGCGTGTGGCGTCAGATTGAGCTATATCAACAATAGGTCAACCATTAAAAAATAGTTCGATAATACTCGTACAATAGGACTATTATAGCAAACGAACGAATACACGACCATCCTGGTCGTCACAAACACGTCATAGTGACTAAGGAAATATCATGCCCCGACCCATCCCTCTCGAACGTTATCGCAACATCGGTATCTCCGCGCATATCGATGCCGGTAAAACTACCACCACCGAGCGCATCCTGTTTTATACCGGGATGAGCCACAAGCTGGGTGAAGTACACGATGGCGCGGCAACCACTGACTGGATGGCGCAGGAGCAAGAGCGCGGGATCACGATTACCTCTGCGGCGGTCAGCTGCTTCTGGCCTGGTATGGACAGAGGATATGAGCCGCACAGGATCAACATCATCGACACCCCGGGGCACGTGGATTTCACCATTGAGGTGGAACGTTCCATGCGCGTGCTCGACGGCGCCGTGATGGTGTACGACTCCGTGGGCGGCGTGCAGCCGCAGTCGGAAACCGTCTGGCGTCAGGCCAATAAATATCACGTTCCGCGACTGGCCTTCGTCAATAAAATGGACCGTCCGGGGGCCGATTTCTTCCGCGTCGTGCGGATGATGCAGGAACGCCTGAAGGCCAATCCGGTGCCGATTGTCATCCCGGTGGGGGCAGAAGATCGCTTCACCGGCGTGGTGGATTTAATCAAGATGCGCACCATTCTGTGGGACGATGCGTCTCAGGGCATGGTTTTCACCTATGCGCCCGTGCCGGACGATTTGGTCAGTACTGCCCAGGAATGGCGGGAAAAAATGGTCTCTGCGGCGGCGGAAGCCAGCGATGAACTGATGGACAAATACCTGGAAACCGGCGACCTGACGGAAGCGGAAATCATCAAAGGGCTGCGTATTCGCACCATTTCGGGCGAAATCCAGCCGATGCTGTGCGGCAGCGCGTTCAAGAATAAAGGCGTACAGCGCATGCTTGATGCGGTTATTGAGCTGATGCCGTCGCCGCTGGACGTGCCCGCCATTGATGGCGTGGATGAAAAAGGGCAGCACGCGGAGCGTCATCCAAGCGATGATGAGCCGTTCTCGGCCCTGGCGTTCAAGCTGATGAGCGACCCGTACGTCGGGCAACTGACCTTTATCCGCGTGTACTCTGGCGTGCTGCGCAAAGGCGACGCGGTGTATAACCCGGTGAAAGGGAAGAAAGAGCGCATCGGGCGTATCGTGCTGATGCATGCCAACGATCGCCACGAGGTGGACGAACTGCGCGCCGGGGATATCGCGGCCTGCGTTGGGCTGAAAGATGTGACCACCGGTGATACGCTTACCGATCCGAACGCCGTCATTACGCTTGAGCGCATGGAGTTCCCGGACCCGGTTATCTCGCTGGCGATCGAGCCAAAAACCAAAGGCGATCAGGAGAAAATGGGGATCGCGCTGCAGCGTCTGGCGGCGGAAGATCCGTCTTTCCGACTGCATACTGACGAAGAGTCCGGCCAGACCATTATCTCCGGGATGGGGGAGCTACACCTTGAGATTATCGTTGACCGCATGAAGCGTGAGTTTGGCGTCGAGGCAATTATCGGTCGTCCACAGGTGACCTACCGTGAAACCCTGCGTAAAACGGTGAAGGATATCGAAGGCAAATTTGTCCGACAGTCCGGCGGTAAAGGCCAGTACGGCCATGTGGTACTGAGCCTGGAGCCGCTTGAGCCTGGAAGTGGTTTTAAATTTGAAGATGCCACCAAGGGCGGCGTGGTGCCGCGTGAGTATATCCCGTCCGTTGAGAAAGGGCTGCGGGAAGCGATGAACAGCGGGGTGCTGGCGGGCTATCCGGTAGTCGATGTCAAAGCGACGCTGACGTTTGGCTCGTATCACGACGTCGACTCATCGGAGATGGCGTTCCGCATGGCGGCGATCCTCGGCTTTAAAGAGGGCGCCCGCAGGGCGGATCCGGTGATTCTTGAGCCGATCATGCACGTGGAAGTGGAAACGCCGGAAGAGTACGCCGGTAACATTATGGGCGATCTCTCTTCCCGCCGCGGCATGGTGCAGGGGATGGCGGAGCAGTACGGCAGCCAGATTATTCGCGCTGACGTGCCGCTGGCCGAGATGTTTGGTTATGCCACCACGTTACGCTCGATGTCCCAGGGACGCGCGACGTATACGATGGAGTTCCATCATTTTGCGGAAGCCCCGCGGAATGTTGCGGATGAGATTATTTCACGGCGTGCGAAGAAGTAGTACGGTCACCCTCTCCCAATAGGGGGAGGGTTTCCTCAATCCAGCGCCTTCACCATCTTCCCGCTCGCCACAAACGTCCCGGCCCCAAGATGATGCAGGGTATTGAGCTTATCCTCGTCAAACTGCCAGCGTCCGGCGATAAACGCGCGTTCATCGGCTGCCGCTGAAACCACTTCCCCAAACAGGGTGTCGTATTTCTCTGCTGCGGATGTGGCGGGTAATAACCGGCACTCCATCCATGCCAGACATTTTTCTTCAATTACCGGCAGGCCAAGTTCAGGACCGTTCACCACCGGGATCCCGTAGCAGTTGAATTTGTCCTCATCGCGCCCGCTGACGCTACCGACCGCGTAAGTCCAGTTGGTTGCCGCCACGCCGGGGATGACGATGCCAAATTTCCCGCTGCGTTCAATCAGCTCGCGCGACCAGGTACTTTTGTCCACCACGATTGCGATGCGCGGCGGTTCAAACTCAACCGGCATTGACCATGCGGCGGCCATCACGTTACGTCTGTCGAGGCTTTCATCCCGACTGGTGATAAGCACGGTAGGGCCGTGGTTCAGCAGACGGCTGGCATGACGTAATTCAACAGGGCGAAAGTGGCTCATAGGATCTCCTCATCTACACCGATGAGTATGACGAAAAAGCACGGAAATCAAAGTGAGCGCGTAAAATTAGTTTATAAACAGAACATCACAATCAAAGGAAACTGATTCATGTCCCCATTCCTGACCGCCTATTTCGCCCGCATCGGCTGGACGCAACCAACTCGAGTGGATATCGATACCCTGCGCGCGCTGCATTTACATCACAACTGTGCAATCCCCTTTGAGAATATTGATGTCGTTCTGCCGCGCGAAATCCAGCTTGACGATCGGTGTCTGGTCGACAAGCTGGTCACCGCACGTCGCGGAGGATATTGCTTTGAGCAAAACGGCCTGTTTGAGCGGGTATTGCGTGAAGTCGGTTTCACGGTACGCAGCGTGCTGGGACGCGTGGTATTAGCGAGCCCGCCGCAAATGCCGCCGCGCACGCACCGCCTGCTGCTGGTTGAGCTTAACGGCGAGCGCTGGATTGCGGACGTGGGGTTTGGCGGCCAGACGCTGACGGCGCCAATTCGTCTGCTCGCCAGTGAAGAACAGGAAACGCCGCACGGCCTGTATCGTTTGCTGAGCGAAGGCAACGACTGGGTGCTGCAGTTCCGTCACCACGAGCACTGGCAGTCGATGTACCACTTTGACCTGACGACACAGTATTTCAGTGATTACGTGATGGGGAATTTCTGGTCAGCGCACTGGCCGCAGTCCCATTTCCGCCATCATCTGCTGATGTGCCGCCATCTTCCGGACGGCGGCAAGCTGACGTTGACCAACTTCAACTTTACCCACTGGCAGAACGGTCATGTGGAGGAGCAGATTCACCTGCCGGATGCAAAGGCGCTTTACCAGCTGATGCAGGAACGCTTTGGGCTGGGCGTTGACGATGCAAAACACGGATTTTCGCTGGCGGAGCTAACGGCGGTAATGGCGGGCTTTGATACACATCCTCAGGCCGGGAAATAGTGCGCAAAGAAGTGGGCTGTAGGCCGGGTAAGGCGTCGCCGCCACCCGGCAACATCAAGGCTGAGACGGGATAGTAAACAATTCGAGCGTGATTAACTTATCCAGATGATTGTTAAACGCGGCCTCATCCATTTCGGGCATGTTTAAGATATACATCCCGTCAAGACCGCACACCAGGCCAATCAAGCGCCAGGCGATATTTTCCGCCCGATCGCCGGGACGAAATACCCCGGCTTCCGTTCCCGCGTTGATCAGCGCCACCGTTTCCTGGTGCCACATCTCCATGGTCATCACATACGCGCCCTTGATGTCGGCATCGCGGCTGGCAAGGATCTGGGCTTCACGCCACAGTCGAATATATGGCTCGAACCTGCCGTCATCGCTGCCGAGCATGGCATGAAGCTGCTCCCGCCAGCCGGCCCGTTTGCCCGCGACATCCGCATCCAGCAGCTCGCGGATTAGCCGTACGAAGGCCAGCGATTTTAGCTCCCCGCCGGACGTGAAGTGATGGTGAACCTGTCCGGTCGCGACTCCGGCTTCAGCCGCAACGCGGCGTACCGTCATTGCCGCCAGTCCTTCTGCCAGCGCCACGCGCATGGCGGCCTGTAAGATGGCCTCTCGCCGTTCATCCTTGCTCAGATATCGCATCTTTACTCACTCTCAATGGGAACGAAACGAGTGTAACAAAAAGCTGGACACGCGTTCAACTTTACGTAGGATCGCAATCTGGACATGTGTCCAGGTTTAAAATGAAAAGGAAATTTATGTTTCGTCAGTGGTTAGCGTTAGTGATTATCGTGCTGGTGTATATCCCGGTGGCGATTGACGCGACGGTGCTGCACGTGGCGGCGCCAACATTGAGCATGACGCTGGGCGCCAGCGGTAACGAATTATTGTGGATCATCGATATCTACTCGCTGGTGATGGCGGGTATGGTGCTGCCGATGGGCGCCCTGGGTGATCGGATTGGTTTTAAACGACTGCTCATGATTGGCAGCACGCTGTTTGGCCTGTCGTCGCTGGCGGCAGCGTTTGCCCCGTCAGCAGGTTGGCTGATTGCGGCGCGCGCCTCGCTGGCAATTGGTGCGGCGATGATCATTCCGGCCACGCTTGCAGGGATCCGTACGCTGTTTATCGATGCGCGAGATCGTAACATCGCTCTCGGCGTCTGGGCGGCGGTCGGTTCCGGCGGGGCGGCGTTTGGCCCGCTGATTGGCGGTATGCTGCTGGAGCATTTTTACTGGGGATCGGTGTTTTTGATCAACGTGCCGATCGTGCTGGTGGTGGTGTCGCTGGCGGCGCGTTTTGTGCCCCGCCAGCAGGGTCGTCCGGAGCAGCCGCTGAATATCAGCCATGCCATCATGCTGATTGTGGCGATTTTGCTGCTGGTCTACAGCGCCAAAACCGCGCTAAAGGGCGCGCTGTCTCCGTGGCTGGTGGCCTCCGCGCTGGTTACCGGCTCGGTGCTGTTGTTTATCTTCGTGCGTATTCAGCTTCGCGCCCGCGTACCGATGATCGATATGCGTCTCTTCTGCCATCGCATCATTTTGAGCGGCGTGGTGATGGCGATGACCGCCATGATTGCCCTGGTCGGGTTTGAGCTGCTGATGGCCCAGGAGCTGCAGTTTGTTCACGGCTTTACGCCGTTTGAAGCGGGCATGTTTATGCTGCCGGTGATGGTCGCCAGCGGGTTCAGCGGGCCGATCGCGGGCGTGCTGGTTGGGCGATTAGGGCTACGCATCGTCGCGGCCGGCGGCATGGGGCTCAGCGCCGTCAGTTTTATCGGCCTGTCGACGCTCGACTTCAGCACGCAGCAGTGGCAGGCGTGGGGGCTGATGGTGCTGCTCGGCTTCAGTGCCGCCAGCGCGCTGCTGGCCTCGACTTCCGCCATTATGGCTGCCGCGCCGAAGGAGAAAGCCGCCGCCGCAGGGGCGATTGAAACCATGTCCTATGAGCTGGGCGCCGGGCTGGGGATCGCCATTTTTGGTCTGCTGTTGACCCGCAGCTTCTCGGCCTCAATTGACCTGCCGAAGGGGCTGAATGCCTCGCTCGTCGATAAAGCCTCGTCATCCATTGGTGAGGCGATGAAGGTGGCGCAGGATCTGACCCCGACGCTGGCGGAGCCGGTGATTGAGGCGGCGAAAAGTGCGTTTATTACCTCCCACAGCGTGGCGCTGGGGAGTGCGGGCGGCATGCTGCTGCTGTTGGCAGTGGGGATCTGGTTCAGCCTGGCGAAGGTTAATCCGCAGTAAAAAACGCGGTAAAACAGGGGCAGAGGTTGGCGCGTGTGGTGCAGATGGGCTATGTTTTTTAAAGGATTATCTGACTCTTGCTGGAAAATATGAGCCCGCGCCACAGCAGTGAACCGTCCCAACCTCTCTCCCGGTTAACCCTGCTTGCAGGGGGCGCGCTGGGCGTCGTTTTTGGCGATATCGGCACCAGCCCGCTTTATACCTTCCGGACCGTGCTTTCGCTCTCTGAGCATGCCCCGACGCCCGACGTCATCCTGGGCCTGCTCTCCCTGATTACCTGGACGCTCATCCTGGTAACCTCCATCAAGTATGCCGCCTTCGCCATGCGAATTGATAATCATGGCGAGGGGGGCATTATGGCCCTGATGTCGCTTCTGGTGGAGAAAGGTAAAGGCGGGCGCTGGGTCATTTTTGCCGCCCTCATCGGCGCCGCGCTGATTTACGGTGACGGCGCGATAACCCCGGCCATCTCCGTGCTTTCCGCCCTGGAAGGGCTGGAGATGGTCATTCCGGAATCTCAGCCGTACATATTACCCCTGACGGTGGCGATTTTGCTGGCGCTGTTCCTCATCCAGCCTTTTGGCACCGCCCGCATAGGGAAAATATTTGGCCCGGTGATGGCGGTGTGGTTTCTGGCGATTGCGGCCCTGGGCGTGCGGGGGATCGTTCAGCACCCCTCGGTACTGTTGGCCCTCAATCCTGCGTACGGCATCGCGTTTTTGTTTTCGAACGGGTACACCAGTTTCCTGGTCCTGGGAGGCGTATTTCTCTGCGTGACGGGGGCCGAGGCGCTGTACGCCGACATGGGGCATTTTGGTAAAAAGCCCATCTGGCTTGCCTGGTACGGCGTCGTTTTTCCTTCGCTGCTGCTCAACTATGCTGGTCAGTCAGCGTTGATTCTGGCCGGTGCCGACAGCAAACAAAACCTTTTCTATACGCTCTGTCCGCCGGCGCTGCAGGTGCCGCTCATCATTCTTGCCGCGCTGGCGACGATCATCGCCAGTCAGGCGATTATTACCGGCGCTTTTTCCATGACCCGCCAGGCCATTCAGCTCGGCTGGTTACCCCGGTTACGCATCAAACAGACGGCGGCAGAAAGCTACGGTCAGATTTATATCGGGATCATAAACTGGCTGCTGATGGTGGTGACGATAGGGCTGGTGGTGTTCTTTAAATCCTCCGATAAGCTTGCCGCGGCGTACGGCATTGCCGTGTCGTTAACCATGCTGATGACGACAGGACTGCTGTTTGTTGCCATGCGGGAAGTATGGCGCTGGAGCCTGTTCAGCAGCGGGATTATCGCCCTCTGTTTCCTGACGATCGATGCCACCTTCTTATTTGCCAATCTGATTAAGGTTCTTGAGGGCGGCTATATTCCGCTGCTAATGGCCGCCGCCATTTGTACGGTGATGCTGATCTGGCATCGCGGCGTTAAGGCGGTATCCGCATCGGTGGGCGAGAAGGGCGTCAGCGTGGATGCGTTCTTTGCCCAGCTTCAGCAAAAGACGGTGCCCAGAGTGACGGGTTCTGCCGTCTTTTTGACCCGCACGCAGAACAATATCCCGCCGGTAATGCGCTGGCACGTCGCGCGAAACCGGGCGCTGCAGCAGGACGTGTTGTCGCTGACCATTGATATTCTCAACGTGCCCTACGTCGGTGAAGAGCAGCGTATCAGCGTGGAGCAGCGCGCGCCGGGCTACTGGCACGGCGTGGCGCAATATGGCTTTATGGAACACCCGGACATCCCGCGTTTGTTGCAGGGCGTCAGCGAGATTAACGCAATTTTTGCCACGGACGACGCCACCTGGTATGTCGGGCACGAAACCATTGTGGCAGGTGAAAGCGGAACAGGCATGGCGGCCTGGCAGCGACACATTTTTGCCTTCATGAAGCGCAACTGCACCCACGTCATCAACCACTACCACCTTCCCAGCGATCGGGTGGTTGAAATCAGCCGGCGCGTTGCCGTCTAGCGTCGCGCGAAAGCAGGGGCTGCTTTCGCGCCGTTCTAGCTCTCCTGGGCCGCGTACAGGACGCTGTGCAACAGCACGTTCGCCCCTTTCTCCGACCACTCCGGCAGGATCCTTTCCGCTTCGTTATGGCTGATGCCTTTCACGCAGGGGATAAAGATCATGCTGGCAGGGGCAATTTTGCTGACATAGCAGGCGTCATGTCCCGCACCCGAGACCATCGGTTTCGACGAATATCCCAGTGCTGCCACCGCCTTCTCCGTGCGGGCCAGACATTCGGCATCAAACGCGATGGGCGCGTAGTCAAAAATGCGCTCAACGAGAGCCGACACGCCGCGCAGGCTCAGGCTCTCAGCCACCTTATGCAGCGCCGCCTCCATGGCTTCCAGTGCCGCCTGCGCCGGATGGCGAAACTCCACGCTGCATACCACGCGAGACGGCACGACGTTGCGCGAGTTTGGCGTAACCTGCGCCATACCGATCGTCGCGCGTCCGTCCGGCGCATGCCGATAGCCAATTTCTTCCACCTTCAGCGCCAGCTCTGCGAAGGCGGTCAACGCGTCGCGGCGGCTGTGCATCGGCGTGGTGCCCGCGTGGGCGGCAAATCCGTCCAGCGTCAGGGTAAACCAGCGCTGGCCCATTGCCGCGCGAACTAACCCGATATCCAGGGCTTCGTCTTCCAGAATCGGGCCCTGTTCGATGTGCAGTTCGTAGCAGGCGTGAACCGGAAACGCGCGGGCAGGGGCTTCACCCCGGTAGCCAATGCGATCCAGCGCTTCACCCACGGTGATGCCATCGCTATCCGCGCGGGCATGAGCGTATGCTTCGCTAAACTGCCCCGTCCAGACCCCTGAAGCGAGCATGGCTGGCGCAAAGCGCGCGCCTTCTTCGTTAGTCCAGTTCACCAGCACGATGTCACGCTCCGTCTCAACGTGATGGTCATTGAGGGTACGCAGCAGCTCCAGCCCGGCCAGCACGCCGTAAACCCCGTCGTAATTCCCGCCCAGCGGCTGGGTATCCACATGTGAACCGGTCAGGACCGGGGCAAGCTGCGGGTTTTTCCCCGCGCGGCGGATAAACATATTGCCCATGCTGTCGACGTCACAGGTAAAACCGGCTTCCAGCGCCCAGTCACGCAGCAGGTTACGCGCAATACGATCTTCCTCGCTCAGCGCCAGACGGGTGACGCCACCGGCGGGCGTGCCGCCGATCTGCGCCATCATCTCAAGCGTTGACCACAGCCGTTCGGCGTTGACGCGGATCATGGCTTGTCCTTGCTGCTGCGGTAGCGGAAATCACAGCACGAACCGCCCTGCATGATGGTGGTGGTGCGGGTCAGCTTCACGTCCGGCGCATAGCCAACGATGAATTTTTCATCGCGCGCGCAGGAGAGCAGGTGACCAATCTCGCCCAGCCCCATCTCGTGATACATCTCCGCGTAGCGACAGCGGGTCACGTTGTAGTTGTACTGCTGGTCGTCGGCGTCGATCACCTTCACCTCCAGGGCGTTATCTTTCTCCCACAGATACTGCAGGGCGATAAAGCTCTTCACATCCGCGCCGTTGGGTTCTTTGCTGGCAAAAACTTTGCCAGCGTCAATCGCGGCCTGCTCAATGGCCTCGCCAATCACCGCCTGGGCGCGGGCTTTCCCTATCTCGCGCACCAGGATTTCATAAATTGGCTTAATAATTTCGGCTTCAATTTTGCGGCGGGCGAGAATGCCCAGCTCGTTATTATCACTCATCACATTGCCTCGCTGCGTTACTTCGCTTTTGCGCCGCCCAGCACGGTCTGCGGCTGCCATTTGCCGTCGACAACCTTGTAGACCGTGAACGACGGCGATTTCAGGTTGCCCTCTTTATCAAACGCGATCTGTCCGGTGACGCCGGAATAGCTGATGGCGCGCAGGGCGGGCAGATAGTCGGACGGCTCAACGGAGTCTGCTTTTTCCATCGCCGCAACCAGCACGCGAGTGGCGTCATAGGCGAACGGGGCGTGCAGTTCGATATGGGTGTGGTAGCGGGCCTGATAGGCCTGCTCAAACGCTTTGCCGCCCGGCATCTGGTCAACAGGCAGACCCGGCTCCAGCGCGACCACGCCTTCGCCTTCTTTCTGCGCCAGCTTCAGGAACGTCTGACTGACGAATCCGCCTGCGCCCATCAGCGTGGCGTTCATGCCCAGCTGTTTGATGCGACGCGCCAGCGGTGCGGCCTGGCTGTCGACGCCGCCGAAGAAGATCAGATCGGCGTTTTTACTGCGGATAGCGGTCAGTACGGCGCTGAAATCGACCGTTTTGTCATCCACGTACTGACGATCGACAATTTTCACGCCCTGCGCTTCAAGCGATTTAATAAACTGGTCTGCAAGCCCCTGACCAAATGCGGTACGGTCGTCGATCACCGCAATGCGTTTGGCTTTCAGGGTATTCACCGCGTACTGACCGGCAAACTGACCGCCGTCATCGTCATGGCCCATCACGCGGAAGCTGGTATCAAAACCTTGTTGCGTATAGGCATGACCGGTCGCGACCGGTGCAACCTGGGCGATGCCCGCATCGTGATAAATGCGCGCCGCAGGAATGCTGGTACCGGTGTTCCAGTGGCCGACCACGCCCGCCACGCCGCTGTCCACCAGACGCTGCGCCACGGCCACGGCGGTGCGCGGGTCGGACTGATCGTCTTCGGACTGCAGTTTGAAGGTCACCGCTTTGCCGCCGATGGTCGGGTGCTGCTTGTTAATGTCGTCAATTGCCAGCTGCGCACCGTTCTCCAGGTCTTTCCCGATACGGGCGGACGGGCCGGTCAGCGGCCCCGCAAGACCGATAACCACGGTTTCACCGTCGGCAGCCCAGGCTCCGGTAGAGACAACACTACTGAGCAGAATAGCGGCGCTGAGCGCACTGATTTTTACTGTTTTCATTGTATTTCCCTGATGTTGGCTGGTGTTGTTAAACGGGCATTTCGCCCAAATAAATCTGTGCAATCTGGTCGTCATTGAGCAGCGCTTTCGATTCGCCATGATGAACAACGCTGCCGCTGTCCATCACCCACGCGCTGTCGGTCACTTCCAGCGCGAGACGGGCGTTTTGTTCGATGAGCAGCAGGGCAACGCCGCGCTCGCGCAGGCCGGCAATGACGGCAAAAATGTTTTCGACCATCTTCGGGGCGAGGCCCATCGACGGTTCGTCGAGGATCAGCAGGCGCGGGCGGCTGAGCAGGGCGCGGTTAAGGGCCAGCAGCTGTTGCTCGCCGCCGGACAGCAGCCCGGCAAGCTGATGCTGGCGTTCTCCCAGACGCGGAAAACGCTCAAACATCTCGTTCATCTCGCGCTTAACGGTGACAGTGTCACGCCTGAGCCAGGCGCCCATCTGCAGGTTTTCCAGTACCGTCATGCGGGAGAAAATCCCACGGCCTTCCGGGACCATCACCAGCCCGTCGCGAAGCAGGGTCTCCGGGCTCTGTTTACGCACCGATTTACCGCTGAACTCAATACTGCCGCTAAAGCTTTCCAGCCCGGTAATGGCGCGTACGGTGGAGCTCTTCCCCGCGCCGTTAGCGCCGATCAGCGTCGCCTGTTCGCCCTCGCGGAGGGTAAAGGAGACATCGCGTACGGCCTGAATGCCGCCGTAATGCACGTCAAGACGTTCCACCTTCAGTAATTCAGACATGGGCGTTGCCTCCAAGCCAGGCGGCGATCACTGCCGGGTCGCGCCGCACGCTCTCCGGCGTGCCGCTGGCAAGCGTTTTGCCGTAATCAAGGACCGTCAGGCGGTCGCAGATGCCCATCACCAGCTTGACGTCATGCTCAATCATCAGCAGGGTTTTGCCGTCATCACGGATGCGGATGAGCAGCTCGCCGAGCGCCACTTTTTCCGCCGCGTTCATCCCGGCGGCGGGCTCGTCCAGCGCCAGCAGCAGCGGATCCGTTGCTAGCGCGCGGGCGATTTCAAGGCGACGCTGATGACCATAGGCCAGATCGCAGGCGCGATAGTGGGCGAACTGCGCAATGCCGGTGTACTCCAGCCAGTGCCAGGCCAGTGCGCGGGTTTGCTTTTCTTCTTCGCGAGCGCGTTTGTGACGGCTCAGCGCGGCCCACAGGCCGTTACGGGTGCGCACGTGGCGGCCCACCATCACGTTTTCCAGCACCGACATCTCGTTAAACAGCCTGACGTTCTGAAACGTGCGGGCGATCCCGGCGGCGGTAACTTTCTCAATGTGCTTTGGAAAATAGGGCCTGTCGGCAATGGAAAATTCGCCGCTGTCCGCCGGATAAAGCCCGGTGATCAGGTTAAAACAGGTGGTTTTTCCCGCGCCGTTAGGGCCAATCAGGCCGTAGATCTCACCCTTGTTCACGGCGATCGAAACGTCATCCACGGCGGTAAGCCCGCCAAAGCGTTTTGTCATGTTGCGAACGGTTAACAGGCTCATACCTTCGCCTCCTTGTGGCGTACCGGCCAGATCCCGGCAGGGCGCACCAGCATGACCAGCACCAGCGCCAGGCCGTAAAACAGCTGACGCAGCACTTCAGGGTCAATCAGCACCGTACCGAACAGCGCCTGCTGAACCGGCGCTGCCTGGCTGCGCAGCAGTTCCGGCAGGGCGGTCAGCAGTACCGCGCCCAGGATCACGCCCGGAAGATGTCCCATACCGCCCAGCACCACCATCGCCAGCACGGCAATGGATTCCTGTAACGTGAAGGATTCCGGGGATACAAAGCCCTGAAACGCGCCGAAAAGCGCACCCGCCACGCCGCCAAAGGAGGCGCCCATCGCAAAGGCCAGCAGCTTATAGTTACGCACGTTGATGCCCATCGCGCGTGCCACATCCTCATCTTCACGGATGGCGTGCCAGGCGCGACCAATACGGGAATGCTGCAGGCGCAGGCAGGCAAAAATAATCGCCACAATCACCAGCATCAGCAGGTAGTACCACAGCCACAGCGCGGGCACTTTGAAACCAAACCAGTGGTATACGCCGCTAAACTTCAGGCCGAACAGGTTTAGCGTATCCACCCCGGTAATGCCCTTTGCGCCGTTGGTGATGTTCACCGGACGGTCGAGGTTGCGCATCAGGATGCGGATGATTTCGCCAAAGCCGAGGGTCACTATCGCCAGGTAGTCCCCGCGCAGCTTGAGCGTAGGAGCACCGAGTAAAATTCCGCAAACTGCCGCGACGAGGGCGGCCAGCGGAATAATGAGCAGATACGGGGTGTGCAGCCCGTCCGGGAACCAGACGCTGAGGATTGGAAACACTTCCAGCAGGTGTGGGGAGGCCATCAGCGCAGCGAGATAGGCGCCGACCGCGTAAAAGGCGATAAAGCCCATGTCCAGCAGGCCGGTATAGCCCACCACAATATTAAGCCCGAGCGCCAGCATGATGTAGAGCAGGGCGAAGTCGATAACGCGCACCCAGTAGTTGCCGCCAAGCTGCGTGGCCACCACGGGAGCAATCAGCAGCGCGAGGCAGAACAGGCTCATGCCTGACCAGAATTTGCGCGTGGTCGCCGGGGTCTGGAGTTGAAGTGTTGTCATGGTATTCCTTACGCCCTGTGCGCCACGCGCTCGCCCAGCAGGCCAGCCGGGCGGAAGACCAGCACCAGGATCAGCACCATAAAGGCAAAGACGTCCTGATAGTTGCTGCCAAATACGCCATGGGTCAGTTCACCCAGATAGCCAGCGCCCAGCGCTTCGATAATGCCGAGCAGGATCCCGCCTATCATTGCGCCACGAATGTTACCGATGCCCCCCAGAACGGCGGCCGTAAAGGCCTTGATCCCGGGCAAAAAGCCCATCGAGAAGCTGGCGTTACCGTAATTGCTCGCCATCATCACGCCTGCCAGCGCGGCAAATACGCCGCCAATGGCAAACGTCAGGGTAATAATGGCATTTGGGTTAACCCCCATCAGCGTGGCCACGCGCGGGTTTTCCGCCACGGCGCGCATGCCGCGCCCCAGACGGGTGTATTCCACCAGCAGCCACAGCCCGGTCATCACCGCCAGCGCCAGGACAACGGTGACGATTCCCGTGACGGTGACAATGGCAGGAGGATGCGCTTCGCTGCCGGACGTGACGGCGATAGGGTCCATCGGGAGGATCTGCGGGAACATCAGCGGGTTGCGCGTCCAGATAATCATCGCCACGGTTTGCAGCAGAACGGAGACGCCGATACCCGAGATCAGCGGCGCCAGGCGCGGGGCGTTGCGCAGTCGACGGTAGGCAAAGCGCTCCACGGCCATTGCCAGCAGGGCGCAGACGGCCATGGCTATCACCAGGGCAACGCCAAGCTGCAACAGCAGCGGCATGTGTGGAAAGGTGGCATTCAGGGCGTTAATCGCGGAGAGCGTGGTGAGCGCGCCGACCATCAGAATATCGCCGTGAGCAAAGTTAATAATGCGCAAAATGCCATACACCATGGTATAGCCCAGCGCGATCAGCGCGTAGATGCTTCCCAGCATCACACCGTTGATCAGTTGTTGTATGAGTGTATCCAACGTTTGTACCCGCAAAGTGCTCGTTCTGCGGCTACCATCCAATAATTGAATTAAATTGTAAAATACACATATATTATTTCTTATGATAAACCGGTATTGCTTTATCTTAATGATTTATATGAAGATGATGTGATCGCGATTCCGGCCAAAAAGCCTAAAGAAATCAATATATGAATAAAACAGAACAATTGGCGAGTCTGGCTGCGTATGCAGAAAGCCGCCTGGCAAACGATCCGCCGCTGCGGGCTGTCCGTGCCTTTGAGGCTATAGCCCGGCTGGGCAGCGTCACGCTGGCCGCGCAGGAGCTGGATATCTCCCCGTCGGCGGTCAGTCATCAGCTCAGGGTGCTCGAAGGGTATCTGCAAATGCCGCTCACGGAACGTCAGGGGCGCAGGCTGGTGCTGAGCCAGCACGGGCGGGAATATTACCGCTCGATCCGCGCGGCGTTTAACGTGTTGCGCCAGGCGACGGAGCACCTGGCAGAGCAGGCACAAACGCGTCAGGTCACCATCAGCCTGATCCCGCTTTTTGGTATGGGGTGGTTTATCCCGCGTCTGCCTGATTTTATGCGTGCCAATCCGCAGACCGAGATCAACGTAGTGTATGCCAACCATCGCAACTATCTGAGCGATGCGTCGGATATGTCGATTCGTTTTGGTAACGGTCAGTGGGCGGGCTATCAGAGCGAAAAGCTGATTTCCGGTCAGATGGTGCCGGTGTGCAGCCGCGCGTTTTTACGCATTCATGGCCATATCGACACGCCTGAACAGTTGCTGCAAATGCCGCTACTGCATGACGAGGAGCGCACCACGTGGGCGCAGTGGTTTCTGCAGCAGGGGGTAAAACGTCCTCTGCGGCGCAGCGGCCCTCTGTTTGAAGACGGGCTGTTAACGCTGGCGGGCGTGCAGGCCGGGCTGGGCTGTGCGCTAATGCGCGAGCCGCTGATTGCGCCGTATCTTGAGAGCGGCGAGCTGGTGAAGATATTTGACTTACCCATTGATGACGGGCGCGACTATCACCTCTGCGTGCGTTCAGACTCAGGGATGAGCGAGGACGGTAAGCTGTTGCAAAACTGGCTGCGCCGGGCGGCGGGCGTTGATTCGTCTACGGCGTAAGCAGGCAGTGTTTATCCAGCGCTTCAATTTCCGAACCGCTGTAGCGTGCGTATTGCCCGGTCAGACCAAAAAACGCAGGTTGGGTTTCGGTATAGATTTCTGCTGCGAGCACCAGCCGACGTCGCTCATCTTCGCTCATCTCAAGCAGCGTCCAGGGAATGAAATAGCGCGCCGTGGAGGTGAGTTTGAACCACAACGGGCAGCCGCAGCCGGGGCAAAACCAGCGTTCTCCTCGAGTCGACGAGCAGAAATGAGAAGGGGCAATAGAGTCTTGCTCCAGAAGCGGTTCGCCCTGCGGCTCAAGATACATGGCAATGCCACCTGACCACTTCTGGCATTGCGTACAATGACATGCGTACACGTCAAAATTGTTGAGGCTCACGCTGAACTGACTCATTCCGCACAGGCAGCGTCCTTTGAATATGTGCATGGCGTACTCCTTTTTGACGCCAGAAATCCGTATAAAAAAAGCCAGCCACATGGGCTGGCCTTTTATCGTGACAAATCTTAGAACTGGTAGGTCAGGCCTACAGCTACGATGTTGTCGGTAGCAACGCCAGTTGCTTTGGTGAAGCTGTTGTCGTCAACCAGGTTGATTTTGTAATCAACATAGGTAGACATGTTTTTGTTGAAGTAGTAGCTCGCGCCAACGTCAACGTATTCAACCAGATCCTGGTCGCCGTATGAACCCAGGTCTTTACCTTTGGATTTCAGGTAAGCGATGGATGGACGCAGACCGAAGTCAAACTGGTACTGAGCAACAACTTCGAAGTTCTGAGCTTTGTTCGCGATATAACCGCTACCGAAGTTGGTCATGTTGCGGGTTTCAGAGTAGGTAGTTGCCAGATAGATGTTGTTCGCATCATATTTCAGGCCAGCAGCCCATACTTCTGCGTTCTCACCGCCAGCGTTAACGGTGTTAGCAACGCGACCTGCAGCAACCTGACGGTCAGTACGGTCAGATTTCGCGTAGGTTGCACCGACGCCGAAACCGTTCATTTCATAGGTAGAAGACAGACCCCAGCCGTCACCGTTCGCTTCGGTGATGTCACGGTTATCATTTTTACCCTGGTACTGAGCGGCAACGTTCAGACCGTCAACCAGACCGAAGAAGTCGGTGTTACGGTAGGTTGCAACGCCAGTCGTACGGCCAGTCATAAAGCCATCAGTCTGGGTCCAGGTATCACCACCGAACTCTGGCAGAACGTCAGTCCACGCGCCGATGTCGTAAGCAACACCGTAGTTACGACCGTAGTCGAATGAACCGAATTCGTTGAATTTCAGACCCGCGAATGCCAGACGGGTTTTGCTGCCGTCAGTGCCCTGGGATTCAGAACGGTTGCCTTTGAACTCATATTCCCACTGGCCGTAACCGGTCAGCTGATCGTTGATCTGAGTTTCGCCTTTGAAGCCCAGACGAACGTAAGTTTTGTCGCCGTCGTTGCTGGTATCATCAGAGAAATAGTGCAGACCTGTTACTTTACCGTACAGATCCAGCTTGTTACCGTCTTTGTTATAAATTTCAGCCGCGTTTACAACGCCTGCTGCCAACATGGAAGTCACTGCCACTGCAACTAATTTAAGTTTCATCTTAAATATTCCTTATAATTTTCTTAGGTATTTCCTGAGCCACTTTGAACAATTTCTAAACGAGGCTAATCGTCAATGGCATGCTATTTTTAAAAATCTTGTAGTCCTATTTCAATAATAAGTTTCAAAATATTAGCAATAATTTCAGTTAGTGTGATCGAGATCGGGTAAATGGCGAGGGAATAGCGTGAAATGGTGGTTATTTAATCAATTTTAAATGGATTTGATTGCCGTGAATATAGTTTCATTACGGTTTAATAAAAGCTGTTAATTGTCGGTATTTCCGTGCTTTTGAGGCAAGTTAAACCCTGTATTTAGCCGTAAGATATTGTTTATGCCTATCAAGCGTGCGAGATTTTCGATGTTTTCATGGAAATACACAGAAACATACTATTGCACTTCGTGCTATTAACATTGTGAGTATTTGCAAGAGACTAATCACCCTACGGTGTCAATTTATGTCAATAAAAGAAGACGGTTGTTTACGAAAAGGCGGTAATATAAACAGAATCTAAACGCGTGCTCTACTTGCCTGATAAATATTTTGGTGCACGCTCACATATTAAATTTATGTTAATTTTTCGTTGTCGGGATAAATATTACCCGACAGCGAAATCAATATTATTTTCTGGTTGCGTACCAGCAGAGCAACGACCCGGCGCAGACCATCAGCGCGCCTTGCCAGAACGAGAAAGAGAGGGGGGAACTCAGCACCGCGGCGGCAAGCGCGGCTGAAAGGACAGGGGTAAAATAGGATACGGCAGCCAGTACCGTGACGTTACCGTGAAGAATGCCAATATTCCATGCGGCGTAACCGAACCCAAGCGCGATCCCACACATAACAAGCTTCACCACCACCGGAAGCGTGAACACCATCTCGGGCTGATCGCTCAGGGCATATTTCACCCACAGGCTCAGCGCGGTGAGCAAAACAAACAGGGTAATGCCGTTTTGTC
This sequence comes from Enterobacter sp. 3U4, assembly GCF_057224565.1. NCBI lineage: Bacteria > Pseudomonadati > Pseudomonadota > Gammaproteobacteria > Enterobacterales > Enterobacteriaceae > Enterobacter > Enterobacter sp. 3U4. The sequence continues at coordinate 1,497,082 of NZ_CP136665.1, forward strand.
CTTTAGCAAATTTGCTGGTGACCGTGCAGTAGGCGGCCCAGATAAATGCCCCGGCAAACGCCAGCGCGTAACTCAGCGGGCTGGAAACGATATTGCGGGTTATTTCATCAAGATGTAAACCCTGTTCACCGCCCAATACCCAGCAGACGCCCAGCAATGAGACGGCTAAGCCGGGGATCACCCACAGGGTTGATTTCTGTCCGTTGAACAAGATGGCAAACACAATGGTCAGGCTTGGCCAAAGGTAATTGACCATGCCCACTTCTATTGCCTGCGAGCGCGTTGCGGCATAGCCCAGCGACAGCGCCAGGCATATTTCGTAACTGACAAATAAAACGCTGCCGGCAATAAGATAGCGGGGGGAAAACCGTCTGATATCAGGAAATCCTACCGTCACCAGGCACAGCAATCCGCTGAGGGTATAGATCATTGCCGCACCGCCTACCGGCCCCAGTCCCTCACTCACGCTGCGAATAAGGCCGACCATGGTGCTCCATAACAATATCGCCGCCAGCCCAATAAGCGTTGCTCTTTTTCTGTCCATTACTTCGCCATTGCAATAAAAATCAGAGGGAAAATGTAGCGCATTCATCCTGACGCTGTCGCGAATTATTCTCTTAAGCCGTTAATCAAAAAGGGGTATTTAACCGTACCGGAGGTGACTATTAAGGGGGGGAAGGGAGATGACCTTGATTTGACGCAAAAAAAACAGGGGCTTTGATGATAGTTTGCGGCGCGAAGTCTTTTCAGATAACGAGGACAACAATGGACGTCAGCCGCAGACAATTTTTTAAAATCTGCGCGGGCGGTATGGCCGGAACAACGGCAGCCATGCTGGGATTTGCTCCCAAAATGGCGCTGGCTCAGGCACGCAACTATAAACTACTGCGTGCAAAAGAGATCCGTAACACCTGCACATACTGCTCCGTAGGTTGTGGGCTTTTAATGTATAGCCTGGGCGATGGTGCGAAGAACGCCAGAGAAGCGATTTACCATATTGAAGGGGATCCGGATCACCCGGTGAGCCGCGGGGCGCTTTGCCCGAAAGGAGCGGGGCTGCTGGACTACGTTCACAGCGAAAACCGCCTGCGCTACCCGGAATACCGCGCGCCGGGTTCTGATAAATGGCAGCGTATCTCCTGGGATGAGGCCTTCTCCCGTATTGCCAAATTAATGAAAGCCGACCGCGACGCCAACTTTATTGAAAAGAACGCGCAGGGCGTGACGGTCAACCGCTGGCTTTCCACCGGCATGCTATGCGCCTCTGCGGCGAGCAATGAAACCGGCATGCTGACGCAAAAATTTGTGCGCTCTCTCGGCATGCTGGCGGTAGACAACCAGGCGCGCGTCTGACACGGACCAACGGTAGCAAGTCTTGCTCCAACATTTGGTCGCGGTGCGATGACCAACCACTGGGTTGATATCAAAAACGCTAACGTCGTGGTGGTGATGGGCGGTAACGCCGCTGAGGCCCATCCGGTGGGGTTCCGCTGGGCGATGGAAGCGAAAAACAACAACGATGCGACGCTTATCGTCGTCGATCCGCGCTTTACGCGTACGGCATCGGTGGCCGATATTTATGCGCCAATCCGCTCCGGTACGGACATTACTTTCCTGTCCGGCGTGCTGCTGTACCTGATCGAAAACAACAAAATTAACGCGGAATACGTTAAGCACTACACCAACGCGAACCTGCTGGTGCGGGATGATTTTGCCTTCGATGACGGACTGTTTAGCGGCTATGACGCAGAAAAGCGCCAGTACGACAAAACGTCCTGGAACTATCAGTTTGACGAAAACGGCTTTGCGATGCGCGATGAAACCCTGACGCATCCGCGCTGCGTGTGGAACCTGCTGAAGCAGCACGTTTCCCGCTACACGCCGGAGGTGGTGGAAAACATCTGCGGCACGCCGAAAGCGGACTTCATGAAGGTGTGTGAGGTACTAGCCTCCACCAGCGCCGCCGACAGAACCACCACGTTCCTGTACGCGCTGGGCTGGACGCAGCACACCGTTGGCGCGCAGAACATCCGCACCATGGCGATGATCCAGCTATTGCTCGGCAATATGGGCATGGCGGGAGGCGGCGTGAACGCGCTGCGCGGTCACTCTAACATTCAGGGGCTGACCGATCTCGGTCTGTTGTCGACCAGCCTGCCGGGCTACCTGACGCTGCCGTCTGAAAAGCAGGTCGATCTGCAAACCTATCTGGCGGCAAATACGCCGAAGGCGACGCTGCCGGATCAGGTGAACTACTGGAGCAACTATCCGAAGTTCTACGTCAGCCTGATGAAATCCTTCTACGGCGACGCGGCGCAGAAAGAGAACGACTGGGGCTTTGAGTGGCTGCCGAAGTGGGATCAGGCTTATGACGTCATCAAGTATTTCAACATGATGGATAAGGGCAATGTCACGGGCTATATCTGTCAGGGCTTCAACCCGGTGGCGTCATTCCCGGACAAAAACAAAGTCGTTCGCAGCCTGAGCAAGCTGAAGTACATGGTCATTATCGATCCGCTGGTGACCGAGACCTCTACCTTCTGGCAGAACCACGGGGAATCAAACGATGTCGATCCGGCGTCGATTCAGACCGAAGTGTTCCGCCTGCCGTCGACCTGTTTTGCCGAAGAGGACGGCTCCATTGCCAACTCCGGCCGCTGGCTGCAGTGGCACTGGAAAGGTCAGGACGCACCGGGTGAGGCGCGCAACGACGGCGAGATCCTGGCCGGAATTTACCATCGCCTGCGCGAGATGTACCGCACCGAAGGCGGCAAAGGCGCTGAGCCGCTTCTGAAGATGAGCTGGAGCTACAAGCAGCCGGACCGTCCCGAGTCTGAAGAAGTCGCGAAAGAGAACAACGGCGTGGCGCTGGCGGATCTGTATGACGCGAGCGGCAATCTGCTGGCGAAGAAAGGCCAGCTGCTGAACAGCTTCGCGCTGCTGCGCGACGACGGCACCACGGCCTCGTCCTGCTGGATCTACACCGGCAGCTGGACGGAGCAGGGTAACCAGATGGCCAACCGCGACAACGCCGATCCGTCCGGGCTGGGCAACACCCTCGGCTGGGCATGGGCGTGGCCGCTGAACCGTCGCGTGCTGTACAACCGCGCATCGGCGGACATCAACGGCAAGCCGTGGGATCCGAAGCGCATGCTGATCCAGTGGAACGGGGCGAAATGGACGGGTAACGATATCCCGGACTACGGCACCGCCGCGCCGGGCAGCAATACCGGGCCGTTTATCATGCAGCCGGAAGGGCTGGGGCGCCTGTTTGCTCTCAACAAGCTGGCGGAAGGGCCATTCCCGGAACACTACGAGCCGATGGAAACGCCGCTGGGCACCAACCCGCTGCACCCGAACGTGATTTCCAGTCCGGTGGTGCGTCTCTACGAAGACGACGCGCTGCGTCTGGGCAAAAAGGACAAATTCCCGTACGTGGGAACAACCTACCGCCTGACCGAGCATTTCCACACCTGGACCAAGCACGCGCGGCTTAACGCTATCGCGCAGCCGGAGCAGTTTGTGGAAATCAGCGAAACGCTGGCGAAAGCGAAAGGGATTGCCAACGGCGACCGCGTGAAGGTGAGCAGCAAGCGCGGCTTTATTCGCGCGGTGGCGGTGGTGACCCGTCGTTTGCAAAGTCTGAACGTGCACGGGCAGCAGGTGGAAACCGTCGGTATCCCGCTGCACTGGGGCTTTGAAGGCGTGGCGCAGAAAGGCTACATCGCCAATACCCTGACGCCTAACGTCGGCGATTCCAACTCGCAAACGCCAGAGTATAAGGCGTTTCTGGTCAACATCGAGAAAGCGTGAGGAGCGATTCAATGGCGATGGAAACACAAGACGTTATCAAACGCTCCGCGACTAACCCGATAACTCCCGCGCCCCGCGCGCGGGACTACAAGGCAGAAGTCGCCAAGCTTATCGACGTCTCCTCCTGCGTGGGCTGTAAGGCCTGCCAGGTGGCGTGCTCAGAGTGGAACGACATCCGCGACGAAGTAGGGCACTGCGTTGGGGTCTACGACAATCCGGCGGATCTGAGCGCCAAATCCTGGACGGTGATGCGTTTTAGCGAAACCGAGCAGAACGGCAGGCTGGAGTGGCTGATCCGCAAAGACGGCTGCATGCACTGCGAAGATCCGGGATGCCTGAAGGCGTGCCCGTCTGCCGGCGCGATAATTCAGTACGCCAACGGTATCGTCGACTTCCAGCAGGACAACTGCATTGGCTGCGGCTATTGCATCGCGGGCTGTCCGTTTAATATTCCGCGCCTCAATAAAGAGGATAACCGGGTATACAAATGCACCCTGTGCGTGGACCGCGTCAGCGTCGGGCAGGAGCCTGCCTGCGTCAAGACCTGTCCAACCGGGGCGATCCACTTCGGCACAAAAAAAGAGATGCTGGACGTGGCGCAGCAGCGCGTCGATAAGCTCAAAGCACGGGGCTACGACAAAGCGGGCATTTACAACCCGCAGGGCGTGGGCGGTACGCACGTGATGTATGTGCTGCACCATAGCGACCAGCCGGAGCTGTATCACAACCTGCCGAAGGATCCGGCCATCGATACGTCCATTAACCTGTGGAAAGGGGCGCTTAAACCGCTCTCGGCGGCGGGCTTTATCGCTACCTTTGCGGGGCTGATTTATCACTATATCGGTATCGGGCCGAATAAAGAGGTGGATGACGACGAGGAGGAGCATCATGAGTAAGTCGAAAATGATAGTGCGCACGAAGTTTGTTGACCGCGCCTGTCACTGGACGGTGGTGATCTGCTTCTTCCTGGTGGCGGTGTCGGGGATTTCGTTCTTCTTCCCAACGCTGCAGTGGCTGACCGAAACCTTCGGCACGCCGCAGATGGGGCGCATTCTCCACCCGTTCTTCGGCGTGCTGATCTTCGTGGTGCTGATGTTTATGTTCGTGCGCTTCGTCCATCACAACATTCCGGACAAGCAGGACATCCCGTGGGTGAAAGGGATTGTCGAAGTCCTGAAGGGTAACGAGCATAAGGTCGCGAAGGTGGGGAAATACAATGCCGGACAGAAGATGATGTTCTGGACCATCATGAGCATGATTTTTGTGCTGCTGGTGACCGGCGTGATTATCTGGCGTCCGTATTTTGCGCACTATTTCCCGATTCAGGTGATTCGCTACGCGCTGCTGATTCACGCCACGTCGGCGATCGTTCTGATCCACGCCATCCTGATCCATATGTATATGGCGTTCTGGGTAAAGGGATCGATTAAAGGGATGATTGAAGGGAAGGTGAGCCGCCGCTGGGCGCAGAAACATCACCCGCGCTGGTATCGTGATGTGGAACGGCTGGAAGCAAAACAGGAAAGTACGGAAGGGATTAAGTAAGACCTGCGCCGTCGGCTTTGTCCGGCGGCGCTGCGCTTGCGCGGGCCTACGTTATGTATTGGTCACTAACGCATCTATCGCCGCAATCACGGTACTTCTCGCGCTGCGAAGATCGCATACAAAATCTTTATTATTTAGTTTCTTTTTCTCCACGTGTGTTATGCCAGATGTATTTAGAAAATATCGCTCAAAATCAATATTAACTAACGGCGCTGCGGCGTTGATATGTCCACGTAAATAGTTGTGGTAACTTAATGGAATAATGAGTCTCGTTGATAAATCATCATAATAGTCATGTTGAATTATCATAAAATAAGGCTGGTAATCCCGTGTTCTCTCTGAAGGGTTACGGTAAACGTCAAATTGAAAACACATTAAATCCCTCCAAAGAAAGGATCGTCTGATAATAGTCCCGCTTTAGCCGTAAATTCATTCATGGCTCTTATGAACTCTTTATCTTGCTGATGCCGACTTCTTCGCACCTCTGATGTCAGGGCCTCACGGGACACGCCACTCGCCACGCTCTCCCTTTTACCAGCGTCTTTACTGCGGTTTGGTTTCATTTTTATCTCCTCTGTTGGAGCGGTTATTATCAACCGCAGCCAACAAAAAACAATACCGTTTCTCCTGGTAATATCTATTCTGCGAGGCGTATTCCAGTAATTTTAGAATCGCTCCTCCACATAGCGGAACGGATATTTTGTGGGTTTGACTTTGCCGATTTTGCGTTTCGGTAAATCCACCTTGTCTACGTGAATTTCTTTATAGGGGATTTGCGAAAGCAGATGCGAAATAATGTTCAGTCTAACGCGTTTTTTATCCTCTGAACGCGCCACAAACCACGGCGCCCATGCGGTATCGGTGGCTTCAAACATGGCGTCGCGGGCGCGGGTGTACTCGTCCCACAGGTTAAAGGATTTAATATCCATCGGCGACAGCTTCCAGATCTTACGCCCATCGTTAATACGGTCGCGCAGGCGCCGCTCCTGCTCTTTCGGCGTCACCTCCAGCCAGTACTTCAGCAGGATAATCCCGGCATCGACCATCGCTTTTTCCATGACCGGCGCGCCGTCTAAAAATTTCTCCGCCTGTTCCTCCGTGCAGAACCCCATTACCCGTTCGACACCCGCGCGGTTATACCAGCTGCGATCGAAGATCACGATTTCACCGGCCGAGGGCAGGTGGGGCACATAGCGCTGGAAGTAAAGCTGGCTTTTTTCCTTTTCAGTCGGAGCAGGGAGCGCAACAACGCGAAACACGCGAGGGCTGACGCGCTCGGTGATCGCTTTGATGGTGCCGCCTTTGCCGGCGCCATCGCGTCCTTCAAAAACAATACACACTTTTAACCCTTTGGCGACGACCCACTGCTGGAGCTTAACCAGTTCAACGTGCAGTCGGCGGAGCTCTTTTTCGTAGTCTTTGGTCTTAAGCGGTGCATTTGTTACGACATCAACAGCGACAGGGGTTTTCTTTTTGCTTCCCATGATTGTCATCCTCAGGTTGTCCGGCGCGGAGAAAGCGAGACCGCACTATGAAGTGTAATCCACCTGAAATGATACGTGGTGTTTTTAGGTAATTAATTTCTCAACACTTTTTAAGCAGATACTGAGGGATTCGCGAAGGTGCTTAGCACCCGTTCCCCTATGCAGATGCAATAAAATCAGCACGTTTAACCCCGTATTTTATGTGTGGTTAATGTGATAATTTCATTCTTATTTACTTAAAGGAATTAAGAATGAGTTGGAATAAAGAAGCTGCGGTTTCGTATCTCCGTTCACACGCTCTGGGGCGCTCTCATAGTGAATGTGCTAAGTTTACCCGCCTGGCCATTCTGGCTGGCGGTGTTAAGGTAGCAAACACAGATTATGCAAAAGATTATGGGGCGGAATTATTACGTGCTGGATTCAGTGAGCTGCCGCCAGTTCAACGTTAATTTCTGGCGATGTGGCTGTGATACAGCCATACCCTGGTGGAAATGGCATAGGTCACATGACTATGTATGACGGTAAGCAGTGGATTTCTGATTTTGTTCAAAAAAGCATGTATCCGGGGCCAGGTTACCGCAAAATGCAACCATCCTTTAAAATTTACAGGATGCATTGATGAAAAGAATATTCCTATCATTCGTTATATTGCTGGTGGGGTGCAGTTCGGCTACCAACCAAGATCATAGTGCGCAAGACGCTACCGAATCATTTTATAAATCCTATCTTTCCGTATTCGGCAGCGATGAAGCCAGGCCTTATCCTGTCGACGAACTGCGTAAATATGTTTCTGCTGATACTATTGCTCGCATTAATGTCATTCAGGAAATCTCAGAACAAGAGCTAATAGAGTCTGACTATTTTACGTATACCCAGGATTACTCTCGCGAATGGATACCTTCGTTACGAGTTGAAAACGCCAGGCCATTTTTAAACGGTGAAGTAGTCCAGGTCATTGAGGGCGCGGGTAACGGGAGAAGCATCCACCTTGAGGTTTTTCTTCGTCGTGAAGATGATGCATGGAAAATCTACCGCGTCCGAGACATAACGAACAATCACGAGCACCCTATTTTCAGTGCTGGTGCTATTACACGCGCTAAAGCAACGGCAGAAAGCGCACTGTAAAAGCTACACCTCAAATCCTTTCAAGCCCTGACACATGCCGGGGCTTTTTGTTTTCCATTCCCACGGCGTAGCAGTTGGAGAAAATTCCTGAATCAATGGATGAACCTGTCAGCCAGCTGATTTGAACTGGCTCACCATACAAGTTTATTCAATAATGCCCGTTGCGAGTGATTAAACCGTGGTTGAGGTATGAAAAAGACAATATTTTCGTTGGCGCTTGGCACATTTGGCCTGGGCATGGCCGAATTTGGCATTATGGGCGTGTTAACCGAGCTGGCGCATGACGCCGGTATTTCGATTCCCTCCGCCGGGAGTATGATCTCCTTTTATGCCTTCGGTGTGGTTATTGGCGCCCCGATTGTGGCGCTCTTCTCAGGCAAGTTCTCGTTAAAAACGACGCTGCTGTTTCTGGTTGCCCTGTGCGCGGTCGGGAACGCCCTGTTTACCTTTTCAACATCGTATTTCTGGCTGGCGACGGGACGCTTAATTTCCGGCTTCCCGCACGGCGCGATTTTCGGCGTCGGGGCGATTATCCTGTCTAAAATTGCGCCGCCGGGGAAGGTTACGGTGGCGGTGGCTGGGATGATCGCCGGGATGACCGTGGCCAACTTGGTGGGCGTCCCGCTCGGCACCTGGCTGGGGCACCAGTTCAGCTGGCGTTATACCTTTTTCCTGATTGCGGTGTTCGACGCGCTGGTGATCCTCTCGGTTCTGCTCTGGGTGCCGGACATCCATGACAAATCAGAAATCAAATTGACCGAGCAGTTCCACTTTCTGAAAAAACCAGAACCCTGGCTGATTTTTGCCGCCACCATGTTTGGCAACGCCGGGGTGTTCGCGTGGTTCAGCTTCGTTAAGCCGTTTATGGTCAACGTTTCTGGCTTTTCCGAAGGGATGATGACGGCCATTATGATGCTGATGGGCCTTGGCATGGTGTTGGGCAATCTGCTGAGCGGAAAACTCTCGGTGCGTTTTAGCCCGCTGCGCATTGCGGCCACCACCGACATGGTGATTGTCGCCTCGCTGCTGCTGCTTTTCGCCTTTGGCGAACTGAAAACGGCCTCGCTGGTCATGGGCTTTATCTGCTGTGCCGGGCTGTTTGCGCTCTCTGCGCCGCTGCAGATCCTGCTTCTGCAAAATGCGAAGGGCGGTGAGATGCTGGGGGCTGCCGGGGGGCAGATGGCGTTTAATCTTGGGAGTGCGATCGGGGCGTATTTTGGCGGGATGATGATTACCTTCGGGTTTAGCTGGCGCTACGTCACGCTGCCTGCGGCGATACTCTCGTTCTCGGCCATGAGCGCGCTGTTGATATACGGTTACCTGCGGGCCAGACAGGCTCAGGCTAACGCTCGCGCGCTAGCCTGATTTTAATTCAGGCAAGCCAGGGCTCGCCGAGGGTCAGCATCAGGCGGTTGGCCCAGGCGAAGAACGCGGCGGACTGCACCAGATCAAGCTGCGCTAAGGTATCCAACCCCTCTTTTTCCAGCGCGGCAAGGTGCAGCGGCGTGGCGGCAGGCGGGGTAACCGACAGCGCCGCCGCAAAATCGATTTCCGCCTGCCAGCGTGCGGATTGCCCCTCGCTCAGGGACCGCCCTGGCCTCACGGCCAGCAGGGCCTCTACCGCCGCGTCATCCTTTGACAGCTGGCTGGCTTTACGCGCATGGACAGATGCGCAGTAAATGCAGCCGTTGATTTTACTGACTACCGTTGCTGCCAGCTCGCGCTCGGCGCGCGGCAAGCCCCCCGGCGTATAAAAAATCCCTTTATCCGTTAGCGTGCGCTGTTCAAGCACCGGCAGGTTGCGCCCCAGCAGGCGGAAGTAGTCGGAATCGGTATGGCCAAATTTCGCCAGGATGGCAACCTCATCGTCACGGAAGTCCGCAAGCGGTTTTGCTGCTATCCATGGTTCCCATCCCAGCTCCTGCTGGGTAAACGCGACGGGGGCCGACTTCCCGGTGATCGTTGTTGCGGTCGTGTGCCAAATGCCTGCCGCCACCGGCGCATCGCTTTTGGCGACGGGTTTGTCGTTCAGCAGCCGCAGCCCGGTGATGAGTCGGCTCTGGAAGCTGACAAACGCAGTAAGCTGCGCCAGGGTAACAATGCCTTCCTTGCTCCATCCCGCCTGGGTTAGCGCCTTTAACGCTGCAGGCGTCGCTTCGACGGGGGAGAACGTCAGCAGACGTGCGAAATTGAGCGCAGGGGTCAGACGGTCTGAGGTAGGGTCGGCCAGGCCAAACCCCGCATAGTGCGCGGCCAGCGCCTCCGCGCCGTGCCACCGGGCGACTTTTGCCGCCACGGCGAAACGCTCATCGAGTGCAAAATCATTATCCTGCTGGCTAAACAGGATTTCGTAGCTGCCCTGCGCGTGGCGCGTGGCGGCATCACGCGTGGCGCGCGCCTCTGCCAGAGGGGAACCGGGTTGAATTTCCGCCAGCTCGGCGAGAATGTCCTGACTTAATGACATAGGTGTCTCCTCAAAGTATGTGGGGGGCAATACGTTCGGCGATCAGTTCGATGGAGCGCAGCGTGTCGCGATGGGTAGGCTCGACCGAATGGACCTGGAATGAGATGTCCGTGGCGTGCCGGAGAACGGAATCAGCCTGCAGAGAATGCAGCACCGTCTCGGGCGATCCGATGTGGGCGTCGAACTGACGGCGATAATCGGTGACACTGTCACCTTTAACAATGTGCCCGGCAGCGCGATGCTGCTGGGCCTGCCTGGTGAGACCCGGCGTGGCGACCTTCAGCGCATAGTCATCGCTGTCGGCGACGAATGCCGTACGGGAGGCCAGAATGCGCGGAGCGATACCGGCGGGCAGTGCCTCCAGGTAGGCATCCACAATCGGGTTCTGGATCGCGTCGAGCGTTAAATCCAACTGGTCTGCCGGGCGCGGCTGCGTGCGGGAGAGCATTAAACCGTGTCCGGCCCGCGCGGCGCGAACGGCACCGTCGACGGAAAAGGTGGCAATCCAGATCCGGTCAGCAAGCTGTGGCGCAGGCGGGTAAAGGTGGTTATCCGGATGGGTGAGCGAATCCCCGCGCCAGGCGCTCTGGATCACATGAAGATGGTCGGCAAAGGCCGCGCCGCGCTGTTCAAACGTCAGTCCGAACGGCAGGAAAGAGGTCGGCGTGCCGCCCGAACCAAAGCCGACTTCGAGACGTCCATCGGCGAGTAAATCCAGAACCGCGGCATCTTCCGCCACGCGCAGCGGGTTTTCCATCGGCAGGGTAATGATGGCCGTACCCAGCCGAATGGTTTCGGTATGCGCCGCTACGTGCGCCAGAAACAGCAGCGGCGACGGCAGGCCGCCTTCACTTTCGTGGAAGTGGTGCTGGGCAATCCAGGCGCTGTCAAAACCATGGCGTTCGGCGTGGCGGATCTGTTCAGTTGCCAGACGATAGCGCTCCTTCGGCGTGGTGTCGTCAAGCAGGCGGGTGAAAAATCCCAGGCGTTTTCGCGTCATGCGAACTCCTCCGTAGCGGGTGAAAAATGGGGAATGGCGTCAATCAGCTCGCGGGTATAATCGTTCTGCGGAGACGCGAATAAAGTTCCGACGTCACCGTGTTCGACCACCTGACCGCTGCGCAGCACCGTGACGCTGTGGGCGATCCGACGGACGGTAGAAAGATCGTGCGTGATGAACAGGTAGGTTAATCCCAGCTGCTGCTGCAGCTGCTGAAGCAGAGCCAGAATCTGCGCCTGCACGGTGACGTCCAGCGCGGAGGTGGCTTCGTCCAGCACCAGAATGGTCGGCTCCAGGATCAGCGCCCGGGCGATGGCAACGCGCTGACGCTGGCCGCCTGAAAGTTCCCGGGCGGTGCGGGTCAGGAGTTCGACGGGCAGGGCAACCCGCTGCGCCACGGTCTCCACCCGGACCTTTCGCTCCGCTTTACGCAGGCGGGAAAAGTTCTTCAGAGGCTCTTCGATGATGTCAAACAGCGTCTGACGCGGGTCGAGAGAGGCAAACGGGTTCTGGTAGACAAACTGGATCTTCTGGCGCAGCTGTCGACGGGCTTCTCGGCTGAGCGTGGTGGCATCAATATCATCAATGATGACCTGTCCGCTGTCCGCCTGTTCAAAACCCAGCAAAATACGGGCGAGGGTGGTCTTCCCGGAGCCGGATTCACCGACCAGCGCATGCGTGCTGCCGCGCCTGACGTCAAACGTCACCCGATCCAGCGCCTGAAGCTGATGACCTTTGCCCAGGGAGAACCGTTTGCTGATGGCCCGGGCGCGAATGGCCGGTGACGAGAGCGGGAGACCGGCTACCGGGGCAATGGTCAGGCGCTGGCCCTGGAGATCGCTCAGCAACTGACGGGTGTAGGCGTGCTGCGGCGTACGGACAATATCGACGGTGCTGCCTTGCTCCTGAATTTCGCCATCGCGAAAAACCAGCAGCCTGTCCGCGCGCTGGGCGGCAAGCGCCAGATCGTGGGTGACAAACAGAACGGCAGTGCCCGATTCCCGCCGCAGGATATCCAGCAGATCGAGAATGCGTTTTTGCACCGTCACATCCAGCGCGCTGGTGGGTTCATCGGCAACGATAACGTCCGGGCGCAGGGCAATGGCGATGGCTATCAACACGCGCTGCTTCATCCCGCCGGAGAGCTGATGCGGATACTGCGTCATGCGCTGTTCGGGGTGGCTCAGGCCGACCTTTCTCAGCAGGGCGAGCACCTGCTCGTCGCGCTCGGCGCGGGTCACTTTCTGGTGTAGCTGAATAATTTCTCCGACCTGCGCACCGATCGTTTTCACCGGGTTGAGCGAATTACCCGGATCCTGCGGAACCAGGCTGATTCGCGCTCCGCGAAGGGTATCGAGACGCTTCGCTGACCACCGGCTAATCTCCTCGCCGTTAAGCACGATTTTTCCCGCATCGCGCCGGGCGTTATCCGCCAGTAGGCCAATGATCGCCTGTGCCGTGGTCGTTTTGCCGGATCCGGATTCGCCGACAAAGGCCAGCATTTCTCCTCGCCTGAGGGTAAAGCTGACGTTATGTACCACCTCGCGCCACTGGCGAGCGGTACGGTAGCTGATGGTAAGGTTTTCTACCGAGAGTACGGTCATTTCAGGCCTCCGCTGAACTGCTGGCTGATACGGTTGGTGGCCAGCACGACGGCGATGACGACCACGCCGGGGAAGGTGGTTAACCACCAGGCGGTAGAGAGATAGTTACGGCCTTCGGCAATCAATAAGCCCCATTCCGGTACGGGCGGCGGGGTGCCGTAGCCGAGAAAGCTCAGCGTGGAGAGCGCCAGGATGGCCTGTCCAAACTGCAGCGTGGCAAAGGCGAGCACGGCGGTTAAGGCGTTGGGCAGGATGTGTCGCCACAGCACGGCGAAAAACGTCCCGCCGCTGCCAAACGCCGCCTCGACGTAATCCGTGTGGCGGATGCGCACGACCTCACCGCGCGCGAGGCGGGCGAAGCTGGCAATGGAGGCCACGCCGACGGCAATCGCGGCGTTAACGGTGCCAAACCCGAGCAGAATAATCACCGTCAGCGAGAGCAGCAGAGACGGAATGGACAACAGCACGTCGACAAAACGCATCAGGAAAGACTCGACGCGTCCGGCGAACGCCCCGGCGACGACCCCCAGGCCGGTGCCTACCACCAGCCCCATCGTGACGGCGGCGAGCGACGCGCTCAGTGAGTGTGATGCGCCGTAGACAATACGGGTATAAACATCGCGACCAAGCTGATCGGTCCCGAGCCAGTGTCCCGCCTGCGGCGCCAGGCGCTGTGCGCCAGCGATGCCCTCAATCGGGCTGTAGTGGGTTAACAGGCCGGGAGCTACGGCGGCAAAAGCGGCGAGAAGAATCACCCCCCATGCCAGCCACAGTCCTGGTTGCCATTCCACTCCCTGCCAGGCTGGAACGCGTTTTCGCGCGGCGGCAGCGTAATCGACCAGGCTCATGATGCACCTCCGGTAACGGTTTGCAGACGGGGATCCAGCAGCGGCATCAGCAGATCCACCAGCAGATTGATCAGGACAAAACCGAGGGCGGAGATCATCACAACCGCCTGAAGCACGGCGATATCCTGGTTATTCACCGCCTGCTGGGTCAGCTGTCCGAGCCCGCTGCGGCCAAAAACGGTTTCGGTGATCAGCGCCCCGGCAATCAGTTCGCCCAGCAGCAGCCCGGCAATGTTCAGCACCGGCAGCAGGGCGTTGCCGGTAACGTGACGCCACAGGACGGCGGTTTCACTCAGACCTTTGGCGCGGGCCACGGCGACAAACGGCTGCGTCGCCACCTGGTCCAGACTGCGCATCAGAATTTGTGCCAGCGGGGCGGAGATCGGGATCGCGACGGTCACGATCGGCAGGATCAGCCCCTGCAGCGGCGTCGGGTTAATCACCGGAATCAGCCGCAGCTGAAAAGAAAAAAGCTGGATGAGGGCAATCCCCAACCAGAACGTTGGTAAGGAGATAAACAGGACCGGCAGAGACTGGAGGGTATTACTCAGCCAGCGCAGCCCCGGCAGACGCGATGCAAAGGCCAGCACGAACGCCAGCAGGACCGCGAGTACAAACGCGGGCAGGGCGAGACTCAGGGTATCCGGAAGATTGCTGGCAATCAGCTCGCTGACCGGCACGCCCGCCTGTAACGAATAGCCGAAATCCCCGCGCAGCATCGCCAGCAGCGTGTGGCCGTACTGCTGCCACAGCGGGCTATTCGCGCCGTAGGCCACGCGCATCTCCTCGATTTGCGCCGGGCTTAAGCCCAGGTCCGGGTTCTGAAATTTAATCAGCACCGCGTCGCCCGGCAGCACCTGGAGCAATACGAACGAGAGGGTAAAGGCGGCCCACAGGACCAGCAGCCCGTGCCCAAAACGTTGAAGAAGTGCGTGGCGCATCGTCAGCTCCTCAGTGTTTCTCAATCCACGCGCCGTAGAATGACGGGCGGCCTACCGCTTCAAAATTGACGCCTTTCAGCCACGGCGCACCGGCAAAGACCTGCGGCTCTTCGAAAATCGGAATGACGTAGGCGTTATCCAGCAGGTAGCGCTGGGCATCGCCGGTCAGCTGCAGGCGTTTTTGCGGATCGACCTCAGCGGAAATGTTCACCAGCAGTTCATTCAGCTTGTCGTCACGGAAGCTTTTGACCTTGTCGCTGGATCCGCCTTTTTGCAGCAGCGCGTCGCGGTTCGCCGGGTAGAACATGCTTTTCACCACGTCAGGATCGGCGCGGCCCACTTCGGAGACGGTTAACGGGGTTTTCTGCGGGTCAAGGTTATCCAGCGTGCGGCTGCCTGCGTCACCGGCTTTAACGCTGAGCGCCACGCCCACCTGTCGCCACTGCTGGGCAATCAGCTGCAGCACCTCTTTGTTTTGCGGCTGCGGAAGGGATTCATATACCGTCAGTGCCAGACGTTGTCCGTCTTTGGCGCGGATCCCGTCGCTCCCCGCTTTCCAGCCCGCCTCGTCCAGCAGCTGATTGGCTTTTGCCGGGTCAAAGGTCAATTTGTCGCTGAGGTCGACAAAGCCTGCGGCGGAATCGGCAATCACCGACTTCGCCTGCGGATAGTTGACCGAGAAGAGGGTTTCGACCACCTGTTTTGCATTGGTGGCATGCAGCAGCGCCTGGCGGACGCGAATATCGGAGACCAGCGGGTTATCCGGGCGGAAGCTGATGCTGTCGTTCACCCCGCGCGTTGGGGCGGCGTAGATTTTATAGCCCTGATCGGTCGCCTGCTTTTCGTCATACGCCTGCACCTGACGAATAAAGTCGGCCTGACCGGCCAGCAGGGCGCCGACGCGCACGCTGTCTTCCTGGGTCACGATAAACTTGATGCCGTCAAGATTGGCTGGCCCCTGTTGCGCCAGATTTTTGGGTCCCCACTGATAGTCTTTGCGCGCTTCGAGCGTCACTTCACGGCCCAGCTTCTCGTCCTTCACCACAAACGGGCCGGAGCCAATGATATGGCGGGCATCACCCAGCTCTTCAAAGTTGCGCTTCAGCGTGCTGAGCGAGACCAGACCCGATCCTATGGTGGCGGTGCCCTGCAGGAATCCCGGCGACGGTTTTTTGAAGTAGAACTTCACGGTCAGCGGGTCGACAACTTCGCTGCGATCGTAGTTATTGATCACTTCTGACACCGGCAGGCGCTGCGCCTTGTTGCCTAAGCCGTAGGTATCAAAGTTTTTCGCCACGGCGTTGGCGTCGAGCGGCGTGCCGTCGGAGAAGGTTATGCCGGGACGCAGTTTAAAGGTGTATTCGGTTTTATCTGCATTGGTGGTCCAGCTTTCTGCCACCCACGGTTCCACCTGCAGCGTCTTTGGGTTCTGCCACGTCAGTTTGTCGGTGATTTGATTCAGAATACCGCCGTTCGGGTAAAAGCCACCGGCAGGCGGATAGAGGTTAGTGTGCGCCTGTTGCTCCAGATAAATCAGCGTGCCGCCTTTGACGGGCGCATCTGCTGCCCAGGCTACGGTTGTCGCCAGAATCAGCGCCGTCAGCAGCGGCAGACGAAATGGGGTTTGCATGGTGAATTCCTTTGTTATCTTCTTGTTAGCGTCGGATTCATCATCGGGCGCGGGGGAAAGCAAGGGAACAAAGGAATTAAGATAAGGTTTGCCGGAAACTGAAAATATAAACGCCCCGTAAACGGGGCGAGAGCGGGAGCTAAACGAATTTCGCCAGCGGGTCCGCGGCGGCAAACGCGACCGCTTTATCCGCTGCTGGGGGGTAGATCAGCTCGTTCGTGATGGCAATTTTGATCTTCTTTGCCTCGTCGCGGACGGATTTGACGGCCTGTTCCCAGCCCTCGGTATAAACCGCGCCCCACGCGCCTAAATCCAGGCAGGTAACATAGTTCACCTGACGATAAGGATATGGCGCGATGTTTAGCAGGCTGGCTGCCGCATTGTGTCCGGCAAATTTTCCAAGCTGGATCGCGTGCTGGCAGGTCATCAGCGCCGTGTTGCCCGAATCGTCTGTTTTGGCGTGCGCCATGTCGCCGGTGGCATAGATGTCCGGATGGGCTGGGACCTGCAACGACTCGGTAACGATAAGTCGCCCCTGGTTGTCACGTTCGCCGTCAATCTGCTGGCTGAGAGGGTTGGCCTCGACGCCAGCCGTCCAGACCACGGTAGAGGCGGTAATACGTTCGCCATTTTTTAAGATAACGCCGTTTGCGTCGATGGTTTCCACTTCACTGTTAAGACGCCATTCAACCCCCAGCTCGCGGCTTGCGTCTTCAATGGTCTTGCGTAAGGCTTCGCTGTAACGCCCACCGATAACTGCACCACGTTCAACTACGACTACTTTAATCTTTGTATCTTCGCCTAATCGAGAACGAAGCCGTGCAGGGAGCTCGGTCGCCAGCTCAATGCCGGTGAAACCGCCGCCGCAGACCACAACGGTGTTACGTTCTGGGGTGGCAGGCAGTGAAGCCAGTGAATCCAGGTGCTGCTCAAATACCAGCGCCGATTCCAGCTGGTCGATATCAAATGCGTATTCGACAAGCCCGGCAATGGAAGGGCGTTTGGTCTGGCTACCCGTTGCCAGCACTAAACGTTCGTAAGTCACCGAGGATGTCATCCCCTGATTATCACGCCATATCACCTTTTTTTCATGAGTATCAATATGTTCTGCGCTTCCTGCAATAAACTCAATATCCAGCTCAGCGAACAGTTCGGTCAGCGGCGCGACAAGCGTTGATACCTTTTCTTCATAGAAGCGTGGGCGAACGCGCAGCTCAGGAACGGGCGCCAGCACGGCAATCTTAAGATTGTTTTTTCCTTCCAGCGCCGACAGGCGAGCGGCGCTGACCGCAGCCCACATACCGGAAAAGCCGCTACCCACAATTAAAATTTGCTTTTTCATACTCGATCCTTTTGATCGCCAGGCTCTGTACCTGACATAACTGCCACTATACTTGTCGGAGTTGACTGCGACAACTTCTTTCTGAGTTAAAAATCGTTATAATGGCCTGAATAGCAAACTGGGGTTAACCATGGCGTTTTACAGTTCCGGTGTGGAATACGGCATTCACAGCCTGATGTGTATGGTGGATGCAAAGGGTAATGAGCGGGAGATGAGCGTAAGGGAGATGGCTGCCCTTCAGGGCGTGCCGTATGATTATCTCGGTAAAATATTCACCCGCTTGTCGCGTGCCGGTCTGGTCATCAGCACGGAAGGCAAGGGTGGGGGCTTTCAGCTGGCGCGCCCGGCGGAGCTGATCACCGTGCTGGACGTAGCACACGCCATCGACGGCGAGAAAAATATGTTTGAGTGTAGGGAGATACGCCAGCGGCTGGCCGTGTTTGATGAAACGCCTCCTGCCTGGGTATGTGACGGTCCGTGCGGGGTACGTTCGGTGATGGACAGCGCGCAGCAGCGAATGGAAGAGGAGCTAGCCCGGCATACCATTCTCGATCTGGCGCGCAAAATGTACCGAAAAGCGCCGGACACGTTCCAGATTGAGGTTCAGGAGTGGATTTCAGACCGGCGTTCGTCGTAACAATAGACCGGGTAGGGCGAAGCCGCTACCCGGCGACAGGTGTTTACGAGCGGAGATCAATGACCATACGGCCGCGGATCTGGCCCTGTTCCATCTCTTTAAAGATGGCGTTGATGTCCTCGATTGGACGCATAGTGACTTTCGGCACCACCTTACCTTCAGCCGCAAACTGGAAGGCTTCCTGCAGATCCTGACGAGTGCCAACCAGCGAACCCACTACCTGAATACCGTCCAGCACCAGACGCGGAATGTCGAGGCTCATCGCTTCCGGCGGCAGGCCAACCGCGACCACGCGGCCACCGGCACGCACGGCATCAACGGCCGAGTTGAATGCTGCTTTTGCAACGGCAGTAACGACTGCGGCATGCGCGCCGCCGGTTTTCTCCTGCACAATTTTAGCGGCATCTTCGCTGCGGGAGTTGATGGTTAAATCTGCACCCATGCTGGCCGCCAGCTTCAGCTGTTCGTCGTTGACGTCAAGGGCGATGACTTTGGCGTTAAAGACGTTTTTGGCGTACTGCAGCGCGAGGTTACCCAGCCCGCCAAGACCGTAAATCGCAATCCACTGGCCCGGTTTAATACCCGATACCTTCACCGCTTTGTAGGTGGTGACCCCGGCGCAGGTAATGCTGCTGGCTGCAGCGGATTCCAGACCGTCCGGCACTTTAACCGCGTAATCCGCGGTGACGATGCACTCTTCCGCCATGCCGCCATCAACGGAGTAACCGGCATTTTTCACATCACGGCACAGAGTTTCGTTGCCGGTATTACAGTATTCGCAGTGGCCACAACCTTCAAAAAACCAGGCCACGCTTGCGCGGTCGCCGACTTTCAGCGACTTCACGCCTGGGCCGACTTCTTTTACGATACCAATCCCTTCGTGGCCCAGGATAACCCCGGTTTTATCCCCAAAATCACCGTTCTTCACGTGGAGGTCGGTGTGGCATACGCCGCAGCACTCCATCTTCAGCAGGGCTTCCCCGTGCTTAAGCGGGCGTAAAGTTTTTTCGGTGACATTAACCTGATGATCCTGAGTGACAACAGCAGCCTTCATGTGTATCTCCTTGTTCATGATAAGAATCTGCATAGCAGGTGTAGTACCTCTTAAGGATTAATACATTAGCCTGGTAATGCAAGACTGCAGCAACATAATGTCATCATTTGATTCGATTTCAGAATAAGAATACGGCGTTCCTCTAATTATTAAGGGGGAAAATTCTGGCCCGGCGAGGCGCTCGCCGGGCGCAGACTTACAGCAGTGCTTCTATTTCCTCAATCTCTTTACGCCATTGTGCCTGCAGCTGCGGCTTTTGATGCTTTGGCTTACGCGCCAGATCGTCTTCCAGCAGCGTTTCCAGGGCGACCAGTCGTTCGAGCAGATCGTCATATGGCGAGGATTGAACCGCCGCAGTATCGATGACAGGCGCGGTGGGTGTCACCAGTCCCGCGCTTTCACGCAGGCGCTCAAACACCGCTTCTGCATCATGCCACTCGCTCAGCTTTCCCTCTTCAATCAGCCAGAAACGATTGCAGCTTTGGCTAATTAACTGACGGTCATGGCTGACCAGCAGGACGCCGCCTTCAAACTGCTGAAGGGTTTGCGCCAGCGCCTCTTTGCCTTCCATGTCGAGATGGTTGGTCGGCTCATCCAGCATCAGCAGGCTGTAGCGGGCAAGCGTCAGGCCAACGAACAGCAGGCGCGAGCGCTCGCCGCCGCTGAGCGTGCTGACCGTTTGCCCGTGACGCGCCCACGGGAAACCCGCGCTTATCAGCGCCATTTTGCGGTTCTGCGGATCCGGAGCGAAAGGCTCCAGCGCGTCGAGCAGCGTGGCGTTGTCCGGCAGCTGATTCAGCGTCTGGTCGTAATAACCTGGCGACACGCGCGGGTGCAGCTTCAGCCCGTCGTGGGTCAGTTCATCGGTAAACTGTCGCCAGATAAGCTTCATCAGCGACGATTTACCGCAGCCGTTACGACCGACAATCGCCACACGATCGCCGCTTTTCAGCCGCGCCATTTCGATGTTAAACAGCGGCGGTAGCCCGGGCGCAGGCGGGACGCTGAGGTTTTCCATCTCCAGCAGACGGTCTGCCCGCAGCGCGTCGCCGCGCAGGGTTAACGTCCACTGGCTGCCTGCCGTGAGCGCCGTCTGGCTCTCCTTCAGCCGTTCGACCTGTTTTTCCATCTGTTTGGCTTTACGGGCAAGGTCTTCGTTGTCGTAAACCTTGCCCCAGGTCGCCAGCCGCTTCGCGCTCGCGGTCACGCGTTCGATCTCCTTTTGCTCCGCCTTGTGGCGCTGGGCATCGCTTTCATCCTTTGCTTCAAGCGCCTTGCGGGCGGCCGTGCAGGGAAGGGCGAAGTAGTGCAGCGTTTTATCGCGCAGGATCCAGCTGCCGTTGGTGACGGCATCCAGCAGCTGTCGGTCATGCGAGACCAGCACGAAGCTGCCCGACCAGTTCTGTAGAAAGTGTTCCAGCCAGAGCATGGTTGGGAGGTCCAGGTGGTTGCTGGGTTCATCCAGCAGGAGCAGGTCCGGCTCGTGAATCAGCGCCCGCGCCAGCAGCAGGCGGGTGTGCTGCCCGCCGCTCAGCGTGGCGGATTGCAGTGCCATATCCTGCGGCGTGAAGCCCATGCTTGCCAGCAGCGTTTCGGCTTTCCAGCGCAGGCTATCGCGCTCAGCTAAAGGCAGCTGCGCGAGTACGGCATCCAGCATCGTCAGCGGAAAAATAGCGTCCGGAAGATGTTGCTCCACGCGCGCCATCAGGCAGTGCCCGGCCAGCGCTACCGTTCCGGCGGCGGGGGAGTCAGTGCCGTCCAGCACCTTCAGCAGCGTACTTTTGCCGCAGCCGTTGTCGCCAAGCAGACCAATGCGGTCGCCTTTTTTTAGCGTAAAGGAGAGTGAGTCGAAGAGCGTGCCAAACGCCGTATCAACGCGTAAAGATTGTGCAGTAAGTAAAGTGCTCATTGTTGCTTACCCAAGAGTTACAGGCATGTTTATGCCTCGTCAAACATCGCTGACGATAACTCAGTAAGCCCGAGAGAAGGGATTTCAGGGGTTGGTGTCTTCGCTCAAGCAGAAGTTATCGCAGCACGATACCGATAACGCTTGAGCTGGTGCGATCACCAAATGTATGTGAAACATTGAAAATTTCACGATACAGCATAATTGGCCTCCTTATATATTCAGTGGGTTAATGGATGAAAGGAGTGTAGCGGGGGAAAAGGAGTTTGGCTAGTGGGTATTCGATGGTGCGGTTTGTTGCCCTCACCCTAACCCTCTCCCACAGGGAGAGGGGAAATACCCAGCCCGTAGGCCCGGTAAGCGAAGCGCCACCGGGCGGAGCGGATTAAATCGACGTACGGCGATAGCTGCGGTATTCAGGCTTCCAGAAGTTGTCGTCGATGGCCTGCTGCAGCGCGTCGGCAGAGGTTTTCACCGCCACGCCCTGCTGCTGCGCCATTTTACCTACCGCAAACGCGATAGCGCGCGACACCTTGTGAATGTCTTTCAGCTCCGGCAGCACCAGCCCTTCACCGTGGTTGACCAGCGGCGAGTAGCCCGCAAGGGTTTCGCTCGCCGACATCAGCATCTCATCGGTAATGCGGGACGCGCCGGAGGCGATCACGCCCAGACCAATGCCGGGGAAGATGTAAGAGTTGTTGCACTGGGCAATCGGATAGGTTTTATCCTTCCACACCACCGGGTCGAACGGGCTGCCGGTCGCGACCAGCGCGTTACCTTCGGTCCAGGCGATGATGTCCTGCGGCGTCGCTTCCACGCGGGAGGTCGGGTTGGAAAGCGGCATCACGATAGGGCGCTCGCAGTGCTTGTGCATCTCGCGAATAATCTCTTCGGTAAAGAGACCGGTTTGCCCGGAAACGCCGATAAGAATGTCCGGCTTCACGTTGCGCACCACGTCCAGCAGGGAAAGGACTTCGTTGTCGGTATCCCAGTTTTTCAGGTTCTCACGCTTCTGCACCAGCTTGTTCTGGAACGGCAGCAGGTTTGGCATAGCGTCGGTCAGCAGGCCGAAACGGTCGACCATAAAGACGCGGGAGCGGGCCAGCTCTTCGCTTAAGCCTTCGCGCTGCGTCTGGGCGATAATCTGCTCGGCGATACCGCAGCCCGCAGAGCCTGCGCCCAGGAAGACGATTTTCTGGTAGCTCAGCTGGCTGCCGGCTGCGCGGCTGGCGGCGATAAGCGTACCCACGGTCACGGCTGCGGTGCCCTGGATGTCGTCGTTAAAGGAGCAGATCTCATCGCGATAGCGGTTCAGCAGCGGCATCGCGTTTTTCTGCGCGAAGTCTTCAAACTGCAGCAGAACGTCCGGCCAGCGGTGCTTCACAGCCTGGATGAAGTCGTCGACAAACTGATAGTACTCGTCGTCGGTAATACGCGGATGGCGCCAGCCCATATAGAGCGGGTCGTTTAGCAACTGCTGGTTGTTGGTGCCGACGTCCAGCACCACCGGTAGGGTATACGCCGGGCTGATGCCGCCGCAGGCGGTGTAGAGAGAGAGCTTACCAATTGGGATCCCCATCCCGCCAATGCCCTGGTCGCCGAGGCCGAGAATACGTTCGCCGTCGGTCACCACAATCACTTTGATATTGTGGTTCGGCACGTTCTGCAGAATGTCGTCCATGTTGTGACGGTTCTGATAAGAGATGAATACCCCGCGTGAACGACGGTAGATCTCTGAGAAACGCTCGCACGCCGCACCCACCGTCGGGGTGTAGATCACCGGCATCATCTCTTCGAGATGGTTCTGCACCAGGCGATAGAAGAGGGTTTCGTTGGTGTCCTGGATGTTGCGCAGGTAGATGTGTTTGTCGATTTCAGTTTTGAAACCCTGATACTGGATCCACGCGCGCTCTGCCTGTTCTTCAATGGTTTCAACCACTTCGGGCAGTAAACCCAGCAGGTTAAAGCTGCTGCGCTCTTCCATGCTGAAGGCGCTGCCTTTGTTGAGCAGGGGGAATTCGAGTAAAACCGGTCCGGCGTATGGGATGTATAAGGAACGATGTTTTTTCAGTTTGTTGTCCATGTCACTCACTCTTTTTATGAAGATCCGTCCCTGACACTGCTGTTTGTCATCTTTCTGGCCTGTGCGATGGGGTGCGGTCCGGCGGTATTATAAAGGAGCTAAATATTAATTACCGCAACACATAAACAAAAACACCATCGGGATTACCGATGGTGTTCTGGATCTCAGCTGGAACTTACTTGCCGGCGTGGCGTTTTCTGCCGGTGGCGTGAGTGACTTGCGTTTCATGGTCGCCTTCAATCACCACTTTGCGCTGATTAGAAAGCTTGTAGTTCAGTCCCAGAATATGGCGTGCCTGACGGTTCGATTTCATATTAACTCCTCAATCCTGTTGATAGTTTTAAGGACCAGTTTGCTTATGCAAACGAAATGTAACCCCTTAGGTTGCAGATTCAGCTTAGCAGGTTTTTACAAGGGTGCGTTTTGCCCGCTGACAACGTAGTTAATGGTCTGCTGGTAAATGTCACTGAGGATGTCATTATCTGTGGATTCCACCCACCTGGTCAGTTCCATCAAAATGTCATCTTCAGTCACAGCACCGTGCTCGGCGTGAAGACCCTGTGCAATCGCGTTAACGAGTTCAGGTTGTGCTGCTGCGGTATTAGCCGGGTAATAAGTAAACATGCTGCCTCCGTGTCGTTGTCTGTTTAATGGTACGGCTCGCAAAAAATTTAATTCATAAACAGAATGGCAAATATTTTCCCGGTTGTGGCTCAGATTCATCTTAGAAATAAAAATGACATAAGTGTATGCTTTTGTGTGCTTTTGAAATGTGGGGGTAAATTGAAGTGGAGTTGAGAGGATATTAAGACGGTGCTCCTGCTATCACGAAAATATAGCAGGAGCAGATTTTAAATTACCACTTCATTTCGCCGGTATTCACCTTAGCGCTTAATTCCAGCGAGCTCTCTTCGGCCAGGTTCGGATACTGTTTTTTCAGGGTACTGATGACACCTGCGGAATCTTTATGATCGGATAAGGCCTTTTCAAAGCGCTGCAGATAGTCACGGGTAAAATCAATCGCGCCCGTCCCGGCTGGCGGGGTACCCAGATAGTGACCCGGGATCACGCGCTCGGGTTTGTGCGCCGCCATATTCACCAGCGTTTCCTGCCACTGCTTACGGCTTGCTGCCGTCTGGGTGTCAGCCGTCCAGACGTGGATCCCCCAGGCTACACCGGTGCCGCCGAGGATAGTTTTCGCTGACGGGATCCACACGTAGGCCGCGTAGCTGTCAGGCTGTTCGATATCGATCTTTTCTCCGTCCACCATAAACGTGGTGGAGGCGAGCACCTGCGGGACGACCAGCTCGGTTGGCGCGCCGTCTTTCATCTGCGGACCCCAGAAGGCGAGCTTGGCGTCTTTGGTGGCCTTGATGTGGTCAACCACGTGCTGCGTGGCCACCACTTTGGCGTTCGGGAAGGCTTTGACCAGCGGCTGAAGGCCAAAATAGAAATCCGGATCGCCGGAGGTGATCACAATCTTGTTCAGGGTCTTACCGCTTTGACGAATTTTCTCTACCAGCGCTTCGCCATCCTTCACGCTGAACTGCGCGTCAAACAGCACCGCTTCTTTCGGGCCGGAAACCAGCGTGGAGGAGACAGCGAAAATGCCTTTCTCCTGCGGGTTATAGGTATCAATGCTCAGCGGCGCGGCAAAAACAGCCGGAGTGAAAAGCGTGGAAAGCAGGGCAAGGTGAGTGAGTTTCATGCTGTTGTCTCTGTTGTTCAGGAATATCTCTATTGTACGGATATTCGCATTTGCCAGAATTCCTGAAACAGGACATGCTTAGTTTCATAAATCGAGCAAATGGAGCTTATATGGATCGCGTTATCGCCGCTCAGGTTTACAACCGGATATGCGAGCTGGGAAGCTTGAGCGCGGCGGCCCGCGCGCTGGGCATTTCCAGACCGATGGTGAGCCGCTACCTTGAACAAATGGAGAAGTGGGCCGGTACACGTCTGGTAAACCGTTCCACGCGCAAGCTGACGCTGACCGCGGCAGGGGAAAAGGTGCTGCAAAAAACGCGGACGCTCACGCAGATATCGCAGGAAATCGAAGGCCAGTCGGAGAAAGATCTGCCGTCCGGCACCCTGCGGGTGGCGTGCGCGCATTTTACCGCCATGCACCTGATAGCGCCGGTGCTGCCCGGTCTGCTCTCGCGTTACCCGCAGCTGCGCATTGAGCTCGATGTGAACAACCACCCGGTGAGCCTGGTGGGAGAGCGCATTGACGTCGCCGTGCGCATTACCGACAACCCCGAACCCGGCATGATCGCCCGCCGGCTGGGGGAGTGTCGCTCGGTGCTTTGCGCCTCGCCGGACTATCTGGCGCAGCACGGCACGCCCGTCAGTCCCGAAGAATTAGCCCAGCACAACTGCCTGCACTACAGCTTTTTTGCCGGGCAGTCCTGGCACTTCCTGACGCCGGAAGGCGAAAGCCTGAGCGTGGCCGTCAGCGGCAACCTGAGCGCCAGCATCTCTTCGCTGCTGATGGACGCGGCGGTTAAGCACTGCGGTATCGCCATGCTGCCGGAGCGCGAAGCGCGTGCCGCGCTGGAGCAGGGATTGCTGGTGCCGGTACTGGAGGCGCTGGAGCCGAAACCGCTGGCCATCCATGGTATTTATCAGTCCCGGGAATACCAGCCTGCCGCGCTGCGCGTGTTCCTCGACGCGCTGGCGCACCATTTACTCGGTGACTAAGACTCGTCTGTCTTCCCCGCAGAATCCGGACAGCCTTCTATACTTAACCCTTTGTAAGCCAAAAGGAGAGCAAGAATGACTATTCATAAGCACGGTTCGGCACACTGGTCTGGCGACATTAAGCGCGGTAAAGGGACGGTTTCCACCGAGAGCGGCGTTCTCAATCAGCAGCCTTATGGCTTTAACACCCGCTTTGAGGGCGAAAAGGGAACCAACCCGGAAGAGCTGATCGGCGCGGCACATGCGGCCTGTTTTTCGATGGCGCTGTCGCTGATGCTTGGGGAAGCGGGCTATACCGCCGATTCCATTGATACCACCGCGGACGTTTCGCTGGATAAAACCGACGGCGGCTTTGCCATCACGAAGGTTGCCCTGAAAAGCAAGGTTACCGTTCCCGGCATCGCTCCTCAGCAGTTCGACGGTATTATTCAGAAAGCCAAAGCGGGCTGTCCGGTATCGCAGCTCCTGAAGGCTGAGATTACGCTGGACTATAAGCTTAACTAAGCCACAGCCGGGTTTGCGCCCGGCTATCCCTTCAGCGCGGCGGGAAACACTTCCGCCAGCCAGGCGATAAATACCTTCAGTCTGTGCGTCAAATGCCGGTTCTGCGGGTAAACCACATGAAACGGATAGGCGGCAGGCCGCCACTCGCCCAGGATCGCCGTCAGCATCCCCGCCCGTAAATACGCGTTTGCCGAATACTCAAACGTCTGAACGATCCCCAATCCCGCCGCGGCAGCCGCCAGATGGGCATTACTTTCGTTTACCCCGAGATAATGCGGAATGTTGATTTCCAGCGCCTCGCCGTTCTGTCTGAAGCGAAACGGAAACGCCCGCCCGGTGACGGGTGAGAGGTAGCTAATGAGCTTGTGGCCGTTGCACAGCTCCTGGGGATAGGCCGGAACGCCATGGTTTTTCAGGTAACCCGGCGTCGCGCAGGTGACCATCTCGGCGTTGCCAATATGGCGGGCGATGAGGGTCGAGTCGTTCAGCGGGCCGCCGCGAATCACGCAGTCTACGTTACCGCTGATGAGATCCACCGGACGATCGGCTACCCCAAGGTCGATGCGGATTTCCGGATAACGCTGCATAAAATCCGGCAGCAGGGGGATGAGCACGTCCCGGGCGGTGGAGCCCCCCACGTCAATCCGCAAATGCCCCTTTGGCGTCGCGCGGGAAACGCGAAACGCGGTGTCGATATCTTCGATATCTATCAAAACCCTAAGCGCTTTTTCATAGTAATCCGCCCCTTCAGGCGTCGCGACCACCCGGCGCGTCGTCCGGTGCAGGAGACGTATATCCAGATGCGCCTCAAGCGATTTCACCAGCTTGCTCAGGGTGGCGATGGGCATGTTCAGCGAGTCCGCCGCCCGGGTAAAGCTGCCGGTTTCCACCACCCGGGTAAAAGCGCGCATCGCCATTAGCTGGTCCATTAGGCTCCCCTGATTATTTCCGTGTGTGAATAGTCATTTTCATTTTTGCCGGTTTTTCACTAATCCCGCAAGGGCTAAAGTTTGTCCAACGCAAACCCAACAAAAGGTAAATGACATGAACACGACTCTCTCAGGAAAAATCGCACTGGTCACCGGCGGCAGCACCGGTATTGGTCTTGCCACGGCGCAGGAGCTGGCGGCCCAGGGCGCTAAGGTTTACATCACCGGACGTCGTCAGGCCGAGCTGGACGCGGCGGTGGCTGAAATTGCTTCAAACGCGGTAGGCATTCGCGCGGATGTCTCAAAGCTTTCCGATCTGGATGCGGTCTATGCCCGGATAGCCAAAGAAGAAGGCCGCCTCGATATTCTGTTCGCCAATGCGGGTGGCGGCGATATGCTGCCGCTGGGCGCGATCACCGAAGAGCAGTTTGACCGGATTTTCGGCACCAACGTTCGCGGGGTGCTGTTCACGGTACAGAAGGCGCTACCGCTGCTGTCCGCCGGATCGTCGATTATTCTGACCGGCTCGACGGTGTCCATTAAGGGTACGGCAAACTTTAGCGTCTACAGCGCCAGCAAAGCCGCCGTGCGCAACTTTGCCCGCTCCTGGGCGCTGGATTTGCAGGGCCGTGGGATCCGCGTCAACGTGGTAAGCCCGGGCCCGATCAAAACCCCTGGCCTCGGCGATCTGGTGCCGGAAGAACATCGTCAGGGGCTGTACGACGCGCTGGCCGCTCAGGTGCCGCTCGGCCGTTTAGGCGCGCCGGGTGAGGTGGGTAAAGCGGTGGCGTTTCTGGCCTCCGACGCGGCCAGCTTTATTAACGCCACCGAGCTGTTCGTGGACGGCGGGATGGCGCAAATTTAACCCAGACTGCGCCAGCAGCGGACGTCACGGCCCTCGCGAGAGGGCTGTAACGGCTGAGGACGTTCGCACCCCTGCGCGGCCAACGGGCATCGGTCACGGAAAAAACAGCCTTCGGGCAGGCGGCGGTTGCCGGGAAGCTCCGTTTTGCGTAAGGCCAGCGCTTCATCCAGCGGTTCACCGGTGCGGGGAACCGAATCGAGCAGCAGGCGGGTGTAAGGATGGCGAGGCTCCCCAAGCACCTGCGCGGCGCTCCCCAGCTCTACAATCTGCCCAAGGTACATCACCGCCACGCGGTCGCTCATGTGTCTGACCACCGAGACGTTATGCGAGATTAATACGTAGGTCAGATTACGCTGCCGTTGCAGGGTCACCAGCAGGTTGAGGATCTGCGCCTGCACGGAGATATCCAGCGCGCTGGTGGGTTCATCGAGCACGATGATATCCGGATCGGACGAGAGCGCCCGGGCGATGGCGATGCGCTGGCGCTGCCCGCCGGAGAAGGCGTGCGGATGCCTGTCGAGATATTCCGGGCGAATGCCCACCTGCAGCGCCAGATCCTCCGCCAGCTGACGGCGTTCGCGCTCGCTGCTGCGCTTTTGTACCCACACCGGCTCGGTGATGATGCGCCAGACCGGCAGGCGCGGGTCGAGCGAAGAGAGCGGATCCTGAAACACCATCTGCATGCCGCCCGCGCGGTGCGTCCGCTGGCAGGCGCCGGTGCTGGGCTTAAGCATGCCCATCAGCAGCTGGGCCAGCGTGCTTTTCCCGCAGCCGGATTCCCCGACAATGCCCAGCGTTTCTCCCCGACGGATCTCAAGGTCGAGCCCGTTGAGCGCATGGACTTTTTCCGTCACGCGGCCCAGCCAGTTTTTACGTGCCGCAAAATTGACGTGAACGCTATCCAGTTCCAGCAGTACATCAGACATGGGCTTTCTCCCGTTGTGGATACCAGCAGGCAGCCTGTTGGCCTTCTGCGCCATGGGGCTGCAGGCGCGGCGTTTCGCTGCATTTCACCCCGGCGGCAAAGCAGCGCTCGCGGAACGCGCACCCCTGCGGTAGCTGGCTGAGGTTGGGCACCGTGCCGGGGATGGCGGGAAGCGGGGCGCGCGGCTGGCCGTTTTCCGGCGCACACTGCAGCAGGCCAATGGAATAGGGATGCACAGGCTGGTGGATCAGCGTTTGCGTGGCACCGCTCTCGATCACGCTGCCCGCATACATCACGTACATTCTGTCGCAGAGCTGGGACACCACGGCCATATCGTGGCTGATAAACAGCACCGAGGTGCCGCTGGCCCGCGCCTTGTGCTTCAGCAGGCGCAGCACCTGCAGCTGGACGGTAACGTCCAGCGCGGTGGTCGGTTCGTCGGCGATAATCAGCTCCGGCTCGCAGGAGAAGGCAAGGGCGATCATCACCCGCTGGCGCATGCCGCCGGACAGTTCAAACGGATAGCGCGCCATGACCTCTTTCGCATCCGGGATTTGCATCTCTTCCAGCAGGGTAATCGCCTTCTGCTGTGCCTCTCGCCGGGAAAGAGGCTGATGCTGGCGGATCACCTCCACCATCTGTTTGCCAATCCGCCGCGTCGGGTTGAGGGCGGTCATGGGCTCCTGAAAAATCATCGCGACCTTTGCGCCGCGCCACTGGCGAAGCTGTTTCTCGGACGCCGTCAGGACGTTCTCGCCGAGTAATTTCACCTGACCGTGATGAATGCGGTAGCTGCCTTCCGGCAGCAGACGCATGGCGAGCATGGCGGTCACCGATTTACCTGAACCAGATTCGCCCACCACGCCGACAATTTCACCCCTGCCGATCTCCAGCGAGACGTGGTTCAGCGCGTGGACCTCGCCGCGAAAAATCGGGAAGCTCAGATGTAGGTCTTCAATCTTGAGTACCGAGTCGGTCATCACTGTTTACCTCCCGATTTCGGGTCCAGCAGATCGCGGATACCGTCCCCAAACAGGTTAAAGCCCACGGCGGTTATTAAAATCGCCGCACCGGGAAACGCGCAGTACCACCACTGGTCCAGAACGTAGTTACGTCCGACCGCCACCATTGCGCCCCATTCGGCGGTCGGCTGCTGCGCCCCCAGGCCAATAAACCCCAGCGTGGCGGCCATCAGAATGGCGCTGCCGATGTCCAGCGACGCCTGCACGATCAGCGGTGGCAGAGCGTTGCGCAGGATATGCCAGCGGATCAAATGCCAGCGGGAGGCGCCAAACGTCCGGGCGGCCTGCACGTAGGTAAACTGGCGCACCACCAGGGTTTGCCCGCGCGCCAGGCGGACGTAGAAGGGAATGCGGACAATCGCAATCGCCAGCATGGCGTTAAACAGGCTCGGCCCGAGCGCGGCGGCCAGCGCCATGGTCAGCACCAGGGAAGGAATGGAGAGCATAATGTCCATCACCCGCATGATAATGGCGTCGCCGCGCCCGCCCAGCACGCCGGACAGACAGCCCAGCAGCGAGCCGATGCCGCCCGCAATCACCACCACCGCCAGTCCGGCGGTAATGGACTGCTGGCTGCCCGCCAGCACGCGGCTGAAAAGATCGCGGCCCACCTCGTCGGTACCAAACCAGTGCTGCCCGGAAGGCGCCTGCAGGCGCGCGGTCAGATCCAGCGCGTTCGGGTCGTGCGGCACGATCCACGGTGCGGCCACCATAATGAAAAGCATCACGAGCATAATGACGCCGCCGACGATCGTGAGCGGGCTTTGACGCAGCATCCAGAACAGCTTTGCCCAGTTGATGCGTTGTCTGACGGGTTTAACCGGGACGGGCGTTTCCTGCGTTAACATCATTCGGCACCTCCGCGCCCGATTCGCGGGTCAATCCACAGGTAAAGCAGATCGACCACCAGATTAACCAGCACGTAGGCCAGCGAAACAACGACGGCAAAGCCCATCACGGCAGGGAAATCGAGCGCCTGAATGGACGTCACCACCCAGGCGCCCATGCCTGGCCAGGCAAAGACGGTTTCGGTCAGCACGGCGCCGTACAGCAGATCCCCCAGCGCCAGCCCGAGCACGGTAATCGACGGGATCATCGCATTCGGCAGGGCGTAGCGCAGGACGATATACCAGCCGGGCAGGCCGCTGGCGCGGGCCGTGCGAATGTAGTCTTCGCTAAGCTGCTCCAGCATTGCTGAACGGACCTGGCGCGCCACAATCCCCAGGTGAACAAACGCCAGCGTCAGCGAGGGCAAAATCAGGTGCTGCAGCGCATTGAAAAAGACCTCACCGTTGCCTTCCAGCAGGGCATCCAGCAGATAAAAGCCGGTGACGTGCGTCGGCGGGTCGAGCCAGTCGTCCAGCCTGCCGCCGCCCGGCAGGATCTGCAGGTGCCCGTAGAACAGCACAATGACGCCCAGACCGAGCCAGAAGGCCGGGGTGGAGATTCCGGTCATCGCCATTAAACGCACCAGGTGATCCAGCCAGCGGTTGCGGTACACCGCCGACAAAATCCCCAGCGGCACGCCGATGACCAGCGCCAGCAGGAGGGAACAAAAGGCCAGCTCCAGCGTGGCGGGGAAAAAAGCCTTCAGGTCTTCGGCGACCGGACGGCCGGTCCGGATGGAGGTGCCTAAATCACCGTGGGCCAGGGCATCCACGTAACGGCCAAACTGAACGTACAGCGGCTGATCCAGCCCCAGCTGCTGGCGAATGTTCTGCACGATGTCGTCGCTGGCCCGGTCCCCGGCCAGCAGACGGGCCGGATCGCCGGGGATCAGGTGCGAAATAATAAAAGTGATAATACAGACACCGGCCACCACCAGGAGTAACCCCCAGCAGCGCTGGCGCACGATGCTCCAGAACGTCATACCCTTTCCCCCGGCGAGAACCGTTATTTACTCATGGTGGCGATGTTGAACACCTGCTCGAGCATTGGATTAAAGGTGAAGCCTTTGACCTCTTTGTTCATCGCCAGCTGGTAGTTCTTCTGGAACAGATAAACGTAGGCCGCCTCGTCGATAACCACCTTTTGCGCCTGCTGGTAATCTTTGGTACGTTCCGCCTGGTCGGTGGTTTTCAGCGCGGCCTGCAGCAGGGAATCGACCTCTTTGTTCTCATAGAACGATCGGTTGCCCGGCAGCCCTTTTTTGTCCGATTCGAACCAGTAGTTCATGAACATGTACGGGTCGGCAAAGTCCGGGCTCCAGTTGCCGATGGCAATGTCGTAATCGCCTTTGCCGACGCGGTCGCGCATGGTGGCGTTGGCCAGTTTTTCCAGCTTGACGTTAATGCCGATCTTGCCAAGGCTGGCCTGCGTTGAGAGCGCGATAGGCTCCCAGTTCGGATCGTTGTCCGAGTAGAGGAAGGTCAGGCTGGCGGGCTTGTCTTTGACATTTTCCAGCGCCGCTTTGGCTTTGGCCTCGTCGAGGCTGTACTGCATTGCCGAGGCGTCAAAGCCCCACATGCCTTCCGGGATCGGGCCGCGCATCTGCTTGCCGTTGCCGCTCAGAATGCCTTTCACCATCCCCTGATAGTCCGTCGCCCAGGAGACCGCGCGGCGTAAATCGACCTGATTGAGCGGCGCTTTGCTGTTGTTGAGGTAGAGATAGGTCACGCGCAGGGACGGGTATTCGGCAACGGCGACTTTCCCTTCCTGCTTCAGGGCCGCCAGCTGATCGACCGGCAGGGAGTCGGCAATGTCCAGGTCACCGCGGGAAAGCTGCAGACGACGCGACGCGCTCTCACCGATAATTTTCACCGAGACGCGCTTGAAGTGCGGCTTGTCGCCCGACCAGTGCGGGTTTGGCACCAGCACCAGCTGCTGGCCTTTCTGCCAGCTCTTCAGCATAAACGGCCCGGAGCCGGCGGTGTTTTGCGCCAGATAGCCGCGCGCGTCGTCCGCGGCATTGGCCTTCAGCACCGTCGGGTTAACGATGGAGGCGCCGTCGTTCGCCAGAGTGTAGAGGAAAGGCGCGAACGGCTGGCTGAGGGTGAACTTCACCGTATGGTCATCCACGGCATCAATTTTGAGATCTTTGGGGAAGGCTTCTGACGGCCCCTGGCTGAGCTTCAGCAGGCGCTCAAAGGAGAGTTTGACCGCTTCGGCGGTGACCGGCGTACCGTCGGAGAATTTGGCGTTATCTGCCAGGGTAAAGGTCCACTCTTTCTGGTCGTCGGAGGCTTTCCAGCCCGTCGACAGGTCGCCTTCTACCTCGGTAGAGCCTGGCTTGTACTTGACCAGACGCTGGTAGGACGGATAGGTGACGGTCCAGTCGTTGTTATCAATGGTGATGGCCGGATCGAGCGTTTGCGGGTCGGCGGCTTTACCAATGACCAGCATGTCTTTCGGGACGGCAGCCAGCGCCAGCGGTGCGCTCAGGGCCAGCGCGGCGGCAATGACGGTCGAGAGAAGCGATGTTTTCATGGCAGTGCTCCAGGTTTAAAGAGGGGTGTGCGTCAGGGGAAAACAGGCAAAACGGTCATCAAGCAGCGGGTAGCTGGCGGCGTTCGGCAGTTCGAAGTGCCACCATTCGCTGCCGATCCCGACAAAACCGCCGCCGAACATGATGGCGTTCAACAGCAGACGGTTGCGCTGGGCGTGCGGCGGTACGGAGGGGTGATACGGATGCGAGCGATCGTGCATTTCGTCAAAACCGGCGCCCATATCCAGCACGGCGTTATGCTCGTCCATCAGGGTCACGTCGATGGCCGTGCCGCGACTGTGGTTGGAGCCTATCGCCACGTCGACCACGTATTCCGGATTCGGACAGGCCTCCCAGAGCTGGGCCTGCGCCTGCTGCGGCCGATAGGCGTCGTAGACCACCAGCTTCAGTCCGGCCAGCGTGGCAATGCTGATGGCTTTTGCCAGCGCGGTGGCCGCGTCGGTATGCAGCAGGCACTGCGCCTCCTGGTAAATCGGGCGGCCGGTAATATTGTCGGCGGTGGCGTACTTCAGATCGATATGCAGCGTGGAGAACGTCTTCGCCACATCAATCAGTTCACTCTCTACGGGCATAGCTCCGCTCCTTTAGCGTTCGAATTGACCAAACTCTTGCTGTAATTGTCGGTTTACCGCCAGGCGCGCCGGGAGCGTATCACCCAGCGCTTCCACCACGCCCGACAGCAGCAGGTTGAACAGACAGCTCACGGGGGCAAGTGAATCCCAGAAATGACCGGTATCGGTTTTCACCTGCAGTAAATCAATCGGGTAATCCCGCGCCCACGGGCACCAGATGTCGGTGATTAAGGCCAGCGGAATGCCTTTCTCGCTTGCGACGCGGCAGTACTGTCGGGCCATCGTGGAGTAGGTACGCGTATCGGTTAGCACGACATAAGGGTGCGAGAACCCCGAGTTCAGGGATTCCACCCAGCTGCCGGATGCCCCTTCGGAGTAGCTCACCCGCGGGCGGAGGTATTCAAGGTGGCTGAAGAAGGCGTTGGCGATCCCGCGCGTGGACTGGATCCCCAGCACAAAGACCGCGTCCGCGTGGGCCAGATGGTGTACCACCTGGCGGAAGGCGTCCGTTTGCGCCAGCTGATACACCTGCGTGATGGCGTCCACTTCCAGCGAAAGGGCGTGCTGAAGGCGGTTGGGCAGGGGGCGCTGCTGCTGCCAGGAGTCGAGGCGCTCGTTCATGCCCCAGGGCTGATACGGATCCCGCAGGCTCTTTTTGGCATCTTCCAGGTTGCGATACCCCAGCTTGCGCAGAAAGCGTCCGACGGTGATCCCGCTGGTGCCGCTCGCCAGCCCGACGCTCTCCGCCGTTTCAAACGGGATTTGCGCGGCGTGCGCCAGCAGCCAGCTTCCGACCCGCTTCTCGCTGGGGGTCAGCTGGCTGAAGGTCGCTTCGATACGGCTCAACATCTCAGGTTTCGTCGTCATACCGCCTCGCTGTTAACAGGCTGTCAATGGCCGAAATTGTGTTACCTGGTTAACAATGCATGACGCGTGCCATGTTCACAGGAGGGCGAAAACCCGCTGTGCAGTAAACTTCATGCAATATTTGGTTAACCAATGATCAACATTTGTGCAGCGTAGTTCACTTTTGGTGCACCGGCTGACCGGACAGGTATGAATTTGGTGAATACGTCAGCCTGTTCACATTTTTGATAAGATAGAAGCACTGAGAACATAAAAGGGATCCCTCATGGCGAATTTGCCCTGGCGAGTCAGCGCGCGCCTGATCGCGCTTGCAAAGAAAACAGGAATGGTCGTGGGGATCGTCCTGGTCGTCCTGCTGGCGGTGCGGGTGTATCTCTCGCAGCAGGGGCCGGAACTGCACCTGTGGCACACCTGGCGGGCGGATGAGATGTCCGTGCGCGAGCTCGACAAAACCGATTTTGTCGGGTATCAGGCACGGGAAAAGGCGATTTTCACCGATCTGGATAACGCGGTGACGGCGAAAACAGCGGGCTCGGAACAAACCCCGCTAAACCGCTACTACCGCCAGAGCCTGGTGTGGCCCGGTCAGTTTGCCCCCGATGCCAACCGCTCCTTTGTGCTGATGCCAGCCGGAAAGCCGCGCGGCGCGGTGGTGCTGCTGCACGGGCTGACGGATTCGCCTTACAGCGTCAGGCGCCTTGCCGTGAACTATCAGCAGCACGGCTTTGTGGCCGTGGTCCCGCGTCTTCCCGGACACGGCACCGCGCCCGGTGCGCTGACGGACGTTGACTGGGAGATGTGGCTGGCGGCCACGCGTCTTGCCGTACGGGAAGCCACGCGCCTGGCGGGTGAGGCTGTACCTCTGCATCTGGTGGGCTACTCCAACGGCGGGGCGCTGGCGATGAAATATGCCCTCGATGCGCTGGACGCGCCCGCGCTGCGTAAACCGCAGCAGGTGATCCTGCTTTCACCGATGATCGGCGTGACGGCCTTTGCGCGGTTCGCCGGCTTCGCCGGACTACCGGCGCTGCTGCCGCCGTTTGCCAAAGCGGCATGGCTGAATATCGCCCCGGAATATAATCCGTATAAATACAATTCGTTCCCGGTGAACGCCGCCCGCCAGTCGTGGCTGCTGACGAAGGCCCTGCAGGAGCAGATTGGCCGCGCGGCGCGGGAAAACAGGCTGGCGAATTTGCCGCCGGTGCTTGCGTTCCAGTCGGTAATGGACTCCACGGTCAGCACCCGTGCGGTGGTCAGCGCCCTGTTTGACCAGCTTCCGGCAAACGGCAGCGAGCTGGTGATGTTCGATATCAACCAGGCGGCGAGCTTCCGTCCGCTCTTCAAACCGTCGTCCTGGACGGCCATTTCGGCGCTGCTGCCGGTTGCGCAGAGACGTTACGGTGTCACGGTTATCACCAATGCAGACGAACACAGTTTCTCGACGGTTGCGAAAACAACCCCGGCAGGCAGCACCCGCGAGACGGTCGTGCCGCTTGCGCAGGCCTGGCCGCAGGACGTCTATTCCCTGTCGCACGTTGCGGTGCCGTTCCCGCCGGATGACGATCTCTATGGCCGCGAGCCTGGCGTGAAAAACCGCTACGGTATCAGCCTGGGGACGATTGCGCTCTGGGGCGAAACGTCCGTATTGAGCGTCGGAAAAGAGGCGTTGATGCGGGTCACCTCGAACCCGTTTTACGACTACATGCAGGAGAGGATTAACAGCCGGATCGGGGGCGCGGAAAAGTAACGTTCCTTTGTGGCGTGAATATGTTAGGTCGCATTGATTAAGTATGTTAAATAATAGCTTCAAGGCACCTTTTTTTCTCATCGGAACCCATTTTTGTGCTGACGACTCTGATTTACCGAAGCCAGTTGAATTTATCTCGCCCGTCCACCGAACTGCGGGAGCTGGTGGAGCGCGCCAGGGGCCGCAACACAAAACTGGATATCACCGGCGTCCTCCTGGCTAAAGGGAATGACGTTCTGCAGATCCTGGAAGGGTCGGAAGAGAGTGTGGTCAAACTGTTCCATACTATCCGCGAGGACAAGCGGCACAGCGAGGTGGTTGAACTGCTGCGGGACTATGGTCCGCGCAGACGCTTCGAAAACGTCGGTATGCTGCTGTTCGATCTGCAAACGCAGTCTCCGAAAGAGGTGCTGCAGTCGGTGCTGCGCTACAGCAAGCTGGACAGCTATCTCACCTCCGACGATCGGGTATTCAAATTTATTCAGACCTTTATAACCGGTAAACGTCCGGTCCCGTCGGGGGGACGCTATACCTCGGATAAATGGACGCTCTCGACCGAAACGCTACCCTTTGGCGAACATCTGGGCCTGATTGCCGGGCAAAGCTGCCAGTTTGCGCTGCAGCCTATTGTCGAGCCCTCGGAAGGGAAGATCAGCTCCCTTGAGGCGCTTATCCGTAGCAACGACGGCGGCAGCCCGGAGCATTTCTTCAGCACTGTCGACCCGGACAGAATCTACGAAGTCGATCTCCAGACAAAAGCCTATGCCTTTGCGCTGGCGGAAAAGCTGGGCATTGGCAGCCATAAAATCGCGGTAAACCTGCTGCCCATGTCGCTGGTGAATGTCCCCGGCGCCGTGGAATTTCTGGTCGATGAGATTAAGAAACATGGCCTGCAGCCGGAGCAGGTGGTCATTGAAGTCACTGAAAACGAGATGATCTCCGGGTTCAACCAGTTTAACAGCGCCATCAAGCAGCTTCGCGGGGCGGGGATTGGCCTGGCGATCGATGATTTTGGCTCGGGCTATGCCGGTCTGTCGCTGCTGACCCGGTTCCAGCCGGATAAAATTAAAATCGACCGGGAAATTGTCAGCAATATCCACCTGAGCGGCCCGAAACAGGCGATTGTGCGCTCCATCATCAGCTGCTGCTCCGATCTTGAAATCACCCTGGTGGCGGAAGGCATCGAGAAAATAGAGGAGTGGTGCTGGCTCGAATCTGCCGGGATCCGCCGCTTTCAGGGGTTCCTCTTTGCCCGGCCGCAGCTGAATGGCGTCGGCGATATCCACTGGCCGCACCTGGTGCGGTGAGTCAAATTTCCCTCCCGTTATTTCCCCATTGTCCGGCCTGTGCTTAAATAGCTAAACCGGTTTAACATAGTTTAGCTAAGAGGATGACATGAAGAAAATCTGGGTACTTGGCGATGCGGTAGTGGATTTGCTGCCCGATGGAGAAGGTCGATTACTGCAGTGTCCCGGCGGCGCGCCGGCGAACGTTGCGGTCGGTATTGCCCGGCTGGGCGGCCAGAGCGCCTTTATCGGCAGGGTTGGCGACGATCCTTTCGGGCGCTTTATGGCGAAAACGCTCGCCGACGAGCGGGTTGACGTGAAGTATATGCGCCTTGACCCGGCGCACCGCACCTCAACGGTGGTGGTCGATCTCGACGACCACGGTGAACGCTCGTTTACCTTTATGGTGCGCCCGAGCGCAGATCTGTTTCTGGAACCTGCCGATCTACCGACGTTCAGCGCCGGGGAGTGGCTGCACGTCTGCTCCATCGCCTTAAGCGCCGAGCCGAGCCGTTCTGCAACATTTCAGGCGATGGCCGCCATCCGGGATGCGGGCGGTTACGTCAGTTTCGACCCCAATATTCGCCCGGATCTCTGGCCGGACGAGAACGAACTTCGCCGCTGTCTCGAACATGCCCTGCAAAGCGCAGACGTGGTGAAACTCTCGGTAGAAGAGTTGGCCTTTTTCACCGGCAGCGCGGAGGTCAACGCCGGTCTGGAGGCGCTGATGCAGCGCTGCCCGGCGCGCCTGGTGCTGGTCACGCAGGGTAAAGAGGGGGCGATCGCCTGGCATGAGGGCTCCGTTAAGCACTATCCGGCAACGCCTGTGCAGTGTGTTGATACGACCGGCGCGGGCGACGCCTTTGTGGCGGGTTTGCTCTACGGCCTTGCTGACGGTCAGGCTCTGCCACCGGTTATCGCACTCGCCCAGCGCTGCGGCGCGCTGGCCACCACGGCCAAAGGGGCGATGACCGCGTTGCCCTGGCAGCACGACCTGTAATTCCTCTCCTGGCCGCCATCCGGCGGCCTGAATTGTCGCCTCGATCACACTTACTAAATCGGTTTAGCAAAAAAGATTGCCGATCCAAAATTCACAGGTTTAGTATCAGCAACCTAAACCGGTTTAGCAATTTAGCACGTTTAATGACTTCTTTTAGGGATGCGACAAAATGTATAAAAAACGCAGACTTGCCGTGATGATAGGCATGCTGGCCGGAAGTACCTCTGTATTTGCCCAAACGGATATGTCCAGTATCGAAGCGCGTCTCGCCGCGATGGAGCAGCGACTCCAGGCTGCGGAAACGCGTGCGCAGGTGGCCGAGAAGCGCGCCACCGATGCAGAACAAAAAACGCAGCAGCTGGTTGCCGCGCAGCAGCAGGCGCAAACGACGACCCAGGAGGTGGCACAGCGCACCACCGCGCTGGAGAAGAAGGCGGATCAGACCGGCGGGTTTGAATTCCACGGCTATGCCCGCTCTGGCCTGCTGATGAACGATGCGGCCTCCAGCAGCAAAAGCGGCCCTTATCTGACCCCGGCCGGTGAAACCGGCGGTGCGGTGGGGCGTCTGGGTAACGAAGCCGATACCTACGTCGAGCTGAACCTGGAGCACAAGCAAACCCTGGATAACGGGGCGACCACGCGCTTCAAGGCGATGCTGGCCGACGGGCAGAGAACCTATAACGACTGGTCAGCCGATACCAGCGATCTCAATATTCGCCAGGCCTTTGCGGAGCTGGGCAATCTGCCTGATTTTACCGGCGCGCTGAAGGGCAGTACCTTCTGGGCGGGTAAACGCTTCGACCGCGACAACTTTGACATCCACTGGCTGGATTCAGACGTGGTGTTCCTGGCCGGTACCGGCG
The DNA here is from genome assembly GCF_057224565.1 of Enterobacter sp. 3U4. Classification (NCBI taxonomy): domain Bacteria; kingdom Pseudomonadati; phylum Pseudomonadota; class Gammaproteobacteria; order Enterobacterales; family Enterobacteriaceae; genus Enterobacter; species Enterobacter sp. 3U4. The sequence continues at coordinate 1,537,283 of NZ_CP136665.1, forward strand.
GCGGCGTGTATGACGTGAAATGGAACGATTCGCTGCGCAGCAACTTCTCCATTTATGGCCGCAACTTCGGCAGCGTGGAGCAGACCGACAACAACGTTCAGAACTATATCCTCAGCATGAACCACTTCGCCGGCCCGTTCCAGCTGATGGTGAGCGGCCTGCGGGCGAAGGATAACGACGACCGTAAAGACACTAACGGCGATCTCATCAAAACGGATGCCGCCAATACCGGCGTTCATGCCCTGGTGGGCTTGCATAATGACAGCTTCTACGGCCTGCGCGAAGGGACCGCCAAAACGGCGCTGCTGTATGGTCACGGGCTGGGTGCGGAGGTGAAAAGCATCGGCTCCGACGGCGCCTTGCTGTCTGAGGCGGATACCTGGCGCTTCGCAAGTTACGGTGTCACGCCGATCGGCGGTGGCTGGAGCGTTGCGCCCGCCGTTCTGGCACAAAGCAGTAAAGATCGCTACGTCAAGGGCGATAGCTATGAGTGGGTGACGCTCAACACCCGCCTGATCAAAGAGGTCACCCAGAATTTCGCCCTGGCGTTTGAGGGAAGCTATCAGTACATGGATTTAAATCCGGAAGGCTATAAGGACCGCAACGCCGTCAACGGCAGTTTCTACAAGCTGACCTTTGCGCCGACCTTAAAAGCGAGCAAAATCGGCGATTTCTTCAGCCGTCCTGAACTGCGCCTGTTTGCCACCTGGATGGACTGGAGCAGCAAACTGGATCATTACGCCAGCGATGATGCCTTTGGCAGCAGCGGCTTCAACGCCGGCGGGGAATGGAACTTTGGGGTCCAGATGGAAACCTGGTTTTAACCCATCACGCTCCCGCCTGGCGGGAGCGTTTCGCACATCATAAAAAAGAAGTCAGGCAGAGGTATCTATGGATTTTAATCAAATCGCCCGCGAGCTTATTCCGCTGCTCGGTGGCAAGGAAAATATCGCCAGCGCGGCGCACTGCGCAACGCGTCTTCGTCTGGTGCTGGTCGATGACGCGCTGGCGGATCAGCAGGCTATCGGCAAGGTTGACGGCGTGAAAGGCTGCTTCCGTAACGCCGGGCAGATGCAGGTGATTTTTGGCACGGGCGTGGTCAACAAGGTTTACGCCGCGTTTATTCAGGCGGCGGGGATTAGCGAATCCAGTAAATCTGAGGCCGCGGACCTGGCGGCGCGCAAGCTGAACCCGTTCCAGCGCATTGCCCGTCTGCTCTCCAACATCTTTGTGCCGATCATTCCCGCGATTGTGGCATCCGGCCTGCTGATGGGCCTGCTCGGCATGGTGAAAACCTACGGCTGGGTCAATGCGGATAACGCCATCTACATCATGCTGGACATGTGCAGCTCGGCGGCGTTTATCATTCTGCCTATTCTGATCGGCTTTACCGCCGCGCGCGAATTTGGGGGTAACCCGTATCTCGGCGCGACGCTGGGCGGCATTCTGACCCACCCGGCGCTGACCAACGCCTGGGGCGTGGCGTCGGGCTTCCACACCATGAACTTCTTCGGTCTTGAGATCGCGATGATTGGCTATCAGGGCACGGTATTCCCGGTGCTGCTGGCCGTCTGGTTTATGAGCATCGTGGAGAAAAACCTGCGCCGCGCGATCCCGGACGCGTTAGACCTGATCCTGACGCCGTTCCTCACCGTCGTTATCTCCGGATTTATCGCCTTGCTGATTATCGGCCCGGCGGGGCGCGCCCTGGGTGACGGTATCTCCTTTATTCTGAGCACGCTGATTGCCCACGCGGGCTGGCTAGCCGGGCTGCTGTTCGGCGGACTGTATTCGGTGATTGTGATCACCGGTATTCACCACAGCTTCCACGCGATTGAAGCCGGGCTGCTGGGTAACCCGTCGATTGGCGTTAACTTCCTGTTGCCGATCTGGGCCATGGCGAACGTGGCGCAGGGCGGCGCCTGTCTGGCGGTGTGGTTCAAAACCAAAGATGCCAAAATCAAAGCCATTACCTTACCGTCGGCGTTTTCTGCGATGCTGGGCATCACCGAGGCGGCCATTTTTGGTATCAACCTGCGCTTCGTTAAGCCGTTTATCGCCGCGCTGATTGGCGGCGCGGTGGGCGGGGCCTGGGTGGTCTCCGTGCATGTGTATATGACCGCCGTCGGGCTGACCGCCATTCCGGGCATGGCCATCGTGCAGGCCAGCTCGCTGCTCAACTATATTATCGGCATGGTGATTGCCTTCGGCGTGGCGTTTACCGTCTCACTGCTGCTGAAATATAAAACGGACTCTGAATAATGACGTTACCTTCCCGCTGGCCTGCGATCCTGCAGGCCGTTATGACAGGCCAGCCGCGGGCGCTGGCGGATAGCCACTATCCGCAGTGGCACCCCGCGCCGGTGACGGGGCTGATGAACGACCCGAACGGCTTTATCTGGTTTGCCGGCCGCTATCACCTGTTCTATCAGTGGAACCCGCTGGACTGCGAGCATCGCTTTAAGTGCTGGGGGCACTGGAGCTCTGCGGACCTCGTGCACTGGCGGCATGAGCCGCTGGCGCTGATGCCTGACGAAGAGTATGACCGCAACGGCTGCTACTCCGGCAGCGCCGTGGATAACGAGGGCGTTTTGACCCTGTGCTACACCGGCAACGTCAAGTTTGATGACGGCAGCCGCACCGCCTGGCAGTGCCTGGCCGTGGAGCAGCCGGACGGAACCTTTAAAAAGCTGGGGCCGGTGCTGGCGCTGCCGGAAGGCTACACCGGACACGTGCGCGACCCGAAGGTGTGGCAGCACGGCGGGCAGTGGTACATGGTGCTGGGCGCGCAGGATTTACAGAAGCGCGGCAAGGTGCTGCTGTTTAAATCAGCTGATTTGCACGCCTGGACATCCTGCGGGGAGATCGCCGGTCACGGGGTTAACGGCCTGACGGACGCGGGTTATATGTGGGAGTGTCCGGACCTGTTCGCTCTCGACGGGACGCACGTCCTGATCTGCTGCCCGCAGGGGCTGGCGCGCGAGCCGCATCGCTATCTCAATACCTATCCGGCCACCTGGATGAGCGGGGCGTTTGATTACGCCAGCGCCGCATTCGATCACGGCGAGCTGCACGAGCTGGACGCGGGGTTTGAGTTCTACGCCCCGCAAACCACGCTGGCAGAAGACGGGCGACGCATTCTGATCGGCTGGATGGGCGTACCGGACGGGGAAGAGATGCTTCAGCCCACCCGGGCGCACGGCTGGATGCACCAGATGACCTGCCCGCGCGAACTACGCTATCGCGACGGCAGGCTCTGGCAAACCCCGGCGCGCGAGCTCGCGGCGCTGCGTGAAGATGAGCAGCACTGGCAGGGGCGCGCCAGCGACGCGCCCGAACTGGACGCGACGCGCCTGGAGTTTGAGCTGGACGCCGCGCACGTGAGCGTCGATTTTGCCGGTGCGCTGCGTCTCAGGGTTGATGAGCAGGGCGTGCGTCTGGAACGCGCGAGCCTGAAAACCGGGGAAACGCTGACCCGCTACTGGCAGGGCGACGTCCGTCATTTGCGCGTCCTGTGCGACCGCTCCAGCGTCGAAATCTTCATTAACCATGGCGAAGGGGTGATGAGCAGCCGCTATTTTCCTGACCATCCGGCCCAGGTGCGATTCGAAGGTGCGTCCGATATCACATTACGCTACTGGTCGCTGCGTGCCTGCATGATAGAATGAGGGTTTTGGCAGCCGGATCTAAGTCGTTGTGAGAAAAACAAAACGCGTCACCATTAAAGACATCGCGGAGCTGGCGGGTGTGTCAAAAGCCACCGCCAGCTTGGTTCTGAACGGTCGCAGCAAAGAGCTACGCGTGGCGGAAGAGACGCGCGAGCGCGTGCTGGCGATTGCAAAAGAGCACCACTATCAGCCCAGCATTCACGCCCGCTCGCTGCGCGATAACCGCAGCCACACCATTGGTCTGGTGGTCCCGGAGATCACCAACTACGGTTTTGCCGTCTTTTCTCACGAGCTGGAAACGCTGTGCCGGGAGGCGGGCGTTCAGCTGCTGATCTCCTGCAGCGATGAAAACCCGGGGCAGGAAACGGTGGTGGTGAACAACATGGTGGCGCGTCAGGTGGACGGTCTGATTGTGGCCTCCAGCATGCTCAACGACGCGGACTACCATAAGCTGAGCGAGCAGCTTCCGGTGGTCCTGTTTGACCGCCACATCAACGACAGCGCGCTGCCGCTGGTCATCACTGATTCTATTACCCCGACGACGGAACTGGTGGCGGACATTGCGCGCCAGCATCCGGATGAGTTCTACTTCCTCGGCGGCCAGCCCCGCCTATCCCCGACGCGCGACCGTCTGGAAGGGTTTAAGCAAGGGCTGCGTGATGCCGGCGTGGAGCTGCGTCCCGAGTGGATCATTCACGGCAACTATCACCCGAGCTCCGGATACGAGATGTTTGCTGAACTCTGCGCCCGTCTGGGGCGTCCGCCGAAGGCGCTCTTCGCCGCCGCCTGCGGGCTGCTGGAAGGGGTGCTGCGCTATATGGGCCAGCATAACCTGCTGCAAAGCAATATCAGGTTAGCCAGTTTTGACGATCACTATCTCTACGATTCGCTGACAATCCCGGTGGATACCATCCGCCAGGATAACCGACAGCTGGCGTGGCACTGCTTTGATTTGATTAGCAAATTAATCGAAGGGGAGACGCCGCAGCCGTTGCAGCGCAAGCTCAATGCCACCCTGCAGCGACGCTATAAGTCAGCGAAATAGCCCGGTTCGATACTTCAATAACTTTAATTAATTTAAGTTTTGGAATGGCCGATAACCATAAGGAATAATTCTCCTTGAGGTATTGGTTTATGTCGTTGAAAAAGTCGTCCCTGATTGTCCTGTTCTCGCTGCTTTTCTTCTTTGTCGTCAGCACCGTCACCAGCGTTGGCCTCATCATTAAAAGTAATAATTCGCTGGATAACGTCAACAAAGAGATCCAGGTTGTGCTGTCCATTATTGACCCCATCAACCACAGCCGTACGCTGCGCGTTCGGGTGATGGAGTATGTGAAGATGGTGGAAGCGGGCAACGCGGCGGACGGCGCTGCGAAGCTTACCGCCGTGAAAGAGGCGCTGACCAAAGCGGACCACGCCTTTGCTGCCTTTATGGCGTCGCCGCGCCTGAGCGATGAGGCGTCGCTGGTCACTGCGTATCAGGACGCCTGGCAGAACTACCGCAACCAGGGGCTGGCGCCGCTGATCGACGCCGCCGAGGCGCACGATGTTGCCAAATTCAACGCGCTGATCCCGGAAGTCTCCCGCCTCGACCGCCAGTACGAGATCGTTCTCGACCAGGTCCTTTCCGTGCACCAGAAATACGCCAAAAGCCTGAACGAAGATGCGAGCAGTAACTTCGTCTCTGGCCTGGCGATCATTGCCGCTATCGCCAGCCTGTTTGTAGTGGTGATTGTCGCCGTTAGCCTGCTGATGAAGCGCTTTGTCTTTGCGCCGGTTAACCTGGCGCGCGAGCACTGCAGCCAGATTGCGGCAGGCAAGCTGGACATTCCGGTGCCGGTGAAGGGGAGTACAGGCAACGAAATCGATCATCTGATGGGCTCGATGGAGCAGATGCGTCAGGCGCTGCTGGCGACCATCGCCCAGGTGCGCGATGCGAGCCATACCGTAACGCACGCAGCGCAGGAGATTGCCTCCGGTAATATCGACCTGGCGTCACGCACCGAGCAGCAGGCTTCGGCGTTAACCCAGACGGCGGCCAGCATGGAAGAGCTGAGCGCGACGGTGGCGAACAATACCGATAACGTGTATCAGGCCGGGAAGCTGGTGCAGGACGCGGTGAAAAATGCCCACACCGGTGAAGCGGTAACCCGTGAAGTGATCGACACGATGAATACCATCGCGGCGAACTCGAAGCGCATTGAAGACATTACCAGCGTGATTAACAGCATCGCCTTCCAGACCAACATCCTGGCGCTGAACGCGGCGGTTGAAGCGGCGCGCGCCGGTACGCAGGGCCGCGGCTTTGCGGTCGTGGCCAGCGAAGTGCGCACCCTGGCGCAGAAAAGCGCCGTGGCGGCGAAAGATATCGAAAGCCTGATCGCGCAGTCGGTCTCCAGCGTGAAAAACGGTGCGGAGCTGGTGAGCCGCTCGGGCGAGGTGATTGACGCGATCATTTCGTCGGTGAACAAAGTGAATACGCTGATGGAGCAGATCTCCGTCGCCTCTGAAGAGCAGAGCCGCGGGATTAGCCAGGTCGGGCAGGCGGTGACCGAGATGGACGGCGTGACCCAGCAGAACGCCGCGCTGGTGCAGCAGTCCGCTGCGGCAGCGGCCTCACTGGAAGAGCAGGCGCTGCAGCTTTCACGGAGTATTTCGAGTTTTAGGTTGCCGGTGCAGGCTTGATTGAATTACTGAGGCTCCGAAAGGAGCCTCAGTAAAGAAAATTATTTTTGTTAAGGAAATCTATAGTTTATCATTTGAAATTTTGTGCAGTAATACATCACAAATCAGTCACCCAAACATTTCAATACGTCTTCAAAATAGAGCCTCATATTTTCCGGGTCGGGTTCAACGTTGAAGCTTTTAAAGTATTTCTCTTGTATTTCGTGATCTGACTGGGCAATTACAACTTGGCATAAATAACCAAGTAGATATTGGTTTTTTAAGTTCATCCAAAATTCTTTGTTATGTTCAATATTGAACAATTGATATACTCTCAACGTTATCAATTTTGAATTTTCATGGACAAACTCGTCTAATTTTTGAATTGATGTAATCTTTAATAGATTTAGGCTATTGATAATCCAGTCAAAACCCTCATTGGATTCTGTGTTAATGTCAATATTGATACCATCAGTCATTGATAAATCTTTAGCTATTCCTATAAAAGTCAAGTTTGTGTTTAAATACTCTCTCAGGGTAAATACATCAAGCGGTATGCTTGGCCCTTGACCTATCACGTTTATATTCACATCCTTTCTGTGATTTTCAATATCACTTTTTATCTGTGTAAATTCATTATCAGCAATCTCAAGAAGACCTGCTAAACGAGAAAATTTTCTTCTTAATTCCGGAGGCAATCCAATGTTAGATTTATAACCAATATCATGCTCAATTTCTGCCCATGCATGCTGCAGGATCGATCTTATTTGGATTTCAGCTTTTAATGTCTCATGCTTTGAGTATTCGGAAAGAGCGCATCTTTGCTCATTGTGAGAAATAATGTAATGCAGGGAAAGGTAACCAAACCTATCGTGCTCAATAGTTTTTCGTTTATCTATTGAGTTTTCCCAATCAATTGAAAATTCTCGTTCGATAACTTCAGCGATTTTATCGACGTCATTTGAGTAGTGAGTGATCACTCTTATACCAACGATATCCGTAATTTCGGATAAAAAGGTATATTTGTTTTTTCTTATTATCTTTTGCTCAAGACTACGTCTTTCTTTTACTCTAACATCTAAGGTATGAACTGAAATACCTTGGTTTTCAATCAAACTTGCTAGGAGAGATTTCAATGAATTAGCGTACTGTTCAAATAAATTTTTATTTTTATCAAATTCATCTAGTATTGACATCGCAATTCCTTAAAGATTTCCATATTAGTGGGGTTCTATGCATCAATCAATGGTGCTGCGTGGTACGGAAAATCCAACACAAGAGCATAAACATAAAAATCAATGTATTAGCTTGATTCGTTTATCGTGTCAAGGTCTGTCCAACATTAAACATCTGTATGTGCTTATGGTACCGCACCAGTGCTTTCAGAAACAAATTTCACATTCCCAGCAATATTTTCCTTCCTCATCCGTCTACCTCATCACAAGCCATAATCAGTTACTGTAAACGAGGTAAACACCATGAGAGATTTTGAACTGCACGGCAGAGGTCACGGGCGCGGAATTGGTCGCCACCGTATGGGCAAGAGGTTAGTCATCGGCGCGGTGATCTTCATCGTGCTCGGCCTGCTGGTGATGACCCTGTGGAACGCCTTGCTCCCGGCGATCCTTGGCGTAAAGGCCATCGGATTCTGGCAGGCGCTGGGCATTCTGGTGCTGAGCCGCATTCTGTTTGGCGGCTTAGGTTTCCGCCCCGGAATGTTTGGCGCGCACCGCCGGATGCACGAGCGCTGGATGAACATGACGCCCGAACAGCGCGAGGCGTTTATTCAGCAGCGCCGCGAAGGGTTTGGTCGCCACGGTCGCGGGCACTGCGGCTGGCACGGTCATCGTGACGATAAGCGCGATGAAGCCACGCCAAAAGCGCCGGAAGCAGAGTGAGAGAGATGAAAGCCGGGGAGGCGGGCGGATCCATGCTGATGTCGGCGCTCAACGCCTGCCGCGCCCGGCTGAAAGCCTTCATTCGCGGGCGGACCTCCTTTCGAGATGATGCCGACGACATTTTGCAGGAAGTGACGTATCAGCTGATGAAAGTGGAGCAGCCGGTCGAAAACGTCGCCGCCTGGCTGTTCCGCGCGGCGCGTAACGAGATGACCGACCGGGCGCGTAAAAAGCGCGAGGTGTCGCTCTCCGGCTATTTTACGGGCGAAGACGACGACGGTTTTCCGGAAGACGAGCTGGCCGAAACCCTGTTCGGCGTACCGCACACGCCGGAGGAGGAGTACCTCAAAACGCTGCTGTGGGAAGAGCTGGGGCAGGCGCTGTCTGAACTTCCACCGCCGCAGCGGGAGGCGTTTGAAAAGACCGAGCTCCACGGCTACAGCATTAAGATGCTGGCAGAGGAGACCGGCGCCAGCGAACAGGCGCTGTTATCCCGCAAGCACAAGGCGGTGCTGTTTCTCCGCACGCGGCTGAGGGACGTCTATGACGCGCTGACGGGCGAATAGCGGCGACAGACAAAACCTTACACTTCCGGCACTTGTAGATTCATCACTATCGTTTATGATCGGGGCGTCTCGTCACTCTGGAATGTTATGCGCAACCGTCAGCTCCTCGGAAAATGGCTTTTGATTATCACCTGTCTCGCGATGGCGCTTTGCCTCGTGCAGCGTGCGGTGATGCTCAACCATTTCTTACAGGGACTGGATCCGCAGATTTCGCTGAGTGCAGATGCCCCTGCTCAAACCAGCACCACTGAACAATCCGGCCCGTCGCCGTGTCAGCTCGGCGCGCACTCGCTGCTTTGCGCACAGCCGCTGTTCTTCGACGGCGCGCTGCCGGCCATTATTATCTTCTTCGCGCTGCTGCACCTGTTTACGCAATGGTGGGCATTGGCTCCCGTGGAACAGCCCGTTCAGGCGCCGCCTCCCCGAATACACCTTAAAAACTGCGTTTTCCGTGAATGAAAAACATCGTCACCACACGATAATTTTTCACTGTTCACGGAGTACAACATGGTTAACCTCTTCAGGGGATTCGTCTTCCTGTGGCTGTCCTGCATCGGCATTGTCCATGCGGCGGACACCGGCTGGCTGGTCTCCCCACAAAACGATCACGCCCGCATCCGCTTTCAGGCGGAGAGGGAACAAACGCACGTAAAAGGCCTGCTCACCGTTGAGCTAAAGCCCGGCTGGAAAACCTACTGGCGATCGCCGGGCGAGGGCGGCGTCGAGCCGAAAATCAGCTGGCCGGAAGGCGTAACGGACAGCTGGTCCTGGCCGGTGCCGTCGCGCTTCGATATCTCCGGCATGACCACGCAGGGCTATCACGATAAGGTGACGATCCCGATTACGCTCGACGGCGCGAAGGGCGACGCGCTCGACGGGACGCTGACGCTCTCTACCTGCAGCAACGTCTGCCTGCTGACGGACTACCCGCTGCATCTCGATTTTACCCAGCCGGTGGATGAGGGCTTCCGCAGCGCCTTCGAACAAGCGATGCGCGCCGTGCCGGGCTCATCAGGTGTGTCGTCGGATCTTTCCGCCTGGCTATCTGACGGTAACCTGGTGGTGACGGGGACGACGGACGGAAAATGGGACAATCCGGGGATCTATTTTGACCCGCTGGAGGGCGATATTCTGCCTGGCGATCCGGTCATTAAGCATGACGGTACTACGCTTCGGGTCACGGTTCCCGTGACCGACGAATGGGGCGATAAGCCCGCCTCGCTGGCAGGTAAAAGGCTGTCGTTTGTGCTGACCAACGGCGATCGGGCGCAGCAAACCTCCATGGCCGTTGGGACAACGCCCGAAGAGACCTCCGCGCCGGACGGGACGGGAAAAATGGTGCTCTTTGCGCTGCTGGGCGGGCTGATCCTGAACCTGATGCCGTGCGTGCTGCCGGTGATGGGCATGAAGCTTAACAGCATCCTGCAGGCGGGATCGGACAGCCGCGCCATCAGGCTGCGCTTTCTGGCCACCAGCGCCGGGATCCTGACTTCCTTTATGCTGCTGGCCGGGATGGTCACCGCGCTGAAGCTGGCCGGAGCGTCGCTGGGGTGGGGCATTCAGTTCCAGAACCCGTGGTTTATCGGCCTGATGGTCGCCGTGACCTTCCTGTTTGCGCTGAACCTTTTTGGGACGTTTGAAGTGCTGCTGCCTTCTTCTGCCGCAGGACGGCTGGCGACGGCAGGGGGATCGGGGATCGGCGGCAGCTTCTGCGAAGGAATGTTCGCCACGCTGCTGGCGACGCCGTGCTCCGCGCCGTTCCTGGGTACCGCGGTCGCCTTTGCCCTTGGCGCGCCGCTGCACGCCCTGTGGCTTATCTTCCTGATGCTCGGCGTGGGCATGAGCCTGCCCTGGCTGTTCGTTGCCCTGGTGCCGAAAACGGCCATGCTGCTGCCGAAACCCGGCCGCTGGATGAACACGCTCAGGGTCATCCTCGGCCTGATGATGCTGGCCTCCAGCCTCTGGCTGGCGACGCTGTTGAGCGTGCATCTGGGCGAGGCGGCCAGCCAGATCGTGATGCTGGCGCTGACTGCCGCCGCGCTGGTGCTGTTCGCGCTGAAGGGGCAAAAATCCTCGCCCTTGTTCTGGCTGGTGGTCATCGCGCTGTCGGCGTTTGGCGGGTATCAGGCGCGCGGTCTGCTTAACGCGCCGCCTGACGCTCCGGCACAAAACGTTGCGCAGACCGTCCCGTGGCAGCCGCTCAGTGAAGAGGCTATCGAGAACGCGCTGGCGCAGGGGAAACGGGTGTTTGTAGATATCTCGGCGGACTGGTGCGTGACCTGCAAAGTCAACGAACACCGGGTGCTCAGCCAGCCGGACGTTATAGCCACGCTGCGCCAGCCGGACGTTGTGGCCCTGTGCGGAGACTGGAGCCAGCCGTCCGCGTTTATCGCGGATTTTATGGCGAAGCGAAACCGCTACGCCATTCCGTTTAACGCGGTGTATGGCCCCGGTCTGCCTGACGGCGAAATCCTCTCGCCGCTGCTGGACAAGCGCACCCTGGTCACCACCCTGAACAACGCAAAAGGCTAAGTGTCATGAAAAAATTCCTTATTACGCTTCTGCTCCTGCTGGCCCCGCTTCAGGTGTTTGCCGCCCAGCCGCTGACGCCGGAACAGGAGCAGCGCGCGCAGAAGACGATTGCTGATTTCCTGTTTAACGATCCAAACTCCCCGCGCATCGGCGCGAAAAACCCAAAGCTCACCCTGGTGGTGTTTACCGACTATAACTGCCCGTACTGTAAAAAATTCGATCCCTACCTGGAGAAAATTGTCGAAAAACACCCTGACGTGGCGGTGGTCTTTAAGTTTTTACCTTTCCGCTCGGAAAGTTCGCTGACCGCCGCACGAGACGCGTTAACCGTCTGGCGTGCGCATCCTGAGCAGTTTATGAAGCTGAACCACACCCTGATGGCGAAAAAGGGGTACCACGATGACGCCAGCATTCAGGAGGCGCAAAAGCGGGCGGGCGTGAGCGTGCCGACGCCGGACGAGGAGAGTTTTCTGACGATCAGGCGCAGCCTCATCGTCGCGGAAAAAATGGGGATCCAGGGCACGCCCGCCACGCTTATCGGCGAGGGATTGCTGCCCGGCTGGGTGCCTTACGAACAGTTCGACGAAATGGTCATTGAAGCACTGAAAAACCGCTAACCTGAAGGGGGCGGAATGCCCCCGACAAACCGGAGAGGGAAATGAAAAAATTACTGTTACTTTCAGCGCTGGCGACGTCAGGGCTGGTACAGGCGGCTGAAGCCATACCGGATGTGGTGAAGCACTTCAGCGAGCAGCAGAATATTAAAATCATCAAGAAGCTGGATGCACCCGGCGGCGCGCCCGCCTGGCTGGGGCAGTATCAGGATATGGGCGTGACGCTCTTTTTAACACCGGACGGCAAACATGTCATTTCGGGCTATCTGTACGATGACAAAGGAAAAAACCTCAGCGAAGGCTATTTCCAGAAAGAGATCTACGCCCCGATGGGTCGCGAGATGTGGAAGAACCTCAGCGCGGCGCATCCCCTGAAGGAAGGAGCGGATAACGCCCCGCGTAAGGTCTTTGTTTTTGCCGATCCGTTCTGTCCGTACTGCAAGCAGTTCTGGGCCGAAGCGCAGCCGTGGGTGAAGGCCAGTAAGGTTCAGCTCAACACGCTGCTGGTGGCGTTCCTCAACCCCAACAGCGGGCGTAACGCCTCAGCGATTCTGAATGCGAAAGATCCGGTCTCGGCCTGGCGCGAATATGAGCTCTCCGGCGGTAAAAAATTACCCAAGCCTGAAGGCGAGGCGTCCCGCGAAACGGTAGCGATACTGCAGAAGCACCAGGCGCTGATGGACAGCCTGGGCGCTAACGCCACGCCGGCCATTTACTATCTGAATGCGGAAAACGAGCTGCAGCAGGTGGTGGGGATGCCGGATGCGCAGCAGCTTGAGGCGATGTTCGGGCCGAAGCCGTAAAAAACAGGCAGAAACGGTGCGTTTCTGCCTGGTCGTCACTTAGCTACCCCAGCGTCCACGGAGGTAGTTTACCGCCTGCTGGGTCTGCGGCTGGTTCAGGTAATCTTCCCGGAACAGGATGGTGCCGTTGACGTTGGGCAGCGAATCGTTGAGGTCGAGCTGCTTTTTCAGCTCCGGCACGCCGCCCTGAACCGTCCAGTCCGGCTCGTTTTTCGACGGCTCGCCCACCTTATAGAACGCAATGCCGATATACAGGCGAGTGTGGGTCGGCTTCACGACCTCGGCCCACCATTTGGTCAGCACGTCGTAGCGCGCGGCATCCCGGGAGAAAGGCCAGTAAATCTGAGGAGCGATGTAGTCCAGCAGGCCCTGCTGCACCCACTGACGCGTATCGGCGAAGGATTCATCGTAGGCCGCGGCGCCGCGGGTGTCGGAGCCAGCCGGGTCAAAGGATCGGTTACGCCATACGCCCGCCGGGCTGACGCCAAACTCCACGTTGGGCTTTGTCTGCTTGATCGCGCGGGAGACCTGTACGATCAGCTGCTGCGTGTTGTGCCTTCGCCAGTCGGCTTTTGAGGCAAATCCCTGGCCGTACTGCCTCCAGGTCTGCGAATCATTAAGCGCGGATCCCGGCGATTCGGCATAGAAGTAATCATCAAACTGCACGCCGTCTACCGGGTAGTTCGCCACCACTTCGGTAACTACTTTGGTTATCCAGTCCCGCACGTCGGGAATGCCCGGGTCGAGCACAAAGCGGTCGCCTGAGATGCGCACCCACTCCGGATGCTGGACATAGACGCTGGACGGACTCTGATAGGCGGTCCGGTTTAGCGCGGCGATGGTGGACGGCTTCGTGTTGGTCGACACGCGATAGGGGTTGAACCAGGCGTGAACCTTCATGCCGCGCTTGTGCGCTTCATCAAGCATAAACTGCAGCGGGTCGTATCCCGGATACTCCCCGATGTTGCCCGTCAGCATGTCTGACCACGGTAAAATCTTTGATGACCAGAGGGCAGTGCTGTCCGGCTTCACCTGGAAAAAGACCGTGTTGATGCCGAGGTGCTTAAGGTTGTCGAGCTTTGCGATCAGCGCCTGCTTTTGCATCGCGATGCGCTGGTCCGCGCTGCGACCATTCACCGAGGCCACCGGGGGCCAGTCGAGACGCGAGACGGTCGCCAGCCAGATGCCGCGCATCGGCTCGTTTGCCTGCGGCGTCGGTTTACTGACGGTGGGGAGAGGGGTAACCAGCGATTTCGGTGGTTTTGAGGAGCAGCTCACAAGTAAAAGCGCGCAGGCAGCCAGCGCGCCGATCCGTTTTACGTGTCGCGTCATTTGCGTATTAGCTCTTGATAATCCGACTGTTGGCCCAGGGATTAAAGGCGGGCGCCGCCTGCTCTGTATTTCCCTCATCGTTGAGAGAGTCCAGATACAGGGCTTCCACTTCCGCGCGCGCCCACGGGGTGCGGCGCAGAAATTTCAGGCTCGATTTAACGCTGGGGTCTTTTCTGAAACAGTTAATTTTTATGCGGTCGCCCAACTCGCTCCAGCCATATTTCGCCACCAGGGCGTTGACCATCATCTCCAGCGTTACGCCATGCAAAGGATCTTTGGAAATATGTGCAGTCATAGGCGTCCGGATGTCTCGATTTTTAGAGGATTGGGATAAACGCTCAAAGGGTACAAGAAAGCAGGGGAAGCGGCAATTTTCCTTTTCCCCTCGCTCACTTTATGACGGACTCCGTGCGCTGATTTTCACCGACAATTTTTCCCGCACTGTTTTCAATCGTAAACCGAATCGACACGTCATGCTGGCCCGCGGGCGTGGCCGTAAGCGTTTTAACCATCGTTCCCGAGTCTGCTGCGATCGTCATCGTCGTCGCGCCTTTTGCCAGCACCTTATCGCGCTGGGTGATGCGCCAGGTCAGACGGCAATCGCGGCACGGTTTCCAGGTGTCGTTGATGGCCCACAGACGCACGGTCGCCGCCGCCCCGGATTGCCACTGCGCCGTGACCGGTTCAATGGACGGCAAAACAGGCTGGTACGCGCGCTGGAGCGCGTAAAACCCGGCCTTAGGCTTACGCAGGTAGTCCACCACGCCCCAGTTGATGGAGGGCCAGGTTTCCACGAACATGAAGTGGAACAGGGCCGTCACCGGCTGGTAGCGCTGTCGGCGATAGCTCTCGGCCGCCGTGGCCACCAGCCGCGCCTGATACGCCTGGGTATTGCGAATCATCTCCTGAATATTCTTCCCGCGTGGAATACCGGCAAACTTAAAGGTCTGGAAGGGCTGAAAATTATGGTATTTCCAGACGGTCCAGCCGGGATCGTCAGCGGCGGTGGTTTTTGGCCAGAGAGACGCCGCCGGGATGATGGTTTTTAGCGTTGACAGGCGGGGAAGCGCCTGCGCGCCGAACTCGGTAATGATCCCCGTTTTGGCAGGCGTCAGCAGATCGCGCACGGTACCGAAGTACCAGCCCGCCCAGTAATGCTCCTCAACGGCGGAAAAGCGATGCACGATGCGGGAGGTATCTTCGGCAAGCGTATCCGCTACCCGCTGCGTGAGCTCGCGATTCAGATCTTTATTCCAGTCCGGGAAGCGTTTTTCCATCCACGGCGAATTCCACGGCGGTTCGTTATGCCCGCCCCAGACGATGATGGCGGGGGAATTGCCAAACTGTTCGATCATCTCCCGCGTCTGGCGAACCGCGTTTTTCGTAAAGGCGTCGCGGCTGTCGTAGCCCCACTGCAGCGGGACGTCCTGCCAGATCATCATCCCCATCTCATCGGCAACGTCATACAGCGCGCGCCCGGCAACGTGTCCGTGCACGCGTATGGCGTTGGCGTTCATGGTTTCCACCAGACGAAGATCGCGACGGTATTTTTCTCGCGTCATGGTGCTGAGCCAGGGGGAGCCGATGTAATTGCTGCCCTTAATAAAAAGGCGTCTGTCGTTAATGAGCCAGCCCTTATTGTCGGGCTGCTCGACGATCTTGCGCAGCCCGGTGCGGGTCACCGCCGTGTCCATCACGCCGTTTTCATCGCGTAATGCCACGCGAATGGTATACAGGTGCGGTTTCCCCGTGCCGACGGGCCACCACAGTTTTGCCTTCGGCATGGGCAGCGTCACCTGAACGGAATGGGCGCCGCTTTCGAGGGTGACCGGAAAATCAGCCTGATAGCGCTTGCCGCTGAAATTGGCGGGCGTGGCGGTGAGCCGCACGTTCGCCGGGCCCTGACCGAGCGCGCGATAGCGAATCTCCGCCTTTAACGCCGGGCGAGTCAGCCCCTGCGTCCAGTCGGGCCGCAGGATGGTTTCATCAAGGGTAGCGCCCCGGCTAAGATGCAGCCTGACCGGAGCCCAGATGCCGCCAGAGTTGGCGTCCTGTCCCTGGGGCGACCAGGCCCCACCGGGGCGCGTGTCATGCTGGTTAAGGATCCCCTTCATGAGCGTTTTATGCAGCGGCCAGACCTTAGTGGGATCTTCGTAAGGGCTGTCCACCCTGACCACGAGCTTATTGTGACGTTGTAACGCGGGGCTGGCATCCAGCGAAAAGCGCTGAAAATAGCCCTCGTGCTTGCCCAGCGGCTGGCCGTTCAGCGTCACCTCTGCAAGGTAATCGACGCCGTCAAACACCAGGGTGCTCATCACGTCAGGCGGCTGCACGGGCAGGGAAAACGCGTGCTTATACCACAGCGCGCCCTGGCGATCGTACCCGGCGCTGTACCAGTTTGCAGGAACCTGAAGCGGGCGCCAGCCTGATGCGGCCGGATGTGCGCTGTCATTGGCATCCTGAACCTGCCATTCTCCGGCCAGAGACCAGCTGACCGGCACAGAGTTCGCTACCGCGTGGGTGGTTAAGAGGGCAAAAAACAGCGCGCAGCTGCGAGTCATCATGCGTTTACCCCGCGTGCGGCGAGCCAGGCCGTGAGGCGCTGCGATTCCTGGCGAAGGTTTTCATTCAGGGCCGCAAGCCGTTGCCCATCCAGAGCGTGTGCGTCGCTTTCCAGCACCTGCAGCTGCTGTGCGAGCGTGCTGAAGTCCAGGGTGACGGCTTCTCCCCGCAGCTTGTGGGCCGCGCGGCGCAGCGCGTCGCGATCGCCGCTGTCGATAGCCCGGGTGATGGCCTTCATGGCCTCCTCCAGCCCTTCGCCAAACAGGGCGAGCAGCTCCTGCACCAGGGCGGGATCGTCAGCGCACTGCTTCAGCAGGCGAGCTTCATCCGGAAGACCGGAGGAATCTTCGTGACGCTGAAGCACGCGAGCAATCTCTTCAGCGAGACGCTCCTGGCTGATGGGTTTGGCAATGTAGCCGTCGAAACCCATGTTAAGACAGCGCTCTTTGTCCCCCTGCATGGCGTGTGCGGTCATAGCGACGGTGGGCTGCGCCGGGCCGGGCCGGGACCGTTCTTCTTCACGAAGCAGGCGAATGGCGGTCTCACCGTCCATCTCCGGCATCTGAAGATCGATCAGCAAAACGTCCCACGCGCCCGCGCGCCAGCGTTCCAGCATCGCGACGCCATTATCGACGATCTGACAGGTGTGCCCGAGCCGCTCAAGCAGGCGCGCGGCGACCTTCTGGTTAACCAGATTATCTTCAGCCAGCAGGATCCGTAGTTCCGTAGCCCCTGGAGAGACGACAGGCGCGGGCGTGCTTTCACCCGCGGGCGCGGGCGAATGTTCAAACGCGGCGGCAATCGCCTGATGTAATTCATCCTGGGCGATAGGCTTATGCAGATAGTTCTTGATCCCGATCCGCTTCAGCATATTGATATCAAAATGGCGGCTCATGGAGCTCAGCATGATGATATGGCTTTCAGCAACCTGCGGCAGAACTGAAAGCTCAAGGGCCAGAGACACGCCGTCCATATCCGGCATCTGCGCGTCCAGCAGGATCAGCGGCCATACTGTTCCAGCTTTAACCCGGGCGATTGCCTCGCTGGCGTTGTTAACGCAGGTGGGCTTCAGCCCCATCTGGCTTAGCATTGCTGCCAGCAGCCGCAGGTTGGTCTCGTTATCATCAACTACCAGCACGGGTTCACCGTTAAAGCGATGGCTATGTGGACGCTCTCCGGGCGCAAGGGTCTGTGCCGCCAGCGGCAGCGAGAACGAAAATTCGCTGCCTTTTCCCGGCTCGCTGGAGACCGTTAATTCGCCCCCCATCGCCGCAACCAGCCTCGCAGAAATGGTTAGACCGAGCCCCGTACCGCCGTAGCGGCGGGTGGTTGAGTTATCCGCCTGGCTGAAGGCTTCAAAAATGGCCTTTTGCTTATCTGCCGGTATGCCAATGCCGCTGTCGCGCACGCCAAAACGCCATCGATCCGCGCTATCGCCGGGTTCAACAACCAGGATCACTTCTCCCTGATGGGTAAACTTCAGCGCGTTACCCAGCAGATTGGTCAGGATCTGGCGCAGCCGCGCGCCGTCGACCAGCAGCACGTCGGGGACGTCGGGCGCAATATCAACCAGCAGCTCGATACCTTTTTCGCTCGCCCCCGGCATGTGCGGACGAATAAGCGACTGAATGAAGGGGCGAACAGGCACGGGGTCCGTCTCCAGCTCCACTTTGCCGGCTTCGATACGGGAAAAATCGAGAATATCGTTGATGATATGCAGAAGAGACTGGGCAGAACTCATTACCAGCGTCAGATAATCGCGCTGATCGGCACTGAGAGACGTATCCAGGCACAGCTGGGTCATGCCAATAATGCCGTTCATCGGGGTACGAATTTCATGGCTCATATTCGCCAGGAACGCGCTTTTCGCCTCATTGGCTTTTTGTGCCTCAAGGGCCGAGGCGAACGCCTGAATTTCAGCCTCTTTGCGCCGCGTAATATCCTGCAGCGTGCCAATGACGCGCTCGGCGTTTCCCTCAATGGAGAGCGTGACCACCTGGCCGGACAGCAGCATCCAGCGCAGCCCTTCGGTAGGGTGATGCACGCGAATTTCACATTCAAAGACCGGGCGGTGATCCTGCTTAGAAGCCTGCAGCGCCTTGCGCAGCGGTGCGCGATCGTCCTCGTGGACCTGATTGAGCAGAAAACGCACCGGATAACGCCACTGCGTGCGCGACTGGCCCAGCATGGCAAGCAGGGTGTCGTTAACCTGGAGCGTGTCGTCGGAAACCTGCCAGTCCCAGATCCCGATATGAATGGATTCCGCCGTCAGCAGAAAATCATCATGCAGCTGGTGGCGCGCGCGCTGCGCTTCATCCAGCTCCGTAATATCGCTGTGCAGGCTGACAATGCCGCCGTCCGCAAGCCGCTGATGCTGGACGAAGATCCGCCGCTGGCCTGTCTGCCGCACCTCGCAGTGTTTATCCTGCCGACAGTTACGCGCGATCGACTCGCGCAGCGTCTGGCGCAGGCCGGGGTCGACGTTGTAAACGGCATCGATAAAGCGTTCCGCCAGCGCCTCAAGGGTCGTCCCTACCTTCAGCCACGGGGTGATGACCGGATAAAACAGGACAACGTTGTGATTCCAGGCCTGCAGGCGTTCCTCGCGGTCATAAATCATGACGGCGGCCGGCAGCGCGTTAAGATCGTACGTGAACGAACTCATCGTGATCCTCCTTACGCGCGGTAGTGCAGTTCTGCCTGTCGGCGCAGATATTCCAGCCCAGGCGCGATCGCCATGGCCCAGGCCGTCAGGATCTCATCGTCGCACTGCGGATCGCGTTCGCTCACCGCGTTCAACATCGCTTCGCGCCACAGGGCAAAAAATCGCGGGGGGAGGTGGAGACCGTCGTCACTTTGCTCCCGCGCCAGGCGTTCGAGAAAATCAGGGACGATCAGAGCGCCGTCCACCGCAAGCATGGCGAAGAAGCTTTTAAACAGGGTCTGCTGACCTTCCCGATCCGGCAGACGAGAAAAATGCGCCTCAGTTTCGGGTGACATGTGGACGAAGGCGTCATAGAACGTCTGAAAAAACGCGGTTTTTTCATTATTCGGAAAGACGCGGTTCAGGCTGGATTCAAACAGATCGCGATAAAACTTCACGGCGTCCTCCTTATGGCGCTTTCGCCCGGCAGACAGTGCCCGATGGGCGTGTATTCCTCTGCCAGACGGCGTGAAAAATAGCTCTCTTTCTTCGACCGACGAACGTCAAACAGCGGCCCGGCGTTGTGTTTAAAGAAAAGTGCTTCCAGAACCGTGGCATTGGTGGAGAGGGTTAACGCAGCGTTGGTATCGCCCGTGGCTTCCTGACGGCCCTCGTACCAGCCTTTCTGCGGATCGTTAAGGTGTTTTGTGACCGTCATCAGCACGTCGGTGTACGGGGTGTCCCACAGGGCCCACAGGGCAAAGACTGCTTTGGTCGATACCTGTGCAAAACGGGTGTAGTCCCGGCCATCGTCGGCGACAGAGTTCCAGGCGTAGCCATTTCCCCAGACCGTATCCTGGATATGCCAGGGCGCCTGCGGGAGCGAGAAATCTGCCCTGGCCGTCAGAATCTTATCGGTCTCCCAGCGGGTCTTCTGGCTCAGCCAGACGTTTTCGGCCTGCTTGCGCAGACGCTTTTGCAGATCGGCCGCAACGCCTTCTGGCTCCCAGCCAAACTCCAGACCCGGCAGCATATAGGGAAGGGTGGTGATCAGGGAGGGCTGCCACGTGGTGCGCGGATCCCGGGCATCGACGGCCAGACGCCGCTGGGCGATGATGACGTGGTGCGCAGGGGGCGAAAACGCTTTATCCGGAAAAAATCCCCACAGCTGAAACGCCGTCGCGGCATATTCGCTCTCGCCCAGGCGCAACTCCTCGCGCACCACCGGCTGACCGTTTTGCAGGGAAGATGACCACAGTTCGCCTTCGCCGTCGATGACCGGGCAGAAATTCCAGCGCAGGATAATTTTATCGAGGTATTCGCTGTACTGCGGTTCCCGCTCTGCGGTGAGGCGCAGGGCGAGCATCAGACGCGCCATATCGCGCGCGGACCATCCATTTTTGATGGGCTTGCCGCTAAAGTCGACGGGCGTCGCCGTCTGGCTGGAATAGAGTCGGCCCGGCGTCCGGGCATCGGTCAGCATCAGGCGATTAAGGGTGCCCATGATACGGGTTAAGCGAGCGTCATACTCGGCATCATCAATAAG
Organism: Enterobacter sp. 3U4; assembly: GCF_057224565.1. Classification (NCBI taxonomy): domain Bacteria; kingdom Pseudomonadati; phylum Pseudomonadota; class Gammaproteobacteria; order Enterobacterales; family Enterobacteriaceae; genus Enterobacter; species Enterobacter sp. 3U4. Next base: position 1,558,112 of record NZ_CP136665.1, read on the forward strand.
CCCCAGCTCTTTTGCCGCCAGCAGGGCGATAAGCGTATCGCCCATTTGCCAGAGCGTGACGCGGGGCTGTTTGTCGCTCCCGTTGACCAGCCCCGTTTGCGGCTGGGTATTATTGACGAAATAGCGCCAGGCGATCGCCGCCCACTGTTGCTCTTCCGGCGTCAGGGCGGCAATACGCGCGCTGGAGTGCCAGCCGCCATTGATGAGCCAGCGCCAGCCTGCTCCCTGATGGCCAAACAGAGCAAAGACGATCGCGCCTGCGAGGAGTAATCCCGCTAGCCCTCTGGCTAAGGTTTTAAGCATTGCGCAGTCACCGGAGGCAGTTTAACGGGCTCGTCCGCGCTGCATGACGCGCACTGGCAGGCCTGACAGGCGGGTTTGGTACGCTGCGTGACGCCGGTCCGGTCGCACCAGCTTTTTACGGCAGGTGTGCTGGTCAGGAACGGACGGCTGCGCAGCGCGTTGTTCTCTTCAAACTGGTCGAGCAGCTTTTGATCCCACAGCGACGGGGCAAAATCCTTGCTCTTCGGGTTGTCGGTGTTGAAGGCCAGCAGTTTTCCCTCTTTTTTGAACAACAGGGCCTCCAGCATGATGCCGTTATTGTTCGCGGTGAACTCTTTGATCGGCCCGTCACCGTTTTCATACAGACCTTCGTAGTAGCCTTTTCCCTCTTCGTTGGCATTCTCAATGGTATTCAGCAGGCGGTCGGTATAAGGGGAGTTCCACAACACCCACATGCCCAGCGCCGCCTTCAGCGATATCGCGGCAGCGTTAGGGACAAACTGGCCTTTATCGGTAATGGTGTTCCAGTTGTACCCGTCGCTGAAGACGGTGTCATAGACGAAGTAAGGGGCCTTATCGAGCTGGTGCTCGGAGCGTGCGGTAAGGACGCCGGTAATGGTATAGCGGTTCTCCTGCGCCTGATAAACGCGGTCGGCAAAGTTTTTCATCCACGTCAGGGAGTAGTCGCGCGGGGCGTTATCCCGGTCGGTCGGTTTATCAAAGCCGAACTCCAGCCCGTAGAGCAGATAGGATTCCGTCACCACGTAGTTATGCTGCGACGTATTGCGCGGGTCGCGCGTATCGTACGGGACCAGCACGCAGTAGATCTCGGCCAGCTCGTAAGGCTGCGGACGGCTGGCTTTGCAGGTATTAAACCCCCACAGCTGGAAACCGGCCGCGCCGTACTCTTCATAGCCCAGCCGACCTTCCTGAACATATTTCGGCTGGCCGTTCTCCAGATAGGCGCCGTACAGCGTGCCGCAGGGATCGATCGCGTGGCTGAAATCCCAGCCGAGCACCACGTTATCAATGCTGTTGCCGTATTCCGGGTACCGCTCTTTGATGATTTTCAGCCAGACCAGCATTCGCCCGATATCCAGCGCCGAGAAGCCAATTTCGCCGGGCTTGTTGGTGTAGTCCACCTTCTGACCGCTGATGGTGTTATAGGCCTTGTTGGGCAGCTCGTTGCGAAACAGTACCAGGGTGTTTAACGTGGCGAGGAATTTCAGCATCCGGCGGTCAAATTCCGCTTTATCAACGATCCCCAACTCGCGCGCCGCCGTCAGGGCGGCCAGATAGGAGGCGCTGTCCCACATGGTGGTGGAGGGATATTTGTTGACCGCATTCACCAGGCCCGTCGTGGGCTGATAGTTGGTGACGAAATACTGCCAGGCGTTTTTCGCAATGGTCATCTCCCGGGCCGTCAGCTCGCCGCTGCGCGGGGAGTAACCTGATGCAGGCAGCTCGGTATCCGCACGCACGGTCGATAACGCCAGCCAGCAGATCGTTATTCCCGTGAGCAGGTGGAAAAGGATCGGGGATCGTGGCTTCATGGCGTTGCTCCTGCTGAGGGGGAAGTGTAGAGGCAGGCCAGACAGAGCATCTGGCCATGGGCGATATACGACAAACTTTCCAGCACAATAGCATTGGTATCGGCGTCCACGACGGCATTGACGCTGTTGTTGAGATTTAACCCGCGCTGCCAGCCTTTACCCGGCACCTGAAGGGCCAGAACCTGCTGGCGCAGCGCTTCGCTCCAGCCGTTGCGGAACAGGGCATACCAGGCAAACGCGGTGCGGGTGGAGGTAATCGCCACTTTCTCCGGCACCTCGTCGCGCAGGTTACGCGCCTGAACCGGCTGCCTGTCCGGCAGATCGTTGACGTAATCCGGCGCCGGTTCGGCATAATCGGTGCTGACCGGCGGTTTTGGGGTGCGCAGGCTATGGCGCCGCTGCTGGATCTGCATAATCCGCCACGCGATTTCAGCGCTCTGCGCGTCAAAGCCCAGCTCAAGACCGGTTAACAGATAGGGGAGACTGATCAGGGAGGTTTGCTTGCCCCAGGGCGTGCGTAGACCCTCATCGGGCACCATCACGCCATCCAGATCGATCATCTTTTGCCCTTCAGGCGGGTTGGTCACCGCGAGGCCTGCCGCGCTGTCAATCAGGCGCAGCGTATGGCTGGCATAGAGACGGTAGCCAAAGCTGTCCCGCTGTTCGTCATCGGTCAGCGTCCAGTGATGGAGCGGCACGGCCGCCTGACTTTGAACGTTATATTCAATCAGTGCGCCGGTGTTCCAGAGGCTAAATAGATCGTTGATAGCCGCCGCGTGCTGAGGATAGCGCCACAGGAGGGTCTGAAGCGCCGTCAGCAGGCGGCTCAGCCCAATTGCCGAGGCGTCGGGTTTGCCGAGGATCTTCAGGGTGTCCGCATGGTAATACGCGGCAGGGAGGCCTCGCTCGTTGAGCGGCAGCTGCCCCAGCGCAAACAGGGCCGTGCCGATCCTTTCGTCGAACTCATCGGCGGAAATAATGTTGAGCTGCTCTGCGGCAGCGGTCGCAAACAGGTAGCTCCCGACGCTCCAGAGGCTCAGCCACGGTTCACCGTCGCTGGCGTTCGCCAGGCCGTTTGGCTGGGTATTATTCACGTAGTATTGCCAGGCGACCCGCGCCCAGATGGCTTCGTCATAGGTCAGCGGGCGTTTTGCAGGCAGCGGAGGGAAGTCTTTACTGAGCGCGATGCCGCCGCTGCTTTCCACGCGCGTGGGCATCTGTTTCTCCACCCAGACCACAATGGCAAAGCCGAGCAGAAACCCGAGCAAAATGGTGAGGTAGCTGCGCGCGGGCAGCAGGGCATCACGTATCCTCATTGGGTGACCTCATCCTCTTCGGCGGGCGTCCACATGGCCGCGAAAATCAGCGGCAGCATGGCGGCGATGTTCACACCTCCCCAGAAAATATTGATGACGTAGCCGGAGGGGTCGTCCACCTGTCCACGCGCCACCTGGATACCGCCCCAGATAAGCCCTGCGAGGGTCAGCACCACGATGGCAATTTGCGGCTTCACCAGGTAGAGAAAACGGCCCGTCTGCCGCTCTTTTGGCGTGACGTGAAATTTGATCTGCTCGCCCCGCAGCACCGTATTGAGCGCGCGCAGGTTCATGGAAAAGAAGGAGAGGTAAGAGGCCCTGCCGTCCCAGGCCGAGATCCCCCATGTTCCGAACATAAAGGCCAGTTCAGAGAAAATAAAAAAGGGGAGAAAGTGGAGATAGAACGGCGTCGACCAGGCGGATACCGGCGGAATACCGGTGAACAGATAGATAATGGGCGAGATCAAAAATACCGTGTTCCACACGCAAGCCATGTACGACCAGAAGGTAGTGGCATACATCAGCGTCTGGGGGAGGGAAAGCCTGAAGCGGCGACGGCTGAAGATGTTGTCATGGAACAAAATATCCAGCGAGCCGGCGGCGTACTTAAAGCGCTGGATCATCCAGGTCAGCATATCCTGAGGAGAGAGCATCTTCGACTCAACGCGCGGGTGCATGACCGAACGCCAGCGTCTTGCGGCGTCACCGTGCAGCAGCACCGAGGTGTAAATATCTTCTGAGACGTGGAATTTGTAGGGGGTGAGCTCGGTGTCAAACGCCACGTGCGGGCGCATTGCCTGCTGCAGCGCTTCACGCGTTTCGTCATCGCGAATGTCGCGCGTATGGCGATGGATCTCCTCTTCGACGGACCAGACGTAGCTGCGCAGCGCGGCCTGCATGACCGCCTCGCGACGGTGGATGGAGGCCGCGCCGCAGCAGAAAGCCGCGTTTGCCCAGTTGCGCCGCCGCAGGATCACGTCATAGAACATGCGCGGATCGTTAAAAAACGGGTCGCGGCCAACTGTCACAGGGCCAACACACTTTTGAATTAGCCAGCCCAGACCGTAACCCACTTTGCCGGCTTTTCGCTGGCCCCAGCGCGACAAGTTCTCTCCTTCCGGAAGATCGAAGAACCACTGCGGCGTCTGCACCCAGGCCACGTCCGGATCGCGAAAATAGCCCAGCGTATGGCTGAGCAGGGTGGGAAAGACGCGGGTATCGGCGTCGCAGATAACAATAAAATCGCCGTCGGTTTGCTCAAGGCCATTGCGCAGGTTGCCGGCCTTAAAGCCGATGTTGGTCTGGCGGCTGATATAGTTAACGCCTTCCTCTTCGCAGACGGCTTTCATCTCCGGGCGTCGGCCGTCATCAAGAACGTGGATGCGGTAGTCAATCGGGAACGGGTACGCCATCTTCAGGGCGTCGCGAATGGACAGCCTGACAAGCTCGGTGTCTTCCGAGTAGGTGGCAATGAACAAATCCACTTTTACAGGACGAGGTTCTACGGCCTCCTCTGGCGACAAACATTCGTTGATTTCGCCGGGCGGCGGGCACTGGGGAGGATCCTGTTCTTTCCACAAATTGATGGTAAACAGCACGGTGCCAATCCACGCCAGGGTTTCGGCGAGGACCAGCGGTATGGCATACCATAATGCGTCAGTATTCAGGGAGGCGGTCCAGCGCCAGTAAATATAATTGGCACCCAGGATAAGCGCCGCGACCGCTAACACCTGCCAGGTCATCATTACCCAACGCGGTGTTGTTAACGGCTCCGGAGGACGACGATGTTCAAAACGGGAAAAATAAAAATCCATAGTTCCGGCGTTCCTGATTCCGTGAAAATGCAGACCCATTCTGCTGCGCAGAAAGTTGCCCAAAAGCGAAAGAAAATAGCGATTAAACAAGATTTAAGATAAGTGTAGAACGCCGAATAAAAGTGTCCAGCCGCGTTTTTATTAATATGTAGCAGAGGTTAATTCAGCTTAAACTCCGCTTAATATGTTTCATCTGTCGCCGATAAATTGCAGTTACTATTCCTTTAGGCTATCTACTTTATTTAGACCTTAATTTTCGTTTTCAGGCAAAGGACACCCTATGAGCCATGTTGCGCCGTCGATCGCGCAAGAAGATAGCGCTAAATCAACGGCATGGCGTTATGCCGTTGCAGGTGCCCGGGACCTGAGAATTGACTTTATGCGCGGCATTGCCCTCGTCATGATGGTCGTGGCGCATACGGAGGTGATGTCGGTATTTAATATATTCTCCTGGGAGCGTTTTGGGTTAACTACCGGTGCAGAAGGCTTTGTCATTCTCTCGGGGTTTATGCTGGGAATGCTGAATCGCGCGCGTTTGCAAAAAGTGGTTTTGCTCACGGTTTCCTGGGGGCTTTATCTCAGGGCGTGGAAAATATATCGCGTAAATATCATTATCATAGTGTCGTTTATTCTCCTGGCCTATATTACACATATTAATGTTTTCGAAGTCACCCATTTTACCGACCGCTTTTCGGGTCAAAGCTGGTCGCTTTATCCTGTTACGCCGCAAATTAAAGAGACCTGGTTCAACATTATTCTCTATTTGCAGATCGGCCCCCATCAGACGCAAATTCTGGGGCTGTATATCTTTTTGCTGCTCTTTAGCCCCCTTTTTTTAGGGATGCTGCAGAAAGGAAAAGTCTGGTGGCTGTTAGGGCTGTCGCTGTTGGTGTACGGCCTGTGGCAGCGGTGGCCGCTTCGGCTGACGCCGTCGGAGTTCGAATTTGCCTTTCCGCTGCTGGCCTGGCAGTTCATCTTTGTGCTGGGCATGGCCAGCGGCTGGTATAAAGCCGAATTGATCTCTTTCGCCCGTACGCCGCCGGGAAAAGTGGTGGTGGTTGCGCTGGTGATGGTGGCGCTCATTCTTGGGTTCGTCGCACAGAACCATACCAACCCGTTTATGCCGCCCGCACTGCTCATGCACGTCATCCCGCCTGACAGCTTCAATACGTTTTATCACACCTGGGCGGCGAAGAATGGGCTGGGCCCGGTGCGGGTGTTAAACGATATCGCCCTGATGGTCACCGTCTACCTGGTGCTGACGTATTGCTGGACGCCGCTCAACCGCCTGCTGGGATGGTTCCTGATCCCGCTAGGGCAGCACTCGCTTTATACCTTTATTTTGCACGTGTACGTGGTGCTGCTGGTGAGCCAGTTCGTTACCTTCGATTTATGGCGTCACGCCTGGATAGAGAACACGTTAGTGCATGCGGCGGCACTGGGTATTTTGTGGCTGATGGCAAAATACGACGTCGGCGCACGCTGGATACCTAACTAAGGATGGCGGTTATGCGCGAAAAATGGCTTCTGGCGGGCGTGCTGCTCGCCGCGATCCCCGCCGCAGAGGCGGCGCAAAGCAGTGATAAAGAAACCCTGCGCGATAAGAACGGAGAACCCGTTCAGGCAGGCGTGTTTACCAGCCGGTGGGGGCGTTTGTTCTCGGGAAATGACAAGAAATTTTCAGGGGCTTTGAGCTTCAGTTCAGGGCTGAAAGAGCAGATGGTGAGCGTGCCTAATAGCTCTGACAGCGCCGCGCAGGAAAAAAAAATTAACCAGACGCTGAATCTTAGTCTGCAGTATTCGCCCTACAGCTTCTGGTTTGCCAACATTACCTCCCGGCTACCGGTCAGAGATACCACCCGCTATACCGCCGATTTTCGCTACAGCTTCGGCTATGACGACTGGCATGCCAATACGTTCAGCCTGGTATACGGCAACTACGGCGATAACCACTTCTGGACGTCGGGCAGCCGGAGACACACCTATTTCGAACAGGGCGCCTTTACGCTTGCCTATAAGTTTTCGCTACCGAAACCGGTTGAAAACACGCTCCTGATTAATAAAGGGGACTCTATCATTTGCCAGGTTGGGTACAGCTGGGTTCCGCGGTACTACGACCTTAGCAGCGATGACATCCGCAAAAATAAAAACGTCATGCTCGGCGGCTGCGGCTACACCTTTAAACAACATTTCTTCGTTCGCGCAACGGCGTTCTGGTTCCCGGACAGCAGCCAGCAGCAGCCCTGGAACGGCGATTACAGCTACAGCTTTGGCTACGCGGGCTATACGCCGGGATCGTTTTCCGTCCAGTACGCAAACTATGCCGGGACGCGCTATCCGGGGCACGGCAACGGTAACGCAAAATTCAGGGAAGGGACCGTGAGCCTCATCTGGTTCTTACCGCTATAGGAGGGATACATGTCGGCGCTGCACGTGTTAATCGTTGAAGATTCGCTGATTTATCGTCGTCTACTCTCCCGGATGCTCACCCAGTGGGGGTATCTCGTGAGCGAGGCGGAAAATGGTGTTGCCGCGCTGGAAATCTTGTCCAGCCAGCCGGTCAGCATGGTGATAAGCGACTGGGAAATGCCGGAAATGGACGGGCTGACGCTGTGTCAGACCATCCGCAACCGCCAGTTTGGCCACTATGTGTATATCATCCTGTTGACGGCCCGCGAGAATGCCGGGGACGTGACGCAGGGTTTTGACGCTGGGGCGGATGATTTTTTGAGTAAGCCCGTTGAACAGGCTGAACTCCGGGCGCGGCTCCACGCCGGGGTGCGTATTTTGACGCTGGAAGCGACCCTCGCGGCGCACAACAAGCGCCTGAGTGAAGCGTTGCATCAGATTGAAAAAGATCTTGAACTGGCGGCGCGCGTTCAGCATTCGGTGCTGCCTTCACGCCGCTTACGCTATGGGGACTACTTCTCCGACTGGCTTTTCTTACCGTCAGCCTGGGTCTCGGGCGATGTGTTCAATATCTTTCCGCTGGATTCCCATCTGGGATTCTATTGCGTTGATGTCTCGGGTCACGGCGTGGGGGCGGCGATGATGTCCCTCGCGGTGGCTCGCCAGTTTTTACACGGCCGGGTGGTGGATCGTTTTCTGTTTACCGATGAGGGCGGCATTCAGTCACCCGCGGAGGTCGTCAGGATGTTGAACAGCCGCTTTTGCAGTGAAGAGAGCGACATCACCAGTTATTTCACGCTCATTTACGGCGTGATCGATCCAGAAACTGGGCAGGGGTTGCTGTGCCAGGCAGGGCATCCTACTCCCGTCATTGTGAACGCAGACAGCGCCGTCACGTCCGTGGGCGATGGCGGCCCGCCGGTCGGGCTGATCCCAGACCTGAGCTGGGAGGATGTCGCGTTTACCCTCAATCCGGGGGATCGCTTATGCTTATTCAGTGACGGTATTACGGAGTGTGAGAACGTCAGCGGCGAGCAGTTTGGCCCGCTGCGTCTCGAACGGTGGCTTCGTGAGCATGCCCGGCTCCCGGTTGACCAGCTCCTGCCGCGGTTTGGCGACCACCTGACCGGCTGGCGCAACGCAAATCGTGATGAACCGATCGCCTTAACCGACGACGTGTCACTGCTCGTGATTGAACGTCAGGGAGAACAGAATGATTATTAACACCGAGCGATTAGCGCATGCCAATATTCTCACTCCCGCGGTCCGGCGGCTGGATGCCTCCGTTGCCGCGACGTTTAAAGCGTCCGTGACGGAGGAGATTGGCAGCGATCGTAAAGCCTTAATCGTCGACTTTAGCAAAGTGGATTTCATCGACAGCAGCGGGCTGGGAATGCTGGTGTCGTTGTTCAAGCTAATGAACGGTAAAGGCGAAATGGCGCTGTGCTCCCTGAACCCAGGGATCATGAACATGTTCACCCTGACCCGAATGGATCGCATATTCCGCATCTATCCGGATAAACATAGCGCGCTTGCGCAGCTGGGGCAGTAGATGCAGGGGCCGGAGCAGGCTGAATTTCCGGCGGCGATCGATTCCCTGACGCCGCTGTCCGGCTGGCTGGGAGACAGGTTGAGCGCGCTTCCCGTAGATGATGAGTGGCGTTTCGCCTTCGATCTCGCCGCCTGTGAAGTGGCGACGAATATCATCCGCTACGCGCTTCACGAGGATAACTCGCGCGTCTTTAGCGTCCAGTTCGACGTCCGCGGCAACGACGTCTGCGTTGTTTTTAGCGACGCGGGTGACGCGTTCCCGAAGGAGAGGCTTGAGGCCGCCAGGCGAGACCGCTTCTGCGAAATGTCGCCGCTGCTGGAGAGCGGCAGGGGGCTGATGCTCATTTTGCTGAGCGTCGATCGTTTCACTGTGGAACGCGTGGCGGGTGAAAATATCGCCACGCTTGAAAAGAAAATAAGCGTATGACCTGCGGGCCATACGCGCGTGATTTTCTCTATTTTTTACCGGCAAACAGCTCCGGTGCCCACGGACGCGGATCCACCTCCATAAACGGCGCGCGCTCGAAGCGGTCCTTCAGCGCCCACGGCACCGTGCAGTCGAAGATCGTCTTGCAGGAAATGCCGTTGCCGCGAATCGAGGTGCTGTAATCCGGCGACTGGGACGGATCCAGCTGGTGGCCGCGGATCCCCGGAATGTTAGTGATGCTGACATCGCCCTGCATGCGGGTGGTCATCGCCCACAGGATGTCGTCGCTGTCGAAAATATCCACGTCTTCGTCGACAAGAATAATGTTTTTCAGCTCCGAATAGGTGGCTAAGGCGATGAGCGCCGCCTGGCCCTGGCGTCCTTCGTCTGACGGCTGGCGTTTTTTCACCTGCAATATCCCGAGGAACTTACCGCCGCCCGCCGTATGGGCATAGACGTTTTGCAGGAAGCCCGGAATAGCCTCTTCAACGGCATTACGGATGCTGGCCTCGGTCGGCAATCCGGCCAGCGTGGTATGTTCTTCCCCTGGTCCCACCAGCGTCTGCAGGATCGCGTGGTTTCGCATGGTCACGGCTTTCACTTTGATCACCGGCAGGGAGGGATTCGCCTCGCCGCAGTAGCCCGGGAACTCCGGCATCGCGTGGCCGGTGTTGGTGTGCTGATCCTCTCTCACGCGTACGCCCGGAAGCAGTTCGCCTTCGATGATGATTTCCGCCCGCGCGATGGCTTTCTCTTTTACCGCCACGCCCTGCACCAGCTCGACCGGCTGCTGGCGCAGCGCTCCGGCGACGCCCAGCTCGTTGTAGCCGAACGGCGTGGTAGGGGCCTCAAAACACGCGCCGATATAGATGGCGGGATCGAGCCCCATGTTGATCGTCACCGGCAGCGGTTTTCCGGCATCCTCAGCCTTTTTGCGGAACACTTCGATATGGCGCCCGGCGGCAAGGAACATGGAAAGCTCGTCGCGCTCCTGGACGCAGAGGCGGTGAATGGTGACATCCGTCAGCGAGCTGTCTTCCGGATCGCTTGCCAGCACCAGCCCCAGGCAGAAGAACGGACCTGCATCAATCGGCGTGTTGGTCGGGGCCGGAAGCAGCTTGCGCAGATCGAAGTCGGGATCGTCAGCGTAGAAGATCTGCTCCTGACAAGGGGCCAGCGAGGCCGGAACGACAACCGGCGCAACCGGTTTTTTCACCGCCTGGCCAACGTGTTTTGCCAGTTCAGAGGGCTCGCAGCCTAACAGAAGCGCCGCGCGCTCGCGGCTGGCGTGCATACCCACCAGAATCCGGGAGCCCGGATAGCCCTTAACGCTGTTGAACATCATGGCCGGGCCCGTGCGGGTTGGGCGTTTGACCGTGCCGCCCGCGCCGATATGGCGATAAACGCCCGCCAGCTCCGCGTTGGGATCGACCGGACGATCGGTTTCAAGATACTGCCCTTCGTGGCGCTGCAGTAAGGCGATGGCGCTGCGGAGATCGTTAATCTTGTTTTCCATATTTTCCTCCCTTGGTTGAATACCTCCATTTTTATGGCAATGACCAATAGCATCAATTGCATCATTAATGTTAAATTGATAAGTAAATTAATATCAATATAAGGAGGCGTCTCGTGCAGTTTCGCCAGATGCGCCATTTCATCGTCGTTGCCGAAGAGCTCCACATGCACCGGGCCGCCGAGCGTCTGAACATGGCGCAACCGGCGCTAAGCCAGCAGATAAAGGCCCTGGAAGAACGTTTAGGCGTTACGCTTTTCAGCCGGGCGAACCGCCGCTTAACCCTGACGCCTGCGGGCGAAGCGTTCCTGGTAAAAGCCAGGCTTGCCATCTCGCTAACCGAGCAGGCGGTGCTGGACGCCAGACAAACGGCAAGGGGCGAGCAGGGCGTGTTAAACCTCGGGTGCGTGTCGAGCGCGATGTTTGACGGCAGGCTGCCCGCCGCGCTTCGCCAGATGCACAGCCGCTGGCCGGCCATTACCATGTCCCTGATGACGGGAAACGTGCAGACGCTCTACGCCGCCGTGCAGAGCAACCAGCTGGATGTGGCTATCATCCGCGCGCCGCTGCCGTCGCTGCCGGACGATCTGCAAAGCCGTCCGTTCGCCTCGGAGAAAACGGTGCTGGCGCTGTATCGTCAGCATCCGCTGGCCGGGTCCGCCGCGCTGACGCTTTCGTCAGTAAAAGACGAAAAATGGATCTCCCTGCGCGACCCTGAGGGAATGGGGCTGGAACAGTATTTCTATGACGCATGCAGCGGGGCGGGCTTTCAGCCGGACGTGGTGCAAAACGCGACCGACGTGCCCACGGTGATAAGCCTGGTTTCGGCAGGGTTTGGACTGGCGCTGCTGCCCGCGTCTGCAAAGGCGGTGAGCGTCGAGAACGTCGTCTACGTGGACATCCTCGACCGGCTGCGGGAGAGCGAACTTACCCTGGTTTGCCACCGGATTATTCGCTCAGAGGTGCTTAAAAAGTTTCTGGTTACCCTCGATCACACCTGACGTCCTGCGGCCCGCAGCAGCTGCTCGCGCAGCCAGGCGTTCGCCGGATCCTGGCTGTTTTTCGGATGCCAGTACATGTTGATGGTAATCGGCTGGAGAGGTAGCGGCGGTGGAAAAATATCCAGTGTGCTGGCGAACCGTCGCAGCATCCGTTCCGGCAGGGTACAGACCAGGTCGGTACCGGCAACCAGCGGCGGCGCCATGGCGTAGCTCTGGGTGGACATGGCGACGTGCCGCTGATAGCCCAGCCCGGCAAGGGTTTGGTCGACAAAGCCGGTAAACGGATCACCCGCCGACGACACCACCAGATGGGAAAGCGCGCAGTAGCTCTCCAGATCCAGCGGACCTGTTCCGCGCGGATGGCCTTTGCGCTGGGCGGTGGCAAACGCGTCGTCGAGGAGTTTGCGCCTTACCCACCCGTCATGGGCGCCCGCGCTCACGCCGATGTAGACGTCCACATCCCCGTTTTCTAGCTGCTGCGGCAGGTCAGCCATCTCCGGCAGGGCGAAGCGCAGGCGGATGCCGGGGGCGTCGGTTCCCACCTGGTTAAGCAGCCCGGTGCCGAGCATCAGCGCCGGGTTCTCATGCAGCGCGATAACAAAGGTCCGGCTGCTGGTTTGCGCCTCAAACGCGGTGGGTGCAAACATCGCGCTGATGCCGCGCAGCACGTTCGCCACCTGCGGCCTGAGCGCTTCCGCTCGCGGCGTGGGTAATACTCCGCGTCCATGCGGGGAGGGAATGAACAGCGGTTCGCCAAACAGCGAGCGCAGACGCGCGAGACGGGCGGACAGCGCGGGCTGGCTGATGCCAAGCCGCGCGGCCGCATGGGTGATGTTCCTGTCCTGAAGCAGGGCGTCCAGCGTCAGGAGCAGGTCTATGTCCATGTCAGAGATCCGCGTCATGGCTCTATTTCGCGCCGCTGGCGTCCCGGTTGGTATAGGTGACAGGGACCCAGGCATAGCCGCCTTTCTCGCCTTTCGTCACATAGCCGATGCCCGGGAAAGGCAGGTGCGGGGCGGCAACCAGGTCCTTGTTTTTCACAAAGTCAGCGAACGCATGCTCGCGTACGCTTGCCGCTTTGTTCTGATCTTCATCGTAGGTGATGGTCACCGCAGGCTGCGGGAACTGAACCGCCGCGGCATGAATGATGTCGCCGACAAAGGTGATCTTCTCGCCCTTGCTTGTCAGCGTGTAGAAGGCTGAGCCCGGCGTATGGCCGGGATGAACCGTGCCGGTCAGCCCCGGGAGAATCTCCGATGTGCCGCTAAACGGCACCACTTTCCCCGCGTCAAGATACGGCTTTAAGGTCTTCTGTGCGACGGTAAAGTAGTTCTTGCCGTAGCCGGTTTTTTTCTGATTGTCGTCGTTAAAGAAAAAGTCGATATCCGGTTTGCCAACGAAAACGCGCGCGTTGCTGAACACCACTTTTCCATCCTTCACCAGGCCACCGGCATGATCGGAGTGGGCGTGGGTCAGCAGGACTTCAGTGATGTCCTCGGGCTTTATCCCCTGCGTGGCGAGGCTCTCAACCAGACGTCCGCCGGTATTAGGGCCAAAGAGCTGGCCCGAGCCGGTATCAACCAGGATTTTATGTCCGGGTATTGCAATCAGGAAGGCGTTGATGGAGACCTCAGCCGGGTTGGTCTGGAGGTTTTTCGCGAGCAGCGCATCAATGTTTTGCGGCGTTGTCCGGCGCAGCAGCTTGTGCAGATCCTGCGCGACGGTCCCGTCGGTAAACGAGGTTACCAGAACGTCGCCGACCTGAACGCTGTACCCGCCCGCCGGTTGTTTAACGACGTGCTGGGGCGTCTCTGCCGAGGCCTGGAGCGCAGGGTAGAAAAGCAGTGAACTGGAAATCAGCGTGGAAAGAGCAAGTTTTTTCACGGTAAGCATACGAGTCTCCTTTGAAAGCACTCATCTTACTTCTTCGTAAAATTATAAGAACCTGCCCAGAAATGATAGGACCTATAAACGGGATGGATAGGAAACTGAAGGGCCAGGAAGGCGCGCGATAGCTTTCCCGGCCCGTAAGACCTTATTTTTTCAGCGGTGCGTTCCAGCTATCCAGCGTGGCTTTGGACCAGGCGCCATAGGCGGAATTAGGCAGCACAATCCAGTCGTTGCCGAAGTGTTCGGCGCTGGCCTCAACCAGCTCACGCTGCTGCTCGCTTGGTTTTTTGTTTTTAAACTGCACGGCGAAATCCGGCAGGCTGTCGCCGAACAGCATCACGATCTGCTGCTTCTTGAGGATATTCTGGCGACGCTCTTCCTTGCTGACCGTATCCAGAAGCACGCTTTCGTCAGACACCTGCGGAAGGCCGAGAGCGTTTAACGTCTTCAGCGTGTCGGCTTTATTTTCCTGCATGCGGTCCGAGACGTAGTAGATACGGACCTTGCTCTGATTCACATGGTCAAGAAACGCCTTCGCCCCCGGAATTAAGCCGGGTTTTCCCTGTTTCTCCCAGTCGCTCCAGGTGTCCCATTTTGTATAGTCATGGCACTGCTCCGCGTCGCGCACCAGCAGAGGGGTGTTATCCAGCACCGTTTCATCGAGGTCCATCACCACGGCGTAGCTTTCGGGCGTTTTCAGATCCTTTAACTTTTCGTTGAAACGCTCGGTGGCAAACCGATAGGTTTGCAGCTGAAGGGCCATAATTTCTGCCGATTTCTGCTGGTAGCGCAGCGCCATTTCGTACGCTTTCGGTTCACACAGGTCGTGCCCGGCAGCCGTCGCGGTTGCCGCTGCACTCATAACAGGTAATGCCAACAGTAATGCCTTAGCCATTGAATTCACGCTTTTTTCCTCAACACCCTTGTTAAAATCCCGAAAGCGTAATGAAATTCAGTGACAGAAATATGACCGCGATGTGGCAATGTGTTTCCGCTAGACCAGCATGTAATACCAGAACAGGGCGACCTCGTCTTTTTCCGGCAAGGCGTTATAGAGATAACGATCGTATCCGCCCAGGGTGAATCCGTAATTACGGTAAAACAGACAGGTAGAGACGTTCACATTTTGTGTTTCAAGCCGTAATCCCGGCGCGTTTACGCTGCGCGCCCACACGTGTGCAGCGGCCATTAATTTTTGCGCGGCGCCGGTTCTGCGTTTTGTACGCTCAACAGCGATATAATCCACTGAGATAAATTTATTCCAGCCAATAGACGCGGTAATAAATCCGGCTATTTCACCGTCATCCGTTTCCGCAACAAGAAATATGGCGTCCGGATTAACGCAGTGGTTTTCAAGGGTTTGAATGTCGAGTTCGTAGGTTTTTATCCACGGTTCGGCGACGGCTTCGATATGCAAATCACAGTGGATAAAGGGCTCTCGCGCAATGTGGCTTATAGTGAAAGAAAAGTCACAGCATTCAAGGCGCGTGAGGTCAGTATTGAGTCCTTTTCGAATCTGCATAGTATTCCCGATAGTGAGTTATTTCATAAAGAATAGACGAAGCGGTTAAATTCGCTGGGCTAACACACTTTTAATCCTGAACTAAGCTTGTACTTCGTTCCGCGTAAAATGTGGGTCATTCGAGGACAATGAATGGAATTCAGGACATTTCAAAAGCAGTGGGGTGCTGAGTTTATTTCCGATGACGTTGTACGTTTTCGCGTCTGGGCAGAAGGACAGAAAGAACTTACGTTACGTCTTGCCGCCGCCGACGTGCCGATGACGGCAACCGGCGACGGCTGGTTCCAGGCAGACGTACCCGGCGTCACGCACGGCGCAGAATATCTGTTTGTTCTTCAGGACGGTATGGCGTTGCCCGACCCGGCGTCGCGCGCGCAAAAGGGGGACGTTAACGGACCCTCCGTTGTGATCGATCCCCGGCGCTACCAGCCGGTCAACCGCGACTGGGCAGGGCGTCCGTGGGAAGAGACGATCATTTATGAACTGCACGTCGGCACCTTTACCCCGGAGGGCACCTTCCGGGCGGCCATCGACAAGCTGCCGTATCTGGCAGAGCTCGGGATTACCCAGCTTGAAGTGATGCCCGTCTCTCAGTTTGGCGGTTCCCGCGGCTGGGGGTACGACGGCGTGCTGCTGTATGCCCCACACTCCGCCTACGGTACGCCGGAGGATTTCCACGCGTTTATCGACGCCGCACACGGGCTGGGGCTTTCCGTGGTGCTGGATATCGTGCTCAACCACTTCGGTCCGGAGGGGAACTATCTGCCTTTGCTGTCGCCCGCGTTTTTCGATGCACAGCGGATGACGCCGTGGGGCAACGGCATTGCCTACGAGCGCGAGCCGGTGAGGCAGTACATGACCGACGCGCCGCTCTACTGGCTGACGGAATATCGCCTGGACGGCCTGCGCTTTGATGCCATCGACCAGATTAAAGACGGCTCGGACCCGCATATTCTCGAGGAGATTGCCGCAAAAATTCGCGAGGCCATTCCGCACCGTCACGTTCACCTGACCACGGAAGACAGCCGCAACGTGATCTTTCTGCATCCGCGCGATGAGCATGGCAACGCGCCGCTGTTTACCGGCGAGTGGAACGATGACTTCCACAACGCCGCCCACGTGTTTGCCACCGGTGAGACGCACGCCTACTACCAGGATTTTGCCTTTGAGCCGGAGAAAAAGTTCGCCCGGGCACTGGCGGAAGGCTTTGTCTATCAGGGTGAGATTTCGCTGCAAACCGGCGAGTCGCGCGGGGTGGAGTGTCAGACGCAGCCGCCGCAGTTCTTCGTCGACTTTATTCAGAACCACGATCAGACCGGGAATCGCGCCCAGGGCGAGCGGCTTATTACTCTGGCCGGTGCCGATAAGACGCGGGTGCTGCTTGCCGCGCTGCTGCTTTCCCCCCATATCCCTCTGCTGTTTATGGGCGAGGAGTTCGGTGAAACGCATCCGTTCCTGTTCTTCACCGATTTTCACGGCGATCTGGCTAAGGCGGTGCGGGAAGGGCGCGCAAAAGAGTTTACCGGCCATGCCGGGCACGATGAAACCGTCCCGGATCCGAATGACGTGAACACCTTTGTTCGCTCAAAGATCGACTGGAATAAGATTGCCACCGACGAAGGTAAAACGTGGCTACGCTTCACGCGCCATCTGCTGACGCTGCGTCATCGCCATATCGTTCCGCTTCTGCGTCATGGCGGCACCGTTCAGGGCAAGGTGATCAAGACCGCGCCCGGCATGGTGGCGGTGTGCTGGCGCTTCCCGTCGGGGACGCTCTCTCTGGCGCTCAATATCGGTAATAAGCCCGTCGGGCTGCCCGATTTCACGGGTGAGACGCGCTTTGCCTGGCCGGAAGTCACTGACGTTTTACCCCCGAACGGTATTGTCGTTCGCTTTGCTGATGGAGAAGCATCGTTATGATCCCTTCCGCCACGTACCGAATTCAGTTCCGTAACGGCATGACGTTTGACCGCGTTGCGGCGCTGGTGCCGTATCTGAAAGATCTTGGCATCAGCCATCTTTACGCGTCGCCCGTGTTTACCGCCACAGCGGATTCCACCCACGGCTATGACGTGACCAACCCGAATGAAATTGACCCCGCCATCGGCGGACGAGAGGGGTTTGACCGCATGGCCGCGGCGCTTAAGCAGGCCGGCATGGGATTGATTCTGGATATTGTCCCGAACCATATGTCGACCTCGCTGGAAAACCCCTGGTGGCGGGACGTGATTGAATACGGCCAGCAGAGCCGCTACTTCCGCTATTTCGATATCGACGGGTCGCGACCGCTTACGCTGCCGTTTCTCGGCGATACCTTTGAGGCGGAGCTGGAGAAGGGCGCCATCACCCTAAAACGTGACCCTGTCACGGAAAAGGCCGCGCTGGTCTACTATGACGCCGAGTATCCGCTCAACCCCGGTACGTACAGCGAAGAAAAGAGCATTGCGGAACTGCACGACGCGCAAAGCTGGCGGCTGATGTCCTGGCGGGAAGCGCCGAAGCAGCTCTCGTGGCGGCGCTTCTTTGAAATCACTGGTCTGGTCGGCGTTCGTGTTGAAGATGACGCGGTCTTCGACGACACGCACCGGCTGATCCTTGAGCTGGTCCACGCGGGCGTGGTGGATGGTCTGCGCATTGACCACGTCGACGGCCTGGCCGATCCGCTGGGCTATCTGCAGCGCCTGCGGCAGGCCACCGGGCCCGACTGCTACATTACGGTCGAAAAGATCCTCGCCAAAGGGGAACAGCTCCCCGCAGACTGGCCGGTATCCGGCACCACCGGCTACGAGTTTATCGCCTCGCTGGCGGAAGTGCTGGTCGACGACGATAGCCTGGGGCGTCTGGAGAAAATCCACGACGAAACGCTCGGCGTGACGGTCGATCGCCACGCGGAGCTTCGCGATGCCAAAGGCCTGATGGCCGATCGTAATTTCGAGGGTGAATTCACCACGCTGCTAAACCTGGCTGACGATCTGGCCCGCCGCAATGAGGTTGCGCTGCCGCTTGAGGATATTCGCCACGCGCTGCGCGAGCTGCTTATCGCCTTTCCGGTATACCGCACCTACGGCACCCGGGAAGGATTAACCCCACCGGACGTGGCGCTGCTTAACCGCGTGGTCGCCAGCGTGGAGACGTCGGAAGCGGTGCTCAGCCCGATCGTGCGCATTCTTACTGGCGATCTGTCGGAAGATTGCCGCGATACCGCCGCGCTTTTCAGGACCCGCTTTCAGCAGCTCACCGGGCCGCTGATGGCAAAGTCCGTTGAAGACACGCTGTTCTTTCGCCACAACCTCGAGCTTGCGCTCAATGAAGTGGGGGCCGACCCGACGCCGCGCGCGTTTTCATTATCCCGTTTCCACCAGGAGATGCGCATTCGCCTGGCCCGTCAGCCCGACGCGCTGCTGGGTACCTCCACGCACGATACCAAGCGCGGGGAAGATGCCCGGGCGCGCCTTTACACTCTGACGGAAGCCCCGGAACGCTGGGGGGAAAATCTGGCCCGCTGGCGGCAGATGAACCAGACCCAGGTGCGTTTTCTCAATGACGGTACCGCGCCGAACGCCGCCGATACGTGGATGATCTACCAGGCGCTGGCGGGCGTCTGGCCCGCCACGCTGTCACCGGACGACGCCGACGGGCTGAAATCACTGGAAGAACGTTTCCTTGGCTTCCTCGAGAAAGCGCTGCGCGAGGCGAAACGGCGCACCGACTGGATCGACAGCAACGAGAGCTACGAGAGCGTGGTGTTGAGCTACGCGCGACACCTGCTTTCACCGGACAATAGCCTGTTCCTGCACGATTTCAGCGAGGCGATGCAGCCCTTTATCCGCGCCGGGCTGATGAACAGCCTCAGCCAGACGGTGATCAAGCTGACGGCCCCCGGCGTGCCGGATATCTATCAGGGCAGCGAGGCGCTTAACTTCAGCCTTGTCGACCCGGATAACCGACGCGAGCCGGACTTTCCGGCCCTGGTGCAGCGCCTCAGCGCGGCGGATGCCACGGTGTTTGACAGCCCGGCATGCTGGCGGGACGGCAGGGTCAAACAGTTCGTTACCGCCACGCTGCTGCGGCTTCGACCGCACTACGACGCGCTTTTCCGCTACGGCGACTGGCTGCCGCTTAAGGTCACCGGCGATCGCGAGGAGAACCTGATTGTCTACGCGCGCGTTAAGGACGATGAGGCGCTGATTGTTGCCGTGCCGCGCCTGGTTTTTGACGTCACCGATAATCATCGGCTGTGGGTCAATACCACGGTCGCGTTACCCGACGAACTGGCCGGGAAGCGCTATCGGGATCTGTTCAGCGGCGAAAGCCGCATGCTGCAAGAAACGCTGGATTTAACGTCAGAAAAGGGATGTGTACTGGTTCTGCTTACCTGCGAATAATCGTGGAGAACGAAAATGGCAAAGGATACAAGGTTTGAAATTCGGGCCGGTCATGGCCAACAGCTGGGTGCGAATTATGACGGGAAAGGGGTCAACTTCGCGCTGTTCTCCGCTCACGCCGAGCGGGTGGAGCTCTGTTTGTTCGATCCGTCCGGGAAAACGGAAATCGCCCGGCTGACGCTCCCTGAGTATACCCATGAAGTCTGGCACGGCTATGTGCCTGACCTGAAGCCGGGGGCGCTGTACGGCTATCGCGTCTACGGCCCCTACGACCCGGAAAACGGTCATCGCTTCAACCCGCATAAGCTGCTTATCGACCCCTATGCCCGCGAACTGGTGGGCGATATCGACTGGAACGACGCCCATTTCGGCTATGAGCTGGGGCATGACGAGCTGGATTTGAGCTTTGACACCCGCGACAGCGCGCCGTATACGCCGAAATGCCGGGTCATTGACCCGAACGCCTTTGACTGGCAGGACAACAACCGGCCGAACGTGCCCTGGCCGCATACCGTTGTTTATGAGAGCCACGTGAAAGGCTTTACCCAGATGAACCCGGCCATTCCGCCCGAGCTGCGCGGCACGTTTGAAGGCATGGGGCATAAAGCCTCGGTCGACTATATAAAAAGCCTCGGCATTACCTCGGTGGAGCTGCTGCCGGTTCACTGGTTCCCGGACGATCAGCACCTGCTCGACCGGGGCCTGAAGAACTTTTGGGGCTATAACACGCTCGGCTTTTTTGCTCCGGCGTCCCGCTACTACGGCCCGGCGGGGATCCAGGGCTTTCGCGACATGGTGCGCGCCTATCATGACGCGGGCATCGAGGTGATTCTGGACGTGGTGTACAACCACACGGCGGAAGGGAACGAGCTTGGCCCGACGCTTTCGTTTAAGGGGATTGATAATTACAGTTATTACCGCACGCTCCCGGACCAGCACCGGTATTACATCAACGACACCGGGACGGGAAATACGGTCAACACTTCGCATCCGCGCGTTCTGCAGATGGTGATGGACTCCCTGCGCTACTGGGCGGAATCGATGCACATTGACGGCTTTCGTTTCGACCTCGGGACGATTCTGGGCCGCGAGCCCGAAGGGTTTGACCCGCGCGGCGGTTTCTTCGACGCCATGACTCAGGATCCGGTCTTATCCCGACTGAAGCTGATTGGTGAACCCTGGGATATTGGTCCCGGCGGCTATCAGGTGGGCGGATTCCCGCCGGGCTGGGGGGAATGGAACGACAAATACCGCGATACCGTTCGCGAGTACTGGAAGGGGGATAACGTCTCCACGGACTTTGCCGCGCGTCTGCTTGGTTCCGGCGATCTGTACGATCTGCGCGGCCGCCGCCCGTGGGCCAGCGTCAACTTCATCACCGCCCATGACGGCTTTACGCTGAATGACCTGGTGTCGTACAACGAAAAGCATAACGCCGATAACGGCGAGGACAATAACGACGGGCATAACGATAACCGATCGTACAACTACGGCGAGGAAGGGCCAACCGAGAATCCGGATATCATCGCCACCCGGGAGCGGCAGAAGCGTAACTTCCTGACCACGCTGCTGTTCTCCCACGGCACGCCGATGCTGCTGGCGGGGGACGAGTTTGGCCGTACGCAAAAGGGCAACAATAACGGCTACTGCCAGGACAGTGAGATCTCATGGATCGACTGGAAAGGGATGTCCGAAAATGACGCCGCGCTGC
This sequence comes from Enterobacter sp. 3U4, assembly GCF_057224565.1. Classification (NCBI taxonomy): domain Bacteria; kingdom Pseudomonadati; phylum Pseudomonadota; class Gammaproteobacteria; order Enterobacterales; family Enterobacteriaceae; genus Enterobacter; species Enterobacter sp. 3U4. The sequence goes on from NZ_CP136665.1 coordinate 1,579,486, forward strand.
GCGAGTTTACCCGGCGGTTGATTGCCCTGCGCGCATCGCAGCCGTTATTGCGTCGTGAAAGCTGGCGCGACGGGCTGGAGATCCGCTGGTTCAATGCCGGAGGCGGCGCGCAGCAGGCCGAGCAGTGGGATGAAGGCTCGACGCTTGGAGTCTCCATCAGCAGGCCGGACCTTCGGCAGGAGGACGGTATCTGGCACGACGTGCTGATGCTGTTCAACCCGTTTGAAGGCACCGTGCCGTTCCAGATCCCGCAGTTTGGCGAAGGGGGATGGGTGCTGGAGCTGTCTACGGCAGATGACGCTGCCACCGGGACAGCGATCACCGAAACCGTAGAATATGAACTGGCCGGGCGCAGCATTACGCTGTTCCGACGTCCTTAATTACAGTGACGCCGCCGCCCGGGCGGCGGTGTCATACAGGGAGGAGATCGTGCGTAACAGCTGCGCGGTCTCGCCAATCGACTTCCCGGCAATGCCGCTCTCAGCGTGGATCGCAATCAGACACGCTTCCCGCACGTCACGGTATTTCATGCACAACGCTTTCCCTTCCTCCGTGGTAGAGAAAAAGAGCTCTTTACCCGCTTTCTCGCTCGTCACGTAGCCTGCTTTGACCAGCTTTTTCAGGGCATAAGTCACCACGTGGGTATCTTCCACGTTGAGGACGAAGCAGATATCGGCCAGCTTTTTCTTGCGGTCGCGGTGGTTCACGTGATGCAGCAGCGAAACGTCAAAAGCACCCATATCGGGCTCGCCGGCAGCCGTCATGCAGCGCACCATCCATTTGTTAAACGCGTTGCTGGTCATGATCAGCGCGTATTCCAGCTCTGATAACTCCGCGCAGCGCTCGGACACCAGATGGCGGGATGAGACGATCCGGCCATCGTTGATATCGTCGCGATCGGGTGAATCACTCTTTTTCGAGGTCATAACGTTCCTTAGCCAGAAATGTAAACTCATCGATAAAATAAGAACATTTTATTGATAATTTGTTTACATGTTTTTGAGGTTCAGATATAGCTTTTTAGCGCAGGTTTTCCGAAACCTGACGAAAAACACAACATCGCTCGCCGCAAATTAAAAAAATAGCCGTCGGCGCGCAACGCTCACTTTGGATAGGGTAAACGTTATGGACGGTACTACGCTGTTGCCGCTGATCGGGATACCGATCGTGGTTATTGGTTTTGCACTGCGCTTCAACCCGCTGCTGGTGGTCGTGGTGGCGGGGCTGGCGACGGGTCTGCTGGTCGGGATGGATTTCGGCATGCTGCTGGAGACCTTTGGCGAAAAATTCGTCAATAGCCGGTCGCTGGCGACCTTCATCCTGATCCTGCCGGTGATTGGTCTGCTGGAATATTACGGGCTTAAGGAGCGCGCCCAGGCCTGGGTGGCGAAGATCGCCAGCGCTACCTCGGCGCGTATTCTGATGCTCTATTTTGTCGCGCGGGAAGGCACCGCCGCGCTGGGCCTGATGTCGCTGGGCGGTCACGCGCAGACGGTGCGCCCGCTGCTGGCGCCGATGGCCGAAGGGGCGGCGCTGAACGAATATGGCGAGCTTCCGCAGCACATTCGCGACAAAATCAAAGCCCATGCCGCCGCGTGCGACAACATCGCGGTCTTCTTTGGGGAAGATATCTTTATCGCCTTCGGGGCGGTGCTGCTGATCGACGCGTTCCTGAAAGAGAATGGTATTCAGGGCATTGAACCGCTGCATATCGGCCTGTGGGCCATTCCAACCGCCATTGCGGCATTGATTATTCATATGACGCGCCTGCTGCGCCTCGATGCCAGCATCCGTCGCGACGTGATGGCCTGGCGTGCAGAGCAGGGTACGCAGGAGGCCGCACAATGATGACGCTTATCACCATTAACCGCGTGTACTACCTGATTGGCTTTGTCGTGATGCTGCTGGTCGTGATGACCCTGCGCGATCGCGCCAATCCGAAGCGCTTTACCACCGCGCTGTTCTGGTTCTTGTTTGGCGGGATCTTCCTGTTTGGCGACCTGATGGTACAGGAGCTCGGGAAATCGCTGGCGTACCGGATCATCGGCGGCGGCGTTATCGTTATCGCGCTGCTGGCGGGCTTTGGCCTGGTCGGGAAAGGGCACTATGAAATGTCGACCGAGGAGGAGCGCGTCGCGTCGTCAAACCGCCTTAAAAACTGGCTGTTCCTGCCCGCGCTGATGATCCCGGTGGTGACGGTGCTGGGCACGTTATTCCTGAAGGGCGTTTCGATCGGCGGCGTTTTTCTGCTCGATCAGAAGCAGCTTACCCTGGCGGCGCTTTGCGTGGCCTGCGTCGCGGCGATCCTCACCGGCTGGTGGCTGACCAAAGGCACACCGCTGCATGCCGTTCGTCAGTCCCGTCGTCTTGTCGACACCATCGGCTGGGCGGTGATCCTGCCGCAGATGCTGGCCATGCTAGGCGGCGTGTTCGTTGTGGCCAACACGGGTGATTCGGTACAGAAGGTGGTGAGCCTGTTTGTGAACCCGGATAGCCGCTTCATGCTGGTGGTGATTTACTGCGTGGGCATGGCGCTGTTTACCATGATCATGGGTAACGCCTTTGCGGCCTTCCCGGTGTTAAGTGCCGGTATCGCCTTGCCGTTTCTGATCAACGTGCATCACGGCAACCCGGCGCCGCTGCTGGCGATTGGCATGTACGCGGGCTACTGCGGTACGCTGATGACGCCGATGGCCGCGAACTTCAATATCGTTCCCGCCGCGCTGCTGGAGCTGAAAGACAAATATCAGGTGATCAAGATCCAGATCCCGACCGCGTTAACCCTGCTGGTGGTGAACGTGTTCTTAATGTATTTCCTCGTGTTTCGCTAAGGAGCTGTCATGGAATTAACGCAACATCAGGCCGACGCGTTTGCCCGCATGCCTTTGACCTATTTGCGCCAGGAATACCCGAACCACATCATGCACCTGCTTAATGATGATGGTGACGTTCTGCCACCGCGCGAACTGCACCCGATTTTCTATGGCTGTTTTGACTGGCACTCGGCGGTGCACGGCTACTGGCTGCTGCTGCGCTGCGTGCGCCTTTTCCCGGAACTGCCGAGCAGGGACGCGGTCGTCGCGCTTTTTGACGAGCACATGACCGAAGAGAACGTGGCGAAGGAGCTGGCCTATTTCACCGCGCCGTTCCGCGCCTCGTTTGAGCGTCCGTATGGCTACGGCTGGCTGCTGGCGCTGGCCCAGGAGCTGAAACAGTCGTCGCTGCCGCAGGCCGCGGGCTGGTACGAGACGCTGGAGCCGCTCACCCAGGATATTCGCAACCGGCTGGTGGATTACCTCGGTAAGCTCACCTATCCGATCCGCGTCGGGACGCACTACAACACGGCGTTTGCCCTCGCGCTGGCGCTCGATTACGGTCGCATCGTGGGAGACAAGGCGCTTGAGCAGGCGATTCTGGCGGCGGCGGAGCGGTTCTATCTCGCCGATACGCGCTATCCGGCACACTACGAACCCGGCGGAGACGAGTATATTTCCGGCGCGCTGACGGAAGCGCTGCTAATGAGCAAGGTGTCTGAAGACTTTCTGGCCTGGTTTGACGCGTTTCTGCCGGATGTGGGGGCCGTTACGGCACTGATGAACCCGGCGGAAGTGAGCGATCGTACCGACCCGAAAATTGCCCATCTGGACGGGTTAAACCTCAGCCGCGCGTGGTGTATGAAGCACATTGCGAAAGCGCTTCCTGCCAGCCACCCGGCGCAGCAGGCGCTACGCGAGGCGGTGACGAAACATCTGGCCGCTAGCGTCGGGCATGTGGTCGGCAGCCACTACAGCGGCGGACACTGGCTGGCGAGCTTTGCGCTGCTGGCGCTGGAGTAAACAAACGAGTCGTCTTTCTTGCCGGGTGGCGCTGCGCTTACCCGGCCTACATTGTGCAACGCTTGCCTGCAGGCCGCGCAGGGCGCAGCCTGCTCAGGCTAAATACCACCGAACCCGCCGAGGCGATGACGGCTAGCCACAGTGCAACCTGGATAGCATGTTGATGGTCCCATCCTGCCGCTGCTCCCAGCAAAACCCCCACCGCGGCGGCGCCGAGACACTGGCCGAATGTCCTCACTATCGACAACACGCCGGAAGCATAGCTGGCATATTCCCGCGCGACGTTAGAGAGCATTTCCCGATTATTGGGGCTCTGGAAACAGCCAAACCCTATCCCACATACCAGGCTGCGCAGGCAGATATTCCACACGGAAGGATTGTCCGGCAACGTGGCCAGAAGGACCAACCCACCGACAAAAACGATCAGCCCGAGGGTCGAGATCAGCGGCGCGGAGATCGTATCCGCCCAGCGACCCGCGTGCGGCGCGATCAGCACGATGCCAATCGGCCACGGGGTGAACAGCAGCGCCGACACCACCGGGCTGTAGCCATACACGCTCTGAAACAGGAACGGCAGCGCGACAAACGCGATCCCCTGGCTCACAAACGACGCCAGCGAGGTCAGCGCGGCGAGGGTGAAGCGCCCGTTTCTGAACATCACCGGCGGCAGTAAAGGATGTTTCGCGCGCCGGATACGCCAGGTAAACGCGAAGGCGCTGACCAGCGCGAGAACGCCCCAGCAGACGGTCTGCCGGTTAATGTGTTGCGTCACGTGCTGAAGGCTGTCGGCCAGCATGATCGCCGAACCTAACAGCGCGGCGGAGAGCACGGCGCCCGGCGCGTCAAAGGGAGTGCGGTCAACGATCGATTCCCGAGGCAATGCCCGCCATGCCAGCAGCAGGGCGATGCTGCCCGGAATAAGGTTAATGGCGAACAGCCACTGCCAGCTCAGCGCGTCCAGTATTGTTCCGCCGAGTACCGGGGCAATCGCCGTGCTGGAGGCGATAAGCAGGGCGTGCAGCCCCAGAATGCGGCCCAGCAGCCGGCCCGGAAAAACGGAGCGCAGGATCGCCGGGGCGATACTGAGGGTAGCCGCGCCGCCTATGCCCTGCAGTATTCGCATCGCGGTTAACATTTCCGGCGTCGTTGCCAGCGTGCAGCCGAGCGAGGTGAGCGTAAAGGTGGCAAGCCCGGCCAGAAACACCGGGCGATAGCCCACGCGTGCCGCCAGCGCGGCGAAGATGGCTAGCGTCATTGCCGCTGACAGCAGGTAACCGTTGGCGAACCAGACCGCAACGTTTGCGGGAACCTGCATCGCCTTTGCCATAGAGGGCAGCGCGATGTTGATCATGGTACCGTCAAAAACGCCCATCAGCGTGGTGGTCATAACGGCGGCCATCACCCTGGCGCGTTCATGCCCGGGTAAACCTTCATCGCCGGGCTGGTTTGAAAAGAGCGTCATCGTCGTTACTCCGAATAAGAATCGTGATGACGAAACTATAATCATGCGGTATACAGGGCGGAAGACGCAGCATTTGCACTTAATCATTGCACATAACGCCACATCTGAGGAGCCACCGTGTCCGATCCTGATTTTAACCTTCTGGTTGCGCTCGACGTTTTGCTGGCAGAAGCCAGCGTGGCGAGCGCGGCGCGACGTTTGAACCTGAGCACCTCCGCGATGAGCCGCACCCTGAGCCGGCTGCGGGAGGTGACTGGCGATCCGATCCTGGTACGGGCCGGTCGTCATATGGTGCTGACGCCCTGGGCCGAAGCCACCCGGGACCGCGCCAGAAGCGCCGTGCACGAGGCGAGGGCAGTGCTGCAGCCCTCCACCGACGCGCTGAAGGTGGAAAGCCTCGAACGGCTGTTCACTATCCGGGCCAACGACGGTTTTGTGGTGGCGTTTGGTCCAATGCTGATTGCAGCGGTGGCGAGCGTCGCGCCCGGAGTGTGCATCCGCTTCTCACCGAAACCGGAAAAAACGTCGCGCTACTTGCGGGAGGGGCTTGTCGACCTTGAGATTGGCGTGCAGGGCAACATGGGGCCTGAAATACGGCTGCAAAGGCTTTTCCAGGATCGGTTTGTAGGCGCGGTGCGCAAGGGGCATCCGCTTTCAGAGCAGCCGGAGATCGGCCTGAGTGACTATGTTGCCTGGGGGCATGTGGTGGCCTCGCCGGACGGATCGCTGCACGGCTTTGTCGATGAGGCGCTGGCGGATCGCGGGATGAAGCGCAAGGTCGCCAGCGTGGTGCCCGGCTTTCCGACGGCGTTATCCGTGGCGCTGGCCTCCGATCTGATTGCCATGGTGCCGGCGTTATACCTGCGCAACCAGGCGATGACCGAGCGCGTGCACGTCTTTGAACTCCCCTTTAAGACCCGCACTATTACGGTGTCCCAGATGTGGCATCCGCGCATGGAACGAGACCCGGCGCATCGCTGGCTCAGGGAAAAGGTCCTTGAGGTGTGCCGCGCTGTTTGCTGACGCTCAGAGCACTTTCCCCGGCACGGTGAGGATGAAGCGCGTCGACGCCGCATCCGATTCCACGCGGACTTTTCCGCGGTGTGCCGTGACGATGGACTTCACGATGGCAAGCCCAATGCCGCTGCCTTCGCCTTTACGCTGCCTGGACGGATCGACGCGATAAAAACGGTCAAACAGCTTCGGCAGATGCGCCTGCGGGATCGGCGTGCCGGGGTTTTCTGTCACCAGTTCAACTTCGTTATCCCGTTTTCGCAGTGAGACCGTCACCGTTTGGCCCGCTGGCGTATAGCGCAGGGCGTTGGATAACAGATTATTGATTGCCCTTCTGAACATCTGCGCATCGCCTTCTATCAGACAGGGCATCCCGTTGAATTTCAGCGCGATGTGGCGTTCTTCCGCCCAGGCTTCGAAGAAATCAAACACCTTGATGACCTCGGCGCTTAAATCAAACATCACCCGATCCGGGATGAGCTGATTATTATCGGCCTGCGCCAGGAACAGCATGTCGCTGACCATGCGGGTCATCCGGTTGTACTCTTCAAGGCTGGAGTACAACACATCCTCCAGCTCCTTCGGAGTGCGGTTCTGACTCAGCGCGATCTCCGTTTGCGTCACCAGGTTGGTGATAGGGGTTCTGATTTCGTGCGCGATATCGGCGGAAAAGTTAGCCTGACGGGTAAAGACATCTTCAATCTTTTCAATCATCTGGTTGAAGGAGATGACCAGCTGTTCCAGCTCAACGGGGACGCGGGAAGGCTCCAGTCGTGCATCCAGATTTTCGGAGGTGATGTTTTTAATGGCGTTGCTGACGTTACGCAGGGGCAAATGTCCCTGACGCACCGCGATGCGGATGACAAGAATAATCAGCAGGCTGATAACCGCGGCAATCGCCAGAAGGTTTTTTTTCAGCGCCTCAAGATAGTGAAGATGAAAATTAATGGAGAGGCCGATCAGCATGACGTAGTCCTGGGTTTTGCCCTGCAGCGTCGCCGTGCCTGAGGAGGCGATAATCCGGTACGTTTCCATTTTCATGTCGGACCCGGCATGCATGGGGTTGGCCGGGTCTTCTACCGTCCAGAGAAACACATCCTGCGCGCGACGGTGTTCGCTAAAGTCCGCCGTATTCATTGCCGGGCGCAATGTCGCCCCTTGAGTCGAGCTGAACAGGGTATTGCCCTGCGGATCCAGAAGCAGGACGGCTACGTTGCGGTAGCTGGCGATCGACTCCTTGATCTTACCGATTTTCTTTTGGTCGGGGTCTGCCGGTGAGTGCAGTATGCGGTGCATCGCGGTGCTGATCTGCTCAAGGTCGCTGATATCCTGCTCGGCAAAGTGCTTCTCAACGGAGTGCAGCATGAACCAGGTAAAGGCGAAGAAGGCCAATATGGTGGAGAGGCTGATAAAAAAGGTCAGCCGCAGCGCAAGTGAGAACGGGCGTCGAAGGGGCTTAACGCGCATCCGGTACCTCCAGCATATAGCCCACGCCGCGCACCGTCTGGATCAGCTTCGGTTCAAAGTCATTATCGATCTTTGCGCGCAGCCGCTTTACCGCCACGTCAATCGCGTTCGTGTCGCTGTCAAAGTTCATGTCCCACACCTGGGAGGCAATCAGGGAGCGGGGCAGCACTTCCCCCTGATGACGCATGAAAAACTCCAGCAGGCTGAACTCCTTGCTGGTGAGCAGGACGCGGCTTCCGGCCCGGCTGACCTTTCTCGACACGAGGTCAACCGTCAGGTCAGCCACCTGTAGCTGGCTTTCCGCGATCACCGTATTCCCGCGCCTTAACAGCGTCCTTACCCGGGCGAGCAGTTCGGCAAAGGCGAATGGCTTAATCAGGTAATCATCCGCGCCCAGCTCAAGCCCTTTAACCCGGTGTTCTATCGTACCGAGAGCCGTCAGAAGCAATATGGGCATCCCTTTTCCGGCAGAGCGGAGCATGCGGACAATATCCCAGCCGTTCACATCGGGCAGCATGATGTCAAGAATCAGCAGATCGTATTCAGCGGTCATGGCGAGATGGTAGCCGTTCAGGCCGTTATCAGCGTGGTCCACGACAAACCCCGCTTCAGTGAGCCCCTTGCTGAGGTACTCGCCGGTTTTCATTTCGTCTTCAACGATCAGTATTTTCATCTTGCTCCCCTGACTGGCTGCTGATGACATTCTATGGCGCCCGCCACCGTTCACAATGACTTACGTTAAAAATGACAACATTGTCATTATCCCGTCACCCGTCAAACAGGAAGCGTTCCGTAGAGTAGCCCTAAAACTACTCTGGACTTCATTTGAACCGTTATGTTCCTGTTAAAACGACTAAGCATCAGTACGGTATTTATTCTGGCAGGCTGCGTCTCGCTGGCCCCCGAATATCAGCGCCCGGCGTCACCGGTACCCCAGCAATTTTCGCTCTCGCGCAACGGCCTGACGCCCGCGGTGGTGGGGTATCAGGATACCGGCTGGCGCACCTTTTTTGTCGACCCGCAGGTAGCCGGGCTGATTACGGAAGCCCTGAACAATAATCGCGATATAAAAATGGCCGCTCTGAAGGTCGAAGAGGCCCGGGCGCAGTTCAACGTGACTGATGCGGATCGCTATCCTCAGCTGAATGCCTCTTCGGGCATCACGTACAGCGGTGGGCTGAAAAGTGACAAACCCACCACGCAGCAGTACGACGCGGGCCTTGCGCTTAGCTATGAACTCGACTTCTTCGGCAAGCTGAAGAACATGAGCGAGGCTGACCGACAAAACTATTTCGCCAGCGAAGAGGCCCGTCGCGCGGTACATATTCTGCTCGTTTCTAACGTGTCGCAGAGCTATTTCAACCAGCAGCTGGCGTATAAACAGCTGCGCATTGCGCGGGATACGCTGGAAAATTACCGGCAGTCATATGCGTTCGTTGAGCAGCAGCTGGTGACGGGAAGTACGAACGTCCTGGCGCTGGAACAGGCCCGGGGACAGATCGAAAGCACGCGTGCAGAGATTGCCAGGCGAGAGGGAGAGCTGGCGCAGGCCAATAATGCCCTGCAGCTGGTCCTCGGGACGTACCGTGCGCTGCCGGGCGACAGCGGAATGGACGCCAGCGATATTGCGCCGGTAAAACTCCCGCCCCATCTTTCCTCAGCGATACTGCTGCAGCGCCCGGATATTATGGAGGCGGAGTATCAGCTTAAAGCGGCCGATGCGAATATCGGCGCCGCGCGTGCCGCTTTTTTCCCGTCCATATCTCTAACCAGCGGGCTTTCAACAGGCAGCACGGAATTATCCAGCCTGTTCACCGCGGGCAGTGGGATGTGGAATTTTATCCCTAAAATAGACATTCCCATTTTTAACGCGGGCAGGAATAAGGCCAACCTGAAGCTGGCTGAAATTCGCCAGCAGCAGTCGGTCGTGAATTACGAACAAAAAATACAGGCCGCCTTCAAACAGGTAGCCGATGCGCTCGCGCTGCGGGGGAGTATTAACCAGCAGCTAGCTGCGCAACAGCGGTATCTTGATTCGCTACGCATCACCCTGCAGCGGGCCAGAGGGTTATATTCCAGCGGTGCTGTCAGCTATATCGAAGTGCTTGACGCGGAACGTTCTCTTTTCTCCACGCAGCAAAATATTCTCGATCTTATTTATGCCCGGCAGGTTAATGAAATTAATCTTTTCACCGCGCTCGGCGGCGGCTGGGTCGAATAACGTTATTAATTAAACAGGAAAATAAATATGCGCAATTCACTTAAGGCTGTTGTATTCGGTGCGATCTCTATTGTGTTTTCTGCCGGCCTGCAGGCCGAAGTTCATCAGCACGAGGCGATGAGCGACGCCCGTGAAGGTGCCGCAGAGCAGGTTATTACCGGGACCGGTATCGTGAAAGACATTGATCTTACAAATAAAAAAGTCACGATTTCTCATGAGGCCATCCCGGCGATTGGCTGGCCCGCGATGACCATGCGTTTCACCTTTATTCAGGCCGATGAGAGCATCAACGCCTTAAAGGTCGGCCGTCACGTTGATTTTTCATTTGTTCAGCAGGGCAATATCTCTTTACTGAAGAGCATTAAATAGCGAGAAACGGCATGGCCTCATTAAAAATAAAATACGCTGCCATGATAGTCAGCAGCCTTATTGCGGGAGGGCTGATATCCGTGACGGCCTGGCAGACGCTTTATTCATCTGAAAAAACAGAAAATAGCGCTGCGGAAAGAAAGGTTCTTTTCTGGTATGACCCGATGAAACCTGACGTGAAATTCGATAAGCCCGGTAAATCACCGTTTATGGATATGGATCTGGTGCCGAAATATGCGGACGAAAATGACGATAAAAGCAGTGTCGGTATCCGTATCGATCCGACGCAGGTCCAGAATTTAGGATTAAAAACGCAAAAAGTGACGCGCGGAACGCTGAATTATGCCCAGACGATCCCGGCCAACGTCAGCTATAACGACTATCAGTTTGTCATTGTACAGGCGCGTGCGGAGGGGTTCGTTGAGAAAGTGTACCCGCTGACGATCGGCGACAAGGTGAAGAAAGGCACGCCGCTAATTGATATTACCATTCCGGACTGGGTCGAAGCGCAGAGCGAGTTCCTGCTGCTATCCGGCACCGGTGGAACGCCGACGCAGATTAAGGGGGTTCTGGAACGGCTGCGGCTGGCGGGTATGCCGGATGGCGATATTCAGAGGCTGCGTGCGACCCGAACGATCCAGACCCGTTTTACCATCAGGGCGCCCATTGACGGGGTGATCACGGCCTTTGACCTGCGCACCGGGATGAATATTTCGAAAGATAAGGTCGTAGCGCAAATTCAGGGGATGGATCCGGTATGGATCGCCGCGGCGATCCCAGAATCGATTGCGTATTTGCTGAAAGACACCTCGCAGTTTGCTGTTTCCATACCGGCTTATCCGGATAAATCCTTCCCGGTTGAAAAGTGGAGTCTTCTGCCGAGCGTGGATCAAACCACCCGTACGCTGCAGGTGCGCCTGCAGGTCTCCAACAGGGATGAGCTGCTGAAACCGGGCATGAATGCCTACCTGAAGCTGAATACCCAAAGTGAGGAAATGCTGCTGATTCCGTCTCAGGCCGTTATCGATACCGGCAAAGAGCAGCGCGTCATTACCGTTGATGCAGAAGGGCGCTTTGTGCCGAAATCGATCCACGTTCTGCATGAATCTCAGCAGCAGTCCGGCATTGGTAGCGGGCTGGAAGAGGGGGAGTCAGTCGTGGTCAGCGGTCTGTTCCTGATTGATTCGGAGGCCAATATTACCGGTGCGCTAGAGCGCATGCGCCACGCGGAAACACCTGACGACGCGCATTCTGGCCATTAAGGAGACGATGATGATTGAATGGATTATCCGGCGGTCAGTGGCCAATCGATTCCTGGTCATGATGGGTGCGCTGTTCCTCAGCGTCTGGGGAACATGGACGATTATTAACACGCCGGTCGATGCCTTGCCCGATCTGTCTGACGTTCAGGTGATTATCAAAACCAGCTATCCCGGTCAGGCCCCGCAAATTGTTGAAAACCAGGTGACCTATCCACTCACAACTACCATGCTGTCGGTTCCCGGCGCAAAGACAGTGCGCGGTTTTTCACAGTTTGGTGATTCGTATGTGTATGTCATTTTTGAAGACGGTACCGATTTGTACTGGGCCCGCTCGCGCGTGCTGGAGTACCTGAATCAGGTTCAGGGCAAACTCCCTGCCGGCGTGAGTTCCGAGATCGGCCCGGATGCCACCGGCGTGGGCTGGATATTTGAGTATGCGCTGGTGGATCGAAGCGGAAAACACGATCTCGCCGAGCTGCGCTCATTGCAGGACTGGTTCCTGAAGTTTGAGCTGAAAACGATCCCGAACGTGGCTGAAGTGGCCTCCGTCGGCGGCGTGGTGAAGCAGTATCAGATCCAGGTCAATCCGTTAAAACTGGCTCAGTACGGCGTCAGCCTGCCGGAGGTTAAGCAGGCCCTTGAATCGTCTAATCAGGAAGCAGGGGGATCGTCCGTAGAAATCGCGGAAGCGGAATATATGGTGCGGGCCAGCGGCTATCTGCAGACCATCGATGATTTCAATAACATCGTCCTGAAAACCGGCGAGAACGGCGTCCCGATTTATCTGCGTGACGTTGCCCGCGTACAAACAGGGCCGGAAATGCGCCGCGGCATTGCCGAGCTGAACGGGCAGGGCGAAGTGGCGGGCGGCGTGGTGATCCTGCGTTCGGGCAAAAATGCGCGCGAAGTCATCACGGCGGTGAAGGATAAGCTGGAGACGCTGAGGGCCAGCCTGCCGGAAGGCGTTGAGATTGTGACCACCTACGATCGCAGCCAGCTCATCGACCGGGCCATTGATAACCTGAGCGGCAAGCTTCTCGAAGAGTTTATCGTGGTGGCCATCGTCTGCGCGCTGTTCCTCTGGCACATTCGCTCGGCGCTGGTGGCAATTATCTCTCTGCCGCTTGGCCTGTGTATTGCCTTTATCGTCATGCATTTCCAGGGGCTGAACGCCAACATCATGTCGCTGGGAGGCATTGCCATTGCCGTCGGCGCAATGGTGGATGCCGCCATCGTCATGATTGAAAACGCGCACAAACGGCTGGAAGAGTGGGATCACCAGCATCCGGGAGAACAGATTGATAACGCCACGCGCTGGAAGGTGATCACCAACGCCTCCGTTGAGGTGGGGCCAGCACTGTTTATCAGCCTGCTGATCATCACCTTGTCGTTCATTCCCATCTTTACCCTCGAGGGGCAGGAAGGGCGGCTGTTCGGTCCGCTGGCCTTCACGAAAACGTACGCCATGGCGGGCGCGGCCGCGCTGGCCATCATCGTGATCCCCATTCTGATGGGATTCTGGATCCGGGGTAAAATCCCCGCCGAGACCCGTAACCCGCTGAACAGACTGCTGATTAACGCCTATCATCCGCTTCTGATTCGGGTGCTCCACTGGCCTAAAACAACCCTGCTGGTAGCGGCCTTATCCATCTTCACGGTGATCTGGCCCCTGAGCCAGGTGGGCGGCGAGTTCTTACCGAAGATAAATGAAGGCGACCTGCTGTATATGCCGTCAACATTGCCGGGCGTGTCTCCGGCAGAAGCGGCGGCGCTCCTGCAGACCACGGACAAACTCATCAAAACCGTGCCTGAAGTGGCCTCGGTGTTTGGCAAAACCGGCAAGGCCGAAACGGCAACGGATTCCGCTCCGCTCGAAATGGTGGAAACCACGATTCAGCTCAAACCTGAAGATCAGTGGCGACCCGGCATGACAATTGACAAGATCGTTGACGAGCTCGACAAGACCGTTCGTTTACCTGGCCTGGCGAATCTCTGGGTTCCGCCCATCCGCAACCGCATCGACATGCTTTCAACCGGGATTAAAAGCCCCATTGGCATCAAGGTGTCAGGTACCGTTCTGGCTGATATCGACGCCACGGCGCAGCGCATAGAGGCAGTCGCCAAAACGGTGCCGGGCGTGGTGTCCGCCCTGGCTGAACGTCTGGAAGGCGGGCGCTACATCGATGTTGATATTAACCGGGAGAAAGCCTCCCGCTTTGGAATGACGGTGGGCGACGTGCAGCTGTTCGTCTCCTCTGCCATCGGCGGCACGACGGTGGGTGAAACGGTTGAAGGCGTGGCCCGCTACCCGATTAATATTCGTTATCCTCAGGACTACCGGAACAGCCCGAACGCGTTGAGGCAGATGCCGATCCTGACGCCGATGAAACAGCAGATCACGCTGGGTGATGTGGCGGATATCAACGTCGTTTCCGGCCCCACGATGCTAAAAACGGAGAATGCCCGACCTGCGAGCTGGATTTATATCGATGCCCGCGGCAGGGACATGGTGTCGGTAGTGAACGACATTAAAACGGCCATCGGCCAGAACGTAAAGCTGAGGCCTGGTACCAGCGTGTCATTCTCCGGACAGTTTGAACTGCTTGAACACGCTAATAAGAAACTGAAGCTGATGGTGCCGATGACGGTGATGATTATTTTCATTCTGCTCTATCTGGCGTTCCGTCGCGTGGATGAAGCGTTGCTGATCCTGATGAGCCTGCCGTTCGCCCTGGTCGGAGGAATATGGTTCCTTTACTGGCAGGGTTTCCATATGTCAGTTGCAACCGGGACCGGGTTTATCGCCCTGGCCGGGGTGGCGGCAGAATTTGGGGTGGTCATGCTGATGTATTTGCGTCATGCCGTTGAAGCGCATCCGGCGTTGTCCTGCCGGGAAACGTTCACTGAGCAGGGGCTTGATGACGCTCTTTATCATGGCGCCGTGCTGCGCGTGCGGCCAAAGGCAATGACCGTCGCGGTGATCATCGCGGGTCTGCTGCCCATTCTCTGGGGGACCGGCGCAGGATCAGAAGTCATGAGCCGGATAGCGGCGCCCATGATCGGCGGGATGATTACGGCACCGTTGCTATCGCTGTTTATTATTCCTGCGGCGTATAAGTTAATTTGGTTGCGCAGGCATAAAACAAAGACAGCCTTTGGAGAAGATGACAGGGGAGTCAACAACTGATAAATTAGTTATTCAATAACCTATTCAAAAAGCGATTCAATGCCATGATAAATCGATCCGAAACGCTACGACAATTGCTGAGGCAAGGACCAGTGTCGGTAAGGCAACTTACTGATATTATGGGAATTAGTCAGCCTACCATTTCGCGATCGATTAAAGCGCTTGGCGATGAAGTTGTCCGCATTGGCTCCGGTCCATCTATTCACTATGTGCTGCGCGACCCGCATCGTGGATTCAATTCGGCCCCCATCTACCGCATAACGGAAGAGGGCCAGGTTAAACCGCTGGGTAAACTCGTTCCGGTGTATCCAGACGGATTTGTCATGGAGCAAACGGACAATGTATGCCTCCATAGCGACGGGTTGCCGTGGTGGTTGTTTGACATGCGGCCTCAGGGATACCTTGGCCGCGCGTATGCCTCCCGATTTTCATCCGAGCTTGGCCTGCCGGCAAATCCGGAAAACTGGACTGACTCCGATGTTATCAGGGCGCTGCTGGCCCATGGGCATGATGCAGTAGGAAACCTGATAATTGGGGAACAGGCGCGGAATCATTTTGTTGAGATGCCGTCGCCAGTTGAAGTGGACCGGGCAACCGCATATCCGTCACTGGCGCTGGCCGTTAGCGCCGGCGATGTACCGGGTTCCTCCGCAGGCGGTGAGCAGCCCAAATTCTGTACTTACACAGAACGCGGTCACGTCATTGTGAAATTCACTGCACCGGACGATAACCCTGTAAGTGAACGCTGGCGAGACCTGCTGCTGGCGGAACATCTGGCGTTAAGCGTGCTTGGCGTCGAAACAGAAGTGTTTGATTTTGGTGGACAACGCTTCCTTGAGATCCCGCGGTTCGACCGCACGGGACCACTTGGTCGTAAGGGGCTCTTTTCATTACGTGCGCTTGAGGCGGAGTTTGTCGGTCGGGCAAGAGAAACCTGGCCGGTACTGGTGAACGAGCTGGCAAAGCAGGGATGTGTTCACCCGGATGCGGTCGCCAGCACGGCAAGGCTTTGGGCGTTTGGCATGCTGATCGGCAATACCGACATGCACCATGGCAATCTGTCGTTTATCAGTTCCCATGGACGTCCTTACGATCTTGCGCCAGCCTATGACATGCTGCCTATGGGCTTTGCGCCGAAGTCAGGTGGCGGAATGGTGAATACGCTTCGCCCGGTTGCGCTGAACGACGCGATCGAGACAGGGATCTGGCATGAGGCGCTTGAGCTGGCTGAGCGCTTTTATGCACTTGCCAACGGTTGCCGCCGTTTTACCGCCAATTTTGCGCCATGTCTTGCAGCATTGCGCAGCCATCTGGACGAAACGAGGCAAAAAATCTCGCGTCTTGGATAATGAGTATTTGATACGCTCCTTAAAAGTGGGGCGTTTTTTATGGGCAAGACCAGGGGATGTAGCGGAAGGTATTCAGATTATGGTTACTGCAATATCTAATTTAACATAATATACATTATGCGCACCGATATGGAATCAGGGAAAATCTGGCGTTTTGCTGACATCGTTGGCTTGAATGCTGATGGCATCTGAACTGGCTATCTCACGGTGCGTCCAGCGCATGCCAGCTTAACAATGCCGTTCTTCCAGGGGTTACTTATCGTTTTTCTCTGTTGATATAAGACTGTAAACCCTCTGCAAGAAAATCAAACACCGTTTTACAGGCCTGGCTGTGGCGTAAATCTTCATGCATCACCAGCCATGTGTCGAGATGAAATGCAAAGAAATCAGGCATTATCCTCTGTAACGGCGGAGAAAAATCGGCCAGATGCACCTGGCACATACCGATACCTGCTCCGGCACGTATGAGGTTTAATTGTGCAATATCGCTGTCGGTTCGCACGGTAAACAGCTCACGGTTAAGCTGTGGGTACTGTTTAAGAGCTTGTAAAATAAAGGGTGTCATATTATCGAAACCCACAAGCGTATGGGTGAATAACTCATCAATACTTTCCGGTGCACCATGTCGTGACAGATAGGCTGGCGCGGCATGCAGACCTATTTCAACCCTGCCCATTCGACGAGCAATTAGGCCACGAACCTCAGACCCCTCTTAATGAGGCCGTACATACAACATTAGTTGGTTTGGGCTGTATTTAACATAACCTGCAGTTTAGAAAGAGTTGAAATATGTCTGATATACTCAATCTTTTGAAAAACATAGCCCTAAGCAAATGGAAATTGAATTAAATAAAAGTGTTAAAGAGAGAATCTTCCATGCAGTCATTTTTGAGGTGATGGCCAACGTTATTATCGCACTGTCACTTGCCTGGCTGATGAATGTGTCCGTTCTCCAGTCAGGCTCCTTGTCCGTCATATCCGCACTTACCGCAACGATCTGGAATTTTATTTTTAATAAACTCTTTGATTCCCTTCAGAAAAAATACCAGTTTGAAAGAACATTTCTCATTCGTGCGATCCATGCAGTAGGTTTTGAAACGGGACTCATCATAACCTTAATGCCCGTCGCGATGATTATGCTGAATCTTACAGTGACGGAGGCTTTTTTTGTTGAGATCGGTCTTGTACTGTTTTTCCTGCCGTACACGATGCTGTTTAACTGGATCTACGACTACCTGCGCTGGATATTTGTTGGACGGAAACGGTCTGCTCAGTAGCGAGACATCTGTCACATAGACACGCCGTTGATCATATTCGACTTCTCTCACCTTCTATACTCTTCATTTCTCTATCTCTTTTAAGGAGTCGATAATGTTTGACCATGTAAAATTCGGCGTTAGCGATTATGAAAAAAGTAAAACTTTCTTCCTCGAGGCGCTTCGACCGCTTGGTGTGGAGCTCATTGATGAAGGCGCGCCAGATTATGGTGTCGAAATGAGCGCTGGCGACGTTTCACTTTGCCTTTTCCAGACAAATGACACACCCGCGCCTCTGCATCTGGCGTTTGTGGCTAATACGCGCCAGCAGGTAGATGATTTTTACCACGCCGCGCTGCGCGTTGGCGGACGTGATAACGGCGGACCGGGATTACGCCCATACGGTGAAAATTACTATGCCGCTTTTGTCATCTCACCTGATGGTCATAACATCGAGGCCGTGTGCCATGCACCGGAGAGCCCGTAGCCCGACGCCTTTTTCAAAACCCGTCAACCGATCTACTTATGCGTCTTTTTACACGTTACTGCACGAAAAGTTGTATTTCTGGCCAGTAATGACGTAAGGTATCCTCTGTAAATGTGCAGTTTCATGCAATAACACTGACAGAGGTATCAATGACACAACAGTTGATTTTAATTGCCGGTCCCTATCGCAGCGGAACCGATGGCGTTCAGGCGCGAATAGATGAGAATCTGGCGCGTCTCGAAAACGCAGCATTAGCCGTTTACCAGCGTGGTCACATTCCGGTGATTGGTGAATGGCTTGCCTTGCCGCTGGCAAAAGCCGCAGGTTCAAAAACGGTGGGTGATGAAATCAGCGAAGCGATGCTGTACCCCGTTGCTCACCGGCTCATCGCAAAATGCGATGCGATTTATCGTATAGCCGGTGCGTCTAAAGGTGCCGATATGGACATTGAGGTAGCCAGAAAATATGGTCTCAGCGTTTATACCGCGCTTGAGAGCATTCCAGAAGCGTAAGCCAGGACGCCAGCCAGCCTGTCGTTAAAGGCTGGCTGTCAGAGACTGTCACGAGCTGAGGTCAGCACGACGGATACCCCCTTTTGCGATACTGCGCGGATCCACTCCTTATCTGTACCGTCTTCAACGACGATGGTATTCACTGAAGAAATATCGCCAATCACAAACGACGACGCGGTGTTGATCTTTTCCGGAGAAGCCAAAACGACCGTTTCCGCGGCTCTGCCGGAAAATGCACGTTTGATGCATGCCTCTTCGAAATCACCGGTTGTCAGCCCCGCGTCAGGATGAATACCGGTCACCCCCATAAAGAACAGATCTGCATGTATATTCTCTATGCCCTCGATGGCCGCAGCGCCGACCGCAACAATTGAGTGTTTATACAAACGTCCGCCAATTAAAATCACCTCAATGGAAGGATGATCAACGAGCCCCAGAGCAATGCTCGGGCTGTGCGTCACCACGGTGATGCGCAAGTCAGGAGGGAAAAAGGTAATCAGCTCCGAGGTGGTCGTGCCACCGTCGACAATCACCACCTGGCCTGATGAAATCAGCTGTGCTCCTTTTCGGGCCACCCTTTTTTTCGCATCCATCTTCACGGATTGCCGTTCGGCAAACGGAGCAATAGCGGAAGATGACGGTAGCGCACCGCCGTGAACACGCTGCAAACGCCCTTCTGCCGCCAGCTCGCGCAGATCGCGCCGGATGGTGTCTTCAGAGACGTCAAAGAGAATGCTGAGCGCTTTTGACTGGACCTGCCCTTCGGCACCCAGCTTTTCAAGGATCAATTGTTTTCGCTGACTGGTAAGCATCATGGATTCCTGATGTTGCATGTTTAATCTTGAACATGCATGATATTGCTGTTTATGACCATTACTCTACGTAAGGAAGAACAATCGTGCAATCAAAACGCGCAAATGTACGCATCATCGACAGTGAAACCCTCTCAGACAACTGGTACATCCTTAAAAAATATATCTTTGACCTGCAGCGACGTGATGGCGAATGGCAACGGCAGCATCGGGAAGTCTATGACCGTGGCAACGGCGCGACGATTCTTCTCTATAACCGAGAGAAAAAGACGGTGATCCTGACGCGCCAGTTCCGCTTCCCTGTCTTTATCAACGGCCACCAGGACGATTTAATTGAAGCTGCAGCAGGATTGCTGGACAACATGGATCCCGAAAGCCGCATAAAAGCAGAAGCTGAAGAGGAGACCGGCTTTCACGTTTCGCGCGTGCAGAAAATCTTTGAAGCCTATATGAGCCCGGGCTCCGTTACGGAAAAACTCTATTTTTATCTTGCCGAGTATCAGCCAGATGACAGAACCGGCGCAGGCGGCGGGATCAAGGCTGAGGGTGAAGATATCGACGTGCTGGAAATGACGCTTGAAGAGGCATTACGCAGCATTGAAACGGGCAAGATTGTCGACGGTAAAACCATCATGCTGCTTTATCATGTTGCCCTTAAAGGTATTCTGTAACCTACTGGTTTAAATCCTTATTTAAAGGCGCATGAAGGTGGTACGCTTGTCCGTTACGCGGATGAAAAGCGGAATACCTCCTAAATTTTGCAGCCTACTATATTTAGTGAACGATTTCGAAATTCGATAAAATCATCAACATTTCCCTTAGTCACCTGCATTTATCATTCAAAAATGCCAAACGTTCACGAGGCTGCCTGCTGAGGTAGCCTGTCTTATCTTTTGTCTGGATTAAAATGCGACTCGCTACAGATAACGAAGCATATTATACTTGGTCCTCCACTCGAACAGGAGGCAGCAACTCACGTGAAGGATACATATTACAACGACATAGCGATCAATACGCAAATTCAGAGTGAGCTGGACGCGTTTTTTGAGGATTTCAAAGGGATCGTCTTCGCCTACGCTATTATGAATAAGAAAGATCCTTCACAGATGAGGATACTCAATAATAATTCTGAGTGGTTTAATATCTATCTTGAAAGAAAATATCAGTTCATTGACCCTGTCATTATTAGGGCTTTGCGCTGTGTTGAAGATTTTTTCTGGGAAAGTGATGTGGTCCTGTCGGATGGTTATAACCTGACACGCATTTTCGACGAAAGTGTCCAGTATGATATTTACCAGGGGCAGACGTTTCCTCTGCATGACTATCTGAATAATCTTGTGGTCTTATCCGTCATCAGTCCTAAGCATTCAGGCATTGACATTGAGAAATATCGACCGAAATTTCTTCGCTTCCTTGTTCAGTTACATCAGAAGACGCTCAATCTTTACAGCCAGCATCAGCAGAAAAAGAATGTTTTCTTGTCGCCACGCGAGCGCCAAATCCTTAAATGGGTCAGCGCCGGGAAAACGTACGCCGAAATTGCGGTTATTTTGTCTATTGCTGAGCGCACCGTTAAATTCCATATGGGCAATATAATGAAGAAACTCGGTGTGAATAATGCCAGACACGCAATAAAACTTGGAACGGAACTCCGCTTACTGGACGACTGACCCTCAGCCACTGGTTATAAATGGCGTAAATGTTCGAGCATTTCGCGAAGCCAGTGACTGGATTTGTCTTTACTAATAATGTCTTCAATAATGCTGGTGCTGGCAGGCATATAAATATAGTAAATAGCCTCCCCTTTTTCAGAGACACCGCGCTGAATGACTTCAACTTTCCAGTTTGCATGGCGAAATATGGCATACATACCACGACTGGCTACTGCGTACATCCCGTGATATTTTTTCTTTATGCAATAAATATTCATTGCAAGAAACAATGCCTTACTGGCGGGTACACCCTGCAGACTTGCAGAGTCTCGTGTTTCTTTATCTAAAAATAAACGACTCACTTCACAGCATGGAACATCTGCTGGAAAAATAATGGGATTATCGAAATAGTTGTGAAAGATTTCGCTTATCATTGTCGGCTGCGTTGCGTTAATAAATCGCGCGCCGCATAACAGCTGTCCATCATACATACCCAGCAAGTAGGTCGTGTTATGGGAATCAAACTGATCCTTTTCCATGCCTTCGATGCATTCAACTTTCCAGTCGAGTCGGTCCTGAAAAGTTTTTCTTCTGAGTCGGTAGAGTTCGTGTGCTAATGCTGGTGGTAAATCATCGTAGTCGTGTAAAAAAAATTCAATGACAGAATTCATGCTCTTGTTCCTGATAATAACACCTGAAACTATTATCACCTGTCTTTTAGGACAGCTTTCATTGTGCCGCATATTCCCTATACTTAAAAAGTACCTGACCACGAAGTTCTCGTAAAACTAAGCGGCCAGGAGGTCAAAGACCTACGAAACACCAGGGATATACCCATCGATGATTATCTAATAATTAAAGTTTCGGGTACAGAGCATAAGAAGCACTTTGCCGATAAAATATTAAAAAACAATAATTACAATAAAAACATTGCCCCTTAATCTTTTAAGGGGTAATATTTCTGTTTTATTATTTTTCCACCCTCCCTTCGTTTTACTGACTCTACTGATTTTCATCTGCCCGAAACCCTCGTCGGTACCGTTTTACAGGCATCTGCCTGTGCTATTCTTGCTGAATCATGTAAGACGGAGAATTGATGATGGCCGACTGGAACCCTTCTCTTTACCTGCAGTTTGGCGCGGAAAGAACGCGTCCAGCCGCTGAATTGCTCGCCAGAATTCCTCTTGATGAAGCCGCTACTATCGCCGATCTGGGCTGCGGTCCAGGTAACAGCACGGCGCTGTTAAAGCATCGCTGGCCTTCTGCGCACATTACCGGGGTCGATAACTCCCCCGCCATGCTTGAGGAAGCACGCGCCGTCTTACCTGACTGCCACTTTGTTGAGGCCGATATCCGTCAGTACAAGCCTGTCCAGCCGCTGAGCCTGATTTATGCCAACGCGTCGCTGCAATGGGTTCCGGACCATTACGATCTCCTGCCGCATCTCGTCTCCCTGCTTAAGTTAAATGGCGTGCTGGCGATCCAGATGCCCGACAACTGGCTGGAACCCACCCATGTGGCGATGCGTGAAGTGGCGCTGGAGCAAGACTACCCGGACCGTGGGCGCGAACCACTGCCGGGCGTACATGCTTATTACGATATTCTGTCGGAGGCTGGCTGTGACGTGGATATCTGGCGGACAACCTATTATCACAAAATGAGCTCTCATCAGGCCATTATTGACTGGGTAAGTGCCACCGGCCTGCGCCCCTGGCTCCAGGAACTGAATGAGAGCGAGCAGAAACGTTTCCTTAAACGCTACCATGAACTGCTGGAAGAGCAGTATCCGCTCCAGGAAAACGGGCAGATACTGCTGGCTTTTCCTCGGTTGTTTATCGTGGCGCAACGCCAGCCCTGATCCGATTATAAGCGGGCTTCTTTAAGCAACTGCTGGATAACCTTTTCCTGCTGCTCATAATCACCCTCGCCAAAGGCGGTATAGCGCAGCTGACCTTTGGCATCAAAGTAGTAATGCGCTGGCCAGTACTGGTTTCCGAAAGCATTCCAGATTTGGTAGTTATTATCCGTTACCACCCGATAAGGCAATTGCCATTTCGTTACCGCCTTTTGTACCGACGAAAGCGGTTTTTCCCAGGGGTATTCCGGCGTGTGAACCCCAATCACCACCAGACCCTGCGGTTGATACTTTGTGGCCCAGTCCCGCACATGTGGGAGCGTATGCTGGCAATTAATGCAGTCCCAGGTCCAGAAATCAATCAGAACAACCTTCCCTCGCAATGCTTCAGACGTGACAGGGTCACCGTTTACCCATCCTGTTCCGCCGCTTAGCGAAGGCAGCTGGCTGCTGGGCTCAGCGATCGCCACCGGCTGGAGCTTCACCGGCGCGGCTGTGGGTTTTGCCAGATTTAAGAGCGCGGTCTCAAGACGGTCTGCGACGCCGTTAGCCCCTTTCAGCTGCGAGGTCATCCCCGTCGCGTTCAGGATGACCGCCGCTAACATCGCTACACCCGCCCCCTGACGCAGCTTTGCCATGAGCGCCGATTTTGCTCTCAGCGGGGTCACTAGCGTGCGGCCTCCGATGACGAGTAATCCCAGCATCAGCGCGCATCCGCTGCCATAGGCGGCCAGCAGCGCGCCGGTGGTAATAGCTGAATGCCCCGCAATATTAATGCTGAAGATCGCCCCCAGAATGGGGCCGGCGCAGGGAGACCAGAGCAGTCCTACCGCAAGCCCGGCCAGAAAAGCCGATGCCATTCCGCGCGTTTGCCCGCTTCGGGAGTTGAGAACATTTCCCGCGCTGACGGCCGGACCCGCAATACGCTGGGCGAAAGACGGGAAAATTAAGGCCAGCGCGGCGGTGGCCAGAATGACGAGCGCGATCCAGCGCCCGACTATGGTTGCCTCCGTTATCCACTCGCTGGCGACGGTGACGACCATCGCTACCAGGGTGAACATCACGATCATCCCTGCGAGCATAGCCAGAATATGTCGCCGTTGCCCCTGTAAACCGGCGAACAGGAGTGGAATAACCGGGAGCGTACATGGGCTGAGCAGGCTTATCATCCCGCCCAGAAAAGCGATTACCAGAAACATAATGACCTCACATTACATGTCCTGCGACACTGCAATGAGGCTATTTCATCGTGCTGATGTGTTCAGGGTATGTGTAAACGCGCGGTTTTTGTCTGGCTCTGTATCACCCTGGCCGGGAGATACAAAGCCGTACAATTACGAACGACGCGGTAGCGTAATGGCGACATCCAGTCCGCCCCCGGCGCGGTTCGCCAGCCTGAGTTTTCCTTCCAGCTGTGCGGTCAGCTGCGCGGCAATCGCCAGGCCGAGTCCTGTCCCGCCGGTATCACGGTTACGCGAGGTTTCAACCCGATAAAACGGCTGCAGAACCGCCTCCAGCTCGGCTTCGGGTATTCCCGGTCCGTCGTCCACAACGTGAATCACCACCTCTTCGGCAGATGAATCATCAATGGCAATGACGGCACAGCCGCCGAACTTCAGAGCATTATCCAGCAGGTTAGTCATTACTCTACGAAGCGCCTGTGGACGCGTGACGATCGGCAAACGGACGTCGTTTGCCTGAAACTGCACGTTTTTACCAATGTCCTGATAATCGCAGGCGATGCTGTTGACCCAGGCGTTCAGCTCCAGCTTCAGAGACGTCTCTTCCAGTGATTCTGATGACCGGGCATACGCGATACCCTCCCGCACCAGACGAGACATGCTATCAAGGTCGTTCAGGAGCTTGTCGCGTATTTCCGGTTCCCCGGCCATTTCGACGCGCAGCTTCATGCGGGTAATGGGCGTCTGAAGATCGTGGGATATCGAGGCCAGGATCTGCGCGCGTTCCCTTAGATAAGACTGAATGCGCGCCTGCATGGCGTTGAAGGCATGCGCTGCCCGCTGCACCTCGAGCGGCCCTTTTTCCGTCATTGGCGTGCTGGCCGCCGGATCCAGCGCATCCACCGCGCGGGTAAAGCGTGAAAAAGGCCGTACAACCTGCCGCACGGCAATCCAGGCGCAGGCAGCCAGAACCAGCAGCTGCAGGATGAGAACGACCGGTAGCCAGCTGGCGACGGGCGGCATGCGGGGGATCAGGTCAATGGTCAGCGGTGCGCCATCGCGTAACGTAAGATGGGCCTGAATATGCGAAATGGTGCCGGGAACCGCGGTAAAGCTAAGCGGGTAATGCGCGGCAAGCGTCGCTTTTAAGGTTCGGATAGCATCCTGCGAACGCTTATCCGTCGGGGCTGCACCGGGTTCCCCTGTACCCAGAATATAACGATAGTTACCTCGTTCAAGCCGAGGCAGCCAGGCGGCGCGTTCGCTGGCAGGTAAGCGGTCTAAAATAGCGACGCTAGTTGCGACGTCGTTTTCCAGATTACCGAGCATCACCGTGCGGGCGCTGTGCATGCGCTCAATCATCACCAGCGTCAGGCTCAGGGCGTTAGCCAGCAGCAAACCGGACAGTACGACGATCAGCAAACGGGCCAGCAGCGAGCGTGGCCAGAGCGTCATTCGTTAACCTCTTTGATGGTCACCGGCATCGTAAAGACGTAGCCTTCGCTGCGCACGGTTTTGATATAGGCGGGCGTGCGGGCATCTTCATTGAGACGCTGGCGAACCCGGCTTACCAGCAGATCGACTGAACGTTCAAACAGTTCTGCGTCACGCCCCTGCGTCAGGTTGAGCAGCTGGTCACGGGTCAGCACGCGCTGCGGATGGTCCAGGAAAACGCGCAGCAGACGATACTCCGCCCCGCTGAGCGCCACAATCACCCCTTCCGGATCGATTAAGTGGCGGGCGACAGTATCGAGCTGCCATTCACCGAACATCACCAGCCGCCCTGCTTCTGTCACCTGCAGATTGGGCGGCATCGTGCGAAAACGTCGTAAAATCGCTTTGATACGCGCCAGCAGTTCGCGGGCGACAAACGGCTTCACCACGTAATCATCCGCCCCCATTTCCAGACCGAGGATCCTGTCCGTCTCCTCATTCCGGGCCGTCAGCATCAGAATGGGCAGATCTTTATATTTCCCGACGCGGAGCTCTCGACACAGCGTAAGACCGTCATCGCCGGGCATCATGACGTCCAGCACCACCAGGTCGATATGCTGTTTATCCAGCACGCTACGCATCTCTTTGCCGTTGGCCGCGCCCGTCGCGCGATAGCCAGACTTACCGAGATAATCGACAATCAATTCACGAATATCCCTGTCGTCATCGACGACAAGGATATGATCAATATGCTCCACCGAACTCTCCAGACAGAAAGGTAACGTACTGAAAATAGCACATTTCAGAGTTTGTCAGCGTCAACGACGGCCTTGACGAAATCTTGTGGATCTTCCTGAGGCGGGTTGTGCCCCACGGTTGCGCCGAAGGTGCGGTGCTCATATTTGCCGGTAAATTTACCCGCATAGGCCTGCGGAGCCGGATGCGGCGCACCGTTGTTGCCGCCTTCGATGGTGATTGTTGGGACGGTGATATTCGGCAGCGTGGCCAGTTTTTGCTCGTAGCGGTCGTATTTGCGCTCGCCTTTTTCCAGCCCTAAACGCCAGCGATAGTTGCTGAGCGTCACCGCGACGTGGTCCGGGTTATCGAGGGATTTAGCGCTGGCGTTAAAGACCGCATCGCTAAATTTCCAGTCAGGCGAGGCCTGCGACCAGATTAAGCGCGCAAAGTCATGCGTGTTTTTGGCATAGCCTTCAGCGCCGCGCGCGGTGGCGAAATAGAACTGATACCACCACTGCTGCTCTGCTTTTGGAGGCAGCGGCTGTTTGCCAATCTGCTGGCTGCTTATGAGATACCCGCTCACCGACACCAGTGATTTTACGCGCTCGGGCCACAGCGCCGCGACGATATCCGCCGTACGGGCACCCCAGTCATATCCTGCAAATACCGCCTGCTTAATATTCAGGGCATCCATCAGGTTCACAATATCTTTAGCCATGGCTGAAGGCTGGCCGTTGCGCGGTGTTTTGGCTGACAGGAAGCGCGTGGTGCCGTAGCCGCGCAGCGAAGGCACAATGACCCGATAGCCTTTTGCCGCCAGTGCGGGCGCGACGTCGGCATAGCTGTGAATATCGTACGGCCAGCCGTGCAGTAAAATAACCGGCTGGCCATTTTTCGGGCCGATGTCGACATAACCGACATTCAGATCGCCGGCGTTAATTTGCTGAGGATGATCAAAGGCTGCGGCGACGTTTGCGCCGGTGACTTCGGCCTGACAGGACATCACTGTGCCAAGCGAAACGGTCAGTGCGAGTGTTGAGTACGCGAGTTTGCTAAACATGTTGGTATCTCCGGTTGAGTACAATTCACGGGGATATATCAACACCTCAATGTATAGCGGATATGTGCTAAAGCGGGTTTATTGCAAGCCTGTGTATGTATCCGGGACGCTGATACAGTCTGATACAAACACAGGCGCTGAATTCTTAGAGGGAGAGACGATAGCGGACGTAATCGTCAGCTTCACCATATTTATCATAGAGTTTACGCGCCGGGTTGTTCTCCCGGGTAACCCAGTACAGTTTCGACCACCCTTCGCGCTTGCCTTCTTCAATCAGAGCGTCAATGAGCGCCTTACCGGCTCCCGCCCCGCGTTCGGCAGCATCAACAAACAGATCTTCCAGGTAGCAGACGGGGGCCGTTGACCATGTGCCTTCATGCAGAATGCACATCGCGAAACCGATGACCTTTTGGTCCTTCTCCACGACCCGGCAGAACATCGATGAATGCGCTGAGAGCGCCCTTTCCCACGTCGCTGCGGTGACGGATTCCTCAAGGTAGCAATCATAAAAATGGGTGTAACCATCCCACAGCGGTCGCCATTGGGAATAGTCCTCTGCGCGTAAAGGTCTTACCGTGACAGCCATATGTTCCTCATATTACAAATCGATCGCCATTTCAAAACAGCGTAAATCAGCCCCCGCCATACGCGAGTGATGATAGGTTTCGCTCAGCGTTACAAACCCCAGCTTCTGATAAAACGACTGGGCATTAGGCGTTGCATCGAGCGTCAGGCGGGTTATCCCCCGGCTGCGGGCTTCCTGCTTGAGCGCCTCGATAATCATGGTCGCCATGCCTTTACCCGATGCTGCGGGCAGGGTGAAAATCGCCTCCAGACAGTGGGTATTAAGATCCAGATAGCCGGTTGCCACAGCATCGCCCTTTTCATCTTCAACCACGTAAAAAGGGTATTCAATGACCATTTGCCGATAGCGTTCGGGCATCAGTTCTGGCGTCCAGCGCGCAATGACGTCGGCGTCGTAACTGGTTTTACAGCCGTGACGAATTGCCTGATTGCGAATATTCCAGAGTGTTTCGGCTTCATGTGGCGTGGCTTTTCGTAATGGCATAACCTCCCCCTTTAACGGCTTTTTAGCCGCATTTCCCGTGCCAATCTGGCAAGACGCTGAGTACGACAATAGAGCGTAAACAGAACAAAGCCGCTGCGGTTCATCACCACTCGACAAAGTAACAGCGCGAAAGATGCAATGACGAGTGGCCAGAGGCTTCCATCATGAGAAAGCAGGATATGTAGAACCTGAACGAGGGTCGTTATCAGCAGGATGATGAACAACGCCATAAAGCCCGACAATCCCGACGTCTTCCCACGAGCCAGTAGTACGCTTGTCACAATGAGCGCGCCTGTCATCGTCAATGATGGTAAGAAAAAGCTCAATGCATGATGTAAAGGTGACAAACCCTGCAACCTGCTGAGAAAAGGCAAAAGGTTTAGCGCAAACGCCACTAAAAACAGAGGTAACAGCATAGCTACCGGGTAAGGATTTTGACGCGGAAGCTCGCTGAGGGGTCGCGAAAAATACCGTTCCAGTTCGGGAGTGGAATTATCCAGAAGGCGGGTATCACGACGAGCAATAGCCTCCTCTATATCTTTACCATGTTGCAGGAGATCCTGGAAAACCCGTCCGGTTAACAAACTCAAAAACTTCATCAGAATACCGCCAGTGACTGAATGGTACCGATAATGTATTTACCGGTGCGTGGTAAGTTACTGGGCGCTGCAATAACGCCGCTCACCGCACTTCCCGCCAATGCTGCGGCACTTGTTACCACTTGCCCAAGTTGTCGAGTGAGTTCGACCTGAACCGGCCCGGTTGGAAAGCGTTTCGGATAAAGACCCGCGCGGATAAGAGCCTTGATTTCTTTGTTGCTTATACCGGGGTTTTGCGCGCGAATTATCAATTCGGTCAAACGAGCACGATCCTGACGAGGATAGCTTTTTAACCATTCAGTGGCTTTCAAGGAAGATATGGATTTTATTGCACGCCAGGTGGTAACGGCTTCTTTTAATGCCCCACCTGCACTTGCTAACGAAATTACATCCAGTGATGTGGAGGTGGCGACGTACCATTCTTGCGTATCGAGCCATGCAACATTTCCGCCACCGTTTTCAACCAGATCATAAATTCGATAAAGACCGTTAACACATTGTAATCCGGTAGCGAGAGTACCAGCGTAGCCGATAGCCACTAAAACACCACTGCCTCCTGCGGTAAGAGGTGTTGCTGCCGTGCCTGCAAGCATTACACCTCCAGTAATGATCATCGCGCCACAGCGGGCTCCGAAAGCCGCCGCGAACAGCCGCTCACGGCGTATTTCAGACAGTAGCGGCATGCGGCTTATCAGGACGGAGAAAAAAGCCTACGTCAGCGGGATGCTGGACTCCGAGCTGTGGGAGATCACCCGCGACGAGTGGAACGCCCGTCAGGTCAGCTGATAGTGCTTATCCGGCATCAGCCTTTCCGGAATGTTCTCTTCGTCGTTCATCTGCAGCAGATCGCGCTCCATCATGTTGCAGATGGCGTCCAGCGGCAGGTCGTTATCTTCGGTGCCGAACGGGTCTTCCAGCTCTTCCGCCAGGGTATCGAGCGAGATAAAGGTGTAGGAAATCAGGGCTGAGACGAAGGGCGTCATGTAGTGCAGATCCACAACCAGCGCGAACGGCAGCATAATGCAGAACAGATAGACCGTACGGTGCAAAATCAGCGTGTAGGCGAACGGTACCGGCGTGGTCGCAATGCGCTCGCAGCCGGACAGGACGATGGACATATCGTTCAGACGGTTATTCAGGCTGTGAAACAGGATGTCTGAGAGTTGCCCGTTACGACGGCGCACGGCCAGCCACTCCCCCATGATCAGTAAAATACGGTTCGCGGGCGCGCTGGCGTTCATCACCTGACGTAAATCATCTGGAGAAAGATAGCGAGTGAGTTGCTCGGCGTTCAGCTCCCGGCGCAGGGTCATGCGCAGGCAGTTGGCAAAAGCAATCTGCAGACGGACAAATTCCCCCAGGTGCTTATCGTCAGGCAAGGTGTTTTTTACCTCGCGAAACAGCGAGCGTGCCGCTATCATCAACTGCCCCCAGAGCAGGCGAGCCTCAACGTAGCGTGAATAACAGGCGTTGTTTCTGAAACCCAAAAAGATAGCGATCGCCACGCCGAGAATGCTGAATGGTGCCACGGTAAATTTGATGCCCAGCGAGGTATACCACGGCAGCATCAGGATAACGGCAATAGAAAGCAGGAAGTTGAGCAGCAATCGGGTATAGATCTTAGGCAGTACCGAACCGTGCCAGACAAAAATCAGTTGTAGCCAGTGTTGTTTAGGACGAACGATCATAGTGAGTTTCATTGAAGAAAGTAGCGTCGCTATTAAACGTGATCCCCATCACCGTTGCAAGCTTGTTAACGGGACATTGCATTTTCTCCCCTGATTAGCGAAATGCGCACAGTGCTGCATGTGCTTTTTTAAAAACAAAGCACATAGTATGTTGTAACTAAAGTGAGGTGTATTTAAACCCGGCCGTAGCCGGGTGAACGTTTTAGCAAAGCGGTTTTACCGCAGCGCGCATCCCTTTCAGTAAAATGGCATCAAGGTCCAGCGTCACCTGGTCGACAAGCCCACTCACCTGCGTCAGATCTTGTTCCCAGTGCTCGCTCACGCGCAGCACCGACTGCACCAGGTCACGGGTACTCAACTGCCGATCGCGGTGCTGCGCCCAGAGCTGCTGATAGCGTTCCAGCCAGCACGCATCATCCTGCACCGGATAGCTCTCCCCGTTACGCTCCGCGCGGTAAAACGCGATCAACGCGGCTAAGGCAAACGTCAGACGTCCCGGTAATTGCCCCGTTGCCTTCTGCCCTGCCAGCAGCTGCGGCAGGATGCGGGTACGGAATTTCGTCATGCCGTTAAGCGCAATGGAAAGCAACTGGTGTCTGATGTAAGGGTTACGAAAACGTCCTGTTACCGCACTGGCGAACGAATCCAGCTCTTCACGCGGCAAATCGAGGACCGGAACGATCTCCTGATAAATCGCTTTTTCGACGAACGCGCAGATCTCTGCATCATTCATCGCCTCACCTACCGTATCCAGCCCGGCCAGGAAGGCGACAGGCACCAGCGCCGTGTGCGCGCCGTTCAGAATAGCGACCTTGCGCGCTTTGTAAGGCCTGATGTCGTCGACAATCAGCACGTTTAACGGGTATTTATCCAGACGAAGTTCGCGGGCAAGGGATGCAGGCCCCTGAATAACAAACAGATAGAAGTGTTCGGCCGTGTCCAGGAACCCATCGTGATAACCCAGCTCAGCCTCAAGCGCGGCCGCTTCGTCACGTGGATAACCGGTCACGATACGGTCAACCAGCGTAGAGCAGAAGCTGTTCGCGTCGTTGAGCCACTGAATAAAGGCGGCCGGCAGCGCCCACTCCCGGGCATAGCGCAGGACGAGTTCACGCAGTGCGTCACCGTTATAGTCAATCAGTTCGCACGGAATGATGATCCAGCCCTTGTCAGCCGCACCGTTGAAGTGGCTAAAGCGCTCAAACAAAAGACGCGTTAGTTTCGCCGGGTAGCTCACCGCAGGGGAATCGTCGAACCTGTCACCTGCGTGGTAGCTGATACCCGCTTCGGTGGTATTCGAGAAAACAAAGCGCATATCCGGATTGTGTGCCAGCTTCAGGAACGCGTCATACTGGCCATAGACGTCGATTTCCCGGTTAACGGAGCGGATAAGCCGGCTTTCGCTCACCGCCTCTCCCTTCTCATTCAGACCGCGAATGAGCGTGGTATAAAGACCGTCCTGCGTATTCAGCGACGGCGGGAAGTCGCTCTGAATCGGACGGACGATAACCACGCCGGCGTTTAGATCGGTATGTTCGTTTAACAGGTCAATTTGCCAGTCGACAAACGCGCGCAGGAAATTGCCTTCACCAAACTGAATGATGCGTTCGGGATACAGAGCACCGGGAAAATCGCGACGGTTGAGCGTGTTCACAAGAGGTTCCTTTTATGATTAGTCATACAGCCTGATAAGATTGGTACGATAACTTATCAAAACTTAACGACCAGAAACCCTGTTTTGATCAATACGTCGCGTAGTTGTGCAGAAAAATTATAAGAACTTATAAAAGACGGACGTGGCCGTCATGGCACCGTCCGGCATCAGGGCATAGCGCGGGATCTCACCCACCTTTTGCCAGCCAGCACGCTGGTAGAAGGTCTCGGCCCCGCTGCCGGTGGAGGTATCGAGCACCAGCACCGAAATCTCTCTGGCCCTGGCCTCAGCTTCCAGCGCTTCCATTAATGCCATCGCGGCCCCTTTCCGGCGCGCTTTCTCGTGAACCAACAGCTTTGCCACATCGGCCCGGTGCGGCTGGTTTTCCGGCTGGTCTGTGATCAGCTGCACCGTTCCGATGACGCCGTCCTGCGCATCGACGCAGGCAAGCACCAGTCGCTCGCCTCGCGCGACGCTTTCGGCAATGCCGCGCCAGAAAATACGAGCCTTATCCAGGCTATAGGGAAGCATAAAGCTGACGGATGCCCCGCCGTTCACACAGTTTTCGAGGATCCCGGCCAGCGCATCAAGATGGGTGAGAATTTCGTCTCGGGTGAGGTTTTTGATTTGCAGTGAGGTATTCATTGTTTTTCCTTACGTTGAATACCATCACTGTGCATTTAACATCTTCTTAACGCAAACGGATCGAACATAGGCTTTTGTTATGTCACCGGGCGCGCTGGCGCTGCTGTTTCATAGCGTACATTTTTTCATCGGCATCTTTTAACCACTGTTGCAGGTCGTTGCCGTTATGATCGAATTCACTGAGCCCCCATGAGAAAAGAAGCGACCAGGGATGCAGCTTGCGGGCGTTATAGTTTTCCACCTGCTCGGCGAGATACTGCATGGCAATCCAGGCGCCCTGCTCATCCGTATCCGCGAACAGCACGGCGAATTCGTCCCCGCCAAAACGAACCAGTAGATCCGCTTCACGGAAAGAGGCGCGCATCAGCTGCGCCATGGCTTTCAGCGCCTTATCCCCCTCTTCATGGCCGTAGCGATCGTTAATTTCCTTGAAGCGATCCAAATCCAGCCAGCCGAGCGTCAGCGGCTCAGCCCGGCGGCGGGCAACGGAAAGCGTGAAACGCACGAGCTGATTAAAGCCCCGACGGTTGAATAGCCCGGTTAATTCATCCGTGGTCGCCGCGCTGATGGCAGCAAATTCATCTTCCGCCAGCGCGCCAAGGTCTCCCAGGACGGCGAGGTCGGCGGCAGAAAACTCACGGGGAGCGTAATCAATCAGGCACAGCGAGCCAACGCTTGCGCCGTCGCGCAGGCGCAGCGGGAATCCCGCGTAAAACCGCACGCGAGGTTCACCGGCCACCAGCGGGTTATCCGCAAAGCGATCGTCCTGGAGCATATCACCCACCACCAGCGGCGCTTCGGTGAGGATCGTATGCCCACAAAATGAGATGTTACGCGGAACGGTGTCGGGTGCCTTACCATCAGCGGACTTAACGATGAGCGAATGCTCATCAATGAGATTGACCATCGCCAGCGGCACCTGGAAGAAGCGTTTTGCCAGACGCGTTAACCGGTCAAACGCCGGGGAGCTGTCTATCTCAAGCAGACCGGATTCTCGCAGCGAGTTGAGTCTGTCTGTTTCATTTTCAGGGGTTGCAGGTGCTTTCATAATGTCTCCTGACGTAAAGCGTTACTAAAAGCGTAGCTTAAACAGAGGCATTGTCAGCGTTCTGACAGCCTGTTAAGCCGCTTACTATTCACGTCAATGCCTTATGACGATTAACGCAGCTATGTTTCACTCCCGGAGGGCGAGGCAATTTGCTCGTCCGCCCCCCGGGCGCTGGTACGGTTTCGACCCGCTTTTTTTGAACGATAGAGATGATCGTCCGCCTCGGCCATGAGCTTGTTGAAGACCTCGGTCAACTGCCATGACTCAGCCTTTCCGGTTCCGAGGCCAATACTGACCGTCAGAAAGAGCGTCTGGTGACGCCATGTAAAAGGATGGCTGGCAACGGTGGAGCGGATACGCTCAGCAAGTTCAAAACCGTGCTGCGCGTCGCCTGAGTTGACCACCACAGCGAACTCTTCCCCGCCCATGCGCGCTACCATGCCATCTTCGCCGACGACCTGCTGAACCTGTCGGGCAAACGACGCCAGCACGCGGTCTCCGCACTCGTGGCCGTAGTTATCATTAATGCTTTTGAAATAATCAATATCCAGCAGCATGACGGTCAGAAAACGCGTATGCCGGTACGTCTCTTCATGCTTTAACGCCTCGTAAAGCCCGGAACGCGAGTAGACGTGCGTTAAAAAGTCATAATCCGCCCTCAGCGAAACCTGGCGGATCAGGGAATTAATCGCCGCCATGCTGACGGAAACCATCACCGGGCAAATCGCCATCGTGGCAATGCCCAGCCGGGCTGAAAACATCATTGGCGTCGTAAACGGCGTCGCCACGGCAATATTAATAATCGAATTGGCGACCAAAATGATTTCAGTGGCGCCCGTAATAAACGTCAGCAGACAGGTCGCAGGCAGTGAGTAACGAACCGCACACCAGATAAGCGCAGGCAGAGGAAATGAGAGGCTCCCCGCTCCGCCAATCACCACCGACGCGATCGCCGAGACGATCAGCGCCATCACCGGCAGCAGCTGCTCCAGACGTAACCTGAGCTCGCGCCCGGGCATACGTAACGTGAGCATACAGGGCACAACAAGCACGCCGGTTGAGAACTGCTCGCTAAACCAGTCGGCAAACAGCGGCCAGAAGGTGTGACTATCAATCCCGACCGACCCCACCGCGCCGAGCAAGGCACAAAGCAGCGCGGCAATCAGACAGTAGTTAAACAGGCGTAATGCGTTAAGCGGATCGGGGGTTTTCTTCATCAGCCGCTTGTCGCGCTGAACCAGCACGGCGACGACAACGATAAAGATCATGTTAGACAGATTGATCACCACTGAGGCTATACCCCAGTTGGTTGTGACCGCGTCGTACAACAGCATCGCGACATAACATACCGCATAGTAATGCAGGCGATTCAGGTAAACATAGCGGGCGAAGATCCCTGCCATGACGCCGTTCAGCGGCCAGAACAGCGACAGGGCCTCAACGAGCCGTAATTCCGCACCCACAAAATAGAATAAGGTGGTGAGAATGAAAATCGTCGTTGCGTTTCGCAGCGGCGTGTCAACCTGGAACGGCCTGAAGGCGGTAAGAGCAGAACGCATTAAATATCATTCCATATGAAAGCTTATGGCAATTATTGCGGTCGTCAGCAAGATCGGGACTAACTTGGGATGCATCTATAACACAAATACCACTGGAGCATAACTCGTCAAATTTAGGCGTTCATTTGCAGCACCAGCCAGTGGTGGATAACGCTGACGATATAATTTTTTTGCGGCGCCGTCAGCGTTACGCCCTGTGGAATGTTATGCCATTTTGCCAGACAGCCCCGACAACAGGTGGCGGTGGCATGCTGGGCGATAAACACCGGGTGACCGCGCATAGGCGTCTGCTTACCGTCGTTTGCGGGTTGTGCAGGCGCAAGGCGCTTTTCGACAAAATCCGCGGCATGCTGGTCAATGGTTTCGGGGCCTTTGTCCCAGCAGTACTGTCGTTCTTTATCGCCTAAACGAAAGCGCGAGCGAAATGTCGATCGCGCCAGTCGGGAAAAGAGAGGATCCAGATCGGGCATCAATATACGGAACGTCCCAGACGCTGGGTCAGTTTCTCCAGAATCGCGACGCCGGCAAGCGAATTTCCCGTTTCATCCAGCTCCGGGCTCCAGACGGCTATCGCCATTTCATGCGGCACAATCGCCACGACCCCGCCGCCGACGCCTGATTTAGCCGGAAGTCCAACGCGCCAGGCAAACTCACCGGCGTTTTGATACATCCCGCTGGTTGCCATCAGCGCGTTAACCTGACGAGCCTGAAGCGGAGAAACGACTTCCTGATCGAGATGCGGCGCGTGTCCCTGGTGCGCAAGGAACAGGAACGTCTGGGCCAGCTCAACGCAGCTCATTTTCAGGGCGCAGTAATGGAAGTAGTTTTGCAGCACGGTCGCCACATCGTTGTGGAAATTACCGAAGGATTTCATCAGCCACGCGATGGCCGCGTTACGGGCGGAGTGTTCAAACTCCGAACGTGCCACCACCGGATCGTAGGCAATGTCGTCGACGCCCGAGAGCTGGCGCACTATCTCTAGCATTCGCTGACGCGGCGCGCTCAGGCGGCTTTGCAGCATATCGCAGACCACCAGCGCCCCGGCGTTGATAAAGGGATTTCGCGGTTTACCCTGTTCTATCTCGAGCTGAAGCAGCGAGTTAAAAGGCTGGCCGGACGGATCTTTGCCCACCCGCTGCCAGATCTCGTCTTCTTCATACTGGCGCATCGCCGCAACCAGACTGAGCACTTTCGAAATGGACTGAATGGAAAAACGTTCTGTTGCATCCCCTGCCTGGTATCGCTGTCCGTCGATGGTACAGATAGCAATGCCCAGCTTATTCCCGCTGACCGAGGCAAGAGCCGGAATATAGTCGGCAACCTTCCCCTTTCCAATTAACGGACGAACCTGCGCCAGAATCTCGTCCAACATCTCATTATGGATGACCGCAGCCACACTTTGCTCCTTGCCCTCAGGCTAAAACGGGCTGCGAGTATAACAGAGGCTTATGTATTGCGTCAGGCGCTAAGACGAAAACGCGAAACGGCCTGCAATAAAAGATCGGACTGCTTTTGCAGACGTTCAGAAGCATCAGAAGCGTCAGAGACCAGCAGGTCCGTCTGACGGGAGACCTGGTTCAGCGCCTGAAGCTGACGCGTCATCTGGTGAATACTCTCTCCCTGGCTGAGCGTGGCGGTGGAGATCTCATTAAGCAAACTGCTTAAATTGCCCACCAGACCGGTGACCTGCTGCAGATTATCTTCCATCAGGGTAACGGCTCTGGAACCGTCTTCAATGCCCTGCAGCGAGCGGTTGATCAGCTCCTGAATGGTCTGCGTCGAGTGGCTGCTCTTTCTTGCCAGCAGCCCAACCTCCCGTGCGACGACGGCAAAACCGCGTCCCTGATTTCCGGCATGGGCCGCCTCAATAGCGGCATTCAGCGCCAGGATGTTGGTCTGAAACGCCACGCTGTCGATCATCGCCACGATCCCGCGCATCTCGGACGATCGGTCGACGATCGCCTGCATGGACGCGTTTACGGTAGACATCATCTGGTCGCCGCCCACGGCTGCCTGGCGCGCTTCATCGGCCCGGGAGCTGGCGAGCCTGGCATAGCCGGTATTCCCTTCCACATGGCTTTCCAGCGCCGCGATATGCGCCGTCACATCCTCTAGCTCTTTCGCCTGGCGCGTCGACTGCTGGTACAGCTTCTGATTACCTTCCGCCAGGGAGCCAATATTCTCCACCATGGTGGCAGTAGCATGGCTGACCTGCGTCACCAGCTGCTGCAGACCGTGCTGCATCGTCGCAATACTGTCGCTAAGCTGCCCTATCTCACGGTTGAAGCGCATGACGTTCGGCGGCGTGCCGGAGAGATCCCCTGCCGCCAGCCGGTTAATATGCGCAATCAAACGACGCAAGGGCGTAATTACCCATCTGGACATGCCGAACCAGACGACAACCGCGATGGCGAGCAGCAGCACCGGGGCAAACAGGAACAACGTTTGCAATCCTGAGAGCTGCGCCATGAGGCTCTGACGCCCCTGCATGGCCTGCTTCTCGCTTGCCTGCTGATAGCGCGCATAGTTGTCGTTAAAATCAGACTGAAACGCCTGCGCCGGTACGGCAAAAAAAGCGTCGATGGTGTTGGTTTTTATCAGACCGTCCGCCTGTTCTTTGATTGCACCATAGAAAAGCTGATAGCTGTTCACCAGCGCATCGTCTTTAGGCGGATTCAGCGCCAGCCAGGCCTTCCATGCCTGCTGCGAAACCGCCAGCGCCTTTTGCGCATCATCCATCAGGCTATGCCAGCTCCCGTCGGATCCGGTCTCTTTATCCTGCATAAACCAGACGCCGGACCGGTTAAGGAGATCGCTTGCGGCCAGCAGAGAAACACGGGCCAGATCCAGCTTGCTCTGCTGCTGCCAGGCCAGAAGGTTTTGCTGCTCGTTGCGCTGGGCGTCGTTCAGGGAGGCGTTAAGCAGGAATGACGAGGAAAGCTGCAGCGCGGAGAAAAGGCCAATAATGCAAAAGATACCCGTCAGCAGACCAAAGTGACGAGGGGTGAGACGCTGCGCAATACGGCGAAAAATTTGCGTTAGGTTCATAATTTTCTTCAGTAACAAGACGTTAGACGCGTGCGAGTCTACGAAATGAAAATGACAGAACCATTGCAGAGAAATGACAACGGCCCTCGCGAGGAGGGCCGAAATCACGGGATTACACGCGATCCTTCCACACAGTCTGCACATTGCAGAATTCGTGCAAACCGAAGTGGGAAAGCTCGCGGCCAAAGCCGCTTTTCTTCACGCCGCCGAAGGCTACGCGCGCATCGCTGGCGCTAAAGCCGTTGATAAACACGCCGCCGCACTCCAGTTCGCGGGAGAATTTATCCGCAAGCGCTGCGTCAGCGGTGAAGACCGTCGCAGACAGGCCAAAATCGCTGTCGTTGGCAAGCATCAGGGCGTGCTCCGCGTCTTTCGCAACAGTAATGGCCGCGACGGGACCAAACAGCTCCTGGCGGAAAGCCGTCATCGACGGGGTGACATTCGCCAGCACGGTTGGCGCATAATAATTCCCCTCGCCGCTGATTTTCTCTCCGCCCAGCAGCAGCGTTGCCCCTTCTGCCAGCGTCGCCTGCACCTGCTGATGCAGTTCATCGCGCAGATCGAAACGCGCCATCGGGCCCAGGTAGTTTTCTTCCTGGTCCGGCGCACCCAGCTTCAGGGCCGCAACCGCATCGACGAAGCGCTGGGTAAAGGTGTCCGCAATGCCCTCCTCCACAATGAAGCGTTTGGCCGCCGCGCACACCTGTCCGGTATTCTGGTAGCGCCCCGCTACCGCCGCCTTCACGGCAAGATCCAGGTTGGCATCTTTGAGAACGATGAACGGGTCTGAGCCGCCCAGCTCAAGAACGCA
This sequence comes from Enterobacter sp. 3U4, assembly GCF_057224565.1. Taxonomy (NCBI): domain Bacteria; kingdom Pseudomonadati; phylum Pseudomonadota; class Gammaproteobacteria; order Enterobacterales; family Enterobacteriaceae; genus Enterobacter; species Enterobacter sp. 3U4. The sequence goes on from NZ_CP136665.1 coordinate 1,618,761, forward strand.
TTTTTTCAGCGCAGCCCCCGCCTGAGCGCCAATGGCTGCCCCGGCACGCACGCTGCCGGTGACGGTCACCGCCGCAATACGACGATCGTTAATCGCCTGGCTGACGCCGTCGTTGGTGGCGTTCACCCAGCCGAACACGCCTTCAGGGAAACCCGCATCCGCAAAGATCTGCGCAATAAGGTCCGCCGAGCCGAGCACGTTGGGCGCGTGTTTAAGCAGATAGCTGTTCCCTGCCAGCAAAATCGGCACCGCGCCGCGCAGCACCTGCCAGAGCGGGAAGTTCCACGGCATTACCGCGAGGATCGGCCCAAGCGGACGGTATTCAATAACCGCGTTCTGATTTTCTACCTGCGTAGGTTCCGCGTGCAGCATCGCCGGGCCGTGCTCGGCGTACCAGTCGCACAGGCTGGCGGATTTCGCCACCTCCGCCCGCGCCTGCTGAATGGGTTTGCCCATTTCACGGGAGATCGTCTGCGCCATCTCTTCAGCGCGATGACGCAGCGCGGCGCCAAGATCGCGCAGCTTTTGCGCCCGGTGGGAAACATTTTCGCGACGCCACTGGCGATAGCCCGCGTCGGACTGAGAAATAGCGCGTTCAACCTGTTCCGGCGTCGCCCACGGATACGCGGCGAGGGTTTCACCCGTGGCCGGGTTGACTGAGAAGGCATGTGTTGCAGAGGAATAAGTCATGGTGTTCTCCACGTTTTTCGGTTGATTAATTGTGGCCCACTCTGCTATTTCTTAAAAATGAATAATACTAACCACCTTATTCACAAAACGAGAATATTATGGATTTAACCCAGCTTGAGATGTTTAACGCCGTCGCGCTGACGGGCAGTATCACCCAGGCGGCGCAGAAGGTGCATCGCGTGCCGTCCAACCTGACGACCCGCATCCGCCAGCTGGAAGCCGATCTGGGCGTTGAGCTGTTTATTCGTGAGAACCAGCGTCTGCGTTTATCCCCGGCTGGACATAACTTCCTGCGCTACAGCAAGCAGATCCTCGCGCTGGTGGATGAAGCGCGCATGGTTGTCGCGGGGGATGAACCGCAAGGGTTATTTGCCCTCGGCGCGCTGGAAAGCACCGCCGCCGTGCGCATTCCTGAAACGCTGGCGCAGTTTAACCAGCGCTATCCGCGCATCCAGTTTGCCCTTTCGACCGGACCATCCGGGACGATGATTGATGGCGTACTGGAGGGAACCCTCAGCGCCGCCTTCGTCGACGGGCCGCTGTCGCACCCGGAGCTGGAAGGAATGCCGGTCTACCGGGAAGAGATGATGCTGGTCACGCCTGCCGGGCACGCGGAGGTGACGCGTGCCGCGCAGGTCAGCGGCAGCGACGTTTATGCCTTTCGGGCCAACTGCTCGTATCGCCGACACCTGGAGAGCTGGTTTCACGCTGACCGCGCCACGCCCGGCCGCATTCATGAGATGGAGTCCTACCACGGCATGCTCGCCTGCGTCATTGCGGGCGCGGGCATCGCGCTGATGCCGCGCTCGATGCTGGAGAGTATGCCTGGGCATCATCAGGTGGAAGCCTGGCCGCTGGCGGAGAACTGGCGCTGGCTGACTACCTGGCTGGTGTGGCGACGCGGGGCGATGACCCGCCAGCTGGAGGCCTTTATAGCGCTGCTAAACGAACGTCTTCAACCAGCGCCTTCTCCATAAACAGGCTGAGCGGGTCGTCAACGTATGGGGGAAATGCCGGACGTAAATCGTATCCGCACTGCTCATACAGCCGCACTGCGGCATGCTGTTTGATGCCCGTCTCCAGCCTTACGGTATGACAATGACGGCTCAGGGCCTCATCTTCCAGGGCGGCCAGCAGAGTCTCTCCCAGATGCTGCCCGCGATGTGCCGGATCGATATAGACCCGCTTCATCTCGCCCGTACCGTCGCCGTTGAGCACGATAGCGCCACAGCCAACGGCCTGAAGCTGCTGGTCGCGAACGATCATCAGGATCAGCGAGGCTTCCGGCAGTGCAGCCAGATCGAGCAGATGATTACTTTCGGCGGGATAGAGTTCGCTCTGATAGCGGTCAAGCGCCGCGATCAGGCCGAGAATGTCCGGGTGACGAGCAGATTCAGAGGTAATGGAATACATGGCAGGCTCCTTGCTTTTTTATGAGGCTAAATTTCAACATAGCGCAGGCCTGCCAGGGTGCTTCATAGTATTAACTTATCGCTCCGCCCTGTTAGCGCAAAAAGACACGCCCTTTCAGATACAGGGTGGCCTGACCGCCGATCAGCACGCGGTCGCCCTTCAATTCGCAGCGCAGATCTCCGCCACGGTGTGACACCTGGCGGGCATTGAGCGACGTTTTACCCAGCTTTTCGCTCCAGTAAGGGATCAGCATGCTGTGGGCAGATCCGGTAACCGGGTCTTCCGGCACCCCTTCGCCCGGGCAGAAGAAGCGGCTGACGAAGTCATAGTTTTCTCCCGGCGCCGTCACGCAGACCATTTTATCCAGCGGAAGCATGGCCCCAATATCCGGCGTTAACGCTTCTACCTGCTGCTGGCTCTCCAGCACCACCATGTAATCCCGACCCACGCGCACCTCTTTTGCCTCTGTGATGCCCAGACCGCTAAAAAGCAGCGCAGGTGGGTTCTCGACCACCTCCGTTGACCACGCGGGGAAGTTCAGCGTCAGCCAGTCGCCGCTGCGTTTAACCGTCAGTTCACCCACGAAGCGCGTGGTGAAGGTGATTTCAGTGTGCGGATAGTCAAGGTATTCAAAAATAACGTGCGATGCGGCAAGCGTGGCATGGCCGCACAGGTTAATTTCATCCAGCGTGGTAAACCAGCGCAGCTCAAAACCACCGTCGGTACGGACGAAAAAGGCGGTCTCAGACTGGTTATGCTGCTGCGCCATTTTGAGCAGCGTCTCGTCCGGCAGCCACTCTTCCAGAGGACATACCGCTGCCGCGTTTCCGCCAAAGGTTTTGTCGCTGAAGGCATCCACCAGATAAAAATCAATTTCTTGCATTGTATTACCGCCTGTTTTTATTGTGTTGTTCTTTTATATTCAATGAAAACAGCGTTCCCGGCTACCGCTTTCATAAGGTAAATATTGAGATCTGCATCACATAATGGTTGAGTTTTCGCCGTTTGACGTTTTAAGATCGTCTCCTCTTCTTTTCAGCAACGAATCTCCGACATCCCTATGACAACGAACACAGTTTCCCGCAGGGTTGCGTGGCTACGCGTGGTCACGCTGGCCATTGCCGCGTTTATTTTTAATACCACAGAATTTGTTCCGGTTGGGCTGTTGTCTGACATCGCTGACAGTTTCCAGATGGAAACGGCTCAGGTGGGCATTATGTTGACCATCTACGCCTGGGTGGTAGCGCTGATGTCCTTGCCGTTTATGCTGCTGACCAGCCAGATGGAGCGTCGCAGGCTGCTGATCGGTCTGTTTGTCTTGTTCATTGCGAGCCACGTGCTGTCGTTTATGGCGTGGAACTTTACGGTGCTGGTCATGAGCCGCATCGGCATTGCCTTTGCCCATGCGGTGTTCTGGTCGATCACCGCTTCGCTGGCGATTCGCCTGACACCGGCGGGAAAACGCGCTCAGGCGCTGAGCCTGATTGCCACCGGTACCGCACTGGCGATGGTGCTGGGTCTGCCGATCGGCCGCATCGTGGGGCAATACTTTGGCTGGCGCACGACCTTCTTCGCCATCGGCATGGGCGCGCTGGTTACGCTGGTGTGTCTGATTAAACTGCTGCCCGCGCTGCCGAGCGAACATTCCGGCTCGCTGAAAAGCCTGCCGCTGCTGATGCGTCGCCCTGCGCTGCTGAGCATCTACCTGCTGACGGCCATCGTCGTGACGGCCCACTACACAGCGTACAGCTATATTGAACCGTTTGTGCAGGTGGTAGCGGGCTTTAGCGCCAACTTTGCCACCGTATTACTGCTTATCCTCGGCGGCGCTGGCATTGTTGGCAGCGTTCTGTTTGGCAAGCTGGGTAACCGGCACGCCTCCGTGCTGGTGAGCAGCGCCATCGGCCTGCTGCTGGCCTGCCTGCTGCTGCTGATGCCCGCCGCGGGCAGCGAAAGCCATCTGGCGATCCTCAGCCTGTTCTGGGGCGTGGCGATTATGATTATTGGCCTGGGTATGCAGGTGAAAGTGCTGGCCCTGGCGCCGGATGCGACGGACGTCGCCATGTCGCTGTTCTCGGGGATTTTCAATCTGGGCATTGGCGCGGGGGCGCTGGTGGGAAATCAGGTCATACTGCACGTGTCGATGTCGGCGATTGGCTATCTGGGGGCTATTCCGGCCCTGGTGGCGCTGATCTGGTCAGTGCTCATCTTCCGTAAATGGCCGGTAGCGCTGGAGGAACAGGGTCAGCACGGGTGAGGATTGTTGGTACCGGGTGGCGCTGCGCTTACCCGGCCTACAAAAAGACGGATTTCGTAGGCCGGGTAAGGCGAAGCCGCCACCCGGCAATGAACTTAATGATAGGTCTTAATAATTTCCAGCACGCCGTTAATAATAAACTGCACGCCCATACAGACCAGCAAGAAGCCCATCAGACGGGAAATTGCCTCGATACCGCCCTTACCTACCCAGCGCATAATAGCGCCAGAGCTCCGCAGCGACACCCACACGATAAGACCGATAATCGCAAAAATCAGCGGTGGCGCAATCATCAGCACCCAGTCCGGGAAGGTTGCGCTGTCACGCACCGTTGACGCGGAGCTGATGATCATCGCGATGGTCCCCGGCCCCGCCGTGCTCGGCATGGCAATCGGCACAAAGGCGATATTCGCACTCGGTTCGGTTTCAAGCTCTTCCGATTTGCTGGTCGCTTCCGGCGACTCATGCGCTTTCTGCGCCGGGAACAACATGCGGAAACCAATGAAGGCCACAATCAGCCCCCCGGCGATACGCAGACCAGGGATGGAAATCCCGAAGGTATTCATCACCACCTGTCCGGCGTAATAAGCCACCATCATGATGGCAAACACATACACCGAGGCCATCATCGACTGATGGTTGCGCTCGGCGCTGTTCATATTCCCTGCCAGCCCGAGGAAAAGCGCCACCGTCGTTAACGGGTTAGCCAACGGCAGCAAGACCACCAGCCCAAGGCTGACTGCTTTAATTAAATCCAACATAGTGCGTTGTCGTCCTTATCCATATTTAACACAGAAATTATAGGGGGAAAGTGCGACATTCAGCCATGGGCGCAACGTAACGATTATTTTCCTTTAGAAAAGATAACTGTCAGTTATCTATATGATTTGAAAGACCTCAAAAAAAATTCATGAAACGTTTTAGCAATTCGTGGCATCGGCTGACTCATTCAGTTGACTTATACTTGCCTGAGCAATAATATCTGCCGTGACTAACTACTTGCCAGGGCAACCATTGTGAAAAGCACCAGTGATATCTTTAACGACGTTGTTCCGCTGGGTCGTCTTATTCATATGGTAAATCAGAAAAAAGACCGCCTGCTCAATGACTACCTGTCACCGCTGGATATCACCGCAACACAGTTCAAAGTGCTGTGTTCCATTCGCTGCGAAGTGTGTATCACGCCGGTTGAGCTGAAAAAGGTGCTCTCTGTCGATCTGGGTGCGTTAACCCGCATGCTCGATCGTCTCGTCTGCAAAGGATGGATAGAACGAAGCCCTAACCCGAATGACAAACGCGGCGTACTGGTGAAGCTAACCAGCGATGGCGCGGCCATGTGCGAGCAATGTCATCAATTAGTAGGACAAACACTGCATCAGGAACTAACAAAAAACTTAACGGCAGATGAAGTGGCAACTCTTGAGCTTCTGCTCAAAAAAATACTGCCGTAAACAGAAAAAGAGGTATGACGATGTCCAGACGCAATACTGACGCTATCACCATTCATAGCATTTTGGACTGGATCGAAGATAACCTGGAATCGCCGCTCTCCCTTGAAAAAGTGTCAGAGCGTTCAGGTTACTCCAAATGGCACCTGCAACGGATGTTCAAAAAAGAGACCGGTCATTCATTAGGTCAATACATTCGCAGCCGCAAGCTGACGGAAATTGCCCAGAAACTGAAAGAAAGCAATGAGCCGATCCTTTATCTGGCGGAGCGTTACGGATTTGAATCGCAGCAAACCCTGACGCGTACGTTCAAGAACTATTTTGACGTGCCGCCTCATAAGTACCGAATCACCAGCGTGCCGGGTGAATCCCGATACCTGTATCCGTTAAAACACTGTAGTTAATCATCGCCTGTAACAGACGTAACCGAGGAAATCATGAAAGTTATCGCCTCCGCCGCCCTCGCCTTGCTGGTGCTGTTCTCCAGCCAGACCTTCGCGGAGCAACCCCCTCGTGCAACGCAGCAAAATAATCCTGATACGATGATTTTGCCGTCAGCACATGACCAGTCGCCTTATGATTTCAACCATATGGGTGCTGGTAGCGACAAATCCGACGAATTAGGCGTGCCTTATTATAATCAGCACGGCTTCTGATTCGTTTTTGCCCCGCAGATGCGGGGCTTTTTTTATGCCTTTTCGCTTACCCGCGTCGTCCGACGAACCCGCAGACCAAACACGTTAATGTACAGCCCGGCCATGATCAGCACGGCGCCAAACAGCTGCAGCGCGCTCAGCGTTTCATCCAGTAAGAGTGCCGCACTGGCAAGCCCCACCACCGGCACCAGCAGGGATAACGGTGCGACGCGCCAGGTTTCATACCGCCCCAGCAGCGATCCCCAGATCCCGTAGCCCACAATGGTGGCGACAAAGGCCAGATAGACAAGAGAAAGGATGGTGGTCATATCGATGTCAACCAGACTGTTCAGCATCACCGCCGGACCGTCCAGAAGACTCGACGCCAGCAGAAACGGGATAACCGGGATCAGCGCGCTCCACACCACCAGCGACATTACCGCCGGGCGCGCCTCGTGCTGCATGATCAGCTTGTTGAAGATATTCCCGCAGGCCCAGCTCAGCCCCGCCGCCAGCGTCAACATAAACCCGAGCAGCGCCACGTGCTGACCATTCAGGCTGGCCTCTATGAGCACCAGCACGCCGAACACCGCCAGCGCGATCCCCGCCAGCTGTTTGCCCTGCAGACGCTCGCCAAACACAAACGCCCCGAGAATAATGGTAAAGAACGCCTGCGCCTGTAACACCAGCGAGGCAAGACCCGCCGGCATTCCAAACTTGATGGCGCAAAAGAGAAACGCGAACTGGCCAAAGCTAATGGTCAGACCGTAGCCCAGCAGCAGTTTAAAAGGGATCTTTGGACGCGCCACAAAGAAGATGGCCGGGAAAGCGACCAGCATAAAGCGTAAACCGGCCAGCATCAGCGGCGGCATATTATGCAGCCCCAGCTTAATGACCACAAAATTGAGCCCCCATACTACGACCACCAGCAACGCCAGCAGCCCGTCTTTCCGCGTCATATCCAGCCCCTGAATTATTAATAATTTGTTAACACTTCAAGGTAACAGAAAAAAGTACGTCACGAGAAGATCATTATTTCTGGCAGGCAGCTGAAGCACTTAGGGATAAATCAGGTGCTATACAAGCCCCTTATGTCATGGTAATCCTGTTAACACACCTCTAATAAAAGCATAAGCAACTGTCGGGCAGGAATATGAAACCATCTCTCAGGCGCTCAACCGCAGCGCTGCTGGCATCGTCATTGTTGTTAACCATCGGTAGAGGGGCAACGCTGCCGTTCATGACCATCTATCTCACGCGCGTCTACAGCATGAGCGTTGAGAATATTGGTTATGCCCTGACCGTGGCGCTGACCATTGGCGTGGTATTCAGCCTGGGATTTGGCATTCTGGCCGATAAGTTTGATAAAAAACGCTACATGCTGATCGCAATAGTGGCCTTTATCGCGGGGTTTGTCGCGATCCCCCTGGTCGATAACGTCACGCTGGTGGTGCTGTTCTTTGCGCTGATCAACTGCGCCTATTCCGTCTTTTCGACGGTGCTGAAGGCCTGGTTCTCCGACGTGCTCACCACGAGCCAAAAGGCGCGCGTCTTCTCGCTGAACTACAGCTTCCTGAACATTGGCTGGACGATCGGACCACCGATTGGCACCCTGCTGGTGATGTACAGCCTGCAGCTGCCGTTCTGGCTGGCGGCCTTCTGCGCCGCCCTGCCGCTGGGATTCATCCATTTCTTTGTGCAAAAAAGCGTGGCGTTAGATACCGCAGAGGAGAAGATGCCCTGGCAGCCATCGGTGTTGCTGAAAGACCGCGCGCTGTTCTGGTACACCCTTTCTGGCCTGCTCGCGTCCTACGTTGGCGGGTCGTTCGCGACCTGCATTTCGCAATACGTTCTGGCCGCGCATGCGGACAGCGATTTCGCAGAAAAAGTGGTGGCCGTAGTATTGCCCGTCAACGCCGCCGTGGTGGTGACCCTTCAATATGCGCTGGGCCGCAAAATCTCAGCCAGCAATATCCGCCCGCTGATGACCCTCGCCACCCTGTTTTTTATCGTGGGGCTGGGCGGCTTTATGATCTCCGGTGAAAACCTGGTTTACTGGGGCATTGCTGCCGCCATCTTTACTCTGGGTGAGATTATTTATGCGCCGGGTGAATACATGCTGATCGACAACATTGCGCCACCGGGAATGAAGGCGAGCTATTTCTCCGCGCAGGCGCTGGGCTGGCTCGGTGCGGCGGCAAACCCGATGATCACCGGCATCATCCTGACCAACCTGCCGCACTGGTCCTTGTTTGCGATCATGATGGTCGCCATCGTCATGGCCTGGCTGATGATTTTGCGCGGGATGAGCGTGAAGGCGTGGTGCGAGTCGCCCAAAGCGGCGTAGAAAAGGCCGGGTAAGGCGAAGCCGCCACCCGGCAAAAGCAAAAATCTAGTGGTGCAACATCTCCTCCACCACCTGCTCTTTATACATCTCGTTCGGGTAATAGGTCGGCCAGTTGTCCATCTCTTTCAGCAGCGCCTCGTGGGAGGTGTTGCCCATGAAGATATGGAAGTGCGAGGAGGCCTTCGGTCCGATGGTATGGTCGCTGAACTGCACGAACTTCGGCGCTTTGCTGGCGGCGTCCTTACACTCAAACAGATAGCGAACGCCTTTCTTACCTGATGCGTAGGTCAGAATTTTGTAGCCGCTGTAATCATACTGACAGCGGCTGACCGCTTTCCCCTGATGGAATTCCATCACGTTATTTTCGATGCCGATGGCATCCACGTCCGTCGCATAACCCTTGCGGTAGTAGGCTTTCACCTCATCAAAGGATTTGCTTTTATCCTTCTGGGCTTTCTGTTTAAAGACCGGATCCAGCGAACCATCAAGCAGGAACGGATAGACCGACTGCCAGGTCCCGTCCCAGTCAGACAGCGTTCTGTCCTTCACGTCTTTATCCTCAAACACGCCGTTCGCCGCTTTCTGTTCCGCTTCGGTCATCTGATGGCCGTGCGAGTGAGCAAATAGCTGGCCGCTGACCAGCAGCGCCCCCAGAGTCATGGCAAATTTTCCAATATGTGCAGCCAACATAACATCCTCATTCCGTTTCATAAAAATGAGAATGTTATATTATAACATTTCAAATCGCAACCTGGCCTCGAACGCCCTCCTGCTCCATGTTTTCGCCCCGCCCGCGCTGAATAATGGTGCCGCGGGACATGAGCAGATAGCTGTCGGCCAGCTCGGCGGCAAAGTCGTAAAACTGCTCCACCAGCAGGATCGCCATGTCACCTCTGTTTGCCAGGGTGCGGATCACATGGCCGATCTCTTTAATGACGGAAGGCTGTATGCCTTCGGTCGGTTCATCCAGGATCAGCAGCTGCGGACGACTCGCCAGCGCGCGACCAATCGCCAGCTGCTGCTGCTGCCCGCCGGAGAGATCTCCCCCGCGACGATGCTTCATCTCTTTGAGCACCGGGAACAGCTGCCAGATCTCCTCCGGCACCTGCTTCGCCTCGCGGGCGGAAAATCGCGACAGCCGCAGCTGGAGGTTCTCCTCCACGGTCAGGCGCGGGAAAATTTCACGTCCCTGCGGGACATACGCCACGCCGGACTGTACCCGCTGGTGCGGTTTACTGTGGGTGATCGTTTTTCCCTGCCAGATGATCTCCCCGGTTTTCGCCGGGATCAGCCCCATCAGACACTTCAGCAGCGTGGTTTTCCCCACGCCGTTGCGACCCAGCAGGCAGGTGACTTCGCCGGTGACGGCCTCAAAGCTCACGCCGCGCAGGATATGGCTACCGCCGTAATACTGATTCAGTTCGTTGACCTGTAACATTCCCTCTCCTTAACGTCCCAGATAGACCTCAATCACCTGCTCGTTGGCCTGAACCTCGCGAAGCGATCCTTCCGCCAGCACCCGCCCCTGATGCAGCACCGTCACATGGTCGGCGATGGTTTCAACAAAACCCATATCGTGCTCCACCACCATCAGAGAGTGTTTGCCCGCCAGCGTTTTGAACAGCTCTGCGGTGTATTCCGTTTCCGCATCGGTCATCCCGGCGGCGGGTTCATCCAGCAGCAGCAGGTGCGGGTCCTGCACCAGCAGCATGCCAATCTCCAGAAACTGCTTTTGTCCGTGGGAAAGCAGCCCGGCGCGGCGGTCGCGCTCGCCGGTCAGCCGCAGTAAAACCAGCATCTCATCGATCCGGTCGCGCTGCGCGCCGTTGAGTTTTGCCCGCAGGCTCGCCCAGACGGACTTATCGCTTTTCATCGCGATCTCCAGGTTTTCCCACACCGTCAGCGCCTCAAAGACCGTGGGTTTCTGGAATTTACGCCCGATGCCCTGGCGGGCAATGGCCGCAGGCTCCAGCGCGGTCAGGTCGATGGACTGGTCGTAAATCGCCCTGCCGCTCTTTGGCCGAGTTTTGCCGGTAATGACGTCCATCAGCGTGGTTTTACCGGCACCGTTGGGACCGATCACGCAGCGCAGCTCGCCTACGCCGATATTAAGCGAAAGATCGGTCAGGGCCTGAAAGCCATCAAAATTGACGTTAATCGCCTCAAGCTGCAGAACCGGGTCGGTCTGCTCGCGGTAACGATCGCCGGGTAGCTGGCGGGTAAATAATCCTTCGGCTGGCTGCATTATTTTTCTCCCTTACGAAACAGTCCGTAGACGCCGCGCGGTAAAAACAGCGTAACGGCGATAAAAATCAGCCCCAGAAACAGCTGCCAGTATTCCGGCATCGCAACGGTGAAGAAACTTTTCGCCCCGTTCACCAGCGCCGCGCCAATCACTGGCCCCACCAGCGTGCCGCGGCCACCCAGCGCTACCCAGATGGCGGCCTCAATCGAGTTTGTCGGCGACATTTCGCCCGGGTTGATAATGCCCACCTGCGGGACATAGAGCGCCCCCGCCAGGCCGCACAGCACGGCAGAGAGCGTCCACACCAGCAGCTTGAACCCGCGCGGATCGTAGCCGCAAAACGTCAGGCGGTTTTCGGCGTCGCGAACGGCGGTCAGGATGCGGCCAAACTTGCTCTTTGCCAGCGCAAATCCGGTGCCCAGGGCCAGGAGCAGCAACATAACGGTTGCCAGAAACAGCGCGATACGGGTAGTCGTTTCTGTTACCGAAAACCCGAGCAGCGTGGTGAAGCCGGTAAAGCCGTTATTGCCGCCAAAGCCGGTTTCGTTGCGAAAGAACAGCAGCATCCCGGCATAGGTCAGCGCCTGGGTCATAATCGAGAAATAGACCCCTTTGATCTTTGAGCGGAAGGCAAACCAGCCAAAAACCAGCGCCAGCAGCCCCGGCACCATCACAATCAAGACCAGCGCCCAGGCAAAATGCTGCGTTCCCCACCAGAACCACGGCAGTTCGCTCCAGGAGAGAAACGACATAAACGCGGGCATACCGTCACCCGCGGCCTGGCGCATCAGGTACATGCCCATCGCGTAGCCGCCCAGCGCGAAGAAGATCCCGTGCCCAAGCGACAGCATACCGGCATAGCCCCACACCAGATCCAGCGCCACCGCAACGATGGCATAGCAGAGGATCTTGCCAATCAGCGTCAGCATCCAGGTCGACAGCGCCAGCGGATGCGTCGCAGGCAGTAAGGCGAAAAACGGTAATATCAGCAGACATACCACCAGCAGGCTGCCTGCAAGTTGCGTTGTGCGTGGCGCTTTGCGCGCCAGCGTTAAGGTCAGCGGCTGGCTCATCAGTCAATTACCCTCCCTTTCAGCGCAAACAGACCCTGGGGACGCTTCTGAATAAACAGCACGATCGCCACCAGAATCACGATCTTGCCCAGCACCGCTCCCATCTGCGGTTCAAGAATTTTATTGAAAATGCCCAGACCAAACGCCGCGGCCACGCTGCCTGCCAGCTGGCCTACGCCACCGAGAACGACCACGAGGAAGGAGTCAATAATGTAGCCCTGACCCAGCTCCGGCCCGACGTTACCCAGCTGCGATAGCGCCACGCCGCCTAACCCCGCAATCCCTGAGCCAAGCCCGAACGCCAGCATATCGACGCGGCCTGTCGGTACCCCGCAGCAGGCGGCCATGCTGCGGTTCTGCGTCACAGCGCGCACGTTGAGCCCCAGACGGGTTTTATTCAGAATGAGCCAGGTGAAGAACAGCACCAGCAGCACAAAGCCCAGCACCACGATGCGGTTCCACGGCAGCGTCAGGTTGGCAAAAACCTGCACCCCGCCGGAGAGCCATGCCGGGTTCGCCACCTCCAGGTTCTGGGCGCCAAAGGTCATGCGCACCAGCTGGATAAGCATCAGGCTGATCCCCCATGTCGCCAGCAGCGTTTCCAGCGGACGTCCGTACAGATGACGGATCACCGTGCGCTCCAGCACCATTCCAATGCCCGCCGTCAGGCAGAACGCGACCGGCAAGGCGATAACGGGATAGAGCGCCAGCCACTGGGGCGCAAGCCCGGCCATCGCCTGCTGTACCATCCAGGTGGCATATGCCCCCAGCATCAGCATCTCGCCGTGGGCCATGTTAATCACGCCCAGCAGGCCGTAGGTGATAGCCAGCCCCAGCGCGGCCAGCAGCAGCACCGACCCGAGGGACAGCCCCATAAACGCCTGGCCCAGCAGATCGCCCCACATCAGTCGGTGCTGGATCTGGCTAAGACTCTCTTCTGCGGCCGCGCGAACGCCGCTATCCGGCTCAGTCTGTGGCTGGGTAAAGGGGGTAAGTCTGGACTGTACGTCCGGATCGTCTGACTGGCCTAACAATTCGACGGCCCTGCGGCGCACCTCGGCCTGCGGGCTAGCCAGCTGGAGATCCGCGACCGCGAGCAGCAGCGCCTGACGCGCCACGGCATCCGTTTCAGCGGTCACACGCTTTTCCAGAAAAGCGAGCATCCCGGGCTGGGCATCGCGCTGCAGCTGGCGCGCCGCTGCTCGCCTTTCGGTGACACTGTCACTCACCAGCTGATGCGTGGCGATGGCGGTTGCAGCAAGCACGCGAAGCCGGTTCGTCAGGCGCACGGCTTTGGTTTGCCCTTCTGCCGTCTGGCTTTCACCCAGCGGGATGACGTTGCCATCGCGTTGAGTAAAGGCGTGCTTTTGCGTATCGACGTAGAGGTTTTCCTTTTGCAGCGCCTTAAGGAGCGGCAGCCTGGACGCATCCGGCGCGGCGGCCCACTGCGTCAACAAATCCGCCTGCTGGCTGCGGCTGGCGGCAACAAAACGATCGGCATCCGATGCCTGCGCCATCCCTGACAGCAGTCCGGAAAGCCATACAAGAGCGATGAACATGCGCATGGCGTTCATGACGTTTCTCCCTGCGGTGATGGCTTAGTTGCTGGCGGTTTTCATCGGCTGGTCAGGCTTTTTGTCATTCCCGGCGATGAACGGGCTCCACGGCTGGGCGCGTACCGGCTGTTCGGTCTGCCACACCACGTTAAACTGGCCGTTGCCTTCGATTTCACCGATCATGACCGGCTTATGCAGATGGTGGTTGGTGGCATCCATGGTGAGCGTAAAGCCAGACGGCGCCTTAAAGGACTGGCCGGCCATCGCCGCACGCACTTTGTCCACGTCGGTAGTGCCCGCTTTTTCCACCGCCTGCGCCCACATATGAATCCCCACGTAAGTCGCTTCCATCGGGTCGTTGGTCACCACGGTATCGGCGTTCGGCAGCTTGTGCGCCTTCGCATAGGCTTTGTAATCCGCCACGAACGCCTGGTTAGTCGGATTATCGACGGACTCAAAGTAGTTCCACGCCGCCAGGTTACCCACCAGCGGTTTGGTGTCGATCCCGCGCAGCTCTTCTTCGCCCACGGAGAATGCCACTACCGGCACGTCGGTCGCCTTCAGCCCCTGGTTAGCCAGCTCTTTGTAGAACGGTACGTTGGAGTCGCCGTTGATGGTCGACACCACGGCGGTTTTACCGCCCGCAGAGAATTTTTTGATGTTGGCGACGATGGTCTGGTAGTCGCTATGACCAAACGGGGTATAAACCTCTTCGATATCCTTATCCTCCACCCCTTTCGAATGCAGGAACGCGCGCAGGATCTTGTTGGTGGTGCGTGGATAGACGTAATCGGTTCCCAGCAGGAAGAAGCGTTTCGCCGCGCCGCCGTCTTCGCTCATCAGGTATTCCACCGCCGGGATCGCCTGCTGGTTCGGCGCCGCGCCGGTATAGAAGACGTTTGGCGACATTTCCTCGCCCTCATACTGCACCGGATAGAACAGCAGTCCGTTCAGCTCCTCAAAGACCGGCAGCACGGATTTGCGCGAAACCGAGGTCCAGCAGCCGAATACCACCGCCACTTTATCCTGGCTTAACAGCTGGCGCGCTTTCTCGGCAAACAGCGGCCAGTTCGAGGCCGGATCCACCACCACCGGCTCCAGCTTCTTGCCCAGCACGCCGCCTTTGGCGTTGATCTCATCGATAGTCATCAGGGCGACATCTTTCAGCGGAGTCTCGGAGATAGCCATCGTGCCGGAAAGAGAATGCATGATCCCCACTTTGATGGTATCGGCCGCCTGTGCGCCAAAACTCATCCCCATCGCCACGACGGACGCAGACAACGCGAAGGCTTTTAATAAAGTACGACGGTGCATATTTTCACTCCTGAAAAAGAACGCTGTGCGAAAACGTCCGTTACGGCGTGGACGCGGAAATAAATGTGTCAGCGAAGCAGGAGCAAAAAGAATGCCAGAATGGAGATAGCGCTATTTCTGGGAGGGGAACGCCGGATGTAAAGAGAACGTCTCAGAATGGCACAGCGCTGCACTTTTATAATGCAGCGCTGATGAGGATGTTTTACCAGACTTCGCTGGCGATCTGCGTGACCAGACGGACTTTGTCCCACTGCTGGGTTTCGCTCAGGCTGTTGCCCTCTTCGGTAGAGGCAAAGCCGCACTGCGGGCTGAGGCAAATTTGCTCTTTCGCCACGTATTTCGCCGCCTCTTCCAGACGGGCTTTAATCCCCTCCGGGTTCTCCAGCTCGCCGTTTTTCGTGGTAATAAGACCCAGTACCACCTGCTGCTTGCCCGGGCGAACAAAGCGCAATGGTGCGAAATCCCCGCTGCGGTCGTTATCATATTCGAGGAAGAAGGCGTCAACGTTAACCGTTCCGAACAGCACTTCCGCCACCGGCTCATAGCCGCCTTCGGAAATCCAGGTGGAGCGGAAATTGCCGCGACAGACGTGCAATCCGATGGTCAGGTCGTCAGGCTTGCCCTCCAGCGCCTTGTTCAGCACGCGGGCATAGATGCGCGCCAGCTCATCAGCATCATCGCCGCGCTCGCGGATCTGACGGCGCTGGTCGTCCGAGCAGAGATAGGCCCAGACGGTGTCATCCAGCTGCAGATAACGGCAGCCCGCATCGTAGAAGGCCCGAATGGCGTCGCGCCAGGTGGTAGCCAGATCGTCAAAATAGACGTTCAGGTCCGGATAGACGGTCGCATCAATGTCTTTACGACCGCCGCGGAAATGGAGCACGCTCGGGCTGGGAATGGTCATTTTCGGCTGGGCGTTCCCGCTGATGCTTTTCAGATAGCGAAAGTCTTCCAGCATCGGATGCTCGCCAAAGCCCAGCTTGCCGGTGACGCGTACGCCATGGGCTTTGGTTTGTACCCCGTTAAACTGAATACCCTGCTGCGAATCGTAACGCTCAACGCCCTGCAGACCGTCAAAGAAGTCGAAGTGCCACCACGCGCGGCGAAACTCACCGTCGGTGACCACATGCAGACCGCACGCACACTGCTGCTCAACGACGTGGCGAATGGCCTCGTCCTCCACCGCGCGAAGCTGTCCGGCGTCAATTTCGCCGCCGGCGAACTTCAGGCGAGCCTGCTTGATGGCATCCGGGCGTAAAAAACTGCCGACTACATCGGCGCGGAACGGGGCGTGGTGTCGTTGCATAAAATCTCCTCAGTCTGCCGGCGATAATTGCCCGCAGTGATAATTCATTATTTGAAGTTTTAGACTTCTGGATGTCTAAATGTCCAAAAACAATGTCATACCTCACCGGCGCCGGCAAACGAGAAAATTTCACGGGTGTTGAAAAAAATTCATCTTCACAGCGCGGCAGCGGTTTCGCTGCTGGCAAAGGCGAATCGTTCATCTTCCCAGCCGGTAATCCCGCCCAGCATGATTTTGACCGGCAGCCCAAGGCGCGCCAGCTTGAGCGCGGCTCTGTCCGCGCCGTTACAGTGCGGCCCTGCGCAGTAGACGACAAACAGCGTCCCTTCGGGCCATTGGGCCATGCGCTCAGCGGTCATCTGGCTCCACGGCATATGCAGAGCGCCCGGCACGTGACGGCGGGCAAACTGCTCCGGGCTTCCCACCACGTGCAGCAGGACGAAGTCCTGTTCATTACTGGCGATGGCATGGTGCACGTCGGCGCAGTCGGTTTCGACGCTCAGGCGGCGCAGGAAATGGGTAACGGCTTCCTGCGGCTCGGCGGCCGGAAATTCAGTAACATAGCTCATGATCCTTCCTCATCTTTGGCGTTTGTGTTAACACTACTCTATCCACAAATTCAGCCCGTGAATGCGCTCGCTTATGCCAGAAAACAGCAAAAAGATGACAACGTTAAGACAGATTGCCCGCCCGAAGGTGGTAGTGCTGGCATATGACGGTCTGTGTACCTTTGAGTTTGGCGTAGCGGTGGAAATCTTCGGCCTGCCGCGCCCCGAGCTGGGCGACGACTGGTATCGTTTTGCCGTGGCAAGCGTTGACTGCGGTGAGCTTCGGGCAACAGGCGGGATCCGTATTATTACCGATGGCGATCTCTCCCTGCTTGAGTCTGCCGATCTGATCGTAGTGCCGGGCTGGCGGGGGCTGGACTCGCCGGTTCCGGACGCGCTCTGCAACGCATTACGTCAGGCCAGCGCGCGAGGGTGTCAACTGCTCTCCATCTGCTCGGGCGTGTTTGTGCTGGCCGCCTCGGGGCTACTGGATGGACGTAAAGCCACGACGCACTGGCGCTACATTGAGACGCTAAAAACCCGCTTCCCTGACATCGACGTGGTGGAGGATGTGCTCTACCAGGACGAAGGCGATATACTCACTTCCGCAGGCAGCGCGGCGGGGATCGATCTCTGCCTTCACGTTGTACGAAGAGATTATGGAATGGAAACCGCCAACAGCGTGGCGCGTCGGCTGGTCATTCCCCCTCACCGGGATGGTTCACAGCCACAACAGCTGAGCCGCCCTGTGGCGCAGCTGCGGGAGAGTCAACGTCTCGGCCAGCTGTTTGATTTTCTGCACACGCATCTTAACGAGCCGCACAGCATCGACTCGCTGGCGCGCCGCGTCGGCATGAGCCAGCGCACTTTTCTTCGCCGATTTGAAGCGGCCACGGGGACGACGCCTGTTCGCTGGTTGATTAATGAACGCCTGCTGCGCGCGAAGGATTATCTGGAAAGCAGTCGTTTAAGCATCGACAGCATCGCGGAACAGACCGGGTTTGGCCAGGCATCGACGCTCCGCCATCATTTTCGCCAGCAGTTCGCGATTTCCCCGGCCCAGTACCGCAAACAATTTTCTCATTCCGGTACTGCTCGCTGAGGCGTCAGTCTTTTTGTTTCGCAGGAATATGGAGAGCATGATGGTCACCACACACGTTTTTATCGCAACCAGTCTCGATGGCTATATCGCCCGACATAATGACGATATCGACTGGCTGCTGCAGCGCGATGACCCGATTGAGGATCATGGCTATGCGGCGTTCATCGCAGACAAAGAGTGGATTGTCATGGGCCGGGGGAGCTATGAGAAGGTACGGACTTTTGACACATGGCCGTATGACCGGCCCGTGCTGGTGCTCTCCCGGCAGCTGGCCGACACGCCCGTGCCAGATGCATTGAGGGGCAAAGTACAGTTTTCCGACCGCACGCCCAAGGAAGTGCTCGACGACCTGGCGATGCAGAACGTGCGTCGCGTCTATCTGGATGGTGGGCAGGTGATACAGTCGTTTCTGCGGGAAGGACTGGTCGCCGATATGGTGATCACGACCGTTCCTGTCCTGCTCGGCTCGGGTAAATCGCTGTTTGGCGCCCTGTCCGGAGATATCGATTTGACGCTGGTATCCAGCCGCAGCTTCCCTTCAGGCCTGGTGCAGTCGCACTATCGACTGATGCCATAAAACCGCGGTAAACGCTGCGCAAAAAAAACCGCCAAAAATGGCGGTAAATGCTTGCAT
This sequence comes from Enterobacter sp. 3U4, assembly GCF_057224565.1. Taxonomy (NCBI): domain Bacteria; kingdom Pseudomonadati; phylum Pseudomonadota; class Gammaproteobacteria; order Enterobacterales; family Enterobacteriaceae; genus Enterobacter; species Enterobacter sp. 3U4. The sequence goes on from NZ_CP136665.1 coordinate 1,637,329, forward strand.
GGATAGATTTGTATTTTGGTCTCTACGTCCCGACACTCCATGGCCGGGCTGCGGATCGCTTACAACCTAACACCTGTATCCTTAACGAACGCTAAACAACCTTATTAACCTGTATGGGTGTTTATCTGCAAATAACGCATAAGACCCTGCTCAGCGCTCTCTTTTGCGTCGTCATTAATGGCTTCAAGATAAAAGGAGCGAGCGACACCATAAGGTGCTTTTTCAGAGGGATACACCGCGAACTGGAATGTTTTACCTCTTGCCTGATGAGTACAATCTAATTCCCAACGCTGATCGTTCACTTTTTTGCTGGCGCAGGCAACGCCACCATAATCGCTGGTTAAATAAGAACCCACGCGCATTTCTGCTGATTGAATATATTCTGGTTCGTCATTACCTGCATAACGAATCGCTGCGACGGCTCCAACAGCCGCCACCACAAGCGCAAGCGCTATTATTTTTTTCATTTATGAATGACCTGTTCCTTAGCCTAAGATCGCTATTATATAAGATTAATCCTTTATGCATACGTCCAATTGTGGACCAGAAATGGTAGTTTACAAAGATTCAGTTGTTTTTAGGAAATGTCCTAACCACTATTTCGAACGCACATTATTTGACATTTTCTTTGCGCTAATTTTAATTTTTGAATAATAACCCTTAAAAATAATCGACATGATCGTCCCGCATTGTTTTTAAGCGGTGAATCCATGATTAAAAAAGGGTTATCTCTCGTCATGCTTATCTGTGCGCTCTTTTCTGGCCAGCTTATGGCCGGGCACAAAGGACATGAATATCTTTGGGTCAAGAATGTGGCGCATCAGCTTCGTCATGAAGCCGACAGCGACGAGTTGCGAAGCGCTGCGGAAGAGTCGGCGGAGGGTTTGCGCGAACACCACCTGTGGCAGAAATCGCGCAAACCCGACACGCACGTTCGGTGATTAGCTGCCCTTGCGTTTTGGCAGGGTTTTCATCAGATCGTCCGGGCTGACGGACGCCACGATACTGCCTGGCTGCGGCATTTTGAAGATATGGTTTTTCATCTTACCAATCACATGCATTTCGCAAGGACGGCAGTCGAACTTGAGGGTCAGAACTTCATCACCGTTTACCAGCTGCATTGGGGTGGCCTTCCAGCTCTTTATGTTGCCTTTCGCCTGCTTAGGACACAGGTTAAACGCAAAGCGCAGGCAGTGCTTGGTGATCATCACCGGCACATCGCCCTTCTCTTCATGCGCTTCATAGGCCGCGTCAATCAGCTGCACGCCGTGGCGATGATAGAATTCACGCGCTTTATGGTTGTAGACGTTAGCGAGGAAGGATAAATGGGTGTCCGGGTATACTGGCGCAGGGATGGCTTCCGCTTTACGGCTTCCACGCGGATACTGTGCCAGGCGCGCGGCATCCAGCATCTCAGCCGTTTCGCGGCGGAACTGGTTAAGCAGACTGTTCGGCACGAACAGCGCGTCCGGCAGATTCACGTCTATAGCGCGCGCGTAGTAAATCGTCTGGCCCAGCTTCGCCACGCCATCCTTCAGGCTGTTAAGCGCTTTTTCCGCGTTGTTTGCCACCTCGAACAGGCCATCAAGCGTATGCGTTACGCTGATGCCGTCTTCACAGGTCATGGTCAGAATCAGCTGCTCTTCCCAGCCGCCCAGTTCAATATCCACCGCGATACGACGTTCGCTGGAGGTTTTCAGCAGCGCCTGCTGCCAGTTGTGATCGAGGTTACGGTTAAGCGCCGCGTTCGGTCGCGCCTTGTAGAGATCGGCGGGCATTTCATTCGGCCAGACGCGGTAGCGGTTCTCACCGGTTTTCTCGACCGTATTGGCGCGAAAGCCCACGACTTCACGCTTAATCATCACGTTAAGGCCATCGCCGTTCGCCAGCGGTTCCGTCACCGCAACATCAAGGTGGTCTTTCGCCACTTTCAGCACTTCGCCAACCGGTAAGCCGATAAACTTCGGTGAGTCAAACGCGCCGATATCCCCTTTACGGGCATTCACAAAATAGTCCGTGCTGCCGCGGTGGAACGTTTTGTCCGTCGACGGAATAAAGAAATGCTCGGTACGACCGGCCGACGCGCGCGCCAGATCGCCGCGATCTTCGATGATGGCGTCAAGCATCTGGCGATAGTGCGCGGTGATGTTCTTCACGTAGCTCATATCTTTGTAGCGCCCTTCAATCTTGAAGGAACGCACGCCCGCGTCAATCAGCGCGCCCAGGTTGGCGGTCTGATCGTTATCCTTCATCGAAAGCAGGTGTTTTTCGAACGCCACGACGCGGCCCTGATCGTCTTTCAGGGTATACGGCAGACGGCAGGCCTGTGAACAGTCGCCGCGGTTGGCGCTGCGCCCCGTCTGCGCGTGGGAAATGTTGCACTGGCCGGAATAGGCGACGCACAGCGCGCCGTGGATAAAGAATTCAATCGTCGCGTCTGTCGCCTGGTGAATATCGCGGATTTGATTCAGGTTCAGCTCGCGCGCCAGAACGATCTGCGAAAAGCCGACGTCGGAGAGAAACTTCGCCTTCTCGACCGTACGAATATCGCACTGGGTACTGGCATGCAGTTCAATGGGCGGAATATCCAGCTCCAGAACGCCCATATCCTGAACGATCAGGGCATCAACGCCGGCCTGGTAGAGATCGGTAATCAGACGTTGCGCGGGCTCCAGCTCATCATCATGAAGAATGGTGTTCAGGGTCACGAACACTTTCGCCCCGAAACGGTGGGCGAACGGCACCAGTTCAGCAATATCGCTCAGGCTGTTGCTGGCGTTATGGCGGGCACCGAAGCCTGGGCCGCCAATGTAGACGGCGTCTGCGCCATGAAGGATCGCTTCACGGGCAATGGCGGCGTCACGGGCCGGGCTTAAAAGTTCAAGATGATGGGATTGCAGGCGCATACTTCGTCGTTATCCGTTATGGTCAAAATGGCGGCTATTGTAGTCAGAAGTATGCGTCAGCGAAACAGTTTTGCGTAGCCTCAGCGGGGATAATGAATCAGGGAGTGAAAATGCACCGTCCGGTCGCTGCTGTTGCGGTAGGCATGCGGTTTATCGCCGGCGAAACGGACGCCCGAATCGGCTGAAATCGTCTGCCATTTGCCGTCGAGCTTCATCTCCAGCTCGCCGCTGACCACCACGACATGTTCAATCACTCCCGCCTCGTGCGGCGTGGACTCGCTCAGGGCGCCGGATGCCAGGGTAATGGAGAAATAATCAAAACGGAGCGCCTCGTCCCATGGAAAGAGCGGCTTTACGACCATCTCCTGCTGCTGCGGGTCAAATACCGCCTGCTGGTCCGCCTCAGGCGTAATGAAGGCGGAAAACGGCACGTTCAGCCCGGTGGCAATTTTCCACAGCGTCGACACCGTGGGGCTTGATTCATTACGCTCGATTTGTCCGAGCATGGCCTTTGACACGCCGGTCTCGTCCGCGAGCTTCGACAAACTCCAGCCGCGCGCCTGGCGCAGCGTTTTCAATGTGGTTGCAAGATGTCGTGTGATGTCCATGTTCCCTCCTGGTGACGTTCAGCATACCACTTGTACGCTATAGCGCACAGTGCTACCTTACTCCGGACGTTATAACGCACAACGGAGTTTTCATGCGCCCTTCCTCTCATCTTATTCCAGTCGCACTGGCTGGATTTGTCGCCGTGCTGGTCGGTTACGCCAGCTCGGCCGCCATCATCTGGCAGGCCGCCGCCGCGGCAGGCGCCAGCGCGCAGCAGATTGCGGGCTGGATGACCGCGCTGGGGATTGGGATGGGCGTCAGCACGCTGGCGCTTTCCTGGTGGTACAAAGCGCCAGTACTGACCGCCTGGTCGACGCCCGGCGCGGCGCTGCTCGCCACCAGCCTGCACGGCGTCACGCTGGCGGAAACCATCGGCGTGTTCATCTTTGCTAACGCGCTTATTTTACTCTGCGGCATTACCGGGCTTTTCGCCCGCCTGATGAAGCTGATCCCCCATTCGCTTGCTGCCGCCATGCTGGCCGGGGTATTGCTTCAGTTTGGCCTGCACGCGTTTGCGCATCTGGAGGGGCACTTTCTGCTGTGCGGCAGCATGATTGCGGCGTGGCTGATCGCGAAAGCGCTGTCGCCGCGCTATGCCATCGTGGTCACGCTTCTGGTGGGCGGTATTGTGGCATGGGCCGGTGGTGACGTTGTCACGGATAAGCTCTCGCTCTCCCTTGTGATGCCTGAGTTTATTGCGCCCACGTTCACCTTCACCAGTCTGGTGAGTATTGGCGTGCCCTTCTTCCTGGTGACCATGGCCTCGCAAAACGCGCCGGGTTTCGCCACGATGAAAGCCTCCGGTTACCCGCTGGCGGTCTCACCGCTCATTATCGTCACGGGGGGACTGGCGCTGCTGTTTTCTCCGTTTGGCGTCTTTTCAATCTGCATTGCGGCCATTACCGCCGCCATTTGCCAAAGCCCGGATGCACACCCGGATGCGGATAAACGCTGGCTGGCGGCCATCGCAGCGGGAGGGTTTTATCTGCTGGCGGGAATTTTCGGTGGCTCCATTACCGGGCTGATGGCCGCTTTGCCGCTCAGCTGGATCCAGACGCTGGCAGGCCTGGCGCTGCTGGGCACCATCAGCGGGAGTTTATATCAGGCGCTGAATCACGAAGCGGAACGCGACGCGGCTATCGTCACGTTTCTGATGACCGCAAGCGGCGTGACAATCCTGGGCATCGGTTCGGCATTCTGGGGGCTGGTGCTGGGCGGGGTATGTTACGCCCTGTTTTCACGCGCTCGCCGCGCGTAGCTGCGAAGGCGTCATGCCCGTCGCGCTGCGAAAGCGGTTGCTGAAGTGGCTGGCGGAGTTAAACCCGCAGGCAAGGGCGATGTCCGTCAGCGGCGTAGTCGTGTGCTGCACCAGGGCCTTCGCTTTTTCCATTCGCCTCTGCATCACGTACTGATGCGGCGCCAGCCCCGTCGACTGGCGGAACATGCGGGCAAAATGGTATTCGCTGAGGGCGGCCTGCGCCGCCAGTTCAGCCAGCGTCAGGGGCTGGCCCAGATTCTCTTCGATAAAGGCCAGCACGTTGCGCAGCACGAATGGCGATAGCCCGCCGGTGACGACCGGCAGCTTCCACTGAACGTTAGAGTAGTTTTGCAGCAGATGGGTCAGGAGCAGCGTAGAGGCCGTGCTCAGGGTGAGCTGGTTGGCGTGCTGCTGCCAGTCGCAGCCGAGCAAAAACTGACGATACAGCGCGGTGATCTTCGGATCGCTACCAAAAATGCGCTCGTCCAGCGTCAGCGAAAGCGGCCGCTTGTCCCAGATCTTTTCCCCCACGTCGCGCAGATGTTCATCGGTGCAGTAGAGATGCACGAACGACAGGTCGTCTCGGATATCCCACGTCGATTCGCTCTCTTTTGGCATCAGGCAGAAACGGTCCGGCCCCCCGCCGTTCTTCCAGCCGCCCGGCGTTTTTTGATAGCTTTCGTAGCCGTCCGCCACGTACAGGCTGAGGGTATGATGGTTGCTTTTAACGGTTATCGTGTCGTGCTTGTTGTACCACGCTGCCAGCTGAATACCCGAATTCAGCGAGACGGTTTCCCGCAGGACTGCATTCTGTTGGCAAAGCGTTTCAAAGGTATCGTAAGCGTAAGACATAACCGTTAGCGCATGATTGATGGGAATATCAGTCTAAGAAGAGTTGTCCCCCGTTGCCAGCCCCCTGGGAAGAAAAAAGCGCAAGATTTTGCAAGTCACCCGCAAGCCGGTGAAAGCCCGTTACGCATCTCAGCGCCATACTGCGGGCTTCCGCGGTTTGAGAAGAGACAACTATGAACGCATTATTATATGGACTCGTGGTCATTATCTGGGGAACCACCTGGATTGCGATTTTTCTTCAGCAGGGCCCCGTCGCGGCGCCGGTGTCGATTTTCTGGCGCTTCGCCGTCGCCAGCCTCACCATGATGGTGGTGTTACTCGCCCTGCGTCGCCTGCGCGCGCTGGCGCTACGGGATCATCTTTTTTGCCTGCTTCAGGGATGCTGTGTTTTCTGCTTTAACTTCTGGTGTTTTTACGCCGCAGCCTCGCACATCAACACCGGGCTGGAGTCGGTGATCTTCTCCATGGCCGTGCTCTACAACGCCATTAACAGCTTTATTTTCTTCGGGCAGCGCCCGCCCGCGCGTTTCTGGACGGCGGCGGCACTGGGGCTGGTTGGGATCGTCACCCTCTTCTGGGACGATCTGCTGGCCAGCGGCTGGAGCGCGTCGCTCCTGACCGGTATTGGGCTTTCCGCACTCGGTACCTACGGCTTCTCGCTGGGCAATATGATCAGCATGCGCCATCAGCGCAGAGGCCTTGAAACCATGACCACCAACGCCTGGGCGATGCTCTATGGCACGCTGGTGATGGGCTGCATTGCCCTGTTCAGAGGCGATAGCTTTGTGCCGGAATGGACGGTGAGCTATATCGGCGCGCTGGTGTATCTGGCCCTGTTTGGCTCGGTGATTGCTTTTGGCGCCTACTTCACGCTGGTGGGACGCATTGGTCCGGGCAAAGCGGCCTACAGCACGCTGCTCTTTCCGCTGGTGGCGCTCTCCATCTCCACGGTCTATGAAGGCTACGTCTGGCATATCAACGGTATTGTGGGATTAGTGCTGATTCTGGGGGGAAATATGGTGATGTTTACCAAACCGGAAACCTGGTTCAGGCGCTTACGGATTGCGTAAATAAAAAGGCCTGCATTACGCAGGCCCTTTTATTTTATTTTGCTGTCTTTTTAACATCAAACATGGTGGCATCCGTCGCCATGTCATCAACAACCTGCTTCAGCGTTGCAAAGGTCATCGGTGTGCTTTCGTTATTCAGCTCTTTACCTTCGCCTTTACGAACCACTTTAATGACCGGCTTACCGGTTTTCGCATCAATTAACTCACCTTCAAAGTACAGGTGGGTATCCATTGTGCGGTGACCCGTCGCCATTTGCGTACCCGCTACAACCAGCGCGACAGGCACCACTTCATAGAATTGCAGACCTTCTTTCTTCGAGCTTACCCCGGTAATCGCACCGCGGAAAATCAGGCTACGCGGCCCTGGCGTAGTGACGATAGGTTTACGCTGGCCAATCGCGGTTTTCATTTTGTTGTTGGTATAGTTCAGCAACTCATCCAGTGTTTTCTGACCAATCTGCGTGGTTGGTTTTGGAACGGGATAATACGTAATCGGGTTCCAGACGATATTGTCATAATTCGCTTCATTATATGAAGGGTCAACCCAACGCAGCGTTGGTTTTCCCGTCGCCGAAGTCGTTTGCTGCAAGCCTGAGTAATCTTTTAAAAAGCCGGAGTATTGTTCTGGCGCAGCGACTTTTGAAGAACAGCCCGCTAACGCCAACAGACCAGTAAGCACTGCAACTTTAAAAAAAGTTTGAGTACGCATGATAGTTTTCCATGTTATCTGCAAGTATGCATTTGAAGTTATAGCAAAAGACGGCCGGGTTTGTTGTGACAAAAAATGATGCGGGGAGCACAAATTGCAAAAAGATTGCCCGGACGCATGCCGGGCAGTGAAAAATTACTGATTTATATCCACTTGCCAGAACAGATGTTTGCCAAACGGGTCGATTTCATAGCCCTTCACCTCCTTGCGTACCGGTTCGAAAATCGTTGAATGCGCAATCATCACCGCGGGCATCTGGTCATGCATCATCTGCTGCGCCTCTTTATACAACGCCACGCGCCTATCATGATCGGTTATCGATTTCGCTTCGGCGATGATGCTATCAAAGGGCTTGTAGCACCATTTCGCCGAGTTTGACCCGCCGTTCGCCGAGGTGCAGGTAAAGAGCGGGCCGAAGAAGTTGTCCGGATCCCCGGTGGCCGTCGTCCAGCCCATTAGCGCGGCCTGATGTTCTCCACCCTTCACGCGTTTCAGATACTCGCCCCATTCGTAAGTGACGATTTTGGTCTGAACGCCTATTTTCGCCCAGTCGGCCTGAATCATCTCCGCCATGCGTTTCGCATTCGGATTGTACGGACGCTGAACCGGCATCGCCCACAGGTCGACGCTCACGCCATTGGCAAACCCTGCCTCTTTCAGCAGCGCTTTGGCTTTTTCAGGATCGTAGTCGTAATCCTTAAGCTCGCTGTCGGCACTCCAGACGCCCGGCGGCAGCAGATTCTTCGCCACGGTGCCGGTACCGTGGAACACCGCATCAATAATGGCCGGTTTGTTGATGGCCATCGCCAGCGCCTGACGGACCTTCACGTTATCCAGCGGCGGCTTCTGGGTGTTGAACGCCAGGAAACCGGTATTCAGCCCCGCCTTACTCATCAGATTAATATCTTTGTTGGCCTTCATGCGCGGCAGATCGGCCGGGTTCGGGAACGGCATCACCTGACATTCGTTCTTCTCAACTTTTGCAAAACGCACGGAGGCATCCGGGGTGATGCTGAACACCAGCCTGTCCAGCTTCGATTTCCCCTGCCAGTAGTCGGCAAACGCCGTGAACAGGATCCGGGAATCCTTCTGATACTGCGCCAGCTTAAACGGCCCGGTGCCGATGGGCTCCATATCCACCTTCTCCGGCGTGCCCGCCTTCAGCATCGCGTCGGCATACTCCGCTGAAAGGATCGAGGCAAAATACCAGGCCAGATCGGCGACAAACGGCGCTTCCGGGTGCGCCAGGGTAAAGCGCACGGTGTGGTCATCTACTTTATCAATGGCGGTTATCAGGCTGCCGAACTCCAGGCTTTCGAAGTTGGAGTAGCTGCCGTTAGAGACGTTGTGGTAGGGATGATTCACGTCTTTTTGCCGCATAAAAGAGAAGATCACGTCGTCGGCGTTAAAGTCGCGGGTCGGGGTGAAGGATTTATTGCTCTGGAACTTAACGCCCTTACGCAGATGGAAGGTGTAAACCTTACCGTCGTCGCTCACCTCCCAGCGCTCCGCCAGGCTCGGCACCAGCTCCGTGGTGCCGGGTTTGAAATCAACCAGACGGTTATAGACCGGCACCGCGCTGGCGTCCACGCTGGTTCCCGAGGTGTAAAGCTGAGGGTTAAAGTTTTCCGGCGATCCTTCGGAGCAATACACCAGCGTTTTGGCGGCGACGGCGGAACTGACCGTGAGTGCCGCGAGCGCCAGCGTGAAAGTTGTGAGTTTGCTTGTCATCATTTATTCCTGTCTTTTAATTCGACGGCTAATTAATTCTTTTGCCATTTCATAAATAACATTAAAGTGATGTGGCAAACACCTGAAAAATAAATAAGGAATAAATCACTATGGGCTCGCCGCTTTCCAGACAATTAACGCATCGTTTTTTCCGCTATCTCTCTATCACCAGCCAGAGCGATCCTAAAGTCAAAACCTTGCCCTCAACGCCGGGCCAGCATGACATGGCGCGGGAGCTGGCGCAGGAGCTGGCACAGCTGGGGTTAGACGACATTGTGATTGATGAATTCGCCACGGTGACGGCGGTGAAAAAAGGCAACGTTCCCGGTGCGCCGCGCATCGGCTTTATAACCCATATTGATACCGTCGACGTGGGACTTTCACCGGATATTCATCCACAAATATTAACGTTTACCGGTGAAGATCTCTGTCTGAATAAAGAGAAAGACATCTGGCTGCGGGTTAAAGAGCACCCTGAAATTCTGGCTTATCCGAACGAGGAGATTATTTTCAGCGACGGTACCAGCGTATTGGGTGCCGATAATAAATCCGCCGTCACGGTGGTCATGACGGTGCTGGAAAACCTGACGGCGGAGCATCGGCACGGCGATATCGTCGTGGCGTTTGTGCCTGACGAAGAGATCGGCCTGAACGGTGCCAAGGCGCTGGATCTTAAGCGCTTCGACGTAGACTTTGCCTGGACCATTGACTGCTGCGAGCTGGGTGAGATTGTCTACGAGAACTTTAATGCGGCAGCCGCGGAGATCCGCTTTACCGGCGTGACGGCGCACCCGATGTCCGCCAAAGGCGTGCTGGTGAATCCCCTGCTGATGGCGACTGATTACATCAGCCATTTTGACCGCCAGCAAACGCCCGAATGTACCGAGGGACGTGAAGGCTATATCTGGTTTAACGGCATTCAGGCCGGACAGAACGAGGCCGTTCTTAAGGCCAATATCCGCGACTTTGACAAGGAGGGCTTTGCCGCCCGCAAGCAGCAGATTGCCGACGTTGCCGCACTAATTGCCGCCCAACATCCGACGGCCAGGGTGGACTATCGCATTGAGGATACCTACAGCAATATCAGCAATGCGATTGGAGAAGACCGGCGCGCCATCGATCTGATGTTCGAGGCGATGGAATCGCTCGGCATCACGCCGAAACCGACGCCGATGCGCGGCGGCACCGACGGCGCGGCGCTCTCGGCAAAAGGGCTACTCACGCCGAACTTCTTCACCGGGGCGCATAACTTCCACTCGAAGTTTGAATTCCTGCCGCTCTCCTCGTTCGAAGCGTCTTACAGAACAGCCCTGCAGATCTGCCTGCTGGCCGCCCGTTAAGCGGGCTTGCGTGCCAGCATCGTGGCAAAGCGCAGCTTAATGCGGTTGCCGTTTTCATCGGTGCGGTGCAGTTCGCCAACGTCTTCGTTGTATTTGAGCAACTCCCAGCCTTCGTAGTAGTTGCTCAGCTCACCGCTCCTGAACGCAAACGGGAAGCCGACCGTGCAGGGGTAGTCTGCCGTATCCATGGCGGCAACGATCAGATTGTAACCGCCCGGCTTCGTGCAGCGCTGCATATTGGCGATAAGGCCCGGGATGGTTTTTGCCTCCAGGAACATCAGCACCACGGTGGAGAGAATAAAATCGTACTGGCCGTCAAAGCTCAGGTTGTTCAGATCCTTAATCGCCGTATTCAGATTAGCGATCCCTTCTTCCGCCTTGATGCGCTCGATATTGTCGATGCTCATCGGATTCTTGTCCCACGCGGTCACGTCGTAGCCGTTAGCCGCAAGGTACAGGCTGTTGCGGCCGTTGCCACAGCCCAGATCCAGCGTTTTACCGGGCTTCACAATCCCCGCGCTGTACAGCACCTCTGAATGGGTACGGGTTAAGCCATATTTCTCTGTGAAGTAATTCTCATCGACGGTCATTATTTTTTCCTGAGCCTACATAAGCTGAAAGTGTATTCTGGATGCCATTTTAAGGCGTTTACCGTCTGGTTTCCAGCCGCTCGAAAAGCGAAAACTTTGCTACGTTTAGTGAAGACGCTTAGCAGAGACATGAAGATGAACAAATATCGCCTTAGCGACAAGACCCGCCTCTGGCAATGGAAAAACGGCGAAACTACCCACGCCACCACGCTGCGGCAGATTATCGCCACGGCGGACTTTAACGACGTGACGGTCGGCACGAGAGGCGGCTGGATTGACGACGAGCGCGCCCTCGCGCAGGACGGCGACTGCTGGATCTACGATGAAAACAGCGTGGTGTTCGCGGGTGCAGTCGTGTCCGGCAACGCGCGGCTTACCCTTCCATGCATCATTAGCCATGACGCGCGTATAGGCGACAGCTGCTGGCTGGACGGCGCGGAGGTCAGCCACGGGGCGCGCATAAGTGACAACGTCACCATTCAGCAATCCTGCGTACGGGGCGAGTGTCATATCTACGGCGAAGCGCGCGTGCTGCATCACAGCGTGGTCATTGCCGCCAAAGGGCTGACGCCGGACCATGAACAGATCCTGCAAATCTACGACAAGGCGACGGTGAGCCAGTCGCGGATTGTGCACCAGGCGCAAATCTACGGCGAGGCGATGGTCAACTTTGCCTTTGTTGAACACCGGGCCGAAGTCTTCGACAACGCGATCCTCGAGGGTAACGATCTGAACAACGTCTGGGTATGCGACTGCGCAAAAGTCTACGGTAACGCCCGCGTGATTGCCGGGTTTGACGACGATGCCATCCCGACGGTGCGCTACAGCTCGCAGATTGCGGAGAATGCCGTGGTCGAAGGCAACTGCGTCATCAAGCATCACGTCCTGATTGGCGGCCAGGCATGGCTACGCGGCGGGCCGATCATGCTGGATGATAAAGTGGTCATTCAGGGGCGCGCGCGCATCAGCGGAGATGTGCTGATCGAACATCGGGTTGAAATCACCGACGATGCGGTCATTGAAGCGTTTGCCGGCGAGAGCATTCACCTGCGCGGCGAAAAAGTGATTAACGGCGAGCAGCGCATCACCCGCACGCCGCTGCTGGGCGCGTTATAGGGTATATATTTTGCCGTAGATATTCACATCGTCAAAGCGGCCGTTCAGGTATTCCGCTTCCCGCAGGCACCCTTCCAGCGTAAAACCGTTGCGCACGGCAACGCTGTTGCTGTGCTGATTCGCCACCCGACATTTGATCACAAAACGGCGGATCTCACCGCGTTCAGCGTAGTAGCGCATAAACGCCTGCAGTGACTGTGAGAGAATGCCCTGCCCCTGGTGGGCTTCATCCAGCCAGTAGCCGATGTACCCGGCTTTGTTGGTCGGTTCAATCGTGTTGAACGACAGTACGCCAACCAGCGCATCATCCTTGAAGATCAGAAACATTTTGGCGTAGCCGCGCTGGTGCAGCATCTGGTTACTCTGCACGTTACGGCGAGTATCCTCTACGCTGCCCGCGTGCTGCGCCCAGTCAAAGGCGGTTTGCAGAAAGGCTCTGTTTTTGACGACGAGATTATGCAGGTCAGCGGTGTAGCGTTCTTCGACGGAACGTAGTTCGATGTGTTGTGAAACGGGGATGATTTCAGATGTCATGGCGCCTCGTCATCGCCCGGTGGCGCTGCGCTTACCGGGCCTACAGTACTGAAACGTAGGCCGGGTAAGGCGAAGCCGCCACCCGGCACAATTCCACAAAAGTTAACGCATTACCCGGTCGTCAACATACTGACGTTTATCCGGCGCCGGTGGGAAATACTGGTACAGCCAGGTTTCACTGATGGCGTCGCCCTGGCAGCGCAGGAACAGGCGCATATCCACCGGTTCCGTCGAATCCGACGTCGGATACCAGTCAAACAGAATGCGATAGCCGTCAAACGGCTCAACGTAGAGGATCTCCACCTGCTTCGCTTCACCGCTGGAGAGCGTAATCACCGGCTCGATGCCTTTTGGCGCGGCGGCCTTAAGGTCGCCGCCCACGAAATCAATCGCAAAGCGACGGGCCCACACTTTCGGGTAGTTTTCGCCCGGCGCCCAGCCTTCCGGGAAGCCGCCCATGCCGGTACGGGTGGCGTAGACGTTGGCCAGCGGGGAGCGCACCGGCGGCATCGCGCTCCAGTAGAGGCGATACTTGAAGTCCAGCTCGTCGCCCGCTTTGACGGCTTTTTCCGGCTGCCAGAAGCAGACCACGTTATCCAGCGTTTCACCGGTGGTTGGGATCTCCATCAGGCCAACCGCGCCTTTGCCCCAGTCGTTACGCGGTTCCACCCACAGGCTTGGACGCTTGTTGTACCACCCCATTACGTCCTGATAGTGCGAGAAATCGCGATCGAGCTGCAGCAGGCCGAACCCTTTCGGGTTCTTATCCATATAGGCATTGAACTGCAGCTTCTGCGGGTTGTTAAGCGGACGACAGATCCACTCCCCGTTGCCGCGCCACATCGCCAGGCGGTCGGAGTCATGAATTTGCGGGTGAATGGTGTCGCACATGCGGCGTTCGTTATTGCCGCAGCTGAACATGCTGGTCATCGGCGCGATGCCGAGCTGCTTGATGTCCTTCCGCGCGTAGAGGTGGTTTTCCACCTCCATGATCACCTGGCTTTTCTCGCAGTGGATCACGAATTTATAGGCGCCCGTAATGCTCGGGCTGTCGAGCAGCGTATAAACGGTAAAGGTCGTGTCGCCTGGCTTGACGGTTTCAAACCAGAAGGAGGTAAAGTCCGGGAACTCTTCCGGCGTGTCGGTGAAAGTGTCTACCGCCAGGCCGCGGGCGGAAAGGCCGTACTGGTAGGTGTCATCCACCGCGCGGAAATAGCTCGCGCCAAGGAAAGAGACGATATCGCGACGCGCCAGCTCCGGCGCCTTAAACGCGCGGAAGCCCGCAAAGCCGAGATCGCTTTGCCCTTCCAGCTGTTTGGTATCCACCCCCGTTTCACCGTAGCTGAACAGCTCCGGACGGAAGTGGATTTCGCGCGCCATAGAGGTGGACTGGTCCAGCGAGAACATCCGCACGCGACGGCGGAATCCCATTCCCATATGGAAGAACTGCACGTCCAGCTGACGCCCTTCAATGTTGTTCCACAGTGACTGTTTTTCATCGTAGCGGATGGCGTTGTACGCCTGCGGCGTCATGGTCGCCAGCGTCTCCGGCAGCGGGCGCGGCGCGCCACCCCACGGGGTTTTCGCCAGGTCATGCGCCATGGATTGCAGTACGGAGAAGTCAAAACGACGGCTCTGGCCGTCAGCAATGTCAGAGTCGGCAGCGTATGCCGCTTTGGAAAACAGGGAAGCAAGGCCGGATGTGCCGCTCAGGGCTGCCACTGCCAGCGAGCCTTTTAGAAAACGTCTGCGATTCATGCCTGGAAAAACGTCCTTATGGTCGTGTGAATGTGTTTCGCGCTCGGCGAAATGACGGCAAGAAAGAACGCACAGCCTAAACAAAAATGGTTAAGAATCCAATTGTTGGCCGGTGATTATCTGAACAAAGTGAGAAATATTTTCTGTCGACCAGAACGGCCCGAAAGTGGTGTAAAGAAAGCCTGGAAAATGTGTATAAAAATGCCCCGTCAGGACATCAGCTGACGGGGCGAATGAGGCGGTTATTTTACGCTGACATCGATACCCGGGAAGTACTTATCAGCGAGTTTGGCGATCGTGCCGTCGGCACGTACTTTATCAATCGCGGCATCAAGCTGCTTTTTGGTGGCCTCGTCCCCTTTACGCAACCCAAAACCGATCCCACTGCCGAGGATAGTGTCGTCAGACACCGGCTTGCCGATGAAGCCAAACCCTTTCCCCTGCGGCTTGCTGAGGAAACCTGCCTGCCCGGCCGCGGACATGACCAGCGAGGCGTCGATACGGCCATTCAGCAGATCGCCCCAGGCCATATTCTGATCTTTATAAGACACCACGGTGACACCCTGCTTTTCCCAGTGCTCTTTGGCATAGGTTTCCTGAATGGAGCCCTGCAGCACGCCGATGGTTTTCCCCTTCAACCCTTCAGGCGTCGCCTCGACCGCCGTACCGGCCTTGCCCACCAGCTGAGACGGAATACGGTAGATAGGCTGGGTAAAATCAATGCTCTTGCGGCGCTGCTCGGTAATGTTCATCGCCGAGTTGATAGCGTCGAATTTCTTCGCCACCAGGCCCGGGATCAGCGCATCAAACGAGGTTTCCACCCAGCTGCACTTCAGCGCTGCCGCTTTGCAGATGGCATTCCCCAGCTCAACGTCAAACCCTTCCAGTTCGCCTGCCGCATTGCGGCTTTCAAACGGCGGATACTCGGCTTCCAGACCGTAACGCAGCTCGGACGCCGCGAAGGAGGAAAAGGTACACAGCAATCCCATGCCGACAACTAGCGCGCGTATTTTCATCTCAAACTCCTCAGAGCCTATCTCAGCGTGGTTTAACCCGACACAGGGCTTGGGCACCTGCCCGTAACGTCGCCTCATCTTTCGCAAAAGAGAGACGAATCAATTTATTATCCGTACCGTCCGCATAAAACGCCGACAGCGGAATGGTGGCAACACCATACTCGACGATCAGCCGCTTCACCAGATCGCTGTCGCGCTCGTCGCTGAACTGGCTGTAGTCCGCCAGCATGAAGAACGATCCGGCGCTGGGCAGCAGCGCGAACGGCGAATCGGCCAGCAGACTGTGCAGCAGATCGCGCTTGCGCTGGTAAAACGCCGACAGCGACAGCCAGGTTTGCGGGTCGACCATATGTTCAGCAAACGCGTGCTGCATTGGCGTATCAGCAGAAAACATTAAAAATTGATGGACTTTACAAATCTCGTCCATCAGCACCGCCGGTGCAACACAGTAACCCACGCGCCACCCGGTAACGTGATAGGTTTTTCCGAAAGAAGAAATAATCACGCTACGCTCCGCCAGCTGCGGGTGCGTGGCCATACCGTGGTGCGGCTCACCGTCAAACACCACGTGTTCATACACTTCGTCAGACAAAATAATGATGTCGGTATTGCGCGTCAGCGCCGCAAGCTGCTGCAGGTCGTTGGCTGAAAAGACCTTGCCGCTCGGGTTGTGCGGCGTATTGACGACGATCATGCGCGTGCGCGGGGTGATGGCGGCGCGGACTTCATCCCAGTTAACGGCAAAATCCGGCACGGTGAGCTTGATGGCAATCGGCGTTGCCCCCTGCAGACGGACAATCGGCGCGTAGCTGTCAAATGACGGCTCAAAGTAGATCACCTCATCGCCCGGATGCACCAGCCCGCTAATCGCCGAATAGAGCCCTTCGCTGGCGCTGGCGGTCACCAGCACCTCGCTGGCCGGGTCATACCGAGTGCCGTACAGCGTGGCTATTTTATCGGCAATACGTTCTTTGAGCGGCTGCAGACCGGTCATCGACGCATACTGGTTATGCCCCGCCTCCATTGCGCGGGTGACGCCCGCAACAAGCTTCGGGTCGCAGGAAAAATTCGGTGCGCCCTGAGAAAGGTTAATCGCGTTATGCTGCGCCGAAAGCTGGCCGATAACGGTAAATATGGTGGTGCCCACATCGGGCAGTTTGGAGCGCGTTTGCACTGGCGTTCGTAAAGTCATCCTCTTTCCCTTCTCATGGACATTGCATAACTATTCAAACAACATCTCTGTTGTCGGGACAATCGAATTGTTGTCATAATAGCCATGAGAAAAATGCATAGCTGAGGTGTTTCCATGTCGCGCCGTTCGCTCCCGCTCAATGCCATTGACGCATTTTTAGTCACCGCGCGTCACCTGAATCTGACCCATGCTGCCGCAGAACTTTGCCTGACGCAGGGGGCCGTGAGCCGCAAGATAGCCTCCCTTGAGGCGTGGTTTGGTTTTCCGCTTTTTGAACGCCACGCGCGCGGCCTGCGCCTCTCTTCGCAGGGCAGCGCCCTGCTTCCTGAACTGCAGTCTGCTTTCGAACAATTGCTGACCGTGGCCGATAGGGCCCGCAGCCAGCAGACCGTGATCCGGCTCAAGGCGCCCACCTGCGCCATGCGCTGGCTGGTGCCGCGCCTGCTGGAAGTGGAGCTCGAGCAGCCGGATCTGCAAATCGCCCTGACCACCACCACCGATCACAACGTCAATTTCAAAACCGAATCTTACGACGCGGCCATCGTGTTCGGCACGCACATGAGCGCAGGCGACCTGCTGTTCGAAGAGGCGCTCACCCCGGTAATTAGCCCGGTGCGGGCAGGTGCAGCGCTGGGATCGTTAACGTTTCTTCACCCGACAAGAGATAAGACAGACTGGTCGCTGTGGCTGACGAAACAGGAAGGTCCGGGCTTTGCCATGCGCAAAAATCAACACTTCGACACGATGGATCTCGCCATCACGGCCGCCATTCAGGGGCTGGGCGTTGCCATTGCCGACGAAACGCTGGTGGCCGAAGATGTTCGCGCGGGAAGACTGATACGGCCTTATGAAACCAGCATAAAAACCGGCGCAAGCTACCGTCTGGTGCTGCGCGAAACGCCAGGGGAGGAAAATGGACTGGCGGCGTTTCGCGCCTGTTTGCTTAATCGAGGCTGACGTGGTGCTTCATCACCCGTTTGAAGAGGCTCATGCGGGCGCGCATAAAGCGGTTTTCAAGCCGGAAACCTGCATGTTTATTCACACCGATGCGTAACAAAACGTCCCGCCCTTTTCGGCACGCGGGCCAGTGCGTCGGCCCCGGCAGGATCTCGCGAGGCCCTGCGTCTCGCGCAAAGCTCACCCAGTAATCGGCCACCCGGGCAGCAAACTGTAAATCCCGTTCGTTGACATACTGCCGTGAAGGCTCCACCTGGCCGAGGGTATCGAAGACGTAGGGCACCTCATTGCCGTGCCAGGCGCCGTTGATGTAGGTGGCATGTTCTGCTTCCGCGACATAGTCAAACCAGTAACGCCAGCACAGTCCGCCGACGCGCTGCTGGGCCTGCATCACGACGTAGCCCATGGTGGTAAACGCCATGTCGCGGCACACCTGCCTGCCCAGCTCTTCATCGCCTTTGACGCCCGGATAGAGCAGCTTAATCAGCCCCAGTCCGAAGCGCCGCTCCCGGCGGAGCTTCTGGATTTGCCCGGCGAGATCGATGCCAAAAACCGCCATCACGCTGGCCTCATCGCTGTTCGACCCAATCATTACCGGTACGGGATGCTGGCGGGCCGCGAAAAAGACGTCCAGCATCGCTTCGGGCAGAACGCAGTCCCCGACGATGGGCGCCGGAGCGACGTTCAGCGGCGCGGTTAACGGCCAGAACGCCTCGGGCGGAATGGCGCGCAGCTGCTCGGCAGTCGCCTTCTCCAGGCCAAAATGGGCGGCCAGCGCCTCCCCTTTTTGCAGCGCCTGTTCACGCGGCGTGTCCGGCAAGGTGTACCCGCTTTGCACAATCGCCTTATGGAATAATCCAGCTGCCAGCGGAGAGGCCAGCAGTGAGAGCACGCTGCGCGCGCCGGCGGATTCGCCAAACAGGGTCACATTAGCGGGATCGCCGCCAAATGCGGCGATGTTGTCCCTTACCCATTCGAGGGCCGCGATCTGATCCAGCAGGGCAAAATTATGCACCACGCGATCTTCCTCGCCTTCCAGCGCGGGATGGGCGAAAAAGCCGAGATGGCCGAGACGGTAGTTAATCGTGACCACAACCACCCCGCGCGTGGCCAGCGCTTTGCCGTTATAGGGCGGCAGGCCGCCGGCACCAATCGTAAACCCGCCCCCGTGCAGCCATAACATGACCGGAAGCGCCCCGGCGCGCTCTTTGGGGGACCAGACGTTCAGATAAAGACAGTCTTCCGAGAACTGTCCGGGGTCGCCCCCGCCCAGCTCCTGACAATATTCGCTGCTTTGCCAGCTTGAGGCCGAAAAGGCGGTGGCCTCGCGAACGCCATCCCACGGCTCAGGGGGCTGCGGGGAGCGCCAGCGCCACTCGCCCACGGGCGGTGCTGCGTAGGGAATACCGCACCAGACGTGGACATTTTCATCGGTTAAACCAGACAGTGCGCCCTGGCGCGTTTCAACCACAGGGGCGGAAGGATTTTGCATAACGACCTTATTTTTTCCATCACACCCCAGCAGAGTAACGATTTCAGAGCAAACCGCAACGCTGTTTGCTGCGGGTTTCAGCCTCCTGGTAGAGCGCAAACTCGTCATACACCGGGCAGCCGAGCGCGTCTTCAAACGCATCGCGGCTGGCGTTACCGTGGCTGCGGGCCTGGGTTTCGTTCCCGAGATTGGACTGGAAAATCCCGGCGGCGCTGACCGGGAGGAAATCTTCGTAGGTGATCGGCTGGGCGACCACCCATCCGCGCTCTATGAGCGGCTGCGGATCGTCTCCCGGCCGAAACGCATGGCGATGCGCTTCACCCGCAGGCGTCAGACGGTAGCGGAAATACGCCAGCTCCTGACGGCGCATTAACAGTTCACTGTCCGGGAAGGCGCTAAAGATCTCCCGCAGATGCAGCTGATGCGTCAGGTTATCTTTGCCGGTACCGGCCTGGGAAAGCAGGCTATCGTACAGTTCACGTCCTTTCGGCGTCAGCGCCACGCCGCGCTGCTCAATCTCACCGAAGCGCGCGGTGTGGGTGCCTTTGTGTTCACCGGCAAACAGCACCGGCTCTTCCAGGGCTTTAAAGCTCGTTTGACGCAATAACACGGGCACCTCGCGACGCGGCGGCCCTTCAATCAGAATTTTCGGCTCGATACCGTACTTCGGCATCAGCTCCTGCACCCGGTCAATATCCAGCGTGCGCGGCGTGAGGTGGTTAATGTGGCAGCCCGGGAAGCAGACCACGTCGGCAATCAGGCGGTGCTCGTTATGCAGCGCCTGATAGGTTTCCTGATCGACCGTCGCGTGACGGTGCCAGCGGAAGGTTTCCAGCGCTTCCTGCACAAACTCGTGCGCCTGTTCGTCAGTGAACTGCCCTTCTGATTCATACAGATCGAGCAGCGCCAGACAGCGCGGGGTGAAGATGTTTCGGTGAGAGAGGATTTCCGCCGCACGTTCGCGCAGCGCGACGTTTTCAATCAGCTCAAGGCGCAGCAGCGACGTAAAGATACGGAACGGATTACGGCACAGCGCCGCATCATCGATCGGACGAAACGCCGTTGAGTGGACCGGCACACCCGCCTGAGAGAGATCGTAATAGCTGACCGGGTACATCCCCATAATGGCAAACATACGGCGCAGGGTTGAAAGTTCTTGTGCTGTGCCAACGCGGATTGCCCCGTGACGCTCAACGTTCAGGCGAGCAAGCTCATCGGCGTTAGCCAGTTGTTCATGTAAAAGTGGGTTATTTTCCAGCACCGCCAGGTTTACGTCCGCAACCAGTTCAAGCAAGGTGCCGTACTGCGGAACTTCCTGCTGGTACATCGCCGACATAGCCTGCGAAAAGTGTTCCCGAATGTCATCAGCCGTGATGGTGTTCGCCATGATGTCATGCCTCCAGTGAATATTACCTGGAGTGTAGAGAAACCCGTTCCTTCCGGGGGGAAGAATTTCTGATTTGTGATCTTAAGACGACAGTGGTTAAACCGTGTGCTACTGGCCCCTGAACAGCGCCGAACGGAACCGCCCTTTCTACCTGAACGCTTTTATCCAGGATTTTCCTTATAATTATTTAGGGTTCCGCTTTCTAGCTATAAAGGAGTATTTTTTGCCTTTCTACTGACTGCAAATTAACCAATTTGAGCACGCCGTAATTATTCCCTCATCTTTCAAATTTTTAGTTCGAAGTTAGGATTAATCCGAATGGATGTTTTCAAGTCCTTCCTGCTTATCCATATTTCCATTTTAAGCGAAGCGCAAATTTACAAACATTTAAAAATAACGCAACCGCAAATAGCAAACCGCATTTGACGGATGACGCACAGCGACTAGAGTTATTACTCGAACGACGAGTGATACGGAATAATTTCGTATCGTACTGACATAACCAATATATGACTATGAGGTTTAATATGGCAGAGCATCGTGGTGGTTCCGGTAATTTCGCTGAAGACCGTGAAAAAGCATCAGAAGCTGGACGTAAAGGTGGCCAGCACAGCGGTGGTAATTTTAAAAACGATCCGCAACGCGCATCTGAAGCGGGTAAGAAAGGGGGACAGAACAGTCACGGCGGAGGCCGTAAGTCTGATAACTCCTGATCTTATTTAGTACTCTTTTAATAAAACCAGAGAGCATGCTGCGGGCTGAATAGCTCGCAGTACCCTTTCTTTATTTTACCGGAGCGTAATTATTATGAATATGAAAAGTGTTGAGGATGTATTTATTCATCTTCTGTCGGATACCTACAGCGCAGAAAAGCAGCTTACCCGCGCGCTGAGCAAGCTCGCCCGCGCCGCGTCCAGCGAGAAGCTGAGCGCAGCCTTTACCGCACACCTGGAAGAGACGCAGGGGCAGATTGAACGTATTGACCAGATCGTCGAGCAGGAAGACGGTATTAAGATCAAACGCATGAAGTGCGTGGCAATGGAAGGCTTAATTGAAGAAGCCAACGAAGTTATCGAGAGCACGGAAAAAAATGAAGTGCGTGATGCCGCGTTAATTGCCGCTGCACAAAAAGTTGAGCATTACGAAATAGCCAGCTACGGTACCCTTGCCACATTAGCAGAACAACTGGGCTATAAAAAAGCCGTTAAACTTCTTGCCGAAACGCTGGAAGAAGAAAAAGAGACCGACCTTAAACTCACCGACCTGGCCGTTGGAAATATTAACCAAAAAGCGCAGAAATGACGCAATAACACAGGTTAAATAAAATGAGCATCAGTCCCAGGACAATTAAACGGTGCCATTTAACGGCAGCCATAATATGGTTCATTCTCGCTATCCCTTCCGTAATATGGTGGAAGAACAGCGTGCTTTGGGTCATTATCATCAGTATTTACGCCAATATTGTCGGCCATTTATCTGGCTACAGCGCCGCACGTGCCGATCAGGCTGCTGAAAGTGAGACCAAATAAGCGAACCCCTAAAGAGGATACATTAATGAATCACGTAGAACACTACCATGACTGGCTACGCGATGCCCATGCGATGGAAAAGCAAGCCGAATCAATGCTGGAATCCATGGCCAGCCGTATCGATAATTATCCTGATGTTCGCGCCAGAATTGAACAGCATATTAATGAGACAAAACGGCAAATTACATTGCTGGAGGAAATCCTCGATCGTAATGATATTTCTCGTTCGGTCTTAAAAGACTCAATGAGCAAAATGGCGGCGCTGGGTCAATCCATCGGCGGCATGTTCCCTTCTGATGAGATCGTTAAAGGCTCCATCAGCGGCTATGTCTTCGAACAGTTTGAAATCGCCTGCTATACCTCCCTGCTGGCAGCGGCCAAAAAAGCCGGGGACACCGCTTCGATACCCGCTATTGAGACGATCCTCGCAGAAGAACGTGAAATGGCCGACTGGCTGATTCGCCATATCCCGCAAACGACGGAACAGTTCCTGCTGCGCTCAGACGCATCGGGTGTCGAAGCGAAAAAATAATCCACAGGAGAGTGCCTATGTTTCGACACGTCAAGCAGCTGCAATATACGGTTCGCGTCGCCGAACCCAACCCTGGCCTTGCCAACCTTTTACTGGAACAGTTTGGCGGGCCGCAGGGCGAACTGGCCGCCGCCTGCCGGTACTTTACGCAAGGGCTGAGCGATGACGATCCGGGCCGCAAGGATATGCTGATGGATATCGCGACCGAGGAGCTAAGCCATCTCGAAATCATCGGTACCCTGGTCGGCATGCTGAATAAAGGTGCCAAAGGCGCGCTGGCGGAAGGGGTCGAAAATGAGGCTGAACTGTATCGGTCCATGACCGAAAACGGCAATGACAGCCACATCACCTCCCTGCTCTACGGCGGAGGTACCCCGCTTACCAACTCGGCGGGCGTGCCCTGGACGGCGGCCTACGTCGACACCATCGGCGAGCCGACGGCGGACCTGCGCTCAAACGTGGCGGCCGAGGCCAGAGCGAAAATCATCTATGAACGGCTGATCAACGTGACCGACGATCCCGGCGTTAAGGACGCGCTGGCGTTTCTGATGACGCGTGAGGCGGCGCATCAGCTCTCCTTTGAGAAGGCGCTGCAGTCCATCCGTAATAATTTCCCGCCGGGAAAACTGCCGCCAATCGAGGAATTCACCAACAAGTACTACAATATGTCTGAAGGTGGAGAGGTTCGCGGAAGCTGGAACAGCGATAAACATTTCGATTACGTTGAGTCCCCCCAGCCTGCGGTGGACGGCGGCGATGGCAGTGCCAGCGTAACGCTCACGACCGAACAGGCAACCTTGGTCAAGGCGATGTCTGCCCGCACTAAATCCGATCCACATTCCGATCCGCTGACCGGCGCCGAGCTGGGTGCCGGAAAGACTAAACCGTAATCGGTTTGCCGGGCAGCACTGAACTGCCCGGCAATTCGCGTGCCCCATCGTCTCAGAGGTACGGACCATGTTCGAACTCGATGCATTTCATCTGGCCAGAATTCAGTTCGCTTTTACCGTCTCGTTCCACATCCTGTTTCCCGCGATCACCATCGGTCTCGCCAGCTATCTGGTGGTGCTGGAGGGCATGTGGCTGCGCACCAAAAACGACGTCTGGCGATCGCTATACCATTTCTGGCTAAAGATATTTGCCGTTAACTTCGGCATGGGCGTCGTTTCCGGGCTGGTGATGGCGTACCAGTTTGGCACCAACTGGAGCGGGTTCTCCCAGTTCGCAGGCAGCATTACCGGCCCGCTTCTGACCTATGAGGTCTTAACCGCCTTCTTCCTGGAGGCCGGATTCCTCGGCGTCATGATGTTCGGCTGGAATAAGGTCGGTCCGGGCCTGCATTTCTTTTCGACCTGCATGGTGGCGCTCGGCACGCTGATGTCGACCTTCTGGATCCTTGCCTCAAACAGCTGGATGCACACGCCCCAGGGTTTCACTATCGAAAACGGGCAGGTGATCCCGCAGGACTGGCTGGCCATCGTCTTTAACCCCTCCTTCCCTTACCGTCTTATTCATATGGCTATCGCCGCGTTTCTCAGCAGCGCACTGTTTGTCGGCGCGTCGGGCGCATGGCATCTGCTGCGCGGTAACGATACGCCCGCCGTTCGCACCATGTTTTCGATGGCGATGTGGATGGCGCTGCTGGTCGCGCCCATTCAGGCGGTGGTGGGTGATATGCACGGCCTGAACACGCTTGAGCATCAGCCGGCAAAAATTGCCGCCATTGAGGGTCACTGGGAAAATCCCCCCGGCGAGGCCACCCCGCTGCTGCTGTTTGGCCTGCCGGATATGGAGGAGGAGCGCACCAAATACGGACTGGAAATCCCCGCGCTCGGCAGCCTGATCCTGACGCACACCCTGGACAAGCAGGTCCCCGCGCTGAAAGACTTTCCGAAAGAGGATCGCCCAAACTCGACCATCGTTTTCTGGTCGTTCCGCGTGATGGTCGGGATGGGACTGCTGATGATTACCCTTGGTCTTATCAGCGTCTGGCTGCGCTATCGCCATCGACTTTACCACTCGCGCCCGTTCCACTGGTTTGCCCTGTGCATGGGGCCAGCCGGGCTGCTGGCGCTGCTCGCCGGCTGGGTGACTACCGAAGTGGGACGTCAGCCATGGGTCGTCTATGGCTACCTGCGCACCATCGACGCGGTATCGCTGCACAGCACGCTGCAGATGAGCATCAGCCTGCTGGCGTTCTTTGTCGTCTACTCGTCCGTGTTTGGCGTGGGCTATGTTTACCTCATCCGGCTGATTAAGAAAGGGCCGCAGCCTGTCGATACGCTGACGTCAAACACTTCGGGCACGCCAGCCCGTCCGCTGTCTGCCGCTGAGTCTGTTCCGGAAGAGGAGAGAATCTGATGGGCATCGATATCTCAGTTATCTGGTTTGCCATCATCGTCTTTGCCACGCTGATGTACATCATCATGGATGGCTTTGATTTGGGCATCGGCCTGCTGTTTAACTTCGTGGGCGATGCGAAAGAGCGCGATGTGATGGTCAACAGCGTAGCGCCCGTCTGGGACGGCAACGAGACCTGGCTGGTGCTCGGCGGCGCGGGTCTTTTCGGCGCGTTTCCGCTGGCCTATGCGGTCATTATTGATGCGCTGACGATCCCCCTCACCGCGATGCTGATTGGCCTCATCTTTCGCGGCGTCGCCTTTGAGTTCCGCTTCAAAGCCACGCCGTCGCACCGCAAATTCTGGGACTACTCCTTTGCAGGCGGCTCTCTGCTCGCTACCTTCAGCCAGGGCGTGGTGGTGGGCGCCGTGATCAACGGCTTTGACGTGGAGGGCCGACGTTTTGTCGGCTCCGCGCTGGACTGGCTCACCCCCTTTAACCTCTTCTGCGGCATCGGTCTGGTCGTCGCCTACACGCTTCTGGGCACCACCTGGCTCATTATGAAAAGCGAAGGCGCGCTGCAGGTCCGCATGCGCGAGCTGACCCGCCACGTGCTGCTGGCGCTGATGGTGGTTATCGCGGTGGTCAGCGTCTGGACGCCGCTCGGCTGGCAGTACGTCGCCGACCGCTGGTTTACCTTACCCAACTTCTTCTGGTTCCTGCCGGTTCCTCTGCTGGTCGGGATCTTCAGCGTGCTGATCTGGCGCCTGACCCGCAATCCGGCCAGCCACGCGCGCCCTTTCCTGCTGACGCTGGGGCTTATTTTCCTCGGGTTTAGCGGGCTGGGCATCAGCCTCTGGCCGAACATAATTCCGCCGCGCATCACCCTGTGGGAAGCCGCGGCACCGCCTGCCAGCCAGCTGTTTATGCTGGTAGGCACGTTGCTGATTATTCCGGTGATCCTGGTGTACACCGCCTGGAGCTACTACGTCTTCCGGGGCAAGGTTTCGGATACTGAAGGCTATCACTGAGGAACGCTATGACGGACTTGCATACACGAGCCATTATTTACCAGATTGATACCGCACTCTTTTATGATTTGAACGGCGATGGCTGCGGGGACATCGCCGGGATAGCGGCCAAGCTGCGCTACATTCGCCGGATGGGGGCGACGGTTATCTGGATCACCCCGTTTTACCTCACGCCCTTTCTCGATGAAGGCTATGACGTCAGCGATCATCTTCAGGTGGACCCCCGCTTCGGAAAGCTGGCCGATATCATTGCCCTTATCGAACAGGCCCGCGAGCTGGGCATGCAGGTCATTATCGAGCTGCTAATCCAGCACACCTCCGACGCGCATCCCTGGTTCCAGCAGGCCCGCCGCAACCCGGCGTCACCCTATCGTGATTATTACCTCTGGTCGGATAGCGACGAGGACGATACGCCCCCCATGTTCCCCGGCGTGGAGAAGAGCATCTGGAGCTGGGACGACGAGGCGGGACAATACTACCGGCACATGTTCTATCGCCACGAGCCGGATCTGAACCTCACCTCGCCCGCGGTGCTGAAAGAGATTGAGAATATCATCCTCTTCTGGCTCAAGCTGGGCGTGTCGGGGTTCCGCCTCGATGCCGCGTCCCACCTCACCACGCAGGCGGGAAACGGTGATGAAAAAAAGGGGCTCTGGATCCTCGAACACATGCGGCGTCTTATCGAAGAGCATAATCCGGAGGCGATCCTGCTGGGTGAGGTGGACGTCGAGGTGGAGGCCTATCAGGACTACTTCGGCAATAACGATCGCCTGAATCTGGTGCTCAATTTCTGGCTCAACAAGTATTTCTACGTCAGCCTGGCCCGCAAAAGCGCCCGCCCGCTGCGCAAGGCGGTGAAAAAGATGATCGTCCCGCCTGACTCCTGCTGTTTTGCCAACTGGCTGCGCAATCACGACGAGCTGGATCTGGAAGGCATCAGCCAGAAAGACAAACAGTTTGTCCTC
This sequence comes from Enterobacter sp. 3U4, assembly GCF_057224565.1. Classification (NCBI taxonomy): domain Bacteria; kingdom Pseudomonadati; phylum Pseudomonadota; class Gammaproteobacteria; order Enterobacterales; family Enterobacteriaceae; genus Enterobacter; species Enterobacter sp. 3U4. Next base: position 1,664,243 of record NZ_CP136665.1, read on the forward strand.
GATACCTTCGCCCCTGATGAGGAGATGAACGTCTATCAGCGCGGGATCCGCCGCCGCCTGGCGCCGATGCTCAATGGCGATAGGAAGCGGCTGGCATTCTGTCATGCGGTGCTGTTTTCCCTGCCGGGTGTTCCGGTGATGCGCTACGGCGACGAGATCGGCATGGGTGATGACCTCGATCTGGAGGAGCGCTACGCCGTCCGCACGCCGATGCAGTGGGCGGGATCGCAAGGGGGCGGTTTCTCAGCGGCCGATCCGGGCAAATTTATTGCGCCGATTATCGACCACGGCCCTTATCGCTATCAGAAAATCAACGTCGCCGATTCGCTGCTCCACCGCAACTCGCTCCTGCACCGGATCATTGATATCGCCAATACCCGCTCGGAGTTTCCCGAAATCGCCGTTGCGCCCTTTCGGCTCCTCACGATCGATAGTGACGCGGTGCTGGGGATCTATTACGAAACCGAAGAACGCAGCATCCTGACGTTTGTTAACTTCAGCGACCAGCAGGTACGGTTCACCGTCAAGGGGATCCGCAACGCCACCTGGACCGCCTGTCTCGCGGACAAACGCTACGATGACGCGCTGGTTTGCGGTAAAACCGTTGAGCTCAGCCTTGGCGGCTACGGCTATCGCTGGTTCTGGACGCACCGCAGCGCGCTGCGCTGATTACGGTTTCCGGCGGGTTAGCAAACGCGTTAATACAAGCCCCGCCACCGCCAGCCCCCCTAACGCCACTTTGCCCGGCATACCGGAGGTCACGGACGTCGCGCGGGTTTTCGCTTCGTGAGTGAAACGGCCATGGATTTTGTGCAGGTCGTTAACCGGCTGGTCAAGATAGTCCCGGCGGTCCGGCGCGTTCAGATCGTCGGTCATCTGACCTTCCCAGGCTTTCTTCACCATCAGCCGGTCAAGAAAGCCCGGAAAGAGGAACTGCCCGACAATCGACTGAATGGTGCTGCTGCCAACCCACAGCTCGCGCACCGGCTTTTGCGCCACCCTGAAGATGGCGCTGGCGGCGACTTCTGGCTCGAAAACCGGCGGCACCGGGCGCATGGCCCAGGCGAACTTGTTCCTTGCCCATTCAAACTGCGGCGTGTTAAGCCCCGGCATCTGCACCATCGAAAGCTGAACGCGGCTGTTCTCATGCATCAGCTCGGTACGCACCGCATCGGTAAAGCCGCGGATCGCCGCTTTGGCCCCGCAGTAGGCGGACTGCAGGGGTATGGAACGGTAGGCCAGCGCGGACCCTACCTGGATAATCACGCCCCTGTCGCGCGGAACCATAAGCTCCAGCGCCGCGCGGGTACCGTTCACGTAGCCGAGGTAGGTCACCTCAGTCACGCGCCGAAACTCGTCCGGCGTAAGGGTGCGAAACGGCGCCAGCACGGCCCCCATGGCATTATTCACCCAGACATCAATCGCGCCGAGGCGATACTCAATCTCGTTAGCCGCATCCACCACCGCCTGACTGTCGGCGACGTCCGCCTGTACGGCGTGTGCATTTACGCCGAAGCGGCGCAACTCTTCCTGGGTAGAATGCAGGCTTGCTTCATCGCGGGCGATGAGGCCGACATCGTAACCTGCTTTAGCAAAGTGCAGCGCCGTGGCTTTTCCCACGCCCGCCGTCCCACCGGTAATCACTATGACAGCCATAGAACCTCCACGTGAGTTTATCCGTTATGCCCGTCCGACAATGCTGTTACCAGCTCGGCCAGCGAAAAATGCACCGCTTTTTCCACTACGTCCTGACAGTCTCCGGAAAACAGTACGGTGCGGGTTTTCGTCTCACCGCGGATGTTCCACGCAAAGCAGACCGTCCCCGCCGCCGTGCCGTCGTCGCCCCCTTCCGGACCTGCGTATCCGCTGATGGCGATGCTGATATCCGCCTGGGCGATGTCGCGGATGCTGGCGGCCATCTCGGTCACCGTCTGCTCACTGACGGCGGTATAGCGCGCGAGCGTCTCAGGACGAACGCCGAGGATCCGCGCTTTGGCTTCGTCGCTGAATACGACCAGGCCAACATCATAAAAATCGGCCGTGTTCTCTTCGGCACAGAGTGCTACCGAGAGCTTTCCCCCGGTACAGGATTCCGCCGTGGTTAAGCGAAGCCCGAGATCGGTTAATTTGCTCGCCAGTTTTTTCGTCAGTTCACCCACGGTATAATTGTTGTCGTGAAAAAGATTGCTCATCTTTTCGCCTCTTATTTCTCGAAAGGAATGATTGAAATATGCCCATTGCGTTCAAGTATGGCATATTTAATTTCACTCATTTGCGTGATGCCATTATTCTGGCGCGCCGACACCAGAATATCCTCACACGACACGTCGACTTTTTTAATTTTATCTGATAAAGGTACGCCGTTCTCAACCAAAATGACGGGAGTGCCATCCAGAATATTCTCCACAGGAGAAAAATATTTCTTCAGCAGGCCAAATATAATATCCACCACCACCAGCGTGGTAATGGTTATCATCGCACCGGTGACGGAAAAATCTTGTCCGAGAAGCGCCTGCTGAGTAGCTTCACTAATTATCAGGAGCAGAATGAGATCGAAGCTGGTCATCTGCAGCAGCGCGCGCCGCCCGGCCACTTTAAATACCACCACGAGGAACAGATAAATCGCCAGCGCTCGAAAGACCATATCCATATCAGCCTCCTAGGGGTAAATAAATTGCCAGAGGGTTATCTCCGGCTCGTTGTTTACACGAACGGTCGTGTTCCATTTACCGGCTCTCGAAGGCGTGGTGAAGAGTAACACCGCGAAGCGGTCTGATTTTTTCAGGTTGTTATAGACAAAATAGAGGGTCTTGCCACGGCTGAACATGCTGTCAGGCTGCGGCCAGACGCTGCCGGGCTCGTAAACATCGCTGCTCTCGCTGGTCATGCTGAGAACATACTTTCCCTCTGTTTGCACCGGGAACGCCAGCTCCATTCGCGTCTCCGTCTCCCGTCGGCCAAACCGTTCATAGCTTATGGCCAGTGATTTAGCGGAATTGGTTTTGACCGTATCGCTGACCCAGCCGCTTGAAAACAAACCGGCAATCGCCGCGATGATTATAGCCAGCAGAACAATAAAACCTACCTGACGAAACGCGTATTCAAACGTCAGCAAGCGATAACTCTCATCTATCCCGGGCAACTTTTCATTTTCACGCTTCATGGTCATCGTCACCGTTTCGCTTATTATCCGATAAGTTTGATTTCTCACGCGAATCTTTTTAGGACTTATCACATTTGCCACATAAAGGAATAGCAACAATACTTAATAAGTCAAGACACGCAAAATGAAGGATATCGGATGAAATTATCACTTATTTCCGCTTTATTGATATTTCTGATTCCAGCCGCATGGGCTGATAATAACGGCGGGTTACAAAAGGGCGAAGCCCCGCCGCCACCGCATGCGCTGGATAGCGGATATCGCGGAACCGACGACGCGCGTATTATGACCATCGATCAGGCCAAACAAATGCACGACGGTGCGACAATTTCATTACGCGGTAATCTTATTGACGGTAGCGGCGATAAGTTTGTATTTCAGGATAAAACCGGAAAAATCGACGTTATTATTCCCCAGGCAGTCTTTGACGGCAGAACGGTAAAACCCGACCAGATGATCAGTATCAACGGTTCGCTTGATAAAAAATCATCCCCTGCCGTCGTCCGTGTCGATCGTTTGCAGAAATAATTCAGCGAAGCGTTAACGCTGCAGTTATCCATCAAATCTCACCCCTTGGCTTAAGGAGTCAGCTATGAGTGATACCAAACAACGTACGAACGCTTACCCGCAGCCCCCGTTCCCGGAACAGCCACAAACGCCACCGGGACTGGCATCCGAAATGCAGCCTGTACCCGACCACGGGGAAACCAGCTATAAAGGGCACGGCCGCCTGGCGGGCAAAAAAGCCCTGATCACCGGCGGTGACTCGGGTATTGGTCGCGCTGTGGCAATCGCCTATGCCCGTGAAGGCGCTGACGTGGCCATTAACTACCTGCCTGAAGAGGAAAAAGACGCCGCTGAGGTCATCGACCTGATCAAAGCCGAAGGGCGGAACGCCGTCGCGCTGCCGGGGGACGTCCGGGACGAAACCTTCTGCCAGAATCTGGTCGAAGAAGCCGTCTCGAAGCTGGGCGGGCTGGATATTCTGATCAACAACGCCGGACGCCAGCAGTTCCGTGAATCGCTTGAAGAGCTGACCACCGAAGATTTTGACGCGACGTTTAAAACCAACGTGTACGCGCCTTTCTGGATTACGAAGGCGGCTCTGCGCCACCTGAAAGCCTCATCCGTTATCATTAATACCTCCTCCGTTCAGGCCGTGAAGCCCAGCCCGGTGCTGCTGGACTACGCCCAGACTAAGGCCTGTCTGGCGGTATTTACCAAATCCTTAGCCAAGCAGCTGGGTCCGAAAGGCATTCGCGTCAACGCGGTCGCGCCTGGTCCCTACTGGACGGTGCTGCAGTCCAGCGGCGGCCAGCCGATGGAAAAAGTTAAAGAGTTTGGCGGAGATACGCCGCTGGGACGTCCGGGTCAGCCCGTCGAGATTGCCCCGCTGTACGTCACGCTGGCCTCGGATGAATGTTCATTTACGTCCGGCCAGGTGTGGTGTTCTGACGGCGGAGACGGTGTGATCTAACCGCTTAGCCCTTCCCCCTCAGTAATGAGCAATAAATGAACAAGGACGTTCGCTCTTATTCCCCTGCCGAAAAACATGTTGTAACTCAAACAGATCAAATGTTAAAAATATTTTGCTATCAGGTTATCAAAATTAAACAACTTAACTTGTCACCCGCATCGCTCTGTTTTTAACATCGCCTATGGAAAAAAATGGTCTGTTCAGTCAGCGCATACGCTTGCGCCATTTGCATACATTTGTGGCCGTCGCTCAACAGGGAACGCTGGGGCGTGCGGCTGAAACTCTCAACCTGAGCCAGCCTGCGCTCTCGAAAACCCTCAACGAGCTGGAACAGCTGACCGGCGCCCGTCTTTTTGACCGCGGTCGGCTGGGGGCGCAGCTTACCATCGTGGGCGAACAGTTCCTCACGCACGCCGTTAAGGTGCTGGATGCGCTCAATACCGCAGGCCAGTCCCTGCACCGAAAAGAAGAGCAATCCAGCGAGGTGGTGCGCGTGGGTGCCTTGCCCACCGCGGCGCTCGGCATTCTTCCGCCGGTGATTGGCCAGTTCCACAAGCAGCAACGGCATACCACGATTCAGGTTGCCACCATGAATAACACCATGCTGCTCGCGGGGCTGAAATCGGGCGAGCTGGATATCGGTATCGGCCGCATGTCCGACCCTGAGCTGATGGGCGGCCTCAATTATGAACTATTGTTCCTGGAGTCCCTGAAGCTGGTGGTTCGTCCCGATCACCCCCTGCTGCAGGACACGGTTACGTTAAGCCGCGTGATGGAGTGGCCGGTGGTGGTTTGCCCGAAAGGGACCGTCCCGCGCCAGACCGCTGAAACCTTGCTGCAAATGCAGGGATGTACGCTGCCCTCAGGGTGCATCGAAACGCTGTCAGCCTCGCTTTCACGCCAGCTCACGCTCGATTATGACTACGTCTGGTTCGTCCCCTCCGGGGCGGTAAAAGATGATTTGCGCCAGGGCACGCTGACCGCTCTCCCGGTAACGGCCCCCGGCGCCGGGGAGCCTATTGGTATTTTGACCCGGGTAGATACCCCGCTTTCCACGGGCGCACAAACGCTTCTGAGCGCCATCCGCAAATCGATGCCGGTTTAAAACCTTTTCGCCCCTCTCCCTAACCCTCTCCCCTCAGGGGCGAGGGGTCTGTCCTGTGCGTTAATCAAATAATGCGGAATAAATCATTAACAATTGCGTAAAACAATTTAACAGTTTTATCATAGCGGTGAATTCACCAAATGGTTCGCAAATTATTTGATATAAACGAATTCACCTGTATCAATCATCATTCCCACCGCATTTATTACCCAACTGGTACATACCCGACACGGCGGGGGGAGCAAAGGAGAGAGAAATGGCATTTGGCAGCGCGCCGCGCGGGATACCTCGTATTCTGCAGTGGCTTCTTGCCGGACTGATGATGCTCATCGGTCTGGCCGTCGGCGGGTTGGGCTTTAAGCTCGCCACCGTGGGCGGAAGTAGTTACTTCCTTATCATGGGCGTGGTAATGGTGATTGCCGCGATCCTGATTTTCCTTAACCGCACCAGCGGGATCGTGCTTTACGGCATCGCGTTTATTGCCTCGCTGTTCTGGGCGGTAAGCGATGCGGGCTGGGATTTCTGGCCGCTCTTCTCCCGCCTGTTTACCTTTGCCGTACTGGCGTTCCTGTGCGCCATCGTCTGGCCTTTCCTGCGCACGGCAAACCACACTGCACCGAACAAATCGCCCGCTTTTGGCGTCGCGGCGCTGCTGGCGGTGGCCATGCTGGTCAGCCTGGGCTGGATGTTTAAGCCGCAAACCCTCGTGGCAGCGAACGAACCCGTTCCGGTGAAACCCGTCGCTCCCGGTGAGCAGCAAAAAAACTGGGAACACTGGGGCAACACCACGCACGGCGACCGTTTCGCCGCGCTGGACCAGATTAACAAGCAAAACGTCAGCGACCTGAAAGTCGCTTGGGTTGCGCACACCGGCGATATTCCGCAGAGCAACGGCTCGGGCGCGGAAGATCAGAACACGCCTTTGCAGATTGGCGACACGCTGTACGTCTGTACGCCGTACAGTAAAGTGCTGGCGCTGGACGTGGATTCCGGTAAAGAAAAATGGCGTTATGATTCCAAAGCCACCGCGCCTAACTGGCAGCGCTGCCGCGGTCTGGGCTATTTTGAAGATCATGCAAACGTGACGTCGTCACAGACCGGGACCTCGCCAGCGGCATGCCCTCGCCGCCTGTTCCTGCCCACTACCGATGCCCGCCTGATTGCCATCAACGCGGATAACGGCAAGGTCTGCGACGACTTTGGCGACCATGGTACGGTGGATCTGAGCGTCGGCATGGGTGAGATTAAGCCCGGATATTATCAGCAAACCTCTACGCCGCTGGTTGCCGGGAACGTTGTCGTCGTCGGCGGTCGCGTCGCGGATAACTACTCTACTGGCGAACCGCCGGGCGTGGTGCGTGCCTACGACGTTCACACCGGTAAGCTGGCGTGGGCGTGGGATCCGGGTAACCCGAACCTGACCGGCCTGCCGCCGGAAGGCCAGACCTACACCCGCGGTACGCCGAACGTCTGGTCTGCGATGTCTTACGACGCCAAACTGAACCTGATCTACCTGCCTACCGGCAACGCCACGCCAGACTTCTGGGCGGGTGAGCGTACCGCGCTGGACGATAAGTACAGCTCCTCCATCGTCGCCGTCGACGCGGCCACCGGTCAGGTGCGCTGGCATTTCCAGACCACCCACCACGACCTGTGGGACTTCGACCTGCCTTCCCAGCCGCTGCTGTACGATCTGCCAGACGGTAAAGGCGGCACCACGCCTGTGCTGGTGCAGACCAGCAAGCAGGGCATGATCTTCATGCTTAACCGCGAAACCGGCAAGCCGGTGGCGAAGGTAGAGGAACGCCCCGTTCCGGCGGGTAACGTTGAAGGTGAACGCTACTCCCCAACCCAGCCGTACTCCGTAGGCATGCCGATGATTGGCAACCAGACGCTTACCGAGTCCGACATGTGGGGGGCGACGCCTGTTGACCTGCTGCTGTGCCGCATTCAGTTTAAAGAGATGCGTCATCAGGGCGTCTTCACCCCGCCGGGTCTCGACCGTTCCCTGCAGTTCCCTGGCTCTCTCGGCGGGATGAACTGGGGCAGCGTCTCCGTTGACCCGAACAACAGCCTGATGTTCGTCAACGATATGCGCCTGGGTCTGGCAAACTATATGGTGCCGCGCGCGAACGTGGCGAAAAACGCCAGCGGCATCGAGATGGGGATTGTTCCAATGGACGGCACGCCGTTCGGCGCGATGCGTGAACGTTTCCTGTCACCGCTGGGCATTCCGTGCCAGAAGCCGCCGTTTGGCACCATGTCAGCAGTCGACCTGAAAACCGGCAAGCTGGTGTGGCAGGTCCCTGTCGGCACGGTAGAAGATACCGGTCCGCTGGGCATTCGCATGCACATGCCAATCCCAATCGGTATGCCGACCCTGGGCGCGTCGCTCTCTACCCAGTCCGGTCTGCTGTTCTTTGCCGGTACCCAGGATTTCTACCTGCGCGCGTTTGATACCGCCACCGGGAAAGAAATCTGGAAAGACCGCCTGCCGGTTGGCAGCCAGTCCGGCCCGATGACCTACGTGTCGCCGAAAACCGGTAAGCAGTACATCATCATTAACGCCGGTGGCGCCCGCCAGTCGCCGGATCGCGGTGATTATGTTATCGCGTACGCGTTACCCGATAAGAAATAAGATGTGAAAAAGGGACCGAAAGGTCCCTTTTTTGTAGGTCAGATTTTGTAGGTCGGGTAAGCGAAGCGCCACCCGACACTGCTGGCAACTCAGAACGTCTCCCAGTTATCCCCGGAAACCGTCGCCGCCGGGCGCAGCGGTGCGTTCTGCGCCACCGGCGCAGCCGTCACCACGCGGCCCTGCTTTGCGCCGCTCAACCGAAACGCGCCAACCGCCTCGGTCAGACGCGCGCCCTGTTCTTCCAGAGACGCCGCCGCCGCGGAGGCTTCTTCCACCAGCGAGGCGTTCTGCTGGGTCACTTTATCCATCTCAGAAATCGCCTGACTCACCTGCACAATACCGCGGCTCTGCTCATCGGACGCCGCCGCGATCTCCAGCATGATGTCGGTAACGCGTTTCACCGCGTCGACGATCTCATTCATGGTGTTACCGGCGGCAACAACCTCGCCGGAGCCTTGGTCGATCAGCGATACCGATTCGTTGATCAGGCTTTCGATCTCTTTTGCGGCATTCGCACTGCGGCTTGCCAGGGTGCGTACTTCACTTGCCACCACGGCAAATCCGCGCCCCTGTTCACCCGCACGGGCCGCTTCTACCGCCGCGTTGAGCGCCAGGATATTGGTCTGGAAGGCGATGCTGTTAATCACGGCGGTGATTTCAGAGATCTTCTTCGAGCTGCTGGAGATATTGCCCATAGTTTTCACCACGCCGGAGACCATCTGGCCCCCTCGGCTGGCTTTACCGGAGGCGTCTTCCGCCAGCTTGCTGGCATGATGGGCGTTATCGGCGTTCTGCTTCACCGTCGCGGTCAACTGTTCCATGCTCGCGGCGGTTTGCTCGATGGCGGCAGCCTGCTGCTCGGTGCGGGAAGAGAGATCGGTGTTACCGGCAGAAATTTCGCTGGTGCCACGGTAGATTTCCTCTGCCCCCTGACGTACGGTGCCCACGGTGGTTTCAAGGGAGTGCTGCATGGTTTGCAGATCGCGCGTCAGGCGACCAATTTCGCTGCGCCCCGCCACGTCGTCCGGCATCGTCAGGTCGCCCCTGGCGATATTCTCGATACGTTTCGCTGCACGCTGCAGCGGATTGATTACCGTGCGGCGCAGCACGACAAAGGTCATCGCCGTCAGCACCAGCGCCAGCGCAAACGCGCCCACCATAAACATCAGGCCCAGCTGCGTGCGGCTATGCGCCTGCGCCGTCAGCGCGTTAGCACGGTCGGTACGGATCTTAATCGCCTTCAGCAGCACGGCGTTATAGGCGTCATCCAGCGGGCGCGCGGTTTCGTTTTCATGGTTGATGATCGCTTCGAACATGCCGTTTTTGGCGAATTTCAACATCGGCTGCATGCCTGCGATATAGGCGTCGTAACGCGCCTTGAGATCCGCGTCCAGCGCTGCGCCCTCGGCGGTGCGCACGGCGCGATTCATGTAGGCGGTAAAGCTATCCTGAGACTGCTTAATGCGCGTTTCCGCCTCGCTGATGTTCTGCTTCATCGCATCCATCTCCGCGATACGGCTTGCCGCACCGGCGTGGATCAGGTTGATACGCGCGGTTCGCAGATGGTTTGAGCTGTTCGACAGCCCCATACGCACCTGAATTTCGGCTGTGACATCCTGCTGATCGCGATCGGCCTGCAGCAGGAAATAGCCCGCAAGACCCGAGCTCAAGGCAAACAGAAGAATAATGCCACCGAGAATGGAGGAAAACAGCGGAACCAGCCTGATGTGATGCAAGAAGCTCAGCTTGCGCTGCGCCAGCATCGAAGTAGTGTTGTCCATGACCGTCGACTCTCTTGTAGGTAAGATGCGTAAAAACACGCCTGTTAAATAGTCATCGGCACGGCAGGGATTTAGATTACGGCTAAAAACGCCGCACTGGTCACACTTTAGAGAAGATTATTAAAGAAGTGCCAGCGGCGAAAAACCGCTGGCAGAAGAGTTACTTGTCGCCGAAATGGATAACGGTACGGATGGATTTTCCTTCGTGCATCAGATCGAAGGCCTCGTTGATCTGCTCCAGCGGTAAACGGTGGGTGATGAACGGGTCGAGCTGGATCTTGCCGACCATCGCATCTTCAACCATACCCGGAAGCTGGGTACGGCCCTTCACGCCGCCGAACGCGGAACCGCGCCACACGCGCCCGGTCACCAGCTGGAATGGACGGGTTTTAATCTCCTGACCCGCACCGGCCACGCCAATGATAATGCTCTCGCCCCAGCCCTTGTGGCAGCACTCCAGTGCGGAACGCATCACGTTGACGTTGCCGATACACTCGAAGCTGAAGTCCACGCCGCCGTCGGTCATCTCAACGATGACGTCCTGAATCGGCTTCTCGTGATCTTTCGGGTTCACGAAATCGGTCGCGCCCATCTCACCCGCCAGCCTGAACTTCTCCGGGTTGGTGTCGACCGCGATGATACGCCCGGCCTTCGCCTGCACCGCGCCCTGAATTACCGCCAGGCCAATGCCGCCGAGACCGAACACCGCCACGGTATCGCCCTCTTTGACTTTTGCCGTGTTGTGCACTGCGCCAATACCGGTGGTCACGCCGCAGCCCAGCAGGCAGACTTTGTCCAGCGGCGCCTGTGGGTTTACCTTCGCCAGCGAGATCTCCGCGCAAACGGTGTATTCGCTGAAGGTGCTGGTGCCCATGTAGTGATAAACCGGCTCGCCGTTATACGAGAAACGTGTGGTGCCGTCCGGCATCAGCCCTTTCCCCTGCGTGGCGCGCACAGCCTGGCAGAGGTTGGTTTTACCGGATTTACAGAACTTACACTCGCCGCACTCCGCGGTGTACAGCGGGATCACGTGATCGCCAGGCTTCAGGCTGGTAACTCCCTCCCCCACTTCCACCACAATCCCGCCGCCTTCATGACCCAGCACCGCCGGGAAGACGCCTTCCGGATCGTCGCCCGAAAGCGTAAACGCATCGGTATGGCACACGCCGGTATGGGTGATTTTGATCAGCACTTCGCCTTTCTTCGGCGGTGCCACGTCGATTTCAACGATTTTAAGCGGCTGGCCGGGACCAAATGCAACTGCAGCGCGAGATTTCATATGCCTTCCCTTTTTTGTCAGGTATGTGGATTTATTTTAGATAAGAGCGCAATAAATGGCCGACTTCCGCCATGCGTACGGCTCGCTGATCAGGCGTGGTGTCCCCCGCTACCAGCTCATCTTTGAGGTGAATTTCAACCATTTCGCCCATCAGGCCATTGGCAGCCCCGCGCACGGCGGCAATTTGCTGCAGGATAGCCAGACAGGGATCGCCCGATTCCAGCGCGCGTTCGAGGGCATCAACCTGGCCCCGGATGCGACGGACGCGGGTAAGAATACGTTTTTTATCTTCGGGTGAATGCGGCATACGCCCTCCTGATACTATAGGGGGGTATGGTATTTAACTTTTATGTCGATGTAAACCTTCTGTTTCCGTTGCAACATCAGCACATCTATCGCATATCATCAACCAAGCGAATAAAACTTCAAAAAGAGATAATGCTCTGAAATATATAATTTTTTAATGACATCATTTGCCTAACCGGATTGTAGCTTCCGTTGTTTAGTGACGATTTCATATACAACAGGAGTTAACACATGGCATGGAACAAACACGCAGCAGCCCTGCATGCACGCCAAAATGCAGGAACTTCATCGCAAAAACGCTGTGGAGAATATACGCGTAAGGCAATACGTGCAGGTGGCGTGGATATTGGCAATGCACCTACCGCAAAAGACTATGGCAGTAACCTTGAACGGGCAGGTTTTCGAGTTTTAGGGCAAGGTGAAACATTACAGGAAGGCGATGTGGTTGTTATTCAGCCTTATGCAGGAGGTAATCCTGCGGGTCACATGGCAATTTATGACGGCACTGCCTGGTACTCTGACTTCAGACAAAGAGATATGTGGGGTGGCCCGGGATATCGCTCCTCACGCCCTGCTTACAAAATTTACAGGAAAAGCTGATGCGTTACGTTCTCTTGATGTGCCTGTTACTGACGGGATGTTCAACGCAAATGGATGAGCCGGAAAAACGTACTCATGACTTTTACGCGTTTTACCTCACTGCTTTCGTTACAGACAGCAAAGAAGATAATCTCGATTCACCAAAAATGCGTGACTATATTGCGCAAGACACGCTCTCCCGACTGCAGAAAATTTCCTCTCTCTATGAACAAGAAATTATCGGTTCTGATTATTTTACCTATACGCAAGACTATGCGGCGGAGTGGATCCCTGACCTAAGCGTAAGCAACGCGATAAACTCGGTGTCCGGAAAAGTTGTTAACGTCGAGCTGGGTGCAGGTAATGGGCAAAAACAGCGGTTAAACGTGTATCTGCGCAATGAAGACGGTAAATGGAAAATATATCGCGTCACCGATGCGAGCCATCATTTCGAACAGTATATTTTTGACGACAGGGCGATTGCTGCGGCACAACGATATGCGGCCAGTATAACTTCTCCATAATTAGCAAGATCGGTCAGGATTATGTCCATTCGGTGAGGCAAAGTGGGTCATCAGGAGGATGCAATGAACGATGCAATAAAAACGGCCTACCGCGAGCGCTTCACGATGGTGTGCGACTATATTGCCCACCATCTCGATGAGCCGCTTACGCTGGAGAAGCTCAGCGCGTTAGCCTGCTGTTCGCCTTATCATTTTCACCGGCAGTTTCTGGCATTTAGCGGTCAGCCTCTGTATCGCTATATCCAGTGGCTACGCCTGCGTCATGCTTCCTGGCGGCTGGCGTTTAATCCTCAGGATAAGGTGATTGATATTGCGCTCGATGCCGGGTTCCAGAGCCCTGAATCGTTCAGTCGCGCCTTCAGAAATGCGTTTGGAAAAAGCCCACGTCAGTTTCGGCAACAGCCGGACTGGCTGAACTGGCATCAGCGCGTACCAAAAATGACCTTTCAGGAGCAAAAAACGATGGAAGTTAAGATTGTCGATTTCCCGCAGACCCGAGTGGCAATGCTGCACCACCGTGGCAGCCCGGATCGGGTTAATGACAGCGCGTCGAAATTTATTGCCTGGCGTAAAACCACGGGCTTATCGCCAGTACACGAAAGCAGCACGTTTGGCATTGCCTGGGATGACCCGGCAACCACGCCAGCAGACGCCTTTCGTTTCGATATCTGCGGCAGTATCTCGGAACCGATACCAGAGAATGAATTTGGGGTTTCCAATGGTGAAATCGACGGCGGACGCTACGCCGTAGGGCGTCACACCGGTTCGCTGGATACCATTTCCGCCACGGTGTGGGCGATGTTTCGCGACTGGCTACCGGCCAGCGGCGAAACGCTGCGCGATGCCCCGGTATTTTTCCACTACCTCAACTTTATTCACGAGGTGCCGGAACACGCGCTGCAAACGGATATCTACCTGCCGTTAAATTGACGATCCATTACTAACCGTCTTTTCTGCCGGGTGGCACTGCGCTTGCCCGGCCTACCGTCCCGCTGGCCGCTGCGCTTATACGAATGAATTTTCGCTTCAAACGTGCGTAGAGGAAACGGTAACGCAAATATCCTGAGATCCGCTGTCTTAATGAGCTTCTCCGCAGTTTCTGAATTTATGCTACCCTTCCATAAATTTCATAAACATATCGCAGAACGCCATGACGACAGCCCCTTTTATTCGCCCACAACTTACCCTGCCAGACGGTGCCCACAAGCTGCTGCTGCACTCCTGCTGTGCCCCCTGCTCGGGGGAAGTGATGGAGGCTATCCAGGCGTCGGGCATTGAATACACGATTTTTTTCTATAACCCCAATATCCATCCGCAAAAGGAATATCTGATTCGCAAGGAGGAGAATATTCGGTTTGCGGAAAAGAACGGCGTGCCGTTTGTTGATGCCGATTACGACACCGATAACTGGTTTGAGCGCGCGAAAGGCATGGAATGGGAACCCGAGCGCGGTGTCCGCTGCACCATGTGTTTCGATATGCGTTTCGAGCGTACCGCGCTCTATGCGGCAGAAAATGGATTCAGCGTCATCAGCAGCTCGCTGGGGATCTCCCGCTGGAAGAATATGCAGCAGATCAACGACTGCGGCCAGCGTGCGGCCGCGCGCTATCCGGGTATGGTTTACTGGGACTATAACTGGCGCAAACAGGGCGGATCCTCACGCATGATTGAGATTAGCAAGCGGGAACAGTTTTACCAGCAGGAATATTGCGGGTGCGTTTATTCGCTCAGGGACAGTAACCTGCACCGTAAGTCTCAGGGGCGCCCGCTGATCCGCATAGGGAAACTGTATTACGGTCAGGATGACAATGAGAAATAACGGGTTCCCGGTATAGAGATATATCCTAAAACCGCCCTGTCAGGTGCCGAATTTAGCCTTGCGTCTCCCACATCCACAAAGAGCGGCTATCCTTTAACTATCAACAAAAGGAGGCAAAAATGTCTGATATCGGTACTGATAAAAACACCCAGTTTGCTGAAGACAAGGCAAAAAATAAATTTGATGAACTCGCAGGTTCAGCGCAGCAGCAGTTTGGTGAATTCGTCGACTCACCAAAACATCAGGTAAAAGGTGCTGCGAAAAAGTATGCCGCTCAGGCCAGCGATGCCGTTTCCGACGTCACAGAAGCGGTCAGAAATAATCCCCTTACCGGCCTCATCGCCGCGGGTGCTGTCGGTATTGTTCTCGGCCTGCTGCTGGGTAGAAAATAACAAAAGGCCCTTCGGGGCTTTATTTTACTAGCTAAACATCCTGACCATGCGATCTAACTCTTCCTCTTTCACGGCGCGCGATAAATAATACCCCTGAAAGTTTTTGACGCCCAGAGCGACTAATTTCTCAAACTTTTCCTCACTGTCAACCCCCTCTGCAATACAATCCGTTCCTGTCATGTCGCTATAAATCTGTATCGCTTTAATCAAGTTATAGTCATTGTCGTTTGCCACAAAATGCTCAACGATGTCGCGATCCAGCTTGAGGCCATCAAAATGCACCTGCCGCACCGGGAACATGGTTTGGTGGTTAGAGAAGCAGTCATCCAGAAACAAACGACACCCCGTATTGCGTAAATGCCGCATGGTTTCAGGGATCCTTTTGTCCTTCGTCACGTCAATATCCTCTGCAAATTCAAAGACCAGCTTTTCGGCCCACTGCGGTTTAAGCAGCATATCGATGGCCTTGCGTGCCATATCAGGCAAGGCATTTCCGGAAGCCAGACGAGGCGGGATATTCACAGAAAAATAATATTTCCCGTTATACTTATTAATACCTGAAACGGCGGCATGGATGACCAGCGCCGTAATTTTTAACCATATCTCATGATTTGAGATATCCGTGAGAAAGCTGGCTGGCTTGACAATTTTACCGTTTTTATTCCAGCGAATGAGTATCTCAAAACCTACCCCTTTTTTATCGCGATCGGTAATAATCTGATAGGCAGGAAATATCTCTTTTTTATGCAATGCATTGAAAATTTCTGCTTCTTTATCCGTAAGTTCCGTTTTTTGATTCCGCTGTTTAATACTTCGTTCCGCTTTGAAATTGTGCGGATCGTGTAGCCATCGCTTAATTAACCTTAATTTCAGCACACCTTCCTTACGGTGGGTATAAACCGTTTTATTCGAGAGATCCATTCTGTCGCACATTTCTTTTACGGACATTCCGCGGTAGAAATTTAGCAATACATCAATCTCTCTTCTTGTAAGCCACTTAATGTTGTCATTCGATGAAATATCCGAACTGCGCTCGCGTAATAACCGTGAGTAGTCCTTAAACCCGTTATGGTGGGTATGAAAACAGGTCATGACATCTGAAACATGCGCTAAGCGAATCAATGATAATTGATAGCGGTTATTTAAAAGACTGCCCAGCGTGCGATACAGCCAGCCATCGGGAATATCACCATACAGCGTGACGTGCCGAATGACGGGGAGTGCATTGAGTATCGATGCCAGTCGCTTCAGGCTTTCCAGAAGGTTGACAACGCCTTTCCCGAGAAACACCACGATATGCGCATTCTGATTTTTAAGGATATTTTCAATATCCTGTTGAGATGCCTCATCTCCGTTAAAGTGAATCCTGGAGGCGTGGATTCCGTATTTATGAAGGATCGAACAATATCCCTGGAATGTGAAACCGCAGGCTGAGATGACAAACTTATGTTCATCGCAAGCCCCATTTCTGAGAGAAATTTTGTGGGTCATAACCTGCTCCTGGGCTCCAAAGCGCCATTTCCATTTGAGAATGCGTAAAATTTACTGTACCTGTTGCGTAGTATAATTTTATCGTACCCTGTCTGGTTAATAAACTGTTATCAACCGAACTCACCGGAACATCTTTGCGTTAATCACCGGCGTTTAAATATACTTTTCTTTTCAAATAACCACGGCAAATGTTTTAATCTCAGGGTATAATGAAAATTCCGAAAAAGAAGACTGGATACTTCATCTATCGGTTCATTCAAATACGAGAAAAACGCTATGGATAATCACATCTCATCCAGGGCCTTGCTACATCGAAGGGATGTTATAAAGAACAATCCGCGATTCGGTGAGGCAATATTAGAGCACTACGCAATTAATGACACCATCTACAAAAAACAACCTTTGTTCTACAAGACCATGCTGCAGGAATCACGATTCAACATTATTCTCTCCATGTGTTGTTTTATTTTTGGAAATCAGGCCGAGTCAGTTTCAGAGATTAAAGAGTTATGCTCTCGCTATAAGATAGCCAGCCCCAACAGCGTCATTGCGATCATTACGATACTGAGAACCACCGGGCGCATCAAGACCTGGCGCTGTACGGAAGACCGACGTAAAACGAGAATCGCGCCAACCGAAAAAGGCCTGAATGAACTTAAGCGATATATGTCCGGCGCTTTTTTGCCCGTCAGTATTCTTTATCCGACATTCAATATTAACGTAAACCTGCTGGATAATGATATTTTGAGAAATAACTTCTTCCGCCGCGCGGCAGAATATCTTTTTCGGGGATTAACGTTCAGAAAGGTATTGCCGGAAGTGGGATTATTTATTGATAAAGATGGCGGTCGTATGATTATGCTTTATCTTTACCTGCAGGCTATGAAAAACAAATCTGCCCATGGTGCCGTCATTGAATATTCAGCCAGCATGCTCGCAAAAGAATTTTTCGTTTCGCGCATCCACGTCAACCGGATTATCAAATCGGCTCAAGAGGCGGGCTATCTGAAAGATCGGGGTGATGGTCGGCTATCGGTATACCCGGCGTTTATCGAACTCGTCGAAAATTATGCCGGTTTATATTTTGCGTATGTTACGCATTACATCAACGTTGTCCCTAAAGAGCGACGCCACGCTCACAGCGTGACGTCAACCGTATAATCCACCCGGCGTTCGGAATTCCGAACGCCACTCAACTATCGTTCCCGCAGCGCCTCTTTTGCCTTGTTCAGCGGTTTTAACAGATAATCCAGAATGGTTTTGCTGCCGGTTTTAATATCAACGGTGGCAATCATGCCCGGAAAGACCGGAAATTCCTGACCTTGCTTATTGGTCAGATGGTTACTGTCGGTACGAATATAGACGCGATAGTAGTAAACATCCCTTTTCACCTCATCCTGCAGGGTGTCCGGGGAAATCATGGTCACCTCGCCTTCCAGCCCGCCGTAAATGGAGTAGTCATAGGCCGTCACTTTCACCAGCGCTTTCTGGCCGGGATGGATAAAGGCCACATCGCGCGGCGAAATTTTCGCTTCAACCACCATCTGGTCGTCAAGCGGGACCAGGCTCATCAGCTTGCCGTTCGGCGGGATAACGCCGCCCACGGTCGTGACGTCAATATCCTTCACGATCCCGCGAACCGGGGCATTGAAGGTCAGCCGGGTCAGAGAGTCTTCCCGCCCCTTCATCACCGAACGCTGGGCTTCAATCTCGGCATTGGCTTTCGCCAGCTCTTCGCGGGCGCGAACGTAATACTGGTTTTTCATTTCGGTGATTTTGTTCTCAAGCTCGTTTTTTTGACGCTCAAGACGCAGCACCTCCACCTTGCTGGCCGCCCCCTGGGTCACCAGCGGACGGGTTAACGACAGCTCGCGCTGCACCAGCTCGGCGCCCTGACGTAAGCCGGCCAGTCCCTTTTCGAGGCTTTCACGACGGGACTGGTAGAGCGCCGTTTCCTGTTTAACCAGCTCAACGTCGTCATCCAGCTCTTCCGGGAACGCAAGTTCCGTGTCGTTCACCTCGGCCTTGAGTCGCGCCGCCGTTGCCAGCGCCGCATTCAGGCGAGACTCGCTCTCCAGCACGCTCGACTCGGTTTTTGTCCGGTCAAGCTGCGCGAGCTGCTGGCCGCGTTCAACAATGTCGCCTTCGCGCACCATCAGGCTGTGGATAATGCCGCCTTCCAGGGACTGAATGACCTGCTCATGCGAAGACGGTATTACCTTGCCGCTGCCGGTCGTCACTTCATCAAGATGGAACAGGCTTGCCCAGGCGATAAACACCGCCAGCAGGGCGAAAAGCGACCATGCCACCAGTGACGATCTCGGCAGGCGTGGCTCCTTCAGCCGGCTATTGAAACGAGAGAAATCATTCATGCCGCGCCCTCCTCTGCAACCGCTGCTGGCTTCATGGTCAAGGTGCGCTGGGCTGTCTTTTGCGGCGCCATACCGTGCTGATGCAGGATCGCATCGCGCGGGCCGTCCATCACCACCCTGCCGTTTTCCAGCACAATGATGCGGTCGACCAGGTCCAGAATCGGCAGGCGATGGGTCGCCACCACCAGCGTCCGGCGTTTACCCAGCCATTTATGAAGATGCTGTATAAACTGCTTCTCGCTCATTTCGTCCAGCCAGGCCGTTGGCTCGTCCAGCAGCAGAATATTCGGCGAGGTAATCAGGGCGCGCGCCAGCAGCAGCGCCTGACGCTGTCCGCCGGAGAGGCCAGCCCCGCCCTCGTTGATGATATAGTTCAGCCCCATTTTCTGTTTACGCACAAACTCCAGCGCGCCGCTGTTAACCAGCGCCTGATGAATTTCGTCATCGGTCGCCAGCGGGTTCCCCATCAGGATGTTGTCCCGCACGGAGCCAAAGAACAGCCGGGCCTGCTGGCTCAGCAGCTGCATGTCGCGACGCACGTCGGCCGGGTCGAGGTGATTGAGGGCAATATCGTCCAGCAGAATGCTGCCCTGCTGCGGCTCCTGCATGCCCGCCAGAAGCTGTAACAGCGTGCTTTTCCCGGAGCCGTTCCGCCCGAGCACCGCTACGCGCTCTCCGGCGCGGATCTGCAGCTTGCTGATGTTGAGCACGGTGAGTTTCTCTTCCTCGTCGTAATAAAACCCGACGTCCTCAAGGGCATAGTCGCCGCGCAGGTGGGCTTTGTGCACCTTCTTGCCGTGCTGCGGATCGTCAATCGGCCGCTGCATCAGGTCGTCCAGCCCCTTGCGGGCCACTTTTGCCGACTGCCAGCGCGAGAGCACGCCAGAGATCTGCGACAGCGGCGCGATAGTCCGCGATGCCAGAATCGAGGTCCCCACCAGCGCACCGGTGGTCATATCGCCGCTGATGACCAGATAGCACCCCACCAGCAGCACTACCGCATAAACAATGGACTGCACCTCCTGCGTCCAGGTGAGCAGCAGGCCCGTCAGCCAGCGCTGCTTCATGCCGACGCTGGCGGCAACGTCGTTGGTGTTATTCCACTGGTTCTGGAAACGCTGCTCGGCGCGCATCAGCTTGATGTCCTCAATGCCCTGCACCGCTTCCACCAGCGTGGCGTTACGGATGGCGGATTCACGCATCCCTTCGCTGGAGAGTTTACCCAGCGGGCGCTGCACCAGCAGGCCGGGGATGAGCAGCAGCGGCACAGCGAGCAGGACCACCAGCACCAGCGGGCCGCCAATCATCCACAGAATAAAGACGAACAGCAGGAAGAACGGCAGATCGGAGATAGCCGCAATGGTGGTCGAGGTGATGAGCTCGCGCACCGACTCCAGCTCGCGGATCTGCGCGATAAAGGATCCGGTTGATTTCGAGCGCGCGCCGTTTTTAATCCGCAGCGCGTGGGCAAAAACGCGTTCAGATATACGCAGGTCGGCGCGTTTCCCCACCACGTCGGAAATATGCACGCGCAGCATGCGCATGATGAATTCGAACACGATGGCAATCATCACGCCGCCAAACAGCACCCACAGCGTGGCTTCCGACTGCGACGGTACTACCCTGTCGTAGACCTGCATGGAGAAGACCATGCCGGAAAGCGCCAGCACGTTGGCGACCAGCGCCACCAGCATAATGTCGCTGTAGCGTCGCCAGTCCTTCAGCGCCAGCTGCCAGAACCAGTTTTTTTCATACGGTTTGATGTAGTCGTCCACGCGGGCATCCGGCGTGGATTCTAGCGGGCGCAGCACCATCAGGCCCTTTAACCGCGTCCCGAGCTCATCACGCGTCAGCGTCGTCTCCAGCCCCGCGTCGCCGCTAAACTGCAGGCTGACGTTGCCTTCGCTGTCCATGCGGTTGATGACCGCGATTTGTCCGCCGGTGAATTCCGCCAGAAGCGGCAGGCGCCACGGATCGAGGAATACCGCTTCAGCCGCCACCACACGCATCCCCAGCCCAAGCTGGCGCGCCATCTCCTCCAGCACCAGCTGGCGCGGAGACTGGCTTTCGTGGTTAATCGTGACCCGAACATGCTCCGCGGAAAAATCCAGCCGGTAGTGCTTCGCGATGATGAGCATGCCCTGCAGCCAGGGTTCGTACTGTGGATGTGTCTTCATAAGGCTACGTCCTGTCCAGAGCGGTAATTTCGCACTGAAATGATACCTTTACGGGATGATTAAAAAACGAACGCTTTCTAAACGAGCCCGCAAAATAATCTTGTGAAATATAGGGTTATGACTATTCGTGTAAAGAAACGCCAAAAGGCCGCGGGGATCGCTCCCCGCGGCGTTGTTTTACGCAATTAACAGCTGATGGTTCGCCAGCAGCGTCGCCAGATCCGTCTGCACGCCGTTCAGGGTCACCAGTGTGGTCGGCGAGAACTGGCCGCCCGTACCGTCCAGGTCAACCTGGATCTCGGTATTGCTGCCGTTCTGCACCACGCGGATGTAATCGCTGATATTGCCCGCGCTGCTGTCCAGCGTCGCCACGCCGTTCACATAGCTCGCCGAGCCCGTGCCGGTATAGCCGCTGCCGGAGAGCAGATCGCGCAGGTCAATGCGATCCGTGTCCGCGGTCCCTTCCCAGGTGCCGACCGTAAAGCCGTTCACCACGTCGTGACCGTTACCGCCCGTTGCATCCGAAGCGTTGATCAGCTTGTAGAGCAACGTATCGTGACCGCCGCTGCCGATGTTGAAGGTGTCGTTCCCGCCGCGACCTTCGAACTGGTTATCACCGCTGTTGCCGGTAATGACGTCGTCGAAGTTCGAGCCGTTGATGCCCTCAATGTTGAGCAGTCGTGACGTGCCGAACCCGGTGTCCTGCGCGGTAGAGAGGCGCAAATCAACGGTAACGCCGGAGGTCGCATTGCGGTAATCCACCACGTCCATCCCACCGGTGTTGCTCCAGGTGTCATAGTCGGAATGGGTATTCCAGCCGCCGGAGCCGTTGTAGGTATAAGTGCCATCCTCTGCGATAAAGGTGTCGTTATACCCGGTCCCGGTGATGGTTCCGCTGTGGCCGCCGGTGGCCGCTTCGGCCGTCAGGACATAGCCCTCTTTGCCGTTGCCCGCCTCCAGACCGCTCCAGGTGACGTTATCCGACACGCCGTTGGTGATCTTCAGGATCTCGGCCGAATAAGTTTCATTCGGATCCAGCCCGTAGAAGCTCACCAGCGCAGAGGTATCGTTCGAACCGATACCGGACTGGGCGTTGATGATCTGCGAAGCCACCAGCACGCCCGCGGAGTTGTACAGATTGACCGTGTTGCCGTAGTAGGCGTTGATGCCCTCGCTGTCGACAATGTGCAGATGCATCGCGGTGCCGTCAGCAATGGTCTTGCTGTTTTGCACCAGCACCACCTTGCCGTTCTGCTGGGAGACCAGCAGATCCTGCGCGCCGTCCCAGTTGTAGTCCACTGCCGCCACGCCGGTGACGTTCGCCAGTCCTGAAGCCAGCTGGCTTGCGGTCCAGGTCGAGCCGTAACCGTTGTTGGTGAACAGCGTCGCCGTTTGCGAGCCGCCGTAGCTGCTGAGCTTGACGATGTCCATCTGCCCGTCACCGTTCCAGTCAACCGCCACCGACAGATACCCCGCCGTGGCGTTAGAGGCTTCCACCGCGCTCTTGGTAGTTGAGAGCTTCCCGGTACCGTCGTTGTAGTAAATCACCCCGCCGTTGTTGTTGTAGCTGCTGCCCAGGTACAGATCCATGTAGCCATCGCCGTTAAAGTCCGCCCACGTCATGGACGCCGCCGTGGTGGTATTCGAGGCGTTCCCTACAAACACGTTGGTCAGGTTCTGGCCGATAGAGAGCGTGCCGTTACCGTTGTTGTTGATCACGGTTAACGAGTACGCGCCGCTGCGGTTAGTGTGCTGAACAATATCCACCGTACCGTCGTTGTTCAGGTCAACGCCGGAGATTTCGCGCCCGGAATCAAACTGACCGTAGAAACCGCCTTCGCCACCGGTGCCGTCCGGCGACAGAACGCCGTTGTTGTTCACCAGGTAGGTCAGTGAGTCCATGCCGGCATCGCCGTACGCCAGATCCAGATAGCCATCGCCGGTTTTATCGTACGCAATCACGCCGCCGTACCAGATGGTGGTCCCCATCGCCAGCTGGCTGGCGTTATAGGTACTGCCATCGTAGGTCCACATCACCTGCGTTGACCCGGCGTAGGTATTTTCCGTCGCGAAAATATCCTGCGTGCCGTTACGGTCAAAGTCGGCGGCGGTCTGGCTCACCACGTAGTAGCCGCGGGTGTTGGTCAGCGTATTGCCGGCATAGGTTGAGCTATCGCTGCTGGAGTAAGACTGTCCGTTAGCGATGATATTCCACAGGCCGCTGCTGTTCGTCCCCACCGTCATGGTCGAGTTGTTGCTGTTCCCCGCAGTGGTTGCCCAGTCGGTATTCACCGAGGTGGTATCAATCACCAGGCTGCCGGTCGCCGTACCCGTGGTGTTGCCGTTACCCGCGCTGCTCTTCACCTGCGCCGTGACGCTGTAGCTCGCCACGCCCAGCGCATCGCCGTCCGGGATCTGCAGATACCAGGTGTTGTGATCCGGGTCGACCACCACCGCGCCGCCGGTCTGCGAGGTGTAAGTTTTGCCGTTCACCGTCACCACCAGGTATTCACCGTTCACCAGGTCAGCGGAGACGGTACCGGTGACGATCGGCGTGGTATCCGACGTTGTCTGCGCGGTAATCGCCGCCGTGGTGGTCGGAATGCTGGTATCGACGTTCAGCACAAAGCCGTCGGATTCCGTGTAGTTTCCGGCTCTGTCGGTGACGCGCACGATGTAGGTGTGATTCCCGTCGCTCAGGCCGTTGTCCTGGAAGGACCAGCTTGCGCTGCCGTTCATGGTCACCTGGCCGAGCAGAACCCCGTCACGGTAAAGCTGCACGATCTCACCGTCGTCCGGTGCGCGGTTAAGCGTCCCGTTGATCAGCGGCGAGTTATCGTCCGTTGCCACCGAGCTGCCAAAGGTGCCCTGACGCTCGCCTTCGCCATCGGTGTAGCTCACTACCGTGCCCACCGTGGTCGGCGGCGTGGTGTCTACCGTGACGACCTGTGAGGCCGTGGAGCCCACGTTGCCCGCCAGGTCGATAATCCGCACCTGGTAGGTGTAGTCCCCGTCAGCCAGATCGCGGGTATCGGTGTAGCTCCAGCGCTGGTTGGTGACCGTGGCATCTGACCAGGTATTCCCGCCGTCCAGGCTTATCTGCACGCGTTCGTCGTTTGCCAGCGCGCTGCCCAGCGAACCGTTGATGGTCAGCGTGGTGTCCATGGTGATGAAATCACTCCCGGACTGGCCGGTGTCTTCGCTGATGCTGTCGATGGTGATGCCGTACTGCGGCGCCTGCGTATCCACCGTCACCGCCTGCGAGGCGGTTGCCCCGACGTTACCCGCCAGGTCAACGACCCGCACCTGGTAGCTATGGCTGCCGTCGGTCAGGGTACGCGTATCGCTGTAGCTCCACTGCGTCCCGCTGACGGTGGCGTACACCCAGGTGGTGCCGCCGTCCACGCTCACCTGCACGTACTCACCCGCCCCTAACTCTGCGCCAAGCGTTCCGTGCAGCGTGTACGAGGTCGAACTGGTCAGGAAGTCGTTATTGTCGAAGCCGGTATCCACGGTGATGTTATCCACGGTCACCGTAATCGCCGCATCCGGGGCGACCGTATCAACAGTCACCTGCTGATGGGCGCTGGCGCCCACGTTACCGGCGGCATCCACAACGCGAACGTAGTAGTCATAGGTCTGGTTACCCAGCGTGCGGCCATCCACGTAGTACCAGCTGTTGCCGGTGACGATCACGTTCTGCCAGGTGACGCCGCCGTCGATGCTGATCTGGGCATATTCGCCGTCGGCCAGCGTCGCGCCGAGCGAGCCGTGCAGCGTCAGGGACGTATCTTTCGTGACAAAGTCGCTGCTGCTCAGGCCGGTATCGTCGCTGATGCTGTCGATAGCGATCGTTTTGCTGGCGTCCGGCGCAACGGTATCAATGGTCACCACCTGAGAGGCGGTGGCGCTGATGTTGCCCGCATCGTCAATCACGCGCAGCTGGTAGTTGTAATCCCCGTCGGCCAGCGTGCGGCCATCGACATACGTCCAGCTCAGGCCGCTGACGCTGACGTCGGTCCAGGTGACGCCGCCGTCAAGGCTGATCTGCGCGTGGTCGCCGCTGCCCAGCGCCGCGCCGAGCGTCCCTTTCAAGCTGATCTGGTTGTCGCTGGTGATAAAGTCGCTGCCGGACAGACCGGTATCCTGAGTAATGGAATCCACGGTAATGGTGGTTGCCGCAGGCTTCGTCAGGTCAATCACCACGTCCTGGCTGTCCGTTGCCCCCACGTTGCCCGCATTATCAATCACGCGGACCTGGTACTGATACGTACCGTCCGAAAGGGTGCGGCCATCGGCGTAGCGCCAGGCGGTGCCGGTCACGGTCAGGTCAATCCAGGTAACGCCGCCGTCCAGGCTGATCTGCGCCTTCTCGTTATTGCCGAGCTGCGCGGTCAGCGAGCCGTTGACGACGACCTGGCTGTCGTTGGTGATGAAATCCGTTGCGCTCAGGCCGGTATCGTTTTGCAGCGAATCAATAGCGATCCCCATCGACGGCGCGGTCAGATCGACCGTGACGGTATGGTTATCGCTGGCGCTGTTGCCGATGGCGTTGCTGACCTGGGCGTTAATCACGTACGAGCCGCCGTCTGCCAGCGCGTTCACGTCAGCGCTTCCTACCGTGTAGCTCCAGGTGCCGTCATTCTGGACGGTAGCCGCATAGGTTTTACCGTTCAGCGTGATGGTCACCGTCTGGCCCGCCGGCGCGTCGGTGGTGCCGCTGATGACCAGCGGCGTGCCGTGCTCGGCGGCGTTGACGATATCGTCCTGCGCAAAGGTGTTAATGGTGATGGTTGGGACATCGCCGTTCAGCGTCACGTCGTGCGTTGCGCTGCCCGGGTTGCCCGCCCTGTCGCTCACCGAAGCGGTGATGGTGTACTCCCCGTCGCTCAGGCCGAGGAAATCACGGCCCGGCACGAAGACCGACCACGATCCGTCCGCCCCGACGGTCGCCTGATAGCTATGCCCGTTGAAGGAGACGGTCACCGTCTGGCCCTGTTCCGCCGTGGTGGTGCCGCGGATGGTCTGGCCCGCCAGCTGCTCCGCGTTGTTGACGATATCGTCATCGGCCACGGTGCTGATGGTCACGGTTGGCGCGACGGTATCCACCGTTAAGGTGTGCGTGGTCTGGCCGCCGTTGCCGGCTTTGTCGTTGACCGAGGCGGTGACCGTCAGCGCGCCCTGGCTCAGGGCGGCCAGATCTGCTGCAGGCACGTCGAGTGTCCAGGTGCCGTCGCTGCCGACAAGCGCTGTGTAGGTTTTTCCTCCCAGCGTCACGGTAACGGTCTGACCCGCCTCCGCGCTGGAAGATCCGTGCACGGTCAGCGGCTGCTGCGCTTCCGCCGCGTTCAGCATGTCGTCAACCGACAGCGTCCCAATGCTCACCACCGGCGCAGTGGTATCGACGCTGATGCCGTGCGTTGCCGACGCGCTGTTGCCCGCGCTGTCCTGCGCCGACACGGACACCTGATAGCTCGCGCCATCGGCCAGGGCACCCACGTCTGCGGCGGGAACGGTGGTCGTCCAGCTGCCGTCGCTCTGGATGGTGGCCGTATAGGTCTTGCCGTTCAGGGTCACGGTGACCTGAGTTCCGCTGGCGAACTGGGCGCTGGAGCCGCTAATCACCAGTGACGAACCGGCTTCAGCCGCGTTGATCACGTCGTCACCGCTAACGGTGTTCACCGTCAGCGCCACGGAGGCGGTATTGACCACAACGTCATGAGTCTGGGTACTGCTGTTACCCGCGCTGTCGGTAATGGTCGCGCTGAGGGTCACGGTGCCGTCGGTCAGGGCGGAAATCACGCTGGCCGGAACGCCCACGCTCCAGTTACCGCTGGCGTCAACGGTAGTGGTGTACTGGTGCGAACCGATGGTGATAACCACTTTATCCCCGACGTTCGCGCCGGTTGCCGACCCGCTGACGATCTGCGCCTGGCCGTGCTCCACGCTGTTAATCACGTCATCGCCCGCGACAACGTTAAAGCTGACGGTCGGCGGCGTGGTATCAAGCGTAATCGCTTTGCCCGCGCTGCCCGGGTTACCCGCGGCGTCGCTCACGCTGACCTGCACGGTGTAGCCGTTATCCGCCAGCGCGGACAGGTCGGTACCCGGCACGTTCACGCTCCAGATCCCGCCCTGCTGCACCTGGGCGGTATAGCTCTTACCGCCCAGCGTCACGTTGACCGTCTGCCCGACTTCCGCCGTGGTAGTGCCGGAAATGGCCACGCCCGCAGCCGCTTCGCTGCTGTTAATCACGTTATCGCCTGCGACCGTATCAATGGTCACGGTTGGCGCAGTCGCGTCCACGCTATATTCACGGCCCGCCGAGGCGCTGTTGCCGTGCGCGTTGGTGACGCTCACCTGCACGCTGGCATCGCCGTCCTTCAGGCCCGCGAGATCCGCAGACGGCACGGTGGCCGTCCAGTTGCCGTCGGCATCCACCTTCGCGGCGTAAGTCTTGCCGCCGAAGGTGATGGTGACGGTCTGGTTTTCCTCCACGTTCGAGGTGCTGCCGGACAGCACCAGATCCGCGCCTTTCTCCGCCGCGTTAATCACGTCGTCGGTGGCAATCGCATCGATGCTGACGGCGACGGCAGACAGATCTACGGTCACGTCATGGCTGATAGTCACCGGGTTGCCCGCCGCGCTCTGGCCAGCAACGGTCACGGTGACCGTACCAGCTGCGAAGGCCCCGACGTCTGCCGCCGGGATCGCCGCGCTCCAGGAACCGTCCGCCAGCACGGAGGCCGCATAGGTTTTGCCATTGACGGTCACGGTGAGCGTTGTGCCTACAGCCAGCCCGTCGCTGGTGCCGGAGACGATCAGGTTTTGAGTATGTTCGATGCTGTTGATGACATCATCGCCCGCCACGGTATCGACGCGCAGGCCCGGCAGGCTGGCGTCGATAGCGATTTCGCGATCGCCTGCGCCCGTGTTGCCATGGCCGTTGGTGACGGTTGCTGACACCGTCAGGTCACCGTTGCCCAGCGCCGTCAGGACGGACTCCGGCACGCTCACGGACCAGGTCAGATCGCTCTGTACCGTCGCGGTGTACGTGTTGCCGCCAATGGTCACGGTGACGGTATTGCCCGCTTCCGCGTTCGTTACCTTGCCGCTGATGGTCTGGCCCGCGGCCACTTCCGCCGCGTTGATGACGTTATCGCCCGCGATGGTGTTGATGGTGACGCCCGGCAGCGCGGTGTCCACCAGCAGGTTCGCGGTGTTGCTCACGCTGTTGCCCACGCCGTTGGTCGCAGCCGCGCTCAGGGTGTAGTTTGCTTCGCCCAGGCTCGCGAGATCCGCCGCCGGGACCGTCAGGCTCCAGGTACCATCCGCCGCCGTCGTGGCCGCGTAGTTTTTACCGTTCAGAGTCACGGTCACCACGGTGCCTTCCGCCAGGTTGGCGCTGGTGCCGCTGACGCTCAGGTCCTGACCCTTCTCTACCGCGTTCAGCACGTTGTCGCCTCTGATGGCGTTGAAGGCCACGGACGGCAGGCCGGTATCGACGGTCACGTTATGCGTGCCGGTACCGGTATTGCCCGCCGCGTCGGTGACCGACGCCGTGACGGTTACGGTGCCGTCGCTGAGGCCGGAAATCACGCTGGCCGGGACGCCCACGCTCCAGTTACCCGCCGCGTCCAGCACGGTGGTGTACGTCTGGCCGCCGATGGTGACGGTCACCTTATCGCCCGCTGCCGCGCCGGTGGCGGTGCCGCTGACGATTTGCGCCTGAGCGTGCTCAGTGATGTTAATCACGTCGTCGCCCGCTACGGTATTGATGGTCACCGCAGGCACGGTCACGTCCACCGTCAGAGTATGATCGACCGACGCCGGGTTGCCCGCCTTGTCGCTGACGCTCGCCGTCACGGTGACGCTGCCGTCGCCAAGCGCCGCCAGATCCGCCGCCGGAACGCTCAGCGTCCAGCTGCCGTCCGCGCCTGCGGTTGTGGTGTAGTCTTTGCCGTTCAGCGTCACGGTTACCGTCTGGCCCGCTTCGGCGGTGGTGGTGCCGGACACGGTCAGATCGCTCTTCGCTTCGGCGGCATTGAGAATGTCGTCCGTCGCCAGGGTGCTGATGGTCACGGTCGGCGCGGTGGCATCCACGCTGTACTCGCGGCCCGCCGAGGCGCTGTTGCCGTTCACGTTGGTGACGCTCACCTGCACGCTGGCATCGCCATCCTTGAGGTGTGCCAGATCCGCAGACGGCACGGTCCAGGTCCAGTTGCCGCTGTCGTCTACTGTCGCGCTATAGATTTTGCCGTTCAGGCTGATGGTCACGGTTTGCCCGGCTTCCACGTTGGTGGTCGCACCGGACAGCACCAGATCCGCGCCCTTCTCCGCCGCGTTAATCACGTCGTCGGTGGCGATGGAGTTGATGCTGATGGCAACGGTCGCCAGATCTACCGTCACATCGTGGCTGATGGTCACCGGGTTACCCGCTGAACTGTCGCCGGTAACGCTGATTTTGACGGTGCCTTCCGGCCACGCGCTCACGTCGGTCGACGGGATCGCCGCGCTCCAGGTGCCGTCCGCCAGCACCGTGGCCGCATAGTCTTTACCGTTGACGGTGACGGTCAGCGCCGTGCCCGGTGTCAGCCCGTCGCTGGAGCCGGTAACAATGAGGTTCTGCGCATGCTCGATGCTGTTGACCACGTTGTCGCCCGCCACGGTATCCACGCGCAGGCCCGGCAGGTTAGCGTCGATAGCGATCTCGCGCTCGCCGGTGCCGGTATTGCCGTGGCCGTTGGTGACGGTCGCCGTCACGCTCAGGCTGCCGTTGCCCAGCGCGGTCAGCACGTCAGACGGCACGCTGACGGACCAGGTCAGATCGTTCTGCACCGTCGCGGTATAGCTGTTGCCGCCAATGGTCACGGTCACGGTGTTGCCCGCTTCGGCATTCGCCACGGTACCGCTCAGCGTCTGGCCTGCCGCCACTTCCGCCGCGTTGATGACGTTGTCGCCCGCCACGGTGTTGATGATGACCGTTGGCAGCGCGGTGTCCACCAGCAGGTTTGCAGAGTTGCTTACGCTGTTGCCCACCCCGTTTGTGGCGGTCGCGTTCAGGGTGTAGTTGGCCTGACCCAGACCGGCCAGATCCGCTGCCGGAACGGTCAGGCTCCAGGTGCCGTCTGCGGCGGTCGTCGCCGTGTAGTTTTTGCCGTTGAGGGTCACGGTGACCACGGTGCCTTCCGCCAGGTTGGCGCTGGTGCCGCTGACGCTCAGATCCTGACCCTTCTCTACCGCGTTCAGCACGTTATCGTCGCTGATGGCATTGAAGCTGACCGATGGCAGACCGGTATCGACGGTCACGTTATGCGTACCGGTACCGGTATTGCCCGCCGCGTCGGTGACCGACGCCGTGACGGTCACGGTGCCGTCGCTGAGGCCGGAAATCACGCTCGCCGGGACGCCCACGCTCCAGTTCCCCGCCGCGTCCAGCACGGTGGTGTAGGTCTGGCCGCCAATCGTGACGGTCACCTTATCGCCTGCGGCAGCACCGGTGGCGGTGCCGCTGATGATTTGCGCCTGGCCGTGTTCTGCGATGTTAATGACATCGTCGCCCGCCACGGTATTGATGGTCACCGCAGGCACGGTCACGTCCACCGTCAGAGTATGATCGACCGACGCCGGGTTGCCCGCCTTGTCGCTGACGCTGGCGGTGACGGTCACGCTGCCGTCCGTCAGGGCCGCAACATCGGCCGCCGGGACGTTCAACGTCCAGCTGCCGTCCGCGCTGACGGTTGTGGTGTAGTCTTTGCCGTTCAGCGATACGGTGACCGTCTGGCCCGCTTCGGCGGTACTGGTGCCGGACACGGCCAGATCGCTCTTCGCTTCGGCGGCATTGAGGATGTCGTCCGTCGCCAGGGTGTTGATGGTCACGGACGGCGCGGTCGCATCCACGCTGTACTCGCGGCCCGCCGAGGCGCTGTTGCCGTTCACGTTGGTGACGCTCACCTGCACGCTGGCGTCGCCATCTTTCAGACCCGCCAGATCGGCGGCTGGCACCGTGGTCGTCCATTTGCCGTCGGCGCCTACGGTCGCGGTGTAGCTCTTGCCGCCGAAGGTGATGGTGACGGTCTGGTTTTCCTCAACGTTCGAGGTCGCCCCGGAGAGCACCAGATCCGCGCCCTTCTCGGCGGCGTTAATCACGTCGTCGGCGGCAATCGCATCGATGCTGATGGCAACGGTCGCCAGATCTACCGTCACATCATGGCTGATGGAGACCGGATTACCGGCGCTGCTCTGGCCTGCAACGGTCACGGTAACCGTGCCTGCTGTGAGAGCACTCACGTCTGCCGCCGGGATCGCCGCGCTCCAGGTACCGTCCGCCAGCACGGTCGCCGGATAGGTTTTGCCGTTGACGGTCACGGTCAATGCCGCGCCAGCCGCCAGCCCGTCGCTGGTGCCGGTGATAATCAGGTTCTGTCCGTGTTCGATGCTGTTGATCACGTCGTCGCCCGCCACGGTATCCACGCGCAGGCCCGGCAGGTTAGCGTCGATAGCGATATCGCGCTCAGCGGATCCGCTGTTGCCGACGCCGTTGGTCACGCTGGCCGACACCGTCAAATCGCCGTTACCCAGCGCGGTCAGCACGTCCGACGGCACGTTAACGGACCAGGTGAGATCGCTCTGCACCGTTGCGGTGTAGCTGTTACCGCCAATGGTCACGGTCACGGTATTGCCCGCTTCGGCATTCACTACCTTACCGCTGATGGTCTGGCCGGCTGCCAGCTCCGCCGCGTTAATGACGTCGTCGCCCGCAATGGTGTTAACGATCACGCCCGGCAGAACGGACTCCACGTTCACGGTATGCGACGCGCTGGTGCTGTTGCCGACGCTGTCCGTTGCTGAGGCAGTGATGGTATAAAGCGCCTCGCCCAGCTGACCGACTTCGCTCGCCGGAACGGTGGTGGTCCATTTTCCGCTATCGTCCACCTGCGCGCTGTACGCTTTGCCGTTCAGCATCACGGTCACCACCGCGCCTGCCGCCAGGCCGGAAGCCGTACCGGAGAGGGTCATATCCTGGGTTTTCTCGGTGTTGTTGATCACATCGTCACCGGAAACGGTGTCAATGGTCAGCCCCGGCGCGGTCAGGTTCACCGCCACGCCGTGCGTGGCGCTGTTGCTGTTGCCCGCTTTATCGGTCAGCGCCGCGGTAATGGTGTAATCCCCGGCGGCCAGCGCGGTGACGTCCGCCGCAGGCACGCCCACGCTCCAGTTGCCGGAGGCGTCCAGGGTGGCGGTGTACGATTTGCCGTTGAGGGTGACCGTGACCACGTCGCCCGCCGCCGCGCCCGTCACGGAACCGGTGACAATCAGGGCCTGCGCATGCTCGGCGCTGTTGATTACGTCGTCGTCGGACACGGTGTGAATGGTCAACTGTGGAACGGTGGTATCCACCAGCACGTCGCGATCCGCGGAGGCCGGGTTGCCCGCTTTATCCGACACGGCGGCGCTGACGGTGTAGTTCCCGTCGGTAATACCGCTCAGATCCGCGGACGGCACGGTCACGCTCCAGCTGCCGTTGGCCTGCACGGTGGTGGTGTAGTCCACGCCGTTCAGCGTCACGGTGACGGTCTGGCCCGCTTCGGCGTTGGTCACGCCGTTAATCACCAGATCCTGCTGCGCTTCGGCCGCATTGATGATGTTGTTGTCGCTGATGATTTCAATAGACACCGTCGGCGCGGTCGCGTCCACGCTGTACTCGCGGCCCGCCGAGGCGCTGTTGCCGTTCACGTTGGTGACGCTCACCTGCACGCTGGCATCGCCGTCTTTCAGGCTGCCCAAATCGGCAGACGGTACGGTCGCCGTCCAGTTGCCGTCGGAATCGACCGTCGCGGTGTACGACTTACCGCCGAAGCT
Source organism: Enterobacter sp. 3U4 (assembly GCF_057224565.1). Lineage (NCBI taxonomy): Bacteria > Pseudomonadati > Pseudomonadota > Gammaproteobacteria > Enterobacterales > Enterobacteriaceae > Enterobacter > Enterobacter sp. 3U4. The sequence continues at coordinate 1,697,208 of NZ_CP136665.1, forward strand.
AATGGTAACGGTCTGGTTTTCTTCTACGTTGGTGGTGGAGCCGGACAGCACCAGGTCCGCGCCTTTCTCCGCCGCGTTAATCACGTCGTCAGAGGCAATCGGGTTAATGCTGATGGCGACTGCCGACAGATCCACCTTCACGTCATGGCTGATGGAAACCGGATTACCCGCCGCGCTCTGGCCTTCCACGGTAACGGCGATCGTACCCGCATTCAGCGCGCTGACGTCTGCCGCCGGAATGGCCGCCGTCCAGGTCCCGTCCGCCAGTACGGTGGCCGCGTAGGTTTTGCCGTTGACGGTGACCGTCAGCGCTGAGCCGCTCGCCAGTCCGTCGCTGGAGCCGGTGATAATCAGGTTTTGTGCGTGCTCAATGCTGTTGATGACATCGTCACCCGCCACGGTATCGACGCGCAGGCCCGGCAGGTTGGCATCAATGGTGATGTCGCGCTCGCCCGTTCCGGTGTTGCCGTGGCCGTTAGTGACGCTGGCTGACACCGTCAGATCGCCGTTACCGATGGCGGTTAAGACCGTAGACGGCACGTTGACCGACCAGCTCAGGTCGTCCTGAACCGTCGCCGTATAGGTATTGCCGCCGATAGAAACAGTGACAGTGTCACCGCTCGCCGCACCGCTCACTTTGCCGCTCAGGGTCTGCCCGGCAGCCACTTCCGCCGCGTTAATGACATCGTCAGTCGCGACTGGGTTGATGGTGACCTGCGGCAGCGCGCTGTCGACCAGCACGCTGTGGCCGGTGCTCGCGCTGTTGCCCGTGCTGTCGGTCACGCTCGCCGTCACGGCGTAGCTCGCTTCGCCCAGCGCCGAGACGTTTGCCGCCGGAACGGTCAGGCTCCAGTTCCCGCTCGCGTCGGTGGTGGCCGTATAGCTGATGCCGTTCAGGGTCACCGTAATGGTCGTGCCGTCCGGCTGGTTACTGGTGCCGGACACCTGCAGATCCTGGCCTTTCTCGGTCGCGTTGATCACGTCATCAACCGCCAGGGTATTAATGGCAATCACCGGCGCGGTCAGGGAGACGTCAAACTCGTGCGTCGCGGTGGTGCTGTTACCGGCTTTGTCGGTGAGGGTCGCGGAGATCGTCTGCTCGCCGTTTGCCAGCGCGCCTACGTCCGCCGCCGGAACGCCCACGCTCCAGCTGCCGGACGCGTCCAGCATGGCGGAGTAGTCTTTACCGTTCAGGGTCACGGTAATCACGTCGCCCGCCTGCGCGCCCGCCACCTTACCGGAGACGATCAGCGCCTGGCCGTGCTCGGCAATATTCACGACGTCGTCGCCCGCAACGATGTTGAACGAAATCTGCGGTACGGTGGTGTCGACCAGCACTGAGGAGCCCGCGCTGGCCGGGTTGCCCGCCTTATCGGACACGGTCGCCGTTACCGCCGCACTGCCGTCGGTGATGCCAGCCATATCCGCCGCCGGCACGTCCAGCGTCCAGCTGCCGTCCGCCTGCACCTGCGCCGTGTACTGGTTGCCGTTGAAGGTCACGGTTACCGTCTGGCCTGCTTCGGCAGTGGACGTCCCGCTCAGGGTCAGATCCTGCGCTGCCTCAGCCGCGTTCAGCATATTGTCATTGCTGATGGTGTTGATGGTCACCGTCGGCGCGGTGGTATCGACGCTGAATTCCTGCGCCGAAGACGCCGCGTTGCCGTTCACGTTGGTCACGCTGACCTGCACGCTGGCGTCGCCTTCTTTCAGGCCGCTCAAATCCGCAGCCGGAACGGTCCAGGTCCAGTCGCCGTTGCCATCCACCGTCGTGGTGTACGTTTTCCCTGCAAAGGTGATGGTGACGGTCTGGCCCGCTTCCACGTTGGAAGTGGTGCCGGAAAGTACCAGATCCTGGCCTTTTTCCGCCGCGTTAAGCACGTTGTCGTCGGTCACGCTGCTGATGGTGATGGCGACCGGAGCGAGATCGACGTCCACGACGGTCCCGATGGTTACCGGGTTGCCGGAGGCATCCTGGGCGCTTGCCTTGATATCCAGCGAGCCATCCGCCCACTGGGACACGTCCGCCGCCGGTACCGCTGCCTGCCAGGTGCCGTCGGCCAGCACCGTTGCGGAATACACTTTGCCGTTAATGGTCACGGTAACGGCGCTGCCCGCCGCCAGATCGGTGCTGGTGCCGGATACAATCAGGTTCTGTGCGTGTTCAATCACGTTGATCACGTCGTCACCTGCGACCGTATCAATACGCAGTCCCGGAAGCTGGGCGTCGATGGTGAAGTCGAGCGAAGAGGAGCCGGTATTGCCGTGCGCGTTGGTGACGCTGGCCGATACGGTGAGATCGCCATTGCCGAGCACGGTGAACTGGCTCTGGGTTAACGGCAGGCTCCAGGTGAGATCGTCCTGCACGGTAGCCGTGTATGTCTGGCCGCCGAGGATAATCGTGACAGTGTCACCTGACGCCGCGTTCGTTACCTTACCGGTCAGGGTTTGCCCTGCCGCCACTTCCGCCGCGTTAACGATATTGTCGCCCGCCAGCGTGTCGATCGTTACTACCGGCAGCGAGCTGTCCACCAGCACATCGTGCGAGGCTGAAGCGCTGTTGCCTACGCCATCGGTGACGCTCGCCGTCACGGTGTAGTTCGCTTCGCCCAGAGAAGAGACGTTTGCCGCCGGAACGGTCAGGCTCCAGTTTCCGCTCGCGTCAGCGGTGGCCGTATAGTGAATGCCGTTCAGGGTGACCGTAATGGTTGTGCCTTCCGGCTGGTTGCTGGTGCCGGAAATCTGCAGATCTTCGCCTTTCTCGGTCGCGTTGATCACGTCGTCCGCCGCCAGCGTGTTGATACCGATGACGGGCGTCACGGTATTCACCACCACGTCCAGCGAACTGCTTCCGGTGTTGCCGGACCTGTCGGTCACGGAGACGTCGATTGTCCAGGTCCCGTCAGTCAGCCCCTGCACGACGGACGCAGGCAGGCCAAGGCTCCAGTTGCCCGCCGCATCCACCACGGTGGTGTAATCGACGCTGTTAATGGTGATGGTCACAAGGTCGCCCGCCGCCGCACCGGTGACGGAGCCGCTCAGGATCTGCGCCTGCGAATGGGCGAGCTGGTTAACGGTGTTGGTGCCGGTGACAAAGTCGTTGATGGTCACCTGCGGTACGGTCGCATCCACCAGACCCACGCGATCGGCGCTGCTGGCGTTGCCCGCCACGTCGCTCACGGTGGCCGTCACGGTCACGATGCCATCATTGAGGGCACCGACGTCAGCCGCCGGTACGATCAGCTGCCAGGTACCGTCCGTCTGGACCGTGGTCTGATACGTTTTGCCGTTCAGCGTCACGGTGACCGTCTGGCCTGCTTCAGCACTGCTGGTGCCGCTTAAGGCTAAATCCTGCTGCGCCTCGGCCGCGTTGATGATGTTGTCGGCGGTCAGGTTATCGAGCGTAATCGCTGGCGGCAGCGTATCTACCGTGACCACGCGCGCGGCGTCCGCGCTGTTTCCGCTGACGTTAGTAACGCTGACGCTCACCTGCGCGCGCCCGTCGATCAGGGTTTCCATGGCGCTGGCGGGCACGGTCAGGCTCCAGGAGCCGTCCTGCTGCACCTGTGCGGTAAAGGTCTGGTCGGCGAATTTCACCACCACGGTCTGTCCTGCCTCAACGCCCTGCGTCTGGCCGGAAAGGGTTAAATCGGCGCCTTTTTCTGCCGCATTCAGCAGGTCGTCGCCGGAGACGGTATCAATGGTGACCGCCACGGCGTTCAGATCGAGTTCGATCGGGTGTTCAGCCGCAACGGGATTGCCCCAGGCATCGACCGCACTGACGCTAACCGTCATGCCGCCCGCCGTCCAGGACTGCAGGTCCGCCGCCGGAATGCCGATCTGCCAGTGGCCGCTGGCGTTAACCGCGGTAACGTACTCAACGTTGTTGATGGTGACGGTAATCTGCGTGCCGGCAGCCAGATGGGTGCTGGAGCCGGTAACGGTCAGATCCTGCTGCTGTTCAATGGCGTTGATCACGTCATCGCCGGAAATGGTGTTCACGCGCAGCCCCGGCAGCTCGGCGTTGATATTGATATCACGCTCGCCGGTGCCGGTATTGCCGTGCGAATTGGTCACCGACGCGGTGAAGGTTAAATCCCCGTCGCCGAACGCCTGAAGATCCGCTGACGGGATTTTCACGCTCCAGGTCAAATCGTTCCCCACCGTGGCGGTGTAGCTCTTGCCGCCCACGGTGACAGAAACGGTATCGCCCGCCGCCGCGCCGGTGACGCGACCGCTGAGCGTTTGATCCACACCCGCTTCGGCGTTATTGACCAGGTTGTCGCCCGCAAACGTATTGATGATGACCTGTGGAAGGACGGTATCCACCAGCAGATTTGCCTCGGCAGAGCCGCTGTTACCCACGCTGTCAGTACCGCTGACGCTGACGGTGTAAAGGGTGTTCGCCAGATTCAGGACGTCGGAAACCGGCACCTGAACCGCCCAGATGCCGTTTTCAACGGTGACCTGATAGCTGACGTTGTTCAGCGTCACGGTGATGGCGCTACCGTCAGGCAGGTTGCTGGTGCCGGTCAGGCTCAGCGGCTGCATCGCCTCCTGGGCATTCAGAACATTATCCTGGCTGATGGCGTCAATCGTAAATTCTGGCGGGTGTCCACTCAGCGTAATGCCGTGCGTGGCATTGCCGGTGTTGCCTGCCGCGTCGGTCACGGAAACTGAAATCGTGTGGTTGCCTTCACCCAGCGCGCCCAGCACGGACGCCGGAACGCCAACGCCCCAGCTGCCGTCCGCCAGCACCACGCCGGTGAAGGTCTGGCCGCCGAGGGTCACGGTGACCACATCGCCCGCGGCTGCACCGCTCGCCTGGCCGGAAATAATGTGCGCCTGGCCCTGCTCGCTGATATTGAGGATATCGTCGCCCGCCACGGTATGGATGGTCACGACCGGCGCGGCGGTATCAACCGTGAAATCTGCCGTCACGGACGAGCCGTTGCCCGCTTTGTCGCTAACGTTCACCGTCAGGCTGTGATTGCCCTCGCTGAGCGCCTGCACGTCGTTCGCCGCCAGCGTAACGGACCAGGTGCCGTCGCTGCCCACCGTGGCGTTATAGTTTTTGCCGTTCAGCGTGACCGTGACGATCTGACCGGCTTCCGCATTCGTTTTACCGGTCAGGGTCAGCGGCTGGTTGTGTTCAGCCGCATTAATGATGTTGTCCTGTGCGAGGGTATCGACAGAGAGGGTTGGCGCGGCGGTATCCACGCCGATCGTCTGGCTGCCGCTCACGGTGTTACCCGCCGCGTCTTTGCCGCTGACGTTAACCGTCCAGGTGCCGTCGCCCAGCGCCTGCGCGTCTGCTGCAGGCACGTTCACGCTCCACGCGCCGTCTGCCCCTACTTCAGCCGCGTAGGTTTTGCCGTTCAGCGTCACGGTAAGTTCGGTGCCCTGCGCCAGATTCTTGCTGGCACCGGAGAGCGTAAAGCCCGCGGATTGTTCGCTGGCGTTAAGCACGTTATCGCCTGCGGTGGTGGCAAGCGTAATGGCGGCCTCGGCGGTCGAGACCGTTACGGTGATGTTGCCCGCATCGCTGGTCTTACTGCCGTCGATCTGCACCACAGACCAGGTGTGTTCCCCGTCCGTCTGGGTCGGTAATTTTACCGTCCAGGTGCCCTCTTTACTCACCATGGCGCTGGCGATGGTGCTGCCGCTGCTGTCTTTGATCTGGATCGTCGCGCCCGGCTGACCGGTACCGCTAAAGGTTGGCGCGTTGTCGTCCGTGATCGCGTTTGCTGTCAGCACGCCCTGCCTGTCACCCGCATTGTCCGTCAGCAAAAAGGTTGGCGTGGCGCTTTCTACTTCCTTTGTATTATCAATAACTTTTGTTTTAGTTTCGCCATCACCGCCGTTTGCCAGCAGTGCCCCGATGGCGCCGCCGCCTAACGCAGCCCCGGCAATCCAGCCCCACGGGGCGTCGCTTAAGACGCTTTCCTGCTCCAGGAAAGGTTGAATGCTGCTAATTGGTGTGGCCTGGGCGGTTAATTCGGTCACCGCCACGCCCGATGCTTCCCCGGTATCGGCAAAAGAAATATGCGTCAGTTCCTGACGATCGTTGAATACCAGCTCTGACTGATTATGCGTTTCAGGATCTTCAACAAAATAGTTATTGCAGCGAATCACGCTGCCATCTTTCATATAAATGAGGAGGTCTTTACCCTGGCGGACATAACGCACCACATCCTGAGCAGAACCCTGGATTTCAATGACGCTCGGGGATGAAATAGAGACCGACAAATTCCCTTCGCCGGTTAATTTCGTTTTCTCCGCCGTTTTGCGAATGATGACATCAACAACCTTTATGTTACTCATATTTCTCTCCTTGCAGGTGTACGGATTCCTGTGGATATGTCCACCAGACGGATGTAGCTATCCCTGGGAAAAAACACCCATTATTTTCAGTCTTACTTTGCGCAACGCTGCGCGTCTTTTATTAACTCAAATCGGGTAATTTTGCGGCTGCGTTTTTCTCTATCCCAATAAGCGGCATTAAATTATCAACCGCGGAAGCATAATTAATTGCCGAACTCCAGCCGTCATACTCAGCGATTATTTTCGCCGAGGTGGCCTGCCAGACATCCTGCTCAACGCTGAGCAGATCGTTAATGCTCCGCTTGCTCAGGGTGTATTCATTTTTATAGACATCGCGGGCTCGCAGGGCATTTTCCAGCTGCTGCTTCCCCGCCTCCATTCTTCCCCGTGCGCCGGTCCAGTCCGCCTGCGCTACGGAGGCTTTTTGCAGGACATCGAAACGCGCCTGATCGACCTGAGAGGAGGCCATTGCCCGTGCTCCTTCAGCCTGGCGCACGCGTGCTGAGACCGCGCCCCCCTGATAAAGCGGTGCGTCTATATTGAGCTGGATTTGGTCGTCCCAGTACGAACGGTTGTCCGACTCGTAACGGGTACGCCCCCCCTTCAGGCTTAAGGTTGGCCAGTGCTGGGACTTAGCGGTTTCCACGCCATACTGGGCAGAGCGCTCCATGTTTTGCGCAGCCATGACCGCCGGTATCAGCGAATAATCAATGCGGTTGAGCGAATCAGGCTCGACCGCGAGGTTTGCAGGTACAGGCGAAAAGTTATCTGCCTGCATGCCGGTTAATACCGCGAGCCTTGCGCGGGCGCTGTTTAAGGCGGCTTGATACTGCGCGACCGTCGCCTGCATGCCGGCAATACGCGTGCGGGTCTGGAGCTCATCAGAGGTGGAACTCACGCCCGCGTCGGCGCGCAGCTTTGCCAGCTGCTCAACATTTTTAAGCGCCTGAACGTTCTCCTTTGCCGCCTGCAGCAGATCGGAATAGCGTTTGACCTCGACATAGCTCAGCGCGGTTTTTTCCGCCACGTCAGAGAGCGTGCCCATCAGCTGATAGCGGTAGCTGTCGCGCCGGGACGAGGACTGGCTGATGCTGTTATTGGTCTTGCCAAAATCGTACAGCAGCTGCGTCAGGCTCAGCCCCCAGGCGGCTGAATTCTTCAGCGACCCGCTGGAATCGGTGGTCTGGCTGTGCCCTGTGCTCCCGTTCAACGATATTTGCGGCATCCAGCCGCTGCGTGCTTCATCTATTTGTGCCTGGCCAATACCTAATTGCGCAGCCTGCTGACTAATTGACGGATCGCGATCGATAGCAAAAAGAATACTTTCTTTTAAGGTTGTCGTGGCAACCGGGGCAATGCCCACCTGGCTACTATTGGCGTAAGCCGTATTTATGGCTAATGAAATGAATGCCAGTGCTGCTGTAAATTGGCGTAACATAGGCTTTCGCAATATCGTCATTTTTATCTCCCTGACTCTGAGTGACACTGAAGCAATTACCCAAAAAGAGGTATAGATAATTAGACAAATATCTTATTTAGCATCCTTGCCGAATTTTAGGTAAAACTCCCCATACCCATTTCCTCTGGAGATGAGATCTGCCTGCGTCTTATTTAAATTAAGAATTTACTTATTTCTTAAAGTGGTTAGCAGCATAACAAAATGAGTTATAGGCCACTACACCCACAATGTTAATGCGGTGTTACAATTAAGAAAAAAGATGGGGTTTCTGGACAAAACTCTGAAAATGACCTTTCAGATGAAACATATAAACCGACTGTTATTTAAGGAAAATTCTTAATTCGTTACCTGCACATTTTTGCGTTAATTTCCGGTCGGGTCAGACACAAAGATTTTCAAAGAAGTGTCAATTTAAGTAGCCGAACCGCCCATGACAAAACTTAACGCTATTAATAAACTAATTAAAGCGATTTAAAACCATATTAAGACAATTATTGAGAATTAAAGCCCGCATAATGGTTATGCAGTGGTTACATAACCCAAATCATTAAATAAAACATAACAATAACATTATGGTTAACATTCAAAACGGCTTACTTATACCTCCTTAATAAAATTTTAATAATCACGCATCTGAATCATCACGCCTCTCCACGACATCAAAATGACGTTGCCCTTTTCTCTGCGCTAAAATGCTGTATTATGCGAATTATTGCGACATTTTGCAGGAATGCACACCGATGCACAAAACCGCACGACAACGCCACGTTCTGGATATCCTGAGCGAGCAAGGCCAGGCCAGCATCACCGAGCTGGCAGAAAAGCTGCAGGTTTCAGCCGACACCATCCGACGGGATCTGACCGACCTGGAAAATCAGGGGCTGGCGCAGAAGAACCACGGCGGGGCCATCGCGCTGAACCTTTCCGCCATGAATCGCCAGGGCCGCAATACGCTGCTGCCGGAAACCAAACGGCGCCTGGGAAAACAGGTCGCACAGCAGGTTCCTGCGGGTTCTACCCTGTTTCTGGATGCGGGAAGCACGGTGATGGCTGTCGCTTCCTTTCTTCGCGGGCCGCTCACCGTCATTACCACGTCTCTGGATATTGCCCAGCACTTTAGCGATCGGGAAGACGTTGAGCTGATCCTCCTCGGCGGGAAATGGGACCACCAGCAGCGCCTGTTTGCCGGAAGCGCCACGTTGTCCTTGCTGTCCCGCTATCGGGCAGATATCGCCATCCTCGGGGCGTGCGCCATTCATGCTGAACTCGGTTTGAGCGCGGGTAAAGAAGCGGATGCCGAGGTCAAACGCGCGATGCTTGAAGCAAGCCATGCGCGCTGGATTGTTGCCGATCACCTGAAAGTCAACCGCTGCGAACCGTATCTGGTTTCAGGGTTATCTAACATTCAACAACTCTTTTTAGATCGTCCCTGGCCTGAGCTTGGGGACCCCGGCGCATTGCAGGTCACGGTGTGCGCGAATTAACGTGGAGAAGTTCATGAGTACAGTTCGAACAATCAACATTGCGCTGATCGGGTATGGATTTGTGGGTAAAACCTTCCATGCCCCGTTAATCCAGTCTGTGGACGGGCTTAAGCTGGCGGTGGTCTCTTCTCGTGATGAAGAGAAGGTCAAACGCGACCTGCCGGACGTACAGGTGGTGGCGACACCGGAAGAGGCCATTGGGCATCCTGATATCGATCTGGTTGTGATTGCCTCCCCCAACGCCACGCACGCCCCGCTGGCGACGCTGGCCCTGAACGCGGGTAAACACGTGGTCGTGGATAAGCCTTTTACCCTCGACATGCAGGAAGCCCGCGACCTGATTGCGCTGGCGGATGAAAAGCAGCTACTGCTTTCTGTCTTCCACAACCGTCGCTGGGACAGCGATTTCCTCGGCATTAAGCAGATCATTGAGCAAGGCACGCTCGGCAAGGTTAAGCACCTGGAATCGCACATCGACCGCTTCCGCCCGGAAGTGCGCGTGCGCTGGCGCGAGCAGAATGTCCCCGGGAGCGGCCTGTGGTTTGACCTGGGGCCTCATCTTATCGACCAGACGCTGCAGCTCTTTGGCCTGCCGCAGTCGGTTCAGGGGAATATCGCGACGCTGCGCGACGGTGCAGAAATCAACGACTGGGCGCACGTGGTCTTAAACTACCCGGAGCATAAGGTGATCCTGCACGCCAGCATGCTGGTGGCTGGAGGTACGGCACGCTTTGCCGTCCACGGGGACAAGGGCAGCGTGGTGAAGGCCAGAATCGATCAGCAGGAAGCGCAGCTGCTCTCCGGGGTGATTCCCGGGAGTGAAGCCTGGGGCGAAGACAGCGACAGCATGGTTTTCTTTGGCGCTGACGGCGCGCCGCAGACGATCCCTACCCCGAAAGGCGATCAGCGCCAGTATTACATCAACGTGCGTGACGCACTGCTTGGGAAAATGACCAATCCTGTCCACCCCGTTGAGGCACTGGCAGTCATGGCCGTGCTGGAAGCGGCGGTTAAGTCGTCTGAGACGGGGTCAACGCAGGCGCTGGCATTAAGTGCTGAAGAGCGTGCTTTGCTGGGTTAAAAAACAAGCCGGGTGACGCGTAGCGATCCCGGCCTACGATTCTGGAATTGCATCGTAGGCCGGGTAAGGCGTAACCGCCACCCGGCAAGCGTTAATGACTACGAACGCTTTTTCGGCATCATGCGCAGAAGAGTATTATCTTTCCAGAAATAGTGATGCATCAGCGCCGCCGCCGCGTGCAGGCCAATCACAAAATAGCCCAGGTTTGCCAGCGTCTCGTGCCACTCCTTCAGCGTATCAACCAGGTCAAAATTGGACTCCGCCGCATGCGGCATCGCCAGGCCAAAGGCAAACCAGTCGCTGCCCCGGTTATACATCATCACAATGCCAATCAGCGGCAGCGCAATAAACAGCAGATACACCACCAGATGCCCCAGATGAGACATCCCCGTCACCATCGCTTTTGGCTTCGGCTGAATCGGCGGCGCGCGGAACTTCAGGCGAACCAGCAGACGCGTCACCATCAGCACCAGAATACCGATCCCGCATGAGACGTGGATCATATTGATTGCCGGACGCGCGGTACGCGGGAAGAAACCCCTGAACTCCATGGCGCAGTAGGCGACGATGATTAACAGAAACACCAGCCAGTGGATGCCGATTTGCAGGCTTGTATATTTAGTGCGCATGTCATTTCCCGATGAAAAACAGTTATCGCGCCAACATAATCTCCTTTCCTTAAAAATTCATTAACTTTTCTGTATGGTTTTTCAAATACTTCCCCCCGCATGAAGCATCTTCAATTGCCGCCCTGCCAGTGATGGTCTAAGCCTGGATGAGTTCAAACTGTCGCATCGACACGTTTACAGGAGAACACCATGAGTAAAATTGGCATTAACGGATTTGGACGCATTGGACGTCTTGTTCTGCGTCGCCTTCTTGAAACCCAGGACAGTAATACCGTCGTCGCCATCAACGACCTCACCTCACCCAAAGTGCTGGCCTACCTTCTCAGGCATGATTCTAACTACGGTGGCTTCCCGTGGAGCGTGGATTTCACCGAGGATGCGCTGATTGTTGACGGTAAAACCATAGCGGTCTACGCCGAAAAAGAGGCGAAGCACATTCCGTGGAAAACCGCAGGCGTGGATATCGTCGTGGAGTGCACCGGCTTTTATACGTCTGAAGAAAAATCACGGGCGCACTTGGACGCTGGCGCGAAGAAAGTGCTGATCTCTGCGCCTGCGGGTGACATGAAAACGATCGTCTACAGCGTGAATGACGACACCATTGACGCCAGTGACACCATTATTTCCGTGGCATCCTGCACCACCAACTGCCTGGCTCCGCTGGCGAAAGCCCTGAACGATGCGTTTGAAATCAAAGTGGGCACCATGACCACCATTCACGCCTATACCGGTACCCAGGCGCTGGTAGATGGCCCGCGCGGGAAAGACCTACGCGCCTCGCGGGCGGCGGCAGAGAATATTATTCCGCATACCACCGGCGCCGCCAAAGCCATCGGTCTGGTGATCCCTGCGCTCAGCGGCAAACTGAAGGGCCACGCGCAGCGCGTGCCGGTAAAAACGGGTTCGGTAACCGAGCTGGTGGCGATTCTGGGCAAGAAAGTAACCGTTGAGGAGATCAACGCCGCGCTGAAAAAGGCGACGCAGGGCAATAAATCGTTCGGGTATACCGACGAAGAGATTGTGTCGTCCGATGTGATTGGCTCGCACTATGGTTCGGTGTTTGACGCCACGCAGACGGAGGTATCAGAAGCGGGAGAACTACAGCTGGTGAAAGCCGTTGCCTGGTATGACAACGAGTATGGGTTTGTGACCCAGCTGGTGCGGACGCTGGATAAGTTTGCGGCGCTGTGATTTTCCCCTCACACCAACCCTCTCCCCAATGGGGCGAGGGAATTGTTCCGTGCTCAGATGATTTTTCGCGTCACCTTCAGGACCGGGTCCTGCTGCAGCTGTTTCCATGCGGCCATGACGGCCTCGGGGAATTGAACGTGAGCAATATAATCCCGCCCGGCCGGGCCATAGCCGCTGGCGTCATCATACAGGCGCGGCAGTTCCCCCATAACCAGTGAAAGATAACGGTCAACGGGCCACAGTCCGGTGTCGCCCTCACTGAATTCCACGCCCTCTGTACCGTTTTGCAGCGTCGGCGTAAACCCTGGATGGCTGACCCACTGCGGTGAAACGGGCTCATCCCGACAAACCCGGGCAAACGTCGCCATCGTGCGGCGCTGCATCGTCGGATCCTGCACCACCAGCACCCGCCCCGTCGTTCGATGGTGCTGTTTCAGCATGTCCCAGCTAAAGCGCGCGTTTTCACCGCAGTTGGTGGATTGATCCTCAACCCACAGATGCGCCTCGGGGATCTGCCAGAACGCCCGCGCAATGTCGGCAAGAATGCTCGCTTCGGCCCGCCCTGCAGCCGGTACGGTGTGATAACGCGGATGACTGCAGATGGCGTCATATAAAAAGATGGTTGAATGCCCGATGCCGCCGCTAATCAGAAGCGGCACGTCTTTCTGAGAGGCAATCCGGCAGGCCGCGTCAATGGTTGGGATCACCGCGTTTCCTGCCAGAATCACCGCATCGACTTCCGGGATCGGACGGGTCGCGCTCAGGTCGTCCTGCGCCAGCCATTCACCGACAGTATTAATAGCCGCCAGCGTGGCATCCGCCAGAACGGGAAAATGGGGCTGAACCATGGTGAACTCCTCACGTTGTTGAAGCGCCGAATTTATCATTTTTCTGAAATAACCAGAAACATCCAAAAATCATCGGGTTGCACCTGCCTATTATGCTTTTGATTTCCTGCCTTACAAAACATTGTATTGTGCAGGGGTCATGAAAAAGCACCCGGCGCTGCTTATTTCACCGTGATCTGACCAGTTTTATCCCCCCTGCGCTTGCCAAACACAACATCCAACCCTAAGTTGCTTAACAATTTCACAACCTTTTTCATCATCGCAGGTTGCACCTGAAGCGCGCCAGGTGACACCTCTCACATCATCAAACTGGCGGGGTTTCAGGTCATGACAGAACATGAAAGTACGACGACGGTATTACGAAAAAATAAAAAGGTGTTAATCGCCAGCCTTACCGGGAGCGCCATTGAATGGTTTGACTATTTTCTCTACGGTACGGCGGCCGCGCTGGTCTTCAATAAGATCTTTTTCCCGATGGTCGATCCGGTGATCGGGCTCATTCTCTCGTATCTCTCTTTCTCATTAACCTTTTTTATTCGCCCCATTGGCGGGGTACTTTTCGCCCACATTGGCGACCGCATCGGACGTAAAAAAACCCTCGTGCTGACCCTCTCTTTGATGGGAGGTGCAACCGTTATGATTGGCCTGCTGCCCACGTATGAGACGATCGGCCTGTGGGCTCCCGCTCTGCTGATCCTGATGCGCATCATTCAGGGGATGGGCATCGGCGGTGAATGGGGCGGCGCGCTGCTGCTGGCCTACGAATACGCGCCCGAAAAACGTAAAGGCTTTTTCGGCAGCATTCCGCAGGCGGGCGTGACCATCGGCATGCTGATGGCGACCTTTATCGTCTCGCTGATGACGCTGTTCAGCGAGGAGGATTTCCTCTCATGGGGCTGGCGCATCCCGTTCCTGCTGAGTTCGGTTCTGGTGTTGCTCGGCCTGTGGATCCGTAAGGACATCGACGAGACGCCTGATTTCAAGAAGGTAAAACAATCGGGCCAGGTGGCGAAAGCGCCTCTGCGCGATACCCTGAAATATCACTGGCGCGAAGTGTTGATTGCCGCCGGTCTGAAGGTTGTCGAAACCGCGCCGTTCTACATCTTCTCTACCTTCGTGGTGAGCTATGCCACCACTACGCTGACGTATCAAAAATCTCAGGCGCTGGAAGCCGTGACGCTGGGAGCCCTGGTGGCCACGGTTATGATCCCGTTAATGGGGTTACTTTCGGATAAAATTGGCCGTCAACGCATGTATGCCGTGAGCGTCTTCATCCTGGGTTTGTTTATCGTACCGTGGTTTATGCTGCTCAACACCGGTACCACCTGGGGCATTGTGCTCGCGACGGTGATCGCCTTTGGCGTGTTGTGGGCACCGGTAACGGCGGTACTCGGCACGCTGTGCTCTGAAATTTTTAGTGCAAACGTGCGCTACACCGGCATTACGCTCGGCTATCAGCTGGGTGCCGCGCTGGCAGGCGGTACCGCGCCGCTGATTGCCACCGGACTGCTGGCAAAATATGACGGCGACTGGGTTCCGGTGGCCTGGTATCTTGCCGTCACGGTAGCCATCTCCTTAATCGCGATTTTCTGCGCCAGCCGCGTTAAGCGAGCCTCCCCTCTGCAGGCGCAACCGGAACATCTCTGATTGCTGTCGGCCCGACTTTCGGGCCGCTCTTTTTCCTTAAATTTCCCTTCACCATTTGATTAACATGCGTAAATCATATTCACTTGAATTATCATTTGCGGCAGACGTAGAATCGCTAGCCCGCTAATTATTCAATCATTTCTAAGGTAAACGACGTTATGCGCCTGCCCGAACGCGACCCTTATGCTCCTCGCGAGTGGCAGCCACATGAGAAACCCGCCCTGCTGGGTTCACCCTCCACGCCCGAACACAGTACGCCAAAACGCATTGCCTACGGCGTCGTGGGCCTGCTGGTCTGCCTGACGGGTGCGCTGGGGAATGCGGTGGTGACCGCCAACCTGCAAAATTTGCAGGGGACTTTCGGGGCCTGGTCCACCGAAATCGCCTGGCTGCCCGCGGTCTATGTGATGACCAACATCTCCATCAACCTGCTGCTGGTCAAGTTCCGCCAGCAGTACGGTCTGCGCGCCTTCACTGAAGGTTTCCTGGTGCTGTACGTGCTGGTCACCTTCTTCCATCTGTTCGTAAACGACCTCAGCTCGGCGCTGATGGTTCGCGCCGCGCACGGCATGGTGGCCGCCGCGCTCAGCTCGCTGGGGATTTACTATCAAATCCAGGCCTGGCCTGCGAAGCACCGCCTGAAGGCGCTCACCATCGGCATCACCGGATCGTCACTCGCCATCCCGCTGGCCCGCCTGTTTTCGACAGAGCTGCTGCAGCTGGACGAGTGGCGCGGGCTCTATTTCTTCGAGCTGGGGCTGGCTCTCATCTCCCTGGCCTGCGTGATAGCCTTAAAACTGCCGCCGGGCGACAGGCGCAAGGTCTTCGAGAAGAAAGACTTTATCACCTTCTTTTTAATGGCCCCCGGGATGGCCCTGCTCTGCGCCGTGCTCTCGCTGGGCCGCCTTGACTGGTGGTTCGAAGCGCCGTGGATCGGCTGGTCGCTGGCGCTATCGCTGGTGCTGATTGTGGCTGCCATCGTCTTTGAACATAACCGCGCCAACCCGCTCCTGAACACCCGCTGGCTGTCGAGCGGCAGTATCGTCCGTCTGGGACTCATCATGCTGCTAATCCGTATCGTGCTGGCAGAGCAAAACACCGGCGTCATCGGCTGGCTGCAGTACGTGGGGTTACAGAATGAGCAGATGACCCACCTGGCGTGGTCCATTTTCGCAGGTATCGTATGCGGGATTGTCACCAGCTGTCTCACGATTAAGCCGACCAAACTGGCGTGGCCGATTATTACCTCCCTGGCGCTGATGATTGTTGCCTCGCTGCTGGACAGCCAGTCCAACAACCTGACCCGACCGGATCAGCTGATGCTCAGCCAGTTCCTGCTCGGCTTCGGCAGCGCCTTCTTCCTGGCGCCCGCCATGCTGGCCGCCATTGGCGGGGTGATCGCCGACCCGCGCAACCTGGTCAGCTTCTCGGTAATGTTTGGCATGAGTCAGAATCTCGGCGGCCTGCTGGGCTCCGCGATCCTCGGCACCTTCCAGACCTGGCGCGAGAAGTACCACTCCAGCCTGCTGGCGGACCAGCTCACCACGCTAAACCCGCTGGTCAACGAGCGAATCCAGCTTTATACCCAGATGTATAAAAGCCTGATTGGCGACAGCGCGCTGCTGAGCACCCAGGCGATAACGCAGCTGCAAACGGTGACCGCGCTGGAGGCGAATATTCTGGCCTACAACGATACTTATCTGCTGACGGCGAGCATCGCTGCCGCCACGCTGGTCTGGATTTTATGGCGCTTGCTGCGCCTGCGCATCACTGCCCGTATGGCGCTTAAGAACGCCACCGGCAACAAATAATTGAAATATTTCTGGAGAGTTTATGAGTCAGCAGGATGCCGCTAAAGAGCAGGCCAACACCCGCAAAAATGTGCGCATTGTTTCCGTTTTCACCGCCGCCGCCATCGGTATCGTCGGCGTGCTGGTGATCCTTTATGCGTGGCAGCTGCCGCCGTTCACCCGCCACGCGCAGTTTACCGACAACGCCTACGTGCGCGGCCAGACGACGTTTATCAGCCCGCAGGTGAACGGCTATATCACCGAGGTGAAGGTTCAGGACTTTGTGCAGGTCAAAAAAGGCGACCTGCTGATGCAGATTGATGACCGTATCTATCGTCAGCGCGTGCATCAGGCCGAGGCGCAGCTGGCGATGAAAATTGCCGCCCTGAACAACAACCTGCAGCAGCGTAAAAGCGCCGAAGCGACGATCGCCAAAAACGACGCTGCGCTGAAAAATGCCCGCGCCCAGAGCCTGAAAAGCCAGGCGGATTTAAAGCGGGTGAAAGAGCTGACGTCGGACGGCTCGCTTTCCATTCGCGAGCGCGACGCGGCGCTGGCCAGTGCCGCCCAGGGCAGCGCCGACATCGATCAGGCGAAAGCCGCCCTTGAGATGTCGCGTCAGGATCTGCAGACGGTGATTGTCAATCGCGGTGCGCTGGAGGCGGATGTCGAAAACGCCAAAGCGGCGCTGGAGCTGGCGCAGATTGATCTGCAGAACACCCGCATTGTGGCACCGCGCGACGGCCAGCTCGGCCAGATCGCCGTGCGCCTCGGGGCATACGTAACCGCCGGAACCCATCTCACCACCCTTGTGCCGCCTCAGCACTGGGTCATCGCCAATATTAAAGAGACCCAGCTCGCGGAGCTGCGCGTCGGTCAGCCGGTGAAATTCACGGTTGATGCCCTGAACAATAAAGCGTATCAGGGCCGCGTGGAGAGCATCTCCCCGGCAACCGGCGTGGAGTTCAGCGCCATCACGCCGGACAACGCCACCGGCAACTTTGTCAAAATTGCCCAGCGTATTCCGGTGCGCATTGAGGTGCTCGGTAAGCCAGAAGATTCCGCGCTGCTGCGTCCGGGTATGTCGGTACAGGTGACCATTGATACGCGGGAGGCGAAGTAATGATCCTTCGCCCGATAGCCGCGCTGGTGGCGGCGGTCATGCTGGCAGGATGCCAGTCCGTTGACGTCAAACCGGCGCAGACGACGCTGCATATCCCCACCCAGTGGCGAGCTGACGCCGGGCCTGCCAGCCCGACGGAGCAGCTCTGGTGGCGAAATTTCCATGACAACCATCTCAACCGCTATGTGGACCAGGCGCTAGAGCATAACAGCGACGTGCTGATCGCCCGCGAACGGATAAACGAGTATCAGGCGCGGGTCTATGCGGCCGACGGTAGCCTGTTTCCCTCGCTTGATGCGGGGGTAACGGGCACGCGCGCCCGTTCACAATCCGCCGCGACCGGGCTGCCGGTTTACGGCACGCTGTACAGAGGGAGCCTGACGGCGAGCTATGACGTTGATATCTGGGGCGTCAACCGCAGCACGGCAAGAGCGGCCGAAGCCTCGCTGGCGGCGCAAAAAGCCGCCGCCGCGGCTGCGGATTTGACCGTTGCCTCGTCCGTTGCATCCGGCTACGTCACCCTGCTCTCGCTTGACGAACAGCTGCGCGTGACCGAATCCACGCTGAAATCGCGCGAGGAGGCATTTAACCTCGCGAAACGTCAGTTTGAGACGGGCTACAGCTCGCGCCTGGAGCTGATGCAGTCGGATTCCGAGCTTCGCTCAACGCGGGCGCAGGTGCCCGTGCTGCAGCACCAGATTGCACAGCAGGAGAATGCCCTGAGCCTGCTGCTGGGAAGCAACCCCGGCGACGTGGCGCGCAGCGCAAGCTTCGCGGCACTGACGCCGCTGACGCTGCCGTCGCAGCTGCCTTCTACGCTCCTGAACCGCCGCCCGGATATCGTTCAGGCTGAACGCCAGCTGGTGGCGGCTGACGCCTCGCTTGCCGCGTCACGCGCCAGCCTGCTGCCGTCGATCAACCTGACCGCCACCGGATCGGTTCAGGATCGCACCCTTTCCGGCCTGCTGGACAACCCGCTTCAGCTCTGGAGCGTCGGAGGCAGTATCCTTGCCCCGCTCCTGAACCGTCAGGCGCTGAATGCGCAGGTGGACATTTCCCAGTCCCAGCGAAACCAGGCGCTGTACGCCTATGAAAAGACCGTGCGTAACGCGTTTGCCGAGGTGAATAACAGCCTTGATGCGATTACGCGCTATCAGGAACAGCTGACGGAGCTGCTTGCCCAGCAGGACGTTGCCCAGGAGACGCTGCGCATTGCGCAGAACCGCAATCGAAACGGCTACTCCTCCTATCTGGACGTGCTGGACGCGCAGCGCACGCTGTACTCGGTTCAGACCAGCGTGGTGCAGGTGAAAAATAACCTGCTGCTGGCGCAGATTGATTTGTACAGAGCGCTGGGCGGCGGCTGGGTCAGTGCCTGAAGACCCGCCCGGTAGCGCCGGGCCTACATTTCACCCCGTAGGCCGGGTAAGGCGTAGCCGCCACCCGGCAATCCCCACAAGGAGTCAATCTATGCAACAACAGTGGTCTGCAGTAGATAATTACATGATTTCTTCGCTTATTCCTGAAGATGACGTACTGAGTCAGGTACTGGAAAACAACAAGCGCGCCGGGCTGCCCGAACACGATGTCGCGGCCAATCAGGGGCAGCTGCTGGCGCTGTTCGTGCGCATGACGCAGGCAAGACGCATTCTGGAGATCGGCACGCTGGGTGCCTACAGCTCAATCTGGATGGCGCGCGCCCTGCCGCCGGACGGGAAGCTGATCACGCTTGAAGCCGATCCGACGCATGCCGGGGTTGCCCGCCAGAATATTCACCTCGCGGGGCTAGACGAACGTATTGAATTAATTGAAGGCCCGGCCCTGAGCTCGCTGGAAAATTTCGGTGAGGTTCCGCCGTTCGACCTGATCTTTATTGATGCCGATAAGCCAAACAATCCCGGCTATCTGGAATGGGCGCTGCACTACTCCCGCCCCGGTACGGTGATTATCGGCGATAACGTTGTACGCGATGGCGAAGTGATCAACGGGGAAAGCGACGACGCGCGCGTGCTGGGCGTGCGGCGTTTTATTGAAATGATGGGGGATAACCCGCGCTTAACCGCCACCGCGCTGCAAACGGTGGGGATTAAGGGATGGGATGGGTTTACGCTGGCGATTGTGAACAGGTGAATAAATGTGCGGGCTGATGCCTTCACCCCGACCCTCTCCCACAGGGAGAGGGAGAAAGCCGGGTTTTAAGCGGAAATCTGCTCCATCGCCTGCAGAATACGCTTATCCGAAATCGGATACGGCGTACCGAGCTGCTGGGCAAAGAAGCTGACGCGCAGCTCCTCGATCATCCAGCGGATCGCCTGCACGTCTTCATCGTCGCGGCGCGCCGGCGGCAGCTTGTTTAGCCACTGCTGCCACGCCTGCTGCACGCTCTCCACTTTCAGCATCTGCGCACGGTCGCGGTGCGGGTCGATAGCCATTTTCTCCAGGCGTTTTTCAATCGCCTGCAGATAGCGCAGCGTATCGCCAAGACGGTTAAAGCCGTTGCCGGTAACAAAGCCGCGGTAAACCAGTCCCGCCATCTGCGCCTTCACGTCAGACAGCCCCAGCGCCATGGTCATATCCACGCGCCCCTTCAGGCGCTTGTTGATGTTGAACACGGCGGTGAGGATCTGCTCGACTTGTTTGGCAATCTCCACCACGGTGTCGTTCAGTTCCGCGCGCACCTTTTCGTGAAGCTGGGCAAAGCCTTCTTCCGTCCAGACCGGACCGCCAGCCTCGTGGATGAGTTTGTCCACGCCGCAGGAGATGCAGTCGTCAATCAGATCCAGCACCTTGCCGTACGGGTTAAAGTAGAGCCCCAGCTTGGCCTTGTTAGGCAGCCTCTCGTGCAAATACTTGATCGGCGACGGGATGTTCAGCAGCAGCAGGCGACGCAGCCCGCGCCACATCATCTGCTGCTGTTCCTGCGGGTTATCAAACAGCTTGATCGCCACGCTGTCGCGCTCGTCCACCAGCGCAGGCCAGGCTTTGACCTTATAGTTACCGCGCTTCTGCTCGTAGCTTTCCGGAAGCTGACCAAAGCTCCAGATATGCAGCCCGCTCTGCTCGATGCCGTCGTCGGCCACCGCAGACAGCGTCTCCTGGACTTTGCCTTTCAGCGCCTCTTTCAGCTCGCTCAGGGAACGCCCTTCCAGCAGCTTTTTGTTTTTATCGTCCACCACGCGGAAGCTGATTTTCAGGTGATCGGGCACCTGATCCCAGTTCCAGTCATCGCGGTCGATGGTGGTGCCGGTCATGCGGCGGAACTCACGCTCCAGCGCGTCCAGCAGCGGCAGCTCCAGCGGCGTGACGCGGCCTAAAAACGCTTCCGCGTAATTTGGCGCAGGCACGAAGTTGCGGCGCACCGGTTTCGGCAGGGATTTGATCAGCGCAATCACCAGCTCGCGGCGCAGGCCGGGGATTTGCCACTCGAACCCGCTCTCGTCAACCTGGTTTAACAGCGGCAGCGGAATGTGGACGGTCACGCCGTCCGCGTCTGCCCCCGGCTCAAACTGATAGGTCAGACGCAGCTTGAGGTTGCCCTGATGCCAGAAGTTCGGGTAGTCGAGCTTGCTGACCGACTCCGCGCCCTCTTTAATCAGCATGCTCTTTTCAAAGTTGAGCAGATCCGGCGTCTCTTTGCTGGCCTTCTTCCACCAGCTGTCAAAATGGCGAGCGGAGATGACGTCGTGGCTGATGCGCTGGTCGTAAAACTCGAACAGCGCTTCATCGTCCACCAGAATGTCGCGGCGGCGCGATTTATGCTCCAGCTCCTCAACTTCTGCGCGCAGCTTCAGGTTTTCACGGAAGAAGGCGTGGCGCGTCTGCCAGTCGCCCTCCACCAGCGCGTGGCGGATAAACAGCTCGCGGCACAGGGCCGGATCGATCTGACTGTAGTTGACCTTACGCGCGGCGACGACCGGCAGGCCGTAAACGGTCACTTTTTCGGTCGCCATCACCGCGCCCTGCGCGCGCTCCCAGTGCGGTTCACTGTACGAGCGCTTAAGCAGATGCTGCGCCACCGGCTCCACCCATTCCGGATCGATACGCGCGGCAATGCGTCCCCACAGGCGGCTGGTTTCCACCAGCTCGGCAACCATGGTCCACTTTGGCGGCTTCTTGAACAGGCCGGAACCGGGGAAGATAGAGAAACGCGCATTACGTGCGCCGGTATATTCCTGCTTCTCCGCGTCCTTCATGCCGATGTGGGACAGCAGGCCGGTCAGCAGCGCGATATGGATTTCGCGGTACTCCGCCGGTTCGCTGTTGACCGGAATGCCCAGCTCTTTCACCACCTGGCGAAGCTGGGTGTAGATATCCTGCCACTCGCGCACGCGCAGGTAGTTGAGGAAATCCACGCGGCACTGGCGGCGGAACTGATTCGAGGAGAGCGCCTTCTGCTGCTCGCCGAGGTAGTTCCACAGGTTCACAAAGGCGAGGAAATCGGACTCTTTGTCGTGGAAGCGGCGGTGCTTTTCGTCTGACGCCTGCTGTTTGTCCATCGGACGCTCGCGCGGATCCTGAATGGAGAGCGCCGAGGTAATGATCATCGCCTCGCGCACGCAGCCGTGCTTTTGCGCTTCCAGCACCATGCGTGCCAGACGCGGGTCGACCGGCAGCTGGCTGAGCTGGCGGCCCAGCGGCGTCAGCTTGTAGACCGTCGCCTGCTCGTCGGTGGTGATCGCCCCGAGCTCTTCCAGCAGACGCACGCCGTCCTGGATGTTGCGTTTATCCGGCGCTTCGACGAACGGAAACGCCGCGATGTCGCCCAGCCCCAGGGCGGTCATCTGCAGGATAACGGACGCCAGGTTGGTACGCAGAATTTCCGGGTCGGTAAATTCCGGGCGCGACAGGAAATCATCTTCGGAATAGAGGCGAATACAGATCCCTTCCGACACTCGGCCGCAGCGGCCCTTACGCTGGTTAGCGGACGCCTGGGAGACCGGCTCAATCGGCAGACGCTGAACCTTGGTGCGGTAGCTGTAGCGGCTGATGCGCGCCGTGCCCGGGTCGATAACGTATTTAATGCCCGGCACGGTCAGCGAGGTTTCCGCCACGTTGGTCGCCAGAACGATGCGGCGTCCGCCGTGCGGCTGGAATACGCGGTTCTGCTCGCTGTTCGACAGGCGCGCGTAAAGCGGGAGGATCTCCGTGTGGCGCAGGTCGCGCTTGCTGAGCGCATCGGCGGTATCGCGGATTTCGCGCTCGCCGCTCATAAAGATCAGAATGTCGCCCGCGCTTTCGTTGCCCAGCTCGTCAACGGCATCAAAAATGGCCTGCAGCTGGTCGCGCTCGGTATCATCCGCTTCCTCAACAATCGGGCGATAGCGCACTTCCACGGGATACGTGCGGCCTGACACCTCGATAATCGGCGCATTGTTGAAGTGCTTTGAGAAGCGCTCCGGGTCGATGGTCGCGGAGGTGATGATAACTTTCAGATCCGGGCGACGCGGCAGCAGCTCTTTCAGGTAGCCGAGCAGGAAGTCGATGTTCAGGCTGCGCTCGTGCGCTTCGTCAATGATGATGGTGTCGTACTGCATCAGCAGGCGATCCTGCTGGATTTCCGCCAGCAGAATACCGTCGGTCATCAGCTTGACCATGGTGTTATCGCTAACGTGGTCGCTGAATCGCACCTTGTAACCGATGCAGCCGCCCGGCTCCGTCTGCAGCTCTTCGGCAATACGGTTCGCCACGGTGCGCGCCGCCAGACGGCGCGGCTGGGTGTGGCCAATCAGCCCTTTCAGGCCGCGCCCAAGCTCCATGCAGATTTTCGGCAGCTGGGTGGTTTTCCCCGAGCCGGTTTCCCCCGCGACAATCACCACCTGGTGGTCGCGGACGGCCTCAAGGATGTCCTGTTTTTTCTGGCTAACGGGGAGGTTTTCCGGGTAGGTAATCGCCGGACGTGCGGCTTCGCGCAGCACAACTTTCCCTGCCGCCTGTTCAATCTCTTTCGCCATCTCCTGGTAAATGGCCTGTTGTGCATCAGGATTTTTAACCTTCTTGACGCCGTGCAGACGGCGGGCGAAGCGCTGTTTGTCGCGCAGCGTCAGGGAATCAAGCTGTTGCAGGAGCATCGGGAAGGTTAATTTTTGTTGTTCTGTCATAGCGTTAAAGGGCAGTACACGCCCTGATAAACTCTCTTTTTAATGATTGCTATAGAGTACCACATTGACGTCTTTCGCGCCTTATTCAAAAAATTCGAACATAGGCTTCGATATATTGCGCTATCTCTGTGGCAGGATTGTGAATAGAGTGTCAACAAGCAACGGGGCAACCCCCTTCAATCAAATGCAACAACAGGAATCACCCATGAGCAAAGTATTAGTTTTGAAATCCAGCATTCTGGCAGGGTACTCTCAGTCTGGTCAGCTGTCTGATTACTTCGTTGAACAGTGGCGTGAACAGCATTCTGCTGACGAAATCACCGTGCGTGACCTGGCTGCAAACCCAATTCCCGTGCTGGATGGCGAACTGGTTGGCGCGCTGCGCCCAAGCGACGCACCGCTGAGCCCACGTCAGCAGGAAGCCCTGGCCCTGTCCGACGAGCTGATTGCCGAGCTGCAGGCGCATGACGTAATCGTCATCAACGCCCCAATGTACAACTTCAACATCCCAACCCAGCTGAAGAACTACTTCGACCTGGTGGCGCGCGCTGGCGTAACCTTCCGTTACACCGAGAACGGCCCGGAAGGTCTGGTGAAAGGTAAACGTGCGATCGTCCTGACCAGCCGTGGCGGTATCCATAAAGACACCCCAACCGACCTGGTTGCGCCGTACCTGAGCCTGTTCCTGGGCTTCATCGGCATCACTGACGTGAACTTCGTGTTCGCGGAAGGTATCGCTTACGGTCCTGAAGTGGCAACTAAAGCGCAGACCGACGCGAAAGCCGCAATCGACAGCCTGGTTGCAGCGTAAGACTTCACCCTCTCACCGCCCGGTGGGAGGGTTTTTCTTTTCCCCCGCATTTCGTTATCATCCGCTCCCACTCTCCAGCCGGGCGGCCTGATGTCTGCGATTATTGATTCTTTTATTGCCCCACCGTGTCACGACGACATTGAGATCCTCTGGCAGGATGAACATCTGCTGCTGATCGATAAGCCTTCCGGCCTGCTGAGCCTCTCGGGCAAAAATCCGCAAAACCTTGATTCCGTCCACTATCGTTTGGTCCAGACGTTCCCCGGCTGCACGCTGGTACACCGCCTGGACTTCGGTACGTCCGGGCTGATGGTGGTTGCGCGCAATAAGGCCATCAACGCGGCGCTGTGCCAGCAGTTCAGCCAGCGCAGCGTGGAGAAAGTCTACAGCGCCCTGCTTTGCGGACATGTGGAAAATGACGAAGGTGTAATCGATGCGCCGATTGCCAAAGACCCGGCGCTGTTCCCGCTGATGTCGATCTGCGCCATCAACGGGAAACCCGCCCGCTCCCGCTATCGGGTGGTGGAACGGTTTTATCAGGTGACGGGACTGCCGTTAACGCGGGTGGAACTGACTCCGGAGACCGGACGAACCCACCAGCTGCGCATTCACTGCCGGCAGCTGGGGCACCCGATTCTGGGCTGCGATCTGTATGGTGGTCTTGAAGCGCCGGGGGCTGAGGGAACGCCCCGCCTGATGCTGCATGCCAGCGAGTTGAATTTTATTCATCCCGCGAGCGGCGAGCCGGTTAACGCCCGTCACGCCGCCCCGTTCTGAACGCGGTTTACCACATCAGATCGTCAGGAATTTTGAAGTCTGCGTACGGATCGTCTTCGTCCTGCTCTTCCTGGCTGAGCGCGCTGTTCAATACGATGCTGTCGGCATCGCGCTGGGCAATTTTGTCGGCCACTACAGCCGGGATAATCGCGTATTCGCAGTCGCCGCTGGCGTTAATCACCAGACGGGCAATCGCCAGACGGCCATTGATAAGCTGAGCCTGGGTTTGCTTGTCGACTTCGATTTTTTTGATCAGATTACCGTCGGTGAAGTTAAAGGTGATGTTACCTTTCGCCACGGTGATGCGGTTCATCTCAATCAGCTGCTTCACCTGCGCCTTAAACTCTTTCGCCAGCACGGCCTGCTTCTGCTGCTCGCTCAGCAGCTTGTCACGCTCGATCTGCGCCTTCTTGTTTTCTTCTACCGCTTCCCGAGCCTCACGCGCCTGAACGCGTGATTTCTTTGCCGTACGCTGCACTTTCGCCGCTTTCTTGCTGCTGACCAGGCCCGCTTTCAGCATCTGCTCTTGTAAGGTGAGTTTTGTCATGATTGTTTCTAAACCGGTTGGAAATTTTGGGGATTATAGCGGGAATTGCGGAGCGTGTGCCAGAGAAGTAGGCATGGCGTTTTGTTGCCTGAGCCTTATTTATTATTTATTCAGCGCTTACTAACGCTTCAGCCGCAAGAGTGATTAAAAATTGTCAGGTCATTTTCTTAAAAAAATTAGCAGCGCAGAAATATGATGTGAGTTGAATATCTGTACCCACATCAGGCGTAGGCTGCCTTTCTCTTATTAAAAGACTAAGGAGAAAATATGGCCTTAAAAGGAACAATGCTGCTTAACGGTGCTGACTATGCGCCTTTTAACCTGCACGGCGTTGGCGTGTTTATGGCGCATTCCGGGCAGGGAATTTACAGAAACAATGGATTATGTGGTGCTGTTAAAGGCTCAAGCCCAATTCCCCCAGGGAAATACTGGATTGTTGACAGAGGGACTGGAGGTTTCTTTTCAGGGTTAAAAGCGAAGGTTCAGGATCGGTGGAACAAGGTTAGATCCGGGGCGGAATTTGGCCGCGATGAGTGGTTTGCTTTATACAAGGATGACTGGGGAATCGATGATGGCACCTGGATTGATAACGTCTATCGGGGTTTGTTTCGGCTGCATCCGGGTACGCTATCTGAGGGATGTATCACGATTGCCCATGATTCTGATTACGCATTGATTCGCAATGCTCTGATGAGTACGGAACTTATTCAGGTTCCCTGTATGCGTTCACTGAAGGCACGCGGCTGGGTTGAGGTGATTGAAAGTGGCTACACCAACACTTGTCCGTAAATGGGGCATCAGGCTATTCAAAACAGTCTGGTTTCTATGCATCAGCATTATAGTAGGCCGCATATTGGGTCCCGCTGAACGCTATCTTGATCATGACGTGGCCTCATCTATATGTAATTTTATTTATGGAGACGTGAATGCTGAAACAATATATGACACATATACCAATATCGATATTTTAATTGCACTGACCCTCGCCACTATTATTTATCGCTTAACAACACTGTTACTCAATAAAACAAGGAAATAAAGAATGCCAATTCCTCCCTACATGTGGTTAAAAGACGATGGTGGAGCAGATATTAAAGGTTCCGTTGATGTTCAGGACCGTGAAGGTAGCATTGAGATCATAGGGCTGAGTCATGGCCTTAACCTACCGGTAGACAGCGCTAACGGCAAGATCACCGGCACGCGACAACACTCATCCATGCGGATTGAAAAGGAGGTTGATAGTTCCACGCCCTATCTCTATAAAGCAGCATCTACCGGTCAGGCGCTTAAAAGCGCTGAAATCAAGTTCTATCATATTAATGATGCCGGACAGGAAGTCTGTTATTACACCGTGTTGATGGAGAACGTAAAGGTTACTGGTGTTAACTGCAGCGTGCCGAACGTGAAGATCGCTTCTAACGATAAAATAAACCATGTGGAAAGCGTAAGTCTGCAGTACGAAAAAATCACCTGGCGCATTGTCGACGGCAACATCATGCACAGTGACGCCTGGAACGAACGTCCTACAGCATAACGCTAAGGGGCACGATGCCCCTTATTCTAACTATGCCAGCCTTTGCGTAATCCTGTTCATGAACTTCCCTCATGTTGCATTGAAATTAAGTCACTTCCCCTGCGGCGCGGGCTCAGGCATAAATTATGCATTAGTAACTTCTTAGCAACATGAACTTAGGATGCATAACCACAATGAGCAAAGCTTTCACATATACCCTTAAGCGCAGTTGCTTCGATGAGAATTACAACCCGTCAGAAAATACGCGTACGACTACCAACTTTGCCAACCTGGCGCGAGGCGAAAAACGTCAGGAAAACCTGCGCAATACGCTGGTGATGATCAATAACCGCTTTAATGCCCTGGCGCGCTGGGATAACCCAAACGCCGATCGCTACGCGGTCGAGCTTGAAATTATTTCTGTCGACCTGAATATTGGCGCGGAAAAGCCGTTCCCGGCCATCGAGATTTTGCAAACCACTATTGTCGACAAGAAAAACAACCAGCGAATCCCCGGCATCGTAGGTAATAACTTCTCGTCTTACGTGCGGGATTATGATTTCAGCGTCCTGCTGCTGGAGCACAACAAGAATCAGCAGCACTTCAGCATTCCGGAAAAGTTTGGCGAATTGCACGGCAATATTTTCCGCCACTTTGTGAATTCGCCGGAATACAAAGAGAACTTCAGCAAGGGTCCGGTGATTTGCCTGAGCGTCTCCAGCAAAGACACCTACCGCCGCACCGGTAACCAGCACCCCGTACTGGGCATTGAGTATCAGCCGGATGGCGAGTCGCTCACGGAGCAGTACTTCGCGAAGATGGGCCTGCAGGTTCGCTATTTCATGCCGGAAAACAGCGTGGCGCCTTTCGCGTTCTTCTTTACCGGTGATTTGCTGAGTGATTACACCGATCTGGAACTGATTGCCACCATCAGCACGATGGAGACGTTCCAGAAGATCTATCGCCCGGAAATTTATAACGCCAACTCGGCGGCGGGACTGTGCTACCGACCGGATCTAAACCAGCAGGATCACTCCTTAACCAAAATTGTCTATGACCGGGAAGAGCGTAGCCGTCTGGCGATTGAACAGGGTCGCTTTACCGAAGCGTATTTCATTAAGCCTTACCAACACATTCTTGAGCAGTGGTCTGATAACTACACGCTTTAATTCATCAAAAAAGGTCTTTTATTATGAAAACATTGCTCCCGACTTCTACGGCTGGCAGCCTGCCAAAGCCGACCTGGCTTGCGCAACCTGAAACGCTGTGGTCACCCTGGAAATTGCAGGATCATGAACTGCTGGCGGGCAAGCAGGATGCGCTGCGCCTGTCTCTGGATGAGCAGATCCGCGCGGGTATCGATATCGTCAGCGACGGAGAACAGACCCGTCAGCACTTCGTTACCACCTTTATTGAACACCTGAGCGGCGTCGATTTTGAAAATCGCCAGACGGTGCGCATTCGTAACCGCTACGACGCCAGCGTGCCGACCGTGGTTTCGGCCGTCGCGCGTCAGAAGCCGGTATTCGTGGACGATGCAAAGTACCTGCGCCAGCTCACGGATAAGCCAATCAAATGGGCCCTGCCCGGGCCGATGACCATGATCGACACCCTTTACGACGCGCACTATAAAAGCCGCGAAAAGCTGGCATGGGAATTCGCCAAAATCCTCAATCAGGAAGCGCGAGAGCTAGAGGCCGCAGGCGTGGATATTATCCAGTTCGACGAACCGGCGTTTAACGTCTTTTTTGACGAGGTGAACGACTGGGGGATCGCCGCGCTGGAGCGCGCCATTGAAGGGCTGAAGTGCGAGACCGCGGTCCACATCTGCTACGGCTACGGCATCAAGGCCAATACCGACTGGAAAAAGACGCTCGGATCCGAGTGGCGCCAGTACGAAGAGGCCTTCCCTAAGCTGCAGACGTCTAACATCGACATCATCTCCCTGGAGTGCCATAACTCACGCGTGCCGATGGATCTGCTGGAGCTGATCCGCGGCAAGAAAGTGATGGTCGGCGCGATTGACGTGGCAACCAACACGGTTGAAACGCCGGAGGAAGTGGCCGATACGCTGCGAAAAGCGCTGCAGTTTGTCGATGCCGACAAGCTGTATCCGTCAACCAACTGCGGCATGGCCCCGCTTTCACGTGAGGTTGCTAACGGTAAGCTGAAAGCCTTAAGCGCGGGCGCGGAGATCGTCAGACAGGAAATCCTGGCGAAATAGTCATCCGGTTTCCGGGTGAGGCGTTAACGGCCTCGCCCGGAGAGCCGTCATGCAGAAAGATCTCTCAACCAGCCGTGCACGCTTTCTGAAGTCAGATGTGCTGGTGTCCGCGATATCTCATTCCCTCCCCTGAGCGCCAGCAGCGCAGGCAGGCCGCGCACGCCAAGGCGGGCGGCCAGCGCCGGGTTCAGGTCGGCATCAAGATAGCGCGTATCAAGCCGGTCGGTCAGCGGGATGACCGCCTCCTGAGCCAGGATATGCCAGAGTTTTCGGCAATATACGCAGCGTTCTGCGCCAACAAACAGCAGCACCGTCCCCTTCTGTTCCAGCTCGCTTTCATTCTGAATCGGCCTGAACCGGCTCTCCGCCACGCGGAACAGTTTCGGACTGCGGAGAAGCGTATCGTTATCCGTCGCGACGCACAGCGCATCGGCACCTTTACTGTAGGGCTGCACCCCGGCAACCCGAACCACGCTTTGCGCCGGGCCCGCCGCCGCACCCGGCTGCCGCAGCGTTCGCACGTCCACCGGCTCAATCGGCGTCTCCTGTGGCGAGCTCAGCTGCGGGATCCAGGCGTAGGGAATGCGGTAGGCGCGGTACACCATATTGTTATTCAGCGTTTTTCCCCACCAGGGAGAGATATACTCCCAGACGATTTCATGATCGCGCGTCACCTCGAAGATCCGTCCGTTTGATCCTTCGTTAATCAAGGTATTGCCGTTCTCCAGGCGCTGCATATTGCTGATGTAAGGGCTGTAGAATCGGTAGGAATCGGTCGGTTGGGGCAAGTTTGCCTCGTACGGCGAGTAGCGCCACTCGATGTCCAGCGTGACCGGGTTGATTTCCAGGATCCGCGAATAATCTCGCCAGG
The DNA here is from genome assembly GCF_057224565.1 of Enterobacter sp. 3U4. Classification (NCBI taxonomy): domain Bacteria; kingdom Pseudomonadati; phylum Pseudomonadota; class Gammaproteobacteria; order Enterobacterales; family Enterobacteriaceae; genus Enterobacter; species Enterobacter sp. 3U4. The sequence continues at coordinate 1,727,622 of NZ_CP136665.1, forward strand.
CGTTTTTCACGCCGTCCGCCGAGGCCGGGTTTGGCGCGCCGTATCCGGCCCAGCCGCCGTTGTCAAAGATCAGGATATTACCCGCCCCGGGCAGGCCGTGGGGGATCATATGGGCGTGATGCTGGCCGATAATCCAGCCGATGTGTTTAAGCTCCGGCTTGCTGTAATCGGGCCCAAGCTGCCAGACGATGCGTCCGCTACGCTTATCAATAATGGCGATGATGTTGGATTCGCGCGCATCCCAGATAATGTTGTCGGGATGGAAGCGTTCATCTCCTGCGTCATACCATCGGTTCGGCCCGAGCGCCGACATCGAGTTGATATGCATCCAGTCGCCCATTCCGCCGCCGCTGGCGCGCATGTTCGGGTTATTGTAAAGCGCGGTTTTCGCCGCGTCGTCGAAGCCTAGTTCTTGAAAATGGTCGCTGCAGCGCCACTCCCACACCACGTTCCCCTCCCAGTCGACTTCGATGATGGCGTCATCCAGCAGGACCTTGTCTGAAATTGCCTCGTTGACCAGATTGGTATGGGCGAGGATCAGCGTATTGCCCCCGTCGACCTGCGGCTCCAGCCCCGGCGCATAATAGCCAACCGGATTGCCCGCGCGCTGATAGTCATGATGCGCCCTCGCCATCCAGCGCGGCTCATGGCCCGGATCGGCGATCTTTTCGTAGCGGTCAAATTTCCAGGTGACATTCCCCTCCCAGTCCACCTGAATCAGGTCAAGCATGTCCTGCATTCCGTAGCGCGGGTCGCGTTCGCCGCTGTGCCCGAGGATAGCCCCACCGGGCAAGATCTTGTTCGGAAAACCGTGCAGCTCCGGCCATTCCCGCACTACCGTGCCGTTCATGTCCACCAGTACGGCACCGTGTTCAGTGGCCTGAAAAAGCGTATAGCCGCTCCAGGCACGTGCCGGATCGTACAGCGTTGCGCCGGTGGGGAAGACGGAAGGATGTCCCATGTTATTACTCCTTAATTGAAATTGAATAGTCAGGATGAGGTAATCAGGTTTCGTATCTGGCGACAGGCAGCCGTGAAGGCGACATCGTCACGCTGGCGAGGATGAGGCAGCGCCAGGCTAATCACGTCGCGTATGCGTCCGGGACGCGGGGAAAGCACCACGATCCTGTCCGCCAGCGCTACCGCCTCCTCAACGTCGTGAGTGACCAGCAGCGTGGTGGTGCCTTCACTCTGGTGGAGGTGCAGCAGCTCCTGTTGCAGGGTGTGGCGCGTCAGCGCATCCAGCGCGCCAAAAGGCTCGTCCAGCATCAGTATCTGCGGGCGCGCCACCAGGCCTCGCGCAATGGCCACGCGCTGGGCCATGCCGCCGGAGAGCTGCGCGGGGAGTGCGTTGGCAAATTCGGCAAGCTGCACGCGCGCCAGCATCTCCTCTGCGCGCTGGCGCCTGGCTGCCCGGCTGAGTTTTTCATCCGCCAGACCCAGCATGACGTTGTCAATGACGCGCAGCCAGGGGAACAGGCGAGGCTCCTGAAAGACCATGCCGCGCGCCTTGCCCACGCCGCACACCCGCTCGCCGTTAACGCGGATTTCACCTTGAGTCGTGGCTTCAAGGCCAACCAGCATCCGCAGCAGAGTCGACTTTCCGCAGCCGCTGCTTCCCACCAGCGCTACCAGCTCGCCGGCGGCGATATCAAGACTAAAGTTCAGCACGGCGGTTACCTGCTGCCAGGATTTGCGCACCTGCTGAAACGAGACCAAAGGCGTGTTGCTCATGATGGCTCCTGTATGCGCCAGCGGGTGACGCGGATTTCCAGTAAACGTCCGGCTTTATCCAGCGCTGCGCCGGTAATACCGACGAGCACCATGCCGCAGAGGATGGTGGGCATGTCCAGCAGCTGCTGGGCATTAATCATCAGGCTGCCAATCCCGGTCCCGGAGGACATGAAATATTCCGCACCAATATTGCCAAGCCAGGCGTAAATCAGCGCCAGCCGTAGACCGGCAAAGATACCGGGCGCTGCGCCGGGAAGGATCAACGTGCGCAGACGCGTCAGCCCGCTTAAGCGCAGCACCCGGGCCACCTCGTCCAGATGCGGATTGCGCTGCAGAACGGCCTGCAGGGTGTTGAAGAACATCGGGAAAAATGAAGCCAGGGCAATAAACACCATTTTTCCGCCGTTATCATTACCGACCCAAGCGGTCAGAAGCGGCAGCCAGGCGAACAGGGCAATATGGCGCAGGACGTTTAGCGTCGGGGTGACGATCTCGCCGGCGCGCGGGCGCAGGGCCAGCAGCAGGCCGCATAAAAATCCCGCGGCTATCCCCACGGCACCGCCAACAAGGGTGCGCTCCAGGCTCGCCAGCATGGCTGATGCCAGCTCACCGCTCGTCGCGCCCTGCACAAAGCGCGCGACAACCGCCTGCGGGGATGAAAACAGCGCGGCATCAATCCAGCCCCGCTGGCTGGCGGCCTGCCAGAGCACCAGCAGCGCGGCAGGCAGTTGAAGCGCCTGCCAGCTGGCCTGCGGCTTCCAGGCCAGCCGCCCGACGGCAGCCTGGGGCCAGAACACCAGTCGCGAACCGACACGGCTGGCCGCCCAATCCATTACCATGCCGCTAATGCCGACGGCGATAATGGTCACAAAGACAATATCCAGCTGGAACAGCTGACGTCCCCAGACCATCAGGTAGCCAATGCCCTCCGAGGAAGCCAGCAGTTCAACCACAATCAGCGATACCCATGCCTGCGAAAGCGCCAGCCTGAGGCCGGTAAACCAGCCCGGCAGGCTTGCCGGGATCACCAGCCAGCGCAGGCGCTGCCAGCGGGAAAAGTGCATGACTTTTCCCGCCTCGCTCAGCGCCTCTGGCACGCTCGCTACCGCCTGCTGCGTGTTGAGGGTCAGTGGCACAATCGTGCTTTTGATGATGACCGCCAGCTTCAGGCCGTTATCAATCCCGAAGAGCACCATAAACAGAGGGATCCAGCCCAGCGTCGGGATCTGCGCCAGCGCGTAAAAGAGCGGCTCCACGCGGCGGGCCGCCCCTGGCACCAGACCAAACAGCGCGCCCAGCACGGTACCGATGATCGCCCCCAGCAGCAGGCCGAGCGCCAGATGCTGCAGGCTGAAGGCCCACTGCCCCAGCAGATCGGCGCGCAGAAGCGATAGCGCCGTGTCGGCCACCGCGCCGGGGGCGGGCAGAATTTGTTCAGGCATCCACCGCGCATACGCGGCGACGTACCACAGCAGCAGAAGTAACGCCGGCATGAGCCACGGCCAGCCGTTAAGCTGGATCCTCGGCCTGCCGGAAGGTGCGGTTTTTAAAATCATTTGCGACATAGCGGTTCACTGATTAACGAGCCATGCCGCTATCAAATCCCCTCTTACGGCCCGTCGTCATTGCGTTACGCGAATAATCCCGATGCAACAAATGCATGTGAACCTGCCGGGTGCACGGACGCTGATTTAGCTTTTTTTCACCTGTTCTTTTCTACTAAAAGCATTTAACAGCCGGGCGACGAGATCTTTAGGGTGAAAAAAAACAACAGGAGTCACTCGTTATGATGAAAGCTTTTATCAACCGCACCCTGCTGGCGCTGGCAGCCGTGATGATGCTGACGGCGAATGCCAGCGCCGACCCGCTGCGCACCATACGTATCGGCGTACCGGACCAGAGCGCAGGCAGCAAACCCTTTATCGGAGGCCCGCTCGGCATGGCGTATATCCGCCATCAGCTGGAGGACGTGTTTAAACCCCAGGGCGTTAGCGTTGAATGGCAGTTTTTCAAGGGCGCGGGACCGGCGGTGAATGAGGCGCTGGCTAACCAGCAGCTTGATTTTGCCTGGCTTGGCGATCTTGCGGCTATTATCGGAAAGGCAAACGGTCTTCCGACGCGCCTGCTGCTCGGCAGCCGCGGGTCCGAATCCTACCTGGCGGTTACCCGAGCTTCGGGCATTCGCTCTCTGGCAGACCTGAAAGGGAAACGGGTCGCGGTCTATCGCGGCACGGCGGATCAGCTGGCGTTTGACCGCGCCTTGCGCACGGCGGGGCTTACGGAACGCAGCCTGCAGGTGATTAATCTCGACTGGAATGCCGGTAAGGCGGCGCTGGCCGCTGGCCGCGTGGATGCCGTCTGGGGCGGCGTATCGCTTCTTGCCTTACGCGGCGAGAAAATAGACGTGGTGGCCAGAAGCGGCGACTCTGGCCGCCAGAATACGACGCAGGCTGCGCTGCTCGGTACGCAACACTTTATCGACGCGTGGCCGCAGGCTACCCAACAGATCGTCGACGTTCTGGTGAAAAATGCTGCTGAGATAAGCGAGCCGTCCAGCCGCAACGCCTGGTCCGCTGAAATGGCGCAGCAAAGCCAGATCCCCCAGGCGCTCTTCCTGGAAGAACTCCGCCCCGATGACCTTAACTTTACCACCTCACCGCGCATCGACCCGTTCCTGACGGACAGTTTCAGCCAGAGTGTTGAACAGGCACAGGCGTCTCGCCTGATCCGCAGCGCCTTTGATGCCCGACAGTGGGCCGAGGGAAAATTCGTCGAACAGGCGATCACCACACTGAAGCTGGAAACCCGCTGGCCGCAGTACGATGCCGAAGGTCAGCCGCGCTAAACCTCCTCCTGCTCCAGCAGCTGAAGAGCGTGCTGGCGGTCAACGTGGAGAATAATCTCGATCATCTTCTCGACCAGCGGCGTCTGAGTCGCATGAACCGGAGAGATAATCCCAAACCGGGTCTGCATCAGGCGCCACTCTTCCGGCAGATCGCTGAGCTCCAGCTTTACCAGGCTATGGCTCTGCTGGCACAGCGCAAATCCGTCCTCGCTGGCGAAGCTGACGGCGTGCGTATGGGCCAGCGTAGAAAGCAGTGCATAAATGTGGTCACACTGGATTGCCGGCGAAAAATCCTGCTGCTCGCTCAGGGTTGCCAGCACTTTGCGCACGCCGGGCGGCAAATAGGGTGCAGCAAACGGATAGCGGAGCATGGTCTGGACGGAAACGGGCCCCTCGTTCGCCAGCGGGTGATCGACGTGGCAGATAAAGAAGCAGCGCTGCGGGCTCAGCGGCTGAACGCGAAGCTGGGGATCGAGTTCGGCCTGCCAGCTGTCGGCGACGACGAACGGATAGTGGCGAGAGGTCAGCGCCTGATGGAGGGCAAACCAGTTATCAACCTGAAACCTTACCTTCGCCTGGGGCATGCTGCGGTGGAATGCCCCCACCGCGGCGGGGATCAGCCGCGCCGACGGTGCCGGGCCGCAGCCGAACATCACCTCCCCGGTGAGCGCCTCCTCCGCCTCGCGCATCTGGCTGCTGAGCTCAACGTTCAGGGCCTGAAAGCGGCGGGCATAAGGAAGCAGCGTTTGTCCGTGCAGCGTGAGAGTGGGAAGCTTGCTCTGGCGATCGAATAAAGGATGCCCTACGCTCTGCTCCAGCGCCTGAATGCTTCGGCTAAATGCGGACTGCGAAAGGCAAACCGCCTCCGCCGCCCGGTTAAAACTGCCGTATTCAACCAGCGCGACAAAGTTGCGAAGTTGGCGAAAATCAAGGTGCATGGCCGAATCATCCTCTGTTGATATCCCTTAACACTACTGGATGCCGGACCTGTCACGCAATCCCGGCGGTCAGTCGCGCCCGGTTTGCCAGTACGGCGGCGTACCAAAACGCTCGACGTAATAATCAATCACCGCCCTGACGTTCAGGGGAGGATGTCGGGCATCAGGGTAGATCGCCGCGATCGCCTGCTGTTCCGTATTGATGGCACACTCCAGCGCGGGCAGGAGCGAAATCAGCTCGCCGCGCTGAAGCGGCTCGCTCACCAGCCAGTCCGGGAACAGCACAATCCCCATCCCGCCCAGCGCCGCGGCCAGTAACGCCTCCGCATTATTGGAGGCCATCAATGGCGTCACGGGATAGTGTATCCACGCCTCGCCCTTCCTGCGAAAGAGCCAGCGGTTTGGCCCTGACGATCCGCGATAGACAAGACAGTGATGACGGTTCAGATCGTCCGGTCCTTCAGGTGCACCGTGTTTACGCACGTAGTGTGGCGACGCGGCCAGATGATACACCTGCTGCCCGAACACGCGCGCCCGAAACGAGGAGTCCGTCAGTACGCCAATGCGGAAGATAAGGTCCGCCGCATCACGGTGGGGGTCAATAAAATCATCGGTCAGCATCAGCTCTACGTTCAGGCGGGGATAGCGTTCCGACAGGCCGGGAAGACCTGGGGCTATGTGCTTCTGGCCGAAAAACACCGGTCCGTTAATGCGGATCGCGCCGGAAGGCTCCACCGCACGCGCGTCCAGCTCCCGTCGCGCCTCTTCCAGGTTTTCCGCCATTGACCGGGCGTAGCGAATAAACAGATGACCGCTTTCCGTGGGAATGACGGCCCGCGTATTGCGATAGAAAAGCTGCTGCCCGAGCGCATCCTCAAGCTGGTGGATCACGCGCGATATCTGCGAGGCCGATATCCCCTGCCGCCGCGCCACGACGGAGAAGTTCTGCACTTCATACACGTCGATAAAGATCAGCAGCGCGCGGATGTTGATGTTGCTGGCGTCAACCATTAATGCATTTCTCGCAAAGGTGTTTACAGCATTATGGCATTTTTCTCATTGAACAACCCACGTAATCTTCTCCGCCTGAAAACGGAGGAAGAAAATGCAGTTTGTTTTGATTTTACTGGTGATTGCCGGCGGGATGGGCCTCTCCGTCGAAGCGGGACTGCTGGGACCGCTGGGGGGAAAGGTCGGGGATTTATGGGCGACGTTCAGCATTTTTGGCGTTGGCGCCGCGCTGACGTTTCTGCTGATGCTGTTTTTCAGCCCGCGCAACAGCCCCTCGTTTTTCGCACAGCCCGGCTGGCAGCTGCTCGGCGGCGTGCTCGGTCCGGTGTACGTGGTCATCCTGACCGTGGCGACACCCGCCATCGGCATCGCCATGACCATGATTGGCATTCTGGCCGGCCAGGTCTTTAAAAGCCTGATCATTGACCATTACGGTCTGCTGGGTTCGCCGCACAGGAAGATAAACGCGAAGCGCATTATTGCACTGGGGTTCATTATTGCGGCATTGGTTCTGGTCGCGCAGGGGTAACGTATGACACTGATTATGATTCTTCTGGCCGTCTGCGGCGGCGCGACGCTGAGCATTCAGGCCGCCATTAACGGCCAGCTCGGCAGCAGCGTGGGGGTATTCAAAAGCGCGTTTCTGACCTTCTCCGTCGGCGCGCTGGTGACCGCCCTGCTGATTTTCTTCTTTGAGCCTAAGCAGGCGGTCACGCTGCTGGACGTGCCGAAATGGCAGCTTCTCGGGGCAATGTTTGGCGTGCCTTATATTGTGATTATGGTCGTGGCGGTGCAGCGCATCGGCACCGCCGTCGCCACGGTGGCGGTGATCTTTGGCCAGCTCGCCATGAGCATGTTGATTGACAACTTTGGCTGGTTGGGTAATGCCGCCATTCCCTTTTCGCCCAGCCGTCTGGGGGCGGTAGTCTGCCTGGGGATTGCGCTTGTCTTTATTTACTCGGGTAGTAAAACCCGTTCTGCCGGGGCATGACATCACACCTTGCGGACACAGCGTAGACACGAAACAGTTCCCTCGCCCCTTTGGGGAGAGGGTTAGGGTGAGGGGGAACATACGGTTGTAGTGGTCATTCCGTTCACTTTATGTTCCTTGCTACTCTGTAACGACATGACCTGTGAACGTGCCAGGGTGGCTCAATCGCCACCACCCTGGCGACCCGGGCTCCCGGCGGTAAATCGCCGCTTCGCGGTCCCTTCGGCTTATTCCTTCCGGCTTATCGGGGACGGGCGGAGGTAACATCCCTGTAAAGCCCGCCCTCTCGGCGCATCCCTGCGCCTCGCCCCGGCCTGCAGGAAACGCCTCAGCGATTTACAGCCGGACCAGGTCATCGCTGCAAAATAATCATGTCATTTAAAAAATCCGAATCGCTTCTGGTTACAAATTGAGTGGGGATCCCTTATCCCTTGGTGAAAAACAACGTCACCGTGGCAACGGTTACGCCCAGCTTTTTCATCTCGGTTTTATTAAACAGGTGCGTTTCATCCTGCAGGTACATCCAGTCGTCAAAGTTCAGTAGCCAGGTGCTACCGTTGGCCTTCACGTTCATGCTGTAATGCCAGTTGAACGCGTTGCCTGCGGCCTGCCCCGTCGCTACCCCTTCGATATCCCCCGCAGTGCCCTCGTAGCGATCGTTCCCCAGGCGCCGGATATGCCAGACCCGCTGCTGCTTCTCACCGTCATCGTAAACAAAATGTTCGTTGAGCGTCAGCGTATCGCCGATAACGTCTCCGGCAATCTCAACGTGGAAACGTCGGATCTGCTTGCCGCTGCGATCCTGCACCATCCCCCACGCTTCGGTTTTGCCCTGGAAGAAATGGAAGATATCAAGCCGCGGCTGCTGCTGGCGGTACTCGGTCACCTCCGTGCTACAGCCCGCCAGCAGCATCGTCAATGCCAGCACCATCATCAGGAAACGTTTCATTTTTGGCCTCCGATTAACTGCTGACGCAGCTCAGGATATTGCGTACGGGGAGCCAGCCAGATGGCCAGAAAGCGGGTACTGAACGCTTCTGACTGGCGTGGTCCCAGGGGAATAAAGGTTTTCTGAAGGGTCGGATCGCGGTACCAGAACTGCCCCTGCTGGTCATCAAGGACAAACGCCAGCTGCGAGCCCGGTCGGACATCCGGCCACAGCGTCCGGAGCATCCGCAGCCAGGCTTCACTTTGCGGTTCCTGCGCCAGGATCCCCTGCGCCTGCCACTGGTCGCGGGTCGCCTCAACCAGTTCATCGCGATCGATGTCGCGCGCATAGGTAATTATCAGCGCCTGATCCTGATTCTCCCGACCGTAACGCCCGTCCGGAGTGCGCAGCTGGGAGGTATAGACGGTGAACGGTCCCCAGGTGAGCGTGGCATCGCCCACCTTCCGCCACGCCAGCCAGTCGGCGGCCTGTGCCGCGGGCATGGCGATCAGGCAAAGCAGCAAAATCACAGCTCTCATTTTTGTCTCCCCATCAGCAGGTGGAAAAACAGCATCAGCACCAGCCAGCCCGGCGCCATCCAGCTGACGACGATAAAGGTCGGCTCCAGAAATGTGATGGCATCCAGCCGCTCGCCAATCAGGTATGCCACCGGGCCTCCCACGGCGGCCAGCAGGGTCAGCAGCCAGCCGGGCAACGTGGTGGTGCGCGTCAGCTGCGTCCAGACGGTGGCGAACATCAGCCACAATGCCACCATCCATAGCGGCATCAGAGACTCGCCCGTGAAGGCTATCAGTCCCGTCAGCGCCCAGAGCGTATCGAGCAAACTGCCCGCCGCGGCCAGCCCGATGGCGTAAAAACGGTATACAGACGGCAAGAGCAGGCACGCCAGGATCGCCAGCGCGAGCCAGATAATCAGGCCCTTTTCGCGAAAGAGCACCACCAGCGTCCAGTAAAGATCGAACGCGACGGCCAGCAGAAAGACCTGAAGATATCGTTTCATACGCGCTCGGCGGTCAGCTGCACCACGCTGATGGTGCGGGCGTTAAACCCGGCTTCGCAGTAGCCAAAGTAGTACAGCCACATGCGGCGGAAACGCTCATCGAAGCCGAGCTTTTCAATCTCCTGCCAGGCGTGGACAAAGCGCTGCCGCCAGTGCGCCAGCGTGCGGGCGTAGTCCGGCCCCATGTCGAACAGATTGCGCACCACGAAATCGGTGTGGCGCGTCATCAGATCGTTCATCGCGGTAATGCTCGGCAGGAAGCCGCCGGGGAAGATGTAGCGCTGGATAAAATCAACGCTTTTGCTGTAGTCGCGATAGCGCTGGTCCTGAATAGTGATGGCCTGAATCGCCATGCGTCCTCCCGGGCGCAGCCGCGCCTGGCAGGTGCGGAAGAACGTGGGCAGATAGCGCTGCCCGACGGCTTCGATCATCTCAATCGAGACCAGCTTGTCGTACTGCCCGGTGAGGTCGCGATAGTCGCAGAGCAGCACCTCGACACGCTCCTGCAGCCCGGCGCGGGCGATCCGCTCGGTCGCCCAGACGTATTGCTCCTGCGACAGCGTGGTGGTGGTTACCCGACAGCCATAATGACGGGCCGCGTATTCCGCCATCGCGCCCCAGCCGGTACCGATTTCCAGCAGATGATCGCCCGGACTCAGCGCCAGCTGTTCGCACAGACGCGCCATTTTAGCCTGCTGAGCCGCCGTGAGATCCTGCTCGTCCTCCGTAAACAAGGCGCTGGAATAGAGCAGCTCCTTGTCCAGAAAATGGGAATAGAAGGTGTTGCCCAGATCGTAATGGGCGGCAATATTTTCACGCGCCTGCGCGCGCGAGTTACGCCGCGTCCAGTGGCGTAGCCGCTCCAGCGGTCTGCCGAACAGGCGGAACCCGTTTTCCAGACGGCCGAGCACTTCGCCGTTGAGCGCCAGAAGTTCCAGAAGCGGCGTAAGGTGCGCGGTTTCCCATTCGCCGTCCATCCAGGCTTCTGCCGCGGCAAGGCTCCCGCCCGTTAAGACGCGCCAGTAGACGCCGGGCGTAAGGATCTGTACGTCGGCATGCAGCGCGGAGGATGACTCACCAAAATGAAAGGTCTGCGCCCCTTCACGCAGGGTAAGAGAGCCGCCGCGGATACCGCTTAATAGACGAAAAAGCAGCCAGCGCGCAATGCGCACGTTGCGCGGGATATCGGGTTCTAACGCAAAGACGGGATCGGTCATGAGCGTTCACTCCTGCTGACGGGGTGGTTATGCAGCGGCACGCGCTTGAGCCACAGGCGCAGCGCCTGCCAGTAAATGGCAAAAACGGTTTTCAGGGTCATGAGCGGGATGCGCACCAAAAGCGCACGAAGCGCCGGGCGCGTCAAAGGTTCCCGGCGCAGCGCCAGCGTGGCGTCAAAGACCTTCGATTCCTGGTGATTTTCAATGTGCATATGCAGCGTGTTATCCGGCTCGTTAAAGCGCCAGTGGTAGATCATGTCCATCGGATTGAAGGGGGAAACGTGAAACGCTTTTTCCGTGGGCTGAGCCTCCTGTCCGTTGACGGCATAGTAATGACGTTCATTCCACGGCGTGTTGCGAACCTCCGCCAGCACCCAGCGCAGCGTCCCCTTCTCGTCATAGCAGTAGTAAAAGTTGACCGGATTGAAATGAAAGCCGAAATAGCGCAGCTGCGTCAGTAGCATGACCCGCCCGTTTGGACGTTCTCCGGTCAGGCTCTCCAGCCTGCTCAGCACGTTCTCTTTGAGCGGCGTGCCGAGCGGATAGTCCGCGTCGTGGAACGAGGAGGCGGCAAAGCGATTGCGCCGCACGCCGACGGACGGCAGCAGCGGCAGTTCATCGAGATCCAGCCAGGCCATAAAGACGCTGTAGCTGAATTCGTGGGTTTTCGGCTGGAAGCGGCGGTGGCGTAATACGCCGTGGTAGAGGCAGCTGTTCATCTCAGTTCCCCTCTCCGGCCGCTATCGCGTTGACCACGTCCAGCGCGCTGCGCACGCCATCCTCATGAAAACCGTTGTACCAGTAGGCCCCGCAGTACCAGCTCCGGTTATGACCGTTGATCTCGCCGCGCCGCGCCTGCGCCCGCCAGCTTTGCGGGTTAAACAGCGGATGTTCATAAAGGAAGCGTTGCAGAACGAAGCGTTCATCTACCGGCGCGTCAGGGTTCAGGGTGACGCAGAAAAGCGGACTGCCCGCAGGCAGCCCCTGCAGAATGTTCATGCTGTAGGTCACGCAGGCGCTGGCCTGCGCATGAGCGCTCAGGCGGTAGTTCCAGCTCGCCCACGCGCGCGGCCGCACCGGCAGCCAGCGCGGGTCGCTGTGCAGCACAACCTCGTTGCGCTGCCAGCCAATATCGCCCAGCACCTCGCGTTCTGCGGTGGTCGGGTCGTCAAGCATGGCCAGCGCCTGAGCGGAGTGGCAGGCAAATATCACCCGATCGAAGGTATGGCTGCCGTTTTCGAGCTGGAGGGTGACCCCGCGCTCGTGGCGGCTCACCCGCTGCACCGGCGAATTGAGATGCAGCGACAGACGGTCGCCCAGCTTATCCAGCATGGCGCGGATATACTCCCGCGAGCCGCCCGGCACCACGTACCACTGCGGGCGCTGGGTGATATCCAGCAGGCCATGATGATGAAAGAAGCGCAAAAAAAGCGACAGCGGGAAGCGCGTCATCTCCTGCAGCGATGAGGACCAGATGGCGGCCCCCATCGGCAGAATGTAGTGGCGCGCAAAAAACGGCGTGAAGCCGTGCTGGTCCAGAAACGTCTGCAGCGTGGCGTTCGGATCCACCTCACCGTCCAGCGCCGCTTTCGCCAGGCGGTTAAAGCGAACGATCTCGCCCAGCAGCCGCCAGAATGCCGGATTCACCAGGTTTCGACGCTGGGCAAACAGCGACGTCAGCGTGTGGCCGTTGTACTCAAACCCCGTCGCGGGGTCGTGCACCGAAAAGCTCATCTGCGTTTTTTGCCCGCTGATGCCCAGCTCGCTGAGCAGGCCCATAAGGCGCGGATAGGTGCGATCGTTGTAGACGATAAAACCGGTATCGATCGCGTATGTACCCTGTGGCGTCGTCACGTCAACCGTTGCGGTATGGCCGCCCGGCGTGGATCCCGCTTCAAACAGGGTCACCTGATGGTGTCCGGCCAGGCGCCAGGCGCAGGTCAGCCCGGCGATGCCGCTGCCGATAATCGCAATGTTCATGAACGCACCATCCTGCGCAGCAGCGCGCGCTGAAGAAACGCCGGCAGCCCGGAGAGCAGCCGCAAAATAAAGCCAAACCCGGACGGAAACGCAATATGCATTTTCCCAGCCGCCAGCCCGATCCGGATCGCCTTGACGGCCTCGTCGACGGTCACCCTGCCCGGCATGGCAAAATCGTTTTTTTGCGTCAGGGGCGTATCAACAAAGCCCGGAGAGACAACCGTAACGGTAATCCCTTTTGGTTCCCAGTCCAGGCGCAGGCTGTCGGCAAACCAGCTCAGCGCCGCTTTGGATGCGCCGTAGGCCTCCGCGCGGGGAAAAGGCAGCCAGTGGGCCATCGAGCTCACCAGCACCACGCGGTTGCCTCGAACCAGCTGCGGCTGCAGCGCCTCAAGGCAGTTCACCGGGCCGAGGAAATTGGTTGCCATCACCCGCTCCACCAGCGCCGCATCCACCACGCCCAGGTCGAGGTATTCGCAGGTGCCCGCGCAGAGAATAATCAGATCGGCGTAGCTACCGGTCAGCGCCTGGCGACAGGCGTCCCTGTCCGTCATATCGAACAGGCGCACGGTGAGATTGGGACAGCTCTGATGCAGCGCTTCCAGACGCGCCGGATCGCGCCCGCAGGCAATCACATGGTAGCCATCAGCGGAAAAAGATTTCGCCAGCCCGGCGCCAATCCCCGAGCTTGCGCCAGTAATCAACACCGTCTTCATGATTTGACCCTCCGCTTCACGCCGCGAACCGCCCAACCCAGCAGAGGAAGGTGTTCGTAGATCATCTCTCCCGCATCGTAGTAGTCGCGCTGGCGCGTGATGAGATCGTTGTCCGTCTCCACCACGGAACATCCGGGCAGGTCGAGCGGTTCGCCTCCGGCAATGCGCGGATGCGACCAGTGCATCACCCAGGTGACAACAAAACGGTTCCCACTGCACAGCGGCGGATCGATAGAAAAACGGCAGTTCTCGACGTTGGCCAGCAGATGTGTGAAATAGCGCTGAAGCGCGAAAAGCCCGTCATGCTGGCCAAACGGATCGATAAGCGTGGCATTCGAATGATAAAGCCCCGCCAGCGCGGACGGCGGCTGGCTATCCAGTGCGGCGTAGTACTCAACAAACCGACTCACGACAGAGGGCAAAGTGCTCATGGGTCACATCCTGGCTGTAAACAACGTGGCGTAATCGCATACTTAAAACTTACACAATTAACGTTATTTGTCCAAGTTTGTGCGGATTTATTTTTTATTACTTATAGATATCAACAACTTGATAACTCAATCATTTGACGGTTTTGTAGGCCGGGTATGGCGTAGCCGCCACCCGGCGTTCACTTTCAGGTTATCCTTAAGGCAAATTCAGCCGTCATCTTCCAGGCTTATCCTTTTTATTCATAAGGATGTCTGACATGAAACGTTTCTTCCTCTCCCTTTTCTCCAGCCCGGAATCCTTATTGCAGGTGATGAGCCAGCAGGAAATTATTGAAGCCGTCGAAGATGGCGATCGCATCATCATCGACCAGGACGGGAACGCCTCGGTGAACTACAAGAGCAACGAGGTGCGGCAGGACTTTCTGCGTCACGTTAACGCGCTGAAGAGGGCCTGATATGGGAACGGCGATATTTATGGTGCTGATGGTCTGCGGGTACTGGTACACCAGCCGCGACCTGTCGACCCGCTTTAAAATTAAGCGTTCCTTCGGCTGGGACGTCTATTTTCTCGTTGCGCTTTACGGCTGTATTTTCGTTCTGCAGGGGGTGATTGCGACGGGACTGCTCTGGCTGCTGCTGCTTGCCCTTTCCGCCGCCAACAACGCTTTTCACTTTGCCTCACCGAAATACACCGACTGGCAAATCGACTTTATGAACTGGAGTTTTTTAGGCATTCAGGCGCCGGTGGTGGTAATGCTGGCGTTCGCCATCCTGTTTTGTCTCTACCGCTCTAACTGGGCAGGCAGCGCCAGGCTCGACGGCGAGAGCCGGAAAAAGCTCTACAAACGGCTAGCGCAGGCGAGCGGGATTGAACAACTGCTGTACCAGTGTATGGAACAAGGCGAACTGGCGCAGGTCACGCTCCGATCGAGACGGATTTACGTCGGCATGATCCACACCGCGACGCTGGAATATGAAAAAACGGCCAATATCGTGCTGATCCCGATGTTAAGCGGGTACCGGGACGCGAAGACCATGAACCTGCGCATCGAGAATAATTACAGCCGGTGGTATGCGGAGCATGACATTACGCTCGACTCGGAACCCCGCAGCGCCATGTCTTTCCGCAAGGTGATTTTACTCAATCAAATTGAGAGCATCTCGCTGTTCGATCCCGCCAGCGCCAGCGCGCTGTCGCTGGCACAGCGGGACGAGAGCACATGGCCTAAAGAGACATCCCCATAATTCTGAGTATGCTCTGCTGGGAAGCGTGCAAGACAAAAGGCGAATGACACATCGTTTGCGGTGGTATTCACGGTTGCGCATTCTGATAAAGATCCCAGCGGTTGCCGTAAATATCTTCAAACACCACTACCGTACCGTACTCTTCCTCACGAGGTTCTTCGCAGAAATGAACGCCTTTTGCCTTCATGGCATGGTAATCGCGCCAAAAGTCATCCGTCTGAAGGAACAGGAATACTCGGCCACCGCATTGATTACCGATAAAACCTTCCTGCCTCTCGTTAGAAGCACGAGCCAGCAGGATATTGCAGTCGCTTTGCGGATTGGGTGAGACGACTACCCAGCGTTTCCCCGGTTGGGGCGTATCCTCTACGAGGGTAAACCCCAGCTTGTCGGTGTAGTATTCAATGGCGCGATCGTAGTCATCAACCACAATAGCCACGCAGCCGAGGCATCGCTTCTGTGTTCTCATTTCCGTTTCCTTGACCCTAAATGGTTATGCTTAGCGCTTTCCCACAGAATACGCGCGCATGAACATATTTTACAGACTGATAAGTCTGCTACGTACGATCCAGGTTCAGACACACTAAAACGGGTGGGTGAAAATCAGTGTGAGAACGCGCTAGTCTGCCTCTGGTGAATCGATGGTGAGCGATGAAGACATATGGAAATTATTTTGATGCGCCACGGCGAACCCGAATTCAGGGGCGCGGGAAAGGTGTCGTACAGGGAAATGGCGGAATGGATCGACAGCTATAACCGCTCTTCAACGGGCAGCGACAGACCTTCGGAGATGGCTCAAATCCTCGCGTACCGCGCGCTGACGTTTCTCAGCAGCCCTCTCCCGCGTGCCCTTTCATCGTTGAAAACGCTGGGGTGTGAACCAAGGTTAATTGATGAGGTTTTTCGGGAGGCAGAGCTGCCGGTATTTCGTATTCCGGGGTTACGGCTATCGCCATTTTACTGGGCGGCGCTGTTTCGCATTTTTTGGCTCTGCGGCCTGTCTGGCGAGTCAGAGCGCGTAAGCGCCGTAAAAAAACGTGCCGCTAAGGCGGCTGAGATCCTCATGTCGGCGGCAAGTGGCTCCGACGGACCCGTCTTTCTCATGGGGCACGGGGTCATCAACCGGTTTATTGCAAAAGAACTGATCGCATCAGGCTGGAAAGAACAGATTCGTCCAGATACCGGGTACTGGGGAGCGGGGGTTTACAGCATTGTATAGCGGCACATGCTGAGGCCGAGGATTGTTCATCCTCGGCGCACTCCAGCTGACTGTTATTCGGAAATGCTGAATGCACCAGTCAGCCATCGTCTGGAGGACTAAGGGGGATCCTCGCTAGCCCCCGATTAGGTCTGCCAGCGCCCTCTTCAGCGACGTGATGACCTCATCCGTCTCCATGCCCATTTGCGCATGAATAATTGCGCCGTCAATAAGCAGCATGATTTCATCGACGACGCGCTTATCACCCATCTTCGTCAGCGACGCAATAATATTCTTTGTTTCGATTTTATGATCGCGGCATATCGCTTTTATTTCGCTTTCAATCTCTTCGGATTTGGCTTCGGCGCTGGCATTAATAAACGCACAGCCGTGGAACTCGGACGAAATAAACCATTCACAGAGCGTTGCAGAAATCGCATCGGCAGGTATTTCGCCTTCATCGAGATGTCGGCGCAGCGTGGATTCAAACCAGCTAATCCATATTTCATGCCGATAGTTCAAATAGGCGAGAATAAGTAAACTTTTGCTCGGAAAATGGCGATAAAACGTTACCTTCGTCACTTTCGCCTCTTTAATCAGCGTATCCACCCCCGTCGCCCTGAAGCCTGTGGAATAAAACAGATCGTGCGCCGTGAGTAATATCTTATCTCTGACGCTGATTTTTGTATCGTTGCCTGCCGGTTCAGTTTTCACTTTTGGGTAGCCTCAAAAAGAATGTTGACAGCGTTATTCTACGGGCATAGATTACCGCAAGTAGACAGATCTGTCTACCTAATATAACGCTGAGGTAATCGCAATGAACACACGTCCTCCTTTACCGCCCTTCACTCGTGAAAGCGCCATCGAAAAAGTCAGGCTGGCAGAAGATGGCTGGAACAGTCGCGACCCGGCGAAAGTCGCGCTGGCCTATACGCTGGATACCCAATGGCGCAATCGCGCGGAGTTCGCCACCAACCGTGATGAGGCCCGGGCGTTTCTGGAGCGGAAATGGAAAAAAGAGCTGGACTATCGTCTGATTAAAGAGCTGTGGGCCTTTACGGATAACCGCATCGCGGTCCGCTATGCCTATGAATGGCATGATGATTCCGGCAACTGGTTCCGCTCCTACGGCAATGAAAACTGGGAGTTTGAGCCGGACGGGCTGATGAAGCGCCGCTTTGCCTGCGTAAACGATATGCCGATAAAAGAATCCGAGCGACTGTTCCACTGGCCGCTGGGCAGACGCCCGGACGATCACCCCTCGCTGAGCGATCTGGGCTTATAGGATTTTCGCATCACTCCGGGCCGCCCCGGAGTGATGAATTTACAGCGCGCCCAGCTGTTTCATCAGCGCCAGGTTGTCCTCAATATGCCAGTTTGCCGCAATTTTACCGTCACGGACTTCATAAATATCCGTAGCGATGAAATCTATTTTCTGCCCTTTTCCTTTCAGCTTGCCAAATGTCCCGGTGAATGTGCCGTAAAAATGCAAATGCGAAACCACGCGATCGCCTGAAATAACCATCTGCTCAACGTCACAGCGTAAATCCGGCACGGCGGCACGAAACGCCCGGGAAGCTAAAATAGCGCCTTCCGGCCCCTGTTTACGACCTTCCGGGGGCGTTTTATCGATGAAATTCACCGCCAGCGCATCACGCGCCAGGGGCTCTTCTCCCGTATTCCAGAACGTTGCATATTCTCTGGCAACGGCTTCATTCGCCCTTAATTGCGCCTGGGGCAAGCTCTTATTAACAATAAGCTGTTTCGGCTGAAGCCATTCCCGCTGCGCCGAAAATGCGGTGCCGGACAGACCGGCAAGAATAAGCATCGCCATAGCTGGACGAAAACACGTCGTATATTTCATGATGTCCCTCAACAGAGTATTACGTTACCCGCAGACGATTTCCTGCGGTTCTAAACAGAGAGGGTCAGTTAATTAACGCCCCACCCTCAATATCAATGACCGAGCCCGTGACAAAGGGATTGTCGATGGCGAAAAGATACCCTTGCGCGATGTCCTCCGCCCTTCCCCAGGCTTTGGCTGGTAGGGTTTCCGCCGCGCCGGCGAGCATTTTTTCCCACGCGGCGGCGTCCATCCCCGCATACGCTTTCGTGTCGGTCAGCCCGCTGGTGAACGTCAGCGTACCGCCCCGGGCGATGTTCCCGCTGGTTTACGGGTCATAATGTTTCCTCCTGCAGGGTGTACGTTGGGTAATCGGTGTACCCCGTTGCGGTACCGCCAAACAGCGTGGCGGGGTCGCGTACCTGTGCCAGCGGCAACCGGTGCGCCAGTCGGTGAGGCAAATCCGGGTTGGCAATAAACGGTCGGCCGAAGGCAATCAAATCGGCATAGCCGGCCGTAAGGATCTCTTCGGCTTTATTAAGGTCATAGTTACCCGCGACGATAAGGGTTCCGCTGAACGTCTCGCGAAGGGATTGACGGAAACGCTCGGGTATCTGCGGCGCGTCGTCCCAGTCGGCCTCCGCCAGGTGGATGAACGCAATCCCCTTTTGTTCACACCAGGCCGCAAGCTCGAGTATGGCTTCAGATACATGCGGGTCGTTCATCCCGCGCTGGGTAATAAACGGGGAAAGGCGGATGCCCGTGCGCTCGCGGCCAATGGCCTCGGCAATGGCGCTTAACACCTCCTGGGCGAAGCGGATCCGGTTCGCCAGCGTGCCGCCGTACTCATCCGTGCGTTTGTTGGATGTCTGACGCAGAAACTGGTCGATCAGATAGCCGTTTCCGCCGTGAACCTCCACGCCATCAAACCCTGCCTGAACGGCATTCAGTGCCGCCTGACGGTAGTCCGCGATAATGCAGTGAATGCCCTTGCGCGAGAGGGTTCTCGGCTGCGGACAGTCAACCATCTGGCCTTCCCCTTGTTCATTCACTACCCACACCTGCGCGTCCGGCGCCAGCGCTGACGGGGCGACGGGCTGACCGTCCGGGTGAAAGCTGGCGTGCGACATTCGCCCAACGTGCCAGAGCTGCGAAAAAATCACCCCGCCCGCCTGATGCACGGCGCCCGTCGTGAGCTGCCATCCCGAAACCTGCTCCGGCGAATGAATGCCTGGCGTCCATGAGTATCCCTGGCCCTGAGGCGAAATCTGGGTGGCTTCCGTGATGATTAATCCGGCGGTGGCCCGCTGCCGGTAATACTCCGCCATCAGCGCGGAGGGAATATTGCCCGGCTGAAGGGAGCGCGCGCGGGTCATCGGCGCCATGACGATACGGTTTTTCAGCTCTTGCTGACCCAGCCTGTAGCGTTTAAAAAGAGAGGTACGTTGCATATTTTCATCCCTCATGGTTTGGATGAAATCACTTTACATGCGACATCTGATTTTGATAATTACGCTAAAAGCAGATGCACTTTTCGGAAAAGATGAATAATGGGTAAGCTCGAAGACATGGCCTTACTGGTGGAAGTTGCCGGGGCCGGAAGTCTTTCCGCCGCTGGACGACGCCTGTCGCTTTCCCCCGCCACCATGACGGCCAGGCTGAAGGCGATTGAGGAGCGTTACCAGACGCGCCTGTTTCATCGCTCAACGCGATCTCTCACCCTGACTCGTGCAGGCGAAGAGTTTTACCACGCCGCGCTGCGCGTGCTGGAAGAGATGCATCACGCCGAGTCGCTGCTGACGCAAAAAGAGGGTGTGCTCAGCGGCAACATTCGCCTTTCCGCGCCCTCAGACTTTGGCAGACAGTATCTCAGCCCCGCCGTCATTGAATTTTCCCGGCGCCATCCTGCCGTAAAATTTTACATCTCGCTAAAAGAACACGTTGAGGATCTGGTTGCTAACCGGCTGGATATGAGCGTGCGTTTCGGTAACCTGCCGGACAGCAGCCTTGTCGTCAGAAACATCCGCCCGAACCATCGGGTGCTGGTTGCCTCCAGGGCGTATCTTAACGACCGCGGCATCCCCGCCACGTTTGCAGATTTAGCCCAACACCGGTGCCTGGCGCTGGAGTCTCAGGGCGTGGTGATGAACGAATGGCGTTTTGAAAAAGAGGGAGAGGAAAACGTTGTGCGCGTGGAGCCCGCCATGGTGTGCGACGACGGTGCATTGCTTCGCCAGTGGGCTCTCAGCGGGGCTGGCATCGCGGGAAAATCGTGGTGGGACGTCAAAGACGACGTTGAGGCCGGAAGACTCACGGTGCTGTTTGCCGACAGCTTCACCGGCTTTAGCCGATACGATCGCAAAGATGTCGGGCTGCAGTTTGTTTATCCGCAGCGCAAACTGCAGCCGCTTCAGGTTACGGCGTTTAGCCAGTTTTTTCTCGACTGGCTAAAAGAACATTAATTTGTCGCCAAAATAAGAGACAGCGCGCATTTCGGTGCCACCCTCAGGACTACCCTATGAGCGGTTTTCAGGAGGAACAAAACATGAAAAAGCTTCTGATATGTTGTTTGTTTGGTAATACCGCAAACTCGCTCGCCAAAAAGATGCAGTCTCTGGCAGAACGCGACGGCTATCCGCTGATGATTAGCGCTGTAGGGCTGGATAACTTCGCCAGCGTCGCTCCCGCGTTCGATGGGTTTCTCATCGCGCCGCACATTCAGTACAAACTCGATGAGATAAAAGAAACGGTGGGTAATACGCGTTCAATCGCCATCGTTGAGAGTCTTCCCTATGCCTCTCTGGACGCGAGGAAGGTATTGGACTTCGTAAAGGAACAGATGCCTGAACTGGCTGCCTGAAATATAAGGCCGCATCGGTTCTGCGGCCTCCTCAAACGGTTATGTTCAGTGCAAGGAAACTGCGCTGAAACCCTCGCTTATCGTCGACAGATAGATGCCATAGTGCACGAAAAACAGTGATACACTTACCCCACCTGGTTGATCGTCCCGTCTGAAAGGCTCATGATGAATGACGGTAACCAAATTACGAAATGGTCACTCGTTGTTAATCGTAGCCTGTCACGCTAAGCTTAAATAATGACTAAAAATATGAATCCCCCATCAGCACGTGGTCCACTTGACCACGCTGTCAGAGAGCAAATCGTCGAAGCCGCTTTTGAGCACTTCGGTCACTACGGCTATGAAAAAACCACCGTCGCCGAGCTGGCGAAATCGATCGGTTTTTCAAAGTCCTACATTTATAAATTCTTCGATTCCAAGCAGGCTATCGGCGAGGTGATCTGCGCTAACCGCCTGGAGCTGATCATGGCGGCAGTGCTTTCCGCTCTCGAGGGTGCGCCGTCAGCAAGCGAAAAACTCCGCCGTCTCTTCAAAGCGCTTACCGAGGCCGGAAGCGAGCTGTTTTTCCACGATCGCAAGCTCTACGACATTGCCGCCGTCGCCACACGAGAGCAGTGGCCCTCGACAGAACGGTATGCAGAAAGCCTGATGAAGCTGATTGAGAGCATCATCATCGAAGGCAGGCAGGCTGGAGAGTTTGAAAGAAAAACGCCGCTGGATGAGGTCACTCAGGCTATCCACATGGTGATGTGTCCTTACATTAATCCCGTTCAGCTGCAGTACAACCTTGAAATGGCCCCCACCGCGGCGGTGCTTCTCTCATCACTCATTTTAAGAAGCCTGGCCCCCTAATTTGTGACCATTGACATTTTTGGTCACTAGTCAGAGAATGCGGAAACCGTCCTGTTACGTTGAAAAGGTTTCCCATGCTCAGGCTCACTTCAGCCCGCGTTGCCGTTTGTCTCCTGCCGTTTGCCCTGGCGGCATGCGGCGATATTTCCGCGAGTGACGATCCGCGCACAAAGCCACCGCTTGTCAGATCCGCATCCGTCGAGCTTGCGAACAATACCGCCCGCGCCTTCACGGGTGTTGTCGTCGCAAGAACGCAAAGCGATTTGGGTTTCAGGGTTCAGGGAAAAATCCTTGAGCGACTGGTTGATACCGGGCAGACCGTCAAACAGGGTCAGCCCTTGCTGCGCCTGGATCCGGTTGACCTGAAATTACAGGCCCAGGCGCAGCAGCGCGCGGTGGATGCGGCCCAGGCGCGCGCGCGAAAAGCCTCCAGCGATGAGGCGCGCTATCGCGGTCTTGTTGCGTCCGGCGCCGTGTCAGCCGCGGAGTATGACCAGATCAAAGCGGCGGCCGATACGGCCAGGGCGGATCTCAGCGCCGCCCGGGCGCAGGCCAGCGTGGCGCAAAACGCCACGGGCTATGCCGTGCTGCTGGCGGATTCAGACGGCGTGGTGATGGAGACGCTCGCCGAGCCGGGTCAGGTCGTCAGCGCCGGACAGGTAGCAATCAGGCTCGCCAGAGCGGGACAGCGCGAAGCGCTCGTCCAGCTTCCGGAGACGCTGCGCCCTGCCGTCGGCAGCGAGGCACAGGCCACGCTTTATGGCAATGAAGAGCACCCGGTCACCGCAAGGCTGCGCCTGCTGTCTGACTCTGCCGATGCCACAACCCGCACTTATGAAGCACGCTACGTGCTGAATGGCCCGCTGGCAAACGCGCCGCTGGGGGCAACCGTCACGCTGAACATTCAGGACAATAAAGCGGAAGGTCAGGTCATGCAGGTCCCGCTGGCCTCACTCTACGATGCGGGTAAAGGGCCTGGCGTCTGGCGGATTTCCGCCAGGCCTGCAAAGGTCGCATGGACCCCAGTTAAGGTGCTGAGCGTAGGCGAAGATGCGGTCCAGGTCACGGGCGGCGTGCAGCCCGGGGAGACGATCGTTGCGTTAGGGGCCCATCTTCTGCACGAAGGTGAAGTCGTCAGGCTTGCAGAACAGCGCCATGCCGCTCCGGCGGAGAACGCGCCATGAGCCAAAGTCGATTCAACCTGTCAGCGCTGGCCGTCCGCGAGCGTTCCGTCACGCTGTTTCTGATCGTTCTGGTCACGATTGCCGGTATTTACGCCTTTTTTGGACTGGGACGCGCGGAAGATCCGCCCTTCACCGTGAAGCAGATGACGGCGATCGTCGTCTGGCCGGGTGCGACCGCGCGGGAGATCCAGGATCAGGTAGCCGAACCGCTGGAAAAGCGCCTGCAGGAGCTCAAGTGGTATGACCGTACGGAAACCTATACCCGTCCCGGCATGGCGTATATCACCTTGTCGCTGCAGGACAAAACCCCGCCTTCTGAGGTTCAGGAGGAGTTCTATCAGGCGCGTAAGAAGCTTGGGGATGAATCCCGGCGTCTTCCGGCGGGCGTCATCGGCCCGATGATCAATGACGAATTCGCGGATGTCACCTTTGCCCTCTTTGCCCTGAAAGCGAAAGGCGAACCGCAGCGGCAGCTGGTACGCGATGCTGAAGGCCTGAGACAGCAGCTTCTGCACGTTCCCGGGGTGAAAAAAGTGAACATTATCGGCGAACAGGCCGAGCGGATTTATATCGCCTTCTCCCATGACCGTCTGGCGACGATGGGCCTCTCACCGCAGGATATTTTTAATGCTCTTAACAGCCAGAACGCCCTGGCCGCGGCGGGCGCCATTGAGACCCGGGGCGCGCAGATTTTTATCCGCCTGGACGGCGCGTTCGATGAGCTGCAAAAAATCCGCGATACGCCTTTTGTGGCTCAGGGCAAAACGCTCAAGCTGTCCGACGTGGCAACGGTTGAGCGAGGCTACGAAGATCCCCCGACGATGCTGATACGTAATCAGCATGAACCCGCCCTTCTGCTGGGCATCGTGATGCGCGAAGGCTGGAACGGTCTGACGCTGGGTAAAGCGCTGGATGCGGAAACGGCAAAAATCAATGATAGCCTGCCGCTTGGCATGTCCCTGACCAAAGTCACCGACCAGTCCGTGAATATTCGCTCCTCGGTCGATGAGTTTATGATCAAATTCTTCGTCGCCCTGCTTGTGGTCATGGTGGTCTGTTTTGTCAGCATGGGCTGGCGCGTGGGGGTGGTGGTTGCGGCGGCGGTACCGCTGACGCTGGCGGTCGTTTTCGTGGTGATGGAAGCCGCAGGAATAAACTTTGACCGCGTCACGCTGGGCTCCCTGATCCTCGCCCTCGGTCTGCTGGTTGACGATGCCATTATCGCCATCGAAATGATGGTGGTGAAGATGGAGGAAGGTTACGACAGAATCAAAGCCTCGGCCTACGCCTGGAGCCACACCGCCGCGCCGATGCTGGCCGGTACCCTGGTGACGGCCATTGGCTTTATGCCGAACGGGTTTGCGCAGTCGACCGCCGGGGAATACACCAGCAATATGTTCTGGATTGTCGGCCTCGCCCTGATTGCCTCATGGTTTGTCGCGGTGGTGTTCACGCCCTATCTTGGGGTGAAGATCCTGCCGGCGATCCCCAAAGTGGAAGGAGGTCATGCCGCCATCTATAACACGCCTCACTATAACCGTTTTCGAGAGCTGCTTGCCCGCGTTATCGCCAGAAAATGGCGGGTGGCCGGGTCAGTGGTCGCCATTTTCATCCTGGCCGTACTCGGCATGGGGCTGGTTAAAAAACAATTCTTCCCGACCTCCGATCGCCCGGAAGTGCTGGTTGAGGTGCAGATGCCCTACGGTACCTCGATTGCGCAAACCAGCGCCGCAACGGCAAAAATAGAAGCGTGGCTGGGCCAGCAGCCGGAAGCCAAAATTGTCACGGCCTATATTGGTCAGGGCTCGCCCCGTTTCTATCTGGCAATGGCTCCCGAGCTGCCCGACCCCTCTTTTGCGAAAATCGTGATCCTGACGGACAGCGAGACGTCACGCGAGGCGCTTAAGTTCAGGCTCAGGGAGGCCGTCTCCAGCGGTCTTGCGCCAGAAGCCCGCGTGCGGGTGACGCAGCTGGTGTTTGGCCCCTACTCGCCCTTCCCGGTTGCCTGGCGCGTGTCGGGGCCGGACGTCAAGCAGGTACAGGACATCGCCGATCGGGTGAAAGCCGTGCTTCAGGCAAGTCCGATGATGCGAACCGTCAACACCGACTGGGGGTCGCGCGTTCCGGTATTGCATTTCACTCTCGATCAGAACCGCCTGCAGGCGACCGGCTTAACCTCCAGCGCCGTTGCCGAGCAGCTTCAGTTCCTGTTATCAGGCGTGCCTGTCACCTCCGTGCGGGAAGATATTCGATCGGTAGACGTCGTTGCCCGCGCGGCGGGTGATATCCGCCTCGACCCGGCAAAAATCGAAGGCTTTACCCTGGTCGGCAATGCCGGACAGCGCGTGCCGCTGTCTCAAATCGGCAGTATTGAGATCGGCATGGAAGATCCGATCCTGCGTCGTCGCGATCGTACCCCAACGATTACCGTACGGGGCGATATCGCCGACAACCTTCAGCCGCCGGACGTGTCGGTCGCCATCATGAAACAGCTTCAGCCGATCGTTGATGCGCTGCCGGCCGGGTACCGTATCGACATGGCGGGTTCGATTGAGGAATCGGGTAAAGCCACGCAGGCCATGTTACCGCTGTTCCCGATCATGATTGCCCTGACGCTGCTGATCATCATTTTGCAGGTGCGCTCACTCTCCGCGATGGTCATGGTGTTCTTAACCGCGCCGCTGGGGCTGATTGGCGTCGTGCCGACCCTGCTGATATTTAATCAGCCGTTTGGCATCAACGCGCTGGTCGGTCTGATTGCCCTCTCCGGCATTCTGATGCGCAATACGCTGATTCTGATCGGTCAAATCGATCATAACCAGAAGGACGGCCTCGATCCGTTCCAGGCCGTTGTCGAGGCGACGGTCCAGCGAGCGCGACCGGTCTTACTGACCGCAATGGCCGCCGTGCTGGCGTTCATCCCCCTGACGCATTCGGTGTTCTGGGGCACGCTGGCCTGGACGCTGATCGGCGGAACGCTGGGCGGGACGATCATTACCCTCGTCTTCCTGCCCGCGATGTATGCGATCTGGTTTCGGATCCGCCCGGTTGAACAACGCGTGCAGCGCGGCACGGAAAACGTGTAAACTACCATTGGTAGATAACTAATCTGAGGAAAGCATGGTTGTTAAGCGCTTAAGAAAAGAGGACCGCCGCGTGCAGCTGCTGGAGGTTGCGCGTGGGATCGTGCGTCAGCAAGGCACCGAGGCGTTGACCCTTGGCTATCTGGCCGAGCGGGCCAACGTGACCAAGCCTATCCCCTACGACCACTTCGGCGATCGTGAAGGGCTGCTGATGGCGCTGTATCAGGACTATAGCGATCGGCAACTGGCGAAATTCCGCGAGACGCTGGCGGTTGACGGCAAAACGCTGGAAAAGACGATCCGCTTTTTCAGCGCGGCCTATATCGACTGCGCGATTGCCGCCGGGCCTGAAACCGGGCCAATCGCCGCGGCGCTGTCCGGTTCTCGCGCGCTGCAGACGTTCCGGGAAGCATGCGTGGCCGAATGTGCCGACTGCCTGCGTACCGCGCTTGCCCCTTTTATCGTCTTAAAAGGCGTTCAGGGGGAAGCGGTACTGACGGCCATCATTGGCGCGGCGGAGGCGCTCAGCACCGCGGCGGGCAACGGCGTGCTCGCCCGAAACGTTGCTGAAGATACGCTCAGCGGCGCCATGACCGGGGTGCTGGAGACCTACGC
Organism: Enterobacter sp. 3U4; assembly: GCF_057224565.1. Taxonomy (NCBI): domain Bacteria; kingdom Pseudomonadati; phylum Pseudomonadota; class Gammaproteobacteria; order Enterobacterales; family Enterobacteriaceae; genus Enterobacter; species Enterobacter sp. 3U4. The sequence goes on from NZ_CP136665.1 coordinate 1,754,314, forward strand.
GAATAGCACAAAATGATCGTCGGTGGCGGATTGACACATAAGTTACCAATAGTAATATAGGAGTCAATTCTCACCCATCCGAGGTCGCTATGTCTGCTACAAATGCCATTAAAAACGCGCTGATCGTGACGGCACACCCGATCGACAATTCGTTATCACATACGCTGGCAGCCCGTGTTGCCGGGAAATTACGCGAGCAAGGAACACAGGTTGAGATCGCCGATCTGCATGCTGAAGGGTTTAATCCAGCCATGTCTCGTCCCGATCTCGATTTGTATCATGGCGATCCGAGCGCCCTTCCCGACGATATTCTGCGCGAGCAGCAGCGCGTCGAGCGAGCGGATATGCTGGTGTTTGTCTTCCCGGTGTACTGGTGGTCGGTCCCCGCGCTGTTGAAAGGCTGGTTCGATCGCGTATTAACCCTGAACTGGGCGTATAAGGTGGCCGAAGATGGCCGGATTGTAGGCAACTTACGTGATGTTCCCGTCCGTCTGATTGCCACCGGCGGCAGCGATCTGACCGGATTTGATAAACACGGCTATTCGACGGCGATTCAGACGCAGATTATCGAAGGTGTATTTGGCTTCTGCGGGTTGAAGAACGTCAAGCTCGATATCCTTTACCAGGCAGATACGGCGACGCCTGAGCAGGTTGAGGATTTCCTGCAAGGGCTCGGCAGTATTAAATAATATCAGCCAGGCGCAACGCTAACGTTGCACCTACTGATGTTGGTGTATTGAAGAGAATCTCTCACCAGCGCTATAACTGTACGCGATAGTTGCGCTAACAGCGAAATAAACAAAGGTCATTGCATGTATCAGTCAGCTCAGCCAACAACCACGCTCACCACCACCGGAACCTTCGGCGGCGTGAGTGTATCTGTAGCAAACGACTGACAAACAGAACCTCAATCCCCGCCAGCCTGGACGGGGAAATATCTCTCCGTTCACCACCCTCTGAATGGAGAAATAAAATGGTTTCGTCTGACAATGCACTCCTGGTTATCGACATGCAGCAGGGCCTCTTCCGGGGTCCGGTTTCCCCCTTTTCCGCCGATACCATTCTGGAAAATATCCGTCTGTTAATCACCCACGCGCGACACGCGCAGGTACCGGTCTTTTTTGCCCGCCATATTGGACCAGACGACTCCCCGCTCTCAGAGAAGGGGCCGTTAACACAGCTGATACCCGAGCTGGGCGTGAAGGAGCAGGATGTTGTTTTCACCAAGCGCTATCCAAGCTGTTTTAGGGATACGGTATTGTTACGAGAACTTAATCAGCGAGGTGTCAAACAGCTGGTCATTGCCGGGATGAAAACAGAGTTTTGCGTTGATACGACCTGTCGGGCCGCACCGGAGCTGGGGTTCAGGACGGTATTGATTTCTGATGCGCATACCACAATGGATAATGACTATTTATCCGCCAGCGACATTATTGCCCATCACAACAGCACCCTGGCAGGTCCGTTCGTGACGCTGTCGGCTGCCCGCGACTGGCATTTTAATAGGGCGAGTTGAGTTGGCGCGTTCGTCTCTCTCTTCCCCGGTGCGCCTTTGCGCGCCGGGGACATGAGTGCACAATTACAGGGTAAAACCAGCGTCACCCACCTGTGCCTGAGCGTACCATTTCATCAGCTTCTCGGTGCCAGGCTCGTTTTCTGCCGGTGACCATGGGGCGGTATCATGCTCCGGAACAGGCTGGTAGCCGCCGTGTTTTACCTCAAAAATAACGCCGCCCTTATCCAGCGACAGCACGGCATGCCAGGTACCGGCATCCATCTCCAGCACTTTGCAGTCTTCACCTAACACCACGCGCTGGGTCACGTTACCGCTGTCATCAAAATTCAACACCAGAAAGCGCCCGCTCAGCGCCGTCAGCAGCTCAAACGTATGCGGGTGGCGATGGGGGCGAACATAGGTGCCGGGTTCCATCGCGATGGCCAGGCGCTGCACCGGGTCGCTCAGTTCAGGGTGTAAATTGCGATGCGCGCGTAAGCGAGGAGAATTGGCAGCCTGCTCGCTTTGCTGCTGCAGGTCACTGAACGTTATTTGTTTCATATACACCTTTAGGAATGTGGGCTGTCTGCGGCAACCCGATTGCCGCAGGACGTTATACCATTCTGAACGGTCGAGGAGCGATGGGATTTGTGAAACAAATCGCTGCAACGTGAGGATGCGCGAGATTGCTCTCCAAAGCGCAACGTTGAGTAAAACTCACATTGATTCCGACTATTTCTCGTTTTTAAAACCCGATCGCATTGAAATACCATCCCTTCATTCCCGGTCTCTTCCTTACCTGGAACAGAGAGCGAAATTCAAATAATAAATAAACCTGCATGTCTATGGAGTACGTATGACACTCGATGTTTTATTTCATCTAATGAAAATGATCTCACCTGAAAAAAACATCGCGGGTGAAAATATACATGCGTTAATAACGTTACTTTCGTCAGAAGGCGATAGCGCTGAGGTGCTTTCACCCTTTATTCATCGACTGCACCTCCTCTCTTTCGCCCAAAGCAATCCGGGTAACGCAGAAGAGTTGCTCTCTGCGCATTTACCAAAAGAAGAAGGGCTCCTTCCGGTGCTGGACTTCGCGGACTGGCCCCGGGTGCGTTACGCCGGGTCAGGTGAAGTTCAGACGCCTGGTTCCGAGGATTTTTTCCGAACAATCACCGCTGCCGCCAATGTGTTACGCTCAGCGCTGATTGAAGCTGAGCGCGAAAAAGGTACGCCTGCGCTTTATATTCTCGATAAATTGCTTAATCTGAACAGCGCGCTGCCGGAAAGGTATAAACAAATGGCAAATATTCCCTACGCATAATGTTGCAGGCCCGTGCAAGCGCAGCGCCGCCGGGCGAAAGTCACGATTGCCTCAGCGCCGTTTCTCATCGTAGTTAAGACAGACAATATCCAGCGCGGGAACAACGGGTTTATGGAGATTAAGCCAGTCCAGCAAACGCTCAATACTCTGTCCTCTGAGGGAATTTTTGGGCCAGACAAGGTAGTAACCGTCCCCTGTTGCTGTTGCCTCCCTGAAGGGCAGCGCGAGCAGGCCGCTTTTCAGCGCGTCGAGCGTGAGCCGGAGATCGGCCATCGCCACGCCGTGTCCGTGCATGGCCGCAAGGCTTCCCTGCTCCAGGGTATCGAACACGATCCCACCGCTCATGTCGAGGCCGGGGAATAGGCCCGTCCTTTTCAGCCAGCGCTTCCAGTCCCGTCTGTCCGGTGACGGATGAATAAGATCGCACTCGGGAAGCTGATGCCGGGCCGACTCCAGCAAAGTCGGAGAACAAACCGGAATAAGCCATTCGCTGAACAGCAGCCGACTCTCGGTTGATTCGCCGAAATAGCCGTTACCGAGGAGGATCGCACAATCGTAAGGTTCCCGGCTGAAGTCAACCGTGTCGAAGTCCATCCAGACGCTGGCAATTTCGATTTTCGGCTTCGCGTGGTTCTCGCGGAAGGATTTAAGCACATCCAGAAGCCATCGCATCGTCAGCGAGCTGGGCGCTTTGAGGCGCAGAAGATGGTTTTCACTTTTGAATGCGCGACAGGCCCACTCAATGTTCGAGAAACTTTCGCTAAGCTGCCCGGCCAGAATACGCCCGGCATCGCTGACCTCCACTCTCGGCCCCTGCCGCTTAAACAGCTCGCAGTCGAACCACATTTCAAGCGTCTGGACATGCCTGCTGACCGCCCCCGGCGTGATATGGAGTGTTTCAGCCGCTTTGCTGAAGGAGTTCAGCCGTGCGGCAACTTCAAACGCGCGCAGCGCATACAGTGGCGGTAATGACATACGTTCCCTTTCTGTAAGGTGTAATCATGCAATTTTTGTATTATCGGCACTCGGTGACGTTTAACCCCATTCCTCAGCCGGAAACGTCAGCAGCAGCACCCTGAGCAGGGACTCAAGCTGCGCGCGTTGCGCCTCAGAGAGGTTTCTCAGCAGCGCATTTTGCGTTTGTGTATGCACGAGCAGCGCCTGTTCGATACGAGCCTGCCCGTGCGGCGTCAGGCTGACGAGCGAGCTGCGCTTGTCATCGGGATCGGCGATCCGCCTGATAAGGCCTTGCTGTTCAAGATGGTTGAGCCGGTTCGTCATCGCCCCTGAGGTGATCAACAGCGACGTATACAGCTGCGTGGGAGAAAGGCAGTACGGCTCACCGGCGCGGCGCAGCGTGGCGAGCACGTCAAACTCGCCCTCGCGAAAGCCAAACTGCGCCATCGCCTCCGCCCATTCTTTTCCCAGATGCTTCATCAGCCGTAGCATTCGGCCAAAAATCTTCATCGACGAGGCGTCCAGCTCCGGCATGGCGCGGCTCCACTGGCCGACTACGAAATCTACATGGTCTTTCATTTTCACCTCTAATGGGGTGGGTATTTATCCTGTTGTGCGGTACATCTTACGCAAAAACACATTTTATCTTAACGTTAAGATAAATGCTCGCAGCGATTTGCCCGGGCCATTCACAACCGAAAAGGATGCCATGTTGAAACGCACACCATCGTTACTCTTCGCCGTTATCGCTTTTATCGTCGGGCTGAACCTGCGCCCCATTCTGGCCTCGGTCGGACCACTTTTCTCCGTGCTGCAGCGCGAAGCGGGTCTGACCGCGACGCAATTCAGCCTGCTGACCACCCTGCCGGTGGCGATGATGGGACTGGCTGCCCTGTCGGGACCCTGGCTTTTAGCCAGAGTCGGCGCCGTACGGGGAATTACGTTCGGGCTGTTCATCCTGCTTGTGGCCTGCTTATTACGCGCTTTTAGCGCCTCACCGGAGAGTCTTATGGGCACCGCGTTACTGGGCGGAGCCAGCATAGGCACGATCCAGGCGTTAATGCCTGCCCTGATAAAAAAGGAGTATACGCAAACGGCCAGCACGATTATGTCGCTATTCAGCACGGGCATTATGGCCGGTGCTGCAGTCGCCGCCGCCAGCGCCGAGCCGCTGTTTTCATGGCTCACGCTCAAGCCCGCACTGGCTATGGCCGGGCTGTTAGCGCTGCTGGCGTTGATACTGTGGTTAACTCTGGTTAAACATCCTCAAGGGGAAAAACCCGCACACGAAACCGTTACGCTCTCGTCCTCCCGTACAGCACTGCTGTTGCTCTTTTTCGGCGTGGGAACAGGTGCATATACGCTGGTATTGGCCTGGCTGCCCCCGCTCTATATTCAGGCGGGATGGTCCGCACGCAGCAGCGGCTACATGCTGGCCTGGCTGACGTTAACCGAGGTTGTCGCCGGGTTTGCCGTCTCCGCGCTGATCGGTAAATTCCCCGACCGTCGGATGCCGCTGATTGCCGTACTGTTGCTGCTGCTGGCGGGATTACTGTGTCTGGTCTTTTCGCCGGGTACGACGCCTGTGTTATCCACGCTGCTGCTTGGCACCGGGATCGGCGCCCTCTTCCCGCTGTCGCTCATCGTCACGTTCGATCATGCACGAACGCCCGCGCAGGCCGGGAAGTTACTGTCTAAAGTTCAGGGAGGTGGATATATGATTGCCGCGCTTATGCCGTTAATTGCGGGGATCGTTCGCGACAGTTCGGTCTCGCTGACCAGCGCATGGCTGATCATGAGTGCGGGAGTCGTGCTGCTGATCGTCATCGCGCTGAATTTTAAACCCGTCGTGGACGTGCAGGCATGATGAATGCGATACCAGAATTGAGGGTCGTATTTCAGCCGGTCGTAAGATAAATTCAGGGTGAATTTCACCTCATTCAGGAGTGGATATGTCGCAGACGTTACCAGCAATTGATGTCTTATTTGTCGCCGGGTTCGGGCCAATTTCTCGGGATACGGAGTCCAGCACCGCGTTTTATGTCCAGACACTCGGCCTTCCTCTGAAGCCGATGGAGGGGAATACCGATTATCTGCTCACTGAAGAGGGCAAGCTGGCAGGCGTGAAGCATTTTGCCGTCTGGCCGCTCGCGCAGGCGGCTACGTCCTGCTTTGGAGAAGAACAGTGGCCCGCTGAGCACCCGATACCGCAGGGATGGGTTGAGTATGAGGTGCAGGATCTGGACTCGGCTACCCGCATTCTGAGTGACAAAGGCTATCGGCTGCTGGTGGCTAACCGCACCGAACCGTGGGGCCAGACCGTTACTCGCCTGCTCAGCCCGGAAGGTTTACTTACCGGGCTGACGATTACACCGTGGCTGCGGGGGTAATGAGGATGCGTTTGTGGTGCCGTTTTCAGAAGCGCGTACCACAATGAAAAGCGAAATTTTATCCGCAGCTGACCGTTATTTCGCATCGAGACAGTAATGATTTAAATATTATCGGCCTCCTCCTCAGGTGGCCTAAAGTCAAATACCGCTCCTTACGTCAAATTATAAAAAATTACCAAAACTGGCAGTTGATTCTTATTTGTGTGACTTTTAATATTCCCCTGCAACTCATTGATTAATTTGTTTTAGGGAAATAAAAATGACAAGAAATATTGTTGCGGGAATGATGATGGCCGCGTTTTCAGGGGCAGTATATGCAGGTTCCTCACAAGCCATACCTGATTTTTCACCGGAAAGTTTAACGGTTTCAGCCTCTGCCGGGATGCTGAGCGGAAAATCCCACGAGATGGTTTATGACGAAGTCACAGGAAGAAAAATTAGCCAGCTGGACTGGAAAATAAAAAATGTTGCTATTCTTAAAGGCGATATTTCCTGGGATGCATACTCATTTTTGACACTTAACGCTCGCGGCTGGACATCTCTGGCATCAGGCTCTGGTCATATGGATGACTATGACTGGATGAATGCAAAACAATCCTCCTGGACAGACCACTCAAGCCACCCTGCGACCAACGTGAACTATGCCAATGAATACGATCTCAACGTTAAAGGCTGGATCTTCCAGGGCGACAACTATAAAGCGGGCGTAACCGCAGGTTATCAGGAAACCCGCTTCAGCTGGACGGCGACCGGTGGCTCTTACAACTACGACAACGGCGCCTATCAGGGGAACTTCCCGGCAGGCGAACGCGGTATTGGCTATAGCCAGCGTTTCTCTATGCCGTATATTGGTCTTGCAGGTCAGTACCGCTTCAATGACTTTGAATTTAATGCCCTGTTCAAATTCAGTGACTGGGTGCGTGCACATGATAACGACGAACACTACATGCGCGATCTGACCTTCCGCGAGAAGACATCGGATTCCCGCTATTATGGTGCGTCTGTTGATGCGGGATATTACGTGACGCCGAACGCCAAAGTTTTTGCTGAATTTACCTATAGCAGTTACGAAGAAGGTAAAGGCGGTACGCAGATTATTGATACCAATACCGGTGACTCCGGCTCTATTGGTGGGGATGCGGCAGGTATTTCTAACCACAACTATACCATTACAGCGGGTCTGCAATATCGCTTCTAATTCAGGCGAAACGCAGTCGATTGTAAAAGCAGACAAGGCTCCTGATGGGGCCTTTTTCGTTACGTTGAGCTAATCCCTCTTTATATTCTCTCATCTGCCAGGGACAGAACCAGGAACTGGCGCGTTACAAAAAATAACTGTTTTAACTCAAAATAATAGATTGTAATATGGTTCCAAAGTGCTAACAAACAGAGGAGTGACATGCTTTCTCAAACACTACGCTTCAAAAGATGGGCAGGGCTCTCTTAGCGAAATATCAGGATCGCGAAGATCAAAAAACACTCAATTACAGACCTGGCGTTAGTTATTGATGAGTCTGGCACACTAACAACGTCAAACCCCAAAAAGTGAATTTAATTTATCAAGGAAAAAAATGAAAATCATCATATCGAGTGTAATAATTGGCGCGTCAGTATTGCTATCAGCTGCGATGCTGTCAGGAAATATAGAATTTAAGAAGCAGAACATTTTAAGTAATGATAACGGTCATGTATCATTAGGAAAAGTTTATAGTGAGAATGCATTTATCGATGTTGAATTAAAAACTGACAGTGACAACTCATCTATCTTCAAACTGACCGATTTATCTATCGGCTCCTATCAAAACAGCATTAAGAGCGAAATTCAGTCAATTATTGATGAGTATAACAAAGATAAATCCGATGATAAAAAAACCACTGTAGACAAACTTTCTTTAAAAGTTCCTGCAACACTGACGCTGAAGATCCACAATGTATATCACGCTGAAAACATTCCGGCGTACAATCTCACAATAGATACCCAATCCATAAAATTTGGCAAAGAGACTTCAGTTTTGAAATCTGTTTTAGAAGCATCAGATAAAATAGTGAAGGATAATAACCAACGAATTCAGGAAACCTTTTTCTTGTCGAAAAAATAGCTTTATAATTTATATGCTCGCTATGCTAGTGTGGAGCAGCTACTCTGCGTTCCTCTTCATTAGCGAGCCGTCTGCTGTTATGAACAATAACGTCCGCTCCCGGCACAACGCGTAAAAAATAGCGTTTAGTCCGACAGGAGCACAGAGCGGGCGTTATCATCTCTCCAGTATGAGTATTTCGGCATGCTCTAAAGGAGAACGGTTCGGCTATCACAAACCTTACATTTCCAGTGCTGCAAAAATTGCAGGGTCTATTTTTTCTGGCGTCGTCATCGGTGCAAAACGCTTGAGCGGTTTACCGTCGCGTCCGATCAGAAACTTAGTAAAGTTCCACTTAATCCGCCCACCCAGCACGCCGGGCAATTCGTTTTTCAGATAACGAAACAGCGGGTGTGCTGCGCTACCGTTAACCTCGACCTTCTCAAACATCGGGAAGCTCACGCCGTAGTTGATGTAACAGGTTTTCGAGATTTCGTCGGTGCCGCCGGGTTCCTGTTTACCGAACTGGTTACATGGGAATCCCAGCACCACCAGCCCTCGATCGGCGTATTTCTTGTATAGCGCTTCAAGACCAGCATATTGCGGCGTGAATCCACACTGGCTGGCAGTATTCACGACCAAAACCACCTTTCCCGCATAGTCGGCCATTGAATTAAGCTGCCCATCGAGACGGGTGGCGCTAAGTTGATAAAAGCGAGTCATATTAAAATCCTTCAATTCAGGCCGTAAAGTCACGGTGACCCTCAACAAGGCCGTCACCGTGTACAAAGTTTACATTCAAGCAGGCCAAGTGTGATACATTCCTGGCGCGCCAATGACCCCTACGCTCGCTATCAGGTATGCAGAACATAACAAAAAAAATTCACTGGCTTCTGCTTACTCTTCCACTCCTCAGCGGCTGTGGCACGCTCTCACAAATGTCCTCCCCGGAAGGTACTCAGGAACTTCTCACCCATGACTCGCTGGATGGCGACGTTGACAGCGTGGTGCGTCACTATATGGCGCAAAAATCCGTGCCTGGAATGACGGTCGCGGTGATCCATAATCACAGCTCACCGAAGTTTTACGCCTGGGGCGTAACCGATGCGGTCAATCGCTATCCGGTCAGGCCAGACACCCTGTTTGCACTCGGCTCGCTCAGCAAAGGGATCACGGCGGAAGTGGTGGCTTGTCTGGTCAATGAAGGGCAACTGAACTGGAACGATAACCTGGCGACATTGCTACCGCCGGGTACGCCGCTTAGCGCGGATGCACAAAAAATCACCCTGCTTGAACTGGTCACCCACACCTCCGGCCTGCCGCGTCAGAATATGGATGTTCCGATGCTTGGAAAATTCATCGGCTATTTAAGCACGGGCGATAATTTCTACGGTGAGCTGGATAGCGATAACGTGCTGAGCTACCTCGCCGACTGGCGAGCGCCAAAAAATAAAGTTCCGCAATACTCCAATACCGGCTACGCGCTGATCGGCTATATCCTGAAACACAAAACCGGCAAAGATATGCAGAATTTAGCCTCGCGCTATATTTTCCATCCGCTGCAGATGGCCAACAGCAGCTTTACGCCGCAGCAGCTAAAAGGATACCCCCAGCGGGCGCTTGGCCACGCGGGCGATCAGCCTAAATTTATCCCGCGCGGGCAGCTCACCCCGGACTGGCATTTTTCCAATAATATGGTGGCGGCAGCGAGCTTATACAGCAACGCTGAAGATCTGGCGGCCTATGCGCGCTATCACGTATCGACGACTCACAATCGCTTACTGGACAGCGTCTTTGCCGAAGTCAGGGATACCGACATTCAACGACCTGACGGAGTACAGGGTATTTTGCCTGGACCACCGACTTTATCGGTCTGGAGAAAATCACCTATCAGGTCGGCTATATCGGCGGCTACTCCAGCTTTATCGGTTATGACAAAGAAAGAGGCAATGCGGTGGTGGTGCTGCAAAATACCTTTAACTGGAGTAATTACATTGGCATCGCGCTTTTGATGGATATGGCGAAAAAAGACAGCCCTGCTATCTCTGGCAACCGTTTTGCGAGTAATGGGATGCCTGAACGCGTTTATCAGCAATAACGGTGAACGCCCGCCGTCAGATTCATGCCTGATGTGCCAGATCTTCACGAGTGGGCCCCTGAAAGTAGATGGTACTAATATGGCAACTTCGAGGCTGAGTCAGCACAAAACGCATCGTTTCCCAGATGGACCGTCCATTCACCAGACGCTCCCCCATTCTTGTTTGATTATCGACATGCGCATCTAAACCGGTCAGTTCAAAATCAGGCGGATATAGCCCGGTTACCCGAATATTTTCTTTGGATAAGTGTTCTGACAGTTTCGTTGTAAAGCCGCCGAGCCCGTGTTTGCTGGCAAAAAAAGCGGGATGGGCAATGGAATCTGTAAAATTCGGAATACCGCATGCGGAAATAATCGCAATGATGTCAGCGCTCTCTGAGCGTCGCAATCCTGGAAGCAGCGCCTGGGTGAGCAGGATTGAACCAGTCAGGCCTGAACTGACGGTACTGACGATTTCTGTGCTCGATTGTTCGTCTATCGTCCCTGACAGCCACTGAGCAGCATTCAGTATTAAAATATCGATTGGCCTGTCTGAACGTAAGACCTGTGAAGAGAACTGAGAAACGGATTCCGGCTGGGCTAAATCGCAGATATACCCGCTTGCCACACCCCCTTCAGCCGCGATGAGAGCGCAGGTTTTTTCTATATCCTCGACCCGACGGGCGCTAAAATCCACGTCAGCGCCCTCTCGCGCCAGCCAGACGCAAAGCGCCTGACCAAATCCCCCACCGCCACCCGTGATAACAGCGCGTTTTCCTCTCAGCATAACTCTGCGTCCTCTATCGTGATGAGTCTGTGTCGGAGGATTTATAGCATGGTGAGGCGGGGTAACTTCTTCCCGTTAGTGCCGTGGCGCGATCTTCCCGTCCTACACCGCAGACTTTGGCCGCAAATTCTCGTCAAACGTCAGCCGTTTCCGGTCAGGCTCAGCCTCGCGCAGCGGCTCGACCTGGTGCATAGTGAGCTTGCAGCGTTCCACAAGAACCTGGTATTCCCGCGTGCCCTGCTGCTTCCAGGCCAGCTCCTGCTCGCTCAGCTCACGGATCGCTTTGGCCGGGCTGCCGATGATCAAATGGTTGGCGGGCATCTCCGCTTTGGCCTTCACGAACGCCGCCGCGCCGACGATGCTGTTTTCACCGATGACCGCGCCGTCCATCACCACCGCGTTCATGCCCACCAGCGCATTGCGGCGGATCACGCAGCCGTGGAGAATGGCGCTGTGCCCGATATGCCCGTCCTCTTCCACCACCGTGTCCTGCTCCGGGAAGCCGTGCATCACGCAGTTATCCTGAATGTTGGCGCCGTCTTTCACCACGATACGGCCAAAATCACCGCGCAGGCTGGCGTTAGGACCAACGTAAACGCCTTTGCCCAAAATCACGTCCCCAATCAGGACCGCCGTCGGGTGAACGTAGCTCTCGTCAGGCACGACCGGCGTAAGACCGTCAATTTGATAAACTGGCATCTTCACTCCTTATGCGCTTGTAAGACCACCAAAGCGTTGATAGTAAAGCGTGCCGGGCACGGGCAGTTCGCCTACAGAGGTTTCGCCCTTTTCGCTGACAAACGCCAGCGCCCCCGGCGCGACACGCTGATAGATATTAATGCAGAGCTGTCGGGCGCTTTGCCCCGCCCAGTGCGCGGGCAGTAACTCTTCCGGCAGCAGCGGGTCCTTCAGCACTACGCGACGATAAAAGTGAATCAGCAGCAGCTGGATCTGGAAGCAGCGTTCCGGCGTCAGCTCCTCCGGCGCGGCCTCTTTCAGCAGCGGCAGCAGCGGCCGGAACGAGCTGATAAACGACTCGTACATCGCGTTTTGCTCGGTTAACTGCCAGCACTCTTCTACGCGCGAACGCAGCGCGGCGCGGGAGAGCGCCAGCGGCGAGTGGGCTTCAAAGAAAATCACGTTTTCCGCCACGCCGGCATCGTGAAGCAGGGACTGCACGTCCGCCAGATGCTGCGACGGCGAGGCCATCAGGCTCGGCGCCAGCGTGCCAAACCCCTGCCAGATCAGCTGCTTTTTGACATCGGCGAGGGTGGTTTTGTCCAGCCCTTCCGAGAGCAGCAATAGCCATTTGCCGTCCCAGGCAGGCAGTTCCGCACGGTAGATCTTATTCTCCGCCCGGCGCGTCAGGCGCAGCCCCTTATCGCTCAGGCGGTAAAAGCTGCGTCGCCCGATGCGCGAGACGTCCAGCCAGCCCTCTTTGTTGAGGCGAAACAGCGCTGTGCGCACGAACCGTTCGCCAAACCCCATGCCTTCCAGCAGGGCGGCCAGGCTGCCGAGCCAAATCTCACCGCCGCGATGGGAAAGCGCGTCACCGTATAGCGAGGAGATAAGCGAGGTCCCGCTGACGGGAACGGAGCTGACCGCGTGCTGGATAAAGGCGTCGAGTTTATTCATGTGATTCATTCTGTTGTTATTTTTGTCCTGGATGAATCATAGCATAGGAATTCGGGGTAGATATCCTCACCCCTCACCCTGACCCTCTCCCCTGAGGGGAGAGGGGAAAAGACCGCACCGTACCGTCCCTTCTCCCCTTTGGGGAGAAGGCCAGGATGAGGGGTAAGGTGTTTTAACCGTTTGCCGCCGCTTTACGCAGATCAAACACCCGGCAGGCTTTGCCCTCCGAGCGCGGGATGCTGCCGCAGTTCACGATCGTGACGTCGGTGGAAATCCCCACCATCGACTTAATGCGGTGGCGCAGCTGGTGACACACCTGACAACGCTGCTCGTGGGTCAGCGTGAGGCTGCTCTCTTTTAGCTCCACCTTCACGGAAAGTGAATCAAGATGCCCGCGACGGTTCACCTCCAGCTGGTAGTGCGGCGAAAGATGTTCGAACTTCACGATCTCCTCTTCCAGCTGCGACGGGAAGACGTTGACGCCGCGGATGATCAGCATATCGTCGCTGCGGCCGCTGATCCGGTCCATACGGCGCATGCTGCGCGCGGTGGCCGGGAGCAGACGCGTCAGGTCGCGGGTGCGGTAGCGGATCACCGGCAACGCCTCTTTGGTCAGCGTGGTGAAAAGCAGCTCGCCCTGCTGACCGTCATCCAGCGGCGTGCCGTCGTTCGGGTTGACGATTTCAGGGTAGAAGTGATCTTCCCAGATGGTCGGGCCGTCGACGGTTTCGATACACTCCATCGCCACGCCCGGCCCCATCACCTCGGAGAGGCCATAAATATCCAGCGCCGTAATCCCTAAGCGTTTTTCAATTTCGCGGCGCATGGCCTGCGTCCACGGCTCGGCGCCGAAGACGCCCACGCGCAGGGAACAGGTGCTGGCGTCGCCGCCCATCTGGCGCTCCAGCTCTTCTATCAGGTTGAGGCAGTAGGATGGCGTCACCATGATCATGTCCGGCTGGAAATCGCGGATCAGCTGCGCCTGTTTCTCCGTCTGGCCGCCGGACATCGGGATCACCGTCGCGCCTAAACGCTCGGCACCGTAGTGCGCCCCCAGCCCGCCGGTAAACAGGCCATAGCCATACGCCACGTGAATTTTGTCCCTGGCGCTGCCGCCCGCCGCGCGCAGGGAGCGCGCCACCAGGTTGGCCCAGTTGTCGATGTCTCCCTGGGTGTAGCCGACAACCGTCGGTTTACCGGTGGTGCCGGATGACGCGTGAATGCGCACCACCTGCTCCATCGGCACGGCAAAGGTATCGAACGGATAGTTATCCCGCAGATCCTGCTTGGTGGTGCACGGGAACTTACGGATATCCACCAGCTCTTTGAAATCGTCAGGGTGAACGCCCGCGGCGTCAAACTTGCGTTTGTACATCGGCACGTTGTTATAGGCGTGATGCAGCGTCCATTTCAGACGCTCGGTCTGCAGCGCCTGTAACTCGTCAAGGGAGGCCGTTTCAATCGGATCAAGCTTTGTTGTATTTGTCATTGTAGGGTACTCACATTGTTTTTATGCTCAAACACGCTCAAGGATCATGGCAATGCCCTGACCCACACCGATGCACATCGTACACAGCGCGTAGCGCCCGCCGCGTCGGTGCAGTTCGTTACTCGCGGCCAGCGCCAGCCTGGCGCCGCTCATGCCCAGCGGGTGGCCCAGCGCAATCGCGCCACCGTTCGGGTTGACGTGTGCGGCATCATCCGGCAGGCCCAGCTGACGCAGCACGCCCAGCGCCTGCGCGGCGAAAGCTTCGTTAAGCTCAATGACGTCCATATCGTGAATACTAAGTCCGGCGCGCTCCAGCACCCTGCGGGTGGCCGGTACCGGGCCGAGCCCCATCAGACGCGGCTCCACGCCCGCCGTCGCCATCGCCACGATCCGCGTGCGCGGGACCAATCCCTGCGCCAGCGCCATCTTCTCGCTGGCGACGATCAGCGCCGCAGCGCCGTCGTTGACCCCGGAGGCATTTCCCGCCGTAACCACCCCGTTCTTACGGAACGGCGTTTTCAGACCGGCAAGCTGTTCGAGCGTGGTGTCCGCGCGCGGATGTTCATCCACGCTGAACTCCGTAATCGCCCCTTTTTTGCCCGGCACCGGTACCGGCACAATCTCCTGCGCCAGAATGCCGTTCTGCTGCGCCCGAGCGGTACGCTGCTGGCTGCGCAGCGCGAAGGCGTCCTGATCGGCACGACTGATATTTAACAATTCAGCTACATTCTCTGCCGTTTCCGGCATACTGTCAGTTCCGAATTGCTGATGCATGAGCGGATTCACAAATCGCCAGCCGATGGTGGTATCGAAGATCTCCGCCTGTCGCTGAAACGCCGCGGTGGCTTTGCCCATCACAAACGGCGCGCGGGACATCGACTCAACGCCGCCCGCAATCAGCAGGTCGCCGTCGCCCGCCTTAATGGTGCGCGCGGCAAAACCAATCGCGTCCAGCCCGGACCCGCACAGGCGGTTAAGGGTGGTCCCGGACACCGTCTGCGGCAGTCCGGCCAGCAGGGACGACATGCGCGCCACGTTGCGGTTATCTTCCCCCGCCTGGTTGGCGCAGCCGAAAATCACGTCGTCAATCCGCTCCAGGTCGAGCTGCGGGTAGCGGGCCAGCAGCGCGCGCAGCGGCACGGCACCGAGATCGTCAGTTCGAACAGCGGAAAGCGCGCCGCCGTAGCGGCCCACCGGGGTTCGAACGCCATCACAAATAAATGCGTCACGCATCAGGCCTCTCCTGTCACGCTGCCGCCGATGCGGTGAGATTTTCCGCGAAAAAGGGCGACGGTTTTCTGTTGCTGGTTTTGGATTTCAATGTCATACACGCCGGTCAGCTTGCCCTGATGCTTCACCCGCGCGGTGGCGGTGAGCGTGTCCCCGGCGAAGCCCGGACGCAGAAAGTCAATCGAGCAGCCGGAGGCTACCGCCGCCAGCCCCTGGCTGTTGCAGGCGTAGGCAAAGGCGGTGTCCGCCAGCGAAAAAAGCTGCCCGCCGTGGCAGGTTTTATGGCCGTTCAGCATCTGCGGGGTGATGGTCATGGTCACCACCGCGTAGCCCTCGTCCATCTCGACAATGTCCATCCCCATCGCCTGCGCGCAGGCGTCCCGTTCGTACATCGCGCGGGCGTTATGCCAGGCGTTATGACTCATAGCTACTCTCCAGAAGCGCGCGCTGGCGCAGCAGTGAACAGGGGCGATAGCGCTCTTCGCCGTAATGGCGCTGCAGGTTCTCCAGCAGCGTCAGCAGGCGCTGCCAGCCCAGGCGCTCGCCCCAGGCTATCGGCCCGCTCGGGTAGTTCACGCCCAGGCGCATGGCCGTGTCGATGTCCTTCTCGCTGGCGACCCCTTTTTGCAGGGCATCCAGCGCCTCGTTGGCAATCATCGCCAGCGTGCGCCAGATCAGCAGGCCGGGATAATCGGCAATTTGCACCACCCGATGGCCCTGCTGCTGCAGGTAGCGGATGGCTTTTTGCGTCGCGGTATGCGGGTTGCTGGCGGCGGCGGCAATGACCGCCACGTCGCGCTCAATGCGGTCTACTACCACCACCGGGCCGTTGAGACGCAGCGCCAGCGCCTGCGCCGTTTCGCCCTGCGTTTCAATCAGGTACACATCATCAATTTCGGTGACACCGTCACCTCTTTTTTCCACGCGCATCGCGCTGTAGCTGTCGTTCACTGCGGCCGCCCACCGCACCTCAGGTTTGTCACCCTGCCAGTCGTAGACGCCCTTCCCGCTCTTTTTACCCAGCCTTCCTGCCAGCACCAGCTCCTGCTGAACCAGCGAAGGCAGGAAACGACGCTCCTGCCAGAAGGCGTTAAATACCGAGCAGGTCACCGCGAAGTTCACGTCCTGACCAATCATGTCGGTCAGCTCCAGCGGTCCCATCGGGAAGCCGCCGCCTTCGCGCAGGGCGGCATCAATCACCTCCGGCGGAGCGACCTGTTCTTCCAGCGCGCGCCAGGCTTCAGAATAAAACGGACGCGCGACGCGGTTGACGATGAATCCCGGCGTTGACTGGCAGCGAACGGGCTGTTTGCCCCAGTTCAGCGCCAGCTCGCACAGCGCGTCGGCCACTTCCGGAGAGGTCGCCAGCCCGCTGACCACCTCCACCAGCTTCATCACCGGCGCCGGGTTAAAGAAGTGCAGGCCTGCGACGCGTTCCGGGTGGTGGACGTCCGCCGCAATCGCCGTGACGGAGATGGAAGAGGTATTGCTGGTTAGCACCGTCTGCGGCGGGCAGATCTCAGCCAGCTGTGCAAACAGCGCCTTTTTCACCTCCAGACGCTCGGAGGCCGCTTCTATGACCAGATCGGCCGCGGAGAGCGCCTCGATTTCCGTGACCGGAAGCAGCCGGGCAAGGATCTGGCTCCCGGCATCGGCGGAGAGTTTTCCGCGCGTCACCCGGGAGGCAAGACGCTGGCGGACTCCGTCGATGGCGCGCGAAATCGCATCGGTAGAAATGTCGTAGATCAGAACATGATGACCATGGCTGGCGGCAACTTCGGCAATCCCTGCTCCCATCGTGCCGCTGCCAATTACGGCAACTGTGCGTATGTTCAGCATCTTATTTCCCCGTAAAGTTCGGCGCGCGCTTCGCCAGGAAGGCGCTGACGCCCTCGCGGTAGTCGTCGCTGCGCCCGGCCAGGCGCTGATAGTCGCGCTCCAGATCGAGCTGAGCGTCCAGAGTATTGGTTTCCGCAGCGTTGATCGCCTGCTTGATCAGCCCCAGGCCGAAGGTCGGCTGCGACGCAAAATGCAGGGCCATCTGCTGTGCCGTGGTGGAGAGCTGCTCGTCATCCACCACCTGCCAGATCATGCCCCACGCCTGCGCCTGTTCAGCGCTGAGCTTGTCGCCGAGCAGCGCCAGGCCCATGGCGCGGGCGCGTCCGGCCACGCGCGGCAGCAGCCAGGTGCCGCCGCAGTCCGGCACCAGGCCGAGCTTGCTGAAGGCCATCACGAAGCTGGCCGAACGGGCCGCAATCACCATGTCGCACCCGAGCGCCAGCGTGGCCCCCGCGCCCGCCGCCACGCCGTTAACGGCACAGATGACCGGCTTCGGCAGCTTTGCCAGGCGGCGCACCAGCGGGTTATAGAAGTTTTCAACGGACATCCCCAGATCCGGCGCCGGGCCGTTGGGATCGACGTTGCGGTCGTTCAGGTCCTGACCGGCGCAAAAGCCGCGTCCCGCCCCGGTGATCAGCAGGCAGCGAACGGTGTCATCGCGCTCGGCCTGTTTCAGGCACTCGGCCAGCTGCTGGTGCATCACGTCGTTAAAGCTGTTCAGACGCTCCGGACGGTTCAGCGTAATGGTCATCACGCCCTGTTCTACATGACTGAGAATAAATTCCACAATTAGCGTCCTTTAAAGTCGGGGGTGCGTTTTTGTAAGAAGGCGTCGATACCTTCCCGGCGGTCTTCTGTGGCGGAAAGCAGCGTAAACAGCTGGCGCTCCTGGGCCAGACCGGCCTGGAGCGGTACCTCCTGCGACTGGCGCAGCGCCTGTTTGGCCGCCTGCAGCGCCAGCGGCGAGTGGAGCGCCATCAGGGCCGCCTGCATCAGGGCATACTCCAGCGTCAGCGCCGCCGGGAAAACGTCGCTGACCAGCCCGGCGCTCTGCGCCTGCTCAGCGGAAATGCTCTCGCCCGTCAGCACCATTTTGCTGGCCAGAGATTTACCGACGCAGCGGATAAGACGCTGGGTGCCGCCCGCGCCGGGCATAATGCCCAGCGTAATTTCCGGCAGGCCGAAACGGGCGTTGTCACCGGCAATCACCACGTCGCACAGCAGCGCCAGCTCGCAGCCCGCGCCCAGCGCGAAGCCGTTCACGGCGGCGATCAGCGGCTTGCTGAACGTGTTGATACGCGCCCACAGCAGCGGGCGAATATCGTTCAGCGTGGCGGGCAGGTCTTTCTCCGCCATTTCGTTGAGATCGGCCCCGGCGGCAAAGCAGCGCTCGCTGCCGTAAATCACGCAGACGGCGATGTCGGCATCCACGGCGGCGGCCTCAAGCTGTTCCGCAAGCTGGGTCAACAGCGCGTTGTTGAGGGCGTTGCGCGCCGCGGGACGGTTCAGCGTCAGCTGCAGCACGCGGCCATGACGGGTAACAATCAGTTCGCTCATGCCATCCCCTTCGCGTCGAAGTCGACGATCACGTCGGCGGTTAACGGCAGCGACTGGCAGCTCAGGACATATCCGGCGGCCAGCTCGTCCGGCTCCAGGCTGTAGTTGGTCGCCATGTCCACCTTCCCGCGCAGCACTTTGCATTTACAGGTGGCGCAGACGCCGCCCTTGCAGGCATACGGCAGATCCGCTCCCTGACGCAGGGCGGCATCAAGAATGCTTTCGTCGTCCGCCGTCAGGGTGATTTCACGGTCGCGCCCGTCCTGGCGGACGGTGACTTTCTGTCCTTCCGCCTGCACGTGCGCCGCGCGCTTAACGGTGATTCCGGAGGTGTTAAAGCGCTCAAGGTGAATGGATTTGTCCGACATCCCCAGCGCCTTCAGCGTGGCTTCGGCGTCGTCCATCATCGCCGACGGGCCGCAGATAAAGGCCTCGTCATACTGGCGGAAGTTGATCAGGGTTTTCGCCAGCGCCTGCAGTTTTTCCCCGTCGATGCGGCCAAAGAGCAGATCGCTGTCCAGCCGCTCCTGGCTGAAGATGGAGACCAGCTGCAGCCGCTGCGGGTATTTGTCCTTCAGGTCCGCCAGCGCCCGGCGGAACATCATGCTCTGGCTGCTGCGGTTGCCGTAGATCAGGGTGAAATGACTGTTCGGTTCGGTCGCAAGCGTCGCGGAGATAATCGCCAGCATCGGGGTGATCCCCGAGCCTGCCGCAATCGCCAGGTAGTGGCCTTCGCGTTCGGCCTGTGGCTGGTAGCCAAACTGCCCCTGAGGAACCATCACCTCCAGCGCCATGCCCGCTTTGATCTCATCCCGGGCATAGCGGGAGAAGCGCCCGCCGTCGATGGCTTTGACTGCCACGCTGATTTCGCCCGGAGCGGTACTCCGGCAGATGGAGTAGCAGCGGCGCAGCTCGTCTCCGCCAAGCGTCGTTTTTAACGTCAGGTGCTGGCCGGGACGAAAGCGGTAGGCCTCCTGCAGCGCCTGCGGCACCGCAAAGGTAATGGTCACCGCGTCGCGGGTTTCGGGTTCCACTTTTGCCACTGTTAATGAATGAAACGTTGTCATGGCAGCCTCAAATACATTTGAAATAGTCGAAGGGCTCACGGCAGGAATTGCAGCGGTAGAGCGCTTTGCAGGCCGTCGAACCAAATTCACTGATAAGCGAAGTGTCGGTGCTGGCGCAGCGCGGACAGCTCACCTCCACCGGCGCGTGCGCGTGACAGCTATGCCCCACGGGCGGACTGATGCCGTACGCCCGCAGGCGCTCACGCGCGTCGGGGGTCATCCAGTCGGTGGTCCAGGCGGGTTCAAGCTGGAGCACAATGTGCACCGGAGTAAAACCGTGCGTAGTCATCGCCTCGCGGATCGCCCCCAACAGGTGTTCCGTCGCCGGACAGCCCGAGTAGGTCGGCGTAAAGCCAATGACCCAGCCTTCCCCCTGCGCCTTCACGCTGCGCACCATGCCTAAATCGGTGATGGTTAACACCGGCACTTCCGGGTCGGGGATCTGGCTGAGCAGCGCCCAGATCTGCGGGATTTGCGCGGGCGCGATGTCGACGAGGCGTTGCATAGCGTTCTCCTTTACCACTGCTGGCCGGGATACGCGCGCTGGAGATACTGCATTTCCGCCAGCATTGGGCCCAGATGTTCGGTATGCAGCCCCTGCTTGCCCCCGGTGCGGTACGCCACCTCGGCGGGCACCTGCAGGCAGGCTTCATTCAGACCGGCATACACTTCACTTTCCCACGGCTGGCGCAGGAGGCGCGGGTCAACCGCCACGCCGGACTCAATCAGCTCCCGCTCGACGTCATCGGCTTCAAACAACTCGGCCGTAAAACGCCACAGGTTGTCGATGGCCTGCTGCATTTTTTGCGCGGACGTTTCGGTCCCGTCGCCCAGACGCACCAGCCAGCCGCGGCTGAAGCGCAGGTGGTAACGCGCCTCTTTAATCGCTTTGGCGGCAATGGCGGCAAGCTGGCCGTCGCGGCTTTGGATCAGGCGTTCATACAGCGCCACGTTCCAAGCATCCATCAGGTACTGGCGGGCAATCGTGTCGGCGAAGCTGCCGTTCGGCTGCTCCACCAGCAGGACATTGCTGAACTGGCGCTCGTCGCGGCCAAACGCCAGCGTGTCTTCATCGCCCTGGCCTTCCCGCTGCGCGGCATAGGTCAGGAAATTGCGCGCCTGTCCCAACAGATCGAGGCCGATATTGGCGAGCGCGAGGTCGATTTCCAGCTCCGGCGCGTGGCCGCACCAGGCACCGAGACGCTGGGAGAGCACCAGACCGTTGTCGCCCAGACGCAGGGCATAGGCAGTCACTGAATTCATTCTTTGCCTCACATGTGCTCGATGCCGTCAGGGATGGTGTAGAACGTCGGATGGCGGTAAACCTTGCTCTCCGCCGGGTCGAAGAACTCGCCGCGCTCTTCCGGCTGGGAGGCGACAATCTCGCTCGCCTTAACCACCCAGATAGAACAGCCTTCGCTGCGGCGGGTGTAGGCATCACGCGCATTTTCCAGCGCCATGCGATCGTCGGCGGCATGCAGACTGCCCACGTGACGGTGGGATAACCCTTGTTTGCTGCGTACGAACACTTCGTACAGCGGCCAGTAGACATTGCTCATCGTGATTCCTCTTAAGCCACTTTGCGGGCGTGTTGTTTTTCGGCGTGCGCCAGTGCGGCTTCCCGCACCCACGCCCCCTCTTCCCAGGCTTTACGTTTGGCGGCCAGGCGTTCGTGGTTGCAGATGCCGCGCCCGTTAATGACCTCGTCAAACTCGTGCCAGTCAATCTCGCCGAAGCGATAATGACCGCTCTCTTCATCAAAACGCAGGTCGGGATCGGGCACCGTCATGCCCAGCATCTCTACCTGCGGCACCGTGTTGTCGACAAAGCGCTGGCGCAGCTCGTCGTTGCCGAAGCGTTTGATTTTCCACGCCAGGCTGCGGGCGCTGTTCGGCGAATTGTCGTCGTTCGGCCCGAACATCATCAGCGCCGGCCACCAGAAGCGGTTGATGGCGTCCTGCAGCATCTGGCGCTGGGCTTCACTGCCCTGCGACAGCGCCATGCAGGCTTCAAAGCCCTGACGCTGGTGGAAGCTCTCTTCTTTACAGATTTTCACCATCGCGCGGGCATACGGACCGTAGGAGGTTCGGCACAGCGCCACCTGATTGACGATGGCCGCGCCATCCACCAGCCAGCCGATCACGCCGATATCGGCCCAGCTCAGGGTCGGATAGTTGAAGATGGAGGAGTATTTCATCTTGCCGTCGAGCATCTTCTGGTAGATGTCTTCCCGTGCGCAGCCCAGCGTTTCCGCCGCGCTGTAGAGGTAAAGCCCGTGTCCGGCTTCGTCCTGCACCTTCGCCAGCAGGATTGCCTTACGGCGCAGCGTCGGGGCGCGGGTGATCCAGTTCCCTTCCGGCAGCATGCCGACAATTTCGGAGTGCGCATGCTGGCCAATCTGGCGGATCAACGTCTTACGGTAGGCGTCAGGCATCCAGTCCTGAGGCTCAATCGCCGTCTCCTGCGCTATGCGCTGCTCAAACCGTTGTTCTTGCGTCACGTCATCACCTTTATGATTCGTTAGTTTGCAAATTATAGCGTAATGTTGAATCACTTTGTTTTTTAAAAGTTACACAAAGGTTAAATATAACCCCAAGAATTGTTTCCTGATTATGTGACGTTGCTCGCAAGGCTTTTACTACAGGCGCGCTGAAGAGCGTCCTGGTGCGCCGCGTTTCATCAGAGCGGATCACAATGTTAACAATTCATTAAAACTCAGCTTGATTTTTATGATTCATAATCAAACTATTAATGGGTAAATTACGTAACATTTGGAGATAAGCGATGCAGCAGTTAGCCAGCTTCTTATCCGGTACCTGGCAGTCTGGCCGGGGCCGCGAACGCACTATTCATCACGCCATCAGTGGCGAAGCGCTGTGGAGCGTGACCAGCGAAGGGCTGGACATGGCGGCCGCCCGTCGCTATGCGATTGAGCGCGGCGGCGAAGCGCTTCACGAGATGACCTTTATCGAACGCGCGGCCATGCTGAAGGCGGTGGCAAAGCACCTGCTTAGCGAGAAAGAGACGTTTTATGCCCTGTCCGCCCAGACCGGGGCGACAAAATCAGACAGCTGGGTCGATATCGAAGGCGGGATCGGCACCCTCTTCACTTATGCAAGCCTGGGCAGCCGCGAGCTGCCGGATGACACCGTGTGGCCGGAAGACGAGCTGATCCCGCTGTCAAAAGAAGGCGGCTTTGCCGCGCGTCACGTCCTGACCTCCAAATCCGGGGTGGCGGTGCACATCAACGCCTTTAACTTCCCCTGCTGGGGAATGCTGGAAAAACTGGCCCCGACCTGGCTTGCCGGTATGCCCGCCATCATCAAACCCGCCACCGCCACCGCACAGGTGACGCAGGCGATGGTGAAATCCATCGTCGACAGTGGGCTGGTGCCGGACGGCGCCATCAGCCTGATCTGCGGCGGCGCGGGGGATCTGCTCGACCAGCTCGACAGTCAGGACGTGGTGACCTTTACCGGCTCCGCCAGCACCGGGCAAAGCCTGCGCGTGCACCCGAATATTGTGGCGAATGCCATTCCGTTCACGATGGAAGCCGACTCCCTGAACTGCTGCGTGCTGGGGGAAGACGTCACGCCGGAGCAGCCGGAATTTGCCCTGTTCATTCGGGAAGTGGTGCGCGAGATGACCGCCAAAGCCGGGCAGAAATGTACGGCCATTCGCCGCATTATCGTCCCGCAGAGCCAGATTGACGCCGTGAGCCAGGCGCTGGTTGCCCGGCTGGAAAAGGTGGTGGTGGGCGATCCGGCGCAGGAAGGGGTAAAGATGGGCGCGCTGGTCAACGCCGAACAGCGTGCGGACGTGCAGGAGAAAGTGGAGCAACTGATCGCCGCAGGCTGCCAGGTCCGCCTGGGTGGCAAAGCGGATTTGCAGGCCGCTGGCGCGTTCTACCCGCCAACCCTGCTGTTCTGCCCGCAGCCGGATGAAACTCCGGCTGTGCACTCAACCGAAGCTTTTGGCCCGGTTGCGACGCTGATGCCGTATCGCAACGCGCGCCACGCAATGCAGCTTGCCCGCGCGGGCGGCGGCAGCCTGGCGGGTACGCTGGTCACCGCAGACCTGGACATTGCCCGCCAGTTTATTACCGGTGCGGCGCGCGCCCACGGGCGTATTCAGATCCTCAACGAGGAAGCCTCGAAAGAGTCCACCGGCCACGGTTCCCCGCTGCCACAGCTGGTGCACGGTGGCCCGGGGCGCGCGGGCGGCGGCGAAGAGCTGGGTGGCCTGCGCGCGGTGAAGCACTACCTGCAGCGCACCGCCATTCAGGGCAGTCCGACCATGCTGGCGGCCATTGGCAAGCAGTGGGTGCGTGGCGCAGCGGTGCAGGAAGATCGTGTGCATCCGTTCCGCAAGTACTTTGAGGAGCTGCAGCCGGGCGACAGCCTGCTGACGCCGCGCCGCACCCTGACGGAAGCGGACATCGTGAACTTTGCCTGCCTGAGCGGCGACCACTTCTACGCCCATATGGACAAGATCGGCGCGGCAGAGTCGATCTTTGGCGAGCGCGTGGTGCACGGCTACTTCCTAATTTCCGCCGCAGCAGGGCTGTTTGTTGATGCGGGCGTCGGGCCGGTGATCGCCAACTACGGCATGGAAAACCTGCGCTTTATCGAGCCGGTTAAACCGGGCGATACCATTCAGGTACGTCTGACCTGCAAACGTAAAACGCTGAAGAAACAGCGCACCGCCGAGGAAAAACCGACCGGCGTGGTGGAATGGGCGGTTGAGATCTTCAACCAGCATCAGCAGGCCGTGGCGCTCTACTCCATCCTGACGCTGGTGGCGCGCCAGCGGGGCGATTTCTGAGACCTTCCCTTCACCGCCTTTCCTGCCGGGTGGCGCGATGCTCACCCGGCCTACGACGACCAGCCGGGGTGTGACACCACCCCGCTCTTTTTTTAACCTGGCAAGACTGACAAATAATCTGGCAGATGCAGGCAAACGCTTTTATCAGGCGCCTGTCAGGATAAGGCTGTCACAACACAATAAACACAACAAGATGAGGTCTACGATGGGAAGTAATTCTTCTTTTTCTGCCCGTAGAACGGCGCTGGCTATGGCCGTTGCGCTGTGTTGCGCCTGGCAATCCCCTGCTTTCGCCCACGGCAGTGAGGCGCATATGGTCCCGATGGACAAAACGCTGCAGGGCTTTGGCGCCGACGTTCAGTGGGATGATTACGCGCAGATGTTCACCATTGCGAAAGATGGCGCCTTTGTGAAGGTCAAACCGGGCGCTAAAACCGCCATCGTCAACGGGAAAACCCTCAAGCTCGAGGTGCCGGTGGTGATGAAAGGCAAAAAAGCCTTTATCTCTGACAGCTTCATCAACGATGTTTTCCAGTCCGGCCTTGACCAGACTTTCCAGGTTGAAAAACGTCCTCACCCGCTAAACGCGCTGACGGCGGACGAAATTAAGCAGGCCGTTGAGATTGTCAAAGCCTCGGCGGATTTTAAACCGAATACCCGCTTTACCCAGATTGCCCTTGCTGAGCCAGAGAAAGCCAAAGTGTGGGACTTTGTGCTTAACGGTACGGCTGTGGATGCCCAGCGTCAGGCGAAGATTGTGATGCTCGATGGAAAGCACGTTATCGAAAGCGTGGTGGATCTGAAGGATAAAAAAATCCTGCGCTGGGAGCCTGTGAAAGACGCGCACGGCATGGTGCTGCTGGATGATTTCACCGCGGTGCAGCAGATCATCAACGACAGCACGGAGTTTGCCGAGGTGCTTAAAAAACACGGCATCACCGACCCGAAAAAAGTGATTACCACGCCGCTGACCGTCGGCTATTTCGACGGTAAAGATGGCCTGAAGCAGGAAGATCGCCTCCTAAAGGTGGTGAGCTATCTGGATGTCGGCGACGGCAACTACTGGGCGCACCCGATTGAGAACCTGGTTGCGGTTGTCGATCTTGAGCAGAAGAAAATTCAGAAAATCGAAGAAGGCCCGGTCATCCCGGTTCCGCTCACACCGCGCCCGTATGACGGCCGCGACCGGGTAGAAACGGTTAAGAAACCTCTGGAGATCGTCGAGCCGGAAGGCAAGAACTACACCATCACCGGCGATATGGTGCACTGGCAGAACTGGGATTTCCACCTGAGCCTGGACTCACGCGTCGGCCCGATGATTTCAACCGTTACGTATAACGACAACGGCAAAAAACGCCAGATTATGTATCAGGGATCGCTCGGCGGCATGATTGTCCCCTACGGCGATCCGGACGTGGGCTGGTACTTTAAGGCCTATCTTGATTCCGGCGACTACGGCATGGGCACCCTGACCTCGCCGCTGATACGCGGTAAAGACGTGCCGTCGAACGCGGTGATGCTCAATGAGACCATCCCGGACTACACCGGCGCGCCGATGGAGATCCCGCGCGCGATCGCGATTTTCGAACGCTACGCGGGCCCGGAATATAAGCATCAGGAGATGGGCCAGCCTAACGTCAGCACCGAGCGCCGCGAACTGGTGGTGCGCTGGGTGAGTACCGTGGGTAATTACGATTACATCTTCGACTGGGTGTTCCATGAAAATGGCACCATCGGCATTGACGCAGGTGCGACGGGTATCGAAGCGGTGAAAGGCGTGCAGGCGAAAACCATGCACGATGCCACTGCCAAAGACGATACAAAATACGGCACGCTGATCGACCACAACATCGTGGGCACCACGCACCAACACATCTACAACTTCCGTCTCGATATGGACGTGGACGGCACCAACAACAAGCTGGTGGCCATGGATCCGGAAGTGAAGCCAAATACCGCCGGTGGCCCGCGCACCAGCACCATGCAGATCAATCAG
The DNA here is from genome assembly GCF_057224565.1 of Enterobacter sp. 3U4. Taxonomy (NCBI): domain Bacteria; kingdom Pseudomonadati; phylum Pseudomonadota; class Gammaproteobacteria; order Enterobacterales; family Enterobacteriaceae; genus Enterobacter; species Enterobacter sp. 3U4. Next base: position 1,781,062 of record NZ_CP136665.1, read on the forward strand.
TACGATATTGATACCGAGCAGCAGGCGGCGCAGAAGTTCGACCCGGGCACGATTCGACTGCTGAGCAACACCCGTAAAGAAAACCGCATGGGCAACCCGGTTTCGTACCAGATCATCCCTTACGCGGGCGGCACGCACCCGGTGGCGACGGGGGCGAAATTTGCCCCGGACGAGTGGATCTACCATCGCCTGAGCTTTATGGACAAACAGCTGTGGGTAACCCGCTACCACCCGGATGAGCTCTATCCGGAAGGCAAATTCCCTAACCGCTCCATCCACGACACGGGCCTCGGACAGTACAGCAAGGACAACGAGTCGCTGAACGACCAGGATGACGTGGTCTGGATGACCACCGGCACCACCCACGTGGCGCGCGCGGAAGAGTGGCCGATTATGCCAACGGAATGGGTGCATACCCTCCTTAAACCGTGGAATTTCTTCGACGAGACGCCAACGCTCGGGAAGAAAAAAGACGAAACGAAATAACGTACCGGGCGCAATGCCCGGTTTTTCATCTATTTACTTGCTGAATATCTCTCCCCGCTTATAGTTATTTCTACCTCGTTTATTCCCATTGTATTTCTTGAACCACTTTCAGCCAGGACACGAAGTTTCCACGAACGACGTAATACACCACTGAGAGGTTAGGATGAAATTCAATTTGATCGTCAGGAGTCTTGCTCTGGCTGGACTTGTTATTTCCGTTAGCTCCGCGTATGCCGCAGAAGCCCCGAAGAATGCCACGGCCGCAACGCAACAAGCCAATAACGCCCTGTTTAATCAGCTTCCTTTCTCCGATAACACCGATTTTACGGACGCCCATAAGGGCTTTATTGCGCCGATCCCTCAGGAAATTATCAAAGGGGAACAAGGCAATATCATCTGGAACCCGCAGCAGTATTCCTTTATTAAAGAAGGCGATAAAGCCCCGGACTCCGTTAATCCAAGCTTATGGCGTCAATCTCAGCTGATTAATATTAGCGGTCTGTTTGAAGTGACCGATGGCGTATATCAGATACGAAATCTCGATCTGTCAAATATGACCATCATCGAAGGGAAAGAAGGTATTACCGTGGTTGACCCGCTGGTGTCGGCAGAAACGGCGAAGGTCGGGATGGATCTCTATTTTAAACATCGCGGCAAGAAACCGGTCGTCGCCATCATTTATACCCACAGCCACGTTGACCACTATGGCGGCGTGCGCGGCGTGGTGGATGAAGCGGACGTGAAAGCCGGTAAAGTGAAGGTCTACGCGCCTGCCGGGTTTATGGAAGCAGCCGTTGCCGAGAACATTATGGCGGGCAACGTGATGAGCCGCCGCGCCAGCTATATGTATGGCAACCTGCTGAAGCCAGATGCCAAAGGTCAGGTGGGTGCCGGTCTTGGGACAACAACCTCCGCCGGGACGGTCACGCTGATTGCCCCGACCAATATTATCGAGAAAGATGGGCAGAAAGAGGTTATCGACGGCCTGACCTACGACTTTATGCTTGCGCCTGGCTCCGAAGCGCCATCGGAAATGCTCTGGTATATCGAAGAGAAAAAAGTCATTGAGTCCGCAGAGGACGTGACCCACACCCTGCACAACACCTACTCGCTGCGCGGAGCGAAAATCCGCGAGCCGCTGCCGTGGTCGAAATACATTAACCAGGCGATTGTGCGCTGGGGTGATAAGGCCGAAATCATCATGGCACAGCACCACTGGCCGACCTGGGGGAACGAAAACGTGGTCAAACTGCTGAAAAGCCAGCGTGACCTCTATCGTTACATCAACGACCAGACGCTGCGTATGGCGAACGAAGGGCTGACGCGCGACGAAATCGCCGCGAACTTTAAGCTCCCGGATTCACTGGCCCATACCTGGGCTAACCGCGGCTATTACGGTTCGGTGAGCCATGACGTCAAAGCCACCTACGTGCTGTATCTGGGCTGGTTTGACGGCAACCCGGCGACGCTGGATGAGCTGCCGCCAGAAGAAGGCGCGAAGAAATTCGTTGAGTATATGGGCGGCGCGGATGCCATTCTGAACAAGGCGAAAACCGACTTCGACCAGGGGAACTACCGCTGGGTGGCGCAGGTGGTGAGTAAAGTGGTCTTTGCCGATCCAAACAACCAGGCGGCACGTAACCTGGAGGCGGATGCGCTGGAACAGCTGGGCTATCAGGCCGAATCCGGCCCGTGGCGTAACTTCTACCTGACCGGTGCGCAGGAGTTGCGTAACGGCGTGGTGAAAGGTCCAACCCCGAATACCGCCAGCCCGGATACGGTACGCGCGATGACGCCAGAGATGTTCTTTGACTACCTGGCAGTCCATATTAATGGTCAGAAAGCCGGTGAGGCTAAATCGGTGTTTAACATTGATTTGGGCAGCGATGGCGGGAAGTACAAACTTGAGCTGGAAAATGGCGTGCTGAACCACACGGCGAACGCAGAAGCAAAAGATGCGGACGCTACGCTGACGCTTAACCGTGACACCCTGAATAAAATCATCCTCAAGGAGGTGATGCTGAAACAGGCCCAGGACAGCGGAAATATTAAAATTACTGGCGACAGCGCGAAACTTGATGCCATGCTTAGCTATATGGACAAGTTTGATTTCTGGTTTAACATTGTGACACCGTAACGGTACACGCAAAAGGGCGGTTCGTCCGCCCTTTCCTGCGCCACGTGTTCGCCAGACAGGGTAAAAAGCGTCAATGGAAAAAAGAAAAAAACCGACACTTGAACGGGCAACATGGCCGACGCGCCATGCCATGGTCATGCACGGGCTGGCGATGAACCTGCCGTGGCTGGCCTTCGTCAATATCAGCTTCGCGGTGATGATTCTGCTGCGACACGTTCTGCTTAACGCCAGCGATCCCCTTTATCCCCACTCGCCGCAGCTGACGAGAATGGTCGATGCCTCCATGCTCGGCATTATCATCCTCTCCGCTGCGCTGATCCTGATGGCCTGGCGGCGAATCGCCGGAATCAGCGTGGTGTTGTTTATCTGTAGCGCCATCTGGTCGGTCTCCTGCTTCTGGTTTATTACCCAGCTGCTGCTCCCGCACGTCTGGCCGCTGTGCGTCATTTTATTACTCGCCGGTTTAACGGCGCTTTATTTTTATCCTGAAGGGCTACTCGCCTTTGTGCTCCCGCTCTGGATCACCCTGCCGATAGCAAGCTGGATACGGAACGATGGCCTCAACCTTCACTTCGTGGTTATCTGGAGCGTCTTTACGCTGATCCTGGTCTGCGGGCGTTTCATTCTGCTGAGCTGGTTTGACGAGGCCTGGCGACGTAACCAGCAAAATCAGCTGCTGATTTCACGGCTGGACGCGCTGGCGCACCAGGACCCGTTAACCAGGACCGCCAATCGCCGGAAAATGGAGGTGGTGCTGGAGAACGCGGTTGAGCAGAAGAAAACCTTCTCGGTGATTATGCTGGATATCGACTATTTCAAGCTCTACAACGACACTTACGGGCACCAGGCAGGCGACGACTGTCTGACCCGCGTGGCGCGAGTGCTGAAGCAGTCGGTGCGCACACCTGACGACGTGGTGTCGCGCTACGGCGGCGAGGAGTTTGTGGTGATCCTCTTCAATTGCCCGGAAAACATCGCGGAAAAGGTTGCCTTACGCATTCAGGACGGCCTGCGTACGGAAGCCATACCGCACGGCGCCTCAACCGTTAGCGACCATGTCACCGTGAGCATGGGGATTGCGAGCATGGCGGAGGGGCTGGCGGGCACCGAGATCATCGCCCGCGCCGATGCGGCGCTCTATCGGGCAAAGGAGGCCGGGCGGGATCGAGTATGCCGGTGAGAACGGCGGCTAATCCGCATGACGCTCGGCGATCCATTTGCGGTATTGACCGGGCGACATTCCCGTCACCCCCGTGAATGCGCGCCTGAATGCCGTGTCGTCAGCGTAACCGCAAGCGCCGGCAATCTGCGCTATGACATACCCCGGCTGCTCCAGGAGACGCATTGCCTTTTCAATGCGCATGCGCGTCAAAAAGTTTTTAGGGCTTTCATTCATCTCCTCCGCCATTTTTCGGTGAAGGGTACGAGTGGTCATATTCAGCGCCCGGGCAAGCTGTTCTACGGTAATCGCCGGATTTTCATACCGGACGATATGTTCCGCTTTCATTATCATCGGATGGACTGAATTTAAAAAACCTGCTGGCGCGTAAACCTGCTGAGATAACGGCTGGCTGTCAGCCACGGCCATATCGGCCGTCAGTCGCGCCAGCTTCTGCCCCGCGTGCAGACGGATGATATGCAGCGCCAGGTCAACCCACGAGAGCGGGCCACCGGATGTGATAACCCGAGCGTCGTGCACCAGCGCTTTACCCCAGACAGGTTTGCTCAGCGGATAACGCTGGCGGAAAGTATGGTAAAGCCACCAGGTCGTGGTGCATGCCCGGCCATTGAGGATCCCCGCCTCGGCGAGAACCAACCCACCGGCACAGGCTCCCGCAAGCATCACGCCTTTATCATACTGGCCGCGCAGCCATTCGGTAGCCTCGAGGACGGCCGCTGGCGAGACCGGGCGTTTCTGCTCGTCAAGCTTCATCCCGCAGGCAATCACGAGATCGAAGGTTGCCCCGGTAGCAAAGCTCGCTTCGGCCTCGATCGGCCGCCCCTGCGCGTCCGGGACCGGCTTTCCTTCCGCCGTGATGATGACCGCCTCAAAAGGCGAAATGCCCTCGCCGTCCGGCTGCTGGGCAATTACCTCGTTAGCCAGCCAGAACATGTCGCAGAGCCCAGCCACGGCGGATTTCATACTTCCGGGTAACGCTAAAATGGCGATTCTCATGATTCAGGCCTGAGCAAAATGTCTGATTTCGTATGTTAACAGTCATTTCAGACACTACAAACCTCTTTACGCCTCTCGTTACACTGTGCTTCAACGTCACTCAGGAAATTACGTCACGCTTATGAAACCGACACGCTTGCCCGTTCTTCTTTCTTTGCTTTGCATGGCTGCATCGCAGTCTGTGCAGGCGCGGATTAATAACATCATCCTCGTGCATGGTGCCTTTACAGATGGTTCCGTCTGGCAGGAAGTGACAGGCCGTTTGCAGACCCGGGGCTATCACGTCACGGCAGTGCAAAACCCTCTTACCTCGCTGGAAGAGGACGTCGCCGCCACAGAGCGTGTCATCGATCGTCAGCAAGGGGACGTGGTCCTTGTTGGCCACTCCTGGGCCGGCGCGGTCATCGCTCAGGCAGGCAATAACCCGAAGGTGAAAAAACTGGTTTTTCTTTCCGCCCTTGCCCCCGACAGCGGTGAATCGGTTACCTCCCTTCTTACCCGCCTCAACGCCCCGATGGCCGACATGCGCCCGGATAAAAAAGGGTTAATTTGGCTGGACGATCCTGCTGCCTATCAGCGCACGATGGCCAACGATCTGCCCCTCAAGCGCGTAAAACTGCTGACGGCAACGCAGCAGCCTATCGCGGCAAGCGCCTTCAGCGAGAAGGTAGAACATGCAGCATGGCGTGAAAAAACCTCATGGTATCTGATAACCGAAGAGGATCGCGCCCTCTCTCCCGGTATCCAGCAGCAGCTCGCAGGCTCCATGAATGCTAAGGTCCTGCGTATTAAGAGCAGCCATATGTCGATGATTTCCCACCCGGACGCCGTCAGCCAGTTTATCGAACAAGCAACCCAGACCGACGCAAAGGAAACAGAGAAATGAAGATCCTGCATATAGATTCAAGCATTAACGGCGAGTTCTCACTTTCACGCCAGCTGACGGCAGAGGTGGTTCGCCAGATAGCATCAGAGAAGGTGGTCTATCGCGACGTCGTTAAAACCCCCATCGCCCATCTCACCGGCACCGTTGCCGCTGGGTTCCGGCCGCTGCGGATAGCCACCGATGCGACGGCTGAAGATGTCCGCGAACACGCGCTGTCCGGGGAACTTGTGAACGAATTTCTCAATAGCGACCTCATCGTGATAGGCGCGCCTATGTATAACTTCTCCGTCTCAACGCAGCTTAAGGCCTGGTTAGATCGACTCGCCCAGCCGGGAAAAACCTTTAGCTATACCCCGACGGGCCCGGTGGGACATGCGACCGGAAAGAGGATTATCGTCGTTTCAACCCGCGGCGGGATATATCACGGTACGCCAATCGAAGACATGGATTTTCAGGAGAAATACCTGCAGCGATTCTTTGGTTTTCTGGGTATCGACAGAGTGGAATTTGTCCGCGCTGAAGGGGCGACGCGCGGTGAGGAGATCCGGGCCAAAGGCGTTGCGCAGGCGTTTGACGCTATTCCATCGGTCATTGCCGCAGCGCTAAAATAGCCGCTGGGTTAAAACCTGCCGGGTAATCGCATCGTTACCCGGCATTGTGTTTAATACCGCACGCACACCGACTTGGTTTCACACCAGCCGTCGAGCCAGTCCGGGCCAAAGTCGCGGCCGGTGCCGGACTGCTTCATGCCGCCAAACGGTAAGTTAGCGTCAATCAGCGTATGGCTGTTCACCCAGACGGTACCCGCCTGCAGCCGGTCGGTGTACTCCAGCGCCTTGCTGATATTCTGCGTCCAGACGCTGGCCGTCAGGCCATATTCACTGTCGTTTGCCAGCTGAAGCGCCTCTTCCCCGTCCGCGACGCGCACCACGTTGACCACCGGGCCAAACACCTCTTCGCGGGTCAGGCGCAGCGAGGCATCCGGGTTCACCACCAGCGTAGGCGCAACGTAATAGCCGTTGCCTTCCGGCCCCCGGTTACCGACGATCAGCTCCGCGTTTCGCGACTTCGCCTCATCAAGGAAGGTCTGCACCTTGTCACAGTGGGCGCGCGACACCAGCGGGTTGATAAACGCCTCCGGCGACATGCCCGGCCCGACGCTCAGGGATTTCACCGCCTGCTCAAACCCGCTGACCAGCGTGTCAAACAGCGGAGCTTCAATGTAGATGCGCGAGCTCGCCGCGCACACCTGCCCCTGGTTCAGGAAGCTGCCGGTCATCAGGCCTTCGATTACCCACGCCGGGTCCGCATCCTTGAGTACAATTGCCGGGTTTTTCCCGCCCAGCTCCAGGGTCACGCCGGTTAGCGTGTCCGCCGCCGCGCGGGCAATTTGCTTACCCGTCGCCGTTGAGCCGGTGAAGCTCACCTTTGCAATATGCGGATGCGAGGTCAGCGCTGCGCCGCACACCGCGCCGCTGCCGGTCACCACGTTGAACACCCCGTCAGGGATGCCCGCTTCACTGGCCAGTTCCGCCACGCGGAGCATGGTCAGCGGCGTGGTTTCAGACGGCTTAATGACGATCGAGCAGCCCGCGGCAAGCGCTGGCATCACTTTCCACATTCCGATCATCAGCGGGAAGTTCCAGGGCACAATCCCGGCCACCACGCCAACCGGCTCTTTACGCGTCCACGCCTGATAGCGTGCGCCCTGCGGCAGCGGTATGGAAAGGTCGAGGGTCTTACCCGTAATTTTGGTGGTCAGCCCGGCGGTATAGCGCATCCAGTTCAGGGTGCAGCTGACTTCAAACATACGGGAAATATTGATGGATTTGCCCTGCTCCAGCGTTTCAAGCTGGGCCAGCTCCTCGCTGTGCTGTTCGACGAGATCCGCGAAATGGAGCAGGATCCGCTCGCGCTCCGCCGGCAGTTTTCCGGCCCAGCTGCGGGCGACAAACGCGCGCCAGCCGGACATAACGGCGCGGTCAACGTCGTCGACGCTGGCATCGGCAGTTGAGGCAATGACCTCGCCCGTGGCCGGGTTGTAGACGTTCAGCCGCTTTTCACTGTCCGACGCGGCCTGACGCCCTTCAATCCACAGGCCATGCTGTCGGTCTAAAAATTGTTGCACGGCAGGCTGAATAGCCACCAGTGATTCAGACATAGGATACTCCTTCGTTATTCTTCGCAGGGTGTTCATCCAGTCTAAGTGGGGTTTTGAGTTCTCGCTTTTGTCTCTGTGACATTCGCTTTGCCACCTGTGACAGGCTCCGCAAATCGCGATAATTACCGCTTATATCGCTGTTACCGGTGAGTGTTCTTTCCTATAGTCAGCCTCATAGCTCTGACAAAATGCAACACAAATGCAACAATGCGAAAACGTTGACGGTGCAGTGAGAGAAACGATGGCGTGTGCAAGCGAGCAGGAACAGTATCAGCAGTGGCTGGCGCAAATTAACCAGGTTTGCGGGCGTTTTAACGCGCAGCCCACCGGGGGAAAATTCTTCGGCGAGCTGGAGACCAGCTATGCGCGCAGCCTGAAGCTCAGCACCGTGACCGCAGGCGGCGTTAACCTGTTCCGCTCCCGTCAGGAGATCGCGCAGAGTAACGATGCCTGGTTCTATACCGTGTTCCAGCTCGAAGGCAGCGCGGAAATTGAGCAGGATGACCGTCGCGCGCTGCTCAGAACCGGGGATATCACGCTGATTGACGCGTCGCGTCCCTGCTCGATCAACTGGCGGGAAAAATCACGCCAGATTTCGCTCCTGGTTCCCCGTCAGATTATTGAGCAGCAGTGTCGTTTCCAGGAGATAAGCTGCGCGACCGCCCTTTCCCGCACCTTGCCCACGGTACAGCTGAGCCATCGCCTGTTGATGGAGAGCATGAGCAATGCCGACCTGAGTGACCGGGAGAGCGAAGCGGCGCTCGAAGCGATGATCTGCCTGCTGCGCCCCGCTTTCCAGCAGCGTGACATCATTCAGCCGCGCAAGGAGCGCCAGTTCCTGCACGTTGTGGCGCTGATTGACGATTATATTCAGTCTGAATCCCTGCGCCCGGAATGGATTGCCGCCGAGAGCGGTATGTCCGTGCGCAGCCTTTACCGCATGTTTGCCGAGAAGGGGCTGGTGGTGGCGCAGTACATCAAAAACCGTCGTCTGGATCTCTGCGCGCAGGCACTGCAATCTACCGGTGATGATGAAAAGCTGGCGGGCATTGGCTACAGCTGGGGGTTCACCGACCATAGCCATTTTTCAACGGCGTTTAAGCAGCGCTTTGGCGTTTCGCCGGGTGAATACCGCAGGCGCTACCGTTAGCTACTTTTTGAGCCACTTTCCGTTAATGCCCCTCACGTATTCGCCCGGCTGCGCGCGGGCAACCAGTTTCTGCCCTGCCATTTTGGCCACTTCATCGACCGGCAAATTATTGCTGTCAGCCAGCTTCTGGTAGTTTTCCGTGCGCGCCGCATTGATACGGTTGACCAGCGCCAGCGTTTCGGCGTCCTGTTGAATCGGGGCAAGATAACCGCTGAGGGTTTCCCCCACGCGCCCCTGCGCCCGGGCGTCGTTCAGGGTGAGCGTAGCCGCCTGCACGTTCATCCCCAGCGCCAGTAAAATCAGAGCTAATCGTTTCATGGCGTCCTCAGAACAGATCGCTGCGCGATTTCAGCAGAGTTTCAACGTCTTTATCGACCTTAATATGGATCTCATGTTCGATTTTGACATTCATATTGATGGTAATCGGCTCCTTTGGCGCAGCGACTTCAATGCGCGGCGTACAGCCGGACAGTAGCGCGGCAACGGCAACGGTGAGCGCACCAGCCATCTTTTTCATTGTTGTTCCTCACTTTCCTTGCCGGTCGAACTGCGGGGAGCAGGTATCGCCGCATGTTGCTCAAACCAGGTTTGCAGGTTGTCCCCAAAACGCAGGCTGCGCCAGAGGGTAAAGACATTCTCGTCATGGGTATAGTTCAGGTTGACGGAGCTGCTTTTGCCATCCACCCGGCTGGTCCCCTTGATGGTCGCCTGCATGGTTAATTCACCGAGGTTATCTAAATTGATTCTCGTCCACGAACGCGAAATTTCCATATAGCGGAGCCAGTTAATCGCGGCACCCGCGACCATATTATCTTTTACGATGGCGTCGGCCGTATCTTTGTCGATGCGCAGCGTCATTGGCCCAGGATTGGTCAGCCAGCCATCCTTAATGATCCATTTTTCGTTATCCAGCCAGAACGGCAGCGCCCCGCTCACCGGCCCCGACATGGCAAACTGTTTCGGATTGACGGCGCTAATCAGCTCGCTCGAAGAGATATTGTCCACCCGCAGCAGGGCCGGATCGTGCTGCGGCATCCGCAGCTGCTGCATGGTGATCTTCCCGCCGAGGGCTTCCACCTTCACGTTGGTGAGCAGCAGCGGATTGTTCTCCGTCCAGGGATAATCGCCCTGTAAATCCGCGGTAATGTTGCGCGCGGTCACCAGGTTTACCACTTCGCCGATGCGCAGCGTCACCGGACCGCGCGTGCCCAGAGACCAGGTTCCCTCGCTGAAGCGGAACGGCAGCACAAAGTCGACGCCGTTAATCTGGTTATCCGGCATCCAGGCGCTGCCGGATTTCAGCACGCCGTGCCCGCCCGCTTCAAAGCCCTGATCGGCCGCCGCCGAGAAGGCGACCTGCGCATAAAGTTCCCCGTCGCGCAGCGTCATTTTCCAGTCCGGCGGGATCAAAGGCTGGAACACGGTGAGCGACTGTTTCGGCCACCAGGCCTGCCCGCGAAGGCGCACGCCATCCCAACGACCGTTCACCTGTACCGGGCCGATTTTGTCCGCATGAAGGTCGCCCTTAAACTGAAAAATTGTCGGGTCGGTGCCGTCGACGCTGAAGGTCAGGACCGAAGGTGGCAACACGCTGCCGCCGGAGAAACGGGTTTGCCCGGCATTGAGCGACAGCGCGCCGCTGAAGGCCGGTTTTTCGGCATCGCGCAGCCAGCGTACAGGCCGATCCAGCACCAGACGCGGCTTGCTGACCTCCATCGTGCCGTACTGGAGCTTGTCAAAACCGGTGGAGAGCGCCGTCAGCTCAATAAGGTTGTCGCGCCACTCGCCTTTCCCGGCGACATCCCAGCGGGCATGCATCGGCGTAAAACCGCCTTTTCCCCAGTAGCGCCACTGCCACAGGCCGTTATCGGGTAAAAAGTCGTTGGCCTGGCCGTCCAGGTGGAGTTCAAAATCGCCCATCTCGTTCTCATGGGCGCGCAAAATCGCCTGTAAACGACCGTCCACGCCCTTCTGGGTGAGCTTCACGCCCGCCAGCGGCCAGCGGATTTCATCGATGTCGAGTGAGTTAATGATGCGTCCGCGCGAGCGGAGCAGCGCGCCCGGCTCAAAGGTGAGCTGCGGTTCATACAGGCTGCCGGTCAGCGTTGCGGGCAATTTGGCGTAAAGGATGAGATCGTTTTGCTTCGCCTCGCCGCTCAGATGCAGCGGCATATCGCTGTTTTCCATGCTGAGCCTGCCGGGCCCAATATTCAGTACAGCGTTGCCTTTCCCCGCATCGCCTTGCGTCAACACGTTCAGTCGTCCGGTCAGGGTGGCTTTCTCCAGCCCCTGCTGCCAGTTGTCGGCGCGAAGGGACACCCGCCCGCTCAGCGGCATACCCGAGAGATCCCAGTTCCAGCGCCCGTCGCTGATGTTCAGCTGTTCCGCGGTGATTTGCCACGGCAGGTCGAGCAGCGGATCGGGGTTGTCCCGCGCCATCACCACCAGCTGTCCCTGATTATCTTCCCAGTCGAGATCGGCGTCGACCAGAGACGTTAACTGTGGCACGTTAAAGGTCGCAACCGCGTGGCCTTTCACCGGCACGCCGTCCGGGACCAGCGGCAAGGTAAACTCGCCCACCAGCTTGATCGGCTGCGGCTGGTCCGGGAGCTGAACATCAAACTGGCTGACCGAGAGCGTCTGACCGCGAAGCGTGCCTTTAATGCTGACCTGCTCGCCTTTATAGGCGATCTCCTGAATGGACGGGGTCAGCGACGCGTGAAGCTCACCCTGCCACTGCTGCCAGGGCGACAGCGTCAGACGGTGAACCGTGAGCCAGGTATTGGGCAATACCGCCTGCCATTGTGCCAGCGTTTTCGGGGCGACCGTTGAGGGCGCCGACTGGGGAATTTTGCTCAGGCAGACGGAGTTAAGATCCAGCGCGCCGATATCCAGCTTCCAGCGGCTGGGATGTGACAGCGTCACGTCATCGATGCGGGCAATTTCGCAGTCTTCCACCAGATAGCGAAGGTCGGGGATCACCAGCGCGTGGCGAGTCAGTTTCGGGCTCTCTTCGAAAGCGATGCGCGTCCCGACGGGCAGCCAGATCCCGGCGAGCGTCGGTACCCACTGGGCGAGCGTCATCAGCAGCGTCAGCGGCAACAGTATGAACAGCAGTAAAAGCGCAAGAGCGGCTTTGTATTTACCCTTCATGGGCAGTTAATATCCTGATTTAGCGAAAGAATTAAGCCGGCAGTGCCGATCATTGTCGCATGTTTAGCGGTTGAGTTGAAGTTACGCCAGGATTAAGGATAGATGCTGTAAAGAGTATGAGGTAACTTTTTTGCTATGCGTAACCTAAAGAACACAATTTAGATTCAGTGGGTTACGCATAATTTCAGGCCAAGAAGCCGGAATAACTGCGTAATTAATACCTGTTCCTGGGCATTGCCAGCAGGTAAAGCATTGCGAATATCAATGACCCCCAGTACACCGAGTCGTACCGCCAGGGATCAAAATCGATATGTAAAAAACCGCGAACAAAATCATAGCCGTTGGCAAAAACGTTAATCTGGATGGCTGCAATGGCTATCACAAACAGCGTATAGGCAATGAACAGAGGATATTTACGAAGCCTGTTGACCTTGAGTTTTCCGAGGTACAACAAGCAAAAAATGACAATAGATACAATAAAATAGCACACAGCAGGTAGAATCGGTGGGGTTAATGACAACTCGAGCTGTTCCGACATAATTAATTCTCTTTAGCTATCTGGTACATCTGCCAACCTGTGACGCTTCCACTGGTTAAATCCAGAGCCATCGCTGTTTTAGAAGCCTCTTGCCATCCTCTGATATAATCAGATTCAATGTTGCGAAACAAACTCCAGGATTTTTCTCTGGGAGCCAGAACTTTTCTTCCCGCGCCATAGGCTGATAAAGAGATATCAACTACACCATAGACAATATCAGCTTCATTATTTCCATAGCCGAGCTTCGCTGCTGCGTAGCGATAAGCATCTCTTAACGTGCCAGACCGATCTTCACGATAGAGAAGATAGTATCCATTTTCATACATGTTGTTTAGCCCATGAGTAATCATAGGTGCACCATAGGCAGCACAGGCAAGACCCAGCGAACCGACGCATAAACTAGCGCCCCCATACACTTGCGCCCCACCGGCAACGAAACCGATCTGTTTAAGCGCTAACGTCGTCGTTGTTGTCCGATTTTTTTCAACAACAATGAATAATTTAGCCTTATTGAAGGTAAGTAAGTCATCTTGTTCCTTAAGATGATGTATCTGTTCATCAAGAACTTGAATCCCGCCTGACCAAGTCAAGCAATGCGATTCGATCTCCCTTCTCAAATGAGCAACGAGTTGTTGAGTTTCAAAAAACATGCCAGAGGTACCGTAAAGCAAATGCTTTGTGGCAATTCGCTGCGCAAGATTTTCAATCTCTGAGACTTTCTCCTCGAAATGACTTTTTTCCCGATTATGGTTGTACATTCGGTCTCCCTGTCATTTTTAAACAATAACGATAATACTACCTTTGATGTTAATACATTCAAAGAGCTACGCAATATCAATAACCACGCGTGGTCACGTTTTCAGGCATTGGTAAACCACTTGAGTCTCCCCAATATTAAAACTAACAGACATGTCTCTGGCGTCCCCCCCCTTAAGAAAGCGTTAGATATGAATATCATGGAGTTAGGGTGCACATATGTTCTAGAATAATTGATAGAACTTATTGAATTCAATAATATTTTATGAATTGTAAGATAATTTTAATCATGCTAACGTGAATGCAAAATCACTGGAGAAAGTCTTATGAAACTCGCGGTATACAGCACAAAGCAGTACGACAAAAAGTATCTGCAACATGTTAATGAGGCTTACGGGTTTGAGCTTGAATTTTTCGACTTTCTGCTGTCCGAAAAAACCGCCAAAACGGCGCACGGCTGTGAAGGCGTCTGCATTTTCGTAAACGATGACGGCAGTCGTCCGGTGCTGGAAGAGTTGAAAAAACAGGGGGTGAAGTACATCGCCCTGCGCTGCGCGGGCTTTAACAACGTGGATCTCGACGCGGCAAAAGAGCTAGGTTTGAAGGTAGTGCGCGTCCCGGCGTACTCCCCGGAAGCGGTGGCGGAACATGCGATTGGCATGATGATGTCCCTCAACCGTCGTATTCATCGCGCTTATCAGCGCACCCGTGACGCCAACTTCTCGCTGGAAGGACTGACCGGCTTTACCATGTACGGCAAAACCGCTGGCGTGATCGGGACCGGTAAAATTGGCGTGGCTGCCCTGCGCATCCTGAAAGGCTTCGGCATGCGTCTGCTGGCATTCGATCCGTACCCAAGCGCCGCAGCGCTGGATCTGGGCGTGGAGTACGTCGACCTGCCGACGCTGTTCTCGCAGTCCGACGTGATCTCCCTGCACTGCCCGCTGACGCCGGAAAACTACCACCTGCTTAACCAGGCGGCATTTGACCAGATGAAAGATGGCGTGATGATCATCAACACCAGCCGCGGCGGGCTGGTTGACTCCCAGGCCGCTATCGAAGCGCTGAAGACCCAGAAAATTGGCGCGCTGGGGATGGACGTCTATGAAAACGAACGCGATCTGTTCTTTGAAGACAAGTCTAACGATGTCATCCAGGACGACGTGTTCCGTCGCCTCTCTGCCTGCCATAACGTGCTGTTTACCGGACATCAGGCGTTTCTGACTGCCGAAGCGCTGATCAGCATTTCGGAAACCACGCTTGGCAATCTTCAGCAGTTAGAAAAGGGTGAGCCTTGCCCTAACGAGCTGGCTTAAGTGCTACGCCGGGTGGGGGCTAAGCCTCACCCGGCGCGTTTGTTTCCCAGCTCCGGTGCGCAACGCGCCACCAGAGCAGGACGGCGGCCAGCGCAATCGCGCTCAGGACACTGAATGCCGTCGCAAACGAGTAATGTCCGGCTATTGTCCCGGTTAACGCCGGGCTCATGGATGCCCCTACTCCCTGCATCAACATCACCACACTCTGCCCGGCATTGACGTGCCCGCTTCCGCGCAGCAGCACCACAATAAACGACGGTACGACGACACCCAAAACCCCGGCGGCCAGGCCGTCGAGAATTTGTACCGGGATCATCATTAACGGCGCGTCCGTAGATGCCGCCAGCGCCGCGCGCACCGGCATAACCAGCAGCGCCAGCATAATCAAGCGCCAGTAGCCATAGTGTTCGATCCGGCGCGAAGCCCAGATGGCGACCGGGATCATCACGGCCTGAGAAATGATGACGGTACCGGCTGCATATAAACCGGGATTGATCGTGGCAGGTGCAGCGGCAACCCTCATGCTCAGCATCGGCAACAGCGCCGCGTTCGCCAGGTGGAACAGCAGCAGCGTCAGTCCGGTCACAAACAGCGCCCGGTTTTTCATCAGCACGGCAAAACCGGGGACCGGCAGGCTCGCTGAAGAGGACAGCCCGCGCGCCGCATCGTTATCAATATCGCTGTTGCGAATGGCAAGCAGCGCACACAGCGTTAGCAGCGTGGTACAGGTCATCAGCAGGAAAATCCCGCCCACGCCCCAGTACCACGCAATACCGCCCGCAAGCAGCGCCGTGACAAAATTGCCGCCGTGGTTGAACGCCTCGTTTCTGCCCATCTGCGCGCTGAACCCGCTCTGCCCGGTCAGCCCCAGCGTAATCCCGGCGATCAACGGCCCGACAAATGCCGCACAGATACCGGTGACGATTTGCGACAGGGCGACAACGCCGCTCTGCTGGCTAAACCAGAGTAGAAGCGTGCTTAGCGTAATCAGAATGCACAGAAGCGCGAGCACAGCGCGCTTGTTGCGGGAGGTGTCGGTGATGAACCCCGCCGGCAGCGTAGCCAGTAACCCCGCCAGCCCGCCGGCCGTCATCAGGATGCCGATATCATCAGGAGTCCAGTGGCGTTCGGTCAGAAAAATACCGAGAAAAGGCCCCAGGCCATCGCGGACATCCGCAATGAAAAAACTTGTCAGGCATAACGCCCGCAGCGAACGAAGAGACATACTTCCTGCCTTGCCTGTTATCGCCTGAAAAATAGAAAATGTAGTATACCGGGTATTTTTGAAAATCAGATGACGTCTTAAAAAACATCTCTTTCGAACTTAAACAATTCATAACGGACGTTGTTTTTTCACTTTACTCATTATCGGCCCTGACTATACTGGCAATAAATTTTCACAGGAGTCCTTCGTTGGAAAGTTATTTTATCGTCGATACGAAGGTAAGCTGACGCGATTTCTCGCTGCTTACCTTAACGGTGGGCAGCAATCCTCCTGACGTGATTGCATCCCAATACATTAAGAACGACCAGGTTTGTGGGGCATCGCGATGTTCATGTTTAATCATTCACTCTTTCCACCACCCTCGCGCTGACATGCTTTGCGTTTTAACGGCGTCATACTGTGCTTTGTAAAGCGCTGACGCTTATCGTTTAATCATGTTAACAGGCGACAGGCTGATGTTCCCTTATATCTCTCATCTGCTCGCAGCGATGCTGCTGGGCGCAATTATCGGCGCGGAAAGACAATGGCGCCAGCGTATGGCGGGGCTTCGTACCAATGCACTGGTTGCGACGGGCGCTGCCGTGTTTATTTTAAGTTCCCTCTCGACGTCATCCGATAGCCCGGGGCGCATTGCAGCGCAGATAGTCTCCGGCATAGGCTTTCTTGGCGCAGGCGTTATTATGCGTGAAGGGATGAATATTCGGGGTCTTAATACCGCAGCAACGCTGTGGTGTTCAGCCGGAATTGGTGTGTTATGCGGCTTAGGCCAATTCTGGAATGCCGGTATGGCCAGCGTGATTATTCTGTGCGCCAACATCCTGCTTCGCGAAGCTGCGCAGCGGATTAATCAACTGCCCGCGCTCCATGAAGGCGAAAAATGCTATGTCCTTAAAATCACCTGTAATGACGAGCATGAAGATGCGGTGCGGCAGAATATTGTCAATATGGCGAAAGAGTTAACGTTAAGCCTGAAAGCCATTTATTGCGATACGGCGCAGGCAGAAGGTAAAACCGAAATACGGGCCGAGGTAATGACCCGTGAGGAATACCGGAAATTGCTCGAGCTGATTATGGATAATATTGGCGGGAATAAAATTATGGCATCCGTAAGCTGTCACGCAGTATGAACACGATACCGGGCATTGCGCCCGGTTGAGGCTTTGCCGTTTTGCTGAAACGGACAGTAACGCGGAGAGATTTATAGAGAAGCGCTGATTTTAGCCAGACTTTTCATCATCTTCGTCGTAAGGCTAAGCTGCTCGCTGCCCATAAGTTGGGACAGCTCCTGCTTAGCGGATTGCCATACTGGAATGATCTGTTCAAGCAGACGCCAGCCTTCCCCCGTCAGCATGAGTCGTTTTCCTGAACGTCCACGCCCTCCAGCAGAGTCAATAATGCCGCGGAACTCCAGACTACGGATATTTCGACTCAGTGTTGTCGCATCCACCCCTGCTCTGGCGGCAAGTTCCGCAACAGTTTCATTCGGAGCCCCCCCGATGCCAACCAACAGGCTGAACTGCTCAGCGGTCAGATCAAACGGTCTGAAGCAGGCATTGTAATAGCGTGTAATAGCCCGCGCGGTAGCTCTCGCCTGAAACGCCGGGCAGACTTCCGGAATGGCCTTTAACAACGTCATATCAATATTGGTCATCATTTCATCTCGACATTCAATGCTAAAATTAATACTGTATATACATTATTAAGCATGTTTGAGGAACGGTTATGCCAGCCTTTGTTCATATCAACTTACGCATTATTGACCCAGTCAGACAGGCCAGCCTTGCCCCCCGCTTCACGTCAGCATTAGAGGAAGCTGGCGGTAAAATTGTGCATTTTGGTGCTGTCGCACAGGTACTGGAAGGCGACGAAGAGCCGTTACCCTATGCAGGCATTTTTGAATTTCCGACGTTAGATCAGGCCCTTGCCTTCTATCATTCGGAAAAATATGCCCCGATTAAGGCTGAACGCCAGCTCGCCCAGGAAGCGAGAATGTTCATCGTCACGACGGATTGAACGCTTCGCTGACTCAATGGCAGGCAGGTTCGGCCGGGCGAATATCATTCCGAGGATAGCCTGACGCACATGGTTATCCCGTTCGTTCAGGCAATACAGCACTTAACACGGCCAAAGTTTACTTTCTTATCGTTATTCCATCGCTTCCCACAAGCCGGACATCTCGACCTATCTGTTGGGTTCAAACGCTGAGGCAGTGGTTCGGCATGCAAAATGCCCTGTGCTGGTTGTAAGATAAAAAAACCGGGCGCAAAGCCCGGTTTTTTAAGCCGACATCCATGATCCGCTCCCAACAGATAGCTTCACAGGAATATGAGCAGGTTCACAATCCCGGGCATGGCATTACCTGTTCACGCAAAGCGCAAATGGCGACTGCAGATTTCCAATCAGCCAGCCATTACCTGTAGGTTCAAGCTTCAGCTGGCGAACGGTTCCCTCGGGAACATAAAAGAAGCTGCTTTTGAAACTGTCATCATCAGCCGTATCCCGCGGATTTTTAACGTAGCGCGTATCTGTAAGGGCAATCTCGCCTGGCCTGTTCATCTCATAGCTAAAGTGAATTGTGCGTGAAATGACATGAACACCTCTCACTGACTGGATATTCCCCGACAGGACAGCCTGGCCATCGTGGTTTTCATCCAGACGAAAAATAAACTCCAGCGTAGCGACGAAATCAGGCTCGTGATGGTTGTAACGTACAATTGTGGAACAGTTAACACTCAACGCACTCTGTTTATGACGTATGTGAACGTAGAACCACACCGATAACGCCAGGATGAGGAGTAAAATTACGGCAGATATCCCTGTTTTTTTATTGATTTCGTTCATAACCACTCCAGTAGTTATTCAGACAGGAGATGTAATTATTATTTTTTTGCGTGCATCGACTGATAAACGCTCTCCCCTTATTGCCGTACAGATAGGACTCAGAAACCTGATAGAGAAAAGATGTGCCTTCAAGACACTGAATATGGCTTGAGGCAGCCAGTTCTAAAAACAGTTCTTTTTTTTGCTCTGACAGGGATGCAGAGTTGTTCTGTACCGTATAGACAGGACAGGTGTCGTAGTTAAACAAAAAATGGGGTTTAATCTGTTTTATTTCCCTTAAGTCTTTCGACGGAGTTCCGAGACCTAGCACAACCAAGGTAGCGCTGATTAAAAGTACAATCAGTGCCAGCGTATAATGAAGAAACTTGTACTTACCCGCTAACGCAGTACGGCGGACTACTTTTATTACTTCCGGCTCTTCAATCTCTTTGAGTCGTTCATCAGCAATGGTAGATTCAGTGATATCCCTGACGTCAATATCACTGTTAAACATAAAGCCGACCCGAGGCACTGTGGTAATACATTCATCCGTAATACCAAACTGGACGAAGTGCTTTCTCAGTTCTGAGATGTATTTATTTAATGTGTGACTCGATGAGCGCAATCCATGAGCATCCCAGACGCTATCCAGAAGCTCATTTCGGGTCAGAACCTGACCATGCTTTTCCAGAAGGTATGTTAGTAGTCTGTTCATTGTCAGGGTCAGAATGACAGTAGAGCCCTCGTCTCCGGATGGCCATATAGCACCATCTTCCGATCGATAGAAAACCCTATTATCAATCACGAAAACCATCTACGACTCCTTATCCATGATGGTATTTGAATGGATCCTCTCGTTTTTCCAACCTGCGAAAACCCATTAACGTCTTGCAAGCATCGTAGCACAGGCAGGCGCGACGGCATCTCAAGCAGATATATAACCTGTAAAAGACATAATAAATAGAATATCGGCTTGTATTTTAATCAATCAACGATACAAGTATCTATCAAGCATTTCCGGTTGATAGGATTGTTCGCAGAAGTGAATGAGCAGATTCTTAATCTTCACGAGCAGCATCCGCGCTACTGCCATTCACGACCCGGGGGAAAGAAGTAATACCTCGGGTAGCGAATTCAGTAGATAAGGAGCGACATAATGATAAGCACCAAAATGCTCATGAAGGCAGAACGTTTCTTCATCAAAGCCCGTACATTGATTAGAGAAACAATCTTATCAGCGGAACTGACCGGCGCTGAATTTGTGCCCTTCATCCAGCCGGTATGTAAGGGCGATAAGATCGTAGGCGGAGAGGTATTACTCAGAGTTCTCAAAGACGGGATTTACCACTCTCCCGAAAAATACCTTTCTGCAATGGAATCATGTGAAGTGATTAATGATGTCACATGCAGCCTGATGTCTGATGTTAAAGCATTTTTTGAAGGCTATGAAGGAACTTTACCCGATGGCTTTTATCTCTCCTTCAACATCTGTGCAAGACAGTTGAACTCTTCAAGAGTTATTGAAGCAGTGGCGGACTTTAAGAAAGTATTCGACGGACGCATTGCTGTCACGCTGGAAATTGTCGAACGCGGAACAATGAACCTGGACGACTTTGCGCTTGATGCTATGCAACAGCTTACTGAGTCAGGAGTACGATTTGCGATCGATGATTTCGGCAGCGGGAGTTCATGCCTAAAATATATTGAACATGCAGGTTTCTCAACAATCAAGATTGATAAATGCCTCACAATTTCGAGTAATGGATCATTAATCTATTCCGCGGTGATTGATTCAATTATCACTCTCGCAGAGCGACTGCAAATTCATGTCATTGCTGAAGGTATAGAAAATAAAGAACAACTATCGCTTTTGAAAGATAAAGGGGTGGATATTTTTCAGGGTTATCTATTTTCAAAACCTGTAAGCATGCACGAGTTTTGCACGCACATATAACATTTTTCAAAAACACAAATACAGCAATTCGCAACCTGTCATGGAAAGCATTACTTAAATAAATGTAGTGCTCTCAACCTATTTGTTACAGATTCAAAATTACCACCAAGGACAAATTATATATGTCAGCTAACTTCTCAAATCCTCCAGAACTCCCGTCCTGCACAGGACCGGACGGAATTCTTTATGACTTTAACTATGGCGCGCGCGTTTTTCTTCCGGAAGGAAAATGGCACGTCATATTAATGGATGACGACAGTGGCAATATTCTTTTCAGCTGTGATTCAGAAGGCGGCTGGGTCATTAGTAATAAAAAATATTACGTCCGTTTCCGCATTCAGGTATTCCACCAGGGTTCGGCGAGCCCGATCCTGGATGAAACACTGGATATGAAGGACAAGCCCGTTGTTATCTTTTTCCCTACGGGCACGCTGGGCGACATGCTTGGGTGGTTCCATTATGCAGAGCGTTTTCGCCAGCTGCACCGCTGTCAGCTTGAGTGCGTTATGGGGCAGGAAATCATTGAACTACTCAGCGCGCAATATCCCGAGATCACATTCTCCACTAAGGACAATCTGCAGACGGTAAATCCCTACGCATCCTGGTATGTCGGCCTTTTCTTTAAGGGTGATACCACACATCAGCCCATCGATTTCAGGAAGGTCGGTTTCCACCGGAATGCCGGCTACATCCTGGGGGTCGATCCGCGGGAGTGCCCTCCCCGACTTAAGCTGGATGCGGAGCGAAAAATAGCAGAGCCGTATGTCTGCATCGCCGCGCAGTCCACCAACCAGGCGAAGTACTGGAACAACGGCCATGGCTGGGCAGAAGTCGTTGCTCACCTTAAGTCTCTGGGATACCGAGTGCTGTGCATAGACCGCCATGCGCATTACGGCCAGGGCTTCGTCTGGAACCACATTCCCCAGGGCGCCGAAGACTTCACAGGCGATATTCCGCTTCAGGAGCGGGTGGACCTGTTAAGGCATGCGAGCTTCTTTATCGGCCTGGGTAGCGGGCTGTCATGGCTTGCCTGGGCGTCCGGTATCCCGGTGGTGTTAATCAGCGGATTCAGTCTCCCCAACAGCGAATTTTACACCCCCTGGCGTGTATTCAGCAGCCATGGCTGTAACGGCTGCTGGGATGACACGTCCGTTGATTTTGACCACGTGGATTTTTTGTGGTGTCCGCATCACAAGAACACCCCCCGACAGTACGAGTGCACGAGTCTGATAACCGGTAAACAGGTCATCGGCATGGTGGACCGTCTGCATTCAGGATTAGTTGATAAGTAAGGGACGTAAATATGAACAAGATATATACCACAGTGTGGTGCGAGTCGCGCCAGCAGTGGGTGGTCACCTCCGAGCTGGCGACCGGGTCCGGTCGTCCGAAGCTGACGCCGAAGAAAAGCGCACTGGCGTTACTGCTGGGCGCCGTGCTGCTGCCTTCAGGGCCGGTCATGGCTGTGGATTATGTGGGCGAGACGGTAACGGGTATACAGGGTATTCATTCAGGAGACAGGGCCATCTCCACCACCATTAATAGCGGTGGTAGTCAGTTCATCACTAGTGACGGTTATACCTCTGCTACCACCATCAACACGGGTGGCGCTCAGCTCGTTTCCAATGGCGGCTGGGCCTCTTTCACCACTATCAATAGCGGTGGCATTCAGCGTGTCTCCAGTGGCGGTTGGGCCAATGTCACCACCATTTATGGCAATGGCAACCAGCACATCTACGGTGGTGGTTGGGCCAATTCTACTACCATCCTTAGCGGTGGCTTTCAGCATATCTCAAATGGTGGTTCCGCCACTTATAGCACCGTCAGTAATGGCGGTGAACAGCGCATCTCTAGTGGTGGCTTGGCCGCCAATGCTACCCTCGACCGTGGTAATCAACACGTTTACAGAGGCGGCTCAGCCACCTCTACTACCATTAACAGCGGTGGTACTCAGTACATCTCAAGTGGCGGCCGGGCAACCTCTACTGACATTAAATTCGGTGGAAAGCAGCACGTTTCTAATGGCGGTGAAGCGGTTAATACCTCTATCGTTGGAATTGATGGCGAACAGCACGTTTACAGTGGCGGCACTGCCATCGACACCACCATCAGTGGTGGTGCTCAGCACGTGTCCAGTGGCGGGTCTGCCACTAGTACCACCATTTATAGTGGTAATCAGCGCGTGTCCAGTGGCGGGTCGGCTACATCGACACGCATAATGAGCGGTGGTTCTCAGCTCATCTATAACGGCGGGGAAGCTACCTCTACCATCCTTGATGGCGGTAACCAGTTCGTCAGCGGAGGAACGGCCACCACCACTACTATAAATAGCGCTGGGGTCCAGCACGTCACTAATAGTGGCTTTACAATTTCTACAACCATAAACAGTGGTACTCAGAGCATCTTCAGTGGTGGCCAGGCCACTTCTACCACTATCAACAGCGGTGGTAGTCAGCACGTATCAATGGGTGGATTGGCCAGTAACACAACCATCAACACCTGGGGTTATCAATATGTCGATAACGGAGGTTCGGCGAATTCTACCACCATCGAAGGTGGTGGACAGTACATCCTCAGTGGCGGCTCAGCCACTACTGCTACCATCAATAGTGGAGGCTATCAGCACGTCGAGAGTGACGGTTCAGCAACCTCTACTACTATAAATGCTGATGGAGTTCAGTTGGTTTCTAGTGGCGGCTCGGCCACTGATACCACCATCAGCGATGGTTCTCAGTTCATCTCAAGTGGCGGGTCGGCCACTTCTACCACAATCACTAGAGGTCGTCAGTACGTCTACAATGGCGGCGCGGTCACTTCTACCACAATCAATAGCGGTGGTCACCAGCTTGTCGAGGGCTCAGCCACTTCTACCACAGTCAACAGCGGTGGTAGTCAGGGCGTCGATGGCTCGGCCATTTCTACCACAATCAACAGCGGTGGTACTCAGAACATCTACAATGGCGGCTCGGCCACTTCTACCACAATCAACAGCGGTGGTACTCAGAGCGTCTCCAGTGGCGGCTCGGCCACTGATACCACAATCACTAGAGGTCATCAGTACGTCTATAATGGCGGCTCGGCTACTTCTACCACAATCAGTACTGGTAGTTGGCAGTACGTTTCAAGTGGCGGCTCGGTCACTGATACCACAATCAAACTCGGTGGTACTCAGAGCCTCCGCGGCTCGGCCACCTCAACTACCATTAGTGGCACTCAGTTCGTTTACACTGGTGGCTCGGCTTCCTATACCACCATCGGCGGTTTTGGCTCTCAACAACTATCCGGGGGGGTGGCAACCTCCACTACCATCAACAGCAGTGGTAGGCAGGTGCTCTCCGCCGGCGGCTCGGCTACTGAAACCACCATTAACAGCGGTGGTGAACAGAACATCTTTAATGGTGGCTCTGCCACCTCAACGACCATCAACAGCAGTGGTAAACAGAGTATCTTCAATGGTGGCGTGGCCACATCTACTACCATCGACCGCGGAGGTTATCAGCACGTCGAGGGGGGATCGGCTACTGGTACCAGTATCAGTGGTGGTTCTCAGCTCGTCTATAATGGCGGGAAGGCCAGTTCCACGAATATCGGTGGCGCATCCACCTCCTCGACCATCTACACAGGCTATCAGAACGTCTCAAGTGGCGGCTCGGTCATTGATACCACCATCAATGCCTGGGGCAAACAGAACGTCCTTGCTGGCGGAAAGGCAACCTCCACGACTATCAATAATGGGGGATATCAGTACGTCGCCAGTGGTGGGCTGGTCACCTCTACTAACATTAATAGTGGTGGCCAGCAGTACGTCTCCAGTGGAGGTTCGGCAACGCACACCACCATCGTCCGCGGAGGGTATCAGTACGTCGAGGGCGGCTCTGCTACTGGTACCATTCTCGACGGTGGTTATCAGCACGTTTCCAGTGGCGGTTCAGCCACTGACACCACTATTGATGACTGGGGCTATCAGACCGTCTTCGCTGGCGGTGTAGCTACCTCTACCACTCTCAACAGTGGTGCCCGGCAGTACGTCTACAGTGGTGCCTCGGCGACCTCAACCACAATCAACAGTGCTGGCAGGCAGGACGTATCAAATGGCGGCAGAGCCACTTCTACTATCATCAACAGCGGTGGTGCTCAACACGTTTCCAGTGGTGGTGCTGCCTCAAGTACCACTATCAGCAGTGGCGGTAAACAGCACGTCTTGAGTGGTGGTTCGGCCACCTTAGCTATCATCAGCAGCGGCGGTAATCAACTCATATCCAGTGGCGGTACTGCTAACAGCACTACCATCTATATGTATGGAAGACAAAACGTTGAGAGTGGAGGTACGGCAACTAATACCACTCTCAACAACATCGGCTGGCAGTACGTTTCCAGTGGTGGCTCGGCTACCTTTACCACAATCAACAGCGGCGGTGCTCAGTACGTCTCCGCTGGAGGCATCGCCACCTCTACTACAATCAACAGCGATGGGCAACAGAAGGTCTTCGGTACGGCCATCTCGACTACGGTCAGCAGCGGTGGTCAACAGAACATTGAAGGCGGTACTGCCACCCACACCACCATCGAGGGTGGTATTTTGAGGGTATACCTAGGCGGCGCGGCCACATCAACAATCATTAACAGTGGTACTCAGGATATCCACTATACCGGTTCAGCCATTTTTACGACTATCCACAATGGCGGGGAACAGAATGTCTATGGTGGTGGCACGACCACTGATACCACCATCAATGGCGGCCAGTCGTGGTTGCGATCCGGTGCAGTGGCCGACGGCGAAACCAGAGTGAGCGCCGGTGGCGAACTGTTGATGAACGCTGGCTCTCTCGCAACGGACGTAAACATTCAGGGAGGCACCCTCTCTGTTAACGACCTTTCCGATGCCACATCCGGCCAGACCACAGCTCAGGTCGGTAAGCTCACCATGGACAGCGGTAATATCAACTTCCTGCGCAACAGCGATGGTGAATTTGCGAAGTTGACGATTACGGAGCTGAACGGTACCGGGAACTTCCTTCTGAACACCTCTCTTGCCGATCGTCAAGGCAACTTCGTTACTATCGATCAGGGTACTGGTCAGTTTGGTATTGCCGTTAATGACTCCGGCAAGGAGATATCTGACCACGATGACCTGACGCTAAACCTCATCCATGAGAAAGGCGGTGACATTGATTTTGAAATGGTCACGGCATCCGGGCGAAGCACCCGCTTCGTAGACGGCGGGACTTATATGTACACCCTGTACAGCCAGCAGGATAAGGACGGTCTCACCGGCGGTAACGTCTGGTACCTCGGCGCGATGGACGGTGACGGCGAGAACCCCGGCGGTGAGAACCCGGGCGGTGAGAACCCCGGCGGTGAGAACCCCGGCGGTGAGAACCCTGGCGGCGAGAACCCCGGCGGTGAGAACCCCGGCGGTGAGAACCCTGGCGGTGAAAACCCTGGCGGCGAGAACCCGGGCGGCGAGAACCCGGGCGGCGAGAACCCCGGCGGCGAGAACCCCGGCGGTGAGAACCCGGGCGGTGAGAACCCGGGCGGTGAGAACCCCGGCGGTGAAAACCCTGGCGGTGAAAACCCCGGCGGCGAGAACCCTGGCGGTGAAAACCCCGGCGGCGAGGACCCTGGCGGTGAGAACCCGGGCGGTGAGAACCCTGGCGGTGAGAACCCTGGCGGCGAGAACCCGGGCGGCGAGAACCCTGGCGGTGAAAACCCAGGCGGCGGTGAGAACCCTGGCGGCGAGAACCCTGGCGGCGAGAACCCTGGCGGTGAGAACCCCGGCGGCGAGAACCCTGGCGGTGAGAATCCAGGCGGCGGTGACAACGGCAACGCGGGCGGTAACGGGAACGGCGGCAAGAAGCCGATGACCACCCCTGCAACCGATGCCATTCTGGCCATGTCCAATGCCGGTCTGAACGTTATCCACGGTGAGCTGGATGGCCTGCGCGCGTATCGCGCGAGCCTGGACAAGACCGGACCGGAAAGCAACGTATGGGGACACTACCTCGGCAGTAAAAGTGACATTGATACAAGCAATGGCGCAGCCTATAAGTTGAGCCAGAACGGACTTGAGATCGGCGCTGATACCCGTACTGACTTTGACCGAGGCAGCCTTGTCACCGGCGCGTTCATGTCCTTTAGCGATAACAAAGTGAAACATGCCCGCGGTGGTACAAGCAAAATCGACAGCTATGGTCTAGGCCTGTATGCCACGTGGTTTGACGCCAGCGGGTTCTACGCTGATGGCGTGGTGAAAGGTAACCGTCTTAACAACAAACTGAGAGCGGTCATGACCAATGGCGGTAGAACCGGCGGTGACTGGAAGCAGTATGCACTCAGCACAGCCGTTGAAGGTGGTTATCAGTTCGATCTCAATGACGACGTAAGCATCACGCCTTATGGACGCCTGGCGTTTGTTCAGATGACCAGTGAGGAGGTGAAACTCAGCAACGGCATGAAAGGTAATACGGGCTCACCGCGTTCTGTTACGGGTGAAGCCGGCGCGAAGATTGCCGGGAAGTTCAATATTGGTTCGACTGAGTTCAAACCTTATCTGTCAGCTGCGGTGCTGCAGGAGTTTGCTAACTCAAACGAAGTCACGATCAATGAGCGCAATCGCTTTGACAACAACGTCAAAGGCACATCAGGCAAGTACGGTCTGGGCGCTTCAGTCAACGTTGGTAAAGACGTAACCTTGTACGGTGAGGCTAATTATCGTCAGGGCAGCCAAATCGAAACGCCTATTCAGGGTGTGGCAGGTATCCGTATCGGATTCTGATGTTACCGCAGGGGCCTTAGGGCCCCTTTTCACTGTGTTCTGAAATGTTCTGGTTATGTTTATGCCTCACATGATTTTGACGAAAGATGTTTTTTTGAATAAAGCGCTGTCTGTCATCCTTCAGCAAGCGTCCCCCGGCAGAAAGGTTTGCATCGTAGATATTGAATCATTCAGAAGCCTGGGCGCCATTTTCAACCTTCTGAAAAGAAAGAAACTGACTGAAAAGCATCAATTGATCTTTATCGGTGGCAAGGATGTCAGTTCAAGGGTTCTAGAGCCACTTGTGACAATCTACAGGAAATCGTGCTTTATGGAGTTTCGAAAACAGCTTACTGGCGGCAGGACGCATTCACCTGAATATGCGTTGAACCACATTGCGCGCTGCAGAAGTCTTAGCATGCTTTCAGCACAGGAGAAAAAAACACTTTTTGCCCTGCTGGATACTGATGACACTGTTGCTGCTGCCAGAAAAATTTACCTGTCCCCCAAAACTGTCTATACCTACACCAATAATATCGGGCAAAAGCTTAACCTGAATTCGATACTTCAGGTCAGACAATTATTCATTCTGAATTTGAATAGTCGTTAGTGATAAATACAAAAAAACCGGGCGCAAAGCCCGGTTTTGTTTTCATCTAACAATAACCTACGCGCTCAACCCACGATTCTCCAGCATCGGTTCAATCTTCGGATCGTGCCCGCGCCAGTTGCGATACAGTTCGGCTAAATCCGTGCTGTTCCCGCGGGACAAAATCGCCTCGCGGAATGTTTGCCCGTTTTCACGGGTTAACCCGCCCTGTTCGACAAACCACTGATAGCCGTCGTCTGCCAACATCTGCGTCCACAGGTAGGCGTAATATCCCGCAGCGTAGCCGCCGCCGAAGATATGGGCAAAATAGCTGCTGCGGTAGCGCGGCGGTACGGCGGGCAGATCCAGCCCCTCTTTTTTCAACGCTGCCGCTTCAAAATCCTCCACGCTCGAAACGGCCTCGCCGATGCCGTGCCAGCTCATGTCCAGCAGCGCGGCACTCAGCAGCTCCGTCATGTCATAACCCTTGTTGAAATGGGTCGCGTTGAGCATGCTTTCCCGCAGCGCGTCCGGCATCGGCTCACCGGTTTCGTAATGCCGCGCATAATGGGTAAACACCTGTGGATGGCTGGCCCAGTGCTCGTTGATTTGCGACGGGAATTCAACAAAATCACGCGGCGTATTGGTGCCGGAAAGCGTGGCGAAACGCTGGCTGGCAAAGAGGCCGTGCAGCGTATGGCCAAACTCGTGGAACAGGGTTATCACATCGTCCCAGGAGAGAAGCGCGATCCCGCCATTTGCCGGTTTTTGGTAGTTACAGACGTTGTAGATCACCGGACGAGCAGCAAACTCGAGGGATTGCTCGACGAAATTCCCCATCCATGCCCCGCCCTGTTTGGAGTCGCGGGCAAAGAAGTCGCCGTAAAACAGCGCCATGCCCTCACCGGTGTGGTCGAAGATTTCCCAGACCCGGACGTCCGGGTGATATACCGGGATATCGAAGCGCTCGACGAAGCGAATGCCAAACAGCTGGCTTGCCGCCCAGAATACGCCATCCTGCAGCACGGTATTGAGCGCAAAGTAGGGCCTGATCTGCGACTCATCGAGGGCATATTTTGCCTGGCGCACGCGCTCCGCATAAAAGGCCCAGTCCCAGGCCTGCACGGTGAAACCGCCCTGCTCGTCGTCGATGACTTTCTGAATATCAGCCTGCTCGCGTTCCGCGCGGGCGCGGGCGGCAGGCACAATGCCGCGCATAAAGGTCAGCGCGGCGGCCGGGGTTTTCGCCATCTGATCGGCGATGCTCCAGCTGGCGTAATCCTCAAAGCCCAGCAGACGGGCCTGTCGCGCACGTAGCGCCGTCAGACGAAGGATCAGCGCGCGAGTATCGTTTTCATCCCCTTTCTGGGTGCGCGTCCAGCCTGCGTTGAACAGGTTTTCGCGGGTCTGACGATTGCGCAGCGCGGCAAGCGCGGGCTGCTGGGTGGTGTTCAGAAGCGGGATCAGCCAGCGATCGTTTAGCCCTCGCTCCGCGGCAGCCTGCGCAGCGTCAGCAATCTCACCGGCGCTGAGCCCGTCAAGCTGGTGCGCATAATCCACCACCAGCCCGCCGGTCTTATCGGCGGCCAGCAGACGCTGGTTAAACTGGCTGGTCAGGGTCGCCGCCTCGGTATTCAACGCCTTCAGCTCGGCCTTTTCTGTCTCATTCAGACGCGCACCGGCCAGAATAAACCGCTGATACGTCTCCTCGACCAGACGACGGGATTCGGCGTCCAGCGCGGCACGGTCCTGCCAGACGCTCTCCACGCGGGCGAACAGCATGTCATTCAGCCAGATATCGTTTGCCAGCGCGGCAAGCTCGGTGGAGAACTGTTCCTCCAGCTCCTGTAAATACGGATTGGTGTGCGCGGAGGTCATGGCGAAGAACACGCTGCTGACGCGCGCGAGCATGGCGCCGCTTTTCTCCAGCGCCAGCACGGTGTTAGTGAAGTCAGGCACTGCGGCCTGAGAGACAATCGCGTCAATGTCCGCCCGCTTCTGGCGAAGGGCTTCATCGAAGGCCGGACGATAGTGGCTGTCGTTGATTTCATCAAAATGGGGAGCCTGATATGGCAACAGGCTGATTTCAAAAAAGGGATTGGTGGCCGTCATCTTTCACTCCTGAGTACGGGTATCCTCCCAGAGTAGGCCAGGCCGCCATCCCCTGCAACGCCGTCATACAAATGTTGCCTTAACGCACCCTCTGCGGCCGTGCTATGTTAGTACAACACAAAAAGCGTTGAGGAACAGTGAGATGATTATTTTAGTTACCGGGGCAACGGCAGGTTTTGGTGAAAGCATCACGCGTCGCTTCGTCGCCAACGGGCACAAGGTTATTGCCACGGGCCGTCGTCAGGAGCGCCTGCAGGAGCTGAAAGACGAGTTAGGCGACAGCATCCTGACCGCGCAGCTGGACGTGCGTAACCGCGCGGCGATTGAAGAGATGATTGCCAACCTGCCCGCCGAATGGCGCGCCATCGACGTGCTGGTCAACAATGCCGGTCTGGCGCTGGGCATGGAGCCTGCCCACAAAGCCAGTGTAGAAGACTGGGAAAACATGATCGACACCAACAACAAAGGGCTGGTCTATATGACCCGTGCGGTGCTGCCGGGCATGGTTGAGCGCAACCGCGGCCACATTATCAATATCGGTTCCACAGCCGGAAGCTGGCCTTACGCTGGCGGCAACGTCTATGGCGCGACGAAAGCGTTTGTGCGACAGTTCAGCCTTAACCTGCGTACCGATCTGCACGGCACCGCCATTCGCGTCACCGATATCGAGCCGGGCCTGGTGGGCGGCACCGAGTTTTCCAACGTGCGTTTCAAAGGCGATGACGCGAAAGCGGACAAAACCTACGAAAATGCTAACGCCCTGACCCCGGAAGATGTCACCGAAACGGTCTGGTGGGTGGCGACGCTGCCAAAACACGTCAACATCAATACCGTAGAAATGATGCCGGTCAGCCAGAGTTTTGCCGGACTTAGCGTCCATCGTGGCTAAACCTGCCGTTCCCGGCCTGCGGGCCGGGTCTGTTTCGGGTTATAAAAGAATGGTAGTATGTTCAGGCTAACTCTCTGAGAAATGACAACTCATGGCCGCTGAATCGCAACTCAATCCCACCCAGCCCGTAAACCAGCAAATCTATCGCATTTTGCGACGTGATATTGTCCATTGCCTGATCCCACCGGGAACGCCGCTTTCTGAAAAAGAGGTGTCCGTGCGTTTTGACGTTTCCCGTCAGCCGGTGCGTGAAGCGTTTATTAAGCTTGCGGAAAACGGTCTGATTCAGATCCGCCCGCAGCGCGGCAGCTACGTAAACAAAATTTCACTCTCTCAGGTGCGCAACGGCTGTTTTGTTCGCCAGGCCATTGAGTGCGCGGTGGCGCGCCGTGCCGCAACGCTCATCAACGACAAGCAGTGTTATCTACTGGAGCAAAACCTGCATCAGCAGCGGATTGCCATTGACCGTAAGCAGCTGAATGATTTCTTCCAGCTTGATGATGAATTCCATCAGAAACTGGCGCAGATTGCGGATTGCCAGCTGGCATGGGATACCATCGAGAACATCAAGGCCACCATTGACCGCGTGCGCTACATGAGCCTCGATCACGTCTCCCCGCCGGAAATGCTGCTCCGACAGCATCACGATATTTTCAGCGCGCTGGAAAAACGCGACCCGGACGGCGTTGAAAAAGCAATGACCCTGCATCTGCAGGAAATTAGCGAGTCCGTGCAGCTGATTCGTCAGGAAAATAGCGAGTGGTTTAGCGAAGAGTAATATTACGCCGCCCCCTTTCGGATGCGGCGATGGGTTTAGCGAACGACTAACACCGGAATTGTGGCGTAGCGCAGGATAGATTCGGCATTTGATCCCAGCAGATGGGTGGTGATGCCCGGATTTTTCGACCCGATGACGATCACGTCATATTCCCCCTCCTTGCTCAGCCTGATAATTTCATCGCGGACGTTGCCAAAGCGAACCAGGCTGTCAATTTTCTCCGGCGAGATATCGAACAGTCTTTTTAACGCGTTCATTTTCTTGCCGGATTCCTCCGTCATATACTCTTCGAACTTTTTAATATCGGCGTTAAATCCGCGCAGCAGGGACCGACTGCTGGCCGGCAGAATGTTGACCAGAGTAATCGAGGCGCCCTCCGCCTTCGCAAGGTTTGCCGCGTGGCGAACCGCTTTGTCGCTCAAATCCATTTCAAACACGTCAACAGGCATCAAAATCTTCTTATACATAAGCCTGACTCCTTATTCCGATGAAAGGGTTATTTCCTGTACCCAGAATGGCACCGGGAATATAAACCAACCCTCAACGTTTCCCTTCTGAAACTATCAATAAATGAAAATAACGGTCTGCTTTGTCAATTGCTGTCGTGAATCGTCAGCGCCCGGCACAATAAAGAAAAAAGTGTGAGTTTGATCAAAAACAAAAACATGTGGTGCAGACAGGCGTATTTATATGCTCCGTGAACGGCAACCCTGAAATAACGCCGTACGAACAGGTTAGAGAGGAGAAAATACCATGATGACATACGACCGTAACCGCAATGCAATCACCACCGGCAGCCGCGTCATGATTAGCGGCACGGGCAAAACTGGCGTGATTAAAGCGATCCACAGCGACGGGCTGGATGCCGCGCAGGTGCGCCGCAGCAAAACGGTTGAAGTGGAAGGATGCGAAGGTAAGTTCGAACCGATTGAGCTGATTCGCCTGGGTATGCACTAAACGGTGCGCAGACATGCCGCCGCGAACGGCGGCATGTGCTGAATTACCGTTGAGACACGTACTGCGCCACGGTCGCTTTCGCGCCCTTTTGCAGCAGCGTCTGGTACGCCTTCATCACCGCATCAACAAAGACGGCTTCACGCGGTAACTCCTTGCCAAAGATGGCCTCGATGCCGAGCAGCGCCTTGACCCGGCTTTCCCCTTCCGCACTGCCCTTTACCGCCGCCTGAATCATCGCCAGCTGAGGATCGCTCACGTCAATCGCGTTACCCTGCTCGTCCACGCCGCCGACATAGCGCATCCACCCTGCCACGCCCAGCGCCAGCAGCGGGAAAGGCTTATGATGCACCAGGTGCCAGCGCACGGAATCCAGCATGCGCTGCGGAAGCTTCTGGCTGCCGTCCATCGCGATTTGCCAGGTCCGATGGCGCAGGGCTGGGTTGCTGTAGCGGGCAATCAGGAGATCGGCATAGCGTCCTAAATCGACGCCTTTGACCTTCAGCGTAGGCGCCTGCTCGTTAAGCATCAGCGCGTGCGCGGCGATGCGGTAATGTTCATCTTCCATACAGTCGTTGATATGCTGATAGCCCGCCAGATAGCCCAGATAGGCCAGGAACGAGTGGCTGCCGTTGAGCATGCGCAGCTTCATCTCTTCAAACGGGATCACGTCTGACACCAGTTCGGCACCGGCTTTTTCCCACTCGGGACGCCCTGCCACAAAGTTATCTTCAATTACCCACTGGCGGAACGGTTCACAGGCCACTGCCGCCGGATCGCGCACGCCGGTCAGCCGTTCGATTTTATTCAGCGTGTCGGGGGTGACCGCGGGCACGATGCGATCCACCATGGTTGACGGGAAGGTGACGTGGGATTCGATCCAGTCCGCCAGCTCACCGTCTACCGCACGGGCGTACGCGCAGGTGACATTGCGCATCACGTGACCGTTCTCCGGCATGTTGTCGCAGGACATCACGCTAAACGCAGGCAGACCCGCTGCCTTACGGCGCGCCAGCGCTTCCACGACGACGCCCGGCGCAGATTTTGGCTGGTGCGGGTTTTGCAGGTCGGCGACGATAAACGGGTGATCGAGCATCAGTTGCCCGGTCGCCGGGGAGTGGCAGTACCCTTTCTCGGTGATGGTCAGCGAGACAATCGCTACCTGCGGGTCACACATCGCCGCCAGCACCGTCTCCAGCCCGTCAACCTGCGCATGGAGAGCCTTTTTGACCACGCCCACCACGCGGGAGGTCCACGCATCGGCAGACATTTCAGCCACGGTATAAAGATTATCCTGCGCGTTCAGATCGGCAATCTGCTGCTCACCGCCAATCAGGTTAACCTCACAGTAGCCCCAGTCGCTGCCGTGATCGGCGGCGAGGATGTCGGCGTACAGCGCCTGATGCGCACGGTGAAATGCGCCAAAGCCTAAATGAACGATGCGTGCCTTAAGGCTGTTGCGATCGTACTGAGGCAGCGTCGCATTGGCCTGTAATAACGTGTTTTCCATGATAAAGACTCGTTAATTAGAAAGCTGTGGATCGCTGCCGCTCATGTTGAAGCGGCAGCGCCTGCTGACTACACCAACTAGAATGGCAGTTGGAGTAAAAAGACAACTGCCATCAACCATACTGATACTGCCGTTTGAGATTTTGATTTATATTAACTTTTGGTCATGTGGTGTGACATAAAAATAAAGTTGTGTGACAGGTAGCGCAAGCTATAAACCACTAGCGTCGCGAGGAGACAGCGCCGTACCCAACCGTCTCTTTTGGCGCAGACTCGGCTGCGTCATGCGCCGCGCTCAAATCACGGTCGCGCACTTCCGGCATCAGGATCGCCGAGACCAGTCCTATCACTGAATAGGCCACCAGCATGGCGACAATCGGCCACCAGGAGCCGGTCATATTGCAGAAGATCCCTGCCAGCACCGGGCCAAAGCCCACCGCCACCAAACCGCCCGCCTCTTTGGAGATGGCCATACGCGTAAAGCGATTTCGCGAGCCAAACATCTCCGCCATGGTGATATTTTCCAGCGCGAACAGCCCCAGAACGGCGAAGTTATGGATAACGATGATAGAGAGCATGATCGTCCCCGGCGCATAGCTCTTATCGACGATGATCGACAGCATCGGGTAGGCGAGCAGAATGGCTGAGATATTGAGAATAATGTACGGCAGACGGCGCCCCACTTTATCGGAAAGCCAGCCCAGCAGCGGAATGGAGATAAACCCGAGAATGGAGCTGATCATCAGCGCATCGGTAGGGATGGCCTTATCAAACAGCAGCGTCTGGACCAGATAGCCCGCGAGGAAGGTCTGGATCAAACCTGAATTGCCCGCCTGGCCGAAACGCAGGCCGGTCGCCAGCCAGAAGGATTTACTTTTCACCATGGAACCCAGCGACGTGTCCGGCTGCACGGTCTGTGCATCGTTCACTTTCTCAAAGACCGGGCTCTCCTTGAGGTTCATACGCAGCCAGATGGCAAAGATCATCACCACGACGCTGGCGAGGAACGGCACGCGCCAGCCCCAGGCAATCAGCTCTTCACGATCGAGGGCAAAGAACATCACCGCCCAGATCGCCGTTGCGCTCAGCGTCCCGCAGTTAGTGCCCATCGCCACCAGCGAGGAGATGATGCCGCGTTTTCCTTTCGGCGCGTACTCCGCCAGCATGGTTCCTGCTCCGGAAATCTCCGCCCCGGCGCCGAGTCCCTGAACGATGCGCAGCGTCACCAGCAGCACGGGAGCAAAAATCCCGATCTGCGCGTAGGTCGGGAGGACGCCAATCAGCGTGGTGCAAATCCCCATCATAGTGATGGTGATGAACAGCACCTTCTTACGGCCAATGCTGTCGCCCATTCTGCCGAAGATAAAGGCGCCGACGATGCGCGCAATATAGCCTGCGCCGTAGGTCCCCATCGCGAGGATCAGCGCCATCGCGGCTGACTGTTCCGGGAAGAAGATCTCATGGAAGACCAGGGCGGCGCCCAGCGAGTAAAGCTGAAAGTCCATAAACTCCAGAGCGGTACCGAGCCAGCCGGAAACGGCGGCTTTCACCAGATCGGCGGTGGATCGTTGCGGTTGTACTTGTGTCATGATGGCTATCTCTGAAAGGTAAGATGCGAACCACATAGAGCCTGTCTGCGCAGGCTCTTAATCGCGCAAATGATTATTGGCCGAACGTGAGTAAGACTTTGCAGCACTGCCGCTGGTCTTTCTCAAACAGTTCGATGGCGTCTGTTACGTGGTGATAGTCAAAAGTATGGGTGATCAGTTTTTCCGGGTCGATCAGCCCCCTCTTCAGCCAGTCGATGACGACCGGGAATTTGCTGGCGTTCAGGCGCGAGGAGAAGATCGCCAGCTCTTTGCCGGTGATGCCCTGCTGAACAATCTGGCTCGGCTCGCTGGAAAAGCCCATCAGCACGATGCGCGCCGCCGGCGAGGCCAGGGTTATCGCTTCCTGCAAAATAGATGGATGGCAGGCGGCATCAATGATTAACGTCGGTTTGACGCCTTTTTCCTCCAGCGCGGCCTGCAGCGACTGCTCGCCGTTATTAAAGACCCAGTCCGCGCCGCTGCGCCGGGCCATTTTCAGGCGTTCATCGATGCGGTCAACCACGATAACCTGCTTGACCTTATAGACGCCCTTCAGCGCCTGCACGGTGACCAGCCCCATCGGGCCAGCGCCGTAGATCAGCGCAACGTCCTGCTCGGTCGGGTTGGCCTGCCCCGTTACGTTGGCGGCGATGGTGAAGGGCTCAACCATGACGGCGTGTTTATCAGGAATGTCATCCGGGATAGGCCAGGCATTTTTAGCGGGCACTGCCGCATATTCGCTGAAGCCCCCGTCGCGGTGTACGCCCAGCACCACCAGCGAGGTACAGACGTTCGGTTTTCCCACGGAGCACGGGTAGCAGTGCCCGCAGCTGATCACCGGGTCAACCGAGACGCGCTGGCCCAGACGTGCGCTGTCAACGCCCTCGCCTGTGGCGTCAATCACGCCAAAAAATTCATGCCCGATGACGCGCGGATACTTCGCAAACGGGTTATGCCCGCGATAGATGTGGCTGTCTGAACCGCAAATCCCGGCCAGTTTAATCTTGACGCGCACTTCGCCTGCGCCTGGCTCCGGGCGTGACCGCTCTTCAATCACCAGTTCGTTCGGCTGCTGAATCACTACGCTTTTCATCGTTCGCTCCTCGCTTACCAGTTCCACAGCGTGCCGTCTTCAAGACGGGCCACCGGCAGATAGGCCGGGTCGTACGGGTATTTCGCCGCCAGTTTTTCATCAAACTCAATGCCCAGCCCCGGCTTGTCGCCCGGATGCATATAGCCCTTTTCGAAGCGCCAGCTGTGCGGGAAGACTTCCAGCATCTGCTCGGAGTAGCCCATGTATTCCTGCACGCCAAAGTTCGGCACCCACAGGTCGAAATGCAGCGCGGCGGCGTGGCAAACGGGCGACAGATCCGACGGGCCGTGTGAGCCGGTGCGCACCTGGTAAAGCGAGGCGAAATCGGCGATGCGACGCATCCCGGTAATGCCGCCCGCGTGGGTAATGGTGGTGCGGATATAGTCGATAAGCTGCTCTTCGATAAGCTGCTTGCAGTCCCAGATGCTGTTAAACACTTCGCCTACCGCAATGGGCGTGACGGTGTGCTGGCGGATCAGGCGGAAGCAGGCCTGGTTTTCCGCAGGGGTTGGGTCCTCCATCCAGAACATGCGGAATTCTTCGATGCTCTTGCCGAAGCGCGCCGCTTCGATTGGCGTCAGGCGGTGGTGCATGTCGTGCAGGAGATGCTCATTGAAGCCGAATTTACTGCGCACCGCGTCGAACAGCTTCG
Organism: Enterobacter sp. 3U4; assembly: GCF_057224565.1. Taxonomy (NCBI): domain Bacteria; kingdom Pseudomonadati; phylum Pseudomonadota; class Gammaproteobacteria; order Enterobacterales; family Enterobacteriaceae; genus Enterobacter; species Enterobacter sp. 3U4. The sequence continues at coordinate 1,818,739 of NZ_CP136665.1, forward strand.
GCGTGAAATCGAGGTATTTTTCGGTGGACCAGAGCTGCTCTTCCGGCCAGTCGCCTTTGGTCGCAGGCTCGTAGGCCAGCCCCTTCCCTTTGGCCATGCCGTAGGTGGTTTTCATGCCCGGCACGCCGCATTGCACGCGGATCGCCTTAAAGCCCATCTCTTTATGACGGGCGTAATCTTCCAGCACGTCGTCAATGGTGTGGCCGGTAGTATGGCAGTAGACCATCACCCTTTCCCGGGAGGCACCGCCCAGCAGCTGGTAGAGCGGCATGTTGGCCGCTTTGGCTTTGATATCCCACAGCGCCATATCCACGGCGGAGATGGCCGACATGGTGACCGGACCGCGGCGCCAGTAGGCGCCTTTATAAAAGAACTGCCAGATGTCTTCTATGCGGTGCGCATCGCGGCCAATAAGCTGGGGGCAAAGATGATCCTTCAGGTAAGAGGCCACGGAGAGCTCGCGTCCGTTTAGCGTAGCGTCACCGAGACCGACAATCCCCTCATCGGTGGTGATTTTAAGGGTGACAAAGTTCCGCCCCGGGCAGGTAACAAACACGTCAGCCGCGACAATCTTCATAATTCCTTTCCTTACATCGTTCGTTGTGATGCTGGAAATTTACCCATCAACCCTACTACCATACAAGTATAATGATCATAAAATCAGCTAACGATCACAAAACACGGGCGCTCACGCGCGCCCCAATCCCGCCACAATAATCAGCATGCCGCACAGGGCAATCAGCGCCCCTGCCCAGTCGTATGCGCTGAGCTTGACGCCGTCCACCACGCGTAACCACAGCAGCGCAGTACAAACATATACACCACCGTAAGCCGCGTAAACGCGCCCGCTGGCCGCCGGATGCAGCGTTAACAGCCAGACAAACAGGGCCAGCGCGACGCTTGCCGGGATGAGCAACAATACGGATCCTCCCCTCTTCAGCCAGAGCCAGGGCAGGAAGCAACCGATGATTTCGCATAGCGCGGTGGCAAAAAAAAGTAGCGTCGTTTTCAGCATATTTCACGTCAGGTGAGGATCTATTTAACCATCATACCTGATGATGCCCTTTACTTTTCCATACTTGCTCCGCGGGTATGCCGTCATTTCGCTTTAGTGTAGAATCTGTACGGGGTAACTTGATTATCTGCACCCATTTAAAAGGAAACGCTATGACCACATTAAGCAAACGCCTTTGTCTGACAGCCCTGCTGGCACTGTCATCGTTCGCCTTTGCCGCCTCTGCGACAGCGGAAACCAGCAAGCTCATTATTGAGTCTGGTGACAGCGCGCAAAGCCGCCAAAACGCCGCTATGGACAAAGAACAATGGAATGACACACGCAACCTTCGTCAGAAGGTCAACAAACGTGCTGAAAAAGAGTGGGACAAAGAAGATGTCGCTTTTGATGCGCGCGATAAGTGTCAGCAAAGTGCAAACGTCAATGCCTACTGGGAGCCTAATACCCTGCGCTGCCTGGATCGCCGCACTGGCCGCACGGTAGCACCGTAATGTCGGTGTCCTGCGACGTTAAACTCCGTCCGCTGGAGCGCGAAGACCTGCGCTTTGTCCACCAGCTCGACAACAATGCCAGCGTGATGCGCTACTGGTTCGAAGAGCCTTACGAGGCGTTTGTCGAGCTGTCCGATCTCTACGATAAGCACATTCACGATCAGAGTGAACGTCGTTTTGTGGTGGAGTGTGAAGGTGAAAAAGCCGGTCTTGTGGAGCTGGTTGAGATTAACCACGTTCACCGCCGGGCGGAGTTTCAGATAATCATCTCCCCTGAGCATCAGGGAAAAGGCCTTGCTTCACGGGCGGCTAAGCTGGCAATGGATTACGGATTCAACGTTCTGAATCTCTACAAGCTTTACCTGATTGTGGATAAAGAGAACGAGAAAGCGATCCATATCTACCGCAAGCTGGGCTTTATGGTGGAAGGCGAGCTGATTCACGAATTCTTTATCAACGGTGAATACCGCAATACCATTCGCATGTGCATCTTCCAGCATCAGCACCTCGCCGGACACAAGCCGTCAGGCGCCAGCCTGCTCAAACCGACCGCGCAGTAACCTGCGCGGCTTTACTCTCAGTAATATTCAATCGTGTTTTTGATGGTGTATTTGCGCTCAACGGCGGGTTTGACGCTGTCGTCCGTGATCGTCAGATCGCAGCTCACCGGGTTATTGTGCCGATCGTAATCGCAGCTCTGCTTCACGTTGCCCAGCGGCTTGTCATTCAACATGCTCACGGCCGAGTAATCCATTCTTTTGCGAAGATCTTTAGACGGCGTCGACTGAACGGACAGGTGCTGATCCCCGGAGACGGTGGTTTTGCCCAGCGGGTAGCCATCCGCATCGTAGCGATACTTCACTTCCATCTCTTTGCCGTGCGCCGCCACCACATAACCGTTATCGTCGGTATCCCACGTTATCCCGGCTGACGGCAGTTCGGCCAGCTGGCATTTTCCCTGCAGCTTCACTTTGCGCTGCTGGGTTTCGGCATCAAGGTAGTAATTGGCGTCCAGCACCAGCGCCACGCCGGTGTTTGCCTCCAGGTCGTGCAGCTCCAGGCTATCGAAACACCCTTCCGTAGACACGGTGCCGGTGACCCGCTTAGACACTTCGCCCTTCTCGTTGAACAGCGTCTGGGTAAAGTCTTTGACCGGGCCGCGCAGCGGGTCAAAATCAAATTCGTTCGAGAAACTTGCCATCTCGGGCGTAAACGACAGCGGCGCGGAGCTGTTGTCACAACCCACCAGTGTTGCTGCCAGTAGCGTTATCGCTGCGTATTTCATCACATCATTTACCAATAGAATGAAAGGATTGTTGCTCTCATAGTATCAAATAGAATGGTAGCGATGGATAGCATTTTGGAAATTCATGCCTTTACCTTCCCTACGGCTAAAATTATTTTTTTACCCCACCGGATATGCACTTACTGATGTTGAACAGCCCCAAATACTGATAAAATGCCTGAAATTGGTCCAGCTATTCAGTCTTTAAGGTACGTTCAAAGGATGATAACTTTTATAATCAATCTTAAACACTCGCGCGAACGTCGTGCAAAAATGGAGTCTCAACTGTTAAAGTTGAATATTGCACACGAGTTTGTTGAAGCAGTTGATGGTCGGGAAATGACGGAAGCTGAACGTAAAAATGTTACACGTGAGGTAAATTATGCTTTTCTCCCAGGGGAAGTGGGGTGCGCGTTAAGCCATCAAAAAATATATAAAAAAATCATAAGCGAAAATATCGAAGCAGCTCTGATTCTCGAAGATGATGTTATACTTAGTAGCGATCTTCGTGAAATATTAAATAATATCACACTTAGCAAGACTAAGCCTGAGATTATACTTCTTAGTCGAGTCAATAAATATCACAAAAAGTCAATTAAAAACATATGCGGCTCTTATAACCTACACAAGACGCACCAGGCCACAACAGCGCATGCGTATATTATTAACCAAAAAGCAGCCGACAGGCTCCTGGCAAACCTTTATCCTGTGTGGATGGTTTCTGATAAATGGAGCTTATTCGAAGATCTCTCTTTGGCTAAAATTCACTCTCTAGTACCTTATCCAGTACGTCTTTCTGAAGATGCTAATGCGTCAACAATTAATGAATCCAAAGGCGATGCCGTGATAGATGCTAAAAAGAAACAAATTTGGGATGCATTAATGCAGAAAAGACCTTTAGCTGCAAAACTTCGTCACCGTTATCGACGAGCCATTACTCCGTTATTCAATACAATTATTAACCAGGGTAAAGGATAAGCTTAGTTTTGTGTTTTGATTACTACCAGGGCGTCAAGTTACTTCCAGGACTATTCAGAAAGATGCACACAAAAACAAAAGGTTACCTTTATCCTGCTATGCTTAACGTTCACACAGAGAAAAGGAGCTACAGATGAAACGGTTACCCTGGATTACCGCCCTGCTGTTAATGAGTGCCTCAACGGTCGCGCTGGCGGCACCGGATTCCTGCGAGCGCGTGAAAAGCGACATTCAGCAGAAAATTATCAACAACGGCGTGCCCGAGTCAGGCTTTACGCTGAGCATTGTGCCGAACGATCAGGCCGATCGGGCGGGCACGCAGGTGGTAGGCCACTGCGCCAACGACACCTTTAAAATTTTGTACACCCGTACAGGCAACGGAGCTGCTGAAGCTCAGTAATTTATCCTCAATTCCCTTTGATTTGATGAGGATTAAGATCTAATACCCCCAAATCAGTAACACTCACCCCATCATTAGCCCGGTTATCATTTCGGGAAAAATAATACGCAATTATAATGATGGGGTGAGCCATGTCCGATATTGAACATCACGGCGGAATTAGCCGTCGAACTCTCGTGAAATCTACGGCAATAGGTTCTCTGGCGCTTGCCGCCGGCGGGATCTCGCTTCCTTTCGGCTTAAAAAGCGCCGCCGCGGCGGTGAAGAACGCCGTCCAGCCTTCTGAAGATAAAGTTGTGTGGGGCGCCTGCTCGGTCAACTGCGGCAGCCGCTGTGCGCTGCGTCTGCACGTGCGCGACAACGAAGTATACTGGATCGAAACGGATAACACCGGTAAGGATGTCTATGGCGATCATCAGGTGCGCGCCTGCCTGCGCGGACGTTCTATTCGCCGTCGGATCAATCACCCTGACCGCCTCAACTACCCGATGAAACGCGTGGGCAAACGCGGCGAAGGTAAGTTCGAGCGCATCACGTGGGATGAAGCGCTCGACACGATCGCCGCCAGCCTGAAAGACGTGGTGGCCAACTACGGCAACGAAGCGGTGTACATTAACTATTCCTCCGGCATTGTCGGCGGCAATATCACCCGCTCCTCCCCTTACGCTTCGCTGGTGGCTCGTCTGATGAACTGCTACGGCGGTTTCCTGAGCCACTACGGTACCTACAGCACGGCGCAAATTGCCTGCGCGATGCCGTACACCTACGGCAGTAACGACGGCAACAGCACCTCGGATATCGAAAACACCAAGCTGGTGGTCATGTTCGGCAATAACCCGGCGGAAACGCGCATGAGCGGCGGTGGGATTACATACTATCTGGAGCAGGCCCGCGAGCGGTCCAACGCGCGAATGATTGTTATCGACCCGCGCTACACCGACACGGCAGCCGGACGCGAAGATGAGTGGATCCCGATCCGTCCGGGAACCGATGCCGCGCTGGTGGCGGGCATTGCCTGGGTGTTAATCGACGAAAACCTGGTCGACCAGCCGTTCCTCGACAAATACTGCGTTGGCTATGACGAAAAAACGCTGCCGGAAGGCGCGCCAGCTAACGGCCACTACAAAGCGTATATTCTCGGCCAGGGCGATGACAACACGGCGAAAACACCGGAGTGGGCCTCACGCATCACCGGCATTCCGGCAGAACGCATCGTTAAGCTTGCCCGCGAAATCGGCTCCGCAAAACCGGCCTACATCTGCCAGGGCTGGGGACCGCAGCGTCAGGCGAACGGCGAGCTGACCTCCCGCGCCATCGCGATGCTACCGATCCTCACCGGAAACGTAGGGATCAACGGCGGGAACAGCGGCGCGCGTGAGTCGACCTACACCATCACCATCGAACGTATGCCGCTGCCGGATAACCCTGTAAAAACGCAAATTTCCTGCTTCAGCTGGACGGACGCCATCGCCCGAGGGCCGGAGATGACCGCCCTGCGCGACGGCGTGCGCGGCAAGGATAAGCTGGACGTGCCGATTAAGTTCATCTGGAACTACGCGGGCAATACCCTCATCAACCAGCACTCCGATATCAATAAAACGCACGAAATTCTGCAAGATGAAAGCAAGTGCGAGATGATTGTCGTCATCGATAACTTCATGACGTCGTCGGCGAAGTACGCCGATATCGTGCTGCCGGACCTGATGACCGTCGAGCAGGAAGACATCATTCCTAACGATTACGCGGGGAATATGGGTTACCTGATTTTCCTCCAGCCCGTGACTGCGCCAAAGTTTGAGCGCAAGCCCATCTACTGGATCATGAGCGAAGTGGCGAAACGCCTCGGGCCGGATATCCATCAAAAATTTACCGAAGGACGGACGCAGGAGCAGTGGCTGCAGTTCCTGTATGCCAAAATGCTCGAAAAAGACCCTAAGCTGCCGTCCTATGACGAGCTGAAAAAAATGGGTATTTACAAGCGTAAAGATCCGAACGGACACTTTGTGGCCTATAAAAAATTCCGCGAAAACCCGGAAGCCAATCCGCTGAAAACGCCATCGGGCAAGATTGAAATTTACTCCAGTAAGCTGGCGGAGATTGCGGCCACCTGGGAGCTGGATAAAGATGAGACCATCAGCCCGCTGCCCGTCTACGCATCAACCTTCGACGGCTGGGATGCGCCCGAGCGCGCGCAGTTCCCGCTGCAGCTGTTTGGCTTCCACTTCAAAGCCCGTACCCACTCGAGCTACGGTAACATCGAGGTGCTGAAAGCGGCCTGCCGCCAGGAGGTCTGGCTTAATCCCGTCGATGCTGCAAAACGCGGCATTAAGAACGGTGATATGGTGCGCGTCTTTAACGATCGCGGCGAGGTGCGAATTGAAGCGAAAGTCACGCCACGCATCATGCCCGGCGTGAGCGCCATGGGCCAGGGGGCCTGGCACGACGCCAATATGAACGGCGACCGCATCGACCACGGCTCATGCATCAACACGCTGACGACCCATCGACCTTCTCCGCTGGCAAAAGGCAATCCGCAACACACCAATCTGGTGCAGATCGAGAAGGTCTAGAAAGTGAAGCGCATGACCGTGGTTTATTCTATGGTCTATAAATTGGTTTAACACAGTTGCGCGGGCGAAATCCGCGCGAGCAAGGAAGGTTTAATGATAGACGTCTCACATCGTGAATCGTTCGCATTCAGCGCCCGGGTGCTGGGCGCGCTGTTTTATTTCGCACCGGACAGCGAGCAGGCCGCGCCGCTGGTGCAGGCCCTCACCGCGGGCGAATGGGTTCAGGACTGGCCCCTGCCATCGGTAACGCTGCAGCCCGTTGCCGATACGTTTGCCTCCTCTTCCGATGAACCGCTGACCGACGCCTGGCAACGGCTGTTTATTGGCCCTTACGCCCTGCCCGCTCCGCCGTGGGGATCCGTCTGGCTTGACCGTGAATCCGTGCTGTTTGGCGACTCGACCCTCGCGCTGCGCCAGTGGATGCGGGAGAATAATATCGCGTTTGAGATGCAGCAGAATGAGCCGGAAGATCATTTTGGTACGTTGCTGCTGCTGGCGGCGTGGCTGGCCGAGAATGGCCGCGAGTCGGAGTGCGCTCAGCTTCTGGCGTGGCACCTGCTGCCGTGGAGCACCCGTTTCCTGTCAGCGTTTGTCGACAACGCCGGGCATCCGTTTTATATCGCGCTGGGTAAGCTTGCGCAGCTGACGCTTGCGGACTGGCGATCGGGGCTGCTTATTACGGTTGCGGAAAAGACGCTATATCGCTAGGAGCTATGGCTTGCTCGCGGTTGGCAGGCAAGCCTTTACCTTATACCTCTCCACCTGATTCACTCACGCTCTCTTTGCTTTGAATGAACCGAAGTGCCAGGTAAAGGTCTGGCGCCAGAATCATGTCATCATCATTCATTGTTGGCCGACTGTCTTTAAACCAGCGTGTTAATTCCGTTTTCCTGCCCGCGAGGATTAACTTAATCTGTCGACCTTTCAGATCGCGCTTTAACTCATTAATGGTTGCCAGAACGCTGATGTCTGAATAGGTGAAGCAGGCAACGGCATCAATGACCACCCATTTAGGCTGTAAGGCTGCCCCATCAACCAGATTCAAAACCCGACGTTTAAAATAAGCCACGTTAAAATAGGTCAACGGCGAGTTAAATCGATACATCAGCACGCCCGGGACCATTTTAATATCGTTCGTATTTCCTAATGAGTGAATCATTCCATCTTCGTCAGTGCCCAGCAGGTGCTCAGAGGGACGAAACACTGTACGAAGAAATTGTAATAACCCAAGCAGCACCGCAAGGCCGATCCCCTGGATAACGCCGATAATTAAAACGCAGCCAAAGGTGAAAAAGGCCAGACGAAATGCCTGCTTATTTCTGCGCCGCAGGTTCCATAATCCACGTAAATCGATTAATGACCACGAGGCATACATTAGAACTATACCTAACGCAGATACCGGAATATATTGTAATGGCTGAGTGAAAAACACCACGACAATACCGATGATCAAAGCTGCGACCACCGAAACCAGCTGACTTTTCCCCCCAACCGAATCATTTACCGCGGTCCGGGAATCGGCGCCACTGATAGCAAACCCCTGAGATAACCCCGACATAATGTTCGCAATACCCAGCGCGCGGAACTCTGCATCAGCATTAATTTCATAGCCATTTTTCGCGGCAAAACTGCGGGCGGTCAGCATCAGGCTGACAAAACTGACCAACGCCAGGTTCAGCGCTGGGATCACTAAATCACGCATCGGACCGGGCTGGAACGCCCCCCAGTTAACGACGGGTAAACCGGGCTGGAAGCCATCCCCTCCAATAGTGGCAACACCATACTGTTGGGCAGAGGTTCCCCATACCAGTGCCGTTGTTATTACTATGGCGATTAAAGGTGCTGGCCACTGGCTGCGATACGTTTTGATAACCATTAAAATAATTAACGTAAAAAGGGATATTCCTACGGTTAATAAATGGCTTTCTGAAAGTCTACCCGGCAGGGCCATTATTTTCTCAATAACCTGCGCCTCATCAAGCTTGATCCCCAACACCTTGCCTAATTGTCCGACAATAATCGTCACGGCTACGCCATTAAGCAATCCCGTTAGAATGGGGTGAGAAAGCAGATCGGCGAGCGCGCCCAGGCGGAATTTACTGGCAAGCAGACACCACCCGCCCATCATCAATGTCATGATGATTGTCAGCTGCCAGTGCAGTTCGGGATTACCTGCAGAGAGAGGATACACGACGGCCGCAATCACCGCGCAGGTCGTGGCATCAGGGCCAACAATAAGCTGACGTGAAGAGCCAAACAGTGCGTAAGCTATCATTGGTAAAACGCAGGAATAGAGCCCTACAATTGCCCCAACACCCGCCAGTTCAGCGTAAGCAATAGCAACGGGTAGCGCTACTGCCGCAACGGATAACCCGGCTTTAACATCATGTTTTAGCCAGCTTTTATCGTAGGCCAACAAATTTTGTAACCCTGGCATGTAGTTCAACAATAGCTTTCCGAACACGTTATTCTCCGGACATTAATACAACCCACGGAATGTTGGCACACTTTTAAGTGAGGTTCTGGCTTTCAAATGCTCCGGACTGAGGCCGCCGCCTCTCAGTACCTAATAGAACTACAGCCCTCGTCGTATTCTGACTGGTATTAAACATAGTTCATAAACTACCCCATAGCCTGAGCTGGCCTGGCCGGACGCTGCAGTGTGCCTGGTACCGGGAGCGGACTCAATGTCGTGCTGTCCGTTACACCCTTATTCGATGCGTTCCACATTTGGATGACGCTCGGTTGCGGCTTCATGGAATATGTCACCAAGCCAGCTGGCAATCTCGACTTCTCTCATATCGTCAGGAATAGAGATGTCATAGAGTCGAGAAAACTTTCTCTCGGTCAGGTCAACGCGAAATACCAGCCACCGATCGTTCTTACGCTGAACGCCAATATGACGTCCAAAAACGTTATAAATAAGCATATGCAATCTCCGCTCAGACTAATAAGCCCATGAATCTATGATACATACGTCGGACAGATCAGAGAGTATAAAAGTATAGCGTCCGCTCCTCGCTCAATACTGCTTCAGCAACTATGGAACAACTGCGTTATTTTCACAATTTGCGGTAGATATATTTATTGATAAAGCTTTATTGCTTTTGTGTTAATTTTAAAATGGTACAACTTGCTTAAGGAGACATGCGTAAACATCACCATCTGCAAACCACACGAATACCCTGATTTGGTTGATATTTTTATCGAGATGGAAAACTATTATAATCAGAAACTTTGCTTATGTTCCTTTGAATACTTATCTGCTTCAGGAGAATAATTCTGACAAACACATGCCAGCTTATTCCCATCAGGATCGCGCAGATAGGCAACATAAAAATCGGGGCCGTACGCGGTTCGTGTACCCGGCGCGCCTTCATTCTTCCCTCCCGCAAGGAGGCCTGCCGCATGGAACCGTCTGACACGATCCGCGCTATCTGCACGGAATGCGAACATTGTCCCGTTTCCCGCCGCTGCGGGATGCCCGTCAAAAGGAGGACAAATACAGAAGCTGAAACCCTCCTCCGGGTTATTTTCATCTCCCCACATTGCCCAGTCTTCTGTCCAGGCAGGCACACGTGAATAGCCAAGCACTTTAAAAACAGCGTCATAAAACGCCACGGAGCGCTGAAGGTCATTTGTACCTATGGTGATATATGCCAGCATCTTATCACATCCTCTTAACCGTTTATCTGAGCGGACATTATACCTGGAGGCTATGAATTTCGTGACCATAAAAGAGCAGATTTTGAGCACTGTAAGAGTGTGGGCAAAATGGTTCGCTGAACATGTCTGTAAGGCGGTCTCAGCCCCCAACCCGTGACGTGAGTATCTCAAGTTTCCGTATGTATGCTAAAATTTGTACAGCTGAAGGCCGAAAATAACCCCTTATAACATCAGTATGTTAGCCAAAGTGAGCGTATATGGATAATATTCCACATAAGCAGACAGCCCTGAAAAAATCCCACGCATGGCTGTGGTGCGGAAGTTTTTATTTGGTTACATTGCATTGCTCTGCAGATGAAATAAATCTGTATTCAATAAACACTGGCTCATACGTTTATCATCTGACACATAATCACGGACAATACACGGAGAACTTTGAAAACAAGTTTATATCCGTGGAGAGGAAATTCTCGGACACGTCGCAATATAGCGTAGTGCTAGGCACAATGAAAAACAGCTTTAATGACAGATGTCTGGCTGCCGGCGTAAGAAGAGATTGGGCTGGATGGAATAACGGTTGGGTTTTTAAGGGAATCTATGGATATGTTGGCGAATTTTTCTTTGATACTTTCGATGATTGTGGAGACCATGGTTCATACCATGATTTTAAAAAAGTAACAGGGATAGGATTTTCTCCCTACATATATCATGGATTCCAGTATAATTTTACGTCTTATTTTGGAATGGATGTGGGTATTATCATTCCCTCCGTGTTTGTCATCACTGCCCAATGGAGCTTTAGATAAATCCTTCAACTGCGGGTGCAGTGCGGCCTAATCAAAGCATCAGGTTTTAAGACGTTCCAAGATTGTTGCTGTCAGCAATGGGAACCGCCCCGCCATCTTAACCGGAGGGGCTAAAATCACCGTTATTGCACTCTCAACACCGCAATTTAAAAACTATACGTCACCTTCAAACTCCCCGCAGGCGACGTTTTGCGTTGCACAATCGGGCTGTCGCCTGCATCCCCCGTCAGCTGCGTCACGCCCGCAGAGGCAAGTACGCTCCAGCGCGAGGTGAGCTTATGGGTCCAGTCAAGGTTCATCGACCAGGCATAAATTCCGGCCCCGGCGTCATGTCGGGCAAATCCCGACGCGCTCGACTGAGCGGCACTGACCCCGTAGTAGGTCTGCATGTACTTGCTGGATCCCCAACTGCCGGTCAGCGCCAGACTCACCTCATTTTTTGGTGAGGTATAGAACGGGCTGGAAATGCCGAAATGCACGGCTTCACCGTTGTCTCTCTCAGAAACCGGTACCTCTGCCTGCAGCTGCAGGTGAAGCCAGTCGGTCACCTTGTACTCCAGCCCGGGTACAACGATTGCCGAGCCTTTTATCTCGCCCATCCCGCGCAGCTCGTCGCTGCCGGAGGCGATCGAATCGCTGCTAACGTCTTTATCTTTACGGCCAACTCGATAGCTCAGCGCGGCGCTGTAATCCAGGTTACCGATGTTGTTGCCGTAACCGATCCCGCGCGTGGTGCCGATGAAGAAGCCATTTGCCATGGAATAATCCACTACCTGAGCCGCTGAAACGCGGGTTTTCTCTGAACCCGAGTAGCGCGGCCCAACGTCCACGCCGCCCCCCAGGGTTAAGACGTTACCCTGGCTCTGTTCTGCAGCCAGAACAGGCGTGGCCAGTAACGCCAGAACGACGCCCGGCACGATGTTTTTCAGGCTGCGGCCCGAGAGTAAATGGGGGAACGTATGACGCAGTTCGATGTTTCTCATTAAAGAAGCCCTTTTGGATTCAAATGATGACGATGCATGCGGTTAACCGCCGGAACGCCCATTTTGAATACTGACCCTAAGGTTCTTATGAGCCGAAAATGAAGAAAGAGTGAAGCGCGGGCAGGTGCTGTCATCCGGACAGATTTCCTGCTACCGTTTTTTTCTTAAGTTATTCTTCATTCCCGGTTGATACCGTTACCAATGTGAAAATTCTACTTATCGAAGACGACCTGGATCTCGGCAATGGCGTACGTATCGCCCTCTCAGATCAAGGGTTTGACGTCATATGGGTTCGCCGTAAAGAGGATGCGCTGCATCAGCTTGACGTCTGCGTGCCGGAACTTATTTTGCTCGACCTGGGGTTACCCGACGGCGATGGCATGAGCCTGATGACGCGTTTGCGTCAGCAGCTCAAGGGGATCCCCGTCATCATCCTGACGGCGCGAGGGACATTGCAGGATCGCCTGTGCGGGCTGGATGCCGGCGCGGACGACTATCTCGTCAAACCCTTTATTCTCGCCGAGCTGCTGGCGCGAGTGCGAGCCCTTGCCCGGCGCAGCTACGGTTTTGAGAATGAGGCGATAGAAATTCGCGGGCTCTCTCTTCATATACCGACGCGTCGCGTGACGGTGAGCGCGCGCCATATCGATTTAACGGCCAGTGAATACGCGCTGCTGGAGACGTTGATGCTGCGCGCGGACCGCGTGCTGACCCGGCGGTTTCTGGAAGAAAGGATATTCGGCAACAAAGAGAACCTCAGCAACGCGCTCGACGTGCATATGGGAAATTTACGGCGAAAAATCGGCGACGGCTATGTGCGAACGGTCCGGGGCGTCGGGTACGTTATTGATACCGTCTCAATACAAAAGGTGACCGGTTAATGCAAAACGTCTGGTATCACCTGAGGCGCCCGACGCTGGTACGGCGAATTATCATCGCCCAGATGCTGCTGCTTACCCTGCTGTGGTGTCTTTTTTTAACCTTCATTCTGTGGGAGGACCTGCGTAGCCCTCCTATCCTCACGGGCAGTAAAACGTACGAAACCGTTTTTACCCTGGCTGAGCGTCTGGACGGACGTCCGCAGGATCGTACCGCCGCGCTGGAGGCCTTCAGCAAGGCGCTGCGTGAAGGTTACGGCGGAGGGGAAGATCCCGTGCTGTCGATTAACCTCATCGTACGCAAAAATAGTACCGTTATATTTGCCTCAGACCGTGCGCCCGCTGGGATAACAAACACCCGGTTCGGCGAACTTGAGCACGTGCAGAGTGGAGATCGTACCTGGACCAGCCGCACCCTTAAATCCCCGCACTCCGACGTGGAGGTTACCCTTTTCACCCCAGCCAGCGGCTGGAACTTCTTTATCTACCTGAACTCGCGCGGGTACTACATCCTGCCGCTGCTGGTTTGCTTCCCTTTCCTACTGTTTCCCGCGTGGCTGTCAATACGCATTGCGATGCGTCCCTGGAATAAGGTGGTCAATGAGATTACCTTACGCACGCCGGACGATCTCTCCCCGTTAAGAGCCGTACCGAAGCACAGAGAGCTTCGCCAGATGGTGGACGCGATCAATGACTTCCTTGCCAGGGTGCGTGAAAGCGCGGAAAGGGAGCGGGTTTTCATCGCGGATGCCGCGCACGAGCTGCGTACGCCCCTCGCGGCGATGCGCATCAACGTGGAAGCGCTGCAGTCCTGGGTCATCAGCGAGAGCCAGCAGGAGCTGCTTGCCGGCGTGATCCGCAGCAACAGCCGCGCCGCGCGTCTCGTCAATCAGCTGCTGCTGATGATGCACAGCGAAGCGCGTATTGATACGGCCATGGAGCCCGTGCCGCTGACGACGCTCATCCAGGAGCGCATGGCCGAGCTGGAGCCCTTAGCGTCTGCGCGCAGGATCGAGCTGGAATTCTTTGCCGAGGATGAAGTGTGGATCTCCGGCGTCAGGGAACGCCTGGTGTCGCTGATTGATAATCTCATTGAGAACGCCGTGAAGTACAGCCCCGAGGGCGGGCAGATTCAGGTCGACGTGCGTGCAGGCGATCGCGTCGTTCAGCTGCGCGTTTCCGATGCGGGCCCGGGTATTCCGGTCGAGCTGCAGGAGCGCGTGTTCGACCGCTTTTTCCGCGATCCTAATCAGATGCAAAGCGGCAGCGGGCTGGGGCTTGCCATCGTCAAAGCGGTGGCGCAGCAACACAACAGCAGCGTAAATCTGAGTGCCTCTGCAGAAGGTGGCCTCCTTGTGACGGTTGACTTCCCGAACCGCACGTTTAGCTAAAGCAGAACAGGGGGTTTGATCGCAAATGCCGCAGATTGCTTCAAAATAATTACCGTATTTGTTATATTGTTGTTTATTGCTTATTCACCTCTGCGGTGCCAAAAAGAACAAGATTCACCGCAACCCAGGACAGAGAAATGTTAGATTACCGCTTCCCGACAGCTTTGCAGATGGTTCTCAGCGTAGCGATGGCGGAGCAATTGGGTGAACGTTCAACGAGTGCGATTCTGGCCTACGGCCTGGAAGCGAACCCGAGCTTCATCCGCAAATTGATGGTTCCGCTGACGCGTGACGGCATTATCGTCTCAACGCTTGGCCGTAACGGCTCAATTCACCTTGGTCGCCCGCCGGAAGAGATCACCCTGCGCGACATCTACCTTTCGGTCATCGAAGATAAAAAGCTGTGGGCGTCGCGCCCTGACGTACCGGCCCGCTGCGTGGTCAGCGCTAACGCGTGCTGGTACTTTAAATCAATTTCCGAAGAAGCCGAGCAGGCGTCGTTAGCGGTACTGGCCCGCCATACCGTGGCAAGCGCCCTGGAAGCAGTAAAAAACGCCGACAGCAGCGGCTGGGATCCGCTCCCCGACCTCATCGCCCAGTATCAAAAAACGTCGTAACGTTTAACTGATGCGAAAAAAAACCGCCTTCAAAGTGAAAGCGGTTTTTTATTATCGGCAACGTCCCTACGCGGGCAGAACGTCCCTTTCCTCTTTCTTCCCACGCGTGACGAACTTACGCAACGTCACGTAGAACACCGGCGTCAGGAACAGACCAAACAGCGTCACCCCCAGCATACCGGAGAACACCGTGATCCCTGTGACGCCACGTACTTCTGCGCCCGCACCGTGGCCGAGGATCAGCGGAATGGTCCCGGCAATAAAGGCGATGGAGGTCATCACAATCGGGCGTAAACGCAGGCGGCACGCCTCCAGCGCGGCCTCCATGATGCCCTTACCCTGAATTTCCAGCTCGCGGGCAAACTCCACGATAAGAATGGCGTTTTTACAGGCCAGCCCCATCAGCACCACCAGCCCCACCTGCACGAAGACGTTGTTATCGCCTCCGGTCAGCCAGACGCCAAACAGCGCGGAGAGCATGGTCATCGGCACGATGAGGATCACCGCCAGCGGCAGCGTCCAGCTTTCATACAGCGCCGCCAGGACCAGGAACGCCAGCAGCACCGCGACCGGGAAGACGATCAGCGCCGTATTGCCCTGGGTGGCCTGCTGGAAGCTCAGGTCCGTCCATTCAATGTTCATGCCGTTCGGCAGGATCTGCTTAGACATCGCGTCCAGCTGCGTCATCGCCTGTGATGATGAGAGCACGCGCGGGTCGGCATCTCCAATCAGGTCCGCCGCCGGGTAACCGTTGTAGCGGATCACCGGATCCGGCCCGTAGGTGGTCGTGATTTTCACCATGCTGCCAATCGGCACCATTTCGCCCTGGCTGTTGCGGGTGCGCAGATTCGCAATGTCTTCCACGCTGTCGCGGAACTGCCCGTCGGCCTGCGCCATCACGCGCCAGGTACGCCCGAACTGGTTGAAGTCATTGACGTACGACGAGCCCAGATAGGTTTGCAGCGTCCCGAAAAGATCGGTCAGCGATACACCCTGCGCTTTCGCCTTATCGCGGTCAACCTGCACGTCCAGCTGCGGCACGTTAGCCTGGTAGGTTGAGATCGGGAAATGCATCCCCGGCGTCTGCATAATCGCACCGGACATGGTGTTCACCGCATTCTGCAGCGCGCCATAGCCCAGACCACCGCGATCCTGGATGTACAGGGAATAGCCCGACCCCTGACCCAGTCCTAAAATCGGCGGCGGCAAAATGGAGAAGCCAAAGCCTTCCTGAATTTGCGCGATTTTCGCGTTGATCTCCGCGTTAATTTCCGCCGCAGTATGTTTACGCTGGTCGAACGGCTTCAGGCCGAAGAACACCGTCCCGGTGTTCGGCGTATTGGTGAACTGCAGCGCGTTCAGCCCCGGAAACGCGACCGCATAGTCCACGCCTTCGGTATTCATCCCGATTTCGCTCATTTTGCGGATCACCGCATCGGTGCGGGCCAGCGAAGAGCCTTCCGGCATTTTCACGCCACCGATCAGGTACAGCTTATCCTGCGTCGGAATAAAACCGCCGGGCACCGCTTTAAACATGACGCTTGCGGCACAGAGCAGCAGCAGATAAACGACGAATACCGCCCCGCGTCTGCCGAGCGTTTTGCCCACCAGCCCCTGATAGCCGTTCGAGCTGCGGTGGAAAAAGCGGTTAAACGGACGGAAAATCCAGCCGAACAGACGATCGATAAGCCGGGTCGGAAAATCTTTCGGTGCGCCGTGCGGTTTTAACAGCAGTGCCGCCAGCGCCGGAGAAAGCGTCAGCGAGTTAATCGCTGAAATCACCGTAGAGATCGCGATCGTCACCGCAAACTGCTTGTAGAACTGCCCGGTAACGCCCGAGAGAAACGCCATCGGCACAAACACCGCGCACAGCACCAGCGCAATCGCGATAATCGGCCCGGACACTTCACGCATCGCCTGGTGCGCTGCGGCAAGCGGCGCAAGCCCCTCTTCGATATTTCGCTCGACGTTCTCCACCACCACGATGGCGTCGTCCACCACGATACCGATGGCCAGCACCAGCCCGAACAGGCTGAGGGTATTCAGCGAGAAGCCCAGCAGGTAGAGAATGCTGAAGGTACCCACCACCGACACCGGCACCGCGATCAGCGGAATGATCGACGCGCGCCAGGTTTGCAGGAACAGAATGACCACCAGCACGACCAGCACCACGGCTTCCAGCAGCGTTTGCACCACCGCACGGATGGAGTCGCGCACGAAAACGGTCGGATCGTAAGGTGCCGCCCACTTCATGTCCGCCGGGAAGCGCGTGGACAGTTCGTCCATTTTCGCGCGCACCGCGTTAGACAGGTCGATGGCGTTCGCCCCAGGAGACTGGAAGATACCAATCCCGACCGCGTCTTTATTGTTCAGCTGGGAACGCAGCGCATAGCTGCCGGACCCCATTTCGATACGCGCCACGTCGCGCAGGCGGACGACCGTACCGTCCTGCGTCGTTTTCAGGACAATATTGCCGAACTCTTCTTCGGTATGCAGGCGCCCCTGGGCGTTAATGGAGATCAGGAAATCGCTCTCTTTCGGCAGCGGCTCGGCGCCAAGCTGCCCGGCGGAAACCTGTACGTTTTGCTCCTGCATCGCCGTGACCACGTCCGAGGCGGTCAGCCCGCGTGCCGCCACTTTATTTGGGTCCAGCCAGACGCGCATCGCGTACTCGCCGGAGCCGAAAATCTGGATCTGGCCGACGCCGGGCAGGCGCGCAAGCTCATCCTTCACCTTCAGCGTGGCGTAGTTACGCATATACAGGGAATCATACTTACCGTTTGGCGAAAACAGATGCACCACCAGCGTCAGCGTGGGCGACTGCTTCTGGGTGGTAATGCCCAGACGCCGCACGTCCTCCGGCAGACGCGCCTCGGCCTGCGCGACGCGGTTCTGCACCTGAACCTGCGCCTGATCGGGGTCAGTCCCCGGACGGAAGGTCACGGTAGTCACCAGCACGCCGTCCGAACCCGCGACGGATTTCATGTACATCATGTTCTCGACGCCGTTGATCGCCTCTTCCAGCGGCGTCGCCACGGTCTCGGCAATCACTTTCGGGTTAGCGCCCGGGTACTCCGCGCGCACCTGCACGCTTGGCGGCACGACGTCAGGGTATTCGCTCACCGGCAGCAGCGGGATGGCGATTAACCCTGTGATAAAAATCAGAATCGACAGGACGGCAGCAAAGATCGGCCTGTCGATGAAAAAGCGGGAAAAGTCCATGGGTTGGATTCTCAGGTCAAGGGATCAGTTGAGGGCGCTGGTGGCGGTCATGGCAACGGTTTTGGCGTTAACCGGCATACCCGGCATAAACACTTTCTGCAAACCCTCGACGATGACTTTGTCGCCAGGGTTCAGCCCCTGCCGCACGATGCGTAAACCGTCTGCCAGACGACCCGGCGTAATGTCGCGACGCTGCGCTTTCCCCTCTTTATCCACGATATAGACGTATTTACGATCCTGATCGGTCAGCACCGCCTTGTCGTCGACAAGCGTGGCTTTGAACTCCGCGCTGCCCGGCAGGCGTACGCGGGCAAACAGTCCCGGCGTGAACTGACGCTGTGAATTATCCAGCAGCGCGCGCATGCGGATTGTCCCGGTACTTGGCGTGAGCTGGTTATCCAGGAAGTCCACTTTGCCCTGGTGGGGATAGCCCTCCTCGCCCGTCAGGCCAATCTCAACCGGCAGCGCCGTGTGATTGCTGGACGCTCCCTGCCCGCTGCGGGCCAGGTTTTGATAGTGAAGGTAGGTTGACTCGTCTACGTCAAAGTAGACGTAAACCGTCTTCTGGGAGACCAGCGTGGTGAGGACGCTGGCGGTGTCGCCCGCAGTCACCAGGTTCCCGCTGGTGATCAGCGCCCGGCTGGCGCGACCATCGATAGGCGCGGTGACTTTGGTGAAGTCCAGGTTGAGCTGCGCGGCGTCCACTGCCGCCTGCGCGGCGCGAATATCGGCCTGCGCCTGAACGGCAGCCGAGCGACGCTGCTCCCACTCTTCACGGGAGACAACGTTGGTATTGACCAGCTTATCGGTACGGTTAGCCTCACTTTGCGCCAGGCTGGCCTGCGTTTTGGCTCTCGCCAGGTTCGCCTGCGCCTGTTCCAGCGCGGCGCGATAGGTACGGTCATCAATGGTGAACAGCACCTCGCCCTTCTTCACTTCTTGGCCGTCGGTGTAATTCACCTTATCAATGTAGCCGGACACGCGCGGGCGTAGCTGAACGCTCTCCACCGCTTCAATCCGGCCGTTAAAGCTATCCCACTGGCTAATCGATTTCACCACCACGTCAGCGGCACTCACGGCGGGCGCAGGCGGCGCGGCATTTTGCGCGACGCTGTTATCGCATCCGACGAGCAGCACGGAGAGCAACATTGCCCCCAGCGCGCTCAGATGAGAATTACCCCAGGTTTTTTGCAGGCTCATTATTTTTATTCCGATAATTATCGCCACCGGGCAAGACGCAGCAGGAGGCACCGCGCCACTTCCTTTGTCCGGGGGCTGTCTTAAGGCCATTTGTGTCGTTCATCGCCACAAAACTGTAACAGTTGCGAATACACTATTCGCGGCGATTGTAGGAAGGCGCTTAACTAAGTGCAAGAATAATTGTTGCACTTTATGTGCTATTTGAGCGGATGTGAAAAGACCCGTTTCGCTCAGGGATTTAAATGCAACAATAAAACTTGCAATTACAACAAAAACGCGCCACCTTTTAATGCAACAGAAAAAGATACTTTTTAATTCGCTGCGTGGGGGTAACCAGATGAACACTGGCGCATTTATGCATGATTTACTCGACTGGATAGACAACAACCTGGACAGCCGCCTGGACATTGAGACCGTCGCCAGGCGTTCCGGCTACTCGAAATGGCACCTCCAGCGCCTGTTCAAAGAGCATACGGGCTATCCCCTCGCCGGGTATATTCGCGCGCAAAAGCTGCAAAAATCGGTTGAGCGGTTATCCCGCAGCGACGAACCGATTCTGAACGTGGCGATCGCGCTGGGCTTTGACTCACAGCAGTCCTTCAACCGCAGCTTTAAGCGTCAGTATGGTCAGGCGCCTGGGGCATGGCGGCGGAGCATGGCTGGCCCGGAAACGCAGCAGTTACGCTAGCAATGAAGTTGTCACGGATGACATCCTCCCTGCTTGCGTCCCAGGCGATGCCCACCTTCCAGCTGATTGACTCCCCCGTTAGTGGAATCATCACTAGCTCCGGCGGCGCGATATGCGTCACGCTGGTGGGCAGAATGGCCACACCGATACCCGCAACCACCATCGCGACGATAGTTTGGATATCGTCAGTCAGCTGAGTCGATGAGACGAAAAGACCGTTGTCATGCAGAAAGCGGTCAATCTGCGCGTTTAAACCCCGCCCTCGCTCATCATACAGCCGCAGCAGAGGGCGTTTCGTGAGCCACTCTGCAGCAGACATTGCTGGCGACGCGGCGGGCGCAACCAGGACCAGCCGATCGGTAAATAACGGCAGGTATTCAAGCGCCACGGGGGGCGGAACCCTGACAAAACCGACCTGCAGCTCATCATTTTGCAATCGCTCGTACTGCTGGAAGGAAGGCAGATCCGTCAATGACATTTCTACTTCCGGATAGTCCCGACGAAAGTCAGCGATACAGCGTGGCGCCAGATAAAAGCTTGAAAGTCCGAACCCGACGGCGATATTCCCCTCCACACCTTTCGATACCCGCTCAGCGTGCTGCATAAATTGCCGGGTCTGCCTGACCACTTTCTCAGCCTCTGGCAGCAAACGCCTGCCGCTGGCCGTCAGTATTGCGCCGTGACGACCTCGTGAAAAAAGCGACATATTCACCAGGGATTCGAGGAGATTAATCTGTTTGGTCAATGCCGGCTGTGAGATAAATAGCGCCCGCGCCGCATCGGCATAATTACCCTTTTCAGCCAGTATCAAAAACGCCTTTAGCAGCCTGGTGTTCATTTTTGCATTCCAGATGGTTATCGAATTCGGAAATGATTTGATTATACAGTTATCGGCAATCGTTATGTAATTCAGTCTCGATGACAACCGGAGACGCAACATGAACGCACTGACATCCTTAAAGGCGGCAACCGTACAGTTTCAGCATCAGGCGAATAACAAACACTACAACCTGCTGATAATGGAGAAATTTATTGAACAGGCAGCGCTTGAGCAGGTGAACATTCTCACTTTCCCTGAAATGTGCATCACCGGCTACTGGCATGTCCCTAAGCTCACCGCAGCGGAGGTGTCTGCGCTGGCAGAGTCGATTGCAGACAGCCCTTCCCTGACGCTCATTCGTTCCCTGGCGATAAAACATCAAATGCTTATTGGCGCCGGTCTTATTGAACGCGCCGACGACGGCCGACTCTACAATGCGTATGTTGCCTGTATGCCGGACGGCTCAATGCATACGCATCGTAAACTCCATGCTTTTGAACATCCGGCCATCAGCAGCGGGGACAGCTTTACCGTTTTTGATACGCCGTGGGGCGTGAAGGTCGGTATCCTGATTTGCTGGGACAATAATCTGGTCGAAAATGTGCGCGCGACGGCGCTACTGGGTGCCGATATTCTTCTCGCGCCGCATCAAACAGGCGGTACCGATTCCCGCAGCCCTCACGGGATGAAGCCTGTTCCGCTGGCGCTCTGGGAGGAGCGGGAAACGCGCAAGGAAGAAATTACGGCTGCATTCAAAGGGCCAAGCGGTCGGGGATGGCTCATGCGCTGGCTGCCTGCCCGCGCCCATGACAACGGGTTATTTCTTCTCTTTAGCAACGGTGTCGGTGCCGATGATGACGAAGTTCGTACAGGCAATGCCATGATCCTCGACCCCTATGGCAGGATCGTGAACGAAACCTGGGCGGCTGAAGATGCGATGGTGAGCGCTGAACTCGATTTAAGCCTGCTTGCTATGAGCACCGGACGCCGCTGGATCCACGGTCGCCGCCCTGATTTATACCAGATACTGACGCAGCCGCAGGGCTATGAACGTGATGCGATCAGCGCACGCTTTTCGAATGTCCCCCCTGCCCGCTAAAAATGTGTGCAATTTTTAGCTGAAACATAAGCCCGGAGCTGCTATACTGTATATAATTACAGTATGAGGTGTGCAAAATGGCTGTTGAAACAAAATTTGTTGTCGTAAGAAAAGGTGAAGAGAAAATGACATTTGCCAGTAAGAAAGAGGCTGACGCTCACGACAAGCTGCTCGATATGGCAGACGCGTTCACCGACTGGCTGTTGCAAAGCGGAATGCAGATGGATGAAACGCAGGCTGAAAATCTTGGCCTGTATCTCGCCGAGCAGAAAGAGACCGTGCAGCATATTCTGCGTACCAGCAAGCTTCCGGACCTCAACGCTCCAGCTGCAGCGGATCAAACTGAATCCGACGCGGCTGACGCGAAAAAAATCAGGGCTGTGAAAGCGGCCTGATTGTCAGAAAATCATCACCGATCCGGAAGCCGCAAGCAGACATCTGCTTGCGGCTTTTTTTAGCCCGAACATGAAGAAAGTAAAGGATATGACGTGCGGCAAGGAGTGAAGGAAAAAAAATCATCAGGATCTGTGATGCAAAAATTGTCTCTAAGGGAAGCGATGTTGGGCTTTCGTTTTATGCTTTTTTTGCTAATAAAAATGACGATCCGGAACTGCTTATGGAAGTGGCGCACTGGTGGATTATGGAGATGAAGCTGGACCATTTTGAAAAGGCTGAAAAGATCAGAAACCTCGTCTCAGCCCTTTAACACGCTAAAGCGGGATGGCCGGTAGCATTGCGGGATTTCATCGCTCTGGCCGTCGCATAACTCCTCTGAGACCAGTCTGCCAATCGTCGCTGCGCACGTAACGGCTGGGTGCAATAGAGGCGACGTAAACCTGGTTTAGTCAGTTATTTAAAAGCACATTACACTCTGAAGACACGAATGTTCAGTACTCTTAACTCTAACGTTATCAGTAGTTTTATAGTGCTTCCAATTACCCGATGTACCCAAGTCGTTTTCTGCGATGACCACCGATGTGATGACAGACAAATGAGAAATATCGGCTCACAGTAAGTATTTTAGTCATCATACATAGACAAATATCACGTAGAGAAAATATCCTGGTAATATTTAACCGTTAATTTTTAATGAATATATCCAGCGAGGGGATGATTACCCTCTTTATCCTGCCAATAACTGGATTATCGAAGCTGGAACAATCCGCAATCTTATTGCTTAAATCGCTAACAGATCCTTGTGAACTGCGGATAAATCTTAAGTTTCATGTGGCTTAGGCGTCTTTAATCCTTTCGTATAAAGCATCAAAACAATTTTTAAGGGTATGTATCATGTCGACTAAAAGTTGGCCTGGTAGCCCCATTCAGCAGGATCTGTCCTACACCGGGTTGCTCCATCAATAAACATAGCCTGAGTATTATATTCTCATTGGAGACGGAATTTTATGAGCCTAAAGATATCTGTCAGTGTCGCCCATAAGCTGGGATTCACCTCACATCAAAATGCAGTTCCTCTGTTACGCGAACTGGTACTACATAACGAATCTGATCAAATGTACCAGGACTTAACATTGCATTTGCAGACAACACCTGCAGTGCTGGAAGCAAAACAGTGGAAAATTGATCGCTTGCTTCCTCATTCCACACTCGATATCCGTGATCGCGATATTAAGCTTGATGCAAAATGGCTGGCTGAGTTGACTGAAAGCGTGGTGTGCGAAATTACATTGTGTTTACGTCAGGGAGAGGATGAACTTTTTACAGTTAATTATCCGCTTGAAGCCCTGGCAAAAAATGAATGGGGCGGCGATGCGATGGTTGAATTGTTGCCATCTTTCATTACGCCTAACGACCCTGCGATTGATCGTCTGCTCAAAGCCACATCAGATGTACTTCGTAGCGCAGGGAAAAGAGAAGCCCTGGATGGTTACGAAAGCAAATCCAGAACTCGGGTCTGGGAGATAGCCTCCGCCCTGTGGACTGCCATTTGTAACATGAATATCAGTTATGCGCTTCCCCCTGCCAGCTTCGAACACAACGGCCAGAAGATTCGAACACCCGGAACCATCGTTGAAGCAAGGATTGCCACGTGTTTGGATACCACACTCCTATTTGCATCCGCTCTAGAACAACTCGGCCTAAACCCACTGGTCTTGTTAACGGAAGGTCATGCTTTTGTCGGCCTGTGGTTACAACCGCAAGAGTTTGCGCAACTTGTTACCGAAGATGTCTCAGCCGTACGTAAACGAATCGATTTAAAAGAGATGGTCGTATTTGAAACGACACTGGCAACACAAGCGCACCCAGCATCATTTACTCAAGCTTCCGTAGAGGCTTTACAGCATCTGACAGAAAAAAAATTCTACGCCGCCATTGATGTACGCCGCGCACGAATGCAAAAAATTCGCCCATTAGCACTGGGAACATTAGGTGCGACTGGTCAGAGTGAGGATACGGAACAGATTATTTCTCATGGATTTGAAGATGCGCCGCAGCTACCTTCATTTGATATTGAGCTCGACATCGCAGATGAAAAAGGTGCAACAAGCCGACTGGTCCAATGGCAACGAAAATTGTTAGATTTAACAACCCGGAACCGCCTATTACATTTGCCGGAAAGCGCTAAAGGCATCCGATTATTATGTGCTAACCCCGGGATGCTTGAAGATAAACTTGCGGAAGGTAAGCGTCTGCGTATTGTTTCTTTGCCAAATCTCGAAACGGGCGGTCGAGACGCAGAATTATACCAGCAACAGACGCATGAGAACTTACGTGATGAGTATGCACAAAATGCGCTGGAACGTGGCGAAGTTGTCTCCTCTCTTGAAAAAGAACGGCTGGAATCTTCTCTAATTGATCTCTATCGCAAATCCAAAAGTGATCTCGAAGAAGGCGGTGCCAATACACTGTTCCTGGCGGTCGGTTTCCTTAAATGGAAAAAGGCTGCCGATGACCCTAAAAGTTATTTCGCTCCACTCATTCTTCTGCCCATTCAGTTGGATCGGAAAAGTGCGCTCTCTGGCGTGACGATGCGTTTGCTGGAAGAAGAACCTCGCTTCAATCTGACTCTACTCGAGCTACTGCGAAACGATTTCGCGCTAACAATCAACGGGCTAGATGGCGAGTTACCAACCGATGAAAGCGGTATAGATGTTGATGGTATATGGAATGTTATACGCCGCGCAGTCCGTGATATTCCAGGCTTTGAGGTCACTCGCGATGTCGTGATCGGTACCTTTTCATTCGCCAAATATCTAATGTGGAAGGATCTCGTCGACCGCACACCGCAACTGATGGAAAGCCCGCTGGTTAAATACCTGGTTGAGCGTGGGCAGGAAAATGCCACGTTGGAAAAGAGCGGTGAAATCATAGATGTCGATGAACTGGATAACGAAATAGGAACACAGGAGCTTTTTTTGCCATTACCTGCAGACTCCTCGCAAGTTGCAGCAGTAGTGGCGTCCGCAAAAGGTCGCGACTTTGTGCTTGACGGACCGCCCGGGACAGGCAAGTCGCAAACTATAGCCAATATGATTGCGCACAACCTTGCACTGGGCAGACGTGTGCTGTTTGTAGCTGAAAAAAAAGCCGCTCTGGATGTCGTTTACCGCAGGTTGGAGGCGCAAGGATTAGGTGAGTTTTGCCTAGAGTTACACTCCAGTAAAACCTCGAAAATGGATTTTCTAAAGCAACTTGAACGCGCGTGGGATGTGAGAGACGTGCTGACCACCCAAGAATGGGATGAGGAAGCAAGCAAGTTGCAAACTCTTCGTGACAAACTTAATGGCGTTGTTCGTTTGCTTCATAAACGTTGGTCTAATGGTTTAACGCTACATTATGCAATGGGTCGAGTCATAAAAGATGCCAGTGCAGCAACACCGCGATTTACATGGCCAGCTTATACGCTGCATACAGCAGAACAAATGGAATATTTCAGGCAGATAGCCAGACGCCTAGAGCTTAACCGTGCTGCTTTTCAACAACACGGTGAACATTTTGCCGCTATTGCACAAACAGACTGGACGAACGGATGGCAGTCATCACTTATTGTCAGCGCGAAAGCACTACCTGGAAAAATAGAAGACCTGGAGCATGCGGCTGATACGCTACTCGAGACAAGTGGAATTGAATTGGATCGCAAAGAGCCAGCAAAACTGGCACAACTGCTCGCTTTTTGTGAACTCCTGACCAAAGCCGGTGGAATCGATCTCAGTTTTATGTTCACTCCCGATGCGGCAGCTCGCATTCAGGCAGGCCATACTGCAATCGCTCTGCTTCAGGAGATAACAAACATCAAAGAACAGTTGTCAGTCAACTATCCTGCAGATAGCTGGCAGCACATCAATGTGCCACAAATCCGTCAAGCACTAACACAAGCGGGTAAAAAATTCTGGTTCTTTGCCACCAGCGCGCGCAAAAAAGTTATCCAGGGAGTAATGCAGCAACATGCTCTCAGTTCAGCACCGGATTTGGCTGCCGATTTACCTGTTATTGATCTGCTACAGCCGTTGTCACAACGACTATCTGCGATAAGCAGCGAGACGGCAACCCTCCCGGGCTGGAACAGTCTGGAAACAGATTGCGAAAACTTAGCAACGACACTGACACTTGCAGAAGAGATCCGCAACAAACTCGGCACATTAGCGTCCTCACCACAACAACTTGCACGGATTCGCAATGCCGTTAAAACCCTAGTTATTGATGGTAATGATTTGCTGGGGGCGACCGGTATAGTTGCGAATTCTTGCCAGAGCCTCCGTACTGCACTTATCGGGTTTAGCGAAGCCAAAACAACCTTCTGTGGCCTGATAAAAACGCAAGAAGAAAATCCATCGATCCCCACATTGCGGAACTGTGCGCAAAACATAATACAGAATTCATCCGCACTGAAAGCATGGAGTGACTGGAGTCGCGTGCGGGAGGAAGCTATTTCACAGGGGATGATGCCCATGCTGGATGAGCTTGCTAGCCTTGATACCTCAGAAACAAGTGCCTTAGAGATTTTCGAAACAGCCTACTGTCGCTGGTTCGCCTCCTGGGTCATTGATGCGGAACCACTACTCCATAATTTTGTTCCTGCCGAGCATATGAGTGATATTGAGGCCTATCGCCAGCATACCGATCGACTGGCAAAGCTAACAGTTCGTTATATTCGAGCTCGTCTATGCGGCGTAATCCCCGCAAAAAATGAAATAGCCAAACAGGGAGGTTTTGCCTTACTGAAACATGAATTACAAAAATCTCGTCGTCATAAGCCTGTACGGCAAATGGCCGCAGAGATGGGTGATGCAATGTCTAAACTAGCACCTTGCATGCTTATGAGCCCTCTTTCCGTAGCTCAATTTTTGCCTTCCAGCCAAGCTTTGTTTGATCTAGTAATCTTTGATGAAGCATCACAGATTTCCCCTTGGGACGCCATTGGCGCAATGGCTCGTGGTAAACAAGTTGTCGTGGCTGGCGATCCACGTCAGATGCCGCCAACCAGTTTCTTCAATCGAGGGGCAAGTGATGTCGACGATGATGTGGAAGAGGATATGGAAAGCATTTTGGATGAATGCCTTGCCGCCGGGTTATACAATCATAGTCTGAGTTGGCACTACCGTAGTCGGCATGAAAGTTTGATCACCTTCTCTAACCATCGTTATTATGATGGCAACCTGATCACCTTCCCTGCGTCAGAAACACGACAGAGTGCTGTTCAGTGGTGCAAGGTCGCAGGCGTTTATTCGAAAGGTAAAGGTCGTCACAATCAAGCCGAAGCCGAAGCCATTGTCGCAGAGACCGTAAAACGTCTAACTGATAAAAAATTTGTTGCTTCAGGTAAGTCAATTGGCATTATTACCTTGAACACTGAACAACAAAAGCTGATCAATGACTTGCTGGATAGAGCCCATCAGCAACATCCAGCAATCGAGCCCTTCTTTCAGCAAGAGCTTGATGAACCCGTGGTGGTTAAAAACCTTGAGACAGTTCAGGGCGATGAGCGTGATCTAATTATGCTCGGTATAGGGTTCGGCCCTACCGAGCCCGGTGCCAATACGATGTCTATGAGTTTTGGTCCACTCAATCGTGAAGGAGGCTGGCGACGCCTGAATGTTGCCGTCACGCGTGCGCGCCAGGAGATGATGGTATTTACCTCATTTGACTCTTCGATGATCGATCTCAATCGAACCAGCGCACGTGCTGTCGCCGACCTTAAGCATTTCATAGAATTTGCTCAAAGGGGCCCGGTAGCATTGGCGCAGGCTGTTCGTGGATCGGTTGGCGGCTATGACTCACCTTTTGAAGAAGCTGTTGCTAATGGCCTGAGAAGGAAAGGCTGGCATGTTGTTCCGCAAATAGGCGTATCCCGTTTCCGTATTGACCTGGGGATCGTTCATCCGGATAAACCGGGTGATTACCTAGTCGGCGTTGAATGTGACGGTGCCACCTATCATAGTGCTGCAACAGCCCGCGATCGTGATAAAGTTCGCAGCGCTATTCTGCAAGGCTTGGGATGGAAATTATTACGCCTATGGTCAACGGAGTGGTGGATTGATAAAGAAGGTGCGCTTGAGCGACTTGATTCGGCCATTCGCAATCTGCTTGAGGATTCTAGAGCTACTGATGCAATGCGCGCAGATGAAGCAGAACAATCTGCTGATATTAACGTTGAAAGAACTGCGGTTGCAGAGTCGGATGATCTCCCCTTAACTACCTTCAAAATACAAGGTGCCAACGATGGAGAGATCTCCGCTTCTGTAGAAGTGATAAAGCAACCGAGCAAAGAGCCTGAAGACGACGATAGCGCAGAGACCGCTGTGCCAGAGCTCAAATACGCCTCATCATCGACCCTGGAAATTCCCCTACTCGCTCAGGGCGCTAAATACATCGTTAATGACCTGCAAGAATGGAACAACAGAGTTGATGCCGAACGCTTCTACATCGGTGGATATGACGAAACGCTGAGAGGACTCATCGACTCAGTGGTGAAAGCTGAATCTCCACTGCTGGAAACGACTTTGGTACAGCGCATTGCACGCGTACACGGTTTCAATCGTGCTGGCAGACTAATTCGGGAAAGAGTGATGGAGTTGGTGGATCAGCACTATCATGTTGCGACAGATCATTTTGGTGAAAATTTTGTATGGCAGTCAACAACTCAGCAGGCAGACTGGAATACGTTCCGTTTGCCTGCGACAGAAAATGATATTCGCCAGATTGATGCCATCCCTGCTGAAGAGTTACGCGCATTGGTGTTGAGTATTAAAGGTGAGAACCAAATTGCAGAGATCTCCCGATCGTTGGGCATTAAGCGGCTAACAAGCCAGGCACGACAAAAACTGGAGTCATTACTGTAGGTCAGACAGGCTATTCCTGGGTTATCGAAAGGAATAGCCTCTATTCTTTTTTTCAGTCCTTTGTTTTTCCCCACTAGCGCAAATTTAACCGCCTTGGTCTGGATGCGATGAATATTCGAAAAAAAATGGAACAAATAGCAGCATCCAATATCCGGTTCATTTCCGATGCTCGGAGATATGGATTTAACCAGCTTTGCCGTTGTCCCATTATCCAGGGATTCGTGACGCCGCTAGCAGCCCCTCACTGATTCATACCCGGCTACGCTAGTGGCCTTTAACAAGTTTTTAAAGAATCGCGAACTTCCGCTCCTCGCTCATAGCAGACCTAACGTTATCTGCCCCCTCAACTTTCCCATAACGCCCCGCCATAAAACCTGGTAGCTATACAAACACACCAGACTGTTATGTTAATGCGCGTTACCCACTACAACGAGGAAACGCGCATGACCCCACATCCGCTACGCCAGATCATCGAATCCTGCGATCGCGCCATCACCACCAAAAACTATGACGCCCTGATAGAGTATTACGCCGAAGACGCGGCTCTGGTAGTCAAGCCCGGCATGACGGTTAAAGGCAAAGAAAACATCCGCAACGCGTTTATTGCTATCTCAGATTATTTTCAGGACCAGCTGATCGTCGAACAAGGGGAGATGCAGGTGATCGAAGGTGGTGGTAATGCCCTCGTTATCATGGAAACCGTTCTGCGTTTTGCTGATGGTCAGGGTGGAATAACGGAAATGTCGCGCCGCGCGACCTATGTTTTTCGACTGGAAAGCGACGGTCGCTGGCTTTGTACGATCGATAACTCCTACGGTACGTCGCTTCTGGATACCGGGAACCGATCGCGTTAATTACAGCGTCAAAGGGCGCTGCCGCCCCTCCACGCCAGCCCCTTAATGCGCAGTAATGCGCGGCTCCTTCACAAACTAAGTCAGCAGCCACACCATATCGTGCAGCAGGCCCGTCAGCTCTTTCGCTACGTGAGCGGGCAGCGTTCCACCCATCACCGCCTGTATCAGCGCCAGAACGTAGTCCACCTGCGTCAGGGTGTCCTGCCAGCAGTCCGGCACGCAGGAGTTCAGTTTCTCACCAATGATCAATTGCGCGATCAGGTCTGGCGGCAGATCGACATTGCACAGTTCTCTTAGCTTACGCAGGGCGTGCAGCAGACGCTCGCAGAGCGCAGTAAACATCTTCGCATCCTCGATTTCGATCAGCACGCTCACCAGCGCGGCGCAGTCTCGGCAGCACGAAAGCAGACAAAACAACGACCCGCATGGCTACTCATTAAAGAAAAACGCTCCTGAAACTTCTTGAGTCGTCATAGGGTGGAAGCTTGCAAAACTGTGCGGATATTGGGTTATTGCCAGGCCGCGGCAGCTAATATGGTATTAAGGATATTATCAGCCGTTCAGCCATCCGGGTGTTTAAATGGTTAAAATAAAATAACATTTACATTGCTGTAATAAATATTCTATGTCTTAATAGCGTCATCGGTTTGGAAAACAGACCTTATGAAAGCAGTTTTAGTAAAGCAGTCCTCAGTTCAGGTGTTATCCTTAGATATCCCTTCTTCATGAGCCTTCTCCTAAGTGCCAAATAAGTAACTCTCTCAATACAGGCCATCATCGCCGCACTATGTGGCTCATAAATTAAGGAATTATCTATGTCTAATAAAATGACTGGTTTAGTAAAATGGTTCAACGCAGATAAAGGTTTTGGCTTTATCACTCCTGAAGACGGCAGCAAAGATGTATTCGTGCATTTCTCTGCAATCCAGGGCGATAACTTTAAAACTCTGGATGAAGGTCAGAAAGTGTCCTTCACCATTGAAAATGGCGCTAAAGGCCCTGCGGCCGGTAACGTCACTGCATTGTAACAGGTGCTCATTATCAGTGGCGCTTACGATAGCGATGAAGGCGTCGGCCTGAGCAGTTATGTGCTACTGATAATAAAATGAACCCGCCCCGAGCGGGTTTTTTATTTATACTTCCTGACGTCTTCATCTCTTCAAATATTGTTATAAAAATAAGTAATCATCATTTTAATCGTGTATTTTTTTGTCCCCTTATAGCAGGAGCTCTCTATGTCAGTACGTAAAAAAACACAAACTCATCGTAATTATTTAGTGAAATGCACATGTCCAGGCTGTGCAAAAGATTCAGAACACAGCTTTAGCCGCGTTCAGAAAGGCTCTCAACTTGTCTGTCCGTCTTGCAATACCCTCTTTAAATCTTCCAAATGAATGAAGGCGTGCTCCTACCATTCTCTTTATCCCTGAAATAAAGCTATATTTTCAGCGTATCGATCACCACCCTCAGTGCAGGCGACACGTTACGGTGCGGATAATAGAGATACAACCCGTCCATGCGCAGGCTATAGCGCTGCAACACTCGGATCAGCGTTCCGCGCTCCAGATCGTCAGCCACCAGCTCCACCGGGACATAGGCCAGCCCAAGCCCCAGCCGGGCGGCTTCGGCTTCCATGTAGCTGTCAGACAGCGCCCATTGCCCCTCTGGCCGATGGGTGATTTTTTTCCCGTCCTGCACCAGCTCCCACTGATAGTCACTACCGTCGGCAAGCTGGTAGGCAATGCACGGATGCGCCACTAAATCCGCAGGCGTCTGGGGAAAACCGTAGCGTCTGAAGTGTTCCGGGGCAGCCACTGCGGCCATTTCCATATCAGGCGTGATACGCACTGCAATCATTCCCTGCCCCACTTCCGGCCCCAGTCTGACACCCGCATCGAACCGCTCGGCGATAATGTCGACGAAGCGGCTTTCATTCATCAGTTCCAGCCTGATGTCCGGGTAACGCTGTTTAAAGATGGCGAGCTTTGGCAGCAGACATTTGTCGATAGCGTGCTGGCTGGCATTAATACGCACCGTGCCGGACGGCGTCTGACGATAGTGTGCCAGCGTCGCCAGGCCCGTATCGAGCGTATCGAACGCGGATTCGGCTGTCCGGTAAAGCTGTTCTCCGGCGTGGGTTAGCGACAGCTTGCGCGTGGTGCGGACCAGAAGCTGAACGCCCAACCGCTCCTCCAGCTCGCGAACCGAGCGGCTGATCCCGGATTGCGCCAGCCCGAGCCGCTGCGCAGCCGCCGTGAAGCTCCCTTCCCGCACCACCTGCATAAACAGGTACAGCTCATTGTAGTTTTCCCGCTTCGCCATCATGCCCCCTATTTATAACAATATGATATGAATCCTAGCAGCTTTCGGCCTCTAATCAGCACTATTTCTGCTAACTATAATGACCGCAACACAACAACCTGGGGTCCATTTTCATGAAAACATTCACCCAAAAATTGTCCGTTGCGATGCTGCTATGCGCATCATTAAGTGGAGTGACAACAATGAGTTATGCAGAAACCACTAACCCAAACGCACCTGTTTCGATGGTGAGCACATGGGATAAAACCTTCGCCGAAAG
Source organism: Enterobacter sp. 3U4 (assembly GCF_057224565.1). Classification (NCBI taxonomy): domain Bacteria; kingdom Pseudomonadati; phylum Pseudomonadota; class Gammaproteobacteria; order Enterobacterales; family Enterobacteriaceae; genus Enterobacter; species Enterobacter sp. 3U4. The sequence goes on from NZ_CP136665.1 coordinate 1,851,581, forward strand.
TGAAAAAGTCGATCACCGTAAGGTGACCTTTAAGAACCGGTACGGGATCACCCTGGTAGGCGATCTGTATCTTCCCAAAAACCGCGGTGACCGCAAGCTGGCGGCGATTGCGGTCAGCGGGCCGTTTGGCGCGGTCAAAGAGCAGTCAAGTGGCCTGTATGCGCAGACACTGGCGGAGAATGGGTTTGTGACCCTGGCGTTCGATCCGTCCTATACGGGCGAAAGCGGCGGCCAGCCGCGCAACGTTGCGTCTCCGGATATCAACACCGAGGACTTCAGCGCGGCGGTGGATTTCCTGGGGTTGCAGAAAGAGGTTGATCGTAACCGCATTGGTATTCTCGGCATCTGCGGCTGGGGCGGTATGGCGCTGAATGCGGCCTCCATGGACACCCGCGTGAAGGCGGTCGCCACCAGCGTGATGTACGACATGAGCCGGGCGATGGGCCACGGCGTGGGCGACGGGAAAGATCGCTATTCAACGTCTGACCGCCGTGCCGTTCTGCAGTATCTCAACGCACAACGCTGGAAAGATGCTGAGAACGGTACCTTCGCGCACGGCGGCCATGACATTTATGTCAATGAGAACGGCAAGGTGACGGCAGCAGAACGTATTCTGCCAGAGGCGCTGCCAGCAGACCCGCATCCGGTACTGAAGGAGTTCTACGACTACTACCGCATGCCGCGCGGCTTCCACGCGCGCTCCGTCAACTCCACCGGCGCGTGGACCGCGACCACGCCATTATCCTTTATGAATATGCCGCTGCTGAGCTACGCCGGGGAAATTACTATCCCGACGCTTATCGTAACCGGTGAAAAGGCACACTCCCGCTACTTTGCAGAAGATGCGTTTAAAGCGGTTGGCAGCAAGCAGAAGGAACTGGTGATTGTTCCGGGCGCAAACCATGTCGATCTCTACGACAATGCTGCCGGGAAGATCCCGTTCGGCCAGTTTGAGCAGTTCTTCAAAACCAGCCTGAAATAAACCCCTCCGCCGCCCGTGTTGAGCGGGCGGCCCTTCGTTAAAGATGACAATGTCCACTCTGAACCCTACCACCTCACAGAATGAGGAACGCGCGCACTGGGGCGGTATTTTTGCCATGACCCTGTGCGTATTCGTCCTGATTGCTTCGGAATTTATGCCCGTCAGCCTGCTTACCCCCCTTGCCAGAGATCTGGGCGTTACGGAGGGGCTCGCTGGCCAGGGAATCGCCATCTCCGGCGCGCTGGCGGTTCTGACCAGCCTCTTCCTTTCCCGGCTTGCCGGGAATATGAACCGCAAACACCTTCTGCTGGGCATGACGCTCCTGATGGCGCTCTCGGGGATGATTATCGCTTTCGCCCCAAACTATCTGGTTTACATGACTGGCCGCGCGCTGATCGGTATCGCTATAGGCGGGTTCTGGTCCATGTCTGCCGCAACGGCCATTCGCCTCGTTCCGCAGCATCAGGTCGCGCGCGCGCTGGCGATATTCAACGGGGGGAACGCGCTGGCGACGGTAGTCGCCGCCCCGCTCGGGAGCTATCTCGGCGCCACCATCGGCTGGCGCGGCGCCTTCCTGTGCCTGGTTCCCGTGGCGATAGTGGCGTTCCTCTGGCAATGCTTTAGCCTGCCCGATATGAACGGCAATAAAAATTCGGCGTCACGCGCATCCGTCTTTCGGCTATTCCGCCAACGGGTGGTTTCCATCGGTCTGCTGGCCTGCGGCCTGTTCTTTATGGGACAGTTTGCGCTGTTTACCTATGTGCGTCCGTTTCTTGAAACCGTCACGCAGGTCACCCCCTCCGGCCTATCGCTGATTTTACTCACCATCGGCGTCGCGGGTTTTGTTGGCACACTGCTCGTTGCTCTGGCCCTGAACGCCGCGTTTTATCTGACATTAATCTCCATACCCCTGCTGATGGCCGTCATAGCAGGCGTGTTGATACTGACCGGTCACAGCGTGTGGATCGTTGCCCTGCTGTTAGGCTTCTGGGGGATGCTGGCGACGGCGGCGCCAACGGGATGGTGGACATGGATTGCGCGAACGCTGCCGCAAGATGCCGAAGCCGGTGGCGGGTTAATGGTCGCCTTGATCCAGCTTTCTATTGCGCTGGGTTCAACGGCCGGTGGCCTGGTATTCGACCATCTCGGCTGGCAGAGCACGTTTGCATTGAGCGGCATGTTGCTGCTGTGCGCGGTAGTGCTGACGCTTCTGCTTTCGCGTCGTCACAAATTACTCGCCGGATGATTTGTTGACGCTTTTCTTCACCGCTGGTGTATTGTTTTTAAACGATTCATCACTCTGAAGAGAAGCGGCGACATGATTAATATCCTCGGCAAAACAACCTCCATCAACGTGCGTAAAGTACTCTGGACCTGCGAAGAAGCAGGCATCGCGTATCAACAGGAAGATTACGGCAGCGGTTTTGCCTCAACGGAAACGAATGCCTTCCGCGCCCTGAACCCCAACGCCATGGTGCCGGTGCTGATTGATGGCGATTTCGTGCTGTGGGAGTCCAACGCCATCTGCCGCTATCTGACGCGCAAGGCCGGACGTCACGACCTGCTGCCCGCAGAACCGCAGGCCTGCGCCAACGTTGAACGCTGGATGGACTGGCAGGCCACCGAATTTAACAACGCCTGGCGCTATGTCTTCCCGGCGCTGGGGCGTAAAAACCCGGACTTTAACGACCCTGAGCGCATTGCGGCGGGAATAAAAGAGTGGAACCACTGCATCACCATTCTGGAAAACCAGCTGCAGCGCACCGGGGCCTTTGCGGCAGGCGAGACGTTTACCCTCGCGGACGTGGTGCTTGGGCTGTCGGTGAATCGCTGGAAGATGACGCCCTTTGATAAGCCCGACGTGCCCGCCATTGAGGCCTGGTTCGAGCGCCTTAACCAGCGTCCGGCATTTTTGCGTCATGGCAATAACGGCATGGTGTGAAACTTAACATCTGAATGAATACCGCAGCGAGGCTGTTTTATTTAATTACTAAACCCTAAAAGTCGTCAGAGGGAATAATAATTAAGCCATCTCCTGGACAGCCCGTTGCACCGCTTTGCTAGCCTGAATAATCAGGCAAAGCTCAACCCGGAGGTATTCTTGCTGATTAAACTCAAGAAAGAACGAACGCATAAGGAGGATCGCCGGCTTGCTCTCTGGCTTGCGACCTCGGCAGGTTTGCTGAATGCCATCGCCCTCGGGGCATTTGGTTTTTTCCCCTCACACATGACCGGCAACACCTCACAGTTATCCAGCGAAGTCTCCTCCACCGATCTGAGCGATATTATTTTCTTCGGCTCGATTATTCTCTCCTTTGTCGCAGGCGCCATTATTGCGCGCACGATCGTGATATGGGGCATTATTCATAACGTCAGGCTGGTTTTTTGCCAGATCCTGTTTGTCGAGGGGATATTACTGACCGGCGTTTCCTTCTACGAAATGTATTTTCATGCGCTCACCAGCAACCGAGAGATTATTCTTTTTCTCTGCTTTCTGATGGGCATTCATAATTCAACCTCCACGCAGCTTTCCGGCGGACGAGTGAGATCGACGCACATTACCGGCACGCTGACGGACGCGGGGATTTCCCTGGCCTCCGTAATGGTGGCGATGCTGCGCAGGGATTACTCCAAAGATACGGCGGCGCAAAAAAGTCAGCTGCAAACCCACTTAACCACCCTTTTCTCGTTTATTACGGGCGGTATCGCGGGGCTGCTGCTTTTCCGATGGATTGGCTTCAACGCCATGCTGGCGCTGGGTGTGATGCTCGCGGTTGTCGCCGCCGTCTCAATTATCACCGTCTCGTCGCGGGTTCGACGGGTTCGCGCCCCTCTATGAAGATAATGGCCTGTATTCGGCGTAAGAGCCCTTTAGATGTGACACTGTCACACCTAAAAATTCGCTTTAGGACTATTCTGCCTCCCCCTTAATCAGCCCTTATGCCATAAGGCTTAACCCCAGGTTGTCACTGTTTTCATAGGGTTACTGATTTTACCCCTTCGCTGGAACCCTTCCCAAACGCTTGCTATAGGTGAAATACCCCTGCCGAAACATGGCATAACAACAGGCAACCGGTGGTTGCTATAACGCATGCGCACAGGGAGACACACCGCAATGCACCCATTACTCAAACGTTCGCTGCTGTTTGTCGGCGCCATTTTCGTGGTCCTCGCCCTTCTCGTCTGGGGCATTGGGCTTGAGACGATAAGGGCGCGCCAGGTTGACCTGGTCTATCTCGGGCAACAGCACATGATTCTGGTTTTCTCGTCGATGTTTTTTGCCCTGCTGGTGGGTATTCCAGCCGGTATTCTGCTGAGCCGTCCGGCCGCGCGGGGTATCGCCGAATATGTGATGCAAATCTTCAACGTCGGCAACACGCTGCCGCCGCTGGCCGTTCTGGCGCTGGCGATGGTGGTGATCGGCATTGGCGATAAGCCCGCCATTATCGCCCTATTCCTCGCCTCGCTGCTGCCGATCGTGCGTAATACTTATGCCGGGCTGTGCTCGGTCCCGCCGTCGCTGCTGGAAGCGGCAAATGGGATTGGCATGACCAAATGGCAGCGTCTGCGTCAGGTTGAGCTACCAGCCGCCTGGCCGGTCATGCTCTCGGGGATCCGCATCGCCACCGCCATTAACGTCGGTACCGCGCCGCTGGCGTTCCTGATTGGTGCCAGCAGCTACGGCGAGCTGATTTTCCCCGGTATTTACCTGAACGATTTCCCGACCCTGATCCTCGGCGCGGCGGCCACCGCCCTGTTCGCCCTGATCCTCGATACCCTGCTGGCGGCATTGGGTCGCGTGATGAGTCCCCATCTCGCTCGATAACAATAACAAGGAGCTTTTATGAGACTGATATCCGGCCTGACGGCGATGTGTGCCGCGGCGCTGTTCTCCAGCCAGGCGATGGCGGCCCCGCTGATTCTGGCGACCAAGAGCTTTACCGAGCAGCACATTCTCTCGGCGATGACCGTGCAGTACCTGCAAAAGAAAGGATTCCAGGTTCAGCCGCAAACCAACATCGCCACGGTGATTTCCCGTAACGCGATGATCAACAAACAGATTGATATGACCTGGGAATATACCGGCACGTCATTAATCATCTTTAACCACATCAACAAGCGCATGTCGCCAGAGGAGTCCTGGGAGACGGTTAAACGCCTGGACGCGAAGCACGGTCTGGTCTGGCTCAAGCCCGCCAACATGAATAACACCTACGCTTTCGCCATGCAGCGCAAGCGCGCCGAGGCGGAACACATCAACACCATGTCGGAGATGGTGGCGAAGATTGAACAGATCCGTAAAACCGATCCGGATAAAAACTGGCTGCTGGGCTTAGACCTCGAATTTGCCGGGCGCAGCGACGGCATGAAGCCGCTTCAGGCCGCCTATAAGATGGATCTGGACCGCCCGCAGATCCGTCAGATGGACCCCGGTCTGGTCTATAACGCGGTGCGCGACGGCTTCGTTGACGCCGGGCTGATTTATACCACCGACGGGCGCGTGAAGGGCTTCGACCTCAAGGTGCTGGAGGACGATAAAGGCTTCTTCCCGAGCTATGCGGTAACCCCGGTTGTACGTAAAGACACGCTGGAGGCCAACCCCGGTCTGGAAGAGGCGCTCAACACCCTCTCGGCCCAGCTCAACAACGACGTTATCACCGATCTGAACAAGAAGGTGGATATCGACCATCAGTCACCGCAGCAGGTCGCCCGTGATTTCCTGCGTAGCAAACAGCTGCTGTAGGAGGCGCTATGGAGACGATTCACTATATTCTGGACAACTGGGACTACCTGTTAACCCTGACGCTGCAGCATCTGTGGCTGGTGGCGCTGGCCGTAGGTTTAGCCATCATCATCGGCGTCCCGCTGGGCATTCTGATTGTCCGCCACAGGTGGCTGGCAACGCCGGTACTGGGGATAGCCACCATCGTGCTGACCATTCCGTCCATCGCCCTGTTTGGCCTGATGATCCCGCTGTTTTCGCTGATCGGTCAGGGGATTGGCGCCCTGCCCGCGATTACGGCAGTGTTTCTCTACTCGCTGCTGCCGATTGTGCGTAACACCCATACGGCGCTCGACAGCCTGCCGCCGGGCCTTCGCGAAGCCGGACGCGGCATCGGCATGACCTTCTGGCAGCGCCTGCGCTGGGTTGAAATCCCGATGGCGCTGCCGGTGATTTTCGGCGGGATCCGCACCGCCGTGGTGATGAATATCGGCGTGATGGCGATTGCCGCCGTGATCGGCGCGGGCGGTCTGGGCCTGCTGCTGCTCAACGGCATCGGCGGAAGCGATATTCGCATGTTGATTGCGGGCGCGCTGATGATTTGTCTTTTAGCGATTGTGCTCGACTGGCTGCTACACCGTCTGCAGGTGGTTCTGACTCCAAAGGGGATTCGATAATGATAAAACTGGAAAACCTCACCAAACAATTTTCACAGAAGCACGGCCAGACCTTTAAGGCCGTCGACAACGTCAACCTGAACGTGCCCGAAGGGGAAATGTGCGTCCTGCTCGGCCCCTCGGGCTGCGGGAAGACCACTACCCTGAAGATGATTAACCGCCTTATTACCCCAAGCAGCGGGACTATCCTGATCAACGGCGAAGACACCAGCGGGATGGACACCGTCACCCTGCGCCGCAACATCGGCTACGTGATCCAGCAGATTGGCCTGTTCCCGAACATGACCATCGAAGAGAACATTACCGTCGTGCCGCGCATGCTGGGCTGGGATAAAGCGCGCTGCAAAACCCGCGCCGAAGAGCTGATGGATATGGTGGCGATGGATCCGCATAAGTTTCTCAACCGCTACCCGCGCGAGATGTCCGGCGGCCAGCAGCAGCGTATCGGCGTAATCCGTGCCCTGGCGGCAGATCCTCCGGTGCTGCTGATGGATGAACCCTTTGGCGCGGTGGACCCGATCAACCGCGAGGTGATCCAGAACCAGTTCCTGGAGATGCAGCGCAAGCTGAAAAAAACCGTCATGCTGGTGAGCCACGATATCGACGAAGCCCTGAAGCTCGGCGACCGTATCGCGGTGTTCCGTCAGGGGAAAATAGTGCAGTGCGCCAGCCCGGACGAGCTGCTGGCGAAACCGGCGAATGAGTTTGTCGGCTCGTTTGTCGGCCAGGACCGCACCCTGAAGCGTCTGCTTTTGGTCTCGGCGGGCGACGTCACCGACCAGCAACCGACCATCACGGTGCGGGGCTCTACGCCGCTTCCCGAAGCCTTTGCGACCATGGATGATAATGACATTCGTGCCGTTACGGTGGTCGACGAGCACGGCAAACCGCTGGGCTTTGTGAAGCGTCGCGAAGCGCGAAACGCCAGCGGGACCTGCGCCGACATCCTGCATCCGTTCCGCATGACCGGCAAAGCGGAAGACAACCTGCGCGTGGTGCTGTCACGCCTGTATGAGAGCAACACCAGCTGGATGCCGATCGTGGATGAGGACGGGCGCTACAACGGCGAGATTTCTCAGGACTATATTGCCGAGTATCTCAGTTCAGGACGTACGCGCCGGGCGCTGAATATTCATAGCGACAGCTAACCTTTCTGGCCGGGCATCGCCCGGCTTTTTCGCCGCATACCTTTTGCTAACCCCACGATTTGCCGCCACAATATTGTATCTTTCCCGTTGACTCGCGACCCATGCAACGTCTTCATACGTACCCCGACATCCGCGCGATGTTTCGCCGACTGCTGATTGCCACCGTCACCGGCGTGCTGGCCGCGCTGGCCGTTGCGGTGTTCCGCCACAGCATGTACCTGCTGGAGTGGCTGCTTCTCAGCAACGACAGCGGCAGCCTGGTGAATGCCGCCGCCTCGCTCCCACCCTGGCGGCGCGCCCTGACGCCCGCGCTGGGCGGGCTGGCTGCCGGGCTGTTGCTATGGGGATGGCAACGGCTGACCTCCCAGCGGCCTCATGCGCCCACCGACTACATGGAAGCGCTGGAGACCGGTGACGGTCAGCTTGACTACGGCGCCAGCCTGGTTAAATCCCTTGCCTCACTGCTGGTCGTTGCCAGCGGCAGCGCCATCGGGCGTGAAGGGGCGATGATCCTGCTTGCCGCCCTCGCCGCCTCCTTTTTTGCCCGGCGCTTTACGCCCAAATCCGAATGGAAATTGTGGATAGCCTGTGGTGCCGCCGCCGGGATGGCCAGCGCTTACCATGCGCCCCTTGCCGGAAGCCTGTTCATTGCGGAGATTCTGTTTGGCACGCTGATGCTGGCCTCGCTCGGCCCTGTGGTTGTCGCGGCGGTAGTGGCGCTGCTCACGACGCAGCTTCTGGCCCCGGGTGCCGGCACGCTCTACGCGGTCCATCTGAGCGGCCTCCTCACCGGAGCTGATTATGCCCTGCTGGTCGCGATGGGGCTGGTGGCGGGTCTCTGCGGGCCGCTGCTGATGTGGCTGATGGCGTTCAGCCACGGTCTTTTCCTGCGCCTCAGGCTTTCGCCGCCGTGGCAATTAGCGCTGGGCGGTGCGATCGTCGGGCTGCTGTCTCTCCTGACGCCGAAGGTGTGGGGGAACGGCTATAGCGTGGTGCAGGCTTTTCTGCTCGCGCCGCCGCTGCTGTCGGTGATTGCCGGGGTATTCATCTGTAAGCTGCTGGCAGTTCTGGCGAGCAGCGGATCGGGCGCGCCGGGCGGGGTGTTTACGCCCACGCTGTTTGTCGGTATGGCAACGGGGATGCTGTTCGCGCAGCTTTTCGCGCTCTGGCTGCCGGGTTCTGAAACGGCTATTTTGCTGGGGCTGGCAGGGATGGCAACGCTACTCGCCGCGACCACGCATGCGCCCATTATGTCGGCGCTGATGGTCTGTGAAATGACCGGGCAGTATTTTTTACTGCCCGGCCTGCTGGTCGCCTGCGTGGTGGCGTCAGTGCTGTCGCGGACGTTACGCCACGACTCTGTCTACGGTCAACACGCCACCGAGGGCAGAGAGATCGATGTACTGCGCTAGCTCGCGCTGCTCGGCGCGTGGCAGATAAGGCAGTTCACCCACCAGCGGTCCGGGCAGCTTAGCGCTCAGCACGTCGATGATCTCCGCGTAGTGCGCCAGGCCCGGGTTGATGCGGTTGGCTACCCAGCCAACCAGCGGCAGGCCGTCATTGGCGATCGCCTGCGCCGTCAGCAGCGCGTGGTTGATGCACCCTTCCTGGATCCCCACCACCATCACCACCGGAAGCTGCTCCTGCACGACCCATTCAGACAGCGGGCGCAGGTCGTTCATCAGGCTACGCCAGCCGCCCGTCCCTTCAACCACCACGTGGTCAACCTTCTCGCCCAGGTTCGCCAGGCCGTCGGACAACAGGGGATAATTAATCAGGCCGCTGTGTGCTACGCTGCTCTCTTCTTCGCTTAACGCAATGGGATTGACCGCGTGATAAGGCAGTTCCAGTGACGAGACGCTTTGCAGCACCAGGGCGTCTTTATTGCGCAATCCCTCTGGCGTCTCTTTACTGCCTTTTGCGACCGGTTTGTACCCTGCCACGCGTTTACCGCTTGCTGCCAGCGCCTGCAGCAATGCGCGGGATACGACGGTCTTGCCGACAGAGGTATCTGTACCAGTAACAAAGAAACGCTTAAGCATGACTCACTCCACCTCTTGGGTATGCTTCGAAAATATAAACCAGGTAAATAATTCAGTGGAGGAAGTCTACGGGATGCGTGCGCTACCCGGCTTGAGATAGCGCAATTTTTCTTACATCTGCGGAAAAGAGTTAACCCTGTAACAGGCGGATCAACAGCGAGCCGTTATACATGGCATCTTTGACCAGCGCCGCACCAGCCATGGTCCCCTGATTGGAAAACTGGGTGCTTTCTACCGCAATATTTTTGCTGTAGGCGGGAAGCGACTGCTGATGAATACAGGCCGAGATCGCCGGGAAGAGGATCTCCGCTGCCTGGCTGAGCGGCGAACCGATGAGGATTTTTTGCGGGTTGAAGAGGTTCACCATAATGGCCAGAATTCGGCCAACGTTATTCCCCACCCCGGTAATAATGTCCTTCGCCAGCAGATCGCCCTGACGCGCGGCGGCGCAGAGAGAATCCACCGTTAAGGGTTGTCCGTGCAGCGAGGAGCTCATGGACTGGCTGAGCCGGACCTGCGCCAGCTCCAGCACGCTTTCCACGCTGGCAATGGTCTCGAGACAGCCGTGGTTCCCGCAGTAGCAGCGCTTGCCGTACGGGTCGACCTGGGTGTGGCCGATTTCCACCAGGCTACTGCTCCCGGCGTGGAGAAGTCGTCCGTCGGTAATCACGCCCGCCCCGACGTTATGGTCGATAACCACCTGAATCACATCCCGCGCGCCGCGGGACGCGCCAAACAGCGCCTCCGCCATCGTCCAGGCGCTGATGTCATGCTGAATATAGACCGGCACGCCGGTATGATTTTTCAACACCTCGCCCAGCGGCATCTCTTTGACATCGTCGTAAAACGGCATGCGGTGAACAATACCGTTTTCGGTATCAATAATCCCCGGCATGGTGATGGCAATCGCCGTTAAGCGTTCAAGCCGCTGCTGATGGCGGATAAAGAAGTGATCGATGTGCGAAACAATCGCGTCGAGAAGCGGTTCCTCCGCGTTGAGCGGCAGTTCAAGGCGGTCTTCCACCACCAGCTTGCTGCTCAGGTCGCGCAGCGCAAGGAAGATCTCTCCCCGGCTAATGCGCAGTGACAGGTAGTGCCATGCTTCCGTCTCAACCACCAGCCCGACTGCCGGACGGCCACGGCTGCCCGGCTCCTGAATTTCCGTCTCCTGAACCAGGTGCGCTTCCAGCATCTCGCGGACAATCTTGGTGATACTGGCAGGTGCCAGTTGTGCCAGGCGCGAAAGATCGATACGCGAAACCGGACCAAGCTGATCAATCAGGCGATACACCGCGCCAGCGTTGGTCTGCTTAATCTGATCGATATGCCCTGGCTGACTATCAGCAACCACCTCGTACTCCCTTATTTTCGAGCTTCGAAATAAACTGTTTGCTATGGTGAAGCACTTCCATGGCCGTCGTCAAATATTTACTTAGCCATGTGATTTACCGCACATTTTCACCCTCTTTTCCGTGAAAATCCCGCCTGACAGAGGCGCTAATTAGCTGCTGTTTGAAGCGCTGTGCGGCATGGCTCTGTTCGCGATGTTTTGACCAGACCAGCCACATCTCTGAAACGGCATCCTCTTCGGCGATGGTCACCCAGCGCATTTCGCGCAGTTGTACCCGTTTAAAGGAGGCCGGAAGAATAGACACGCCCAGCCCGGCGGCGACCAGGCCGATAATGGTCATCGCCTCCCCGACTTCCTGGGTAATGACCGGGGCAAGATCGTAGCGGCGCATCAGCCCCAGGATATCGTCATACAGACCCGTTCCGACCTGCGGGTCAAAAAAGACAAATGGCTCTTTTGCCAGCTCTGCCAGCGAAACCGCCGGACGCGACGCCAGCGGGTGATCGTGCGGGATCATGGCCATCAGCGGCTCGCGCAGGATCACCTCCCACGCCAGCGTGTCCGGGAGCTGGGTGTTACGCATCAGCCCCAAATCCAGCGAACCTTCATTAAGCGGCGCAATCTGCTCGCGGGTGTTGATCTCGCGCGTCTGTATGTGAACATCCGGGAAATGGCGGCGGAATGACGAAAGGGTCTCCGAGACGGCGCTGATAAACGGCGCGGACGAGGTAAACCCTATGCGCAGCTCTCCGGCTTCCCCGAGATACAGCCGTTCTGCCCGGGCGGCGGCGTCATCTACCATGCTCAGAATTTGCCTGCTGTCGATCAGGAACTGTTTACCCGCCGCCGTCAGGCTTACGCTGCGGTTGGTACGGGCCAGCAGGCGCGCCCCGACCTGCTGCTCCAGGATCTGAATCTGCTGGCTTAACGGCGGCTGAGAGATATTCAGCCGCGCCGCCGCGCGGCCAAAATGCAGCTCTTCGGCGACGGCGACAAAGTAGCGGAGATGACGCAGCTCGATATTCATATTTTTAACGTATCATTTGAGATTATTAATATATTAGACAGAATATTTGCATTTTCCTACCCTGAAGACGTGGTCATACCCGTCACCAGAAATCACGGGGATGTTTAAGCAAGGAAACTGTGTGAGTCGTACAACTACCATTGATATCGATCCGGCAAGCGATATCAATGATTTACCTGCATCATCGCAGCCGGTTCAGTTCATTAAACGTGGTACACCCCAATTTATGCGCGTCACGCTGGCGCTCTTTTCCGCCGGTCTGGCCACCTTCGCCCTGCTCTATTGCGTACAGCCGATCCTGCCCGTTCTCTCCCATGAGTTCGGCGTATCGCCTGCCAGCAGCAGCATTTCACTCTCCATTTCTACCGGCATGCTGGCGATTGGCCTGCTCTTTACCGGGCCGCTGTCCGACGCCATTGGCCGTAAACCGGTAATGGTGACCGCGCTGATGCTGGCCTCGGTCTGTACGTTACTTTCAACCATGATGACCAGCTGGCACGGCATTCTGGTGATGCGCGCGCTGATTGGGCTCTCGCTTAGCGGCGTGGCGGCGGTCGGCATGACCTACCTCAGCGAGGAGATCCACCCGAGCTTTGTTGCTTTCTCTATGGGGCTTTACATCAGCGGGAACTCGATTGGCGGGATGAGCGGTCGCCTGCTGAGCGGGGTCTTTACGGACTTCTTTAGCTGGCGTATTGCGCTGGCGGTCATCGGCTGTTTCGCGCTGGCATCCGCCCTGATGTTCTGGAAAATTCTGCCGGAATCGCGTCATTTCCGCCCGACATCGCTGCGCCCAAAAACGCTGTTTATCAACTTCCGCCTGCACTGGCGCGACAAAGGATTGCCGCGACTGTTTCTGATCGGCTTTCTGCTGATGGGCTCCTTCGTCACGCTGTTTAACTATATAGGCTACCGCCTGATGCTCTCTCCGTGGCATCTGAATCAGGCCGCTGTCGGTTTGCTCTCGGTTGCTTATTTGACCGGTACGTGGAGCTCACCGAAAGCCGGGGCGATGACCGCACGCTATGGACGCGGCCCGGTCATGCTGTTCTTCACGGCGGTGATGCTGGTCGGCCTGCTGCTGACGCTCTTTTCCTCGCTGTGGTTTATCTTTGCCGGGATGCTGCTCTTCTCCGCAGGGTTCTTCGCCGCCCACTCGGTCGCCAGCAGCTGGATTGGCCCGCGCGCGCGTCGCGCCAAAGGCCAGGCATCGTCTCTTTATCTGTTTAGCTATTACCTGGGGTCCAGCATCGCCGGGACGCTCGGCGGCGTGTTCTGGCATAACTACGGCTGGAACGGCGTGGGCGGATTTATCGCGCTGATGCTCTGTGCCGCACTGCTGGTGGGCGCAAGCCTTCATAAACGTCTGAGATAATATGCTTGCGGGCGGACGTCCGGTAAGATGAGCTCCAGCTAAACGGCACCAGCGTACTGGTGCCGTTTTTCGTTCAGGAATCCCAGGCCTGCTCTATCTTACCGGCTTCAAACTGCGGAGGCGGTTTTCGGAAACGGCGCGTGAGCCAGGTCAGGTAAAGGATCCCCAGTGCCGCCCAGATGAGGCCAAGCGTCAGGGACGTCGCTTCGAGGTTTATCCACAGCACGCCGACCGTTACGGCACCAATGAGCGGCAGCAGAAGATAGTGGAACCGATCTTTCCACGTTTTGTTCATCCCCTTACGCCGCCAGAAATGGTTGTACACAGAGAGATTAACAAACGTAAACGCCACCAGCGCGCCGAAGTTGATCAGCGCCGTCGCGGTCACGAGATCAAAGTACAGGGCCGACAGCGCCACTATTCCTACCATAATGACGTTCAGGGCTGGCGTACGCCATTTCGGATGCACGTAGCCAAACACCCGCTCCGGAAAGACGTTGTCACGCCCCATCACATACAACAAGCGTGAGACGCTGGCGTGCGAGGCCAGGCCTGAAGCGAGCGTATTTACAAACGTGGTACACAGAAACACCGACTGGAAGAGCTTGCCGCCCACGTACAATGCAATTTCCGGCAGCGCGGCGTCCGGATTCTTGAAGCGCGCGATCGTCGGGAAAAAGAGCTGCATGAAAAATGAGGCAACAATGAATATCAGCCCGCCATACAGTGCGGTCAGGAAAATGGCTTTGGGAATCACCCGCGCCGCGTTTGGCGTCTCTTCCGACAGCGTGGTGACCGCGTCAAAGCCGAGGAAAGAGAAGCAGACGATAGTCGCGCCGGTAATAATCGGGATCAGGTGTGCATTCTCGCTGATAAACGGCTGGAGCGACCAGACGGTGCCGACACCCTCACCCTTGTGCAGGCCATGCACCACGAGAATGACAAACACCACCATGATGGCGACCTGCACCAGTACGAACAGGGTGTTAAAGTTGGCGACCAAATTAACGCTCTTCAGGTTCGCCAGCGTCAGGATCGTCACAAACCCCACCACCCAGACCCACGGCGGGACTTCAGGGAACAACGCGGAAAGGTAGATCTTCGCCAGCAGCACGTTGATCATCGGCAGAAAGAGATAGTCCAGCAGCGATGACCAGCCGACCATAAAACCCAGATGGGGTCCGATCGATTTCTGCGTGTAGGTGTACGCAGAGCCCGCTTCCGGGAACTGTCGTACCAGTTTGCCGTAGCTGATGGCGGTAAACATGACGCCAGCCAGCGCCAGGAGATACGATGCGGGCACGTGGCCATTGCTGATACCGGACACAATGCCGAAGGTATCAAACACGGTCATGGGGGTGAGGTAAGCCAGCCCCATCATGACTACCTGCCAGAGCTTGAGGGAACTGCGCAGCCGGGTTCTTCCGGCCATGCCCGGCGAGTCGAGAGACGTGTTAGTCGCCATAAACCGTCCCCCCCATGCTTACCGTGGTTTGCAATTGCGTTGACCTTAACGCAAACCTGCTTAGCAAAGGGGGAAGTTGTAAAGAACAAACGCGATCGTACCAGCGCACCATCTCAGGCTCGCACTCACAGCAGGAGCCTGACTGGCCCCCTTCGCCCTGCGGATAGTTGAACATCTGCATCATTTCCTACCTCGTCACACAGTGTCGTTAAGAAAATCCCTGTGCCGCCTGCGCTCCATAACGCGACTCCCGGGAGATAGCTGGCGTGCCAGCGAACAGTTAGGCCAGGCTCCGCGCAGGCCGTTGGGTGATACATATGCGATGAAACAAAGCGGCCCCTTACCGGGGCACGTTATCAGGCGTTTTTCAGCATCCACTCGATTTCAGTTTCGGTGATCAGCCGTTCAAACTGCAGCAATTCATCATTTTTGCAGGCGTGATAGACGTGGCAGAAACGCTCGCCCAGCCGCTCGCGAAGATGATCGTTTTGCATAAATTCCCACAGCGCATCGCTCTGACGGATCGGGAAAGGCAGCCCGTCCTGCTCCAGACCATTGCCTTCAACTTCTTCCTGCAGGGGTAAATCGTTATCCAGCCCATGTAGAATGCCGGCAAAAATCGCCGCCATCACCAGATATGGATTCGCGTCTGCTCCCGCCACCCGGTACTCGACCCGATGGTTATGGCGATCTCCGCAGGGGATACGCAGGGCAACCGTGCGATTATTGTGTCCCCATGACGCCTGCGTCGGCACGTACATTCCCGGCTGGAAACGGCGGTAGGAGTTGACGTTCGGTGCCAGCAGCGCCATGGACGCCGGCATCAGATCGATCATCCCGGCCAGCGCGCGTTTCAGCAGCGCGGAATCCTCGCCGCTGGCGTCTGCGAGCACGTTTTCGCCTCGGTTGTTTTGCATGCTAATGTGGATATGCATCCCGCTGCCCGCGTGCTCTTCATACGGCTTTGCCATAAACGTGGCGTGCATCTTATGTTTTTCCGCCATCTGCCTGACGAGACGTTTTAGCGCCAGCGCATCATCGCAGGCATCAAGCACGTTTTCCGTATGGTGCAGGTTAATCTCAAACTGGCCCGGGGAGGCCTCGGCCACTGCCCCGTCGGCAGGGATCAGCTGCAGCTGCGCCAGCTCGTCAATATCGTTCAGCACGTCAGCAAAGTGGTTCAGGTTATCAACCGAGTAGACTTGACTCTGCGTGTTACGCACGTCGGTG
Organism: Enterobacter sp. 3U4; assembly: GCF_057224565.1. Lineage (NCBI taxonomy): Bacteria > Pseudomonadati > Pseudomonadota > Gammaproteobacteria > Enterobacterales > Enterobacteriaceae > Enterobacter > Enterobacter sp. 3U4. Next base: position 1,867,601 of record NZ_CP136665.1, read on the forward strand.
CCCGGCGCGCAGGGGGGCTGCAGATAGCCTTCGGCATCGCGTTTACGGTCAAGTAAATAGAACTCCAGCTCTACCGCTACCACGGGGAACAGACCGCGCTGGCGCAGCTGCTGCCAGAGTCGGTTGAGTACGTTCCGCGGCTCAACGTCAAAGGGAGCGCCATCTTCATCGACCATGGTGAGCTGCACCTGACCAATATATTCCGGGTCGGCGGCGGACGGTGTCAGGGTGCCCGGTACCGGCACGCAGATGCAGTCCGGCTCGCCGAGCTCCTGCCCCAGGCCCGCCTCTTCCACTACGTTACCCAAAATGTCCATGGCGAAAACCGATGCCGGGAAATAGCAGCCTTTTTCAAGCTTGCTGAGTCCGGCAACCGGGATGCGCTTGCCGCGAAAACAGCCGTTCAGGTCGGTCAGGAGGACGTCAATAAACTGGGTGTCAGGATACTTTTCTAAATAGCGCTTCACTTCCTGCGTAAAGGCGCTGCCCCGCCTCTCATCCGTGTGCTGCACAAAGTTCTCAACTTCTACGATATTGGTTTCCATGATTTACCACCGTTTTTGGGTTTTGCGTTCGCTGCTCAGGACTGTCAAATATAATGTCCACTCTATCGAATCTGTATGCAAACAAATTGTTTGTCAAATGTTAAATTAAGTTTGCAAAAGGCAGATCCCGTTGCTAGATTGAGAAAATATTGAACGAAAAGGCCGTTTCAGAGGTGAGAATGGCCTAAATTTAGTCCACTTTGTGAGGGCGATCATGGAAAATATAATGAACAAGCCAGTTATTGGCGTGGTGATGTGTAGAAACAGGCTTAAGGGTCATGAGACCCAAACCCTGCAAGAAAAATACCTGAATGCCGTTATTAACGCGGGGGGCTTACCTATCGCCTTACCGCATGCGCTGGCAGAGCCAGAGCTAATGACCGCTCTGCTGCCAACCCTGGACGGGATTTACCTGCCGGGCAGCCCAAGTAACGTGCAGCCGCACCTTTATGGTGAAAACGGCGATGAGCCTAACGCCGATCCCGGGCGAGATCTTCTGAGTATGGCGCTGATTGCCGCCGCGCTCGAAAGGCGCATCCCCATTTTCGCCATCTGCCGGGGGCTGCAGGAGCTGGTTGTTGCGACGGGAGGAACGCTGTATCGCCGCCTGTTCGAGCAGAACGACCTGCTTGAACATCGGGAGGATGCTGAACTGCCGGTTGAGCTACAATACGCCCCTTCTCATGAAGTTCAGGTTCAGGAAGGAGGACTGCTGTCTCAATTAATACCAGGCTGTAACAAATTTTGGGTAAACTCGTTACACGGGCAAGGCGCACGAACGTTAGGACCACGGCTCCGCGTGGAGGCCCGCTCGACGGACGGACTGGTCGAAGCGGTTAGCGTTCATGACCATCCTTTTGCCCTCGGCGTGCAATGGCACCCCGAATGGAACAGCAGCGAGTACGCCCTGTCACGCATGTTGTTTGAAGGTTTTATCACCGCCTGTCAAAGCCACGTTGCCGAGAAGCAACGGCTTTGACCACTATCGTAAAGGAAATGCAACTATGAGCGATGACGGACTGGCGCCAGGGAAACGTCTGTCAGAGATCCGCCAGCAGCTGGGTCTCTCGCAGCGGCGTGCCGCCGAACTGTCTGGGTTAACACACAGTGCCATCAGCACCATTGAGCAGGATAAAGTTAGTCCTGCCATCAGTACGCTGCAAAAGCTGCTGAAAGTCTATGGGCTGTCGCTCTCGGAATTCTTTTCGGAACCGGAAAAACCTGATGAACCGCAGGTGGTTATTAATCAGGAAGACCTTATCGAAATAGGCAGTCAGGGGGTTTCGATGAAGCTGGTTCATAACGGAAATCCGAACCGTACGCTGGCGATGATTTTTGAAACTTACCAGCCTGGAACCACGACCGGAGAGAGGATCAAACATCAGGGTGAGGAGATCGGTACGATACTGGAAGGTGAAATAGTGCTGACCATTAATGGCCAGCCTTATCACCTTGTTGCGGGGCAAAGCTATGCCATCAATACCGGCATACCGCACAGCTTCAGCAACACCTCGGCAGGCATCTGCCGCATTATCAGTGCCCACACCCCCACCACGTTCTAATTACCACTCAGTCCCGGCGTAAGCACGCTTACGCCGGGACAAATAAAAACGATCGATGTCGGCATTTAACGGGTTAATTCCCGGGATGCCCCACGGCTTCGTATTGCCTGAAACGGCCATGCCTTTATTTATCTGATTGCGAAAGAAAGGAGTGAATATGCATTTTAAGCACCTGACTTACTGGCAGGATAAAGTAAAAAACAGCGCCATTGAGGCCCGGTTATTTATTAACGGTGCCTATTGTGACGCCGCCGATAATGCCACGTTTGAAACCGTCAACCCCGCTACCCGGCAGACGCTGGCGAACGTGGCCAGGGGCAAGCAGGCGGACGTGGACCGTGCAGTTCAGGCCGCGCGTGAGGTATTTGAGCGCGGTGACTGGTCACAGGCGTCTCCGGCGCAGCGCAAGGCCGTGCTAAATACGCTCGCCGATTTGATGGAACGCCATAGTGAAGAGCTGGCCTTACTGGAAACGCTGGACACCGGTAAACCCATCCGCCACAGCCTGCGCGACGATATTCCCGGCGCGGCGCGCGCCATTCGCTGGTACGCCGAAGCGGCGGATAAAGTCTACGGCGAAGTAGCGCCTACGGGTCCGGGCGAGCTGGCGATGATCGTGCGCGAGCCCATCGGGGTTGTTGCGGCCATCGTCCCCTGGAACTTCCCGCTGCTGCTGGCCTGCTGGAAGCTGGGCCCGGCGCTGATCGCGGGCAACAGCGTGGTACTGAAACCGTCGGAGAAATCGCCGCTCTCCGCCCTGCGGCTGGCCGGGCTGGCGAAAGAGGCGGGCCTGCCGGATGGCGTGCTGAATGTGATAAGCGGTTACGGCCACGAAGCGGGCCAGGCGCTGGCGCTGCATCCGGAGGTTGAGGTGCTGACGTTTACCGGCTCTACCCGTACCGGCAAGCAGCTGTTGAAGGACGCGGGTGAAAGCAACATGAAGCGCGTCTGGCTGGAGGCAGGCGGCAAGAGTGCCAACATTATCTTTGCCGACTGTCCGGACCTGGACAAGGCCGTGAGCGCGACCGCCGCCGGGATTTTTTATAACCAGGGACAAGTCTGTATCGCCGGTACCCGCCTGCTGCTCGAAGACAGCATCGCCGATGACTTCCTGGCAAAGCTAAAAGCGCAGGCTCGGCACTGGCAGCCGGGAGATCCGCTCGACCCCGACAGCACGATGGGAATGCTCATCGACGCTGCGCACGCCGATACCGTCCGCACGTTCATTCGCGAGGGAACCCGGAAAGGCACGCTTCTGCTGGACGGGCGGGAACAATCATGGCCTTCCGCAGTCGGTCCAACCATTTTTGTCGACATCGAGCCTGACTCCCCGCTGTGCCGGGAAGAGATTTTCGGGCCGGTGCTGGTCGTCACCCGTTTTAAAACCGAAGAGGAAGCCTTAACGCTGGCCAACGACAGTGAATACGGGCTTGGCGCGGCGGTATGGACCCGCGATCTCTCCCGCGCGCACCGCATGAGCCGCCGCCTGAAGGCCGGTTCGGTCTTCGTCAATAACTATAACGACGGTGATATGACCGTTCCCTTTGGCGGCTATAAGCAGAGCGGCAACGGTCGCGATAAGTCCCTGCACGCGCTGGAAAAATTTACCGAACTGAAAACCATCTGGATTGCCCTGGAGCCTCAATCATGACCGAACATACCACCAGCTACTACGCGGCCAGCGCGAATGCTTACGAACCCTTCCCGACGCTTAACGAGTCCATCAGCTGTGACGTGTGCGTGGTGGGCGGCGGCTATACCGGCCTCTCCTCCGCGCTGCATCTCGCCGAAATGGGCTACGACGTGGTGCTCCTTGAAGGGGCGCGCATCGGCTTCGGCGCCAGCGGACGCAACGGCGGCCAGCTGGTTAACTCCTACAGCCGCGATATCGATGTGATCGAGAAAAACTACGGTCCCGATGCCGCCAGAATGCTCGGGAGCATGATGTTTGAAGGCGGGGATATCATTCGGGAGCGTATCCAGCGCTATCAGATCCAGTGCGACTATCGTCCCGGCGGGCTGTTTGTGGCGTTAAACCATAAGCAGATGGAGACGCTGGAGGAGCAAAAGGCGAACTGGGAACGCTACGGCAACACGCAGCTGGAGCTGCTGGACGCCAGCGCCATCCGCCGGGAGGTAGACAGCGAGCGCTATACCGGCGCGCTGCTGGACCGCAGCGGGGGGCATATTCATCCGCTGAACCTGGCGATCGGCGAAGCGGACGCCATTCGCCTGAACGGCGGGCGGGTGTATGAACAGTCCCCTGTGACAGCCATTCAGCACACCAGCCCGGCCGTGGTGAGCACGCAGCATGGCCAGGTGACGGCCCGCTACGTGATCGTCGCCGGCAATGCCTATCTGGGCGATAAGATAGAACCTGAACTGGCAAAACGCAGCATGCCATGCGGCACCCAGGTGGTGACCACCGCCCCGCTGCCGGAAGAGGTCGTCCGCACGCTGATCCCCAACAACTACTGCGTGGAAGATTGCAACTACCTGCTGGATTACTACCGTCTCACCGCCGACAATCGCCTGCTGTACGGTGGTGGCGTAGTCTATGGCGCACGCGATCCGGACGATGTCGAGCGCCTGGTGATGCCAAAGCTGCTGCAAACCTTCCCTCAGCTGGCAGGCGTCAAAATCGACTACCGCTGGACGGGCAACTTCCTGCTGACCCTGTCGCGTATGCCGCAGTTTGGTCGTCTGGATAAAAACATCTATTACATGCAGGGCTACAGCGGCCACGGCGTGACCTGCACTCACCTGGCCGGACGGCTGATCTCAGAACTATTGCGCGGTGACGCTGAGCGCTTTGACGCGTTTGCCAAACTCCCGCACTACCCCTTCCCGGGCGGTCGCAGCCTGCGGATTCCATTCACGGCGATGGGCGCGGCGTATTACAGCCTGCGCGATCGTCTTGGCGTATGATCGTTTCGACAAAAGGGTATCTGACATGAGTAACCAGGAATTTCATCAGCGCAGACTTTCTGCCACCCCGCGCGGCGTAGGCGTAATGTGTGATTTCTTTGCCCGCACGGCGGAGAATGCCACGCTTACCGACGTGGAAGGCAACGACTACATTGATTTCGCCGCCGGGATCGCGGTACTGAATACCGGCCATCGTCATCCTGAACTGGTGGCCGCAGTAGAAAAACAGCTTCACCAGTTCACCCACACGGCCTATCAGATTGTGCCGTATGAAAGCTACGTTTCATTAGCCGAAAAACTTAACGAGCTGGCCCCGGTGCAGAGCCCGGCCAAGACGGCGTTCTTCACAACGGGCGCGGAAGCGGTGGAAAATGCCATTAAAATCGCCCGGGCCCACACCGGCAGACCGGGTGTGATTGCCTTCGGGGGAGGCTTTCACGGCCGAACCTATATGACCATGGCGTTAACCGGCAAGGTCGCGCCTTACAAGCTGGGATTTGGCCCCTTCCCGGGGTCGGTTTATCACGTGCCGTATCCCTCCGAGCTGCACGGCATCACGACGCAGGATGCCATCACGGCGATAGAACGCCTTTTCAAAGCGGATATTGAGGCGAAACAGGTAGCGGCGATTATTTTTGAACCCATTCAGGGTGAAGGCGGATTCAACGTCGCCCCGCCAGAGCTGGTGGCCGCCATCCGCCGTATCTGTGATGAGCACGGGATCGTGATGATTGCCGACGAAGTGCAGAGCGGCTTCGCCCGAACGGGTAAGCTGTTTGCCATGGAACACTACGCGGACAAACCCGACCTGATGACGATGGCTAAAAGCCTGGCAGGCGGAATGCCGCTGTCCGGCGTGGTGGGCCGCGCCGAAATCATGGACGCGCCGGCTCCCGGCGGTCTGGGGGGGACCTATGCAGGCAACCCGCTTGCGGTGGCCGCCGCGCACGCGGTGCTGAATATTATCGACAACGAGTCGCTGTGCGCGCGCGCCCGTCATCTGGGCGATCGGCTGAAAACCACGCTGGAGGAGATTCAGGGCAGCTTCCCTGCGCTCGTGGCGATAAGGGGAAGAGGATCGATGATTGCGGCGGAGTTTTTTGATCCCGAAAGCCGCGCGCCTTCGGCCGCCATCGCGCAGGCGATCCAGCAAAAGGCGCTCGCCCGGGGCCTGCTATTATTGATCTGCGGCCAGTACGGCAACGTGATCCGCTTCCTCTATCCGCTGACCATTCCGGATGCCCAGTTCACTCAGGCGCTGGCGATCCTGCAACAGGTTATGCGTGATAAGGACTAAGTGCCCACCGAAAACCGTCTCCCGGAATGCCGGGGACGGTTTCAACGGAGGAAATCGACACAGATTTCCTCCGCGTGGGAAATGTTGGGGAATTTGGTCGGTTTCATTGTATGCTCCCTGAAACACATCCCCGGCATGAGGAAATAAGAATTGCAAAAAATATCAGCCTATCAGTCACTTGTGAAAACCTTCCAGCGCCTCTCCCGCTTCTCGCACCTCTCCTCCATCGCCAGCTGGGACATGTTCACCATGATGCCGCCGGGCGGCAGCGCCGCGCGCGGTGAAGCACTCGCGGAGATGAGCGTCCTGCAACACCAGATCCTGACCGATAAAAAAGTCGGCGACCTCTTAGCGGCGGCGGCAGGTGAAGATCTGAATGATGTCGAACAGGCCAACCTGCGCGAAATGACGCGCCACTACCAGCAGGCCACCCTTCTGCCGGAATCGCTGGTGGAAGCGAAATCCCTGGCGGGCAGCAGGTGTGAACACGCCTGGCGTACTCAGCGCCCCGCCAACGACTGGCAGGGTTTTTCCGCCAACCTGAAAGAGGTGGTCAAACTCAGCCGCGAAGAGGCTCGCCTGCGGGCGGAAGCCAAAGGCTGTACGCCGTACGACGCGCTGCTGGACATTTTTGAACCCGACATGACCAGCGCGCGTCTGGACGTTCTGTTCGGCGATATGAAGTCCTGGCTACCGGACCTGCTGGCAAAGGTGGTGGAAAAACAGGCTCAACGGTCGTTTATTCCCCCGCAGGGCCCCTTCCCGACGGCAACCCAGCGTGAGCTGGGCCTGGAAGCCATGAAGATGCTTGGCTTCGATTTTAACGGCGGTCGCCTTGACGTAAGCGCGCACCCGTTCTGCGGCGGCGTCCCGGAAGACGTGCGCATTACCACGCGCTATGACGAGGATGAACTGCTCAGCGCGCTGTTTGGCGTGATCCACGAAACCGGACACGCCCGCTACGAACAGAACCTGCCGCGCGCGTGGGCAGGACAGCCGATTGCCCTGGCGCGCTCAACCGCGATCCATGAGTCACAGAGCCTGTTCTTTGAAATGCAGCTGGGACGCAGTGAAGCCTTCCTCAGGCATCTTCTCCCTGCGGTACACGCCCGTTTTGGCAGCCAGGCGGCGTTTAGCGAAGAGAACTTCATTGCCTGGAACCAGCGCGTGAAGCCTGGCTATATCCGCGTCGATGCGGACGAAGTGAGCTACCCGGCACACGTGGTGCTGCGCTATGAGATTGAGCGTGCGCTGATCAACGGCGAGATCGAAGTGGACGATATTCCCGCCCTGTGGGACGAGAAAATGCAGGCCTGGCTCGGATTATCCACCAAAGATAACTACCGCAACGGCTGTATGCAGGATATTCACTGGACCGACGGCGGTTTTGGTTACTTCCCGTCATATACGCTTGGCGCTATGTACGCCGCGCAGCTGTTCCATGCCGCCAGCACCGCACTGCCAGGTCTGCAGGACTCCATCGCTGAAGGAGATTTTTCCGCACTCTTTGAGTGGCTGCGTCAGAACATCTGGCAGCACGGTAGCCGCTTCAGCACGTCGCAATTAATCACCCAGGCGACGGGCGAAGATCTGAATATCCGTTACTTCCGCGAACATCTGACCTCCCGTTATCTTTAATCCCTCTGCCGGAGCCTGCTCCGGCACTCTTCTCACCCTTTTCAATAAGAATATGATTTAGCACATGTTGCCATGATTGCGCCGGGTGTATGAATGCGTGTCCTTCCGACACAATTAGACTGCTATCAGGCCAGGATTGAAAAAATAAAGGGATCAATGATGAAAGGCATAATGAAAACGATGTTAGCGATTCTGTGTGCGACCAGTTTAAGTGCTTTCGCAGCCACGGATAATACCCCGCAAGACGCGTTCAACGATATTACCCGCTCTCTTGCAGACCTCCAGCCCATCACGTTTCAGGCTCCCGCTGAAAAATATAAGCTGCTGGTGTTTATTGATAATCAGTGCATTTACTGCAGCAATGTTGTGAAAAACGTTAAGCAATATACGGATGCCGGCTTGACGATGTCGTTTCTGACCGTTGCGCCCAGCGCCATTCGCGACTCGGTAATTGAAGATATGGGACGCGTCTGGTGTTCAACCGATAAGGTCAAAAGTCTGCAACAAGCGATGGCGGGATTTTTACCGAATAACGACACCACGACAGCGTGCTCCGATCTGATCGCGCGGCAATCTGCTCTGGCAGAACGTTTGGGCATTAGCATCACCCCGGTAATGGTGGTCATTGAGCCTGAATCACGGTCGATTATAGGCAGTCAGTCTCCGGCGGCTATTCTGGCCACCCTGAAAAGATAACAGAGACCTGTACGAGCAGCGGCGTTTGACCTGTTCGTACACTTTTCTCCCCTCTGTACATTCCGTTACACGCCGATACCAATCACTCACGGAAACCTCGAATTTACAGGGATATAGTTATTTCAACGGCCCCGCAGTGGGGTTAAATGAAAAACCAAATTCGAGGGTATGAGAATGAATAAAGTATTAGCTCTGGTTGTTGCCGCTGCTATGGGTCTGTCTTCTGCTGCATTTGCTGCTGACACTACCGCAACTGCTGCACCGGCTGCCGCACCTGCTGCAACCACCACCGCTGCGCCAGCAAAAGCGGTTCACCATAAGAAACATCACAAAGCTGCAGCGAAAAAAGAAGCCGCTGCACCAGCAACCGCAGCACCAACCGAGCAGAAAGCTCAGGCTGCCAAAAAGCACCACAAGAAAGCCGCTAAACCGGCTGTAGAACAGAAAGCGCAGGCTGCTAAAAAGCACCACCACAAAAAAGCCGCTAAACCGGCTGTAGAGCAGAAAGCACAGGCCGCTAAAAAGCACCACAAAAAAGCGACCAAACCGGCTGTAGAACAGAAAGCTCAGGCTGCTAAAAAGCATCACAAAAAAGCAGTAAAACACGAAGCTGCTAAACCAGCTGCACAGCCAGCTGCGTAAGAGTACAAGCTTAACCGTGCCCTTCGGGGCACGTTGGTAAACCGGCGCTGAACCGGACAGGTTCCGCGCCGTTTTTTTATATCCGGAGGGCGTATGCTGCGACGCTATCGGTTTGAGCTGATTCTGATCCTGCTTATTTTATGCGCGCTCATCGCAAGCCATTTTTATCTTTCCTGATTGTAGCACGCTGATTTTACTCCCACTTTAGCGCTGTCCCGTCTATAGTATTTTCATAGGGTTCACTTTTAATAATCATAATTACCCCCACCAGAGTGTGATATGCGTAAATCTGTTGTGTTGTTACTGGGAACGTTTGGTCTTTTTTCTGGATTCTCACATGCGGATGATGGCGGTGATGACACCATTAGCGCGAAAGAGCTAAAGACGCTTTTTTTCGGTCATGACGATCGCACGCGCGTCGCCGATCCCACCCAGGCGCCCTGGGATGCTATAGGTCAACTGGAAACCGCCAGCGGTAACTTATGTACTGCGACGTTGATCACCCCTCAGCTTGCCCTGACGGCAGGCCACTGCTTGTTAACGCCGCCAAACGGCAAGCCGGATAAAGCGGTGGCCCTGCGGTTTGTGTCGCAAAAAGGAACCTGGCGCTATGAAATTCACGGCATTGAAGGCCGGGTCGATCCGTCTCTCGGCAAACGCCTGAAACCGGATGGTGACGGCTGGATCGTGCCACCGGCAGCCGCCTCATGGGACTTTGGCCTGATCGTTTTACGCTACCCGCCTTCCGGCATTACGCCGCTTCCGCTATTTGACGGCGATAAAGACGCACTCACCGCCGCGCTAAAGGCCGCCGACCGAAAGGTGACGCAGTCAGGCTACCCTGTCGATCATCTGGATACGCTTTATACGCACTCCGACTGTATTGTGACGGGCTGGGCGCAAACCAGCGTACTCTCGCACCAGTGCGATACGTTGCCGGGTGACAGTGGCTCACCGCTGATGCTGAAAACAGATAACGGCTGGCAGTTGATTGGTGTCCAGAGCTCTGCACCGGCAGCGAAAGACCGCTGGCGTGCAGATAACCGGGCCTTGTCCGTGACCGGTTTTCGCGACAAGCTGGAAGCGCTGGCGCAGCAGTAAATCAGCAGCGTCTGACCTTTCGTAACGCTCTTATTGACCCAATCGGCATCGGCTGGCTGAACCAAAAACCCTGCAGTTGATCGCAGCCAGCCAGCCGCAGCAGTTTCATTTGCTTCTCAGTTTCCACCCCTTCTGCCACCACAGCCATGCCCAGCGCATTGGCGATCCGCACCGTGCCGCTCACCAGCGCGGCCGCCTGTTCATCGTGGTCCACCAGCCCGGCCAGGGATTTATCGATCTTGATGGTGTCGAAGTTAAAACGCCGCAAATAGCCAATGCTGGAATAGCCGGTCCCAAAATCATCCAGCGCCACCGCGGTGCCCAACGCTTTAAGATTGGCTATCGCCATGCGGGCACGCTCCGGGTTTTCCAGCACATAGGACTCCGTGACCTCAAGCTGCAGTCGTTGGGCCGGGAAACGGGTGGTCTCCAGCACGCTGGCCACTTTGTCTTCGAAGGCGGGATCGCGAAACTGCGCGGGGGAGATATTAACGGAGAGCTTTAAGTCGCCGTACGGCTGCAGATCCTGGCAGGCCCGCTGCAACACAAACTGGCCCAGCTTGTAAATCAGACCGCTGGTCTCCGCGATGGTGATAAAAATATCCGGCCCAAGCGGCCCGTCAGGGCGACGCGGCCAGCGGACCAGCGCCTCGACGCTGATCATTGTCTGGCTGTGGGCGTCAATAATCGGCTGATACCAGACATCAAACTCATCGCGTTCCAGACCGTCACGAATCTGATTTTCAATCGCCAGCTTGCGTTCCCGGACGTTGTTCAGCTCCGCGTCGTAGTGGGTGATACGCCCTTTCCCGCTCATTTTGGCATGGTACATGGCAATATCGGCGCGGCGAAACAGCTCGGAGCTGGTGCATTCAATCAGAGTTCCGCTGGCGATACCGATACTGGCCCCGATATGGATCGTGCGTTCCCCCAGCTGAATCGGGGTGGTGAGAAAATCCAGCACCGAAACGGCAAAGGCGGTGGCCTGCGCCTCTGCATCATCACCGCCGATGGTCATGGCAAACTCATCCCCGCCCATACGCGCCAGCATTCCCCCCGGCGGCACGCGTTCACTCAGCGTTTTCGCAATCGCCACGATGAGATCGTCTCCGACGCTGTGGCCGTAGATGTCATTCACGTCTTTAAAACCATCCAGATCGATAAACACCACGCTTTTGACGTCGATATCCCCGCGCAAACTCACCCGATCCAGCGCTTCGATGAGCGCTCGTCGGTTCGGCAGATGGCTTAGCCAGTCCGTTCTCGCCACCAGACGCGCCTGGCTTTCTCCTCGCGCAAGCTTGTACAGCCCCACGCTGCTCACCAGAATAAAGAGCAGGATCAGGGCCGATGCCAGCACAACAATCTGCGTGATATCAGAGGATGCCGCCCGGGCGGCCTGCGCCCCAGGAAGCCGTGCCTGCCAGTTAAGATAGCCCAGCAGCTCCCCTGCCGAACTGCGCAGCGGCATACTCAGTTCGTTAATTTTTTCCGGCGTAAAGTGAAGGTTATCGATCTGAAAGGTCGCCCCCAGTTCGGACAAGATCCTGGCGTTCAGATGACGGGTGATCACCAGATAGCGGCGCGTTCCGTCGGTAACCTTTAATCTTCCGACCATCGGGCGAATCAGCCCAATACCCACAAAGGCGACGCCGCTTCGCGTTTTGCTGATCCCGGCATAGATATTTTTATCGCCTGATAGGGCGCGCGCGTGCTGAGCAATAAGGGCTTTCAGCCCCTTACCGAAAAAATCGAGATTCGTCTCCTGAAATGGCTGACTTTGATACGATCCCCAGATGACATTGAAATGCTCATCAAGCACGAAGGTGCCATCATAGAGGTTGTTGATTTTAAAGCCGGCGCCCCAGGTGTTATACAGCCAGTCGGTATCGAGCGTGGGACGGTAGGCCTCCCGCACCGCATCGTCCCAGACGGCGTTATCCAGCACCAGCGAGGAGACGCGGTTAACCGATGTCTGAATGGCACCCTGTACGGAAAGCGCCGTGCGGTGTTCATCAATTTCATTGGTTTTGGTGCTGATAAGATGCAGGGAAAGATAGAGGAGTGCGACGACGGAGATGATTAAGCCGATGCCCGCCATAAAGACCATGGCAAACAACGTTCTCGCGGTGGGAATATTGCGCCAGCTTAATGTGCGATACATCAGCCATCCTCTTTAAGGTTTTGCTTTTCTAAGCGTAATACAGGCAGCGAATTTCGCTGCCTGTAAAGGATGGCTTTATGAACGTCAGGCAAGTTTTATCATAATCATACCTGCAAGCAGCAGGATGAGTCCCATCCAGCCCTTGTTATTTAAACGCTGACCGAAGAGCACCCAGCCTGCGGCCAGCGTGGCGGCGATACCAAAACCGCCCCACAGCGCATAGGCCACCGAAAGATCGATCCCTTTTACCGCCTGGGACAGCGCGCTGAACGCCCCCAGAACCGCGGCAATCGACATCAGGCCGTAGAGTTTACGGCGAAAACCATCGGAGAATTTCAGCAGGACGTTCGCCAGAATTTCCAGCACGATGGCGAACCCCAGCCAGGCAGCATGAACCCACTCAAACTGTTGCATGGTTCTGCTCCTTCTGCTGTTTGGCAGGTTTACGGGTGCCCGATTTAATCAGCACAATACCCGCGACCAGCGTCGTTAACCCGGCGACCTTCATTGTTGTTAATGTTTCGTCAAATATCAGCACGCTGAACAGCGTGATCAACAAAATACCGATCCCTTCCCACAGTGCATACGCGACGCCCAGCGCAATTTTTTTCACCGCAAACGAGAGGAAAATATAAGAAAGCGAAATCATTACCAGCATCAAAATAAAACCGGTGTTGCCATCGCTGACGCTTGCCCATTTCATAGACAGCGTGCCGGTAATTTCAGCGACGATAGCCAGCGCTAATAGGATCCAGTAAAACATGTTTTTCTCCTGCTTGAGAATATAATCCATCGTGGCCCGCTGCGTGCAGCAAACCAAAAAATACGAATTGAAATCAGACAGCTAAGCGCTTAGCGCCAGCTCAGGCAGAAGAAATGACTATAGTGCGGTGCGCCAGTGTTGCTCACCAGAAAGCAGGCAGAAAGAGGTGGAGTATACAGCAGTATTGTTTGAAGAGTACGTCCTGAACATATTGTCCATAAAATTACAATTATCCGCGTTGTTGCTTCTCGTCTTTGCGGATGAAAATTGTCCTCGGTAGTTAAACACACCAAATTTGTACCATAAGCCAGGATTTTACTCAAAGTCTTTGCAATTCTTTACCCATCCCGTTTGATTTTGGTTAGTTTATTGCAATGCCTTTCACCTTTATTATAAATATAAAGAAAATTTCGGAGTCACCATGGCTAAACCCATCATTACCCTGAACGGGTTAAAAATTGTCATCATGCTGGGCATGCTGGTGATCATACTGACGGGCGTGCGCTTCGCCGCCGACATTATTGTGCCCTTTATTCTGGCCCTGTTTATTGCGGTGATCCTCAACCCGCTGGTACAGCGCATGACGCGGCTACGCATTCCGCGCGTGCTGGCCATCACGCTGCTTATCAGCATCATTATCGTGGCGATGGTACTGCTGGTGGCTTATCTGGGTACCTCGCTCAATGAACTGGCGCGAACGCTGCCGAAATACCGCTCTTCGCTGGCAATACCGCTGCTGCAGCTGGAGCCCTGGCTGCAGCGTGCGGGTATCGAAGTCTCGGTTGAAGAACTGCTGAAATATATCGACCCCAACGCGGCGATGACGATCGTCACCAGCCTGCTGGCGCAGCTTTCCAATGCCATGACCTCCATTTTCCTGCTGTTCTTAACGGTGGTGTTTATGCTGCTGGAGGTGCCGCAGCTTCCTGCAAAGCTGCAGCAGATAATGGTCCGTCCGGTTGAAGGAATGGGGGCGATTCAGCGCGCGCTGGACAGCGTCTCCCGCTATCTGGTGCTGAAAACCGCCATTAGCCTGGTGACGGGCGTTGTCGTCTGGGTGATGCTTCTGGCGCTGGACGTTCGCTTTGCGTTTGTCTGGGGGTTACTGGCGTTTGCGCTTAACTACATTCCCAACATCGGCTCCGTGCTGGCGGCGATCCCCCCTATTCTTCAGGTGCTGGTTTTCAGCGGGCTTTATGACGCGCTGATCCTGCTGGCCGGATACCTGGTCATCAATCTGGTGTTCGGTAACATTCTTGAGCCACGCATGATGGGTCGAGGGCTGGGACTCTCCACGCTGGTGGTCTTTTTGTCCCTGATATTCTGGGGCTGGCTGCTCGGGCCGGTTGGGATGCTGCTCTCCGTCCCGCTCACCATCATCGTCAAGATTAGCCTGGAGCAGACGGCGGGCGGGCAAAGCATCGCCGTGCTGCTGAGCGATATGAGCCATAAATAGCCGTCATTCCGCCATCGACAGGAGGGGCTTGCGGGTCCTTCCTCCTTCACGATAAGCGCTGAGCGCCTTCTGCCAATCCGCCAGCGGGTACACCTTAACATCGCTGTACTCACTGTCGGGCAACGTCAGCCAGATGCGATCGAACTCCGCGCGCCACGCCTCAGCGCCGAGCGCATCCAGACCGTTTCGGATATGGAACCACGCCACGCGCGGCACGGGCCGCCGCTGTGTGAAGGTTTGCCCGGACAGCAGCCCGTAGCAGACAAACATGCCCTGCTCGGGCATGACGCTGAGGATCGCTTCCGCAAGCGGCCCGCCGGTGGCATCGTAGACGATATCGCTACGGGCGGCGACGGTGCCGATTCTGTTTGCGTCATGCTGCGCGACAGGCGTGATGCCCATCGCCTCCAGCCGTTCAGCATGCACGGCAGAACGGTGAATTCCGTACACCGCTTCCGCCCCCGCCTGACGCGCCCACTGCCCCAGCAGAATGGCGCAGTCCGATCCGGCAGCCGTGAGCAAGACCCGCTTTCCACGAGGCGGGTAGCGGGTCAGCATCATCTGCGCCGCCAGCGGGTTGATATAGGCCCGCGCGGCCAGATGTGCGTCGACAGCGTCCGGAACGGATATCGCATACTCTGCCGGGCAATCCACATAGCGCTGCCAGGTGCCCTGACCGCGCAGCGGCAGGACGCGCTTGCCCACCAGATGCTTAAACGAGGCGGGCGCCTCGGTGACAACCCCGACACCTTCATACCCCGCTACCGACGGTAACGGGGTTCTGTGGCGATAGGCGCCGGTGATGGGAATAAGATCGGACGCGTTGACCGGGGAATACAGCATCCGCACGCGGAGCTGGCCCGGCGCAAGCGCGCCCGGCGGCGCGATTTCAGGTTGCAGAACAGATTCTGGCTCGCCAAAACGGCGATACCAGAGGGCCAGATTTTCCATTACGATCTCAAGGCTGATAGCGGAACTACTCGCGCCAGCCCATTGCCGGTGCGACATGTTTGAGAATAGACTCAATCACGTGCGCATTATAATCCACGCCCAGCTGGTTCGGTACGGTCAGTAAGAGCGTATCCGCCTCGGCAATCGCCTCGTCCTTTTTCAGCTGTTCAACCAGCTTGTCCGGCTCCGCGGCATAGCTGCGCCCGAAGATGGCGCGCGTTTTCTCGTCAAGATACCCCACGCTATCGCTGTCGTTACGGCTGGCACCGAAATACATCCGGTCACGGTCGTCCATCAGCGCAAAAATACTGCGGCTAACCGACACGCGCGGCTCGCGCGTATGCCCAGCCTCTTTCCAGGCCTGACGGTACGCGCGGATCTGTTTTGCCTGCTGAATATGGAACGGCTCACCGGTTTCATCGTCCTTCAGGGTTGAACTTTGCAGGTTCATGCCCAGTTTTGCTGCCCACACGGCCGTCGCATTGGAACCGGCACCCCACCAGATACGCTCGCGCAGCTCTTCTGAATAAGGCTCCAGGCGCAGCAGCCCCGGCGGATTCGGGAACATTGGCTGCGGGTTCGGTTTGGCAAACCCTTCCCCACGCAGCACCTCAAGCAGCACCTCGGTATGACGACGCGCCATATCCGATTCGTTTTCCCCTTCCTGCGGGACATAGCCGAAATGACGCCAGCCATCAATAACCTGCTCCGGGGAGCCACGGCTGATGCCCAACTGCAGGCGACCGCCGGAAATCAGGTCCGCCGCACCCGCATCTTCAGCCATGTACATCGGATTCTCATAGCGCATATCGATTACGCCGGTGCCGATTTCGATGGTCTTCGTTTTTGCGCCAATGGCGGCCAGCAGTGGGAACGGCGAGCTAAGCTGTCGCGCGAAGTGATGCACGCGGAAATAGGCGCCGTCTGCCCCCAGCTCTTCAGCCGCCACGGCTAAATCGATGGACTGCAGCAGCGTATCGGCCGCCGAGCGCGTGCCGGACTGCGGTGAAGGCGTCCAGTGACCAAAGGATAAAAACCCGATCTTTTTCATAACCATGTGTCCTGATAATGCATTGCGTTCTGTCCACTTTACGCATTACCCGGTAAGAATAAATGCCGTTTATTTAACGGAAAGCATCAAATAAATTGACAGAATAGCGTGGTTCGTCATTCCGCCCCATAATGGGATATAATATCCCCCACTTTTTTCATGGCAGGTAAAACCGGCAATGGCTCTGATCCCTAAAAACTACGCGCGGCTGGAAAGCGGCTATCGCGAAAAAGCATTAAAAATCTATCCCTGGGTGTGCGGACGCTGCTCGCGCGAGTTTGTCTATTCCAATCTGCGTGAACTCACGGTTCACCATATCGATCACGACCATACCAACAATCCGGAAGATGGCAGCAACTGGGAGCTGTTGTGCCTGTTTTGCCACGATCACGAGCATTCGAAATACACCGAAGCGGATCAGTACGGCACCACCGTAGTCGCCGGGGAAGACGCGCAAAAAGACGTGGGCGTCGCCACGTTTAACCCGTTTGCCGATTTAAAAGCGATGATGAATAAGAAGAAGTAACCTTCGCTACCCATACCTGCATTTCAGGGGGCACAGGCCCCCTTCTGTTTTACGCGACTTTCAGCGCAAAACTGTTCTTCAGGACATGCCGAATTTCATCCTCCGCCAGTTTCCGCGTCTCAGTGCCGTTTGCGGTGATGGTTTTCAGCATATCGCCCAGTAAAATCTGGCGGCCCTCCGGGCTGTGCTGCACCACCACCCGCTTCTGCACAAAGATCGCATCCGGGTGCGTAGAGTTCAGGTAGTTGGCCGGAACGAAATCAATCCACTCCTGAGGCGTGAGATCGAAGCCGTATTGCCGGGCCCATTCGCCTTCCACCTTCGCCTCGAGCAAATACTCACCCTCCGCGCTGCGGCTCAGGCGAAACGTGTCGAAATCCTGGGGGATATCTACGTCAAGCGTGTCCAGCGCCATCGGCGCACGAATGCCGTAGCTGCCAAACCCGAGGTCGCAAAGCCACAGTCGGCTATCTACCTCAGCGATGAGCGCCATATGGGTTTTCGGCCGCCGCGCAGGGTAGAACATCGGACGCGCCGCCACGAAGCGGTAAGGTATCCCTAACGCCGCCAGCGCCATGGCAAAAAGCCCGTTTACCTCATAGCAGTAGCCGCCGCGCCCCTGCGTTAACACCTTATCGGCAATCTCGTCTGGCTCCAGCGAGACAACTTTGCCCGCCTGCACGTCCAGATTCTCAAAGGGGACGGAAAAGAGCTGATGGCGCATCAGCGCATGCAGGGTGGCCGTATCGGCAGCCGCCGGTCCGGTGTAGTTTATGCGTTTGAAATAGGTGGAAATATTGAAATTATCGCTGTGCATAGTGCCTCCTTGTCCTGAACATGGCGGACACTATAGATGGCGCGCATCATTGGCTGTATAGTCAGTTTTATCGAAAATTAGCCTGAACAGATACCCATGTCTGCCCCGTCCCACTCCTCTCCTCACTATCGCCGAATTGCGGATATGCTGCGTCTTACCATTACGTCTGGCGCGCTGCGCGCCGGTGACAGGATGATCTCCGCGCGTAAACTCGCCGAGCGCGAGCGCGTTAGCCTCCCGACGGCGCTGGAGGCCCTTCGCTGCCTTGAGGCTGAAGGGCTGATCGTTGCGCGCCCGCGTTCGGGTTATTACATCCGCCAGACCAGCCTGCCACCGCGTGCGGAGCCCGCGCGTTCCCCGGCAGGCCCGGTCCCCGTCACCCTGTCCGCCGTGGCCCGGTCGCTGTTCAGCAGTGCAGAAGCCCGGCTGATCCCGCTGGGTGCTGCCCTGCCCGATCCCGCGTGGCTGCCAGGAGATGCGCTGCAGCGGGCGCTGCACTCCGCGGGGCGTCGTCTGGACGCGCATGGGCAGAGCTACAGCCTGCCTCCGGGAAGGCGGGATTTGCGAAGTAAGATTGCCGCGCGTTCTGCACAGTGGGGAGCCCGTTTCGGCGCGGACGATCTTATTATCACCGCAGGCGCGACGCAGGCGCTGCGCCTGGCCCTGCGTGCCGTTTGTCAGCCGGGTGATGTGGTGGCGATTGAGCAGCCCGCCTACTTCGGCACGCTCCTGCTGCTGGAGGATTTAGGCCTGAAGGCCCTGGCGATCCCCACCGACCCTGTGGAAGGCCTGCTGCTGGAACCGCTGGCGGACGCCATTCGCTGCCATCGCCCCGCTGCCGTCCTGGCCTCACCCACCGTGCAAAACCCGTTGGGTGCCAGCATGCCCGTCGCGCGTAAGCAGGAACTGGTTGCCCTGCTTGAAGAGGCCGGGATTCCTCTGATTGAGGACGATGTTTACGGTGACCTGGTCGGCGAGGGGCAACGCCCTCCGGCCTGCAAAGCCTTCGACCAGAACGGGAATGTGATTTACTGCAGCTCCCTGTCTAAAACGCTTGCGCCGGGGTGGCGAATCGGTTGGATCGCCGCCGGACGCTATTACACGCATATCTTGCAGGCCCGCATGGCCGGAGACTGGGCAGGTGCGCCGCTGCTGGAAGCTGCGACGAGCGACGTTCTGGCGAACGGCGACTACGATCGCCATCTGAAGCGGCTGAAGCGCCGGATCGCAGAGGGCGTTCGCGCCGTCGTGGCGCAGGTCAAGGCGAGCTTTCCGCCCGGTACGCGCGTTAACGTGCCCGCTGCCGGTTTCCTGCTGTGGGTAGAACTGCCTCAGCAGGTCAACGCGCTGGAGGTGCATCGTCGCGCGCTGGCGCTGGGAATTGGCGTCAGCCCCGGTCCCCTGTTTTCTCCTGGCGCAGAACTTACGCACTTTCTGCGGCTAAACTGCGCAAACGAACCAACGCCCCGACTGCTCAATGCCGTAGGGCAGATTGGGGCTTTATGCCATGAACTGGCCGTCTTCACACCAGACTCTCCAGCCATTCGGTAAAGACCCGCACCTTACGGGAGAGATGACGGTGTGGGTAGAGCAGTGACAGCTTGCGGTCCGGCGAGCGATAGGCTGGCAAGACCTCAACCAGCAGGCCGCGGTTAATGTAAGGCTGGAGAAAGAGATTCATCCCCTGCATTACCCCGAGCCCGGCCAGGCCTGCCGCGATGTAGGCCTCGGAGTTATCCACCACGAGCTTACCGGGCAACGTCATCTCCGCGACGCCTTCTGGCGTGGTAAACGTCCACGGCTGAATATGTCTGCTTCTGGTATTAATCCAGTTGATGGCCTGATGCTTGCGTAAATCATCCGGCGTTTCTGGCGTACCGTGTTTTGCCAGCCAGGCCGGGCTGGCGCAGGTCGTGATTTTGATGTCCCCGATTTTACGTGCGATATAGTCGCCGTCGTCCAGTTCGCCCACCCGCAGCACGCAGTCCAGGCCATCCCGCAGCATATCCCGACGGCGGTCAGAGCTGCTCAGAATGATGTCTATCTCAGGATGCTGACGATAAAAATCAGGCAGATTGGGTATCACCCGCAGCGTCGCAAAAGAGACCGGCATATCCACGCGCAGCTGACCGTGTATTGCCCGGTCCGTACCAAACGCCTCCAGTAATTCGTCTGCCTGTGCCAGCAGAGGTTTGCTGCGGCGATAAAACGCTTCCCCATCCGGCGTCAGGCTAATCCGACGCGTTGTGCGCTGCAGGAGCCGCGTGCCGCTGTGTTGCTCCAGAAGCTGCAGCGCTTTGGTGACTGCCGGACGATGGATCTGCAGATTCTCCGCAGCCTGGGTAAGACTGCCTGACTCGACAATTTCAATAAAAATTCGAATAGATTCAAAGAGGTTTATTTGCATAAAGGATTTCAAACCGCGAACGGGATATTGTTATTGATTTTATAACAGTGATGAATCTTTTAGGCTATTTTTCCTAACAATATTGCACCATACACTCTCCCCCATTCAAACGTAAGGGAGAGTCTGCTATGAAAAATAACCGTATCTGTCAGATCCTGGGTATCGAAAAGCCTGTTATTCAGGGACCGTTATCCTGGCTTACCGATGCCCGCTTAGTTGCCGCGGTCAGCAATGCCGGAGGACTCGGCGTGCTGGGCCCCAACGCAGGGTTAACCGCCGATACCGCGGTCTCCACCCCGGAAGCGACCGCCGAAAAAATGCGGGAGGAAATTCGGAAAACCAAACGGCTGACCGAAAAACCCTTCGGCGTGAACCTGATCCCCACCGCCGTTAATGACGTCTGGACCGGGCCAATTCTTAAGGTGGTAAAAGAGGAAGGCGTCAGGGTCGTTGTGTATACGGGCTACGGGGAAGGCAGCATTATTCCCGCGCTGTTCAATGAGTTAAAAGAGGCGGGTATCGCCATTATCTACCGCGACATCAACCCAACGCCGGAGAACACACGTCTCGCAGAAGATCTGGGGGCAGACATTATCGTCGCCACCGGTTTTGACGAGGGCGGGACGCTACCCGCAACGGCGCTGGGCACCTTTTCCATCGTGCCGCTGATTGCCGACGCCGTGAAGCATGTTCCGGTGATGGCGGCGGGCGGTATTACCGATAATCGCACCGCCAGAGCGGCGCATGCGTTAGGTGCGGAAGGCGTGTTTGCCGGTTCGGTCTTTATCAGCACCGAAGAAAGCCGCGTGCCGCAGGAGGTCAAAGAGAAAATTGTTGCCGCCAACGGCCTGGACCTGCTGCTTTTCCGTACCGTTCCCCACTACTATCGTTCTCTTCCCGGCAGGCTGGCGGAAAAACTGGCGGCGATGGATATAGCAGGCGCAAGCAACGAAGCGCTGGGCAAGGCGATGGGAGGATTACGAGGCCTGCGCCTGGGCATGCTGGAAAATAATACCGATGAAGGTTATATCGCGCTCGGCACGGGGATCGGGAATATCCGCAGCGTGAAAAGCGTGGCCGAGGTTGTCGATGCGTTAACGGTTGAGTAAGCTCTTAACCCTGATGCTATGGACGCTGCCCGCGTGCGGCGTCCGCAAAGCGTCTGCGGTCCTTTTTCATAGATTGAGGAATGAGCGTTCTTTAATGACAGCGTCAGGATTGGCACTTTTTATCGCCGCCAGAAAAGCCGTGAAGTTATGATTCCATAGGGTGAGATTGTTATAAAACTGCACCTGCTTTTCACTAACACCATCACGGTAAATAACAATCCAGACCCGTCTGCTGTTTATCTCTGTATTCCCCGGTCTGATTTTAATGATGTTAGCCAGCGCAATTTTACGGGTGGCGTTGTTTTTAACTTCATATAAAAACTGGTCATCATAAAACCAGGTTTTACCTGCATTCCCGCCAAATATTGAGGGGTTGGCAGATATCTTTTTCATCCCGTTACGTTCTGAAATGATACGTTTTGCCTGGCGAATGCGTCTGACCAAAAAGCTTAACAGAATGAGAAGCGCAATGAGGGGCAGAGCGACTGATATCAATTTTAGACTTTCGTGCATATCCCTGCCCCACAATACATTCATTTTAACGCGTGAGTATAACGCGCCGATCGTTGATGACAACAACCCTTACGGTCAGGGAATAATCCGCGCGGCTCTCAGCTGCGCGAACAGGTGGAAAAACATCTCATCCGTCGCCTGCATTTGCGTAAAGCCCGCCCTGCGCAGCTTGCTCCCGTCACCAAACATGTCGTAGTTCCAGCTAAAGACAAAATCGGCAAACCGCCCGTCGCTCAGCTGCAGAATATCCGCTTCCACCAGCCGCTCTCCGGCAAGCTCGCGCCATACGCCGCGATAGTCCGTAAACAGCTGATGAAATGACAGCCTCACCGGCGGTGCAGAGTCCAGGTCAAACCAGCGTGCGATGCGCGGCCAGAGCTCGCTCCAGCGCCATATATCGCCATTGTTTACGTTGAAGGCCTGATTCTGTGCCGCAGGTGACGCGGCGGCCCACAATGTGGCCTCGGCCAGCAGCCCGGCGTCGGTATGGTCAACGATGCTGTGCCAGGTCTGTTCTGAACCGGGAAAACGCAGCGGTAACCCCAGCGCCTTGCACAGGGAGGCGTACAGAGCGATGCTCAGCGCAAGGTTCATGGCATTGCCCGGCACCGCGCTCCCCACCACACCCGGCCTGATGGCATTCCAGTGCCAGCCTTTCCCCCGCTGAAACTGGCTGAGCCACGCGAGCTGCGCGGCGTTAAATTCGGCACCCGGTACGCCGGGATCGCTTTCGCGCGCCGGCGTTTTAAACGGCCCCAGATGCACACCGTAGACTTTGTAGCCCTGCATCAGGCTTACCGTCTGCAGCGGTGCCGCTGTTTCGAGGGTGCTGACCAGGTTACGCAGCATGGTGACGTTCGGCTCAACCATGTCTTCCCAGTTCAGCGCGTTCGCCCAGGCGCTGTAAAAGAGATGGGTGACACCGTCCAGGGATCGCAGCGCCCGGGCGCTGTCCTTTTCATCCAGTAAATCGATCTTGACCATCGGAATGCCGTCAGGATGCGACCCGGCATGGCGGCTAAGGCCAATCACCTGCCACTGATGGTGCAGGAGCGTGTTGACCATCTGTCTGCCGACAATGCCGCTGGCGCCCGCGACCAGGGCGACGTTGTGTTGTTGCCTATTATTCATGGTGTTTCTCCGGAAAGGGTGACAGACGCAGTGTGATATATTATTTTTTCTGGAGATATCCCCTGAAACTGATGGCACTTATAAGCAGAATCATTAAATGAATAATAAGCTCAATGCCATTTCTACCTTTCTGCGCGTCGCTGAAGCGGGCTCGTTTTCAGCGGCTGCCCGTCAGACCGGTATTAAGCAGTCCGCCGTCAGTCAACAGATCGCGGCGCTTGAGGAATCGCTGGGTGTGGTACTCCTGCACCGTACGACGCGTACGATGAAGCTGACCGAACAGGGTGAACGTTACCGGCGTGATATGCAGCTTGTGCTGGACGCCATAGGGGAAGCGGAGAGGCGTTTACATCCTGTCGATCATAGCGTTCAGGGACGCGTCCATGTCCAGTTGCCGAGCGGCCTGGGGCAGATTTTTTTGCCGCATCTGCTGGCGCTGCAGCGTCTGCATCCCGAACTGCAGCTGATGCTTTCCCTGGATGACCGCCTTGCCGATCTGGTGACGGAGGGCGTGGATGTCGCGATACGGCTGAGCAGCGAGCCTCCGCAGGCGCACGCGGCTCGCGTGCTGGGGCGTATTGAAACCAAGCTGTTTGCCGCCCCCGGCTTTCAGGCGGTACGCGCCGTCAGCGAGCTGGCGACGCTGCCACACGTGCGGTTCAGCGGCATTCCGCTGGGTGCTCCCCTGCGCCTGATGTCTGACGAGGAGACGGTCGAGGTCAACGTGAATACCGTTTTCCGTGCCAACACCAGTGAGGCGCTGCTACAGGCGCTGGAGTCCGGCATTGGTATCGGCGGCATGCAGCAGCCGCTCGTGACACGCGCGCTGCAAACCGGCACGCTGGTACCGGTGCTGCCCGACTGGCGGTTACCCGATCGCTTTCTCTACGCCGTCTATCCAGATGCCCGCTTTATACCGCAACGCGTCAGAAAGGTCGTCAGCGTGATTGAGCAGTTACTGCCTGAAATAATAAAGAAAAACTGATTGTTTTCGCCGTAAATCACGTGCATTTTTTAACCGCAAAGAATAGAGTGTTTTTACCGTATACCCTCTTTCTGGAGCACTTATGCCGGATTACCGTTTTTTCCAAAAAGGCCCGAACCTCATTGCGATTGAGAGCGCAAACACCGATGCGGCTGCTCAGCTCATCGCTCAGGGGTTTGATAAACAGTTTGAGGAGATCGGCGCTGCGGATGAAAAAGAGGCGCTGACCCGCCTTGCGGATATCCGCAAAAATAATGAGATCGATCGCCATAACTTTCTGGCCGGAGCGGGCCAAATGCCGTGGATCGGCGTACTGACGGCTGCGGCAACCTGGTTGGCGCAAAAGAAATAACGCAGCCATCCTCTACTTCGCCACCGGTAAATCCGCGTACCGCGTCGTATAGGCCGGGGACAGCATCTCACGCTTCATCGCCCAGGATTTCTCAATTCCCTGCCCGGCAAACCATATTTTCCCTTTGCCGGAGTGATTTACGCTGTCGATCATCTCCATCAGCGCCGCGCTGTTGGCGCGCAGGCGATTATCGTCAAACAGGTTAAGCTGGGCGACGCCGCTGCTGAAAAAGTCCGCCAGCATGACTCCGGCCTTCATATAGCGATACCCGTCGAGCCATATCCGCCCCAGCGCCTCCGTGGCGGCGCGGATGATATCCCGCGAGTCATTGGTGGGCGTCATCAGGGTGACGGAAGCCTGATTGCCGTAATAAATTTCGTTGTCAGCATGCGGGCTGGTGCGCACAAACACGCTGATAAAACGACAGTATTGATGCTCGCCGCGCAGTTTCTCTGCGGCGCGTTCCGCATAGGCACAAATCGCCTGGTGCATCTCTTCATATTGCGTAATACGGTGTCCAAACGAACGGCTACAGATGATTTGCTGCTTCGTGGGGGTGTACTCTTCCAGGTCAAGACAGGGCTCACCGCGAAGCTCGCGCGCCGTACGCTCCAGCACCACGTTAAAATGTTTGCGAATGACCCACGAGGAGGCCTCCGCCAGCTCCAGCGCCGTGGTAATCCCCATCGCGTTCAGTTTTTTCGTGATGCGCCGCCCTACGCCCCATACCTCCTCTACCGGAACCTTTGCCAGCAGTTTACGCTGCCGCTCGCGGCCCGACAGTTCGACCACGCCGCCGGTACTGGCCCACCGTTTCGCCGCATAGTTGGCCAGCTTTGCCAGCGTTTTTGTCGGGGCAATGCCGACGCCAACGGTTAAGCCCGTATTTTTTAAGACCTGCGTGCGCATCTGGTGTCCGAACGTTTCCAGTGCAAGGCAGTTACCGATCCCTGAAACGTTCACGAACGCCTCGTCAATCGAGTAAATTTCTATGGCCGGAGCGAGATCGGTCAGCGTCTGCATCACCCGACTGCTGAGATCGGCATACAGCGCATAGTTCGAGCTAAAGACGTAAACCCGCGACGGGTATAGCTTCTCTTTGAATTTAAAATAGGGCTCACCCATTTTTATGCCGAACTGCTTTGCCTCCCGCGACAGTGAAATAATGCAGCCGTCGTTGTTGGACACCACCACGATGGGCTTCCCCTCAAGATCGGGGCGAAATACCTTCTCGCAGGAGGCATAGAAGCTGTTCACATCAACCAGCGCGAACATGTTTATGCGTTTTAAGCGTGTGGGTGACGACACCGAAGATTTGCAGCTCCTCTTCGGACTGAAAGGTAATCGGCTGATACCGGGCGTTATGTGGCAATAGCCTCAGAACCGGGCGCGTCTGTAGCTCCTTCACCGTAAACTCACCGGCGACCGACGCCACAACGATGTCCCCATGTTCGGCATTTAACGAGCGGTCAACCACCAGCAGATCGCCGTCGCCGATCCCCGCGCCAATCATGGAGTCTCCACTCACCTTGATAAAATAGGTCGCACTGGGGTGTCTCACTGCCAGCCGGTTAAGATCGAGACGATCCTCCACATAATCCTGCGCCGGGCTGGGGAAACCACAGGCTACACGCTCTGCAAACAACGGTAATTCAATAGATTGGTTTGGGTGATAAGAAAAGAGAGTGTCCATAATGCCTTTCTCGCCAGATACTGTATATAAATACAGTATTACGGATTATAGCCAGGGATCAAGGCCATTTCCGGAAGCGAACCCAAACGCGTTGAAGTGTCAGAAGATTTAAAACGCGCAAAGCCCGGAAGCGCATGTCGGGCTTTGCGCCTGTGACGATCAGTCCATCAGCGTATTCAATGTTTCCAGCGCGTCAGGCGGCAGCTGCAGTTCCCCCGCCGCGAGGTTTTGCCGCAGATGCGCCACGGAAGAGGTCCCCGGGATCAGCAGAATATTCGGGGAACGCTGCAGCAGCCATGCCAGCGCTACCTGCATTGGCGTTGCGCCCAGTGAATCCGCGACGGCCTTCAGCCCGGAAGATTGCAGTGGCGTAAAGCCTCCCAGTGGGAAGAACGGCACATACGCAATCCCCTGCTGCGCCAGCAGATCAACCAGCGCATCATCTCCCCGGTTCACAATGTTGTACATGTTCTGTACGCACACCACCGGGACCATCTTCTGGGCTTCCGCAACCTGGGTAGCCGTGACGTTGCTCAGGCCAATATGACGCACCAGCCCCTGCCGCTGTAATTCTGCCAGGGTGGAGAGCGGTTCAGCAATCGACCCTTCCGCCGGCCCGTGTGCGCTGAACATGATCCGCAGATTCACCACGTCCAGCACGTCCAGCTGCAGATTGCGCAGGTTGTCATGCACCGCCTGCGTCAGTTCCTGCGCGGAAAAGGCCGGCAGCCAGGCGCCTTTGTCGTTGCGACGGGCGCCAATCTTGGTGACGAGCGTCAGATCGTCCCGGTACGGATGAAGCGCCTCGCGGATCAGCTGGTTAGTGACATGAGGGCCGTAAAAATCACTGGTATCAATGTGGTTCACCCCCGCCGCCACAGCTTCGCGTAGCACGTCCAGCGCGGCTTGCTTATCCTTCGGTGGACCAAAGACGCCCGGCCCGGCGAGCTGCATCGCACCGTAGCCCAGTCTTTTAACCGTCCGCGTCCCGAGCGCGTACGTCCCGCTTTTATCAATGCTGCTCATGTTGACCTTCCTCATAAAAATGATCCGGATTTACAACAGGTTCCTCACCGGAGCCCTTAGTTAAGCGCGAGTTAAATTAAAGTTTAAATTCTATACGACGATAGTATTGGTGTACCTCTGCATCCTTTCTAACGGACGACCGCTATGCTGAAAAATTTGCACGTGATTACCGGTATTATCTTTGCCCTCACCATATTCTGTCTGCTGCAAGTTGTCACGGGAGGGTTGTTCTACTCTGCCGTCAGCAACGATCGCCATAACTTCCAGAATTCCGGCGTGCTCAATGCCCAGCAGGAAAGCCTGAGCGATAGCGTGAACACGCTGGTGAAAACGCGCGTCACCGTCACCCGCGTGGCGATCCGCTATCTGAAAAACCAGCGTGACCCGGCTTCCCTTGCGGCGATCAATAAACTGCTTGGCACGGCAAGCGACTCGCTGGCAAAAGCCGAAGCCTATAACAAAGAGTGGCAGAAATTGCCGCAGGTTAAGGGCCAGGAGGCGGCATTAACCGACGAGATGCAGAAATCCTGGAATCAGATGCACGAAGTCATGCGTTTATCGATTGAGTATCTGCGCGCCGATAACTATCAGGCCTATGGCGATCTGGACGCCCAGCAGGCGCAGGACGATATGGAAGCGGTTTATAACCGCTGGCGCGCCGAAAACAACACCCTGCTGAAGGCCGCAACCGAAGAGAACCAGAGCAGCTTCACGCAGATGCAGTGGACGCTTGCGGCTATTCTGCTGGCCGTTATCGCGGTTCTGGTGGTCATCTGGCAGGGTTTACAACACCTGCTGTTAAAACCGCTCCACTCCATTATGAACCATATTCGCGCCATTGCAGGGGGCGACCTGACGCAGGATATCGCAATCTCTGGCCGCAACGAGATGGGTCAGCTGGCCGCCGGACTGCATGAGATGCAGCAGTCGCTGGTGACCACCGTCAGCGCCGTACGTGGAAGTACCGATTCCATCTACACCGGCGCAGGTGAAATTGCCGCAGGGAGCAACGATCTTTCCGCCCGCACCGAGCAGCAGGCCGCCTCGCTGGAAGAGACTGCCGCCAGCATGGAAGAGCTGACCGCAACGGTTAAACAGAACTCCGATAACGCCCGTCAGGCCACGCTGCTGGCGAAAAACGCCTCTGAAACGGCCGCGCGCGGCGGTCACGTCGTGGATAACGTGGTTCGCACCATGAACGAAATCGCCGACAGTTCGCAGCAAATTGCGCATATTACCGGCGTGATTGACAGCATCGCGTTCCAGACCAACATTCTGGCGCTTAACGCCGCGGTGGAAGCGGCACGCGCCGGGGAACAGGGCCGTGGTTTTGCGGTTGTTGCAGGTGAAGTCCGTACGCTGGCGAGCCGCAGCGCGCAGGCGGCGAAAGAGATCAAAGGGCTTATCGAGAACTCCGTCAGCCGGGTGAATACCGGTTCTGAGCAGGTCAGCGAGGCGGGCACCACCATGAAAGAAATCGTCGCCGCCGTTACCCGCGTGACCGATATCATGGGCGAGATTTCCTCTGCCTCTGACGAGCAGAGCCGCGGTATTGAGCAGGTGAGCCTGGCCGTTTCGCAGATGGACAGCGTGACGCAGCAAAACGCCGCGCTGGTGCAGGAGTCCGCCACGGCGGCTGCGGCGCTGGAAGATCAGTCCGAACAACTGCGCCAGGCGGTAGCCGCGTTCCGTCTGAACGGAAAAGAAAAAGCGGTCACCCCGCGCCCGGCCAGCGTGAAGACGCCCCAGCTGTTGCGCCCGGCAACAACAACCGCCGCCACCGACAGCAACTGGGAAACCTTCTGAGTTTCAGGCGGGCGAGGATATCGCCCGCTAGCGGCTGCGCTTGGCGTGCCGCTCCCAGTTTTCCTGTTTTGCTTCATCAGATTTTCGCAGTGAAACATAACATGCCCCGCTGCCGCCGTGATGCGGCAGCGCCACGCAGAAGGCCTGCACTTCCTCAAACTCGGTTAACCAGCGCGCCAGATAGCTGCGCACCACATTGGGATGCGAGTTCTGCTCGCGCCCTTTCCCGTGAATGATAATCAGATTGCGTAACCCGTCTCGTCCGGCCTGGCGAATAAAAGAATAGAGCATCTGACGGCAGCGTTCGGCGGGCTGACGCAGGAGGTTTAAGCTGGCCTGGCGGGCGTATTTACCCGAGCGCAGCTTATCGATAACGCCCTGCTGTACCCCTTCGCGCTGGAACGCCAGCGGTTCTTCCAGGGGAAGCATGTCAAGAAAATCCAGCGTCAGGAAGTTATCCAGCTGTTCACTATCCACCTCCTGGCGCGTCCGCGTATTGCGGCTGGGCTGCCAGTGAATATCCGCGCAGCGCTTCAGGGGCTGGACATCTTCCATGGCGTCAAGAAAAAAGGATTTGTCGTCAGGGTTCATGGATATCCTCCGGCTACAACTGAGGACGGTACTATACCTGCGCCCGAGACTGGCCTCAATCACCGTTACAGGGCGATGCCTGGCAATATTATTAACCTGATGAATATATATAGTAATTATTAAATAAACTTAAATCAGACTTAACTAAAATTTCAGCAAAGGTAAAATACGTGATTTATGTTAAAATTTCATTAAATCAATCACTCGCCTGCCTTTCATTTTTCGAAAAAGATGTTATACCTAAATATACCTGCCCCATGGAAATAATACCCAGGATTGGCGAAAGGACGCACTGCTGTGTGTACTATAGGGTCTGTCTGATGTCGGGCAGATCCTGTTTTTTTAATATCTGTTTTACGAGCCGATTAATTTTCTCGCTTCCCTTCTGAATTGAGTAATTAATGATTCCGCCAGGGGTGTCTGACGTGAATCACGGCGCTGAATTAAATAATAGGCCGCTTTAGGAAGCGATTCGACGACCGGCAGCATAACCAGGCGGTGCGCCAGCAGCGGGTCACAGCCTAGCTCCTGCGGCAATATGCTTAGAAAATCACTTTGCGCGACAAGGCTAATACAGGAAGAAAATGTTTCGCAAACCACACCAATTCGCGGTATTTGCGAACGATCGCTAAATACTTCTTCCAATTGCTTGTAATAGCTTCCCCGCGGCGTCGGCATTGTCCAGTTATAATGCAGAAGTTCATTAATCGACGTTGCCCCCGTTGCCGGATGTCCTTCGCGACAAAATACCGCAAACGGCTTTTCGAAGAGTTTTTCAAACGTAAATTCCTGGTCGTAAGGCCCCTGATAATAAGTATTGATGGTGAAATCCAGCTCTCCCTGCCGTAATTCGTTGATCATCGACACCAGCTGTCCTTCCATTATCCGCACTTTGACCTGCGGATGTTGCGCATGAAAGCGGGTAATGACGGCGGGCATCAGGCTGCGCGAAACGCTGGCCCCCATTCCGATGTTGATCTGCCCGGCCAGCT
Source organism: Enterobacter sp. 3U4 (assembly GCF_057224565.1). NCBI lineage: Bacteria > Pseudomonadati > Pseudomonadota > Gammaproteobacteria > Enterobacterales > Enterobacteriaceae > Enterobacter > Enterobacter sp. 3U4. Next base: position 1,898,343 of record NZ_CP136665.1, read on the forward strand.
CACCCTGCCGCTGGCGGATGTCATCCTGCGCCGCTCGCAGCTCTTCCAGAATTAACCGGGCGCGCTGGTAAAAGCCCTCACCGCATTCGGTCAACGCGACGCCCTTACTCCTGCGTACGAAAAGCTGCGCCGCCATGCCCTCCTCCAGCTCTTTAATGGACTTGGTCAGCGCTGGCTGGGAAAGATTCAGCGTCCTGCTAGCACCGCGAATGCTGCCCTGACGCGCAACCTCAACAAACGCCCGGATTTGATGAAATTTAATCTGGAATGTCATAGCCCGACCGATAACCGTTGTTTATCAGAGTAAAGAAACTGTCATCTACTTTAATGGAAAGGGATGTGCGAGGGTAATTCCTGAACGGTTAAAACTGTGAAAAATCGGTTAGTGATAAGTAAAAACTATCACAGCGTGAAGCAGTTCACATATTTTAATGATGACAGGAACAGATATGGACACACTGGCGCAGTACATCCAGACGTTATCCCCGCAGCTGAGCGCATGGCGTCGTGATTTTCACCATTATGCGGAATCCGGCTGGGTAGAGTTTCGTACCGCCGCGAAAGTCGCGGAAATCCTCGACTCGCTGGGTTACGAACTGGCGATGGGTCGCGACGTGGTGGATGCCGAAAGCCGGATGGGGTTGCCCGATGCCGCAACCCTGGAGCAAGAGTTTGCCCGGGCGCGCAAGCAAGGCGCGCCTGAGAAATGGCTGGCGCCGTTTGAAGGCGGTTTTACCGGCATTGTTGCCACCCTGAATACCGGCCGCCCGGGCCCAACCCTGGCGTTTCGCGTCGACATGGACGCCCTTGATTTAAGCGAAGCGCTGGATGAAAGCCATCGCCCGTTCCGCGACGGTTTTGCCTCCTGCAATCCGGGAATGATGCACGCCTGCGCGCACGACGGCCACACCACGATTGGTCTGGGGCTGGCGCAGGTGCTTAAGCAGAATGAAGCCCGGCTGAACGGCACCATCAAGCTGATCTTCCAGCCTGCCGAAGAAGGCACCCGCGGCGCGCGCGCCATGGTTGCCGCCGGGGCGCTGGACGACGTGGACTATTTCACGGCTATCCATATTGGTACTGGCGTCCCCGCCGGTACGGCGATCTGCGGCAGCGATAACTTTATGGCCACCACCAAGTTCGACGTGAGCTTTACCGGCGTTGCCGCACACGCGGGCGGTAAACCGGAGGATGGACGTAACGCCCTGCTCGCCGCCGCGCAGGCTGCCCTCGCCCTGCACAGCATTGCCCCGCACAGCGAAGGCGCCTCCCGGGTGAACGTCGGGGTGATGCAGGCGGGCAGCGGACGCAACGTGGTGCCCGCGAATGCCCTGATAAAGGTTGAAACGCGTGGCGAAAGCGAAGCGATTAATCAGTACGTCTTTGAGCGCGCGCAGGCGGTGATTACCGGCGCAGCGGCGCTCTACGGCGTGCGCGCCGAGATGCGCCTGATGGGTGCCGCGACGTCCAGCGCGCCGACGCCAGCCTGGGTTGATTATCTGCGCGAACAGGCGAGTCGGGTTTCCGGTATTGTTCACGCCATCGATAAGGTGAAGGCGCCAGCAGGCTCCGAGGACGCCACGCTGATGATGGCCCGCGTGCAGGAGAACGGCGGCATGGCGTCCTATATGGTGTTTGGCACGGATTTGAGCGCCGGACATCACAACGAAAAATTCGACTTCGATGAGCAGGTCATGACCATCGCCATTGAAACGCTGGCGCGAACTGCGCTCAATTTCCCGTGGACGCGAGGTGTGTAATGCAGGAGAACTACGCTTTTATTGCCGATGCGATCGACACGCGATGTCGGACGTTAACCGATATTGCCGACGCGATCTGGGATCGTCCTGAAACCCGCTTTGAAGAGTTCTGGTCCGCCGAACGGCTGGCCAGCGAACTCGAAGCAGAAGGCTTCACGCTGACGCGCGAGGCTGGCGGTATTCCAAATGCCTTTATCGCCAGCTTCGGCAGCGGGAAACCGGTCATCGCCCTGCTGGGCGAATACGACGCGCTGGCCGGATTAAGCCAGCAGGCGCACTGCGCAACGGCGCAATCCGCCACGCCGGGAGCCAACGGCCACGGCTGCGGGCATAACCTCTTAGGCACAGCGGCGCTTGCGGGCGCGGTGGCGGTGAAAAGCTGGCTGGAGCAGCACGGCGGCAGCGGAACGGTGCGTTTTTACGGCTGTCCCGGCGAGGAAGGCGGCTCCGGGAAAACCTTTATGGTGCGCGAAGGTCTGTTTGATGACGTCGATGCCGCCGTCACCTGGCACCCGGAAGCCTTCGCCGGGATGTTTAACGTCAGCACGCTGGCGAATATTCAGGCCGCCTGGCGTTTTCACGGCGTGGCGGCGCACGCGGCCAACTCCCCCCATCTGGGACGCAGCGCGCTCGACGCCGTGACGCTGATGACGACCGGCACAAACTTCCTCAACGAACACATCATTGAGAAAGCGCGCGTCCATTACGCCATCACCGACACCGGCGGGATCTCTCCCAACGTGGTGCAGGCGCAGGCCGAAGTGCTATACCTGATCCGCGCCCCGGAGATGGCGGATGCGCAGCAGATCTACGAGCGCATCGAGAAAATTGCCCAGGGCGCGGCGATGATGACCGAAACCACCGTCGAGTGTCGCTTTGATAAAGCCTGCTCCAGCTACCTGCCGAACCGCACGCTCGAGGCGGCGATGTATCGCGCCCTGCAGCACTACGGCACGCCTCTCTGGACCGAGGAAGAACGCGCCTTCGCCCGCGAGATCCGCGCCACCCTGACGCCCAACGATCTGCAGAACAGCCTGAAAAATATTGCCGCAACGGGCGGCGACGCGGGTAAAGCCTTTGCCCGTCGTCATCAGGAGACGCTGCTGGTGGATGAAGTCGCGCCTTATGCCGTCACCGACAACGTGCTGGCGGGTTCAACCGACGTGGGTGACGTCAGCTGGAAAATGCCGGTCGCCCAGTGCTTCAGCCCCTGCTTTACCGTCGGCACGCCGCTGCATACCTGGCAACTGGTGTCTCAGGGGCGAACCTCTATTGCCCACAAAGGCATGCTGCTGGCCGGAAAAGTGATGGGCGCAACCGCGCTCAATCTGCTGCAGGACGCATCGCTGCTGAAAAAATGCCGTGAAGAGTTTGAACAACAAATACAAGAAAAACCGTACGTGTGTCCGATCCCACGGGGCGTGACACCGTCACCTTTAAAATAAAAAAACACAACACAACAACACAACACTCCCGAGGAACGCCCATGAGTATGTCATCCATACCTTCGCATTCCCCATCCGGTAAGCTCTATGGCTGGGTTGAAAGGATCGGCAATAAAGTGCCGCACCCTTTCCTGCTGTTTATCTATCTGATTGTGATTTTGATGGTCGCCACCGCCGTGCTCTCCGCTTTTGACGTAAGCGTGCGCAGCCCGGCCGACGGCAGCCTGGTGGCGGTAAAGAACCTGCTCAGCGTTGACGGGCTGCACTGGTTTTTACCCAACGTCATCAAAAACTTCAGCGGTTTCGCCCCGCTGGGCGCCATTCTGGCGCTGGTGCTGGGCGCCGGGCTGGCGGAACGCGTGGGCCTGTTGCCCGCATTGATGGTGAAGATGGCTTCTCACGTCAGCGCACGTTACGCCAGCTATATGGTGCTGTTTATCGCCTTCTTCAGCCATATCTCCTCCGACGCCGCGCTGGTGATTATGCCGCCGATGGGGGCGCTGATTTTCCTCGCCGTCGGGCGTCATCCCGTGGCGGGCCTGCTGTCGGCGATTGCGGGCGTGGGCTGTGGCTTTACGGCCAACCTGCTGATCGTGACCACCGACGTGCTGCTCTCGGGCATCAGCACGGAGGCGGCGAAAACCATTGATGCGGGCATGCACGTCAGCGTGATCGACAACTGGTACTTTATGGCAAGCTCGGTCATTGTCCTGACGATTGTCGGCGGGCTGATTACCGATAAGATCGTCGAGCCGCGCCTGGGTAAATGGGAAGGCCGTAGCGATGAAAAGCTGGAAACCCTGAGCAAAGAGCAGCGCTTTGGCCTGCGCGTGGCGGGCGTGGTCTCGCTGGCCTTTATCGCGCTGGTGGCGCTGATGGTGGTGCCGGAAAACGGCATATTGCGCGATCCGGTTAAACATACCGTCCTGCCGTCACCGTTTATTCAGGGCATCGTGCCGCTAATTATTCTCTTCTTCTTTGTTGTTTCGCTCGCCTACGGTATCGCTACCGGCAAAATCCGCCGTCAGGGCGATCTGCCGCAGCTGATGATCGAGCCGATGAAGGAGATGGCGGGCTTTATCGTGATGGTGTTCCCGCTGGCCCAGTTTGTGGCGATGTTTAACTGGAGCAACATGGGCAAGTTTATGGCCGTGGGCCTGACCGACGCGCTGGAGGCGGCCGGGTTAAGCGGCGTACCGGCATTTGTCGGCCTGGCGCTGCTCTCATCTCTGCTGTGCATGTTTATCGCCAGCGGTTCCGCCATCTGGTCGATTCTGGCCCCGATCTTCGTGCCGATGTTTATGATGCTGGGTTTCCATCCGGCGTTTGCACAGATCCTGTTCCGCATTGCCGACTCCTCGGTTATTCCGCTGGCGCCGGTTTCGCCGTTTGTTCCGCTGTTCTTAGGCTTCCTCCAGCGCTATAAACCCGAGGCCAAACTGGGTACCTACTATTCGCTGGTTTTACCCTACCCGCTTATCTTTTTAGGGGTATGGCTGGTGATGCTGGTGGCATGGTATCTTGTCGGCCTGCCGATTGGGCCGGGAATATACCCGAGGCTGAACTAAAGGAATGAGGATGCTGAGATTACTCGAAGATAAGATTGCGACGCCGCTCGGGCCGCTGTGGGTGATCGCGGATGAGACGTTCAATCTGCGCGCCGTCGAATGGGAAGAGCACAGCGACCGCATGGAAGAACTGCTCAATATTCATTACCGCCTGCAGGGTTATGAACGCATCAGCGCCACCAACCCGGGTGGGCTGAGCGACAAGCTTGCGGCGTACTTCGAAGGCGATCTCAGCATCATCGACACGCTGCCCACCGCCACGGCAGGCACCCCTTTTCAGCGCGAAGTATGGCAGGCGCTGCGGTCGATTCCGTGCGGGCAGGTCATGCATTACGGCCAGCTCGCGGAGCAGTTAGGTCGCGCAGGCGCCGCTCGCGCGGTGGGTGCCGCGAACGGCTCTAACCCGGTCAGCATCGTGGTGCCCTGCCATCGCGTCATTGGCCGCAACGGTACCATGACAGGCTATGCCGGTGGCGTGCAGCGAAAAGAGTGGTTGCTGCGTCACGAAGGGTATCTCTTGCTCTAGTTCCCAGGCTTTTTGTGCTTAATTTTCTACCGGTTAGGCTAAAAATCCATAATCAAGCTGTGGAATTTCAAGAAGATGGCGACACGTTGCCGTCTCTTGTCCTTATTGAGGGTTTGTCAGGCTTACGTACTTACCAAAAAGATGTTAAAATTGACCAATATCAATTAAGGCTTGAGCAAACCTATGATCCCGGAAAAGCGAATTATACGACGCATTCAGTCTGGCGGTTGTGCTATCCATTGCCAGGATTGCAGCATCAGCCAGCTCTGTATCCCGTTTACCCTGAATGAGCATGAACTCGATCAGCTTGATAATATCATCGAGCGCAAAAAGCCTATTCAGAAAGGGCAGACGCTGTTTAAAGCGGGAGACGAACTGAAATCGCTCTATGCTATCCGTTCTGGCACCATCAAGAGCTACACCATCACCGAACAGGGTGATGAGCAGATCACCGGCTTCCATCTGGCGGGCGACCTGGTGGGCTTTGATGCCATCGGTACGGGCCATCACCCGAGCTTTGCTCAGGCACTCGAAACCTCAATGGTTTGCGAAATCCCGTTTGAAACCCTGGACGATCTGTCCGGTAAGATGCCTAACCTGCGTCAGCAGATGATGCGTCTGATGAGCGGTGAGATCAAAGGCGATCAGGACATGATCCTGCTGCTTTCTAAAAAGAATGCCGAAGAGCGCCTGGCCGCGTTTATCTACAACCTCTCCCGCCGCTTCGCCGAGCGTGGCTTCTCGCCGCGTGAATTCCGTCTGACGATGACGCGTGGCGATATCGGTAACTACCTGGGTCTGACCGTGGAAACCATCAGCCGTCTGCTGGGTCGTTTCCAGAAAAGCGGGATGCTGGCCGTTAAAGGTAAATATATCACTATCGAAAACGGTGAAGCGCTTGCCGTTCTTGCCGGGCACGCCCGCAACGTGGCGTAACACTCCGCATATTGATGACCAGACTGATAAATTCCTGTGATTTATTGGTCTGGTGTAATCACTTCCGTTTCAAGATATTTTCACCGTAGCACGTCCCCACACAGCGCCCAAAAGGTTCTCGTTGAGGTTATGAATTGAGAGAAAGTTTGTTTTTCGTTTCAGTCGTGATTGCCTCAGTGACCTTTATCTTCATCTGGATCATGCTTGTCGGCCCGATGAAGGGGGAGGAAAAAACCTACGTCCAGGACTCCACGACCTTTGCGATTGCGGTGATGGTGCTGCTGTTTATTGCGTTCATCGCGGTGACGACCACGGTGCTTTTCCTCTGATAAATTTTCATGAATTATTGAATTTCCGCATGCTCAATAACTGAGATGAATATCAATGTCATATCCCCAACAGCATAAGGATAATGTCGGAGTATATCGGTTAATTTGTCGCCCCCATATTAGCCCCCAGGAGTAAACCGCCCCCAAAATCCTCATCTTTTGCGTAGCTCCTTCCAGGTTCTAAACGCCCCGCTTTACCGCCCCGCTGTCTTACATCATCATGCCCCTGTTTCAAAATCATAGACTTTGGTGCGCACCTCTTTTTTCTCCCTGCCCTATACTTTCAGTCTTGTTTCTATGTATGGACGTTTTGCACAAGCCCAAACCCGTGAAGAATATCCGGCTTCCCTGGCCGATGAAGCCGATCGCGATATCGCATACGACCCGGAACCCATTGGCCGGTACAACGTCGCACCAGGTACCAAAGTTCTGCTGCTGAGCGAACGCGACGAGCAGCTGCACCTCGATCCTGTTTTCTGGGGTTACGCTCCCGAGTGGTAGGATAAACAGCCACTGATTAATGCGCGCGTCGAGACGGCGACCACAGCCGAATGTTCAAACCTCTCTGGCAGCAAGGCCGGGCTATCTGTTTTGCTGATGGCTGGTTCGAATGGAAGAAAGAAGGCGACAAGAAGCAGCCCGGGAATGGATGCGCCAGGATATAGGCGAGAAGGGAGCTGAGGAGATAGCGGCCGACGGTGCCGTGCCGGCCGACAAATTTATCTGGCACGCAGCGTCGCGTGCCGTTGGTAATCCCAAAAATCAGAGTACTGAATTGATTGATAATATTCAGTAATGTCCTGAGAGGTATTACCAGAGTTTTACGCTTCCATCTGGCTGCTTACCACCCACTGGAGTCATGTCGTACACCTTGGTTACGCATTTTTGAATGCCGTCTTTAAGATGCTTTACCATTTTCTTGTCTGAATTATTCTGATCAAAATAATTCACAGTGGTAACGTTATTTTTCTTGTAAATTTCAGCTTCGCCATATGGCCCGGCGGAATAATTAATCTTATAACCCCAGAATTCTTCTTTATAGCCAGGTAAAATGTAAGGGTCGTAATCTGCAAAGACATCAGCAATGCATAATGCAACGCTTTTTGTATCGCTCTTAGTCGTATATACAGCGTCAGGAGTACCATGTTTTGGAGGCTCCTGGATAATTGCACACCCAGATAAGGTAAGAACTGCTAATGCGAGAATAGGTTTTAACATGTCAATTCCATTTAAGTATTTATAAGTGCCTGAATAAGATACTTTATTTTGACAATAATGTCCTGCATTTATTTAACAATTAATAAATCCTGGAAGCGGGTCGTATACCGCGGCGAAAGCATTTTTCGCTTCATCTGCCATTGCTGCTGAATGCCCTGCCCGGCAAAATAAAGCGTTCCTTTCCCGTCTTTCGCGTTGAGATGATCGAGAACCCCATCAATTTTTCGCTACCGGCCCGCGGAGCATTCTCGTCAAACAAGTTGAGCTGAGCCACGCCCTGGCTGAAGAAGTCCCCAAGCATGATTCCTGTCTTCTGGTATCGGTGACCATCCTTCCAGATTTTGTCCAGGCACTTTACCGCGGCGTTGATAATGTCGCGGGAATCCCGAGTTGGGGTGAGAAGCTTCATTGAAGCGCTGTTGCGTAATATGGCTCGTTAAGCGCAAAGGGAGAGGTTTTCACGAATGCAGAAATAAAGCGGCAATACTGATGCTCGCCACGAAGCTTTTCGGCCCCGCGCGCCGCATAGCTGCAGATAGCCTGGCGCATCTGTTGGTAATCGGTGACGCGTTCTCCGAATGACCGGCTGCAGACAATTTCCTGCTTTGCTGATGCAAACTCTTCCAGATCGAGGCATGCCTCGCCGCGCAACTCCCGGACCGTTCACTCAAGTACCACGTTAAAGTGTTTACGAATAATCCACGTACTCTGCTCAGAAAGGTCCAGGGCCGTTTTGATGCCCATGGCGTTCAGCTTCTTACTGATGCGCCTGCCGACGCCCCATACGTCCTCTACAGGCACGATAGCCAACAAGCGGCGCTGCCATTTCTTGGCGGCGTGGTTTGCAAGCCTGGCCAGTGTCTTGGTCTGTACTATCCCAACCCCAACAGTTAGATGCTTACGCTTCAGAACCGTAGCGCGGATTTCTTTGCCAAACTCTGTTAGGTCACGGCAGTTGCGAACGCCAGTCAGGTCGCAAAAAGCTTCGTCGATACTGTAAATTTCGACTCTGGGACTCATCTCCTCCAGCGTGGTCATCACTCGGTTCGACGTAGATGAACTCTATGATGGATACCTCTAATACCGTTTTTATATACAGTGGTTTTGACTGATGTACTGATCAAGATGCCCATTCGTTTCTGCTTGGCTACTCCCTGGTCGCTTCGTTTCTAAACCTGTAACGCTATTGCTTTTGATATTTGTAAATTTCGAAAGAAAGAGCGCTGATTGCTCATTTTGAATACTACATGAAGGGGTTTTCGTCTGAAGAAACCGGGTGAATTGTATGCGTAGCTACACCAACCAGGCGAACATCATCAAGCGCCTCGACTTCGATGGCCTCGCTATCATCAGTAATGAGCACGTCACCGACCCAATACGCGTGCTGCTGGCGGCCTCAAAACCAGATTAGCAATGTGTCTTCGCGCTTAACCAGCGATGCGTTATCAATAACATCATAACCTTCCTGCGTTTCAACAATGTTCGCAGAAGGAGGTAGAAGTGATTCTGTGGCCGCAACCAAGGCGGCATGCGTTTCTGTCGCTGGCAAATGGAACACCACAAGGCACCAAAAAAAATGTATAAAAATACAGAACACAACATTATCAGATTTATCAAGATTCGCTGGAAAGGCAAAAGTGATAGAATCCCTCCATTAAAAGGGGTTGTTATGAAGAAGATTAGTTTATTTTTTGCATTATCTATGCCACTTTTGGCACAAGCTGAATCACCATATCAAATTGATGAGAGTCCAAAGAGTTTTTACGGGATAACGGAAAGTATTAACAACATGAGGCTATCTCAAGCCTCAAATGATAATTTTCTGTTTTTTGGTGACTCAATTGTTCAAGCACTAAAACAGAATAAGCTACATGTTAATTACGTAAATATGGGCATAGCCGGAGATACAGTTCATGGCGTTATGAAGCAAATTAGAGAAACTCCTATTGCAAAATTTAACGGTATTTTAGTGTCTGTCGGAGCTAACAATTTTCTCCAGGGTCAGCGTGGTAAGGATCTAGGAGACGAGATAGGTGCCATAATTGATTACGCGGCACCGCGAACCAAGCAACTCTACGTTATGGAAACATTCGTTCCAAATCGTTTAAAGTACCCTTTCATCTCATCTGATTTTGATGAAGCAAATCGCATGATTTATAAAACTTGTTCTCAATACAAAAATTGCCAAGTCATCCCATTGCCAAAAGGTATGATCGGTAAAAACGGTATTGATTTGAAATACACAATTGCTGATGGCGTACACCCTAACGCATTAGGTTTTACATTATGGAAAAGGGAGATTAACAAAAAGATGGCTAATTTCCCTTACAACCTCTATTACCGAGCTCGTTACTGATATGCCGCTAAAAAAGCCCGCTGGAGCGGGTTTAATACAGATTAGAACCGTTTTCGAAGCTCACTCCTTACACTGTAAGCCATGCCGAGCATGGCCAATATACTTCACATTACCGAAGCGAACACTTCTACAAGGTTCTTGGGGCGTTTCAGGAACCCTCAATGCGCAGACCATTAAGTATTCGCCGGGATGCCACTGTTCTTCTTGAAAAGAGGATTGCCATCTTTAACATCAGAGATGAACAAAAAGAGTAAGTAAAACCCACCACAACTGAGCTTTCATTCGAAAACCAGAAACCATTATGCAGCGGCAACTATTGCATGTTTGGCAGCGATTTGAGATGCTTGCGCGATCGCCAGCATTATGCTGCTATGATTCGGTATTTATTTCTAAAATGGAGCCTGTAATGAAAGAAAGGAATGCTTCTATTGAGGTTTTAAGAATATTTTGTTGTTTTCTTGTCGTGGGTATTCATATAGCACCTATGTATGACTTGTACATAAAAATGGACATTTCAAAGAATGAGATGGTATCAGCACTATTAGTGCAAAGTCTTGTTCGGGTTGGGCTGCCTGTTTTCTTTATAATTAGCGGGATGTTTTTGCTAAACAGAAATATCGATAATATAAAAGCATTCTACCGCAAGAGATTAGTGTCTCTTCTTATTCCTTTCTTTGTCTTCTCATTCATTCATTTCTTTATAGCAATTAAGTTCATTTCAGGTTCTGATTTGCAGATGTCAATGAAGTCTTACTTTGATGGGCTGATGATCTCAACAGGAATTTCAGTTCATTTTTGGTTTGTGTATGCAATGGCTGGAATTTATATCATCACCCCGCTACTTAGTTATCTTTTTAGTGGGTTGTCAAGTAAGCACGCGCTTTCTGCACTGGTTTTTATACTTTGTATTAAGGGTTATAATCTGTATCTAAAGGGATATATTCAAGGACTGGAAATCCCAGACCTAAGTACTTGGTTGGCTTATTTCATGATCGGCGGGTTAATACCAAAGCTTAGAAAGCTAGCAGCCGTGACAGCTGCAATGATTGTGGTGGTAGGATACTTGATGACTGTTGCAGCTACTTACCTGCAATTTAATGGTGGTGGTACATTCTTTTATGCTCCTTTTGATGCAGGATTAAATATGTACGTTTTTGCCGCATCATTAACTTATTTGTTTTATTGCCTGGAAATAAAGCCTGGGGATACCACAACAAAACTAATAGGCGTTGTTGCCGAGGCGAGTTACGGGGTTTACTTAATACACCTGATCATTGCAATGCTGATTGCAAAATATATCAACCTGTCGTGGTATGTTGGCAGCTCATTTTCGTACACGCTGCTTCTCACCATGGTTGTTTTTATTGTTTCTTTCACATTTTCGTTTGCTATAAATCTTCTTGTGATTAATCCTTTATTGCGGTTAATAAAATAACAAAAGGCCACCTTTGGTGGCCTTGCTATCACGATAGAGCCCGCCATCTCCTTCATCGGCCTGATCATCAGCTGCGGCAGATCGCCCTGACGGCGGATTTTGTCGGTAGCGATACCGTAGGCGAGTGAAACAACAAAGAAGAAGAGGATAATCAGCGGCACGATGCCCTGAATAAACGGTGACGGCAGGACGGTATGTTTAACCGGATCGCGCAATCGGCATACTTACCATTCCAGACACACTTAAGCATGCTGGTCGCTTTCTGCCGGGGCTAACCCTACCTTTATTGCGACTCAGATGGGCCATGAGGATTCAAGGATGGTTTATGAGGTTTACGCGAAGTGGATCGGTGATAAGGACAAGGACCAGGTTGCCATCATCAACAGAAGAATTCTTGCTAATATGCCCCCGTCACGCCCCCAAGGCGATTTGAAATCAAAGAAAATGCTTTGAAATCAGCATGCAACAACATTAAGTAATAAATTTTCATGAATTATTGATCTGGCAAAACCTCCCCTCTGTTTCATTCAGGATATATAGGTTACTCTTTTAATTACAGACTGTGGTGACAGTAGTAAGGAGACCTGTATGGCCAAGTATCAAAACATGCTGGTAGCTATCGATCCGAATCAGGACGATCAGCCGGCATTACGACGTGCTGTGTATTTACATCAACGGATTGGTGGCAAAATCAAAGCGTTTTTGCCGATCTATGACTTCTCGTATGAGATGACCACCCTTCTGTCCCCTGACGAGCGCACCGCTATGCGTCAGGGCGTCATCAGCCAGCGTACCGCGTGGATCCGTGAACAGGCGAAGTATTACCTGGAAGCGGGCGTGCCCATTGATATTAAAGTGGTCTGGCATAACCGACCTTTTGAAGCCATCATCCAGGAAATTGTCGCCGGTGGGCACGACCTGCTGCTGAAGATGGCACACCAGCACGACAAGCTGGAATCCGTGATCTTCACCCCAACCGACTGGCACTTGCTGCGTAAATGCCCTTGCCCGGTCTGGATGGTGAAAGACCAGCCGTGGCCTGAAGGTGGGAAAGCCGTTGTGGCGGTAAACCTCGCGAGCGAAGAGGATTACCACAACTCCCTGAACGAGAAGCTGGTGAAGGAGACTATCCAACTTGCCGATCAGGTCAATCATACCGAAGTGCATCTGGTTGGCGCCTATCCGGTCACCCCGATTAACATTGCCATTGAGCTGCCTGAATTTGACCCAAGCGTGTACAACGACGCGATCCGCGGTCAGCACCTGCTGGCCATGAAAGCGCTGCGCCAGAAATTCAGCATCGATGAGAAAATGACCCACGTGGAAAAAGGGCTGCCTGAAGAGGTGATCCCGGACCTGGCGGAACACCTGCAGGCGGGGATTGTGGTGCTGGGCACCATTGGCCGGACCGGTATTTCTGCCGCGTTCCTCGGAAATACCGCGGAACAGGTGATCGACCATCTGCGCTGCGACCTGCTGGTCATTAAGCCGGATGAGTACCAGACGCCGGTTGAGCTGGACGATCCGGAAGACGATTAACCCCCAACGCCCGGCGGCGCAGGCTTGCCGGGCCTACAAAATCGTAGGCCGGGTAAGCGTCAGCGCCACCCGGCAATAAAAAAACCGCCGAATTCGGCGGTTTTTTCGTTTCAACGCAGCTTACAGCGATTTCAGAATCGCATCCACGCTGGCTTTAGCATCGCCAAACAGCATATGGGTGTTCTCTTTGAAGAACAGCGGGTTCTGCACCCCGGCATAGCCGGTATTCATGGAGCGTTTAAACACAATCACGTTCTGCGCCTTCCACACTTCCAGAACCGGCATCCCGGCAATTGGGCTGCCCGGGTCGTCCTGTGCAGCAGGGTTAACGGTATCGTTGGCACCAATGACCAGCACGGTGTCGGTGTCGGCGAAATCATCGTTGATCTCATCCATTTCCAGCACGATGTCGTAAGGCACTTTCGCTTCCGCCAGCAGCACGTTCATATGGCCCGGCAGACGCCCAGCCACCGGGTGAATACCAAAGCGAACCTTGATGCCCCGCGCGCGCAGCTTCTCGGTGATTTCCGCCACCGGATACTGCGCCTGCGCCACAGCCATGCCGTAGCCAGGGGTGATGATCACGGAATGCGAGTTTTTCAGCATGTCTGCGGTATCTTCCGCAGAAATTTCACGGTGCTCACCCACTTCTTCATCCGCACTGGAAGAAGATCCATCGGTCCCGAAACCACCGGCGATAACGCTGATGAACGAACGGTTCATCGCCTTACACATGATGTAAGACAGGATCGCACCGGAAGAACCCACCAGCGCACCGGTGACGATCAGCAGGTCGTTGCTCAGCATAAAGCCTGCCGCCGCTGCCGCCCAGCCGGAGTAGGAGTTCAGCATCGAGACAACCACCGGCATATCCGCACCACCGATGGACGCCACCAGGTGCCAGCCGAATGCCAGCGCGATGATGGTCATTACCAGCAGCGCCAGCACCTGCAGACCGACGCTTTCGGTGCGCACAAATACCACCAGCAGTACAAACGATACTACCAGCGCCGCCAGGTTCAGCTTATGACGGTTTGGCAGCATCAGCGGTTTAGAGGAGATCTTCCCGCGCAGTTTGCCGAACGCGACAATAGAGCCGGTGAAGGTCACCGCACCGATGAAGATACCGAGGAACACTTCCGTCAGGTGGATATTCACCAGAATCGGTTCCAGGCCCGGTTCGTGATACAGGTAGCTGTTGAAGCCCACCAGCACCGCCGCCAGACCCACGAAGCTGTGCAGAATAGCTACCAGCTCCGGCATCTCGGTCATTTCAACGCGTTTTGCCAGGCGAATACCAATCGCGCCGCCGATGATCATCGCCACCAGGATCCACGCCACGTTGCCGGTATCCGGCCCGAAGATGGTGGCAATCAGCGCAATCGCCATCCCGGCGATACCAAAGTTATTCCCCTGCTGAGACGTTTCGTGTTTGGAAAGCCCCGCCAGACTGAAAATAAACAGGATTGCAGCAACAATGTATGCGGCTGTCACTAATCCTCCAGACATATGCTACCCCTTACCCTTTACGAAACATTTTCAGCATGCGCTGAGTCACGGTGAAACCACCGAAAATATTGATACTGGCGATCAGCACCGCAATAAAGCTCAGGAAGCTGATCCAGCCGCCGTGACCAATCTGCAGTAACGCCCCCACTACGATGATCCCGGAGATGGCGTTGGTTACCGACATCAGCGGCGTATGCAGCGCATGGGAGACGTTCCACACCACGTAGTAGCCTACGACGCAGGAGAGCGCGAAGACGGTAAAGTGGCCGAGAAACTCTTTCGGCGCAACGTCAGCCAGCCAGCCGAACAGAATAATTACCAGCGCCATGATCGCGTATTTACGCCACGGAGAAGCCGGTTTGGCAGGTTCTTTTGGCGCAGGTGCCGCTTTCGGTGCCGCCTGAGGCTGGGCCGAAACCTGAATCGGCGGCGCAGGCCAGGTAATTTCACCGTCACGGACCACGGTGACGCCGCGCACCACCACATCCTCGAAATCAACGGTGACGCTGCCGTCTTTCTCTTTGCAAAGCAGCTTCAGTAGGTTGACCAGGTTAGTGCCGTAGAGCTGGGAAGACTGCGTTGGCAGGCGGCCCGGCAGATCGGTATAACCGATCACCTTCACGCCGTTAGCGGTGGTAGTCACCTGATTCGCTACGGTATATTCACAGTTGCCGCCGTTTTGCGCAGCCAGGTCGACAATCACGCTGCCCGATTTCATGGAGTCAACCATCTCACGGGTAATCAGCTTCGGCGCTGGTTTACCCGGGATAAGCGCGGTGGTGACAATGATGTCGACATCTTTCGCCTGGGCGGCGAAGAGTTCCATTTCGGCTTTAATAAACGCTTCGGACATCACCTTCGCATAACCATCGCCGCTGCCCGCTTCTTCCTTGAAGTCCAGCTCAAGGAATTCGGCCCCCATACTCTGGACCTGTTCCTTTACTTCAGGACGGGTGTCAAAGGCGCGTACGATAGCGCCCAGGCTGTTTGCCGCACCGATTGCGGCAAGGCCCGCCACGCCCGCGCCAATCACCATCACTTTCGCCGGAGGGACTTTACCCGCGGCGGTGATTTGACCGGTAAAGAAGCGACCGAATTCGTGGGCCGCTTCAACAATGGCGCGGTAGCCGGCAATGTTTGCCATGGAGCTTAAGGCATCCAGCGACTGCGCGCGCGAAATGCGCGGCACGGAGTCCATCGCCATCACGGTCACGCCACGGGCCGCCAGCTTCTCCATCAGCTCCGGGTTTTGCGCAGGCCAGATGAAGCTCACCAGGGTCGTCCCCGGATTCAGCAGCGCAATCTCACTCTCTTCCGGTGCGTTGACCTTCAGAATCACCGGCGACTGCCAGACGTCAGCAGCATCGACCACCTCTGCGCCAGCCTGGATAAAGGCCTCGTCATCGAAACTCGCCAGTTTGCCTGCGCCGCTTTCAACCGCGACCGTAAAACCCAGTTTAAGCAGTTGCTCCACCGTTTTCGGTGTTGCCGCTACGCGGGTTTCATTGGCTAACCGTTCTTTTGGTACCCCAATACGCATAGTTTTCCCTTCCATCGGTTTTTGATGATGGTTTATCGATAAATGCCCGCGGTTTGTATCAATTTTCGCCATCGCGCGAGCGACGAGATATGATTAACCCCGGAAAATAAAACAGTAACAAACTGTCTATAACCTACTGAAAATAGCGCCCGCGATCTACCGCCAGAAAACACTATTTCTTACTTTATCTGTGAAAAATAAGCGATCGGCGTCACTGACAGTGATATTTACCTTAAATTCATTGCCAGAACCGATAAAACGCGCAAGCGAAGCGGTAAAAACATGATATAGCGCCATAAGAGAACAACTTATTAACATTAAATTAACTTGTAAAAGTCATATGCTTTATCAGTTTTACTTGTCAAACGCGTGTTTTTTCAACATATCACTAAATGTTATCGAATAAGGTGATTCAGTAAGCACAGGCAGTGAAAAATGGCGCAGACAGCGACGGGTTTTAAATGCAATAATCGGGACCGTCTCAAATTAACAACAATACCAGTACATGGTTTGCGCAAGGCGAAGGATCATTTTTATGAAGCTTAAGAACACACTCCTGGCGTCCGCACTTCTTTCCGCGACCGCCCTGTCTGCGAATGCCGCAACAGAGTTAACGCCGGAGCAAGCGGCAGCGTTAAAACCTTTTGACCATACGGTCATTGTGGGTCGTTATAATTCTATTGGCGACGCCGTCGCCGCGGCATCAAAAGCTGCTGATAAAAACGGGGCAGCCTCGTTTTATGTCGTTGACCAGTCCGATTACGGCAACAGCGGCAACCAGCGCGTGACCATTGCGCTGTTCAAAGACAATGCGCCAAAAGCTGACGCACCGAAAAACCGCGTGATCAACGGTGTTGTTGAGCTGCCGAAAGATCAGGCGATTGAGCTGGAACCTTACGATACCGTCACCGTTCAGGGCTTCTACCGCAGCCAGCCTGAAGTGAACGATGCCATCACCAAAGCCGCGAAAGAGAAAGGGGCCTACTCTTTCTACATCGTGCGTCAGGTCGATGCTAACCAGGGTGGCAACCAGCGTATTACCGCGTTCATCTATAAAAAAGATGCGAAAAAACGTGTTCTGCAGAGCCCGGATGCCATCCCGGCGAATTCAGAAGCAGGTCGCGCGGCAATAGCGAAAGGCGGCGAAGCAGCGAAGAGAGTTGAAATTCCAGGCGTAGCAACGACCGCTGCCCCGAGCGCTGAAGTGGGCCGTTTCTTCGAAACGCAGTCCACGAAAGGTGGCCGTTATTCGGTTACGCTGCCGGACGGGACCAAAATTGAAGAGCTGAACAACGCCACTGCAGCGCAGATGGTGCCGTTCGACAGCATCAAGTTTACCGGCAACTACGGCAACATGACGGAAGTCTCTTACCAGGTCGCGAAGCGTGCGGCGAAGAAAGGGGCGAAGTTCTATCACATCACCCGCCAGTGGCAGGAACGTGGTAACAACGTGACCATCAGCGCCGATCTGTACAAGTAACAAAATCGTTTACGAAAGGCGGCGCAATGCCGCCTTTTTTGTTACTTTTTTTGAATTTCTGCCCCACGTCATTGCATGCTTTCGTTACACTCCGTAAAATCCCGCGCCTTAGTGTGATCCACCATTTTTATGCGCCTGAGCGAAATAATTATTCTGGATTTTGACCTTTCATAACAGGAAGCCAATGGAAAAGAAACTTGGCCTGAGTGCTCTGACTGCACTCGTTTTAAGCTCAATGCTGGGTGCAGGCGTATTCAGTTTGCCGCAAAATATGGCCGCCGTCGCCAGCCCTTCCGCGCTCATCATTGGCTGGGGCATTACCGGTGTCGGCATACTGCTGCTGGCCTTCGCCATGCTGCTGCTCACCCGCATTCGCCCGGACCTGGACGGCGGCATTTTCACCTATGCGCGTGAAGGTTTCGGCGAGCTGATTGGCTTCTGTTCGGCGTGGGGATACTGGCTGTGTGCGGTTATCGCCAACGTCTCCTATCTGGTTATCGTCTTCTCGGCGCTCAGTTTCTTTACCGATACGCCTGAACTGCGCCTCTTTGGCGACGGGAATACCTGGCAGTCTATTGTGGGCGCCTCGGTGTTACTGTGGTTCGTCCACTGGCTGGTATTACGTGGCGTACAAACGGCCGCAAGCATCAACCTGGTGGCGACGCTGGCGAAACTGGTTCCGCTCGGGCTGTTTATCGTTCTGGCCTTTATTGCGTTCCGTCTCGACGTGTTTAAGCTCGATTTCAGCGGCGTTGCGCTGGGCGTTCCCGTCTGGGAGCAGGTGAAAAACACGATGCTGATTACCCTGTGGGTGTTCATCGGTGTTGAAGGCGCGGTCGTGGTTTCTGCTCGCGCCCGGAATAAACGCGATGTGGGCCGCGCCACGCTGCTGGCCGTACTGGCTGCGCTCGGGGTCTATCTGCTGGTGACGCTGCTGTCGCTCGGCGTCGTGGCGCGTCCTGAACTGGCGGAAATGCGTAACCCGTCAATGGCAGGCCTGATGGTGAAAATGCTCGGCCCATGGGGCGATGTGGTGATTGCCGCAGGGCTGATCGTTTCCGTCTGCGGCGCTTACCTGAGCTGGACCATCATGGCGGCTGAAGTGCCGTTCCTGGCCGCGACGCACAAGGCGTTTCCACGCCTGTTTGCCCGTCAAAACAAAAACAGCGCGCCGTCGGCATCACTCTGGCTGACCAACATCAGCGTTCAGGTCTGCCTGGTGCTGATCTGGCTCACAGGTTCAGACTATAACACGCTGCTGACCATCGCCTCGGAGATGATTCTGGTACCCTATTTCTTAGTGGGTGCGTATCTGTTAAAAATTGCCACACGCCCGGCGCATTATGTCGTGGGTGTCGGAGCCTGTATTTACGGCCTGTGGTTGTTGTATGCTTCCGGACCTATGCATCTGCTGCTGTCGGTGGTGCTGTACGCACCGGGTCTGCTGGTGTTTATCTACGCCCGCCGCACGCATCAGTTGGAGAACGCGCTGAAACGCCGTGAGGTGGCATTAATTGGACTGTTACTGGTTGCTGCCCTACCGGCAACCTGGATGTTAATGGGATAGCAACGCCTTTCCCATTGTTGAACTGTTAAGGAGAATACGATGGGAAATGCACCGCTTCGCCCAATACTGATTACCGGCGGAGGCCGCCGTATCGGCCTCGCCCTCGCCCATCATTTTCTCAACCTTCGCCATCCGGTCATTGTCAGCTACCGTACGGAATACCCGTCGATTGATGGGTTACGCAAAGCCGGTGCTGTCTGCATTCAGGCTGATTTTTCAACCGATGAAGGCATTCTGGCTTTCGCGGAAAAGGTAAAATCCACCACGACGGGGCTGCGCGCCGTGATCCATAACGCCAGCGCATGGCGTGCCGAAAAACCCGGTACGTCACTCAGCGAAACGCTTTCCGCCATGTTGCAGATCCACGTTAATACCCCTTATCTGCTTAACCACGCCCTGCAGGATCTGCTCCGCGGCCATGGGCACGCGGCGGGCGACATTATTCACTTTACCGATTATGTGGTTGAGCGCGGCAGCGACAAGCACATCGCCTACGCGGCCAGTAAAGCCGCGCTGGATAACATGACCCGCTCGTTTGCCCGCAAGCTCGCCCCCGAGGTGAAGGTGAACGCCATCGCACCGGCCATGATTTTGTTTAACGAAAACGATGATGCGGAGTATCGCCAGCAGGCGCTGAATAAGTCGCTCATGAAAATCGCCCCGGGAGAGAAAGAGGTAATCGACCTGGTGGATTACCTGCTCACCAGCTGCTACGTCACCGGCAGAACCTTTGCCGTGGACGGCGGCCGACCGCTGCGCTAGTGAAAGCGGCTCCAGAAGAAAATTAATAGCCAGGCGCTGAGCCCCCAGCAGACCACCGCCCCGCTCAGCGCCAGTGGGAGACGCAGAAAACCGGTGAAATACCACAGCGAAAGCAGGTAGAGAAAATACGGGATGATTGACCACATGCCAAACACGATGGTCGTACGTAACGCTTCGGTACCGCGTTCAGACGCCACGATATAGTGGGCAATGAGTGCAAAGGTCGGGAAGAGAGGGATCAGCCCGGCAATATAGTAGTTTTTCGTTTTCGCCAGCATGCCAATCAGCAATACCACCAGCGCGCCCAGCCCGGCTTTGATCACCAGCCCCATCTTTTTCCCTGGAATAATCAACTCACAATATCAGCCAGAATAACGGAACCGGCGTTAATTTTGAAAGATTAATGGAAGGTTAAGGTTTCGCGGTGTATGTTGGCTTTTTTCACGAAAACAGACGCTGTATGAATAAGATTGTTTATGTTGAAGACGAACCTGAAGTCGGGCAGCTGATCGCCGCCTATCTGGGTAAACACGATATGGACGTCATTGTTGAACCTCGCGGCGATCGTGCCGAAGAGGTGGTCGTCCGTGAAAACCCGGATCTGGTACTGCTGGATATCATGTTGCCGGGCAAAGACGGCATGACGCTCTGCCGTGACCTGCGCGCCCGTTGGGAGGGCCCTATCGTCCTGCTCACCTCACTGGACAGCGATATGAACCATATATTGTCGCTGGAGATGGGTGCCAATGATTACATTCTGAAAACCACACCGCCTGCCGTCCTGCTCGCTCGCCTGCGCCTCCATTTACGCCAGCACGCCAGCATCGAACGCGAAGCACCGGCACCGTCTCTGACGCCGCACAAAGCGATGCGCTTCGGTACGCTGTCTATTGATCCCATTAACCGTCAGGTGCTGCTCTCTGGCGAGCTTATCGCCCTTTCCACCGCAGATTTTGACCTGCTGTGGGAGCTGGCAACGCATGCCGGACAGATCATGGACCGCGACGCGCTGCTGAAAAACCTGCGTGGCGTGAGCTATGACGGAATGGACCGCAGCGTTGACGTGGCGATTTCGCGTCTGCGCAAAAAGCTGCAGGATAACGCCACTGAGCCCTACCGCATTAAAACCGTGCGTAACAAGGGCTATCTGTTTGCCCCACATGCGTGGGAAACCTAAACGCCTGATAAGATAACCTGCGCGAAATAAAGGGCATTGCGCGACGATGCCTTCTCTTTCGCGCGTTTATTTTTACGTTTGCGCAACAATTGACTTGCTAAGCACGCGAACTGTTCCATAATTACCTTCTCGACTCTCCTTTTTTCAGCTCGCCCCGCTCTCGCAACCATTTTATTCATTTTTCGCCGTGAAGTTTTCACGACATCTCTCCCATAAATCTTGAAATGAGGATTTAAGCCCATGACATATGTATAGCTACAATCGGATAGAAGCCATCAAAACCAATCTTGAGTGGATTGTTAATCAGGCAACCCTGAACCACGCCTCCCCCTCACGCACCGATCAAAAAGCGCTCTTTGACCTGCTGGAACTCATCCAGACTTACGAAATACTGCTGGACCTCATCAGCGAATACGGGACGGATGTGATTGATACGCACATTGCAGAAGGCCTGGCCGTGACGGAAACACTCATCGCCAAGGTAAAAAACAGCGCGAAAGCCATGTAATACGCTCCACAGACGTGAAAAACACGAAGGGTTTTCATGTATATTCTGCACAAAGCGTTTCTTCGGTGAGATCCAATGAAAAAGCTGTTTGTGCAGTTTTATCTTTTACTTTTTGTCTGCTTCCTGGTGATGACCATGCTGGTCGGGCTGGTCTATAAATTTACCGCCGAACGCGCGGGCAGGCAGTCGCTGGACGACCTGATGAAAAGCTCGCTCTATCTGATGCGCAGCGAGCTGAGAGAAATCCCGCCGCACGACTGGGCGAAAACCCTGAAAGAGCTGGATCTGAATCTGTCATTCGATTTACGCATTGAGCCGTTGAAAGATTTCGATCTGGATCCGCCCGCCATGCAGCGTCTGCGCGACGGGGACATCGTCGCGCTGGATGAGAAATACACCTTTATCCAGCGTATTCCGCGCAGCCATTACGTGCTGGCCGTCGGGCCGGTGCCCTATCTTTATTATTTGCACCAGATGCGTCTGCTGGACATGGCGCTAATGGCCTTTATCGCCATTTCGCTCGCGTTTCCGGTCTTTATCTGGATGCGCCCGCACTGGCAGGACATGCTGAAGCTGGAATCCGCCGCGCAGCGTTTTGGCGAGGGGCATTTTACCGAACGCATTCACTTCGACAGCGGTTCCAGTTTTGAACGTCTGGGCGTGGCCTTTAACCAAATGGCCGATAACATCAATGCCCTGATCGCCAGTAAAAAGCAGCTGATCGACGGGATTGCGCACGAACTGCGCACGCCGCTGGTTCGCCTGCGCTATCGTCTGGAGATGAGCGAAAATCTGACGGAAGCGGAGTCTCAGGCCCTGAACCGCGACATTGGCCAGCTTGAGGCGCTGATTGAGGAGCTGCTGACCTACGCGCGCCTCGATCGTCCGCAAAACGAACTGAACCTCAGTACGCCGGATCTACCTGCCTGGCTGCAAACCCACATTGACGACGTTCAGAGCGTGAACCCGCAGCGTACGCTGTTAACGCGCGTCACGCCGGGTGATTACGGCGCGCTCGATATGCGCCTGATGGAGCGCGTGCTGGACAATCTGATGAACAACGCCATGCGCTACAGCGAAAGTACGCTACAGATTGGGCTGGATTTGCAGGGCAATCAGGCCAGCCTGACCGTTGAGGATGACGGACCGGGGATCGCCCCGGAAGCGCGAGAAACCGTGTTTGAACCCTTTGTCCGCCTCGATCCCAGCCGCGATCGCGCCACCGGCGGATGTGGTCTGGGGCTGGCGATTGTCTACTCTATCGCGCAGGCGATGGGCGGCACGGTACATTGCGAGGAGAGCGAGCTCGGCGGCGCGCGCTTCTGCTTTAGCTGGCCGGTATACCATAACATCGCCCTTCCCGTTCCTGCCTGACCTTAACCGCACGCTGGCCTGACCCGGCGTGCTGTGCTATATGATAAGTATGTTGTAACTAATGAGAGTGCTTATGGCAACCTACGATCTTATCGAACGGCTGAACAGCACGTTTCGGGAAATTGAACACGAGCTCCTGACCCTGACAGAACGTTTGCAGACCTGCCGTCTGCTGGCCGCGCGCGTCTTTACCCTGCCCGAGGTGGCCAAAGGGGCCGAGCACGATCCGCTGGACACCATCGACGTGAAGCAGCACATCGGCAAGGCCGCGCTGGAGCTGGCGATGAAACACTATCGCCATCTTTTTATCCAGCAGCAGTCTGAACAGCGCAGCAGCAAGGCAGCCGTGCGGCTGCCCGGCGTGATCTGCCTGCAAACCGATGCGACAACGCGCGAAGCGCTGGAAAGCCAGATTGCCCATATCAACAGCCTGAAAGCGGCCTTTGAAAAGATCGTTACCGAAGAGTCGGGCCTCGCCCCTGCCGCCCGGTTTGAATGGGTGCACCGTCAGCTTCCGGGGCTGATTACCCTGAATGCCTATCGCACGCTGACGGTACTGCGTCACCCCGCCACGCTGCGCTTTGGTTGGGCGAATAAGCACATCATTAAAAACTTCACCCGGGATGAAATTCTCGCGCAGCTGGAAAAAAGCCTGAAGACGCCGCGCACCGTTGCGCCGTGGTCGCGTGAGCAGTGGATTGAGCGCCTGGAGCAGGAGTACCACAGCATCGCCTCGCTACCGGCGGATACGCGCCTCAAGATAAAGCGCCCGGTAAAGGTTCAGCCTATCGCCCGCGTCTGGTATTCCGGTCAGCAAAAACAGGTGCAGTATGCCTGTCCAACGCCGCTGATTGCGCTCTATGATGCCGATCAGGGGGCTATCGTGCCGGATATTGGTGAGTTGCTGAATTATGATGCTGAAAATGTCCAGCACCGTTACCGACCTCAGGCGCAGCCGCTGCAGCTGATTATTCCTCGGCTGCACCTGTACGTGGCGAGTTGATTATTTCAGGCTGCCGACCATCGCCTCAGGGCGCACCCAGGCATCGAACTCCGCCTCCGTCAGATAGCCCAGCGCCAGGGCGGAGGCTTTCAGCGTCAGCCCCTCCTTATGCGCTTTTTTGGCGATCTCGGCGGCTTTGTCGTAGCCAATGTGGGTATTGAGCGCGGTCACCAGCATCAGCGACTCATTTAACAGCTGGCTGATGCGCTCGCGGTTTGGCTCGATCCCCACCGCGCAGTGCTCGTTAAAGCTCTCCATGCCGTCCGCCAGCAGACGAATCGATTGCAGAACGTTGTGGATCACCATCGGGCGATAGACGTTCAGCTCGAAGTTGCCGGACGCGCCGCCCAGGTTGACGGCCACGTCGTTGCCCAGCACCTGACAGCAGAGCATGGTCATGGCTTCACACTGGGTCGGGTTGACTTTACCCGGCATGATGGAGCTGCCCGGCTCGTTTTCCGGAATGCTGATTTCACCGATGCCGCAGCGCGGGCCCGAGGCCAGCCAGCGCACGTCGTTGGCGATTTTCATCAGCGAGGCCGCCAGCCCTTTCAGCGCGCCGTGGGTGTGGACCAGCGCATCGCAGGTCGCCAGCGCTTCGAACTTGTTGGGCGCCGTGACGAACGGCTGCCCGGTGATGTTTGCAAGCTCCTCCGCCACGCGCACCGCATACTCCGGATGGGTGTTTAACCCGGTGCCCACCGCCGTGCCGCCGAGCGCCAGCTCCGCCAGGTGCGGCAGGCTGTTATCAATGTGCTTAAGGTTGTGTTCCAGCATCGCCACCCAGCCGGAAATCTCCTGGCCGAGCGTCAGCGGCGTGGCGTCCTGCAGGTGCGTACGGCCAATTTTGACGATGTCGCGGAAGGCCTGCACCTTCTCGTTGAGCGTAGATTTCAGGACGTTAAGCTGTGGGATAAGCTGTTCGCGAATAGCAATCACCGCCGCCACGTGCATAGCCGTGGGGAAGACGTCGTTAGAACTCTGGCTCTTGTTGACGTCATCGTTCGGATGAACCTTACGCTCCATGCCGCGCACGCCGCCCAGCAGTTCGCTTGCCCGGTTCGCCAGCACTTCGTTCATGTTCATATTGCTTTGGGTGCCGGAACCGGTCTGCCAGATGGCGAGAGGGAATTCGTCGGGATGCTTGCCCGCCAGCACTTCGTCGGCGGCATTAATGATGGCGTTGGCCTTGTCTGCCGCCAGCAGGCCTAAATCCTGGTTCACTTTTGCGGCCGCGCGTTTGGTGAGGGCCAGCGCCTGAATCAGCGAGACGGGCATTTTTTCAGTCGAGATACGGAAATGCTCCAGCGAACGCTGGGTTTGCGCGCCCCATAGCTTGTCGGCAGGGACGTCGATGGCGCCCATCGAGTCTTTCTCATGGCGTACCGTGGTCATTACTTTCTCCTTGATAACAAAAGAGGGATTGCTCACATGCTTAAGGGATAAGTATTGATGACTTCTGAGAAACGTTATGGCGCTTTGTGCGCTCTTTTTGGCGTCGGGTGGCGCTGGCGCTTACCCGACCTACCAGACACGTAGGTCGGGTAAGGCGCAGCCGCCACCCGGAAATTTACAGAATTACTTCACACACGCCGAACACTGGGACGACTGGATCTGCTTGAAGAAGTCGTTGCCTTTGTCATCCACGAGGATAAACGCCGGGAAATCTTCCACTTCAATTTTCCAGATCGCTTCCATGCCCAGTTCCGGGTATTCCACGCACTCCAGGCTCTTGATGCTCCCCTGCGCCAGAACCGCAGCCGGGCCGCCGATGCTGCCGAGGTAGAAACCGCCGTGCTTGTGGCAGGCGTCCGTCACCTGCTGGCTGCGGTTGCCTTTAGCGAGCATGATCATGCTGCCGCCGTTGGCCTGCAGCTGGTCAACGTACGAGTCCATGCGGCCAGCCGTGGTCGGGCCTAACGAGCCGGACGCGTACCCTTCAGGCGTTTTCGCCGGGCCGGCGTAGTAGATCGGATGATCTTTAATGTACTGCGGCAGCCCTTCGCCGTTGTCCAGGCGCTCTTTCAGCTTCGCGTGCGCGATGTCGCGGCCCACGATAATCGTGCCGTTGAGGGAGAGACGGGTCGAAACTGGATACTGAGACAGCTGCGCCAGAATCTCTTTCATCGGACGGTTCAGGTCCACGCGAACCGCTTCGCCCTCGCCCGCTTTGCGCAGCTCTTCCGGAATGTATTTGCCCGGGTTGTTTTCCAGTTTTTCGATCCACACGCCTTCGCGGTTGATCTTGGCCTTGATGTTGCGATCCGCAGAACAGGAGACGCCCATCCCGACCGGACAGGATGCACCGTGACGCGGCAGACGGATCACGCGCACGTCGTGGGCAAAATATTTGCCGCCAAACTGCGCGCCGAGGCCCAGGTTACGCGCTTCTTCCAGCAGCTCCTGCTCAAGCTGCACGTCGCGGAACGCCTGGCCGTGCTCGTTACCTTCGGTAGGCAGGCCGTCATAGTATTTGGTTGAGGCCAGCTTCACGGTTTTCAGCGTGCTTTCCGCCGAGGTACCGCCAATCACAAACGCGATATGGTACGGCGGGCACGCTGCGGTGCCGAGGGTGCGCATCTTCTCAACCAGGTAGTTCTTCAGCTTGCCCGGGGTAAGCAGGGCTTTGGTTTCCTGATAGAGATAGGTTTTGTTGGCCGAACCGCCGCCTTTGGCGATACAGAGGAATTTGTACTCGTCACCGTCGACGCTGTAGAGGTCAATCTGTGCAGGCAGGTTGGTGCCGGTGTTGACCTCTTTGTACATATCCAGCGCCGCGTTTTGCGAGTAGCGCAGGTTATCTTCGGTGTAGGTGTTGTAGACGCCGTGCGCCAGGGCCGCTTCGTCACCGCCGCCGGTCCAGACGCGCTGGCCTTTTTTTCCGACAATGATCGCCGTACCGGTATCCTGACAGGTTGGCAGAATGCCTTTCGCCGCGATATCGGAGTTACGCAGGAACTGCAGGGCAACGTACTTATCGTTTTCGCTGGCTTCCGGGTCGCTCAGAATATCGGCCACCTGCTGCTGATGCGCAGGACGGAGCATAAACGAGGCGTCGTGGAAAGCGTGCTGCGCCAGCAGCGTCAGCGCCTGCGGATCCACCTTGAGGATCTCTTGTCCTTCAAACTCGGAGACGGAGACGTGATCGCGGGTTAACAGGTAATACTCGGTCTGATCCTTACTGAGGGGGAAAGGATCCTGATAATGGAAGGGTTTATTCGACATTGGTCTCTCACTTACTGCTTCGGTCTGTTTATTCAGGGCAGATGTTCCGCTGCCCGGCTTAAAAGCGAGTCAGCTTATCCTACACAATTTTTTAACAAAAACTGAGACTAGTACGACTTTTTACATCCACAGGTTACTTCCATGAGGTTTATTGCTTTAATACCCGGAGTTAATTCCACAATTGAATCAGGGCTTGATAATGCAAAAACTCATTAACTCAGTGCAAAACTACGCCTGGGGAAGTAAAACTGCGTTAACGGATCTCTACGGTATCGCTAACCCAAACAACCTGCCGATGGCAGAACTGTGGATGGGTGCGCACCCGAAGAGCAGCTCAAAAATTGAAGACGCCAGCGGCCAGGTGCGCAGCCTGCGTGACGTAATTGATGCCGATAAATCCGCGCTGCTGGGCGACAAGGTGGCTCAGCGCTTTGGCGAACTGCCGTTCCTGTTTAAGGTGCTGTGCGCCGACCAGCCGCTCTCCATCCAGGTTCACCCGAACAAGAAAGCGTCTGAAATCGGCTTTGCGAAAGAGAACGCGGCGGGTATCCCGCTAGACGCGGCCGAGCGTAACTATAAAGATCCTAACCACAAGCCGGAGCTGGTGTTCGCGCTTACGCCATTCCTGGCGATGAACGCGTTCCGCGAGTTTTCAGAGATTATCTCCCTGCTGCAACCTGTCGCAGGTGCCCATAAAGCTATCGCGCATTTCCTTGAAAACCCGAACGCCGACGCGCTGAGCCAGCTGTTTGCCAGCCTGCTGAATATGCAGGGTGAAGAGAAATCCCACGCGCTGGCGGTGCTGAAAGCCGCTCTGGACAGTCAGCAAGGTGAACCGTGGGAAACCATCCGTCTGATCTCCGAATTCTACCCGGACGACAGCGGCCTGTTCTCACCTCTGCTGCTGAACGTGGTGAAGCTGAACCCGGGCGAAGCGATGTTCCTGTTCGCTGAAACCCCGCACGCCTACCTGCAGGGCGTGGCGCTGGAGGTAATGGCCAACTCCGATAACGTGCTGCGCGCGGGCCTGACGCCGAAATACATCGATATTCCTGAGCTGGTTGCCAACGTGAAGTTTGTGGCGAAACCTGCCGCGGAGCTGCTGACTCAGCCGGTGAAAAACGGCACAGAGCTGGACTTCCCGATTCCGGTTGAAGATTTTGCCTTCTCCCTGCACGACCTGAGCAGCGCCGAAACGTCGGTGGCTCAGGAGAGCGCGGCGATTCTGTTCTGCGTGGAGGGCGAAGCGACGCTGCGCAAAGGCGAACAGCGTCTGGTGCTTAAGCCCGGTGAGTCAGCATTCGTTGCAGCCAATGAGTCTCCGGTCAGCGTAAGCGGCACCGGTCGCCTGGCGCGCGTTTTCAATAAGCTTTAACCACTTACTGAATTTTTTAACAACTCTTGCTAAGCTAGTCTCAGGCTTAATATCTCCAGGCGGTTTTTACCGCCTGGTTTCATTTTAGGGATAGTCGCAATGAAAAAATCGGTCGTAGCGGTTGGAGTGATTGTAGCGTTAGGCGTGGTCTGGACGGGTGCCTCCTGGTTTACCGGGAAACAGCTGGAAGGCCGTCTGGCTGAGATGGTGGCGCAGGCTAACGGAGAGATTAAGCGCAGCGCGCCGGAGGCGGGCCTTGAGCTGAGCTACCAGAACTATCATCGCGGCGTGTTTACCAGCCGTATGCAGCTGGTGGTGAAGCCGGTTACCGGTGCTGAAAACGGCTGGCTGAAACCGGGCCAGAGCGTGGTCCTGGACGAGGTGGTGAGCCACGGCCCGCTGCCGCTGGCGCAGCTGAAGTCCTTTAATCTGATCCCTTCTATGGCGTCCGTTCATACCGTGCTGGTGAATAACGACGTCACCAAACCGCTGTTTGACCTCGCGAAGAATGAATCTCCTTTCGACATTAATACCCGAATTAGCTATGCCGGTGACACAAGTTCCGATATTGCTCTGAAAGCGCTGAACTACGAGAAAGAGAATGAGAAAGTCGCCTTCAGCGGCGGCCACTTCAAACTTGACGCGGACCGCGACGGAAACGTGTTCTCCCTGACGGGTGAAGCGGAAAGTGGCCTAGTCAACGCCGTGAACGAATACAATCAAAAAGTTCAGCTCACCTTCAACAACCTGAAGGCCGACGGCAACAGCCGAATGACCGATTTCCAGGAGCGTATCGGCGATCAAAAACTGTCTCTCGACAAGGTTGCCATTGCGGTTGAAGGAAAAGAGATGGCCGTGCTGGAAGGCATGGACGTCAACGGCAAATCCGACGTTTCCAAAGACGGTAAGAGCATCAACACCCAGCTGGATTACACGCTGAAGAGCCTGAAAGTGCAGAATCAGGATCTGGGCACCGGCAAACTGTCGCTGAAGATCGGCAATATCGACGGCCAGGCGTGGCACGAGTTTAGCCAGAAATACAGCAAAGAGAGCCAGGCGCTGCTGACCGATGCCGCGCTGCAGCAGAACCCTGAGGTATACCAGCAGCAGGCGATGGCGGTGCTGTTCAACAACCTGCCGATCCTGCTGAAAGGCGAGCCGGTAGTAACCGTTGCGCCGCTGAGCTGGAAAAACAGCAAAGGCGAAACCAGCTTCAACCTGTCTCTGTTCCTGAAAGATCCGGCCACCGCCACGGGTGAACCGCAGACGTTGGCGCAGGAAGTGGATCGCAGCGTGAAGTCGCTCGACAGCAAGCTGACCATCCCGATGGATATGGCGACCGAGTTTATGACCCAGATTGCGAAGCTGGAAGGCTACGGCGATGAAGATGCCGGCAAGCTGGCGAACCAGCAGGTGAAAGGTCTGGCGGCCATGGGCCAGATGTTCCGCATCACCAAAGTGGACAACAACACGATTTCCACCAGCCTGCAGTACGCCAACGGCCAGGTCACGCTCAACGGCGACAAAATGCCGCTGGAAGACTTTGTCGGCATGTTTGGTATGCCGACGCTGGGGATGCCGGAACCGGCTGAACCGGCAGCGCCAGCCGAACCGGCGGCGCCGCAGCAGTAAACGTCAAAACCCCTCGCATGAGGGGTTTTTTATTGCCGGGTGGCGCTGACGCTAACCCGGCCTACGGTTCAGAGCCGTTGTAGGCCCGTGCAAGCGTCAGCGCCGCCGGGCGATGTGCAGCGGTGGTTATTTCACCGTCACCAGCCGCGCCGCCACAATCTGGTGCCCGGCCTGGACATCCGTATTGTCGATGCGCTGCATGATCCTGTCCGCCAGGGTGTATCCCATCTCCCGCGCAGGGGTGGTGGCCCAGACGATCGGCAGGTCGTCGAGGGCGTTTTCACCAACGTCGGCGAACGCTCCCAGCGCCACCTGGTGGCCAAAGAAGGTTTCCACCCCGCCCTCGCCGCTTTGACGCCCGGCTCGGATCAGGCCAAACCAGGCGCCCATGGCGATCACATCGTTGTAGCAAATCACGGCGCTGATCGTCGGGCTACTTCGCAGCAGCGCGCCTATCGCTTCCGCCGCCATCTTCTGGCTGGATTCACACTCCACGACCCATTCGCTGTGGAACGGCAGGCCGTATTTAATCAGCGTCGCGCAGTAGCCGCCTACCCGCTCGGCGCGCGTCAGGGACGAGCTTTTCCCACCCAGCCAGGCAATGCGCTGATGCCCGCGACGAATAAGATGCTCGGTCAACATTTGTGCGGCCTGCATGTTATCCGGGCGCAGCGTATCGGCTTCGTCCAGGTAGCTGGCGCGCGAGGCAAACACCAGCGGCACGCCTTTTTCGGCGGCGCGCTCGCACAGCTCGCTGCCCACGCCCGATGCCCCGGCGACGATCACCCCGTCCACCCCCTGGCTCAGCAGCATATCGAGCCGGGAAAGCAGCTGATCGGCCTCACGCCCGCCGTGCAGCAGAAAGACCATCCGTCCCTGCGCTTCAAGCGCTTCGGTTAACCCGGCTGTTAACTCCGCATAGAAAGGTGACGTCAGATCGCGAACAATCAGGCCAATCACCCCGCTTTGCCCACCGCGCAGCGCCGACGCCTGCCGGTTACGCACAAAGCCCAGCTGTTCAACCGCCTCGTTCACCCGCTGGCCGGTCGCAGGAGAGATGCGCCCTTTCCCGCTCAGCACCAGAGAAACGGTGCTGACGGAAACGCCCGCCGCCAGCGCGACATCGTTGATGGTGACTTTTTTCGCTACAGCCATGTGTTGGCGTGACTCCCTGAAAATGAGATCGGTAAAACGTTTTATCAATACGTTATCTTTATACTACCAGTCAAAGCCTGAGAATGTGATTTAGCGCGCACTAAACTTTGATAAAACGTTTTATCTTCTCGCAGCATTGAAGCAGACAAACTGATTTTAACAATAAAGGAGTCGTTTTATGACGGCGAAAGCAGCACAAAAAATATCGCTGTGGGAATTTTTCCAGCAACTGGGTAAAACCTTTATGCTGCCCGTGGCACTCCTCTCGTTCTGCGGGATCATGCTCGGGATCGGCAGCTCGCTAAGCAGTAAAGACGTCATTACGCTGATCCCGTTCCTCGGTACCCCGGTGCTGCAGGCGATCTTTATCTGGATGAGTAAAGTCGGCTCCTTTGCCTTTAGTTTCCTGCCCGTCATGTTCTGTATCGCTATCCCGCTGGGCCTGGCCCGCGAGAACAAAGGCGTCGCGGCGTTTGCCGGTTTTGTGGGCTACGCGGTGATGAACCTGGCGGTTAACTTCTGGCTGACCGCGAAAGGCATTCTGCCGACCACCGACGCTGCCGTGCTGAAGGCCAACAACATTCAGAGCGTAATTGGTATCCAGTCAATTGATACCGGGATCCTCGGGGCGGTGATCGCCGGTGTTATTATCTGGATGCTGCACGAGCGTTTCCACAATATCCGTCTGCCGGATGCCCTGGCCTTCTTCGGCGGTACCCGCTTTGTGCCGATTGTGACCCTGGTGGTCATGGGCCTGTTCGGTTTAATCATTCCGCTGATCTGGCCGGTCTTTGCGCTGGGCATCAACGGCATTGGCCGCATCATCAACGGCGCGGGAGATTTTGGTCCGATGATCTTCGGCACCGGCGAGCGTCTGCTGCTGCCGTTTGGCCTGCAGCACATCCTGGTGGCCCTGATTCGCTTCACCGAAGCGGGCGGTACGATGGAGGTATGCGGTCACGACGTGAGCGGTGCGCTGACCATCTTCCAGGCGCAACTGAGCTGCCCGACCACCCACGGCTTCTCCGAAAGCGCCACCCGCTTCCTGTCTCAGGGTAAAATGCCTGCCTTCCTCGGCGGCCTGCCGGGTGCCGCGCTGGCGATGTACCACTGCGCGCGCCCGGAAAACCGTCATAAAATTAAAGGCCTGCTGATTTCCGGCGTGATCGCCTGCGTTGTGGGCGGTACCACCGAGCCTATCGAATTCCTGTTCCTGTTCGTTGCGCCGGTGCTGTATCTGATTCACGCGGTGCTGACCGGCCTGGGCTTTACCGTGATGGCGGTGCTGGGCGTCACCATCGGCAACACCGACGGCAACGTGATCGACTTCGTGGTGTTCGGGATCCTGCACGGCCTGTCCACCAAGTGGTATCTGGTCCCGGTCGTGGCGGCAATCTGGTTCGTGGTGTACTACGGGATCTTCCGCTTCGCCATCACCCGCTTTAACCTGAAAACGCCTGGCCGCGATACCGATACGGCCACCAGCGTGGAACAGGCGGTTGCCGGTACCGTGGGCAAATCCGGCTATAACACCCCGGCCATTCTTGCGGCGCTGGGCGGTGCGGATAACATCACCTCGCTGGACAACTGCATTACCCGCCTGCGTCTGTCGGTGGCTGATATGTCAAAAGTGGATACCAACGCCCTGAAAGCCAACCGGGCCATCGGCGTGGTACAGTTAAATCAGCACAATTTGCAGGTGGTTATCGGCCCGCAGGTACAGTCGGTGAAAGATGAGCTGGCAACCCTGATGCGAACAGTAGAAGCCTGATGCCTCAGCCCCCTCTCATGAGGGGGTTTTACTTTAAGGATTACCGTCATGTTTGATTTTTCTACCGTCGTGGATCGACACGGCACCTGGTGTACGCAGTGGGACTACGTCGCAGACCGCTTTGGCGCGGCCGACCTGCTGCCCTTCACCATCTCGGATATGGATTTCGCCACCGCTCCCTGCATTACCGACGCGCTGCATCAGCGTATTAATCACGGGGTGTTCGGCTACAGCCGCTGGAAGAACGATGAGTTTCTCGCCGCCGTCGCGCACTGGTACCAGCAGCGCTTTAACAGCCGGATTGAGACCGAATCGATCGTTTATGGCCCTTCCGTTATCTACATGGTGTCAGAGCTGATTCGTCTCTGGTCAAACCCCGGCGACGGCGTAGTGGTACACACCCCGGCATACGATGCGTTTTACAAAGCCATTGAAGGCAATGCGCGTCATGTGGTGCCCGTAGAGATGGAAAAGCAGGCCGCAGGCTGGCAGGGCAATATGGCGGCCCTCGAAGCGGCGCTGGCGAAACCGGAAAACAAAATTTTGCTGCTGTGCAGCCCGCAGAACCCGACCGGCAAGGTCTGGACGCGGGATGAGCTGACGCGCATGGCGGAACTGTGCGCACGCTATGACGTGGCGGTTATCAGCGATGAAATCCATATGGACATGGTGTGGGGAGAGCATCGTCACACGCCGTGGAGCGCCGTGGCGCGGGGCAAATGGGTGCTTCTGACCTCCGGCTCCAAAAGCTTTAACATTCCTGCGCTGACGGGGGCTTACGGCCTGATCGGCGATGAAGAGAGCCGTAACGGCTACCTCTGCGCGTTAAAAGGACGGGACGGACTCTCTTCCCCTTCCGTGCTGGCGCTGACCGCGCATATTGCCGCCTACCAGCAGGGGGAGCCGTGGCTGGATGCCTTACGCCATTATCTCGAAGAGAATTTGTTGTATATCGCTCGCGAATTAAACGGCGCTTTTCCTAATCTGAACTGGCAGCCACCGGAAGCGACCTATCTGGCCTGGATTGACCTGCGTCCGCTGCACATAGACGATCGGGCGCTGCAAAAAGTGCTAATCGAGCAGCAAAAGGTCGCCATCATGCCGGGATATACCTACGGTAAAGAAGGAACAGGTTTTGTACGGCTTAACGCCGGCTGCCCGCGCAGCAAGCTGGAGCAAGGGGTTAAACGCCTCATCGCCGGGATTAACACGCTCCTGTAATCAATTTGCGCAACGGAATATTCCCTTGCGCAAATAGCTTTTTACCCCGTTTTGTTTTTATAATATGGCGCACTTTAACCAGAAAAGAGTGCGACCATGATTGATACACGCCTGCCTTTAACTGATATTCATCGTCACCTTGACGGTAACATTCGTGCCCAAACCATCCTCGATCTTGGCCGCCAGTTCAATTTAACGCTTCCTGCTCAGACCCTTGAGTCCTTGATCCCTCACGTGCAGGTGACCTCTAATGAACCGGACCTGGTGAGCTTCCTGAGCAAACTCGACTGGGGCGTGAAGATGCTGGCGTCGCTGGATGCCTGCCGCCGCGTGGCGTTTGAGAACATAGAAGATGCGGCCCGCAACGGCCTGCATTACGTTGAGCTGCGCTTCTCGCCGGGCTATATGGCGATGACTCACGGCCTGCCCGTAGCGGGCGTGGTGGAAGCCGTCATTGAAGGCGTGCGTGAAGGCTGCAAAACCTTCGACGTTCAGGCCCGCCTGATCGGCATCATGAGCCGTACGTTCGGTGAAGCCGCCTGCCTGCAGGAGCTGGAAGCGCTGCTGGCCCATCGTGATGCCATCACCGCCGTCGACCTCGCCGGTGACGAGCTGGGCTTCCCGGGCAGCCTGTTCCTCTCCCACTTCAACCGCGCGCGCGATGCCGGCTGGCATATTACCGTGCATGCGGGTGAAGCGGCTGGTCCGGAAAGTATCTGGCAGGCCATCCGCGAGCTGGGCGCCGAGCGCATCGGCCACGGCGTGAAGGCGGTCGAAGATCGCGCCCTGGTGGATTTCCTGGCGGAGCAGCGTATCGGGATTGAGTCGTGTCTGACGTCTAACATTCAGACCAGCACCGTAGCAACGCTGGCGCAGCACCCGTTGAAAACGTTCCTTGAACACGGCGTGCTGGCCTCACTGAACACGGACGATCCGGCGGTTCAGGGCGTGGATATCATCCACGAGTACAACATCGCCGCTCCGCAGGCGGGTTTGAGCCGCGAGCAGATCCGTCAGGCACAGATTAACGGGCTGGAAATTGCCTTCCTGACGCCAGCTGAGAAGCAGGCTCTGCGGGATAAGGTGGCAACCGCGTAACCCCTTTGCCGGGTGGCGGCTTCGCCTTACCCGGCCTACAACAACGTCAAAAAATTATGCCAGACAGAGCGTC
Source organism: Enterobacter sp. 3U4 (assembly GCF_057224565.1). Taxonomy (NCBI): domain Bacteria; kingdom Pseudomonadati; phylum Pseudomonadota; class Gammaproteobacteria; order Enterobacterales; family Enterobacteriaceae; genus Enterobacter; species Enterobacter sp. 3U4. Next base: position 1,933,925 of record NZ_CP136665.1, read on the forward strand.
GCGCGATGTTTGGCAGATTCGATGCCCAGCTCTATCAGCTCCATAATCTGTATCGCCTGGCTGGCCGGAACCGGATTCTCTCCCGTGCCGTTCAGCGCATCGCGGATAGCGGCATAATACGCCGGATAGTTACCCGGTATCGTCAGCAAGGTCTCCTCGACCAGCTCCTCGCCTTCCACCCGCGTGACGACGCCGTCGCGCATATCATAGCCCCAGTCTTCCTGCGGCAGACGCTCACCGTTTTTCAGCCTGTCTTCCTGCGGATCGAGACCAAACTTCACGTAGCTGCCGCGCGTGCCGTGAATAATATAGCGGGCAGATTCTGCAGCCGCGACCATCGTACCGTGCAGCACAATCCGCCGCTGCGGGTAACTGAGCACCGCGTGGAAGTAATCGGTCGTCTGCGCCCCGGGTCTGAGCTGGGCCAGATCGACCGTCATGCTCACCGGCAGACCAAACAGATTGACGGCCTGATCCAGCAGATGCGGGGCTAAATCATACCAGATACCGCTGCCCGGGCCGGCCTGCTCGCGCCAGCGGTTTCGTACCTGCGGACGGAAGCGGTCAAAGTGCGATTCAAAAAAGAGGATCTCCCCTAACGTGCCTTCACTGAGAAGCCTTTTTACCGTCAGAAAGTCGCTGTCCCAGCGGCGGTTATGGAACACCGACAGCAGTCTGCCCAGACTCTTTGCCAGCGCATCCAGCTCGCGAGCCTGGGACAGCGTGACGGTAAACGGCTTATCGACAACCACGTGCTTACCGGCTTCCAGCGCAGCTTTTGCCAGCGGGAAGTGGGTGTCGTTCGGCGTGGGGATAATAATTAAATCAATATTCGGATCGTTGAAAAGATGTTTTGGCTCCGAGACAACCGGCACGGAGGGCCAGTCGGCATGGACTTTAGCGGCATCGCTGCTGGATACCGCAGCCAGGATCATCCCCGGCGTCCCGGCTATCAGAGGCGCATGAAACGTTTTGCTTGCATACCCGTAGCCGATAAGCCCAACGCGAATATTATCACTCATAGTGCCATCCTCTTTTATGACGTTCTTATTTCACACTGGCTAGCCTGGCATCGCCACAGATTAATAATGTGCCATATGACTTAAAATAGCAGGTTGTACGGGTTGTTTTTGTTACATAGTATTAACCTACTGATTTTGTTTAAGGGAACCGTTCCCAAAGCGCTTGCCGTCGGGGAATCGTCGCTGTAACATTTGCACCCTGTATTTATGGATAAAGTACAATTACGAATCATGACGTCAATTATTAATCGAATCATTGAATTAGCGGGATGGATTGTCCTTGGGGTTTCGGTCATTTTGCTGGGCGTTGCCAGCCATATCGATAACTACCAGCCGCCGGAGCCTGTCACAGTCGCCCAACCTAAGTAACCGGTTACTGCAATAAAGAGTGACATAATATGTCAGTTTCGTATTGCCAGCCCTGGTGAACACGGTTAACCTTCTCTTCCAGGCATCGTCTGATGCCTGAATTTCAGCAAAGAAAACTCCTAATTTCGTCGCGTTACCTGAGTGGGCTGTTTACGTCTTTATTAATCCGTTTATTATTCGAACGAATTACCTTAACTGGTATTACTCACTTTTATATGGAAACTTATTAATATGACAGTTCAGGACTATTTATTAAAATTTCGCAAGATCAATTCGCTTGAGAGCCTGGAAAAACTGTTTGACCATCTGAACTACACCCTGTCGGATAATCAGGACATCATTAATATGTATCGCGCCGCTGACCATCGCCGTGCGGAGCTGGTCTCCGGTGGTCGTTTGTTCAACGTCGGCGAAGTGCCTAAGTCCGTATGGCGTTACGTTTTATAAGAAAGTAGCCATCCGCGCGAAATGTTATATACTCTCCGCCCTGCCAACTGGCTGTACAACATTTCGCGCAGATTATGGGAGAGTTCATGACCGCAACGCCTGGAGAACGCATCGGAGGCTGGTTAATCGCCCCACTGGCATGGCTGCTGGTTGCCTTATTAAGCGCATCACTTGCGCTGCTGCTGTATACCACCGCACTGATTACCCCTCACGCCATCCAGACCCTGATGTCGCAAAGCGTGCTTAATATTGCTTTGTGGTTTGTGTCGTTCGTTTTCGCGATCGCGATGTGGTACTACACGCTATGGCTGACCATCGCCTTCTTTAAGCGCCGCAAGAGTGTGCCAAAACATTACATCATCTGGCTGCTGGTTTCGGTCCTGCTGGCGGTGAAGGCATTTGCTTTTTCGCCCGTTTCAGACGCGCTGGCCGTTCGTCAGCTGCTTTTCCCGTTGCTGGCCGCGGCGCTGCTGGTGCCCTACTTCAAGCGTTCGACGCGGGTGAAAAACACCTTCGTGAACCCGTAATAACCCTACAGATAACCTGTTGTCGCCTGCGTGTGTTTGTCCGATAATAGGCGGCTTTTTTATTTCAGGCTAAATAATGACCGATTACTTACTGCTCTTTGTCGGCACCGTGCTGGTTAACAACTTCGTTCTGGTGAAGTTCCTTGGCCTGTGTCCGTTTATGGGCGTTTCCAAAAAGCTGGAAACGGCAATGGGCATGGGGCTGGCGACGACCTTCGTCATGACGCTGGCGTCCATCTGCGCGTGGTGGATTGATACCTGGATCCTCATTCCGCTGGGGTTAACCTATCTCCGTACGCTGGCCTTTATTCTGGTTATCGCGGTGGTGGTGCAATTTACCGAAATGGTGGTGCGCAAAACCAGCCCGGCGCTCTATCGCCTGCTGGGTATCTTCCTGCCGCTGATCACCACCAATTGCGCCGTTCTCGGCGTGGCGCTGCTGAACATCAACCTTGGCCATAACTTTATGCAGTCGGCGCTGTATGGTTTTTCTGCGGCCGTCGGTTTCTCGCTGGTCATGGTGCTGTTTGCCTCTATTCGCGAGCGCCTCGCAGCAGCAGATATCCCTGCGCCCTTCCGCGGTAACGCGATTGCGCTGGTGACCGCAGGTTTAATGTCTCTGGCCTTTATGGGCTTTAGTGGTCTGGTGAAGTTGTAATGAATGCTATCTGGATTGCCATCGCCTCTATCAGCGTTCTGGGGTTGGTGTTTGGCCTTATCCTGGGCTACGCCTCCCGCCGTTTCGCGGTAGAGGACGATCCCGTTGTAGAGAAAATTGATGAGCTTTTGCCGCAAAGCCAGTGCGGGCAGTGCGGCTACCCGGGCTGTCGTCCCTATGCCGAAGCGGTAGGGATTCAGGGTGAAAAAATTAACCGCTGTGCGCCCGGTGGCGAAGCGGTGATGCTGAAAATCGCGACCCTGCTTAACGTTGACCCGCAGCCCGTTGACGGCGACGCGGACGTGCAGGAGCCGGTCCGTGCCCTGGCCGTGATCGACGAGGCCAACTGCATCGGCTGCACCAAATGTATTCAGGCCTGCCCGGTTGACGCCATTGTCGGCGCGACCCGCGCCATGCACACAGTCGTGGCGGACCTCTGCACCGGCTGTAACCTCTGCGTGGCCCCCTGCCCGACGCAATGTATCGAGCTGCGCCCGGTTGAAACGACTACCGAAAGCTGGAAGTGGGATCTTCAAACCATTCCGGTTCGCAATATTCCTGTGGAACAACATGCTTAAGTTATTTTCTGCTTTCAGAAAAGAGAAGATCTGGGACTTTGACGGCGGTATTCATCCACCGGAGATGAAAACCCAGTCTAACGGCACGCCGCTGCGTCAAATTCCGCTGGCCACCCGTTTCGTTATGCCGCTCAAGCAGCACATCGGCGCTGAGGGTGAGCTGTGCGTAAAAGAAGGCGATACGGTTCTTCGCGGCCAGCCGCTGACCTTTGGTCGCGGACGCATGCTGCCGGTGCACGCGCCAACCTCCGGTAAAGTGGTCGCCATTGCCCCGCATACGGTGGCTCACCCGTCCGCGCTCTCAGAGCTGAGCGTGATTATTGAAGCCGACGGCGAAGACCGCTGGATTGACCTTGACGGCTGGAGCGATTACCGCACCCACAGCCGCGAAGCGCTTATCGAGCGAATTCATCAGTTCGGCGTCGCCGGGCTGGGAGGCGCGGGCTTCCCGACCGGCGTCAAGCTGCGCGGCGGTGGCGATAATATTCAGACGTTGATTATCAACGCCGCCGAGTGCGAGCCGTACATCACCGCCGACGATCGTCTGATGCAGGACTGTGCAGCGCAGGTGGTGGAAGGCATCCGCATCCTTGCCCACATTCTGCAGCCGCGGGAAGTGCTGATCGGTATCGAAGACAATAAACCGCAGGCTATTTCAATGCTGCGCGCCGTGCTGGCGGGCAGTCACGATATTAGCCTGCGCGTTATCCCGACCAAGTACCCTTCTGGCGGCGCAAAACAGCTGACGCAAATTCTCACCGGCAAGCAGGTCCCGCACGGCGGACGCTCTTCGGATATCGGCGTGCTGATGCAAAACGTCGGCACCGCGTATGCAGTGAAGCGCGCGGTGATTGACGGCGAACCGTTAACCGAGCGCGTTGTGACGCTGACCGGGGAATCAATTTCTCGTCCAGGCAACGTCTGGGCGCGTCTGGGTACGCCGGTGCGCCATCTGCTGGAACAGGCTGATTTTTGCCCGGGCAGCGACCAGATGGTAATCATGGGCGGCCCGCTAATGGGCTTTACCCTGCCGTGGCTCGATGTGCCGGTGGTCAAAATCACCAACTGTCTGCTCGCGCCTTCTCCGACCGAGATGGGCGAAGAGCAGGAAGAGAAAGGCTGCATCCGCTGCAGCGCCTGTGCCGACGCCTGCCCGGCGGATCTGCTTCCGCAGCAGCTGTACTGGTACAGCAAAGGCCAGCTGCACGACAAGGCGAAAGCCCATAACCTGGCCGACTGCATCGAATGCGGCGCCTGCGCCTGGGTCTGCCCAAGCAACATCCCGTTGGTGCAATATTTCCGCCAGGAGAAGGCTGAGATCTATGCCATCTCCATGGAAGAAAAACGCGCTGCGGAAGCCAAAGCGCGCTTCGAAGCGCGCCAGGCGCGACTGGAACGTGAAAAAATCGCCCGTCAGGAACGCCATAAGCAGGCCGCCGTTCAGCCTGCCGAAAAAGATCAGGATGCGATTAACGCCGCTCTGGCGCGCGTTCGCGAGAAAAAAGCGACCGCAGCACAGCCTGTGGTGATCCCGGCGGGTGAGAAACCTGATAACAGCGAAGCCATCGCCGCGCGTGAGGCTCGTAAGGCCGCAGCGCGCGCCCGTCAGGCTGAAAAAGCGCAAACGGTCCAGGCAGAAGCGGAGATCGACCCGCGTAAAGCCGCCGTTGAGGCGGCAATTGCCCGGGCCAAAGCCCGCAAAGCCGGTGAGCAAAGCGTGGTCGTCGAGCAGGATGCGGTCGACCCGCGTAAAGCAGCTGTCGAAGCGGCGATTGCCCGCGCAAAAGCCCGTAAAGCAGCGCAGCAGACCCCTGCGGCAGAACCCGAAGCACCGGTCGACCCGCGTAAAGCGGCCGTCGAAGCGGCGATTGCCCGTGCTAAAGCCCGTAAAGCGGCGCAGCAGGAAGAGCAACCTCAGGCCGCCAACGATGACCCGCGCAAAGCCGCCGTCGCCGCCGCCATTGCGCGCGTTCAGGCAAAGAAAGCCGCACAGCAAGCAGTTAACGAGGATTAAATGGTTTTCAGAATCGCAAGCTCCCCTTACACCCACAATCAGCGCCAGACATCGCGCATTATGATGCTGGTCTGCCTGGCGGCGCTGCCGGGCATTGCCGTTCAGTGCTGGTTTTTCGGCTGGGGAACCCTGTTCCAGATAATCCTGGGCTGTGCCAGCGCCCTGGCGGCGGAAGCCCTTGTGCTTAAGCTGCGCAAGGCGGCTGTCTCCCGCATTCTTGCCGATAATTCCGCGCTGCTCACCGGCCTGCTGCTGGCGATCAGTATCCCACCGTTTGCCCCATGGTGGATGGTGATCCTCGGCACCGTGTTTGCCGTGATCATTGCCAAACAGCTGTATGGTGGACTGGGCCATAACCCGTTCAACCCGGCGATGATTGGCTACGTGGTTCTGCTGATCTCCTTCCCGGTGCAGATGACCAGCTGGCTGCCGCCGCACGAGATTGCGGCCACGGTTCCGGGCTTCATGGATGCCCTGCACGTTATCTTTACCGGCCATACGGCGCTCGGCGCCGATATGAACGCGCTGCGCATGGGCGTGGACGGTATCAGCCAGGCAACGCCGCTCGATACCTTTAAAACATCCCTGCATGCCGGGCACAGCGTTGAGCAGATCATGAAATCCGCGATCTACAGCGGCATGCTGGCGGGGGCCGGCTGGCAGTGGGTCAACCTGGCGTATCTGCTGGGCGGCCTGTTCCTGCTGCAGCAGAAAGCCATTCGCTGGCATATTCCGGTCAGCTTCCTCGTGACGCTGGCGGTTTGCGCCACGCTGGGATGGGTCTTCTCTCCTGAATCACTGGCCAGCCCGCAGATGCACCTGCTCTCCGGCGCGACCATGCTGGGTGCTTTCTTTATCCTGACGGATCCGGTGACGGCCTCAACGACTAACCGCGGACGCCTGATCTTCGGCGCGCTGGCCGGCCTGCTGGTTTGGCTCATCCGCAGCTTTGGCGGCTACCCGGACGGCGTGGCCTTTGCCGTCCTGCTCGCCAACATTACCGTTCCGCTCATCGACTATTACACGCGTCCACGCGTGTACGGCCATCGCTAAGGGTTTTGCCATGTTAAAAACGATGCAAAAACACGGCGTCACGCTGGCTGTCTTCGCCGCGGTGCTGACAGGGCTGACGGCGCTGGTTAATGCGCTGACCAAAACGACTATCGAAGAACAGGCCTCGAAGCAGCAAAAGGCGCTGTTCGATCAGGTGATCCCGTCCGATTTCTACGATAATGACCTGCAAAAAAGCTGCTTTGTGGTAGACGCGCCGCAGCTTGGGAAAGGCCCACACCGCCTCTTTATCGCCCGCAAAGGGGATAAACCGGTCGGCGCGGTTATGGAAGCGACGGCGCCCGACGGCTATTCCGGCGCCATTCAGCTGCTCGTGGGCAGCGATTTCTCCGGCACCATACTGGGCACTCGCGTAACGGAACACCATGAAACGCCGGGTCTTGGCGATAAAATTGAAACCCGTCTGAGCGACTGGATTTTGCACTTTGCCGGTAAAGTGATCCATGGTGAAGATGACACCGCGTTTGCGGTGAAGAAAGATGGCGGCGAGTTCGACCAGTTCACCGGCGCGACCATCACGCCGCGCGCCGTGGTGAACGCCGTAAAACGAGCCGGGCTGTATGCTGAAACGCTGCCCGCGCAAATCAACAATCTTCCGGCCTGTGAGGAGTAATCATGAGCCAGGTTAAAGAGGTTATTGTCCAGGGGTTGTGGAAAAACAACTCCGCGCTGGTTCAGCTTCTGGGCATGTGCCCACTGCTGGCGGTAACGTCCACCGCCACCAACGCGCTCGGTCTGGGTCTGGCAACCACGCTGGTATTGACCCTGACCAACCTCTCCATCTCTGCCCTGCGCCGCTGGACGCCGTCGGAAATTCGTATTCCGATTTACGTCATGATCATTGCGTCGGTGGTCAGTATTGTTCAGATGCTGATTAACGCATACGCGTTCGGTCTGTACCAGTCGCTTGGGATCTTCATTCCTCTTATCGTCACCAACTGTATCGTGGTCGGGCGTGCGGAAGCCTTCGCGGTTAAAAACAGTCCGGCCATGTCGGCGCTGGATGGTTTTTCCATTGGCATGGGCGCCACGTGCGCCATGTTCGTGCTGGGATCCCTGCGTGAAATCCTCGGCAACGGCACGCTGTTTGACGGCGCAGATGCGCTGCTGGGCGGCTGGGCCAAAGCGCTGCGCATTGAAGTGTTCCACACCGATACGCCATTCCTGCTGGCGATGCTGCCGCCCGGTGCGTTTATTGGCCTTGGCATGATGCTGGCGATAAAATACCTGATTGATGAGAAACGTAAGCGCCGCGCGGCTGAGCGCAGCGTTCTGGAAGGGACACCCGAGAAGGCCTCATGAATAAAGAAAAGCGCATTGCGATCCTGACCCGTCTGCGGGACGAGAACCCGCACCCGACGACGGAGCTGAATTTTACCTCCCCGTTTGAGCTGCTGATCGCGGTGTTGCTCTCTGCACAGGCTACCGACGTGAGCGTCAATAAAGCCACTGCCCTGCTCTATCCGGTCGCCAATACGCCGAAAGCCATGCTGGAGCTGGGCGTGGAAGGCGTGAAGTCGTATATCAAAACCATCGGCCTGTTTAACAGTAAAGCCGAAAATGTCATTAAGACCTGCCGGATCCTGCTGGAACAGCACGGAGGCGAAGTGCCGGAAGACCGCGCTGCGCTGGAAGCTTTACCGGGCGTAGGTCGTAAAACTGCGAACGTGGTGCTCAATACCGCGTTTGGCTGGCCCACTATCGCCGTAGATACGCATATATTTCGCGTGTCTAACCGGACCAACTTCGCGCCGGGGAAAAATGTTGAGCAGGTCGAAGAGAAGCTGCTCAAAGTGGTTCCGGCTGAATTTAAGGTTGATTGCCACCACTGGTTGATTCTGCACGGCCGTTATACCTGCATTGCCCGTAAGCCTCGCTGTGGCTCCTGCATTATTGAAGATCTCTGCGAATACAAAGAAAAAGTCTATCCCTGATTATCCAATCCCTTACCAAAAGAAGGGCAATCGAGCGCTCTTCTTTTGGCCGTTATTTGTCCGCCATTCCCTTCCATTAACCTGTCACTTGTTCGGTCGTTTAACGCTCAAACAGGTTAATACTTTTTTCATAGCCGAAAATTTCTATACATCTGTGATCGCGATCACTCTGATAACTTCATGTTGTTTTTTTGTTGTCAAAATCGAACTAAAGCCTTTGTCTGACAAGACACTCTTCTTTTTTTACCGACGATAAGACCATCTATTTTTCAGAATATGGGCTATATCACTGCCATAGACGGCAAATAGCAGAACATATCGCCAAACACCGGTCATGACGGGTCTCTGCCAGTCGAAAAAACTACCTTTGCACATCGTATAAAATTTAACGCTGAATAACATTTGCGTGAACCGACGATTATACCACTCCAGATATATGTAACAGATTATTACAAACGTATTGCCAGATGGGGCAGGATAGTGAACATTACCCGCCGTTTCTCCTCCCAATATAACTATAAGGCGTATGGACTACGGCCATCACGCTATGAACACCCCCGTTAATATGGGATGTAAAAAAAGAGGTATATGTGTCTACTGCAAACAATAAACCAACAGATGAAAGCGTGAGTCTTAACGCTTTTAAACAACCCAAAGCGTTCTATCTCATCTTCTCTATCGAGTTATGGGAGCGTTTTGGTTATTACGGCCTGCAAGGGATCATGGCAGTTTACCTGGTGAAACAGCTGGGTATGTCCGAAGCCGATTCCATCACGCTGTTCTCTTCCTTCAGTGCCCTGGTGTACGGTCTGGTCGCGATCGGCGGCTGGCTGGGCGATAAAGTCCTCGGGACAAAACGTGTCATCATGCTGGGCGCCATTGTCCTGGCAATTGGCTATGGTCTGGTTGCATGGTCAGGGCACGATGCCGCTGTCGTGTATATGGGTATGGCGACGATTGCCGTCGGTAACGGTCTGTTCAAAGCGAACCCGTCCTCCCTGCTCTCTACCTGCTACAGCAAAGACGATCCGCGTCTGGACGGTGCATTTACCATGTACTACATGTCCATCAACATCGGTTCGTTTTTCTCAATGCTGGCCACCCCATGGCTTGCAGCAAAATTCGGCTGGAGCGTGGCGTTTGCGCTGAGCTTCGTGGGTATGCTGATTACCGTGGTGAACTTCCTGTTCTGCCGCAGCTGGGTTAAAGACTACGGTTCAAAACCTGACTTTGAGCCTGTGCATATGGGCAAACTGCTGGCCACCATCGTGGGCGTTGTTGTCCTCGCGGCAATCGCCACCTGGCTGCTGCACAACCAGGGTATTGCACGTGCCGTTCTGGGCGTGGTAGCGCTGGGTATCGTGGTCATCTTTGCGAAAGAAGCATTCGCCATGCAGGGTGCTGCCCGTCGTAAGATGATTGTGGCATTCATTCTGATGCTGGAAGCGATTATCTTCTTCGTGCTGTACAGCCAGATGCCAACCTCTCTGAACTTCTTCGCCATTCGTAACGTTGAGCACTCGATTCTGGGCATCGCGTTCGAGCCGGAACAGTATCAGGCCCTGAACCCGTTCTGGATCATGATTGGTAGCCCGATTCTTGCCGCCATCTATAACAAGATGGGCGACCGTCTGCCAATGCCGCACAAGTTTGCTATCGGTATGGTGCTGTGCTCCGGTGCGTTCCTGGTGCTGCCGCTGGGTACCAAATTTGCCACCGACGCCGGTATCGTGTCCGTTAACTGGCTGATCCTGAGCTACGCGCTGCAGTCTATCGGCGAACTGATGATCTCCGGTCTGGGTCTTGCGATGGTTGCACAGCTGGTGCCACAGCGTCTGATGGGCTTCATTATGGGTAGCTGGTTCCTGACCACTGCCGGTGCGGCAATCATCGCGGGTAAAATTGCGAACCTGATGGCTGTGCCTGAAAACGTCACTGATCCACTGGTTTCGCTGAACGTCTACGGTACCGTGTTCATGCAGATTGGTATCGCGACTGCGGTTATTGCCGTTCTGATGCTGCTGACCGCACCGAAACTGAATCGTATGACTCAGGACGATGACAAGACGGCGGAAGCGACCAAAACCGCTACCGCGTAAGATTGTTGAGAAACGACTGAACAGAAGCCGCTAATGCATTAGCGGCTTTTTTTTTGTCCGTATGCGCACTAACATAGCTGAAACCTCAGCAAAAAGGAGTTACCGATGAAACTGTTCTACAAACCGGGCGCGTGCTCTCTTGCTTCCCATATCACCCTGCGCGAGAGCGGCAAAGATTTCACGCTGGATGGCGTTGATCTGATGAAAAAGCGTCTGGAGAATGGCGATGATTTTCTTGCCATTAACCCCAAGGGACAAGTTCCGGCGCTCTTGCTGGATGACGGTACTCTGCTGACCGAAGGCGTCGCGATTATGCAGTTCCTGGCCGATAATGTGCCCGATCGCCAGCTGCTGGCGCCGGTCAGTACCATTTCTCGCTATAAAACGCTGGAATGGCTGAACTACATTGCCACCGAGCTGCACAAGGGCTTTACCCCCCTCTTCCGCCCGGATACGCCGGAAGAATTTAAGCCGACCCTGCGTGCCCTGCTGGAGAAAAAGCTGCAGTACGTTAACGAATCGCTGAAAGACGAACAGTGGATTTGTGGTTCGCGCTTTACGATTGCCGATGCGTACCTGTTTACCGTACTGCGCTGGGCGCGCGCGGTTAAGCTGAACCTGGAAGGGTTAGATCACATTGCGTCGTATATGAAACGCGTGGCAGAGCGCCCTGCCGTGGCTGCGGCGCTGAAAGCGGAAGGGCTGAATTAACCGAGCGGCCTGTGTCGCCGGGTGGCGCTGACGCTTACCCGGCCTACACGTTTAGGCCGGTTATAACCGGGTTGCGCTGAAATAGTGCTCCGGCTTCGCAATACGATCCTGTGCCGCAACCACCTGCAGTTCATATTCCTGCATCTCTTTCGTCGCCATCATGATTTCGTATACCGCCGCAGTAACGTGCTCGAGCGCATCGCGCATTGTCGCCCCTTGCAGTAATTTTACCAGCAGCAGACCGCTGGTAACATCTCCGACCCCAACCGGCTGGCGCAGGCCAAAATCCACCAGCGGACGGCTGATATGCCAGGCGTCATCTTTCGTCACCAGAAGCATCTCAAAACGGTCCTGGCTCAGCCCTGCGCGCGCAAGGTGTTTTACCAGCACAACCTCAGGCCCCTGCGCGATCAGCTCGCGGGACGCGCTTACGGCCTCTTCTACGCTATTAACCGGATGCTCGCAGAGAATTTCCAGTTCGACCAGGTTTGGCGCAATGATATCGCTGGCGGGCAGCGCGTGGCGGACGTGAAACTCTGCAACGCCTGGCGCCACGATACAGCCTTTCTCAGGATGGCCCATGACGGGGTCGCAGAAGTATTTTGCCGACGGGTTAGCGGCTTTCACCTGGCGTACGATGCCGAGGATATGTTCCCCCTGCTCCGCTGAACCAAGATAACCGCTCAGCACGGCGTCACAGCGCTTGAGCTGGCCGATATCGGCAATGCCCTGCACGACCTCGGTGAGGTGTGAAGGCGGCATCACGCAGCCGGTCCATTTGCCGTACTGCGTGTGGTTGGAAAACTGAACGGTATTGAGGGGCCAGACGTTGGCGCCGAGGCGGCGCATCGGGAATTCCGCTGCGCTATTGCCAGCATGTCCAAAAACAACGTGGGACTGAATGGCGAGGATGTTCTTCATTTTATGCTTACCAAACCCTGAAAAAACAAAAGGGGCGTGGTTTCCCACGCCCCTGGAGACTGTGATTTATTTCCAGCAGACAAGGCAGTAGTTTTTCTTACCGCGACGCAGCAGGGTGTAGCGGCCATACAGACGGTCGCCGTCAACGAAGGTGTATTCCGGGTCGGCCTGCTTTTCACCGTTGATGGTGATGGCATTGGACGCGATGGTTTTACGCGCCTGACCGCGGGAAGGCTGGAGCTCAGAGTCCACCAGCGCCTGCATCAGGTCAGCCCCTTTCTCCATCTCAACCATTGGCACGCCGTCCTGCGCCAGCTGTTCGAAGTCCGCTTCGCTCAGATCGCTCAGGGTACCGTTAAACAGGCTGGCGGTAATGCGTTTTGCCGCGGCCAGACCTTCTTCACCATGAACCAGTTTGGTCACTTCGTCCGCCAGCACGTACTGCGCGCGCGGTGCTTTACCGCTGTTCTTGTCTTCTTCTTCCAGAGCATTGATCTCTGCGATATCCATGAAGGTAAAGAACTTCAGGAAACGATAAACATCGGCATCCGCCGTGTTGATCCAGAACTGATAGAATTTGTATGGACTGGTTTTCTTCGGATCGAGCCATACCGCGCCGCCCTCAGTCTTACCGAATTTGGTGCCGTCTGCTTTGGTAATCAGCGGAACGGTCAGACCAAACACCTGATTCTGGTGCAGACGACGGGTCAGGTCGATACCGGAGGTGATGTTACCCCACTGATCGGAACCGCCAATCTGCAGGGAAACGCCGTGCAGTTTGTTCAGGCAGGCAAAGTCATAACCCTGCAGCAGGTTGTAGGAGAACTCGGTAAAGGAGATACCCTGGTCGTCGCGGTTCAGACGCTGCTTCACGGCTTCTTTGTTAATCATCTGGTTAACAGAGAAGTGCTTGCCGATGTCACGCAGGAAGGTCAGCACGTTCATGCCACCAAACCAGTCGTAGTTGTTCGCGGCAATGGCAGAGTTATCACCACAGTTGAAGTCGAGGAACGGTGCAACCTGTTTGCGGATCTTATCCACCCACTCCTGCACGGTATCTTCGGTATTCAGTTTACGCTCAGCGGCTTTGAAGCTTGGGTCACCAATCAGACCGGTCGCGCCGCCCACCAGGGCAACAGGCTTATGGCCCGCCATCTGGAAGCGTTTCAGGCATAACAATGGAACAAGATGCCCCAAATGCAAGCTGTCAGCGGTGGGATCGAAGCCGCAATAGAGCGCGATCGGGCCTTGCGCCAGTCGCTCTGCTAACGCTTCCTCGTCCGTCACTTGGGCCACGAGGCCCCGCTCTTGCAATTGTTTAATCAAGTTACTGCTTGCCATCCAATTCTCCATGTATAAACGACTGCACCTTTGCCGGTACACGACTTTTCGCCTGATGCGAAAGGACCATAGAATAAAGCGCAAGCGCGGTGTGCGCTAGCGCTTAAATCAACAAATTTCGGGGATTATGGTGCCAGTCTGTCGATTTTCCAGCCGCCATTCTCGCGCTGGTATAAAAAGCGGTCATGCAGGCGATGTTCGCCCCCCTGCCAGAACTCCATCTGCTCAATCGGGATGCGGAACCCGCCCCAGAAGCTTGGCAGAGGAATTTCACCCTGCTGGAACTTCTGCTTCAGCTCCAGGAATTTACTTTCCAGCACGCCGCGAGCAGAAATTCGACTGGACTGTTTTGATACCCAGGCGCCAATCTGGCTGTCACGCGGGCGGCTGTGGAAATACTTCACCACTTCCAGCGTCGAGAGACGTTCCGCCTTGCCGGTGACCATTACCTGACGCTCCAGCATGTGCCAGGGGAACAGCAGGCTGATACGCGGATTGTTTTCTAAATGGTGCGCCTTGCGGCTGCCGAGGTTGGTATAGAACACCAGCCCTTTCTCGTCATAATGCTTGAGCAATACGATGCGCTGATACGGTTGACCGTTTTCATCCACCGTCGCGACGACCATAGCCGTTGGGTCGGCGAGTTTCGCTTCGCAGGCCTGTTTCAGCCAGCGTTCAAAAAGCACGAGAGGTTCAGCGGGAAGATCCTGGCGACGCAGGCCGCCTTTAGTGTATTCACGGCGCAGATGCGCAATTTGCTGCAGTTCGTCGTTATCTGACATGGCGTTAGCTGACATTGAGAGTGGGTGGCGCTATTGTGCGCCGCCCCTGTAAAAATCTCAACGCTTCGGATTTTCGAGCTGGCAATTGTTCAGCACAATGCGGTCGCGTTTGTAGACCGTGGCGCTGTCGCCTTTCGACCAAAAGACGTAGATACCGTCGGAATAACGTGCGCCGGAGGCTGACATCCCCTGCTTCAGCGTCAGCAATTTATTGTCATAAACAAAACTGGCTTCCTGGCGTGGATTGTTCAGCTTCACGGTCAGCGGTTTTTCGTCGCAGCGATACTCCAGCGTATCGGTCTGCATGCGCTCAAGGAGCTGGTTGTAGACGCTGCATCCTGACAGCAACAAAGGGGCGGCAATAAGAAGAAGTTTTTTCATGGGCGTATTCCGAAGACTTTCCTGGTCCTGGAGGGCATGGCTGCCCCCCTGTTTCGTTCCATTCTAACGACGACGCGCCGCGCTGAATTTCAGTTAACTCTGATTATGACGTGGATTTGCCGGGAAAATCGCCCCGAGGACGCTCGCCTCACGCGCACCGGTAACCGACGGCAAGTTGCCCGGCAGTCCGGCAATGGTGCGCCAGGCAAGCCAGGCGAAGGCCAGCGCCTCCATATCATCACCGCTGATGCCGGCCTCATCGGTCGTGGTCACTTCGGTACCCGGCAGCAGCCCGGCAAGACGCGCCATCACCAGCGGGTTGCGGCTTCCCCCGCCGCACACCAGCAGGCGTTCACATCCGCCGCTGAGCAGAACTTGTTCGGAGATCGACACGGCCGTCAGTTCGGCAAGCGTCGCCTGGACATCCTGCGGCGCGAGCGCCGGGAATGGCGCCAGCTGACGCTCAAGCCAGCCGAGGTTGAAGTATTCACGCCCCGTGCTCTTAGGTGCCGGTAGGGCAAAATAAGGATCGCTCAGCATTGACTGCAGCAGCGGAATAATCACTTTTCCCCCGCTAGCCCACTCCGCGTTTTTATCATACGGTTGTCCACACTGCCGCCAGATCCAGGCATCCATTAACATATTGCCCGGGCCGGTATCGTAGCCGCGTACGGGCTGCCCCGGGATGAGCATCGACAGATTGGCAATCCCACCAATGTTAAGCACCATGCGGCGTTCTGTAGGGTGAGCCAGTAACGCCTGATGGAACGCGGGAACCAGCGGCGCGCCCTGTCCGCCAAGGGCGATATCGCGACGACGGAAATCGCCAACCACCGTCACGCCCGTCTTTGCTACAATCTGGTTGTTATCACCGATTTGCAGGGTATGCGGGGCATCTCCGCCGGGTTCATGCCAGACCGTTTGTCCGTGACACCCGATGGCCACAATATCCTGCGGGCGAAGATGTTCTTTTTGCATCAAAGCCTGCACCGCATCCGCAAACAGCGCCCCCAGGCGAACATCAAGCTGTCCAAGCTGGGAGAGGGTCAGCTGCTGCCCCTGACAGATACTCAGAATATCCTCTTTCAGTGCAATGGGGATTGGCCAGGTCAGGCTCGCCTGCTGCGCCACCATGTTTTCGTCAATGGCGGCTAAAACGACATCTACCCCATCCAGACTGGTGCCTGACATCACACCAATGTAGCGACCCGATTTCATGCGCTTTCCTTACGTTGCGTGGGCTAAGGATATCCACTCAACCATAAACGGCTCAGCTTTGCCATCCGGCGATAATATTTTTTAACAATGTCAGACGCGTAACACTGGCGGATCCTGTTTATGTCTCGTTAAGTCAAATTCAAGTACAATTTTCTTATTGTTAGTGCAAAGATATGAACTATGGCTCCTTATGCCATATAATTTAGCCATAACGGATGCCCCCAATCGGGCGTTTTTGGTGAACAGGAGATTCAAATGATTTTACGTGTACTGGGCGTTTCGCTGATTGGTTTAACTCTGGCTGGCTGTGTGAATGACAGTTCACTTTCTGGCGACGTTTACAGCGCTTCTGAAGCGAAACAGGTTCAGAACGTGACTTACGGTACGGTTGTTAACGCACGCCCTGTACAGATTCAGGGTGGAGATGAAAACAACGTGATGGGCGCAATCGGCGGTGCTGTCCTGGGTGGTTTCCTGGGTAACACCGTTGGCGGCGGTACTGGCCGCTCTCTGGCGACAGCCGCAGGTGCCGTTGCGGGTGGCGTAGCAGGCCAGGGCGTTCAGGGTGCGATGAATAAAACTCAGGGCGTAGAGCTGGAAATTCGTAAAGACGACGGCAGCACTATCATGGTTGTCCAAAAACAGGGCAGCACTCGCTTCTCTGCAGGCCAGCGCGTTGTTCTGGCAAGCAACGGAAGCCAGGTGACCGTTTCTCCACGTTAATTAAAAATGGATGTGGTCACCAGACCACATCCATTTACAATATATATCACTCTCACAAATATATTTACAAAATATATTCACCACACCTATTATTAATCACAGCGTATATTGTTTCTGCGCAAAGTATTTTTTTTGCCAATTGATTAGACTCTTCGCAATCACCTCTCTCCTTACATTATAATTTTGTTAAATTTTATGCTTGCGAAAAATCGTTCTTTGAAGGGCCGTTATATCTCATTCTGCTTAGGCTGCATTGCTGTCATCGGGATATTACAAGCTCTATTTTCAAAACTCGTTGAATGGGTGCCGTCCTTTTCACCGCTTTTATTCCCTACGCTCACCATTTTCCTGGTGGTGTTTCACCTGTTTATTGCCTGTTTTATGGCGATGAAATACTGGTGTGACAGAAGACGCTTGTATCTCATCGCTATCGCTTTCGCCTTTGCCGGTTCAACATTGCTGATGGTCGGAACGCTGTCCAGCTTTCCAGCCTGGCTGGATCTCTATCAGTTCAACGTTGTGAACTATAACGATGCAATGATTTACTATATGTTCCGCCATCTTTTAATGGCACTGATGCTCATCATTGCGGCAATACTTTATATCGCGCGCAATCATCCTCTCTCACGGCAGGCGCATATCTTCATCGTGAGCGGAGCATTTCTTTTTACCACCGTTATAGTAGCGTTGGCCTGGATGTACTCCAGTCATTCACCTCTTTTATCGATTGACCTGGTTGATAATGAAACCCGTCAGTTTATGGTTCTCTGGAGCCATTTCATTAATATTTCATTAATCGTTCTCTGGGTGGTGACATTAGCAACGCTGATGTTTGTTACCCGCGTACGCAATTTATTCTGGGTTGGCGGTAATTTTCTGTGCGTCTGCTATATCGTCACGCTTTCAATGCTGTTAGCGGGGGGACATGCCGAAGATATTTCCTGGTACCGCGCCCGGTTATTTGAAACTGTCGCCACGCTGCTGATTATTTTTGTTCTGCTTTACGATGTCTTCAGACTGTATCGTGACTCGCACGTAAAATATCAGCAGTCCTATCAGAACTCGATTCGCGATCCGCTCACGCGCCTTTATAACCGCAGCTATTTTTATGAATCGTTAAACCAGGCGCTGGATATCGCCAAACCCAACCGCCCCGTTTCCGTCATCGTCAGCGATCTCGACCGCTTCAAGCGCATTAATGACACCTACGGGCATCTCCAGGGCGATAAGGTCCTGCAGTTTGTCGCCAACCTGCTGATGGATTCCGTGCGCCCGCAGGACATCGCGGCCCGTATCGGCGGCGAGGAATTTGTGCTGATGCTGGCCAATACGTCGGCAGACTCCGCCTACCAGGTGGCTGAACGCATACGCCTGAAGCTAAGCAGCTTTGATAAAACCAGCAGTGACGGTCAGTTGCCGGAGCCCATCACCATCAGTATGGGGGTGTTTACGGCAACGTCATCAACGATAACCGCAGAAGCGTGCGTGGAAAGTGCCGACAAGGCGATGTATGAAGCGAAGGAGACGGGTCGTAATCGTGTGGTCGTCTTTAAGTAAAAAAAGGCCTTGCTGCTGCAAGGCCTTCGTGTTTATCAGTCACGGGACTGTAGCTCATGGATATTTTGCTCAAGGCGAGCAATCAGGCTAATGAGCATTTCCAGCTCCGCCGGTGAAACGCCTGAGAGGATTTCACCGCGCGTTTTGGTGATGACTGCTTCCATTTCGGTGATGATAGGCGCCGCTTTCTCAGTGAGTTTAATCCGCTTAGCACGACGATCGCTGGCGCAGGTTTGTCGGGAGATCAACCCCTTCTCTTCCAGCTGATCAAGCGTGCGCACCAGCGACGGTTGCTCAATGCCTATCGCTTTTGCCAGCTGAATTTGTGACTGATCGGGCGGCAGCTGATGAATGTTGTGCAGCGTGACCCAATGCGTCTGTGTTAATTCCAGAGGTTTCAGGCGATGGTCAATCAGAGCACGCCAGACGCGTACCAACCTTGCCAGATCAGAACCTAATGGCGATTCCAATTTCATCTCCTTATAATTAGCTTGCTAAGTTATTATACTGATTTTAGAATAGTGTGCAGCATTTGTATTGCCAAAACAAATGCAATACTGCATTCATCGAACTTAAAAGTATGACTTACACTGAATTGTGATGCTTCATCATACTATGACAAGCCAACGCGGCATTCTGTTCACTGCAAAGGATTTCTGCCCGTGACGTTTTTTCATCGCTCAGAGGGTTTACCCCTTCAGGATCTGATCTTCGGTGCGTCAGTCTACTTTCCTCCCCTGTTTAAGGCCGTTCTGGTGGGCTTTATCTTCTGGCTCATCGCGCATCGTCTGCTTCGCGACTGGATGTACTCCGGTGAAATCTGGCATCCCATGCTGATGGATCTTTCCCTGTTTGCCCTTTCCGTATGCCTGGGCCTTGCCGTTTTGACTGTGTGGTGAATATGTCCCTGAAAACGCTAAAGTACTTTTCCACTCTGTTTATTCTTGCCCTCGCGCTGATTGCGGGCTGGTGGGTGTGGAATTTTTATATGCAGTCGCCGTGGACCCGTGACGGCAAAGTTCGCGCTGAGCAGGTCAGCATTACCCCTCAGGTGTCGGGAAGCATTACAGCGCTGTTGGTTAAGGATAACCAGTTCGTCAAAAAGGGAGATGTTTTATTCCGAATTGACGACACCCCGTACCACATTGCGATCCTGAACGCCCAGGCGCAGCTGGCAAAAGCCGAGTCGGATCTGGCAAAGGCCAACAACGAGGCCAACCGCCGCCGCCACCTGTCGCAAAACTACATTTCAGCGGAAGATTTAGATACCGCCAATATCAACGTTAAGGCGATGCAGGCTAACGTCAACGTGGCGGAGGCAACGCTGAAGCAGGCGCAGTGGCAGCTCACACAAACCGAGATTACGGCACCTGTCGATGGATGGGTGACCAACCTTTCTGCCCGCGTGGGTAATTATGCCACCACGGGACAACCGATATTCGCCCTCGTTGACAGCCACTCCTTCTACGTCGTCGGCTATTTCGAAGAGACCAAGCTTCGGCATATCCGCGAGGGATCGCCCGCCACCATTACGCTTTACAGCGGCCCGAAGAAGTTACAGGGTCACGTAGCCAGCATTGGCCGCGCCATTTACGATCAAAGCGTCGAAACGGATTCCGGCCTGGTGCCGGACATCAAGCCGAACGTGCCCTGGGTGCGTCTGGCCCAGCGCGTTCCGGTTCGCGTGGAGTTTGACAATTTACCGCAGGACATCACGCTGGTCTCCGGCACCACCTGTACTGTCTCCATCGGAAACCGGTGATGAAGCTGCCGGCACTCTCCTGGCAAAACACGCCGTGGATCAAAGCGACGCGTCCTCAGTGGCGCTACGCGCTGCGTAACGGCATTGCCATGTGTCTGGCGCTGACCGTCGCCTATTACCTGAACCTGGATGAGCCCTACTGGGCGATGACGTCTGCCGCGGTGGTGAGCTTTCCGACGGTAGGCGGGGTGATCAGTAAAAGTCTTGGGCGCATCGCCGGCAGCCTGCTAGGCGCCACCGCGGCGCTAATTATCGCCGGCCATACGCTGAACGATCCGTGGCTGTTCCTGCTGAGCATGGCCGCATGGCTGGGGTGCTGTACCTGGGCCTGCGCCCATTTTACCAATAACGTCGCTTACGCGTTCCAGCTGGCGGGCTATACCGCCGCCATTATCGCCTTTCCGGTGGTTAACGTGCTCGACACCACCGAGCTGTGGGATATCGCCCAGGCGCGCGTTTGTGAAGTGATTGTCGGGATCCTCAGCGGCGGCTTCATGATGATGATCCTCCCAAGCACATCCGACGGTACCGCGCTCATCACTGCGCTAAAGACCATGCATACCCGGTTGCTGGAACACGCGAGTCTGCTGTGGCAACCGGATACCAGCGACGATATACGCCTGGCGCATGAAAAGGTAATCGGGCAGATCCTGACCATGAATCTGTTGCGTATTCAGGCGTTCTGGAGCCATTACCGCTTTCGCCGCCAGAACACTCTGCTTAACTATCTGCTGCATCAGCAGCTGCGCATGACCAGCGCTATCTCCAGCCTGCGCCGGATGCTGCTCAACTGGCCGACGCCGCCTGAAAACACCCGAGCCGTGATTGAAACGCTGCTTGCGGCCCTCGCGCGCCCGGATGCGGACATTTACACCGTAGCGCGGATAATCGCCCCGCTCGCCCCGGTTGATGAGTACGACTATCGCCATCGCGCCTTCTGGCAACGTCTGAATTACTTTTGCCGACTCTACCTGCGCAGCAGCCGCTGGATTAACGCGGTTGAGAATGCCACGCCGGTCACGGAGTTCAACGTTCCCGGGAGCCCGGCTCTCGCCCGCCATACCGACTATTTGGAAGCGCTGTGGAGCGGTTTTCGCACCTTCTGTGCGCTGATGCTGGTGGGGGCGTGGAGCATTACCACGCAGTGGGAGTCCGGTACGGCGGCCCTGACGCTTGCCGCCATCAGCTGCGTGCTTTACTCCGTCGCGGCTTCGCCGTTCAACTCGCTTACGCTGCTGCTGCGTACGCTGGTGCTGCTGTCGCTGTTCAGCTTCGTGGTTAAATTTGGCCTGATGGTGCAGATAAGCGATCTGTGGCAGTTCCTGCTGTTTCTGTTTCCGCTCTTGACCACCATGCAGCTGCTCAAGCTGCAAATGCCAAAACAGGCGGGCCTCTGGGGGCAGCTGATTGTCTTTATGGGCTCGTTTATCTCCGTGACCAATCCGCCGGTTTATGATTACGCCGATTTTCTCAATGACAACCTGGCGAAAATCCTTGGCGTGGGGCTGGCTTGGCTGGCTTTCGCGGTGTTGCGACCCGGCTCCGATGCACGAAAGAGCCGCAGGCATATTCGGGAACTACGCAGAGGGTTTGTCGACCAGCTCAGCCGTAAACCGCATCTGAGCGAAAACGAGTATGAATCGCTGGTCTATCATCACGTCAGCCAACTGAATAACAGCCAGGACGCGCTTTCCCGGCGCTGGCTGCTGCGCTGGGGCGTGGTGCTGTTGAACTGCTCGCACGTGGTCTGGCAGCTTCGCGGGTGGGAAACACGGTCCGACCCGCTGTCGCAGGTTCGTGATGTTTGCATCTCCCTGCTGCGCGATGTGATGAGCGAACGCGGTGTACAGCAGCGCCCGCTGGCAACCACGCTGAATGAACTGCAGCGGATTTGCGATACGCTTGCACGCCATCATCTGCCCGCAGCCCGTGATTTGGCCTCGATAATCTGGCGGCTGCACTGCTCGCTGTCGCAGCTGGAGCAGGCCCCACCGCCGGGTACGATTGGGGATCAGATCACGCCGCAGGCATAACGCGCCCCGCCGCCTCCAAGCGGTTTAGGCCGATCGGACATATTGTCGCCGCCGACGTGAATCATTAGCGCTTTACCTTTTACCTCGTCCAGCTTTTTCAGACGCGGTGCGACAACGGGATCGGTGGCTTTACCGTCGTTATTGACCACCAGCGCGGGCAGATCGCCCAGATGTCCCATACCATCCGGGCCCTCATGCTTGCCGGTATGCTGGGGATCCAGGTGCCCCCCTGCCGCTTCCGCCGCCGACGCTTTACCCTCTTTTAATGCGGGCTGACAGCTGCCTTTGGCGTGAACATGAAAACCATGCTCGCCGGGAGGGAGTGCTTTGAGGTTGGGAGCGAACTCCAGTCCTTTGTCGGTTTCCGTGATTTTCACCGTACCGATGGACTGGCCCACACCCTGAGAGGTGACGAGATTCATTTCCACTTCGTCGCTGGCTGCCTGCGCCCCTGCGCAAACAACCAGCGTGACCAATGCCAGAGCAAAACGCTTCATATGACCTCCGCTGGTTATTTTTTGCCCCTTAAGTGTATACCAGGGGCAAAGATTTCACCGGAAAGTCACCTTCTGGCGGTTTATGGTACGTCGTAACCCAGCGCGGCCTTACGGATGCGGAACCACTGTTGACGGGTCATCTCCAGCTCTTCAGCGGTCAGTGCAGAACGCACGCGTTCTATTTTGCCGGAACCGATAATAGGCAGCGGTTTTGACGGCAGGCGCAGGATCCACGCGTAAACCACCTGTTCGATGCTCTCCGCGTTCAGTTCGCGGGCGATGGTTTCAAGCTCGTTGCGCAGCGGCTGGAATTCATCATCATTAAACAGGCGTCCGCCTCCCAGGCATGACCAGGCCATCGGGCGAATACGCAGCTGTTGCAGCTGGTCGAGGGTACCGTCCAGCAGCAGCGGCTGGTGTACCGGGGAAATCTCTACCTGGTTGGTAGCCAGGGTAAACGGCAGACGAGACTGAAGCAGTGCAAACTGCGCCGGGGTAAAGTTGGAAACGCCGAAGTGACGCACTTTCCCACTCTGATGCAGGTTCAGGAAGGCTTCTGCCACCTCATCGGCATCCATCAGCGGATCCGGGCGGTGGATTAACAGCAGGTCGATACGGTCGGTCGCCAGATTGACCAGCGACTGCTCAGCGCTCTTGATGATATGCGCGCTGTCGGTGATGTAATGCCCAAGGGCGTGTTCCGGTTTTGCCGTGGTGGCAATCCCGCATTTGGTGACAATCTCCATGCGGTCGCGGAGAGCCGGAACAAGCTTGAGCGCCTCGCCGAATGCGGCCTCACACTGATAGCCACCGTAGATGTCCGCATGGTCGACCGTGGTGACGCCCAGATCGATGTGCTCTTCAATAAAGCTCGCCAGCTGGAGGGGGGACATATTCCAGTCCATCAGGCGCCAGTAGCCCATCACAAAACGGGAGAATTCTGGCCCCTGGGGGGCAAGGGTAATTCGCTGAACCATAACATTTTCCTCAAGGACGTGATGTCATGAGTATACGCAATTACCGTGTTAAAAAAGTGAAGGTTGCTGGGGTTCTTCGGTCTCACCGGCTTTGTTTGCGCGTATTTTGCGCAGAAGACGCTGTCGGCAGAGGCGTAGCACCTCCTGCTTTTGCGTGTCGCTAAAGTTTTGCCAGTTGAAACGCTCGTCGCGGGTACGCATGCACCCGCGGCAATATCCGCGTTCATCCACCTGACAAATCCCCCGGCACGGGCTCTGGATGGGGAAAAACTCCAGCTGCTCTTCCACACTCACCTCCAGAAAGCCATTCTCACCTACAGTGAAGACGCTAAACGCGCCACGTGCAAGGCCTATACCACAGATTTATGGCATTAAGGTTTCACTAATCTTCCCTCTTTATACTCGGCCCATCATGACAATGACAGGTTTACCGATCGATGTGGTTAATCAAAAAGTTACAATGTAACGATATTAAATTTACTCTGGGCTGTGCACTCTTTTTTACGCTAATCAACGGGCTGTTTATCCAGCGCAGCTGGGCCATTATTGCCCCTGCGCACCTGCACGACATCCTCTTTGCCGCGTCCGTACCGCTGGTGCTGTTTTGCGGCTGGGTGATTGTCTTTAGCCTGCTGAATATCCCCTATATCCGTAAGCCGCTGCTGATTGTATTGACGATCGGATGCGCCGCGGCAACCTATTTTATGTACACCTACGGCGCGGTGATCGATCAGAACATGATTGTGAACGTGTTCGAAACCAACTCTCAGGAAGCGACAGCCCTTGTGACGCCGCAGATGATTCTGTGGATTGTTATTGCTGGCCTCGTGCCTTCCGTGGTGCTGGCTCTGACCCGCATTCGTACCGGTAAATGGTGGTATGCCCTGCTGACGCGCGTCGCTGCGATGCTTGGCGCCCTGCTGGTAATTATCCTGATTGCCGCCGTGTTTTATAAAGATTACGCCTCGCTGTTCCGCAACAACAAAAGCATCGTCAAAATGGTGACCCCGGCCAACTATGTCAGCGCCGTGGTGAAGTACAGCAAAATGCGCTGGTTTGCCGGCGATCAAACGCTGGTACGGATTGGCGAAGATGCCCATAAAGGACCGTTGATTTCGGGTCAGCAAAAGAAAACCGTTCTGGTACTGGTCGTCGGGGAAGCCTCTCGCGCGGCGAACTATTCCCTGAATGGTTACGATCGTGAAACGAACCCGGAGCTGAAAAAGCAGGATGTGATTAACTTCCCGCAGGCCTCCTCATGCGGCACTGAAACCGCCGTTTCCGTTCCGTGCATGTTCTCCGGCATGACGCGTAGCAAATACGATGCCGACCTGGCTCACCATCAGGAAGGTTTGCTCGATGTTCTGAAACATGCGGGTATCAACCTGCTGTGGCGCGACAACGACGGAGGCTGTAAAGGTGCCTGCGATCGCGTGCCGCATACCGATATGACGCAGTGGAATCTGGATCAGTTCTGCAAAGACAAATCCTGTATTGATGATGTGAATTTCTACCGTCTGGACAACGTGCTGGATGGTCTGAAGCAGGACACGGTGCTGGTTATTCACCTGATGGGGAGCCACGGCCCGGCGTACTATCGCCGTTACCCGGACAATTTCCGGAAATTTACCCCAACCTGCGACACCAATGAAATTCAGGATTGCGACCATCAGGCGCTGCTAAATACCTATGACAACACCATCCTGTATACCGACAGCATGGTCAGCAAAACCATTGATGCGCTGAAAGCGCGCCAGGCGAGCATGAACACCGCGCTGATTTATCTTTCAGATCACGGTGAGTCACTGGGTGAAAGCGGCATTTATCTGCACGGTACGCCGTACATGCTGGCGCCGGAGCAGCAAACGCATATTCCGTTTATGTTCTGGCTGTCGCCGGACTACGCGAAAAACTTTGGCGTCAATGAACAGTGTTTACGCGACCATGCAGCAAAAAATGCGGTCTCCCAGGACAATTTATTCTCAACCGTATTAGGTATGATGGACGTGAAATCAACGGTTTATCAACAGCAGCTGGATATACTGAGCGCATGTCGGCACTAAACTCGCTTGCATTAGACCGAACGGTCTATTAGAGTGCGGCCCATGAGCAGAAATACTGAACACGATACCCGCGAACATCTACTGGCAACCGGCGAGCGCCTTTGCATGCATCGCGGGTTTACCGGTATGGGGTTGAGCGAGTTATTAAAAACCGCTGAGGTACCGAAGGGGTCGTTTTATCACTACTTCCGGTCCAAAGAGGCCTTTGGCGTCGCGATGCTGGAGCGTCATTACGCGGGTTACCACCAGCGTCTGGCGACCCACTTTGCGTCGGGCGAAGGAAACTATCGGGATCGTGTTCTGAACTACTATCAGGAAACGCTGAACCAGTTCTGTCAGCAGGGCATTATCAGCGGATGCCTGACGGTCAAGCTGTCTGCCGAAGTGTGCGATCTTTCCGAAGATATGCGCTCGGCGATGGATAAAGGTGCCCGCGGCGTTATCGCCCTGCTGGCCCAGGCGCTGGAGAAAGGCCGCGATGAAAAAACGCTGGCCTTTTCCGGCGACCCCTTAATGCAGTCTCAGGTGCTCTACTCCCTCTGGTTAGGGGCCAACCTGCAGGCAAAAATTTCGCGCAGTGCCGTGCCGCTGGAAAGCGCGCTGGCACATGTGAAAAACAGCATTACTGCGCCTGGCGTATAACGGGCGCTTTTTATTTACCTTATTACTAGTCGACTGGTCTACTCAGGAGTCTTTATGTCAGCTGAAAAACTGTTTACCCCACTGAAAGTGGGTGCCGTCACGGCGCCAAACCGCGTGTTTATGGCTCCGCTGACCCGTCTGCGCAGCATTGAGCCGGGTGACATCCCAACCCCACTGATGGGCGAATACTATCGTCAGCGCGCAAGCTCTGGCCTGATCATCACCGAAGCCACGCAGATTTCTGCTCAGGCTAAGGGTTATGCCGGTGCGCCGGGCCTTCACAGCCCGGAACAGATCGCCGCATGGCAGAAAATTACCGCGGGCGTTCACGCTGAAGAGGGTCGCATTGCGGTCCAGCTGTGGCATACCGGCCGTATCTCTCACAGCAGCATTCAGCCTGGCGGCCTGGCTCCGGTTTCCGCTTCGGCTCTGAGCGCCAATACCCGTACTTCCCTGCGCGATGAAAACGGCAATGCGATCCGCGTGGATACCTCTATGCCGCGCGCGCTTGAGCTGGACGAAATCCCTGGGATCGTTAACGACTTCCGCCAGGCCGTGGCCAACGCACGTGAAGCCGGTTTTGACCTGATTGAGCTGCACTCCGCGCATGGCTATCTTCTGCACCAGTTCCTGTCACCGTCTTCTAACCACCGCACCGACCAGTACGGCGGCAGCGTTGAAAACCGCGCTCGCCTGGTGCTGGAAGTGGTTGACGCCGTGTGCCAGGAGTGGAGCCCGGACCGTATCGGCATTCGCGTTTCCCCAATCGGGTCCTTCCAGAACGTCGACAACGGTCCGAACGAAGAGGCCGATGCCCTGTATCTGATCGAAGAACTGGCTAAACGTGGCATCGCTTATCTGCACATGTCCGAGCCGGACTGGGCTGGCGGTAAACCTTACACGGACGCTTTCCGTCAGAAAGTGCGCGAGCGTTTCCACGGCGTGATCATCGGTGCGGGGGCTTATACCCCGGAGAAAGCCGAAGACCTGATCGGCAAAGGGCTGATCGATGCCGTCGCGTTTGGCCGCGACTACATCGCCAACCCGGATCTGGTTGCCCGACTGCAGAAAAAGGCGGCTCTGAACCCGCAGCGTCCGGAAAGCTTCTACGGCGGCGGCGCGGAAGGCTACACCGACTACCCTTCACTGTAATCTCGCCATTGTACATTGATAGCGGCGACAGTTCGCCGCTATACTAAAACATCGTTTCTGTTCAAAAAGCTATTTTATTCCATTGGTTAATGAGGAAATTATGCGCCTACTTCACACCATGCTGCGCGTTGGCGACCTGCAACGTTCTATCGATTTCTACACTAACGTCCTGGGCATGAAGCTGCTGCGCACCAGCGAAAACCCGGAATACAAATACTCGCTGGCGTTTGTGGGTTACGGCCCGGAAACGGATGAAGCGGTGATCGAGCTGACCTACAACTGGGGTGTCGACAGCTATGAGCTGGGCACGGCCTATGGCCATATCGCGCTGGAAGTGGACAACGCGGCCGAAGCGTGTGAGCGCATTCGCAGCAACGGCGGTAACGTCACGCGCGAAGCGGGCCCGGTAAAAGGTGGCACCACCGTGATTGCGTTTGTGGAAGATCCGGACGGTTATAAAATCGAGCTGATCGAAGCCAAAGACGCCGGTCGCGGTCTGGGCAACTGATCCCTCAGGGCGCAACGTGCGCCCGTAGTTTTACTGCATCACCCCGCAAAATTTGCCATAATGCGCTCTGCTTTTTCCCCATGTAAGAGACCCTGATGTCCGATAACGCTCAATTTAGCGGTCTGTGCGACCGTTTTCGTGGTTTTTATCCCGTTGTCATTGATGTAGAAACAGCCGGATTTAACGCTAAAACCGATGCGCTGCTCGAAATTGCGGCCATCACGCTGAAGATGGATGAACAGGGCTGGCTTATCCCGGACACCACGCTGCATTTCCACGTTGAACCTTTCGAAGGGGCAAACTTACAGCCGGAAGCGCTGGCGTTTAACGGTATCGATCCGCATAACCCGCTGCGTGGTGCAGTCAGTGAATATGACGCGCTGCACGCCATTTTTAAAATGGTGCGTAAAGGCATGAAAGAGAGCAACTGCAGCCGCGCCATCATGGTGGCCCATAACGCCACCTTCGATCACAGCTTTACCATGGCCGCAGCCGAGCGCGCCGCGCTCAAACGCAATCCCTTCCATCCGTTTGTGACCTTCGACACCGCCGCGCTGAGCGGCCTGGCGCTGGGACAAACGGTGTTATCAAAGGCCTGTATTACGGCTGGCATTCCGTTCGACGGCACGCAGGCGCACTCCGCGCTGTATGACACGGAGCGCACCGCTGAGCTGTTCTGTGAGATCGTCAACCGCTGGAAGCGTCTGGGCGGCTGGCCGCTGCCGATGGGTGATGAGGACGAGCACCAATCGTAGGTCGGGTAAGCGCAGCGCCACCCGACAAAAAAAAAGCGACCACATAGCGGGTCGCTTTTTTATTTGCGCAGAAAATTACTCTGCGTCCGGCTCTTCAGTTTTGTACTTAGCCGCCGTCTCTTTGATCAGCTGCTGCAGTTCGCCACGCTGATACATTTCAATCAGGATATCGCAGCCGCCAACCAGTTCACCGTCAACCCACAGCTGTGGGAACGTCGGCCAGTTCGCGTACTTCGGCAGCTCAGCTCGGATGTCCGGGTTCTGCAGAATATCAACGTAAGCAAAACGCTCACCACAGGCTGACAGCGCCTGAACCGCTTGCGCGGAGAAGCCGCAGCTCGGCAGCTTTGGAGAACCTTTCATATACAGCAGAATCGGGTTTTCAGCGATCTGGCGCTGGATTTTTTCAATAGTGGTGCTCATGTCTTGCTTCCTTTAACTTCTGTTACGGCATTCGTCTGACATTGTAGCGGTTCAGACTGGCATCGGAAAATAACATTTTTGTCACGTTTATACATTCTACCCCGAGTCACGAAAAGTTGCATTGCAAATGGTGTTTACCCCTGCGGCAGTCAGGGTTTTGCTTAGGGAGTGGGCAAATGTGCGACAGAACGATGAATTTTTTTGCACTTGCTAACGAAACAGGATTGTAGATTGAAAAATGCTATTAACTTTCTGGGTTTTTATAGATTAGAATCGACGGGCTTTGTAAATCACACGCGGGTATTATTGATGACCTGCATTTATCAGGGGACTGCCCAGTGGCGCGGATAAATAAAATCTCGATCACGCTCTGTGCTTTACTGTTTACTTCACTCACCTTCACGCCAGTGGCAAACGCCTCTCAGCAGGCGCGGCATTCTGCTGTACAAAAAAACCATCTGGTGAAAGCCACAGAACGTAAGAAAAAAACACCGGCTCAGACGAAACAGACCGCTTCCAGCAAGACGAAAACAAAACCTTCCCGCACTGCCCACTCCGCTAAAAGTAAAGCTTCGCAAACCGCCGCTAACCTCGTTACTGAAAAATGCATCACCCGTAAAGGCCACAAGGCGAAATGCACGAAGGTCACGAAAATAGCGGAAGTGCATAAAGTGCGCGTACAGAAAGCGCAAAAGACCGCGATGAACAAACTGATGGGGCAGATTGGCAAACCTTATCACTGGGGTGGCAGCTCGCCGCGTACCGGGTTTGACTGCAGCGGCCTCGTTTATTACGCCTATAAAGATCTGGTCAAATTCCGCATTCCTCGTACTGCCAATGAAATGTACCACCTGCGCGATGCCTCACCGGTTGACCGCGGTGAGCTGGAAAACGGCGATCTGGTGTTCTTCCGCACTCAGGGTCGCGGCACGGCTGACCACGTCGGCGTCTATGTCGGCAACGGGAAATTCATCCAGTCACCGCGTAGCGGCCAGGATATTCAGATCACCTCTCTCAGTGAAGATTACTGGGTACGCCACTACGTCGGCGCGCGTCGCGTGATGACGCCGAAAACCATTCGCTAACCCCTGCCCTGCCACATCCGTGGCAGGGTAAGTTCCTCTTTTGCATACCCTTTCAATTTGCTATCCTGTCCATGTTGTCTGTGTGGTTATTTGGCAACGCAAAATACAATAAGGAGAGAAGCAATGTCGTTCGAATTACCTGCACTACCGTATGCAAAAGACGCCCTGGCCCCGCACATTTCTGCGGAAACCCTGGAATATCACTACGGCAAGCATCACCAGACTTACGTCACCAACCTGAACAATCTGATCAAGGGCACCGATTTTGAAGGCAAAACGCTGGAAGAGATCGTTCGCAGCTCAGAGGGTGGCGTATTTAACAACGCGGCTCAGGTGTGGAACCACACCTTCTACTGGCACTGCCTGGCGCCGAATGCCGGCGGTGAACCTGTCGGTGAACTGGCTACCGCTATCAATGCCGCATTTGGCAGCTTCGCGGATTTCAAAGCGAAATTCACCGATGCCGCCATCAAAAACTTCGGTTCTGGCTGGACGTGGCTGGTTAAAGAGGCGGATGGCAAACTGGCTATCGTGTCCACCTCTAACGCGGGCACCCCGCTGACCACCAGCGCTAAGCCGCTGATGACCGTGGACGTGTGGGAACACGCTTACTACATCGATTACCGCAACGCGCGCCCTAACTACCTGGAGCACTTCTGGGCACTGGTTCACTGGGACTTTGTGGCGAAGAACTTCGCTGCGTAAGAGACACGCAGAAGGGTTCGCCCTTCTGCGTTTTTGGTTTATTCCGCAGCGCAGGCGGCTTCTGGCTGCTTACGACCCGACATCATCACCAGCAGCAGGCCGAGCGCGGCAATAATCGCCCCCATCACCGGCACAAAGCTGTACCCCAGTCCCCCTGAAATCACGGCCCCACCGGCCGCCGCACCGAGCGCATTGCCCAGGTTGAAGGCACCAATATTGACCGAAGATGAGAGGCCCGGCGCTTCATGCGCGACGCGCATCACGCGCATCTGCAGCGGCGGCACCACGGCAAAAGTGGCAGCCCCCCAGACGACCATCGCGATCGCGGCCCCGAACTCATTACGCGCCAGCCACGGAATGGCAATCATGATGACAATCAGCAGGGTTAAGAAGCCCTTCAGCGTCCCGCTCACGGAACGGTCGGCAAATTTCCCGCCGAGATAGTTGCCGATCGAGAAGCCCACGCCAATCAGCACCAGCATCGCGGTCACAAAGAGAGGCGTTGCGTGGGTGATGTCATGCAATACCGGTGAAATATAGGTGTAGAGGGTAAACATCGCCCCTGCCCCCAGCACGGTGGTGAGCAGCGCGGAGAGCACCTGCGGGCGCATCAGCACCGACAGTTCTTTGCGCACGTCAGGACGTTCCCCCGCGCTGCCTTTCGGCAGGGAGAAGAACAGCGCCACCATCGCAACCACGCCCAGTCCGGCAGTCGCCAGGAAGGACATACGCCAGCCGATCGCTTCTCCCAGCCAGGTTGCCGCAGGCACCCCCCCGATATTGGCAATCGTCAGCCCCATGAACATAGTTGCCACGGCGCTCGCCTGCTTATGTTTAGGCACCACGCTGGCAGCCACGACCGACCCCAGCCCAAAGAACGCGCCGTGGTTAAGGCTGGTCAGAATGCGTGACAGCATCAATGTGGTGTAGTCCGGTGCAATGGCCGAAAGCACGTTGCCCAGGGTGAAAATCGCCATCAGGAAAATCAGCGCATTACGGCGCGCGCGGTGCGAAAGTAAAAGCGTCATCAACGGCGCACCGACCATCACGCCGATGGCGTAGGCGCTGATTAACATCCCTGCCGCAGGGATCGAGACATCTACGCCCCGGGCAATAACGGGCAGTAACCCCATCGGGGAGAATTCAGTGGTGCCAATCCCAAAAGCGCCAATCGCCAGGGCCAGCAGGGGAAAATTGATTTTCATGCGTCAACTCCGGATGCCGTGTCATGTGGTGACACAGAACAAAGAAGCGGAAAGCATGACATCAATCACAAAAAATGAGAAGTTAACAAAATGGCAAAAGATTTTTGCCAGAGAAGTAACAATCGGGAGGGAGAAGGCTCTCCCTCCGCGTAAATCAGTGCAGCGCAGCCGTCAGACCGGCCGCAACAATCAGAGCCAGCACAATAACGGTGGTGAACAGCGAAAACTTCAGATCGGAACTCATCAATTTTTCTCCTTTTAATCCCCCCACGAAAAGTGAGCTTGCTCATTTTTGCACAGATTACGTTAAAAATCTTCCTGGATTTATACTGATAACCACTTTACCTCTTCCCCTTTTCATCAAGATAGGACAAAATTCCACGCTAAATTTATTAGCGTACCGGCCATTGACCCCCTCCTGACGTCCCGTGTCGTTTTCCCGGCGTGCCGCAATTCAAGATTGCGTGATAAGGGTGAGAGAAGGCAAACGTTTACCTTCAAGTTTTTCAGGAGTTTAGGATATGGTCTGGAGTGACATTTAATGGCAACAATTAAAGACGTAGCAAAACGCGCAAACGTTTCCACTACAACCGTATCACATGTAATTAACAAAACCCGCTTTGTGGCGGAAGAGACGCGCAACGCCGTCTGGGCAGCGATCAAAGAACTGCACTATTCGCCAAGTGCGGTTGCGCGCAGCCTCAAGGTTAATCACACCAAATCCATTGGATTGCTGGCAACCAGCAGTGAAGCGGCCTATTTTGCCGAGATCATTGAAGCGGTTGAAAAAAACTGCTTCCAGAAAGGCTATACCCTGATTCTGGGCAACGCCTGGAACAGCATTGAAAAACAGCGCGCCTACCTGTCGATGATGGCGCAGAAGCGCGTTGATGGCCTGCTGGTGATGTGTTCCGAATATCCGGAATCCGTGCTGTCGATGCTCGAAGAGTATCGCCACATTCCTATGGTGGTCATGGACTGGGGCGAAGCGCGCGCGGATTTCACCGATTCCGTTATCGATAACGCCTTTGAAGGTGGCTATATGGCCGGTCGTTATCTGATCGAACGCGGTCACCGCGAGATTGGCGTGATCCCGGGTCCGCTGGAGCGTAACACCGGCGCGGGCCGTCTGGCCGGTTTTATGAAAGCGATGGAAGAAGCGCTGATCACCGTGCCGGAAAACTGGATCGTGCAGGGCGACTTTGAGCCGGAGTCAGGCTACCGCGCGATGCAGCAGATTGTTTCCCAGCCGCACCGCCCGACCGCCGTTTTCTGCGGGGGTGACATCATGGCCATGGGCGCGCTCTGCGCTGCCGACGAGCTGGGTCTGCGCGTACCGCAGGATATTTCCGTGATCGGGTATGACAACGTGCGTAACGCGCGCTTCTTCACCCCGGCGCTGACAACCATTCACCAGCCAAAAGATTCGCTGGGCGAAACGGCCTTCAATATGCTGCTGGACAGGATCGTCAACAAGCGCGAAGAGTCGCAGTCCATTGAAGTTCACCCGCGCCTGATTGAACGCCGTTCCGTTGCGGATGGTCCGTTCCGCGACTACCGTCGTTAATCCCTTTACGGGGCCAGCTATGCTGGCTCCCGTAACCATTCCCGATTCAGCGTTTCGCTGTCTCCCAGATAGTCCAGCAGCCAGGCCATGGCGGGCGAGACATCATTTTGCTGCCAGGTCAGGCAGCAGGCCGCATCCGGGAACGGATTTTCAAGCGTCAGCTCAACCCATTCTCCGGTATCGATGCGCGGACGCGCGAAATGAACGGGCACCATCGCGACGCACAGCCCGGCGCTGAGGCACGTCGCCGACGATTCCCAGTCAGGGGCCACCAGCCGTCGCTGGTTGTCCAGAAGCCAGGTGATACGCTTAGGCAATGAACGGGAGGTATCCTCCAGCACCAGCGATGGCCAGTTGCGTAGCGAATCGTCGCTCAGCGGCCCTTCCATCGCCGCCAGGGGATGATCGCGTGCCACCACGCATTTCCAGCTGAGCATGCCCATATCGCGAAAAGCGTAACGCCCCCCGACCGGGATCGCCTGCGTTGCCCCAATCGCCATCTCGGCCCTGCCGTCCGCCAGCGCATCCCAGACGCCGTTGAACACCTCCTGCGAGACCCGCAGCTCGACGTCTGAAAAATGACGATAGAAATCGACGATCATCTGTCGGGTACGTTCCGGCTTAACGATGTTATCCACCGCGATGGAAAGATGTCCCCGCCAACCGTTGGCGATCTGCTGACACTGTTCGCGGGTGATCTGCATTTTTTTGATAACAGAACGCCCTTCCTTCAAAAACCACGCGCCTGCGGGCGTTAATTCCACGTCGCGATGCCGCCGTTCAAACAGCGGAACCGCCAGCCACTCCTCCAGCTGACGCACCGTATAGCTGATTGCCGAAGGGACGCGGTGCAGCTCCTGCGCCGCACCGCTAAAGCTACCGTTACGCGCAACAGCATCGACCACTTCAAGAGAATAATCTGACCACATTTTCTGCCTGCAAAATTTTTGAATGCACCCGCCAAATATTAGCGTTTCACAAGCGGCTTTGCACTCCCTACACTCAGCGCCAATGTATACCTGCCTCCTCAGGAGAATAAAATAATGCAACCCAGGAACGGTTTTTTAATCTGGCTCGGCGGCTTAAGCGTGCTGGGCTTTTTGGCCACCGATATGTACCTGCCGGCGTTTGCCGCCATGCAGGAAGATTTGCAAACCCCTGCTGCCGCCATCAGCGCCAGCCTGAGTTTATTCCTCGCCGGCTTTGCTTTCGCGCAGCTGCTGTGGGGACCGCTCTCGGATCGCTTTGGTCGTAAACCGGTGCTGTTGCTGGGCCTGGCCATTTTTGCCGCGGGCTGCCTGGGAATGCTGTGGGTACGCGATGCCACCTGGCTGCTGGTGCTGCGCTTTATTCAGGCCGTGGGCGTCTGTGCCGCGGCCGTGACCTGGCAGGCGCTGGTCACCGACTATTATCCGGCTAACCGCACTAACCGTATTTTCGCCACTATTATGCCGCTGGTGGGTCTCTCACCTGCCCTCGCCCCGCTGCTGGGCAGCTGGATCCTCGCGCATTTCGACTGGCAGGCCATCTTCGCCACGCTGTTTGCCATTACCCTGGTACTGATGCTTCCTGCGTTTGCCCTCAAGCCCGCGCATAAAAAAGAGGCGCATGCCGATGCGAAGCCCATTACCTTCACTTCCCTGCTCAGCACCAAAGCGTATCGCGGTAACGTCCTGATCTATGCCGCCTGCTCGGCAAGCTTCTTCGCGTGGCTCACCGGTTCGCCGTTCATTCTGCACGATATGGGCTACAGCCCGGCAGCCATCGGCCTGAGCTATGTTCCGCAGACTATCGCGTTCCTGGTGGGCGGGTACGGCTGTCGCGCGGCGCTGCAAAAGTGGGAAGGTCAGCAGATGCTGCCGTGGCTGCTGGTGCTGTATGCGCTTAGCGTCATCGGCACCTGGGCAGTTGGCTTTATTCCGGGTGCCGGTCTGGCCGAAATTTTGATCCCATTCTGCGTGATGGCCATTGCGAACGGGGCGATTTACCCAATCGTTGTAGCCCAGGCGCTGCGTCCGTTCCCGCAGGCGACAGGTCGCGCCGCCGCGCTGCAGAACACCCTGCAGCTGGGGCTGTGCTTCCTGGCAAGTCTGGTGGTCTCGGCCCTGATTGCCACGCCGCTTTTGACAACCACCAGCGTGATGCTGTTCACCGTAGTGCTGGCGGTATTGGGTTACCGCATGCAGGCTTCCGCGCAGCGTGAGCAGGAAAATAGTGCTCGGGTTGAAACGTCACATGCCTGATTGCGTCAGAAATCATGTTACATTTCAGTCATTAGGTTGCTAAGAATTTTATATTGAATCACCAAATTTTGAGGCCTATACTAAATTTGGTTCGATTAAATACGATAAATATTAAGTGTTAACGGGAGCCGGAGTGCTCCCGTTTTACCATGGAAGGCATTTCGGCAAGGGTTATCTCCCTTCCTCTGTTCTACGTCGGATACTAGCCTCACGGTATTTACCGTGAGATTTCTCACAAACCAAAAAAAGCGTCTACGCTGTTTTAAGGTTCTGATCACAGTAGGGTGATGGAGAAGCTATGAGTTCATCGTGTATAGAAGAAGTCAGCGTTCCGGACGATAACTGGTCCCGGATCGTCAGTGAACTGTTAGGTCGAGCAGGCATCACTATCAATGGATCATCGCCATCCGATCCTCAGGTTAAACATCCCGACTTTTTTAAACGCGTGTTGCGGGAGGGATCGTTAGGCCTGGGTGAAAGCTATATGGACGGCTGGTGGGAGTGCGAACGTCTGGATACCTTTTTCGCCAGCGTGCTGCGTGCCGGTCTTGAAAATCAACTCCCTCACAATCTGAAAGACACCCTGCGTGTCGCCTCTGCCCGACTGTTCAATCTGCAAAGTAAAAAACGCGCGTGGATCGTGGGCAAAGAACACTACGATCTTGGCAACGACCTGTTCAGCCGTATGCTGGACCCTTTCATGCAGTACTCCTGCGCCTACTGGAAAGAGGCGTCGACGCTTGAAGAGGCCCAGCAGGCAAAGCTGCGTCTGATTAGCGAGAAGCTGCAGCTACAGCCCGGTATGCGCGTGCTGGATATCGGCTGCGGCTGGGGCGGGCTGGCGTATTTTATGGCGAAGCACTATGCCGTCAGCGTCGTCGGCGTCACGATTTCAGCGGAACAGCAAAAAATGGCGCGAGAGCGCTGCCAGGGCCTCGATGTGGATATCCGGCTGCAGGACTACCGTGACCTGAACGAGCAGTTTGACCGGATCGTTTCCGTCGGCATGTTCGAGCACGTCGGGCCGAAAAACTACGCTACCTATTTTGAGGTGGTGGATCGTAATCTGAAACCAGACGGCATCTTTCTGCTGCACACCATCGGCTCTAAGCGGACCGACAATAACGTTGACCCGTGGATCAACAAATACATCTTTCCGAATGGCTGTTTGCCGTCCGTTCGCCAGATTGCCAACGCCAGTGAACCCCATTTCGTGATGGAAGACTGGCATAACTTTGGCGCGGACTACGACACCACCTTAATGGCGTGGCATGAACGTTTCCAGAAAGCCTGGCCCGAGATTGCGGACAACTATTCAGAACGATTCAAGCGGATGTTTAGCTATTATCTGAATGCCTGCGCGGGGGCGTTTCGCGCGCGGGATATTCAGCTTTGGCAGGTGGTATTCAGCCGAGGTATTGAACACGGACTGCGTGTCGCACGCTAAAAAAATAACCCCGGATGTCCGGGGTTATTTTTTATTCTTCTTCTGCGGCGGTCTTTATTATTGCGGCTTCTTTTGCTGCCAGCACGCGCTCAACCGTATCCACTACCGCCTGGGTTTGCGGATCGATTTCGATATTCACGCGATGCCCGAGTTTTTTGGCGCCCAGCGTGGTGCGCTGCAGCGTTTCAGGAATTAAATGTACGCAAAAACGCGTTGGCGTCACTTCTCCCACCGTCAGGCTAATCCCGTCAATGCCAATAAATCCTTTATAGAGGATGTATTTCATTAATGACGGATCCTGCATTTTAAACCAGATTTGACGGTTATTTTCCGAGGTTACGATTTTCGCCACTTCAGCGGTGGTCATGATGTGCCCGGACATCAGGTGGCCGCCAATCTCATCGCTGAACTTCGCCGCCCGCTCAACGTTGACGGTATCTCCCACCGCCAGCTCGCCCAGATTGGTGATGCGCAGCGTCTCTTTCATTAAATCAAAGCTAATCTGGTTGCCGTTAATTTCGGTAACGGTCAGGCAGCAGCCGTTATGGGCAATCGACGCGCCTGTTTCAATGCCCTCAAGCATATATTCCGGCAGCTCAACAACATGAGTACGGAAATTAGGTTTTTCATCAATGGACACCACTTTGGCGATGCCCTGCACAATACCAGTAAACATGCTTACAACTCCTGTTTTTTCCGGACGGTGGTGACACCGTTTAATCCCACCACAATAACAGTTGGAAAAACAGGTTGCCAGCGGAGCGCATTTTCTGGCGATTTTTTCACTAGATTAAAAGCTAAAGCCCGCTACAATAGCTGGCACCCCCCTGCATTTTCTTCTTGCTGCCCGTTTCGGCGGCTTTTTTAGTCTCTCAAATAACTACAAAATAAAGGTGTTCACGTGCAGAAGTACATGAATGAAGCGCGCCAGTTATTGGCACTGGCTATACCAGTGATCATCGCGCAAGTGGCCCAGACCGCAATGGGATTTGTGGATACGGTAATGGCAGGTGGCTACAGCGCCACCGATATGGCGGCCGTTGCTATCGGCACGTCAATCTGGCTTCCGGCCATCCTGTTCGGTCACGGTCTGCTGCTCGCGCTCACGCCTGTTATCGCTCAGCTCAATGGCTCGGGTCGTCGCGAGCGCATTGCACATCAGGTCCGTCAGGGTTTCTGGCTGGCAGGGTTTGTCTCCGTGCTGATCATGGTCGTGCTCTGGAACGCGGGCCATATCATTCGCGCTATGCATAACATTGACCCGGCACTGGCGGATAAAGCCGTGGGCTATCTGCGCGCTTTACTCTGGGGTGCGCCTGGCTACCTCTTTTTCCAGGTGGCGCGTAACCAGTGTGAAGGCCTGGCGAAAACCAAGCCCGGCATGGTGATGGGATTTATCGGGCTGCTGGTCAACATTCCGGTGAACTATGTCTTTATCTACGGTCATTTCGGGATGCCGGAGCTGGGCGGCGTCGGCTGCGGCGTGGCGACGGCAGCCGTTTACTGGGTAATGTTCTTCTCGATGCTTACCTTCGTGAAGCGCGCCCGCTCCATGCGCGACATTCGTAACGAGAACAGATTCAGCACGCCGGACTGGAACATCATGACGCGTCTGGTGCAGTTAGGGCTGCCTATCGCGCTGGCGCTGTTCTTTGAGGTGACCCTGTTTGCCGTAGTCGCCCTGCTGGTCTCCCCGCTGGGCATTATTGATGTCGCGGGCCACCAGATTGCGCTGAACTTCAGCTCTCTGATGTTCGTCCTACCGATGTCGCTGGCAGCGGCGGTGACGATTCGCGTGGGCTTCCGCCTGGGCCAGGGGTCAACGCTGGATGCGCAAACGGCCGCCCGGACCGGGCTGGGCGTCGGCGTCTGCATGGCCATTTGCACGGCGCTTTTTACCGTTGCGCTTCGCGAGCAGATTGCCCTGCTCTATAACGACAATCCGGAAGTCGTCACGCTGGCATCGCACCTGATGCTGTTGGCCGCGATTTACCAGATTTCGGACTCCATCCAGGTGATTGGCAGCGGCGTGCTGCGTGGCTATAAAGACACGCGCTCCATCTTCTTTATCACCTTCATCGCCTACTGGGTGCTGGGTCTGCCGTGTGGTTATATTCTGGCCCTGACCGACCTGGTGGTTGACCGCATGGGGCCGGCAGGGTTCTGGATGGGCTTTATCATCGGCCTGACGTCGGCGGCGATTATGATGATGATGCGTATGCGCTTCCTGCAGCGCCAGCCATCAACGATCATTTTGCAACGCGCTGCCCGTTAAATACGCAGTAGCCGCCACCCGGCGGCTACTTTCTCTTCACTTTGCGCGGTAATACAGCAATCGCGTGAAATCAGAGAGAAAATTGCATTTTCCCTCTTGCCACCTCGGTGCTGTGCCGCTAATATTCGTCCCCGTTGTCACCGACAACACGTTGCGTTCATAGCTCAGTTGGTTAGAGCACCACCTTGACATGGTGGGGGTCGTTGGTTCGAGTCCAATTGAACGCACCATTCTGCGTCCGTAGCTCAGTTGGTTAGAGCACCACCTTGACATGGTGGGGGTCGGTGGTTCGAGTCCACTCGGACGCACCATTTCAGTCCTGAAATGGTGCAAATTCTCCTCTGATAGCCTGAATTTTCTTAATCCTTTATTTTCATCATTATTCTCCTGCTACGCTTTTCCTATGGAAAAAACACAGGAAACGTGTCGATGAAGAAAATCGCGATTATCGGCTCCGGCCCCACAGGGATTTACACCTTTTATCACCTGCTTCAAAACGGCACTCCGCTCTCCGTTTCCGTTTTCGAGCAGGCAGATGAAGCTGGCGTGGGCATGCCCTATAACGATGACGATAATTCCCGGCTGATGCTGGCGAACATTGCGAGCATTGAAATCCCGCCCATTTTTATGACCTACCTCGACTGGCTCAAGGAACAGAGCGATGCCCATCTGGCGCGCTTTAAGGTGGATAAAGCCAGCCTGCATGACCGACAGTTCCTGCCCCGGATCCTGCTGGGGGAGTATTTTCGCGACAGCTTTCGTTCAATCGTAAAAGAGGCTAATAAGCTGGGGTTCGAGGTTAAGGTCCATGAATCCGCGAAGGTCACCGACATCATCCCTTCGACAACCGGCGTGACGATTTCGGTCAACGACCGCACCTTACCGGATCAATTCGACCTGGCGGTTATCGCCACCGGCCACGTCTGGCCAGATGAGGATGAAGCCACGCGCACGTTCTTCCCAAGCCCGTGGTCCGGTCTGATGGACGCCAGTATTCCTCCCTGCCGCGTCGGTATCATGGGAACATCGTTAAGCGGTCTCGATGCGGCTATGGCGGTGGTGATGCAGCACGGCGCGTTTAGAGACGGTAAATTCATCCTCAACAATGGCAGCGAAGGGTTAACCATTACGCTGATGTCCCGGACGGGCATTCTGCCGGAGGCCGATTTTTACTGCCCGATTCCTTACGAGCCGCTGTCGGTATTGACCGAACGCGTGGTTGAACGCGAGATTGCCACAGGATCGGATGGCCTGCTTGACCGTATATTTACCCTGATGGTCAAAGAGCTTCAGCTTTCCGATCCGGCGTGGTGCGAGGAAATGTCTCTGCATACGCTGAATGCGGACACTATTCGTGAGGCCTGGTTTGAGGATCGTAAACGCCACGGCCCCTTTACCTGGGCGGAAGAGAACCTCAACGAGGTTGAACGCAACAAACGGGAACGCCGTACCGTGGCCTGGCGCTATACCGTCCTTCGGCTGCATGAAGTGGTTCAGGAGATTGTTCCCCACCTCAACGACCAGGACAAAGAGCGCTTTAAGCAAGGCCTGGCCCGGGTATTTATCGACAACTATGCCGCCATCCCTCCGCAGTCTATCCGCAGGCTGCTCGCGCTTCGCGAAGCCGGCATCATCAGCGTGGCCGCGCTCGGGGACGACTACACGCTCGACGTAGGCGGCGATCGAACGGTGATAACCACAAAAGAGACCGTCAATCGTTTCGACGTGTTTATTGACGCCCGCGGACAAAAGCCGCTGAAAACGAAAGATCTGCCCTTCCCGACGCTGCGAAAACAGCTGCAAGCGACCGGCGATGAGATACCCGATATCGGCGAGGATTACACCTTAAAAGCGCCTGACACCGTTCGCGGGCGCATCGCTTTCGGTGCGATACCGTGGCTGATGCACGATCGTCCCTTCGTTCAGGGGCTGGCGGAGTGTGCAGAGATTGCAGAGGCGATGGCGAAAGCGGCGGAAAAACCCGCGTCGCGCGTGCGGCGGAGATTAGACTATTTTGAAAACTGACAGGGCTTCCGTGCCCTGCTGTTGCGGATTACTCGAAGAAGACTTCCGGGTTTTCCGACAGCGAAACGAAGGTTTTCGTCGCTTTATCCAGCGCGAGGATTTCGCCGCTTTCAATGTCGTAAACCCAGCCGTGCAGTCGGATGGAGTTATTACGCAGGCCCACGGCAACGGACGGATGGGTCTTGATGTTGCTCAGCTGCGCAAACACGTTCTCCTGCACCATCGCATTGACTTTATCGATCGGCTTATCCCAGGTTTTCTTCTCCACCACGGCTTTCGCCGCGTCGGAATAGCGAAGCCAGTGCGACACGGCAGGCATTGGTTCCAGGTTCGCGTTATCGGCAATCGCCTTCATCGCGCCGCAGTTGGAGTGGCCGCAAATCACGATATCCGTGACGCCCAGCGCCACAACGGCGTATTCGATGGTTGCGGACACGCCGCCTGGCTCTGGTCCGAACGGCGGCACAATGTTGCCAGCATTACGAATGACAAAGAGTTGTCCTGGCTCTTGCTGGGTGACCAGTTCCGGGACCAGACGGCTGTCGGAGCATGAGATGAACAGCGCTTTGGGATTCTGGCTGGACGCTAAACTGCGGAAGAGTTCTTTACGTTGCGGGAAAATCTCTTTTTGAAAGCTGAGAAAACCTTCAATGATATGTTGCATAGCAATGTCTCTTTTATCTGTTTTAGTTTAGGTATGATCGAGATCACACTTGTAAAGTTTACCTATCGTCGTTTACTTCAGACAAGCAATATATTTCTGGCCTGACCGCTGCACAATTTCGTCCGCGTTAGCGAGGATGTTCTGCCCTTCGAACGCGCCGTACAGACGTTCAAACGTTCTGCCTCCCAGACGACTTACGACGGACGCCACGGCGCGGGCCGGCAGCGGAAGATAGTTCGGGTAGCTCCACATAAACGAGACGGCGTCTTTACCCGGCGTGACCTGCAGAATATCGCCTGCCAGCAGCACCCCGTCCCCCTCCTGCCAGTGCAGCACCGTTCCACCGGCAAAATGCCCGCCCAGACGCAGCAGGGTGACCGACGGGCAAACCTCCAGCGCATCGCCTTCCCAGAAATGAATGGCCGGGCTGTCGCGCATCACCCACTCTCTGTCGCTGGCGTGCAGGTACACCGGTGCGTCAAACGCCGCAGCCCACTCCTGCATCGTGGTGTAATAGTGCGGATGTGAAATCGCTATCGCGCTGATGCCGCCGAGGGCGGTAATAAGCGTTTTGGTTGCGGGGTCTATGTTGGCGATGCAGTCCCAGAGGATATTGCCGTGGGGCGTTTGCAGAAGCAGTGCCCGCTGGTTGATAGCAAACGCAGGAACCGTTTTGATTCCGAACAATCGCGGCTCCAGCAGCTGCCATTTGTTGCTGTGCGCGGCGGTGACGGTATCAAGATCGGTCCACGCCTGGCCCGTAGCGGGCACATACTGGCGTTCATCCTCGCAAATCGGGCATCTGTCCGGCCGGGCATCGTAGGCAGTTCCGCAGGTTTTACAGAGTGTAATCATGTGCTCTCCTCAGCGATAAAGCACTGAGTATGGCAGGGATTATCCTTATGTGCTG
The DNA here is from genome assembly GCF_057224565.1 of Enterobacter sp. 3U4. Classification (NCBI taxonomy): domain Bacteria; kingdom Pseudomonadati; phylum Pseudomonadota; class Gammaproteobacteria; order Enterobacterales; family Enterobacteriaceae; genus Enterobacter; species Enterobacter sp. 3U4. The sequence goes on from NZ_CP136665.1 coordinate 1,977,216, forward strand.
CGAGGTACATTGCTGGCTTTTTTTGCCCTATACTGTGCCAGTATCGAAAACTGAACAGAGCAGGTGCCACATGGAAATTGATCTCGATAACTTAGTGTTTAACGGTCTGGATGAAGCAGAAGAGCGTAATGCGGAACGTCTGGACGATGCGGACAAAAAAGCGCAGGCGATTGTCGCCGACGACGACTGCGGCGACGCCTGCAAGATCTAATAAAAAAGCACCGGGAAACCGGTGCTTTTTTATTTCACTCGTTAAACGTCACGCACACTTCGTTCCAGTACGTTTCGCGCGTGCGGCGCAGTTCAGCGTGGCGTTTTATCATGGAACCACTCCGGGTCAATGTTGGCAACGTCTACACCATACAGGCTGGCGACGGGCAGTATCGATTCAAGAACACGTTGCGCGCTGTTCTCCGCATTCGCTGGCCGGGCCGCAAAAAACCGCCGTAACGTGCTGATCCACTTTTTCATCGTCTTACCCTCTCTCGCCGTGTCTGCCTTCAGTTAAGCACCCAAATCCCGTTCAGGGGAAATACCAAAATCCACTGTCGATGTGCAGGATCTGCAAATAGCACTGCGTTCTTTTCACTCTTCATTAACACCTTGTTCACTAATGCTTTTTTGCTCATAGCAAAGAACGATTTCTTATTTGGCGATAGCTTTCCCTTATGGGAGCGTAACGAGGTAAAACAAAAACAACGGGATGGCGAATGACTATGGCAGCAAACATGAAAGGGTTTACCAAACGGACACTGGTTCTTGGATTACTGGCGGCGGGGAGCCTGCTTTCAGCGCAGGCACAGGCCGATCAGCTGGCGGATATTAAGGCCGCAGGGGTGGTGAAAGTGGCCACGTTTGACGCCAACCCGCCGTTTGGCTCGATTGATGCAAAAACGCACGAGATCGTGGGTTATGACGTGGACTTCGCCAAAGCGCTGGCAAAATCGCTCGGCGTGAAGCTTGAACTGGTTGCCACCAATCCGGCTAACCGCATTCCGCTGCTGCAGTCCGGCAAAGCCGACCTGATCGTAGCGGATATCACCATCACCCCGGAACGCGCACAGGTCATTGATTTCTCAACACCTTACTTCGTCACCGGCCAGCAGTTCCTGGTTCCGGTGAAATCACCGGACAAGCTCGATGACTATAGCCGGGCGCGCATTGGCGCGGTCAAAGGAACGACGGGCGAGCAGGCGCTGCACCAGCGTTTCCCGCAGTCCCGCGTCCTCTCCTATGACGACATTCCCCTGGCGCTGACCGCACTGCGCAATGGCAACGTCCAGGCCATTACCCAGGACAGCACCATTCTGGCCGGCCTGCTGGCGCAGGCGCCGGACAAAGCGAACTTCAAAATCCTGCCCGATCTGCTCAGTAAAGAAGAGATTGGCGTGGGGGTGAAGAAAGGTGAAACGGCGCTGCTGAAGGCCGTTAACGACGAGCTGGTTAATCTTGAGAAGACCGGTCAGGCGGCAAAAATCTATGATGTCTGGTTTGGTCCTGGCACCCCTGCTCCACAGCCTCGCGGCTTTAAAATAGAAGCCAGGTAATTATGCTCTCAGGTTTATTTTCACACTCCGCGGCCGGTGCCGCGGATTTTTCACATCTGGAACAGGCCAGCGTCGAGTTTCGTCATGTGGACAAACGCTACGGTGACCATCAGGTTTTAAGCGACATTAACCTCACCATTACGCCCGGTGAAGTGGTTGCCATCCTCGGCCCGTCGGGTTCCGGTAAATCCACCCTGATTCGTCTTATCAACCAGCTTGAACCTCTGAGCGGCGGAGAGATTCTGGTCGACAATAAGCCTACCGGAAAGCTCTCCGGTAGCGGGCTGCGCCAGCTGCGAAGCCGCGTGGGGTTTGTGTTCCAGCAGTTCAATCTTTATGCCCATCTCACCGCCAGCCAGAACATCACCCTGGCCCTGGAGCACGTTCACGGCTGGAAGCCACGACCAGCCCAGGAGCGCGCGCTGGCCCTGCTGGAGAAGGTCGGGATGCTGGAAAAAGCCCACCATTTCCCGGCAGAGCTATCCGGCGGGCAGCAGCAGCGCGTGGCGATTGCCCGCGCCCTGGCCTCGTCGCCGCAAATCATTCTCTTTGACGAGCCGACGTCGGCGCTCGATCCCGAGATGATTGGTGAAGTCCTGTTCGTGATGAAAGCTCTCGCCCACAGCGGAATCACGATGATCGTGGTGACTCACGAGATGCAGTTTGCCCGGGAAATTGCCGACCGGATTGTCTTTATCGACGGCGGAAAAATTCTGGAAACCGCACCGCCGGCGCAATTTTTCAGCCGGCCAGCGCATCCGCGCGCGCAGCGTTTCCTGCAAAAGGTGCTCAACCCGCTGCATCAGGAGCATCTGTAATGCCCGCGCTCGACTGGCAGGGGGTGCTGACCGGACAGCCTCTGCAGTGGATACTCTCCGGATTCCTCACCACCCTGTGGGTGACGCTGGCGGGGATCGCGCTGGCCAGCCTGCTCGCACTGCTCTTTATGCTCCTGCGCCTGTCCGGTGGACGCGTCGGGAAAGCGATCGTCAGCGGCTGGGTATCGCTGTTTCGCAATACCCCGCTGCTGGTGCAGCTGCTGTTCTGGTATTTTGCCGCCTGGAACGGGCTGCCGCAGGCGTTTCGCGACGTAGTTAACGCCGATCACAGCTGGTCAATTCTGCCCGGCGACGTCTGGTGGTTTACGCCCGAGTTTTTATGTTCTGCCTGGGGGCTGGGCGTCTTTACCTCGGCGTTTTTAATCGAAGAGGTGGAAGCTGGATTGCGTTCCGTGCCAGCCGGGCAGCGGGAGGCGGCGCTCGCCCAGGGATTCTCCGCGTGGCGTTTGTTTCGCTACGTTCTTCTGCCGCAGGGCCTGGCTAACGCCTGGCAGCCGGTTGTGGGCCAGTACCTTAACCTGATGAAGCTCTCCTCGCTCGCCAGCGGGATTGGCTTCGCCGAGCTCACCTATCAGGTCAGGCAGATCGAAAGCTATAACGCGCACGCGCTGGAGGCATTTACCGTCGGTACCGCACTCTATCTGCTGACCGGCCTGATCATGGGGACGGCGCTGGTATGCCTTGGTCCACAGGCGAAACGTAAACGCCCAAACGTCGCCACCGCAGGGAGTGAAAAACATGATTGCCGGACTTAATGTCATCACCGATAACCTCGATTATCTGCTGTGGGGACGCGCGGCAACGGGTGAACCGGGAGGCGTTTTGCTTTCGTTAATGATGGCGGCTGGCGCAGCGGTCATCGCCCTGCCCGGCGGCGTTGCGCTCGCGTGCCTGTCCTGGCGCTTTACCGGGCTCGTGCGAAAAGCCCTCTTTTTGTGGGCAGAGCTGATTCGCGGTATCCCGCTTATCTTCGTGATTTTCTGGATGTGGTATCTTCTGCCGCTTATCACCGGAGGAGACATGCCGGGAGCGCTGACCGTCACGCTGGCCCTGGCCTGGTTCACGGCGGCAACCGTTATGCACTCGGTGCTGTCCGGGCTTAACGCGCTACCGTCCGGGCAGTACGAAGCCGCACTGTCACAGGGATTCAGCACGCAGCAAACCCTGTGGCGCGTGCTGCTGCCGCAGGCGCTGAGGAACACTCTGCCGTCGCTGGTGGGGATTTTTATCAGCCTGCTGAAGGATACGTCGCTGGCGTTTATCGTGAACGTCCCGGAGCTGACCACGGTGGCGGGACAGGTCAACAACCGGGTGCAAATCTACCCGGCGGCCATTTTTATCTTTACGGGCGTGGTCTACTACCTGCTCTGCTGCTCGCTCGAGCAGCTTGCGAAGCGCTGGCGTCTTACCCGGCCAGCGCTTTAACCACCGTTTCCATTGCCTCGGTTGTCAATTCACTGCGTTTCACGCGCTGGTTCGCCAGCGCGGTACGCAGTACCCCGGCAATGACAATATGCTTTGGCTCCTGCCCTAAATCACGCATCTCAAGCACGACCTTCCCGACCACCCGGCACATCTCCTGATACAGCGCTTCATCTTTGGTCACGTTACCCATCGTCATCACTCCATTGCCTGTTAAACGTTGAGCTTAAATGATTCTCCTGCCGGATACAAAAAAGAAGCCCGGCGAGAGACTCGCCGGGCTTCATCAGTAAAATCAGTAAATTAGTTGTTTACTGGAATGACCGCGCCTTTGTACTTGGTGCGGATCCAGTCCTGAATCTCTTTCGAGTGCAGTACGTTCACCAGCGCGACGATGTCTTTCTTCTTCTCGTCACCGCGATGCACGGTAATGATGTTAGCGTACGGGTTGTTTTCACCGCTCTCTACCGCAATCGGGTCGTGAACCGGATCCAGACCGGCGTCAATCGCGTAGTTGGCGTTAATCACCACCGCATCGCCTTCGTTGTTGTTGTACATCTGCGGCAGCAGAGACGCTTCGACGTTAGGCGTAAACTTCAGCTTTTTCGGGTTCTCGACGATGTCGCTGATGCGCGCGGTCACTTTATCGATGCCCGGCTTCAGCTTGATCACGCCCTCTTTTTCGAAGATAGAGAGAATACGGCCCTCTTCAGAAACCGCGTCACGCATGATGATCTTGCCACCTTCCGGCAGGTCTTTCAGCGACTTGTATTTTTTGGAATAGATGCCGATTGGCTCAATGTGGATCGCGCCCGCGCTGACAAAATCGTAGTCCTTATCGCCCGCATGATCTTTCAGCACGCTGTTCAGGTAAGGAATGTGCTGAAAATAGTTCGCGTCGATGTCATGACCCGCCAGCGCGGTGTTCGGCAGAATGTAGTCCTGGAACGGTTTAATCTCCAGGTCGATACCCTGCTTCGCCAGAATCGGCTTTGCCTGCTCCAGAATTTCGGCGTGCGGCGTGTTGGATGCGCCCACGGTCAGGGTGTCGGCCCAGGATGCGAAGCTCAGGGCGCTCAGGGTTGCAGCGGCGATCAGTGTCAGTGTCTTTTTCATGATGTGGTTCCTGTGTGTATTTATTAGCGTTTATCTAACAGTGAAGTAATGACATCGCCGCAGAACTGGATAATGAAAACGATGATCAGAATGGTCACCGTTGCCACCAGCGTGACGTCACCATGGTTGCGCTGGAATCCTTCCAGATAAGCCAGATTTCCCAAACCGCCGGCGCCAATCACCCCCGCCATTGCGCTGTAGCTCACCAGCGCAATCAGCGTCACCGTAATACCTGATACCAGTGCAGGTGATGATTCCGGCAGTAAAACCCGAAACACTAACGTGCTCAGTCGTGCGCCCATCGAGCGCGTTGCTTCTATGACGCCTTTATCCACTTCACGCAGGGCGATCTCCACCAGGCGTGCGTAGAACGGTGCGGCACCCACAATCAGGGCCGGCAGCGCCGCGTTGGCGCCAAGAATGGTGCCGACAACGGTCTTGGTGAACGGGATCAGCAGCACGATCAGAATGATGAACGGAATCGAGCGGAACACGTTCACCACAATCGAAATGACGCTATACACCGTGCGGTTGTGGAACAGCCCGCCGCGCGCGGTTAAAAACAGCGCCAGACCCAGCACGATGCCCAGTACAAAGGTCGCCACGCCGGACAGCGCGGTCATGTACAGCGTCTCCAGCGTCGCCGCCCAGAGCTGATCCCACTTGAGATGCGGAAAGAGATTCTCAGCCATGTTTAATCACCTCGCCTTCAATATCGCTGTGCTGCAGGTCGGCGAGGATATTGTTCAGTTGTTCATCAGATGCCACGACGTGTACCCAGAGTTGACCAAACACGCCGTGGGCGGTTTGCGTCATTTTTCCGTGCAGGATGTTAAACGGCAGGCCGTAGCGCAGCGTCAGTTCGCCCACGATCGGCTTATGCGTGCTGTGCCCGGTAAAGGTCAGCCTGATGACCGTACCTTCCAGATCGTTTGCCAGTTCGGTATTGAACGTTTCTTCTTCAGCGTACTGGCTCACCTGACGGACAAACTGCTGCGTAATCGGCTGCTGCGGATGGGTAAAGACGCTCAGCACGTCGCCCTCCTCCACAACTTTACCGTTCTCCATCACCGCCACGCGGTCGCAGATTTTGCGCACCACGTGCATCTCGTGGGTGATCAGCACGATGGTCAGCTTAAAGCGGCGGTTAATATCCAGCAGCAGATCGAGGATCTGATCGGTGGTCTGCGGGTCAAGCGCGGAGGTGGCTTCATCACAGAGCAGCACGTCCGGATTATTAGCCAGCGCGCGGGCGATGCCCACGCGCTGCTTTTGCCCACCGCTCAGCTGCGACGGGTAGGCATGCTCGCGGCCCTTCAGGCCGACCAAATCCACCAGCTCCGCGACGCGGGCGGTGATTTTTGCTTTAGGCACGCCGGCAATCTGCATGGAGAAAGCTATATTTTCGTTTACCGTGCGCGACCACAGCAGGTTGAAGTGCTGAAACACCATGCTGATTTTCAGGCGCGCCTGGCGCAGCGCTTCACCCTTCGCAGCAGAAATATCCTGCCCGTTAATGGTGACGCTTCCGGCGCTGGGTTTTTCCAGGCCGTTCAGCAGACGAATCAGCGTGCTTTTCCCGGCTCCGCTGTAGCCAATAATTCCGTAAATCTGTCCCTGCTCTATCGTCAAATTGACGTTATCAACGGCAGTCAGCGCGACCTTTCCGTTGTCAAAAACTTTCGAAATATTCCTGAGTACAATCATTCTTATTCATTATCCGTTTCGCGCATGGCTGTTTAGCAGTATGGATGTCCAAACGATAGTAAACAGGCGTTATCAGCTTTTAAATGAACAAAAAAGAATTTGTTATAACTTTCAGAAATAAACACCGGATTTAACGGGTGGGAAGCATTTAGACCAATTTCAGCAATGATTATCTGCCGGATGCATATCCGCTGGCGGACAGCCGCAAAAAACGTTCATTTTTGCAGCATTTTATCCCGATATAGCCATCCTCACATCCAGACAACTTTACGTCTTGCTGTCCTGACTTCCAAAAATGGCATTTATATTCTTTTCTGTTCTAAAGAGCAGTGAATGGTTCTTTATTGAGAAAATTTCACCGCCCTATCATCCCGTCATGACATCCAGAAAGGAAAAAATCATGACGATTTATCACTCCGTCACTGAACTGATTGGTCGTACCCCGCTTATCCAGCTGCATAAGCTTGATACCGGTCCCTGCTCGCTGTTCCTGAAGCTGGAGAACCAGAATCCGGGCGGGTCCATTAAGGATCGCGTTGCGCTGTCGATGATTAACGAAGCGGAGCGTACCGGCCAGCTGCAGCCAGGCGGCACGATTATTGAGGCCACGGCGGGCAATACCGGTCTCGGCCTGGCCCTGATCGCCGCTCAGAAAGGCTACTCGCTGATCCTGGTCGTGCCGGACAAAATGAGCCGCGAGAAAATTTTCCACCTGCGCGCGCTGGGTGCCCAGGTGGTGCTGACCCGCTCCGACGTCAACAAGGGCCATCCTGCCTATTACCAGGATTACGCCCAGCGCCTGGCGAACGAACTGCCCGGCGCGTTTTACATCGACCAGTTCAATAACGAAGCCAACCCGCTGGCGCACCGTATCACCACGGCACCGGAACTGTATGAGCAGCTTGACGGCAGGATCGACGCCATTGTAGTGGGCGTCGGCTCAGGCGGTACTCTGGGCGGCCTGCAGGCATGGTTCGCCGAGCACTCTCCGCATACGGAGTTTGTCCTGGCTGACCCGGCCGGATCGGTTCTGGCCGACCAGGTGGAAACCGGACGCTACCGCGACGCGGGCTCCTGGCTGGTTGAGGGAATTGGCGAAGACTTTATTCCTCCGCTGGCCCACATTGAAGGCGTAAATCGCGCCTGGCGCATCACCGACCGCGAAGCGTTCACCACCGCGCGCGAGCTGCTGAAAACGGAAGGCATTCTGGCGGGCTCCTCCAGCGGCACGCTGCTGGCGGCCGCGCTGAAGTATTGCCAGGCGCAAACTACGCCGAAGCGCGTGGTGACCTTCGCCTGCGACAGCGGCAACAAATATCTCTCGAAGATGTTCAACGACGACTGGATGCGGCAGCAGGGGCTCATCACCCGCCCTCAGGCCGGCGATCTCTCCGACTACATCGCCCTGCGCCACGATGAAGGCGCCACCGTCACCGCCGCCCCGGACGACACGCTTTCCACCGTCCTGGCGCGCATGCGCCTGTATGACATCTCCCAGCTGCCGGTGCTGGAGAACGGCAAGGTGGTAGGCATTATCGACGAGTGGGATCTCCTGCGGCATATCGGCGGCGACGGCGATCGCTTCGCGCTTCCGGTTATGGCAGCCATGACGCGTCAGGTGGAGTTCCTGGATAAACACGCCCCGGAAAGCGCCCTGAACGCCATCTTTGACCGCGGTCTGGTGGCCGTCATAAATGACAATGACCGTTTTCTCGGTCTGATTACGCGCAGCGACGTTCTGACCGCCTGGCGCAACCGTCTTCAGCAATAAAGGAATAGATGATGAAAAACCTGGCTACCCTGAGCGTCCACAGCGGCGAATTCAACGACCAGCACGGCGCCGTCATGCCGCCGATTTATGCCACCTCGACGTTTGCGCAACCCGCGCCCGGCGAGCATACCGGCTATGAGTATTCCCGCAGCGGCAACCCCACCCGCCACGCGCTGGAAACCGCCATCGCCGAACTGGAGGGCGGCACGCGCGGCTACGCCTTCGCCTCCGGTCTGGCGGCCATCTCCACGGTGCTCGAACTGCTGGATAAAGACAGCCATATTGTCGCTATTGATGACGTTTACGGCGGGACGTACCGCCTGATTGAAAACGTGCGCAAGCGCAGCACCGGCCTGCAGGTCAGCTGGGTTAAACCGGATGACTTAGCCGGGCTTGAGGCCGCTATTCGCCCGGATACCCGCATGGTGTGGGTCGAGACGCCGACCAACCCGCTGCTGAAGCTGGCCGATCTGGCAGCCATTGCGGCAATCGCCCGTCGTCATAACGTCATCAGCGTGGCGGATAACACCTTCGCGTCGCCGGCGATCCACCGTCCGCTGGAATCGGGCTTCGATATCGTGGTGCACTCCGCCACTAAATATCTGAACGGCCATTCTGACGTGGTGGCCGGACTGGCGATTGTCGGGGACAACAGGGAGCTGGCGGATAAGCTGGGCTATCTGCAAAACGCGGTGGGCGGCGTCCTGGATCCGTTCAGCAGCTTCCTGACGCTGCGCGGTATTCGCACGCTTGCGTTGAGGGTAGAAAAGCACAGCACCAACGCGCTGGCGATTGCGCAATGGCTCGATCAGCATCCTCTGGTCGAGAAGGTATTCTATCCCGGCCTGGAATCACATCCGCAATATCAGCTTGCCCGTACGCAGATGGCCCTGCCCGGCGGGATGATTTCCGTCGTGGTCAAAGGCGATGCGCAACGCGCCACCGAGGTGATTCGCAACCTGAAGCTGTTTACCCTCGCTGAGAGCCTCGGCGGCGTGGAAAGTCTGGTGAGTCAGCCTTACAGCATGACGCACGCCTCGATTCCGCTGGAGCAACGCCTGGCAAACGGCATTGTGCCGCAGCTGATCCGTCTGTCAGTCGGGATTGAAGATCCGAAAGACCTGATTGCCGACCTCAGTCAGGCGCTGCAAAAATAAGCAAAACGCGGCAGGTCAATCACCTGCCGCCACAAGTTGTCATCATGGCTTAACGCCTTGATAACAATATTATGTGAAACTGCATTGATTATTTCTGAAACACCGTTTCCATTTTCCTTTTATCTTAAAATCAGCGTATAATGCGCGCCAAATCCCTGGTGAATGGTTTCAGCGCTTGGAATACAAAAAACAACGTACAACTTCTCCTCTCCTTCGTTGGGCTGTCACTCAGGCACACTTTCTTCTGCACGCTCATTTGATGTCTCCTATCCTTAGTGCGTGTCATATACTCTTTTGCAACACAGGTTTGACTCCGCGGCGGTGCGCCCCCGGAGCGAGATATCCATATCCTTCCCAACTTAAAGACTAAGACTGTCATGAAAAAGACGAAAATTGTTTGTACTATCGGCCCGAAAACCGAATCTGAAGAGATGCTGACCAAAATGCTGGACGCCGGCATGAACGTGATGCGTCTGAACTTCTCCCACGGTGATTACGCAGAACACGGTCAGCGCATCCAGAATTTGCGCAACGTGATGAGCAAAACCGGCAAAAAAGCTGCCATCCTGCTGGACACCAAAGGTCCAGAAATCCGTACCATCAAACTGGAAGGCGGTAACGACGTCTCTCTGAAAGCGGGCCAGACCTTCACCTTCACCACCGACAAATCCGTCGTCGGCAACAGCGAAATCGTTGCAGTAACCTATGAAGGCTTCACCAACGATCTGTCCGTCGGTAACACCGTGCTGGTAGACGATGGTCTGATCGGTATGGAAGTCACCGCGATCGAAGGTAACAAGGTTATCTGTAAAGTGCTGAACAACGGCGACCTGGGCGAAAACAAAGGCGTTAACCTGCCGGGCGTCTCCATCGCGCTGCCAGCCCTGGCTGAAAAAGACAAACAGGACCTGATCTTCGGTTGCGAACAGGGCGTTGACTTTGTTGCTGCCTCCTTCATCCGTAAGCGTTCCGACGTGGTTGAAATCCGTGAGCACCTGAAAGCGCACGGCGGCGAGAAGATCCAGATCATCTCCAAAATCGAAAACCAGGAAGGCCTGAACAACTTCGACGAAATCCTCGAAGCGTCTGACGGCATCATGGTTGCACGTGGCGACCTGGGCGTTGAAATTCCGGTTGAAGAAGTGATCTTCGCGCAGAAGATGATGATCGAGAAATGCGTGCGCGCGCGTAAAGTGGTTATCACCGCAACGCAGATGCTGGACTCCATGATCAAAAACCCACGCCCAACCCGCGCTGAAGCAGGCGACGTGGCAAACGCCATCCTCGACGGTACTGATGCGGTTATGCTGTCCGGCGAATCCGCGAAAGGTAAATACCCGCTGGAAGCAGTGTCCATCATGGCCACCATCTGCGAACGTACCGACCGCGTGATGAAAAGCCGTCTGGACTACAACAACGATAGCCGCAAGCTGCGCATCACTGAAGCGGTGTGCCGCGGTGCAGTAGAAACCGCTGAGAAACTGGAAGCACCACTGATCGTGGTTGCCACCCAGGGCGGTAAATCTGCTCGTGCGGTGCGTAAATACTTCCCGGATGCGACTATCCTGGCGCTGACCACCAACGAAACCACTGCCCGTCAGCTGGTGCTGAGCAAAGGCGTGATCCCACACCTGGTGAAAGAGATCGCCTCTACGGATGATTTCTACCGTCTCGGTAAAGAAGTGGCTCTGGAGCTGGTTGATCGCGGTCTGGCACAGAAAGGTGACGTTGTGGTCATGGTTTCTGGCGCGCTGGTACCAAGCGGCACTACCAATACCGCATCTGTTCACGTGCTGTAATAATTCCCGAACCAATTAATTTGGATAAAAAGCGCCCTCCGGGCGCTTTTTTTATTCCAGGCATTAGCCAAAGTCATTCAAAATGCAAATCGGGTTTTTCTATTTAATTGCGAATTATCTAAGATGAATCCGATGATAAATGCCTTTTTTTCCTTAGATTTTTGCCCAAAAAGGGCTGATTCGATGCTTCTTTGAGCGAACGATCAAAAATAGGTGTATTCCCATCAAAAAAATATTCTCAACCCAAAAAACTTTGTGTAATACTTGTAACGCTACATGGAGATTAACTCAATCTAGAGGGTATTAATAATGAATCGTACTAAACTGGTACTGGGCGCGGTAATCCTGGGTTCTACTCTGCTGGCTGGTTGCTCCAGCAACGCTAAAATCGATCAGCTGTCTTCTGACGTTCAGACTCTGAACGCTAAAGTTGACCAGCTGAGCAACGACGTGAACGCAATGCGTTCCGACGTTCAGGCTGCTAAAGACGACGCAGCTCGCGCTAACCAGCGTCTGGACAACCAGGCTACTAAATACCGTAAGTAATAGTACCTGTTAATAAAATGGCGCACATTGTGCGCCATTTTTTTTGCCTGCCTCAAATCGCTACTGCGTCACCTTCTCCCCTTCATCTTCCGCGACCGCTGCGGACACCCGGCTGTTCTGCACCGACAACACGCTATTGCTGGCCGACGCGCCGCTGCCTGACGACACGATCACCGGGATGCCGGCGCGACGTGACAGGGCTTTCTCAATTAGCGCCTTATCGCTTCCCGCCTGAGAAACAAAGGTCGCAAAGTCGGCGGAATGGGTAATGGGCGAGACCTGTGGATTTTCCCCTTCTACCTGCGCCAGCGGACGGTGGACTTCAATATAGCGTTTACCGTCCGGCTCAACGGAGAACTTCACGGGTTCATTGATGATCTGTACCCGCGTGCCAACCCGCACCTGCTCGAACAGGGCTTTGATATCCGGGGCGTTCATCCGCATACAGCCGGAGCTGACCCGCAGGCCGACGCTGTCCGGCGCGCTGGTGCCGTGGATGAGATATTCCCCGTTGCCCACGCCTAAACGCAGTGCGAAGCGTCCCAGGGGGTTATTTGGCCCGGCAGGGACCACCGGAGGCAGTTTAATGCCCTGCTCCAGAGAGCGTGCTCTGATGCCCGGTGTCGGTGTCCAGGTGGGATTCGGGATTTTCTGGCTTACGCGCGTGGTCGTGACCGGTGTTTCCAGCCCCAGCTGTCCGATGCCGAGCGGGAAAACCTGAACAATGTTTTGCCCCGGCGGAAAGTAGTAGAGCCGAAGCTCAGCGAGATTCACCACAATTCCCTCGCGGGGCGTATCCGGCAGCAGCATTTGCGACGGAATGGTAATAACGGTTCCCGGCGCAGGGTTTACCGGCGCAATGGTATTGTTGGTTTCGAGGATCACCTGCGCCGCCGTATTAAACCGACGGGCAATGGTCTGCAGCTTATTATCCCCTTCCTGTATCGTGTAGGTTTGATTTTGCCCAATCAGACGACTGCCTGCGGGCGGCAAGGGATAGTCCATCGCGCGGGCCGAATTAAGGGCACCGAGCGAACTGAGAAGTAATAGAGTAATGAGAGACGCGCGCTTCATGCTGAGATTCCTTATTCACTGACAGAACGCCAGAAAGCTGAAAAACCAGCGAGGCGGGAACCACCTCGCGAAACAGAATGAATGCTGTTCTGTAAGTCTAGCTAAGGATTGCAGCTTTGGCGCGGATGGCGCGAATCATCGCTTCCAGTCCCTGAGAACGGGACGGGGTGAGGTGTTGGGTTAAGGCCATTTTTTCAAACCACGGGCGGACATCGAACGCAACAATATCCTGCGCCGACATCTGCTGGTAAAGGCTAAAGACGACCGCAATAAGCCCTTTTACAATGGCGGCATCGCTGTCGCCGCGCAATTCGATCGTGCCGTCATCAGACTGCGCCATCACAATCCACACCTGGCTCTGGCAGCCCTGAATAATATTTTCCGGGTTATGCGCCTCTTCACCGAGCGGCGGCAGACGCTGCCCCAGCTCGATGATATAAAGGTACTTCTCCTCCCAGTTTGCGCAACGCGAAAAGTTGCGCAGTAATTTATCTTTGTCCGGCAGCTCTGCCATCTTTCGCTTCTCCGTTAGCCCAGCAGCTGGTGAATGCGCTTAAGCCCCGCCACCAGCCTGTCGACCTCTTCCGTCGTGTTGTACATCACCAGCGATGCGCGGCACATTGCCGGTACCTGGTAAAACGCCATCAGCGGCATGGCGCAGTGGTGCCCGGTGCGGACAGCCACGCCGTAGTTATCGAGGAAACTGCCCACGTCATAGGCGTGGTGTTTCCCGAGGTTAAACGCAATCACCCCTTGCCGATCGGCAGGCCCGTAGAGGGTCAAATCCGGCACGCTGGCAAGTTCCGCTAGCGCGTAGTTCATCAGCAGCTGTTCGTACTCCTGAATGGTTTCGAGGCCGATCGCGGAAACGTAGGAAACCGCCGCCCCCAGCCCGATAATCCCACCGGTATTGGGCGTGCCCGCCTCAAAACGCCACGGCGCGCGCGCATAGGTGGTGCCTTCCGTCAGGCTGACGGTGGCGATCATCGACCCGCCCCCTTCCCACGGCGGCATCGCCTGCAGGATATCTTCTTTCACATACAGCACGCCAATCCCGGTCGGCCCGTAGAGCTTGTGGCCTGAAAAGACGTAGAAATCGCAGTCCAGCGCCTGGACGTCAACCGCGTGATGCATCACCGCCTGGGCACCGTCAATCAGCACCTTCGCACCCGCCTGGTGGGCCTTTTCGACGATATCTGCCACCGGGTTTTCCGTCCCCAGCACGTTGGAGACCTGGGTAACCGCCACCAGCCGCGTTTTATCGTCAAGCAATGCGTCTAGCTGCTCGAGCTGCAGCGTCCCGTCGGCATTCAACGGGATTACCCGCAGCTGCGCACCCACGCGCTCGCAGAGCATCTGCCACGGCACGATATTGGCGTGGTGCTCCATCTGAGTGATGATGATGTTATCCCCCGCGTGGACCTGAGCGTTGCCCCAGCTGTTAGCGACAAGGTTAATCCCTTCAGTGGTCCCGCGAACAAAGACCAGTTCTTCCGGCGAGCGGGCGTTAAGGAAGGCGGCAATCTGCGTGCGCACGTTTTCCATGCGCTGGGTCGCCTCGGCGCTCAGGGTATGAATACCGCGATGCACGGCGGCATAGCCGTGGCGATAAAACTCGGCTTCTGCATCCACCACCTGATTCGGCTTCTGCGCGCTGGCCGCGCTGTCCAGATAGGCCAGCGGCAGACCGTTTACTTCACGGGTCAGAACCGGGAAATCTGCCCGTACTTTCTCGACGGGAAAACTCATGCTTCGCCTCCAGGCAGGCGCTGACCGATCCGATCCAGCACCTGCAGTTTTAACTGACCATCGTGCAGCGCTTCCGTCAGTTCGGCGGCAAACGCGTAGATAATCATTTTCTGCGCCGCCTGCTGGTCGATGCCGCGCGAGCGCAGGTAGAACATCTGCTCGTCGTCGATTCGCCCGACCGTCGCACCGTGGCTGCATTTCACGTCATCGGCGTAGATCTCCAGCTGTGGTTTAGTGTCCACTTCCGCAAGGCGGCCTAACAGCAGATTATTGTTGGTCATCTGCCCGTCGGTTTTAATGGCGTGCTGCGCCACGTTAATCAGTCCGTTAAACACCGCGCGGCCTTTATCACTGACGATGGTTTTGTGCAGCTGGCGGCTGTTGCAGTAGCCTTTGTTGTGCTCCAGCCAGGTGCGCGTGTCGCACACTTCCGATTTAACCGGCATCGCCAGGCTGTTGATGCGCAGCGTGGTGTTTTCACCGTTAAGCTGCGTGCTGGTGTTGTGGCGCAGCACCGCCCCGCCGAGCAGGAAGCTGTGGCTGTACGCTGCGGCATCCTGACCCAGGACAATGTCGTTATGGGCAAAGTGGTGGCTCTGCGCATTCTCAAACGCCAGCTTGACATGATGAAGCTGCGCATTCGCGGCAACATTCATCGTCAGACGCGACCCGGTAAAGTGACGCGTCTCATTGAGGCTTACGTAATGTTCGATGACCGTGGCCTCCGCCCCCTCCGCCAGCTCCAGATGGTGGCGATAGTGCGCGGTATTGATTTCATCGCCGTTCAGCCCCTGAGTGATGTGCATCAGCAGCAGCGGTTTTGCCGGACGCTGGTTACGCTTCACGCGGATGTGCGTCACGCTGCGAGCCAGACTCTCGGTCAGGTGCAGGAAGACCTCAGGCTGAACCGGGGCGCTCAGGCGCTGGCGATCGTCGTTTATCTCAATCTCAAAGCCGCTCTCCTGAACCGTGTCGCTCAGTTCCGGACGGAACTGACCGTCGACGAACACCAGGCGCAGGGCATCGACACGCAAGGCCAGCGCGTCGCGCTGTGCCGGGGTGAGATCCGCCTGGCGGGTCACAAACTCGGCGTTCAGCAGGCCATCAAGCGGGGTGTATTTCCAGTTCTCATGCTTACGCGTCGGCAACCCGAGACGCAGCATTTGCTGAAGATGCTGCTGCGCCTGCTCGGAGCGCGTGCCCCCCTGGACCTCAAACAGCCGGTGCCACTGCTGGAGCGCATTACTGCTGTTCGGTAAGCCAGCCATAACCCTGCTCCTCCAGTTGTTTAACCAGCGTAAAATCACCGGATTTCACAATTCGCCCCTGGTAAAGCACGTGGACGTAATCCGGCTTGATGTAGTCCAGAATGCGCTGGTAGTGGGTGACGATAATAAACGAGCGCTTGCCGTCGCGCAGAGAGTTCACTCCGTCAGCGACAATCTTCAGGGCGTCGATGTCCAGACCGGAGTCGGTCTCATCCAGAATGCACAGCTCGGGCTCCAGCACCGCCATCTGCAGAATGTCGTTACGCTTTTTCTCACCGCCGGAAAAACCAACGTTCACCGAGCGGGTCAGCAAATCTTCCGGCATTTTCAGCAGCCTGATCTTCTCTTCCATCAGATCCTGGAAGTCGAAGCGGTCCAGCGCCTCCAGCCCGCGATACTTACGCACCGCGTTCAGCGCCGTCTGCAGGAAAAACTGGTTGCTGACGCCGGGAATTTCGACCGGGTACTGGAAGGCCATAAAAATGCCCTCTCCCGCACGGTCTTCCGGCGACATCTCCAGCAGATCTTTGCCGTTAAACTCGACCGAGCCGTGGGTCACCTCATAATCCTCGCGTCCGGCCAGCGTCGCAGAAAGCGTACTTTTCCCGGAACCGTTCGGCCCCATGATGGCGTGGACTTCGCCCGGCTTGACGTCAAAATTGAGGCCACGCAGGATGGCTTTATCTTCTACGCTGACCTGTAAATCTTTAATGCTTAACATGTGCTTTCCTTAACCGACGCTGTGTTCAAGACTAATGGCGAGGAGTTTCTGGGCTTCAACGGCAAATTCCAGCGGCAGTTCAGAGAACACGTCCTTACAGAAGCCGTTAACAATCATCGAGATGGCGTCTTCTTCGCTGATCCCGCGCTGCAGGCAGTAAAAGAGCTGATCTTCCCCAATTCGTGACGTGGTCGCCTCGTGCTCCAGCTTGGCCGTGTTATTACGGCATTCGACGTACGGGAAGGTATGTGCGCCGCAGTCTGCGCCAATCAGCATCGAGTCACACTGGGTAAAGTTTCGCGCATTGGTGGCCGTCGGCATGATTTTCACCAGCCCGCGATAGCTATTCTGGCTGTGTCCAGCGGAGATACCTTTCGAGATAATGGTCGATTTGGTGTTTTTACCAATGTGGATCATCTTGGTGCCGGTATCCGCCTGCTGATGGCCGCTGGTGAGCGCCACCGAGTAAAACTCGCCGATGGAGTTATCCCCTCGCAGGATGCAGCTCGGGTATTTCCAGGTGATGGCCGAGCCGGTTTCGGACTGAGTCCACGACATCTTGCTGTTTTCCCCTTCGCACAGCGCACGCTTGGTCACGAAGTTGAGAATACCGCCGGTATTGCCGTCGCCGGGGAACCAGTTTTGCACCGTCGAGTATTTCACCTCGGCGTCTTTATGGATGATGACCTCCACCACCGCCGCGTGCAGCTGATAGCTGTCGCGGACCGGGGCGGAGCATCCTTCGATATAGCTGACGTAGCTCCCCTCATCGGCCACCAGAATGGTACGTTCGAACTGGCCGGTTTTTTCGGCATTAATACGGAAATAGGTGGAAAGCTCCATTGGACAGCGCACGCCTTTCGGCACGTAAATAAAGGTACCGTCCGAGGCCACCGCTGCGTTAAGTGCCGCAAAGAAGTTATCGTTTGAAGGCACTACGGTCCCGATGTACTTTTTCACCAGTTCCGGATGATCGTGAATCGCTTCGCCGAAGGAGCAGAAAATGATCCCCTGCTCTGCCAGCTTCTCGCGGTAGGTGGTCGCCACCGAGACCGAGTCAAAGATAGCGTCCACCGCCACCTCTTTTCCTTCGCGCACCGGTACGCCCAGCTGGTTAAAGGCTTCTTCCACCTCTTTGCTGAGGAAGCTATTCTCAGCGCCGGTTTGCTGCACCGCGCCGGGCTGCGAGGCACAGGTGTCGTCACAGCTGCCGCAGGACGGCGCGGAGTAGTAGCTGTAATCCTGGTAGTTCAGCTTGTCATAATGCGCTTTCAGCCAGTGCGGCTCTTCCATCTCCAGCCAGGCGCGGAAGGCGCTCAGGCGAAACTCCAGCATCCACTCTGGCTCATTGCGTTTCGCCGAGATCGCCCGCACGACATCTTCGTTGATGCCTTTCGCCAGCTCATCGGTCTGCAGCTGGGTGAAGAACCCCTCTTTATAGTTGAGGTGCCCGCCGCTCCAGGTATTTACTTCACTCGTTGCTTCAGTATTACGAGACATAGTTCCGCCTATACCCCAAAGCTTTCGCCGCAGCCGCATTCGTTCTGGGCTTTCGGGTTATGAAATTTGAATAACTGATTTAAGCCTTCGCGGACGTAGTCCACTTCGGTGCCGTCGATAAAGGGCATGGCCTGCAACGCGACGTACAGTTTCGCGCCGTCGGTCTCGAACACCAGGTCATCTTTTTCGGGCTCGGTGACGGTATCGAGAACGTAACCGAAACCTGCGCAGCCGGTTTGTTTGACACCCAAACGCACGCCGAGGATCTCGGGCTTTTTCGCTACCAGCTCGTGAATATGTGCCGCAGCCGCTGGCGTGAGCGTTAACCCGCGCCAGGTGAAATCGGCAGGATTAAAGGTTTCTGAATGCAGTTCCATAGGTCCACCTCATCTGATAAGCCATCAGGGCATAACACCATGTTAGTGATAACGATTATCACTTCAACCCTCTGTCAGCAGGGGCATTCGGCTTAACCGCCCTTTTTGCCTACTTTTATTAAGCATAGACCCTGTGAGAGGATGCAGTCAGGATGGATTTAATTGTTCAATGCATTGATTAATAATGCATTTCGTCGTGGCGTTTGTGACGGAGAAGCGAAAAGTAAAATATGCATCGGAAATGCCTATTTTTGAGATAGCTTTTGCGCAGAAAGTGATAAAAACAAAAAAAGGCCCTCAAGGCCTCTTACACTCAGTGATGGAATGAGACAGCAAAACCCTGCTCACGCCAGTGGTCGAGCTGTTCCTGCTGGCGAGGCGTGGGGGATTTCCCCGTCCAGACGAAGATTTTTTGCCCCGGGAAAAGTTCAGGACGCGGCGAATCAATCGGTTCTGCCAGGACGTCAATGTGCCAGCCCTTCTGCGACAGGCGCGCGGCTTCCAGCCAGAGGTGGGTGCGGTCATCGCATTCCCAGCCAATCAGGAGCGCGTCTTTACCGGCTTTTTTGCGGGACTCCGCCAGGCTTGCAATCGCGAATTCGATCAGGACACCGTCAAACAGGCTCGCCATGTGACGCACGGTGTTTTGATCCTGATTCATGCGCTGACGGACGGGAGAAATAATATTGTCAATCAGGGCATCTATCGGGTGATCGCGGCGGAATTCGCCCATTTTGGCGCGCAGCTTTGCCGGGCTGGCGTAGCGCAGAACGGTCATCATCTCTTCCTGGAACGAGACCCAGTTGCCCTGAGTCAGAACTTCCTTGTTTTCCAGCAAGGCTTTGACTTTTCCGACCGAGACGCCGCTTTTCATCAGGCGCTTGATCTCTTCTATGCGGAGGATATCTTCATCGTCAAACTGACGATGCCCCCCTTCGCTTCGCTGCGGCTTCAACAATCCATAACGGCGCTGCCAGGCACGCAGCGTAACGGGGTTGATACCGCATCGTTCGGCCACTTCGCCGATACTGTAATAGGCCATTAACTCCCTCACGCTCAGAACTTCCATACCTAACTGCACCAACCTTATCAGATTGTACACACCATTTGTATAACTAAGACCGCATTTTGCTCAGGTGAATGGGATGCTTCTCCCTTCACCTGTTAATACATTGTTGTATAAAATTTGCCGTTCGTACAGTTAACTCTGTCCGATTGTGTACAGCATTATCATAAGTCGAACTTTTTCTCCGGCCAGGCAATAGCGGGAATACCGCCGTGTCGTGGGCTGGCAAAAAGATGTCCCTGGAACTGGGAAATTCCCGCGGATTCCAGCCACATCCACTCTTCCGCCTTCTCTACACCTACCGCGCAGAACTGGATCTCAAGCGAGGAGCAGCATTTGATAATCGCCTGAATAATGGCCTGTCTAGGGCCACTTTTATGCACGTTCGCGACCAGATCGCGATTAATCTTAATTCTGTCCGGCTGGAACTGAGCCAGCAGCTGCAGCCCGGCAAAACCGGCACCAAAGTGATCGATCGTCACGCTGATACCCGCGCTTTTTAACTGCCTGACCGAATCCGTGAATTCATCAAAACGGGAAATGGCTTCGCTCTCGGTGAACTCCACCACGATTTGCTCGGGCACAAACCCATTTGCTTCTATCGCGGAGAGCAGAAAGTCCACGGCGTTGGGAATGTTAACCAGCGTCATAGGCAGCAGGTTAAGGGATAACGTCTGGTCCTGTAGCCCCAGCGCGCTGGCCATGGAGAGCGCCACCTGCTTGCTTTGCAAATCAGACGCGTACACTTCCTCATGCGGAAGGCTGGCGAAATAGGCCCCCGGCGAGTCGCCGGACGGGGTGCGGAGAAGCGCCTCCCAGGAGACAACCTGCTGCATAAACGGATCGACTATCGGCTGGAACGCGAAGCTGCAATTCGCCCCCTTCGCGACCACCTCAGGCTGCGCGGACAAGCGCGTTTCTTCGCGAACGAATTCCCATGAGTCCGCAGGCGGCAGTTCAAAATAGTTCGCTTTTTCCGTGGCCTCGACAAAGGTGCGGAAAAACTGCAGAGGGCGGTCGTTGTAGGTCAGCTGATAGCGTGACGTCCCCTTATTGAGCACCTGCTGCAGCACTTCGTCCCTGTCGAAGTGGCGCAAATCAAAAAGCTCCATACCCACGTTGCCAAAACGCCGGACAGGCCCGTGATCGCGCATTAACTCGACCACGTTATGGTGGCGCGGGTCGTTGCAGATCTGCTCATAGATAGCCGAAACCTGCTCAACCGGCCCTTCAAGCAGTTGAAAAAAATGCGTGCCGTTAAACAGCAGGATCCCCGTGACGTTGGAATGCCGGTTTTTACTATTTGCAGCAGCGACCATTGCTTCCAGCGCCTTCACTGGAACGTCCTCGCAGATATGACTGCGGTAAATGATGGTTGTGAGCATGCTATTCCTGGGGTTAGGGTTTTGACCACGAAAGACGTGGGGAAGGTACATTTATAGCACATTAATTGCCTGACAAATAATTTACATCTCAACCATTTACAGCAGTTAATGAGACCTTTTTCCTCGGCTGTACAACTTACCAGCACCCGCGCCTTTTGTACAATATATCCTGCACCACCACCGCTTCACCCACCTCACATAACAATATGAAAAATAAGTTATTTATAAAATATATCGTAAAAAATTTAAAAATCTGTACATTTTAGATGTACAGATTTGAAAATTATGTATACCTTAAATGTAACGTTACTGATTACAAAATTTTACAGGAGCGAAACATGCAGCAGAAAGGTTACGCCACAGATTCCGCAGCAGCGATCGCACAGTACTTCGAAAAGGCCGCGCTACCTACTCAACAAGAGACGCTGGGACAGGTAGTTGTCGAAATCCTCAGCGACGGGCGAAATCTCAATCGCAAATCGCTCTGTACCAAACTGCTCAGTCGCCTTGAAAAGGCCGATGGGCCAGAAGAGGAAGAGCATTACCACATGCTGCTTGGTCTGCTCTTCGAACGGTAACGTGATGAATAGCAGTGACGCAGACCGACTGATCGACACGCTTATCGGTGAAGCCGTTCTTTCTCTTCTGAAAGAGCGGGGGCCAGTGACAACCGAAGGATTGCTGCAGCGTCTGCGGGTAATGAAAGAACATGAAAAGGATCCCCGGCGGCGGGAGACACTTGCGGTGGTGATTGCCGAGATCGGCTCAAACAGCATCGCCTTTACACGTCGCAGAACCGCGCAAGGACGAACGAAAAGAGAGGGACCTCTCAACGATAACAGAGACAATGTTGTGCCGTTATTTGGAAGTGGAAAACCGTCCGACCCCAAAAAAATACATTGACTGCAATTAACAGCTACGGTGAGAACAAATGAGACAAAATATTCAGCTTCAACCCGAATACCACTCTGCTTTTTTAGACAGTGCGCTGGCGGAATATTTCCGTCATGCAGGCGATCGTTTTGCTGAAGAGTCCGCTATTTTTTCTACTGCAGTACGCTGTGTTCTGGCCTCCGAGGGGCATCTGTCTAATAAGGCGATCATCCTCTGGCTCATTCAGACGCTGGAAGCCACTCACGACGTGGTTCAGGCGGATGTGATTCGCAAGACGCTGGAAATCGTGGTGGGTTACACGATGGACGATCTCTAAGTTCCTGCACGCCACGCCCCTAACGTGTCATCGTCAAAACTGACGATCGGCCTGACGATGACACGCGTTTATCCCGCTTAACACCCTGTTAAACCAGCAATATCAAACTGGCACAGTTCCTGCTTACCTCCGCATACGGGACTGGATTTCCAGTCAACTTTGCTTCATTTCTTAACAGGTCTGTTATTGATGAAAAAGATCGCCAGCGTCTGCCCGTACTGCGGTGCAGGCTGTAAATTGAACCTTATCGTTGAAAATAATCGTATCATCCGTGCCGAAGCGGCAGAGGGGGTCACAAACCAGGGCACCTTATGTCTGAAAGGCTTTTACGGCTGGGACTTCCTTAACGATACCCGTCTGCTCACCCCTCGCCTCACCCAGCCGATGATCCGCTACCACAAAGGCGAAGCATTCACCCCCGTAACCT
The DNA here is from genome assembly GCF_057224565.1 of Enterobacter sp. 3U4. Taxonomy (NCBI): domain Bacteria; kingdom Pseudomonadati; phylum Pseudomonadota; class Gammaproteobacteria; order Enterobacterales; family Enterobacteriaceae; genus Enterobacter; species Enterobacter sp. 3U4. The sequence continues at coordinate 1,999,897 of NZ_CP136665.1, forward strand.
GGGAAGAGGCGATCCGCTACACCGCTAACAAGCTCAGCAGCATTAAAGCGCAGCACGGGCCACGGTCAATCATGACCACCGGCTCCTCCCGCGGAACCGGCAATGAAACCAACTACGTGATGCAAAAGTTTGCCCGCGCGGTGCTGAACACCAACAACGTGGACTGCTGCGCGCGCGTCTGTCACGGCCCTTCCGTGGCCGGTTTACAGGAAACGCTCGGCAACGGCGCGATGAGCAACTCAATCAACGATATTGAAAACTCAAAATGCCTGCTGGTGTTTGGCTATAACTGCGCGGATTCCCACCCTATCGTTGCCCGCCGCGTGCTGAAAGCGCGTGAAAACGGCGCGAAAATTATCGTCTGCGATCCGCGGCGCATTGAAACGGCGCGTATTGCCGACCAGCATCTGCAGCTGAAAAACGGCAGCAACATGGCGCTGGTTAACGCCTTTGGCTATGTGTTGCTGGAAGAAGAGCTCTACGACAAAAGCTACGTGGCGCGCTTTACGGAAGGGCTTGAGGCCTACCGCCAGACGGTGAAAGACTATGCCCCGGAGAAGGTCGAACATCTTACCGGCATTCCCGCCCGCGACGTCCGCCAGGCAATGCGCACCTTCGCGGCGGCCCCTTCCGCCACCGTGATGTGGGGTATGGGCGTGACCCAGTTTGGTCAGGCTGTGGATGTGGTCAAAGGGCTTTCCAGCCTGGCGCTGCTGACCGGCAACCTCGGTCGCCCCGCCGTCGGCGTCGGGCCGGTACGCGGTCAAAACAACGTCCAGGGCGCCTGCGACATGGGCGTTCTGCCGAATATGTTCCCCGGCTATCAGGATGTGACCGATCCGGCGGTCAGGCAGAAGTTCGCCGACGCCTGGGGAATTGACGTCAACAAAATGGACGATCGGGTCGGGACGCGCATTACCGAGGTGCCTCATCTGGCGCTGGAAGGCAAGGTCAAGGCCTACTACATCATGGGGGAAGATCCGCTTCAGACCGAAGCCGATCTCGGTCTCGTTCGCAGCGGTTTTGAGGCGCTCGACTTTGTCGTGGTTCAGGACATCTTTATGACCAAAACGGCAGAGGTGGCGGACGTTCTGCTCCCGGCCACCTCGTGGGGTGAACACGGCGGCGTCTTTACCTGTGCCGATCGCGGGTTTCAGCGCTTCGGCAAAGCCATCGACGCCAGCGGCAACGTGAAACGCGACTGGGAGATCATCAGCCTGCTCGCCACCGAGATGGGCTACCCGATGCATTATGACTCCAACCAGCAGATCTGGGATGAGATGCGCGAGCTGTGCCCTCTCTTCTACGGCGTGACGTATGAAAAAATGGGCGAGATGGGCCACGTGCAGTGGCCGTGCCCGACGCTGGATCATCCGGGTACGCCGTACCTGTACAAAGACAATCAGTTCGACACCCCAACCGGTAAAGGGCAGCTCTTCGCCGCCCCGTGGCGCGCGCCGGCGGAAACCCCGGATACGGATTTCCCGCTGGTGCTGTGTACGGTACGCGAGGTGGGGCACTACTCCTGCCGCTCGATGACCGGGAACTGCGCCGCGCTGCAGAGTCTGGCCGACGAGCCGGGCCGGGTGCAAATGAACCCTGCCGATGCGGAAACGCTGGGCATCACGGAGGGTCAACTTGTCTGGGTGCGCTCGCGTCGCGGCAAAGTGATTACCCGCGCCAGCATCAGCGGGCGTATCAACGCTGGAGCCGTCTATATGACCTATCAGTGGTGGATTGGTGCCTGCAACGAGCTGACCCAGGATAACCTCGATCCCATCTCCAAAACCCCGGAAACGAAGTACTGCGCGGTGCAGCTGGAGGCGATTGAGGATCAGCGCTGGGCGGAGGATTTTGCGGCGTCGGCGTATCAGTCCATGAAGTCGCGGCTGATTAACGCGGTGAATGTCTAAAGAAAATGTCGGGTGGCTTCACCGCCGATACTGAATTTCAGACACAAAAAAGGCCGCATTCGCGGCCCTTTTATTCTCATGTACTCAATGGACGTGAACGCCCAACCGCCAGGCAAAGTAGATCTCTTCTTTCAGCTCATTCGAAGAGAGCGCCAGCAAATCCGTAAACTCCAGCTCAAGCTGTTTCAGCTTTTTCAGGTACTGCGCCGGAGACAGGTTGCTCTTATCGCGACGTAAATATTCAATTGCCAGCTGCGTTGGGGTTATTTCAGTATCCATGATGTCCTCGCTTATGTACAAAACCTGACCAGTATATCACAACGCGCTGGCTAGTTTTTGACCAAAGGCAAAACATCTGAAAACTTTACACAACCGCCGTGGTCAGCCGCGACGAGCAACACAGGCGATCCTGCTCATCGAGAATATCTATCTGCCACACCTGATGGCGGCTTCCGGCGTGCAGCGCGCGGCAAATACCGCGTACGCGCCCGCTGCGCACCGAGCGAATGTGGTTTGCATTCACCTCGAGTCCGACAACCTTCTGCTCCCCTTCGGTACAGAGATACCCCGCCACCGAGCCCAGCGTTTCGGCCAGCACGACGGACGCTCCGCCGTGCAATAAACCAAACGGCTGGTGGGTGCGACTATCGACGGGCATGGTGGCCTCAATCTCATCGTCGCCAATGCGGATAAACTGGATATCCAGCAGCCCCACCATATTTCCCTCGCCCATGGCGTTCAGCGCCTGCAGCGTCACGGCACGTTTCCAGATCATCCAATTATCTCCAGTAAAGCCTGCAATGGGTGACGTACGCCGTTACCTTCTACCCGTTTTACCTGGCTGCGGCAGGAGTACCCCGTCGCCAGACAGCGGTTTCGCGGCAAACGCTGCATCGCCTGATGCCAGGACAACTCATAGATGCCGAGCGAGTTGGCGTGGTTTTTCACTTCGTGTCCGTAGGTTCCGGCCATGCCGCAGCAGCCTACGTTGACGCTCTCCAGCTTCGCACCGAAGCGGGCAAAAACAGACGCCCACTGCGCGGGGGCACCCGGCAGCGCGGTCACTTCCGTGCAGTGGCCGAACAGATACCACGGTTCACCGCTGACATCCTGAACAGCTTTGCCTTCCAGCGCCATCGGCAGCCACTCGTGTACCAGCATCACGTTAAAATCGCCGCGCCTATCGCCCAGCGTCTGCTTGTATTCATCGCGATAGCAAAGGACCAGCGCCGGATCGACGCCGACCATCGGTATTCCGAGCTGCGCCACGCGGTTTAAGAAGTCAGACGTTTTCTGCGCGGTCTTCGCAAAACGGTTCAGGAAACCCTTTATGTGCTGCGCCTTGCCGTTCGGAGAGAACGGCAGAACCACAGGCTGGTAACCTACTTTCTCCGCCAGACGGACGAAATCGGCCACAACCTGCGCATCGTAGTAGCTGGTGAACGGATCCTGCACCACCAGCACCACCTGGGCTTTCTGCTCAGGGCTCAGCGCCTCCAGCTGTTCCAGGGTCATGTTTGCCGAACGGTGACCGACGAGCTGGCGCTGCAGAGACGGGACCGACAGCAGCGGCAGATCGACCATGCCGATATGTTTTTCGGAGAGCTTACGCACCAGCGGCTGGTTTATAAAGAAGTTGAAGGTCTTTGGCGCACGCGCCATCAGCGGCGCGTAGCTTTCCACCGTCGCCACCAGATGGTCGCGCACCGGGCGGAGATATCGGGTGTGATAAAGCTGCAGGAAACGCGAGCGGAATTCCGGCACGTCGATTTTGATCGGGCACTGGGTGGAGCAGGCTTTGCAGGCCAGGCAGCCGGACATCGCCTCTTTCACCTCATGGGAGAAATCGTACTCGCCCTTGTTGGCATGCCAGCTGTTGCGGGTGCGCTCAATCAGCGAGCGCAGGCTGGCCCGTTTTTCCGGCAGCTCCTGCTCCAGCCTGAGCGGGTCCACCCCGCGGTCGGCCAGCAGACGCAGCCACTCGCGAACCAGCGTCGCCCTCCCTTTCGGCGAGTGGATACGGTTGCTGGTGATTTTCATCGACGGGCACATAGGGCTTTTCACATCAAAGTTAAAGCACAGGCCGTTGCCGTTACACTCCATCGCGCCGCGCCAGGAGGAGCGCACCGCAATCGGGATCTGTCTGTCGTACGTGCCGCGCTTGACGGCATCCACCTGCAGCATCGGGGCATCAACACCTTCAGGCGGGCAGATTTTACCCGGGTTAAGGCGGTTATGCGGGTCGAAGGCCGCTTTCACCTTCCGCAACTCCGCGTAGAGCTGTTCGCCGAAGAATGCCGGGCTATATTCCGCGCGGAACCCTTTCCCGTGCTCCCCCCACAGCAGACCGCCGTATTTGGCGGTTAAGGCCACCACGTCGTCGGAGATCTGCTTCATCAGGATCTCCTGCTGCGGGTCGCACATATCCAGCGCCGGACGCACGTGCAGTACCCCGGCGTCGACGTGGCCGAACATGCCGTAGCTCAGGCCGTGGCTGTCCAGCAGGGCGCGAAACTCAACGATATAATCCGCCAGATGCTCAGGCGGCACGCAGGTATCTTCGGCAAAGGGAATCGGCTTCGCCGCCCCTTTCGCATTGCCGAGCAGGCCCACGGCTTTTTTACGCATCGCATAGATACGCTCAATCCCGGGCAAATCGTTACAGAGCTGCCAGCCGATCACGCCGCCCTGGCCCTGCGCAATCAGCTCATCCAGCCGCTGGCAGAGCGTGGTGACCTGGCTCTCAATCAACTCCGCATCGTCGCCGGCGAACTCTACGATATTGAGGCCGAGCATCTCTTTATCCGGCACGTCGGTAATCAGCTCGCTGACGGAGTGCCAGACTATGTCTTCCCGAGCCAGGTTGAGCACTTTGGAGTCGACCGTTTCCACCGACAGCGCTTTCGCTTCCACCATAAACGGCGCATTGCGCAGCGCGGAGTCGAAGGAGTCATATTTGACGTTCACCAGACGACGCACTTTCGGCAACCGGGTAATATCCAGCCGCGCTTCGGTAATAAACGCCAGCGTCCCTTCGGAGCCGGTCAGCACGCGGGTTAAATCAAACTGGGTCAGGTCGTCGTTAAAGACGTGACGCAGATCGTACCCGGTCAGGAAGCGGTTTAGTTTCGGGAATTTATCGAGGATAAGCTGGCGGTTGTCGCGGCAGCGCTCCAGCACGGTACGATAGATGCGCCCGCTGGCGGTGTTGTCTTTACCCAGGGTTTCCGCCAGTTCGACCGGCATCGGCTGGGTATCGAGAATATCGCCGCCCAGCAGAACGGCGCGCACGCCCAGCACGTGATCGGAGGTTTTACCGTAGACCAGCGAGCCCTGCCCGGAGGCATCCGTGTTGATCATCCCGCCAAGGGTCGCGCGGTTACTGGTGGAAAGCTCCGGGGCAAAAAAGTAGCCGTAAGGCTTGAGGTACTGGTTAAGCTGATCCTTGATGACGCCCGCTTCGACCCGCACCCATCCCTCTTCCGGGTTGATCTCAATGATGCGGTTCATATAGCGCGACATATCAACAATGATGCCCTGGTTCAGCGCCTGACCATTGGTCCCGGTGCCGCCGCCGCGCGGCGTAAAGACCAGCGAGGCAAACCGCTCCTGCGTTGCCAGCCGGGCGATAAGCGCCACGTCGGCCGTTGAACGAGGGAAAACGACGGCATCGGGAAGAAGCTGGTAGATACTGTTATCGGTCGCCATCGTCAGCCTGTCGGCATAGTTCGTGGCGGTATCACCTGTAAAACCCTGTTGCTCCAGTGCTTGCAAAAAATTAAGCACCAGCTGAACGACGCCAGGTGCTTGAGAAATCTGTGGGATCATGACTGTCGACCCTAATTAGAGTTGTATGAAATCGTTTGCGTGTATCTTAAAAGTTTTATCACATTTTTTTCTTATAATCTCTGCTGAATTACAGGCAAAATCCGCCTGTTAAAAACCGCTCAGATCATCAATGATTAGAGAGACGCGGTTTTCCGTTCCCGCCAGTCGTACTGGCGTTCTTTTAAGGAAAGTTTCATTTATGGTCAATCTTCGCCAGCCCAGGGATGTTGCGCAAATTTTGCTGTCGGTGCTGTTTCTGGCCCTCATGATTATTGCGTGTCTGTGGATTGTTCAACCCTTTATTCTCGGCTTTGCGTGGGCTGCGACGGTTGTCGTCGCCACGTGGCCTTTGCTGCTGCGCTTGCAGAAGCTGCTGTTTGGCCGTCGCGGGTTAGCCGTGCTGGTCATGACGCTCCTGCTGTTCCTGCTGTTTATTATTCCGATTGCCCTGCTGGTGAATAGCCTGGTGGATTCCAGCGGCCCCGTTATTCGCGCTATTAGCAGCGGTGACCTGACGCTGCCGGATCTCGCCTGGCTGAACAGCATTCCGGTAGTGGGCGCCAAGCTCTACAGCGGCTGGCATAGCCTGCTGGAGATGGGCGGCAGCGCGCTGATGGCAAAAGTCCGCCCGTACATTGGCACGACCACGACCTGGTTTGTGGGTCAGGCGGCGCATATCGGCCGGTTTATGATGCACTGTACGCTGATGCTGCTCTTCAGCGCCCTGCTCTACTGGCGCGGCGAGCAGGTGGCTTTAGGCGTTCGTCACTTTGCCACCCGCCTGGCGGGCAAACGCGGTGACGCGGCGGTACTGCTGGCTGCGCAGGCCGTGCGCGCGGTGGCGCTGGGCGTGGTGGTGACCGCGCTGGTGCAGGCGGTGCTGGGCGGTATTGGTCTGGCGATTTCCGGCGTACCGTACGCCACCGTGTTCACCGTTGTCATGCTGATGACCTGTCTTGCGCAACTGGGACCGCTGCTGGTTCTGGTCCCTAGTATTATCTGGCTGTACTGGACGGGTGATACCACGTGGGGAACGGTGCTGCTGGTCTGGAGCTGCGTGGTCGGCACCATGGATAACGTCATTCGTCCGATACTCATCCGCATGGGTGCAGACCTGCCGCTGATTCTGATCCTCTCCGGGGTCATTGGCGGATTGATTGCCTTTGGCATGATAGGCCTGTTTATTGGCCCGGTGCTGCTCGCCGTCACCTGGCGTCTGTTCTCTGCCTGGGTGCATGAAATTCCGCCTCCGGGAACAGACCCGGACGTGATTTTGAGCGAACTGGAAGAGCTGGAAGAGAAGAACACGCATTAAGTTTTTTTGCCGGGTGGCGCGAACGCTTACCCGGCCTACATTCCCCCTCACAATACTTTAACGCTGCTAAAGTATTTATTCGTTGCACACTGGTCAGACCCGCCTTTATTGCTCTAAGTCCGCTATTCACCTTAAAAAATCTTTACGTCTCTTTAACTATTGAGACGAATCCGATCGACGCTAAAAGAGGACATGCCTACTATTAGGACACGGTTATAGATCAACACCTTGATTTATAAGCATGGAAATCCCCTGAGTGAAACAACGAATTGCTGTGTGTAGTCTTTGCCCATCTCCCACGATGGGCTTTTTTTTATCCTGACTACGCGCGCTTAACCTCACAGGTACTGAGCATTCGCCACTCGGCAGGCAGCACCCGCGTTTCCCCTGTCACATTAACCGTCAACGCCTCGCGGATATCCGCCGACGATGCGCCAACCTGCAGTTCAAACTCGCCCGGCTCAACGATGCGTTTCCCGTCCCGGCGGGTAAAGTTGAACATCTCAACCGGTAGCGTAAAGCTAAGCGTGGCGGTTTCGCCCGGCGAGAGCGTGACGCGCTGGAAGGCCTTCAGCTCCTGAAGCGGTCGCACCTGGGTGGCGACCCTATCCCTGACGTAAACCTGTACCACCTCACTGCCGCTGCGTTCTCCGGAATTGGTGATATCTACGCTCAGCGTCACCTCGCCGTCGACCGGCACGCTGCTTTCTGCAACGCGGGCAGCCCCCCAGCTAAACGTCGTCCAGCCGAGGCCGAAGCCAAACGGATAACGTGAACCGAAGTGTAACGCAAACGGCGTGCCGCCGCTTTTGAGCTTATGATTGTAGTAATACGGCATTGCCCCGGCGCTTTTCGGTACGCTCACTACCAGACGCCCCTGCGGTTCCGCACGTCCGGTTAACACGTCCGCAATCGCCCAGCCCCCTTCCTGCCCCGGCGCCCACGCCACCAACAGCGCCGCGACCTTATCCTCCAGCCCCTGAAGGTTATACGGGCGCCCACCGGTCATCACGACGATCACCGGTTTGCCCGTCGCCACCAGCGCCTCCAGCAGCTGTTGCTGCACGCCCGGCAGGTTCAGGGAATCGGTATCGGAACCTTCCCCCACGGTGCCGCTCTGGAACAGCCCGGCAAGATCGCCCACGCAGGCGACCACCACGTCACTTTCCTGCGCGGCGTTTACCGCCTCGGGGATCAGTGCGGTGCTTAGTGAAACCGGCGACTGCTGCATCGGTTTGCCGCCGCTGTCGCCCGGGAAGACCGGCGCGCCCGCCATCCGCTTCTCGATGATGTGACATCCTTTGGCGTAACGGACCTGAGACGCGCCAAGGTAATGCTCCAGCGCTACGCGCGGGGTCGTGACCTGCGAGGTCTCTTCCACCATATCGCTGATGATCAGATGCACCGGGAAGCTGTAGCCGCTGAGTAACGCCAGCGGATCGTCTGCCGTCGGCCCCACTACCGCCACGCGAGGTTTGCCGCCGAGCGGTAAAATACCGTTGTTTTCCAGCAGCGTGAGCGATTTCGTCGCCACCTCCCGCGCAACCTGCCGTGTGTTGTCATTTTGCAGATCGATACCGTTTTCATCCGCGTACGGCTTTTCAAACAGGCCCAGGCGGAATTTTTCGGTCAGCACGCGCGCCACGATCTCATCCACTTTCGCCATAGAGATCAGCCCGCGCTCTACCGCTTCCGCCAGATGGCGCGCGCAGTCGTCTTTCGGCAGCTCAACGTCCAGCCCGGCGTTGAACGCCAGCGCAGCTGATTCGGCCGCATCGTGGGAAATTCCATGATGCTGGTGCAGCAGGCTGACGCCGCCGTAATCCGCGACAATAATCCCGTCGAATCCCCACTGTTCGCGCAGGACGGTAGTCAGCAGGAAGCTGTCGCTGTGCCCCGGCTGGTTATCAATATCGTGGTAGGCCGGCATCACCGACCCGGCGTTTGCCAGCTTCACCGCCATTTCAAACGGCAGCAGGAAGGTGTCGTTCAGCTCGCTGAACCCCAGGTGCACCGGGGCATGGTTGCGCGCCCCTTCGCTGAACGAATGGCCCACGTAATGTTTCAGGGTTGCCAGCAGGTCGCGCTTATCGCCCTGCAATCCTTTCACGTAGGCGGTTGCCATCACCCCAACCAGCCACGGATCTTCGCCGAAGGTCTCTTCGGTCCGCCCCCAGCGCACGTCGCGGGACACGTCCAGCACCGGCGCCAGCCCCTGCTGGCAGCCTACGGATCGCGCCTCTTTACCGATCTGCTCTGCCGCGCGCTGCACCAGTTCCGGATCCCAGGTCGATCCGTAGTTCAGCGACGACGGGAACAGGGTGGCGTCTTTGCACAGCAGTCCCACCAGACACTCTTCATGGAACAAGGCCGGAATGCCGAGGCGCGTCTCCTCCATCATCATGCGCTGCAGGCGGTTCGCTGCGCGCACGCCGGTTTTTGCATCAACAATGTGGGTACCCAGAGGACGGGTGATCTGTCCGACGCCAAGCTTGAGCCGTTCGCTCAGCGCAGCCTGCTCGCTCACGCCGGCGAATTCATCGCTGAGGTCGCTGCGCTCGCGGTGGTTGCCGTTTTCATCGAGGATCAGCCAGTACGCATGCATCTGGGCGAACTTCTCTTCCGGGGTCATACGCGCCAGTAAATCGGCGACGCGCTCGTGCACGGGACGTCCCGCGTCCTTATAGATAGCTGTCATGTTTTACTCCTGTAGTGCGGAAGGGGTTGCCGGGCTGAGCTGCCCCGCTTCGGGTCTGACTTCACGCTTGCTGGCCAGCTCCCGGGCGATGGAATCCACCAGCCGGCTGTTAAGCTTGTAGATTGAAAGCAGCGCGACCATGCAGAGGAACAGCGCGCAAGGGATAAGGGTGAACAGCGCGTTAATCGTAGAGAGTACGTGGGGTGCCTGGGTTGCCTGTCCCGGGGCGTAGTCCACCATGCCAAGCACCCAGCCGACCACCGCGCCGCCCAGCGCCAGGCCGAATTTGATGGCAAACAGCGCGGTGGAAAAGACCAGCCCGTCCAGACGACGGCCGCTGCGATGTTCTTCGTAGTCGACCACATCGGAGAACATGGTCCACTGCAGCGGCGTGGTGAGATTTTGTACAAAGCTAAAGACGATGTTGAGGCCAAAAATCAGCCACACCTGCGAAGGCGGCAGGAAGAAAATCAGCGCGCCGAAAATCACGAAGGAAATAATGGTCCACTGGTAGGCGCGCACGCGGTCAAATTTCCCCAGCAGCCGTTCAGATAATAATGCGCCGCTTAAGGAGGCCACCATTCCGGAAACAATAAAGGCAAAAACCAGCTCCGGGCGCAACAGCACGTAGTTCACGTAATACATGGTGGCGGAACCGCGCGTCACCACCGCCGTTAACAGCAAAATATTAAACAGGAAAACAATGCGCCACTGGCTGTTGCCGGCCAGCAGTTTTAAATCGGTGAGCATCGAGCCGGAGGTATCATTGCGTGGGGAATAACGCTCGCGGGTCATGAGGAAACAGCAGAAAAAGAGCACAATGCCCAGCAGCCCCATCAGGCTCATGGCATAGAAATAGCCTTTCTGCACGTTGCCCTGGCCTAACAGTGAGACCAGCGGCAGGGCAATCACCGTCACAATCAACCCGCCGATAAACGACAGGCCAAAGCGCCACGACTGCAGGGAGTGACGCTCGCGCGGATCCAGCGTCAGCGCGCCGGGCATGGCGCAGTAAGGCACGTTAATGGCGGAATAAATCAGGCTTAAAATCGCGTAGGTCAGGCAGGCATAAACGATTTTCGCCGTCGGCCCAACGTCCGGCACATAGAAGGTAATGAGGCAGCTCACGCCAAACGGGATGGCAAACCACAGCAGCCAGGGACGGAAGCGTCCGTGACGCGTCTGAGTGCGATCCACCAGGGCGCCAATGCACGGGTCGACAAACGCATCAACCACGCGCACCACTAAAAACATGGTGCCCATAATCGCGGCGGGCAGCCCAAAAACGTCCGTATAGAAATAAGCGAGAAATAACGTTGCCGTTTGCCAGACCAGCGCGCTGGCCATATCACCTAAGCCATAACCTATTTTATCTTTGGTACGCAATACAGAGGAGAGTGTCATTGTTATTTGCCTTTTTATCAGGTTAAAACGTATTTCAACCAGTTGCGCATCATCTGAAGGGAAATGCGCAGTAAGGCTCAAGTATTAGCAACGCGTTGCGCGCTAACAATTGTCTAAATTGACAGACAAATTATGATATTTGGTTTTTTACTTTATTTGTGATGGGGAGCATATTCGGGAGGAAATAAAAAAGGCGAGAAGATATCTCCTCGCCTTTATCCGCTTTTAAGCGGTTATTTATTAAGTTCCGCCAGGCTCAGCCAGGTTTGCACCACGGTGTCCGGGTTCAGGGACAGGCTATCGATCCCCTCTTCCATCAGCCATGCGGCAAAGTCTTCATGGTCGGATGGACCCTGACCGCAGATCCCGACGTATTTACCCTGCTTCTTCGCGGCGCGGATGGACATGGAGAGCAGCGCTTTCACCGCCTCGTTGCGCTCGTCGAACAGCTCGGAGACCACGCCGGAGTCGCGGTCCAGACCCAGCGTCAGCTGCGTCATGTCGTTCGAACCGATAGAGAAGCCGTCGAAGTGCTCGAGGAACTGCTCGGCCAGCAGGGCGTTGGACGGGATCTCACACATCATAATAATCTTCAGCCCGTTCTCGCCGCGCTTCAGCCCCTGACGCGCCAGCTCGTCCACAACGGCTTTCGCCTGATCCACGGTACGCACGAACGGGATCATAATTTCGACGTTGGTCAGCCCCATGTCGTTGCGCACGCGCTTCACCGCCTCACACTCCAGCGCGAAGCAGTCGCGGAAGCTGTCAGACACGTAGCGTCCGGCCCCGCGGAAGCCCAGCATCGGGTTCTCTTCTTCCGGCTCGTAGCGCTCGCCGCCGACCAGGTTGGCGTATTCGTTAGACTTAAAGTCAGACAGACGTACGATCACGCGTTTCGGATAGAAGGCGGCACCCAGCGTCGCGATCCCTTCGGTCAGACGGCCGACGTAGAACTCTTTCGGCGAGTCGTAGCCTTTCATCATCTCGCGGATTTCGTTCTGCAGCTTCGGCTCCTGGTCGTCAAACTCCAGCAGCGCACGCGGGTGAACGCCGATCATACGGTTGATGATAAACTCCAGGCGCGCCAAGCCTACGCCTTCGTTCGGCAGGCAGGCGAAGTCGAACGCGCGGTCCGGGTTACCGACGTTCATCATGATCTTCAGCGGCAGGTCCGGCATGGTATCCACGCTGGAGCTCTTCACGCTGAAGTCGAGAATATCGGCATACACGTAGCCGGTATCGCCTTCGGCACAGGAGACGGTCACGTTCTGTCCGTCCTTCATGCGCTCGGTAGCGTCACCGCAGCCGACAACCGCAGGGATACCCAGCTCGCGGGCAATGATCGCCGCATGACAGGTACGACCGCCGCGGTTGGTGACGATAGCCGCCGCTTTCTTCATGATCGGTTCCCAGTCCGGGTCGGTCATGTCGGTTACCAGCACGTCGCCCGGCTCAATACGGTTCATCTCGCTGATGTCGTGGATCACTTTAACCGGGCCGGCACCGATGCGGTGACCGATAGCACGGCCTTCCGCGACGATTTTTCCCTGCGCGTGCAGCGTATAACGCTCCATCACCTGACCGCGTGAGCGGACGGTTTCCGGGCGCGCCTGCACGATAAACAGCTTGCCGGTGTTCCCGTCTTTCGCCCATTCGATATCCATCGGACGGCCGTAGTGTTTTTCAATCTGCACCGCCTGCTTCGCCAGCTCCTGCACTTCGGCATCGGTCAGAGAGAAGCGGTCGCGCTGCTCCTGCGGTACATCTTCAATTTTAACCTGCTTGCCATGCTCCTGGGTCGGGGCATAGATCATGCGGATTTTTTTCGAGCCCATGGTGCGGCGCACCACCGACGGACGGCCAGCGGCCAGCGTAGGCTTGTGGACGTAGAATTCGTCAGGGTTTACCGCGCCCTGCACGACCATCTCACCCAGCCCCCACGCGGAGGTGATAAACACCACCTGGTCGAAGCCGGATTCAGTATCAATGGAGAACATCACGCCGGATGAGCCCACGTCCGAGCGCACCATGCGCTGCACGCCAGCGGAGAGCGCCACGCCGCGATGGTCGTAGCCCTGGTGCACGCGATAGGAGATGGCACGGTCGTTGAACAGGGAAGCAAACACGTGCTTCACCGCCACCAGCACCGCATCGTAACCCTGGACGTTCAGGAAGGTTTCCTGCTGCCCGGCAAACGAGGCGTCCGGCATATCTTCTGCGGTTGCAGAGGAACGCACGGCAAAGGAGGCCTGCGCATCGTCAGCAGAGAGCTGGTTGTACGCGTCGTGAATGGCTTTTTCCAGTTCCGGCTGGAAAGGTGTGTCGATGATCCACTGGCGGATCTGCGCCCCGGCTTTGGCAAGCTCGGTGACGTCATCAATATCCGTTTTATCCAGCAGGTCGTAAATGCGCTGGTTAACACCGCTCTGGTCTAAAAACAGGTTAAAGGCATCGGCGGTGGTGGCAAACCCGTTCGGTACGGAGACACCCATACCCGACAGATTTGTAATCATTTCACCCAGGGAGGCATTTTTGCCCCCAACTCTGTCTACATCATTCATGCCGAGTTGGTTATACCAAAGCACCAGCGGTGACGAGCCATTGTTGGACATCGAAACAATCCTTTTGTGATATTTGATCGGAGTAAGTAACACCTGACTACGTATTTATACTGGCATATTTATTTCCGCTAAAAAAACGGTGAATCGTGTAAGCAATTTAAAAATTCAACTTTTCGGATACTTTCCCATCAACGATTAACCCGATGATTCCTCTATATTCAGCCAGAAATCCCAAAAATAAAGTCGCTATTTGAAAAATGAAATCCACTTTTCAGGAAAATCAAAAACAGCGTTTCATTCATAATTAGGATAAGTTCTTTGCTGTGTAAATTACTTTTTTAATTTATGCTTTCAGACAATTACGTCTGATATTCAGGGTGGGTAAAATGGATAGTGCTGTCGATCGTCACGTTTTTTATATTTCTGATGGTACGGCGATCACCGCCGAGGTGCTGGGCCACGCGGTGATGTCGCAGTTTCCCGTATCGATCAACAGCATTACGCTGCCGTTTGTCGAAAATGAGAGCCGTGCCAAAGCGGTGAAGGATCAAATTGACGCCATTTACCAGCAGACCGGCGTCCGCCCGCTGGTGTTCTACTCCATCGTGATCCCCGAAATTCGCTCCATCATTTTGCAGAGTGAAGGCTTCTGCCAGGATATCGTGCAGGCGCTTGTAGCTCCGCTGCAAAGCGAACTTAAGCTCGACCCAACGCCTATCGCCCACCGTACCCACGGGCTGAACCCCGGCAACCTGACCAAGTACGACGCGCGTATCGCCGCCATCGATTATACCCTCGCGCACGACGACGGTATCTCTCTGCGTAATCTCGACCAGGCGCAGGTGATCCTGCTTGGCGTGTCGCGCTGCGGCAAAACGCCGACCAGCCTCTACCTGGCGATGCAGTTTGGCATTCGCGCCGCAAACTACCCGTTTATCGCTGATGACATGGATAACCTGGTCCTGCCTGCCGCCCTTAAGCCGCTGCAGCACAAGCTGTTCGGCCTGACGATCAACCCGGAACGCCTTGCGGCCATCCGCGAAGAGCGACGCGAGAACAGCCGCTACGCCTCCATGCGCCAGTGCCGAATGGAGGTCTCCGAAGTGGAAGCCCTGTACCGCAAAAATCAGATCCCATGGCTGAACAGCACCAACTATTCGGTGGAAGAAATTGCCACCAAAATTCTCGACATCATGGGACTTAACCGCCGCATGTACTAACATGCTAGTACATTAACTCAGATTCAGGTATCATCATCGGCAACCACGGGGCGGTGTCGCCCCGAACTTGAAATCAGCAGGGATTGGTTTAAGGTGATGCCCATCACTTCCCGGTAGTCTGCCGATGAAGCAAAAATTTTCTGAGACATTCCATGAATAAAACCGATGAACTCCGCACTGCGCGCATTGACAGCCTGGTCACGCCGGCTGAACTGGCCCAGCGGCATCCTGTTTCCGCTGCCGTTGCGGAACACGTGACGGCCTCCCGCCGCCGCATTGAAAAAATCCTTAATGGTGAAGACAAGCGTCTTCTGGTGGTGATTGGTCCCTGCTCCATCCACGATCTGGATGCCGCGATGGACTATGCAAAACGGCTTCAGGGCCTGCGGGATAAGTACCAGCATCGCCTTGAGATCGTGATGCGCACCTACTTTGAAAAACCGCGGACCGTGGTGGGCTGGAAAGGGCTGATTTCCGATCCTGACCTCAACGGCAGCTATCGCGTGAATCACGGTATCGAGCTGGCGCGGAAGCTGCTTTTGCAGGTCAACGAGCTGGGCGTGCCGACGGCGACCGAGTTTCTTGATATGGTGACCGGGCAGTTTATCGCCGATCTGATCAGCTGGGGCGCGATTGGCGCACGCACTACCGAAAGCCAAATCCACCGCGAGATGGCCTCCGCCCTCTCCTGTCCGGTCGGCTTTAAAAACGGGACCGATGGCAATACCCGTATTGCGGTTGATGCCATCCGCGCTGCCCGTGCCAGCCACATGTTCCTGTCGCCGGATAAAAGCGGTCATATGACCATCTACCAGACCAGCGGTAACCCGTACGGGCACATCATTATGCGCGGCGGCAAGAAACCCAATTACCATGCACAAGATATTGCGGCGGCCTGTGAAACCCTGGCCGAGTTCGACCTGCCGGAACATCTGGTGGTGGACTTCAGCCACGGCAACTGCCAGAAGCAGCATCGCCGCCAGCTGGACGTCTGCGATGAGATCTGCCAGCAGATCCGCAGCGGTTCAACCGCCGTTGCAGGGATTATGGCGGAGAGCTTTATCAAAGAAGGCACGCAGAAAATCGTTGCCGGACAGCAGATGGCGTACGGCCAGTCGATCACCGACCCGTGCCTGAGCTGGGAAGACAGCGAGCTGCTGCTGGAGAAGCTGGCTGCTGCGGTTGACACACGCTTTTAAAATCCTGCCGGGTGGCGCTGCGCTTACCCGGCCTACGTTTCTTGCCGTTGTAGGCCCGGTAAGGCGAAGCCGCCACCGGGCTTTTTATTGCACAATATTGATCCCCTCACCCTTTTTTCACAAAAACGCTTGCCGTGAATTTGCAGTTTATTGATAATGATTATCATTGTTACATTGATTGCTATTTATAAACATTATGTCACGTACGGATAACAGCGCGGCAACGCCAGCAAAAAAACACACAGCACCAGCCCCCGCCGAGCGTCGGATAGACAGCAAAACCCTGCTCGGCGATGAGGGCCGGGTCATTATCGAGCATGACGGCCAGCGCTATCTTCTGCGCCAGACCCATGCCGGAAAACTGATCCTCACAAAATAAACAACACCTAAAAATTCGCCAGCCACCCAGGTAACACCCAGGCAGCCAGCGCTTTTCACTTCTTATGGAGAGTTGCTATGCCACACCTGCCTTCCGCATCTTTACGTCCGTCACTTCTGGCGCTGGCGATTGTCAGTACCCTGCCGGGCGTCGCGTTCGCCGCCACAGACGACATTACCGTCACCGCCACGGGCAACGCCCGCAGCACCTTTGAAGCGCCCATGATGGTAAGCGTGATTGACGCCAGCGCGCCGGAGAAACAAACCGCCAGCTCGGCGGCCGACCTGCTGCGTAACGTCCCCGGTCTGACTCTGGACGGCACCGGGCGCACCAACGGGCAGGACGTGAACCTGCGCGGCTATGACCGTCGCGGCGTGCTGGTGCTGGTTGACGGCGTACGTCAGGGCACCGATACCGGCCACCTGAACAGTACGTTCCTCGATCCGGCGCTAATTAAGCGTATCGAAGTGGTTCGCGGCCCGTCGGCCCTGCTGTACGGCAGCGGCGCGCTGGGCGGCGTGATTTCCTATGACACCGCTGATGCGATAGATCTGCTCGAACCGGGTAAAAACAGCGGTTACCGCGTGTTTGGAACGGGCGCGACGGGCGATCGCAGCCTCGGGATGGGGGCGAGCGCCTATGGCCGCACCGATACGCTGGACGGTCTGGTCTCCTGGTCCAGCCGGGATCGGGGTGATATCCGCCAAAGCGACGGTGCATCCGCGCCTAACGACGAATCCATCAACAACATGCTGGCGAAAGGTAGCTGGAAACTCGACCCGGCCCAGACCCTGAGCGGCTCCCTGCGCTACTACAACAACGCCGCTCAGGAGCCGAAAAACCCGCAAACTGCCGGAACGGACAGCAGCAACCCGATGACCGATCGCTCCACCATCCAGCGCGACGCGCAGGTGGGCTACCGCATCGCCCCGGAAGGTAACGACTGGCTGAACGCCGACGCGAAGGTCTACTGGTCCGAAGCGCGCATTAATGCCCAGAACATCGACGGCAGCGGTGAGTTCCGCAAGCAGACCACCAAAGGCGGCAAGGTGGAAAACCGCACCCGCCTGTTCAGCGACACCTTTGCAGCACACCTTCTGACCTACGGCGGGGAATACTATCGTCAGGAGCAGCATCCGGGCGGAGCAACCACCGGCTTCCCGGACGCGAAAATCGACTTCAGCTCCGGCTGGCTGCAGGATGAGATCACCCTGCGCGATCTGCCTGTTACCCTGCTGGGCGGCACGCGCTATGACAACTACCGCGGCAGCAGCGACGGCTACAACGATGTGGATGCCGACAAGTGGTCTTCCCGCGCCGGGTTAACCGTTAGCCCAACCGACTGGCTGATGCTGTTTGGCTCTTACGCGCAGGCGTTCCGCGCGCCCACCATGGGTGAGATGTACAACGACGCCAAACACTTCTCCATTGGCCGCTTCTATACCAACTACTGGGTGCCAAACCCGAACCTGCGCCCGGAAACCAACGAAACGCAGGAGTTTGGTTTTGGCCTGCGCTTTGACGATCTGATGCTTGCCAACGATGCGCTGGAGTTTAAAGCCAGCTATTTCGATACCAAAGCCAAAGACTATATCTCCACCACCGTCGATTTTGCCGCCGCAACCACCATGTCGTACAACGTCCCGAACGCCAAAATCTGGGGCTGGGACATGATGGCAAAATACTCGGCCGACCTCTTCAGCCTCGATCTGGCCTATAACCGCACGCGCGGGAAAGACACCGAGTCGGGCGAGTATATCTCCAGCATTAATCCGGATACCGTTACCAGCAAGCTGGACGTTCCGGTGGCGCAAAGCGGGTTCTCCGTCGGCTGGATTGGCACCTTTGTCGATCGCTCAACGCATATCAGCAGCAGCTACAGCGAGCAGCCGGGCTATGCGGTCAACGATTTCTACGTGAGCTACAAAGGCCAGGAGCGACTCAAAGGCGTGACCACCACTCTGGTGCTGGGCAATGCCTTTGACAAAGCGTACTGGTCACCTCAGGGCATTCCGCAGGACGGTCGTAACGGCAAGATTTTCGTAAGCTATCAGTGGTAATTCCCTTCGGGGCAACTATTCAGAAGGAAGAGACAATGAATCACTACACGCGCTGGCTTGAGCTAAAAGAAGCCAATCCGGGTAAGTACGCGCGCGACCTCGCAGGGTTAATGAACATCAGTGAAGCAGAGCTGACCTTTGCCCGCGTGGGCCACGACGCCTGGCGACTGCGCGGTGAAATCCGCGAGATCCTGAGCGCGCTGGAGGCGGTGGGCGAAACCAAATGCATCTGCCGCAACGACTTCGCCGTTCACGAGCAGGTCGGGACCTTCACCAACCAGCACCTGAACGGCCATGCCGGGCTGGTGCTGAACCCGCGCGCGCTGGATCTGCGCCTGTTCCTCAACCAGTGGGCGAGCGTGTTTCACATCAGTGAAGCCACCGCCCGCGGCGAGCGGCAGAGCATTCAGTTCTTCGACCACCAGGGCGATGCTCTGCTGAAGGTCTACGCCACGGACAACACTGACGTTTCCGCCTGGGGCGACGTGCTGACCCGCTTTATCTTTGCCGACAACCCGCCGCTGGCGTTGAAGATGGCCGATGCACCGGCTCACGCTGAAAACGCGGATGCCGCGCTTGTGGACAAAGAGTGGCGCGCCATGACCGACGTTCATCAGTTCTTCAGCCTGCTCAAACGCCATAACCTCAGCCGCCAGCAGGCGTTTCGCCTGGTGGGTGACGATCTGGCCTGTCGGGTAGAAAACACCGCGCTGGCGCAGCTCCTGGAGACGGCGTGCCGGGACGGTAACGAAATCATGGTCTTCGTCGGCAACCGCGGCTGCGTGCAGATCTTCACCGGCGCGGTGGAAAAGCTGACGCCGATGAAAGGCTGGCTGAACATCTTTAACCCAACCTTTACCCTGCATCTGCTTGAAGGATCCATTGCGGAAACGTGGGTCACGCGCAAGCCGACGGCTGACGGGCATGTTACCAGCCTGGAGCTGTTTGCCGCCGACGGAACGCAAATCGCCCAGCTGTACGGCCAGCGCACGGAAGGCGAACCGGAGCAGAGCCAGTGGCGCAGCCAGATTGACGCCTTAACGGCGAAAGGGCTGGCCGCATGAAACGGTGGCTTGCCCTGCTCAGCGCCCTGCCCCTGCTGGCGTTTGCTGCGCCGCAGGAGAAAATCGTTACCCTCGGCGGCGACGTTACCGAGATTGTCTACGCTCTCGGCGCCGCGTCTTCGCTGGTGGCCCGCGACAGCACCAGCCAGTGGCCGCAGGCGGCGAACGACCTGCCTGACGTGGGCTATCTGCGCCAGCTCAACGCGGAAGGGATCTTATCCATGCGCCCCACGCTGGTGCTGGCCAGCGCCCAGGCGCAGCCGTCTCTGGCGCTAAAGCAGGTTGAGCAAAGCCACGTCAGGGTAATCGTTGTTCCTGCCGGTAACGATCTGAACGTCATTGACGAAAAGGTGCGGATCGTCGCTGAAGCGACGCACCGCGAGGCCGAGGGGGAAGCCCTGCGCAAGACGCTGCGTCAGGCGCTGTCGGCGCTTCCCGCCTCACCGCTCAATAAGCGGGTGCTGTTTATTCTCAACCACGGCGGGATGACCGCCATGGCAGCCGGACAACAGACCGGTGCGGACGCGGCCATTCGTGCGGCGGGGCTCAAAAACGCGATGCAGGGGTTCACCCGCTATCAGCCGCTGTCTCAGGAAGGCGTGATTGCCAGCCGACCCGACCTGGTGGTGATTTCTCAGGACGGCATCAACGCCCTTGGCGGTGAAGCGAATCTGTGGACGCTGCCCGGCCTGGCGCAAACCCCGGCAGGACGCAACAGGCAGGTGCTGGCGATTGACGATATGGCGCTGCTGGGCTTCAGCGTGCGAACGCCGCAAGCCATCCAGCAGCTGCGTGCCAGAGCGGAGCAGCTGCCCTGATGTCCCGGCGGATAGCCTTATCGCTATGGATGCTGGCCGCGATCCTGACCATCATGACGCTCGCAGCTAGCGGGGTTGGGGCATTACACCTGCCGGTCAGCCTGCTGTGGAACGGCACGGACGAGGCGCTGCGTCAAATCTGGCTGACGATCCGCCTGCCTCGCGTGCTGCTGGCGCTGGCGATCGGCGGTTCGCTGGCGCTGGCGGGCTGCGTGATGCAGGGGCTGTTTCGCAACCCGCTGGCGGATCCGGGCCTGCTCGGCATCAGCAGCGGCGCTGCGCTTGCCGTTGCGCTGTGGGTGGTGATTCCGCTCTCGCTGCCTGCCCTGATGATGCTGTATGCCCCAATGCTGGCGGCGTTTCTCGGCGCGCTGGCCGCCACCGTCGTCATTTTTCTGCTCAGCCGGCAGCGCGACGCATCCCTGTCGCGCCTGCTGCTGGTGGGCATTGCCATCAACGCCCTGTGCGGCGCCGCCGTAGGCGTCCTGTCGTGGCTCAGCAATGATGCCCAGCTTCGCCAGCTGTCGCTCTGGGGAATGGGCAGCCTCGGCCAGGCGCAGTGGTCAACGCTGCTGGCCGTCGCGTCGCTGATGGTCCCCACCGCGCTGGTTATCTGGCGTCTGGCAGGCGCCCTCAACCTGCTGCAGCTGGGGGACGAAGAGGCGCATTACCTCGGCGTGGAAGTTGCCGCCGTGCAGCGGATCCTGCTGTTGTGCAGCGCCCTGCTGGTGGCTGCCGCCGTTGCGGTCAGCGGCGTGATCGGCTTTGTCGGCCTGGTGGTGCCGCACCTGGTGCGCATGTGGCTGGGAGCCGACCATCGGGCCGTGCTCCCCGGCTCGGTGCTGGCCGGTGCGCTGCTCCTGCTGGTGGCCGATACGCTGGCGCGCAGCCTGGTCGCCCCGGCGGAAATGCCGGTCGGCTTATTGAGCAGCCTTCTCGGCGCGCCGTGGTTCCTGTGGCTTATCTTTCGTCGCGGAGGTGCGCATGGCTGAACGCTACTGTGCAGAAAACCTTGTTTTTCGCGCCGGGCAACGCACGCTGATTCACGACGTGTCGCTGACCTTATCCCAGGGCGAGCTGGTGGCGCTGATTGGCCCCAACGGCGCCGGGAAATCGACGCTGTTGCGGCTGCTGACCGGCTATCTTAAACCTGCGGACGGACGGTGCAGCCTGGCGGGTACACCGCTTGCGGCCTGGCAGCCGGAAACGCTCTCACGCTACCGGGCGGTGATGCGCCAGAACACGCAGCTCGGATTTGACTGGCCGGTTGAGGCGGTCATCGGTATGGGGCGTGCGCCCTGGACCCGCACGCCTGAAGCGTCGGTTATCGAAGAGGTTATGGCCGTCACCGGCTGTTTACCGCTGGCGGGCAGGCAGTTTGCCGCGCTCTCCGGCGGCGAGCAGCAGCGCGTTCAGCTTGCCCGCGCGCTGGCTCAGCTCTGGTGCGACGGCGCGCCGCGCGGCTGGCTGTTCCTTGATGAACCCACGTCTGCGCTGGATCTTTATCACCAGCAGCATCTGCTGCGTCTACTGAAATCCCTGACCGGCCGGGGACATCTGCACGTTTGCGTGGTGCTGCACGACCTCAATCTGGCGGCGCTGTGGGCGGACCGCATCCTGCTGCTGCACAGCGGCAGGATCGTCTCCCAGGGAGAACCGGAAGCCGTTTTGCACGCCGATGCGCTGGCGCGCTGGTACGGCGCGCAGGTTCACGTCGGCAGGCATCCGGCTCGCGCCGTGCCGCAGGTGTTTCTAGCCCCCTGATCGGGCTGGTAAAAATCTTTCAGCGTTTCCAGCAGGGCATGCGCCGCTTTAGAGAGCTGCGTGTGCCCTGGATGGATCGCCCCGATGCACTTTTCAATCCGCGGGCTATCCAGCGGGATACAGACCGCGCCCAGCGCCGTCATCTGCTCCTCGCAGAGCGCCGGAACGGCGCTGCCGCCCAGCCCGCTCGCGACCATTCGCCCGACCGTCACCAGCTGATGACTCTCCAGCGCCACGTCCAGCTTTCTGCCGCTTCGCGCCAGCTCTTCTTCCATCATCAGACGCACCGCTGAGGGGCGCTGGAGGGTGATGAAATCCAGCGTCAGCAGCTCTTCCCATGTCAGACGCTTTTTGCCCGCCAGCGGGGAATCTTTCGGCACAATGGCAACAAACCGGTCGAGGCCCAGCGGGGTAAACAGCAGGTTGTGCGTGGGCGCGGGCTCAAAGGCAATGCCCATCTCGACCCGCCCTTCCCGCACCATCTCAATCACCTGCTCGTTAATCACGTCATGCACGGTGACGTTGATTCCGGCATGGCGATCGCGAAACGCTTTCAGCACCTCGGGCAAGACGTTCGCGGCAAACGACGGCATGGCCGCGACCGAGATTTTACCGCGCTGAAGCGTAAAGCACTGGTGCATCGCCTCTTCGACGTTATCCCAGTCGGCAAGCAGCTGGCGCGCCATAGGTAAAAACGTCTCGCCCTCCTGCGTCAGCGCGACCTTGCGCGTGCTCCGCTGCAGCAGCGGTCCGCCGAGCGCGTCCTCCAGCGCTTTAATCGTCAGGCTCAGGGCCGGCTGGGAGAGATTCAGACGTTCGCTGGCGTGCGCGAAATTGAGAGTGTGAGCTACCGCTAAAAACGCGCGTAACTGTTTGACACTCATTCTCATTTTTCACCCTGTTAACTAATTGAAAAAAATTTAGTTAACAGGAAATTAATAAAAAAACCAAATGAGTGGGTCACAAATTCAAAATTAACAAATGAGTTGCCTCCCCTAATGATACCGCCACGGTTAAGAGGAGGAATGACGATGGCGGGACTGGATAAGCGCGTCGACAGCTATGCGCAGGCGCTGGATGGGCTGACGGACGGGATGACTTTGCTGGCGGGCGGCTTCGGCCTGTGCGGTATTCCGGAGAACCTGATTGCAGAGGTCAGACGCCGTCAGGTGAAAGACCTGACGGTGGTATCAAACAACTGCGGCGTGGACGGTTTCGGTCTCGGGCTTCTGCTCGAAACGCGGCAGGTTCGCAAAGTGGTGGCCTCTTACGTCGGCGAAAACGCGCTGTTCGAGCAGCAGGTGCTGAGCGGCGAACTGGAGATTGAACTCACTCCTCAGGGCACGCTGGCGGAAAAGGTGCGCGCGGGCGGCGCGGGCATTCCGGCATTTTACACGGCCACCGGCTACGGCACGCCCGTGGCAGACGGTAAAGACGTGCGCCAGTTTGCAGGGAAGCACTACATCCTTGAAGAAGCCATTACCGGTGATTTCGCGCTCATTAAGGGTTGGAAAGCGGACTGGTACGGCAACGTTGTCTATCGGCATACCGCGCAAAACTTTAATCCGCTGATGGCCACGGCGGGCCGGATAACGGTCGTCGAGGTGGAAGAGATTGTTGCGCCGGGCGAGCTGCCCCCGTCGGCCATTCATACCCCGGGCATTTACGTCGACAGGCTGATTGTCGGCCAGTTTGAAAAACGCATTGAACAGCGCACGCTGCGCGCGGAAGGAGTGTGACGATGTTAACCCGTGAACAGATGGCCATGCGCGTCGCCCGGGAGTTGCGCGACGGATATTACGTCAACCTGGGGATAGGCATTCCTACCCTGGTGGCGAACTACATTCCGGAAGGAATGGACGTGATGCTGCAGTCGGAAAACGGGCTGCTGGGGATGGGCGCGTTTCCTGACGAGCAGAGCCTCGACGCCGACATGATCAACGCCGGTAAACAGACCGTGACCGCGCGGACAGGCGCGGCCATTTTCGACTCGGCCGAGTCGTTTGCCATGATCCGCGGCGGCCATGTCGACCTGACGGTACTGGGCGCGTTTGAAGTGGACGTCGAGGGCAATATCGCCTCGTGGATGATCCCCGGAAAGATGGTTAAGGGCATGGGCGGCGCGATGGATCTCGTCGCCGGGGCGCAGAACATCATTGTGGTGATGACCCACGCGTCAAAAAGCGGCGAGTCAAAGCTGCTGTCGCGCTGCACGCTGCCGCTTACGGGCGCGGGCTGCATCCGCCGGGTCTTAACCGATCTCGCATTGCTGGAGATAGAGGACGGCGCGTTCGTCCTGCGGGAATACGCCCCCGGCGTCAGTATCGACGAAATTGCGGCTAAGACGGCCGGAAAAATGATTGTGGCGGACGACGTTCGCGAGATGCGCTTTAGCTGAGGACTCACGATGAAAGAGGTCATGATTGTCGGGGCAACGCGAACCCCTATTGGCAGTTTTCGCGGATCGCTCGCGCCCCTCTCTGCGGCCGAGCTGGGGGCCGTCGCGGTTCATCGTCTGCTTGAAAGCAGCGGTCTTCCAGCAGAGACGATAGACGAGGTGATTTTCGGCCAGGTGCTGACGGCGGGATGCGGACAAAACCCTGCGCGCCAGACGGCCATCGCCGCCGGATTGCCCGTCAGCACGCCAGCGACAACGGTCAACCTGGTCTGTGGCGCGGGCTTGAAAGCGGTGCAGCTCGCCGCGCAGGCGATCCGCTGCGGCGACGCGGAGGTATCGATCGCAGGCGGTCAGGAGAGCATGAGCAACGCCCCCTATCTGCTGGACGGCGCTCGTTCAGGGCTGCGTTTTGGCCATACGGGCCTGCAGGACAGCATGATTACCGACGGTCTGTGGGACGCGTTCAACGATTATCACATGGGGATCACCGCTGAAAACGTCGCCCGGCAGTACGGCATTTCCCGCGAACAGCAGGACGCCTTCGCTGCCCGGTCGCAGCAAAAAGCGGCCGCCGCCATCGAAGCGGGCCGGTTTGATGCTGAGATAGCGCCGGTGACGGTGAAACAGGGTAAAAAACCGCCGCTTGTCGTCAGCCGTGACGAACAGCCCCGGCCTGGGACCACCGCCGAGCAGCTGGCGCAGCTGCGCCCCGCCTTTTTGCCAGTGGAAGGCACGGTCACGGCGGGAAATGCCTCCACGCTCAACGACGGCGCCGCTGCGGTACTGCTGATGAGCGGCGAAAGAGCGCGGGAGAGCGGTTTGCCGATCCTCGGTCGCATCGTGAGTTACACCGTGACGGGCGTTGACCCGTCGGTGATGGGCATCGGTCCGGTCAGCGCCTGCCAGACCGCGCTGGCGCGGGCGGGCTGGACGCTCGATGACGTGGATCTCATTGAAGCCAATGAAGCCTTTGCCGCGCAGGCGCTGGCGGTGGGCCAGCAGCTCGGCTGGGATGAACGCAGGGTGAACGTTAACGGCGGCGCTATCGCCCTCGGTCATCCGATTGGAGCCTCCGGCTGCCGCATCCTCGTGACGCTGCTGCACGAAATGCAGCGCCGTGACGTTAAAAAAGGGCTCGTCACCCTTTGCGTAGGCGGCGGGCAAGGCATTGCTCTGACCGTCGAGCGTTAAGCATCTCGTTGGTACCCGAATAATAATTAAAGTGAGGAGTCGTAATGAGCGTGTTAATTGCCCTGGCGGCGCTGGCGCTGCTGATGCTGGCGGCCTATCGCGGATATAGCGTGATTTTGTTTGCGCCGATTGCGGCGCTCGGCGCCGTGCTGCTGACCGACCCGGGCGCCGTCGGCCCGACGTTTACCGGCCTGTTCATGGAAAAGATGGTGGGCTTCGTCAAGCTCTACTTCCCGGTGTTCCTGCTGGGGGCGGTGTTTGGCAAACTGATTGAGCTTTCCGGCTTCTCACGCTCCATCGTCGCCGCCGCGATTCAGATCCTCGGCCGTCGCCACGCGATCCCGGTGATTGTTCTGGTGTGCGCGCTGTTAACCTACGGCGGCGTGTCGCTGTTTGTGGTGGCGTTTGCGGTTTATCCGTTTGCCGCCGAACTGTTCCGCCAGAGCGGCATCCCTAAACGGCTGATCCCGGCCACGGTGGCGCTCGGGGCATTCTCGTTTACCATGGATGCCCTACCGGGCACGCCGCAGATCCAGAACATTATCCCCACCAGCTTCTTTGGTACCAACGCCTGGGCCGCGCCGTGGCTGGGGCTTATCGGCTCCCTGTTTATCATTGTCTTTGGCCTGCTCTGGCTGGAGCGGCAGCGGCGTAAGGCGCTCAATAACAATGAAGGTTACGGCACGGATCTGAAAAATGAACCGGAAACGCCGGACAACATTAACCTCCCTCACCCGCTGATTGCCATCGCCCCGCTGCTGGTGGTGGGCATACTGAACCTGCTGTTTACCCGCTGGATCCCCGGCTGGTACGGCACGACCCACGAGCTGACCCTGCCCGGTCTGGCGAAACCGATCGTGACCGAGGTGGGCAAGATCACCGCCATCTGGGCCGTTGAAGCGGCGCTGATCTCAGGTATCGTGCTGGTGCTGGTTTTTGGCTTTCACAACATCCGGGGGCGTCTGGCTGAAGGCAGCCGGACCGCGGTGAGCGGCGCAATTCTTGCGGCGATGAATACCGCCTCGGAGTACGGTTTCGGCGCGGTTATCGCCGCCCTGCCCGGTTTTCTGGTGTTATCCCACGCGCTGGCGGCCATTCCGAATCCGCTGCTGAATGAAGCTATCAGCGTGACGGTGCTTGCGGGGATCACCGGCTCGGCGTCAGGCGGGATGAGTATTGCGCTCGCCGCCATGTCCGACACGTTTGTCGCCGCCGCCCACGCCGCCAACATCCCGCTTGAGGTGCTGCACCGCGTGGCGTCAATGGCGAGCGGAGGAATGGATACCCTTCCCCATAACGGCGCGGTGATTACCCTGCTGGCGATTACCGGCCTGAGCCATCGCCAGGCCTACGGCGGCATTTTTGCTATCACCATCATTAAAAGTCTGGCAGTGCTTTTTGTCATTGCCGTGTTCTATCTGACCGGCATTGTGTAAGGAGAGAAAGATGAATCTGAACGGAAAAACCGCCCTGGTGACGGGCTCGACCAGCGGCATTGGACTTGGGATCGCCCGCGTGCTGGCGAAGGCCGGGGCGCAGCTGATCCTTAACGGTTTCGGCGACAGCGAATCAGCAATAGAAGAGATTGCGCAACTGGGCAAAAAGCCGGGGTATCACGATGCGGACCTGCGAGACGTCCTGCAAATTGAAGACCTGATGCGCTACGCCGAATCGCAGTTTGGCGGCGTAGACATTCTCGTCAACAACGCCGGGATACAGCATGTGGCGCCGGTTGACGCGTTTCCGGTGGAGAAATGGAACGACATTATCGCCATTAACCTCTCTTCGGTGTTTCATACCAGCCGGCTGGCGCTGCCTGCCATGCGCGAGAAAAACTGGGGGCGTATCATTAATATCGCCTCCGTTCACGGGCTGGTCGCGTCAAAAGAGAAATCGGCCTACGTTGCCGCCAAGCATGGCGTGGTGGGCTTTACGAAATCGCTGGCGCTGGAAACCGCTCGCACCGGTGTTACCGCCAATACCATCTGTCCCGGCTGGGTGCTGACCCCGCTGGTGCAGCAGCAAATCGACCAACGTATCGCTGACGGCGTACCGCCGGAGCAGGCTCGGGAACAGCTTCTGGCGGAGAAACAGCCTTCGGGCGAGTTTGTTACCCCGGATCAGCTGGGTGAACTGGCGCTGTTTTTGTGCAGCGACAGCGCCGTTAACGTTCGCGGCGCCGCGTGGAATATGGACGGCGGCTGGGTCGCGCAGTGACGTTGAGGCCGGGTAAGGCGAATCCGCCCCCCGGCCAAAAGACTAGCTTGAGCAGCTGACCTCCAGCCGCTTGCCCCAGTCAGGCGGGCGGTTGACGTAGTCATCATCCCGGTCGGCAAACGGCGTGCGCAACGCCACGTGCAGACGGTGTAGCTCGTCGTACTCGCCCTGCTCTGCCTGCTCAATCGCCCGCTGCGCCAGCCAGTTGCGCAACACCATCGCCGGGTTCGTCGCGTTCATCTGCGTCTGGCGGGTCGCGTCATCCACCTGCTCCTGCTGCAGCCGCGCGCGGTAGGATGCAAACCAGTCGTCAAACGCCTGCCTGTCAATAAACTCATCGCGCAGCGGCGAGGCGGCGCTGCGCTGCTCCGTCTGCCCCAGCATCCGGAAGGTGCGCGTGTAATCGCTGCCCTCGCGCGCCATCAGGGCAAACAGGCCATTGAGGATGTCGTTATCGCCCCTCTCCTGCGTCACCAGCCCCAGCTTGTTGCGCATCAGCGAGCCATATTCCCGCAGTAAGATCTCCTGATAGCTGTCGAGCGCATCGTTGAGGGCGTCAACGTCAATAAACGGCGACAGGGTTTGCGCTAGCCGCTGCAGATTCCACAGGCCCACCGCGGGCTGATTGTCAAAACTGTAGCGCCCCTGATAGTCGGAGTGGTTGCAGATATAGCCAGGCTGGTAATCGTCCAGGAAACCGAACGGGCCGTAGTCAAAGGTCAACCCGAGAAGCGACATGTTGTCCGTATTCATAACGCCGTGGGCAAAGCCTACCGTTTGCCAGCGGGCAATCAGGGCTGCGGTTCGGGCAACCACATCCCTGAACCAGAGAACGTATTTATCCGCCTCGTCCTGCAAATGCGCCCAGTGGTGACGAATGGCAAAGTCAGCCAGCTGGCGAACGCTGTCCGGCTCGCGGCGATAGTAAAAGTGCTCAAAATGGCCGAAGCGCAAATGGCTTTGCGCAATACGCATCAGCATTGCCCCTTTTTCTACCGTTTCGCGCGCTACCGGCGTATCGCTGGTAACGATCGACAGCGCGCGGGTAGTGGGAATACCCAGGGCATGCATCGCCTCGGAGCCCAGGCACTCGCGAATCGTTGAACGCAGAACCGCACGCCCGTCGCCCATCCGCGAATACGGCGTCAGGCCCGCGCCTTTGAGGTGCCAGTCAACCGTCTCCCCGTTGGGAAGCTGTTGTTCACCGAGCAGGATCCCCCTGCCGTCGCCCAGCTGTCCCGCCCAGACGCCAAACTGATGTCCGCTATAGACCTGAGCCAGAGGTTGCATACCGGCGAGAAGCGTTTCACCGCCCCAGACGCCTGCGCCCTCTGAATGCTGAAACAGCTCAGGCGGAATGGCCAGCTCTTCTGCCAGTAAATCGTTATGCCAGATAAGGCGTGAATTTTGTAACGGTGTTGGTTTGAGTGCGGTGTAAAAGCCAGGCAACTCGTCATGCCAGTGAGCAGTAAAAGACAGGGTCATAAGTCCTCCTGCTTTTAGTGTAGAGGGTTTACCCGCACTTAAACACGGGCGAAAGCAAGGGTTATCGCTGCTGAACCAGCGTAGTGACGTGTTCTGCGGAGACGGCAGGCCAGAGTGCCCCCTGCATGGCGCCAAAATTGAAGGACAAAACGCGTTGCAACAGGCCGTGGTCATCAATGCCTGAGACAATCACAGACTGGCAGTGCGGCGTGATTTGCCAGAGGATGGCGCGCATAAAAGGCTCAAAAGAGAGCTCCGGAGCACGCTGCTGAATGAATCCTTTATCAAGGATGACCCGTTTAAATAATCCATCATAGACCGCTTTGAGCGATGCGGCGCCTGCGCCAAAGTTTGCCAGCACCAACGGGAAATGGATTGCCATTCTCGCCAGCTGCAGATCGTCCTTTCCGTTATTTAAACCTGGATAATTCTCATTAACAGTAAACTCAAGAAACGGATAACGCTCAAGGATTGAAACAGCGTTTCCATTACTTAATAAAAACTCAACTATTGCAGGTGTAATATTGATCCATGCAATTAACTGATGCTGAATAAAAAACAGTTTACAGGTATCAAGCAATTGCAGTTTTTCGTTAAACAGCGCTAACTCTTCGGCTGCTGAAAGTCGTGGGATAACAAGCTCAGTGGGGATCCGCACCTCGCTGCCGACGCCAGTAAAGTTAACCAGAATTTCTAAACCTTTAAGCTCCCCTGCGCTATTACGGGCTGGCAGAAGCATCAGTTCAGACTGGTAAGCATTATCTAGCGTAATAATCATTGCACTCGCCCCGCATTAAAGATGAAAGAGGACATCCTGGAGCAATTGCCGACACAATTCCACTGTCTTGATTTTAATAAGATTAATTTCATTAGTTCCGTATTTATTTTCAGATTTATCCCTGAATCTTAAATAATTTTATCCTGGTTGCTGAATAATAGCCAGTTTTAGATAAAACAGACACATGCAGGATTCGCTAATTTTAGGCAAATTTAACTTTAAGCATCTTATTTGAGAAAAAACGGCATGATTTATTACTTACCATGCCGTCATAAGAGAAGCATCCGACAAAGACTATATACGCCGTGCCTGCCAGAAATTTTTACGCCAGTAAACATTATCAAGAGAAGAGCGCATCACGCCGCGGCTGGTCGAAGCGTGAATGAACTGATTGTCTGTATCATATATACCCACATGAAGACCGCTTTCACCCGATCCGGTTTTGAAGAAAACCAGGTCACCGGGCAGAAGCTCGTCTTTATCAATTTCAGTGCCAATTTCTGCCTGTTTGCGCGTTTCGCGCGGAAGCTGTAAATCAAACTTATCGCGAAACGTCATCAGAACGAAGCCGGAGCAATCTACGCCACCGCGGCTCATGCCGCCGTAGCGATAAGGCGTGCCGCGCCAGTTGCTCAGCTGATCGTTAAGGCTGGCAATCACGGTGATCGAATCTGAAAGCCGTGGGTTAGGCGGCGGCGCACGATGGCTACTGCATCCCGCAAGAAAAAGTGCGGCCATCAGGAGAAACCAGAATCGCATTTTCAGACGAATCCTCTGCTTTTTTTGTTCTTTTCGTAATTTAGCGTGCAATTGTGCTCACAGGCAAGAAACGGTTACGTCTGCCCGGTAGAAATCAGCATCTTATGTCCCTCTATATCCAGCCTGCGGAACGACATGTTGTACGCACGGGCAAGATTGGGCGGCGTAAGAACCCGATCCCGCGCACCGCTGGCAATCATCTTTCCCTTCGACAGCAGCCACACCCGGTGGGCATGACGCAGGCTGTGGTTGAGATCATGGCTGCTCATCACCACGGCAATACCTTGTCGGCTCAGGGCGCTGAGTAGCGTATCCAGTGCCGCCTGCTGCGCTACGTCCAGACCGCTCATGGGCTCATCGAGAAGCAGCATCCGCCCGTGAGAATTGCCGCCCGGGTGGATCTGAAGGATGACGGCCGCCAGGCGCACCCGCTGCCACTCTCCACCGGAAAGCTGGCTGGCATGCCGGGAAAGTTTATCTTCAAGCCCCAGGGCCGCGGCCACGTCCGTCAGTAGTGCCGTCTGTTGTTTATCGTGCAAATGCAGCGTCAGATAGTGCCAGACCGGCATCGCAAAGGGCGGCACCTGCTGCTGCACGAGGTAACTGCGCCGATGCGCCAGCGAGGCCGGTGACCAGTCGGCGAGCGTATGCTCCAGCAGCGTTATCTGCCCTTCTCCGTCGGTCATGCCTGCCATCCGTGCCAGCAGCGTGCTCTTCCCCGCACCGTTTGGCCCGACAAGATGCAGGATTTCTCCCGCATTGATGGTACCGGTTATCGGCTCCAGACGTCCCCTCTCGGCAACGTCCGTGAGCTGCATCAGCAACGACATTATTTCGCCAGCGCCAGCTTGATCGATTCCATAACGATTGGATCCTCAGGGGTCATATCCGGCGAAAAGCGTTGAACCACCTGGCCGTCGCGACCAATCAGGAATTTTTCGAAGTTCCAGAGAATGTCGTCCGGGTAAAGCGGCGCGCGGCCTTTGCTGGCCATGCGTTCATAAAAACCACTGCCTTCCGGCGCAACGGCCTTCGGCGCGGCAGCGATAAGCTTCGCATACAGCGGATGGCGGTCTTCACCGTTGACATCGATTTTGCTGAACAGCGGGAACGTCACGCCGTAGGTCGTGCTGCAGAAGGTTTTAATCTCCTCTTCGCTGCCCGGCTCCTGGCCCAGGAACTGGTTGCAGGGGAAGCCCAGCACGGTGAAACCGTCTTTCTCCCAGGCCTTCTGAATGTTTTCCAGCTGCTCGTACTGCGGCGTCAGGCCACATTTGGATGCCACGTTGACGATCAGCAACACGTTGCCTCTGTAGCCTTCCAGCGTGGTTTTCTCGCCGTCAATGGTGGTCACTTCAGTATTCAGGATATCTGACTGCATAGCATTTCCTCAGATTGTCGATTTAACGTCCAGCTTTTAATAGTAGCCAGATAAAGACCGGCGCGCCCAGCGTGGCGGTCACCACGCCGATGGGCAGCTCTGCAGCCGTCAGGGCAAGCCGGGCGATGATGTCAGCCACCAGCAGCGTGACTGCTCCGGCAATCGCCGAGGCCGGAAGCAAGGTTCGATGGTCCGTGAGGCCGTACAGACGGAGCATGTGTGGAATCACCAGGCCAATAAAGCCAATCGCACCCGCCAGGGCCACGCTGACGCCGACCAGCCAGCCAATGGCAATTACCAGCACATTACGCCAGAACCCAATCGGCATGCCCAGCTGGCGGGCAGAGGTTTCACCCAGCGCGAGCATATTCAGCGGCTGCGCCTGCAGGGCGGCCCACACGATGACCGGTACCAGCAGCGCCATCAGCCAGCCCTGGTGCCAGTCAACGCCGCCAAAGCCGCCCATCATCCAGTACATGAGCTGTCGCAGGTCAAAGGATGTTGAAAAGTAGACCGCCCAGGTCATCAACGCGCTACAGATGATCCCCAGCGCCACGCCGGCAAGCAGCAGACGACTGGTCGATAAGTGCCTTCTGGCAAAACGAAGCAGGATGAGCGTTATCAGTAATGCGCCGAGAATCGCACTCAGGCTAATACTCCATCCGGTGAGTTCTCCCCCGCCCAGCATCACCGCCGCAATCAGGCCTACGCCAGCTCCGTTCGACACGCCGAGCAGCCCAGGCTCCGCCAGCGGGTTATCAAACAATGCCTGCATTATGGTGCCGCACAGCGCCAGCGCGGCGCCCACCAGAACCACCGCAACGGTGCGCGGCAGGCGAATTTGCCAGACGAAGAGCTGCCCGTCCGGACCCCACCAGCTTTCAGGCCCAATCCATCGGTCTCCCGCGCAGAGGCTCACGCCCGCGGCGACAATGAGCAGCAGCACCAGCAAAAGCAGGCGACGCTTATCGGAACGGTGCTGGTGATGGGCATAATCAAGCATGTGTTAGGTTTTAGTAGCGTGAGATGTAATTGATTTTACGGCGGGTTTGCCGGAGAGCGCAAAGAAAAAAGGCCGCGTGGGCGGCCTTTTTAGTTAGTTCATATTACTCTGCTTTGGGCGTTGCGTTTTCGACACGGCTTTTTAACTTCTGGCCGGGTCTGAAGGTCACCACGCGGCGGGCTGTAATGGGAATATCTTCCCCCGTCTTCGGGTTGCGGCCCGGACGTTGGTTTTTGTCTCGCAAATCAAAATTGCCAAAACCGGAGAGTTTTACCTGCTCACCATTTTCCAGAGCACGACGGATCTCTTCGAAAAACAGCTCTACCAGCTCTTTGGCATCCCGTTTGCTAAGCCCAAGCTTATCAAACAGATATTCTGACATTTCAGCTTTTGTAAGCGCCATAGGTTCAATCCCTCAATGATGCCTGGAATCGCTCTTTTAATGCCTCTACACATTTGGCGACGGTAGCGGCAATCTCCTCTTCTTCGAGTGTACGGCTGGTATCCTGAAGGATAAGGCTAATAGCGAGGCTCTTGAAACCTTCTGCTACGCCCTTGCCGCGGTACACGTCAAATAAGTTTACGCCAACTACCTGATTTACGCCAACTTTCTTACATTCGGCCAAAATATCTGCTGCAGGCACATTTTCCGCGACTACAACCGCGATATCACGGCGGTTTGCCGGGAAGCGGGAGACGTCCTGAGCCTGGGGAATAACGCGGTCAGCCACCGGGCTCCATTCCAGCTCGAACACGATGGTACGGCCGTTCAGGTCCAGCTTACGCTCCAGCTCAGGGTGAACAACCCCAATAAAACCAACGCGTTTGCCGTCTAAATAGATAGCTGCGCTCTGGCCCGGATGCAGTGCCGGGATGGCTTCTGCGCGGAATTCAATTTCAGATAATTTACCGGTCAGATCCAGAATCGCTTCCAGATCGCCCTTCATATCGTAGAAATCAACCGTGCCTTTTGCCAGGTCCCAGTGCTCTTCATAGCGGTTGCCGCTGATGGCGCCAGCCAGCATGAGATCCTGACGGATGCCTAAATTTGCCTGATTATCCGGTACAAAGCGCAAACCGCTTTCGAAAATTCGCACGCGGTTTTGCTGGCGATTCTGGTTATAAACGACAGTGCCCAGCAGGCCCGTCCACAGGGACAGACGCATCGCGGACATTTCGCTGGAGATTGGGCTTGGCAGGATCAGCGCTTCCTGGCCCGGGTGGATCAGCTGCTGCAGTTTTGGATCAACAAAGCTGTAGGTGATCACTTCCTGGTAGCCTTTGTCGTTCAGCATGGTTTTCACACGCTTCAGGGACAGGTCGGCTTCACGGTGGGTGCCCATCACCAGACCTGCCTGGACAGGCTCGTCAGGGATATTGTTGTAGCCGTAAACGCGGGCCACTTCTTCCACCAGATCTTCTTCAATTTCCATGTCGAAACGCCATGATGGCGCAACGGCTTTCCACTCGTCCTGGCCTTCGGTCACTTCACAGCCCAGACGCTTCAGGATGTCGGTCACCTGCGCATCGGCAACGTGGTGACCAATCAGGCGATCCAGCTTGCTGCGGCGCAGGGTGATGGTCGCACGCTTCGGCAGCGTCGCGTCGTTGGTGACGTCGATAACCGGGCCCGCTTCACCGCCGCAGATGTCGATCAGCAGGCGGGTAGCACGTTCCATCGCTTTGTACTGCAGCGCCGGGTCAACGCCGCGCTCGTAGCGGTGAGAGGCATCGGTATGCAGGCCGTGACGGCGTGCGCGACCGGTAATGGAGAGCGGGCTGAAGAATGCGCATTCCAGCAGGACATTTTGCGTCTCGTCGTTTACGCCTGAATGCTCGCCCCCGAAGATACCGCCCATAGCCAGCGCTTTGCTGTGGTCAGCAATCACCAGGGTATCGGCGTTCAGTTTCGCTTCACTGCCGTCCAGCAGAACCAGGGTTTCGCCCTCTTTCGCCATGCGCACAACGATGCCGCCGTCGATACGATCTTTATCGAACGCGTGCATTGGCTGGCCCAGCTCCAGCAGAACGTAGTTAGTCACGTCAACCACGGCGTCGATAGAGCGGATACCGCAGCGGCGCAGCTTCTCTTTCATCCACAGCGGGGTTGGCGCTTTCACGTTGATGCCTTTCACCACGCGACCGAGGTAGCGCGGGCAAGCATCCGCAGCGTCAACCTGAATAGGCAGCACGTCACTGATGGTCGCTTCAACCGGCGCAATGTCCGGCGCGTTCAGTTCGGTCTGGTTCAACACGGCCACGTCGCGCGCCACGCCGATGATCCCTAAGCAGTCAGCACGGTTTGGCGTGACGCTGATTTCGATGGTGTTGTCGTCAAGCTTCAGGTATTCACGGATATCGGTGCCGACTGGCGCGTCCAGCGGCAGCTCAATGATGCCGTTGTGGTCATCGGAAATACCCAGCTCGGAGAAGGAGCACAGCATGCCTTCAGACGGCTCGCCGCGCAGCTTAGCCGCTTTGATTTTGAAATCGCCCGGCAGCACTGCACCGACGGTCGCCACGGCCACCTTCAGGCCCTGACGGCAGTTTGGCGCGCCGCAGACGATATCCAGCAGACGGTCACCGCCCACGTTTACTTTTGTCACGCGCAGTTTGTCAGCGTTAGGGTGCTGGCCGCACTCTACCACTTCGCCGACGACCACGCCGTTGAATGCACCGGAAACCGGCTCAACGCCGTCCACTTCCAGACCCGCCATGGTGATCTGGTTAGAAAGCGCGTCGCTGTCCAGCGTGGTGTTCACCCACTCGCGTAACCACAGTTCACTGAATTTCATTGTTCTGTCCTGCCCTTATTTAAACTGTTTGAGGAAACGCAGATCGTTTTCGAAGAATGCACGTAAGTCGGTTACGCCGTAGCGCAGCATGGTCAGACGCTCCATGCCCATACCGAAGGCAAAGCCGGAGTAAACTTCCGGATCGATACCCACGTTGCGCAGCACGTTTGGATGCACCATGCCGCAGCCCAGCACTTCCAGCCACTTGCCGTTTTTGCCCATCACGTCAACTTCCGCAGACGGTTCGGTGAACGGGAAGTAGGACGGACGGAAACGAACCTGCAGATCTTCCTCAAAGAAGTTGTTCAGGAAATCGTGCAGCGTGCCCTTCAGGTTGGTGAAGCTGATGTTTTTATCAACAATCAGGCCTTCCATCTGGTGGAACATTGGGGTGTGGGTCTGATCGTAGTCGTTACGATAGACGCGGCCCGGCGCGATAATACGAATTGGTGGCTCCTGCTCCTTCATGGTACGGATCTGAACGCCGGAGGTCTGGGTACGCAGCAGACGCGTAGCGTCGAACCAGAAAGTGTCGTGGTCAGCGCGTGCCGGATGATGGCCAGGAATGTTCAGGGCGTCGAAGTTATGGTAATCATCTTCGATTTCCGGGCCAGTCGCCACGGTAAAGCCGAGCTCACCGAAGAAACTTTCAATGCGATCGATGGTACGGGTAACCGGGTGCAGACCGCCGTTTTCGATGCGGCGACCCGGCAGAGAAACGTCGATCGTCTCCGCGGCCAGACGCGCATTCAGCACCGCGCTTTCCAGCTCGGCTTTGCGTGCGTTCAGCGCCTGCTGTACCTGCTCTTTGGCTTCGTTAATCACCGCCCCCGCTGCCGGGCGCTCTTCTGGCGGCAGCTCACGCAGGGTTGTCATTTGAAGGGTCAGGTGCCCTTTCTTCCCAAGATATTCGACGCGGACATTGTCTAACGCGGCAACATCTGAGGCCTGATTAATGGCGGCTGTTGCACTGGCAACCAGCTCTGCGAGATGTGACATGATTTTCCTCATTATGTCGGTGCAGACACCGATTTGGTGGAGTTATTCTCTCAAATTCAGGCACAAAAAAAGCCTCCATCGGGAGGCTTATCTGGCGCTGTTTTTCGTTTCATCTTTCACGCGCTAGCCTCCTGAAGTCAGGTGCTAAAGTAAAAGAAGAAGCGGAAAATAGCAGCATTCATGCTTGCGTTACCTTGTTGGGTAAAAACCGTTGAGACCTTATTGAAAAGCCTGCACGGGTAAATGTCAATCTTCTTACAGGGTTATATGAAAAGAGGGAGCCAGGCCCCCTCTCTCAACTGGCTTATGCCAGTGCTGCTTTCGCTTTTTCGACCAGAGCGGTGAACGCTACTTTGTCGAATACTGCGATGTCAGCCAGGATCTTACGGTCGATTTCAACAGAGGCTTTTTTCAGGCCGTTGATGAATTTGCTGTAAGAAATACCGTTCTGACGTGCTGCTGCGTTGATACGCGCAATCCACAGTTGACGGAACTGACGCTTACGCTGACGACGGTCACGGTAAGCGTACTGACCTGCTTTGATAACAGCCTGGAAGGCAACGCGGTAAACGCGTGAACGCGCACCGTAGTAGCCTTTAGCTTGTTTCAAAATTTTCTTGTGACGTGCACGTGCAATTACACCACGTTTTACGCGAGCCATGTGTGCTCTCCTGTATCTATATTCTTAGTAAAAAAATTAAACGTTAACGGCTTATGCGTACGGCAGGCACGCGATAACCAGACCCAGATCGCCTTTAGAAACGAGGCCTTTTGGACGCAGGTGACGTTTACGCTTAGTAGATTTTTTGGTCAGAATATGACGCAGGTTTGCGTGCTTACGCTTAAATCCACCACCACCGGTTTTTTTGAAGCGCTTAGCAGCACCGCGTACGGTCTTAATTTTTGGCATCTTAATAACTTCCACTTCGCATTGTTAAATAAACGAAACATAGGCGAACAAAACCTATGAAACCCGAAGGCTCCACAGATTTTGCTGCTTGAAGGCCTTACTGTTTCTTCTTAGGAGCGAGCACCATGATCATCTGGCGGCCTTCGATCTTCGTAGGGAAGGATTCGACTACTGCCAGTTCACTCAGATCGTCACGGACGCGGTTAAGCACTTCCATACCAATCTGTTGGTGGGCCATCTCACGACCGCGGAAACGCAGTGTGATCTTGGCCTTATCGCCATCTTCCAGAAAGCGAATCAGGCTGCGGAGTTTTACCTGATAATCGCCATCGTCGGTACCAGGACGGAACTTGATTTCCTTAACCTGGATAACTTTTTGCTTCTTCTTCTGTTCCTTAGAAGACTTACTCTTTTCATAAAGGAACTTGCCGTAGTCCATGATACGACAAACTGGCGGTTCGGCGTTAGGGCTGATTTCAACTAAATCTACTCCAGCTTCTTCAGCTTTTTCGATCGCTTCTCTCAGACTCACAATCCCCAGTGGTTCACCTTCAAGATCTGTTAAGCGAACTTCCTGGGCGCGAATCTCGCCATTGATACGATTCGGACGTGCCGTTTGAACTCGTTTTCCGCCTTTAATACCTTATTCCTCCAGTTGTTGAAGACTGCGGCTGCGAATCTCTTGTTGCAGCTTCTCAATCACTTCACTTACGTCCAGGCTGCCCAGGTCTTTACCACGGCGGGTGCGAACGGCAACTTTGCCTGCTTCCACCTCTTTATCACCACAGACCAACATATACGGGACACGACGTAAAGTGTGCTCGCGGATTTTAAAGCCAATCTTCTCATTTCTCAAGTCTGCTTTTACGCGAATGCCCGCATTTTGTAGTTTCTGCGTCAATTCTTTAACGTAATCTGCCTGAGAATCGGTAATGTTCATCACCACGACCTGCACTGGCGCAAGCCAGGTTGGGAAGAAGCCGGCGAACTCTTCGGTCAGGATGCCGATGAAGCGCTCCAGTGAACCAAGAATTGCGCGGTGAATCATTACCGGTACCTGACGCTCGTTGTCTTCGCCAACATAAGAGGCGCTTAAACGCTGCGGCAGAGAGAAGTCCAGCTGTACAGTACCGCACTGCCATGCGCGATCGAGGCAGTCATACAGGGTAAATTCAATTTTCGGACCGTAGAATGCGCCCTCGCCCAGCTGGTATTCGAACGGAATGCCGTTCTCTTCCAGCGCCACGGCGAGATCCGCTTCTGCGCGATCCCAGGTCTCATCGCTACCGATACGTTTTTCCGGACGCGTTGAGAGTTTGACCACGATCTTCTCGAAGCCAAAGGTGCTGTACATATCGTAGACCATACGAATACAGGCGTTAACTTCGTCACGGACCTGCTCTTCAGTACAGAAAATATGTGCATCATCCTGAGTAAAGCCACGAACACGCATCAGACCGTGCAGCGCACCTGATGGTTCGTTACGGTGGCAGCTACCGAACTCCGCCATACGCAGCGGCAGGTCGCGGTAGGATTTCAGACCCTGGTTGAAGATCTGAACGTGGCCCGGGCAGTTCATTGGCTTGATGCAATATTCACGGTTCTCAGACGAGGTGGTGAACATCGCATCTTTGTAGTTGTCCCAGTGGCCGGTTTTTTCCCACAGCACACGGTCCATCATGAACGGGCCTTTCACTTCCTGATACTGGTACTCTTTCAGCTTGGAGCGTACGAAAGTTTCCAGTTCACGGAAGATAGTCCACCCGTCGTTATGCCAGAACACCATACCCGGCGCTTCTTCCTGCATGTGGTACAGGTCAAGCTGCTTACCGATTTTACGGTGATCGCGCTTCGCCGCTTCTTCCAGGCGCAGCAGGTACGCGTTCAGGGCTTTTTTATCGGCCCATGCGGTACCATAAATACGCTGCAACATTTTGTTGTTGCTGTCGCCACGCCAGTAGGCGCCCGCGATCTTCATCAGCTTAAAGTGATGACAGAAGCGCATGTTCGGCACGTGCGGTCCACGGCACATGTCGACGTATTCTTCGTGATGGTACAAGCCAGGCTTGTCATCATGGGAAATATTTTCGTCAAGAATAGAGACCTTGTAGCTCTCGCCGCGCTTCACGAAGGTTTCACGCGCTTCGTGCCAGCTGACTTTCTTCTTGATGACGTCATAGTTCGTTTCGGCGAGCTCGTGCATACGTTTTTCGAGCGCGTCGATATCTTCCTGAGTCAGGGTGTGGTCAAGGTCAACGTCGTAGTAGAAACCGTTGTCGATAACCGGACCGATCGCCATTTTGGTGTTTGGCCACAGCTGTTTGATGGCATGGCCTAACAGGTGCGCGCAGGAGTGACGAATGATCTCCAGACCTTCTTCGTCTTTCGCGGTGATGATTGCAAGCGTCGCATCGTTTTCGATCAGATCGGAAGCATCCACCAGCTCACCGTTAACGCGGCCAGCGATAGTCGCTTTCGCGAGACCAGGACCAATGTCCAGGGCAACATCCATTGGGCTAACAGCACGGTCGAAATGGCGTTGGCTGCCATCAGGAAGAGTAATTACAGGCATTTTATATCCTTATTTGCAGTGATGCCCCACACATAAGAGCATATACAAAGAAAATAATCGTGATTTGACAATAGATTACGACACCATCTGACCAACAATCGTCAAATTGGTTCGTCATCATTCACCTGCCGAATTCAGATTAATTCGGATTTACGGCAAGCGACGTAATGTTAACACTAACGCAAAGGAGATTGCACCCTCTGCGGCCAGATTGATGGGCTGGCACTTTCATACGAATTTGCAGGTTGCTTCTCCCCTGCGCTCGCATTTCGAAGATGCTGGGCTACTCTTGAACAGGTCTTTAAACCCAAAGGTGCATACCATGAACGTATCCAGCAGAACGGTTGTGATATTGAATGTCCTTTCCGCCACAGGTTTATTGTTGATTCTCGCCGAACGATTCCACTGGTTCTGAACCGCCCCTGCGCTGGCATAACCTAATCGATCCTGAAAAGGGGCATATTTCGGCCCTGTTTGGTAGACTGGGGATATCAACCAATAAGGATTAGGTTATGCCGACAAAACGATTTGCCGTAAAACACTGGAAAATGGTGCTGGTGCTGATTGCCATCTGCGGCGCAATGCTGCTACTCCGTTGGGCGGCAATGATTTGGGGCTAGGGGCGAAAACAAGTCTTCAGAAGGGACGTCAAAAAGCCACAGACAATAAGCGGGCCGATGATAATGTCGGCCCGCTTTTATTACATTCTATAACCCAGTGAAACCGTGGTTCTGCGGTCGGTATGATCCGGCGCAGATTCTGGTGGTGAAGAGTTCCAGGTCACGTTGTAGGCGACTTTCAGACCAAAGTGTTCGTTGATAGCCACGTTCAGCGCCGTTTCAGAGTTCAGCGTCGTGTCGTCGGCACCAAATACAGAAACACCCTGGGTAAATTTGGTGTTGTCAGTCATCTGCCAGGCATAAGTACCGGAAGCGTAACCGAGCGGTTGGGTTTTGGTATCGCCATTGGTGTACTCGTCATAACGCACACCCGGACCGAATTCAAAACGGAGGCTGTGCACCGGACCGTTCAGGAACTGGCGACCATAACCGGCGGTGAACACGTCGCGCTGGCGATAACCGTTGTAACGGTCGGTTAACCAGCTTGCCTGTCCAAACAAATAGTCATAGTCGGTCATGTTGTAACGGCTACGTCCGCCTACCGCATATTTCTCGGAAGAACGTTCGTCATTAGCGGAAGTGTTGCTGGCATTACCCCACAGCGACCAGGCGGTGGTATTTCCGTACCAGGTGAGCGTACTGTCCGCCGTCAGAGAAGAGCTTTTCGTGTTACCGGATTGTGCCAGATATCCGGCGTTCAGGTTACCTTCAAACGGTTTTTTCGCGGAGGAAGGATCGTCCATGACAGTAAAAACGGAATCATCAGCGGTCGCGTTCATAGCCGCAAACACGCCACCCGCCAGCATCAGTGCAGCGGGCACTGTCTTTAAAAGCTTCATTTTATTAAGGAGTCCGTACAACAAAAAAAGAGA
Source organism: Enterobacter sp. 3U4 (assembly GCF_057224565.1). NCBI lineage: Bacteria > Pseudomonadati > Pseudomonadota > Gammaproteobacteria > Enterobacterales > Enterobacteriaceae > Enterobacter > Enterobacter sp. 3U4. The sequence goes on from NZ_CP136665.1 coordinate 2,042,100, forward strand.
CCACACGGTCCCGGAATCTTTCTTGAGGATCAATGACAAGGCGTCCAGAGAAAGGTAACAAATTATAAAAAGCCGCAAATAACATAGCAATGTTTTCTTATTTCATTTTTTGAATAAGAACGATCTCAAAAAGCGTTTTATTTTATATATCCCCCGCCTCACTTTTTGTCAGTATTCATATTTAAAATCATACTGTTATTTACATTGCCTTCCTGACAAATGGTGCCAGACTAATAAGAACCCATGCTAAAAGGAGGTAATGATGGTTTCTATCTATACCCTGACGCTCTCCCCTTCCCTGGATTCCGCCACCCAGACGCCGCAGATTTACCCGGAAGGTAAATTGCGCTGTAGCGCCCCGGTCTTTGAGCCCGGCGGCGGCGGGATCAACGTGGCGCGCGCTATTACCCACCTCGGCGGCAAAGCCACGGCCATTTTCCCCATTGGCGGTGCCACCGGTGAACACCTGGTCTCTCTGCTGGCAGATGAACAGGTGGCCGTAGAGACCGTCGAGGCCAAAGACTGGACGCGGCAAAACCTGCATGTCCACGTGGGATCCAGCGGCGAGCAGTACCGTTTTGTCATGCCGGGGGCGAAGCTCAGCGATGACGAGTTTCGTCAGCTTGAAGAGAAAGTGCTGACGATAGAAAGTGGCGCGCTGCTGGTGGTAAGCGGCAGTCTGCCGCCCGGCGTCAGCACGGAAAAATTAACGGCGCTGATTCAGGCGGCACAGCAGCGCGGCATCCGCTGCATTGTCGACAGCAGCGGCGAGGCCCTGCAGGCGGCCCTGGTGCCGGGCAATCTTGAGCTGGTCAAACCCAACCAGAAAGAGCTAAGCGCGCTGGTCAACCGCGAACTGACGCAGCCTGATGATGTTCGCACCGCCGCGCAGGAGCTGGTACGCAGCGGCAAAGCGCGGCGCATAGTCGTATCCCTTGGCCCTCAGGGGGCGCTGGCAGTCGATGAATCGTCGTCCGTTCAGGTTGTCCCGCCGCCGATGAAGAGCCAGAGCACGGTTGGCGCGGGTGATAGCATGGTGGGCGCGATGACGCTAAAACTGGCGCAGGGAGCGTCACTGCTGGAGATGACGCGCTACGGCGTGGCGGCGGGTAGCGCCGCCACCATCAACCAGGGCACGCGTCTCTGTTCACTTGCCGATACGCAAAAAATCGTCGATTACCTGTCCCGAAATTAACCCCTGTTCCCCTTCGTTTTTACGGAGGGGAATGTCATCACCGAGTCGCCAAACGCAAACTATCGACTATGCTAAGAAAACTTCCATGATAACAATGAGGTGAATTATGAGCAGTGGTGACATCACACGCTACGTCGTGACCATCAACCTTCATGAGGCATCGCTGACCGAGCTGAATGAGCTCAACAATGCTTTCACCCGGGCTAATTTTCTCCTCACGCTGACGGATGACGAGGGCAACATTCATGATTTAGGCACTCTGGCATTTGGTCTGATCGGCGCCCTGAGCAAGGAAGAGGTTCATGCGCTGGCCGCCAGTCTGGTAGAGAGCGTGACCGACAAGCCTGCTGAAATTGACGTGGATACCTGGGAAAGCTGGCGGCAAAAAGAACAATAAGTGCGCTGCATGAATTTAAACCGCTCAGGTGTGCGTTAGTTCGTATTTTTTTACCGCAGTTTTGCGCTAACTTTATGATCTGGCAGACAACATGGGAGAGACAACATGTGGCAGGCTATCAGTCATCTTTTACGTGAGCAGCTGGGTGAAGGTGAAATTGAACTGCGTAACGAACTGCCAGGCGGAGAGATCCACGCCGCGTGGCATTTACGCTACGCAGGACGCGATCTTTTCGTTAAGTGCGATGAGCGAGAGCTGCTTTCAATATTTACCGCCGAAGCCGATCAGCTTGAGCTGTTGTCGCGCAGTAAAACGGTGACGGTCCCGCAGGTGCTGGCCGTCGGTAGCGACCGCGACTACAGCTTCCTGGTGATGGAGTATCTCCCCGCCCGGCCGCTGGATGCCCATAATGCATTCATTCTCGGCCAACAGTTAGCGCGCCTGCATCAATGGAGCGACCAGCCGCAGTTTGGTCTCGATTTTGACAACGATCTCTCCACCACGCCACAGCCCAATGCCTGGCAGCGTCGCTGGTCGACGTTTTTTGCCGAGCAGCGCATTGGCTGGCAGCTAGAGCTGGCCGCCGAGAAAGGGCTGGAATTTGGCAATATTGATGCCATCGTCGAGCACGTTCAACAGCGTCTGGCATCCCACCAGCCTCAGGCGTCTCTGCTTCACGGCGATTTGTGGTCCGATAACTGCGCGCTCGGTCCCAACGGCCCCTACATCTTCGACCCGGCCTGCTACTGGGGTGACCGAGAGTGCGATCTTGCGATGCTGCCGCTTCATCCTGAGCAGCCACCGCAGATATACGACGGATACCAGTCTGTTTCTCCCCTGCCTCCCGGTTTCCTCGACCGCCAGCCGGTGTATCAGCTTTATACGCTGATGAACCGTGCCATTCTTTTTGGCGGGGAACATCTGGTTAACGCGCAGCGGGCGCTTGAGCGCATGCTTGCCGCGTGAGAAGAGAACGGGTGGCTATGCCGCCACCCGTATCGCTTACAGAAAACCGAGCAGTGAGAAGAAGAAGTATCCCGCCACAATGATAATCACGGGAAGAATATAGAGCGGGAAAATTTGCAGGAATATGGTGTGACGCGGCACAACAATGCGGGATTCAATCTGCTCCCGGCTCATGCCTTCCGGGCCTTTAGCCTGCTCCAGAATCAACTGATCCTCAACGCCTTCGCGTAAAAAGCGCGTCTGACGGCTCATTCGCGCGCCAGAGGCCTGCAGCGCCAGCGCGACAAAGATCAGGGCGTATATCACCCAAAAGCCGATATTCAGGTGTTGATGAAAATCCGGGGTGGGTGAGTTAAACCAGAATACATTCAAAAATGGCGTATTGAAACGCATCATCTCAATCATCACATGCGCAAAATCAAGCATTACCGCATTGATACCCGGCTCTTTCTCGCTGTGATCGTACATAAATTTGAGTACAGAAATCAGCGTAGAGATGACGGCAGGAATAAAAATCACCCAGCCAGCAATACGTTTTAAGACCGCAATGCGTCCAGCTTGTTGATACGTCATCAGTTCCTCTTCATAAAGACGCGTTATTTGTGCCTAAGTCTACCTGCTGGTCATCAATTTCGCCCGATCTTTGAAAGCAATATGCTAAATTGCAGATTGTGCTTAGCACGTATCGTCTGTCGAACACCTGGATAAGGAGACGTTGTGATGTCGACACCGCGCCAAATTCTTGCCGCAATTTTTGACATGGATGGATTACTGATCGATTCCGAACCGTTGTGGGATCGCGCTGAACTGGACGTCATGGCCAGCCTGGGCGTGGATATCAGCCGCCGTAATGAACTTCCCGATACGCTGGGCCTGCGCATCGATATGGTGGTTGACCTGTGGTTTGCCCAACAGCCGTGGGCTGGACCGGGTCGTGATGAAGTGACCGCGCGCATTATCAGCCGCGCCATTTCGCTGGTTGAAGAGAGCAAGCCGCTGCTGCCCGGCGTACGTGAGGCCGTCGCGCTGTGTAAAGCCCAGGGGCTGAAGGTCGGCCTGGCCTCGGCGTCACCGCTGCATATGCTGGAAAAAGTGCTCGTCATGTTTGAACTGCGCGACAGTTTCGACGCGCTGGCATCCGCTGAGAAATTGCCTTACAGCAAGCCGCACCCGCAGGTCTATCTGGACTGTGCCGCTAAGCTCGGCCTGGATCCCCTCAACTGCGTTGCGCTGGAAGATTCCGTTAACGGCATGGTGGCCTCTAAAGCCGCGCGGATGCGCTCCATTGTGGTGCCTGCGGAAGAAGGCCGCCACGACCCCCGGTTTGCGCTTGCCGATGTGAAGTTACAGTCACTGGCAGAACTTACGGCGCACCACCTGCAGGGCGGCTAACGCCCTCCTCCGGTTTGTGACAAACAGTTACACCGTCACCTCTTCCGCCTACTGTATAAAAACCCTATACTGTATGAATTGACAGTTTTGTGGGTTTTATCATGACGGCGGAAGGCCACCTGCTTTTTTCTATCGCGTGCGCAGTATTTGCCAAAAACGCTGAACTCACCCCCGTGCTGGCACAGGGGGACTGGTGGCATATCGTCCCTTCCGCCGTACTGACCTGCCTGCTGCCGGACATCGATCACCCTAAGTCCTTCCTCGGACAACGCCTGAAGTGGGTGTCGAAACCTATCGCCCGCGCGTTCGGCCACCGTGGGTTTACGCACAGCCTGCTGGCCGTGTTTGGCCTGCTGACGCTTTTCTATTTAAAAGTGCCCGAAAGCTGGATCGTCCCCGCTGATGCCATTCAGGGGATGGTGCTGGGCTATTTAAGCCATATTCTGGCCGATATGCTGACGCCCGCGGGCGTACCGCTGCTGTGGCCCTGCCGCTGGCGCTTCCGTTTTCCTATCCTCGCACCGCAGAAAGGTAACCAGCTTGAGCGCGTCTTGTGCATGGCGCTGTTTGCTTACGCCGTCTGGATGCCGCAAACGTTGCCCGAAAACAGTGCAGTCCGGTGGTCTTCTCAGATGATTAATTCGCTGCAATTTCAGTTCAATCGCTTTATTCATCACCAGATTGAACAGTAAACCAACAAAATTATCCCGTTTGTCATAAACCATTCCATTTGGATATAAGCGCTACATCACACTTCTGCTAACCTTCCGCCAACAGGATCGGTAAAAACCGACCCGATAATAAATCAGGAGAACGGGGATGAATTTTCCACTCATCGCGAACGTCGTTGTGTTCGCTGTATTGCTATTGCTTCTCGCGCAGGCGCGCCACAAACAGTGGAGCCTGGCGAAAAAGGTGCTGGTTGGTCTGGCCATGGGTGTTGTATTCGGTCTGGCATTACAGGCAATTTATGGCTCCGATAATCCAGTTCTGAAAGATTCCATTCAGTGGTTCAACATTGTCGGTAACGGCTATGTCCAGCTGCTGCAGATGATCGTTATGCCGCTGGTGTTCGCCTCTATTCTGAGCGCCGTGGCCCGCCTGCATAACGCGACCCAGTTGGGAAAAATCAGTTTCCTGACCATTGGTACGCTGCTGTTCACCACGCTAATTGCCGCGCTGGTGGGTGTGCTGGTCACTAACCTGTTTGGCCTGACCGCAGAAGGTCTGGTTCAGGGGACCGCAGAAACGGCGCGTCTGACCGCGATTCAGACCAACTACGTCGGTAAAGTGGCTGACCTGACCGTGCCGCAGATGGTGCTCTCCTTCATTCCGAAGAACCCGTTTGCTGACCTGACCGGCGCGAGCCCAACCTCGATCATCAGCGTGGTTATTTTCGCCGCGTTCCTGGGCGTAGCGGCGCTGAAGCTGCTAAAAGACGACGCGCCAAAAGGCGAACGCGTGCTGACCGCGATTGACACCCTGCAAAGCTGGGTGATGAAGCTGGTTCGTCTGGTTATGCAGCTCACCCCTTACGGCGTGCTGGCGCTGATGACCAAAGTGGTTGCCGGCTCAAACCTGCAGGACATCATTAAGCTGGGCAGCTTCGTTGTCGCCTCTTATCTGGGCCTGGGCATTATGTTCGTGGTGCACGGCATCCTGCTGGGCGTGAACGGCGTCAGCCCGCTGAAATACTTCCGTAAGGTCTGGCCGGTGCTGACCTTTGCCTTCACCAGCCGCTCCAGCGCCGCGTCTATTCCGCTGAACGTGGAAGCGCAAACCCGTCGTCTGGGCGTGCCGGAATCTATCGCCAGCTTCTCTGCCTCCTTTGGTGCCACCATTGGTCAGAACGGCTGTGCGGGTCTGTACCCGGCGATGCTGGCCGTAATGGTCGCGCCGACGGTGGGTATCAACCCGCTGGATCCGGTCTGGATCGCCACGCTGGTCGGGATTGTCACCGTAAGCTCCGCAGGCGTTGCGGGCGTTGGCGGCGGCGCAACCTTCGCCGCGCTGATTGTGCTGCCTGCGCTGGGTCTGCCCGTGACGCTGGTCGCGCTGCTAATCTCTGTTGAACCGCTGATCGACATGGGTCGTACCGCGCTGAACGTGAGCGGCTCCATGACCGCCGGTACGCTGACCAGCCAGTGGCTGAAGCAGACCGACAAAGCGATTCTGGAAAGTGAAGACGACGCCGAGCTGGCGCACCGCTAATTACGTTAGAAATAAAAAAACCGCCTGATGGCGGTTTTTTTATGGCTGTTATTCTTCAACCTCTTCATCCTGGCGGATCTGCATCGCCCACCGCTGTGCGGACTCCGGCACCGTAAAGGTGGGAGAGCGACGGAAATGCTCACCGATCAGCACAAAGGCCACGTATTTCCCCCGCAGCTGCCACACATCGCGAAAGCCCTCCACTTTCAGGGCATGGTCAGGCGGCGCGGGCTCGACGCGGGGCACATAGCTAATAACCTGGCGGTTTTGTTGACGAAGAGGTTTCATAAGCGACTGGTTCACTAAAGCAAATTCTTGAAGCAGGAAAATTCTATGATAGCCGATCCTGCGGCCTTCCGTCGCGCTCCGAGTGGGTGAGATGGCTCCTTTCGCTAATCACGGCATGTGAAAACTCTTAGTTCGCGAGCCATCTCGCGACATTGTTCTATCCTTAATAGGGTTTTTAGCAATGGATAAAGGAGAAGCGTGCAATGTCGAACAAAGATAAAACACATCAATCACCGATTCATGGCACTGAGGAATCTCAACCGGGCATGGACTCTCTCGCCCCTGCCGACGGCTCTCACCGCCCCTCCCCTGGCCCTTCCGCACCGGGCGAACAGCCTACCGCACCGGGAAGCATGAAATCGCCGGACACGGGAAACGAGAAGCTGAAATCTCTTGAGCCACACCGTAAAGGTGGCGAAGGTTTTGCGCTCACCACCAATCAGGGCGTGCGCATTGCTGACGATCAAAACTCACTTCGCGCAGGCGCGCGCGGGCCAACCCTGCTGGAAGACTTTATCCTGCGGGAAAAAATCACCCATTTTGACCACGAAAGAATACCGGAACGCATCGTCCACGCGCGCGGTTCCGCCGCGCACGGCTACTTCCAGCCCTACAAGAGCCTGAAAGCGATCACCAAAGCGGATTTCCTCTCCGACCCGGATAAAATCACCCCGGTGTTTGTGCGTTTCTCCACCGTGCAGGGCGGCGCGGGCTCGGCAGATACCGTCCGTGATATCCGCGGCTTTGCCACCAAGTTTTATACCGAAGAGGGTATTTTCGATTTGGTAGGTAACAACACCCCGGTGTTCTTCATTCAGGACGCGCATAAATTTCCTGACTTTGTCCATGCGGTAAAACCGGAGCCCCACTGGGCCATACCGCAGGGACAAAGTGCGCACGACACCTTCTGGGACTATGTTTCCCTGCAGCCTGAAACCTTACACAACGTGATGTGGGCGATGTCAGACCGCGGCATTCCGCGCAGCTACCGCACCATGGAAGGGTTTGGCATCCACACCTTCCGGCTGATCAACGCCGAAGGTAAAGCCACGTTTGTCCGCTTCCACTGGAAGCCTGTCGCGGGTAAAGCCTCGCTGGTGTGGGACGAGGCGCAGAAGCTGACCGGGCGCGATCCGGACTTCCATCGCCGCGAGCTGTGGGAGTCCATTGAAGCGGGCGACTTCCCGGAATACGAACTGGGCCTGCAGCTTATTCCTGAAGAGGACGAATTTAAGTTCGATTTCGACCTGCTTGACCCGACGAAGCTGATCCCGGAGGAGCTGGTGCCGGTGCAGCTGGTGGGTAAAATGGTGCTCAACCGCAACCCGGATAATTTCTTTGCCGAAAACGAGCAGGCCGCGTTCCACCCGGGCCATATCGTGCCGGGGCTGGACTTTACCAACGATCCGCTCCTGCAGGGACGCCTGTTCTCCTATACCGATACGCAGATCAGCCGACTCGGCGGGCCGAACTTCCACGAAATTCCGATTAACCGCCCAACCTGCCCGTACCATAATTTCCAGCGCGACGGGATGCATCGTCAGGATATTGATACCAACCCGGCGAACTATGAGCCGAACTCCATCAACGATAACTGGCCGCGTGAAACCCCTCCCGGGCCGAAACGCGGTGGATTCGAATCGTATCAGGAGCGTGTCGACGGCAACAAAATTCGCGAGCGCAGCCCGTCGTTTGGCGAGTATTACGCTCACCCTCGCCTGTTCTGGAACAGCCAGACGCCGATTGAGCAACAGCACATTATCGGCGGCTTCAGCTTTGAGCTGAGTAAAGTGGTGCGCACCTACATCCGCGAGCGCGTGGTCGATCAGCTGGCGCATATTGATATTCAGCTTGCCCAGAGCGTTGCGGATAACCTGGGCATTACGCTGACCGACGAGCAACGCAACCTTGCTCCGCCGAAAGAGGTTAACGGCGTGAAGAAAGATCCTTCGCTAAGCCTTTATGCCGTGCCGGGCGGCTCGATTAAAGGCCGCGTGGTCGCCATTCTGCTGAACGACAAAACCCGCGCCAGCGACGTGCTGGGGATTATGCAGGCGCTGAAAACCCAGGGCGTGCATGCCAAACTGCTCTATTCCCGCATGGGTGAAGTGACGGCCGACGATGGTTCTGTGCTGCCGGTCGCGGCGACCTTTGCCGGTGCGCCATCGCTGACCGTCGATGCGGCGATCGTGCCGGGCGGGGATATTGCCAGCCTGCTGACCAACGGCGACGCCGTCTATTATCTGCTGGAGGCCTATAAGCACCTGAAGCCGATCGCGCTTTCCGGCGACGCGCGGCAGTTCAAAGCGCAGCTGAAGGTGGCAGATCAGGGTGAGGACGGCATTGTCGAGGGCGATAACGTTGACGATGCCTTTATGACGAAGCTGTTTGATTTGCTCGCCGCGCACCGCGTGTGGTCGCGAAGCAGCAAGATTGACCAGATTCCGGCGTAAAATCCATTCCCGGTTGTGCGGCCTGATGCCCTCACCCCGCCCCTCTCCCACGGGAGAGGGAGAAAACAATTAAAACGGTAACCCAGGTTACCGTTTTGCTTTTACCTCGCCACCCGGCACCTCTTACAGATCCCCGAACGTCCCCAACCGATACCCACGCTCGGCAATCGCGTATTTCAGCGACGGCGACGTCAGGACATCCAGCTCCGCAAGACGCGGCCAGCAGTAGGCGCTTTTACGCACGGTGTTATCGACAAAGGCAGGATGCGCCATGACCTCCAGCGACCGTTCCCCCCGCGCGGCAGAATCATCCAGCACCTTCAGGAACAGCGCATCGTCGATCTCGTCGCCGTAAAACGCGCTGCTGAACCCCTCTGAGGTGGTGACAGCGCAGTCCGGTAATCCGCGCACCTCGCGATCCACGCGCATCGCCACGCCTTTGCGCTGTGCAAATCCGGCGACAATCGGGAAAATCGCCGGGATCATATGCACGTGGTGATGGCTGTCGATGTGCGTCGGCGCCCTACCAAACACATCAACGAAGCGGTTGAACTGACAGTCCAGCTCGCGGACAATCTCTTCGAGCGACAGAGCCCCCTGCTCCGCCAGTTCCCAAATCCATTTCCCCAGCTGGCCATCGCGCGTCAGGCCCGGCATTGGCGAAAGCGGCACCCCGAGCGTCAGCACAAAATGCATGCCGACGCCCAGCTCCGGCACCTCGCGGCTCAGCTGCGCCGCGTGTTCAACCGCCTCACCATTAACCAGTGCCGTTGTAGAGGTCACAACCCCCCGGCGACAGGCTTCAATAATGCCGTAGTTCTGACCTTTCGAGAGGCCAAAATCATCAGCATTAACGATCAGCAGGTTTTCCATTGTGCGTCCTCTTATTGCTGTTTGAACTTCAGCTTCTCGATCGTGGCGGCAAAGTTTGGCAACCATTTTTCATGCGCCAGGATCATCTCGCTGGCCAGCTGCTCCGCGTCGCGGTCAGAATGCACCAGCGGGCTGAGGTTCAGCGCCAGCAGCACGTCATTGAGCTCGCCGCTCAGCGCCGCGTTGCTTGCCGCCACTTCAAAGCCTTTGATGGTGTGGATCAGGCCCATGACCTTGTCATCGAAGTGGGTGATGCGTGGATGCGGTTTAGCGCCATCGCGTCCCAGGATGCAGGTCATCTCAACCGCCCAGTCAGCCGGGATATTGTCGATATGGCCGTGATGCGGCACGTTGACATAATGCTCCGCCTGCTTGTCGTTGTAGATGGCGTTTATCACTTCACACGCCGCGTCGGAGTAGTAGGCCCCGCCGCGCTGCTCCAGCTCTTTCGGTTTGACGTTCAGGTTCGGATCTTTATACAAATCGAACAGCTGCTTCTCGACCTTCTGAACGATCTGCGCGCGTGCGCCGCCCTTATAATACTCGCCCATTTCGATGGCCAGCATCTCTTTCTGCTTGAAGTAGTAAAGCAGGTACGAGCAAGGCAGCAGGTTCAGCGAGCGGATCAGCCCTTCGCTGAACGGCAGGTCAAAGATGTTTTTTACCGATGCCGCGGTCAGGCGGCCGGAAGCCACGCCGTCCAGCAGTTCGGCAAAGCGCGATTTTCCGTTCACGATAACGTCTTTAATGAACACCATGTGGTTCAGGCCGAACAGATCGATGGAGAGATCGTCGCTGTCGGTCAGCGCCAGCACGTCGCGGATAAACATCTTCATGCCGATCGGAATGTTGCAGACGCCTATAAAGCGTTTGAAGCCGGTATGACGATAGACCGCTTCAGTGACCATGCCGGCCGGGTTGGTGAAGTTAATCACCCACGCGTTCGGGCAGATCTCCTGCACGTCCTTGACGATGTCGAAAATGACCGGGATGGTACGCAGGCCTTTAAACAGGCCGCCCGCGCCGTTGGTCTCCTGCCCGAGATAGCCGTGGCTCAGTGGAATACGCTCGTCCAGCTCGCGCGCTTTCAGCTGGCCAACGCGCAGCTGGGTGGTGACGAAATCCGCATCTTTCAGCGCCAGACGACGGTCCAGGGTTTTATGCACGGTCAGAGGCACGCCGGCTTTCTCTACCATGCGCTTGCACAGGTCGAAAATAATATTCAGCTTTTCCTGACCTTCCTCAACGTCTACCAGCCATAATTCGCTGACCGGTAATTCATGGTAACGTTTCAGAAAACCTTCCAGTAATTCCGGGGTATAGCTGCTGCCGCCACCAATGGTTACGACTTTTAATTTCTTCTGCATAATATCTCCCTTAGCGTATCAGGTTAATCGCCTGCAAGGTATAGCGTACTCTTCCCGCTATTTGGGCAAGCCATTAAAGCAATATTCGTGGCGGGTAATCCGCCGAAAGTTAATTAATTACCGTCAAATTTTTCCGGTAACTGTTCGGTGTGAATGACGTCAATTTCTTAAAGGTTTTAATAAACAGGCTGGGACTGCTGTATCCTGACTCGTAAGCAATATCGGTGACAGAATAGTTGGTAATTTCCAGCTGTTTTTTAGCAAAATTAATGCGGATTTCATTAATAATTTGCACGGGCGTTTTACGATAATAACGCTGCGTCGCACGGGTCAGATATTCCTGGGATTTGCCCGACAGGGAGACCATATTTTCCAGCGCATTTTCGCTGAACTGGCCCTTATCGTGCATCAGCTCAACGGTGCTGCGCAGCCATTGCGGAATATCATCCGTCACCTGCTGCTCTTCACGATGGTGGCGCAGTCGGTTCATCACGTAGAAGGTCACCGTTTCAATAAACTCATCAAATTCATTGTCGCGGAAGTTAAGCGAGGCGATAACCGTTTCAATCCAGGTCATGAACTCGTTTTTGACCCGATAGACCTGGGAGGCCACAAAGCAGAACGGCACCAGCGGCAGATAATGCTTCTCGAAGAAACGTCTGCTGACGCCCACGTTCAGAATGCGGGTGGCACCAAATTCGTAAAAGCTCTGGTGATAAGACCCCATCGGCAGGAAGACGAAATCCCCTCGTTCAAGCAGGACGCGCTTACCGTTAATCTCCTGGTAGTAGCGGCCGGTCAGAACAATCGTGAACTCGTAGTAGTCATGCTGGTGCAGACCGCTGGCGCTCTCCGTCTTGTTGTAGATAACCACGTGAAAATTTTTGCCATTAAACAGCTGCTGTTCAAGTGCGGTTTTAATTTCCATCGTGCTGACCTCCTGCTACTCAGTCTGACTTACTGCATCTTCTCGTGAAGCTCAATGAGCTCCGCCACCAGCTCACGCGCCAGCATCGAGGTCATCAGGTGATCCTGTGCGTGAACCAGCACCAGGCTGACCTTCATCTTCCCTTCGCCCTGATCGCTTTCAATCAGCTTTGTCTGCACCAGATGCGCTTCGTTCAGCGCCGTGCGGGACTGTTCCATCATGGTTTTCGCGGCGGCGAAATCCCCCTGCTTGGCCTGCTTCAGTGCGGCATAGGCCAGACTGCGGGCCTGTCCGGAGTTGATGATAAGCCCCATCACCACTTCTTCGAGATCGTTCTCGACGGCTTCGTCTGCGACAATACTATCCAAATCTAACATGTTTAAGCTCCTTGTGGCTGGCGCGGGCTTCCCCGCGCCGGTCAATCTTAGAATTTCAGTGAGAGGGCGATATCCTCTTCGCTCTCTTCTTCATCAATGATGGTGGCGGCTTTGTTCGCAATCGCCACGAACGGCATGTACAGCAGGGTGGCAACCCCGAGGTTGAATATCGCCAGCAGGAAGGCCGCGACGCTCCCGTTGGTGTTGAAGAAGGCGCCCAGACCCGCCGGCATGGTCCACGGTGCAATGTTGGTGACCGGTGGAATGATGCCCAGGTAATACGCCGTCAGGGTAATGGCGGCCAGCAGCGGCTGAATCAGGATGAACGGAATGAACATTACCGGGTTCATGATGATTGGCAGACCGAAAAGAATCGGTTCGTTAATCTGGAAGATGCCTGATGGCAGCGCCAGCTTCGCGACCTGACGGTAGTCAGCACGACGAGAGACAATAAAGACCGCGATGATCAGACCCAAGGTCGCCCCGGTACCGCCCAGGAAGATATAGGAGTCAAGCATCGGCTTCGCCCACACATGGAAGGTTTTACCCGCTGCCAGCGCCGCGTCAACGGAGCCGTACTGCTGGTAAAGCGCAACGTTTTCCAGTGCCCATGGGGTCATAATTCCGCTGTCCAGCGCGGCCAGTGCCAGTGAACCATGCACGCCAAAGAACCACAGCAGAGAGGTGAAAATCACATACGCCCAACCGACCACGCCACCCATCGACGCCAGCGGCGTAGAGATAGAGTCCATGATGATCTGGTGGAAGTTTGTGCCCCAGTGGGAGAGCGCCCAGGCGATAATCCCCATGATGGAGAGAATAATGAAGCCTGGAATCAACGCGGAAAATGAACGGGATACGGAAGCCGGTACGCTATCCGGCAGGCGGATCACCCAGTTGCGACGGATAATAAAGGTGAACATTTCTGCCACCACCAGACCGATAACAATACCGGAGATGATGTTGGCCCCGCCCAGCCAGTTGGCGCCAACGGCATAGGCTTCACCCACGCTGTAAGGCGTTACGGTCATAAAGGCAGCGACGGATAATAACCCGGCAGCCAGCGGATCTACTTTTCGCTCTTCTGCCAGCGCCATCCCAATAAAGAAAGGCGCCATCAGCGACATAATCCCCAACGTACCGTTATAGACGTTGCCGCCGATGGCTTTAAAACCATTAAGGGTTTCAATAGTGGAAGCGTCTAACCGAATTCCTAATGAATAAAAGAAGGAACCTTCACCAAAGCTCAGAAAAACGTTGTTAATTAAAACGAACATGGCCCCGGCCAGCGTCAACGGCATTAATTTAATAAAGCCGTTTTTGATGGCGTTAACGTGAGGCTGCTTTCCTATTTTAACAGCAAAAGGAAGGAGTACCTTTTCAAGTGAAGCGATGACTTTACTCATAGGAAAATACCCTTAAATGCCGTAACGCATGTTACGGCGTATTGTGTGTGAAATAACTCTTTGACGGGAAAAATAAAAATTAATTAGCAGCTTTTTTAATTGCTGCCACAGCAGCTTTAAGAACACCTAAACCATCAATTTTGCCGTACAGTCCCGAGTCAATCACTTCGACCGGTTTATTCGGTAACAGTCGTTGAATTTCGGGCAACATATAGGCAATTTGCGGCCCCAGTAAAACGACATCGGCTGTCTGGCCTTTTTCGCCCGCCAGCGTCTCGGGAAACGCTTCAATCACCACAGGGACTTCATACTTTTCAGCCTGCGCACGCATCTTTGATACCAGAAGCGACGTAGACATGCCCGCTGAGCAGAACAGGTAGATATGTTTCTTTTCCATCGTGATTTCCCTCTTGTATGACTACCTGCCATCGCGCTATCACTCGACTCGCTGTCCCGGCAGACAGGTAGCTTGCGTACTGTTGTTTATCGTTGGAGTGAGTATACGCAATGGTACAGACAGGGGATAATTCTGGATAGACACAAATTGTCTCTCATTGACCTGGCTTGTTGACTCCCTTCACATTTCGGGCAAATAATTCGCGCAAAGAAATAAGATTTTCTGATGCATAAAAAAACCGGCCCACGGGCCGGTTTGTTAACATTCTCAGGCAAAGAGGGTTATTGCGCCTTAGGTGCCTGCGGATCGGTGTCGTATTCAGCACAGGTCTGATAGCCGGAGTTGATCACATGACCGGTATCATCCAGGGCGACAAAGTAGGTTTCCGCCTTACCATCACGTTGACCCAGAATATAGGTCTGGCAGGTCCCTTTCGCGTGAATCATGGTGATTTCAGAAGAAGGTTTACCGGCAATCGCAGCCACCTGCGAACGGGTCATCCCCTTTTTAACGTCTTTTACTACGGGCTGCGTAAACTGATCCTTGGTGCGATCGTAAGCCGTACACCCTGCCAGCATAGTCAGTACCGCCGCTGCGCTAAGAATTCCTGCTACGTTCTTGTTCATATTCCGTCCTCTTGTTTATCAGCGTGTTATCTAAGCATGGGATAAAAAGTACTATTGTTCAACTTTGTGAGTTACGCCAGACGAATTTCGGAAAATTCTAATAAAACAACGATAAGCTGCTAAAACGGCGCAAATTAGCGCACTCGAAACTGTGATCCTTGTCGTTTCTCGCCCAAAGGGTTAGTTTTAACAGTTAACACATTCTGTTTCTGTACTGCATATGGAGGGCGTGATGGCTCTGCAACAAGAGATTATTCAGGCACTGGGCGCGAAGCCTACGGTAGATGCACATGAAGAGATCCGCCGCAGCGTGGATTTTTTAAAATCGTACTTAAAAAAGAACGCTTTCCTGAAATCCCTGGTGCTGGGCATCAGCGGCGGTCAGGACTCTACCCTGACCGGTAAACTCTGCCAGATGGCGATTTCAGAGCTTCGCGAAGAGACGGGCGACGAGACGCTGCAGTTTATCGCTGTGCGCCTTCCTTACGGCGTACAGGCAGACGAGCAGGATTGCCAGGATGCCATTGCCTTCATTCAGCCTGACCGCGTGCTGACCGTGAATATTAAAGGCTCGGTGCTGGCAAGCGAGCAGGCGTTACGCGAAGCGGGCATTGAGCTGAGCGATTTCGTTCGCGGCAATGAAAAGGCACGCGAGCGCATGAAAGCGCAGTACAGCATCGCCGGGATGACCAAAGGCGTCGTGGTCGGCACCGACCATGCGGCCGAAGCGATCACCGGCTTCTTCACCAAATATGGCGACGGCGGCACCGACATTAACCCGATCTTCCGCCTGAACAAGCGTCAGGGTAAGCAGCTGCTTGCCGCGCTGGGCTGTCCTGAGCATCTTTATAAGAAAGCGCCAACGGCGGACCTTGAAGACGATCGCCCTTCCATGCCGGATGAAGCGGCCCTTGGCGTCACCTATGACAACATTGATGATTATCTGGAAGGCAAAAAGCTGGATGAAGGCACCGCGAAGATCATCGAAGGCTGGTATCTGAAAACCGAGCACAAGCGCCACACGCCAATTACGGTGTTTGACGACTTCTGGAAGAAATAAAAGCAAAACGGTAACCCCAGGCTACCGTTTTTAGTGTTTGCGCCCTCTCCCGTGGGAGAGGGTTGGGGTGAGGGCATCAGGCCGCACGTCATGGCCGGGTAAGGTGTATCCACCACCCGGCTCTTTTTTAACCACCACACTCCTGCTACACTGTATACCTGAACAGTATATGGAGCAGTATGTGAGCAGGCGTCAATCTGCCCCGCGTCTTGAGTTTGAAGCGGCGGCTATCTACGAATATCCCGAGCACCTTCGCCCCTGGCTAGAAGCATTGCCTAAACAGCCGGGCGTGTACATTTTTCACGGTGAGAGCGACACCCTGCCGCTTTACATCGGCAAGAGCGTTAACATTCGCAGTCGGGTGTTATCCCATCTTCGCACCCCGGACGAGGCCGCCATGCTGCGCCAGTCGCGACGCATTACCTGGTTCCAGACGGCCGGAGAAATGGGCGCGCTATTGCTGGAAGCGCGTTTGATTAAAGAGCAGCAGCCGCTGTTCAACAAGCGCCTGCGCCGCAACCGTCAGCTCTGCTCCCTGCAGATCAACGAGGGCAAGCCGCAGGTCGTCTACGCGCGCGACGTCGATTTTTCTCATGCTCCGAATCTCTACGGACTGTTCGCCAATAAACGTGCCGCGCTCCAGGCGCTGCAGACGCTGGCGGACGAGCTCCAGCTTTGCTACAGCCTTTTGGGTCTGGAGGCGACCACCCGCGGACGCGCCTGTTTTCGATCCGCGCTGAAGCGCTGTGCCGGTGCCTGCTGTGGGAAAGAGAGCGCTGAGGCGCATCACGTCCGGCTCCTCTCCGGTCTGGCGGCCATCAGCGTTAACTGCTGGCCCTGGGAAAGCGCCGTTGCGCTAAAAGAAGTGGGCGAGGCAATGACCCAGTATCACATCGTCAATAACTGGCTCTGGCTGGGCGCTGTCGATGACATCAACGACGCGGCAACCCTGCTGCGCACGCCCGCCGGATTTGACCACGATGGCTATAAAATTCTCTGTAAACCGGTATTAGCCGGTAAGTTTGAGATCATTGTTCTCAATGACCTGGCAGCCACGTGATTTCGCTGAACAATAAGGTGCCCTGCGTCTCCAGCAGACGCAGAGTATGGGTTCCCTCCTGCCAGCTGGCACCCTGATTGGCCGTCAGCAATTTATCACCCAGCTGCCACGCGCCGCTTAACACAAATACCACGCCCCCGCTTGAACCAAAGGTGGTAAAAGTACGGTCAGCAACCCGTACCTTCGCCTTGCAGCAGTCGCGCCGGGTCATGATGTTGAAGTCCATCGCCATCCGTCCATCGGACAGCAGCGCTTTCACCGGTAAATCGCCGGCAAAACTGTAGGGCTGATGGTGCTTTAGGGTATGGATGAACGCCTGACCGGCATCCAGCGTCACCTCCCCTCCTTCCAGCAAGGTAATCACCCGATCGACGCCGGGGAAAGAGGAGAATTCGCCGTTGCTGGCGATAGTCGCGATACTGGCACGCCAGTGAAAATCACGCGTTGCGGGAGGGAAACAGCAAATCTCACGCGTTTCGCCCGCACCATTGCGCCACAGGCTGACCGGCATCTTACGGATATCAAAGAACTCCATCACCACTCCTGAATGGCACAACCCGTGCCAGGGCAAGGATATCGCTATCGTTGCTGTCTTGTTTGTTATCGTTAGGTATTCACAGACACAGTATCGGCAGCAGAGCGAGCAGGCCTTAGCGCAACGTTAATAAAAATGCTAACGCCATGACTCTACAAACATTCTCTGATGCGACTACAGGAGCATACCGCGCTGGCGGCGGCAGACAAGAGGGCAGGAAAGAAAAACCGCCGGTCCTGTCCACAGCGTTTGCGCTTTTGTGGACAGGATCCCGGCGGTCTTAAGAGTGTGAACCGATTATTCGGTTGGTGCTGGCATTTTACCTTCCATCGCCGGACGTTCTGTCAGACGCTTCTCAAAATTCGCATTAAATTGCTTTTTCTGTTCCGGGGTCAGAATGTTGTAGATCTTGTTCTGGGTTTCCATGTGAGCCAGCATGCGGGCTTTGTGCTGCTCGGCCATTTTGTCGATCTGCGCTTCGGCTTTCGCCTTATCGAAGCTGTCGCTGGCGATGATGTCATGCATCGCACGACGCTCTTCAAGCGGAGGACGTTTCATCTGGTCGCGTTCGCCTTTACGGATATCGCGGATCTGCTGCTTCTGCGCATCCGTCAGGTTGAGATCCTTAAACATCATCATCTCGTTGTGCATACCCGGACCTTTATGATGCATCATCATTTTGCCTTCAGCAGGCGCGGCAGTCGTAGTGGTCGCAGTATCTGCGGCGAACGCCATGCTGGTAGCGCCCAGAGCCAGGGTAGAAGCAACAAACAGTGCAGTAAACTTACGCATAATTTATTTCCTTTCTTTCAGTTATTCTTCGGCGCTATGCCGTGTTGACGAGATTAACTTTACGGGGTTTATCGTCAATTAGTCAGAGCAACGGTAAAACAATGAAAGTGTAAAAAACAAATTTTCGCCAAATGTGGAGGAAATAAGGATAAAGCGTGGAGAGTTGCAACGAAAAATATTCAATGTGATGATTTTAAAGCGATTTAGAAAAAGTATAACGGAGTGAAGAACAATAATAAAGCAATTCACCAGGAATATTCTGCAAAACAGGTGCAGGTGCTTTAATCGTTAAGAAAAGGTATTTGACTTCCCCTCCCGTATGAAGAGAGGGGAAAGGTTCAGGATATTTTTTCCAGCATCAGACCGGCCCGCAGGCCAAACGCGACCGTGGGGTTAGGGAATAAAACATACTCGGTGGATTTCTGCACCTCGTAACGCTCCTCACCATCCTCGGCCAGCAGCGCCCCTTTGCGGAACGGGGTGAAATTCAGGGTATGCGCGGCCATATGGAGCAGGAAGGCATCGCTGCGGCGCGTGATTTGCTGTACGACCCGATACCGCTCGACGGGCTGATGCGCAGGCTCGGGAGCCGACCCGCCCAGCAGCGCCCGCAGGGCGAGATGAGTGGGTGCAAAGCGGGATAAATCGTTTTGCCCAAACGGCAGCGCTTTCCCCAGCTCCAGCGTACAGGACAACGCACCAAAGTGCTCACAGGTAAAGTGCGTAAAGGTTCCGCCCGGCGACTGGTGAAACACCAGCGCCTCCAGCCCGGCGTCACCCAGCCAGCTCAGGAAATCTTCCTCCCACGGCTGATTGCGCTGCGGCAGAACGCCGAAGCGGACATGGTAGGACGCGCGGATGGCCGTATGCAGATCCAGATGCCAGCGCGCCGGTCCCGCAGCGGCAAAAAACGCGGTCACCACTTTCTCCAGCCACGCTGCCCGCGCCGTTTCGTCACTCTGCGGAAACTGCGACCAGCGGCCGCCGAACATGCGGTTAATGTCGCTCACCAGATACCGTTTGTTTTGCGCCAGCGCAGGGGGATTGCCGAGCACCACCAGCACGCGGCACTTCAGGGCGATCTCATTGCGGTACAGCGCACGCAGCAGCAGATCGACAATCTCAACGGGTGCGGTTTCATTCCCGTGAATGCCCGTTGAAAGTAGCAGCGAGAGATCGCTCTTTGCTGTCGGCGTCAGCTCAAGCACCCCGCGCCCCAGCCACCGCCAGCGAAATGAGGGGCCATCCCCCTCTTTCTGTTCCGGCGTTTCATCGGCCAGGGTCAGCGCCAGTAAATTTTCCATATCCACTCCTTTAGCGCTGGAACGGATAAACCGATCCCAGCTGCAGGATTGTCGATAACGCGTCCAGCGCCTCGCGTCCTTCACGCAGAAGCTGAGGGTCAACCAGATCCGCCTGCGTCAGACGATCGCGATAGTAGCGATCGACCCATTCATTCAGCCGCGTAAAGAGCGTATCGTTCATCATGACCGCCGGGTTCACCGCCTGCATTTCGTCCTGGGTCAAGACCACGCGCAGACGCAAACAGGCGGGACCGCCGCCGTTGGCCATGCTTTCGCGCAGGTCAAACACGCGCAGTTCGTCAATCGGGTTATCGGCCTTCACCAGCTCGGTCAGGTAGCGCCACACGCCCTGATGATCCCGGGACTCCTGCGGCAGAACCAGCATCATGCTGCCGTCATCGCGGCTCAGCAGCTGGCTATTGAACAGATACGTTTCGACCGCATCCTGCACACTCACCGCCTCCGTTGGCACCTGAATTGGCGTGAAGCCGCGCACGCGTTCATGCAGCGTGGCGAGCAGCTTCTCCTGATGGGCAAACGCCTGCTCGTGGCAGAACAGCACCTGGCGGTTGGAAACGGCAATCACGTCGTTGTGGAACACGCCCTGGTCGATCACATGCGGGTTTTGCTGGGCAAAAATCACCTGGGAAGGATTGACCTGGTTCAGGCGGGCAACCGCCTGGCTGGCCGCCAGCGTCTGACGCGCAGGATAGCGGGTTGGCGCGGCGTGGCCCCCCTCTTCTCGCCCGTAGATAAACAGCTGCAGGCCCGGGTCGCCATAATCGCCCCCCAGGCGGTTATGGTTGGCCGCGCCTTCGTCGCCAAACATCGCCACCTGCGGCAGGGCCTGATGCACCGCAAAACGGGCGTCCTGGTTGAAAATGGCGCGAAGCACGCGCTCGGTGGTTTCCGCTTCGGTGGCGCGGTGGAATTTGTTATTCAGGTTCGCCACCGTCAGATGGACTTTGCCATCCAGCGTGTCGGCGGACGGCGCGACGGTTGCCGCGTTGGCGACCCACATCGAAGAGGCCGAGCTTGCCGCGGAGAGCAGGTGCGGCGTCTGCGTACCCGCTTTTTCGACCACCTGCTCATCGGTGCCGGTGTAACCGAGTTGACGTAATACCGCTACGTTCGGACGCTCCTGCGGCGGGATCACCGCCTGCGGGAAACCGGCATCCGCCAGCGCTTTCATCTTCAAAAGCCCCTGCTTCGCCGCCAGCTTCGGGTTCGAGACCTGAAAACGGTGCTTCGTCGAGGCTTCATTACCAAAAGAGAGACCGGCATAGTGGTGCGTCAGCCCCACCAGCCCGTCAAAGTTAACTTCACGCGCTTTCATGACGATCCCCTCCGGTAAAATCCAGCCCCGGATTAAGCGTCTCCGGCAGCGTCAGCGCCGGGGTTTCCAGGCTCGCCATCGGCCACGCGCAGTAATCGGCGGCATACCACGCGCTGGCGCGATGGTTGCCCGACGCGCCCACGCCGCCGAACGGCGCGGTGCTCGCGGCCCCGGTCAGCGGTTTATTCCAGTTCACAATCCCGGCGCGCGCTTCCAGCAGCAGCCGATCGAACTTCTCGCGATGAGGCGAAATCAGCCCGCTCGACAGGCCGTAGCGGGTGTTATTCGCCATCGCAATCGCCGCATCGAAATCGTCATAGCGCCACACGCACAGCAGCGGGCCAAAGACCTCTTCATCCGGCACGTTGCTCGCGCCGCTCATTTCAACGATGCCCGGCGTCAGCAGCGAGGTGCCCGGCTGAACCTGCTTCGGCTCGAGCAGGGTTTTCGCGCCGCGCGCGACGTGGTCCTGCCAGGCCTTCAGTACGTTCAGCGCGGCCTGTTCGGAAATCAGCCCGCCGATAAACGGCTGCGGATCGGCATCCCACGCGGCAGGCACCAGACGCGCGCTCACCTCTACCAGACGCTTCAGGAAGGCATCGCCCTGCGCGCCGCGCTTGACCAGCAGACGGCGGGCACAGGTGCAGCGCTGTCCGGCGGTAATAAAGGCGGACTGAATCGTCAGGTGCACCGCGGCGTCAATATCATCCGGGTCTTCCACAATCAGCGGGTTGTTGCCCCCCATCTCCAGCGCCAGAATTTTTTCCGGCTGCCCCGCCAGCTGGCGGTGCAGCTGATAGCCCGTCCCGGCGCTGCCGGTAAACAGCAGGCCGTCGATATCGCTCAGCGCGCTCAGCGCCTGACCGGTTTCACGTCCGCCCTGCACCAGGTTCAGCACGCCCGGCGGCAGGCCAGCCTGTTCCCACAGCTTAACCACCGCTTCGCCGGTGAATGGCGTGAGCTCGCTCGGTTTAAAGATGACGGTATTGCCCGCCAGCAGCGCGGGCACAATGTGGCCATTCGGCAGATGCCCCGGGAAGTTGTACGGCCCAAACACCGCCAGCACGCCGTGCGGACGGTGGCGCAGCGTGGCCGCGCCGTCCGGCATGTCGGTGTGCTGTTCGCCGGTGCGGGTGTGGTATGCCTTGATCGAAATGGCGATTTTGTTGATCATCGCCGTCACTTCGGTTGCCGCTTCCCAGCGCGGTTTACTGGTTTCTGACGCGATGATGCGCGTCAGCTCGGCCTTGTTTGCCTCCAGCAGCCCGGCAAACTTTTCAACAATCTCCTGGCGCGCGGCGAAAGGCTGTTTTGCCCACGCCGGAAACGCGCGGCGAGCGGCATGGCAGGCTTGTTCCACCTGCGCAACGCTGGCGTCATGCCCCTTCCAGAGCGCCTCTTTTCCAACCGGATTGGTCTTTACGCGCTGTTCGCCTTCGCCCGTGACCCAGTCACCGTTAATCCATAATGTCATGCTGTTTTCTCCTCAGGGCAGAGACGCACCAGGCGAACCGTATCGCCGGCGTTACACTTCAGGGCATCCAGTTCTGCAGCCGTCAGCACCAGACGTTCACATTTCGGGTTGGTCCGCACCAGCATGGCGCGGAAGTTGGCGTAATTTTCGTTCGACACCAGACAGGCGGGCCAGTCGCCCGGCGCGGGCTGGCCTTCAGAGACTTCAACCAGACGGCTCTTACGGATTGCGCGCACGCGGTCGATATCGCACTCAAGCGTAGGCCCGCCGTCAAATATGTCGACATAGTTGCGGTAGCGGAACCCCTCTTTCTCCAGCACCGCGCGGGCAGGCGCGGTTTGCGGATGCACTTCGCCGATCACCGCCTGCGCTTCCGGGCTGAGGAAATGGGTATAGATAGGATGCTTCGGCATCAGTTCGGCAATAAAGGCTTTCTGGCCGGTGCCGCAGAGATAGTCCGCCCGGCTGAACTCCATCGAGAAGAAGCGCTCGCCCAGGCTCTCCCAGAACGGCGAGTAGCCGGTGTCGTCGATCACGCCGCGCATCTCCGCAACCACTTTTTCGTTAAAGCGATCGCGGAAGGCGGCCATAAACATAAAGCGCGATTTGGAAAGCAGATAGCCGTTGCCCTCTTTGCGCCACGCCGGATCGAGGAACAGCGTGCAGAGCTCGCTGGCGCCCGTGTGGTCATTGCAGAGAAACAGCGTGGGCAGCGCGTTATAGACGTTCAGCTCCTTCGAGGCGTGAACCATGGTGCCAACGCGGTAGTTGTACCACGGGTCGTTCAGCCCGACGGCCACTTCAATGGCGCAGATCCCGGCCACGGTTCCCGTGTCGGTGTCTTCCAGCACGAACACATACCCCTGTTCGCTTTTTGGCAACGTCCCCTGCCAGGTTTGCAGGGCGCGCTCGATGCGCGCCGACAGCGTTTTTTCATCGGCAGGAAGCGAGGTCAGCCCGCCTCCCGTCTTACCGGCAAGCTGCATGAGCCCGGCGAGATCGCCGCGCTCAACGGGACGGATGACCATCATGATGACACCCCGGATTTCACCTTTTCACACGCCAGCGCAAAGCGGTCCAGACCGGTTTGCACTTCTTCTTCGCTGACGATCAGCGCAGGCGCAAAACGCACCACGTTGGCACCGGCAATCAGCACCATCACGCCCACTTTTGCCGCTTCCTGTGAAATAAGTTTAGCTTTTCCGGCAAACTCAGCGGTGAGCTCGCAGCCGATTAACAGCCCCAGACCGCGAATTTCTTTAAACAGCCCCGTTTTGCTGTTGATGGCGTTCAGACGCTCAACAAACCAGTCGTGGCGCTGCTTAACGCCCTTCAGCACCTCAGGGGTGTTAATGATGTCGAGAACCTGTCCGGCAACGGCGGTGGCCAGCGGGTTGCCGCCGTAGGTGGTGCCGTGGGTGCCCACGGTCATCACGCTGGCAAATTTATCGGTGGTCAGCGTCGCGCCAATCGGGAAGCCGCCGCCCAGCGCTTTGGCGGTCGACAGCACGTCCGGCGTCACGCCATAGTGCATGTAGGCATACAGCTCGCCGGTGCGGCCCACGCCGGTCTGCACTTCGTCGAAAATCAGGACCGCGTCGTGACGATCGCACAGCTCGCGCAGCCCCTGCAGGAAGGCTTTTTGCGCCGGAAGCACGCCACCCTCGCCCTGCATCGGCTCGACGATCACTGCGCAGGTGGTGTCGTTAATTAGCTCGCTGGCGGACTGCAGATCGTTATAGACGCCGTGGCGAATATCCGGCGGCAGCGGTGCGAAATCCTGCGAGTAGGAAGGCTGCCCGCCCGCGCTGACGGTAAAGAGCGTGCGTCCGTGGAAGGCATTTTTAAACGCCACGATGCCGCTCTTGTGGGTACCGAATTTATCGTGCGCATATTTGCGCGCCAGCTTCAGCGCCGCCTCGTTGGCTTCCGCCCCCGAGTTACAGAAAAAGACCTTCTCCGCAAACGTCGCGTCGATCAGTTTTTTTGCCAGGCGCAGCGCGGGCTCGTTGGTAAAGCCGTTGCCGGTATGCCAGAACTTCGCCGCCTGATCGTTCAGCGCCTGACGCAGCGCCGGGTGCGCATGACCCAGCGCGTTCACCGCAATCCCACCTGCAAAGTCGATATACTCTTTACCCTGCTGATCCCACAGGCGCGAGCCTTCCCCACGAACCGGAATAAAAGCCGCCGGAGCGTAAACCGGCATCATCCATTCATCGAAATTTTCACGCGTAATTGACAGAGACATAGCGACCTCATCCGGTAAATAAAAGGTTATTTGAATGTTAAATAATTGAGTGTTTGCACTGTGAATGTAGATTGCAGCCTTCGTGCCAGCCAGCGATAAAAATGCATAAACGGGTTGAGGTAACAGAATATCAATGAGTTACAATATGGAGTTATTCACTGTTAATGCATAAAAAGTGAATATTTTTACGACAAGCGGCGCTTTGCCGCATGAAAATCAGAAAGAGTATGCACAGGCCAAATATAATTCTGGAATTGTGATCGCTCGCGAAATTTATCGGCCATTTATGCCCTGTTTGGGGGCGAGGCGCGTCAGAATGGTGCAAATATTGCACCACCGGCATTATCTGTTGCAGTTATTGGTCGAAGCCGGTAACAGTTGACGCAAATTCTGCTACCATCCTTGCACTATTCACCTTGCACTGGCAGCGACTATGAAATTTGTCTCTTTTAATATCAACGGCCTGCGTGCCCGCCCCCATCAGCTTGAAGCTATCGTTGAGCAACATCAGCCAGATGTGATCGGCCTGCAGGAGACAAAGGTTCACGACGACATGTTCCCCCTCGAAGAGGTGGCGAAACTCGGCTACAACGTCTTTTATCATGGACAGAAAGGCCATTACGGCGTTGCGCTGTTGACCAAAGAGACGCCAGTTTCCGTCCGCCGTGGTTTTCCCGGCGATGACGAAGAAGCACAGCGCCGCATCATCATGGCGGAGCTGCCTTCCCCTCTGGGTAACATCACCGTGATTAATGGTTACTTTCCCCAGGGCGAAAGCCGCGACCATCCGACCAAATTCCCGGCTAAAGCCAAGTTTTATCAGGATCTGCAGGACTATCTGACCACCGAACTGAATAAAGACAATCCGGTGCTGATCATGGGTGATGTGAACATCAGCCCGACCGATCTGGATATTGGCATCGGTGAAGACAGCCGCAAACGCTGGCTGCGCACCGGCAAATGCTCTTTCCTGCCGGAAGAGCGCGAGTGGATGCAGCGCCTGCTGGACTGGGGCCTGGTGGATACGTTCCGCAACGCCAACCCGGACACGCAGGATCGCTTCTCCTGGTTTGACTACCGCTCCAAAGGCTTTGACGACAACCGCGGCCTGCGTATCGATCTTCTGCTCGCCAGTTCACCGCTGGCCGAGCGCTGCATCGAAACCGGGATCGACTACGAGATCCGCAGCATGGAAAAACCGTCTGACCACGCGCCGGTGTGGGCTAAATTCAAGCTGTAATGACGCGTGAACATTCCAAAAACACTCTTCCTGTGCGCCCTTCTGGGCGCATTTATTCTGACGTTTGTCATGCTTCCCCCGGGAACCCTCTCCCTGGAAGGGATTAAACCCCACCAGCAGGCGTTACTCGCCCATGTCGACCAGGCGCCGCTGCGCAGCGCGCTGATCTTCTTTGCGATCTATGTGGCGGTCTCCGCCCTGTCGATACCCGGCGCGGCGATCCTCACCCTGCTGGCTGGGGCATTGTTTAGCCTGTGGGAAGGTACCGTGCTGGTCTCCTTTGCCTCCACGCTCGGGGCTACGCTGGCCATGCTCGCCAGCCGCTATCTTTTGCGCGACTGGCTGCAACGGCGGTTTGCCCGGCAGATGGATACTGTGAATACCGGCATGGCGCGCGACGGCGCGAATTATCTTTTTGCCCTGCGCCTGATGCCGCTGTTCCCGTTTTTCCTGGTGAATTTGCTGATGGGGCTGACCCGCATTGGGGTATTTCGCTACTGGTGGGTCAGCCAGGTCGCCATGCTGCCCGCGACGGTTGTCTTTCTGAACGCCGGACGCGAGCTGGGAAAAGTGGCCTCGCTGCGCGATATTTTGTCGCCGGGCATGATATTCGCCTTTACACTACTGGGGTTATTACCGCTGGTCTCCCGCCGGCTGTTTTCCCGTTATCTCCCGTCTGCTAAAAAGTGAGGCATTATGCGCCGTGTGCGTTTTTGCACGTTTCTGACCGGGCTGCTGCTGGCAGCCCCTCTGTATGCCGCCGACGGCTGGCAGGCCATTCAGCAACAGGCCAAAGGCCAGACCGTCTGGTTTAACGCCTGGGGCGGCGACCCGGCGGTCAACCGCTACCTTGAGTGGGTCAGCGGTGAGATGCAAACGCACTATGCCATTACCCTCAAAATCGTCCCGCTGGCGGATGCCGCCGATGCGGTAAAACGTATCCAGACCGAAGCCGCCGCGGGGCGTAAGACCAACGGCTCCGTCGACCTGCTGTGGGTTAACGGCGAGAACTTCCGCACGTTAAAAGAAGCGAATCTGCTGCAAACAGGATGGGCGCAGACGTTACCCAACTGGCGCTATGTTGATACCCGTAAACCCGTCACGGAAGATTTTGCGATTCCCACAGACGGGGCGGAATCGCCGTGGGGCGGCGCGCAGCTGACCTTTATCGCCCGCAAGGCCAGCATGCCGACGCCACCGGATGATCCTCAGGCGCTGCTGGCTTATGCGCAGCAGCACCCGGGCAAGATCAGCTATCCTCGCCCGCCCGATTTTACCGGCACGGCATTTCTTGAGCAGCTGCTGCTGACGCTGACCGCTCACCCGGACGCGCTGCAAAAGGCCCCCGATAGCACCTTTGCCGAGGTGACGGCCCCGCTGTGGGATTATCTGGACAAACTCCACCCGCTGCTGTGGCGCGAAGGGAAAGATTTCCCCCCTTCTCCTGCACGGATGGATGCCCTGCTTGCAAGCGGCAGCCTGAGCCTGTCGCTGACCTTTAACCCGGCCCATGCGCAGCAAAAAGTCGCCCGTGGAGAACTGCCCGCCGACAGCTACAGCTTTGGTTTCCAGAGAGGTATGCTCGGCAACGTCCATTTTGTGGCGATTCCGGCCAACGCCAGCGCGAGCGCGGGGGCGAAAGTGGTCGCTAATTTCCTGCTTTCACCCCAGGCGCAGATCCGCAAGGCCGAGCCGGCCATCTGGGGCGATCCAAGCGTGCTGGATGCCAAAACGCTGCCCGAAGGTGAAGCCAAACAGCTGCTCGCCCACTCGCCGCAGGGGCTGCCGAAGGTGCTTGCAGAGCCGCAGTCCGCCTGGGTGAACGCGCTGGAGCAGGAATGGCTGCGTCGTTACGGCACCCGCTGAGCGGGCTTGTCTGGCTGGCGATGGCGGTGATATATCTGCCAATCCTGCCCGCAGGCGTCATGCTGTTCGCACCGGCGTTTTCGATGGCAAACTGGCAGCAGCTGCTGAACGATCCGCAGCTGCCGCAGGCAACTATTGCCACGCTGGTCTCAACGCTCATCGCTACGCTCGGGGCGTTGCTGATTGCCCTTTTCCTCGTCAGCCTTCTGTGGCCCGGTAAGCGCTGGCGACGTCTCACGACCCGCCTGCCGTGGCTGCTGGCGATCCCCCATGTGGCGTTCGCCACCGGCGCGTTACTGCTGTTTGCCGAGGGCGGTCTGTTTTATCAGGTCTGCACCGTCTGTTCGCCGCCGTTTGACCGCTACGGCGTCGGGCTGGGGCTGACGCTCGCGGTCAAAGAGAGCGCGTTTGTCCTGTGGGCGATTTACGCCGTGCTGCCGGAAAAACGGCTCGCGCAGCAGAAAATCGTCCTGCAGACGTTCGGCTACGGCCGTTTTCAGACGCTCAGCTGGCTGATCCTTCCGGCTATCGCGCCCGTTCTCGGGGCGGTGATGCTGGCGGTGCTGGCGTGGTCGCTGTCGGTCGTGGACGTGGCGATCGTTCTCGGGCCCGGCAACCCGCCTACCCTGGCCGTGCTGGCATGGCAGTGGCTGAGCCAGGGCGACGCGCAGCAGCAGGCAAAAGGGACGCTGCTGTGCCTGCTTCTCCTTCTGCTGCTGGCCGCGCTGGCCGCCCTGGGATACGGTCTCTGGAAGGCATGGGTTCGCAGGTTTGCGGATTTCACCGGAACGCGTCCCCGGGCTCAGCGCGTTCTGCCTGAGCGAGCACTGAGCGGCTTTCTGCCCGCGTGCGGCGTGCTGTGCGCCGCGGTGCTGCTGATGCTGGCGCAGCGGGATGACGTTGGCCCGGTGGGAACCAGCCTGTCATTCGGTCTGCTTTCAGCCCTGATTGCCCTGGTCGTCGGCTTACTCTGGCTGGAATGGGGTCCGCAGCGCGGCGCGCTGTGGGTGTGGTCACCGCTCGCCCTTCCGGCCCTCCCGCTCGTCACCGGCCAGTATGCGATTGCGTTGCACCTGGGCATCGACGGGCGCTACGCCGCCGTGCTCTGGAGCCACCTCCTCTGGGTATTGCCGTGGACGCTGCTGGTGCTGCAACCCGCCTGGCGGCGGATCGATCCCCGGCTCATCCTCACCGCCAGAACCCTCGGCTGGCGACGGGGAAAAATATTCTTACTGCTGAAATGTCCCCTGCTGGTGCGCCCTGCGATGCTGGCCTTTGCCACCGGCTTTTCCGTCAGCATGGCGCAATATATGCCGACGCTGTGGCTGGGCGCGGGGCGTTTCGCCACGCTGACGACCGAAACCGTCGCGCTCAGCAGCGGGGGCAGCATCCCGATTCTCGCTAACCGGGCGCTGGGATTACTGCTGGTCACGGGCACGGTGTTTGGTGTTGCCGCCCTGCTATCCCGGCTCGTGGGCCGCTACCGACAAGGATTACGTTAATGCTGAAGGTAAAAAATCTCACCATCGAACCGCTTTTCCGCGAGGTCAGTTTTTGCGTACCCCGCGGGGAGATCGTCACCCTGATGGGGCCGTCCGGGAGCGGCAAATCGACCCTTTTTGCCTGGATGGTCGGCGCGCTGTCAGACGATTTCCAGGCGCGGGGCGAACTGTGGCTAGGCGCGCGTCGCTGCGACGGTCTGCCCGTGGAGTCCCGCGGGCTGGGCATTCTCTTTCAGGACGCGCTGCTGTTCGATCAGTTCAGCGTCGGGCAAAATTTGCTGCTGGCGCTGCCCGAGCGGATCGCCGGGCGGGCGCGGCGGGAAGCGGTCGAGCAGGCGCTGGATTCCGCCGGGCTGAGCGATCATTACGCCAGCGATCCGGCCACCCTTTCCGGCGGGGAGCGCGCCCGGGTCAGCCTGCTGCGGGCCCTGCTCGCGGAGCCGCAGGCGCTGCTGCTGGATGAACCGTTCAGCCGCCTCGATAAAGCGTTGCGGGCCTCATTTCGGGCATGGGTGTTTGACGCCGTCCGCGCGCGCAATATCCCGGTGGTGCTGGTCACGCACGATGAGGACGATATTCCGCCCGGCGGCGAGCTGATTGAGATTTCTCGCTGGCAATAATGTGCTAACGCAATGTTTTCCGATTCGGGAGAGACGACAATGCCCCCCTCTTTTACTGACGTCAGGTTATTCGATGAAACGTGTTTCTCAACTGACCGCGCTGGCCCTGCTCTGTGGCCTCGCTTCCTTTTCCTCGCTGGCGGCTGATATGCCCAACGCCATCACGCTGTCTCAGCTTCAGGCACAGCACGGCACGCCTGTCGACACCCGCGCCAGCGCCTTCTATAACGGCTGGCCGCAGACGCTCAGCGGCCCCTCCGGGCATGAACCCGCCGCACTCAACCTTGCTGCCGCGTGGCTTAGCGCTATGAGCGATGAGCAGATTGCGGGCTGGGCAAAACGGCATCAGCTTATGCCTGCAACGGCCATCGCCCTGTACGGCGACGAGAACGATAACCGGGCGGTGAAAGCCCGCCTGGAGAAAGCCGGATACCGCCACGTTTCGCTGCTCAGCGACGCCCTGCAGACGCCCGACCGCCTTCAGCGCCTGCCCCATTTTGAACAGCTGGTTTACCCGCAGTGGATCCACCGGCTCCAGCAGGGTAAACCCGTGACCGCCGCGCCGTCGGGCGACTGGAAAGTGATTGAAGCCGCCTGGGGCGCACCGAAGTTTTACCTGCTGAACCACATTCCCGGCGCGGGCTATATCGACACCAACGAGGTGGAAAGCGAGCCGCTGTGGAATAAAGTCTCCGACGACAAGCTGAAAGCGATGCTGGCGAAGCACGGGATCCGTCACGACACCACCGTCATCTTGTATGGCCGCGACGTCTACGCCGCCGCGCGCGTGGCGCAGATTATGCTGTATGCGGGGGTGAAGGATTTGCGTATCCTCGACGGCGGCTGGAAGGCGTGGTCGGATGCTGGCCTGCCGGTTGAGCGCGGCACGCCCGGCAAAGTGACGCCAGCCCCCGATTTTGGCGCGCCGATCCCCGGCCAGCCGCAGCTAATGATGGATATGGAACAGGCGCGCGGCATGCTGCACCGTCAGGATGCCTCCCTGGTTAGCATTCGCTCGTGGCCGGAGTTTATCGGCAAAACCAGCGGCTACAGCTACATCAAGCCAAAAGGTGAAATTGCCGGTGCCCGCTGGGGCCACGCGGGCAGCGATGCTACCCACATGGAGGATTTCCATAACCCGGATGGCACCATGCGCAGCGCTGACGACATCGCCGCCCAGTGGAACCGCTGGAATATTCTGCCGGAACAGCACGTCGCGTTTTACTGCGGCACCGGCTGGCGGGCGTCCGAAACCTTTATGTACGCCCGGGCGATGGGCTGGAAGAATATCGCCGTCTATGACGGCGGCTGGTACGAATGGAGCAGTCATCCGCAGAACCCGGTAACGACCGGTGAGCGCGGGCCAGAAAGCGCTCTCTAAGGGTTGAGTGACTTAAGCGTCACGTAGCCGCTCCAGACGCGCGTTGTGGTGGTCAGCCAGCACAGCGCGCCGAATACCCACGCGAAAAGCGTAAAGTGCGCCGGGAAGAGGCAGCACAGCACAAACAGCGCGATGGTCTCCGTCCCTTCCGTTAACCCGCCGATGTAATAAAACGACTTGTGCGCATAGCCGGGGTTGTCGATGTCGTGCTTCGCGGCCAGCGCCGCAAACGCCAGAAAACTGCTGCCGGTCCCGATAAACGCAAACAGCAGCCAGGCGGCCGCCAGCGCATTCTCAACGGGTGCTGCCAGCGCAAAGCCAAACGGCACCAGGGCGTAGAACAGAAAGTCGAGCGCAATATCGAGAAATCCCCCCGCATCGGTCAGCCCTCTGCGGCGCGCCAGCGCCCCGTCCAGACCGTCCAGCAGTCGGTTCAGCACGATGGCGACCAGCGCCGCCGGATACCAGCCGAGAGCCAGAAACGGCAGCGCCAGCACGCCGATGGCAAACCCGGTCAGGGTTAATCCGTCGGGCGTTATCCCCGGTCGGTCCAGCACGGAGACCAGACGATTCAGGACGGGTTTTATTCGTGGATGGAGGTGGCGATCAAGCATGAGGCGTCTCGTTAAAGGTGGCGCACAGCCCCTGCGCCGGAATATCCAGCGCGGCGTTAAAGCGGGCAGAGAGATTCTGAAAGGCAATAAGCGCCGTCATCTCGGTGATGGCGTCATCCGTAAAGTGGCGCTTCAGCGCCGTTCTGATGGCCTCATCCGTCCGGGGCGGCGTGGCGGTCACCGCCTCGGCGTAGGCCAGCGCCGCGCGCTCCTGCTCGGTGAACAAAGTGGAATTCTGCCAGTCGCTCACGGCCTGCACCTTATCCAGCGCCCCGCAGCGCTCGGCCAGCCGCAGGCTGTTGGCATCAATACAGAAAGCGCAGTGGCAGAGCTGGGACACCCGCGTCATGAGCAGCGAACGAAGCACGGGCGTCAGGCGCGCGCGACGACGCTCCAGAAAACCGACGAACAGCGCCACCAGCCAGAACAGACGCGGCATGCGCCCCCACCAGCGCGTGGGATTCAGCACGGCGCCAAAGTGCTTTTTCTGCATGACGGCAATCGGTTTAAGGCTGGCGGGAAGGGATTCGATAGGGGCAACCCAGGCGGTAGTCTCTTTCACCTGATTCTCCTGATAGCTGGACTCTGAGAAAGGGCACGATAATATGTCTTTTTTTGCCATCAATTATTGACGACCATGCTGAAAACACTCGATGTCGTTGCCGCCATCATCGAAAAAGACGACAAAATTTTACTGGCGCAGCGCCCTGCCCACGCCGACCAGCCGGGCATGTGGGAATTTGCAGGCGGCAAAGTCGAGGCGGGTGAAACCCAGCCCGAGGCGCTTATCCGCGAGCTGCGTGAAGAGTTAGGTATTGATGCGCTGCCTGCGCAGTACGTGGCCAGCCACCAGCGCGAAGTCTCACAGCGGTTAATCAACCTGCACGCATGGCACGTTCCTGCGTTTAGCGGCGAGCTCACGGCGCACTACCACAGCGCGCTGGCGTGGTGTACGCCGGAAGAGGCGTTTGGCTACGCCTTAGCCCCCGCGGATATTCCGCTGCTGGAAGCGTTTATTGTTTTACGCGACGCCAGACCAGCGGGTTCGTGCTGATGGCGCGCTCGTCGCGCTGGCACTGCAATAGCACGCCTTCCGCCTTCACCACGGCCCCTTCCGAGTAGTTCTGATTCTGATAGATACAACACTGATTACAGGGTTGCACCGTTTGATTCTGGCCGCTGGAGCTAAACACTTCCGGCGGCACATTCACTTCCACATCCGGGCGAATGCGGTCAGCCTGCGCGGCTGCGGTAAAGATCGCACATAACGCGGTGAGTATATAACGGTTCATAGACACATCTTCCTGTTGTTCCCTTGATAATGACTATAACGGTAAACCGGCGCGGAACCTTTAATATATCTCGTCATCGCTTTTAGTTATGACTCCCGCCCTCTCATTAATTTCCCTTTCGCCCTAAATTTCTGCTTGCCAGACAAAGCAGTACGGGTGGTATAGTCAAAAAAACAACACAAAACGCATAAGTCATATACAAACATTATTATAAGAGGTTCTTATATCTATGGATCAGACACGCTCTCTGGAAAGTTTCCTTGCCCATGTTCAGCAGCGCGACCCGCACCAGAGCGAGTTCGCGCAGGCCGTGCGTGAAGTGATGACCACCCTGTGGCCCTTCCTTGAACAAAACCCGCGCTATCGCCAGATGTCGCTGCTTGAACGCCTTGTCGAGCCAGAGCGCGTGATCCAGTTCCGCGTGACGTGGGTTGACGATCGCAATCAGGTGCAGGTCAACCGCGCGTGGCGCGTACAGTTTAACTCGGCCATCGGTCCGTTTAAGGGCGGCATGCGTTTCCATCCGTCCGTGAACCTGTCGATTCTGAAATTCCTCGGCTTCGAGCAGACCTTTAAAAATGCGCTGACCACGCTGCCGATGGGCGGCGGGAAAGGCGGCAGCGATTTCGACCCGAAAGGCAAAAGCGAAGGCGAAGTGATGCGTTTCTGCCAGGCGCTGATGACAGAACTCTATCGCCATCTTGGTCCCGACACCGACGTTCCTGCCGGTGATATCGGCGTGGGCGGACGTGAAGTGGGCTTTATGGCCGGGATGATGAAAAAGCTCTCTAACAACAGCGCCTGCGTCTTTACCGGCAAAGGGCTGTCGTTTGGCGGGAGCCTGATCCGCCCTGAAGCAACCGGGTACGGCCTGGTTTACTTCACCGAGGCCATGCTCAAGCGTCACGGCCTGAGCTTCGAAGGCATGCGCGTCGCGGTGTCCGGCTCCGGTAACGTGGCGCAGTACGCGATTGAAAAAGCGATGCAGTTTGGCGCTCGCGTGGTCACCGCCTCTGACTCCAGCGGAACGGTGGTGGATGAAGCGGGCTTCACGGCAGAGAAGCTGGCGCGCCTGTGTGAAATTAAAGCCAGCCGCGATGGACGCGTGGCGGATTACGCCCGGGAGTTTGGCCTGACCTACCTGGAAGGGAAACAGCCGTGGGGCGTGCCGGTGGATATCGCCCTGCCGTGCGCCACCCAGAATGAGCTGGACGTGGACGCCGCGCGTACGCTGATTAGCAATGGCGTGAAGGCGGTAGCCGAAGGGGCGAATATGCCGACTACCATCGACGCGACGGATCTGTTCCTAGAAGCGGGCGTACTGTTTGCACCGGGCAAGGCCGCTAACGCGGGCGGCGTTGCAACCTCCGGCCTCGAGATGGCGCAAAACGCCGCGCGTCTCGGCTGGAAGGCGGAAAAAGTGGATGCGCGTCTGCACCACATCATGCTGGATATCCACCACGCATGCGTGGAGTACGGCGGCGAGGCGTCGCAAACCAACTACGTGCACGGCGCGAATATCGCCGGGTTCGTGAAGGTGGCGGATGCGATGATTGGGCAGGGTGTGATTTAAGGTTTATATCGTGCGGCCGGGTGTCCTCACACCGGCCCTCTCCCACAGGGAGAGGGAGAAAACGGGGCGAATCAGGCCGCGCTCTTCTTCTTTTTAAACGGTTTCTTCGCGCCGCTACCGGGTGCAACCATCCCTCTGAACGTTTTCACCGGCGTGCTGCGCGCCTGGTCGATCAGCTGGTAAAGCGTCCCGACCAGCGGCTGCATAAAGTCCTGGTAGCGGCACTGCTTCTCGCTGATCTGCGTTAGCACCGATTCCCAGTGTGCGGTCATGTCCGGCCTGGCGGCCAGCTCCGGCAGAGAGTGGATTAGCGCCCGGCCCGGTTCCGTTGAGTGGATGTAGCGTCCCTTTTTCTCCAGGAAGCCGCGCTTAAAGAGCAGCTCGATGATCCCCGCTCGCGTCGCTTCCGTACCCAGACCGTCGGTGGCGCGCAGGATCTTCTTCAGATCTTTATCCTGCACGAACCGGGCGATCCCGGTCATCGCCGACAGCAGCGTCGCATCGGTGAAATGGCGCGGCGGCTGGGTCTGCCGCTCCACCACTTCCCCTTTTTCACACAGCAGCTCATCGTCTTTGGAGACTACGGGCAGCGGCGTGCCGTCATTCTCTTCATCGCGTTCTTTGTTCCCCAGCAGCGTGCGCCAGCCTGCTTCTGCAAGGAAACGGGCTTTAGCAATGAATTTCCCTTTCGCGATTTCCAGTTCGATCACGCATTTGCGGAACACCGCGTCCGGGCAGAACTGCATCAGGTACTGGCGGGCGATCAGGTTATAGACCTTCGCTTCGTTGTCGGTCAGATTGACGCTGCTGGCGCGCGCCGTCGGGATAATCGCATGGTGGGCGTCCACCTTTTTGTCGTCCCAGCAGCGGTTATGGGTGTCCGGGTTCACCGCCGGCTGCGGCAGGAGATCCGGCGCGTGCACGCTAATGGCGTTCATCACCGAATGACGTCCAGCAAAATGCTCTTCCGGCAGATATCGGCTGTCCGAACGCGGATAGGTGATGAGCTTATGGGTTTCATAGAGCTTCTGGCAGATGTCCAGCACGTTCTGCGCGCTGAGGCCAAAGCGCTTCGCGGCCTCAATCTGCAGGGCCGACAGCGAAAAGGGCAGCGGCGCGGGTTCTGATTCCCGTTTATCGTTATAGCTGGTGACGATAGCGGGCTGTCCGGTAATGCGGTTAACCACATGCTCCGCCAGCGGACGGTGCAGCAAACGCCCCTCTTCATCCTGATACGACTCGCAGGCATCGCTCGGCTGCCAGACGGCGGTAAAGCGCTCATCTTTAGGCGTGACGATATGCGCTTTTACCTCAAAGAAATCTTTAGGGACGAAGTTCTCAATCTCTTCGTCGCGACGCACGACCAGCCCCAGCACCGGCGTCTGCACGCGCCCCACGGAGAGCACGCCCTGATAGCCCGCGTTGCGCCCGAGGATAGTATAGGCGCGGGTCATGTTGATCCCGTACAGCCAGTCGGCTCGGGCGCGGGCTAAAGCCGAGACGCACAGCGGAATAAACTCGCTGTTGGCGCGCAGGCGCGAAATGGCCCTCTCCACCGCCTGCGGGTTGAGGTCGTTAATCAGACAGCGCTGCACCTGCTGGCGCTTTTCCGGCGCCAGCTCAAGATAGTCCAGCACTTCATCCACCAGCAGTTGCCCTTCCCTGTCCGGGTCACCCGCATGCACGATTTCATTGGCTTCATACAGGAAGCGCTTGATCACGTTGAGCTGTTTGGTGACCGAAGGCCGGGGCTGCAGGCGCCATTTTTCAGGCACGATGGGCAGATCGTTTAAATTCCAGCGGGCGTAGCGGCTGTCATAGACATCCGGCTGCGCCTGCTCAAGCAGGTGACCGATACACCAGGTGACCACCTGCCCGTTACCGCATTCGATAAAGCCGTCGCCTTTGCGATGCGGCTTAGGCAGCACATCGGCAATGGCACGGGCCAGGCTCGGCTTTTCGGCAATAAACAACCGCATCGAATTAACGGATCTCAATCATCGGTCGGCCACCGCGCGCGGTCACCAGCTCGCCGATCGCCGTCAGGGTAATGCCGAACTCGGCGGCCGTGGCCTGGACCTCGGCTTCAGATTCTGGCGTCACCGCCAGCAGCAGGCCGCCGGAGGTTTGCGGATCGCACAGCAGGTTGCGCCACTCCTCAGGCATTTCGCCCATCAGGTGACCGTAGCTGGCGAAGTTGCGCTGGGTACCGCCCGGGACCGCGCCCTGAGCAATATACTCCTCCACGCCCGGCAGCTTCGGCACGTCCTGATACCAGACCTGCGCCTGCACGCCCGCGCCCTGGCACACTTCGGAGAGGTGCCCCAGCAGACCAAAACCGGTGACGTCGGTCATCGCCTTCACGCCGTCGATATTGGCAAACGCCGCACCGGCGAGGTTCATCTGGCACATGACTTCCGTTGCCAGCCCTTTGTGCTCCGGTTTCAGCAGGGACTTCTTCTCGGCGGTAGTCAGCACGCCAATGCCCAGCGGCTTGGTGAGGAACAGCTTGCAGCCCGCCTGCGCGGTGCTGTTGCGCTTCACGCGTTCGGTCGGGACCACGCCTGTGACGGCCAGGCCGAAGATAGGCTCCGGCGCATCGATAGAGTGACCACCGGCCAGCGCAATTCCCGCCTGCTGGCAGGCGAAACGGCCGCCATCAATCACTTCACGGGCCACTTCCGGCGGGATGGTGTTGATCGGCCAGCCCAGAATGGCGATCGCCATAATCGGCTTACCGCCCATGGCAAAGATATCGCTGATGGCGTTGGTGGCCGCAATGCGCCCGAAATCGAACGGATTGTCGACAATCGGCATAAAGAAGTCGGTGGTACTGATAATGCTGGTGCCGTTACCTAAGTCATAAACTGCAGCATCGTCGCGCGTTTCATTGCCGACAAGCAGGTTCGGGTCGACAAACTTCGCCTGTTCACTGTGCAGGATGGTCTCCAGCACTTTCGGGGAAATTTTACAACCGCAACCGGCTCCGTGGCTGTACTGCGTTAAACGAATGGTTTGCTCGCTCATGGACGTCTCCTGTCATCTCAATCGCGCTATGGTAGCGCTCATTCCATAAAGAGGTAAGTATGACTGTCTGAATTCTGCGGCAGATGCTCAGAATCCAGACAGTTTAGCGTGGGTTATCAGAAACGGCTGACGAAAGGCGTGGTGTCCGGCACGCTGATGGTGCTGGAGGCTTTAAGCTGCGGGGTACCGAGATAGAGGAAGCCGACAATTTTGTCATGCTCACCGCAGCCAAAACCGTCACGCACCGCCGGGCTTTCGGTCAGCGGACCGGTGCGCCAGATACCGTTGAAGCCCTGCGCGACGGCGGCCATTTGCATCGCCATTACCGCACAGCCCGCGGACATTTCCTGCTCCCAAACCGGGACCTTATGGTCGGCCTGACATTTCGCCACGACAGCTATAATCATCGGTGCACGGAACGGGGCATTGCGCGCCTTGTCGATGCCCTTCTCATCCTGCCCGGCGGCCACCGCGCCCTGCTCCAGCAGCTGGCTGAAGCGATCGCGGCCTTCGCCTTCAATCACAAAGAAGCGCCACGGCTGCAGCGTACCGTGATCGGGGGCACGCATGCCGGCACGCAGAATGTTCTCCAGCTGCTCGCCTGCAGGGGCAGGTTCGGCCAGACGGGAAGCGCTACGGCGGTTAACAAGCAGTTCGAGTGCGTCCATTGGTTAACTCCATTCTTGAAATTTACTCACAAAATTAACACGACGGCAGATTTTGTTACAGCCTGGCAGGCGATTCCTGCTGACAAGTGGCGGTTGGGTCATTACGATAACCCAACATTACCGTCCAGTGGCGACGGAAACAGTCATTTTCTGGTTAGGGAGAATACATGCGAACCCTTTGGCGAATTATTGCCGGTTTCTTTAAATGGACGTGGCGACTGCTCAACTTCGTCCGCAACCTGGTGATGAACATCTTCTTCATCCTGCTGGTTCTGGTTTGCGCGGGTATCTGGATGCACATCAGCAACGCGAATCAGGCGCAGCATTCGACTCGCGGGGCCCTGTTACTTGATATCACCGGCGTTATCGTTGATAAGCCGTCCACCAGCAGTCGCCTGAGCGTGATTGGTCGCCAGCTGTTTGGCGCAACATCAGATCGGCTGCAGGAAAATTCCCTGTTTGATATCGTCGATGCCATCCGTCAGGCCAAAGATGACCGCAACATCACCGGCATCGTGCTGGATCTGAAAGATTTTGCCGGAGGCGATCAGCCTTCAATGCAGTACATCGGTAAAGCGCTGCGCGAATTCCGCGACAGCGGCAAGCCGGTGATTGCCGTGGGCGACAGCTACAGCCAGGGACAATATTATCTGGCGAGCTTCGCCAATAAGATCTGGCTCTCCCCGCAGGGTACGGTCGATCTGCACGGCTTTGCCACCAACGGCCTGTACTACAAATCGCTGCTCGATAAGCTGAAGGTCACCACCCACGTCTTCCGCGTCGGCACGTACAAATCCGCCGTAGAGCCGTTTATCCGCGACGATATGTCCCCTGCCGCCCGCGAAGCGGACAGCCGCTGGATTGGTGAGCTGTGGCAGAACTATCTGGGTACCGTTGCCGCGAACCGTCAGATTACACCGGAGCAGGTGTTCCCTGGCGCGCAGGGCGTGCTGGAAGGCCTGCGTAAGGTTGACGGTGATACCGCGAAATATGCGCTCGATAACAAACTGGTTGATGCCCTGGGCACCAGCGCCGAGATTGAAAAGTCCCTGAGCAAACAGTTTGGCTGGAGCAAAGAGGACAAAAATTACAGCGCCATCAGCATGTATGATTACTCGACGAAGAAACCGAATGAGAGCGGTGATAGCGTCGCGGTGGTCTTTGCCAACGGTGCGATCATGGATGGTCAGGAGACGCCGGGGAACGTGGGCGGCGATACGACCGCGTCACAAATCCGCGATGCGCGCCTGGATCCGAAAGTGAAGGCGATTGTCCTGCGGGTCAACAGCCCTGGCGGTAGCGTCAGCGCCTCCGAGGTGATCCGCGCTGAACTGGCCGCGGCCCGCGCCGCCGGCAAGCCGGTCGTCGTTTCAATGGGCGGAATGGCCGCCTCCGGAGGTTACTGGATCTCAACGCCAGCCAACTACATCGTGGCTAACCCAAGCACGCTGACCGGCTCGATTGGCATCTTCGGGGTGATCAACACCGTAGAGAACAGCCTGGATTATCTGGGCGTGCATACCGACGGCGTAGCGACTTCTCCGCTGGCGGATGTTTCGGTGACCAAATCCCTGCCGCCGGAAGTCTCTGAGATGATGCAGCTCAGCATTGAAAACGGCTACAAACGCTTTATCACACTGGTCGCCAATTCTCGTAAAAAGACGCCTGAGCAGATCGACCAGATTGCACAGGGCCACGTCTGGACCGGTCAGGATGCGAAGAGCAACGGACTGGTGGACAGCCTGGGTGACTTCGATGACGCGGTGAAGAAAGCCGCCGAACTGGCGAAGCTGAAGCAGTGGCATATCGAGTATTACCAGGACGAGCCGTCGTTCTTCGATATGGTCATGGACAGCATGTCCGGCTCGGTACGCGCCATGCTGCCGGAGGCGATGCAGGCTTACCTGCCTGCGCCGGTCGCCACGGCAGCGAAAGCGATGAAGGCGGAAAGCGATAAGCTTGCGGCCTTTAACGATCCACAGAGTCGTTACGCGTTTTGCCTGACCTGCGCGAACGTCCGTTAAAAACCGTCCCCTCTTCCCACGAAGAGGGGATTTTTTTCTTTTGAAGAACAAGAACTCACTACCATGCAGAAGAAATCGATTTATGTAGCCTACACTGGCGGTACCATCGGTATGCAGCGCTCCGAAAACGGCTATATCCCCGTCTCCGGCCACCTTCAGCGTCAGCTTGCGCTGATGCCCGAATTCCACCGTCCGGAAATGCCTGACTTTACTATCCACGAATACGAGCCGCTGATGGACTCCTCCGACATGACGCCGGAAGACTGGCAGCACATCGCGGATGACATTAAAGCCCATTACGACCAGTACGACGGCTTCGTGATCCTGCACGGCACCGACACCATGGCGTTTACCGCCTCGGCGCTCTCCTTCATGCTGGAGAACCTGAGCAAGCCGGTTATCGTCACCGGGTCGCAAATTCCGCTGGCGGAGCTGCGTTCAGACGGGCAGATCAACCTGCTGAATTCCCTGTACGTAGCGGCGAATTACCCGATTAACGAAGTGTCGCTGTTCTTTAATAACCGTCTGTATCGCGGCAACCGCACCACCAAAGCCCATGCCGACGGCTTTGACGCCTTTGCCTCGCCAAACCTGCAGCCGCTGCTGGAGGCCGGGATTCATATCCGTCGTCTGGGAACTCCTCCTGCGCCGAACACCGCGGGCGAGCTGATTGTGCATCCGATTACTCCGCAACCGATTGGCGTGGTCACTATCTACCCGGGTATCTCTGCCGACGTGGTGCGTAACTTCCTGCGCCAGCCGGTGAAGGCGCTGATCCTGCGCTCCTACGGCGTGGGCAATGCGCCACAGAACGGCGAATTCCTGAAAGAGCTTCAGGAAGCCAGCGAGCGCGGAATTGTGGTGGTGAACCTGACCCAGTGTATGTCCGGTAAAGTGAATATGGGCGGCTATGCCACCGGTAACGCGCTGGCGCATGCGGGGGTCATCAGCGGCTTCGATATGACCGTTGAGGCAACGCTAACTAAACTTCACTATTTACTGAGTCAGGATCTGGACATTCAGTCCATTCGCAGCGCGATGATGCAAAACCTGCGCGGCGAACTGACGCCTGACGAATAAGGAGGTCTCATGAAGCAACGCGCCCTGCTCCTGGTCGATTTGCAAAATGATTTCTGCGCGGGCGGTGCGCTGGCCGTCGCCGAAGGTGACAGCACCGTTGACGTGGCGAACACGCTGATTGACTGGAGCAAGACCCGCGGTGAAGCGGTTGTCGCAAGCCAGGACTGGCACCCGGCGAATCACGGCAGCTTTGCCAGCCAGCACAACGTCGAGCCGTTCACACAGGGGGAACTCGACGGGCTGGCGCAAACCTTCTGGCCGGATCACTGCGTACAGCAGACGGAAGGCGCGGCGCTGCATCCGCTCCTGAATCAAAAGGCCATCGACGCAGTGTTCCACAAAGGCGAAAATCCGGCTATCGACAGCTATAGCGCGTTTTTTGATAACGGGCATCGTCAGAAAACCGCTCTCGATGCGTGGTTGCGTCACCACGAAATCACCGAGCTGATTGTGCTGGGGCTGGCAACGGACTACTGCGTGAAGTTCACCGTGCTGGATGCGCTTCAGTTAGGCTACACCGTCAGCGTTATCACCGACGGCTGCCGCGGGGTGAACATTCAACCGCAGGACAGCGCTCAGGCGTTTATGGATATGGCTGCGGAAGGCGCGACGCTGTATACGCTCGAAGACTGGCTGGAGACGCAGGCTTAGGCCTTTTAAGCCGGGTGGCGGCTGCGCCTTACCCGGCCTACTTCTTTGGTTTTGTAGGCCGGGTAAGCGTCAGCGCCACCCGGCAAAACTCCCCCTCCGATTCCCATAAAGTGAACTCCCTCGCAACCTCAGCGAAGCGGCAGTGCTATTCTCTTTAGGCTGTTTTTTCGCCACGCCTTTTCCGTGGCGTGGTTAATTTTATTAAGTCAAAGAGGAACTTGTATGAAACGTTTGCCCTTGCTGGCAGCATTACCCTTGCTTTGCGCGTCAGTTGCCTCCGCCAGTTCCCTGATGTCCGTGGGCTACTTTAACGGGGGTGGCGATGTCACCGCCGGACCGGGTGGCGATATCAATAAACTGGACGTTCGCCAGATCACCCACCTGAACTACTCGTTTGGTCTGGTCTATAACGACGAAAAAGAAGAAACCAACGCCGCGCTGAAAGATCCGGCGAAGCTGCATCAAATCTGGCTATCGCCAAAAGTGGCGTCCGATCTGGCCTTAATCCCCACTCTGCGTAAGCAAAACCCGAACCTCAAGGTGCTGCTTTCCGTTGGCGGCTGGGGCGCTCGTGGCTTCTCTGGCGCAGCGGCAACCAAAGAGACGCGCGCGGTGTTTATCCGCTCCGCGCAGGAGATTGTCGACAAATACGGCCTGGACGGGATCGACCTCGACTGGGAGTATCCGGTCAACGGCGCATGGGGGCTGGTGGCAAGCCAGCCCGCCGACAGGGATAACTTTACCGCCCTGCTGAAGGAGATGCGCGACGCGTTCGGGCATAAAAAGCTGGTCACCATTGCGGTAGGTGCGAATGCGGAAAGTCCGAAAAGCTGGGTGG
This sequence comes from Enterobacter sp. 3U4, assembly GCF_057224565.1. NCBI lineage: Bacteria > Pseudomonadati > Pseudomonadota > Gammaproteobacteria > Enterobacterales > Enterobacteriaceae > Enterobacter > Enterobacter sp. 3U4. The sequence goes on from NZ_CP136665.1 coordinate 2,085,161, forward strand.
ATGTGAAAGCGATTGCGCCCCTGCTCGACTATATCAACCTGATGACCTACGACATGGCGTACGGCACGCAGTACTTCAATGCCAACCTGTATGACTCCAGCGCCTGGCCGACGGTGGCCGCCGCGGACAAATACAGCGTCGATTTTGTGGTGAACAACTATCTGGCCGCCGGGCTGAAGCCGCAGCAGATGAACCTCGGGATTGGTTTCTATGGCCGCGTACCGAAACGCGCCGTGGAGCCGGGGATCGACTGGACAAAACCGGATGCGCAAAATAATCCGGTAACCCAGCCCTACTTCGGGCCGCAGGAGATCGGGTTGTTCAAGTCACTCGGCTATGACCTGACCAAAGATACCTACGTGAAGTACAACGATATCGTCAAAAAGCTGCTGAACGATCCGCAGAAGCGCTTTACCGAGCACTGGGACGACCAGGCAAAAGTGCCATGGCTCTCGGTGAAGGGTGCCGATGGCAACGCGCTGTTTGCGATTTCGTATGAGAACCCACGCTCCGTTGCGATCAAAGCGGACTACATCAAAAAGAAAGGTCTCGCCGGAGCGATGTTCTGGGAGTACGGGGCTGATGACAACAATCAGTTAGCGAAACAGCTGGCGGCGTCGCTCGGGATTAAGCACTAAGGCGTATGTGCCGGGTGGCGCTAGCGCTTACCCGGCCTACACGGAGAGCGTTATTTGAAGGTCGCAATCGGCTTCGGCGTGATACCGAAGTCCTCTTTCAGCTCACGCTTGCTCTTCATCACCATCTGGCCCTGGGTGTCGATAGTCATGTGCTGCGCATCGGTGTTATTGCGCGCCTGCCACAGCATCACCAGCTGTAGGCTGTTCTCTTTTTGCTCCGGGGTCAGCGCGACGCCATCGGGCCATTTTCCCAGCTCTACGGCGGTCACCAGACGCTGATAAATTTCCGGCGTCATACCGCTAATCATGTCTTCAATATTCACAATCCCGCCCTTTCAAAGGAATAATTTGCTGAATCGTTTTTTCAACCCTTGATCTGGTCGCCATTCTCATCATCGGTGAAGCTCATTGAGGCTGAATTCACGCAGAAACGCTCGCCCGTTGGCTGAGGGCCATCCGGGAAGACGTGACCAAGGTGCGCATCGCAGTTGCCGCAGCGAATTTCCGTGCGCACCATGCCGTGCGACGAGTCGGTCAGATAGCGGATGGCCTCATCGCTCACCGGCTCGTAAAAGCTCGGCCAGCCGCAGCCTGAATCAAATTTCGTTTGTGAATTGAACAGCGGTGCATCACAGACCAGGCAGTGGTAGACACCGTCCCGCTTGTTGTGCAGCAGGCGCCCGGTGAACGGCGGTTCCGTTCCGTGATTCTGCGTCACGTAAAACTGCATTTCTGTGAGGTTTTTTTTCAAATCGTCAGGGTTACGTTGGTTCGACATATGCTTACATCTCGCTGTAGAAACAGACATCTTTTACCCCGCATTCTAACAAAACATTAACACCCTTGCGTGCACTTTTGATCTAAACTTATGTGTCGCGAAAAGGCGGTCAGGCAATTGTGATCATATTCACATTTTTATCCTGCGAGGACTTTAAAATCCCGGCGCAGCCCCCATATGGGTGCAAGCTCAAAGGGAAAGTGAGGCGAGTCAGTCGCACAAACGTTAGTCACAGGATTGATTTGTCGCAATGATTGACACGATTCCGCTTGACGCTGCGTAAGGTTTTTGTAATTTTACAGGCAACCTTTTATTCACTAACAAATAGCTGGTGGAATATATGACTATCAAAGTAGGTATCAACGGTTTTGGCCGTATCGGCCGTATTGTTTTCCGTGCTGCTCAGAAACGTTCTGACATCGAAATCGTTGGTATCAACGATCTCCTGGACGCTGAATACATGGCGTACATGCTGAAGTACGACTCAACTCACGGTCGTTTCGACGGCACCGTTGAAGTGAAAGACGGCCACCTGGTTGTTAATGGCAAAACCATCCGCGTTACTGCTGAAAAAGACCCAGCTAACCTGAAATGGAACGAAATCGGTGTTGACGTTGTTGCTGAAGCAACCGGTATCTTCCTGACCGACGAAACTGCGCGTAAACACATCACCGCTGGTGCGAAGAAAGTTGTTCTGACTGGTCCTTCCAAAGACAACACCCCAATGTTCGTTCGTGGTGCAAACTTCGAAACTTACGCTGGCCAGGATATCGTGTCTAACGCATCCTGCACCACCAACTGCCTGGCACCGCTGGCAAAAGTTATCAACGACAACTTCGGCATCATCGAAGGTCTGATGACTACCGTTCACGCAACCACCGCTACTCAGAAAACCGTTGATGGCCCGTCTCACAAAGACTGGCGCGGCGGCCGTGGCGCGGCTCAGAACATCATCCCATCCTCTACCGGTGCTGCTAAAGCTGTAGGTAAAGTACTGCCAGAACTGAATGGCAAACTGACTGGTATGGCGTTCCGCGTTCCAACTCCTAACGTATCCGTTGTTGACCTGACCGTTCGTCTGGAAAAAGCTGCTTCTTATGAAGAAATTAAGAAAGCAATCAAAGCTGCTTCCGAAGGCGCAATGAAAGGCGTTCTGGGCTACACCGAAGACGACGTTGTATCTACCGATTTCAACGGCGAAATCTGCACTTCAGTATTCGATGCTAAAGCGGGTATCGCACTGAACGACAACTTCGTTAAACTGGTTTCCTGGTACGACAACGAAACTGGCTACTCTAACAAAGTACTGGACCTGATCGCTCACATCTCCAAATAAGTTGAGATGAGTGCTTGATCCAAAAAGGCGACCTCGGTCGCCTTTTTTTATTTATAAGACAGAGGATTGCTTAATGATTAATAAAATTTTTGCACTTCCGGTAGTCGAACAACTTACCCCTGTGCTCTCCCGCCGCCAGATTGACGGTGCTGACGTTATCGTCGTTGACCATCCACGCGTTAAGGCCTCCGTGGCGCTGAACGGCGCCCACCTGCTCTCCTGGAAACCGGAAGGCGAAGCTGAAGGCTTGTGGCTGAGCGATGCGACCTCTTTCAAAAAAGGGGCAGCGATCCGCGGCGGCGTACCGATCTGCTGGCCGTGGTTCGGCCCTTCCGCACAGCAGGGTTTGCCTTCTCACGGGTTTGCCCGTAACCAGCAGTGGACGCTGAAAGCGCACAACGAAGATGACAACGGCGCCGTGCTGACCTTTGAGCTGCAGGCTAATGATGAAACCCGTGCCCTCTGGCCGCACGATTTCACCCTGTACGCCCGCTTTAAGCTGGGTAAAACCTGTGAAATCGAACTGGAAGCCCACGGCGAGTTCGAAACCACCGCGGCCCTGCATACCTACTTCAACGTGGGTGATATTAGCGCAGTGAAGGTGAGCGGCCTTGGCGATACCTTTATCGACAAAGTTGATAACGCCAAAGAAGGGAAGCTGAGCGACGGCGTACAAACGTTCCCTGACCGTACCGATCGCGTCTACCTGCACCCGGAAGCGTGCAGCGTGATCCACGACGGTGCCCTGAATCGCGGCATTGAAGTGGTCCACCATCATCACAGCGACGTAGTGGGCTGGAACCCGGGTCCTGCGCTGTCCGTCAGCATGGCCGACATGACGGATGAGGGTTATAAAACGTTTGTCTGCGTGGAAACAGCCTGTGTGACCACCCCGCAGAAAGCCAGTGAAGAAAAACCGTCTCGCTTAGGGCAGACGATTCGCATTATTAAGCGATAATTCCCCTGCACCACACTAAAGCAAACGGGGCGCAAGCGCCCCGTTTTGATGCATAGATTGCACTAAATTAATGCACAATCAGAACTTGTAGCTCACGCCGACAGAGAAAATACCTGCCCAGGACTTATCGACCATCGGGCTATCCTTCACTTCATCGCTCAGACGCTCGTAGCGGCCGGTGCCGTACACGCTCCAGTCGCCAAGGAAGTTGTAGCTCGCGGTCAGCTCCAGGTAAGGATCCCAGCCGTCATCTGCACTGTAGCTTTTCAGACCACTGCGGCGGGACTCGTTTTTAGAGACGCCGTAGTAGTAGTCATTGTAGTTCTCGCTGTTGTACTGCACACCGATACCCGGCGTCAGGGTGAGCCCACCGTTGGTGTAGCGGTACAACCACGCCAGATCCCAGATAAAGCCATTGCTGTTATCCAGCGTGTCGCCCGCCAGGGCCGTACGCAGGAAGCCATACTCGGTGTTATGCACGTATGAGAGCCCGGCCATCATCGAGCTTCTGCGCTTGTCGAGCTGGCGAAGCGCGTGGCTGTCGCTGTCACCCGGCTTGAAGTGCGTTGGGTCGTAGTAGGCCATGATGGAGAGCTTATCGGCCTTATCGTTCCAGAGATAGTAGCCGCCGCCGAGCCCGCGGAACCAGAAGTTATCGCCTTCATAAGTGATAACGGGAACAGGATAAACATCTCGGTCATACTGTTTGTACGGGCTGTTAATGACGCCAACACCCGCGCCTACCGTCCACTGACTTTCCGCCTGTGCGGTGCTTACTGCGGTCGCGGCAAGGATGCCTAATGCCAGAAGTTTGAGTTTGGTCACAATCCATTCTTTCCTGTAGTCAAATAATCAGCGGGTGAAGTGTAACCGCCATTCCCGTACATCCCAAAATTTTTTGCCTGCTAATCAGCCTGATTAACCCATTATTTTTAACTTATCAGATGACAACCTGCTTTCATTTACATGACCGCTGAATGAAAAACGTGCATTTGTCTTATAACGACAGTGGAAATTTTTGGATGAGTTATTGATATGTCATTGAAAGTAGATTTTGTGGGCATGCAAGTTTTGCAAATGCCATCTACGCTTTAATTTAAGAAGAGTTTTCCTGAACACCTGCGGTTCTTAGCGTCTGACCTGGCACACAGGTTGCTGCTCTGGCAGTGAGGTGCGAGAGATTCTCTTCCGGGAGCCTCCACTACTCATACGAACGGCTCTTATCCTGTGCTAAAAAACGAAAGGACGGCATGCCATGAATATATTCGATCACTATCGCCAGCGCTATGAAGCTGCCAAGGACGAAGAGTTCACACTGCAGGAGTTTCTTACCATCTGTCGGCAAGATCGCAGTGCCTATGCCAATGCGGCAGAACGGCTATTGATGGCTATTGGTGAGCCAAACATGGTTGACACTGCCCTGGAGCCTCGGCTTTCCCGTCTCTTTTCGAATCGGGTGGTCGCCCGATACCCGGCGTTTGAAGAGTTCTATGGTATGGAAGATGCCATCGAACAGATTGTCTCCTATCTGAAGCATGCCGCTCAGGGTCTGGAAGAGAAGAAACAGATCCTCTATTTACTCGGCCCGGTGGGCGGCGGTAAATCCTCGCTCGCTGAACGCCTGAAGTCGCTGATGCAGCGCGTGCCTATCTATGTGCTGAGTGCCAACGGTGAACGCAGCCCGGTGAACGACCATCCGCTGTGCCTGTTCAATCCGCAGGAAGATGCGCAAATTCTGGATAAAGAATACGGTATCCCGCGTCGCTATCTCGGTACCATCATGTCGCCGTGGGCGGCAAAACGCCTGCACGAGTTTGGGGGCGACATCACCAAATTCCGCGTGGTGAAAGTCTGGCCGTCCATCCTTGAACAGATCGCCATCGCCAAAACGGAACCCGGCGATGAGAACAACCAGGATATTTCGGCGCTGGTCGGTAAAGTCGACATCCGTAAGCTGGAAAACTTCGCGCAAAACGATCCGGATGCCTACGGTTACTCCGGCGCGCTGTGCCGCGCGAACCAGGGGATTATGGAGTTCGTCGAGATGTTTAAAGCGCCAATCAAGGTGCTGCATCCGCTGCTGACGGCGACTCAGGAAGGCAACTACAACGGGACGGAAGGTATCTCCGCCCTGCCGTTTAACGGGATTATTCTCGCCCACTCGAACGAATCTGAATGGGTGACCTTCCGTAATAACAAAAACAATGAGGCCTTCCTTGACCGCGTGTACATCGTCAAGGTGCCTTACTGCCTGCGGATCTCCGAAGAGATCAAAATTTACGAGAAACTGCTTAACCACAGCGAGCTGGTGCACGCACCCTGCGCGCCCGGCACGCTGGAAACGCTGTCACGCTTCTCCATCCTTTCGCGTCTGAAAGAGCCGGAAAACTCCAGCATCTATTCGAAAATGCGCGTCTATGACGGTGAAAGCCTGAAAGACACCGACCCGAAAGCGAAGTCGTATCAGGAATACCGCGACTATGCCGGGGTTGATGAGGGGATGAACGGTCTGTCCACGCGTTTCGCGTTTAAGATCCTCTCCCGCGTCTTTAACTTCGACCATGCGGAAGTGGCGGCCAACCCGGTTCATCTGTTCTACGTGCTGGAGCAGCAAATCGAGCGCGAACAGTTCCCGCAGGAGCAGGCTGAACGCTACCTTGAGTTCCTCAAAGGTTACCTGATCCCGAAATACGCCGAGTTTATTGGCAAAGAGATCCAGACGGCCTACCTGGAATCCTATTCAGAGTACGGGCAGAACATTTTCGACCGTTACGTTACCTACGCTGACTTCTGGATCCAGGATCAGGAGTACCGCGACCCGGATACCGGCCAGCTGTTTGACCGTGAATCCCTGAACGCGGAGCTGGAAAAAATCGAGAAGCCTGCCGGGATCAGCAACCCGAAAGACTTCCGTAACGAGATTGTGAACTTCGTCCTGCGCGCCAGAGCGCATAACAACGGGCGCAATCCGAACTGGACCAGCTACGAGAAACTGCGCACGGTCATTGAGAAGAAGATGTTCTCCAATACCGAAGAGCTGCTGCCGGTGATCTCGTTTAACGCCAAAACCTCAACCGATGAACAGAAAAAACACGACGATTTTGTCGACCGTATGATGGAAAAAGGCTACACCCGCAAACAGGTCCGCCTGCTCTGCGAATGGTACCTGCGCGTGCGTAAATCGTCTTAAAACAAGTGCCCGGCGGCGTTCAGCGCCTGCCGGGCCTACAAAATGCAAGTTGGCAAATGCAGTACGGGGGGTATATGACCTGGTTTATTGACCGGCGTCTTAACGGCAAAAACAAGAGCACGGTGAACCGCCAGCGCTTCTTGCGTCGTTATAAAGCGCAAATTAAACAGTCTATCTCCGAGGCCATCAACAAACGCTCGGTGACCGACGTCGACAGCGGCGAGTCTGTCTCCATCCCCACCGATGACATCAGCGAACCGATGTTTCATCAGGGGCGAGGCGGCCTGCGCCATCGCGTACACCCAGGTAATGACCACTTCGTTCAGAACGACAGAATTGAGCGTCCTCAGGGCGGCGGCGGTGGTTCAGGAAGCGGTCAGGGACAGGCCAGCCAGGACGGTGAAGGTCAGGACGAATTTGTCTTCCAGATTTCGAAAGATGAATATCTCGATTTACTGTTCGAAGACCTGGCGCTGCCGAATCTGAAAAAGAATCAGCATCGTCAGCTTAATGAATATAAAACCCACCGCGCGGGCTATACCGCCAACGGCGTGCCCGCCAACATCAGCGTCGTACGTTCGCTGCAGAATTCGCTGGCGCGACGCACGGCCATGACGGCAGGAAAACGGCGCGAGCTTCGCGAGCTGGAGAGCAGCCTTAAGGTGGTGGAAAACACGGAACCGGCGCAACTGCTGGAAGAGGAGCGCCTGCGTAAAGAGATTGCAGAGCTGAGGGCGAAGATCGAACGGGTACCGTTCATCGACACCTTTGACCTGCGCTACAAGAACTACGAAAAACGCCCTGAGCCCTCCAGCCAGGCGGTGATGTTCTGTCTGATGGACGTGTCCGGCTCGATGGATCAGGCCACCAAGGATATGGCGAAGCGTTTTTATATTCTGCTCTACCTGTTCCTGAGCAGAACCTATAAGAACGTGGAGGTGGTCTATATCCGCCACCACACCCAGGCGAAGGAGGTGGATGAACATGAGTTCTTCTACTCGCAGGAGACCGGGGGCACCATCGTCTCGAGCGCGCTGAAGCTGATGGATGAAGTGGTGAAAGAGCGTTACGACCCGTCGCAGTGGAATATTTATGCTGCGCAGGCGTCGGACGGCGATAACTGGGCCGACGACTCGCCGCTGTGTCATGAGATCCTGGCGAAGAAAATTCTGCCGGTCGTGCGTTACTACAGCTATATCGAAATCACCCGCCGCGCGCACCAGACCCTGTGGCGGGAGTATGAGCATCTGCAGGCGATGTTCGATAATTTTGCCATGCAGCATATCCGTGATCAGGATGATATTTATCCGGTGTTCAGGGAGCTGTTCCACAAGCAATCTTCTACCAGCAACGCATAACCCAACAGCCAGCGAACGCGCTGGCTGTTTTCTTTCGACCCCGCTCATCCCGTGCTAATGTAGAACGCTGCATACTGGATTATCACCGGGAAATCGTTATGACTGACGACGTTATTGGAACAGGAACCCACCAGCAGCTCATTACCTTACTCACCGAGCAGGGCGCGCGGTTTCGCGTTATGGAGCACGAGGCGGTCGGGAAATGTGAAGCGGTAAGTGAAATTCGCGGAACCGATCTGCGGCAAGGCGCCAAAGCACTGGTCTGCAAGGTGAAGGGAAACGGCGTAAAAAAACACGTTCTGGCGATTCTGGCCGCCGACCTACAGGCTGACCTGAGCCAGCTTGCCAGCCATTTTGGCGGGCTAAAGGCCTCCCTCGCCAGCCCGGCCGAAGTCGATGCCCTGACCGCCTGCGTTTTCGGCGCTATCCCGCCCTTTAGCTTTCATCCTGACCTGGCGCTGGTTGCTGACCCGCTGCTGTTTGAGCGCTTTGACGAAATCGCGTTTAACGCCGGCCTGCTGGAGAAATCCGTGATTATGGATACCCAGGACTACCTGCGCATCGCCCGTCCTGAGCTCGTCACCTTCCATAAAGCGTAACTGCGATGGCTGGCGCTCCTGTCAGCCTTTTCGTTCCAGAAAAAGCACGGAGGCAACGAGAATAGCGGCAATAGCGAAAAACGATGAGGAGATAATCAGCGTTTCAACAAACATGTGATCGTTCATGATGGCGACCCCTTTTGCGATATCTGCTTTCGTTTTAATCTGCGTAAATGACAAGGTTATGACAACGACAAAATCTTTTTAAAACTGTTCTCTGCCGCGTTTGCGCGTACAGTAAACAGAACAATTTTTCTGGCAAGGATTCCCTATGTTTGACCCTACTCTGCTCATTCTTCTGGCACTGGCCGCGCTCGGCTTTGTCAGCCATAACACCACAGTCGCCATCTCGATTCTGGTGCTTATTATTGTGCGCGTGACCCCGTTAAATACCTTTTTCCCGTGGATAGAAAAACAAGGTCTCACCATCGGGATAATCATCTTAACCATCGGGGTGATGGCGCCGATCGCCAGCGGCACCCTTCCCGCCTCAACGCTGCTGCACTCGTTTGTAAACTGGAAATCGCTGGTGGCGATCGCGGTGGGGATTTTTGTTTCGTGGCTGGGCGGACGCGGCGTTACGCTGATGAGCAGCCAGCCCTCGCTGGTGGCGGGCCTGCTGGTGGGCACCGTGCTGGGCGTGGCGCTCTTTCGCGGCGTGCCGGTGGGGCCGCTGATTGCGGCAGGCCTTGTCTCTCTGTTTATCGGGAAGTCGTAGTCAGGCTGGCCATATAACGCGCCGGCGTCTGGCCCAATCCCTTCCTGAACATGGTGATAAACGCGGTGGTTGAGTCATAGCCCAGTGACTGTGCCACCTGCTGTACCGATTTCCCGCCGATCAGGTGCTGTAATGCCACAATCAGCTGCAGCTGGTGACGCCAGCGGCGAAAGCTTAAGCCGGTCTCTTTCACCACCAGCCGCGCCAGGCTGCGTTCGCTCATGGCGAAGTGGCTCGCCCACTGCGTTAGCGTCTGCCAGGCGGCAGGCTCTTCCGCCATCTTCTCGCTCATCAGCCTGATTTTGGGATGCGGCGAGACGGGCAGCTGCAGATGCTCCTGCCGCTGGAGCGGCAGCTCGTCAAACAGGACGTCCACCAGGCGCGATGTGGCCGCAAGAGGAAGTTGTTCACGCGATTTTTCCGCCAGGGATAAAATCAGCTCCCGCACCAGAGGAGAGATTTTCAGGGTGCAGCAGCGGTCGGGCAAGCTGGCGGCACCCGGTTCAATGAACAAAAAGCAGAGCTGTGCGCCCGGCGTGGCCCTGTTGCTATGCGGCATTTGCCCGGGGATCCAGACGGCGTACTGGGGCGGCACCATCAGCATCGCATTTTCCACTTCACAGGTGATTGCGCCGCCGAGGGCCAGAATCAGCTGCCCCTTACGGTGATGATGTCGGGGAATATATTGTTCCTCCGCCACCACGCGGATGCGAAATGCGACGGCCGCATCGTGCTGGCTATCGGGGTCATAGCCGTCCAGTCCCAGACCAATCATCAGTTTGTCCGATATTAGCGATAAACTGTCATTTTAGCCTGATTTCAACCGCTGAGAAAATCGGTATTGTGAGCGCTCGCTTGAACGTATGAGAACATAATGACTACTGCTATTCGCACCTCAGGAAAACACGGCGCGCTGTTGATTGCAGGCATCCTGATGATTGCCACTACGCTTCGCGTCACCTTTACCGGCGCAGCCCCGCTGCTCGACACTATTCGTCTTGATTATGGCTTAAGCACGGCGCAAACCGGTCTGCTGACCACCCTGCCCCTGCTGGCTTTCGCTCTCGTCTCGCCGCTCGCCGCAGGCGTTGCCCGGCGTATCGGCATGGAGCGCAGCCTGTTTATCGCCCTGCTGCTGATTTGCGCCGGGATTGCCGTTCGCTCACTGCCTTCCGCCGCTTTGCTTTTCACCGGAACGGCGATCGTCGGCTGCGGTATTGCGCTCGGGAACGTGCTGTTACCCGGATTAATTAAGCGTGATTTTCCAGGCCAGGTGGCGAAGCTCACCGGCGCCTATTCCCTGACGATGGGCGTCTCGGCGGCGTTTGGCTCGGCGATGATTGTTCCCCTGGCACAGGGGAATGCGGGCTGGCATGGCGCGCTGCTGATGCTGATGGCGTTTCCGCTGATGGCACTGCTGCTCTGGCTGCCGCAGTGGCGTCAGAAACATGTCGCAACGGTAACGGGCGCAGGCGCGCTGCATAACCGCGCGATCTGGCGCTCGGCCCTCGCCTGGCAGGTAACGCTTTTCTTAGGGATTAACTCGCTGATTTACTACGTCATCATCGGCTGGCTGCCGGCGATACTGCTGAGCCACGGCTACAGCGAAGCGCAGGCCGGCTCGGTGCACGGTCTGCTGCAGCTGGCCACGGCCGTGCCGGGACTCGCCGTTCCGCTGATCCTCCACCGTCTGAAAGATCAGCGGACGATCGCAGGCGCGGTGGCGCTAATGTGCGCGATAAGCGCGGCGGGATTATGGTTTATGCCAGGCATGGCGGTCATGTGGACGCTGGTATTTGGCTTTGGCACAGGGGCAACGATGATCCTCGGCCTGACGTTTATCGGTCTGCGCGCCAGCACTGCGCACCAGGCGGCGGCGTTGTCAGGCATGGCGCAGTCGATTGGCTATCTGCTCGCCGCCTGCGGCCCTCCGCTAATGGGGAAAATTCACGATAGCGCGGGAGACTGGCGGATCCCGCTTCTGGGCTGCGCGCTGGCCGCCGTGATAATGGCCCTCTGCGGCATCTTAGCCGGGCGAGACCGGGAGATCGCACCCCGTTAAACAGTGTGGCAGACCCGCGTTTCGCCAGCGGCGCTGCGCTGAATTGTGCAATCTGTTGATATGTAGGCCGGGTAAGCGCAGCGCCACCCGGCAAGAAAAGCGGCGACGTTATGAATCGCGCGCCGCGCGCAGCATCGCCTGCACCAGCACGACCGGGCGTCCTTCCAACGCAGCACGCTCGTGCTGGAATAAGGTGATCACGAAGAACGGGTGCGTGACCAGTTCTGCGGCACGAATTTCTCCCCGATCGTCCCAGCCCGTAACATGCATATCACCGCTTTCCAGCGCCTGCGCAAACGCCGGCGACACGCCATAGTTACAGTGATATCCCTCTTCAATTTCAGGCTTGCCGTACGCTTTGGCGATCAGCGTATTCCTGCGCAGTTCAATCGCATCGGTTTTTTCCACCAGCGAGCAGGTCAGCGGCGCAATCACCATGGTGCCTTCGGTATCCGTCTCAGCGTGTGCCGCATCAGCCCAGCCCAGCACGTTTCGGGCATACTCAATCAGCGCATGCTGGAACCCGCCGCAGGTGCCCAGGAACGGGATGCTGTTTTCACGGGCATAGCGCGCGGCGATAAAAGCGGCCTCGGTGTTTTTATAGGGGCTGGCGGGTACCAGCCAGATGGCATCGTAGCCCACCAGATCTTCAGGGCTTGTCAGCTCCGTGGTGGCAAGCCAGTCGTAATCGGCGGTGAGGTCAAGCACTGCGGCGGCGTCGTCAATGGCAAGCGGGATCGCCTGATGCGCAATTACACTGGGATTGTAATCGCCAACCAGCGCAATGCGCAGCGTCGTTTTAACCGGGAGGTGTTCCATGAAAGGTTCCTTATGCCAGAGTATTATCAGATAACATAAGGAACCTCAGACTACCGATCTTTTGCAGTTATCACAATACCTTAAATTTGGAGGGTGGAATCATGATTCAGTGCAAACGCGTTTATGAACAGGCAGCCCCTGACGACGGCTATCGGGTACTGGTGGACAGGCTGTGGCCGCGCGGGATAAAAAAAACGGATCTCATGTATGACGAATGGTGTAAAGCGCTCGCGCCCTCAACTGAACTACGCAAGGCTTTTCATAGCGAAACCATTGATTTCACCGCCTTCAGCCAGGCCTATCGGGAAGAGCTGGCGCAGCATGCTGACGAGGGCGTGCGTCTGGCGACGCTGGCACAAAGGCAGAGCGTCACCCTGCTCTTTGCTGCCAAAAACGCGGAGCAAAACCACGCCCTGGTCTTAGCCGACTGGCTGCGCCATCTGTGATCAGCCGATCGCCAGTTCATTCAGAATTTGCGGTGCGTCATCCGGGGTGAGCGGCATCAGATGTTCGGGGCGGACAAACGCAAAGCCGTGCTGGTTGTCAAAGGCGTAAACATCTCCCGTCACCAGCCAGAGCGCGCGATCGGCGGTTGTGGGCAATTGCGTCATCACGCCGTTGACCGGGTTAACGAAACGCAGGCCAGGCTGGCACAGGCCAAACAGCTCAACAGATTTACCTATATTGCGACGGCCTGACGCCGTGCGGGCACCCACGATCATCGCCATGCTGCCCGGTTTTAGCTGAAACATACTTCTCTCGCGGAAACGAACGCCAGAAACTGGCTAAGATTAATCCTAAAGAGAAGTGTATCGCAGGCGGTATCCGTCTGTCACCTGGTGGGTTGTGGACGATCGCGACGATAGAGCGTCCATTCATCGATCACTTCGCCACCCGGTAATTTGCACTCGGTGCGAACGCCCTGCGGGCTTTGAACCGGGATCTGTTCCCCGCCTTTCTCCAGGCAGTAGACGGAGGCCGGGTTCGCCATACCGATAACGTGCGGCGGTTTCGGCGCATCGGGTGGCGTAGTTTTTGCGGTGCAGGCGGCCAGGGGAAGCGCCAGCGCCAGAAGCAGAAATCTCATCTCATTGATCCTTTTGACGGCATTACAGCCTAAGGGTAACGGGTCATCGCCGCGTTCTCCATGATTTCTCCATTTTAACTGCACTTTTCAGCACTATAGTGTGGCGTGTTCTCGATATGACCAGAGAACATCATTCCGTAATCAAGATGTCTTTGCCCCGGTCTCAACAACGGGGCTTTTTTTCTCGCCTGCTGCCCGCCCCCTGCATATATTAAATTTTCTGTATTCGTGTTTTACTATGCCTGAAGCCTAAAAACTCAGCATAACATGCAGATGCAGACGTCTTCTGCCTGGGAGTCATTCTACGTCATGTCGGATCTTATCCTCGCTCGCGTTTCAGAAACCCTTGCCACCGAGCAATCCCTTGAAAGCCTCGTTCGCCAGCTGCTGGAGATGCTGGAAATTGTCACCGACATGGAGTCGACCTACCTGACCAAGGTGGATATCGAGGCGCGGCTGCAGCACATCCTCTACGCCCGCAACAGCAAGCAGATGAAAATCCCCGAGGGGCTGAGCGTCCCGTGGGATGAGACGCTGTGCAAACGCGCGCTGGATAGTGACACGATGTTCAGCAATGACGTGCCCGATCGTTGGCCCGAGTGTGAAGCCGCAAAAGCGCTTGGCATTACCACCTACATGAGTATTCCTGTCCATCTTGCGGATGGTTCACTTTACGGAACGCTCTGCGCCACCAGCACGGCCAGAAAGCCGCTAAGCGAGCGCGGTGAACAGGTTCTGAAGCTCTTCGCCGGGCTGATTGCCCAGTCCATTCAGAAAGAGTCGCTGGTGACCCAGCTTCGCGAAGCCAATGCGGCCCTCATCGCGCACTCATATACGGATGCCCTTACCGGTCTACCCAACCGTCGCGCCATTTTTGAAGATCTGACCACCCTCTTTTCTCTGGCCCGGCACCTGAAGCGTAACGCCATCATCGCGTTTATCGATCTGGATGATTTCAAGCTGATTAACGATCGTTACGGCCACGAGGCTGGCGACCAGTTCCTGATAGATGTGGGTAAGCGTTTGACCGAAGAGAAGCAGCAGGACGATATTATCGGTCGTCTGGGTGGCGATGAATTTCTGGTCGCATCGCTGAGCCAGCCCCACCAGGAGGGGGATAACGCGCAGCTTACGCTGCTCAAAACGCGCCTCAGCGCCTGTATCGCCGGCGAATACTGGCTGGGCAGCGTTCATATTATTTATCCGGGCGCCAGCTTCGGCGTTATCGAAGTGGACCCTGCCGCAACCGATCCTGACAGCGCGTTACGCGCTGCGGATATGGCGATGTATCAGGATAAGAAAGGAAAAAGCAAAACGCGCTTTCTCCCTATGGATTAACCCCGTACACTCTACGGCGTTATTGAAACCGAAACAGGTGATGGTATGAGAATAGGGATCCTCTTCCCGGTCGTTATTTTTATAACGGCGGTGGTTTTTTTAGCGTGGTTTTTTGTCGGCGGCTACGCGGCTCCAGGGGCATAAATGCGCAAGACAACCGTCATTATGCTGATCGTTGCTATCGCAGCGTTTGCCGGCACGCAGCTTGGCTGGTGGTAAACCCGATACGTAAAAAGGCCGCCATCCGGCAGCCTTTTTCAACGCTTTCAGAACTTAGCTTTTGATCTTTCTGTAGATAAACAGAACAACCAGAGCACCGATCACCGCGACGGCGAAACTGCCGAAGTTAAAGCCATCGACTTTGCCAAAACCGAACAGCGTACTGATCCAGCCGCCGACTACCGCGCCGACAATACCCAGTATTACGGTGACGATAAACCCACCGCCATCTTTGCCCGGCATGATCCACTTCGCCAGAATACCCGCAATAAGCCCAAAGATAATCCAGGATAAAATTCCCATAACTTTCCTCTCTGTATGGTTTTTGTCATTAAATCAACGACACAAAAAGAATAGCACAGGATTTCAGAAAGGAAATTTGTGATAAGCATCACAGTGAGAGAGTGCGTAATTATTCATCAACAAAAAGAGCGTGCCACATAAACTGTGGGGTTGCATCTTTTGTTGAGAAAGATTATCTTTCTCAACACTGAATAGTTGAGAGAAATACTCGGGTATTCAGTACGACATTGCTCACATTGCTTCCAGTATTTCTTGCCCACTCCTGAGTGGGCTTTTTTTTAAGTTCATTCCCCAACAAACGCGTACCGGTTACGTCCCGCGCGTTTCGCCTGATAGAGCGCCTGGTCTGCGGCAATAATGATATTTTGCTGGCTGCCTGCGATGTCGACGGCACGGGCGGTAGAAATCCCGACGCTTACCGTCACCCGGCCGAAGGGGCTAAAGGCATGGGCGATTTGCAGCGAGAACACATTGCGAATAATCGTCTGGGCCAGACGAAGCGCCTCCTGAATATCCGTATCCGGCAATATCAGCGCAAACTCCTCTCCGCCGTATCGCGCCACAAGCTGATTATCACGGGTAAGGCTCTCCCTGAGGCTATTTCCGAGCATAGCCAGACACCGATCCCCTTCCGGATGGCCGTAGTTATCGTTGTATTTTTTGAAGTAGTCCACGTCCACGATCAGTATCGAAATCGGCGCGTCAAGCGCGGCACACTTAGCGATGTCCGAGAGGATTTTTTCATCAAAGACGCGGCGATTGTACAGCCCGGTCAACGCATCTTCTGAGGCAATAATCTTCAGCGCTTTGTTATCACGTGTTTTTCGGGACAGGTCGGAATACAGGAAGTATGACGCTACGATGAGTATCGCCGTGAACACGAAAATGAGTACCGCCAGCTGAATCGCCTGCTTGCGCCAGGGGGCAAGGGCTTCATCAATGCTAACCGCCACGGTGGTGACCAGTCCGTAGCGTCTGTTTTTCTCATAGGCATAGATGCGCTCGATTTTATCAAACCGCGAGATGGAGCTGGCTATCCCCGTATTTTGTACCTTGAGATATTTCCTGAAGAGCGGTGAATCAGAAACAATCGTGCCGATATAGGTATTTTTAAAGGGATACCGGACCAGCAGCACGCCTGTTTGCGTCGTTAAGCCGATGACGCCCGAGTGACCGATATTAATCTGACCGTAGAGCGCCAGAAAGTTTTCGATACCCAGCGTCACCACCACCACACCGTTAAATGCCCCGGTCTGGGTTTCAAGGCGCCGGCTGATGGTGATAACCCATTTGCCATTGGTTCTGCTTACCACCGGCTCCCCAATAAAAATCGCCTGATTTTTATTTGCTTTATGATAGATAAAAAAATCTCTGTCCGAGCCTTTACGTGGCCCCGTAAAACTTTCATGCAGCGCGGTAAAGATATCGCCCTGAGCATTGTAAACAACCACATTATTAATCTGGGTAAGAAGGTTATCCTGATTATTGATCATGTGCTGAATATTGGTCGCCTGCTGCGGGGTCATGCCATAAATTTCGATTATGTCGGAAACGGTAGTAATTAACATTTCACTCTGGCGCATGATCCCTTCGGTGTAGACATCAAGGGTATGGCTCAGGTTAGCGACGCTGGTATTAATTTGCTGGATTGACTGCTGTCTGGACGTGGCAATTTGGACAGCAAGCGCCAGCGAGATGATCAATGAGACAATGATGACGGTAATGGTTGTTGTGTAAAAAGTATTTTTCACATGCACGAGCTTTTCCACCTTATCACGCCTGATATCCCTGGCTGACAACTCTTGTCACTGTAACAAAGCTCAGGATAAGAGGAAAATGAATTGCACTTAAGCATACAACAGAAGCTCGTCTTAATTTCGTTTTACAAACTAACCGTCTCCCGGGGCTTAGATAAAATGACTTTAATAAAATCGATATAGGAGACGGGCTTACCAAAATAATAACCCTGCAACAGGGTAATCTCATTACGGTTGAGATACTCCAGTTGCGCTTTCGTTTCTACGCCTTCAGCCACAATGCGCAATGAGAGTTTTTTCGCCAGCTCAATGACGCAGTCCAGCAGGATCGTTGAGTCCTTTTCATCTGAAACCCGGTTCACAAAGCTTTTATCAATTTTAATATAATCTATGGCAAGCGCATTAAGGCATGACAGACCGGAATAACCCGTACCAAAATCATCCAGGGCAATAACAAAACCCGCTTTATGCAGCATGTTGAGGTTTTCCACGAGGTGTGGATTATCAATCAGCGGTTCACGCTCGGTCACCTCGAGAACCAGTTTGACCTCTTTACCCTGAAACCCGTTTCCGAAGACGCGGCAGTCACCGATGAAGGAAGGTGCATTGATGTGTCTGGCGCTAATGTTCACCCCGATATGAAACCCGTCCGGTAGCTTAGGCAAAAGCGGCTTAAGCTGGGTCACCACTTTCGCCATTAACCCTTTGGTCAGAGGAATAATCAACCCGCTACGTTCAGCTATCGGGATAAAGACGTCCGGCGGGATAAAGCCTGACTTGGGATGCTTCCACCTTGCCAGGACTTCAACACCGTATAACCCGCCGGTATCGCCGTTCACGATCGGCTGGTAATAAGGCACGATCTCTCCCTGCAAAATGGCCTTACGCAAATCGTCTTCAAAGGTGGTGCTTTTCCCCTTGTAGCGGCGGATCAAAATGCCCACCGCCACGGAGAGCGCGAGAATCAGCAGGATCAGGCTCCATCCCTGTTGCAGTAGCCGCGTCAGGCTAAAAAAGGCAGGCGGTTGCCAGGCCAGACTAAAGGGGAAGAGCGAAGAGGTCGTAAGTGACCCCGCCCACGAGGCCGCTTTCCAGCCGGTCACATCACCGTTGCGCGTAAACATCCTGTCGCCGACAACCAACCCGAGCTCAACGCTGTTTGATGCGTTCGCGATGACGTCCTGCAAATGCGCATCACTGACGCTGACGATGACGCGCCCTCCCGCGATGGGCATCTGGAAGACAAGCACCGGGATGCCGTTCACCAGTCGATTACCGGGTAACAGCATTAATTTTTGTTCAGGTAACGTCTCCGGATGCACAATCAAAACGCCATTCCCGGGAAGGGAAGTACAGATGATTTTTCCCTGCTGCTGAATCATGATGGCGCGCAGATGCGGTTTCAGCGCGGCTTCTGTCCCTAGCGCCAGCTGTCCGCTGCTGCTACACCCCTGCTCCGCAACGCGCTTCGCCGTGCTGGCCGCACTGACGGCTTCCGACAGAATGCTCTCTATTTTCTGGGTGCTTACCGTGGCGGTATGAACATTATTCATTTTCGCCATCTGCCATAGCTGCCAGTTAATAATCAGTATGCCGATCAGAAAAAGAAACAAGGCACTGAGAACAGGGATCATCACGTTACGCACGATGTTTTCCTTAATAGAATAAACAAGCATGGAGGATCGGAAAGAAGAACCCGTGGTTTACCCAGCGTTGCTTATCACAATAAAAATAGCTTAGCTGAGAATTGTCTTAAAAAACTGATGCTTTCGTATGAGTTCACGCGCCCAAATTTGCTCACCAGACGTGACTATCAGGCTTGTGCCTTGCCCAGGCTGTGTTAAGATTTGTGAAATCAGGGAGCGGACAGGATAACTGGAAAATGAAAAAGCGCATTGCCGTTGCGATCGTTTCAACGCTTCTGGTCATCCTGTCTCTTTATGCGGTCAACGTGGTTATCATCGGTCAGCAAAAAACCAAACAGCTTGAAATATCCCAGACCCTTTTACATTATTCAGAAGATCTGTCCCAAAGCGTGGCGCAAGGCCTCAAAAGCATAACGACGCAGGGATGTGATAAAACCAGTCTTGATAGCTACAGGCAAATAAAGCTTAATAACCTCTATTTCAGCGATATCGGTTTCATCGAAAAAGGAAAAATTGTCTGTACCGCTTTTTGGGGTAAACTCGCGACGCCCGTTCCACTTCCTGCGGAACTGCATAAAACGCCGAGAGGTTTTCTCCTGGCGCAATTTTCCAGAAAAGACTTTTTCACAGGCAATGCGGCAATTTATAATAATATTATTATCTTCACCTCCCGCTATGCTTACGATAAATTCACCCCGGTTACCGCAAGCTATTCTCTGAGCGCCACCACGAAGGACTTTGGCCGGACCTTTTTTTCAGCCGCCCCTGAGCTGAAGCCGCGGAGCTGGCTGCATGCGACATTGTTCACCCTGACCATTACACAGTGCAGCGCCTCGTGGGATTTATGCGTGATTGTAAAACACCACGATGCCGGACTGGCCTCGCTCCCCCCGTTTATCTTTACGTTTCTCGCGGTCATACTCTTTTTTATCTGGGTCGCGATAACGTTATTTATCTTCCGTCTCTATGAAGACCGTTTTTCGCTGGAACGCACGCTGATCAAAGCCGTGATTACGAATACCTTCAGCGTTAATTATCAGCCCATTATTCGTATTCGCGATCAAAAAATCGTGGGCGTAGAAGTTCTTTCGCGATGGCGCGATCAAAAGCATGGAGACGTCTCGCCGGAGCTGTTCATCCCATTAATTAAGAAAATCGGTCTGTATAAAAAATATTACAGCAATATTATCGGAAAATCCCTTTCAGAAATTGCCCCACTGGCGATTAAGCATCAGCTGATCGTTTCAATCAACGTTGGGCGAAAGGAAATTGAAGACGGACAGTTTATTAACATTTTGCGTCGTGAGTGCTTAGCCAATCGCCTCCCCCTTTCCCTGATGAAGGTCGAGCTTTCCGAGAAAGCCGTTTCCGCGGCGGATATCCTCGAGGGGTTCTGTCAGGAACTGAAGTCGCTTGGCGTTAAAATTTCAATCGATGATTTTGGCGTACAGAATTCAAATCTGGCCCGGCTGTCGCAGCTTGAATATGATGAAATTAAAATTGATAAGTCGCTGGTGGATGGCATCAGCGAGCATTATAAGCAAAACATCTTTGTTATCTTCAGCGATGCCCTTGCGAAGTTGAATAAAACACTTGTTTTCGAGGGCATGGAAAATGAAATTCAATATTGCTTCATTGCGGACAGATATCCCGATGCCCTTATCCAGGGATGGTATTTTTCAAAAGCACTCACCCGGAGCGAGCTGGCGAAGCGACTCACCGGCGTCGCCCCGTAACCAGAAGCCTGCCATGCGCGTTTTTTTACACTCAGGCATTTCTATTTTTTCCGCCAAAACATATAGTCGTCATATTCAGACGGTAGATTACCCTGAAGCACACTCTTATTTTGGTTAAAAACGTGAAATTATCCTTACTTTTTCCAGTGGTACTGTTCTTTCTGATCGTTATTTTCGCACTGCTTATCGATAAACCCGCTTCGCATATTCTGCGGAAAAAATGCATGTGGTCCGATAGCGTGATGCTGAGCTGTATCGCAAAGCATCAGCATAACGGTTTTTGAGGCAGGCTATTCATTTCCCCATTGATTGAGGAAGTTCGCAACATCATCAATGCGACCCGCACGGATCCCGGCTTCAGTGGCCATCTCCTGCTGGGCTTCCTCGCTGATCTCTTCATTATTCGCTAAGCGGGTGAGCAGCAGCTGGAAATAGTGCGCCAGCGCGTCGCGCTCAGACTCCGCAACTTTCTCAGCGGCTTCCGTCGCGTACTCATCGGCAATGTCATAATATTTCAGTGGGATATCGTTATTCATAACAGTCTCGTCTCTGGCCTTTAAGGGGAACGTCAGAGTATATCGGACGCGTTATCTCAACCAAAGCATTGCTTCAGATGAGTAACGCAAGCAGCGCTGCGAGCGCGGGCACGGCCTGTACATACAAAATTTTTCGGCTGGCGGTGGCCGCGCCAAAAAGTCCGGCAATCAACACGCAGGCCAGGAAAAAGATGGCCACCTGAATCCCCTTTTCGCCGAGCCAGAGGCTCCAGAGCAGACCGGCCGCCAGAAAACCGTTATACAGCCCCTGATTTGCGGCCAGCACGCGGGTGTCGCGCGCAAACTCGGGACGCAGATTAAAGGCCTTATGCCCTGTTTTGGTATTCCACAGGAACATTTCCAGCACGAGAATGTAGAGATGAATGAGTGCAACGACAGCGATAAGGACAGTGGCTAACATCGTGTTGTCTCCCGCAGGCAGAGGCAAAAAAAACGGGAACCCTCAGGCCCCCGCTCTTGTTTAACCCAGAATCTGGATTACATGTTCGCGATAATCGCGTCGCCAAACTCTGAGCATTTCAGCAGCTTAGCGCCTTCCATCAGACGTTCGAAATCGTAAGTTACGGTTTTCGCGTTGATCGCGCCTTCCATACCTTTAACGATCAGGTCTGCGGCTTCGAACCATTCCATATGACGCAGCATCATCTCTGCGGACAGGATGATAGAGCCTGGGTTCACTTTGTCCTGACCTGCGTATTTTGGTGCAGTACCGTGGGTCGCTTCGAACAGGGCGCACTCGTCACCGATGTTCGCGCCAGGGGCGATACCGATACCGCCAACCTGGGCTGCCAGGGCGTCAGAGATGTAGTCACCGTTCAGGTTCATACAGGCGATTACGTCGTATTCAGCAGGACGCAGCAGGATCTGCTGCAGGAACGCATCGGCGATCACATCTTTAATGATGATCTCTTTGCCGGTGTTCGGGTTCTTGATCTTCTGCCACGGGCCGCCGTCGATCAGCTCACCGCCGAACTCTTCTGTCGCCAACTGGTAGCCCCAGTCTTTGAATGCGCCTTCGGTGAACTTCATGATGTTGCCTTTGTGAACCAGGGTCACAGAGTCACGGTCGTTGGTGATTGCATATTCGATGGCTGCACGCACCAGACGCTTGGTCCCTTCTTCGGAGCACGGCTTAATGCCGATACCGCAATGCTCAGGGAAGCGAATTTTCTTCACGCCCATCTCTTCGCGCAGGAATTTAATTACTTTTTCTGCGTCAGCAGAGTCCGCTTTCCATTCGATACCCGCGTAGATGTCTTCTGAGTTTTCGCGGAAGATAACCATATCGGTCAGTTCAGGGTGCTTAACCGGGCTAGGAGTGCCCTGATAGTAACGAACCGGACGCAGACACACGTACAGGTCCAGCTCCTGACGCAGTGCCACGTTCAGGGAACGGATACCGCCGCCAACCGGCGTCGTCAGTGGGCCTTTAATAGCAACGCGGTAGTCGCGGATCAGGTCCAGCGTTTCTGCTGGCAGCCAGACGTCCTGGCCATAAACTTGAGTAGATTTCTCACCGGTGTAAATTTCCATCCAGGAAATTTTACGCTCGCCTTTGTAGGCTTTCTCAACAGCGGCATCAACCACTTTCAGCATTGCCGGGGTAACGTCTACACCGATACCGTCACCTTCGATGAACGGGATAATCGGATTGTGAGGAACGTTAATCTTGCCGTTTTGCAGGGTGATCTTTTTACCTTCCGCCGGAACAACTACTTTGCTTTCCATTAACCTCTCCTTCGAGCGCTTCTGGTTGTTACTGATCTTATGTTAATAAATTGTAATGAGCCCTTCGATAGTACCTGATTGTCCTGCGCCATGAAAGGTCTTCGTTATTAGGCTATAATGCGGCAATTGATAACGCCTGAAAATACCATGAAGAAAACTTCTTTTACAAAACACCGGGTTGAGCGATTCAGCTCGCGACAAGCCGCCAGAAGACCGCAGGAAACCCAGCCGAAGCGGGTTATTTTGTTCAATAAACCCTACGATGTTTTGCCGCAGTTCACCGATGAAGCCGGGCGCAGCACGCTGAAGGACTATATACCTGTTCAGGGCGTCTACGCGGCCGGGCGTCTGGACCGGGACAGCGAAGGCCTGCTGGTCTTGACCAACGACGGCGCTTTACAGGCGAAGCTCACGCAGCCGGGAAAACGCACCGGCAAAATTTACTTCGTCCAGGTCGAAGGCGAGCCGGATGAAGCGACGCTCGCAGCACTACGCAGCGGCGTGACGTTGAACGACGGCCCAACCCTGCCCGCAGGTATTGAACGCGTGAATGAACCGGAGTGGCTGTGGCCGCGCAATCCACCGATCCGTGAACGCAAATCCATTCCGACAAGCTGGCTCAAAATTACCCTTTATGAAGGCCGCAACCGCCAGGTTCGCCGCATGACCGCGCACGTCGGCTTCCCAACCCTGCGTCTGATTCGCTACGCCATGGGCAGCTACACCCTGGAAACGCTGGCAAACGGCGAATGGCGCGACGTTACCTCTTAAGGAGTCACTATGTTTAAACCTCATGTCACGGTTGCCTGCGTGGTCCACGCCAGGGGTAAATTCCTTGTTGTCGAAGAGAGCATTAACGGCAAAGCGCTGTGGAACCAGCCTGCCGGACACCTTGAAGCCAATGAGACCCTGCTGCAGGCGGCGAAACGCGAGCTGTGGGAAGAGACCGGCATTCACGCTGAGCCCCAGCACTTCATCCGTATGCACCAGTGGATCGCGCCGGATCACACCCCGTTCCTGCGTTTTTTATTTGCCGTTGAGCTTAGCGAAACGTGCGCCACTGAGCCGCAGGATGATGATATCGACCGCTGTCTGTGGGTCACCGCCGACGAGATCCTGAACGCGCCAAACCTGCGCTCGCCGCTGGTTGCGGAAAGCATTCGCTGCTGGCAGTCTGCCAACCGCTTGCCGCTGGACGTTATCGGCGCATTTAACTGGCCGTTTACAGAGGGTGTCAATGGTGGGGGGGCGTGATAGAATACGCCGCCTTGAAGTTCAATGTCGTGAGTATTCCATGTCAGATAACAGCCAGAAAAAAGTAATCGTCGGCATGTCCGGCGGTGTCGATTCCTCCGTTTCCGCCTACCTGTTACAGCAGCAGGGCTATAAGGTGGAGGGCCTGTTCATGAAGAACTGGGAGGAAGATGATGGCGAGGAATACTGCACTGCCGCTGCGGATCTCGCCGATGCGCAGGCCGTGTGCGATAAGCTCGGCATTGAACTGCACACCGTTAACTTTGCCGCAGAATACTGGGACAACGTTTTTGAACTGTTCCTGGAAGAGTACAAAGCGGGCCGCACGCCGAACCCGGATATTCTGTGCAACAAAGAGATCAAATTTAAAGCCTTCCTGGAATTCGCCGCGGAAGATCTGGGCGCAGACTACATCGCGACCGGTCACTACGTGCGTCGCGCAGACGTGAATGGCAAAAGCCAGCTGCTGCGCGGTCTGGACGGCAACAAAGATCAAAGCTACTTCCTCTATACGCTGAGCCACGAGCAAATCGCCCAGAGCCTGTTCCCGGTCGGCGAGCTGGAAAAGCCGCAGGTGCGTAAAATCGCCGAAGAGCTGGACCTGATCACCGCGAAGAAAAAAGACTCTACCGGCATCTGCTTCATCGGCGAGCGCAAATTCCGCGATTTCCTCGGACGTTACCTGCCTGCACAGCTGGGTAAAATTGTCACCGTCGACGGGGAAGAGATTGGCCAGCATCAGGGGCTGATGTACCACACGCTCGGCCAGCGTAAAGGGCTGGGTATCGGCGGGACCAAAGAAGGCAGTGAAGATCCATGGTATGTTGTCGACAAAGACGTCGAAAACAATATTCTGGTTGTTGCTCAGGGTCACGATCATCCGCGTCTGATGTCCGTTGGCCTTATCGCGCAGCAGCTGCACTGGGTCGATCGTGAGCCGCTGAAAGGCACGCTGCGCTGCACGGTGAAAACCCGCTACCGTCAGACCGATATTCCTTGCACCATTACCGCGCTTGATGACGATCGCATTGACGTGCGTTTCGACGAGCCGGTCGCAGCCGTCACCCCGGGTCAGTCCGCTGTCTTCTACAGCGGTGAGATCTGCCTGGGCGGCGGGATCATTGAACAGCGCCTGCCGCTGCCTGCTGTTTAATACGATTCACACATAAAGGAGACCGTGTGGCGAAGAATTACTATGACATCACCCTGGCGCTGGCGGGAATTTGCCAGTCAGCCCGTCTGGTGCAACAGCTGGCGCATCAGGGTCATTGCGACGCTGACGCCCTGCACGTTTCACTGAACAGCGTTATCGACCTCAACCCCGGCTCGACCCTGGGCGTGTTCGGCGGCAGTGAAACCAATCTTCGTCTCGGTCTTGAAACCCTGCTTGGCGTGCTTAACGCCAGCAGCCGTCAGGGGTTAAACGCGGAGCTGACCCGCTACACGTTGAGCCTGATGGTGCTGGAACGTAAGCTGAGCGCAGCAAAAGGTGCGCTCAATACCCTGGGCGATCGTATTGCCGGGCTACAGCGTCAGCTTGACCATTTTGATCTGCAGTCCGAAACGCTGCTCAGCGCCATGGCCGGCATTTATGTTGACGTCATCAGCCCGCTGGGCCCGCGTATTCAGGTCACCGGATCCCCAGCCGTGCTGCAAAGCCCGCAGGTACAGGCAAAAGTGCGCGCGTCTCTGCTGGCTGGGATCCGCGCCGCCGTGCTGTGGCACCAGGTTGGCGGTGGCCGCCTGCAGTTAATGTTTTCTCGTAATCGCCTGACCACTCAGGCAAAACAAATTCTTGCTCATTGTTAACCTCCCGGAGTTGCGAATTATGGAATTATCCTCACTGACCGCCGTATCCCCTGTCGATGGACGCTACGGCGATAAAGTCAGCGCGCTGCGCGGGATCTTCAGCGAATATGGTTTGCTGAAGTTCCGTGTTCAGGTTGAAGTACGCTGGCTGCAAAAGCTGGCCGCCCAGGCAGCAATCAAGGAAGTTCCTGCTTTTGACGAAAAGGCAAACGATTACCTTGATAAAATCGTTGCCGAGTTTAGCGAACAAGACGCCGCGCGCATTAAAACCATTGAACGCACTACCAACCACGACGTGAAGGCGGTTGAGTACTTCCTGAAAGAGAAAGTGGAAAGCGTCCCTGCGCTGCATGCCGTGTCTGAGTTCATTCACTTCGCCTGTACCTCTGAAGACATCAACAACCTGTCTCATGCGCTGATGCTCTCCACCGCGCGCAAAGAGGTGGTGCTGCCTTACTGGCGTAAAATCATCGACGCGGTAAAAGCGCTGTCCGTGGAATACCGCGACATTCCACTGCTCTCCCGTACCCACGGCCAGCCGGCCACCCCATCCACGATGGGTAAAGAGATGGCGAACGTCGCGTACCGTATGGAACGCCAGTACCGTCAGCTGGAACAGGTTGAAATTCTTGGTAAAATCAACGGCGCGGTCGGTAACTATAACGCCCACATCGCCGCTTACCCGGAAGTAGACTGGCACCAGTTCAGCGAAGAGTTCGTGACCTCTCTCGGCATTCAGTGGAACCCGTACACCACCCAGATTGAGCCGCACGACTATATCGCCGAGCTGTTTGACTGCATCGCACGCTTCAACACCATCCTGATCGACTTCGATCGTGACGTGTGGGGCTACATCGCCCTGAACCACTTCAAACAGAAAACCATCGCCGGTGAAATCGGCTCTTCCACCATGCCGCACAAGGTAAACCCAATCGACTTCGAAAACTCCGAAGGCAACCTGGGTCTGGCGAACGCCGTGCTGCAGCATATGGCAAGCAAACTGCCGGTATCCCGCTGGCAGCGCGACCTGACCGACTCCACCGTACTGCGTAATCTGGGCGTGGGCATCGGCTACGCGCTGATTGCGTACCAGTCCACCCTGAAAGGCGTGAGCAAGCTGGAAGTGAACCGCGATCGTCTGCTGGACGAACTGGATCACAACTGGGAAGTGCTGGCGGAGCCGATTCAGACCGTGATGCGTCGTTATGGCATCGAAAAACCGTACGAAAAACTGAAAGAGCTGACCCGCGGCAAACGCGTTGACGCGGAAGGTATGAAGCAGTTTATCGACGGCCTGGCGCTGCCGGAAGAAGAGAAAACCCGCCTGAAGGCGATGACTCCGGCGAACTACATTGGCCGCGCCATCACTATGGTTGACGAGCTGAAGTAATCTCCTCTCCCCCCTTTCCGCCCGGAAAGGGGGTTGCTTTTCCCCGGTTTACTGAATGTTTATCCCCACAGCAACATAATCAGCGTTAAACTATTCATACTATTTATTCTGGGAGAAAAGATGATGCGCGTACTGGTTGTTGAGGATAACGCATTGCTACGTCATCACCTGAAGGTTCAGCTTCAGGAGATGGGACATCAGGTGGACGATGCTGAAGATGCAAAAGAAGCCGATTATTATCTCAATGAACACCTGCCGGATATCGCCATTGTCGATTTAGGGTTGCCTGACGAAGACGGTCTGTCGTTAATTCGCCGCTGGCGCAGCCACGATGTCTCCCTGCCGGTACTGGTGCTGACCGCCCGTGAAGGCTGGCAGGATAAGGTCGAAGTGCTCAGCGCGGGCGCAGATGATTACGTCACCAAGCCGTTTCATATTGAAGAGGTGGCGGCGCGCATGCAGGCGCTGCTTCGGCGCAACAGCGGGCTGGCGTCTCAGGTTATCTCCATCCCGCCTTTCCAGGTCGATCTCTCCCGCCGGGAATTATCCATCAATGATGAAGTGATCAAGCTCACCGCCTTCGAATACACCATCATGGAGACGCTGATCCGCAACAATGGCAAGGTCGTGAGCAAAGATTCCTTAATGCTCCAGCTTTATCCTGATGCTGAACTGCGCGAGAGCCATACCATTGACGTGCTGATGGGACGTTTGCGTAAGAAAATTCAGGCGCAGTATCCGCAGGATGTGATTACCACCGTCCGTGGCCAGGGCTACCTGTTTGAATTACGCTAAATGAGACGGATTTTACGCCACATTCTGCCCCTCTCACTGCGGGTTCGTTTCTTGCTGGCAACGGCCGCCGTCGTGCTGGTGCTGTCGCTCTCCTACGGCATGGTCGCCCTGGTGGGCTACAGCGTCAGCTTTGATAAAACCACCTTTCGCCTGCTGCGCGGCGAAAGCAATCTGTTTTATACCCTGGCGAAGTGGGAAAACAATAAAATCACCGTCGAAATGCCGGAAAACCTCAACCAGCAGAGCCCTACGCTTGCCCTGATTTATAACGAAAAAGGGAAATTACTGTGGGCGCAGCGTGATATCCCGTGGCTGGTTAAAAGCATTCGTCCGGACTGGCTCAAAACCAACGGGTTTCATGAAATTGAAGCCGATCTCAACACCACCAGCTCGCTGATCCGTGAAGATCGCTCCCTGCAGCAAAAGCTGAACGAGATCCGTGCCGACAACGCCGATACGGAGATGACGCACTCCGTTGCGATTAACCTCTATCCGGCGACGCTGAACATGCCGCAGCTGACCATCGTGGTGATCGATACCATTCCGGTCGAGCTGAAGCGTTCTTATATGGTCTGGAGCTGGTTCATCTATGTTCTGGCTGCGAATCTTCTGCTGGTGATCCCGCTGCTGTGGGTGGCGGCGTGGTGGAGCTTGCGCCCCATTGAATCACTGGCGAAAGAGGTTCGAGAGCTTGAAGAACATCATCGCGAGAAGCTCAATCCGGAAACCACGCGCGAGCTCACCAGCCTGGTGCGAAACCTCAACCGCCTGCTGAAAAGCGAACGCGAACGCTATGATAAATACCGTACGACGCTTACCGACCTGACCCACAGTCTGAAAACTCCGCTGGCCGTCATG
The DNA here is from genome assembly GCF_057224565.1 of Enterobacter sp. 3U4. NCBI lineage: Bacteria > Pseudomonadati > Pseudomonadota > Gammaproteobacteria > Enterobacterales > Enterobacteriaceae > Enterobacter > Enterobacter sp. 3U4. Next base: position 2,114,094 of record NZ_CP136665.1, read on the forward strand.
CAAAGTACCCTGCGTTCAATGCGCAGTTCGAAGCTGAGCGTTGACGATGCCGAGCCGGTGATGCTGGAACAGATCAGCCGTATTTCCCAGCAAATTGGCTATTACCTTCACCGCGCCAGCATGCGTTCCGGCAGCGCGCTCCTGAGCCGCGAGCTGCACCCGGTAGCCCCGCTTCTGGATAACCTTACGTCAGCCCTCAACAAGGTGTATCAGCGTAAAGGGGTGAACATCAGCCTCGATATCTCGCCTGAGATAAGCTTTGTGGGTGAAAAAAATGACTTCATGGAAGTGATGGGTAACCTGCTGGATAACGCCTGCAAATACTGCCTGGAGTTCGTGGAAGTGTCTGCGCGTCAGACGGATAACGAACTGCATATCATCGTTGAGGATGATGGCCCGGGGATCCCGCGCAATAAGCGTGACGTAGTGTTCGATCGCGGCCAGCGCGCCGATACGCTGCGTCCAGGCCAGGGCGTAGGGTTAGCCGTCGCCCGTGAGATTGTCGACCAGTACGACGGAAAAATCGAAACCAGCGAAAGCCTGCTGGGAGGCGCGCGGATGGAGGTCATTTTTGGCCGCCAGCAGCCCACATTGAACGATAGTTAACCCGTTATGTGAAAAATGCGAGGATCTCGCAGCCGGGGGCTGAGCTTCCGTTATAATCCGAGTCAGTAAGAGCCTGCGGAATAAAAAAATATGGATTATCACTTAACGCTTAACTGGCCCGAGTTTATTGAACGTTACTGGCAAAAACGCCCGGTGGTTCTGAAACGCGGATTCAGCAATTTTGTCGACCCTATCTCGCCTGACGAGCTGGCGGGTCTGGCCATGGAAAACGAAGTCGACAGCCGTCTGGTCAGCCACCAGGACGGGAAATGGCAGGTCAGCCACGGTCCTTTCGAAAGCTACGATCACCTCGGTGAAAACAACTGGTCGCTGCTGGTGCAGGCGGTCAACCACTGGCACGAGCCGACTGCCGCCTTAATGCGCCCGTTCCGCGCCCTGCCCGACTGGCGCATGGACGATCTGATGATTTCCTTCTCCGTACCTGGCGGCGGCGTCGGTCCGCATCTGGACCAGTACGACGTGTTTATCATTCAGGGTACGGGCCGCCGCCGCTGGCGCGTGGGCGAAAAAGTGCCAATGAAGCAGCACTGCCCGCATCCGGATCTGCTCCAGGTTGACCCGTTTGAAGGGATTATCGACGAAGAGCTGGAGCCGGGTGATATTCTCTACATTCCACCGGGATTCCCTCACGAAGGTTACTCCCTGGAAAACTCCCTCAACTATTCCGTCGGGTTCCGCGCGCCGAGCGGCCGCGAAATGATCAGCGGATTTGCCGACTATGTTCTGCAGCGCGAGCTGGGCAGCTATCGTTACAGCGATCCTGATGTGCCTGCGCGCGAGCATCCGGCGGACATTCTGCCAGAAGAGCTGGATAAGCTGCGCGGCATGATGCTGGATCTGATTAACGAGCCGGAGCACTTCAAACAGTGGTTTGGCGAGTTTATCAGCCAGTCTCGTCATGAGCTGGACGTTGCGCCGCCGGAGCCGCCTTATCAGGCTGACGAGATTTATGATGCGCTCCAGCAGGGCGACAAGCTGGTACGCCTGGGCGGATTGCGCGTGCTGCGCATTGGTGAGGAGGTGTTCGTCAACGGCGAGAAGCTGGACTCTCCGCACCGTCCGGCGCTGGAAGCGATTGCCAGCCATCTGGTGCTGACTGCCGACACCTTTGGCGATGCGCTGGAAGACCCCTCCTTCCTCGCGATGCTGGCCGCGCTGGTGAACAGCGGGTACTGGTTCTTTGAGGACTGAGTCGCCTTAATGCCCGGTGGCGCTTCGCTTACCGGGCCTACGTTCACTGGTTTTGTAGGCCGGGTAAGGCGTAGCCGCCACCCGGCATTTTACTTCCGCTCACCCGCCGCAAAATCCTCGATCTCTCCCGCCCAATCCGCCTGGTACACTCCTTCCCGCACATCGCGATGAAACGTTGAATACGGCCAGTCGATGACTTTACTGACAAAGCCGTGCTTCAGCGGATTGATGTAAATGTAATCCACATGCCGCCGGTAGTCCTCTTCGTTACGGATAGTGTGTTCCCAGAAGCGTGGCTGCCAGATATGACGCATGTCGATGCTGCGGCTGAACGTCTTTTTGATATCCCGCCAGCGGGCGGAAAAATCACTGTCACCTTCCGGTAAGGTCCAGATACAGTGCATATGTTCAGGAAGGATAACCCACGCGTTGATAGTGAAGGGCTTCGCACGTTTAACCGTTGAGGTGGCGGAACGCAGGCTGTCGATATGGCGGGTAAGCAAATCGCTCTGGCGGTTTTGCAGGTTGACGGTAAAAACCCATGTGCCCCCGGGAACGTAGTGGCGACGGTAGTTTGACATGGGCGCTCCTTGCCTTTGTGCCCGGTGGCGCTTCGCTTACCGGGCCTGCAATTTGAACGTAGGCCGGGTAAGCGAAGCGCCACCCGGCTTAAAGCGGCTACCGCTTCGCGGTCAACTCCGCTATCCGCACAATCACCTTCACCGCTTTTTCCATCCCTTCCAGCGTCACAAACTCATGCTTGCCGTGGTAGTTATAGCCACCGGTAAACAGGTTCGGGCACGGCAGCCCCATGAATGACAGCTGAGAACCGTCGGTGCCGCCGCGAATCGGCTTCAGCTGCGGTTCAATATCGCAGTCGCGCATCGCCTGCTGGGCAATATCGAGAATATGCGGATGCGCCATCACCTTCTCACGCATGTTGTAATAGCTGTCTTCTATTATCAGCTCAATATAGCAGTCAGGGTGTAATCCCTTACCGACCTTCTTCGCGATCTCCATCATCTTACGCTTGCGCGCCTCAAAGGCTTTGCGGTCGAAATCGCGGATGATGTAGTGCATCTGCGCGCTGTCCACGGTACCTTTGATGCTGGTCAGGTGATAGAACCCTTCATACCCTTCGGTCTGTTCGGGGCTCTCTGCCGCGGGGACTTCTGCATGAATTCTGGACGCCAGCGACAGCGCGTTCACCATGACGCCTTTCGCCGAACCGGGATGAACGTTGTTGCCGACAATTTTGATCGTGACGGACGCGGCATTGAAGTTTTCATACTCCAGTTCACCGACGCCGCCGCCGTCGACGGTATAGGCCCACTGCGCGTTAAAGGCTTCCACGTCGAAGTGCTTCGCGCCCTTGCCGACCTCTTCATCCGGCGTAAAGGCCACGCGGATGTCCCCGTGCGGGATATTTTTGCCCTTCAGCACCGCCAGCGCGGTCATGATCTCCGCAATACCCGCCTTGTCATCCGCCCCCAGCAGCGTTTTGCCGTCGGTAGTGATCAGCGTCTGGCCCAGCAGCTGGTGCAGCACCGGGAACATGACAGGCGAGAGCACTTCATCGCCAATACCCAGCGCAATGTCGCCGCCGCGGTAGTTTTCCACAATCTGCGGGTTTACGTGTTTACCGCTAAAATCCGGAGAGGTGTCGACATGGGAGATAAAGCCAATCGCCGGAATATCACCCTGGACATTTGCCGGCAGCGTTCCCATCACAGTGCCTTTCTCGCTTAACGTGACGTTGACCAGCCCCATGGCATCAAGCTGCTCTTTAAGCAGGTTTAACAACTTCCACTGGCCTTCGGTGCTCGGCACCTGGCGAACACCCGGCTTAGATTGGGTATCCAGCGAAACGTACTGTAAAAAACGCTCAAGTAATTTATCCATGCAGTCACCCTCACTTTTCGTGACAACATTATCAATAAGCATCAAAACGCAAATATTGCGTCAGGTCACTTTTATCCCGCAAACGAGAATATTTTCCGTTTATATCGTTATGCGTTAGTAAATGTAGCTTATGAATCAGTGACAAGGATTGGCGATTGCAGGGGATTGCCGTAGAATGTCCGCCCTCATTACGAGTCACCAAGGTGGTTACACACAAACCCCGCTTCAGTCTGCTGCCTGAGGCGTCTATATGGGACAGCGCAAAAATTGAATACACAAACCCGTTCACCGCTGGTGAAACTGGAACGAATTCGTAAAAGTTTTGATGGCAAAAACGTCATTTCCGACCTCACACTCACCATCAATGACGGTGAGTTTCTGACGCTGCTTGGCCCCTCTGGCTGCGGCAAAACAACCGTACTGCGCCTTATCGCCGGGCTGGAAAGCGCCGATAACGGCCATATCCATCTTGAGAACCAGGACATCACTCGGGTTCCCGCCGAAGACCGCCACGTCAATACCGTCTTTCAGAGCTATGCCCTCTTCCCGCACATGACCGTGTTTGAAAACGTGGCGTTTGGCCTGCGGATGCAGAAAACCCCGGCGAATGAAATCGAATCGCGCGTTACCGACGCCCTGCGCATGGTGCAGCTTGAGACGTTTGCCCAGCGAAAACCGCATCAGCTTTCCGGCGGCCAGCAGCAGCGCGTGGCCATTGCCCGCGCCGTGGTCAATAAGCCGCGCCTGCTCCTGCTGGATGAATCCCTCTCCGCGCTGGATTACAAGCTGCGCAAGCAGATGCAGAACGAGCTTAAAGCCCTGCAGCGCAAGCTCGGCATTACCTTTGTCTTCGTCACCCACGATCAGGAAGAGGCCCTGACCATGTCTGACCGCATCGTGGTGATGCGCGACGGCAAAATCGAGCAGGACGGCACGCCGCGTGAAATCTACGAAGAGCCGAAAAATCTGTTTGTCGCCAGCTTCATTGGCGAGATCAATATCTTCGACGCCACGGTTATTGAGCGTCTGGACGACCAGCGCGTGCGCGCCCGCGTCGAAGGACGCGAGTGTGCAATCACGGTGAATTTCCCCGTCGAAAAGGGACAAAAGCTCAACGTTCTGCTGCGCCCGGAAGATCTGCGCGTCGATGAAATCCACGGTAATACCGAGGCCGAAGGGTTAATCGGCTATATCCGCGAGCGCAACTACAAAGGGATGACGCTGGAGTCTGTCGTCGAGCTGGAGAACGGCAAAATGGTGATGGTCAGCGAATTCTTTAACGAGGACGACCCTGACTTCGACCACTCTCTCGACCAGAAAATGGTTATCAACTGGGTAGAAAGCTGGGAGGTTGTGCTGGCTGATGAAGAACACAAGTAAGTTCCAGAATGTGGTGATTGCCACGATTGTCGGTTGGCTTGTGTTGTTTGTCTTTTTACCCAACCTGATGATCGTTGCCACCAGCTTCCTGACCCGCGACGACGCTAACTTCGTTTCGCTGGTGTTTACGCTGGACAACTACGCGCGCCTGCTCGATCCGCTCTATTTTGACGTGCTGCTGCACTCGCTCAATATGGCGCTGATTGCCACAATTGCCTGTCTGGTGCTGGGTTATCCCTTCGCATGGTTCCTCGCGGGCCTGCCGCAAAAGGTGCGCCCCCTGCTGCTGTTTTTACTGATTGTGCCGTTCTGGACCAACTCGCTGATTCGCATCTACGGGCTGAAAATCTTCCTCAGCACCAAAGGCTATCTCAATGAGTTTCTGCTGTGGCTGGGAGTGATTGATACGCCGATTCGCATCATGTTCACCCCGAGCGCGGTGATAGTCGGTCTGGTCTATATCCTGCTGCCGTTTATGGTGATGCCGCTCTACTCCAGCATTGAGAAGCTGGACAAACCGCTGCTGGAAGCGGCAAAAGATCTGGGCGCCAACAGGCTCCAGACCTTTATCCGCATTATCATCCCACTGACCATGCCCGGCATTATCGCGGGCTGTCTGCTGGTGATGCTCCCGGCGATGGGCTTGTTCTACGTTTCTGACCTGATGGGCGGGGCGAAAAACCTGCTGATTGGTAACGTGATCAAGAGCCAGTTCCTCAACATCCGCGACTGGCCGTTCGGGTCCGCCACCAGCATCACGCTGACGGTGGTGATGGGTCTGATGCTGCTGGTTTACTGGCGCGCGTCTCGGCTGCTGAACAAGAAGGCAAATGAACTTAGTGATTAATTCTTAATTTTCAATCTGTTAGATTTAATTTTGAGATGATTTTAACCTTCAAATAAACCGCATATCAAACCTAATAACTTCAGTCAGTTATGAATGGGTTTTGGAGAATGATTTTTGCAGTTTTAAAGCCCCTGATCTCGCAGTCTGGGGCTTGGCTCTGCGGATGCTATTGCGGTAAATCAGGAATTGGTGCATATCTGGAGCTGCTCACATCTGGCTTATCGGTCTCCCGAACATACACAAATCAGCTAAGCGTATAAACAAGGATGCCCCCCCTAACATAAAGCATTCTCTATCGCCGAAACACGAAGAATCGTTGCTGAGACAGCAGACTACAACGAGAGAATAAAAAAAGGGTTGAGGCTCTCATTGAAGAGACATTTATCAGATAGAATAAAATGGGCCCGAGGGCCCATAAAAATATTAATTCGTTAGTTTGTTGACATCAGTGAATTTAAACAAAAACTCAGGTTCTTCTACACCACCGGATAATCCAATACTTGTTTCATAGATGCACGACTTGGGCCCGCGGAACGGATACCCAGAAAACTCAACATAATCACCCTCTTTCATACTTGAAACCTTATCAAATAGTGCCATTTCCGGTTTTATTAATGTTTTATATTCAATATCAGAAAATGCATTATTCCATGTATGAAGAGTTATTCCATTTTCAATTTCTATAGTTAATCGTCCAAATCCATCATTAGTTGCACCAATTTCTTTTATTCTTCCGTACCAATGTGAGAAGTCATCCTTATGCTTTAATTTTTTGCAAATATTTGAATCTCTTTTTGCTTTTATGCCTCCTAATTTCATTTCATTACTAATTGTAGATGCTTCATTCATAGAATTCTGAACAATAGATATAAAATCCTTTTCAGCAGTCGGATACTCAACGGCTTGAGCATAAGAAGCCATAAACATACATGTTGTTAATATCAATTTTTTCATAAAATTCCCTACCTAAAAAAATAGAATGTTTGCATTTTTTGCTGCTTTTTTGTTGATTTTAGTCAAACTAAACTCCCTTTAGGAATAATCTCGCATATATGAAAGGTTAGCACTTATTTATCGTTTATTTAATCAGCATTTTTCAAAAAAAGAGCAATGCGCTTACCCTGTGTCAGAAAGAGAAATGTGAAATTGATGTTTTATTCTGTTAAGCGGGCTTCCGGTCCGCTTCTCACCTACAGACACTCCTGCACTCTCAGCGCTATCTGCACGCCCCGGTATGCATGGCCCGCATCTGTCGGATGGGTCGCATCGCTTCCCGTATACAACGCAGCGTTTGACGCGTTCACGACATCCCGGACATCAACGAAGGGCAGCCCCAGCTGCTCGCATTGCGTCATCAAAATATCACGAATGTCGTCCAGCTGCTTTGTGTGGCCGAGCGGCGTCGCCGGGCCGATGACGATGATTTTTGCCAGAGGACAGACCTCTCTTGCAGCACTGACGGAGGAAATAAACGCGGCTGTTATTCTTTCGACATCACCGCCGGCATCATTATATCCCATCGATAAAAACACATATTGAGGTGGTCTCGTGATGACGCCAAGTTTATTTCTGACCCGCCATTCCGGCACCCTGCCATCCTGAGTGGAGCCCCAGCCAGCACCACTTATTCCGTCGGCTATGCCATCCAGCCCCAGTACATCACACATGACCCGAAAATCATTATATGACCCCTGGGCAGCCCCTACGCCGACCGTATACGAGTCCCCCAGTTGCCAGGCAAGCGGACGCCTTTGCCCTCTGGGAGTGGAGACCGTATAGTTCTGGCCCGTAACGACACCGCCAAACCCTGTATTTACACCACAGAGTCGGTAATGTCGTGTTATCGACACTCCGCTCCAGTCCACATTGTAAATGTAAGGCGCGCCTGATGAGTCTGTCCTGACGGATTCAGCTGAAACGCGGTATCCGTCAATATAGAGATCGTACTGACCGTTGCCGCCTACAAAACGAAAATCCAGCGCCGGGGCATCACTCTGGAACTCAATGATACACTGAGTACCGTTCTGGACACCGTTTCCCCGGTACCCCGCCACAGTATCGTGCAGGTCGTATCCCGTATATTCGAACGCGGTCTCATCCGTTCGGGACCAGGTCTTGCCGTTATAAACTGAGCTGGCGACACTGGCATTCCATGTCAGCGTAAATTCCGCCCCGCTTCCGGTTCCGCCTTCGACGGCCAGAGGGTTATCAGGATGGGTGGAATAAAGACCGGGAAGCTGTACGGCAACACTGGTTATGGCGCCAGCCTCATCAACACCGGTGACCCGCAGTCGACCAGCGACAGCAAATTCACCTCCTGCCGGCGTGAGGTTATCACCTGATGCATACCCGCTGCCCCCGCTGACGATGGTCGCGCTAGAGATACCTGTCGCCTTAATCAGCGTTGCTACGGGTGGGGACTCCATAACCGGGCGGGGCGCAATGTTGAGTGACTGCTGTCGCTTTAACTGTGAAAACCACAGGTCGAAATTTTTTTTATTCAGGGAGCCTGTGTCAGCGGCCCCCTTGACCGGAATTATCATCGGCATACTAATATCTCGCAGCACTGAAGGTGATCACCGCATCGGCGTAAACAGAAACCGCAAAGGGTGATGAAAATTCGTAATACGCTCCCGGAGCGAGCTCGTAGGATCCTGCTGTTTTCGGGGCGGCAATTCCGCCGGTATCGTTAAACCATAACGAATAAACGTCAGACAAATTCTGCAGTCGGTACAGCCTTGATGATGGGTTGGCCTGCATAATTTGCAGGGTCTCACCTGCCAGCGTTTGTCCGCTGTAGTCCGTTAAATCAGCGGCCGGCGCGCTGATGTTTTCAACCGGGAATCGTGTGCTCATCGCGCCTCCTTAACCATGGCGATCCAGTATTTGTCCTCGGCGGAAAAATAGTACAGCTGAGGGCCTCCGCCTTTTCCCTCATCGTTTTTCACCATATAAAACCCTGCCGGAACTGCGGGCAGTTCTGCCGCAGTCGGAACTTCAAAAATAGGATGGCGAACAAGCTCTGCCGCAGCCTGCGCTGATGATTCCGCACTTCTGGCGAGCTCCTGAATTTCTTCCAGGATTGCCGGCGTAACATCATCAGGATTAAAGCTGGCAAGGTACTGATTGAGAGATGCGTCCGGACCCTCCGGATAAACATAAACAACGCCCAGATAATTCGACGCGGTTTTAATTCTGGACGTAACAACATACACGCCAGGCAGCACTATCATTGTGTAGCTGCCATCCTCTGCAGTGACCGCCGCAGCGTTCGTCCCGGCAAACGTTGCTGATGTTGTCTTTCTGGCCGTGAGCTCAATTACGGCACCTGATACCGGCCTTCCAAACGGGTCGTTATAGATTCCTGATATGGTCGCCATCATTCACACCCGCTAGTTTTTACCGAAGCCATAGTCTTCTCCCTTTCCTTTATCCTTCTTGCCTTTGGCGGTGATATCGGTCTTCAGGCTGATATCGAAAGTGAATCCCCCTTTCTCCAGCGAGAACTGGACGGACTCTGTCAGCCAGGCGAGATCTTCGCGCTCACCGAAGCCCTGCGTCGTGATGCGGCACTCTGCCGTCATGCGCACGATATCCGGCCTGACCGGGCCGCTGAGCGACATCTGGCGACCGTTCTTTTTAGCCTGCGTGACGGCTGAGTTTGCAGAGTGCTCCGCCGAGGCTTTGTCCGGGTGGGTGTGCGGATGGTGAGCGTCTGCACCGTCATGCTCCTGCTCGTGGGTTTCGGTCTTGCCGGTTTTCGCGTCGTAGTAGTTGATCCCGACTTTCCCTTTTTTCTTGCCCTCTTTTGAGCCGCCCCGGTCGCCCTCCTGATAGCTCCAGCGCGTCACCTGGTCAGGCGTGAATGTCCAGCTCTTCACCTCCTTGCCGCTGGCGTTTGTAGCTGCGCCCTGCTCCAGAAACAGCCAGTAACCGTTCGTCGGCTTGCTTACGCCGTTATACCGACGCGCCAGGCGCAACATAAACGCCCCGTCTGATTCGCCGTCCTGCGCTTCATAGTCAATATCTATTTTTGCGAGCTTTGGCGATACGCGGGGTTTCAGGTCGTTCGCGGCGGCCACGGCCTCAACAATCGCCCCGAGCGTGGTTTTTTCAAAGGTCCGGTGTTTTTGTGAGGTGGTGTCCGCCGGCTGCTTCAGCGTGTTGCCGGGGGCCGCCGTGGCGTTGATGTTCAGCACCCGTGGCGGGCCGCTGCTCTCGACGCCGCACACCACAAAATTACCCTTATTCACGATATCCCCGTTAAACCCGAGCCCCAGCTGCAGGCGCGCGCCCTTTGACGGGAGTTTCAGGGTTTCCGATGCCATGGTGATGGTCAGCGTGTCGGTCTTGCCGGTCGCGCCGCCGTAATCCGTCAGTTTGATGCTGACCAGCCCGCGGCGAATAGCCGCTGAGATGTCTTTCCCTTCCGCCGTCAGCGTAAAATCCGGTATGTATTCCATGTTATTAATCCCATAACTGATCGTCAGCCTGCAGTGACGCCGGAACCCAGTCGGGCAGCGTGATGCTGACGCCCGCCGTAAAGCGGGGGCCGTAATCTGCCAGTCCCCTGTTTGCTTCCAGCACCGCGGCCACCGACTGATTCAGAGCAGCAGCGCCGTAATAATCAAAGCAAATCAAATCGAGCATATCCCCGTCACGGGTCTGATAGGTCGTTGCCATAGTACTGAATCGCCATCGAGAAGGTTTTATGGCGGGCAAAGCCGCCGGGAAGGAGAGAGTTTGTGCTGTCGCTGACTGACTTGATAACCCAGTAGCCCATCACATCGCCGTTGCTGCTCACCATCTGCAGGGGGTCAGCATTATCCCCGAGCTGGTAGAGCTCGCTGACGGCCAGCACGGAGCGGCCAAAAAGCGCATGCGCCTGCCCCTCGAACGTTTTGGTCGGTGCGGCCTTGCCTGTGTACTGCAGCAGGTCGCGTTTACCGATGCGCCCCTGCTCCGCCCAGTTCCAGCTTGCATCCGTTTTCAGGCTGTCATAGGCCAGATTGTCTATTGAGAAACTGAATTCCCCTAGACGGATCATGACCCTCGGCAGCGTATCCTCCCCGCTGCCGGCATCATCCACATAGTTGCTGTTAAGTACCCGCATCAGTTAGCGCTCCATAACGGATCGGACATTGGCGTGAACGACGCGCCGGCTGAGGAAGTATCCTTAAACGCCAGGCCAACGCGGTTCGCCAGGGCTTCACCATCCTCTCCGGGTTGCTGAATAACCTGAATGTTCACGTTAGGTTTCCACTCATTGTGAACATTGCCTTTCTGGTCGCGGGCAAGGCCCGCAGTGGAATTTGCGATCGGGGTGGAGGGTTCTGTAAGTGATGGGGGATGCTGCAGCAAATCAGACAGGCTCTGACGGGAAGCAGCCTCCGGATCAGCGATCGCCATCAGCTTTTTCTGTTCTTCAGGGCTGGCACCCTTCGTGGCACCGTCCTTCCCGCTGTGGCTTTCATCCCACTGCATGCGCAGCTGGCTGGTTTTGTAGGTATCCAGATTCAGCCCCTTAAACCAGTCCTCCAGGCCTAAATCCTTCGCCATACTGGCAACCAGTTCCGGGGAACTGTTGCCCGAGGCCACCTGATTGATGAGTTGCTGTTTCTGCTGCGCCTGCTCTTTCTCATCCGGCAAAAGCCAGCTGAGCTTGCGCGCCAGCGCGAAGGCGACTTCGCCCACATAGACCAGCCCTTTACCAAAACTGACGGCACCAGGGATGATATCGTCAAGAATAATGCTCTTGATGCTGTCTATGCCGCCATCCTTCAGCCAGGATGACAATTTGTCAGCAATACCCGTAATTGACGGGCCCAACTCACCGCCCAGTTGACCCGAGATTTCCATCCCCGCAGTGGTAAGCACCTGCCAGAGATTGCTCACGGCCATATTGCCGGCAACCGCCCCCTCAGCCCCTTCTTTGGTGACCATATTGTACTTTGCCATCTGAGCCATCAGCTCCTGATAGCTTTTTCCCGTCATGCGCATGAAGGTCAGGGTTTTGTTACCCTCGCCACCGAAAAGCTTATCGGCAATCCCTGCTGCGCGCTGGTCGTCTTTCATTGCCAGCAATTTTTCAAAAACGAGTTCAACCTGCTGCTGGTTATTTTTACCCGCCATTTCACCAGGCTTTATTCCCAGCACCGGAAAAGCTTCCGCTATTGCCCCTTTTTTAAAGTCAGCGTCGAAGTAGTCCTCAACCTTGTTTTTGAACTCTTCAAACTGATCCCCGATATTCTCCCCGTTAAGCCCCATCATCCTGCCCATGCCTTCCCAGCCCATGAACGTTGAGGTGTCCACGCCGTAACTCTTCGCCAGCCCCGCTTTCTCTGAGGTTTCCTGGTTCAGCATTATCGGGGAGGCCAGCGCACCTGCAGCGCCTGCTATCAGGCCCCCGCCCATCCATGCCCCGGCGGTCAGACCGCCCTTGAGCATGCCTTTCCCTGTGCGCTTCATGGCGTTTTTTGTCCCGCCCATCAGACTTTCACGCAGGCGGGCGCTGCCAAGCTTGCCGTTCAGCGCTGCCTGCGCTTTTTCGGTCTCTTTGATGCTTTTCGTGAGGTGATCGTAATGGTGCTGCAGCGTGCTGACGTTTTTCCCTTCCTTCGTCATCTCCCGAATGCGGGAGGCCAGCGCGCGCTGCTCAGAGGCCATCTGGCGGGAGCGAGCTGTCAGCAACCCGACTCCCTTCTCCATCGCCTTCACGCTGCCCGTCCAGCTGGGGTCCAGCTTGCCCCCAAACTCAATGCTGGCCTTGAGTGCCTGTCGTACTGTTGCCATCGTTAGCCCGCCCTTTTACCCTGCCGTGCCTTGCGATCTTCCGCCTCGTTCACGACAAAATCCTGAAAATCTTCATACGGCATCGCCAGAATCTCGCCCGGCGGCCAGCCGAACCAGTTCCCCAGCCACCGCATCCCCCGGTCTATTTCGGATTCGATTTCGGGGTGGTGGCTACAGCCAAAAAATTGAAGGCCTCCTCCACCTGCAGATAGTCAGCAATCTCCATCGACAGCAGGTCGTCCAGTTCCAGTCCGCACAGGCGGGCCATCATGTTCACGTCCGCCTCTGTCGCCGGCGCTGGGTCGCGGGAACGCAGAAGACGGTCACGCACGGTCGGTGATCGCAGCTCCACGCGCTCAATCTTTTTTCCTTTGGCTGTTTCATACGGGAAAGTCAGCGTGATGACTTTCACGCGTGCCGGAATGGTGTTCTGCTCAGACATAAAAACTCCTTTAATAAACTAAAAGGCCCCGTCCGGGGCCCGTTAAAGCGGTGAATAAGGATGAACGGGATATCAGTACGCGCGCAGGATCTGCCCGATACCTTCCAGCATGTTCACACCGTTAATGATGCGGATGAAACGCTCCGGATCGATTTCATGCAGCAGCTGGTTGCCGTAGACCGATTTGTAATAGGTCAGGCTCATTTCTGCCGTGTAGCTGGATTCGCCCTGATTGCTGTTGCCGTGCGCGTCTGGCGTTAGTTTGGTGATTAACCCCTCCAGGGTGTCCACACGCTCAACCGGGGTGCTGCCCTCAAGATAGGCTTCGCGCACCGATACGCGGGGAGAGTTTCCCGCCTGAAAACCGAACCAGGAGAGCACCGTCGGATCCACGCCGTAAATTTTGAAGCTGCACTTCAGAGGATCCATGCCGTCATCCATCGGAATGGAGGTGTCCATTCCGCCGGTGCGAATCTCGGTCACGATGACGGACAGTTCCGGGGCGGTGTATTCATGCGCACCGTCAATGCGTTCGCCGCCGATAAACAGCGCCCAGTTCCTTAAGTTTGACTTTTTCATGCAGCCTCCATCATTTGTGCCAGGGCGTAAGAGTTGTTTGTCGGGTTCGCCGTCAGCGTCAGGCGCTCCAGCGGGGATTTCGGACCGAAGTCATAGTCAATCCAGAGCTGGCCGGCGGCAAGGGTCTCGGCAGTGTTCAGCTCCTCGTTCAGCCAGGCGCGACCGCCAAAGATGGCTTTCATCGCCGTCATGCGGCGCAGGAAGCTGTTGATGGAGTCAAGGATGTCATCGCGCACCCACTTGTCGAGCGGCACGTCGATATACGGCATCATCGCCTCCTGGATGGAGTCTTCAATGATGTCTGCCGTCCGGCGAACTGCCTCAAAGCGCAGCTGCGGGTGCGTGGTACACAGGCGGTTTCCCCAGTGCTTAAACCCGTCATGGCGAATGATCGTGGACACGTTATCCATGTTGAGAAGGTTCGCTGTGCTGTAGGGATCTGAAAGGGACCAGTCGTCCACCTGCTCTACGCCGAGGATGTTGTAAACGTCCTGATTGGACTTGCTCCACCACCACCCTTTTTCGTTATCGATGCGGGCGCGCAGGCCCGCTGCGCGGGCGGTGTAGGGTTTGTAAACCAGCTGGCCGTCACTGTCGGCAACCTGAACGCGCGGGCGCATCAGCTCGACGCGGTCGCCGAACATGTCCCGGCGTTTAACGACATCCTGTACGGTCGCGCCGGCGGCACTTTCCACGTAGGCAATCGCCCGTAGTTTTGCCGCTTTGGTTTCCAGCGCTTTCGCTACCGCATCATCATCTGACAGTGACGGGCAAATCAGGATGCGGGGCTGATACGTGGTGATGGTCTTGCTTTTCGCCAGGCCATCCATTGCAGCAATCATTGCTGCGCGCTGCGCCTCAGCTTCTGCTGCTGCGTCAGCACGCACTACAATCACCAGCGCGCCGTACTGGTCAAAGATGTCGTTCAGCTCGCTGTAAAGGGAGCCGGTATTCCCCAGTTTTGCGGCCTGCCCGAGACCGCCGGCGACCACAACAGGGGTGTTCAGCGGGAAAGGTTCATCCTCGCCGCCGGACAGCGTAATGCTGAAGGGCGACATCACGCCCTCGCCCGTTGCATCCACCGGCAACGATGCAGTGATACCGCTGTCAGCGATGGCGGCCACGGTTGCGATTACCTCGCTGGCTTTAGCGGTGATAGCTCCGGCCGCATCCACGCCAAGCGTAATCAGCAGCTCGCCGGTCTCTGCAGACCATGTCGCCGTAGTGGCAACGGCTTCCGCCGCGGGCGTGATTAGCTCTGCCGCTTTTTTGGTGGTTCGGGTGCTGGCTGCAGACTCTCCGGCGCTGTCGTCTGCCAGCGATGCCGGGGCCGCCGGTGCTGGCGTTCCTGCTATGGCGGTCACCTTCAGCTTATTCCCGGCGCGCCCTGCTTCTTTCGCAACGTACTGCAGTCGGGTATTCAGCAGCACGGAGCCGCTTTCCCCGGTTGCGGCCGTCGCCGGCTGCGCGTCCGGGGCGGTCCCCACCAGGCCAATCACCGCCGTCGAAACGGTTGTGATGGCAATGGCTCCCGAGACGTATTCCAGCGTTTCCACGCCATGTAGTTCACTCATTGATTTTCTCCGGGCATAAAAAAACCGCCTGCAGGCGGTTATGTTTTCGGTTCTGTGGGTGTTACTGCGGTAAATCGGGGATCGGCGTGTCCGGTGACGCGCTCACATCCAGCGCCTGCAGTTCGCGAACGTACGCCAGCAGGTCTTTCATACGCTGAGTCTCAGCTTCAGTGATATCGCCCAGCTGCATTGCCGCATTCAGGGGGCTCATGAGCTGGCTGGCCTGCCTGATACGTTGCTGTTTGAGGGATTCTCTGCGCCCGGCCAGCGCGCTCATGTTTCTGGTAAATGTTTCTCCATCGTAAATCCAGGAACCATCTATGCTGCAGTCCTCAGGAAGCGTTTCACAGCCATAAACCGATAATCCGTCTGGGTTAAGCATGGTTGCGTCACCATCAATCTGACGGATAACGCCATCACTGTCACAGGCAATAAAGACTGTCCCCGTCAGGGAGCTCATAACCTCATCCCAGACATACCCTGACTCATCAATGTAGTTCATCAGGTGAGCAGGCCAGCCTTCCGGTAAAAAGTGCTTCAACCTGATTAGCTGAATTAAACCCGATGCCGGCACGGGTTTTGCTTCTTTTTTTGTCTCAGACCGCGCTGTGTTGTACCCCACGTTTATCCACGTATTATTTATTTTGACCTGCATGGCCCGATAAAACATGGTATCGCCGCCTGGATTATCACCTTCAAAGTGATATCCATTCAGATAGCTGCCATCAGGTGCAAACATATCAGCGTCGTGAGTGACCGTAAAACTGCCCTGAGTCGCCTGTCGAAACATCATAATGTATCGGGCATCAGACTCAGCTTTCGTGTACGCCTCACCTGCTGGCATGTAGCTCCCCTTCGGCTGATAGTTGTTATCACTTTCCGCCTTAGTGTAGGAATCCCCGCTTTTCGCCAACAGGACCACCACTTCATCGCCCGTGTGGCGCATATACGGCTGGGCTGCATCGCCTCCGGCAAAACCCGCAATATGGCAGCCATCACGCGTAATGGCGTTAACATCATCACTGCCGGGTTTGTTGGCTGTGTCATACCGCTTCGACCATGCTGACCATGCATTATCATAGAGCGACCTGATGTAAGTTCCCGAGCCGAGGTAAATGCGGTAAATCTGCGTCACCCCGGCGTGCCTGTAAACTTCCAGTGAACCAGCATTTAGCTCCGGGTAGTTTGCCCCGGTTCCGGCTGCTGCATTTGATGGCTGATAATACAGTCCGGGCGTTGTGAAAGTGTTCAGGTCTGCCGCGTCGCCGATAGCCACCGCCTGCCCGCTGAAAATGTCCTGCGCCGTCACGTCAAGGTCACCTTCAAGCGCGTGGCCGTTCACCTTTGTGGTTCTGGGAACAGCGTTAAGGTGCCCGAGCGCCTCCGCCTGCGCGTCTGCCCCTGCATCTGCGACCTCTTTTAGCCTCAGGGATTGACGATAATAGCGCTTGTCCCCTTCCTCCACCGTGAGGACGGCGATATGCGGATCGACAACCAGCTCAACGCATTCGGTGTACATCAGCGGCATGATGAATTTAATCACCACCTCCTTGACGATGGAGTCCTCCTGGTTCGGCAGATAGGTGTCCGGATAGGCGCCGTATGCAATCAGGGTTCCGGCCTCGCTGACCAGACCAAACTCACGCAGCACCTTTCCCGGATGGTCCCTGCAGGGAATAGTTGCCATACCGCCAAGCAAAACTGCCCCGACATTACCGGCACTGAGTGGCACCTCACCAAGCTTGCCGGCAAGTGCAGTGACGGTCGGGTCCGCCTGTACGGGATTCCCGCCACCATCGCCAAATGAAACGACAGGAATTTTTACCGTTTCTCCCGCGACATAGGCTGCTTCTATTTCAGCTGCACCGACGTTGGTTAAAATCAGCCCTTGCGTCATATGTCACACTCCATCCCGAATTTTTGAGCCGAAGTGATCCATAACATACTCCCGGCTTGCGTCTGCTATGGTCTTTAATTCCGTTGCCGTCTGGGGGATTTTCGCCGTCAGGAACCAGAGATAGTCTTGAGTAAAGTGCAGGGGTGAGCCCGGCATAAGGACCCACTCAGCAACACCTGTATGCCCTTCATTGAGGTGTAATACCGCACTAAGCCTTGCATACCCCTCACTAAACACGTCGAGCGTAGCGCAAAAAACATCATCTATGTGGTCATCTGCAGGACCGGATTTCAGGGTCGCGCCGGCAAGTAACACGTACCGACCGGGCGCTGCTGTGGTGGCGTCAAGAATTTGTCCTGCCCCCAGGCCCGATGACGCAGAAAGCTCACTGACAGCCACGGTCATTGACTCCCAGGTTCCGTCGTCTTTTTTTCGGCTTATCGGCAGAATATCTGTGGGAAGAGGCGTGCCTCCGGAAGGTAATTCACTGAATCGTTTATCGCTCATAGTTCAAATTTAAACTCCGTTAATAATCGCTCCCCGGATTCGGTGATAAACCCTTCTCCGGTCTCAGCAACCAGCGCCTCAGGCTGTGGCTTTAGCGTTATGATTTCTGATGCCACCATGGCACCCGGAAGATATGCGGCCCCCTCAAGCGTTCCCCGGAACGCCACGCTGAACCAGGAACGCAGGTTTTTGGCACGCAGCACCGCATTCTTCAGGTCCTGAATATCAGTCTGCGCAATCGGCCGGCCGTCCTGCTCAACGTTCAGTAAAAAGGTGTACGGCCTGCCGGGCGGGTCCTGGTTGTACCATTCAATAATTTCCGTGGAGAACGGGCTGTCAGACAGCGACATTTCCACCGCGGCAGGCGTGCCCCGGTGACGGTGAATGTATTCCGCGCGCTTTATTGCGTTGCGCTTCTCCTGCTCGGTCCAGTCCGTGTTCCAGGTGTCAACGCTGTATTCCCAGGCAAGCCAGGGCAGCAGCTCAACCGGACAGTCATCGGCATTTTTTACGGCCCGTATGGGGTTCGGTATTCCCTCAATTTGCGCGGCGCTGGCCTCTTCCATCGCCCGTTCTGACGGCAGGGCATTGGGGGGCAGCAGGGAGGTAAATTTATTCGGCATTGACCAGCACCTTATTCACCGTAATGTTGCGACACCAGTAAGCCTCGCCCATCGCCGGTAACAGGTCCGCCGCCGGCGAGCGCAGCACCACCCGCACCACGCCGGACTGATGCAGACCGCCATCAATCCCCGAGCGGGCCACCACGCTGCCGATGCGGTGAACGCTGTCGACATAGGCTTTCAGGGCCTCGTTTGCGCTGCTGAGGACCAGGTCAGCATCGAGGCCATACGGAATATAAACGTCAGCGTCGATGTCATAGGGGGTGATGGTTGCGGACTGCGTGGAGACAAAATCTGTCAGCGGGCGCACGTCCTTCGGATTAATGGCCGCGTGAACCTTATCGACCAGTGCCTGCGGTGCCGTGCCATCTCCAGTCCGGGACAGCACATACATAAACACCCGCCCTTCCTGATTGTGCGTCTCCGGTCCATACGCCTGCGCATCGAGGACATCACCGTCCGCGCCGAGCGCAAAATACTGGTACGCGTTGTATGCGCCGGCGGTGCTCAGTCTGGCCCAGGACAGCTGGATGCGTGCCCGGAACGCCTCATCATCCTCGTAAACCGCCGGCGTCGGCGGAACCGCTGTTTCATCTGCCGGCTTGATAACCAGGCGAATGACATCAAAGTTCGCGCCTATCTGGTCGAGGTCCGCGCCTTTCGCGCTCGCCAGCAGCACCGCCCGGATGGCGTCATTCATCTGCTGGCGCAGCAATGTCACCCGCCAGGCCAGCGCTTCACCCTGTTTAAACGCCGGGTCGGATTCGACCAGCGCGTCAAAGATGCTGTCCAGTTCCTGCAGTTTCTGGACGTACTGCGTAATCAGCGCCTCACTGTCCGGAACCTCCACGGCATCCGGCACCGGCAGCTGCGACATATCAATAATGTTTTGCGCGGGCATAGACGCTTATTCCTCCAAGCTGAAGCGGTTTCCCTGTTTCGGTATTCACACCGCCTATGGCAAAAATGAAATGCCCTTCACCGGCGCGCGTGACGCTGATTTGCGTGACGCGCAGGCGCTTTTCCCACCGGGCCAGCGCATCCGCGGCTGCCGCAATGATATTTACCCGCGTTTCATCATCTGCCGGATTATCCAGGTATTTCAGGACATCGCTGCCGTAATCGCGGCGCAGTACGCGGGTGCGTTTGGGCGTGGTGAAAATATCAATGATGGACTGGCGGAGATGCTCATCCCCGGCGAGGTGTTTTCCTGTTGCGGCATTCATTCCGATCATAAAAGTCGTCCACAAAAAAGGCGCCAGGAGGCGGCTGCTACATTTTTTGGTTCGGCGGGTCGGTGACGCCGCCACCATCGCCGTTTTCGTTATGGTCGTGATCGTCAAAGACCTCACGCACCTGCGACATGCTGCCCTTGCTGTCCGAGACCTCGGCAGCCGATGACAGGTTGCCGACGGAATGCGTCGTCCCTTCGACCGTCGCGTTTTCGTTAACCGTGAGGGATTTTGTGATGGTCACAGGCCCGTCGAGCGTGCCCTTGCCCTTGATAGTGTACGTCCCGCCCTCTGCAAGGGTGATCTGCAGGTCGTGCGCTTCCTGGTTGTAGCGAATTTCCGTCCCGTCGGCATACCGGGTAATGTGCTCTTTATCGCTGCCATCCGGCACCGGAACCGCGTCGATATTATCGCCGGGATAAACACGGCCGTTACGTATATCACCGGCTTCGCTGAGCACTGTCACCGCATCCCCCACCGCAGGCGGGTCGCTGACCTGTACCGTTTTGCTGGACTGCGTCTGGCACCAGGGCAGCAATGGCGAGGTAATTTTGCCGAATCCGACACGCACCTTCACCGGACTGCCCATCTGTACCTCGGTAATCACACCCCGGCGCACGACGTTCGCTAGTCGCTTCTGCAGGTCACGGATAATTTCTTCCATCAGGAGTCGTCCTCCGCCCGGTATATCAGGCGATAATCATCAATGTGGGCCCGCCCAACGTCAGGAACTTTACCAAGCCATACCTCGTTCAGTGGTGCGTTATTTCCTGGCGCATACGGATCTTCGCCGGCAGTGACCTGCTGGGCTGCCGTGATACGAAAAACCAGATAATCATCCATCGCAGGATCAAAATTATCCCGCTGGCAATCCTGGAAAATGAGTGGTTCAACACCATTAAGTCCAAAAACATTACCTTCGAGCCATTGCGTTAAGTCCAGCGCCGCCGAACGGGAAAATATCTCAGGTTCAGGATTAACATCAGTTGGAACACGGTCGCAAACCACAAAAAATTCTATATCCAGCTCCAGCGTCAACACGCTTGTACCCTCAGCACGACTCCAGCCGGGTACGGAAACAAACACCGCTGGCGTCATGAACCGCGTTTGTTCTTCCGGATAAGCGCCTGTATGGCGCACCCAGGGCAGTCCCTGAAGGGCATCGCAAAGCGCCCTGTGGTAGCGGGGCATTAAAAAATCACTCATTTGATCCGCCGTCTGGTTTTTCTGTCAACGTGAATACTGTTTTTGACCCGGCCGTTAAGATCTTTTTCGAAGTGGCTGAAAAAAATGCGCGCCGCCTCGGGAAAAATATCATCCTCAATGCGGTTCAGCATGGACTCATAAATATCGACTTCTGCCTCGCTGCTGCGTCGGGTTTCAGGATTATAAATGCGGATAGTCCGTCCGCCTCGCCCGCGCGAAACGTAGGCGTTATCAAATTTAATTTCACCCAGATCTCCGGATGATTTAAAAACGGCGAAGTTTTTTTTACCTTTACCCTTAGCCTCGATAAACCGACCTGTATCAGGATCCCTTGCCAGCATTTGCCGCTGACCGGTTAAACGTCCGCGCAAATCCTTCACCTTAATTTTATTCAGACCAAACCACACTTTAAGCTCGTTCAAATCATGTGGATTGCGGCGGGAACTGAACGCAAGCAAACGCCTGCGCAGCATATTCACCTTTTTAGGTGCAATACCCTGTTTCAGCATTTTTAGCGCCATTGATTTCAGACTGTCCCCGGTTCGCCGAAGCGCGCGGGAATAGGCCATCATCAGTTGATCCTCTGTCGCCTGCGCTGCCGCCGGAATATTCAGCGCCACGCCCAGGTCAATATCCACCAGCAAATCTCGCCGCAGTCGTGAAGGTCGCATTATTTTTTACTCCACTGATTTATTTCCGGAGGTCGCTCCTGCTGACCGCCACGGGCAAGCGTGACGCGCGTTCGGCCCAGCTCGCTGGAGCCAATATGCGTTACCCGATAGCCTTCGCCATTCACCAGCACGGTGTTGCCTTTCTGAAGGCCAAAAATGTCCGGTGTCATAGCGCTGAGTGATGGCGAACGGTCATCGATACTTCCTCCTCCGGGAATATCGACGGGATTATCCGGGTCTTCAAAAATGGCGGAAATCGAACGTGCGCCGGGTCCCACCCAGAGGATAACGGGAACCTCTTCGGCAAAAACGCGCTGCACCCTCAGGTCAGCGCGATTTAGCCGGCGCTGAAACCGGCTGTTCATCAGTACCCCAGACGCACGTGACTGTCGGGTTCACCTGCACCGGAAGTGATCCACGCGGTGCCGGCCACCACATCCCCGGCAGTGGCGGTAAGTTTCCCGTCTGCGGCAAGATACAATTTCGCCCCGCGCTCCCAGGTATCAGCCTCTACCTTAGGCAGGATCCACACGCCCACTGTATGCAGCACACCGCTGCCGCCGTTCGGGATATCGGCATGTGCCACGCCAGCGATCCCGCCAACGGCAACCGCCTGACCTGACACCACGTCTTTCCCCGTAGAGTTACTCCAGTCCATCGTGGTGCCGTCCTGATATAAATTTGTCGCCATCTGATTTCTCTCCTGCTGGCGGGCATCAGCGCCCGCCGGATATAAAAAAACCGCCAGTGCGGCGGTTCGTTATTTTTTCGCGGCCGGCGCGGTGGCCTTAACCATGCCGCGCCAGTCAAGCGGCGCCACCCCCGCATCGATGCGGACCTTGAACGCCGCGCCGTCAACGGTGAAGCCCTGCTGTTGCTCAAGGTAAGGCGCATCCACACCGTCCAGATACGCCACCTCGATAGTGTCACGCCCCTGCGCGGCGGTCAGATACCAGTCTGCAGCGCTTTCGTCATCAAGACGCGGCTCGCCGATAACCTCGACAAAATCTTTCAGCGGGTTGCTGATACCGCTGTTTACATCGGCACCCGGGACGCTGACGGAGGTGATCAGCTGGCGGGCCTTACTCTCAATCGCCACCGGCGTCAGCATGTAAGCCGGACGAATGTTCAGGCGGCGGTCCCCGGATTTTTGCAGCAGCATCGCCTGGCGGGCTTTATCCATGCCGTTGATATCCAGCGAGGCACTGACCAGGTTTCCGTGCTCTGCGCTGAAGAGCGCATTGCCATCGCTCATAGCCTGATTACCGGTCAGTACGGCATAGACCAGATCGCCGATGGTCGAGCGCGCCGCACTCCCCATCGCCATCGGAATGCGGGTGAGCATGGACATGTCATCGTTGATGATGGTCTGGCGGTCGATACTGAACAGCTCCCCGTAGGTTGCCAGGGCGATCGGCTCGCCGCGATCCTTCAGGGTGACATACTTGTACTCGGCCCCCGGGCGCACCTGACGAAGATTCGGGAAGGACTCAAGGCCGACACGATGCGAGGTTTTAAAGTCGGTTAGCGTCCCTTTCAGGGTCCAGCGATCGAAGGTTTCCACCGCATCATCCCATCCCTGCAGGGCTGATTTGTGGGCCACGTCCATCAGGATAGCGCCAAAATCGCTGCTGCTGTGGGTGAAGGCCAGCGCCACCATCTGCATCGGCGCAGAGGCACCGGAAATGCCGATACCGCGATCAACCAGCGAGGCGCGGGCCAGTTCGCGAAGGGTATAACCGGTATAACGGTTGTCTTTTTCAGCCTGCGCATGACCTGCGCGATGCATAATGGAGGCGCGAATTGAATCCCCCACCAGATTGCCGTTGCCGGCATAAATATGCGCGCCGTTTCCCGCTCCGGCGGTTGGCGTCGTTCCTGCAGCCAGTGCAGCCAGCAGCTTGTCGCGTGCCTGTTCGGCAGTTACGGAAAAATCACTTACGCAGCTGGCGCGCAGTTCTGCGAACGCCGGGAAATTCTCAAACACGGCATTTACAGCCGTCACGCGTTCGACGTTGGCTGCCTGCATACGCTGCTGTAGCTGTTCTGCCAGCGCGTTAATATCGACCGGTTGACCAGGCTCCTGAGGTGCCGGCGGGATCTGTAATGCCTGAGGTGTCGGCTGATTCTGCGGGACAGGAGTCTGAGGCGCCGGGTTCGTCTGCGCACGCGCACCAAACAGGGTATTAATTTGTTTTGGCATATTTTGATAATCCTTCAGTTGATTCGTGTTGATACAGGCTGCGGCCTGCAGTTCTGGTTCAAGCGTGTCGGCAAAACCTTTTTCGACCGCTTCTGCGCCGTTAAGCCAGGTTTCCGCTTTCAGCATCGCCTCCACCTCGTCTTTCGGCAGGCCGGTCTTCCCGGTGTAGGCGGTCAGCATCAGCGCCTCATTACGATCCAGCCAGTCGGCATAATCGCGCATGTCGTCCGCATCCCCGGCAATACCTCCCCACGGTTTGTGGATCATCAGCCAGGCGTTCTCCGGCATATGCACCGTGGCCCCCGGGAGGCAGGCAATCATCGAGGCCATGCTGGCCGCCATGCCGTCCACCCAGATATCCACTTTTGCCTTAAGGCGGGCCAGCGTGTTATAGATGGCGAAGCCCTGCATCACGTCCCCACCGGGGCTGTGGATATGCAAATCAATCGCACTGGCTTCGAAAACCCCCGCCTCTTTGCAATCGTTCACGAACTGTTGCGCGGTAATGCCCCAGCCGCCAATCACGTCATAGAGGTAAATCTCAACGCGATCTCCCGCCAGTGCACGGATTTCATACCAGGTCTGACTGGTGGCCGCATCAATGCCGGCGAGACTGGCCTGAGGAAGCATCATCATCCCCGCCGGGATCGGTATTTTCGGTTGCATTCGGTGTGACTCCTTTATCGTTGGCGGCATCCGAATCGAACACCAGACCATTTTCACGGTTAAATTCTGTTTCACTAAGACGCTGACGCTTCACTTCCATCGGTGACTGGCCGCGTGCCCGCACCCATTCGGCCTCTGTACCGGCTCCGCCGCGGACAATTGCCTTCCAGGCCAGCGCCTCTTTCACCGGATCAATCCACGGCATGACCGGGCCGAGATATGTCGCATTGAAAAGGCTGGCAGGATCCACATCGGAAGGAATTTCAATCCCGGACACTTTAAGCATCGCCACAAAGGCACGGTAGACCGGACGGCTGTGCTGCCCGATAAACCAGTTCTGCAGGACGTTGTAGCCCTCCTGCCCCTCCACCAGCTCCTGCCTCTGTGCGCTGTAAGTCCCGTTGTAATCCCGGGCAATGGTGGAATAGGTGCTGCGCGTGCCGGCTGCGACGGCGCGCAGCTGGCCGTTGCGAAATTCATGCAGGTGGACGTTCGGGCGGTTTGACTCCACCATGCCCAGGTCTTCGCCGGGCTTCAGGTCGTCATAAATCATGCCCGGTGCGATGTTGAAATAGCGCTGCTCTCCCGGCTCCGAAAATTCACTGTCATCGCCAACACTCTGCGCATCACCACGCTTGATATAGAACCCCAGCGCTGCCGCAATACGCGCCGCCACCCGTTCACTCTGCTCGTAATCTTTGATGTCAGAAAGTCGGGTAATGACGCTGTGCAGCAGGCTTATCCCGCGCATCTGATGCAGGCGCTTGCGCATTGCCACATGCAGCATGTTATCGGCTGACACCGTTTTGAAATCGGCCGGCAGCCCAAAGCTGTTCGCGGGGTGATTTTTATAAACCTTATAGCCAGTGGGTCGCCCCCAGGCATTGACCAGAATCCCCTGGCGGATAAGCTGGCCCGCGTTACTGTTGAGGTTGTTTGGGACAAAGTCAGCCTCGAGTAATTCCAGCGACAGCTGCACGCGGGTGCTGTGCGTCAGGCCCGGCACCGGGCCGCGAACCAGTTGCGTGAACACCTCACCGTCGCGCAGCGCCGAACGCAGCAACAGACGCTCAGCTTCCGGGCGAGTAAACATGCCCGTCACCTCAGGGCGCAGGGACCACTCCGCCCACAGCGCAGAAAGCTGCGCGGCAAATTCCTTGTGCAGCGTGCCATCGCGCCTAAGGGGTTGGGGTTCAATCTGGATCCCCTCAGACCCGATCACCCGCTCCTCGAGCTTATCGAGCATTCCCGTAACAAGGTCGTGATTTTCATCAAGCCACCGTGCCTGTTCGCGCAGGGAAGTGCCCGCCGCATACACTGCGTTATCCGCGGAACGGCTTTCCCTCGGGGCTTTGTGCAGGCGCGAGGGGTGCGCTGCCTCATAGGCTTTCAGCAGCATACGATTTTTTGCGCGCGACGCCGCCCACCCGGGGGAAATGGCCCCCAGTGTTTTCTCAAAAATTCCCATGATTTACCTGTCAGTTGAATGAGGCGAGCTTGTACCCGTTGCCACGTCGCGTGGCGCGCTGCAGGCGGTCTTCCCAGTAAGTAAGTTCGGCGCGAAGCGCGGCGGGATCGTGGTTCGTGATGGCGCGACCGTTAACGCCGGTAAAGGAAACGGTTTTTCCGTCAAGCGCGTCCTGATAGGCCTGACGGACAAGGCTGACCATAGCCTGAAGTTCCGGGCGTGTCATAACCATCCTCCGCCACCACCGGAACCAAGCCAGTCATTTTGCGCGGGCGCAATACCTTTTGTTGCAGGGGATTTTCGTTTTACAGCGGCTTTTTTCACCGTCACCACCTCCCGTTGTTCATCCTGGTTAAAAATGTTGGGATTCTCGTCCTGAGGCATTGCCCAGGCCGGAGGCTGATCCCATTTTATTTTGTCGTAGCCACGCAGCATGGCAACGGCGTGCGCATAGCAGAACAGGTCAAACGCTTCATTGTTGCCCTTGCCCGGCTTGCGCCATTTGCCATCCACGCCGCGCTCTTCATACGTGAGTTCGTCAAAAAACCACTCGCCCAGCCACCGGGGGAAATGGATATATCCGGGTCCCGGCAGCTCGCGCAGCAGCGCATTGTTCAGCTGGTCTTTGAGTAAGTCGGTCTGGAGCAGATACACCGGCACATCGCCGCGCGCATCCGCCCGCCGGTCTGAACGCCCGGTGTTGTCGGGGCGGGTTTTGGTGATCACCTTCTGACGCCTGGTGCTGTCGCCTTTGACCAGATAGACGCGCTTGTGCAGCCCATCCTGCCGGCAGCGCCGCCAGAACTTATAGGCGTTATCGGTGACACCATCCTCACCGCCCGAATCCACAGCCATTGCCAGCACGGGCATGCGTTTTTCCGGCTGCTCTGTCAGGGGATAGCTTTTATTCAGCACATCGGTAACCAGCAGGTCCCAGTCCTCCGGATAAGCGCCAGGGTGAACGGGAAGTGCTTCGCCCGTATCTTCACTGACACGCAGTGAATAGCGGATGTTGTATCTGTCGATAAGCCAACGCTCCCCGTTTTCCCCGTAACCGATGATCTGCACAACGAACCGGCGGGATTTACCGCCCTGAACATCGACAGCTGCCTGCAGAAAGCGAACGCCAGGCGGCACCAGGCGCTTACCGGAATCCTCAATGCGCGCCATCAGTGCATCGCTGCGGCGCTGCTCACTGGCTGAACGCGGCAAATAAGGCAGACCAAGGTCAGTGTTGACCACGGTTTTTAAGGTCTCTTCGCTGCCAGTGGCATCACACTCCTGCTCTGCCGTCAGCAGCTTATAAATCAGCTGCACCCAGGTCTGGTATGCTGCCGCCGGACCTTCCATCCAGAAGCTGGCGATACGCGAGCGCCGGCCATCCCCCGTGACATTACCATCACGATCGATTGCCTGACCTTCCCGCAACCACACTCCTTTGCTGTTCAGCAGGCGTTTTTCTTCGGCCAGGATATGCGCTTCACAGTGAGGACACTTCAAAAATGCCGCTTCACTGGCGCGCACCGGATCTTCGATGTCCCGGTATCCACTCATGTTGTCAAAGGCGGGCTGAAAATATTCGCCGCATTCAGGGCACGGCCAGTACCAGCGACGGCGATCGCCACGGTTATATAACGATAAAATACCTGTCGTGGGTGGCGCCTCATGTGGTGTTGAGCGCCGCCATTTCGTGTCGCGTATATCGCGCCCGGGCGAACTCTCCACCAGCGTCATGCCACTCGACATAAAGGTGGTGGTACGCTTTGAGGCGAGACTGAACGCATCGCCCTCGCCATCGATGTCTTCAGGAAAACGATCGTAATCGGTAAGTGCCACGCACTTGTAATCTGAGGACGACATAATGTTGACGGACGGCCATCCAATCTTCAGATAGTTACCCGCCAGAAAGGTGCGGTCGTGCACGTTATTGTCGTTGCGGTGCGGGCTTAATCGGCTCGCAACCTCAGGACTTACCCTGAATGTCCGGGCAAGGCGCTTTTTGGAGTGCTCGCGCGCTTTCTCTTCCGTCATCTGAATAATCAGCATATCGGAAGGATCACACACGACGTTGTACACAACCCAGCCATCTATGAGCCCGATAGTTTTACCGGTTCGGGCGGGCCCCACAAATATCACCGCATCGTATTCACGGGAGGCCAGACAATTCATGGGCTCAATAACATAGGGTGCCACCATCGGATCCCACGGAACCGAGTTGCCTGCCCCCATTGGGACGCGCATAAATTTTTGAACGGCTTCCGCCACGGGCATTCTGCGCGGCGCACGGTAAATGTGGGTAACATCCTTACGGGCACCTACTGCAGTGTCCTGAACGACCATCAATCCTCCTCAGGTGTCACATCCTCCTTATCAATCTCAGGATCTGCTTCAAACACCTTCTGGGCCATCTGGTCTCGCAAATCATCGATGATGCTTTGTACACGCTCTGTAGCCTGCGCACTCAGCGCACAGTCTCGCTCCAGAATATCCGGCAAAGTCTCGAGCACCTGCACGACTGCTTTTGCCATAGCGGAAAATTCCCGGCGCACATCACTGGCGGGAATAAGCTGTGCGGTCTCTATCTGGAATTTCAGCCGTTCACGTTCGGACTGAAACCAGGCTTTGCGGTCCTGCGGAAGCAACTTATCAATATCGACAGTCTCCGGATCCGCCGTGCGGGAAATCAGCTCGGTAAGAATATCCACCACGGAATAAAGTTTGAGTTTCGCATTGCTTCCGGCGGCAACACGCACATTTGCCAGACGGCTCGAAACCGTCTGCCGATGCAATCCTGTGATAGTGGCAAGCTGATTCAGGTTGAGGGTGAAGTTCTCTAATTCTTTATCCATGATGATGAACACTTTTTAGCCATATCGACATCCTGAAAAAAATTACAATCAGGAAATCAATGCGTTAATCACATGATGATGATGTCCATAAAATGCGAAAAACTAGCCGTTTCCCGCGCGTCCTCGCCCCCACGGTGTTTTCAGGGCGCCGGGAGGACCCGCAGAAATTCCCAGGAAACGTTTCGTGGTAAATCATTATTCCGCTCAGCAATAAATTTCTGGTATCGACCTGTGTTTTATGTTGCGAAAATGTAATCCAGGTACCATATTCAAATTGTCATGAGTTACGGTGCCCATAGCCATTTCCCCCGAACACTATCGGTTTCCCCTGTTCGGGGATTTTTTTAACCATCTCTTTATCTTCCCAAAACCGGTTTACCATGAACAAAAATAAATAAAGTAGATTCAGCCGTTCACACATGTCATATTCCCCATGGCATCTTAGAAAAATCCTAGTATTCATTTGGTTACATCAAGTTTCGCTCCGTTTCACTATTGCGTTAATTTTTACAACCCTCAGCAACAACCCTACTCTAATTATGTGTATTATTCCCTTGCCCGCTACAAGGGCAATGAGGATGTTCGAGAAAGCAGGAAAATAATAATTAAGATTTAGTCATATCTGGGCGCCTGAAAACCATCTGAGTAAGGTGCCATTTTTTTATCCGCTAAGTATTTTAGCAAACGGGTATTCCTCCTCTGCGATATGGTGATAGTAAGGCACCCAAAACATCATCCAGTAATTTGCAGCCGTCATCAGACTGCTCAACAGCACGACAGGCAGCCATACACGCCGTTTGCATATCGGTACGAGCGATAGCCAGCCAGCGCATAACCCTCCTGTCGCCTTCGTGCACGAATTCAAGAAACTCAAGCTTTTTGATAAAGGCCCGGCTGACCTCCTTAATTTCTTTTATCATTTCGATATCCGCCGGAGCTAAAGTTCGCCACCTGTTTACAGTAGTATTACCCTGTAGCTTGGTTTCACTCATTGATCGTTCTCTTTTTGGCGGGTATGGAAACTTACCCGCGATTGAATGGCCGCATAACAGCATGCCTTACTCCTGTTTAGTCACTTTGTTGTAGATACGTTCACAGGTCTGTCCGGCGATATAAGCCCGGTCAGCTTCTGCTGCATAGATACCCGCTGCTTTGTCAGATTCGCCAAGCAGCTGGGCAAGCACTCGGGCGGTCTCGGCTTTTGCTGTGCCTGCTGCGGCAAGGGCGGAAAGCCTGCCGGTTTCACTTCCTGCAAGCTGGCGCTGTAGTGTGGCGAGCTGTCGCTGCAGCCCGTCAGAAGCACGCTGAGCAGCATCAGCGTCAGCCTGTGCTTTTGCCAGTTCTTCATCTGCACGTTTTTGCTCCTCGTTGGCGGCCTGCTGGCGGCGTTGTTCTTCAGCCCGTTCGCTGGCTTCACGCTGCGCTCTGGCTTCTGCGTCGGCCTTATCTCGTTTTGACCATTTGTCGGACCAGACCAGCCTTTCAGCAGTCTCGCCTGCGGTATAACGCCAGTGACCAAAGCCCCATAAAGACAAAGCCACCAGGACAATCAGCACCAGTGGCTTCCAGAATTTTTTGAGCAGAGCAATCACCGCGCCTGTCATGATAAAAACAACGCTCTTTCGGCTTTACGACGGCGAAGAATGCCTGGCAAATTTATTGGCTTCCGCCATTTGAGAAATTCGTCAGCGGCCCCGGCATAATCGCCGGCATTCAGTTTTTTCAGCAGCGTGCTGTCGCCCAGACCTTCCGCTAAATCATCGGCATCGATATCAGAGCCAACGTTATAGGCAAAGCTCACCAGCGCATCGAACTGATTCTGCGTCAGCGGCACTTTCACCAGGCTGTTGACGTCCCGCTCAAACACCACCAGATCTGAAATGAACGCTTCGTCGGCCTGGGTCTGCGTCCATACGAGGCCTGGTTTAACCTCTGGTCCGGTGTGGCCCCATCCAATAGTCCAGGGCGAACCTCCCGTTTTAGGGTCGGGATATGCCTTTAACCTGCAGGACTCAAAACTTTGAATGAGTAGACAACCTTTATCACTCGTATACATAATTCACTCCGTGTTTCGTGAAAATTAACTGACTTTAACATCAGTTAAATATTCATCGATTGGATAATAAATATTGGCAGAAATAAAAAATATCCTTAACCCCATTTAAAAGAAGGGAATAAATTTCCCTTCTGATCTTAAAGCCTCATTCATAACTCCTGAAAATTAGAATTTAAATGAGTTCCTGAATATAGCAATCACCGATTTCAATTCGATTAACTTCATACTCATGAGGGATAGACAGTGAATATGCTCCATCGAAGAAATGGTCACGCAAAGGTCCGTCTTCAGGGCTGGTAAAGGTCAGAGTTTTCCCATCCTGGCCAAGTACTGCCGAAATAATCGCGCCATCATCAACAATGCATGTCATGGTATAGCTATCCAGACTTAAATCAGGTCGATGACCTTCGCCACAGATGCTTGCATCAAGCGGGTATGTAACACCATCGACGCGCACTTCTACAGTGACTGCATATGAAACATCTTTTTTAAAGTTATAATCTTGTGCAGCCAATTTTAAGGGGGCTGAATACAGTCGCTCAGTTTCGCTCACAGATGTTGCATATACACCCGTATCAATTCGAACAACTTCTTTTTTGACTTTCATTGTATCTATATCCTTTTAAAGGTAATTAAATTTATTTTCCGTGGTAAGGAATACCGTCGCAGATAGATATAAAATAAAAACTCACACAAAAAAAGCCTAAATATTATCTCCCATAAAATAAAATTTATATTCGCAATGTTTTATTTACTGGTTCTGCGGTCAATAATGCCAAGGATGATTTCACGAACCTTATCTGCGCCAATGAAGCCAATCACCGGACCAATGGCCGGGGCGGCATTATCAGGCAGCCCAAAATGCTGAAGTAAAGGTGCAATGCCCAGCGCAATTAGTCCGCATACTGGTGCAGTGGTCAGCGTATAAAGCCAGGATTTACCGTCCCGGATGGTCATAAGCACAGAGACGCCCGCTGCGCTGGCGGCGGTATAAATGGATGGCGCGTTTGCGATCACCCATTCGAGTGTCTTGCCCCAAAAATCAGGAAGTTTTGGATCCATCGGGGTTTTCCTTATCGGCGGCGACTGCGAAATGCGCGCGGGCGCGAATAGCTGCGGCGTGATGTGTAATAGCGACGCGGCGGTGACGTGTATTGATGGACCACCGTTTTGTGCGTGCTGTAGCTGTGCCCGCCACCCAGCAGGTGACCGGCCACCAGCCCGGATAAAAAGCCATCGTGGCCGGAATTGTTCACGACAACCGGCTGTGCAGGCTGAACTGCAACAGGACCACCGCCCTGCGCCACAACCACATCGGGGTCGCTGCGGCACGCGCGCAGCAGAAGAAGGCCAGCGACAATGCCACCAGCGGCGTACAGGATTTTTTTATTCATGGGTTTATTTTTGAAGTGATAGCGTCCAACCGGGTGCCGGACACCGAAATAAAAAAAGGCCACCATTTGGCGACCTCTAATCAGTAGTTGCTTTATTAACTTCAATTTGTGCATAACGGCAATCTGACAGGGATACTGTGCCGTAGCACGTTCACGAATCCCCCTGTCGGATCGCCGGAAAGCAGAAAGCCCCGACTAAGCGAGGCTATTTGAATTTGAGACACCCCCCCCTCCGGTTAGTTGGATTTCGGTGAGATGCTTTTGGATGAGCGCTGAACCTAAAGGTCAGTATTTTCACACAGCAATTTTGCAAAAAACAGCGCCCATTCAAAATGAACTTAAAAACACATATCGGACAAGAAGAGCAATTCCGTATAGCGAAATCAGGATACCAATGATACCTATCAGAGCAACCTGTCCAGGGTTAAATTTCACAGTCTGGTTACCTTGACATCAAATAGCTAAAAATGGTGCCGACTACCGGAATCGAACTGGTGACCTACTGATTACAAGTCAGTTGCTCTACCTACTGAGCTAAGTCGGCATTGGTCCGCCACCGGGGCCTCGAACCTCGTACTACAACATTAAGTTGCCGCTCTTCCCGATGAGCTAGTGGCGGTCTGGTGGCCCTTGCTGGAGTTGAACCAGCGACCGGGCGATTATGAGTCGCACGCTCTAACCAACTGAGCTAAAGGGCCGGGAGCGAAATAATACACAGGCCAAATTAACCACGCAAACCCAGTGGTAGAAATCAGATATTTCTCCAAACATATACTCATCGAAAATGACGCAGATCACATAATGCGTACGCACTACAAGTAGTATTAAACAATGAATTAGAAGTGGGAGGCATCTATGCAAATTTCAGGATTGAAAGAACTACACAAAGACATGAGACGTAATGGTATTACTCGGACTCAGTTTCAGTACAGCCATAATCAGGTAACCTTCGATGTACTGCTTTTCACAGATGGCTCCCCATACAAACTACTTTTCGGCGCTATAGGCGAAAAGTGTTGTTTCGTGGAAAACGTCAAACCAGGTTATTCAATAGCTCCCTTCTTACAGCCTAAATCGGCATATAACGACTTATGTCGTGTTTTGGGTATCGAGTACGACCCTAAAAATCCTTTTAGTACTGCCAAATTCTTTCGACACCTTGCAGAAGCAGTTCCGCATACAATCAAAACAACCAAGGAACCGAAAACCCTCATCGATACTCGAGCAGAGAATGCTGATGACGGCGATAAAATGTTCTTCAGTCATTGGCGTAACAACAGCGACAGCGGACATGTCACCGTCCCGAACATGGAAAAACACAAAAAGCATTCGGGAACGAGATCGCAGATTTCTGCCTGGAGAGCAATATCAGCAGTTGCTGGTCTGCAACAGAGAAGAAAAAATCAGACTGACACTGGAGGGTTAAGCTATGTGTCGAAGTGATCATTCTTAGCAGCTTATGGCATTTTTTGCGTACGCGTTAGTGTTTTTTTTCAGCTGGTGGGCTAGACTGCCGGAAATAAATTTTTGTTCCATTTAGGGTGCACACAAATGCAAGTTAAAAGCTTAGGATTTTCAATAACAAATGATAATGAAAACATTAATTCAATAGATGTGATTAATGAATTTATTAAATCATCCTCACGTCAATATAATCGTGCAGATTATACACGCAGGTTCCTTATGTCCGATGTGAATGATTTTTATTATGGTTTGGTGGTCACATTCAAAAATCAAAAGAGAAACTGCATGTCACAGTTCATTGACGGCAAATTTAAGCTTAAAGTTGAAGACCTTAAGGGCGACGAAAAATTAGCTACATTCAATTTATTTTTGCTGAACAAATCTAATCTTCGCGGTTTGTATATGTCTCATCATGGTTCTTGCAGCCTGAACACACTTTTCAGCCACTTTCAAACCGTAAGTAATGAATTTATCAGAAAGCTAAACGCAGCAGATATTGAAAAACTGGGAGACAAGCCAAAGCAAAAAGAAGTCACCGCAGTTAACAAAAAATATAAAAAGCGTTTTTCATTTAGCATAATGACAACCAAGGAGGATATAAAATCTATTCTTGGGCAGTTTAAAGAAATAAAAAAGCATCATTTAAATTCGATTACATAGACTTTAAGGGTGGAGCATTAACTCCACTCGAAGCATTTGCCAATTCAACAACAATAGACATGAGTATTAATCCAGACGACAAATATAAAGTTGGGACGCTTTCACAAACTATGTCTGATACTTTTGAAGCCATGAAAGGGGGAATATCTAAAGCTAGAGTTACTGCAGTTGATCACGGTGGAATAGAGAAGATTATAGATTTCATGGATTGCCCTGCTTTCTTCGAATCTTATGATTTTGATGTAATAGCAGAAAAAATTAATGGCCTAACTAACGATAATTATACTTCCAACCCTGTATTTGATATGATCAAGGATGAGATATTGAACGGGACCAACAAAAATGCCTTTGTATGAATGGCTTATAAACAAAAGGTTAAGGTGTCAGTACCTAACACTACTCGTGCTGTCAGCCCTAGTTTTGCTAGGGCTTTACTTCCTTTATAGAAACACTCCTGGCGTAAGTGAAAAGTTCTTTGACTTTTATCACAAAAATCTGCGAGGGTACCTCTTTTCCGGATTCATTTCTGTTGGTTCTTTCTTATTGAGTTTGCATACCTTTGTCATTATAAATATTAGAGATAAAGTATTCGCAACATCTGAGTACAAAGAAACTTACAGCAAGGCCACCGGCATCTCCCTCGATAATATAAATGATGCTGATCTTTACAAGCCTTTAGATAATCTTTCTTCTTTTATTAATACGTCAATTTTATTTTCTCTCGCGACTGCCATTGCGCAGTTTACCATCGGTCTTTCTACCAATCTATACGCTTGTTTATTTTGCGTCTGGCTTGCCATAGTTACTGTTTTTTTCTTATTACACTGTCTAATCATTATTAGGCAAAATATAAGGCTACTGTTGAAACAGTAAAGTAAATGGGGGCTTACCACCCCCAGTTTATAGCATTGACATCACCCCCTCTACAAACCCGAGAGCGGTTTGCAGATCTTTTCTTACAGTACCGTCCGAGCATTTCTTTTTCCTTGCAATTGTTCTCAGAGAGATACCAATCACGAAATGCGCGATAATAAGCTCATACTCTTCTGGCTTATACTTCCTCAAACGCGCCACACAACCGTCAATCATAATCCCTTCATCATCATCACACTGCAGGCGTGATTTCTTACCATGTGGCAGAAGCCCTTTGAACCCGGCTGCAATTGGTTGCCAGTCTACCCCGCTACTATCTGCAGCGGCCCAAGCTCCCCAGCAATCCATTACCTCGTACATGTCACGCATTTTTCTCTCCAATATTTGCGATAATTATCATTCCGATTTCGAACATAGTTTTAATACCCGGGCGTCCCAAATGCGGAGGCCATCCTCAAACAAGGCGTCCAATAGAGATTCTATAAAGTTGTCCAGAATGGGCTTTTGCTGGTGGGGCTGCTCTTCCATATCCGCGTTCTTTTTCTTTCTCCAGCTCTGCGGCATCGGCAAAACGAAGGTGATATGGGCGCCCTATTTCATGACGCCAGGCTTCATCGCAGAACATACGAAAGCGCATGTTCGGTACCGCTATTGAATTGCCGATCGCTTTATAGCTCGCACCATCAGCGACCTCGATGCCGCTACATACCGAGGCATAGGTGACGGGGATCATGCAGGCCCCCCCCAGCTCCGCCCTTACCTGCGCCAGCGATACTTCCTCGGTGCCGAAATTCTTTTCCCAGGTCCGGCGCCCGGCGTGGATTGCAACGCCATGCCCACCATCCCGGTGGTGAAGCCGACAAAGCGGGAGCACATGAAAGTGATCGGCGCGAACGGCAAAGCCGGTGCCTTTGCTGCAGTGATGAATCTCTGCCGGGGTGTCTTCGTGCCCGAGGTTCTTACAGACGATACAACCCAGCGCCGCCACGCGGGCCAAGTGGAGCTGTTCGGCTTTGGTTTTATAGGTGCGCTTTTTGCTCATGCTGCACCGCCTGGATGCAGACAAACGAAAGCACCGCCATCATGACGGTATGCTTGAGGTATTGTGATTTGGTGCGCCATTGCGATCTCTCGTCCGGCGCAGTGTTACTCAGAGATGAGGGGTGTTCATGCCCTCGCAGGGAGTATAGCAAACGTCTCTGGTGTTACACCAGCCATGGATATGACCGTTTGCAGGGTGTCCAGCGAGGCTACGAACTCATTTTCTGTTAGTGCAAATCCATCTTCTACTTTGAGCTTATCGAGATAGAGCAGCACCGGTCCGGACAAGTTAGCGAGGCCAGGTATGAGAGCTTCCGGAATGCTAACAACCAACATCCTCTCACCTGGTGCTTCTACGTCTAGTGGCATAGGCTGATTCTCAAAAGGGTTGACACTCCCCTGTCGGGGGCTTTCCGTCTTACCTTTAAGCGCTGAGCTATTAGTTAAGCCAGGCTAAATCATTTCGTCCAATAGTCACGACCGATCGAAACCACTTACACCGATCTGTTTTAACGATCAATAAACCACACGTTGAAGGCGGTCAGATTGTCAACGTCGAAAGATGTGACTTAATGCAAATTTTTCACAGCAGCTTTCTGGCTGTTGATGGGGTAAGACCTTAAAAAATCTAATGTAAATCTGTGTAAATATACCACTAAGGGGTTAAAGGGGTTAGGCGGAAATCATCATCAAAATCCAAGTGCCTCGCCTGGACCGCATTCACCTTGATCACATACTCAATCGCAATGCCCAGCGATGTAGGCTGCGCGAACTCAAACCAGAAACAATCGTCATAGGTCCGTCCTATCCAGTAACCACCGCCGCACTCCTTTGGGCGCTGGAAGAAAACCCAGCCGCCGGGCACATACTGCTGCAACGTCTCACCACGATAGACAACCTGATAATCCAGATCCTTTCCGCCCATTTTTTTGCCCTCAATAAATACTGTATTTATATACAGTATCACTTCATTTTCTGAGGTCAAGTTACTGGCAATAAAAAACCCGCCGAAGCGGGTCTTGCAGTTTTAACCTTTCTTCCTAGCTGAGGCTATGAGGAATATCAGCCCGGCATTAATCAGCACTGACACGGCGAGGATACCGAACAGCACCGCATCACTCCAGTCCGTTTCCGTTATGAACCCCACTTTGTCGCTGTAAACGTCAAACAGGTATTCAAAGGGGAAAATGATGTAAATCACGGAAAAAATGACCAGAAATGAAATGAACTGAATCAGCCACATTCCTGCCTGTTTTGCTGGAGCCATGTTAATACACCTGTATTGTGCCGTAAGCAGAGAGTGTAGCGGTGACCAGGATTTGGGGCGTTCTCAACAGCGCTTCCCTGAGTATGTGAAAGTGCGCCGGCGAAGGCAGCGTTATGCAGCCGTTGCTTATACCTTCATAACCCGCAGGATGCAGCCTGAAGTTACCCCTTGCAACTTCATCAATGAAAGTTACGTCATCAATACTGTTATCGTCGCGGTACAGGGCAAACCAAATCGAATGATCGGAACCCGTGTACCTGGTAGCGAAGTAATCCTTCACTCGAGTGCCTATGCTCCTCGGTCTGTCCACAATGTAATATTTACCTGGCGGCAGTGGCCCGACGTTTTTCACCGCGACTGAATCAGGGCTGTTCCGGTATTGCCCCACATTGCCGGAGTACGCAGGAAAAAAGCCTATCCCCGGACAGCTCAGGTTTGACAGCGCGCCACCGTTCAGCCTGAATGTGCAGTGAATCATCGCTCATTCCAGGCATCAGTGAACATGATATTGCCATCGCAATGCTTCCAGGTGATTTTTTCATATCGCAGGGAAACCGCCTCGAGGTGATTGTGCTTTTCCGTGCTGGCGTTTTTGCAGTTGTGCATCAGAGGGCATACAGAGACTACTTTTACGCCTTCCAGCAGCATGTTGAAGTATTCAACTTCTTGCCCTGCATCGTTAATTTTGTACCACTTAAATTCAGCGGTTTTCAGTGTCTGGCCTTTGGCCACAGCCCTGTACAGATATGGACTTGAGGAATCAAATTCTTTCTCGAAGGTCAGCGGGCTATGCATGCGAGTGCCGGTTATCTTGCCGGTCATATTATCTGTAGGCAGATGAAGGCCGTGAGCAAAACTGTGGATCTCAATACTGCCCTCGCGGTCCTGCACGTCAACAGAGCCAACAATGTCCGCGCCGCCATCGTCCTTCAACCATAAATATGCTGGTATAGCCATGATTTATCTCCTTATAAAAAAAGGAGAGTATACCCATGAACTCATTGTGGGTTAATTTAATTCGTGCTTATCATCATAAGTCTCAATTCAAAAAAACCCGCCGAAGCGGGCAAGATTAACGAAGAATAAAAATCACATCTTCGGTTGAAAATTTTTATTCAGCGCTCGACATTTCTCTATGTCTTCTTGTTCGTGAGCTTTGAACACAGAATAAGTGTCAGGGTCAAAGAATGATATTGACTCCACCTCACTCTTTCTTACCAGTATTCGAAAGTCCTCTAGAGTAAGTCCACCAAGGCCTTCCGCCACAATGCCTTCTGACTGATAGTGCCTGCGATAGTTCGTGGTGATGTTAGTCGTTAAAGTATCCTTCTCCCGATAGCCACTCAAAAGCGGAAGAAGTTCAATGTGAGAAAAGTCGCCATTTTCAAAGCTTGGACAAATGACAATTCCCACGTAAAACTTTCTCGAAGAAAGCGTTATGATTACAGGAAACTGTCTGACAGCAGCCTCCATCAGGAAACTTTCTTCTGGACTACTGGAAACAATTTTTGCGATAGCATCCAGCCTGCGATCTCCTTTCTCTGTTCTCTTTTTTCGCCGCCAACCGCAGAGAGCTGCAATAGCAATTGAGGTCATCCCCCACACTGCAGACTTGAGATCCTTAATGGAGTTACCTCCATCAAATGAAATAGGGAAAACCTTTTTCAAAGAGTCAGGGCTGAGATGGAAGAGATGTAAAGTACAATTGATTAACCAGCGATAAACACCAAGAAAGCCGAGGAAGGTGCAGATAACCCAGCCAACACATACAAAAACAGCGCCCCAAGTAGCGACAAAAAAATAAGCGTCCCAACCAACAGAACGCTTATACCTATATCTCGTTTCCAGACAAAGGGTTACATAAACATAACCACTAATCAAAATGACAGCAATTAACAGTGTATTCATTCTTTCCCTGGCTTGTTGTTTTCCAGTGACTCAATCTTATCAAGCTGCTCCTTGATAGCATTTCTGACCTTATCACTTTCAAGATTAACCATGATAAAGCCGTCATCACTCACCTGGAATTTATCCTTGTTTTCTTTCAGAACCTTAGAAAGCCTGTCGGATGGCTTTTGTATGGTTCCGTACCCTCTCAATGTATATGCGAATCCCATGCTTACCTCCCGTTTTTACCGTTAGCAGTATGTAGCGGTACTGTGCATTCATCCATGATGTATGTTTTATAACTTTAGTTATACCTCAAAGGTAAGTTTATCAAGTGTCTTTGATCAACTTTTTTTACGTTTAATACGTAAAAAAGCTGTGTGCACGACGCCAAAAATCCGCCGAAGCATTTTCGCAGTTTGGGCAGGATTAAGCCCCTTACGGGGCGCTCCTGTGAGTTATTTGCCTTCAGCGCTAACCAGCTCCTTCCATCTAACAAGGAGAGTTTCTCTTGCCGCCTTTTCACCATCCGGCGGGAATGAAAATCCGGCGCGTATACCCGGACATCCGTTTGAGCAGCGAATTTCTGCCGATCCCCAGTTGATGCCGCGGCTGCGTAATCTCATGGCTGGTCTTTGCCCGCAGTTAGGGCAGCGTGGTAAGTCGGTCATAGTGAAAATCCCTCCGGAATGTCAGTTATGCGCACGCTGTCCAGCGCGGCCAGTACAGGCGCGATCAGCAAAAAACCGCCTGAAACAAAAGCCCTGACGACATCGCCAACGGTAATATCTTCCCTGGCGGTATATCCCCCG
Source organism: Enterobacter sp. 3U4 (assembly GCF_057224565.1). Taxonomy (NCBI): domain Bacteria; kingdom Pseudomonadati; phylum Pseudomonadota; class Gammaproteobacteria; order Enterobacterales; family Enterobacteriaceae; genus Enterobacter; species Enterobacter sp. 3U4. The sequence goes on from NZ_CP136665.1 coordinate 2,154,204, forward strand.
CCCGGGCCGCGCGTAGATTCCACCAGCCCAACCTTGCGGAGGACGGCAAAAATCTGCTCCAGGTATGAAATGGACACACCGCTATACTCCTTCAGCTTTTCAAGCGAAACCGGAGCTCCGGACTGCATAGCTATCAGATTGTGCAAGGCAGATACGGCGGAAGAGATTTTGGTTATGGACATCAGATATCACCTCGGGTCAGAGTTTGAAGCATGCCTTTGTGGCGACGCAGCTCGCGCATGGCACCCTGCAGCTTTTGCAGTTTGACCAACTTCGCTTTTGTGCGGCGGATTTCACCCGAGATAAAGCGGGATGAAGGGATCACCAGGTCATCCGGGCGCGCGGTAAACACCGGGATTTCTTCGACGATTTGCGCTGTGGTTTTCTCCGCCGGCGCAGGCACCGTGTTGCTGGCCTCAGCGTCTGGAGCGGTGTTTGTCTGGACTGGCGCATCATTACCCTTCAGGCTCCAGGTAATGTTTTTCCCGTCAACGTGGCGCACCACCAGCCCTTCTTTGCCCATGGCGCCCAGCGAGGCATTCAGCGCTCGGGAGGTTTTTCCGAGTAGCTTCGCGATTTTGTCGGCACTCATAGCTCCCTGGCCATGCATCACCGCCAGGATCTGACCAGTCAGCGGTGATTCCTGCTTCGGCCTTACGCGCTTAGGCTTCGCGGTACCGATGAACCAACCGCCATCGGCAAAATCACACAGGCCCTGCTCTTTCTGCTCGCGCAGCATTCTCAGCGCTTCAACAGGTTCGATATCGAGGCGGGCAGCAACATCGCGGTAACTGGCCTTGCCCATGGCTTTCAGTGCATCAAGTACGGTTTCCATATAATTTCTCCAGGTTAAATTCTGTCAGTTCAGACCCTGAACCCCGCTTTCGCAGCGGCTTCAGAATCGTTTTTGTAATATTCATCGTCGAAGGATGTACGCATTACTCCAGCGGAGTTGGAGGGCGCCAGCTTCAGCGTCAGCTCGTCCCACTTTTCGCGCAGCTTTGACGGACTAAGCACGTTGCGACACCAGAACGGATCGGATTGCACGCGTTTAAACAGGTCACAGACCTGGCGGTGTGTCCGCCCGTCGATGGTGCGCATCAGGCGGATCTCGTTGGCCCAGGCATTCCAGTTCGGTTCTTTGGGTCGAGCTACTTCGCCATCGGTCTCGGCGGCTTTTTCGTAAAGCGCACGGATCCTGCCAAATATCCATTCGGCGCATTTCAGGTCTTCTGGTGTTACCCGTTTTTTTAGGGATGATGATTTTTTGGATAAATCTTCCTGGTCCGGAGATTCGTCAGAATGTCCGGACGAAGAGATCTGTTTTAATGATGGATCTGTAGTTACTGACGGATCGTGTCCAGATTCTGAACCGTGAGAACCCCGATTTTCGCTGTTTTCTGAACGTTCAGGATTTGAACATTCAGAATCTGAACGTTCAGAATTTGAATGTTCAGATTCTGAACTATGAAACCCCGCCGCAGCCATTCGCAGTTTTTCAGCGTTCAGCGTGTAGAGGTTTGTAGCGTTACGCTGCCCCTTACGGCGTTCAGTTCGCTTTAGCCAGCCTTCTGCCTCAAGCTGCGTAATGGCTGTAATCACCGTGCTACGACCTGCACCAAGTTGCCGCGCGATTGTGTCTACAGATGGCCAGCAAACACCCTCGTCAGAGCTGAAATCAGCAAGACGGGCCATAATCAGCAGTTTTATTCCCTTCACGCCCTGTGCGGCGCAGCCGTCCCAAACCCAGGCGGATAACTTCACGCTCACGACTTCACCTCTGTGAACTTCAAATCAAACTTCCGGCGGCTGATCTCGCTCACGCCGCTGTAACTCTCTCGGGTGTAACTTACTCGCAGGCTGGATGCCCGCTGGACCGTCACCATACGCCCGCGTTCGTCGCGGTAGTGCTTACCCGGAATTACGTAACGGCTCTCCGATGGCACCTCTGGTGCCGCGTTCTTCATCGCGTTTTTCATTCGGCTGATTAAGTCGTTTTTTAAGTCCTGGGATGTGCGCATGGTCACTCTCCAAATCTCATTACGCTGCGCGCTGTTCGTGCGCGATATGGACCTTCACTCCAGCCAGTAAGGCCAGCGCGTCGATCGCCTCAAAAGCTTCCTGCTGGACAATAGCCAGCGGCTGTCCGGTCAGGGCGGCACTGGTGGCCTCTATGCATTCTTTGTTCGCAATAGCCGCACGAATGTGAATGCCCTGCTGCTGCGCCAGCTCCGCTTCCAGAGCGGCATGGATAGCCGGCACCAGCTCGCGAAGCTTTGAGCGCTGCGCCGCGGTGTCACCGTTGATCCAGCGGTGAAAGATGTTTTGCTGGTTGTTCCAGATTTTGCCGGGGACCAGCGGCAGTTTGCCGCCACCCAGCTCGTGGTAGCTCTCAGTGATCATGGTTGCCGCGGCTGCCTGCCCTACTCTCGCAGCCAGGCCCAGAAGTAGCGTCTGGATCCGCTCGTGCTTGATTTCCATTAATCAGACTTTCCCTTGATAGTTTCGGTATTCTTCGTGCCAGATCGCTTTGACTGGCGGTAACTGTCGTACTGCTCTTTTGTCCATGCTGAGATTGCGCCACCCGATGCATCAGCAAGGCGACGCGCCCGCCCTTCAGGGATAACATCACCCCAGTCACTTACGGTCGGCGGTTTGACACCCGCCGCATTTGCAACTTTCGTTACGCCACCAAAAAAACGAATGGCATCTTGTTTAAGCATCACTATCTCCTTAGGTTTTCCTAAGAGGTTAGATCGTAGAGAAACCTAAGTCAATTGGTATTAGTATTTCCTAATATGGATGATCAGAATTTCGGCCCCCGGCTGCTTCAGCGCCGCAAAGAATTAAAGCAATCACAAGCCGCCTTAGGGAAGCTTGTCGGTGTCGCGCACGTGACGATATCGCAATGGGAGAGAAACGAAACCAAACCAACCGGCGCGCGCCTTCTATCCTTGGCAAGGGCGCTTCAGTGCAGTCCAACATGGTTGCTATATGGGCATGACAAGCACGCCCCAGCCTCACCTGCGGAACTCGAAAACCCTGTGCTCACCCCTGAGCATAGAGAACTGATAGAGCTTTATGATTCATTGCCAGAATCAGAACAACAGGCGCAACTTCAAAACATGCGAGCCCGAGTAAAAAACAACAATGTCCTTCTTGGGGAGTTGTTGCGAGCACAAAAGCGCGCAAAAGAGCATCACAAAAAACGAAACCCCGAAGAAAACTAGAAAACTAACGCAATCAGATGGTTGCGTTTTTATCGCCAAAAAACTTAGGTTTTTCTACAAAAAACAATTGCAGCAAATCTTAGGCTATCCTAATCTACATTCCATCAAGCAATCACACGCAGTGATTACTCAGAATCAAAAACGTTCCGCTGACCCGGCGATAAGGGCTTAAACAAAAGGAAAGCGCATGAAAGTTGAATGCAAGAACTCTGTAGGTGACGTGATTTGGTCGTACGACAACGATACTCTTGAGGGCCTAGGCTCCGCGGAGCCTAGAAAGGACGGCATGCAAGAAAAAATCATTACCGCCCTTGAAGTAGCTATATTTCAAGCCAAAGGTCAGCTGCAACTATCACAATGTATTGATTGAGTATCGAATATTTGCACGATGACCTGGCGGTAACGCCAAAACTACATTCCAATGACCTGAATGTGGAACGCCAATATTGGCTGGAAAATGAGTATAAAAGCCTCCGTAATAGGTGAATCGCCCGCCACGGCGGTAAGAAGAATATGCAGAATCATCCATAATCATGACGTTGATCTGGTGTGTGCAGGTAACACTGACTGTCTGCCCCTGTTCAAAGTAATCGCGACTGTGGATATGAGACATTTAATTTCCTTACGTTGATTGATCTCCATGTGAGGATACCACCGAGCCTGATGTGGTTCTAAAAGACAGGCAAACACAATTTTGATCTTCGTCTATTGACACAGTTTTTTAGGATTATTCGATAACACGCAAGGCACTCACTTTTATTAATTTTGAGCTTTGTTGTTAAATCCAGGGTTAAGAGTGCGCTTCCGGTCGTAGCGAATAAATTAGTGGAGAGAGTGATGAAAATTATTGCGTACGGTAAAGAAAGTATCAGCGACGCGGTAAAAACTGCCGAGGTTGCTCTGGTGCTGGGAGTGAAAAACGTTGCTATCGAATGTGTGCCACCAGCAAAAATTGCAGTTGTGTCACCTGGTACTCTGGCGTTCTGCCCGGTAGCAGAGTGCTGCGAATGCACAGCGTCTCCCTGCCCGTTTGGACACAGGCAGCAAAGTGAACTGGCTGGATTACAGGTAGAATATGCCGCAGCTGAGGCGCATCTTAACGATGTCAGCAGGAGACTGCGCGAGGCAAGCGCCCATGTCTGAGATGCGCAGTGTGGATTACAGCATCCTGGCTCTTCGCTCCGCCGCTAATGAGAGCACTATAGCAATATGCGAAGTAACCGGAGAAAATAGAAAAATGAGCGAGGCGCAGCTGGATAATAAATTTGTCGAGCTGATGTTTAAAGTGCTGAATGAAAATGGAGTGAATAATGTTCTCAACAGCTAATTACATTTTTATCTTTCTGGAAGTTATTTTGATTTTCCTTTTTATGCGAAACCTGTGGGTAGGCAAGAAGCGCTCAAAGGTTTTATCCAGAGGATACTATGTATATTGCATGCTGCCACCTTATCACGTAATGCTGTTTAAATTCTGGGTTTGGGATATCAACAAATTCTTTAAATAAATCATGTGGATTTTAATCCATGCCTTAACCGGCAGGGATTGTTACACCCTGAATTGCTGTGTGTAGTGATTGCCGCTCATAGCGGCGGCCTTTTTAGCGGGCTTATATATGAATGACATCATTTGTCATTGCGTTGCTTGTGGCGGTGAATTTCCCAAATCGGAAATGCATGAACGGAAATCAGAAATATATCCGTATAAACGCTCTATTTACCTGTGCGAGCAGTGCAATGAAAAAAGAGAAAGGCGTTTTGCCTTAAAAACAGCGAAAAGCAATTTTAAAAAACCACACCACCTTCATCGTTAAAATTTAAAGAGGCAATTATGACTACTGAAACAAAAATCTTTGGCGGCGCATATTTCCCAAAAGATAAAGCACTTAAAAAACTGCCGGACCTTAAACCGCTCGCTATCTCAGTAAAAGCCAGCACCAGGGCCATCGCTGAGGCTGTGATTTTCGGTAAGCTGGCCGCTGAGCACCCGTTGCATATCGACGATTACTTTAAGGTAAAAATCTGGGAGCATCGCGACGATCTGCCCTGCCCTGCGCTGGATGTGTTTTCCTCTGATTTCTTCGGTGTGTTCGCTGAGTGGAGTGTTAATGCCGGTGAGCCCGTAGCTATTCAGCCAGAGACAGAAGAGAAAGACGAGTGGGCCGAGAATGAAGCCAAAGAGGAATTAAAATCCGTTCGCCTGATGGATTTGCACTCCCGCGCGGCGTGTATGGCCCTGTTCGGCGGCATTGAGCAAATCACTCTGGCTCAGTACGGACAGGTCGTCGATCTACTTAATGACGATGAAGGCTCTTTCCAGCGGGAACTGGCTGAGGCATTCACTAAAGAGCCGCGCGCTGTGGAGCTTAGTGCAGAGCGCAAGGAGGAACTGCTGGCGTGGGTTCGCAAAACAATGAAGGTTTCCACGCAGTGGCCTGACATCAAAAAAGGCATTGCGAAGTGGCTCGAAACTCCGCCGGACAAGCGTGAGCCAGTGGAGCCGAGTGACATCACTCCGGATACTCAGGCAACCCTGGGCGGCGGCAACCAGACCGATCGCAGCCCTGACCTGGTGCATAATCTCGCTACGCTCCGTCTGGAAACGGCGCTGGGTATTATCTCGGTCGCTATGGATTTCGATATCTATGCCATACCATCCGAAATTATGCGCCGCGCCAAAGAAATGGAAAGCAAGGGATCTGATCCACGCTTTACTGCCTGGTGGAACAAGCTTCGCGGCACGCCTGGAATTCTGGATTTTTCCCGCGCCGCAATTATTGCCCTGATTAAAACGGCTCCGGAGGACCTTTATCTGAAACCGCTGGACCTGCGCGCGTACATCAACCGTAACCTCGTTGAATCGAACCACGCAAAGCCAGGTCAGAAAACTGTAGATATCGCATGCGGCAACATTAAACGAGAAATGCACAATGATGAAACCCAGTCATCTGTGGAGGAAAAAAACGACCTTCCTGCAGTTTGCCCCGGTAAGGCTGTGCAGCTGAACAAAGAACTGAAAGAGGCGTTCGCCGAAACCTCCGCAGCGGAACAGCAGAATACTGATCAGCCGCGGGTGGAGAACCTCGGCGGCGGTGTCTTCTCAGTCGATGCGCTGATGAATAATTCCCCCTCAAATGAGGTCGAAAAAACGGAAGTGCCACCAGCACTGACCGATCGCGAAATCGAAATTGTCGTTGCGCTGAATGATTTAATCTCCGGTCGCACCGACATCATGAGTAAAGAAGAGGCTGAAGGCGTGGTGGCCTGCACTGGTCACCTTATTTCTCATGTCATTCCATTGCTGCTGGCAGATATCGCCACAACTGAGTTCTGCCTGTCTCCGGACTTCTCTGACGAAGAGATCCACGACGTGGCAACAACTCTACTTGACAGTTGGTCAGATGAAATCAGCGTGCGCCAGAAAATCGCGCTCGATGCGATTGTCGAATATCGCAGGCCATCAGCTCCAAAAGTGCAAAATCAGGGATCCGTCAACCAGGAATTGGTGCAAATTCCGGAATCTGTCAACCACGCACCGGCCGCGGCATCAATCACCTACCGCCAGCAGCTAATTCTGGCCGCGATGCAGGGCATGTGCGCCAACCCTTCCTATCGCTGTGACTTCGACGACCTGCCAGCTATGGCGATCGAGCTGGCCGACAGTGTAATTAACCAGGAGGGCTTCTGATGAACATGCAGGAGAAGATGGAGCTGGTTATTCGCACCCTGCAGCTGCGTGGCCGCGCCGGTGCTCGCGATATCGCAGGGCGTGCAGGCATAACCAATGCGGATGCGATCGGAACCCTGCTTGAGCTGGAAAAGCGTAAGAAAGTCGAGCAGTCAAACGGCTACTGGTGGCTTAAAGTCGGGGACTCCGAAAATGGCAAGTAAGCGCCGGCAGCGGCGCAAACAATGCAACGGGAAAAACCGCCACGACACAGCAGAAGGGGCTCAGATTGAATTGCATCAAATCCGTAAACGATACGGTCACCTTGGTCAGATGGGCATCTACCGGTGCTCGTTCTGCGGGAAATACCATGTCGGACACATACCGGGACGCAATGGTATCGGATCCGGGTACCGCTGATTTTTGATAATCAACCTGCGCCAGCTGCGCTCAGTACCATGCAGCTGGCCATCGCGAGTAATGGCTATGAGTGAACAATTTCTGATCCCGCTGGCGGAGTGGAAATCTGGACGTTTCGGATTCACGATCACAAACACTACGCTGGTTAAATATGGCAAGCTGGGCTACATAAACCCGAAGCCAGAAAAAATCTGTGGTCGCTGGTGCGTTGATCGCAACGCAGTGTTCGTGGGTCCGGGAGCCGTCGGTGTGGCGCCAGAGATTCACGATGACGACGATGAAGCGCTGAAGGAGATCCTGAATCATGTCACCAAGGCCACGAAAAAATAGCATATCCATTCCCGGGCTTTACGCCCGGTTTGATCGCCGCACTGATAAAACCTACTACCAGTATAAAAATCCGGTCACAGGAAAATTTCACGGGCTCGGTACAGACAAAGCCAAAGCAGAAAAAATTGCGATTACCGCAAATCAGCGTCTGGCCGCTGCTGAGGCTGATTATTTTCTGAAGCAAATCGATGAAAAACCGTCAGCGAATAAAGCCCGTGGGATCAGTTTAAAAGCGTGGATCGTCCGTTATGAAAAAGTGCAGCGCGGCCGGCTGGAGAATGGCGACCTTTCAGAAATTCGGTTGAAAGAAAAAATGAGGATGGCGAACCTGCTGGCGGAACGTTTGGGCAATCATCCCCTGCGCAGCCTGGAGGTTCGCGACTTCTCCCTCATGCTGGAAGAGTGGCTTGATAAGGGCCAGACAAGCACAGCCCTGAATAATCGTGTGGTGTGGATAGACATTTATCGTGAGGCACAGCATGCAGGTGAAGTTCCGCCGGGCTGGAACCCTCCGGAGGCAACCCGCAAACCGGTACCGAAAGTCAGGCGTGCGCGACTGAGTATCGAGGACTGGCGGGCAATCTTCAACGTTACCCCTGTGGGGCATTACAACAGAAACGCAATGCTTCTCGCACTAGTCACAGGCCAGCGAAGAGAGGACATTGTAAGAATGAAATTCTCTGATGTCTGGGATGGTCATTTGCATGTCATTCAGGGAAAAACTGGAATGCGTCTGGCGCTGCCGTTATCTCTGTATTGTGAGGCTGTGGGGATGACGCTGCAGGAAGTGATCGCACAATGTCGCGACAGGATTGTCAGCCCCTACCTGGTTCACAGCCGGCAACAGAAAAAGGGACAGCCGATGAGCAAAGATAACCTGAGCGATTACTTTGCAGATGCGAGGGATTTGGCAGGCATTAAGCCACCGGAGGGGAAAACGCCAACCACCTTCCACGAACAGCGCTCTTTGTCAGAGCGTCTGTACCGGGCGCAGGGGATCGACACGAAAACGCTCTTGGGCCATAAAGTCCAGGCAACAACGGATCGGTATAACGATGCGCGCGGTCAAGAGTGGGTTAAGCTGGTCATTTAACTGGCCGTTTTTTCCCGATAGCAGGAAAAATTATTGTAAAATGCGCGGCCTCGATGATGGCCGCGTTTTTTTGCTGTGGTCTTATTTTGGTGAAAAGTTTTGGAGAGATTTTGGAGAAGAGAAAAAGTTGAATATTTTCAGGACTCTGAAAGCATCACGCCTTCTGAACAAGAAGGTGGAACTCGAATGATCGGTCGACTGCTTCGCGGCGGTTTTATGACCGCCATTTACGCTTACCTGTATATCCCGATCGTTATTTTGATCGTGAACTCGTTTAACAGCTCGCGATTCGGGATTAACTGGCAGGGCTTTACTACCGACTGGTACAGCCTGCTGATGAACAATGACAGCCTGCTGCAGGCCGCTCAGCACTCGCTGACGATGGCGATCGTCTCCGCCACCTTCGCCACGCTGATTGGCTCCCTTACCGCCGTGGCGCTATACCGCTATCGCTTTCGCGGTAAGCCGTTCGTCAGCGGCATGCTGTTTGTGGTGATGATGTCGCCGGACATCGTGATGGCGATTTCGCTGCTGGTGCTGTTTATGCTGCTGGGCGTACAGCTTGGCTTCTGGTCGCTGCTGTTTTCCCATATCACCTTCTGCCTGCCGTTTGTGGTGGTGACCGTCTTCGCGCGCCTGAAAGGGTTCGACGTGCGCATGCTGGAGGCGGCGAAGGATCTGGGCGCCAGCGAGATGACCATCCTGCGTAAAATCATCCTGCCGCTGGCGATGCCCGCCGTGGCGGCCGGATGGCTACTTAGCTTCACCCTGTCGATGGATGACGTGGTCGTGTCCTCCTTCGTCACCGGTCCGAGCTATGAAATTCTGCCGTTGAAGATCTATTCAATGGTGAAAGTCGGCGTCTCACCTGAGGTGAACGCGCTGGCGACCATTCTGCTGGTATTTTCGCTGGTTCTGGTGATCGCCAGCCAGGTTATTGCTCGTGATAAAACAAAATCTCAGGGGACAATGAAATGAAAAAAATGCTCGCCGCTGCGGCGCTGGTGCTTGGCATGGGTACCGCGCACGCTGATGACAGCAAAACGCTCTATTTCTACAACTGGACCGAATATGTGCCGCCGGGCCTGCTGGAACAGTTCACGAAGGAGACGGGCATCAAGGTGATTTATTCGACCTACGAGTCGAATGAAACCATGTATGCCAAGCTTAAAACCTACAAAGACGGCGCGTACGATCTGGTGGTTCCTTCCACCTACTTTGTCGACAAAATGCGCAAAGAGGGCATGATCCAGAAGATCGATAAAACGAAGCTAACCCATTTTTCAAACCTCGATCCGGCGATGCTCAACAAACCGTTTGACCCGAATAACGACTACTCCATTCCGTATATTTGGGGCGCGACCGCGATTGGCGTTAACAGCGAGGCCGTCGATCCGAAATCGGTCACAAGCTGGGCAGACCTGTGGAAACCGGAGTACAAAGGCAGCCTGCTGTTGACCGACGACGCGCGCGAAGTGTTCCAGGTCGCGCTGCGCAAGCTGGGCTACTCTGGCAACACGACGGACCCTAAAGAGATCGAAGCCGCGTATAACGAACTGAAAAAGCTGATGCCTAACGTGGCGGCATTCAACTCTGATAACCCGGCAAACCCGTATATGGAAGGCGAAGTGAACCTGGGGATGGTGTGGAACGGCTCCGCGTATGTCGCCCGCCAGGCCGGTACGCCGCTTGAAGTAGTCTGGCCGAAAGAAGGCGGGATCTTCTGGATGGATAGCCTGTCGATTCCGGCCAACGCGAAAAACGTGGACGGGGCGCTGAAGCTGATTAACTTCCTGCTGCGCCCTGACGTGGCGAAACAGGTTGCCGAGACGATTGGCTACCCGACGCCCAACCTCGCCGCACGCAAGCTGCTGAAGCCTGACCTGGCTAACGATAAGTCGCTCTACCCGGACGCCGAAACCATCAGCAAAGGTGAGTGGCAGAACGATGTCGGCGACGCCAGCCGCCTCTACGAAGAGTATTATCAGAAATTAAAAGCGGGCCGCTAGCCGGTATCGCGTCCTTCCTCACGCCACCTGCACGGCGTGAGGGGGATTAACTGACCGTATTCTCTCCTGCCCAGATCGTCGCCTTTCGCATCGCCTCCACCACCTCCTCATCTGACAGACCCAGCGCCTGACGAACCCGTGTCGCCTCGTCCCACTGCTGCTGCTCATAGTAACGACAGAGGTTAATCATGTCGGCTAACTGCCCCTCCTGATGGCACAGCGCGTTGCTCACGCTCTGCGGAACCGCAATTTGCTTCATCAACTCGGCCATCGGTAGCTCCAGGAGGGTATCGAGCAATGAAAACAGGCCGCACATGAACGCATTTTCAGCCAGAATCGGGTCTTTCATCGTCTCTGCGATCAGTTCGCAGAACTTGCCACGCATCATGCTTAGCGGGTAAAGCTCGCTGACGGTGTCATTGCCCGCACTGGCGAGGACCACGACGGCAACAAACCGTCGGAGCTGATTTTCGCCAAGATACCTGAGCACCTCGCTCAGGGTTAACTTGCTGAAATTACAGGCGCCGACATGCTTAAACGCCGTATGCTTCATATAGCGCATGATTTTATAGGATAGCGTGAGATCGGTTTTTATCAACGACTCGATAATTCGAAAATCAGGTTTATTGCGTCCGACCTCCATTTGCAGTCGAAAAATCGCCAGCTGATTTTGCGAAAGCCGTTTATATTTAATGACCTCCGGGCGGCAGAAAAAATAGCCCTGAAACAGAGAGAACCCCTCGTTCCTGTATTGGTTGAATTCCTCTTTAGTCTCAACTTTTTCAGCGAGATATTTAATATGACCGGTCAGATGTTTACGCGCTTTCAGATACTGTTTAATTTGCGCTAAGGAATAATTTCTGACGTCGAATTTCAGTATTGAAATATAGGGTAAAAAGGCATCCCATTCTGGCGCAAGGGTGAAATCATCAAGCGCAAACTGATAGCCGTGCGCATTCATCTCCCTGACGGCCTCCAGCAGCTCGGCCCCCGGCACAGCATCTTCAAGGATCTCAATCACCACGCTCTCTTTATCCAGCGCTTCGCCACTGCGGTCAATGACCATCCTTGAAGGGAAATTAATAAACGACGTATGTGTCCCGGCGATGCGCTGGGACGGCACGCATAAAAACTGATCTGATATCATCCTGGATGTGGCATATTCTGCCGACACATCCGGAAAACGGTTTGTCATCCCGTCTCTGAAAAGCAGCTCATAGGCCACCGTATTCATTTCAGGGTTAAAAATGGGTTGTCGCGCGATAAATCCGTACATATCCCATCCTCCTCTACAACTTTATATTTATAAGCATCCTCTTTCTACACCACGATAACGAGCATTATCGAGCGCTATTTTGATTGAATGCACAAAATAAAAGCATCCACACTAATTAACGGGATTTAATATTCTGGAATTTAAATTAAATATACCCGGCGATCTACAGAAAGAAGGAAATATATCCGATAAGTAATGAGTGCCTGCCCGACACGCACAACATTACGGGAGATGAGAATGAAAGACGCCATGGTCCGAAGAAAAAAAATAAGAGTCAAGACGTTGATGCTATTGTCCATTTTCCTCACCGTGACGGTGGGCTTTACGGCAACGATCGGGTTTATGATGTGGCAGTGGATGGCGCAGCAAGAGGTGCTGGCCAAAAAACATATCCGCCAGATAGCCGAGGTACAGGCTTTACAGGTCAGCAAACAGCTGGATTCCGCCCTGACTGCCGCCCGGGATATGGGCAACAGCTCCCTGGCGCTGCGCGAGGCGGGCGTATCCGATCGCCAGAGCCTGAACCAGCTGCTCATCCACTACCTCTCGGCTCACCCATCGTTTCTCTCTATGTCGATGGCCTTTGAGCCTAACGCGTTTGACGATAAAGATGCCGCCTTTGCCGGTCAGAGCGGTGAGGATCCTGCCGGGCGCTACGCCCGCTACGTCGACCGCGATGCCACCGGCAAACCGGCATTGCACCTGCTGACGGACATCGAAACGCCCGGCAGCGGTGATTATTATCTCCTGCCGAAACAGCGGCATAAAGATGTGATTATCGAACCCTATATTTACCCCTACAACGGCGTGGACGTGATGCTCACCTCGATTGCCGCCCCCATCATGCGTGACGGTCAGTTTCTGGGCTCGGTCACCTCTGACTTCTCGCTCGCCACGCTGCAGTCCACGATCGGCGCAATTAAACCGTGGAACGGCACGGGCTACGCCCTCCTCCTGTCTGCGGGCAATAACGTGGTGTCCAGCCCGGACAAACGTGCTGCAGGCAAGCCTTACGCGGGCCAGATTGCCGGACATGACGTCACCCGGGTAAACGATCCGCTTCTGAAGGAAGAGGTGTTTATCACCTGGCAGGACATCGCCGTTGGTAACAGCCAGACGCCGTGGAAACTGGCTATTATCACCCCGGTCAGCGAGGTGATGGCCGAAGCGCGCGCATTTTTACTGAAGGCCATCGTCCTGATGGTGTTAAGCATCGTTGCGGTCAGCCTGGTGATGGCCCAGATCTTTACCCGCAAGGTTGATCGTCCGGTCGGGGGAGAACCTTCCGAGGCCGCCGGTATTGCCCTGGCCGTCGCCCGGGGAGATTTGAACAACACCATCCCGGTGCGTTCCGGGGATACCCACAGCATTTTTTATGCCCTGCACACCATGCAGACGCAGCTCAGGCGCATCGTCGGCGACATCAGCGAAGCCAGCCATTCGGTGCACGGCGGGACCAGCGAAATTTCGGCGGGCAACCTTGACCTCGCCTCGCGTACTGAAGAACAGGCTGCGGCGATTGTTGAAACGGCAGCCAGCATGGAAGAGATTTCGGTCACGGTGAAGAATAACGCCGACAACGCGCACAAGGCCACTTCGCTGACCGATCGCGCTGCGACGCTCGCCGGGCATGGCGAAACGCTGGTGAACGACGTGGTCGTGGTGATCGGCGAGATTGACGAGAGCGCGCGCAAGATTGGTGAGATTAACAGCATCGTCGATGGCATCGCCTTCCAGACCAATATTCTGGCGCTGAATGCGGCCGTTGAAGCGGCGCGTGCAGGCGAACAGGGACGCGGTTTCGCGGTAGTCGCAGGGGAGGTGCGCAACCTTGCCCAGCGAAGCGCTAACGCAGCCAAAGAGATCTCCCAGCTGATTGCCGAGTCCTCAGGCCGCGTCAGCAAAGGCGTTGAGCTGGTCAATGAAACCGGCGTAATGATGAAACAGGTGATTGAGGCGGTGTCGCACGTGCATCTGGTCATCAACGACATTGTTCAGGCGCTAGACGAGCAGAACCGGGGGATTAGCCAGGTCAGCACCGCCGTTAACCAGATGGACAGCACAACCCAGCAGAACGCTTCTCTGGTTCAGCAAATCTCAGCGGCGGCGCTCTCGCTGGACGAGCAGGCAAAATCGCTGGAGAAGACGCTGGCGTTCTTTCATTCTTAAATAAAAAGGCACCCGCCCGGCGGGTGCCTTTTCACGCGATTCGCGTTACAGCCCTTTCAGCAGCTTGTCGACAAATTCCGGAACAACCGTGCTTGCCAGGCCATAGTGTTTCTCTTCAAACTCGCTGCCCACCTGGCTTGGCTCAAGATTGAGTTCTACCGTATGCGCGCCGTGCAGTCGCGCTTCGTGGACAAACCCCGCCGCCGGATAAACATGGCCGGATGTGCCGATGGCGATAAACACGTCGGCCATCGCCAGCGCGCTGTAGATCTCATCCATTCCCAGCGGCATTTCGCCAAACCAGACCACGTGCGGTCGCAGGCGCGACGGGAACTGGCAGCAGTGGCACTTATCCTCCGGCAGCACGTCCTCTTTCCAGTCCAGTACCTGACCGCTCCAGGCGCAGCGAACCTTAAGCAGCTCGCCGTGCATATGGATGATATTCTTGTTACCGGCCCGCTCGTGCAGGTTGTCGATATTCTGCGTTACCAGCAGAAAACGATCGCCGAGCTCCTCTTCCAGCTTTGCCAGCGCCAGATGCGCCGCATTCGGCGCGACTTCAGGCTGCTGAAGCTGGCGACGACGGGCGTTGTAAAACGCCTGAACGAGATCCGGGTCGCGGGCAAAGCCTTCCGGCGTGGCCACATCCTCCACGCGGTGCTCTTCCCACAGCCCGTCCGCCGCGCGGAAGGTTCGAATTCCTGACTCGGCGGAGATCCCCGCCCCGGTCAGCACCACCACTCTGGGTTTATCCATCGCTTCTGGCATCATTCTGTCTCTGAAAAAGATCCGCTGGCGCAGACGCTCACGCAAGCGGCGTTTGTTTTTGCGAAAACGGCTGAGTCGACCCTGGCGACGCGACAGCATAGTAACCTCGTAAACTAATCGGTGAGATGAAGGAATGCGGCTCCGCGCATGCCTCCTGCGTCCCCGTGTCGCGCGCGTTCAATACGCGGCACGCGGGCAACCGGCAATAAATGTCGGGGCAAACGCCCGGACAACCGTTCCGTAATCGCGGTAAAGTTTGAAAGCCCTCCCCCGATCACCAGCAGATCCGGGTCGACGATGGTGAGAATATTTCCCAGACACACCGCCAGCAGATCCAGATAGCGCTCGACGTGCTCACGCGCCTGCGCATCCCCTTGCTCCCACAGGGTAATGATTTGAGGGGCCTCAAGTTTCTGATGATAGAAGTGTTCGTAAAGCCATGCAAACCCGCGGCCGGAAAGGTAGTTCTCAATACAGCCGTGCTGGCCGCAGCCGCAGCGGGTTAGCGGAAAATCACGTCCCACCACCTCGAGGGCATCCACCGGCAGGCGAATATGACCAAACTCGCCGGTGATGTAGCTGCGGCCGGTGATGGGCTTACCGTTGATGACGATTCCGCCGCCGACGCCGGTACCGAGGATCAGCCCCATCACCAGCGGGTAGCGGCGGAATTCATCATCCCAGGCTTCAGAGAGCGCGAAGCAGTTGGCATCGTTATCTAAACGCACGTCGCGTTCGAGGAGAGCAGAGAGATCGGCGCGCAGCGGTTTACCGCTGGCGGCAGGCACGTTGGCCGCGTAAAGCGTACCGTCGTCGGTTTCCGGCATGCCCGGAATACCAATGCCGACGCTGCCTTTCACGCCAAAGCGTTCATCGGCCTGCGCCACCAGCGCGGCAATGGCGGTTAAAAATTCGTCGTAGCTGTCGCGCGGCGTGGGAACGCGGGTTTCCCACTGCAGTTTGAGATCTTTATCAAACGCGCCGAGCGCAATCTTGGTGCCGCCAATATCAAATCCATAATACATAACGCATTCCTCTTTCTGACATAGCGGCCTCAGGACCGCTACACCATGACGTAATTACTGGCCACTTAATACCCTCGCCGGATCAATTCGGCTTGCGCGACGCGCCGGATACCAGCTTGCCAGCAGACTCAGTAAAAGTGCTGTAAGCAGCACATAAAAAACATCCAGCCAGTGCAGTTCAGACGGCAGGAAGTCAATAAAATAGATATCACCCGACAGGAACTGGTGACCAATAAGCTTTTCAATCCCGTTGATAATCGGCGTCAGCTGCAGGGAAACCACCACGCCAATCACCACGCCGCACAGGCTGCCAAACAGCCCAGCCAGCAAACCGTACCAGACGAAGATGGCGCGAATAAGACCGTCTTTTGCTCCGAGGGTACGCAGCACGGCGATGTCGCCGCTCTTGTCCTTGACCGCCATGACCAGCGTCGAAACGATATTAAAGCACGCGACGCCAATCACCAGCACCATCGCCAGATACATGATGGCGCGGATCATCTGGATATCACGGTACATATATCCGTACGTGCCGATCCAGCTTTTGATGTAGACATAGTTATTGGTCACGCTGCCCGCGTCGCGTACCAGTTTGTTGGCGTTAAAGACGTCGTTCACCTTGATGGCAATGCCCGTCACGCTATCACCCATATCGAGATACTGGCGCGCATCTTCCATCGGCACCATGGCGAAGCTGTGATCGAGCTGACCGCTCAGCTGAAGAATACCGGTGACGTGCAGGCGCACGCGCTTAGGCTGCTGCAGTTTGTGGTCGGCGCTGGCGTTCGGGATCATGATTGACACCCAGTCGCCCTGCTTAACCTTCAGGGCATCGGCAACGCCTTTACCCATGATGATCTGCTGCTCGCCCGCCTTAAAGTTGGCCCACGCGCCGTTCTGCACGTAGTTTGGCAGCGCGCTGAGACGCGCTTCCTGGACGGGGTTGACCCCTTTCACCTGAATGGCGCGCAGGTTTACCCCGCTCTCCACCAGCCCGGTAAAGTTGATGTAGGGCGCGGCCGCGGCGATGCCCGGCACTTTTTCAACTTTGGCGAGCGCATCGCTCCAGTTCGTCCACGGCTGATTAACCGGCTCGATCTCCCCGTGCGGCACCACCGCCAGAATGCGGTTATTCAGCTCGCGCTCAAAACCGTTCATCGCGCTTAAGCCGACAATCAGCACCGCCACACCCAGCGCGATACCGATGGTCGAGATGACGGAGATCAGCGACACCATGCCGCCGCGACGGCGGCCGCGGCTAAAACGTAAACCGATGAGTAACGATAACGGTGACGCCATTACTCTGCTCCCATCAGGGTCAGTTCCGCGTTCAGATGACCGTCGCGCATCTCAAGCTGACGCCCCATGCGTTTTGCCAGCTGCAGATCGTGGGTCACGACCAGAAACGCGGTGCCCTGCGAAGCGTTCAGCTCGCCCAGAAGCTGGAAAATACTGTCCGCATTGCGGGCATCCAGGTTACCGGTAGGCTCATCCGCCAGCACCAGACGCGGGTTGTTGACCAGCGCACGGGCAATCGCCACGCGCTGGCGCTCGCCGCCGGACAGCTCCGACGGGCGGTGGTTACCGCGATGGCCCAGCCCTACCGCTTTCAGCATGTCGCTGGCGCGGGCGTTAATTTCTGCCGGTTTCTTTTTGCCAATCAGCAGCGGCATCGCCACGTTTTCCAGCGCCGTGAAATCCGGCAGCAGGTGGTGGAACTGGTAGATAAAGCCCAGCTCGCGGTTACGCAGCTCGGCCTTCGCCGACGAGGACATTTTGCTCATCGGCTGGCCGGAGAAAATCACGTCGCCGCTGGTTGGGGTGTCCAGCCCGCCCAGCAGATGCAGCAGCGTACTTTTGCCCGAACCGGAGCTGCCGACAATCGCCATCATCTCGCCTTCGCCCACGCTAAAGCTCACATTGTGCAGCACGTCGGTTTGCACAGTGCCTTCCTGATAGCGTTTGGACAGGTTGTCGCATTGCAACAGGATCTTATTCATAACGTAAAGCCTCAGCGGGTTGAGTGGCGGCGGCGCGCCAGGAAGGATAAAGCGTAGAAAGCAGCGCAATGGCCATCGCGGCCAGCGCAATACCGACAACCTGCAGCGGCTCGATAGCCACCGGCAGCGCCGCGCCGTCGAGCAGGGCGCCGATGATCGGCATTAAGTTATTAAGCTGACTGGCAAGCAGTGCCCCCAGCACGGCGCCGAGCAGGGCGCCGATAATACCGGCACTGGCCCCCTGCACCATAAAGACCGCCATGATCTGGCGCGGCGTGAGCCCCTGGGTTTGCAGAATGGCGACTTCGCCCTGCTTCTCCATCACCATCAGGCCCAGCGAGGTGATGATGTTAAATGCAGCCACGGCCACGATCAGGCTCAGCAGCAGCCCCATCATATTTTTCTCCATCCGCACGGCCTGGAACAGCTCGCCTTTGCGCTCGCGCCAGTCCTGCCACCTGGTGCCGTCCGGCAGTTTTTGCTGGCTGAGAGTATCGACCTTCAGCGGCGCATCGAGCCACAGGCGCCAGCCTGTGATATTTCCGGCCGGGTAGCGCATCAGGCGTGAAGCATCCTGAATGTTAACCAGCATCTGGTAGCCATCCACTTCGCTGTTGGCGGCAAAGGTACCAATCACGTTGAACAGGCGCTGGCTTGGCAGGCGCCCCATCGGCGTAAACTGGCTGGCAGAAGGCACCATAACGCGCAGCTGGTCGCCACGGTTGACGCCAAGCTGACCGGCAAGCTGCTCGCCCAGAATCACGTTGTATTTCCCGGCTTCCAGATCGGTCTGCTTCACGTTAACCAGATACGGCGTCAGCGGATCGTTTTGCGCCGGGTCGATACCCAGCATCACGCCGACCGCCACGCTGCGGGCGCTTTGCAGCACCACGTCGCCGGTGGTCAACGGCGCTACGCGCGTGACGCCCTGTAACTTCGCCGCGCTTTCCGGCAGCTGTTGCGGGTTAACCGAACCGTTGGATGATGAGAGAACGGCCTGCGGCATCAGACCCAGGATATTGTTTTGCAGCTCGCGTTCGAAGCCATTCATGACGGAAAGCACCGTCACCAGTGCCATCACGCCAAGCGTAATGCCAATAGTCGAAAGCCAGGAGACAAAGCGACCGAAGCGGTCCGCGGCGCGCCCACGCATGTAACGTAAGCCTATGAAGAGTGCGACAGGTTGATACATGAAGTCCGTCTGTTTGCTGATAGCAGACCCACGAGTATATAAGCGAATCCGTTAAGCGTAAATGACTGAAACAGTAAGCTTTGGTAATCATTTTTCCGAAAAATTCAGATAAATCAGGGTGCTATTGTCCGAATACTCACCTCGCAACCTCCACCTTTTCCGAAAAACCTCCTGATACAGACTGTTACCCATTACATCCTGGCTTCGTTTTACAACAATTGCTCGTTCGTTTATGGCAATAAGGTAGTGGCGAACAATGAAGCAAAAAGCATTATGGATTAACCAGATAAAAGGGCTGTGTATATGCCTGGTGGTTATCTATCATTCGGTTATCACGTTTTATCCGCATCTGATCGGGCTGCAACACCCGCTCTCCGGCCTTCTCGCCAAATGCTGGGTCTATTTTAACCTCTATCTCGCACCGTTTCGTATGCCGGTCTTCTTCTTTATCTCCGGCTATCTGATCCGTCGTTATATAGACGAAGTGGACTGGCGAACCAGCCTCGACAAGCGGATCTGGAGCATTGTCTGGGTGCTGGCGCTGTGGGGGATTCTGCAATGGCAGGCGCTGACCCACCTCAACGCCTGGCTTGCGCCCGATCGTGAGCTTGCCACCTCGTCGAACGCGGCCTACGCCGACTCGTTCTCAGGATTTGTGCTGGGGATGGTCACCGCCAGCACCAGCCTGTGGTATCTGTATGCTCTGGTGGTCTACTTCACGCTGTGTAAACTGCTGAGCCGCTGGAAGCTGCCGGTACTGGGACTGCTGGCGCTGGCAAGCATCGCGATCAACTTCCTGCCGCTGCCGTGGTGGGGAATGAACAGCGTGGTACGCAACATGATCTACTACAGCCTCGGGGCGTGGTATGGCGCAGAGCTGATGGCGTGGATGAAAAGCGTCAACCTGCGCCGCATCTGGCTGACAACCAGCGCTTTCGCCGCCGTCTCCGTGGTGCTGTGGTTTGCTAACGTTCCGCTGCTGCTCTCATTGCTGTCGATTGTGTTGATCATGAAGCTGTTCTATAGCCTTGAGCAGCGCTACGCCGTTCACCCTAACAACCTGCTGAACGTGATTGGCTCCAATACGATTGCGATTTATACCACCCACCGCATATTAATTGAGGCCTTCAGCCTGTTCCTGATTGGCGAGATGAATGCCGCTTACTGGCCGGTCTGGGCCGAACTGGGCTTAATCCTGGTCTATCCGTTTGCCAGCCTGCTGATCTGTACCCTGGCCGGGCTGGGGGTGCGTAAGATCTCCACCGCGCTGTTTGGCGACATTTTCTTCTCTCCTCCCGCAACGCTGGTCCCGTCACCTTCAACGCGCTAATGCCCTAACCGCCCCCGTTTCGGGGGCGTTTAGCCCTGCCGTGCGGTTACGATTTGCTTATGTAAAACGATCGAGGATAATAAAGACATTGCGTATCAGTGATATGCCCCAATACTGTTGGTATATCCATAAGAGACTCTGACATAGCCATGCCTGAACACTATCGTTATTCCTTGCCTGTCAAAGCGGGCGACCAGCGCCAGCTGGGTGAACTCACGGGCGCGGCGTGCGCCACGCTGGTGGCGGAAATCGCCGAGCGTCATCCTGGGCCGGTGATCCTGGTTGCCCCGGATATGCAAAACGCCCTGCGCCTGCACGACGAAATTCGCCAGTTCACCGATAGCCTGGTGTTCAGCCTGGCCGACTGGGAAACGCTGCCGTATGACAGCTTCTCTCCGCACCAGGAGATCATCTCCTCGCGCCTGTCGACGCTCTATCAACTCCCGACCATGCAGCGCGGCGTGCTTATTGTGCCGGTGAATACCCTGATGCAGCGCGTCTGTCCGCACAGCTACCTGCACGGTCACGCGCTGGTGATGAAAAAAGGCCAGCGCCTGTCCCGTGATGCCCTGCGGGCGCAGCTTGACGGTGCCGGCTATCGCCATGTCGATCAGGTCATGGAGCACGGGGAATACGCAACCCGCGGCGCGCTGCTCGACCTTTACCCGATGGGCAGCTACCAGCCGTATCGTCTGGACTTCTTCGATGATGAAATCGACAGCCTGCGCGTTTTCGACGCCGACACGCAGCGCACGCTGGAAGAAGTGGAGTCCATCAATTTACTGCCCGCACATGAGTTCCCGACGGACAAAACCGCTATCGAACTGTTCCGCAGCCAGTGGCGCGATAAGTTCGAGGTGAAGCGCGACGCGGAACATATTTATCAGCAGGTCAGCAAAGGCACGCTGCCTGCCGGGATCGAATACTGGCAGCCGCTGTTCTTCAACGAGCCGCTCCCTGCCCTGTTCAGCTACTTCCCGGCGAATACGCTGATTGTTAACACCGGGGATATTGACGCCAGCGCCAGCCGCTTTGAAAGTGAAACCCGCGCGCGCTTCGAAAACCGGGGCGTTGACCCGATGCGTCCGCTGCTGCCGCCGGAAGCGCTGTGGCTGCGCACCGACGAGCTCAACGCCGAGCTGAAGCGCTGGCCGCGCATGCAGCTGAAAACCGATTCGCTTGCCGATAAGGCCGCCAACACCAACCTCGCCTTCCGGACGCTGCCGGACCTGGCCGTCCAGGCGCAGCAGAAATCCCCGCTGGATAATCTGCGCAAGTTTCTGGAGTCCTTTACCGGCCCGGTGGTGTTCTCCGTTGAGAGTGAAGGCCGCCGCGAAGCGTTAGGTGAGCTGCTGGGACGCATTAAGGTGGCGCCAAAGCGCATCCTGCGCCTGAGCGAAGCGACCGGAAACGGTCGTTACCTGATGATTGGCGCCGCCGAGCACGGTTTCATCGACACGCTCAACAACCTGGCGCTGATTTGCGAAAGCGACCTGCTGGGTGAGCGCGTCGCGCGTCGCCGTCAGGACAGCCGTCGGACCATCAACCCGGACACGCTAATCCGTAACCTGGCCGAACTGCATCCGGGCCAGCCGATTGTTCACCTGGAGCATGGCGTTGGACGCTATCAGGGGATGACCACGCTGGAAGCGGGCGGCATTAAAGGTGAATACCTGATGCTGACCTACGCTAACGACGCCAAACTGTATGTTCCGGTGTCGTCCCTGCATCTGATCAGCCGCTACGCGGGCGGTGCCGAAGATAACGCGCCGCTGCACAAGCTGGGCGGCGATGCCTGGGCGCGCGCGCGCCAGAAGGCCGCGGAAAAAGTACGCGACGTTGCCGCCGAGCTGCTGGATATCTACGCCCAGCGCGCGGCCAAACAGGGCTTCGCCTTTAAGCATGATAAAGAACAGTACCAGCTGTTCTGCGACAGCTTCCCGTTTGAAACCACGCCGGATCAGGCCCAGGCCATCAACGCCGTGCTGAGCGACATGTGCCAGCCGCTGGCAATGGACCGTTTAGTCTGCGGCGACGTCGGCTTCGGTAAAACGGAAGTGGCGATGCGCGCCGCCTTCCTTGCGGTGGAAAACAACAAGCAGGTAGCGGTGCTGGTGCCGACCACCCTGCTCGCTCAGCAGCACTTCGACAACTTCCGCGACCGTTTCGCCAACTGGCCGGTACGCATCGAGATGCTGTCGCGTTTTCGCAGCACCAAAGAGCAGACGCAGATCCTGGAGCAGGCAAGTGAAGGCAAGATCGATATTCTGATCGGCACCCACAAGCTGCTGCAAAGCGACGTGAAGTGGAAAGACCTGGGGCTGCTGATCGTCGATGAAGAGCACCGCTTCGGGGTGCGTCATAAAGAGCGCATCAAAGCGATGCGCGCCGACGTCGACATCCTGACCCTGACCGCAACGCCGATCCCGCGCACCCTGAACATGGCGATGAGCGGCATGCGCGATCTGTCGATTATTGCCACGCCGCCGGCGCGCCGTCTGGCGGTGAAAACCTTCGTCCGCGAGTACGATAATCTGGTGGTGCGTGAGGCCATTCTGCGTGAAGTGCTGCGCGGGGGTCAGGTCTACTACCTCTACAACGACGTGGAAAATATCCAGAAAGCGGCCGACAGGCTGGCGGAGCTGGTGCCGGAGGCGCGCATTGCTATCGGCCACGGGCAGATGCGCGAGCGCGAGCTGGAACGGGTGATGAACGACTTCCACCACCAGCGCTTTAACGTGCTGGTGTGCACCACCATTATCGAAACGGGGATCGACATTCCGACGGCGAACACCATCATCATTGAACGTGCGGATCACTTTGGCCTGGCGCAGCTTCACCAGCTGCGCGGCCGCGTCGGGCGCTCGCACCATCAGGCCTACGCCTGGCTGCTGACGCCGCATCCAAAAGCGATGACCACCGACGCGCAAAAGCGTCTGGAAGCCATCGCCTCGCTGGAAGACCTCGGCGCAGGCTTCGCGCTGGCCACGCACGATCTTGAGATCCGCGGTGCCGGCGAGCTGCTGGGTGAAGACCAGAGTGGCTCCATGGAGACCATCGGCTTCTCGCTCTATATGGAACTGCTGGAAAACGCGGTTGATGCTCTGAAGGCCGGACGCGAGCCGTCGCTGGAAGATCTCACCAGCCAGCAGACCGAGGTTGAGCTGCGTATGCCTTCCCTGCTGCCGGACGATTTTATTCCGGACGTGAATACCCGACTGTCGTTCTACAAACGCATCGCCAGCGCGAAGAAGGAGAACGAGCTGGAAGAGATTAAGGTTGAGCTGATCGACCGCTTTGGTCTGCTGCCCGATGCGGCGCGAAATCTGCTGGATATCGCACGCCTGCGCCAGCAGGCGCAGAAGCTGGGCATTCGCAAGCTTGAAGGCAACGAAAAAGGCGGCGTGATTGAGTTCGCGGAGAAGAATCACGTCAACCCGATGTGGCTTATCGGTCTGCTGCAAAAGCAGCCGCAGCATTTCCGTCTGGATGGTCCAACGCGTCTGAAATTTACTCAGGAGCTGACGGAGCGCAAAACCCGCATGGACTGGGTGCGTAACTTTATGCGCCAGCTGGAAGAGAACGCGATCGCCTGACCTCCCTTCCCCCCGTTAGCTCAGCGCTAACGGGGGACAATTTACAAACTCTTTGCATTTCACCCGATCTTCCCGACACACCCATTCGCCATAATTATGTTTAACGCCTTATAAAACAATAACCTTATCATTTACATGGATTATGGTGATGATGACCTCTTCGCGTTTTACTCGCTGGTTAACCCTGTTTGCGCTGGCAGCCACCGTCGCGGTTGCGCTTCCCGCTCGGGCAAACACCTGGCCCCTTCCCCCTCCCGGCAGCAAGGTGGTGGGTGAAAACCGCTTTCATGTGGTTGAAAACAACGGTGGTTCTCTGGAAGCGATTGCCAAAAAATATAACGTCGGTTTTCTGGCCCTGCTGCAGGCGAACCCCGGCGTCGACCCATACGTCCCGCGCGCGGGCAGCGTATTGACTATCCCGTTACAGACTATCCTGCCGGACGCCCCGCGCGAGGGGATGGTGATAAACCTGGCGGAGCTACGCCTGTACTATTACCCGCCGGGTAAAAATGAAGTCACCGTCTACCCTATCGGTATTGGTCAGCTGGGCGGCGACACGCTGACGCCGACGATGGTCACCACCGTCTCGGATAAACGCGCGAATCCTACCTGGACTCCAACGGCCAACATTCGTGCCCGCTATAAGGCCCAGGGGATCGATCTTCCTGCCGTAGTGCCTGCAGGCCCGGATAACCCAATGGGACACCACGCGATCCGCCTCGCGGCATACGGTGGCGTCTACCTGCTGCACGGCACGAATGCGGACTTTGGCATCGGCATGCGCGTCAGTTCCGGCTGTATTCGTCTGCGCGATGACGATATCAAAACGCTGTTTAACGTCGTTACGCCGGGAACAAAGGTGAATATTATCAATACGCCGATTAAGGTTTCAGAAGAGCCGGGCGGCGTGCGGCTGGTTGAGATTCATCAGCCGCTATCGAAAAACATTGGCGATGACCCGCAGACGCTGCCCATTAACCTGAATGCCGCAATGGTAAGCTTCAAAACGAATGCGAATACCGACAGCGTGGTGATGGAGCGCGCGATGGAGGCACGCTCAGGCATGCCGACCGATGTCACCCGGCATCACGATGTCGCCCAGCAGTCGATGTAAATCAGAAAGAAAAACGCCCTGCACGTGTGCAGTAATGCCATTCACTTAAGGCTAGCGTGACTTAAAGCTGAACGGATACTTAGGCGGCACATAAAGCACTGAACGATCTTATCGTCGGTGCTTTCTTTTTTCTGGCAGGATAAAGGTTTTAACATTTTCCTCATTATTTTCAAATGCTTATGGATTTTTCCCGTCGCACTTTTGCCACAGCCCCGTACCTGGGACACCAGGAAGTCTGCTATTTCAGACATGTAAAGACGGCGGGCACAAAGCCAGCTACATATAAAATGAGAGCGATTCGTTCATTCATCATTACATCCCCATGTGCTGGTAAGCCTTATCACCCTGTAGCCAGGTGATAAATACCCCTGCAGCCGTAAACAATCCAGTACATATTACAAACAGAATAACCAGGAACCAGCCTGAAATATCTTTACCCTCGTTACCGCTGAAACTACACATAGTTAATATAACAGCGAAAAATAACATCATTCCGGATATTCCGGCGGAAGACCACGGTGGAGTATACATTTTTTCCACCGGATAATCGGGCTGATGGGTTAATCTGGATGATACCGCCGTAATAGAGAACTTTTTCTGTTCGGATGCCGCTACAAACTGGTCGCCCTGTGCATACGTTACTGCATCTGATGCCAGCACCAGCGCCAGCCACGGATACCCTGCTGAATGCTCACCGAGCGACTTTTCAAGCTCCAGTCGATCCGGTACGACTTTTTTTTCGTCCAGCACTTCCAGCAGCGGATACTTCTCTGTTCGCGATAAACCGGTATACCAGATCTGTTTGGGTTTACTGACAACCTCCGCACGCAGATAAACAGGAACTGCTCTTTCTACGTCAATAACCCCCGTCATCGGTTGATAAACATAAACAGGTTTTTCTCCTTCCGTTTTAACGTAGTAATTCGTCAGGAAAAGCGCGGTAGCATTCTCCATCCACTTGCATTCCCCTTCTTCAGAATGCAAATCTACACAGATAAGCAGGCGTTCAACGACGTAGCCGTTCGTCTGTTTTATCCACTCTGTGACTAACGTATAGTCCGGGCATTCAGGCAAAAATGTGATTTTTTTGGTCGAGATCCCGGAACGTTCAAGCACACGCCGGAGTTCATCGCTACAGGATTCATCCCCACCTCGCACCCATACAAGCGCTTCAATCTGCCTGTACCGGGAGAGTTTTTCCTTCATCGGCTCCAGGACGTGGATAATAGCCTGCCCGGCCCGCGTGAAATCGAATGATTTATCCAGGTCAATTTTCAACGGCATTTTGGCGGCCAGCGGAAACTCCCCCTCCAGTTTCAACATGTTGAGTGCCAGTTCCTTTGTTGCCTTTGGCGGGGTCAGTATCGACCAGCCAGCCAGGAAGATGTTACTCCTGGCATAGCTGACAACCTTGTACTCCTGCCGTGCCGCAATCAATATCCGCGTTTCTATGTAGTGTCTGTTTGCGTTATACGCCATACAGAACGCCTGTACTATAAAAGTTACTGCAGCGACAGGTATTACTACGGCATCAACAAGAAAACTTGAATCAACATGTTTATTACCCGGCCAGGTGACAGCCCGGATACCAATACAAACAATCACCACGAGCACATAGACAAGACACACACCAATAGTGGGGAAGTCATGTTTAAATTCGTTCTGCTTAGGGTAAAGCCACCAGTCCATCACACAGCCCCCGCAGTGGGGAGTGTGGTGCGAATAGCACAGCCGCACGCCGCTTTACAGCCATCCACGACCACGCCCCGGCCGTTCATCGTCCAGGTTGGGTGACAATCGTTAATAGGAAACGTTCCTTTATGCTCAGGGCACGTCACAAGATCGTCTTTCAGGGCCACAGGTTTTCCCATAAAGTCTGCGCCGGACGCTTTAATTACTTTTCCGCCGCTCACCAGCGGGTCATTCAGTCGAATTACACCGTTCATGGTTATGTCCTTATTTACCTACGGTACCCATCCCAAATGGAATGATGAAAATCTGCACTGGAATGGTCACAGCATCAAGGAGAATAGTCACAGGATAAAGCAACATTAAAGCATAAGAGCTGAGAGGCGTGTGCTCAGTATACTTTTTCATAGCCAATATTACTGGTTTTTGTAAGTGGATAATATTTTGTTCTTCAACTCTCACAGGCTTCTGATTGTAATCGCCAGATAACTCACTGATTTCAAAAACACATTCATTCATCTCATTTAATTGGCATTTTGTGTTAGAAAGCAATTCATTAGTTTTATCTAAGTTTTTAAATGAATAAACAAAATCTACTTTCCCATAAACTTTTGTATAATCACCTTCGTCATACAAAATAAACCCACCATTTTGCCTTAATGATAAGTAATCAACATTCATCAAAGATGAAAATAGAATTTTTTTCAACCCACCCGAATCATCAAACACCAGAAAAGAGCTATTCACCCCACCCAGTTGAATATAATGAGGGGAGTTTTCATCAATATAAACATCAGTTATTGTATCAGATAAGACTTTTTCTGTGCTATATTTACTATCTTTAATGGCATTTGATAAACTAATTGTAAAACAACCAGTTAAATTAAACGAAAAGGAAACAACAAAAATCATTCTTAATATATTCATAACTAACAACCTTCATCCATGTTGCACTGCATATGATCCCAACCGGTGTAGCCTTTCACTTCCGGCACTTTGTCCGGC
Source organism: Enterobacter sp. 3U4 (assembly GCF_057224565.1). Classification (NCBI taxonomy): domain Bacteria; kingdom Pseudomonadati; phylum Pseudomonadota; class Gammaproteobacteria; order Enterobacterales; family Enterobacteriaceae; genus Enterobacter; species Enterobacter sp. 3U4. Next base: position 2,182,114 of record NZ_CP136665.1, read on the forward strand.
TGATCCTGCCAGTTGGACTGAAGTTCCTGAACTGTTCCTTTAAGCCCTTGCTTAGTCATATAAACCATGCCCCAAGCCCACCCTCCAGAACCGGACTTAATATATCCTTTTGTTCCATCGCCAAGTTTATATTGAATCCCCACCCCACCCAGCAATAAACGAGGGTCATCAAACGGCTTTGACGACATATACAGCCTGTGTTTCGTCTGTAAGAATCCCTGATTGTTGACTACCGTGTAAGAAAGAATGTCATCGTACGGAGGCGAAGAATCGCCGTTAGGCTCATTTTCTCCAGGAGAGAATGCGGAAGGAAACCAGGTTGCTCCATAATCTTTCGAAATCATAGAACCGGGAGAATCCCAAGTGGGAATTGCAATATAACGCTCAGAGAGATGAATAAATTTTCGGCTAAATATCTGATAAAATTGACTCACAGGCTCGGTATGAATTCCCCGTTTTGTATCCGTATACCAGAGTTCCCCTTCACAATCCCAGCCTTTCAGTTCCAGATAGCGGTGATCATCAAAACGGTAAACTACTTGCGTAGGCGGTTCTGAAGCCTTGCAACCGGCCACCAGCAGCAGCGCGGTCAGCACTGAAACAAGTCCTTTCATGGCTATCTCCCTGCATCCATATTGCATTGCATATGGTCCCAGCCGGTATAATCTTTCACTTCCGGTACTTTGTCGGGTAAGCCCTGATAGTTAGCCTTAAACTGGGCTATATCCTCTTTCAGACCTTGTTTAGTTATGTAGTCCAGCCCCCAGGCTGGACCAGGTGAACGGGGTTCCAGAACTTGCACAGTCCCGTCCTGTAGCTTGTAAGTAATGCCGGGTCCACCCGTAGCGAGACGAGGATCATCAAACGGTTTGGACGACATATACAGTCGATGTTTGGTCTGCAAAAAACCCTGGTCGTTGACGACAGTGAAAGAAAGAACGTCTTCATAAGGAGGACCATCATCACCATTTGGCTCATTACGACCAGGTGCAATACCTACAGAACGCCAGGTTTGTCCGTAATCTTTAGAAACCATAAATCCACCGGCACCCCAGCCTGTTATTGCAATATATCGTTCTGACGGATGTATAAACTTGCGGGTAAATAATCGGTAATACTGACTGACTGGCTCCGTATGAATGCCTCGTTTGGTATCCGTATACCAGAGCTCGCCCTCGCAGTCCCAGCCCTTCAGCTCCAGGTAGCGTTGATCGTCAAACCGATAAACCACCTGAGTCGGTGGCTCTGAAGCCTTGCAACCTGCGGCCACCAGCAACAGCGCGGTCAGCAATGAATAAAGTCCTTTCATGGCTATCTCCCTGCATCCATATTGCACTGCATATGGTCCCAGCCGGTATAATCTTTCACTTCCGGTACTTTATTGGGTAAGCCCTGCCAGTTTGTTTTATACTGCTGCGTACTATGTTCCAATATCTGTTTAGTCATGTAGACCATCCCCCAAGCCCAACCAGGTGAGCGAGCCTCCAATATTTGCTCTGTTCCATCATCCAGTTTATAGGGAATCCCTGGACCATTAGCTAATACACGAGGATCTTCAAATGGTTTGGATGACATATACAGCCTGTGTTTAGTCTGTAAAAATCCCTGATCGTTGACGACAGTGAAAGAAAGAACGTCCTCATAAGGCGCGTAATCATCGCCGTTAGGTTCATTTTCCCCTGGTGCAAATTGTGCAAGTTTCCATGTTCGACCATAATCCTTCGAAACCCTAAATCCATCAGCCCCCCAAATAGGGATAGACATATATTTTTCTGAAGGATGAATAAATTTACGGGTGAAGATCCTATAAAACTGTAAATAAACTTGAGAATGGATAGCCCTTTGCGTATCGGTGTACCAAAGCTCTCCTTCGCAGTCCCAGCCTTTCAGTTCCAGATAGCGGTGATCATCAAAACGATAAACTACTTGCGTAGGCGGTTCTGAAGCCTTACACGCTGCCGCAAATAAAACGGAAATAGTAATAACTCCTACACATAGTCCTTTCATGTCTTATCCTTTAGCCAACTGGCTGTCGCTTTTAGCTTTCGGCATTTCCCATTGCAGCAGCTTTATTTCCTGGAAATCTCCAGGCCTGACAGTTCCCGTCTCAATATCCATCAGGTTACGCGAGCGAGGCCGAACACCGGCATAATCATTTTCCACACCAAAATCGCCCTTTGGCAGCACATCCTCCGGTTTATTCATAAAATCCTTTGTTGGTGCTATTGGTAACTGGCCTGATTGGTAATATTTTTTTGCGGCCGGGAAGCCATTCTGCGGATCACGCCAGTCAGCACGATGTAACAAGCTTTCCCAGAATTTACCGGCTTTGTAGTCAAACGACTTACACTGACCAATTGCAAGGTCGAATGCCATCGCGTGCGATGGCGCGAACTCACTCATGACAATTGACGAATGCTGGCTGTAGCTTACCGGGTCAGTTTTTTTCCATTCTTTTTCAAGTTCTTCACGGGTTTTCAGCCAGGTAATGGACAACACAGGATATTCTTTAGAACCAGTAACGTCCCCGTGAATAACGGTATGCCCCCGGTCATGGCTTTCTACATTCAGTTCATCTGGTGTTAAAACATGCCCAGGCTTCCAGCTAATACGCTGATAACTGTTAAGCATATACATCGCAGAATCCGTGCGCTTGATGGCACTGGCTTTAGCCGAATAGGATATGTAGGCATCCGGGCTATCCGGATCGATATAATACGTATACGGCTTGTCACTCGTTTTAGGGTCATTATCCGGATGGTTATCCTGACCCTGTAGTTTGAAAATAAAGGGTTCCGGCAATTCTTCACCGTTTACCACTACGTCATGGGCGCGGTAGCTGGCATTCGGGAGAAACGCATATTTTGCATCCCCCTCTTTTCGTTGTGGCAACTCAAAGGGTTTAGTGTCAGGTGCTTTCCCGACTTCGCCGTGCTGATAAAAAACTCGCTGGAACAGGTTAGGAATGCCATCTGCAATTTTCTGAGGGATCCCTCGCCAGCCAAATCCCTGTACATTTTCCAGCGATACAACGCCATCATTTGGACAGAAGTAGTTATACACTTTACCGTTATTGTTGCGTCCATAGCGATCATCAGCTCGCAACGGATTATCAGAGGGTTTGCGCAGCGTACAGGAGGCTTCCAGGGTCAGTAATTCATCCTCGCCTAATCTCCCTCCCCCTTTCCACTGCGTATGCATCAGGCTACAGAAATTTTTGAATGTCTTCTGCCTGGCAGCATCCGTCTGTTGGTATCCGGGCTGAATATTTTCAGCCACGCGGGACTCCAGTGAATAAGGGGAATGGTTCAGAATGACGCAGTTAACTGGATCATATCCCGCCTGCTTCACCAGCATATTTGCCAGCATGGTGATAATGGTGCCCTGGCTGTGAGCCACCACATTAATCACATCTTTCGTTGTAGTAGGTTCACTTCGAATCTGAATAATCAAATCTGCAAGACGCTGGGCAGCAAAAAACTGGTAAATACGGTGCGGGTTTTCATAAATGGGGTGAGTGTAATCCCCGTCGTTCATATGCAGTGATGCAAATCCCGCCGCTGCCACCCCAAAACCTCCAGCACCTGGCCCCAGCATATCGGGAATGTTGGTAGTCGCATTGGCAAACGTCCCGCCACCTTTTGCAAAATTTGAATCAAGACCATTCTTGAGGCTGTCATTCTGGTACTTAAACGAACCCTTACCGTCATTACCCAGCGCGGCCTTGTTCGTCTCGTTATCTTCCTGATAGGCGTCATACGGCAGATGGGCACCGGAAGACAGTTTTCCGACTTCATCCCTATATCGCTTCTGGTCTGCAACGTAATCCTCATGCGTTACCGGCTTGTACCCCCAGTAGAACGGGATAACAGGCGAACGTCCCGGATGCGCAATTCTGTACTCCCCCCATTCATGCGTGTAAAAATCCTGACGATTAAGACGTTTACTCAGCCCCGCAAGAATGCCCTTCTCCTGGTTCTGGTACGCTTCGCCCACGTCGTTCACTCCGTGAATCAGAATCACAATCCCCGGCATCGGGCGCGGTACACCTACGCGACGCGTCTGGGCAACCTCACCCAGACTTTTGTGTACCGGGATATCCCCTTCAGAAATCACCCGTGGCGCGTACGGGCTTTTTTTGGCTTCCGTCATTCCATTAACTCCATTTTGTAGGTGTCCAGGTCATCGGCATCGAGCAACGATGAGTGGCCGTTGCTGTCCGTCACGCCTTCCACCACTTTCCCGGCAGTGCTGGTCAGCCGGAATTTTTTGTTTGCGAGAATTTGCTCCGGGTCGTCTCCGGCGTGCAGCTGGTAGCGGAGTTTAAATGCGCCCTGATTGAAAGGCGGGACCGTGACCTGTGCGCTTTCCGGGCCGTCATACTTCAGATTGGGTCCTTTCAGTTCGATTCCCGTTGGCGAGAAGATGGTGACCAGTCCGTTCGGACTGACGCGTATCCCACCACCGCCACAGATCAGCTGTATGCCCTGCTTGGCGCTGCCGTTCAGCTGTCCGTCGGTACTCGCCATCGTGAAATCCTTCAGCGAAAGCATATGCACTTCCCCGCGCTGGGCCTGCGTCGTGATATCCCCGGCACCGGCAATCATCTGAATGCCGAGCTTGCGGGCAAACAGCGAGAGTTTTTCCCCCACGGCCAGCGAGAATTTTTTCACCACGTTTACGCTGGTATCCTGGCCTGCTGTTGCGATCAGGTCTTTCCCGGCGGACAGCTGCAGACTGTCCGGCGTGACGTGCGCCTGACCTTTGTCGGCATAGGTCAGCAGACCCGCGCCGGTAAGGTTAGTCAGTGTCTGGCTCAGTTGACTTTGCTGATCGGTTTCCACATTACTGGCCCCGGCAGTCAGTGCGCTTTGTTGTAGCGTCATTGCCAGCGACAACGCTTTCTCCAGCTGCGCAATGGCGGCCGTCATATCCAGTTGCTTACCCGCAGCACGCGGTTGCGCCTCCGTGGTGATCATCACCCCTTTCGCGGCACGGAGCGCCATGTGATTGTCAGTACGCGCTTCCACACCTTCACCGCGCTGCTTTCCCTCTGCATCAACGAGGTGGCCAGCGCTGACCTGACTCTTGCCGTACTCCGTGGAAATCTTGATGTGTTCCTGACCGCGGCGGTCCTCCAGGCGGATTTTGTTTGACGCTGCCGTGCGGATCACGTTGCGGGTGTCGTTGCGGTTTGTAACCAGATCAGGGTGTTTGCCGTCATGCATGACATGCGCAATAAAGGGCCGGTCCGGATCGCCGCCTTCAAAGGCTACAGCCACTTCTGTGCCGTCCAGCAGCGGGAAGTGAAAACCAAACACATCCCCACCGTACAGTCTGCCTAAGCGCATTAGAGCACTTTCAAAGCCGTCACGTTTCTCGTCGAGGTCAAAATCAAACTTCACGCGGTAGCGGCCATGCGCATCGACTCCGGCATAAGTGTGATCCCGATTGATGGCCGCCACACGGCCGGGTACGGTTCCGGCTATCACCGGGCGCGACAGATAGTCCGGACGATAGCTGTAACCGTTCAGATAAGGGATCCCCTTCAGGATGGCGCGGTAGTGCTGTGCGCGACTGCCGGATAGCGTCATTGTGGTGACAAGAAAACCGTGTTTAAACCCGTCAGGAATATCCCCTGTCGGGTGGAACATCACACCCGGCAACAGTGCCGGGTCACTGGTTGTCCCTCCCAGCACACTCTGCTTGTTCAGCAGACGCTCATAGCGCAGGCGCGCGTAAAACGTGGCTGTTTCCGCCTCTTCACCGTAAAAATCGCCGTCCTCCAGATAATGATCGGCATAGTGATACTGTTTGCCGCTGGTTATCCCGTCGGGAATATCATTATCGAAAATGGTTTTATCCACCTGTGGCGAAAATGGATTGCGGTAGTTATACGTACGCACCAGTACGCTTTCGGGAATGAGTTCGTATTGTTCTTCGAGCTCGGTAATGTATTCTTCATAGCTGGTCATGCCGGAATGGCGAACGTACGGCAGCTTCTTATCGCTGAAGGCATAGCGGCGGCCACCGTCACCAAAGACAACCACCGTTTCGCCCTGTACTTCGTCATGGTTTTCAAAGCGGAACCAGATCCCTACCTCGGCCAGCAGACGGCGGATAAACTGGAGATCGGTTTCCTTCCACTGAATAATCATTTCACGGCTGGGGTAGCTGTGGCTTAACTGGTCAAAATCGATGTTGTAACCTTGAAAATGCCCGCTCTCCTTCATCAGCTTCGTGACGAGCTCTGGCACTGTCACATTCATGTATACGGCCGAACGGTAATTCCGGTCCAGCAGCGCCAGATCATGCTCCAGCACACACTCGTAAAGGGTTTCATCGGCAGATGACTTCAGACGGGCAAACGACGTGATCACCCCGTTAATCTGGCGCACCGGCAGCCAGGGCTCCTGATTGTGCCAGCCAGCTTTCGGATTCGGGGCACGCAGAATAAATTCCACCCTCTGATTGAGGACATCGTTGACGGCAATGCTTGATGCCGGGCTGGTAAAGCGGATGGTGTAGCGATAGGGTTTACTGAGTTCTTCTTCCCCGGTAAAAGAGTGAACATCCGGTAAAACAGATTTGCCTCGTGGAATATACAGTAAATAACGGTTTAACGTATTCTGTTGCTGAATAATGCCTGACGGTCCTGTCATCGTCAAATATCCATGATAAAGAATGACTGTTTATTAAATAACAATACGCTTACAGGCCATTGAACAAAATGCTATTCCGTAACAAATCACAGAATGTTACAAAATACATATCATTCAGTTTAAAGATAAATAAAACAAAAATATTCACACCATAAATAAAAGACCAGGAATAATACCCGGCCCGTATATAACAATTCAGTCGGTAAAAACAATATGGACGACGTGTTTTTCCTGTGAACGTATAATCAGATATTCAGAAATCACCGCTGAAGGGTAGAGTTATTCGGCCCTTTCTCCTGATATAAATCGGTCTTCCCTCGAGAGCAGCAATAAATATTAAACCGGTCGCCGCCTGGTAAGAATATACAGCAGTTTCCGTAAGCGGGACTTTATCTATCACCAGTATATGAGGATAAATTCCGTCCCGATACCCGGGTTCGCAGGAGGCGGCAAAGAGCCGCTGCTTAAACTCAAAAAATAATCAGGGCAGCCTTTTCGCCTGCCGCGAGTCACATTTTTCCGCATACATGACACTTTGATACCCACCACTTATTTGGTAGACACCACTTTCTCTGATGCATCAGATTATGACCAGACGACTCTCGCTGGACTCATACAAAGAGCGGGAAAAGGTATCCAGTTCGGACGGGAGAGCATCCGTAACGAAGTCCATATCGTGTTCAGACGTAAAAAAATCCGAGCTCAGAGGGGCTGAACCCGGATTGTCTCTTACTGGCAGGATCGTTCAAGTGTTCTTAAACAATCGGCATTACTGCACATGTGGAGGGCCTTTTTTATTGCAGTGGCATAAATGAGGGTTTATGCCCGGCTTATTTGTAGATAACAGCCGTGCCGTGCAGGGTGTTAGGACCGGTCACGGAGGTGATGCGGTAAGATTTTGCACCCATCTCTTGCGCTTTTTGCGCCAGCTGATCTTCCAGGGAACCCAGGTTAGTACCGGCAGACGCGGAGATTGTCCCGACTTTGTGCTGGTCAGCAGGGGTGGATTGCACCTGTACAGCAGCAAAGCTTGCGAAAGAGAGTGAACTCAGAACAGCGGCAGCGATGAGGGTTTTTACGTTTTTCATGATGTTTACCTTTAGCAGATGAATTTGGAGGTCGTTAATCATTAAGTTAACGATCGATAGGTAAATCATAAATGTGATCCAGGTCACGCGTCAACATAATTTTATAACGAGCGTTAACTTAATTTTAAAGTTGTTATTTTTCATACATATATGATTAATTTATTTTTAAGCATTCTGCACTGGTGGTGGGTTGCGTTTATTTTTATAATGGTCGTTCACCAAACCAACAGAGGACCAACGGCAAATGACAACCGACGTCACGAGTTGTGCGAAGAAAAGCCGTGGCCGACCAAAAGTGTTTGACAGGGATGCAGCGCTTGATAAGGCCATGACTCTCTTCTGGCAACATGGGTATGAAGCAACCTCGCTTTCCGATCTGGTAGAAGCCACCGGAGCCAAAGCGCCGACGCTGTATGCCGAATTTACCAATAAAGAGGGGCTGTTCAGGGCGGTGCTGGACAGATACATTTCGCGCTTTGCGGCGAAACACGAAGCCCAGCTGTTCTGCGAAGAGAAAAGCGTTGAACAGGCGCTTCGCGACTATTTCACCGCCGTCGCAACCTGTTTCACCAGTAAAGATACGCCTGCGGGCTGCTTTATGATTAACACCTCTGCCACCCTTGCGGCGTCTTCCAAAGAGATTGCCAATACGGTGAAATCGCGGCATGCGATGCAGGAGGAGACGCTCAGCGCATTTCTGGCACAGCGCCAGCAGCGCGGTGAAATCCCTGCCCACTGCAACCCTCAGCTGCTGGCGCAATACCTGAGCTGTATTTTGCAGGGGATGTCGATCAGCGCCCGTGAGGGGGCCACGCTGGAAAAACTGCAGAATATTAGCGAAACCACGCTGCGACTGTGGCCTGAGCTACTGAAAATCTGACGCAAAAAAAAGCTCCTCAGCCTGAGCGCATGAGGAGCTAAATTCAGAGAACATCTTTTTTACACTTTGTTATTCAGAACCAGCTGGCCATTTCCATCCAGTGGAATTTGCGTGCCCGGGTCTTTATCCATGCGGATTTTGCCCTGCTGATCGCCAATTTTGTACGTCACATCATAGCCCAGCATTTTTTCCGACTTGTCATACACGGTTTTACAGCGTTGCTGAGTCGTGGTGTAGGTATCATTATCCTGCATCGCGCCCTGGACCTGGTTACCCGCATAGCCGCCACCCAGCGCGCCGACCACGGTCGCCACATCTTTACCCCGGCCGCCGCCAAACTGGTGACCAATCACGCCACCCGCTACCGCACCAAGAACAGATCCGGCGATACGGTTTTCATCCTGCACGGGACGACGATGCGTGACCGAGACGTTACGGCACTCCTGACGAGGCGTTTTTACAGTTTCTTTAATCGGTGTAGCAGAAACCACCTGCGCATACTGCGGGCCGCGATCTAATACGTTGAGACTGGCAACGGCAGCCACACCTAACGCAGCCGCGACGCCAATCCCTATACCCGCCAACATTGATTTATTCACGGGACTTCCTCCTTTGTTGCTATTGGTAACAATTTTGCTATGGAGGAACGGCTTCGCCAATCAGATAAAGGATCAAAAAAGGGGCGTTCAGAGGAGATATATTGTATTTAGGAGAACTCTTAAGCACTCAAACTGTGATCTACAGCATGAAATGCTAAAAACTCCCTCCGGAGGGCCCGGAGGGAGTGAAAGATTAGTGCAGCTTCAGACGCGGACGGATCACGCGGTTGATTCTGCCCACCAGCATCATCAGCCCGGTTTTGAAGTAGCCGTGCAGCGCAATCTGGTGCATACGGTAGAGCGAGATATACACGAAGCGGGCAATGCGCCCTTCTACCATCATCGAGCCGCGCATCAGGTTGCCCATCAGGCTGCCGACGGTAGAGAAGTTTGACAGCGATACCAGTGAACCGTGGTCTTTATAGACATAGGCTTTCATTGGCTTGCCTTTGTACTGCGCCAGGATGTTGTGCAGGACCAGGCTTGCCATCTGGTGTGCGGCCTGCGCGCGCGGCGGCACGAATCCGCCTTCAGGACGGGCGCAGGAGGCACAGTCACCGATAGCAAAGATTTCAGGGTCACGCGTGGTTTGCAGCGTTGGCTCGGTTACCAGCTGGTTAATGCGGTTCGTTTCCAGACCGCCGATCTCTTTCATAAAGTCAGGCGCTTTGATACCCGCCGCCCAGACCATCAGATCCGCTTTGATATATTCGCCGTCTTTGGTGTGCAGACCGCCTTCGTCGGCGCTGGTCACCATGGTTTGCGTCAGCACCCGCACGCCCAGCTTGGTGAGCTCATTGTGCGCCGCACCGGAAATACGCGGAGGCAGCGCAGGCAGAATGCGTTCACCGGCTTCGACCAGCGTGACGTTCAGCGCTTCGTTCGTTAACCCTTTGTAACCGTAGCTGTGCAGCTGTTTAACCGCATTGTGCAGCTCAGCAGAGAGCTCAACGCCCGTCGCGCCGCCGCCGACAATGGCGATATTCACCTTACCGTTCGCACCCATATTGCTGGTGTACTTCAGGAACAGGTTCAGCATTTCCTGATGGAAACGACGCGCCTGGTGCGGGTTATCGAGGAAGATACAGTGCTCTTTCACGCCCGGCGTATTGAAGTCGTTGGAGGTACTGCCGAGCGCCATGACCAGCGTGTCATACGGCAGTTTGCGCTCAGGAACCAGCAGCTCTCCTTTTTCATCACGCAGTTCTGCCAGAGTGATGGTTTTGCTTTCACGGTTGATGTCCACCACCGAGCCCAGCTGGAACTGGAAATGATGGTTGCGCGCGTGCGCCAGATAGCTGAGCGCGTCCACGCCCTCATCCAGAGAACCGGTCGCCACTTCGTGCAGCAGCGGTTTCCACAGGTGGCTGTGGTTACGATCCACCAGCGTAATTTTGGCTTTTTTACCGCGACCCAGCTTCTTGCCCAGCTGTGTAGCCAGCTCCAGCCCGCCAGCACCACCGCCTACAATCACTATCTTTTTCAATGGCGTAGTCAACGTGACCCCCTCAAATTATTAACCAATTGTTAATTAAAAGTTATAAAAATAACCCTTAATTAACAACAGGTTACAGCACTGAAACCATTCAGGTGCATTGAGAATAACACGTCAGGCGCATTGGTCATACCAAAATTGATATGCATCAAGTTTTGATGGCTTAAAAGTAGACAATTCTGGTCAAAAAGAAAGCCCGAGACGCTTTCGCGGCCGGGCTTTGACGCCTGCGGATAAGGGGTTAACCCAGCGTTTTAAACGCTTTGATTCGCTGCAGATGCGGGGAGATGTTTTTGAACTTATGGGTCTGTTCTTCGTCCCAGACGATTTCATAGTAATGATGGAGCAGTTCTGCAGCCCGGTGGCTGTTGAGCGCTTCATCATTACGGGAAAGGATCACCAGACAGCGGTCACGGTTTTTCTCACGAAAATTGCTGACGCACTTGGTCGCAATATCGACATACTCTTCCGGGCGGTCAATTTTGCCTTCCATGTTCTCGTTCGGGAACAGATTAGGATTGAACACCACCTGGCGAATGTCGCACAGGAAGCCAATCCGCTCTGCCCAGTAGCCGCCCAGCCCCACGCCGCAGATTAACGGGCGATCGTCGACGTTGAGCTGCAACATCTTGTCCACCTCTTTGAGCAGATGCTGCATATCATGCTTCGGATGCCGCGTGCTGTAGCTGATCAAGCGTACATCCGGATCGATAAACTGCAGCTGCAGCACCTTCTCATGATTACCAGGACTGTTTGAGTCAAAACCGTGTAAATAGATGATCATCGTCTTATCACCACGCTACGCCTTCCGGGAGGGTTTACAGGCTGGCTTTATGTGCCTGCCAGCGCTCATTCAGGTCTTCAAGCCGGGCGTTGACCGTCTTCCAGCGCGCCGAATCCATCAGCTCCTGACGGCTAAATGAACCTTTATGATACAATTGTGTAACACGCTCTGCATTGATCGGCGACAGGTTATCCAGCACGCTGACGGCACCTTTACGATTATTGCAGACCAGGATCATATCGCAACCTGCATCCAGCGACGCCTGACCGCGTTCAGCGTAGCTGCCCATAATCGCCGCCCCTTCCATGGATAAATCGTCAGAGAAGATCACGCCATTGAAGCCCAGCTCCTGACGCAGAACGGTTTTCAGCCAGTGCGGAGAGCCGCTGGCCGGACGCGGGTCGACGTCGCTGTAAATCACGTGCGCAGGCATGATGGCATCCAGCTTGTTGTCGGTGATAAGCGATTTGAACACCGACATATCTTTGGCGCGAATTTCCGCTTCCGGGCGCGGATCGCGCGGGGTCTCTTTATGTGAGTCCGCCGTCACCGCCCCGTGGCCCGGGAAGTGTTTCCCGGTGGTTTTCATCCCGGCATCGTGCATGCCGTCGATGAACCGGGTCGCCATTGCCAGCGCAACACGCGGATCGTCATGGTAGGAGCGCTCGCCAATGGCGGCGCTGATATGCCCCACGTCCAGAACCGGGGCAAAACTGATGTCGATGTCCATGGCAATCATTTCACTGGCCATCAGCCAGCCGGCCTCCTGCGCCAGTTTTCCACCCTCTTCCGCGCCGAGCAGCGCGGCAAAAGACTGGGCCGCTGGCAGGCGGGTAAACCCTTCGCGAAAACGCTGCACGCGGCCGCCTTCCTGATCGACGGCGACCACCAGATGATTGCGCGACGCGGCGCGGATCTGACGCACCAGCTCTCGCAGCTGCGCCGGATCGTGATAGTTGCGGGTAAACAGGATCAGGCCACCCACCAGCGGATGCGCCAGAATTTCACGCTCCTCCGCATCCAGCTCAAACCCTTCTACATCCAACATGACTGGACCCACATCCACCTCTCTTATCCTTTAGTTTGTAACTGACGCCAGGCATCGTCTGCCAGCGCAATAAATTGTTTGTCTCTGGACTGCCGATAGCGCATTTCAAACCAGCCAGCCATTAACATGACGACCCAGGGTCGCCAGCGTTTGACCTGCCGCCTCAGCGCGTCGACGTCAACGTGTGCCGCCTCGGCGTAGTCCCTGATAAGCGTCTGGCGCGCGGCGTCACTCTCCGTCCAGACTGCCGCCAGCTCCAGCGCCACGTCGCCATCTCCGGCATATTCCCAGTCGATAAGCCTGATGCCCGCTGGCGTATGCACAATATTTCCGGCATGAACATCCATGTGCAGCGGCGCGAGCCGAATCGGCTGCGGCTCGCCCGTTTTACGCAGCCGCCTGAGATGTGCCAGCCATACTGGGGTACGCCTGTCCGGCAGGGCTTGCTGCCAGTAATGTTCTAGCAGCGGGAATAACGTAATTCGCCACCCCAGACGTGGCTGCCGGTGCAGATGATACAGCATCGCCGCAAGCTCCGGCGTGTCCGGCAGCGCGCTTTTAACGTCACCGTCAAGATAGTCGACGGCCATCCAGCCCTCTTTGAATAAACGGGGCGCAGGTACGAGATCTGACGGAAGACGCCTCAGGGCACGAAACTGACGACGAAAATGGGAGGCAGGCGCGTAGGGATCGTGATTCTGCCGCAAGACCAGACGGTGTTCGCCCTGCGCTATAATGCAACTCGCGCCGCCAAGCCCGGAGTGGGCCTGCGGCGCGACAATGCGGTACTGAGGAAAATAGCGCGTCAGAATCTCTTCACGCGTGCTGTCATTGTTGCGTAACCGCACCTTTACCTGACCAGATAATTTCGCCAGTCTGAACCAGCATCAGCTGCATCTGCAGGGCCGGTGTATTCACGTTACCGGTGGCGTTAGAGTACAGCACATACTGTGCGCCAACGTTACGGGCGATGCCGATCGCCTTGCTGCGTGTGCCGAGGCTATCCTGCGGCGACAGGCCCAGCTGCTGTTTGGCTACCGCAAGCTGCTGAGCCGATACCAGCGTAAACTTACCGTTGTTAGCCAGAGCATTGCGCAGGGTTTCCGTCGCTTCACCCGCGTTCAGCGAACCGTTGGTACGGTTGTTGACGCTGTCGACCAGCAACACGCTGCCCGCCGTCACGCCCTGCGCCTGCAGCATTTTGCCTACCATTGGCTGCATTGCCCCGTTCCAGTCGTAATGGCGCACGCGCGGCGTGGGCTGCGACGTCTGGTCCGGATGCTCAATCGGGCCTGGCTGTGCCGGTATAGACGGTACGGACGGCACGGTTGGCTGCGGCTGCGTTGGCTGCGTCGGCTGTTCAGTGCCCGGTTTCGCCTCTTCCACAGGTGCAGGCTGTTCAGTTCGCGTCACACACCCTGCCAGAAACAGAGCGAAAGCTGTCACGAGCGCATAGCGGCTCAAATTTTTAATCAAGGTTCACCCCTCAGAGATAAAGATAAAGTCTCACCTTATGCGCACCCAGATAGTTGGCGCTGCCATAGAGCGTTACCGACGACCTGGCCGGAATGGTGACGCTACGCGGCGCCTCCAGCGGATGCATTTCAAGACCTCTTACGTCATACCAGAAAAAACGGTAGTGGACCGTCACGGGTTCGTGTCTTTCATTAAAGAGCGTAGAGGAGGCAGATGAGTTGATTTCACTGATGGTCAGCGCGGGCTGTTGCGCCGTGATGCCCGCGGCAAGCACGGAGGATTCCATCACCAGCGTCTGTTCATCGTTCACGGGGATCGCCGGGCGCGTGCTGCACCCCACAATCATCATCGTCACTACCAGCGCTGCAATACGCCCTTTACGCATGTCAAAGACCTTTATGTGCCAGCATCGGCCCCAGAGGACGTCCACCCAGCAGATGCATGTGAATATGATACACTTCCTGGCCACCATGACGGTTGCAGTTCATGATCAGACGGTAACCGTCTTCTGCAATCCCTTCCTGTTCAGCGATTTTCGCGGCCACCGTCAGCATACGACCTAACGCCACTTCATGCTCGGTTTTTACGTCGTTTACGGTCGGAATCAGAATATTGGGAATGATAAGGACGTGCGTCGGAGCCTGAGGGGAAATGTCCCGAAAAGCCGTTACCAGTTCATCCTGATAGACGATATCCGACGGAATTTCGCGGCGAATAATTTTACTGAAAATCGTTTCTTCAGCCATGACCTTTTCCTTTTTTGTTTAATCTGGCGCAATGCGTCCACTGTAAACACACTCACGGGATCGGCGTGTGACACAATTCAAGAGTATGAGCGAGTTTCTCCTGTCCTTTCAACCTCCTCCCTCGATTTCTTTGCTGAATGTTCATCACCTGAGTGAAGAGTGACCGCTCGCGGGCCTTAACGGGCTGAAACATTATTTCAGTTCCGGTCGACACATCTGTTTACAGCATTAATAGCAATGCGTATATTTCGCATTTGCATTTTCATGCGCATTTTTAACATAGAAAACGACGCCAGCCCGTGTCCGTGGGACTGACGCATACCCTCTTCATCGTTCATAAGGGTTTAATAATGTCTTTCATTCATCACACCAGGGATGGGCAACGTCAGCCTGTCGCAACGCCTTCGTTGCTGGCAGTCTGCATTGCTATGGCACTGACGCCAGCCGCCGCTTTCGCTGCATCAACAGCCGAAGATACCGTTGTTGTTGACGGCGGTTTTGACCAAACGCAGGATCCTTCCGCAAGTCAGGAGCGGGATTACAGCGTCAAAACCACCACCACCGGCACGAAGCTGTTGCTGGTTCCCCGCGATATCCCGCAGTCCGTCAGCGTGATTAGCCAGCAGCGCATGGCCGATCAGAACCTGCAGTCCATCGGTCAGGTGTTAACCAACACCACGGGCGTAACGGCGCAGGTGCAGGACAGCGACCGTACCGTGTTTTACTCGCGCGGATTTTTCGTCAGTAATTACGCCTATGACGACCTGCCAACCTCCATCAGCGAAGTGTGGAACTTTGGTGATACTGCCGCTGATACGGCGATTTATGACCGCATCGAAGTGGTCCGCGGCGCAACCGGCCTGATGTCCGGTACGGGCAACCCGGCGGCGTACGTCAACATGGTGCGTAAGCATGCGGACAGCACGGAATTTAAAGGTAACGTCTCCGCCAGCTACGGCAGCTGGGACAAGCAGCGCTACGTGCTGGATTTGCAGGCGCCGCTGGTGGAGTCAGGCAAGGTACGGGGCCGGATGATCGCAGGTTATCAGGACAACGACAGCTTCGTGGATAACTATCACTACCGGAAGAAATTCCTCTATGGCGTGATGGACGCGGACGTCACCGACAGCACCACCCTCTCGGTGGGATACGAATATCAGGAAAGCCATACCGCTGACCCAACCTGGGGCGGACTGCCTACGTGGTACAGCGACGGGAGTAAAACCCATTACGATCGCAGCCAGACCGTGGCGCCTGACTGGGCCTACTCGGACAAGGACAGCACCCGCATCTTCGCTAACCTGACTCAGCGTTTCGATAATGGCTGGGAAGCGCACATAAACGGCATGCATGCTGAAACCAACTTCGACTCTAAGCTGATGTATATGTCCGGCTATCCGGATAAAGAGACCGGTGCGGGCATGGTAGGCTACGGCGGCTGGAACCGTGGCGAACGTAAACAGGATGCCGTGGACGCTTTCCTGCGCGGCGATTTCGATCTCTTCGGCCGTCAGCACGAAATGATGTTCGGCGGCAGCTTCAGTCGTCAGCGTAACCATTACGACAACTCAATGCCTGACGCGGTTTACGGCATGGTTGATGTGGGTAACTTTAAGAACTGGAACGGGAAGATTGCCGACCCGCAGTGGACGCCGTGGAAACTCTACAGCCAGGACGACATTCGCCAGTCCTCAGCGTATACCTCCGCCCGCTTCTCGCTGGCCGATCCCCTGCATCTGATCCTCGGCGCGCGTTATACCAACTACAACATTCGCTATAACCCGGCGGGTTCCCCGGACACCCGTCTGGAAAGCACCAAAGATGACGTTACGCCATACGCGGGCCTGGTCTACGACATCAATGAAGACTGGTCGACCTACGTCAGCTATACCTCTATCTTCCAGCCCCAGGACAAGCGGGACGCCAGCGGACGCTATCTCGACCCCACTACGGGCAAAAGCTACGAAGCCGGTGTGAAAGCAGACTGGTTCAATACCCGTCTTACCACCTCGCTGGCGATTTTCCGCATTGAGCAGGATAACGTAGCAAGCAATACGTATACCTACATGACGAGCGGTGAGTCGATTTACCAATCGCTGGACGGCGTAGTGAGCAAAGGGATTGAGTTCGAGCTGAACGGCGCGTTGACCGATAACTGGCAGCTGACCTTCGGCGCGACCCGCTACATTGCTGAAGATAAGAATGGCAACGCCGTCAGCTCCGATCAGCCGCGCACAACCATGAAGCTGTTCACCCGTTATCAACTGCCAATGCTGCCGGAACTGACCGTGGGCGGTGGCGTGAACTGGCAAAACAAAGTGTGGACGGACGTGGAAGGCGGCCCGGCAGGACGTTCCCGCGCGGAGCAAGGCAGCTACGGGCTGGTTAATCTCTTTAGCCGTTATCAGGTCACCAAAGATTTTGCTGTTCAGGCGAACGTCAACAACCTGTTCGACAAAGAGTATTACGATTACGTCGGCTCTTATGTGGTTTATGGCGCGCCGCTGAACGTCTCGGTGAGCGCGAGCTACGACTTCTGAGTGTTAAGCCGGGTGGCGACTGCGCCTTACCTGGCCTACATTTGCATTTCGTAGGCCCGGTAAGCGCAGCGCCACCGGGCATGACAAACAGCACAAATAAAAAAGGCAGCCATTCGGCTGCCTTAGTCTCCCCAGGTCACAACTTAGTTGCTGCGGATGTACTCATCCATTTCGGTTTTCAGGTTATCGGATTTGGTACCGAAAATTGCCTGTACACCAGAACCTGCAACAACTACGCCCGCTGCGCCCAGTTTTTTCAGACCCGGCTGGTCTACTTTCGCTACGTCGGCAACGCTCACACGCAGACGAGTGATGCACGCGTCCAGGTTAGTGATGTTCTCTTTACCGCCGAACGCTGCAACCAGTGCCGGAGCCATTTCGCTGGTCGCGCCAGCTTTGCTGTCTTCTGTCGCATCTTCACGACCCGGAGTTTTCAGGTCCAGTGCTTTAATCAGCACGCGGAAGATGGTGTAGTAAACAACGGCATAGCACGCACCCACGATTGGGAACAGCCACAGTTTGCTGCTGTTACCGGACAGAACGATGAAGTCGATCAGGCCGTGAGAGAAGGATGTACCGTCACGCATACCCAGCAGGATACAGATTGGGAACGCCAGGCCCGCCAGAATCGCGTGGATAACGTACAGGATCGGCGCAACGAACATGAAGGAGAA
This sequence comes from Enterobacter sp. 3U4, assembly GCF_057224565.1. NCBI lineage: Bacteria > Pseudomonadati > Pseudomonadota > Gammaproteobacteria > Enterobacterales > Enterobacteriaceae > Enterobacter > Enterobacter sp. 3U4. The sequence continues at coordinate 2,200,106 of NZ_CP136665.1, forward strand.
CTCGATCGGCTCGGTGATACCGGTCAGGAACGAGGTCAACGCTGCGGAGATCATGATACCGCCCACTTTTGCACGGTTCTCTGGCTTAGCAGAGTGCCAGATAGCAATCGCCGCTGCTGGCAGACCGTACATTTTGAACAGGAAGCCACCAGACAGTTTACCTGCAGTTGGGTCGCCCGCCATGTAACGTGGGATATCGCCGTGGAATACCTGACCTGCTGCGTTGGTGAATTCACCAATCTGCATCTGGAATGGAACGTTCCAGATGTGGTGCAGACCAAATGGCACCAGGCAACGCTCGATGAAGCCGTAGATACCAAACGCCACAACCGGGTTCTGGTAAGCAGCCCACTGAGAGAAGGTCTGGATAGCGGAGCCGATTGGTGGCCAGATGAAGGACAGGATCACGCCAGTGAAAATCGCTGCCAGACCAGAGATGATCGGAACGAAACGCTTGCCCGCGAAGAAGCCCAGATACTCAGGCAGCTTGATGCGATAGAAGCGGTTAAACATATACGCTGCAATCGCACCGGAGATGATACCGCCCAGAACACCGGTGTCTGCCAGGTGTTTCGCAGCGATCTCTTCTGCCGGTAAATGCAGAACCAGCGGCGCAACCACGGCCATGGTTTTTACCATGATGCCGTAGGCAACCACTGCAGCCAGCGCAGAAACGCCGTCGTTATTAGTGAAGCCCAGAGCCACACCGATCGCGAAGATCAGTGGCATGTTAGCAAAGACAGAACCGCCTGCTTCGGCCATCACGTGGGAGACTACGGCTGGCAGCCAGCTGAAGTTAGCAGAACCGACACCCAGCAGGATACCTGCGATAGGCAGTACGGATACTGGCAGCATCAGCGATTTACCGACCTTTTGCAGGTTAGCAAATGCATTCTTAAACATAATTGAGAGTGCTCCTGAGTATTTGTGCTTTTTTTACGCTTTCACGCATTGGCCCGGGGGGAGTACCGCGCCGTGGACAGGACATCTAAGCGCCCTTTATTTATTACACAGAGTAAAATAATTCCCTCTGAGTTTGTTTGACGGCTATCACGTTTCAGCTTAAGGCGGTCGAAAAACTTTCAGTTTTTTACAAAAAGCATGTCCGGATGTGTCTAAAAACACCCTCACCGCCCCAAATGAGGCGGTGAACTTTACTCGCTTTACTTATTAATTACGAGCCTAAAAAAAACAGGTGTATCAGACAGATTGCAGGCGGGCGGGGTCGATATGGAACAGCGTGGAGAAGTTTTCCGTCGTCACGCGGGCCAGCTCATCGATGCTGACGCCCTTCAGTACGGCCATGTACTCAGCCACATCTCTCGTCATAGCGGGCTGGTTCTCTTTACCGCGATGCGGCACCGGTGCGAGATAAGGAGAATCTGTCTCCACCAGAATGCGATCGAGCGGAACATAACGTGCAGCATCACGCAGCTGCTCAGCGTTACGGAACGTCACGATCCCCGAAAACGAGATATAAAACCCCAAATCAAGCAGCTTACCCGCCGTTTCTCTGTCTTCTGTGAAACAGTGTAGTACGCCACCGCAATCCGTCACGTTTTCTTCCCGGAGGATCGCCAGGGTATCCGCACGCGCATCGCGGGTGTGGACGATAACCGGCTTGTTCAGCTCCCGGCCAATGCGGATATGGTTGCGGAAGGACTCCTGCTGGCGCGGTTTGGTTTCCGGCGTGTAAAAATAGTCCAGCCCGGTCTCTCCCATTGCCACCACGCCCTCTTCCGCGGCCAGACGACGCAAATCGTCAACGTCATATTCTTCATCCTGGTTCAGGGGGTGTACGCCGCAGGAGAACACCACGTTATCGCGAACGCCCACCAGCTCGCGCATCGTGCGATAGCCCGGCAGCGTCGTCGCTACCGCAAGGCAGAATTTCACATCGCGGGCGGCGGCTTTCGCCAGCACGTCATCCACGTTTTTATGCAGGGATTGATAATCCAGGCCATCAAGATGGCAGTGTGAGTCGACTAAAAACATAATGTCTCTCTCAGAGATGGGAAACCGGCGGTGTGACGCCGGGTTGCAGGTAGTGTTCAATACGCAGTAACTGGTCGGTCAGTAAAAGCTCGCGATTAAGACCCGTCACGGTTAAAAGCTGTTCTCGGCTCTGGCAAATTTCATGAAGCATCGCATGAAGAATCTTCCCTGAAAGGCGGTTCGCCAGCGTATTCACCAGTGGCCACGCGTCCGGGTTGGTCAGCAGCGTTGCCCCTTGCTGAATTTTGAGTGCATCCAGCAGCAACGAGGCCAGCCAGTGCAGACGCTCAACGGCCCGATCGCTGTTAAGCGCAGGCAATACGCTTAGCCAGTCGTGGTTATTCAGTGCCGTTTCGACGGTCCGGCAAAGCGTTTCTCGCTCTGACCAGACGTCAGGCTGCAGTAATGCCAGCGCCGCCGCGGGCGCGCCGCTGCTCAGACGCAAGGCGCTCAGGGCGCTCTCAGGTGACGTGGTCACCTCACGCTCAAGCCAGCTCAGCGCCCACGATTCCTGAGGTACCGCCAGGTGATGAAGACGACAGCGGCTGCGCAGCGTCGCCAGCAAGCGTCCCGGGTCGCGGCACGAGAGGAAAAACCACGTTTTAACCGGCGGCTCTTCCAGGGTTTTCAGCAGGGCGTTAGCCGCCGCTTCGGTAAGCTGCGTGGCGTCTTTGAGCCAGACCACTTTAGCGCCGCCCAGTCGCGCGTGTTCGTACAATTTTTCACTGACTTCCCGCACGGCATCGATACCCAGCGCGCTTTTCCCCTTCTCAGGCTCAAGGGTGTAGTAGTCAGGGTGCGTGCCCGCCTGCATCAGCTGGCAGCCGCGGCATTTGCCGCAGCTCTTATGCCCTTCCGGCTGCTGGCACATCAGAAAACGGGTGATGGCATAAATCAACGCATCATCGCCCATCCCCGGCAATGCCTGAATCAGTAACGCATGATGCCCCCGCCCCGCCTGATAGCTGCCGATCAGCTGTTCAAAGTGTGGGCGCAACCATGGATACCATTTCATGCCTGCTGCTCCTGCACCCACTGCGTCACGGTTTGCTGAATGTCGCGCGTGACGTCGTCCAGGGATTGCGTCGCATCGATGGTACAAATTGAGCTGTCCTGTGCGGCCAGTTCAAGATAGCGCGCGCGGGTACGGTTAAAGAAATCAAACGACTCTTGTTCAATGCGGTCCAGCTCGCCGCGAGCGCGGGCACGCTTGAGGCCCACTTCCGGAGTCACATCCAGATAGAGCGTCAGGTCGGGGCGAAAATCACCTAAAACGGCATTACGCAGGGTGGCCAGCATGGTCTGGTCGATGCCGCGTCCGCCACCCTGATACGCCTGAGTCGACAGATCGTGACGGTCGCCGATCACCCACTTGCCGTCGGCCAGGGCGGGTTTGATCACCGTCTCAACCAGCTGAACGCGCGCCGCGTAGAACATCAGCACTTCGGCTTTGTCAGTGATAATTTCGTCGCCGACGGATTTGATATCCAGCACCAGGCTACGGAGCTTTTCAGCCAGCTGCGTGCCGCCCGGCTCGCGGGTAAATACCATGTCCGCCACGCCAAGCGCTTTGAGCGTATCCACCACCACGTTGCGGGCGGTGGTTTTACCCGCCCCTTCGAGTCCCTCAATGACAATGTATTTACTGCGCATTTTTTTCCTTAAGTGCCTTCAGATAGTCCTGAACAGAGCGATTGTGGCTGGCAAGGTTGGTGTTAAAGGCGTGTCCCCCTTTTCCATCAGCCACAAAATAGAGATACGGTGTTTTCGCCGGATGCGCGGCGGCTTTGAGTGACGCTTCGCTCGGCGTGGCAATCGGACCAGGCGGTAAACCGCTAATCACGTAGGTATTATACGCCGTTGGCGTCTCCAGATCTTTTCTGGAGATCTTGCCCGTATAGCTCTCGCCCATGCCGTAGATGACGGTAGGGTCGGTTTGCAGGCGCATGCCAATGCGCAAACGGTTGATAAATACTGACGCCACCCGATCGCGTTCGGCGGCAACGGCGGTCTCTTTCTCGATAATCGAGGCCATGGTGACAAACTGGTTTTGATCTTTATAAGGTAAACCATCCATTCGCCCTTCCCAGGCGGCATCCACGGCGGCGACCATTTTTTTGTGCGCCCGCTTCAGTATCGCCACATCGGTCGTGCCGGCGGTGTACATCCAGGTATCTGGCCAGAACCAGCCTTCCACCCATTCGGGATGCTCAAACTTGAGCACGTCGGCCACCGTCTGGTAGCTGTCATCCTTCAGGGTATGTTTGATATACGGCGCATCGCGCAGCTGTTTGAGGTAATCGCTCAGGCGCATCCCTTCCACAAACCGCAGGGGGAACTGGGCTTCTTTGCCGCTTTCCAGCAGCTGCAGCATCTCTCTGACGGTCATTCCCGGCGTAAAGCGATAGGTCCCGGCTTTGAAATGTGACAGCTCAGGCTCCACGCGCAATAACCACTGGAATACCCGTGGGCGATTGATAATCTTGTCGCCATAGAGCTGTTCCCCAAGCGCCTGGCGGCCGGTTCCCGCTTTCAGGGTAAAGATCGTTTCGTCTTTAACCAGGATCTTGCTGTCAGCCAGCTGGCGAACTTTCCATACGCCAGCTCCGCCAGCGACGCCCAGCGCAACGATGAGGATAAGGACAAAGCGCAACATTTTTTTCATGACTATCTGGTTTGCTCACATATCGGGGCTAAAAACTGAAACAGCTCGCGCGAAGACCAGCGTTGTTGGCCATACGCACGGACGGGTACAACAGGCATCAGCGCATTGCAGATGATGACTTCATCGGCAGTCTGTAGCGCGGCTTCTCCTGCGCTAACTTCGACAACGCGATAGCCAGAGCGTGCCAGCTGTTGCAGACAAAACTGACGCATTAACCCATTTACGCCAGCGTGCTCAAGCGATGGAGTGAACACTTCTCCCCCCTGCCGCCAGAGTAAATTAGCCGCACAGCATTCCGTAATGAACCCTTCGCTGTCAAGAACCAGCGCCTCATCGGCGTCCGTCTGTTCAAGATGAGTACGAATGAGCACCTGCTCCAGGCGATTGAGATGCTTCAGTCCGGCCAGCATCGGGTTTCGTCCCAGTCGTACCGGGCTCAGCGTCAGCGTGACGCCGTCTTCTCGCCAGCGAGAGTAATGCGTGGGATAAGCAGAAACGGAGAGAATACGCGTAGGGTTGATACACGATGCGGCACTGTACCCCCGGCCACCACTGCCGCGGCTAATGATGACTTTGAGTACGCCGCTATTCTTCCCGGTTGCCAGCAGGCACATTTCCTGGCGCAACGTGTCCCAGTGCGTAAAGGGGATCATTAGCTTTTCACAGCCATGCTGCAGGCGTCGAATGTGCGCATCCAGCAGGCAGACACCGCCATCCAGAATGCGCGCTGTCGTAAAGCAACCATCACCAAACTGTATCGCCCTGTCGCTGGCAGGCAGCGTTTCCTGCTCAAGGCCATTGATTAAAAACATGGTGGCTCCTTATGCGTGGGCGTTTAGTCTGGCAGCATGTCTTGCAGCCGACAAGAAGATTAGCCTTAATAAAAAAGGCCCGGCAAGCGGACCTTTTTAAAAGCTATCGGGACGTCAGGATCAGATCTTTTTGAAGATCAGAGAGCCGTTGGTGCCGCCGAAGCCGAAGGAGTTACACAGGGTGTACTCCATACCGCTCACCTGACGCGCTTCGTGAGGAACGAAGTCCAGATCGCAACCTTCATCCGGGTTATCCAGGTTGATGGTTGGCGGAATAGCCTGATCGCGCAGCGCAAGGATGGAGTAGATCGACTCTACTGCACCCGCCGCACCCAACAGGTGACCGGTCATGGACTTGGTGGAGCTCACCATTACGCGGCTGGCAGACTCGCCGAAGATAGACTTAACCGCCTGAGCTTCAGCTTTATCGCCTGCTGGCGTAGAGGTGCCGTGTGCGTTCACGTAGCCAATTTGTGCTGGGGTAATACCCGCATCACGAATCGCGTTTTCCATCGCCAGCGCAGCACCCGCGCCGTTCTCAGGAGGAGACGTCATGTGATAAGCATCGCTGCTCATGCCGAAACCAACGATTTCAGCATAGATTTTCGCACCGCGTTTTTTCGCGTGTTCGTACTCTTCCAGTACGATCATGCCCGCCCCGTCGCCCAGCACAAAGCCGTCACGGTCTTTATCCCACGGACGGCTCGCCGCCTGCGGGTTATCATTACGGGTAGACAGCGCACGCGCCGCACCAAAACCGCCAACACCCAGCGGGGTACTGGCTTTTTCAGCACCGCCCGCAACCATAGCATCTGCATCGCCGTACGCAATAATGCGCGCGGCCTGGCCGATGTTATGTACGCCAGACGTACAGGCGGTCGCGATAGAAATGCTTGGCCCACGCAGGCCGAACATGATGGTCAGGTGACCCGCCACCATGTTAACAATCGTGGACGGAACGAAGAACGGGCTGATCTTACGCGGGCCGCCATTCATCAGAGATGTATGGTTTTCCTCGATCAGGCCAAGACCGCCAATCCCGGAGCCGATAGCGGCGCCGATACGGGTTGCGTTCTCTTCCGTAATCTCAAGGCCAGAATCCTGCATGGCCTGAACGCCAGCGACAATTCCATATTGAATGAAGGCATCCATCTTGCGCTGTTCTTTACGCGAGATGATCTCTTCACAGTTAAAATCCTTTACTAAGCCAGCAAATTTCGTTGCATAGGCGCTAGTATCGAAATGGTCGATTAGGCTGATGCCGCTCTGACCGGCAAGGAGAGCTTTCCAGGTGGACTCTACGGTATTGCCGACAGGAGACAACATGCCAAGTCCGGTCACAACTACACGACGCTTAGACACGTTTGTCCTCCAGGGAGGGATAAAAAAAGAGATTCGTGGGACTAAAAAAGATAAAACTCAGGCGGTCGAATGACCGCCTGGAGATGTTCACTTACGCCTGGTGACCGTTGATGTAATCAATGGCAGCCTGAACGGTGGTGATCTTCTCAGCTTCTTCGTCCGGAATCTCAGTATCAAACTCTTCTTCCAGAGCCATTACCAGCTCAACGGTGTCAAGAGAATCTGCGCCCAGGTCTTCAACGAAGGAAGCGGAGTTCACAACTTCTTCCTGCTTAACGCCCAGCTGTTCGCCGATAATTTTCTTAACGCGTTCTTCGATAGTGCTCATACTCTTAAATTTCCTATCAAAACTCGCTTTCGCGATGGTTTTCGTAGTGTATAAAATGTTGAAAAATTTGCAACTAAATCCCGGCAGTTCTTACCACGATTTTACGTTATTTTGAGGCCTTTTACCCAAATAACGCAAATTTTTTTATCGTGGTTAAACCATATACATCCCGCCGTTGACGTGGAGGGTCTCACCAGTGATGTAACCCGCCTCGTCAGAGGCTAAAAATGCAACCGCACTGGCGATTTCTTTAGGGTCGCCAAGACGACCCGCCGGAACTGCCGCCAGCGTACCCGCACGCTGCTCATCAGTCAGCGCACGCGTCATGTCCGTTTCAATAAAGCCCGGAGCAACAACGTTTACCGTAATACCGCGGGACGCAACTTCACGCGCCAGCGACTTACTGAAACCAATCAGACCTGCTTTCGCCGCAGCGTAGTTAGCCTGACCAGCATTTCCCATGGTACCAACCACAGAACCGACAGTGATAATACGACCATGACGCTTTTTCATCATAGCGCGCATTACCGCTTTTGACAGACGGAATACAGATGACAGGTTGGTTTCGATGATATCGTTCCACTCGTCGTCTTTCATTCGCATTAACAGATTATCGCGAGTGATCCCGGCGTTGTTTACCAGAATATCCACTTCGCCAAACTCTGCGCGAATATTTTCCAGAACAGATTCGATAGATGCAGGTTCAGTCACATTCAGAACCAGACCTTTACCGTTTGCACCCAGATACTCGCTGATGGCCTGAGCGCCATTCTCGCTGGTTGCTGTACCAATCACCTTCGCGCCGCGCGCAACCAGTGTTTCAGCAATTGCACGCCCGATACCGCGGCTTGCGCCAGTGACCAGGGCGATTTTTCCTTCAAAACTCATGGTATTCCTCTTTTATTGCGAGAGTGCCGCTGACATCGCTTCCGGCTCGTTAATCGCCGAGGCTGTCAGGGTGTCAACAATACGTTTTGTCAGACCGGTGAGGACTTTCCCTGGGCCGACTTCATACAGATGCTCAACGCCCTGAGAGGCCATAAACTCAACGGTTTTAGTCCACTGTACCGGGCTGTAGAGCTGGCGAACCAGTGCGTCACGGATAGCTTCCGGCGAGGTTTCGCATTTCACATCGACGTTGTTCACAACGGAAATCGTCGGTGCGTTAAACGTAATTTTTTCCAGCTCAACCGCCAGTTTTTCAGCAGCAGGCTTCATCAGCGCACAGTGCGACGGCACGCTAACCGGCAGCGGCAGCGCACGCTTAGCACCCGCGGCTTTACAGGCCGCACCCGCACGTTCAACCGCTTCTTTATGACCGGCGATAACTACCTGGCCCGGCGAGTTGAAGTTCACTGGCGAGACAACCTGGCCTTCAGCAGATTCTTCACACGCTTTTGCAATTGCAGCATCATCCAGACCGATGATGGCAGACATACCGCCCGTGCCTTCCGGCACCGCTTCCTGCATAAATTTGCCGCGCAGTTCCACCAGACGTACCGCGTCAGCAAACGCGATCACGCCGGCGCACACCAGCGCAGAGTATTCACCAAGACTATGGCCCGCGAGCAGCGCTGGCGCTTTACCGCCCTGCTGCTGCCAGACACGCCACAGCGCAACGGACGCGGTCAGCAGCGCTGGCTGGGTCTGCCAGGTTTTGTTCAGCTCTTCGGCCGGACCCTGCTGGGTCAGCGCCCATAAATCATAACCCAGTGCATCAGAAGCTTCACGGAAAGTCTCTTCAATGACCGGATAATGTGCTGCCATTTCAGACAACATCCCAACGGTTTGAGAGCCCTGGCCCGGGAACACAAAAGCAAATTGCGTCATTTTTTATTCCTTATACTAGAAACGAACCAGCGCGGAACCCCAGGTGAACCCGCCACCAAAGGCTTCAAGCAAGACCAGCTGGCCCCGTTTGATTCGTCCATCGCGTACCGCTTCATCAAATGCGCACGGTACCGACGCCGCAGAGGTGTTGCCGTGACGATCCAGCGTCACTACAACGTTATCCATCGACATGCCCAGCTTTTTCGCGGTTGCGCTGATGATACGCAGGTTCGCCTGATGCGGCACCAGCCAGTCGAGGGCAGAGCGCTCAAGGTTATTCGCTTCCAGCGTTTCATCAACGATGTGTGCAAGCTCAGTCACCGCCACCTTGAACACCTCGTTCCCTGCCATGGTCAGGTAAATCGAGTTGTCCGGATTAACGCGATCGGCGTTAGGCAGGGTCAACAGTTCGCCATAGCTGCCATCAGCATGCAGATGCGTAGAGATGATACCCGGCTCTTCGGACTGCCCCAGCAGCACCGCACCCGCACCATCACCAAAAATAATGATCGTTCCGCGATCGGTTGGATCGCAGGTACGCGCCAGCACGTCAGCACCGATCACCAGCGCATATTTAACGGCACCGGATTTCACGTACTGATCGGCAACGCTCAGCGCATAGGTGAAGCCTGCGCACGCGGCAGCGACGTCAAACGCCGGGCAGCCTTTAATGCCGAGCATGTTTTGCACCTGGCACGCAGCGCTTGGGAAAGCGTGCGTGGCGGACGTCGTGGCGACCACGATCAAGCCAATCTGTTCTTTATCAATGCCCGCCATTTCGATAGCACGCTGTGCGGCTTCGTAACCCATGGTCGACACAGTTTCGTCTGGCGCGGCAATACGACGTTCACGGATACCTGTGCGCGTGACAATCCACTCGTCAGACGTATCTACCATTTTTTCCAGATCGGCGTTGGTACGCACTTGTTTTGGCAGGTAGCTGCCGGTACCTAAAATCTTCGTATACATGTACGCTCAGTCACTTTTAGCTAATACAGATTCCAGGCGAGCGGCAATCCGCTGAGGGACTTGTCGCTGCACCGCCTGCACTGCCTGTTCAATCGCGACAGCAAATGCTCGCTGATTGGCGGCGCCATGACTCTTAATCACGATGCCGCGCAATCCTAACAGACAGGCGCCATTATACTGGTCGGGGTTGAGGTGACTGAATCGCCGCGTCAGGCTCTTTTGTAACCAACGCTTCAATAAAATTAGCCACCAGGCGCTTTTTTTGCCTTCTCCCTGAGATTTCAGCAGAGAAAGAAACATGCGCACGACCCCTTCCATGGTCTTCAACGTTACGTTTCCGGTGAAGCCATCGCACACCAGAACATCCGTTTTACCCGTCAACAACTCATTGGCCTCGAGATAACCAATATAGTTGATGGAGGGAACCTGTTTGAGCAATTCAGCCGCTTCGCGAATGCTGTCCAGGCCTTTGGTCTCTTCTTCACCAATGTTCAGTAACGCAACACGGGGAGTGTTGATCCCGACCACTTCTTCTGCCAGCACCGATCCCATCACGGCAAACTGAGCCAGCATAGTACTATCACAGTCGACGTTAGCGCCCAAATCGAGCACCACCGTCCTGCCCTTCTGCTGATGCGGTAACACCGTTACCAGCGCCGGACGCTCAATACCTTCAATAGGTTTGAGCAGCAATTTCGACAGCCCCATCAGCGCGCCGGTATTCCCCGCGCTGACGCAAGCCTGAGCTCGCCCTTCTTTCACCAGCTCCAGCGCTATTCGCATAGAGCTGCCGCGACTATTGCGAATCGCCTGCGAGGGTCGGGCATCACTGGCAATAACTGACTGCGCAGGAATAATCTGCAGACGCGAACGTTGTTCAAAGTCAGCTTTTGCGAGTAATGGCGTGATTGTGTCGGGATTGCCGACTAAAAGAAGTGTGAGTTGCGAATTAGAATTCAGTGCCTGCAATGCTGCAGGCACTGTCACGGAAGGGCCAAAATCGCCCCCCATGACATCTAACGCCAGGGTTAGACGTGTCAAGGTATCGTCGCAGCCTGGTTCGGTAAATTCCCCGTTTGCACGGGGAAATCCTCACTAAGCCTAATCACGCTTGCGCGTGATTACTTAGTGATAACCTTGCGGCCGCGGTAGAAACCGTCAGCGGTGATGTGGTGACGCAGGTGTTTCTCACCAGAAGTCTTGTCTACAGACAGGCTGGTAACTGCAGTCAGCGCGTCATGGGAACGACGCATGCCACGTTTGGAACGGGTTGGTTTATTCTGTTGTACGGCCATGGACCTTACTCCTCAATTACTTACGCTTTAAGCTGGCTAATACGGCAAATGGGTTTGGTTTTTGCGCTTCATCAGGCAGTTCCCCAAAGACCATGTCCGCCTCGGACACTTCACAGTGTTCAGAATCATGCACCGGAACCACTGGCAAGGTGAGGATGATTTCATCTTCAACCAGAGCCAGAAGATCGATTTCACCGAATTCGTTAACCTCAATCGGCTCATACGCTTCCGGGAGTGCTTCAGCCTGTTCGTCAGAACGAACGGGACTGAAACAATACGTTGTGTGAACATGCTGTACAAACGGTTTCCCGCAACGCTGACACTCGAGCGTTACCGTCACCTTTGCATCACCGGTTAAAACGGCGAGACGCTGGTTGTCGATAGCGAACGACATGGAGCATTCTACATCACTGTCCACACTGACTACGGATTCGGCAATACGCTCAGCCTGATCGGAAGTATAGATACCTTCGTAATCGAGGCGTTTTTGAGCCGTACGGACCGGATCAAGAGTCAGGGGTAATTTTACCTTTTGCATAGGGCGCGCATATTAACTTTGTAACGTCATAGAGTCAAAGAAAAAGGCAACCAGAGCTGCCTTTTGCCAATTATTCGCACACATTGCGGCCTGTAGTTTAAAATGGCTGGCATCGATACGCTATATCTGGTGATAAAAATATGCCAAATCTCGTCCTTGCTTCCACCTCTCCCTACCGCCGAATGCTGCTGGAGAAGCTCGGGATCCCGTTTGAATGCGCCGCGCCAGAGGTGGATGAGACGCCACAGCCGGGCGAGTCACCGCGCCATCTGGTAACGCGTCTTGCTAAGGAGAAGGCGCAGTCGCTGGCCGCACGCTATCCTTCGCATTTGATTATAGGCTCCGACCAGGTTTGCGTGCTGGACGGCGAAATCACCGGCAAGCCCCATACGGAGGAGAACGCCTGCCAGCAGCTTCTGCGTGCGCGAGGCACTATCGTGACCTTTTATACCGGCCTGGCGCTCTATAACTCCGCCTCCGGTCATCTGCAGACCGAATGCGAGCCGTTCGACGTACACTTCCGCCATCTCAGCGAGCAAGAGATTATGGATTATGTGCGTCGGGAACGTCCGCTGAACTGCGCGGGGAGCTTTAAAAGTGAAGGGCTGGGGATTGCGCTGTTCGACAAGCTGGACGGTCGGGATCCCAACACCCTGGTGGGGTTACCGCTGATTGCCTTGTGTCAGATGTTACGGCGAGAAGAGTGTAATCCGCTGATCATGTGACTTTTGCCCAGCGGCGCTTCGCTTGCATGGGCCGACTAGACTGCGGGCTGATGCCCTCACCCCCGGCCCTCTCTCACGGGGAGAGGGAGCAAACATTAAAAACGGCAACGAATGTTGCCGTTTTACGTTTACCTTAGCCGCGCAGAACCTTAAGACAGCGTTTCAGCTGCTCATCCAGCGGCGCTTCAATACGGATGACTTCACCAGTATTCGGATGGGTAAACTTCAGCGCTGCCGCATGCAGGAACAGACGCGAGAGTCCCGTTCCCGCCAGCTGCTTATCAAACTCGCGGTCGCCATAGCGGTCGTCAAAGGCGATGGGGTGCCCTGCAAACTGCGTATGCACGCGGATCTGGTGGGTACGACCGGTCACCGGGCTGCAGCGCACCAGCGTGGCAAACTCATAGCGCTCTTCAACCTTAAAGCGCGTCTCAGACGGTTTCCCTTCCTGGCTCACGCGGACAATACGCTCACCGCTTTGCAGAATGTTCTTCAGCAGCGGCGCCTGCACCACTTTTACATGGGACTGCCACTGGCCGCGCACCAGCGCCAGATAGTCTTTCTGCATCCCTTTCTCACGCAGCTGTTCGTGCAGAGAACGCAGCGCGGAACGCTTTTTCGCCACCAGCAGTACGCCAGAGGTGTCACGGTCCAGACGGTGCACCAGCTCAAGGAAGCGCGCTTCCGGGCGCAGGGCACGCAGCCCTTCAATCACGCCGAAGCTCAGACCGCTACCGCCATGGACTGCCGTTCCTGACGGTTTATTTAGCACCAGAATATGGTCATCTTCGTAAAGGATGACATCGCTAAGGGCCGCCACTTTCTGTAGCTTCGGTGAAACGGTCTCTTCTTCGCGTTCTGCAACGCGCACCGGCGGAATACGCACTTCATCGCCCGCCTCGAGTTTGTACTCAGGCTTCACGCGTTTTTTGTTAACCCGCACCTCGCCCTTACGCAGGATGCGGTAAATCATGCTCTTTGGCACCCCTTTGAGCTGGGTGCGCAAAAAGTTATCGATACGTTGCCCCGCTTCATCTTCGGCGATGGCAACCATTTTTACGGCTGGAGTCTCTGTTTTCATGGTTGGCGATTCTAAATATCGACAGCCATTAGCGCCACTCATTTTTCTATGCTTATATTTACTTTTATCCGGCCTGTCCCCCGTTTCGCGCAACCGATTTGGTGGTTATTAAACCAATCGCCATTCTGAAGTGAAGAAACTGTGAGTAACCGGGTGATAATTGGTAAAAGTCATCTTGCTATAACCCGGCGAGCAGTGGAATAATGAGGCTGTTTTCCGTGTTAAATCCTGGTTAAGTAAGGATGTTGACGGAATGACCAATTTTGTCTGACCGATCATCCACGCAGCAATGGCGTAAGACGTATTGATCTTTCAGGCAGTTAGCGGGCTGCGGGTTGCAGTACTTCCCGGTATAAGGATTGTTCTCTGGAGAGTTCTACCCAGGCAATTCCCCTGATAATTGCGCTGTGTTTCCGTATGAAATACAGGCAACCGACACTCTGCGCCTCTTAAGCGAGCGACAACCGTGAGGTTGGCGACGTGAACAGACACGAGGCCATCGGTTCATACCCCGGAAAGCGTCACCTTGCCCGCAGCTTTGTCGTCAATGTAAGAATAACGAGTAAGTTACGATGAAAAGAATGTTAATCAACGCAACTCAGCAAGAAGAGTTGCGTGTCGCCCTTGTGGATGGGCAGCGCCTGTACGATCTGGATATCGAAAGTCCTGGACACGAACAGAAAAAAGCGAACATTTACAAAGGTAAAATCACCCGCATTGAACCAAGCCTTGAAGCTGCATTTGTCGATTACGGTGCTGAGCGTCATGGTTTCCTCCCTCTGAAAGAAATCGCCCGCGAATATTTCCCTGCAAACTACAACGCCCATGGCCGACCAAACATCAAAGATGTTCTGCGTGAAGGTCAGGAAGTTATCGTTCAGATTGATAAAGAAGAGCGTGGCAACAAAGGTGCCGCACTGACTACCTTTATCAGCCTGGCAGGGAGCTATCTGGTTCTGATGCCTAACAACCCGCGTGCGGGTGGCATCTCTCGCCGTATCGAAGGTGATGACCGTACCGAGCTGAAAGAAGCGCTGGCAAGCCTTGAACTGCCTGATGGCATGGGGCTTATCGTGCGTACCGCGGGCGTGGGCAAATCAGCCGAAGCGCTGCAGTGGGACCTGAGCTTCCGTCTGAAGCACTGGGAAGCCATCCAGAAAGCAGCGGAAAGCCGCCCTGCTCCGTTCCTGATCCACCAGGAAAGCAACGTGATCGTGCGTGCCTTCCGTGACTATCTGCGTCAGGACATCGGTGAGATTCTGATCGATAACCCGAAAGTGCTTGAGCTGGCGCGCCAGCACATCGCCGCACTGGGCCGTCCAGATTTCACCAGCAAAATTAAACTGTACACCGGTGAAATCCCGCTGTTCAGCCACTATCAGATCGAATCCCAGATTGAATCCGCCTTCCAGCGTGAAGTGCGTCTGCCGTCCGGCGGTTCTATCGTTATCGATACCACTGAAGCGCTGACCGCTATCGACATCAACTCCGCTCGCGCAACGCGCGGTGGCGATATCGAAGAGACCGCCTTCAACACCAACCTTGAAGCCGCTGATGAAATCGCCCGCCAGCTTCGCCTGCGCGACCTGGGCGGTCTGATTGTTATCGACTTCATCGACATGACCCCTGTTCGTCACCAGCGCGCGGTTGAAAACCGCCTGCGCGAAGCGGTGCGTCAGGATCGTGCGCGTATCCAGATTAGCCATATCTCACGCTTTGGCCTGCTGGAGATGTCCCGCCAGCGTCTGAGCCCGTCGCTGGGTGAGTCCAGCCATCACGTTTGTCCGCGCTGCTCCGGCACCGGTACCGTGCGTGATAACGAATCTCTGTCCCTCTCTATCCTGCGTCTGATTGAAGAAGAAGCGCTGAAAGAGAATACCAAAGAGGTTCACGCGATTGTTCCTGTGCCAATTGCCTCCTACCTGCTGAACGAAAAACGTGCAGCGGTAAGCGCGATTGAAGCGCGTCAGGGCGGCGTTCGCTGCATCATCGTGCCAAACGACCAGATGGAAACCCCGCACTATCACGTGCTGCGTGTCCGTAAAGGCGAAGAGACGTCAACGCTCAGCTACCTGCTGCCGAAGCTGCACGAAGAAGAGATGGCCCTGCCTTCAGATGAAGAGCCAGCCGAGCGTAAACTGCCAGAGCAGCCTGCGTTAGCCACCTTCATCATGCCAGAAGCCCCACCGGAAGCGGCCCTGGAAAAACCAGCGGCCAAACCTGCGGCGCAGAAACCAGAAGCAGCGGTAGAGAAAGCCCAGCCGGCACAGCCGGGTCTGCTGAGCCGCTTCTTCGGCGCGCTGAAGAAGATGTTTGCTGGCGAAGAAGTTCAGCCAGAGCAGCCGAAAGAAGAGCCAAAAGCGGCCAAGCCTGAACGTCAGCAGGACCGCCGTAAGCGTCAGAACAACCGCCGCGACCGCAACGATCGCAACGACCGTAGCGATCGTAATGACCGCAGCGAGCGTCGTGACAACCGTGACAACCGCTCTGAGAATAACGAAGGCCGTGAGCAGCGCGAAGACAACCGCCGCAACCGTCGCGAGAAGCAGCAGCAGAATGTTGAAGATCGTGAAATTCGCCAGCAGGCGGGCGATGAGTCTGAGAAGAGCAAACAGCGTGACGACCAGCAGCCGCGCCGTGAACGCAACCGTCGCCGTAACGACGAGAAGCGTCAGGCACAGCAGGAAGTCAAAAACCTGAACCGCGAAGAGCCTGTTGAACAGCAGGACGGCGAGCAGGAAGAACGTACTCAGGTCATGCCGCGTCGTAAACAGCGTCAGCTTGCTCAGAAAGTCCGCTTCGCCTCAGAAGCAACCGAAGAGTCAGCAATCGTCCCGGTTGAGACCGGTGAGAGCGCAACTGGTACGCAGCTGGCAAAAGTTGACCTGCCAGCGGTCGTTGATAACAACGTTGAGCAGAACGTTGAGCAGGATGAAAACGGTGAAAACCGTGATAACGCAGGCATGCCGCGCCGTTCACGTCGTTCCCCACGTCATCTGCGCGTCAGCGGCCAGCGCCGTCGTCGCTATCGTGACGAGCGTTACCCGACTCAGTCGCCAATGCCGCTGACCATTGCCTGTGCTTCGCCAGAAATGGCTTCCGGCAAAGTCTGG
The DNA here is from genome assembly GCF_057224565.1 of Enterobacter sp. 3U4. NCBI lineage: Bacteria > Pseudomonadati > Pseudomonadota > Gammaproteobacteria > Enterobacterales > Enterobacteriaceae > Enterobacter > Enterobacter sp. 3U4. The sequence goes on from NZ_CP136665.1 coordinate 2,216,819, forward strand.
ATCCGCTACCCGGTTGCCCGTCCGGAGCAGGTTGTTGAAGAACAGCCTGTAACCGAAGAGGTAATTGCACCAGCGGCAGCGGTAGAAGACGTTGTGGCTGAAGCGGCAACCGTGGTTGAACCTCAGGTTGTTGAAGCGGAAGCACCTCAGGCAGCTGAGGTCGAAACCACGCATCCGGAAGTAATTGCCGCGCCGGTTGATGCCGAACCGCAGCTTATTGCTGAAGAAGATGTGGTGGTGGCTGAGGAAATCGCTGAAGAAGCTGAACCTGTAGCCGCAGTGGAAGACACCGTTGAAGCCATTGTCGAAACGACCACTGAAGAAGTCGTTCAGGACGTTGAGATTGAGGTTGAGGTTGAACCGGTTGTTGAAGAACCGAAAGCGCCTGAAGTGAAACCAGAGCCGGTTGTTTCTGCGCCAGCCGCTGCCCACGTGGCGACAGCACCGATGACCCGCGCTCCGGCGCCGGATTACGTGCCTGAAGCACCGCGTCACAGCGACTGGGTTCGCCCGGCGTTCAGCTTCGACGGTAAAGGCGCTGCAGGCGGCCACAGTGCAACGCATCAGGCGACTGCACCGGCAACGCGACCGCAGTCTGTCGAATAACGACGCTGAAAGTAAAAAGCCGACCTCAGGGTCGGCTTTTTTTATGGCTGCTGCACGGGCTTTCTCATCCCGGTGACTTCCGGCATGACCTGCCGCATCAGCTCCAGAAAACGCCGCAAGCGTGCCGGATAATAACGGGACCAGGGATAAACCAGATGCACCGGTAGCGCCGCTGGCTGCCACTCCGGCAGCAAATGCACCAGCCGCCCTTCCCGAATATCGTCCTGTACCGTCCAGCTGGAGACCACCGCCACGCCAAGGCCGGTAAGTGCCGTATTACGTGCGACGTACAGGCTGTCGGTACTTAGGCGTGGCGTAATAGCAATCCGCGCGGTAGCAGGCGAGGCATCGTGAAAAAGCTCCACGTGGCGCTGGTAGAAAGAGCTGATGGCTATCCAGGGAAACTGCTGTAAATCTTCCGGCGTATTCACCGCCGGGAAGCGTGCCAGCAGTGCCGGCGCGGCCACCACCGAGCGCGGCACTTCCGCCAGCAGCACGGACACGGTCGCCGGATCGACCTCCACGCCCACCCGAATAGCGCAGTCAAGGTTGTCGCCGAGGAAATCCGCCGACCGATCGTTGAGCATCCACTCAATCGAAAGCTGCGGATAGCGTTGCAAAAATTCGGTTACGGGTTTCAGGAGCTGATCCTGACCAAACGCGTGCGGAGCGCGCACCCGCAGCACGCCTACGGGCTCATCTTCCGTCTGCCCCACCTCATCTTCCAGCGCCAGCCAGCTGTCAATCACCCGACGGGCGTGCTGATAGCAGCGCTCACCGTCATCCGTCAGCCGCGTCGTATGGGTGGTGCGCAATATCAGGCGTACGCCCAGCATCGTCTCAAGCGACTGTAACCGTCTGCTCACCGTGGCCTGGGTGGTGGCCAGCTGCCGCGCCGCCGCAGAGAGGGAACCCGCCTCCACGATGCGAACAAACGTCCGCATCAACTCCACCCTGTCTATACGCTCAGCTCTTTTCATCGCATTTTCACCTATACGCCCAACGTATAAGCGTTTTACCACCGGGCCCGCTACCGTCGCAAGGCGTACTGATAAAAAATAGCCTCACACGACGAATGAGGAACATCTTATGAACACAACAACCGCCGCCCATGCCGTGAGCCGCTGGGTAATCTTAATGCTGGCGATCGGTGCAGGTTTCAGCGTGGCATCTATCTATTATGCCCAGCCTTTGCTGCCGCTGATGGGCGCAGACCTTCACCTGAGTATCGAAGGAATGGGCATGGTCCCGACGCTCACCCAGGCGGGATATGCCCTGGGGATCCTGTTCCTGCTACCGCTCGGCGATCGCCATGACCGCAGGACGTTAATTCTGATAAAGAGTGCGGCGCTGGCGCTGTTTCTTCTCGGCTGTAGCCTGACCGGGCAGATCCATTCTCTGCTGCTGGCAAGCCTGCTCATCGGCATGGCCGCTACCATGGCGCAGGATATCGTCCCTGCCGCGGCCATCCTCGCGCCGGAAGGTAAACAGGGGAAAACCGTGGGCACGGTAATGACCGGGCTGCTGATGGGTATCTTATTATCAAGAACCGTGAGCGGCGTGGTGGGTGAAGCGTTTGGCTGGCGCGTTATGTACCAGCTGGCGGCGGCGAGCATTGCGTTCATCGGCGTGATGATGTGGTTTGTGCTTCCCCGTTTTGCCATTCACTCCACGCTGAGCTACCCCGCGCTGATGCGCTCAATGGAACATCTGTGGCGTCGCTATCCGGCGCTGCGCCGCGCCGCGCTGGCTCAGGGTTTCCTGTCGATTGCCTTTAGCGCCTTCTGGTCAACGCTCGCGGTCATGCTGCTGGAACGGTATCACCTGGGTAGTGCCGTAGCGGGTGGTTTTGGTATTGCCGGTGCCGCCGGTGCATTAGCTGCCCCGCTGGCGGGGGGGCTGGCGGATAAACTGGGCGCAGGAAAAGTCACGCAGCTTGGTGCCGTTCTTGTGACCGTCTCCTTCGCCCTGATGTTCCTGATGCCCGCGCTGGGAGTTCATGGACAGCTGATTCTGATCGCCATCTCCGCCGTCGGGTTCGATCTGGGTCTGCAGTCAAGCCTGGTCGCTCACCAGAACCTGGTATACAGCCTTGAACCGCAGGCGCGGGGTCGTCTCAATGCCCTGCTCTTTACGGTGGTCTTTATCCGAATGGCGCTGGGTTCCGCGTTAGGCAGCAATATCTATTCGCTGGCTGGCTGGACGGGCGTGGTCGCGCTGGCAACAGTCTGTGGCGTCATTGCGCTGGCAATCCGTCTGATAGAAAGCGCACGAGTCGCCTCCATACCGGCGGAAGTTGCATAAAAAAAATGCCCAATCCAGACGGATTGGGCAGCAAAACATGCCCAGTTTCAAGACATGCTCTAAGAGGTCAAGATGTTATTTGTTCAGCTGGAACAGAGACATGCCCTGCATATCGCTAAACGCTTTATAAGACGCCTGCAAGGCCGCCTGCTGCATGGTGTAAGAGGAAATCGCTTCGTTCCAGTCAACATCCACCAGATCGCTCATCTGCTTGGTCTGACCCAGCGCGCGGTCATCACCCAGCGTATCGAGTTTTTCCAGCTCGTTCATCTTGGTTCCCACATCCGCAACGACCGTCAGGACATTGTTCTGGGCATTTTTGATGCCGATTTGCGCATTGGCAATCACCTGGTTTTGTGCCGTTGCGGCAGCCGGATCGTTCTCAATCGGTGTCTTCAACGACGCAATGGCAGAATCCAGGATCTTGAACATGTTGGTCTGGCCATATCCACCGCCCGGCAGCTGTTCCGCATTACTGGTAATGCTTTCGAAAATTTGCTGTCCGGTATGGCTAATGGTCATATTTCGCGCCGTATCAACCTGCTGCGTGATGGCCTCTGCGCCGCCGTTATAATCCCCGGTTGCGGCATCAAACGGGGCGCTTTCGGTTTTGTATCCCGCAAAGATAAAGCGACCATTACCATCCGTCGTGTTGGCCAGGTTCATCAGCTGGTCGCGGATCCCCTGAATATCGGTCGCCAGAGAGAGACGGTCGTCATCGCTTAATGTGCCGTTCGAGGCGTAAACCAGCTTCTCACGCACGCTTGAGATCGCGGTGTTCACCTGGCTTAACACGTTATCTTCCAGCGAGACCTTCTGCGTTGCAAAGGTACGCGCAAGCGCAAACTGGCTGTTTTGCGACTGAGATTGTGACAGAACGATGGCCTGCGACGCGGCGATAGGATCGTCCGAAGGACGATTGACGCGCTTGCCGGTGGACATCTGCTCACCGTAGCTCAGCCATCTGCTCTGGGAATCGGTGATCCCACGCATGTTCTGCTCGTACATCATCTGGGTGCTAATACGCATTGTTCACCTCAACCTTAACGAATGTTGATAATTGCATCGAAGAGCGTACTGGCAGTCTGGAGAACCTGGGCGTTCGCCAGGTAATACTGCTGATAACGCTGCAAATTGCCATACTCTTCGTCGAGGTTTACCCCAGAGATGGTCTGCTGCTGCTTGATTAACTGCGTTTCCACGTTGGCTTTCGTCTGGCTGCTCACCTTCAGTGACGCCGTTGAGCTACCGACGGTACTGACCAGAGAGGCATACGCATCGTTGAAGGTTTTATTCCCACCCACCACTTTGCCGTTTTGCAGATCGAGCAGTTTCTGGCCGTTACGGTTGTCACTCTCGCCGCCGTTCTGCACCGACGCCATCGCCAGCTTGGACTCGTCGCTGATCGCCAGATCCATGTTCATAATGACGTTGGTAACCGGCTTCACGGTAAAGCTGTCTTTGGTATTTGCCGTGCCGCTCACGTTAACGTTAAGACCATCAAACGACAGATTACCGCTGGCATCCGGGCTCATCGTAAAGCTGGTTTTGTCTGATGTGCGGGTGACCGTCCAGTCAGTGCCGTTAAACTGCAGCTTATAGTCTGTCGCCTGGACCTGTTTGCTGTCCGCCACCGAAGCCGTAACAACCGCCGACCCGCCGTTCTTGCTGTTGGACAGCACCGCCGGAGAACCAAAGTTGAACAGCTTACCGCCCGCATCACCGTTTGCATCAAAACCGGCTTCATGCTGCGTGTTCATCGCATCGGCAAAGGCCAGCGCCATCTGGTTCAGGCTGTTACGGGCTTTATCCAGATCTTCATTACGGAAGGTCAGTAAACCGCCTAAAGAGCCGGTGGTGATAAATTTCTCGGGGATCTCAATATTACCCGCCACGTCATCGACGTAGGCGATGGTAGTACGAGCCGGATCGGCGCTGGACTTCACTGCAGCCAGCTGGCTGGCTTTGCTGCCCTGCACCAGGCTGTAACCATTGCCGAGAGAGATATTAAACGTGCCGCTGTCCTGTACGGAGACTTCCACGCCGACGATTTTGTTCAGTTCAGTCACGAGCTGATCGCGCTGGTCGAGCAGGTCGTTAGGCGATGCGCCCGCACCGACGCCGGTCAAACGAGAAATCTGATCGTTCAGATTCGCAATCTGCGTCGCGTAGTTGTTGATCTGAGACACGCTGCTTGAGATGGCGGTATTCACCTGCGTATCCTGGTCACGAAGATACTGATCGTTGGTTTTGAACTGATTGACCAGACCGCCCGCTTTCCCCAGCACCGTCTGACGTGCAGCCGGATCTTCCGCGTTGCTCACCAGCGTTTGCAGGCTTTTGAAGAAGTCCTGCAGCGTGGTGGAGAGCGAGTTGGTGGTATCGGAGAGCACATCATCGATTTTTGACATCTGCTGATAGCGCGTCGTCAGACCGCTGCTCTGCGTCTGCGCGGCACGCAGCTGGTTGGTGATGAAGGCGTCATACTCACGCTGGACACCGGAGACATAAACTCCGTTACCCACCCAGCCACCGCCGGTCAGCGTGCTGTTAGATGCGCCCAGCACCGTGGTCTGGCGAGTGTAGCCTGCCACGTTATAGCTTGAAATATTATTACTGACGGTATTGAGTGCCGACTGCGCAGCACTGAGGCCACTCATGGCGCTGTTAATCAAACTGGACATGGGGGTTCCTTTTATACGTTCAGACACGAGTCCTGATGAAGGTTATCGGCAACCTCCACCGGGACTTGAGAACTTTCAGAACAGATTTTCAATATCTGTGCTATAGGCTTTGCTGACCTTCTCGCCCATGGATTTCAGCTGCTGGATCATGCTGGTGAGCTTACGCGCATAGTTAGGGTCGGTCGCGTAGCCCGCGTTTTGCAGCGCCTGAGCGCCCTGCTCCGCCGTCGCCGCCTGCGTCACGGCGGTATAGCGCGGATTTCGGCTCAGCAGGCCAACATAATCGGACAAGGCTTCCAGATACGAGCTGTAGACGCGGAATTTGGCTTTCACCTTCACAGCCGCACCGTTCTCGTATTCCGTGGTCGTGATCTCCGTGGTTGGCCCCTTCCAGCTGGAAGTAGCCTTCACGCCGAAGATGTTGAAGCTCGGCTCGCCGTTTTCCTTACGGATCTGGCGCTGACCCCAGCCCGACTCCAGCGCGGCCTGCGCCAGAATCAGGTGATGCGGCACGCCGCTCTGTTGGCTGGCAAGACGCGCAGGCAGAGAAAGCTGCGCCAGGAAGTCTTTGCTGTCACCGGAGAGCGGCTCATCGCCGCTGCCCGTGGCTTTTGGCATGGCTTTACGCACCATTTGCGTCAGGGCCTGGTTCTGATAGCTGGTCACCGTTTCCAGGTCGAACTTCATCGGCACCTGCTGCGGCCGATCCTGAGGCTGAATGCCCTGCGCGGCTTCGGTCTGTTTCACAATCATGTCAGCCAGACCGAGGCCTTTACCGGCGGTCATCTGCTGCGCAATCTGCTGGTCATACATGCTGGTGTAGAGACGCGTTGAATCGCTGCTGAACATCCCGTCTTTCGGCAGGGTTTCACGCATGCTTTTCAGCATCATCTGTACAAACATCCCTTCCACCTGGCGGGCGACCGGGCGGATATTCGCCGCCGGGTCTTTTCCTGCTTTGGTTTTCAGCTCGTTGAGCGACTGGGCATCCCAGGCTGCACTGGTCAACAGTTTGCTATCGGTCAGCATTAGATGATTTCCAGTTTGGCGCGCAGGCAGCCCGCGCTTTGCATCGATTGCAGGATGGACATCAGATCCATCGGCGTTGCGCCCAGGGCGTTCAGGGCACGCACCACGCTGTTCAGGTTGGCGCTGGAGCGAACGCTTTGCAGTGACCCGCCGCTCTGGCGCATATCAATCTGCGTTTGCGGCGTCACCACCGTCTGACCGCCACCAAATGGCGTGTTCGGCTGACTCACGTTCGCGGAGCGGTTTACCGTCACGGAGAGATTACCCTGCGCCACGGCGCAGCTGTCGAGCGACACTTCCCGGTTCATAACCACCGAGCCGGTACGGGAGTTGATGATGACCTTCGCATCCTGGACCGGAACGTTCACTTCCATATTCTGGATATCCGCCAGCATGCGCACCTGGTTGCTGCTGCCGGTGGAGGTACGGATCTGCACGGTACGCGCATCAAGTGCCGTTGCATTACCGTAGCCGCGGCTGCGGTTGATGGTATCGGCAATCTGCTGCGCCATCGTGAAGTCTTCATTATTAAGCTGCAGGTTGATGGTGTTGCCCGCGCCAAACTGGGTCGGCAGTTCACGCTCAATGATCGCCCCGTTGGTGATACGTCCGCCGTTGAGCTGGTTCACCTGCACGCTGCTTCCGCCTGCGGATGCACCCGCACCGCCGACCAGAATGTTCCCCTGCGCCAGCGCATAGACCTGGCTGTCAACGCCCTTCAGCGGGGTCATCAGCAGCGTACCGCCGCGCAGGCTTTTGGCGTTACCCATTGAGGAGACCACCACGTCAATGGTCTGCCCCTGACGCGCAAACGCCGGGTAGGACGCGGTGACCATTACCGCAGCCACGTTTTTGAGCTGCATGTTGGTTCCCGCCGGCACGGTAATGCCGAGCTGGGAAAGCATGTTGTTCAGGCTTTGGGTGGTGAACGGCGTCTGGGTCGTCTGGTCACCGGTTCCATCCAGACCGACCACCAGGCCATAGCCAATCAGGGAGTTTTCGCGAACGCCCTGAACGCTGGTGAGGTCGCGAATACGGTCAGCCTGGGCAAAGGTTGCCACCAGCGCGAGCGCCACGGCGAAGATCGATTTAAACATGGGTCACCTCGCTTACATCGGCGATAAATTAAGGAAGAAGCGCTGCAGCCAACCCATATTTTGCGCTTCATTGATATAGCCGTTACCGACGTACTCAATGCGCGCATCCGCCACCTGGGTGGACGGAACGGTGTTGGTGCCGCTGATGGTGCGAGGGTTAACCACGCCCGAGAAGCGAATGAATTCAGTGCCCTGGTTAATGGCGATCTGTTTTTCACCCACAACGTGTAGGTTGCCGTTAACCAGTACCTGGTCAACCGTGACCGTCAGCGTGCCGCTGAAGGTGTTGCTGGCGTTCGCGCCGCCTTTACCGTTAAAGGTATTGCCGCCGGACGCGTTCACATCAGCACGCGCGTTGCCGAACAGCCCTTCGAGATAGCGTGGCACGGTATCGAAGCCAAAATTGGTTTTGCCATCGCGGCTGGCGTTCGCCGACGAGCTCTTGCTCGCGCTGACGTTTTCCTGCAGCACAATGGTCAATGTATCGCCGACGTTACGCGGGCGGCGATCTTCAAACAGCGGCTGATAACCGTAATTAATCGGCTGCGCGGTCTGGAAAATGGAGCCGTTTACCACTGGCGCGGGGCCAGGAACGGGTTGGGCAGTCGTCGCACCCTGGACCAATGGTTTAGACGGAATCAAAGCACACCCGCTGAGGGTGACAGCCAGAACAGTCAGTATCGGATAACGAAACGCCGCGTTTTTTTGCATTGCCTTCATCTTCGAAAACAGGGAGCCGGCGCGGCGTTTACCGCACCGGGCTACACCTTAAAGTTGCGTCAGTTTCTGCAGCATCTGGTCGGTCGTCGACACTGCTTTACTGTTAATTTCATACGCGCGCTGGACCTGGATCATATTCACCAGCTCTTCCGCCACGTTCACGTTGGAGGTTTCAACATAGCCCTGATACAGCAGGCCCGCGCCGTTCAGGCCCGGGGTGCTCTCATTTGGCGTACCGGAGGATTGCGTCTCGGTGTAGAGGTTCTCACCAATGCTTTCCAGACCGGTATCGTTCATGAAGGTGGTCAGGTTGAGCTGTCCGACCTGAACCGGCGCGGCCTGTCCCTGCTGGGTCACGCTGACCACACCGTCACGTCCGATGGTGATGCTCAGGGCGTTCGCCGGGATGGTAATCGCAGGCTGAACCTGGAAACCGCCCGCTGTCACCAGCTGGCCGTTCTGATCGACCTGGAACGAACCGTCGCGGGTATAGGCAGAGGTACCGTCAGGCAGCTGCACCTGGAAGAAGCCCTGGCCTTTGATTGCCACGTCTTTGCTGTTGTTGGTCTGAGACAGGTTGCCCTGGCTGTGCAGACGCTCGGTAGCCACCGGACGAACGCCGGTACCGATCTGCAGACCCGAAGGCAGCGTCGTCTGTTCAGAAGACTGCGCCCCCGGCTGGCGGATGGTTTGATAAAGCAAATCTTCGAAAACGGCGCGCTGACGCTTGAAACCATTGGTGCTCACGTTTGCCAGGTTGTTGGCAATCACGTCCATATTGGTTTGCTGGGCGTCCAGGCCTGTTTTCGCGATCCATAAAGAACTGATCATAAGGAGTCCTGTTAACTCATAGCCAGAAGTTGGTTAGCCTTGCCCGCGTTTTCATCCACGCTGCTGATGATCTTCATCTGCATCTCAAAACGACGAGCGCTGGCAATCATGTCGCTCATGGCGGCTACCGGCTTAACGTTGCTGCCTTCCAGAACGCCGGACATCACGCGGATGCTCGGATCGGCCTGTAACGTGGCACCACGCGTCGCCTGAGCCGCCTGGGTCAGACGGAACATGCCGTCGTCGCCGCGCTGCACCTCTTTGCCTTCCGCCTTAACCAGCTTCAGACGCCCGACGGGCGCAACGGTGTTGGCCGGGTCGCCCGGGTTCAGCGCCGAAATGGTGCCGTCCGCGGCGATAGTCAGCTCAGAGCCTTCCGGCACGGTCAGCGGACCCGCTTCCCCCATCACCGGATGACCCTGAATCGTCAGCTGGCCCGTCGCGCTCACCTGGATATTGCCGTTACGGGTATAGCCTTCGCTGCCGTCCGCCGTTTGCACCGCCAGCCAGCCGTCCTGCTGTAGGGCAACGTCCAGCGGGCGTGAGGTGTAGTCCATCTGCCCTGGCGTCATATCTGCGCCAGGGGTTGATGCCGTCACCAGCGTACGGGTCGGCAGGGAAAGCCCTTCTACCGGCACCGCGCGCAGCGCATTAAGCTGCGCACGAAAGCCCGGCGTAGAGGCGTTTGCCAGGTTGCTGGCGGTAACGGCCTGCTGATTGAGCGTCTGACTTGCCGCGCCCATCGCGGTATATATTGCGTGATCCATTGCGCTTTCCTGTTAGCCGCTTAACGCAGGTTAACCAGCGTGTTGAGGATCTGGTCCTGGGTTTTGATGGTCTGCGCGTTCGACTGATAGTTACGCTGCGCGACGATCATGTTCACCAGTTCTTTACTCATATCCACGTTGGAAGCTTCCAGCGCGCCGTTGGTCAGCTTGCCGAAGTTACCGGTGCCTGCGGTACCCAGCAGCGCCACGCCGGAGGCCTGAGATGCAGACCAGACGTTGTCGCCTTCCGATTTCAGACCTTCGTTGTTGGCAAAGTTTGCCAGTACGATCTGACCCAGAACCTGTGACTGCTCGTTAGAGTAGCTTCCCACCACGGTGCCATCGTCGTTGATCTGGTAGCTCACCAGATCGCCAGGCTTGTAGCCGTTCTGATTGGTTGCCACCACGCTGTTCGCACCGGTGTTCTGCTGCATAGAGTTCAGGAAGCTCAGGGAGAAAGTCGCCGCCGTCGCACCGCTGACAGAACCCGTGGTGATGTTAATGGCCGGAGTGGCGTTTGGCGTTGCGCTCAGTACACCCGCCGCGTCGTAGTTATAGACACCCGCCAGGTTACCGTTCGCATCAAAGTTCATCTGCGCCGCTTTCGCTGCTGTAGAACCCGCAACGCTGCCGTCCTGAGTGTAAAGATCCCATTTATTGTTAGCTGTCTTAACGTAGTAGACATACATGTTATGGGCGTTACCCTGGCTGTCGAATACGGTCACGGTCCCTTTTTTGTTGTAGGTATCCGGGTTAGTCGCATCGAAGGGAGCGGTTTGAACAGGATCGGTTGAGTTCAGGTTGATCTGCTGCGTCGCGGTGGTGGTCGATTTCGCCGCCATCAGGGTATTCGGGATAGTAATCGCCTGAGGGTTCGCACCGGTCTGAACGGTTGGAGGCGTACCCGCTACCGGGTAGCCCGTCAGCTGCATGCCCTGCATGTTAACCAGCGTACGGTTTTCGTCCAGCTTGAACTGGCCGTTACGGCTGTAGAACACAGAGCCGTTGGAATCAACCATACGGAAGAAACCGTTCTGGCTGATGGCGACGTCCAGACCACGACCGGTGTTGGTGGTGGTGCCGTCGGTAAAGTCCTGAGTGATGCCCGCAACTTTCACGCCCAGGCCGACTTTGGAACCGGCAAACATGTCTGCAAAGGAAGCAGAACCGGATTTAAAACCATAGGTCGCGGAGTTGGCGATGTTGTTGCCAATGACGTCCAGGTTGGTGGCCGCAGCATTCAGGCCGCTGACCGCTTGAGAAAAGGCCATGACTTACTCCTGATAAGTGTTAAGGCTTAGATAATCTGCCGAACTTCGTCGAGTGTGGTGGAACCAGAGGTTCCCAAATCCAGTTTGTTGCCGTCACTTCCTTTAATTACGCCCTGGACCAGCGCGAACTGCAGCGGCTGCGCCACCAGCTGGGTCGTCCCGTTACTGGCGCTGATTGCCACTTTGTAGGATCCGTTTGGTGCTTTAGTGCCGTCGGTCAGGCTGCCATCCCAGGTAAAGGTGTGAACGCCCGCCTTCAGCTCGCCGATATCAATGGTGCGCACGACCGTGCCGTTGCCATCGGTAATGGTTGCGGTAACTTTCTCTGCTGGCTGCTGCAGCTCAACGCCAAACGGCGTGGTGGTCGTGGTGGCGTTGCCATCGGTGGTGCTGGTGCCCGCCAGGATTGTAGTCCCCGGGATCATCACCCCGTGACCAATCAGGCTTGCCGCCTGCAGAGACTGGGCACTGTTAATCTGTCCGGAGACGGAACCGAGGGTGGTGTTCAATTTCTCAATGCCGCTCACGGTACTGATCTGCGCAAGCTGCGTGGTCAGTTCGTTGTTCTGCATCGGGTTAGTGGGATCCTGGTTCTTAAGCTGCGCCACCAGCAGCGTCAGAAAGCTGCCCTGAAGATCGGCGGCATTGCTCCCGGTGAGGGAGTTAGAACCCGTCGTACTCTTTGTGTTGTTAACACCCGAGTTCGTAGGATCATTCACATTTACGGCGATGGACATGCATGTCTCCTTTACTGGCCGAGAGTGAGTGTTTTGAGCATCATGCTCTTCACGGTATTAAGCACTTCGACGTTGGCCTGGTAGCTACGGGATGCCGACATGGAGTTCACCATCTCACCCACCACATCCACGTTTGGCATCTTCACGTATCCGCTGGCATCCGCAAGCGGGTTACCCGGCTCATACACCAGCCTGTCCGGCGCCTGGCTCTCTACCACATCAGAGACCTTCACGCCGCCCGTCGCCGCGCCCGGCGCAGCATCGACCTGAAAGACAACCTGTTTGGCACGATAAGGCTGGCCGTCGGGTCCGGTTACGCTGTCGGCGTTCGCCAGGTTACTGGCGGCCACGTTCAGGCGTTTGGACTGCGCGGTTAACGCCGAACCGGCAATATCAAAAATATTCAACAAGGCCATCTATCAGTTCCCCCCCTGCAGGACGTTCATCATGCCTTTGATTTGTCCGCCGAGTACGGTCAGGCCCGTCTGGTATTTCAGGCTGTTATCGGCAAACTGGGTACGCTCCCGGTCCATATCCACGGTGTTACCGTCGAGTGAGGGCTGATCGGGAATGCGGTAAAGTAAATCGGTCGCTGGCGCAGTCATCGCCTGAGCAGGAATATGGCGAGAGGATGTCATGGCAAGTGCAACACCCGTTCCTTCGGCACGTCCACGCTCCATCACCTTTTTGAGTTCACTGGAAAAATCAATATCGCGCGCCTGAAACCCTGGGGTATCGGCGTTAGCGATGTTGGCGGCTAAAATCTCCTGCCGCTGGGCGCGTAAATTGAGCGCTTCCTGTTGAAAACGTAACGCGGCGTCGAGTTTATCGAGCATGTCTCCTCCGCTGATGGCAAAATTTCAGTTCACAGCTTAAATCTCACCCGGTCTCCCCTATCGACGGAATAAGCGCAAAATGCGTCGCTATTTATTCCGTTGATGCAAAACCACTGCAGGTAGAATTCGTTCAACTCTGGAAACGGTGGAACTTGCGATGCAAACGTTAAAACGGGGTCTGGTGGCGGCTCTCTTGCTGTTAAGCCCGCTGGTGCAGGCTGAAGGCTTACAGGATCAGTTGACGACTTTCTTTGCTGAAAAGCTGGCAGGCTTTAGCGATGACGTTACCGTTACCGTGCGCACGCCACCGAATCTATACCCTGGCTGTGACCAACCGTCATTCAGCGTGACGGGGACCACCAGGCTGTGGGGGAATGTGAACGTGCTGGCACGCTGCGCCAACGAAAAACGCTATTTACAGGTTGCAGTTCAGGCGACGGGCAATTATGTTGTCGCCGCCGTGCCCATTGCGCGCGGCAGCGTGCTGCAGACGAACAGCGTGACGTTAAAGCGCGGCCGTCTGGATCAGCTGCCACCACGCACCATGCTCGAATTAAACCAGGCACAGGACGCCGTCAGCCTGCGTGATGTCGCCCCCGGCCAGCCGATACAGCTCTCCATGCTGCGTCAGGCATGGCGGGTAAAAGCAGGCCAACAGGTGATGGTGGTGGCCAACGGAGACGGCTTTAGCATCAACAGTGAAGGGAAAGCGTTGAACAATGCCGCGGTGGCGCAAAACGCCCGCGTCAGAATGTCCTCAGGCCAGGTGGTGAGCGGAACCGTCGATGCTGATGGGAATATTCTGATTAACCTATAATCTTTTTAAAGATTTCGCGGCGCGTGCCGATAAATATTCCACTAATGATGATGTCAGGCGCAAACGCCGCGAACCCTCGATGAGGACAACACTATGAGCATTGATCGTACATCAGCCCTGAAGCCGGTAAGCGCTGTACAACCTCGCGAAACGAATGACGCTACGGCGCAGAAAACGCGTCTGGAAAAGCCGTCAACGTCCAACAGCACCAGCGTGACCCTGAGCGACGCGCAGGCAAAACTGATGCAGCCGGGCAGCAACGATATCAATATGGAACGTGTTGAAGCGCTGAAAACGGCTATTCGTAACGGTGAGCTGAAAATGGATACCAGCAAGATCGCTGATGCCCTGATTCAGGAAGCACAGAGTTTCTTACAGAGTAACTAACCGTATGAGTCGACTGTCAGAAATACTGGATCAAATGACGGTTGTCCTGAACGACCTGAAAACGGTAATGGACGCTGAACAGCAGCATCTCTCTTCCGGTCACATCAACGGCAGCGCGCTGCAGCGTATTACTGAAGACAAAAGTTCGCTTCTGGCAACGCTGGATTATCTGGAACAACAGCGACGCGCTGAGCAGGATCCTAAGCGCAGCGCCAATGACGATATTATTGAGCGCTGGCAGACCATTACCGAAAAAACCCAGCACCTGCGCGATCTTAACCAGCATAACGGCTGGCTACTGGAAGGTCAGATTGAGCGTAATCAGCAGGCGCTTGAGGTGTTGAAACCGCATAAAGAAACCGGACTGTACGGCGCGGATGGTCAGACAGCAACTGCGCGTATTGCGGGTGTGAAAAAGATTTCGATTTGACGCATCAGCGACAAATCATGCAGTGGGGAGCACCATAAGGTGAACTCCCCTTTTGGCGTTTATGCCGTCCGGCGGGCAAACTCTTTCACTTTGAAGCCCAGCACCGCCAGCGTGGCAAAGTAAGCCACCACCCCGACGCCCACCACGGCCATGAGCCGCATCAGACGGTAGGGCATAGTGCCCAGGGACCACTCCGGCATCACGTACATCATGCCGAGCAGCGCGGCAGACATCACCAGTACCGCAACGATCAGACGCACCAGGAAACTTCCCCAGCCCGGCTGCGGCGTGAAAATATCCTGCTTGCGCAGCTGCCAGTAAAGCAGCCCGGCATTCAGACAGGCCGCCAGACCAATCGATAATGACAGGCCCGCATGCTTCAGCGGACCAATAAACGCCAGGTTCATCAGCTGCGTCATAATCAGCGTCACGATGGCAATTTTTACCGGCGTTTTGATGTCCTGACGCGAGTAAAAGCCCGGCGCCAGCACTTTCACCACGATCAGCCCCATCAGTCCCACCGAGTAGGCAATCAGCGCGCGCTGGGTCATAGCGGCATCAAAGGCGGTGAATTTACCGTACTGGAAGAGCGACACCGTCAGCGGTTTGGCCAGAATACCCAGCGCCACCGCGCTCGGCAGGGCCAGCAGGAAGCAGAGACGTAACCCCCAGTCCATCAGGCGGCAATACTCATCATGATTGCCGCTGGCAAAACTTTTCGACAGCGACGGCAGCAGGATGGTCCCCAGCGCCACGCCCAGCACCCCGGACGGGAACTCCATCAGGCGGTCGGCATAGTACATCCAGGAAACCGAGCCGGACACCAGGAACGAGGCAAAGATGGTGTTGATGATAAGCGAGATCTGGCTGACGGAGACGCCGAGAATGGCGGGCCCCATCTGCTTGATGACGCGCATCGCTCCGGCATCTTTGAGGTTGATGCGCGGCAGTACCAGCATGCCAATTTTTTTCAGATGCGGCAGCTGATACGCCAGCTGCAGCACGCCGCCGACGGTGACCGCCCAGGCCAGCGCCAGCACCGGCGGGTTGAAGTGCGGCGCGGCGAACAGGGCAAAGCCGATCATGCTGACGTTAAGGAACGTCGGCGCAAACGCCGGTACAGAGAAGCGGTTCCAGGTGTTGAGGATCGCCCCCACCAGCGAGGCCAGCGAGATCAGCAGAATATAGGGGAAAGTAATGCGCAGCAGCTGCGAGGTCAGGGCAAACTTGTCGGCCGTATCGGCAAAGCCGGGCGCGGTCACCATAATCACCCAGGGCGCGGCCAGCATCCCGAGGACCGTCACCACCGCCAGCGCCAGCGTCAGCAGGCCGGAGACATAAGACACAAAGACGCGCGTTGCGTCCTCGCCCTGCTTGCTTTTATATTCCGCGAGGATCGGGACGAATGCCTGAGAGAACGCCCCTTCCGCAAAAATACGACGCAGCAGGTTCGGCAACTTGAACGCGACGAAAAAGGCGTCCGTGGCCATCCCTGCACCAAATACCCTTGCCACAATGGCGTCGCGCGCAAAACCCAGCACGCGGGAAAACATGGTCATCGAGCTGACGGCCGCCAGCGATTTTAATAAGTTCATTAACGTGAATTTCCAGAACCATACGGATTTGTAGGCCGGGTAAGCGTAAGCGCCACCCGGCAAAGCCAACAAGCGGCGCTTAGTCTAACCGGATTTCAACGAAATACTATCCGCAGATGTTACAGCGAGTTATTCACTCATGGCCTCGCGCCAGAGCCTTTCCACAATGCGCTGCGCCATGATGGCCTGCTCGCCAGACGTTTCAGGAACCGTCTGATTTTGCACGCAGGAGATGAAGTGACGGGCGCAACCGGCAAAACCTCGCTGTTCAAGCGTGCTCTGCCAGCCAGGGGCAGGTAGCGTCACCACGCCGCTGCCCTTCTCTTCCCGCCACTCGCGCATGTCGGTTATGTCGTACAGCGCGCCGTCGGTGACGGCCTGGACGGATTCACGCTGACTTCCCGCACGACGATGCATGCTGGTCGTGATCTGCAGATGGTCAATCGCGAAATGATGTTCGGCGTAGACCATTTCACCCTGCTCGTTCGTCAGTAGCGTGCCGCTTTGCAGCTGTGCATTGCCGCTGGCGAGCCATAGCGCCGTATCCACAACGTGCAGATAGTCATCCAGCAGCGTGAAGCGCAAATCGTTTGGCCCGATGCTGTCGGTACGATGCTTATCCATGCGCAGCGAGGCGAGCGTGCCAGACTGCGCCTTCAGCTGTTGATAAAGCGGCGCAAAGCGACGGTTGAAGCCGACCATCAGCGTCAGTTTTTTACGCGCCGCCAGCTCAATAAGGCGTTCGGCATCCTGAACATTTTCCGCCAGCGGTTTGTCCACGCAGACGTGAACCCCCAAACTGAGCAGCTCGCTCACCACCTGATAGTGGGTTGCCGTTGAGGTATGCACAAAAACCGCATCACACTCGCGGGCCAGATCCTGCAGGGAGGCAGCATACGGCATGCGCCAGGTTTCGCAGATCCGCTCGGCCTTCTCGCGCGTGGGCGACCATGCCCCTTGCAGGGTCCAGTCCGTCGCCGCGCCTAAAACAGGCAGCCAGGCTTTTTGTGCAATACCACCGAGCCCCACCACGCCTACGCGTAATTTTTTCACCGTCAGTCTCCCAAATGTGCCAGCAATGCATCCAGACGCTGTTTCAGCCCGGCGACCTCTTCTTCCAGCGACTCTACGCGCGCGGCAAGAGTGTCATTCCTTGCTGAAGATCCCGCGTCGCTCTCCACGGTAGCGACATCAACTTCGCCGCTGAACAGATGCATATAGCGGCTTTCACGTTTGCCCGGCTCGCGCGCCAGACGCACCACGTATGGGCCGTCTTCACGTGAGGCCAGCCCTTCCAGGGTCTGCTCAACCTCCTGCATATCGCTGAACTCATGCATACGGGAAGCGCGCGTGCGCAGTTCCCCCGGCGTCTGCGCCCCGCGCAGCAACAGCGTGGTGATGACCGCCACTTCCGCACTGCTCAGCTTCAGGTCGCCAAATTCAGAGTTGCAGAAGCGCTGTTCGTATTTGGTCACGCGGTTGCCGAAGCCGCTGACGGTGCGCAGATAGTGGCGTTTTACCAATGCATCGAGCACGTCCTGAACCTCATGCTCGCTGAGGTTCATCACCGGCTCGCGGTTGGTCTTCTGGTTGCAGGCCATGGTCACGGCGTTGACAGAGAGCGGATACTGCTCCGGCGTGGTGACCTGTTTTTCGAGTAAGCACCCAATCACGCGCGCTTCTGTACCGTTTAGCTGATACTTCATCTTTTCTCCTTAACGACCTGCAGTCCAGTCCCGGGTGGTTAATGCCGTCAGAACGTGGTCGCGCCACTCTCCGTCTATCAGCAGATAGTCTTTGGCGTAACCCTCTTTCTCGAACCCTAAACGCGCCAGCAGATTTCCGCTGCGCTGGTTATGCGGCATATAGTTCGCCATGATGCGATGGATATGCTGCGTGCGCTGCATATAGCGGATCGCCACCGTTAACGCCTCGTACATTAGCCCCTGCCCCTGCCATTTCTGACCGATGGAGTAGCCAAGGTAGCAGGCGTGAAACGACCCGCGCACCACGTTTGAAAAATTGGCGATCCCGATAATCTCTTTCTCTTCAGGATCCAGCAGCGCGAAATAGAACGCGCTGCCCTGCTTGTGAAATTCCGTGATCATGCTGAGGCGCGCCTGCCAGCCGGAAGGGTAACAATGGCTCTCATCGCGAACGGGTTCCCAGGGTTTTAAAAACTGGCGATTCTCGGCGTAATAATCCGCCAGACGCCAGGCATCACGCTCATGCACCAGACGAACGACCAGCCTGTCCGTTGTCAGACGCACTTTTGGCACATTACTGCGATAGCCAAACATCGATACCACTCCTTCCCGTTACTTCTGCTTACCCATTAGCTTTACTATACCTGCGCCTGCGCCGTCTGTGAAAACAGTGACATACCATTTTGCCCTCTTTTCTCTATTTTCGATGAGAACTCTCTATCAAAGCACCCTTTTGATAAAAAAATATTGTCACCCCCGGGGGTGGGAAAAAACGCGGCGACACCGCAGAATGTTAGCGTGCTCACCTTCTTATTTTCCCTGGAGGGAAAATGTCCCGCGTATCACAGGCCAGGAGCCTGGGTAAATATTTCCTGCTCGTCGATAACATGCTGGTCGTGCTCGGCTTTTTTGTCGTTTTTCCGCTTATTTCGATCCGCTTTGTCGATCAGATGGGCTGGGCGGCATTAATGGTCGGCATTGCCCTTGGGCTACGCCAGTTTGTCCAGCAGGGTCTGGGCGTCTTTGGCGGGGCCATCGCCGACCGCTTTGGCGCTAAGCCGATGATTGTGACCGGTATGCTGCTGCGCGCGGCAGGTTTTGCCACGATGGCGGTCGCCCAGGAGCCCTGGCTGCTCTGGTTCTCCTGTTTCCTCTCCGGTATCGGGGGCACGCTGTTCGATCCGCCACGCACCGCGCTGGTGGTAAAGCTGATTCGCCCGCAGCACCGCGGCCGCTTTTTCTCGATTCTGATGATGCAGGACAGCGCCGGGGCAGTTGTCGGCGCCCTGCTGGGAAGCTGGCTGCTGCAGTATGACTTCCGTCTGGTCTGCGCCGCCGGTGCGGTGCTCTTTATTCTGTGCGCGCTGTTTAATGGCCTGTTCCTGCCCGCCTGGAAACTGTCGACGGTCAAAGCGCCGGTTCGGGAAGGGCTTGGCCGCGTTCTGCGCGACAAACGTTTTGTCACCTATGTATTGACCCTGACGGGCTATTACATGCTGGCCGTGCAGGTCATGCTGATGCTGCCGATCATGGTTAACGACATTGCGGGGACGCCTGCGGCGGTGAAATGGATGTACGCCATTGAAGCCTGCCTGTCGTTAACGCTGCTTTATCCGATTGCCCGCTGGAGCGAGCGGCGTTTTCGTCTGGAGCATCGCCTGATGGCCGGGCTGTTCCTGATGACGTTGAGCATGATGCCGATCGGCCTGGTGAACTCTCTCCAGCAGCTGTTTACCCTGATTTGCACGTTCTATATTGGCTCAATCATCGCCGAGCCTGCCCGTGAAACGCTGAGCGCCTCGCTTGCGGATGCGCGTGCGCGCGGCAGCTATATGGGCTTCAGCCGGCTGGGGCTGGCGCTTGGCGGCGCATTAGGTTACGCCGGTGGCGGCTGGTTGTTTGATGCCGGAAAAGCGTTAAACCAGCCCGAACTTCCGTGGATGATGCTCGGCGCGGTGGGGTTTATGACGCTCCTTGCCCTGTGGTGGCAGTTCAGCCAGAAACGCAGCGCGAGCGGCATGCTCGAGCCAGGCGCGTAGCCTTTCCCTCGGGCGGGAGCCCTTCCCGCCCCATTTCTCAGTTTTTTCTGCTGGTTTCTACCCATTCACGCTGACATACTGGCGAAACAGGACAGAAGCGCCGATTTTTCGTTGAGGAACACTATGAAGAAAATTGTCTTAGCCGCGGCATTCGTTGTCAGCGGTCTGCTGGTTGGCTGTAACCAGCTCACGCAATATACCGTCAGTGAACAGGAAATTAATCAGGCGCTGGAAAAACATAACAATTTCTCGAAAGACATTGGCGTGCCGGGCCTGGCAGACGCGCATATCGTGCTCACGAATCTAACCAGCCAGATCGGACGTGAAGAGCCAAACAAAGTCACCCTGGCCGGTGATGCGGACCTCGATATGTCCTCACTCTTTGGCAATCAGAAAGCCAACATCAAGCTCAAGCTGAAGGCGCTTCCTGTTTTCAACAAAGAGAAAGGAGCCATTTTCCTGCAGGAAATGGAAGTCGTCGATGCTCAGGTGTCGCCGGACAAGATGGCACCGGTTCTACAAACCCTGATGCCCTATCTGAATCAGTCGCTGCGGAATTACTTTAACCAGCAGCCCGCGTACGTCTTAAGTGAAGACAAAAGCAAGGGTGAAGCCCTGGCGAAAAAATACGCAAAAGGGATAGAGGTTAAGCCGGGTGAAATTATCATTCCTTTCACCGATTAACCTGAAGGGCGCTGCGGCGCCCTTTTTTTTACGGAAAAGTGTGCAAACGAAAACGTTTCCGCTTATGATTTGTGTCCGGCAAAAACAGCCATCCTTATGACTGATTCCTGACAAGCCGGAGCTTCCATGACTGCACAACCCCAGGTTCTTAAAATCCGCCGCCCTGACGACTGGCATATCCATCTGCGTGATGGCGATATGCTGAAAACCGTCGTGCCTTATACCAGCGAAATTTATGGCCGCGCGATTGTCATGCCTAACCTGGTTCCACCAGTCACCACCGTCGAAGCCGCGATGGCCTATCGCCAGCGCATCCTGGATGCCGTACCTGCGGGACACGATTTTACCCCGTTGATGACCTGCTATCTGACAGATTCACTGGATCCGAACGAAGTGGAGCGCGGCTTTAACGAAGGCGTATTTACGGCGGCGAAACTCTACCCGGCGAATGCCACCACTAACTCCAGCCACGGCGTCACCAGCATTGATGCCATCATGCCGGTTCTGGAGCGCATGCAGAAACTGGGTATGCCGCTGCTGGTTCACGGTGAAGTGACGCATGCCGAGATTGACATCTTCGACCGCGAAGCTCGTTTTATCGAGACCGTGATGGAGCCTCTGCGCCAGCGCCTGCCCGCGCTGAAGGTGGTCTTTGAGCATATCACCACCAAAGACGCGGCAGAGTACGTGCGTGATGGCAACGATCTCATCGCCGCCACCATTACGCCACAGCACCTGATGTTTAACCGTAACCACATGCTGGTGGGCGGGGTGCGCCCTCACCTCTACTGTCTGCCTATCCTCAAGCGCAACATCCACCAGCAGGCGCTGCGTGAGCTGGTCGCCAGCGGGTTCTCCCGCGCGTTCCTCGGTACCGACTCCGCGCCTCACGCCCGTCATCGTAAAGAGGCAAGCTGCGGCTGTGCAGGCTGCTTCAACGCCCCAACGGCGCTTGCCAGCTACGCAACCGTATTTGAAGAGATGAACGCGCTAGAACATTTCGAAGCATTCTGCTCCCTTAACGGCCCGCGCTTCTACGGCCTGCCGGTCAATGACACCTTCATCGAACTGGAGCGTAAAGCGAGCCACGTTGAGGAGTCCATTGCCCTGACGGATGACACGCTGATCCCCTTCCTGGCGGGTGAAACCGTAAGCTGGACGGTAAAACGTTAAAAAATCAATGCCCCTTGTTGTCAAAATGATAATATGCCTGTATAAATAAACAGTATATTACACAGGGGGCATTTATGCGTATTGAAGTCACCATAGCCAAAACAACCGTTCTGCCTGCCGGCGCGCTTGATGCACTGGCAGGCGAATTATCCCGCCGTATTAACAACACCTTTCCCGACAACGCGGGTGCCGTAACGGTGCGTTACGCCGCATCGAACAACCTCTCCGTCATTGGTGCTGCCAAAGAAGATAAAGATCGCATCAGCGAAATCCTGCAGGAAACGTGGGAAAGCGCAGACGACTGGTTTATCACAGATTAACACTGCTCCCTCATTGTGTTTTTTGCCGGGTCGCCCCGGCTTTTTTTTGTCTAAAAATCCTGCAAGTTCAAATTAATTCGGCATCTTCTTAAAAAATCGTGAACGAGATGGTGTTTTATTGTTCGAACAATCCTAAAAAGCAGAAAAATGTGTTGCCACCTGTTTATTTTTCCCGTTGGAACCCTTATTACTTGGTATACTGAAGATGCTTTCAGAAAAACATGCATTGAACCTCAGAGCCGTTGTCTTCTAACACGCATTAAGGGGGTTATAATGGAAAAGAATAGTGAAGTGATCCAGACCCATCCACTGGTTGGCTGGGATATCAGTACCGTAGATAGCTACGATGCGCTGATGCTGCGTTTGCACTACCAGACCCCGAATCAACTCAACCGTGAAGAAGCGGAAGTTGGACAGACGCTGTGGCTAACAACAGACGTCGCCCGTCAGTTTATTTCTATTTTAGAGGCAGGTATTGCAAAAATAGAATCTGGCGACTATCAGGAAAATGAGTATAAACGGCACTAAGCCTATGCCCACTTTTCTATCTACAGGCACCCTCGCGGTGCCTTATTTATTTCTCCCTTGTCTAACCCCGCGTTGTTAATTACTCTGCTAACAAAACGTCAGTTTATGAGATGCATATGAAATACGACTTAATCATTATTGGTAGCGGCTCCGTGGGTTCCGCTGCCGGTTATTACGCAACACAGGCAGGTCTGAAGGTCCTGATGATCGATGCCCACCTTCCTCCTCATTCTGAGGGCAGCCATCATGGCGATACCCGCCTCATGCGCCATGCGTATGGAGAAGGCGAGCGCTATGTACCGCTGGTGCTTCGCGCCCAGACGCTGTGGGATGAACTGGCGACACAGGCCGAAGAGCGTATTTTCGAGCGTACCGGCGTCATCAATCTGGGCCCTGCCCATTCTGATTTTCTCGCCAGCGTCGAGCGCAGCGCAAAAGCCTATAATCTTGATGTTGAGAAGCTGGACGCGACGGGCATTACCGCGCGCTGGCCTGAAATTACCGTCCCGGACGATTACATCGGCCTCTTTGAAGCCCACTCCGGCGTGCTCCATTGTGAAACGGCGATCAAAACCTGGATCGATCTTGCCGCGAAAGCCGGCTGTGCGCAGCTGTTCAACTGTCCGGTGGAGGCCATCACCCATGACGATAATGGCGTTACGGTAACGACTCTTGACGGCGACTATTCAGCGTCCCGCCTGCTCGTCAGCGCAGGAACCTGGGTCACTCGCCTGCTGCCGGAACTGCCAATCCAGCCGGTGCGCAAGGTTTTCTCCTGGTTCCAGTCGGATGGGCGCTACAGCGCGCAGAATAAATTCCCGGCCTTCACCGGCGAATTACCGAATGGCGATCAGTTCTACGGTTTCCCTTCCGAGAAAGACGCGCTGAAAATCGGTAAACACAACGGTGGCCAGGTCATCTCCTCTCCTGAAGAGCGTAAACCCTTCGGCGCCTTCCCACAGGATGGCTCAGAAGCCTTCTCGTTCCTGCGCACTATTCTTCCGGGCGTCGGTGGCTTGCTGTATGGCGCGGCCTGTACCTACGACAACACGCCGGATGAAGACTTTATCATTGATACGCTGCCGGGGCATGACAACACTCTGCTCATCACCGGACTGAGCGGCCACGGCTTTAAGTTCGCTTCCGTGCTGGGCGAGATTGCCGCGCAATTTGCCCAGGGCATCACGCCGCAGTTTGATCTGACACCCTTCTCACTCTCGCGATTTAACGGATAATCCACCACGGGCTTCGAGGTACCGGAGCCCATTTCACTCACACTGCATTACGGGGCATTATGCGCAGGATCGTTAGCTTTCTGATGAATAATATTCGCGAGCATTTCATGCTCTACATCTTATTGTGGGCGCTGCTGGCCATTATTGATTTTGTTTACATTGTATTTTACTGAAAGCTCGGATTGACAATAATTGACATTAATTTAGCTTTATTGAAACTCCCAATTTCATCTTGCACGAAGACATTGAATTACCTTTATCAATCCTGTTCAAAAGCGCTGAAATAAATAAAATAAAAATCAATAGACAATTATTTCAGTTGCAATATCACATCTTCCCGTTCATTTTTACCCTTCGGTTAATTTGAAAATGGACCTTCTGATGCAATTGCGTAACTCCTCCCGGCGCTACGGAATAATATCCATAGGTTTGCACTGGATATTTGCTCTTGCCGTCTACGGTATGTTTGGACTTGGACTCTGGATGGTCACGCTCAGCTATTATGACGGCTGGTATCACCAGGCGCCGGAGTTACATAAAAGCATTGGCGTTCTCCTGATGCTGGGGCTGGTCTTCCGCGTGATCTGGCGGCATATTTCCCCGCCGCCCGCCGCGCCAAAGACCCACAGCAAATTTACCCGCGTCAGTGCAGTCGCCGCGCATATCGCCCTCTATGCACTGCTGTTCGGCATCCTGATTAGCGGCTATCTCATTTCGACGGCTGACGGTAAGCCGATTAACGTTTTTGGCCTGTTCGAGGTTCCGGCAACACTTAGCGATGCCGGGGCGCAGGCCGATACGGCAGGGGTAGTTCATCTCTGGCTTGCCTGGAGCGTGGTGATCCTGTCCGTACTTCACGGGCTTGCCGCTCTCAAACACCATTTTATTGATAAAGACGATACGCTAAAGCGCATGCTTGGCCGCTCGTCAGTCGACTCTGGAGCATAAAATGAAAAAACACCTGCTGGGTATCGCCCTGGGTTCTCTGTTATTCACCGCCGGTTCCGCCGTGGCGGCGGATTATAAAATTGATAAAGAGGGCCAGCACGCTTTCGTCAATTTCCGTATTCAGCACCTGGGATATAGCTGGCTGTACGGCACCTTTAAGGATTTTGACGGCACGTTCACCTTTGACGAGAAAAATCCCGCGGCCGATAAAGTCAATGTGACGATTAATACGAACAGCGTCGACACGAACCACGCAGAGCGCGATAAACACCTGCGCAGTGGGGAGTTCCTCAACGTCGCGAAATTCCCGCAGGCGACCTTCGCTTCTACGGACGTGAAGAAAGACGGCGATAAGCTAAATATTACCGGCAACCTGACGCTTAACGGCGTAACAAAACCGGTCACGCTTGATGCTAAATTACTGGGTCAGGGTGACGATCCGTGGGGCGGTAAACGTGCAGGTTTTGAAGCAGCTGGTAAAATTCACCTGAAAGATTTTAATATCACAACGGATTTAGGCCCGGCGTCTCAGGACGTTGAGCTGATTATTTCCGTTGAAGGTGTACAGCAGAAATCATAATAGATTCGCCCGGCAGGCTTTCACCGTGCCGGGCGTTATTATCATTCCGGGTCAGGGATACCCAGTTTGGTATTCAGACGGCCGCGGGATTTATTGAAAATCTTGTTGCCGTTTTCACGTCCTGCGCGACGGCGACGCTGCTCTTCTTCCGGCAGGATGCTCTCTTCGCTGCACAGCTCGCTACAGCAGCCGTTAAACTTCTCGGCGCAGGCCGGGCACTGAATGAACAGCAGATGGCAACCGTCATTTTTGCAGTTGGTGTGGGTATCGCACGGCGCGCCGCACTGGTGGCACTGGGCAATGACGTCGTCCGAAATACGTTCGCCCATGCGCTCGTCAAAGACAAAGTTTTTCCCGATAAAGCGTACCGGCAACCCCTGCTCACGGGCGCGACGAGCGTACTCGATAATGCCGCCTTCAATGTGCCAGACTTTATTAAAGCCGTTGTGCTTCATCCACGCGCTGGCTTTCTCACAGCGGATACCGCCGGTACAGTACATAACGATCTTTTTATCTTTATGCTCCTGCATCATCTCAACCGCTTTCGGCAGCTGCTCGCGGAAGGTATCGGCCGGGATTTCCATCGCGTTCTCGAAATGCCCCACTTCGTACTCATAGTGGTTACGCATATCAATGAATACGGCATCCGGATCGTCCAGCATCGCATTCACTTCCGCCGCCTTCAGATATTCACCGACGTCCGCCGCGTTAAACTCAGGATCGTCGATACCGTCCGCCACGATGCGTTCACGCACCTTCATGCGCAGCACCCAGAAGGATTTCCCGTCATCATCCAGGGCAATGTTCAGGCGTAAGCCGTTAAGGGCCGGGTCAAATTGATAAAGTACGTCACGGAAGGCGCTGACTTTGCTTTCCGGTACGCTAATCTGCGCATTGATGCCTTCACGGGCAAGGTAGACGCGGCCGAAGACGTTCAGCGCCGTGAACGCCTGATAAAGCGCATCGCGGGTCGCCTGCGGATCGTCGATCGTGAAGTATTTATAGAATGAGATGGTGGTGCGCGGTTCGGTTTCAGCCAACATACGCGCCTTTAACATCTCATTCGACACGCGGTTGTGTAACACTGGCATGGTGTACAGTCCTGGAATCGTTAGAGAGAATGAAAAATCGGTCGGCATCATATAGCAAACAAAACCAATTTACATCCACACAATTTACGCTACATTTCACACACCCTGATTAATCAGGCTTAACAATTGCTGTATTCGTGCACGCTTCGAAAGCAGATATTTTGGCTACGTCTCAAAAAATGAGACACTAGCAAAACAGGACGTTTGAAAACAGGAAAGACATGACCCAGTTACCAAAATTTACTGCCGCCCTTTTGCATCCCCGCTATTGGTTGACCTGGCTTGGCATCGGCTTTTTATGGCTTCTGGTACAGCTTCCCTACCCTGTTATTTTTCGGTTGGGTAAATTTCTGGGCCGTTTCGCGCAACTGTTTATGAAGCGTCGCGCCAGAATCGCGTACCGCAATCTTGAGCTGTGTTTTCCGCAGATGAGCGAGTCAGAGCGTCACGATATGGTCGCGAAGAATTTCGAATCCGTCGGGATGGGGCTCATGGAGACCGGTATGGCGTGGTTCTGGCCGGACAAACGCATGGCCCGCTGGAGCGAGGTGACGGGGACCGGCATGGAGCCTGTACATACGCTTCAGGCCAATCAGACGGGCGTTCTGCTGATCGGCGTCCATTTTCTGACGCTGGAAATCGGGGCGCGCATGTTCGGCATGCAGGCGCCCGGCATTGGGGTTTATCGCCCTAACGATAATCCGGTCATCGATTTAATCCAGACCAACGGCCGCATGCGCTCCAATAAAAGCATGATCGACCGTAAGGATCTGAAGGGGATGATCCGCGCGCTGAAATCCGGAGAAGTGGTCTGGTATGCCCCCGACCACGACTATGGCCCACAGGCCAGCGTTTTTGTTCCCTTCTTTGCCGTTGAAGAGGCCGCCACAACGACCGGCACCTGGATGCTGGCGCGGATGTCCAAAGCCGCCATCGTGCCTTTTGTTCCCCGCCGTAAGCCGGATGGTTCGGGCTACGAGCTGATGATGCTGGAGCCGGAACTCGCGCCGCCGCTTGACGATGCGGAAACCACCGCGCGCTGGATGAACCGCGTTGTGGAGAAGTGCATCATGCTGGCGCCTGAGCAGTATATGTGGCTGCACCGCCGTTTTAAAACGCGGCCACAGGGCACGCCGTCCCGCTATTAATCCTCATGCGGTCCTCAGGGCCGCATGCCGTTTTAGCTTTAAAAGCTCCCCCTCATTGCGGCAATCATAACCCAGGCGCATAATTAGCAGGCTTATTACTTTATGCTTCAGGTGCTCTGCACCTCATTATGCGGATAGTTATGTCACCCTCAGATGCCCCCATAAACTGGAAGCGTAACCTCACGGTTGCGTGGCTTGGCTGTTTTCTCACCGGCGCGGCCTTTAGCCTTGTCATGCCCTTCCTGCCGCTCTACGTCGAACAGCTGGGCGTGACGGGCCACAGCGCGCTCAATATGTGGTCCGGCCTGGTATTCAGCATCACGTTTCTCTTTTCCGCGATGGCCTCGCCCTTCTGGGGTGGCCTTGCCGACCGCAAGGGACGTAAAATCATGCTGCTACGCTCGGCGCTGGGGATGGCCATTATCATGGCGCTGATGGGCGTGGCGCAGAACGTCTGGCAGTTCCTGATCCTGCGCGCGCTGCTGGGCTTGCTGGGGGGGTTTATTCCCAACGCGAACGCCCTGATAGCCACGCAAATCCCCCGCCATAAGAGCGGCTGGGCGCTGGGCACACTCTCCACCGGCGGCGTGAGCGGTGCTCTGCTGGGACCGCTGGCCGGAGGACTCCTGGCCGATAGCTATGGCCTGAGGCCGGTATTCTTTATCACCGCCAGCGTGCTGTTCCTGTGCTTTATCGTCACCCTGCTCTGTATTCGGGAAAACTTCACGCCCGTTGCGAAGAAAGAGATGCTCCACGCCAGGGAGGTGCTAACCTCGCTCAAAAATCCCAGACTGGTGCTGAGCCTGTTCGTGACGACAATGATTATCCAGGTGGCTACCGGGTCGATTGCCCCTATCCTCACGCTGTACGTTCGCGACCTGGCGGGTAACGTCAGCAATATTGCGTTCATCAGCGGGCTGATTGCCTCCGTACCCGGCGTGGCGGCGCTGTTGAGCGCCCCGAGGCTGGGTAAACTGGGGGACCGCGTCGGTCCGGAAAAAATCCTGATCTGCGCGCTGGTGATTTCCGTGCTGCTGCTTATCCCGATGTCGATGGTGCAAACGCCATGGCAGCTAGGCGTCCTGCGGTTTTTGCTGGGTGCCGCCGACGGCGCGTTGCTGCCCGCCGTACAGACCCTGCTGGTCTACAACTCCACGAATCAGATTGCCGGGCGTATTTTCAGCTATAACCAGTCATTTCGCGATATCGGTAACGTCACCGGACCGCTGCTCGGGGCGGGTATTTCCGCCAGCTTCGGTTTTCGCGCCGTCTTTATCGTGACGGCAGGCGTTGTGCTGTTTAATGCCATTTATTCGTGGTTCAGTTTATCCCGCGCGCTGCGGCCCGTGACGGAATAAGACGAACGCCTGAAGCTTATTTTCGCATTCATACTTGCAGAATCTTATATTCAGCTATTCTTTCCCTGAAACCTTCTGGAAAACAGGGAGACACCAATGACCATGTACGCCACGCTGGAAGAAGCTATTGACGCCGCTCGTGAAGAGTTCCTCGCCGATAACCCCGGCGTTGAAGAAGAAGATGCTGACGTGCAACAACTTAATATCCAAAAATACGTTCTGCAGGATGGGGATATTATGTGGCAGGCCGAATTCTTTGCCGATGAAGGTGAAGAAGGGGAATGTTTGCCGATATTAAGCGGTGAAGGTGCGCAGGCCGTCTTTGACGGTGACTATGATGAAATCGAACTGCGGCAGGAATGGCTGGAAGAGAACACCCTGCACGAATGGGATGAGGGCGAATTTCAGCTCGAGCCACCGCTGGATACGGAAGAAGGTCAAACCGCAGCCGATGAGTGGGACGAGCGTTAATTTACGCTACTCGTAGGGGCCGTGGCTGGCATCGATCGGCAGCAGCAGCGTGTCAAAAATTAGCGAGAATGGCAGATCGAGCACGGTGAGGTAGCGCCATGCGGAGTCACGGAGATCCCATTTCACGCCCGGGTAATACTGATTCCCGTGGCCTTGCCCTGGAATGGTGCGGCTGATGATGCTGCCGCAGCCGCTGAGCAGGCATGCCATCAGAACGACGATGATTATTCTCATCTTTAACCTCTAAAAAAATACCGGCGATTAAGCCGGTATTTTATCTGGCGGGTGGCGCTTCGCTAACCCGCCCTACTTAACAACTTACTTCGCCTTCAACGCCAGCGGGTTCAGTTTCAGTTCTTTATAGTAGTTTACCCACGAAGAGTATCTCTCCGGAGCGGACCACACGCGGTAGTGAAGACGCGCCATCGTTACCGGGTCGCTCAACAGAACCAGACGACGGTCGCGGTTGAGTTTTTCCGGGGTCTCGTTAAGCGCCTGCTCAACGTGACGATCGCGGGCAATCTCCAGCACCTGGCTGGCACGGTGACGCGCGGTCGCCATTGCCGTCGCCAGGGCGTTGAATGACGGGTTAAACACGGCGTGCATGAAGCCATCATCCAGCGAGCGACTGCGGTTCTGCTCCAGGTAACGATCGGTGTCCACCAGAACCTGCGGCGGGGAATACTCTTCCGGGATCAGGAACAGTTTCCAGCGTTTGGTTCGCAGGCCCACCGTTGAACGGCTGGAAATCACGGACACAAACGGCGACAGGATCAGAGAGAAGACAATCGGCGCCAGCCAGAACAGGAAGCGCAGATCCAGCCACGCCATCCCGGCCGCCCACACCAGACCCAGCAGCAGCTGAGAACCGTGGCGCATAAAGGCTTCACCCCACGGCGTGGAGTCGTCATCACGCTGCGGTGAGTTCCAGACCACTTCCCAGCCCAGGAACGCACTGACCACAAACACGGTGTGGAACAGCATACGTACCGGTGCCAGCAGCACGGAGAACAGCACTTCCAGCAGCAGCGAAAGGGTCACGCGGAAGAAACCGCCGTACTCTTTCGAGCCTTTGCACCAGATCAGGATGATGCTGAGCAGCTTAGGCAGGAACAGCAGCACCATCGTGGAGGCAAACAGCGCAATCGCCAGCTCCGGACGCCACTGCGGCCACACCGGGAACAGCTGGCGTGGCTGCAGGAAGTATTGCGGTTCCGTCAGGGCATGGACGACCTGCAGCGCAGTGGAAAGCGCGAGGAACATAAACCACAGCGGTGCGGAGAGATAAGACATCACGCCCGTCAGGAACACCGCGCGGTGTACCGGGTGCATCCCTTTAACAAGGAACAGGCGGAAGTTCATCAGGTTACCATGACACCAGCGGCGGTCACGCTTGAGCTCGTCCAGCAGGTTCGGCGGCAGCTCTTCGTACGATCCCGGCAGGTCGTAGGCAATCCAGACGCCCCAGCCAGCACGACGCATCAGCGCCGCTTCTACAAAGTCATGCGACAGAATAGAACCGGCAAACGAACCCTCACCCGGCAGCGGCGCCAGCGCACAGTGTTCAATGAACGGCTTCACGCGGATAATGGCGTTATGGCCCCAGTAGTGCGACTCACCCAGCTGCCAGAAGTGCAGACCCGCCGTAAACAGCGGCCCGTAAACACGGGTGGCGAACTGCTGGCAGCGCGCATAAAGGGTGTCCATACCGGATGCTTTTGGCGAAGACTGAATAATACCCGCGTTAGGGTTGGCTTCCATCAGACGCACCAGACCGCTCAGGCAGTCACCGCTCATGACGGAGTCCGCATCCAGCACCACCATATAGCTGTACTGGTTACCCCAGCGACGGCAGAAGTCATCGATGTTACCGCTTTTACGCTTCACGCGACGGCGGCGACGGCGGTAGAAGATCTGCCCTTCGCCCTGCACTTCTGCAATCAGCTCCATCCACGCTTTTTGCTCTGCAACGCAGATATCCGGGTTGTAGCTGTCGCTCAGGATATAAACGTCGAAATGCTCCGCGTTGCCGGTCGCCTTCACGGACTCCCAGGTCGCACGCAGGCCCGCAAATACGCGGTCAACGTCTTCGTTACAGATAGGCATAATCAGCGCGGTACGATGCTCGGGATTGAGGGGTTCATTCCCGACCGTTGACGCCGAAATGCTGTATTTGTCACGCCCCATCAGCAGCTGCAGGAAGCCCATCAGCGCGGTCCAGAAACCGGCTGAGACCCAGCAGAAGAGGACCGCGAACAGCAGAAGAATGCCGCTCTGCAGGATATACGGCAGCAGCTGCATGAAGGAGACCCAGAGATCCTGGCCCATCATGTCCGTCGGATTGATAAACGCCCAGCCCTGGTAAGGCAGGATAGTCTTCATGTACCAGGTCGCGACGACCGTCTGCGCCAGCGTCAGAAGCAGCAGGATGTAGCGACGGATGGTCCCCACGGTACGCCATTTCTGTTCGGACGCCTGCTCTTCTTTCGTCAGGCGCGACAGATAGCGCGGCGTCACATCACGCCCGCGCAGGCGATCCCAGAAGCGGCCCACCGGGTTGGTGCGCCATGGGTCGGGGAACATAGAGGAACGCGTGGCCTTCGGCATCGCCTGAAGCTGATCGCGTCCTTCGTCGTCTTTAATCAACTGCCCTTCTGCCAGCGAGTCCGGCCAGGCCTGCTCCAGACGCGCTTTGACTGACCCGAGCGGCGTATCATCATCACGGGAATACTGACGATGTTCACCATCCAGCGCGGTGTGAACCGCGCGGATGTCGCTCTTAGGCAGTGCCGCTTTTTCGATATCCGTCAGCGGCATGGCATCAATATATTCAGATGTATTATTCATTGGCAGGTAGCTGATAGCTCCAGGTTTCACTCAGCGGCTGATCGTTACTGACCAGCGCTGCACGCATTTCAGTGGTCTGTTTCGGATCTTTCACTTTCACGCGCAGGGTCAGACGCCAGCCTTTGGTTACCGGGTTGTAACGCACGGTATTCTCAACGATCTCACCGTTATCACCGATGCTGGCCTGAGCGGCAACGGCAGTGTCCGGTGACAGTTTTTTCATATCCTGGCCTGTGAAGTCCACGACAAACGCCACGGTACCGTCAGGCTGACGGATAAGATTAGACTGCTTCACGTCACCCGTTGAGCGGCGAGTCTGCATCACATACGCGTTATCCGGCGCATGCAGCTTATCTTCGTCGCGGCTGAAGGTAATGGTGTACTTGAAGTTCATCTCTTTACCGGCTTCCGGAAGCTGATCCGGCGTCCAGTAAGCGACGATGTTATCGTTGGTTTCGTCGTTGGTTGGAATTTCTACCAGCTCGACCTTACCTTTACCCCAGTCACCGTTTGGCGTGACCCAGGCGCTTGGACGCTGGTCATAGCGATCGTCCAAATCTTCAAAGCGGGAGAACTGACGACCACGCTGCAGCAGGCCAAAACCTTGCGGGTTTTCCATCGCGAAGCTGCTTACCGCCAGATGTTTCGGGTTGTTCAGGGGACGCCAGATCCACTCACCGTTACCGGCATGAATAGACAGACCGTTGGAGTCGTGCAGTTCCGGGCGGAAGTTGGTTGCCGGTGACGGCTGATTCGGCCCAAACAGGAACATACTGGTCAGCGGCGCAACGCCCAGTTTGCCCACTTTATCACGCAGGTAAACCTTAGACTGCACGTCAACCACCGTGTCACGACCCGGCATGATCACAAAGCGATAGGCACCGGTCGCGCGCGGGGAATCCAGCAGCGCATAAATAGTCAGACGCTTATCCGTTGGTTTTGGACGTTCAATCCAGAACTCACGGAAACGTGGGAACTCTTCACCTGATGGCAGCGCG
This sequence comes from Enterobacter sp. 3U4, assembly GCF_057224565.1. Taxonomy (NCBI): domain Bacteria; kingdom Pseudomonadati; phylum Pseudomonadota; class Gammaproteobacteria; order Enterobacterales; family Enterobacteriaceae; genus Enterobacter; species Enterobacter sp. 3U4. Next base: position 2,250,056 of record NZ_CP136665.1, read on the forward strand.
GTATCAATAGCCAAACCACGCGCAGAAAGCCCGTACACCTGCCCCGCGCCGATAACGCGGAAATAGCTGGCGCCCAGCATGCTGACGATTTCGTCGTTTTTATCTTTGCTGTTGATCGGGTAAAGCACCTTAAAGCCTGCGAAGCCCAGGTCTTTCACCGTATCTTTATCATGTTGCACATTGCCAAAATTGAAGTAATCCGGGCTGTACTTGATCTTACGTACCGCGGTTGCCGTCACTTCATTGATGGCAACAGGCGTGTCGAAGTACATACCCTGATGATAAAATTCAAGCTTGAACGGGGTTTTAATATTGCTCCAGTACGCTTTATCGTGATTGAACTGGATCTGCTGATAGTCCGCATACTTCATGTCGCGGAAAACGGAGGGCAAGTTACTTTTCGGCGCTTCGTAGCTCTTGCCTGCCATCGATTTTGCCTGTTTTGCGACATCGTCGATGTTAAAGGCCAGTGCCGATGAGGTATACAGTGATAACACCACTGCAGCACCCAACCAACGCATTTTCATCATCTGTGGTTTATGTTTCATAATAAGTAAGCACTTCCCCCTTTGTGTGCTTATATCGATCCGATCCATTTTAATGGAAACTCAGGCAATCCGACAACATTATCACTGCTTTGTTCAGCTGCTGGCTCAGGGATTAAGCAAATGAAAGAACCCGCTATTCACTTTGCGTGCTTATCCTGGAGACAGGGTGTCGGTCTTGGTGTAGGGTTGCCTTCGAATGTAACCATTATGAGTCTTAGGGATAAGACGAAAAGTCTGAGAATGCACAACGTTATATGAGCACAACACCAACAGAACGTGAATATTTCCTCGACTCGATCCGGGCCTGGCTGATGCTATTGGGGATCCCCTTTCACATTTCACTGATTTACTCCAGCCACACCTGGCACGTGAATAGCCAGATGCCCTCCTGGTGGCTGACGCTGTTTAATGACTTTATTCACGCCTTCCGTATGCAGGTGTTTTTCGTCATATCCGGCTATTTCTCCTACATGCTGTTTCTGCGATACCCGCTCAAGCGCTGGTGGAAAGTGCGCGTAGAACGCGTGGGGATCCCCATGCTGACCGCAATACCGCTGCTGACGCTGCCCCAGTTCATTATGTTGCAGTACGTGAAGGGCAAGGCGGAGAACTGGCCGAATCTGTCGCTGTATGAAAAGTACAATACGCTGGTATGGGAGCTGGTGTCTCACCTGTGGTTCCTGCTGGTCCTGGTGGTGCTCACCACGGTGAGTCTGTTGATTTTCAGCCGCCTGCGCCGCCATCTGAGTACAAAAGCCGACGCCTTCTTCGCCAACGTTACGATGGGCAAACTGTCAGTGCTCTTCTTGCTGTTGGGGATTGCCTATGCCGCCGTGCGCCGAACGCTGCTTATCGTCTACCCGCCGATTTTGAGCGACGGGTTATTTAATTTTGTGGTGATGCAGTCCCTGTTCTACATTCCGTTCTTTTTAATCGGCGCGCTGGCCTTTATTTATCCGAAGCTTAAATCGCTGTTTGTCACCCCATCACCGTGGTGCGCGCTGGGAGCAAGCCTCGCGTTCGCGGCCTATCTCCTGAACCAGCGCTACGGCAGCGGCGATGCCTGGATGTATGAAACGGAAAGCGTGATCACTATGCTGCTCGGGCTGTGGATGGTGAATGTGGTATTCGCGCTCGGCCACCGCCTGCTGAACTTTAAGTCCAGCCGCGTGACCTACTTCGTTAATGCGTCACTCTTTATCTATCTGGTGCATCACCCGTTGACGCTTTTCTTCGGGGCTTACATCACCCCGCATATCGCCTCCAACACGCTGGGCTTCTTTACCGGTCTGGTGTTTGTTGTCGGGGTGGCGATCGTACTCTACGAAATCCATCTGCGGATCCCGCTCCTGCGTTTCCTCTTTTCAGGTAAACCGCAGGCAAAAGCCTCATAAACCACGCGGCGCACCCGATGCGCCGCGCTTGTTTCAGCTTTCCAGCTCTTGTCTTCGCTGAGTCAGAAGCCGCTGATAAAGATGCGTGGTGTCCTCGTCAAAACAGACAAAAATCACCTTCTCTGGCAGCGGTTTTAACGACAGATAGCGGTAAACGGTTTCGACGGCGATCGTGGCGGCAGCAGCCTTAGGATAGCCATACACGCCGGTGCTGATGGCCGGAAACGCCATCGTTTTATAGCCGTTGTCGGCGGCCAGTCGCAGACAGTTCCGGTAAGCCTCTTCCAGAATACTCGCTTCGTGCTGGTCCCCGCCATGCCAGACCGGCCCTACGGCGTGAATCACCGCTCTGGCAGGCAGATCGCCCGCAAGCGTAATCACCGCATGGCCGGGAGGACATTCACCCTGCTGTTGCCGCACGGTTTTGCAGGCTTCCAGCAGCTGCGGTCCGGCAGCCCGGTGGATAGCCCCGTCCACACCGCCTCCCCCCATCAGGGAGGGATTGGCTGCATTTACGATGACGTCGACGTGCATGGTCGTAATATCACCATGAATAACTTCAATTTGCGGTTTCATAAAGCCCCTCTGCAACCCGCCTTTATCTTAAGTGTATCGCAGAGGAGACCGGGAGAAAAAACTATCAGAAAAAATCCTCTTCCACCGCAGGGCGCGCGAGCGCGCACTAGCGATACTGGATTTCGACAACCGCGAGCGTTTTTTCAGGATTAAGGTATTTCATATTGAGCGTTGCCAGGTTTGAGTCGCTCACTTTCCCGTTGAGCGCCTCTTCATAGCTGACCATACGCGTTTGCATACGGTTATTATTTGGACATGATATTGCAATCTGTTGCTTCTGGGGAGCGACTTCACAGGGGTCGGCGACAATGGCACCGCGAAAATGAATGATGCCACCATTCACAACGGTGGCACAATAAACCGGGAGGCTAAAAACAGCAACGATCAGGCCCAGACCCGTCACGAGTCGAGCGAAAGAGTGGTTCATTATAGGTACTCCTCAATGAAAATCGTCCTTGAGGGGTAAACGCACTTCATTATGACAAACGAAGTCTCACGTTAAGGAACATAATGACCTGGTCCCTGATATCAGCATAGCTCAACGGCGAAGACCCGCCATATTCGCAATACATTGATTTCATGAATATTTAGATCGAACTTCCCGCTGGCGACCACTGTTGTGATAAATGAAGCGATTTTCCATCTGAAACGGTGACAACGATTTTTACCGTGTCTCCCGCGCTTATATTTAAACTCAGGCGCATTAAATCAATCGTCTGATTAGCGGGTATAAAAAGTTTGTTTTGCTGCCGGGAAGAACTTTGTCCCCCCTGCCCTTCCCGCAGAGAAACAATCTGAACCTGACAATCACACGGCTGCGCCAGAGTGACCTGTGGGATAATGGTGGTCATATTTTCCTGCTGCGACGTTTTGAAGGTTATCTGGCTGGAAAGGGCGGCGAGTAGAATTAAGGTATTCATGATGAACTCCCGAAAAAAACAGGGCATCAGCCCTGTTTTTTTGTAGCACAGATTTCAGTATCAGTACTGATGAGCTGTCGCGTGGTTACCAAAGCCGATTTGGGTAACGTTGACAGTAGAGTTAGAAGCAGTCTGGTCTACGAGGGCACCGTTAAAGCCGCCGGACTGGCTAACGTTCATAACAGATTTTTTACTGTTCCACTGATCAAGTGTTGCACTGTTGCCAAAACCTTTCTGGCTCAGGTTGATTTTACTGTCATCAGAACCCTGACCAACGTCAGCGCCGTTACCGCCACCTTTCTGGGAAATATTCAGCACAGAATTTCTGGCGTCTGTCTGCAGAGCAACCGCGGAGTTACCGCCACCGTCCTGATAAATATTCAGGGTTGAATTTGGGCCACTGTATCCGCCATGACCATGTCCATGACCCCAGCCGCCCTGATTAATAGAACCCGCCATAGCACTACCAGAAACTACGATTGCTGCAAGCGCTGCCACTTTGAGAAATTTCATGGTAAACCCCCATCGGATTGATTAAAGTCGTCGCGAAGGCGCTAATGTTGAATAACGTTAATCGCCATTTGCGACTGTTTCTGCACTACAACTGCGGTTTTCTGCGTACCGTACTGCGTAATATTTGCTCTATTACCCGACCCTTTCTGGATAATTTTCGCGCTATTACCGTATCCATCTTGCGTAATACCTGCATCATTCGCGTTACCGCTTTGATCGATCCAGGCAATATTGTAACCCCCTGATTGATCAACTCTCGCTCTGTTACCTGCCCCATCCTGGGAAACAATGGACAAGAGTTTTGAACCCTCCTGGCGAACCTGAGCGTCATTGAAAACACCCTGTTGACCAATAATGGCTGCCTGATTTAGTGATGAAAGACTTAATTCGTTAACCGCAAAGTTATATTCAGAATTTGCCAAATCTGAATTCGCTGCGGCTACAAATCCAGGCGCACCCAATAATGTAAACATCATAATTAACGATGCGTTTTTCATGTTGTCACCCTGGACCTGGCTATTTAATCACTCCATGTTTAAACGACTCGTATTGTGTTAACGCGTCGTTACGGTGAAGAGTATGTCCGCTGAAACATTTTAAATATCTCACCCGCGCGGCTTATTTTTATTTATCGGCTCATCACAAAGTCGTAATTTACATCAAAAACCACTTTAATCAGGCCAGCTTATATTTTTTATTAAAGGTGTGTTGCGAGAAGGTTGTACAACGAGGCGAAGGCTGTCCACGCTTCCTCCCGGGTTGTTTAAACGTAACGGCAGGAGAACATTTTTTTTACCGCGTGACACGGAGCCTCTTTTCTTAAGCCAGAAAGTCGCTCATTCGTGGGCTTAGAAATCATCTGAAACTCATACTTAACTATCGCTTTACAAAAATAAAAAATAACATTAAAAATCAAACCATTAAAAATATTTGTATGATTTTTAAAATCTGTGCACCTCTATTTAGGTGTACAACTTTCTCATCATTTGTTGCCATTACAAACAACCGAATTTCACAAATTAATATTGATTTTTACATTCAGTTACATGTTTAACACTTGCTTTAAACTTCGTAAAAGCTAGATTGAAATTAGATGTACGAAATTGGTTTTATATTTACCTCCCTGTGGAGGTTATGGTCTGATTCTACACACAGCAGTGCAACATCTGTCAGTACTTCTGGTGTCCTCTAATAAACAGGAGGACAGCTGCCAGATGCCTAAAAAAGTGGGGTTTCATCATGTATAATGAAGTCCATAGTTTACATGGTCATACATTACTGTTGATCACAAAACCTTCTTTGCAAGCGACAGCGTTATTACAACATTTAAAGCAATCTTTATCACTGAACGGGAAATTGCATAATATTCAACGTTCTTTTGATGATATTGCTCCTGGCAGCATCATTCTGTTCGATATGATGGAAGCTGATAAAAAGCTTATCCATTACTGGCAGGATATTTTAAGCAGGAAAAACAATAATATCCGCGTGCTATTGTTGAATACCCCTGACGAATATCCCTTCAGAGATATTGAAAGCTGGCCGCATATCAATGGCGTGTTCTACGTCACGGAAGAAGAAGACCGGGTGGTTGAGGGCCTGCAGGGTATATTGCGCGGAGAGTGTTATTTTTCGCAAAAGCTTGCAAGCTACCTCATTACGCACTCCGGAAATTATCGCTATAACAGCTCAGAGTCAGCACTGCTCACGCACCGTGAGAAAGAGATCCTGAATAAGTTACGCATTGGTGCTTCAAATATTGAAATCGCCCGTTCGTTATTTATCAGCGAAAATACGGTAAAGACGCACCTTTATAATCTTTTCAAAAAGATAGCTGTGAAAAACCGAACTCAGGCGGTTTCGTGGGCTAACGATAACCTCAGGCGTTAATCACATGAAACGCACGTTGAGTTGGATCGCCGCAGCGAGTTTCCTGCTCGCTGCAGGGAATCTGAAGGCCGTCGAGGTCGAAGTTCCCGGATTGTTAACAGACCACACAGTCTCATCGGTCGGGCACAGTTTTTACCGAGCCTTTAGTGACAAATGGGACAGTACTTATACCGGAAATATAACAATCAACGAGCGGCCCAGTGCACGATGGGGAAGTTGGATAACAATAACGGCTAATCAGTCCGTTATTTATCAAACGTTTTTATTCCCCACAAAAATGGACTTCGATAAAAACGTAGCCTTAGCACTGGCACAATCAGAAGACGCTATTAATCGCCTGCAAATAGATAAAGCCCTATTAAGCACCGGCGATTTAGCAAAAGACGAGTTCTAGCGAACCGATATGCGGAGGCTGTCATGCGTATTGCATATGCAGTTGTTTCGATAATGCTGATCACACCCATAAGCTGGGCCGGAAACATGACGTTTCAGTTCCGTAACCCTAACTTTGGCGGTAACCCTAACAACGGTGCGTTTCTGCTGAACGAAGCCCAGGCGCAAAACTCCTATAAGGATCCAAGCTTAAAGGATTTTAGCATTGATACCCCATCCGCCCTGGACAACTTCACTCAGGCTATCCAGTCGCAGATTTTAGGCGGGTTATTGACCAATATTAATACCGGTAAACCCGGCCGGATGGTGACCAACGATTTTATCGTTGATATCGCCAACACCGATGGACAGCTTCAGCTGAACGTAACCGATCGTAAAACCGGAAGGGTTTCCACCATTCAGGTTTCCGGTCTTCAAAGTAATTCAACTGACTTTTAAACAATAGCTAAATAAGGACAACGATCATGCAGCGCTTCCTGATATTTGTTGCAGTGTGCTTATTGAGCGGTTGTTTAACTGCTCCACCTAAAGAAGCTGCAAAACCTACATTAATGCCTCGGGCCCAGAGTTATCGTGATTTAACGCATTTACCTGCTCCAACGGGGAAAATATTTGTCTCCGTATACAATATTCAGGATGAAACCGGGCAATTCAAACCTTACCCGGCAAGTAACTTCTCCACGGCCGTGCCGCAAAGCGCTACCGCGATGCTGGTTACCGCGCTCAAGGATTCGCACTGGTTTATTCCGCTGGAACGTCAGGGGCTACAAAACCTGTTGAATGAACGGAAAATCATTCGTGCCGCACAGGAAAATGGCACCGTCGCGGCCAATAACCGCACGCCTCTGGAATCTCTGGCGGCAGCGAACGTGATGATTGAAGGATCGATTATTGGCTACGAAAGTAACGTTAAATCGGGTGGTGCGGGCGCGCGGTACTTCGGTATCGGTGCGGATACCCAGTATCAGCTCGACCAAATCGCCGTTAACCTGCGTGTGGTTAACGTCAGTACGGGCGAAGTGCTCTCTTCGGTGAACACCAGCAAAACGATTCTGTCTTATGAAGTTCAGGCTGGGGTATTCCGCTTCATCGATTACCAGCGTTTGCTGGAAGGTGAAATCGGCTATACCTCTAACGAGCCGGTCATGATGTGTCTGATGTCAGCCATTGAAACCGGCGTGATCTACTTAATCAACGACGGTATAGACCGCGGGCTGTGGGATCTGCAAAACAAAGCAGACGTGCAGAACCCGATACTGGTGAAATACCGCGATATGTCAGTCCCTCCGGAATCCTGACAGGAAGCGCATAAAAAAGGCGAGATGATTATCTCGCCTTTTTTTATTCGCTCACCGCCGTGATGTTTTGCGCTTTTTCCCGTCGCGACGCCAGCCAAAGACCGCTGTTTTTCATCGCATAGCCAAACAGCAAACCCAGCGCCAGGGAAGGGACCACCAGCTTCCAGTCACCCTGCCCTGCAAAGGTCGCGCACGCTCCCATAAAGGTTCCCGGCACAAACGAAAGCAGCAGATGCTTAGCCTGAATGCACATCAGGAAAGCAACAACGCCCGTCATGACGTATCCCAGCATCTCCAGATGCGGCGCCAGCGCGCTGCCTTTCACGATCACCAGCGCCCAGATAACACCGCTCATCAGCGTGCAGCCAGAGATGAAGAGCCCTTTGATGCCCCCCTGCGGGCAGGCGAAATAGGCCGTACAGCCAAGGAATCCGGCCCAGCTGAGCAATCCAAGAGACACGGCCACCCATCCCCAGAGTCCGGAGAGAATGCCCGTCGTTATTGCGATACAAAGTAATATGTTCATGGCGCGCATCTTAGCAGAAGCGCACCATAGAAATGCGATCAGAAGCACATTACGTGCAAATTGAAATGCAGAGTTGCAGAAATTATGTGATCTAAATCACTCTTCGTTCTCTTCTTCCAGCTCATCCCACATCGCCGCGATCGCGTCGCGGGTCAGCGGTGCCAGCGTTCTCCAGAACGGCGAGGTGGCATGCGCTTCGACTTTACCCAGGAATGTGCCGACCCACGGCAGCAGGTACGTTTCGAACAGCGTTTCGATAGCTTCGTTCTCATCATCCCCGGCGTTGTCTTCGAGCCAGGAGGCAGCAAGCAGCAGCGTACCGATATGATCGGCTGGCGTATCGCTCAGCGGCATACCGCGCGTGGAGAGGAAAGCACGGACTTCCGCTTCCGTCGCCCCTTCCTGCCAGGCTGAACGGTATGGCGAAACGCGGCACTCATCGCCAATGAAAAGCGCATTGTAATCCGTCGCGATCTGCTGCATATCGCAGCTTTTTTGCAGACGTTCCAGTAAATCATCCTGTTCCAACGGCCAGTTCTGCGCCAGCTTACCTTCACGAATTAACGTGAAGAGCGGAACTAACAGCGGGTCTTGCGGCTGGCGATAATAGAGCGTACCCAGCACGCGGCAAAGGATGGAAAACTCATTCATTTTTTTATTCCATTACACAATTAAAGATCGGCAAATTCGGCAATCGGCTCCATTCCGCGGGACTCAAGGAAATCGAGCATGCGGCGTGGGGTCACGTTCAGGATTTGCGCTTCCGGGAAGTTAACGTCATTCAGCACCTTCAGGCACTCGCTGAAATCGCCCAGCGTGAAGGCGGTATGGGAATCCGAACCCAGCGCCACCATGCCACCCGCATCACGCACGGCGGCCGCCACGGCGCGACAGTTGGCTTCACTTCCCTTACGCGAGTGAACAAAGGAGGAGTTATTAATCTCCAGCGCCACGCGGTGCTTCGCTGCCGCCTGCGCGACAGCCTGAATATCAATCGGGTACCTCGGGTTGCCGGGGTGGCTGATAATGTGCACATTGCCGCTGGCAATGGTGGCAATCATCGCCGCGGTGTTGGTCTCTTTATCCTGAGGCGGGAAAACCGGCTCGTGGAAACCGGCGAGGATAAGATCCAGAGACGTCAGCATCGGGCCGGTGCAGTCGATTTCACCGTCGGTATTTTTGATGTTCGCCTCAATGCCGCGCAGTATCCCAATGCCGTCCACCAGACGTGGCCAGATCCGCATATTCACAAAATGCCAGTAGTGCGGCGCATCCGCCATGTCCGGGCCATGATCGGTGATCGCGAACAGCTTAATACCCTTAAGCTTCGCCTGGGCGATATAATCATGGAGGTTGCTATACGCGTGGGTACTGGCGACGGTGTGCATATGCAGGTCAACGGGATACATCTCTCTCTCCTCTGCGGTTTTTCCAAAGGATAGCAGTTATCAGCGGCGAATATTAGCAAAAACCCGGCGAACGCCGGGTTTCTCTCAGTAGCCGCGCTGTCTGTCGACCTTGCCGGTGACCGCGTTACCCTTTTCCATTTCACTGATGGTATGGGATATGTACGCCACCGCTTCTGCCGGACGCGTCACGGCGGCCACGTGCGGGGTCATCGACACGCGCGGATGTGCCCACAGCGGGCTTTCCGCGGGCAGCGGCTCACGGCTATAGACATCCAGCATCGCGCCTTTAAGCTTTCCGCTGTCCAGCGCCTTCAGCAGATCGGACTCGACCAGATGCACCCCGCGCGCCAGGTTCATCAGGTAGCTCTCATCGGCTAACTGGTTGAGCAACGCTTCATTGATGATCCCAACCGTTTCCGACGTATTGGGCAGCAGGTTGATGAGCACGCGCGTGCCGTTCAGAAAGGCCGGGAGTTCATCCGTGCCGGCAAAACTCTCTACGCCCGGATAATTTTTGCGGCTGCGGCTCCAGCAGCGCAGCGGAAAGCCCCACGGGGCGAGCGCTTCAGCCACCTTTGAGCCCAGCACGCCCGCTCCGAGAATGCCAATGGTAAAGTCTTCGCGACGGTAATCCGGCAGAGGCTCCCAGCGGGCCTGCTGTTTGAATGCCTGATAGTCATCAAAGCGGCGGAACCAGTGCAGCACCTGGCTGACGGCATATTCCTGCATCTGCTGGCCCATTCCGGTATCTTCGAGGCGGAATAGCGGGATATTTTCTGGCAGCATTTCAGGGTGTGCTTTGAGCTTGCTCAGAATGGAATCCACGCCCGCCCCAAGGGCAAAAACGGCCTTCAGTTTACGGCCCTGAAGCATTTCGACCGGCGGATGCCAGACCAGCGCATAGTCGGCATGTTCGTTATCACCGCGCTTCCACTCGCGAACGCGTGCGCCGGGTAATGCCGCCGAAAGTGCGTCAATCCAGTAGGCTGTATCAAACGTGGGGTGATAGAAAAGTATATCCATAGTCAATCCTGCCTTTTATTGCGCTGATTTATTTTGTTTTTTAACGAGGCTGCCAGCATAACAAATTTATTGCACGGCTGTGTTGTTGATAAAAAAGACGCTTTCAGCACATTTAAGAATCATGTTGCCTGAAGTTTGTCTAAACGCGCTAAATTACTGAAAAAGTGAGTTGACGGCAGTTCGGCTTTTCCTTACATTAGCGCCCGTCCCGCCAACAACGGGATGACAATATGGTGAGGTGTCCGAGTGGCTGAAGGAGCACGCCTGGAAAGTGTGTATACGGCAACGTATCGGGGGTTCGAATCCCCCCCTCACCGCCATATTCGAGATGAGAGCTCGTACGAAAGTACGGGCTTTTTTCTTTTGGGTCGCACCAGGGGATTCGAACCTTGAGCCTCGCTGCGCTCTTTATGTCGGGTGGCGCTGCGCTTACCCGACCTACAAAAAGCTACTCCTCCACCATCTTCGCGTACTCTTCGGTCAGAAAATCCACCAGCGTCCTGACGGACGGCAGCAAACCTCGTCTGGATGGATAAACGGCGTGAATCACTTCCCGTCGCGGTTCCCACGCGTCCAGCACCCGTACCAGTTCCCCTGACGCAAGCTGATCCTTTACCATCAATATCGGCAACTGCACAACGCCCACGCCCGCCATCGCCGCTTCCCGCAATGCCAGCATGTCGGTGGTAATAAAGCGCGGTGAGTAGTGGATCTCCGCTTTCGCCCCCTCTGGACCACTGAGTTCCCATTTATGCACCTGTTTACCGGCTCCCATACTTAATCCCGGCCATTCACTGAGCTCGGAAGGCATTAGCGGTTTACCCATACGTTCAATCAGCTGCGGACTCGCCACCAGGCAATGCCCCCTGTCAGCCAGCACCCTTAACACCAGATCGCTGTCATCAAACGGACGCGGACGCACGCGGATAGCCACATCAATACCTTCGCCAACAAGATCGACCCGACGATTGGTGGCCTCAAGCTGGAGATTAATCCCGGGGTAGCGCGCCATAAACCGCGCCAGCATCGGTCCCACGTGGACGTGCAGTAACGTGACGGGACAGGTGATCCTGACTACGCCGCGCGGCTCAGCCTGCAGCGCAGCAACGGCCTCTTCTGCCGCTTCTGCTTCTACCAGCATTGCCTTACAGTGCTGATAGAAAGTCTGCCCCACTTCCGTCACCGTAAACTGCCGCGTAGTGCGCTGTATCAACCGTACGCCAAGCCGCTCTTCCAGCTGCGCAATCCGGCGGCTTAGCCTGGACTTCGGTAAATCAAGCGCTCTTCCCGCCGCCGCAAAGCCACCGTAGTCCACAACCTTCACAAACCAGACGAAGTCATTGAGATCCTGCATAAATCCTCATCGTTCTATTTTCAGAACAGTGAATGCCATTTTCACTATCTACCGGGATATTAACCCTGAATATAAGCTAATTACATCAACAGAACATCAGGAGTTAATCATGAAAAACATCACTGGCGTTTATACCGCTCCTCGTCAGCACTGGGTAGGCGACGGTTTCCCGGTCCGCTCAATGTTCTCTTATCAGACGCACGGCGAGCCTCTCAGCCCGTTCCTGTTGCTGGACTACGCGGGTCCATACACCTTTCCGGCAGACGGCGCGAAACGCGGCGTGGGTCAACATCCTCACCGGGGTTTTGAGACGGTCACTATCGTCTATGCCGGTGAAGTGGAGCATCGCGACTCCACGGGGGAAGGTGGTGTGATTGGCCCCGGCGACGTGCAGTGGATGACCACAGGCGCAGGCATTTTGCACGAGGAGTTCCACTCCAGCGCGTTCTCGCAGAAAGGTGGAGAACTGAAAATGATGCAGCTTTGGGTCAACCTGCCGGCGAAAGACAAGATGGCCGCACCGGGCTACCAGAGCATCACGAAAGCCGACATCCCGGTGGTGACGCTGCCTGACGGCGGTGGAACGCTGCGGGTTATTGCCGGTCGCTACGACACGGTGACCGGCCCGGCGCACACCTTCTCGCCGCTCAACGTCTGGGACATCGCGCTGAACCAGGGAAGCCATCTGACGCTCGCTCAGCCGGAAGGCTGGAGCACGGCGCTGGTCGTGCTTGAAGGCAGCATCACGGTAAACGGTACCGCTCAGGCGGGTGAAGCCCAGCTGGTCGTGTTAAGTCAGGAAGGCGACAAACTGCACCTTGAAGCGAACAGCGACGCAAAAGTGCTGCTGATGGCCGGCGAGCCGCTGAATGAACCGATCGTGGGCTATGGCCCGTTTGTGATGAACAGTAAAGCCGAAATCAACGAAGCCATTCGTGATTTCAATTCCGGCCGCTTCGGCCAGATCTGAACATAATAAAGGAGAGGAAGATGTCTACACCTGCGAATTTTAACGGCACCCGTCCGGCCATCGATGTAAACGATGCGGTGATGTTGCTTATCGATCACCAGAGCGGTCTGTTCCAGACCGTTGGGGATATGCCCATGCCGGAACTGCGTGCCCGTGCGGCAGCGCTGGCAAAAATCGCAACGCTTGCGAAGATCCCGGTGATCACCACCGCGTCCGTCCCGCAGGGACCAAACGGACCGCTTATTCCTGAGATCCACGCCAACGCGCCGCATGCGCAATATGTTGCCCGTAAAGGCGAAATCAACGCCTGGGATAACCCTGAGTTCGTGGCGGCGGTAAAAGCCACCGGGCGCAAGACGTTGATTATCGCGGGCACCATTACCAGCGTCTGCATGGCCTTCCCGTCCATCAGCGCGGTGGCGGACGGGTATAAAGTGTTTGCGGTGATCGATGCCTCCGGCACCTACAGCAAAATGGCGCAGGAGATCACGCTGGCGCGCGTTGTACAGGCGGGCGTGGTACCGATGGATACGGCGGCGGTGGCCTCTGAGATCCAACGTACATGGAACCGTGAAGATGCGGCGGAGTGGGCGGAGGTGTACACCCATATCTTCCCGGCATACCAGCTGCTGATCGAAAGCTATAGCAAAGCACAGGAAGTGGTTAAAAACAGCGAAGTGCTCGATTCACAGCGTTAATCCCCAGCTCCGCGGCGTAAAAACCGTGGAGCTGATTATTGCTTAACCGAACAGGCACTAAAGCTGAAAATCTGCTTGACCGTGTCAGCGCAACTCCCTATAGTAGCACCCCGTTGCCCCCCAAGCGGTCAGGCAGCAAAACAATATGGTGAGGTGTCCGAGTGGCTGAAGGAGCACGCCTGGAAAGTGTGTATACGGCAACGTATCGGGGGTTCGAATCCCCCCCTCACCGCCATATTTAAAGAAGAGCTCGCATGAAAATGCGGGCTTTTTTTTGCATGTTGCACACCTCTGGGGGGATGAGAATCCCCGACTGGGGTTCGACAACTGGCGACAGCCAGTTGGACAGACTGAGAGCGAAGCGAACAGGCTGCCCGCAGGGCGAGCGAAGCGAGTCAATCCCCCCTCACCGCTATATTTAAAGAAGAGCTCGCATGAAAATGCGGGCTTTTTTTGCATGTTGCACACCTCTGGGGGGATGAGAATCCCCGACCGGGGTTCGACAACTGGCGACAGCCAGTTGGACAGACTTAGAGCGAAGCGAACAGGCTGCCCGCAGGGCGAGCGAAGCGAGTCAATCCCCCCGGTGCTATATGCAACTCGATGCGGCCTGAGCCCCTCACCCTAACCCTCTCCCCAAGGGAGAGGGAATAAAATGCACAAAAAACAAAGCCCGGTTTCCCGGGCCTTGAACGCAACAGCAAACTCAGTAATACGCTTGTAGCGTGCGCTGGCAGAGCGCCGAGCGCACGCAGTCATCTTTGGTGAAGCGTACCACCCCAATCATCTCATCTTCCTCAAAACGTGACATGGCGTCGCTCAGTCCGGATTTCACGCCGGATGGCAGGTCACACTGGGTAATATCGCCGTTAACGATAACCGTCACGTTCTCCCCGAGGCGCGTTAAAAACATCTTCATTTGCGCAGCGGTCACGTTCTGAGCCTCGTCAAGAATGACGACCGCATTTTCAAATGTACGTCCGCGCATATAGGCGAACGGCGCGATTTCCACCTTGCCAATCTCTGGCCGCAGGCAGTACTGCATAAAGGATGCACCCAGCCGCTTCACCAGCACGTCATAGACGGGCCTGAAGTACGGGGCAAACTTCTCCGAAATATCACCGGGCAAGAAGCCGAGATCTTCATCGGCCTGCAGTACCGGACGGGTAACAATGATTCTCTCCACGTCCTTATGGATCAGCGCTTCCGCCGCTTTGGCTGCACTAATCCAGGTTTTCCCGCATCCGGCTTCACCGGTTGCAAAGATGAGCTGTTTACTCTCGATAGCATTCAGGTAGTGCGCCTGAGCCTCATTGCGCGCCACAATTGGAGAATTATCACGGCTGTCACGGGCCATGCCAATTGCTTCTACGCCACTCATCTGCACAAGCGAGGTGACCGATTCTTCTTCACGCTGTTTATGGCTACGTGAATCCCGTCTCAGCACACGTTTTGCTTCGCGACGAGCTTTGATCACTGCTTTTTGTCTTCCCATGGATAGCACCTTGAGTTGTTGGTATTCATCACACGCGCCAGCGTCGGCACGATTATGCGCACGAACATCAGAGGGTTGGCTTCCTTGTAAGCCATTGCTTGCACTATCGGATGACGATACGGAACAGCTACGCGCACTGTTCTGCACGTCGGTCGAATCAGATTCTTGAGGGAGGGGGGAAAATTTAGTGGTGAGGAAATCGCTGCCGGAGTCTGAGCCTCCGCGCCGGGTGCTGCGGTTGTTATGTTTACCTTGTCCAGTACAGGACGCAACCATTCGCGATCTCCATAGTGATTCAGCATCACTGCCGGGAACTACCGCTGTCTTATCTTAAGTACATCAGGAGTTATCATAAATGCAACATTTATTTTACCTGAATGCAACTTTTAAGACTGTCCCTACAGTTGAAATCAGTCTCATATAGAAATATTACAGAAATATAACAGTAAGATAGTCATATGAAAAAATAATGCCCCTGCGAATCGTCGCAGGGACAATTATCAGGCCTCAATAAGACCTTGAGCAAGATACGCGTTGCTGTCGCGCACGCCCGGCAGGGCAAAGAAATAGCCGCCGCCGATGGGTTTAATGTACTCTTCCAGCGCTTCGCCGTTGAGCCGCTTCTGCACGGTGAGGAAGCCCTTTTCCAGATCGTGCTGATAGCAGACGAACAGCAGCCCCATATCGAGCTGACCGGAATTGGTGACGCCCAGCGAGTAGCTGTATCCCCGACGCATCATCAGGCTCGACTGCGTCTCTTTGGTGCGCGGATTGGCCAGACGAATATGGCTGTCCAGCGCAATCACGTCGCCATTCGGATCGCGGGCGTAGTCGGGCACGTCATGCTCGTTCTTCATACCGAGCGGTGCCCCGCTTTGCTTATCACGACCGAAGATCGTCTGCTGCTCTTTGAGCGGCGTGCGGTCCCAGAACTCCACGTGGAACTGAATAATCCGCACCGCCTGATAGCTTCCCCCGACCGCCCATGTCGGTTCATTCTGGTCCGCAGTGACCCACACCACCTCCTTCATGAGCGCGCCATCGTGGCTGTCCGGGTTGGCCGTGCCGTCCTTAAAGCCCAGCAGGTTCACCGGGGTCTCTTTCCCTTTGCTGCGGGCGGCGTGGTCCGAGATAAACCCTTCCCGCTTCCAGCGCACGCTCAGCAGATCCGGCGTGTGCTTGATGATGTCGCGCAGGGCGTGGATCACCGTGTCCTGGGTATTGGCGCAGATCTGCAGGAGCAGGTCGCCGTGACAAAGGGCGGCATCCAGGGAATCATTCGGGAAACGGGTCATTTTTTGCAGCGCTTTCGGCTTCTGTTTTGCCAGCCCATAGCGCGCGTCAAACAGCGACTCTCCCAGCGAAACGGTAATGGTCAGGTTATCCGGGGCGATAAACGGCCCCAGAATGCCGGAGTCCATCGGCGGCAGACGCGGGTTCGGCGTATTGGGCGCCGGTCCGCCCGCGGTGAGAAACGCGATGCGCGTCGTCAGCAGGCGGAACAGGCGTTCCAGATCGGCTTTATCGCTGGCCAGCGAATCAAAGGCCACCAGCATCATCGACGCCTGCTGCGGCGTCAGGATACCGGCCTGGTGCTCGCCATAAAACGGCTGCGTCTCCATGCGGGCATTAGGTGACAGCGTGCCGGGCGCGCTTTGCGGTTTCGCCGCGTGCGCTACAGGACAGCCGCCGGCCAGCGCAAGGGCGCCCCCCAGCGCCCCTACCCCTTTTAACAACCGACGACGGGAAGGCTCAACCACGTCGCTCTCGTTATGCTTATTCATCGTGCTTAGTCCAGACCCAGTACGCCACGCAGCAGGGAGAGATCTTCCGCCAGGGCGGTAATCGGGCCTTTCAGCGCGTTGCGGTCGGCATCGGTCAGCTTGTCGTAGGTCTCAAATCCGTCTTTGGTGCGGTATTTCGCCAGGATGGTGTCGACTTTTTTGAAGTTGGCATCCACCTTGGCCAGCAGTTCGCCGTTATCTTTCTGCAGCTGAGGACGCAGCAGGTTAACAATTTTCTGCGCGCCGTCGACGTTGGCCTGGAAGTCCCACAGGTCGGTATGGCTGTAGCGATCTTCTTCGCCGCTGATTTTGCTCGCGGCCACTTCTTCAATCAGACCGGCCGCACCGCCCACTACTTTTGACGGCGGGAAGGCCAGCTCGCTGATGCGTTTTTGCAGCTCCAGCACGTCGCTGTTCAGCTGGTCGGCATACTTCTCCATCCCTTTGGCAGAATTATCGCCGAACAGGGCTTTCTCCAGACGGTGGAAACCGGTGAATTTCGGATCGGCCGCTTTCTGCTCGAAATCATCTTCACGGGCGTCAATGCTGCCATCAAGGTCAGAGAACAGCTCGGCGATCGGCTCGATGCGCTCGTAGTGCTGACGGGTTGGCGCATAGAGGGATTTCGCTTTTTCGATGTCACCGGCCTTCACCGCATCGGTAAAGGCTTTGGTTGCCGTCGCAAGGTCCGCCGTCTCTTTCGTGACATAGGCTTTATACGCGGTAATCGCGTCACCCAGGCTCAGCACCGCAGCGCCTTTCGCCGCATCGGCCGTCGCTTCACCTTTGACGATAAGCTTGCCTTTAGGATTGGTCAGCAGGCCGCAGGTCATCTCATACTCGCCCGGCTGCAGGTTGGCGGTCATCTTCTGGCTGAAGCCAGGAGCGATATTTTCACGCTCCTCCACCACCAGAACGCCTTTCAGGATCTCCCACTCCAGCGCCTTCTGGCTGTGGTTCTGAATAATGAACTGGGTTTTGCCGCTGTTCACCGTGAGGGTCATCGGCTCACACTGCTTGTCGTTGACGGTGACTTTAACCTGTGGAACATCCGCGCCCCAGGCGGAAAATGCAGAAGCGAACAGCGCGGCAATGCCTGCGCATAACGCACTACGACGGAACTGAATTGCCATGACTCTTCCCTTTATAAGTATGTTGTAACTAAATCAAAGATTACGGCGCAACGCGCGACGCCTGCGTGCCGGTACGCGGCGGCATTGCGAACAGCACCAGCGCCGGAACCAGATAGATAAAGTACATCGCCACTTCGCTGACGCTCGGCGTTTCCTGATAGCCGAAGATACCTTCAAGCAGGGTGCCGGTCAGAGAATGGGTGGAGAGAACGTTGCTGAGGTCGAACGCCACGTCCTGGAAGTGGTTCCACAGGCCCGCTTCATGGAAGGCGCGAATCGCCCCTGCCGCCAGCCCTGCCGCCACCAGCAGAATAAACAGGCTGGTCCACTTGAAGAACGCGCCCAGGTTCAGGCGGATACCGCCCCAGTAGAGCAGGAAACCGAGCACCACGGCCGTGGCGAGGCCAAGCATGGCCCCCAGCGGCGGCCAGATCCCCACATCCTGCTGAAATGCCGCCAGCAGGAAGAAAACAGACTCCAGGCCTTCACGCGCGACGGCGAAAAAGACCATCATAATGAGCGCCCAGCCGTGGTTATTGCCCTTTTGCAGCGCGTTATCCACCGCCTGCTCCAGCTGCACCTTCACGTTACGGGAGACTTTACGCATCCAGAACACCATCCAGGTGAGGATCACCACCGCAATCACGGCGACGATACCTTCAAACAGCTCCTGCTCTTTCTGCGGGAACTCGCCGGTGGTTTCGTTGATGAGGACACCTAAGCCCAGGCAGAGCGCCGCGGCAAGGAATACCCCGATCCACATGACGCCAATCCAGCGTCCGCGCTGGGTTCGCTTCAGATAACTGGCGATGAGGCTCACGATAAGGGCGGCTTCGAGCCCTTCACGTAACATAATGAGAAATGGAACAAACATGCCGACACCTTAAATGTTTATCGCGGTCAACTGATGCAAAGAAAAGTAAATTCTTGTGATAGTGATTATCATTACGGCAGAAAGAAACACAAGCGAAATGTGCGGTGTTTTGATGACGAGTTGTAAACGCAAAGCCTGATAATAGTTACACACGTAACGTTCAAGTTTATAAGTTATAACGAAAATGCCCATTTACGCTGATTCGGGGCTGTGGCTAAATATCCGCCTCAAACACCTGGTGAAAATAAATTATGTTTAAAATTGTCCATTTCCTGCTGGCGCTGGTCATTATTCTCGCGCTTGCCTGGCTGGTAAGTTTCGACCGCCGAAAAATTCGCATTCGTTTTGTTTTACAGCTGATTGTTATTGAAATTGCCCTGGCGTTCTTTTTCCTGCACGCCGAAAGCGGGTTATTCCTGATTAAATACGTCTCGGGATTTTTTGAGTCACTGCTCAAATTTGCCGGCGAAGGCACCAATTTCGTCTTTGGCGGCATGGGAGAAAAAGGGCTGGCGTTCATTTTCCTCGGCGTACTTTGTCCGATTATTTTTATTTCCGCGCTGATTGGTATTCTTCAGCACTGGCGGATCCTGCCGATTTTTATTCGCGTCATCGGTACACTGCTGTCAAAACTGAACGGTATGGGCAAGCTGGAATCCTTTAACGCGGTGAGCTCGCTGATCCTCGGCCAGTCGGAAAACTTCATTGCCTACAAAGGCGTGCTGGGCGATCTCTCCTCGCGTCGTCTGTTCACCATGGCGGCTACGGCCATGTCGACGGTCTCCCTGTCGATTGTCGGGGCGTATATGACCATGCTCGATGCTAAGTTTGTCGTCGCGGCGCTGATTCTGAACATGTTCAGCACCTTTATTATTCTCTCCGTCATCAACCCGGCGCGCCCGGAAGCGGAGCCGGATATCAAGCTTGAAAAACTGCATGAATCGCAGAGCTTCTTCGAGATGCTCGGCGAGTATATTCTGGCCGGTTTTAAAGTGGCGATGATTATTCTGGCGATGCTGATTGGCTTTATCGCGCTTATTAGCGCCGTTAACGCCCTCTTCTCCAGCGTATTTGGCATGAGCTTCCAGCAGATCCTGGGCTATGTATTTTATCCCCTGGCGTGGCTGGTGGGTATTCCGCTGAGCGATGCCTTACACGCGGGCAGTATTATGGCGACCAAGCTGGTGGCGAATGAATTTGTGGCGATGATTGAGCTGCAAAAAATAGCGCACCAGATGTCCCCGCGCGGCCTGGGGATTTTATCCGTCTTCCTCGTCTCGTTCGCTAACTTCGCCTCCATTGGCATCGTGGCCGGGGCGATTAAGGGCCTGAACGAACAGCAAGGTAACGTGGTATCGCGTTTCGGGCTGCGTCTGGTGTACGGCGCGACGCTGGTGAGTTTGCTGTCGGCGAGCTTTGCAGGGTTGGTGCTCTGATGCAATGCCGGGTGGCGCGCAGCGATCCCGGCCTACAAAACAACAACGGCGGGAATTCCCGCCGTTTTCATTAAAACTGCACGCACACCGGCTGATCGACACGCATCACCGACTCCTGCGCGAAGCGTGACTTATAAATCCCGCGTAACGCTTCGATGTTCTTCTCGCTCTGCGCATCTTTACCGTGGATAAGCATCAACGCCTTGCTCGGTTCACGCGCCACTTTTCCGTCGTTCCCCAGCCACTGCCCGCGCGCATCAAATACCGTAAGGCCATCGCGAAAACGCGGGGTCACGTCCTGGTCAACAAACTGCTGCCACTCGTTGCTGGTAATCTGCGCCCCGGCAGGACGGTTTAAGCCGAAATAGAGCGTGGTTTGCTGCATCTGGTTATCCGCTTTGCAGGTCTCTACCGCCGCGTGTTGCGATGGCGCGTTGCAGCCCGCCAGCATCAATAATGCCGCCGCCATTAACCCTGTTTTGATTGTCATGCTTCGCTATCCTCATTGTTATAAGCACAGCGATATCAACGTAAATTGCAGAATTTAGCAAGAGAGGTTTATTCCCTCTCCCCTTTGGGGAGAGGGTTAGGGTGAGGGGAGAATTATTCCGGCTGCAGCTTAGACGGCGGTGCGGAGTGGTAATGCGCGTCGGCTTCAGCAAAGCGTTTCTGCATGGAGGCAGACGGCGCTTTACCCAGCAGGCTGAAGACCACGATACCGATGCTGCCGAAGATGAAGCCCGGGATGATTTCGTACAGGCCCAGCCACGCGAACTGTTTCCAGACGATAACGGTCAGCGCACCGATAATCATTCCCGCCAGCGCGCCGTTACGGGTCATACGTGACCACATGACGGAGAACAGAACTACCGGACCAAATGCCGCACCGAAGCCCGCCCACGCGTAGCTCACAAGACCCAGCACGCGGTTTTCCGGGTTGGCCGCCAGCGCGATGGCAATCAGCGCCACCAGCAGCACCATAAAGCGCCCTACCCATACCAGCTCTTTCTGGCTCGCGCCCTTGCGCAGGAATGCTTTGTAGAGGTCTTCGGTGATCGCACTGGAGCAGACCAGCAGCTGGCAGCTCAGGGTGGACATCACTGCGGCCAGGATAGCGGAGAGCAGAATACCGGCAATCCACGGGTTAAACAGAATCTGCGCCAGCTCTATAAACACGCGTTCGGCGTTCTGGTTCACCGCGCCCGCCTGCGCCGGGTTATTGCTGAAGTAGGCGATCCCGAAGAAGCCGACCGCACACGCGCCCGCCAGGCACAGAATCATCCACGTCATACTGATGCGACGCGCATGGACGATGGTGTGGTGAGAATCCGCGGCCATAAAGCGCGCCAGAATGTGCGGCTGACCGAAGTAGCCCAGACCCCAGCCCATCAGGGAGACGATGGCGACAAAGTTCAGCCCTTTCAGCATGTCGACGTTTTCGATGCTCTTCTGCTTGATCACTTCCAGCGAGTCGCCAAAGCCGCCAACGGTGAAAATCACAATCACCGGGGTCAGGATCAGCGCGAAGATCATCAGGCTCGCCTGCACGGTGTCTGTCCAGCTGACGGCCAGGAAACCGCCCACGAAGGTATACAGAATGGTTGCCGCCGCACCGGCCCACAGGGCGGTTTCGTAGCTCATGCCGAAGGTGCTTTCGAACAGACGCGCACCGGCCACGATGCCGGAGGCACAGTAGATGGTGAAGAACACCAGAATCACCACCGCCGAGATAATACGCAGCACGCGGCTGTTATCCTCAAAGCGTCCGGTGAAGTAGTCCGGCAGCGTCAGGGCATTATTGTTGGCCTCGGTGTGCACGCGCAAACGGCCTGCCACCAGCTTCCAGTTGATCCATGCGCCCACGGTCAGACCGATGGCAATCCAGCTTTCCGAAATACCAGAGATAAAAATCGCACCCGGCAGACCCATCAGCAGCCAGCCGCTCATGTCCGATGCGCCCGCAGAGAGTGCGGTCACCATCGGGCCTAAACTGCGTCCGCCCAGGATGTAGTCGTCAAAGTTTTTCGTTGAACGCCACGCCAAAAACCCTATCAGGATCATGCCAAAAATATAAACGAGAAATGTCACCAGCATCGGTGTGCTAATTGCCATTCAAATTCTCCAAAAGTGTCGAGCGACAACCGTCCGGGTTGCCTTGTTATATGATCACCGGAACGAGGTGACGGTATATTGTGTTTCGGTGAGGCGCGCTATCCTGCCGTATGCGCCCTCCGCTGACAAACGATTTAACACTGCATTTACATCAATTTCATCCCCGGTTTGATACGAGTTTCCTATAGGTTGCACTCGCTCACGCTTTTACGGGTTGCACCTTTTAAAAGTGTTAACTCCCGCATAAAAACAGGCTTCCCGGGACAAAGGCAGCACGTTTTTCCAGCTAACTATCCGTTAACAATTCATTCATTTCCCGGGTTGCAAACCAGGTCACATTTAACACGGTTGCACAAAGTTGCAACATGGTGGATATTTCACGCTAACGACCAAACACGATGAAAGCACAACAGGAGCTTTGGCATGGGTATGACCACCATGGGGGTTAAGCTGGATGACGCGACCCGCGAACGGATTAAGACCGCAGCAACCCGCATTGACCGCACGCCGCACTGGTTAATTAAGCAGGCGATTTTTAACTATCTCGAAAGACTCGAGAGCGACGAGGGCCTGCCGGAGCTGCCTGCCCTGCTCGCCGGTGCCGCCAATGAAAGCGAAGAAGCGCCGGCCGCTGGCGACGAGAGCCATCAGCCGTTCCTCGAATTTGCCGAGCAGATCCTGCCGCAGTCCGTCAGCCGCGCCGCCATTACCGGCGCGTACCGTCGCGCCGAAACCGACGCCGTACCGATGCTGCTGGAGCAGGCTCGCCTGCCGGAAGCCATTGCCGCGCAGGCGCACAGCCTGGCGTACCAGCTGGCTGACAAACTGCGTAACCAGAAGACCGCCACCGGCCGCGCCGGGATGGTTCAGGGCCTGCTTCAGGAGTTCTCCCTTTCCTCACAGGAAGGCGTGGCGCTGATGTGCCTGGCGGAAGCGCTGCTGCGTATTCCGGATAAAGCCACCCGCGACGCGCTGATCCGCGACAAGATCAGCAACGGTAACTGGCATTCCCACATTGGCCGCAGCCCGTCGCTGTTCGTAAACGCCGCGACCTGGGGCCTGCTGTTTACCGGCAAGCTGGTCTCCACCCATAACGAAGCCAACCTCTCCCGCTCCCTGAACCGCATCATCGGCAAGAGCGGCGAGCCGCTGATCCGCAAAGGCGTGGATATGGCGATGCGCCTGATGGGCGAGCAGTTCGTCACCGGGGAAACCATTGCCGAAGCGCTGGCGAACGCCCGCAAGCTGGAGGATAAAGGTTTCCGCTATTCATACGACATGCTCGGCGAAGCGGCCCTGACCGCCGCCGACGCGCAGGCCTACATGGTTTCTTACCAGCAGGCGATCCACGCCATCGGTAAGGCATCCAACGGTCGCGGTATTTATGAAGGCCCTGGCATCTCGATTAAGCTCTCCGCCCTGCACCCGCGCTACAGCCGCGCGCAGTACGACCGTGTGATGGAAGAGCTCTACCCGCGCCTGAAGTCCCTGACCCTGCTGGCGCGCCAGTATGACATCGGCATCAACATCGACGCCGAAGAGGCCGACCGTCTGGAGATCTCCCTCGACCTGCTGGAAAAACTGTGCTTCGAGCCGGAGCTGGCAGGCTGGAACGGCATTGGCTTCGTTATCCAGGCCTACCAGAAGCGCTGCCCGTTCGTCATTGATTACCTGATTGACCTGGCCAGCCGCAGCCGCCGCCGTCTGATGATCCGTCTGGTGAAAGGCGCCTACTGGGACAGCGAAATCAAACGCGCCCAGATGGAAGGGCTGGAAGGCTATCCGGTCTATACCCGCAAGGTCTACACCGACGTATCTTACCTCGCCTGCTCGAAAAAGCTGCTCGGCGTGCCGAACCTCATCTATCCGCAGTTCGCCACCCACAACGCCCACACCCTGGCGGCAATTTACAGCCTGGCCGGGCAGAACTACTACCCGGGCCAGTACGAATTCCAGTGCCTGCACGGCATGGGTGAACCGCTGTACGAGCAGGTCACCGGTAAAGTGGCGGACGGCAAGCTGAACCGTCCGTGCCGAATTTATGCCCCGGTAGGCACCCACGAAACCCTGCTGGCGTACCTGGTGCGTCGCCTGCTGGAAAACGGCGCGAACACCTCCTTCGTTAACCGCATCGCCGACACCACGCTGCCGCTCGACGAGCTGGTTGCCGATCCGGTGCAGGCCGTAGAGAAGATGGCGGCGCAGGAAGGCCAGATTGGCCTGCCGCATCCGAAAATTGCCCTGCCGCGCGAGCTTTACGGCAAAGGCCGCGTCAACTCGGCGGGCCTGGATCTCGCCAACGAACATCGTCTGGCGTCCCTCTCCTCTGCCCTGCTCAACAGCGCATTGCAGAAGTGGCAGGCCAAACCGATGCTGGAGCAGCCCGCTGCTGACGGCGACATGCAGCCGGTCATCAACCCGGCGGAGCCAAAAGATATCGTCGGCTACGTGCGTGAAGCCACCGATGCGGAAGTGGATCAGGCGCTGGACAGCGCGGTGAATAACGCCCCTATCTGGTTCGCCACGCCGCCGCAGGAGCGCGCCGCCATTCTGGAACGCGCCGCGGTGCTGATGGAAGACCAGATGCAGTCGCTCATCGGTATTCTGGTGCGCGAAGCGGGTAAAACCTTCAGCAACGCCATCGCCGAAGTGCGCGAGGCCGTCGACTTCCTGCACTACTACGCCGGTCAGGTGCGCGATGATTTCGACAACGAAACCCACCGTCCGCTCGGCCCGGTCGTCTGCATCAGCCCGTGGAACTTCCCGCTGGCGATCTTCACCGGCCAGATTGCCGCCGCCCTGGCCGCAGGCAACAGCGTGCTGGCAAAACCGGCAGAGCAGACTCCGCTGATTGCCGCGCAGGGCATCAACATTCTTCTTGAAGCCGGCGTTCCGGCGGGCGTGGTCCAGCTTCTGCCGGGCCGCGGTGAAACGGTCGGCGCCAAATTGACCTCCGATAACCGCGTGCGCGGCGTGATGTTTACCGGCTCGACCGAAGTTGCCTCGCTGCTGCAGCGCAACATTGCCACCCGTCTGGATGCGCAGGGTCGTCCTACTCCGCTCATCGCGGAAACCGGAGGCATGAACGCCATGATCGTTGACTCCTCCGCCCTCACCGAGCAGGTGGTGGTCGACGTGCTGGCCTCCGCCTTCGACAGCGCCGGTCAGCGCTGCTCCGCCCTGCGCGTGCTGTGCCTGCAGGACGACGTGGCGGACCACACGCTGAAGATGCTGCGCGGCGCGATGGCCGAATGCCGCATGGGCAACCCGGGCCGTCTCACCACTGACATCGGGCCGGTGATCGACGCGGAAGCCAAAGCCAACATCGAAAACCACATTCAGACCATGCGCGCGAAAGGCCGCCCGGTGTTCCAGGCGGTGCGTGAAAACAGCGAAGATACCCGCGAGTGGCGTACCGGCACCTTTGTGCCGCCAACGCTGATTGAGCTGGCAAGCTTCGACGAGCTGAAAAAAGAGGTCTTCGGTCCGGTTCTGCACGTGGTGCGCTACAACCGCAACAGCCTCAACGAGCTGGTTGAGCAGATCAACGCCTCCGGCTATGGCCTGACGCTCGGTGTGCATACCCGTATCGACGAGACCATCGCGCAGGTAACCGGCAGCGCCAAAGTGGGCAACCTGTACGTTAACCGCAACATGGTCGGCGCGGTCGTGGGCGTGCAGCCGTTCGGCGGTGAAGGTCTCTCCGGCACCGGCCCGAAAGCGGGCGGTCCGCTCTACCTGTACCGTCTGCTGGCGAACCGTCCGGAGAACGCCCTGGGCGTCACCCTTGCACGCCAGGATGCGGACTATCCGGTGGATGCGCAGCTGAAAGCCGTGCTGACGCAGCCGCTTGAGGCGCTGATTGCGTGGGCGGAAAAACGTCCTGAACTGCGTGCCGTCGCACAGCAGTACGGCGAGCTGGCGCAGGCCGGTACCCAGCGTCTGCTGCCGGGGCCAACCGGCGAGCGCAACACCTGGACGCTCATGCCGCGCGAGCGCGTGCTGTGCGTGGCCGATAACGAGCAGGACGCGCTGGTGCAGCTGGCCGCCGCGATGGCAACCGGGTGTGAAGTGCTGTGGCCGGAAGATGCGCTGCATCGCGATCTCGGCAAACAGCTGCCGAAGGCGGTCTCGTCCCGCATTCACTTCGCGAAAGCCGATGCGCTGCTGACGCAGCCGTTTGATGCGGTGATTTATCACGGTGATTCCGACCAGCTGCGCGAGCTCTGCGAGCAGGTGGCGGCCCGCAGCGGGGCAATTGTTTCGGTGCAGGGCTTCGCGCGCGGGGAAACCAACCTGCTGCTGGAACGCCTGTATGTAGAACGCTCGCTCAGCGTCAATACCGCGGCGGCAGGCGGTAACGCCAGCCTGATGACAATCGGCTAACGCTGTGCTAATAAGGCTCCGGAGACGGAGCCTTATTTTTTTGGGGAGTATATGAAACGATATCTTATCGCCGGTGCAGCACTGCTGCTGAGCGCCAGCGCGCTGGCCGACGAGTGCGACAAAGCGACCACCCAGCTTGAACTGAATACCTGTAGCGCGCAGCAGTACCAGGCTGCCGATAAAAAGCTCAACCAGACGTATCAGGCTGCCGTTAAGCGTGCGGCGGCCCCTCAGCGCGATCTGCTGAAAAAAGCGCAGCAGGCGTGGATTAACCTGCGCGATGCGGACTGCGCGTTTATCGGTTCGGGGACGGAAGGCGGAAGCGTTCAGCCAATGATTGTTAACCAGTGCCTGGCGGAAAAAACCGTGGAGCGCGAAGCGTTTCTGGCCTCGCTGATGCAGTGTGAAGAGGGCGACTTAAGCTGCCCTCTCCCGCCGGCAAACTAACGTAAGCGGATCCCTTCGATAATCATCCGCTGCACGTTTTCCAGGGTGCTGTGGAAAAACGCTTCGTCCTGGAGCGTTTTTCCGGTCACCGCCTCGACCTGGGCCGCAAAATCAGCGTAATGCTGGGTGGAGGCCCAAATCATAAAGATCAGATGATGCGGATCGACCGGAGCCAGTTTTCCGCTGGCTACCCATCCGGCGATAATGGCCGACTTATCGTCTACCAGCTGTTTCAAATCTCCGGTGAGCTCCGCCTGCAACAGCGGCGCGCCCTGCAGCATCTCAAGACAAAACAGTCGCGAAGCCTGCGGGTAATCGCGCGACACCTCCAGCTTCAGGCGAATGTACTCCTTAATCGCCACCAGCGGGGCCAGCTCTGCGCGGAAGGCCTTCAGCGGCGCCAGCCAGATATCGAGGATCTGCTGCATCACCGCGACATAGAGCGCCTCTTTCGACGGGTAGTAGTAGAGCAGATTGGTTTTGGATACCCCGGACTGCTCCGCCACCTGCTCCAGGCGCGTGCCGTGAATGCCAAACTGCGAAAAGGTCTCCAGCGCCGCGCTGAGGATCGCCTGCTTCTTGGCGCTCACCGCCTGCGAACGTTTACCTGGTGTTTTCACTGCGCCTTGTGTCATTCCCGCTCTCCTTATTCTGCGTTGCCCTCAGCATAGCAAAACCCCCGTCTCGCCACGACATCCTGCACTCCGATCGCGCATGAATGCCTGTTTTCTGTGCAATGTTTTTGACCAGTTAGTCCACTTTTAATCGAATCAAACCATCAACCTCTGATTAACACATTAATAACACTGCCATTTTCAAAACTGGCACTGCCTTTGCAAAAACACCGTTACACCTGCGACGTAATGAAGAGAGGTTCGTGATGAAAATTGGCGTATTTGTACCCATCGGCAACAACGGCTGGCTTATCTCGACCACTGCACCGCAATACATGCCGACCTTTGAGCTGAATAAAGCCATCGTGCAGAAAGCGGAGCACTACCATTTCGACTTTGCGCTTTCGATGATCAAGCTGCGCGGCTTCGGCGGCAAAACCGAATTCTGGGACCACAACCTGGAGTCCTTCACCCTGATGGCCGGGCTGGCAGCGGTCACCTCGCGGATCCAAATCTACGCCACCGCCGCCACCCTCACCCTGCCCCCGGCGATCGTCGCGCGCATGGCCTCCACCATTGACTCCATCTCCGGCGGACGCTTTGGCGTCAACCTCGTTACCGGCTGGCAAAAACCCGAGTACGAGCAGATGGGGCTATGGCCGGGTGACGACTACTTCTCGCGTCGCTACGACTACCTGACCGAGTACGTGCAGGTCCTGCGCGACCTGTGGGGTACAGGCAAAAGCGATTTCAAGGGTGACTTCTTCACCATGAACGACTGCCGCGTCAGCCCGCAGCCGTCGGTACCGATGAAGGTAATTTGCGCCGGACAGAGCGACGCGGGAATGGAATTCTCGGCGAAATACGCCGACTTTAACTTCTGCTTCGGTAAAGGCGTTAACACCCCTGCCGCCTTCGCTCCGACCGCCGCGCGCATGAAAGAGGCCGCCGACAAAACCGGGCGCGACGTGGGCTCCTACGTGCTGTTTATGGTGATTGCCGACGAAACCGACGACGCCGCACGCGCGAAATGGGAGCGCTATAAGGACGGCGCAGACGAGGAAGCCCTGAGCTGGCTCACCGAGCAGAGCCAGAAGGACACCCGCTCCGGCGCGGATACCAACGTTCGTCAGATGGCCGACCCGACCTCCGCCGTCAATATCAACATGGGCACGCTGGTCGGCTCGTACGCCAGCGTTGCCAGAATGCTCGATGAAGTGGCGGCCGTTCCCGGTGCGGAAGGCGTCCTGCTGACCTTCGATGATTTCCTCACCGGCGTGGAGACCTTCGGCGAGCGCATCCAGCCGCTGATGCAGTGCCGCGCCCACATCCCTGCCGTTACGAAGGAGGTAGCGTAATGACGACCCTTAACGCACGCCCGGAAGCCATTACCTTCACGCCGCAGCAGAGCGCGCTGATCGTGGTGGACATGCAAAACGCCTATGCCAGCCAGGGCGGCTATCTGGATCTGGCAGGCTTCGACGTCTCCGCCACAAGGCCTGTGATCGAGAACATCAAAACCGCCGTCGCCGCCGCACGCGCTGCGGGCATGCTCATCATCTGGTTCCAGAACGGCTGGGATGACCAGTACGTCGAGGCCGGTGGCCCGGGCTCGCCCAACTTCCACAAGTCGAACGCCCTGAAAACCATGCGCAAGCGGCCCGAACTGCAGGGCAAACTGCTGGCGAAGGGCGGCTGGGATTATCAGCTGGTGGATGAACTGGTTCCGCAGGCGGGCGATATCGTCCTGCCAAAACCGCGCTACAGCGGCTTTTTCAACACCCCGCTCGACAGCCTGCTGCGCAGCCGGGGCATTCGCCACCTGGTCTTCACCGGTATTGCCACCAACGTCTGCGTGGAGTCGACGCTGCGCGACGGCTTTTTCCTCGAGTATTTCGGCGTGGTGCTGGAAGACGCGACCCATCAGGCCGGGCCGGATTTCGCCCAGAAGGCGGCCCTGTTCAATATCGAAACCTTTTTTGGCTGGGTCAGCAGCGTTGCCGAGTTCTGCGACGCCCTGAATCCTCCGCTCGCCCGTATCGCCTGAGGAGACGCACGATGCCGAAATCCGTAATCATCCCGCCGGGCACCAGCAAGCCCATCGCCCCGTTTGTCCCCGGCACGCTCGCCGACGGCGTGGTGTATGTCTCCGGCACGCTGCCTTTTGATAAAGACAACAACGTGGTGTTTATCAACGACCCAAAGGCGCAAACCCGCCACGTGCTGGAGACGATCAAAACCGTGATCGAAACGGCGGGTGGCACGATGGAGGATGTGACCTTCAACAGCATCTTTATCACCGACTGGAAAAACTACGCCGCGATTAATGAAATCTACGCGGAGTTCTTCCCCGGCGATAAGCCGGCCCGGTTCTGCATTCAGTGCGGGCTGGTGAAGCCGGAGGCGCTGGTTGAGATCGCTACCGTTGCGCACATCGCGAAGTGAGGCAGGTATGAAACTCTCCATCTCGATCTCGCCGCCACCGTACGAAGGTGCCCCCGTGGTTGTTCTTATTTCCGGTCTCGGCGGCAGCGGCAGCTACTGGCTGCCCCAGCTGGCCGCGCTGGAACCGGAGTATCAGGTGGTGTGCTATGACCAACGCGGAACGGGCAATAATCCCGACGCCCTGCCGGAAGGCTACAGCCTGGCACAAATGGCGGACGAACTCGCCCAGGCGCTGGCTGAGGCCGGGATCGCGCGCTACATCGTTGTGGGTCACGCGCTGGGGGCACTGGTCGGCCTGCAGCTGGCCCTCGACAGGCCCGACGCTCTCACCGCGCTGGTGTGCGTCAACGGCTGGCTGATCCTCAATGCCCACACCCGCCGCTGCTTTCAGATCCGCGAGCGCCTGCTGCATTACGGCGGCCCGCAGGCGTGGGTTGAGGCGCAGCCGCTGTTTCTCTACCCGGCAGACTGGATGGCCGCCCGCGCCCCCCGTCTGGAGGCAGAAGAAGCGGTGGCGCTGGCCCATTTCCAGGGCAAAACCAACCTGCTGCACAGGCTCAGCGCCCTGAAAAAGGCCGACTTCAGCCGCCACGCCGCACGCATCCGCTGCCCGGTACAGATCATCTGTTCCGCCGACGACATGCTGGTGCCCTCCATCTGCTCGTCTGAGCTGCAGGCAGCGATCCCGCACAGCCACGGCGCGGTGATGCGCCAGGGCGGACATGCCTGCAACGTCACCGAGCCGGACACCTTTAACACCCTGCTGCTGAACGGGCTGGCCAGCCTGCTGCACAGCCCCGAACCCGCTTTATAAGGAGCTTTAATGAGCGAAGCCATTACCCCCGCCGCGCTGGAAACGCTGTTCACCGGCGCCCGCACCCATAACGGCTGGCAGGATATTGCCGTCAGCGACGAGACGCTGCGCGAAATCTACGACCTGATGAAATGGGGGCCAACCTCCGCCAACTGCTCCCCGGCGCGGATTGTGTTTGTGCGAAGCGCGGAGGGAAAAGAGAAGCTGCGCCCGGCGCTCTCCAGCGGCAACCTGGAGAAAACGCTTACCGCCCCGGTCACGGCGATTGTCGCCTGGGACAGTGAGTTCTACGAGCGCCTGCCTGAACTGTTCCCGCACGGCGATGCCAGAAGCTGGTTTACCGCAAGCCCCGCGCTGGCGGAAGAGACCGCCTTTCGCAACAGCTCGCTGCAGGCCGCCTATATGATTTTCGCCTGTCGCGCGCTGGGGCTGGACACCGGCCCGATGTCGGGCTTTGACCGACAAAAGGTCGACGAGGCCTTTTTCACCGGCACGACGCTTAAAAGCAATCTGCTGATCAACATCGGCTACGGCGACCCGGGCAAACTTTACGGCCGCCTGCCGCGCCTGACCTTCGACGATGCCTGCGGGCTGGCGTAAGGAGCGATGATGACGACACCGGATAAACAAACCTTTCGCGATGCCATGGCCTGCGTCGGCGCGGCGGTGAATATCATCACCACCGACGGTCCGGCGGGGATGGCAGGCTTCACCGCCAGCGCGGTGTGCAGCGTCACGGATTCACCGCCCACCCTGCTGGTGTGCCTGAACCGCGGCGCGTCCGTCTGGCCGACGTTCAGCGAAAACCGCACGCTGTGCGTGAATACCCTGAGCGCCGGGCAGGAGCCGCTATCTAACCTGTTTGGCGGCAAAACGCCGATGGAAGAGCGCTTCGCCGCCGCCCGCTGGCAGACGGGCGATACCGGCTGCCCGCAGCTGGAGGATGCGCTGGCCTCGTTTGACTGCCGCATCAGCCAGGTGGTGAGCGTCGGTACCCACGACATTCTGTTTTGCGACATCGTTTCGATTATTCGTCACCCCGCGCCTCAGGGCCTGGTGTGGTTTGACCGCGGCTACCACGCGCTGATGCGACCCGCCTGTTAAGGCGCTCTAAGGAGACAGACTATGTTCGGATTTCCCCACTGGCAGTTGAAATCGACCTCCACAGACGCAGGCGTGGTCGCGCCGGATGAACGCCTCCCGCTCGGGCAGACGATGGTGATGGGCGTCCAGCACGCGGTCGCCATGTTTGGCGCTACGGTGCTGATGCCGATGCTGATGGGACTCGATCCCAACCTCTCGATTCTGATGTCCGGTATTGGCACCCTGCTGTTCTTTTTCGTCACCGGCGGGCGCGTGCCCAGCTATCTGGGATCCAGCGCCGCCTTTGTCGGCGTGGTGATCGCCACCACCGGATTTAACGGCCAGGGAATCAACCCCAACCTGAGCGTGGCCCTCGGCGGCATCATTGCCTGTGGTCTGGTGTATACCCTGATTGGTCTGGTGGTGATGAAAATCGGCACGCGCTGGATTGAACGCATGATGCCTCCCGTCGTCACCGGAGCCGTGGTGATGGCGATTGGCCTGAACCTTGCGCCGATTGCGGTGAAAAGCGTCTCCGCCTCGCCGTTTGAAAGCTGGATGGCCGTCGTGACCGTGCTGTGCATCGGCCTGGTGGCGGTGTTTACGCGAGGCATGATCCAGCGGCTGCTGATCCTGGTTGGGCTGATTGTTGCCTGTCTGGCGTATGCCCTGCTGGCGAACGTTTTTGGTCTGGGCAAGCCTGTTGACTTTACGCTGCTTCATCAGGCCGCCTGGTTCGGCCTGCCGAAGGTGACCTCCCCCACCTTTAACGCTCAGGCGATGATGCTCATCGCCCCGGTGGCGGTGATCCTGGTGGCGGAAAACCTGGGCCACCTGAAGGCCGTGGCGGGGATGACCGGACGCAGCATGGATCCGTACATGGGCCGCGCGTTCGTCGGCGACGGGCTGGCGACCATGCTCTCCGGTTCCGTGGGCGGCAGCGGCGTCACCACCTATGCCGAAAACATCGGCGTGATGGCGGTGACCAAAGTCTATTCGACGCTGGTCTTTGTCGCGGCGGCGGTGATGGCGATGCTGCTCGGCTTCTCGCCGAAATTCGGTGCGCTGATCCACACCATTCCGTCACCGGTCATCGGCGGGGCCTCAATCGTGGTGTTTGGGCTGATCGCCGTGGCTGGCGCGCGGATCTGGGTGCAGCATCGGGTCGATCTCAGCCAGAACGGCAACCTGATTATGGTGGCGGTCACGCTGGTACTGGGCGCGGGTGATTTTGCCCTGACGCTGGGCGGGTTTACGATTGGCGGGATTGGCACGGCGACCTTTGGCGCGATCCTGCTTAACGCCCTGCTGAGCCGCCGGAAAGGGGATGAAGCGCAAGCGGAAGCCATCACCCCCTCAACCTGAAATAAGTGCCGCTTTCTTGCCGGGTGACGCTACGCTTACCCGGCCTACATGCCTGTTGTAGGCCCGCGCAAGCGAAGCGACGCCGGGCAAAACGGGCAGCGCGCTGCTAGCGATCTGCCCCTTGTTCTGCGCCCAACCCGGCAATCGCCTTACGTCGTTTTTTTAACTTTAACTCGCTCACCAGCACCCCGGCGACAATAAACGCCGCGCCCACCAGGGCCAGCAGCGGTAAACGTTCCCCGGCGAGCCGCCCGAAAATGCCGGCCCAGACCGGTTCACCGGTGTAAATCACCGTCGCGCGGGTTGGCGATACGCTGCGCTGCGCCCAGTTCATGGTGACCTGAATAATGGCGCTGAAGATTCCCAGCCCCAGTGCGACGACGACCAGACCGGTAGACATCGGCGGCACGGACTCCCCTGCCGGAACCATCGTAGCAAACGCCACCAGCGACGCCGTGGCGAGCTGCACCACCGTCACCCGCTTGACGTCGACCTTGCCCGCCCAGGCGCTAATCAGAATAATTTCCGCCGCAATCGCAACCGCTCCGACGAGGGTGATAATTTCGCCCGGCCCCAGCGCCAGCAGGTTATTTTCCGGCCCGGCCAGTAAGATCAGGCCGATAAACGCCAGCACGATGCCAATACAGGACATCAGCCCCGGCAGCCGCCCCAGGCACAGCCACTGCAGCAGCGGCACCAGGGGCACATACATCGCGGTGATAAACGCGGATTTGCTGCTGGAAATGGTCTGCAATCCCCACGTCTGCAGGCTGTAGCCCATCGCGATCGCCACCCCAATTGCCACGCCGGCCTTAAGCTCTTTCAGCGTCAGCCCCCGCAGCGTTTTAAGCGAAATCAGCCCCACGGCTATCGCCGCCGTCGCAAAGCGCAGACCAACGAAAAAGAACGGATCGCTGAGGGTCACCGCGTACTGGACGGCCAGAAACGTCCCGCCCCAGAACATGGTGATGAGAATCAGGATGGCTTCCTGCGGTTTAACGGAGAATTTGAAGCGTGAGACAGACATGCGGCACTCGCGATTAAGATCAATTCCCTAGTGTGCGTTGCCTTTGGTTACAGTTCAATGTTGCAGAAATAAAAAAACCGCCGGGAGATCCCGGCGGCAGGGGTTCAACCCGGCGTGTTACTTGCTGCTGCCGTGGCTGTTTTTACCCCCTTTCTTGCCAGCTTCAGATGCGCGTTGCGGGTCATTCTTGAAGTTGCCCCCGCTATGCTGGCCACCTTTACGGCCTGCTTCTGATGCTCTTTCACGGTCTTCTGCGAAATTACCTGAACCACCACGATGGTTTGCCATCTCTAACCTCCAGAATGTGAAACATTAGACATCATATTGCATTAAGTAAAAGAGGATTCTTTCACCTCGCAACACAAGGACAGTGCCTTTATCTGTGCCGCGTGAAACTAAGCTTAGTGGACTGAGGCTATCCGGCAAGCCGCAGGTAATATCCTGCAACATGATATCAGTCTTTCGGGTGAGATGACGCGGCGGTGATGCATAAGCCTTTCTTATCATTTCAAAAAACGATGACGTGAAAGTTGTTTCATTTTGCTACAAACCTGTTTACCCACCATATTGTTATAAATCAAAGAAATGCCGTTCGTTTTTGCAGTCTGGCTGTGATGGCATATCTTTAAAAGAACGCAGCGATTCGCTGTCAGAAAAACCAACGAGGAGTGATGCAAAATGGCAAAAGTTCTGGTGCTCTATTATTCCATGTATGGACACATTGAAACCATGGCTCACGCGGTAGCAGAAGGTGCAAACAGGGTTGATGGCGTAGAGGTTGTGGTGAAACGCGTACCGGAAACCATGCAGGCGGAAGCCTTCCTGAAAGCCGGGGGGAAAACGCAAAACGCCCCGGTCGCCACCCCGCAGGAGCTGGCGGATTATGATGCCATTATTTTCGGCACCCCGACCCGCTTCGGCAATATGTCGGGCCAGATGCGTACCTTCCTCGATCAAACCGGCGGGCTTTGGGCATCCGGGGCGCTCTACGGCAAACTCGCCAGCGTATTCAGCTCTACCGGGACCGGAGGCGGTCAGGAGCAGACGATTACCTCAACCTGGACTACTCTTGCTCATCACGGGATGGTGATTGTACCGATTGGCTACGGCGCGCAGGAGCTGTTTGACATTTCCCAGGTGCGTGGCGGTACGCCGTACGGCGCAACCACCATTGCCGGTGGGGATGGCTCACGTCAGCCAAGCAATGAAGAACTGTCTATCGCCCGCTATCAGGGTGAATACGTCGCGGGTCTGGCCAAAAAACTGAACGGCTAACACCCAACAGGAGGACAAGCATGCCAACTCAAGAATCCAAAGCTCACCACGTGGGCGAATGGGCAAGTTTACGCAACACCTCTCCGGAGATTGCCGAAGCTATCTTTGAAGTCGCGAAGTACGATGAAAAGCTGGCCGAGCAGATTTGGGAGGAAGGTAACGATGAGGTGCTGGTGCGCGCCTTCGAAAAAACGGATAAAGACTCGCTCTTCTGGGGCGAGCAAACCATCGAACGTAAAAACGTCTAAGCGTTTCCCCCCGCCTCAGCGGGGGGTTCTCTCTTACTTCGCCGCGTTATTCATCACCGCAATGAATTTATCGACAGGACAGAAGCCGTTCGCATCTACCGGGCAGCCCTTCAGCTCCAGCGTCACGCGCTGCGCAGGCGACTGCAGCGACAGCACGCTGGCATTACGCAATTGCTCTGAGCTCTGGTAGACATACTCAATCTTCATCAGCTCCTGGTTGGCATTTTTGTCATGCCAGCGCTGGAAGACAATCTTGCCGCCAATCGGGGTGCGCTCCTGCTGGTCGTGAAGCTGATACGGTTTGAAATCCAGGGCAGTCAGCAGGGAAGCAATGTTCGAGTCATGCCCCACCAGCAGGGTGATCTTCGGCGCTTTTGCCTGCTCGGTGACCAGCGTTTTATCGATATATTTCACCAGCGGCTTCGCCACGTTTTGCGCCACCTCGGTGGAGGTGAACAGCGAGTCCTGATAGCCGTTCTTCAGCTTCGACAGCACGCGCCACTGCTGGTCGGTTTTGATTTCGCCCCAGGCCACCTGGTCGGCCGGGAAGCCTTCGTAATATTGCAGCGTGAACGCATCCACCAGCGAGTTACCCACCTTCAGCGGCCCGGATACGCCAGGCTCTTTTTCATAGTCGGCGCTGAAGGTATCTTTCGCGTCCGCCAGCGAGCAGACTTTTTTCTCTTTGCAGGACGGCGAGTCGGCGTAGTTCGTCATCTGCTCCAGCAGCTTATAGCTTTCGCCAAGCTGCATTTTCTGCCGTTCCGTCTCCATCGCCTTCAGCGCTTTTTCGCGGAATTCCGGCGAGTTATCGGTAATCACCGGATTGAAGGTCGGATCCATGGTGCCCATTTTTTCCTGATGGTGTACGGGAACGTCGCAGCCCGGGAACGCGCCGGTAATGAAGAACTGTGCGGTGGCGACGGTACGCTGCAGGCTGTTAGCGTAAGCATAAACGCTATCCGCCGCTGGACACTCTCCCGTCTTAACCATCCCCTGCTGCGCCAGCCACTCGCGCATGTAATGACCCATATAGACCTCCAGCACGCCGCCTTTGGTCGTGAGCTGGCCGCCCGGCACCTCCCACTCCGGCCACTGCTTCGGCGTGGACTGCTCCAGAACGCTGCCGTTATTAGCCAGCGGCGCGCGCAGGTTATGGCGACTCATGATTAAAACTTGCTCCAGCTGATACCCTTCCGGCGTCTCTTGCGCCTGCACGCCAAACGTTGCTGAAATGGAACCGGCGACTGCCAGCGCGAGTAGTGCTTTTCTCATCCCTAATTCCTCACTCGTTTTAAAATGTCGCGCTCAGTGTGACAGATTCGTCACAATTTTCCGGGAAGCATTTCTCAAACTGATGATTAACGTGCTTACGGTGTGTACGGATTAGTTTTATAATAAAACCATACCCCACCGGAGAATTCGCTGTGAAACGTACCCGCCTTGAAGAGAGCACCTGCCCCGTCGCCCGTTCGCTGGATATCATCGGCGACTGGTGGTCGCTGCTGATCGTGCGCGACGCGCTGCGCGGGATTAAACGCTTCGGCGAGTTTCAGAAAAGCCTTGGTATCGCAAAAAACATGCTGACCGCGCGGTTAAAACTGCTGGTCGACGAAGGCATCCTCCGGCTTCAGCCCGCGTCCGACGGCAGCGCCTGGCAGGAGTACGTCCTTACCGATAAAGGGCGCGCCCTGCAAACGGTGCTGGTTGCCCTCTCCCAGTGGGGCAATGAATTTTTGTTTGCGGAAAACGAATGCGGCACCGTGCTGGTCGATACCGAACAGCGCAAACCCCTGCGTAAACTGGCGCTTATCGCCGACGATGGGCGCGAACTGACGCCTGAAGAGATCGTGGCAAAACTCCCCTCCTGATCGTTCCCGACGGCAAAAGCACAAAATGATCGCCAATATGGTTGCATTATAAAACCAAATAGCAGAGAGTTAATTCAGTTTCATATTGAAACCAAATAACCCACTTTGCCTTGAGGTAACACACGATGACTACGCAAATCACCACCGCCCTGATTACGGGCGCCTCTTCCGGGATTGGTGCCGTTTATGCCGATCGTCTTGCCGCGCGCGGGGCCAACCTGGTGCTGGTTGCCCGCCGCGAGGATCGCCTGAAAACCCTCGCCGCCGACCTGCGCGCGCGCTATGGCGTGGCCGTCGATATTCTGGTAGCCGATCTCACCGATGAAGCCGGGATCCGCGAGGTGGAAGACGAACTGCGCAGCAATACGGCCATTGATACGCTCGTTAACAACGCGGGCACCGCGCAGATGGCACCGTTCCTCGCGGGCGAGGTGGCGCAGCATCAGGCCATTAACACCCTGAACACCACGGCGCTGATGCGTCTGACCTACGCCATCCTGCCGCGCCTGGCGCAGAATAACCGCGGCACGCTGATCAATATCGCTTCCGTGCTGGCCCTGCACGTCCGGGCGGGCAGCGCGCTCTACAGCGCCACCAAGGCGTGGGTACTGAGCTTTACCCGTGGGTTACAGGAAGAATTTGCCGACAGCAGCGTGCGCATTCAGGCCGTACTGCCCGCCGCCACGGCGACAGAAATCTGGAGCCATTCGGGCGTCACGATGAACGATCTGCCGGAAGGATCGGTGATGACCACCGACGATATGGTGGATGCATCGCTGGCGGGTCTGGATCAGGGTGAACCAATCACCATCCCGCCGATGCATGATGCCGTACTGTGGGATCGCTACGAAGCAGCGCGTCTGGAGCTGTTCAACAGCGCGCGCACCGGTATTCCGGCACCGCGCTACGCAAAACAGTAGCTTAACGCTCAAGCTGGTCGCCGTACTCGCTCATCCAGGCGGCCAGCGGCGAGAGCGCATCCTGCAGAGTTAAGCCCAGCGCGGTGATCTGATACTCCACGCGCGGCGGGATCTCCGGATAGACCGTCCGCGTCACCAGCCCGCGCTGTTCAAACAGGCGCAGCTGCTTCGTCAGCTCTTTCTGGGTGATGGGGGCAGCCGCCCGCAGCAGATCGCCAAAGCGAACGGGCGTATTGAAGACAATCAGGCGATAGAGGATAGGGATCGCCCATTTGCCGGAAATCAGGTTCACAAACTGCGTCATCGGGCAGGTATACGCCTCAGATTTTTTTTCACAGCACTCCTCCTGCATTTCTGCCATAGCACACCTCTTGCCTCGTTAGTATCCATTTGGTACCTGGTTTCCTTTCGATACTAACGTTTCTATAGTGCTTTCTCCAGAGACATTTCAGGAGAAGAACATGGGTCGTTTAACCGATAAATATACGTTGATTACCGGCGGCACCAGCGGTATCGGTCTCGCCACCGCGCAGGCGTTTATCGCCGAAGGGGCGCGCGTCGCCGTGACCGGACGCAACCCGGACACCCTCGCCGAAGCAGAGCGCATTCTGGGCGATAAGGCGTGGGTGATCCCAACCGATGCGGGCGATATCGCGTCGCAAAAAGCGCTGGCGGAAACCCTCGCCGCCCGCTGGCCACGCCTTGACGCGGTCTTCCTTAACGCCGGCGATGTGACGCACGCGCCGCTGGAAGCCTGGCAGGAAGAGGCCTGGGACCGTCTGATGAACATCAACCTGAAGGGACCGTTCTTTTTAATCCAGGCGCTGCTGCCGCTGCTGAACAACCCGTCGTCGGTGATCCTCTGCGGCTCCGTGAGCGCGCGCATCGGCCTGCCCACCAGCAGCGTGTATGCCGCGAGCAAGGCTGCCCTGCTGTCGCTGGCGCGCACGCTGTCGGCGGAGCTGCTGCCGCGCGGGATCCGCGTCAACGGCCTGAGCCCCGGTCCGGTGGAAACCCCGGCGTTTACGAAAACGGGCTTAAGCGACGAGGCGCTTAACGCGATGATGGCGGAGATCGTCAAGCTGGTGCCGCTGGGCAGAATGGGCTCGACGACGGAGCTGGCAAAAGCCGCGCTCTATCTGGCTTCCGACGAGTCGAGCTACACGGTAGGAACGGAACTGCTGGTAGACGGCGGAATGGGGAGTTTGTAACTCAAAAGGCGGTGATGCCGGTGACGATGCTGACATACAGCGCCGCCCATACGCAGGCGGAAAGCAGGCTGACGGCGTAGACCTTTGCTGCATTCAGCCTGAGCATCCCCGCAGCCAGCGGCACGATGTAGCGCAGCACCGCCAGAAAGCGCGACGTAAACAGCACGATGACACCGTTCTTTTGCAGCTGATGCTGTACGCGTAAGAACTTATCGGCATGCTTTGAGGTGAAGCGCGTGACCAGCCGGGTGTGCCCCATCAGCCGGCCGATATGGTAGTTCAGCACCGAACCCGCCGTTGCCCCCAACACCACGGCCAGCCACGACAGCGCAGGATGCATGCTCGCCTGGCTGACGGTAATGCCCGCCAGCAGCATCACCGAGGCGGGCGGCAGCACGGAGGAGATCAGCACCGTCGATTTACTTAGCGCCATCACGAATAACAGCGCGAACAGATGTGCCGGATACAGCGCAAAATGATCCAGCAGATTATCAAACCACGCCATTTGCCCCTCCCCCGTTAATTATTTAATTCTCCATTTAAAGTGAATAACCTTAAATAAACCCTCAACATCTTATTAATAATATTCTCCTAAACCGTTCTTAAACATTTTTTAAATACCTGAGCGGTACCGTTAAATAAGCGTATTATTCCTCTCGTTTTACAACGATCTCGTTATGGCGAGGCTCCTGTACAAATACACGTTATCGCTCTGGTGGGTTCGAGAGAACCGGCACAGGGTAAAACAGGCACTGTCGAATCAAGGCTTTGTCAGTATAACTTCCCTTGCGGGATACGGTGTACAGTGCTGAACCCAGGACGTGGGGATCTCCTCTTCGACATGCCCTGTCTTGCTCGCCCCTGAGAGATTTTATTATTCAAAGGGAATTCACTATGTCTTACGCTATTCACAACCAAAACCAGGCATTCAATGACAGCGCGATCGCGCAATATATGAATACCGATTTTATCGTCCTCGATATTGCATTATGCGTGGCGCTGGCGCGCGAGCAATTCTTCGAAAAATTAAAAGACGATGATATTCCGTCGCATATTTTTATCGAAGACCATGGCCGCCTGGCGGGGATGGTTGCCGTGCGCAAATTGCTTCAGACCGCGGATACGGTGCAGCCGGTGAAATCGCTGATGATTTCGCAGTTTTTGCAGGTCAAACCGGAGGATGAACGTGCCGACGTTGCCGGACTGCTGGCGCACGGCGGCGCGGATGTGGTGCCCGTGGTCACCCACGGCAAGCTCGTCGGCTGCCTGACCGAGCGCGAAATTGCCCATCTGCTGGAAGATGACGTTACCGAAGATGCTCAGCTTCAGGGGGCGACGCTACCGCTGGAAAAACCCTATCTGGACACCAGCCCGTATAGCCTGTGGAAGAAACGCTCCGTCTGGCTGCTGCTGCTGTTTGTCGCCGAAGCCTACACCAGCTCGGTCATTCAGCATTTTGAAGAGGCGCTGGAGTCCGCCATCGCGCTGGCGTTCTTTATTCCGCTGCTGATCGGCACGGGCGGCAACAGCGGGACGCAGATCACCTCCACCCTGGTGCGCGCCATGGCGCTGGGGGAAGTCCGTCTGCGCGACGTTGGCCGCGTGCTGCGTAAAGAGATGACCACGTCGCTGATGATTGCCGCCACGCTGGGTCTGGCCGGGTGCATCCGCGCCTAGATGATGGGAATTGGTCTGGAAATTACGCTCATCGTCAGCCTGACGCTGGTGTGCATTACGCTGTGGAGCGCCATCGTCTCGTCCGTCATTCCAATGGTGCTCAAGCGCTGCGGCATTGACCCGGCGGTCGTCTCCGCGCCGTTTATCGCGACGCTTATCGACGGCACCGGGCTGATTATCTACTTTAAAATCGCGCAATATACGCTGGGTCTGGAGTGATGTGATTTCTTGCCGGGTGGCGCTGCGCTTACCCGGCCTACAATTTAACACGGGCCACCGTCGGCCAGCGCTCTCACCGCCCGCCCAAACGCCTCAATCGCCAGGGCAACATCCTCAGCCATCACCGATTCGGCCGGATGGTGGCTGACCCCGCCCTTACAGCGCAAAAACAGCATCCCCACCGGCCAGCGTTCCGCCAGGGCGATGGTGTCATGCCCGGCGCCGCTGGGCAGGGATAACGAGCGCCCCTGCACCGATTCAACGGCGTCGCCCAGCAGGTGCTGCAAATGCGCATCGCACGGCGTGGCGGCGATCCGGTAAAACTCCTCGGCAGCAAAACTTAACCCGCGACGGGCGGCGATGGCCTGCGCCTGCGCAAGCAGTTCCGCGAGGAGCGCATCAAGCGGGCCATCCTGCGGGCCACGAATATCCAGCGAGAGCGCAACTTCGCCGGGGATGACGTTGACCGCGCCGGGCAGGCAGCGCAGTTCACCGACCGTGGCCACCCGGTTGCCGCCCAGCTGTCGGGTGGTGTTTTCAATCAGAACCATCCATTCGGCGGCGGCGGCCAGGGCATCCTTACGGTGATTCATCGGCACGGTACCCGCATGCCCGGCCTCCCCAGTGAAGCGGCAGCTGAGGCGGCGCGCGCCGTTAATGGCTTCCACCACGCCCAGCGCCAGCCCTTCCTGCTCCAGACACGGCCCCTGTTCGATATGCAGTTCCAGACAGGCGCTGAAATCGTCCTGATGACGCGCCGCGAGCGCCACGCGGGCAGGATCGAGTCCCGCCTGCACCATCGCCTGCGCCACGCTGATGCCCTGAGCATCACACGTCTCCAGCCAGCCCTGCGGCCAGGTGCCGGTGATGCCCCGGCTGCCTAACAGGGTGATCCCAAAACGGGTTCCCTCTTCGTCACCAAAGCCGACAATCTCTATGGCCTGCGCCAGATGCACCCCCTGCTGGTGCAGGCCGTCCACCACTTCGATGGCGGTGAGCACCCCGAGCATGCCATCGTAGCGCCCGGCGTTGCGTACGGTGTCCAGATGCGAGCCGAGCAGCACCGCCTGCGCCCCTTCCTGCGCGCCTTCGTAGCGTCCACAGATATTGCCCACGCTGTCCTGCCAGACGGTCATGCCCGCATGGCGCATCCACTCCCCGACCAGCTGGTTGGCCTGCAGATGCTGCGTGGAGAGATAGACCCGCGTCAGGCCGTCCGGGGTTTCACTGATGGCAGCCAACGCGTCGGCGCGCGCCATCACCCGTTCTGCCGCCGGGCTCATTGCGGCGTCTCGCGACGATAGTGGTCCCACGCGGCCTGCATGGCGGCACCCTGCGTGGTGGTGAATTTGAGGTAATTCAGCACCGACTCCAGCGCGCTCAGGGTGGTCATCACGCAGTCCTTGCGCGCGTTGTAGCCCATGGTGCCAATGCGCCAAACCTTGCCGTGCAGCGGGCCAAACGAGGTGCCGATTTCAATCCCGAAATCCTCCAGCATCAGCTTACGCACCTGGTCACCGTTGATGCCCTGCGGAATGACCACGCCCAGCACGTTGTTCATCTTGTGCTTCAGATCGCCAAAGGTCTCCAGCCCCATCGCCTGAATGCCCTTCAGCAGCGCATCGCCGTGC
Organism: Enterobacter sp. 3U4; assembly: GCF_057224565.1. Classification (NCBI taxonomy): domain Bacteria; kingdom Pseudomonadati; phylum Pseudomonadota; class Gammaproteobacteria; order Enterobacterales; family Enterobacteriaceae; genus Enterobacter; species Enterobacter sp. 3U4. The sequence goes on from NZ_CP136665.1 coordinate 2,293,635, forward strand.
AGCTTATGACGCGCGATGCCGTTATCCAGCCCTTCCTGCAGGATGAGCCGCGCGCATTCGCGGGCGCCAAACAGCGCGGTGGTCGCTTCGGTGTGGTGGTTCAGGCGTTCCGGCCCCCAGTAGTCCATCACCATGCCGAGATCGAAGTAGTTGGAGTAGATCATCTCCTCGTCGCCGTCGCGATGGGCGTCGGTGCGGATGCCCTCCTCCACGCACTTGCGGCGGCGGATCGCCTCTTCCATCCGCGCGCTCAGGGTGATCGGCGAGGTACCCGACGGCCCCCCGAGGCACTTCTGCATCCCGGCCGAGACGGCATCCAGCCCCCAGGCGTCGGTCTCCAGCGCGTTGCCGCCGAGCGACGCGGTGGCGTCGGTATAAAACAGCACGTCGTAGCGACGACAGATGGCACCCAGCTCCGCGAGCGGCTGCAGCATGGTGGTGGAGGTATCGCCCTGCACGGTCAACAGCAGGCGCGGACGAATACGCTTAATCGCATCCTCCACCTGGTCCGGGGTGAACACCTCGCCCCACAGCACCTCGATGGTATGCACCTCCGCGCGGCAGCGGCGGGCAATTTCGCACAGCAGATGACCAAAGCGGCCAAAGACCGGCACCAGCACCTTATCTCCCGGGCGAATGGCGGAGACCAGAATGGCTTCAATCCCCGCGCGGGATGTACCGTCTACCAGCATCGTCCAGCGGTTCTCGGTGCGGAATACGCCGCGATAGAGCGCCATCACCTCGTTCATGTAGTGGGTCATGGCCGGATCGTACTGGCCGATCAGCTGGCTCGACATGGCGCGCAGCACGCGCGGGTCGGCGTTAATCGGGCCCGGCCCCATCAGCAGGCGCTGCGGCGGGTTGATTTGCGGAAAATGTGCGATATCCATTGTTAAGTCCTTATCAGTTGAGGCCGCGCACGGAGGAGATGAACTGCTTCAGTTCCGTGGTCTGCGGGTTGGCGAACAGCGTTTTGCTGTCGCCCTGCTCCCAGACTTTCCCCTGGTGCATAAACACCACGCGGTCGCCCACTTCGCGGGCAAAATTCATTTCATGGGTAACCAGTATGAGCGTCATCCCCTCGGCCGCCAGCTGCTCCAGCACCTTGAGCACTTCGCCTACCAGCTCCGGGTCGAGCGCGGAGGTAATCTCGTCGCAGAGTAACACTTTCGGCGACATGGCCAGCGCACGGGCAATCGCCACGCGCTGCTGCTGGCCGCCCGACAGGCTCGACGGGTAGTAATCAAGACGATCGCCGAGGCCAACCTTCTCCAGCATCTGCTGCGCCAGCGCCCGGCATTCGGCGGCGCTTTTTTTCAGCACCCGACGCGGGGCGAGCATCACGTTTTCCAGCGCCGTCATGTGCGGGAACAGGTTGAAGCTCTGGAACACCATCCCGATCGAGCGGCTGATTTCGCGCGCCTGAGAATCCCGGTCGGTAATGGTCATGCCGCCCAGCTTGATGCTGCCGTCCTGATAGCCTTCCAGTCCGTTGATGCAGCGCAGCAGCGTGCTTTTGCCCGATCCGCTGCGCCCGATAATGGAGATCACCTGGCCCATGTCGATATCCAGATCGACGCCCTTGAGCACGTGGTTATCGCCGTAGTACTTCTGCACCTGATTAATGGTGATGAGAGGCATTGAATTTCGTCTCCAGATAGCGGCTGTAGCGCGACAGCGGATAACACAGAATAAAGTAGCCGAGCGCCACCAGCGCAAAGACCTTAAACGGCTGATACGTCACGTTGGTCAGCATGGTCCCGGCCTTGGTCAGCTCGATAAAGCCGATAATCGACGCCAGCGCGGTGCCTTTTATCACCTGCACGGCAAAGCCGACCGTCGGCGCAATGCCGATGCGCAGCGCCTGCGGCGCGACGACGCGAAACAGGGTCTGGCCAAAGGTCAGCCCCAGACAGCGCGAGGCTTCCCACTGCCCTTTTGGCAGCGCGCGAATGCTGCCAAACCAGATATCGAGCAGGAACGCGCTGGTGTAGAAGGTTAACGCCAGCGAGGCGGCGGTCCACGGCGAGACGTCAATGCCGAACAGCGCCACGCCGAAGAAGGCCAGAAACAACTGCATCAGCAGCGGCGTGCCCTGAAACAGCTCAATATAGCCGCGGATGATGCGCTTCACCGTGCGCCCGCCCGTCAGGCGCAGCAGCAGCAGAGGCAGGGTCACCACCGCGCCGCCGACAAACGCCACCAGCGACAGCAGCACCGTCCAGCGCCCGGCCAGCAGCAGGTTGCGAATAATGTCCCAGTCGGTAAAGGTGGTCATCATGCCTGCACCCCCAGCCATTTTCGTCCCGCCGCCATCATCAGCTGGCGCAGGGTAATCGACAGCGCCAAGTAAATCCCGGTTGTCACCAGATAAACCTCAAAGCTCAAAAACGTTCTGGACTGGATCAGGTTGGCGGCGAAGGTCAGCTCTTCATAGGAGACCTGCGACACCACCGACGAGCCGAGCATCACGATAATGCACTGGCTCACCAGCGCCGGGTAAATGCGCTGCAGCGCGGGCGGCAGCACCACGCGGATAAAGGTCTGCAGGCGGGTCAGCCCCAGCACGCGTCCGGCTTCCCACTGCCCTTTCGGCGTGACCTGTATGCCCGCGCGGATAATTTCGGTGCTGTACGCACCCAGGTTCACCACCATGGCCAGCAGCGCCGCTTCCCCCGCCGTCATCTTCAACCCGAGATTCGGCAGGCCGAAGACGATGAAAAACAGCTGCACCACAAACGGCGTGTTGCGGATGATCTCCACGTAGCCGCCCCAGATCCGGCTGAACCAGGTTGTGCGTCCGCTGCGGATCGCCGCTCCGAAAATCCCTATCGCCAGCCCGCCGACGGTCGCCATCACCGTCAGCTGAACGGTGACCCACAGCCCCGCCAGCAGCTCCGGCCAGTACGGCCAGAGGGCTGAAAAATCAAGTTGCTCAGTCATCGGCTCAGGCGCCAAGGTTTGCCGGCAGCGGGGCCTTCAGCCATTGCTCGGACAGGCCGTTCAGCGTGCCGTCCTTGATGCCCTGCTCAATCAGCGCATCCACTTTTGCCTTCAGGGCCGGTTCGTTTTTCTTCAGGCCAATAAAGCACGGCGAATCTTTCAGCATAAAGCTCGGCACAGGGGCTTTATCCGCGTTCTGGCGCGAAATGGCCGCTACCACGAGGTTGCCGGTCGCCACGTACTGCACCTGGCCGGAAAGATATGCCTACAGTGTGGTGTTGTTATCTTCGTAGCGTTTCACGTCCGCGTCTTTCGGCGCCAGGCCGGTCAGCACCATGTCCTCCACCGCCCCGCGCGTCACGCCGATAGTTTTTCCGCTGAGCGCGGCGGCGTCCTTCAGTTCAGCCCCTTTCGGACCAAACACGCCGAGGAAGAACGGCGCGTAGGCGCGGCTGAAGTCGATCACCTTCTCGCGCTCCGGGTTTTTACCGAGGCTGGAAATGACCAGGTCCACCTTATCGGTTTGCAGGTACGGCACGCGGTTGGCGCTGGTCACCGGCACCAGCTGCAGCTTGAGCTTCATCTGTTTAGCCAGATAGCGCGCCATATCGATGTCATAACCCTGCGGCTGCAGATCGGTCCCCACCGAGCCAAACGGCGGGAAATCCTGCGGAACGGCAATGCGGATAGTGCCGCGCTTCTCGATATCCTGAAGCTGGTCAGCCTTGGCCGGCAGCTGTGTGAAGAGGCATGCGGCCCCGGCCAGTGCAATCAACAATTTTTTCATGGTGCTTCCCCGTAACGTTAACATGAAACAAAAGATTCTTTGAATGTGATTTTGCAACTAATGTGCCAGATAAGGCGAAGCGGGAAATATTGTTGTGAAGCCTGATAAAACGCGGACGGGGCGTAAATGATCTCCATTTATGCCCCGTCTGGTTGCACCATTTCAATGCAAAGCACCAGCCTGATGCCCCATTATCGCTGTTCGAGCTCGTCCAGCTGCTGGTAGAGGGAGGCAATCTCGTGAATGCGCGGACGGCCTTTATCAAGAATTTCATGCAGGAAGGCGTTCGCCAGCAGGTTGATCAGGCTGTTGACCGACGAATAGCTATCATAGGCGGAGACGCTGTCCAGCGGGGCGCAAAGCTGCCAGCTCGCCAGCGGGAACAGGCTGTGCGCCTGCGGCTCGCACATCAACAGCACCGGAATACCGCTGCTCTGAAGCTGCTGCATCAGCGGGCGAATGATGCGCGGGCGACGGCGGAAGGCCATCATCACCACCAGATCGTCCGGCGTTAAATCCACCAGCTCTTCGCCCAGGCTCTGCCCCGGCTGCGGCAGGACCAGCACCTGCCCGCGCGCCTGCAGCAGCTGCTGGCGCAGGTGGAGCGCCGCCGGATAGGCGTTACGCATGCCGATAATCACGATCCGCCGCGCCTTCACCATGCAGGCCATGGCGTCGGCAAACTGCTGTGCGTCGAGGGCATTAACCCACTGGGTCAGGTTCGCCATCTCCTGCTTGTAGTGGCGCGCCAGCAGCGTGTTGCCCTGTACCGCGTCGCGATTATCGGTGAGCGGCATCCCGCTCTGGCGAAGGGTGCGCAGCTCTTCGCGCATGTCCTTATATTTCTCATAGCCCAGCCGCTTAAACAGACGGCTGACCGTAGCTTTCGACACCCCGCTCAGCTGCGCCAGCTCGGCGCTGTTGTAGCTAATGAGGTCGTCAAAATGGTCGAAAATAAAATCCGCCACCCGCTGCTCCTGCGGCGACAGCGACGGGTATTGTACTTTCAGACGTTCATCCAGTTGTTCCATAGCGCCTCTGTAACTTTTGTTTCATCACATTTTGCCTTTGATTCTACCTTTCATTATACGTGCCAGTTTACTGAAACTTTTCTTTCAGAACTGGAACAGCTTTTGCAGCACCTTGTGACTTTCAGGGTTACGAGGACTCTTCATGCAAAGTAATGTCTCCACACACGGTATGGCGGTTGCGCCCCACCACCTCGCCAGCCAGAGCGCGCTGGCCGTGCTGCGCGAAGGCGGCAGCGCTATCGAAGCGATGGTCGCGGCGGCGGCCACCATCGCCGTAGTCTATCCGCATATGAACGGGCTGGGCGGCGACGGCTTCTGGCTTATCGTGCCGCCGGAAGGCGATCCCATCGCCATTGATGCCAGCGGCGCGGCGGGATCGCGCGCGACGCTGGCCGCTTACGACGGGCTCACGCAGATCCCCCATCGCGGCCCCCGTGCGGCGCTGACCGTCGCCGGAACCGTCAGCGGCTGGGACGAGGCACTGAAGGTCTCGCGCGAGATGACCGGCAAGGCGCTGCCGCTGGCCCGCCTGCTGGCCGACGCCATTGACTATGCGCAGAACGGCACGCCGGTCACGGCCTCTCAGGCCCACGCCACGGCCAGCAAGTTCGACGAGCTGAAGGACGTTCCCGGCTTCGCGGAAACCTGGCTGGTGGATGGTAAGCCACCAGAGGTCGGCAGCCGCTTTTATCAACCGGCCATGGCGTCCACTCTTACGCGCCTGGTTGAAGACGGTCTGGACAGCTTTTACCGCGGCCCGCTGGCGGACGTGCTGGCGCACGGCATGGAGACGCTGGATCTCCCCGTGACGCTGGCCGATCTCAATGCCCACGCCGCCCGACGCACCGCGCCGCTGAAGCTAAAGCATCAGCAGGGGGAGATCTTTAACCACGCCCCACCGACGCAGGGGCTGGTCTCGCTGGCGATACTCGGCATCACCGACCGCCTGAATATGGCGGAGGCCGACGACGCCGAAACCCTGCACCGCATTGTGGAAGCCACCAAGCTGGCCTTTGGCCTGCGCGATGCCCACATCACCGACCCGCGCGCGCTAAAAACCGATATTCAGAGTCTGCTGGATCCCGCCGCTCTGCAGGCGCTTGCCGACAGGGTTGACGACGGACGCGCCGCGCCGTGGGGCACCGGAAAAGGCCCCGGCGATACGGTGTGGATGGGAGTAATGGACAGCAGCGGGCTTGCCGTATCGTTTATCCAGAGTATCTATCACGAGTTCGGCAGCGGCGTGGTGCTGCCCGATACCGGCATCGTCTGGCAGAACCGCGGCGCATCGTTCAGCCTCGATCCCGCCCATCTTCTGGCCCTCGCGCCGGGCAAACAGCCATTCCATACCCTGAACCCGGCGGCGGCACGTCTGAAGGACGGACGCGTGATGGTCTACGGATCGATGGGCGGCGACGGGCAGCCGCAAACCCAGGCCGCGTTCTTTACCCGCTACGCGATTCAGAACGTGCCTTTACAGGAAAGTATTTCCCGCCCGCGCTGGCTGCTGGGACGTACATGGGGACAAACCTCGGACACGTTAAAGCTGGAAGGACGCTTTACCGCTGAGACGGTCTCACGGCTTCAGGCACTCGGACATGAGGTAGAAATATTCCCTGACTTCAGTGAAGCGATGGGCCACGCGGGCGCGATTGTCCGCCACCCCAACGGGCTGTTTGAAGGGGCATTTGACCCGCGCAGCAACGGCGCGGCCGCCGGATTCTGAGGAGAAAAAAATGATGACACACCAACCCGACTGGCAGGCGTATCTGGCGCAAATGGAAACCGTGCTCGGCGTGACGCTGGACGACGCCCGCCGCGCCGAGCTGCAGCTGCAGTTCAGCCGCATAGCAACTATGGCCGCCCCGCTGATGGCGCTGCCGCTCGACGACCGTCTGGAGATCGCAGGAGTGTATAAAGCATGAGGCTAAACGAGATGAGTATCAGCGCGATCCAGCAGGCGCTGAGCGCGGGAGAGCTGAGCGCTCGCGAGATTGCCCGGCAGACGCTGGAGGGGATTGCGCGCGTTAACCCGCAGATCGGCGCCTGGACCACCGTAACGGAAGCACGCATGCTCGCCGAAGCCGACAATATCGATACCCTGCGACGGGAAAAGCGTCCGCTGCCGCCGCTGGCGGGCGTGCCTTATGCGGTTAAAAATCTGTTCGACGTTGCCGGTCACACCACCCTCGCCGGGGCCGAGCTGTTCAGCCAGCGCCCTGCCGCGGCCGCTGATAGCTTTGCGGTGCGCCAGCTGCGCAGCGCGGGCGGGCTGCTGACTGGGATGGTGAATATGGACGCCTACGCCTACGGCTTTACCACCGAAAACAGCCACTACGGCACGACGCGTAACCCGCACGACCTGGCGCGCATTGCGGGCGGATCGTCCGGCGGTTCAGCCGCCGCCGTGGCCGCCGGGCTGGTGCACTTTTCGCTCGGCACCGACACCAACGGCTCAATCCGCGTTCCGGCCTCCCTGTGCGGTATCTATGGCCTGAAGCCCACCTTTGGCCGCCTGTCGCGATCCGGCAGCCATCCGTTTGTCCCGAGTCTGGATCATATCGGCCCCTTTGCCCGCCGCGTGTGCGACCTGGCGTCCGTATACGACGCGCTGCAGGGGCGGGACAGCAGCGACGGTTTTCAGGCAGAGAGCTCGCGCGAACAGACGCGCCCCCTGCTCGATCGCGGGCTTGACGGCCTGCGCTGCGCGGTGCTCGGCGGCTACTTCACCACCTGGTGCGACGCCCAGGCCAGAGACGCCGTGGCGCGGGTGGCGAAGGCGCTCGACGTGCAGGATGAGCTGCAGTTCCCGGACGCCGAGCTGGCGCGTTCGGCGGCGTTTATCATCAGCGCCTCGGAAGGGGGAAACCAGTACCTGCCCGCGCTTCGCCGCGAGCCCGAGCGTTTTGAGCCGCACTCCCGCGAACGACTGCTGGCCGGGGCGATGATCCCCTCCGCCTGGTACATCCAGGCCCAGCGGTTCCGCGCGCACGCCCGGCAGGCGTTCAAAACCCTGTTCGCGCAGGCCGACGTGCTGATCGCCGCGGCAACCCCGCGCAGCGCCACGCTGGCGGGTGAGCAGACCATGGAGATTAACGGCCAGCAGCTTCCCATTCGCGCCAGCATGGGGATGCTGACCCAGCCAATTTCGTTTTTGGGCCTGCCGGTGGCCACCGTTCCGCTGCGCACCGCTCAGGGGGCGCCGATTGGCCTGCAGCTGATTGCCGCGCCGTTTAACGAGCAGGCCTGCCTGCGCGTCGCGCGGGTTCTGGAAGAGAGCGGCATCACCGATGCCCGTCCGGCGGAGATAGCAGCATGATGAATCACGATGACATTAACCTCCCGTGGGTGGTTGCCGAGGTGACGGCCGCGTTTTACCGCTATGAGGACGCGCTGGTGAGCAACAACGTTGCGGTGCTGGACGAGCTGTTCTGGCACGACAAAAACACGGTGCGTCTCGGAGCGGGTGAAAACCTGTACGGGATTGATGAAATCCGCGCCTTTCGTGCGGCGCGCCCCGCAGCCGGGCTGCAGCGGACGCTGCGCCACACCGTGATTACCACCTTCGGGGAAGATTATGCCGTGTGCAGCACCGAGTTTACCCGCGAGGGGACGGAACGCATTGGCCGCCAGCAGCAGACGTGGGTGCGGTTTGCCTACGGGTGGCGCATTGTTGCGGCGCAGGTGAGTTTGATGTCGTAATGTCACCGGGAATACGACGTCCTGTAGGCCGGGTAAGGCACAGCCGCCACCCGGCAAAACACGTCTCAATTACTTCTGAAACGGATGCACCTCTCGCCAGTGGTCGGCAATCTGCTGGCGGGTACAGACCCATACCCGCTCGTGCTGCTGCACATAATCGAGGAACCGCTGCAGCGCGCGAAAACGCCCCGGCCGCCCCAGCAGGCGGCAGTGCATGCCGATGGACATCATCTTCGGCGCGCTTTCTCCCTCTTCGTACAGCACGTCAAAACTGTCCTTCAGATACGTATAAAACTGCTCGGCGGTGTTAAACCCCTGCGCGGTCGCGAAGCGCATGTCGTTCGCATCCAGCGTATACGGCACAATGAGGTGCGGTTTACGGGAGCCGTCGCTGCAGGCCACCTCCGTCCAGAAGGGCAAATCATCGCCGTAATAGTCGCTGTCGTAGTCGAAGCCGCCGTGCTCTACCACCAGCTGGCGGGTGTTGGGGCTGTCGCGCCCGGTGTACCAGCCCGCTGGCGGCTTGCCAAACAGGTCGGTCAGGACGTGCACCGCCTTGTGCAGGTGTTCGCGCTCCTGGCTGATGTCCATATTCTGATAGTGGATCCATCGCCAGCCGTGGCTCACCACGTCATAATCCGCCGCCTTGATTGCCTCGACGATCTCCGGGTGACGCGCCAGCGCCATCGCCACGCCGAAGACCGTGAGCGGCAGGCTGCGCTTTTGAAATTCACTGTGGATCCGCCAGAACCCGGCGCGGCTGCCGTATTCGTAGAGGGAGTCCATCGACATGTGTTTGTCCGGGTAGCTGGCCGCGCCGATGATGTCCGACAGGAACTGCTCGGATCCGGCATCGCCGTGCAGAACGTGGTTTTCTGCCCCTTCTTCGTAATTGAGCACAAACTGCACGGCGATGCGCGCCTGATTCGGCCACCGCGCGTGCGGCGGGTTGCCCGCGTAGCCGCGCAGATCCCGCGGATAATCCTGTTCAAAAAGCCCCATTGCCACCCCCAAAAAATTAAAATGGATTCAATGCCTGAAAATGCCCGCTTAACGATTTGTTCTCCGGGAACGCCAGATCCCCGTGCTTGCTGGTCGACAGCCCCAGCGCCACCAGCGATTCCACCATCTTCACCGCCGCGCTGACGCCGTCGATCACCGGCACGCGCAGCTCGCGGGTCAGCTCCTGCGCCAGCGTCGCCATGCCGCCGCAGCCCAGCACGATGGCGCCACAGCCATCCTCTTTCAGCGCCTGTATACAGCGCGCGCGCACTTTCTCCTGCGCCAGACCGCTGCCGTCTTCCAGCGCCAGTACCGGGAGGTCAATGGCGTGCAGCGCCGCGCAATGGTCCTGAAAGCCATACTGGTGCAGCAGATGACGGGCAATAATCAGCGTGCGCGGCAGCGTAGTGACCACCGAAAAGCGCGTCGCGACCAGCGTCGCCATATGCATGGCGGCTTCGGCGATGCCGATAACCGGCCCCTGCGCCAGCTCGCGCGCCGCCAGCAGGCCCGGATCGCCAAAGCAGGCGATCACGTGACCGTCCACTCCCTGCTCCCTGCCTTTTTTGATCTGTTCCAGCACACCGACGGCGGCGATGGCCTCATCAAAGTGGCCTTCTATAGACGGCACGCCCGCGCTTGGGCAGACTGCGAGGATCTCCGTCCCCGGCGCCGCCACCGCGCGGGCCGCCGCGCCGATGGTTTCCGTCATGGCGAGGCTGGTGTTGGGGTTGATCACTTGTATACAGACAGACATTACGACTCCTTGTGGCCGGCAAACAGCCGGGCAAAATCAGGCAGGCACTCGCCCGCCCGCTCGAAGCAGAGGCTGGCGACGATATGTTCAAAATGGTGCATGAGGGCATCGCTTAGCGGTTCAAGCGCCTTCTGGCGCAGCAGATCCACAAGCTGCTCGTGATCGTTGCAGCGGCAGCCCTGACGCCACGGCGCGCCCCAGGTGGCAATCACCAGCGAGGAACGCTGGCTCAGGCTGGTCACCATCTCAGTGAGCACCTGGTTTCCGGAGATGGCCTGCAGCTGAATGTGGAAACTGGCGGAGTAGCGAATCGCCGCCGGGCCGTCATAGTCCTCGTGCGCCTGCTGCTCCTGGCGAATAATGGCCTCCAGCGCGGCAAGATGCGGCGGCTGGCAGTGCGCCAGCACGTCCGGCAGGTTGGCCACCTCCAGCAGCGCGCGGGTGCGGAAGATGTGCTGCGCCTCTTCCACCGTCGGGCTGGCGACGTGTGCACCACGCTTGGGCGTTAAGGTGACCATTTGCACAGCGGCGAGTCGCTGCAGCACCTTACGGATGCCCGTGCGGCTCACGCCAAACACCTCTGCCAGCGCCTCTTCCGGCAGTTTGCTCCCCGGCAGCAGCTGATGTTCAACAATTGCGGTCATCAGCGCCTGAAAAATCGATTCATCTTTGTCATGCAGGTCTGGCGCGGTCTGCAGGGCGTTTATGTTGTTCATTCACCACTCCGTTTTTACTTTTCGTTATCGAATCGTATACATAAAAATAAAATATTGCATACAAGATTTATTATTTTGGCCTGGATCCTGCAACACCGTTTGCACTCCCACTCAACGGGTTTTCATTCACAGGAGCAGGTTTCATGCCAAACAGTCAAAACGCGCAGCAGGGTACGGCCGCTGATTCCGGTGCGGTTTACAGCCCACGTCTTTGCAATGAGGATCTGGCACCGACGCGTGACCAGAACTGGAGCTGGTACAACATCTTTTCGTTCTGGATGTCGGACGTTCACAGCATGGGGGGTTATGTTGTCGCCGCGAGCTTCTTTACGCTCGGGCTGGCAAGCTGGCAGGTGCTGCTCTGCCTGCTGGTGGGGATTTGCATCGTGCAGCTGTGCGCCAACCTGGTGGCCAAACCGAGCCAGATGGCGGGCGTGCCGTACGCGGTGATAAGCCGTCAGGCGTTTGGCGTCTTCGGGGCCAATATTCCGGCGGTGATCCGCGGGCTGATTGCCTTCGCGTGGTACGGTATTCAGACCTATCTCGCCGCCAACGCGCTGATGCTCGTGGCGCTGAAGTTCTGGCCGTCGCTCTCTTCGCTCACTACCGGCGCATTCCTGGGCCTGTCGCATCTGGGCTGGATCTGCTTTGCCATTATGTGGGTCCTGCAGGCGATGGTCTTCTGGCACGGCATGAGCGCCATCAAGCGCTTTATTGATATCGCCGGTCCGGCGGTCTACGTGGTGATGCTGGCCCTCGCCGGCTGGATTGTATACAAGACAGGTTTTGACGGGATCTCCTTTACCCTCGCCAGCAAATCCCTGAGCGCGGGCGAGCAGACCTGGCAGATGATCACCGCCACGGCGCTGGTGGTCTCCTACTTCTCCGGTCCGCTGCTCAACTTTGGCGATTTCTCCCGCTACGGCAAAAGCATGGGTGAGATCCGCCGCGGCAACCGCTGGGGGCTGCCGTTTAACTTCCTGCTGTTCTCCATCGTCACCGTGGTGATTGTCTCCGGCACCCAGTCGCTGTTTGGCCGCATGATCACCGACCCGATTGAGACCGTCAGCCGCGTGGGCAACGATCTGGCCGTGGCGATTGGCCTGCTGACGATGATCACCGCCACCATCGGGATCAACATCGTGGCGAACTTCGTCTCCCCGGCGTTTGATTTCTCTAACTGCTCGCCGCAGAAAATCAGCTTCCGCACCGGGGGGATGATTGCCGCCGTCGGCTCGATCCTGCTCACCCCGTGGAACCTGTTCAACTCGCCGGAGCTTATCCATTACACCCTGGACGTGCTCGGGGCATTTATCGGCCCGCTGTTCGGCATTCTGATCGCCGATTTCTACCTGATTAAACGCGGCAAGGTTTCGGTCGACGATCTGTTTGACGACACGCCTAAGGGCAAATACTGGTACCGCAACGGCTTTAACCCGAAAGCCATTGGGGCGCTGATCCCGTCCGTTGCCGTGGGCCTGGTCATTAGCTTTATCCCGGCCCTGCATGAGGTGGCAAACTTCAGCTGGTTTATCGGCGTCTTACTCGGCGGCGTCACCTACCGCTGGCTGGCGCGGGAAGAGCGCGAGACGGCAGCCGCGACGTCGTTTGGCTCCCGCGTGGCGACGCAAAAAGAGTAACCCCTTCCCTCTGGCCGCAGCTTATCTGCGGCCCGTTCATTCTGGCACCGTTCTTGCTGAGCCTTATAACCCCCGCTACGCACACACGAAGGCAGGAACCATGATGGAATACCAGACTGCGATACGCGGTGCATTTTTTGATATTGCCCGGGTCTGCGACAGCGCAGACGCTATTGCCCAACACGCGCGCTACCTTGAGGACGGCCTGCTGTTTATCCAGAACGGAAAAATTCTGGCGCAGATGCCGTGGCAGGAGGGCGAGCAGTATCTTGACCCGCACAAAGGCTATACCGACCTGCGCGGCAGGCTGCTGCTGCCCGGTTTTGTCGACACCCACGTTCATTATCCGCAAACGGAGATGATTGGCGCCTTTGGTGAACAGCTGCTGGAATGGCTGACCACCTACACTTTCCCGGTGGAGAGCCAGTTTGCCGATGAGGCCTACGCGAAAGAGATCGCCGAATTTTTCATTAACCAGCTCGTGAGCAACGGTACCACCACCGCGCTGGTGTTTTGCACGCTGCATCCGGAATCGGTCGAGGCGCTGTTTACCGAAGCCCTGCGTCTCAACATGCGCCTTATCGCTGGTAAGGTGATGATGGACAGACACGCGCCGGACTACCTGAGCGAAGACGCAAAGCAGAGCTACCGGCAGACCCGGGCGCTGATCCAGCGCTGGCATCATCGTGGACGGCTGGGCTATGCGATTACGCCGCGCTTTGCCCCGACCTCATCACCCGAGCTGCTTGCGGCGGTCAGCCTGCTCAGAGAGGAGTTTCCGGACACCTGGCTGCAGACCCACCTGAGCGAAAACCCCAACGAAGTGGCCTGGGTAAGCGATCTCTGGCCGGAGCACGAGCGCTATCTGGACGTGTATCACCACTACGGCCTGACCGGCGAGCGCAGCGTGTTTGCCCACGCGATCCATCTGCACCACAGCGAGTGGCAGTGCCTGCATGACACCGGTTCGGCGGTGGCGTTTTGCCCCACCTCTAACCTGTTTCTCGGCAGCGGGCTGTTTCGCCTCCCCGCCTGCTGGCAGCACAGGGTGCGGATGGGCATCGGCACCGACGTCGGGGCGGGCACGACCTTCAGCATGCTGCGCACCCTGGGAGAAGCCTACAAGGTGGGCCAGCTTCAGAGCTACCGCCTGCGCGCCAGCGAGGCCTTTTACCACGCCACGCTGGGCGGCGCGCACGCCCTCCGGCTGGACGATAAGATTGGCAACTTCGCGGCAGGCAAAGAGGCGGATTTCGTGGTTATCGACCCCGACGTGACGCCGCTGCAGCGCCTGCGCAATCGCCGCTGCCAGGATATCTATGAGCAGCTCTTTGTGCTGATGACCCTCGGCGACGAGCGCAACATCAGCGAGACCTGGGTCAACGGCGAGCGGGTGTGGTCAACTGCCCCGGTAGGTTGACCACCCGCCGGGGGCAATCACAAACGGCAGATGGAAATGCTCGTCTGCCGTTTCTCCCGTTACAAAATCAATTTGCGCACAGGGGTAGAGCGTGGCGCGACCGGTTTCGCGAAACCACGCGCCGATCTCCGCCACCAGCCGATAGCGGCCCGCGGGCAGAGAGGGAACGAACGCGGCGATGCGCCCCTGGGCGTTGGTCACGCCCGTCGCCAGCGTCTTCCCGTCCTGTTGCAGATGAACCGTTACGCCCTCTGCGGGTTTGCCCGTCGAAATATCGAGAATGTGGGTGCTGAGCGTGCTCATTCGCTAATGACTCCTTCCAGCCGCAGCAGCGTAATTTCCCGCAGCTGTTCCAGCGCGGCACGGACTTCCTGCGCGTCGCTGTTCTCCAGCCGCGCGTGCAGCGCTTGTAAAATGTCCTCACCGCTGCGGCCCTTCGCGCGGATCAGAAAGACGCGTCCGAAGCGGGCCTCGTAGCGGGCATTGCCTTCGCGCAGCGCCTGGGCCAGCTCGGCATCGCTATCGTTCACCGCCCCCTGCTCCCGGCGCGATAGCACCGCCTCCGCCGCTGAACCCGCGGGCTTTTCCCCAATGCGCGGATGGGCGCTCAGGGCTTGCGCTAAGGCCGCTTCATCCCAGCGTTGCGTTAGTGCCTGCGCCGCAATGAACAACGCTTCCCGGCTCGAATAAGGCCGCCCACTAACCAACGCGTCGGTCCAGCCGGGTATCGCCACGCAGGGATGAAGCAGCGTAAAAGCGTCTTTCTCAGAAAGCTGATTAAAGTCGTGCAGTGCGATCATAGGTTCTCCTTGATTATCCTTCTCAGGCTTATTGCACAAACCACGCCACTCTTGAGACAAACGTGAAACAGTCGATTCCCGATAGCTAACCAGGAAATTTTTGATTCATAAAAAGGCACGCTCACCGCGTTTACGCACCTTAGCAGTGCAAACGTCTCCCTCACAACGCCCTTTTCGCCACTCTGCAGCCTGGTACGCAAATTGCTGAATGTCTTTACACCCTGCAAAAGGAGAGAAGCATGAGAGCAATCGTTATTGGTGCGGGTATTGGCGGCCTGAGCGCCGCCGTCGCGCTGAAGAAAGCGGGCATCGACTGTACCGTGTTTGAAGCCGTAAAGGAGATCAGGCCCGTCGGGGCGGCCATCTCCATCTGGCCGAACGGCGTGAAATGCATGCAGCACCTCGGCATGGGCGATATCATCGAGACTTACGGCGGGCCGATGCGTTTTATGGCCTATAAGGATTACCGGCGCGGAGATACCCTGACCCGCTTTAGCCTTGCCCCGCTGGTTGAGCGTACCGGCGGGCGTCCCTGCCCCGTCTCGCGCGCTGAGCTTCAGCGCGAAATGCTGGACTTCTGGGGTCGCGACAAGGTGCAGTTCGGCAAGCGCGTCGAACGCGTCCATGAGGACGACGCTGGCGTGAGCGTCACCTTCACCGACGGCACCTCGGCATCCGGGGATTTCCTGATTGCCGCGGACGGCAGCCACTCGGCGGTGCGCCCGTACGTGCTGGGCTATGCGCCGGAGCGCCGCTACGCCGGGTACGTGAACTGGAACGGGCTGGTGAAGATTGACGAAGAGATTGCCCCGGCGCACCAGTGGACCACCTTCGTTGGCGAAGGAAAACGCGTGTCGCTGATGCCCGTCTCCGGGGGTCGTTTCTACTTCTTTTTTGACGTGCCGCTGCCCGCGGGTCTGGCGGAGGATCGCACCACCCTGCGCGCCGATCTCACGGGCTACTTCCGCGGCTGGGCGCCGCCGGTGCAGAAGCTTATCGCGGCCCTGGATCCTGAAACGACCAACCGCATTGAAATCCACGACATTGAGCCGTTCGACAGCCTGGTGCGCGGCAACGTCGCGCTGCTTGGCGATGCCGCGCATAGCACCACGCCGGATATCGGCCAGGGCGGCTGCGCGGCGATGGAAGACGCCGTCGTGCTGGGGGAATGCCTGCGTGAAAATCACAACATCACGCTGGCGCTGCGACAG
The DNA here is from genome assembly GCF_057224565.1 of Enterobacter sp. 3U4. Taxonomy (NCBI): domain Bacteria; kingdom Pseudomonadati; phylum Pseudomonadota; class Gammaproteobacteria; order Enterobacterales; family Enterobacteriaceae; genus Enterobacter; species Enterobacter sp. 3U4. The sequence goes on from NZ_CP136665.1 coordinate 2,309,644, forward strand.
TACGAGGCGCTGCGCTGCGACCGGGTGCGCGACCTGGTGCTGAAGGCGCGCAAGCGCTGCGACGTCACCCACGGGAAAGACATGGCGTTGACGCAGGCCTGGTATCAGGAGCTTCGAGAGGAGACCGGCGAGCGCATCATCAACGGTCTGTGCGAGACCATTCAGGGCGGCCCGTTAGGCTGAACGCAAGAGGGACAACGATGAAAAGAGAACCGACTCCACCCGCCCACTGTACGTTTGAGCCAGAGGACTGGCTGCGCCTGGCGAAATGCTGGCATCCGGTCGCGCGCGCCTGCGACGTCGGTCCGGCACCGGTCAAAGCGACGCTGCTGGATGAACAGCTGGTGATTTACCGGATAAACGACCAGGTCGTGGTCGCCCGTGACGTTTGCCCGCACCGCGGCGTGCCGCTGACGCTCGGCTTTCACGACGAGCATGGGATTATCTGCCCCTATCATGGCTTACGCTTTGGGGAGGACGGGCGCTGCAATCGTATTCCCTCCAGCCCCGACCAGCCCGTTCCGGCGAAGCTGAACCTGATTAACTACGCCGTGGAAGAGCGGTTCGGGCTGATCTGGACCTGCCTGGCGTTTGATCCGGATAACCCCGCGCCGCTGCCTACCATGCCGCACTGGGATGACGACGGATTTCAACAGATTAACTGCCCGGCATTCGAGGTGAACGGCTTTGCCGGACGTCAGGTAGAAGGTTTTCTGGACGTGGCGCACTTTGCCTGGATCCACACCGATACCTTTGCGGACCCGAACAACCCGCTGGTGCCCCACTATCAGCCGCAGGAGACGCCGTTTGGCTTCGTGGCGGATTACTGGAGCTCAGTGAGCAACTATCCCGCCAGTTCCCCCGTGCAGGCCCCGGAAGGGTTCCAGTGGTTGCGCCATTTTGAGATGCACCTGCCGTTTACCGCTACCCTGACGATTCATTTTCCGGGTGAATCGAGACTGGTCATTATGAACGCCGCGTCGCCGGTCTCATCGCGCGTGACCCGCATGTTCGCCCCTATCGCCCGCAATTTTGACCTGCATATTCCGGTGGAGGATGTGCATGCCTTCAATCTGCGGATTTTTGAAGAAGACCGTCTGATGGTGGAAACCCAGCGCCCGGAAAGCCTGCCGCTGGACCTGACCCTGGAAGCCCATATCCCCGCGGATAAAAGCTCGATTGCCTACCGTCGGGGGCTGAAGAAGATGGGCTTTGGCGAGTTTTTCCTAGTATGACGGAGGCCGATATGCTGAGCGTAATTGTTGACGGGCTGTGGCGCGAGGGCGACAAAAGCCTCGCCGTCAGGCTGGTGGCTGAAGACGGGAGCGCACTGCCGACGTGGCAGCCCGGCGCGCACATTGATGTCCACCTGCCCTGCGGCGTGGTGCGCCAGTATTCCCTGACCGGGACCTGTGAGGAAGAGAGCTATCTTATCTGCGTGGGGCGGGAAACCGCCTCGCGCGGCGGATCGCGCTACGTTCACGAGACGCTGCGTCCCGGGCAGAAGCTGATGATATCCGCCCCGCGCAACCTGTTTCCGCTTCAGCAGGCAGAGCGGGTTTTGCTGCTGGCGGCGGGCATTGGCATTACGCCGCTGTATGCGATGGCCCTGCAGCTGAAGGCGACCGGAACGCCGTTCACGCTGCACTACTACGTCAGGAACCGCGAAAGCGCGGCGTTTGCGCGCGAACTCTCGCAGTGCGGTGAGTGCATCATTCATACCGCCAGCCCGCGCACAGCGCTCGCAGAGCATATCCCCGTGCCTGAGGCGGGTTTGCGAGCCTGGGCGTGCGGACCGGCAGGATTTATGGAAAAAGTGCGTGAGGTCGCCACGGCGAAGGGATGGGATGACGCCCATATCCACAGCGAGGCGTTTCAGCCCGCGACCGCTGTCACAAGCGGCGTCGCGGGCGAGATCTTCACGGTCAAACTGGCCTCCACAGGGGAGCGCTGGCCGGTGCCTGCGGACAAAACCATCGCCCAGGTGCTGCAGGCAAACGGCGTGGACGTGCCGCTGTCATGCGAGATGGGGATCTGCGGAGCCTGCCTGACGCCGGTGATTGACGGCGTGGTGGATCACCGGGATAGCGTGCAGTCGGAGGCCGAAAAAAGCGCAACGGATCAGCAGGTGGCGCTGTGCTGTTCGCGGAGCCATTCCCGGGAGCTGGTGATTGCCCTGTAAAGCAAAAAACCCTGCGATATTTCTATCGCAGGGTTTTTGAATTTGGCGGAAGCGTAGAGATTCGAACTCTAGAACCCTTTCGGGTCGCCGGTTTTCAAGACCGGTGCCTTCAACCGCTCGGCCACGCTTCCAAAGTGAGGCGCACTATAAACATCTATTAGCGCCTTGTAAAGCAGGAATTTTTCTATTTTTCCCCGCAGGCGTTTGACTGCGCAAAAAGTCACCCGCACGCTGATCTCACGTCACTCACAACGACCTTGTACATACCGTAACATAGCAACGCTCATCCTTTTAAATCGCTCTGGTATAGAATGCCTCAAAAATAGAAGGTCATTTGTTGTGTAATTGTTATAAATCTGAATTCCCGCAGATTTTAGACATTACTGCCATGCAGTGTTACGGGTTGATGATGAAAATCAAAAATACGCTTTGCTTACATATCCTGATGGCAACCCTGGCCATTTTGTTCCTTTGTATTCACCCGCTGGTGACGAGCTTCGATCCGCCGCTCGCCTTCCAGCCGCTGATTAAATCAATGGCGGGCACGCCTAAAGAACAAGCGGAAAAAATTGCCACTATTTCTCATGCCTTAGAAGGGAATGCGATATTCTTCATTGGTGCGTCCGAGGTTGCGACCTCAGAAGATGAACATTACGCTGTATATAATTACTTTAATAAGCAATTACACAAACCCGTCGTGGCGTATGGCGATGCATTTGTCGATGACGAAACGCAGTTTTTGCTGTTCTCACGCTTTAAAAATAGCCTTAACGCAAACAGTAAAGTTGTTTTGCTTCTGGCACCTGACAGCTTTTACTCAAAAGGTCTGCCACCCGCTATCTATGCCGATAATTTCCCGGGCTCTATTTTTAATCCTTTGATGAAAGATCCGCAGGCGCGCCCAATATTAGTCAATTATTTAAAGCATATTGATAGTAAAGAAATAAGCCATTTAACCTTTGGCCAAATGCGCGTCTTTGGCTGGCACCCCGATCTGATCTGGGACGAGCTGAGCTTCCAGTTTGCGAACGTCTGCACCCTGATAAAAAACGACTGGCTGGCGCTGCTCAACGTTACGCCCCAGACGGTACAACCCTGGCCGCAGCAGCCAGCCGCCCACATTGCTCCCGACTGGGATAAAGAGCTGGCGAATGCGCGCGAGTTAAATAAAAAACGCCAGCAGAGCGCGGCCACGCTGTGGATGGACAAAACGATTTACGAGCAGGACGGTAAGCCGCAACAGTGGGATGACACGCCGGTCGTGCCTGCGCAAATCGCCGCGTTCAGTAAAACCGTCCAGCTGTTGAAAGAACGTCACGTGCAGGTGATTGCTATCGTCGACCCGGTTAACCCCTGGGCGCTTTACAACACCAATACCTTCCGCCCGGTTGATAAGCAAATTAAAACCATTCTGGAAAAAAACCAGATCCCTTATTTAGATATGTACGCCATGCCTTATCAAAATGGCTGGAACTGGGATCGTTTGCACCCTTCCGAACTGGCCTGGGTTCCTATGATTCGCTTTATTGCACAGAGCTTTAAATAATGAAAATCGCGATCCGTCTTTTTTTCCTTTATCTCCTGCTGGCGATCACCATCGTCGCGTGGACCTCTGTCGATGACAGCATGAGTATGCAGCTGCATTTTGAATATCAAAAGTTCTGAGGCCGAATGATGTACAGCTCAGGAATGTTTTTTGTCTATTTGTTTTCCTCCGCCCTGGCGTTTGCGCTGGTCAATCGCGTATTACGCCATCGTCTGACCTGGTTATCTGCGCTATCGGTGCTGACGGCTCTGGGATGGGGATATATATTTCAGGGTGATTATATTGTCCCCGTCGCCGTTTTTTTCAGCTTTTATGTTTTCGCCACGCTAAAAGAGAAGGGATGGTTAAAAACGTGGCAGGCGGTTGTTCTGACATTATTGCCGCTGTTGCTGGTGAAATTACACTTAAATAACCACTGGGGCATGATTGGTCTCTCTTTTATGACGTTCCGCGCGGTGGACGTGCTGCTCTATCGCAGTAAAAAAGAAGGCCAGAATTTCCTGCACTATTTCTGCTATCTGTTTATGCCCTTTATCATCCTGGCCGGCCCCATGTACCGCTGGCGGACATGGATGAGCGACGTCAGTAAGCCCGTCTTTGCCCTTAGCCGCGAACAGTTTTTAGTGGCGCTGGAGCTAATCATTACCGGCATTGTCCAGAAGTTCCTGTTTGCCATGCTGGTTGATTCACTTGTCGTGCAGCCCTGGAGCCATAAGCCGTTTACGCTGACCGTGGGCGTGGTGATGTCAATTGCCTATAGCGCCTACCTCTACTTTGATTTTGCGGGCTACAGCAATATGGCCATCGGCGCAGGCCGCCTGTTTGGGCTCAACATTCCGGCAAACTTCAATATGCCGCTTCTGGCAAAGAACCCCCAGGACTTCTGGCGCCGCTTCCACATCAGTTTGTCCGAATGGCTGCGCGATGTGGTCTTTATGCCCGTTTACATGAACCTGATGAAGTTCAACTTTTTCCGTCAGAACAAAACGCTGGCGCAAAATATCGGTATTTTTTGCACCCTGTTCTGCATGGGGGCATGGAATGGTCTGGAACGCCATTACGTCATCAGCGGCGCGCTGTTTGGCGCGATTTCCGTCGCTCACAACATGCTGCTGTGGTCAGCCAAGCGCAGCCCGGCATTGCACCGGGTCTTGCAGTATCCGGCCGTTGCGTTTTTAGGACGAATTCTGACGCTGGGAAGCGCCGCGGGATCCCTTTACATCTTTAGTGGAATGTCACCTCTATGAAAAATCACTCCGATCTTCAGGAACTGCAGGATTTCTTGCGTGCGGCATTATGCGATCCCGCCTCCCCGCAGCAGCTGGCCATCAGCGGCAGCGACGAAGCCTTAAGCTGGCTGCAGCTTTCCGCGGCCGTAACGGACTGGGCGCAGCGCTATCAGCGTTGCCAGCCTGTTGCCGGTACGCCGGTCGTCTTGTACGGACACCAGCAGGCCGAGTTCGCCGTGGCGATTTATAGCTGCCTGCTGCACAACATTCCGTACATTCCGGTGGACTGCATCTACCCGCAGGAGCGCCTCCGGGAGATTTGCCATCTGGCCAATGCCCCTTACTATTACGACGTCGCGACCCGGCAGTTCATCGCCACCGGGGAACCGGGCAAGGTGCTGGAGGAGCAGGATCTGGCCTACATCATGTTTACTTCCGGCAGCACCGGTAAACCTAAAGGCGTGCAGATTGGGCGTGAAAGCGTATGGCACTTCATGAAATGGGTCAGCCAGGACTTTTCGCTGCCGGAAAAACCGGTGCTGATGAACCACGCGGTGTTCAGTTTTGACCTCTCCCTGATCCCTTTGCTGGCGAATCTGGCGATGGCCGGGCACATCGTGCTGAACGCCAAAGAGGACATTCAGAAAGAGAACTGGCTGGAGCGACTGAAAAGCAACGCCGTCTCCGCCTGGGTTTCCACTCCCTCTTTTGCTTACCAGCAGCTGCTTTCCCCGCAGTTCAACAGCGAGTATTTACCTGAACTCAACGTCTTTATCTTCATTGGTGAAGTGTTGAATAAAGCGCTGGTTAAACAGCTTCGCCGCCGCTTCCCGCAGGCCAAAATCATCAACTCATATGGCCCTACGGAAGCAACCATCGCGACGACCGTGGTTGAAATCACGGATGCGATCCTGAGCAGCGACAGCGCCGTGCTGCCGGTGGGGGTCATGATGCCTGAGAGCAGAATGGAAATTTCCGCCGACGGCGAGCTGATTATCTGGGGTAAAAACGTCATGCGCGGCTACCTTGGTCTGCCGCAGGAGAACGCGGCGAAATTACTCCATCGGGAAGATGAAGCGTTTCGCGGCTACCGTACCGGCGATCTGGGCTATGAAGCGGGGCTTATATATTGCCAGGGCCGCAACGACAGCCAGGTCAAACTGAACGGCTACCGTATTGAAATTAATGAGATCGAAAACCGCCTGCTGGCCATGTCCGGCATCAACGAAGCGGTGGTTCTGCCGCTGATGAAATCCTGCGGCAGCGTGCTGCGCATTGCCGCGTTCTGCGTGACGGATATGGCGCCGGATACCATCAAAACATCGCTGTCGAAGGTAGTTCCGCACTATATGGTGCCTTCACAAATTATCGTAAAAGACGCTTTGCCGCTGAATCCTAACGGCAAAATTGACCGCAAGCTGCTGGACGCTTACGCCCGCACAAATTAATGACCCCAGGAAAAATTATGGAACAAGAAATTCTCGCCCTGTTCGAAAAAGTGTTATCCCGTAAGGTGGGCTTTCACGATGAACTGATTGAATCCGACATTCTCGACTCCATCCTGGCGGTCGATATGGTGCTGGAAGTGCAGGACGTTTACGGCTGCATGATCCCGCCAACTGACGTGGCGACAGTGCTAAAAACCCCGGCGGACCTGGCCCGCTATATTGAAGAAAACCGCTAAACGCCCCTGCTGTTATTCCTGCCCTGAAGGCTCTGGAGGATCTCTCCAGAGCCTTCATTCGCTCCCCCTTCCGCCTGAACGCTAAACGCTCCCTTTCACAGAAATGAAACCGCCTGCTTTTACTATTTCACCTACACTTTAGGGGTACTGTCGGTACGGGAAACAGAAAAAAGCCAACTTAATTAAGGCATTACTGATTCGCTGTGCGCTCAGCCGGGGAACATTTTGCCTTTAACAGAGGAGTCTGCGGTATGGCATTCGTAACAACGAAAGACGGCGTCAATATTTACTACAAAGACTGGGGCCCAAAAGAGGCTCAACCCATAGTTTTCCACCACGGCTGGCCGCTGAGTGCCGATGACTGGGATAACCAGATGCTCTTCTTCCTTGCAGAAGGCTATCGCGTTATCGCTATCGATCGCCGTGGTCATGGGCGTTCGGATCAGGTGAGTGAAGGCCACGATATGGATCATTATGCGGCCGATGCGTCAGCCGTGGTTGAAAGCCTGGATCTGCACAATGCCGTGCACGTCGGTCACTCCACCGGCGGCGGCCAGGTCGCCCGCTATGTTGCGCGGTATGGACAACCGCAGGGGCGCGTTGCCAAAGCGGTACTCGTTAGCTCCGTTCCGCCACTGATGGTCAAAACGGAGACGAATCCCGGCGGAACGCCCGTTGAGGTGTTCGACGGCTTCCGCAAAGCGCTGGCGGCTAACCGCGCCCAGTTTTATCTCGACGTGGCCAGCGGTCCGTTCTACGGTTTTAATCGCGATGGCGCCGAGGTTTCGCAGGGTACGATCCAAAACTGGTGGCGTCAGGGAATGATCGGCAGCGCCAAGGCCCACTATGAGGGGATTAAGGCGTTTTCAGAGACCGACCAGACGGAAGATTTGAAAACCATCACGGTTCCCGTTCTGGTGTTGCAGGGCGATGACGATCAGGTTGTACCGTATAAGAATGCCGCCCTGCTGCAGGACAAACTGCTGGCGAACAGCGTGCTGAAAATTTATCCGGGCTTCCCGCACGGGATGCATACCACCCATGCGGATACCATCAACGCGGACATCCTGGCCTTTATCCGCTCATAACGCCGCGTTTATTGCCGGGTGGCGCTGCGCTTACCCGGCCTACATTCCGCCACGATATCCATTTCAATGCATGAACGCCACCCGAGGGTGGCGTTGTTTATTCCGCTTAGCGATTATCCAGCTGGGCGCGAACGTTGTTCAGCCCGGTGGTGTTGATCCGGTAAGGCTGCCCGTTCACGGATCGGATCAGCTTTTTGGTGCGGAGTTTTTTAAAGACGCTGAGCGTGCAGTCGCTCAGCACCAGCCCTTCACGGGTATAGCACTCAACGGACGTGACGCGGCCAGAACTGTCGCGGACGTACACAATGCGTCCACCTTTGGCGAGAACGTGTAAGGTACGTTGTTCCTGACGGGATAAATTCATACTGGAAAACCTGTGTAATCATCATGCGTAAAAACGAGCCCACACCCGCAGGTGCGTGCGTAAGGTTTAAGCGCAGCGATAACCAGTCCGTCCTGAAAAGGGCGGGAAGCTGATTATCTGATGAAAACATTCTCCAGCATCAAAGCCTCGGCGAGAGATGAAAAGGTATTTACGGGCTGAATGATAACGCCAGTTATTTACAGGGGAATAGCAGGAGGCTAAAAGTGTGAACGTGATCGGTCCGTAAAATCGTCTTTCGTCAATTTTACTGCCAGACTGAAGCCCTTTACTGAACACCGACTGGAGCTCTTCTTATGCCTGATAACTATACCGTAGTTGAAACCGTCCCCACTGCAGAAGCGTTTTGCCGGCTGCGCGAAATTTCTGGTCTTAGCCCTCGCCCGCTGGAGGCGGCCCGAAAAGCGCTGCCCGGCAGCTGCTATGGCATGCATATAGTGTTTCAGGGAAAACCGGTCGGTATGGGGCGCATCGTGGGGGATGGTGCGTTGAATTTTGATATTGTCGACGTCGCGGTTGATCCGCTTCATCAGGGGAAAGGGCTGGGCAGAGTCATTATGGAAACGCTTGTTGCCTGGCTGGATAACCACGCCTGTAAAGGAGCGTACGTTTGCTTAATGGCCGATGTGCCTGAGCTGTATACTAAATTTGGTTTTACGCTCGTTCGCCCGGCAAGCGAAGGAATGGCAAGAATCTGGTGAAGCACAAACCTGCGTTAAGGCAAAAGGAAAACCCCAGGTTAACGAGTAACCTGGGGTTTATATCTGGCGGAAGCGCAGAGACTCGAACTCTGGAACCCTTTCGGGTCGCCGGTTTTCAAGACCGGTGCCTTCAACCGCTCGGCCACACTTCCTGAGTGAGGCGAACTATAAACACCTCACCGCGTGCTGTAAAGAGTAGCGGCAATCGTTCGCTGTAAAAATAGTCAAAACGTGTTTAATCGGTTGAACTGACGACACATCGACGATTTTATCAGCACAGTCTCCCGCGCTCAGGCTTAGTGTTTTTTGATGTACATATCTTTCGTGTAATAGTACCCCAGCTTATCCGGCGTAAATCCGCCCACCCACGGTTTCACCAGATGCGTGCGGACGTAGTGATACACCGGGATGGCGGGCACATCACGCCCCAGCAGGTCTTCTGCCTGCTGGTAGAACTTACCCCGCTCATCCGCTGTTTTGGCTTTTGCGGCATTGAGCAGCGCCTGGTCATATTCCGGATTGCTGTACTGGCTGGTGTTTTCGCTGTCGCCGGTGCGGAAGTTGTTCAGGAAGGTCGCCGCATCGTCGTAATCGGCAATCCACGCGTACCGCACCGCGTCAAAGTTGTGGGTGTGCATGGTATCCAGCATGGTTTTCCACTCCTGATTTTGCAGCTTCGCGTCCACGCCGAGGTTTTTCTTCCACATGGAGCTGGCCGCAATCGCGATGCGCTGGTGCGATTCAGAGGTGTTATAGAGCAGGTTAAAGCTCAGAGGATGGCTGGCGTTATATCCGGCCTCGTTCAGCAGCTTTTTCGCCTCAGCGATGCGTTTGTCCAGCGGCCAGCTGGCGTAATCCGGGTTCTGGAGCTTAACGCCGCCGATATCCGGCTGGCTGATGAGCCACGCAGGGCGTTGCCCCTGCCCTAATACTTTTCCGGCAATGATGTCTTTATCGAGCGCCATGTTCAGCGCCTTGCGCACGCGGGCGTCGTTGAACGGCGGCCGGGTGGTGTTAAATTCATAGTAATAGGTCGCCAGCTGCGGGGAGACATCCAGCTGGCTGCCCAGGGTCTTCTTGAGCTGGGCAAACTGGTTGATCGGCACCGTGTAGACAATGTCAATTTCGCCTGCTTTATAGCGGTTCACATCCGAAGCCTCGGACGTGATGGGCAGGTAGGTGACCTTATTAATCACGGTATGCGCGTTATCCCAGTAGCGCGGGTTACGCTCCGCCACGATGCGTTCGTTGACTACCCACTGTGAAAGCTTATACGCCCCGCTGCTGACGAAATGCTCCGGCTTGGTCCACTTATCGCCGAAACGGCCAATCAGCACTTTATCCACCGGCACCAGCGACGGGTGAGCCAGCATCGCGAGGAATGCCGCGTTTGGCTGGGTGAGCGTCACTTCCAGCGTGGTGTCGTTAATCGCTTTCACGCCCAGCGTATCGGGCGCTTTTTTCCCCTGGGCGATATCGGCCGCGTTGGCGATATGCATATTGCCCGGATAGCTCGCATAAGGCGAAGCCGTTTTCGGGTCGATCAGGCGCTGCCAGCTCCAGACCACATCCTCTGCGGTAATCGCCGTGCCGTCGCTCCAGGTGATGCCCGGACGCAGATGGAACGTCCAGACGGTGTTATCCTTGTTCTCCCATTTTTCCGCCAGCCGCGGCTGGACTTCACCTGTCGGGGAAACGCTGACCAGACCTTCGAATAAATCGCTGATAATATTGAATTCGACATCGCTTTCGACTTTATGCGGGTCGAGCGAAGCCGGTTCACTGCCATTATTTCTGACCAGTTCCTGTTTATCGGCCAGCGCGGTTCCTGCCGGCACGTTAGCCGCCCAGGTAGCCGTGCTGGCGCACAGGATCCCGGCGGTAAGTAAAGAGAGCGTAAAGTGAGTGCGTGCTTGTGGTTTCATGTCCTTCGCCTTATTGTCTGTTTTATGACGATCCGGAAATAACTCTTAGCGTTCGAATGGTAATAACGCAATATTTTTCAGTAACCTATAAGAGCTTGATCTGGTAAATACTTTCAAACCGCTGTTCATACTGATGAAACGGTCTTTCGCAGAAGAAATAACCACCTCCAGCGCTAAGGTGCTGAGTAAAGATGGGTAAAACCACTTTGAGACTGGCGCCCCGTTTCCTATTCTTTCCGTTAATTACATCTGTCATAAGAGAGTGACTCATGGATCGTATAATTACTTCTTCGCGCGACCGCACATCGCTACTCAGTACCCACAAGGTGCTGCGCAATACCTACTTCATGCTCAGCCTGACGCTGGCATTTTCAGCAATCACCGCAACCGCCAGCACCGTGCTGATGCTGCCGTCTCCGGGGCTGATTCTGACCCTGGTGGGCATGTATGGCCTGATGTTCCTGACCTACAAAACCGCTGACAAACCGGTCGGTATTCTGTCGGCGTTTGCCTTCACCGGCTTCCTGGGCTACATCCTGGGACCGATGCTGAACGCGTATCTGTCTGCCGGTATGGGCGACCTTATCGGTATGGCGCTGGGCGGTACCGCGCTGGTGTTCTTCTGCTGCTCGGCCTACGTGCTGACCACGCGTAAGGATATGTCCTTCCTCGGCGGTATGCTGATGGCGGGTGTTGTGGTGGTGCTGGTGGGTATGGTGGCAAACATCTTCCTGCAGCTGCCTGCCCTGCACCTGGCGATTAGCGCCGTGTTTATTCTGATTTCTTCCGGCGCGATCCTGTTTGAAACCAGCAACATCATTCGCGGCGGTGAGACGAACTATATCCGCGCCACCGTGAGCCTGTACGTGTCGCTGTATAACATCTTCGTCAGCCTGTTGAGCATCCTGGGCTTCGCCAGCCGCGATTAAGCCGCAGCGCTGTGAACCTGGCCCCGCTTATGCGGGGCTTTGTTTTTTGGTACACTGCTGCGGTTTTTGACTGACGCGTGAATGACTATGTTGAGTTTTGAAGGCAAAGAGATCGAGACCGATAACGACGGTTATCTGAAAGATAGTGGCCAGTGGAGCGAAGCGCTGGCAGAAGTAATTGCTGAAAAAGAAGGTATCATCCTCTCCCCCGAACACTGGGAAGTGGTGCGTTTTGTGCGCGAGTTTTATCTCGAGTTCAACACCTCTCCGGCCATCCGCATGCTGGTCAAGGCGATGGCCAATAAGTTCGGCGAAGAGAAAGGCAACAGCCGCTATCTCTATCGTCTGTTCCCGAAAGGCCCGGCAAAACAGGCCACCAAAATTGCCGGCCTGCCTAAACCGGTGAAGTGTATTTAATAGCGAATACCAAAGTTCATATATTCCCGCCCGGGTTGATGCGGTTCTGTTAAGACCCTATCAACCCGTGCGCTGCGCGGCCCGCCCGCCTTCAGCCACGCCACCAGCTTGTCGACCTGCTCCGCTTCGCCGCAGGCGACCACCTCAACGCTGCCGTCATCCATGTTGCGCGCGTATCCCGTGAGCCCTAGCTGAACGGCCTCGCGCTGGGTGCTGTAGCGGAACCCGACGCCCTGAACAACGCCGTGAACCCAGGCAATAGTACAGACTTTAGACATTTTTCTTCTCCTTAACGTAGCGTTTTCGGTAAACAGCCGTAGTGTTGCCGAAAACGGGCGGTGAAACGAGAGCTGGACAGATACCCACATTGTAATGCGATTTCGCCAATCGGTAATCGGGTTGACTGCAGCTGCGACAAAGCAACGCCCATCCTCACCTCCTCCACAATCTGGCGAAAACTCTGCGACTCTTCACGTAGCCGTCTGCGCAGCGTCGGCACGCTCAGGGCCAGCCGGCTGGCGACATCCTGCGCGGTCCAGGCTCTGGCGGGCGACAGCATAATGAACTGCCGCACCTGCTCGGTCAGGCTATTGTTTCGCTCAATAAGCAGCGGGCCTGCCGCGCCGTCATGCAGCAATGCCAGCAAAAGCCCGAAGGCCTGATGCTTTTGCAGCGCCTCCGGTAAATCCTGACGCACGGCGTGCAGCAGGTTATCCCACATAAATGCCAGCCCCTCGCTCAGCGGGGCGCAGAGCGAATGCAGCGTCGTGCGCGGCCAGGATTTCAGGTAATGCGCTTTAAACTCGGCAACAATTTCCGGCGATAACATCAGCAAGTCAGAGTGAAACAGACCGTTTGCGGGCTGATTGATGATCTCCATCGCCGTATTGGCAGGAATAATGATGAGCTCATCCCGGGTGGCCACCAGGCGGTTGTCGTCCTGCACAATCACCTTGCTGCCGTGAGTGATATGGCAAATCGCCGGAAAGAAGAGCTTAACCTGGTGCAGGCGATGCATTTTGCTGGCACTCACTTCACCCGCAGTGAGATGTTTATGTCGAAAATGGAACTCCTGCACCCCGCCATCCTTATCTGCTGTAGGTTGCTGTTAACTGAGCCTTTGCCAGAACGTGACTATTGAGCATAAAACCGACCAGCGCGCCGCTGGCATTTTTGTCGACGGGCAGTTTATCCACGTCCAGCGCCCAGACGGTAATCTGATAGCGGTGAGGCTTGTCCCCGGCAGGGGGACATGCGCCGCCGAATCCAGAATAACCGAAATCATTACGCCCCTGCACAGCGCCAGCAGGTAATTTTTCGCCATTTGGGTTACCGGCATCTGCGGGCAGCGTCATTGTCTTCGCGGGAATGTTGGCTGCGGTCCAGTGCCACCAGCCGCTGCCGGTAGGCGCATCCGGGTCATAGACCGTAATGGCAAAACTTTTCGTACCCGCGGGCGGATTTGTCCACGCCAGCTGCGGTGAGGTATTCCCACCGTGGCAGCCAAATCCCTCAAACACCTGCTGTGGCGCTAACCGCCGGTCGCCGGAAATATCCCGGCTGGTCATGCTGAAAGGCGTTGCTGCGAAAACCTGAAAACTCATTGCCGTCAGAGCGGCTATTGTGATGACACTGCGCTTTTTCATGGGTATTTCCTTTGCTGAACCGGAAGCCCTAAGATAAAGCACGCAACAATGCCCCAATGTGCCTAAGCGATTTGATTTTGTGCCGAAACGCTCAACGGCATCCGCAGATGATTGCGCCTTGCTGAATGTGCTACTCTACGCGCCATTTCCCTGAAATCGACAGAACAGCAAATTATGAGTGTACGTTTAGTGTTAGCCAAAGGGCGCGAGAAATCATTACTGCGCCGTCATCCCTGGGTCTTTTCCGGCGCGGTTGCCCGTATGGAAGGCAAAGCCAGCCTCGGTGAAACCATTGACATCGTTGACCATCAGGGGAAATGGTTAGCGCGAGGCGCCTACTCGCCAGCGTCCCAGATCCGCGCTCGCGTCTGGACGTTTGATAAAGACGAAACCATCGACATCGACTTCTTCGTGCGTCGTCTGCAGCAGGCGCAGCAGTGGCGTGAGTGGCTGGCAAAACGCGACGGGCTCGACAGCTACCGCCTGATTGCCGGTGAGTCCGACGGTCTGCCGGGCGTGACCATCGATCGCTTCGGCAACTTCCTGGTGCTGCAGCTCCTGAGCGCCGGGGCGGAATACCAGCGTGCCGCGCTGATCAGCGCCCTGCAAACGCTGTTCCCGCAGTGCGCCATTTACGACCGCAGCGATGTGGCGGTGCGCAAAAAAGAGGGCATGGAGCTGACCCAGGGTCCGGTCACGGGTGAACTTCCCCCTGCCCTGCTGCCGATTGAAGAGCACGGCATGAAGCTGCTGGTGGATATCCAGGGCGGACACAAAACGGGTTACTACCTTGACCAGCGCGACAGCCGTCTGGCTACGCGTCAGTACGTTGCCGACAAACGCGTGCTGAACTGTTTCTCCTACACCGGTGGGTTCGCCGTTTCAGCACTGATGGGCGGCTGTGCCCAGGTGGTCAGCGTGGACACCTCGCAGGAAGCGCTGGACGTGGCAAAGCAGAACGTCGAGCTGAACAAGCTGGATCTGAGCAAAGCCGAATTTATACGTGACGACGTCTTCAAGCTGCTGCGTAAATATCGCGATCGGGGCGAGAAGTTCGACGTCATCGTGATGGATCCGCCAAAGTTTGTGGAAAACAAAAGCCAGCTGATGGGCGCCTGCCGCGGGTATAAAGATATCAACATGCTGGCTATCCAGCTGCTGAACCCGGGCGGGGTTCTGCTCACGTTCTCCTGCTCAGGCCTGATGACCACAGATTTATTTCAGAAAATCATCGCCGACGCCGCAATAGATGCTGGCCGTGATGTACAATTTATAGAGCAGTTCCGTCAGGCAGCCGATCACCCCGTGATTGCTACCTACCCGGAAGGACTGTATCTGAAAGGGTTTGCCTGTCGCGTCATGTAACTTGAAAAGAGAAATATTGCCCGCACATAACGTGTAAGTAGTGTTTCCCGGGAGGTGACTATGATTGCCAGCAAATTCGGTATCGGCCAGCAGGTCCGCCACACTTTGCTCGGGTATTTGGGTGTGGTCGTGGATATCGACCCGGAGTATTCCCTTGATGAACCCTCAGCAGACGAGCTGGCGGTGAATGCAGAGCTTCGCGCCGCGCCCTGGTACCATGTGGTGATGGAAGGTGATGATGGACAACCCGTTCACACCTATCTTGCTGAAGCGCAGCTGAGCAGCGAGCTGCAGGAAGAGCATCCGGAGCAACCCACAATGGATGAGCTTGCTCAGACTATCCGCAAACAGTTACAGGCTCCGCGCCTGCGGAACTAAGCGTGTAAAAAAAGCCCGATGAACGGGCTTTTTTTTATTACTTCGCCAGCCCCAGACGGGGGATGTCAATCGCCGGACAGCGGTCCATGACGACCTTCAACCCCGCATCCCGCGCCAGAACGGCGGCCTGCTCGTTAATCACGCCCAGCTGCATCCACAGCGTTTTTGCCCCTACGGCGATAGCGTCCTGCGCCACTTCCCACGCCGCCTCGGAATTACGGAAGACGTCGACCATATCAATTTTTTCCGGCACGTCAGCGAGCGTGGCATAACCCTGCTGGCCCAGTAAGGTTTTCCCCGCTACTTTTGGTGAGACCGGGATGACGTGGTAGCCCTGATCGAGAAGGTATTTCATCACCCGATAGCTTGGCCGATCGGGTTTATCGCTCGCGCCCACCAGCGCAATGGTACGCGTGGATGTCAGAATCTCGGCAATATCGTTCTCTTTCATGGTTTTTCTCCTGGCTTTTTTAAAAGTGTACGCCAAACCGCACATCTCAACCATCCATCCCATACCGACGCATGAGGGCAAAACGGCGAAATATGTCTATATGTTAGTAAACATGATTCTCGAAAAATTTAGATACATTAATGCGGCGACAGGATTTCTGACGGGAGCCTTCTATGAAAACCGGTATTGCCACTGCTCTGATTGCGTTAGTGATGCCGGTCTGCGTTTTTGCTACCACGCTCCGGCTCTCTACCGATATTGATCTCCTGGTACTGGACGGAAAAAAGGTCTCCAGCTCGCTATTGCGCGGTGCAGACAGCATCGAGTTAGATAACGGGCCGCATCAGCTGGTATTCCGGGTGGAAAAATCGATCGGTCTGGCGAATCACGAGCAACGGATGTACATCTCGCCTCCGCTGATCGTCAGCTTTAATACCCGGCAAATCAGTCAGGTGAATATCACCCTCCCTCGTCTTGAAACGGAGAAAGAGTCTGCGGCCTTCGACGCTTCACCCCGCGTTGAACTGCTGGACGGGGATGCGATGCCGATTCCGGTGAAGCAGGATATTCTGGCGCTGACAACCTCACCAAAAGGCCCGGACTACGAGGCCGCGACCCAGACCTATAACAAAGCGGGGAAACGCGCATCGCTTCCGCAGTTTGCCACCATGATGGCTGACGACAGTACGCTGCTTTCCGGCGTATCTGAACTGGACGTCATTCCTCCCCAGTCCCAGACCCTGACGGAACAGCGCCTTAAATTCTGGTTCCAGCAGGCCGATCCCGACACGCGGGCCCGATTTTTACAGTGGGCAAAACAACAACCTTCATCATAAGCCACATTTTTTACGCCTTTCTCTTGCAGCGTCAGACGGTTCCCGTCATCGTGTAGGCAGTTAACCTGATGGATATGATTATGGAACTGACAACACGCACGCTGCCTGAGCGCAAACACATTGCTCTTGTGGCGCACGATCACTGTAAACAAATGCTGCTTAACTGGGTTCGCCGCCATCAGTCTTCGCTGGAAAAGCACGCCCTGTCGGCAACCGGCACCACCGGTAACCTGATTCAGCGTGAAACGGGTCTGCAGGTCAATGCCATGCTGAGCGGCCCGATGGGCGGCGATCAGCAGGTCGGCGCGCAGATCTCCGAAGGGAAGATTGATGTGCTGATCTTCTTCTGGGATCCGCTGAACGCGGTTCCGCACGATCCGGATGTTAAAGCGCTGCTGCGTCTGGCGACGGTGTGGAATATTCCGGTGGCGACGAACCTGTCGACGGCGGATTTCATCATCGAATCGCCGCAGTTCAACTCGCCGGTAGATATCCTTATTCCGGACTATCAGCGTTATCTTTCCGACAGATTGAAGTAACTTTTTCGCCGGGTGGCGGCTACGCCTTGCCCGGCCTACTCATCCTTGCCCGTCGTCGTTATGGCTTCCGCGCCACCGGCACATCAATACTCTTCAAAATATCGACAAACACGGATGGCTCTTCTTTATTAAACAGTAGCCACACGCGATGCCGCGCGCGGGTGATAGCCACGTACAGCAAACGCCGCTCTTCGGCATCCGGGAAGTCTTCCGGCACCGGCAGCAAGGCCTGTTCCATTACCGACTCGCGAGCCGGAGCCGGGAAACCGTCGCTGCCCTCTTTCAGCCCCACCACAATCACATAATCAGCCTGCTGCCCTTTGCTGGCGTGAATCGTCATAAATTCAAGCTGCAGTTTCGGCCAGCGGGTGGCCGCTTTTTCCAGCGCCGCGGGCTTAAGGTGATGGTAGCGGGCCAGCACCAGAATACGTTCATCAGGCTTCGCGTAACCGCTGAGCTTGTCCAGCAGCGGTTCCAGCTGATCGTCCGCCAGCAGGGTCACGGCTTTTTTATCCCCTGGCCGCAGGCTATTGAGCGGCTTTGCCAGCTGATGCGGGTTCTGCTGGATAAAGCGGTTGGCGATTTCACCAATGCGTGAATTGAAGCGGTAGGTGGTGTCCAGATCGCTGCGATCCCCTTCGCCGAAATAGTGGTGGAACGCGGTTGTCAGGGAGAGCTGCGCCCCGCTGAAGCGATAGATGGCCTGCCAGTCGTCACCCACCGCAAACAGCGACGTATGTTTATTTTGCGCCCGTAGCGCCGAGAGCAGTGCAGCACGCTGCGGTGAGATATCCTGGAACTCATCCACCAGAATATGTTTCCACGGGCTGACAAAACGCCCCTTCTCAAGAATGATGATGGCCTGATGGATCAGGCCGGAGAAATCGACGGCATTTTCCTCTTTCAGCGCGGTTTTCCAGGCCTTCAGCAGCGGGGCCATCAGCTTGACCCGCTTCGAAAACAGATCGCGGATCGCCTCCGGCGCGCTTTCAATCATCTCTGCCTGCGTTCCGCCGTGCATTCGCATCAGGCTGACCCAGCGGTCAAGCCGTGAACTCAGCCGACGCGCCAGTTTATCATCCTGCCAGAAGCTGCCCTCAGGCACCTCCCAGTTGAGCTCCTCCTCCAGCCACTGGCGCCACCCTTTCGCCTGCGCCTTTTTCTCACTGCACTGCTGGCGCCACGTTTTGATGAACAGCGCCTGACGCGCCTGCGCGTCGTTTTCCAGCTTACTGATGGAAGGCACTTTTTTGCTGCCCTGCTGAATAATATGCAGCGCAAGGGCATGGAAGGTTCTGGCCGTGATATCCCGGGTATGCAGACGTTCCTGGATCCGTTCATCCATCTCCTGGGCAGCCTTGCGACCAAAGGCCAGAAGCAGAATTTGATCGGCTACCGCTTCTCCGGTCGTCAGCAGCCAGCCGGCACGCGCGACCAGCACCGACGTTTTACCGCTACCGGCCCCCGCCAGCACCAGCAGCGACTGCTCGCCGTTAACCACCGCGCGCGCCTGGGCCGGGTTGAGCGGAGAAGACTCCACCGTACTGAAAAAGTCGGCGTATTGGGTGAGCATGGCGTCCGTCCAGGCCTGATTATGGGCGAGACGGCTCTTATCCTTATCATTCAGCCAGGCCTGGCACTGGCGCCAGGCGTCGCGACAGTTGTCAAACTCGTCGAGACGCGTCACGGAGATCGGCAGTGCCGAGAGTGCCTGTCGGATCTTTTGCTGCAGTCCGGCGGTCTGCTGACGGGTGAGCCACGAATGCTGCGCGTTGCTTTGCGCGATATCGTCCAGCACCTGCTGGAGCACCTGGGCGGCAATCACGCTCATATCCTGGCTCCACTGCTGCCAGAGCGCGTTCAGGTGATGGTGGAAACGCTGGGTTTCCGCCCACTCGGTGCCGTGAAGGCGCACGACTTTATCGTCAGGCAGAACGAACTCCAGCTCGCCCCATACCAGCCCGCGTTTGCAGTGGATAGCCAGAAGCTGATTAAACGGAATAAGGTATTCGTGGCGTTCCCCGGAGACTTTCACCCCGGCATTAAGGAGAACAACCCTGTCGTAAGGGTGTTGCGCCAGGCGTTTGCCTAACGACGTTGCTTTCAGTTCCATGTTCCGCCAAATCCACGAAGAGATAATTTACCTGACAGTTTAACTGCCAGTTTTAAGGTGCTCCAGCCTAAAAAAACGTTACAATCATTGGGCGTTAATTTTATCGAAAGGAAGTGAGGGTTTATGCGTACCGTTCTGAATGTGTTGAATTTTGTGCTGGGCGGTTTTGCCACCACCCTTTCCTGGCTTTTTGCCACGCTGGTGAGCATCGTCCTGATTTTCACGCTTCCCCTGACCCGTTCCTGCTGGGAAATCACAAAACTCTCCTTAATCCCCTACGGGAATGAAGCCATCCACGTTGACGAGCTGAATCCGGAGAGCAAAAGCGCCCTGATGAATACCGGCGGAACCCTGCTGAACATTCTGTGGCTGATTTTCTTCGGCTGGTGGCTGTGCATCATGCATATTTTTGCGGGGATTGCGCAGTGCATCACGATTATTGGTATTCCGGTGGGGATCGCGAACTTTAAGATCGCCGCTATTGCCCTTTGGCCCGTCGGGCGCAGGGTTGTTCCGGTCGAAGTGGCCCAGGCGGCGCGTGAAGCAAACGCTCGTCGTCGTTTTCAGTAACTAAGGACCGGCCGCGTTTATGCTAAGCCCACTGCTTCGCCGTTATACCTGGAACAGCACCTGGCTATACAACGTCAGGATATTTATCGCGCTTTGCGGCACGGTTGCCCTGCCCTGGTGGCTGAATGATGTCAAGCTCACCATCCCACTCACGCTGGGCGTAGTGGCCGGGGCGCTGGCGGACCTGGACGATCGTCTGGCCGGGCGTTTACGTAACCTGGTTATTACGCTCGTCTGCTTTTTTATTGCCTCAGCGTCCGTTGAGCTGCTTTTCCCCTGGCCCTGGCTGTTTGCCCTGGGTCTTACCCTCTCAACCAGCGGCTTTATTTTGCTGGGCGGCCTTGGGCAGCGCTATGCCACCATCGCTTTTGGTGCATTGCTGATCGCCATCTACACCATGCTGGGCGTTTCCCTGTACGACCAGTGGTATCAGCAGCCGGTTCTGCTGTTGCTGGGCGCCATCTGGTATAACCTGCTGACGCTAACCGGTCATTTGATCTTCCCTGTTCGCCCGCTGCAGGATAACCTTGCCCGCAGCTTTGAGCAGTTAGCCCACTATCTGGAACTGAAATCCCGCCTGTTCGACCCGGATATCGAAGAAGAAAGCCAGGCTCCGCTCTACGATCTGGCGCTGGCAAACGGCCAGCTTGTCGCCACCCTTAATCAGACAAAAGCCTCTCTGCTTACCCGTCTGCGTGGGGATCGCGGTCAGCGCGGAACGCGAAGGACCTTACACTACTATTTTGCCGCCCAGGATATTCATGAACGCGCCAGCTCCTCGCACGTTCAGTATGCCGCCCTGCGCGAGAAGTTCCGCTACAGCGACGTGATGTTCCGCTTCCAGCGCCTGCTGTCCATGCAGTCCCAGGTGTGCCAGCAGCTCTCTCGCTCTATTCTGCTACGCACGCCCTATCAGCATGACCCCCGCTTTGAACGCGTATTCAGCCACCTTGATGCGGCGCTCGATCGCGTTCAGGCCAGCGGAACGTCACCGGAGCACATCAAGGCGCTGGGCTTTCTGCTGAACAACCTGCGCGCGATTGACGCGCAGCTGGCGACAATTGAGTCCGAACAGGCGATGGCGCAGCCGGGCAGTGAGGTTGAAAACCAGCTTGCTGATGACAGCGTGCACAGCGTTAGCGATATGTGGCTACGGCTGAGCCGCAACTTTACGCCGGAGTCGGCTCTCTTTCGCCATGCGGTGAGAATGTCGCTGGTGCTGTGCGTGGGTTATGCCTTTATCCAGATAACCGGGCTGCACCACGGCTACTGGATCCTGCTGACCAGCCTGTTCGTTTGCCAGCCAAACTATAACGCCACCCGACACCGTCTTGCGCTGCGTATTATCGGCACGCTGGTTGGCGTCGCGATCGGCCTTCCGGTGCTCTATTTCGTGCCCTCCGTTGAAGGTCAATTGATCCTGATCGTGATCACCGGCGTGTTGTTCTTCGCGTTTCGCAACGTGCAGTACGCCCATGCAACCATGTTCATCACGCTGCTGGTGCTGCTCTGCTTTAACCTGCTGGGTGAAGGGTTTGAAGTCGCCCTGCCCCGCGTGATCGATACCCTGATTGGCTGCGCGATTGCCTGGGCCGCCGTCAGCTTTATCTGGCCGGACTGGCGTTTCCGCAATTTGCCGCGCGTGGTAGACCGGGCGATGAACGCCAACTGTCGATACCTTGACGCTATCCTGGAGCAGTATCACCAGGGGCGCGATAACCGCCTGGCTTACCGGATAGCTCGTCGCGATGCGCATAACAGCGACGCAGAACTGGCCTCCGTTGTCTCTAACATGTCAACGGAGCCTCGCGCCACGGCGGAGATTCGAGAGACTGCGTTCCGCCTGCTCTGCCTGAACCATACGTTCACCAGCTATATTTCGACGCTGGGGGCCCACCGTGAGAAACTCACTAACCCGGGTATTCTCAACCTGCTCGATGACGCCGTCTGCTATGTTGATGACGCGCTTCATCACCGACCAGCCGATGAGCCGCGCGTTCAGCAGACGCTGGATGAACTGGCTCAGCGCATTGCGCATCTAGACCCAGGAAATGACAGCAAAGCGCCGCTTGTTCTTCAGCAGATAGGCCTGCTTATCGCTCTGCTGCCTGAAATTTGCCGGCTGCAACAGCAAATCGCTACCTGGAGGAGTGATTCTCCTGTGGCTCAGGCAGCGCATTAAACCACTCCGTCAGCTCCCGGCGAATGCCTGCCGGGAGTGCCGCCTCATGCAGCCCTTCGATAGCCCCTTCCAGCGCGAAGAGAACTTTAATACTGAGCGCTTTGTTCTTTGCCCGCATCTTTAGCCAGCTCGCTCTGGCACCCAGCGCCCGCAGCGTTTCCTCGTTGGTTATGCCTGCTTCAAAGAGCAAAACCTCAAGCTGAAAGGTCAGGTTTGGCAGATCCTTAAGGCGGTTTCGCTGATGGCGCTGATTGCGCTCTTTTCTTGCCGCACTGAGCGCAAACGAGGAGAGCTGAAGCAATCGCTCCCTGTCCTGCCATAATCCGTCATCCACACGATAATAGTTGAGCAGCACCGGGCGGCCTCGCTTCATCAACGTCAAAAAAGAGGAGGCATTTTTTACACAGTATTTTGCACTCTCCTCACAGGCCCGAAGATAAAGTTCGCCATCAGAAACCATGGCAAAAACCGCATCATCCACCGCGAGGGTGTAGCCTCCAAACAGCGCACGATGATGGATCTCGCCCAACGGGGAGAGGTATTCCTGGGATTTATAAATCCGTTCATAAGATATCTTTTTCATGATATTTCCCTTAAAAATCATAACGTAACAACAAAATTTCTTACTAGCGGATCCGTTAGCAGGAAAATAGGCAACTTATCGCCGTTGAGCAAGATGAATTTTCGAGGGGCATCAAGATTGAATGAATTTTGCGAGTCGCTTTCCGAAAATGAGGTTGATCTTTGGGCACACAGGGGTTACTGTATATTCATACAGTAACTACAGGGCTGGAATGAATATGCACACTTCAGGCTATGCAAATCGCGCAATCTCTCTCTCTTCTGCAGCAGGCAATGTCCCGCAGAATTCCGTCGAGCGTGTTTCCACAGGGCTTATCAGTGAAGTGGTTTATCGTGAAGACCAGCCCCTGTTGACGCAACTTCTGTTATTGCCGTTATTACAACAGCTCGGTCAGCAATCGCGCTGGCAGCTTTGGCTCACGCCTCAGCAAAAGCTGAGCCGCGAGTGGGTTCAGTCCGCAGGCCTTCCGCTCACCAAGGTTATGCAAATTAACCAGCTCTCGCCTTGCGATACCGTTGAGTCGATGATCCGTGCGTTACGCACTGGAAATTACAGCGTGGTGATTGGATGGTTACCGGAAGAATTGACGGAAGAGGAACATTTCCGTCTGACTGAAGCAGCTGAAGAAGGGAATGCGATCGGGTTCATTATGCGTCCTGTTCGATCGGATTCTTACCGCAGAGGACAACTTTCTGGGCTAAAAATTCACTCGAATTTGTATCATTGAGTGAAATTAAGATTTTTCCTGGAATTTTTTTTGACTACAAGATGACACTAAAGTTCCCTGACTGAAAATTGCGGCAAGGCTTGTCTGGTGCGGTTCTCCTTAATTTTATTGCACAAAATTCGTTCGAAAAATGTTAAATAATCGGTATACGGAACTTTTTTTTTCATATGCCTGACGGACTTCACACTTGTAAGTTTTCAGCTACGTTGTAGACTTTACATCGCCAGGGGTGCTCGGCCTAAGCCGAAGATATCGGTAGATTTATATTTGACCACGCCCCCCGGTGAAGGATTTAACCGTGATTCTCTTCTGAGACTTTCATGGCGAATTTTGGATGATAACGAGGCGCAAAAAATGAAAAAGACAGCTATCGCGATTGCAGTGGCACTGGCTGGCTTCGCTACCGTAGCGCAGGCCGCTCCGAAAGATAATACCTGGTATGCAGGTGGTAAACTGGGCTGGTCTCAGTTCCACGACACCGGCTGGTACAACAGCAGCCTGAACAATGATGGCCCAACTCACGAGAGCCAGCTTGGTGCAGGTGCGTTCGGTGGCTATCAGGTTAACCCGTATGTTGGTTTTGAAATGGGTTACGACTGGTTAGGTCGTATGCCATACAAAGGCGACACCATCAACGGCGCTTTCAAAGCACAGGGCGTTCAGCTGACCGCTAAACTGGGCTACCCAATCACTGACGATCTGGACGTGTACACCCGTCTGGGCGGCATGGTATGGCGCGCAGACTCCAGCAACAACATCGCTGGTGACAACCACGATACCGGTGTTTCCCCAGTATTCGCTGGTGGCGTTGAGTGGGCTATGACCCGTGATATCGCTACCCGTCTGGAATACCAGTGGGTTAACAACATCGGCGACGGCAACACCGTAGGTGTTCGTCCAGACAACGGCATGCTGAGCGTAGGTGTTTCCTACCGTTTCGGCCAGCAGGAAGAAGCAGCACCAGTTGTTGCTCCAGCGCCGGCTCCAGCTCCAGAAGTACAGACCAAGCACTTCACTCTGAAGTCTGACGTTCTGTTCAACTTCAACAAAGCGACTCTGAAACCAGAAGGCCAGCAGGCACTGGATCAGCTGTACACCCAGCTGAGCAACCTGGATCCTAAAGACGGTTCTGTAGTGGTTCTGGGCTTCACCGACCGTATCGGTTCTGACGCTTACAACCAGAAACTGTCTGAGAAACGTGCTCAGTCTGTTGTTGATTACCTGATCTCCAAAGGTATCCCAGCTAACAAGATCTCCCCACGTGGTATGGGCGAATCTAACCCAGTTACTGGCAACACCTGTGACAACGTGAAAGCTCGCGCTGCACTGATCGACTGCCTGGCTCCAGATCGTCGCGTAGAGATCGAAGTTAAAGGCATCAAAGACGTTGTAACTCAGCCAGCGGCATAAGTTATCGTCTTATAAAAAAACCCCGCCATGCGGGGTTTTTTATTGTCTGCAGAAAACTAAAATCTATTTTTTACCCAACAGAGCCTGAAGGTCATTCTTCAGCGTCGACATCTGATTGGCGTACTTCTCTTTATGTTCGGCATCCTCAATCAACTGCACGATGGTTTCTGACAGCGTTTTGCCCCGTCGTTGTGCCAGCCCAGCAAGGCGTTGCCAGACAACGAACTCCAGGTCGATTGATTTTTTGCGAGTGTGCTGATGCTCAGCGTTAAAATGCCGTTTGCGTCGCGCGCGGATAGTTTGCTTCATCCGGTTTAATAACGCAGGATTGATGTGTTTCTCAATCCAGCCGTTAACCTGTACCGGTTCATTTTCGAGGGTCAGCAAAATATCCACGGCTTCTTGCGCAGCGCTGGCTTCGATGTAGCAGGTGATCAGCTCCCCTTCACGGTGCTTTTTGACCAGGTACTTCCATTTCCAGCCGCTTTCGAGATTTTCCAGTTGTTGATATTTCATTGCGATCTCAGTGTTACCACGTAACTCTGTTCAGAATATCAGTTTTTTAGCAATCTGCTGAAAAGAAATCATATCCTGTGATTGAATGCAGCCAATCACCCTGTCGAAATCCCCAATCCTGCTTGGGTACAGCCCCCCGCTTACGGTATACTCCACGCTTTTACATCTGACTAAAAAACATCAACTTTGACCATTACGAAACTTGCATGGCGTGACCTTGTTCCGGATACCGAAAGTTACCAGGAACTGTTTGCACAGCCCGAACTCGCAAAAGAACACGAATTCATCCTTAGCGATACGCAGCCTCGTTTGCATTATGCGCTGGAGCAGGTGTTAAGCCCATGGGCAACAGCGCCCTTTATGCTGCTCAAGGCCCCGGAAGAAGCGGAATACCTGACGCTGCTCGGAGATGCCGTGCGCCAGCTGAAGCCGGAAGCGAACGCCGTTTTTGGCGGCCAGTATCGTATTGCGGGACATGATGTCACTTTCGAGCCGGCGGCGCAGGCCGATGGCCGTTTTGCCGCTAAGGGCGAAGTGATTACCGCTAACTGGGTCGAGGCGGAACAACTCTTTGGTTGCCTGCGCCAGTTTAACGGCGAACTTTCGCTGCAGCCGGGGTTGGTACATCGCGCAAATGGCGGTGTTCTCATCATCTCACTGCGTACCCTGCTCTCGCAGCCGCTGTTGTGGATGCGTCTGAAAACCATCGTACACCAGCAGCGTTTCGACTGGGTCGGCTACGATGAGTCTCGTCCTCTGCCTGTCTCCGTTCCGTCAATGCCGCTGTCGCTAACCGTCGTGCTGACGGGCGACCGTGAATCGCTGGCGGACTTCCAGGAAATGGAGCCTGAACTGGCTGAGCAGGCGGTGTATAGCGAATACGAAGACAATATCCAGATTGCCGATGCCGACGATATGGCACAGTGGTGCCAGTGGGTGATGTCCGTTGCCGAACGTTTTGCGCTGCCAACGCCTGCGGCTGACGCGTGGCCGGGCTTAATCCGCGAAGCGGTACGCTACACCGGTGACCAGGAAACGCTGCCACTCTGCCCGCTCTGGATCGGCAAACAGCTGCGTGAAGTAGGTGTGATCAGCGGTAACGGGGCGTTCTCTGGAGAACAGCTCACTCAGATGCTGGCTCAGCGCGAGTGGCGAGAAGGCTATCTTGCCGACCGTATGCAGGATGAAATTCTGCTGGAACAAATTCTGGTGGAAACCGAAGGCGAACGCGTCGGGCAGATCAACGCTCTGTCGGTGATTGAATTTCCTGGCCATCCGCGCGCGTTCGGGGAGCCGTCCCGTATCAGCTGCGTTGTGCATATTGGCGATGGCGAATTTACCGATATCGAACGGAAAGCCGAGCTGGGCGGAAACATTCATGCGAAAGGCATGATGATCATGCAGGCGTTTTTGATGTCAGAGCTGCAGCTTGAGCAACAGATCCCCTTCTCCGCCTCGCTGACGTTTGAGCAGTCCTACAGCGAAGTGGATGGCGATAGCGCCTCTATGGCCGAGCTGTGCGCCTTAATCAGCGCCCTGGCAGAAGTGCCCATCAATCAGAACATTGCGATCACCGGCTCTGTGGACCAATTCGGTCGTGCCCAGCCAGTGGGAGGCCTCAACGAAAAAATTGAAGGCTTCTTCTCTATCTGTCAGCAGCGCGGTTTAAACGGCAAACAGGGTGTGATTATTCCTGCTCCCAACGCACGCCATTTGAGCCTCAGTCAGGATATTCTGGATGCGGTTGAGCAAGAGCAATTCGCCATCTGGGCCATCGAAGGGATTGAGGATGCGCTACCCTTACTGACAAATCTGGTTTGGGATGGCGAAGGGCAAACCACCCTGATGCAGACTATTCAGGAGCGCATTGCTCAGGCGACACAGCAGGATGCTCGTCATCGTTATCCATGGCCGTTACGCTGGCTGGGCTGGTTTAGTTCGAACTGATCGGACTTGTTCAGCGTACACGTGTTAGCTATCCTGCGTCCTTCACTAAAATAAGGCTTACTGAGAACATGGTAGATAAACGCGAATCCTATACAAAAGAAGATCTTCTTGCCTCTGGTCGCGGTGAACTGTTTGGCGCAAAAGGCCCACAGTTACCGGCCCCGAACATGCTGATGATGGACCGTGTCGTGAAAATGACCGAAACCGGCGGCAACTTCGATAAGGGTTACGTAGAAGCAGAACTCGATATCAACCCGGACCTGTGGTTCTTCGGTTGCCACTTTATCGGCGATCCGGTAATGCCTGGCTGTCTGGGCCTGGATGCTATGTGGCAGCTGGTTGGCTTCTATCTGGGCTGGCTGGGCGGCGAAGGTAAAGGCCGCGCGCTGGGCGTAGGCGAAGTAAAATTCACCGGCCAGGTTCTGCCTACAGCGAAGAAAGTGACCTATCGTATTCACTTCAAGCGCATCGTTAACCGCCGCCTGATTATGGGCCTGGCAGATGGCGAAGTGCTGGTCGATGGTCGTCTGATCTATAGCGCAAGCGACCTGAAAGTTGGCCTGTTCCAGGACACTTCAGCTTTCTGATCGTGCTTTTCGCACCTCCAGAAAGGCGAAACCTCCGCATTGCGGAGGTTTCTTTTTTGAAAGAGACGTTATCAGGCTATGAGTGCCCTGTCGCCGATGGCTTCTCGCCAGCCTCCAAGCCATTGTGACCTTTGATTTATCGTCTGATAAGGACACATTTCTTTAGAACGTCCAGCGATGCCGGCCTGATAACCACGTTGATGAGCCCGTTCCAGGCGATCTCGTTTCTGTCTCTTCATGCCTCGTTTCCCTCATTCTTTTGTCTGGTGGAAAGAAAACAGTGTCTGCACTAAATGCACAGGCACAGATAACGAATACCCCGAATTAGTCGCAGCGTCAATGTTCAAAATTCATACGGGTGTCATATTTGTGAGCTACCTGGAAGTTCATTTGTACAAAAATTGTGACGTGGCACAAGTAACAATCTGAACTGAAAACGAAAAAAAAACCGCAATCAGCGACGGGCCAACTGCGGTTTTTGATGATGAATTTTACTTATGGCAGCCGGGAAATTTCCCTTGCGATGCTGGCCGACTCCTGTGCCCAACCCTGAGCCAGAACTTTCACCATTTCATCATAACCGTCTTTCTGCTGCTTCAGCTCCAGATGGAAAGGACGCTTAATCAGCTGCCCCTGATGGTTCAGCAACCACTCCCCGCTGATCACCACCGCACCGTCATAACGGCCGTGGAAGCCCGTGACCGTGACGTTCAGCGTATCCTGATCGTTACCCAGCGGCTGTGAAGCGACAACCCAGCCCGGAAGCTGGCTGCCCAGATTGGCCACCAGCGTGTTGCGCAGCTGCTGATCAAGCGGGCTGGCCCACAGGTTGTTCGTCGCAATCACGTATTTAACGTCGCTGGTCTGATAGACCACGCCGTTTCCTGCCAGATAATCCGGCACGGCAACCTGCTCAACCCACAGCTGACGGTTTCCCTGACTCGCCGTGCTTTGCCCGCCGCTGTGGGTCGCCACAGGCAGCTGATAGTAGCTTTTATTCTCTACCCCTGAACTGCACGCCGTTAACAGCAGAGCGCCAACCATCAATAGCCACTTTTTCATTCTTTTGCCCTCTTCGGCTCAGGATCCTTTTTATCTTTCGCTTCAAACACCAGCGCATTGCTCTTCTCGTTGAGCGTTTTCAGCACCGGCTGCAGTTCACGCAGAACCTGATCAAGACGCTGCATATCTGCCACCATCTTGTTATAGGCCGCTGAGCCCGGCTGGAAGCCCTGCATACTGCGGTTCAGCTCACGCAGCGTTTTCTGCATGTCCTGAGGCAGCTGCTGCATGCTCTGGCTCGCCGTGATCTTGTTGATATTATCCAGCGTAGTTTGCAGGCGGCGCATCGTTGCCTGGCTTTCGCTCAGAGAATTCGTCGCCGCTTCGATCATCGGATTCAGTGGCAGATTGTTAATCTTATCCAGCGTTTCCATCAGACGCTGCTGGATCTGGGCCAGACCGCTGCTCACCGTTGGGATGATCTTGTAGCCACCGAATTCACGGATACCGGTAATCGGCGGCGCTTTTGGATAGAAGTCCATGTCCACGTACAGTGCACCGGTCACCAGGTTGCCGGTTTTCAGCGACCCGCGCAGACCGCGTTCCATCAGTTGACTGATATGGGCAGCAATATCCTGATTCTCGCCAATCTGGTTTATCAGACGTTCCGGCTCGATGCGGATCAGCACCGGAATGCGATAGTCATCGTCCAGCATCTGGCTCAGGCCAGGTACGAAGAACGGCACTTGCCCAACCGTACCGAGGCGAATACCGCGGAACTCAACAGGCGCCCCCGGCTGCAGGCCACGAACGGAGTCTTTAAAGAACATCAGGAAGTCAACGTGATCGGTGTAGAGTGCATCCTGAATGCTTTTTTGATCGTCAAAGAGACGGAAAGCGGTGTTCTCTGCAACCGGCTGACCCAAGTCCAGCCCTTCCGGCACGTCAAAACTCACGCCGCCGCCAAACAGCGTGGTCAGCGAACCCATTTCAACGCGCATACCTGCTGAAGTTAGATCCACCGCGATCCCGCTGTCTTTCCAGAAGCGGACGTTGCTGGTGACCAGGCGATCGTTTGGCGCATTGATGAAGAGCTGATAGCTGATCGCGCGTTTCTGCGGATCAAACGTGCTTTTCTCAACCGACCCGACGCGGTAGCCGCGGAACAGGACCGGGTCGCCCGCCGTAAGCTGACCTGCTTTTTTGCTGTCGAGGATCACGCGGATACCCTTGGCATCAGGCGGCGCAAGCGGCGGTGAGTCCAGAAGCTGGTATTTGGCTGGCTGGTTACCCTTAGCGCCGGGCTGCAGCTCAATGTAGGCGCCCGAAAGCAGCGTCCCTAAGCCGCTGATCCCTTCTCGCCCCACCTGCGGCTTAACGACCCAGAAAACGGAATCGCCATGCAGCAGTTTTTCCATGCCGGCATTAAGGCGTGCCTTAATTTCCACATGGGTTAAATCGTCGGTCAGGGTTGCGCTTTCGACCACGCCCACGTCCACGCTACGGCTTTTGATGGTCGTTTTACCGCCCTCAATCCCCTCGGCATTGGTGGTTATCAGCGTGACTTCCGGTCCCTGATGGCTGTAATGATAAAACAGGATCCATGCACCGATCAGCGCGGTCACGATGGGAAAAATCCACACCGGCGACCAGTTTTTGACCTTCTGCACTTTCGCCTCTCCACTCTTATTTTCCATGCTCTTACTCTTCCTCATGGCTTGATTCAGGCTCACGATCCCACGATAAACGAGGGTCGAAGGTCATGGCCGCAAACATGGTCATGATCACAACCAGTGCAAACATTAAAGCCCCCATCGCGGGATAAATACTCATCAAACCGCCCATCCGCACCAGTGCAGAGAGAACGGCGATGACAAACACGTCAATCATTGACCAGCGTCCGACAAACTCGACCACTTCATAAATCAGGTGCATGCGTTCGCTGTCGCGCTTCCCATGACCTTTCGCATCCCAGCAGAGCCAGGCGATGGCGATCATTTTTAGGGTCGGCACCATAATACTGGCGATAAAAATTACGCCGGCGACCGGATAAGAACCTTCGCCCCAGAGCAATATCACCCCGGCCAGGATCGTGGAGGGCATTTTGTCGCCGAGCAAATCGGTGATCATGATTGGCAGAATATTGGCTGGCAGATACAACATGACGGACGTGACCAGCAGCGCCATCGTCCACTGCAGACTATTTTTACGGCGTACGTGACCTTTCGTTTCGCAGCGCGGACAAACGTCAAGATCTGCGGGCAGCACGGCGGTGCAGCATGGGCAGGAACGCAGCCCCTGACGAATACCGGGCACGCCGACCTTCACCGTCTGCGCAAGCGTCGGTGCCGGAGCGATATCATCCCACGCCCAGCGCCTGTCCACGCACTGGAATGCGCGCAGCTGCAGGACGCAGTAAAGGCACCACGGAATAAAGCTGCTGCCGATCCCCACGTCGCCGTACGCCATGAGCTTCACGAAACTGACCAGAATGCCCGCCAGAAAGATCTCGGCCATGCCCCAGCTTTTGAGCTGAAAAAGAATGCGAGCGAGCCTGATTTTCAGCGATGCCGGCATCCTGACGCGGTTGACCAGCAAAAGGATAACGACCAGGCAAAAAGCCGGGACTATCTGAACAAACAGGAGAAAAAAGGTGCCGAGACTGGCGTAATCTTCCGAGAACATCACGCCCGGGATTTCAAGCAAATCCACCTGGCTGGTTATCCCCCCCACCTTCATATAGATGAAGGGGAAGAGATTGGAGAGCAGCAGCATGAACAATGCTGCCAGAGCGTAAGCAGTGGGACGCTGCCGCGGCGCGTCCCACTCGGTTGTCAACGTTGCGCCGCAACGTGGACACAGGGCTTTATGTCCGTGACCAAGCTCTGGCAACGCCACGAGCATATCGCATTGCGAGCATAAAATATGCCTGTCGGCATGGTGCTGGTCACACATATGTTATCCCTGTTTATGCGCCGTTTTTCAGAGACTCAAGGTACTCCCAGCGCTCAAATGCTTCTTCCAGGGCTTTTTCAGCCGCTGACAGTTCTGACAGTACTTTCTGAGTATAGTCATGCGATTGGGTAAAGAATGAAGCATCAGCAACCTGTTTTTGCAGATCTTCAAGCGCGGCCTCCAGCTCTTCAAGACGCTGCGGTAGTCCCTCCAGTTCGCGCTGCAGGTTATAGCTTAGTTTAGCCGAGGTTTTCTTGACAGTTTCTGCTTTTGTTACAGCAGGTTCAGAACTTATTTTGGACTTTGACTGTTTCTGCGCCAGAGACTGCGACTGCTGCCCTTTTGCATCGTGATAACCGCCGACATATTGACCAATTCGCCCTTCACCTTCGAAGATCCAGCATTCGGTTACGGTGTTATCCACGAACTGACGATCGTGGCTAACCAGCATCACGGTCCCCTGATAACCGTCAATCAGCTCTTCGAGTAATTCCAGCGTTTCGACATCCAGGTCGTTCGTTGGTTCATCGAGAATTAACAGATTACTTGGTTTCAGGAACAAACGTGCCAGCAGAAGACGGTTTCGCTCACCGCCGGATAACGCACGGACTGGGGTCATAGCGCGTTTCGGATGGAACAGGAAGTCCTGCAGATAGCCCAGCACGTGGCGCGGTTTGCCGTTTACCATCACCTCTTGCTTGCCTTCGGCGAGGTTATCCATCACCGTGCGGTCCGGATCCAGCTCCGCGCGGTGCTGGTCGAAGTAGGCCACTTCCAGCTTAGTCCCGCAGTGAATGCGGCCGCTGTCGGCCTGCAGCTGGCCCAGCATCAGCTTCAGCAGCGTGGTTTTACCGCAGCCGTTCGGGCCGATAAGCGCAATTTTGTCGCCGCGCTGGACCTGAGCGGAGAAATCTTTCACCAGTACTTTGCCATCAATCTGATAGTTGACGTTTTCCATTTCGAAGACAATCTTGCCGGAACGGGACGCCTCTTCCACCTGCATTTTGGCGCTGCCCATCACTTCACGGCGTTCGCTACGCTCAAGACGCATTGCCTTCAGAGCGCGCACGCGGCCTTCGTTACGTGTACGGCGGGCCTTGATGCCCTGGCGGATCCACACCTCTTCCTGCGCCAGCTTGCGGTCGAACTCCGCATTCTGCAGCTCTTCCACGCGCAGGTTTTCTTCTTTCTCCAGCAGATAGGTGTCGTAATCGCCGGGATAGGTGACCAGCTTGCCGCGGTCGAGATCGACAATACGCGTCGCCATGTTGCGAATAAACGAACGGTCGTGCGAGATAAAGATGATGGTGCCGCTGAAGGTTTTCAGGAAACCTTCCAGCCAGTCAATCGCTTCGATATCCAGGTGGTTGGTCGGTTCGTCCAGCAGCAGCACCTTCGGCCCGCTGACCAGCGCGCGGCCCAGGGCCGCTTTACGCAACCAGCCGCCGGAAAGCGCCGACAGCTCCATGTCCGCTTCCAGACCAAGCTGGGCCAAAACCTCGTTAATACGGTTTTCAAGCTGCCACAGACCGTGGTGATCGAGCATCTCCTGCACTTTCGCCAGTTCGTTGAGGTTTTTGTCGCTCGGGTCGGTCATCACCAGATGCGAAATCTCGTGATAGCGCTTCAGGTATTCGGCCTGCTCGGAAATGCCTTCCGCCACGAAATCGTAAACGCTGCCGGTCACGTGACGCGGCGGGTCCTGCTGGAGGCGGGAGACGATCAGATCCTGCTCGTAAACGATGCGGCCGTCATCCAGCCCCTGTTCGCGGTTAAGGATTTTCATCAGCGTGGATTTACCCGCGCCGTTACGGCCCACCAGACAGACGCGCTCGTTATCTTCGATATGCAGCTCTGCATTATCGAGAAGCGGCGAGTCGCTGAAAGAGAGCCACGCGCCGTGCATACTAATTAAAGACATTTATATTTCCTTTCAGGCCGCGGTAATCAACCAGCAGTTATGAATTTGACGGTTACGGGCAAAGTCCTGAGACAGCGTTTTTTGGCTGATTTCTTGTGCTTTCAGTCCCAGGGCTGCTAAGCCGTCATGATCCATACGGAAGCCGCGTTTGTTGTTCGAGAACATAATAGTGCCGCCCTTACGCAGCAGGCGCTTCAGGTCGGTCATCAGGCGCAGGTGATCGCGTTGCACGTCAAAGCTATCTTCCATACGCTTGGAGTTGGAGAAGGTCGGCGGATCGATGAAGATCAGGTCGAACTGCTCGTCAGTATCGCGCAGCCAGCCCAGCACGTCGGCCTGCATCAGTCGGTGCTGACGTCCGGTCAGACCGTTAAGACGCAGGTTGCGCTCCGCCCACTCCAGATAGGTGCGGGACATATCCACCGTGGTGGTGCTCCGCGCGCCGCCCAGACCCGCATGCACGCTCGCGCTGCCGGTATAGGAGAACAGGTTGAGGAAATCTTTGCCCTTGCTCATCTGGCCCAGCATACGACGGGCGATACGGTGATCGAGGAACAGGCCGGTATCAAGATAGTCGGTCAGGTTCACCCACAGGCGAGCGTTGTATTCACCCACTTCGATGAAGTCACCCTTTTCACCCATCTTCTGATACTGATTTTTTCCTTTCTGACGCTCACGAGTTTTCAGCACCAGCCTGTTCGGCGCAATGCCGAGCACGGCGATGGTGGCCGCGATAACGTCCAGCATGCGCTGACGCGCTTTTTGCGCATCAATGGTTTTCGGCGGCGCATATTCCTGAATCACCACCCAGTCCGCGTAGCGGTCAACCGCCACGTTATACTCCGGCAGGTCGGCATCGTACAGGCGATAGCATTCAATGCCCTCCTGCTTCGCCCACTTCTCAAATTTCTTCAGGTTCTTGCGCAGGCGGTTGGCGTAATCTTCCGCCACGCCGGACGGCTTGCTGTCCGCCGCCTTCTCCGCCAGATGATAGTTCTTCTGCACGCAGTCCAGCGGGCCGTTTTTCGCCTTAAACTGGCGATCGGCACGCAGCTGCAGGCAGCTCAGCAGCTCCGGCGAGGCGCTAAACAGCGACAGATTCCAGCCGCCGAAGTAGTCCTTCATATTGCGGCCCAGCAGGCTGTGCAAGGCAATCAGCGCCGGTTCGCTGTCCAGACGCTCGCCGTATGGCGGGTTGCTGATCACGGTACCGTACGGGCCTTTTGGCAGCGGGTTGGTCAGATTCGCCACGTCTTTCACCTCAAAGGTGACCAGCTCGCCGATACCGGCGCGACGGGCGTTGCTGCGCGCGCGTTCAATTACGCGCGGGTCGCTGTCCGAACCGTAGAAGTGGGAGGTGTACTCCGCGAGACCTTTACGCGCGCGGGTCTGAGCGTCGTCTTTGACCTCTTTCCAGATCGCTTCGTCGTGCTGCGCCCAGCCTTTAAAGCCCCAGTGACCGCGATGCAGTCCCGGCGCGCGGTCGGTTGCCAGCATGGCCGCTTCAATCAACAACGTACCGGAACCACACATCGGATCGAGCAGCGGCGTGCCCGGCTGCCAGCCGGAGCGCATTACAATGGCGGCGGCCAGGGTTTCTTTAATTGGCGCCATACCGGTACGATCGCGGTAGCCGCGCAGGTGCAGGCCCGCGCCGCTCAGATCGAGGGAGATACTCGCCGTGTCGCCGTTCAGCCAGACGTTAATACGCAGATCGGGGTTTTCGCGATCGACGTTCGGACGTTCCTTATTTTTACGCGTGAAGCAGTCCACAATGGCGTCTTTAACGCGCAGGGCACCGTACTGGCTGTTGCGAATCTCGTCGTTCACGCCGTTGAAATGCACCGCAAAGGTGGCATTGGGCGTGAAGATTTCTGTCCAGTCGATCATCTGTACGCCGGTATAGAGATCCAGGTCGCTATAGACCTTGCACTCCTTCATCGGCAGCATGATGCGCGACGCCAGACGGCTCCACATCAGGCTCTGGTAAATAAGCCGCGTGTCGCCCTCAAAATGGACACCACCCTGAACCACCTGGCACTCTTGCGCGCCCAGGCTTTCCAGTTCAGTTTTTAACAGCTCTTCCAGCCCACGGGCCGTACTGGCAAACAGAGAATTCATATCGTCACTTTTACTCTTAGAAAATTGTCGCGCATTATAGCTAATATGGCGTGTATGTCATAAAGTTGAAGGCTTATTTTCATTTGTGGGAGTGTGCAGTGGCGACGTTATCCAGGCTTTTTATTCATCCGGTGAAATCCATGCGCGGCATCGGCGTCTCTCACGCGCTGGCCGACATGAGCGGATTTGCATTCGATCGTATTTTTATGGTCACCGAGCCTGACGGCACGTTCATTACCGCACGCCAGTTCCCGCAGATGGTTCGCTTTACCCCTTCCCCGCTTCATGACGGTTTGCACCTGACCGCGCCGGACGGCTCCAGTGCGGTCATTCGCTTTGCTGATTTTGCGCCTGTCGATGCGCCAACGGAAGTGTGGGGCAATCATTTTACCGCGCGCATAGCCCCGGATGAAATTAACCGCTGGCTGAGCGGTTTCTTCTCCCGCGACGTGCAGCTGCGCTGGGTTGGGCCTGAACTGACGCGTCGCGTGAAGCGCCACGACGCCGTTCCCCTTTCCTTTGCCGATGGCTTCCCGTTCCTGCTGACTAACGAAGCCTCGCTGCGTGATTTACAAGGCCGCTGCAAAGCCAGCGTTCAGATGGAACAGTTCCGTCCGAATCTGGTGGTGACGGGTGCCGGGGCATGGGAAGAAGATACCTGGAAAGTGATCCGCATTGGCAGCGTCATTTTTGACGTGGTGAAGCCTTGCAGCCGCTGCATTTTCACGACGGTCAGCCCGGAGAAAGGCCAGAAGCACCCTTCCGGCGAACCGCTGAAGACGCTGCAGTCATTCCGCACCGCGCAGGATAACGGCGATGTGGATTTCGGCCAGAACCTGATCCCGCGCTCCAGCGGCGCGATCCGCGTCGGTGATGAGGTAGAAGTTCTCGCCCGAGGGCCTGCAAGAGTGTACGGCTCAGGTCAGGAAGAAGAAATGGTCGACGTTGTGACAAATGTCGCCTCTGCGGTAGATATTCACTGGCAGGGTAACGTCATCCGGGGGAAC
This sequence comes from Enterobacter sp. 3U4, assembly GCF_057224565.1. Classification (NCBI taxonomy): domain Bacteria; kingdom Pseudomonadati; phylum Pseudomonadota; class Gammaproteobacteria; order Enterobacterales; family Enterobacteriaceae; genus Enterobacter; species Enterobacter sp. 3U4. The sequence goes on from NZ_CP136665.1 coordinate 2,346,583, forward strand.
AACCAGCAGGTGTTGCTTGAGCAGCTGGAACAAGCAGGGATCCGCATCCCCTATTCCTGTCGCGCGGGCATTTGCGGATGCTGCCGCATCAGGCTGGTGGATGGCGAAGTGAGTGCGTTGAAAAAATCGGCAATTGGAAATGACGGCACAATTCTGTGCTGTAGCTGCATACCGAAAACGTCCGTACAGCTGGAAGCTTAAACCGCCTGCTCGAGGCTGAAGGAATCTACGCGAAGCTGGGGCTTCAGCCTGTCGTTCATCACCTTAATGGCATCCCCAAGCTGCATTGTCCGCCCGGCAATCGTCACGCCGGGCTGGGCCAGCAAACAGAGCGCGGCATTTTCGCCAGGCTCCACCACCAGCAGGCTCACCTCTTCTGCGGTATCGCTCAGATTGACGCTCGCCGCATCGCCCGTTGCCGGGGTCCAGTTCATGCCGTGCGGCAGGAAATGCCAGCTCTTTGGCATTTGCGGTTTCAGGAAGCGGATAGCCACCAGCGCATTTAATACCAGCTCGGCGCGCTGCTCTTTCGAGAGCACCAGATCGCGACATTTTTCCTCAAAGGAGAAATAAAGCGCAGCGTCATCAACGCAAAAGCCTGACGGGGAAAAGGCGTCCGGGGTTAACATCCGGCGGGCAAAACGAGAGCGAAACAACATGCCATTGGCTAAGTCGAGCATCATTCGGTCATGCTCGTCGCAAAAATACCAGCGCCAGTTATCGTCAGGTTTAATTCGCATGTTTCTCTCCCGTCCCCGAAACGTCCTGTACTAAAAATGTCCCGATCGCCGCTTCGTTTATAACACCATTAATAAAAGACTATAATGTCTAAATAAGCAACAGTGACGGAATATAAAACAACCAGGGCTGGAAATAAAGCCCTGGTTGTCTGATTAAGAGAAAAGATTAGATATGCGTAACGATTTCTTTAATCAGCGGCGGCCCTTTAAAAATAAAGCCGGAATAGATTTGCACCAGCGACGCACCCGCCGCCATCTTTTCGCGCGCAGCAATCACGGAGTCAATGCCGCCGACGCCAATAATCGGCAGACGGCCATTTAATTCCGCAGACAGGGCGCGAATAATTTCGGTGCTTTTTAATTGTACCGGACGTCCACTTAACCCACCCGCTTCGTCACAGTTTTTCATTCCCTGCACGAGGGAACGATCGAGGGTAGTATTGGTCGCAATAACACCATCAATATTATGGCGAACCAAACTGTCGGCAACCTGGATCAATTCTTCGGCAGAAAGATCCGGGGCGATCTTAACCGCGACCGGAACATATTTATGGTGGATCGACTGGAGTTCATTTTGCTTATTTTTAATGGCACTCAGAAGATCGTCCAGCGCTTCGCCATATTGTAAGGAACGCAGACCTGGAGTATTGGGTGAAGAAATATTCACCGCAATATAACCAGCATAGGCGTAGACTTTTTCCATACAAATCAGATAGTCATCTTTACCCTGCTCGACCGGCGTGTCTTTATTTTTGCCGATATTGATGCCCAGTATTCCGTCAAAGTGGGATTTTTTAACGTTCTCAACGAGGTGATCAACACCGAGGTTATTGAAGCCCATGCGGTTGATCAGCCCTTCGGCTTCCACCAGTCGGAACAGGCGCGGCTTGTCATTTCCCGGCTGCGGGCGCGGGGTGACGGTGCCGATTTCAATGGAGCCAAAGCCCATCGCGCCCAGGGCATCAATGCACTCGCCATTTTTGTCCAGACCGGCCGCCAGACCCAGCGGATTTTTAAAGGTCAGACCCATGCACTGCACAGGTTTTACCGGCACATGCTGGCGCACCAGCGCGGCCAGAGGCGTTCCGGTAATACGACGTAATTGCTGGAATGTAAATTCATGAGCGCGCTCAGGGTCGAGCTGGAAAAGGGCTTTACGAACGAAGGGGTAGTACATGAACTCTCCTGGATTCCCGGTGTGCAAACCGGGAGGGGATTATGGGCGATCCCGGCGCGAAAGGGAATTGACCTGCGGCAAAAAATCGGCGTAAAACGCAATCGTTTACCTCCCCGTCTATTTCTTATGCACTTTTTCGCATTTTAATTGCAGATAAATCATTTAGTGGAATAAACGCGCGGTGTCACACTCCTTAAAATTGTTATGAATGTTAGATAAAAGCAAACAATTAGTTATAAGGAGGAAGTATGCGCGTCATTACCCTGGCCGGAAGTCCACGATTCCCTTCGCGCTCCAGCGCCCTGCTGGAATATGCCCGTGAAAAACTCAATGCTCTGGATGTGGAAGTGTGCCACTGGAACCTGCATAACTTCGAACCTGAAGATTTGCTCTACGCCCGTTTCGACAGCCCAGCGCTTAAAACGCTCATCGAGCAGCTTAACGGCGCTGACGGCTTAATTGTGGCAACGCCCATTTATAAAGCCTCTTTTTCCGGAGCGCTGAAAACCCTGCTCGATCTGCTTCCGGAACGCGCGCTGGACGGGAAAGTGGTGCTGCCGCTGGCAACAGGCGGTACGGTTGCCCATTTACTGGCCGTGGATTACGCCCTGAAGCCGGTGCTGAACGCGCTGAAAGCGCAGGAGATCCTCCACGGCGTTTTCGCCGATGACTCCCAGGTCATCGACTATCAGCACAAACCCCACTTTACGCCCAACCTGCAAACCCGCCTCGATACTGCTCTGGAAACCTTCTGGCATGCCCTGCATCGCCGGGATATCCAGGCGCCGGCGTTTGGTCAGCCTCAAGGAGTCGCACATGTTTAAAACCTTAACCCGCATCGGACTGGCCGGTTTGATGGCGCTTACCTCGCTGGCCCATGCCGCAGAAACGGCTCCTGAAAACTTACGTATCGGCTATCAGAAAGGCAGCGTCAGCATGGTGCTGGCAAAAAGCCACCAGCTTCTGGAAAAACGCTTCCCGGACACCAAATTCTCCTGGGTAGAGTTCCCGGCTGGCCCGCAGATGCTGGAGGCCCTGAACGTGGGCAGCATCGATCTCGGCAGCACGGGCGATATTCCCCCTATTTTCGCCCAGGCGGCGGGAGCGGACCTCGTCTATGTAGGCGTTGAGCCGCCCAAGCCGAAGGCCGAGGTGATCCTGGTGCCTGAAAACAGCGATATCAAAAGCGTCGCCGATCTCAAAGGTCATAAGGTCGCATTCCAGAAAGGTTCCAGCTCACACAACCTGTTGCTGCGTGCCCTGCAAGAGGCCGGGCTCAAGTTCACTGACATTCAGCCTGTTTACCTGACGCCTGCCGACGCGCGCGCCGCGTTCCTGCAGAAGAACGTTGATGCCTGGGCCATCTGGGATCCGTACTACTCCGCCGCATTGCTGCAGGGCGGCGTTCGCGTGCTGAAAGACGGTACCACGCTGAAGCAGACTGGCTCGTTCTATCTGGCCGCGCGCCCTTATGCGGAAAAGAACGGCGCATTTATTCAGGGCGTTCTGGATACCTTTACCCAGGCCGATGCCCTGACTCAGAGCCAGCGTCAGGAGAGCATTTCCCTGCTGGCGAAAACCATGGGCTTACCTGAGCCGGTGATCGCGAGCTATCTCAACCACCGTCCACCAACCACTATTACGCCCGTGGACGCGCACGTCGCCGCGCTTCAGCAACAAACGGCTGATCTCTTCTATCAAAACCACCTGGTACCAAAACAGGTCACTATTCGCGAACGCATCTGGCAGCCCGCAGGCAAAGAAGGAGCTAAATCATGAGTCTGAATCTTTTCTGGTTTTTACCCACCCACGGTGATGGACACTATCTTGGTACAGAAGAGGGCTCGCGCCCGGTTGACCACGGCTACCTGCAGCAGATTGCGCAGGCTGCGGACCGAATCGGTTTCACCGGGGTGCTGATACCAACCGGACGGTCATGTGAAGATGCGTGGCTGGTCGCCGCGTCGATGATCCCGGTCACCCAGCGTCTGAAGTTCCTGGTTGCGTTACGCCCGAGCGTCGTCTCCCCTACCGTGGCGGCACGTCAGGCGGCAACGCTGGACCGACTGTCGAACGGCCGCGCCCTGTTTAACCTGGTGACGGGCAGCGATCCGCAGGAGCTGGCGGGCGACGGCGTGTTCCTCGACCATACCGAACGCTACGAAGCCTCCGCCGAGTTCACCCGCGTCTGGCGACGTCTGCTGGAAGGGGAAACCGTCACCTTTGAAGGCAAGCATATTCACGTTCGCGACGCGAAGCTCTACTTCCCGCCGGTGCAGCAGCCGCGCCCACCGCTCTATTTTGGCGGGTCGTCGGATGTAGCGCAGGATCTGGCGGCAGAGCAGGTCGATCTCTATCTGACCTGGGGCGAACCGCCGGAGCTGGTGAAAGAAAAAATTGCCCAGGTTCGCGCTAAGGCGGCCGCCCATGGCCGCAAGGTGCGCTTCGGCATTCGCCTGCACGTGATTGTGCGCGAAACCAATGAAGAAGCCTGGCAGGCGGCGGACCGTCTGATCTCCCATCTGGACGATGAGACTATCGCCAGGGCGCAGGCCGCGTTTGCTAAAACCGACTCCGTCGGACAGCACCGAATGGCGTCCCTGCACAACGGCAAGCGCGAGAACCTGGAGATCAGCCCGAACCTGTGGGCGGGCGTCGGTCTGGTACGCGGCGGCGCGGGCACGGCGCTGGTAGGCGACGGCCCAACCGTGGCCGCGCGCATCAATGAATACGCCGAACTGGGCATCGACAGCTTCATTCTCTCCGGTTATCCGCATCTGGAAGAGGCGTACAAGGTGGGCGAGCTGTTGTTCCCGCATCTGGATGTCGCCATTCCGGAAATTCCGCAGCCGCAGCGGCTTCAGCTTCAGGGCGAAGCCGTGGCGAACGAATTCATTCCACGCAAAGCCGCACAGAGCTAAGGAGTGACCATGTCTGCCACCTCACAAAAATGGCTGCTGCGCGCCGCGCCGTGGTTTTTACCCATCGGCATTGTGGCGCTCTGGCAGCTCGCATCGTCTACCGGCTGGCTGTCGAGCCGCATTCTGCCCTCTCCGGAGGGCGTTGTAGAAGCGTTCTGGTCGCTAAGCGTTAGCGGAGAGCTGTGGCAGCACCTGGCGATCAGCTCCTGGCGCGCCGTGATCGGTTTTTCCATCGGCGGCAGCATCGGTCTGGTTCTGGGCCTGATCAGCGGCCTTTCCCGCTGGGGCGAGCGGCTGCTGGATACCTCCATCCAGATGCTGCGTAATGTGCCGCATCTGGCGCTTATCCCGCTGGTTATTCTGTGGTTTGGGATTGATGAGAGCGCTAAGATCTTCCTCGTGGCGCTGGGCACGCTGTTCCCGATCTACATCAATACCTGGCACGGCATCCGCAATATCGATCGCGGTCTGGTGGAGATGGCGCGCAGCTACGGCTTATCGGGTTTTTCCCTCTTTATTCATGTGATTCTGCCGGGCGCCCTGCCCTCCATTATGGTCGGGGTGCGTTTTGCGCTCGGCCTGATGTGGCTGACGCTGATTGTGGCGGAAACCATCTCAGCTAACTCCGGGATTGGCTACCTGGCGATGAACGCCCGCGAATTCCTGCAAACGGACGTGGTGGTGGTTGCCATTATCCTTTATGCCCTGCTCGGCAAACTCGCTGACGTCAGCGCCCAGTGGCTGGAGCGCAGCTGGCTGCGCTGGAACCCGGCCTATACCCTTCAGGAGGCGAAAGCATGAATACTGCACGACTGAATCAGGGGACCCCGTTACTGCTGAACGGCGTCACCAAACGCTACGGCGAAAACACCATACTTAACGGGCTGGATCTGCATATTCCCGCCGGACAGTTTGTGGCCGTTGTCGGGCGCAGCGGCGGCGGCAAGAGTACGCTGCTACGGCTGCTGGCCGGGCTGGAAGCCCCCAACGGCGGTGACATTCTGGCAGGGACAACGCCGCTTGCGAATATTCAGGACGATACCCGCATGATGTTCCAGGACGCGCGGCTGCTGCCGTGGAAAACGGTTATCGACAACGTCGGGCTCGGTCTGAAGGGCAGCTGGCGGGATGAAGCCCGCCTGGCGCTGGCCGCCGTTGGGCTGGAAAATCGAGCCGATGAATGGCCTGCTGCCCTTTCGGGTGGACAGAAGCAGCGCGTGGCGCTGGCGCGGGCGTTAATTCACCGTCCTGGCCTGCTGTTGCTCGATGAACCGCTGGGCGCGCTCGACGCCCTGACGCGAATCGAAATGCAGGATTTGATTGGCTCTCTCTGGCAGGCGCACGGCTTTACGGTACTGCTGGTGACGCATGACGTGAGCGAAGCCGTCGCAATGGCCGACCGGGTGCTGTTAATAGAGGAAGGGAAAATAGGTCTGGATCTGACGGTGGATCTTCCGCGGCCTCGTCGCGTGGGCTCGGCAAGACTGGCGGAGCTGGAAGCAGAAGTGCTGGATCGGGTGATGAAACGGGGGGAAACGGAGTTGCGGCAAGCCAAGGCTAATGCCTGATGCCTTCCCCCCGGTCCTATCCCACGGGGAGAGGGAGAAAACACTAAAAACGGCAACCGAGGTTGCCGTTTTGCTTTTACCTGCCCACCGGACTTTTACATCAGGCAAGCGCTTTAGCAATCTTCTCGTACAGATCGCCAGACAGGTTTTCCAGCCCTTTCAGCTGCTCAAGCGCGGCGCGCATCTTCGCCTGACGCTTCGCATCGTAGCGTTTCAGACGGATCAGCGGCTCAATCAGACGCGACGCCACCTGCGGGTTACGGCTGTTCAGCTCGGTCAGCATTTCCACCATGAACTGATAACCGCTGCCGTCTTCGGCGTGGAACGCGGCCGGGTTGCTGCTGGCAAACGCGCCAATCAGCGAACGCACGCGGTTTGGGTTGCTCAGGGTAAAGGAGCGATGCTTCAGCAGGCTGCGTACGTTGCTGAGCGCATCGGCCGCCGGACTGGTCGCCTGCAGGATGAACCACTTGTCCATCACCAGGCCATCCTGATGCCACTTGTCGTCGTACTCCTGCATTAGCGCATCACGGCACGGCAGTTCGGCGGCAACGCTTGCGCCCAGCGCGGCCAGCGCGTCGGTCATGTTATCCGCTTCGTGATACTGCTTGCTCACCAGGGTGTTCGCCAGCTCGGTTTCACCAAACGCCAGATAGCGCAGGCAGGTGTTGCGCAGAGAACGTTTACCAATGTCCGCATGCTCAACGCGATAAGCGTCAAGCTTGTTGGCGTTATAAATAGCCAGGAACTCGTCCGCCAGTTCAGCAGCCAGCGTACGGGTCAGCGCTTCACGCACCGCCACGATCGCGATCGGATCGATAATCTCGAACAACTCCGCGATTTCAGTCGCTGACGGCAGGGTCAGAATTTCAGCGGCCAGCGCCGGGTCAATCTTCTCATCCAGCAGGATCGCGCGGAACGCGTCAGCTACGTGAACAGGCAGCGACAGCGGCTGGCCCTGCTGATGACGGTTTACGTTGAGCTTGATGTAGGTCGCCAGCAGGCTTTGCGCGGCATCCCAGCGGGAGAAGTCGTTACGCGCGTGACGCATCAGGAACGTCAGCTGCTGATCGCTCCACTTGTACTCCAGCTTCACCGGCGCGGAGAATTCACACAGCAGCGCAGGCACCGGCTGGAAGTAGACGTTATCGAAGATAAAGGTCTGTTCGGCCTGGGTCACGTTCAGCACGTGGTGTACCGGGTGGCCGCCCTTCTGCAGCGGGATGACTTTGCCTTCGTTATCGTACAGCTCAATGCTGAACGGAATATGCAGCGGATATTTCTCTTCCTGCTCCGCCGTCGGCGGCGTGCGCTGGCTGATGGTCAGCGTGTACTGCTCGGTTTCCGGATTGTAGTCGTCTTTGACGGTAACAATCGGCGTACCGGCCTGGCTGTACCAGCGGCGGAAGTGAGAGAGATCGACATTGGAGGCATCTTCCATCGCCTGCACAAAATCGTCGCAGGTGGCCGCGCTGCCGTCATGACGCTCGAAGTACAGCTGCATCCCTTTCTGGAAGTTCTCCTCACCCAGCAGGGTGTGGATCATGCGGATAATTTCAGCGCCTTTCTCATACACCGTCAGGGTGTAGAAGTTGTTCATTTCGATGACTTTATCCGGGCGAATCGGATGCGCCATTGGGCTGGCATCTTCCGCAAACTGCAGGCCGCGCATGGTACGCACGTTGTTGATGCGGTTCACCGCGCGTGATCCCAGATCGGAGCTGAACTCCTGGTCACGGAAGACGGTCAGGCCCTCTTTCAGGCTCAGCTGGAACCAGTCGCGGCAGGTGACGCGGTTGCCGGTCCAGTTGTGGAAATATTCGTGGCCGATGACGCGTTCGATATCGAGGTAGTCTTTGTCCGTTGCGGTATCGGTACGCGCCAGCACGTATTTGGAGTTAAAGACGTTGAGGCCTTTATTCTCCATTGCGCCCATGTTGAAGAAATCAACGGCGACGATCATATAGATGTCGAGGTCATATTCGAGGCCGAAGCGCTCTTCGTCCCACTTCATGGAGTTGATGAGGGAGGTCATCGCCCACGGCGCGCGGTCCAGGTTGCCGCGGTCAACAAACAGCTCCAGCGCCACCTCGCGGCCAGAGCGCGTTTTGAATGTGTCGCGCAGCACGTCGAAGTCCCCCGCCACCAGCGCAAACAGGTAGCACGGTTTCGGGAATGGATCCTGCCACTGAACCCAGTGACGACCGTTCTCCAGCTCGCCTTCACCTACGCGGTTGCCGTTGGAGAGCAGGAAGGGATACAGGGTTTTATCGGCGATGATTTTAGTGGTGAAGCGCGCCAGGACATCCGGGCGGTCGAGATACCAGGTAATGTGGCGGAACCCTTCAGCTTCACACTGGGTACACAGCGCCACGCCAGACTGGTACAGCCCTTCCAGCGCGGTATTGGCGGCCGGGCTGATTTCATTCACGATGCGCAGCGTAAACTGTTCCGGCAGGTTGTCGATGACCAGCTGGTTGTTTTCTTCTTTATAGTCCGACCAGGCTTCATCATTAATATGCAGGGAGACCAGCGTCAGGTCTTCGCCATCCAGACGCAGCGGCACGGCAGTTGCGCTGTGGCGCGTCACCTGACTCACCGCCGTGACAACGGTTTTAGTGGCATCCAGGTCAAAAGTCAGATCGATTTCGCTAATCAGATAATCCGGCGCACGGTAGTCGTGGCGGTATTTGGCTTGTGGCTGTTGTGTCATAGAAAACCTTATGCATCGTTTGTCGAGTAACGTTTCAATATATTCCTGTTGCGCAAAACGCGCTATGCAGAATGTTCATCTTTTCAGGGTCAACGCCTTTTTTTGCTACATTTGTATAACACGGGGCACAAAATGCCCTCGACCATAAAACGCGCTTATGTTGTGATCGGGGTTCAATAAATCACTAAACAAGGTATACTCCGGAGTTGTTTATTGTACTAAACGCTCCTGTGAGAGGATGCTACTGCGCACCTATGACTCAATTCGCTTCTCCAGTTCTGCATACGTTGCTGGATACCGACGCGTATAAACTGCATATGCAGCAAGCCGTTTTCCACCATTACTATGACGTTCATGTCGCGGCGGAATTCCGCTGTCGTGGCGACGACTTGCTGGGCATCTACGCAGACGCCATTCGTGAACAGGTCAATGCTATGCAGCATCTGACGCTGCAGGACGAGGAATATCAGTGGCTTTCTGGCCTGCCTTTCTTCAAAGCCGACTACCTGAACTGGCTTCGCGATTTCCGCTATAAGCCGGAGCAGGTCACCGTGGTTAACGATAACGGCAAGCTGGATATTCGCCTTGAAGGTCCGTGGCGGGAAGTGATCATGTGGGAAGTGCCGCTTCTGGCGGTGATCAGTGAACTGGCTCACCGCTATCGCTCACCGGAAACGGGCGTAGCGCAGGCGGTCGCCTCGCTGGAAAACAAGCTCGCTGACTTCTCCACGCTGACCGCAGGGCTGGACATGTCCCGCTTCCGCCTGATGGACTTTGGCACCCGCCGCCGTTTCTCGCGTGACGTTCAGGAGGCTATTGTTAAACGTCTGCAGCAGGAGCCGTGGTTCGTTGGCACCAGTAACTACGATCTGGCACGCCGCCTCAACCTGACGCCGATGGGCACCCAGGCACACGAGTGGTTCCAGGCGCATCAGCAGATCAGCCCTGACCTGGCTAACAGCCAGCGTGCGGCACTGGCCGCATGGCTTGAGGAGTACCCGAATCAACTCGGGATCGCCCTCACCGACTGTATTACGATGGATGCCTTCCTGCGCGACTTTGGTCCCGAGTTCGCTGAGCGTTACCAGGGGTTACGCCACGACTCCGGGGATCCGGTTGAATGGGGCGAGAAGGCTATTGCCCATTACGAGAAACTTGGCATTGACCCGATGAGCAAGGTTCTGGTCTTCTCGGATAATCTCGACCTGGCGAAAGCGGTCGAACTTTACCGCCATTTCAACACCCGGGTGAACCTGAGTTTCGGGATCGGTACCCGTCTGACCTGCGATATCCCTCAGGTAAAACCTCTGAATATCGTCATCAAACTGGTGGAATGTAACGGCAAGCCGGTGGCAAAACTCTCCGACAGTCCGGGCAAAACCATCTGCCATGACAAAGCGTTTGTCCGCGCACTGCGTAAAGCGTTCGATCTTCCCCAGATCAAAAAAGCCAGTTAAGCGCTTACGGGAGCCTTCAAGGCTCCCCTCTTCTTATTTATTTCTCAATTCTTCTCTTTTGACTGCGAAATTTACTTGTCTGATAGCGGATGGCAGGTAACATAGATATCCCCCCATAAGGGTGGACAAGTGTTTATTTTTTCCGACTATTAACAGAGAGAATATTATGAGCGTTGTGCCTGTAGCCGACGTACTCCAGGGCCGTGTCGCCGTTGACCAGGAAGTCACCGTGCGCGGATGGGTGCGTACCCGCCGAGATTCTAAAGCTGGCATCTCCTTCCTTGCCGTCTATGACGGTTCCTGCTTTGATCCTGTACAGGCCGTCATTAATAATTCTCTGCCCAATTACAATGATGACGTTCTGCACCTGACGACGGGCTGTTCCGTAATTGTTACCGGCGTGGTTGTGGCATCACCGGGCCAGGGCCAGAGCTTCGAAATTCAGGCTTCTGCGATTGAAGTCACCGGCTGGGTTGAAGATCCGGACACCTATCCGATGGCGGCAAAACGTCACAGCATCGAATATCTGCGTGAAGTCGCCCACCTGCGTCCGCGTACCAACCTGATTGGTGCGGTGGCGCGCGTGCGTCATACGCTGGCGCAGGCGCTGCATCGTTTCTTCGACGAGCAGGGTTACTTCTGGGTGTCTACCCCGCTGATCACCGCGTCCGACACGGAAGGTGCCGGTGAAATGTTCCGCGTCTCGACGCTGGACATGGAAAACCTGCCGCGCACGCCGGAAGGTAAAGTGGACTATGACAAAGACTTCTTTGGTAAAGAAGCTTTCCTGACGGTATCTGGTCAGCTCAACGGCGAAACGTACGCCTGTGCGCTATCTAAGATCTACACCTTTGGCCCAACCTTCCGTGCCGAAAACTCCAACACCAGCCGTCACCTGGCGGAATTCTGGATGCTGGAGCCGGAAGTGGCCTTCGCCGACCTGGACGATGTTGCGGGTCTGGCGGAAGCAATGCTGAAGTATGTGTTCAAAGCGGTGCTGGAAGAACGTCCTGACGACATGAAATTCTTCGCAGAACGCGTAGACAGCGATGCCGTAGCGCGTCTGGAGCGTTTCGTCTCTGCCGACTTTGCGCAGGTGGACTATACCGACGCGGTGGCGATCCTCGAGAAATGCGGTGAGACGTTCGAGAACCCGGTTTACTGGGGCGTTGACCTGGCGTCTGAGCACGAACGCTATCTGGCCGAGAAACATTTCAAAGCGCCGGTGGTCGTTAAAAACTACCCGAAAGACATTAAGGCCTTCTACATGCGCCTTAACGAAGACGGTAAAACCGTGGCAGCGATGGACGTCCTGGCGCCGGGCATCGGTGAAATCATCGGTGGCTCTCAGCGTGAAGAACGTCTTGACGTGCTGGACGCGCGTATGGAAGAGATGGGGCTCAACCCAGCTGACTACAGCTGGTACCGCGATCTTCGTCGTTACGGTACCGTACCGCACGCCGGTTTTGGTCTGGGCTTCGAGCGTCTGATTGCCTACGTTACCGGTGTTCAGAACGTACGCGACGTGATCCCGTTCCCACGTACTCCACGTAACGCCAGCTTCTAATCGGTAAAAAACTAAAATGGCCAGCAGATGCTGGCCATTATTTTATTCTGTATTGTCAGTTTTCGTCAGCGTAAAGTCAGCGTCTTTAAACCTTCTCCCCGTCACAACCACTACCTGTTACGTTTTGTTTCCGCGAAACATCCAGCCACAAAAAATAAACCCCATTCTTATTGCGATTATTACACCTTCTGGCGTTAGCACAAATTTCAACCACTTTTACAGCCGTCCGGAAGGCCTTTTAAAGCCATAAGAAAAAATGAGTCGTTTAGCGTCTGTTTATATGAAATGCCTTTATCCAAATTAATCATAAGGAATTCATATATATAGGATATGCCCTGTCGCTTAATTCGCCAGGGCGCTCTGAAGTTTGAGGTGGTTCACAAAGTTCCCAAAAATACACATTTAGTTACACATATTTTCTTTTGGTTACTTAATCTTGAGAATTGTAGCACTTTCAGGCTAGCGAAACGCTTCGGCGAATGGAAAGATGCCTGTCAGATACATAAAGACACCAAACTCTCATCAATAGTTCCGGAAATATTTATTGACAGAATTTATTGACGGCAGTGGCGAGTGTCATAAAAAAACCAATGAGGGTAATAAATAATGATGAAGCGCAATATTCTGGCAGTGGTAATCCCTGCCCTGCTGGTAGCCGGTGCAGCTAACGCTGCAGAAATCTATAACAAGAACGGCAACAAACTGGACTTCTACGGGAAAGTTAACGCCGAGCACGATTTCGTGACTTCCGGTGATAACACCAACAATAACGACGCTACCTACGCGCAGATCGGTTTCAAAGGCGAAACTCAGATCAACGACCAGCTGACCGGTTACGGCCAGTGGGAATACCGTTTCCTGGCTAACCAGGCTGAAAATGGTACTCAGACTAACAAAAACCGTCTGGCATTCGCTGGCCTGAAAGCGGGCGATGCTGGCAGCATCGACTACGGTCGTAACTACGGTATCGTTTACGACGTAGAATCATACACCGATATGGCGCCGTCCTTCTCAGGTATGACCTGGGGCGGTAACTATGTTGATAACTTTATGACCAGCCGCAGCACCGGTCTGCTTACCTACCGTAACAGCAACTTCTTCGGTCTGGTTGACGGCCTGAGCCTGGGCGTTCAGTACCAGGGCAAAAACGACCGTGCTGACGTTAAAACCTCTAACGGTGACGGCGTAGGCTACTCTCTGGGTTACGACTTCGGCGAAGGCTTCGGTGCAATCGCATCTTACAGCAACGCTAACCGTACTCTGAACCAGAAAGCTGATGGGGAAGGTGATAAAGCTGAAGCATGGGGTGTTGGTCTGAAATACGACGCTAACAACATCTACCTGGCAACCACCTATGCAGAAACCCGTAACACCACCCGTACCGGTTCTAACGGTGACGCTGGCTTCGCTAACAAAACGCAGAACTTCGAAGTGGTTGCACAGTACCAGTTCGATTTCGGCCTGCGTCCAGCAATCTCCTACGTGCAGACCAAAGGTAAAGACCTGGCTGCCGTCAATGGCTTCAGCGGTGGCGATGCAGACCTGGCTAAATTCATCCAGGTTGGTACCACTTACTACTTCAACAAAAACTTCAACGTGTGGGCTGACTACTACATCAACCTGCTGGACAAAGACTCCGACTACGCGAAAGCTGTTGGCGGTCTGAACGGCAACGACGATATGGCTGCTGTAGGTGTGACTTACCAGTTCTAATCAGAACACCACTTTGTTATATGCTTAATGAACAGGGCTTCGGCCCTGTTTTTTTATGCGTGACAGAAAATAATGGCGACTTTTGAAAAGCCGCACGCTTTTCGTCGCAAACGGTTGGCATTTTGTAAATCTACCGTTAACCTGATAGCGGATTTCACTTCTGTAATCACAATGGAACTTCGTCATGTTTGAGAACATTACCGCCGCTCCTGCCGACCCTATTCTGGGCCTGGCCGATCTGTTTCGTGCCGACGACCGCCCTGGCAAAATCAACCTGGGTATTGGTGTATATAAAGATGAAACCGGCAAAACTCCGGTACTGACCAGCGTTAAGAAAGCTGAGCAGTATCTGCTGGAAAACGAAACCACCAAAAACTACCTCGGTATTGATGGTATCCCTGAATTTGGTCGCTGCACCCAGGAGCTGCTGTTCGGTAAAGGCAGCGCAATTGTGAGTGACAAACGTGCCCGTACAGCACAGACCCCAGGCGGTACTGGTGCGCTGCGCGTGGCGGCGGATTTCCTTGCGAAAAACACCTCTGTGAAGCGCGTATGGGTAAGCAACCCAAGCTGGCCTAACCACAAGAGCGTGTTTAACTCCGCGGGTCTGGAAGTGCGTGAATACGCTTACTACGACGCGGCCAACCACTCTCTCGACTTTGACGGCCTGCTGGCAAGCCTGAGCGAAGCGCAGGCGGGTGACGTGGTGCTGTTCCACGGCTGCTGCCATAACCCAACCGGTATCGACCCGACGCTTGAGCAGTGGGAACACCTGGCGAAGCTGTCCGTAGAGAAAGGCTGGCTGCCGCTGTTTGACTTTGCCTACCAGGGCTTCGCCCGTGGTCTGGAAGAAGATGCCGAAGGCCTGCGCGCGTTTGCAGCCGTGCACCAGGAGCTGATTGTCGCCAGCTCGTATTCCAAGAACTTTGGTCTGTACAATGAGCGCGTAGGCGCCTGTACGCTGGTTGCTGCTAACGAAGAGACCGTCGATCGTGCGTTCAGCCAGATGAAATCGGTTATCCGCGCTAACTACTCTAACCCACCGGCACACGGTGCGTCTGTTGTTGCCACTATCCTGAGCAACGATGCGCTGCGCGCTATCTGGGAACAAGAGCTGAACGATATGCGCCAGCGCATTCAGCGCATGCGCCTGCTGTTTGTGAACACCCTTGCTGAGAAAGGCGCAGACCGCGACTTCAGCTTTATCATCAAACAGAACGGCATGTTCTCGTTCAGCGGCCTGACCAAAGAGCAGGTTCTGCGTCTGCGTGAAGAGTTTGGCGTGTACGCCGTGGCCTCTGGCCGCGTGAACGTTGCAGGCATGACGCCTGACAACATGGCGCCACTGTGCGAAGCGATTGTCGCCGTACTGTAATTTGCGCCCATAAAAAAGCCTGCATTATGCAGGCTTTTTTTATTCGGGTTACCAGACAGGCATCTCATCCTGAAGGAACGGGTTATGGAGCCGTTCATAGCCCAGCGTCGACATCGGACCGTGCCCAGGGATAAACGTCACATCATCACCCAGCGGCAATAACTTCTGTTTAATCGACTGAATCAGCTGTCCATGATCGCCGCGCGGAAAATCGCTGCGTCCTACGCCACCTTTGAAAATCACATCGCCGGAAATCAGCAGACGGGACTGGTCATCAAAGAAGACGATATGGCCTGGCGTATGCCCAGGACAATGCAACACCTGTAAAGTCACATTCCCTACGTTAACGCGCTCTCCTTCGTTCAGCCAGCGATCGGGCGTCAGGGGCTGACACTCATCAAGGCCAAAAATGCGGCTTTGGGCGGGTAACCCCTGCAGCCAGAACTCATCTTCTTTTTCCGGACCGACGATCGGCACACCGTAGTGTTTAGCGAGTTCAGCCGCTGCACCCACATGGTCAAGGTGACCATGCGTCAGTAAAATCTGCATGAGCGTCACGCCGCTGTCGGCGACTTCCTGCTTGATTTTCTCAGCGTCACCGCCAGGATCGACAAGCGCGGCCAGTTTAGTCTGTTCGCACCAGATCAATGAACAATTCTGGGAGAACGCGGTAACCGGAATAATACGATAGTTCATACTGCTCCTGTGTTTCGTTATTACCAGTGCCGAACCGGACCGGTATCAATATGCACAAAGTTGCTGCTGGGGTAATATCCTACACCACCTGCGCGCATAGATAACGCGGCTTTGCGAATATTGGCTAACGAAACGCCTTCAATATGGAAATCCATTGCCTGTCCCTTCGTATGATAGCTTTTTTTCGCTACCCCACGACTGTGGGCGCGTAGTTCATTATTGGTGTCAATAGAGCGATAGCCAGAAATGAGCTGCACCGGCTTGCTGGTGCCCAGCAGGCCCTGAAGGCGGAAAAGCTGATCAAACAGTCCTGGATCGATGGCTTTTATTTTATTCGCGCGGAAATCACGGAAAAAATGGTTAAGTCTTGCTAATTCATCCTGAATATAGCCTCTGCCATCGAAAAACTCCGCTTTTAGCGACTCACCGGTATGCAGATTGTTGAGCGTTAAAACTCGCGGACGAGGTGTCGAGAGGGTGGCAAATGCTGGCGTCGGCAAGATGGCCGCTGCGCCAAGCGCAACACCACCTAACGCCAGCAGTTTGCGGCGATTAGCGTCAAATTTGTCCATGATAATCAGGTCTACAGGTAAAAGAAATCGTAATATGCTTAGCGCACGAAGGGCACCTTAACTGGCAAAACCGGGTACGTCAAGGCGCCCAACCCCAGTGAATACGCGGCTTGCAGCGATATAGCCCCTTATTCACCCTAACTTACGACAATCATTTTTCCCGAACTGCTTCATTTACCTGATTAATTGTTCCGCTTTTGGCAAAATTTGTGCGCCAGATCGCGCGGTGAGATCATAATTGTAAATATCTGTACGATACTGAGTACGCCCGTCTTCGCCAACAAACGCCGTCAGATAGTAAAGATTGACCGGAATATTGTGTCGAATATTAACGTAACGCGTATCCCCCTGCTTTAGGGCATCCGAAATGCGCGTATCGTTCCAGCCCGCATCCTGCAGCAGCATATTGGCCAGCTCCGAGGCTTTGTTCACGCGTACGCAGCCAGAACTTAGCGCCCGCGTATCTTTCTGGAACAGGTTGTGGTTCGGCGTATCGTGCAGATAGATAGCTTCTGAACTCGGCATATTGAATTTGTAGCGCCCTAAAGAGTTATGCGCCCCGGGAGCCTGCTGGAAACGGAACGGCAGATTCGACGCGGTGATCGTCGACCAGTCGACCATATAAGGATCGATGGCCTCTTTGCTGTTCCATCCACGCATCACCGTATAGCCATGACGCTCCAGATAACCCGGATCGTTCCAGACCTTCGGCAGAATGTCTTTTCGCGCAAGGGTCGGCGGTACGTTCCATGGCGGGTTAACCACCACGTTATTCAGCGCGCTGCTCATCATCGGGGTTTTACGATCCGGACGACCGACAATCACGCGCGACGCCAGTTTTTCGCTACCATCCTGATAATAGACCAGGGAATACGCCGGGATGTTAACCATAATCCCGGTAGATAGCGTTCCCGGCAGCAGGCGCAAACGCTGGATATTGAGCGCAAGCACCCCTGCCCTCTGCGCAGGCGATACGTTCAGCCAGTCGCGCGTCGTCTGGCCAATGACGCCATCGGCCCCCAGCCCCTGAGCGGCCTGGAACTGTTTAACAGCCGCAACCAGCTCGCGATCGTAAGCCGCAGGTTTGTTGCTCAGGACAACGGCTTTCTTCTCTTTTACTGGAGCTGACGGGCTGACGGCGACGCTTTGTGGATCATCGCCCGGGAGAGCAATCTTTGGCCCGCCATCAAGAAGACCGGAACGCAACAGGATCTCGCGCAGAGCAGGCACATCGCTGCTCCACTGCCCCGGACGCAGCGTCGCGGTACCGCGCATCTGCGGCCATGGGCGCGAGTCGCCCACCAGCGCGAGGAGCGACTGGTGCAGAGTGGCATATTGTGGATGCGCCGGTGCGAGGCTGGCGATAAAGCGCGGCAGTTCGCCGTTATCCAGCGCTAACTGCCACTGGTTAATCACCGACAGCGCCGGCGTCGCCAGCCTGTACGGCTTATCGCTGTACAGCCAGCGGTTGCCGTTGACCGGAATGCCCGCCACGAACTGCAGGTAGCCCATCATGGCATCGGAAAGCACCACGTCCCGCGCCTGCCCGGTGACGGCAGGATCGGTTAACAGCTCAACCCACTTTGTAAACTGCGGCTGAAATCCTGCAATCGCGACTTCAGCCAGCTGCTGCTGGAAGGCACGCACGGCATCGCGGTTTTCCCACATCGGTTTCATATCGCGGGCGGCATAGAGGAGCGTGAGCTGATTGAGATAGACAGGCGTGTAGCCTGACGGCAGCTCTGACTGCAGCTGCTGACTGAGCGATTCGGCGTCGATGCCTTCCGGCAGCGGTTTAATACCGGCCATGATAGCCGTTGCCGGAGACTGGTCCAGCGGCTGGGACAACGACGTTGGCTGCGTGCCTGTCGTTGCCGAGCTGTCAGTCGGCACAATTTCAGGCTCGTCGGCCTGGGCGGTTAACAGCGGAGCAAACATCACTGCCAGGCATAAACTCAGCGCAGACAGCTGACGACCACATTTTTTCTTAAGCAACATCCCTTGCCCCCTGTTTTCACGACATGCCCATCACGTTGGGGCTTTATTTCATTATAGGTAGACGGCTAAGCTGTTGCCTTACCTTATGTAAAGAAGTTTAAAGATAACGCAGCCCCAAGCACAAGTTAAGTTTAAAAAAAAAGCGGCGCCAGTGCGCCGCTTCGGGTCAGAAGACGCTTTAGGAAGCGTCCGCCGTGGTTTCCGGCAATGACTCTGGCGGCTGCGGCGCAAAGCCACGCAGCCCCACAACGTGAACGTGTTCGCTGTTCTGGAACACTTTACGCACCAGTTTGTAGGTGGTGCCCTTCTCGGGGCTGATGTTCTCCGGCGCCGCAATAATGAGCTGCATATCAAGACGTTCGCAAAGCTCGAACAACGTGGCAATTGAGCGGGCATCAAGACGCGCCGCCTCATCCAGGAACAGCAGTCGGCATGGGGAGATGTCTTTGCCGCGCAGGCGGCGCGCTTCATCTTCCCAGCTCTGTACGACCATCACCAGAATTGACATCCCGGTACCGATCGCTTCACCGGTTGAGAGCGCTCCGGACTCCGCACGCAGCCAGCCGTCTGAACCACGGTTTACCTCTACCTCCATTTCCAGGTAGTTACGGTAATCCAGCAGCTCTTCACCGATGGTTTGCGGCGTACGCTGGCCCATATCAATCTGCGGATTCAGGCGCTGATAGAGCTTCGCCAGCGCTTCAGAGAAGGTCAGACGGTTACTGTTGAACAGATCCTGATGCTGCTCGTGCTGCTCAGACAGCACTTCCAGCAGCGTCGCGTGGGCTTCACGCACGTTGACGTTAAGGCGCACGCTGTTCACCTGGCCAAACGATACGCTCTGCAGGCCCTGGTTCAGCTGGCGGATACGGTTCTGCTCGCGCTGAATGGTTTTACGAATGATATTCGCCACGCTGCGGGAGCTGATCGCCAGCTTCTGCTCGCGGGAGGTCAGTTCCTCCGTCAGGCGACCCAGCTCGATCTCCATCTGTTCGATGGCTTCAACCGGATCGTCGGTACGGATGATGTCCTGACGAATACGCTCGCGCAGGTGCTGGTAAACCGCCACGAAGAACTGGATTTTACGTTCCGGACGTTTTGGATCTTCCGACATACGCAGCACGTCGCGCAGGTGTTCGTTATCCGCCACCGCCAGACGCAGCGCACCCAACGCCTTATCCGACATGGAACGCAGCTCATCCGCAGAGAGATACGCCAGCTCGCGGCGGTGCAGACGACGCTCAACGTTATTGTCCTTCACCATGCGCATCACGGCGCACCAGCCCGCCTTGGCGGTTACGACCTGCTCGCGCATTTCGTGATAGTCGCGTTCCAGCTTGCGCAGGCGACGGGTCAGGTTATCCATTTCCGCTTCGCAGAAGGTCAGCGCTTTTTCCAGCTGATTACGACGCGCGCGGTTATTGCTGAGCTGTGAATGCAGCTCGTCACGACGAATACGCGCGCGCTCTTCTGCCCCGCTGTCGGCACGAACGCCGATGTCCTGAAGCTCTTTCTGCAGATCGTTTAACAGCTCTTTCTTGGTGTCGAAGGAGCTTTTCAGCGAGGCCAGCACCTGGTTGTACTGGTTCAGCTGAGCGGAGTGGCTGCGCATTGCTTCGCGGGCGCGAGTACGTTCCGCTTCCGCCTGCTCAAGGCGCTGACGCAGTTTTTCGTTCAGGTCGCTGTTACCGCTCAGCATTTCCGCCGAATCGGAGTAGCCAAAGTGGGCCCGACGCTGCACCACTTCCGTCAGGGCAAACGCCTGCTGACGCGCTTCGCGCTGCACCTGCTGCGACCAGGCATAATCTTCTTTTAACTGCTCGAACTGTTCCGGGTCGCTCTGCAGAACAGACACGACGGGCTCCAGCTTCGCCAGCTGATTGCCGTGCTGCTGAACGAAACGCGCGGCTTCCTGCGCTTCATCCAGACGCTCCTGGATCTCGTCCACACGGTCAGCCAGCGTGTCATCCGCCAGCAGATTCAGGCGCGGCAGAATGCGGTTAAGGGCAGCAACGCCCTCTTTCGCCTGTTCAAACTGAACGCGACTCTGCTGGTTATCACTTTCATGGCTGGCAATCGCACGTTCCAGCTCGCCACGGCGGGTATTGAGCTTGCGGATTTCGGCTTCCGGATCCGCGTCAAACGCTACGGCGAGATGGCTGCCGATAAAGCGGCTGAAAGACTGGTGCAGACGCTGGGTTTTCTGCACGTCAAACGACAGGGTCGCAAAACGTTCAGACAGCGTTTCACGCTCGGCGTGCAGGCTCTCGATGCGGCTTTCGCGCGCGGCGCGGCCAAACAGCGGCAGCTCCGGGAAGCGGGAGTAACGCCACTGACGATCGGCGATTTTCACCACCACCGCTTTTTCCAGCTCGTCGACGCTGAATACGCTGTCATCGAACGACTGCGGATCCCCTTCGATCAGGTAGAGATCTTCCGGGCAATCTTCCAGGCCGGCAAGCTGCTCAGAAATCAGCGACAGATCCGGGACCACAATCGCGTTGCGGGATGGACCGTACAGCGCGGAGAAGTACGGGGCATCGTCCAGGCCAACGTCGTCATAAATCTCGGACAGCAGCACGCCGCCAAAACGCTCGGCGAGAGCATTCAGGCGCGGATCTTCTGACCCGCCAGGCTGGCTTAAGCGTTCAATTTCTTCATCGACGTCACGCTTGCGCGCGCCCACTTCATCACGCTCAACGATAGCTTCTCGTTCGCGCTCCAGCAGCTGCTGCAGGTATTCGGTCACTTCCTGGCCGGATTCGAACTGCTCGCCGCACTGCTCGCTGAGCTGGTTCAGGCTGCTTTGAGCCGCCAGCCAGACCGGCGCACGCTCCAGGAGCGTCTTCGAACGGGACTGAATCTGCTCCAGCTCCTGACGCAGGTTCATACGCTGTTCGCTGGCGTTTGATACGGTATCGGACAGGGCTGCAATACGCGCTTCCAGCTCCTGATGCAGGGCCTCAAGCTCGTCAAAGTCGTAATTTTTGCCCTGACGCTTGCAGAATTCCGCCAGCAGACGTTCGGCTTCCTGCTGCTCGCGCAGTCGCTGCTCCAGCTCGTTCAGACGCATGCGCAGCGGCTGAACCTGCTCGGCCAGATGGCGCTGGTTCACGCCGTCGCGCAGCAGTTCACGGGCAACGTCCCAGGCTTCGCTACGCGCCAGCGGGCCGTTAATCGCAACGACTAATTGATAAGCCTGCTCAAACTGGCTGTGTGCCGTTTGCGCGACGCTCATTTTCTGTTCGAGGGACAGCAGTTTCTCGGTGGCTTCCTGCTCTTTGGCCTGGAAGGTATCCAGCCACTCGTCGGCGCTGTCCGGCGTCAGGTCAGGCAGATGGCACAGCTCTTTCGCACGCTGCAATGCCTGCAATGCCTGGGTGTACTGAATCGCTCGCGTCTGCTGCACGTCAAGTGCCTGCTGGTAATCGGCAAGCTGGCTTTTCAGCTCATCCACTTCCAGCTCGGCGGCTTCGGCGCGTGCTTCGTTCTCTTCCTGCATCTCGGCGGCTTCAGCCACCACTTCATTCTGCTCTTCGAGGCGAATTTGCAGCTCGTCGAGGTCCGCTTCGTAGCGCTCAATTTTTTCCTGCTGACGCAGCGCGGTTTGCACCAGGTTCAGGTGATCGCTGGCGGCCTGGTAGTCGGCTTCCAGGTCGCCCTCGGCACCGTTATGCTCACCGAGCTCGCGCGCCATTTCGACGTGCTTGTACTGCTCGGCCACCAGCTGTTTACGGGAGGTAAACAGTTCGCGACGATATTCTAATGCCTGATCGAGATGCACGCGCCGCTCGTTGGCGTGGCGCATATAGTCCGCCGCCACGTAGTTGGTGGCTTCGCTGATCAGGTGTTTAAACAGGTCACGGTCAGACTGGGTAACGCGAATCGCTTCCAGCGTCATACGGTTTTCACGCAGCGCCGCTTCCATATCCTGGAAGGCCTTACGCACCCCGCTGTTTTCCGGTAACAGGTAATCGCGCAGGGAGCGGGTAATGGCGCTGGAGATACCGCCGTACAGAGACGCTTCGATCAGGCGGTAGTATTTGCTACGGTCTGATGCGGTGCGCAGACGACGCGCCACCACGCCCAGATCGAACATGAGCGAGTGGTAGTCGGTAATCGAGTTGAACTGCTTGAACTGCACGCCTTCGATCGCTTCGAGCTTATCTTTCAGCTCCTGCAGCGTCAGCACGCGCGCCTGGCGTTCGTTCAGGGTTTCCGTCAGCAGCGCCGTAGGCTGCACGGAGGTCGGCAGGCCCTGAATCGCAAACGGTTTGATATCCACTTTACGGTCGCGCCCGGCGACCTGCTGCAGGCGCACGCCTACTACCACTCGCTGATGACGGGAGTTAATGACGTCCAGAACCGAATAACAGACGCCGGCCTTCAGCTTACCGTGCAGACCTTTATCACGGGAGCCGCTTGTTGCCCCCGCTTCGGTGGTGTTACGGAAGTGAAGCAGCGTCAGGTCAGGGATCAGCGCCGTAACAAAGGCCGCCATGGTGGTGGATTTACCCGCACCGTTACCGCCGGAGAGCGTCGTGACCAGCTCATCCAGATCGAACGTTCGGGCAAAGAAGCCGTTCCAGTTAATCAGCGTCAGTGAGCGAAATTTACCGCGTTCAATCATTACTCTTCCTCCCCGCTATCCGGCAGATTTTCTTCATGCTCATCATTGAGCTGCAAATGGTTTTCCACCGGCATCGCTTCACCGTCGCGGATCATGCGAAGCTGCGCTTCACGCGCGTCATCGCCCGCACGCACGTCGGCGCCGAAGCGGAAGACAGATTCCGTAATGCGGAATTTGCTGCTGTCGTGGCCCATAAACCAGACCATCCCCAGACGGCGCAGACGGTTCAGGGAAGAGCGAACCTTTTCCTGTAATTTCTGACGGTCAAGATCCGAACCCGTGGAGCGGTTGTTCACCAGCTTGAGCAGCTTGCTCTCATCTGCCAGCGTCAACAGCTCGTCGTAAAGTTCCTGCTGGGTGAAGATCCCTTCATTTGCCAGACGTTCCGGACTGAGGTAGAGATAGCAGAGAATTTTGCCGACCATCATATCCAGCTCGGAGAGCACGGAACGCGGAATCAGCGTCGTGGAGCGCGGGCGCAGATAGAAAAATCCTTCCGGCGCGCGGATAAGTTCCACGTTGTAACGTGCGTAAAACTCTTCCAGATACTCCTGGAAGTCCATCAAAAAGGCGTGATTATCCAGCTCGTCTAAGCCAATGTGACGACCGGCACGCAGCTGGCTGTCCAGCGCCGGAAATAACGGATTCGCCAGCGCCTGTGCCAGCTTAACCGGCATCACTTGTTCAATATTTGTCAATGACATGCGCCTGTACCTTGGCTCCGTAATCGTTAATTGGCTGCCACTTAGGCGGCAGTCCGGTGAAATCTGCTTGTGCGATACCCAGGCGAACCGCCTGGTCTACCACAATGCGGGCAACGTCGAAGTGGCGCGCACGAGGATATTGCGCCAGATAGTCGCGCACCACGAGTCCAAGATCCAGCGGAGCTTGTCTGGTTTTGTAGACCGCGAGCTGTTCTTCGATCATCGCCGCAAGCTGCTCGCGAATTTCGTTAAATTCTTCGTATTCCAGATCCGGCGGCAGTTCACCGGTTACCTCTTCATCGCGCAGCGCCATCTCTTCGTCGCGCATATCCAGCAGACGATCGGCATTGGCGTA
The DNA here is from genome assembly GCF_057224565.1 of Enterobacter sp. 3U4. Lineage (NCBI taxonomy): Bacteria > Pseudomonadati > Pseudomonadota > Gammaproteobacteria > Enterobacterales > Enterobacteriaceae > Enterobacter > Enterobacter sp. 3U4. Next base: position 2,370,769 of record NZ_CP136665.1, read on the forward strand.
GGTCAGCGCCCACGGCGCATCGAAATAGGTCTGCACCGACTGACGCAGACGCTGGGCAAAGACGCGGTTTTTATCCATATCAATCGCGGTACGGATAAATTTATGCACGTGTCGGTCGTAGCCGATCCACAGGTCGATCGACTGCTGGCCCCAGCTGATAATGCGGTCCAGTTTGCTCTGCAGATCGAATACCAGGCGGTCAACAAAATGCAGATCGTCGTGCGCCAGCGTCGCATCCTGGATGCGCAGCAGGTTGGCCTGCAGCTTGTCCCCTGCGGCTTCCAGCGTATCCTGCAGTTCGCGCAGCGTGCCGGAGGTTTCTGACAGCAGAAGTTCACAGCTGGAAATGGCCGCTCGCCAGTCTTTATTCAGCAGTTGGGCAATATCGTCTTTCACCTGCTGCTGCTGTTCGTCCATCAGGCGCTGGGTGAGATCGATACTGTCGAAAATCTCGGCCACCGAGTATTTCAGCGGCGCGTAGACGTTACGGTGCCAGTGGAATTCGTCACCGTTTTCATCCGCCGCGTCGGCGGCGCGCTTAAGCTCACCCGCCACGATCGACAGCTGCATGGAAAGACGCAGCGTGGAAAATTCACGCTGGCGAATATAGTAATCGGTGATGCCGATGCCCAGCGGCGTCAGGCGATAGATGGCGTTTCCTTCCGCCTGCTCGCTGGTAAAGCGGTTCAGCAGACGTTGACGCACCATATCGTTAATCGCGTTGTTGGCACGCACGCTAATGGTTTCGCTGGTTTGCTCAAACGCATCACTGACATGGCGGAACGCATCCACCAGTTCACCCTCGCTCATTTCACCATCCAGTCGTTCGCCGTTCAGCGTGGCAACCGCCAGCAGGAAAGAGAGTCTGTCTACCGGCAGCGAGATGGAGAAATCGTTTTTCCTGGCCCAGGCAACCAGTTCGGGGACTGTCTGGGAAAATTCACTCATAGGTTATCCTTGCATCTGCGGCTTGTGCGCGGTGACGTGAATATAGCGGCCAAGGCTGATAAAAGGCTCCTGACGGCAATACCGCGTTTCCAATTCTGTTAAGGTGTCAAAACAGTCACGCTGTTTGTGTTTTTCACGCAGATAATCATGAAACACCCTGACGCCCGTCTTCCCGACAATCTGCCAGCCAATCGCTTCCAGCCAGCCGTAAACCTGCTGCGGATCGCGCGGATAGTCCGGGGAAAGCGTGCGCTTTTTCTTTTTGGGCATCCCGACCTGCACATAGTCGAAGTTTCCTGCAACCATGTTGTGCATCAGGAAGCCGTTAGCATTGTAGAACATCAGCGACAGCGTGCCGCCCGGGCGCAACATCGACCACAGGGTTTGTAACACGCTTTGTGGATCGGCAACCCACTCCAGCACCGCATGAAACAATATCAGATCAACCTGGGTTTCCAAATGCTGTGCAATGTCCTGAGCGGCGCATTGTATAAAATGCATGTTGTCGCTCACACCTTTCTCTTCTGCCGCACGCGTCGCGCGGGCGACCATTTCTCCAGAAAGATCGCAAAGCGTGACGTGATGACCGCGCTCGGCCATTTTAATCGCCGTCTGCCCTTCACCGCCACCGGCGTCCAGCACGCGCAACGTTTGCCCACCAAAGGTGGCCAGAATGGTGTCCAGATCCTGCCAGAGGATCGTCTGACGGAGCTGCCCTTTCGTGGTGCCATAAATGTTGCGCGAAAACTTTTCCGCGATGTCATCAAAATTGCGATCCCGCATTGGGAGAGTTCCACTCGCTAACTACAAAACCGCTATTTTGTCACACCCGCGCGGAGAATGAACCTCTCTGGTGTAATATCACGGGTAATCACTTGCTATATGGTTAAAAAAGGAACCAAAAAGGATGCTTTTTACCCTGAAGAAATACATTGGAGCGATGATGCTTCCCCTTCCGCTGCTGCTCATTATCATCGCGCTGGGGCTGGGGCTGGTCTGGTTCAGCCGCTTTCAGAAGAGTGGCAAAACGGTTATCACGCTCGGCTGGTTTGTCTTGCTGCTGTTTAGCCTGCAACCGGTCGCGGATGGTCTGTTAGACCCCATCGAAAACAAGTATCCGACATGGCAGGGAAATCAGAAAGTGCCGTACATCGTGGTGTTGGGGGGCGGATATACCTGGGATCCTGACTGGGCCCCCAGTTCAAACCTGATCAACAACAGCCTGCCACGGCTAAACGAAGGCATTCGCCTCTGGCTGGCGAACCCGGGATCAAAAATGATCTTCACCGGCGCGGCGGCCAAAACGAACCCGGTGAGTACGGCTGAAGCGGGCGCCAGGGTCGCGGAATCGCTCGGCGTACCTCGTTCATCGATTATCACCCTGGACAGCCCAAAAGATACCGAGGAAGAGGCTGCCGCAGTGAAGCAGGCGATTGGCGATGCGCCGTTCTTACTGGTGACCTCCGCCTCACACCTGCCGCGCGCGATGATTTTCTTTGAAAAGCAAGGCCTGCACCCGCTTCCCGCACCGGCAAACCAGATGGCCATCAACGCGCCGCTCAACCCATGGGAACGGGCGATCCCATCCCCTATGTGGCTGATGCATAGCGATCGCGTCGGCTACGAGACGCTTGGACGCCTCTGGCAGTGGCTGAAAGGATCGTCAGGCGAGCCAGGGCAAGAGTGATCTTGTTGCCAGATCGAAGTTTGCACGATTAAAACGTCCGGTGTTCACCAGCTGCGCGACTTCGTCCCAGAGCAGGTAGAGCCAGCGCCGCCAGAGAAATGCTTCCGCAACAGGGGCGCGTTGAAGGTAATGCCAAAGTAAACCTTCCGCCGCCCCGCTGTCGCTGAGCCTGAAGAGCTCATATTCACGCGGAGCCCAGAGCATGATCCCCGGCCCGAGCATCGCCAGAAGCTGATCGCTACGGGAGTCCTTGAGCATGCTGCGCAGGGTGAAATTACCGTGGATTAGCACGCAGTTGTCATTAAAACCCTCGAACAGCGCCGGTAAGCACTCGCGGGTGCGAAACAGGATACGTTTGTCCTGCATGGTTAAACCGGTATTGTTGAACTGGTTAAGCGTTCCCCACAGCACTTCCACCCGCTGCCGATACCATAGCGGCCACAGGTTTTCCTGAGTGCTGTCGACCGGACCGACAAGCCCGCGGCTATCCTGGCGGTGCCAGGCCAGCAGCGCCTCGACAATCTGGTCCTTTAGCTGCTCCCAGCGTTCCGGCGTGCGCGCGGGCGCTTCAACGGGCACACCGCGTAAACGCTCAATCAGCAGTACGTCCGGGCCCGGGTGTTCCTCATGGGTCATCACGCCATACACCGTCGGCATACGGACGGTTCCCTCCCGCGCCAGCATAGACATTTTCCATGCAAGCTGCCTGGCAACGCCCGGCGAGGTGAAACTTCTGGCCATCAGCGGCATTGGATTGCCCTGGCTGTCATACAACGACCAAAGCGCAGTATCGACCTTTTCACTCACGCATTCGACCCGACTTAATTTCTCACCAAGCAGATGGCTAAGTTCGGCACGCAGCTGTTCCATATGAGATTACCCCCATTAAGACTACTGCTTTTATAATGAGCGTCCTGAAGGAAGATGTCACCCGGAAGAGATCAATCAGGGAAAAGAAAGGGAAAAATAAACCGGAGAGTGCATCCCTCCTTACGGAGAGATGCCGGTAAGATTAACGCAATTCGGCGCGAACACGCTCAAGATCTTCAGGGGTGTCTACGCCCGTGCCAGGGACTTCCTCAGCAACTGCAACGTGAATTTTCTCGCCGTACCAGAGCACACGAAGCTGTTCCAGCATTTCGATATGTTCCAGCGGACTCGGCGCCCAGGTAACATATCGACGAATAAAACCGGCCCGATAGCCGTAGATCCCAATATGACGCAGGAAGGTATCACCAATAGTCTCTTTAGAGAGCGCAAAGCGATCGCGATCCCACGGGATCGTGGCGCGTGAGAAATAGAGCGCATAGCCTTCAGCATCCATGACCACCTTCACCCCATTCGGATTGAATGCCTCTTCAGCGTGGTGAATGGGCACCGCGAGCGTCGCCATACCGACCTGACGCTGCGCCAGGTTTTCTGCTACCTGACGGATAATCACCGCCGGGATCATCGGCTCGTCGCCCTGCACGTTCACAATGACCGTATCATCACTGAAACCACATTTCTCAACCACTTCCGCCAGACGCTCGGTGCCGGACTGGTGATCGGCGCGGGTCATGCACACCTCTCCGCCTGCCGCCTCAACCGCACGGGCGACGTCAGGATGATCGGTAGCAACAATCACGCGATCGGCGCCGGATTCACGCGCACGCTCGAGGACATGCACGATCATCGGCTTGCCGTTGATATCCACCAGCGGTTTACCCGGCAGACGCGTTGAGGCATAACGCGCAGGAATAATGACAACAAAACTCATGGTTTGCTCTCTTCTGCCACCAGGGAACGAGCTTCATTTTCCAGCAATACCGGAATGCCGTCACGCAGCGGGAAAGCAAGGCTGTCCAGCTTGCAAATCAGCTCCTGTTTGTCCTGGCTGTAGTAGAGTTTGCCGTTGCATACCGGGCAGGCAATAATTTCAAGTAAACGGTGATCCATAGTTCCTCCGTATGGGTAATCGCTAAAGCTTAACACATTCCCTTTTCAGGGAGTGCCTGTTTCCCAGCCACTTCGACAGGATGTAAACAGTCCGTCGGGCACCCGGCCCAGCGTCACGTCGCGGGCACCCTGCCAGCGCGCGAATTCGCTGATGGCGAACGTTAACCCTTTTTCCAGGCTTGCCGTCAACCTGACGCCCTCTTCCAGATAAAGCGCAATGATTTCAAGCGTGCCGGTCTTGCGGTGCATTTTAGCGTCCATGCGCCCGACCAGCTGTCCCTTATGCAGCAGCGGGAGAACAAAGTAGCCATACTGGCGCTTTGGGGCCGGGGTATAACATTCCAGCCGGTAGCTAAAATCGAACAGCTGCTCAGCGCGTTTTCTGTCCCAGACGACCGGGTCGAAAGGCGACAGCACCGCACTGTGGGTTGCCTGAAGTTTCCCCTCCAGGGCCTGAGGCAGTAGCGGGAGGAGATCCGCATGCAGCCACATTTCGCCCAGCGTTTCCACCGTGACGGGGATGACTCGCTGTTCGCGTTTCCATATGTCCAGAAGCGATTTCAGCGCGGGCTGGCGAAGGCGATAATAATCTGCCAGCCACTGCGTGCGGAAAATCCCCAGGCTGCGGGCGCTGTTTTCGAGCATGATGGCCTCGGCCGCCTCCTGGGTAAGCAGGTCACGCTCGTCGTCCCAGTGCGGCATCACGCGATACGTCAGGTCGTAGACGCGCTGAAAATTACGCCGCTCAATCACCATGACTTTTCCAGAGGTGAACAGCCCTTCGAGATGACGTTTGTGCGGCTTCCACTCCCACCAGCCGCTTGTACCCTTGCGCGGGTGTTCAAAATCGGCGGAGCGGACGGGGCCATTATCCTGAATATGCGCGATGAGCTGTTCAATTTCGGCCGCATGTTCCAGCATCCACGCCTGTCGGTATTTCCAGCCCATCTTTTCCGGGGCAAGCATACGGTGACGCACCAGGGCAAAATCGCTGCGGGGCAGGAAGCAGGCTTCGTGCGCCCAGTACTCCATTAATTCACCCTTGCTGAGCGCCTCATCCAGCCACTGTGAAGGATAATTCCCCAGGCGGCTAAACAGCACCAGATAGGGGCTACGGGCCACAATATTAATGGTGTCGATTTGAAGCAGCGACATGCGCTGGACGGTAGAAAGGATATCGGCAGGCTGCGCGCGGCGGCGGGGCTTTTTGAGTAGCCCCTGCGCGGCAAGGTGGAGATTACGTGCGGCTGAAAGCGAGAGTTGCGGTAAAGACATGCGTTTTCCTGTCCGTCGAAGCGCCACCAGAACCGCGTAAGCCTTTACTGCACCAACGCAATGAGTTCCTGGAGCAAGTGTTCCGGCTGCTCGCCGCTGAGTTCAGCGTCAACCGGCAGATACCACCAGTTATCTTTCGCAAAGGCACGGCATTTCACCGCATCTTTTTCGGTCATAATCAGCGACTGTCCGGGTACGGTCAGGGCGTCTACCTCCCCTTCCACCAGCACCTGGTGGTCGGCCAGCGGAACCCGTTTTTCCAGCCGGGCACCACACTGTTCCAGCGTCGCGAAGAAGCGCGGCGGATGACCAATGCCCGCCATCGCCACCAGTGAAGGCAGCTCAGCAACCGCCCGGCGTTCCCCCGTCGCCAGGTTGACCGCCAGACCCGGCTGCAGGCACATCGGGATTTCACCCGCGTTTGCTTCACCGCCGTTCACAATCACCGCATCAACGGACTTAAGACGCGAAGCCCGTTCGCGCATGGGTCCGGCCGGCAGCCACCAGCCGTTACCGAAACGGCGAACCCCATCGATGACCACAATCTCTTTATCACGCGCCAGGGCGTAATGCTGCAGGCCATCGTCAGTGATAATGATTTGTACCGCCTGTTCGGCAAGCAGTGCCTGAACGGCGTCGCTGCGCACCGGAGAGACCGCAACCGGCGCGCCGGTACGCTGGAAAATCAATACCGGCTCATCACCCGCTTCGGCACTCGTGGTTTCCGCCGTCAGCAACAGCGGATAACGCGCCGCTTTACCACCATATCCGCGCGATACCACTCCTGGGCGGATGCCGCGCTTTTGCAATTGCTCCACCAGCCAGATCACCACCGGCGTTTTACCGTTGCCGCCCGCCGTAAGATTACCGACAACCACAACCGGAACTGGCGCGCGCCAGGCACGCTTCAATCCCAGACGGTAAAGCAGACGGATAATGCCGCTCACCAGGCCGTAAAGCCAGGAGAGCGGCAAAAGCAGCAGCCACAGCGGGGATTCACCGGACCAGATGCGTGCAATCATTCGCCAAACTGCATCTTATGTAACTGAGCGTAAACGCCGCGGTGTTCCAGCAAATCAGCATGGCTTCCACGTTCAACAATGATGCCGTCTTCAACTACGACGATTTCGTCAGCCTGCTCGATAGTCGACAGACGGTGCGCAATCACCAGAGAGGTACGGTTCTTTTGCAGCTCATCCAGTGCAGACTGAATAGCGCGTTCGGATTCCGTATCCAGCGCAGAGGTCGCCTCGTCCAGAATCAGAATCGGGCTATCGCGCAGCAGCGCACGCGCAATGGCGATACGCTGACGCTGACCACCGGAGAGCAGTACCCCGTTCTCACCGATTATCGTATCCAGACCGTTATCCATCTTGTTGATAAAGTCCATTGCATAGGCCATGCGCGCGGCGTTCTCAATCTGCTCACGGCTGTACTCATCCGTGCGCGCATACGCAATGTTGTTAGCCACGGTATCGTTGAACAGGTGCACGTTCTGGGAGACAAGCGCCACCTGGTTACGCAGAGATTGCAGGGTATATTCCCGCAGGTCATGACCGTCTAAAAGGATTTCACCTTCGTTAATATCATAGAAACGGGTGATCAGGCTGGCAATGGTCGATTTACCCGAGCCGGAACGGCCCACCAGCGCAACGGTTTTACCCGCAGGAATGGACAGGTTGATATTACGCAGCGCCGGCGTTTCACGACCAGGATAGGCGAAAGTGACATTGCGGAATTCGAGATCGCCACGAGCGCGCTCAATCTCGCGTGTACCCTCATCTTTTTCCTGTTCGGAATCCAGAATGCTGAACAGCGTCTGACAGGCGGCCATCCCGCGCTGGAACTGGGCATTCACGTTCGTCAGGGATTTCAGCGGACGCATCAGGGCGATCATTGAGGAGAAGACTACGGTAATGGTACCCGCCGTCAGCGTCTCCATCACGCTTGGGAAGCTTGCCGCATACAGGACAAATGCCAGCGCCAGCGACGCAATCAGCTGAATAATCGGGTCAGAGATGGAAGAGGCCGAGACCATTTTCATCCCCTGCAGACGCATTTTATTGCTGACTTTATCGAAGCGTTTGGTTTCGACCTCCTGACCGCCGAAGATCAATACTTCCTTATGCCCTTTCAGCATCTGTTCCGCACTGGTCGTCACCTGCCCCATCGTGTTCTGCATGTTCTTACTGATATTGCGGAAGCGCTTTGAGACGACGCGGATGGCAATAGAAACTACCGGTGCCAGAACGATAAGGATGATCGACAGCTGCCAGCTGTAATAGAACATCATCGCGAACAGGCCGATGATTGACGCGCCCTCACGCACAACGGTGATCAGTGCGCTCGATGATGAGGAGGCAACCTGCTCGGAGTCGTAGGTGATACGGGACAGCAGCGTCCCGGTAGACTGCTTGTCAAAGAACGCAACCGGCATGCCCATCATGTGGCTGAACAGGCGACGGCGCATGGTCATAACCACTTTCCCTGATACCCAGGAAATACAGTAGCTGGAAATATAGCTGGTGATGCCGCGTAAAATCATCAGTCCGATAACCACCAGAGGCATCCATAGCAACACTGAGCGATCCGTTTTACCAAAACCGTCGTCCAGTAACGGTTTGAGAAGCGATAGCATAAAAGTATCGCTGGCTGCGTTGAGGATTAACGCTACTCCCGCCACGATCAGGCCTGCTTTAAAGGGCGCAATCATCGGCCAGAGTCGGCGGAAGGTTTGCCACGTGGAGAGATCTTTGTCGTTATGCATTCAAAAAACCAGCATTCGTTGAAATAGCCGCATATTCTACCCGTTATCGACGGGCTCGCCAAACCACTGATGATACCAAACGGGTAAAAATTGCTCGCGCAAGCGCCGGATTTGCCAGTGATGTTGCGAGAATGTCACCGATATTTGTCCAGAATGAGGAGTATCGTGCCAGATATACCCCTCTTTTCGATAACGTCGGACAACTTTTGCCGACGGGAATCGCCATGCGTTATAGCGGGCCGCTGAATCCAGGGCGATCTGGCCTTCCACCCGCTGTACCAGCGGCAATGAAGACGAAGTATTACTGCCATGATGGGGCACCTGTATGAGCGTGGACGTCAGATAACGCCAGTAATGGCTAAGCATAGCCTGTTCCGCTTGCGCTTCAACGTCTCCTGTTAGCAGAACACTCTGCTCACCGTCGTCCACCTTTACCACGCAGGAATGGTTATTTCCCTGAGCCGGGTAATTTTCGGGGGGCCAGTGGGCGGTGAAGGTGAGTCCCTGCCATTTCCATCTCTGCCCGCGAAAACAGGGCAGATGTTCCGCCTGGCGCAATGGGCTTCTTACCCACACTTCCGGCCACGCTTTTTGCAACGATGCGAGTCCTCCCGCATGGTCGAGGTGCTCATGACTGAGAATAACGCCTTCAGGCCTCAGGTGATGCCAGCGAAGCCACGGGATAATTAACCGCTGCGCGCTATCCCCGCCCGGCCAGGCGAGCCCGGTATCATAGAGAATGGCCTTCCCGTGCCGTTCAATGACCATCGCCAGCCCCTGCCCCACGTCCAGCATATGCAGCGTCCAGCTCTCGCTTTTTGCCGTTCGCCAGAGAGGAAATGCCAGTAAGATACTTCCTGCAAAACAAACGGCTGGAAGGGTTTTCCAGGCGCGAAAACGCCAGGCAATGATGCTCAACCACGGCAGTAATGTCATGTACTGCCAGCGTTGGTCGACATTTTGCCAGCCGTCAGGCAGGCGCATGAGGAGCCAGAAAAGCCCCGCTAGTGACTTATTGGCTGCGAACCAGACGACGCTTTCCGGTGCCGCCAACGGCAGGAGATGAAGCAGCATGCCGAACAGGATCAGCGGCACGGAGACAAACGTCACCAGGGGAACGGCAAAGAGATTCGCGACCAGGGAAGAGATGCTGAAGCCATGGAAAATCAGGACCTGTACCGGCATCAGCAGCATCAACATACCCACCTGCAGATAGATCAGGTTCAGCAGCGGCCGTATACGTCGTGCCCTTTGCCAGTCAGGAAGAGGCAGCCACTGGAACCAAAAAATCAGCGCGGCGACCGCAAATGCAGACAAGAGCAGACTCTGCGAGAGTATGGCTAAGGGGTCGCTTATCAGGATCGCCGCGATACAGCAGACCCACACCTGCCAGGGAGACCATTGCCGGGCAGCGATCCGCAATAATGCAAGCACAGCAAGCGCAATGACCGTTCGCAGCGCAGGAGGTTGCAGACCGGTAAGCCAGGCGTAGAAAGCGGCAAAGCACAATCCGGCCAGGAGAGGCATCTGCCAGTGGACCCGGTGGCTGGGTAATAAAAACTGGATCCCACGAGCGAGTAACCAGACGAGGGATGCCGCCAGCGCGATATGCAGACCCGAAATCGCCATCAAATGCAGCGTCCCGGTTTCACGCATCAGGTCTTTTATTTCCTGGGGCACATCCAGACGTTCACCCATTCCCAGTCCGAGGATAACCGCCCCCCATCGGTAAGCAGAAAGGCGGTTTTGCAGTGACATGAGATATTGCGCTCGCAGGCTGCAGTGCCCATCAACGAGTTCCGCACGGGTGAAACGCCCGCTCAGCGTTTGATGGCGGGCAAAAGCGCTGCGCTGAGAATCATAACCGCCGTCGTTCAGTTCGCCATGGGCAGGCCTGAGCCTGAGCGTCATGGTCCAGCGCTGACCGGCACACGCTTTCTGTGGCAGATAATTGCCATACAGCATGACGCCGGTAGTAGCCCACCAGCGCTTGCCATCAACGCTGAGAATGTTTGCCTGATGCTGCGTTGCGCCATCTGTGGCGGTGATCGCTACCTCAGCCTGCACAGCCCCCGTGGTTAAATGCTGCATCGGCCAGACGCTCTCCTTCGCAGCCAGAATACCCCACACGTAAAGTAACAGCGTGATACCCGCATACTTCAGTCGTTCGTTTCGCCGTGCGGCCAGCACGACCCCGCCAGCAATCATTATCCACACGGTATGACGTGATGGCAGTTCAGGTAACCAAAGTAACGGGGCTATTGCCAGAATGACGCAGACGCTAAGAGCGGGAATTCCCATTGCTACCTCCCTGTTTCAGGAGGGCAGTATGTAAGCGGACAGAGCGAGTTGTCAGGTGAGAAGCATGCGTTTTACGGCACGCGCCGTGCTGTTTTTATTAGTTTGCAGAAAATGAAACGGAAAATGCGGGGCATATTCAGAATGAAAGCGGCAGAGACAAAAAAAGCACCCGCAGGTGCTTTCTTTCGAACCCAGTTTAACCGGCTGGCTAAACTCAGTTGCCGTAAATATTGGCGCGATCGCGCAGTTCTTTACCCGGCTTAAAGTGTGGAACGTACTTACCTTCCAGCTCAACTTTATCACCAGTTTTCGGGTTACGCCCGGTACGTGGAGCACGATAGTGCAGAGAAAAACTACCGAAACCGCGGATTTCAATGCGCTCGCCCTGGGCAAGAGTGGAGGCCATATGCTCCAGCATCTCTTTTACGGCATCTTCCACTGCCTTGGCAGGGATATGCGGTTGCTGACTGGCAAGTCTTTCAATCAATTCTGACTTGGTCATGATTCCTCCGGTTCCTTTCAAACCAATTAGCTGAACAGCTCATTAAACAAGGGCGGCCGTAGCCGCCCTTTGTTATTGATTACAGGACGAATCCTGTAATCTGTCAAGTTTGCTCCTCATCCTTCACGCTGTAAATGCGTTACAGCGCAAATGATGCTGAGAACCTGATATTACTCGCCTTTAGCTGCTTTGAAAGCTTCAGCCATTGCGTTGTTAGAGAAGTTTGCATCTTCCTGTTTGTTAACAGTTGCGATTGCATCTTTCTCATCAGCTTCGTCTTTAGCACGAACAGACAGGCTGATTGCACGGTTCTTACGGTCAACACCGGTGAACTTAGCTTCAACGTCGTCGCCTACGTTCAGAACCAGAGTGGCATCTTCAACGCGGTCACGTGAAGCTTCAGAAGCGCGCAGGTAACCTTCAACGCCGTCAGCCAGTTCTACGGTTGCGCCTTTAGCGTCAACTGCAGTCACTTTACCGTTTACGATTGCGCCTTTCTTGTTCAGTGCAACCCAGTTGTTGAACGGATCTTCTGCGAGCTGTTTAACGCCCAGGGAGATACGCTCACGCTCTGCGTCAACCTGCAGAACAACTGCAGCGATTTCGTCGCCTTTTTTGTATTCACGAACTGCTTCTTCGCCTGCAACGTTCCAGGAGATGTCAGACAGGTGAACCAGGCCATCGATGCCGCCGTCCAGGCCGATGAAGATACCGAAGTCAGTGATAGACTTGATTTTACCTTCAACACGGTCGCCCTTGTTGTGGGTTTCCGCGAACTGCTGCCATGGGTTGTTTTTGCACTGTTTCAGGCCCAGGGAGATACGACGACGTTCTTCGTCGATATCCAGAACCATCACTTCCACTACATCACCAACGTTAACAACTTTGGATGGGTGGATGTTTTTGTTGGTCCAGTCCATTTCGGAAACGTGCACCAGACCTTCAACGCCTTCTTCGATTTCAACGAAGCAGCCGTAGTCAGTCAGGTTGGTTACGCGACCAGTCAGTTTAGTACCTTCTGGGTAACGCTTAGCGATAGCTACCCATGGATCTTCGCCCAGCTGTTTCAGGCCGAGGGATACACGAGTACGCTCGCGGTCGAACTTCAGCACTTTAACAGTGATTTCGTCGCCCACGTTCACGATTTCGCTTGGGTGCTTAACGCGTTTCCACGCCATGTCGGTGATGTGCAGCAGGCCATCAACGCCGCCCAGGTCAACGAATGCGCCGTAGTCAGTGAGGTTCTTAACGATACCTTTGACTTCCATGCCTTCCTGCAGGTTTTCCAGCAGCTGATCGCGTTCTGCGCTGTTTTCGGATTCGATAACGGCACGACGGGAAACAACAACGTTGTTACGCTTCTGGTCCAGCTTGATTACTTTGAACTCAAGCTCTTTGCCTTCCAGGTGCAGAGTGTCACGAACTGGACGAACGTCTACCAGAGAACCTGGCAGGAACGCACGAATACCATTCAGCTCAACAGTGAAGCCACCTTTAACTTTGCCGTTGATAACACCGACCACAGTTTCAGCTTCTTCGTAAGCTTTTTCCAGCGTGATCCATGCTTCGTGACGTTTCGCTTTCTCACGAGAAAGCAGGGTTTCACCGAAGCCGTCTTCTACTGCGTCCAGAGCAACGTCAACTTCGTCACCAACCTGGATTTCCAGCTCGCCCTGGGCGTTTTTGAACTGCTCTGCCGGAATGGCGGACTCAGATTTCAGACCGGCGTCAACCAGTACTACGTCTTTGTCGATAGCAACAACAACACCGCGAACGATGGAACCCGGGCGGGTTTCGATTTCTTTTAAGGATTCTTCAAACAGTTGAGCAAAAGATTCAGTCATGTTTAATCTTCAGGTTAATATTAACGTCCACCTGGCTCCGTGCCGGATGGGGTTGTTTCACATACCCGCCGTCAATCCATTGCAGCGGGGGTACTGCTAAATCGGTCGCGATTACGCGAGTGCCAGTTTTTGGCGCGCATATTGTAGCGCTTTTTCAATCACTTGCTCAATAGTTAAACTGGTTGAATCCAGAACTAATGCATCTTCTGCAGGAACAAGTGGGGCGACGGCGCGGTTACGATCGCGGTCATCGCGCTCTTTTATCTCGGATAAAAGGCGATCAAAGTTAACACTAAACCCCTTTTCCTGCAACTGAAGCATGCGGCGTTGCGCACGTTCTTCCGAAGAGGCGTCGAGGAAAATTTTTACAGGCGCATCAGGGAATACCACAGTTCCCATATCGCGTCCGTCAGCGATCAAACCCGGTGCTTCACGAAACGCGCGCTGACGACGTAACAGCGCCTCACGAACGCGCGGGAATGCCGCAACCTGGGAGGCCGCATTAGCCACTTCCTGCGTACGGATTTCGCCGCTCACGTCTTCCCCTTCAAGGATGACTTCCAGGTTGCCATCGGTCGATACGAAACGCACATCCAGATGCGCAGCCAGCGGAACCAGCGCTTCTTCAGACGCGACATCCACATGGTGATGCAGCGCGGCCAGCGCCAGCACGCGATAGATTGCTCCCGAATCTAAAAGATGCCATTGCAATGCTTCCGCCATCGCTTTGCACAGAGTACCTTTCCCTGCGCCACTCGGCCCATCAATGGTGATTACCGGGGCAACTGCCGTCATCTTTTTCTCCTTAAATAAGGCATACCGTTTACATGAACGCCGCGCATTATACGCGCCAACGTGCGCAACTGTTACCTTTGCGTGCAAATTACGGAATGATTGAAGCAGAGTGTAGAAGAAATGAGCGGAGGTGTTCGTAATGAAGCGTAAGGAAATGCCGCATCGGGCGATGCGGCAAGGCGTTATCAGGCCAGCGTGCTAATGCGTGCCAACTGTTCGAAGTAGTCCGGGAACGTTTTCGCAGTACATTTCGGGTCAAGGATCGTGACAGGCGTATCTGACAGCGCCACCAGCGAGAAGCACATCGCCATACGGTGATCGTTGTAGGTGCCGATTTCCGCAAACTGCAGTTTTGCAGGAGGCGTGACGCGAATGTAGTCTTCGCCCTCTTCCACCTCGGCACCGACTTTTCGCAGCTCTGTCGCCATTGCGAACAGGCGGTCCGTCTCTTTTACGCGCCAGTTGTAGATGTTACGCAGCGTGGTGGTGCCTTTGGCGAACAGCGCCGCCGTGGCAATAGTCATCGCCGCATCAGGGATATGGTTCATGTCCATGTCGATGGCGTTCAGCTCGCCGTGGGTACAGGAGATGAAGTCATCGCCCCAGGTGACAATGGCGCCCATTTTTTCCAGCACGTCCGCAAAACGGATGTCGCCCTGCACGCTGTTACGACCAATACCGGTCACTTTTACCGTGCCGCCTTTAATCGCACCCGCGGCCAGGAAGTAAGACGCGGATGACGCATCCCCTTCAACCAGGTAGTTACCCGGAGACTGGTACTGCTGTGCCCCGCGCACCACGAAGCGCTGATAAGACTGGTTTTCCACATCAACGCCGAAGGTTTTCATCAGGTGCAGCGTGATATCAATGTACGGTTTAGAGACCAGCTCGCCTTTAATCGTGATAACCGTATCCTGCGGAGCCAGCGGCGCGGTCATCAGCAGCGCGGTCAGGAACTGGCTGGAGACGCTGCCGTCAACCTCGACGTGACCGCCGGTAAAACCGCCGCGCAGACGCAGTGGCGGATAGTTTTCCTGCTCCAGATACTCAACCTGCGCGCCGCCCTGACGCAGGGCATCCACCAGGTGACCAATCGGACGCTCTTTCATGCGCGGCTCGCCGGTCAGCACGATGTTGTTGCTCCCTAGGCACAGGGCCGCCGCCAGCGGGCGCATCGCGGTCCCCGCGTTGCCCAGAAACAGTTCAAGCTCTTCGCCCGAGCGCAGCGCGCCGCCGTTGCCGGTCACTTCGCAGCGGGTACGATCGTCGGAGAGAGTGTAATGAACACCCAACGCTTTCAGCGCATTGAGCATATGGCGCACGTCATCGCTGTCCAGCAGGTTTGTAAGGACGGTGGTGCCGTTTGCCAGAGCTGCCAGCAGCAGAGCGCGGTTCGAGACACTTTTTGAACCAGGCAGATTAATGGTGCCATCTACCCGCGCGATAGGTTGTAACGTCAGGGATTCCATGAAAACTAAACTCTCAACTCAACATAATAAAAACCCCGCAGGGACGCTGCGGGGGTGAAAAACAGCAAATTAACCGTGACGACGTTCGAAGTCGATCATGAAATCCGTCAGGGCTTTAACGCCTTCCAGCGGCATCGCGTTATAGATGGAAGCACGCATGCCGCCAACGACACGGTGACCTTTGAGCGCATGCAGGCCTGCCGCGAAGGACTCTTCCAGGAAGACTTTATCCAGGCTGCTGTCCGCCAGCTGGAACGGCACGTTCATGCGGGAACGGTTAGCGTTCGCCACATCGTTGCGGTAGAAATCGCTCTTGTCGATCACGCCATACAGCAGTTCAGCTTTCTGCTGATTCACCTTATCCATCTGCGCCACGCCGCCGTTTTGCTTCAGCCATTTGAAGACCAGGCCGGAGAGGTACCAGGCAAACGTTGGTGGGGTGTTGAACATAGAATCGTTATCGTTCAGCACGGTGTAATCGAGAATCGACGGGCAGGATTTATGTGCTTTACCCAGCAGGTCTTCACGCACGACGACGATAGTCAAACCGGCCGGACCGATATTTTTCTGCGCGCCCGCATAGATAACGCCGTAGCGGCTGACATCAATTGGCGCAGACAGAATGGTAGAGGAGAAGTCGGCGGCAACCACGACATCGCTGCCAAAGTTTGGCGTCTCGTCGATGGCAATCCCGTCAATAGTTTCGTTTGGGCAGTAGTGAAGATACGCTGCTTTATCAGAAAGCTGCCACTCGCGCATTGGCTTCACGGCGCGCAGACCGTCAACGGTCACTTTGGCGTCGATCACATTCGGCGTGCAGTATTTATACGCTTCTTTAACAGCGCTCGCCGCCCAGTAACCCGCGTCAACGTAGTCAGCCGTCGTTTTGTCACCGAGGATATTCAGCGGAACGCCTGCAAACTGGCCGCGCCCGCCGCCGTGACAGAACAATACTTTGTAGTTCGAGGGAATATTCAGCAGATCGCGAAAATCCTTTTCTGCCTCTTCCGCCACCTGAATAAACTCTTTACCACGGTGGCTGATTTCCATCACCGACGTACCGAGACCGTTCCAGTCACAAAGTTCCTGTTGAGCCTGTTTAAGCACGTCTGCCGGTAACATCGCCGGACCTGAACTGAAATTAAAGACTTGAGCCATTTCCCCTCACCACGCTAAAAGCCATAAGTTATAACTGTGGATATCGGTTTTATCATTCAGTGACACGCGCCGCAATGTCTAAAACTTATGACCCGTGAAATGTGCCCCGCGTCACACAAAACAATCTGCCGCCTCGCCAGGACAAAACCGACAAAATGGCTGTCAGGTGATACGTTTAGCCCGGCTAACCTTCGTCCATTCCGGATTTGCACAGCGGGGGCATAATTGACGATCCCCCGGCTGCATCGCGACGACATGGCTACATCTCACGCAGGCATACTCGCCTGACTCAGGTACGGTTTTGAAACGCTCGATCAGCATATCCGGCAGGATACACAGTCCCGGCTTCACCTCGTCGTCAGAATAGTAATAGACGCTGATCTGCCCGTTAGTTTCCATGATCGCCAGCCGCACCTGCCCGAGCTGTTCAACGCTGTTCAGGCGTAGCTCCATAAAGAACTCAAACTCGGTCATATTGGCGCTTTGTACATTTTCCCAGGCCAGCTGTCCGTCCTCGACGATAACGACCGGCTTCCCTTCAAGCAGATCTTCCAGCTTTTCGCTTTTCGACATCAGCCACATGACAAGACGGTAAAGTAGCGCCAGTGAGACAAAAACGATAAACACCGGCACCATTGGTACGTCGTCATAAAAGGCGACGTCCCCCGCCGCCGAGCCCAGCGTCAGGATAATCAACACCTCAAAGAGCGACATCTGCCGCACGCCGCGACGGCCGGTAATTTTAAGAAACAGGAAGACGAGTACGAAGGTATACAGGCTGCGCAGCGCCACTTCGCCCAGAAATTCAGGAGGAACTTTATCAAACGCCATCCGCTGGAGATCAAATGCTTTCATTTTTCTATGCCTTAACAGTCAGTTACTGCCACTAAGCATAGCCCAGCCTTTTATTTTCGCCGAAGATAGCACCCGTCACGCAAAACCCGTATCATTGCGCGCTTTACGTACGATAAAAGTGACCGCCATGACTCAAACGTTTATCCCCGGCAAAGACGCCGCCCTGGAAGATTCCATCGCTCGCTTCCAGCAGAAACTGACCGACCTGGGTTTTAACATCGAAGAAGCCTCCTGGCTCAATCCGGTGCCGCATGTCTGGTCCGTGCATATTCGCGATAAAGACTGTGCCCTGTGCTTTACCAACGGTAAAGGCGCGACAAAAAAAGCGGCACTGGCCTCTGCGCTGGGTGAGTATTTTGAGCGTCTGTCCACCAACTATTTCTTCGCAGACTTCTGGCTGGGCGAGACCATCGCTAACGGCCCGTTCGTTCACTATCCAAATGAAAAGTGGTTCCCGCTGACCGAAGATGACGAACTGCCGGAAGGTATTCTCGACGCGCGCCTGCGTGCCTTCTACGATCCAGACAGCGAACTGACTGCCAGCATGCTGATCGATCTGCAGTCTGGCAATGAAGACCGTGGGATCTGCGCCCTGCCGTTCACCCGCCAGTCTGACGAGCAGACCGTTTATATTCCGATGAATATCGTCGGCAACCTGTATGTGTCCAACGGTATGTCCGCCGGTAACACCCGCAATGAAGCGCGCGTGCAGGGTCTGTCCGAAGTCTTTGAACGCCACATTAAAAACCGCATCATCGCCGAATCCATCAGCCTGCCAGAAATTCCGGCAGACGTGCTGGCGCGCTACCCGGGCGTGGTGGAATCCATCGCTAAGCTGGAAGCAGAAGGTTTCCCAATCTTCGCGTATGACGGCTCGCTGGGCGGTAAGTACCCGGTTATCTGCGTCGTGCTGTTTAACCCAACCAACGGCACCTGCTTCGCCTCCTTCGGCGCGCACCCGGACTTCGGCGTGGCGCTGGAGCGTACCGTCACCGAGCTGCTGCAGGGCCGTAGCCTGAAAGATCTCGACGTGTTTACGCCGCCAACGTTTGACGATGAAGAAGTGGCCGAGCATACCAACCTCGAAACCCACTTCATCGACTCCAGCGGCTTAATTTCCTGGGATATGTTCAAGCAGGACGCCGACTATCCGTTCGTGGACTGGAGCTTTGCCGGTACCACCGAAGAAGAGTTCGCCACGCTGATGGCGATCTTCAACGCTGAAGATCAGGAAGTTTACATTGCCGACTACGAGCATCTTGGCGTCTACGCGTGCCGCATTATTGTTCCGGGCATGTCCGACATCTACCCTGCTGAAGATCTGTGGCTGGCGAATAACAGCATGGGCGCGCACCTGCGCGAAACGCTGCTGGCTCTGCCGGGCAGCGAGTGGGAGAAAGAAGATTATCTGAACCTGATCGCCCAACTGGACGAAGAAGGCCACGATGACTTCACTCGCGTACGCGAACTGCTGGGCCTGGCGACCGGTAAAGACAACGGCTGGTATACCCTGCGTATTGGTGAGCTGAAAGCGATGCTGGCCCTGGCGGGTGGCGATTTGGATCAGGCTCTGGCCTGGACCGAGTGGACCATGGAATTCAACCAGTCGGTCTTCTCTGCCGAGCGCACCAATTATTACCGCTGCCTGCAAACCCTGCTGCTGCTGGCCCAGGAAGACGATCGCGAGCCGCTGCAGTACCTGAATGCTTTCGTGCGTATGTATGGTGCTGAAGCCGTAGAAGCAGCCAGCGCAGCCCTGAGCGGCGAAGCGCCGTTCTATGGCCTGCAGGCTGTTGATAGCGATCTGAAAGCCTTCCCGGCGCATCAGTCGCTGCTGAAGGCCTACGAAAAGCTGCAGAAGGCAAAAGCCGCTTACTGGTCAAAATAAGCGCATATAACATTACCGGCAGTAGGCGTATTCAATCGTCTGGGCTATATTACGGGGCAATTTCATTGCCCCGTTTTTTATTTTCTTCGGCAATGACTGTTGATTGTAATAATAAAGTTAATCATGGGTAAATATAATAATATTTACCCGAGCTTTACTGTTACTTTTTATGGTAAATACTCCATATTAATTAACTGTCTCAGAGGTGGCTGAACGAAAAAATTCAACTCTTTTCATAACTTTTAAAATTTATTTTTATACGGATAATCAAATACTTATTCCGCATTTGTCGTAAAACCATACACATTGCGGGCCTATAAGCCAGGCGAGATATGATCTATATCAATTTCTCTTCTATAATGCTTTGTTAGTATCTCGTCGCCGACTTAATAAAGAGAGAGTTAGTGTGAAAGCTGACAACCCTTTTGATCTTTTACTCCCTGCTGCGATGGCCAAAGTTGCCGAAGAAGCGGGTGTCTATAAAGCAACGAAACACCCGATGAAGACGTTCTATCTGGCGATCACGGCTGGTGTGTTCATCTCTATCGCTTTCGTCTTCTACATCACCGCCACTACCGGTACTGCCGGAATGCCTTTCGGCATGGCCAAACTGATTGGCGGCATTTGCTTCTCACTGGGTCTGATTCTCTGCGTCATTTGCGGCGCCGACCTCTTCACCTCAACGGTACTGATTGTCGTGGCAAAAGCCAGCGGAAGAATTACCTGGGGTCAGCTGGCACGTAACTGGCTTAACGTCTACGTGGGTAACCTGGTTGGCTGTCTGCTCTTTGTTTTGTTGATGTGGCTTTCTGGCGAGTACATGACCGCCAACGGTGGCTGGGGCCTTAATGTCCTGCAAACCGCCGACCACAAAATGCACCACACATTTATCGAAGCCGTTGCTCTCGGCATCCTCGCTAACCTGATGGTCTGCCTGGCTGTATGGATGAGCTACTCGGGTCGTAGCCTGATGGACAAAGCCTTAATTATGGTTCTGCCGGTTGCGATGTTTGTTGCCAGCGGCTTTGAGCACAGTATCGCGAATATGTTCATGATCCCTATGGGCATTGTTATCCGCGACTTTGCGAGCCCGGAGTTCTGGACCGCAGTTGGTTCATCCCCGGAAAGTTTCTCTCACCTGACTATTATGAATTTCATTACTGATAACCTGATCCCTGTCACTATCGGGAACATTATCGGTGGGGGTCTGTTAGTTGGGTTGACATACTGGGTCATTTACCTGCGTGGCGACGATCATCATTGATGGTTTTCTCAGGCAGTAAATAAAAAATCCACTTAAGAAGGTAGGTGTTACATGTCCGAGCTTAATGAAAAGTTAGCCACAGCCTGGGAAGGTTTTGCGAAAGGTGACTGGCAGAATGAAGTAAACGTACGTGACTTCATTCAGAAAAACTATACCCCGTATGAAGGTGACGAATCCTTCCTGGCTGGCGCAACTGACGCGACCACCAAGCTGTGGGACAGCGTAATGGAAGGCGTTAAACTGGAAAACCGCACTCACGCGCCAGTTGATTTTGACACCTCCGTTGCTTCCACCATCACTTCTCACGATGCTGGCTACATCAACAAAGCCCTTGAGAAAATCGTTGGTCTGCAGACTGAAGCACCACTGAAACGCGCAATCATCCCGTTCGGTGGTATCAAAATGGTTGAAGGTTCCTGCAAAGCGTATAACCGCGAGCTGGACCCAATGCTGAAAAAAATCTTCACCGAATACCGTAAAACCCACAACCAGGGTGTATTCGATGTTTATACCAAAGACATCCTGAACTGCCGTAAATCTGGCGTTCTGACTGGTCTGCCAGATGCGTATGGCCGTGGCCGTATCATCGGTGACTACCGTCGCGTTGCGCTGTACGGTATCGACTTCCTGATGAAAGACAAGTACGCGCAGTTTGTTTCCCTGCAGTCCGATCTGGAAAACGGCGTAAACCTGGAAGCGACTATCCGTCTGCGTGAAGAGATCGCTGAACAGCACCGCGCGCTGGGTCAGATCAAAGAGATGGCTGCTAAATACGGCTGCGATATCTCTGGTCCTGCTACCAACGCTCAGGAAGCTATCCAGTGGACCTACTTCGGCTACCTGGCCGCAGTTAAGTCTCAGAACGGTGCAGCAATGTCCTTCGGTCGCGTATCCACCTTCCTGGATGCGTACATCGAACGCGACATCAAAGCAGGCAAAATCACCGAGCAAGACGCTCAGGAAATGATTGACCACCTGGTCATGAAGCTGCGTATGGTTCGCTTCCTGCGTACCCCTGAATACGATGAGCTGTTCTCTGGTGACCCAATCTGGGCAACAGAATCTATCGGTGGTATGGGCGTTGACGGCCGTACTCTGGTAACCAAAAACAGCTTCCGCTTCCTGAACACCCTGTACACCATGGGTCCTTCTCCGGAGCCGAACATCACCGTTCTGTGGTCTGAAAAACTGCCTCTGAACTTCAAGAAATTCGCCGCTAAAGTGTCCATCGATACCTCTTCTCTGCAGTATGAGAACGATGACCTGATGCGTCCGGACTTCAACAACGACGATTACGCTATCGCTTGCTGCGTAAGCCCAATGGTTGTTGGTAAACAAATGCAGTTCTTCGGTGCGCGTGCAAACCTGGCGAAAACCATGCTGTACGCAATCAACGGCGGCGTTGATGAAAAACTGAAAATGCAGGTTGGTCCTAAGTCTGAGCCAATCAAAGGCGACGTTCTGAACTTCGACGAAGTGATGGACCGCATGGATCACTTCATGGACTGGCTGGCTAAACAGTACGTCACCGCGCTGAACGTTATCCACTACATGCACGACAAGTACAGCTACGAAGCATCTCTGATGGCGCTGCACGACCGTGACGTTATCCGCACCATGGCGTGTGGTATCGCAGGTCTGTCCGTTGCTGCTGACTCCCTGTCTGCAATCAAATATGCGAAAGTTAAACCGATTCGTGACGAAGACGGCCTGGCTGTAGATTTCGAAATCGAAGGCGAATATCCGCAGTTTGGTAACAACGATTCTCGCGTTGATGACATGGCGGTTGACCTGGTAGAACGTTTCATGAAGAAAATTCAGAAACTGACTACTTACCGTAACGCTATCCCGACTCAGTCTGTTCTGACCATCACCTCTAACGTTGTGTATGGTAAGAAAACCGGTAACACCCCAGACGGTCGTCGTGCTGGCGCGCCATTCGGCCCAGGTGCTAACCCAATGCACGGTCGTGACCAGAAAGGTGCTGTTGCCTCTCTGACCTCCGTTGCTAAACTGCCGTTTGCTTACGCGAAAGATGGTATCTCTTATACCTTCTCTATCGTGCCAAACGCGCTGGGTAAAGACGACGAAGTGCGTAAAACTAACCTCGCGGGTCTGATGGATGGTTACTTCCACCACGAAGCGTCCATCGAAGGTGGTCAGCACCTGAACGTGAACGTAATGAACCGTGAAATGCTGCTCGACGCGATGGAACACCCTGAGAAATATCCTCAGCTGACCATCCGCGTATCTGGCTACGCAGTACGTTTTAACTCCCTGACGAAAGAACAGCAGCAGGACGTTATCACCCGTACTTTCACTCAGTCCATGTAAGTGGAATTGACTGAAATCACGCGTTAAAAAGCGTACAATAAAGGCTCCACGTAAGTGGGGCCTTTTTAGCACCCTCTCCACCTCAGTCTCTTTTGTCCGCTATCTATACTCTATGGATATCAGCCAAAACAGACTTCAACACAGCCGGCTTTGAGCTGTGCATACTCAGGCCCCGGACGGGCCGATGCTGGAGATATCACCGCAATGTCAATTATTGGTCGCATTCACTCCTTTGAATCCTGTGGCACCGTCGATGGCCCGGGTATCCGCTTTATCACCTTTTTCCAGGGCTGCCTGATGCGCTGCCTGTACTGCCATAACCGTGACACCTGGGATACGCACGGCGGTAAAGAAGTGACCGTTGAAGACTTGATGAAAGAGGTGGTGACCTACCGCCACTTTATGAACGCGTCCGGCGGCGGCGTCACCGCATCCGGCGGTGAAGCCATTCTTCAGGCCGAATTTGTCCGCGACTGGTTCCGCGCCTGCCACAAAGAAGGCATTCATACCTGCCTGGATACCAATGGCTTTGTACGTCGCTACGATCCGGTGATCGATGAACTGCTCGAAGTGACCGATCTGGTGATGCTCGATCTCAAACAGATGAACGATGAGATCCACCAGAACCTGGTGGGCGTCTCCAACCACCGCACGCTGGAGTTTGCCAAATATATTGCCGATAAAGGCATCAAAACCTGGATCCGCTACGTGGTTGTTCCCGGCTGGTCAGATGACGACGACTCCGCGCATCGCCTGGGCGAATTTACCCGCGACATGGGCAACGTCGAGAAAATCGAACTTCTGCCCTATCACGAGTTGGGTAAACATAAATGGGTGGCCATGGGTGAAGAGTACAAGCTTGATGGCGTGAAGCCGCCAAAAAAAGAGACGATGGAACGCGTCAAAGGTATTCTTGAACAGTACGGTCACAAGGTGATGTATTAAAGAAAAGGCTCGGTAAAACCGGGCCTTTTTATATTCTATTTAAAGACGCCGTTAATAACGGTCGTCACAATCGCAGTACTCAGCGCAATTAAGACCAGGTCGTCACCCACTACGCGCCATTCATAGCCGGGATAGGAAGGAAGCTGGTCCAGCATTGAGGCCGGAACGGTTTTCTTCGCAATAC
Organism: Enterobacter sp. 3U4; assembly: GCF_057224565.1. Lineage (NCBI taxonomy): Bacteria > Pseudomonadati > Pseudomonadota > Gammaproteobacteria > Enterobacterales > Enterobacteriaceae > Enterobacter > Enterobacter sp. 3U4. The sequence goes on from NZ_CP136665.1 coordinate 2,394,923, forward strand.
CCGGAGGCAGTGGTTTACCGCGCGCCAGGTTTTTCGCGATCCCCGGAGGCAAAGACTTATAGCCCGTTAAGCCGTAATTCACGGCCAGATGGCGGGCATGATCGAAACTGACGCGAGCGTCGACATCATTACCGACATCTTTGCTGTTTTTAACGCTCTTATTCGATTTACCAGGGTTGTCCTGACCGTTATTTTGCTTATTACCATGGTTACCAGAATTCCCGTTACCATGACTGCCGCTGTTACCCTGTCCGCCCCCGTTTCCGTGACCATTGCCATTCCCGTTTCCAGGGTTAGCCATGACCGGAGCCGTTGCAAACGTTAAAGACAACACTACGGCCAGTGCGGTAGTGGAAAAACGACGAATAGACATGATTGCTGCCTTATTGTGGTAGGACTCACCTGAATTATCGTCCGGCGCAATAAACAAACAATAAGTAAAACTCTGAGTTGTGTTGGGGACAAAAAAGCCTGTCATCGACAGGCTTTTAATTCATCAGGCATGGGCCACAGGCGTTGGATGTTCACCCGCTTTACGCAGTAGCATTAACAGATAAATAAACGACACGCTGGCGATCATGATAAACAGTAAATTGTCGGAGTAATTCTGCATCAGCATCGCGGTAAACGTCGGCCCTAATAAGCTGCCGATGGTGTAGCTCAGTAACAGCGCCTGGTTCATTGCCACCAGCTGGTGATGCTCGACTTTCTCACAGGCCCAGGCCATCGCGACGGGATAGAGCGTAAAGCCGGCAGCCCCGAGAATGAACAGCGCAGGCGCCATCGCGGCGTTGCTGAGCATGGCAAGACAGCCCATGATCACCACGAAGACCTGAACGCGCAGCACCAGCAGACGGCCAAAGCGGTCCGCCAGGCGGCCAATCGGCCACTGCCCCACAATACCCGCACTCACCATGACCGCCATCCAGAAGCCAATTCCGGAATCGCTGACGCCCTGATGATTCAGATAGAGCGGCATCAGGCCATAGAGCGAGCCGAGGACAATCCCCGAGATAATGCAGCCGTTAACGCCCAGACGCGCCTGACGTAGTCTCAGCATTGGCCAGACGTGGGTTGCTTCCTGGTGTTCGCTGTTATGATTCACAATGCGCGTAAAGAGCAGCGGCAGGATCGCGGCCAGCACCATACCTGTCACCCACGGCAGAACGCTCATCAGGTCGGTTGGTAGTTTGCTCACCATCAGTTGTCCCAGCACGGTGCCGACGTAATAAACCATCATGTAGGCTGCCAGCAGGCGACCGCGGTTGCGGGAGGTTCCGCTGCACATCAGCGCACTTTCAACGACCACCCAAATCATCGCGCAGCCTACACCGGCGATAAAGCGCCATGCCATCCAGCTCCAGAAGCCGACCATCAGGCCCAACCCCGCACACCCGGCAGCGAAAATCAGCGAAGCCAGATAATAGCTGCGGTTAAAACCAAAGCGCTTAATCAGGCTCCCGGTCACCAGCGTACCCAGCAGGTTCCCGGTAAAAAAGGACGAGCTGACCATACCCACCTGCCAGGTCGGTAAGTTTTCATGGGCGAGCCACAGCGGGACGAGCGTATTTAACACTGCGATCGCCAGGGTCAACAGAAGCAGGCCACAGAGCAACAGCAGCACTGGCCGGGTATAGGTGGTCATGGATTAAAAACCGTGAGGAAGTTCAGATTTCGTGCGCATCATGCCACTGGCAAAAACAAAGTCAATCCACTGATTTAGCCGCCTCGCACAATATGTTCCCTGTCGATTTAAAAAACTTATCCTGCTAATGCCACGCCAGCTATAGATATTAATTATGTCGCTGTTTTCATTTATTAATGGGCAAAATAAAAGCAAAACGACAGTCGAAAAATTTCATGATCGAAAAAAGAAAAAGCCGGGCACTCAGGCCCGGCTTGATATAACCAAATACAACGTTAACTGGCGATAGCCATCCCTACGGTCATATGCAACCCGTAGAACACGCCGCGACCAATCAGTTCACCCGCCAGTACCAGCACAAAAGCCAGTGACAGCAGCGGCAGCGCGGGCTGATAACCTTTGAGCTGAGGAGAAATCCAGAATACCAGCGCGGCGACCAGCAGAACGATACGCCAGGCCATCAGCGCACCGTAGTCCGGCACCAGGGCAGAGGCCTGCTGGATAGAGCTGTGAATGGTTGCCAGTTCAGAACCCTGCATCAGGGCGACCATCGCACTTACTACCAGCGCCAGAAGCGAAACGGCGGGCAGTAAACGCATTGCCCACCCGTCTACGCCCGCCACGCGCAGCAGTAGGTAGCCCAGCAGCGGTCCGCCGATAAACATCGTCAGGAAGAAGCTCATCGGCGTCCAGACGCTGTACCATGTGGGGACGGTATCGATAGTGTTATAGACACGCACCATCATCCACACGAACACCACGCCAAGCACCATGGTCAGGATCAGCCACAGGCTGCGAAGACCGGCAGGCAACTTCTTCATAGCGGCCAGCAGCCAGCCCAGCCCACCGACGGCAAAGAAAATTGCCCCGCTGGCAATCTCGTTACTCAGTGATGAGGCACCCACGCGGTTCAGAGAGTTAAACGCGCGCATCGGTGAACCCAGGTGCAGCGTAGAGGCGATAAAACCAATCCCCATCAGCACCCACAGGCCAAACATGCTCAAAACCAGACGCTGCTGCTGTTCGGCATTGAGGTTCCCTTTTAACAACGCCAGCGCGAGCACAATGAAGCCGCCCGCCACGCACTGACCAAAGACCGTGAAGATCATCAGCGGCCATTCATGCCATCCACTTCCCATCTCACACCTCCTTCGGGTTTGCCAGGTAGCCGGTGGTGTCACCTGTAGGACGGCTGTTGGCGTTAGGTTTAATCACAATACTCGGCTTCGTGAAGTGCGCAGACGGCAGCGGCGCCACGGCGGCGAGCTGACCGTGTTTCTGACGCAGCTCTTCAATGGGACCGAAGTCCAGCGCGCGTAGCGGGCAGGATTCGACGCAAATCGGCTTTTTGCCGTCAGCCACGCGGGTGTGGCAACCGTCGCATTTGGTCATATGACCTTTGGCGGCGTTGTACTGCGGCGCGCCGTACGGGCACGCCATGTGGCAGTAGCGACAGCCGATGCAGACATCTTCATCCACTACCACAAAGCCGTCTTCACGCTTGTGCATCGCCCCGCTCGGGCAGACCTTGGTGCAGGCAGGGTCTTCACAGTGGTTACAGGCAATCGACAGGTAATACGCAAAGACGTTCTGATGCCAGACGCCGTTATCTTCCTGCCAGTCGCCCCCGGCGTATTCGTAGATGCGGCGGAAGCTGACGTCCGGAGTCAGGTCTTTGTAATCTTTACAGGCCAGCTCGCAGGTTTTGCACCCGGTGCAACGGCTGGAATCAATAAAAAATCCATACTGGGTTGTCATCGGCTACTCCTTAAACCTTTTCAACCTGGACAAGGTTTGTGTGGGATGGATTGCCCTTCGCCAGCGGCGACGGACGCTGCGTGGTCAGCACGTTAATACTGCCCGCCTGATCGATGCGGTTGGCATCCGGGCTGTACCAGGCCCCTTCCCCTAACGCCACCACGCCTGGCATCATGCGCGGCGTCACTTTGGCCTCAATGTGCACCTCGCCGCGACCGTTGAAGATGCGCACGCGATCGCCGTTGCTGATGCCGCGCGCTTTCGCGTCCATAGGGTTGATCCACATCTCCTGGCGGCAGGCGGCTTTTAGCACGTCGACGTTACCGTAGGTAGAGTGCACGCGCGCTTTGTAGTGGAAACCGGTCAGCTGCAGCGGGAATTTCGCCGTCAGCGGATCGTTGTAGTTCTCAAAGCCCGGCGTGTAGATCGGCAGCGGATCGATAACGTCTCCTTCCGGCAGTTCCCATGTCGACGCGATTTTTGCCAGATCTTCGGAGTAAATTTCGATTTTGCCCGACGGTGTGGTCAGCGGGTTCGCCTGCGGGTTTTCACGGAACGCTTTGTACGCCACGTGGTGCCCTTCCGGATCGCGCTGTTTGTACATACCCTGCTTGCGGAAGGTATCAAAATCAGGCAGGTCAGGGACCGCCTTACGGGAGAGTTCATGCAGATGGCGCATCCACCCTTCCTGAGTACGCCCTTCGGTAAACTGCTGCTCAACGCCAAGACGTTTCGCCAGCTCAGAGGTCATCTCATAGATGGTTTTGCACTCGAAGCGCGGTTTAATCGCCTGGTCGGTAAAGATCACGTAGGACATGTTGCCGCAGGAGGCATCCAGCGCGAAATCCATCTGCTCAGAGGCGGTGCAGTCCGGCAGCAGGATATCGGCATATTTCGCCGAGGAGGTCATGTGGCAGTCGATCACCACAATCATCTCGCACTTCTTGTCATCCTGCAGGATTTCATGGGTGCGGTTGATTTCGGAGTGCTGGTTGATGAGGCAGTTACCGGCATAGTTCCAGATCATTTTGATCGGCACGTCCAGCTTGTCTTTGCCACGAACGCCGTCGCGCAGGGCGGTCATTTCCGGACCCCGTTCGATCGCATCGGTCCACATAAACATGGAGATGCTGGTCTGAACCGGGTTATCCAGCGTGGGCATACGTTCAAACGGCACTTCATACGAGCCTTCACGCGCGCCGGTGTTACCGCCGTGAATGCCGACGTTGCCGGTCAGAATGGAGAGCATGGAGATGGCACGGGTCGCAATTTCGCCGTTCGCATGACGCTGCGGACCCCAGCCCTGGCTAATGTAGGCCGGTTTGGCTGAGCCAATCTCACGCGCCAGCTGAACGATACGCTCCACAGGAATACCGGTGATGGTGGAGGCCCACTCCGGCGTTTTCGCCACGCCATCGCTGCCCTGACCGAGAATATACGCCTTGTAGTGACCGTTAGCCGGCGCGCTGGCTGGCAGGGTTTTCTCGTCATAGCCGACGCAGTATTTATCCAGGAAAAGCTGATCGACGAGGTTTTCGGTGATCATTACCCACGCCAGCCCTGAAACCAGCGCCGCATCGGTTCCTGGTCGGATTGGAATCCACTCGTCTTCACGTCCGGCACCGGTGTCGGTATAGCGCGGATCGATGATGATCATGCGGGCATTGGATTTGGCGCGAGCCTGTTCGAGGTAGTAGGTTACTCCGCCACCGCTCATGCGGGTTTCACCCGGGTTGTTACCGAACAGCACGACCAGCTTACTGTTTTCGATATCGGACGGGCTGTTGCCGTCCGCCCAACCGCCATAGGTGTAGTTCAGTCCCGCCGCGATCTGCGCCGAGGAATAGTCGCCATAGTGATTGAGATAACCGCCGCAGCAGTTCATCAGGCGCGCCACCAGCGTTTTTCCCGGTGGCCAGGAACGGGTCATCGTGCCGCCGAGCGTCCCGGTACCGTAGTTCAGGTAGATAGATTCGTTACCGTACTCTTTAATCAAACGCTGCATGTTGGTGGCGATGATGTCGTAGGCTTCATCCCAGCTAATCCGCTCGAACTTCCCTTCCCCACGCTTACCGACGCGCTTCATCGGGTATTTCAGGCGATCCGGGTTGTACACGCGGCGACGCATGGAGCGACCGCGCAGACAGGCACGAACCTGATGTAACCCTTCGTAGTTATCGTCCCCGGTATTGTCGGTTTCGACATATTTAATTTCACCGTCCACCACGTGCATACGCAGCGGACAACGGCTACCGCAGTTGACGGTACAGGCACTCCACACTACTTTTTCCGGCGAAGTGGCCGGAGACAGAGCCTCTGCCGCCGACGCCAGTCGGGTAAAAGGGAGCGTGAAGGCACTGCTGGCTACGGCCAGGCCGCCAATTGCCGTGGTTTTCATCAACCCACGGCGAGTGACCTCGGCAGCCATTAATGCTTCAGGCGCGTTGATTTTCATAGAGACTCACTTTGGTTGCTCACAAAGAAAAGAGAGGCGGCGCAAACCGCTATGTAGTTTTATATATAACGAATATCTTCGTTATCAGCTTTTTATGCTGACTTTCATTCGGAGGAGTATTACTACTTTAGTGGGAGGGGTTATTGCGTCGTATCAAATCAAAGGCATAAAAAAAGCGCCCTGAGGCGCTTTTTTGTTTTAAGACAAATTATTAGCCGATGTACTGCTGGCCCTTCATGTATGGACGCAGCACTTCAGGGATCTCAATACGACCGTCTGCCTGCTGGTAGTTTTCCAGCACGGCAACCAGGGTACGGCCCACAGCCAGACCAGAACCGTTCAGGGTATGCACCAGACGAGTTTTCTTGTCAGATTTGCTGCGGCAGCGTGCCTGCATGCGGCGCGCCTGGAAATCCCAGACGTTAGAGCAGGAGGAGATTTCACGGTAGGTGTTCTGCGCAGGTACCCACACTTCCAGATCGAAGGTCTTGCAGGCACCAAAGCCCATATCACCGGTACACAGGGCCATACGACGGTACGGCAGACCCAGCAGCTCCAGCACTTTCTCAGCGTGGCCGGTCATCTCTTCCAGCGCGTCCATGGACTCTTCAGGACGGACGATCTGCACCATCTCAACTTTGTCGAACTGGTGCATACGGATCAGACCGCGCGTGTCGCGACCGTAAGATCCTGCTTCAGAACGGAAGCACGGAGAGTGCGCCGTCAGTTTGATCGGCAGATCGTCTTCGTCGATGATCTCATCACGCACGAGGTTAGTCAGCGGCACTTCCGCAGTTGGGATCAGCGCGTAGTTGCTGCTGTCTGCTTCCTCGTCCAGCGGACGGGTATGGAACAAATCGCCGGCAAATTTCGGCAGCTGGCCCGTACCGTACAGCGTATCGTGGTTGACCAGATACGGTACGTAGGTTTCGCTGTAGCCATGCTGCTCGGTGTGCAGATCCAGCATGAACTGCGCAAGCGCGCGGTGCAGATGGGCAATCTGGCCTTTCATCACCACGAAGCGAGAACCGGTCAGCTTAACCGCTGCCGCAAAGTCCAGGCCCGCGTGCATTTCGCCCAGCGTTACATGATCGCGCACTTCGAAGTCAAACTCACGAGGCGTACCCCAGCGTTTCACTTCAACGTTGTCGTTTTCATCTTTGCCGACAGGCACGCTGTCGTCAGGAATATTCGGGATAGCCAGGGCAATATCACGAATCTCGGCCTGAAGAACGTCCAGCTCAGCTTTCGCCTGATCCAGTTCTTCACCCAGCTTGTTCACTTCCAGGCGTAATGGCTCAATATCTTCCCCGCGCGCTTTCGCCTGGCCGATGGATTTCGATCGAGAGTTACGCTCTGCCTGCAGATTTTCAGTTTGTACCTGCAGTACTTTACGACGCTCTTCAAGAGCGCGCAGCTTATCTACATCCAGCTTAAAGCCCCGGCGTGCCAGTTTTTCAGCGACTGCGTCTGGCTCATTACGCAGCAGATTGGGATCGAGCATGCTTATCCTGTGCTTATCGAATTAAAATAGGAAAATGTGACCACAGCCTGCGGCCACAAGGATACATTGCCAACATTACCGCAACGATTGAACTAACGGTAGCGTTTTATAGGGCTATTTTGATCCTGTCCGGCGAGCCAGGTGAGCTTTTCACCAATCTTGCCTTCAAGACCTCTGTTTGTGGGGTGATAATAGCGCGTTTGTGCCATCTCCTGTGGGAAATATTCCTCCCCGGCAGCGTAGGCATTGGGTTCGTCGTGAGCGTAGCGGTACTCCTGCCCGTAACCCATCTCTTTCATCAGTTTGGTCGGCGCGTTACGCAGATGAACCGGCACATCGTAATCCGGGCGTTCGCGCGCGTCGGACATCGCCGCTTTGAAGGCGGTATAGACGGCATTGCTTTTCGGCGCACAGGCCAGATAGACAATCGCCTGCGCAATGGCTCGCTCACCCTCCGCGGGTCCAACGCGGGTGAAGCAGTCCCAGGCCGACAGCGCGACCTGCATGGCGCGAGGATCGGCATTGCCGACATCTTCTGAGGCAATCGCCAGACAGCGGCGCGCGACGTAGAGCGGATCGCCGCCCGCAGTGATAATGCGCGCGTACCAGTAAAGCGCCGCATCCGGCGCGCTGCCGCGCACGGACTTATGCAGCGCCGAGATAAGGTCGTAAAAACGATCGCCTTTGTTATCGAAGCGCGCGCTGCGTTCCCCGGCAATTTCGGTGAGCAACTCCTGCTTCAGCACCCGCTTCCCGGCATCGTCGACTTCGGCCATATCGGCCATCATTTCCAGCGTGTTCAGCGCCCGACGCGCATCGCCGTTGACCAGCTCGGCAATCGCACGACGCGTGTCGTCAGGCAGAACGATATCCTGCCCGCCGTAGCCGCGCGCTTTGTCGTCCATCGCCTGGCTGAGAACCTTTTCGATATCCTCGGTGGTCAACGATTTGAGCAGGTAAACGCGCGCGCGGGACAGCAGCGCCGAGTTCAGTTCGAACGACGGGTTTTCGGTGGTCGCGCCGATGAAGAAGATCGTGCCGTCTTCAATATGCGGCAGGAAGGCATCCTGCTGGCTCTTGTTGAAGCGATGGACTTCGTCCACGAAGAGGATGGTGCGCCGCCCGGCATTGCGGTTCTGCCGCGCACGCTCGATCGCCTCACGGATCTCTTTCACGCCGGAGGTGACCGCCGAGATGCGTTCGACGTCCGCGTTGGCATAGCGGGCGATCACTTCTGCAAGCGTGGTCTTGCCGGTGCCAGGGGGTCCCCAGAGGATCATCGAATGGAGATGCCCGGCCTCAATGGCGCGCGGCAATGGCTTACCGGCAGCCAGCAGGTGTTGCTGGCCGATGTACTGCGCTAAATTTTCTGGCCGCATACGAGCGGCCAGAGGTTGAAACGCGTTATCTGAAAAATCGAGCGACAGATTGCCCACTCATGCCTCTTACTTATTGCGTTGGTCATCCACCGTTACGCCCTGCGGCGGGGTAAAGGTGAATTTCGATGCATCAACGGCGCCGTTCTGCTGAGACTTGAGCTGGTAGCTGCTGCGCTGATCGTCCTGCTCAACCGCGCCGAACTGATTAATAGTACCGTTAGTGCTTACGTTAATGGTGAACTGCTTCAGGTTGCCGTTGCTGCCTTTCGGCGTCAGGACAAACTCGTCACCCGTCTGTTTAATATTGTACTGCTGCCAATCGCTGGCCTGGTTACGGGCAATCAGCATAAACGGCGTATTGCTGGTGGCATCCTTCAGCCACGTTGCAGTCGCCTGCTCAACGAACGGGTTGAAGAACCATAAGGTTTTGCCGTCAGACACCAGGATACTCTCATCCGGCTGGGTCATATGCCAGTTGAACAGATTTGGGCGTTTTACCCATAAATCTCCCTGGCCTTCCTGCACCGCGTTGCCGCTGCCGTCAGTCACTTTTTGCGTGAAGCTTGCGTGGAAGCTGCTTACTTTATCCAGTCGGCTTTTAAGGTCGCTGGCTGCATCAGCCCAGACGCTGCTGGCGACAAAACTGGTGAGTAATGCACAGGCGATGGCGATTTTTTTCATTGTTATTCCTTAAAATACGTCTTCCCGGTATGGGGTTTCCGTCTTCTATTCTGGACCTGCCCGGAGGCAGGCGACAGAAGAAAATGCTTAATTTTGGCTGATTTACCCTTCTTTGCAATCGCTGAAGGTTAATCAAACGGCGGCGGTGCCAGCACCTCGCGGTTACCGTTATGGCCCTGCTCGCTCACAATGCCCTGCGCTTCCATCTGCTCGATGATGCGCGCCGCGCGGTTATAGCCGATGCGGAACTGACGCTGCACGCCAGAGATGGACGCTTTGCGTTTTTCGGTAACGAAGTTAACCGCCTGGTCGAATAACGGATCCAGTTCTTCGCCGCCGTCGAAGCCACCGCCACCGCCTTCGCTTTCCGTGTCGCTGGTAATACCGTCAACGTATTGCGGACGACCGCGCGCTTTCCAGTCCTGCACGACGGCATGAACTTCCTCATCGCGAACGAACGCCCCGTGGACACGCACCGGAGAGGTGGAATTCGGGCCGGAATAGAGCATGTCACCCATACCCAGCAGCGACTCTGCGCCGCCCTGATCAAGAATGGTACGGGAGTCAATTTTACTTGATACGGTAAACGCGATACGCGTCGGAATGTTCGCTTTGATAAGACCAGTGATAACGTCCACGGAAGGACGCTGGGTCGCAAGCACAAGGTGAATACCGGCCGCACGCGCTTTCTGCGCCAGACGGGCAATCAACTCTTCCACTTTCTTACCGACGGTCATCATCAGGTCAGCGAATTCATCGACCAGCACGACGATATAAGGCAGTTTTTCCAGCACCGGATGCTGGGCATCCATGCTGTCACCCGGCTTCCAGTAAGGATCCGGAATCGGACGTCCCATGCGTACCGCCTGGGCGATTTTCTCGTTATAACCGGCCAGGTTACGCACGCCCAGCGCAGACATCAGCTTGTAGCGGCGTTCCATCTCATTGACGCTCCAGCGCAGGGCGTTGGCGGCGTCTTTCATGTCGGTCACAACTTCGGTCAGCAGATGCGGAATGCCTTCGTAGACCGACAGTTCGAGCATTTTCGGGTCGATCATGATGAAACGCACATCTTCCGGCTGCGCTTTATACAGCATGCTGAGGATCATGGCGTTCACCCCGACTGACTTACCGGAACCGGTAGTACCCGCGACCAGCAGGTGAGGCATTTTTGCGAGGTCTGCCACGACCGGATCGCCCGCGATATCTTTACCCAGCACCACGGTCAGCGGAGATGGGTTATCGCGGAACTTGGTGTTATCCAGCACTTCACGCAGGTAGACGGTCTGACGTTTCTTGTTCGGCAGCTCAAGGCCAACGTAAGGTTTGCCCGGAATCACTTCCACCACACGTACCGCAACGGTCGAGAGAGAACGCGCCAGGTCGCGGGATAGGTTAGAAATACGCGCCGCTTTAACGCCCGGTGCCAGGTTCAGTTCAAAACGGGTGATCACCGGACCCGGTGAGTAGTTCACCACGTCCGCCTTGATGCGGAAATCAGCCAGACGGGCTTCAACCAGACGCGCCATCTGCTCCAGTGCGAAGGTATCAACCGGTTCCACTTCTGACGGCGGCGGCGTTAACAGATCCAGAGACGGCAGCGGCGTGCTTGGACGCTGCAGCGGACGGCTGTCACCGTTACGCATCAGCAGCGGGTGAATCAGGCTCTCCTGCGGCTGAGGCGCAGGCTGCTGGAACTGCGGCGGCTGTGGTGGCTGTGGTGGCTGCTGCGGTTGCGCGTACGGCTGCTGAACAGGTTGTTGCGGCTGCACATAGCCCTGTGGTGCTGGCTGCTGGCGTACAGGCTCTGCTTCCGGCATCACGCTCGGGGTAAATAAAGGCTCGCTCGGGCCATCATCCACCAGATCCTTCATGGGTGAGAATTCAAAATCAGACAGCGAGAACGGATTTGCACCAGCCGGTTGTTCACCTGAATAGCGCTGCTGCTGGGTGGCGGCGAACTGGCGCGCTAATTCCGCTTCTGCTGCGTCATCTTCGTCTTCAAGCAGCGGTTCATCGTGTTGATATTCTTCACCGTAGCGTTGATTCTGCTGCGCGGCGAACTGACGGGCCAGCTCATCCTGCTGCATTTCATCGGCGTCATCTTCGTACTCAGGCTCGCGCGCTTTTTCTTCGGCCATACGCTGGGAAGGCAGCTTGATACCATAAGAGGCAAGTTCACGGCGGGTTGGTACGCGAACGCGGTTAGGACGAGGCAGCTGTGGACCAATCCCCTCCTTCACCTGAGGACGTGGCGTCCCTCCGGTTGCCAGGCTAAAGACAGGTGCAGCCACTGCAGCGGCCGCGGTAGCCTGCTTCACGCTTTCCGCTACGGGTGCAACAGCAGGTGTCGGGTCGACCGGTGGAACGGAAACAGAAGGCGCTTTCGCAATTGGCTCCTGCACCGGTTCAGGTACAGGCTGATACCAGGCAGCAAGCTGCTCGCGTTCACGCGCACGACGCTCTTCGACTTCTTCAAAATAATACATTGGTGGACGAGAGGGTTTTACCTCTTCCACGATTTCAGGTTCAGGCTGCGGCTCTACATAAGGCTGCACGGGTTCAACCGGTTCAGGCGCATATTCCTGATAAGGTTGGGCCACAGGCTGTTCATAGTGCGGGTAATCTTGCGGCTCATACGCAGGCTGCGGCGGCTGATAAGGCTGCTGCCACTGCTCCTGCTGCACGGGGATGTAGCTTTCAGGTTCAGGCGCGATAACAGGCTCCGGCGTATGAACGCCTGGCGCAGTTTGCCAGTCAACCTGAGGCTGCTGAATAACGGATTCCGGCGGCGAAACCGGCGCGGATGGCATCACTGCATCGACTGGCGCGGCATACGCCTGCGCAGCGGTCGTCGCGGCTGCGGCTGCCGCAACCGGCTCGGTAACCGAGTGGCCATTTAACAGCGGATCGTATTCGTCGAAGTCACCAGGCGTGGCCCGGCTGCCGGAGAAGAGCACATCGTCAGGATCGACTGCGACACCCGCAGCACGATACGCCACCTGCTCGTCTTCATCCATGCGTTTACCGGAGAAGAGCGCCGCATCGGTTTTACGGCCCAGGGGGTTGGCAAATTTCTCAGCAACACGCTGACGACGCGCCAGCGCACCGCGCAGAATACGCGCACGACGAGACTCGCGATGCTGCACAGGTGCGTTATCTTCCTCTTCTTCTTCGTACTCGTCTTCATCAACCCACGTATCGTCACGGCGGGTACGGTTGCTGGCGAAGGTCAGAATAGTGAGGATAAAACTACCAATTTTCTCGGCAATGCTAACCCAGGACCAGCCGGTAAACAGCGTTAGCCCGGCCGCCCAAATGCACAGCAACGCCAGCGTGCCCCCGCTGCTGTGTAGCATAGGCTGCAGCGCAGAACTGAGTAAGCTGCCGATCACCCCGCCAGAGGCGAAGTACCAGATATCATCCGCATTGATTGCCGCCAGCCCGCACGAGGTGAGGATCAGCGCCAGCGCGCCAATCAGGCGCAGCGATACGGCAAAATAGTCGATGTAATCATCGTTCTGACGATGACGCCATGCAAACCAGCATCCGCCAATGATAATGACGGGAAGGGTGTAGGCCATCACACCGAAAATGAAGAACAGCGTGTCCGCAAGCCAGGCACCGGGGACACCGCCTAAATTATGGATAGGCTCATGCCATGCAGTTTGTGACCAGCTGGGATCTGAGGGGTTGAAACTGAGTAAGGCAGCCATCAGCCAGACGGCAAAAAGGGCAATAACAATCAGCAAAGCCTCGAGGAGACGACGTCCGCTGCTTAGCTTCGATAGTGTGACTTCTTTGTCTTCAGTGTATTCCTGGCTCAAAAAAGGCTCTCCAGGTATCAGGCATTTCCTGCCTTTTTGCTAAAACGGACAACAGCGCCGGGACTCCCCGGCACTGTTGCTGTATGGATTAACAGGAGTGTAATCAAACTACGCTGATTTTGCACCTGTTCCGTGTTAGCGCGTCTTAATAACCAGACGATTGCTCTGTTTGACCTCTTCCATCACCACATAGGTACGGGTGTCGTTCACGCCTGGCAGACGCAGCAGGGTTTCCCCCAGAAGCTTACGGTAGGCGGACATATCAGGCACACGGGTTTTCAACAGGTAGTCGAAATCACCGGACACCAGGTGACACTCTTGAATTTCTTCAAGTTTTTGTACAGCGGCGTTAAATTGCTCAAACACATCCGGCGCACCACGATTCAGAGTAATCTCAACAAATACCAGAAGTGAGGCATCCAGATAATGCGGGTTCAGCAGAGCCGTATAGCCCTGAATGAAACCCTGTCTTTCCAGTCGGCGCACACGCTCAAGGCACGGCGTCGGGGAAAGTCCCACACGTTTTGAAAGCTCGACGTTGGAAATACGCCCATCCTTTTGCAATTCATTAAGAATGTTACGATCGATACGGTCGAGATCTTTGCCAGGGCGCTTCTTGCTATCTACCATTATTATTGTCTCTCTGTATTCCTTCCCTACTCCTGCCTGGACCCTGTGCACATCACTGTTCAGAGCCTGTACCCGTTAGTCATCACATCGCCTGATTATGTTATAGACGCGATGCGGATTCGGGTTCTGTTGGTAAGAAGACCGTTGCCCGAAGGCAGTCACCGACATCACGTATGGCGTCTGTCCACGCCATGCGTAGATTTCACTGACCCGGTAAAAATGGCATTTACGTGCATGCCTATGCGGCATACGGTTAACGCGGTTTTTTTTCTTCCTTGAATGTTTTCGCAAAAGCGCAGGGGATTGTCAAAGCAAAACATCTTTTTTTAGTACAACATGCCGGATATTCATTGCGGCAGGGTATTAATCCTCATTTTATTGCCTTACAAACGACCGCTTTTCTGGAAAAATGTGATGTTATAGCGCCTCATTCATCGTCCGTGGCTATTACACAGATTGATATCAAAATTGCTGTGCTCTTTTTTTACGGCAACAAATTCCCTACAATCCAGCCAAATGTCTGCCAACAACAATGGGGATCTCATGGGCACGGCCAAACACAGTAAGCTGCTAATCCTTGGTTCTGGACCTGCGGGATATACCGCAGCGGTCTATGCTGCACGCGCTAACCTGCACCCGGTACTTATCACCGGTATGGAAAAAGGCGGTCAGCTGACCACCACCACCGAAGTGGAAAACTGGCCAGGGGACCCGAACGACCTGACCGGGCCGCTGCTGATGGAACGTATGCACGAGCATGCCGCCAAATTCGAAACCGAAATTCTGTTCGACCACATTAATAAGGTCGATCTGCAGAACCGTCCGTTCCGCCTGACGGGCGACAGCGGCGAATACACCTGCGACGCGCTGATCGTCGCCACCGGTGCCTCTGCCCGTTACCTCGGTCTGCCATCTGAAGAAGCGTTCAAAGGCCGCGGCGTCTCTGCCTGCGCAACCTGCGACGGTTTCTTCTACCGCAATCAGAAAGTCGCGGTCATCGGCGGCGGCAACACCGCTGTGGAAGAAGCACTCTACCTGGCGAACATTGCCTCTGAAGTGCACCTGATTCACCGTCGCGAAACCTTCCGCGCAGAAAAGATCCTGATCAAACGTCTGATGGATAAAGTGGCAAGTGGCAACATCGTGCTGCATACCAACCGCACCCTGGAAGAGGTGACAGGCGACCAGATGGGCGTTGCCGGTCTGCGTATCCGTGATACCCAGAACACCGATAACGTCGAAACGCTGGAAGTGGCGGGTCTGTTTGTGGCCATCGGTCACAGCCCGAACACCGCAATCTTCGACGGTCAGCTGGAGCTGGAAAACGGCTACATCAAAGTGCAGTCCGGCATTCACGGTAATGCGACTCAAACCAGCATCCCGGGCGTATTCGCGGCCGGCGACGTGATGGATCACATTTATCGTCAGGCAATTACCTCTGCGGGCACCGGCTGTATGGCCGCGCTGGACGCTGAATGCTACCTCGATGGACTGGCTGAACAAGGTAAATAATCTTTACAAGTCAGTAACAAACGTAAATAAAGGCGGCGATAAGTCGCCTTTATTGTCTCCCCGTTGTAACATTGCGCTGCCCAATTTCTAATAACGTCACCTGCAAAGTACGCAATGGAAAAAACCCGTCAACAAGAGTTAACACGCTGGCTGAAACAGCAAAGCGTTATTTCCCGCCGCTGGCTTACGATTTCCCGTTTCCTGGGTTTCGTCAGCGGTCTGTTGATTGTTGCCCAGGCATGGCTGCTGGCCCGCATTCTTAATCACATGATCATGGAGAACATCCCGCGCGAAGCGCTCCTGCTGCCCTTTATTGTCCTGATCCTGATTTTTGTTCTGCGCGCCTGGGTGGTATGGCTGCGTGAGCGCGTCGGTTTTCACGCCGGACAGCACATCCGCTACGAGATCCGCCGTCAGGTGCTCGATCGTCTTCAGGAAGCCGGGCCCGCGTGGATCCAGGGAAAGCCGGCCGGTAGCTGGGCGACGCTGATCCTTGAGCAGATTGACGATATGCACGACTACTACGCGCGCTATCTTCCGCAGATGGCCCTTGCCGTCTTCGTTCCGCTGCTGATCGTGGTCGCCATCTTCCCGGTGAACTGGATGGCTGCGCTGATTCTGATGGGCACCGCCCCGCTGATCCCGCTGTTTATGGCGCTGGTCGGGATGGGGGCAGCGGATGCCAACCGCCGTAACTTCCTGGCACTGGGTCGCCTGAGCGGCCATTTCCTCGATCGTCTTCGCGGCATGGAGACATTGCGCATTTTTGGCCGCGGTGAAGCGGAAACCGAAAACATTCGCCTGGCGTCACAGGACTTCCGTCAGCGCACCATGGAAGTGTTACGCCTCGCCTTCTTGTCTTCTGGCGTACTGGAATTCTTCACCTCACTGTCGATAGCCCTCGTGGCGGTCTACTTCGGCTTCTCCTACCTCGGCGCGCTGGATTTCGGCCATTACGGCACGGCGGTGACTCTTTCTGCCGGTTTCCTGGCGCTGATCCTGGCCCCGGAGTTTTTCCAGCCGCTTCGCGATCTGGGAACCTTCTATCACGCCAAAGCTCAGGCGGTTGGCGCCGCCGATAGCCTTAAAACGTTCCTGGAAACGCCGCTGGCCCACCCGGAGCGCGGTGACGTAACGCTGAATGCGAAAGATCCGGTGACCGTTGAAGCGCAGGACTTTTCCATTCTGTCGCCCGAAGGCAAAGTGCTCGCCGGTCCGCTGAACTTTACCTTACCTGCCGGGCAACGCGTGGTCCTTGTCGGCATCAGCGGTTCCGGGAAAAGCTCTCTGCTGAATGCGCTATCCGGTTTTATGGCCTACACGGGTTCACTGCGGATCAACAAAACCGAACTGCGCAAACTCGACCCTGATGCCTGGCGTAAACAGCTCAGCTGGGTAGGCCAAAACCCGCAGCTTCCCGCCGCTACGCTGCGTGAAAATGTGCTTCTGGCGCGCCCGGACGCGCGTGAAGATGAACTGCAATCGGTTCTCGACCGCGCCTGGGTCAGCGAGTTTCTGCCCCTGCTCCCGCAAGGGGTGGATACCGTTGTCGGCGACCAGTCCGCCGGGCTGTCGGTTGGACAGGCGCAGCGTGTGGCCGTTGCCCGCGCCCTGCTTAACCCATGTCAGCTGATGCTGCTGGATGAGCCCGCCGCCAGCCTGGATGCCCATAGCGAACAGCGCGTAATGGAGGCCCTGAACGCCGCCTCCCGGCAGCAAACCACCCTGATGGTTACCCACCAGCTGGAAGGCATTGCCGACTGGGACCAGATATGGGTTATGGAGAACGGCCGTATCGTTGAGCAAGGCGATTACGCCTCTCTCGTTGCCGCGCAGGGACCGTTTGCCGCCCTGCTGGCGAACCGTCAGGAGGATATCTGATGCGTGCTCTGCTGCCTTATCTTGCGCTCTATAAACGCCACAAATGGATGCTGACGCTGGGGATTGTGCTGGCTATTGTCACGCTGCTCGCCAGCATCGGCCTGCTCACGCTTTCCGGCTGGTTCCTGTCGGCCTCGGCCGTCGCGGGCTTTGCCGGTTTATACAGCTTCAACTATATGCTCCCGGCTGCCGGGGTTCGCGGTACCGCCATCACCCGTACCGCCGGACGCTATTTTGAACGGCTGGTCAGCCACGACGCCACTTTCCGCGTGCTGCAGCACCTGCGTATCTACACCTTCAGTAAACTACTGCCCCTCTCCCCTGCCGGGCTGGCGCGTTTTCGTCAGGGTGAGTTGCTTAACCGCGTCGTGGCGGATGTCGATACGCTGGATCACCTTTACCTGCGCGTGATTTCCCCGATCGTGGGCGCGTTTGTGGTGATTGTGGTGGTCACGCTGGGGCTGTCTGTTCTGGATGTTCCCGTTGCGCTGACGCTGGGCGGGATCATGCTGCTGACGCTTATCATTTTGCCGCCGCTGTTTTACCGCGCCGGGAAATCCACCGGGGAAAACCTGACGCGCCTGCGCGGAGACTACCGCCAGCAGCTAACCTCCTGGCTTCAGGGGCAGGCAGAGCTGACTATTTTTGGCGCCAGCAAGCGCTACCGCGCGCGGATGGAAAGTACGGAGCTTAACTGGCATGAGGCCCAGCGCCGCCAGTCGGAGCTGACGGCCTTTTCTCAGGCGCTGATGATGCTGATCGGCGGCGTGGCGGTGATTGCCATGCTGTGGCTGGCTTCCGGCGATGTCGGGGGGAATTCGCAGCCGGGTCCTCTTATTGCCCTTTTCGTATTCTGCGCGCTGGCTGCGTTTGAGGCGCTGGCCCCGGTAACGGGCGCCTTCCAGCATCTGGGTCAGGTAATTGCTTCTGCCCTGCGCATCACGCAGATTGCGGAGCAGGAGCCTGAAGTCACGTTTAGTGCCGGGCAAACCGCTGTACCAGAGCAGGTTGCACTGGCGCTTGAAGATGTCACCTTCGCCTATGATAAACAGGCGCAGAACGCGCTGGACGGTATCACCCTTTCTGTCAGCGCCGGTCAGCGGATTGCGATCCTTGGGCGTACCGGCTGCGGTAAATCGACGCTGCTGCAGCTGCTGACCCGCGCCTGGGATCCGCAGCGCGGTCAGATTCGTTTTAATGATACGTTGCTGACTGATTTCAGCGAGCAGGCTCTGCGCAAGACTGTGAGCGTCGTTCCGCAGCGCGTGCATCTGTTTAGCGCCACGCTGCGCGATAACCTGCTGCTGGCCGCGCCAGAGGCCTCTGATGATGCGCTTCGCGCCGTGCTGGAACAGGTCGGGCTGCAAAAGCTGCTTGAGGACGAAGGGTTGAACAGCTGGCTGGGCGAAGGCGGCCGTCAGCTCTCCGGCGGTGAGTTGCGCCGTCTGGCAATCGCGCGCGCGCTGCTGCACGATGCGCCGCTGATGCTGCTCGACGAGCCCACCGAAGGGCTGGATGCAACAACCGAGAGCCAAATCCTTGATTTACTGGCGAATGTTATGACCGGCAAAACCGTGCTGATGGTCACGCACCGCCTGCGCGGCCTTGCGAGTTTTGATCGGATAATTGTGATGGACAACGGACACATTATTGAGCAAGGTAGTCACGCAGAGCTGTTGGCGAAACAGGGTCGCTACTACCAGTTTAAACAGCGTCTGTAGACTATATTTGTAGCGTCCTTACTCGCGTACTGGAGTTTTGCTGTCATGCGCCTGGTCCAGCTTTCTCGTCATAACATCGCGTTCCCTTCTCCGGAAGGGGCGCTGCGTGAGCCCAACGGGCTGCTGGCCCTTGGTGGTGACCTCAGTCCCGCGCGGCTTTTAATGGCGTACCAGCGCGGTATATTTCCCTGGTTTTCTCCCGGCGACCCGATTTTATGGTGGTCCCCCGATCCGCGCGCCGTTCTGTGGCCAGAGCAGTTTCACCTGAGCCGCAGCATGAAGCGTTTCCATGCGAAATCCCCCTACCGCGTCACTCTGAACCACGCCTTTGGTCAGGTCATTGAAGGCTGTGCAGAAGACCGCTATGAAGGGACATGGATAACCCGCGATATTATTACCGCCTACCATCAACTTCATGAGCTTGGCTACGCCCACTCCATCGAGGTATGGGAAGGCGGAGCACTCGTCGGCGGCATGTACGGCGTGGCGCAAGGTACGCTATTTTGCGGCGAGTCGATGTTCTCTCGTGCAGTTAACGCCTCGAAAACCGCACTGCTGGTCTTCTGCGAGGCGTTTGCCCAGCGCGGCGGACGCCTGATCGATTGTCAGGTGCTCAACGAGCACACGGCCTCGCTGGGTGCTGTTGAAATCCCGCGACGCCAGTATATCGAGCATCTGGACGTCAGCCGCCAGGAGAAGCTCCCGCGCGACTTCTGGATACCGAGAACGCTCTTTATGCCCAATGCCTAAATGTTTTCCGCATATTTTTTGTGAGGGTGTTATAATTATGCCGCAGAGTAGCTTCTGCCTGTTGCCCCGCCGCCGTTTGGGACCCTCGCTTCAGATAACGTCCTGACGTTTATCCTGTCGTCTCCCCTTTACGAATGCGCTTCCTGTTCGGTTGTACCGTGACGCTTGGGCAATGCGCCGAAACTGTTTTGCTGCGTTTTAATCGCGCAATTCTTTACTTAATTGATGAATTTCGGCATTATCTTGCCGGTTCAAAACTTGGTAGTGATACCCCAGAGGATTAGATGGCCAAAGAAGACAATATTGAAATGCAGGGTACCGTACTTGATACGTTGCCTAATACCATGTTTCGCGTAGAGCTGGAAAACGGTCACGTGGTAACTGCGCACATCTCCGGTAAAATGCGCAAAAACTACATCCGCATTTTGACGGGCGACAAAGTGACTGTTGAACTGACCCCGTACGACCTGAGCAAAGGCCGCATTGTCTTCCGTAGTCGCTAATTGTTTTCGCCTGTAATGGCAGATGAATATTAAATAAGGCCGGGATTTTCCCGGCCTTACTTTTTTGCGCTGCAGGCGATTATTTGAACAATTATTTGGCTGTACGTTTCTGCGCCAGGGCTGTCTGTTCGACAGTGCATAGAGAAAGGGGGAGGGACGAATTAGCAGCAGCAATGCCCTTTTAATGGCTGTGTCTCGCTATGCTATCAGCCGTTTGCCACCTGATAACCTATTTCAATCAAAGCATCAAGCTCGTCTTTTGCAAACAACCTTGCCCTGTAGCATTCGCCAGGGAACTCTGGATAGCCATCCAGCGAGCAAATCAGATCGTAGATTGTGGCAATAATATGGCCTGTGGCATTGCTGATAAAGAAAGAGCGTGCGTGGTTGGTGTAGATGCCATAGTAGTCACCATAATCTATTGCTGCCCCCATAAAATCAGTAATTTGAGGAACACGATCGGAAGGTAACTGGATAATGCTACCTGCCTGGGTTGCTGTTTTGTTGACGAGATCAACAGCATAGAACATGACTCTCGCAGGATCGGTTTTGTAAGAATCAGCCGTTGAATCAAGGGCAATATCTCGAGTAACCGCGTTGCCTGCATTATCGACGCAGGAGCCATTATCAAATAGTGAAAGAACAAATTTTCCTTCAGTCCCATTGCTTAACCCAGCAAAAGCGCTATTTTTCGTAACGAATACGGTATGAGCGCCATTTTCAAAATTCTCAATACCGGAAGTATCTATCTGCGTAACGCCCTGCCCTGCTGCGAAATTACTGTTAAATCCCCCAGTATTAATACTCCATAATATCTTACCATCGGCAGGAGAAATCCCAAACGTCAGGCCTGCAGAGCGGGTATGGACAACAATCGCTTCAGCATTTGCCTTCCCTCCGGGGATCCAGGAAAGCGAGTTAAGGTGAGCATCGTTTGTCGGGCTATTATTCAGGATCTGCGTATTATCAAATGCACGCGTATAATTTTTTGCCCACAGCATCACGCCTGTCTTTTCATCAAATTTTAAAATTGATGCGTCCTGTCTCATCGTATTGGTCGAACGGTCCGGGTTATCATTACCAATCATGA
Organism: Enterobacter sp. 3U4; assembly: GCF_057224565.1. Lineage (NCBI taxonomy): Bacteria > Pseudomonadati > Pseudomonadota > Gammaproteobacteria > Enterobacterales > Enterobacteriaceae > Enterobacter > Enterobacter sp. 3U4. The sequence goes on from NZ_CP136665.1 coordinate 2,416,259, forward strand.
AGAGATTACCGGCTGAATCCCAGATCAGATCGTGGGTGTTAGCATAGCGGTTACCATCGCGGTCGCGTAAATCAAATTCCAGAATCTCATTGCCTAAAATATCGATTTTAAAAAAGCGTCGACCATACCAGTGTTCATCTTCATCACTGCCGATATAGAAATAGCCATTATTCGTTTTTAACATTTGATTACGATAGGGCTGAGCGTAATAGCAGCGAAGATCGCCGTTTTGGTCGTAACCATCACAATTGGTGGTCATTAACCAACTGTTTCCCCATACGGCCGCAAAGTTGGCGGGATCCGTTTGCTCAATATCGATATGGAAAATTGTCGCATCGCGGTAGACTTGTTCCTGTGTGCTTACCAGAATGGTTTGATTAAAAATTTCCCCTCCGCTAAGGTTTTTAAAAACCACCTGTACTTGATTAAGATAATTGGCGTACAGTCCAATAACCGGAATTTTTATCTCAGGTAAAGAGATAATGTCATTTGATGAATACGTAAAATCTAAACTTGATGCGCTAGTTAATCTTCCCAGAACCGTATAGGAATATGTTGCCGCCTCATCAACCCTAAATTTCAGATATACCGCAAGCTGGTTATTTGCAGGCGCGAGATCCATTCCAAGATAGGTAATTGCCATGTTATTCACCTTTTTTAAATATTACTGTTTAACTTCTTTTACTCGCATCTCATTCACCTGTTGGGGAATGATCTTATTTCCTTTCACCAGATAATCAATAACCGCATCAGAAAGGTTATACCCACCTTTTACCTGTTTATTCTGACCATCGATAAATGCGTTAAAGCCATCGCCACCCGGGGCAAGGAAACTATTTGTCGCTACGCGATAGGTATCAGTATCTACAATCGGCTTGCCATTAAGCGTAAATAGCACAACGCGGTGCCCAACAGGTTTATGTTGGTCGTAGCGCATTTCCAGTCCTTTCGACATTTGCAAGACACCATTAGTAAGTGACGCACCGTGTTCCATAAGATTGCGTAAGGATTTCCCTTTCAAATCCATTACAGTGAGCTCATTGGGAAACGGGAAAGCGCTAATAACATCGCCAAGGGTTATCGGACCAGCATTCAAATCTGCGCGAAGACCACCTGAATTAGTGAGCGCCAGCTGCGCATCAGGCGCTGCAGCAAGCATTGCATCGGTAAATAAATTTCCCAGCGAAGATGATTCACCATAGGCGCGCGTAAGCGCAACAGGCGTCTCTCCAACTTTTTGGCGAACCGTCTCGGAAAGTTTTTTATTCCAGCTATCAATAACGCTCTGAGTTGCAGGATCGGGTTTCCATTCATCGGCATAAAGGGTTTTAAGTTCGAAGCTTTTTATTTTTTGGTGATGTGTTTTTAGATCTACATCCAGAACCAGCTTACCGATATCAATCCCACCACTGTCGGTCGAAAGTACCAGCGTGTTACCTGCTTTGAGCGGCTCCACTGTTCCAACATGTGCATGTCCGGTAATCAGAATATCCAGCCCCTTCACCTGCTTCGCCGTCTGGATATCCTTATCAAGGGCACGCTTCACATCTGTATTGCCGATACTGGACTGGCGTGCAGGGAAACCTTCATGCATGAGTGCCACGGTAACATCCACTTTCCCGCGGAGTTCATCCAGATAACGCTGGAGATATTTCACCTCGTCACGCGCTTCAATGCCCTGACGCATTGAAGATGAAACGGTATCATCGAAAGCGAACACGCCATGCAATCCAATGACCCCAATTTTTACGCCATCCTTTTCGATGATGGTATACGGCTTATTCCAGAAGAGGACGTTACTATTTTTATAAAAAACGTTCCCTAACAGTATCGGGAAGTTAGCCTGACTGAGCTGTATCAGCGTATTATCCCAACCATGATCGAACTCATGATTGCCTACAGACGCAGCATCAAAAGACATTGTATTCATAATATCTATGATTGCCCGCCCTTTTGTCAGACTGCTAATGTACGGACCGGTAAAGTAATCGCCAGCATCAAAATAAAAAGTAGCTTTATTCTTTTTCTTTTCTTGCTTGACGTATGTTGCAATATTTGCGAAGCCACCGACAGCTCTTTTACCTTCTGCAACATAAGGAATTTTGTAGGGCTCAACATGTGCATGTAGGTCATTGGTAAAAATGAAGGTTACATCCTGAGCAGGACTTAGCGAAGCATACCCCGATAGTAATAAAACCGCGATTACTGTTTTTTTCATTTTTTAACTCTCGAATTTAAGAAGGAATTTCATTATCGATTAGCGAAAAACAGATTTTGTGAACTTTCTCACGGCATATAAAAAAGGGGGGAGTGAAAATCGTCGACTCACAGAATCAGTTGGTGACATGCATGGAATGCACTCCAAAAATAGATCTCAATGTTTGTAAAAGCTGGTCATGCCCTAATCTTGGAATACCAGATGCGAATGACTATGTTGTTCCTGTTTATCGTCTGGGCTACGCTGCACTTGAATGTCAAAAATGTGGCAGCCTTCCTCCATTGTTTAATAAAAAAGAATGTGACGAGTGGTTCAGCCACTTCATGCAACAAAAATTAGGAAATACAGGACAAGGTTGTCCCCGCTGTTTTACAGCTCACGTCATTCACTATGGATATACAAAAGCCAGAACCCCACGCCTTCAATGTTGTACCTGCCGCTATGTGTTTACTCCACCCTATGACAATGCTCTATGCCTGGATAAAAATATCTCCCTTCTTTCACGGCTCGAACAAGGTGTGCACTCTGGCGAAACGACAAATCAAAGGGCGCTTGCGCACGCGGTTAACGGGTTCGAACACGATCTTCATGTTTCTGTCCCTGGATTAACAAGGGTCTCAACGATGCCGATGGTTATACCGTTTCAGGGCCGCGCTGCGAGACAGGAATTGTATGTTGTGATCAGCGCCGATGCTGATTCGGGAAAAATTATGCAAATCACAACCAACTATAGCGACTGGAGGGCAGGTGACTCGTTGCTCTATAAAAGTTCAAAGCCCAGCCCTTCTGCGATATCACCGTCGAGCGATGTTGATCTTATTCGGGAACGAGAGAAACAATTTCTAACGCGAAGTCAATTTGATGAAATTCAGTACGGTAACGCCGAACTTAAGCGAAACGACCGCGGAAGCATAGTCCGTCCTGTCATAGCCATACACAGTCATTTCCAGCGTTTAAAACGACGCTTTCCGGGCGTAACCGATCATTATCTCGCACATGAGTGTGTCTTGCGCGGCGGTGCTATTACGGCCTGGTCAACAGAGGTTCGTCTTGGGAAAACCGATCTGTGGTTTGTGTCTGAAAAGGCTGACGACGTTATGTTCTCTGACAGGTCATTTTACCTGACTGGTAGCTGGGAAATGGGATGGTGGAAGAATGTGTGGGAGCGCTGGGATAATGGCGAAAGTTGCAAGATGATTGGGCTCCTGACCGGACAGCAAAGTACAGCGGAACCCGCGTTGATTACACTTGCTCCCTGTAATGCATTTGCTGTCTGGCTGAGAGCCCATCCATGGTCATTACAGTGTCATAACTATGGGGCGCGGGTAGTGAGCCAGCATTTAGTGGGTCTTGGCTGTATTTATAACCAACAGATAAACGGCGAACACTCCGACGCCTCCTTCCACAGGGAGAGGGAGAAAGGCAGGCATAAAAAAACCGGGCAAATGCCCGGTTTTTAACATTAACGTTCAACTCACTTAGTGAGCCGCTTCCGGCTTGTGCTTCGCCGCACTCTGGAAATCGTACGTCAGTTCGTTCTTCGCCTGATCCAGCGCCACGGTCACCTGGCCGCCGTCCACCAGCGAGCCAAACAGCAGCTCGTTCGCCAGCGGTTTCTTCAGGTTGTCCTGAATCACGCGCGCCATCGGACGGGCACCCATCGCACGGTCGTAGCCTTTCTCTGCCAGCCAGTTGCGGGCCTCCTGGCTTACTTCCAGCGACACGCCTTTCTGATCCAGCTGAACCTGCAGCTCGACGATGAACTTATCCACTACCTGATGGATCACGTCGGTAGACAGGTGATCGAACCAGATAATGTTGTCCAGACGGTTACGGAACTCCGGCGTGAAGATCTTCTTGATCTCCTCCATCGCATCGGTGCTGTTATCCTGATGGATCAGGCCGATGGATTTACGCTCGGTTTCACGCACCCCGGCGTTGGTGGTCATCACCAGCACGACGTTGCGGAAGTCCGCCTTGCGCCCGTTGTTGTCGGTCAGCGTCCCGTTGTCCATCACCTGCAGCAGGATGTTGAACACGTCCGGGTGCGCTTTCTCGATTTCATCGAGCAGCAGAACCGCGTGCGGATGCTTGATCACCGCGTCGGTGAGCAGGCCGCCCTGGTCAAAGCCCACGTAGCCCGGAGGCGCACCAATCAAACGGCTGACGGTGTGACGCTCCATATACTCGGACATATCAAAGCGCAGCAGCTCTATGCCCAGCGCTTTGGAGAGCTGAACCGTCACCTCGGTTTTCCCCACGCCGGTCGGGCCAGCGAACAGGAAGGAACCGACAGGCTTATGGTCATGCCCCAGCCCGGCGCGGGCCATCTTGATCGCTTCGGTTAAGGCCTCAATGGCTTTATCCTGACCAAATACCAGCATTTTCAGGCGATTACCAAGGGTGCGCAGCGTGTCGCGGTCGCTCTGAGAAACGCTCTTCTCAGGGATACGCGCGATGCGGGCCACCACGGACTCAATATCCGCCACGTTAACGGTTTTCTTACGCTTGCTGGCCGGCATCAGGCGCGCACGCGCCCCTGCCTCATCAATCACGTCAATCGCCTTATCCGGCAGGTGACGGTCGTTGATGTATTTCACCGCCAGCTCCACCGCCGCACGAACCGCTTTCGCAGTGTATCGCACGTCGTGGTGCGCTTCGTACTTCGGCTTCAGGCCGTTGATGATCTGCACCGTTTCCTCGACGGACGGTTCGGTCACGTCGATTTTCTGGAAGCGGCGCGCCAGCGCGCGGTCTTTCTCAAAGATGTTGCTGAACTCCTGGTAGGTCGTGGAGCCAATCACGCGGATCTTGCCGCTGGAGAGCAGCGGTTTAATCAGGTTAGCCGCATCCACCTGGCCACCGGAGGCCGCACCTGCACCGATGATGGTGTGGATCTCATCGATAAACAGAATGCTGTTGGTGTCCTGCTCCAGCTGTTTTAACAGCGCCTTGAAGCGTTTTTCAAAATCACCGCGGTATTTGGTGCCCGCCAGCAGCGAGCCGATATCCAGCGAGTAGATGGTGCAGTCGGCAATCACTTCCGGCACGTCGCCCTGCACAATACGCCAGGCAAGCCCTTCGGCAATCGCGGTTTTACCCACGCCAGATTCCCCCACCAGCAGCGGGTTGTTCTTGCGGCGACGGCACAGGACCTGGATCGCACGCTCCAGCTCTTTATCGCGACCAATCAGCGGATCGATACCGCCAACGCGAGCAAGCTGATTAAGGTTGGTGGTGAAGTTTTCCATACGATCCTCCCCGCCTGCTTGCTCTTCATTGTTGTTGACCTGATTGCTGGAATCCGAGGCCTGGTTAGGCTCGTCTTTGCGCGTTCCGTGAGAAATAAAGTTAACCACATCGAGGCGGCTAACTTCGTGTTTGCGCAGCAGGTAGGCAGCCTGTGACTCCTGCTCGCTGAAGATGGCGACTAATACATTTGCGCCAGTCACTTCGCTACGTCCGGAAGACTGGACGTGGAATACCGCACGCTGCAACACGCGCTGGAAGCTGAGCGTCGGCTGCGTGTCACGCTCTTCTTCACTGGCTGGCAGCACCGGTGTGGTTTGTTCGATGAAGGCTTCGAGTTCCTGACGTAGCGCCACCAGATCCACGGAGCAGGCTTCCAGCGCTTCGCGGGCAGATGGGTTGCTAAGCAGTGCGAGCAGTAAATGCTCGACGGTCATAAACTCATGTCGGTGCTCACGCGCTCTGGCGAAAGCCATGTTTAAACTGAGTTCCAGTTCTTGATTGAGCATAGGCACCTCCCCCAATTTTATGCCTTATCAGGCCTTTTCCAGCGTACACAGCAACGGATGCTCGTTCTCCCTCGCATAGTCGTTCACCATCGCCACTTTGGTTTCCGCCACTTCGGCAGTGAAGATGCCGCAGATAGCTTTGCCACGATAATGAACGGTAAGCATCAGTTGCGTTGCACGTTCTACATCATAAGAAAAGAACTTTTGTAGCACGTCAATAACAAATTCCATCGGCGTGTAATCATCGTTCATTAACATAACTTTATACATAGATGGCGGTTTTAGCGCGTCGCGCACTTTGTCTTCCGCCAGCTGGTCAAAATCCAGCCAGTCGTTGGTCTTACCCATTTTGCATAACCACTTTGAATCTACCTCAGATGTTAGATAACAATCATCTATTACTGTCATCCGCGATGTCTGTCACAAACTGTTGCAATAGCGTTAACTGCTTCAAACTTTGGTTGATTATTGTCCCATCTCCAGCGCCAAACGCTTGACGACTTCTTTCGTTTCTCTAAATTGTACAAGCGTGAGATGGCGAGGTTTTGAACAGCCCCCACTCCACCACCGGTTCATTCCATCTTAACTTATAAGATTTACGAAGGATGTCGAAGCATGGAAATGGGTACTGTTAAGTGGTTCAACAACGCCAAAGGGTTTGGCTTCATCTGCCCCGAAGGCGGCGGCGAGGATATCTTCGCTCACTATTCCACCATTCAGATGGATGGTTACAGAACGCTCAAAGCCGGGCAGTCCGTCCGGTTCGATGTACACCAGGGACCAAAAGGCAATCATGCAAGCCTAATCGTACCCGTTGAAGCAGAGACGGTTGCATAGCTCTCTGTTTTATTGTGTACATCCCGCAGTCAAAATGCCAGCCCGATCGGCTGGCATTTTTATTTTCGGGTTATTCCCGAGCCAGCGCGTCCACCGGATCCAGCCGCGCCGCGTTGCGGGCGGGCAACCAGCCAAACAAAATGCCGGTAAAGGTCGAACACAAAAACGCGGTGATAATGGCGACCGGCGAGAAGCCAATCTCCCAGCCGGGTAAAAAGAGCTGGAGCGCAAACGCGATCATCATCGAGAGCGCAATCCCCATCGCACCGCCGACCAGACACACCAGCACGGCTTCAATTAAAAACTGCTGCAGCACGTCACTGGCCCGGGCCCCGACCGCCATGCGGATGCCAATCTCCCGGGTACGCTCGGTTACCGACACCAGCATGATGTTCATCACCCCGATGCCGCCGACGACCAGCGAAATCACCGCCACCAGCGTGAGGAACAGCTGAAGAGTACGTGTGGTCTTTTCCGCCGTTTTCAAGAGGCCGTCCATATTCCAGGTGAAGAAATCCTTCTTCCCGTGGCGCAGGGTTAACAGCCGCTCAAGCTGCTGTTCGGCCAGCGCGCTGTCGTAGCCCTCCTTCACGCGCACGGTGATGGAATTGAGCCAGGACTGCCCCATAATCCGCCCGGAGATGGTGGTGTAGGGTAGCCAGACGCGTAGGATCTTGCTGCTGCCAAACATCGACTGTTTCTCTTCCGCCACGCCGATGACCGTGGCAGGCATGTTGCCGACCAGAATCACTTCGCCCACCACGTTGGCTTTATTGGGGAAGAGCTGCCTGCGCGAGTTCGCGTCCAGCACCACCACCTGCGCCCTGCCCGCCAGCTGCTCGGCGTTGAAGGTAGCGCCTTCGCTAAAAGTCATGCCGTAGACGTTGAAATAGTCTCCGCTCACGCCGTTAGCGCTGGCGGCAACGTCAACATTGCCCACGCGCAGACGCAGGTTCTGCGAAACCGCAGGCGTGGCGGAGTTAACCCACGGCTGCTTCTGAATCGCCGCCAGATCGTCGTACTTCAGCGCCTGCTGATACTGCGGCTCGTCGTCGCCAAAATCTTTGCCGGGATAGACGTCAATGGTATTGGTGCCGATGGCGCGGATATCCGCCAGCACCAGCTGCTTGGCCGCGTCGCCCACCACCACAATCGACACCACCGAGGCGATACCGATAATGATGCCGAGCATCGTCAACAGGGTACGCATTTTGTTAGCCGCCATCGCCAGCCACGCCATAGTCAGCGCCTCGCGAAAGCCGCTGGAGAACTGACCCCAGCCGGTTGATGCCGGAAGCGCTTCTTTCGGCGCCGCTGCACTGGACTCACGCGGCGGCGGGTTGCTGACCAGCTCCCCGTCGTGGATCTCTATGATTCGTTCCGCCTGCGCCGCCACCTGCGGATCGTGGGTCACGATAATCACCGTGTGCCCCCGATCGCGAAGCTGATGGAGGATCGCCATCACCTCTTCGCCGGAATGGCTGTCGAGCGCCCCGGTCGGTTCATCCGCGAGGATCACCTGCCCGCCGTTCATCAGGGCGCGGGCAATACTCACGCGCTGCTGCTGGCCGCCGGACAGCTGCGAGGGCTGGTACTCCACCCGCTCCGCCAGCCCCAGACGCGTCAGCAGCATCTGCGCGCGCTCAAGGCGCTTTTTACGCTCGACGCCCGCATAGACCGCAGGCACTTCCACGTTCTGCGCCGCGCTAAGGTGAGAAAGCAGATGGTAGCGCTGGAAAATAAAGCCGAAGTGTTCCCGGCGCAGCTTCGCCAGCGCGTCGCCGTCCAGCGTGGAAACATCCATCCCGGCCACGCGATAGGTACCGCTGGTCGGTTTATCCAGACAGCCGAGAATGTTCATCAGCGTCGATTTACCGGAACCCGATGCGCCGACAATCGCCACCATCTCGCCTGCCTCCACGCGCAGGGAGATGCCCTTCAGCACCTCCACCGGACCATCGCCGGAGGGATAGCTGCGACGAATGTTATTCAGCTCAAGCAGCGCCGTCATTTGGCGGCTCCGGGCAGGCTTTCGCTGACAACAACCTCCTCGCCCTCTTCCAGCCCTTTCACCACCACCACGTCGGTGTCGTTGCGCGCGCCAATCACTACCTCACGCTCGCGCGTTTCGCCGTTGCGCAGCACTTTCACTTTATAACGGCTCTCCCCGGCGGATTCACCCAGGGCAGAGAGCGGAATGGTCAGCACGTTCTTCACGCCGGTCAGCTGAATATGCACCTGCGCGGTCATGTCGAGACGCAGCACGCCCTTCGGATTTGGCACTTCAAAACGGGCATAGTAGAAGATTGCGTCGTTCACTTTTTCCGGCGTCGGCAGAATATCCTTCAGCACACCTTCGTAGCGCGTCTGCGGGTCGCCAAGCACCGTAAACCAGGCGTTCTGTCCCGGCTTAAGATGGATAACATCCGCCTCGGAAACCTGGGCTTTGACCAGCATGGTACTCATGTCCGCCAGCGTCAGAATGTTTGGCGCCTGCTGCGCGGCAATCACCGTCTGGCCCTGCAGCGTGGTGATCTGGGTGACTTCGCCAGCCATCGGCGCGACGATTTTGGTGTAGTCGAGGTTGGTTTTCGCCGTATCCAGCGAGGCCTGATTGCGTTTGATTTGCGCGTCAATCGTGCCAATCTGCGCCTGTTTCACCGCCAGTTCAGTAGTGGCAGTATCTAAATCCTGTTTCGAAATAGCCTGGGTTTTGGCCAGCGCCTGCTGACGGGTCAGCGTCACCTGGGCCAGGTTACGTTCTGCCAGCGCCTGCGCACGCTGCGCGCGCAGTTCCATCAGCGTGGCTTCCACCTCGCGGATCTGGTTCTCAGCCTGCTCAGGATCGATAACGCCGAGCAGCTGGCCTTTTTTTACCTTGTCGCCTATCTCAACCGACAGCGTTTTGAGCTGGCCGCTGACCTGAGCGCCGACGTCAACCTTGCGCAGCGCGTCAAGCTTGCCCGTCGCGAGGACGTTTTGCTGCAGTTCGCCCGGGCGAACGATCAGTGTCTGATACTGTGGCACCGGCGCATTCAGCACCTGCCACAGCCAGTACCCACCGGCTAAAACCACGACCGCCAGCAGCAGAAACAGCGTTCTGCGTTTTCCCTTGAGGTTCATAAATATTCCAAATAAATGTTCTGGCAATGATAAGTGTTGATTCTAACTAAACGACTCTTCAACGAAAGCCCTGTTCTCCGAAATCGTCCTAATTTGTTTACGAGATGTTGACATTTCCCCTGCTGAAATAGCGATATTCCAAAAGGATCAGGATCTACCATGTCTTCTATCGTCGATACATCACTTTCAAACCTGCCGCAGCCAAAATCGGGCTGGCAGCTCTTCAAAAACCTGGCTTTCGGTGAGATCGCGCCCGGGCTGGCATGGGAAAAAACCGCCTATCGACGTAAGTTTATGCTGCGTTCACTGGCAACACCGCTCAGCACCGCTCGCCTGCTGTCTGAGCTTGCAAAACATCCGCATCTGATGCAAATGCTCCAGGTTCAGCCGGGGTTGCCCTGCCGCCTTCATCGTCCGTGGTTAACGGTCAATATGGATCGACAGCGTGCGCTGGCTTCGCTGTCCTGCCACTATCAGATGATGTGCCGCCAGCTGCCGGCGACGCTGACTCATGGTTACCTTTCAAAGCAGGGCGTGACTCTGCTGACCTTAACCGGAAAAGATGAACAGCAATTTACCGTCCGTCTGTGTGCGGACGCGTTTATGGATAAAGAGGGAGAAGCTACCCTCGTTTTCTGTGACAGTCAAAATACGGCGCTGGCGGAGATGACCTTTACGCTATGCCAGTTTGAGGGAAAATCGACGCTGTTCATTGGCGGTTTACAGGGCGCAAAAGCGCATGTTCCCCATGAGCTGATCCAGGGCGCGACGAAAGCCTGCCACGGTCTGTTCCCGAAACGTCTGCTGGTCGAGGCCGCAATGACGCTCGGCGCCGCGTTCCCGGTAGAGCAAATTGTCGCCGTCAGTAACGATACCCATATTTATCGCAGCTGGCGCTACCGCAGGAAAAAAGAGGGGAAACTGTTGGCCGATTACGACAGTTTCTGGATCTCCATCGGCGGTGAAAAGCAGGACAACGGTAATTTTATGCTGCCGCTCGTCATGCCGCGTAAGCCGATGGAAGAGATCGCCAGCAAAAAACGTTCCGAATATCGCCGCCGCTACGAGCTGCTTGATAGCCTGATTCAGCAGGTGAAACAGGCGACCCAACGCTAATCCGCTTTCCCGCGTGCCAGCCACAGCACGCGGGAGAACATCTTCCGCAGCAGGGTCGGTACCGCCTCCACGCCCCGTCTCCCCGCTTCCGTCGCCACTTCAATGGCTAAATCCGGTTTTGACGAACGGTGAATGGCTTTGGCGATCACCCGCCGCATATTCATCGGGACATCGACCGGCACCATGGCAATTCGATGGAAGACGTCGTCGAACCCCTGACGATACATAAAGTGTTCCATGTCCATCGCGGGAAGCATGGTTAAATGGTCGCGCTCTTCCTCTCGCTCGTTATTCAGCAGGCTGCGTACGGTCGAGGCATATTTTTTGCCCGCCTCATCACCGTCGACCAGCACGTGCCACTCGATCCCCATCCGGCGGGCAAATTTTATCAGCGGCTTTAATCCCGACTGGGCGAATTCAATCACCTTAATGCCTTCCGCATCAAAATGGTGGCCGCACTGGCGCGCCAGTTCGTTGATGACCCAGGTTTCCGTTTCCCCCTCCACCAGCAGCCAGCAGCGGGCAAAGAGCGACGACGCCCGGTTAAAGCGAATATGGAACGCGATGCGCCGCCCGTCTTCCGCGTTCAAACCGCCCGGCCCAAGGCGGAAAGCGGAGACGCGGGAGGATTCACGCACCAGGCGACAGACGTGTTCTACCGGCGTCAGCGATAATAATTCCCCGGAATTGGTGGTCGTAATACGCTGGAGCGGCAGCAGATTCAGCAGATGCCATGCCACGGAAAGCATAATGGGATGCAGGCGCGTTTCCGGATCTTCCACCAGCAGCAGCGGCCGGGCGTCCCGGTCAAGACGAACGGTGCCTTTAGCCTGCAGAAGCGTTGAAAACAGCCCCAGCAAAATCACCCGATGGGTACGACCGCCGGGCCGGTCAATCATCCGGTTAATGATGTCGAGGTAGCGCCAGCTGCGCTGCTCATCATGGGAGCGGCGGCGCATCAGGCGATGGCGCGACTCCGAGGTTCCCTGCTCGGAAAAATAGTGCTCAAGGAGTTGTACCATTGCGGACAACCCCTGACGGATTTGACCATCGGTCAGATTCTGCGGACGTGACACCAGCTCTCTGGCCAGAAAATCCAGCTCGCGGGCGGTGACTTCCACGTCCGGCATATTGGGTACGGTACCGTTACGAATACGGCGCATAAAACGCGCATCGCGCAGGCGTAACACCGGCGTCAGGCGGATCAGGTGGCGGGCCAGATCGTCGATATTGTCCAGCGGGATCGGGTTGGCTTTCTCATCGAGAAAATCACGCAGGGTGAGTACACCCTCGTTCTCCGCCATCTCACCTTCCAGCCGATAGAAAATCCGGTGGAAACCGTCATCGCAAGGCACCCAGCAGGGTGACAGCGGGCGGAAGCGACGCACGCGGTGACGTCCGGGTTCGGATTCGCGGAACGTCAGGATGATATGCAGGTGCTTCTCGCGCCCCGTCACGTCGCCGGGCGGAAACCAAAAATCGTCGCGGACGAACTGATACAGATCGTCCTCGGGTGAAAGCAGTAACGTCAGCGCATCCAGCAGGCTGGACTTACCCCACGCGTTCTCGCCGATAAGGACGTTGTTCTGCTCCAGCTGCAGTGACAGGCGGTTAATACCGCGAAACCCGACAATTTCCACACGTTCGAGAAGCATAAATCCCCCGCGATATGATCACTTTTTCCTTCAAGTTATCAGCAGTATAGCGGGATGCACACAGGCTTGACACTGCAATCCGCCTCCATAACCTGGAGGAAGCACGAAAAATTCAGAATTTATCCATCAGGTTTCATTTGAAATAACCCTCATATAGCAAGATACTACCGCCCGAAAATTGGACTATGCTCTATTTACCTCCAGTTTGAACAAGGATTGACATCACATTGCCTTAAATCAAATTAATCGAATTTATTTAAGTGGCGAAGGGGTGTTGTTGGTTTTTAAAATACGAACTCTTTGAGTCGTCATCCCTTTATGGCGATATATCCCGCACGCGGGAAAGCGTGCGGATAATTATTTGAGGTGGTTATGTTTAGAAAATTGGCAGCAGAATGCTTTGGTACATTCTGGCTGGTATTTGGTGGCTGCGGTAGCGCCGTTCTGGCAGCAGCATTCCCGGAATTAGGTATCGGTTTTGTCGGCGTCGCGCTGGCTTTTGGTTTAACCGTATTAACCATGGCGTTTGCCGTGGGGCATATTTCCGGCGGTCATTTTAACCCGGCAGTGACGTTAGGTTTGTGGGCTGGCGGTCGTTTCCCGGCGAAAGACGTGATTGGATATATTGTGGCACAGGTGGTTGGCGGTATTATTGCGGCTGGCGTCCTGTACGTGATTGCCAGCGGTAAAGCCGGGTTCGACGCGGCGGCCAGCGGCTTCGCCTCTAACGGCTTCGGCGAACACTCTCCGGGTGGCTACTCCATGCTGTCTGCCATCGTGATTGAAATTGTGCTGACCGCCGGCTTCCTGCTGGTGATCCACGGCGCAACGGACAAACACGCGCCAGCCGGTTTTGCCCCGATTGCCATTGGTCTGGCGCTGACGCTTATCCACCTGATTTCTATTCCGGTCACCAACACCTCCGTTAACCCAGCACGCAGCACCGCCGTTGCCATCTTCCAGGGCGGCTGGGCGCTTGAGCAGCTGTGGCTGTTCTGGGTAATGCCAATCGTCGGCGGTATTCTGGGCGGCGTGCTGTATCGCACCCTGCTGGAAAAACGCGATTAATTAAGTGCGGCCTGTAATGTCGGTTGGCGCTAACGCTTACCCGACCTATGTGAGTGTGCACTTTGTAGGCCGGGTAAGGCGTAACCGCCGCCCGGCTTTCTTTTGCCGCTTTACTGAACAGCCTTTATTGGGTAGTGTCTCTGGCGCTCAACAGATACTCAAAAGGACCGGCTGTTCATGTTTTCAGGACTCCTCATTATTCTGCTGCCCCTGATTGTGGGCTACCTTATCCCGCTGCATCAGGAATCTGCATTACGGCTTATCAACCGTTTTCTCAGCTGGATTGTTTACGTCATTCTTTTCTTTATGGGGATTAGCCTGGCATTTCTGGACAACCTGTCGGCGAATTTACTCTCCATCCTCCATTATTCTGTCGTCACCGTGGTGGTTATTTTGCTGTGCAATATTGCCGCGCTGCTGTGGCTGGAACGCACTATTCCATGGAAAAACCACCATCATCAGGAAAAACTCCCTTCACGAATTGCAATGGCGCTTGAATCATTAAAATTATGCGGCGTCGTGGTGCTCGGTTTTCTTCTTGGGCTGACCGGTTGGGCTTTTTTACAGCACGCGACTGAGGCCAGTGAATATACTCTGATCTTCCTGCTGTTCCTGATCGGTATTCAGCTGCGAAATAATGGCATGACGCTGAAACAAATTGTCCTCAACCGTCGGGGGATGATGGTTGCCGTCATGGTTGTCGCCAGTTCAATGGTGGCGGGCGTCATTAATGCCTTTATTCTCGATCTGCCGCTGAAAACCGGCCTGGCGATGGCGTCAGGTTTTGGCTGGTATTCCCTCTCCGGTATTCTACTGACTGAATCATTCGGCCCGGTGATCGGCAGCGCTGCCTTCTTTAACGATCTGGCCCGCGAGCTAATTGCCATCATGCTGATCCCGAGCCTGGTTCGCCGCAGTCGTTCTACCGCGCTGGGTCTGTGCGGCGCGACGTCGATGGACTTTACCCTGCCGGTATTACAACGCTCCGGCGGGCTGGAGATGGTACCCGCGGCTATCGTGCACGGCTTTATTTTAAGCCTGCTGGTTCCGGTTCTGATGGCCTTCTTCTCTGCCTGATACTTCTTTGGCGGTAGGTTTCCTGCCGCCAAAATTGCGCTAAATCAATCTCCCTCTATTTTGTAGCAGAAAGCCCTTTTCTCCGTTCTGGCACAGGCATAACCTTAAACATGTATATCAAATATAACTTTAACAGGTGTGATTATGTTTTGTGTGCAATGTGAACAAACCATCCGTACCCCGGCAGGCAACGGCTGCTCCTACGCACAAGGTATGTGCGGCAAAACCGCAGAAACATCTGACCTGCAGGACCTGCTGATTGCGGCTCTGCAAGGCCTTTCCGCCTGGGCGTTCAAAGCCCGCGAATATGGTATTGTCGACCACTACGTCGACAACTTCGCTCCACGCGCGTTTTTCTCCACGCTGACCAACGTCAACTTCGATTCTCCGCGCATTGTGGGCTACGCCCGCGAAGCGATTGCCCTGCGTGAAGCGCTGAAAGCACAGTGCCTGAAGGCGGATGCCAGCGCCCGCGTGGAAAACCCGATGTCAGAACTTCAGCTGGTCAGCGACGATTTGGGCGACCTCCAGCGTCAGGCGGCAGAATTCACCCCGAATAAAGACAAAGCGGCAATTGGCGAGAACATTCTCGGCCTGCGCCTGCTGTGCCTGTACGGGCTGAAAGGCGCTGCGGCCTATATGGAACACGCGCACGTGCTCGGTCAATACGACAACGACATCTACGCCCAGTACCATAAAATCATGGCGTGGCTGGGTACCTGGCCTGACGATATGAATGCCCTGCTTGAGTGCTCAATGGAAATCGGCCAGATGAACTTCAGGGTGATGAGCATTCTGGATGCCGGTGAAACCAGCACCTACGGCCACCCAACGCCGACGCAGGTCAACGTCAAAGCAACCGAAGGCAAGTGCATCCTGATTTCCGGTCACGACCTGAAAGATCTCTACAACCTGCTGAAGCAAACCGAAGGCACCGGCGTTAACGTTTATACCCACGGTGAAATGCTGCCGGCCCACGGCTATCCGGAGCTGCGTAAATTTAAGCATCTGATCGGTAACTACGGCAGCGGCTGGCAGAACCAGCAGGTTGAGTTCGCCCGCTTCCCTGGCCCTATCGTGATGACCTCTAACTGCATCATCGACCCGACCGTGGGCGCGTATGACGATCGCATCTGGACACGCAGCATCGTCGGCTGGCCGGGCGTGAGCCATCTTGAAGGTGACGATTTCGGTCCGGTTATCGCCCAGGCGCAGCAGATGGCGGGCTTCCCGTACAGCGAGATCCCGCACATGATCACCGTCGGCTTTGGTCGCGAGACGCTGCTCGGCGCCGCTGATTCGCTGATCGATCTCGTCAGCCGTGAAAAGCTGCGCCACATCTTCCTCGTCGGCGGCTGCGACGGCGCGCGCGGCGAGCGTAGCTACTTCACCGATTTCGCCACCAGCGTGCCGGAAGACTGCCTGATCCTGACCCTGGCGTGCGGCAAATACCGTTTCAACAAGCTGGACTTCGGCGACATCGAAGGTCTGCCGCGCCTGATCGATGCGGGCCAGTGTAACGATGCTTATTCGGCCATCATTCTGGCGGTCACCCTGGCGGAGAAACTGGGCTGCGGCGTGAACGACCTGCCGCTGTCGCTGGTGCTGTCATGGTTTGAGCAGAAAGCGATTGTCATCCTGCTGACCCTGCTCTCTCTTGGCGTAACCAACATCGTGACCGGCCCGACCGCGCCTGGCTTCCTGACGCCGGACCTGCTGGCGGTGCTGAACGAGAAATTCGGTCTGCGTTCCGTGACCAACGTTGAAGATGATATGAAGCAGCTGCTGAGCGCGTAAGGAGTTATCCATGACCATGCCAACCCCACAATGTCCGTGGCGGATGCAGGTTCACCACATCCACCAGGAGACGCCGGATGTGTGGACGCTGTCGCTGCTGTGCCATGACTACTATCCGTACCGTGCAGGCCAGTATGCGCTGGTCAGCGTTCGCAATTCGGCGGACACCCTGCGCGCCTATACCCTATCCTCAACGCCAGGCGTGAGCGAATACATCACGCTTACCGTCCGTCGCATTGAAGGCGGAGCCGGTTCAGAATGGCTGACCCGGGACGTGAAGCGCGGGGATTATATCTGGCTGTCCGATGCGCAGGGTGAATTCACCTGTGACGACAAAACAGACGATAAATTCCTGCTGCTGGCGGCGGGCTGTGGCGTGACGCCGATTATGTCGATGCGGCGCTGGCTGGCGAAGAACCGCCCGCAGGCCGACGTGCAAGTTATCTTCAGCGTCCGTTCCCCGGACGATGTGATTTTCGCCGGGGAGTGGCGTGATTATCCGGTGACGCTGGTGGCGGAACACAACGCGACCCACGGCTTTGTGTCCGGTCGCCTGAGCCGCGAACTGCTGCAAAGCGTGCCGGATATGGCGAACCGCACCGTGATGACCTGCGGTCCGGCGCCGTACATGGATATCGTTGAAAAAGAAGTGAAAGCGCTTGGCGTGACCCGCTTCTTCAAAGAGCAGTTCTTCACGCCGGTGGCGGAAGCGGCAACCAGCGGCATTACGTTCACCAAACTGCAGCCTGCTCAGACCTTCTTTGGCCGCGTGGGGACCACGCTGCTGGAGGCGCTGGAAAGCAACAAGGTGTCGGTCGTGGCGGCCTGTCGGGCGGGCGTGTGCGGCTGCTGTAAGACGAAAGTGGTTTCAGGGGAGTACAGCGTCACCAGTACTATGACTCTGTCCGACGCGGAAATTGCAGAGGGTTACGTGCTGGCATGTTCGTGCCATCCTCAGGGCGATCTCATCCTCGCATAAAGGTTATGCTTTCGTTTGCAGGCCCGGTAAGCGTCAGCGCCACCGGGCTTTTTTGCCGGATGGCACTGCGTTTACCCGGTCTACAACCGCCCTACCGCCACGCGGGCGTTTTCCCTAACGCAAACCGCCCCGCTCCTAAAAACGCGACCGCCAGCGAGCCGATAAAGAAGTACACCAGGCTTTCAATCGCCCATGCGCCTACCTTATCGAGGGCGAGCGTTTCACCCATTCCCACCATCAGCCACGCCACAATCATCGTAAAGGCCAGCACCAGCGCGGCAGGGCGCGTAAGGAGCCCGACAATAATCAGGATCGGTGCCACCACTTCGCCAATCAACACGCCGTAGGCGATAAATCCCGGCAACCCTTTTTCCACCAGCATGCCGCTGATAAAGCCCACCCCGCCAAAAAGCTTGTGCAAACCGTGAAAGAGCATCAGCCCGCCGACGGCAAGTCGTAACAAGAGTTTGCCAAGATCGTCGCACGATAGCTTTTCATTAACAGCAATTAACAATGATTTAACCATTTGAAATTATTCCTTTTTTTAACAGTGACACCACCAGATTATGCCGAATAATTGCGCATGAAAAGCACCTTTTAATTGGGATGATGCGACGGGCAATACGGAGACTTTCTTCTAAGCTTGTAAGCGATATCACAAAAAGGAGACGGACAACCATGAAACAAACCGTGGCTGCATATATAGCGAAAACGCTCGAACAGGCTGGCGTAAAACGTATCTGGGGCGTCACCGGCGATTCCCTGAATGGACTCAGCGACAGCCTCAACAAGATGAAAACCATCGAATGGATGCCCACCCGTCATGAAGAGGTTGCTGCCTTCGCCGCAGGCGCTGAAGCACAGCTCACGGGAGAACTGGCCGTGTGTGCCGGATCGTGCGGGCCGGGTAACCTGCATCTGATCAACGGCCTCTTTGACTGTCACCGTAACCACGTGCCGGTGCTGGCCATTGCCGCCCATATCCCCTCTTCCGAAATCGGCAGCGGCTATTTTCAGGAGACGCATCCGCAGGAGCTGTTCCGTGAATGCAGCCACTATTGCGAGCTGGTTTCATCCCCGGAGCAGATCCCGCAGGTGCTGGCGATAGCCATGCGCAAAGCCGTGCTGAATCGCGGCGTTTCGGTGGTCGTTATTCCGGGCGATGTGGCCCTCAAGGCTGCGCCAGAAGGGGCCAGCACCCACTGGTATCACGCGCCGCAGCCGGTGGTGACGCCAGCCGAGGAGGAGCTGAAAAAGCTGGCGCAGCTGCTGCGGTACTCCAGCAATATCGCCCTGATGTGCGGCAGCGGCTGCGCGGGCGCGCACAAGGAGCTGCTTGAATTTGCGGGTAAGCTTAAGGCCCCCATTGTCCACGCCCTGCGCGGCAAAGAGCACGTCGAGTACGACAACCCTTACGACGTGGGGATGACCGGTCTGATCGGTTTTTCCAGCGGCTTTCACACCATGATGAACGCCGACACGCTGATCCTGCTCGGCACCCAGTTCCCGTATCGCGCGTTCTACCCGACGGACGCCAAAATCATTCAGATTGATATCAACCCGGCCAGCATCGGCGCGCACAGCAAGGTCGATATGGCGCTGGTGGGCGACATCAAATCCACGCTTGCCGCCCTGCTGCCGCTGCTGGAAGAGAAAACCGATCGCAAGTTCCTCGATAAAGCGCTAAGCGACTATCGCGATGCCCGCAAGGGGCTGGACGATCTCGCCAAACCGAGCGACAAAGCCATTCACCCGCAATATCTGGCGCAGCAGATCAGTCATTTCGCGGACGACGATGCCATCTTCACCTGCGACGTAGGCACGCCAACCGTCTGGGCGGCCCGCTATCTGAAGATGAACGGCAAACGCCGCCTGCTCGGCTCGTTCAACCACGGCTCGATGGCCAACGCCATGCCGCAGGCGCTAGGAGCAAAAGCGACAGCCCCGGAGCGTCAGGTGGTGGCGATGTGCGGCGACGGCGGGTTCAGCATGCTGATGGGGGATTTCCTGTCGGTGGTACAGATGAAGCTTCCGCTGAAAATCGTGGTCTTTAACAACAGCGTGCTGGGCTTCGTGGCGATGGAGATGAAGGCCGGTGGTTACCTGACGGACGGTACCGAGCTGCACGAAACCAACTTCGCGCGCATTGCCGAGGCCTGTGGCATCACCGGTATTCGCGTGGAGAAAGCCTCAGAGGTGGATGAAGCCCTGCAGCGCGCGTTTTCCATCGACGGTCCGGTGCTGGTGGATGTCGTCGTCGCCAAAGAGGAGCTGGCGATCCCGCCGCAGATCAAGCTTGAACAGGCCAAAGGCTTTAGCCTCTATATGCTGCGCGCCATCATCAGCGGTCGCGGTGACGAGGTGATCGAACTGGCAAAAACAAACTGGCTCAGGTAAAACATTTCGCATGACCTCTTAAATTAAAGGGATGTGAAATGATTGATTTACGCAGTGATACCGTAACCCGCCCGAGCCGCGCCATGCTCGAAGAGATGATGGCCGCCCCGGTCGGGGACGACGTCTACGGCGATGACCCGACGGTCAACGAACTGCAACGCTACGCGGCTGAACTGAGCGGCAAGGAGGCCGCCCTGTTCCTGCCAACCGGTACGCAGGCTAACCTGGTGGCGCTGCTCAGCCACTGCGAGCGCGGTGAAGAGTACATTGTCGGCCAGGGCGCGCATAACTATCTGTACGAAGCCGGCGGTGCCGCGGTGCTCGGCAGCATTCAGCCGCAGCCAATTGACGCAGCGCCGGACGGCAGCCTGCCGCTTGATAAGGTCGCGGCAAAAATCAAAGCCGATGATATTCACTTTGCCCGCACCAGGCTGCTCAGCCTCGAAAACACCCACAACGGCAAAGTGCTGCCGCGCGAGTACCTGAAAGCAGCGTGGGAATTCACCCGCGAGCGCGGGCTCGGCCTGCACGTTGACGGCGCGCGTATCTTTAACGCCGTAGTAGAGTATGGCTGCGAGCTGAAAGAGATTGCGCAATACTGCGACTCGTTCACCATCTGCCTCTCAAAAGGGCTAGGAACGCCCGTGGGTTCCCTGCTGGTCGGCAATGCGGACTACATCAAGCGAGCCAACCGCTGGCGTAAAATGACCGGCGGCGGCATGCGTCAGGCGGGTATTCTGGCGGCTGCCGGACTGTACGCCCTGAAAAACAACGTGGCGCGCCTGAAGGACGATCACGACAATGCCGCGTGGATGGCGGCGCAGCTGCGCGAGATTGGCGCCGACGTGATGCGCAACGACACTAACATGCTGTTCGTCCGCGTGGGCGAGGATCGCGCCGCTGCGCTGGGTGAATTTATGAAAGCACGTGGCGTGCTGATTAACGCCTCACCTGTCGTGCGTCTGGTGATGCACCTCGACGTGAACCGCGAGCAGCTGGCCGACGTGGTGAAACACTGGCAGGCGTTTTTACAGCGATAAGGAGCAGCACGTGCCGCAACGCATTCTGGTGCTCGGCGCCAGCGGATATATCGGTCAGCATCTCACCGCGGCGTTAAGCCAGCAGGGACATCGGGTGCTGGCAGCGGCACGCAACACGGAGCGCCTGCAAAAACTCGGTTTGCCGGGCGTCACCTGCCACAACGTTGACCTCAACTGGCCGAGGGAGCTTCCCGCCCTGCTGGAAGAGGTCGACACGCTTTATTACCTGGTTCACAGCATGGGCGAAGGCGGGGATTTTATCGCCCACGAGCGTCAGGTGGCGATGAACGTCCGCGATGCCCTGCTGCAAACCCCGGTGAAGCAGGTGATTTTTCTCAGCTCACTCCAGGCACCTGAACATGAGCAGTCAGATCACCTGCGCGCCCGCCATCTGACGGCTGAAACCCTGCGCGGGGCGAATATCCCCGTCACCGAACTGCGCGCCGGGATCATCGTCGGCGCAGGCTCTGCCGCCTTCGAAGTGATGCGCGATATGGTCTACAACCTGCCGGTGCTCACGCCGCCGCGCTGGGTCCGTTCGCGCACCACGCCGATTGCGCTGGAGAACCTGCTGCATTATCTGGTGGCTCTGCTGGATCACCCGGCAGAGCAACACCGCGTGCTCGAGGCGGCAGGCCCGGAAGTGCTGAGCTATCAGGAGCAGTTCGAACATTTCATGCGCGTCAGCGGACGCCGCCGCTGGCTGATCCCCATCCCCTTTCCGACCCGCTGGATTTCGGTGTGGTTTTTGAATGTGATCACCTCGGTGCCGCCGACCACCGCCAAAGCGCTGATCCAGGGGCTGAAGCACGATTTACTGGCCGACGATCGGGCGCTGCGCGCCTTAATTCCCCAGGATCTGATCCGCTTTGACGATGCCGTGCGCAATACGCTGAAAGAAGAAGAGCAGCTGGTGAACTCCAGCGACTGGGGTTACGACGCCCAGGCGTTTGCACGCTGGCGGCCGGAGTATGGCTATTACCCGAAACAGGCGGGCTGTACGGTGAAAACCCCTGCCAGCCTGGCCGCGCTGTGGGAGGTGGTGAACCAGATTGGCGGCAAAGAACGGTATTTCTTCGGTAATATTCTCTGGCAAACGCGCGGGGCGATGGACCTGCTGGTGGGCCATCGGCTGGCAAAAGGCCGTCCGGCACGCCCGTATCTTGAGGTGGGTGACGCGGTTGATAGCTGGAAGGTGATCATTGTCGAACCCGAAAAGCAGCTGGCGCTGCTGTTCGGCATGAAAGCCCCGGGGCTGGGCCGACTCTGCTTTACCCTGAAAGACAAAGGCGATTACCGTGAGCTGGACGTCCGCGCATGGTGGCATCCGCACGGAATGCCGGGTCTGTTCTACTGGCTGTTGATGATCCCTGCCCACCTGTTCATCTTCCGGGGCATGGCGAAACGCATTGCGCAACGGGCAGAACAAAAGATGGAAAAGTTCTAAATAAAACTCTCTTTCTTTCACCTTTCCCATTGCATAGCGCCGTAATTCACGAAAGAATGCGCACGAAATTCTTTTCAACACAGTGGATAGTTATGAAGGTACTGGTTACCGGTGCGACCAGCGGCTTAGGCCGAAATGCGGTCGAATTTCTGCGCAATAAAGGCATTAGCGTCAGGGCTACCGGTCGCAACGAAGCGATGGGTAAACTGCTGCAAAAAATGGGCGCAGAGTTCGTTCATGCCGACCTGACGGAGCTGGTCTCTTCGCAGGCGAAGGTGATGCTCGCCGGTATCGACACGCTATGGCACTGTTCCAGTTTTACCTCTCCGTGGGGGACCCAGGAAGCCTTCGATCTTGCCAACGTGCGGGCCACCCGTCGTCTGGGTGAATGGGCCGTTGCCTGGGGCGTGCGTAACTTTATTCATATCTCGTCACCGTCACTCTATTTCGATTATCACCACCATCGTGACGTGCAGGAAGATTTCCGCCCTGCCCGCTTTGCCTGTGAGTTTGCCCGCAGCAAGGCGGCCAGCGAAGAGGTCATTGATCTGCTGGCGCAGTCAAACCCGCATACTCGCTTTACGGTTCTGCGTCCGCAGAGCCTGTTCGGGCCGCACGACAAGGTGTTTATTCCGCGTCTGGCGCAGATGATGCACCACTACGGCAGCGTGCTGCTGCCGCGCGGCGGCGATGCGCTGGTGGATATGACCTATTACGAAAACGCCGTCCACGCCATGTGGCTGGCAAGCCAGCCGGACTGCGATAAGCTGATCTCCGGTCGCGCCTACAACATCACTAACGGCGAACCCTGCACGCTGCGCAGCATTGTGCAGCGCTTAATTGATGAGCTGCAGATCGACTGCCGCATCCGTTCAGTCCCTTACCCAATGCTGGATATGATTGCCCGCAGCATGGAGCGTTTTGGCAATAAATCGGCCAAAGAACCTGCGCTGACGCATTACGGCGTATCGAAGCTTAACTTTGATTTCACGCTGGATATTTCGCGGGCAGAGAACGAGCTGGGATATAAACCGGTCGTGACCCTGGATGAAGGGATTATGCGTACGGCGGCGTGGCTGCGGGATCACGGGAAGCTTCCTCGGTAGATCTGGTCCTGCAGTTTACGATGGAAAATAAAACGGCAACCCGAAGGTTGCCGTTTGTCATTTTGGTGATTACAGGGCAGTCCACGCATCCTGCCATGCAATCCCTTTACCTGGCTCGTAGTAGGATGGCGCGTTATTGCACCAGCCGCTGTACGGATAAGGTTTGCACTGGAACAGCTGGCCGCGGTTGTTAACGATATCGCCTGCTTTCCATTTGGTTTTGGAGGTCCACGTCGGGTAAGTCCCGGTCTGGCCGCCGTTGGTCTGCTTAGCCTGTACGTTCAGCGTATAGGTGGTGGTGCTGCTCAGCTCGCCGTCACTGACGGTAAGGTTGATCGGGTACTGCGTCGCCGCTGCCACTTCCGGTGCATTGAAGGTAATAATTGCTTTATCTTCGCCGCTTACGGTCTGGCCGTTTGGAGCCGTCCAGGTATAAGTCAGGTGGTTACCGTCTTCATCAGTTGAGCCAGACGCGTTCAGAGAAACAGATTTACCCGCTTCAACCGCCCCCACCGGACCGGCGATTTTTGCTACCGGCGCATGGTTTACCGGCGCTGGCGTATTATCGTCCGGAGCCGGGGTGTTGTCGTCTGGCACCGGCGTGGTGTTGCCTTCGTCCGCTGGGTCGACAGGGGTCGGCGTCGGGGCTGGCGTGACGCTGCCGCCGTCGGAAGTCCCGTCTTCACCCACCACGTTCACATTGAAGAAATGCTTCACGCATTTGGAGTAGTCACCCTCTTTAAAGGCGCTGAATGGCGTCTGGTAGCCCACCAGCTGGCAAGAGTAGGTCTGGCCTGACGGGGTATCCGCGCTCCATCCCCAGTCCTGTTCCCAATAGATCTTCAGCGCGCCGGCACCGCCTTCGTCGAACTGCTTCATGTTGGCGCAGCCCAGCACTTCGTTAGACGGAACAGGCACTTTCAGGTAGTTAGCAAACTCTTTGTAATATTTGATACGGTTTTGAGACTGGGCGATCTCGGTCGGGCCGCCACACTCCACGCCGCCGTTGATGATCTGCGTGGTCACGCCGAAGCCCGGTACCAGACCATTCGCCTTATCGTGAGCGTTCGGCTGCCAGGTGCCGTCGATAACCTGCAGCATGCTCGGTTTTGGCGGCTGCGGGTAGGCGAAGAAGAAGATCGCGGAAGCAAGGTTCAGCCAGGTGTCAGCCACCAGCTCAGGTTTTTCCAGCAGTACACGGACGTCGCCGTACATCGCTTCAGAGAACGGGCCGTAGTTGTAGTTATAGGAGAGCTGTTTCGCACCGCGGCCAAAGTAGCTAACGAAATCACCATCTTTGTCTTTACCGCACGGCCAGGTCTGCCCCTGCCAGACATCCGGGTTACATTCGCCGTTATAGCCGCCCTTCTGACCTTCGCTCCAGCCCATCTCACGCACGTATACCAGCGCCTGACGCCACTCGGCTTCCGGACGCCAGGACTCGTGGCCGCCAGTTTCCTGCGCGAAGTGCGCGAACATGGTTGCCAGAGACTTACGGCAGATGGCATCGCTATTACGACCGTCGGTATAGGTCTGGCACAGTGCCGGGAATTTACCGACCGCTTTCAGGAAGTTGCTGTAGGTATATTCCGGCGCACGCAGTGGGAAGAGGTATTCCCAGTCGCTGGCCTTGATAATTCCTTCCACGCGCTTGACGTTTTCCGGGTTTGTCGATTTACCCGGCTCAATTTGTTCCACCAGGCTGTTGTCCAGCGTGCGGATGGTTGACTTCACTGAAGCCATCAGCGGGAAGTTGGTTAACTCCTGCTCTTTCTTCTGCAGATCGCTGGCCTTAACGGTGTAAGGTTCGCTGCTGGCCTGCAGTTGGGTTGCCTGAGCCATAAACGGTGCAACGCATGCGCCCGCGATAAGAACACTGAGTAATGTTCTTTTGTTCATATAAATGGTCCTCTTAATTATATTAAGGGTCAATAAAAGTTAATTTGTTTCGCGGTTTATTTATTAATCATTTAATAAATAAACCAGGGAGCAGTTTTCGTTTTATGAAGAACACCAGTCGGTACTCTTCAAAAAACAAAAATCAATAATAATAACGATTACGGGTGCTGCGTTTTAACTTCTGATATTTATTCCAGACCTTACGGGCATAGACCATGCGCTGCGCGTAATTCTCTTTTTTCAGCCCCGCGTTATAGGCGCCGACCGCCTCCCAGTTATAGCCATAAACTTTAATCATTCCGGATAATATCGATGCGCCAACCATAATTGAGGTGCAGGGCTCGGTAATTAACCGGTACTCATTAATGCCTTTTTGCTCCAGCTCGGAAAAATGTGAACTGTTAATCTGCATCAGGCCGACATCACGCGTGCCATCATGATTCTGTCCAATTGCATTGGGATTCATTCCCGACTCAACATTAGCAATGGCATATAACAGATAAGGATCCACATGATAATAACTGGCGGCTTTATCCCAGCAGTTGGCAAAGACGCTATGGCTTATTATCAGCAACAATAAAAATAACGTTTTCATTTTCAGTCCGGCTCTTTTTCATTGTCTCCTTACGCGCTTATTGCTCTGTTTCCTGATTTACGGTCCACGTCCGTCGCGGGACGTGGACCGTGATGGCGGGCAAGTTCCTTACCCGCATCGTTATGGCAGTGACTTACTTGCAGTCAGCCGCAGGGCCTTTTTTCACCCATACATCGCTGCTACCTGGTTTATCACCCTTCGTCCACCATTTTGCGGTGTAGGTGTAACCGTTGTAGGTAGTGGTGTCGCCGCCGTTATAGACCACGTCGGAGCGCCAGTTGAATTTCACCTGACTTACCAGCTCCCATGCATCCACACCGAAGCCCGGCTGGTTGCCCTGAGTCCAGTATTTTGCTTTCCAGACCAGGCTGTCGAAGCTGACGGTATTGCCCGCGTTGTAAACCTTGCTTGCGCTCCAGGCAGCGTATTTACTGGCGTTGGCGTCAACAGGCTTATCGCAGCTATTGGTGGCAGAACCTTCGTCAGACGGCGTTTCCGCCGCTTTAGGCGTTACCGTCACCTGTACGTTAGTCTGTACGCTGGACTTGCCGTCGCTTACCACCACGGTCAGCGTGTAAGTTGATTCCGCGTCCACGTCCGGCGCGGTGATGTTCAGGTTCGCGGTGTCTGCGCCTGTCGCCTGCATATTCGCAGGAACGCTCCAGGAGTAGGTCAGCGCGTCGCCATCAGGATCGTTAGCCTGAGCGTGCAGAGAGTAGCTCTGGCCCGCTTCCAGCGTCACGGCTTCCATCTGATTCACAACCGGCGCCTGGTTTGCTTTCGGCGCTTTGTTCACGACCTGGACGTCAGCGGTGCTGCTCAACCCTTTCGCGTCAGTGACCGTCAGGCGGAACGCCAGAGTCTGGTTACTGGTGACAGCGGCAACGTTGAAGGTCGCTTTCGCTTTGGTGCTATTAGTGATGGTCACCGACGGGCCAGAGATCTGCGTCCACTTGTAGGTGATGGCATCGCCATCCGGATCGGTAGAAGCCGAGCCATCCAGGGTCACCGTCGCCGGACCGGTTACGCTCTGGTCAAAGGAAGTCGCCACCGGCGCATGGTTGGTCACCACCGGATCAACCGGCGCAGCGCCGCCGCCTGTCAGGCTTTCATTCATCGCGTTCAGAATGTCTCCGGTATCGGAGTCGATAGACCAGGCAAACAGACCGCCCAGGTTTTTCGCCAGCACATACTGACCTTTCGCCGTTGCGGAGCGCGCATCTTCATAGGTGATCAGATCGCCGGTGGTTTTGTTAAACAGATACGGCGCTTCAGCGGTAGCATCATAGTTGTATTCCCAGCCCGCTTTGCCTTTGTACTCGTTAACGATCTGACGATAGTCAACCACGCCCGGTTCCCAGGTCCCTTTCACCATGCCCGTTGCCGTGCCGGTGAACGGGTTGTTATTGCTGTAACCGTGAACGCCGGTCCAGCCGCGACCATACATGGCCGTCCCCACGACAATTTTGCCAGGCTGTACACCCTGCGCCAGCAGCGCATTCACGCCGTTTTCGGTGGTGTAATTGGTATCCGGTTTGTTCGCCGGCGCGCGCAGTGCCGCCTGGTGGCCCAGCTCGGTGTTGCTCCAGCCGCCGTAGAAGTCGTAGCTCATCAGGAAGATATGATCCATGTACTGCTGGGCAGTGGTGTAATCAACGTCTTCAATTTTGTCGCTGCCTGAACCGATTGCTGAGGTCAGTTCAAAGGTACGGCCGGTTTCGGCTGACAGTTCATTCATCATGGTGCGCAGTTCGCGCATCAGTGCGGTATAAGTCTCTTTATCCTGCTGCGGGTTGCCCAGCGTTTCGTTCTGACCGCCGCCGCCCGGGAATTCCCAGTCGATGTCCACACCGTCGAAGAATTTCCAGGTTTTCAGGAAATCTTTCACGGAAGCCACGAAGCGATCGCGGATCGCTTTGTCATGCATTTTGAAGAACGGATCTGAGAGGGTCCAGCCACCGATAGACGGCAGTACTTTCAGCCCTGGATTGGCTTTCTTCATCGCCATCAGCTGGCCGAAGTTGCCTTTGTAGGGGTCGTCCCAGCTGCTGACGCCAGGCCGAGATTCCTGCAGTGCCGCCCACGGGTCGTGAATCGCCACCTGGAAGTCCTGACGGCCCGCACAGGCGCGTTTCAGCGCTTCGAAGCTGTTACCACCTTCGATGGTTTTCAGGCTGTCGTTGATGCCATCGCCGCCGCAGATTGGAATAAAGCCATACAGAATGTGGTTAAGGTTAGCTGCCGGGATTTTATCCACCGGGAATTTACGGTCATAAACGCCCCACTCAGGGAAATAGGCACCGACCACTTTATCGGTGTGCTTAGAGAGGGTCTTATTATTTTCCTGCATGGTGGTGTTGAGTGGCAGCAGATGGCTACCGTCGGTATCCGCGACGATAATCAGTTTGCTGGCGCTGGTGCTGCACCCGCTGGCATTGCAGAGTTCAACCGTTTCCTGGTAGCGACCGCCTTTCTTCACTTTAAATGTTGCCGTGCCGGACATGCTGCCTGCACCGGTCCAGACGGTTTTGCCGTCGAGCAACACTTTCGCAGAAGTCGGCGCCGCGCCGCTCCAGACATCCCACTGCACTTTAACATCGGCGCCATCATGGACTTTGACGAGGCTGTTGTAAGCAGTAGCAGACTGATCAACTTCGACAATGGCAAATTTATCATTACCACTGGCGATAGTTGCTTTACCCGGCACGGCTGCGAACACCGGGCTTGCAGCCGCTGCAACGAAGAGTGCCAGATATTTAGGCTTCAGAAATTTCATTATTTGATCCTGATAATACGATTTGTGAAATTAAATACCCATGCTTTTCCATTAACATGGACAAACGTTATTTACTGATAAATTAATCGTGAACGTTTCTGGTTCGCGAAAGACCTGCTTATTATTGCGTTGAGAAGAATACATTGGGGAATTTATTTTCGCCTTTCATTCCCCCGATGAAAAAACCTCAAAAAAAACTTGACTGCATTATTTAAAAGATGAGAGGTGAAATTTTCGCGATAAATACAACCAGACCGGAAAAAGCAATATAGGGGCCAAAGGAAATAAGGTTATTTTTATTCTCAAAGGGCTTTAGCAGGCAATGCATGATAATGCCCCCCAGCGCCGCGATCAGCACAATAGAGGGTAGCGCTTGCCAGCCGCACCAGGCGCCTAGCGCCGCCAGCAGCTTAAAATCACCATAGCCTAATCCTTCCCGGCCGGTCAGCAGGCGGAATGCCCAGTAAACCAGCCAGAGCGACAGATATCCCGCCACCGCGCCATAGATAGCATCGGTCAGCGGTAGCGTACGGAACAGGGCATGGAACATCAGCCCCGTCCACAGCAGCGGCTGGGTCAGGCAGTCCGGCAGCAGCATATGGCGCGCATCGATCACCACCAGCGGCAGCAGCAGACTCCACATTATCCACAGCGCGACCAGCGCCAAAAACGACGGTGCCAGCGCGGCGCTGGCGGCAAAGAAGAGAGCGCTACAGACTTCCACCAGCAGCAGTCGCAGCGGGATCGCGCTATGGCAGTGGCGGCAGCGACCGCGCAGCGCACACCAGCTAATGATGGGAATATTTTCCCACGCGCTCAGGGCGTGGTGGCATTCCGGGCAGTGAGAGGCGGGAAACAGCAGATTTCCTGCCCCCTCTTCTTCCATAACCAGCGGCGGAATACGCTCCGCCACCACGCCGAGGAAACTGCCGAGGATCGCGCCCAGCGCTCCGCTCATTACGCACAGACCCGGCAGATTCGCCTGCTGCAACAGCATTATCGGGTTCATGCGCTTTTCGCCCAGCTCAGCGTAATATGCGCTTTCACGTCACTCTGACGATCCACCGGCGTTAACGCGAGTTTCTCCAGATGGATACCGGAAGAGACGTTCATCTCACGCAGCCAGTTTTGCAGGGCAGAAACGCTGACGCGCTCGACATCAAAGGTCAGCGACTGCTCATCCTGACGCACGTCTGTCAACGCGACGTGCACGACTTTGGCACTTTCTTCCACCACGCTGCGCGGGTTCGGGGTGTTGACTATTCTGGACTGAAGATGGTTTTTATCAATTTCCTGGCGCATCCAGTTCAGCGTCTGCTTCTGCTTAAATAACACGGCCTCGTTATTTTTGATCAGAGTATCGAGCGGCATCATCGCGCCGTAATAAACCATCGCACAGCAGAGTGCCCCGCCGCAGAGTTTAAATAAATTACGCTCGCGTGGACTGTAATTTTGCCAGCGTTTTTTTAACTGGGCTAATTGCGTTTTCATTTATAGCTCCCGGTAATAATAGCGGTATAAGGCGCCTCGCCGGAAATCGGCTGCATCGTAAATTCAAAGGTTTCGGCGCTACGTGCGACAAAATCCTGCAGGGCCTGTTTATCCATGGATTTCACATTCAACGTCAGCTGATTTTGCGTTTCGTCATATTCCACGTTATTGAGCTCCAGAGACGGCAATGACTGCCTGATTTGATTCAGCGCTTCGAGCTGCAGGAAGATCCCTTTCTTGGCCTTGCTGATATTCTGCCCGACGTAATATTTCAGGTTGCTGGTCTGGCGCAGGGTCGGGAAATAGTGCTGCGCTACGGTGGTCATCTCCCGGTGGATCTCGCTTTGCTGATGAGTGAGCATCAACGCCATACCAACGCGAGGGCCGATCAGCAGACCGACGCAAAGCAGCGCTGCCGCCGCGAGGGCCGTTTTCGCGTGGCGAAAACGCGGACCGGTGGCGCTGCGCCCGGAAAACGCCCCGTGCAGCATGTTGATACGAGAGCCCTGCCACTGGGGCTGGATCAGCACCAGCGGATGCTGCCACGCCAGCAGTTCATCCACCTGTACCTCCTGCGGCGCATCGCCGTAGCAGCGCACCTCACCCTCCGGGCATTTACTTAATAGCAGCGGCAGCAGAACCGCATCGGCTTCGCCAGCGCTGCCGGGGGAAAAACGCAGCCAGTAGCTCTCCTCCAGGCTCACCAGCGTAGTGCCTCCTTCGCTCACCGGCAGCAGCCAGGCATCCGGCAGCGCCTGGACCACCGCGAGCCCCGCCTGAGCGAACAGCTCAAGCCAGTGGAGCAGACGTTCAGCGTCGATGGCCACGGCATCCACTTCCGGCCCCTTTTTGTTCAGCACCGTCCAGTGCAGCGTATCCACCTCGCCGAGCAGCGTCTCTTCCGCCATCCACGAGAACTGTGCCGTCTGGGCGGAAAGCCCTTTTTTCGGCAGGGTAAAATGACGAAAGATCGTCTCGCTCGCCGGCAGCAACAGGCACACCTGCTGAGAAAACGGGTGACAGGAAAGTTCGCTCAGTGCGCTCCAGCCCGTCAGATATTCCACCCGATCGTTACCGGATTCACACCACCAGATTTTGCCGTCCTCACGGGTATCGGGACGAATAAAAAGCACCTTTTTCATTATCTTCTACTTATCTTATTCAACCATTCGGTAGCGGCGTTGCCAGGTCACGACCTTGCCAGCCTCACTGTCAACGTGAATCTGACTGACGACGCGCAGCGTTAAATCATCGGTATTGCCGGTGGTATCCACCCGAAAATAGCGACTGTTGACCGCAACCCTGTCCTGAATCTGCGCCAGGATATCTTTGGTCTGCGGATAGTTGCTCTCCAGCACTTTGCTGAATGCCTCCAGCGACTCCCACCCCTCCTCCGGGCGTGAATCGATCAGGCGCGCAGCGTCGTCCGTGCTTAACACGCCGGTAAAAACCGCCGCCAGCAGCGGCGCCTGTTCGCGTGTTAAGGTATTCACATTTATGGTGCCATCCGTATCCGGCAAGGCGCACATCAGCTTGCTGACCTTCGGCCACGCGGCCTGCGGAAAGGCGGGCAGCAGTCTGATTTCGTTGATGGTGCGCATCATTTGATTCGCCGGACCGCGGGCGGGCGTCACGCTCGCCCAGGCATCGGCCTCCTGGCCCTGTTTCGCCGTCACGTCGTCGGCGTCAAGATAATCCACCAGCTGCTGGTAAATCTCTTCTGCCGCCAGCGTCCCGACGCCACTTTCTGTCAGCAGCTGTTCGATAATCTGCTCTTTGACCGGTTTTTCCGGCAGCGCAGTGGCGTCGGCCGGCGCCGCTGGCGCCGCGTCAACGGCCAGCAGGCTATTGACGTTAAAGCAGGTCCTGGCATCCTCCACCTGACTCACCACGGTGTAATTTTCCCCGTGGGTTTCCAGCGGCTGCGCCCAGTCGCCTCGCGGCGACAGCCCCGCCCCTTCGGAACTGGCCGCTTTCTGCAATACGTTTTCCAGCACCTTCTGTTGACGGGCAATGGCCCAGCGCAGCGTCTGCTGGCTGACCTGATAATGCGTTTTTTGCAGGTGGCGGCAGAACTGCTGACTGATTTTCGCAGCCAGGGCGGACATCATCACCAGCAGGATCAGCACCACCAGCAGCGCCACGCCACGCTCTTTTCGCGCTGTTTTGCCGCTCATGAACTCACTCCAGAATGTACTGCCGTATCGGTCTGCGGGGTGGTTACGGGCTGGGCCGCATTCTCCGCTGCCGGCTGCGCCGGGTCCGCATTCGTCTCTTTTGGCGCGGTCTGGATCTCAGGCATATCGCCGGGAGTGATAAAAACCCAGCGCCAGGTTTCCCCGTTTTCCATGGTCAGATTTAGCTCAACGCCATCGGGCTGATGGGCGATGTCGGTCCATTTCTCCTGCCAGCCTTCGTGCCAGAAGCGCCATTTCATCGCTTTCACGTCGTTCAGAATCGGCACTTCTTCCGGCTGCGCGCTGGGAGGACCGTCGATAGCAGCCCAGACGCTGCGCCACAGGCGCTTGTCCTTTAAGATCCAGCGCACCCGCTCCAGCTGCACCTGACCGCTGATGCCGTTCAGGGTTGTCATTTCCACCCCATTCTGCTGCTGGACGAACACCTCGCCGCTGTTGCGCGGCGCGCGCGCCTGTTGCTGATAAAAGTCACGCGAGAGGAGGTTGTACGTGCGCTGAAGCGCCGTCACTTTTGTCGCCGCCTCGTCGCTGGCCGTCGAGGTGCGCATCGCGCCGTCGAGAATTTGCCAGGCGAGAATGCTGATCACCGCGAAGATAGCCAGCGCAATCATAATTTCCAGCAGGGTAAAGCCCTGCTGACGCTGCACCTTACTCACGATTTACCTCCGGTTCGGCGAGCTGAAGCGCCACCACCGGTTGCGCATCGCTTCCTTCGCTGTAAACCCGTACCTCATCGACAAAGGTATTTTCGGCGGTTTTCACCCGCTGGATATGCCATGTCCAGGTTTGTCCGCCCATGGTTTCGGTACCCACCTGCTCGACATCCGGGAAATCGGTCTGAGCCAGCTGCGCTTGCGCCAGTTGATTTTCCGCCACCCAGCCCGCCTGCAGTGTTTCCGACAGGCTGTGGGTAAAGCGCACGTTCAGGGTGACGGAGTTCATCAGCGCTAGCGCCGCGGTGGAGAAAATCACCAGCGCCACCATCACTTCCAGCAGGGTCATCCCCTGCTCTTTGGTTTTGCGTTTAGTCATCGTTTTCCACCACCACGGGAACAGAACCCTGTGACGTCACGTGAAAGCGCTGCTTTTTATCCAGGCTTTCGAGGCTGAGCGTGAAGCGGCTAAGCTCGCCGTCCGGCAAAAAAATGATTTGCGGCTCATCGTCCAGCGTGGCCGCCAGCGTTCGCGATGAGAGGGAGACATGCATCTCCTCAGGAAACTCGCCGCGGGTGGCGATCCGCCCCGACTTTAACGGTGCCCAGTGGCGTTCGCCGTTATTTCCAACCTGTGTCACCAGTTCAAATTCTGACGAGGTCATCACCAGCCCGACGATATTTCCGTCCATTACCGCACGGTCAGAACCATATTCAACGAGGGATTTTAGCTGCTGACCAAATGTATCTGCGCCGCTGCGTGATGGAATGGTAGTGACCACCATCATGGCGCTCAGGGCGAATATCACCAGCGCCACGATAATTTCCAGCAGGGTAAATCCACGTTGCTTATTCATTACTTATCTTTTTTATCAAAAGACCAGTTGCTGATATCGTCAGCAGTATTAGCTTCTGCATCCGGACCGGCTGAGAAAATATCGACAGCGCCATGCTCACCCGGGCTGACCAGAATATAGTCATTGCCCCATGGATCCTGCGGCAGGCGGCGAATATAGCCGTCGTCACGGTAGCCTTTCGGAATGGGTGCAATTTCAGGTTTGGTCACCAGCGCCTGCAACCCCTGCTCGGTGGTCGGGTAGCGATGGTTATCCAGTTTGTACATATCCAGCGAACCTTCCAGCGCCACAATATCGCTGGTCGCTTTCTGAATATCGGCTTTTTCTTTATTGCCCATTAAATTAGGTACGACCATACTGGCCAGCACACCGAGAATAACGATAACCACCATTAATTCGAGCAGCGTGAATCCCGCCTGACGCTTCAGGCTATTTTTTTTCAAAGACATGATTAACCCACCATATTATTAAGTTGAAGAAGCGGTTGTAATATTGAAAGAACGATAAATAAAACAACGGTCGCCATAGTTACTACCAGTGCCGGTTCAAATACCGACAGCGTTAAAGTAATTCGATGCTGTAATGCAGATTCCTGGTTTTCCGCCGCACGATCCATCAACGAGCCCAGCTCGCCGCTCTCCTCCCCGGAGGCCACCATGTAGAGCATGGTGGGTGGGAAAATTCTCGCCTGTTCCAGCGCGTTGTAGAGGGATGCCCCCTGACGCACGGTGTCCGCCGCCTGCTCAAGCACCTGACGGGCATAGAGGTTTTCAATCCCGTCCATTGCGATGTACATCCCCTCCAGCAACGGAACGCTGCTGGCCTGCAAAATACTCAGCGTACGGATGTAGCGCGCGCTGTTGATGGCGCAGACCAGTTTTTTCAGCGGTGACTTTAGCAACAGCCACCGATGATAAACAAATCGGTTCTTTTCTATTTTTATCCAAAATTTAAAGCTCGCTGATGCCCCGAACAGGCCGCAGGCGATAACGATGCCCCAGGCCTGTAAAAAGTCGCTCACCGCAATCAGCGTGCGGGTAGTCACCGGCAGCTCTTGTTTCATGTGGGTGAACTGGTCGATGACCTGCGGCACCACGGCGACCAGCAGAATGGAGATCACCGCAATCGCCACCACCGTCAGGGTGATGGGGTAGACCATCGCCTGGGTGAGCTTGCTTTTCATCTTCTGGCGCTGCTCGTTGTACTCGGCGAGCTTTTCCAGTACGCCACCGAGATGACCGGTTTTTTCACCGGCCATGACCAGGGTGCAGTAGAGCTTGTCGAAGCTGCGCGGAAACTGGCTGAAGGCGTCGAACAGCGTGTGACCTTCCACAATCTTGTCGCGGATCTCGGTCACCATCGCCGCCAGGGTTTTATCTTCCGTCTGCTTCGCAATCGCTTTCAGCGCACTCTCCAGCGGCAGCGCGGCATTAACCAGCGTCGCAAGCTGTCGGGTAAACATCGACAGCACCGGAATCGACAGTTTTGCCCCTTTACGGGCGTTTTTTCCCGCCGCCGGATCGCTGGTCGGCGCAATGTTCACCGGCATCAGCTTCTGTTCGCGCAGCATCTGGCGTACCTGCTTTGGCCCTTCGGCCTGCAGGGTGCCGCGCTGGGTTTTCCCCGCGGCGTCCTTCGCGGACCACGCATACCAGGCCATTACGCATCCCCTCCGCGTTCGGCGGTGACGCGCATCACCTCTTCCAGCGAGGTCACGCCGGAGATCACCTTCAGCAGGCCGTTTTCACGCAGGCTGTAGGCCTCTTTGAAAAGCTGCGTTTCGATGGACATTTCATCTTTATCTTCATGGATCGCACGGCGCATGGCGCTGTCGACCACCAGAAATTCATGGATGCCTGCGCGTCCCTGGTAGCCGCTCTGGCGACACTGTTCACAGCCCACGGCGCGATAAATCGCTTTCGGCGGCGTTTCCATAAAGGTGAACAGCGCTTTCTCATTGTCATCCAGCGGACTGGTCGTGCGACAGTGCGGACACAGCCGACGCACCAGACGCTGGGCAATGACGCCAAGCAGCGACGAACCAATTAAAAATGACTCCAGCCCCATATCACGCAGACGGGTAATGGCGCCCGCGGCACTGTTGGTGTGCAGCGTGGACATCACCAGGTGACCGGTGAGCGAGGCCTGTACCGCGATTTGCGCGGTTTCGCCGTCACGAATTTCCCCGATCATCACCACGTCCGGGTCCTGGCGCAGAATGGCGCGCAGCCCGCGTGAAAAGGTCATATCCACACGCGGGTTGACCTGGGTCTGCCCTACGCCTTCCAGTTCATACTCGATCGGATCTTCCACGGTCAGAATGTTGCGTTCATGACCGTTAAGCGCCGACAGCAGCGCGTACAGGGTGGTACTTTTCCCCGAACCGGTCGGGCCGGTCACCAGGATGATGCCGTGCGGACGTTCAATCAGTCCCTTTAGCTTCACCAGCTCTTCGTCAATCAGACCGAGCTTGTTGATGTCCGGCTTAAGGTTGCTTTTGTCCAGCAGACGCATTACCACGCGTTCGCCGTACTGAGACGGAATAGTAGAGACACGCACGTCAATGGCCTTACGACCAATGCGCAGAGATATACGACCGTCCTGGGGGAGACGTTTTTCGGCGATGTCCAGTTTGGACATCACCTTGATACGCGACACCAGCAGCGGCGCGAGCTTGCGCGCCGGCTGCAGCACCGGACGCAGCACGCCGTCAACGCGAAAACGAATGCTCAGGGTGCGCTCGAAGGTCTCGATATGGATATCGGAAGCCCCCTCTTTCACCGCTTCGCCCATAATGGCGTTGATCAGGCGGATCACCGGCGAGTTCTCGTCATTATCGAGCAGATCTTCGTTGTCAGGGATCTCCTCGGTTAACGCCATCAGGTCAATATCGGCGTCCATGTCGTCCACCAGCTGCTGCGAGACGCCGCTGTTCTGCTGCCAGATGTTGGTCAGCAGTTCGTCAAACGCTTCCGCCGTCAGGATCGTCGGGGCATAGGAGCGCCCCAGCACGCGGCGCATCTCCAGCAGAGCATACGCCTGCGCATCCTCGCGGATATAAACCTCGTCGTTATAGAACAGTACCCCGTTCTCTTTCGCCCAGGTGCTGGTACAGAGCGCATTACTCATCTCGGTCATGTCGCTTGCGCCTTATTCTTTAAACGGGTTGCGGGACGACACCGGCGCACTGGCGCTTACCGGCGCGGCGCGGCTCTGGGACGGATAGGCTGGCAGTATCGGTGAATCAGAATTCTCTACGATGCCCAGCTTGTGCTCTTCCATACGCTGCTGCTGACGCGCCTGGATCTGATCGTATTTCTCTTTCGACGTCGCGCTGTAGTTGTCATCGTCGCGCAGTACGGTAGTGTGGATAAACACCATCAGGTTACGTTTGGCGCTGTCCTGGGAGGTATAGCGGAACAACTGGCCTACCACCGGAATATCGCCCAACAGCGGCACTTTAGAGACCGACTGTTTGGTGACGTTTTCCATCAAACCACCCAACACCACCGTCTGCCCGCTGTGGACCATCACTTCGTTGTTGATGGTGCGGGTGTTGAACGTTGGGCCCAGGCTGGCATCGGCCGTCGAGTTGTTATCAACGCTGGAAACTTCCTGTTCGATCTTCAGATGGATCATGTCGCCATCGTTGATCTGCGGTACGATTTTCAGCTTCGTACCGACGGTTTTACGTTCCACCGAGTTAAAGACGTTATCGCCGCTGGTGGTCTGTGAACCGGAGAGTACTGGTACATCCTGACCGACGTTGAACGACGCCTCTTTGTTATCCAGCGTCACCACGCTCGGTGTCGACAGAATGTCGTTTTTGCCGTTAGTGGACAACGCCGTCATCAGCGCGCCAAAGTCGCCGTTAAAGAAACCGGTCGCCAGGCCCGTATAGCTGCCAATGACTTTTGACTTCTTGATCTGGCTAATCGGCAGACCGGTAGAACCAAACTGAACCCCACCGTGCTTACTTGTCCACTGCACGCCCAGATCCAGACCGTTACCGTCCTGAACTTCGGCGATGATCGCCTCCACCAGTACCTGCGGACGGCGAATATCCAGCTTGTCGATCACTTTCTCCAGCGAATTCATGACGTTTGGCTGGGCGGTGATCACCAGCGAATTGGTAGACTCATCGGCGGAAATATTCAGATCGCCTGCCATCGGCGCGGCTTTGCTCTTGCCACCGCCAACTTTATCCTTCAATTGCTCGCCGATCCCCGTCAGCACCGGCACCACTTTGCTGGCGTTGGCGTATTTCAGGTAGAAGACGCGGGTGTTGCCCTCGTTGTTCTGCTCGCGATCGAGCTGGGAGATCAGCATTCGGGTGCGCTGACGCGCGTCCGGGCTGCCGCTGATTACCAGGCTGTTGGTTTCATCGTCGGCGACCACTTTGGTCGCCAGCTGCGGGGCGTTTTGACCTTTCTGCTCTTCGTTGTTGAGGTTGTTCAACATGTCAGAAAGCGCTTTGGCCGAGGCAAAACGCAGTGGCACGATTTCACGGCGCTGGACGCCGCTTTGGTCCACACGCTGCACCAGATCCACCAGACGGTTAACCACCGAGGCTTTGCCGGTTAACAGCAGCACGTTTGACGGTTCAAAATGGACCACGTTGCCGATGCCGGAGGCGTCGTTCAGCTGACGCAACAGGGGGGCCAGCTCACGTACCGGGACGTTCTCCATTCGCACCACGCGGGTGATGACTTCGTCGCCTTTGCCAGGGTTTTTGCTGTCGGCAATCGGTGCGCCCGACATGCGCGCCACCGAAGAGCGCACGACTTTCACCATCCCGTTATCCATCGGAATCACCGACAGACCATAGAGATCCAGCACGCTCAGGAAGAACTGGTAATATTCATCTTCCGTCAGTACGTTGTAGGTGCGAACCGACACCGTTCCCTGAACGGAAGGATCGACCAGAATGGTTTTATTGAGGTTACGCCCGACGGTATCGATAAATTCGCGGACATCGGTATTTTTAAAACTGGCGCTAAAGTTCGCCGCGAACAGCGAACCAGAATATAACGACAATGCGGTTAGCGCTACGCACGCCCATGGAAATTTCTTCATGTCTGTACACTTATTAATTGTTTAGAACATTGACCCGAATATTTTCAAGGTGAGCGTGACGCCGAATAACGACATCCGCCTCTTTCATTTTTGACCAGCGGGCAACGAGCTCTTTTGCCTGCGCCTCTTTAGTCATATCCACATCGTCAACTTTTACCACCACATCACCTTTTTCCAGGCCAGCATGGCTGTAGAAAGGCGACGCATTGCGTGGATTAATGTTGTAGCCTTCCAGCTGGCCTTTTTCGATTAATGGCTTTAACACCAGATAATCATCCAGATGCAGATTATCCAGCCCTGCATCTTTCTTCGATTTGGTTACCGGGGCGCTGTCAACGCCGCCTTTGAAATAGTCTTGTTTTTTAAGTGAAATAACCTGCGGTGCGCCTTCATAATTCACCACCACATTATCAGGATGAATTTCGGCAATATAAGCATTGTCAAAACCAGCGAGCATTTCGCCCTCGCGATAGCTCTTTTGTCCGGCGGGGGTTTTTATCACCGCAAAGGACAGCCAGGCATCATCGCTGCTGAGAATACCTTCGATTTCCGCACTGAGCGGCTTTTTCACCGCCGCTGGCTGTTTCGCTGGCATCACCGCCGGAGAAAAAAGTACAAACTGAGTTTCATCGTGACTTTTTTTGTGCATATTCTTTTTTGAATCAGACAACCTGTTCGTCACTTTTTTATAATCTTTATAAACCATATACCCTTGCTGGCCGCAGAAAATAAGCAGCACAAACATGACGCAGGGCATAATCAATTGAGTAACAAATGACATCCGCATTTTTTAACGAGCCTTTCTGCCAGTCAGTAATTCACAGCACAGGGCTGTATGAGTGAGTGATGTAAATACTAATGTGTTTCCTCGCTCCCGCCCATTCACACTTCCGCTAACAATAATTTAGAAAAATATTGATCGTTAAATAAACCTATGATAGGAGCGCAGACAGAATATTTTTATCCTGCATTTAAATTGCCCCTTCCGCCTATCTCCTTTACTTTTCCGGCTCCTTGTTAAGAATGAAAGAGACGGTA
Organism: Enterobacter sp. 3U4; assembly: GCF_057224565.1. NCBI lineage: Bacteria > Pseudomonadati > Pseudomonadota > Gammaproteobacteria > Enterobacterales > Enterobacteriaceae > Enterobacter > Enterobacter sp. 3U4. The sequence continues at coordinate 2,456,460 of NZ_CP136665.1, forward strand.
ATACGCTATGTATATGCGCCATTTTAATTTCACTACCCAGCCTTTCCGGGCTATCACCCGAGTGCCTGGTGATTTTTTTGTTCCATATCATCAGGATGTGTTCGGTTTGCTGAAAGAGAAGTGCCAGACAACAGGCGTCACTGCGCTCTTTAGCGACGACAGCTATCTCGCCTCGCAGTTTTGCGATGCGCTGAAAAAGCATGACGGCACGCTTCTTGCCATTAACGCCTTCCCGAAACTCAGCGCCAGCGGTCTGCTCTATAAACTCAACGCCACCACTAAAGAGAGCAAAACCCGGATCCAGGCTATTGATACCGTGCTGCGTCAGTGGCAGGACGAGATGCTGTCCAGCAAAACCACACGTAAAGTGCTGGTCATTTCGCATATTCAGTCGATGAAAGCGAATTGCCATGATGCACTGTCCATGTTGTTAACCCGCGCGCAGGAGCTGGATGTGCCTCTGTCGGTTGTGCTGATGGGATCGGCCGACCAGGAAGCCCCACTCCAGCAGTCCGGGTTACGTGAATATCTTCATACGCATCACACGCTCCGGCCCCTGACCGGCCGCGAGTCCCTGAGCTATGTTCAGGCCCAGTGTGAAGCGCATGGCAGCGACGCGACGCCGTTCACCCGGGCCCGCGTGCGCAAGATGCATGTTCTGACCAAAGGACAGACAGGCAAAATTAACGAGCTGGCGCACCTTGCGATGCTGGCCGCCTGGACCGAGCGTTCAGCGCAGGTATCGCCGCGCCATCTGCGCCTCGCCGCAGGAGAAGTTCTGCCGGCGAAACCGAAGGGTAAACGCCTTGCCGTTATGGGCCTTTTTGCCTCCGTGCTGTTTGCCGCCTGCGGCTGGGCATTGATGCCCACCATTACCGCCAGACTGCCGGTACAGCTGCCCGTGATGGCCAGCTGGAAACCGCAGGCGCCAAAAACCGACGCCCCAGCGGTGCCGGTTATTGATAATGAAGTGGTGAATAAGCCCGATGCGATGCACCAGCTCTATACCATGTGGGGCTATGACGCCACGATGGAAGAGGCGCTCTGTCAGAACGCCGGGCGGGTCAACCTGATGTGTAAGGAGGGAAGCGCTCCGGTCGAAGAGCTGGCAAAAGAGGGTTATCCGTGGATCGGCGAGATCAAAACAGGCGATCACCTGAACTATGCCGTGGTGGCCAGAGTAGATGATAACTCGCTGGATCTGCTGATGAATAATCGCACCTGGCAGGTTAGCCGCAGCTGGTTTAACCAGCATGCAACGGGCAATTACACCCAGTTGCACCGCCTTACGCCGCAGGGGAAAGATGCCGTGAGCGCCGAAAGCAGCGCCAAAGATCTGGGCTGGATGGATCAGCAGCTAAGCCTGGCGCTGAATCTGCCCGAAACCCACGCAAAGGCGTGGACGGCCGAACTGATGCAACGCACCCGCGAGTTTCAGCAGAAAATGCATCTGCATGTGGACGGGATTGCGGGTGAAGATACATTGATGCAGTTAATGCGTGAAACCAGGACTACGCCAAGCGTACTTATTCAGCCCACAAATACATCTGCGACCCCCACCGCGCAGGAGATGCATTCATAATGTCGACGATTACTCTGGCTGCCCAGCGCAGCTATACCCTGAACGCACCGGTCTGGTTTTCTTACCGGCGCCCCTCGCTGAAAAAAGTGGTCTGTGCCACCCTGATCTGGGTGGTGGGAATAGTGATGGCGATCGCTGCGGGACTCTACGCTCATCTTTACTGGGATCTGCGCCATCCGGTACCTGAACCAATAAAAGCAAGCGTCGTTAAGCCAGAAACGAAGCTATCGGATATGCATTATGTCTATGTCAGTAAACCGTTCCCGCAGCCTGAACAAAAGCAAGAACCGGTGTCAAAAGAGATTCCGCCGCTGCAGGAGATGCCCATTGATAGCGGCGATGCCGACTGGCAGCAGGCGCCCGACGGTGAAATGCCGCATGATATTTCCCGGGATACATTGCCAGGGACAGAAGTGAACAATTCTGCTATCCCCGAACGGGATAATCCCGGTCAGACAGTTGATGACGGGGCGATCAAGGCATTATTGATGAAGGCGTTAAAAGAGCAGGAAAAAGATTATTCGCAGGGAAAAATGCCCGCGCCCCCAGTGGATGAAACCACAACAGGAACGCAGGCAAATAATTTACGGAAAGATAGTCCCCCTTTCAGTTAAAAAGGAGCAAAAAGCAATTAATACTTCTCCGGCAGTGCTGACAAATGCATAAGACGGCCTTTATTAACCTGAATATAATTACCTTTTTTCAGGTCGGCGAGAATTTTAATAATGGTACTCCGGGCCAGGCTGGTATATTCCTGAATATAGTCGTAAATATTGATATCGCGCTGATGGTGCACAATCAGTTCGTTAATTTCCAGCAAGAACTCGCGAACAATCGAGTACGCGCTGCGGGCTACCAGCACTTCGTCACGCTTGCTGAGCAGACAAACGTACCAGGAGAGAACTTTACTCAAGGCTTCCCACAGGTTTTTCTCGCTTATCAGACGGACAAAGTCATCTTTTTTAATGGTGCGCACTACGGTAGTGGCACGAACCAGGCCGTACATATGCGTTGAGTTGTAATAAATAGAGGAGAGACCAAAAATACATTTATCCTGTAAGGTGAACATACACAGTTCATCCGACTCGCGGCGGAATTCAACTTCACCGCTAACGATAAAATGAATATCTTCGTTGTTCTCGGTACTAATACGCTGCCATTTGCGTAAGGTTCTTTCTTCAAAACCTTCAGTTGCCGCAATAAGGGCGTCAAGTTCTGCTTGTGGACGGCTATTTTTACTGTAGATACTTAACATAGTTATACCTATTAATAGTAAATTGAAAAAGGTGAACGTGTGCAATCACAGCGCATAAATGCGTAGTCCATTTAACAAATGTAAAGTAAAGCTAAGGTGTTAGCACATCCGTATTTCTTATTTGCCGTGCTGATATATTGTCAACCACGTTTGCGAGTAATTTCGACTGAGGAAACTATAAAACATTTGCACCGTGAATGTGATTAAAAAAAAGTCCAAAAGGAGATCATCTAAAAGTGGAGTCGGGTAACCCGAAGGATTACCCCTGTCCGTAGCGCTCTAACAGCGCCTCCGCGATAGCCAGCGTTTCGCGATCGGCCACGCCGTCCCAGCGCGCCGGGCGAAAATGCATCTGAAACGCGACGATCACACGCTTCTGCTGTGCGTTCGTCATGTTATCGGTCACCTCATAGCCGTAGCGCGCGAGCAGATCGAGCAGCACCTTCTGCTCCACGAGCTCATCGCGCGGCTTGCCGTTCAGGTAAAACTCGACACGCGCCGGGTCGGGCCATGCGCCAATTCCCTGCCTGGCGAGCGCCTGCCACGGGAACAGCGGGCCTGGATCGTCTTTACGCTGCGGCGCGATGTCCGAATGGGCCACCACATTTTCAGGTCTGATGTTGTAGCGGGTAATAATGTCTTTGGCGAGCGGCACCAGCGCCGCAATTTGCGCAGGCTCAAACGGCGTAAAATGCTTAACGCCCGACGTTTTTTGCCAGCCACGGTTCTCCAGCTCAATGCCGACAGACGTATCATTGATGCGGTTGGTGCCGCGCCAGAAGCTGATGCCCGCATGCCAGGCCAGTTCGCTTTCGGGTACCAGCTGCCAGATGCGCGGCTTACCGTCCGGTGCCGGGGGTTTAGCCGGGATCAAATAGTGAGAGCTGACGTTCTTATCCGTCAGCGTGGCCAGCGAGCTGTCAAAATCATCCGCGGTGTAGTGGATAACCAGCACCTTGATGCGCGGGTAAGCCGCCTGCGCCTGATGACGCGTATCCAGCTCGTAGGCGCCTTTGTCGATGATCCCTTTTTCGGCGGCACACCCTGCCAGCAGCAGCGCCAGCAGGAGTGTTGCAAACGAACGCCTCATCGGAGAGTTTTCACCGCCGTACCGCTTACGCTCACCATCAGCATGCTGGCATCTTTCCCGACCGTTTCGTAGTCGATATCAATCCCCACGACCGCATCCGCGCCGAGGGCTTCCGCCTGCTCGCCAAGCTCTTTGAAGGCGATTTCGCGCGCTTTGCGCAGCTCTTTTTCGTATGCACCCGAGCGGCCACCTACGATATCGCGGATACCGGCAAAAAAGTCACGGAAGATATTGGCGCCGAGAATCGCTTCACCGGTGACCACGCCGCAGTACTCGGTAATTGTCTGCCCTTCCAGGGTTGGCGTTGTTGAAAACTGCATGGTTTCTCTCCTTCTTTAGCGTTCAATGCCTTAGGCACAGCATTATCGGTTCGTTACGCTATGATTGAAAGGATAGTTAATAAATAAGGAAATCAACATGCGCTATTCAGCTTTAACGCTTTTCGTGCCCTGCGCGCTGGTGCTCAGCGCCTGTACCACCACGGTCACGCCTGCCTTTAAGGATATCGGTACCCGCAGCGGCCCCTGCATTGAGGGCGGCCCGGACACCGTGGCGCAGCAGTTCTATGATTATCGCATTCAGCACCGCAGCAACGATCTCACCGGCCTGCGCCCGTATCTGAGCGATGGCCTGGCAAAATTGCTTAACGATGCCACCCGCGATCCACAGCATAACGCCCTGCTGAAATCCGATCCGTTCTCCAGCCGCACCACGCTGCCGGACAGCGCCGAAGTGGCGAGCGCGTCAACCATCCCGAATACCGATGCCCGCAATATTCCGCTGCGCGTGAAGCTGACGCAGGGAACCCAAACCTGGCAGGATGAAGTGCTGATGATCCGTGAAGGACAGTGCTGGGCGGTAGACGATGTGCGCTACGTTGGCGGCAGCGTTCATGCCCCGGCAGGCACGCTTCGCCAGTCGATTGAGAACCGCTGATTCATCAGTGATAAAAATGTTACCCCCGTAAAATGTCCGGCATTTCTTGCGGAATGCCGACATTTATACTCGCCGACCTTGCGGTTCGCTATTTTGTGCTATGTTTAAGAGGAAATACGGGTTATATTTAACTTTTAACGCAGAAATATTGCATAACTATTCTGTCAACGGTACTATCTGCGGCCTCAATTGCTATAGATTGCCTGGATGAGTAAAGACTGCCCCGATGAGTATTAAACTAAACGGCATTAACTGCTTCTACGGCGCACACCAGGCGCTGTTTGACATCACGCTGAACTGCCCGGAAGGCGAAACGCTGGTTTTGCTTGGCCCAAGCGGTGCAGGCAAAAGCTCCCTTCTCCGCGTCCTTAATCTGCTTGAAATGCCCCGCTCAGGTACGCTGGCGATTGCCGGTAACCATTTTGATTTCGCGAAGACGCCGTCTGATAAAGCGATTCGCGAACTGCGTCAAAACGTCGGCATGGTCTTCCAGCAATACAATCTCTGGCCGCACCTCACCGTGCTGCAGAACCTGATTGAAGCCCCGTGCCGCGTGCTGGGGTTAAGCAAGGAGCAGGCGATCGCCCGTGCCGAAAAGCTGCTGGACCGTCTGCGCCTTAAGCCCTACAGCGACCGCTACCCGCTGCACCTGTCCGGTGGTCAGCAGCAGCGCGTGGCCATTGCCCGCGCGCTGATGATGGAACCCGCGGTGCTGCTGTTTGATGAACCTACCGCAGCGCTGGATCCGGAAATCACCGCCCAAATCGTGAGCATCATTCGCGAGCTGGCGGAAACCAATATTACGCAGGTTATCGTCACCCACGAAGTGGAAGTGGCGCGTAAAACCGCCAGCCGTGTGGTCTACATGGAAAATGGGTATATCGTTGAGCAAGGTGATGCGAGCTGCTTCGCTAACCCGCAAACCGATGCCTTCAAAAACTATTTATCTCATTGATTGTGTCAGGGGAAATATAATGAAAAAAGTATTACTTGCCGTGCTGCTTGCTGGCGTTACCCTTTCCGCTACCGCAGCCCAGACCATTCGTTTCGCCACGGAAGCCTCTTACCCTCCGTTTGAGTCCATTGATGCGAACAACAAAATTGTGGGCTTCGACGTTGACCTGGCTAACGCCCTGTGTAAAGAGATCGACGCGACCTGCACCTTCAGCAACCAGGCGTTCGACAGCCTGATCCCAAGCCTGAAGTTCCGCCGTATCGACGCCGTGATGGCCGGTATGGATATCACCCCAGAGCGTGAAAAGCAGGTGCTGTTCACTACCCCTTACTACGACAACTCCGCCCTGTTCATTGGTCAGAAAGGTAAATTCACCTCTGTCGATCAGCTGAAAGGCAAAAAAGTTGGCGTGCAGAACGGCACCACGCACCAGAAATTCATCATGGATAAGCATCCGGAAATCACCACCGTTCCGTATGACAGCTACCAGAACGCGAAGCTGGATCTGCAAAATGGCCGTATCGACGGCGTTTTCGGTGATACCGCGGTGGTGACCGAGTGGCTGAAAGCCAACGATAAGCTGGCGCCAGTGGGCGACAAAGTTACCGATAAGGATTACTTCGGTACCGGTCTGGGGATTGCCGTTCGTCAGGGCAACACTGAGCTGCAGCAGAAATTCAACGCTGCGCTGGAAAAAGTGAAGAAAGACGGCACCTACGAAACCATCTACAAAAAATGGTTCCAGAAGTAATTCCTGATGAATGAAATTTTTCCTTTAGCAAGCGCCGCCGGGATGACCGTCGGCCTTGCCGTTTGCGCACTGATTATCGGCCTCGTGCTGGCGATGTTCTTTGCGGTGTGGGAATCCGCGAAATGGTTCCCCGTCGCCTGGACAGGCTCCGCGCTGGTCACCGTGCTGCGCGGGCTACCGGAAATTCTGGTGGTCCTGTTTATCTATTTCGGCTCCTCGCAGCTGCTGCTCACGCTGTCTGACGGCTTCACCCTCAATCTTGGCTTTGCGCAGATCCCGGTGCAGATGCAGATTGAAAACTTCGACGTCAGCCCGTTCCTGTGCGGCGTGATTGCCCTCTCCCTGCTCTACTCCGCGTACGCGTCGCAAACTCTGCGCGGTGCGCTGAAAGCCGTGCCGCAGGGTCAGTGGGAGTCGGGTCAGGCGTTAGGCCTGTCGAAGTCAGCCATCTTCTTCCGTCTGGTGATGCCGCAGATGTGGCGTCATGCCCTGCCGGGGCTCGGCAATCAGTGGCTGGTGCTGCTGAAAGATACCGCGCTGGTGAGCCTGATAAGCGTTAACGATTTGATGCTGCAAACCAAAAGCATCGCCACCCGTACCCAGGAGCCCTTTACCTGGTACATTGTGGCGGCGGCGATCTACCTGGTGATCACGTTGCTCAGTCAGTACATCCTCAAGCGTATTGACCTGCGAGCGACGCGCTTTGAACGGAGACCAGGCTGATGCTTGAATACTTTCCCGAGTTGATGAAAGGGCTGCACACCAGCCTGACGCTGACCGTGGCGTCCATTATCGTGGCGCTGATCCTGGCGCTCATCTTCACCATCATCCTGACGCTGAAAACGCCGGTGCTGGTGTGGATTGTGCGCGGCTACATCACCCTGTTCACCGGTACGCCGCTGCTGGTGCAAATCTTCCTGATTTACTACGGCCCGGGCCAGTTCCCGTCGCTGCAGGAGTATCCGGTTATCTGGCATCTGCTCTCTGAGCCGTGGCTGTGTGCCCTGATTGCCCTTTCGCTGAACAGCGCGGCCTATACCACCCAGCTGTTCTACGGGGCGATCCGTGCCATCCCGGAAGGCCAGTGGCAGTCCTGCGGGGCGCTGGGCATGAGCAAAAAAGACACGCTGGCGATCCTGCTGCCGTACGCCTTTAAGCGCGCGCTCTCCTCCTATTCCAACGAAGTGGTGCTGGTGTTCAAAAGTACGTCGCTGGCCTACACCATCACACTGATGGAGGTGATGGGTCACGGACAGCTGCTGTACGGACGCACCTATGACGTGATGGTGTTCGGTGCGGCAGGCGTGGTCTATCTGGTGGTGAACGGTCTGCTGACGCTGATGATGCGCCTGATCGAGCGTAGAGCATTAGCGTTTGAGCGCAGAAATTAACCACGCGAATGCATAAAACGGTATTCATAGAGCGGGTAACCTGATGGTTTATCCGCTTTTTTTTGTGGTAAACATGATATTTAATCATTTTTATTGCATACAAATTCATTAACTGGCATTGTACATCCAGGCCGCAGACACGGCACATCAATAAGACAGACGGGAGCATTACAATGAAAAAGTTAGTTCTGGCCGCATTACTCGCCACCTTCGCCGCTGACGCATCCGCTGCGGATAAAATCAATTTTGGCGTATCCGCCACCTATCCGCCGTTTGAATCGCTGGATGCCAGCAACCAGATCGTTGGTTTCGATATCGATCTGGCGAAAGCGCTGTGCAAACAGATGCAGGCCGACTGCACCTTTACTAACCATGCTTTTGACAGCCTGATCCCGTCGCTGAAGTTCAAAAAATACGACGCGGTTATCTCCGGGATGGACATCACGCCCGAGCGCAGCAAGCAGGTCGCGTTCACCGACCCGTACTACGCCAACTCGGCGGTGGTGATTGCGAAAAAAGGCGCTTATACCTCTTTCGATCAGCTGAAAGGCAAACGCATCGGGATGGAAAACGGCACCACGCACCAGAAATACCTCCAGGACAAACACCCGGAAGTGAAAACCGTGGCCTATGACAGCTACCAGAACGCGATTATCGACCTGAAAAATGGCCGTATCGACGGCGTCTTCGGCGACACCGCCGTGGTGAACGAATGGCTGAAAACCAACCCGCAGCTGGGCACCGCAACGGAAAAAGTGACCGATCCGCAGTACTTCGGCACGGGTCTGGGCATCGCGGTACGTCCGGATAACAAAGCCCTGCTGGAAAAACTGAACGGCGCGCTGAAGGCGATTAAAGCGGACGGGACGTATCAGAAAATCAGCGAGCAGTGGTTCCCGCAATAAGCCTTTTGCCGGGTGGCTCGGCCTACGGGGGTGGTAATCTGTAGGCCGGGTAAGGCGAAGCCGACACCCGGCAATTTCTCAAAGCGGCACAAAGAACCTGAACCGTGCCCCGCTCACCGACTCCATTAGCCTGATCCCGCCCCCGTGCAGCTCCAGCATCCGTTTCACAATCAGCAGCCCTAACCCGCCGCGATTCTCTCTCGACGCCTGGGTGTTGAGCGCCGACGGCCGCTGGAACAGATCGTCGCGCAGCGAGGCATCCACGCCCGTTCCGCTGTCGGATACTTCAACCTGCAGCTGTTCATTTTCCTGCCACACCGCCAGGCGAATTTCTCCGCCGCCAGGCGTATGGCGCATCGCGTTATCCAGCAGGTTGGTCACCACGCGTTCGATCATCGACACATCGGCGTTAATCAACGGCAGCGGCCCCGGCACGTCAATATGCAGATTGACCTCTCGCGTGCGGGCGGTGAGCTCAAACTTCTGCGCCACGTCGGAAATCAGCTCCGCCATCGCAAACCGCTCGCGCTGGGGTTTAATACCGCCGTGCTCAAGGCGCGCCAGCTCAAACAGCTGCTGCGAAAGATGCCGGACTTTTTGCCCCTGACGCAGCGCGGTGGCGAGATACTGCTGGTGCTCCTGCGGCGTCAGCGTGGCGGATTTGAGCGACAGGGTTTCGAGATAGCCCAGCAGGGAGGTCAGCGGCGTGCGGAGATCGTGCGAAATATTGGCGATAAACTCCCGGCGCTGGCGATCGCTGTCGGCCAGCCGATCCCACTGTTGGGTGATTTTGCGCGCCAGCTCGATAAAGCTGTTGCGCAGGATCGCCACTTCATCTTTTGCCGCCGCGTCCGGCGTCTGTGCCGCCAGCAGCCTGATTGCGCTCATGCTGTCCTGCTCCAGCCCGGCCACTTCCACCGTCAGCTGTTTGACCGGACGCGTGACCCAGTACCAGACCAGCAGCCCTGCCAGCAGCCCAAACAGCGCGACCCACAGCAGTGACCACAGGACGGTACTCCACAGCGCCTTGTGCCAGGCCATTTCCGCCAGAGCGTTTGACTCCTCGCCCTGCAAGATAATGTACAGATAGCCTTTTAGCTCACCGTCCTGCCGCAGCGGCGTGGCGCTGAAGACTTTTTGATTTTGACTGCGCGGATCGTCGCCCAGTACCGGCATGGCGGTGCCGCTCAGGAAGCTCTGCACCGGAGCCAGATCGATTTTTTGCCGCTGAATATGGCCCGGCGGTGCGGCATCGGCGAGGATATCGCCGTCAGGAGAGATAACGTACAGCTCAACGCTCGGATTAAAGGTCATCAGCCGGCCAAACAGCGGCTTCAGCGCGCTGCGGTCGACCCTGCCCTGCGCGTCCAGGATCGGTTCGCGCTGGACGATCTGCTGCGCCAGTCCGCCCGACAGACGCTGCACCATCGCGTTACCGTACTGCATGCTGCTGTAGAGCTGGACCGCGCAGGCGACGGCGGCGCAGAGCATCATCAGCAGGATGAACAGCAGCGTCAGGCGCTGGCTCAGGCTAAAGCGACGCATCATGCTGCGGCTCCGCAAATTTGTAGCCCTTGCCCCAGACGGTGCGAATGATCTCCGGCTCGGCGGCGTCCTTCTCAATCTTAATGCGCAGGCGGTTGATATGGGTATTGACGGTGTGCTCGTAGCCTTCGTGCTGGTAGCCCCAGACCTGCTCCAGCAGCGCCAGACGGGAGAACACCTCGCCGGGATGACGGGCAAAGAAGTAGAGCAGCTCGAACTCGCGCGGGGTGAGGTCCACCACCTGGCCGTGAAGCAGCACGCTGCGCGCCAGCGGGTCGATGGTCAGACCGTGGGCCTGAATGTGTCCGTCGGTTTGCGCCTGCCCCATCGCCTGCTGGCGGCGGAACAGCGCTTTGATGCGCGCAATCAGCTCCTGCACGGAGAACGGTTTTGCCAGATAGTCGTCGGCGCCGGTTTCCAGCCCGGTGATGCGGTCAGTTTCGCTGCTGCGGGCGCTGATGATGATCACCGGCAGGTAGCGCGTCATCTGACGGATGCGTCGGCAAATCTCCAGACCGTCCACGTTGGGCAGCATCAGGTCGAGGATCACCGCATCCCACGGCTGTGCTTCAAGACGCTGCAGAGCGTTGCCCCCGTCGGGCTCGTGGGTGATGGCGTAGCCTTCGTCTTCTAAATTGAGTCGCAGAAGCGCCGCGATATCGTGGTCGTCTTCCACCAGCAGGATCTGCTTCATGGGTAAGCCTTCATTCATTTCTTATGACGTAAGCTTACCTGATTTCGCCGGGATGAAGAGTTCACATTTTGTTGAACATTGTGCGGAGGTCATGCCGGGTGGCGGCTACGCCTTACCCGGCCTGCGGGTTAACAACGTCAACACTTCATAATGCGCGGTATGCGGGAACATATCAAAAAGCTGAACGCGTTCAACGCGATAGCCCGGTAGTAGAGCGATGTCTTTCGCCATGGTCTGCGCATTGCAGCTGGAATAGATGATGTACTCAGGCGCCATCTGGCTCAGGTAATCGCACAGCCCATTGCCGATGCCGCGGCGCGGCGGGTTGACCAGCACCAGCTCCGGCACGTTGCCCTGTCCGGTCGCGAACTGCGTGGAGTCGAGCGCCTGGAAGCGCAGATTCGTTAACCCCAGCTCAGCGGCGGACTGTTTCGCGCAGGCAATCGCTTCGGCTGAGATCTCAATCCCGGTGAGCTGCATCTCCGGCGTCGCGCAGTGCAGGCCAAACCCGCCCACGCCGCAGAAGAGATCCCACATATGATGGATGTTTAACGCACGCACCCAGTCGCGGGCGGTAGCGTACAGGCTGCCTGCCACGGTCGGATTCGTCTGGAAGAAGCTCTGCGGGCGGATCCACAGCGGCACGCCGTTGAAGCGCTCCGCCAGCGCGTGCTGGTCGGTGAAGAAAATCTCTTTCTCCCCTTCCATGATCGCCATATGCACCGGCTGGATGTTTGCCGTAATCACCTTCAGCTGCGGGAGCTGTTCCTGCAGCCACGGCAGCGCCGCGCGCAGCTGCTCCAGCTTGGCTTCCGAGCGCAGCACGAAGCGCAGCATCATGCCGCCGTCTTTCTGGCTTTCGGTCAGCAGAAGGTATTTCAGCTCGCCGCGCCTGCGGGCCACGCTGTAGGGCGTTAACCCTGCACGCGCAATAAACGGTTTCAGTGCGGCAAAGACCGGCGCAAAGGAGGCGGGATACAGCGGGCAGTCGGTTAAATCTTCCGGCGTGCCGTCGCGGTGCAGCATCCCCAGCAGCGGTTTTTCTACGCTACCGCTGACCACCATTTTGGCTTTATTACGGAAACCCTGCTCCGGGCCGCTGACGGGTGCGCACCACTCGCCCACCGCGTGCGCTGCCAGCAGCTGTTGCAGGTCGGCCATTTTGGCGGTGAGTTGTTGAGAGACCGGCTGTTCTATCCACTGACAGGAGCGGCAGCGTCCGGCGTCATAGAGTGCGCACTGCATATGAAAACCTTAAGAATCACGAGGGCTGCGATTATACACATTATTGCAGGCGGAAGAACCGCCGACTGGAGGCGGGGATAAAAAGCAGGAACAGAACCAGCATGTCCGGCAGTTTTTGCATAAACAGCGCGCGCAGGATCTCGCGTTTGGATTCACCGGCAATGCTGAACAGCTCCGGGTAGCCGTAGCCCAGCGAGGCGGCCCACAGATAGCTCGCCGCGGTAATTTGCGTCAGCATATAGACCCAGCGCGCCCAGTTGCGCCCTTTAACGAGCGAAAACGCGCAGTAGATCTCGATAAACACCAGCACCAGGCTGCTCAAAAAGACCAGCGTCAGATTCCACGTCTGCACGCTGCGGTTAATGAATTCACCGATGCCGCGCACGCCCAGGGTATTCAGAATCATCAGCACGTCCAGGCAGCGGATCATAATAATGGCGAGCGCCGCCACCTGAACCAGCGCAGGTACGTTAGGACGCGCGTGCGTAATACGTGATTTTTTTAATAATCCCAATGTTTTACTTCCCTGAAAAACAGTGCCGCGTCATGCGCGGCACATCACTGGAAATTTTAAATCCTTCAGCCGCGTCTTGCACGCTGGATATCACGCACACGCTGTTTTTCCGCGCGCGCCATCAAATACCAGGCGATAAATCCGACAATTCCGACCACGCCGAGGATGATAGAGGCCAGGGCGTTGATCTCCGGGTTGACCCCCATGCGCACGCTGGAGAAGACCAGCATCGGCAGCGTCGTCGCCCCCGGGCCGGAGACAAAGCTGGCGATAACCAGATCGTCGAGCGACAGGGTAAACGCCAGCAGCCAGCCGGAGATCACCGCCGGCATAATCATCGGCAGCGTGATGATGAAAAAGACCTTCAGCGGCGTCGCGCCGAGATCCATCGCCGCCTCTTCAATGGAGCGATCGAGCTCGCGCAGACGCGAGGCGATCACCACCGCGACATAGGCGGTACAGAAGGTGACGTGCGCCAGCCAGATGGTGAGCATCCCGCGATCCGCCGGCCAGCCGATGGCGTGCGCCAGGGCCACGAACAGCAGCAGCAGCGCAAGACCGGTGATCACGTCCGGCATAACCAGCGGGGCGGTGATCATAAAGGCGAAGCCGTTTGAACCGCGAAAACGCCCGAAGCGCACCATCACCAGCGCGGCGATCGTGCCCAGCACCGACGCCATGGTCGCCGCCAGCGCTGCGATGGTCAGGCTCAGCCCCACCGCGCTCATCATCGCAGCATCGTGGAACAGCTCGCTGTACCAGCGCGTCGACCAGCCTGCCCAGACCGTCACCAGTTTGGAGCTGTTAAACGAGTAGATCACCAGCATCAGCATCGGCGCATACAGGAAGGTAAAGCCGATAACGAGGATCGCAATTCGCCACGGGGAGCGCACTACCGGTAAGTTGTTCATCCGTGGTCTCCCATCTGTTTCTGCTGATGCTTGTGGAACCACATGATCGGCACGATCAGCAGCAGTAACATCACAATCGCCACCGCCGAGGCCACCGGCCAGTCGCGATTATTGAAGAACTCCTGCCACAGCACGCGACCAATCATTATGCTGTCCGGGCCTCCGAGCAGTTCCGGGATCACAAACTCCCCTACCGCCGGGATAAAGACCAGCATTGACCCGGCAATAATCCCGCCTTTGGTCAGCGGGACAATGACGCTGAAGAAGGTTTTTAACGGACGGGCGCCGAGATCGAGCGACGCTTCCACCAGCGAGTAGTCAATACGCGTCAGCGCCGTGTAGATCGGCAGCACCATAAACGGCAGATAGGCATATACAATCCCGATATAGACCGCGAGATTGGTGTGCAGGATCGTCAGCGGCTGATCGATAACCCCGAGCCACATCAGAAAGTTATTCAGCACGCCGTTGTTTTTCAGGATCCCCATCCAGGCGTAAACGCGGATCAGGAACGAGGTCCACGACGGCAGGATCACCAGCAGCAGCAGGATGTTGCGCGTCGACGGCTTGCTGTGCGCCACCGCCCACGCCAGCGGGTAGCCCATCACCAGACAGCAGAGCGTCGAAATAGCCGCCACCTGCAGCGACTGCAGATAGGCTTCGAAATAGAGCGGGTCGTCGGTAAGCTGGAGGAAGTTACCGAGGTTAAGCGTCAGCGTCAGCTGCCCGTCGGCCCAGTCCAGCAGGTTGGTGTAAGGCGGGATCGCGCGCGCCATCTCCGCCAGGCTTATCTTGAAAACAATCAGGAACGGCAGCAGGAACAGCAGGATCAGCCACACGTAAGGCATGGCGATCACCAGCTTGCGGCCGTGTTTCATCTGCATGCGCGTCAGGAAACCGGCAAAGGCGCCCGGCTTTTCTACGCGGGCTGGAGGTTCAAGTGTGCTCATGATCGCTCCTTATACCGTCAGCACGACGCAACTGTCAGCGTCCCAGCACAGGCGCACTTCGTCGCCCCAGGTCGGCTGCCCCTTGCGATAGCGATGTTCGTTCTGTAGCTGCGCGCTGAGCATCTGCCCGCTTTTCAGGCGCACGTGGTAGATTGAAAGATCGCCCAGATAGGCAATGTGCACCACTTCGCCGACGGCAAAGTTATAGCCATCGGCAGGCGGATCCTCACAGAGCATAATCTTCTCCGGACGCAGCGCGACGTAGACCGGCACGTTATCCACCACCGAGTTATCAGGATCGACCTTAAGCGGATGCTGCAGCCCCGGCGATTCGATAACCAGTCCATCTTCATGACGATCTTTCAGCAGCCCTTCGAAGACGTTAACCGAGCCAATGAACTCCGCGCTGTAGCGGGTGGTCGGATGCTCATAAATCTCTTCCGGCTCGCCAATCTGCACGAACTTGCCGCGGTTCATGATCGCGATACGTCCGGCCATGGTCATGGCTTCTTCCTGGTCGTGGGTCACCATCACGCAGGTCACCCCCACGCGCTCGAGGATATCCACCACTTCGAGCTGCATACGGTCGCGCAGCTTTTTGTCCAGCGCCCCCATCGGCTCATCGAGCAGTAATAATTTCGGGCGTTTTGCCAGACTGCGCGCCAGGGCCACGCGCTGGCGCTGGCCGCCGGAGAGCTGGTGCGGCTTACGCTTCGCGAACTCCTGCATGTGCACCAGGCTCAGCATTTCGGCCACGCGCGCGGTAATTTCCGCTTTCGGCAGCTTGTCCTGCTTCAGGCCAAAGGCGATGTTCTGCTCCACCGTCATGTGCGGGAACAGCGCGTAGGACTGGAACATCATGTTAATCGGGCGCTGATACGGCGGCACGCTGGAGAGATCCACGCCGTCGAGCATGATTTGCCCGGCAGTGGGCTGTTCAAAACCGGCCAGCATACGCAGCAGGGTCGATTTACCGCAGCCAGAGGCCCCCAGAAGGGCAAAAATCTCGCCTTTATAAATCGTCAGGCTGACGTCGTCCACGGCATGCTGGCCATCGAAAGATTTGGTGAGGTTACGAATTTCAAGAAGCGGGGTCAGCGCTTTACGGACTTTCGCCTGCGGGCGGGGGATCGCGTCATTCACGGGGTGTTCTCCGGCATAGATCAAAACTGGTGCAAACGCACCGTCAGGGTGCGCATCGCCGGGCGGCGCTAACGCTTGCCCGGCCTACGGGTTGTAGAGGCCCGGTAAGCGATAGCGCCACCGGGCAACAATACCAAACGCCGTTATTTACCGCTTTTCACCTTGGTCCACGCGCGGGTACGCACGCGGTCAATTTTTGGATCCTGGACTTTCAGGGTGAAGAGCTTGGCGAACACATCCGCTGGCGGATAGATAGCCGGGTTATTACGGATTTCTTCGCTCACCAGCGGCACGGAGGCCTTGTTACCGTTCGCGTAGTAAACGTGGTCGCTGATATGGGCGATAACCTCAGGACGCATCAGGTAGTTGAGGAACTGATAGGCTTCGTCTTTGTTCTTCGCATCAGCAGGCATCGCAAAGACGTCAAAGAAGGCCAGCGCCCCCTCTTTTGGAATGAAGTAAGAAACGTTCACGCCGTTTTTCGCCTCTTTCGCGCGGTTAGCCGCCTGCCACACGTCCCCTGCCCAGCCAATCGCGACGCAGATGTCGCCGTTCGCCAGATCGTTGATGTACTGAGACGAGTGGAAGTAACGGATGTTTGGACGCAGCTTCAGCAGCAGATCGGTCGCCGGGCCGGTGTAATCATCCGCCTTATTGCTGTTCGGATCTTTGCCCAGGTAGTTCAGCACGGTGGCGAAAATCTCTTCCGGCGCATCAAGGAAGGAGACGCCGCAGCTTTTCAGCTTCTCAAGGTTTTCCGGCTTCAGCACCACGTCCCAGCTGTCCAGCTTCACGTCCGGGCCCAGCGCCGCCTTCACTTTATCGACGTTAAAGCCGATACCGGTGGTCGCCCAGAGATACGGCATCGCGTATTTGTTGTCCGGGTCATGCTTGGCCACCAGTTTCAGCACTTCCGGATCGAGGTTTTTCCAGTTGGGTAATTTGCTCTTATCCAGCGGCTGGAAGACGCCTGCCGTCAGCTGGCGCTCGAGGAAGCTTGCGGAAGGCACCACGAGGTCAAACCCGGTGCTGCCCGCCATCAGTTTTCCTTCCAGCACTTCGTTGGAATCGAACACGTCGTAGACCACTTTAATGCCGGTCTCTTTTTCAAAATTTGCGACCGTGTCCGGCGCAATATAGTCAGACCAGTTATAAACGTGCAGCGTTTTTTGTTCCGCAGCGAGCGTGCCGGCAGAGACGGCCATCAGAGCACCCGCAACCAGACCCGATAACCATTTTTTATTCAAGGCGATCATAGTGTTATTCCTTCTGAAAGCTCGTTAACAAACGAACTAAAACTGTGCAATCTGGATATATGCAAAAATCATGCATAGTTTGTCGCTCTGCTCAAAATAAAAAGAAACCTCTTTACCCGGCAGCTTCCGCTCGCTTTTTGAAGCATCGCAAGAATAACTGTAGCCCGTGTCCCCGGCTATAGCCCAGACGAAAAAACGCCTTTTATCAATTTTTTATGCAGGTTAAGTCTACGTGATAAGCCGAAACGGCCTTCAGGGAGGTGAATAATTCTTTAAAGAAAGGTTAAAAGCAGCAGAAAAAATGGCCTTCTGCAGCCGCCATGGCAGCGACTGCGCAAAAGTCAGACAGGCTTAGTGAAGAAAATTGGGAGATGCATCATTATTCTCTGCATCATCTTCCGCGCTATACAGCAGATGGTGTGCATTGGCTTCCATCATGACCATCGAAATTTGCTCTTCACTCAAGCGCATAAACCAGGAGAACTGCTTGAACGACAGCCCGGCACCGGAGAATAAAGACTGGCAAACAACCAGTTTTGGCAGATTATCATCCTGTATGTCGAGAAATGCCTTCACCGTCAAAGAACTGGCGTTGATGGCCGACAGGTCGGAGGCCAGCGCCAGCAGCGCGGACGGCTTCACTTCGGCCAGCGCGGAGAAAAGGATCACGTCGTTAATGAGATCGATTTTGGCATCGAAAATGCCGTCGAAATTCTGCATATGAGGCAGATGCAGCGCCTGGCAGGAATCGCATTCGAAGAACGTAATTCCGGCATCATCAAGCCATTGACGTAACGTATCCAGTGTAGGTACGACCTGTAAATCCATCGCTGTGCAGCCTCTTAAATAAAAACTTTGCATAGATTACGCAAAAAGTGCGTTCAATACCATTTAACCGCCCGTTTTCAGGCAGTAGCCCGGCGTGGCATGACGCTCGATCCATGCGATCATTTTACCCGCAATATCGACACCTGTGGTTTTTTCCACGCCTTCCAGCCCCGGGGAGGCATTCACCTCCATGACCAGCGGCCCGCGCGTCGCCCGCAGCAGGTCTACGCCCGCTACGTCCAGCCCCAGCGTTTGCGCCGCTTTGACGGCAATCTCCCGCTCCCGGTCGCTGATATCGGCTACCCGCGCCACGCCGCCCCGGTGAAGATTAGAGCGGAAATCGCCCTCTTTTGCCTGACGCTCGATGGCCGCCACCACTTCATTGCCGACCACAAAGCAGCGAATATCGCGCCCTTTCGCCTCTTCGATGTACTCCTGCACCAGAATATGGGCATTCAGTCCCCGAAAGGCGTCAATCACGCTTTCCGCTGCCTGACGCGTCTCCGCCAGCACCACGCCAATGCCCTGGGTGCCTTCTACAAGCTTGATCACCAAAGGGGCGCCGCCCACCATGTCGATCAGATCGCTGGTGTCGTCCGGCGAATGGGCAATCCCGGTGACGGGAAGATCGATCCCCTGTCGGGCAAGGAGTTGCAGCGAGCGCAGCTTGTCGCGGGCGCGGGAAATAGCAACGGATTCGTTGAGCGGATAGCTGCCCAGCATCTCGAACTGGCGCAGCGCGGCGGTGCCGTAATAGGTTATCTGTGAGCCGATGCGGGGGATGACCACATCAAAGTGCGGCAGCTTGCGGCCTTTGTAGTGAATCGACGAGGCGGCCGGATCGATGTTCATATAGCAGGACATCGGGTCGAGGATCTCAACCTGATGGCCGCGTTTCGCCGCCGCTTCTCTCAGGCGCTTACATGAATAGAGCGTTCCATCCCGGGACAATATGGCAATTTTCACCCTGCACCTCTCTGAAGACATGGAAAAAGCCTGCGTATCATATACGCAGGCAGGCGCAGGATAAATGGACTATCGCGTCGCCCAGCCCTGTTTGTGCAGATAATCAAGAATAAACGGGCGATTTTCTTTAATGATGGTGCGGCGAATATGGTCAGTCCAGGTATCGCGACGGTTATTGCTACCGCGCGTCAGGTAGTAGTTTGCCAGCTCTTCATCGTATTGATTCAGGACGTCCTGATCGACCGGCTGGTAGTGGTTTTCATGCACCAGCATCGCCGCAGGAATGCGCGGCTTCAGATCCGGGTTATCCGCAGGCCAGCCGAGGCACAGGCCAAACAGCGGCAGCACGTGTTTTGGCAGCTTCAGCAGCTCGGTCACGCTTTCAATGTTGTTACGCAGGCCGCCAATGTAGACACCGCCTAATCCCAGCGACTCCGCCGCCGTGAAGGCATTTTGCGCCATCAGCGCGGTATCCACCACGCCCAGCAGCAGCTGTTCGGCCAGCCCGAGCTCGGCTTCAGGGCAGATCTGCAGGTGGCGGTTAAAGTCAGCGCAGAACACCCAAAACTCCGCCGCCTGGGCCACATGCTTCTGCCCGCCGGTCAGCGTCACCAGCTGCTCGCGCATGGCCGGGTCGGTGATGCGGATAATGGAGCTGCACTGCAGAAAACTGGAGCTCGAAGTCGCCCTGGCGCTGTCAATAATAGCGGCACGCTGCGCCTCGGTAATCGGCTCATCGGTGAAGTGGCGAATGGAACGGTGGGAACGGAGCAGGTCAATTGTTGGTGTCATCTTGTCTCTCTTTGTCTTGCTTAAACCTTATGCCAGCCAGTATAGGCAATGATTTGCGCGATGTAATTGGCCAAACATAGCCTGACTGTATCAAAGCGACAGGCGAAACCTTCTTTAATGGCGACAGGTTATCGGGCACTATATGTCTTATTCGCCGTCAGGCTTGTTTTTTGAGGAGAGAGAAATGTTTGCAGTAATTTTTGGTCGTCCAGGGTGCCCATACTGTGTACGCGCGAAAGAGCTGGCTGAGAAACTGACCGAAGAGCGCGATGACTTCAACTTCCGCTACGTGGATATCCACGCGGAAGGCATCACCAAAGCGGATCTCGAAAAAACCGTCGGCAAGCCGGTTGAAACCGTTCCGCAGATCTTCCTCGATCAGAAACACATCGGCGGCTGCACTGACTTTGAAGCTTACGCCAAAGAGCACCTGGGCCTGTTTGCTGCCCAGTAATGAAATGATACGACGCCCTCACCGAGAGGGCGTTTTTATTTGTGGTGCCGTCGGCGTTGAAGCAGACTGCGCACAAATAAGTAGCAGAGCGCGCCAAGGGCGCACCAGAATACTGCACTCATCAGCCATGCCAGCTCCTGCCAGAAACTTCGCGTTGATATATACAGCATACGCATCAGCAGCAGACACAGCGGCGCGGCCAGCATTGCGCCAATAAGCGGCTTCACCACCTCCCCTTTACGGGAGAGAAAACTGGCAGCAGCCCCCGGCAGCGTAAAAAAGAGCAGTCCCAGCTCCGGATGTCCGGCAGCCCTGAATGCCCCCTTCACATTAAAAGCGAGCGACATGCACACGACGGTAAACAGCAAAAAGCAGCTGATCACCCCCGCCCAGTTTCGTTTAATGTTCAAACTATCCTCCTGACTTATCTCTATCAAATATACCTTCGTCGGGTAGACGCCCAGTCAGATAAAGCAGTGCGGCAATCCTTGCCAAAGTACGCACAGGGTGATGCGATAATAGGTAGCTGTCAGTAGCTAATACGATTAAACTATCGGCCAGCTAATGTTTTAGGGAATAAATTAGGTAACAGGGAGGGTTGTACGCGTTCCCTGGCCCAGAAAACAGTAGCCCAAAAAGTCCTTTCATTCAACAACTTACTGGTAAACAAGAAGTTAGCCTCCGTGAATATAAACGTCGCAGACTTGTTAAATGGGAATTACATCCTGTTATTATTTGTGGTACTGGCGCTGGGCCTTTGCCTGGGTAAATTGCGCCTGGGTTCAGTTCAACTTGGTAATTCCATTGGCGTTTTAGTCGTCTCCTTATTATTAGGCCAGCAGCACTTCAGCATTAACACGGACGCGCTCAACCTAGGTTTTATGCTGTTTATTTTTTGTGTTGGCGTGGAAGCGGGACCGAACTTTTTTTCAATTTTCTTCCGCGACGGCAAAAATTATCTGATGCTGGCGCTGGTGATGGTCGGCAGCGCGCTGCTGATCGCGTTAGGGCTGGGTAAACTGTTTGGCTGGGATATCGGGTTAACGGCCGGTATGCTGGCAGGCTCCATGACGTCCACCCCTGTACTGGTGGGTGCCGGCGATACCCTGCGCCATTCCGGCATGGCCGGTGCACAGCTATCTACCGCCCTCGACCACCTGAGCCTGGGCTATGCCCTGACCTATCTGATTGGTCTGGTGAGCCTGATTGTCGGCGCACGCTACCTGCCAAAACTGCAGCATCAGGATCTGCAGACCAGCGCCCAGCAAATCGCCCGCGAGCGCGGTCTGGATACCGACTCCAAACGTAAAGTCTATCTCCCGGTGATCCGCGCCTACCGCGTCGGACCAGAGCTGGTTGCCTGGGCTGACGGTAAAAATCTGCGCGAGCTGGGGATTTACCGCCAGACGGGCTGCTACATCGAGCGTATCCGCCGCAACGGCATTCTGGCTAACCCGGACGGCGACGCGGTGCTGCAGATGGGCGACGACATCGCGCTGGTGGGCTACCCGGACGCCCACGCCCGTCTCGACCCGAGCTTCCGTAACGGCAAAGAGGTGTTCGACCGCGATCTGCTCGACATGCGCATCGTCACCGAAGAGATCGTGGTGAAAAACCATAACGCCGTGGGCCGCCGCCTGGCGCAGCTGAAGTTGACCGACCACGGCTGCTTCCTCAACCGCGTGATCCGCAGCCAGATTGAGATGCCTATCGACGACAACGTGGTGCTCAACAAAGGCGACGTGCTGCAGGTCAGCGGCGATGCCCGTCGCGTGAAAACCGTTGCCGATCGTATCGGCTTTATCTCCATTCACAGCCAGGTCACCGACCTGCTGGCCTTCTGCGCCTTCTTTATCGTTGGCCTGATGATCGGGATGATCACCTTCCAGTTCAGCAACTTCAGCTTCGGCATCGGTAACGCCGCCGGTCTGCTGTTCGCCGGGATCATGCTGGGCTTCCTGCGAGCGAACCACCCGACCTTCGGCTACATTCCGCAGGGCGCGCTGAACATGGTGAAAGAGTTCGGTCTGATGGTCTTTATGGCGGGCGTGGGCTTAAGCGCGGGCAGCGGGATTGGTCACAGCCTCGGTGCCGTCGGCTGGCAGATGTTGGTTTCCGGACTTATCGTCAGCCTGGTGCCGGTGGTGATCTGCTTCCTGTTCGGCGCCTACGTGCTGCGCATGAACCGCGCCCTGCTCTTCGGGGCGATGATGGGGGCGCGTACCTGTGCGCCTGCGATGGAAATCATCAGCGATACCGCGCGCAGCAACATCCCGGCGCTGGGCTATGCGGGGACCTACGCTATCGCTAACGTACTGCTGACGCTGGCGGGTACGCTGATCGTCATCATCTGGCCTGGACTCGGATAACTCCTAAGAATGCGCGTGGCGGAAAATATTTTTATTACGCGCAGAACTTTTTTATCAGGGGGCAGTCATAACTAGTGCCACTGCTTTTCTTTGATGTCCCCAATTTGTGGAGCCCATCAACCCCGCCGTTTTGGTTCAAGGTTGATGGGTTTTTTGTTGCCTGAAATTCCCCTTACTCAATTTCACCTTCTCTCCAGCCATTAAAACATATATGATTTAACGCATGTATAAACCACGCTATCAGGAACACCCATGCTCCACCCACTCCAGCTCTTCAAAACCCTCTCCGACGAAACGCGGCTCGCCATCGTCATGCTGCTCCGCGAAGCGGGCGAGCTGTGCGTCTGCGATCTCTGCGCCGCGACCACCGAGTCGCAGCCTAAAGTCTCCCGCCACATGGCGCTGCTGCGCGAGTCCGGGCTGGTTATCGATCGGCGCGAGGGCAAATGGGTCCATTACCGTCTCTCTCCCAACATGCCTGCATGGGCGGCAGCCGTTATCGACACCAGCTGGAACTGCCTGCGGGAGGAGACGCGCGTGAAGCTGAAAAACCGACTGCCGGGTTCGTGTTAATCAAGACACATTCACAAAAACAGATATAACGGAGTAAACGATGTTTCTGGCAGGGGCAATTTTTCTGTTTACGCTGGTGCTGGTCATCTGGCAGCCCAAAGGACTGAGTATCGGCTGGAGCGCGACCATCGGCGCCGTGCTGGCGCTGGCCAGCGGCGTGATTCACATTAACGATATACCGGTAGTCTGGGATATCGTCTGGAACGCTACGGCAACGTTCATTGCCGTCATCATCATCAGCCTGCTTCTGGATGAGTCCGGCTTTTTCGAGTGGGCAGCGCTGCACGTCGCCCGCTGGGGGAACGGTCGCGGGCGATTGCTGTTTACCTGGATTATCCTTCTGGGCGCAGCCGTCGCGGCGCTGTTTGCCAATGACGGCGCGGCTCTGATCCTGACGCCTATCGTTATTGCCATGCTGCTGGCGCTGGGGTTCAGCAAGCAGGCTACGCTGGCATTTGTGATGGCGGCAGGTTTTATCGCCGATACCGCCAGCCTGCCGCTGATTGTGTCGAACCTGGTCAACATCGTCTCGGCAGATTTTTTTAAGCTGGGGTTCAGCGAATACGCCTCGGTGATGATCCCGGTTGATATCGCCGCGATTGCCGCAACGCTGGTGATGCTGCATCTGTTCTTCCGCAAGGAAATCCCGCCGGAATATGACCGGGCGAAACTGCGTGAGCCTGCACGCGTGATAAACGATCTTCCGACGTTCAGAACCGGCTGGATCGTGCTGCTCCTTCTTCTCGTCGGTTTCTTTGTGCTGGAGCCGCTGGGCGTTCCGGTCAGCGCCATCGCGACCGCGGGCGCGCTGGTTTTGTTTGCTGTTGCAAAACGCGGACATGCGATAAATACCGGAAAAGTGCTGCGCGGCGCACCGTGGCAGATCGTCATCTTCTCGCTGGGGATGTATCTGGTGGTGTATGGCCTGCGCAATGCCGGGCTGACGGACTCTCTCACAGGCGTACTGAACAGCCTGGCCGGGCACGGATTGTGGGCCACCACGCTGGGTACCGGGTTCATCACCGCGTTCCTGTCATCCATAATGAACAATATGCCCACGGTGCTGATTGGCGCGCTCTCCATTGACGGCAGCACGGCAACTGGGTTGATCAAGGACGCGATGATTTACGCCAACGTAATTGGCTGCGATCTGGGCCCGAAAATCACTCCTATCGGCAGCCTCGCCACCCTGCTCTGGCTCCACGTGCTGGCGCAGAAAAACATGACGATCGCCTGGGGTTACTATTTCCGGACGGGCATCATCATGACCCTGCCGGTCCTGTTTGTGACGCTCGCCGCGCTGGCGCTACGTCTCTCCTTCACACTGTAATGAGCCACTGATATGAGCCACATCACCATTTACCACAACCCCGCCTGCGGCACCTCGCGCAACACGCTGGAGATGATCCGCAACAGCGGCGCGGAGCCAGAGATTATCCTCTATCTGGAAACCCCGCCGTCGCGCGATACGCTGACCGCCCTGATTGCCGAGATGGGCATTTCAGTGCGGGATCTGTTGCGTAAAAACGTGGAGCCCTATGAGCAGCTCGGACTTGCCGACGATAGCTTCACCGACGACCAGCTTATCGAGTTTATGCTGCAATACCCGATTCTGATTAACCGTCCGATCGTGGTCACACCGCTGGGCACCCGCCTGTGCCGTCCGTCTGAAGTCGTCCTCGACATCCTGCCGGATGCGCAGAGAGGGGCATTTACAAAAGAGGATGGCGAAGCGGTGGTGGACGCCAGCGGGAAAAAAATCTCGCCAAAGTAACCCATTGATAATGGCAAGGTAAGTTCTGCCAACCGCATGCCCCGCCTATCGGCCAGGTTGCAACAGCCGAAAGCCGGCACATACTTCTGAGGGTTAATCCTGGTGAGGGTAAGTAGGTATGGGTTTTAAAAATAAAACCGCCGTCATCTTCGGCGGCAGCGGCGCCATCGGCAGTTCAGTGGCGCACGCTCTGGCGCGTGAAGGGGCAGATGTGTACCTCGCCGCGCGTGACCACGCCAGGCTGGAGCTGGTCGCCAGCCGTATTCGCGCCGCGGGCGGTTCTGCCAGCACGTTTGTTTTCGATGCGCTCGAGGAGTCCTCGCTGCTCCCGGACCTTGCCCACATTGATATCGTCGTCAACGCCACGGGCTTTATGCACGATCAGGGTAAACGCCTTGAGGCTTTAACGCTCGACGAATTCCGTCAGGGTTTCGACCCTTTTCTGGCCGCGTACTTTAACATTGCGAAAGCCGTGTCTCCCCTTATGGGCGGCGAGCATGGCGGGACCATTATTACCGTCGTCGCCCCCGCCGCAAACATGGCGATGGCGGGCCACCTCGGGCATATCGTCGGCTGCGCGGGAACGGAAGCCTTTACCCGAGCGCTTGCGGCCGAGCTGGGGGCTCAAAATATTCGTGTGCTGTGTCTGCGCTCGCACGCGATAGCCGACGCGGTGCAGGCGGGTTCGTATGTGGGTGCCATTTTCGCCGCCAGGGCGCAGGCGATGGGTATTACGGTCGATCAGTTTCTTGGCGGCGCCGCACAAAGCACCCTGACGCACCGCCTGCCGACGCTGGCGCAGGTGGCAGACACGATTGCGTTTTTGGCTTCAGATGCGGCAAGCGCCATCTCGGGGACCGCCGTCAATATGACCGCGGGCGCAACCTAGCCTCTGCCCTCGCCCGCAATCCTCCCCACCATCGCCCGAATCTCCTCCCGGGATAGCGGCGTCCGGTCGGTCACGTAGTGCAGCGTCATCCCTTCGATAAACGCATCCAGCGCGCGGGTGGTGACCGGGTCGAACCACTGCTCCAGCGTGGTCTGGCTCATCTTCATCCAGTCCTGCATCACCGTTTTGAGCGCCGCGCTGCGGTGCATAAAAGCGTAAAGCTGATACATCAGCGCCATGTTGTGCGGCGTGGTCACCT
The DNA here is from genome assembly GCF_057224565.1 of Enterobacter sp. 3U4. Taxonomy (NCBI): domain Bacteria; kingdom Pseudomonadati; phylum Pseudomonadota; class Gammaproteobacteria; order Enterobacterales; family Enterobacteriaceae; genus Enterobacter; species Enterobacter sp. 3U4. The sequence continues at coordinate 2,482,487 of NZ_CP136665.1, forward strand.
GCGAGCTGTGGATGAGGGTAGTGATGGATTCGCACGCCATTTCCGGCCCGGTGACGCCCGCAAAGAAATCACGGTACTGCTGCGACATCTGGCGGGTAAACCACGTGAAGGCCTCCTCCAGCAGCGGCTCCATGCCGTCGAAATAGTAGGTCATCGACCCCAGCGGCACGCCCGCGCAGGTGGCGATTTTACGGTGCGTGACGGCGTGAATACCGTGTTCAGCAATGGTGTCGAGCGTCGCCTGCAGGATTTTCTCCCGGCGATGCGGATCGTTGGGTGGTCTGCTCATCAATTCCTCACCTGGTTTGTGTACAAATGTACACAAACTTGCTAGTGTTGTCGCTATTGTTGTACTTCTGGTGCTACCCCAATGACGCTGACCTCTCCCCGCAAAGCCCTGCAGCTCCGCATGTGGGCGCTGTTTATGTTCTTCTTTATTCCCGGCCTGCTGATGGCCTCCTGGGCCACGCGCACCCCCGCCATTCGCGATATTTTGTCCGTTTCTACCGCTGAGATGGGCATCGTGCTGTTCGGCCTGTCGATAGGCTCCATGAGCGGCATCCTCTGCTCCGCATGGCTGGTGAAGCGCTTCGGTACGCGGGCGGTGATCCGCACGACCATGTGCTTCGCGGCGTTCGGGATGATTGTGCTGAGCGTGGCGCTGTGGTTTGCCTCACCGGTACTGTTTGCGCTGGGATTGACGGTGTTTGGCGGCAGCTTCGGCTCGGCGGAAGTGGCGATAAACGTTGAAGGGGCGGCGGTCGAGCGCGAGATGAACAAAACCGTGCTGCCGATGATGCACGGCTTCTATAGCCTCGGCACGCTGGCCGGGGCGGGCGTGGGGATGGCGCTGACGGCCTTCGGCGTGAGCGCGAATCTGCATATCCTGCTGGCGGCGCTGGTGTGCATCATTCCGATTCTGACCGGCATCCGGGCGATCCCGGAGGGCACCGGCAAGAACGCCTCAGACGAACAGCATTCTGCTGAAAAAGGTCTGCCCTTCTACCGCGACTATCAGCTGATGCTGATTGGCGTGGTCGTGCTGGCGATGGCGTTTGCGGAAGGGTCCGCCAACGACTGGCTGCCTCTTCTGATGGTGGACGGTCACGGCTTTAGCCCGACCTCCGGCTCGCTGATCTACGCCGGGTTTACGCTGGGGATGACCGTCGGGCGCTTCACCGGCGGCTGGTTTATCGACCGCTACAGCCGCGTGGCGGTAGTGCGCGCTAGCGCCCTGCTCGGCGGGCTGGGTATCGCGATGATTATCTTTGTGGATGTGGACTGGATTGCCGGCGTCTCGGTGATCCTCTGGGGGCTGGGCGCGTCCCTCGGCTTCCCGCTGACCATATCTGCCGCCAGCGACACCGGCCCGGATGCCCCGACGCGCGTCAGCGTGGTGGCGACAACCGGCTATCTCGCTTTCCTGGTCGGGCCGCCCCTGCTCGGCTTCCTCGGCGAGCACTACGGGCTGCGCAGCGCCATGCTGGTGGTATTAGGGTTGGTGATCGTCGCGGCGCTGGTGGCGCGCGCGGTGGCAAAGCCGGAAACGAATCAAACGACACTGGAGAAGGGATATGAGCGTTAAACTGATCGCCGTCGACATGGATGGCACATTCCTGAGTGATGCCAAGACCTACAATCGCCCGCGCTTTCTGGCGCAGTACGCACGCATGAAGGCGCAAGGCATTCGCTTCGTGGTCGCCAGCGGCAACCAGTACTACCAGCTGATCTCCTTTTTCCCGGAGATTGCGCATGAAATTTCATTCGTCGCCGAAAACGGCGGCTGGGTCGTGAGTGAGGGTGAAGATGTCTTTAACGGCGAACTGTCGAAAGCCCATTTCGAGACCGTTGCGAACGTGTTAAACGACGTGCCGGGCATTGAGATTATCGCCTGCGGGAAAAGCAGCGCCTACACGCTGAAAGGCTATGAAGAGGGCTTTAAGGCTATCGCGGCGAAGTACTATCACCGTCTGGAAATGGTGAGTGATTTCGACAACCTTAACGATATTTTCTTCAAGTTCGGGCTCAACGTGTCTGATGATGAAATTCCGCGTATTCAGGCGCTTCTGCATGAACAACTCAGCGACATCATGGTGCCCGTCACCACCGGTCACGGCAGTATCGACCTGATTATCCCCGGCGTGCATAAGGCCAACGGCCTGCGGATCCTGCAGCAGCGCTGGGGGATAGAGAACAGCGACGTGGTGGCCTTCGGAGACAGCGGCAACGACGTGGAGATGCTGCGCCAGTCCGGGTTCAGCTTTGCGATGGCGAATGCCAGACCGCATATCAAAGCGGCGGCGCGCTTTGAAGCGCCGCATAATAACGATGAAGGCGTGCTGGATGTGATTGATAAGGTGCTGGATGGGGAGGCGCCGTTTAATTGACCGCGTGCGGTCTGGTGCCCTCTCCCCTCACCTGGCCCTCTCCCCAAAGGGGAGAGGGAATAAACAGGTTAAGGTTGCAGGGCGTTTCCGACGCGTTTGTCCTTCAGGAACACCACCATCAGGCCAACCCACAGCGCGCCGTTGGCGAGGTTAAACAGGCTGAACAGCCCGTTACCGCCCATCGCATAGGCATGCTTGCTCACTTCGATGCCGACGGTAAAAATCAGCATCTGCAGCATCCCCATCGCTGCTGACACCGTGCCTTTACTCATCTCGCTGGCAAACAGCGTCAGGCGCACCAGCCCGGCGTTCGCCACGCCAATCCCGAAGGCGTAAACGCTCAGCCCTGCCGTCATCCACAGGTAAGCATGTGATGACGCGACGGTCGCCACCGCCGCCAGAATCAGCCCTGCCGCAATCGGCCAGCCGCCCATGATAATCAGTGAAAGCACGGTGCGGCGTGACGTCAGACGAGCCAGCACCAGGTTCCCGATAATCAGCGCGCCAAAGATCGGCACCTGCAGCAGGCCGTACTCATAGCTGCTGAGCTTTTCGCCGCTAATGATGATGACCGGCGACTGGGCAATCCACGCCAGCAGCGGCAGGCTAACGAATCCGGTCGCCAGCGCGCCCGCCACAAAGCGGCCATTCTTCAGTACTTCTTTGTAATCCCGGCCCAGCTCTTTCAGCGAGAGTTTCTCACCGATGCGGGTGGCGGTTTCCGGCATCGCCCGGTGCAGGCCAAAGTACGCGATGGCGGCGAGAACCGCAAAGAGTACAAACATCCCTTCCCAGGGCGCCACATGCACCCACGCGGCGCCCACCAGCGGCCCGAGCAAGGGAGCGATCAGCGCCACATTTGCCATCAGCGCGGTAATTTTGATGCACACCGCCTCTTCAAACGACTCCTGAATGGCGGCATACCCCACGGCGCCGATAAAGCACAGGCTCACCCCCTGCAGGAAGCGCAGCAGGGTAAATTGTTCAATGTTTTGCGCCAGCAGCGTGGCAAGACAGGTGACGATAAACCACACCACGCCCGTCAGCATCACCGGACGACGGCCAATACGATCCGACAGCGGCCCTAACAGCCACTGCAAAAACATGCCGCCGGCCAGATAGGCGGTCATGGAGGTCGGTACCCACTCAATTCCCGCGTTGTACTGCGCCACAACGGTCAGCATACCGGGCTGGATCATATCGTTGCCGATATAGGTAGAGAATTCGTAGAGCACCAGACACAGGGGGAAAAGCAACGCCTGACGACCCAGACGTGAACCAGAAGAAGAACGGTTTAACATGCAATCTCTTTATAATGACAAAATCGCGACGAGTGTAATGAAATGCCGCAGCCCGAGATAGTGATTTATCGAGGATAAACAGAAATAAAGCACATATCGTCTTCGTTTAAGGTTTCCTTAATTTGACAGATTTATGATAGCCCCATTACTCGTCAACGACCCCAAATTATGGCACTCACCTCCAGCCGTTCAGAATTGTCTAAGTTACAGACAAATAAGACAAAACGACTTTACCGCTTACCGGCCCGCTTTTATGGTTATCAGCTTTTCATACTGATAGTCCTTGCCGTGGTGTTTACGTGGCTATCGCGCAATGAAGCGCTCGACAGATGGGTAACCGGCTTCTGGTATGACGCGGCGACGCAGAGCTTCCCGCTGCAGAAAGACCACCTGCTGGATCTGCTCAACCATCGTCTGGCGAAGTACATAGCCATCGCCTTAGGCGCCGTGGCGCTGTTTTACGGCGCTTACAAGCGTAACGCAAGGCTGGTTACGGCGGCGCTGCTGATGGGCGTTGGCGCGCTGGTGGTGGGCCTGTTGAAAAGCATGAGCCATCACAGCTGCCCGTGGGACCTGGTGGAATATGGCGGTAAGGCTGTCTCTTATCCCCTGTTCAGCGCCATCCCTGTAGACAGCGGTCCGGGGCGCTGTTTCCCCGGCGGTCATGCCTCTAGCGGCTTTATGGTGATGGGGCTATTTTTTGCCTTCTGGCGCGAGCGTCCGCGCCTCGCCTGGAGCTTCGTCGCGCTGGGCGTGGTGTTAGGTCTGGTGATGGGCTATGGCCAGATCATGCGCGGGGCGCATTTTTTCTCTCACAACCTGTGGGCTGGGTGGTGGGTCTGGTTTTCCCAGGTGGTGGTCTACGGCCTTGTTTCCACCCGGTTTGCTAAAGAGTGATAACGTTATGTTAGAGAATCTAAATTATCAGCTGTTTTATCTGATCAATGCCACCCCGGCCTCTCCCGAGTGGACGATCGATTTTGCCACCTTCCTGGCAAAAGATCTGATCGGTATCGTGCCTGCACTGGCTGCGATTCTCTGGCTGTGGGGACCCCGCAGCCAGGTAAAAGCGCAGCGCCAGCTGGTGATCAAAGTAGCGATGGCGCTGGGCGTGAGCGTTCTGGTGAGCTTCGTTCTGGGTCATGTTTTCCCGCACGCCCGTCCTTTTGTTGCACATGTGGGCTATACCTTCCTGCACCACGCGCCGGATGACTCGTTCCCGAGCGATCACGGGACGGTGATCTTCACCTTTGCGCTGGCGTTCCTGTTCTGGCATCGCCTGTGGTCTGGTGCGGTCCTGATGTTGGCGGCCCTGGCAATCGCCTGGTCTCGCGTTTACCTGGGCGTACACTGGCCGCTGGATATGGTGGGCGGTTTCCTGGTCGGGCTGATTGGCTGCGTGAGCGCGGCTATCCTGTGGAGCCTCTTCGGTGAAGCGCTCTACCGCACGCTATCATCACTCTATCGCGCCATTTTCGCTATCCCGATCCGCAAAGGCTGGATACGTGACTAACCCCAACCTGACAGGTTACACTTGAACCCCCGCCCTGCGGGGGTTCACTTTTTTTATCCCGAGGAACTATGGAAACACGTCGCGATGACCGCATTGCTCAGCTGCTACAGGCGCTGAAGCGCAGCGATAAGCTGCATCTTAAGGAAGCCGCCAACCTCCTCGGCGTCTCAGAGATGACCATTCGTCGGGATCTAAACAGCGAGAGCGCGCCCGTCGTGCTGCTGGGTGGATACATTGTGCTTGAGCCGCGTAGCGCCAGCCATTATCTGATCAGCGATCAGAAGACGCGCCTGGTGGAAGAGAAACGCAAAGCCGCGCGGCTTGCGGCCTCGCTGGTACAGCCGCACCAGACGCTGTTTTTTGACTGCGGTACCACTACGCCGTGGATTATCGAAGCCATCGACAGCAGCATTCCTTTTACCGCCGTGTGCTACTCCCTGAACACCTTTCTGGCGCTTCAGGAGAAACCCGAGTGCCGGGTGATCCTCTGCGGCGGTGAGTTTCACGCCAGCAACGCGATCTTTAAGCCGCTCAACCTGCAGGACACGCTCAGCAATCTCTGCCCGGATATCGCGTTTTATTCCGCCGCCGGCGTCAACGTGCGCCAGGGGGCGACCTGCTTTAACCTGGAGGAGCTGCCGGTAAAGCACTGGGCGTTGAGCGCCGCGCAGTACCATGTGCTGGTGGTCGATCACAGCAAGTTTGGTAAGGTACGTTCGGCAAGAATGGGCGAGCTGGCGCAGTTCGATGCCATCGTCAGCGACTGCCGCCCGGACGACGAGATTGTGGCCCACGCGAAGGCGCAGCAGGTGAAGTTGATGTATTAAGAGGGGTGTGGTCTGATGCCCTCACCCCAGCCCTCTCCCACAGGGAGAGGGAGAAAACCCATCGAGTTTAGCTAAACCAGCTGCCAAACCACCCGTGGAATTTCATCATCACGAAATCCCACATCCGGCTGAAGAAGCCGCCCTCTTCAACTGCTTCCATCACAATCAGCGGACGCTGTTCAATCGACTTGCCGTTAAGCTGGAAATCAATCGTCCCGACCACCTGGCCTTTTTTCAGCGGTGCGGTGAGCTGTGGGTCGGTCAGGGTGTAGCTGGCCTTCAGGTTTTTCAGCTGGCCGCGCGGAATGGTCACCGAGCCCGCCTCACCCGCGCCCAGGTTCACTTCGCTCTTGTCACCAAACCAGACGCGCTGGCTGACGAACGTGGCATCCGGCTTAATCGGCGTCACGGTTTCATAGAAGCGGAAGCCCCAGGTCAGCAGTTTTTCTGATTCATTAAAGCGAATGCGGTCGGTTTTGGTGCCAAGCACCACCGAAATCAGGCGCATGTCGCCCTGGGTCGCGGAGGCCACCAGGTTGTAGCCTGCACCCGCCGTGGTGCCGGTTTTCATCCCGTCCACGTTGACGTTGCTGCTCCACAGCAGGCGGTTGCGGTTCGGCTGGCGAATTTTGTTGAAGGTAAACTCTTTCTCTTTGTGGATGGCGTATTCATCCGGCACGTCGTGGATCAGCGCTTTCCCCAGCAGCGCCATGTCGCGCGCGGTGCTGAACTGTCCCGGCGAATCCAGACCGTGAACCGTTTTGAACGTGGTGTTGGTTAAGCCCAACTTCTGCGCGTAGCCATTCATCAAGCCAATGAAAGAATCCTGGCTGCCGGCAACGTAATCGGCCAGCGCGATGCACGCATCATTTCCCGACTGAATAATTACCCCTTTGTTCAGATCGGAAACGGAGACCTGATCGCCCGGCTTCAGGAACATCACGGAAGAACCCCGCAGCGCCGGGTTGCCGGTCGCCCAGGCATCTTTCCCGATGGTGACCATATCGTCCAGCTTGATCTTGCCCGCTTTCAGCGCCTGGCCCACCACGTAGCTGGTCATGATTTTGGTCAGGCTTGCCGGATCGAGTTTCTCATCCGCATTCCCTTCCGCCAGCACTTTACCGCTGGAATAATCCATCAGGATCCAGGCGCGCGCATCCACTGGCGGCGCTTCGGGCGCAGCCTGTTCAGCTGCATAGAGAGTTGGTGCAAACAGGAAAAGGAGCGCAGAGCCTGTCGCAAGGCTGCGCAGAGAAGTCATTTTACGCGTCATAAATGCCACCCGAGTGTCCATTCAAAAATTACGTCACATCACCGTGTCGCAAGAAGCGATGAGTAATAGCGCACTAAAACGGTTAAAGAAACCCAACGAGGGTAAAGTTATTAAAGTTTATGCAATAACATTCAGATACGCTTTGATTCAGACGATTTTTTTGTCTTCTGTTGCGTAATTGTTAGGTTTATCTCACCATGGCGAAAGCTGACCCGGATTCACATCTCATCAGGAGTAAATATGATTACGCTTTGGGGCAGGAACAACTCGACCAACGTTAAGAAAGTGCTCTGGACGCTCGAGGAGCTGGATTTACCGTTCAATCAAATCATGGCTGGCATGTCGTTCGGCGTAAACAAAGAGGCCGATTATCTGGCCATGAACCCGAACGGCCTGGTGCCGCTGCTGCGCGATGATGAAACAGACGCGACGCTTTGGGAGTCCAACACCATTGTCCGTTACCTCGCCGCCCAGTACGGTCAGGGCCGCCTGTGGGTTGAAAACCCGGCCCGTCGTGCTCAGGGCGAAAAGTGGATGGACTGGGCGAACCAGACGCTGTCCCCGACCCACCGCGTGATCCTGATGGGGCTTATCCGCACGCCGGAAGCAGAACGCGACTATCCCGCTATTCATGCCGCCCAGGACGCCTGCGACAATCTGTTCGCGATGATGGATGACGAGCTGGCGAAGCACGCCTGGTTCTCCGGCGAGGCGTTCGGCACAGGCGATATCGCCGTGGCGCCGTTCGTCTGGAACCTGACCAACATGGGTCTGAAGTGGACGCCGCGCCCTCACCTTGAGCGCTGGCTTAAACAGTTGAGCGATCGCCCTGCTTACCGCAACGTCGTGATGATCCCGGTCACCTGATTACGCGCCGGACGGGCTGACTTTCAACAGCTGCCCGTCCGTCTCGTCGGTCAGGACATACAGATACCCGTCCGGCCCCACCCGCACATCGCGAATACGTTGATCCCGGTCGCCCAGAATGCGCCCGTCCTCCGTCACCTTGTTGCCCTCCACGCTCAGCACGATCACGTCCTTCTCCTTCAGCGCCCCGATAAACAGCTTGTTTTTCCACTGCGGGAAAACGTCGCTGTTGTAAAATGCCATGCCGCTCACCGCGGGTGAGACTTTCCAGACAAACAGCGGCTTCTCTGTGCCCTCAACGTGCTCGCCTTTGGCTTCAGGAATTTTCAGACCGCTGTAGTTAATGCCATGCGTCGCCAGCGGCCAGCCGTAGTTCTTTCCTTTCTCCGGGATGTTGATCTCATCCCCGCCGCGCGGGCCGTGCTCGTTCAGCCACAGCGTGTCGCTCCAGGGATTCATCGCCATCCCCTGCGGGTTGCGAATGCCGTAAGACCAGATTTCGGGTCGCGCGCCGGGGGTATTCACAAAGGGGTTATCCGGCGGGACTTTCCCGTCTTCGGTGAGGCGCACCACCTTACCCTGCAATTTATCCAGATCCTGCGCCGTCGGACGCTGATTGTTCTCGCCGAGTCCAATAAAGAGAGAGCCTTTACCGTCGAACACCAATCGCCCGCCAAAATGGTTGCCGGTTGAGAGTTTTGGCATCTGGCGGAACGCCACCTGGAATCCCTCGATGCGGGAATAGTCGTCGCTCAGGCGGCCATAGCCCACCGCCGTTCCGGCTTTACCATCATGTCCGGCCTCGGCGTAGCTCAGCCAGACGCGGCGCGACTTTTCAAAATCCGGCGCCAATACCACATCCAGCAATCCTCCCTGACCGTTTGCCCAGACCTTCGGTACGCCGACAATCGGATCGGAAAGCCCTTTCCCGGCCTGCCAGCGTTTGAGCTGACCGCCCTTCAGGGTCACCAGCAGCCCGTCATTATCCGGCAGAAACGCCAGGGACCAGGGATGATCGAGTCTGTTTTGCAGCACCTCGACCTTGACCGCCTCCGGCGCAGCAAGAAGTGAAAACGAAATGAATAACGCAGGCAGGGAAATCAGCGAGGATCGAGGCATAACGCGCTCCTTTATCGGCATATGGCATAAAGATTAGCCACTGCGTCCGGGCGCGTTACCACTTTTACAAAGCTTAATCAGAAGGGGGAGTTGCCTCCCCCGGGATCAGTGCTGTTCAAGCTGTTTGTGCTCGTTCAGGCACATGATGCATAGAGAGAGCGTTGTCAGGCAGTTTTCAAGCTTCTCCGCGTTAACAGCGATAAAGTTCGGGCAGTCGTGGCGTCCGTTCATCAGACACACCCCTGCAATGGAGAGCACCTCGGCGGCGCGGCGCAGCGCGATTTCTTCACTTTCGCCGCCGTTCGCCTTCAGGGTCGGTGCTTTTTCACGCATGAAATTACACAGTTCAAACAGGTTATCACGCAGATGTTCGCTTTCGCTGACTGACATATACCCTTTTGCCTTCCTCAACTGCAGGTACGCGGCCAGGTCGATTCGGGCGTTGATCAGCTTGTTCAGCAGATCGCGTTTAAGTCTGTCAACGGTCATGCTCTTTCCTCCTCTGTCAGCCATGGTGCATAGTCAGGATAAGTTCATTTTTTGTACAGTTTAATGCCTGGGATCAATTTTTATTAACTGATTAACATTATTTACAATGTTACAACCTCTGCCCGACGCATCAGCCTTGCAAAGAGTGTATAAATCCCCCGCGATACGCTGTAAAATCCCGCCCTGATAACTCCATAATTGATGAATTTTTAACCTATGAGCAATGTTACGCACCAGCCGAAAATCGGCTTCGTCTCCCTGGGCTGCCCGAAAAACCTGGTGGATTCAGAACGCATCCTGACCGAACTGCGCACCGAGGGCTATGACGTGGTGCCAAGCTACGACAACGCCGATATGGTGATCGTAAACACCTGCGGGTTTATCGACAGTGCGGTCCAGGAGTCTCTGGAAGCCATTGGTGAAGCGCTGACCGAAAACGGCAAAGTGATCGTGACCGGCTGTCTGGGCGCGAAAGAAGACCAGATCCGCGAAGTGCACCCGAAGGTGCTGGAGATCACCGGCCCGCACAGCTACGAGCAAGTGCTGCAACATGTTCATCACTACGTGCCAAAACCAAAGCACAACCCGTTCCTGAGCCTGGTGCCAGAGCAGGGCGTGAAGCTGACGCCGCGCCACTACGCGTACCTGAAAATTTCCGAAGGCTGCAACCATCGCTGCACCTTCTGCATCATCCCGTCAATGCGTGGCGATCTGGTGAGCCGTCCGATTGGCGAAGTGCTGGCTGAAGCCAAACGTCTGGCCGACGCGGGCGTGAAGGAGCTGCTGGTCATCTCCCAGGATACCTCTGCCTACGGCGTGGACGTGAAGCACCGCTCCGGTTTCCACAACGGCGAGCCGGTGAAAACCAGCATGGTGGGCCTGTGCGAGCAGCTGTCCAAACTCGGTATCTGGACGCGTCTGCACTACGTCTACCCGTACCCGCACGTTGACGACGTGATCCCGCTGATGGCGGAAGGCAAAATTCTGCCTTACCTGGACATCCCGCTGCAGCACGCCAGCCCGCGCATTCTGAAGCTGATGAAGCGTCCTGGCTCCGTTGATCGCCAGCTGGCGCGCATCAAGCAGTGGCGTGAGATCTGCCCGGATCTGACCCTGCGCTCCACCTTCATCGTCGGCTTCCCGGGTGAAACCGAAGAAGACTTCCAGATGCTGCTCGACTTCCTGAAAGAAGCGCGTCTGGACCGTGTCGGCTGCTTCAAGTACAGCCCGGTTGAAGGCGCAACCGCCAACGAGCTGGCGGACCAGGTGCCGGAAGAGGTGAAAGAGGAGCGCTGGAACCGCTTCATGCAGCTGCAGCAGCAGATTTCTGCCGAGCGTCTGCAGGAAAAAGTGGGCCGCGAGATCATGGTTATCATCGACGAAGTGGATGAAGAAGGCGCGATTGGCCGCAGCATGGCGGACGCCCCTGAAATCGACGGTGCGGTGTACCTGAACGGCGAAACCAACGTTAAGCCGGGTGATATTATTCGCGTGAAGGTTGAAAACGCTGACGAGTATGACCTGTGGGGTAGCCGGGTTTAATCCTGTTTTAGGCCGGGTAAGGCGTAGCCGCCACCCGGCACATTTCACTGCACTACCCCTTTATCCTCGGATCCAGCGCGTCGCGCAGCCCGTCACCTAACAGGTTAAACGCCAGCACGGTCAGGAAAATCGCCAGACTCGGAAAGATCGCCACGTGCGGCGCAATCACCATATCCGCCCTCGCCTCGTTCAGCATCGCGCCCCACTCCGGCGTCGGAGGCTGCGCCCCTAACCCCAGAAACGACAGGCTGGCCGCCGAGATAATCGACACGCCGATACGCATGGTGAAATAGACCACGATGGACGACACCGTCCCCGGCAGAATATGGCTGAAGAGGATGGTCGCATCGCTGGCCCCCATACTGCGGGCCGACTCGATAAAGGTTTGCTGCTTCAGCACCAGCGTGTTGCCGCGCACCAGACGGGCAAAGGCCGGAATCGAAAACACCGCGACCGCGATGATGACGTTGGCCATGCCGCTGCCCATGATCGCCACCACGGCAATTGCCAGCAAAATGCCGGGGAAGGCAAACAGCACGTCGCAGATGCGCATGATGATGCGATCCCACCAGCCTTCGTAATACCCGGCAACGAGCCCCAGCACGGTACCGATGGCCGCGCCGATCAGCACCGCGAACACCCCGGCGGCAAGCGAGATCTGCGCCCCCACCAGCACGCGGCTAAAGATATCGCGCCCGAGAGAGTCCACGCCGAACCAGTGCAGCATCGACGGTCCGTCGTTCAGACGGTCGTAGTCAAAATAGTTTTCCGCATCAAACGGCGCCACCCACGGCGCAATTACCGCCACCGCAATCAGCAGTAGCACAAACAGCCCTGCGGCCATCGCGACCGGCTGACGGCGGAAACGCCGCCAGAATTCAGACCACGGGGTGCGGACGTGGTCCGGCTTTAGCCCCGGCATGGCGTTTAAAACGGCCTGACGTCGCCAGTTCAACAATCGCATCTTACTTATACCTGATGGCCGGGTTAATGGCGGCATAGAGCACGTCCACCACTAAGTTGATAAGAATAAACTCCAGCGAGAAAAGCAGGACTTCCGCCTGAATCACCGGGTAGTCGCGCATCTCGACGGAATCGACCAGCAGACGACCCAGCCCCGGCCAGTTAAAGACCTTTTCTACCACGATAGAGCCGCCCAGCAGGAAGCCAAACTGAAGCCCCATCATCGTCACGACCGGGATCATCGCATTGCGGAACCCGTGCTTGAGAATGACCCACTTCTCGCTGACCCCTTTTGCCCGCGCGGTGCGAATATAATCTTCGCTCAGCACGTCAACGAACGAGGCGCGGGTAAAGCGAGCCATTACCGCCGAAACGGCAGCCCCCAGCGTCATGGAAGGCAGGATGTAATGCTTCCAGGTATCGGCCCCGACGGTCGGCAGCCAGCCCAGCTCAACGGAGAAGATCTGCATCAGCAGCATCCCCAGCGCGAACGCCGGGAAAGAGATGCCGGTCACCGCCAGCGCCATGCCGAGCTTGTCCGGCCAGCGGTTGCGCCAGACGGACGCCACAATCCCGGCGCCAAGTCCGAACACCACGGCCCAGCTCATGCTGGCTATCGTTAACCAGAACGTAGGCATAAAGCGGGTGGCGATCTCCTCCGACACCGGACGACGCGACACCATCGAGATACCAAAGTCACCCTGAAGAACGTTGCCAATATAGTGCAGAAACTGTACATACAGAGGCTGGTCAAGACCCAGCTGTTTACGCACCAGCTCAATGACCGCGGCATCCGCTTCGGGCCCGGCAACCAGACGCGCCGGATCGCCCGGCAGCATATGGACAAACAAAAACACCAGCACCGCCACAATCAGCAGCGTCGGAATAAGCCCCAGCAGGCGTTTACAAACATAATTCAGCATGGGCGTTATTTTAAATCCGCATCGTCAAAGCTAAAGCCCGTGTCCGGCATGATATAGAACGCGGTCAACGCTTTGTTATGGGCTGACACCAGTTTCTCCACCACCAGCGGCACCCACGGTGACTCTTTCCAGATGATGTCCTGCGCGTCCTTGTAAAGGCGAGCTTTCTCCTCCGGCCTGGTGGTTTTCAGGGCATCGGCAAGGTCTTTGTCCACCTGCGGGTTGCTGTAGAACGCGGTATTGAACAGGGTTGGCGGCCAGTTCTGCGAGGCAAACAGCGGCGACAGCGCCCAGTCGGCTTCACCGGTCGAGGCGGACCAGCCGGTGTAGAACATCCGCACGCCGCTCTCTTTCTGCCCTTTCCCCTCCACTTCTGCCGCACGCTGTCCGGCATCCATCGCGGTCACCTGCGCCTTAATGCCGACCTGCGCCAGCTGCTGCTGGGTAAACTGCAGCACCTTCTGGGCGGTACTGTGATTATGCGACGACCACAGCGTGGTGCTGAACCCGTTCGGGAAGCCCGCCTCTTTCAGAAGCTCTCGCGCTTTGGCCGGATCGTACGGCCACGGCTGATAGCTTTGCGCATAGGCGATAGCCGGCGGCAGCACGCCGGTGGCCGGGGTGGCATAGCCCGCAAAAGCGACCTTCACCAGCGCCTGGCGGTTAATGGCGTAGTTAATGGCTTCACGCACCTTCGGGTTATCGAATGGCTTTTGCGTAACGTTCATGCTGATGTAGCGCTGCATGATCGACGGGCTGGCGACCAGCTCCAGCTTGCTGTTTTTCTCCAGAATGGCTGCCTGCTCGTAAGGCACAGGGAAGGCAAACTGCGCCTCGCCGGTTTGCAGCATGGCCGCGCGGGTGTTGTTATCCACTACCGGGCGCCAGGTGATGGTGTCCAGCTTCGGCAGCCCTTTTTGCCAGTATCCCGGGTATTTCTTCACCTTCACAAAATCGGTTTGATTCCAGGTGACCAGCTCATACGGGCCGGTACCGACCGGGTGGAAGCCGATCTCCTTGCCGTATTTCTTCAGCGCGGCAGGGGAAATCATCGCCGTCGCCGGATGCGCCAGAATATTGATAAACGCGGAAAACGGCTCTTTCAGGGTGATTTTTACCGTCGCCGGGTCGACCACCTCGGTTTTGGCGATATTTTTATACAGGTTATAGCGCTTGAGGCTATTGTCCGGATTGCTGGCGCGATCGAGGTTAACCTTCACCGCCTCCGCATTAAAGTCAGTGCCGTCCTGGAACTTCACCCCGGTTTTGAGCTTAATGGTGTACACCAGCCCGTCATCTGAAACGGTGTACCCCTCCGCCAGCACGTTTTTGAGCTTCATCTCTTTATCCAGGCCAAACAGGCCCTGGTAGAACGATTTCGCCACCGCCTGTGAGAGCGTGTCGTTAGCGTCATACGGATCCAGCGTGGTGAAGTTAGAGCCGACGGCGACCACCACATCTTTGGCAGCGAACGCGGGGGCAGCGGCCAGGGCTGCCGTCACGCTCGCGGCTAACAACCATCTACGCGCTACAAATGTAACCATTGTGTTCTCCTGCCTGTTGAAAGTTATAACCGCGAAAAAGCATTGTCCTGTCGCGGGGGAGCGACGAAATGACCCGGCCCGACCTCGCGCAGCGTCACGCGCTCCACGGCCTCGCCGCGTTTATGAATATTGCCCGGCATTTCATCCTGCAGCAGCACGCGCTGGCCGTGACGATGCGCCGGATCGGCGACCGGGACCGCCGCGATGAGCTTGCGGGTGTACGGATGCTGTGGGTTCTCAAACACCGCTCTTCGCGGTCCGATTTCCACGATTTGCCCCATAAACATCACCGCCACGCGATGGCTGATGCGCTCAACCACCGCCATGTCGTGCGAGATAAACAGGAAGGCGATCCCCATATCCCGCTGTAGATCCAGCAGCAGATTGATGATTTGCGCCCGGATAGAGACATCCAGCGCCGAGACGGATTCATCCGCAATCACCACTTTCGGGTTCAGCGCCAGCGCGCGGGCGATGCAGATACGCTGCCGCTGCCCCCCGGAAAACTCATGCGGATAACGCCAGGCGTGTTCTGCCTTCAGGCCAACGCGCTCAAGCAGCCAGGCCACGCGACGCTGCGCCGCCTCGCCGTCGAGCAGGTTATGCACTCGCAGCGGCTCCATGATCGAATACCCCACCGTATGGCGCGGATCGAGGGAGGCATACGGGTCCTGAAAAATAAACTGAATATCTCTCCGCACCGCCTGCAGCCTGCTGTCCGGAAGGGCGTCAATGCGCTCGCCGTTAAAGGTAATGCTGCCCTCCTGAGATTCCACCAGACGGAGCAACGCGCGCCCGGTGGTGGATTTACCGCAGCCGGACTCCCCCACCAGCGCCAGCGTTTCACCCGGCCAGAGATCGAAGCTGACGTTTTCCACCGCGTGCACTTCGCGCTTCACGCGGTTCAGTACGCCGCTGCGCAGCGGAAACCGGGTAACCAGATTGCGCACTTCAAGAATGGGCTTGCCCGGCACCACGGTGTCCTGCTCGCGCTCATCCTCCTGCGACTCAGACGCCTCGAGGGAAATCAGCGGAAAACGACGCGGCAGATCGCTGCCGTTCATCGCCCCAAGTCGCGGGACCGCCGCCAGCAGCGCTTTGGTGTAGGGATGCGCGGGCGCGTGAAAAATCTGCTCGACCGGGCCGGTTTCCACCGCGCTGCCCTTGTGCATCACCAGCACCCGATCGGCGATATCGGCGACCACGCCCATATCGTGGGTGATGAAAATCACCCCCATCTCCATCTCCTGCTGCAGCACGTTGATGAGCTGCAGGATCTGCGCCTGAATCGTCACGTCCAGCGCCGTCGTCGGTTCATCGGCAATCAGCACCGCCGGACGGCACGAGAGCGCCATGGCGATCATCACCCGCTGGCGCATGCCGCCGGAAAGCTGATGCGGATAGCGCCCCAGAATGGCCTGCGCCTCCGGAATGCGCACCAGCTCCAGCATGCGTCTCGCTTCTCTAAGTGCCTCATCGCCGCTCAGCCCCTGATGCAGGCGGATGGACTCGGCGATTTGTTCCCCGACCGGAAAAACCGGGTTCAGGGAGGTCATCGGCTCCTGAAAGATCATCGCAATATCCGCCCCGCGTACGCCCTGCATCTGCGAACCGCTTAGCTCATTTAAATCAATGACCTGACGGTTGCGGCGGCGCAGGAGCATTTTCTCGCTGCTGATTTGCCCGCCAGTCTGTTCCAGCAGGCGCATCAGCGCCAGCGCGGTGACCGATTTCCCGGAGCCGGATTCGCCAACAATCGCCAGCGTCTCGCCGCGCCTGAGCGTGAACGATAAATTCTGTACTGCGGGGATGAGTTGCCGCTCTTCCTGAAACGCAATATTGAGCTGATGGACAGCCAGCACTTCGCGGTTGTCCAGTTCTTCACTGTGCGGCACGCGCTGCCCCCTTATTCACGATAGATACCGGTGCTCGGCTCATCACCGGCATAGCCCCAGGCGCGGTACATGCCTTCGCTGTTGAACGGCAAAGCCACGTTGCCCTCACGATCCACCGCGATGAGCCCGCCGACGCCGCCCAGGGCAGGTAATTTCTCCATCACCACGCGCTCGCAGGCCTCGTTCAGGCTTAAACCGCCGTAATCCATCAGCGCGGTGATGTCGTAGGCCGCGAGGGCGCGGATAAACACTTCCCCGGTTCCGGTACACGACACCGCCGCCGTCGCGTTATTGGCATAGCAACCCGCGCCCGGCAGCGGGCTGTCGCCTACGCGTCCGGGCAGCTTGTTGGTCATCCCGCCCGTGGAGGTTGCCGCCGCGAGGTTGCCGGCTTTATCCAGCGCCACCGCGCCGACCGTGCCCATTTTGCTGCGCTCATCCAGCGGCGCAGTATGATCAAGCTGCGTCATGCCCGCCGAAAGGGCGTCCAGCAGCTGTTGATAGCGCGCTTCGGTGGAAAACAGATCCGGCGATACCGGCTCCATCCCGTGTTCGAAGGCAAACCTCTCCGCCCCGGCACCCGTCAGCAGCACGTGCGGGCTCTCTTCCATCACCAGACGCGCGGCCAGCACCGGGTTACGCAGGTGGCTGACGCCCGCCACGGCCCCCGCTTTCAGGGTGACGCCGTCCATCACGCAGGCATCCAGCTCGTGCGTTTCATCCCGGGTAAAGACCGAACCGATCCCCGCATTAAATAACGGGCACTCTTCCAGCAGGCGCACCGCCTCGGTGACCACGTCCAGCGCGCTTTCGCCCGCTTCCAGCATTCTCTGGCCCGTTTCCACAATGGCGTACAGCGCGTCGATATAGCGCTTTTCCTGCTCGGGACTGAGCTGTGCTCGGGTGATTGCCCCGGCGCCACCATGAATTGCGATTACCGCATTAACCATTCGCATCACCCGTTAGCCTGATTTGCGGCTTTTTCTATAAATATCATTATCGTCGACGAAACTTCAGATGATTTTTGAATATAGAAAGACGTAACTGTGATGTAAAGCGTACACCCATCGGGTCATACAGTTAGCCGCACTTTTCTGCCATAATGGACGCTTTCGTTGTTACTCCGCAGGAGCCCACCATGGATTTTACCGCCGGACTGATGCCGCTTGAGACGGCACTCACGCAGATGCTTGACCGAGTTTCCCCGCTGCATGACGTTGAGACGCTGCCCCTCGTGCGCTGTTTTGGCCGTATTGCCGCGCGCGATATCGTCTCTCCGCTTAACGTGCCGGGGTTTGATAACTCCGCAATGGACGGTTACGCGGTGCGCCTGGCGGATCTCCAGACGGGTAACGCCCTGCCGGTGGCGGGTAAAGCCTTTGCGGGCCAGCCTTTTAGCGGTGAATGGCCTGCGGGCACCTGCGTGCGCATCATGACCGGCGCGCCGGTTCCGGCTGGCTGCGACGCCGTGGTGATGCAGGAAGAGACTGAACAGACAGACGACGGCGTGCGCTTTACCGCGAACGTTAAAGCGGGCCAGAACATTCGCCGTACCGGCGAAGATATCACGCTTGGCGCGACGGTCTTTGCCGCCGGACAGAAGCTGACGGTGGGTGAACTACCGGTGCTGGCGTCGCTCGGCGTTGCTGAAATCGACGTTATTCGTAAAGTGCGCGTCGCCGTTTTCTCCACCGGCGACGAGCTGCAGCTTCCGGGCCAGCCGCTGCAGGACGGCCAGATTTACGATACCAACCGCCTGGCGGTACACCTGATGCTGGAGCAGCTGGGCTGCGACGTGATTAACCTCGGCATTATTCCTGACGATCCGGAAAAACTGCGCGCCGCGTTTATCGAGGCGGATAACGCTGCCGACGTGGTCATCAGCTCCGGCGGCGTCTCCGTGGGCGAAGCGGATTACACCAAAACCATCCTCGAAGAGCTGGGGGAAATCGCCTTCTGGAAGCTGGCGATCAAGCCGGGCAAACCGTTCGCGTTTGGCAAGCTCGCGCACGGCTGGTTCTGCGGCCTGCCGGGTAATCCGGTCTCGGCTGCACTCACCTTCTACCAGCTGGTGATCCCGCTGCTGGCGAAGCTTTCCGGCAACAAGGCAAACCCGCTGCCTGAACGTCAGCGCGTGCGCGCCGCCACGCGCCTAAAAAAATCGCCGGGTCGCCTCGATTTCCAGCGCGGCATTCTGGCGCGCAACGCGGACGGCGAGCTGGAGGTGAGCACCACCGGGCACCAGGGCTCACACATTTTCAGCTCCTTCAGCCAGGGCAACTGTTTTATCGTGCTTGAGCGCGAGCGCGGCAATGTGGAAGCAGGCGAGTGGGTTGAAATCGAGCACTTTAACCACCTGTTCGGAGGCTGACATGACGGTGGAGCTGAGCGACCCGGAGATGATGCGCTACAACCGCCAGATTGTGCTGCGCGGGTTTGATTTCGACGGCCAGGAAGCGCTTAAGGCGGCCAGGGTGCTGGTCGTTGGGCTGGGCGGGCTGGGCTGCGCCGCCGCGCAATACCTTGCTGCGGCGGGCGTTGGAAAAATGACGCTGCTGGATTTCGATACCGTATCGGTGTCCAACCTGCAGCGCCAGACGCTGCACAGCGACGCGACGGTTGGCCAGCCAAAAGTGGACTCTGCCCGCACGGCGCTGGCGCGCATCAACCCCAACGTTCAGTTCACCCTGATTGACGCCATGCTGGATGACGACGCGCTCTCCGCGCAGATTGCCCGGCACGACCTGGTGCTGGACTGCACGGATAACGTCGCCGTCCGTAACCAGCTCAACGCGGGCTGTTTTGCCCACAAAACCCCGCTGATCTCCGGCGCGGCGATCCGCATGGAGGGGCAAATCAGCGTCTTCACGTACGCCGAGGGTGAACCCTGCTACCGCTGCCTGAGCCGTCTGTTTGGCGAGAATGCGCTGACCTGCGTTGAGGCGGGCGTGATGGCGCCGCTCGTCGGCGTGATTGGCTCACTGCAGGCGATGGAAGCGATCAAAGTCCTGGCGCACTACGGCACGCCCGCAGCGGGGAAAATCGTGATGTATGACGCGATGACCTGCCAGTTCCGCGAGATGAAGCTGATGCGTAACCCGGGGTGTGAGGTTTGCGGAGGTTAAAGCAAACGGCAACCTTCAGGTTGCCGTTTTAGTGTTTGCTCCCTCTCCCTGTGGGAGAGGGTTGGGGTGAGGGCATCAGGCCACACCCGTCAGATCGACGTCCGTCCAAACGCACCCTGCCAGTCCTGCTCAAATTTCACGATCGCCGCATCCACGGCCGGAGAGGTAATAAACTGCTGCGCCACGTCCAGCGGCAGCGTGATGGACTCGCACCCTGCCAGCAGGCAGTCCAGCGCCTGACGCGGGGTTTTAAAGCTCGCGGCCAGCACTTTTGACTGCGGGGCATGCAGCGTCAGCAGCTGCTGTAATTCCACAACGGTCTGGATCCCGTCCCCGCCCTGCGCGTCCACGCGGTTAACGTAAGGCGCCACATACTCCGCCCCCGCCAGCGCGGACAGCATCCCCTGCGCGGCACCGTAAACCGCCGTGCCCAGCGTCGGGATCCCTTCTGCTTTCAGCATCTTGATTGCCGCCAGCCCTTCTGCGGTCACCGGCACTTTCACCACCAGATCGTTAATGATGGCGCGAAGCTTACGCGCGTCCTCCACCATCCCTTCGGCGGTGGTCGCCATTGCCTGAGCGAACAGACGGCCTTTACCGCCCATCGCGTCGTGCAGCGCCGGCAGCAGCTCGTCGAGCGGGATTTTGCCTGCCGCCACAATGCTTGGGTTGGTAGTCACGCCCGCCAGCGGGAAGATACGCGCCAGCTTTTTGACTGCCGCAACGTCAGATGTGTCGAGATAAAGTTCCATGATGTCACCCTCAAAATTAGCCTGCACTTACCCTATCACGACAAAACCTGCTCAAGAGTTGACCTGCATCAAAATAACTTTCACTCGAAAGTAATTTAATCTTCGTATGCAAGATGAGAGGCGAAAACATGATCTTCAATATTCAGCGTTACTCTACCCACGATGGCCCCGGTATCCGTACCGTGGTGTTCCTGAAAGGCTGCTCGCTGGGCTGTCGCTGGTGCCAGAACCCGGAAAGCCGCTCCCGCGGCCGGGACGTGCTGTTTGATGCGCGTCTGTGCCTGGACGGCTGCGACCTGTGCCAGAAGGCGGCACCGGGCTGCATCGAACGCGCGCTGAATGGCCTGGTCATCCACCGCGAGAAGCTGAGCGAAGAGACGCTTAACGCCCTCACCGACTGCTGCCCGACGCAGGCGCTGACCGTCTGCGGTGAAGAGCAGCAGGTCGAGGAGATTATGGCGACCGTACTGCGCGACAAACCCTTCTACGACCGCAGCGGCGGCGGGATCACCCTCTCCGGCGGCGAGCCGTTTATGAACCCCGAGCTGGCACAGGCCCTGTTTAAAGCCAGCCACGAACACGGGATCCACACCGCCGTCGAAACCTGCCTTCACGTGCCGTGGCACTATATCGAGCCGTCATTACCGTACGTCGATCTGTTTCTCGCCGACCTGAAGCACGTCGACGGTGGCGTTTTCAGGCAGTGGACGGACGGTTCGGCTAAGCGCATCCTGGAAAACCTGAAGCGCCTTGCCGCTGCCGGAAAAAAAATCACCATTCGCGTGCCGCTGATCCAGGGCTTTAACGCTGACGAAGCGTCCATAACCGCCATTACCAACTTCGCCGCCGATGAGCTCGGCGTCGACGATATTCATTTTCTGCCGTATCACACGCTGGGCATGAACAAATACACCCTGCTCGGCCAACCCTACTCTGCCCCTGACAAACCGCTGGATAACCCTGCCCTGCTGGACTTCGCGCAGCAGTACGCCTGCCAGAAAGGGTTAACCGCGACCTTACGAGGATAAATCTATGACAACCCTGAATCTCAACACCCTCAGCGAGCGTATTAAGGCACACAAAACGGCCCTGGTGCATATCGTTAAGCCGCCGGTCTGTACCGAGCGCGCGCAGCATTACACCGAAATGTACCAGCAGCACATGGACAAGCCGATCCCGGTGCGTCGCGCCCTGGCGCTGGCACATCACCTGGCCGAACGTACCATCTGGATCAAACACGACGAGCTGATTATCGGTAACCAGGCAAGCGAAGTGCGCGCCGCGCCGATCTTCCCGGAATACACCGTCTCCTGGATTGAGAAAGAGATTGACGACCTGGCGGACCGCCCGGGCGCGGGCTTTGCGGTGAGCGAACAGAACAAGCGCGTGCTGCATGAGATCTGCCCTTGGTGGCGCGGCCAGACGGTGCAGGACCGCTGCTACGGCATGTTCACCGACGAGCAGAAAGGCCTGCTGGAAACCGGCATTATCAAAGCCGAAGGCAACATGACCTCCGGCGACGCGCACCTGGCGGTGAACTTCCCGCTGGTGCTGGAGAAAGGTCTCGACGGCATGCGTGCGAAAGTGGCCGAGCGCCGCTCGCGTATCAACCTGACGGTGCTGGAAGACCTGCACGGCGATCAGTTCCTGAAGGCGATTGATATCGTGCTGGAAGCGGTGAGCCTGCACATCAAACGCTTCGCCGATCTGGCGCGCCAGATGGCCTCAACCGAAACCCGCGAAAGCCGCCGCGACGAGCTGCTGGCGATGGCAGAAAACTGTGACGTGATTGCCCACGAGCCGCCAAAAACCTTCTGGCAGGCGCTGCAGCTGTGCTACTTCATTCAGCTGATCCTGCAGATTGAGTCCAACGGCCACTCCGTCTCCTTCGCGCGTATGGACCAGTATCTTTATCCGTTCTACCGCCGCGACGTAGAGCTGAACCAGAGCCTCGACCGCGAACACGCCATCGAGCTGCTGCACAGCTGCTGGCTGAAGCTGCTGGAAGTGAACAAGATCCGCTCCGGTTCGCACTCGAAGGCTTCCGCCGGTAGCCCGCTGTACCAGAACGTCACCATCGGCGGTCAGAAGCTGGTTAACGGTGAGCCGATGGACGCGGTGAACCCGCTCTCCTACGCGATTCTTGAATCCTGCGGTCGCCTGCGCTCCACCCAGCCGAACCTGAGCGTGCGCTACCACGCGGGCATGAGCAACGACTTCCTCGACGCCTGCGTGCAGGTGATCCGCTGCGGCTTCGGGATGCCAGCCTTTAACAACGACGAAATCGTGATCCCGGAATTTATCAAGCTCGGCGTTGAGCGCGATGATGCCTACGACTACGCGGCGATTGGCTGTATCGAAACCGCGGTGGGCGGCAAGTGGGGCTATCGCTGCACCGGCATGAGCTTTATCAACTTCGCCCGCGTGATGCTCGCCGCGCTGGAAGGCGGCCGCGACGCCACCAGCGGCAAGGTATTCCTGCCGCAGGAGAAAGCGCTCTCCGCCGGAAACTTCGACAATTTCGAGGAGGTGATGGCGGCATGGGATACCCAAATCCGCTACTACACCCGCAAATCCATCGAGATTGAGTACGTGGTAGATACCATGCTGGAAGAGAACGTCCACGATATTCTCTGCTCGGCGCTGGTGGACGACTGCATCGAGCGCGCGAAAAGCATCAAGCAGGGCGGCGCGAAATATGACTGGGTCTCCGGCCTGCAGGTGGGCATCGCCAACCTGGGCAACAGCCTGGCGGCGGTGAAGAAGCTGGTGTTTGAGCAGGGCATTATCGGTCAACAGCAGCTGGCGGCGGCGCTAGCAGATGACTTCGACGGGCTGACCCACGAGCAGCTGCGCCAGCGCCTGATCAACGGTGCGCCGAAGTACGGCAACGACGATGACAGCGTGGACATGCTGCTGACCCGTGCCTATCAGACCTACATCGAAGAGCTGAAGCAGTACCACAACCCGCGCTACGGCCGCGGCCCGATTGGCGGTAACTACTACGCGGGCACCTCTTCCATCTCCGCGAACGTGCCGTTTGGCGCGGCGACGATGGCAACGCCGGACGGACGTAAGGCGCACACGCCGCTGGCGGAAGGGGCTAGCCCGGCTTCCGGTACCGACCACCTTGGCCCAACGGCGGTGATTGGCTCGGTGGGTAAACTGCCTACCGAGGCGATTCTCGGCGGCGTGCTGCTTAACCAGAAGCTGAACCCGTCGACGCTGGAAAACGACAGCGATCGCCAGAAGCTGATGGTGCTGCTGCGCACCTTCTTCGAGGTGCATAAGGGCTGGCATATTCAGTACAACATCGTCTCGCGCGAAACGCTGCTGGAAGCGAAAAAACATCCTGACCAGTATCGTGACCTGGTGGTGCGCGTCGCGGGCTACTCGGCGTTCTTCACCGCCCTGTCGCCGGATGCGCAGGACGATATTATCGCCCGTACTGAACATACGCTGTAACGGTGTATCCCCTAAGGGGAAATGCGCACGCTGATGCCCTCACCCCGGCCCTCTCCCACGGGGAGAGGGAGAAAACACTAAAAACGGCAACCTCGGTTGCCGTTTTGCTTTTACTTTCGAATGAAATTAAATTTGTGCTCCCCGTCACCTTGTTATTAGAATGTTTCAAAACGCAGTGACCCAGGAGCACAGTATGACCGTTAAAGTTATCGTCACCGATATGGACGGAACTTTTCTTGATGATGCCAAGCAGTACGATCGTGACCGCTTCCAGGCACAGTTTGAACAGCTTAAAGCCCGCGACATTGAATTCGTTGTCGCCAGCGGCAACCAGTATTACCAGCTCATCTCCTTCTTTCCGGAGCTGAAAGAAAGGATCTCCTTCGTGGCGGAAAACGGCGCGCTGGTGTTCGATCGCGGGGAGCAGATTTTCCACGGCGAGCTGACGCGCCATGAATCGCAGATCGTCATTGGCGAACTGCTGAAAGATAAAGGGCTGAACTTCGTGGCCTGCGGGCTGGAGAGCGCGTACATCAGCGATAAAGCCCCGGACGCGTTCGTGGCGCTGATGTCAAAGCACTACCACCGCCTAAAACGCATCAGCGATTACCGCGAAATTGACGACGTGTTGTTCAAGTTCTCCCTGAACCTGCCGGACAGCGATATCCCCAATCTGGTGGATAAGCTGCACGTCTCGCTGGACGGCATCATGAAGCCGGTCACCAGCGGTTTTGGCTTTGTGGATTTGATTATCCCCGGCCTGCACAAAGCCAACGGCATCAGCCGTCTGCTGAAACGCTGGAAAATCTCCCCGCAAGAGTGCGTGGCCATTGGCGACAGCGGCAACGATGCCGAGATGCTGAAGTTGGTGAAATATTCCTTTGCGATGGGCAATGCGGCAGAAAGCATCAAAGAAATCAGCCGCTACAGCACCGACGACAACAACCATCAGGGCGCGCTGAACGTCATTCAGGCCGTGCTCGACAACCACTCTCCTTTCGACGTCTGATCCTCTCTTCGCCGGAGCCTTGCTCCGGCTTCTCACTCTTTTTCCGTCCTGTGGCTTGCGTCAAGTTTCTAAACTTGCATTAACTTATTTTTAACTTAAAGTATCACTTGTAGACACTTTTACTTTCGAATGAAAGATGCGAGGCAGTTATGACCTTTACCAGTGAAACCTTGCCGGCGGATCACAAAGCGGCAATCCGTCAGTTGAAACGTGAGTTACGCGCGCAGATAGGCGACGTGCAGGCGGTGTTTAATAAGCTCAGCGACAAAATTGCCACCCGCGTGGCGGAAATTAACGCGCTTAAAAATAAAGGTGAATCCGTCTGGCCGGCGATCCCGTTTACGGATGTAAAAAACGGCACGATTACCGACGCGCAGCGCGACGCCGTTAAGCGCCGCGGCTGCGCGGTGATTAAAGGTCACTTCCCGCGCGAGCAGGCGCTGGCGTGGGATCAGTCGATGCTCGACTACCTCGATCTGAACAAATTTGACGAGGTGTACAAAGGCCCGGGCGATAACTTTTTTGGCACCCTGACCGCCTCCCGTCCGGAGATTTACCCGATCTACTGGTCGCAGGCGCAAATGCAGGCGCGTCAGAGCGAAGAGATGGCGCAGGTGCAGTCGTTCCTGAACCGTTTATGGACGTTCGAGAGCAACGGCAAGCAGTGGTTCGACCCGGACGTGAGCGTGATTTATCCGGATCGTATTCGCCGCCGTCCGCCGGGAACTACCTCGAAAGGACTCGGCGCACATACCGACTCCGGCGCGCTGGAACGCTGGCTGCTGCCGGCTTACCAGCAGGTCTTCGCCCGCGTGTTTGACGGCAACGTCGAGAAATACGATCCGTGGAACGCCGCGCACCGTACCGAAGTGGAAGAGTATACCGTCGATAACACCACCAAATGCTCGGTATTCCGCACCTTCCAGGGCTGGACGGCGCTGTCGGACATGATCCCCGGCCAGGGGCTGCTGCACGTGGTGCCGATCCCGGAAGCGATGGCGTACATTCTGCTGCGTCCGCTGCTGGACGACGTGCCGGAAGACGAGCTGTGCGGCGTGGCGCCGGGGCGCGTGCTGCCGGTATCCGAGAAGTGGCACCCACTGCTCATCGAGGCATTAAGCAGCATTCCGGCACTCGAGGCAGGCGATTCCGTGTGGTGGCACTGCGATGTGATCCACTCCGTCGCGCCGGTGGAAAATCAGCAGGGCTGGGGCAACGTGATGTACATTCCTGCCGCGCCGATGTGCGAGAAGAACCTCGCCTACGCCAAAAAGGTCAAGGAAGCGCTCGAAACCGGCGCATCACCGGGTGATTTCCCACGCGAAGATTATGAAAAGAGCTGGCAGGACCGCTTTACCGTGAACGATCTCAACATCCACGGCAAGCGCGCGCTGGGCATGGTCTAACTGTCGTACAGCCCTTCCCGCTCAACGGCGGTGCGTCGTTTCCCGTGACGTATCCGCCGTACCGACTCCCGGACGGTCAGCGTGCCGTTAAGCAGTAACGTTCCCACCGGCGCGTCCGGGCGCATCAGCCGCTGCTGGAGCATGTGTACCGCTTCCGTTCCCAGCTCGTCGCGGGGAACGTGCACGGCCGTTAATGGAACATCCTGAATTGCCGCCAGGTTAAATCCGTCGATGCTCATCACCGACACGTCCTGCGGCACGCGCAATCCGTGGTTTTGTAATGCGCTGATGGTACCCGCCGCCATAAAATCGCCGCCGACCAGAAACGCGGTTGGCAAATCCTTGCCCTGCATTTCGCTGAGCCAGCCGCTGACCACCTGTTCCGTTTCGCGCGCGCTGAAGCTGGGTACCACCAGCAGATCGCGCCTGTCGTTGAACATCAGGTTGTGAGACTGCCACGCGTCGCGGATCCCTGACAGACGCAGCTCCATCGTGTAGCGACGCAGGCACAGCACGCTCATCACCTCGCGGTGTCCCATCTCGAACAGATATTCCGCCGCTCGCTCGCCAATGGCGCGGTGATCCGGCGCGACGGCAGGCAGACGCATGTGCCGGTCGCGGCAGTTAATCAGCATGCAGGGTTTTCCGACGTCCACCGCCAGATCGTGGATATGCGGGTCGTCGATACCGAGAAGAATGGCGGCCTGCGTGTCCGACTCGTTCATGCGCGCCAGGAACAGCTGGGCGTCGCTGTCGTTCTCTTCCAGCGCGCAGTAGCGCAGGCGCACATCGTGGGAAGCAAGGCCTTTACTCACGCTCTGGATCACGCGGTAGTAAAAGATGTCGGACCGCTCGTCGAAGGCGCGCTGAGGAGCAAAAACCACCAGGCTATTGAGCAGCAGCCGTCCCGCCGCCATGCCCTCCATCACCCCCAGCTCCCGCGCGCACGCCAGCACCTTTGCGCGCGCCTTTTCGCTGGTATTCGCTTTCCCCGCCAGCACGCGCGACACGGTGCTGATCGAGAGCTGCGTGCGGGCTGCGATTTCGGTGATTTTTAGCCTTTTGTCCATTTTGTGATCTGGCTCCATTTGCGAAATGAAAAAATTTTCATAGCGTGTTTGTCAGGCATTAACTGACACAAATGCCATCTTGCCAGAGTCTTTACGTCAGTTATGAGAAATTTTGCACAAAATCGACTATTGCCCGCTCATTTTCTCCCTTAAGGTGAACTTGTCACACAACTTCCATACTAGTTGTATACCAACTTAAGCAGTTTAAACGGATAGAAATCAAAGGCATAAAAATCTGTGTGACACCTGAACCTCCGTCCCCTTACCGTCCGTCTTGTGGAGAGTAAAATGAGTCAGGACATCAATAACACCGTTGCGACAAGCAAAACCCGTCGCGTCATCAAGAACCTGCGCTGGTACGTGCTGGTGCTGTTCTTACTTGGCGTCACCGTTAACTACATTACCCGAAACTCGCTCGGGATCCTCGCCCCGGAACTGAAAGAGAGCCTTGGGATCACCACCGAGCAATACTCCTGGATCGTCGGTGCGTTCCAGATTGCCTACACCATTTTCCAGCCCCTGTGCGGCTGGCTGATTGACGTTATCGGCCTGAAGATTGGCTTTATGGTCTGCGCCGGGATCTGGGCGCTGATGTGTATTTTCCACGCGGGCGCCGGAAGCTGGCTGCACCTGGCGATTCTGCGCTTCTTTATGGGTGCTTCCGAAGCCGCCGCTACCCCGGCGAACGCCAAAACCATCGGTGAATGGTTCCCGAAATCAGAGCGTCCCGTTGCCGCTGGCTGGGCGGGCGTGGGCTTCTCTATCGGCGCGATGCTGGCTCCGCCTATCATTTACTTTGCTCACGCGTCTTTCGGCTGGCAGGGGGCGTTCATGTTTACCGGCGTGCTGGCGCTGCTGTGGGTGATCCTGTGGTGGGCGTTCTACCACAATCCGGAGCAGCACCCGAACCTGAGCAAGGACGAGCTGGCGTTTATCAAGCAGGATAACGAGCCGCCTGCCGTCAGACTGCCCTTCCTGACCGCGTTGAAAACCGTCTCGAAGAACAAGCGTTTCTACGGTATCGCCATCCCGGCCTTTATGGCGGAACCCGCCTGGGCGGTGCTGAGCTTCTGGGTGCCGCTGTACCTTGCCAAAGAGCACGGCATGGACCTGAAGCAGATTGCGATGTTTGCCTGGCTGCCGTTCCTCGCCGCCGACCTCGGCAGCGTGGCGAGCGGCTACCTGACGCGTCTCTATACCCGCCTGTTCGGCTGCTCCCGCGTGAACTCGGTCGTCGCCAGCTCCGTGACCGGCGCGTTCCTGATGATCTCGCTGGCCATCGTGGCCATTACCCGCGACCCGTATATCACCATCGTGCTGATCTCCATCGGCGGCTTCGGGCACCAGATCATCTCCTGCATGCTGAGCGCCCTGGTCGTTGAATCGTTCGACAAAGGCCAGATGGCGACAGTCAACGGCATGCGCGGCTCGGCGGCGTGGATCGCCAGCTTCCTGTTCTCCCTGTTAATCGGTGTGACCGCCGACAAAATTGGCTTTAACCCGCTCTTTATCGCCATGGGCTTCTTTGACCTGATTGGCGCTGTCTTCCTGGTAGCATTTATTGCTGAACGTCGCGCCAAGCGCGCCTGATAGTGGATGTATTGCATATGAAAACCCTGAAAAACTGGACCGTTGATACGCAGTCGGCAAACCATCTGGAACTGCTGGTCGATAACCAGCACCGCCTGTGCCTGTATGTGCTGGAAGAGAACCTGTTCCGCGTGCTGATCAAACGCAAAGGCGTGCTGGCGCTGGACCGCACCTGGAGCATCGCCCCGGAACAAGACGTGCCGTGGGAAGGTCGCCGTCGTGACGATATTAGCGGCTTCACCTGCCCGGCCTGGACGCTGACGCAGCAGGATGACACGTTAACCGTGGCAACCGAACAGCTGCGCGTCACCGTGCACCAGCCGCTGTGGCTGGAGTGGCACTACCGCAATGACGCGGGCGAGTGGCAGCCGCTGGTCAACGACCGTCCCACCAGCGCCTACCTGCTGAACGCCCACGGCGACGGCGTGGCGCACTACCTGAGCCGCCGCAAGGACGAGCGTTTCTACGGCCTGGGTGAGAAAGCGGGCGATCTGCAGCGCAACGGCAAACGCTACGAGATGCGCAACCTCGATGCCATGGGCTATAACGCCGCCAGCACCGACCCGCTGTACAAGCACATCCCGTTCACTATCGCCCGCCGCGATGACGTGAGTTACGGCCTGTTCTACGACAACCTGAGCAGCTGCTGGCTGGATCTGGGTAACGAAATCGACAACTATCACACCGCCTATCGCCGCTGGCAGGCGGAAGCGGGCGATATCGACTACTACATCTTTACCGGCAGGCGCGTGCTGGACGTCACCAAAGCCTTTGTGCGCCTGACCGGGAAAACGCTGTTCGGACCGAAATGGAGCCTGGGCTATAGCGGCTCGACCATGCACTACACCGACGCGCCGGACGCGCAAAACCAGCTGATGAACTTCATCCGCCTGTGCGAAGAACACGCCATTCCGTGCGACTCGTTCCAGCTCTCGTCCGGCTATACCTCCATCAACGGCAAGCGCTACGTCTTCAACTGGAACTACGACAAGGTGCCGCAGCCGAAGGTGATGAGCCAGGCGTTCCACGACGCGGGATTGAAGTTGGCCGCAAACATCAAGCCGTGCCTGCTGCAGGATCATCCGCGCTATCACGAAGTGGCGGAAAGCGGCCTGTTCATTCGCGATTCAGAAACCGATGCACCCGAACGTTCCAGCTTCTGGGATGACGAAGGATCGCACCTCGACTTTACCAACCCGCAAACGGTGCAGTGGTGGCAGAACGGCGTCACCACGCAGCTGCTGGAAATGGGCATCGACTCCACCTGGAACGACAACAACGAGTATGAAGTGTGGGACGGGGAAGCCCGCTGCTTTGGCTTCGGCAAAGAGATCGCCATCAAGCACATTCGCCCTGTGATGCCGCTGCTGATGATGCGCGCCTCGCTGGAAGCGCAGCAGCGATTTGCGCCGGAAAAACGTCCGTATCTCATCTCCCGCTCCGGCTGCGCCGGGATGCAGCGCTACGTTCAGACCTGGAGCGGCGACAACCGCACCAACTGGGACACCCTGCGCTATAACATCCGCATGGGGCTGGGCATGAGCCTGTCCGGGCTGTTCAACGTCGGCCATGACGTGGGCGGTTTTTCCGGCGATAAGCCGGACGCCGAGCTGTTCGTGCGCTGGGTGCAGAACGGCGTGATGCACCCCCGCTTTACCATTCACTCGTGGAACGATGACCACACGGTGAACGAACCGTGGATGTATCCGGGCGTCACGCCTGCCATTCGCGGCGCGGTTGAGCTGCGCTACCGCCTGCTGCCGTATCTCTACACCCTGCTCTGGCAGGCGCACGCCGACGACGAGCCGATGCTGCGCCCGACCTTCCTCGACCACGAGCACGATGCGCAGACCTTCGAAGAGTGCGATGACTTCCTGCTGGGCCGCGACCTGCTGGTCGCCAGCGTCGTCGAAGCCGGGCAGCGCGAGCGCCGCGTCTGGCTGCCGGATAACGCCACCGGCTGGTACGATTTTTACACCCACGCGTGGTTCGCTGGCGGCCAGTCGATCGTTCTCGACGCGCCGCTGGAAAAACTGCCGCTGCTGGTGCGCGCCGGAGCCGGCCTGCCGTTGAGCGAGCGCATCACGCATGTAAATGCCGAAAAAGATACCACCCGCGAGCTGAAGCTGTTCCCGGTGAAGGGCGTCGGCACAACCTCCGGCATGCTGTTTGAAGACGACGGCGAAAGCTGGGGCTACCAGAACGGCAATGCGCTGTGGGTGGAATGGGAAATGGTGTGCGATGGCGCAACCATCAACCTGAAGGTCAACGCGCGTGGGGATTATCGTCCGGCGTGGAAAGCGCTTAAGGTGTCGCTGCCTGTAGGGGAAAAACGTACGCTGCGGGTGAACGGGGTTGAAGGGAGCGAGTGGGTGCTGTAGTGCGGCCTGATGCCCTCACCCTGGCCCTCTCCCACAGGGAGAGGGAACAGAACGTAGGCCGGGTAAGGCGAAGCCTCCACCCGGCTTTTTTTTAGCCGTCGATACCTTTGCTGCGCAGGTAATCTTCGTAGTTACCGGTGAAGTCCACCACGCGCTCTGGCGTAATTTCGATCACGCGGGTCGCCAGGGAGCTGACGAACTCACGGTCGTGAGAGACGAAGATCAGGGTGCCCTGATACATCTCCAGCGCCATGTTCAGGGATTCGATAGATTCCATGTCCAGGTGGTTGGTCGGTTCGTCCATCACCAGGATGTTTGGTTTTTCCATCATCAGCTTGCCGAACAGCATGCGACCCTTCTCACCACCGGAAAGTACTTTTGCGGGCTTTTTGATGTCGTCCTGGCTGAACAGCAGACGACCCAGAATGCTGCGCACCGCCTGCTCGTCGTCGCCTTCCTGCTTCCACTGGCTCATCCAGTCAAAGACGGTCAGGTCATTTTCGAACTCGTACTCATGGTCCTGCGCGTAATAGCCAATCTGCGCGTTTTCAGACCACTTCACGGTGCCGTTGTCCGGCTGCAGTTCGCCCACCAGGGTTTTCAGCATGGTGGATTTACCCACGCCGTTGGCACCCAAAATGGCAATCTTCTCGCCCACTTCCAGCAGCAGGTTGAATTTTTTAAACAGCGGGCCGTTCTCAAAGCCTTTTACCAGGGCTTCCACTTCCAGCGCGTTACGGAACAGTTTCTTATCCTGCTCGAAGCGGATGAACGGGTTCTGACGGCTGGAGGCTTTGACTTCGTCCAGCTTGATTTTGTCGATCTGACGCGCACGCGACGTCGCCTGACGCGACTTAGAGGCGTTGGCGCTAAAGCGGCTGACGAAGGACTGCAGGTCAGCAATCTGCGCTTTCTTCTTGGCGTTATCCGCCAGCAGACGCTCGCGCGCCTGGGTGGCAGCCGTCATGTATTCGTCGTAGTTGCCCGGATAAACGCGCAGCTCGCCGTAGTCCAGATCCGCCATGTGCGTACAGACCATGTTCAGGAAGTGACGGTCGTGCGAGATGATGATCATGGTGCTGTCGCGATCGTTCAGCGTCTGCTCCAGCCAGCGGATGGTGTCGATGTCCAGGTTGTTCGTCGGTTCATCGAGCAGCAGGATGTCCGGGTTAGAGAACAGCGCCTGCGCCAGCAGCACACGCAGCTTCCAGCCTGGCGCGACTTCGCTCATCGGGCCGTAGTGTTGTTCTACCGGAATGCCGACGCCGAGCAGCAGCTCGCCCGCGCGCGCTTCCGCAGAGTAACCGTCCATCTCGCCATACTGCGTTTCCAGGTCGGCCACCTTATAGCCATCTTCTTCGCTCATTTCGGCCAGCGCATAGATGCGATCGCGCTCCTGCTTCACTTCCCACAGCTCCGCGTGCCCCATGATCACGGTGTCGAGCACGGTGAACTCTTCGAAGGCGAACTGATCCTGACGCAGCTTACCGATGCGCTCGTTAGGATCGAGCGACACGTTGCCGAGGGTCGGCTCCAGGTCACCGCCGAGGATCTTCATAAAGGTGGATTTACCGCTACCGTTGGCACCAATCAGGCCGTAACGGTTGCCGCCGCCAAATTTGACGGAAATGTTTTCGAACAGCGGCTTACTGCCAAACTGCATAGTGACGTTGCTGGTAACTAACACGGAGAGATTCCTGCGAAAAGTGTGATAAACACGGCATTATGCCACAATTCCGAATTGAGATCCCGTGTTGCGGCAATCCACTAAACTTTAACAAAATCGAAAAAAATGTGATTTCGTACACATCTGAATTCCCTGTGAGCGGGAATGCACATATAATGCGCTCCCATCACAGATTCAGACTTATCAACTCATCGCCTGAATGGCTTAGATACCTCGCACAACATGAACATGAAATTAACAGCGCTTTTTGCGGCGGCGTTAGCCGTAGTAGGTTTTTGTAAGACCGCGTCTGCGGTGACGTATCCCCTGCCGACCGACGGAAGCCGTCTGGTGGGTCAAAACCAGGTGGTGACGGTTCCTGAAGGTAACTCTCAGCCGCTGGAGTATTTCGCGGCGCAGTACCAGCTGGGTCTGTCTAACATGCTGGAAGCGAACCCGGGCGTTGACCCGTACCTGCCGAAAGCAGGTACCGTGCTGAATATCCCTCAGCAGCTGATCCTGCCGGATACCGTTCATGAAGGTATCGTGATCAACAGCGCCGAAATGCGTCTGTATTACTACCCGAAAGGCACCAACACCGTGATCGTGCTGCCAATCGGTATCGGCCAGCTGGGCAAAGACACCCCAATGAACTGGACCACCAAAGTTGAGCGTAAGAAAGCGGGCCCGACCTGGACGCCGACGGCTAAAATGCACGCGGAATATATCGCTGCGGGCGAACCGCTGCCAGCCGTTGTGCCGGCAGGCCCGGATAACCCGATGGGTCTGTATGCTCTGTACATTGGTCGTCTGTATGCGATTCACGGCACCAATGCCAACTTCGGTATCGGCCTGCGCGTGAGCCACGGCTGCGTGCGTCTGCGTAACGACGACATCAAGTTCCTGTTCGAAAACGTGCCGGTCGGTACGCGCGTGCAGTTCATCAACGAACCGGTGAAAGCAACGTCTGAACCAGACGGCAGCCGCTACATCGAAGTGCACAACCCGCTGTCCACCAGTGAAGACCAGATCAACAACAACGAAGTCGTTCCTGTTACGCTGAACAGCGCGGTACAGGCGGTAACGTCTCAGCCAGATGTTGAAACGGCGATTGTTGACCAGGCCATTCAGAACCGTTCCGGTATGCCGGTGCGTCTGAACTAATCACGCGTATTAAAAAAGCGGGCCTCGTTGCCCGCTTTTTTTTACCCGTTATTCACGATCACAATCCCGCCGTGGTCGTACCGATAGTGACAGTGGGCATACTCCAGCGGCGTGCCATCTTCCAGATAAATGACCTGCTCCACCTCCAGCACCGGATCGGTTTCTTCGCAGACCAGATGCTCTCTGTCCAGCGCGCTGGGCTTAAGCGCCCGCACCACCCGGTATGACCCCATAATTTTCAGCCCCAGGGTCTCCTGAACGTACTGAAATACCGAACCTTCAAGATGGTTTTTCGTCAGGCCCGGCACCAGATTCATCGGCATCACCGTGGAATCCAGCGACATCGGTTCGCCGTTCAGCAAACGCAGGCGAATGAAGTCGTAGATCGGCGCATCGGCGTTAATCATCAGCGACGCCTGCTCTTTTTCGTTCGGGAAGCGCAGTTCGAAATGCACCACCTGACTCGTGACCTTACCCAGATGCGCCCAGGTTTTGGTCGCGCCAAAGTAGTCGCTGCCGGAGAGATCCCACTGCGAAAGCTGGAGGAAGTTTTTGCGGATGAACGTGCCCTGGCCCTGGCGGGTATAGACCAGCCCTTCGACGATCAGCTGGCGCATTGCCTGCTGGATGGTCATCCGGCTGGTGCTGAACTCCGCCGCCAGCGCAAACTGGTCCGGGAGCGGTTCATGGGCGGCGTACTGCTGGCTGATAATGCGTTTCTTGATTTCCCGCGCTATGGTGATGTACTTCGCCGCCATCGTCCTTCCTTTCTGTTAGTTTTCTATCCCGCTGTTTTTCAAGGCCACTCGCTCGGCAATTTTGAGGAAAGGCAGGTAGAAGAATACACCAAATACGATGATTGCCAACTGCACCACCACCGCCCGCCAGTCTCCCGCCGTGGCCAGCCAGGCGCTGAGAATCGGCGGCGTGGTCCACGGGATCATCACCACGCAGCGCGACATTAACCCCAGCGTGGTACAGAGCCAGGCGAAGTAAATGCCTATCGCAGGCAGCAGCACGAACGGGATCATCAGCGGCAGGTTAAACACGATCGGCAGGCCAAAAATCACCGGCTCGTTGATGTTAAACAGGCCCGGCGCCAGCGACAGACGCGCCACCTGCTTAGCCGACTGTTGTCGGGAGAAGATAAAGATGGCGATCAGCAGCGATATCGTGCTGCCCGTCCCGCCCACCATGCCAAAGGTCGGCACGAAGATGTTGTTGATGATGTGCGGAATGGGCTGGCCGTTGGCGAAGGCAAGCATGTTCTCGTTGGTATTGATCAGCAGGAACGGCTCCAGCACCACGCTGTTGACCACCGACTGATGAATGCCGAGCGTGAAGAGGAAGTTGCCGAAGCTGTAGATGAAAATCGTCCCCGGCAGGCTGGTGTTGATCAGCCGCAGCGGCTGCTGGATAAAGGTCGTAATGAGATGGATCAGGTCCGTATGCAGCACGTTTGCCAGCACAGCCGCCAGCACCGCGAACAGGGATAGCGTGAGAATGGTCGGGATAAGCGCGGTAAAGGATTTGCTCACCGCCGGAGGCACGTTTTCCCCGAGGGAAATGTGCAGCGCCTTCAGGCGCGAGATGGCGATAAACAGTTCCGTTGAGAGCAGCCCGATCAGCACCCCGGCGAAAATCCCGGTGGAGCCGATATTGGCGAAGGTCAGCACCTGCGTCACGCTGACCGCAGCGTCGCTGCCGACGGGCGTAATCTGTAAGCGCATCGGCATCATAATGATAAAACTGCTGACGGCGATAATCACTGCCGAGACCGGATTGTCGAAATCTTTGTTGCGCGCCAGCGACCAGGCAATCATCGGCGCCAGCAGCAGCGCGGCAATGTTCAGCGTGCCGTTGATAATCGCCTCGCCCCACACTTTGAAATGTGCCAGCGTATCGCCGTGAAAGATCCACGGAAACACCACGTTGTTCACCAGCACCGCCAGACCGGCGAGGATGAAAATGGGCATCACCGTGGCGAAGGCGTCGCGCAGGGAGCGAAGGTGCACCTGGTTTGCCAGGCGCGCCGAGAACTCGACAAACTTATCGACAAAGGACTGCATGTGCGGTGTGATTTTTGTTTCAGACATAGCGGAGTGTTCCCATCAATCAGTCACAAAAACGGCCCGGCAGCGTACGGCTTACATCTCGCGCCCGTTGGTATGGATAACCTGTTTTAACCACGCGTAGCTCTTCTTCGGCACGCGCCTGAGGTCTTTCAGGTCGTGGTTTTCCCGGTTGACATAGACCACGCCGTAGCGCTTACGCATGTCGCCCTGGGAGCTGAGAATGTCGATCAGCCCCCAGCCGAGGTAGCCAATGACCTCTGCCCCATCCTCGAACATCGCCTCCTTCATGGCCTCGATATGCGCCCGGTGGTAATCGATGCGGTAGGTGTCCTCAATCGGGTTCACCCCGTCCCAGGACTCAATCACCCCAATGCCGTTCTCGATCGGGAACACAGGCAGGCGCCAGTCGTTGGCGTAGCGGGTGATGATGGTGCGGAAGCCCAGCGGATCGATCTGCCAGTTCCACTCGGTAGCCTTCAGGTACGGGTTATTTTTCTCACCGTGCAGCAGGTAATAGTTCACCGGCGTGCCTTCCGGGATCGCATCGCTGTCCAGCGTTTTACTGGCGTAGTAGCTGAAGGCCATATAATCGTTTCTGGTGCGCGCCAGCAGCGCGAGATCGTCTTCGCGGTAGATATCGCCAAAGCCCTCCTGCTCCACCACCGCCATCACCGCCGGGCTGTAGCCCTGCCCTGCGAAGACGCGCAGCAGGTTCTGGTTGAGGAATTCGTCATACTGCTGGGCGCAGAAGATATCGCGCGGTTTGCAGGTGGCCGGGTAGATCAGCTGGTGCGCCAGCATGCCGCCCATCAGCTGGCCCGGTTTCGTCTGGTGCAGGTATTCGGTCAGCGCCATGTGCGCCACCATCGTATGGTGCTGCAGCTCGTACAGCTCGCGCAGGGTTTTCTCGCCTTTCATATAGCCGGAAATACGGAACGCTTCCGGCATATGGAAGATGTTCTGCTCGTTGAAGGTCAGCCAGTACTTCACGCGGTCGCCATAGCAGTCGATCATCTTTTTGCCGTAGCGGATAAAGGCGTCCATCACGCGGCGGTCGTTGAAGCCGTTGTACTCCTGCGCCAGCGCGAGCGGCATATCGAAATGGTACAGGCAGATCATCGGCTCGATGCCGCGGGCAATCAGATCGTCAATAAAGCGGTCATAAAAAGCGATGCCTTCGTCGTTGAACGGGCCGTCGCCCTGCGGGCAGACGCGGCTCCACGAGATCTGGAAGCGGTAGCAGTTCATGCCCAGATCCTGCATCAGGTCGAAATCCTCCCGGTAGCGGTGGTAGGAGTCGGTCGCCACTTTCCAGTCGGAGACGTTCTCCCCGGCTTCGCGAATGTCGTACACCGACATCCCTTTCCCGCCCTCGTTCCAGGCCCCTTCCGTCTGCATGCTGGACACCGAGTTGCCCCATAAAAAGTTGGCCGGCAGCTGATTGTTCATGTTCCCTCCCTATATGACTAGTCATTTAAAATATCATGACTAGTCATATAGGCGAGAATGAAAGGACGATCAAAGAGGAGGATCGTTTTTTGTGAGCAATGCGGGAAAAAAAGCCCCGGTAAGCGATGCACTACCGGGGCAAGAAAGGTTATTGCTGCGCGAGCTGATTACGGCGATATTCACCCTGCCGCTCCAGCATCCAGCCCGGATATTCCCGCGGCAGCGCGCTCACCGCATCAAGCTGCTGAAGCTCGTCTTCGTTGAGAAGGATCCCGGTGGCGGCAATGTTGTCGTCCAGCTGTTCAACGCGTTTTGCGCCAATGATGACGCTGGTCACCGCTTTCTGATGCAGCAGCCACGACAGCGCGATTTGCGCGACGGAGACGCCCTTGCTTTCGGCGATAGTGCGCATCACGTCCACGCAGTCGAAGGCGCGATCTTTGTTCACCGGCGGGAAGTCAAACTCCAGACGACGACCACCGGCTTCGCTCTGCCCGTCGCGGCCATATTTTCCGCTCAGCAGGCCGCCCGCCAGCGGGCTCCAGACCATCAGCCCGACGCCTTCGCTCTGCATCATGGGCACCAGCTCGCGCTCAAGATCGCGTCCGGCGATGGTGTAATACGCCTGGAGTGATGCGAAACGCGCCAGCCCGAGACGCTCGGAAATGCCCAGCGCTTTGGCAATCTGCCACGCCGCCCAGTTCGAGACGCCGATATAGCGCACGTGGCCGTGCTGCACCAGGTTATCCAGCGCATACAGCGTCTCTTCAATCGGCGTGGCCGGGTCGAAG
Source organism: Enterobacter sp. 3U4 (assembly GCF_057224565.1). Lineage (NCBI taxonomy): Bacteria > Pseudomonadati > Pseudomonadota > Gammaproteobacteria > Enterobacterales > Enterobacteriaceae > Enterobacter > Enterobacter sp. 3U4. The sequence continues at coordinate 2,521,073 of NZ_CP136665.1, forward strand.
CCGTGCAGCTGGTAGAGATCGATATGATCGAGCTGCAGGCGGCGCAGGCTTTCCTTCACGCTGCTGATGATGTGATAACGCGAGCTGCCGCGCGAGTTCACTCCTGCCGTTCCCGTTTCGCCGAACACTCTAGTGGCGACGACTACGTTCTCGCGCGGGATTTTCAGGTTTTTCAGCGCCTGGCCGGTGATCTCCTCCGAACGCCCTTCGGAGTAAACGTCCGCGGTGTCGATAAAGTTGATCCCGGCATCCAGCGCGCGGCCCACCAGCTTTTCTGCTTCGCTTTGCTGGAGCTGACCAATCTTTCCCCACATGCCGCCTTCACCGCCGAAGGTCATGGTGCCGAGGCACAGTTCAGAAACAAACAGTCCGGTGTTGCCCAGTTTTTGATAACGCATAAGATAATCCTCGCATGTCGTTTAAGGGGTACCCGATAGTTATACCCGCCCCTCAGCCATCGCGAATGTGGCGTTCCTGTCCGTTTCTTGCCCAATCCTCTGAAAATTTATCCGCGCGGGGCGTCGCCAAAGACGCTGTAGTCCGGTAATTGCACCTGCTGATACGGCTCCCAGCCGCCGCCGAGCGCCTTGTAGAGCGCCACCAGATCGAGCGCGCTTTGCACCTGCGCCTGCGCGCGCTGCTGCTCGGCCTGCGCCAGCTGTCGCTGGGCGTCCAGCACGTCGATAAAGCTGGCGATCCCCTGGCGGTAGCTGTCGCTTGCCAGGTCAAACGCGTTTTGCAGCGCATCGATCGTTTTTGCGAGACCCGCTTCACGCTGCTGGTCGGTGCGATAGCTCACCAGCGCGTTTTCGACATCGCCAAGCGCGGTGAGCACCGTCTGACGATAGTCCAGCACCGCCGCCCCCTGCTGCGCGCGCGCCACCTTCACGCTGGAGACCAGCCGACCGCCCTGGAAAATGGGGATGGAGACCTGCGGGCCAAAGCTGTAGAAGTGGCTGCTCCAGTCGGTCAGCCAGTCGGTTTCGCTGTTGCGCAGGCCAAACTGCCCGGAGAGGGTAAAGCTCGGGAACAGCTCCGCCACCGAGACGCCGATTTGCGCCGTGGCGGCGTGAAGGTTCGCCTCCGCTTCGCGCACGTCCGGACGGCGTCGCGCCAAGGTCGACGGAATGCCGGTCTGCACGATATCCGGCAGGGCGGGCATCGGCTGCACGCTTTGCAATTCCGCATCCAGCGCCCCCGGCGGCTTGCCGAGCAGGATTGCCAGGCCGTTCATCGCCTGCCGCTCCTGCGCCTGATATTGCGGAAGCTGTGCCTCAAGGTTTCCTGACTGCGCCCGGGCGTTTTCCACATCCATCTGCGGCGACAGCCCGCCCCGCTGGCGGCTTTCGGTGAGCTCCAGCGTCTGCTGCGCGCTTTTAATCTGGGTATTCAGCGTGGCGATAATGCTCTGCGCCCCGCGGAGCTGGAGCCACGCGCGCGCCACTTCGGCTTCCAGCGACACCAGCGCGTCGTTACGCTGTTCGATAGCCACTTTCTGCTGCGCTTCGGCGGCTTCCACCTGACGACGTACCTTGCCCCACAGGTCGATTTCCCACTGGGCGTCGAAGCTGCCCTGATAGAGGTTAACCGGCTGCGTCAGCGGCCCCAGCGCGCCCTTCAGAGCGGGATCGATGCTATCCACCTGGTCATACACGCCGTGGGATTTAAGCTCCCCTTCGAGCCCGAGCTGCTGGCGCGTCGCCTGCAGGTTGCCGTTCACCGACGGGTAAAACGCCCCGCCTGCCTGGTTAATCTGCTCACGCGCCCCGGCGATGCGCAGCACCGTCTGCTGCAGCGTCAGGTTCCCGGCGATGGCCCGCTCAACCAGGCTGTCGAGCTGCGGCGACCCGAAGGTTTTCCACCAGCGCGGATTGGTCGCGGCGGAGGTCGTTTGCGATTTCACCGCGCTGTCGCCCTTATCATTCCAGTGCGAGACGGCGGGCGGCGCGGGCTGCTGGTAGTCCGGTCCGACGGCGCAGCCTGCCAGCAGCATCATTATCATCAGGGGGTGTAAACGTCTGTGTATCATCAATGTGCTCCTGCACTCCCCTCGCTCTTAACCGGCGAGAGCAACAAACAAAACGGAATCAGTAACAAGGCAACGGCGCTCAGAATGGTGAAGACGTCGATGTAGGCCAGAAAGCGCGACTGCTCGATCATGGTCTGGTACATGCGTCCGGTAGCAATGCCGGTGGGGTCACCCACCTGGGTGGTGAAGTTCTGGATCGCCTGGGCGCTTTCGCGTATCGCCTGCTGGAACTGCTCGTTAAACGGCGAGGCGTGGTACGCCAGATGCGCGCTGTGCGCCTGCGACCGTTCGGTGATGGCCGCCGTCGACAGCGAGATCCCGACCGAGCCCGCGACGTTACGGAACATGGTGAACAGCGCCGCGGCATCGGCATTCAACCGTCTTGGTATCGAGATGAAGGCAATGGTGGTCAGCGGCACAAACAGGAACCCCAGCCCTATCGACTGGGCGCTGCGGAACAGCACCAGCGTTTCGAAGTCGATATCCGGCGTAAGCGTGCGGGACCAGAAGAACGATACCGCCAGGCAGGTAAAGCCAAAGGCGATAATCCAGCGCGTCTGCACCACCGGCATCAGCTTCAGCACCAGCGGAATGGTTAACACGATCAGCACCGCCCCGGGCGACAGCACCAGCCCGGACCAGGTGGCGGTATAGCCCAGGTCCTGCTGTGCCAGCTGCGGGATCACCACCGAGCTGCCGTACAAAATCATCGCCATCCCCGCCATCAGCAGGCTTGAGATGGCAAAATTGCGGTCCTTCATGCAGTGCAGATCCACCACCGGTTTTTTGGCATACACCAGCCAGTAAATGGCACCGATAATGCCGATAAGCGTCAATACGGCGAAGGTTCGAATAAAGTTCGAGTAGAACCAGTCCTCATCTTCCCCCCGGTCGAGCATCACCTGCAGGCAGCCCAGCCCCAGGGCGATCAGGCCGATCCCCGTCCAGTCGATACTCAGCTTCTCTTTCGATTTGCTCTCCCACGGTGGATCTTCCAGCAGCTGGTAGATCGCCAGTACCGTCACAATCCCCACCGGGATGTTGATAAAGAATACCCAGCGCCAGGAGTAGTTGTCGGTGATCCAGCCCCCCAGCGTCGGGCCGAGGACCGGTGCGACGATAATCGCGATAGACGAAAGCCCAAAGGCTTTGCCCCTGTCCTCCGGCTTGAAGTAGTCGAGCAGTACCGACTGCTGCGTGGGCTGTAGCCCGCCGCCAAAAAAGCCCTGCATCACGCGGAACAGGATGATCTGCCACAGCTCGGTGGCGATCCCGCACAGGAACGAGCAGACGGTAAACATCACGATGCAAATCAGGAAGAATTGCTTGCGGCCAAACACCCGGCTTAGAAACGCCGAGATGGGCAGTACGATGCCGTTCGCGACCAGATAGCTGGTTAATACCCATGTGGATTCGTCATAGCTGGACGAGAGCGAGCCCGCCACGTGGGGCAGCGCCACGTTAACGATAGTGGTGTCCAGAATTTCCATAAACACCGCCAGGGTGACGACAATCGCCACCGCCCACGGATTACTGGCGGGCTTCCAGCTGTCGTGGCTGTGATCCGTCATTCCACCGTCACCTTCGGCGCAACCGACAGCCCAAGCGGCAGCGGTTTGTTCGAATCGAGCCCCTTATCAATCACAATTTTCACCGGCACGCGCTGCACAATTTTAACGAAGTTACCGGTGGCATTTTCTGCCGGGAAGGCGGAGAAGCGCGAGCCGCTGCCCTGCTGGATGCTGTCAACATGGCCTTCAAGCTCCATATCCGGCCACGCGTCGACGGACACGGTGACCTTATCGCCGGGCTTCATGCGCTCAAGCTGGGACTCTTTAAAGTTCGCCACCACCCACACGTTCGGTGAAACCAGGGAGAACAGCGCCGTTCCCGCCTGAACCAGCGTGCCGGGCTGCACGTTGCGTTTGGTGACAAAACCGTCGAACGGGGCGCGGACTTCGGTGTAGGAGAGGTTCAGATTGGCCGTTTCCAGCTGCGCTTTCGCCTGATCGACCTGACGCTCGCGCGCTTCAACGTTGGTTTCCTGCTGGCGGATTTGCAGCTGGACCTGCTCTGCCACTTCCAGCTGCGCCTGGGCGCTCGCCAGCCCCGCCTGCGCGCTGCGCAGCTGAGCGTTCGCGGAATCAATGCTTTGCTGGGTGGTCGCGCGCGGGTCAACGCCGCGCTGGCGACGGTACTCTGCCTGCGCGTTCGCCAGATCGGCCTGCGCTTTCAGCACCTGCGCTTTGGCCTCGTCACGCTGGGCGGGGTACTGCACTTTCGAGAGCGCCAGCTGCGCCTGGGCCTGATGCAGCTGCGCGATGGCCAGCCCAAGCTGGGCCTGAGCCTGATCGCGCTGCGCTGTGGTATCACGCGGATCGATGACCACCAGCAGATCGCCCTTTTTCACGCGCTGGTTATCGCGCACCCGTAGCTCGGTGACGTAGCCCGCCGTTTTCGGGGCAATCGTTACCACGTCGCCGTCGGTAAAGGCGTCGTCGGTCGTCTCTTCATTACGGGTTAAAAACCACCAGACCAGGGCCACGACGACCATCACAACCACGACAATGCCGAGGATAATTAACGGTTTCTTGCCCGGGCGCTTACGCTCATTATTATTTTTGTCCTGCTCGTCAGCAGGCGGATTTTGATCTTCAGCCATAGGTCAGCAACGGTCCTGTCAGTGAGCGGCATCACACTATGCCGTTCACTAAAGCTAGGACGTTGCTATACGTTTGCCAGGAAAAACTGACAAATTGCGCACTATATGAGAAGGAATATTCCGAAACCGATCGCCGCCGCCCAAACCAGCATCGGGATCGACCAGAGATGGAAGCGCCACCAGATACGACGGTCGTTGGCCATGCGCAGAGCAATCAGGTTTGCCAGCGAGCCGGGCAGCAGGCCAAACCCGCCAATGTTAACGGCCCAGGCCAGGAGCGTATCAGGCGGAACGTAGTTGAGCAGCAGAATGGTGGACGGCACGTTGCTGATAAACTGCGACAGGCCAATCGCCGTCAGCCACAGTCCCGGCTGAGAAAGCGTGCTGACGCTGTGCAGCACGTTTTGCAGCACCGGAAGCTGAATAAGCAGATGCACATCAATAAACATCGCCATAAAGACCAGCAGCAGCGTCCAGTCCACGCTAACCAGCACGCGACGCGCCAGGACGACAAAGCCTGCGGCAACGAGCAGCACGCCCGCCAGCTCATACTTCAGCTCCAGCGCAAACAGAAAGACGATGTATAACCCGAGGCAGCTCCACACCAGACGCGGCTGCCACTGCGGGCCCGTTGTGCCGCTGTGGTACTGCAGTTTTTTGTCCGGAAACGCAAACCAGCACACCACCATCAGCGACAGCATCATCACCAGCGCCAGTGGAGCCATCTGCCAGGTAAAGGCGGCAAACGACAGCCCGGACCGTCCCCAGAGAAGGATATTTTGCGGGTTGCCGATTGGCGTCAGAAGTGATCCTGCATTGACGGCCAGCGCTTCAAAGATGATCAAGCGGCTGACGGGGATCTCGCACAGCTTACGCAGCGTAAGCGTGAGGGGCACGATGATAAACAGCGCCACATCGTTGGTCAGAAACGTCGACAGCACCGCGGCGGAGAACACCATAAACAGGGACAGCCTGCGCTCGGTGGCAAAGCGGCGCACCATTTTACGTCCCAGCACGTCAAAATAGCCGCTCAGCTCCACCCCTTTGGTGAGCATCATCAGGCCGCTCAGGGTAATGATGGTGCGCCAGTCAATGGCGGCGGGCCAGGCCTGCGGCGCAAACGGCACAAAGAGGCTTAACCCTGCGCCAATAATTAATAAGAGATGGAAGAAACGATCGCGTGCCAGAGCCTGCAGTCCAGGGATTTTCATTCAGCGGAGGGACCATATTTAAGCGTAAATTCACGAAACTTCACCAGCGTCTCTTCGCTCACGTGGTGTTCCATTCCTTCCGCATCCCGGCGGGCGATCTCCGGGCTGACGCCCAGCACCAGTAAAAAATTCTCGACAAGCTGGTGGCGCTCGCGGCTCTCCTGCGCGAGTTTCTCCCCTTCCGGCGTCAGAAAAACACCGCGCCAGGGGATCATTTCAATTAGGCCTACGGAGGCCAGGCGTTTTAACATTTTAGCGACAGTTGGCTGTGAAACCCCCAGCCTGGCGGCCATATCGACCTGGCGCGCTTCACCGACCTCACGAATCAGATCGGAAATGAGTTCAACATAATCATCAATCAGTTCACGCCGGTGCGCTTCACGGACCTGGCGAAAACCTTCGACATGCTCTTCAACATTCACCAGTTGCGTCGTTTTTTTAATGGTTGGCTTACCTGCGCGACGGTTCATTGTACTTCCTCAGTGGGGTGACGCTTCCAGCGCCCGGTATCGAGAGCGCACATTGTAAACCATCCCTCCACAAGCACAAAAAATTAACGAAATAGCCATAGCTATACAATATAGCCTGTGCTATATCTGTATGTAATGCAGTCACCCTTCACGGATCGAAGGGATCAAAAATCAGGAGGTCTTATGAACGAATTCAAGAGGTGCATGACCGTGTTTACCCACTCTCCCTTTAAAGTGCGCTTAATGCTGTTGAACATGCTATGCGATATGTTTAACAACAAACCGCATCAGGATGACAAACCTTCCCACTAAGCGGCGTCGCGGTACGCCGCTTCATTTTCTCGTCACAAACTCGCTGTAAACTGGCTTCCAGCCGCCTTATTCCCGATCTTTTTTACGGATTTGCAATCCCCTTCGCAAAACATCTGCTTAGCAACTGTTGATATTATTTAGCGCTCGCACTATCTTCTTGCAGCCCTGCACAATTTGCGGCTCGCTGAAGCGGACCCTCATTCCCTCTCCACGCACTGTCAGGCAGGTTATGACCCTTGACGCCAGGGTGAGCACATGGCGTTTTCATCCATGATAGTGACCTATGAATTTAACCCTGATAGATACCGTTGTGACCCGCAGCCGGGCCTTAAGCCCGTGGACGGGGTTTTACTTTTTGCAGTCATTACTGATTAACTTTGCGCTGGGTTATCCCTTTAGTCTGCTCTACGCGGTGGCCTTCACCTGCATTCTGCATGTGCTGTGGCGAGCCGCGCCGCGCGCGCAAAAAGCATTAATCGGCATCTGTTCGCTGGTTGCGGCACTCTATTTCCCGTTTGGTCAGGCCTACGGGTCGCCAAACTTTAATACCCTGCTGGCGCTGCACTCGACCAATATGGAAGAGTCAACGGAGATCCTGACGATCTTCCCTTGGTACAGCTATGTGGTTGGGCTCTTTATCTTCGCGTTGGGCGTTATCGCCATCCGCCGTCAGTCGGGCGAGAAAAAATCCTGGGGTAAGATCGAAATACTCTGTCTGGTGTTCAGCGTTGCCGTGGCGTTTGTCGCCCCCATCCAGAACATTCCCTGGGACGGTAAGCTAAGGCTTATTAATATCGGCTATCCGGTTTTCCGCTTCGTTAAAGACGTCGTTGTTAATAATAAAGAGGTTCTCGACGAACAGGCCCGCATGGCTGAGCTTTCCAACATGAAAGACACCTGGAACGTGCTGGCCGTTAAGCCGAAATATCACACCTATGTAGTGGTGATTGGCGAAAGCGCGCGTCGCGATGCAATGGGGGCGTTTGGCGGCCACTGGGACAATACCCCGTTTGCGAGTTCGGTCAAAGGTACTCTGTTCACCGATTACGTCGCGGCCAGCGGCTCGACGCAGAAATCGCTCGGTCTGACGCTTAACCGGGTCGTCGACGGCAAACCCCAGTATCAGGATAATTTTGTCACCCTGGCAAACCGCGCGGGTTATCAGACCTGGTGGTTCTCCAATCAGGGGCAAATTGGCGAATACGATACGGCCATCGCCAGCATCGCCAAACGCGCCGATGAAGTGCAGTTCCTGAAAAACGGCGATTTTGAAGCTGACAAAAACACCAAAGACGAAGCGCTGCTGAAAATGACGGCGCAGGTCTTCGCCACCCCGCGCACCCAGCCGCAGCTGATCGTCCTGCATCTCATGGGGTCGCACCCGCAGGCCTGCGATCGGACCGGTGGGAAGTACGCGGAGTTCGTGCAGTCCAAAGAGACCTCTTGCTATCTCTATACCATGACGCAAACCGACGACCTGCTGAGCAAGCTTTACGAGCAGCTACGCAATACGGGCGACAGCTTCTCCATGGTCTATTTCTCGGATCATGGGCTGGCGTTTAAAGAGCGTGGTAAAGAGGTGCAGTATCTGGCGCACGATGACAAGTTCCAGCAGAACTTCCAGGTGCCGTTTATGGTGCTCTCGAGTGATGATAAAACGCATCGCGTGATTAAAGCGCGTCGTTCGGCTAATGATTTCCTGCAGTTCTTCTCGCAGTGGACCGGGATTAAGGCCGAGCAGATAAAAACTGCTTACCCGTTTGTCTCTAACAAGAAAGCTCCCCCAGTGTACGTTACCAACTTCAAGTTACAGAAAGTTGACTATAACCATCTGGGTACGGATATTTTTGATATTAAGAGTAAGTAGTTTCTGCCGTCTCGTGCGGTCTTCCCCTTCGCTGAGGAATCCCCACAAAATAATGCCCGCACGGATGACCCCCTCTCCCTTGAGGGTGAGTGCATGAGAGGGAACAAACACTAAAAACGGCAACCTGGGGTTGCCGTTTTGCTTTTATCTTCCACAAAAAAAATCCGCCACAGAGGGCGGATTTTTTATTTAATCACCGAAGTGATTAGAAGCGGTAACCTACGCCCGCGATCCAGGTGCCAACGTCAACGTTGCGGATACGGCTCTGCTCATAGGAGAAGTCCAGAGCTACGTCCTGGATTGGGTTGAACTGCAGGCCTGCGCCATAGGAGAAACCGTAGTCGCTGTTGCTTGCAGTGCGGCTTTCGCTCTGGTTTTCAGTCTGCTGGAATTTACCGTAGCCAACACCTACAACACCGTAGATGCTCGCCCAGTCGTTCAGACGGTAAGCTGGACCAGCGGTGATACCGTAGTACTGGCCTTTGTTGTATGCGCCGTTTTCAGAACGATCTTTCTCGGTGTAGGTGAAAGAACCGATCACGCCCAGTGGGTTGTTATCCTGCTCGTAGCGATACTTCAGGTTGAAACCGTTAGCTTTGTTCATCACGCCCTGATAGTCGCTCTGAGCGTAACCACCAGTAACAGTAGAAGTAGCAGCTACAGCGGTACCTGCGGAAACAGCCAGTACAGCGGCCAGTGCTGAAAGACATGCAATTTTTTTCATAACCACCTCAAATGTGCTTCAAGTAAGTCCGTAAGTTTTAAATATATCAAAAAAATTTGCGAAACTCTTTGTGATTCGTGATGTCTAATGAAACCTTTCCTGTAACAGAACGTTTCCAGCGTAAGCTATCTCTTTCAAATCACATGCAATTTTCACTACTAAATGCGCATAGTGCGCGTCTGCGCCGTTACATTCATCCAGATTATTCCTAATCTTAAAGGCGATAAATCCACCAGCGCTTAACCATTTTACGGATTTCACCTGCTTTTTTTTCAACAGTACCTCAACCGTAGCCGCATATTTCCTTTACACTGCAACCTTTACCTCATTTGACATAAGCTGACAGGAGAAAGGATGCCTGGGTTATCCCGCACGTCGTCGGTCTGGTTGCCGGTAGCAGTCATACTCATTGCCATGTTGTCCATTCAAAGCGGTGCTTCGCTGGCAAAATCACTTTTTCCGCTAGTAGGTGCGCCAGGGGTGACTGCCCTGCGTATCGTACTGGGAACGGCAATACTGGTGGTCATTTTCAAACCCTGGCGTCTGCGTTTCAAAAAGGAGCAGCGTTTACCCCTGCTGTTTTATGGACTCTCCCTGGGAGCAATGAACTATCTGTTCTACCTCTCTATACAGACGATACCGCTGGGGATCGCCGTCGCGCTGGAGTTTACCGGTCCGCTGGCGGTGGCGCTTTTCTCCTCGCGGCGTCCGGTCGATTTTATCTGGGTGGTGTTAGCCGTTCTGGGCTTATGGTTCCTGCTGCCGCTGGGCCAGAATGTTTCTGAGATTGATCTGACGGGCGCAGCGCTGGCGCTGGGTGCCGGTGCCTGCTGGGCTGTCTATATCCTCACCGGCCAGCGTGCAGGCGAAGAGCACGGTCCGGCAACGGTGGCGTTGGGTTCTCTGATTGCGGCCATCGTGTTTGTGCCCATCGGCATGGCGCAGGCGACAGAGTCCATCTGGCAATGGTCCGTCATGCCCATCGGACTGGCAGTCGCGATTCTTTCTACCGCACTCCCCTATTCTCTGGAGATGATTGCCCTAACGCGTCTTCCAACACGCATATTTGGCACCCTGATGAGCATGGAGCCCGCCCTTGCCGCCATTTCCGGGATGGTATTTCTCGGCGAAACCCTGACGTTGACCCAGACGCTGGCGCTTTGCTCAATTATCGCGGCGTCAATGGGCTCGACGCTCACCATGCGCCCGGAACCTAAAGTCGAGAAAGTGGATATCAGCTAAAGCCATATATTCTGCATGGCCTCCACGTCATGCAGAATAAAGGCCAGAAATGCATGCGTTATAATTTCTTACACACTCAGTCCTGCCAGCAAAATATTCCTCTGCGTTGACTTCCCCATTCAACAATTAAGATTGATCTGTATCAAATTTAAAAATATTGATTAATTTCAATAAATTAAATTCTCAACCTCCTTCTCGCTATTAAACCGATAGGCACAGCCAAACCGCAGAGAAAAAATCCGGTGCTATACTTAGTTCCGTAATTACCTGGGACATAAACATCAAGAGGATATGAGATTATGAGTACCGCTAAACTGGTGAAAACGAAAGCGTCTAATCTGCTTTATACCCGTAACGATGTATCGGACAGCGACAAAAAAGCGACCATTGAGTTGCTGAATCGCCAGGTGATCCAGTTCATCGATCTTTCGCTGATCACCAAGCAGGCCCACTGGAATATGCGCGGTGCAAACTTTATTGCCGTTCATGAAATGCTGGATGGCTTCCGCACAGCACTGGTAACCCACCTCGATACGATGGCTGAGCGTGCCGTTCAGTTAGGCGGCGTGGCGCTCGGTACCACGCAGGTGATCAACAGCAAAACGCCTCTGAAGAGTTATCCGCTGGATATCCATACGGTTCAGGATCACCTGAAAGAGCTGGCGGACCGCTACGCGATTGTGGCAAACGATGTGCGCAAAGCGATTGGCGAAGCGAAAGACGAAGATACCGCAGATATCTTCACCGCCGCGTCTCGCGATCTGGATCAGTTCCTGTGGTTCATCGAATCTAACATCGAATAATTCATACGATTTTTCTATCAAACCCTCGCCCTTCGGTGAGGGTTTTGCACATCTATGGTGCACGTTTTTTGCCTGAGAACATGCAAAAGTGAAGAAATTGTAATAATCACCTCACACAACCGTTAATGGAAGATTGTTTTTTCGTCAGAATTTACGCTAAATATCTCCCCGTCAGTTGAGCCAAACGAAGCGCACCAAAACAGTGCTCCACTTTGGTGCAATAAGACCTCATTGCCCCATTTATTGTGCAATGCATGACATCATCCCCTTTGCAAAACAACAGCTTGTAAAGTTGGCACGATATTTTCATTGTGCCACCTGTTCTCGCAGGGGATCGCCCCGTGGATATAAAAGGAAATGCTATGAAGTCTGTATTAAAAGTTTCACTGGCTGCACTTACCCTGGCTTTTGCGGTGTCCTCTCAGGCTGCCGACAAACTGGTTGTGGCGACCGACACGGCGTTCGTTCCGTTTGAATTCAAACAGGGTGATAAATACGTTGGTTTTGATGTGGATCTGTGGGCCGCAGTCGCAAAAGAACTCAAGCTGGATTACACCCTGAAGCCGATGGACTTCAGCGGCATCATCCCGGCACTGCAAACCAAGAACGTTGATCTGGCGCTGGCGGGTATCACCATTACCGACGAGCGTAAAAAAGCGATCGACTTCTCTGATGGCTACTACAAAAGCGGCCTGCTGGTGATGGTCAAAGCCGATAATAACGACGTAATAAGCGTGAAAGATCTCGACGGCAAAGTGGTGGCAGTGAAGAGCGGCACCGGTTCGGTTGATTACGCGAAAGCAAATATCAAAACCAAAGACCTGCGTCAGTTCCCGAACATCGACAACGCGTACATGGAACTCGGTACCAACCGTGCTGACGCTGTTCTGCACGACACGCCGAACATCCTGTACTTCATCAAAACAGCCGGTAACGGCAAGTTCAAAGCCGTTGGCGAGTCTCTGGAAGCCCAGCAGTACGGTATCGCGTTCCCGAAAGGCAGCGACGACCTGCGCACGAAAGTTAACGGCGCGCTGAAAACGCTGAAAGAGAACGGCACCTATAACGAAATCTACAAAAAATGGTTCGGTACCGAGCCTAAATAATTTCACCTGAATTCAGGTTTGTAACGCCCGGTGGCGCTGCCGCTTACCGGGCCTACGTTTTTCGTTTTTCACCACGGTATACAGGAATACATCATGCAGTTTGACTGGAGCGCCATCTGGCCTGCCATTCCACTCTTGCTTGAAGGCGCTAAAATGACCCTGTGGATTTCGGTCCTGGGTCTGGTTGGTGGGTTGATTATCGGTCTTGTCGCCGGTTTCGCCCGCACCTACGGCGGCTGGATCGCAAACCACATCGCACTGGTTTTCATCGAAGTGATCCGCGGCACCCCTATTGTCGTGCAGGTCATGTTTATTTACTTCGCCCTGCCTATGGCGTTTACCGACCTGCGCATCGACCCGTTCAGCGCAGCCGTCGTCACCATTATGATCAACTCAGGCGCCTATATTGCGGAAATCACCCGCGGTGCGGTGCTGTCGATTCATAAAGGTTTCAGTGAAGCCGGTCTGGCATTAGGCCTTTCACGTCGCGAAACGATCCGCCACGTTATTCTGCCGCTGGCGCTGCGTCGCATGCTGCCACCGCTGGGTAACCAGTGGATCATCAGCATTAAAGATACGTCGCTGTTCATTGTTATCGGCGTGGCCGAACTGACCCGTCAGGGACAGGAGATCATTGCTGGCAACTTCCGCGCGCTGGAAATCTGGAGTGCGGTGGCCGTTGTCTACCTGATCATTACTCTGGTTCTGAGCTTCGTTCTGCGTCGTCTTGAAAGAAGGATGAAAATCCTGTGATTGAATTTAAAAACGTTTCCAAGCACTTTGGCCCAACCCAGGTGCTGCACAATATCGATCTGAACATCCAACAGGGTGAAGTTGTGGTGATTATCGGGCCGTCCGGCTCCGGTAAGTCAACCCTGCTGCGCTGCATCAACAAGCTGGAAGAGATCACCAGCGGCGACCTGATTGTCGATGGTCTGAAGGTGAATGACCCGAAAGTCGACGAGCGCTTGATTCGCCAGGAAGCCGGTATGGTGTTCCAGCAGTTCTACCTGTTCCCGCACCTGACGGCGCTGGAGAACGTGATGTTTGGTCCGCTGCGCGTGCGCGGCGCCAACAAAGCGGCGGCAGAAGCGCTGGCCAAAGATCTGCTGGCAAAAGTCGGCCTGGCGGAGCGTTCGCACCACTACCCTTCCGAGCTGTCTGGCGGCCAGCAGCAGCGCGTGGCGATTGCCCGCGCGCTGGCGGTGAAGCCTAAACTGATGCTGTTTGATGAGCCTACGTCCGCACTCGACCCGGAGCTGCGCCATGAGGTGCTGAAGGTCATGCAGGATCTGGCGGAAGAAGGGATGACGATGGTTATCGTGACCCACGAAATCGGCTTTGCCGAGAAGGTGGCGTCCCGCCTGATCTTTATTGATAAAGGCCGTATCGCGGAAGACGGTAACCCGCAGGATCTGATTGCGAACCCGCCGAGCCCGCGTCTGCAGGAGTTCCTGCAGCACGTCTCCTGATCCATCGCTTTACGCTAAAGCCGGGCTTGCCCGGCTTTTTTACGCCAGATTGTTCCCAAAAATCCCCCTCCTCGCCTCGACTTCTATACTTATCATTTTGTTCGACATTTTCACCGGAGGACGCCGTGCCGTGGATCCTGTTGCTGTTGATAAGCCTGTTTAGTGCGCCATCGTTCGCCGTCGCGATCCCCGGCGTGACCACTGGAACGACCGCCAGCCAGCAAAGTACGCCGCCTCCGGAGCCCGATGTTGAACAGAAAAAAGCGGCCTATAGTGCGCTTGCCGACGTCCTCGAAAACGACACCTCCCGGCAGGAGCTCATCAGCGAGCTGCGGAAAGTGGCCGCCACGCCGCCGCAGGAGCCGGTGCCTGTCATCACCCCTCCCCAGGTGGAGGAGCAAAAAACGGTACTGGAAAACGTCACCGACGTAAGCCGCCACTATGGGGAAGCGCTCTCTTCGCGCTTTGCTCAGCTGTACCGCAACCTGATTGGCTCACCGCATAAGCCGTTTAACCCACAAACGTTTACCGCCGCCGCCACTCAGTTCCTGATGCTGGCCGGTGCGGTATTCCTTTTTTACTGGCTGGTGCGCCTGTGCGCGTGGCCGCTGTACCGCAAAATGGGGCAATGGGGACGCAGAAAGAATCAGCAGAAAAGCAGCTGGCTGCACCTGCCGTTGATGATAGCCTCAGCGTTTATCATTGATTTACTGCTGCTGGCGCTGACGCTGTTCTTAGGCCAGATGCTGGCCGACAGGCTGAACGCGGGCAACAAAACTATCGCCTTCCAGCAGTCGCTTTTCCTGAATGCCTTTGCCCTGATTGAGTTCTTCAAGGCGCTGCTGCGGTTACTCTTTTGTCCCCACGTGCCGGCGCTGCGTCCTTTCTCCATCCGGGATGAAAGCGCGAAGTACTGGGCGCTGCGCCTGAGCGTACTCAGCGGGCTGATTGGCTACGGTCTGCTGGTTGCCGTGCCGATCATCTCCAACCAGGTGAACGTCCAGTTTGGCGCGCTGGCAAACGTCATTATCATGATCTGCATTACCGTCTGGTCGCTGTATCTGATCTTCCACAATAAAAAAACCATTACCCAAAGCCTGCTGAATCTGGCCGATCGCTCCCTCTCGTTCTTTAGCCTGTTTATCCGCGCTTTCGCCCTGGTGTGGCACTGGCTGGCAAGCGCTTACTTCATCGTACTGTGCTTCTTCTCGCTGTTCGACCCGGGCAATAGCCTGAAATTCATGATGGGGGCGACGTTCAAAAGCCTCGCCATTATCGGCATCGCGGCGTTTGTGTCGGGGCTGCTGTCGCGCTGGATCTCGAAAACCATAACCCTGTCGCCGCAGGTACAGCGTAATTACCCGGAACTGCAAAAACGGGTAAACGGCTGGATGTCGGTATCGCTGAAGGTGGCGCGCATTCTCACCGTCTGCGTGGCGATTATGCTGCTCCTGAATGCATGGAGCCTGTTTGATTTCTGGAACTGGCTGCACAACGGTGCGGGTGAAAAAACGGTCGACATCCTGATTCGCATCGCGCTGATTTTGTTCTTCTCTGCCGTCGGCTGGACGCTTCTGGCGAGCCTTATCGAGAACCGTCTGGTGTCGGATATCCACGGCCGCCCCCTGCCCAGCGCGCGGGCAAGAACGCTGTTAACGTTGTTCCGTAACGCGCTGGCGGTCATTATCAGTACCATCACCATCATGATTGTGCTGTCTGAAATCGGGGTGAATATCGCCCCGCTGCTGGCCGGTGCCGGTGCCCTGGGGCTGGCAATCTCCTTCGGGTCGCAAACGCTGGTGAAGGATATTATTACCGGCATCTTTATTCAGTTTGAGAACGGGATGAACACGGGCGATCTGGTGACCATCGGGCCGTTAACCGGCACCGTGGAGAGGATGTCCATCCGTTCTGTTGGCGTGCGTCAGGACACCGGGGCGTACCACATTATTCCCTGGTCTTCGATCACCACCTTCGCAAACTTTGTGCGCGGCATTGGTTCCGTGGTGGCGAACTACGATGTGGATCGTCATGAGGATGCCGATAAAGCGAAGCAGGCGCTGCGCGATGCTGTAGAAGAGCTGATGCAGATGGAGGATATTCGCGGACTGGTGATTGGAGAGCCGTCATTTGCCGGTATCGTCGGGCTGACGAACACGGCGTTTACCCTGCGCGTGTCGTTCACCACCCAGCCGCTGAAGCAGTGGACGGTGCGCTTTGCGCTCGACAGCATGGTGAAAAAACACTTCGATCTGGCGAACGTGCGGATGCCGGTACAGACGTATCAGGTACTCCCGCCTCCCACAGCGCCGCTCCCACCACAGGAGCCGACGCTGTAGCCTGGTTGCCGGGTGGCGGCTTCGCCTTACCCGGCCTACGATGGAGTGCTATTTGCGACGTTTGTTATTGTCCATAAACGTCCAGGCGATAAAGCGACTCTGTTTCTGGCCCTGCGCCATCTCTTTTTTCACCACTTTTACGGCGCCCGCTTCGGTCAGCGCACGGTAGAGCGGCGGCAGGTTATCTCCGCGGGAGACCAGCGTCGTGAACCACTTCACCTGACGGCCAAACTGTTTGCTTTCCGCAATCATGCGCAGGATAAACGCCACTTCGCCCCCTTCACACCATAATTCCTGCTGCTGACCGCCGAAGTTCAGCGCGGCGTCTTCAGCCTGACCCAGGTTACGGCGCTTGCGCTCGCTGCCCGCACGGGCCGTTGCCGCCGAATCATGGAACGGCGGATTGCACATCGTGGCGTCATAGCTTTCGTTTTTGTGAATAATGCCGTTGAAGATCGCACCCGCATCTTTCTGACGACGCAGACGAATGGCGCGGCTTAATCCCGGGTTCGCGCTGATAATCGCCTGGGCGCTGGCAAAGGCCTCGTCACCGATTTCGCTTCCGGTAAAGCGCCACTGATATTCATGCGCGCCGATCAGCGGGTAAATCAGATTCGCCCCGGTGCCAATATCCAGAATCGTAGCCTGCTGTGGAACAGCGCCCTCATTACCTTCGGCAAGAAGGTCGGCAAGGTGATGAACGTAATCCGCACGGCCCGGCACAGGTGGACAGAGAAAGCCTTCGGGAATATCCCAGTTCGCCACACCGTAAAAATGCGCCAGCAGGGCTTTGTTCAGCATTTTAACCGCCTGCGGGTCAGCAAAGTTGACCGAGGGCTCACCCGCAGGGGTCTGGACAATGTAGTCCTGCAGCGGCGGGCAGCTCAGGCATAACGCATTCATGTCGTAGCGGTTACGGTGGCGATTTCGTGGGTGCAATCCCGGCTTTTGGGAAGTCATGGCGTTCTCCTTTAAACAGCGGCGTAAGATACCCTTTGCTGGCCCAACGGTAAATCTTTCTCTGCATCGATTAAAAATTCGACACAAATCAAACACCTTTATGTCTATGATCTGTCAGCGAAATGTCAATTCATATTGTTCAAAAAACAAGCAGATCATCATCAAATATTTGCGCTAAGTCACACTCCTCCGGCTTCTAAACTTAAGGGGAATCACCTGTTGTTTCCCCATGAGGATGTGATTATGAAAAAGTACCTGACCCTTGCTGTTATCGCAGCCGCCCTGGCGACGGCGTCCTTCTCTGCCATGGCCGTTCAGTCGCTGACCCAGAGTACTGACACCAGCCAGCTACGTCCTGCGGGCACCGTTTCGGTAAGCCGTGCCAGTAACCTTGACGATCTGCAGAATAAACTGGCCGAGAAAGCCCGCCAGGAAGGTGCCAAAGGCTTCGTGGTGAACTCCGCAGGCGGAGATAACCACATGTACGGCACTGCGACTATTTATAAATAACCGGCCTCTTCCCCAAGACTGCATCTGCCCAACGGGTGCAGTTCTCTTCTCCCTTCGGCTTGATTGTTCATTTTTTAACCCCATAGTAAACGTATGGCCTAAACCAATTTCAGGAGGACGCGATGGCTTCCGGCTGGGCAAATGACGACGCTGTTAACGAACAGATCAACAGTACTATTGAAGATGCGGTGGCGCGTGCCCGCGGTGAAATTCCGCGCGGCGAAAGCTTAACGGAATGCGAAGAATGCGGAGACCGCATTCCGGAGGCGCGGCGAAAAGCCATCCCCGGAGTAAGGCTTTGCATCACCTGCCAGCAGCAGAAAGATTCGAAAAACTCATCACACTCGGGATATAATCGCAGAGGTTCGAAAGACAGCCAGTTACGTTGACTTTACTTTACCCAGGCTAACCGAGCCCGCGCGTTCCTTTACGCTCACGGTTTTTAGCCAGACGCGTAGCAAAACGTGCCCTTCTTATCGCTTCTGTAAAGCGCATCCGCAAGAAGTGTAAAGCGGTACTTTGAATTTATTAATATTCAATAAGTTATTTGTCATTCAATTTTTTTGAGCAACCACGTCAATTCTCTTCGATTTTATCACTCGCAAAAAACCGTGATACTTATCACATCGACGAAACATCGTCCCCTTAACAGAAACACCTGCGAGAGATTAATTATGAAAACCATCAAATATGCTGTAGCTGCTGTTGCCCTGTCCGCTCTGTCTTTCGGCGCTTTCGCCGTAGAGCCTGTCTCTTCCACTCAGGCACAGAACATGAACAAAGTTGGTGTGGTCAGTGCTGATGGCGCCACCACGCTGGACGGCCTGGAAGCCAAACTGGCTGAGAAAGCCGCAGCTGCCGGTGCAAGCGGATACACCATTACCTCCGCTAACGGCAATAACAAGCTGAGCGGTACCGCGGTTATCTACAAATAATCGACTGAATGAATGCTGTACCCTCGCCATACCCTCTGGTGAGCTGCTCCAACCCTCATTGACCCTGTTGTTGTTACCCTTGCTTGCCCGTCCGCCACTGGACGGGCTTTTTTTTGTCTAAAACGCCGCGTCCACGCGTTTGAGACCGGCCTCGACCGTATCAACCTCCCCGGTTGCCAGCAGGCAGCAGGCCATCTGCAGCTTGATCGATTGCGGAACAGGAACATTTCCGGCAAGGCACTGCTCAATCCAGTGGGCAGTAGTATGGGGATCTTTTGCCTCAGGCAATATTACACCGGTATTCTCTTCCCCGCGCTCCAGAATGGCGCGCGCGCCTGCGGAATCAATCAGCATCACCTGCGGGCAGCGCTGCGGGTTCGCATAAACCTCACCTTCCGTGCCGTGCATCAACAACGCCCTTCCGCCAATAGCCTCGAAGAATTGCCCCACGCGTGCCACATATTCCGGATGCGAGACGCTGGAAAGACGCAGGGCGGCATCTTCGCCAAACGGCGTGGCTAGTTTCGCCAGCGTGTGCGCGCTGTTGCGCACGCCCATGCGCCAGCGCATATCGAGCTGCTTCTCCAGCGGTGGGCATAGGGCGCCGACGGGGATATAAACCGGCTGATGGCCATCCAGCTTCGCCTGGGCCTGGCCCGCATGACGCGTGGGCTCAATCCCCAACATGCCGAAAATGGTCTCCGTCAATACGCGGGTGGGATCTTCGCTTACGCCGTGCACCACCAACGGGAATCCCAGCTTGTGTAATAAGATAGCGAGTAGCGGGGTTAAGTTTGCCTGCTTGCGCGCGCCGTTGTAGCTCGGGATCACAATCGGCATCGGCTTTGCCACCGGCGGCGTCAGGCGCAGCGTTTGCACCTGCATCGCCTCATAGAAGCCGCGCATCTCCGCTTCACCTTCACCTTTGATACGCAGCGCTATAAGGATGCCGCCCATCTCCAGGTCCGGTACCTCGCCGTCGAGCATACGGGTGTAAAGCGCGCGTGCGGTTTCATGGTCCAGGTCGCGGGCGTGGTTTTTCCCACGCCCTACCTCTTTGATAATTTTGCGATAATCCACGACATTCCTCCTGACAGCCTTATCTTGTTAACAATATAGCCCTGATGATGACCCCGCTGTTAGTTTTTTTGACCGTCCTGCGTATTTTTATAATCAATTGTTTTAGCGAAAAAATTTATTTTGCAAGATTTAACTGAGTTATTTGGAAGCCGCGCGGAGCCTTTCCCGGCGTGAATTTTCTGATTAAATAACCAGCGGTGAGTAGTTGAGACATAACTTCGAACAATGCTAATTGCAAAGGTCGAAAGGAGAAACATACAGGTTTAAATATGAAAAAAGTCACTTTAGGTTTATTCATTGCTGCTGCGTTGGGATGCTCTGCATCTTCTTTCGCAGCATCCACCGGTGAAGGACAAATTAACTTCACAGGTGAAATTATCGATTCCGCCTGTCAGGTGGTTAACGGCTTAAGCAGTCCGCTGAATGTTGCGCTGGGTAAAGTCTCCAAAACAACATTTTCCGGCGCAGGCTCTACCAGCACCTTAACGAAATTTGATATTCAGTTAAAAGACTGCCCGGAAACGGTCACGTCTGCAGCCATCAACTTCGGTGGTACGCCAGATGCGGATAATAACACCACGCTGGCCTTGACCCCGGGTGCGACGACGGCAACTGGCGTGGCGATTCAGCTGGTTGATTCTTCCGAACAGCCTGTCAGCTTATATACGCCTTCTAAGCAGTATCCTTTAGCTGCTGGAACGACGGTAAATAATCTGGAGTTTGGTGCACGTTATATTCAGACTCAGGCATCGATCACTGCCGGCCAGGCTAACTCAGCCTCTACTTTCACAGTTATTTATAACTGATACGATCAACCAGGAGATATTCGCCTTCACGCGAATATCTCCTCTTTCTTTGAGACAGATTCATGCGACACAGTTATTTATTAAGCGTACTTTTACTGACCGCAGTAACAGCCCATGCAGGTGTGATTATTAATGGCACCCGACTGGTTTATCAGGGAGAGAAAAAAGAGTCTTCGATTGGGATTTCCAATCCCGATGAGATTAACTATCTGGTACAGTCCTGGGTGGATACCGGTTTGAAAAAAGGCGATAAAGCGCCATTTCTGATTACCCCGCCCCTGTTCCGTCTGAACGCTAAAGAAGATAACGTGTTGCGCGTGGTGCGTACCAGCGAAAATATGCCAGAAGATCGCGAGTCGTTGTACTGGTTAAATATTAAAGCCATTCCTTCTTCAAGTCATGAAGAGGGCGTTAATACATTACAAATCGCCATTAATACCCGTATTAAATTGCTTTATCGCCCCGCATCGATTAAAGGCAAACCTGAAGCAGTGGCTGATAAACTGCAATGGCACCGCGAAGGCAATGATCTGGTGGTAAATAACCCTACGCCTTTCTATATGAATTTCCAGAGCGTAACGCTGAACGGCCAAAAAGTGGCAAAAGCAACCTGGGCTGTGCCAAATACCTCTACCCACTTTGCCCTTCCGGCAAATATGAGCGGTAACACCGTAAGCTGGTCGGTTATTACCGATTACGGCAGCATCAGTAAAACCTGGTCTGCATCCGTTCGTTAATACTTTACTTGACGCCTGGATAATCATGTACAGCACGACTCAACCGCTATTACGTAGACTGCGTAAAATGCTGCCCACTTTTTGTGGAATAGCGGTGACATGCTGCGCGCTGCAGGCCCACGCTGATGATTATTTTAACCCTGCTCTGCTGGATATTGATAATCCAGAGCAGGCAAAGACCGATCTCTCTGTTTATGAAAACGGTCCCGGTCAGGCACCGGGTAAATATCAGGTCACGGTGTTCGTCAATAATAATAAAATCGACACCCGTGACGTCCTTTTTACATTACAAAAAGATGCCCAGGGAGATGATTCCCTGCAGCCTTGCCTGAGTCTGGATGAATTAACCCATCTGGGCATCAAAACCAAAGATTATCCACAGCTGGCGACCGAAGGAGAATGCGCGGATCTCAGCGCCATCCCTTCGGCCTCGGCGACTTTCCGCATCAAAAACCAGCAACTATTGCTGAGTATTCCCCAGTCGGCGCTGGGCCAGGTGCCTCGCGGCTACATCGATCCGAAAGAGTATGACGAAGGGATCACCGCGGGCATCCTGAACTATAGCGTTAACGCCAGCCAAAGCCACGTCCGCCAGCAAGGGGAAGCGGACAACAGCAGCCAGTTTATTAACCTGCGCCCCGGTTTCAATACCGGAGCCTGGCGCGTGCGTAATTACAGCACCTGGAACCACAATTCGGATGGCGGTCAGAACGACGGCAAGCTGACCCCGATCTATACCTATGCCCAGCGCGATATAGTGGGGCTGAAGAGCGAGATGACCGTGGGTCAGAGCAGCACCCAGGCCGACGTTTTCGACAGCGTCTCTTACACTGGCGCACAGCTGGCTACCGAAAGCGACATGCTGCCGGACAGCGAGCGCGGGTATGCGCCGGTGGTGCGCGGTACGGCGCGCAGTAACGCCCAGGTGGTGGTTCGCCAGAATGGCTACGTTATCTATCAAAACACCGTTGCCCCCGGCGCGTTTGAGATTAACGATCTCTACCCCACCGGCAGCAGCGGCGATCTGAACGTCACGGTGAAAGAGACCGACGGCAGCGAGAGTCATTTCGTGGTGCCGTTTGCCTCCGTGCCGGTGCTGCAGCGGGAAAAGCACCTGAAGTACAGCGTCGCTGCAGGGCGCTACCGTTCATACGATAAAGAGGTTGAGAAGACCCCTTTCGCCCAGGGCAGCGCCATCTATGGCCTGTCACACGGCGTCACCGTTTACGGCGGTACTCAGCAGAGTTCGCATTACCACTCCGCCGCGCTCGGCGCGGGGAAAAACTTTGGCGATCTCGGAGCGTTCTCCGTAGACGTTACCCGTGCCAAAGCGTTACTGAAAAAGCGCAAAACCAGCAAAGGGCAATCCCTTCGTCTGCGCTACAGCAAAAATTTTACCGCGACCGGCACTAGCTTCTCACTGGCGGGCTATCGCTACAACAGCAAAGGCTTTTACACCCTGCAGGACACCATGGAGTCCTGGACCAGTGCAAACGACTGGTCCGCTCCGCAGCAGCGCCGCTCACGGGCGGAGGCCACCATCGACCAGACGTTGGGCGACAAGTGGGGTTCGGTGACGCTGAGCCTGGTGAAAGAGCGTTACTGGAGCCAGAGTCAGGATATGACCTCCCTGGGTGTTAACTACAACAACAGCTGGCATGGCGTGAGCTATAGCCTGAGCTACAGCGTTAATAAAAACAGCGACGACAAGGACGAGGACGGTAAATCCATCAGCTATGACCGACAAATTGGCCTCAATGTATCGGTTCCGCTCGACCGCTGGATGCCTAATACCTGGGCAAATTACAGCCTGAACACCAGTAAAGACGGCACCACGCATAACCTCGGTTTGAACGGTACGGCGCTGGAGGGTGACAACCTGAGCTGGAACATTCAGGAAAATCTGGACCGCGCCAATAACAACACGGCCACCAGCATGAATGCGGATTACAAAGGCACCTACGGTGAAGTGCGCGGTGGCGTAAGCCAGGACAGTCATCAGCAAACCGTGAGCGCCGGGATTCAGGGGGGAGTGGTAGCTCACGCCAACGGTATTACGCTTGGGCAGTCATTGGGAGAAACCATCGTCCTGGTCAAAGCGCCGGGCACCCACGGCACCCACGTGGCGAATCAGACGGGCGTAGTAACCGACTCTCGCGGCTATACCCTCGTGCCCTTTGTGACACCGTGGCGTCATAACCCGATTTCTCTGGACACGGAGACACTGCCAGAAGATGCCGACGTCACGCACGCCTCGCAGACGGTCACGCCGACCCGTGGCGCTGTTGTTCGCGCCAGTTTCAATACTCGCGTGGGCAACCGCGTCTTAATGACCCTCGCCTGGAATGATAAACCGCTGCCCTTCGGCGCAACGGTCACTACGGAAGATAAGAGCAGTGAATTTATCGTCGGCAATGACGGTCAGGTGTACCTCACCGGACTGCCGCTGAACGGGCGCCTTTTCGTTTCATGGGGCAAGGAGGCGAGCGAGCATTGCATCGCCGATTATGCCCTGATGCAAGGAAGGGACGACACCAACATTATTAACGCTGCCGCGCAGTGTCACTGATTAACACCGGACCGATTATGATGCAGATAGTAAAATCGTTTTTCTTGCTTGTAGTTCTGGCGACCGCCGCGCTCTTTATGCCGCACGCGAAAGCTTCTTGCCAAACGCCGAGTCTGCCCGCGCTGCTATCACTCGCGTCGATTTCGGTCCCCACCAGCCTGCCCGTAGGGTCGACCATTCAGGGAACTGAACGCACTATTCACATATCGGGAAACTGTTACTACGCGCCGGATGCGGGTCAGCCAATCATCGCGTGCTACAACGGCTTCGGCAAAGAGATTCCAGGGATCCCCGGCGTCTATGATACAGGCGTTGCTGGTGTCGGCATCTCGCTAAGAAATGATAAAGGACAGCGCGTGACCGGCGCGGCGGACCAGATATGTTCGGCGAACACGCCCGTAGGCCAGGTCTCCGGCACGATAAACAGCGACTCTTCCATCCCGTTTAGCTTTGACGTGATGCTGGAACTGGTAAAAACCAGCGAAACCGTGGCTTCTGGCGCACTGACAATGAGCAATACGCAATTCAACCTTGCAGTTGAAAAAATTGAGGCCCTGAATGATCCTAACACCCTCTCTTACTCAGGCAATGTTCAGGTAAAAGCTGTGACATGCACGGTGTCACCTAAATCCCTGACCATCACGCTGGGTGATTTTCCGGTGAGCCGCTTTACCGGGGCAGGAAGCGTGGTTTCCCAATCGATATTCAGTATCGACATGCTCTGCGATCAGGATGTACAGCCGGAGATGATGATCACCAGCGCCAATGGCTATGAAACGAATTTTCCTGGCGTGATCAAATTGACGCCGGAAAGCGGCGTGGCGACCGGCGTGGGGGTGAAAATGCTCTTTAACGGCCAGACACCTGTTTTCGGGCAATATATGAATACCTTTACCACCTATGCCAATGTCCAGTCGCAATATCCCTTCAGCGTCTCTTACGAACAAACCAGCCCGGAGGTGACGCCCGGAACGGCGAATGCCGTCGCAACCATTACGGTGGCTTACAAATGAAAACGTTATTAACCCTTTTACTGATTGGAGTGGCCAGCCAGAGCCTGGCGGAAGAGATTCAACTCGATATTCGCGGAAACATTTACGCCAACGCCTGCCAGGTGGACAGCGCCAGTCAGAACCTGACGGTCAATCTGGGCACAGCGAATACCGGCGATTTTAAGGATGTGGGCGATACCGGACAATGGAAATCATTCAACTTAACCCTGTCGAAATGCCCAACCACTTCCATGCTGGCTACGGCCACCTTTCACGGTCAGCCAGACAGCATTCATCCGACTAAATTCGCCAGCACCGGAACCGCGAAAGGACTGGCGCTGGAGCTTGCCGACCCGCAGGATCAGATCACGCTTGCCCCGGACGCCAGCTTCAGCGTGATGATCAACCGGAACAATCACACGGCGGATTTCCCGCTGGCCGCCCGCTATTACGCTACCTCAATGCCCGTCACCGCAGGCACATTCAACAGCGTGGTGCAGGTGACCTTCACTTACCAGTAGGACCGCGCCCCTTAG
Organism: Enterobacter sp. 3U4; assembly: GCF_057224565.1. NCBI lineage: Bacteria > Pseudomonadati > Pseudomonadota > Gammaproteobacteria > Enterobacterales > Enterobacteriaceae > Enterobacter > Enterobacter sp. 3U4. Next base: position 2,546,435 of record NZ_CP136665.1, read on the forward strand.
CACGGAGGCTTTTCCTGCGCCCGGCAGTCAGTGTTGCCGGGCGTTTTTTTACCTCAGGCACCTCCGGCTGTTCAATCGGAAAGATCGGCAGCGCGTTTAACAACCTTTGGCCGTAATTTTTGGTGAGCAGACGTTTGTCATAAATCACCACCTCGCCCCAGCAGCCGTGGCTACGAATCAGGCGCCCAACCTGCTGAATCAGGTTAAACGACGCCGCAGGTAAACTCTGCACTTCAAACGGATAGCGGTTGAGGCTTTTCAGCCACTCCCCTTCGGTGATCACTACCGGGCTGTCTATGGGCGGGAAGGCGATTTTGTGGATATGCACCTGAGTCAGGTAGTCACCTTTCAGATCCAGACCTTCAGCAAAGGACTGCAAACCCACCAGCACGCTGCGCTCGCCGTTATCAATGCGCTTGCGGTGGGTTTCCACCAGCCGGTATCGCGGCTGATCGCCCTGCACCAGCAGGAGTAAACGCAAATCGGTGACGTGCTCAAGGAAGCGCTGCATCGCCCGCCCGCTGGCAAACAGCACCAGCATGCCGGGGTACTTTTTACTTTCGACCTGCTCGCGGAAGTAGGCCGCCATTTCAGCGATGTGCTGCTCTTCGTTGTCGATGAGCGGCTCGAATTTCATTCGCGGAATGACCAGCTTCCCCTGCTCGCAGTGGTTAAACGGCGAGTCCAGCGCCACGAAACGGTCGCCCGCTTTCTCTTTTAGCCCGCTCATCTCCTGCAAACGCGAAAAACTGTTCAGGGAGCGCAGCGTGGCGGAGGTGACTACCACGTGCGGCACGCTGCGCCAGATGAGCTTTTCCAGCTGATCGGCCACGCGGATGCCCACGCAGTGGAAAAAGAGATGGACCTGCCCGTCCCGCACTTCGCGGGTGGCCCATTTGGTGACGGGCGCGCCGGACGCCTGCGCCATCGAGGCCAGCCGCCAGAGCTTGCTCTGCGCTTCAAACATGCCGAGCGCACGGTTCATTTGCAAAAGGATACGGTGCAGGCGAACAACGTCATGCGAGCCGGTTTTCTCGCTGAGATCGTTTAAGAACATCTCCGCCAGCCCGCGCAGTTTTTCCAGATGCTTCGCCAGCTGCTGGCAAATCTCCATCACCTCGTCCGGCAGCTCGCCCATCGCAAAGCGGTGTTCGGCTTCCTGGGCTGCGGGAAGATAAAGATTCAGGATGTTGTTCAGGGATGAAATGAGGCTATAGACCTCTTCGCAGTGGTCGCTCAGCCGCTCCGGCACCGCCAGCGGCGGCGTGGTTTTCGGGCGGAACTGCTCCATGCAGGTGGCGACAAGCTTGCAGAAGAGATCCAGCTGCAGGCGGAACCAGGGCGCGGTAATTTCCGCGCTCATCTCCAGCGCGTCGCGCGCCACGTCGGGCAGATGGTGTCCTTCGTCGAGCACCAGCAGCAGGTTTTTGGGTTCCGGCAGCACCGCTTCGCTCTCTAGCGCCGCCATCACCAGGGCGTGGTTAGCCACAACCACCTCCGCCTCCTGGATCTCACGCCTGGCGACAAAGAACGGGCACTCGCGGTAGTAGTGACAGTTGCGGTTCAGGCAGCTGGCTTTGTCCGTGCTGAGCCTGCGCCACAAATCGTCGCTGATGGCTTTATCGGTGTGATCGCGCAGGCCGTCCCATTTGTAGCCATCGAGATCGCCTTTCAGCGTTGCGCAGAGCTCCTGCTCGGCTTTGTTGTTTGGCGTGAGATCGTCATCGAGGAACGCCAGCAGATCCTGTTGCGACGCCTCGCTGCTGGCAAGCCCTGCCAGATTACGCGGACAGACGTAACGCCCGCGCCCAAAGGCGGCCGTAAACCGCAGGTCGGGGATGATTTTGCGCAGCAGTGGCAGGTCTTTGCTGAAAATCTGATCCTGCAGCGCCACGTTGGCGGTGCTGACCACCAGCGTTTTGTCCTCTTCCCGCGCAATGGCAATGCCGGGAATGAGATACGACAAGGTTTTCCCGACGCCGGTCGGGGCTTCAATCGCCAGATGTCGCCCGTCGTCCCCGGCGAGCGTTTTTGCCACGTCAGCAATCATCTGCCGCTGCGGCGCTCGGGGGATAAAGTCGGGGATCTGCTGTTGTAGCGCCTTGTACCATGCGCCAATTTGCGCCTTGAGCGCAGCGGTTAAAGCCATTGGAAAACCTGAAATACTGTATAAACAGACACTATTGTGGCACTTTCTCTTCGCTGCCGCAAAAAGAAAAGCCCGGCTTTAAGACCGGGCTTCCAGATTACTGCGGGTTAGCAGGTTTACGCGGGCGGCGTCGACGCTGCCCTTCCCCTGCCGGTTTCCCTTCACCGCTGCGCCACGGGCTTTCACCCGCCGGTTTGCTGTCGTTGTTGCGACGCGGTGGTTTGCCGGACGATTTCGGCGCGCCGCCTTCGGCACGACGCGGCTGCTGACCGCGACCGCCACCGCCCTGGCCACGTCCACCGCCGCCCTGACGACCGTTCTGAATCGGCTCGGCTTTGATTGACGGATCCACTTTGTAACCCGGGGTTTCGATGCGCGGGATCTCTTTCTTCAGCAGACGTTCGATGTCGCGCAGCAGCTTGTGCTCGTCCACGCAGACCAGAGAGAGCGCTTCGCCGGTTGCCGCCGCGCGGCCGGTACGGCCGATACGGTGAACGTAATCTTCCGGCACGTTTGGCAGCTCGTAGTTCACCACGTGCGGCAGCTCTTCAATGTCGAGGCCACGGGCAGCGATGTCGGTCGCCACCAGCACGCGGATGTCGCCGGATTTGAAGTCCGCCAGCGCGCGGGTACGCGCGCCCTGGCTCTTGTTACCGTGGATCGCCGCGCTGCGGATGCCGTCTTTATTCAGCTGTTCCGCCAGGTGGTTGGCACCGTGCTTGGTGCGGGTAAAGACCAGCACCTGCTGCCAGTTACCCTGACCGATCATCTGGGAGAGCAGTTCCCGCTTGCGCTTTTTATCCACAAAGTGAACGTGCTGCGTCACCTGCTCGGAGGCGGTGTTGCGGCGCGCCACTTCTACTTCCAGAGGGTTATGCAGCAGCTTTTCTGCCAGCGCCTTGATCTCGTCGGAGAAGGTCGCAGAGAAGAGCAGGTTCTGACGACGCGCAGGCAGCTTGGCCAGCACGCGACGAATGTCGTGGATGAAGCCCATGTCGAGCATGCGGTCGGCTTCGTCCAGCACCAGAATTTCAATGCTATCAAGCTTAACCGCGTTCTGGTGTTCCAGATCCAGCAGACGACCCGGCGTTGCTACCAGCACGTCCACGCCGCCGCGCAGCTTCATCATCTGCGGGTTGATGCTGACGCCGCCGAAAACCACCAGCGAGCGAATGTTGAGATAGCGGCTATAGTCACGCACGTTCTCGCCAATCTGCGCCGCCAGTTCGCGGGTTGGGGTGAGGATCAGCGCACGAACCGGACGGCGGCCTTTGGCGTGCGGCTGATTTTTTACCAGCAGCTCTAACAGCGGCAGCGTAAAGCCCGCGGTTTTGCCGGTGCCGGTCTGAGCGCTCGCCATCAGGTCACGGCCCTGAAGAACGGCAGGAATAGCCTGCTGCTGGATTGGGGTTGGCTCAACGTAGCCCTGCTCTGCGATCGCGCGCAGAATTTCCGGGTTCAGGCCAAGGGAATCAAAAGACATAAAAACTCCGAACCGCCCCGACCATCACAGGTGTAGTTTTCAGGGAGATATAACGAATAGGGGAGGACAAAAACCACAATGTCGCGAAGGAGCGGAGTGTAGCAGCTTTTGTGACGTGGCGCATAAAATATCCCTCCGCATTCCCTCGACGTTAGCGGGAATCAGGCATAATCTTAATCAATCGATTGATTAATTCTTAATGCCGCCATGAATACGACCCCCACAACAACCAAAGGTGAACAGGCCAAAAATCAGCTTATCGCCGCCGCGCTGGCGCAGTTTGGTGAGTACGGGCTGCATGCGACCACGCGCGACATTGCCGCGCTGGCCGGGCAGAACATTGCGGCGATTACCTACTATTTTGGCTCAAAAGAGGATTTATATCTCGCCTGCGCCGAGTGGATCGCCGATTTTATCGGCACGCAGTTTCACCCGCACGTTGAGGAAGCCACCGCGCTGCTCGGCCAGCCGTCCCCCGATCGCGAGGCCATCCGCCAGCTGATCCTCAATGCCTGCCACAGCATGATCCGCCTGCTGACGCACGACGATACGCTCAACCTGAGCAAGTTTATCTCCCGGGAGCAGCTCTCCCCCACAGCCGCCTATCAGCGGGTACACGATCGGGTCATTGCCCCGATGCATACCCACCTGACCCGGCTGATCGCCGCCTATACCGGGCGCGATGCCAGTGATACCGAGACAATTTTGCATACCCACGCCCTGCTGGGTGAAATCCTTGCCTTCCGTCTGGGCAGGGAAACCATCCTGTTACGCACCGGCTGGACACAATTTGATGAGGATAAAGCCGCGCAGATTAGCAAGGTCATCGCCTGTCATCTCGATCTGATCCTGCAAGGCTTAACGCAAAGGAGCCTGAAGTCATGAAAAAACCTGTCGCCATCATTCTGGTGGTTGTTGTTTTGCTTGCCGCTGGAGTCGGTGGATGGCTGTGGTATCAGAGCCATCAGGATAAAGGCCTGACGCTGTACGGTAACGTGGATATTCGCACGGTAAACATGAGCTTCCGCGTGGGCGGACGTCTCGCCTCGCTGAACGTTGACGAAGGCGATGCCATTAAAACCGGGCAGACGCTGGGGATGCTGGATAAAGCGCCCTATGAGAATGCGCTGCTGCAGGCCAAAGCGGGCGTATCCGTCGCTCAGGCGCAGTATGATCTGATGCTGGCGGGCTATCGCGACGAAGAGATCGCTCAGGCCGCCGCCGCCGTTAAGCAGGCGCAAGCCGCCTATGACTACGCGCAGAATTTCTACGCGCGCCAGCAGGGGCTGTGGAAAAGCCGCACCATTTCCGCCAACGATCTGGAAAATGCGCGCTCGTCCCGCGACCAGGCGCAGGCCACGCTGAAGTCAGCGCAGGATAAATTAAGCCAGTACCACACCGGTAACCGCCCGCAGGATATCGCCCAGGCGAAAGCCAGCCTTGAACAGGCGCAGGCGCAGCTGGCTCAGGCCGAGCTGGATCTGCACGACACCACGCTCATCGCGCCGTCTGACGGCATGCTGATGACCCGCGCCGTGGAGCCGGGCAGCATGCTCAGCGCGGGCAGCACCGTCTTAACGCTCTCCCTGACCCGCCCGGTCTGGGTACGCGCCTACGTTGACGAGCCGAATCTCGGCCAGATGCAGCCGGGCCGCGAGCTGCTGCTCTATACCGACGGTCGCCCGGACAAGCCGTACCACGGCAAGGTGGGCTTTGTCTCCCCTACCGCCGAATTCACGCCGAAAACCGTTGAAACACCGGACCTGCGTACCGACCTCGTGTATCGCCTGCGCATCATCGTGACCGATGCGGATGACGCCCTGCGTCAGGGCATGCCCGTCACCGTAAAAGTAGACAACGGGGAACGACATGAATGACGCGGTTATTCAGCTCAACAATCTGGTTAAACGCTTCGCGGGAATGGACAAACCGGCCGTTGCGCCGCTGAACTGCACCATTCAGAAAGGCTATGTGACCGGGCTGGTCGGCCCGGACGGCGCGGGGAAAACCACGCTGATGCGGATGCTGGCCGGGCTGCTGAAGCCGGATGAAGGCAGCGCCAGCGTGCTTGGCCTTGACCCGATAAAAGATGACGGCGCGCTCCACGCCATGCTCGGCTATATGCCGCAGAAGTTTGGCCTGTATGAAGATCTGACGGTGATGGAAAACCTGAACCTGTACGCCGACCTGCGCAGCGTCACCGGCGAAACCCGTAAGAAAACCTTCGCCCGCCTGCTGGAGTTTACCTCCCTCGGCCCGTTCACCGATCGGCTGGCGGGCAAGCTCTCCGGCGGGATGAAGCAGAAGCTGGGGCTGGCCTGTACGCTGGTAGGCGAACCAAAGGTGCTGCTGCTGGACGAGCCCGGCGTCGGCGTAGACCCGATTTCCCGCCGTGAATTGTGGCAGATGGTGCACGAGCTGGCGGGCGACGGGATGCTGATCCTCTGGAGCACCTCCTACCTCGACGAAGCGGAACAGTGCCGGGACGTGCTGCTGATGAACGAAGGCGAACTGCTTTATCAGGGCGAGCCGACGACGCTGACGCAGAGCATGGCCGGACGCAGCTTCCTGCTGCACAGCCCGCAGGCGTCCAACCGCACGCTGCTGCAGCGGGTGCTCAAGCTGCCGCAGGTCAGCGACGGGATGATTCAGGGCCGCTCGGTGCGGGTGATCCTCAAAAAAGAGGCCACCGTCGACGATATTCGTCATGCGCCCGGCATGCCGACGATTGAGATGGAAGAGACGGCGCCGCGTTTTGAGGACGCGTTCATCGACCTGCTGGGCGGCGCGGGGACGTCAGAGTCGCCTCTTGGCGCAATCCTGCACACGGTGGAAGGCACGCCGGGCGAAACGGTGATTGAAGCCAAATCCCTCACCAAAAAGTTCGGGGATTTCGCCGCCACCGATAACGTCAATTTCGCGGTAAAACGCGGCGAGATCTTTGGCCTGCTCGGGCCGAACGGCGCGGGAAAATCGACCACCTTTAAGATGATGTGCGGCCTGCTGGTGCCGACGTCCGGCAAGGCGCTGGTACTGGATATGGACCTGAAGGTCAGCTCCGGCAAGGCGCGCCAGCATCTCGGCTATATGGCGCAGAAGTTTTCGCTGTATGGCAACCTGACGGTCGAACAGAATCTGCGCTTTTTCTCCGGCGTGTACGGCCTGCGCGGGCGGGCGCAGAACGAGAAAATCCGCCGCATGAGCGACGCCTTCGGATTAACCAACATTGCTTCCCACGCCACCGACGAGCTGCCGCTCGGCTTTAAGCAGCGGCTGGCGCTTGCCTGCTCGCTGGTGCACGAGCCGGATATTCTGTTTCTTGATGAACCCACTTCCGGCGTTGATCCCATTACCCGCCGCGAGTTCTGGCTGCATATCAACAGCATGGTAGAAAAAGGCGTGACCGTGATGGTGACCACCCACTTCATGGACGAAGCGGAGTACTGCGACCGCATCGGGCTGGTGTATCGCGGCAAGCTGATTGCCCACGGTACCCCGGACGATCTGAAAAGCCAGGCCGCAGACGATGAGGTCCCGGACCCGACCATGGAGCAGGCGTTTATCACCCTCATCCACGACTGGGATAAGGAGAATGCCCATGCGCAGTAACGCCATTTCCTGGCGCAGGGTGCGCGCGTTGTGCATAAAAGAGACGCGGCAGATCGTGCGTGACCCCAGCAGCTGGCTGATTGCGGTGGTGATCCCCCTGCTGCTGCTGTTTATCTTTGGCTACGGCATTAACCTGGACTCCAGCAAGCTGCGGGTCGGGATTTTGCTGGAGCAGCAGAGCGAGGAGGCGCTGGACTTTACCCACGCCATGACCGGCTCTCCCTACATTGACGCCACCATCAGCGACAGCCGCCAGGAATTGATCCAGAAGATGCAGGCCGGGAAAATTCGCGGTCTGATCGTCATTCCGGTGGATTTTGCCGCCAACATGGCGCGGGCGAATACCGATGCGCCGATCCAGGTCATCACCGACGGCAGCGAGCCGAACACCGCGAACTTCGTGCAGGGCTATGCGGAGGGGATCTGGCAGCTCTGGCAGATGCAGCGCGCCGAAGACCGGGGCGAGACGTTCAACCCGCTGATCGACGTGCAGACGCGTTACTGGTTTAACCCTGCCGCCATCAGCCAGCACTTTATTATTCCGGGCGCGGTGACGATTATCATGACGGTAATCGGCGCGATTCTGACCTCGCTGGTGATCGCTCGCGAATGGGAGCGCGGCACCATGGAGGCGCTGCTTTCAACCGAAGTGACGCGCGTCGAGCTGCTGCTGTGCAAGCTTATTCCCTACTACTTCCTCGGCATGCTGGCGATGCTGCTCTGTATGCTGGTGTCAGTCTTTATCCTCGGCGTGCCGTATCGCGGCTCTCTGGTCGTGCTGTTCTTTATCACCAGCCTGTTTTTACTCAGTACGCTGGGCATGGGGCTGCTTATCTCCACCATCACCCGCAATCAGTTTAACGCCGCGCAGGTAGCGCTGAACGCCGCTTTTCTGCCGTCGATTATGCTGTCCGGGTTTATCTTCCAGATAGACAGTATGCCTGCGGTGATCCGCGCCGTGACCTACATCATCCCGGCGCGCTACTTCGTGAGCACGCTGCAAAGCCTGTTCCTGGCGGGGAATATTCCGGTAGTGCTGATTATCAACACCCTGTTTTTGATGGCGTCGGCGGTGATGTTTATCGGGTTGACGTGGATGAAAACCAAACGGCGGTTAGATTAAGGAGCGCGCATGTTTCACCGATTATGGACGTTGATACGCAAAGAGCTGCAATCCCTGCTGCGCGAGCCGCAAACTCGCGCCATTCTGGTCTTGCCGGTGTTGATCCAGGTTTTGCTGTTCCCGTTTGCCGCCACCCTTGAGGTGACCAACGCCACCATTGCCATTTACAACGAAGACAACGGCAAACATTCCGTCGAGCTGACGCAGCGCTTTGCCCGTGCGAAGGCCTTTACCCACGTCCTGCTGCTGAAAAGCCCGCAGGAGATCCAGCCCACCATCGACACGCAAAAAGCGCTGCTGCTGGTGCGGTTCCCGGCGGATTTTTCCCGCAACCTGGATACTTTCCAGACCGCGCCAATGCAGCTGATCCTCGACGGGCGTAACTCCAACAGCGCCCAGATAGCGGCCAACTACCTGCAGCAGGTGGTGAAGGATTACCAGCAGGAGCTGATGGAGGGCAAACCGAAGCCCAACAACAGCGAGCTGGTGGTGCGCAACTGGTACAACCCGAATCTGGACTACAAGTGGTTTGTAGTGCCGTCGCTGATCGCCATGATCACCACTATCGGGGTGATGATCGTGACTTCCCTTTCCGTGGCCCGCGAGCGCGAACAGGGCACGCTGGACCAGCTGCTGGTCTCCCCGCTCGCCACCTGGCAAATTTTCGTCGGCAAAGCGGTACCGGCGCTGATCGTCGCGACGTTCCAGGCCACCATCGTGCTGGGGGTGGGAATTTGGGCCTATCAGATCCCGTTTGCCGGTTCGCTGGCGCTGTTTTACTTCACGATGGTGATTTACGGGCTGTCGCTGGTGGGGTTTGGACTGCTGATCTCGGCGCTCTGCTCGACGCAGCAGCAGGCGTTTATCGGGGTCTTCGTCTTTATGATGCCCGCGATTTTGCTCTCGGGGTACGTTTCGCCCGTCGAGAACATGCCGGTATGGCTACAGGATCTGACGTGGGTAAATCCGATTCGGCACTTTACGGACATCACCAAGCAAATCTATCTGAAGGATGCGAGTCTGGATATTGTCTGGGGAAGTTTGTGGCCGCTACTGGTCATCGCGGCCACGACGGGCTCAGTGGCGTACGCGATGTTTAGACGCAACATTGCGTAGCTTTTTCTCTTTGGTCAGCAACGAGACCACCGCAGGCCCTGCGAGGATAGCCAGACCCGCCAGGGCCAGCAGCAGGTTGTTTTGCAGCACGCGCGACAGCAGCCAAAGCACAATCATCGCGGCACCAAAATACCAGGTGGTGGTGAGCTCTTCGAGCACATCACCCACCTCGCGCCAGCGCGCTTCATGGTGGCGCTGTAAGAACAGCATCGACAGCACGGTGACGCCGTAAAGGACGCATAGCCCCAGGCCAACACGCACCAGCGTGCCGCTCATCCAGCCCATCACCAGTACGGCCACGACCAGTAAATGCAACATTATCTGCCAGCAACTCAGGCCAGTTGCGACACGAACACGTTGTTGCCACTTCATGGCTTCTCTCCTGAAGGATTTTTCTCTGCATAATCAGACTACCGCACTTTACGGAAAATTCCGTAACGCCGCATCTTTTTGTGACGCCGACTACACTTTATTTTCATTGGGATAGTCACTCAGGAAGGAGCTTATGACTCAAAAAATGCAGCATTTCTCGCTTAAGGTGCTGACGATAAACATTCATAAGGGCTTCACAGCATTTAACCGCCGCTTCATTTTACCGGAGCTGCGCGACGCGGTGCGCACCGTCAGCGCGGATATTGTCTGCCTGCAGGAGGTAATGGGCGCACACGAAGTGCATCCGCTTCACTTTGAAAACTGGCCCGACACGCCGCACTATGAATTTCTGGCCGACACCATGTGGAGTGACTACGCCTACGGCCGCAACGCGGTCTATCCGGAAGGGCATCACGGAAATGCGGTGCTTTCCCGCTACCCCATAGAACATTACGAAAACCGCGACGTTTCCGTCGGGGAGAGCGAAAAACGCGGCCTGCTTTACTGCCGCATTAGCCCGCCCGACCTTGAGCTGCCCATCCATGTCGGCTGTGTTCATCTGGGCCTTCGAGAAGCCCATCGTCAGGCGCAGCTGAAAATGCTGGCCGAATGGGCCAACGCGCTTCCCGAGGGTGAACCGGTAGTGGTGGCGGGCGATTTCAACGACTGGCGACAGCGGGCCAACCATCCGTTGAAGGTAGAAGCCGGACTGGAGGAGATTTTTACTCGCGCCAACGGCAGGCCTGCGCGCACGTTTCCGGTCCGTTTCCCGCTGCTGCGGCTTGACCGCATCTACGTAAAAAATGCCCATGCCAGCAGCCCGACCGCCCTGGCGCTTCTCAACTGGCGGCATCTTTCCGACCACGCCCCGCTCAGCGCGGAGATCCACCTATGAAATGTTCCTGGCAGGAAGGCAACCGGATCACGCTCCTGGTCAACGGGGACGAGTACTATCCGGCCGTGTTTAAGGCGATTGATAACGCCCAGCAGAAGGTGATCCTCGAAACCTTTATCTGGTTCGAAGACAACGTCGGCAAGCAGCTGCACAGCGTGCTGCTGCGCGCCGCACAGCGCGGCGTCAAAATTGAAGTGCTGCTGGATGGCTACGGCTCGCCGGACCTCAGCGATGCGTTCGTCAATGAACTGACCGCCGCGGGGGTGGTGTTCCGCTATTACGATCCCGGCCCTCGCCTGTTTGGCATGCGAACCAACCTTTTCCGCCGAATGCACCGCAAAATTGTGGTGGTGGATGAGACGGTGGCGTTTGTCGGCGGCATTAACTACTCGGCTGAGCACATGTCCGACTACGGCCCGGAGGCGAAGCAGGACTACGCCATTCGTATTGAAGGCCCGGTGGTGCAGGACATTTTGCTGTTTGAGCTGGAGAACCTGCCGGGGAAAGAGGCCGTTCGCCGCTGGTGGAGACGCCGCCATCGCCCGGAAGAGAACCGGAAGCCCGGCGAAGCGCAGGCCCTTTTCGTCTGGCGGGATAATGGCGAGCACCGGGACGACATTGAACGTCATTATCTCAAGATGCTCGCCAACGCGAAGCGCGAAGTGATCATCGCTAACGCCTACTTCTTCCCGGGCTATCGTCTGCTTCATGCCATGCGCAATGCGGCCCGACGCGGCGTGCGCGTGAAGCTGATCGTGCAGGGCGAGCCGGATATGCCGATCGTCAAAGTCGGGGCGCGGCTGCTGTATAACTATCTGGTGAAGGGCGGCGTACAGATCTACGAATATCGCCGCCGACCGCTGCACGGCAAAGTCGCGCTGATGGACGATCACTGGGCAACCGTGGGCTCCAGCAACCTCGATCCGCTGAGCCTGTCGCTTAACCTTGAAGCCAACCTGATCATTCACGATCGCCAGTTTAATCAGACCCTGCGGGATAACCTGCAGGCGTTGATCGTTAACGACTGCGTGCGCGTGGACGAATCCATGGTCCCCAAACGCACCTGGTGGAACCTGGGCATCAGCGTGGTGGTGTTCCACTTTCTGCGGCATTTCCCGGCTATGGTCGGCTGGCTGCCGGCGCATACGCCCAAGCTGGCGCAGGTGGACCCGCCGGTACAACCTGAAATGGAAACCCAGGACCGCATAGAAGCGGAAGACGGAGGCAAACCCTGATGTCGAAATCGCATCCGCGCTGGCGGCTGGCAAAAAAGATCCTGACCTGGCTGTTTTTCATTGCGGTCGCGGTGCTGCTGGTGGTCTACGCGCAGAAAGTTGACTGGGAAGAGGTGTGGAAGGTCATCCGCAACTATAACCGGATGGTGCTGCTGGGCGCGACGGGGCTGGTTATCGCGAGCTATCTGATGTACGGCTGCTATGACCTGCTGGGTCGGGCCTACTGCGGCCACAAGCTGGCCAAACGTCAGGTGATGCTGGTGTCGTTTATCTGCTACGCCTTTAACCTGACGCTGAGCACCTGGGTCGGGGGGATTGGCATGCGCTATCGCCTCTACTCGCGGCTCGGCCTGCCGGGCGGGACAATTACGCGTATTTTTTCCCTGAGCATTACCACCAACTGGCTGGGCTATATCCTGCTCGGCGGGGTGATCTTCACCATCGGCGCGGTGCAGCTGCCCGCGCACTGGTATATCGATGAGGCCACGCTGCGCATTCTGGGCATCGTACTGCTGCTGATTATCGCCGTTTATCTGTGGGCCTGCGCGTTTGCCAGACGCCGTCACATGACCATTAAAGGGCAAAAGCTGGTGCTGCCCTCATGGAAGTTTGCGGTGCTGCAGATGGCCGTCTCCAGCGCCAACTGGATGGCGATGGGGGCCATTATCTGGCTGCTGATCGGCGAGGACGTGAATTACTTCTTCGTGCTGGGCGTGCTGCTGGTGAGCAGTATTGCCGGGGTGATTGTGCATATTCCGGCGGGGATCGGCGTGCTGGAGGCAGTATTTATTGCCCTGCTGGCCGGGGAGCATGTTTCTCAGGGTGCCATCATCGCTGCCCTGCTCGCCTACCGCATGCTGTATTACTTCCTGCCGCTGGCGCTGGCAACGATCTGCTATCTGGGGCTGGAGAGTCGGGCGAAGAAGTTACGGGCGAAGAACGAAAAGGTAATGGCGAAATAAAAGCAAAACGGCAACCTTGTTGCCGTTTTAGTGTTTGTTCCCTCTCCCGTGGGAGAGGGTCAGGGTGAGGGCATCAGACTGCACCGCCCCCCTGCAATACAACCTTAACGACGGTTGCCTAAAATCCGCAGCAGCATCAGGAACAGGTTGATAAAGTCCAGATAAAGCGTCAGCGCGCCCAGAATCGCGTATTTGCGCAGGTTTGAACTATCGCGCACGTCGATCTGCTCGCCGATGTTTTTCAGCTTCTGGGTGTCATACGCCGTCAACCCAACGAAGATCACCACACCGATATAGGTCACAGCCCACATCAGCGCTTCGCTCTTCAGCCACAGGTTCACCAGCGACGCCAGCACGATCCCAATCAGCCCCATAAACAGCATGCTGCCGAAGCCGCTCAGATCGCGCTTCGTGGTGTAGCCGTAGAGGCTCATTGCGCCGAACATCCCGCCGGCCACCACGAAGGTGCTGGCGATGGAAGAGTAGGTGTAAACGATGAAAATGCTGGAAAGCGTCAGCCCCGTCAGCGCCGAATAGAGCATAAACAGGGTTGTTGCCATGCCTGCACTCAGCTTTTGCACCAGACCCGAGAGCACAAACACCAGCGCCAGCTGCGCGATAATCAGCCCAAAGAAGGTGATTTTGCTGGAGAAGATAAACATCATCAGCTCCGGCGTGTTCGCCGCATACCACGCGATGAACGCGGTAAGCAGCAGGCCAACCGTCATCCAGCCGTACACCTGAGCCATATACGTCTGCAGGCCGCTACGGGTCTGCTGTACTATTGAATCGGAACGCGGAAATCGGTCCATGATTCACTCCTGATTAAGATTAAGTAGACACACTCGTTAAGAGTAACACATCCACGTAAACCGACTACCAACGGCTGGCCGCTTGTTTATCGCTGTCGCGCGATTCAACCCAGCGGTCACCTTCCGGCGTGGCTTCGCGCTTCCAGAACGGGGCTTTGGTTTTGAGGTAATCCATAATGAACTCCCCAGCGGCAAACGCGCTGCCGCGGTGCGCGCTGGTCACTCCGACGAAGACAATCTCCTCGCCGGGCCACATCTCGCCGATGCGGTGAATCACCGTGACGCGGCCGAGCGGCCAGCGCCCCCGCGCCTCGTCAACAATCTCCGCCAGCGATTTCTCGGTCATCCCCGGATAGTGCTCCAGCGTCAGCGCCTTCACGCTGTCACCGAGGTTGTGGTTGCGCACCTTGCCGGTGAAGGTGACAACCGCGCCGTCTTCGTCACGCTCCGCCAGCCAGCTGTATTCGGTCCCCACGTTAAACCGCTCGGGGCTCACCAGAATTCGGGTTTCAGCCATCTTACCCCCCCGTTACTGGCGGGAAGAAGGCCACTTCATCCCCTTCGGCCAGCGGGTGAGTCAATTCCACCAGCGTCTGGTTAACGGCGGCCAGCAGCTTGCCTTCGTCCAGCGCCAGCGCCCAGCGGTCGCCCTGTGCCGCCAGATGCGCGCGCAGGGCAGCGACGTTTTCGAAAGACGCATCCAGCGTCAGGCTGTCGGTATTCACCAGCTCGCGCACCTGGGCAAAAAAGAGCACCTTAATCATGGCTGTCCACCTTAAAATCACCGGATTTGCCGCCGCTTTTTGCCAGCAGACGCACCGGGCCAATCACCATATCTTTCTGCACCGCTTTGCACATGTCGTAGATGGTCAGCGCGGCAACGGAGGCCGCCGTCAGGGCTTCCATCTCCACGCCGGTTTTGCCGGTTAAGCGGCAGAGTGACTCAATGCGCACGCGGCTCTGCTCCGGCTGGGCCTGCAGGTTCACCTCCACCTTGCTCAGCATCAGCGGATGGCACAGCGGAATGAGATCCCAGGTGCGCTTGGCGGCCTGAATACCCGCGATGCGGGCGGTGGCAAAGACATCACCCTTGTGATGGCTGCCGTCGATAATCATCGCCAGCGTTTCCGGCAGCATGGTGACGAACGCTTCCGCGCGCGCCTCGCGCACCGTTTCGGCTTTGGCGGAGACGTCAACCATATGCGCTTCGCCAGCGGCGTTAATGTGGGTCAGTTGTGACATAGCTTATTTCTTTAAATGGGGATGGAAATTACACGGACGGGTACGGGCGTCCAGCTGCGGGGCGATGATGTTTTCCCACGCGGTGCGGCAGGCTTTGGTCGAGCCCGGCATGGCGAAAATCAGGGTTTTGTTAGCCACGCCGGCAACGGCGCGCGACTGCAGCGTGGAGGTACCGATCTCTTCAAAGGAGAGCATGCGGAACACCTCGCCGAAGCCTTCCACCTCGCGGTCGAACAGCGGGATCAGCGCCTCGGGGGCCTGATCGCCTGCGGTAAAGCCGGTGCCGCCGGTGATTAGCACCACCTGCACCTCATCACTCGCAATCCACTGCGAAACCTGAGCGCGAATGGCGTAGCGGTTCTCCTTCACGATCGCTTTATCGACGATGTGATGCCCCGCGTCATGAGCCGCATCGCGCAGCCAGTGGCCGGAGGTATCATCCTCTTCGCCACGGCGGTCGGAAACGGTAAGGATAGCAATGCGTGTCGGGATAAATTCTGCGCTTACCTGACTCATTTTCTGATTCCTTCTTAAGCCTGATTACCCGCCGATGTAGGACAGGTTCTGAGTAATGCCGGTATTGCCCTGATGCAGGAAGTGGGTCTGTTTTTTATGCGTCAGCGCTTCAGAAATGCGTGCTTCAAGCGCGTCCTGCTGCGCATCGTCTTCCAGCAGATCGCGAAGGTCCACGCCGCCGTCGCCAAACAGGCAAAGGTGGAGCTTGCCAACGGAGGAGACGCGCAGGCGGTTGCAGCTGGCGCAGAAGTCTTTCTCATAGGGCATGATAAGCCCAATCTCACCTTCGTAATCAGGATGGCAGAAGACCTGCGCCGGGCCGTCGCTGCGCTGGCGGATCTGGTGGATCCAGCCGCGTTTCAGCAACTCGTCGCGCAGCACCATGCCGGAGATGTGATGGCGGCGGAACAGCTCGCTGCCCTCGCCGGTTTCCATCAGCTCGATAAAACGCAGCTGAATGGGGCGGGATTTGATCCACGCCAGGAAGGTATCGAGCTGGTGATGATTTACATCACGCATTAGCACCGTGTTGACTTTGACTTTTTCGAAGCCGGCCGCAAATGCCGCATCAATACCGTCCATGACCTGCTGGAATTTATCCTGCCCAGTAATGGCGTGGAACTGGCGGGCGTCCAGACTGTCCACGCTGACGTTAATGGCGGTTAAGCCCGCATCGCGCCAGGTGGCTACGTCGCGCGCCATGCGGTAACCGTTGGTGGTCACCGCAATCTGGCGGATACGTTCGTTTTCACGCACCGCGGCAATGATGTCGGGAAAATCGCGGCGCAGCGAGGGTTCTCCGCCGGTCAGACGCACTTTTTCGGTGCCGAGCTCAGAGAAGGCGCGCGTGACGCGGCGCACTTCATCTACGGAGAGAAAGCCGTTATTGGTGACGCTGCCCGGTTTGTAGCCGTCAGGCAGGCAGTAGGTGCAACGGAAGTTGCACACATCGGTAATCGACAGACGTAAGTAATAAAACTTACGCGCGAAAGCATCAGTAAGTTGTGAAGCCATGTACACCTTTCCAGATCGGGAGGCACAGTCATTTCTTTCTGTACCCTGGTGGCAAATTCGCCACGGCCAGAGCGCCATATCTTTCGACACAGGCACAAGGGCTAGAGTGTATGTTTTCAATTTTGAAAACGTGGTTAGGGCGATAGTAGCGCGGAAATTCTGACGGCGCCATTATCGCTTTACGCTATATAATCATCTATATAGCGAGTCATTCCTGCATTTTCGCTACAGAATACCTAAAAACCGCATTTTCACATTGATATACGTCATTTTGCATCGGGTGAGGCATCGTCTTTTAGGGGTAGTTAGGTTACTGTTACGCGATCGAACGTGATAAGGAATACGTATGCGCAATCGCACTTTTGCGGATCTTGACAGAGTGGTCGCTCTTGGCGGAGGACACGGCTTAGGCCGGGTTATGTCCTCTTTGTCGTCACTGGGCTCCAGGCTGACAGGGATAGTAACCACTACTGATAACGGCGGCTCAACCGGGCGTATTCGTCGTGCCGAAGGCGGCATTGCCTGGGGAGATATGCGCAACTGTCTGAACCAGTTAATTACCGAACCCAGCGTCGCGTCGGCGATGTTTGAGTACCGTTTTGGCGGTAATGGCGAACTTTCCGGGCATAACCTCGGAAATCTGATGTTAAAGGCGCTGGATCACCTGAGCGTAAGGCCTCTGGAAGCCATCAACTTAATCCGTAATCTGCTCAAAGTGGACGCATTCCTGATCCCCATGTCTGAACAACCGGTGGACTTGATGGCAATCGATGCCGAAGGACATGAAGTTTACGGTGAAGTGAATATTGACCAGCTCACCCTGCCGCCAGCGGAGTTAATGACCTATCCGAGCGTGCCCGCCACGCGAGAAGCGGTGGAGGCCATCGGGGAAGCGGATCTTATCCTGATCGGTCCGGGCAGTTTTTATACCAGCCTGATGCCAATTCTGCTGGTGAAAGAGCTGGCGCAGGCATTGCGCCGCACCCCTGCCCCGATGGTTTACATCGGTAACCTGGGACGTGAGCTGAGCCCGGCAGCCGCAAGCCTGTCGCTGGCGGATAAACTCAATTTGATGGAGCATTACGTCGGTAAGAAGATCATTGACGGCGTGGTGGTGGGGCCAAAGGTGGATGTATCCGGTATCGGCGATCGCCTGGTGGTGCAGGAGCCGCTGGAGGCCTCAGACATCAAGTACCGTCACGACCGGCATCTGCTGCGCGAGGCTCTGGAGAAGGCGATTCAGGCGCTGGGTTAGGTTCGTTTTGTGCGGCCTGATGCCCTCACCCCGGCCCTCTCCCACGGGGAGAGGGAGAAAACACGCTGCTTTGACCTATGATGCCGCGATAAACAGATCCCGCAGCTGATGAAGCTGGTCGCGGATCTGCGCCGCCTCTTCGAACTCCAGGTTCTGCGCGTGCTGCATCATCTGCCCTTCCAGCTCGTGGATTTTCTGCTGCAGCGCTTTTGGCGTCAGCACGACGGTATCTTCTTCCACCACTGAACGCGCCTTGCCGCGGCCTTTCGCTTTGGTTTTGGCGATGTTCTGACCCAGCGCCAGAATATCCACCACCTTCTTGTTCAGCCCCTGCGGGGTAATGCCGTGTTCTTCGTTGTAACGCTGCTGTTTCTCACGGCGGCGCTCCGTTTCACCAATCGCTTTCGCCATCGACGGGGTGATTTTGTCACCGTACAGAATCGCTTTACCGTTGACGTTACGCGCGGCGCGGCCAATGGTCTGAATCAGCGAACGCTCGGAACGCAGGAAGCCCTCTTTATCCGCGTCCAGAATCGCCACCAGCGAAACTTCCGGCATATCCAGACCTTCTCGCAGCAGGTTAATCCCTACCAGCACGTCAAACTCGCCCAGACGCAGGTCGCGGATAATCTCCATGCGCTCCACGGTATCGATATCCGAGTGGAGATAACGCACCTTCTCGCCGTGCTCTTCGAGATACTCGGTCAGGTCTTCCGCCATGCGCTTGGTGAGCGTGGTCACCAGCACGCGCTCGTTGATGGCGGAACGGGCGCGAATTTCCGAGAGCAGATCGTCCACCTGGGTGGCCACTGGACGAACTTCAATAATCGGGTCGAGCAGACCCGTTGGACGCACCACCTGGTCAACAACGTCTTCACCGGATTTCTCCAGCTCGTAGTTGCCCGGCGTGGCCGAGACGTAAATGGTTTGCGGCGCCAGCGCCTCAAACTCTTCAAACTTCATCGGACGGTTATCCAGCGCCGACGGCAGGCGGAATCCGTACTCCACCAGCGTCTCTTTACGCGCACGGTCACCGCGGTACATCCCGCCGATCTGCGGGATCGTGACGTGGGACTCATCGATCACCAGCAAACCGTCTGCCGGAAGGTAATCAAACAGCGTTGGCGGCGGCTCGCCCGGCCCGCGCCCGGAGAGGAAGCGCGAGTAGTTTTCGATGCCGGAACAGTAGCCCAGCTCGTTCATCATCTCCAGATCGAACTGGGTACGCTGGCTAAGGCGCTGCTCTTCGAGCAGCTTATTGTTCGCCAGCAGCACCTTACGGCGCTCGGCCAGCTCCACTTTGATCTCTTCCATCGCCTGCACGATACGCTCGCGCGGCGTCACGTAGTGCGTTTTCGGGTAGATGGTGAAGCGCTGGATCACCGACTCAACGTGTCCGGTCAGCGGGTCGAAGAGCGACAGGCGTTCAACCTCCTCGTCAAACAGCTCGACGCGCAGCGCCATATCGTCCGATTCTGCCGGGAAGATGTCGATCACTTCGCCGCGCACGCGGAACGTACCACGCTGGAAGGCCTGATCGTTGCGGGTGTACTGCAGCTCCGCCAGACGACGTAAAATCGCCCGCTGGTCGATGATCATCCCCTGCGTCAGGTGCAGCATCATCTTGAGATAGAGATCCGGATCGCCCAGACCGTAGATCGCGGAAACCGAGGCGACAACGATCACGTCACGACGCTCCAGAAGCGCCTTAGTGGCCGACAGTCGCATCTGCTCGATGTGTTCGTTCACTGAGGCATCTTTTTCAATGAAGGTGTCAGAGCTCGGCACATAGGCTTCAGGCTGGTAGTAATCGTAGTAGGAGACGAAATACTCCACCGCGTTTTCCGGGAAGAACTCTTTCATCTCGCCGTAAAGCTGCGCGGCCAGGGTTTTGTTGGGCGCCAGCACCATCGTGGGGCGCTGGAGATCCGCAATCACGTTGGCGATGGTAAAAGTTTTACCCGAGCCGGTTACCCCCAGCAGCGTCTGGTGCGCCAGCCCATCTTCCAGCCCCTCTTCCAGACGACGGATCGCCTCAGGCTGATCGCCAGACGGACGGAAAGCAGAATTCAATTTGAACGGTTTACTCATGGGCGACAACCTGATGACGTTATAAGCGGCAGGTGAGTAATTTTACTCCTTGTTGCCAGGAATGCCAGTAAAAAACACTGGATGAAAAACCAGTAGCATGTCAGGATATTTAGAGTAGCGCCTGAATGATTAGCGCGAGAGCGACCAAAATTTGGACTGTGACAACATAAAACACCAGTCAGGTCAGGTTATCCCCAGAACTTTTTCTTTTTTAACATTTGTCAAGCCAGGTAATGATAGTTTTGTGGCAACCGGTGACAGTTTCATGACGGGAATTGCTTTTATCTAAGCAATTAAAAATTAAACGATATTTTCTAAAGCCGCGTTTCGCGTCAATTTGGGCGTAAGCCGCGTCCTCTCTCGCTTATCGCGTGTTTTCTAACTCTAATGCACATGGTTATCCACAGGAATAGTGGATAACTGCTTCCAGCCCATGCAGACTGGCGCTCCGCAAATTCCCGGATTTTCCCACGAGACGGCGGCAAAAAATTTTTATAGCTATTTTTTGCTGATTAACAGTTGCGTCATTCATAACCAACCGATGCGATCCTGCTCACATTTTCACCATTTCGGGCTCTGCACCACAACTCACCACCGCTGGCACCGTCGATGTGCAATCCCGCTTTTTATCCGCCACGCTTCTGTGACTTATTCCTAAAAAAGTCGCTTTTTTAATCACTTTCCGCTTTGTGGCAGGGGTTTTGCAGATTCAAACCCGAGCCTCACCTACACACATTTTTAAGGAGAGAAAGATGTTGAGTCTGCGTGCAGTGAATCAGTTTTACGGAAGTCAACATACGCTATGGAATGTGGATTTAGATTTTCCGCAAGGGATGTGTACAGGCGTCGTTGGCCTGCCGGGCATGGGTAAAACCACCCTCATGAATTGCATCGCCGGGAAAGTGCCCGTCGAAAGCGGCAGCATCATCTGGTATGAGGCGGGCGCGCCGCCGCGCGATTTGCTCAACCCGCCGTCAGAACAGCGCCCCGGGCCAGGGATTGGCTATGTCTCGCAGGACAGGCGGATCTTCTCTCAGCTAACGATTGAGGAGAACCTGCATATCGCCATGCGGGCGACGGGGAAACCTAACCCTGAGGCGAAAAATGACGTTTACGATCTGTTTCCCGCGCTCTATGGGGTGCGACAAACCCGCGCCAACACGCTCTCTCCGGACCACCAGTATCAGCTGGCGCTGGCTAATGCGCTGGTGAACCGCCCTCACCTGCTGATCCTGGATGAACCCCTTCACGGCGCGGGGCACAGCGTTGCCCAGAAGCTGGTGCAGCTGCTGGGGCGATTAAACCGGGAGCTGGGTATGACGGTGCTATTAGCGGAGCAGCAGCTGTCGTTTATCCGTCGGGTGGCGGACCGTTTCTGCATGCTCTATCGCGGGCGTAACGTGGCTCAGGGCCACGTTAACGAACTGGATGATGAGCTTATCGCTCACTGGATGTCGCGGGAAGCAAAACGCTGAGATCGAGATAACGTCCGGTTTCGGCATTTTCCGCGCCGTCAGCAAGCCAGGGAATCGCCCCGAGGCACGGCGCGGGAAGGACACGCCTGAGCGTCGCCAGGTACTCCTGATGGCGTTTACCCGGCGCAACCACGTCGTTGGCTATCCAGCCCGCCAGACGCAGTCCGGCCTGCTGTACGGCCTGCGCGGTCAACATGGCGTGATTGATACAGCCCAGCTTGACGCCGACGACAAGAATGACCGGAAGCTGCTCGGCCTGCACCCAGTCAGCAAACGTCTGCGTGTCTGAAAGCGGCGTAAACCAGCCGCCGGCCCCTTCCACCAGCACCCAGTCGGCCTGACTTTCCAGCGTCCGCAATCCGGCAGACAGCACGGCAAAATCAATCGGACGACCTTCGTCAGCGCTGATAATGTGCGGCGAGGTCGGCTCGGCAAAGGTGTACGGATTCACCGCGGAATAGGCAAGCTCACGCGTGCTGTTACGCTGGAGCGCCAGCGCGTCGGTGTTGCGTAACCCTTCCGCCGTCATCTCGCTGCCGGAAGCTACAGGCTTAAACCCGGCGGTGTTTTTTCCGAGCAGCCGTGCCGCCTGCAGCAGCGCCGAGCTGGCTACCGTTTTGCCCACTTCTGTGTCCGTGCCGGTAACAAAATAACGTTCAGTCACGTTCGATAATCCCATGAAAAAGTTGATAGGAGAGCGGGTATTGACCCCGCTGCTGCGGCCAGGCCAGCTCAAGGCGCTGCAGCTGACCCCGGGTGAGCGGTTTTTTCTCGCGTCCGGTATGCAGGTGCGTGGCGCCTATGCCCTTCAGCGAACGCATGGCGCTGAACGCATCGCTAAAATTGAGCGTGATGGTCTGCACCACGCTGCGAGCGCGCCAGCCTGCCAGCGCCTGCGTCACCTGCTCATGCGATAAAAACCGGTTAGCGTGCGGCTGTTCATCGACCGCCTGCCAGGCCTGATTCAGCTCCGGCAGCGAACTTTCCAGCAGGGTGGTAAAAGCCACCTTCCCGCCCGGTCGCGCCACGCGATAAAGCTCGCGCAAGGCCTGCGGCAGGCTGCTGCACCACTGAACCGCCAGATGGCTCCAGACCAGATCAAACTGCGCGTCCGCAAGCGGGATCGCCTCGATATCGGCCAGCAGATAACGATCTGCAGCCTGCTGCTGGCGCGCCTCTTCCAGCATCCGGGCTGAGAGATCGATAGCCGTCACCTGGCTTCCCGCCCCGCGCCAGTAGCGGCTGTTGCTGCCGGGACCACAGCCGGCGTCCAGCACCTGTGGAAAACGGTTCTCGCCAAGGGCGGCCAGAAGCCCCTGCGCGCTCAGACGCTGCAGCTCATCATGCTGCGAATAGCTCTGCGCGGCGCGACCAAATGCCGCCGCGATGGCCTGCTTATTCACCGGCATCATGGAGCGCCTCCAGCAACGTCTCAATATCCTGTCGTTCATGCGCCGCCGTCAGGGTTAAGCGTAGCCGCGCCGTGCCCGGCGGTACGGTGGGCGGACGGATGGCGGTCACCCACATGCCGCGCTCGCGCAGCGCTTGTGCCAGCGCCAGCGCGCGGCCGTTTTCGCCGACAATCACCGGCTGGATAGCGCTCTGCGAATCGGGACTGCGAAAAGGCAGCGCCGCTAACCCCTGGCGGAAGCGAGAGATATGCTCTGCCAGACGCTGGCGACGCTCATCCCCTTCCGCGCTGCGGATGACCGCCAGCGACGCCGACAGCGCCACGGCCTGCGCCGGGGGCATACTGGTGCTGTAAATCAGGTGTCGGGCAAACTGCAGCAGATAGTCGGCAACGGATTCGCTGCACAGCACGGCGGCGCCGCTGACGCCAAAGCCTTTGCCGAAGGTGACAATCAGCAGTTCCGGCTTCACGTTTTGCTGATGCGCGCTGCCGCGCCCTTCGTCGCCCATTACGCCAGCGCCGTGGGCATCGTCCACCAGCAGCCATGCATTCTGCCGTTTTGCGGCCTCATGCAGCGCGGCAAGCGGCGCGCTGTCGCCGTCCATGCTGAACACCCCTTCCGTGACCGCCAGCTGTTGTCCGTCACACGGTTTATCCAGCAGCGCAGCGAGCTGTCCAGCATCGTTATGGGCAAACCGCCGCAGCTGAGCCGGGCTTAAATGTGCCGCCTCCAGCAGGGAGGCGTGACTTAAGCGGTCGGCGACAATGCGGTCCTCTTTTTCCATCAGGGCAGTAATCACCGCCTGATTGGCGGCAAAGCCGGAGATAAAGAGCAGCGCGCGGGGGTAGCCGAGCCAGTCAGCCAGTTCCTCTTCCAGCGCCTGATGTGCCGTAGTGTATCCGCTGACGTGTCCCGATCCGCCGCTGCCCACGCCAAACCGCTCAGCGCCCTGCTGCCAGGCACGGATGATGGTCGGATGCTGGCTCAGCCCGAGATAGTCGTTGCTGGAGAAATTGCAGAACCGCTGGCCTTCACGGGTAAGAAAACGGCCCGCGCCGTTTTCCACCACCCTGCGAACGCGAAACGCCTCTGCCGCCCGACGGTCGTCGAGCGCAGAGTTGATACGTGCCTGCCAGGTCATACGGCTGCCGCGTTGTAGAACTGATCGGTGTCGGCGTTGAAAATCTGCTGCTCCAGCTGCTGCTGTTGCTCGTTATCGCCCGTCAGCACTTCGGTCTGATGCGGGTTCAACCCCAGCTTGCGGAACAGCTGAACGTCTTTGTCCTCTTCCGGGTTCGGCGTGGTCAGCAGCTTGCAGCCGTAGAAGATAGAGTTGGCTCCGGCCATAAAGCACATCGCCTGGGTCTGCTCGTTCATCTGCTCGCGGCCCGCTGAAAGGCGAACGTAAGACGTTGGCATCATGATGCGCGCCACCGCGATGGTACGGATAAAATCAAACGCATCCACGTCCTCGTTATCCGCCAGCGGCGTGCCCTTGACCTTAACCAGCATGTTGATTGGCACGCTTTCCGGCGGGGTCGGCAGGTTCGCCAGCTGCAGCAGCAGGCCAGCGCGGTCTTTCACCGTTTCGCCTAAGCCCACGATGCCGCCGGAACAGACCTTGATCCCCGCGTCACGCACTTTATCCAGCGTATCCAGACGCTCCTGGTAGGTACGCGTGGTGATGATATTGCCGTAAAATTCCGGCGAGGTGTCGAGGTTGTGGTTGTAGTAGTCCAGCCCCGCGGCCGAGAGGCGCTGCGCCTGCTCTTCGTTGAGCGTACCGAGGGTCATACAGGCTTCGAGACCCATCTCCTTCACGCCCTTTACCATCTGCTCCAGGTACGGCATGTCGCGGTCGTGCGGGTTCTTCCACGCCGCGCCCATGCAAAAGCGGGTCGAGCCGGCGTTTTTCGCCTTGCGCGCGGAGTCGAGGACCTGCTCCACTTCCATCAGGCGCTCTGACTCCAGACCGGTTTTGTAGCGCGCGCTCTGCGGACAATATTTGCAGTCTTCGGGGCAGGCGCCGGTCTTGATCGACAGCAGCGTGCTGACCTGAACATGGCGAGGATCGAAGTGCTGACGATGCACCTGTTGGGCTTCGAACATCAGCTCAAGGAAAGGTTTATTGAATAATTCAGTGACTTGCGACATCGTCCAGCGTGCGTGGTGAGCCATCGGGCTTCTCCAAAGGGTTTTGTTAATTTTCGGTTCGGTTTATACTCGTAAACCTAAAACTTTTCAAAATGGTTTACAAGTCGATTATGACCCAGGACGATCTCGCCTTCGACAAGCAGCATATCTGGCACCCTTACACCTCCACCACCCGCCCCCTTCCCGTCTATCCGGTGGCCTCGGCCCACGGCTGCGAGCTGCACCTCGCCAGCGGCGAGCGGCTGGTTGACGGGATGTCCTCCTGGTGGGCGGCGATTCACGGGTACAACCACCCGCGCCTGAATGCGGCGATGAAGGCCCAGATTGACCAGATGTCGCACGTGATGTTTGGCGGGATCACCCATCAGCCCGCCGTAGATTTATGCCGCCGTCTGGTGGCGATGACGCCTGAATCGCTGGAGTGCGTGTTCCTGGCCGACTCCGGCTCCGTGGCGGTGGAAGTGGCGATGAAAATGGCGCTGCAGTACTGGCACGCCAGAGGCGAAACGCGCCAGCGGTTCCTCACCTTCCGCAACGGCTATCACGGGGATACCTTCGGGGCGATGTCGGTGTGCGATCCGGATAACTCCATGCACAGCCTGTGGAAGGGGTATCTGCCGGAAAACCTGTTCGCCCCTGCGCCGCAGAGCCGCTTCGACGGCGAGTGGAACGAGATGGACATGGTCGGCTTCGCGCGGCTGATGGCAGCGCATCGTCACGAGATTGCAGCCGTCATTCTTGAACCGATCGTGCAGGGCGCGGGCGGAATGCGTATGTACCATCCGGAATGGCTGAAGCGTATTCGCAGGATGTGCGACCGCGAGGGCATTCTGCTGATTGCCGATGAGATCGCCACCGGCTTTGGCCGCACCGGCAAGCTGTTTGCCTGCGAGCATGCGGGTATCGCCCCGGATATTCTGTGTCTGGGTAAAGCGCTGACCGGCGGCACCATGACGCTCTCCGCCGCGCTCACGACCCGCCAGGTTGCCGACACCATCAGCGACGGTGAGGCGGGCTGCTTTATGCACGGCCCGACGTTTATGGGCAACCCGCTGGCCTGCGCCGTCGCAAGCGAAAGCCTGGCCATTCTGGAGAGCGGCGAGTGGCAGACGCAGGTGGCAGCGATTGAGGCGCAGCTGAAAGATGAGCTGAATGCCGCCTCGGGTGCGAATTTCGTGGCGGACGTGCGCGTGCTGGGCGCCATCGGCGTGATTGAAACCACCCATCCGGTGAACATGGCGGCGCTGCAGCGCTTCTTCGTGGACCAGGGCGTGTGGGTCCGGCCTTTCGGCAAGCTTATCTACCTGATGCCGCCGTACAGCATTACGCCGGAGCAGCTGCGTAAATTAACCGACGCGGTCGTAACAGCCGTTAACATTCCCGCGCATTTCACGATTTAGCCCTATGCATTACACTTGCTGAACGAGTGATTAACGAGGGTAAACCGTATGAAAATCATCAGTAAAGATCTGCGCGACGGTGAAAAACTGCCGGAACGCCACGTATTCAACGGCATGGGGTATCAGGGAGACAATATCTCCCCGCACCTGGCGTGGGACGAGGTTCCGGCAGGCACTAAAAGCTTTGTCGTGACCTGCTACGACCCGGATGCGCCTACCGGCTCCGGCTGGTGGCACTGGATTGTGGCGAACCTGCCTGCCGACACCCGCGTCCTGCCGCAGGGCTCTGGTTCAGACCTGGTTGCCCTGCCTGAAGGCGCCATTCAGACGCGTACTGACTTTGGTAAAGCGGGCTACGGCGGCGCGGCGCCACCAAAAGGGGAAACCCACCGCTATATCTTCACGGTGCACGCGCTGGATGTGGAGAAGATTGAGGTCGATGAAGGCGCGAGCGGCGCGATGGTCGGGTTTAACGTGCATTTCCATTCCCTGGGGAGCGCGTCGATCACGGCGATGTATTCCTGAAAAAAGCCGGGTGGCGGCTACGCCTTACCCGGCCTACATTTCGCATTCGTAGGCCCGGTAAGCGCAGCGCCACCGGGCAAAAATCACAGCACCGAAGGTAGCAGTCCTACAAGGCGTCCCTCTTCCAGAAGCTGCATCGCCTTATCAATATCCGGCGCAAAGAACCGGTCGTCATCGTAATGCGATACATGCTCGCGCAGCGCATGACGCGCCTGCTCCAGCAGCGGGCTGGATTTGAGCCCTTCACGCAGATCGATCCCCTGACTCGCCGCCAGCCATTCCACCGCCAGCACGCCGCGGGTGTTGGAGGCCATTTCCCAGAGACGACGCCCGGCAGCCGGTGCCATCGAAACGTGATCTTCCTGATTCGCCGAGGTTGGCAGGCTGTCCACGCTGTGCGGATGCGACAGCGCCTTGTTCTCGCTTGCCAGCGCTGCGGCCGTCACCTGAGCGATCATAAAGCCCGAGTTGACCCCGCCGTTACGCACCAGGAACGGTGGCAGTTGGGACATGTGTTTATCCATCATCAGCGCGATACGGCGTTCGGACAACGCGCCGACTTCGGCAATCGCCAGGGCGATATTATCCGCCGCCATTGCCACCGGCTCGGCGTGGAAGTTACCGCCTGAGACCACCTCGTTTTCCTGGGCGAACACCAGCGGGTTATCGGACACCGCGTTGGCCTCCACCAGCAGCACCTCTGCCGCCTGGCGCAGCTGCGTCAGGCACGCGCCCATAACCTGCGGCTGGCAGCGCAGGGAATACGGATCCTGAACCTTCTCGCAGTTATGGTGTGAATCGGCAATTTCGCTGGTGTCGGTAAGCACGTGACGATACATCGCGGCGGCATCAATCTGCCCGCGCTGGCCGCGCACCTCGTGGATGCGGGCATCGAACGGGCGACGCGAGCCCAGCACGGCTTCGGTGGTCAGCGCACCGCACACCACCGCTGAGGCAAACAGATCTTCCGCTTCAAACAGGCCGCGCAGCGCGAAGGCGGTCGATGCCTGAGTGCCGTTCAGCAGCGCCAGCCCCTCTTTCGCCGCCAGCGTTATTGGCGTTAATCCGGCTTTTTTCAGGGCCTCTTTCGCAGGAAGCCACTCGCCCTGCCAGCGCGCTTTGCCTTCGCCCAGCAGCAGCAGCGACATGTGGGCCAGCGGCGCAAGATCGCCGGAAGCCCCGACGGAACCCTTCGCCGGGATCCATGGATAGACCTCCGCATTCACCAGCGCCATCAGCGCCTGAATCACGCTCAGGCGAATGCCGGAAAAACCGCGCGCCAGGCTGTTGATTTTGAGGACCATCATCAGACGGACAATCTCATCATCCAGCGGCTGACCCACACCCGCCGCGTGTGACAGCACCAGCGAACGCTGTAAGTTTTCCAGATCGTGTGTCGCGATACGGGTCTGCGCCAGCAGCCCAAAGCCGGTGTTAATCCCGTAGGCGGTGCGCCCTTCGGCCACGATGGCTTCGACGCAGGCGACGCTGTCGTTAATGGCGGCGTGGGCGCTTGCATCCAGCGAAAGGGTGACCGGCTGACGCCAGACGTTACGCAGCTGCTTGAGCGTTAGCGAGCCGGGAGTAAGTGTTAATGCGTTCATCAATGCTTTCCTTGTGTGGCAGGGATCATCGGCAGGTTAAGGCCCTGCTCTTTGGCACAGTCAATGGCAATCTCATAACCCGCATCCGCGTGACGCATCACGCCGGTGGCCGGGTCGTTGTGCAGTACGCGAGCAATACGCGCGGCGGCTTCATCGGTTCCGTCGCAGACGATGACCATCCCGGAATGCTGGGAGAAGCCCATCCCCACGCCGCCGCCGTGGTGCAGCGATACCCAGGTCGCGCCGCTGGCGGTATTCAGCAGAGCGTTCAGCAGCGGCCAGTCGGAGACCGCATCCGAGCCGTCGCGCATGGCTTCCGTTTCGCGGTTCGGGCTGGCGACGGAGCCGGAGTCGAGATGGTCGCGGCCGATGACAATCGGCGCGGAAACTTCACCGCTGCGCACCATTTCGTTGAAGGCCAGGCCCAGCTTTTGCCGCCATTCCAGCCCTACCCAGCAGATACGCGCCGGCAGGCCCTGGAAGTTAATGCGCTCGCGAGCCATGTCCAGCCAGCGATGCAGGTGTTCGTCATCGGCAACGATCTCCTTCACTTTGGCGTCGGTTTTGTAGATATCCTCCGGGTCACCGGACAGGGCCACCCAGCGGAACGGACCGATACCGCGGCAGAACAGCGGACGGATATAGGCCGGAACGAAGCCGGGGAAGTCGAAGGCGTTATTCACGCCCATCTCTTTCGCCATCTGGCGGATGTTGTTGCCGTAGTCAAAGGTCGGAATGCCCATCTGGCTGAAGGCCAGCATCGCGGAGACGTGCTCGGCCATGGAGCGTTTCGCGGCAAGCACCGTGCCTTCCGGATCGGTTTCCGCTTTTTGCTGATAGGATTCCCACGACCAGCCTTTTGGCAGGTAACCGTGCAGCGGGTCATGGGCGCTGGTCTGGTCGGTGACCAGATCCGGACGCACGCCGCGGGCGACGAGTTCTGGAAGAATGTCCGCCGCATTTGCGCACAGCGCAATCGACACCGCTTTGCCTTCGGACGTGTATTTTTTGATGCGCGCCAGCGCATCGTCCAGATCGGTTGCCTGCTCATCGACGTAGCGGGTGCGCAGACGGAAATCAATGCGGCTCTGCTGGCATTCAATGTTGAGGGAGCACGCGCCGGCAAGCGTGGCGGCCAGCGGCTGCGCGCCGCCCATCCCGCCGAGACCCGCGGTTAATACCCAGCGGCCTTTCAGCGAGCCGCTATAGTGCTGACGACCGGCTTCCACGAAGGTTTCGTAGGTGCCCTGCACAATCCCCTGGCTGCCGATGTAGATCCAGCTTCCCGCGGTCATCTGGCCATACATCGCCAGCCCTTTTGCGTCCAGTTCGTTGAAGTGTTCCCAGGTGGCCCAGTGCGGCACGAGGTTAGAGTTGGCGATCAGCACGCGCGGCGCGTTTTTGTGCGTTTTAAACACGCCAACCGGCTTGCCGGACTGCACCAGCAGGGTTTCGTCGTGTTCGAGCTCGGTCAGGGATTTTACAATTGCGTCATAGCATTCCCAGTTGCGCGCGGCGCGGCCTATGCCGCCGTAGACCACCAGCTCGTGGGGGTTTTCCGCCACCTCAGGATCGAGGTTATTCATCAACATGCGCAGCGGGGCTTCGGTGAGCCAGCTTTTGGCGGTAAGGGTGGTGCCGCGCGCGGCGCGGACATCCTGCTGGCGGTATTTACCTGACGACATTGTGTGCTCCTCATACGGGACAGTGATGTATTTAGATATACTTGTATAGACAAGCACACACAAGGTCGGATTTAACAAAAAAGATACAATTTTGTTATATTGCGTTAGCTATCACGCTTTTAAAACTTATGACATAAAGTGGCCCTGCAGCCGATAGCGGTTCCCCGGGAAAAGCAGCCGGGCATGCGACACAATGTGCGACGAGGACCAGGTTCGACGGCGGATCAGCAGGCACGGATCGTGCTCTTTAATGCGCAGCCGCTCGCACTCCTGCGGCGTGGCGCGCACGGCCTCCACAATGTGCTCCCCTTCCGTCAGCGGTGCGACGAGCGAGAGATAGGCGTGCGGCGTGGTCTGGGTGTAATCCTGGTTCAAATAATCCGGTATCCGTTCAGCGTTCACGCAGCGATCTTCAATCTGCACCGGAATGTCGTTCTCGAAATGCACCATCACCGAGTGGAAGATCCGACTTCCCTCTTTAACATTCAGCTCTACCGCCTGCTCGGCGCTGGCCTGAGTCTCTTCGAGCACCAGCACCTCACAGCGGTGCTGATGATTACGGGCGGCGATTTCGTCCGCAATGCTGCGGATTTCAAACAGGGCAGACTGCCCTTTCGGTTCCGCCACAAATGTCCCCACGCCCTGCAGGCGCACCAGAAGCCCTTCGTCGGTCAGCTCGCGCAGCGCCCGGTTGACGGTCATCCGGCTAAAACCAAACTGCGCCACCAGCTCGGCCTCCGAGGGAATGCGATCGTGCGGCCGCCAGACGCCGGTGGCAATTTTTTCGCTGATCGCCTGCTTCACCTTTTCGTAAAAAGGTGCGGGAGAGCTCGACTGCGGTAGGGGTGAGCGTGAAAACATCGTGACTCCTTGAATAGTGTTATGCCCACCAGTGAGCAATTTGCCAGGCCAGACGGGCGGCAAGCTTTGCGCCCTGTCCGTCCCGATCGTACTGCGGGTTAAACTCTACCAGATCGGCGGCCTGTAGCTTACCGCTACGGCAGATTTGTTCGATAACCGGGAGAAGATCCAGTGCCGGTATGCCTAACGCAGCCGGTGCGGACACGGCGGGCATTTCGCTGGCGGGCAGCACGTCCAGATCGATCGTCAGGTAGACGCGATCGGCCTGCGCCAGCTCCTTTTTCAGCGCGGATAGCGCATCGCGCCTGAAATGGAGATCTTCCACCAGCGTGACGTTCAGGCGTTCGGCCTCATCCCACAAAGCCTGCGTGTTCGCCGCCCGGCTCACGCCAAAGCAGGCGTACTGAAATGCCCGCCCGCGCTCATCGCAGTAATGCGCCAGCTGGCGAAACGGGGTGCCGGACGTGGCCTGGTCGGCCTTGCGCAGATCGAGATGGGCATCAAGATTGATAATGACAACCCGCCCGTTCGGGAAGGCGTCCAGCACGCCGCGACCGTGCGCCCAGGCGGTTTCATGCCCGCCGCCAAAGACCAGCGTACGCATCCCGGACTGCTGACAGGCCGTGACGGCATCGCTTAACGCCTGCTGCGCCGCTTCCAGCTCGTCGCCCTCAACGTAAACCGAGCCCATGTCCGCCAGCCGATCGTGTCCCTGATGGCTTGCCATATTGGCCAGCGCTTTTCGCAGCATATCCGGTGCCTGCACGGCGCCAGGCCTGCCCTGATTGCGTTTTACCCCTGCATCACATTCAAAGCCTATCAGCGCGATGCCGGATGGAAGCGGCGTGAACTGCCCCTGCTGCTTTATCGTCTGGAAAATTCGCTTTGCATTGCTGGCCTCGGCGCTGTCGTCACGCCCCTGCCAGACCGTTTCGGCTACGGGCCGCCATAATCTCATGCTGCCTCCCCACGGAAAATACGTTGATACAGCGGATTGCGTCCCGGCTCGTAGACCATTTCTACAGGATGGTGCGCATCCCAGACGACAAAATCAGCGACAAACCCGGCCCGCAGCTGTCCGTGGGTTTCACCGCGGCCCAGCGCCTGCGCGGCATGCCGCGTGACGCCAGCCCAGGCCTCTTCAGGCGTCAGGCTAAACTGGACGCAGGCCATGTTCATCGCCAGGTGCAGGCTGGCAAACGGGCTGGTGCCCGGGTTATAGTCGGTGGCAACCGCCATCGGCACGCCCTGTTTTCTGAGCTGTTCAACCGGCGGACGCTGGCGCTCCTGCAGAAAATAGAACGCCCCCGGCAACAGGACCGCAACCGTGCCGCTTTCCGCCATCGCCTGAACGCCCGCGTCGTCGAGATATTCGATATGATCGGCGGAGAGTCCCTTATACCGGCTGACCAGCGCCGCACCGCCCTGATTTGACAGCTGCTCGACATGCCCTTTCACCGGGATACCGAGCGCGGTTGCCGCCTTAAAGAGGAGCTCGGTTTGCGACGGCGTAAAGCCGACGTTTTCGCAGAATACGTCTACTGCTTCGTATAACTCTTTTTGCCACAGCGTGGGCAATATCTGCTCACAGACCAGCGTGAGGTACGCATCCGGATCCTGTCGGTATTCCGGCGGAACCGCATGAGCCGCCAGCAGCGTTGGGCTGATATCGATCGGATTTTTGAGGCTCAGCTGGCGCGTGACCTGCAGCATCTTCTCTTCGGCCTCGGCGTTGAGACCGTATCCGGACTTGATTTCAACCGTAGTGACGCCTTCATTCATCAGACGCTGAAGCCGCTGCTGCGCCAGCTTAAGCAGGGTTTCGGGCGAGCTGCTGCGCGTCGCCGTCACGGTCGCGTTAATCCCGCCCCCCTGGGCGCTGATGGTTTGATAAGAAACACCGTTAAGACGCTGCTCCCACTCCGCCGCGCGATCGCCGCCAAACACCAGGTGGGTATGGCAGTCAATCAGGCCAGGCGTGACCAGACGCCCCTGGAGATCGACACAGTGACGGTGTCCGGCCGGTATGTCAGATTCAGGGATCACGGCCAGAAGGGTGTGGCCGCGTACGACCAGGGCGTGTTGCTCTTTCAGTCCATAGGGCGCACAGACGTCAGGCGCCATCGTAGCCAGTCGCGCATTTCGCCATATCACATCGTCGGGATGAATCTGCTGCATGGGCATTCCACTTGTCATGGGTTGTATAGACATTTATTTGCATCCACCGTCTACTGTCAACTGCCTTGAAGGAAAATGTTATTTATTTGTGATCACTTACCTGCCGCTCCTGGGCTAAAAATGCAACTTTTACCCTTTTTATCTTCCCGTTTCGCTCAACTTAGTATAAAAAAGCAGGCTATTTCGTCTATCCCGTAAAGACTTGCATACCCAGGAGCTTCACCTTGAACATTTCCAGGATTTCCCGTCTGGCGTTAGCACTCGCCTTTGGCGTGACCTTATCCGCATGCAGTTCAACTCCACCGGATCAGCGACCTTCTGAGCAGGTTGCGCCCGGTACCGCCTCCCGCCCAATTTTGTCCGCTGATGAAGCGAAGAACTTCGACCGTGCGCATTACTTCTCGGCGATGGATCCTAACGCTGCACCGTGGACACCGTCTTCTATTAACCTGCCTAAACAGCCTGACTTCGTGGTTGGCCCGGCGGGTGCGCAGGGCGTAACGCATACCTCTATTCAGGCTGCGGTTGATGCTGCCATCACTAAACACAGCGCGTCTCGCCAGTACATCGCGATCCTGCCAGGTGAATATGAAGGCACCGTGTATGTTCCGGCCGCACCAGGCAGCATTACGCTTTACGGTCTGGGCGAAAAAGCGATCGACGTAAAAATTGGCCTGGCGATTGATTCCGAAATCGACAGCAACACCTGGCGTCACCTGGTGAACCCGGCCGGTAAATATATGCCGGGTAAACCGGCGTGGTAC
Source organism: Enterobacter sp. 3U4 (assembly GCF_057224565.1). Classification (NCBI taxonomy): domain Bacteria; kingdom Pseudomonadati; phylum Pseudomonadota; class Gammaproteobacteria; order Enterobacterales; family Enterobacteriaceae; genus Enterobacter; species Enterobacter sp. 3U4. The sequence continues at coordinate 2,580,367 of NZ_CP136665.1, forward strand.
ATGTTTGATAACTGCCAGAGCAAGCGTTCCGCCACCATTGGCGTGATGTGTTCGGCGGTGTTCTGGTCTCAGAATAACGGTCTGCAGCTGCAGAACCTGACCATTCAGAATACCCTGGGCGACAGCGTTGATGCCGGTAACCACCAGGCCGTTGCGCTGCGTAGCGATGGCGATCAGGTGCAGATTAACAACGTCAACATTCTGGGCCGTCAGAACACCTTCTTCGTGACCAACAGCGGCGTGCAGAACACCCTGCAGAATAACCGCCTGACCCGTACCCTGGTGACCAACAGCTACGTTGAAGGTGACGTGGATCTGGTCTCCGGTCGCGGCGCGGTGGTGTTTGATAACACCGATTTCCGCGTGGTGAATTCACGTACTCAGCAGGAAGGCTACGTGTTTGCTCCGGCAACCCAGTCGAACCTCTTCTACGGCTTCCTGGCCGTGAACAGCCGCTTTAATGCTGCCGGTGACGGCGTGGCACAGCTGGGACGCTCCCTGGACGTGGACTCTGCAACCAACGGTCAGGTCGTGATCCGCGACAGCGCGATCAACGAAGGCTTCAACATGGCGAAACCGTGGGCGGATGCCGCGATCTCCAAACGTCCGTTCTCCGGCAATACCGGTGCGGTGGACGATAAAGGGAACGTGCAGCGCAACCTGAACGACGCTAACTTCAACCGCATGTGGGAGTACAACAACCGCGGTCTGGGTAGCAAAGTGGTTGCTGAGCCGAAGCAGTAATAAGATGAGAGTAAAAGGGGGAGTTTAATCCCCCTTTTTACTGCGACCGAATGCATCAGGCTCCAAACTTAAGATACGCATCCAATAGTTGCATAATCGCAACCATGAGTTGCAGGAACAGAATTGCCCATTCCACACCGCTCATACGCCACTCCTTTGGTATAGAGCACTTCTCCCCTGATTTACCTTTCCGCTGCCTGTCACCAGAGGTGTGTTGGTTAAGTTTTGATGTGCTCCCCAGTTTAGGCACTGTCGGCACCACCCGACAGCCAGGACTGAATACGGATCCTGAATTGCGGAACTGCAACACATCAAGCCAACGGACAGAATGATATCAAATCACTACTGTACATAAAAACAGATCAGGTCAGTTTAGGAATTTATAAAGAAAATGCATCTAAGTAACTGATTATTTTAATAATAACAACCGATAATCATTCTCTGTTCTTGGCCCTTCGTTGACAATGAATTTACTTCGCCTTGAGTCGACATTATGATGACCATGTTGGTTACGTTTTGATGTGCTCACCCGGCTACCACTGGGCATAAAAAAACCTCGCATTCGCGAGGTTTTTTGTTTTCAGCCGCTTAGTGAGCGTTTACCACCACCCACATTGGCCCCTGGCCTACGGCATAACGCCCTTTCTCTTCCAGCAGACCCTGCTCGCCTTTAATTTCATACAGCGCGATGTGGTGGGATTTCTGCCCCGCCGCAATCAGGTATTTGCCGCTGTGATCGATATTAAAGCCGCGCGGCTGGGTTTCCGTTGGCTGGAACCCTTCAATCGCCAGCACGCTGCCGTCTTCGGAAACGCTAAACACGGTAATCAGGCTGGAGGTACGGTCACAGGCGTACAGATGTCGGCCATCTGGCGTAATGTGGATATCTGCCGCCCAGCGGGTGTCGGAGAAATCAGACGGCATCATGTCCAGCGTCTGCACGCACTCAATCTGACCGTTCGGATCTTTCAGTTCCCATACGTCCACAGAGCTGTTCAGTTCGTTGACCACGTAGGCGTACTGCTGGTTCGGATGGAAGACCATATGGCGCGGACCTGCTCCTTCAACGGTAGTCACCTCGGCAGGATTTTGCGCCACCAGGTGACCATCGTCGCTCAGGGTGAACAGGCAGATACGATCCTGCTTCAGCGCAGGCACCCACAGCGTGCGGTTATCCGGAGAGATATTCGCCGAGTGGCAGCCTTCCAGCCCTTCCACCACATCCACGGTTTCGACCGGAATGCCGTCTTCCAGACGCGTTACGCTGACGCAGCCCGCGTTATAAGAGCCGCTGAAGACAAAGTTACCTTTACGATCGGTTGAGATATGGGTTGGGCTACCCGGCAACGGAGCTTCGGCAGTGTACGTCAGCGCGCCGTCGTCCGGAGAAATACGATAGGCCAGCACGCGGAACTCCGGGCGCACACCCACGTACAAGAAACGTTTATCCGGGCTGATGACCATCGGTTGCACCTGGCCTGGCACATCAACAACCTGAACCAGCGTGAGTGTCCCCTCGGTATTTAAACGCCAGACGTGGATCTGCTGGCTTTCAGGACTGGCGGTATAAACGGTTTGTTTCATGAATATTCACTCCTCACTGCGCATGAAAGTAGTTAACTTTTGACGGTGAATGCTGAATTGTCGACAGGAGTTTTGAAGCGTTCGCCTCTCGGTGTACCATCCCATCAAAACGTAAATTCAATATTAACCCGGGAAAACAGATGACCTCGCGTGTGATTGCTCTGGATTTAGACGGTACCTTACTGACGCCGCAAAAAACCCTTCTCCCCTCCTCCCTTGAGGCGCTAAAACGCGCGAAGGAAGCGGGATATCAACTCCTTATCGTAACGGGTCGACATCACGTTGCCATTCACCCTTTTTATCAGGCACTGGCGTTAGATACACCTGCAATTTGTTGTAATGGCACTTATTTGTATGATTATCAGGCAAAAAAGGTTTTAGAATCCGACCCGCTGCCGGTTCCCCAGGCGCTGCAACTGATTGATCTACTGGATGAGCATGCCGTTCACGGCCTGATGTACGTGGATAACGCGATGGTTTACGAGCGTCCTACCGGCCATGTCGTGCGCACCAGCAACTGGGCGTTGTCCCTGCCTGAAGCCCAGCGTCCTGTCTTTACCCAGGTTTCATCCCTGCGTCAGGCGGCCCAGGACGTTGAGGCTATCTGGAAATTTGCCCTGACGGATGAAGACACCACCAAACTGAATGCCTTCGCGAAACACGTGGAACAGACGCTGGGTCTGGAGTGCGAATGGTCCTGGCACGATCAGGTGGATATTGCCCGCAAAGGCAACAGCAAAGGCAAGCGTCTGACGCAGTATGTGGAATCACAGGGCTGGTCAATGCAGGACGCGATCGCCTTCGGCGATAACTACAACGACATCAGCATGCTGGAAGCCGCCGGTACCGGCGTGGCGATGGGCAATGCCGACGACGCGGTAAAAGCGCGCGCTAACGTGGTGATTGGCGACAATACCACCGACAGCATCGCCCAGTACATTTATACCCATCTGCTGTAATCAGGCGGTGATCGAGACGCTCTTAATTTGCGCGTAGAGCCACAGGCCGGGTTTGATCCCTAACTCATCCCTGGCCCACGGGCTGATGCGCGCCCAGAGCGTTCTGCTTCCCACCTCGAGCTTCACTTCCACCTGGCCGTTATCATCAAAACACTCCGCCACTTTGGCGCGCAGGATATTTCGAATACTGGTTTGCAGCGGCGGCTGCAGCACCAGCGAAACGTCAGATGCCTGAATACGAATACGCAGCGCGGACTGCAATGGCTTGTCGATCTTATTAACCCACAGGTGCTGATCGCCAAGCGCCAGCGCCGTCATCGCGTAGTGCGGATGGTGTTCCAGCACGCTCACTTTCAGGATGCTGCTCTGCTGTTCCCGGGGTAGCCACGGGTGCATTACGCTGCTGCCCCAGACCTCTTCCAGGTTGCCGAAGGCCTTGACGCTCCCCTCTTCCAGCACCAGCACTTTGTCGGCCAGATGCAGGATCTCATCCAGCGAATGGCTGACGTAGAGCATCGGAACATTAATTTCCCGCGTCAGTCGCTGTAGATAAGGCAGGAGCTCACGTTTGCGCGGAATATCCAGCGAGGCCAGCGGTTCGTCGAGCAGCAGCAGTTCGGGCGCGGTCAGCAACGCGCGGCCAATGGCCACGCGCTGTTTTTCTCCGCCGGAAAGCGAGGATGGCAGCCTGTCGAGCAGTGGCTCAATACCTAAAAGCGTCACCAGCTTATCAAATTGCCCGGCCATGCTTTTCGCCATGCCGTAACGCAGGTTGCCGCGCACGCTGTAGTGCGGGAATAAGCGTGCGTCCTGGAAAACATAGCCGATGCGGCGTTTATCCGGTGACAGATAAACCTTATTTTCCACGTCATTCAGGACGCGGTCATTCAGGACAATACGGCCAGACTGCGGGCGCGTCAGGCCGCTGATGGCATTTATCAGCGAGGTTTTGCCCGCCCCCGACACGCCGAAGATGGCGGTGATACCGCTTGCCGGCAGAGTCTCGTTAAGCGTCAGGGTATGGTTTCCCAGCGTCTGGGAGAAATTCAGTTCCAGCATGCTTATTTCCCCATCCGCTCACGGCTGAGTCTCGCCAGCCATTCCGACACCAGCAGCGATACAAGGGCTAATACGATTGAGATGATACACAGCCGCGCCGCCGCGCCCTCTCCGCCCGGCGTTTGAATCAGGGTATACATGGCCGATGGAATGGTTCGCGTCTCGCCGGGGATGTTCGAAACAAACGTGATGGTCGCGCCAAACTCGCCCAGCGAGCGGGCGAAAGCCAGCACCGTCCCGACAATAATGCCCGGTAACGTCAGGGGGAGCGTGATGGTGAAAAAGACGCGCCAGCGCCCTGCACCCAGCGTGCGGGCCGCCTGTTCGAGCTTTATGTCCACGCCTTCCAGCGCGAGGCGGATCGCCCTCACCATCAGCGGGAAAGACATTACCGCTGCCGCCAGTACCGCACCGCGCCAGCTAAAAGCGAACGTCAGCCCAAACCAGTCGTAGAGCTTCTCGCCGATAAAACCGCGCCGCCCCATCGAAATCAGCAGCAGATAACCAACCACCACGGGCGGCAAGACGAGCGGAAGATGAAGCACGCTGTCGAGCAGCGCTTTGCCGGGAAACTGACAGCGAACCAGTAGCCAGGCAAAGAAGATCCCAAAGGGCAAACTCAGCGTAACCGCCAGGGAAGAGACTTTAAGGCTCAGCAGAACAGCCTGCCATTCAGGATCGGTCAATATCATCAGTGAGTCGTAAATCCATAACGTTTAAAGATTGCGGACGCTTCCGGCCCCTTCAGATAATCGCGGAAAGCCGTCACGGTCGCATTTTTATGTCCATCAACAATCGCAACAGGATATTCCACTTTCTTGTGGGAGTCTTCCGGGAACGTTGCCACCACTTTCACACCCTTACTGGCTACGGCATCAGAGCCGTACACAATGCCCAGCGGGGCTTCGTTGCGTTCCACCAGCGCCAGCGCGCCGCGTACATCCTCCGCCGGAGCCAGCTTCGGCGACAGTGTCTCCCATGCGCCCAGCTTTTGCAGCGCTTCTTTGGCGTAGATCCCGGCCGGAACGTGCTCCGGATCGCCCACCGCCAGACGCCCACCGTTCAACAGGCTTATCCAGCTGGTTTCTTTGTTGATGGTGAAGTCAGCCTGGGCGCTGGCTTTTGGCGCCACCACGACCAGGCTATTCCCCAGCAGCGTTTCGCGGGTTGCAGCATCAATCGCTTTCTTCTCCGCCGCGTAATCCATCCACTTCTGATCGGCCGAGATGAACAGATCCGCCGGCGCGCCCGCTTCTATCTGGCGCGCCAGCGTAGAGGAAGAGGCAAAAGAGGAGACCACCTCGACGTTTTTCTCTTTTTTATACGCCGCCGCGATATCCTGCAGCGCGTTGGTCAGCGACGCCGCCGCAAAGACCGTGATTTTACCCTCGTCCGCCAGCGCGTGTCCGGTAAGTGAAAGCGTCAGCGTTGCCCCTGCGAAAAGGCGTAACCATGAACGTGCCATCTTTAACTCCTGTGAGTAGCGTTATATACATATTAATATAACGGTAACGTCAGGCAGATCCCAGCGTTTAATCGTACCGCTGAAGGGGTAAACCAGTGTGATGCGTTAAATGATATCGGCGTAAACGGGAAAATCTTGAGAGCAAAACGCCCGGACTAGCCGGGCGTTTTGTGGGGAATCAATGCTGCTTTTTAGCCTGGTCTTTGTGACCAATGTTCGAAAAGACGTTGAACACTTCACCCAGGCCGTAGATGGCACCGAGGATGATGGCCATCACTACTGGTACCATGATCACGGCGAATACCAGACTTTTCAACAACTCTAACATGGTTTTCTCCAGATATTGTGAATGGCTCATTCTACCTTTTCAAGTGAGAAAATCATCCCCTTTTGTGCGGTACCCTTTGCGCCCTGCACCATTTGGGTCACAATACTCTTTTTGCCAGGACACTGTTATGCAGGCCGAAATTCTCCTCACTCTTCGACTTCAGCAGAAGCTTTTCGCCGATCCGCGACGTATCGCCCTGCTTAAACAAATAGAACAAACCGGCTCGATTAGCCAGGGGGCGAAAAACGCGGGCATCAGCTACAAAAGCGCCTGGGACGCCATCAACGAAATGAACACCCTGAGCGAACAGGCGCTGGTGGACAGAGCCACGGGCGGCAAAGGCGGCGGCGGTGCGATCGTGACGCGTTATGGCCAGCGCCTTATTCAGCTCTACGATCTGCTGGCCCAGATCCAGCAAAAAGCGTTTGATGTGTTGAGCGACGACGATAACGTTCCGCTGGACAGCTTGCTGGCCGCCATTTCCCGCTTCTCGTTACAAACCAGCGCCCGCAACCAGTGGTTTGGTACGGTGACGGCGCGCGACAATCTCCAGGTACAGCAGCATATTGAGATCCTGCTTGCCGATTGCACCACCCGTCTGAAAGCGGCTATAACGGCGCAGAGCGCTGAGCGCCTTGAGCTGGATGAAGGTAAAGAAGTACTGGTGCTGCTGAAAGCACCGTGGGTCACTATCACGCGCAATCCCGACGCGGCAAAGGCAGCTGATAACCAGCTGCAGGGCACAATTAGCCATATCGAACGCGGCCAGGCGCACTGCGAAGTGCTCATGACCCTTGCAGATGGGCAACCGCTTTGCGCGACCCTACCGCTCAGCGAGTCGGACGACTTAGAAGAAGGTGCTGTCGTCACCGCGTATTTCAACGCAGACCGGGTGATTATCGCCACTTTGTGCTGAGCGCATTGACAATCGTACCGACAGTGCGTATCCCTGATATCTGTTGCTGCAAAAACAGGGATAAATCATGTCATCATTGCATATTTCGCAAGGCACATTTCGTCTTAGCGATACCCGAACGCTGACGATTGCTGATTTGACGATACGCGCGGGTGAAAGCTGGGCGTTTGTCGGCACCAACGGCAGCGGTAAATCCGCGCTGGCCCGCGCGCTGGCGGGAGAGCTCAACCTCCTCAAGGGCGAATACCAGAGCGATTTTACGCGCCTGACGCGCCTGTCATTTGAACAACTACAAAAGCTGGTCAGCGACGAGTGGCAGCGCAACAACACCGATTTACTCAGCCCTGGCGAAGAAGATACCGGCCGTACGACGGCGGAAATTATTCAGGATGAGGTGAAAGACCCCACCCGCTGTCAACGCCTGGCTGAACGGTTCGGCATCACCGCCCTGCTGGACCGGCGCTTTAAATACCTTTCGACTGGCGAGACGCGAAAAACGCTGCTTTGTCAGGCGCTGATGAGCGAACCTGAACTGCTTATTCTGGACGAACCGTTCGACGGTCTTGACGTGCAGTCCCGGGCGCAGCTGGCGTCCCTGCTGGCGTCGCTTAATCAGCAGGGATATACCCTCGTGCTGGTGCTTAACCGCTTCGATGAAATTCCCGATTTTATCCAGCATGCGGGCGTCCTGGCCGACTGTAACCTGACCGAGACCGGCGAAAAAAACGCGCTGCTTAAGCAGGCGCTGATTGCCCAGCTCGCCCACAGCGAACGGCTCGACGGTCTTACCCTTCCGGAACCCGACGCCCCTTCGGCCCGCCACGCGCTCGATCCCCACCAGCCGCGCATCGTGCTGCGCGACGGGGTGGTCTCTTATGACGATCGCCCGATCCTTAACCGCCTCAGCTGGACGGTCAATCCGGGCGAGCACTGGCAGATTGTCGGCCCCAACGGCGCGGGAAAATCCACGCTGCTGAGCCTGATCACCGGCGATCACCCGCAGGGCTATAGCAACGATCTGACGCTGTTTGGTCGGCGTCGCGGCAGCGGAGAAACCATCTGGGATATTAAAAAACATATCGGCTATGTCAGCAGCAGCCTGCATCTGGATTACCGGGTCAGTACCACGGTACGCAACGTGATCCTCTCCGGATATTTTGATTCCATCGGTATTTATCAGGCGGTGTCGGATAAACAGCATAAGCTGGCCCAGCAGTGGCTGGACATTCTGGGCATGGACCACCGGGTTGCTGACGCGCCGTTTCATAGCCTTTCGTGGGGGCAGCAGCGTCTGGCACTGATCGTTCGCGCGCTGGTGAAACACCCTACGCTGCTGATCCTCGACGAACCGCTGCAGGGACTTGACCCGTTGAACCGCCAGCTTATCCGCCGCTTTGTGGACGTGCTGATTAGTGAAGGTGAAACCCAGTTGCTGTTTGTTTCACATCATGCCGAAGATGCCCCCGCCTGCATCACGCATCGGCTGGAGTTTGTTCCGGATGGCGAGCACTATCGCTATCGGCAAAGCAAAATCGTTTGACCTCCGGAGGGCCCGCCCTCCGTTTTTCAGATAACCTGCACTAATACATTGCTATCCCGTTGATCTACAATGCCTCATGGCAGATGAAAATCGGATTTTAAAAACAGTGTAAACGATTCCACTATTTTATCCCATGTCACACTTTTTGCGTCTCTGTTATGCTATGGTTATTACATACCATAAGCCCAATGGAGCGAAATATGCGAGTTCTGGTAACAGGTGGTAGCGGTTACATAGGTAGTCATACCTGCGTGCAACTGCTGCAAAACGGCCATGACGTCATCATTCTCGACAACCTGTGCAACAGTAAGCGCAGCGTGCTGCCTGTGATTGAACGTCTTGGCGGTAAACAACCGACTTTCGTGGAAGGGGACATCCGCAACGAAGCGTTGATGACCGAGATCCTTCACGACCACGCCATTGAAGCGGTAATCCACTTCGCGGGTCTGAAAGCGGTCGGTGAATCCGTTGCGAAGCCGCTCGAGTATTACGACAACAACGTCAATGGTACTCTGCGTCTCATCTCCGCCATGCGTGCGGCGAATGTAAAAAACTTCATCTTTAGCTCCTCCGCCACCGTCTACGGCGATCAGCCCAAAATCCCTTACGTTGAAAGCTTCCCGACCGGTACCCCGCAGAGCCCGTACGGCAAAAGCAAGCTGATGGTGGAGCAGATCCTGACCGACCTGCAAAAAGCCCAGCCGGAGTGGAGCATCGCCTTACTGCGCTACTTCAACCCGGTCGGCGCGCATCCGTCTGGCGACATGGGTGAAGATCCGCAGGGCATCCCGAACAACCTGATGCCGTATATCGCCCAGGTTGCCGTGGGTCGCCGCGACTCGCTGGCGATTTTTGGCAATGACTACCCCACCGAAGATGGCACTGGCGTGCGCGACTACATCCACGTGATGGATCTGGCCGACGGTCACGTTGCGGCCATGCAGCAGCTGGCTGACAAACCGGGCGTGCATATTTACAACCTCGGTGCTGGGGTCGGCAGCAGCGTCCTGGACGTGGTTAACGCCTTCAGCAAAGCCTGCGGTAAGCCGGTTAACTACCACTTCGCACCGCGTCGTGAGGGCGATCTGCCTGCTTACTGGGCCGACGCCACCAAAGCCGACAAAGAGCTTAACTGGCGTGTCACGCGCACGCTTGATGAAATGGCACAGGATACCTGGCACTGGCAGTCACGCCATCCGCAAGGCTATCCGGACTAAGGATCCGTCATGACGCAATTCAATCCCGTCGATCATCCGCATCGTCGTTTTAACCCGCTAAGCGGGCAATGGATTTTAGTTTCTCCGCATCGCGCCAAGCGCCCCTGGCAGGGGGCGCAGGAGACGCCAGCAAAACAGACGCTGCCACAGCATGACCCGGACTGTTTCCTCTGTCCGGGCAACACGCGCGTCACCGGGGATAAAAACCCGGACTACAAAGGCACCTTCGTGTTCACCAACGATTTTGCCGCCCTGATGACCGACACGCCGGACGCGCCGGAAAGCCACGATCCGCTGATGCGCTGCGAAAGCGCGCGCGGAACCAGCCGCGTGATCTGCTTCTCGCCCGATCACAGCAAAACGCTGCCGGAGCTGAGCGTTGAGGCACTGAAAGAGGTGGTCAGCACCTGGCAGGATCAAACCGCAGAGCTGGGGCAGAGCTATCCGTGGGTGCAGGTGTTTGAAAATAAAGGCGCGGCCATGGGCTGCTCGAACCCGCACCCGCACGGCCAGATCTGGGCGAACAGCTTCCTGCCTAACGAAGCCGAGCGTGAAGACCGCCTGCAGAAAGCGTATCACGCGGAAAATGGTTCGCCGATGCTCGTGGATTACACCCAGCGTGAGCTGGCCGACGGCAGCCGCACCGTGGTCGAAACAGAACACTGGCTGGCCGTCGTCCCTTACTGGGCCGCCTGGCCGTTTGAAACGCTGCTGCTGCCGAAAGCACACGTGCAGCGCATTACCGATCTCAGCGACGCGCAGCGCGACGACCTTGCCCTGGCGCTGAAAAAACTGACCAGCCGTTACGACAATCTTTTCCAGTGCTCCTTCCCTTACTCCATGGGCTGGCACGGCGCGCCGTTTAACGGCGAAGAGAATCAACACTGGCAGCTGCACGCCCATTTCTATCCGCCGCTGCTGCGCTCTGCGACGGTGCGTAAATTTATGGTGGGCTATGAAATGCTGGCGGAAACCCAGCGTGACCTGACGGCGGAACAGGCTGCAGAACGTCTGCGTGCCGTTAGCGACGTCCACTATCGCGAATCAGGAGTCTAAAAAATGAGTCTGAAAGATAAAACACAATCCCTGTTTGCTGAGAAATTTGGCTACCCTGCCACCCACGTTATCCAGGCGCCTGGTCGCGTTAACCTGATCGGTGAACACACCGACTATAACGACGGTTTCGTGCTGCCGTGCGCTATCGATTACCAGACCGTCATCAGCTGCGCGAAGCGCGACGACCGTAAAGTCCGCGTGATTGCGGCGGATTACGGTAATGAGACGGACGAGTTTTCCCTCGATTCCCCGATTGTTACTCACGACAGCCAGCAGTGGTCTAACTACGTGCGCGGCGTCGTAAAACACCTTCAGAAGCGTAACAAGAGCTTCGGCGGTGCGGATTTAGTCATCAGCGGCAACGTGCCGCAGGGTGCGGGCTTAAGCTCCTCTGCGTCTCTGGAAGTCGCCGTTGGCACCGTGTTCCAGCAGCTTTATCATCTGCCGCTGGATGGCGCGCAAATCGCCCTGAATGGTCAGGAAGCAGAAAACCAGTTCGTGGGCTGTAACTGCGGCATTATGGACCAGCTGATCTCCGCGCTGGGTAAAAAAGAGCATGCCCTGTTAATTGATTGCCGTTCGCTGGGCACCAAAGCCGTTCCCCTGCCAAAAGGCGCGGCTGTGGTAATCATCAACAGCAACTTTAAGCGCACGCTGGTGGGCAGCGAATACAACACCCGCCGCCAACAGTGCGAAACCGGCGCCCGCTTCTTCCAGCAGCCAGCCCTGCGCGACGTAACGCTCAATGAATTTAACAAAGTGGCGCACGAGCTGGATCCGGTTGTCGCTAAACGCGTTCGTCACGTGCTGACGGAAAATGCCCGAACCGTTGAAGCCGCGTCCGCGCTGGCGAAAGGTGACCTGAAACGCATGGGGGAGCTGATGGCGGAATCTCACGCCTCCATGCGCGATGATTTTGAAATCACCGTTCCGCAAATCGACACCCTGGTGGACATCGTTAAAGCGACCATTGGCGACAAGGGCGGCGTACGCATGACGGGCGGTGGATTTGGCGGCTGCATCGTTGCGCTAGTGCCAGAAGAGCTGGTTCCTGCCGTGCAGGATGCCGTGGCGAAGCAGTACGAAGCAAAAACAGGCATCAAAGAAACCTTCTATGTTTGTAAAGCATCACAAGGAGCCGGACAGTGCTAAACGAAACGCCCACACTCGCACCGGATGGTCTGCCGTATCGCCTGTTAACCCTGCGCAACAGCGCGGGAATGGTCGTTACGGTGATGGACTGGGGTGCAACCCTTCTTTCTGCCCGCGTACCGATGCCGGACGGCAGCGTGCGCGAGACCCTGCTCGGCTGCGCATCACCCGAGCAGTATGTTAATCAGTCCGCCTATCTGGGCGCATCCGTAGGACGCTATGCTAACCGCATCGCGAAGAGCCGCTTTGAGCTCGACGGCGTGCAGTACGCTCTGCTTCCAAGCCAGGGTGAGAATCAGCTGCACGGCGGTCCGGACGGGTTTGATAAACGCCGCTGGAAGATTGTTCGTCAAAACGACGGTGAAGTGCTGTTCTCCCTGGATTCGCTGGACGGCGATCAGGGTTTCCCGGGTAACCTTACCGCCTCCGCGCGCTTTACGCTGACCGACGACAACCGTATCGCCATCGAATACCGTGCGACGGTTGACAGGCCGTGTCCGGTCAATCTAACCAATCACGCGTACTTTAATCTGGACGGTAGCCAGTGCGACGTGCGTAACCACAAGCTGCAGATCCTGGCGGATGCCTGGCTGCCGGTTGACGAGATGGGCATTCCCTATCAGGGACTCAAAGACGTGAGCGGAACCAGCTTTGACTTCCGCAGCGCGAAAACGATCGCCCAGGATTTCCTGAGCGATGACGATCAGCGCAAGGTTAAAGGCTACGACCACGCGTTCCTGCTGCAGGCCAAAGGGGATGTGAAACAACCTGCCGCACGGGTCTGGTCTGCGGATGAGAAGCTGCAGATGACGGTTTATACCACCGCCCCTGCCCTGCAGTTCTACTCGGGTAACTATCTCGGCGGCACAGCGGCGCGCGAACACGATGAGTACAGCGACTGGCAAGGCCTGGCGCTGGAGAGCGAGTTCCTGCCGGACAGCCCAAATCATCCGGAATGGCCGCAGCCGGACTGCGTGCTGCGTCCGGGTGAAGAGTATGTGAGCGTCACAGAGTATCATTTCATTCCTCATTGATTTCGAGCCCTCCCATCGGAGGGCTTTTTTCTGCGCGCCTTGCTGAAAATAGCGCCGATCGCAGACAAAATCATAACCCTGGATTCACAAGCATCTTACACTCAGAGACTATTTTCGCTATGGTTAGGGTTAAGCGTTGCTGGTGGCACGGCCACAGCAATATAATGAGAATTGTTATCATTCTAAAAATGCTTGAGGAGTAAGAGATGGCTATAACTAAGCTGGTCCTGGTACGTCACGGCGAAAGCCAGTGGAACAACGAAAACCGCTTTACCGGATGGTACGACGTTGATCTGTCTGAGAAAGGCGTAAGCGAAGCAAAAGCAGCAGGTAAACTGCTGAAGGAAGAAGGCTTCAGCTTTGATTTTGCTTACACCTCTGTGCTGAAACGTGCCATCCACACCCTGTGGAACGTGCTGGACGAACTGGATCAGGCCTGGCTGCCGGTTGAGAAGTCCTGGAAACTGAACGAACGTCACTACGGTGCGCTGCAGGGCCTGAACAAAGCGGAAACCGCTGAGAAATATGGCGACGAGCAGGTTAAACAGTGGCGCCGCGGCTTCGCAATCACCCCGCCAGAGCTGACCAAAGATGACGAGCGCTACCCGGGCCACGATCCGCGTTACGCGAAGCTGACCGACGCCGAGCTGCCAACCACCGAAAGCCTGGCGCTGACCATCGACCGCGTTGTGCCTTACTGGAACGAAACCATTCTGCCACGCCTGAAAAGCGGCGAGCGCGTGATCATCGCGGCTCACGGTAACTCCCTGCGTGCGCTGGTGAAATACCTGGACAACATGGGTGAAGACGAAATTCTCGAGCTGAACATCCCAACCGGCGTACCGCTGGTTTATGAGTTCGACGAAAACTTCAAGCCTATCAAACACTACTATCTGGGTAACGCAGAAGAGATCGCAGCGAAAGCAGCGGCCGTTGCGAACCAGGGTAAAGCGAAGTAATTTCGCCAGACATAAAAAAAGCGCGGAGCCTTCCGCGCTTTTTTATTTGTGCCTGATAATTCAGCCGCGACGCGCTTTTACCGCATTCGCCAGCTGACGCAGGATAGTATCGGTATCGTCCCAGCCAATGCAGGCATCGGTCACGCTTTTGCCATACACCAGCGGTTCGCTGCCTTCCAGATTCTGGTTACCTTCAACCAGATGGCTTTCTATCATCACCCCAATCACCGCTTTCTCACCGCCGGCAATCTGCTGGCAGACGTCTGCGCCCACTTCCATCTGCTTTTTAAACTGCTTGCTGGAGTTGGCGTGGCTGAAATCGATCATCACCTGCGGTGGCAGCCCGGCTTTTTCCAGCCCGACTTTAACTTCGGCCACATGTTTCGCGCTGTAGTTCGGCTCTTTGCCGCCGCGCAGAATGATATGGCAGTCGCCGTTGCCGCTGGTGTTAACGATGGCAGAGTGACCCCATTTGGTCACGGACAGGAAGCAGTGCGGCGCCCCCGCAGCATTGATAGCGTCAATGGCGACCTTGATGGTGCCGTCAGTGCCGTTTTTGAAACCCACCGGGCAAGAGAGGCCGGACGCCAGCTCGCGGTGCACCTGAGATTCAGTAGTGCGCGCACCAATAGCGCCCCAGCTCATCAGGTCTGCCAGGTATTGTGGCGTAATCATGTCCAGGAATTCGCCGGCCGCAGGCAGGCCGCTGTCGTTGATCTCCAGCAGCAGCTTGCGCGCAATGCGCAGACCGTCGTTGATCTGGAAGCTGTTATCCATGTGCGGATCGTTAATCAGTCCTTTCCAGCCCACGGTGGTGCGCGGTTTTTCAAAATAGACGCGCATGACGATTTCCAGCTCGTCCTTCAGCTCTTCACGCAGGGTAAGCAGACGAGCAGCGTATTCTTTCGCGGCAGCAGGATCGTGAATCGAGCACGGGCCAATCACCACCAGAAGGCGATCGTCATTACCTTTCAGGATCTTATGGATCGCTTTACGAGCATGAGAAACCGTGTTTGCGGCATTTTCAGTGGCGGGGAATTTCTCAAGGAGCGCTACAGGAGGTAATAACTCATTGATCTCTTTAATGCGTAAATCGTCGTTCTGATAATTCATTTTCGTTCCAGCTCTGCCATATCTTTAGTAATGAAAGCAATCCTTTCAATCTAACTTGTCGACCATGAAGTGTAAACACGGTTTTACACTTCACGCAGATAATTCCTGGAATTCGCCTAAAAATCGCCACAAAATAGCGAAAAATGAGATCTAACCTAAGCTTTTTAACTGTAACAACCAATTTTACACGCTTAAACGCGATTCCCTACTGACGTAAGTCCGTTAGGCGGAATCTTTCGCCTCAAAAAAGATGCACTGTTGGAGAATGTTATCCAGCGTAACGACAAGAACAGGAGCACCATGATGAAAATGACAAAACTGGCAACCCTCTTCCTGACCGCCACACTCACTCTGGCCAGCGGCAGCGTCCTGGCCGCGGAAACGGGCACATCAGACAGCAACGGTGACGCGAATGCGGCTGCGGCGGCAGGTCAGCCTGCGCCTGATGCAAAACAGAATCTCGCCCCGAATAATGTCGACAACAACCAGATCAATACCGGCAATACCAACACTGGCGGCACGATGCTGCATCCAGACGGTAGCGGTTCCGGCACCATGAACCATGACAATATGAGTTCAGACGAGGTCCATAAGAACTCGATGTGTAAGGACGGCAAATGCCCGGACCCTAACGACAAAGTGGGTAACGACGCCAATACCAAAACTGATGGCACCACCCAGTAATTTGTATGAACCGTCAGAAAAAGGAGAGCCCAGGCTCTCCTTTCTTTTTGGAGTAACCTATTAAAAACGCTACACTAAAAACAATAACACTTCAGGAAAGCAGACATGGCGCACTCCCATTCCCACTCGCACTCACCCGGCAACGACAACGCTAAACGACTGATGCTGGCCTTTGGCGTCACGGCAACGTTTATGATTATCGAGGTCATTGGCGGCCTGGTTTCCGGCTCGCTGGCGCTTCTGGCCGATGCCGGACATATGCTGACCGATGCCGCCGCCCTGCTCTTCGCCCTGCTGGCCGTGCAGTTTGCGCGTCGTCCACCGAATGCGCGCCATACGTTCGGCTGGCTGAGGCTGACCACCCTGGCCGCGTTTGTTAACGCCATCGCGCTGGTGGTCATTACCGTGCTTATCGTCTGGGAGGCCGTACAGCGCTTCAGACACCCGCAGCCGATCGCCGGGGCGACAATGATGGTCATTGCCGTGGCAGGGCTGCTGGCGAATATCCTGGCCTTCTGGATTTTGCACCGCGGCAGCGGGGAAAAGAACCTCAACGTGCGCGCGGCGGCGCTGCATGTGCTGGGGGATTTGCTCGGTTCCGTCGGGGCGATTGTCGCCGCGCTGGTGATCCTCTATACCGGCTGGACGCCTGTCGATCCGATTCTTTCCGTGCTGGTGTCGTGTCTGGTCTTACGCAGCGCCTGGCGGCTGCTTAAGGAGAGCGTGAACGAACTGCTTGAAGGGGCGCCAGCATCCATGGACATCGACGAGCTGAAGCGCAACCTGCGCCGTACTGTTCCGGAAGTCCGTAATGTCCATC
The DNA here is from genome assembly GCF_057224565.1 of Enterobacter sp. 3U4. Classification (NCBI taxonomy): domain Bacteria; kingdom Pseudomonadati; phylum Pseudomonadota; class Gammaproteobacteria; order Enterobacterales; family Enterobacteriaceae; genus Enterobacter; species Enterobacter sp. 3U4. The sequence goes on from NZ_CP136665.1 coordinate 2,596,997, forward strand.
ACGTGCACGTCTGGCTGGTGGGAGAGAAACCGGTCATGACGCTGCACGTCCAGGTGATCCCGCCTCATGACCACGATGCGCTGCTCGATCGCATCCAGCACTTCCTGGAACACCACTACGATATTAGCCACGCTACCGTCCAGATGGAGTATCAGCCCTGTAGCGGACCGGACTGCCACCTTAACGAGGCGCAGTCCGGCCATTCACATCATCATGACCACTAGCTGGAAAGCGCGTGAGAGCCTCGCTCACGCGCGCTGTTAATCCACACTCGGCTACCGTTCAGCGCGATGAAGGTCAGCAGCAGATATTCCAGCGACATGGCATAGACGCCCTGCAGGGCGAAGATCGCCACGCTGATCACGTTGATGATGACCCACAGCAGCCAGTTCTCAACGTATTTACGGGTCATCAGAATCATCGCCGCAATCGACAGCACCATCATGCAGGAATCCCAGAACGGGAAAGCATCCGGCTGGAGCTCTGGCATCGTCACGTTCAGGCCGATACCGGACATGACCGAAACGGCAACACGGGTCAGAAACGCAAACACCGGATTGATGTAGACGGTCATTAAGCCAATGGCCACCACGCAGGCGACGAGCCAGGCGATGGCTTTCGGCAGTGGCAGCCAGCGGATCTGCAGCTCGGCCTCCTGCTGGCTGTTCTGACGCGACCAAGCATACCAGCCGTAAATATTGGCGGCAAAGAAGAACAGCTGCAAAAGCAGGCTGGCATACAACTGGATCTGGAAGAAGATAATCGCAAACAGCGTGACGTTAATCAGCCCGAACGCGTAGTTGCTGATCTTCTCAAGGCTTGCCAGCCAGATACACAATAATCCCGCCAGCGTACCTACGGCCTCAATCCATGACAGGTCATAGCCACCTGCACCAATCGGTATGTGAACCAGAATGTTATGTGTGCTAAAAAAATCCATCTTTTCCCCTGGGCGAGTTGAATTAAGTACGTAGTGTAGCCGCAAAATCCAACATGCGGTTAAGCGGGGTTAACGCGCCTTCCCGCAGGGCGGCATCCACATGGATTTCATGCGCCGCACCACCGGTTTCTAACCCTTCGGCAATCGCTTTCAGACCGTTCATCGCCATCCACGGACAATGCGCGCAGCTGCGACACGTTGCGCCCTCGCCCGCCGTTGGCGCTTCAAGAAGCTCTTTATCCGGTACGGCCTGCTGCATCTTATAGAAGATACCGCGATCGGTCGCGACGATGAGCTGCTTGTGAGGCAACGTCCTGGCCGCGTTGATAAGCTGACTGGTTGAGCCCACGGCATCTGCCATCTCGACAATCGACTGCGGAGACTCGGGGTGAACAAGAATGGCGGCGTCGGGATAAAGCGCCTTCATGCGCGCCAGCGCCTGAGTTTTGAATTCGTCGTGCACAATGCAGGCACCCTGCCAGCAGAGGACGTCAGCTCCCGTCTGCTTCTGGACATAATTTCCAAGATGACGGTCAGGCGCCCAGATAATTTTCTCACCCAGGCTGTCCAGATGTTCAATCAGCTCAACGGCGATGCTGGAGGTGACAACCCAGTCTGCCCGCGCTTTTACCGCCGCAGAGGTGTTGGCGTAAACTACCACGGTGCGGTCAGGGTGAGCGTCACAGAAGGCCGTGAATTCGTCAATCGGACAGCCCAGATCCAGCGAACACTCCGCGTTAAGCGTAGGCATCAGAATGGTTTTTTCAGGACTCAGGATCTTTGCCGTTTCGCCCATAAAACGCACGCCGGCAACCAGCAGCGTGGAAGCGGGATGCCGTGCACCGAAGCGTGCCATCTCCAGTGAGTCAGAGATACATCCCCCGGTCTCTTCCGCCAGCTGCTGTATTTCCGGGTCGGTATAGTAATGGGCCACCATTACCGCATCGCGTTCTTTGAGAAGACGTTTGATCTTCTCGCGATAGAACTGCTTTTCATCCTGGCTCAGCGGGACAGGCTTTGGCGGAAACGGATAGATTGCGGCTTCAGGATCAAACATCACACTCATTATGGCTTCTCGTTTTACGGGCTTAACAATATTGCCTTTCATTTGCCTGACATAGCAAAACGCGTGGCAATTGTGTTTTGTATACTAAACAAGATAGCGAATCTGGAGTGAAAAGTCACCGGGAATAGATGGGCGGAGCATTTGTTGTACCGCAGATAGCAAAAAGGCGCCTTTAGGGCGCCTTTCTACACTGGTGGGTCGTGCAGGATTCGAACCTGCGACCAATTGATTAAAAGTCAACTGCTCTACCAACTGAGCTAACGACCCCTTGCGGGATTTTTTCTTCGAAGTGGTGGGTCGTGCAGGATTCGAACCTGCGACCAATTGATTAAAAGTCAACTGCTCTACCAACTGAGCTAACGACCCATTCGGGTGCTGACTTCGAAGATTTTTACTCGGTACCACTTTAAAGTGGTGGGTCGTGCAGGATTCGAACCTGCGACCAATTGATTAAAAGTCAACTGCTCTACCAACTGAGCTAACGACCCGAGTGGTGGGTGATGACGGGCTCGAACCGCCGACCCCCTCCGTGTAAAGGAGATGCTCTACCAACTGAGCTAATCACCCACTCTGTACTGCCGGAACTGCGTTAAGTGGTGGGTCGTGCAGGATGACTCGGCTTCGCCTCGCCCTACGGGCCGTTGCTGACGCAACGTTATCCTTCACGTTTTACTACTAATTCCACCTGACTTAGTGGTGGGTCGTGCAGGATTCGAACCTGCGACCAATTGATTAAAAGTCAACTGCTCTACCAACTGAGCTAACGACCCACTTTTACGCTGTTTTCACGTTGTTTGATATCCCGTGGCAACGGCGGCATATATTACTGATTTAAGATTTCAGCGCAACAAAAATTTCGATGAAGATCACTTAACTGCTTACGAATCATGCTGCACGACCAGAAATAACGCGATTTCTGGTCATGCGGTAATCATCCCATCGAATTCAGACGTTTTTGCGCCTGCTTAGCACCTTCGGTACCCGGGAATTTTGCGACCACCTGCTGATAAACCGCTTTGGCTTTCGCAGTGTCGCCTTTGTCCTGCATGATGACGCCCACTTTGTACATCGCATCAGGCGCTTTTGGCGATTTCGGGTAATTTTTTACCACGGAGGCAAAATAAAACGCCGCATCGTCCTTTTTACCCTTGTTGTAATTCAGCTGACCGAGCCAGTAATTCGCATTTGGCTGATAAGTGGAATCAGGGTATTTCTTAACAAAGTTCTGAAACGCAGCAAGCGCGTCATCCTGACGAGATTGATCCTGCACCAGGGCAATGGCCGCGTTGTAGTCCGTATTCGCGTCACCGCTCTGTACAGGCGCGCCTGTTGAGGCTGACGTATCAGCAGATGGCGCTGGCGTAGACGTCGCTGCACCGCTCTGATCGCCTGCGGCTGGCTGTGCTGCTGCACCACCGCTGCTCAGGCTATCTATCTGCAACAAGATTTGCTTCTGACGTTCCACAACCTGGTTAAGCTGATACTGGCTTTCCTGAATCTGACCGCGGAGAGAGTCAATATCATTCTGGTTATCGGAAAGTTGTTGCTGGAGTTGGGTTAAAAGCTGGCTGTGAGCGTTAGAAATACGCTCGAGTTGAGTGACCCGGTCTTCTACCGAGCCAGAGCCGACACTACTGATTGGTGCCTGAGCAAAAGCGGCCCAGGGGGCCGCTATTCCAACCAGTAACGACAGACTCAACAGATGATGTCTGAAGTTACTGCTCATGCAATTCTCTTAGTAAACCAGTACGGCACGACGGTTTTTGGAGTAAGCCGCTTCGTCGTGACCCAGTACTGCAGGTTTTTCTTTACCGTAAGAAACGATGGAGATCTGGTCAGCAGAAACGCCTTTACCCTGCAGGTACATTTTAACAGCGTTAGCACGACGTTCACCCAGGGAGATGTTGTACTCTGGAGTACCACGTTCGTCCGCGTGACCTTCTACGGTGACTTTGTAAGATGGGTTGCTACGCAGGAAGTTAGCGTGCGCATCCAGCATCGCAGCGAAGTCAGAACGGATGTCGTATTTATCCAGATCGAAGTAAACGATGTTGTTCTGCTGCAGCTGCTGCATCTGAAGACGAGCCTGCTCTTCAGAAGACATGTTGCCATTGCCGTTCGCGTCCATACCGGTGCCGGCACCCATCATGCCTTCGCCGCTCTGGTCATTGCTTGCGTTCTTGTTAGAAGAACACGCTGCGATTGCCATTACAGGCAGAGCGATCATCAGCCCCTTCAGCACTTTGTTCAGTTGCATTTCTATGATTCCTTTAGTAATCAATTAATTATTATTTACAGATACGGCGACCAGGCAGGTGATTTTACCTGTCCATCAGTGGCCGGAATACGCGCTTTGAAACGCCCATCTGTAGAAACCAGATTCAGCACAGATCCCATCCCCTGAGAAGAGCTGTAGATTACCATCGTGCCGTTAGGTGCCAGACTTGGCGTTTCATCCAGGAACGTTGACGACAGAACTTGAACGCCACCCGCTACCAGATCTTGTTTGGCAATGTGCTGCTGCCCGCCGTTGGAGCTCACCATTACCATAAATTTACCGTCGGTGCTCACGTCTGCGTTCTGGTTCTGCGAACCTTCCCAGGTAATACGCTGCGGAGCACCGCCGTTGATGTTGACTTTATAGATTTGTGGACGGCCAGCCTGGTCAGATGTAAACGCCAGGTTTTGACTGTCCGGGAACCATGAAGGTTCGGTATTGTTGCTGCGACCGTCGGTCACCTGACGGATCTGGCCAGAGCCAATGTCCATCACGTACAGGTTCAGGCTACCGGTTTTTGACAGCGCAAAGGCCAGTTTAGACCCGTCCGGAGAGAACGAAGGCGCACCGTTGTGACGCGGGAAAGACGCCACCTGACGAACCGCACCGTTAGCCAGCGTCTGGATTACCAGCGCTGAACGGCCGCTTTCGAAGGTTACATAGGCCAGTTTAGAACCGTCCGGAGACCAGGCTGGAGACATCAGCGGCTGCGAAGAACGTTTCACCAGGAACTGGTTGTAGCCGTCGTAGTCAGATACGCGCAGCTCATACGGGAACTGACCACCGTTGGTCTGCACCACATACGCGATACGGGTACGGAACGCCCCTTTAATGCCGGTCAGTTTTTCAAATACCGCATCGCTGGCAGCGTGTGCCGCATAGCGCAGGTACTGCTTAGTGACCTTGTAAGAGTTCTGTGCCAGAACGGTACCCGGCGCACCACCGGTATCCACCAGCTGCCAGGCCACGTTGTAAGAGCCGTCCGGGTTAGGCGTAACCTGACCCACAACCACGGCATCAATACCCAGTGCAGACCATGCTGCAGGCTGTACTTCCTGCGCGCTACCCGGCTGCTGAGGCAGACGAGAACGATCTAACGGGTTGAATTTACCGCTGTTACGCAGGTCAGCCGCCACGATGCCACCGGCATCTTCAGGTGCAGCGCCAGGACCGGCCCACTGGAACGGTACAACGCCGATTGGGCGTGCCGAGTCCACCCCCTGGGTGATCTCGATACGTACTTCTGCGTGCAGTACTGCTGCCCACAGCATTAAAAAACCAAATGCTACACGTAATGCCTGCTTCATCATATCTCCCTTATCCGGGTAACCTTACCCACGATAATTTAGCAGAATGTTAACAAACTCAAATAGACAAAACTACCAGAACCCTGTGACTAAACCTGGTCTATTTTTCCCCGTTTGCACGGGGAAAATGTAACTTAAGGTTTGAAGTCCAGCGGCGCATTTTTAAAGACTTCGTAAACGGCCTGAGACGGCGGTTTAGGCATCTTCGCCTGACGCGCTGCAGCCAGGGCCGCAGTACATAAAGCCGGGTCGCCACCTTCAGACTTAATATCCAGCAGCATGCCGTCCGGAGCCAGTTTTATACGCAACGTACACGTTTTACCGGTATAGGAAGACGCATCATAGAATCGGCTTTCAATAGCGGATTTAATCTGCGCGGCATAACCGTTGATTTCAGCCCCGCTCGCACCGTTACTCTTAGTGTTACCACTTCCGGTCGGCGCTGCGTTGTTTCCTTTCGCCCCACCGCCCGCTTTCGGCGCATTCTTACCGGAGCTCAAATCGCCCAGCAGATCGTCAACCCCTGCGGCAGCAGCGGCTTTTTCAGCGGCGGCAGCCTTTTTAGCAGCGGCTTTTTCTGCTGCGGCTTTCTTATCGGCAGCGGCCTTCTCAGCTGCAGCTTTTTTATCAGCAGCGGCTTTTTCGGCGGCTGCCGCTTTTTCTGCTGCGGCTTTTTCAGCAGCCGCTTTCTCTGCAGCAGCGGCTTTCTTCGCAGCCTCGGCAGCAGCTTTCTTCTCTGCTTCCTGAGCGGCTTTTTTCGCGGCTTCCGCTTCGGCTTTCTTCTGGGCATCGGCAGCAGCTTTCTTCGCGGCTTCCGCTTCAGCTTTCTTCTGGGCATCAGCAGCGGCTTTCTTCGCGGCTTCCGCTTCAGCTTTCTTCTGAGCATCAGCAGCGGCTTTCTTCGCCGCTTCTGCAGCTAATTTTGCCTGGGCATCAGCCTGAGCTTTAGCGTCCGCTGCGGCTTTAGCTGCCGCCTCTTCCGCCTGCTTTTGCTGTTCCTGAGCTTTCTTCGCGGCCTCTTCGGCTTGTTTCTGCTGTTCCGCCTGCTCTTTCGCGGCTTCCTGCGCCTGCAAACGTTCTTTCTCAAGCTGCTTCAGACGTTCCTGCTCTGCAGCCTGCTTTTCACGCAGTTCTTCCGCCTGCTGTTGCGACTGTTTTTCACGCTGCTCTTCAGCCCGTTTGGCACTCGCCTTCTGCTGTTGTTCGCGATTATAGTTCTGTACTACCGCACCGGGATCCACCATCACGGCGTCAATGGAAGACCCTCCACCGCCGCCGGCTGATGCATCAATATGCTCGTCGAACGAACTCCAGATCAGCGCTGCAAAGAGAATAACGTGCAGCACTGCGGAGACGATTATCGCTCGCTTAAGCTTGTCGTTCTGTTCGGTTGCCTTTGACACTATCGGTTCCCAAAAACTACGCGGATAATCAAATAGGTTGAGTCATTAAGCCAACTGACTTAACGCCCGCACTATGTAGCAAGTTCAGCGCTTTAATAATTTCATCGTAGGGTACGTCTTTCGCGCCACCGATTAAGAAGACCGTTTTCGGATTTGACTCCAGGCGACGCTGCGCTTCGGCAATAACCTGCTCAGGCGGCAGCTGATCCATACGATCTTTCTCGACCACGACGCTGTATTGCCCTACGCCGGAAACCTCAATGATAACCGGAGGATCGTCATTGGTGCTCACCGCCTGTGATTCTGTCGCATCCGGCAGATCCACTTCCACGCTCTGGGTAATGATTGGCGCTGTTGCCATGAAGATCAGCAGCAGTACCAACAGAACGTCCAGCAGTGGAACGATATTGATTTCGGACTTGAGCTCGCGACGACCTCGTCCACGCGATCTGGCCATGGTTTACCCCTTGTTGCTCTCGGTGCTGGTAAACGCCTGACGGTGCAGAATCGCGGTGAACTCTTCCATAAAGTTGTCGTAGTTCAGTTCCAGTTTGTTCACGCGCTGGTTCAGACGGTTGTAAGCCATAACCGCCGGAATTGCCGCAAACAGACCGATAGCGGTCGCAATCAGTGCTTCAGCGATACCCGGTGCAACCATCTGCAACGTCGCCTGCTTCACCGCGCCCAGCGCGATAAAGGCGTGCATGATCCCCCACACGGTACCAAACAGGCCGATGTACGGGCTGATGGAACCGACAGTGCCGAGGAATGGAATATGCGTTTCGAGATTTTCCAGCTCGCGGTTCATAGAGATGCGCATCGCACGCGAGGCACCTTCCACCACCGCTTCCGGCGCATGATTGTTTGCACGATGCAGACGGGCAAACTCTTTGAAACCGCTATAAAAAATTTGCTCGGAGCCTGTAAGGTTTTCACGGCGTCCCTGGCTCTCCTGATACAGACGAGAAAGCTCAATACCCGACCAGAACTTATCTTCAAACGCTTCAGCTTCACGGCCAGCGGCATTGAGGATACGCGTTCTCTGGATGATGATGGCCCAGGATGCGATTGAAAAACCAATCAAAATCAACATGATAAGTTTAACCAGAAGGCTTGCCTTCAGGAACAAATCAAGGATATTCATGTCAGTCACTGCTTAAACTCCGCGACAATAGACTTAGGAAGCGCACGAGGCTTCATTATGGTTGGATCAACACAAACAATCAGTACTTCAGCTGAGTTCAGTACGGTATTCTCTGCGTTGACTATCCGCTGCGTGAAAACCAGTGAGGTCCCGCGCATTGATGTAATTTCAGTTTGGACTTCGAGCATATCGTCGAGTCTGGCAGGCGCAAAATACTCAAGCGTCATCTTGCGAACCACGAAGGCAACTCGCTCAGCCAACAGTACCTGTTGACTAAAGTGATGATGGCGCAGCATCTCTGTGCGTGCCCGTTCATAAAAAGCAACGTAGCTGGCGTGGTAAACCACACCACCGGCATCGGTATCTTCGTAATAGACACGAACCGGCCATCGAAACAGCGTTGTATTCACTTTACATCCCGGTAATGCAACAAAAGTTAATGCTTTTAAACTTCGCTACTATACGCGCGGGAAAGAGGGTTGGGAATGGGAGAAAGTAAACGGAGAGTAAATTTTTATGGGCCAGGGTAAGCCCATAACGTTAACGGACATTTCTTATTCAGAAGAAGAAGAAAATCAAACCGGCGAGAAGCACCAGATCGGCAATCAGCGGGCAAAAAATTCCCTGCCAGTGAACGGCTTTCGGACGAAAGCCCACGCCGTGGATCACACCTGCACACACCGCCCACATAATGAGGAAGCCGTGCCAGATTTCAAGCTCGCTGGTTTTCGCTGCAAAGCGCGAAGGGTCCCAGAAGATACAACCTGCCAGCAGTAATGCCATCACTAAAGAAAGCGCCCGTAACGGGCGCTTGTCCATTACCGCGTAAAGTTTCGCGATAATATTCATCAGTGTTTTTCTTCACCCGCTTTGGTCGCTTCGACATGCTCAAGCGCCAGGGCAGTGATGACACCAAATGCACAGGCAAGAAGCGTCCCTAAAATCCATGCGAAATACCACATATTCAGCTCCTTACTTAATACATAGAGTGGGTGTTGCTTTCGATATGTTCTTTAGTGATGCGACCGAACATTTTCCAGTAACACCAGATGGTGTAAGCCAGAACAATCGGAACGAACACGCAAGCAACATACGTCATCAGGTTCAGCGTCATATGGCTGGACGTTGCATCCCACATGGTCAGGCTAGCATTCAGCATGGTGCTGGATGGCATGACGAATGGGAACATTGCAATACCCGATGTCAGGATGATGCACGCCAGGGTCAGCGATGAGAACACGAACGCCAGCGCGCCTTTCTCCAGACGAGACGTCAGCACGGTCAGCAGCGGCAGCAGCACGCCCAGAGCCGGGATCGCCCACAGCGCAGGGGTATTGTTGAAGTTCACCAGCCATGCCCCAGCCTGACGCGCCACTTCTTTGGTCAGCGGGTTAGACGGTGCAGTGTGGTTGATCGCAGACGTCACCACATAACCATCAATACCGTACACCACCCACACGCCTGCCAGCGCGAAGCAGACCAGCGTCACCAGCGCAGCAACCTGAGCCGTCGCGCGGGAACGCAGGTGCAGTTCACCAACCGTACGCATCTGCAGATAGGTTGCGCCCTGAGTGATGATCATCGCTACGCTCACCACGCCGGCCAGCAGACCAAACGGATTCAGCAACTGGAAGAAGTTACCGGTGTAATAAAGACGCATGTATTCGTCCAGGTGGAACGGTACGCCCTGCAGCAGGTTACCGAACGCTACGCCGATCACCAGCGGTGGAACGAAGCTACCGATGAAGATGCCCCAGTCCCACATGTTGCGCCAGCGGGTGTCTTCAATCTTTGAACGGTAGTCGAAACCGACCGGACGGAAGAATAAAGAGGCCAGCACCAGAATCATCGCCACGTAGAAGCCGGAGAACGCAGCCGCGTAGACCATCGGCCAGGCAGCGAACAGCGCGCCGCCTGCGGTGATCAGCCACACCTGGTTACCGTCCCAGTGAGGGGCGATGGAGTTGATCATGATTCGACGCTCGGTGTCATTACGACCGAGGAAACGGGTGAGCATCCCCACCCCCATGTCGAAACCATCCGTGACGGCGAAACCGATCAGCAGAACGCCGATCAACAGCCACCAGATAAAACGCAATACTTCATAATCGATCATTTGATGACTCCTGTCTTAGCGTGCCGGCTGAGTAGTCGCAGTGGACTGCTCGTAGTGATAGCGACCGGTTTTCAGGCTGCTTGGGCCAAGGCGCGCGAACTTGAACATCAGGAACAGTTCAGCCACCAGGAACAGGGTGTACAGACCACAAATCAGCAGCATGGAGAAGATCAGGTCGCCTGCGGTCAGGGACGAGTTCGCTACCGCCGTTGGCAGCACCTCACCGATCGCCCATGGCTGACGGCCATACTCCGCTACAAACCAGCCGGATTCGATTGCGATCCACGGCAGTGGAATACCGTACAGCGCAGTGCGCAACAGCCACTTTTTCTCGCCGATGCGGTTGCGAATCACGGACCAGAAGGACGCCGCAATGATCAGCAGCATGATGATGCCGCAGCCCACCATGATACGGAATGCGAAGTACAGAGGCGCAACGCGTGGAATCGAGTCTTTGGTTGCCATCTGGATCTGCGCTTCTGTCGCATCAGACACGTTCGGGGTATAACGCTTCAGCAGCAGACCGTAACCCAGATCTTTCTTCACGTTGTTGAACTGGTCGCGAACGGCCTGGTCGGTAGAACCGGCACGCAGCTGTTCCAGCAGCGAGTAGGCTTTCATACCGTTACGGATACGCTCTTCGTGCTGAACCATCAGCTCTTTCAGACCCGTCACCTGCTTATCAACAGAACGGGTGGCGATGATACCCAGCGCGTAAGGGATCTGAATAGCGAAGCGGTTTTCCTGTGCGTCCTGATCCGGAATACCGAACAGCGTAAAGGCAGCTGGTGCCGGCTGGGTTTCCCATTCGGCCTCGATGGCGGCCAGTTTGGTTTTCTGCACGTCACCCATTTCGTAACCGGATTCATCACCCAGAACGATAACAGAGAGGATTGCAGCCATACCGAAGCTTGCAGCGATAGCAAAGGAGCGCTTAGCAAACGCGAAGTCTCGACCGCGCAGCATGTAGTAAGAACTGATGCCCAGTACAAACATCGCGCCGCACACGTAGCCAGAAGCCACGGTGTGAACGAATTTAACCTGCGCAACCGGGTTCAGGACCAGCTCGGCAAAGCTGACCATCTCCATACGCATGGTTTCGAAGTTGAAATCAGACGCGATAGGGTTCTGCATCCAGCCGTTCGCCACCAGGATCCACAGCGCGGACAGGTTCGAACCTAATGCCACCAGCCAGGTCACCGCCATATGCTGGACTTTACCCAGACGGTCCCAACCGAAGAAGAACAGACCTACAAAGGTGGATTCGAGGAAGAATGCCATCAGACCTTCAATGGCCAGCGGCGCACCGAAGATATCCCCTACATAGTGGGAATAGTAAGACCAGTTAGTCCCGAACTGGAACTCCATAGTCAGACCGGTTGCCACGCCCAGTGCGAAGTTGATACCAAACAACTTGCCCCAGAACTTGGTCATATCTTTATAAATCTGTTTGCCGGAGAGAACGTATACCGTTTCCATAATGGCCAGCAGGAACGCCATACCCAGCGTCAGTGGCACAAACAGGAAGTGGTACATCGCGGTCAAGGCAAACTGTAAGCGCGACAGTTCGACTATATCTAACATCATGACTCCTTGCTCATCGCATGAAGACTCCGAGAGTGAACCCCGTCAGAAAGAGATCCACACGCATGCCCCAATACAAATTATTCGCATCCTTGTCGTCGTTATTACCCTGAAGGAGGATAAAAACGATGACGTGAGGTTACAAATACGTTAATAAAAAACTCAAATTGATCCCGCAAATATAATACGCTGCAAAACCCTTACAATAAACAGGTTTTTATTGAATCACATTTACGTTTTTCGACGGCGATCAATTTATAGCAAAATTACCACTTTTCGGCCATTTTGATCCGGGACAATTTAGCGCTTTTCATCGCCTTTTTCCAAGGATTAAACATTGATTTAAATCAAAAACGATCGCCGATGTTAACCATGTTTAATGATGGTGAGAATGGTAAAAACCATGTTAACGACATGTGCATACAAAGATGAGATTGGTTATCGAAGACGGAAAAAAATATAAACAGAAGTGATTTTAATTAACGCCAAAGAAAGCAACATTTCAACGAGGAACAAACCATAAAGCGTAGTCGGGCCAGGTTATTTTTCCATTGTATTTATGCAACCCTTCGAAATTACATTTAATTTACTTTTAACACCTCATAAGTTAACACCGCTGTGTGACTATTTAATGAAAAAAGGCTGCCCTGGATGCAGCCTTTTCTTATCACGGTACTCAAACGATAAGAATACTAAAGGTTCGCGACTGCCCCGGCCTGAATACCCCGGCTATCCCCTCTTCTTCACCGTGGTCCATCAGCCGTTCATTCATGTCCGTTTCGCAGCACCGCTTCACCGCCGGATTCACGGATAGCGTCGCGTCACATGCGCTGGACTGTGAAGGGTTGAACAGACGAAGAATCAGCTCATCACGGTCTTCCGCTTTTTTGAGCGCACTGAGTACGCATCCCGTTGGCGAAAGCGCTAACAGGCTGTAACTTTCCGGCGTGGTCAACGACGCGCGATTCAGCTTCATTGCATCCCAGGGGATCTTGTTATAACACTGCACCGGCGTTAACCACGATTTAGCCTGCTGCGCGACACCCGCGTTTTCCGGCGTGCCGCTGAAGCTGAAGAGGCTAAAGCGACAGGTTAATGGCCCGCACAGCTGAGAGTCAGGAACAGGTATTTTGATCCCCGAAGGTCTACCAGGACGCAACAGCAAATCTTCTTTCCCGAGAAGGCCCACGCCGCGCAACAAGGTTAAGGCGAATGCTTTTTTGTCATCACCCACCACTTCAAACTCACGCAGCCCCTCGGTGAATAACGCAAGTCCGTTTCGTTTTTCCTGCAGAACGGCATAGTTGAGTAAATTCCAGACGGGAACCGGCGCTTCTTTCCAGCCCTCCTCCTGCCAGTTTTGCATCGCCGGGTCCTGCACCGGGCGAGAGATCGCGCCAAACTGCGTATCCGCTAACACTTCCTCTGTCGTAAACGGCGTTGGGATCAGCACGCGAACGCGGTGGTCGTTAGCCTGGTTATCCAGACAGACGGCCACATCAATGCGCCTGCTGTTATGGCTGAGCGTGACGTCAAACTCCACGTTGAGTAAGCCGTTTCGCTGGCGCGCCGCGCGTTCGGCCAGATTTGCCGGAACGGCGATTCGATGGCGGATAGCCGCCCTGCTCTGCCAGCCTTCGTGCGTGACCTCAACCTCATGTTCGCCCTGCGCTGAAGTGAGTCTCCACTCTTCCCGAGAAGGTGAGTAGTCGTACTCGTCGCCATCATCCGAACTATCTTCGATTTCCAGCACGCGGTCATAAATAAGCCCGGTTTCTTTATCGCGCAGGCGCAGCGTGCCGTCGTCATTTAAGTCAATCTGCCAGAAGGCATTTTCAAGTAAGGATTCGGTGTTTTTCACCGCAGAAAGCATCTTCCCGGCCACGTTTGGTTCGATAAACAATGTGCGATAGCCCATCGACGGCAGTATCTGGCTGAGCTGAATATCAAACTCCATAAACGGTTCGTAATTACCGTAGTGAACAATCTGCCGGTCAATAAGGCCGGGGTCGAGCTCGCGCGCGCTGCGGATGAAATACGGGATCTCATTGCCTTTTTCATCGCGCAGTCGGAACTGGCTGGCGCGCAGCCGAATCGTGGTGTTCATTACCTCTTCACGCGGCCAGGGCATCAGGTTGAACATCACCAGCTTATCGGCGTCGCTTTGCGGCATGTTGTCAACAATCTTGCGCATATAGAAACGCACCAGGTTGTCAGCCATATCCTCAGCCAGTTCAAAGCGGGAAACAATCTCGCGATGCACCTTGTCGCTGCAGCAGCAGCCTATGCTGTCATGAGCGTGGTTTTTGAGGATCTCTTTCCACATCTTCTCCAGCAGGCCGTGGTGGTAGTCGAAGCCCAGCGTCCAGGCAAGCGCCGCCAGCGGCTCGAGGATATTGACAATTTTGTTCTCAATACGGGCATGGGCGATTTTAATGTCCATGCGCGTGGAGCCGATGGTCCGGTGAACGCGCATGTATTTCCCGTCGATAAACTCCCCTTTTAGCGTGGCCAGCTCATCGCGGTGCGCGTCGATATAATCAAACACCTCTTCGAACCGACTCATCACAAATTGACGCTGGGGATAGATTTCACGAAGCTTATCCATCACCGCGAAAATGTTCTGCTGCAGCGGCATCTGGTCGTGACCGTTGGGCAGCAAAATCTCTTTGGTGACGGAGGCGTTTTCAAGGACCTCGAAATAGCTGTCGAGCCGTTTTCGCAGCCCCGCTTCGTCCTCCGGTAAGTACTTACCAATCGCGTAGCCCAGCGGCAGTACCTGCGCAGTTACTTCGCTGCCGTCCTGGCTCTGCCAGAGAAATTCGGTTTTATCGGTTCCGTGTCTTTCCGAGCAGCCGCGCCAGAACATCGTGCGGGTGATGCCAAATCCGTTATAGATATGCGGAAGCTGGCTGGACATGCCAAACGAATCCGGCAGATAGCCGATCTTCATCGGCTCGCCGAACGCCATACAGTCACGAATGCCGTACATCAGGTTGCGGACAATCGACTCGCCGCTGACAATCGTGGTATCGGTCTGGGTATACCAGGGGCCTATAATCAGCTTTCCGCGCTCCACAAGCGCTTTCACCCGCGAGCGATTTTCAGGCACGACGGCAAAATAATCCTCCAGCACCGCCGTCTGTCCATCGAGGACATAATATTTATACTCATCATCCTGCTCCAGACGGGTCAGGATCTCTTCAATATTATTGACCAGAAGAATACGCGACTCTTCGGTGGTGAAGTACCACTCACGGTCCCAGTGCATATGCGGCGTGATATGAACGCGAGATACAGCTTTCATCTTCGTTTCCTGTTTGTGCGTTGTTACGGTATGGCGTCTTCAGTGACGTAGTTGCCCTTTTTCACCGCCTGGCGTCGCCAGAGCAGCAGAATAAAGGTGGAGATAGCGGTACCCACCAGCGCCGCGCCAAACCAGCCCGCCGCCGCAACCACACCGCCCAACCCGGCATCGTGAAGTAAAAAGAGAGAGAAAATACCGGCCCCCGGCGTGGACAACCCGATCCCCATCGCGCCGACAATCGCGCCTGTTACCATGGAGCCGAGCACGAATGAACCAATGACGCGAAGCGGATCTTCAATCGCCATCGGAATCGCCCCTTCGGTGATGCCCGCAAGGCCGAGCAGCCAGGTGGATTTACCGGTTTCAATTTCAAACGGTTTAAACAGTTTCGGTGCGAGCAACGTTGACGCCGTAACGGTAAAGGCCGACACCATTTTGACGGAGGCAAAGATGGCATAGGGACCGTATACCCCGTTCGCCATCGCTCCCAGACAGAACGCGTAAGAGGCTTTGTTGACCGGGCCACCCAAATCGAATGAGCACATAAACCCGAGAATCGCTCCCAGAAGCAGCGCATTCGCGCCGGATAGCCCATTAAGCCAGGCGGTGAGCGTAGCATTAAGCCAGGCCACCGGCTCACCGATCACAAACAGCATCAGGCTACCCGCGCCCAGCACGCCAATTACCGGATAGAGATAAAAAGTCAGAAAGCCGTTGTAGCGGCTACTGAGCCGGATGTGGTTTTTCACCCAGCGCATCAGATAGCCCGCGATAAGCCCGCCGACGATAGCGCCGAGAAAACCGGAGCCGATCATGTTGGCAGCAAGACCGGCCGCAAAGCCCGGCGTCAGCGCGGGTTTGTCCGCCAGCGAGTAGGCGGTGTAGGCTGCCAGAACAGGCACCATCAAAATGCCGAGCATGCCGCCGCCAAGCTTGCGATACATCCACAGCCACGAGTTTTCCTGGTCAAACAGGTGCTGCAGGCCAAAGATTTGCGCCAGCAGTACCGATACGGCCAGCACCGTACCGCCGGCGACGATCAGCGGCACCGCAAAAGAAATGCCGCTGAGAAGCGCCTGCTTGAGTTCAGTTTTAACGCTCTTTTTCGTTTCGGTATCGGCCTGTGCATGGCGCGCATCGGTAGAAGGCTTCAGTGCCAGCGCGCGCTCAATAAGCGCTTCTGCATGGCGCAGGGGTTCCGCGACGGGCACGGAAATAGCGGGGATCCTCTGAAAGCGCTCGCTCTCTTTGATCGCCACTTCTGCGGCAAAAATACACGCTTTTGCCTCCTGCAACTGCTCGGCAGTAATGCGCCCTTCAATGCCGTTCGCCCCCTGCTTTTCGACCGCCACGTTGACGCCGAGCTTACGTCCCGCTTTTTCCAAGTACTCTGCGGCCATATAGGTATGCGCGATCCCGGCCGGACAGGCGGTGACGCACACGACGGTTGGTGCATTCACCAGCGTATCAGCCTCGTCTTCCCTGGAGACACCGTTCAGCGCATCAAGCAGATCCTCTGCCGTCTCTGCAACCATAACGCGTTCCCGGAGGGCATCATCGGCCAGGCGAGACGTCAGCGCCGTCAGCACCTGGATATGCGTGGATCCCGCTTCAGCTGGCGGGATGGCAAGCAGGACGATCAGCTCTACCTGTTCAGGGCCGTCCACCCCCTCCCACTCCAGCGGTTCGCACAGCGTAGCAACCGCAAAAGCCGCTTCGTTCACCGCGCTCGATTTACCATGCGGGACAGCCAGCCCTTCACCCAGCGCGGTCGGCCCCAGTGATTCACGACGGTAGACTTCCGCCAGAAATGCATCGCCATCGGTAATTTTGCCCAGCGCCACCAGCCGCATCGTAAGCTGGCGAATGGCCTCATCACGGCTGGCATAGTGCGCCTGCACGCAGACAGCACTGGTGTGGGTCAGAGTCGTCAGGTTCATAAGATCCTCACACGTAAGTTGTAATTGTCTGGCGGCAATTGTGTCAGGCAATACAATACATGTATGTGATCACTTTCACTAATGACGCATATTTGTATTTAATTTGTCTTATTTACAAATTTTAAGCTGAAGGCATAATTCCGTGAAAAGGTATTAGAAAGGCAGATTCTATGGGTAACAAACCGATGTACCGGCAGATAGCCGATGCGCTTCGCGAGAAAATCAACGCGGGTGAGTTAAAACCCGGCGATGCGTTACCGACGGAATCCAGCCTTCAGGAGGCGTTCAACGTTAGCCGTGTAACGGTGAGACAAGCGCTGAAGCTGCTTACGGAAGAACAGATCGTCGAGAGCATTCAGGGCAGCGGCACCTACGTAAAAGAAGAGCGCGTTAACTACGACATTTACCAGCTCACCGGTTTTTACGAAAAACTGGCGGACCGGAACGTGGATACCCACAGCGACGTCAGCGTCTTCGAAGTGGTGAAAGCCGATGAGAGGCTCGCCGCAAGGCTGGCGATCAACCCGGACGATAAAGTCTGGCACGTCAAACGCGTCCGCTTTATCAAACAAAAACCGGTGAATCTGGAAGAAACGTGGATGCCGCTGGCGATGTTCCCCGACCTCACCTGGGAAGTGATGGAGAATTCGAAATACCACTACATTGAGCAGATCAAAAAGCTGGTTATCGATCGCAGCGAGCAGGAGCTGGTGCCGATCATGCCGTCAGAGGAAGCGATCGCCGCGCTGTCGCTCGATCCGGCGAAGCCGATCCTGGAAAAAGTCTCCCGCGGGTTTCTGAAGGACGGACGTGTTTTTGAATACAGCCGCAACGTGTTCAATACCGACGATTACAAGTTCACGCTTGTCGCCAAACGCAGGCAATAAAAAAGGCCGCTTTACAGCGGCCAACCATGTCGAAACGGACATTTTTATACTGCAACGCCCCCCTTTCGGGGAGCAGAGAGGACTTACTTAATGATGGATTTCAGTGCTTCGCCGATATCCGCCAGGCTGCGAACGGTTTTCACGCCTGCGGCTTCCAGCGCTGCGAATTTCTCATCAGCCGTACCCTTACCACCAGCGATGATCGCGCCTGCGTGACCCATACGCTTGCCTTTCGGCGCAGTCACACCCGCGATGTAACCCACAACTGGCTTGGTCACGTGTTCTTTGATGTAAGCAGCCGCTTCTTCTTCCGCGCTACCACCGATCTCACCGATCATCACGATCGCTTCGGTCTGTGGATCTTCCTGGAACAGCTTCAGGATGTCGATGAAGTTAGAGCCCGGGATCGGGTCACCGCCGATGCCCACGCAGGTGGACTGGCCGAAACCGTAGTCGGTGGTCTGCTTAACCGCTTCATAGGTCAGGGTACCGGAACGGGACACGATGCCCACTTTACCCGGCTTGTGAATGTGGCCCGGCATGATGCCGATTTTACATTCGCCCGGGGTGATAACGCCTGGGCAGTTCGGGCCGATCATACGCACGCCTGCTTCATCCAGCTTCACCTTCACGGTCAGCATATCCAGCGTCGGGATGCCTTCTGTGATGGTGATGATCAGTTTGATGCCTGCGTCGATCGCTTCCAGAATAGAGTCTTTGCAGAACGGAGCCGGAACGTAGATCACGGTCGCGGTTGCGCCGGTCGCTTCTACGGCTTCACGCACGGTGTTGAACACCGGCAGGCCCAGATGCGTGGTGCCGCCTTTACCTGGCGTTACGCCGCCAACCATCTGCGTACCATAGGCAATTGCCTGTTCGGAGTGGAAAGTCCCCTGGCTACCGGTGAAGCCCTGGCAGATAACCTTGGTATCTTTATTAATTAAAACTGACATTATTTCCCCTCCACTGCGGCAACAACCTGCTGAGCTGCATCCGTCAGACTTTTCGCTGCAATAATATTCAGGCCGCTGTCAGCCAGTTTTTTCGCGCCGAGTTCAGCGTTGTTACCTTCCAGACGTACAACCACCGGAACGTTAACACCCACTTCTTCTACCGCACCGATGATACCGTCGGCAATCAGGTCGCAACGGACGATACCGCCGAAGATGTTCACCAGAACAGCTTTTACGTTGTCGTCAGACAGGATGATTTTGAACGCTTCGGTTACGCGCTCTTTGGTTGCGCCACCGCCTACGTCGAGGAAGTTTGCTGGCTCACCGCCGTGCAGCTTAACGATGTCCATGGTGCCCATTGCCAGGCCCGCACCGTTAACCATACAGCCGATGTTACCGTCCAGCGCCACGTAGTTCAGCTCCCACTGTGCAGCCTGCGCTTCACGCGGGTCTTCCTGAGACTGGTCGCGCATTTCGCGCAGATCGGACTGGCGGAACAGCGCGTTACCGTCAGCGCCCAGCTTACCGTCAAGGCAGATCAGGTCGCCCTGGGTGGTAATCACCAGCGGGTTGATCTCGATCAGCGCCAGATCGCGTTCCAGGAAGATGTTCGCCAGACCCATGAAGATCTTGGTGAACTGCTGAACCAGCTTGCCTTCCAGGCCCAGCTTGAACGCCAGCTCGCGACCCTGGTAAGGCATTGGGCCCGCCAGCGGATCGATAGCCACTTTGTGAATCAGGTGAGGAGTTTCTTCCGCCACTTTTTCGATTTCCACGCCGCCTTCGGTAGACGCCATGAACACCACGCGACGAGAGCTACGGTCAACAACCGCGCCCAGGTACAGTTCTTTCGCGATGTCGGTCGCCGCTTCCACCAGGATCTGGTTAACCGGCTGGCCGTTCGCGTCCGTCTGGTACGTTACCAGACGCTTGCCGAGCCAATGTTCAGCAAACGCACGAATCTCTTCTTTGCTCTTAACAACCTTCACACCGCCCGCTTTACCACGGCCACCAGCGTGAACCTGACACTTAACTACCCACGGGCCGGCACCGATTTTAGATGCAGCTTCTTCTGCTTCACGCGGGGTAGTACAGGCATAACCCACCGGAGCCGGTAAGCCATACCGGGCAAACAGCTGTTTGGCCTGATATTCATGTAAGTTCATGTGTTCTATCCATCCCTCAGGGTAATCGTTATCTTCAAACCTGTAGACCGGCGCAGTCTGTGTGCCGGATGGCGCTACGCTTATCCGGCCTACAGGGCAGGTGATGCTAAATCGACACTAGACGTCCAGCAGCAGACGCGTTGGATCTTCCAGCAGCTCTTTAATCGCTACCAGGAAGCCCACGGACTCGCGGCCGTCGATCAGGCGGTGGTCGTAAGAGAGCGCCAGATACATCATTGGCAGGATCTCAACTTTACCGTCTACCGCCATCGGGCGATCTTTAATGGCATGCATACCCAGGATCGCGCTCTGCGGCGGGTTAATGATCGGGGTAGACATCAGCGAGCCGAATACGCCGCCGTTGGTAATGGTGAAGTTACCGCCGGTCAGATCGTCTACGGTCAGCTTGCCGTCGCGGCCTTTAACAGCCAGCTCTTTAATGTTCTTCTCGATGTCAGCCATACCTAGGGTATCCACATCACGCAGAACCGGCGTTACCAGGCCACGTGGAGTAGAAACCGCCATGCTGACGTCGAAATAGTTGTGGTAAACCACGTCATCGCCATCGATGGACGCGTTCACTTCCGGGTAGCGTTTCAGCGCTTCAACCACCGCCTTCACGTAGAAGGACATAAAGCCCAGACGGATACCGTGACGTTTTTCAAACGCGTCACCGTACTGCTTACGCAGGTCCATGATTGGCTTCATGTTCACTTCGTTGAAGGTGGTCAGCATCGCGGTGGAGTTTTTCGCTTCCAGCAGACGCTCGGCCACGCGCTTACGAAGGCGAGTCATTGGCACGCGTTTTTCGCTGCGGGCGCCCAGAGCAGGCTGTGCTGCTGGTGCTGCCGCAGGGGCTTTCGCTTCTGCCTGAGCAGGCGCTTTCGCCAGGTGTTTGTCGATGTCTTCACGGGTCAGACGTCCGCCTACACCGGTGCCTTTAATGGCTGCCGGGTCGAGGCTGTGTTCAGCCAGCAGGCGACGGATCGCCGGGCTGAGGGCGTCGTTAGACTGTTCTTCCAGAGAAGCCTGCTGGCGCTGAGCCGGCGTAGAGGCTTTCTCTTCAGACTTCGCGCTGGACTCTTTGCCCGCGCTGTTGCCTTCACGCAGGCGACCCAGGATCTGACGAGAGGTGACGGTGGTACCTTCATCTTCCAGCACCGCGTCCAGAACGCCATCCGCCGAAGCCGGTACTTCCAGTACCACTTTGTCAGTTTCGATTTCTACCAGCACTTCATCGCGCTTAACGGCATCGCCTGGTTTTTTGTGCCAGGTAGCGACGGTCGCATCTGCTACGGATTCAGGCAGGTCGGGAACAAGAATATCTACGCTACTCATTTTGTATCCTTTAATTAATCGACGTTCAGCGCGTCATTGACCAGATCTTGTTGCTGCTTCTGGTGAACGGACATATACCCTACCGCCGGAGAGGCGGAGGCCGGGCGACCTGCATAGCGCAGGGCTGACCCAAATGGAATCACTTCACGGAAATGATGCTGGCTGCAGTACCATGCGCCCTGGTTGAGCGGCTCTTCCTGGCACCAGACAAAATCATGTACGTGAGCATATTGTTTCAGCACTTCCTGCATCGCCTGATGCGGGAACGGATAAAGCTGTTCGATACGCACGATGGCGACATCTTTCTGATCGTTCTTGCGGCGCTGTTCCAGCAGGTCGTAATAAACCTTACCAGAACACATCACCACACGCTTCACGGCCTGCGGATCCAGCTCGTCAATTTCACCGATGGCCGGCTGGAAAGTACCGTTCGCCAGTTCTTCCAGGCTGGACACCGCCAGCGGATGACGCAGCAAGGATTTCGGCGACATCACCACCAGCGGACGGCGCATACCGCGCAGCGCCTGACGACGCAGCATGTGGTAGACCTGAGCCGGAGTGGACGGCACGCAGACCTGCATGTTCTGCTCGGCGCAGAGCTGCAGATAACGTTCCAGACGCGCGGAGGAGTGCTCCGGACCCTGGCCTTCATAACCGTGCGGCAGCAGCATTACCAGGCCACACATACGGCCCCACTTTTGCTCGCCGGAGGAGATGAACTGGTCAATAACCACCTGAGCGCCGTTGGCGAAGTCACCGAACTGCGCTTCCCAGATGGTCAGGGTGCGTGGTTCAGCCGTGGCGTAGCCGTATTCGAAGGCCAGTACCGCTTCTTCAGACAGCACGGAGTCCCAGACCTTGAACTGGCCCTGCCCGTTGTGCACGTGCTGCAGCGGGGTGTAGGTTGAACCGTTGGACTGGTTGTGAACAACCGCGTGACGGTGGAAGAAGGTCCCACGGCCCGCATCTTCACCGGAAAGACGAACCGGAATGCCTTCGTCAACCAGCGTTGCGTAAGCCAGCGTTTCCGCGCCGCCCCAGTCGAACAGCTTCTCGCCTGCCGCCATGGACTGACGGTCAGCGTAGATTTTCTGCACGCGAGACTGCATCTCGATAGCGTCCGGTACGGTGCTGATGCGTTTAGCCAGCTCCTGCAGGCGCTTCATCTCAACCTTGTTCGGGTAGCTCTCATCCCACTCGTGGTTGAGGTACGGCGACCAGGTAAAGGAGTGCATGTTCATCGGACGCAGCTCTTTCACCACGCATTCACCCGCATCCAGCGCGTCGCGGTAGAGGTTGACCATTTCGGTCGCATCTTCCAGCGTCGTCACTTTGTCGCTCTCCAGCTTGTCAGCATAGATTTTGCGCGGGGTCGGATGCTTTTTGATTTTCTGATACATCAGCGGCTGGGTTGCACTTGGCTCATCCGCTTCGTTGTGGCCGTGACGGCGGTAGCAGAAGAGGTCAATGAACACATCGCGTTTAAAGGTATTACGGAAGTCCAGCGCCAGACGGGTAACGAAAGCCACGGCTTCCGGGTCATCCGCGTTAACGTGGAAGATCGGCGCCTGCACCATCTTACCGATGTCGGTGCAGTACGGGGTAGAACGTGCATCCAGCGGGTTAGAGGTGGTGAAGCCCACCTGGTTGTTGATCACGATGCGAACGGTACCGCCCACTTCGTAACCACGCGCTTTCGACATGTTCAGGGTTTCCTGAACCACGCCCTGCCCTGTTACCGCCGCATCACCGTGGATGGTGATTGGCAGCACTTTATTGCTGCTCGGCTCGTCCAGACGATCCAGACGCGCGCGCACGGAACCGATAACCACCGGGCTGACGATTTCCAGGTGTGACGGGTTAAACGCCAGCGCCAGGTGAACCAGACCGCCTTCGGTTTCGATATCCGACGAGAAGCCCATGTGGTACTTCACGTCGCCGGTGCCGAGGTGTTCTTTATGTTTGCCCGCGAACTCGTCGAACAGGTCCTGCGGTTTTTTACCCAGCACGTTGACCAGCACGTTCAGACGACCGCGGTGCGCCATACCCAGCACCACTTCACGGGTGCCGCTCTTGCCTGCGTGACGAATCAGCTCTTTCAGCATCGGCACCAGCGCGTCGCCGCCTTCCAGCGAGAAGCGTTTTGCGCCCGGGAATTTCGCGCCCAGATAGCGCTCAAGCCCTTCCGCTGCGGTCAGTTCGTTCAGGAAGCGTTTTTTCTCGTCAGCCGAGAAGGTCGCGTGGCCCGCTACGGATTCGATGCGCTGCTGGATCCAGCGCTTCTCTTCTGTAGAGGTAATGTGCATGTATTCCGCGCCGATGGAGCCGCAGTAGGTTTGCTTGAGCGCGTCAATCAGATCGCCCAGCTTCATCGTGTCTTTGCCGATGGCAAAGGAACCTACGTTAAAGCTTTCCTGGAAATCGGCCTCGGTCAGATCGTGATACGCCGGATCGAGATCGGCCACACGGTCTTGTTTCCACAGTCCCAGCGGATCGAGATTCGCATGCTGGTGACCGCGGAAGCGATAAGCGTTGATAAGCTGCAGGACTTTAACCTGCTTCGCATTGGTGTCAGGGTCGGAAATCGCAGAAGAGTAACGTGAGGCATCCTTCGCCAGACGACGGAAATAATCACGTGTTTTGGAATGGAATTGATCCGGTTTGACCCCTGTGCCAGGCAACTGCTGGAACATGGAACGCCAGTTTGCGTCCACTGAGTCAGGATCGGTTAAGAAGTCTTCATAGAGCTGTTCTATCCAGCTCTGGTTCGCACCAGAAAGGAAAGAAGAGTCCAGCCAGGCTTTCATTGCGCCGTTCTGCATCGTGATCCCTTAAGCATTTTTATGCTTACTTTCGCCGTAGAAACTACCACGCACACCACGTGTACGTGCCGGGGTTCACCTGCGAGCTCTTTTCATTTGGCCCGCGAAGGAACCTTTAGAAACTGTCTTAAGGGTTTCCCCTCACCCCGACCCTCTCCCGTGGGGAGAGGGGGAAGGTCGTCGGCAGTTTTTAAAGATTTCCTGCAATCTGTTCCCTCTCCCTTTGGGAGAGGGTTAGGGTGAGGGGAACAGCGCCCCCCTCTCACTACTTACGCACTGCGCTGCAGCAGCATCGACTTAATATGGCCGATGGCGCGCGTCGGGTTCAGCCCCTTCGGACACACACTGACGCAGTTCATGATGCTATGGCAGCGGAATACGCTGAAAGCGTCACTCAGTCCTTCCAGACGGCTGTCGGTTTCGGTGTCGCGGCTATCGATCAGGAAGCGATAGGCAGCCAGCAGACCGGCCGGGCCGATAAACTTGTCCGGGTTCCACCAGAACGACGGGCAGGACGTTGAACAGCATGCGCAGAGAATACACTCGTACAGCCCATCGAGTTTTTCACGCTGCTCAGGAGACTGTAAGTGCTCGCGAGCGGGTGGATTTTGCCCATTATTCAATAAGTAAGGCTTAATCTTCTCATATTGTGCATAGAATTGCCCCATGTCTACCACCAAATCACGCACGACCGGCAGGCCTGGCAGAGGACGGATAACAATTTTCTGACCAGGACGCTGCAGCGCTGAAATTGGCGTGATGCAGGCCAGGCCATTTTTGCCGTTCATGTTCACACCGTCAGAGCCACAAACCCCTTCACGGCAGGAGCGGCGGAACGACAGGGTTGGATCTTTTTCTTTCAGCTGGATTAACGCATCCAGCAGCATCATGTCGCGACCTTCTTCCGCTTCCAGGGTGTAGTCCTGCATGCGCGGAGCGTCATCAACATCCGGGTTATAACGATAAACTGAGAATTCGAGTTTCATTATCCTGTCTCCGCATTAGTAAGTACGAATCTTCGGCGGGAACGCCGGACGCAGTTTCGGTTCCATGTTGACGCTACGACGCGTCATGGTTTCCGACTCTGGCAGATACAGGGAATGGCACAGCCAGTTTTCGTCATCACGATCCGGGAAGTCGAAGCGGCTATGCGCGCCACGGCTTTCGGTACGGAAGTTTGCCGACATCGCGGTCGCGAACGCGGTTTCCATCAGGTTATCCAGCTCCAGGCACTCAACGCGCTGGGTGTTGAACTCGCTGGAAGTGTCGTCCAGACGGGCATTTTTCAGACGCTCGCGGATCGCTTTCAGCTGCTCAAGACCTTTGGCCATCGCGTCGCCTTCACGGAATACCGAGAAGTTGTGCTGCATGCATTCCTGCAGCGCTTTGCGGATTTCCACCGGATCTTCGCCGTTACGGTTGCCGTTCCAGCGGTTGAGGCGCTCAAGAGAGGCATCGATTTCGTCGTCGGTTGCGTCACGCAGCGCGCCCTGCTCGGCAATGGATTCCTGCAGATGCAGACCCACCGCGCGACCAAACACCACCAGGTCCAGCAGGGAGTTGCCGCCCAGACGGTTAGCGCCGTGTACGGATACGCAGGCAATTTCGCCTACCGCGAACAGGCCAGGAATGACCACATCTTCGCCCTGCTCGTTCACGGTCAGCGCCTGACCGGTCACTTTGGTCGGAATACCGCCCATCATGTAGTGGCAGGTTGGGATAACCGGAATCGGCTCTTTCACCGGATCGACGTGTGCAAATGTGCGGGACAGTTCCAGGATGCCCGGCAGACGGGATTCCAGAACCTCTTTACCCAGATGGTCGAGTTTCAGCTTCGCGTGTGGACCCCATGGGCCGTCGCAGCCGCGGCCTTCACGGATTTCGATCATGATGGAACGCGCCACCACGTCACGACCCGCCAGGTCTTTCGCATTCGGGGCATAACGCTCCATGAAGCGCTCGCCGTGCTTGTTCAGCAGGTAACCACCTTCACCGCGGCAGCCTTCCGTCACCAGAACGCCCGCGCCGGCGATACCGGTTGGGTGGAACTGCCACATTTCCATATCCTGCACCGGCACGCCCGCGCGGATAGCCATACCGACACCGTCACCGGTGTTGATGTGGGCGTTGGTGGTGGACTGATAGATACGGCCTGCACCGCCGGTCGCCAGCACGGTAGCGCGGGCTTTGAAGTAGACCACTTCACCGGTTTCGATGCACAGCGCGGTACAGCCTACAACTGCGCCATCGGCGTTTTTCACCAGATCCAGCGCATACCACTCGGAGAAGATGGTGGTGTGGTTTTTCAGGTTCTGCTGATACAGGGTGTGCAGCAGCGCGTGACCGGTACGGTCAGCCGCCGCCGCGGTACGTGCCGCCTGCTCGCCGCCGAAGTTTTTCGACTGGCCGCCAAACGGACGCTGATAGATAGTGCCATTTTCCAGACGGGAGAACGGCAGACCCATATGGTCCAGCTCCAGAATCGCTTCGGGGCCGGTTTTACACATATATTCGATGGCATCCTGGTCGCCGATGTAATCGGAACCTTTTACCGTGTCGTACATGTGCCATTCCCAGTTATCTTCATGGGAGTTACCCAGCGCAACGGTGATACCGCCCTGCGCAGACACAGTGTGGGAACGGGTCGGGAAAACTTTAGAGAGCAGCGCACAGGTTTGGCCGCTCTGGGAAATTTGCAGTGCGGCACGCATACCTGCGCCACCGGCACCAATCACAACAGCATCAAATTCTCTGACTGGCAGTTTCATTACACACCCCACACCACAACGAATCCATAAATAACGTAAACCACCAGTGCAACGACAATGGCCAGCTGCAGTGGGAGGCGAATCGCCAGCGGTTTAACGTAATCGGTCAACACCTGCCACATGCCAATCCAGGCATGAATAAGGATGGAGAACAGGGCCAGCAGGGTGAACACTTTGGTGAAGGCGGATCCGAAGAACCCACTCCAGATTTCCCACGTCAGCGTGCCGCTGGTCGCAAAGAAACCGATCATATAGATGATGTAAAGGGTGAGAACGATGGCGGTAGCACGGACCAGGATGAAGTCATGTACGCCGTTGCGTCCTAATGCGGAGGCGTTGCTTACCATACGAGAACTCCTGCGAGAAGTGAAAGCACGACAGTAATCACAAATGAAATGTTAGCGGAGCGTTTCCCGGCTTCGAAAGTCTCTTCCAGGTAGCCAAAGTCCATCAGCATATGGCGAACACCCACGACGACGTGGTACGCCAGCGCGGTAAGAATGCCCCACATGATGAATTTCACGAAGAAGCTGTTCATGATGGCAGAGGCCTGGAGGAATCCTTCAGGGGAAGAGAGGCTGGTGCCCAGTAACCACAACAGAATACCGACCGCCACAAACGTAATCACACCGGACACACGGTGCAGAATGGACGCTATTGCTGTTACAGGGAACCGGATCGTTTTCAGATCCAGATTGACAGGTCTTTGTTTTTTCACATTTCTTATCATGAATAACGCCCACATGCTGTTCTTATTGTTTCCTTCCTCCGGACTGCGATGCGGGTCAAGCAGCGTTCCTTTTCTATAACTGCGCGTCATGCAAAACATTGCTTCCAGATGCTAAAACGACACGTTACAACGCTGGGTGGCTCGGGATTGCAGGGTGTTCCGGAGACCTGGCGGCAGTATAGGCCGTTCACAAAATCATTACAATTAACCTACATACAGTTTGTCGGGTTTTCTCTGGAACAGTGATCAGGGTCACGATAACAACATCTTTTTAATTTTTAATCATCTGATTTGACAAATGTTAAACAATATTGTTACAAACGTCATCAGAAAAGGCATATAATGCGCAAAAGTTATGAGGTCTCACTTTCACCTGACAAATAGTTATGTAACAGTGTGATGGTATTGACCGAAGTTATCAGGACAGTTATTAGTGATATACAGGTTTGAATAATTCGGACTGCAAAAACGCTGATTTGCTGTTGTTTCACTGATATTTCATTTGTTTACCTGCAAGGCGCCATAGCTCTGTACCCTGGTTTGTCCTCGTGAGCTGAGCGGTAAGCCAAATAACAATCTGGTAACGGTGATTTACAGCTGAAAGCAAATCCGGTGAAGCGCAGTCTTAAGCATAAGGCGCTAAGGAGACCGTAAATGGCTGATACAAAGGCAACGCTCACCCTAAATGGTGACACTGCTATTGAACTGGATGTGCTAAAAGGCACGCTCGGTCAGGATGTTATTGATATCCGTACGCTGGGTTCCAAAGGGATGTTTACCTTTGACCCTGGATTTACCTCTACCGCATCTTGCGAATCCAAAATCACCTTTATCGACGGTGACGAAGGTATCCTGCTCCATCGCGGCTTCCCTATCGATCAGTTAGCCACCGAATCCAACTATCTGGAAGTGTGCTACATCCTGCTGAACGGCGAAAAACCGACGCAGGCCCAGTTCGATGAATTTAAAACCACCGTGACCCGTCACACCATGATCCATGAGCAGATTACCCGTCTGTTCCATGCGTTCCGTCGTGACTCTCACCCAATGGCGGTGATGTGCGGTATTACCGGTGCGCTGGCAGCGTTCTACCACGATTCCCTTGACGTGAATAACCCGCGTCACCGTGAAATCGCCGCTTACCGTCTGCTGTCCAAAATGCCTACCATGGCGGCCATGTGCTACAAATACTCCATCGGCCAGCCGTTTGTGTATCCGCGCAACGACCTCTCCTACGCGGGTAACTTCCTGCGCATGATGTTCTCCACGCCGTGCGAAGAGTATGAAGTGAACCCTGTGCTGGAGCGCGCGATGGACCGTATTCTGATCCTGCACGCTGACCACGAACAGAACGCCTCTACCTCTACCGTCCGTACCGCGGGCTCTTCAGGCGCGAACCCGTTCGCCTGTATCGCTGCGGGCATCGCCTCCCTGTGGGGACCGGCGCACGGTGGTGCGAACGAAGCGGCACTGAAGATGCTGGAAGAGATCAGCACCGTTGAACACATTCCTGAGTTCGTGCGTCGTGCGAAAGACAAGAATGACTCCTTCCGCCTGATGGGCTTCGGTCACCGTGTTTACAAAAACTACGACCCGCGCGCCACCGTGATGCGTGAGACCTGCCATGAAGTGCTGAAAGAGCTGGGTACCAAAGATGACCTGCTGGAAGTGGCGATGGAGCTGGAACACATCGCGCTAAACGACCCGTACTTCATCGAGAAGAAACTCTACCCGAACGTCGATTTCTACTCTGGCATTATTCTGAAAGCGATGGGCATTCCGTCTTCCATGTTCACCGTCATCTTCGCCATGGCTCGTACCGTAGGCTGGATTGCGCACTGGAACGAAATGCACAGCGAAGGCATGAAAATCGCTCGTCCTCGTCAGCTGTATACCGGCTACGAGCAGCGTGATTTTAAGTCTGACCTGAAGCGTTAAAAGACGTTGGGTGCGGCCTGATGCCCTCACCCCGGCCCTCTCCCTGTGGGAGAGGGGGAAAACCTTAAAAACGGTAACCCAAGGGTTACCGTTTTACTTTTATTTCTGGCAGTGCGGGCACCAGTAAAAAGGTCTGGAAGAGAGCATCATCCTGTCGATAATTCCGCCACACCGTTCGCACTTTTTCCCCGCCCGATGAAAGACCTTAAAGCGGAACAGCGCCCCGTGATGCTTGTTTTCATCTACGATGCCGCGCGTGTTGTACGACAGCCGCGGGATGTCCAGCAGCGCGTGGGACAGCGCCTCCAGCTGTTCATCGCTCAGCTGTGAGGCTTTATGGTGCGGCGCCAGCCCGACTTCCCAGAGAATTTCCACCCGCAGGTAGTTGCCAAGCCCGGCCAGAAACGACTGGTCAAGGAACAGGCCGGAAAACTGCCGGTTGCGGAATGTGGGCGATAGCAGTCGGGCCTTCACATCGCTCGCCGTCAGACGCATATCCAGCACGTCCGGCCCCACTCGCTGTAGAAACGGGTGTGTGAGGAGTTGCTCCGGCGTTAATATTTCGATATCAGAGGCGCTATAGAGCAGGATCGCCTTATCGGCCGTTTGCAGCCTGACGCGCAGCACGCGGGTGGTTTGCGGCTGCTCGTCCGCCTCCACCACTCGCCAGACGCCGTAAAGCTGGTTATGGCTATATAACGTCAGGTTATGGGAAAAATGCGTGAGCAACGCTTTGCCGCGCGTTTCAATATGAGTCACCGTCTGGCCCACCAGCTGTGACTCAAACGGTTTCAGTTGAGGAAAAGCAAACCAGACCTCCGTCAGGGGTTTGCCCTTTATCGCCGCCTCGAGGCTATCCGCCGCGCGGCGGATCTCCGGGCCTTCTGGCATTTTTCTGTCCTTTCATGATTAGTCTGCGCTGACAAGAATGCCCTCTTCAGAGAACGCTGCCCGCAAGCGGCGCGCGAACTGGAGCGCATGCTCGCCATCACCATGTAAACATACCGTATCAGCCTGAACGTGTGCCGATGTGCCGTCCACGGCGGTCACCCGCCCGGCGCGCACCATCTCCAGCGTCTGCGCCAGCGCTTGACCTTCGTCGGTAATCAGCGCGCCGGCCTGCGTACGTGGAACCAGGCTGCCGTCAGGCATGTATCCCCGATCGGCAAAGACCTCCTGACGCGTGGTCAACCCCAGACGCTCGCCAGCGCGAATAAGCTCGCTGCCCGCCAGACCCACGAGGCTCAGCTGCGGGTTGCAATCCCGCACCGCGCGGGCAATCGCCTCCGCCAGCGTCGGATCTTTTGCCGCCTGATTGTAGAGCATGCCGTGCGGCTTCACGTGGCGCAGCACGCCATTCTCCGCGCGTACCATCGCCTCCAGCGCACCGATCTGGTAAAGCACCTGAGCGTAGACCGTCTCCGGCGGCAGATCCATAGCCGTGCGGCCAAAGTTTTCCCGGTCTGGGAAGCTCGGATGAGCGCCTATCGCGACGCCGTTTTTAATGGCATTACGCACGCTCTCCAGCATGGTTTGCGCATCGCCCGCGTGAAAGCCACAGGCGATGTTGACCGAGCTGACCAGCGCCATCAGCGCCGCATCGGCGCTGCCACCCTCCCCCAGATCGGCATTCAAATCAATCTTTACCATCAAGCCTCCACGCCAGCTGCTCCAGATAACGCTGCTGATCCTGCCGCGCCTTTAGCGCCTCCTCCAGCGAACACTGCACGAAGTGAATCGGCTGTCCGAGTGGAATTTGCGCCAGATGGTAGCGATCGGCTTCAATGATGCAGGCAATTCGCGGATAGCCGCCCGTTGTCTGCGCGTCATTCATTAACACGATCGGTTGCCCGTTGCCCGGAACCTGAATCACCCCAGGCAGTAAACCGTGGGAGAGTAGTTCCCTGTCGGTCGTTCGGATCAGCGGCTGCCCCTGCAGACGATAGCCCATACGGTTACTCTGCGGACTGATTTTCCACGGCGAGCGCCAGAAGGACTCTTTTGAGGCCTCGTCGAACTCATGATATTCCGGCCCCGGTAAGGCGCGGATCTGGTTTCCCCACAGCAGCTGTTTTACGCCCTGCGTGGTCGAGAAATGGCGAGCAGAGGGCTTGATTGAAAGCCGATCGCCGTCGCGCAACAAACGTCCTTCGTGACCGCCAATCCCGGCTTTCTGATCGGTACTTGATGAGCCCAGCACCTCAGGCACATCAATGCCGCCAGCCACCGCGAGATAGCTACGCACGCCGTGTAAAGGGCGCTTTAAGGTCAGACGCTGTCCGGCTTTGGCCCGCAGACGCCAGCCGGTCCACACCGCTTTGCCGTCCAGAGTGGTATCACAGCCTGCGCCGGTGAGCGCGAACCAGGTCTCCTGACCAAACTCAATGACACACTGGCCGAGCGTAATTTCGAGCGCCGCCGTGCTGCCGGGGTTGCCCACCAGCACGTTAGCGATTTCCAGCGCAGGACGGTCCAGCGCGCCACAATAGCTCACGCCCGACTGGCGCATGCCAAAGCGGCCGGCATCCTGTACGGAGGTATAAAGCCCGGCGCGAATAAGCGTTAACATACCCCCTCCTTCTGCGGGATAAAGCGAAGGGTATCGCCTGGGCGCAGCAGTATTGGCGACTCCAGCCCGGGGTCAAATAACGGTGTGGCGGTATGCCCAATAAGCTGCCAGCCGCCGGGCGAAGTTAGCGGGTATACGCCGGTCTGCTCGCCGCCAATCGCGACCGTCCCCGCCGGTACGCTCAGGCGCGGTTCAGCGCGACGTGGCGTATGCAACTGAGGGGATAATCCCCCCAGATATGGGAATCCGGGCTGAAACCCCAGGAACCAGACCACATAGTCAACCGAGCTGTGCAGCTCAACAACCTGCTTTTCTGTCAGCCCACAGTGGTCTGCCACCACGCCAAGATCCGGTCCCCCCGAACCGCCATAAACGACCGGGATCTCAATGGCACGCGATTCCGGCTCCAGCGCCTCGCTCTCTTCCCACCAGCGCTGTAAACGTTCAATGGCATCCAGCGCCAGCGTATGCGGACTACGCAGCACCACCGTGATGTTATTCATCCCCGGAATGGCTTCAACCACTTCCGGCAGATCGACCAGACGCTGGGTTAGCCGCCAGATACGCTTTTGCGTGGCAAGGGTCACCGGCGGCTCGAGCTCCAGAACCACTGCCGTTTCTCCCAGAAGATAACAACGCGCTCGCTGCACTCAGACACCTCTCATCAGGCCGGATTAGGAATATCAATAAAGGTCACATCCAGATCGGTATTTTCCGTCAGCCACTCGCTGAGAGCACGAATACCGCCGCGCTCGGTCGCGTGATGCCCGGCCGCGTAGAAATGCAGCCCCTGTTCACGGGCCGAATGAATGGTCTGCTCGGAAACCTCGCCGGTGATAAAAGCATCGACACCGAAGCGCGCGGCGCTGTCGATAAAGCCCTGCCCGCCTCCGGTGCACCATGCGACACGCTTCACCGTATCCGGACCGGTATCACCGCTCCACAGCGGGCGACGTCCCAGGCGCGCTTCTATCCATGATGCCAGCTCCAGCCCCGGAACCGGCATCGCCAGCTCGCCCCACGGCACCAGCGGTTCAATTTCGCCCATCACGGTGATCCCCAGTAGCTGCGCCAGCTGGACGTTGTTGCCGAGCTCCGGATGTGCGTCCAGCGGCAGGTGATAGCCGTACAGGTTGATGTCGTTTGCCAGCAGCGTTTTCAGGCGATTGCGCTTCATCCCGCGAATAATCGGCGATTCGTTTTTCCAGAAGTAACCGTGATGGACAATCACCGCATCGGCGTCCTGACGAACAGCCTCATCCAGCAGCGCCTGGCTTGCCGTAACGCCGGTGATAATTTTTTGCACCGTCTCGCGCCCCTCAACCTGGAGCCCGTTCGGGCCGTAATCGCTGAAGGAGGCGCTGTTCAGTTTTTCGTTAATCAGGCTTTCCAGTTCGCTGTTTTTCATCATCACTCTCTTATGCTTTGCGGGCCGCTTCGTACGCAGCCAGCGTGGCGACACGCGCCTGTTTATGGTCGACAATCGGACGAGGATAATTCAGTTTTACACGCTGTTTATCCGCCCATGCCCACGGTTCGTGGATCGCTTTAGCCGGTAGCTCTTTAAGTTCAGGGACCCAGCGGCGGATAAACTCGCCGTCCGCATCAAATTTTTGTCCCTGAGTGGTTGGATTAAAAATCCGAAAATAGGGAGCCGCATCGGTACCCGTAGAGGCCGCCCACTGCCAGCCGCCGTTATTCGCGGCAAGATCGCCATCGATTAGCTGAGAGATAAAATAGCGCTCTCCGATACGCCAGTCGATAAGCAGATCCTTCACCAGAAAGCTGGCGGTAATCATTCGCAGGCGGTTGTGCATCCACCCCGTCTCATTGAGCTGACGCATCGCGGCATCAACAATCGGGTAGCCCGTCTCCCCTTTTTGCCAGGCCTGTAAATGTGCCTCATCGTGCTGCCATTTTACGTTGTCGGTCCAGGGAATGAACGGACGATGCTTACAGAGATCGGGATGATAGGTCATCAGATGGCGGTAGAACTCGCGCCAGATAAGTTCGTTCAGCCAGACAGAACCGGTACCCCCATCCAGCGCCTGCGGCTGCTCCGCCAGCAGGCGGTGTAAACACTGGCGAGGAGAGATCGCGCCCAGCGCTAAACAGGCCGACAGGCGGCTGGTGCCCTCGATGGCGGGAAAATCACGCCGCGCCTCGTAGTTGGCCGCGTCCTGTTTGCAGAACTGCCGGAGTTGCGCGATGGCCGCTTTTTCATCGGCGGGGAACAGCGCTTTATCAAACGGCTCCTGAGAATAATCGAACGTCAGTTCAGGCAGGTCCTTTATGGCTTCGCCTCTCACGGCAGGCGCCGCAACGCACTCCGGCAACGCCTCCTTCAGACGTTTGATAAAGGCATTTTTAAACGGAGTGAAAACTTTATACATCTCGCGGTTGCCGGTCATCACGCTGCCCGGCGCCAGCATCACGCTGTCATCAAATCCTTCACAGACTACATCTTCCAGCATTTTCTCCAGCTGACGGTCGCGCTGCTGCTCGTTGAATTCGTACTGATAGTTGTAAAAAAGATGCGTGACGTTGTGCTGCTTACAGGTCTCCTGCACGGTCTGCAGCTGTGCGGCAAAATCACTTACCTCTTTATAGAGAAGCGGTATGCCTTTTCCAGCAAGCGAATGCTGCAGATCGGTCAGATATGCACGCAGCAAGGCCGCCTGGCGTGGCGCCATATCATGCTGCCGCCACTGCTCGGGCGTAGCCACAAACAGAGCCAGTACGTTAGCGTCTTTGGCGCGGCAGGCCGCCGCCAGGGCGATGTTGTCATGTACGCGCAGGTCCGCGCGAAACCAAACCAGATGGGTGGGCATAAAACTCCAGGCTATTGTCCATTATGTCCATAAGGGCATGCCGTAAAAGGAAAAAGCATGCATTGAACTACTTTGCCATGAAGTGTAGACGGGATGAAATAAAAAAGGCCGCCCAAGGCGGCCTTAACGCTACTTGTCCTGCGCTATCGTGGTAAATGCAACAAACCCGATCGGCTCATCACCTTTGATAACGAGTACGCTGGCGACAATGAACGCGATGCAAAAATAGCGTTTCATTATGCGGTCCCTGCTGCTAACCGCTCCACCGTTCACCACCGGTGATAAGTCGGTGGACACAAGCTCTGACGAGAGCCTGACTTACGGTTGTGGTCACGCCTTTCCCAGGACCGGTGCCCATGTGCGAGATGGCGGAAAGGGACGCTGCATAGTAGTTGGCCCTGCCGTAAAACGTAATCCACCGAAAAGGTTTTTAAGAATATATTTAGGGAGTTGCTGTTTGATTACTTGATGGCCCGAGATATTCTTGAAAGCCTCTGACGAGGGCTTGAAGACCGCCCAACGGACCGCGAATCCCGAGGGACAAAAAAACCGCCACATTGCTGTTGGCGGTTTTTTTATTGCTGTGTGTAGTCTTCGTATCAGTAGAAATCGCAGGTCGCTTTCTCGGCCTGATCCATCCACACCGGCTTCTCGCTGGTTTTCGCCCAGACGCGGTGCAGATAGCTGTAAAAACGTGCACGATCTTTCCAGAACAGCATCACCGGCAAAGCCAGCACGCCAGCCACTACGGCGAAAGCGCGGCGCATGAACACGATATGAGCCGGAAACTCTTTATAAAGATCCATATTTTTCTCCCCTATAGTTGGCCGGAAACGTCATCCGGAAAATTCAAAATCTGTGACCTGGCTAAAATAATATCGCTTTGTTTGTAATTTTACTACTCATCCGACCACTTATTTTCGTCCGTTTAGCGAAAATTTACACTCACACCGTAATTAAGTTACAAAAAAGTTAACGATTTACTTATCAATGGTTAAATTGTGAGCTTTGGCATTTTTATACTTTTTTTACACCCGCCCTTCTCATTTTTGCGAAATCTTTGCGCCATAAATCCTACCGTTAGCACAACAACAAAAGTCACCCGGAGGTGGATTGTGAGTGCAGGTCTTATTGCCGGCATCGTGCTGGTGTTCCTGTTATTGGGTTATCTGGTTTATGCCCTGATTAATGCGGAGGCATTCTGATGGCTGCTCAGGCGTTTTTGCTTATTGCCAGTTTCTTAGTGGTGTTGTTCGTTCTGGCAAGGCCACTGGGCTCGGGGCTGGCACGGCTAATCAATAACGTTCCCCTGCCCGGCACGGGAAGCGTTGAAAAAGGGATCTGGCGCGTACTGGGAATAGACGATCGGGAGATGAACTGGCGTGACTATCTGATCGCCATTCTGCTGCTGAACATTGTCGGGCTCATTGCGCTTTTTGCCATGCTGATGTTGCAGGGTATCCTGCCGCTGAATCCGCAACAGTTGCCGGGGCTGTCCTGGCATCTTGCGCTGAACACGGCGGTCAGTTTTGTCACCAACACCAACTGGCAGTCCTATTCCGGTGAAACCACGCTCAGCTACTTCAGCCAGATGGTCGGGTTAACCGTGCAGAACTTCCTCTCTGCCGCCAGCGGTATTGCGGTGATCTTCGCGCTGACGCGTGCATTTGCACGTCAGAAAGTGAGCACGCTGGGTAACGCGTGGGTCGATCTGACGCGCATTACGCTGTGGATCCTGCTGCCGATTGCGCTGCTGATCGCGCTGTTCTTCATTCAGCAGGGCACCCTGCAAAACCTGATGCCCTACGCGCCCTATACCTCGCTGGAGGGCGCAAAACAGCTCCTGCCGATGGGGCCAGTGGCGTCGCAGGAAGCCATCAAAATGCTCGGGACGAACGGCGGGGGCTTCTTCAACGCCAACTCCTCACACCCGTTTGAAAACCCTACCGCCCTGACCAATTTTGTGCAGATGCTGGCGATTTTCCTGATCCCCGCCGCGCTCTGCTTTGCCTTCGGCGACGTGGTTAACGATCGCCGTCAGGGGCGTACCCTGCTCTGGACCATGTCGCTGATCTTTGTGGTCTGCGTTGCGCTGGTGATGTGGGCCGAATGGCAGGGTAATCCGCACTTCCTCTCACTCGGGGCCGATAGTGCAATCAATATGGAAGGTAAAGAGAGCCGCTTTGGCATTCTCGCCAGCAGCCTTTACGCGGTGGTCACCACGGCAGCGTCGTGCGGGGCCGTCAATGCCATGCATGATTCCTTTACGGCGCTGGGCGGCATGATCCCGATGTGGCTGATGCAGATTGGCGAGGTGGTGTTTGGCGGCGTGGGCTCAGGTCTTTACGGCATGCTGCTGTTCGTGCTGCTGGCGGTGTTTATTGCCGGTCTGATGATTGGCCGCACCCCGGAATACCTCGGTAAAAAAATCGACGTTCGCGAGATGAAATTAACCGCGCTGGCAATTCTGGTCACCCCGGCTCTCGTGCTGCTCGGCACCGCGCTGGCGCTGATGACCGAGGCCGGGCGCAGCGGCATCTTTAACCCTGGCATTCACGGTTTCAGTGAAGTGCTGTATGCCGTCTCCTCTGCCGCCAACAACAACGGCAGCGCCTTTGCAGGCTTAAGCGCCAACTCACCGTTCTGGAACTGCCTGCTGGCGTTCTGCATGTTCGTGGGTCGCTTCGGGATCATTGTGCCGGTTATGGCGATAGCCGGATCGCTGGTGAATAAAAAAATCCAACCGACCACCACCGGAACGTTACCGACCCACGGCGCGCTGTTTATCGGCCTGCTGACGGGCACCGTGTTGCTGGTCGGCGCCCTGACCTTTATCCCCGCCCTCGCGTTAGGCCCGGTCGCGGAATACCTCTCTTTACGCTGATTTTGCGGAGAAATTGTCATGAGTCGTAAACAACTGGCCCTGTTCGAACCGTCATTAGTTCGCCAGGCGCTCATGGATGCGGTGAAAAAGCTGAGCCCGCGCGTGCAGTGGCACAACCCGGTGATGTTTATCGTCTGGGCGGGAAGCGTCCTGACCACCGCCCTGGCGATTGCCATAGGAACGGGCCATATGCCGGGAAATGCGATGTTTACCGGCGCCATCAGCCTGTGGCTGTGGTTTACCGTGCTGTTCGCCAACTTTGCAGAAGCGCTGGCGGAAGGCCGGAGCAAAGCCCAGGCCAACAGCCTGAAAGGGGTGAAAAAAACCGCCTTCGCGCGCAAGTTACGTGAGCCGAAATACGGCGCGCAGATGGACCACGTTCCGGCGGATGAACTGCGTAAAGGCGATGTGGTGCTGGTGGAAGCTGGTGACATCATCCCTTGCGACGGCGAAGTCATTGAAGGGGGCGCATCGGTGGATGAAAGCGCCATCACCGGCGAATCCGCGCCGGTGATCCGTGAGTCCGGCGGCGATTTCGCCTCCGTGACGGGCGGGACGCGCATTCTCTCCGACTGGCTGGTGATCCAGTGCAGCGTTAACCCGGGTGAAACCTTCCTCGACCGGATGATCGCCATGGTGGAAGGCGCCCAGCGCCGTAAAACGCCAAACGAAATTGCCCTGACCATCCTGCTGGTGGCCTTGACCATTGTCTTCCTGCTGGCAACCGCAACGCTGTGGCCGTTCTCTGCCTATGGCGGTACCGCGGTCACCGTCACGGTTCTCGTGGCGCTGCTGGTCTGCCTGATCCCCACCACCATCGGCGGCCTGCTGTCAGCCATCGGCGTGGCCGGCATGAGCCGTATGCTCGGTGCTAACGTCATCGCCACCAGCGGGCGTGCGGTGGAAGCCGCCGGTGACGTGGACGTCTTGCTGCTGGATAAAACCGGGACCATTACCCTCGGTAACCGCCAGGCGTCGGATTTCTTACCCGCCCCGGGCGTGGATGAAAAAACGCTGGCGGATGCCGCGCAGCTCTCTTCGCTTGCCGATGAAACCCCGGAAGGCCGCAGTATTGTGATCCTCGCCAAGCAGCGCTTTAACCTGCGCCAGCGCGACGTGCAGAGCCTGCACGCCACTTTCGTGCCCTTCACGGCGCAAACCCGCATGAGCGGCATTAACATTCAGGATCGTATGATCCGTAAAGGCTCGGTTGACGCCATCCGTCGCCACATCGAGGCCAACAACGGCCACTTCCCGCCGGAAGTGGACAGCCTGGTCGAAAGCGTGGCCCGTCAGGGGGCGACGCCGCTGGTGGTGGCCGAAGGGGCCCATGTGCTGGGGGTGATTGCCCTGAAGGATATCGTCAAAGGCGGCATCAAGGAGCGCTTTGCCCAACTGCGTAAGATGGGGATCAAAACGGTGATGATCACCGGGGATAACCGTCTTACCGCCGCGGCGATTGCCGCCGAAGCGGGCGTGGATGATTTTCTTTCTGAAGCTACACCGGAAGCCAAGCTGGCGCTGATTCGTCAGTATCAGGCGGAAGGCCGTCTGGTGGCGATGACCGGCGACGGGACCAACGATGCCCCTGCCCTGGCGCAGGCCGACGTGGCGGTGGCAATGAACTCCGGTACCCAGGCGGCAAAAGAGGCGGGCAACATGGTCGACCTCGACTCAAACCCGACCAAGCTGATTGAAGTGGTGCACATCGGCAAGCAGATGCTGATGACGCGCGGCTCGCTGACCACGTTCAGTATCGCCAACGACGTGGCGAAATATTTCGCCATCATTCCGGCCGCGTTTGCAGCGACCTATCCGCAGTTAAACGCCCTGAACGTGATGCACCTGCACTCTCCGGCCTCGGCCATTCTGAGCGCAGTCATCTTTAACGCCCTGATTATTGTCTTCCTGATCCCGCTGGCGCTGAAGGGCGTGAGCTACAAGCCGCTCACGGCGGCCGCGATGCTGCGCCGCAACCTGTGGATTTACGGCCTGGGCGGGCTGGTGGTGCCCTTCGTCGGGATCAAGGTTATCGACCTGCTGTTGACGCTGTTCGGCCTGGTTTAAAAGGTGAATCAAATGACAATGTTACGCCCCGCTATACTTCTGTTTATTCTGCTGTCTCTCATCACCGGCGGGCTGTATCCGCTGGTGACCACCGCGCTGGGCCAGTGGTGGTTTAAGGATCAGGCTAACGGCTCGCTGATTATGCAAAACGGTGAAAACCGCGGTTCTCGCCTGATTGGTCAGAACTTTACGGATGCCCGCTACTTCCAGGGACGCCCTTCCGCCACTGCCGAAAGCCCGTATAATCCAATGGCATCCGGCGGCAGTAACCTGGCGGGCAGCAACCCCGAGCTGGACAAAGCCGTCGCTGAGCGCGTGGCCGCCCTGCGCGCCGCGAATCCGCAGGCCAGCCGTGACGTTCCCGTGGAGCTGGTGACCGCATCGGCCAGCGGGCTGGACTACAGCCTGACGCCGGCAGCTGTGGCATGGCAGATCCCGCGCGTCGCCGCCGCCCGTCAGCTGACCGTCGAACAGGTGAGCCAGCTGGTTGCAGAGCACACGCAAAAGCCGCTGGTCAGCTTCATCGGCATGCCCGTGGTAAATATTGTTGAGCTGAATCTGGCGCTGGACGCGCTAAGGAAAAACTAAATGACCGACGAGCCCATGCGCCCGGATCCGGACAGGCTGCTTGAACAGACGGCTGAAGCCCATCGCGGCAAACTGAAAATTTTCTTCGGTGCCTGCGCGGGCGTCGGGAAAACCTTCGCCATGCTGACGGAAGCCCAGCGGCTTCGGGCGCAGGGGCTCGATATTCTGATCGGCGTGGTTGAAACCCACGGACGTAAAGAGACGGCATCACTGCTGAAGGGGCTGGCTACCCAGCCGCCCCGCCGCATCAGCCATCGCGGTCGGTTAGTTACCGAATTCGATCTTGATGCCGCCCTCGCCCGCCGTCCCGCGCTTATCCTGATGGACGAGCTGGCGCACAGCAACGCGCCAGGCTCACGCCACCCAAAGCGCTGGCAGGATGTTGAAGAATTACTTGAAGCCGGCATCGATGTGTTCACCACGGTTAACGTTCAGCACCTCGAAAGCCTGAACGACGTGGTCAGCGGCGTGACCGGCATTCAGGTGCGCGAGACGGTGCCCGACCCCTTCTTTGATTCCGCGGACGAGGTGGTGCTGGTCGACCTGCCGCCCGATGATTTACGCCAGCGCCTGCATGAAGGCAAAGTGTATATCGCCGGCCAGGCCGAGCGCGCCATCGAACATTTCTTCCGTAAAGGCAACCTGATAGCCCTGCGCGAGCTGGCCCTGCGCCGAACCGCCGACCGGGTGGACGATCAAATGCGCGCCTGGCGCGACCTGCAGGGCCAGGAGCGCGTCTGGCACACGCGGGATGCCATCCTGCTGTGCGTCGGCCACGGCAGCGGCAACGAAAAACTTGTCCGCACCGCCGCTCGCCTGGCGGCTAAATTTGGCAGCGTCTGGCATGCGGTGTATGTCGAAACGCCGCAGCTGCACGCGCTGCCCGAAAACCAGCGTCGCGCGATATTGAGTTCGCTGCGCCTGGCGCAGGAGCTGGGTGCCGAAACCGCCACCCTTTCCGATCCGCAGGAAGATAAAGCCATTTTGCGCTACGCGCGCGAGCACAATCTGGGGAAAATCGTCATCGGCCGTCGCCAGCATCGCCGCTGGTTTAGCCGCGAATCCTTTGCCGACAAGCTGGCCCGTCGCGCGCCGGATCTGGATCTGGTGATCGTGGCGCTGGACGACAAACCTACCCCCTTACCCAATCGCGCGCCGGACGGCCGCACCTTCAGCGATAAATGGCGCATTCAGCTCCGCGGCTGTCTTGTCGCCGTCGTGCTCTGCGCCCT
Source organism: Enterobacter sp. 3U4 (assembly GCF_057224565.1). Lineage (NCBI taxonomy): Bacteria > Pseudomonadati > Pseudomonadota > Gammaproteobacteria > Enterobacterales > Enterobacteriaceae > Enterobacter > Enterobacter sp. 3U4. Next base: position 2,638,855 of record NZ_CP136665.1, read on the forward strand.
GATTACCGTGATTGCCAGCCAGTGGCTGATTGCGTTTGATGCCGCCAACCTGGTGATGATCTACCTCCTGGGCGTGGTGGTGGTGGCGCTCTTTTACGGGCGCTGGCCGTCGGTCCTGGCGACGGTTGTTAACGTCATCAGCTTCGATCTGTTCTTCATTGCCCCCCGCGGGACGCTGGCCGTCTCGGACGTACAGTACATCCTCACCTTCGCGGTGATGCTCACCGTCGGGCTGGTGATCGGGAATCTGACGGCGGGCGTGCGCTATCAGGCGCGCATCGCCCGCTATCGCGAACAGCGCACGCGCCATCTCTATGAGATGTCGAAATCGCTGGCGGTGGGCCGCACGCCGCTGGATATCGTACAGACCAGCGAGCAGTTTATCCGCTCAACCTTTCATGCCAGCAACCTGATTTTGCTCCCGGACGAACACGGCAAGCTGCGCCCGCTGACGTCGGCCACAGGCATGACCCCCTGGGACGAAGCCATCGCGCGCTGGAGCTTTGACAAAGGCTTACCGGCAGGCGCAGGGACCGACACCCTCCCCGGCGTGCCCTATCAAATTCTGCCGCTGCGCAGTGCCGATAAAAATCAGGGGCTGGTGATTGTTGAGCCCTCAAACCTGCGCCAGCTGATGATCCCCGAACAGCAGCGACTGCTGGAGACCTTTACGCTGCTGGTTGCCAGCGCGCTGGAACGACTGGCTCTCACCGCAAGCGAGGAACAGGCCCGTCTGGCGAGCGAGCGGGAAAGCATTCGTAACTCGCTGCTGGCGGCGCTCTCGCACGATCTGCGTACCCCACTCACCGTCCTGTTCGGTCAGTCTGAAATTCTGACGCTGGACCTGGCGGCGGAAGGCTCTAAACATGCCCTTCAGGCCAGCGAGATCCGCCAGCATGTGCTGAATACTACGCGCCTGGTGAATAACCTGCTCGATATGGCGCGTATCCAGTCGGGAGGTTTTAACCTCAAAAAAGAGTGGCTCACGCTTGAGGAGGTGGTGGGCAGCGCCCTGAAAATGCTCGAACCCGGTCTGGGTGGGCGACATATCGCGCTGAACATGCCCGAGCCCCTGACGTTAATTCACGTTGATGGTCCACTGTTTGAACGGGTGCTGATCAACCTGCTGGAAAATGCCGGCAAATATGCGGGCGCCAGTGCTCAAATTGGCGTGGATGCGACGGTGGACGATGGCACGCTTCATCTTGACGTCTGGGATACCGGACCCGGCATACCCGCCGGTCAGGAGTTGGCTATTTTCGAAAAATTCGCGCGCGGCAATAAGGAGTCGGCCATTCCGGGCGTGGGGCTGGGGTTGGCGATTTGCCAGGCAATTATCGACGTCCATGGCGGGACCATTTCCGCAGAGAATCGTCCGGAAGGCGGCGCGCGGTTTTGTGTTACACTTCCTCTGGAAACCCCGCCAGAACTTAATGAATTACCAGAGGATTTGTGATCAACGTTCTGATTGTTGAAGATGAGATCGCCATTAGCCGTTTTCTGCGCGCTGCGCTGGAAGGAGACGGTCTGCGCGTTCATGATGCGGGTACGCTTCAGCGGGGTTTAATTGAAGCCGCTACCCGCAAGCCGGACCTGGTGATCCTCGATCTTGGGCTGCCGGACGGTGACGGCATCGATTTTATTCGTGAAGTCCGGCAGTGGAGCCAGATGCCGATCCTCGTGCTCTCCGCCCGTACTGAAGAGACGGATAAAATCGCCGCGCTGGATGCCGGCGCGGATGACTATCTGATTAAACCGTTTGGTATCGGCGAGCTACAGGCCCGCCTTCGCGTGGCGCTGCGTCGCCACAGCGCCACCACGCCTGCTGACCCAACCTACACGTTCGGGGATATCCGGGTTGACCTGGCCGCGCGGCGCATTGTGCGCGGCGAAGAGGAAATTCACCTCACGCCCATTGAGTTTCGCCTGCTCGCCGTACTGCTCAACAACCACGGCAAGGTACTCACCCAACGCCAGCTGTTAAGTCAGGTGTGGGGCCCCAACGCTGTAGAACATAGTCACTATTTACGCATATATATGGGACATCTTCGTCAGAAACTCGAAGTCGACCCCGCTCGCCCTCGCCATTTATTAACTGAAACCGGTATCGGTTATCGGTTTATGCTCTGAATAACTATTCAGTTTATTTTTAAATAAAATAAAAAACCCTCAGAAAATATTTCAAAATAATCCAACCGTTATTTTTATGATTATTTATGCCCGTTTAAAACATTAACAAAACATCCTGTTAACTCATTACCAACAAACCAGTATTTTGATCTGCGATATTCATCAAAAACGACTATTTATTTCTAGAATGATCGGTTAACGGTGATCTTCTTCACAGTTAATCGCCTTTTCCTGGATAAAATGACCGTGCTTTCAATTACTGAAAGGAAAATGAACCATGGAAAACAACAATCGTTTAATGCCCCATATAAGGCGGACAACACATATCATGATGTTTGCCCACCGAAACTGCTTTGACTTTCATCTCTTTAATGCCCGGTAGTCCTTCGACTTCTGGCGCACTCGCTTACAGGTTACCCTGAAACACCTTATTTTACAGGCTATTGCCTGTGAACTCGTGCGCTCATTCATTTTGATTCAGACTCATCCGCTCCGGGCGGACTGAATTTCAATCATCAAAAAAGCAATGTTCTGATTTTAATCAGCGACCATCCTTTGCTTTTTTTCCGGAAAATTATCGATTTCTTTCTTGCAAGAAATCGAGGGACGCTTATTACCTAAAATAAAGAGAGAAAGATGAAAAGTTTAAAAATCGCAGCCAGCCGTGCATGTCCGGATTGCTTTACCACCCAGCGTGAACTGGTGGATGTCCGGGCCTCGGATTATATCGATGTTGCCGCCGTTGTTCTGGCGGTCAGTGATATTACCGGCGGCATACTGGACGAAATAGAAGCCACCGGATTTGGCATTCCTGTTTTTGTCGCGACGCATAAAGAAGAGATCATTCCGGCAGACTATTTATCGCGCATTCATGGCGTATTTGAGCATTCAGACACCAGCAACGACTTTTATGGACGCCAGCTGGAAGCGGCTGCCCTGAAGTATGAAACCCAGCTGCGCCCGCCGTTTTTCCGCGCGCTTGTCGACTATGTGAGGCAGGGCAACAGCGCGTTTGACTGTCCGGGGCATCAGGGCGGCCAGTTCTTCCGCCGCCATCCTGCCGGTAATCAGTTTGTCGATTTCTTTGGCGAGACGCTTTTCCGCTCCGATCTGTGCAACGCCGACGTGGCAATGGGCGATCTGCTGATTCACGAGGGCGCGCCGTGCATCGCGCAGCAACATGCGGCGAAGGTCTTTAACGCCGATAAGACCTACTTCGTGCTGAACGGCACTTCGTCATCCAACAAAGTGGTGCTTAACGCCCTGCTCACCCCGGGTGACCTGGTGCTGTTCGACCGTAACAACCACAAATCTAACCATCACGGCGCACTCCTCCAGGCAGGCGCAACGCCGGTCTATCTCGAAACCGCACGTAACCCGTACGGCTTTATTGGCGGCATTGACGCTCACTGCTTTGAAGAAAGTTATCTGCGCGAGCTGGTGGCAGAGGTGGCGCCGGGTCGTGCACGCGATGCGCGTCCGTTCCGTCTGGCGGTGATCCAGCTCGGTACCTACGATGGCACCATCTATAACGCCCGTCAGGTGGTGGATAAGATTGGGCATCTGTGTGATTACATCCTGTTTGACTCGGCCTGGGTGGGTTACGAGCAGTTTATTCCGATGATGGCCGACTGCTCTCCGCTGCTGCTGGAGCTGAACGAAAACGATCCGGGGATCCTGGTCACCCAGTCCGTGCATAAACAGCAGGCCGGCTTCTCGCAGACCTCGCAAATCCATAAAAAAGACAGCCACATCAAAGGCCAGCAGCGCTATGTCCCGCATAAGCGGCTGAATAATGCCTTTATGATGCACGCCTCCACCAGCCCGTTTTATCCGCTGTTCGCTGCGCTGGACATCAACGCCCGCATGCATGAAGGCCAGAGCGGCCGCAACATGTGGATGGACTGCGTGGTGAACGGTATCGAAGCGCGCAAGCTGATCCTGGAAAACTGCCAGTACCTTCGCCCCTTCGTGCCGGAAACGGTGGATGGCCGTCCGTGGGAAAGCTGGGACACGGCGGAGATTGCGACCGATCTGCGCTTCTTCCACTTCGTACCGGGTGAAAACTGGCACGCTTTTGAAGGCTACGCTGAGCATCAGTATTTTATCGACCCGTGCAAGCTCCTGCTGACCACGCCGGGCATTAACGCCCGCACCGGGGAGTATGACGACTTCGGCGTGCCCGCCACTATCCTTGCCAACTTCCTGCGTGAAAACGGCATCGTGCCGGAAAAATGCGATCTCAACTCGATCCTGTTCCTGCTCACGCCTGCGGAAGATATGGGCAAACTGCAGCAGCTGGTGGCGCAGCTGGTGCGCTTCGAAAAGCTGCTCGAGAGCGATGTTCCGCTGAAAGAGGTCCTGCCTTCCCTCTACAAACAGCATCCGGAACGTTACGCGGATTACACCCTGCGTCAGATCTGCCAGGAGATGCATGACCTGTACGCCCGTCACAACGTGAAGCAGCTGCAGAAAGAGATGTTCCGCAAGTCTCATTTCCCACGCGTGATGATGAACCCGCAGGACGCAAACTATGCCTATCTGCGCGGTGAGGTTGAACTGGTCTCCCTGCGCGACGCGGAAGGCCGCATCGCCGCGGAAGGCGCCCTGCCTTATCCACCGGGAGTGCTGTGTGTTGTCCCTGGGGAGGTCTGGGGCGGTTCCGTGCTGCGCTACTTTGCCGCGCTGGAAGAAGGCATCAACCTTCTGCCGGGCTTCGCGCCGGAGCTGCAGGGTGTGTACGTCGAAGAGTGCGAGGGCCGTAAACAGGTTCGCTGCAACGTCATCAAACAACCCGCCACTCAGCCCGCGCTGCTGAAAGGAGAGAAATTATGAGTAAGTCCAATAAGATGGGCGTGGTGCAGCTGACCATCCTTACCATGGTGAACATGATGGGGTCCGGGATTATCATGCTGCCAACCAAGCTTGCCGAAGTAGGAACCATTTCAATTATCTCCTGGCTGGTGACCGCCGTAGGCTCAATGGCGCTGGCATGGGCGTTCGCCAAGTGCGGGATGTTCAGCCGCAAGTCAGGCGGGATGGGGGGCTATGCCGAGTATGCCTTTGGCAAGTCGGGCAACTTTATGGCCAACTATACCTACGGGGTGTCGCTGCTGATCGCCAACGTGGCGATTGCCATCTCCGCCGTGGGTTACGGTACGGAGCTGTTTGGCGCGACGCTCAGCCCGGTACAGATTGGCTTAGCCACCATCGGCGTGCTGTGGATCTGCACCGTGGCTAACTTTGGCGGCGCGCGTATCACCGGACAGCTCAGCAGCATCACCGTCTGGGGCGTAATTATTCCGGTTGTCGGCCTGTGCATCATCGGCTGGTTCTGGTTCAGCCCGACGCTGTACGCCAACTCCTGGAACCCGCACAATGTGCCGTTCTTTACCGCGGTCGGCTCTTCTATCGCCATGACGCTCTGGGCTTTCCTGGGTCTGGAATCCGCCTGCGCGAACGCTGAAGTGGTTGAGAATCCGGAAAAGAACGTCCCGATTGCGGTCCTCGGCGGTACGCTGGGCGCGGCGGTGATCTATATCGTCTCGACGAACGTCATTGCGGGCATCGTTCCGAATATGGATCTGGCTAACTCCACGGCGCCGTTCGGGCTGGCCTTCGCGCAAATGTTCACTCCGGAAGTCGGGAAAGTGATCATGGGTCTGATGGTGATGTCGTGCTGCGGTTCACTCCTTGGCTGGCAGTTCACCATCGCGCAGGTGTTTAAATCCTCCGCTGATGAAGGTTACTTCCCAAAAATCTTCTCCCGCGTGACCAAAGCGGATGCGCCGGTGCAGGGCATGCTGGCGATTGTTATCTTCCAGAGCGGATTGTCGCTGATGACCATTAGCCCGTCGCTGAACAGCCAGTTCAACGTGCTGGTCAACCTGGCGGTCGTGACGAATATCATTCCGTATATTCTGTCGATGGCGGCGCTGGTGATTATTCAGAAGGTGGCGAAGGTGGATCCACGCAAGGCGCGCGCGGCGAATATCGTGGCGCTGATTGGGGCAATATACAGCTTCTATGCGCTCTACTCTTCCGGCCAGGAAGCGATGCTCTACGGGGCGATGGTGACCTTTATGGGCTGGACGCTGTACGGTCTGGTGTCACCACGGTTTGAACTGAAGAATAAGCACAGTTGAAAAAAAGCCCGGTGGCGCTAGCGCTTACCGGGCCTACGAGGTCAATGCAAAACGGCAACCCAAGGGTTGCCGTTTTTAATGTTTTCTCCCTCTCCCTGTGGGATAGGGTCGGGGTGAGGGCACCAGCCCGCACCAAACCGCACTTACGCGTTTTTCAGCACTTCGCTGACAATCTCTACCGCTTCTTTCTCAATCTGCTGACGGTGCTCAGCGCCGAGGAAGCTTTCGCAATAGATTTTATACGCATCTTCCGTACCGGATGGACGCGCAGCGAACCAGCCGTTGTCAGTCATCACTTTCAGACCACCAATGGAGGCGCCGTTACCCGGTGCCGCCGTCAGACGCGCGGTAATCGGATCGCCCGCCAGGGTGCTTGCGCTGACCATCTCAGGAGAGAGTTTGGACAGAGCCGCTTTCTGAGCTGACGTCGCGCTGGCCTGAATACGGTTATAGCTTGGTGCACCAAAGCGTGCCGCCAGCTCGTTATAATGTTCCTGCGGGTTCTTACCGGTGACCGCGGTGATTTCCGCTGCCAGCAGGCACATGATGATGCCGTCTTTGTCGGTTGACCATGGCGTGCCGTCGAAGCGCAGGAAAGATGCGCCCGCGCTCTCTTCACCACCGAAGCCGAAGCTGCCGTCGTGCAGACCGTCAACGAACCATTTGAAGCCCACCGGCACTTCCACCAGCTTGCGGCCAAGCGCCTCGACCACGCGGTCGATCATCGCGGAGGAAACCAGCGTTTTACCGACGGCTACCTCTTTGCCCCACTGCGGGCGGTGCTGGAACAGATAGTTAATTGCAACAGCCAGATAGTGGTTCGGGTTCATCAGCCCGGCAGGGGTGACGATACCGTGGCGGTCGTAATCCGGGTCGTTAGCAAACGCCAGATCGAATTTATCACGCAGCGCCAGCAGGCCCGCCATCGCGCACTCGGAGGAGCAGTCCATACGGATCGCGCCGTCTTTGTCCAGGTGCATAAAGCGGAAGGTCTGATCGACGTGATCGTTCACGATGGTCAGATCCAGCTTGTAGTGCTCAGCGATACGTTTCCAGTATTCGATACCGGAGCCGCCCAGCGGATCCACACCCAGCTTCAGGCCGGCTTTCTGAATGGCCGCCATATCGACGATATCCGCCAGGCCTTCCACGAACGGCTGAACCAGATCCAGCTCTTTCACATGACCGGACGCCATGGCCGCATCCAGAGAGATACGCTTCACGCCTTTCAGGTCATCAGCCAGCAGCGCGTTCGCACGATCTTCCACCACTTTAGTGACGTTGGTGTCTGCCGGACCACCGTTAGGCGGGTTGTATTTGATACCCCCGTCTTCCGGCGGGTTGTGGGATGGCGTGATCACGATACCGTCAGCCAGCGCGCCACCTTTTTTATTGTGTACCAGGATTGCGTTAGAGACCGCAGGCGTTGGGGTGAAGCCGTTGTTCTCCTGAACAATGACATCGACGCCGTTTGCCGCCAGCACTTCCATAACAGAGATGAACGCCGGCTCAGACAGGGCATGGGTATCTTTCCCCACGTAGCACGGACCGGTAACGCCGTTTTTAGCGCGCTCTTCCGCAATGGCCTGAGCAATGGCCAGAATGTGCGGCTCGTTAAAGCTGTGGCGCGCCGCGCTGCCGCGGTGACCTGATGTACCAAACTTCACTGCGTGTTCTGCGTTGCCCACGACCGGCTTCAGCACATAATACTGCGCGGTCAGCTGAGCGACGTTAATCAAATCGCTTTGTTGTGCAGGTTGGCCTGCACGGCTGTGATTTGCCATTACCGGGTCCTTCTGATGCAAGGGTTAAATTGTACCGCAAACCTTTTCAATCAATTCCGCCGGGAACTGCATGGACTGCATGATGTGTTCAATCATGCTGCATTTGCGGCCCGTATTGGTATTGGTGATCACCCAGTACGGGGTGCCAGGTACATGTTTGGGTTTGGTTTGATTGCCATTTTGCAGCAGCGTCTGCTCGTCGCCCGCGAAGTAGACGCGAGTACGACCGTGCAGCGACTCGGTCGCTTCAGCAAACGCTTTGTTATCCAGTGAATAAAGTGTCGACAGCACCAGCATAAAGCGGTTAACCGCCTTTTTCTGCTCCGCGTATTCATCGGAGAGCAGCAGCTCGCGCATCGCGCGCACTTTATCTTTTGCCGGCGTCACGGCAGGTTTTGCTTGTGCAACAACGCTTGGCTGAGACACGACATCTTTGGTGACTGGGGTAGCAGGCTGTGAAGCGGCGGAAATTTTAAGCATGCGCCGTAAAATGTCGGACGCGCTCTCCCCGATATGCCGCGTATGGCTGGCAATATACTGATAGAGTTCGTCATCAACTTCGATTGTTTTCATCTTAATCCAGTGCGATATCTTATCTGAATACAAGTCATTGGGATTATAAGGTCAAATCCCAACAGCGGATAGCGTCAAACCAGGTTGGCGGCAAAAGTCAGATTAAACTGGAACCTTGCAGCCGGGCGGCAGAATGGTCAACATGATACCCTAACCTGACATACGTAAAAAAAGAACTTTGCCATGAAATTGAATACCCGAGCGCAAACTGCACAATCGCCGAACAATAATTCTCCCATCGTACTGGTTCACGGGCTTTTTGGCAGCCTGGATAACCTGGGCGTGCTGGCGCGCGATCTGGTTACCGACCACGATATTTTACAGGTCGATATGCGAAATCACGGTCTTTCCGGCCGTTCCGACGAAATGACCTACGCGGCAATGGCGCAGGATCTGCTGGATACGCTGGATGCCAACGATCTGCAAAAGGTAACCCTCATCGGGCATTCAATGGGTGGCAAAGCGGTGATGGCCCTGACGGCGCTTGCGCCGGAGCGTATTAACGGCCTGGTGGTGATTGATGTTGCGCCCGTGGATTATGACGTCCGCCGTCACGACGAAATTTTTGCCGCCATCAATGCTGTCACCGAAGCGGGTGTCGCGACCCGCCAGCAGGCTGCAGCCGTCATGCGTGAGCATCTTGATGAAGAGGGCGTCGTGCAGTTCCTGCTGAAGTCGTTTGTTGACGGCCAGTGGCGTTTTAACGTGCCGGTGCTCTGGGACCAGTACAACAACATCGTGGGCTGGAAAACCGTCCCCGCCTGGCCGCACCCTACTCTCTTTATTCGCGGCGGAAACTCTCCTTACGTAACCGACGCGTACCGCGACGCGCTGCTGGCCCAATTCCCGCAGGCTCGCGCCCACGTTATTGCCGGTGCCGGGCACTGGGTGCATGCGGAAAAACCTGACGCCGTACTGCGCGCCATTCGCCGCTATCTTGCTGATACTACAAATTGATTAAAAAGAGAGCGACTGGAAGGCTGCGGGCTTCCAGTCGTTGGCGCGCCGTTATTGGTGATGTATGATGGCGCGCTTATCGCCCGGGCATTAGCAGGGCGGCGTGTTTCCCCCGAAGTCTCAGAATCATGGCCAAAGAACAAACGGACCGTACGACACTAGATCTGTTCGCGAATGAGCGTCGCCCGGGACGACCGAAGACGAATCCGCTTTCGCGCGATGAACAGCTGCGTATCAATAAACGCAATCAGCTTAAACGCGATAAAAATCGTGGGCTTAAGCGTGTCGAACTGAAGCTTAACGCCGACGCCGTCGATGCGCTGAACGAGCTGGCTGACGCGCGAAATATCAGCCGCAGCGAGCTCATTGAAGAGATGCTGATCGCCCAGCTTGAGACGTTGCGCGGCCAGGCATAAGTCTGAAAATTCCCTTAATTACCCTTTTCATGTAGCACAGAGTGCAGTCCTGCGCGATAGCAGTTTCCGCAGGGTTGCCAGTTCTGCTATTATTGCCCTTATCCGTGGCCGAATTGCGCCACCATACTATTAAGTTTCAAGAGGTTATTTTACTCATGGCAATCATCGGCATTTTCTTTGGCAGTGATACCGGCAATACCGAAAATATCGCAAAAAACATTCAAAAACAGCTCGGTAAAGACGTTGCTGATGTGCATGACATCGCCAAGAGCAGCAAAGAAGATCTGGAAGGCTATGACATTCTGCTGCTGGGTATCCCAACCTGGTACTACGGTGAAGCCCAGTGCGACTGGGATGATTTCTTCCCGACGCTGGAAGAAGTCGACTTCAACGGTAAGCTGGTTGCCCTGTTTGGCTGCGGCGATCAGGAAGACTACGCCGAATACTTCTGTGACGCGCTGGGTACCATCCGCGACATCATTGAGCCGAATGGCGCGGTTATCGTAGGCCACTGGCCGACCGCCGGTTACCACTTCGAAGCGTCTAAAGGCCTGGCCGATGACGATCACTTCGTGGGTCTGGCCATCGACGAAGACCGTCAGCCAGAACTGACCGCTGAGCGCGTCGAGAAATGGGTTAAGCAGATCCGTGAAGAACTGCACCTGGACGATATTCTTAACGCCTGATTTTTATCGCGGCGCAACGGCGGTTGCGCCCGTGCACCAGGTCAAACCGATTAAATTAATTGCTACAATCTTTTAACTTTTTCGCCCAGACCTGTACAATGTCTCCCTGATAAAATGTGGTTTTTCATTGAGCAAGTTTGTTGGTGATACCCCATTTTTATAAGCATATTTTGCCTGAGACTTGCAGTTTTCATTTAGCCATGGCAGTTCTATAATGAGACGCATTATCCCAGGTGCATTTTCTGTCACTTCCTACAGAAGTGAATCGTTTAGCAACAGGACAGATTCCGCATGACTGACAACAATACCGCATTAAAGAAGGCTGGCCTGAAAGTTACGCTTCCTCGGTTAAAAATCCTCGAAGTGCTTCAGGGTCCAGACAATCACCATGTCAGTGCGGAAGACCTCTATAAACGTCTTATCGACATGGGTGAAGAGATTGGGCTGGCTACCGTCTATCGCGTGCTGAACCAGTTTGATGACGCGGGCATTGTTACCCGTCATAATTTCGAAGGCGGTAAATCTGTTTTCGAACTGACTCAGCAGCAGCACCACGATCACCTGATCTGCCTCGATTGCGGCAAGGTCATTGAATTCAGCGATGATTCCATCGAGTCACGCCAGCGTGAAATCGCCGCGCGTCATGGCATCCGCCTGACCAACCACAGCCTGTACCTTTACGGTCACTGCGCTGAAGGCGACTGCCGCGAAGACGACCACGCGCACGACGCGAAATAATCAGTATTCATACTCTGAGCCAGCCGCAAGGTTGGCTTTTTTTTGCCTGTAAAAAGTCCGGTGGCGCTGCGCTTACCGAGCCTACGGGCTATGACACCTTTGTAGGACCGGTAAGCGCAGCACCACCGGGCGTAAAGCACTTATTTATTGTTATTGCGTATCTCGTTCCAGATCTTATCGCAACGCTTCGCCACTTCCTGATCGTTACCGGTTTTACGTGCCTGAATGCAGGCCTGGTAATCCATCACGCGGACGTTCTCCTGCGTCGCGAACTGCTCGTGTGCTTTCTCTTTCTTCAACACGTTCAGCACGCTCTGACAGGCTTCAATCTTCTCCGGCGATCCTTCCGCAGTATTAATGCAGGCGCTATACGCCTCCTTCAGACGGGTGTCCTCTTTCGGTGCCTGTGTCTGAGCGCACGCCACCAGCCCTGATGCCAGCAACGCGACGATTACGATTTTTTTCATCATGTACAGTCTCCATACCGGCGGGACTCAGCCCGCCGGTGCGTTCATCAGAAGATAGTGAATGGGGCGATAACCATGAATTTCACGTCACGTTCATCCTGGAAGATGTTGCCGTAACCGCCCGCGTAGCTCGGGATATCGGAGTGGTTGTCGTACTGGGTGAAATGCAGTTTGAACATCGTGCCTTTCGCGCGGCCATCCTGCAGGGTATAGATAGCATCCAGGCTGTAGGAAGACTCTTTCAGGCGATAGTTTGGATCGTAGTAAGCATCCGGTGTTGCCATGTCGGCAGGTTTTGCATCCCAGGCGTAAGCGTAAGAAGCGCCCACCGCCCAGCCAGGCAGGTTCCAGTTTTTCAGGTCGTACATTGCGCCGAAGAAGACCGCTTTCTCGCCGTCTGCGTTGAAGTCTGAGCGGTTATCCCACCAGATATCAAGACGACCGTTGGAGGAAGCGTAGGTCGGGGTCATACGCTGCAGGAAGTAGCCCTGCTGCCCTTCTGCTTTCACCCATGTGCCTTCCAGACGCAAATCAACCTGACCAACCTTGTAGCCAAAGGTGAGCGCCTGCAGCCAGGCGGTACCGTCGTAGATGTCGTTAACGCCACCGTTACTGACTTTATCGCGCGTACCGTAGAACTGGTAGCTGGTACTCAGCGGGCTACCCGCGACATCAAACTTATAGCTGGCCTTAGCAAAGTACTGATCGATATAACCTTGCGCCTGGCCAAATGCCGCTTCGAGAACCAGATCGTTTTTGAAGTCGTATTTCGCACCCAGAGAGTGGAGGTAATCGACTTTGGTTTTCTTATCGTTCTGGTAGAACTTGTCCATTTCAATGTGCCACGGTGCTTTGTACTCGTTGGTCCACATATAGGAGAAGCTCAGCGCACCCGCATCGCCGTAGTCAAAGTTAGCTCCCGCTTCCGCCCCCTGATAGGTACCCGGCATAAAGCTCCAGTGCGGTGCTAACAGGGTCTGGCCAGTTGGCTGAATATAACCGCCGCGCGCCCATACCGGACCGTATTTAAATTTCGCTGCGGCTTTGTAAAGGCTGATACCGCTCTTATCGCCAGACCAGTCTTCTTTATATGCTTTGTTACTGGAGGAGAAGGCGATTTCGTTCGGGTGGCCGCTGTCGCCGTTTTCCGCCATTTCAATCGCGGTGAACGCAGCAATATCCAGACCGAACATATCCGCGGCGTAGCCTGACTGGAAGTCCAGGTTGGCGTTCCAGGTGGAGTGCGAGAGGTTGGTTTTGTATTTATCTTCAGTGACGTCTTTACGGTCACGCTCACGTTGCCAGTAATAAATACCGCCCGTGAGGGTAGAATCTTCGATGAAACCCGCGGCTTTTGCCTCTGGCGCAATCACAAGTCCCGACATTGCTGTCACACCGGCAATAGCCAGCGCCAGCGCACTACGTTTGCCACTGAACGTACGCATAGATTATTCCTCTTTGACGAATTAAAACGCCTGAAACGGCGTAAATAAAAAAGACCAAATGGTCAGGGGTAGTTTTAAATACCCTCGAATTAACTACCGTCTTTAGGTTATTTTTCGCGACGCGAATTATCAATGCTTTTCAGCGGGCAAAAGTCAGGATTATGACGAAGTGCACATAATTGGTAGTGCTTTGTAACATTTACAGGAAGGCGAGGAATGACGGGGAATTATCAGTTATTTCAGTGGGTAGACGCGGTATTTCTTTCCTTTTTTGTAACCTTTTTGATTTTCGCTATCACACAAACTTTTTTTTAAAAAATAAGTAGCACCTCATTGACCTGTTATTTTCATGACGCCTCTTTAGGCCCGGGCTTAATATCCTGATCGTTAAATAAAAAAACGCCGCATAATGCGGCGTTTGTCTCTCATTGACCAGAACAGCAAAATTATTCGCCGATCTTTGTCCAGGTATCACGCAGACCCACGGTACGGTTAAATACCGGTTTTTCCGCGGTGCTGTAACGGCTGTCCAGGCAGAAGTAACCTTCACGTTCAAACTGGAACGCTTTGCCCGCTTCAGCGGCTTTCAGAGAAGGCTCCGCATAACCCTGCTTAATCACCAGCGATTCCGGGTTGATGGTTGCCAGGAAGTCTTCCGCCGCACCCGGGTTAGGCACGCTGAACAGACGATCGTACAGACGAATTTCTACCGGCAGCGCGTGGGAAGCGCTCACCCAGTGAATAACGCCCTTCACTTTACGGCCGTCAGCAGGATCTTTGCTCAGGGTCTCTGCATCGTAAGAACAGAAGATGGTGGCGATATTCCCTTCCGCATCTTTTTCGACGCGCTCGGCTTTGATGACGTAAGCATTACGCAGACGCACTTCTTTGCCCAGCACCAGACGCTTGTACTGCTTGTTGGCTTCTTCGCGGAAGTCAGCGCGGTCAATCCAAATCTCGCCGCTGAACGGCACGTCACGACTTCCCATTTCCGGTTTGTTCGGATGGTTAGGCATGGAGACCAGCTCGCTCTCGCCCTGCGGATAGTTTTCGATCACCAGCTTCACCGGATCGATAACGGCCATCGCGCGCGGGGCGTTTTCGTTGAGATCTTCGCGAATGCAGGATTCCAGAGAGGCCATCTCGATGGTGTTGTCCTGCTTGGTCACGCCGATACGTTTGCAGAACTCACGAATAGAGGCGGCGGTGTAGCCACGACGACGCAGGCCAGAAATGGTCGGCATACGCGGGTCATCCCAGCCCTCAACGTGCTTGTCGGTCACCAGCAGGTTCAGCTTACGCTTGGACATCACGGTGTATTCCAGATTCAGACGAGAGAACTCGTACTGGCGCGGATGTACCGGAATGGTGATGTTATCCAGCACCCAGTCGTACAGACGACGGTTGTCCTGGAACTCCAGCGTACACAGGGAGTGCGTAATGCCTTCCAGCGCATCGCTGATGCAGTGGGTGAAATCGTACATCGGGTAGATGCACCACTTGTTACCGGTCTGGTGGTGTTCTGCGAATTTGATGCGGTACAGCACCGGATCGCGCATCACGATGAACGGAGACGCCATGTCAATTTTGGCACGCAGGCACGCTTTGCCTTCTTCGAAACCACCGGCACGCATTTTTTCAAACAGCGCCAGGTTCTCTTCCACGCTGCGATCGCGGAACGGGCTGTTTTTGCCCGGCGCGGTCAGCGTACCGCGATATTCACGGATTTCGTCAGCAGACAGTTCATCAACATACGCCAGCCCCTTGTTGATCAGTTCAACCGCGTAGGCGTACAGCTGATCGAAATAGTCAGAGGAGTAGCAGATATCGCCAGACCAGTTGAAGCCCAGCCATTGCACGTCATTCTTGATGGACTCAACGTATTCGATGTCTTCTTTTACTGGGTTGGTGTCATCGAAACGCAGGTTGCACTGTCCCTGGTAGTCTTGTGCAATGCCAAAGTTCAGGCAGATGGACTTCGCATGCCCGATATGCAGGTAGCCGTTCGGCTCCGGCGGGAAACGGGTATGAATTGTGGTGTGCTTACCACTGGCCAGATCTTCATCGATGATCTGACGAATAAAGTTACTCGGGCGGGCTTCTGCCTCACTCATCGTGGATTCCTCAAAGCGTAAACAACGTATAGCGGCATATGATCTTATAAGCCGGACGTAGTGACAACCCTTAAAACGTCTCTGAAGAAAATAATGGGGGCTTTTGCTGCAAAAAAAAGCGGCGGAGGATATCCCCCGCCGCTTAAGGCATGACTCTACTCAGGAGCGATTACTTGCCTTTAATCTCATACAGCGGCGTTTGACCCGCAACAACCTGACCTTTGGCCTGAATGACCAGGCCGCTAAAGTCGTCGATGTTGCTGCAAACGACCGGACTAATCATGGAGCGCGCGTTGGCGTTCAGGAAGTCCAGATCCATTTCCAGAATCGGCTGCCCAGCCACCACTTCAGCGCCCTCTTCCACCAGACGAGTAAAGCCCTGGCCGTTCAGCGCAACGGTATCGATACCCATGTGGACAACGATCTCCGCGCCATTTTCGGTTTCGAGGCAGAACGCGTGGTTAGTGTTGAAGATTTTCACGATAGTACCGGCCGCCGGAGACACAACGGTTTTTTCCGTTGGTTTCACCGCCACACCGTCACCTACCGCTTTGCTGGCGAAGGCTTCGTCAGGCACCTGCTCAATCGCAACGACTTCACCGGTTACCGGTGAAACCAGCGCGGCTACCGTTTTGGCGTTGGGTACCGCCTGCGGTTTTGCAGCCGCTGGCGCGGCGGCAGGTGCGGCAGAAGCTTCTGCTGCGGCTACCGGACCGGTGGTTTTCATGGCGTTAGCAATTTTCTCTGCCACGAAGCCAACGATAATCTGCACGCTGGTTTTGTTCAGGCGGATAACACCGGAAGCACCCAGACGTTTGGCCAGCGCTTCGTTCACCAGGGAGGAGTCTTTAACGTTCAGACGCAGGCGAGTGATACAGGCGTCGATGCCGGTCAGGTTGTCAGAACCGCCGACAGCGGCGATGTACTGACGCGCCAGACCTGATACGTCCTGATCCTGAGCACCGCTCACGTTCATATCCTGACCATCCGCTTCGCTACCGGCCACAGCCAGCTCACGACCCGGCGTCATCAGGTTGAATTTGGTGATAGTGAAACGGAACACCACGTAGTAGATCGCGAAGAACACCAGGCCTTG
This sequence comes from Enterobacter sp. 3U4, assembly GCF_057224565.1. Classification (NCBI taxonomy): domain Bacteria; kingdom Pseudomonadati; phylum Pseudomonadota; class Gammaproteobacteria; order Enterobacterales; family Enterobacteriaceae; genus Enterobacter; species Enterobacter sp. 3U4. The sequence goes on from NZ_CP136665.1 coordinate 2,655,406, forward strand.
CGGGATCAGCATCCACCAGTGTGTCGCCAGCGGGTTACGGGACGACAGCACCATATCCACCAGACCGGCGCTGAAGCCAAAACCGGCAATCCACTGCATGCTGGCAGCGATGAACACGGAGATACCGGTCAGCACGGCGTGGATCACATACAGAACCGGCGCCACGAACATGAAGGAGAATTCCAGCGGCTCGGTGATACCGGTGAAGAAGGCCGCGAACGCTCCCGCCATCATGATACCCAGCACTTTCGCTTTATTCTCTGGACGCGCGCAGTGGTAGATAGCCAGCGCAGCACCCGGCAGACCAAACATCATGATTGGGAAGAAGCCAGCCTGGTAACGACCGGTGATACCGACAACCGCTTTACCTGCTTCGATGGACTGTGCGCCACCCAGGAAGTTAGGAATATCGTTAATACCAGCAACGTCGAACCAGAACACGGAGTTCAGCGCGTGGTGCAGACCGACCGGGATCAGCAGACGGTTGAAGAACGCGTACACGCCCGCACCGACAGAACCCAGTTTCTGGATGTGCTCACCGAAGTTCACCAGACCGTCGAAGATCATCGGCCAGACGTACATCATGATGAATGCGACAACGATCATCACAAACGAGGTCAGGATGGGGACCAGGCGGCGACCGCTAAAGAAGGAGAGCGCTTTTGGCAGCTCTACGCTGCTGAAGCGGTTATACAGTTCAGCGGAGATGATACCCACAAGGATACCGACAAACTGGTTGCTGATCTTACCGAATGCCGCCGGAACCTGGTCCGCCGGAATTTTTTGGATCATGGCCACCGCTGCAGGCGAGCAGAGGGTGGTTAACACGAGGAAACCGACAAAACCGGTCAGCGCAGCGGCACCGTCTTTGTCTTTGGACATACCGTAAGCCACACCAATCGCGAACAACACGGACATGTTGTCGATAATGGCGGAACCTGACTTGATAAAGAACGCCGCCAGCGCGCTGGTATTACCCCAGCCGTTGGGGTCGATCCAGTAGCCGACACCCATCAGGATGGCTGCGGCAGGCAGCGTGGCGACCGGCACCATCAGTGCGCGACCAACCTTTTGTAAATAACCTAGAATACTCACTTTCTTCCCCCTATGAGACCCCGTTTAAGGCATGTTCTCAGCTCTGTTTTTTATTGTGTCACGAACGATAGATACCGTTGATGCTTCACTGGCATTGTGAGTGTGTGAAAAATTAATTCGTATCGCAAATTAAACGCGTACTTTTTGTGATTTTTGTCACCAAATATCGTTATTCACCCTCCCTTATACTGGCTAACAGCGAAAACTTATTTTATCATTCAAAAAATCAAGACGGATTGATCCGGCCTGAAAGTTTCCAGGTTACGCTTAAGTATCAGGTTCCGATAGCCATCCGCCCACTCTTCTACTTTAACTCTTGAGGTGAACAATGAGACTGATTCCCCTGGCAACTGCTGAACAAGTCGGTAAATGGGCCGCTCGCCATATCGTTAATCGTATTAACGCGTTTAAACCGACCGCCGATCGTCCTTTCGTTCTTGGACTTCCGACAGGCGGCACGCCGCTGACCGCCTATAAGGCGCTGGTTGAGATGCATAAAGCAGGCCAGGTTAGCTTCAAGCATGTTGTAACCTTCAATATGGATGAATACGTTGGCTTACCGAAAGACCACCCGGAAAGCTACCATAGCTTTATGCACCGCAATTTCTTTGATCACGTTGATATTCCATCTGAAAATATTAACCTGCTGAATGGAAACGCGCCTGATATTGACGCAGAATGCCGTCAGTATGAAGAAAAAATCCGTTCTTACGGTAAGATCCACCTGTTCATGGGCGGTGTAGGTAATGATGGTCACATCGCGTTTAACGAACCGGCGTCATCTCTGGCTTCCCGCACCCGTATTAAAACGCTGACCCATGACACGCGCGTGGCAAACTCCCGCTTCTTTGACGGCGACGTTAACCAGGTTCCAAAATACGCCCTGACCGTAGGCGTAGGCACCCTGCTGGATGCCGAAGAAGTGATGATTCTGGTGCTGGGCGGCGTGAAAGCGCAAGCGCTTCAGGCTGCCGTTGAAGGCAACGTTAACCATATGTGGACCATCAGCTGCCTGCAGCTGCATCCTAAATCAGTCATCGTCTGCGACGAACCGTCCACGATGGAGCTGAAGGTTAAAACGCTGAAATACTTCAACGAGTTAGAAGCCGAGAACATCAAAGGTCTGTAATTGAATAACCGCCTCTTCATCAAGAGGCGGCCGCTTTTTTTAACCGGGGGTCGTTATGTACGCTTTAACCCACGGTCGGATTTATACCGGCCATGAAATTCTGGATGACCATGCGATTGTTATCGCTGATGGCCTGATTGAACGTGTTTGCCCGCTGGCAGAACTGCCGCCGGAGATTGAACAGCGCTCACTCAATGGAGCAGTAATCTCCCCCGGTTTCATCGACGTACAGCTCAACGGCTGCGGCGGTGTGCAATTCAATGACACTGCGGATGCGGTGACGGTCGAAACGCTGGAGATCATGCAGAAAGCCAACGAGAAATCGGGTTGCACCAGCTATCTGCCAACGCTCATCACCAGCAGTGATGAACTCATGAAGCAGGGTATCCGCGTGATGCGCGAATACCTGGCCAAACACTCTAATCAGGCGCTGGGCCTGCACCTTGAAGGGCCATGGTTGAATATGGTCAAGAAAGGAACGCATAACCCGGATTACGTGCGTAAACCTGATGCGGAGCTGGTTGACTACATGTGTGCGAACGCCGATGTGATCACCAAAGTGACGCTGGCCCCTGAAATGACGGGTGCGGATGTCATCAGCAAACTGGCTGGTGCCGGGATTATCGTTTCAGCAGGCCACTCAAACGCGACGCTGAAAGAAGCGAAAGCCGGTTTCCGCGCGGGCATTACCTTCGCAACGCACCTTTACAACGCCATGCCGTATATCACAGGCCGTGAACCGGGTCTGGTCGGGGCGATTCTGGATGAGCCAGACGTCTACTGCGGCATTATTGCTGACGGCTTGCATGTCGATTACACCAACATTCGCAACGCTAAGCGGCTGAAAGGTGACAAGCTTTGTCTGGTGACGGATGCCACCGCACCGGCAGGTGCAAATATTGAGCAGTTCATTTTTGCCGGTAAAACAATATACTACCGCAATGGACTGTGTGTGGATGAAAACGGCACGCTGAGCGGTTCCTCTTTGACCATGATTGAAGGGGTGCGTAACCTGGTTGAACATTGCGGGATTGCGCTTGATGAAGTCCTGCGTATGGCAACCCTTTATCCGGCTCGCGCAATGGGCGTGGATAAACAGCTCGGCGGAATTGCACCAGGTATGGTTGCAAACCTGACGGCATTCACACACGATTATAAAATTATTAAGACCATCGTTAATGGTAACGAGGTCGTCACTGAGTAAGTAAAAGTATGACACCTGGCGGACAAGCTCAAATCGGTAATGTCGATCTCGTTAAACAACTTAACAGTGCGGCGGTGTACCGCCTGATTGACCAGCACGGACCAATCTCGCGAATTCAGATAGCCGAACAAAGCCAGCTTGCTCCCGCCAGCGTGACAAAAATTACCCGTCAGCTCATTGAGCGCGGTCTCATTAAAGAAGTCGATCAGCAGGCCTCCACCGGGGGCCGCCGCGCCATCTCCATTATCACCGAAACCCGAAATTTTCAGGCCATTGGCGTCCGTCTGGGCCGTCATGACACTACGCTCACGCTGTACGATCTGAGCAGTAAAGCCATTGCGGAAGAGCACTACCCTCTTCCGGAGCGCACCCAGGAGACGCTGGAGCATGCGCTGCTCAATACCATCGCGCAGTTTATTGAAAGCTGTCAGCGCAAGATCCGCGAACTCATCGCCATCTCCGTGATTCTGCCCGGTCTGGTCGACCCGGAAAGCGGCGTGATCCGCTATATGCCGCACATTCAGGTTGAAAACTGGGGGCTGGTCGACGCGCTGGAAAAGCGTTTTAAAGTGACCTGCTTTGTGGGCCACGACATTCGCTCGCTGGCGCTGGCAGAGCACTACTTTGGTGCGAGCCAGGACTGCGAAGACTCTATTCTGGTGCGCGTTCACCGCGGAACGGGCGCGGGTATTATCTCTAACGGCCGTATTTTTATTGGTCGCAACGGTAACGTCGGCGAGATCGGCCACATTCAGGTTGAACCCCTCGGGGAGCGCTGCCACTGCGGCAACTTCGGTTGTCTTGAAACCATTGCCGCCAACACGGCCATCGAGCAGCGCGTTCGCCATCTCCTTGAACAGGGTTACCAAAGCCGCGTCACGCTGGACGATTGCAAGATTGGAACCATCTGCAAAGCCGCCAATAAAGGCGATGCTCTGGCCTGCGAAGTGATCGAGCAGGTGGGGCGCCACCTGGGTAAAACCATCGCCATCGCTATTAACCTGTTTAACCCACAAAAAGTGGTGATTGCCGGTGAAATTGTGGAAGCGGAAAAGGTGCTGCTCCCCGCGATTGAAGGCTGTATTAACACCCAGGCGCTGAAAGCATTCCGCCAGAATCTTCCGGTGGTTCGTTCAAAGCTTGACCATCGCTCGGCGATTGGCGCGTTCGCGCTGGTCAAACGCGCCATGCTCAACGGAATTCTGCTGCAGCATTTGCTGGAAAGTTGATCGGACCTTATAGTAACGCCTTCTTTTTTTGATGTCGGACTGTCCATGACCATTAAGAATGTAATTTGTGATATCGACGGCGTGCTGATGCACGACAACGTTGCCGTGCCGGGTGCTGCGGAGTTTCTTCACCGCATCATCGACAAAGGAATGCCTCTGGTTCTTCTCACGAACTACCCTTCTCAGACCGGTCAGGATCTGGCAAACCGCTTTGCCACGGCGGGTGTCGACGTCCCGGACAGCGTGTTTTATACCTCGGCGATGGCTACGGCGGATTTTCTGAAGCGTCAGGAAGGAAAAAAAGCCTACGTGGTAGGTGAAGGTGCGCTCATCCATGAGCTGTATAAAGCAGGCTTTACCATCACTGATGTAAACCCTGACTTTGTGATCGTCGGCGAAACGCGCTCCTTTAACTGGGAGATGATGCATAAAGCTGCATATTTTGTCGCCAGCGGCGCGCGCTTTATCGCTACCAACCCGGATACGCACGGCCGTGGCTTTTATCCGGCCTGCGGTGCGCTCTGCGCCGGTATCGAAAAAATCTCTGGTCGTCAGCCGTTTGTGGTCGGTAAACCGAGCCCGTGGATCATTCGTGCCGCGCTTAACAAGATGCAGGCTCACTCTGAAGAAACGGTTATTGTCGGCGACAACCTGCGTACCGACATTCTGGCCGGTTTCCAGGCGGGCCTGGAGACGATTCTGGTCCTCTCCGGCGTCTCTCAACTTGATGACATTGATTCGATGCCGTTCCGTCCAAGCTGGATTTACCCCTCCGTCGATGAAATTGACATCATCTGATACCGAACCACGCCTCAGGGCGTGGTTTTTCATTTATGGCCTGCACAAACAAAACCTCATCTAACAAAAAGCGCGTTTTATTGCATAATCATCAATAAAAGAATTCATGGCGTACTCTTTTTTCACTATTCCGCAATCACTATTGCACTATTTCCGTTTTCACCTGTAAAACGCTTGCGCGCCCTGCCCCTTTGCGGCATTTTCATAAGCAAGCAACATTACAAAGCAACAGGGTTAACGGAGAAGGTTATGTGTTCAATTTTTGGCGTACTGGATATTAAAACTGACGCGGGCGAACTGCGTAAAAAGGCACTCGAACTGTCCCGCCTGATGCGCCATCGCGGACCGGACTGGTCAGGCGTTTACGCCAGTGACAAAGCGATTCTGGCTCACGAACGTTTGTCTATTGTTGACGTCAACGCCGGTGCACAGCCGCTGTATAACGAGAAAAAAACGCACGCGCTGGCTGTCAACGGTGAGATCTACAACCATCAGGCGCTGCGCGCCGAATACGGTGACCGCTACGCCTTCCAGACCGGTTCTGACTGTGAAGTGATCCTGGCGCTGTATCAGGAGAAAGGTCCCGAGTTCCTGGACGACCTGCAGGGCATGTTCGCCTTCGCGCTGTACGACAGCGAAAAAGACGCCTATCTGATTGGCCGTGACCATATCGGCATTATCCCGCTGTACATGGGCCACGATGAGCACGGCAACTTCTACGTTGCCTCTGAAATGAAAGCCCTGGTACCAGTCTGCCGCACTATTAAAGAGTTCCCGGCGGGTAGCTATCTGTGGAGCAAAGACGGCGAGATCCGCTCCTATTACCAGCGTGACTGGTTCGATTTCGACGCGGTAAAAGACAACGTCACGGACAAAGCCGAGCTGCGTCAGGCGCTGGAAGATTCCGTGAAAAGCCACCTGATGTCCGACGTGCCTTACGGCGTGCTGCTCTCCGGCGGTCTGGACTCCTCCGTGATCTCCGCGATCACCAAGAAATTCGCGGCCCGTCGCGTGGAAGATCAGGAGCGCTCAGAAGCCTGGTGGCCACAGCTGCACTCCTTTGCCGTGGGCCTGGAAGGCGCACCGGATCTGAAAGCCGCGCAGGAAGTGGCAAACCACCTCGGCACCGTGCACCACGAGATCCATTTCACCGTGCAGGAAGGACTGGATGCCATCCGCGATGTGATCTATCACATCGAAACCTATGACGTAACGACCATCCGCGCTTCAACCCCGATGTACCTGATGTCGCGTAAGATCAAGGCGATGGGCATTAAGATGGTGCTCTCCGGTGAAGGTTCTGACGAAGTGTTTGGTGGCTACCTGTACTTCCACAAAGCGCCAAACGCCAAAGAGCTGCACGAAGAGACCGTGCGAAAACTCCAGGCGCTGCATATGTTTGACTGCGCGCGCGCCAACAAAGCGATGTCCGCGTGGGGTGTCGAAGCGCGCGTGCCGTTCCTGGATAAGAAATTCCTCGACGTGGCGATGCGCATCAACCCGCAGGACAAGATGTGCGGCAACGGCAAAATGGAAAAACATATTCTGCGCGAATGTTTTGAATCCTACCTGCCGGCGAGCGTGGCGTGGCGTCAGAAAGAGCAGTTCTCCGATGGCGTAGGCTACAGCTGGATCGACACCCTGAAAGAGGTGGCGGCGAAACAGGTTTCTGACCAACAGCTTGAAACCGCAAGCTTCCGCTTCCCGTACAACACGCCGGGATCGAAAGAGGCCTATCTGTACCGTGAAATCTTTGAAGAATTGTTCCCGGTACCGAGCGCTGCGGAGTGCGTACCGGGTGGCCCGTCCGTCGCCTGCTCCTCTGCCAAAGCGATTGAATGGGATGAATCTTTCAAATCCATGAACGATCCATCAGGACGCGCGGTAGGCGTTCACCAGTCAGCCTACAAATAATCACTCAGATCGCAATCGGGCCCCTCAGGGGCCTGATTTTTTTGCCTCGCATTTCACCGTCTAAATCTGATTAATAACCAATAATTGCCGAATATTCGGTCACGCTGTTCGCAACCTAACCAAACAGTCACATTCCGGCTATTTTCGTTGAAAAAGGTGTTGACGCTGCAAGGGTCTATACGCATAATGCGCCCCGCAACGCCGATAAGGTAACGCGAAAAAAGATGGCTACGTAGCTCAGTTGGTTAGAGCACATCACTCATAATGATGGGGTCACAGGTTCGAATCCCGTCGTAGCCACCATCTTTTTTGCGGGAGTGGCGAAATTGGTAGACGCACCAGATTTAGGTTCTGGCGCCGCAAGGTGTGCGAGTTCAAGTCTCGCCTCCCGCACCATTCCCGGGTAAGCGTTGCACGGATGGGGTATCGCCAAGCGGTAAGGCACCGGTTTTTGATACCGGCATTCCCTGGTTCGAATCCAGGTACCCCAGCCATATTTCTTCGATTTTGCGGTTCTCCGCGGTATTGGGGTATCGCCAAGCGGTAAGGCACCGGTTTTTGATACCGGCATTCCCTGGTTCGAATCCAGGTACCCCAGCCATCGAAGATTGCAGTACTGGCTACGTAGCTCAGTTGGTTAGAGCACATCACTCATAATGATGGGGTCACAGGTTCGAATCCCGTCGTAGCCACCAAATTTAGATTATCGATGTTGTTCGGTAATGAAAAAAAATTGTTGGGGTATCGCCAAGCGGTAAGGCACCGGATTCTGATTCCGGCATTCCGAGGTTCGAATCCTCGTACCCCAGCCAATTTAAAAAGTCGTTAGGCAGTTTGTTTAACGCAATTGGGGTGTAGCCAAGCGGTAAGGCTCTGGTTTCTGATACCAGCATTCCGGGGTTCGAATCCCTGCACCCCAGCCACTTAGTAACAAAAAAGCCCGCTCTGCGGGCTTTTTTGTTTTTGTACAGAATTGTGCGGCCTGATTCCCCCTCACCCTAACCCTCTCCCCAAAGGGGCGAGGGAAAAGTCGGAGCAAAGATTAAAGTCCGAGGGCGTACTTCAGGGCCTGACGCTTCAGGCCACCGGCGCGTTCCGCTGCCATCAGGCCTATGTTACGCAGAATGCGCACCGGGGCTAAGTCATTGCTGAACCCGGCATAGAACAGATCCATCCCCGACTGCATGATGAAATTGTCCGCCATGCGTCGCGTCTGGTAACGCTTCAGGATCTGATGGCTGGCCCAGTTTTCCGCGTGCCCGCGGGCGCTGCCCAGCACATCCAGTAACGCATCGACATCACGATACCCCAGGTTGACACCCTGCCCGGCCAGCGGATGAATGGTATGTGCCGCATCGCCCACCAGCGCCAGCCCTTCACGGGCATACTGCAAAGCGTGACGTCGCGTGAGGGGAAACGCCCCGGCAGCGACCGGCGTAACGTTGCCCAGACGGCTCGGGAAGTGCAGGCGGATTTCCCGCTGCAATTGTTCCATTGAAAGCCCCTGCAGCTGGCGAATACGCGCCGGTTTGTCGTACCAGACCAGCGACGCCCAGTTATCGAAGAGCGGTAAAAAGGCATGCGGGCCGTTCGGCGTGAAGTGCTGCCAGGTGCTATCTCCCGGCGCATTCTCGTTCTCGACGGTAATCAGCATGCAGGACTGCTCATACTGCCAGGCATGAACCCCGATACCCGCCATCTCTCTGACCTGCGAGTTAGCGCCGTCTGCCCCAACGACCAGCTTCACGACCAGTTCATCGCCGCTGTCGAGCGTCAGTACATAACCGCTCTCGTGAGGATGCAGCGCCTTAAGCGACGCCGGAACACGCAGCGTCACCTTCGGATGCGTCTCCAGCGCCTGCCAGAGTGCCAGCTGAAGCACGTTGTTTTCCACCATATAACCCAGGCGCGGCAGCTTCAGCTCAGCAGCATCAAACGCGACGTGGGCATTTTCCCACTCCCAGGTTTCAAGACGGCTGTAAGGATGGGCGCGCATCGCCAGCACCGCCTCCCAGACGCCCAGCCCGCGCAGCAGATCGACGGACGCCGCGCTGATAGCGGAAATGCGCACATCCGGTTTGCTGGCGGGATCGAAGGCCGGCGGAGCAGCCCGTTCAATTACCGTTACCTCGAATCCCTGCTGCGCCAGCCCCAGCGCCAGCGCGCCGCCGACCATACCGCCGCCGACAACGGCAACTTCGGTGTGTAGGAGTGTCATGGTCAATTTTCCTTATTGGAGAATCCCTTAAGTTTACCGGATTTTTTCGGTCCTGAGACACATAACCTTCATACTGGTCACAACCCCACCAAAGCATTACAATACGCGGCTTGCAATCCTGAGCTGAGCAAGTCGATGACTAAAAAACTCCATATAAAAACCTGGGGCTGTCAGATGAACGAATACGATTCATCCAAGATGGCCGATCTGCTGGATTCAACCCACGGATACCAGCTGACAGAAAATGTGAAAGAAGCGGACGTGCTGCTGCTGAACACCTGTTCGATTCGTGAAAAAGCGCAGGAAAAAGTCTTTCACGTCTTAGGCCGCTGGAAGCTTCTCAAGCGAAAAAATCCGGACCTGATCATCGGGGTGGGTGGCTGCGTCGCGTCGCAGGAAGGCAAGCTGATCCGCCAGAGAGCTCCGTATGTGGACATTGTCTTTGGCCCTCAGACCCTGCACCGCCTGCCGGAGATGATTAATCAGGTTCGCGGCAACCGTAGCCCGGTCGTTGACGTCAGCTTCCCGGAAATCGAAAAGTTTGACCGTCTGCCAGAGCCGCGCGCCGATGGCCCGACCGCATTCGTCTCTATCATGGAAGGCTGCAACAAATACTGCACTTACTGCGTGGTGCCTTACACCCATGGTGAAGAAGTCAGCCGTCCGGCAGACGATATTCTGTTTGAAATAGCGCAGCTTGCCGCACAGGGCGTTCGCGAAGTGAACCTGCTGGGCCAAAACGTTAACGCCTGGCGCGGGGAAAACTACGACGGCACCACAGGCAGCTTTGCCGAGCTGCTGCGTCTGGTGGCCGCGATTGACGGTATCGACCGCATTCGATTTACCACCAGCCATCCGATGGAGTTTACCGACGACATCATTGACGTGTACCGCGATACGCCAGAGCTGGTGAGCTTCCTGCACCTGCCGATTCAGTGTGGCTCTGACCGCGTGCTGAACCTGATGGGCCGCCCGCATACGGTGCTGGAGTACAAGTCCACCATTCGCAAGCTGCGTGAAGCGCGTCCGGATATCCAGATTAGCTCTGACTTTATCGTCGGCTTCCCTGGCGAAACAGCTGATGACTTCGAGCGCACCATGAAGCTCATCGGTGAAGTGAATTTTGACGTTAGCTACAGCTTCATCTTCTCTGCGCGTCCTGGAACACCGGCGGCCGATATGGTTGACGATGTGCCGGAAGAAGAGAAAAAGCAGCGTCTGTATATTCTGCAGGAACGTATCAACCAGCAGGCCAACGCGTGGAGCCGTCGTATGCTCGGCACCGTTCAGCGCATTCTGGTGGAAGGCACTTCCCGCAAGAGCATCATGGAACTCTCTGGCCGTACCGAGAACAACCGCGTGGTGAACTTTGAAGGCACCCCGGATATGATCGGTAAATTCGTGGACGTCGAGATTGTCGAAGTGCTGACCAACTCGTTGCGCGCGAAGCTGGTACGCACCGAAGACGAAATGGGCCTACGTATTGCCGAGTCACCGGAATCCGTGATCTCTCGTACCCGTAAAGAAAACGATTCTGGCGTGGGGATTTACCAGCCATAATCCTTCTGGCCTGCCCTTCCGGCAGGCCTTGTATTTCCTCTCATCGTCCCCAATATCTTCCGCAACGCTTGCGCCTTTATTCTGTGGCGTGAATAATTTCGGTAATGACCGTTTTATTACGCCGTGTGGCAGCGGGTCAGTTAACTAATCAAAGAGGAACAGTTTGAACATAGATACGCGTGAAATTAGCCTTGAGCCAGCAGACAACGCTCGCCTGCTGAGCCTGTGCGGGCCGTTTGATGACAACATCAAACAACTGGAGCGACGTCTGGGTATCGAAATCAATCGTCGCGATAATCATTTCAAACTTACCGGACGCCCTATCTGCGTCAACGCTGCTGCGGACATTCTGCGTAGCCTGTATGTCGATACCTCCCCCATGCGCGGCGAAATTCAGGATATCGAACCGGAACAAATTCACCTCGCCATTAAAGAGGCGCGCGTGCTTGAGCAAAGCGCGGAAAGCGTTCCGGACTATGGCAAGGCGATTAACATTAAGACCAAGCGTGGCGTCATCAAGCCGCGCACGCCAAACCAGGCGCAGTACATCGCCAATATTCTCGACCACGACATCACCTTCGGCGTGGGACCGGCGGGTACGGGTAAAACCTATCTGGCGGTTGCCGCGGCGGTCGATGCACTGGAACGCCAGGAGATCCGTCGCATCCTGCTGACCCGCCCTGCCGTCGAAGCGGGTGAAAAACTGGGCTTCCTGCCTGGCGATCTGAGCCAGAAGGTCGACCCGTACCTGCGCCCTTTATACGATGCGCTGTTCGAAATGCTGGGCTTTGAGAAGGTTGAGAAGCTGATTGAGCGTAACGTTATCGAAGTGGCCCCGCTCGCCTATATGCGCGGTCGAACGCTGAACGATGCGTTCATCATTCTCGATGAGAGCCAGAACACCACCATTGAACAGATGAAGATGTTCCTGACGCGTATCGGCTTTAACTCGAAAGCGGTCATCACCGGTGACGTCACCCAGATCGACCTGCCGCGCAGCACCAAATCAGGCCTGCGCCACGCCATTGAGGTGCTGGCCGAGGTCGACGAAATCAGCTTTAACTTCTTCCACAGTGAAGACGTGGTACGCCACCCGGTGGTCGCGCGTATCGTTAACGCCTATGAAGCCTGGGAAGAGGCGGATCAAAAGCGTAAGGCCGAACTGGCCGCAGAACGTAAGCGCGAAGCGCAGGAGCAAGAACAGAAATGAGTCAGGTGATCCTCGATTTACAGCTGGCCTGTGAAGACAATTCCGGCATGCCAGATGAGGCACAGTTTCAGAAATGGCTGGATGCCGTTATTCCTCAGTTTCAGGAAGAATCGGAAGTTACGATTCGTCTGGTGGATGAAGCGGAAAGCCATGAGCTTAACCTGACCTATCGCGGTAAAGATAAGCCGACCAACGTGCTCTCTTTCCCGTTCGAAGCGCCTCCGGGCATTGAGATGCCGCTGCTGGGCGATCTGATCATCTGCCGTCAGGTTGTTGAGCAGGAAGCTAAAGAGCAGCAAAAACCGCTTGAGGCCCACTGGGCGCATATGGTGGTACACGGCAGCCTGCACCTGCTGGGCTACGATCATATTGAAGATGACGAAGCGGAAGAGATGGAGTCCCTCGAGACAGAGATAATGCTTGCTCTGGGCTATGAGGATCCGTACATTGCCGAGAAAGAATAGTCCGTCACCTGACTGACTCACCTGCCGCCACGAAAGGACATCGCGTGGCGGTAAACGTTGAACTAACAAGAGAACCCTTAACAAACGCCATGAGCGACGACAATTCACACAGTAGCGACACGACAACCAGTAAAAAGGGATTTTTCTCCCTCATTCTGAACCAGCTTTTCCACGGCGAACCCAAAAACCGTGATGAACTGCTGGAGCTGATTCGTGATTCCGGGCAGAACGACCTTATCGACGAAGATACGCGCGAAATGCTCGAAGGGGTTATGGACATCGCCGACCAGCGCGTTCGCGATATCATGATCCCCCGCTCGCAGATGATCACCCTGAAACGTAACCAGACCCTGGACGAGTGCCTCGATGTGATCATCGAATCTGCCCACTCGCGTTTCCCGGTCATCAGCGAAGACAAAGATCACATCGAAGGGATTTTGATGGCGAAAGATCTGCTGCCGTTTATGCGCAGCGATGCCGAAGCCTTCAGCATGGAAAAAGTGTTACGCCAGGCCGTGGTTGTGCCGGAAAGTAAACGTGTGGATCGGATGCTGAAAGAGTTTCGCTCTCAGCGTTACCACATGGCGATTGTTATTGATGAATTTGGTGGCGTCTCCGGTCTGGTCACGATCGAGGATATCCTTGAGCTGATCGTGGGCGAAATCGAAGACGAGTACGACGAAGAAGAGGATATCGACTTCCGTCAGCTCAGCCGCCACACCTGGACCGTGCGCGCGCTGGCCTCCATCGAGGACTTCAACGACGCCTTCGGGACCCACTTCAGCGATGAAGAGGTCGATACCATTGGCGGGCTGGTGATGCAGGCCTTTGGCCACCTCCCGGCGCGCGGTGAGACCGTTGACATCGACGGTTACCAGTTCAAAGTAGCCATGGCCGACAGCCGACGTATTATACAGGTTCACGTCAGAACGCCGGACGACTCACCGGTGCCAAAACTGGAAGATTAATGTAAATGGCATTTGCCCCATTGCTTGAACGCCAGCGCGTCCGTTTGCTGCTGGCGCTGTTACTCGGAGCCAGCGGTACGCTGGCTTTTTCTCCTTACGATATCTGGCCTGCGGCCATTCTCTCCCTGATGGGGCTTCAGGGTCTGACCCTGAACCGTCGTCCGGTGCAGGCTGCAGCTATCGGCTACTTCTGGGGACTGGGGCTGTTTGGCTCAGGTATTAACTGGGTCTACGTCAGCATCGCCCAGTTTGGCGGTATGCCGGGCCCGGTTAACGTCTTCCTGGTGGTACTGCTCGCCGCGTATCTCTCGCTTTATACCGGCCTGTTCGCCGGCATCCTTTCTCGCCTGTGGCCCAAAACCACCTGGCTGCGCGTCGCCATTGCCGCACCGGTGGTCTGGCAGATCACGGAATTCCTGCGCGGCTGGGTGCTGACCGGCTTCCCATGGCTGCAGTTCGGCTACAGTCAGATTGACGGCCCGCTCAAAGGCCTGGCGCCGGTCATGGGCGTTGAGGCCATTAATTTCCTGCTGATGGTGGTCAGCGGCCTGCTGGTCCTGGCTCTGGTCACGCGCGGCTGGAAGCCGCTGGTTGTGGCGCTGGTGCTGTTCGCTCTTCCCTTCCCGCTGCGCTATATCCAGTGGTTCACGCCTGAGCCCGCGCGCGCTATGCAGGTTTCCATGGTGCAGGGGAATATCCCGCAGTCCATGAAGTGGGACGAGAAAGAGCTGCTGAATACGCTGAAGATCTACGCCAACGCCACCGAAGAGGTGATGGGTAAATCACAGCTGATTATCTGGCCGGAGTCTGCCATTCCCGATCTGGAGATCAACCAGCAGCCGTTCCTCAACATGATGAACGACCTGCTTGTGGCGCGCGGCAGCACGCTGATCACCGGGATTGTCGATGCGCGTCTGAATCAGCAGAACCGCTACGACACCTACAACACCATCATTACGCTCGGCAAAGACAGCGAATACAGCTACCACTCCACTGACCGGTACAACAAGAACCACCTGGTGCCGTTTGGTGAATTTGTGCCGCTGGAGTCGATTCTTCGCCCGCTGGCCCCGTTCTTCGATCTGCCGATGTCCTCCTTCAGCCGCGGACCATACGTACAGCCTCAGCTGCACGCGCACGGCCTGGCACTGACGGCGGCCATATGCTACGAAATCATCCTTGGCGAGCAGGTGCGCGATAATTTCCGCCCGGATACGGACTATCTGCTGACCATCTCCAACGATGCCTGGTTTGGTAAATCAATCGGCCCGTGGCAGCACTTCCAGATGGCACGCATGCGCTCCCTGGAGCTGGCGCGTCCGCTGCTGCGCAGCACCAACAACGGCATCACCGCCGTGATTGGTCCGCAGGGTGAAATCCAGGCGATGATCCCGCAGTTTACCCGAGAGGTGCTGACCGCTAACGTCACGCCAACCACGGGGCTGACGCCATACGCACGCACCGGCAACTGGCCGCTGTGGATCCTGACCGCGCTGTTCGGCTTTGGCGCTGTGCTGATGAGCCTGCGCCAGCGTCGTAAATAACCTTCCCTTCTGTTGCCGGGTAAGCCGTAGCCGCCACCCGGCAATTCCCTCAAGACTCCAATTCTGGCACGCCTATTGCTTTGTTTATTCAGGTAAACGCAGTTTGGCTTAACGTGCAACTTTGTCGCACCAGCGTAGATCATCAGTAGCACCGAAACGGTGCAACGGGAGATATTTGCCTCTGATTGGTGCGGCGCGCTTCGCAAAAATAAACAATAACGCAGCAAAATCTTTACATTAAGCCAGACTAAATGTTAACAAGCTTGCATAACACTGCACTCGCATTGCGCGAGATATAACAACATCACAATGGGTATCAATGCGTCTCTGGCGCTGATAAAAAAGGAGTTGGGTATGCAATTACGTAAACTGGCCACAGCAATGCTGGTTATGGGAATGTCTGCTGGCGTGGTTCACGCTGAAGATGCGCCTGCAGCAGGCAGCACTCTCGACAAGATTGCCAAAAACGGCGTTATCGTGGTCGGCCACCGTGAATCTTCTGTCCCGTTCTCTTACTACGACAACACGCAAAAAGTCGTGGGCTATTCACAGGATTACTCCAACGCCATCGTTGAAGCCGTGAAGAAAAAGCTGAACAAACCTGACCTGCAGGTGAAGTTGATCCCAATCACTTCACAGAACCGTATTCCACTGCTGCAAAACGGCACCTTTGATTTCGAGTGTGGCTCCACCACCAACAACCTCGAGCGTCAGAAGCAGGCTGCCTTCTCTGACACCATCTTTGTTGTAGGCACCCGCCTGCTGACGAAGAAAGGCGGTGAGATTAAAGACTTCGCTGACCTGAAAGGCAAAGCAGTCGTTGTCACCTCCGGTACCACGTCTGAAGTGCTGCTGCACAAGCTGAACGACGAGAAGAAAATGGATATGCGCATCATCAGCGCGAAAGACCATGGCGACTCCTTCCGTACCCTGGAAAGCGGTCGTGCCGTCGCGTTTATGATGGACGACGCCCTGCTGGCGGGCGAGCGTGCTAAAGCGAAGAAACCAGACAACTGGGATATCGTCGGTACCGCGCAGTCCAAAGAAGCCTACGGCTGTATGCTGCGTAAAGACGATCCGCAGTTCAAAAAGCTGATCGATGACACCATCGCTCAGGTGCAGACCTCCGGCGAAGCGGAAAAATGGTTCGACAAATGGTTCAAGAACCCGATTCCACCAAAAAACCTGAACATGAATTTTGAACTGTCTGAAGACATGAAAGCGCTGTTCAAATCTCCAAATGACAAGGCTCTTAACTAATTAGAACAACAGGGGCGGGATCTCCTGCCCTCTCGATTGTCGGGAAGCATGGACAGACTATACGCTGAGTGGTCGTTCCCCACTCAGCGCGAAAAATGAGCTTCTCACCAATCTTCGAGGGTAGTGCTGCTACCCTTTTTTTTCTGGAGTTTATTATGTCAATCGACTGGAACTGGGGCATATTTCTGCAACAAGCCCCGTTCGGCAACACCACCTATCTTGGCTGGCTATGGAGCGGCTTTCAGGTCACCGTGGCATTATCGATAACGGCGTGGATCATCGCGTTTCTTGTCGGTTCTTTGTTCGGTATTCTGCGCACCGTCCCTAACCGTTTTCTTTCAACACTCGGCACCCTGTATGTGGAACTGTTCCGTAACGTTCCGCTGATCGTGCAATTCTTTACCTGGTATCTGGTTATCCCGGAACTGCTGCCGGAAAATATTGGCATGTGGTTCAAGTCGGAACTGGATCCGAACGTGCAGTTCTTTGTCTCCTCCATGATGTGTCTGGGGCTGTTTACCGCTGCGCGCGTTTGCGAGCAGGTGCGTGCCGCCATTCAGTCATTGCCGCGCGGACAAAAAAACGCGGGCCTGGCGATGGGCCTGACGCTGCCCCAAACCTACCGCTACGTGCTGCTGCCTAACGCCTACCGCGTCATCGTTCCACCGATGACCTCAGAGATGATGAACCTGGTGAAAAACTCGGCCATCGCCTCGACTATCGGCCTGGTCGATATGGCTGCGCAGGCAGGCAAGCTGCTGGATTACTCCGCCCACGCGTGGGAATCCTTCACCGCGATCACGCTCGCCTATGTTCTGATTAACGCTTTCATCATGCTTGTGATGAACCTGGTTGAACGCAAAATTCGCCTGCCGGGCAACATGGGGGGCAAATAATGTACGAATTTGACTGGAGTTCTATCGTTCCATCCATGCCTTACCTGCTTGATGGCCTGGTGATTACCTTAAAAATCACCGTTATCGCCATCATCATTGGTATCGTCTGGGGGACCCTGCTGGCCGTCATGCGCCTGTCGAGCTTTAAGCCGCTCGCCTGGTTTGCGACCGCCTACGTTAACGTGTTCCGTTCCATTCCGCTGGTAATGGTGCTGCTGTGGTTTTACCTGATTGTGCCCGGCTTCCTGCAAAACGTGCTGGGCCTGTCGCCGAAGACTGATATCCGCCTGATCTCGGCGATGGTGGCGTTCTCGATGTTTGAGGCCGCTTACTACTCGGAGATTATCCGCGCGGGCATTCAGAGCATCTCTCGCGGACAGTCCAGCGCCGCGCTGGCGCTGGGGATGACGCACTGGCAGTCCATGCAGCTCATTATTCTGCCGCAGGCGTTTCGCGCCATGGTTCCGCTCCTGCTGACCCAGGGTATCGTGCTGTTCCAGGATACCTCACTGGTCTACGTTCTGAGCCTGGCAGACTTCTTCCGTACCGCGTCAACCATCGGTGAGCGTGATGGTACGCAGGTTGAGATGGTGCTCTTTGCGGGTGCGGTCTATTTTGTGATTAGTTTAAGCGCGTCGCTGTTGGTCAGCTGGCTGAAGAAAAGGACGGTATAATGATTTCCCTGAAAAATGTTTCTAAATGGTATGGGCACTTTCAGGTGCTGACCGACTGCTCTACCGAAGTGAAAAAAGGCGACGTGGTGGTGGTGTGCGGGCCGTCCGGCTCCGGTAAATCAACGCTGATTAAAACCGTCAACGGGCTGGAGCCGGTGCAGCAGGGCGAGATCGTGGTCAACGGTACTAAAGTCAACGACAAGAAAACCAACCTCGCCCAGCTTCGCTCCCATGTTGGCATGGTGTTCCAGCATTTTGAACTGTTCCCTCACCTCTCCATTATTGAGAACCTGACGCTGGCGCAGGTAAAAGTGCTTAAGCGTGATAAAAAAGCGTCGCGCGAGAAAGGTCTGAAGCTCCTGGAACGCGTTGGGCTCTCTGCGCATGCCGACAAGTTCCCGGCACAGCTTTCCGGCGGCCAGCAGCAGCGTGTGGCGATCGCCCGCGCGCTGTGCATGGATCCGGTTGCCATGCTGTTTGATGAGCCAACGTCGGCGCTCGATCCGGAGATGATCAACGAAGTGCTGGACGTAATGGTCGAGCTGGCGCACGAAGGGATGACCATGATGGTGGTGACCCACGAAATGGGCTTCGCCCGTAAGGTGGCCAACCGCGTGATCTTTATGGACGAAGGGAAAATTGTCGAAGACTCGCCGAAAGAAGAGTTCTTCGCTAACCCGAAATCCGAGCGTGCGAAAGATTTCCTCGCGAAAATCCTGCACTAATCTTCCCGGTGCGCAATCTGCGGATTGCGCACTGCTTCACGCTTTCACTCACTTCCTCTCGTCGGCGTCACATTGAAGCGTTAACCTTGTCACAAAATAACGCTACGTATGGAGAACGCTATGGCACAGCCTATTATTCTCGATTGCGATCCGGGTCATGATGACGCGATCGCGCTCGTCCTCGCTCTTGCCTCCCCCGAACTCGACGTCAAAGCCGTCACCTCTTCCGCCGGTAACCAGACGCCGGATAAAACCCTGCGTAACGTTTTGCGCATGCTGACGCTGCTCAAACGCACCGATATACCTGTCGCCGGCGGGGCCGTGAAGCCGCTGATGCGAGAGCTGATTATTGCCGACAACGTTCATGGTGAAAGCGGGCTGGACGGTCCGGCGCTGCCGGAGCCGGGATTCACGCCGCAAAACTGTACCGCCGTGGAGCTGATGGCGAAGGTGCTGCGCGAGAGCGCGGAACCGGTCACGCTGGTGGCAACTGGTCCGCAAACCAACGTCGCGCTGCTGCTGAACAGCCACCCTGAACTGCACGGCAAAATAGCCCGTATCGTCATCATGGGCGGGGCCATGGGGCTGGGTAACTGGACGCCTGCGGCGGAGTTCAACATCTTTGTCGACCCCGAAGCCGCTGAGATTGTATTCCAGTCCGGCTTACCGATTGTGATGGCAGGGCTGGACGTGACCCATCGTGCGCAGATTATGGTGGACGATATTGAGCGTTTCCGCTCGGTGGGCAACCCGGTTGCGACAACCGTGGCCGAGCTGCTCGACTTCTTTATGGAGTATCACAAAGCCGAGAAATGGGGCTTCCACGGCGCGCCGCTGCACGATCCGTGCACGATAGCCTGGCTGTTAAAGCCTGAGATGTTTACGACGGTTGACCGCTGGGTTGGCGTGGAAACGCAGGGAAAATATACCCAGGGGATGACGGTGGTTGATTATTACTCGCTGACGGGGAATAAACCGAATACCACGGTGATGGTAGACATCGATCGGGAGGCGTTTGTGGATTTGCTGGCGGAGAGACTGGCTTACTATAGTGCGGCCTGATGCCCTCACCCCGGCCCTCTCCCACGGGGAGAGGGAGCACACACTAAAAACGGCAACATGGTTGCCGTTTTGCTTTTACCTTATGCGGCCTGATGCCCTCACCACGCCCCTCTACCACAGGGAGAGGGCGCACACACTAAAAACGGCAACATGGTTGCCGTTTTGCTTTTACCTTATGCGGCCTGTTGCCCTCACCCCGCCCCTCTCCCACGGGGAGAGGAAGCACACACTAAAAACGGCAACATGGTTGCCGTTTTGCTTTTACCTTATGCGGCCTGTTGCCCTCACCACGCCCCTCTCCCACGGGGAGAGGGCGCACACACTAAAAACGGCAACATGGTTGCCGTTTTGCTTTTACCTAGGGCTCAAACGGCCGACGCTGAAACTGATCGTGGCCGCATTTCGGGCACAGCGACAGAACCTCCGGCGTATACACCGCAATATGGTGGTGGCAATTCTCGCACACCAGATTTCCCAGCCCGACCACTTCACCGCTGTGATACACACCGTGATGGTTCAAATCCTGAAAGACCTCGCGCCACTCCAGCTGCGTTTTATCCGTGATGTCGGCCAGCTCTTGCCACAGGCTCTCTTTAATCACCCGCATAAAAACGCTGTCCGTGACCTCCTCCTGGCTCTCCTGGTAGCTGCGCGCGAACTCTTCCAGATCGCGACGCACGGCGCGCGTCACCTCTTCCACTTCGGTTCGCGTTAACTCACCCGTTTGCGTCACGCGGGCACGCGCCTGCTCCACCAGCGCATCGATATCGCGCTCGCCGTTACGCAGTCGTTCCGTCAGTGTCGCCACCAGTTCGCGGTAAAATTGAGCAACCTTGTTCATCATTTTGCCTCCCGGGTAAGTAACTATTTCTAATAATAGACCTTATTTCATCGCCGCTTTGTCAGGTGAAGCACAGACCCGGTAAATTCCTGCAAAGCGCATTTGTGCGAAAGGCTGTTTTGACGCGGGCGTTTGGGCTATGCTATGCGGATCTGAATTACCACATCCATTGGCTACATTTGTAGCTGTATTGAAAACAGGACCACTGGCTGCCATGCAAGAGCAATACCGCCCGGAAGAGATAGAATCAAAAGTCCAGCAACACTGGGACGAGAAGCGCACCTTTGAAGTAACCGAAGACGAGAGCAAAGAGAAGTATTACTGCCTGTCGATGCTTCCCTATCCTTCTGGTCGACTACACATGGGCCACGTGCGTAACTACACCATCGGCGATGTGATTGCACGCTACCAGCGCATGCTGGGCAAAAACGTTCTTCAGCCTATTGGCTGGGATGCGTTCGGTCTGCCTGCGGAAGGCGCGGCGGTCAAAAACAACACCGCACCGGCGCCCTGGACGTACGACAACATCGCGTACATGAAAAACCAGCTCAAAATGCTGGGATTTGGCTATGACTGGAGCCGTGAGCTGGCAACCTGTACCCCAGAGTACTATCGCTGGGAGCAGAAGTTCTTCACCGAACTGTATAAAAAAGGCCTGGTGTATAAGAAAACCTCAGCCGTTAACTGGTGTCCGAATGACCAGACCGTTCTCGCGAACGAACAGGTTATTGATGGCTGCTGCTGGCGCTGCGACACCAAAGTTGAGCGTAAAGAGATCCCACAGTGGTTTATCAAAATCACCGCTTACGCTGATGAGCTGCTGAACGATCTGGATAACCTGGACCACTGGCCAGATACCGTTAAGACCATGCAGCGCAACTGGATCGGCCGTTCTGAAGGTGTGGAGATTACCTTCAACGTTGAGAACTATGACCAGACCCTGACCGTCTACACCACCCGTCCGGACACCTTCATGGGCGCGACCTACCTGGCCGTGGCCGCAGGTCACCCGCTGGCGCAGAAAGCGGCAGAGAACAATCCGGAACTGGCGACCTTCATCGATGAGTGCCGCAACACCAAAGTGGCCGAAGCCGATATGGCAACGATGGAGAAAAAAGGGGTTGATACCGGCTTTAAAGCCATTCACCCGCTGACGGGAGAAGCGATCCCCGTCTGGGCCGCCAACTTCGTACTGATGGAATACGGCACAGGCGCCGTGATGGCCGTTCCGGGTCACGACCAGCGCGACTACGAATTTGCCACCAAATATGGCCTGAACATCAAGCCTGTTATCCTGGCGGCTGACGGTTCTGAACCAGACCTGTCCGAAAACGCGCTGACTGAAAAAGGCACCCTGTTCAACTCCGGCGAGTTCAGCGGCCTGAGCTTCGAAGAGGGCTTCAACGCCATCGCCGACAAGCTGGCCTCCCTTGGCGTGGGCGAGCGTAAAGTTAACTTCCGTCTGCGCGACTGGGGCGTTTCCCGTCAGCGTTACTGGGGTGCGCCAATTCCAATGGTGACGCTGGAAGATGGCACCGTGATGCCAACGCCAGAAGATCAGCTGCCGGTGATCCTGCCGGAAGACGTGGTCATGGACGGCATCACCAGCCCGATCAAAGCCGATCCTGAGTGGGCTAAAACCACCGTCAACGGTCAGCCCGCGCTGCGCGAAACCGACACCTTTGACACCTTTATGGAGTCATCCTGGTACTATGCTCGCTACACCTGCCCGCAGTATCAGGACGGTATGCTCGATTCCGATGCGGCGAACTACTGGCTGCCGGTAGATATCTACATCGGCGGCATTGAACACGCCATCATGCACCTGCTCTACTTCCGCTTCTTCCACAAACTGATGCGCGATGCAGGCATGGTGAACTCTGACGAACCAGCAAAACAGCTGCTGTGTCAGGGCATGGTGCTGGCAGATGCGTTCTATTACGTCGGTGCCAACGGCGAGCGTAACTGGGTTTCACCGGTTGATGCGATTGTCGAGCGCGACGAGAAGGGCCGTATCGTGAAGGCCAAAGACGCCGAAGGTCATGAGCTGGTCTACACCGGCATGAGCAAGATGTCCAAGTCGAAAAACAACGGTATCGACCCGCAGGTGATGGTTGAGCGTTACGGTGCGGATACCGTGCGTCTGTTCATGATGTTTGCCTCGCCGGCGGACATGACGCTGGAGTGGCAGGAGTCTGGCGTAGAAGGCGCAAACCGCTTCCTGAAACGCGTCTGGAAACTGGTTTATGAGCACACCTCACTGGGCGATGCGCCGGCGCTGAACGCCGCCGCGCTGACTGAAGATCAGCAGGCGCTGCGTCGTGATGTTCATAAAACGATTGCGAAAGTGACCGATGATATTGGTCGCCGTCAGACCTTCAATACCGCAATTGCGGCTATTATGGAACTTATGAACAAGCTGGCGAAAGCCCCGCAGGACGGCGAGCAGGATCGTGCCTTAATGCGTGAGGCACTGCTGGCCGTCGTTCGCATGCTGAACCCGTTCACGCCGCACGTTAGCTTTACCCTGTGGCAGGAGCTGAAAGGCGAAGGCGATATCGACAACGCGCCGTGGCCGCAGGCTGACGAAGCAGCGATGGTTGAAAACACAACGCTGGTCGTGGTCCAGGTAAACGGCAAAGTCCGCGGTAAAATTACCGTAGCGGTCGATGCAACCGAAGAACAGGTTCGCGAGCGCGCTGGCCAGGAACCTCTGGTCGCAAAATATCTTGAGGGCGTTACCGTACGTAAAGTGATCTACGTACCGGGTAAACTGCTCAATCTGGTCGTTGGCTAAGCGCGGGAGGAAACGTGCGACAACTGGCAACAATACTCTTATCACTGGCGGTGCTTGTCACCGCTGGCTGTGGCTGGCACCTGCGCAATACCACGGCGGTGCCCGCTGAGATGAAAACGATGATTTTCGACTCATCAGATCCGAATGGTCCGCTCAGCCGGGCAATTCGTAATCAGCTGCGTCTGAACGGCGTTGAGCTTGTTGAGAAACAAACGCTGCGCCAGGATGTACCGTCCCTACGTCTATTAGGAGGCGGTCTGGCGAGAGATACAGCCTCTATCTTCCAGGATGGGCGTACCGCAGAGTATCAGATGGTGCTGACGGTCAACGCAGCAGTCCTGATCCCGGGTAAAGACATCTTCCCAATCAGCGCTAAAGTGTACCGTTCGTTCTTCGATAACCCGCAGACGGCGCTGGCAAAAGATGCCGAACAGCAGATTATCATCAACGAAATGTACGACAAAGCAGCGGAACAGCTAATCCGTAAACTGCCAAGTATTGCAGCGTCAACTAAACAAGGATCTGACATCGTTGAAAAACCGGTTGCCGGCACGCTTCCTGCTGCTAACTCTCTGGGTAAATGATGATCAGGCTGTATCCTGAACAACTCCGCGCGCAGCTCAAAGAAGGGCTGCGCGCGGCGTATCTGCTTCTTGGAAACGATCCGTTATTACTTCAGGAAAGCCTGGATGCCGTGCGGCATGAGGCAGCCTCTCAGGGCTTCGATGAGCACCACACCGTCCAGTTGGACAACAACACCGACTGGAATGCCCTCTTCTCACTCTGTCAGGCGATGAGCCTTTTTGCGTCGCGTCAGACTATTCAGATCCTGCTGCCCGAGAACGGCCCTAACGCGGCCATCAATGAACAGCTGGCCACGCTGGTCAGCCTGCTTCACAGCGATCTGCTGCTGATTGTGCGCGGCAACAAGCTCACCAAAGCGCAGGAAAATGCGGCGTGGCTCACCCAACTCGCAGCCCACGCGGTGCAGGTCACCTGCCAGACGCCAGAGCAGACGCATCTGCCAAAATGGGTCGCAGCGAGAGCGAAGCAGAACAACCTTCAGCTGGATGATGCGGCGAACCAACTGCTCTGCTACTGCTATGAAGGTAACCTGCTGGCCCTGGCACAGGCGCTGGACAGACTCTCCCTGCTCTGGCCGGACGGCAAGCTGACCTTGCCGCGCGTCGAGCAGGCGGTTAACGACGCGGCGCACTTCACGCCGTTCCACTGGGTGGACGCGCTGCTGTCGGCGAAGAGCAAACGCGCCCTGCATATTCTGCAACAGCTGCGTCTCGAAGGGAGCGAACCCGTTATTCTGCTGCGTACGCTGCAGCGCGAATTACTGCTGCTGATTACGCTCAAGCGTCAGTCTGCCCATACGCCGCTGCGTTCGCTGTTGGATAAACACCGCGTGTGGCAAAATCGCCGCGCTTTGACCACCGAGGCCGTCAATCGCCTGAGTCATGAACAGCTTCGTCAGGCTGTACAGCTTCTGATGCGCGCTGAGCTCACGTTAAAACAAGATTATGGCCAGTCGGTCTGGGCGGAGCTGGAAAGTCTTTCTCTGCTGCTCTGCCACAAGGCGTTGGCAGACGTTTTTATTGATGGATAGCATGCATTCTTTACAGGCCTTGTATGGCGGCACCTTCGACCCGGTACATTACGGGCATCTGAAGCCGGTTGAAATTCTGGCGAATCTGATCGGTCTTCAGCGCGTCATTATTATGCCCAATAATGTCCCGCCCCATCGTCCACAGCCCGAGGCGACCAGTGAGCAGCGAAAAGAGATGCTTGCCCTTGCCATCGCAGATAAACCGCTCTTCCGACTTGATGAGCGTGAGCTGCGTCGCGACACGCCCTCCTGGACATCTCAGACGCTTCAGGAGTGGCGCGCCGAACAAGGGCCAGACCAGCCGCTGGCTTTTATCATAGGCCAGGATTCCCTGCTGAATTTCCCCACGTGGCATCAGTATGAAACCATTCTGAAGAACAGCCACCTGCTCGTCTGCCGCCGTCCCGGCTATCCGCTAACCATGCGCGAAGAGCAGTACCAGCAGTGGCTGGAAGACCACCTCACCGATAATGTTGAAGATCTTCACAACCAGCCTGCCGGGAAGATCTATCTGGCTGAAACGCCGTGGTTCGATATCTCTGCGACCCTCATTCGCGAGCGTTTACAGCAGGGTTTAGCGTGTGACGAGCTGCTGCCGACCCCGGTGCTGGCCTATATTCATGCGCACGGTTTGTATCAGAAAAGCGCAGATGAATAGCCGGAGAGTATAAAAAGCGGCTTATTGTTTATCCTGCCTTGACAGGGTAAGCCATACTGTTATTCTCCGCTGCCAGACTTTCCCGCCGATCGTTGCTTTACAGAAATTGTTTTACAAAAATGGCAATGCAATCTCAGGCGGAGGGTGGGATGATACCCGCCTTCAAAAGCCCGGCCGAAGACATTTGTCCCGACTCAGGCGTGAGTTCAGGTATACTGTCTGGCTACGAATTCAAAGTTTTACAATCTCATTCACCCCAGGGGGAAAACTTGCAGGGTAAAGCACTCCAGGATTTTGTTATTGACAAAATTGATGACCTGAAAGGTCAGGACATCATCGCTATCGACGTTAAGGGTAAATCCAGTATTACCGACTGCATGATCATCTGCACCGGTACATCGACGCGTCATGTTGTTTCAATTGCCGATCACGTGGTTCAGGAATCGCGTGCAGCAGGGCTTTTGCCGCTGGGTGTTGAAGGTGAAGCGACGGCTGACTGGGTAGTAGTCGACCTCGGCGATGTGATTGTCCACGTCATGCAGGACGAGAGCCGTCGCCTGTATGAGCTGGAAAAACTCTGGGGTTAATGCGTGAAGTTGCAGCTGGTCGCCGTCGGCACCAAAATGCCGGACTGGGTACAAACCGGTTTTACTGAATATCTGCGTCGTTTTCCAAAAGACATGCCGTTCGAACTGGTGGAAATCCCCGCCGGAAAGCGCGGCAAAAACGCTGATATCAAACGTATTCTCGAAAAAGAGGGCGAACTGATGCTGGCTGCCGCAGGCAAGAACCGCATCGTCACCCTCGATATTCCAGGAAAACCCTGGGATACGCCGCAGCTGGCGCACGAACTGGAGCGCTGGAAGCAGGATGGTCGTGACGTCAGTCTGTTGATTGGCGGACCCGAAGGGTTATCCCCTGCCTGCAAAGCGGCAGCAGAACAAAGTTGGTCCCTCTCCGCGCTGACGCTTCCCCACCCGCTCGTTCGGGTACTGGTGGCAGAAAGCCTGTATCGCGCGTGGAGCATTACTACCAACCACCCCTATCACCGCGAGTAATGACTGACCAGGGTAGATTAAGCAGCGGATGAAACTACAGAATTCTTTTCGCGACTATACGGCTGAGTCCGCGCTGTTTGTGCGCCGGGCGCTGGTCGCCTTTACCGGGATTTTGCTGCTTACCGGCGTGCTGATCGCCAACCTCTATAATCTGCAAATTGTCCGCTTTACCGACTACCAGACGCGTTCAAACGAAAACCGCATTAAGCTGGTGCCTATCGCACCCAGCCGCGGCATTATTTACGATCGTAACGGCACCCCGCTGGCGTTGAACCGCACCATCTATCAAATCGAGATGATGCCGGAAAAAGTCGATAATGTTCAGGATACGCTGGAAGCGCTGAAAAGCGTTGTTGACCTTAACGACGACGATATCGCCGCGTTCAAAAAAGAGCGCGCCCGCTCTCACCGCTTCACCTCGATTCCGGTTAAAACCAATCTGACGGAAGTCCAGGTGGCACGCTTTGCGGTGAATCAGTACCGTTTCCCCGGCGTGGAAGTGAAGGGATATAAGCGTCGCTACTATCCCTACGGCTCCGCGCTGACGCATGTGATTGGCTACGTTTCCAAGATTAACGACAAAGACGTCGACCGCCTTGATAAAGACGGCAAGCTGGCTAACTACGCTGCTACGCACGATATCGGCAAGCTGGGGATCGAACGTTACTATGAAGACGTTCTGCACGGGCAAACCGGATATGAAGAGGTTGAGGTTAACAACCGTGGCCGCGTGATCCGCCAGCTGAAAGAAGTGCCGCCTCAGGCGGGGCATGACGTCTATCTGACGCTCGATCTTAAACTTCAGCAGTATATCGAAACCCTGCTGGCGGGCAGCCGCGCAGCCGTTGTGGTCACCGATCCTCGTACCGGCGGCATCCTGGCAATGGTCTCCATGCCTAGCTATGACCCGAACCTCTTCGTTGACGGCATTTCCAGTAAAGACTATTCCGGTCTGCTGAATGACCCAAACACGCCGCTGGTGAACCGCGCGACGCAAGGGGTTTACCCGCCGGCTTCAACGGTTAAACCGTACGTGGCGGTCTCTGCGCTGAGTGCCGGCGTCATCAACCGTAATACCAGCCTGTTTGACCCGGGCTGGTGGCAGCTGCCGGGTTCAGATAAGCGCTATCGTGACTGGAAAAAATGGGGCCACGGTCATCTGAACGTCACCAAATCGCTGGAGGAATCTGCGGATACCTTCTTCTATCAGGTGGCGTATGACATGGGTATCGACCGCCTGTCAGAGTGGATGAGCAAATTCGGTTACGGGCATTACACCGGCGTGGATCTTTCAGAAGAACGTTCTGGCAATATGCCAACGCGTGAATGGAAGCTGAAACGCTTTAAAAAGCCGTGGTATCAGGGTGACACCATTCCGGTGGGTATCGGCCAGGGCTACTGGACGGCAACGCCGCTTCAGATGAACAAGGCCATGATGATCCTCATTAATGACGGCGTGGTGAAAGTGCCTCATCTGCTGCAGAGCACGGTTGAAGACGGCAAAAAAGTACCGTGGAATCAGCCGCACGAAGCTCCAGTGGGTGACATTCATTCAGGCTTCTGGGAAATCGCGAAAGACGGTATGTACGGCGTGGCAAACCGCCCGAACGGTACCGCACACAAGTATTTTGCCGGGACGCCATACAAAGTGGCGGCGAAGTCCGGTACAGCGCAGGTATTTGGTCTGAAAGCCAACGAAACCTATAACGCGCACCGCATTGCCGAACGTCTGCGTGACCATAAGCTGATGACGGCGTTTGCTCCTTATGACAACCCGCAGGTCGCGGTGGCAATGATTCTGGAGAACGGCGGTGCCGGGCCTGCAGTAGGGACCATCATGCGCCAGATCCTTGACCACATCATGCTGGGTGATAACAACACCGAACTGCCGGCTGAAAACCCGGCCGCCGCTGCGGCGGAGGACCAATAATCATGACGGATAATCCAAATAAAAAATCGCTGTGGGACAAAATCCACATCGACCCAGCCATGCTGCTGATCCTGCTGGCTTTGCTGGTTTACAGCGCGCTGGTTATCTGGAGCGCCAGCGGCCAGGACATCGGGATGATGGAGCGCAAAATCGGCCAGATCGCCATGGGCCTGATCATTATGGTGGTGATGGCGCAGATCCCGCCGCGCGTCTACGAAGGCTGGGCGCCCTACCTCTACATCTTCTGTATAATTTTGCTGGTTGCGGTAGATGCGTTTGGCGCCATTTCAAAAGGGGCGCAGCGCTGGCTGGATTTGGGTATTGTCCGCTTCCAGCCCTCGGAGATTGCCAAAATCGCCGTGCCACTGATGGTGGCACGCTTTATCAACCGCGACGTCTGTCCGCCGTCTCTGAAGAATACCGCCATCGCGCTGGTGCTGATTTTCTTGCCAACGCTGCTGGTTGCGGCACAGCCTGACCTTGGCACCTCAATCCTTATCGCGCTCTCCGGCCTGTTTGTCCTCTTCCTGTCGGGCCTGAGCTGGCGCCTGATTGGCATCGCGGTGGTGCTGATTGCGGCGTTCATCCCTATTCTCTGGTTCTTCCTGATGCATGATTACCAGCGCCAGCGCGTCATGATGCTGCTCGATCCGGAAACCGATCCGCTGGGCGCGGGCTATCATATTATTCAGTCCAAGATTGCGATTGGCTCCGGCGGCCTGCGCGGTAAAGGCTGGCTGCACGGTACGCAGTCGCAGCTGGAATTTTTACCGGAACGTCACACCGACTTTATTTTTGCCGTACTGGCGGAAGAGTTGGGGCTGGTTGGCATCTTAATATTGCTGGCGCTATACGTACTGCTGATCATGCGGGGATTGTGGATTGCAGCGCGCGCGCAAACCACCTTTGGTCGCGTCATGGCTGGCGGGTTGATGCTGATTTTATTCGTTTATGTCTTCGTAAATATTGGTATGGTGAGTGGTATTCTGCCGGTGGTAGGCGTACCGCTGCCTCTGGTGAGCTACGGAGGCTCGGCACTGATCGTGTTGATGGCCGGGTTTGGTATCGTGATGTCGATCCATACCCACAGAAAAATGTTGTCAAAAAGCGTATAAAAATAAGGGGATCGGAATGCGTAAGCAGTGGCTGGGGATCTGCATTGCGGCAAGTTTACTTGCGGCCTGCACAAGTGATGATGGTCAGCAACAGGCAACCGTCGCGCCGCCGCAGCCTGCGGTATGTAATGGCCCGATCGTTGAAATCAGCGGTGCCGATCCCGTTTATGAACCGCTGAATGCCAGTGCCAATCAGGATTACGAGCGCGACGGCAAAAGCTATAAAATCGTTCAGGATCCTTCCCGTTTCAGTCAGGCGGGCTTTGCCGCCATTTATGATGCCGAGCCAGGCAGTAACCTGACGGCCTCCGGGGAAGCGTTCGACCCTATGCAACTGACGGCGGCACACCCGACGCTGCCGATCCCGAGCTACGCCCGTATCACCAACCTGGCAAACGGCCGCATGATTGTCGTGCGTATCAACGACCGCGGCCCGTACGGGAATGACCGGGTGATCTCCCTGTCTCGCGCGTCAGCCGATCGTCTGAACACCTCGAACAACACCAAAGTTCGTATTGACCCGATTATTGTGGCGCAGGATGGTTCGCTGTCCGGGCCGGGTACCGCGTGTACGACGGTGGCAAAACAGACCTATGCCCTTCCCGACCGCCCAAATCTTGACGGCGGAATGGGCAGCGTTTCTTCTCCGGCCGAGCCTGCTCAGCCTGGGGGAGAAATACGCCCGATCAGCAATGACACGCTGCAAAGCGACGATTCAACGGGCGCACCGGTAAAGAGTAGCGGTTTTCTTGGCGCACCAACGACCTTAGCCTCTGGCGTGCTGGAAGGCAGTGAGCCTACCCCAGCCCCAGCTCCCGTTGCTGCGCCAGCGACCCAGCCGGCTCCCGTAACAGCGCCAGCGGCCACGCAAAGTGCGGCGGCCGCAGTTCCAACAGCGGCCAGCGGCAGCTATGTGGTTCAGGTCGGTGCAGTGAGCGATCAGGCCCGGGCCAAACAGTATCAGCAGCGTCTGAGCCAGCAGTTTGGCGTACCTGGACGCGTTGAGCAGAACGGTGCGGTCTGGCGCATTCAGATGGGGCCGTTTGCCAGCAAATCGCAGGCCTCATCCCTGCAGCAGCGTCTGCAGAATGAAGCTCAGCTTCAGTCATTTATCGCTGTTGCAAAATAATTAACCGGCGGTATCCGAATTGTCAGTTTGTGTAAAACGCATTCACAAACTCATGCTTAAAGTCGGATGCCTGCCTGAATAGCATTTGCTATAGTAAGGCACTTTTTTTAATTCCATCACGGATGTCGTAGTTCTGACCATGAAGACCACTTTTTCTGCTCGTTTTGTGCAGCGCATGGCGCTGACCACGGCCCTTTGCGCTGCTGCGCTCTCCGCAGCTCACGCCGATGACCTGAATATCAAGACCATGATCCCTGGCGTTCCGCAAATCGATGCGGAATCCTACATCCTGATCGATTACAACTCTGGCAAAGTGCTGGCAGAACAGAATGCCGATGCCCGCCGTGACCCGGCCAGCCTGACCAAAATGATGACCAGCTACGTTATCGGCCAGGCGATGAAGGCAGGTAAATTCAAAGAATCGGATCTGGTCACCATCGGTAACGATGCGTGGGCAACCGGGAACCCTGTCTTCAAAGGTTCCTCTCTGATGTTCCTGAAGCCGGGTATGCAGGTTCCTGTTTCCCAGCTGATTCGCGGTATCAACCTGCAGTCTGGTAACGATGCCTGCGTGGCGATGGCCGATTTCGCCGCCGGTAGCCAGGATGCCTTCGTGGGTCTGATGAACAGCTACGTTACCGCGCTGGGTCTGAAAAACAGCCATTTCCAGACCGTACACGGCCTGGACGCAGACGGTCAGTACAGCTCTGCGCGTGATATGGCCCTGATTGGCCAGGCGCTGATCCGCGATGTCCCTAATGAGTACTCTATCTATAAAGAGAAAGAGTTCACCTTCAACGGTATTCGTCAGACCAACCGTAACGGCCTGCTGTGGGATAACAGCCTGAACGTTGACGGCATCAAAACTGGCCACACCGACAAAGCGGGCTATAACCTGGTGGCCTCTGCCACTGAAGGCCAGATGCGTCTGATCTCTGCCGTGATGGGCGGCCGCACCTTTAAAGGTCGTGAAACAGAAAGCAAGAAACTGCTGACCTGGGGCTTCCGCTTCTTCGAAACCGTAAACCCACTGAAAGCAGGTAAAGAGTTTGCTTCTGAACCCGTCTGGTTCGGCGACAACGACCGCGCTTCACTCGGCGTTGATAAAGACCTCTACCTGACCATTCCACGCGGTCGAATGAAGGACCTGAAAGCCAGCTACGTGCTGAACAGCACCGAGCTGCATGCCCCGCTGCAGAAAAACCAGGTTGTGGGCACGATCAACTTCCAGCTGGATGGCAAAACGATCGATCAGCGTCCGCTGGTTGTCCTGCAAGAAATTCCTGAAGGCAATTTCTTCGGCAAAATCATTGATTACATTAAATTGATGTTCCACCACTGGTTTGGTTAAAAATTGAACACTTGAAAGTGTGATTTTGATCCCCATATACTAAGTATCCTGATAACTCCCACCTGACGTGGGAGTTATTATTTTTTGACGTTACGCCGGAGCTGACATGAAAACCAAACTTAACGAACTGCTTGAATTCCCTACCCCATTTACCTACAAAGTAATGGGTCTGGCGAAACCTGAGCTGGTTGATCAGGTGGTTGAAGTGGTACAGCGCCATGCGCCGGGTGACTACTCTCCGTCAGTAAAACCAAGCAGCAAGGGCAACTACCACTCGGTTTCTATTACCATCACTGCGACACACATTGAGCAGGTTGAGACGCTTTACGAAGAACTCGGCAATATCGAAATCGTTCGTATGGTGCTGTAGTCCCTTTGCGGTTACCCGGTTTGCCGGGTAACCTCTCTCCCCGCTGTGATATACTCCCCCACACCTTTTGTCCCTCGTCTTCGGAGACGCAGTTTTGTATCAGGATAAAATTCTGGTCCGTCACCTCGGCCTGCAACCTTATGAGCCTGTCTCCCAGGCTATGCATGACTTCACCGATTCACGCGATGACAGCACCCCAGATGAAATCTGGCTGGTTGAACACCTGCCAGTATTTACGCAGGGTCAGGCGGGTAAAGCAGAACATTTGTTAATGACGGGAGATATCCCGGTTATACAGAGCGATCGCGGCGGTCAGGTCACTTATCATGGGCCCGGGCAGCAGGTGATGTACGTCCTGCTCAATCTGAAGCGCAGAAAGCTTGGCGTACGTGAACTGGTCACCCTCCTGGAACAAACTGTCGTCAACACGCTGGCGGAATATGGTATTGACGCGCATCCACGCGCCGATGCACCGGGCGTCTACGTTGGGGAAATGAAGATCTGCTCTCTGGGGCTGCGCATTCGTAAAGGCTGCTCATTCCATGGCCTGGCCTTGAATATTAATATGGACCTCGCGCCTTTCCAGCGCATTAATCCCTGCGGCTATGCTGGCATGGAAATGACGCAAATGCGCCAGTGGGTTGAAACCGCTACGCCAGAAGCTATTCGGCCCGTGCTTTTGAAGAACGTGTTAGCGCTACTTAACAATCCCCCGCACGAATATATCCCTGCTTAATATATCGTACAACAGGGCTCGCTAATTTGACGGGCCGCTGTTTATTTACCGTTTTTGCACTTTACAATAATCCACAGATTCTATATTTTCGAAGCGCCCGAATATTACCGCTACATATTATTTAGCCTCCAGCAAGCTCGGCAAACACGGCATAAGTAACGTGAGCAATTATCACTCAACCGTTTGCTTTTGATAAAGAAGTGAAACAAAACCAACCCTTTACGAATCTCTACAAGCATAATAAATAAATTCAACTATCATTCATATTGTGAATGTATACGGAGTGAAAGCGTGGAGTATAATAATTTACCAGCCAAACGACTGAATGAACCTGGTGGCGAAGACAAGCCGCAAATTTTTCGGACTTTACGTAATATTGATCTCAATTTACTGACTATTTTTGAGGCAGTATATGTCCACAAGGGTATCGTTAACGCTGCGAAAATTCTTAATCTCACGCCATCAGCAATAAGCCAGTCAATCCAAAAGCTACGCGCTATATTTCCTGACCCGCTATTTATTCGTAAGGGCCAGGGGGTAACGCCGACGGCTTACGCCACGCATCTCCATGAGTACATCAGCCAGGGGCTGGAGTCGATTCTGGGCGCACTGGATTTAACCGGTAGCTATGATAAGCAGAGAACCATCACCATCGGCTGCTCCCCTTCTGTGGGAGTTCTTGTTATGCCGGCGATCTTCCAGGCCGTGAAAGAGCATGCTCCGCAGCTCCTGCTTCGCAATGTGCCTCTCCATGAACCTGACATTCAGCTTGCGCAGTTCCAGACGGACCTGATTATTGAAAGCGGCAGCTTCAGCGCCAGAGCGCTGGGACAAAATGTGCTCTATACGGATAACCTGGTGCTGGTTTGCCGGCAGCAGCATCCGGTTCTCAGCGAACCGCTGAACATCGAAAACCTGCGCAACTACGACCACTCCTCTTTCATGACCGAAGGGCAGTCTAACCATGCGCTTCGTCAGCGTATTGATGAAATTTTCCCGGAACGCCAGATCAGCTTCAGCAGTTACAATATGTTCACCACCGCATCCCTGATCGGCAGCAGCGACATGCTGTGCGTTATGCCATCACGCCTGTACAGCCTGCTACGAAAATGCTGGCCGCTGGAGAGCATTCCGCTCAGTCAGCTTAATGCGGAATCTATCGAGATTTCACTGCATTACAACAAGCTGAGTTTGCGCGATCCGGTCCTGGAAAACGTCATCCGCATTATCCGTCAGGCCTTCTGACAGGTTTAGCCAGCACAAGCCCCTGCAACAGGCAGGGCAAAAGGCACAAAACAACAACTATTTTACAAATTGGCGATCTGGCAGGCTGCTTTAACGACCGTTTCAATGATATACTGCCTGTCGTTCGTTCAAAAATAGTTGATAAATACAACATTCCCTTGAATTGAAACGCTTTCCTTCGATATTCGCAACTGGAACACGCACGCTATGAGTAAACCCATTGTGATGGAACGCGGTGTTAAATACCGCGATGCCGATAAAATGGCCCTTATCCCGGTTAAAAACGTGGCTACAGAGCGCGAGGCGCTGTTAAGAAAACCGGAATGGATGAAAATCAAACTTCCGGCCGACTCTTCGCGTATCCAGGGGATCAAAGCGGCGATGCGCAAGAATGGCCTTCACTCCGTATGTGAAGAGGCTTCTTGTCCGAACCTTGCTGAATGTTTCAATCACGGTACCGCGACGTTTATGATTCTGGGTGCTATCTGCACCCGCCGCTGCCCGTTCTGCGATGTTGCTCATGGCCGTCCAGTCGCACCTGATGCTAACGAACCCCAGAAGCTGGCGCAGACCATCGCCGACATGGCGCTGCGTTATGTAGTGATCACCTCCGTTGACCGTGACGATCTGCGTGACGGTGGTGCTCAGCACTTCGCCGACTGTATTACGGCCATTCGCGAGAAAAGCCCTAACATCAAAATCGAGACGCTGGTGCCTGACTTCCGCGGCCGTATGGACCGCGCGCTGGATATCCTGACCGCCACGCCGCCAGATGTGTTTAACCACAACCTGGAGAACGTGCCGCGTATCTACCGTCAGGTCCGCCCGGGTGCTGACTATAACTGGTCTCTGAAACTGCTGGAGCGTTTCAAAGAAGCGCATCCGCATATTCCGACCAAGTCTGGTCTGATGGTGGGTCTGGGTGAAACCAATGAGGAAATCATTGAGGTGATGCGCGATCTTCGCCGCCACGGTGTGACCATGTTGACCCTGGGACAGTATCTGCAGCCAAGCCGCCACCACTTGCCGGTACAGCGCTACGTGAGCCCGGACGAGTTCGATGAAATGAAAGCCGAAGCGATAGCGATGGGCTTCACCCACGCTGCCTGCGGTCCATTCGTTCGCTCCTCATACCATGCAGATATGCAGGCTAAAGGCGAAGAAGTGAAATAATGCTGTAATATTCATTTACAGTAATACAAAAAAACCGGCCTCATGAGCCGGTTTTTTTTCGCAAGCCCTCAGGCGTTGCTGTCACTCTTTGTGAGAAAGCTTGTCTGCCGGGACGTCATCCTCGGCGCTTTTCTTCGCCGCTGCATCATCGTCGTTCATCGCTTTCTTAAAGCCTTTGATGGCAGCCCCCAGGTCACCACCCAGCGTGCGTAACTTCTTGGTACCAAACAGCAGGACGACCAGTGCGGCAACCACCAGCAGTTTGGTAATACTAATCTCACCCATAGATACCTTCTTTACTTAAAACAGGCTGCATTCAGCGCCAAAACCTGATTGTATTAACGGTCATTTAGCGCGTGCACACAATAGCAATCTGTAACAAGGTGAATCAAGCATTGTTGAAAAAAACATCACAATAATTGCGGTGGCGCAAACCGACGATTGCGAAGAACG
Source organism: Enterobacter sp. 3U4 (assembly GCF_057224565.1). Taxonomy (NCBI): domain Bacteria; kingdom Pseudomonadati; phylum Pseudomonadota; class Gammaproteobacteria; order Enterobacterales; family Enterobacteriaceae; genus Enterobacter; species Enterobacter sp. 3U4. Next base: position 2,691,827 of record NZ_CP136665.1, read on the forward strand.
GGTAATTGCTGACGCGCAAGCGCAATTCTTTCTGAGCTTATCTCCGCCACCAGCAAATGCGGGGCTTCAGCGGCGGCGGCGATCGTTACCCCCAGCGGATCAACCACCCTGCTTTGCCCGATGTTTTTCGTGCCGCATTCTCCTGCAGCAACCACATAGCAGGTGGTATCCAGCGCGCGCGCCGCAAGCAGCGTTGCCCAGTGGTGCTCTTTTAACGGCCCTCTGACCCACGCGGCAGGCAGTACCAGTACGTCCGCCCCCTGTAGCGCCAGATGGAGCGCCAGCTCGGGAAAACGCAGGTCATAGCACGTCATCAGCCCGATCTTGAATCCGTCAATCTCCAGCAGCGGTGGAATACTGTCTCCTGAGTCAACGCGCCGCGACTCCTGAATGCTGAACGCATCATAGAGATGCAGCTTGGCGTAACGTGCAACAATGGCTCCGTCGCGAATCGCCACTAGCGTATTCACTGCGCGGCCCGGCGTGGAGGGAACATGGATCGTTAAGATCGTCGTCATCGTATTGCCTGTGCTCTGGGCGAGCAGCTGCTGTAAAAATTCGCCATCCAGCGGCTGCGCGGACTTCACGGATAAATCCGGGTCGTTATCATCCCTGGCCAGCAGCGCCTCTGGGAGCACCAGCAGCGACGCGCCTTTCTGCCGGGCCTGCATCATCAGGTTGACGCACGTGCTCGCATTCGCATGCCAGTCAGGCGTGACGGCAAATTGCCCTACCGCAACATACATATTTGTCCCCTCATCATAAACGGCGTTAAACTCGCTTCTCTTACACATCAAATAGCAGGTATTTAGCGTGTTACAACTACTTTTAGCCGTTTTTATTGGTGGGGGAACGGGTAGCGTTGCGCGATGGTTTCTGAGTATGCGGTTTAATCCCCTGCATCAGGCGATTCCCATGGGGACGCTTGCCGCTAACCTGATTGGTGCCTTTATCATCGGCATGGGGCTGGCCTGGTTTAACCGAATGACGCACATCGACCCAATGTGGAAGGTACTGATTACCACGGGATTCTGCGGTGGGTTAACCACTTTCTCAACCTTTTCTGCGGAAACGGTTTTTCTCTTTCAGGAAGGACGTATCGGCTGGGCGCTGATGAATATGGCGATCAATATGTTCGGCTCCTTTGCGATGACGGGGATCGCATTTTGGCTCTTTTCTTCCGCAAGCGCGCATTAACAACCGAACCGTTAATGTTGGCTTAATTTTTCTCTGTCACTCTGGATGCAGTACTGAACGAGGGTGACAGAATGAAACAGAGTCTGATGAGCGCAGGAATGGTGTTGTTGAGCGTGCTGATCGTTGCCAGCTTCCTGAAAATGTATCTGCTTGGCTGATTCAAAACGAAAAAAACCCGCTCAGTGAGCGGGTTTTGAAATTCTTGCTGACGCGTCTGAATTACAGAGCGATTACGTTAGCAGCAGAAGGGCCTTTGGCACCGTTAGTGATTTCGAACTCTACACGCTGACCTTCAGCCAGAGTTTTGAAACCATTAGACTGGATTGCAGAGAAGTGTACGAACACGTCTTTGCTGCCATCTTCAGGAGTAATGAAACCGAATCCTTTGGACTCATTAAACCACTTAACGTTACCTTTAATCTTAGACATCAAAATTACCTTTACATTAAAAAACGACACAAATGCTGTGTCGGTTATCAGTACATCAATTGTGGGACCTTTTGTCCAGCGGATCTTTGATAAAAAGTGACTAAAGTCGCGTTAATTTTCACTGACAGATTTTTATCGCTTATGAATCAACGCCTGCGCGTTTTTTCACCACCACATCACGTTTTGTCAGTTAAAACTGAAAACGCATCCAGGCGAAGTAAACGTTTCCGTTGTTGTAAGTCCCCGGGATGTAGGTCATCTGGAACGTTGCGGGGCCATAGCCAATAGAGGCCAGCGGCAGCAACACCGGGATCGGGATATAGTTCCAGTTGTCACGTGCAGTGACCCCGGCGGTATAGCCTAAACCGACGTGGAAGTTCTCGTCCGCAAGCGGACGCCAGGTTTTCTCCCAACCATAGCCCCCAATCGGCTCCCATTTATTAAACGAGTCTTTGAAGGCCATCAGATAGATGCCATGCCAGTTGCCTTTTTCATCCCAGCGAGACTGGCCAAAACCCGCGCCCCACGGACGCTCGTTGTATTTATCGGTTTTCTCTTTGTCATAAGCAAAACGCGCGTGCCACGTTATTGCCGGAACATAGAGATCATAATGTTCAGGTGCCGTCCAGGTCTGGGAAACATTATCCGTAAAGGTTGAAAACCACCCTTTATCCGTCGCGTTGCCTTCCGCCTGTGCAACAGAAGAAAACGTTAACTGCCCAAAAATAAACAACAAAATAGAGAAAAATGTATTACGTACGATCACAATGCAATTACCATTCTTAGTATTCGAGGCAAAGTTTACCATAAAATAGTTGAATCAAGGCTTAACAGCATCGGCGTTATTCCTAATTATTCGGCCTCTTTCCGGGAATATTCTTAAAGAAAGCGGGCGATACGTGCAAATAAGCCCACAAGGGGTGTGACTTTTACCATTTAGCTATCTTAATCAGTGACATGCAAAACCACACAAAACATTAACAATTTGTTATCATTAATGGCGCATGTTGCGCTATTTCTTAGGGTCAAGGGCCTCATGACATAAATGTATGTGCTATGGCAAAACACGGTTGTTCTGTTCTCTAGTCGTCTGTTTATTGATTTTAATCAGCAAGAACAGGCCAATTATTCGGCACATTTCCACCCTAATTTTTTTTATTGATTTTTTGTGCTCCATTGCAGCAGAGATACAGGGGACATCATGCTTACGTTATTCGAGCTCCTTATTGGAGTCGTCGTCATTGTCGGCGTCGCACGCTACATCATTAAAGGCTACTCGGCCACGGGCGTATTATTTGTTGGCGGTTTAACACTGCTGATTATCAGCGCAATAATGGGGCACCAGGTGTTACCTGCCAGCGCGACCAGCACCGGTTACACCGCTACGGATATTGTTGAATACATTAAAATATTGCTCATGAGCCGCGGCGGCGATCTGGGCATGATGATCATGATGCTGTGTGGTTTTGCGGCCTATATGACCCATATCGGCGCTAACGACATGGTCGTTAAGCTTGCCTCCAGACCCCTGCAATACATCAACTCGCCGTATCTGCTGATGGTCGCGGCCTATTTCCTCGCGTGCCTGATGTCGCTGGCCGTTTCGTCGGCTACCGGACTTGGCGTACTGCTGATGGCGACGCTGTTCCCGGTCATGGTGAACGTCGGCATCAGCCGTGGCGCGGCTGCGGCAATTTGCGCGTCTCCGGCAGCGATTATTCTCTCCCCTACCTCCGGCGACGTTGTGCTGGCGGCAAAGGCGGCGGAGATGTCGCTCATCGACTTCGCCTTTAAAACCACGTTACCGATCTCAATCGTTGCCATTGTGGGCATGGGTATCGCGCATTTCTTCTGGCAGCGCTATCTCGATAAGAAAGAAAACATCAGCCATGAAATGATGGACGTGAGTGAAATCACCACAACCGCTCCCGCGTTTTACGCCATTCTGCCCTTCACGCCGATCGTCGGAGTGCTGATTTTTGACGGCAAATGGGGTCCACAGCTGCACATCATCACCATTCTGGTTATCTGCATGCTGCTGGCCGCCGTGCTGGAGTTTGTACGCGGTTTTAACACGCAAAAAGTCTTCTCAGGTCTGGAAGTGGCGTATCGCGGTATGGCGGATGCCTTCGCTGGCGTGGTGATGCTGCTGGTGGCAGCGGGCGTTTTTGCCCAGGGTCTGAGCACGATCGGCTTTATCCAGAGCCTGATTTCAATCGCCACCTCGTTCGGCTCGGCCAGTATTATCCTGATGCTGGTTCTGGTGGTGCTGACCATGCTGGCGGCGATGACCACCGGTTCCGGCAATGCGCCTTTCTACGCTTTCGTTGAGATGATCCCGAAACTGGCTCACTCCTCCGGTATTAACCCGGCCTATCTCTCCATTCCTATGCTGCAGGCGTCAAACCTGGGTCGTACCATTTCGCCGGTGTCGGGCGTGGTCGTTGCCGTTGCCGGGATGGCGAAAATCTCGCCGTTCGAAGTCGTCAAACGCACCTCAGTGCCCGTTATGGTTGGGCTGATTATCGTGATTATCGCTACGGAAGTGCTTGTACCCGGCGCGGCCTAAGCTAAATTACTGATATCCAAAAAGCGCCTGCGGGCGCTTTTTGTGCTTTAATAACTTCCAGAAATTAATCGTACTCATTCGATCAGGAAATCATATGTTCAGGAAGGATATCGTTATCCCGTCTGGCGCAATCGCGCTTGCACTCAGCATCTTCTCCACACAGGCAGAACCGCTCAAGGCAACCCAGTATGGCGATTTCGATCGCTATGTGCTGGCCCTGTCCTGGCAAACCGGTTTTTGCCAGAGCATGGTCGAGCGCAACCGTAATGAACCTGACGAATGTCGCCTGCAGAAAGAGCGCGAGAATAAAGCCGATTTCCTGACCGTTCACGGGCTATGGCCCGGCCTGCCGAAATCTATTGCCGCACGCGGCGTGGATGAACGTCGCTGGATGCGTTTTGGCTGCGCCACGCGCCCCATTCCGAACATGCCGGAAGTGAAGGCCAGCCGCAAATGCGATGCCGCCGAAACCGGACTGTCGCTTTCCGCTGCCGCGAAGCTCAACGACGTGATGCCGGGTGCGGGCGGGAATTCCTGTCTGGAACGCTACGAATATGCCAAACATGGTGTCTGCTTTGGTTTCGATCCGGATGCCTATTTCGGCACGATGGTGCGGATGAATCAGGAAGTTAAAAGCAGCGCGGTCGGTAAATTCATCGCCGACAACTACGGGAAATCCGTCAATCGCAGCGACTTTGACAGTGCCGTTGCCAAAAGCTGGGGCAAGGAGAACATCAAAGCGATCAAGCTGAACTGCAACGGCAACCCGGCGTATCTGACCGAAATGCAAATTTCCCTGAAGGCAGACGCCATTAACAACCCGCTTTCAGCGGCGTCATTTGCACCGCAGCCACATCCGGGTAACTGCGGAAAACAGTTCGTGATTGATAAAGCCGGTTACTGATCCGCGCCCGGGCGCACCATATCAAACCGGTTTTCATCGCTGATGCCATAGTACGCCGTCGGCCCACCCGCACGCAGGATGGGCTGCGCTTTTGCCGTCTGGTATATCCCCTCTTCCAGCAGCGCTTCGGCAATATGGATACCGACCACTTCCCCCAGCACCAGCCACGTGTCCACCGGCGTACCGTCAGCCCCCGTTAGTTGAATGCACTGCGACAGGCGACACTCAAAATTTACCGGGCTTTCTGCAACGCGAGGGGCGTTAACCAGCTGGCTGGCCGCTGGCGTAAGTCCGGCAAAGCTAAATTCATCCCGATCGTGGGGAAGCATCGCGGAGGTTTGATTCATCGCCTGGGCGAGATCGCGCGTCGCCAGATTCCAGACAAACTCTTTTGTCTCAGTAATATTACGCACGCTGTCCTTCCAGCCGTTGCTGGAAAAGCCGATGATCGGCGGGCGATAGTTAAAGCAGTTAAAGAAGCTATACGGTGCGAGGTTCAGCTGACCGGCCTTATCGCATGAGGAGATCCAGCCGATCGGACGCGGACCAATAATGGCGTTCAGCGGGTCATGCGGCAGGCCGTGTCCCTGAGACGGTTGATAGAAGTACATAGTGCTCTCTCGTTGTTGGGCAACGCCCGGATTCAGGACACTCAGCGTAACGTATTCCACCCGGAATGAAGACTGAATAAATTTCAGCGAAAATTCATATGGACCATGAATGTGACTTTCATCACTTCAAACTTGCGTGCTGAGCCAGTATCATCGGGAGAGTTAAACCCTCGCTGCCAGACGGCGAGGGTTTTCTTTTGGATCAGTTTCTGCGTTAGACGCAGCATTAACGACATGGAGTAAAAAATGTCCAGACCTACCATTATCATCAATGAGCTCGACGCAGAACGTATCGACAGGCTGCTGGAAAAAGCGGAGTTCGCCTCACTCCCCGTGGCCGACGCACTAAATGAGGAGCTCGACCGGGCGCAGATGTGCACGCCTGAGACGATGCCGCATAACGTGGTCACCATGAACAGCCAGGTGAAATTCCGCAATCTGACCACCGGGGAAGAGTTGACCCGCACGCTGGTTTACCCCGCTCAGATGACCGACAGCAGCGCACAGCTTTCTGTTCTGGCCCCTGTGGGTGCCGCACTACTGGGGCTGCGTACGGGGGATACGATCCACTGGGAATTGCCGGGCGGTGCCTCGACCCATCTTGAAGTGCTGGAGCTGCTCTACCAGCCAGAAGCCGCGGGCGATTACCTGCGTTAATCTCTTCTGAATAAGCGACTACCCGCTTTGCACAGAGGATGCAGCCGCATCCTCTTTCCGCAAATTCACCCGATTTTCCTATACCGCGCAAAATGGCCTTAATCCACGCTTAATCTGTTTTGGTGCCGCGGGGACGGTCATGGGTGAGATAGGCGTTATCACACTTATCTTTCTGATTTTTGTGGCGATTATCGTCACGGCCGTGCTCTATCTTGAACGCCACTGGTAAGCGAACATTTTCAGGCAACCCCACCCGGGAAAGCATTCACCAGGCCCTTAACTTTTTGCTCTGCAGCTTCGGGCGTTTCTGCACCAGGGACCAGAATCACCTTCCGGCACTCCTCCTCCCGTTTTTCGAATACCTTGTAGGCGCGCTCCGCATCTGCGAGGGGGAGATAATGGGTCACGATCTCTTCCGGCGTAAGCAGCCCTTTTTCGATCAGCGGTAGCAGTTCCCCCAGCCAGGCATGGACGTGCGTCTGGCCCATCTTAAACGTCAGCCCCTTATCAAAGGCATCGCCAAACAGGAAACCATGAATAAACCCGGCGTACACGCCGGGTACGCTGACCACGCCACCGCGTCGAACGGCAGCAATGCACTGACGCAGCGCTTTGCCGCTGCTGCCTTCAATTTTAAGATTGCTGAGGATCGTTTCGGTGGTGCTACCTTTCGCTTCAAACCCGACCGCATCAATCACGGCGTCAACGCCGCGCTGGCCCGCGGTCTGCTCGATGATTTTTTCCGCTGCGTCGTTATCATCATCAAAGTTGATGGGGATTGCACCGTAACGTGCCTCGGCAAATCGCAAACGGTACGGATGGTGATCGATAACAAAGATCTGCTCAGCCCCCAGCAGCCGCGCGCAGGCAATGGTCAGTAACCCCACCGGCCCGGCGCCAAAAACCGCTACGCTCGAACCATTTCCAATCTGCGCATTTTTTGCCGCCTGCCAGGCCGTGGGCAAAATATCCGAAAGGAACAGCGCCTTATCATCGGAAAGGAGTTGCGGGACCTTAAACGGCCCGACGTTGCCTTTTGGCACGCGAACATATTCTGCCTGTCCCCCCGGCACGCCGCCGTAGAGATGGCTGTAGCCAAACAGCGCGGCCGGCGCGGGGATTTGCTTTTTGTTCAGCGCGGCGCCCTGCCCGGCATTGGTACTCTCACAGGCAGCGTATTGCTGCAGACGACAAAAGAAACAGTCCCCGCAGGCGATGACAAAGGGGATCACCACCCGATCGCCTTTTTGCAAATTCTTCACCTCTGCGCCGCACTCGACGATTTCTCCCATAAATTCATGGCCAAAAATGTCGCCGTGCTGCACCTTCGGGATCTTTCCGCGATAGAGATGCAAATCGGAGCCGCAGATAGCCGTGGCCGTGACGCGCAGAATGATATCGTCGGGCTGTTCGATAATGGGATCGGGGACATTCTCGACGCGAACATGGTGCGGACCGTGATACGTAAGTGCTTTCATGCGACCTCCGAAAGGTTCCAGGTAAGTGTATAAGGGTAGCTACCCCTGAAGGTCTGCCCTGGAATACAGGGCTTTTGAGATTTATCCTGGTGAGATAAGAAAACTGACGGGGCGCTTACAGAAACCATTTATATTTTATGGTTGAATGAGTTCAGCGTTTATAAACAAGGAGAAACGGGTATGTATCAGAGAATCATTATGCCGGTTGATGTTTTTGAGATGGAGCTGAGCGACAAGGCCGTTCGCCATGCGGAATTCCTGGCGCAGCAGGACGGTGTTATCCATCTTTTGCACGTACTGCCGGGCTCCGCCAGCCTGAGCCTGCACCGCTTTGCCGCCGACGTGCGTCGCTTTGAGGAGCATTTGCAGCATGAAGCGGAAACACGCCTGCAAACCATGGTCAGCCACTTCAGCATCGACCCTTCACGGATCAAAACGCACGTCAGATTCGGCAGCGTACGCGATGCGGTAAACGAACTGGCGAACGAACTGAAAGCAGACGTGGTTGTCATCGGTTCGCGCAACCCTTCCATTACCACGCATCTGCTGGGCTCTAACGCCTCCAGCGTGATCCGCCACACCCATATACCGGTGATGGTTGTAAGATAAAAAAAGAGGCCACCTTTCGGTGGCCTCTCGCTATTGCAGGTGTAGCCTTACTTTCTTCTATTATGCGGTTTTGGTGCGAATCAGATAGTCAAACGAACTCAGAGACGCTTTTGCCCCTTCGCCCGTGGCGATAATGATCTGTTTGTACGGCACGGTGGTGCAGTCGCCCGCCGCAAACACGCCTTTCACGCTGGTTTCACATTTCGCATCGATGATGATTTCGCCCATGCGGTTGCGCTCAATCGCGCCTTCCAGCCAGGTTGTGTTTGGCAGCAGACCAATCTGCACGAAGATCCCTGAAAGCTGAACGCTGTGCACGTCGCCGCTCACGCGGTCCCGATATTCCAGACCGGTCACCTTGCTGCCGTCGCCCTTCACTTCCGTGGTCTGCGCGTTCAGTACGATGTCGACGTTTTTCAGGCTGCGAACTTTATCCTGCAAAACCTGGTCGGCCTTCATCTCTGGTGCGAACTCCAGCAGGGTGACGTGTTCAACAATTCCTGCCAGGTCGATAGCCGCTTCCACGCCGGAGTTACCGCCGCCGATCACCGCCACGCGTTTACCTTTAAACAGCGGGCCGTCGCAGTGCGGGCAGTAGGTCACGCCTTTGGTACGGTACTGATCTTCGCCCGGGACGTTCATGTTGCGCCATTTCGCACCGGTGGCAATGATAATACTGCGCGCTTTCAGCACCGCGCCGGAGGCGGTTTCAATGTGGTGTAAACCACCCTCGACCGCTGCCGGAACCAGCTTGCTGGCGCTCTGGCTGTCGATCACGTCTACTTCATAGTCGCTGACGTGCGCCTTCAGCGCGCCGGCCAGCTTCTGGCCTTCGGTCTTCGGCACGGAAATGTAGTTTTCGATGTCCACGGTATCGAGCACCTGACCGCCAAAGCGTTCGCCCATCAGGCCGGTACGAATGCCTTTACGCGCGGAGTATACCGCTGCCGCCGCGCCCGCAGGGCCAGAACCGACGATCAGCACGTCGTAGGCATCGCGTTTGTTCAGCTCTTCCGCCGCACGTTTTTCAGCACCGGTATCTACTTTGGCAACGATTTCGGTCAGCGTCATACGGCCCTGGCCGAACTCTTTGCCGTTCATGTAGACCGCCGGAACGCCCATCACGTTGCGATCGGTGATTTCATTCTGGAAGGTACCGCCGTCAATCGCCGTGTGCTTAATGCGCGGGTTCAGGACCGACATCAGGTTCAGCGCCTGCACCACGTCCGGGCAGTTGTGGCAGGAGAGCGAGTAATAGGTTTCAAACTCGAAATCACCGTCGATATCGCGGATCTGCTCCAGCAGCGCCTGCGCTTCTTTTGACGGATGACCACCGGTCCACAGCAGTGCCAGCACCAGTGAGGTAAATTCGTGACCCAGCGGAGAACCGGCAAAGCGCGGTCCCTGCCCGGAGCCCGGGTTGGTAATCAGGAAAGAGGGCTTACGGACGTTAAGCGAGTTATCTTCTTTGAAGGTCACTTTCGGCGACAGCTCGGCGATCTCAGCCAGCAGTTCTTTGATCTCTGCCGATTTCGCGCTGTCGTCCAGCGTAGCAATCAGCTCAACGGGTTTGGTCAGCTTCTCAAGGTAGGCCTTGAGCTGGGTTTTCATATTTGTGTCGAGCATTATTCTTCCCTCGTTAAAAACGTCATCATGCAAGCTGCCTTAATCGGGCGGCCTGAATGCAACTTGCATCATGGTGCTGGAATGAAATGGGCGCGGGGCGCCCATTGATTGCCGGGTGGCACTTCGTTTACCCGACCTACGATACTGTAGGCCTGTGCAAGCGCAGCGCCGCCAGGCTTTACGGACTTAGATCTTGCCGACCAGGTCTAAAGATGGAGCAAGCGTAGCTTCGCCTTCTTTCCATTTCGCCGGGCAAACTTCGCCTGGGTGAGAAGCCACGTACTGAGCGGCTTTGACTTTACGCAGCAGGTCAGAAGCATCACGGCCGATACCTTCAGCGGTAACTTCGATAGCCTGGATAATGCCCTGCGGGTCAACAACGAAGGTGGCGCGGTCAGCCAGGCCTTCATCTTCACGCATGTTGTCGAAGTTACGGGTCAGGGCGCCAGTCGGGTCGCCGATCATCGCGTATTTGATTTTTGCGATGGTTTCAGAGCTGCTGTGCCACGCTTTGTGCGTGAAGTGGGTATCGGTAGACACAGAGTAAACGTCTACGCCCAGCTTCTGCAGTTCGTCGTAATGGTCAGCTACGTCGCCCAGTTCAGTCGGGCAAACGAAGGTAAAGTCAGCCGGATAGAAGAAGAAGACGCTCCAGCGGCCTTCGGTATCTTTCTCGGTAACTTCGATGAACTCACCGTTTTTGAACGCCTGGTTTTTGAAAGGTTTAATTTTGGTATTAATCAAAGACATCTGTACTTCCTCCGTGTTTTCGTTGAGATGTAAGGTAACCAACTTTATTCATCGGGGCTAATGCGTATGCTTTATCAAATCAATCAGCCAAACCTTACAACGTCGACAAGACAACAAGGTGAACCTTTTACAGGAAAGCCTGAAAGTAAAAAGGCCGCCTCAACGGGCGGCCCTGATACCTGAATTCCCCGCAGGTACATTCAGTGCCAGCCGAAACTGGCGTTGCGTTGCGCTCTACAACCCTTTCTATCAAGGCGGTAACAGCCGTTTGATTACACCATCCGCGCAGGGATTGAGCAATCCATAAGAGAGGCATTCCTGCCTATGGCTGTGATAGGTTGTGTCGAACATCATTCCGGAGCGTTATAAATTTATTTTTAGTATAAAACTATCGCAATATATAAATGATAACTGTCATTTAAAATGACAATTCCTTTTTCTGAGATAAAAATATGTCAATCGCCTTTGAAGCGCTATTTCAATAATCTGCCACCGTGATACATTGAGATGTTTTTAATTTAAAACTAAGAGAGCTAACCGAAAGGATTATATATGGTTAACCTCATACCATTGTTATCAGTTATATGATAACCACAGCAAACGCAGTACCCTCAGGACGAAATATGGCAAACCTCTATGACCTTAAAAAATTCGATCTTAATCTGTTAGTCATTTTCGAGTGCATTTACCAACACCTTAGTATCAGTAAAGCCGCCGAGACTCTGTATATCACCCCCTCTGCCGTGAGCCAGTCACTGCAACGTCTGAGAGGACAGCTCAACGATCCTCTGTTTATCCGTTCCGGTAAAGGGATCACGCCCACGACCGTCGGCGTCAATTTGCATCATCATCTGGAACAGAACCTGAACCAGCTGGAGCAGACTATCAATATCATGCACAGCAGCGGGTTGAAGAAGAATTTTGTCATTTATTGCCCGCATTTTATGAGTACGAAAGCAACGCTTGACCCTATAAAACTGCTCATGGACAATCATAACTATTCAATTGAATTACATGATGTTTTTCTTTCTCCTGATTCAGCAGAAGATCTCTTAGCCTACAGAAGAGCCGACCTCATATTTTCGTTTTCCTCCTCTAACAATCACTCTATCGCCTGTAGCCTCTACCATAAGCTTCCTTTCGTGCTCGTTTGTCGGGAGGGCCATCCCCGTCTCTGTGAAAATCCCACGCGTGAAGAGATTTTGTATGAAAACTTCACCGCCTATCTGAACGATGAGAACAGCTTCAAAGCCTATCAGGAAAAGGCCGAAAACCTGTTAAGTAAAAGAAATATTGTCTATCGTAGCGACTCTTTTATATCTCTTCTGTCGGTGATCGGTTCATCCGACCTCATAGGATTAGTGCCCGCACCAGCCTTCGAACAATATGGGCCAGCCCTCAACCTGCGCAAAGTGGAAACTGACATTCGATTCCCCAGCATTGATATTTACATGATGTATAATCGCTCAGCGCTCAATAGCTCGGCATTCGCAAGTTTTATTGAAGAAATATCCTTATCGTGAGTTATTGGTGTGGTTCTCGCACTAAATGGGAACCACAATGTTAAAACATACACCACCGTTATAGAATTACGCGACATAACCATTTCACATCCAATTAATTATTGACTGATATAATCATCTCATTAGTATTAACGCTACAGTCAGGTATTTATTCCTCAGGAAGAGAATAAGCATGTCAATTTATAAATACCCCTTAAACCAGGATGTCCTTACTGCTGCTCGGGAGCGAATAAAATGGACTCTCGAAAATTTACCCAGAACCTGTGTTTCTTTTTCAGGAGGTAAAGACTCCACCGTCATGCTGCATTTAGTTGCCCGACAGGCGCGAATGATGAAAATCAAAATAGATGTCCTCTTCATCGACTGGGAAGCGCAGTTTTCCCATACCATTACCCATGTTGAGCATATGCGCGAGTTGTACAGCGATGTCATCGATCATTTCTGGTGGGTCGCGCTTCCCCTGACAACGCAAAATTCCCTGTCGCAATTCCAGCCGGAATGGCAATGCTGGGAACCCGGCACCCGATGGGTCCGCCACCCTCCTGACGACGCGATAACCGATCCCGCTTTTTTCCCCTTTTACCAGCCAGGCATGACGTTTGAAACCTTTGTCCGCAGTTTCTCCGACTGGTTCTCTCACAATCGCCCGGCGGCGGTACTGATTGGCATCCGCGCCGATGAGTCTTACAACCGTTTTCTGGCTATCGCGTCGGCGCGTAAACTGCGGTTTGCCGATGATAAACCCTGGACAACCGTCGCTCCGGGCGGGCATGCCTGATATATATACCCCCTCTACGACTGGAAAACCGCCGATATATGGACCTGGTTTGCCAAATCAGGATGTTGCTATAACCCGCTCTATGACCTGATGTTTCAGGCCGGCGTGCCGCTACGCTACATGCGTATCTGTGAACCCTTTGGCCCGGAGCAGCGCCAGGGCTTATGGCTCTACCACGTTGTTGAGCCCGATCGCTGGGCGTCCATGTGTGAGCGCGTGAGCGGTGCGCGCAGCGGGGGGATGTACGCCGGGCACGATAACCATTTTTACGGCCACCGAAAAATCCTGAAGCCTGAACACCTGCGCTGGCGCGAATATGCCATGCTGCTCCTCGACAGCATGCCGCAAAATACGGCTGAGCATTACCGCAATAAAATCGCCATTTATCTGCACTGGTATAAGAAGAGAGGCATAGAGAATATTCCCGATACGCAGGACGGTGATATCGGTTGCAAAGACATCCCCTCGTGGCGCCGTATTTGTAAGGTTCTCCTGAATAACGACTACTGGTGCAGAGCGCTATCGTTCAGCCCAAATAAACCCAAACATTATCAGCGCTATAGCGACAGAGTGAAGGCGAAACGCAAGGAGTGGGGCATATTATGCGACAAAGACTAATCACCGAGATGGAAACGTACCTTCAGTCACTTTCCGAAGAGGATCGCATTAACGCCATAAATGCTTTTCGCGAAGCGATCCATAAAAACAGCCCGTTTCGTGAGCAACCGATAGACTGCGTCCTTTGGATTAGACAGGACGATATTACCGCAAACGACTACAACCCCAATAACGTTGCTCCACCAGAAAAACGGCTGCTCAGCAAGTCGCTGGAGCTTGATGGATTCACCCAACCTATCGTTGTGACAGAAAGTGAACCGCAGCACTACGAAATTGTGGATGGTTTTCATCGCCATGAAATCGGCAAAAACCAGGCGGCACTGAAGCACCAGCTCAAGGGTTATCTCCCCGTTACCTGCCTGCGTCAGGACCGACAGGATAAACATGACCGTATGGCTGCCACTATTCGTCACAACCGGGCGCGGGGTCGACACCAGATTAACGCCATGTCGGAGATCGTTCGCGAGCTGGTGCAGCTTGGCTGGAATGACGAGAGAATAAGCAAGGAGCTGGGTATGGATGGCGATGAAGTTTTGCGCCTCAAGCAAATCAACGGTCTGCTGGAGCTGTTTGCAGACCGCCGTTACTCAGAAGCCTGGACGGTGAAATAATCAGAGCGTGTTCAGACGCTCTGCCGCCGCCAGCAGCGTCGATTCCTGCTTCGCAAAGCAAAGGCGGATCAGCTTATGCGGGAAGGGATCGGCGCAGAACACCGACAGCGGAATGGCGGCCACACCCACCTCTTTTGTCAACCACTGGCAAAAGCTGACGTCGTCCAGATCGGAAATCGCGCTGTAGTCCGCGAGCAGGAAGTAGGTTCCTTCAGACGGCAAAATTTCCAGACGGCTTTTACTTAACGCAGCCACAAACAGATCCCGACGTTCACGATAGAAGTGCGGCAGCTCGCGGTAATGCCCGGGCTCAGCGCGCAGCATATCCGCCAGCGCCAGCTGAGCCGGCGTGTTCACGGCAAAGGTCAGGTACTGATGCACCTTGCGCAGTTCAGCGCTAATGGCCGCCGGTGCGACGCAGTAGCCCACTTTCCAACCGGTCATATGGTAAGTCTTACCGAATGACGAGACGGCGATAGCACGCTCGCGAAGCTGCGGATGGGCCAGCACGCTGGCGTGTCCCTCTTCTGCAAAGCAGATATGCTCGTAGACTTCATCGCTCAGCACGTAAATTTCACGTTCCGCAATCGCCTGCCACAGCGCGGCGAAATCGGCTTTCTGCCACACCGTCGCCGACGGGTTGTGCGGGGTATTCAGGATCACCAGGCGGGTTTTGTCGCTCAGCAGCGCGGCAAACGCCTGCCAGTCAGGGCGAAAATGCGGCGGCTGGAGCGCCACGCGTTTCACCACGCCGCCGGAGAGTTCAACCGCAGGCGCATAGCTGTCGTAGCTCGGATCAAAGCAGATAACTTCATCGCCCGTACGCACCAGCGCGGTGATGGCCGCATACAGCGCTTCGGTCGCCCCTGCCGTCACCGTAATATCGCTGTTCGCATCGGGCTTATAGCCATACAGCTCGGCCGTTTTGTCCGCAATGGCTTCCCGCAACGCCTGAACGCCCGTCATCGGCGCGTACTGATTTGCTCCCTGCGCCACGTGATACGCCAGACGCGCCTGCAGATAAGCCGGGCCGTCGAAATCCGGGAACCCCTGAGAAAGGTTAATGGCGTTGTGCTGCTGCGCCAGGGCGCTCATCTGCGTAAAGATGGTGGTACCGAGATTGGGAAGTTTACTTTGCGGAATCAATGCGTTAATGCTCATTGTGTTGTGCCTGCCTGTAATACTTATGTTGCTGCCACTATAACACGATGTTAGTCTTTGGCAATCAAGACGCTTAGACGTCTAAACAATATGAATATTCCTGGCCGAGAGGGTAAAAGGAAATGACAGACAACCTGCAACTCACGCATCTGGTCGACGCCTGCCGCTGGATTGGCGCCAAAGGCTGGGCCCCTGCCACCGGCGGCAACATGTCGGTGCGTCAGGACGAACATCTGTGCTGGCTAAGCGAATCCGGTAAGGACAAAGGTAGCCTCACCACCGATGACTTCCTGCAGGTCGAGATTGCCACCAATCGCGCCCCGTCCGGTCGTAAACCTTCGGCGGAGACCGGGCTGCACACCCTTATCTACCGTCTGTTTCCTGAGGCCAACGCCGTACTGCACGTTCATACCGTCAACGCCACGGTGCTGTCCCGTCTGGTCAAAGAAGCCGAGCTCAACATCAGCGGCTTTGAGATGCAAAAATCCCTCACCGGGCAGACCACGCATCTGGACACTGTGGCTATCCCGGTCTTCGATAACGACCAGGATATTGACGCCCTCGCCTCCCGAATCGCCCATTACGCACGGGAACGCCCGCCTAATTATGGTTTTCTTCTGCGCGGTCATGGCTTAACCTGCTGGGGACGCGATGTGGCCGAGGCCCGCCGTCATCTTGAAGGATTAGAATTCTTATTTGAATGCGAAATGCGTTTACGACAACTGGAGAGAATATGATTCGCGCGATTGTGACGGATATTGAAGGGACCACCAGCGATATCCGTTTTGTCCATGACGTTTTGTTCCCCTACGCGCGTGAGCGGCTGGCGGCCTTCGTGACCGCTCAGCAGTACGCCGAGCCGGTCAAATCCATTCTGGACAACCTGCGTGATGAAATCGGTCACCCGCACGCCAGCGTCGGCGAACTTATCGACGCTCTGTTTGCCTTTATGGATGAAGACCGCAAATCGACCGCGCTCAAAGCGCTGCAGGGGATCGTCTGGCACGACGGCTACGTGAACGGCGACTTTACCGGCCATCTCTACCCGGACGTGCTGCCCGCGCTGGAAAAATGGAAAGCGCAAGGGATTGATCTCTATGTTTATTCCTCTGGCTCCGTCGCCGCGCAGAAACTGTTATTTGGCTACAGCGACGAAGGTGATATTACTCATCTGTTCAGCGGCTATTTTGATACCCACATCGGCGCCAAGCGCGAGGTGCAGTCTTATCAGAACATTGCGGCGCAAACGGGCATTGCCCCGTCGCAGATCCTGTTCCTGTCCGATATTCATCAGGAGCTGGACGCGGCTGAACAGGCAGGTTTTCGTACCCTGCAGCTGATTCGCGGCGATGATGACGGCGCAAGCCACCACCATCAGGTCCACCAGTTTGACGAGATTAACCCGGAGCAGATCCCTTCATGAGCGCATTGACCATTTATTCCGATAAAGACGCCAGTCAACACCAGTGGCACAGCACCGACGCCGCCGAGATCGCCCAACAGCTCAACGCGAAGGGCGTGCGCTTCGAACGCTGGGCTGCGGATCGCGATTTAGGACACGATCCTGCGCCTGAAGCCGTGATCGCGGCGTATCAGCATGCCATCGACAAGCTGGTGGCGGAGAAAGGCTATCAGAGCTGGGACGTAATCAGCCTGCGCGCCGACAACCCGCAGAAAGAGGCGCTGCGCGCGAAATTCCTGAACGAACACACCCACGGCGAAGACGAAGTGCGCTTCTTCGTGGAAGGCGCGGGGCTGTTCTGCCTGCACATTGGCGATGAGGTGTATCAGGTGCTGTGTGAGAAAAACGACCTGATTTCCGTGCCGGCGGGCACGCCGCACTGGTTTGATATGGGCTCAGAGCCGAACTTTACCGCCATTCGTATTTTCGATAACCCGGAAGGCTGGGTGGCGCAGTTTACCGGTGACGCCATTGCGGACGCGTATCCACGGCTGGCATAGGTAAAAGCAAAACGGCAGCTATAGCTGCCGTTTTTAGTGTTTGCTCCCTCTCCCTGTGGGAGAGGGTCGGGGTGAGGGCATCAGGCCGCTCGAGCTTCAACGCTTCAACCCCTTCACATACCCCACCAGCTGATCCAGCACAATTCCCCACCCTTCGTGGAAGCCCATCTGCTCGTGCTGCTCGCGGATTTCCTTCGTCGGATGGCGCGCTATCGCCGTATAGCGGGTCTTGCCCTCGCCCATATCTTCCAGCAGCAGGATCGCCGTCATAAACGGCTTCTCGGCCGGTTTCCAGCCTTCGGTATAGCCATCGGTAAAGACCAGCTTTTTCCCCGGATCGATTTCCAGGAAGACACCCCGGTTATCCATCCGCTGACCGTCCACCTCAAACACGGTGTTGAACCGACCGCCCACGCGCAGATCGAGGTCGCATTCGGTCACCTTATGGGGAGCAGGAATGAAAAAGTTTTTGATGTGTTCCGGCGTGGTCCAGCAGAGCCACAGCAGATCGCGCGGTGCGTCCACCACGCGCTCCAGTTTTAAGTCAGTTTCAGGATCGAGCGTCACGATAATGTCCTCTTAAGGGAACCCCTTAAAGGATAGCCGGACTCAGGCGAATTTCCCGTTTGCCACCGCTTCCGGCGTGACCACGCCCGTATCCAGCACCCAGCCGCTAATCAGCGAGGCAGGGGTAACGTCAAACGCCGGGTTATAAACCCGTGCATCTTCCGGCGCCCACTGCACCGCGCCAAAGCTTCCGGCTACGCCCGTCACCTCGCTGGCGGAGCGCTGCTCAATCGGGATCGCGTCGCCGTTCGGGCAGTCCGGATCGAGTGTGGTTTGCGGCGCGGCCACGTAGAACGGAATGCCGTGGAATTTTGCCAGCACCGCCAGGGAATAGGTGCCGATCTTGTTCGCCACGTCGCCGTTGGCGGCAATGCGGTCTGCGCCCACCCACACGGCGTCCACCTGCCCTTTCGCCATCAGGCTGGCGGCCATGGAATCGGTAATCAGCAGATACGGCACGCCCAGCTCGCCGAGCTCCCACGCGGTCAATCTACCGCCCTGCAGCAGCGGGCGGGTTTCATCGACCCAGACGTTGCTAACGTTGCCTTCCTGGTGCGCGCGAGCAATCACCCCCAGCGCGGTGCCGACGCCCGCCGTTGCCAGCCCGCCGGTGTTGCAGTGGGTCAGCAGGCGGCTGCCGGGCTTCACCAGCGCGCTGCCCGCTTTCGCAATGGCGTCACAGAGCCGTTTGTCTTCGTCGATCAGGCGCAGCGCCTCGGCGACCAGCGCCGGAACATACTCTTCCTGCCACAGCGCCAGCTTCATGCGGTCAAGGTTGTTCATCAGGTTCACCGCCGTCGGGCGGGACGCGCGCAGGGTTTCCAGCGCAACCGCCAGCTCGTCACGGCTTTTGCCGTTTTCCGCCAGCAGCGCCAGCAGCAGACTTGCAGAGAGACCGATCAGCGGCGCGCCGCGCACCCGCAGGGCGTGAATATGCCCCACCAGCGCCTCTACCGTTGAGGCATCCAGCCAGCGTTTCTCCTGCGGAAGGGCCTGCTGGTCGAGAATAAAGAGCTGATTATTCGTCACCCGCAGGCTGGTCGTCTGTAATGTCTGCATGTCGTTAATTCCCTGTTGCGTTGTTGTAGCACATTGTGTCAGGATGAAATCCAGATGTATAGACGTCTACATGTCTTTATTAGCAAACCCGTGAGGAGCAGGCCATGTCGCAATACCGTACCTTTACCGCTCAGGACGCCGTGGAATATGCCAGGCAGTTTGGCGGCCTTGACGATCCTTCATCGCTGGTGGAGGCGCAGGAGGTAGGCGACGGCAACCTCAATCTGGTGTTCAAAATCTTCGACAGCGCGGGCGTGAGCCGCATCATCGTTAAGCAGGCGCTGCCCTACGTGCGCTGCGTCGGCGAGTCCTGGCCGCTGACGCTGGACCGCGCCCGTCTGGAAGCACAAACCCTGGTCGAGCACTACCGGCACAGCCCGCAGCACACGGTGAAAATCCACCACTTTGACCCGGAACTGGCGGTGATGGTGATGGAAGATCTCTCCAGCCATCGCATCTGGCGCGGCGAGCTGATCGGCAACATTTACTACCCGCAGGCGGCGCAGCAACTGGGTGAATACCTCGCGCACGCGCTGTTCCACACCAGCGATTTCTACCTGCACCCGCACGAGAAGAAAGCGCAGGTGGCGAAATTCATCAACCCGGAGATGTGCGAGATCACCGAAGATCTGTTCTTCAACGATCCGTACCAGATCCACGAACGCAACAGCTACCCGGCCGAGCTGGAAAATGACGTCGCCGCGCTGCGCGACGACGCCCAGCTGAAAATTGCCGTGGCCTCCCTGAAGCACCGTTTCTTTTCTCAGGCTGAAGCCCTGCTGCACGGGGATATCCACAGCGGCTCGATTTTTGTGGCCGACGGCAGCCTGAAGGCCATCGACGCCGAGTTCGGCTATTTCGGGCCGATTGGCTTTGACGTCGGCACCGCCATCGGCAACCTGCTGCTGAACTTCTGCGGCCTGCCGGGACATCTGGGCATTCGCGATGCCGCCGCCGCCCGCGAGCAGCGCCTGACCGATATTCAGGAACTGTGGAACACCTTCGCGGAGCGCTTCCAGGCGCTGGCACACGAGAAAACGCGCGACGCCGCGCTCAGCGCCCCGGGCTATGCCTCCGCGTTCCTGAAAAAGGTCTGGCATGATGCTATCGGCTTCTGCGGCACCGAACTCATTCGCCGCAGCGTCGGGCTTTCCCACGTCGCGGATATCGACACCATTCAGGACGAGGCGATGCGCCACGAATGCCTGCGCCACGCGATAACGCTCGGCAAGGCGCTGATTGTTATTGCTGACCGTATCGACAGCGCGGAAGATCTGGTGGCGCGGGTGCGGCAATATAGCTGAGTGCATTTGCCCGGTGGCGCTGCGCTTACCGGGCCTACGGGTGCAAAATGTAGGCCGGGTAAGGCGAAGCCGCCACCCGGCAAAAACTTACCCCAAATACTCAATCACCGACAGCCCGCCGTTATAGTCCGTGCTGTAGATAATTCCCTGCGCATCCACAAACACGTCACACGACTGGATCACCTGCGGGCGATTCGGGCGGGTATCCATCATTTTCTCCGGCGCGGCAGGCACCAGCGCCCCCGTTTCCACCGGTCGATACGGATTAGAAATGTCATACGCGCGCACGCCCGCGTTCTGATAGGTTGCAAAAATCAGCGTTGAGCTGACAAAGCTCCCTGGCCGGTTCTCGTGCAGGTTATGCGGCCCAAAATGCGCCCCTTTCGCCACGTAGTCGATTTCATCCGGCTGCGGGAAGGTAGAAATACTGACCGGATTCGACGGCTCGCGAATATCAAACAGCCAGATCAGCTTCTCGCCGTCCTCCTGGTTATCAAGCACCGCTTCGTCCAGCACCACCAGCAGATCGCGGTCCGGCAGCGGCAGCGCGGTGTGCGTGCCGCCGCCAAACGGCGGACTCCAGTTACGGTGACTAATGAGCTTAGGCTGGGTGCGATCCTTCACGTCAAGCAGCGTCAGGCCGCCGTCGCGCCAGCTGCCGTACGCGGTATCGCCGGCAATAATCGCATGGTGGAGCGCGTAGCGTTTCCCTTCCGGCCAGTTCGGCTGTTCGCCTTCGGCCTGGTTCATCCCCGGCAGCCACCAGCGTCCTGCCACCTCAGGCTTACGCGGGTCGGCCAGGTCGATCGTCAGAAAGATGTAGTCGGTAAAACCGTCGATCAGCGCCGATACGTACGCCCAGCGGCCACCGACGTACCAGATGCGGTGAATGCCAATCCCGCTCAGCGACAGAAAGCCGATTTCGCGCGGCCTGTCCGGCGTGGAGATATCAAATACCCGCAAGCCCGCGCTCCAGCCTTTGTCCTGCACGTCGCTGACGGTCTCCCCCACCTGCCGGGTGTAGTAGACCTTCTCATCGGCAAAGCGCGCATCGGCAAACAGATCCCGGGCGTTGATGACCAGCAGGAGATCGTCATGCGCCTGGAGGTGCACGTTCCAGGTGCCCGGCGGCGCGGGAACATAGCCCGCCGCTTTTGGATTTTTCGGGTCGCGCACGTCGACAATTGAAAAACCCTGCGACACCATATGGCCAATATAGGCGTAACCGCGGTGCACCATCAGCTGCACGCCGTCCGGGCGACCGCCCTGATCGCTATGGCCAATCAGCCGCATATTGCGGCTGTATTCGGGAGGGGGTAAATGAGTCACCATTAGCTCCTGTTGGTTTTCCCCCTCTCCTCGTGGGAGAGGGCCGGGGTGAGGGCATCAGGCCGCACCTGACGCCACCCGGCTGGGTTTTATTTATTCTTCGCTTCCAGCGTCGCAAACCACGGCGCGATAAAATCTTCCGTCTGGCCCCAGCCCGGAATGATTTTGCCCAGCGACGCCACGTTCACCGCGCCCGGCTGGGCGGTCAGCAGCGCCTGCGGAATGGCGGCTGCCTTAAAATCGTAGGTCGCAGGCGTCGCTTCCCCGGCAATCTTGTTCGCCACCAGACGCACGTTGGTCGCCCCAATCAGCTTCGGATCCACCGCCACGCTCACCTTCCACGGGCTGCCCGGCTCGCGCATCAGCTGCAGATCCTGGTTGGAGATGTCGATGCTGTAGAGTTTGATCTCGGTGCGACCGTTCTCTTTCAGCGCTTTATACGCGCCCTGGCTGAAGGCGTCCCAGGTTCCCCAGATGGCGTCGATTTTACCTTTCGGGTATTTCGCCAGGATCGCGCCCACTTTGTTGGCAGTGTCGCCCTGCACGTCAGAGGAGACCGCGCCGATAGACTCCAGCTCTTTGATGTCCGGGTACTGTTTTTGCAGCTCTTTATACGCCGCCTGACGACGCTCCATCGGCGGGAAGCCCGCTACCCACAGCTTGACAATATTGGCTTTGCCGTTGAAATCTTTCGCCAGCTGGCCGAAGGAGAGGTTCGTCAGGGAGGCATCATCCTGCTGGGTGACGGTCACGCCCGGGATCTCGCCGTTAACCGCGGTATCAAACACGGTGACCTTAATCCCGGCGTCCACCGCCTTCTTCACCAGTGCGGTGGAGTACGGATCGCGCCCCTGAGAAAGGATAATTCCGTCGTACTTCTGGCTGATGGCCTGGTTCACGAAGTCCTGGAATTTAGCGTCGTCCCCGTTGCTTAAAAAGGTGCTGACCTTAAAGCCAAGCTTCTTCCCTTCCTGAATGGCCCCCGCAATAAACTGCGTGGTGTTGTCGTCTGAGCCGAGGTTACGGATCACCGCGATGCGAATGGGGCCGTCATGGTTGGCTATGGCTGCCGGAAGCGGTGCGGGCGTGGCCGCGAAGCCTGGCAGAGCGGTGAATAACCCTAATGCCACCAAAGAGAGTGCAATCTTTTTCATTTTTTATCCCGTTGTGTTGTCAGCGTTTTTGTATGTAGGTAATCGCCAGCGCTACCGCGAGCACCAGCCCTTTTATAATGTCCATGGCGTAATACGGCACGGAGAGCATCACCAGCCCGTTCGACAGCACCCCGAGAATGACCGCCCCGACCAGGGTTCCCAGCGCATTCGGCTTGCCGGACCCGGCCAGCGAGAAGCCAATCCACGCCGCCGCCACCGCATCCATCAGGTATCCGCCGCCCGCGTTCACCTGCGACGACCCGATGCGCGAGGCCAGCAAAATCCCGCCCAGGCCCGCCAGCAGGGAGGCAATCACGTAGGCCGCCACCTTGTAGCGGGTGGTGCGAATACCGGAGAGGCGCGCGGCTTCCGGGTTACCGCCAATGGCGTACATCCTGCGACCGTGAGTGGTGAGCGACAGCCCCAGCTGCGCCAGAATCGTCACCACCAGCATGATGATCACAATCGTCGGCACCTGCCCCAGCAGGCTGAACGCCGCCGGAATAGTGCCTTCCGCCATGTCGCCGCTCGGCAGCACCATGTTTTCGGTAATCGAACCGCCGTAGCTGTAGGTCATCGCCACGCCCTGAATGACAAACAGGCTGGCAAGCGTCGCAAGCATGTCCGGAATGCGCAAAATGACGATCAGAAAGGCGTTAAACAGCCCCACCAGCGTGCAGAGCGCAAGGGTGATCAAAATAGACTCGGTAGTGCCGAAGCCGTGCCAGACGAAAAGTGAAATCACCAGGGCGTTCGCCAGAGAGGCGGTGGATCCCACGGAGAGATCGAACCCGCCGATGGTCAGCGATATCGACACGCCGATGGCTATCACCGTCACGATGGCAATCGAACGCAGAATATTTATGATGTTGTTTGGATCGAGGAAGTTGTCCGACGCCAGGCCAAAGACGGCCACCAGCGCGACGACGGTCAGCAACATGCCCCACTTGTAGAGAAAATCGAAAATCTGCTGACGGCCAGACGCCGTCGCGTTTACTGAAAGGGCCTTGCTCACGACGCCGTTCCTCCGGTTGAATAATAAAGTAGTGTCTCTTCACGGGCCTCGGCCCCGGCGATTTCCGCCACGATGCGCCCGTCCCACAGCACGCAGATGCGGTCGCACAGCCCGACCAGCTCGGCAAACTCGCCGGAGGCGTAAATCACCCCTTTACCCTCGCGCGCCAGGCCGTCGATCAGCTGGAACAGATCGGTTTTGGCCTTCACGTCCACGCCTTTGGTCGGCTCGTCGAAGATCAGCACGCTCGCGTCATTGCGCAGCCACTTGCCGATGGCAACCTTCTGCTGATTACCGCCAGATAAGCGGCGCAGCACCTGTCCCGGCCCACGGGCGCGCACGCCTACGCGGGCGATCACCTCTTCCGCCCAGCGCCACGCCTGACGATGGCCGAACAGACTCCAGCGCGAAAAGCTGTTATCGGCGCACACGGCAAGGTTCATGCTCACCGGCTCGTCGATAAAAATGCCCTCTTTGCGCCGCTCCTCCGGCACCAGCGCCAGCCCGCGCAGCACGGAGTCGGCCGGGTCGCGCGGCTGCCAGGATTGATGATTCAGCTCACCGCGCGCCACGCGGCTTTTAGTTGCGCCAAACAGCGCCTTACAGAGTTCGGTTTTGCCCGCCCCTGCCAGCCCGGCAATCCCGAGAATTTCGCCTTTGCGCAGGTGCAGGGAGATATCTTTTAGCAGCGCGTCGTCGTGCAGCCCTTCTACCCGCAGCAACGTTTCGTCGCCGTGCGGAGGCCGCGCGGGCGGGTAGATATCGCTCAGCACGTGTCCGAGCATCTTCTCGACGATCGCTTCGCCGCTGAGATTGGCCATTGGGCCGGACTCAATCAGCTTGCCGTCGCGCAGCACCGTCAGGGTGTCGCAGATAGCTTTTAGCTCGTGAATGCGGTGGGAAATAAACACCACCCCGATGCCCTGCTGCTTTAAACGTCTTACCACGGCAAACAGACGCTCGCTCTCGTGCGCGTCCAGCGGCGCGGTGGGCTCATCAAGAATCAAAAAACGGCAGTGATGGGACAGGGCGCGCGCCAGCAAAATCTGCTGCTTTTCGGCAAGCGTGCAGCTGTCGATGGAACGGCGGACGTCCAGCGTAACGTCAAGCTGCGCCAGCGCCTGTCTCGCCTGCTGGCGGATCGCGCGCCAGTTAAAGCGATGCCCCGGCTGCGCCAGCTGGTCGAGAATGATGTTCTCGGCGATGCTTAACCCCGGGATCAGCGCCACGTCCACTTCCTGCTGCACGAGGTGGATCCCCAGCCGTTTGGCGTCCAGCGGCTCGCGGATGCTTACCGGCTGGTTATTAATGGAGATTTCGCCTTCATAGTGGTCGTGCGTCCCGCACAGCACCGCCATCAGCGTCGATTTCCCCGCGCCGTTGGCGCCGGTCAGCGCATGTACCGATCCGCCGGTTAAGGTGAAGTTCACGCGCGACAGCGCCTGAAAGCCGGAAAAGGCCAGGCTGATACCGCGCATTTCAAGGCGACTGGAAACCATCCGCGTAAATCCTTCATTACTCTTCTGATTTATCGAATTTTTCACAGCTCCGGTTGACTGACAACGACGGAAAAGGCATAAGTTAAAGCGAAATATTATTAGCCATCCGGATGTCCAGACATAACATCGGGTTAGCGCTTGCTAAAAAAGGACAACACCATGAGCAACACCGATATCCGCGTCGTGCCTGGCCCGGCGAACTACTTCTCTCATCCCGGAAGCCTTGCGCAGCTGGATAACTTCTTTACCCCGGAACAGCTTTCTCGCGCGGTGTGGATTTACGGCGAGCGCGCTATCGACGGCGCGCGCCCTTTCCTGCCGGAGAGCTTTAACGCGCCGGGGGCGAAACGCCTGCTGTTTAAAGGCCACTGCAGCGAGCGCGACGTCACCCATCTTGCGAATGAATCCGGCAGCGACGCCAGCGTGGTGATTGGCGTCGGCGGCGGTGCGGTGCTGGATACCGTCAAGGCCGTGGCGCGTCGTCTGGGCGCGCCGTTCGTGGGTATCCCCACCATTGCCGCCACCTGTGCGGCCTGGACCTCGCTCTCCGTCTGGTACAACGATGCCGGTCAGGCGCTGCATTTTGAGATCTTCGACGACGCCAACTTCCTGGTGCTGGTAGAGCCACAGATCATTCTCAACGCACCCGCGGAATACCTGCTGGCGGGCATCGGCGATACGCTGGCGAAGTGGTACGAAGCGGTAGTGCTTGCTCCGCAGCCTGAAAACCTGCCGCTGACCGTGCGGCTGGGCATCAACGGCGCGCTGGCGATCCGCGACGTGCTGCTGGAGCACAGTGAGGAAGCGCTGGCCGACCAGCAGCGCGGCGAGCAAACGCAGGCGTTCCGGGACGTGGTGGATGCGATTATCGCCGGTGGCGGGATGGTCGGCGGTCTGGGCGAGCGCTATACCCGCGTGGCGGCGGCGCATGCGGTGCACAACGGTTTAACCGTGCTGCCGCAGACGGAAAAATACCTCCACGGCACCAAGGTGGCCTACGGCATTCTGGTGCAGAGCGCCCTGCTCGGCCAGGACGACGTGCTGGGCCAGCTGGTATCGGCGTACCAGCGCTTTAACCTGCCGACCACGCTTCGCGAACTGGACGTCGACATCAATAACCGCGACGAGCTGGATCGGGTCATCGCCCACACTCTGCGCCCGGTAGAGTCGATTCACTATTTACCCATTACGTTAACGCCTGACGTTCTGCGCGCGGCGTTTGAGAAAGTGGAATCCTTCAGCCGTTAATTGCCCTGACCGTCTATACCTAATGATGATTCTTACCACTCTCGTAACGAGGTCATCATGCAGATCGATTTAACAGGTAAAAAGGCGCTGGTTACCGGTGCCAGCCGCGGGTTGGGTCGTGCGATTGCCCTGTCGCTGGCGCGCGCCGGTGCGGACGTGATTATTACGTATGAAAAATCTGCCGATAAAGCCCAGGCGGTCGCCGATGAGATTAAGGCGCTGGGCCGACACAGCGAAGCCGTGCAGGCCGACAGCGCCAGCGCGCAGGCGATTCAGGATGCCGTCACCCATGCGGCGCGCTCCCTTGGCGGGCTGGATATTCTGGTCAACAACGCCGGGATTGCGCGCGGTGGCCCGCTGGAGTCCATGACCCTGGCGGACATCGACGCGCTCATCAACGTCAACATCCGCGGCGTGGTGATCGCCATTCAGGAAGCGCTGGTGCATATGTCCGACGGCGGGCGCATTATCAACATCGGCAGCTGTCTGGCAAACCGCGTGGCGATGCCGGGCATTGCCGTTTACTCGATGACCAAGTCTGCCCTCAACTCCCTCACCCGCGGCCTGGCGCGCGATCTGGGGCCGCGCGGCATTACCGTTAACCTGGTGCACCCCGGCCCCACCAACAGCGATATGAATCCGGAAGACGGCGAACAGGCGGAAGCCCAGCGCCAGATGATCGCCGTCGGTCACTACGGCCAGCCGGAAGACATCGCGGCGGCGGTCACCTTCCTCGCCAGCCCGGCTGCCGGGCAGATCTCCGGTACCGGCCTGGATGTGGACGGCGGCTTGAACGCCTGATCGCACCTTTTCTGCAAGCCTCTGTCGCCCGGCAGAGGCCTTTTCGAGCCGCCTCGACGGTTTGCGTTTTGCCGCTTTCTCCGGTTATTTCCCCGCTCTACAGTACCCCATTAGAAATTAGGAATTTATCTAATAGTCTTATTATTTCCTTATGTTTTGTGTGGGCGTACAGTGGAGGTACGGATGAAGATTGTCTGGTCAAAAACAGCAGAGAAGCAATTTTCTAAAATCGATACGCGATATCAGAACCGCATTAAATTCAGGCTGGAGAAGATGGATGATAAAACATCACCCGTCGCGGATATCAAGAAATTATCTTCTCCCGAATACCACTACAGGTTGCGATTAGGTGATTACAGGGTCATTTACACCTTCGGAGACCCGCCGGGTGATACCTGTGTAAGCGCTCCGTCATGAACGTAGTGTAAGGGTTATTTTACGGAGGAGAGGTTCCAGGGCAGCAGCTCACCTACCCGGTTTGAAGGCCAGTCGTTGATCTTGTCTATAACCTCACGCAGCCAGCCTTCCGGCTCCACGCCGTTCAGTTTGCAGGTGCCGAGCAGGCTGTAGATGATTGCTGCGGCCTCACCACCGTTGTCAGAGCCGAAGAACAGATAATTTTTTCGGCCAACCGCCACTGAGCGCAGCGCGTTTTCCCCTATGTTATTGTCTATTTCCACCATACCATTGCGACAGTATTCGTTCAGCGCATCCCACTGTTTCAGCATGTACGTGAACGCCTTCGCCATCTCCGCGTGAACCGACAGCGTTTTCATCTGCTCCAGGACCCAGTCATGCAACGACTGCATCTGCGGTACCGTCCGCTCTTTTCTGGCTGTCAGTCGCTCACCTGGCGATAGCCCACGGATTTCGGCTTCGATAGCATACAACGCGGCTATGCGTTTCAGGGCTTCATTCGTCATGTCTGTCGGTCGCCGCACATGCTCGTCATGGATTTTTCGTCTGGCATGCGCCATGCACGCCGCTTCTCTGATGTGCCCGGACTCATACAGCGCGTCATACCCTCCGTATGCATCGGCCTGAAGTACGCCTCTGTACCCGGAGAGATGCCGCTGCGGGTGTTCCCCTTTCCGGTCCGCTGAGTACGAGAACCAGACCGCCGGTGGTTCTGCCGCCCCGGCGTTGCGGTCATCCCGGACGTAGACCCACAGCCGGCCGGTTCGCGTTTTACCCTTCCCCGGATCGAGCACCCTCACCGGCGTGTCATCAGTGTGCACCTTGCCCGCCTGCAGAACGTACTGGTTAAGAGCCTCGTACAGCGGACGAAGCCGGTTGGCCATCATCGCCACCCAGCGGACCATCGTGTTACGGCTCAGCGCCAGTCCATGACGGGCGTAGATTTCAGACTGTCGGTACAGCGGCGTATGCTCCACATATTTGCCGACCAGGATGCGGGTCAGCAGGCTGCTGCCCACACGACTGCCTTCTACTGGTTTAGCCGGGAGCGGTGCCTGGACGATAACGTCGCACCGGCTGCACGCCAGCTTCGGCCGGACCGTTTCGATAACTTTAAAGGCGGTGTTGATGATTTCCAGTTGCTCAGAGAGGGTTTCGCCCATCACCTTCAGTTCTCCACCACAGGACGGGCAGACGCTGTCCGCCGGCAGGAGGGTCTGCGTTTCCCGTGGCAGGTCGGCGGGGAGTGGTTTTCGGGAGGTGTTACGGGCGTTTCTTTCTGACGTCGTTCCTGGTGCTGTCACAGCATCTGCTGGCACATCGGGCGCTGGTTCGTTGTCGTTCAGGCAGTTTTTTGCCGCCTCCAGACGGGTCTCCAGCTCTGACAAGCGTTTCTCTGCCTGACGGATTTTGTTTTCCAGCTTATGGCGGCTCTTTTCTGAACTCTGACCGAACAGCATTCTCCGCAGTTTATCCAGCTGCGCTTTCAGGCGGCTGATTTCCAGTTCGTAGCCTGCGACCTGTCCCGTATACTGACGAAGCCGGGACTGCTGTTTTTTCATGACGGCATGTTGCTGCTGCAGGGCAGCCTGCTGCTCACGCAGCATGGCTTTTAGCTGTTCGATATCATCAGGGAGAGTGTCATCCATTTCCCTGTTTTATCACGCGTTATATCCGTATGCCAGGTCGTTCTGTTCGTTTTGGATGCTGCCACGATATACCCTCCAGCAGCATGGACAGTTGGGCGGGAGTCAGGTGAACCTTACCTTCCCGCGCGACCGGCCACACGAAGCGGCCCCGCTCCAGGCGTTTGGCGAAGAGACATAGCCCGTCGCGATCGGCCCACAGGATTTTTACCATCCTGCCACTGCGGCCACGGAACACGAAGATATGGCCGGAGAACGGGTCGTCTTTCAGCGTGTTCTGGATCTTTGAGGCAAGGCCGTTGAACCCACATCTCATATCCGTAATACCCGCGATGATCCAGATTCTGGTGCTGGCTGGCGGCATTATCACTGGGCACCGCCTTTCAGCTCGCTGAGCAACACACGTAACAACGCCGGTGTGACTGCGCCATGTAGTTTCAGCGTGCCGCCGGGTAACTCCACGGAGCACCGGAGTGTATCGTCGGGTAACGGCGTTGACAGGGACGCCGGTGCAACGGAAGGAGAGATGATACTCACCGGCACCAGTTCTGTTGATGGGTTATCCGCGCAGCGCAGTTTTTCCTGCTTATGCTGATGGCGCCAGTTAAACAGCAGGTTGTCATTAATACCGTGCTCCCGGGCCAGGCGTGCGACATTAGCATCGGGTTGCATTGACAGCTCGACGAGATGACGTTTGAACTCAGGAGCATAATTCGGTCGCCGGCGTTTTTCAGGCATATTAGCGGGAGGGGATTGTTTATATTGCTGGTTTTTCCCGGGGTAGAGAAGCTGTTCAAGTTGCTCCGGAGATATGTCAGCAGGGATGGGCCAACTCAGAGCTGAACGGGTAAAGCGGTCAAAAAGGCTGTGCAGGGTGGTTCTGGGAACATCGACTTTCCTACGTATCTGTTCCAGCTTAACTTTTTTATCAAATCGAAGCTGCAGCGCTTCATTTATCCACGTCCGCTCATTCATGTTCAGTGTCCATTATCCGAAAAAATAGTGGACATTATCGTTACCAGGATGAATCAGTTTATCCAGACGTCGGGGACGGTGCGCTTACATACCTGTTACGTAGTAGCGGTAAAACGCCGGACAACCACTAGCTACCTTCATGAGGAGCATACGGAATATGACTATTCAGTTCATCAAGGATGAAGAAGGAAAAAAACAGTATGTTGTCATTCCCTACGGTGAATATTTTCGCATGCGTTTAGCCATGCTTGAGTATGATGACGATGATGAAAACGACTGGGAAGACATCCCTTACGAATCAGATATCTACGATAACGTAGGTTTACCGGGTGAAGTGTGCGACATCATGCATAACGAGAACGTCAGCCTGCAGGCCGCGTGGCGTATCCTGCGCGGGTTATCCCAGCAGGAGGTGGCAGAGAAACTTGGCACCAGCCAGTCCGCCGTGTCCCAGCTGGAAGCGCTGGACTCCCGTCCGCAAAAGCGCACCCGTGAAAAGCTGGCAGCGATCTACGGCTGCAAGCAGGAACAGATCAGCCTCTATTTACCGAAAGAGGGTTAACAGCACTTCGCCCCGCCCTTGCCGCCGTAGCGGGCATCCTGGCGGTCACGGAAAAATTCTTCATAGGTCATGGGCGTCTGGTCCGGATGGTTGACGCGCATATGCTCGACGTAGTTGTCGTAGTCCGGCACGCCAATCATCATTTTGGCGGCCTGGCCCAGGTACTTACCTGCTTTGGAAAGGGTGTCGAACATAGGTCATTTCTCGTTTGTTTCCCTCACCCCGGCCCTCTCCCAAAGGGAGAGGGAGGATAAGAAATGTAGGCCGGGTAAGGCGAAGCCGCCACCCGGCACAAAGGTTAGTGCGCCCCTTTCGCCTGGGTCACAATCTCTTCCAGGTTTTCAGGCATTGGCTCATACGGCGTCTCTTTCGCCGTTGGCGTGTCGACTTTCAATGCCGCCAGCGCGGTCTTGAGAGAATACAACGCCAGCACCACGACCACCACCATAAAGAAGATGGTCAGCCCGGCGTCCAGACGGTTGTTAAACACCAGCTGGGACAGCTGCGACTCGGTGTACTGCGCCGGAATCTTACCGCTGTCGATCATCGCCTGGAACTTGTTGGCGATTGCCAGGAAGCCCACCTTGTTGTCCGGACTGAAGGCCTTCTGCCAGCCCGCCGTCAGGGTACAGATCAGCAGCCATGCGGTTGGAACCAGCGCCACCCAGGCGTAACGCTGGCGTTTCATCTTGAACAAGACTACGGCGCAGAGCATCAGCGCCATGCCCGCCAGCATCTGGTTGGCGATACCGAACAGCGGCCACAGGGTGTTAATCCCGCCCAGCGGATCGACCACGCCCTGGTGCAGGAAGTAGCCCCACGCCAGCACGCACAGCGCCGTCGCCAGCAGGTTAGCCGGGAGCGAGTCGGTACGCTTCAGGTTCGGGGAGATGACGCCCAGCAGATCCTGCAGCATAAAGCGCGCCGCTCGGGTTCCCGCATCCACCGCAGTCAGGATAAACAACGCTTCAAACAGAATGGCGAAGTGATACCAGAACGACACGTCCATCAGCCCGCCCAGCGCGCCGTGAAGAATATACGCCATGCCGACCGCCAGCGTCGGCGCCCCGCCCGCGCGGGATATAATCGACTGCTCGCCCACTTCGCTGGCGATGCTCGTCAACGTTTCAGGCGTAATCGCAAAGCCCCAGCCGCTCACCACCTGCGCGGCAGATGCCACCACGTCAACGGTACCGGCCGGAGCCAGGACCGCCATCGGGCTGTTCATCGCGAAGTAGACGCCCGGATCGATAATGCAGGCGGAGACCAGCGCCATGATAGCCACGAAGGACTCCATCAGCATGCCGCCGTAGCCGATCAGGCAGGCCTGATTTTCATTCGCCAGCATCTTCGGCGTCGTCCCGGAGGCGATCAGCGCGTGGAAGCCCGACACCGCGCCGCAGGCAATGGTAATAAACAGGAACGGGAAGAGATTGCCGGTCCAGACCGGGCCGGTACCGTCGATAAATTTGGTTAACGCCGGCATGGTCAGCGTTGGGCGCATAATCAGAATACCGATCGCCAGCCCGATGATGGTGCCGATTTTCAGGAACGTAGAGAGATAGTCACGCGGGGCCAGCAGGAGCCACACCGGCAGCACCGCCGCCACAAAGCCGTAGCCCACCAGCATCCAGGTCAGCTGTACGCCGGTAAAGTCGAAGAACGGCGCCCAGGTCGGGCTTTCCGCCACCCAGCCGCCGGAGATAATGGCGAACACGAGGAACACCAGACCAATTACCGACACTTCACCAATGCGGCCCGGACGCAGGTAGCGAATATAGATCCCCATGAACAGCGCCAGCGGAATGGTAAAGGCAACGGTATAAGTCCCCCACGGGCTGTGGGTCAGCGCTTTCACCACGATCATCGCCAGCACCGCGAGGATGATCACCATGATCATAAAGGTCGCCACCAGCGCAATCACCCCGGCGGTTGCCCCCATCTCCTCTTTCACCAGCTCACCCAGCGAACGCCCGTCGCGGCGGGTCGAGACGAACAGCACCATAAAGTCCTGTACCGCCCCCGCCAGCACCACCCCGGCGAGGATCCAGATCATTCCCGGCAGGTAGCCCATTTGCGCCGCCAGCACCGGTCCCACCAGCGGGCCTGCCCCGGCAATCGCCGCAAAATGGTGACCGAACAGCACTTTCTTGTCGGTCGGCACGTAGTCCAGACCGTCGTTATGGCGGACGGCCGGGGTCATGCGGGTGCTATCGACCGCCAGAACATTTTTAGCGATATAGCGACCATAAAAACGATAGGCGATCAGGTAAACGCAGACCGAGGCAACGACGATCCAGAGCGCGTTGATCTGCTCCCCCCGGTTGAGGGCGATGTAGCCCAGGGCAAAGGCTCCCACAACGGAGAGCCCTGCCCATGTAAGGTATTTCCCTGAGTTGTTCATAGTTGTTGTCCGTTGTTGTGA
The DNA here is from genome assembly GCF_057224565.1 of Enterobacter sp. 3U4. NCBI lineage: Bacteria > Pseudomonadati > Pseudomonadota > Gammaproteobacteria > Enterobacterales > Enterobacteriaceae > Enterobacter > Enterobacter sp. 3U4. Next base: position 2,725,311 of record NZ_CP136665.1, read on the forward strand.
AACAGTGAGATGTTACATTTTGTTTCTAGAACAACCGCAAAAATTTAACAACTTTGAAACGCAATAATGCGTGGTCAAACCAGAGATTTACACCACAGTGTTAAGCCGATCACTTTGATCTGCCTGGGCTAGCCCAGCACCATCGTACTCAACCGGCAGGTACAGCACCGCCGCCCCTGCTCGTCGAAGACAACAATCTCCCAGCTCTGGGTGGAGCGGCCCAGATGCAGCGGCTGGCACACCCCGCGCACCTTACCGTGAGAGACCGCCCGATGGTGCGTGGCGTTCAGCTCCGTTCCCACCACGCTCTGCCCGTCGCGGGTCATCAGAAATCCGGCCATTGAGCCGAGCGTTTCCGCCAGCGCCGCCGATGCCCCACCGTGGAGCAGGCCAAACGGCTGATGGGTGCGCGCATCCACCGGCATCTCCGCTTCCAGCGTGTCGTCGCCGATACGGGTATAGACAATGCCGAGATGCGCCACCAGGGTGTTCAGGCTGGTGGCGTTCAGCTCCTCGAGCGGTATATGACGTTTCCAGATCATTTACGCCCCCAGCGTGGAGCCGCCGTCCACCACGATATCCTGGAGGGTGATGTGGCTGGCGGCATCGGAGGCAAGGAACAGCACCGTGCTGGCGATCTCCTGAGGACGGGCAATTTTGCCCAGCGGAATGCCGAGCTTGAAATGCTCGCCAAAGCCGCGAATACGCTGCTGCTCCGCGTCGTCGCTTTTCCACAGGGTGCGCTGCATGTCGGTATCCGTTGAGCCCGGCGACACCAGGTTGCAGCGCACGCCGCTGCCCGCCAGCTCCAGCCCGACGGTCAGGGTCAGGCTTTTCAGCGCCGCTTTCGACGCGCCGTAGGCGCTCATGCCGATGCGCGGCGCGTGCGCCGCGTCGGACGCCACGGTAACAACCGCCCCGCCCTGCTGGTGGCGGAACTGGCCCATGGTAAGCTGGAACAGGTTGAACGCGCCGCCGACGTTGACCGCGAAGGTGTCCTGCCAGTCCTTCTGCGAGAGCTGGTCCGTCGCCCCCATGCGCAGAATGCCCGCCGCGTTGACCAGCACGTCCAGGCGTTCGAGCGACGCCAGCACGCGCCCGCAGACCTCATGCACCTGTGCGGCATCCGCCACGTCCAGCGTTTCGGTGGCGAACGGGTAATCATCCTGCGGAAACGCCAGATCGAATCCGGTCACCTGCGCACCGGCTTCGGCAAACGCCAGAGCCGTCGCGAAGCCAATCCCCTTCCCCGCGCCCGTTACCCAGACCGTTTTGCCGGTAAAATCGAATCCCGCCATTACTTCACCTCGCGGGAAAGCAGCGCCCACCAGGCGTCGAGAGTGGGATTTTTCGCCAGCATCACGAAGTCGATATCGCCATGCACTTTGCGCCAGCGGGCGGCCAGCGCCATCATGCGTACCGAATCCAGTCCGTAGTCAATCAGGTTTTCGTCATCCATCGGCTCGTCGGACTCGTCCAGCAGCGGCATGATCAGCTCGCGCAGCGCGGATTTGGTCGCCGGAACGGACGGCAGCAGTTCGTCGGTCATCACCACGCGACCCGAGCGTCCGGCCACATAGTTCAACGACATCAGGTGCTCGTCACGGGTGAAATCCGCCAGCGCGTCGGCAATAAAGAACGGCTTGATGTCGCGCATAAAGGCATCGGTGGCGGTGGTCATGCAGCCGATGTGGGCGTACACGCCGGTAATCAGCAGCTGGTTGCGGCCCGTCTCTTTCAGCATCTGCTCCAGTGGCGAACGGTGGAACGCGCTGTAGCGCCACTTCACCAGCACCGTGTCCGCTTCGTCCGGCGCCAGCTCGGCGACGATGCGCTGCTGCTCCGGCGAACGGGTCAGGCCCGGCCCCCACATGTCGTTCAGCAGGGCCCGATCGTCGTCGCTCTGCTCTTTTGGCTGCGCGGTGTAGTACACCGGGATATTGTGTTCTTTGCACCAGGCGCGCAGTCTGGCGATGTTCGCCACCACCTGCTGCATCATCGAGCTGTTTTCGCCCCAGAAGTTCAGGAAATACTCCTGCATATCGTGGATCAGCAGCGCCGCGCGCTCGGGCTCAAACGCCCAGTTCACCTTGCTGGTCGGCAGCTCTGCGGCGGTCGGCAGCGCGTAAGCGGTTAATTTTGGAATGGCCATACTCTGTTCCTCAGCCCCGGGCGCGTTCAGCAAGCCACAGGCGCAACTGTTTCTTATCGACTTTGCCGACCGGCGTCAGCGGGAGCGCATCCACGCTCTCCACGCGGTCCGGCAGCTTGAATTCGGCGACGCCCTGCTCGCGCAGGAAGCGGCGCACCTCAACCGCGCGCAGGGGCTGTTTCACCACCAGATACGCGCAGCTTTTTTCGCCCAGCAGGCTGTCCTCCATGCTCACCAGCGCGGCGTGGATCACCGCCTCATGGCGCAGCAGCAGGTTCTCGATCTCTTCGGCAGCGATCTTCTCGCCGCCGCGGTTGATCTGATCCTTCTCGCGTCCCTGCACGGTGATGTAGCCCTGCTCGTCAATGGCGATCAGATCCCCGGAGCAGTAAAAGCCGTCGGCGTCGAAGGCGCTGGCGTTGTGTTCTGGGCTGTTGAAATAGCCGCGGAAGGTATACGGCCCGCGCGTCATCAGGCGTCCGACCTCCCCGCGCGGCAGCGGGTTGCCGTGCTCGTCCGCCACCCACACTTCGTCGTCCGGGCACATCGGGCGGCCCTGGGTGTTGATGATGCGCTCCGGCGCGTCGTCGAGCGCGGTGTAGTTCACCAGCCCTTCCGCCATGCCGAACACCTGCTGAAGCTGGCAGCCGATTTCAAGCGGAATGCGCGCCGCGAGCGTGGCGGAGAGGCGTGCGCCGCCCACCTGCAACAGCTTCAGGGAGTTGAGCTGCGCGTTGCCCGCGCCGTCGGCAATCGCCTGCAGCCAGAGGCTCACCGCCGGCGGAACCAGCGAGGTGACGTTAATCTGATGCCGTTCAATCAGCGGGAAGCAGAGCGTAGCGCTCGGATCGTTCGCCAGCACCACGCTGCCGCCCGCGGTGAAGACGCCCAGCGATCCCGGCGAACTCATGGCGTAGTTATGCGCGGCGGGGAGCGCGTTCAGGTAACGGGTTTCGCCGGTAATGCCGCAGATCTCGTTGCTGCGGCGGATGCTGTAGTCGTAGTCGTTATGCGTGCGCGGGATCAGCTTCGGCGTGCCGGTACTGCCGCCGGAGAGCTGGAAGAAGGCCACTTCGTCGGCGGGCGTCGGGTTCGGGATGAAGTTGTCCGCCGGACGCGCAATCGCCTCTTCCAGGGCATGTTCACCCCTATCGCCGCGCAGGAGCACGACGTGCACCGAGCGATGCGCATCCACAAAGGTATTAAGAAAATCATCGCCCGCAAACAGCGCATGGTCACGGTCGGCAATCAGCACGGCGGGTTTGATCTGCGCCGCGTAGGCGTTCAGCTCGCTGCGCTGATGGCTAAAGAGCGCGTTGACCGGCGCAACGCCGATTTGCAGCAGCGCGAAGAAGGTGATGTAGAACTCGGCCACGTTGCCAAGCTGCACCAGCGCGGTCTCGCCGCGATGCAGCCCGCGCGCCTGAAGGGCTGAGGCCAGGTTGTTCACCGCCTGATTAAACGCCCGGTAGGTGATGCGCCGCTCGCCGTCGATTATCGCCACGGCATCGCTGTCCGCGCGATCCGTCAGGATGTGGGTCAACGGCAGATCCTGCCAGTAGCCTTTTTCGCGGTAGCGGCGGGCGAATTCCTCAGGCCAGCGGGTAAAAGGGATGGTCATGAGTCTTCCTTAGTGCAAACCAAAAACGTTGAGCATGGTGGAGAGCTTCACGCCCGTCTCGCGCCACTCGCCCACCGGCGAGGAGGCGGGAACAATGCCCGCACCGGCAAACAGACGAACGGTATTTTTATGCAGACGCGCGCAGCGGATGGTTACCACCCACTCGCCGTTGCCTTCGCTGTCGCACCAGCCGACGATGCCGCCGAACAGCTCGCGGTCGAACGGCTCCAGCTCGGCGATCAGTTCTTTTGCCGCCTGATGCGGGAAACCGCTCAGCGCCGGGGTCGGGTGCAGAAGGCAGGCCAGGGTCAGGGCGTTTTCGTTTTCACGCGCGTCACCTTCAACCGGCGTCGCCAGATGCCACAGCGTCGGCGTGGTGATCAGCTGAGGAGAATCAGGCATGGTGAGATGATGGCTGCGCGGTGCCAGAATAGCCTTCATCGCCTGGGTCACCAGGTCGTGCTCGTGACGGTCCTTTTCGGAGGCCAGCAGCTTATTGCCCGCTTCGCGATCTAATACGTCGTCCGGCTGACGGCGCGCCGAGCCAGCCAGCGGCAGCGAGCTAAAGTGCGAGCCCTCTTTGCGCAGCAGCAGTTCAGGGCTGGCGCCCAGCAGCACGCCACCGTCTTCCAGCGGCACGTGGAAGTTGAAGCTCGCCGGATTCTGGGCAATCAGGCGCTCCATCAGCGCACCGCTGTCCATGTGTTTGTCGGTCGCGATATCAATCAGGCGCGACAGCACCACCTTGTTCACCTGCGGTGTGGCGGTGAGCGACGCGGCGCGAGCGACCATCTCTTCGAAAACGGGCTGCGGCGGGATCTCGGTGCGTTGTTCCACCTTCAGCGCCTGCGAGCCGGAAAAATAGCGTGCAGACTGCTGACGTGCCGGACGGGAAAAGGTCTGCCAGCGTTGGGGAATAAACAGAGAGGATGGCTTGCGGGTATCGAACGGGATAGCCCCTACCATCACCGGATGAGCGATACCGTTGGCTTTCGCATTCCGGAAAGCCTGGGCTAATTTTTGCTGGAAATGCCCGGCCGGATCGTCGCCGCCAACGGCGGGTTCAGAGAAGCGGGCAAAGCAGCCTGAGGTAGTAAAACTGCGGTAAGGCGACATAAAGAAAAAGCGGTCTGATTCAAGCGTGGTTGCGGCGTGCTGAACTTCCTCAGCCAGGGACGTGTCCATATCATCCTCCTCAAAATGATAAAAGAAGCAATAATGATTATCATTTATATTTTCGTCGGCTAACCTAATCCCACATCGCTTCGCTGTCAACCGTCGGGCAAATAACTTGTGCGACAAAAGCTTGCATCCCGGTGCCGCAACCATGAAAATGAGAAGCATTATCTTCAACAAAAACAGGATGTCGCGCTGTGAGATTCCCTTTCGTATTCCGTAATACCCTGCTTTTATCTGGACTTTTTGTTTTAGGACTTGCCTCAGCCGCGGCCGCCGACTGGCCGCGTCAGGTGACCGACAGCCGCGGCGTTCACACGCTTGAGAGCAAACCGACGCGCATTGTCTCCACCAGCGTGACCTTAACCGGCTCCCTGCTGGCGATTGACGCGCCGGTGGTCGCCAGCGGCGCGACCACGCCGAACAACCGCGTGGCGGATGCGCAGGGCTTTTTACGTCAGTGGGGTGAAATTGCGAAACAGCGCAAGGTTGCGCGACTGTACATCGGTGAGCCGAGCGCCGAAGCGGTCGCCGCGCAAATGCCTGATCTGATTTTAATCGGTGCAACCGGCGGGGATTCCGCGCTGGCGCTGTACGATCAACTCTCCGCCCTCGCTCCAACGCTTATCATCAACTACGACGACAAGAGCTGGCAGGAGCTGCTGACCCAGCTGGGCACTATAACCGGACAGGAAAAACAGGCCGCAGAGCGCATTGCCGCGTTTGATAAACAGCTCGCGCAGGTGAAACAGCAGATGAAGCTGCCGCCGCAGCCGGTGAACGCCATCGTCTACACCGCCGCCGCGCATTCCGCCAACCTGTGGACCGCGGAATCGGCGCAGGGCAAGCTGCTGCACCAGCTGGGCTTTACGCTGGCGGATCTGCCAGCCGGGTTGCAGACCTCAACAAGCCAGGGCAAGCGCCACGACATCATCCAGCTAGGCGGTGAAAACCTGGCGACGGGACTGAACGGTGAAGGGTTGTTTGTGTTTGCCGGCGACCAGAAAGACGTGGATGCGATTTACGCCAACCCGCTGCTGGCGCACCTGCCGTCGGTGAAAAACAAGCGCGTGTGGGCATTGGGAACCGAGACGTTCCGCCTGGATTATTACAGCGCGATGTTGGTATTAGACAGATTGAATGCGTTGTTTAAGTAGGCATTTTCCCTCCCTCTCCCTGTGGGAGAGGGTCGGGGTGAGGGCATCAGGCCGCACCGTCGTTCAACACAACCTCCTGCCTGAACCGGCGCAATTCCACCAACGCCACTAACAAAATCCCGCCCACAATCGCTAACACAAACCCGCTGCTGCTCGCCGACGCCGCCGGGGTCATTATCGCCCCCAGCCCGCCGAGGATCGCCGCGCCAATCGCATCGCCCGTGACGTTCTGCGCGGTCCACAGGCCGTTGATGCGCCCGAGCATCCCTTCCGGCGTCTGGGTCTGGATCAGGGTGTACTGCAAGAGCGAGCTGATGGCGCTCAGCCAGCCGAAAATCACCAAGCACAACACGCCCAGCGCCCAGACCGGCATCAGGCTAAAGAAGCCGATAGCGACAAACGACGCCAGCGTGGCAAGCAGCATAATCAACCCCGGACGCGCGCTCTGCGCCAGGTTGCCGCTGGTCAGCGCCCCGCAGGCCGCGCCGAGCGGAATGGCGGCGTACAGCAGGCCAATTTCCGAGGCGCTCATTTGCCACTCTCCCGCTAATGCCGGATACAGCACGCGCACGGCGCTCGCCATCGTCAGCAGGCCGCCGAGCAGCGCAATCCCGCCAATCAGCGGGTTGCTGAACAGGAAACGAATAGCGGACATCAGCGATTTCAGCGGATGCTCGCGCGTCTGCGGCGGAGGCGGCAGCAGCGGCAGGCGCAGCAGGGTCAGCGTGGTGATAAAGGTCCCCGCCGCCGCCAGCCCGTAGTTCCACGCCACGTTGCCGGTCGCCAGCAGCAGGCCGCCCACCATCGGCGAAACCACCGAGCCCAGACGCACGGTGAGCATGGTTATCGCCCCCGCCTGCATCAGGTTCTCGCGCCCGACCAGCGCGGGCGTCGCCGCCAGCAGCGCCGTCACGCCCAACGAGGCAAAAAAACCGTCCCACAGCCCGAGGGCATAAATGGCCATCAGCGACGGCTCAGGCAGCATGGCGTTCAGGCACAGCCCGATAAAGCCCACGCCGCAGGTGCCGCGCGCCAGCAGGATCAGCTTCTTGCGCTCGTAGCGGTCCGCCAGCACGCCGCCGACCATCAGGCCGATAAACATCGCCCCGCCGGTTAAGGTGACGGATAACCCCACCAGCCAGCTGGAGTGGGTCATGGCCTGGATCTGTACCGGCACGGCCACGCCGAGCAGCCCGAGGGACAAAATAGAGATAAAGCGAGCGATAAAGACGGCGCGATATGCCGGGTGCGTTTTAAGCAGGCTGAGGTTGAGCAGCCAGGATTTTTGATTCATGACAAAGCCTTGAGTGTAATTCTACCCATTCCATGGGCGCACATGCTAACATAGCCAAATAAGATAGATAACGATAATCACTATCATTATCAAATCATGGATGTTGCTATGCCGTTTTCCTCTTCTGCGGTGCGCGCCATTGCCGTGCCGGTTTTACTGCTGCTCCTGAGCCTTGCAGTTGCACTCAGCCTGCTGGTCGGCGCGAAGCCGCTGCCCGCGTCCGTTATCGTTGATGCGCTCTCCGGCACCTGCCAGAGCGCTGACTGCGTCATTGTGCTCGACGCCCGACTGCCCCGCACGCTTGCCGGACTGCTGGCGGGTGGCGCGCTCGGCCTTGCCGGTGCGCTGATGCAAACCCTCACCCGTAACCCGCTGGCGGACCCCGGTATTCTCGGCGTGAACTCTGGCGCCAGCTTTGCCATCGTGCTCGGCGCGGCGCTGTTCGGGTTGACCTCTCCTTCCGAACAGCTGGTGATGGCCTTTTGCGGCGCGCTGGCCGCCTCGCTGGTGGTCGCGTTTACCGGCAGCCAGGGCGGCGGACAGCTGAGCCCGGTGCGCCTGACGCTGGCGGGCGTGGCGCTCGCGGCGGTGCTGGAAGGCTTATCCAACGGCATCGCCCTGCTCAACCCGGACGTTTACGATCGGCTGCGCTTCTGGCAGGCCGGTTCGCTGGATATCCGCACTCTTGAAACCCTGAAAGTGGTGGCGATCCCGGTGATTATTGCCGCTGCCGTGGCGCTGTTTTTAAGCCGGTCGCTCAACAGCCTGAGCCTCGGCAGCGACACCGCCACCGCCCTCGGCAACCGGGTAGCGCGCACGCAGCTGATTGGTCTGTTCGCCATCACAGTACTGTGCGGCAGCGCGACCGCCGTGGTCGGCCCTATTGCCTTTATTGGCCTGATGATGCCGCACATGGCGCGCTGGCTGGTGGGGGCAGATCACCGCTGGTCGCTGCCGGTGACGCTGCTGGCAACCCCTGCCCTGCTGCTGTTTGCCGACGTGCTGGGCCGCCTGCTGGTGCCAGGCGAGCTGCGCGTCTCGGTGGTCAGCGCCTTTATCGGCGCGCCGGTGCTGATTTTCCTCGTACGCCGTAAACGCGGAGGTGGCGCATGATGGCTCCGTCCCGGCGTTTAGTCACCAGCGTCTCCCTGCTGGCTATCGCCATAGCGATGCTGGCGGTCTGGAGCCTGCGCAGCGGCGCGGTAACGCTCGATTTTTCTCAGGTGGTTAACGCCCTGCTCGGCAGCGCACCGCGCAATATCACCATGGTTGTCACCGAATGGCGACTGCCGCGCGTGGCGATGGCGATTCTGGTCGGCGCAGCGCTCGGCGTGAGCGGTGCGATATTCCAGTCGCTGATGCGTAACCCGCTCGGTAGCCCGGACGTGATGGGCCTCAACACCGGGGCCTGGAGCGGCGTGCTGGTGGCGATGGTGCTGTTCGGCCAGCACCTGACGGCCATCACCTTTACGGCAATGGCGGGCGGCATTCTGACGTCTTTGCTGATCTGGGCGCTGGCCTGGCGCAACGGTATCGACACCTTCCGCCTGATCGTCATCGGGATCGGCATACGCGCCATGCTGATGGCCTTTAACACCTGGCTTTTACTGCAGGCCTCGCTGGAAACCGCGCTCTCCGCCGGGCTGTGGTACGCCGGTTCGCTCAACGGCCTGACGTGGGGCAAAACCTGGCCCGCGGCACCGCTGATTGTGCTGATGTTTATCGGCGCGCTGCTGCTGGTACGCCGTATGCGCCTGCTGGAGATGGGCGACGACAGCGCCTGCGCGCTGGGCGTGGGCGTTGAACGCTCGCGCCTGATGCTGATGCTGGTCGCCGTACTGCTGACCGCCGCCTCCACCGCCATCGCGGGGCCGATCTCATTTATCGCCCTCGTGGCACCGCACATCGCGCGGTGCCTTAGCGGGACGGCGCGCTGGGGCTTAACCCAGGCGGCGCTGTGCGGCGCGCTTTTACTGCTGGCCGCCGATCTCTGCGCCCAGCGGCTGTTTATGCCTTATCAACTTCCGGTGGGCGTGGTGACCGTCAGCCTCGGCGGGATTTACCTCATCGTGTTGCTCGTTCAGGAGTCACGCAAGAAATGACAGATTCAACCACCCGCTTGCGCGGCGAAAATCTCACTCTCGGCTACGGCAAAAAAATCATTGCCCGTGACTTATCCGTCGCCATTCCGGACGGCCATTTTACGGCAATCATCGGCCCGAACGGCTGCGGTAAATCGACCCTGCTGCGCACCCTGAGCCGCCTGATGACGCCTGCTGAAGGCAGCGTGTTCCTCGACGGGGAGCAGATCCAGCGCTTCGCCAGCAAAGAGGTGGCCAGGCGCATTGGGCTACTGGCGCAAAACGCCACCACGCCGGGAGACATCACGGTGCAGGAGCTGGTCTCGCGCGGACGCTACCCGCACCAGCCGCTGTTTACCCGCTGGCGCAAGGAAGATGACGTGGCGGTTAGCCGCGCGATGAGGGCAACCGGGATTACCGATCTGGCCCAGCAGAGCGTGGATACCCTTTCCGGAGGGCAGCGTCAGCGCGCGTGGATCGCAATGGTGCTGGCGCAGGAGACCTCCATTATGCTGCTGGACGAGCCGACAACGTGGCTGGACATCAGCCATCAGATTGATCTGCTCGAGCTGCTGAGCGAGCTGAACCGCACGCAGGGGTACACCCTGGCGGCGGTGCTGCACGATTTAAACCAGGCGTGCCGCTACGCCACGCACCTGATTGCCTTGCGAGACGGGGAGATTGTGGCGCAGGGTGCGCCGAAAGAGATTGTGACGCCGGAGCTGATCGAGCGGATCTACGGCATGCGCTGCATGATTATTGAGGATCCGGTGGCGGGTACGCCGCTGGTGGTGCCGCTTGGTCGGCGGTAATTGCCGGGTGGCGGCTTTGCCTTACCCGGCCTACACACTGCTCCCGTAGGCCCGGTAAGCGCAGCGCCACCGGGCAGTTTCACTCCCCCAATACCTCCTTCAACACCGGCCCTATCTTCTCAAACGCCTGCGGTGAAATGATATCCACGTGGGCGCAATCCTGGCTGTACACCTCAAGTTCCGCCACCCACGGGGCCCAGGCGACCTGCGGATCCATCGCTCGCGTGCGCTCGGCGACAAACAGCGTCGCTTTGCCGTTAAAGCGCGCGCTGTGCGCCGTGGTGAGCAGCCGCACCGCGTCGGCGTAGTTGCCTTCAATCGCGTTAAACAGCTCGCTGGAGCCCTGCCCCTGCTGGGCGGCGATAAACGCCTCACGCTCGCGCTCGATCTCCGCCAGCACCTCCGGATCGAGGCCGTTGGCCTCTTTCTCCGCCCAGTTCAGGGTTTCCGGCGGCCAGGTATCCAGCAGGCCGAGGAACGAAACCTCTTCACCCTGCTCGTGCAGGCGGGCCGCAATCCCCTGGGCCAGCGTGCCGCCGAGGGAATAACCGAACAGGTAATACGGCCCCCGCGGCTGCTGCTTTCGCAACGTAACCAGGTGATGCTCAATCACCCCATCCAGATCCGCACGATGCTGCATCGGCCCGTCCGGGCGCGGTGACTGAATGCCGACGATTGACCAGCGCGGGCTGAGGTAGCGCGCCAGCACGCTAAACTGCCAGGCGAAGCCGGACGCCGGATGGAAGCAGAACAGCGTCGGACCGTCGCCTTCTCTTAGCGGAAGAAGTGTTTCATACCCCAGCCGCTGCGCCTGTTCATCGCTCATCTGCGAGTCCAGCAGCGCGCTGAGCTTGCTCACCGTGGAGGCGACCATAATCTGCCCCGGCGTCACCTTACGGGCGAACGTGCGGCTAAGCTGCGCCGCCAGACGCATGGCCAGCAGCGAGTGGCCGCCGAGGGCAAAGAAGTCGGCCTCAATGTCGTTCACCTCGCAGCCCAGCAGCGCGGCAAAGGCCTGCGCGACGGCGATTTCGGATTCGCTTTCCGGCGCACGCCCGGAGGTTTTACTCGTCAGCTCCGGCAGCGGCAGCGCCTTGCGATCCAGCTTGCCGTTGGCGCTCAGCGGCAGCGCGCTGATTTGCAGCAGCACCACCGGTACCATATGCGGCGGCAGCTGTGCCTTGAGCGATTCGAGCAGCGCATCGCGGTCCAGCGGTAAGCCGGATTCAGAAACCACGTACCCCACCAGCTGGCGCGCATCGCCACCCGTGGCCGCCGCCTGGTTGAATACGCAGGCGTGCGCCACGGCCTGGGCCACGTCCGGCAGCGACAGCATCGCCCGATCGATTTCACCCAGCTCGATGCGCTGGCCGCGGATTTTGAGCTGGTCGTCGCTGCGGCCCAGATACTCAACCGCCCCGTTGTCCAGCCAGCGGGCAACGTCACCTGTGCGGTACATCCGCTCGCCCGGCGCAAACGGGTCGGCAATAAAGCGGCTGGCGGTGAGATCCGGACGACCAAGATATCCCTGCGCCAGCTGAATGCCGGTGAGGTAGAGATCCCCCGCAACGCCGAACGGCACCGGGCGCATCATCGCGTCCAGAATGCGCAGCCCCGTGTTCCACACCGGGAAGCCGATCGGCACGCTGTTGCCTTCCACCGCCGCCAGCTCGGGCCCAAACGCCGGATACCAGCTGACGTCTACCGCCGCTTCCGTCGGGCCGTAGAGGTTATGCAGCGGCACGTGCGTCAGCTGTTCCCACTCGCGGCATAGCTCAGTTGGCAGCGCTTCGCCGCTGCAGAACACCTGCTTAAGGGTTTTGCAGCAGTCGACGTTTTCCGGCGTCAGCGAGGCAACAAACGCCGCCAGCATCGACGGCACAAAGTGGGTAGTGGTCACGCCGTAGTGCGTGAAGAAGCTTTGCATCGCCTGCGGATCGCGGTGCGCGTCCGGCTCGGCCATCACCAGCTTCGCCCCGGCGATAAACGGCCACCAGAACTCCCACACCGACACGTCAAAGCTGCACGGCGTTTTCTGCGCCACCACGTCGTTCGCATCGAGCGGATAATGGTCCTGCATCCACTTCAGGCGGTTAACGATGGCGGTATGGCCGACCATGACCCCTTTTGGACGCCCGGTCGAACCGGAGGTAAAGATGATGTACGCCGTCTGCTCCGGCTTCGCCAGCCGCAGCGGTTCAGCATCCGCTGCCGGTAACAGTGTGTTGTAACTAAACGCCGTAATCGGCAGATCGCTAAAGCGCGGAAGCTGTTCGTCAGTGGTAATGAGCAGGGACGGCTTCGCGTCCTCGAGCATCATCCGCAGGCGATCGTCCGGGTAGCCGGTGTCAAGCGGCAGCCACGCGGCGCCCGCCTCCACAATGCCGTGCAATGCTAACGTCAGGAACACCGAGCGCGGCAGGGCCACCGCTACGCTGTCGCCCGGCTTCACGCCGCGCGCGCGCAGCAGGTTTGCCAGCGCGACGACCTGCTGGCGCATCTGACGATAGCTGAGTTCAACGTGCGCATCCGCCAGCGCCGGGGCGTCCGGCGTTTTGCTCGCCTGTTCCGCCACCAAATCCGCGAGCGTGGTGGACGGCAGCGCCAGCCCGGTATCGTTGATGCGCGCCAGTTGGGCATATTCCTGTTCAGAAACGGTTTCCACCTCGCCGCAGCACAGGTCCGGGTTGACCGCAAACTGCCTCAGCATCGCGTTCAGGCGCGCGACGTGACGCGTCAGCGTCGCATCGTCGTAGCGCTGCTTATTGGCGAGGATCTCAATGCTCAACCCGCCCTGCTCGTCCGGGAATAGCGCCAGCTCCAGATCGTTCACCGGGCCGGTCGCCAGCGTGTGGGTGATGGCCTCCACGCCGTCGATATCCAGCTGGTAGTCGAACACTTTAACGTTCAGTACCGGGCCGAACAGCGCTTCATCGCCCGCCGCTTTCCCACTGTCGCGCACGATCTGCTCGGCGTCGTAGCGCTGGTGGCGGCGCATTTTTTTCATCTGGTTCGCCAGGCGCAGCGCCAGCGAGGGCAGACTCTCCTGCGGATCGATATTGACAGCCAGCGGCAGGACGTTAAGCACCGGTCCGGTCGCGGTCAGGGCTGCGGACCCCATCCTTCGCATAAAGATAAACCCGGCGGCGTAGTCCCGACGTCCGGTGAGGCGCCCAAGCCATAGCGCCACCAGCGCAAGCGCCAGGTCGGTGCGCTGTACCTTTTCTGCCGCCTGCGCAAGCTGGCTAAAAGCACGACCGTCGGCGGCGATTTTCAGGCGCAGGATATCCGTTGTCGCGGCGCGGCCCGGCAACGGCGCGGAGGAGAGCGAGACCGGAGACGGCAGCTGTTTGCGCTGCTCGGCCCAGAAGGCGCCGTCGCGCCGGTACGCCTCGCTGTCGCGATAGCGCTGGTACTCCTCCACCACCTCTTCAAATGGCGTAAACGGGGATTCAGGCGTGGGGTCGCCCTTTTTCCACGCGGCATAAATTGCGGCGATCTGGCGGGTAATGGCCGGGAAGCTGAAGCCATCCACCACAAGATGATGATAGCGCTGATACCAGTACCAGTGGTTTTCACCCACCTGAATCAGCTGGTGAAACGCCAGCGGCTGACCGCTGTCGACGCGCAGATTCTGGTCAAGATCGGATTCCATCAGCGCCACGGCGGCGGCGTGAGAATCAACGCGAACAACGGACGGTTCCGGCAGACTGAAGGTCTCATCCACCCACTGCCACACCTCGCCGTTTTCTTCTGCAAAACGCATGCGCAGGGTATCGGCCTGCATCATGCCTTCCGCAATGGCTTTAGCCAGCAGTGGCGCATCGATATCGCCTTTCAGCTCGGTGTAGTGCGCCACGCTCCAGGCGTTTGGCAGCGTGGACAGCTGTTCCGCCATCCAGATTCCCGGCTGGGCGGCGACGAGAGGAAGACGGTTCATACGTTCTCCCCCGCAAAGTGAGACGGCTCAAGCGTTTGCCAGTGCCCGGCAAGCCAGTGCTGGCAGGCCTCCTGAGACTGTGCTTCGCACACCACGCGCCACCCTGCCGGCAGTTCGCACTGCTGCGGCCACAGGCTGTACTGCCCCTGGTCGTTTTGCAAAATGGCGAACTGTCCCTGCGGATTATCGAAAGGATTGCTGAATTCCATACAGACTCCGTTAGTGAATAAGCGGCTGCCAGAGGGTCATCAGCCCCTGCGTCAGCCCACCGCGCCAGCAAAGCGCATCGTGTCCGCCGTCAACCTGACGCCAGATAACCGGTTGGTGTGTGTGCAGTTCGGCGTAAATCGCCTGATTCGCGCGGAAGATGAGCGGCTCGTTGCGCCCGGCTTCAAGAAAGATGCGTAGCCCGCGTGGGGATATTTCACCGGCTTTAAGTTGTTCGATTAACAGCCCGTCCTGCTGCCCGCCGCGGTGCGGCCACCAGTAAGAGCCGGACTGGCTGAGCACGCAGCCAAAACGCTGCGGCCAGTTCAGGCCAGCATACAGAGACGCGAGACCGCCAAAGCTCTGGCCAGCCACTACCGTACGATCGGCACGGTCGCTAAACGGCACGCGTTTTTGGACAAGGGGGAGCAGTTCTTCCTGCACCGCCAGCCAGATATCGGGATTGCACGGCAGCTCGCGGTTGCGATGCTCCATGTCGATAACATCGATTAAGACGTAGACAGCAGGCGGTAATTTGCGCTCGGCGGTGAGCGACGCCAGCGCGGGCCAGATCGGCATGCTTTCGGCCCAGAACTGCCCGTCGAGCAGCACCGCCAGCGGGCGTTCCGGGCTATGCTCCCCGGTGGTGAAAATCCAGACGCGACGGCGATTTTTCAGACGCGCGCTTTCCCACTCAATGCAGACCGGCGGCTGATACGGCGTATCGGGATGATTCCAGCCCGGCTGAACGGGCGCGTCCGGCATCTCCAGCGCGGAGACGGCATGACCGCGACCGCCGCGCCAGCTTTGCGGATTCAGCGGGTCGGAAACCGCGTGCGGCAGCAGCTTGCGCCACCCTTCGCGCAGCGCCATGCGCTCCGGCTGCTCGCCTTCAAACACTATGCTGGCAAAATCGTTTTCATTCACGGATGGGATAAAACAGTAGCTCCCGCGCCACTCGGGGCTGAACTCACCCTGCCACTGCCAGACGTCGGTATCGGGAATGCGTTCGAGAGACTGCGGGCGGGCATTTTGGTGGTGATCGGTCACGCCGGTGACGTAGAGCCAGACGCGTTTGATCGGAGACGTTCTTTGCGTTCCTGCCGGGTCACGCCACCAGAACGTGACGCGATATTTTTCCTTTTCCGGCTTCCATTCAGGCCCGTTTTTCGACCGCCACCACGCTTCACTTCCCGTTGTTAACGCCGTCACCCTTATAACCTCATGTTTAACAATCTTTTTTGTTTCAGAGCAAATTTTATTGATAATATTATTGATAACTATTTGCATTTGCAATAGCGTAGTGCCCGCGCCGTGGGAAGCGCTCATAAAACAACCACAAAAGCAGGACGTACAATGAATAAGAAGATTCACTCTCTGGCCTTGCTGGTCAATTTAGGGATTTACGGCGTCGCGCTGCCCGCTCTGGCAGACGACAACACCGCCTCTGCGCAGCACGAAGACACGATGGTGATCACCGCCGCCGAGCAGAATCTGCAGGCGCCGGGGGTATCGACCATCACCGCCGATGAAATTCGCAAAAACCCGCCCGCGCGCGATGTAGCGGAAATCATCCGCACGATGCCGGGCGTTAACCTGACCGGGAACTCCACCAGCGGCCAGCGCGGAAACAACCGTCAGATTGACATTCGCGGCATGGGGCCGGAAAACACGCTGATCCTGATCGACGGTAAGCCGGTCACCAGCCGCAACTCTATTCGTCTGGGCTGGCGCGGCGAACGTGACACCCGCGGCGATACCGGCTGGGTGCCGCCGGAGATGATCGAGCGCATCGAAGTGATCCGTGGTCCGGCGGCCGCGCGCTACGGCAACGGTGCGGCTGGCGGCGTGGTAAACATCATCACCAAAAAATTCGACGACCAGTGGCACGGCTCCTGGAACACCTACCTGAACGCGCCTGAGCACAAGGATGAAGGTTCCACCAAACGCACTAACTTCAGTCTGAGCGGCCCGCTGGGCGGCGACTTCAGCTTCCGCATGTTCGGTAACCTGGACAAAACCCAGGCCGACGCGTGGGACATTAACCAGGGCCATCAGTCTGACCGTACCGGTGCCTACGCCGACACGCTGCCGGCGGGCCGTGAGGGTGTGGAAAATAAAGACATCAACGGCGTGGTGCGCTGGGACTTTGCGCCGATGCAGTCCCTGGAGTTCGAAGCAGGCTACAGCCGCCAGAACAACCTCTACGCGGGCGATACCCAGAACACCAACAACGACAACAGCTCCAGCGGCCTGGTGAAAAAGAACTACGGCAAAGAGACCAACCGTATCTATCGCCAGAACTTCGCGGTCACCTGGAACGGCGGCTGGGATAACGGCATCACCACCAGCAGCTGGGCGCAGTACGAGCACACCCGCAACTCCCGTCTGGGCGAAGGGCTGGCGGGCGGTCTGGAAGGGCTGTTCAACAGTAATAAATTCACCGACACCGATCTGGCCGACGTGATGCTGCACAGCGAAATCAACCTGCCGATTGATTTCCTCGTCAACCAGAACCTGACGCTGGGAACCGAGTGGAACCAGCAGCGCATGAAGGACTCAACCTCCTTTACGCAAACCCAGCAGGGCGGCACCATTCCGGGCATGAGTAACGATCGTAGCCCGTACACCTCAGCGGAGATTTTCTCCCTGTTCGCTGAAAACAACATGGAGCTGACCGACAGCACCATGCTGACCCCTGCCCTGCGCTTCGACCACCACACCATCGTCGGCAACAACTGGAGCCCGTCCCTGAACCTGTCGCAGGGTCTGGGGGATGACTTCACGCTGAAGATGGGGATCGCACGCGCCTATAAAGCGCCGAGCCTGTACCAGACCAACCCGAACTACCTGTTGTACAGCAAAGGCCAGGGCTGCTACGCCAGCGGTGACGGCGTAGGCTGCTACATGATGGGCAACGACGACCTGAAAGCGGAAACCAGCATCAACAAAGAGATTGGTCTGGAGTGGAAACGCGACGGCTGGCTGGCGGGCGTGACCTGGTTCCGCAACGACTACCGCGACAAGATCGAAGCGGGCTACGCGCCGATTGGTCACACCTCTTCCGGTAAAGTGCAGACCGATATCTACCAGTGGGAAAACGTGCCTAAGGCGGTCGTCGAAGGGCTGGAAGGCTCTCTGAACGTGCCGGTCAGCGACACGATCAACTGGACCAATAACATCACCTATATGCTGCAGAGCAAGAACAAGGAGACCGGCGACCGTCTGTCGATCATTCCGGAGTACACGCTGAACTCAACCCTGAGCTGGCAGGTACATCAGGACGTGTCGCTCCAGTCGACCTTTACGTGGTACGGCAAGCAGCAGCCGAAGAAGTACAACTATAAAGGTCAGCCGGTGACCGGGTCTGAAAAAGACGAAGTCAGCCCGTACAGCATCGTTGGCCTGAGCGCGACATGGGACATGACCAAAAACGTCAGCCTGACCGGCGGCGTGGATAACGTCTTCGACAAACGCCAGTGGCGTGCGGGTAATGCCCAGACAACCGGGAACGCCACCACCGGGGCGTATATGTACGGCGCGGGGGCTTATACCTATAATGAGCCAGGCCGCACGTGGTATATGAGCGTGAATACGCGTTTCTGATAAAGGCAACAACGCCTCCCTCTCCCTGTGGGAGAGGGCCGGGGTGAGGGCGAGGTGAAAGCAAAACGGCAACCCCGTTGCCGTTTTTAGTTTTTGCTCCCTCTCCCCGTGGGAGAGGGAGAGGGCCGGGGTGAGGGCATCAGGCCGCACTATTCGTTGATAGAGGGGAAAACATGTACACAACCCACACCACGTTCATTCACGCCGACCACACCGTTCACCACGTCACCTTCGACCCAACCACCTTCACCGACGCCGATCTCCTCTGGCTCCCCCACCACGCCGAGCTTTCAAACGCCGGGCGCAAACGCAAAGCCGAACATCTGGCGGGCCGCATCGCCGCCGCGCATGCGCTCAGTGCGATAAATGAACGCGCAATTCCCGGCATCGGCCCCAGCGGCGAACCGCTCTGGCCGGAAGAGGTTTCGGGCAGCATTACCCACTGCGGCACGCAGGCGATGGCCGTTGTCGTCCGTAATCCAGATGCGCTTGTGGGTATTGATTGCGAAGCCATTCTTCCCGACCGTGAAGCCCGAGAAATCCAGGACGGCATCATTGATGCACAGGAAGCGACGTGCCTGACGCGCTCGGACTACCCCTATGCGCTGGCATTGACGCTGGCGTTTAGCGCAAAAGAGAGTCTGTTTAAGGCGCTCTACCTGCGGGTGAAAGTTTTCATGGGTTTTGAGTGGGCGAGAGTCACAGAGGTAACGGAAAAAACAATCACACTGGCGCTTTCGCGCCCGGCTGGAGAATATCCTGAGGGTAAACGCTTCACCCTCGTCTGGCAGCATAATGATGGGAACCTGTGGACGCTGCTAAAAGCCTGATGGCGCTTCGCTTATCAGGCCTACGGTAAACCGGTTTTGTAGGCCGGGTAAGGCATCGCCGCCACCCGGCATGAGGGCAACGGCGATGCCTTTGTACGTTCTTCAGTTCAAGGATCAAACATCCGGGAACATCACGCTATTCCCCGGCGCTTCCCTGTGCAGATGGATAAAGTTCAGGTGCCGTTCATACTGGTCCAGAATATCCGTAATCACCTGCTCCTTGCTGTAGTCCATCAAATCATTCCCCTGGCTCCCTTCCAGCAGGAAGGTTTCCAGCCGGTAGTAGGTCGACTTCCCGCTGCGCGCCCGGTAGGTAAAGCCAGGCACCGAATACTGCTGCGGCCAGATCTGGTAAACAAAGTTCTGTTCGTCGCCCATGTGCACCAGCAGATCCAGGTGCCCCAGGGTCTCGCCCTCCTCCGGCGGCAGATTTTTCAGCTCCACGTAGGCGCCACGCAGCTTCAGCTCCTGCGCCACCTCTTCCATCGCCGGGAAGCAGACCGTCTCCATCATCTGTTTGGTGTAGCGCGTGCCCGGGTAGTTCATCAGGCGCGACAGACGTTTCTTCCAGCTCAACCTGTCCTGCGCGCCCATCGGACGCGGCGCGGTGTCGCGGCTGGCGCTGACGCGGCGGTAGTCTTCCACCTTGAGCGATTTATACAGCCCTGCCATCACGAAGAAGATGACGAAGCTGAACGGCAGGCCCATGATCACCGTGGTGTTCTGCAGCGCCGAAATACCGTTGGTCATCAGCATACCGAGCGTCAGCAGGCCAATGGCGACGGACCAGAAGATGCGCAGCCAGTTCGGCGCGTCGCTGTTGATGTCCTTCAGCTTCGAGGTGAAGTTGCCCAGCACCAGCGCGCCGGAATCCGCCGAGGTGACGTAAAACAGCAGGCCGGTAATGGTCGCCACGGAGGCGCTAAAGGTAAACGCCGGGTACTGCGCCAGCAGGCTGTAGAAGCCGCGCTCCGGGTGTGCCATCGCTTCCTGCGCAAAAGTTGCATTGCCGTGGATGATCTCGTGCAGCGCGCTGTTGCCGAACACCGACAGCCACAACAGCGTAAAGGTGAACGGGATAATCAGCGTGCCCATCACAAACTGGCGGATGGTGCGGCCACGTGAAATACGCGCCAGGAACAGGCCGACAAACGGCGACCACGCCACCCACCACGCCCAGAAGAACAGCGTCCAGTTGTTCATCCACTCTACCGGGCGGTCAAAGGCGAAGCTGTTCAGCGTCATGCCCATAAAGCGGTTCACGTAGTCGCCCACGTTCAGCACTAAGGCATTGAGCAGGAACGAAGTGTCGCCCATAAACAGCACGAACAGGATCAGGCCCAGCGCCAGCGCCACGTTCAGCTCGGAGAGCACGCGGATACCCTTGTCCACGCCCGACGTCACCGAAATGGTGGCGATAATGACGGAGAGCGCAATCAGCGCCGCCTTCGCCGCCATCGAATCCGGAATATCAAACAGCACGCTCAGCCCGTAGTTGAGCTGCACCACGCCAATCCCGAGCGTTGTCGCGATGCCGAAGATGGTGCCGATCACCGCCGCGATATCCACCGTGTGGCCAATCGGGCCGTTTATCTTTTTACCGAAAATCGGGTACAGCGCGGAGCGGATGGTGAGGGGCAAATTATAACGATAGCTAAAGTATCCCAGCGCCATTCCCATCAGGGCGTACATTGACCAGCCGGTCAGGCCATAGTGGAAAAGCGTCCAGACCATCGCCTGGCGCGCGGCCTCCATCGTCTGCCCTGCCCCTTCCGGGGGCTGCATATACTGCGTGACCGGTTCCGCGACGGAGAAGAACATCAGGTCGATGCCGATGCCCGCGGCAAACAGCATCGCGGCCCAGCTCAGCAGGCTGAACTCGGGCTTGGACTGCTCGGGACCGAGCTTAACGGAGCCGAAGCGCGAGCAGGCAATACAGACCACAAAGACGATATAGAGGGTCGCCGCCAGCAGGTAGTACCAGCCGAAGGTCTTCGACACCCAGTTCAGGGTGCGCCCAATCCACTCGGCGGAAAAATCACGAAAGAAGATCGTTGTCAGGGAAAACAACAAAATCAGCCCGGCGGACGTATAAAAAACGACCGGGTTGATTTTGTCTTTTTCTCTGTCCTGTGAAAGGTCTGTCATCCAGTATCCTCACTGTTTTTGTAACTATTAAAATCCAAATCCGCAACAATTAAGACACATTTTATATTGAACGTCCAATCAAAAACCGCTTTAATGGTTAACCAACGCTGATGAATGGAGTGGCAAAAATGCCCAAAGTGGGGATGCAGCCGATCCGGCGCAGGCAGCTTATCGACGCCACGCTGGAAGCAATAAATGAAGTGGGAATGCATGACGCGACGATCGCGCAGATCGCCCGTCGGGCGGGCGTTTCCACGGGGATCATCAGTCACTACTTCAAAGACAAAAACGGTCTGCTGGAAGCAACCATGCGCGACATCACCGGTCAGCTTCGCGATGCGGTATTAAGCCGCTTACGCGCCCTGCCGGACGGCAGCGCGGAGCAGCGCCTGCAGGCGATTGTCGGCGGCAATTTTGATGAAACCCAGACCAGCGGCGCGGCAATGAAGGCCTGGCTGGCCTTCTGGGCGAGCAGCATGCACCAGCCGATGCTCTACCGCCTGCAGCAGGTGAGCAGCCGCCGTTTATTGTCAAACCTGGTGTACGAGTTCCGACGCGAACTGCCGCGCGAACAGGCCGAAGAGGCGGGCTACGGCCTGGCGGCCCTGATCGACGGACTGTGGCTGCGCGCTGCGCTGAGCGGCAAGCCGCTGGATAAGACCCTGGCCCAGTCGCTCACCAGCCACTTTATCAGCCAGCATTTACCGACCGAATAACCGAGGAGAATTTATGTCCCGAATGGCAGAACAGCAGCTTTATATCAATGGTGGTTATACATCGGCCACCAGCGGTCGCACCTTCGAGACCATCAACCCGGGCAACGGTGAAGTCCTGGCGACCGTACAGGCCGCCGGGCGCGAAGACGTCGATCGCGCCGTAGAGAGCGCAACGCGCGGGCAAAAAGTCTGGGCGGCGATGACCGCCATGGAGCGCTCTCGCATCCTGCGTCGCGCCGTCGACATCCTGCGCGAGCGCAACGACGATCTGGCAAAGCTGGAAACCCTCGACACCGGTAAAGCGTATTCCGAAACCTCAACCGTGGATATCGTCACCGGTGCGGACGTGCTGGAGTACTACGCAGGGCTGATCCCGGCGCTGGAAGGCAGCCAGATCCCGCTGCGCGACACTTCGTTCGTCTACACCCGTCGCGAGCCGCTGGGCGTGGTGGCGGGCATCGGAGCGTGGAACTACCCGATCCAGATCGCCCTGTGGAAATCGGCCCCGGCGCTGGCGGCGGGCAACGCAATGATCTTCAAGCCAAGCGAAGTGACGCCGCTCACCGCCCTGAAGCTTGCCGAAATCTACACCGAAGCGGGCCTGCCGGACGGCGTGTTTAACGTCCTGCCGGGCGTGGGCGCGGAGACCGGCCAGTATCTGACCGAGCATCCGGGCATCGCCAAAGTTTCCTTCACCGGCGGCGTCGCCAGCGGCAAAAAGGTGATGGCCAACTCGGCGGCCTCGTCCCTGAAAGAGGTGACGATGGAGCTGGGCGGCAAATCTCCGCTGATTATTTTTGACGACGCGGATCTGGATCTCGCGGCGGACATCGCCATGATGGCGAACTTCTTCAGCTCCGGCCAGGTGTGTACCAACGGCACCCGCGTGTTTGTTCCGGCTAAGTTCAAAGCCGCGTTTGAGCAGAAAATCGTTGAGCGCGTGGGCCGCATCCGCGCGGGCGATCTGTTCGATGAACGCACCAACTTTGGTCCGATGGTCAGCTTCCCGCACCGCGACAGCGTGATGCGCTACATCGCCAAAGGCAAAGAGGAAGGCGCGCGCGTGCTGTGCGGCGGCGACGTGCTGAAGGGCGAAGGCTTCGATAACGGCGCGTGGGTGGCCCCGACCGTGTTCACCGACTGCACCGACGAGATGACCATCGTGCGCGAAGAGATCTTCGGCCCGGTGATGTCCATCCTCACCTATGACACCGACGAAGAAGCCATTCGCCGCGCCAACGACACCGATTACGGGCTGGCTGCAGGCATCGTCACGGCCGACCTGAACCGCGCCCACGGCGCCATTCATCAGCTCGAAGCGGGCATCTGCTGGATCAACACCTGGGGTGAATCCGCCGCCGAAATGCCGGTTGGCGGCTACAAGCACTCCGGCATTGGCCGCGAGAACGGCGTCATGACGCTCCAGAGCTACACCCAGGTGAAGTCCATCCAGGTTGAGATGGGTAAATTCCAGTCCATATTTTAACCGGGAGGTTTATTTGCAATTTGACTACATCATTATCGGGGCCGGCTCTGCCGGCAACGTGCTGGCAACGCGACTGACTGAAGATCCGAACACCACCGTCCTGCTGCTTGAAGCGGGCGGGCCGGACTACCGCTTTGACTTCCGCACCCAGATGCCCGCCGCGCTGGCGTTCCCGCTGCAGGGCAAGCGCTACAACTGGGCGTATGAAACCGAACCAGAGCCGTACATGAACAACCGGCGCATGGAGTGCGGACGCGGCAAAGGGCTGGGCGGCTCGTCGCTGATCAACGGCATGTGCTACATCCGCGGTAACGCGATGGACCTCGACCACTGGGCAAAAGAGCCGGGTCTGGAGCACTGGAGCTACCTCAACTGCCTGCCCTACTACCGCAAGGCCGAGACGCGCGACGTGGGGCCGAACGACTACCACGGCGGCGACGGTCCGGTGAGCGTCACCACCTCGAAACCGGGCGTGAACCCGCTGTTTGAGGCGATGGTGGAGGCGGGCGTGCAGGCGGGCTATCCGCGCACCGACGATCTCAACGGCTATCAGCAGGAAGGGTTCGGCCCGATGGACCGCACGGTCACGCCGCAGGGCCGACGCGCCAGCACCGCGCGCGGCTATCTGGATCAGGCGAAACCGCGTCCGAACCTGACCATCCGCACCCACGCAATGACAGACCGTATCCTCTTTGAGGGCAAGCGCGCGGTGGGCGTCGAGTGGCTGGAGGGTGAAAGCACTATTCCATCTAAAGCAACGGCGAAGAAAGAAGTGCTGCTGAGCGCCGGGGCGATTGCCTCCCCGCAGATCCTCCAGCGCTCCGGCGTGGGCAATGCTGACCTGCTGAAGCAGTTCGATATCCCGCTGGTACACGATCTGCCCGGCGTGGGCGAAAACCTGCAGGATCACCTGGAGATGTACCTCCAGTACGAATGCAAAGAGCCGGTCTCCCTCTACCCTGCCCTGCAGTGGTGGAACCAGCCGAAGATTGGCGCCGAGTGGCTGTTTGGCGGCACCGGCGTGGGCGCGAGCAACCACTTCGAAGCGGGCGGGTTTATCCGCAGCCGCGAGGAGTTTGAGTGGCCGAACATTCAGTACCACTTCCTGCCGGTGGCGATTAACTACAACGGCTCGAACGCGGTGAAAGAGCACGGCTTCCAGTGCCACGTCGGATCCATGCGTTCACCGAGCCGCGGACACGTGCGCATCAAGTCCCGCGATCCGCACCAGCATCCGGCGATCCTGTTTAACTATATGTCCCACGAGCAGGACTGGCAGGAGTTCCGCGACGCGATCCGCATCACCCGCGAGATCATGCACCAGCCCGCGCTGGACAAGTACCGGGGCCGTGAAATCAGTCCGGGTATTGAATGCCAGACCGACGAGCAGCTGGACGAGTTTGTGCGTAACCACGCCGAAACCGCGTTCCACCCCTGTGGCACCTGCAAGATGGGTTACGACGAGATGGCGGTGGTCGACGGCGAAGGCCGCGTTCACGGGCTGGAGGGGCTGCGCGTGGTGGATGCGTCGATTATGCCGCAGATCATCACCGGCAACCTGAACGCCACCACCATTATGATTGGTGAGAAGGTTGCCGACGCCATTCGCGGTCGCGAGCCGCTGGCGAAGAGCACGGCTGCATATTATGTGGCGAACGGGGCGCCGGTGAGACGCTAAGTCATTTGCCCTCTCCCCACCGGGGAGAGGGAATTCACTTCCCCGCCACAAATTTATTTTCATTTCCCTGCATCCAGTTTCCCCCCTGCCCTCGTATGTGAGTATGTGAGCAACGCCTTTGCTCCTTAACCCGAGGATAAATGATGAAAAAGCTACTCAGTGTTGCATTCGTATCCAGCACGATACTCTTCTGTGCAGGCGCATCAGCAGCCATGACGTCAGACACCGTGATGGTGGGCGGAGCGGCGATGTTCCCGAGCAAAAATATTGTTGAAAACGCCGTGAACTCGAAAGATCACACTACGCTGGTGGCCGCCGTCAAAGCGGCGGGGCTGGTAGATACGCTCCAGAGCAAAGGGCCATTCACCGTGTTTGCCCCGACCAATGCGGCGTTTGCGAAATTGCCTGCCGGCACGGTCGAGAACCTGGTTAAACCCGAAAACAAAGCCACGCTCACCAGCATCCTGACCTATCACGTGGTCGCCGGTAATTACGATATGAAAGCGCTGGAGCAGAAAATTAAACAGGGCGGCGGTCACGCGGAGCTTAAGACCGTAAACGGTCAGCCTCTGTGGATCATGAGTAACGGCCCGCACAATATTCAGCTCAAGGATGGTAAAGGTAACGTGGCGAACATCAGCACCTACGACGTCCGTCAGAAAAATGGCGTGATCGATGTGATTGATACCGTCCTGATGCCTAAGTAGTTGTCTATACTTCGGAAGTGTGACGTTGCCTTCCGGGAAAAACATGGATAACGCGCTGGCTGAACAGCAGTTGAAATTAATGCAGGCGATCGCTAACGGCGATCGCCGCGCATTTGAACAACTTTACCGACTCACATCGCCTCACCTGTTTGCCGTTGCGCTGCGCATGTTGCGCGACCGCGCCTGGGCAGAAGAGATCCTTCACGACTGTTTTGTCACCGTCTGGAGTAAAGCCGAAACCTATAACGCTACCCTGAGCTCCCCGATGACCTGGCTTACGCATATTGTTCGCAACCGCTGTATTGACTGGCTGCGCAGCGGGCAAACCCGGGCTGCAGCCCGTGAAGAGTCTTATTCGGAAGATATTCTGTCGAGCGAAAGCGATGAGCAGAATAACTGGCACGACGACGCGCAGGCAGCACGGCTCAGGCATTGTCTGGAACATTTGAGTCATGAACAGCGCCAGAGTATTACGCTTGCCTACTATCAAGGCATGTCCCACAGCGACATTGCCGACTGGCTCCACCAGCCCGTGGGCTCGGTAAAAAGCTGGATCCGCCGCGCGATGGATCATCTTCGGGAGTGCGTGGGCCTATGAATGACAGCGAAAAACGCGATGACATGCTGGCTGCGGAATATGCCCTCGGCACCCTGCGCGGAGGGGCGCGGCTTCAGTTCCAGAAAAGACTTGCCGCAGAGCCGCGCCTGACAGCGCGCGTCGCGTACTGGCAGGAAATGTTCAGCACGCTCGACAGTCATCTTGCACCCGTTCCCCCACCCGAGACGGTGTGGAAGAGAATCGCCCTCGATCTGCCGCCCAAAAAGCCTTTGCGCCAAAGCCGGCCTTATCTCGGCTGGATGGTCGCGGCCTCCCTCGCCGCCCTGTCGGTCGTTGCCTGGTATACCATCCGTACCCCGGAACTCGCACCGCTGATGGTGCTCAACGATGCCCAACAGCACGGACAATGGGTCGTCAGTACAGACGCCCGCCGCCAGTATCTGAGCATAACGCCTCTCAGACCGAACGCTGTCGCGGCGCAAAACAGCCTGCAGCTTTGGCTTATTCCTGCCGGGAAGGCCCCGATATCCCTTGGGCTGCTGCAAAGTGATATACCGACCCATGTTGCCCTCAGGAATAACACCCTTACCCCTGACGCGATGATAGCCATAAGCCTTGAACCTGAGGGGGGATCACCCACCGGTCAACCCACCGGTCCCGTGCTCTACAGTGGGAAAATTTAATTCTCAGGCCTTGTTCGCAGGGCCGCGAGCCTCTTAATCTACCTTCCCCGGATTTACGCCTGCATGATAAGAAAAGAGAGATTTTTCAATACTAAATCCTTTACATAATATTGGCTGTCACATATAAGAATTAAATATTAGCACGGCAATGAATTTTATTACTTGAAACTTTATTGACACTCTCCCTGAAACTCCATTAAGTTTAAACCGAATGCTATTTAATTCGATATATACAATATATTTTCAAAAAGGGTTAAAGAATTTATCATCATTCTTTAACCCTTCTCTGCATTTTATTTTTTTGAATCACACAACAGTGAGATAAGATCATGAATAATAGTGCAAACAAAGTTGTTGTTATCACCGGTGCCAGCAGCGGTATTGGTGAGGCCATCGCCCTTCACCTGGCAAATAAACCTTTTTCTCTGGTACTGGTTGCCCGTCGTCTGGAGAGAATTAACGCCCTGGTGGATCGCATTATTCAGCAGGGCGGCCAGGCGATTGCCGTGAAGGCGGACGTGACCCGACAGGAGGAGGTTCAGCGCGCGATTGACGCTGCCGTCGCCGCATACCAGCGCGTCGATGTGCTGATCAACAACGCGGGCTTTATGGCGATTGCCCCCATCAGCGAGTTGAAAACCGACGAATGGGACCGGATGATTGATACCAATATCAAAGGCGTGCTGTACGGTATCGCGGCGGCATTTCCGGTGTTCCAGCGTCAGGGGAGCGGGCACTTTATTAACGTTGCCTCCGTGGCGGGTATCAAGGTCCTTGCCCCCGGCGGCGTGGTGTACAGCGCCACGAAATTCGCCGTCCGCGCCCTGAGTGAAGGGTTACGTCAGGAAGCGGGGAAAACCGTTCGGACTACCCTTATCTCCCCCGGCGCCGTTGAAAGCGAGCTGCAGTTTGGTAGCTCTGATGCCCCGAGCAAACAGTTCTTGCATGAATTTTATAAGCAGGCTATTCCGGCAGAGTCGATTGCCAGAGCCGTATTATTTGCTATCGAACAGCCTGGCGATGTTGATGTAAATGAAATAATTATTCGTCCCACGCAGGAAGAATTTTAGCATGAGTTAAATAACGCTGAATGAGGTGTCATTATGATTAAATCATTAACGTCCTTATCAGATTTAAATATGCGATCGGGCGCCGACATTCTCCTTGAAGTGCTGGAGAGTGAAGGCGTGGAATATATTTTTGGCAACCCCGGCACCACCGAACTTCCGCTCATTGATGCCCTGCTTCGCCATGAAAATATTCACTATATTCTGGCGCTTCAGGAGAGCAGCGTGGTCGCTATTGCCGACGGCTACGCGAAAGCCTCAGGCAAGACCGGTTTTATCAATTTGCATACCGCCAGCGGTCTGGGGCACGGGATGGGGAATCTCATTAATTCGCGGATCATGAAAACCCCGCTGGTTGTCACCGTCGGACAGCAGGATACGCGACACTACGTGCGCGACCCGCTCCTGTACGATGACATTGTCTCCATTGGCTCCCCGGTCATGAAATGGGCGCAGGAGGTCACCAGCGCCGACCAGCTCCCGGTGCTGGTGCGCCGGGCATTTCACGCTGCCAGCTACCCTCCTGCGGGTCCGGTGCTGCTTTCTTTGCCGATGAACGTGATGGAAGAGCTCAGCGAAGCCGGAATACAAACGGCCTCTAAAGTGAACTACCACACCGTGGCGGGCTCGCTGGACGAACTGGCGGCGGAGCTGAGCCAGGTTACGCCCGGAAGGATCATGATTGTGGCGGGGGATGAAGTTCACTCCAGCGGCTCAACGCAGGAGATTGTCCAGCTTGCTGAAGCGCTCGGCGCCCACGTCTACGGCTCCTCCTGGCCGCTGAATTTGCCTTTTCCCACCCAGCACGCGCTCTGGCGGGGCAATATGCCCACCACCGCCAGCGAAATCGCCAGCATCATCAACGCCTACGATGCCGTATTTATCATCGGCGGCAGAAGCCTGATTACCATTTTGTACAGCGAGGGCGAGGCCATTCCGGAAACCTGTGCGGTGTATCAGCTCTCAGCGGATATGAACGAACTTGGCCGCACGTATGCCACCCGCCTCTCGGTGATGGGGGATATCAAACTGTCCCTGCATGAACTACTGCCAAAGCTTGAGCAGCGGCTGATAGCCAGCACGCTGGCCCACCAGCGGCTGTTGGTTGCGGCTCGCGACGAACGTGAGAAGGAGTGGCAGCAGCAGGAAGAACGTCTGGCCGCCGAGCGGCTACGCCCGGCGATCTCCCCGATGGTAGCTGCCTGGGAAGTCATCCGATCCATTCCGGCTGGCACCACCATCGTTGATGAGGCGATAGCGACCGCCAGGCATGTCCGCCGGTTCATCTCTGACCAGCAGCATCAGCGCTACTACTTTATGCGCGGCGGCGGACTGGGCTGGGGGATGCCTGCCTCAGTGGGTCATTCGCTGGGGCGCGGACGGGAGCCGGTGGTCTGCCTGATAGGTGACGGAGCCTCCCTTTACTCGCCACAGGCGCTCTGGACGGCGGCACACGAAAATCTGCCGGTCACCTTTATCGTCATGAACAACAGGGAGTACAACATCCTGAAAAACTTTATGAAGAGCCAGGCTGACTACAGCTCAACGCGGCTGGGGCGTTTCATCGGGATGGACCTGGTGAACCCGCATATCGATTTTCAGTCGCTGGCCGCCGCCATGGGCGTCCACTGCTGCCGGGTGACCGAGGCTGCAGATATCGCCGAAGCGGTAGCGCGCGGGCTACAGTCAGGAAAAACCAACCTGATTGAAATCGCGATTTCCGCGGATTAGCCGCGCGTTTACGCTGTACCCTACATAAAAAACTTATAACCGAAACGCCTCAAGCCGCTTTATCTGACGCCCATCGTCGTCAAAATTCTCCGCCGCCAGCCAGGCGCGCAGCTCCGCGTCTCTTTGCGGCCATTCGCCGTCAATAATAGAAAGCATATCGCTGTCGCGGTTGCGCCCTTTACGCACCAGCTTCTGGCGCAGGCGCCCTTCCCAGACAAACCCCAGCCGCTCCGCCGCCCTGCGTGAGGCAACGTTCATCGAATCACACTTCCACTCGAGGCGCCGATAGCCGTGCTCAAACGCATTTTTCAGCAGCAGCCACACCGTTTCAGTACCGATGCGGGATCCTTTCATTTTACGCGACCAGGTGACGTGCCCGATCTCCACCGACCCCAGCAGCCGCTCGTTGGCCATATAGCTCACCAGCCCCACCGCACGTTCGGTGCGTAAGTCAATGACGGCAAACGGCACCAGCTCATCGTCCATGACCTTCGCCATGATCCAGTGCGCGGTGGCTTCCACGCTCTTGGGCTGCGTGCTGGCAAGCCACGTCCAGTCGCTGTCGTCGCCCAGCGCGTAGGCCTCATAGAGATCGGCCGCGTGGCGATCGGCGTCCAGCGGCTCCAGGCGACAATACTGGCCGAACAGCGGCGTGCGGGTTAACGCGCGCGCGCCTTTCCAGTCGGGAACGATATCGTTAACGGTTTGACCATGTTGATTGATTTCGGGCACGGCGGTGACTCCCTGAAAGGTAAGGAGTTTGTTATAGCAGGTTAAAAAGCAGGCGAAAAGCAGCGTGTTTTAATAGCCCGAGCGCATGCGATATTCCCGGAAGGCATAAGTAAAGCTGAATTTCGACTTTGTGGAATGTCACAGTCGCCCTAACGTAGCGGAGCATAAAACAATCACAATATATTCTTCTCAGGGATCGCTATGACGAAAAAACTGTTGCCGTTACTGGTACTGACTGCGCTCTCAGGCGCAGCACACGCCGCTACTCCGCCCAACACGCTGGTGGTTGCCCAGGGGCTGGATGACATCGTGAGCCTCGACCCGGCCGAAGCCAACGAGCTCTCCAGCATCCAGACCGTGCCGAGCCTGTACCAGCGTCTGGTGCAGCCGGACCGCGATAATCCGGAAAAAATCACGCCGATTCTGGCAGAAAGCTGGGAAGCGGACGCGGCAGCAAAAACCCTGACCATCAAGCTTAAGCCCGATGCAAAATTCGCCTCCGGCAACCCGCTGCGCCCGGAAGACGTGATCTTCTCTTATACCCGCGCCGTGACGCTGAACAAATCCCCGGCCTTTATCCTCAACGTACTGGGCTGGGACGCGAGCAACATCGCCAGCCAGCTGAAAAAGGTGGACGAGCACACCCTCCAGCTTCGCTGGACGGCGGACGTGAGCCCGTCGGTGGCGCTGAATATTCTCTCCACGCCGATTGCCTCCATCGTCGATGAAAAGCAGGTCGCCGCAAACGTGAAGGATAACGACTTCGGTAACGCGTGGCTGAAAATGCACTCGGCGGGCAGCGGCGCGTTCAAAATGCGCGTCTATCAGCCGCATCAGGCCATCGTGCTGGAAGCTAACGACTCCGCTCCCGGCGGCGCGCCGAAGCTGAAAAGCATCATCATTAAAAACGTCCCCGATCCGGCTTCGCGCCGCCTGCTGATCCAGCAGGGTGATGCGGACGTGGCGCGAGATCTGGGTGCAGATCAGATTAGCGCCCTGGACGGCAAGCCGGGCGTGAAGGTGCTGAGCATCCCGTCTGCGGAACAGAATTACCTGGTGTTTAACACCGGCAACAGCGCTAACCCGCTGCTGAATAACCCGGCCTTCTGGGAAGCGTCGCGCTGGCTGGTCGATTATGACGGCATCACTAAAAACCTGCTGAAAAGCCAGTACTTTGTTCACCAGAGCTTCCTGCCGGTCGGTCTGCCGGGCGCGCTGGAAGACAATCCGTTTAAATTTGACCCGGCAAAAGCGAAAGCCATTCTCGCCAAAGCGGGCATTAAGGACGCGCACTTCACGCTGGACGTGGAGAACAAGCCGCCGTTTATCACCATCGCGCAGTCGATGCAGGCGAGCTTTGCGCAGGGCGGCGTGAAGGTGGATCTGCTGCCTGCCGCCGGGAGCCAGGTCTATGCCCGCGTGCGCGCCAAGCAGCATCAGGCGGCGATTCGTCTGTGGATCCCGGACTACTTCGACGCGCACTCTAACGCCAGCGCCTTCGCGTGGAACGACGGGAAGTCCAGCACCGTGGCCGGCCTGAACGGCTGGAAAATCCCGGAGCTGAACAAGGCCACGCTGGCGGCGGTTGCCGAACCGGATCCGGCGAAGCGTCTGGAACTGTACAAGAAAATGCAGGAACAGCTGCAGCAGAGCTCGCCGTACGTGTTCGTCGATCAGGGCAAAACCCAGATCGTGGTGCGCGATAACGTGAAGGGGTATCAGCAGGGGCTGAACGCGGATATGGTCTGGTACGATCGCGTCACGAAGTAGCCCTTGTTGCCGGGTGGCGCTGCGCTTACCCGGCCTGTGTTCTCGGTTTTTGTAGGCCGGGTAAGGCGAAGCCGCCACCCGGCATGAAGAGATTTCCCATGCCACATCTTTCCACCCGCGTGCTTCAGGGTCTACTGACCCTGCTGCTCACGCTCTTCGGGCTGCTGCTCGTCACGTTTGCGCTTTCGGCGTTTTCACCGGTCGATCGCGTGCTGCAGATCGTAGGCGATCACGCCAGCCAGTCGACGTACGATCAGGTCCGCCACCAGCTTGGGCTGGATCGTCCCCTGCCCGTGCAGTTCTGGCACTACCTGCAAAATCTTGCCCACGGTGATTTAGGCACCGCCAGCGCCACCGGGCAGCCGGTGCTGCAGGATCTGCTGCACGCCTTTCCCGCCACGCTCGAGCTGGCGACGCTGGCGTTAATCATCGGCGCCGTGCTCGGCGTGATTGCCGGGGTGCTGTGCGCCCGCTACGCCGGTTCGCCGCTCGATTTAGCCATCAGAACGCTCACCCTGCTCGGCAACTCGGTGCCGATTTTCTGGCTCGGCCTGCTGATGCTGGCCCTGTTCTACGCGAAGCTGCAGTGGAGCGCGGGTCCCGGCAGGCTGGATGATATCTGGCAGTTCACCGTCGAGCCGCGCACCGGCTTTGCGCTCATAGATACCTGGCTTTCCGGCGACCGCGAGGCGTTTCGCAACGCCATCAGCCACCTGGTGCTGCCGGTGCTGCTGCTGGCCTATTACTCGCTGGCGAGCATCACCCGCCTGACGCGCTCTGCCTGCCTGAGCGAAATGAACAAAGAGTACATCCTGCTTGCCCGCGCCAAGGGAGCCGGGGAGATGGCCATTCTGCTGCGCCACGTGCTGCCGAACATTCGTGGCACCCTGCTGACGGTGATCGCCCTCGCCTACACCAGCATGCTGGAAGGCGCGGTACTGACCGAAACCGTCTTCTCATGGCCGGGGATCGGGCGCTACCTCACCACCGCCCTGTTCGCCGGAGACACCACCGCGGTCATGGGCGGCACGCTGCTGATCGGCGTCTGCTTTGTCCTGATCAATAACCTTACCGACCTGCTTGTGCGGGCGACCGATCCCAGGGTGCGCTGATGCCGTTTTATCTTTTCTTACGCCGCCTGCGCCGCTCCCCTGCCGCGTTTTGCGGGCTGGTTGCCATTGCGCTGCTGGTGTTTATTGCCCTGTTCGCCCCCTGGCTGGCACCGGTTGATCCAAACTGGCAGGACGCCGCCGCGCGCCTGCAGGCACCGAACGGCCAGCACTGGCTGGGCACCGACAGCTACGGGCGCGACCTGCTCTCGCGCCTGATTTACGGCACCCGTCCGGCGCTCGGGCTGGTGGCCATGGTTACCGTTATAACCCTGCCCGCCGGGCTGCTGGTGGGGATTTTGTCCGGCTACTATGGCGGCTGGATGGAGCGCATTCTGATGCGCTTCACCGACGTGGTGATGTCGATGCCGCGCCTAATCCTCGCCTTCGCCTTTGTGGCGATGCTCGGCCCGGGTCTGGTCAACGGCGCGCTGGCGCTGGCCTTAACCACCTGGCCCGCCTACGCGCGGCAGGCGCGGAGTGAAATTCAGCGTCTGCGCCACAGCGACTACCTCGCCGCAGCCGAAATGATGGGCATTCGCGGCCTGCGCCTGCTGGTCGGCCATATTCTGCCCCTGTGCCTGCCGTCCGCGATTGTACGGCTGGCGCTGGATCTGGCGGGGATTATTCTGGCGGCTGCCGGGCTGGGCTTCCTCGGTCTTGGCGCACGCCCTCCAATGGCCGAATGGGGCGCGATGATCGCCGACGGCATGCAGGTCATTTTCGACCAGTGGTGGATTGCCGCCATTCCGGGCGGGGCGATTCTGTTTGCCAGCCTGGCCTTTAACCTGCTGGGCGATGGCCTGCGCGACGTACTGGAGCCACAGCATGACTGAACCCCGCGTCATCGTCGATGCGCTAAATATCGACTACCCCGCCGCACGCGTGGTCAACAACCTGAGCTTTACGCTTGGCAACGAGCGGCTGGCGCTGGTGGGGGAATCCGGCTCGGGCAAGTCGATGTCCGCCCGCGCCCTGATGGGGCTGGTGCGTAAGCCCGGCATCGTGAGCGCCAGCCGGCTTAACGTGCTCGGCAACGACCTGCTGACCCTGAGCACCCGCCGCTGGCAGGCGCTGCGCGGCAACGGGATTGCGATGGTCCTGCAGGACCCGCGCTACGCGCTAAATCCGGCGAAAAACGTCGCTGCTCAGCTTGATGAGGCGCTGACCCTGCATCAGCGCCTGCCCCGCGCCGAGCGCCAGGCACGCATTCATGACATCATCCGCGCCGTCGGGCTGAACGAGAACGTGCTGTCACGTTATCCCGGCGAACTCTCCGGGGGAATGGGCCAGCGGGTGATGATTGCGATTGCGCTGATCAACAACCCGCAGGTGCTGATTGCCGACGAACCGACCTCCGCGCTGGACGCCCGCCTGCGTAGCCAGATCCTCGAGCTGCTGGTGCAGCAGAGCGAAGAACGCCAGATGGCGATGCTGTTAATCAGCCACGATCTGCCTCTGGTGGCGGAACACTGCGACCGCGTGCTGGTGATGTATCAGGGCGAAAAGGTGGATGAAATGGCGGCAAGCCAGCTCCCGCAGGCGACGCACCCGTATACGCGCACCCTGTGGACCTGTCGTCCAGACGCCAACACCTTCGGCCAGATGCTGCCGACGCTGGACCGTTCGCAGCCCTGGAAGGAGACCGATAATGGCGCTCGTTGAAGTTAAGGATCTCCAGGTAAGCTTCGGGGATAAAACGGCGGTGTCCGCCGCCAGCTTTACCATCGAGAAAGGTGAAACCTTCAGCCTGATAGGTGAATCCGGCTGCGGGAAATCGACTATTTTGCGCGTGCTGGCGGGGCTGCAGCGCGAGTGGAACGGTCGCATTTCTATACTGGGAGATGCGCTACGGCCAGGACGGCGTTTTGAAGGCGAGCTTCGCCGCAACGTGCAGATGGTGTTTCAGGATCCGTGGGCCTCGCTGCACCCGAACCACACCATTGCGCGCACCCTGTCGGAGCCGTTAAGCATCCACGGCGAAACGCATATCGCGGAAAAGGTGGCAGATGCGCTGCACCAGGTGGGGCTTTCCGCCGACGCGGGCAAGCGCTACCCGCACCAGCTTTCCGGCGGCCAGCGACAGCGCGTTGCCATTGCCCGCGCGCTGCTGCTGCGTCCGCGGCTTCTGCTGCTGGATGAACCGACCTCGGCGCTGGACATGTCGGTACAGGCGGAAATCCTGAACCTGCTTAACCGCCTGAAGGCCGAGCACGAAATGACCTATCTGCTGGTGAGCCACGACGCGGACGTGATTGCGCATATGTCCGACCGGGCGGCGTTTATGGCGCACGGGGAGATCCAGAGGGTGTTTGACCGCGAGGCGATGTTACGGGGCGAGCACAGGATGGGATAAGTGCGCGCGGCGGTGCCCGGTGGCGCGGCGCTTACCGGGCCTACGTTTCGTGCCGCGTTGATGGTTTTTCGTAGGCCGGGTAAGGCATCGCCGCCACCCGGCAAAAAAATCACTTCAGCAGCTTCACCGTGGCATCAATGTCGATCTCATCTTCTGTGAAGATCAGCGTCGTGTTCTGGAAGGTGGTGATCGCCAGCTTCTTCACCGTACGCATTTCGCCCGGCTTTTTCTCGGATTTCGGCTTGATGCTGTTCATCAGCAGTCCCACCGAAAGCACCGCGTTCTCTTTGTCGATTTTGGTATCAACCGGTTCTTCTTCGTTAAACACCACGAAGGATTTGATGGAGGTGAGCTTCACGCGCTCGCCCGCAATAAAGAGATGTTTGCTTTCCGGGATCACCTTCACCGCGTAGGCGGAAAGGCCTTTGTTGTTGGTGGTTGGCTCGAAGGTCACCGCGGCATCTTTCTTAATCAGATCGGGGTTCGCGACCTTAATCACATGAAAATAGCGGTTGTCGCCGTTTTCATCTTTGATAAATCCAAAGCCTTTATCTTTAAACCACGTTGTGATTGTACCGTTCATCGCTGTTACCGCCTGTCAGATCGTAATGACTAAAGTTTTGCAGCGCGCAGTGTAATGCACAATGGCGGAGGAGACAAAAAAAAGCCCCTGCACGGGTGCAGGGGAAAACTCATGTCAGAGCTTATTAGAATTTAGTTGAACACCATCCCACCATCGATGAGCAGAGACTGGCCGGTCATATAGTCGGAATCCGGTCCCGCCAGGTATGAAACGCAGGCGGCGACATCTTCCGGTTCGGACAGACGGCCAAGCGTGATGCGTTTGGCAAAGGTTTCGGTACCGTAGCCGAGCGGTTTACCCGCCGCCTCGGAGACCTGACGGTCGATCTCTGCCCACATCGGCGTTTTAACGATGCCCGGGCAGTAGGCGTTAACGGTGATCCCCAGCGGAGCAAGATCCCGTGCGGCGGTCTGAGTTAAGCCGCGCACCGCGAATTTACTGGAACTGTAGACAGCCAGCTCCGGGTTACCGGTATGGCCCGCCTGGGAGCAGGCGTTGATGATTTTGCCGCCGTGCCCCTCTTTGCGGAACGCGTCAATCGCGGCCTGGATCCCCCAGATCACCCCTTTCACGTTGATGTTGTAAACCTTGTCGACAATCTCCGGCGTGATGGATTCGATTGGGGTAGACGGCGCAATCCCGGCGTTATTGACGATCACGTTGAATCCGCCCAGCGCGGTGCGGGCTTTCTCCACCGCCGCAAATACCTGCTCGCGGTCAGAGACGTCCACCTTCACGGCGACGGCGTTACCGCCGTTACGGATGATTTCATCGGCGACGGCTCTTGCCGTCTCAACGTTATAGTCGGCGATGGCGACGGCAAATCCATCCTTCACCAGGCGAAGCGCGATCGCTTTACCAATCCCCTGGCCTGAGCCTGTTACGAGAGCAACTTTTTGCATTTCTCTGTCCTTATGTTGATTCACAAAATCTGGCTGAGATGGAGCTGGCCCATCAGCAGCGGGTTATCGCTGTAGTCGACGGGAATGGCCACCACGGCCGGGCCATCCACATCCATCGCCGCACGCAGCGTGGGTTCGAGCGCGTCGGCGCTCTCCACGGCAAAGCCTTTCGCGCCAAAGGCGTCGGCATAGACTTTGAAATCGACCGGGCCGAACTCGACGCCGGAAAGACGCTGGTATTTTTTCTCTTCCTGAATGGCAACCATGTTGTAGCCGTTATCCACCCAGATGATGTGCAACACGTTAGCGTTGAGGCGCACCGCGGTTTCCAGCTCCATGCTTGACTGCAGGAAGCCGCCGTCACCGGAGACCGAAACCACCTTGCGGCTCGGGTTGACCAGCCACGCGCCAATGGCCCACGGCAGCGCGACGCCCATGGTCTGCTGACCGTTGGAGATCATCACCTGACGCGCCCGGAAGCTGTAGAGGTAGCGGGCGATCCAGATGTGGAAGCTGCCCATGTCGACGGTCAGCGTCACGTCGTTATTCACGATGTCCTGCATGGCCCGCACGATGCGCAGCGGATGCAGGGCAAACTGGTTGAGCGAGGCGCCGCGACGATCGAGCAGATCGCGCTGATGCTGGCGGTCGACCAGAATTTCGGAGGCCCGCTGGCTTAGCTCAAGCTTATGGTCGATACGGTTAGCGAGCTGATTCAGCGTTTCGGCGATATCCCCCACCAGCTCCAGATCCGGCACGTAGTTTCGTTCTTCATAGGCAGGCAGCACGTCGATGTGCACCAGCGTGGCGTCACCGCTGTTCCACATGGAAGGCTCGTATTCCACCGGGCTGTAGCCGATGCAGATAATCAGATCCGCCAGATGGAGCAGCCGGTCGCCCGCCTGGTTATTGAACAGACCGACGCGCCCGGCGAAGCGGGTGAAGTGCTCCTGGTTCACCGCCCCGGCGGCCTGATAGGTGCTGGTGACCGGAATACGGCTTTTCTCCAGCAGCTTGCGCAGCGCGGCGCTGTTGGCTGGCTGGCTCGCCATCAGCCCCAGCAGGATGACCGGGTTTTTGGCCTTTTCGATAAGCTTCGCTACGTCGTTGATGGCGGATTCTGGCGCCGGCCCCATCAGCGCGGGACCGCTGGCGGGTAAAATCGCCCCCGTGGCGGGCTGGTCGACAATATCCTGCGGCAGGCTGACGAACGCGCCCCCCGGCCTGCCGTGCTCGGCGGCGCGAAACGCGTTGGAAACCACCTCAGCAATCGCGTCCGGCGCGCTCACCTCCACGGCGTATTTGGTGACCGGGCTGAACATGGCGACGGTGTCCATGCTCTGGTGCACCAGCTTCGCTTTATCCGCCCGCTTCACCGCCCCGCCCAGCGCCACCACCGGGTCGCCTTCGCTGTTGGCGGTGGCAATGCCGGTGATCAGGTTGGAACAGCCGGGCCCGGAGGTCACCAGCGCTACCCCGGCCTTGCCGGTCAGACGCCCTACCGCCGCCGCCATAAACGCCGCGTTGGCTTCGTGACGGACGGGAATGATCTCGATGGAGGAGTCCAGCAGGGAGTCAAAGACTTTGTCGATTTTCGCCCCCGGGATCCCGAACACCTGCTTCACGCCCTGCGCTTCCAGCTGGCCGACAACCAAATCGGCGCCGTGCGCCCACTGACGTGACTGTTTCTCACTGTTCACGGTAGTTCTCCTGTTAGTTTTCGACGGCACGGATCGCCGCATCCAGATTGCTGGGGTGAAGGTTGGCCTGTAAAAAGGCGCTGTCGGCGGGCAGATCGATCATCAGCTTGTGAATTTCACCGAAGGTGAGCACGCCGCTCTCCAGCTGGTAGTCGAGCAGATGCCCCCCGCCCTGACGGTCGTCGGTAATGAAATGTTCGTGGTAGCCCGCCACGTTGATGCCCTGCATATGCTGCGGCGTGCGGAACCCGACCAGCACCCCTTCACGCTGGTTAAAGCGGAACACCGGCTGGTCGTCCAGCACGTCGGTCATCGCGCGGTACGGCGGCTTCTGGCGCGGTACGGTGCGGGTGTGGGCGTGGCGGAAGTTGCCGTCGATGCGCAGCGCGCAGAACAGGTTATCGGAGGGGATCTGCTGGTCGATTGCGTCGTGGATCTGCTGACGGCTGACCGGCGCATTGAAGGTGATACGGTACTGCGGCTGGAACCAGGTCATCACCGCAAACGGCGTTTTCTGCTCTGGCTTCGCGGCCCGGGCGCTGCCGTCGGCGCGCAGCTGGTACACCTGGCTGCTGAAGGCGATCATTTCGCCGTCCAGCTCGTTGAAGGTGCCCAGACCAAAATCACCGTGTGCCAGCAGATCGGCGATGGTGGTCTCTCCTTCATACACGCCGCTTAGCAGGGCGCTCATTAGCGATGTCTGATAGATCACGCTGTCAGGATGCTGGGCGGAGAACCCGCGCAGGGTCTCGCACAGACTGGCTTCGCAGTCGCAGGCAGATGAATGCACCATCTTGCTCGTCCTCTTCAACTTAATTTAGAAAGGTTAAATAAATGTTGACCCGATTCAGCAGAGAGTTCCAATATAGAAACCATGCTGGTTTGAGACGTTTTAGATATGGAACTTCGTTATCTGCGGTATTTTGTCGCGGTTGCACGCGAGCGACACTTCACCAGGGCGGCCGAAGCGCTGGGTATTTCACAGCCTCCTCTGAGTCAGCAGATCAAACGGCTCGAAGAGGAAGTGGGCACGCCGCTGTTCAGGCGCCTGACGCGGGGCGTGGAGCTGACCGAAGCGGGAGAAGCCTTCTACGAGGACGCCTGCAAGATCCTGGCGCTGAGCGACGCCGCGCTGGAGAAAGCCCGCGGCATCGCGCGCGGGCTGAACGGCAACCTGTCGATTGGCATCACCAGTTCCGACGCTTTTCATCCCAAAATCTTTACCCTGATTCGCCAGTTTCAGGTGCAGAACATGGCGGTGCAGGTTCACCAGGTGGAAGCCAATATGTCGTCGCTGACGACCATGCTGGCGGAGGGTGAACTGGATATCGCCTTCGTGCGCCTGCCGTGCGAGAGCAGCAAGGCGTTCGAGTTAAAAATCCTCGACCGGGAGCCGATGGTGGTGGCGCTGCATCGCGATCATCCGCTGGCGGCGTGCGATTCGCTGGCGTTAGAGCAGCTTCGGGAGACGCCGGTGGTGCTGTTCCCGCAGGAGGTCGCGCCGGGCCTGTATGACCGGGTTCACGGCTGCTGCGAGCGGGCCGGGATTGACGTGCAGCACGCGCTGCAGTCGTCGCAGCTTTCATCGTCGCTGAGCATGGTTTCCGCAGGCGGCGGGTTCGCGCTGGTGCCGAAATCCATGGCGGCCATTTCTCCGCCGAATGTCACCTATCACACGCTGAGCTCACCGGAGCTTTATACCGACATCGCGCTCTGCTGGCGGCGCTTTGAGCGCTCGCGGACGGTTAAGCGGTTTTTGACGATGCTGAGCGAGGGGTGACGGCGGCGCTGCGCTTGCACGGGCCTACGGTTCGTGTCGCGGGTTGGCGGGCTTGTAGGCCGGGTAAGGCGCAGCCGCCACCCGGCAATGCCAGCCTCTGTCGTCAATCGCGTGATCTTAGAACGGTATAGGTCTTGTTGATACACGCTTCGGTACTACGTTTTCCTGGTAATTGTCTGCCGCAAATCCTCTGTTACTCTGGCTGTGCTCAAAGGATGACAAGGAAGAACAATGCTGAACCCCGGATTCGTTACCCGCAAAGCGCTTGCTCAGTGGCAGGATGTTCCCGCTTTTCTCCGCCAGTTCCAGTTTCATGAAAAACACCGAACGGTCATTCATACTGCGCATCCTGAAAATATTCTGCCGTTGATTGCAAACTTTGACGTCCGGCAAGATGCCGTGATTCGTCGGCTGATGGCTTTACGGCAATTACCGCAAAAACTTCTTCGCAATCAGCAGGCTGGCTCAATCAGCGACTTTGGCCTGCACAGTTTTACCCTTTTGAAAAACTCTGCATCTGAACTCTGCTACGGCTTAAAAGGACAATTCTGGCGGACCAGTTTCGGTCTGGAAAACGCACCGGATGCCATTGCTTTTCAGTCGCCAGCCGCGCCGGGCAGCGCAAAGCTGTTGCTACGCTATCGGGTAACGGAACTGACGCCAGGTCAACATGAACTCTGTACGGAGACCTTCGTCTATTGTCCGGACAAACGTACTCACCTAAAAATGGCAGCCTACTGGCTGGCAATACGGGCCGGGAGCGGCTGGATCCGAAGAAGGATGCTGAAAGCGGTTAAGTCGAATATTGAAGGGCTGGAATGAGCGAGGAGCAACGCTATGCTGCATAGAAAACAGTCTTAACGTTGGCCTTTATCATAATGAACATCAGATTGGTTTCGCGCATCTGATAACCCCCTGTTCAGCTCCCCGTTGACTTATCGACTCTGTGTTTTCATCATCCGTTCTCGGGACAACGCGACCATGTTCGTTTTGTGAAGATCGAACGTAAGTTGATGACAGCAGCGCTAACCTTCAAAAGCGGGACTATTTGCTATGAATCCAAGGGAAAATATTATCAGTACATTCAGTGAATTGTCTGCAGAATTGCAGCGTGCTGCCGAGTTCTCGCTACAGAATACCAATCAACTGGTCGTGCTATCGATGCGTGCCTTCGCCAGTGAAGCCGGTGTAAAACCCGCCACGCTGCTGCGGTTAGCGCAACGATTAGGCTACAACGGCTGGGGTGAACTCAAGGACGCATTCATCGATGAACTCGGGCTGCGTAATGATACATATGTATCCAAAGCCGAGAAGCTGATCGCTAAAGGCACTCAGCCGCAGCTGTATGAAGAGGTGTTTCAGGCGCATCAGGCAAATTTGGCTTTTACGCAGCATGAAAACCATCAGGCCATGGAGCAGGCCGTATTGCTGCTGGACGCCGCTGAGAATGTCTATATTTGCGGCTTCCGGGCCAGCTTTCCTATCGCCTGGTCGCTGTTTTATGTCTATCGACTGTTCAATCGGCAGGTGTCGTTAATTGATGGTCTGGCGAGCAATATCGAGGTGTTCACTCGAGAATTAACATCACAAGATTGCCTGTTACTCACCAGTTTTGCCCCCTATTCGCGTGAGTCGCTCGATGTCCTGCGCGCGGCCCAGCAGGCAGGTGCGACGATCGTCGCCATCACGGATTCTCCCGTCTCGCCATTAGCCCAGGCTGCCGATTGCACGCTGCTGTTCTCCATAGACAGCCCGTCATTTTTTCCCTCCGTGGTGTCCGGCATGGGCCTGGCCGAGTGTTTACTGGCGATGCTGGTCGCGCGCCATGGTCGGGATGCAGTGAATAAAATCGAAAATGCTGAACGCTACCTTATTAACTCTGGTGCCTACGTGGTGCCCGGGAAACCCTGAAAAATAATTCATTTGCATCCGGCATAAGAAAACTGAATACATTTGAATCAAAATGAAATTGACGTGATACAAATGAATCCTGCATGATGCGCTTCATTAGCACAGCGCATTCAGGAGCAGGACCAGCATGACCCATATCATTCACCGCAGTCTACGCAGTACGCCCGCCGTGGCGGTACGCGCCCAGGGGGCGTACATTTTTGATGCACAGGGAAAACAGTATCTGGATGCCTGCGGTGGCGCCGCCGTTTCCTGTTTAGGCCACGCGCATCCTGACGTGCTGGCTGCGATGCATCGCCAGATCGATCGGCTGGCCTATGCCCATACCGGTTTTTTTACCAGCGACACCGTTGAGCAGCTTGCTGAGCATTTGACGCGCACGGCACCTGGCGACCTTAACTATGCCTATTTCGTTTCGGGCGGTTCGGAAGCGGTCGAAACCGCGCTCAAGCTGGCGCGCCAGTATTTTGTTGAGATCGGCCAGCCGTCGCGCACCAAATTTATCGCCCGTAAGCAGAGCTATCATGGCAATACCCTTGGGGCGCTCGCGGTGGGAGGCAACGAATGGCGCCGCCGCCAGTTTGCTCCCTTGCTGATCGATGTGATCCGCGTTTCGGCCTGCAATGAATATCGCGACCGCCGCGATGACGAAACCCAGCAGCAATACACCACGCGTCTGCTCAACGAGCTGGAGCAAGCCATTATTGAGGCCGGTCCCGACACTATTATTGGTTTCTGTGCAGAAACCGTGGTGGGAGCCACCACCGGCGCCACCCCGCCTACCCCGGGCTATCTTAAAGGTGTACGCAACCTGTGTGATAAATACGGCATCCTCTACATCGCGGATGAAGTCATGTGCGGCATGGGACGCACCGGCACATTGCATGCGTTTGAACAGGATGATGTGGTGCCGGATTTGGTAACCATCGCGAAGGGGCTGGGGGGCGGCTATCAGCCGATTGGCGCAGTATTAGCGAGCGAGAAGATTGTCTCAGCGCTGCAGGCCGGTAGCGGTCTGTTCCAGCACGGGCACACCTATATTTGCCACGCGACCGCCGCGTCCGCAGCCCTGGCCGTGCAGCAGGTGATTGCGCGCGATAATTTGCTGCAGGCGGTCAGGCAACAGGGGGCTTACCTGCACTGCGCATTGCGTGAAGTGCTGGGGGAATTACCGCACGTCGGTGATACGCGCGGGCGCGGCTTGTTTGCGGGCGTTGAGCTGGTACGCGATAAAGACAGCAAAACCCCCTTCGATCCAGCCCTGAAGCTGCATGCGGCAATCAAAGCAAACTGTATGTCACGTGGGCTGATGGTCTATCCAATGGGTGGAACCATTGACGGGCAGTATGGCGACCATATCCTGATCGCCCCCCCGTTTATTGTCTCGCCTGCCCAGCTCGACTTTGTGGTAGACACGCTGAACACCGTTATTGGCGAAGAGACCAGCAAATTATGATCAATCGTTTACCGCCGCTGGCGGAGCATGAGTGGGACGACCAGCAGCGCGCGTTGGCCGAAGAGATAATCAACGGGCCCCGCGGTGCTCTGCTGCCGCCTTTTGAGCCGCTGCTGCGCAGTCCAGAGCTCATGGCGCATGCGCAGCGCATGGGGGAATATCTGCGTTATCGCAGCGCGCTGGGACAGCGCCTTTCGGAACTGGCAATTTTGATGACCGCGCGGCACTGGTCGCAGCCTGTTGAGTGGGCGATTCATGCGCCGATAGCGCGCGAGAAGGGTATTTCTGCCGCGGCGGTGCAGGCGATTAATGAAAAGCGTCTTCCTGAGGATCTGCAGCCGGATGAATGGGCGGTCTATCGCTTTTGCAAGGAGTTACAGGAGCAGCAGAAGGTCAGCGATGCCACCTGGCAGCACGCTATCGCACTGTGGGGCGAGAAAGGCGTGGTGGATCTTATCGGCATCAATGGTTATTACAGTTTTCTCTCAATGGTAATGAACGGCGCACAGACGCCGGTACCCGACACCCGGGATGATATTATTCCCGCATAAGCTTTCGTTTTAAATTTGGCGCATGAAAGTGCGCCCTGCATATCAACTTTTTATTTTCCCACCCCGC
This sequence comes from Enterobacter sp. 3U4, assembly GCF_057224565.1. Taxonomy (NCBI): domain Bacteria; kingdom Pseudomonadati; phylum Pseudomonadota; class Gammaproteobacteria; order Enterobacterales; family Enterobacteriaceae; genus Enterobacter; species Enterobacter sp. 3U4. The sequence continues at coordinate 2,769,879 of NZ_CP136665.1, forward strand.
CGATGTATTTCGCCGGGTGACATTCATGCACGCTACTTCACTGACGCCGAGGGTTATCATGTCTGGATTATTAACTAAATTAAAAGTTACGTTAGCACTGGTCGCTTGCTCCGCCAGTTTTGTGGCACAAGCGCAGGATAAATTAACGGTTGGCGTTGATACCGCGTTTGTCCCCTTTGAATTTAAACAAGGCGATAAATACGTCGGGTTTGATATTGATTTGTGGGATGCCATCGCAAAAAAAATGGATGTCAGCTACGAATTACGCCCGATGGACTTCGGGGGACTGATTCCGGGTTTGCAATCACGTAATCTGGATGTCGCCATGGCGGGCATTACGATAACCGACGCGCGTAAACAGGTCGTCGATTTCAGCGACGGTTATTATGATGCTGACTTATTAATGGCGGTGAAAAGCAGCGATAATACCATTACTAAATTCAGCGATTTAGCAGGAAAGAAAGTGGGATTAAAGCAGGGAACGGCGGCGGCCAGCTTTATGAAAAGCAAATATAAGGCGAACTATGTCGAATTCCCGAATATCGACAACGCCTATCTTGATTTGCAGGCAGGTAACCTTGATGCCGTGGTACATGATTCCCCCAACGTGCTTTATTACGTAAAAACGGCGGGTGATGGCAAAGTGAAATCGACCGGCGAGACTGACAGTATTCTGCCGCAGCACTACGGCTTTGCGATGCAGAAGAATAGTAGCCTGACGCCGAAGATCAACGCCGCACTGCAAGCGCTACGTGCGGACGGCACTTACAGCAAGATTTACGTGAAGTGGTTTGCTAAACAGCCAAAATAATCCCGCCAGGTCGGAGCGATCCGACCTCGTTACATCTTAACGGGTAACATATGAATTTCGACAGTAAATATATTTGGGAGTCCCTGCCGCTGTTGTTGCAAGGATTACAGCTGACGCTGATTATTTCATTATCAGGTTTATTAGGTGGTTTTGTTATTGGCCTGCTGGCGGGAACCTGTCGGGCGCTCGGAGGAAAAATATCAAAGACAGTCTCGTTAGTCTTTGTCGAGTTAATCCGCGGAACGCCTATTATGGTGCAGGTAATGTTTATTTACTTCGCACTTCCCATGGTATTACCGATTCATATCGATCCGGTAACGGCGGCCATTACGACCATTGTGATTAACTCGGGTGCATATATTGCAGAAATCACCCGAGGGGCGATTCTTTCGATTAATAAAGGATTTAGAGAGGCCAGCCTGGCAATGGGATTATCCCAACGCAGCACGCTATGGCATGTCATTATGCCGCTGGCATTACGCCGTATGATCCCGGCGTTAGGTAATCAGTGGATTATCAGTATTAAAGATACCTCACTGTTTATTGTTATTGGTGTGGCGGAATTAACTCGTCAGGGGCAAGAAATTATTGCCGGTAATTTCCGCGCGCTGGAAGTCTGGACCGCAGTGGCAATGATCTACCTGCTGGTGACGCTGTGCCTGAGTTTCCTGCTGAAGCAACTGGAGAAGAGGATCCATATTTTATGAGCATGGTTGAATTTAGCGCAGTGTCGAAAAATTTCGGCGCCACTCAGGTGCTGCACGACATCAATTTTAAAATTGACGCCGGCGAGGTCGTGGTGATCATCGGCCCTTCCGGATCGGGCAAATCGACGCTGCTGCGCTGCATTAACAAACTGGAGGAAATTTCCTCCGGCACGCTGCTGGTAGCGGGAATGCACATTACCGATCCTCACGCTAACGAATGTGATATCCGCCGTGAAGCCGGAATGGTGTTTCAGCAGTTCCATCTGTTCCCCCACCTGACGGCGCTGGAGAATGTGATGTTTGGTCCGGTTCGCGTACGCAAACAGAGCAAAGCCGCCGCGCGGGAACAGGCGCTGGCGCTGCTGGACCGCGTTGGCTTACGCGAACGCGCCGGTCACTACCCATCAGAGCTCTCAGGCGGTCAGCAGCAGCGCGTAGCCATTGCCAGAGCCCTGGCAGTGAAACCGAAAATGATGCTGTTCGATGAGCCAACCTCAGCGCTGGACCCCGAATTACGGCATGAGGTGCTGAAAGTCATGCGCTCGCTGGCCGAAGAGGGCATGACCATGGTGATTGTGACCCATGAAATCGGCTTCGCCCGCGATGTGGCATCACGCCTAATTTTTATTGATGGCGGCACCATTGCCGAAGATGGTCCACCTGATATGCTGCTGAATAGCAGTCGCAATCCACGCCTGAAAGAATTTTTGCAACACGTATCCTGAACAGAAGTGAATGATAACACTATGAAAAAAATCGACATTCGTGGTTCCGCTTTTGCAGTAGGCCAGGCGCTTGGCGCGTTCGGCCGCGAGGCCTGGCATGCAAAACTGACGCAAACGGCGTTGTGGCAAACCGTTACCGCCATGAAAGACGCAGAACAGACCCGGAACATGCGCTCGCGGGTCCAGTCTCAATATCCCCCGATCTGGCAGGAGCTGGAGGGATTAGCCGAGGGTCTGGAAGCACCGTTTGATGAGGTGTTTGCCTGGAACTGCCGCGGCGATCTGGTGCGCTCAACCTCTGATGGCTGCACCACGGTAGCGGGAAGCACCGCAGAGGGAGAGCTGATTATCGCGCATAATGAAGACGGTTTCCCGCAGCTTCGCAACGACTGCGCCATCGTCAGCATCACCCCGGATGACGGCCTGGCATTCACCAGTTTTGCTTATCCGGGATCGATTTGCGGACATACCTTCGCCGTAAACGAAAAGGGCGTGGTGAATACGGTGAATAACATACGCGCCTTGCATCGTCCGGACGGAATGCCGCGCCAGATACTTGCCCGCGCTGCGCTGAATGCCGCCACGTTAGATGAAGCCATCTCCATACTGACCACCGGGCCACGCGCCGGTGCATTTCATCATACGCTGGGGCAACGGGGAGACGGCCGGCTGTTCAGCGTGGAGGCGACGGGAACAGGCTGTTCCGTCACGCCGCTGCGGGACGTTTTCGCCCATGCTAATCACCTTATCCACCCTCAGCTTGATGCGGTTGAGCAGGTGATCACTGACAGCTCCCGGTCGCGCCAGCAGAGGTTAAACGCCTGGCTGGAGACGCAATCTCACCTTGATGGCGAAGCGGCACTGGCTATTCTCTCGGACCAGCATGATCCCGCGCTCCCGATTTATCGTCTCTCGCCAAACGACCCGGATGAAGAGAACACGCTTGCCACCGCCATTTTTACCCTGAGTACGTCGGAGATAAAATGGCAAATATTCACTCACGATCGGCAAATACCCGCTTTACAGTCTTACTGAGCCGCTTCCGCACGTAATGCGGCCTGCACCGCTGTACGGGCAGTGATTTTATCCCTGTACGCCAGCAGCGCAGGCCAGGGGCTCAGCTCAATGGAGAAGAACTTACTCCATCCCAACACGGTGAAAAAATAGGCATCTGCCACGCTAAATGACGATCCCGTCAGATAAGCGCGTGTGGAGAGCGTTTCCTCAAGAAAACTGAACCGCCTGAAGAGCTTCTCACGAAAAATGGATTTGACCTCTTCGGGCAGCAGGCGGTTGAAAAGGGGCGCCGATCCCGCGTGTATTTCGCTGGTGATAAAATTCAGCCATTCCTGAAGCCGCACCCGCTCCCAGCTGTCTGCACGCGGTGCCAGACCCCTCTCCGGCTTGAGGTCTGCCAGGTACTGCAAAATCGCTGGCCCCTCGGTCAGGATATTTCCGTCATCCAGTTCAAGCGCGGCGACATACCCTTTAGGGTTGATGCTCAGGAAGTCACGCCCGTCAGCGGTAAGCTTGCTCCTGTTGTCCACTTTAACCAGCTCAAACTCAATTTCCAGTTCGCGAAGTACGATATGGGGTGAGAGTGAGCAGGTGTCCGGGGCGTAATAGAGTTTCATAATCTCTCCGTTAAAGCTGTGAGTGATAAAGATTCGGTTTGCATTCACTGTGCTTAAAAAGGTTACCGCTGTAAAATTAATGATTCATAACTTAACTATTAGCTGGGCTACTGATAACCATGATGGATTTGTTGCACTGGCGCCTGGTGGTTGCCGTGGCCGATGCCAGTAATATTTCACGTGCCGCTGAAGAGGTCGGCATGACGCAGTCGGGTGCCAGCCAGGCGATCGCTCAGTTAGAGGCATCATTAGGATTTGCGGTATTTACGCGTGAGCGACGCCACGTCGGTGTTACAGCCCTGGGCGAGCGGGTTGTCAAAGAGGCAAGAAGCATGCTGGCGCGGCTGGACGCCATCCGCGCGCTGGCGGATGAGAGCCGCGGGCTGAGTGGCGGGCGCATTCGTCTCGCCAGTTTTCCGTCAGTAACGTCCACATTTTTGCCGGGACTGTTGCGGGACGTGAAGCGCCTGCATCCTGAAATAGAGGTGGTCGTACTGGAAGGCACGGACCAGGAGGTCGAAGAGTGGCTGGCGGCAGATACGGTTGATCTCGGCGTGGTCATGAACCCTGCTCCCGGACGCGCGGATGCGCTCCTGGGTCAAGATGCATGGGTCGCGGTGTTGCCAGCCAGCCACCGTCTGGCTCGCTATGCGCGCGCGCGGCATCACCCTTGAGGAACTGGCAGACCAGCCCTTCGTACTCGCCACAGGCGGTTGTGCCGTCAATGGAATAAGTCTGATGGCGCAGGCTGGGTTGGAACTGTCTGACGTGCAGGTGACCGTCCGCGACTGGATTAGCGCCTGCCTGCTGGTACGCGAAGGCATGGGCGTCTCGCTGATACCTGAATCCGCCCTGCCGGATGAATTACGCGGTTTGTGCGTCGCGCCCATAACGCCTTCGCTGTGCCGGGAGTTTGGGATGGTTTGTTCGCAGGCGGGCAAAGCTTCCCGCGCGACGCAGACGTTATTAGAAGGGTTGCTCAAAATGAAAAGGTCTGCATGAGAAGTAACCGCGGTGCAAACTGTGCCCGGCGGCGCGGCGCCTGCGCGAGCCTACTGTTCGTGTCGCGGGTTGGTTGGCGGTTTTGTAGGCCGGGTCAGGCGTAGCCGCCACCCGGCAATGCCCTTCTGGAAGCCGCCTCGCAAACCTGCAAGCAACCTTATGTAATTCAGGGTTATCCCTTTCCTTCCTTTTTTCGCGGTCGTAAAGTGCCTGCGTTGCGGCACATCCGTAACCGGGCGTAGGAACCCGTTAGCGTAGCATGACATTTTTTTGCACAACGAGGATGCTAAGTGGCTACTGCCCCTGAATTTTCTTACGCGCTCTCTGCGGAAAGCGCTGTTCGTCACCTCATCAACAATTCAATTTCCGATTCCGCGGATCTCTTCGAACTGGCCGATGCCTGCACTGCGTATGTAAGCGTGCTGGTGGAAACTGACGACGCGGTGACGTTTGCCACGCTCTGTAAGCGATTGCTGACCGCGCTTAAGCGACTGCGGGAGCGCTGTGATGCCGAACTTCCTTCGTACCTGGTTGAACAGTTGATTGCGGGGGAAAAGATTACCTCCTGCGTGCCCGACTGCTGGCAGGAGACGACGCTGCAGGTGGACTATGCCGTGGCGTTAACGCTGGCGGTGATGGGCGGGACATTGCCTGCAAGCGTGGCGAAAGAACTCACCGGACTGCTGCATGATATGGTCTGGCTGCTGGCGGAGTTTGTGAAAGAGCCTTATATCCAGGCGCACTGAGGCGGGTCACTGAAGGCCGGAATTCTGCGAGGTAAGAAGCAGGATTTCGGCCTTACTCAAACTACAGAGTAGTTTGTTGAATGTCCATTAAGAGCGAGGAGCGGACCTCTGTCATGTTGTCGTAAAAAATCACCGCTTAATCAGGAGATAGCAATACCTCTTGCCCTCAAGCTCCGTCTACTTGAATTGATGGCTTCCAGTAGGCGAAGGCGGCTTTCGCTGAGATGAACGGCGAGTAACTCTGCCGCTTTTTCAGTCTCCTGCGACCTAAGCGCAGCTATTATCTCTTGATGATCTTCCCATGCGGGATTCGATGGTGCTTTGTCGAGCCATCGTGCCCGTGAAAGCCGGCGCAGGGCATCGCTTACCCCTTCAAAAATAAACGCATTCTGACAAAGACGGGCCAACTGTAGATGGAACCGTGTCCCGGCATCGTCCATCACCTCTTCTGACACATCAGCAGTCTTCGTTTTAAGCAGGTTTTCCAGACCGTTGAGTTGTTCTTCCGTCATCTGGCTGGCTGATAGTTTTAATGCCGCCACTTCCAGTACTTCCCGGTAAATACACAGCTGTTCCACTTCAGCGACATCGATCGGTGCTACTAACCAGCGCAGCCCGTCACGACAGACCAGACCTTCTGACTCCAGTTTTTGTAATGCGGCTCGCACAGGCGTCCGGGATGCGTTAAACGTTGCTTCAGCCCAGCGCTCGGTAAGTCGTTCTCCTGGCCCCAGCTCCATACTGAGTATCAGTTTTCTTAATTGGTTTTCAACTTCTGATGCCTGACTCATAACGACAATGTTCTCCCGCAAATTGACAGTAAGATGCGCAATCGATATGGTATACCAATTTGGTATACCAAGAAAGAGTATTTCTATGACCCAATTCTATAACAGCTTCTGGCAGCGAAACCTGCTTGTTTGCTTCATTGGCTCGTTCTCAACTGTCTTTGCAATGACCCTTATGCTGCCGTTTCTGCCTTTGTATGTCGAAGAACTGGGTGTTAGCGGGCATGCCGCGGTCGTGCAATGGTCTGGCGTAGCATTCAGCGCAACGTTTATCACTGCCGGGTTGATCGCCCCTGTCTGGGGGAAACTCGGTGACAGATATGGACGCAAGTCGATGCTCGTGAGAGCCAGTCTTGGCATGGCGGTGACTGTTTCGCTTATGGGGCTGGTGACCAATATATGGCAACTTGTCGGACTAAGGTTGTTAGTTGGTCTGGCTGGTGGCTACTCATCCGGCGCGACTATTCTTATCGCAGTCCAGGCTCCCAGAGAACGTGCAGCCTGGGCGTTAGGGATTGTTTCATCCGGTGTAATGGCGGGCAATCTTATCGGTCCACTTGCCGGCGGGTGGCTCCCTGGTCTGCTCGGCATTCGAACCACGTTTTTCTGTGCAGGTGCGCTGATATTTCTGTCCTTTATCATGACCCTCACTCTCATTCGCGAAGAGGTGCAAAAGCCTGAGAATTCGGTGGCAAAAACGGCAGTGAGCTGGTCGCAGTTGCCTGCCCGTACTGTAATTATTTGCATGCTTTGCACCGGTCTGCTGCTGATGCTGGCCAATATGTCGATAGAACCCATTATCACGGTCTATGTGCGAACCCTCGTCAGTGACGCTTCTCAGATAACGAAAGTGGCGGGATATGTGATGGCAGCAGCGGCGCTGGGCAGCATTATTTCCGCCTCATGGCTTGGAAAACTGGCGGACAGGATAGGACATTTACGCATTATCACGCTGGCGCTGACTGCGGCCGGTTTACTGCTGATCCCCCAGGCATTTGTCACTTCCGGGTGGCAACTGATTGCCCTGCGTTTCCTTATGGGACTGGCGCTCGGCGGCTTATTGCCTTGTATTGCAGCAGTGATACGTCACCGCGTACCAGAAGGCATGGTGGGCAGCATTCTTGGCTATTCCGTCGCAGCGCAGTTCGCTGGTCAGTTCATCGGGCCGCTGATTGGCGGCTTTGTCGGCGGGCATATCGGTATGCGAGCCGTCTTCCTGGCAACCAGCTGCATCCTGTTAGCCGGAGCTGCCTGGAACTTTAAAATACATCGCCAGTCAGCAACGCGCTGACTGACTTCATTATCCTTCATCTGCAAATTTCGGAAATTTTATGTCAAATCAACTCAGTAACATCAGTAAAAACAGCGCTCTGCTGGTTATGGATTTTCAGACGATCATCCTTAACAATTTCCTCCCGCAAGAAAGCGCTGGAAACGTTATCCGCAATACCGCATCACTGATAACCGCTGCGCGCACGGCAGGCGTTCCGGTCATTTATATCAGTGTCGGATTCCGCAAGGGGTATCCAGAGGTCAGCAAAAACAACACTATCTTCTCTACGATTAAAGAGAATGGAATTTTTATAGCGGACAACGAGAGCACAGCTATTCATCCTGATGTCGCTCCGGCAGAAAATGAGGTCGTCATCGTTAAACGCAGAGTCGGAGCTTTCTCGTTTACCGAACTTGAGATGATCCTGCGTGCTCAGGGCATCGAAAACCTGATCCTTACCGGTGTGACTACCAGTGGTGTGGTGCTTTCTACAGTCGGGCAAGCGTTTGACTTGGATTATCGCATTATCGTTGTGAGTGATTGCTGCGCAGATCCAGATCATGACACCAATGTGTTTTTACTTGAAAAGATTCTACCTCAACATGCTTTTGTTACCAGTTCATCTGAAATATCAAAAGCCTGGGCATAAAAATATGAATTTCTGACGTCAAAATAACCGTATTGTACTGGGGGGAGATGACCGGGAATGCCCGGTCATATAAACGTCCGCTTCTGGCACAAAAAAGACATTCACATCTATCACCTTCCCTCTCTACCGCCCCACCGCCACGCTCGCCGACAGCCCCGCCACCAGCTCAACCCCCTCCGGCAACCTGTCGATATGAATGCGCACCGGCACGCGCTGTGCAAGCCGCACCCAGCTAAAGGTAGGCTCGACGTCAGGCAGGCCCAGCCCGCCCGTCTCATCGTTGCTGTCCCCAATCCCGTGCCCGATGCTCTCCACGTGCCCCGTGATGACAGGCTCATACCCCATCAGCACAACCTGCGCGGCATCCCCAACGCGAATATGGCGCAGCTTGGTCTCCTCAAAGTACCCTACCACCCAGAAGCTATGGGCATCGACGATGGCGACCCTGGTCTCCCCCGCCGTTGCATAGTCCCCTGGGCGAAGCCGCAGGTGCGTGACGTACCCCGAGACCGGCGCACGGACGGTGGCGTGCGCCAGATTAAGCTCGGCCAGTTCCAGCGCGGCCAGAGCACCGTGATAATTGGCCGTCGCGACGTTCGCCGCGCTGCCGGTTTGCTGCAGATCCTCGCTGGAGATGGCGTTTTTAATCAGCGTGCGGCGGTGGGCCGCATCCTGGCGCATCAGCATCTCATGACGTTTCGACTCCACGTCAGCCTGCGCGCTGGCCACCGCCAGCTTGAGCCAGCGCGGATCGATGGTGTACAGCACATCGCCCCGATTCACCCACTGGTTATCCCTGACGGCCACGCTGATAACGGGCCCGGAGACGTCCGGCGCAATCTGCACCACATCCGCCCGCACTCGCCCGTCGCGGGTCCACGGCGTTTGTGCGTAGTGTTTCCACATCATAAACGCCAGAAGCGTGGCCGCCGCGACGGCGCTCAACGTCAGCGCATAGCGAGCCAGTAAAGAGAGCAGTGATTTCATGACAATAACCCCAACGCGGTCAGGCCCTGCATCAGCAGGAAAAAGGTGACAATCCAGGTTGAAACATCCATCAGCGGGCGAAACGGCAAGCGCCGGTAGCCCCTGCTGAGAGAGAAAAGCGCGGCGAGGCCCAGCGTGCAGACCAGCGCAGCAAGAGCGACGACGAGCAGCCCCGGGATAAAAACCCCGCCGATATTGAGATCGTTAACCATGATCAGGCCCCCGTAGTGCGCAGTGCAGATCCACCAGCCTGAAGACAAACTGGCGCGTATGTTCATCTGCTGCAGGCAGATGGCGCTCGATAAGGGTGACGATGCGTTCGCGTAAGGCGTCGTAGTCTGCGGCGTTTATCCGATGAAAAAGCGCGTCAACCTCCCTGCCGGGCGGCACCTCAATGCGGCGTAAATGCATGACCGAAAGCCCCAGACGCAGCGCGTGTAACAGCCGATCGAGCGCCTGATCTGGCGCGCGCTCGCTGCGCTGCAGACGCGGCAGCAACAGGGCGGTTCGGTCCATCATCAGGTTAATCCAGTGCGTTTCATCAACCCGCAGCGTGCCTTTCACGCAGCGGCGAATGTCGCGCTGGCAAAGATTGAGCAATCGCGCGATGGCGCCATCCGCCTGCACGGTTTGCAGCAGGCTCATGCTGATGACGGCAAAGCCGGTCGCGGCAAATAGCGCAATGGCGGTGTTGGCCGCAGCGGCGAAGTCTCCGCTGTAGTGCGCCCCCAGCTCGCACAGAATGGGCAGCGTCAGGGTGATCCCCATCGCCATAAACGTGGTGGGCGGACGCGCCTGAAGCGACCCGGCCAGCAGATACGCAGGAGCAAGCACCGCCACCAGCACCGGGAAATCGCTCACCAGCGGCAGCAGCGCAAAGCTGTAGAACAGGCTAATCACCACGCCCCAGAACGAGCCAATGATGTATTTCAGAATGTGCGGTGCCGGAGTGTCGAAGCTGCCAAACAGCGTGCAGCAGACCCCCAGAATAGACACCGCCGTACCGCCATCCGGCCACGCAGAGAAGATCCAGACCAGACAGCCGCCCAGGATAATGGCGAAAGCACCCAGCGCCGTGCGGGCTGCGGTAAGAGGATCGCGGTGGAAAACGTAGCCTTTCGCCGCGCGGGTTTGCATCTCCCCTAAGACGGGTTTGGCGTGGAGGATGGCCCCGGAAAGACGCTCGCACTGCTGCAGAAGATCGATAGCCTCCGCGAGGTAGCGAATAAAACTGACCTGCAGCGCGTCTTCAAACGTCTGCGCCTGCGCGGTATACCGATCGATGAGAAGCGCACAGCGGTGCCGTAATGCCTCTGCCGTGCTGCTGAGGCTAGTGCCTTCACCGGCCAGCCAGGCCTGAACATCCTCCAGCAAGCTCTGCACGTCGGCGGGCAGGTTTCCGATCGCTGGCATGCGGTCGTGTAGTTCACAGTTGATGATAACGAGCCGCGCCAGCCGATCGTGAATCGCTTTCCTGGCCTTCCGCACCGGGGCTGACAGGGCAAAATCGTACGGAATATGGTGGCTTATGCCCTGCAGGAACTGCAGCGCCAGGGCCAGATGCAGCGGGCCGGAAGCCGCATCGGGCTTGCCCGCTAAGGTGTCGGCCACCCGTTCGCGCGCCGCCTTCAACGTCTGGGATAATTTAGCGTTGAACAGCCCTGATACGCGCGCGGGCAGCACGTAGCGGTGAATCAGCGCCGCGCAGAAAATCCCTATCGCGATCTCCTGTACGCGGAGGATGGCGATGTTAAAAATGCCGCCGGGATCGGCCACCGATGGAAAACCAATCAGGCTTGCGGTGTAGCCGGCCAGCACAAAGGCATAGGCCCGGGGCGTGCGCTCCAGCAGAGAGAGCCAGAGGCAGAACGTGATCCAGCCCGTCAGCGCCACGCTACACAGGATCGGCGTATTCGCGAAGGTAGGTACAATCAGAACGGTCGCGCTGGCACCCACCACGGTTCCGGCCAGACGGTAGAGGCTTCTGCTCAGCGATGCGCCTACCGACGTCTGGGACACGATATAAACCGTAATAATGGCCCATGAGGGACGTTCAAGACCTATCGACAGCGCGATGTAATAAGCGAGCATCGCCGCGGCAAAACTCTTCGCGGCGTAGTTAAGCGCCCCTGCGTCGTTTTGCAGCGCGGCGGGCAGGCGCACGGGATAAGAGAAGATATTATTCATGCCGGGATTATTACCGGCTTGCAGCGCTGCTTAAATACTCTATTCTGTCAAAAAATACCTGAATGTTGCCAAAATCGTGAAGCCTCAATCTGCTACTACGCTGTATGACCCTGACTCTACCGACTCTCCTGCCGTGGCGCGTCATCTGGACTTCGTGGACTACGCGGCGGAAGTGCCGGTGCATAGCCACCGGAAAGGACAGCTGATTATTGCCCGGTACGGAGCGGTCAGCTGTTACGCGGAAAATGACATCTGGATCGTGCCGCCGGACTGCGCCGTCTGGATCCCCGGCGGGATCCCGCATAGCGCCAAAGCGACCTGGAACGCGCATCTGAACTATCTGTTTATTGAGCCTGGTGCGGCAGTGCTGCCGGAGAGGTGCTGCACGCTGGCGATCTCGCCGCTGATTAAGGAGCTGGTCGATCGCCTAACCCGTGAGGGCGTGGATTATCCCCCTGACGGCCACGTTGCCAGGCTAATCAGGGTCACGCTGGATGAGCTCGCCAGCATGCCGCAGCAGAAGCTCAGCCTGCCGGTTTCAACCGACCCTAAAATTCGCGCTATGGCCGACGCGCTGGTCAGCCGCCCTGAGGACCGAAGCACCTTGAAGGAGTGGGCGAAACGGCTTGCCCTCAGCGAGCGCTCGTTTGCACGCCTGATGCAGCGCGAGACCGGGCTGAGCTTCGGACGATGGCGCCAGCAGCTGCATTTAATTATTGCCCTGCGGGAGCTGGCAAGCGGCGTGCCCGTCCAGAACGTGGCGACAACGCTCGGGTATGAATCCGTGAACGCGTTTATCACCATGTTCAGAAAAGCGATGGGCAGCACGCCCGCCCATTACTTTGCCGAACGAAAAAACAGCGGCCGTTAACCCGGCCCCTCGCTCCCCGCCGCCAGCAGCGGCACCACCACGTCGCTGATGGGCACCGCAATGCCGTGTTTGCGGCCGTAGCGCTGGATGACGCCGTTGCGGATATCCCACTCCATCGGGCGATCCGCCTGACGGTCTGCGAGAATCGACGTCCCCAAATCCACTGGCGCGCGCTGGAAGTTCGCCAGAATTTCCTGCGCAACGTCATCGGCCAGCTTCGCCCCTTCGGCACGGGCGACGGCCAGCCCTTCGCGCAGGTAGGCCAGCGAAAGTTCGCTGACATCCTCGCGCCTGAACATCCCGGCGCGGCGGTTGGCCAGCACCATCAGACCGGCGACCGCATTTTGCAGCAGCTTACGCCAGGCGACGGTGGAGAAATCCGTCGAGAGTTCAACCCCACAGCGCGTACCGCGAAGCGCCTCCACTACCCGCTGCGCCTGCGGCACGTCCGGCAGCGTCAGGCGCGGTTTGGCGCGCAGCCAGACGGAGGCATCCGGCTCGCGCTGCGCCGGGAACCAGACCACCGACGGCAGCACAGTCGCACCGCTGACCAAAGGCTCAAGCTGAGCCTTCTGTTCCACGCCGTTTTGCAGGGCGCAGACCACCGTATTTTCATCGCACAGCGCGCGCAGCCAACCGGCGCTGTCGGCATTTTGCGTCGTTTTCACCGCGATAAACACGAGGTCAACGGGGCGCGTAATGGCCGTCGGATCGGTTAATACCGGGCCGGGCACCACCGTTTCACCCTCATCGTGACGCAGGCGTAACTCCGCGTGTGCGGTCCGTCCGCAGAGCAGCGGCGTGCGGCCAGCGTCATGCAGGACCGCGGCAATGGTGGTACCAATTGCACCGGGACCAATGAGCGCAACGGTTGGATAGTCAGACATGATTCACTCCCCTTTTGCTAAGCCTGCTATCAGTTATACCACCCTGAGACGAGCGCGCCACACCCGTTGTCTATACTCAACACTCTACAGACAACGGAGTGCGCCATGCCTTTACCCGATTTCAAATCCTCTGAACCGTTCACCCTTGGCATCGAGCTCGAACTGCAGGTGGTTAACCCGCCGGGGTACGATCTCAGCCAGGACTCCTCCGCGCTCATCGCCGCCGTCAAAGACGACATCAAAGGCGGTGAAGTCAAACACGACATCACCGAAAGCATGCTCGAAATCGCCACCGGCGTGTGTGAGACCATCGACCAGGCGGCGGCGCAGTTCTCTGTGATGCAGCAGAGCATCCTGCGCGCCGCGGCGGAGCAGCACATTCAGATCTGCGGCGGCGGGACGCATCCGTTCCAGAAATGGCAGCGTCAGGAGGTGTGCGACGACGAGCGCTATAACGTCACGCTGGAGCGCTTTGGCTATCTGATTTTGCAGGCGACGGTGTTCGGTCAGCACGTTCACGTCGGCTGCCGGACCGGGGATGACGCCATTTACCTCCTGCACGGCCTGTCGCGCTTTGTGCCGCACTTTATTGCCCTGGCGGCCGCTTCGCCGTACATGCAGGGCACCGACACAAAGTTCTCCTCGTCGCGGCTCAATATCTTCTCCGGGTTCCCGGATAACGGGCAGATGCCGTGGGTTAACAGCTGGCAGGAGTTCGAAGGGCTGTTCCGCCGCCTGAGTTCAACCAGCATGATCGACAGCATCAAGGATCTGCACTGGGATATTCGCCCCAGCCCGCATTTTGGCACCGTGGAGGTGCGGGTGATGGATACGCCGCTGACGCTCGGCCACGCGATTAACATCGCCGGGCTGATTCAGGCAACGTCGCACTGGCTGCTGACCACGCGTCCCTATAAACATCAGGAACGGGATTTTCTGCTCTACCGTTTTAACCGTTTTCAGGCGTGTCGCTACGGGCTGGAGGGGATCCTGACGGACGTGCAGACCGGCGAGCAACGAACCGTGGCGGAAGACATTGCCTGGCTGCTGGAGCAGGTGGCGCCGTCTGCCGATAAGCTCGGTGCCACAAGCGCAATCAATGAAGTTGCCCTGCTGTTAAAGCAGGGCAAGAGCGAGGCGCAGCGCATGCGGGACTTTATCGCCGACGGCGGCTCGCTTATTTCTCTGGTGCAGAAGCACTGCGAGCTGTGGGCGACGAGTCCGTAAGGCCGTGGCCCCACTCGCGCAGGCGCTGGAACAGCACGAATAGCGCGGGGATGAACAGAATCCCCACCACGGTCGCCACCAGCATACCGCTGAAGACCGTGGTGCCGATGATGCGGCGGCTCTGGGCTCCTGCGCCGGTCGCCAGCATCATCGGCAGAACGCCGATAATGAACGACACGGCGGTCATCATCACCGCGCGGAAGCGGCGCGAGGCCCCTTCCCGCGCGGCATCAACAATCGCCATTCCGTCCATCCGCCGCGCGCGGGCAAACTCCACGATCAGGATCGCGTTCTTGGCGGCGAGGGCTATCAGTAGCACCAGACCAATCTGCACGTACACGTCGTTGGCGTATCCGGCCATCCACAGCCAGACCAGCGCCCCGCCGATGGCGAACAGCACCGAAAGCATCACGCTCGCCGGGAGCGTCCAGCTCTCGTACTGGGCGACGAGGAACAGCCACGCCATCACTACCGCCGCCAGCACGATCCAGATCGCCTGATTGCCGGTCTGCTGCTCCTGATACGACATTCCGCTCCAGGCGTAGTCGTACCCCGCAGGCAAATTCTCCGCCAAAATCTCGCCCATCGCCGACATCGCCGTGCTGCTGCTCACCCCAGCCGCTGCCGAGCCGCTCACCGACACGGACGGGAACTGGTTGTACTGCTGCAGGAACGGCGCGCCGACGGTCGGCGTGATGGTGACAAGGTTGCTCAGGCGTACCCGCTCGCCGCTGTTGCTGCGCACGAACAGCTCGCTAATCTGCTCGGCGCGCTCGCGCCACTGCATCTCGTTCTGCATCACCACGTGGTAGACGCGGTTGTTGATGCTGAAATCCCCGGCGCGGGTGCCGCCAAAGGCGGTTTGCAGGCTGCTGAAGATGCGCGACACCGGCACGTCGAGGCGCGCGGCGCGCTCGCGGTCAACGGTGAGCGTCAGCTGCGGCACGTTGCTGCTCCAGGTGGTGAACACGCGGCTCAGCTGCGGATGCTGGTTAGCTTTCGCCAGCACCTCGCGAGTGACGCGCTCCAGCTCCGCCGGGCTCTGCCCTGCCTGCGCCTGAATGCGCAGGTCGAAGCCGGAGGCGTTGCCCAGCCCCGGCAGCGTCGGCGGCGCGAAGGTCATGATGGTCGCTTCCGGCAGGGCCAGCAGCTGGCGCTGCAGGGTACCCATCACCTCCTCCAGCGGCGGGCGCTCGCTCCAGTCCTTCAGCATGATGGAGATAAACCCGCCGTTGGAGGCGCTGGTGCCGTTGAGGATGTTAAATCCGGAGACCTGAATCACGTCTTCCACCGCCGGGTTTTTGGCGATTAACTCGCGCGCCGTGGTCATCACCGCTTCGGTGCGCTCCAGCGAGGCCGCTTCCGGCAGCTGGACGCTGGCGAAGAAGTAGCCCTGGTCCTCCTGCGGCAGGAAGCCTTTTGGCATCGACGTAAAGCTGAACAGCACGACTGCCGCTGCGCCTGCGGTGGCCAGCAGCGCCAGCCACGGACGCAGGTTTAAGACATTCACGATGCGGGTGTAGAAACCGCGCGTGGCGTCCAGCCCGCGGTTAAAGGCGCGATAGACTGCCGCCGGTTTCTCCGGGCGTGGACGCAGCAGCATCGCGCACAGGGCGGGCGTCAGGGTCAGCGCCACGAGGCTTGAGAGCGTCACGGCGGTGGAGAGCGTCACCGCGAACTGGCGGTACAGCTCACCGACAATCCCCGGTAAGAGCGCAACCGGCACAAACACCGCCAGCAGCACCAGCGTGGTCGCGATCACCGGCCCGGCAATCTGGCGCAGCGCCAGCGCGGTCGCCGCCGTGCGGCTCTGCCCTTCCGCCATCAGCGTCTCAACGCTCTCCACCACCACGATGGCATCATCCACCACCATGGTCAGCGCCAGAATAATGGCAAACAGGCTGAGGGTGTTGGCGGAGTAGCCCAGCGTGTAGAGCACCGCGAAGGTGCCCACCAGCGACACCGGGATGGCGAGGGCGACAATCAGCGTCGCGCGCCAGCTCTGCAGGAACAGGGAAACGACCACCACCACCGCCAGCATCGTCAGCGCCAGCGAGACGCCGATCTCCTTAATGGTCGCGGCGACGAAGGAGGTGGTGTCGAATTTCACCTCGTAGACGAGGTCATCCGGGAAGCGCGTCGAGAGACGCTCCAGCTCCGCGCGTACCGCATCGGCCACGCGCAGGGCGTTGGCGGACGGCGTCGGATAGATGCCAAGGTAGGCCGAATCGTGGCCGTTCAGCTGCGCGCCGGAGCTGTAGCTGCGCGAGCCGAGTTCGATAGTCGCCACGTCCTTCAGGCGCACCAGCTGGCCCATCTCGCCCGCGCGGATAATGATGTCGGCAAAGTCTTCGGCCTGGCTTAAGCGCCCCAGCCCGTTGATGGTCAGCGTCTGCTGCTGGCCGTTAAACACCGGCGGCGTTCCCACCTGACCCGCCGCGCCCTGCACGTTCTGCTCGCGCAGCGCCTGCGCCACGTCATCGGTGGTGACGTTCAGGGCGTTCATGCGGTCCGGACGCAGCCAGATGCGCATGCTGTAGTCGCGCGCGCCGAACATCTGCACCTGCCCGACGCCGGGCAGACGGGACAGCGCCTCGCGCACCTGGGTGCTGGCGTAGTTGCTGACGAACAGCGGCGTGTGGGTGTTGTTCGGTGAGTAAAGACTTACCCCCATCATCAGGTTGGTGGCACGCTTGCGCACCTGCACGCCGTTTTGCTGCGCCTCGGTTGGGAGCTGCGCCACGGCCTGCGCCACGCGGTTTTGCACGTCGATGGCGGCGAGATCCGGATCGGTGCCCGCCGCAAAGGTAATGTTCAGGCTGTAAGTGCCTTCGTCCGAACTGGTGGACTCCATGTAGAGCATATGATCCACGCCGTTTAGCTGCGTCTCCAGCGGCGTGGCGATGGCCTCCGCCACGTCAGCCGAACTGGCACCTGGCCAGCTGGCAGAGACGTTCACCACCGGCGGCGTGATCTGCGGATACTGCTCCACCGGGATAATCCTCAGCGCAATGGCCCCCAGCAGGGTGATGACCAGCGCAATCACCATCGCGAAGCGCGGGCGTTTGATGAAAAACGTCAGCATGATGGCTCCTTAATTCAGTATCTGGACGGCAGCGCCAGGCTGCACGCGCTGCGCGCCGTCAGTAATCGCTCGCTCACCGGCCTTTACGCCGGAGGTAATCTGGAACTGCTGGCCGATCTGTCCGGCGACCGTCAGCGAACGCATTTCGGCTTTGCCGTCGGCGTTAACCACCCAGGCAAAGAATCCATCGCCGTTCTGCTGTACGGCAGCGGCGGGCAGGGTCAGCACCGGCTGCTCGCTTGCCGGACGCAAAAACACGTTCACATTGCCGCCGGGGAGCAGCTGATGGCGCGGGTTGGCAAACTCGGCGCGCAGCATCACGCTGGCGGTACGCGGGTCAATGCGGTTATCCACTGACGTCAGCTCGCCGCTGACGCGCTGGCCGTTGCTGTCGATCAGCGCCTGCCAGGCACGCTTCATGGCGTTAATATCCGCATGCTGTCCGGCTTTGGCGGCAAATGCCCCCTCTTCCAGCGCAAAGGCGATGCGGATCGGGTCAAGCTGCACCACCTCCACCAAAACGCCGCTCGCCGGGTTGACCAGGCTCCCCACGTGGAAGCTGCTGTGCCCCACGCGGCCGTCAATCGGCGAGGTGATGCGGGTGTAGCTCAGGGTGACGCTGCGGGCTTCAAGCCGGGCTTTCGCCTGCTCCAGCGCGGCACTGGCGACGTCTCGCTGCATGCGGGCGTTGTCCACGTCGTGACGGCTGATGGCGTTGCTGTTGCCGAGACTTTCAAAGCGGGAAAGCTGCTGCTGCGCCTGGCGCAGCGTGGCTTCGGCGCTTTTCACCTCGGCCTGCGCCAGGCGCAGGGCGGCGCGCGGCTCGGCGTCGTCCAGTTCAAACAGCACGTCGCCTTTTTTCACGTACTGCCCGTCACGGAAGTGGATTTTGGCGATCGTGCCCTCCGTGCGTGCGCGTAGCTCAACGGTGTGAATGGCTTCGATGCGGCCCGGGATCTGGCGCTCGGCGGCGTGGGCGGTTTGCTCCACGGTGGCGACGCGAACGGGAATGGCGGCGGCGAAGACGGGTTGCAGGGTACTGACAAGAAGTGCAAACAGGACCGGGAATTTCATGGGAGTACCTCAGCGTTGTTTCTCCCCTCACCCCGGCCCTCTCCCCAAAGGGGCGAGGGTGTTCACATTCCCTCTCCCCTTAGGGGAGAGGGTTAGGGTGAGGGGTGTGGGGTAAGGTTTTCGTTATGCAGCCTTACGGAACCTGCGGGTCAGTCGCTTCTCGATTTCGACGACGAAGAACATCACGCCTGCAACGGCCAGGGTCACAAACCAGTAGCGCAGCGGCAGGGCTTCAGTGCCAAACAGCATCTGCATAAACGGCAGGTAAATAATCGCCGCCTGGAGCAGGAACAGCACGCCCGTCACCAGCCAGATCCCTTTGTTCGCCAGCAGGCCACGGTTCAGGGAGAACCCTTCGGTGTTGCGGCAGTTAATCATGTACACCCACTGGGCGCAGACCAGCATCTGCAGCAGCACGGTGCGGATGAACTCCGCGCTGTGGCCGCGCGGGGCCAGCCAGGCTTCCAGCGCAAAGGCGGCGATGGCAATCATGGTGCCGACGAAGGCCACGCGCCAGACGGCGTAGGCGTCCATCACGTGCTGCCCGGTCTGACGCGGCGGACGGCGCATGATGTTGCGCTCGGCGGCCTCAAAGGCCAGGCCGAAGGAGAGCGTGGCCGAGGTCGCCATGTTCATCCACAGAATCAGCACCGGCGTCAGCGGAATGATGTTCCCCGCCAGCAGCGCAATCACAATCAGCAGCCCCTGCGCCAGGTTAGTCGGCATGATGAACAGGATGGTCTTCTTCAGGTTGTCGTAAACGCGACGCCCCTCTTTCACCGCGCTGGCGATGGTGGCGAAGTTATCGTCCGTCAGGACCATATCCGCCGCCTCTTTGGTCACTTCCGTGCCCTTAATGCCCATCGCAATGCCCACGTCCGCCTGACGCAGCGCCGGGGCATCGTTCACGCCGTCACCGGTCATGCCCACGATTTCGCCTTTGTCCTGCAGCGCTTTCACCAGGCGCAGCTTATGCTCCGGGCTGGTACGGGCGAAGATGTCATACTTCACCGCGGCTTCCGCCAGTGCGGCGTCGTCCATCTTCTCCAGCTCATAGCCGGTGACCGCCTGCTCGCTGTTGGTGATCCCCAGCATCTGGCCGATGCTCATCGCCGTCTGCGGGTGATCGCCGGTGATCATCTTCACGCGGATCCCCGCCTGCTGGCAGGCGTTAATCGCGTCAATGGCTTCCGGGCGCGGCGGATCCATCATCCCGGCGATGCCGAGGAAGATCAGACCGTGGCTCAGGTCGTCGTGCGTCAGCTCCTGCTCGCCGTTCGCCGGCTTGAATGCCGCGGCAACCATGCGCAGCCCCTGACGCGCATAGCGCTCCATTTCGGTTTCCCAGTACGCGCGGTTGAAGGCTTCCGCACCGTTGCGGGTCTGCTGCTGCGCGCACAGGGCGAAAATGACGTCCGGCGCGCCGGTGATCAAAATCTGCTCCTCACCGCCAATCTGGTAGTGGGTGCTCATGTACTTGTACTGCGAGTCGAACGGGATCTTATTCACCAGCGTGGTCATCACCGGCTCAAGGCTGGCCTTCGCCGCCAGCACCTTCAGCGCGCCCTCGGTCGGCCCACCGGTAATGCCCCACAGGCCGCGCTCATCCTGAATCAGCTGACTGTCGTTACACAGGTCGATGGTGCGCAGGTACTGCTCCAGCACGGTGCCCGGCTGGATCTGCACCGGCTCGTCGCTGCCTTCCAGGGAGATGTTGCCTACCGGCTCGTAGCTGTTGCCGTCCACGCGGTAGCAAGCGTCGGCGGTGATGATGGCTTTAGCCGTCATCTCATTCATGGTCAGGGTGCCGGTTTTATCCGAGCAGACCACGGTCATCGCGCCGAGCGTTTCAACCGTCGGCAGCTTGCGGATAATCGCCCGCTTACGCGCCATCGCCTGCACGCCAAGGGAGAGGATGATGGAGATAATTGCCGGCAGACCTTCCGGTACGGAGGCCACCGCCAGGCTAATCAGGGAGAGCAGCAGCTCGCCCATCGGGATCTCGCGGAACACCAGGCTGAAGACAAACAGCGCGGCCATCATAGCCAGGATAATGGCGAAGATCGCTTTACCCAGCTTGTCCATCTGCACCAGCAGCGGCGTACGGTGCTTCTCGATACCCGCCATCATCTGGTTGATGTGGCCGAGTTCCGTATCCTGACCGGTCGCGGTGACCACGCCGACGCCGCCGCCCGCGCTGACTGTCGTCCCGGAGAAGACCATGTTGGTGCGATCGCCCAGCGGTAATTCGCCGCTCAGCGGATTAACGTGTTTATCCACCACGGTGGATTCACCGGTCAGAATCGCCTCTTCCACGCGTAAATTATGCGCTTCAATTAGACGCATGTCCGCCGGAATACGGTCCCCCGCGCGCAATACAATAATATCGCCCGGGACTATTTCAGTTGTGGGTATAGTTTCGTGGTTGCCGTTACGAATAACACGCGCCTCGCTGGAGAGCATATTACGAATACTCTTCAGGGATTTTTCCGCGTTGCTTTCCTGAATATGACCAATTAAGGCATTGATTACCGCCACGCCCAAAATAACCAGCGTATCAACCCAGTGGCCCATTATTGCCGTTAATACGGCGGCGGCCAGCAGGACATAAATCAGTACATCATTAAAATGGGCTAAGAAACGCAGCCAGGCGGGTTTGCCTTTTTTCTCCGGCAGCGCGTTCGGCCCTGTTTTTTGCAGACGCGCCTGCGCCTCTGCACGATCCAGACCGCTAGCCTGGCTCTGCGCGTGTGCAAGCACCTGCTCTACGGTCTGCTGGTATGCCAACCCGCCGGAAGGCGGCATGTTAGGAGTCAATTTTTTTTCAGTCATCGTATTTTTCCTTCAATTTCCGGTGAACAGAAGCCTGAATTCCTTTCGGGCTTAAATAAATTCATTTTAAAGTCTTGCGGGTAAAATTGATCTACCGCAATATAATGACTTCTCGGTTATTCAAAACTGATTAAAACTATTTCGATAATCTGATTTTTACAAAATATTTCTAAACCAATACTAAACGAGGGGGAACCATGTGGGGTATTTATCGCGGGCGCAGACTGGTGTTATACGTTATCGCGGCCATTGTTATTGCCACGTTAATTGGTTATAGCACCTATACATTTGTAAAATTATTTTCCTGATGCGGACGTTTATTTACATTACGAGATAATAATATAAACGCCGGGTCGTATGTTGTTATTTATTCGCAGTAATAATGTCTTTGTTTTATTCAAAAAGGCCAGCGGGGCTGATATTGCTTTACGTTACAGAATGCCGGACAATGACATTTTTAACTGACGATTAACATTACGATGAAACACCCGCTAGAATCGCTGCTCACCGCAGGCGGCATTTTATTACTGGCCCTGCTTTCGTGCCTGCTGCTCCCGGCGCCTTCGCTTGGGCTGGTGCTGGCGCAGAAGCTGGTTCAGACCTTTCACATGGTCGATCTTAACCAGCTCTATACCATTGTGTTCTGCGTGTGGTTTTTACTGCTCGGGGCGATTGAATTCTTCGTGCTGCGTTTCGTCTGGCGACGCTGGTTTTCACTCGCGTCCTGAGCCCATAAAAAAGCCGGGTGGCGGCTACGCCTTACCCGGCCTACGCGCGACAGGTTAATGTGTCTGGCTATGGTTCTCTTTACGGTACGCTCCCGGCGGCTGGTTGAACGTACGGGTGAAGATACGGGTAAACGTCTGCTGCGAGTCAAACCCGTAACGCAGGCAGATGTCGTACACCCGGGCATCGGATTCTCGCAGATCGCGCGCCGCCAGCAGCAGCTTACGTTCACGGATATAACGCCCCAGACTCTCCCCTTTGTACTGCATAAACAGCCGCTGCAGGTGCCATTTCGAGTAACCCGCGTGACGGGCAATCTCTTCTATTCGTAATGGCTGGTGCAGATTATCGTCGATCCATTCGACGATAGTGTCGATGACTTGAGCGGAAATGGTCATACTGCTGTCCCCCTCTGCTTCTCGCTTAAACATTATTCCCACCACGCACGAAATGTTTGTGCGCTGTCGCTTACCCGGACGGGCTCGCCCAGTTCCGGCGTCAGCAACCGATAATTTTTATCCTTGCTGGCTTTTGCCAGCTGGATCAGCGGATCGTTCCAGGCGTGTTTCGCCAGCACGAAGCGTCCGTTATGTCCGGGCACCACGGCTTTCGCGTTGAGATCCGCCGAGGCCTGCGCCGTTTCCTCCGGCAGCATGTGGATGTACTTCCAGTCCTGGTCGTACTGACCGTTTTCCATGATGGCGACGTCCACTTCGCCAAACTGTTCGCCGATGGCCCTGAAGTGCGGGCCGTAACCGGAATCCCCGCTGTAGTAAACCTTCTGCTCTGGCGTGACGAACATGAAGCTGCCCCACAAGGTGCGATCGCGTTTGATGCCGCGACCGGAGAAGTGACGCGCTGGCAGAACGTGCACCGTCAATTCATCGCTGATGCGTACCGACTGGTTCCAGTCGCGCTCGTCAATAATCTCGGGCTTCATCCCCCAGTAACGCAGGTGGGACCCCACGCCCAGCGGCGTCACTACGCGCTTCACCTTCGGCAGTAACGCCTTGATAGTGGCGTAATCCAGATGATCGTAGTGATCGTGCGAGATAATCAGCAGGTCGATCTCCGGCATGCGTTCCGCGCGCCACGGATACTCGCCGGCAAAGGCCTTATTGAGGAACGAGAACGGCGCGGCATAGTTGCCAAGCACCGGGTCAATCAGGATCCGTTTACCCGCGAGCTGCAGATACCACGAGGAGTGACCAAGCCACACCAGGGTGTCCTGCTCCAGCGGCAGGCTCGCAAGATCGGTTTTCACCAGCGGCAGCGGCTGGGCCGGGCGGGCGTTTTCGGTTTTTTTGGTCAGAAACTCCCACATTGCGACCAGCATATTTTTATCGCCGTTATAACCCGGCGTCGGCAGCGTATTGTGGAATTTCCCCTCGTGATACTGTGGGGAGGCCTCCACTTCAGTGAGTCGTTCACCCTGCGGCGGCTGGCCGAATCCGGCATTCAGAACAAACGGTAAACTCGCGGCTGAAGCAATAATCATGATTAACACCACGCAGATGAAGAGAGGTTTTTTCATATCCTGACCCGAAAACGCGCCCCATCCGATAGCGTGCGCAGGGTAAACTTGATTATGAGTGAGTAAGCACTCATTATAGATATGATGATAAAGTCGTCAAGACGTTTTCGATCTTTGACATTCCGCGTTGCAGCGTGTCAAAGCACGTGTTTCAATCAGGGTTTTTATAATTGACAGGAGGAAAAATTTAGTGGCACGTCCGAAGAGTGAAGATAAAAAACAGGCCTTACTGGAAGCCGCAACGGCGGCATTTGCACAGTCAGGTATTGCCGCCTCAACGGCGCTCATTGCCCGTAAGGCGGGCGTCGCCGAAGGCACCCTGTTCCGCTACTTTGCTACGAAAGACGATCTGCTGAATGCCCTCTATCTTCATCTGAAGCAGGATCTCTGCCAGACCATGCTGGCGAACCTCGATCGCACCATCACGCTACCTAAAGAACATACCCGCAATATCTGGAACAGCTATGTGGACTGGGGTATTCGTAACCCGGTTGCTCATGCGGCGATCCGCCAGATTGGCGTCAGTGAAAAGCTGAGCACCGAAACGGAACAGGCGGTGAAAGAGATGTTTCCGGAGCTGCATGAACTCTGCCGCCGCTCGGTGCGTCAGGTGTTTATGTCTGATGAATTTAAAACGTTTGGCGATGCGCTTTTCTTATCGCTGGCCGAAAGTACGATGGAATTTGCCACCCGCGACCCGTCCCGCGCCGTTGATTTTAAAGCGCTCGGATTTGAGGTGATGTGGCGCGGGCTTGCCCAGGAAGAGAACGATGGACAGTAAAACGTTGCAGGAGCACGCAAAACGCGTTGCGCTGGAGCTGCCGTTCACCGAACACTGCTGGCCGTTCGGGCCGGAGTTTGACGTGTTCAAAGTGGGTGGAAAAATTTTCATGATTGTGGCCGTCGCACACGGGCGGCCGCACGTCAGCCTGAAGTCAGACCCGGAGAAATCTCTCTTAAACCAGCAGATCTACCGCGGGATAGAACCCGGCTACCATCTGAGTAAAAAGCACTGGATTTCCCTTTACGGCACTGACGACGTGACCCCGGAACTGGTTACCGATCTCATCAATGATTCCTGGCATCTGGTGGTGGATAAGCTGCCGAAAAAAGACCAGAAGTGGATCCGGCCGGTCTGATTGTTCGTCTGAGACGAACAGATTAAACGCTCGAATTGCCCTTATCTTTTTCCGCGTGCCGCTGTAATCTGCTCACCTTTCGCGCCCGCACGCGGGCGAATTTGATCATCAGGAGTTGTTATGGATATCATTTCTGTTGCGCTGAAACGCCACTCCACCAAGGCGTTCGACGCAAGCAAAAAACTGACCGCTGAAGAAGCGGAAAAAATCAAAACCCTGCTGCAGTACAGCCCGTCCAGCACCAACTCCCAGCCGTGGCACTTCATTGTGGCCAGCACCGAGGAAGGAAAAGCGCGCGTGGCGAAATCCGCGGCGGGCACCTATGTGTTCAACGAACGCAAAATCCTGGATGCCTCTCACGTGGTGGTGTTCTGCGCGAAAACCGCGATGGACGATGCCTGGCTGGAACGCGTTGTCGATCAGGAAGAAGCCGACGGTCGCTTCAACACCCCGGAAGCCAAAGCCGCGAACCACAAGGGCCGCACCTATTTCGCCGACATGCACCGCGTGGATCTGAAAGATGACGACCAGTGGATGGCGAAGCAGGTTTACCTGAACGTCGGCAACTTCCTGCTGGGCGTTGGCGCAATGGGCCTGGACGCGGTACCGATCGAAGGTTTCGACGCCGCTATTCTCGACGAAGAGTTTGGCCTGAAAGAGAAGGGCTTCACCAGCCTGGTGGTGGTTCCGGTTGGGCATCACAGCGTGGAAGATTTCAACGCCACGCTGCCGAAATCCCGCCTGCCGCTGAGCACGATTGTGACTGAGTGCTAAACAAAACGGGCCGCTCTGTGCGGCCCGTTACGCTTTACTGATGACTAACCTGCGATGCGGATGCACGTCACGATCGTGTCCCCAGGCAAACGCAATCCAGCGTTCTTCCAGTTCGGCATATGAACTCACCGGCGTTAAGTGCCATTCTTCACCTACCGTACCGTCCGCCACGCTTATCTGATAATTCATGCTGAACGCCCAGTCGATCATGCGTAACCAAAACCGCTGTCCATCACCGGTTTGTTCGCTGTCGGAAACCACAATGTCGTATTCGCTCAACACCCACTGGAAGAAGGATTGGGGTAATCCACTGATTACCCGCTGATGGACAGCGCGCGGCGTACGCCACACCATGACCTGTGTCGCAGCCCCGTGGGGAAAGGTAATTTCTTTATGAAACGTCAACTTAACGGCATACGCCGTATAAGGTTTTCCTTCGTCGGTGGTGACAAGGCGATATTCATCGCCGTAGCGCGATTTTAACAGACGATATCCTGCAGGCAGCATAAATCCGGGCAGATGAAAATCCACCGTACCCCGCGCAAGAAACGCTTCAGTATGTTCGACGTTTCGGGAGATAAGGCCTAATTTTTGGCTGAAATCTGCGGAATCAATCATCAGTGGCGACATAGTGGTTGCTCATGGCGAGAGTATAGACGACTTAACACCTCATCGAAATGATGTCGATTCAGTCGACGGGTTTACGTTAAACCCCACCTTACACCTGTCTCATCCACTCAGCAGAATCGGCTCTTACTCCCTGAAAGCCCCTCGCAAAAAAACTACTTCCCCTGCGCCGCCAGCCATTCCATCGCCCGCTCCCCGGCCTCATCCACCGGCAGATACACCAGCAGACGCGACCCGTTTCGCGGCGCGGAGTACCAGTACATCTGCTGCAGCGTAAAATCCCCCAGCTCGGGATGGGTAAACAGCTTGAGCTGGTTCTCCACGCCGCGCACGTCGTTACGCTGGTGCCACAGGTTTTTAAACTCTTCGGACACCGCAAAGAAACGCGCCAGTTTGGCCTCCCACAGCGGGTCCCCCCGGTGTTCAGCCATCGCAGCCCGGAAATAGGAGACAAAAATGGGCAGCACGTCGTCGCGTCTGCCGAGGCGCGCGCGCCACGCCGGATGCGTGAGGAACAGATAAATACAGTTACGATCTTCCGGCGGGATTTCATTGAAATCGACACCCATCAGATGCCCAAAGCTGTCGTTCCACGCCACGATGTCGAAATTGGGTTTCTGAATGCTGGCGGGTTTCGGCATCAGCGTATCCAGCAGGCGTCGGGTGCCTTCGCTGATGCCTTCGCAGCAGACCGCCTGCGGCGCTTCACCCGGCGGCAAACCCGCTAACACAAACAGATGCCGGGCTTCAGTTGGGGTGCATTGCAGCGCTTTTGCCACGGCCGCCATCACCGCGCTGGACGGATTGACGTCCCTGCCCTGCTCAAGCCAGGTGTACCAGGTCACGCCCACGTCAGCGAGCATCGCCACCTCTTCCCGGCGCAGACCCGGCGTGCGGCGACGACCGCTGCGCGGCAAGCCGAGACACTGCGGATCGAGGCTTTCACGTCGGGCGCGTAAAAATGCCCCGAGCTGTTTTCGGGTGTCATCCTGAAGTGAGACGACGGGTTCAGACATCAGCGCCATAATTCCCCCTGCATGGTAGTGCCAGTACCAGTATAAGCAAGAACTGGTACCCGTTTATCTGATGGTAGATGCTACGACCATCTGTTGAATGACGCAATGGAGTTACCATGAAAACGTCAGTTGTTTCACCGGGTCGCGCTGGCCTGATATTGCTGTTAACCGGCCAGATGCTGCCGATGATTGATACCTCAATCACCAACGTGGCGCTGGATGCCATTACCCATTCACTGCACGCTACCGCCACTGAACTGGAGCTCATCGTCGCGCTCTACGGCGTGGCCTTTGCCGTCTGCCTCGCGCTCGGCAGCAAGCTGGGGGATAACTTTGGCCGTCGCCGTCTGTTCATGTGGGGCGTGGCGAGCTTTGGCCTGGCCTCGCTGCTGTGCGGAATGGCGGGGAACATTGAACAACTGCTCGCCGCGCGCATCGTTCAGGGCGCGGGTGCCGCACTGATCATGCCGCAAATTCTTGCCACGCTGCACGTGACGCTCAAAGGTACGGCGCATGCAAAAGCCATCAGCCTGTTCGGCGGCATCGGCGGGATTGCGTTTATCGTCGGGCAGATGGGCGGCGGCTGGCTGGTATCGGCGGATATCGCCGGGCTGGGCTGGCGTAACGCCTTCTTTATCAACGTGCCGATTTGTCTGGTGGTGCTGGCGCTGAGCCGCCGCTTCGTACCGGAAACCCGTCGCGAGACGCCGTCACGCATCGACTGGCCGGGTACCGTGCTGCTGGCCATCATGCTTTGCTGTCTGCTGTTTCCGATGGCGCTCGGTCCGCAGTGGCACTGGTCCTGGCCGCTAAAGGTTATGCTTCTCGCCCTTATCCCGCTGGCCTGGCTGATGGCGCTGAATGCGCGCAAAAAAGAGCGTGAGAATGCCCACCCGCTGATCCCGCCGCGCCTGCTTGCGCTTCGCAGCGTACGCTTTGGCATACTGATTGCGATGCTCTTTTTCAGCGTCTGGTCCGGATTTATGTTCTGTATGGCGCTCACCATGCAAACCGGCCTGGGGATGGCTCCCTGGCAGTCCGGGAACAGTTTTATCGCCCTCGGTGTGACCTACTTTATTTCGGCATGGTTCGCGCCGCGGCTGATTGCCCGCTACAGCACCAGCACCATCCTGCTGACGGGTCTGGCAATCCAGATTACCGGCCTGCTGGCGCTGATCGCCACGTTCCGCGTCTGGGGCATGGAGAATACCGCCCTGACGCTGGCGCCCGCCACCGGACTGGTGGGCTACGGGCAGGCGCTGATCGTGAACAGCTTCTACCGCATCGGGATGCGCGACATCCAGCCTGACGATGCGGGAGCCGCGAGCGCTATTTTAAGCACCCTGCAGCAGGCCGCGCTGGGGCTTGGCCCGGCCATTTTTGGCGCGATTTTGCTGCACGCGCTGCTGAACCATCACGGGGATTACACCCAGGCGGTTAACGTCTTCCTGATGGTGGAAACGGCGATGATGGTGGTGCTTGCCCTGGCGACGCTGCGCATCCGCCATAGCCTGTGCCTGCCGGTGGTGAAGGTCTGCCAGGCCACCAAATAAGACCGTGAATTTGCATAATAGATCCGCAGCCGCCATTATGGGGCTGCAAAAATACAGGAGACGTTATGCAGGAATTGATTGCTCAGGTTGAAGAGTTAGGCATTGAAATTAATCACACCACCTCTTTAGTGATTATCTTTGGTATTATTTTTCTTACCGCCATCATCGTTCATTTTATTCTGCACAAAGGCGTGCTTCGCGCTTTCGAAAAACGCGCGCAGGCCAGCAGCCATTTATGGCTGCAGATCATCACCCAGAATAAACTATTTCACCGTCTGGCCTTTACCCTGCAGGGGATAATTGTCAACGTCCAGGCGGTACTGTGGCTGCAAAAAGGCAGCGAAGCGGCGGAAATACTCACCACCTGCGCGAAGCTGTGGGTGATGGTGTATGCCCTGCTCTCCTTCTTCTCGCTGCTGGACGTGATTTTCAATCTGTCGCAGAAAATGGCCACCGCATCACAGCTGCCGCTGAAAGGGATTTTCCAGGGCATCAAGCTGGTGAGCGCCATCCTGGTGGGAATACTGATTATCTCCCTGCTGATTGGTCAGTCCCCGGCGATTCTGATAAGCGGTCTGGGCGCCATGGCCGCCGTTCTGATGCTGGTGTTTAAAGACCCGATACTGGGACTGGTGGCGGGGATTCAGCTTTCCGCCAACGATATGCTCAAGCTCGGCGACTGGCTGGAGATGCCGAAATACGGTGCCAACGGCACGGTGACGGACATCGGCCTGACCACCGTGAAAGTGCGCAATTTCGATAATACGATTACAACCATTCCGACGTGGGCGCTGGTCTCCGACGCCTTTATCAACTGGAGCGGCATGTCGGCCTCCGGCGGGCGACGCATTAAGCGCAGCCTGAACATTGATACCACCAGCATTCATTTTCTCGACGAGCAGGAACAGCAGAAACTCATTCAGGCGAAACTGCTGAAGCCCTATCTGGCCGCGAGACATGAGGAAATAAGCCTGTGGAATCAGAAGAACGGTGAAGGGGAATCGGTATTAAATCTGCGTAAAATGACCAATATTGGCACCTTCCGCGCCTACCTGAATGAATATCTGCGCAACCACCCGCGCATTCGTAAAGATATGACGCTGATGGTGCGTCAGCTAGCGCCTGACGCGAATGGTTTGCCGATTGAAATATATGCCTTCACCAACACGGTAGTCTGGGCAGAATATGAGGAGATTCAGGCCGACATCTTCGACCATATTTTCGCGGTGGTAGATGAATTTGGGCTGCGTATTCACCAGTCCCCGACCGGGAACGATATTCGCGCCCTATCGGGTGTTGTCGCCAGATAATCTTTTTGTAGGCCCGGTAAGCGAAGCACCTCCGGGCGAAAAGGCAGGTGCAGTCTGGTGCCCTCCCCCCCCCGCCCTCTCCCACAGGGAGAGGGTGAAAAGCGTGCTACTTTTTGCGGGAAAGCTTGAACGTCACAAACAGGAAGATAACCCACACCGGCAGCAGCATCGCCGAGAGACGCATCTCATCCATGGTGCACATCAGCACCAGAATCAGCCCCAGGAAAGCGATACAGATGTAGTTCCCCGCCGGGTACAGCAGCGCTTTGAACTGCGTCTCTCGCCCCTTGCGGCGCATCGCGGCGCGAAAGCGCAGGTGCGCCAGGCAGATCATAATCCAGTTTAACAGCAGCGTGGCGACAACCAGCGCCATCAGCAGGCCAAAGGCCTCTTTCGGCAGCAGATAGTTAATCAGCACCACCAGCGAGGTGATAGCACCGGAAAGGAACAAGGAATTCACCGGCACGCCGCGACGGCTGACGCGGGTGAGGAACTTCGGCGCGTTGCCCTGTACGGAGAGGCCAAACAGCATGCGGCTGTTGGAGTATACGCCGCTGTTATAGACCGACAGCGATGCAACAAGAATGACGAAGTTCAGCGCGGAGGCGACCACGTTGCTGTTCAGATCGTGGAAAATCATCACGAACGGGCTGCTGTCGGACTTCACTTCCACCCACGGATAGAGCGCCAGCAGCACCACCAGCGAGCCGATATAGAACAGCAGAATCCTGTACACCACCTGGTTGACCGCTTTTGGAATGCTTTTATGCGGGTCGCGCGCTTCGGCAGCGGTAATGCCAATCAGCTCTAATCCACCGAAGGAGAACATGATCACCGCCAGGGAGAGAATCAGCCCTTTCCAGCCGGTTGCCAGGAAGCCGCCGTGCTGCCACAGGTTGTCGATAGTGGCCCGCTCGCCGCCGTGGCCGGAGAACAGCAGCCACAGGCCAAAGCCGATCATACCGATAATCGCCAGCACCTTGATCAGTGCAAACCAGAACTCGGTTTCGCCATACAGGCGCACGTTGACGAGGTTAACGGCGTTAATGATGATGAAGAAGGCCGCCGCCCAGATCCACGTCGGGACATCCGGCAGCCAGTACTGCATGTAAATGCCTGCGGCGGTCAGCTCCGCCATCCCCACCAGCACGAACATGACCCAGTAGTTCCAGCCGGAGAGGAAGCCGGCAAACGGGCCCCAGTATTTATAAGCAAAGTGCGCGAAGGAGCCTGAAACCGGCTCTTCAACGACCATCTCGCCAAGCTGGCGCATGATCAGGAAGGCGATAATCCCGGCGATACCGTAACCCAGCAGCACCGCCGGGCCAGCCATCTGAATAGCGGGGCCGATGCCGAGAAACAGCCCGGTACCGATTGCGCCGCCAAGGGCAATTAACTGAATATGTCGATTTTGCAAACCACGTTGCAGCGTCGGATTCTGATCCGACGAGGCTTCAGCGCTACCATGGCCTGAAGCGGATGACGCGTCTTTCACGTCCTACCCCTGTCTCTTTTTTAGAAGGGGCACGTTTTAACACTTCATGCTGGAGGTAGCAAGGGATTGGGGCATCCCTGCCCCGGATAACGAGATGGAACGCTTAAAACGCGTAGCCAACCGAGACCTTAAAGGTCCGCGTTTCGCCCTGCGTAATATAGGTACCGGAATCGTCCACGCTGGCCCAGTAGTTTTCATTGGTCACGTTGTCGATGCCTGCGCGCACGGTCATCTGGTTTGCATTGTGGTTCACCGCGAAGCGATAGCGCATCCCCAGATCCAGCGTGGTGTAGCTGTCCAGCTTTTTGGTGTTTGCCAGGTCAGCGTACTGCGCGCCGGAGTGGTTCACGCGGGCGGTGGCGGTCAGGCCATCAATCGGCTTGATGTCGTACTCTGCGCCCAGCACGGCGTAAAAGTTCGGAATACCGATCGCATCGTTACCCTGATTCACACCATTTTTGGTTTTGGTCAGTTCGGCCTGCAGCCAGGTGGCGCTGGCGTTCAAACGCATCCCCAGCAGGGGCTCGCCGAAGACGTTCAGCTCCACGCCGCGGTTACGCTGCTCGGCGTCCAGGCCGTAGTGACCGTTGTCGTCAAGGATCGCCGACGGCATCTTGATTTCAAACAGCGCAAGCGATCCGCCCACGCGGCCAAAGTCCGCCTTCACGCCCACTTCGTTCTGCTTAGAGTGAACGATACCGGTGCTCTGGCCGTAGTTGGTGGCGGTATTAGGCGCGGTTTTGCCCGGCTGCAGCGCTTCGGTATGGTTAGCATAGAGGGAGATTTCCTCCCACGGCTTGTAGACCACGCCGTAGGTTGGCATCCATCGGCTGCCGTCGAAGCCGTCTGCCGCGTTTTCCGCACCGGTAATTTTGTTATACCCGCGAATGACCACTTTCTGGTGGCGCGCGCCCGCGGTGAACAGCAGTTTGTCGTCCAGCACGCCCAGGGTATCGCTCAACAGCCAGCCCTGGGTTCTGGTACGTCCGCTGGTCAGCGGGTCGCTGTACTTTCCGCCAGATCCGTTGAAGTTGGTGCTGTCCGGCATATCGACCCCGGTGTTGTGATAGATGTTGGTGGTCGGGTTATCCTTCGCCGCCGACATTTTCCACGCGATCTTTTCGTTTTTGGTCATCGCCGAGTAGCCGACGTTGACCTTGTGCGAGATAAAACCGGTATCAAAGTTACCGCGAATGCCCGCCATGCCGCTGACGGCGTCGCTGATGCGGTTGGTATCCAGACGGCTGACCGTTGCCTTACCGCTTTTATCGACCAGCTTCGGCGCGCTGTAGATCCCTTCCTCATGCGCGTGCTGCGCGCCCAGGCCGGTATAGGCGGTCCAGCCGTCGGTGATGTCGTACTCGCTGCGCCACATCCCGAACTCGTTTTCGATGTTGCTGTAGGCCCACTTCTGCGAGAAGTTGCGATCGTTTTTCGGCGGCTCGGGCACGAAATCCACCGCGGAAATATTGACGCTGGTCGGGCTGCCGTGGAAGGTTTTCTTCTGATAGCCGAGATCCAGCGAGGTGCGGAAGCGGTCACCGCTGTAATCTAGGCCGGTAGAGAGCAGCGTGGTGCGGCGGCGATCGTTCGGTATGCCGGTTTCCCCTTCGCGATGGACCAGGTTCACCCGCGCGCCGAACTGGTCGTTGTCGCCGTAGCGACGTCCCGCATCCAGCGTGGTGCCAATCTGAGAATCTGAGGTGTAGTCGACGCCCACTTTCGCCTGCGGAAGTTCGCCCGCGTGTTTTGGCTCAAGGTTGATCATCCCGCCCACGCCGGAGCTCGCCGCGCCGTTCATCAGCGAGTTGGCGCCTTTGAAGATCTCGATGCGATCGACCATCTGGGTATCTACTACCTGCCGCGGCAGCACGCCGGACAGACCGCCAAAGGTCATGTCGTCACCGTCAAACTTCAGGCCGCGGATGCGGTAGGTTTCCGCGCTGTTTCCGTACCCCTGAACGAACTGCACGCCCGCGTCGTTCGCGACGACATCGGCAATGGTTTTCGCCTGCTGATCTTCCACCAGCTTCGAGGTGTAGCTGATGATGTTGAACGGCACGTCCATGGCGTTCTGCTGGCCCAGCATCCCCATGCGCCCGCCGTTCGCCACCTGCCCGTCAAGGAAGGCCGGAACCAGCTGGTCACCACCGGGTTTGAAATCGCTTGCTGGTGCAGCCTGGACGACGAGTGTGTCCTCTTTTTGATCGTCCGCCGCGAAGGCGGAATGCGTCACCGCGCCAACGGCAAGCGCCAGCAGCGTCTTGTGTATATTGGTGTTGTTCATCGTTAACCCATTTGAAAGTGCGCGCAAAAATGACCCGTTGTCGGGCCTTAGAATGTATTGGTAGCAATGCAAATGAGAACTATACGCATTATCTATGTGTTAGCAAGCGTAACCGCGAACAACAAGACGAGGGGGGTAGACAGGGTGAGGAACAACCACCCCGTTTCGGGGGTGGCTGCAGTGACGTTATTTTTTCTTGTAGATATTGGCCGTACCGTGAATTTTATTGTTTGTGTTCCCAGACGTGAGCACCAGGACATCCGCGCCTTTCTTATCGGCTTTCTCAATCAGTTCTTTTTTCGCATCATCCACCGATACTTCATTCGAGGTGTTTACCGTACCGATTTTTTTATATTGAGATGCAACTTTTTTGAACTCGCTTTTAGTGAGCAGCTGAGCAGCAAAAGCATTGGTTGTAAACAGTAACGCCGTTCCCAACAAAATAGCAGTCGTCTTTTTCATAACCTTTTTCCTTGAGATTAATCAGCAACTACGAAAAACCTCACGCAGTGTGGTGAGGTTTTATGAGCATGGTAGAGAATCTCAGGAAATGCCATACGTTCAGGAAAATTGTTTTATAACAACCCGTTGCATGAAATTACTAACGAATATTAAGAATATTCGAATACACGCGCGACGCCAGCAATATCAATGCGTACCGCCGTGCCCGGGTTCCATCCTGGCTGGCTGACGGTCTTCAGGGTCACGGGCTCGTGCTGCCCGGCGAGCCCGAGGGTGAGCGTCGACAGGTGGCCGGTAAAGTCCACATCAAGAATTGAGATCGGGCTTTCATGTGGGGCACATGCCGTCACGCTCAGTTGCTCCGGGCGCAGCATCACTCTGCCCTGCCCTGTCGCCTGCGCGTTGTCCGTGGGCACCTCACCCAGGGCGCAAAGGGCGTAGCCCGCGGTGAGTTGCGCAGGCAGGAGCAGCGCATCGCCAAGAAACAGCGCGGTCTCTTCGTCAACCGGACGGGTGTAGACGTCATAAGGCGTACCGACCTGCGTGAAGCGTCCGGAACGCATGACGGCAACCTGTGTGGCAAAGGACAACGCTTCGTTCTGATCGTGGGTGACCAGAATCGAGGCAACGCCCGCTTCGGCCAGCAGATCGGCCGTTGCCTTACGCGTCATCGCGCGCAGGCCGGTATCGAGAGCCGAGAATGGCTCATCCAGCAGCATCAGTGAAGGACGCTGGGCCAGCGCACGGGCAAGCGCCACGCGCTGCTGCTGTCCGCCGGAAATCTCGTGGGGCCAGTGTGTTGCGAGCTGCCTGTCCAGCGAGACCATCTCCATCAGCGCCTCAACGCGCTGGCGCTTGTCGTGGCGGGTCCCGTCCAGCCCCCAGGCAATGTTATCTGCAACATTGAGGTGCGGGAACAGCGCACCCTCCTGAGGCACAAAACCGATCCCGCGCAGGTGGGCAGGGACAAAACGGTTTTCATCAAACAGCGTTCTTCCCTGCATGACAATACGTCCGGTGTCGGGCGTCTCAAACCCGGCAAGAATACGCAGCAGCGTGGTTTTCCCTGACCCGGACGGCCCGACAATCGCCGTCCTGCTCCCCGGCGCAACGCTCAGGTTTAAGCTGTCGAGCACCTGCACATCAGCAAACGATTTAGAAATGGCGGTTAATTCAAGCATGTCATAGCCCTGCAATTTTTTTCGACTGCATATAGAGAATGGCGGTCAGCGGGAGTGAAATCAGGATCATCAGCATCGCGTAAGGCGCCGCAGCCACATAGTCAATTTCGCTGGTCAGCGCCCAGAATCCGGTGGAGAGCGTGCGGGTGCCCAGGGGAGAGAGCAACAGCGTGGCGGTCAACTCGTTGCTGACGCCGAGGAAAACCAGCGCGGCACCCGCCGCCGCTCCCGGCGCGGCCAGGCGCATCGTGACGCTCCAGAGCGCCTTCGCGGGCGTGCTGCCAAGGCTGCGCGCCACGTTTTCCAGCTCAACCGGTGCCTGCGCAATTCCCGCCCGCAGGTTGATGAGCGCACGGGGCATAAACATCAGCAGGTAGGCAAGAAACAGGGTTATTTCCGTCTGGTAAATGGGGCGGGCGTAATGAATGGTGACGGTGACCAGCGCCAGCGCCGTGACAATGCCCGGCAGTGAACTGGTGATATAGATGCACCCTTCCAGCATCCGGAAGATACGGTGCGGATAACGGATACCGAGCCACGCGATGGGGATCACGCACGCCGTCGTCAGCAGCGCGCCGCCCACGCCGAGCATCAGCGTCTGGCGCAGCGAGTGCCAGAGATCGGCGCTCATCCAGTTTTCCACACCGCCAAGCCAAATCCAGCGACACAGGACAATTAACGGCACGCCCAGCGCCAGCACGATCAGCACGATGAAAAACAGCTGCCCCAGCGCGGCGGCCGCAGGCTTCAGCGGCCAGCGTTTCTGTTCCCGCGCGGCCCCGGCGCCAATGCGCGCGTAGCGTGCTTTTCCGCGCGTCACGCCTTCCAGCACTAAGATAGCCAGGCAGCATAACGCCAGCACGCCCGCCAGCATGTTCGCTGCCGGGCCGCTGAAGGTAGACTGAAACTGGTCATAGATTGCCGTGGTAAAGGTATCAAAGCGGATCATCACGTACAGACCATATTCCGCCAGCAGGTGCAGCGCCACCAGCAGCGCGCCGCCGCAGATAGCCAGCTTGAGCTGGGGCAGCACCACGCGGAAAAAGACCCGCCACGGCGGGGTGCCGAGCGAAGCGGCGACATCTTCGAGCGTCGGGTCAAGGCGACGCAGCAC
The DNA here is from genome assembly GCF_057224565.1 of Enterobacter sp. 3U4. Taxonomy (NCBI): domain Bacteria; kingdom Pseudomonadati; phylum Pseudomonadota; class Gammaproteobacteria; order Enterobacterales; family Enterobacteriaceae; genus Enterobacter; species Enterobacter sp. 3U4. The sequence continues at coordinate 2,806,582 of NZ_CP136665.1, forward strand.
CGCCGCAACCGGCATATAGATAAACGGATAGTAGGCAAGAACCGAGAGGAACACCCCTGCGGAAAGCCCATGCATGGACGGGACAACGCTCACCCATGCATAGCTTTGCACAAACGCGGGGATCGCCAGCGGGGCGACCGCCAGAGCAGACCAGATCCCTCGCCCGGCAAGCTGCGTGCGCTCTGTGAGCCAGGCTATCGCTACGCCCGTCACGATGCACAGCGGAACCGCTAAAGCCGTCAGCCACAGCGTGTTGCTGAGCAGCTCAGCAACACGCGGGCGAAACACCAGCGCCTTAATGGTTTCCCAGCCGGTCTCAATGCCAATGGCAATGATAAAACCCAAAGGCAGAAGCGCCATTAATGAAAACAACACAGCTAACGCAACCATCGGGAGTGCAGGACGCCTGCGGGCAGGCTCCTGCACTCTGTTTTTTCCGATGTCGAGACTCAGACCAGACATAAGACGTTCACTTCACTCTCAGGATCACAGCAGACCGGCTTGCGTCATCAGCTCGATAACTTTTTTACCGTTGAGCGTTGAAGGTTCAACTTTCGGCGCATCAAGATCTTTCAGCGGGACCAGTTTCGGGTTGGAGGCCGCGTTCACGCCCACTGCATACTCAAAGGCATTGTTGGTACGCAGACTTTCCTGACCTTCTTTACCGGTAATGTATTTGATGAAGGCCTGCGCCTGCGCTTTGTGTTTGCTGGACGCCAGCACGCCACCGCCGGAGAGGCTTACGAACGCGCCCGGATCCTGGTGTTTGAAGTAGTAGAGCTGGGTGTTTTTGCTGTTTTCACCGGTTTTGGACTGATCGACAAAGCGGTAGTAGTGATAAATCACGCCGCCATCAATCTGGCCGGCATTGACTGCCTTCATCACGGTGCTGTTGCCTTTATAGGCAACGAAATTGGCTTTCATCGCCTTCAGCCATTCCAGGGTGGCCTTTTCGCCTTTCAGGGCCAGCATCGCGCTCACGATGGCCTGGAAATCCGCGCCTGACGGTGATGCCGCCCAGCGGCCTTTCCACTCGGGTTTTGCAAGATCCATCAGCGATTTAGGCAGCTGCTGTTCGTTCAGCTTCGCCGGGTTATAGACGAATACGGTGCTGCGGGCGGCAATGCCGATCCAGCGACCGTGGGCCGGACGATACTCTGCCGGTACCTGCTTCAGGGTGTCTGCATCCAGCGGCGCAAACAGGTTGGCATTATCCACCAGCACCATTGACGGCGAGTTTTCCGTCAGGAACACGTCTGCCGGGGACGCGCTGCCTTCCTGAACCAGCTGGTTACCCAGTTCGCTGTCATCGCCGTTACGCAGAGTGACTTTAATGCCGGTTTCTTTAGTAAAACCGTCAACCCACGACTTCACCAGGTTTTCGTGCTGCGCGTTATAAACAACGATACCTTCGTTGTTATCGGCGGCAACTGATTGTGTGGAAAGGAAAAGGGATGAAGACAACAAGGCAAGCGAGAAGCAGGACAGCAGGCGAGAATTCATGAAGATATCCTTTATAGACCAACGGGATTAACAACTCATAGCTTTGTGGGACAGGATTAAAGCATACAACAACGCTAATGATAATTAGTATCAATCCAGTTTACGCGTAAAAGTGTAAAATTTCTTTTTTATGGAATTTAAAATGATAAAAAACCAGAATTAAGAATGGACGAAAATATAGATTAAGAAATCCTTAAGGGCGGCGCTAATAAAAGATAATTAGCACTCTATTTATTAATCCGTTATTTAAACGAAAAGAAAAGAATAAAAAGTTCCAGGCCGCAGGGCATAAGAAAAAAATGATTCCCTTCATGTCATCGTCCTGTTATGGCACTAGTCGATCTTAAGCGGAAGTGTCTCCAGCGTTCTCAGGATCAGGCTTCTATTCGACCATTTCGCCTCGCCGTCAAGAGCGATAATCCCTCGCTTGTTCAAGGCCGTCGCCAGGTTTTCAGCCTGAAACTGTGCCAGCAGCTGCCCGATGCACTGGTGCACCCCTGCACCAAATCCCAGCTGTCGCTGTGCATTCTTTCTACCCGGAATAAAGCGCGACGCCTCTTCAAATACGCGTTCATCCCGGTTGGCGGAGCCAAGGCAAAGCAATACGTTATCCCCGGCCTTCAGTTCACGCCCCAGAAAGTGCACAGGAGCCGCAACCTTCCGCCTGCCCATTTGAAGCGGGGATTCAAAGCGCATCGTTTCGCTTACCATCTCTTTCATCCGCAGCGTGTTATTTCTGACACCCGCCTGCAATTCCGGATGCAGTGCCAGCATATAGAGCAGGTTTCCGGTTAATGCTTCGCTGGTTTCACTGCCGCCGATAAGCATCGTGACGCAGTCCGTGCTAAACCGCTCATAAAGCGCATCCTCCTGTCCGCCATATCCTTTCAGCAGGCTGCGATAAAACAGCGAGTCGTAACCTTCTCTGTGCGCCTGTGCAAGCTGGCGAAAACTATCATCCAGACGGGATAGCGCTTTAATCAGCCTCTGAAGCCCCTCACGGTCGATGGCGCTGGGATCCAGCAATAGCCTGATGGCACTTTTCTCTTGCTCCACCACCTCCTGTTGCGCCTGAGGCAGGTTAAGCCACGCGGTGAAAACCTTCCCCCATAGCGGCGCCGCAATCTCGCGAATTCCGTCAAACGGGCGAATTGTGGGTAAAGCGGCTACCAATGAATGTGATTCGTGTGAAATGAGTTGGGTTAATGCCCCCCAGGATTCGCCGGTAAACAGGGCCTGCAGAGCCTGACGGTGAATGCGATGAACACTGCCCTCCTCAAAAAGGACAATGCCGTAAAGAAGATCCCGAAGCCGAGGCGGAAGGTTAAAAGACTCTTTTTCCAGCGCAGCATGCACATCTTCAGGGATACCTGAAGAGACGAACGCACGCTCCTTCATTGCCTGATACACGTCCTGATAGCGGGTAAGCACCCATGTTTTCCCGATTCGCGTCACCGGCTGGTGGTTTCGCATATGGTGATAGACGTCATGAAGATTTTCCTGAAAGACAGGTGAGGCAGGATTAAACCGAAGCGCTTTGTCGACATATGCCATGGGTGAGCCCTCATCACAGGATTAATCACCATTGAGTTAAGCAGGGATATGTTTCAGTTCAAGTTTGGCGATGGAGACTGGGGATTACTGGGATCAAATGGCCCCTGTAGGATTGAAACTAAGTGTGCAATTTTATGATTTTAAATATAAAAACATGTTAAGAAAATGAGATGCACCCCCAATAATACCCCCAAATGCAAACGAGCAAAGCTATACCAGAAACATTCGCACTTTCAGTAGAGTGTTTCCTGTCCAACCAACGTCATTTGCGTTGACGTGGAACGGCAGGTTTTTGTCTCTCAACCCAGGCATCGACTTCTAACCGATTATACATTATCGGACTGTTATCCTTAGGCTGACAATCGCCTGAATAGTGTCGATACTCCCTTCCCTCCATCCATGATTTTTCCCGTGCAGATCTGATAGCGTTCTTTGTGAGGCCCGTGATCGCCATCAGTAAAGACTCAGTAACCCATTTATTAGGCTCTATTCGAACTGTTTGATATTCCATAACCTACACACAATTTTAAACGAGGAAGACGACAGTTGAGCATATATTTGATGGGCCTGAAAGAGGTTTGCCGCACTGTTGGGTTCAAAAAAACGGCTATTTACAAGTAGATGAATGCGGGTGAGTTCCCAAACTCTATCAAGATAGGCAGTTCCGTAAGGTGGGTATCAACAGAAGTGGAAGCGTGGATCACTGAAAAAGTTCGAGCATCAAGGGAGGATAAATAGCGGTAAGGTTAATTTTTACCTCCGCACATTTTCAAAAAGTCCACGACTAAAGGAAATATATGCATGATGCCCAAAGCAAGAACTAACCTTTCTGATGATTCTTTCATCGACATGCTTTACATGACAAATGACTCAGGCTTTACAGCCCGTTACTTCTACAAACTCATAAATAACGGGGAATTCCCCGCTCCGATAAAGTTTGGCAGAATGTCTAGATGGTTATTGAGGGATTATTCTGAATGGAAAACCAGACATATTGAGAAAAGAGATAGCAAAATGCATTTGAAGTAAAATACACTTCGGTAGCTTGGCATGAACACTGATCAACCAGCCGCCGCCCGTTCTTGCATAAGACGGGCGGCGGCTTTTTCAGCTTCCAGACTGAAGCGCTTCCACTTTCAGGGTTAACTCTTCAACTTTTTCCATTAATGCGAGAATAGCCTCATGATGAAGCGCTGCGGAAACACCCGTTGTATCGACTGAAAGGACATCTTTAACTTCGGAGCCATCCTCCATCGTCATGGTTTGTCCAAAACTGTGCACGGCCTCAGGAAATACTTTCTGAACATCCTGAGCAATAAAACCAAAACCCGTTGCACCTGAATCAAGACGACGCCAGGAATAGCCTCTGAGTTTATTCATCGCCTCCAGTGGGTCAGGAATAACGTTAATATTATCTTTGATTCTCCGGTCTGAACTGTTTACCCACGTCCCTACTGCCTGTCCGTTCGCATTAAATTGCCAGTTAACTGGATTGCTCGCATTGTCCGGTTTTAAAACCAGAACGATGCTTTGAAGGTTAGCTCCACCGCCCCTTGCACCACCTATTTGCCAATAAGTTCCTGTTCCAAACCAGTACCCTTTGATTGAATTAACGTAAAACCCCGCGTTAGGGTTGTATCCATCCACAACATTAAACTCTATATGGTTGGTCATGATCTGACCCTGATCGGTTTTCCCCTGGGATAGAGTCAACGACGGAACAGCCCCGCCTGGGCTTATCGATACAGGTGTTGATATTGCCCCGCCTGTCTTATTGGCTACAGAGTTCAGACGAGAATCATCACCGGAGGCGACCGTTCCCGCAGTCGTTCCAACGTTCCTAGTGGCACTGTTTCCTAAACCAGATAGTTTGTCAGAAAGATATTTCCATGACGGGCCGGTGAAGGTAGTGCCGTCTGGCAGCTTAACCGTGATGTTTCCGGCAGCACTGTATACCTGCTGCCAGTTCTGTTTGTCGTAATTCAGTCCACGCAGCGCCTCAGCACTTTGTGCCACCAACGCAGCAGTAACCATGTTCAGCGCCACACGGGGAACCGCTGACCAGGCAGCTCCGGATTGTGTAGGCCCGGTAAAGTTGCTGACCAGCGTCAGTTGGGTATTGCTCTCGACAGATTTCACCGGCAGCGTGTACGGCACACCGCCCACAGTCGAAACGATGAAATCACCCGCGGCAATTTCGGTTGAGAATGAAGTTCCAGTACCGCCGACAACAGCGGACCCGTTTGTCAGGGTTATGGTTCCTGCAGACATATGGACTCCTGAATTTAGGGAATAAAAAAACCCGCCGAAGCGGGTGTGACAAATATAGGAAAGCAAAAACCCGCCAGGTGGCGGGTTTGGTTATTTGCAGAAATATTAGCAGTGTTTCTTCCAAAACCTTCTGATTTTAGGTTCCACTTCGTCTGATATGTCGAAGCCGTTTAGTATCCGAATGAAAGCCTCATCTTCTATATCAGATGGCTGAGGTTTTATACTTCCCTCATGGACTTTTTTATCTATGCTGCCGACCTTCCAAATAACAGCTCTTTCATAAACCACATAGCTATCATGGCGCACAAACGGATGATCACCTGCTTTTAGAATGCAGGTTGGATCATATGGAACACCTGCCTTCACGCTCGATATATTGACAGCAAGAACGCAGTCACAACCATCTATAGGATAATGCACAGGGTCATTACATATGACATGCAGATGATCTACGCTGCCGCTGAGCGCTAAAACTGTACCTTTCCTATATGGTTGATATTTAGTCATCTTAACTGAGCACTAAATTCCATTAGCTCTTCTGATTCGCTCATATGCTGAATGATGTTATTGGCCTCTTCCTCTGTTTTGCCTTCAAACATCAAGATTAGCTTTCTGTCGATTGGCTTATTAGAATTGCCTACATCTTCCCACTCAGGACAGAACTCTTTTAGATGGGTCATATCCCTGAGCTCAAAGCGATTCATATGCCCAAACTTGGCGTAAACACCATCGAGTATTCTTAGGTCGGATCGGCTTAAACTGTCGAGAACCTCATCCACATCAACCTTTCTTGGGTCATGGCGAAGAACCAAGTCAGTCCCTTCCGTTTTCAACAGCCTAAACCAGTACTTTCCGCCCTTTTTATGTTTGTTGCGAATCAGATCCAGAGTGTTTGACATCACTGGACCATGTTTCATTGAAAAAAGGTTATCCTCACCCATCATCCTGCCCCTCTCAATGAGAGAACTGCGATTTGAAAGGTAAAGTAATTTCATTAGCTTCAGATATGCCATGCGCCCGCCACGTTTAAGTAGCAGGTAAGCAGCCATCTGAGCTACTTTTTCTTCGCAAAACATAGTTGAACCTCTAAATCAATAATGAAAGTACATCTCTACAACGATTTTATAGCCAGCTATAGCTTTTAAGCAATCTTCATTTAGTCAAGATAGCCCCACGTTCGACGATGATCACGATGGCCACTTTGCAAGTTAACATCACTTTCGAAGAAGTTACCCCTCAGGTAATAGTATACTATTGTCACGTTCTCGGGAGATAGGCTGGGCCTATGATCCGGTTGAAGAGTTCAAGAATATCGTAAATAGCACTTTTTGCACAAAACGCATGGCTTGGTTGGAATGCAGGACAACAAAGATTGCTGTAATATTTCGCCCCCTCCGAATGCCTAGGCTAAATTTTAACCACGTCGTTCTTTGAAAAATCAACCAAAAACCGCCAAAGCGGGCTCTCAGTAAATTGCATCAATGACGGGGATGGTAAGACTTGTCAGCCTTCGCCCTACGACACTGTATTGCGATGTCCATGAAGCGGCATTTCTTCCCCTCCCGGCGCGCACCAGATTTCCATTACGGATAAGTCCAGCCCATTTTATGTAGTCCCAGCCTGTGTAGACCTCGCTGTTATAGCCATAGCGCCCAAGTAGTATCATGCCCTCACCAATATCGGTGTTTGACCATGACGGCGTATAGGTCTGGTTTCGATACACAAACGGCCTGCGCGTGGTGGAGAACACGCAGACACCACCCTTTATAATATTCAGGCCTCTTCCCGGGGTCGGGCTTACGCCACTGGCAAAAATAGCGATCTGCATGGTAACGGTCGCATCCTGATCGAGGCCAGAATGGTCTTTTGTTGCAATAATATTTGAACCGTCAAACTCAATTGTGACGTTATCAGCGCTCCATTTCGCAAACACCAGATAGCGATCACGGGATATATTTGTCGTCGGTGTGGCCCAGCTCCCGGTGAAAGTGACGGTGCCGCGCCAGACGCAGTAGCCCGACATTGTGGCATCAGTGATTGAGAGGAAATCAGTGCTGTCTTGAATCAGTAGCCCTCTTCCGGACGAGGCAGGGAGTATTTGCCAGATAGATGCGTCAAAGGTTTTTGCACGCCCCCAGTTATCACTCCACCAGGTATTCATGGTGATGGTGTTACCTGATACGGTAAATCCATCCAGCATGCCGATAGTGGGAATGAGGTTTGTCCCCCTGTTAAGTTTGTAAACGGTATTTCGTGGGATAACGACGATCTGGCTGCCATCCACGCGCTGATTAATCGTGTACTGGTTAACATCCCATGCTTCGCTGACGTTCTGGCAAAACGAAGGGCAGCGAAGCCCGGCAGTTATTTCCATTGCCGGTCCGCCATCAGCGTAGGTAATACGTAATCCTTTTGGCATAGTTACCACTCTCCAAGAACAATCAGATTACCGCCGCCGAGATCAATTTTTACGCCCTTTCCGTCAATCGTGACGCCATTACCGTTCCCGGTGAACGCGAAATTACCGCTGGCGGCGTACAGCGCGCCGTGCATCTCGCAGTTCCCTGATTTATCAATGTTCCAGCCTGCGCCGCCGGGACCAGCGACATAGTTTGTTGATCGGATGTAATTCCCAATCTTCGCGTTAGTAATGCTGCCATCCTGGATAAAGGCATCACGGATGAACACCTGACCGTTATAGACAAAAAATGCAGCCTGGTAATTTCCCGGATCGCTTCCCGAGTAGATACCAAACTGATCGGCAGCAAAGACCACTGTAGATTTATAGGTACCGCCGGATGGCTCAATCGACATGCCAAAACCAGTGTTGTATTTAACGCCATTACGAACGATCCCAAGGTTCAGCGTATACGATGCTTTTGCGGTTCCGTCACTGTTCACCTCTGCCGTCATTTTCTGGTTAACCGCTGCGGTTAAATCCCCGACCTGCGCCTGAACGTACTCTGACAAATCAGCAAGAGCGTGATCCACTTCAGCCACTGTCGTTTTAACAACCAGAACATCAGCGCGCACTTCGCCTAACTGCTGGTACTGATGTTCAACCGTACCGTGATTAGCCAGGGCATTCTGCATGGCAGCATCAAGGTTGGTGTCCACACCTTCAGAGATATTTTTAAAGGCATCAGAATCTCGAACGGAATCATCAATGATGTCGATGAGTTCACCGGTATCGGTCTGGCACAGTGCGGCTACCTCGACGAAAGCAGACGCACCGAACGCGTTGATGGTTCTGATGTACCAGTAATAGGTATGCCCGTTTTTCAGGTTGTGGCTGGTCCATGTCGTGCCCATGCCCGCGCGCGTAGCTCCAGACTCCACTGTCGCCGTATCAGCGCTGGCAAGTGGTTGTTCCCCGGAGGTCCAGAAATCGAACTGGGTGGAGACGTTCGTCACGGCTGCGAGGCGAGGAATAAGCATCACGGCAAAAAATGCCTGCTCAACCGTAACACCCGACGGCGGAGGCGGTGCCTCAATGCTGAATTCAAGATATGCCTCTGGCGAAGCTGCCCCCATCTGATTAACGGCGGTGACGTGGGCTGTATAAGTGTCCTGCAGCAGACCGGTTAATCGGGTGAAGGAGCCAGGAACCTGGGCTGTGAGCACCGGCTGGCCATTCCTGCGAATGACAACCTGGTTATAGACAAACTGCCCGATGTTCTGCCAGGAGAGAACGCCCTGCACCACCTGACCTATTTCCTCCACGGTGTACTTCAGATTCTGCGGCTGCGCCACCCCACCCGGAGGAAGCTGGGTAAACGGTGGGCGATCGATGGGTTTACCGATGGCATCCCCCCACACGTCAGCAGTTTCCTGCTTCAGCGTGATCTGCACGCCGTTCTGCACGCCAAATTTCCAATCGGTCACGCGCATCTCAACGTTAACGATCCCAAGTGAGGGAAAATTAACCTTTACGTACATACCGGGGCGGTAGCGGTATCCACTCAGGTTAAGCGTGAGATTCATTGTGCGGGAAATGCGGGTGCGCTTAAGCTTGATGTCCGCCAGACGCTGGGCCTGAAATTCAGACGTGACAAAACGCAGCTTTAGATCCTGCGATATCTCCACGCCGTCTTCGGTTACCCACTCGCTTACAGATACTGAGGGGAAATCGGCTTCAGAGTATGTCTGTTTAGGATCGACAAACGTACCGCTGATAGTGTTAACGCGCTCTGACTGTGACACCTCAGGCATGATCTCGATATCACCGGCCAGCTGACTCTCGGTAATAACTTCCGTTGCGGGCCCATAATACGCGCCAACGAGGATGCCATGTTTACCGGCGATGTAGGTTGGCTCAGCTGCGCCAGCTGTCAGCATCGCCTCAAGAATGCTCGCTTTATTTTCGCTGAGGTCAAATTCCCCGTTCAGCGTGTAACGCTTTTCCGTCGTGCCGTCGCCGTTAGTCACCAGCTCGTCGCAGATGTTGGCTGCCTCCTGAAACTGATCCCAGTTAATATCAGCATCAGCGACTCTCAGGTAACTCCGGTAATAGTCCAGCACACATAGCGCCAGATTGTTGCTGTACTCCGTGCGGCCGGTGCGCGGGTCGTATACTTTCCGGCCCGTCTTCTCTACCTTCACGTTCGGGATGCCGGACGGGAATTTCTCAGCATTGTATTTCAGAGACAGACGCAGCCAGGAAATCCCCTTGCCGATCATGTCATCTTTCCAAGACGGGCAATTTGCCAGCATGAACGGATCTGCTGTCTGGCGGTCGATATGCACTTCATACGTGGCGCTCTCACCATAGGAGCCGATATCGTCATCGCCCAGGTAAATGGTGCCCGTGCCTGATATTGGGTGTCCCGCCAGAGTAATGGCAAGGTGAACCCATTCACCATCAGTCTGCTCGCCAGACTGTTCTTCAGCGAAAAACAGAGTGCCTGCAGATACGGTCCTGCCATAAACAACCGTTTTAGGGCTGGCAGCCGCGCGCAGCACCTGCTTACGTTCTGCAGTGTCCCGGTAAGACCCCAGTGATGGCTTCTTCGTCATCATTTGTGTGGCGACCTGAGCGGCAATGGTGATTGCCATTGCGATAGCGTAGGCTCCATTGGCTGCCGCGGCGCCGGCGGCTACCGTCGCGATGATAGGGATTGCAGCAGGCATCAGCGAACCCTCCACGTACTCAGTGGCTTAATCCGCAGGCAAACCAGCCCAGTTTCACCCGGCACCCACACTGCGCCACCGTAAATTACCCCGGCGCATCGGGTACCCGCGTTTTCCACTACCGCGATATCTCCGCGCTGAGCCATCTTCACCGGCACTTCATCGAGGTATTTAGCAAGCACCTTTTCAAGTGAGCCACCGCCGCGCAGCAGCGCCTTTTTTGCGCACGTTTCGCTGTCGTAGGTCCCGCGCCAGCCGTCGGCGAAATTATCCCCGGTCATCGCTTCCGCACAATCTGCCGCAAACAGGCAGCAGTCATGTTCGCCCCATAAAAAAGGCCGCTTTTCAGCGGCCCTTATCACGGCGATTAATCTGTTATGCCAGTCTGGATGCTTCATGCTTCCTCACGAATAGGTAAACCCTGGCGCATCTTTTTTGCTGCCCCAGTAAATTGAACGTTCTGCCATCTGCGCGACGTAACGAAATATGCGGTCGCCTGGCTGGGTGGCCTGGTGTGACTCGTCGGTATAGCGGTCCGGGAACGGTCGCTGCCAGTCCTCAAAAATATTACTGACGGTGTACTGCAGGGCATTCGTTTCACCCGCCGTTGCCCCGGTACCGGAAACCTTCCCCTTAAAAATCAGGTCCGCTACCTGAACGACGCCGTTATCATCCATCGCCACCAGATACAGCTCCGCTGGCCTTCCCACACAGCGCTCATTGAGCGTTTTAGCAAACAGCGACATATCCAGCCCTGATAGCGTCATCCTGAGCTGCGTCGGGCTTGTCGTGTTGGTTTCGCCCACATCGTCGATGGCGCCCATTGTTCCCATGCCGTAATAGACATAACCGCCCAGCACCAGCGTGCCGGTACCGGAATGCACGTAGGCGGTACCGGATTCAAACTGGACATTGGCAGCCAGCACGGCGGTAACCCTGTCGCGGGATAGCCAGTTCACCATCGAATCAGAAAACGGGGAATACAGCATCAGAAAGCCTCCTCAAACTCCAGCGTATAGCTGGTAAAACCGCCAGGAATGCGATTACCGGCCCCCTGCTGGTTATCCTTTAGCTTGAAAATGCCGTATGGCATGGCAACTTCGATTTTGCCGTTAGCCGGGGGAGAGGCGCGCAACATAGGCGCAAAAGGAATAACGGCTGTTCCTGCAGCTGTGCTGGTCACATCAGCGGTGACCATCTTCAGCTCGTCATTAACGGTAAAGTAATCACCGGTGCGCAGTACCAGCCTTCCGGGTGTCCAGCCCTTACTGCCGAGCTGATTACCAGTCTGGTTCGCGTCAGAAACCACCGGATTTCCGGCTGGAGTACGATCTTCCCGCCCCCAGTCCCGAATTTTAACCCTTCCATATTCACCATCGAGATCGGCCACCAGCGCATCGATACGCCGGGATTTATCATCGGTGAGGTTGTTAAATGTCAGGGAACAGATCCAGCGGGTGCCGGGGAAACGGACGGTCTGTGATGCACCATTAAACGGGGAACGAAATGTTTTGGTGTTACTTTCCGGCCGCCACGTCAGCGACGCCGGACATACATCTTCAGGCCATTCAAGCACAGCCATAGTCACTCCTTAGTTAAACGCCAAGCATCCTCCTGGCCTGACCGTTCGTCTGAAAATCACTCAGCATGTCCTGACGCGCTTTTTTAGCACCATCGGCAGCTCCCTGACGCGCAGCCTCCTGCATGGCACGGTTAAGCGCGGCGTCACCGTTACCTGAGACATTGATATGCTGGGTAATATGGATGTCATTTCCTCCGCCTCCAGCAGCTGTAGTGCCGACCATCCTCACGCCAAGAGTGCCATTTGGTGTCCTAGTTAGTGGCATAACAGCCTCGGGGCCAGCTTCCCCCATCAATCCATCGCCTTTGGCAAATTTGAACATCGTCGGGCTGGAAATGATCGAATTACTGAAATGGCTAAGGTTTGGGGAATCAAAGACGCCGCCTTTGGCAAACTTCAGTCCGCTGGCTGCGCCGGAATATGCGCCTGATGGTGTACTTCCTGCAGAGGTTGCATCACCCCCACCAAAAAGACCACCAAGAGAGCCGAACAGTCCCCCGCCTCCTGCAGACTTCAACGAATTGACCAACATTGCGTTGAGGATAATTTTTTGCAGAGAAGCCAGTACCGATTTCGACCAATCCTCCCAGTCAACTTTATTGCCTGATAAAGCATCGGAAATATTTCCGATAAGACCTGTCATTGAGTTGTTCACAAGGTCTGCTGTCTGTGAGGAATAATCAGAAGCGGTATCAAACCAGTTTTTAAATCCCTTCTCGGCGCCTGCAGTCCAGTCAGCCTCAGAAGCTGCGATTGCTTTATATTTTTTGTCCAGCGCATCGAGAGCCGCCGCACGCTGTGCGATTGCTTCGGTACCACCGTCAGTTTTGGCAAAAACACGGTCAATCTGCTGCGTTTCATCGAACCGGCTGCGCTGGCGATCACTCATTCCTCTGGTTTCGGTTGTCAGCGTCGCCTCGTCCCTGAACTTCTTGGCAGCTTCAGTTAAATCCTTCAGGGCATCAGCCTGTTCGCGCTGCTTGCGCACGTTCTCATCAGCTTTTTGAGTCCACTTTGCCAGTTCTGTAGACGATGCCTGAATAGCCCTGCGCTGCTCATCCGTCCATTTAGTGCCTGCCTGATGGGAAGCAGCATAAAGATCTGAGGCTTTTTCGCCCTCCGTTGCTCGCACGCGCTGCACATCAATAGCCACGCTTAGATCGGCCATCTTACGGGAATACTGCTCAGCGGTGCTGGCCGCTTCACGCTCGGCTTTACTCTGCGCACTCGAGGCAGCCGTGGAAGTCTTTTTGGCCTCTGCTGCTGCCGCATCCTTTTTGGCTGCCTGATCCTTGTTGTAGATGTACTGGGTATAAAGAGCCCCCGTCAGCTTCAAATCTTCAGCTTCATAGACGTGCTGCTGATGGAGTTTTTCTAAGCCGCTGAGGCTGGACAGCTCGTTATCGCGGCGTGAGCGCTCAAGCGCGGTTTGCTGCTGAGGTGTTGCGTTCGCCAGAGAGACAACTGGCCCGGCATACTGTGGTGGCTTGGCGCCAGCAGTCGCTGACATCGAGCGGTTTAACAGGTCATACGCACCTTTCAGGATTGAAACGGCACCAGCCTGCTCAATAGCCTTTTGTGTTGCCTTATCACTGGCATCGTTAACCAGCTTCTGCGTTTGCTCAACCTTTGACGCTGCCTGTTCCCGCTGGTACTCCAGCTGGTTCAGCTTGTCGGTAAGCTCAACGTTTTTGGCCGTGATATCGGCCTGATCCATGAAGGTATTGATCTGAGTCAGCGCCGGGTGACGGTTGTAGTCCTGCTGGATTTGGTCAACCGCCTTCAGGCTGTCTTTCACTTTCGCAATTTGTGAATCGAGAGCGGCTAGGTCCTGCATTTGTGCCTGTAACGATGTACGGGCATCGGCAGCAGTAGAGCGCAGCCCCAGCACCGACATCTGCTGCAGCTTACCGTTTATTTCATCCAGATTATTGGCAAAGCCAACCGCCTCCTTGTGCACCTGCTGGGTGTGCTGATACAAACCATACATCGCCGCACCGGCACCGATAATAACTCCAGGCCATCCACCGAGAATACCCAGCACCCCACTACCCAGCCGTGACATGACCGAGGCTGTATTGGTGAGGTTGTTAACTGCAGAAGTCCTGCCAGCAAGCGCCGTATTCAGTGATGCCTGAGCAGCAGCAAGATTACGCTCAGCGACAATCTGAGCCTCAATACTCGTCGCCGCTGCGCGCGCCTGTTGAGCGCGGTAAACAGCCTGGCGACCAGCAGCAACGCTAACCTGAGTGCCGCGAACCTGAGCCTGCGCCAGCGCGACTTCTGCGGCCGTATTAGCGAGCACAGCCCGTGTGGACTCCCCAACACTGCCGACCATATTCCCAAAATAACGGGCCAGCCCAACACCAACCAGAATGCCTGCGGTGTTAGCCACATCATCGATGTTATTCGCCAGACCATCCAGCACGCCGGAAAGCGCGGAGGATGCACCAACGGCATCGTTCGCACCGCCGACCCAGGCGAGAAAGGCGTTTTGTACTTTCTGTGCAGATCCGCTGATTGATGCCGGGAGAGTGTCGAACTCTTTGCGCAGGATCTCGACGTTGGTCAGCAACGGAACGATCTTATCTGTAGTCAGCTCGCCATTGTTGGCCATATTACGCAAACCGCCAACAGTGGTACCCAAGCCATCAGCCAGCAGTTTTACCAGCCTTCCCCCGTTCTCCATGATGGAGTTAAATTCTTCGCCACGTAAAACACCAGACGCTAACGCCTGACTGAGCTGAGTGATAACGGAGCTGGCTTCTTCTGTGCTGGCCCCTGATAACTTCAGGGATGTTGCGACAGTTTCGGTAACTTTCGCTACTTCTGCAGAAGCGTAACCAGCTGATCGCATGGACTGAGCAATACGGCTATATAGATTCGAGTTGGCAGTAAGCGATGTGCCTGTGCGTTGGCTTATGTCCATCAGAGTGCGCTGTGCTGCAGCAAAATCTTCTGTAGAAGTTGATGCCAGCCGCAAGCGCCCATTCATTTGGTTCCATGTATCGGCAAACTGAACCAGCTGATGCGTGGCAAATGCACCAGCCCACGCACCTGCAAGCCCGGCAGCAGAGGAGCGCACAGTTGCAAGCTGAGAATTAAGGTCAGCCAAAGACCGCTGAGTTTCACGCGTGGCCGCTGCAGCTTTTTTCCCGCCCTGTTCCATGGTGCGGTAGTAATCCGTTCCCATGCGGGACGCTCTGGCGATCTCTGACTGGAAAGAAGAAGAGTTCGCCGAAATTTTGATGATTAGCTCGCGCAGCGTTGCCATATTTCACCCATAAAAAAGCCCGCAGCCGCGGGCATCAAAGACTGGACATCCATTCTTCAAGTTCAGAGACTTCAACGCCTTCTTCCTTTTCCCCCCATTTCAGCATCACATCAGGAATGGTGAATTTCCCCCCCTGAGAGTTCAGCATTGCAACGGAGATCTGCGCCGCCTGTGCATCGGCGCGCCAGTCACCAATCGGACTGATGCGGTCAAACTCGATCCACATTTTGAGCTCGCTGGCGGTCATGGTCTGGCGCAGTTCGTGGAGAGTACGCCCCAACCGGAGTGCCAGCGACATCAGGAAGAAGGTCAGCGGCTGCTTTACGGCTTTCCCGCTTCTTCCTGACTCATGCCGAGGTTGAGGGCCTGAGCCAGCAGGCGGGAGTGTACGGGACCATAGATTTTAGATACCAGCTCCTGGTCCTCGTCGCTGAATACGCGCTCGCCGTTTTCATCCAGCAGAACGTCAATAAACAGAACCACATCAGCCTTTTTGTTACGCAGAAACTTTTCCGCCTCCGTCAACGTCGGTGGCTCTTCGCCTTCGGCGAGCTGAGGATTAACGATCTCCCGGAATTTCACCCAGGCATCGCCAGAGGGCTCGCGCAGCGTGACCTTTACGCCATCCCATTCAGGGACGGCAATACCGTCTTTGGTGCGGTAGGCTTTCGATGCAGTAAGCGCCACGTTGCGTAGTGAATTCTGTGATGTTTTTTGCGGCATTTCATTTTTCTCTTGTTACATGATTGGAGGGATAAAAAAAGCGGCCGAAGCCGCTCAGGAACCAGACGCGTAGATGCGTTTAGGTTTGCCGCGTACACGCAGAGAATAGGTAGCGCCAACAACGGAAGAGGTTGCAGCAGACCATGAGCTCTGGCGTACCTCAACCAGCACGTAGAAACCGTTGCCAGACGGGAATACCACGCGCAACGCACGCAGTTCGTCATTTTCGTAGGCGGTCTGGAGTGCTTCCTGTGCAGCCTCATCGCCTACCCAGTTACGGGTGATGCTCATTTCAGCTGGCGCAGCAAGGCCGTTGGTTTGCTCCTGTTCGGTTGAACAAAGCGTGGTGACATCGATATCCCCTTTCTGCCCGCCGGTGAAGGTGATCTCCTTTGTTGCACAGGCTGCTTCCAGCCAGGTAACACCAGCACCCGGGAAACCTGAGGCGTTAAAATCCTCGGCGGTTACGGGTGCGTCGGAGACGGCAAAGGTCATCCCCTTTGTGACTTCATACTTACTGGTCATGGTTTCTCCAGTTAAAAAAAGACCGCCGGAGCGGTCTGTTATGGTGGGTAAAGTTAAACGGTTACCTGAAATTCGAGCGTTGCCCGGTGGTAGCGCAGATCAGGCTCATAGCCCGGCGTTTTTACAATACTTCCCGGCTTCAGCACCTGCAGGGCATCAAGCGCCATATTCCTGATCGTGCGCGCTTCAGTGATGGTGCTGGAATAAACATCAACCTGCACGGAAACGGCTGATTCAGCCTGACCGCAGAGAACGTCAGCGGCCACGTCGGTAATAATTGAGAAAATTACCCAGGGCGGCGAGATTGAAGGCTTCCCGTCATTGCCGAGCGGCGCAACGTAGGGATAAACCTGCCCTCCGGCCAGCGGCGCCAGCAGAGGATAGAGATCGTCTTCCGTCATTTGCTTAATGCCTCGTCAATGGCCTGGTTCATGCGCCTGATCGCGACCTCCGTCGCCTGCTCCTGGCGAACATCGAACGCGGGACGAATGAAAGGGTGCGGCGGCATGTTAACGGTACCCATTTCTACGAATCGCCAGTAAAACGCATTACGCGGATCGCTGGCTTTCATGGTGTTGTCGCTATTACCGGTTCGCATGTTGCGGCCACGGATGTGAATACCGGAAGATATTTCCCCGCGGCGGCGGCTTTTTTGGGTCACCACCACCACGTTTTTTTTCAGTTTCCCGGTACGTACCGGCGCGCGGGCGATCACTTCTTCCTTAAGCACTTCGGCGCCAGCGCGCGTGGCATCACGCAGGACCTTGTTGTTTTCAGCGCGGCTAAGCGCCTCCAGATCCTTTGCGATGTCATTTAACCCGGAAAAATCGAGGCTCGTCTCAATCATTTTTCGGTACCCTGTTTGCAAAGAATTTCGAGCTGAATACCACGAGAGTCAGGGATTGGCGGACCAATGATATTTAAAATGGCACCCTTGAACGCGCCAGTCATAACCCTGAGTCTGGACGCAGCAGTTATATCGCTACGAAATCGTGTCCATACCCTGATAGTGGCGACTGCGGTTTCAGCACCAGCGGCTACCAGCTCGCGCCCACTAATGCCCTTTACTTCTGCCCAGGTTTCTGCGCCGTCATGCCATGTTTCAACAGGCTGACCAGAAGGATCTCTGGATGTTGTGATGTTCTGAACCACCACCCTGTCTCTCAGTCTTCCGGCCTGCATAAAGTCCTCCTATACCCCGTAAATTCGGTATGGCTGCAGCAAGGCTTCAACTGCAAACGGGACCTCTGCAACGGTCTGACCGACGGCAACTGATTCTCTGTTGGCATACCAGTGACCTATCAGCAATAACATGGCCGCTTTAACATCATCATTCAGTAGAATCGGGTCCGGGTCGTCTGCGTAGCCAGGGGAGCTTTGGTTTTCATAGAGCGTTCGCCTTGTCCATGTCTGGACGTAACGCGCCGCCGCACCGGTGTATAAAGTCAGCAGGGCATCGTCTCCGGAAAAATCGGTATCAATGCGGCAGTGCTGTTTCACCACATCAAGGTCGACCATTATTTTTTCGCCTTCTTGTCCGCTTTTACTTCCGGCTGTTCCTGCTGCTGTTCCTGCTGCTGTTCCTGCTGCTGTTCCTGCTGCTGTTCCTGCTGCTGTTCCTGCTGCTGTTCCTGCTCTGCAGGATTTTCTGATTCATCAAGCATCGCATAGCCTTTTTTGATGAGCTCGCGACCGTGCTGTTCCAGAGTTTCCAGCGGAAGCCCCTCAGTAACGACGGTACCGCCGAAATAAATCGGTTTAAGTGCAATCAGTTTCATTTTCCCACCTGTAAAAGCGGCCCGAAGGCCGCTATTTCATCAGCTACCAGCGCCAGTGCGGAATGCACCGTATACAAATGCCTCAGGGCGTTTGACGGCCAGCGCCAGACGTTCCTCGCAACGGATGGTGAGCATGTTTTTCTCGAAGTCGTCGGCGTTCTCTGTGGAGATCACCACGTTCGCATCTTCGCGGTCGAAGATTTGCGCGCCTGCGTTGAAAGCACCGGTCAGGAATTTACCCTGGAATGCTGCTGCTTCGGTGGCAACAACCGGCAGGCCCCACAGAGTCGGTCCAGTCAGCGCCGCAGGGTTAGCCAAGATGTAGCGGCCCAGGCTGTCTTTTGTCAGCTCGATCCGCGCCCAGTCAATGAAATGAAGGACATGACCGGAAGCCGGGAAGCGCGCCAGCTGCACCTGCAGCATTGCCAGACGCAGATCGTCAATACCGCTCTGCTGTTCAACAGTGAACGCTGGATCAAACGCTGACGCCTGAGGAACGATGCCATGCAGATGCACGCCGGTACCATCACCGAAGAGAATTTCCTGCTCTTCTGCGTACTTCAGCCCGTAGCGCATTTCGGCATCAACGGTGGACTGCAGCTGTGCGAAGTCATCCAGAATCTGCTTAGAGGCTTTGAACAGGTGGGCAATGGTGCTGACGCCAGTGATTTTCGGCGTAAACTCAATTTCGCTGTATGGTTTCTGCGTGTTTTCAGGAACCACTTTCGCGTTATTGGTAAAGCCCGTCTGCTGCACCCAGAAGATAGCAGAGGAGGAAGTACGACCTGGAGCAATCAGATCGCGGATGAACAGGCGCTGTTTCGGTGCCGTATCAATACCCGGCAGGCGTTGTGGCTCCACAACACCATCAGGCACATCCACCGAAGTCAGGGCAGCCTTCACAGGGATGCTGATACGTTTGCCACCTTCAACACCTGCTGCAAAGGTTTTCAGCGCTTCAGCAGAGATCACCTGCTGGCCGATTGACTCCACAACATGCTTCGCGTTAGCCAGCGGCATCTGAGCAACATGTTGCTCCAGTTCCCCCATCGCAGCCTTCAGCGTTTTTTCTGCTTCGCGCAGGGCGTTGAACTCAGAAGCCATTTTATCAACGGCTGCCTTTGTTTCTTCTGACAGCTTGCCGGATTTCTGCGCCTCTTTGAGCGCGTCTTCTGCTTTCGCATTGAACTTGCCGGTTGCCTCTTCGATGCTGGCCGTGACTTTTTTCAGAATATCGTTTACTTCAGACATAAAGGGTCCTTATTTGACTAACGCCGCCAGGGCGCTTTCAAGTGAATTGATGGTTTCAGGTTTGATGTCTTCGGCAGCGCCCGGCGTACCGTCGTTGGTGGTGACAGCGCCAGGCATGCCACCGGATAAGGCTTTAATGAGTTTTCTGCGCTCAGAGCGCGGGGTGTTGGTCTTGGCCAGCAATGCATCAAGTTTGCGAAGCGCGGCTGCGGGCGATTCGTCGCCGTCGCTGACCGCATCAGCAGAAAGCAGGCTGTCTGCCAGCCCCTTCGCCACAGCATCACTGCCACCGATATAGCTTTCCGCGTCCATCAGCTTCTTCACAGCGGCCATATCAAGGCCGGAGCGCGCCGCGTAGATGTCAGCCATAGCGGTATCGAAAGGTTCCAGTGACTGTGCCAGTTCTGCAAAATCATGGCGGTTTCCCATCGCGTATACCCAGCAGTTGTGGATCATCAGAAAGGCACCGCGGCCAATCTGAATATCATCCCCGGCCATCGCAATTATCGAGGCGGCGCTGGCGGCAATGCCCAGCACCTTCACCGTTACACCGCCTTCGTATTCGCGGAGCAGGTTATAAATAGCCAGACCTTCGAACATGTCGCCGCCCGGCGAGTTGATATTCACCGTGACGTCGGCACCGTTCATAGCCCGAAGCGCACCGGCAATACGTTTAGCTGTTACCCCTTCGCCCCAGTAGTCCTGCCCGATAACATCAAAAACAGAAATGCTGTTATCGTCGGTGGCCGCCGCTTTGATCCCGCCGTCCCAGCGGTCCAGTGCGGACGGTAATGTTTCACAGGTAACGCGCGCGCAGGG
Source organism: Enterobacter sp. 3U4 (assembly GCF_057224565.1). Taxonomy (NCBI): domain Bacteria; kingdom Pseudomonadati; phylum Pseudomonadota; class Gammaproteobacteria; order Enterobacterales; family Enterobacteriaceae; genus Enterobacter; species Enterobacter sp. 3U4. The sequence goes on from NZ_CP136665.1 coordinate 2,826,992, forward strand.
GCGACCCGCCGGTGCTACCGGAAGTTGTTTTTTGCTCATCAGGAAAGTGCTCCTAAGCGGCCTGTTTCAGCGGAGATTGTTCAAAGGAAATATCGGGAAATACGTGGTTATGAAGCTCTCGCAGGGCCAGTGCCTGAACAGCAGGGTTGCTGCTTTCGAGATTTTTCAGTTGCGTCAGGTTGAGCTGAACGGTGTAAATATCGCCACCTTCAATTGGCGGCATGTTCTCAAGACGACGAACGTCATTACGGGACATCCAGCCATTTTGGAGCGCGCTGGTATAGTATGCCGCGCGACCTGCACTATCGGCTCGCAGTAGACCTTCAACAGAGAATTCAGCAAACACTTCGTCATCGCTGTCGAGTAAGCAACGGCCAATTTCCTGTTCAATATTCACCAGCAGCGGTCGAAGTGTATGAGTCAGGAACTGCAGGTTCATACCTTCCAGGCTTGATGCCCAGCTGCTTTGCTTCGTGGTATGACCGACCATGAAAGGTGGAACGCGAAACCAGCGACAGATCTCCTCAATACTGAAAGAGCGGCTTTCCAGCATCTGGGCGTCTTCCGGATTCATGGTGACGCCCTGATACTTCAGACCGCCTTCAAGTACCATTATTTTCCCGGCGTTTTTTGAACCGGTAAATGCAGCCATGTAGCTGCGAAGTCTTTCACGTTGTTCGTCAGACAGCGCATTCTCAGCCGAGAGAAAACCTGAACTCTGAAGCCCCTGTTCAAATATCTTTGCAGCAGACTCCTCAACCGCCATTGCTGAACCGATCACATCCCGGCCTGTTTTCATCGGCATCATGCCGCAAACACCGTCCAGACCGAACCCGCGAATGTGCATGATGTTTTTGACCGGAATGACGCGCTCGTTACCGTTTTCAGTGTATTTGTATTCCAGCGCCCCGGTAGTGAGACGTTTAACCACCATGTTCTGCGGCAGTAAAGGCACCAGCGAAACCAGTCGGTTTGCGATGAACTTCTTCTCAATGAAGGCGTTCCCGCGCAGGCAAATACTGGCCACCACCATCAACATAAAGCGTGATGGTGTCATTTCTGAATTGGGTCGGCGGCACAGTATCGAATAGGCCGGATGATCGGTTGCCGCTTTACGCGAACCGTCAGGCTGTCGAACGTATATTTTCAGCGGAAGGGTTGAAATAGACTCGCTTAACAGTCTTACGCATGCCCACACAGCCGATAGCTGGATGGCTTTATCGGCCGTGACCACCTTTCCGCTGCTGCTGGTGCCAAACCATTCCTCCCAGAACGTGCCGGTAGTCAGGCTGATAGGCACACCGAGCCAGTTAAGCAGAGCGCTTTTCACCCTGCCTGGCGGTTTGTTTTTTTTCATCAGAAACCTACCATGATGGGATTATTGAAGAATCCGGAGAGATCCTGCTGGTCGTTGCCACCGTTAACCAGAACGCGGCTCATTGCTGTGAACAATGCCGCCGGGCCATCAATCTTGGCCTCTGGTGTGGACTTGTTCGGGAAAATGTTCTCGTTCCGGTCAGGTTTGACGGTTACGTTGGACATCATCCAGTTCATTACCGGGTGATCGCTGTGATGGAAGCGGCCACCGTATACCAGTGCTTCGACCTCTTTCATCGCCTCAGAGAAATTGCGAACCGTCTGCGGCACTTCCACCAGCGGCAGCCCTTCTTCTGCCAGCGCAAGGCTGAACTGCGTCGCACTCCACGGGTCGAAGCCAATTTCTTTCAGACTCTCGCCAGCAACCCACACCTGCAGCTCTTCCTTAATCTGAGCATGGTCGATTACATCCCCGTCGGTAAGGATCAGCTTGTCCATCTCGGCCCACTTACGATAGAGCTCTGCCATCTGGCGTGAACACTTCTCAAGGCGTCCCTCCGGCAGCCAGAATTTAAAATCCGCATGAACGTGGCCACCTGGCGCGCGCCAGACTTTAGCGGCTGCACAGATATCAATTTTGTTTGAAAGGTCAACGCCCACCCAGGAGGGATAGGTTTTAAGTTCGTGCTGCGGTGCGATAAACTCGCATTTTTCCCATTTCATCATGTCCATCCAGGCAGACTCAGCGGTAACCCAGATATTCATGTGTTTGGTGAAAAAGTTAATCCTGGCCGAAACCTGCTCTTTCGCCTTTTTAGCCAGGCGGCGCAGGTCATCCCAGCGCTTACAGATACCCAGCCCCGGATTCGCCTTCTGCCAGACTTTTTCATCAAAGGGATCGTCACCTTCATCTAAGGTGTAGATGATGGCAAAAAACGTATCGTCTTTAACCAGGCCGCGCATGACCTTGATTGCGTAATCGCGTAGTTCGTAACAGATACCTTCTTTGTTGAAACCGGCAGTGGTGATACCGAAAAGCAGCGATTGCAGGCGCGCGCCTGTGGCCGTCTCCAGAACGTCCCAGACGTCACGGGTTTTATGAGCATGCAACTCGTCGACGATGGCGCAGTGGATGTTCAGGCCGTCGAGGTTGTTCGCATCTGATGATAAAGGCTCGAATTTGGAGGCAGTTTGCTCCTGGTAGATAGCGAGCTTGTTGAATTCGAAGATTCGCCCAAGAGTGGCTTTCGCCTTCTTGACCATATTTTTCGCGTCTTCAAAAACAATTCGCGCCTGGTCACGGGTGGTTGCAGCGGAATAAACCTCCGCCCCGCCCTCTCCGTCAGCGCCAGCCATATAGAGCCCCACGCCGGAGCAAAGTGTTGATTTGGCATTTTTACGGGCCACCTCAACATCTGCTGTACGGAAACGCCTAACCATCACCGGCCGACCGCTGCCGTCGTTACGCAGGACGGTTTCCCCCGTATCTTCGTTAACCAGCGGGATAACAAAACCAAAAATATTAATCAGGATGAAAACATGCCAGTCCATCAGCTCAATAGGCTGGCCTGCCAGCGCGCCTTTTACGTGAGGCACAAAATTATAGAAATTCAGAATGTGCTGCGCCCGCGGCTCACTGAAGAAAATACCGCGCTCTTCGCCGTGTGCCAGATCGTCAAGAAAACGCTGGCAGGCAAGGCGCACATACTCACAGGCAATAATTTCCCCCGCCACCACCCTCTCGGCGTAGCGGATGCCTTCTGCAACCTTAGCCATTAATCCCTCGCTTTCATAAACTCAGTAAGCGGATCAACCGCATCATGACCTTTGGCATTCACCTTAGAGCGGCTGGCTGGCGTCATGCCAAACTCACCGAGCATGGCGCGCAGACGTTTCCAGGCATCAGCTTTCATGATGGCCGCCGGGTGAGCCTTGATCAGCACATCCCCGCTCTGCGTTTCGGTCCGGTAGGTGTAGCCCTCAACTTCAAGCATGTCGCAGTGATGCCGGTATTCGGTATAAGCCTCAACCAGCAGCTCAAGGGCTCTTGCGTCCAGCTGAGACATCACACCGATAGCATCAAGCTCGTCGGCCATCCGTTTAAACCAGTATTTCCCCTGCTTGTCGAAATGCTTCGGCGTTGGGGGTACCCCTGAAGGGGGTTTTGGTTCGTTCTCATTGATCGGGCGTTTTGATGGGTTACCCCTCACCAAACGTAGATGGGTCGGGGTTTTCGGTGGTCCAGACATAATCGAAAACTCCTATTAATCATCGAATGGGGGACCCCATAAAAAAGTTTTCTAACCTGCGGCGATGTGAAAAGAGGTTAGGCGGCGGTCCTTTGGCGCGTCGTTCCTGAACTTTCAACCCGCCCTCCCCCTTGGTCGATTCAAATGAGAATTGATATCATTTGAATCTTTCCACCGCTGTCTTCGCCCTGTGGCAGGGCTTGCAGAGGCTTTCGAGGTTTGACAGGTCATCGGTCCCCCCATTTGCTTTGGCGGTGATGTGGTCCACTGTCTCAGCAGGTGTATACCTTCCATTTCGCAGGCATTCCTGACAGAGGTGTTTATCTCTGTCGAGAACGATTGGGCGCAGCTTGTCCCACTTACTGCCATAACCTCGCTGATGCCTGCTCTGTCCTCGCTGATGCTGCTGCCAGCCTTCATTAAGGTGTTTGGGACAATAGCCTGAGCGGTCGATGGTTGTGCCAGGGCAGCCACGCTTGCGGCATGCCCTTGGTATTTGTGATGGCATTAACACTCCTAAAAAATTGAGTCATCGCCACGTTGAAAACGGTGAATCTTCCTGCAAAGTGTATTTGCCACACTTTTGTGGCTGATATCGTGGAGGTATTTATGGGTTTGAAACCTGGCCAGTCTAGTGGACGCGATGGCGGCGTATATCGTGAGCGCGGTCCGCGTGGCGGCCAAACCGATAACTACACAACCATTCCTGATAACCATACTGCACCACCAACTTCTAAACCTGGTGCAACATGGGTACCAGTTAAACGGACTCCAGACAGCAAAAGATAAAACTAATTAAACCGGCCAATTGGCCGGTTTTTCAGGCTATTCGCCACGCTCGGCGGCGTTCTATTCGTTGCGCTGAATCAGGGTGACGCTCAACAGGCACACCATCCGCATGATCCACCAGCGAGTAACACGGATAAACCACTGCGCCGCCATAAGCATCACCAACGGCATAATCAGCAGGCTTGCTGCTATCCCATCGAGAAAGGACTCGTTCAATATGCTGAGGGGGTACGCTATAACAAACGCCGTGTATCAGCCGCGGCAGTGTGATGTAGTCAGCCTGAGTCTTATCCGCAACAATCAGCCGTTCAGCTATCTGCATTTGATACTGAGGTGGACGGCCAGTGCCCAAGTAAAAACTCACCAACGATTCCGGGAGACCATTAAGCCATTCACCAACTCGTTCAATAAAATCTGGAACAGGCAGCGCGTCGTCTTCCAGCACCACTACCCGGCATGGCTGCTCAGCGGCCCACTCAATGGCATGCCGATGATTCCAGTTCGCACCATGGTTATCATCATCAACCAGCAGATGAGCATCCAAAAGCTCAGCAAGTCGTTGCGCTTGCCCTAAGCGGGTGTGATGGCCGACCACCACAAACTTTATGTCTTCAGCCACCAGCGAATCTCCAATAAAAAAGCCGCACGATGGCGGCTACTGTTTGAATATCAGGGTGTTGCTTCGCTTTAACCCTGGTTAATGTAAGCATTCAGCCCGTCAGTGGTGGGACACTGGCGCACTCTGGCACGGAGGAATGGCTGATTACCTCTGATAAGGAAATGAAATGTCTTTTTTGCACAAAAGAATGCATTTGAATCAAGGTGATACCGTTGTTGTAGATTGCTCGCATCAATGCAACATCATGATTCTCACTGATAGTAATTTCAATAATTACAGAAGCGGGAATCGCTTTCAGTACCATGGGGGTTTTTACAAAATGCTCCCTGCTAGAATTACTGCACCGCATAGCGGGGAGTGGAATGTGGTACTGGATTTAGGCGGCGGAAGTGCCAATGTTCGTCATGGCATCAGCGTCATCAGAGCATAGCAATTCGCCCTTAGCCTGACTAAGAGCATCCTCAAGGGCGGTAATTATTTTTTGCTGTGTGCCGTCCTTTAAGTACCCCCGAGAAGCTATTCCCTCTAACGAATTTGAATCTCTAGTCCAGATTACTTCACCACCATTTTTTATCTCAACTTTCATAGTCAACCCTCTCTATTTATGTTTCCACCAGGCATTATCTTTGCCGATGCCATCAGTTTTAAAAACGGTATGGACCTGAGGTCCGGTAATCACTTTTCCTGAGAATGAATGAGCGACAATACCGAACGCCAACATGTCACCCACCGCAGCGCCAGCCTGCTCTTTCTTCCAGAAGCGATAACTTTCGATCCGGTAGTAAAGACGGATGATGCCGTGAGCGAACGCCATTACATCAGCGCGGCCGCCACCCAGCAGACCAGCGTTAAGCATCACATTATTGCGGTGCGCTTCAATAAACTCCTGATATATACGCTCAGGATGATTCTGCTTTGCCCAGGTGTCGGCGTAAGTCTTCGGTTCGGAACCGACGTAAACATTCCCGGGCTGCATTTCTTCCCACGGCGCGCGAAGCATTTCGACATCGGTACCATCAGTACACCAGACGAACCGGTATTCAGGATGATCGCGCAGGTGCTGCCAGATATGCAGCCAGCGCCGGAAGTAGACATTCATCTTCACGTCAGGAACGCGGTACAGCTCAACGTCTGCCGGGGCTGTCTGCAGTTCATCCACCAGCGCAATACGTCCACACTTACGCAGCGATACCGCCCATTTGCTCAGCATGTCAGGCGAGGCCGTCATTTTCGTGCCGCGCTGAGGGTCAGGCTGACTAGTCAGTAATGTAGTGATAACCACGTCGCGCTGAGATCGATACTCGGCATAGCTTGTATATCCTGAATCCCGGCGCTGCCCATAAATCACAGCGTTCTTTTTATCGAGCGCTTCACGTTCAGGCCTCGGTATGCTGCGCGCACCTTCTTCGTACTCGTCCATTGAGTGAATCAGCTTTTCAGAGCCAACCACGTCAGCGAACGCCCAAGACGTTAAGCCTGCATTATGAATGCGAAGCGCCAGATCAGGATGCTCGTACATGCCCCGGCCATACACTGGATCGAACCCGCCAACCTTATCAATTGCGCTGCGGTGGTAGTACAGCATCACGCCGCGCTGCCCGGTGTAAGCAATATGCTTATCGTCCCGGTACAGAACAGTCATATCGTTAATCTTTCGTGGACCAGCCAGATCGAGAAACTGGTAAGCCAAGTGTGGCTCAGGTGATTCGATGTAAGGCAAGTGCCAATTATCAGCGATAGGCCAGGCGTCATCATCCCATAAAAAAAGATGCTCGCACCCGGCATCCATCAGGGCTGACAGGCTGGCGTTCTTCGAAGCAACAATGCCGAGTGATGTTTCATGGCGAAGCAGCTGCACGCCGTTGGGAACTACCGCGGCAGGTTTTGAACCATCATCGACTACCACCACCAGCGCACCGGCTGGCAGGTGCTTCATGTGCTGTTCGAGCGCTCGTTTCAGAACGTCAGCGCGCTGGTGTGTGGATATTGCAATGCCGATCCGCGATGAAATTGCGCAGGCGGGTGCATACGGGACACCATCAATAGTGACCTGCATTTGATTTTCCTTTTAGGCGTGAGCCTGTCGCACGGCAAAGCCGCCGAAAGTTAGCGGTTTACCCAGGCTAACTGCCGAAAGACTCTCTTAGATCTGCGCGTGCGATGCGCAATAAAAAAGCCACCAGCAAATGCCAGTGGCTAGAGATATTATTTGCAAATAACCATCACTAAATTTTTTCAGTTAGTGAAGATATAAAATTTACTCAAGGCCAAATTTCTTCTTTAAATAGGCTTTTGTAAGCTCCACCCCAACATCTTTGATTGTGCTCAAGGGAGCGTCGCTCATTGATCTTAACTTCTCAAAAACAGTAGGTTCATTTAATGCTTGGGCAAATTCTTGCCCCTGCGCAGATAGACGCACGTCTGTACCAATATCTATCATAAAGCCGCGATGGCGCATGTAGCCAAGCTTAGAAATATCATTTGTTACTAAATCTCTATTGCTAATATACCCTTGTTCAATAAGGAGTAGATAATGGAACATCCCTTCATTAGAGTCGATGGCATACCCTGCGCTAGCTAATTCCTTTGTCGAAATAAAAGGTGTTTTAGCCGCCAAAAAGACCCCGAGCATGCCCTTCATGTATTCTAAATCTTTTACCACAGAAACCTCCTCACTATCATGGATAGTTCAGAATACCCTCCAGAAGCCCTGTGATAAATCATTTTTGCAGACACTTAGGAATGACTGCTGTAAAGGCGACCAGAGTAACAAGCAACCTTCGATTCAATGACTGAGCGTCCTACTATCATGATGGTGGTCATCAAGAAAAAAACATATATTTTCTATAATTAATAAGAGAATTATGACGCAAGTCATTGAAATACCACTTACTCATTGTAACTTGGATTAATTCCCCCACTTCCCTATTACGCTATTGTTGGCGTGATTATAGGAAAGCTATAAATGACTGGTAAAACAATTGATCTGAAATTTGATGGGTATTGGCGTGAAGTCAATAAGAGTGGCGTTCCAGATCAGTCAGGAATCTACTGCGTATACGCATGCAAAGCTGTTACTGATGGTTCCAAGACAACTCTCGAAATTCGTAAGCTGATTTACATCGGCGAATCATCGAACGTCCGATCCCGAGTGGCCACGCACGACAGGCTGGGTGACTGGAAAGAACATTTAATGGTCGGTGAGACGCTCTGCTATTCCGTCGCTACTATTACTGGAAAAGACGATCGGGTGCGCGCAGAAGCTGCACTGATTAACAAAATGACCCCTCCTGCAAATAGCGAGTATACGGGGGAATTCCCTTACAACGAAACCACTGTTAACAGCTCTGGGAAAACTTCACATTTGCTTTCCACATTAACCGTTGGTTGACTCTTTAAAATGGCTGGCTAGGTCTAGCGGCCATTCACTTCAAACATTGCTGCCTAATGTAGTCCTGTAAGTAGCTCACTTGCCCGGTGATGGTGCTGATTCGCTCTCTGAGGGTGAAATAATCCCGTTCAGCGGAGTCAGTAAGTCTGGGGCTGGTAGCATCGCCCATGCCGCCGGTGCTGATCGTTCCGTTCGTGGGACATCTGGTGTTGACGTGCAGCCCACACTTACCATCGCGAACACAACGCTGCAGATCATCAAGCTGCTTTTTCGCATCAGCTAAGTCCTTCGTGTATTTGGCATCCAGTGCAGCGACATCACGCTGGCGATTCTGCATGTCTTTGATAGTGGCGCCGGCCAGTGCCAGACTCTGCTCCGCATCATCAGCACGCTTCTTCTCACTCTGATAACTTCCGTAAAATAGCCATGATGCCAGCACCAAAAATAGAATCACTCCCGGCACAATCAGCGACTTCAGGCTGATGTTCATGCGGGGATCTCAATATGAGGCGCGTCGATGAATCTTGTTTCAATCGGCAGCGTCGGGTCATTCTTCCAGTTGATGCCGAAGCGGAGTTTCAGACCTTGTTCATCAGCAGCCTGTTTAACTGCCTTGAGTAGAGGCTTAAACTCTTCAACCTTCCAGGTGGTGTTGACCGGGATGATATCGACAGCGTGACCAGTCAGATGACGGCTGTTCATCGTCTGAGATTTCCCGGTGGCGACCATCTCTTTCTGCCTGGCCTGCGTTCTCAGCCCTTCGATAACGATGAAGTCGACTGGAGTTAATTCCAGCGCGCGGCGGATCACCTTCACCAGGTCAGGATTGACGCCTTTAAGGTTACTTTCGCTGCGCTGGGAGAATTTGAATTTATTGGTTTGCATTCTTCATCCCCGTGAGTCGTTCCCAGAAGTACGTCAGTGCCACGGAGCCCATCGCCCCGCTAATGCCTGACGTAACCAGAATCATGTAAAGGCTCAGCCCGCTTTCAACGCTGATCAATCCACCTATAAGGCCGGTAAAGCCGGACACTGCAATTTGCGCCAGCGCGTTGATCCAGCTCCAGGTGGCTTTGTTCTGCTTCACGTCAATAAGGTATCGGACTAGGCCGCCCCAGCATGACAGAGCAAGGACAATCAGCCATGACACTCCGGCAATGCTTTCTTTATCTTGCATACGTTTAGCCATATCACCTCCGAAAGAACGGGGTGCTGTTTGTAGTAAGGGATCAGGCCCTCGGGACGATTTAACAACAAGGCATGTCGAGGATGGTTCCCGGGGCCTGAAATAAGAAAGGCCGCCGAATGGCGACCTTGTGTAGAAATTTATTGTTTAATGGCCAGTTAAAAACGGGTATACGACATACCAGAAAATAACTCCACCTACCACGACCAAACTGAGTGCCGAGATGAGCTTGCCTGCCCCGCCATTATTCGCAGATTTAATTACCAGCACACAGACCACAATGAAAATGACAGCCAGCACAAAGTACGTTGGCAGCAATATCATCCCCATAAATCCTCCATGACTTTCAGAGTTATACGATTTCACTATACATAGTATGGGTATTTCAGCGTGCAGGCAATGAAAGCGGATAAGTGAGCCGAATGTCTCTTATAATCGGCTCATATTGTGCGCCGAATAATTTAGGTAATAAAAAGGCCGCCTAAGCGACCTTGTTGAGCGTTTTACCACTACCTCGTATAGATTATCATCGGCACAACCAGGAAAGTCAGGACGAAGCCACAAACAAATGCAATGCCTGCATATCGCCATTGCTCAATAGACCACTGCCCCTTGTGTAATGTTGTCACAATGATCGTGACAATTACTGCAAACCCAGCTCCAACCATGGCAGCCCAGCTTGATATTGCAATAAGGATATCAACCCAACTGAAGCTCATCTCATTCCTTATGATGCAAAGCTAATAAACCAGCAGGCTAACTTACAGATTGCACATAAGCAACAAAGCCTCGCACAATGGCGAGGCTATTTGAATTTGAGGCACCTCATCCAACAAACCACCCCGGTTAGTTGGATTTCGACGAGATGCTTTTGGATGAGCGCTGAACCCAAGGGTCAGTATTTCCACACAGCAATTTTGCGAAAAGCAGCGCCCATTCAAAACTGGGTCGCTTTTCAGTCACTCCGGGTATCCCATCATCGCAGACCGAAAAGCTTTAACTGGAGCGGGCAGCGGGAATCGAACCCGCATCATCAGCTTGGAAGGCTGAGGTAATAGCCATTATACGATGCCCGCATTATGGTGCCGACTACCGGAATCGAACTGGTGACCTACTGATTACAAGTCAGTTGCTCTACCTACTGAGCTAAGTCGGCATTGGTCCGCCACCGGGGCCTCGAACCTCGTACTACAACATTTAGTTGCCGCTCTTCCCGATGAGCTAGTGGCGGTCTGGTGGCCCTTGCTGGACTTGAACCAGCGACCGGGCGATTATGAGTCGCACGCTCTAACCAACTGAGCTAAAGGGCCGGGAGCGAGATGATACATAAGTCAAACTAACCACGCAATATCGATGGTTTTATGCTTGCCATACATCCAGCCAAACATCATAAAATAGCTACTCAGCGGGAGAATGGTTAGAACCTGGGTAATCTTTAAGGATATTATCTAGAAAGACAGACTTGATATAATCAATTACGTCTACATATTTATCCTTGCCGCTCACGCTTGAAAATGTTTTTTCATCAAAAAAGCCCATACCTGTCACAACAAAAGTTATTAGGCCATTGACGAGACGAATATTGATTGTAAATGACTCAACCCTTATATCATTTTTAGATGAATCATCAAGGACTGTATTTACACTTACAATAATACCATCATGAGGATGAACATTTAAAGAATCAGCATCGCTGAGTATACCTTTTGACAAAATACTCACATACTTACGTTGATTCCCTTTGCCATCAACAAAACTCTCGGCAGGAAAATCAAAAGAAGCAATATATTGACTCATAAATTCGCGGAACACACTTCGGAGTTGCTCATCATGTTTTTCAATAGCAAGCTTAACTTGTGCCCGTTTCTCTTTGAAATCATTAAACGATGTCATATGAAAGCCTTTTTAACATGCTAAAGGTAACAGTATGACATTTGGATGATAATGAGAAAACCCCACCAATAGGCAGGGTTAAATTTTTATACAGGTAGTCTTTGAGGTTTTCCCATATGATATGCAACCCGACTACTTTTGCTACCGTCTTCCCAGATCGTGGTGTTTTCGGTAATCATTAGGATTACCCAGCCTTTAGAAAGACCCAAATTGACTTGCTCAACATCCTCAACGATCCGTACTTCTTGAATCTTGCTTAACAGGCTTTCATCTGTGCTCATCAACTGACCCTCAGTAGAAAAAACACAACATATCAAATGAGATGAGTAAATACCTTGCTGTAGATAAAAAAACCCGCTCGGAGGCGGGTTTGATTTCGTGCAGGCGCAATAACCTACGATTTGAAGCATACACGACAAGTTCGGACAAAATCAAGCTTAATGTGGCTAATATGCTAAATTTTGCTCACATCATCACGAAAGCTCGTTGCGTCCTGAAACGCCAAGTTTGCTTTTTGTTCTTCTCTGTAGCAGACGTCGACAAGCCCCTCCAGAAACGGTTTCCAGTTACGGGTCCACGTTCTAACGTGCAGATCTGGAACTCGCTTCAGTATCGCTTTATAGGCTGCAGTAGACGGCACCCCAGAAAATCCATTTCCGCTGCAGCGCTCGCAGGTTTTAAACACCGGCGCACCGCGCTCGCTTGTGGCTTTGCGGTCGAGCACCTCACCTTTACCACCACAACGGCATCGTGCCAGCAGCTCACCTTTACCGTTACATGCCGCGCATTTACGCTTGAGCAGTTCGTGCTTGATTTTCGGCGGTACGATTTCCATTCCGTCAGAGTTGAAGACACCAGGATGCTTGATCACATCCTCATACTGAGAGGTTAATCCGCTGCCGCTGCAGCTGTGACACGTCACGCTGGTTTCCGCTGAACGGGAGTATTCGGCAAAGGCGAATTGTGCAAGCACCAGCATACACCAGCCAAGCTCGCCTGCTGCAGCTTTGCGTACATTCCTAGGCGCTGATTCCATTGCATGACGTGCCAGAGCCTGCACAGCCAACTGCTCATCGCTTTTGCTGATTCCGGTCTTACCAAAGAAGGCAGCCAGACCAAACCGCGCTCGGCTGCTGGTGGTACCAATAGCAGCCATAACATCTGTTCCTGTAAGGCGGTCTGGTGAGGTCCCTTTGACGTCGTCACTGATGTGCATACCCTGAGGGCTAAAATGTTTTAGTGATCCTTCAAGTTCCATATCTCAAACCCTCGTCACGTTGCTGGCTTCCCACTCGAGATCAAGCTCGCTTTGCGGCTTACCGACCAGGTAGTTAAATGGTTTTTTCTCGCCTTCCAGGAACTGGTGAGAGCGAGAGTCGAAATTAGCTCCGATGTCACCGATCCACCCTTCCCCTTCTCGCTGCTTCAACAAACGAATCATTGACGCGGGAAGATTGATTGCGGTCTGTTCGTCTTTGTCGAGGCTCTCATAACCCATACGATCCGCTTTTCTCTGCGCCAGCTCGCGGGGAATATTGCGCCAGACGGCCATCACGTTGTCGGGCATATCCGTTAACGCACCGGTGCCTTTTACGTCCATCTTTCCGGTTGGAGCGGAGTCGTTTGTTTTCCTTGCATGGGTAACCAGCAGGACGTGACAGTTATGTTCGTTCTTGAAGTCGCAAAGGGTGTCGATGAAGTCTTTCTGACCTGTGTAGTCTTCTTCATCCAGTCCGCATTTTGCCAGGTTATCTATGACGAACAGCTCAATTCCATAGCGACGCCGGGCATAGGCAAAAATCTCAAGAAGCCGGTCGGCTTTGGCCGTTCCAGTGAGTTTGAATACCCAAAGGCGGTCAGAAAACCATTCGTTGGTCATAACGATTTCTTCACGCTTCGGTGAGGAGGTGCAGATGGTTTGCCGCGTGAGTCGGGCAAGCATTTTGCCTGGTTTAAGCTCCAGAGAAGCAATACAGGTCCTGACCCCCTGACTCATCGCATCAATCGCGATATGTCCAACGAGCTCTGTTTTGCCATGCCCATTCACGCCATTGACGAGGGTCAGCTCACCGGCACGGAACTTAAAGTTGTTGTTCAGCGAAGCCCATGGGCTTGTAAACAGGCCAGTATCCCGATGTTCGAATGCCTCGATAGTTTCCTGAAGCAAATCCCCTGCTGAGCAAAGCTCATCGGGATCGAAGAATTTAGCGCGCTCCATGTATTCCAGAATGGAGTCGCTGTCCATGCCGTTGATCAGGCAATCGTTGATATCTTTGTGCGGAAGTTCAACCATGCGGCAACGATGCTCACCAAGACGTCTGGCGATTTCTTTTGCAGCTTCGCGGCCTACATCGTCGTTGTCCAGGCACAGCCAGATTTCCTGGAAGCGATCGAGGTTGTGATACTCGTATTCAATCCACTGCTGTTTGGCCCCCTTACCGCCGCCAAAGGGAACAGACAGGGCATCATAGCCAAGCTGCGTGAAGGTCATGCAATCAATCTCACCCTCGCACAGCACTACCAGCCGGGTGTTTTTATCCAGCGCCTGCCAGCCAAACAAACATGGTTCACAATCAGCTTCAGCCATGATCAGCTTTTTGCCGTTTGGCCGTTCGGTACCAATACGTTTTACCTGCAGCAGTTCACCGTTCCGAATGTACGGGAATGCTACAGCAGGTACCTCGCGGTTTTCTTCGTGGTACCAGACCACCGCGTCTGTCACTTTAAAACGATCTGCCGTTTCACGGGTAATGCCCCGCGAAGCAAGATAGTCGTAGCATTTGCTGGCCGATTTAACGCCCTTCCTCGTCGGACGCGAGAACGTTTTTTTCTTCGCTTCGAAGTGGTGGTCATCGTCTTTCAGGCCAAGAAACTCCTTCGCTTCTCGCATGGCGTCATGCAGCTGACAGTTACGCACCAGCACCCAGAGATCTAGCAGATCACCGCTGTCACCACTGGCGAAATCAGCCCATGACTTTTTACCACCGATATTAACCTTGAGGCTTTTTCCTGAGTCACCGTTAGTATTGCCGGCACACCACTCTTTCCCCTCCAGATGTCCTTTCGGAAGGAGAAATTTAGCGACGCGCTCGGCGTTATCCCATAGTTTTTCTGATAGTTCAGCAGGGGTCATCAGACACTCCGTAAATCAAAATTGATAAAGCACCACGTCACGAATTCCTCGCGCAGAACGCCGTGGTTATATCCGGCCACCAGCACACGCTTGAGGAGTAACTTCATGGGCGATACCCGCCACGGTTCATGCGATCGATCGCTGACTGATTGATAAACACCTCGGCAGAGCCGTCATCAGACTTTGCGTACCACTCGTAACGAGACTGCTCTTGTCGAGTAGGGGCTTTGACAGCTGGAGTCTCTACCAACCATGCTTCATCGAAATGCCTGTCCGGTCCGAAGAACGTCGCAGCCTGCTTAACAAATGAGGTACCGATCTTTCCTTCAGAAGCCATGAAGGATGCATAGCGTTTGACACCAGCCAACATCGTCTCTGGTTGAACGCCCTGCTTAATACGTGCGTTCCAAGCTTTGAATGCGCTTAGCTTGTTATTTCCACCGCTACGTTTAGGGTATGCCTGCCATGCCTGCTCGAACTCGTTGGAATAGTTCTCTTTGGAAGAGCGATTTTCAGAATGGTTATCAGATGAACCGTTATATTTAGGTTCTATGACTGATTCATTGACTGGTTCAAAAGAGTGACTGATTCTGGGTGCAGCTCCTGCACTACCCCCTAGTGAATCTCCTGCACTACGGGGTGAATCTGCTGCACCAGGTAGTGAACGATTTGCACTACCCCCTAGTGAATCTCCTGCACTACTAAAATCAAGGCGATAGACATTGCTTGAGTTGCCTTTTGGCCCTGGGCGAAGTTCTTTTTTTACCAGGCCGCATTCACACAAAGCATCAATGTGATTCATCACAGATCGCTTACTGATTTCGCACTGATCAGCGATGTGTTGATAGCTCGGCCAGCACTCGCCATAGTCACTAGCATTATCTGCAAGCTTCAGTAGCACGAGCTTACGCAGTGGATTTCCCACCTTGACCTTCATTGCTTTAACCATCAGTTCCATGCTCATGCGACACCCGCCAACTCATCTTCGTTACTGAATTCAGCCACCAGTAAAGGTTCGCTAACGCAATAATGTCGTGGCATGTCACTCTCCAATGATTGGGGGGAAAATATCCTCGATAGATAACTTTTTCCCATTTTTACTTAATGCCTCTACCAAATGATGGCATGTTTTAATATCAGGAGTTCGCCTTCCAGATTCGTAATGGCCAATAGAACTAATCGTTTGACCAATTTCATTAGCCAAGCCCCGCTGGGTAAGATGAAGCGATCGCCTCAATTCTCTAAGGTTGTTCATGATTCCTCCTTATGGAGAATTTAATGTACATTATGTAGTTTAAATAATCAAACAAATTGTACATATTGTGCATTGAGGTAAACTACACAAGGTGTATCATTTAGATCATGAAAAAACACTGGAACGAACTGGCTAAAGCCAGACTAGCTGTGCTTGGTATGACCCAAGCAGAACTCTCTGAGAAGATGGGTGTAACTCAGGGAGCAATGGGGCATTGGCTTAACGGGAGGAGAAGCCCTTCGTTAGCAGAGGTAGGTACGATATTCAAAATACTGGAAATTTCTGGAGCCACTTTAAATCCTGACGGGACATTTACAGTTGCAGACGATCTAACTCATCCTCCAGTGAAGCAGCAATATGAGTATCCTCTTTTCACAACATTGCAGGCTGGTCAGTTTGCTCAAGGTACAGCGTTAACTGAGCGCGATTCTTTGCAATGGGTTGCTTCGACCAAGAAAGCAGGCCCCAGTTCGTTTTGGCTTGAAGTTAGCGGACATTCAATGACTGCTCCTCAAGGAACAAGGCCTAGTTTTCCGGAAGGAATGCTCATTTTAGTTGATCCTTCAGAGGTTGTTGATCATGGTGATTTTTGCGTGGCGGCTATTCACAACGATTCAGAAGTTACATTCAAGCGATATGTTCGTGAAGATGGTCAGCCATGGCTGGAGCCTCTCAATCCAAACCCTCGCTATCAAAGCATTCCTTGCAACGAGGACTGCAGAATCATCGGAAGGGTTATAACAGCCCAGTGGCCTGAAGATACTTTCTAATAACACCATTTTTACTATAAGACCGCTTTAATTGCGGTCTTTTTTGTTTCCCCACAAAACCTCACATCATGTAATTTATTTCCTTTTAATATTCATACACTTTGTACAAATCACTCAAATAAATGTACGATTTGTATAGACATAAATATGTACGTTTTGTAGTATTCATTCATCGGCAAACAACGGAGCCAATGAGATGAACACAACCTCCCTACCAAAACCAAACAGCATGGAATTTGATATTCACGCCAAGCTCAAAGCAGCAAATTCGCACTGGTCTTATTGCTATGCTGTGCAGCCTTGTGAGAAAGGATTTAATTATCAATTTAATACAACGTTTGTTGGTGAGATGGAGTTCGCCGTTTACGAACGCATCGATAACTATTTCGTCTTGGTTGATTTTTTTAAGTCATACGATGAAGCATGTGCTGATGCTAAAAAAATCATTGATGACCATCCTGACATTAAAAAAATGTTCTCTGCTATTTAACTAACTAATTAAGTCAATTATTAATAATTAACACCTTTTAGGGTGGGGAAAAACTCACCCTGAGGAAATGAAAATGCAAAACGCTATCGCGATTAATCAGCCAATAAAACCCCCTCAAGTGCTGTTCGGTTCAGACAATATTAATGACTTTGGTAACCGCGTTCAGAGCTGCAGGATGGAAGGTGACTCAATGCAGCCAACCATCGAACCTTGTGAGGTAGTCGCTTTCGTTGATTGCGGTGGCCGTGCGCTTACCCCTGGCATTTATGTTTATACGATGGACGTATTTGGTCGTCCTTGCCTTTTTATTAAGAGAGTAGAGCCATTGGTTTGTGGTTCATTGAAAATTATTTCTGACAACCATCATTACGAAACCTTCACCCTGAACACCGATGAACAGAAAGAAATCAAAATTCACGGTCGGGTGGTCGCTTCTTTCACTGTGAGGCGCTTCGTATGACTTTCATCATTGATAAATCGGCATATAGAACAGCATGCCTTTATGCGGCCTGCGGTTACGAGGTAATCGCTCGTCTTTATCTTAAAAAAGCATATGGACGTTAATTATGGGCGTATTTAAAAGACAGGATATTCAGGAAGTGAATATCAAAGCGGAGAAGTTGTCTGGCTTGTCGCAAACATTATTTGAATATCACGACAAGCTAGACAGATTTCAACTCAAAACGATATGCGCTCTGGTTTATGACCTCGCCGCTGAGATTCATGGATGGACCGAAAAAGAAGAAGAAATAGTAATGAGTTTGGAGGAGGAACAGCGCAATGGATAAATTAATCGAGACATATCGCCGCCGAATTTTAAAAGCAGCGTTATTACGCCACCAGCGTAAAACGGGCAGTAACTGCCTTGTTATTAAGCTCAATAAAGGCGGTATTAACACGGTCGAGTTAACCGAGATTCTTCTCGATGGATTATTACGAAAATTCGAAAGGCTTGCGATCAGTGAGTACGGGAATGTCGAAGGTGTAAAAGCTATTAAGGGGATTTACAGCAGCGCTGTTGATGTTAATGGCAGCGGTGAATTCCTTACGGATAGCGGGAAGGAATTAATCGACGAGCTCATTTCTGAGCTGGTTGAGTTCGTCAAAAATCAAAAAGTAGAGGCTCCGAAAACAGAGGGTCATGAAATGGGGGGGATCTGATGGCTCTTACAGCGATACGAATTCCTGAGTGGGTTCACCTCAAAGCAGCACACGTTTTAAGCCAGTTCAGGGCAAGGCGCATACATCCCTGCCGTATGCATGGCTCTGGAAACCTGAGCCTCAAGGTTAATCACCGCTGGCGGCTGCTATCCCGAGATGGCGGCAAGAACTGGGAAGTAATGAGTCACGAACGATACAGCAAAGTTAAGGATCGGAAATGAACGATAAACGCACCGTAAGCATGATTGACCTGGCATTACAGAAACACGATACGCCTGTTGGCCCGCTGTTCGTCGCAGTACGCCACGGGCGCATTAAAAAATGCTTCACCCGCGACACAGCGATCCGGTATCTGGCGTTCTTCATGACTTCAGAAGCATTTGAGCGCTCCGGATTCGAGCAGCGTCACCCGGATGTGCAGGCAGTCCATCCTCTTAAGCCAGAACTTAACTGTTGGCAGCGGGGCGGCGTAACCCATGAGTATTTCATGGCCCACCAGCGTTGTATTCGCCGTCTGCGCCGAATCCTGGAACGTAAACGCGAAGCACAAAAGTGGCTGGCGAAGTGGGACTCCATGCACGACCGATTCGTGAAAGAGCAGGCAGAGCTGCAGGCCAGCAAACCAGAGTGGGTGCGCTGATGGCAAAGAGACGTAGCAGCAAAACTCGACAAGGGCTATGTGGGCTGACGCTGGCGCAAGGGCACCGGCTGACACGGGAGCCAATTCGCGAAAATGCGCAATGTGAGCAGTTTGTATCGCAGTTCAGTGCCGGGGACGGCAACGTACTGATGCCACTGAATCGCAGTATGCGCCGTTACGCAAAACACATCGGGATCGAATTGAAGAAGGATAAGTAACATGGCAATGAAAACTGAATTAACGCCAGTAGCGGCTCGTGACTTGCAGATCATCGAGTATCGCGGTCAGCGGGTTGTGACTACTGAGCAGTTGGCAGCGGGATATGGCACGGATGAGGTAAACATCCGTAAAAACCTGTCACGCAATCTGGAACGGTTCGAAGAGGGTAAGCATTACTTCCTTCTGACTGGCTCAGAGCTAAAGGGATTTAAGAACCTAGTACCTGAAAGTCACTTGGTTAATAAACATACAAGCCAGCTGATTCTCTGGACCGAACGCGGCGCGGCTCGCATGTCAAAAGTCGTCGATACCGATCAGGCCTGGGGCTATCACGAAGACCTAGTGGAATTTTACTTTACTCAGCGTGATGCCATCGCGGCACCGTCAACACAGGTGGCTCTCAGCCGTAAGCAGCTGGCGATGATGGTTATCGAGGCCGAAGAGCGAGCCGAAGCCGCTGCGCTGGAAAATAAAACGCTCTGCGCCACCGTTGAGAGTCTGAAGAAACACTTCACCAAAGGCATGACAATCCCGGCATTCTGTAAGGCTCTTAATGGCGTCAATATCAACAAAATGATGTGGTGGGTATTCGAGCGTGACTGGGTGTTCAACGAGCAACGTGATCCTGAGAAAGATCCTCGCTGGCGTGTCGCCTCATATGCCCGCGACAAATATCTCACAGAAGACCAGACGCAGATAACTCCGCACGGTAAGGATGCCTTCACAAAGTTTACACCTGTGCTTCTGGAGAAAGGCTGTCATCGCCTATACCAGCTGTATATGAAAGGTGAACTGCCGATGAAAAAGACATGGAACGGCGAATACAGCCACGATAAAGCGATTTATACGCCTGAAGATCTCTGAGATGTATGGCCAGTAGAGAAACGCGGGAAGGAAGGTGAACGGATGAAAATATGGGGTGGCGTAAGCCACCCATAGTAACGAAATCTATAATACGCCTTCACGCTCGAGTGCCTTGCGGGCGATTTCCCCCACTAAATCTACAAGTTCATACAACAGCGTTCCCTCTTTTCCTGTAGTGGATAAATAGCCAGCAGCGTCTGCAAGCGCCCTGATTCTCTCAAGCTCATTAACTGGATTAAGTTTTTGCTCATCACACATTAATGAATCTCCTTATTACGTTCGCTGCCGATGAAATCGAGCTTCAACTGACTGAGGCTTTCTACCAACGATTCCGCTTTTTCGAGTAGCACCAGATCGTCCTGACGTTTACGCAAACGGCGGCCAGCGTCACTTGAGTCTTCATCTGATACCTTACGAGCTCCAGCCACAATTGCCTGTAGTTCTTGGACTGAGTAATTGAGGTAGCCATGAGCCTGGCGATCTAACTCTTCCATATAGTCGTAAACCTTGGCCTGCAGCTCGTAGCTATAACTCATTGCCATTAGGCAAGCTTCGCGCTTAGGGTACTGGTAGCAGGGAAGCTCACGCCCTGTGCTATCACTATACTGAGCCAAAAATTTGGCTGAGTGACCCTCACCCAAAACCTTCGGCGACTTGGCAAGGATGTGTTTGTGTTGAATCTTCGTATAGCGCTTGCATGGGAAAGTTAATCCTTCTGCTTCAGCTTTCGCTTTACGCTCGGCATTGATGTAATCGACCATTTCCAGACTACTCATGGTTGGCGTAGAAATACCGTGCTGGCCGATTTTAGGTTGAGCGAGTCCATCCCCGGTAGGGGCATAAAATTCAGTCATGATGATTTACCTGTCGTTAATTAGTTGGTAGCTGTCGCGACATAACGATCCTGCCAAAGGGTGATCGCAATTTCACGCAAGTTATTCGTAAAAGTATGCGGAGTCAGGCAACCTCCTTACGTGAGTCTTCGATGCGCTGGTTAATCCAGTCATCAACTTCACTTTCAACGAAGGCAATGGCACGGGAGCCAATTTTGACGGAGGACGGAAATTTACCCTGGCTCATAAGACGGTAGATCCAAGCCTTCCCTAGCGCTGTTCTACGTTGGACTTCTGGGAGGCGGATAAGTGTTTGAGACATTTTAACTGCTCCTGTAGTTGATATGGGTCTACAGGAGCAAATATCTCACCCTAACATCTTCACAAAGGCATAAAAAAAAACAAATACTTTATCCAGTAAAAACAGACGTCATAACATTTAGCGAAATTTGTTAGTTCAGTCTTCGGAGAGTTTCATAACATCTGAAATTCTCATAGTTTTGAGGTAACTGTTTTTCTTAACGTAATGTTTTACTAGAGGAAAAGTGTCCTCATTGATTATTTTTTCAACAAATGGGCGGATTGTATCCTTAACCTGCTGTCCACCAATAACCTCGTCCTCATCATCTGGGAACAACAAACGTGAAGCTAAATCATGACTAATTTTTCTACCATTGATTACCTCCCAAAGTATAAGATCCAGAAAAGGGAATACTTTATATGTAATAATTTTTTTGATAGTTGAGATCCCTACTCTAGATTTACTGGCTTGCGGTTCATCAATGCCCAACTCGAATCGCCATTCTTTAAGAAGTTCCTTAAACTCGGCTATCAACTCATCATCAGTGTAAGATGCAAGATTAACCTTGATAACTACTTCATCTTCGAATTCTGAACTTCCATCTTCTACAGCACTGACACATGAAAATATTCTACCATCGTTGATTTCTGAAATTCGATGGCCATGAACTATGTGTTTATGACGAAGATAAAAACGGTAGTAGCTTGCTAAATCACCCATGCTGAAAGGAGTTATAGATTCGTCACCACTTAACTCTTCTTGGTAAGGCCTTAAGGCGTGTTGATTGGAGATAACAGGAATACCATTAATTCTGTACTCGATGGGATCAGAGTTTTTGTTACCTCTGACAGAGGTATTATCTGATAACTCTGGGAATACAAGATCAGAAAGATCTGAGGATAGAGTAACCCCCTTCATTATTTCTTCAAGTAAGCGACTTTTAGTATGAAGCCAGCCTTCGTTTGATTCTTCATCATCAGATGTGTAATCAATGGCAAACATCACCCTAAACTCTAATTCACGCAGAATTTGTTCAATAGTCAGTGACTGGAAAGTCTCGTAATTTTTTAAAGAAAACCAACTTTTAATTTCTTTTGGGTAAACTTTCTTCACCATAACGCCACCTCGCGTCTCTTAAATTTGCGGCTATGCCAGCCCACAGAGGTGCATGGGTCTTCGGTTCCAACCTAAACATAACCATTTTCTTTCATGGGATTATCGTCTACTGAAGTATATATGTCTAGATCGAGCTGTATATTCATACAGCAATATATTCACGCATTCTTTTTTTGAACCACTACGGCAAGTTCGTCAAGATAGTCCGCATACCATTGAAGCATCTCACGTCGTCCATCAATGTACTGAGCATGATTATAGGTACCACGTATTGTGTTTCTGTCAGAATGCGCCAGCTGTGCCTCTATCCAGGCAGAATTGAATCCCTGCTCATGTAACACAGTGCTCATGGTGTGCCTGAAGCCATGGCCAGTAGCTTGACCGGCATAGCCAATACGTTTAATCACCTGGTTAATGCTGGCTTCGCTCATCGGCTTCCCTGCGTCATTACGCCCCGGGAAAACATACTTTCCTCTACCGGTAATCTCTTTGAGTTCGAGCAACAGCTCCTTGGCTTGTCTCGGAATAGGAACGAGGTGTGGTCGGCGCATCTTCATGCGCTCTTTTGGGATTAGCCAGAGATCTTTGCTGAGATCAAACTCGGACCACTCTGCGGCACGAAGTTCGATAGTTCGAACACTCAGGTACATGAGAAGTAATGTTGCGATGCGGGTAATTTTACTGCCGCTATATGAGTCGACAGCTTGTCTGAAGGGGCCAAGTTGGGCTGGTGAGAGATGAGGGAAATGTTGCTGTTTGGGAGATTTCAGAGCCCCTGCCAAATCAGTGACTGGGTTGTACTCGGCCCTTCCAGTGATAACTGCATAAGTGAATATCTGGCGGCAAGCCTGTCTCGTTTTCTTGAGCTTATCCAGGACACCACGTTCCTCCATCTTCTTCAGAACAGAAAGCATGTCCATGGGTTTGATATCGGTAATAGCTTTTCTACCGATATAAGGGAAAATATCTTTTCGCAGATATTCGAGAATGTCGTCAGCATAACCGGAAGACCAATTCGGTTTCTTATGCTCATGCCATTCAAGTGCAAGAGACTCAAAACTGTTATTCACAGCGAGTATTCTGGCTTGCTTCTCCGCCTGCTTAACCTCAGACGGATCTTCACCATTAGCGAGTAATCGCTTGGCTTCATTTCGCTTATCTCTTGCCTCAGCGAGGGTTACATCTGGGAAGACGCCAATAGACAGGAGCTTTTCTTTTCCAGCGAGGCGGTACTTAAGGCGCCAGTATCGGGAACCATTCGGGTTAACTAGCAGGTACAGGCCACCGCCATCCGCCAGTTTGTAAGGCTTGTCCTGAGGCTTAGCTGTGCTGATCTGGCGTGCCGTTAACTTCATTGGGGGTATCTCTTTCCATTGAACCTGTATATACCCCCGAATGTACCCCCACATTAGTGTGGATTTCAATACAATTTAGTAGACCTAGAGAGAGCGAGATTGAGCTTAATGGCTTGGTATTACTGAATTGAGTAGACTTTGAGAGACGTTAGTAGAAGTGATAATGGCACGCCCTGTAGGATTCGAACCTACGACCTACGGCTTAGAAGGCCGTTGCTCTATCCAACTGAGCTAAGGGCGCACTGAGAAGCGTGGACTTCGCGGTGGTGAAACGCGAAGAATTATACGGTCAATGGCAGGTGAGTCAATGCCTTTTCCATTTTCAGGGCCAATTACCGCTAGCCGTTTGTAAATACGGCTATTTTCTCAACATTTACCCCCGTTTTACCGTAAAATTCAGCGCTGCGAAAAGCCTTAGTTGCATTTAAGTAACGCCTGCTGTTTTCCTGTACGTCAGCTCGTCACACTAGAGTCAGGTATCCCGGCCGCCTGGAGGCTGACAGACAACAGGACAATGGAGTGACAGCGCAAAACCTGATCGATACGCCCCCCCGGTTACAGTACATATCTCAGGACATCGTCGGCATTAAGCTCGAGCCCATCGTCGCCCTTACCTCCTTGCGCCAGGCTGGCGTCGAGGTCCTTAGCGTCCTGGCCGACACGCGGCACAGTGAGGACTTTTTTTGCGATCGGTCCGCTGACTGGTCGATAACGCTGCTTGAAGCGCAGCTTGCTGCGTTAAAAAATACGCCGCACGGTCATAACCTTTTTATTAATCTGCCGATAACCGTCCTGACAGAGCCTGCGTCCTTTCAGCGTCTTATTAGACTCCCCTGCGTGCCGCTCAATATAGAGTTTGTCGACCTTGCGGCTTTTTTGGCGCTGTCTGTCGCGCGCAAGCAGCATGTGGTTCAAAATCTGCAGCAGCTGAACAGACAGGGGCACGCAATCTGGCTGGATGACATCGATGACGTCTTAGTGCAGTCGTTTTTATCCTGCCGACTCCCTTTAAGTGGCATCAAAATAGATAAGGAAGCATTCTGGCGTTTACGCGACACCCCTGCGCTGAGGCATCTGGTTTCCCTTTGCTTTCAGCTTGCCGGGAAAGTGCTTATCGAAGGTATTGAGACTGAACGCGATCGTACCTTGGCACTGCAGGCAGGCGCAGACTTCGGCCAGGGGTATTACTGGCCGTCCTGGACATGGCCGGAGGATTAAAACGCCATTTCCAGGAGGGAGGCCATGCGAATGACAGTGCGCCGTTACCGGCGGCGGCGTACAGGAAGTGATGCACTGGGATTTACGCGCTCACCTTTTGCTCCCCCCTTTTTCGACCGGCTCGAATTCTTGAGCCAGTCCATCAGCCAGCCCCGCAAAACAGACGCCCCGTTTATCCTTCTGGTGACGGAGGATCACTATCTGCGCACCGGCTTTCTCAACGGGCAGTTCCCGCTGAGCAGCTGCTGCGACTACGCTACGCTGGATGACGCCCTTGTCGCGCAGACGCAGTGGCCCTCCGCCCGTCTGGTCGTTGATATAGAAAGCCGGTCCACGGGGCTGCTGGAGAAACTGGATCAGTTGAGACGGCACAGCCTGTTTCCGCCTTTCCTTACGCCCTGGCTGTTAGTCCGGGCCGATAATTACGACACCCGCCTCTTCTGCAAAGCGGCTGGTCCTTTTCATGTGCTCGAACGCCAGCTGAACGCCGCGGCACTCCAGCACAGCCTGCTGGATACCCGCCCCCCGCAGGGCTCCGACAAAGACTGGTTCTCCCGCAACGAATGGCCAATCCTGCAGGAACTTTCCCGGGGCAAGACGTTACGTCAGATTGCCCTTATGCAGAATCGTCCCTATAGCCGCATTATCTATCGTCTCAGCTGCATCCTGGTGAAACTGGGGCTGAGTCATCGGCAGGAATTGCTTCATCTTCTTAATAACCTCTCAGACTGCACGTTTACACTCACGTCCTAACCCCTTATTTCCTAAAGCGCTTTAGGAATTTACTTACCAATTGAGTTGCGTAAATGTTAATTTTTAACAAAAAAATCGAATTTATAACTATTCCTAATTTATGGGCGTAAACCTTGTGAAATGCCACAAATTGAATGAACGGCAGCACTTTCCTCCATCCGTTAAGTGAATGCAGAAGGCGTTAACAAGATGATAATGATGTAAAAACAAGCAGCTTAGCGGGAACGCTCAGGAGGAAAAAGCGAAGCGGATAGCATGTTCTCCTGTGGAACAGGCGGCATTATCCGGGCTAACGTAAGCGCTTTCAGATGAAGGTCTGACGGCCTGCGAGGGCAATTATTGTCCTCATCAGCGTGGGTTAGACCCTCTGAATGATGCGTATTTTTGTTAACAATTGATCAACATAAAGAGATATCTGTTATTTTTTGTTATTACATAAAGATGAAAATATGCGGTAAATGAGATAACAGGATATTTCCGCTAATTTTAAAAAAATAGCGATTCAGATCCAGAAGATAATACAAACCCCTACGCGGATATTAATTTACAGGGTTTTCGGAAAAAACTTACCCTGTATAATAAGATGCGTACCAAATTTGAATAAGAAAAACCTTTTTGCCAACACCAGCCTAATGAGATGACCGCGCTGAGGCATAGTTCTTTTCATTACGTAAACAAGGATGCTTTCGCTCTTCCCAGGGAAATACTACGGTATAGGGATCTGCACATTATATCCTTTCCGGCATTTCGAGAGTTTTACAAACTCTGCATAACGCTTTTAACAATCTGAGGCATTAAAAATGAAACCGGCATCCGTTATCATTATGGACGAACATCCTATCGTCAGAATGTCGATAGAAGTCCTGCTACAGAAAAATAAGAATATCACAGTCAAGCTCAAGTCTGGCGATAGCCATGAAGTTCTTGACTGTATCCGAAATCACCCTATCGATCTGGTGATCCTTGACATTGAACTCACGGGCACGGATGCTTTCGCTTTACTTAAAAGAATCAGAAACTTAAACAAAGACATTAAGGTTCTGTTCCTCTCATCTAAATCAGAGTTATTTTACGCGGGTCGCGCTATTCGCGCCGGGGCAAATGGCTTCGTCAGTAAACGTAAAGATTTGGGCGAGATCTACAACGCCGTAGAAATGATCCTGATGGGTTATTCCTTTTTCCCGTCGGAAACGCTGAACTTTATAAACCATTTGGGGTCAGGGAAAGGGATGGCTGTCGATATGCCATTATCGAATCGCGAGGTCACGGTATTACGCTATCTGGCGAATGGATTATCCAATAAGGAAATTGCTGAACAGTTACTATTAAGCAACAAAACCATTAGCGCGCATAAATCCAATATTTATTCCAAGCTGGGTGTGCAAAGCATCGTGGAATTAATTGATTACGCCAAAGCGCACGAACTGCTTTAACCTGAATTCACTCCCTGCAGCTTATCTGAGCTGCAGGGAGTGCGGTCAGTGCTAATTATAGTTAATCATAAAGGTGGCATCCGCATCGGCTCGTCCGGGCTGAGGGTTATCTGCAGTGGCAATATAATTGGCATAAAACGACAATGTCGCATTCCCCTGCGCATCAACCGAAACCGGCTGGCTGGCCTGCTGGAGAGCCAGACGCGTTTTATCCGCATCCCTGATCTCTACCGCGACATGACTCGCTGTACTGGCGTCGTTTAGCGCCAGCAAACCGTTATTGCTCCCGTCGGCTTTGCCCGAAAACGTAATGGACGCCGCGCCCGGCGGGCAGCCGGTCAGCTTCAGCGTAAACGGCATGGGCTGCGTGCGGCTCCCGGTGGTGCTGAGCTGTTTCGTGGGCCAGGTGCCCAGCGTGACGGTCTTGTCGCTGTCGCTGCCCTCGGCAACGCAGGTAAAATCGACGATGTTGCCGTAGAGCCGAATGTTAATCTCGCCCAGCGCGGTGTCCGCCTGAGCCTGGGTGCAAAGCGCAAAGAGCGCCACGGTGATAAAACGGATCCCGTTTCGCATATCTGCTCCTTAGTCGTAATCCACGCGCAGATACCCGCGCGAGGTGAAGCGCCCTTCCGCTGGCTTATTGCCCGTCACGCTCACCGGCCAGACCCGGATCCCCACCTGTGCCTGCGCGCTGTCGTCGAGGCGGAACGGAATTTTGCTTGTCAGGTTGTTGGGCGTCAGCGGCGCCCCGCTCTCGTTGGCAATGATGAACCCCACGTCCGGGTTATCAGACACCAGCACATTATCAGAGACTTTTTCCGCCTCGACGCGCATCGTCAGCATGGCGTTCGCCTCCACGTTGGTGCATTTGATCGCGATGGTTTTGCTTTGCGATGAGACACCTTCCGGCTTGTTACCCACGCCCGCCTTGCTGAACAAAGAGGCGCCGATGTCGCCGAAATCAAACTCCACTACGTTACCGGCATTAATAGCGCAGCTTTGCGGCACCTGGATGGTTCCGCTGTAGCTAATGGTATAGACCGGCGTGGTGAGCGGATCGGAGGAGGTGGTGGTGACGTAGACGCGGAACATGGTGGCGCGCGGGATAACGACCATGTTAATAAAACGCCGGGTCACCTTAAGGCGGAAGACAAGGCTCGAGTCCTGAACGCCAAACGGTTTGTTTTTGGAGACGTTAGGATGGCTCCCCATCTGGATATAGCTTTTTGGTGGATAAAACACGCCAGCATAGCTGTCCGTGATTTTCATGGCCCCGTCCAGATAGTCGTTAAGCTTCAGATATTGATAGCCATCGCTCGTTCCCGTTACCGGATAATCGGTCACATAGCTACGCTTGGTGGTATTCCCGGTCGTGCCCTTCGGGCAGACGGCATTCACCCCTACCCACTGTGATTTCTCACTGAGCGTCACGACCTGCCCAATCTGGTTATTCGAGCTATTGAATTTATCCGTCAGGTCGTAATGCACTTCGGTCGGCACGCCTTTTTCATTGACGCACACGGTCGCTAATGCGTTTGTCGCAGGCAGTAACGCCAGCAGCGACAAGGCAAAGATTTGGGTCTTAATCACAGCCGATCCCCTTAAGTGTGATTGCCTGTTGCAGGCTCTGTTCAGACAAGCTGTAAGGTGCGCGACACTGGGACTGCGCCCCGTCGCCCCACTGGATCAGCAGTTCGCCTTCCAGCGGCAGCCCACTCAGGTAAATTTGTCCGTCATCCCCCACCATGCTGGTGACACCGCTTCGGGTTTCACGGACCACCGCGCCGAACGGCACGGGCTGGTTACCGCGCATCACCGTCAGCAGGGCGCGCACGCCGATGCGGGTATCAAAGCTGGCGCGCACCAGCGCGCCTTTAGTCGGCACCACGCTGCTCACGTTGTTTTCGATATCGGTGTTGTTGCTCATGGTGTTGGTATCCAGCGCCACGCGGTTGTAGCGATAGACGGTGGCATACGGCATCACCGCGTAGCCTCGCCAGTCGGTTTTCACACCGGTCTGGTTTTCAATACTGACGCCTGATGCCCCCGGCGCTTTGATCAGCACGTTGGTGTCGCCCAGCGGCTGGCTGAAGGTCACGCCGTCGGCGTGGCCGACCACCCCGCCGGAGAGCTGCCAGTTGAGATCGTGCTGGTCGCGGGAATAGTTGTAGCCCACGCCCAGCGTGCCGTAGGTCGCCTGCCAATTGGCGCTGGCGCTTCCGCTTGAGCCGTTGGTGCTGGCGTGTCCCTGGGTCACGCTGTAGTTCAGGTTGCGGTCCTCCAGCAGCGTTCCGCTGACGCCGGTTTGCCAGCTTGTGTCGCCATCGCTGTTTCGACTGGCGGATGCCGTCGCGTAGGCGCGGTCAATCGCGCTGTCCCGGCGATAGCCCTGACGGGTAAAGAGGCTGAACGGCACGGAGACGTTAAACGACGCGATCCGATCGGTGCCGTCTATCCCAACGGATTTGTTCCACGACCAGGAGACGGAGTAGTTGATCCCCTTCACGCCTCCCGCATAGCCCAGCTGGTACCAGAGGTTCGTCTCGTCGGTTCCCCAGTAGGTCTGCTCGCTGCCGGAGATATAGACCGAGCCGTAGTCCCCCAGCGACTGAGATACGTTGAGCTGGAAGCGGCCTTTTTTATTCCACGTCAGGTTGTGATAACTCTGCACGTCAGGCACATCGTTATCGTTCTGGCTATCGGCATACTGATAGCCCTCCATCGAGCGCCAGGCGACGTCGTCGAGGGTGTAAAAGCCTTTTGTGGAGTAGCGGTAGCCCAGCAGCTGGAAGTTGGTGCCGAAGCCGTTAAGGGATTTCGCATAGAGGAAGCGCAGAGACTGCCCTTCATGCTTGCTATCGTCCGCGAGCTGGCTGCGGGCGTGGGTGATATCGAGCGAGACCGCGCCCCAGTCGCCCAGGTTTTTTCCGGCCCCGACGGCCACCGCGGTATAGCGTGACGCCAGCTGCGTCCCGCCGTAAAGCGTGTAACCGTTGGCTAGACCGGTAATCAGGGTTCCCTGGGTGAAGAACGGCGTATCCTGGTCGCTGTTACCACTGCGGTAATCCCCCGCAACGAGATCGTATTTCCAGCGCCCTTCACGCTGCAGGAGCGGCACGGTGGAGTACGGCACGGTATAGCGCTGCTGGGTGCCGTCTTTCTCTTCGACCGTTACCTCCAGGTCACCGCTTGAGGAGGTCGGGTTAAGATCGGTAATCGCAAATGCGCCCGGCTGGACGTAGCTTTGATAGATAACGTAGCCATTCTGGCGAACCACCACTTTGGCGGGCGTACGGGCGATCCCGCGCACGGTCGGCGCGTAGCCCTGCAGGCTGTCCGGGTACATGCTGTCAGACGAGAAGAGCCGTCCGCCGCGGAACCCCATGCTGTCGAAGACGTCATTCCCGGTATTGCTGTCGCCCAGCACCAGTTCGCTTTTAAGCGGGATAACGGTGCGCTGCGCCCAGGTGCCGATATTCTGCCACTCGCTGTGCCGCTGCCCGTTATTCTGGGTGTACCGCCATGCGCCGTTGTTACGTAAACGCCAGGCGCCATAGTTCAGCCCGCTCTGCAGGTTCAGATAATAGCTGTCGTCCTCGCTTCCCCGGTTACCGGTGAAGCTGTAGTTCACCAGCGCGGCGGGAATACCTTCATCCCACTGTTCAGGCGGAATGTAGCCCCGGGCGCTGTTTTGCAACGCCACCTGCGGCAGGCTGACGTCCAAACGCTGTGAGGCAAAGTTAAATGCCGTTTCGCTGCCGGGGATAGCCGTGGTCAGCGGAACGCAGGTCTCGCCCTGCACCTTAGCCAGCTCGGGAAACGCCGCGACGTTAACGCCAAAGCGATCGAGCATCGCGCGCGTAATGCACGCTGACAAACCGCCCGCTACCGGCGGCGTATTCTCGGCCTGCTCAAAACGCACATCCTGGGTACCGATAAACTCATCGTTACGCCAGATATCCACGCGATAAACGCCGGGTGCCTGCTGGTGTCCTTGTTCAAAACGCGACAAATCCGCCACGCTGGCGGTGTCGTCGGACAAGAAGGCCGGGTTGAAATAACTTTCGCTCCAGCCAGCCTGCGGCCAGAGCGCAGCCATCAGCGCCAGCGCAACCGGGCAGTAACGTCTCTGGTGGTTTTTCATCGCCCTGACTCTGCTCACAGGTTGACGCTACGCGCCGGAGTAATGGCACCGTAGTCATTCACGCTCTGCCAGGAAAGCGTGCCGCTGGCACCGGCTGGCAGCACCTGCTGAGCAGAGCTTTTCGGCGCAACCATCAGGTTATCCAGCTGCTGCCCGCCCAGCTTCAGATTGACGAGGGTGATGTAATACGGGGAAGCGTTGCTGACTTTGAGGTGGTTGCCCGCGCGCTCAAACCGCAGCTGGGAAAGCGCCTCTTCCGGCTGCATCGCCAGGTTGTTCGGGCGCACAAACAGCTTGATGCGTGAGAGGATCGCCAGCTGCAGCACGTTATTGTTTTCCGTTTTCGCTTTGTTCACCGACGGGATCGCCTTCACGTTCATGTAAAAGAGCGATTCGCGATCGACAGGCAGTGCCGGGCCGGCGTAAATAATACGTAACGTGTTTTCACTGTTCGGCTCGCTAACAAACAGGGGCGGAGTGACGGCAAACGTTTTTTCTTTTTGCCCGCTCGCATTTTCGATCCACGCGTTAATTAAATAGCGTTCCTGTTTGTTGCTGTTGGTGATCGCCAGCGACGTTTGTTTCGCCTCTGCGGGATAAATAACGCGCGTGGCTCCCAGCGCAATACCGCCGGAAGCATTTGCGCAGGTAGAAACCATCATCAAAATAAACGATAAAAAAAGTCCTGGTTTAATTAGGGTATTCATCACAACCGTACCTTTAATAATGTGTTCGCAGGTGTTATGGATAAATCAACGTAAACCAGACATCCGACTGAATTTTGCCTGGCTCGAGATGTTCGGAAATAGCCCGGTAGCGGGCGCTAAAATGGAACGCGAGCTCGCGGGTATCGATAGGCAGCCAGCTGACGGCCGTGGCGTTTGGAATAATCTGACGTTGCTGTTCGTCAAAGAGCGCCAGCCCAACGCCGCTGCTGACGGGTGTTTCACCCGGCCGCGATGTCGCCAGAAAGACCTGCGGATCCTCTGCGGGTGTGACGCCCTGAAACTGGATCCCCACGGTGCGCGAAACATCAACGCTGCAGTCCAGCAGCCGTACGGTGAAAGGCACATTCACCGTGGAAAAACTGCCCACACCGGAAAATGAATTGGTTCGGTACTGCCCCATGTCGATGCGCATATTCTGGCTGTCGGGCGCCACGGCGCAGCCGCCGTTCACCAGTTCACCCCGGAGATGAACCTTGCCGCCTTCGATCACCACGGTATGCGCCGATGCCGGGCAAGCCATCGCAAGGGTTAACAGCAGTAGTGTTCCAGTCCTTGTCATCCTTCGTTCCTGGCATTAGCGTATGACGGGCCTCTTCCCTGAGGCCTGAACATCCCTGTGCGGAGGAATTACTCGTATTTCATTACGAAGGTGGCGTCAGCGTTCGCCTGGCCTGGCTCAGTGGTGGCAGCCGTTGATTTGTAACGCGCGGTGAACTTCAGGGTGTTGGTCCCTTCGATCAGCGTCTGCGCAGCAGAGAAGGTCGCGCCGTCTGGGGTCAGAACGCTGGATTTGCTGTCGAGGATCTCGATACCCACGCCTTTCGCGGTGTTGTCGTTGTTACCAGAGGTCACTGCCAGCAGGGTTTTGTCGGTTGGGTCGATCTGACCGGTGAACGCAACAGCTGCAGTTTTGGCAACCAGCGGATCGCAATCATTCAGTTCAATGTTGAATGGAATATTAGAGGTGGTGTCGCCCACTTTGGTGAATTTCGCGGTACGATACTGTCCCAGATTAACGGTCTGCTCGGAAGAATCAGTATTTACTGAACAAGCCGCATTAACCAGCTCACCTTTAAAATGTACGGTACCGCCATTAACGGAAACCGGCGTAGCAGGATCTGCTGCATTTGCGGCGCCTGCAACCAGGGCAAAAGTAGCAATAACAGTAGAAGCAATGTTGCTGAGTTTCATGTCTATTCCTTTAAAATGTAAATAACCCTTCCCGCGAATAATCGGGAATAAGAAATACGTTCAATTGATGAATTGAAAGCTTATTTCGGAGGAGACAAAGTAGCTCAGGAGGCGATTTTTAAATATGTCAAAACGCTGCCATTTCGCCAGGTCACATCCTAATACCGCCTAAGAAATTGACCATCCCTTAAGAAGGGTTTTTGCGTCTCACTGATGAAAACTCGTAAAGGGTGACTGACAGCGACGCTCGCTTCTGACAAAATACACGCCATCCCCCCTTTCAAACGTTACAGACGGAATCTTCTCTCTGATGGCAGCAAAGATTATTGACGGTAAAACGATTGCGCAGCAGGTGCGCTCTGAGGTCGCGGAAAAAGTGAAGGCGCGTAAAGCAGCCGGAAAACGCGCCCCCGGGCTGGCCGTTGTGCTGGTTGGCAGCAACCCGGCATCGCAGATTTATGTGGGCAGCAAACGCAAAGCGTGTGAAGAGGTGGGCTTCGTCTCCCGCTCTTACGATTTGCCGGAAACCACCAGCGAAGCAGAACTGCTGGAACTTATTGACACTCTGAATGCCGATAAAGAGATCGACGGTATTCTGGTTCAGCTGCCGCTACCTGCGGGTATCGACAACGTGAAGGTGCTGGAGCGTATCGCACCGGATAAAGACGTGGACGGTTTCCATCCGTACAACGTTGGACGCCTGTGCCAGCGCGCGCCGCGTCTGCGTCCTTGCACGCCGCGCGGTATCGTGACGCTGCTGGAGCGTTATAACATCGACACCTACGGCCTGAACGCCGTGGTCATCGGTGCGTCCAACATCGTGGGCCGCCCGATGAGCATGGAGCTGCTGCTGGCCGGCTGCACCACCACCGTTACCCATCGCTTCACCAAAAACCTGCGCCACCACGTTGAAAACGCCGATCTGCTGATCGTCGCGGTCGGTAAGCCGGGCTTTATTCCGGGTGAATGGATTAAAGAGGGTGCGATTGTCGTGGACGTCGGGATTAACCGTCTGGAAAACGGCAAAGTGGTTGGTGACGTGGTGTATGAAGATGCCGCCGCGCGCGCCTCTTACATTACCCCAGTACCGGGCGGCGTAGGCCCGATGACCGTAGCAACGCTGATTCAGAATACCCTGCAGGCGTGCGAAGAATATCACGACGTAGAGGACGCGTAAGATGGCGACTTTTTCATTAGGTAAACATCCGCACGTTGAGCTGTGCGATCTGCTCAAGCTGGAAGGCTGGAGCGAAAGCGGCGCGCAGGCGAAAATTGTTATCGCCGACGGGCTGGTAAAAGTCGACGGCGCGGTAGAAACGCGCAAGCGCTGCAAGATTGTCGCGGGCCAGACCGTGAGCTTCGAAGGACAGAGCGTAACCGTTACGGCCTGAGCCCCCTCACCCCAAAGGGGAGAGGGAACAGTCCGAAAGCCGTTTCCAGGCCGGGTAAGGCGAAGCCGCCACCCGGCAATTTCTCTCAGCATCCCCTTATACCCATCACGGTTATTTATCGATCCACTTCAAATAATCATTATTTCGTTTGTTGAAAAGCGAAAATTCAGTTGCGCGTTTTTCACTCTTTGCCCACGATAAGTAGAACGTTCTACTAAAACGTTCTACTTACAATAACAGCGCCAAAAAAAGCGCTACTCGGGGGAAATCAGCATGAGTCTGATATCAGGGTTTGTTAAATCGCTGTCTAAGTTATCGATGATTGGTCGCGCCTTAATGCTGCCAATTTCACTGCTTCCCGCTGCGGGCCTGCTGCTGGCCTTCGGCGATAAGTTCCATCTGCCGCTGATGATGAACGCTGGCGGGGTTATCTTTGATAACCTGCCGATGCTGTTTGCCATTGGCTCCGCCGTGGGTCTGGCGTCAGAATCCGGCATCGCGGCGCTGTCTGCGGCCGTTTCTGTGTTTGTCACCAATATCACCATCAGCACCGTGCTGAGCATCACGCCGGAAATGGCCTCCCAGGGCGGGAAATACGCCATGGTAGTGGGCATTCCGACGCTGCAGATGGGCGTCTTTGGCGGCCTAATCTGCGGTATTCTCGCGGCCTGGTGCTATAACCGCTTCCATACCATGCAGCTGCCGGAGTTCCTTGGCTTCTTCTCCGGCAAGCGCTTCGTGGCAATTGCAACGGCGTTCCTCTCGTTCCTGATGGGGCTGCTGCTGCCGTACGTCTGGCAGCATATCCAGGCCGGGATCGACGCCCTCTCCGTGGTCGTTAACGGCGACAACCAGGCGGCCTCGACCTTTATCTTCGGTCTGGTGGAGCGCGCGCTGATCCCGCTCGGTCTGCACCACATCTGGTATCCGTCGTTCTGGTATTCGTTTGGGGATTACACCACCCAGGCAGGCCAGGTGATCCACGGCGACCAGACCATCTGGTTCAAGATGCTGGAAGAAGGGGTGAAATCCTTCAGCAGCGACACCTACCAGAACGCCGGCAAGTTCATGCAGGGTGAATTCCCGCTGATGCTGTTCGCGCTGCCTGCGGCGTGCCTGGCGATGTATCATGAAGCCCATACGAAGAATAAGAAAATCGCGGCCGGTATTCTGTTCTCCGCGGCGCTCACCTGCTTCCTGACGGGGATCACCGAGCCGGTCGAGTTTACCTTTATCTTCGTGGCGCCGATTCTGTACGTCTTTAACGCCATCATGGCGGGCCTGGCCTACATGACCATGTATCTGCTGCATGCGCATATCGCCAAGTCATTCTCCGCGGGCTTTATCGACTATCTTTCATTCGGGATCCTGCCGTCGTTTAACGGCTACCAGACCCACTTCCTGAGCGCCATTATCATCGGCATTCCAATGGGCCTGATTTATTACTTCACGTTCCGCTTTGTGATCCGTCGTTTCGACGTGAAAACGCCGGGCCGCACCGAAGTAACCGCCAACGCGGATGAGAAATCAGATTCTGAACTCGCGACCGAGATCATCACCCTGCTGGGCGGCGCGCATAACATCGACTCCGTCGGCGCCTGTATCACCCGCCTTCGCCTGGAAGTGACAAAAAGCGAGGTGGTGGATAAAGACGGTCTGAACGGACTCGGCGCGCGCGGCGTGGTCTTCGTCGGCGACAACGGTATTCAGGTGATTTTCGGTGCCAGAGCACAGTTTATCGCCCAGACCATGTCCACCATGATCGGCAAATAATAAGATGCCTGAGCGGCACGTCTCCTGTACGCTGGGAGACGTGTTTTATCTGGCTGATAATCGGCAAATTTCAGGGAGCGGTTTTGAAGAAAGTCAGCATTATTGATGTCGCAAAGCACGCGGGCGTTTCGGTTTCAACCGTCTCGCTGGTGCTGCGTCAGAAAGGGAAAATCTCAGAGGCAACGATCGAGAAGGTCAACGCTGCCATCAATACGCTGGGCTATGTTCATAACGTCGCCGCTGCCAATCTCCGCGCCAATACCTCCAATTTGATTGGCCTGATCCTCCGTGACTTTAGCGACAGTTTCTCCATCAAGGTGATGGCGAGCATCGTCCAGGATCTTGAAAAACAGGGGTATATGGTTTTTCTCGGCCAGCCCCAGAACGACCATGACCATCTTGAGCGCTGCCTGCTGTCGTTTAAGCAGCAGGGCGTCGCCGGGGTGATCTATCTGGCATCCGATACCCGCACAGCCACCCTCCCGGAAAAGATTCGCCACTGCCCGCTGCCGCTGGTAGTGGTCTCTCAGTCGCTGCTGGATGAAAAATGCAATCTGGTGATGCGCGATAACCGGCAGGCGGCCAATCTGGCGGTGCGTTATCTTATCGAGCGCGGCCATCGTAATATCGCCTACATTGGCGGACGTGAAGGCTGCCTTATCCGCGAACAGCGCCTGCTCGGTTTTCGCAGCGCGATGGCGCAAAACGGGCTGGTCTGGCGCGATGAATACTCTCCGGCCTGCAGCGATGACACGCTGGCAGCGGGTTTCGCCACCCGCCAGCTGCTGGAAAAAAACAACACCATCACCGCCCTGCTCTGCCACTCGCCGGATGCCATGATCGGCTCCATCTCCGGTATTCATCAGGTCGGGCGTACGGTGGGTAAAGATGTGTTTCTGACGCAGCAGGTCGCGCTGGTCGGTTTCGAAGATATGCTCCACGTTAACCTCACCTCGCCGTCATTTACCTACGTCTCGTCCGCCAGCGAAGAGACGGGGCGTCAGGCGGCCGGGCTGATTATTCGCACGCTGAAGGAGCCGACGCTGCAAACCCAGCGCATTACGCTTTCCGGGCAGCTTATCGCGCGCGAGTCGGCGTAAAATAAGAATTTGACGCGGGTCTGCTGGCGCGGGTTTACTGCTATATTGCCATGATTTGCCATGGATAATGTCAATGCCTACCGTTATTACACACGCTGCTGTTCCGCTTTGTCTGGGCTTAGGCCTGGGAACCAAAGTGATTCCTCCTCGCCTGCTGTTTGCCGGGATTATCCTCGCCATGCTGCCGGATGCCGACGTGCTGGCGTTTAAGTTCGGCGTCGCGTACGGCGATGTTTTCGGCCATCGCGGCTTTACCCACTCCCTGCTGTTTGCCTTCGTGGTGCCCATACTCTGCGTGCTGATTGGCCGACGATGGTTCCGGGCCAGCCTGACGCGGTGCTGGCTGTTTTTAACGGTGTCACTGCTGTCGCACAGCATGCTGGATTCGATCACCACGGGCGGGAAAGGCGTCGGCTGGCTGTGGCCGTGGTCTGATGAACGCTTCTTTGCACCGTGGCAGGTGATTAAGGTCGCGCCGTTTGCGCTGTCGCGCTATACCACGCCGTACGGGCATCAGGTGATTATTTCAGAACTGCTGTGGGTGTGGTTGCCGGGGGTTGTGCTGATGGGGTTGCTGTGGTGGAGGCGGAGATAAAAGCAAAACGGCAACTCAAGTTGCCGTTTTTAGTGTTTGCACCCTCTCCCTGTGGGAGAGGGCTGGGGTGAGGGCATCAGCGCGCACCAGACTTACTTACGGCGCCAGGTCGTTCCCTGCGGGCCGTCCTCCAGAATAATACCCATCTCGGTCAGACGGTTACGCGCCGCATCGGCCGCCGCCCAGTCTTTCGCCTGACGCGCTTCCAGACGCGCTTTGATCAACGCTTCAATTTCCGCCACTTCACCGTCATCCGCCTGCGCACCGCTCTGCAGGAAAGCGTCCGGCTCCTGCTCCAGCAGGCCGAGCACGGAGGAGAGCTTACGCAGATGGGACGCCAGCGCATTCGCGGCCGCCATATCTTCTGACTTCAGGCGGTTCACTTCGCGCGCCATGTCGAACAGCACGGAGTAGGCTTCCGGGGTGTTGAAGTCGTCGTTCATCACCTCAACGAAGCGCGCCTCAAACGCTTCGCCGCCTGCCGCCGGAACAGACCTGTCGGTACCGCGCAGCGCGGTATACAGACGCTCCAGCGCCGAGCGCGCCTGCTTCAGGTTCTCTTCGCTGTAGTTCAGCTGGCTGCGATAGTGGCCGGACATCAGGAAGTAGCGCACGGTTTCGGCGTCGTAATACTTCAGCACGTCGCGCACGGTGAAGAAGTTGCCCAGCGATTTGGACATCTTCTCGCGGTCAACCATCACCATTCCGGAGTGCATCCAGTAGTTCACGTACTCGCCGCCGTGGGCGCAGGTGGACTGCGCTATTTCGTTTTCGTGGTGCGGGAACATCAGGTCCGAGCCGCCGCCGTGAATGTCGAAGTGTTTACCCAGCTGCTTGCAGTTCATCGCAGAACATTCAATGTGCCAGCCTGGACGGCCTTCGCCCCACGGGGATGGCCAGCTTGGTTCACCCTCTTTGGACATTTTCCACAGCACGAAGTCCATCGGGTTACGCTTCACGTCAACCACGTCAACGCGGGCACCGGCCTGGAGCTGGTCCAGATCCTGACGGGAAAGCGCACCGTAGGTTGGGTCCGTCGGCACGGAGAACATCACGTCGCCGTTGTCGGCAACGTAAGCGTGACCGCGAGCGATCAGCTTTTCGGTGATCTCGATGATTTCGTGAATATGGTGGGTCGCGCGCGGCTCGCTGTCCGGGCGCTGAATATTCAGGGCGTCAAAATCTTTGTGCATTTCGACGATCATACGGTCCACCAGCGCAACGAAGCTTTCGCCGTTTTCATTAGCGCGTTTGATGATTTTATCGTCGATGTCGGTGATATTACGCACGTATTTCAGGTTATACCCCAGAAAACGCAGGTAGCGTGACACCACGTCGAAGGCGACAAAGGTACGGCCATGGCCAATGTGACAGAGATCGTAAACCGTAATACCACACACGTACATGCCGACTTCCCCGGCATGGATAGGTTTAAATTCCTCTTTCTGGCGCGTCATTGTATTAAAGATTTTTAACATCGAAGATTCCATGTAAACACGTGTGTGGTTGAAAACCAGCTATTCTACCCGTAATTCAAACCCGAAGCAGCACACAATGCAAGGTGATCGCATCCTGTGGTTATGCTATAACAAGCCCCTATAGATGACCCGAACGCGGGTCGACGTACCACAATAACGGAACAGGATGCAAAAATGGTTACTTTCCACACTAATCATGGCGATATCGTAATCAAAACCTTTGATGACAAAGCGCCTGAAACAGTTAAAAACTTCCTGGACTACTGCCGCGAAGGTTTCTACAACAACACCATTTTCCACCGCGTGATCAACGGTTTTATGATCCAGGGCGGCGGTTTCGAACCTGGCATGAACCAGAAAGCCACCAAAGAAGCGATCAAAAACGAAGCGAACAACGGCCTGAAAAACACCCGCGGCACGCTGGCGATGGCGCGTACTCAGGCTCCACACTCTGCAACCGCGCAGTTCTTCATTAACGTGGCAGACAACGACTTCCTGAACTTCTCCGGCGAAAGCCTGCAGGGTTGGGGCTACTGCGTATTCGCAGAAGTGGTTGAAGGTATGGACGTGGTTGACAAGATCAAAGCCGTCTCTACTGGCCGCAGCGGTATGCACCAGGACGTTCCTAAAGAAGACGTTGTGATTACAAGCGTGACCGTCAGCGAGTAATTCGTGGCGACACTCTTTATTGCGGATCTGCATCTGCAAACGGAAGAACCGGCGATCGTCGCCGGTTTTCTGCGTTTTTTACGCGGTGAAGCGAAAAGCGCCGATGCGCTGTACATCCTGGGCGACCTGTTTGAAGCCTGGATTGGCGACGACGACCCTAACCCGCTGCACCGTGAAATGGCCGCCGCCATTCATGCGCTGGTGGATTCCGGCGTCCCCTGCTACTTCATTCACGGCAACCGTGATTTCCTGATCGGCAAGCGCTACGCCCGCGAAAGCAGCATGACGCTGCTGCCGGAAGAACAGGTGCTCGATCTCTACGGCCGCAAGGTGCTGATCATGCACGGCGACACGCTCTGCACCGACGATACCGGCTACCTGGCGTTTCGCGCCAAAGTCCACACCCCGTGGATCCAAAAGGTGTTCCTTGCCCTGCCGCTGTTTATCCGCAACCGTATCGCCGCCAGAATGCGCGCGGGCAGTAAAGCCGCCAACAGCAGCAAATCCATGACCATTATGGATGTGAACCCGCAGGCCGTGGTGAGCGTGATGGAAAAGCATGGCGTTCAGTGGTTGATCCACGGTCATACCCATCGTCCAGACGTCCATTCCCTTATCGCCAACGGCGAACCGGCCCATCGCGTGGTGTTGGGTGCATGGCACTCAGAAGGATCCATGGTCAAAGTCACGCCAGAGGGCGTGGAGCTGATCGCTTTTCCGTTTTAACCCCTCACAGTTCATTCTATTTTTTTGAATAATATCGGCAAATTGTTTCGATTTTAATCAGCCCGCGGTCGGCCTACTATTTATCACATCAGGGCAACACGCCCTATCCCAGATAAATTACTTTAGGAATACGACCATGAAATCCATCAAAACTTTCGTTGCAGTTGCCGCTCTTTCCCTGGCTTCTTTCGGTGCTTTCGCGCAGAGCGTCAGCGCAACCGGTTCAACCCTTGACCGCGCAGAAGCAAAAATTGCTGCTCAGGCCGCTGAACAAGGTGCGTCCTACAAAATCACCAGCGCACAGTTCAACAACCGCGTGTATATGACCGCTGAACTGACTAAATAATGATTGTCGATTGACGAAAACAGACCGCCAGAACGCGGTCTGTTTTGTTATGAATTGATGGCAACAACGGCTCAAGATTTAACCGCGCAACCGTTTTCCTTGCCCGTATAACATGCTATTCTCTGTGCCCTCGAAAGCAGTGTGTTTCGCACCACAGGAGTTTTAAGACGCATGTCTTCCCGCAATAATCCGGCGCGTGTCGCCATCGTGATGGGGTCCAAAAGCGACTGGGCTACCATGCAGTTCGCCGCCGAAATCTTTGAAATCCTGAATGTTCCGCACCACGTCGAAGTGGTCTCCGCGCACCGTACGCCGGACAAACTGTTCAGCTTCGCCGAAAGCGCCGAAGAGAACGGTTATGAGGTGATCATTGCCGGTGCGGGCGGCGCAGCACATCTGCCGGGCATGATTGCCGCCAAAACCCTGGTGCCGGTACTGGGCGTCCCGGTACAAAGCGCCGCGTTAAGCGGCGTGGATAGCCTCTACTCCATCGTCCAGATGCCGCGCGGTATTCCTGTCGGCACGCTGGCGATTGGCAAAGCGGGCGCGGCGAACGCTGCCCTGCTGGCGGCGCAAATTCTTGCGACGCACGATAAAGCATTGCATCAGCGTCTGGCGGAGTGGCGTAAAGCCCAGACCGACGAAGTGCTGGACAATCCGGACCCGCGGGGTGCGGCATGAAGCAGGTTTGCGTTCTCGGTAACGGCCAGCTAGGCCGCATGCTGCGTCAGGCCGGTGAGCCGCTGGGTATTGCCGTCTGGCCCGTCGGGCTGGATGCCGAGCCGGAAGCGGTACCGTTCCACCAGAGCGTGATCACCGCCGAGATCGAACGCTGGCCGGAAACTGCGCTGACCCGCGAGCTGGCGCGTCATAACGCCTTCGTTAACCGCGACGTGTTCCCGATCATTGCCGACCGTCTGACGCAAAAGCAGCTTTTCGACAAGCTCGGTCTGCCGACCGCGCCGTGGCAGCTCCTGTCTGATAAAAACGAGTGGAACGACGTCTTCGCCATGCTGGGCGAGCTGGCAATCGTGAAGCGCCGCGTGGGCGGCTACGACGGCCGCGGCCAGTGGCGCCTGCGCGCAGGCGACACCGCCGAGCTGCCGGATGATTGCTACGGCGAGTGTATCGTTGAGCAGGGCATTAACTTCAGCGGTGAAGTGTCGCTGGTTGGCGCGCGCGGGCACGACGGGCATACCGTCTTTTATCCGCTGACCCATAACCTGCACCAGGACGGCATTCTGCGCACCAGCGTCGCCTTCCCGCACGCTAATGCTGACCAGCAGACGCAGGCGGAAGAGATGCTCTCTGCCATCATGCATGAGCTCGGGTATGTGGGCGTGATGGCGATGGAGTGCTTTATCACCCCGTTCGGTCTGCTAATCAACGAGCTCGCACCGCGCGTACACAACAGCGGCCACTGGACGCAAAACGGCGCGTCCATCAGCCAGTTCGAACTGCACCTGCGCGCCATCACCGACCTGCCGCTGCCGCAGCCGGTGGTCAACAGCCCGTCGGTGATGATCAACCTGATCGGCACCGATCTGAACTACGACTGGCTGAAGCTGCCGCTGGTGCACCTGCACTGGTATGACAAAGAGGTTCGCCCGGGTCGTAAGGTTGGCCACCTGAACCTGAACGACAGCGACACGGGCCGTCTGAGCGCCACGCTGGAAGCCATGATCCCGCTCCTGCCGCCGGAATACGCGAGCGGTATTGTCTGGGCACAGTCAAAGCTAAAATAGTTCTCCCTCCGCCGGGGAGTTGACCTCCTCTTTCCCCGGCGTACAATTCCCGCCCATTGCTGCTTAGCTTTCTTCTGGAATAACCATGAACGATGGAACGGACTATCGCGCGATCCTCGCGTCCGATACCCCTTTAATCGACGTTCGCGCGCCGATCGAATTTGCCCAGGGCGCGATGCCAGCGGCAGTCAACCTGCCCTTAATGAATGATGACGAGCGCGCTGCCGTCGGCACCTGTTATAAACGTCAGGGACCGGACGCCGCGCTGGCGCTCGGCCATCGCCTGGTGAGCGGCGACACGCGTGAGGCTCGCATCAGCGCCTGGCGCGAAGCGAGCCTTGCCCATCCTCAGGGCTTTCTCTGCTGCGCGCGCGGCGGCCAGCGCTCGCATATCTCGCAGGCGTGGCTGAAAGAGGCGGGTGTCGACTACCCGCTGATCCGCGGCGGCTATAAAGCCCTGCGCCAGA
Organism: Enterobacter sp. 3U4; assembly: GCF_057224565.1. Lineage (NCBI taxonomy): Bacteria > Pseudomonadati > Pseudomonadota > Gammaproteobacteria > Enterobacterales > Enterobacteriaceae > Enterobacter > Enterobacter sp. 3U4. The sequence goes on from NZ_CP136665.1 coordinate 2,870,330, forward strand.
CGGCGATTCAGGTGACCATTGAGCAGTCGCAAAAGCAGATGGTGCTTATTGGCGGCTGTACCGGGAACGGTAAAACCCTGCTGGTGAAGCAGCACGCGCAAGGCATCGATCTGGAAGGACTGGCGCACCATCGCGGCTCGTCGTTTGGCCGCACGCTCACGCCGCAGCTTTCCCAGGCCAGCTTTGAAAATCACCTTGCGGTTGAGCTATTGAAAAAAGACGCCGCGCGCTGGGTGCTGGAAGATGAAGGCCGGATGATTGGCTCCAACCACCTGCCGGAGTGCCTGCGCGACCGCATGGTTGAATCCCCTATCGTTGTTGTCGAAGACCCGTTTGACGTCCGTCTTGAGCGCCTGCGCGAAGAGTATTTCGATCATATGTGGGCGGATTTTTCTGCTGCCTACGGTGAAGAAGCGGGCTGGAAGGAGTACAGCGAGTACCTGCATCACGGCCTGTTCGCCATTCGCCGTCGTCTGGGGCTGCAACGGTATGCCGAATTCACCGCGCTGTTAGATTCCGCGCTGCTGGAACAGCAGCGATCTGGCAGTACGGATGCGCACTTCAGCTGGCTTACGCCGCTGCTGAAGGACTATTACGACCCGATGTATGGCTATCAGCTGGAGAAGAAAGCGGAGAAGATTGTCTATCGCGGGACGTACGGCGAGGTTGCTGACTGGCTTAATCGCTGAAAAAAGCCGGGTGGCGGCTACGCCTTACCCGGCCTACGTGTGCATTTGTAGCCCCGGTAAGCGCAGCGCCACCGGGGAACAGACGACTTAGAAGTCGTAACGCAGACGCACCAGGTTCATGTCGCCCAGGTTGTCGGTGCTGGAGGTGAACACGTGTTCGTAATCCACGCGGAAACCGTAATCCAGCTGGAAGCTGATACCCACGCCGTTGTCGATGCGCTGGTAGTTACGCCCGTTCACGTACTGAATACGGTCACCCATGAAGTAAGGCTGGATGGATTTAACCGCGTACTGACCGATTGGGAATTTGTAACCTGCGAAGTACTCAATACCCCACGCGTCGCCCGCAAAGTAGTCGTTAACCGACACTTTTTTGGTGGTCAGGAAGTTCTGGTACCAGCCGCCGCCTGCGGAGAAGGTCCAGTTGTCCGGGGTCCAGCTCAGCGCGGTACCGAGGATGTTCTGGTCGTAGGTTTTGCTGTCGCCGTTGTCCGGGTTACGCATGTCGGCGCGGGTGTAGTTCCACGCGGCGCCCCAGGTCAGGTCGGTAGTCAGGTGGTAATCCAGACCCAGCGAGCCGCCGCCTTTACGCTTGTAGCGCAGGCCGTTGCCCGGCAGGTATTCGCTGTCTTCAAACAGGTAGGATGCATAAATGTCAGCATCGCCCACGGTTTTCTTATATTTCAGCATCTGGCGTGAACGGTAAGAACCGTCGTAGTCGCCGTTGATACCGTTACCTGGTGCCTGACCAATCATGTCGTAGTCCCAGATATCGGTTTTCGCGCCCACCACATCATAATAAACGCTGTTCTGTTGACCGAAGGTCAGCGTACCCCAGGTGTCGCTCTTCAGACCGGTGTAGAGCATGCGACGCGTGGTGTCGTGTGCGCCTTCGGCGTAGTGGTGATCCCAGTTAAACTGCGCAGGAATATTCACACCCAGCTCGTAGTAGCTGATCCAGCTGATGTCATCAAACAGGTAGTAATCTGCTGCGAAACGGAAACGGGTGCCGCCGTCAAAGCCGTTACGCTTGTAGCTGTTTTTACCGTCGTCGCCGGTCATGTTCTGGAACTGAGGACGGATACTGCCGCCAACGGTGAAGTTCAGGCGGCTCAGCGGGTTACCCGCCTGAGGATCCTGCTTAAGAACGGTGATTTCCGCCTGAGAAGCGAAGGTCGTTAATGCCACTGCCGCGCCGATCGTTGCCGCCAGCGCTGATTTTTTTATAGTCATTATTTTTCCTTAATAGACACGCTGCTAAATATTTAGCGGGTGAATATTAACTGGAAATAATCGGGCCGTGTGGTCGGGTTTTTAATGTTTTGTGCTACTAAATGAGTGGGTATTATCACTTTGTGCTATTTAAACACTGCGCACCGGCACAAAAACCGGTGCGCAACTATCACCGAGATAAATCAACTCGCGAACTGACGGAACAGGGCTTTACCCTTTAACAGCCGCGTGCCGAGCCAGCCTCCGCAGAGAGAAAGCAGCGCAGCGCCGCACAGAGGCAGGGTCAACCAAAGACGCCAGTCAGGCTCCCACGGGAAGTCGAAGACCTTTGTCTGCAGCACCGCCAGCGCCGTCTCTGCGCCAATGGCCGCTACCAGACCGGCCACCAGCCCCAGCAGCGCAAACTCGCTCCAGAGCGTCATTCGCAGCAGCTGCTTGCCGGCCCCCAGCGTGCGGTAAACCACCAGTTCCTGATGGCGCTGGCGCATGCCCACCTGTACCTGAGCCAGCAGCAACAGCACGCCGCAGATCGTCACCAGCACCACCATGACCTCCAGCGCGCGGCTCACCTGCTCCAGAACCTGCCCAACCTGCTTCAGAATCGCGCCGATATCCAGCAGGCTGACCGTCGGAAACTCGCGGTTTAGCTGGGTCAGCATGCCGTTGCTGTTTTCCCAGCGGAAGCTGGTCAGCCAGCTCTGCGGCTGCTCGTCCAGCGCCCCCGGCGGGAAGATAAAGAAGAAGTTGGGCCGCAGGCTTTCCCAGTCCACTTTACGCAGGCTGGTGACTTTCGCGGTAAAATCCTGGGTATCGCCTGTGAAGGTGACGCTGTCTCCCAGCTTCACCTTCAGGCGCGTCGCCAGCCCCTCCTCCATCGACACCTCTCCCGCTTTCGGCGGCCAGGTGCCGGCGGTTATCGGGTTGTGGTCAGGACGTTTCTCCTGCCAGGTGAGGTTCAGCTCGCGGTTCAGCGACTCGTCCTTGTTCCCCTCCGTTGGCTGCCCGTTGATCTGCGTCAGACGCGCGCGAACGATGGGATAGAACGACTCGGGGATGATGTGATGTTCCGCCAGGAAGCCCTTCAGCGGCGTAACCTGCTCAGGGGCGATATTGATCAGGAAATAGTTCGGGCTTTCCGGCGGAAGCTGCTGCTGCCAGCGATCGAGCAGATCGCCGCGCAGCACCAGCAGCAGTGCCAGCAGCATAAACGACAGCGAAAACGCCGACAGCTGGCTGAGCGTAGCCCAGGGCTGGTGCAGCAGACGGTTGACCGCCAGGCGCACGGGCAGGGATTTTACCGTCACCCTTTTCAGGAGGTTGAGTAGGATCCAGCCCAGCACGCCGCACAGCAGCGCCAGCACAACCGCCCCGGCCAGCACCGCCCACAGCAGCGTGCTGCCCCCCATCAACCACGCCAGCAGCCCCACCGCCACCGCAATAATCACCGGAAGGTAGAACTTCAGCGGCCAGACGTTCGCCACCACATCGTTACGGAGCACGCGCAGCGGCTGCGTGGCGAGCAGCAGGCAATAGGGCCGGAGCCCCACCAGCAGCGAAATCACCGTCATTGCGCCGATTGCCCATAGCCACGGCCAGAGGCTGGCCGGCGGCAATGCGGCCGGGAGCACCGGTTTCAGCATCACCATCAGCAGTTTTTCAAACAGCAGCCCTATTATTCCGCCGGTCAGCGCCGACAGAACCAGCAGCATCAGCCACTGGCCGACGATCAGCTTGCGCAGCTGCGCCCTGCCCGCCCCCAGGGTTTTGAGGATCGCCACCAGGTCGTAGCGGCTGCGGCAGTAGTGCCCCATCGCGACGGCCACCGCCGCCACCGCCAGCAGCAGGGTCAACAGGGCCGAGAGCAGCAGGAACTGCTGAGAGCGCTCCAGAGATTTACCGAGCGCCCCCTCGTCCTGCTCCAGCCCGTACCAGCGGTGTTCCGGTTTGAGCTGCGGCAGAAGCCATTTTTCATATGCGGCAAGCTGGGCGGGCGTGCCGCCAAACTTATAGCGCCAGGTGACGCGGCTGCCCGGCTGCACGGCATGGGTTGCCGCGACATCCGCGGTGTTCATCAGCAGGCGCGGCGCAAGCTGGAACGGGTTAAATCCGCCGTCGGGCTCCTGCACCACTTCCCCGGCAATCCTGAGGGTAGCATCACCGACATCGATACTGTCGCCGGGTTTCAGGTTCAGCAACGCCATCAGACGCGATGCCAGCAGCACCGTACCGGGCGTGGGCTTTAATCCCGGCGGACGGGTCTGTAAGTCACCGTACATCGGGTAGATATCATCGACGGCCTTGACGCTCGCCAGCTGCGGCGTGTCGCCCGCGAAGGTCATGGTCTGGAAGGTGATTTGTTCCCCCACCTTCAGCCCTTCTTTGCGCGCTGCTTCAATCCAGCCCGGCGGCACGGGGCGGGAGCTTTCCAGCGCCCTGTCCCCCGCCATAAACTCCCGGCTCTGCTGGCTGAGCCCTTTTTCCATGCGGTCACTGACGCTGCCGAGCGCCAGCACGCAGGCCACCGCCAGGCTTAGCGCCAGCCAGACAATCAGCAGCGAGGGCGAGCGCCACTCGCGCCAGAACCAGCGGGTAATCATGCTTCCTCCTGCAGAACGCCATTCACCAGCCGCAGGCGACGGTCGCAGCGCGCGGCGAGCTGCGGATCGTGGGTCACGAGGATAAGCGTAGTGCCGTGCTCGCGGTTGAGCGAAAACAGCAGGTCGGCAATCCGGTCTCCGGTTTTACGGTCAAGGTTGCCGGTAGGCTCATCGGCAAACAGCACCTCAGGGCGGCCGTTAAACGCGCGGGCCAGCGCCACGCGCTGCTGCTCACCGCCGGAAAGCTGGGCGGGAAGATGGTCGAGACGCTTCCCCAGACCGAGCTGTTCCAGCAGCGCCTTCGCGTGAGCGCGGCTTTCACGGCTGTTTTCACCGCGCAGCAGCGCCGGAAGCTCGACGTTTTCCAGCGCGTTCAGGGTTGGGATCAGCATAAAGGACTGAAAGACAAAACCAACGTGACGCGCGCGCAGCGCGGCCCGCGCCTCTTCATCAAGCTGATGCAGCGGCTGCCCGACAAGGTGGACCTCGCCGCTGCTGCCGTCGTCCAGACCGGCTAAAATCGCCAGCAGCGTGGACTTACCGGAACCGGATTCGCCAATCAGCGCAATGGTTTCAGCGCGTTTGACAACGAGTTCAACTCCGGTAAGGATGGAAAGCTCGTGTTCCCCCTGACCGACGGACTTCTTAAGATGATGAACTTCAACACTGTTTTCCGCTGGCATTTGCCCTTCCTGTTTTTGATTCTGATGACTTTCCGCGCGGCGGCAGCGGACACGTTACTGGTTCTCGGCGACAGCCTGAGCGCAGGCTATCGCATGGCGGCCAGCGCGGCCTGGCCCGCTCTGCTCAATGACAAATGGCAGAGCAAAACGTCTGTAATCAACGCCAGCATCAGCGGCGACACCTCGCAGCAGGGGCTGTCGCGCCTGCCTGCGCTGCTCAAACAGCATCAGCCGCGCTGGGTGCTGGTGGAGCTTGGCGGTAACGATGGATTGCGCGGTTTCCAGCCTCAGCAAACCGAGCAAACGCTGCGCACCATTTTGCAGGACATCAGGGCGGCAAACGCCCAGCCGCTGCTGATGCAAATTCGCCTGCCCGCCAACTACGGTCGTCGGTATAATGAAGCCTTTAGCGCGATCTACCCCAAGCTTGCCAAAGAGTTTGATATTCCGCTGCTGCCATTTTTCATGGAAGAGGTCTATCTCAAACCCCAGTGGATGCAAGACGACGGGATCCACCCCAATCGCGATGCGCAGCCGTTTATTGCCGACTGGATGGCAACGCGGCTGGCTCCTTTAGTTAAACATGACTCCTGATTAAGCGGAGATCCTGACAGGTAAAGTTATGCAAAAATCGGTCTTAATTACAGGATGTTCCAGCGGAATCGGCCTGGAAAGCGCGCTCGAATTAAAGCGCCAGGGGTTTCGGGTTCTGGCGGCCTGCCGCAAACCCGACGATGTCGAACGCATGAACGGGCTGGGCTTTACCGGCGTGCTGCTGGATATGGACTCACCGGAGAGCGTTGAGCGCGCCGCGGATGAAGTGATCGCACTGACCGGTAATCGTCTTTACGGCCTGTTTAATAATGCCGGTTACGGCGTGTATGGCCCGCTGGATACCCTCTCCCGCGAAACGCTGGAGAAGCAGTTTTCGACCAACTTCTTCGGCGTGCATCAGCTCACCATGCGTCTTCTCCCCGCGATGCTGCCGCACGGCGAAGGGCGCATCGTGATGACGTCGTCGGTGATGGGGCTAATTTCCACCCCGGGCCGCGGCGCCTACGCCGCCAGCAAATATGCGCTGGAGGCCTGGTCCGACGCCCTGCGCATGGAGTTACGCCACAGCGGCATTAAGGTCAGCCTGATTGAACCCGGCCCGATCCGCACCCGCTTTACCGAAAACGTTAACCAGACGCAGGCGGATAAACCGGTCGAAAACCCCGGCATCGCCGCACGTTTTACCCTCGGGCCAGAGGCGGTTGTGGCCAAAGTGCGCCATGCTTTTGAGAGTGAACATCCCAAAATGCGCTATCCGGTGACGCTGGTCACCCATGCCGTCGTCTGGTTAAAACGCCTGCTGCCGGGCCGGATAATGGACAAAATTTTACACGGTTGAGTTGAAGCGCCGACGCGCATCCCCATGTAAAGAACAAACCGACAAAAGAGAAAGCCGCATGTCCGTACAGAATATCGTCAATATCACCGAAGCTAACCTGCAACAGACCCTTGAACAGTCGATGACCAAACCGGTCCTGTTCTACTTCTGGTCTGAACGTAGCCAACACTGTCTGCAGCTGACGCCGGTGCTGGAAAGCCTTGCCGCCCAGTACAACGGTCAGTTTATCCTCGCGAAGCTGGACTGTGACGCCGAGCCGATGGTTGCGTCTCAGTTTGGTCTGCGCGCCATTCCTACCGTCTATCTGTTCCAGAACGGCCAGCCTGTTGATGGCTTCCAGGGGCCACAGCCGGAAGAGGCTATCCGCGCCCTGCTGGATAAGGTGCTGCCGCGCGAAGAAGAGCTGAAGGCGCAGGAAGGCATGGCGCTGATGCAGGAAGGCAAATACGACGAGGCGCTGCCGCTGCTCAAAGACGCATGGCAGCTGTCGAATCAGAACAGCCAGATTGGCCTGCTGCTGGCGGAGACGCAGATTGCCCTGCACCGCTCAGAAGACGCGGAAGCCGTACTCAAGACGGTTCCGCTGCAGGATCAGGACACCCGCTATCAGGGGCTGGTTGCACAAATTGAGCTGCTGAAGCAGGCGGCGGATACCCCGGAAATTCAGCAGCTGCAGCAGCAGGTTGCCGACAATCCGGCGGATGCCGCGCTGGCAAGCCAGCTGGCGCTGCAGCTGCATCAGGTGGGACGCAACGAAGAGGCGCTTGAACTGCTCTTCAGCCATCTGCAAAAAGATTTAGCCGCCGCAGACGGTCAGGCGCGCAAGATGTTCCAGGAGATCCTGGCCGCTCTGGGCACCGGCGACGCGCTGGCGTCGAAGTATCGTCGTCAGCTTTACGCGCTGCTGTACTGACAAAAAAAAATGCCCGGTGGCGGCTTCGCCTTACCGGGCCTACAAAGCCGGTGTTACCCCGTCTTTTTCAACTGCGTCACCACCAGCTGGTGGCGCGCGTTGTAGAACTTCCGATAGGTCAGGTAGCAGGCAATAATGGTCGACAGGCTTGCCGTGGAAAGCAGCATAAACGTCACCATGATCTGATACTTAATCGCTTTTACCGGATCGATACCGGCAAAAATCAGCCCCGACATCATGCCCGGCAGGCTCACCAGCCCCACCGTTTTGGCGGAATCTACCGTTGGGATCAGCGATGATCGAATGCTCTCACGTATCAGCCGCGCCGAGGCCACTTTTGGCGTCGCCCCCAGGCTTAGTTTCTCCTGCAGCTGCTGCTGTTCGCTGCTGAATCGCTGCCCAAGGTTGTTGTAACAGAGCCCAACGGCCACCATCGCGTTCCCGGCAATCATCCCCGAGATAGGGATAACCTGCATCGGCGTAAACTCAATCGAGCCGGAGAGCACCAGCACAGCCAGCGTGAGCGCCGTTCCGGTGGTAATCGCGATAAACGACGAGATAAAGGCCTTATCAATGTATTTACTGCGTTTCTGCGCATTCCACGCCGCGTTAAAGCAGATAAACAGCACCATCAGCAGCGTCAGCACCGCGTGGTTAACGTTGAAGATATACTTCAGCACATAGCCGACGATGATGAGCTGAATCACCGCGCGGCAGATACTCCACACAATATCTTTTTCCAGTCCCAGCTTTTCCCGGTAGCTGACCACAATCGCAATCAGCACCAGCACCATCGAAAAGGCCAGCGATTCGTTGGTTATGTTATGTTCACCCACGGTTTGCCTCCTGCATTTTCCCGCCGTGCGGCTGGAGCGTAATAACGTCATCCGCATGGGTTATTTCGTTAGCGTCGTGCGTCACCCACAGCACGGCAATATTTTGCTCACGAGCGTAGCGATGAATAATCTCGTTGACGTTGCGCTTGTTGACGTCATCGAGCGCGCTGGTGATTTCGTCCAGCAACAACACCTTGGGTAAAAACTGCAGGTTGCGGATCAGCGAGACGCGCTGCTTTTCGCCGCCCGACAGCGCGTTGATGGATTTAGTCAGCGTCTCCTGCGCCAGCCCAAAGCGGGCCAGATCGTGGATAAACTTTTCCGGCTGCGGCGTCTTATTGCGGATTTGCCACGGGAAAATCAGGTTGTCATAGACCGTATCGCCAAAAAGCACGGGCGTTTGTACGCAGTACGAAACCTGCTGGCGATAGCTTTCCGGGGAAAGCGACGCGATATCCTCACCTTCAAACAGAATGGCTCCCTCCGTCGGGCTGAGAAGTGAAGCCACAATCTTCAGCAGCGTGCTTTTACCACAGCCTGAGGGACCCGTGATTAATTTAAACTCGCCCGGCGACAGGCTAAACCCGACGTGCTGCAGGATCGTGTTTCCACCGACTCGAAATCCGACATCCCTGAGCAGTAATACGTTTTTTTTATCATTCATAGCGCTTCCGTTGACCGCTTCGTGTAATAACCGCCTGTAGCATAATCCTTTCGCCCGCACAGCGCGAATAGCCTCACGCAGAAGCAAGTGTTAAACTTTTTGTTTGTAAATTGTCACCACCATCACTGCAGGAAGTATGCGACATGGCACATATCTTTTATGAGTTTCCCTCCCTGAAGCCTGGTGTTCCTGATGTCGAAACATTAATGGAAGTCATCAAATCGTCGGAACTTACGCGTTTTGTGATGGGTGCAGAGGTGGTGGATTTTGTTAAGAAGGCGCTCATCGTGAACACCACGATCGGCAGCTTCAAAAATTGCTATTTCGCCTTCGACAACGGAACACACTTCCTTGAATTTGACGGTAAAGGCAAATCAAAACGCTTCAATGAGGTGCCGGACTGGTTCGTCTCTCCGGCGGAATTTTCACGCACCCAGTGGCTTATCAACCACAATCTTGCGGATGTGAAAGCCACTCAGTTCATTGACGTGCTGATGTCCTACCCGCTGAAAGCGCGCCGCGCGCACTGCAATTTACTATTCGGGCTGGAGCTGGAAAAAGTCAACGCGGTTCCGGCAGCGGCCTCGGCGGCAGGTAAAATCGGCAATAAACACGTTAAAACCACCAAACCCCGCGTCACCGATCTGGGCTCGTTCGAGCTGTTCAGCCAGTTCTTTGCGCGCATGAAAACCGCCGTGCTGGCCGATGAGTTCCCGACTCTGCAGATCCTGACGGGCATGGATAACCTGGCAAAAGCGCCGCATAATTTAAAGCAGGGCATCAGAACCTGGTTTAAAGCCATCGCGGGCGACCTTCCACCGAATAACAAACGCGTTGAAGCGGGGAATGCCGTTCTGTTCTGCGCTCCCATTCGCGAACAGATCCAGCGTATCGAAGCGCTGGGGCTGGAGAATTACTACCAGGGATTATCGAAAGCCATTGCTGAAGCGGGTGATGGATTCATCTCTGACTTTACCTATACTTACGAGCAATAAACACACACTTTCACTCGTCACAGCATGCAAAACAGGAGGTTTTTATGCTTATCGTTGTTCCCGTCCTTATTTTCGTTGCGCTGGTTATCGTGGGCGCAGGGGTCAAAATTGTCCCTCAGGGCTATCAGTGGACCGTTGAGCGTTTCGGTCGATACACCAACACGCTCCAGCCGGGCTTAAGCCTGATTGTTCCGTTCATGGACAGAATTGGTCGCAAGATCAACATGATGGAGCAGGTGCTGGACATTCCTTCTCAGGAGATCATCTCCAAGGATAACGCCAACGTTACCATCGACGCCGTCTGCTTTATTCAGGTGATTGATGCGCCGAAAGCGGCTTATGAGGTCAGCAACCTGGAGCTGGCAATCGTCAACCTGACGATGACCAATATCCGTACCGTGCTGGGCTCGATGGAGCTGGACGAGATGCTTTCCCAGCGCGACAGCATCAACACCCGCCTGCTGCACATTGTCGACGAGGCCACCAACCCGTGGGGGATCAAGGTCACCCGCATCGAGATCCGCGACGTGCGCCCGCCGGCGGAGCTGATCGCCTCCATGAACGCCCAGATGAAGGCCGAGCGAACCAAGCGCGCCTATATCCTGGAAGCCGAAGGGGTACGGCAGGCGGAGATCCTCAAAGCGGAAGGGGAAAAGCAGTCGCAGATCCTGAAAGCGGAAGGCGACCGTCAGTCCGCATTCTTACAGGCGGAAGCGCGTGAACGTTCGGCCGAAGCGGAAGCCCGCGCCACCCAGATGGTGTCCGAGGCAATCGCCGCCGGTGATATCCAGGCCGTGAACTACTTTGTCGCGCAAAAATATACCGACGCGCTAAAACAGATCGGCTCCGCGAACAACAGCAAAGTGGTGATGATGCCGCTGGATGCCAGCAGCCTGATGGGCTCTATCGCCGGTATTGCCGAACTGATCAAGGACAGCGGAAACGAGCGTAAAAAATGATTGAGCAGATCGTTGCACATCCTCATGCCTTCTGGCTAAGCCTCGGGGGCTTATTGCTGGCGGCGGAGATGCTGGGCGGTAACGGATACCTGCTCTGGAGCGGTGTTGCCGCCGTCATTACCGGTCTTCTGGTCTGGATCCTTCCTCTGGACTGGGCGTGGCAGGGCGCACTGTTTGCCGCGCTGACGCTGGTGGCCGCGTGGCTGTGGTGGCGCTGGCTTAACCGACGGGTTAAGGAGCAGAAACCGGTCGACGCCCACCTTAACCAGCGCGGACAGCAGATTGTCGGCAAGCGTTTTACGCTCGACACCGCGCTGGTGAACGGGCGCGGGCATATGCGCGTGGGCGACAGCTCGTGGCCGGTGGTCGCCGACGATGACCTCAGCGCCGGCACGCGGGTTGAGGTCATCGCGGTGGAAGGCATTACCCTGCGGGTAAAAGCCTGCTAAGCGTGGGTTTTGCGGTGGCAGCAGCCGGCAAGGTTATCGATAATCGGGCAGTCGGCGCTGTCATCCCCCGGACAGGACTCCGCGAGCTGCAGCAGCTGTTCGCGCATCGCCTGTAGCTCGACGATGTGGCGTTCAATTTCGGCCACCTTTTCCAGCGTGCGTTTTTTCACGTCGGCGCTGTGACGCTTTGGATCGTTGAACAGGTTAACCAGCTCGCCGCACTCTTCCAGATTAAAACCGACCTGTCTTGCCTGGCGCAGCAGCGTCAGCTCATCCAGATGCAGCTGCGTGTAGCTTCGGTAGCCATTTTCACTGCGCAGCGGCGGCGTCACCAGGCCCTTCTCTTCATAAAAGCGAATTGCTTTGCTGGTTAAGCCGGTTTTTTTTGCCACATCACTGATATTCACATTTCCCCCTTGACCTTCCCCTTGATGGAAGGTTTAACCTTCATAACAGTTAGTGAAAAGCGTTACTCCGGTCAACAACTGACCAAAATATTATACGGGAGTTTTGTTATGTCTCACACTATTGACCTGACGCTGGACGGCCTCTCATGCGGCCACTGCGTCAAACGCGTTAAAGAAAGCCTGGAACAGCGTCCTGATGTTGAAAGCGCTGACGTGACTATCGATCATGCCGCCGTGACCGGCAGCGCCAGCGCGGATGCGCTGATCGATACCATCAAGCAGGCCGGTTACGGGGCGGAGTTAAGCCACCCAAAGGCTAAACCGCTGGCAGAGTCATCATCCCCGTCGGAAGCGCTGACAGCGGCCACTCCTGAGCTTCCGGCAGCTGATGATATTGATGACAGCCAACAGCTGCTGATCAACGGCATGAGCTGCGCCAGCTGCGTCTCCCGGGTACAAAACGCCTTGCAGGCCGTACCGGGCGTCGCGCAGGCACGGGTCAATCTTGCGGAGCGTACTGCGCTGGTGATGGGCAGCGCCTCCGCCGCAGATTTAGTGCAGGCCGTTGAGAAAGCGGGCTACGGGGCGGAGGCCATCGAAGATGATGCCGAGCGCCGCGAGCGCCAGCAGGAAACGGCTATCGCCACCATGAAGCGCTTTCGCTGGCAGGCGATTGTCGCCCTGCTGGTCGGTATTCCGGTGATGGTGTGGGGCATGCTCGGCGACAACATGATGGTCACCGACGACAACCGCACGCTGTGGCTGGTGATTGGTCTGATTACCCTTGCGGTGATGGTGTTCGCAGGCGGTCATTTCTATACCAGCGCCTGGAAGAGCCTGAAAAACCGCACCGCGACGATGGATACCCTGGTCGCCCTCGGTACCGGCGCGGCGTGGCTCTATTCGATGAGCGTGAACGTCTGGCCCCAGTGGTTCCCGATGGAAGCGCGGCATCTCTATTATGAAGCCAGCGCGATGATTATCGGCCTGATTAACTTAGGCCATATGCTGGAAGCCCGCGCCCGCCAGCGCTCATCGAAAGCGCTGGAAAGATTGCTTGATTTAACCCCGCCGACGGCCCGCGTGGTCACGGACGAGGGAGAAAAAAGCGTTCCGCTGGCCGATGTTCAGCCCGGCATGACGCTGCGTCTGACCACGGGCGACCGCGTTCCCGTTGACGGCAAGATAACCCAGGGCGAAGCCTGGCTGGATGAAGCGATGCTGACCGGCGAACCCATCCCTCAGCAGAAATCCGACGGTGACGCCGTTCATGCCGGTACGGTGGTGCAGGACGGCAGCGTGCTGTTCACCGCCAGCGCCGTCGGCAGCCACACCACGCTGTCGCGTATCATCCGCATGGTGCGCCAGGCCCAGAGCAGCAAGCCGGAAATTGGCCAGCTTGCTGACAGAATCTCGGCCATTTTTGTGCCGGTGGTTGTCGGCATTGCCCTGCTGAGCGCGGCGATCTGGTACTTCTTCGGCCCCGCGCCGCAGATTGTTTATACCCTGGTGATCGCCACCACGGTGCTGATCATCGCCTGTCCTTGCGCCCTTGGCCTGGCGACGCCAATGTCGATTATCTCCGGCGTAGGCCGCGCGGCCGAATTTGGCGTGCTGGTGCGGGACGCGGACGCGCTGCAGCGGGCCAGCACCCTCGACACGCTGGTGTTTGATAAAACCGGCACGCTGACGGAAGGTAAACCGCAGGTGGTCGCCGTCCACACCGTGGGCGTTGCGGAAGAGGACGCGCTGCGTCTCGCCGCCGCGCTGGAGCAAGGCTCCAGCCATCCGCTGGCGCGCGCCATTCTCGATAAAGCGAGTGAGTCTGCCCTGCCGCAGGTCAGCAATTTCCGCACCCTGCGCGGGCTAGGCGTCAGCGGTGAAGCAGAAGGCCACGCCCTGCTGCTGGGCAACCAGGCATTGCTCAATGAAAACGGTATTGATACCACCGCGCTGGAAAGCGAGCTGAAGGCGCAGGCGTCTCAGGGTGCCACGCCGGTTCTGCTGGCGGTGGATGGCAAAGCCGCCGCGCTGCTGGCCGTGCGCGATCCGCTTCGCCAGGACAGCGTGGACGCCCTGCAGCGCCTGCACCGTGCGGGCTACCGTCTGGTGATGCTGACCGGGGATAACCCGACCACCGCCAACGCCATCGCGAAAGAAGCCGGAATTGATGAGGTGATTGCGGGCGTACTGCCGGACGGCAAAGCTGACGCCATCAAGAAACTGCAAAGTCAAGGCCGTCAGGTGGCGATGGTCGGCGACGGCATCAACGATGCCCCGGCGCTGGCCCAGGCTGACGTGGGGATTGCGATGGGTGGCGGAAGCGATGTCGCCATTGAAACCGCTGCCATCACGCTGATGCGCCACAGCCTGATGGGCGTGGCCGACGCGCTGGCCATTTCAAAAGCCACGTTGCGCAATATGAAGCAGAACCTGCTGGGGGCGTTTATCTATAACTCACTCGGCATCCCGATTGCTGCCGGCATATTGTGGCCGCTGACCGGCACGCTGCTTAACCCAGTGGTCGCGGGTGCGGCGATGGCGCTCTCCTCCATCACCGTGGTCAGCAACGCCAACCGGCTGCTGCGCTTTAAACCGAAGGATTGAACCTTGTACCCGTACGCGCTAGCATGAACCTTTCCGTTTATGGAGCGCGTATGGGTCTGTTTAATCGTATAAAAACATCGTTTCGCGCCCTTTTCCCTCGCCGTTACGCCTGGCCCGGTCTGGATATCTCGCTTCCCGGCGGGCAACACCTTCACCTGGTCGGCAGCATCCATATGGGCACGCAGGATATGTCTCCCCTGCCTCCCGGCCTGATTAAACTGCTGAAACACGCCGATGCGCTGGTCGTTGAGGCGGACATTTCGGGTCAGGAGTCACCGTTTGCCGGGCTCGAGAGCGATCTCACCCTGGCGGAGCGCCTGGATGAAACCCAGCTTGCGGAACTGACGCGCGTCGCCGATGAGATGGGCGTCTCGCTCTCCATGATAGACGCCCTGCCGCTGTGGCAAATCGCGATGGTATTGCAGGCTACGCAGGCGCAGCGTCTGGGCCTGCGCGGTGATTACGGTATTGATTACCAACTGCTGAACGCGGCAAGAGCGCGCAGCCTGCCCATCATCGAGCTGGAAGGAACGGACAGCCAGATTGCGCTCCTGCGACAGCTTCCCGACGACGGTCTGATGCTGCTGGATGATACGCTGACCCACTGGCACACCAACGCGCGCCTGCTGCAGACCATGATTGGCTGGTGGCTGGATGCGCCGCCTGCGGACGGCAGGCTGGCGTTACCGTCGACGTTTAGCGAATCGCTGTATGATGTACTGATGAACGCGCGTAACAAAGCCTGGCAAGAGACGCTGCATGCCTTACCTGCAGGGCATTACGTGGTGGCGGTTGGGGCGTTACATTTGTACGGAGAAGGGAATTTGCCGTCGTTGCTGAAATAAAAAAATGGCCAATATTTCTATTGGCCCGTCAAAGAGGAATTTCATCGTTTTTATTATGCCGAAGGAGACCTTCGGTTGAGCCGATTGTCGCTCAAAGTGACCATCACTGCCAATACTATTGCGCAAGATGGTGCTATTTTTTAGACAAACGTCAGGCGTATGCTGTGGGCATGATTTGTCTGTCGTAAGAAGGATAGCTATGACTCCCGCCGTTAAATTACTCGAAAAAAACAACATTTCTTTCCGGATCCACACATACGATCACGATCCGAATGAAACCAACTTTGGTGATGAAGTGGTGCGCAAGCTGGGGCTGAATGCTGACCAGGTTTACAAAACGCTGCTGGTTGCGGTGAACGGCGATATGAAGCATCTCGCCGTCGCGGTGACTCCCGTGGCAGGGCAGCTGGATCTGAAAAAAGTCGCCAAAGCGCTGGGGGCAAAGAAGGTGGATATGGCAGATCCCATGGTGGCGCAGCGCACCACCGGCTACCTGGTAGGCGGCATCAGCCCGCTCGGGCAGAAAAAACGCCTGCCGACGCTGATCGATGCCCCTTCACAGGAGTTTGAAACCATCTTTATATCCGGCGGCAAACGCGGGCTGGATATCGAGCTTGCGGCGGACGATCTGGCGAAAATGCTGGACGCTAAATTTGCGGATATTGCGCGCCGGGAGTAAAAGAAAAGCCGGGTGGCGGCTACGAGGTAAAAGCAAAACGGTAACAGGCGTTACCGTTTTTTGTGTTCGCGCCCTCTCCCAGTGGGAGAGGGTTGGGGTGAGGGCATCAGGCCGCGCAACGCTACTGCCAGCTCACCTCGCCTTTCGGCTCATACGCATTCACGTCAATCGGCGAATTCTGCTCGATGAACTGCTTCAGCACTTCCGCGTCGATAAAGCCGGTATTCACGTATCCCGGTTTATTATCAATATGCGGATAGCCGTCGCCGCCGGTAGCGTTAAAGCTTAACGTCGCCAGACGGTAGGTTTTAGCCGGGTCAACCGGTTCACCTTTGATCTTCAGGTCGTTAAGCTTGCCGTCTTTCGCAACGAAGCTCACGTTGGCAAACTGCGGATAGGCCCCGGAATCCGGCTTCATCTGCGCCACGGCGGTCAGGTACTCAACAACCTCTTTCCCGCTCATGTCGGCATAGACCACCACGTTACCGAACGGCTGCACCTTCAGGACGTCTTTATAGGTAATGTTTCCACCTTCGATGGAATCACGAATGCCGCCGCCGCTCATCACCCCAAAATCAGCGCCGGTACGCGCCATTTGCGCCGCCAGCACCAGGTGGCCCATGTTGGTCTGCACGAAGCGAACTTTACTGCGGTCCCCCTCCAGACGACCGTTCAGCGTGCCGATTTTCACGTCCAGCTGCGCCTTGCCTTTGTTCTGGAACGGCGTCAGCAGGGAGAGCATCTGCTGGTTTTCAGCGATCTCTGGCGTGTAGAGCACGCGCTCGCTTTTCCCGTCCGGGTAGGTGACTTTCTTCTTCAGGTTGACCGGAATGAGCTGATAATGAACCAGCTTCATCTCGCCGTTGCGGAACTCAAAGTCCGCCCGGCCCACGTATTTGCCCCACTCGTGCGCCTGCACAATCCAGATACCGTTTTGACGGTCCGGCGCGCACGGCGTGCCCGGGACGTAGTCCACCTGCTTTTTGTTCTCGGATGCCATGCACACCGGATCCTGTGAGTGACCACCCACAATCATCGCCAGCGAGCCCGCAGGCAGGCTGCGCGCCATCTCCACGTCGCCGGGCGCGTTAGAGCCATGCTCGCCGTTGTCGTAGTGCCCCATGTGGGTGGTGGCGATAATCACGTCCGGCTTTTCGTTCTGCTGCAATTCCTGAATCACCAGCTTCGCTTCGTCTGCCGGTTTGCGGAATTCGATATCGGTGAAGAACTC
The DNA here is from genome assembly GCF_057224565.1 of Enterobacter sp. 3U4. NCBI lineage: Bacteria > Pseudomonadati > Pseudomonadota > Gammaproteobacteria > Enterobacterales > Enterobacteriaceae > Enterobacter > Enterobacter sp. 3U4. The sequence goes on from NZ_CP136665.1 coordinate 2,887,510, forward strand.
AGGGTTGCCAATTTTCGCCGTATCGTCGGTGGTTAAGCCGATCACCGCGATCTTTAGATCCTGACGCTTGAACAGCGCCCAGGGCTTAAACAGGCGCTCGCCGGTGCTTTTCTGGTAAATATTGGCGGAGAGGAACGGGAATTTGGCCCATTTTTCCTGCTGACGCAGCACGGTCAAGGGATTATCAAACTCATGGTTACCGACGGCCATCGCGTCGTAGCCAATCAGATTCATGCCGCGAAAGTCGGGTTCGGCGTCCTGCAGGTCGGATTCCGGCACGCCGGTATTAATATCGCCGCCTGAGAGCAACAGTACGCTGCCGCCCTGAGCCGCCACCTCTTTGCGAATGCCGTCCACCAGCGTTTTTTGTGCCGAGAGGCCATATTCGCCGTATTCACTGCGCCAGAAATGGCCGTGGTGGTCGTTGGTGTGCAGAATGGTAATTTTATAGGTTTTGTCTTTTTCATACGCCTGCGCGGGCAGGCTTACCAGCCCCCACGCCGCGATGAGCGCCAGCGCGACGCCCCGCTTCATTAACTTCATCTTCTCTCTCCCTGACCAATAGACAAAGGCAGAAATTACAGTGACTAATAAGAATAGACAAATAAGTTTTCATAATTGCGACTTTCTTCAAATGTCCCGGGCGGGTATGTTAGTCGGATAATAATTACACCCTGCATCTCTAATAACTAAAAACGTGGTACTTCTCTCTATGGCAATCAGTGAATCAACCCAGCCCGTTCCGGGCGCACCGGCGTCGCCGCCTGCATCGCGCACCTCCTTTAAAGTCTTAGGCGCAATCAGTCTCTCGCACCTGCTCAACGACATGATCCAGTCGTTGATTCTGGCCATTTATCCGCTGCTGCAGTCCGAGTTTTCGTTAACCTTCGTGCAGATCGGGATGATCACCCTGACCTTCCAGCTGGCCTCCTCGCTGCTGCAGCCGGTGGTGGGCTACTGGACGGATAAATACCCGATGCCGTGGTCGCTGCCGATTGGCATGTGCTTTACCCTAAGCGGTCTGGTGCTACTGGCCATGGCCGGGAGTTTTGAAGCCGTGCTGATCGCCGCCGCGCTGGTGGGTACTGGCTCGTCCGTCTTCCATCCGGAGTCCTCCCGCGTGGCGCGGATGGCGTCCGGAGGTCGTCACGGCCTGGCGCAGTCACTTTTTCAGGTGGGCGGTAACTTTGGTAGCTCTCTCGGCCCGCTGCTGGCCGCGGTAATTATTGCCCCTTACGGTAAAGGCAACGTGGCGTGGTTTGTGCTGGCCGCGCTGCTGGCGATTATCGTGCTGGCGCAGATTAGCCGCTGGTATGCCGCTCAGCATCGCGTGAATAAAGGAAAACCTAAAGCGAAGGTTATCAATCCCCTGCCGCGCAATAAGGTTATCCTGGCGGTTTCCGTCCTGCTGGTGCTGATTTTCTCGAAATACTTCTATATGGCGAGCATTAGCAGCTATTACACCTTTTATCTGATGCAAAAATTCGGATTATCGGTACAAAACGCGCAGATCCACCTGTTTGCCTTCCTGTTCGCCGTTGCGGCCGGTACGGTCATTGGCGGGCCTGTGGGGGATAAGATTGGGCGGAAATATGTCATTTGGGGCTCTATCCTCGGCGTGGCGCCGTTTACCCTCATTTTGCCGTACGCCAGCCTTGAATGGACGGGGATTTTAACCGTGATTATTGGTTTTATCCTCGCCTCCGCGTTTTCCGCCATCCTGGTTTATGCCCAGGAGCTGCTGCCTGGCCGTATCGGTATGGTTTCCGGACTGTTTTTCGGTTTCGCCTTCGGCATGGGCGGGCTGGGCGCAGCGGTGTTAGGGATGGTTGCGGATCACACCAGTATCTTCCTGGTTTATAAAATCTGCGCTTTCCTGCCACTTCTTGGGATGTTGACCATATTCCTGCCTGATAACCGCCACAAAGCGTGAATTACGGGCAGCCAAAGTGTGACTTTGGCTGTCTGATACCCTGATGCCATAAGGGTTTCTTCTTTCCCCTCTCGCGGAATTTATCAAAATGCGCTTTTTTACGCGCATATTGCTGTTTTATTCAAACTTCAACAATTATTCATAAACATAAGGGTAAAAATTGTCATAAACTATTACTCGGTTTTTTGGTTTTTCACCAAAAAGGAACACCCACAACGAAAGGAGACGGAATGCACCACGCCACACCGCTTATCACCACCATTGTTGGTGGACTTGTGCTCGCTTTTATCCTCGGCATGATTGCCAATAAACTGCGTATTTCTCCTCTTGTCGGCTATCTGCTGGCAGGTGTTCTGGCGGGACCGTTTACGCCAGGTTTCGTTGCGGATACCAAACTGGCCCCTGAACTGGCGGAATTGGGCGTGATTCTTCTGATGTTTGGCGTCGGCCTGCACTTTTCCCTGAAGGATCTGATGGCGGTAAAGTCGATCGCCATACCGGGAGCGATCGCCCAGATAGGGGTGGCGACGCTGCTGGGGATGGCGCTTTCGGCCTTGCTGGGCTGGTCGTTAATGACCGGTATCGTATTTGGGCTGTGTCTCTCAACCGCCAGTACCGTGGTGCTGCTGCGCGCGCTTGAGGAGAGACAGCTGATTGACAGCCAGCGCGGGCAGATCGCGATTGGCTGGCTGATTGTTGAAGACCTGGTCATGGTCCTGACGCTGGTGCTGCTGCCCGCCGTCGCCGGGATGATGGAAAAAGACAACGTCGGCTTTGCCTCGCTGGCGCTGGATATGAGCATCACCATCGGTAAGGTTGTGGCGTTTATTGCCATCATGATGCTGGTGGGCCGCCGTCTGGTGCCGTGGATCATGTCCCGCAGCGCGGCGACCGGCTCCCGCGAGCTGTTCACCCTCTCCGTGCTGGCGCTGGCGCTGGGAATCGCGTTTGGTGCCGTTGAGCTGTTTGATGTCTCCTTTGCCCTGGGCGCGTTCTTCGCCGGGATGGTGCTGAACGAATCCGAGCTGAGCCACCGTGCGGCGCACGATACGCTGCCGCTGCGCGATGCGTTTGCCGTGCTGTTCTTCGTCTCCGTCGGGATGCTGTTCGACCCGCTGGTGCTGATCCAGCAGCCGCTGGCCGTGCTGGGCACGCTGGCGATCATTATTTTCGGTAAGTCGCTCGCGGCCTTCTTCCTGGTGCGTATGTTCGGCCACTCCCCGCGGACGGCGCTGACCATTGCCGCCAGCCTGGCACAGATTGGCGAGTTCGCCTTTATTCTGGCCGGTCTGGGCATGGCCCTGAACCTGCTGCCGCAGGCGGGGCAAAACCTGGTGCTGGCGGGGGCGATCCTGTCGATTATGCTGAACCCGGTGCTGTTTGCCCTGCTCGAAAAATACCTCGATAAAACCGAAACGCTGGAAGAACAGACGCTCGAAGAGGCCATCGAAGAAGAGAAGCAGATCCCGGTTGATATTTGCAATCACGCCCTGCTGGTCGGCTTTGGCCGCGTGGGCAGCCTGCTCGGCGAGAAGCTGATGGCGCAGGGTATTCCGCTGGTGGTGATTGAAACCTCACGCACCCGCGTCGACGAGCTGCGCGAGCGCGGTATTCGCGCGGTGCTGGGCAACGCGGCGAACGAAGAGATCATGAATCTGGCGCATCTGGACTGCGCCCGCTGGCTGCTGCTGACCATACCCAACGGCTATGAAGCGGGTGAGATTGTGGCTTCCGCGCGCGCGAAGTGCCCAACGATTGAGATTATCGCCCGGGCGCACTATGACGACGAGGTGGAGTACATTACCGAGCGCGGTGCGGATAAGGTGGTGATGGGCGAGCGCGAGATTGCTAATACCATGCTGACGCTGCTGGAGAAACCGCCGGTTGAAGAGGCGGTGACGGGGTAAGTTTGGTGCGGCCTGGTCCCCTCACCCCAGCCCTCTCCCCATAGGGGAGAGGGTGTTCAAGTTCCCTCTCCCCTATGGGGAGAGGGTTAGGGTGAGGGGTTTTCTTTTACCTGTCCCAATAAGCCTCTTCGAGGCTGTCTTCCCGTTCCGGCAGGCCACGCGTTAAGCGCGGTGAATGCTGGTTCAGCACCTGATAGCTTACGCGGTTGGCGTACTTGCACACCTGAGCCAGAGACGAATAGGTCAGCCAGCTGAACTTGTGCTTGCTGGAGTTCGGCACGTTGGTTTTGTGGTAGGCGTTAGCGGTGATGTCGTGCAACAATGCAGCCAGCGCGCCGTCGCCCGCACCGTTGGTGTTCATGATCTTCTCTGGCCCGCCCATGTATGGCGCGATGTGAGAGTAGATCCGTAGCGGGTTGATGCAATCTTTATAACGCATGCCGCGGCTGAACTCGTACTGGTTGAACTCCGCAATCGCACCGGGCAACAGCGGGTGCTGAGTTTTGCGTTTGCTCTCTTCTTCCGTGAAGCCTGCCATATACAGCCCAACCGGGCCAGCGGTGCAGAGCACCAGATCCACCCAGTCCAGCGCTTTGTCAGACGCCAGCAGCGGATCGCTTTCTCCGGTCAGCGCTTCGGCCTCTTCTTCGTTCATCGCCAGAATCGAGACGTGCTCTTTCAGGAAGGCCTGCCACCATTCCGGGTTATCGGCAATCACGAATTTGGTGCCCAGCGTCAGAACGACAGGCACGTCGTACTTCTTCGCGAACTCAATCGCCTTCATGGTCGCTTCCGGCATCGGCTCGCCCGGCTTGCAGCGCACCAGGTAGGAGGTCAGCACCAGCGCCGAGGCGCCCGCAATCACCTCTTCGGGAATGCTTTCCGCGCGCAGCTTGTTCATATGCCCGGGACTGATGGCAAAGGTACGCTCGCCGGATTCGCCGATCAGCGTAAAGCAGCGGCCAATCGGGCCGTCGACGCCCTGAAGATAGTTCAGATCGGTACGGCTGGAGGTATTGCACAGATAGCGGTAAGCGTAACCGCCGATTTCAATGTTGCTGCACATCACGCCGAGGAGTACCGAGCGGTCGTCGGCCAGCACGGAGTAGTTATGCATGGTATTGCCGATGGTACCGCCGGCGAATTGATGGGTAATCAGGTTTTCGCGCACCAGCTCCTGGTACAGCGCTTCGGCAACGTCATCCTCAATCACCAGCGAGTGCCCGGCGCTCAGACCGTAACGGGCGACAAACGCATCATCCACTTTTGCCTCAATGTCCACCAGCGTCTGATCGATACCGACGACCCACGCCGCGCTGGTTTCATTTTCTGGCTGGATTTGCTGCAGGAGCGGATCGCGGGCATCGACGGGGAAGTAGTGTTTGGATTTGCGTTTACCGGGAAATTTCATGGTCTGAACTGTACGAAGAATATGGGCCGGGAATGGTAGCACAAACCCGGCCCGGAGTGCGATCAGCGGCTGTTCGTCACCAGTGAGACCATCATGTCGATATGCTCCGGCGAGTCGTTAAGCGCCGGAATGTACTCGTACTTTTCGCCGCCAGCCTCCAGGAAAAATTCCCGGTTTTGCACCGCGATCTCCTCCAGCGTTTCCAGACAGTCGGCCGAGAAGCCCGGCGACATCACCTGAATGTGCTTCACGCCCTTCTCGCCGAGCATTTTGAGGGTTTCATCGGTGTACGGCGTCAGCCACGGCTCGCGGCCAAAGCGCGACTGGAAGGTCATCATCACCTTCTCCGGCGGCAGGCCAAGAGCGGAGACCAGCTCGCGCGTGGTATCGCGGCAGCGCTGAGGATAATCATCCCCTTCATTGGCGAAGCGCTGCGGGATCCCGTGATAGGAGAGCAGCAGCAGATCCGGCTCGCCGTGCTTTTCAAACGACGCGCGCGCGCTATTGGCAAGCGCCTGGATGTAGAGATCGTTATCCGCGTAGTCGCGAATAAAGGTCACGCCCGGAATGCGGCGGCGGGTCGCCAGAATGCGGGCCAGCTCGTCCCAGACGGCGGCCACCGTCGAGCAGGAGTACTGCGGATAGAGCGCAAGTACCACGATATGGTCCACGCCCTGCGCCAGCAGGGTTTCCACCGCGCTTTCGAGGGACGGTTTTCCGTAACTCATGCCGAGCGCGACGGGCATATCCGGCAGGCGGGCGGCCAGCGCTTTTTCCTGGCGACGGCTGTAGACCATCAGCGGCGAGCCCTCTTCCATCCACACGGACTGATAGAGTTTGGCGACGCGCGGAGAACGAATCGGCAGAATGACGCCACGCAGCAGCGGCCACCACAGCAGTCTCGGGAAATCCACGACGCGCGTGTCGCTTAAAAATTGTCGCAGGTAGCGTTTTACCGCGTCTGATGTAGGTGCTTCTGGAGTGCCCAGATTGGCAAGCAGGATGCCGGTTTTCGCCTGACTCATTCACGCCTCTTAACCATTTGAATGGTTGTCAATTGTAGCGGAAATGCGTTTAAACGGAACCCATTGCTGTAATAGGTAAGATGAGAATATTTCTCACCCGGAGGATCCGGGTGAGAGAAATGCAGTTAGCCGAGGATTTTTTCCAGCTCTGCACGTACGTCAGCCACGGCTTTGGTGCCGTCGACTTTGGCGTATTTAGTGTTACCCGCCTGCGCTTCTTTGGTGTAGTAGCCGATCAGCGGCGCGGTCATCTGATGGTATTCCACCAGGCGCTTGCGCACGGTCTCTTCCTGATCGTCTTTACGGGTGGTCAGCTCTTCGCCGGTCACGTCGTCTTTGCCTTCAACCTTAGGCGGGTTGAATTTGATGTGGTAAACGCGGCCAGAAGCAGCGTGCACGCGACGGCCAACGATGCGGTCAACGATCAGCTCGTCCGGTACGTCGAACTCCAGAACGTAGTCCACGTTGATGCCCGCTTCTTTCATGGCGTCAGCCTGAGGAATGGTGCGTGGGAAGCCGTCCAGCAGGAAACCGTTACGGCAGTCTTCCTGAGCAATGCGCTCTTTGACCAGAGCAATAACCAGCTCGTCGGTCACCAGCTTGCCTGCGTCCATGATGTCTTTCGCCTGTTTACCCAGCTCGGAGCCAGATTTAACAGCGGCGCGCAGCATATCACCGGTGGAGATTTGCGGAATACCGTATTTCTCCATGATGAACTGAGCCTGAGTTCCTTTACCCGCGCCCGGAGCGCCAAGCAGAATAATACGCATTGCGAAAATCCCCTCAAAAGTCGTTTCAATTTTTCAAAAGCGCTAAACAATACCACCAGAACGGGCATCGCTCAAGGAAGGCAGGAAGGCTGAAACGGTTAACGGGGGGAGTTAATTTGGGATAGTGCGAGGGTTCCCCCTCACCCTAACCCTCTCCCCAAAGGGGAGAGGGGACGATTATACCCTCTCCCCTTTGGGGAGAGGGCTGGGTGAGGGGCAGGTTTTTAGTTACGCCAGCAGCAGCGCATTCACACGTTTAATGAAGAGGTTAGGATCTTCCAGCGTGCCGCGCTCGGCCAGCAGGGACTGATCCAGCAGGAGTTCAACCCACTCGGCAAAGCGGGCGTCGTCCTGGGTATCCGCCGCGCGTTTCACCAGCGGGTGATCCGGATTAAGCTCAAAGATATATTTCACTTCCGGTACCGCCTGGCCCGCCGCCGCGAACAGCTTCACCATCTGGGTGCTCATTTCGTCAGCATCGGTCGTGACGATGGCCGGGGTGTCGGTCAGACGGTGGGTGAAACGTACCTCTTTCACGCGGTCGCCCAGCAGGGTTTTCACGCGCTCAACGAACGGCTCCAGCGCCTTCTCGGCTTCTTTCGCACTTTCGTCTACTTCATCCGCCAGCTTGTCGATAGATTCGTCGGCTTTGGCAACGGACTGGAACGCCTTACCGTCGAACTCGGTCAGGTAGTTCATCATCCACTCGTCGATGCGGTCAGAAAGCAGCAGCACTTCGATGCCTTTCTTACGCAGCAGCTCCAGGTGCGGGCTGCTCTTCGCCGCCGCGTAGCTGTCGGCGGTGATGTAGTAGATCTTCTCCTGCCCTTCTTTCATGCGGGAGACGTACTCTTCCAGCGACACGGTCTGCGCGGAGGAGTCGGTATGCGTAGAGGCGAAGCGCAGCAGCTTAGCGATGGTTTCAGCGTTCGCGGTGTCTTCTGCCGGGCCTTCTTTCAGCACCAGGCCGAACTGTTTCCAGAAGGTCTGATATTTTTCCGCATCGTCTTTCGCCAGTTTTTCCAGCATCTGCAGCGCACGTTTGGTCAGGGCGTTGCGCAGGTTACGGGTGACGGCGCTGTCCTGCAGAATTTCACGGGAGACGTTGAGCGGCAGATCGTTGGAATCGATCAGGCCGCGGACAAAGCGCAGATAGTTCGGCATGAACTGCTCGGCGTCGTCCATGATGAAGACGCGCTGCACGTACAGCTTCAGGCCGTGCTTATGATCGCGGTTCCACATGTCCCACGGCGCCTGTGCCGGGATGTACAGCAGGCTGGTGTACTCCTGCTTACCTTCCACACGGTTGTGGCTCCAGGTCAGCGGGTCGGTAAAGTCGTGGGCGATGTGCTTGTAGAACTCGTTGTATTCGTCGTCTTTAATTTCAGCCTTGTTGCGCGTCCACAGCGCCTGCGCCTTGTTGATCTTCTCCCAGGAAACCACGGTTTCGCCGTCTTTCTCTTCCTGTTTTTCAATCTCTACCGGCAGGGCGATGTGATCGGAATATTTGCTGATAATGGAACGAACGCGCCAGTCGTTCAGGAAATCGTCTTCCCCTTCACGCAGGTGCAGGGTGATTTCGGTGCCGCGATCCGCCTTGGTGATGTCATCAACGGTGTATTCGCCTTCCCCTTTGGATTCCCACAGCACGCCGTTCTCGGCGCTGTCGCCCGCCGCACGGGTGCGCACGGTGACTTTGTCCGCCACGATGAACGCAGAGTAGAAACCGACGCCGAACTGGCCGATCAGCTGGCTGTCTTTCGCCTGGTCAGAGCCCATGGACTCGAGGAACGCTTTGGTGCCGGATTTGGCGATGGTGCCGAGATGGTCGATCACCTCGTCGCGGTTCATCCCGATGCCGTTATCGGCGATGGTCAGGGTACGGTTCTCTTTGTTGAACGAGACGCGCACGCGCAGCTCGCCGTCGCCTTCGTACAGATCCGGGTTAGACAGCGCGCGGAAGCGCAGCTTGTCCGCCGCATCCGAGGCGTTGGAAATCAGCTCGCGCAGGAAAATTTCTTTGTTGGAATACAGGGAATGGATCATCAGGTGCAGAAGCTGTTTTACTTCTGACTGGAAACCACGGGTTTCTTGTCCTTTCATCTATGTCGACCTCAACAATGCCATTTAATGGGGTTTTAAAACGTTGAGTGAGAGATGGGGATACGGGGGGAAATTTTCAAGCGGAGGCCGCGCGCGCAGCCTCCGTTTGGTCAGAAAATAATCTTGTGACGCCCGGCCAGAGAGTGCGACAGCGTGGTGCCGTCCACCATCTCCAGCTCGCCGCCGACCGGCACGCCGTGGGCGATGCGGCTGGCGTCAACGCCATACTGCGAGCACAGCTCGGCGATGTAGTTCGCGGTTGCCTCCCCTTCCACCGTGGGGTTGGTGGCGAGGATCACCTCTTTTATCGTTTCGGACTCAAGGCGCTGTTCAAGGCGGTCAAGACCGATATCGTCCGGGCCAATACCGTCCAGCGGGGAGAGATGCCCCATCAGCACGAAGTAGCGGCCGGAAAACTGCCCGGTTTGCTCGATGGCGTAGATGTCCGCCGGACTCTCCACCACGCAAATCTGGCCGTTTTCCTGACGACGCGGGTTCGTGCAGATGTTACACACGTCCTGCTCGGTAAAGGTACGGCAATCCGCACAGTGACCAATTTCTGACATGGCGCGGGTTAAAGCCTGCGCCAGGCGCATCCCGCCGCTGCGGTCGCGCTGCAATAGCGTAAACGCCATGCGCTGCGCCGACTTCGGGCCGACGCCCGGCAGGCAGCGCAGTGCTTCCATTAACTGCGTGAGCAGCGGACTGGTTTGCATCAGAATGGCATCTTGAAGCCAGGCGGCAGCTGCATGCCGCTGGAAACGGAGGCCATTTTCTCTTTCTGAGTTTCGTCGATACGGCGAGCGGCATCGTTAAACGCGGCTGCAACCAGATCTTCCAGCATATCTTTGTCGTCTTCGAGCAGGCTCGGGTCAATTTCAACGCGACGGCAGTTGTGCGCACCGTTGATGGTCACCTTGACCAGACCGGCACCGGACTCACCCGTGACTTCCAGCTGAGCGATCTCTTCCTGCATCTTCTGCATTTTTTCCTGCATCTGCTGAGCCTGCTTCATCAGGCCACCCAGACCGCCTTTTCCACCAAACATAGGCTTCTCTCTTCTTTCACGTTTAAGGATTACAACCGTAAGTCAAACTTACGATCAAATGGGGCGAATACTCTCTTCATCCAGATCGGCGTCGAAGAACCGGCGCAGGGTCTGAATGTTGTTATCCGCAATAATCGCCTCGCGCGCCTGCGCGAGCTTCTCTTCATAAATGGCCTGGCGCCACTCGAGCGGCGTTTTCACTGCCGGATTATCATCTTCAATGATAGTCAATTCAACCGGCGCGCCCTGTAATGCGGCGAGCGCCTCGGCCAGCGCTTTTTGCGCGCCAGGGGAATTGAGGTGCCGCTGACCCGGACGCAGGTGCAAACGCACCTGATTGCCATCCTGCTCTTTCCAGGCGTTGAGCGCGACCTGCTCCACCAGCTTCGGCAGATGGAGTTTGCTGACCTCGGCCGCCCAGGCGTCGCGCGCAATGGACTCTTCGGCAAGCTTCGCGGAAAGCTCCGGCGTTTTCTCATGCTCCAGCGCCTTTTTAAGCGCTTTCGGCGTGGCGACCTCTTCCTTCACCTCTTCGGTGATGGTGGTTGCCTTCCAGCGGTAAGCCTCTTCTTTCACCGGGGCTTTCTGCTCGAGCGCGGACGGTGCAGGACGCGACTGCACGCGCTCCGTTACCGAGGCCAGTCGTTCAAGCGCGGCGTTGTTCACCGGCCGCGCTCTTCCTGGCGCTGCCGGTTCACTCTTTTTTGGTTTGGTTACTCCCTGGGCACGCTGCAGCTGGCTGCGCGCGGCAAGCACCGAACTGGTGGCATCCGACAGCGGTACGTTCTGCTGCGGCGGCGTCGGCTGCTGCGGCGGCACCTGCTGCGGCGACATCACCGCGGTGGGCGCGACCGGCGCGAAAGACTGTCGCGGCACTTCCGGCTCCGGCAGCGGCATGCGCGGGTGGAACGCCAGCGCGCGCAGCAGCGTCATTTCAACGCCCATACGCGGATCCGGCGCAAACGGTAACTCTTTGCGGCCAATCAGCAGCGTCTGGTAATAAAGCTGCACGTCGGCAGGCGGCACGGTGCGGGCAAGCTCACGCATCCGCTGTTCAATGGCCGCCATATCCGCACCAATCGCGGAGGGAGAAAGCTGGAGCATCGCCACGCGGTGCAGCAGGCTGAGCATCTCAACCAGCAGCCCTTCCCACTCAATACCGCGGGCAGCGGCCGCGTTCACCTGCGACATCACGCGTTCGCCGTTGGCGGCAATCATCGCTTCGATAAGCGACAGCGCCTGATCGTCATCCAGCGTGCCGAGCATGGTGCTGACCGCCTCGGTGGAGAGCTTGCCGTCACCGCTGGCAATCGCCTGGTCGGTCAGACTGAGCGCATCACGCAGGCTGCCGTCCGCCGCGCGGGCCAGCAGCTGCAGGGCGCGCGGTTCGTGAACAATTTTCTCTTCGTCAAGAATGTGTTCAAGCTGCGCGCGGATCTGCTCAACGTCCAGCACCTTCAGGTGGAACTGCAGGCAGCGCGACAAAATCGTGACCGGCAGCTTTTGCGGATCGGTGGTCGCCAGCAGGAACTTCACGTGCGCGGGCGGCTCTTCCAGCGTCTTCAGCAGGGCGTTAAAGCTGTGGCGCGACAGCATGTGCACTTCATCGATCAGATAGACCTTGAAGCGGCCGCGCGCCGGGGCGTACTGCACGTTATCGAGCAGATCGCGGGTATCTTCCACTTTGGTACGCGAGGCGGCGTCGATCTCGATCAGATCGACAAAACGCCCCTGCTCGATCTCCCGACAGTTATCACACACGCCGCACGGCGTGGCGGTGATCCCGGTTTCGCAGTTGAGACCTTTTGCCAGCAAACGGGCAATAGAGGTCTTACCGACGCCGCGGGTGCCGGAAAAAAGATAGGCGTGATGGATGCGACCTAGCGACAAGCCGTTCGCCAGGGCCGTCAGCACATGTTCCTGACCGACAACGTCAGCAAAGGTTTGTGGTCGCCATTTACGGGCTAACACCTGATAACTCATGGGCAGGCTCTGCAACGCTGGAAGGTGAATTTATGGAGGGGAATGCTATCACAACCTCACCCATTGAGCGAGGTTGTGAGAACCGGGATTAGTGACCCGGGAAAGGCACCAGGCTGTAGCTGGTAATACCCTGTTTTTCCAGGCGCTGTTCACCGCCGAGATCGAACAGGTTGATGATGAATGCCGCGTCGGTCACTTCACCACCCAGACGACGGATCAGCTTCACGGTCGCTTCAATGGTACCGCCGGTTGCCAGCAGATCGTCCACCACCAGCACCTTGTCGCCAGGCTTGATCGCGTCAACGTGGATCTCCAGCTGATCGGTGCCGTACTCCAGCTCGTAGCTTTCTGCGATAGTTTCACGCGGCAGCTTGCGCGGCTTACGCACCGGCACAAAACCTACGCCCATTGCCAGCGCAACCGGCGCGCCAAACAGGAAGCCACGGGCTTCGGTACCTACTACTTTGGTGATCCCGGCGTTTTTATAACGCTCGACCAGCAGTTCAATGCTGAGCGCGTACGCTTTCGGGTCTTCCAGCAAGCTGGTGACATCACGGAAAAGAATGCCAGGCTTTGGATAGTCCTGGATGCTTTTGATGCTGTTTTTCAGATATTCAAGCTGCTGTGCAGTTGCGGTCATCGGTTTGTGCCTAAATAAAACAGTGTTACTCACAGCGCGCAACGAGTCGGCCAAGGCAACAATTGTTTAACCTTTGACCAGGCGCACCTGTGCTCGAAAACGGTCGAATTTACTGGCTGCGCGTGATAATTGCAACAGCCATGATGAGGCTTCAGTGCTTTTGTTGCTTTTCATCAACCACGGGGATCCGCCACATAAAGAAAAGCAGGCAGGTCAGGATCGCCAGCAGCAGAATGCGTACCCACATCATTTTCACCAGCCATAATGAAATAGCGAAAGTGATGAGGATCACCGCGATCGCGCGCGGCTTCGCGCCGGGCGGCATGGCCCGGTGTTTTTGCCAGTGCCGCAGATAGCCGCCAAACCATGAGCGATAGAGCAGCCAGTGGTGAAAACGCGGTGACGAGCGGGCGAAGCACCAGGCCGCCAGCAGGATAAACGGCGTGGTCGGCAGCAAGGGTAAAAACACACCCAGCGTGCCAAGCACTACCGCGAGCCAGCCAATGATGATTAAAATAGTACGCTTCATAATGCGAATCGTTATCAAACTGAACGGCTACTTTACCACTGGAGAGCGCCTTGAAAACAGCACTGCTTCTTGAGAGGCTGCAAAATCAGCTGATTGCTCTGCGGGAGCAGGCCACGCCGCTGATGGGGCACGCCACGCTGAAACCGCGCTTTGACCGGCAGCTTTTTCGTACCCGTAGCACCGTCATTCAGGATTACCTGGCGGAAGCGCAGACCAATCTCGACGAGCTTCGCCATGCGGTTGAGAGTGAACAGCGGGAGCAGGTGGCGTGGCTTGCGGAGCACCTCACCGAGCAGATCACCGCGCTGCATCGCGAAATCACCGCCTGGCCGCTGCGCGCCTGGGACAGCGCCTCGCCGGGGCTCGGCAAATGGCAGCGCAAGCGGCTGGAGAACCAGGAGTTTGAACGCCGGCTGTTTGAGATGAAGCGCGAACGCGAAGTGCGGCTGAACAAAAGCGAAACGCTGGAAGAGCAGCAGCTATTGATGCGCGAGATTAGCGCGCTGGAAGGACGTATCGTCCGCTGCCGTCAGGCGCTTGACGAGATTGAGCGCGTCATTGAACGCTTGACCCGTTAACAGGAGCCACACTATGTCACTGGAAAATGCACCCGATGAGGTCAAGCTGGCCGTCGATTTGATTATGCTGCTGGAGAATCATGAGATCCCCGCCGAAACGGTGATTAAGGCGCTGGAGATTGTGCGGCGGGATTTTGAGGGGAAACTTCCCCCTCACCCTACCCTCTCCCCTGAGGGGAGAGGGTAAAAGCAGACCGCAGCAGATTATTCCCTCTCCCTTCAAGGGAGAGGGTTAGGGTGAGGGTCATCACCCTTAATGTCGCGCTTCACTTCCGTATGCTCATCACCTTTCTCGTTACGCAGGTGAACCTCAAGCTGGTTGAAGGCGATATTAATATCGTTTTCACGGCACAGACGATCGATAGAGCGGTTAAGCTCATCCACCGTGTAGCTGCGGTCGCGCAGCTCGCGCACGTATAAACGCAGCTCGTGATCCAGCGTACTCGGCCCAAAGGTGGTGAAGAAGACCGCCGGAGCCGGATCGTGCATCACTTTCGGATGCTCAGACGCCGCCTTCAGCAGCACCTCTTTCACCTTATCCAGATCCGATCCATAGGCCACGCCCAGGCGGATCACCACGCGCGTCACCGTATCGGAGAGCGACCAGTTGATCAGACGCTCGGTCACGAACGCTTTGTTCGGGATGATCACCTCTTTACGATCGAAGTCGGTGATGGTGGTGGCACGAATACGGATCTTGCTGACCGTTCCCGAGAACGTGCCGATGGTGACGGTATCGCCGATACGTACCGGACGTTCGAACAGGATGATCAGACCGGACACGAAGTTACCGAAGATCTCCTGCAGGCCAAAACCAAGACCGACCGAGAGGGCCGCCGCCAGCCACTGCAGTTTATCCCACGAGACGCCAAGCGAGCCAAAGACCGTCATCGCCCCGACAATAATGATCACGTAGTTGAGGATCGTAGTAATGGCGTAGGACGCCCCCTGCCGAAGATTCAGACGTGACAGGAGCAGCACTTCAAGCAGGCCCGGCAGGTTGCGTATCAGCGCCCAGGCGACAACCGACGACACCAGTGCAAACAGCAGGCTGCCCATGGTCACGCTTTTCATGACCGCCGCGCCCGCTTCGGTGCCGTTGTATTGCCAGAGGGTAATACTGTCGAGATAGGCGAAAACGGTAATAAGATCGGACCAGATAGCCCAGAACATCACGGCAAACAGGGCGATCATCACCAGCATGGTAATGCGCAGCGTCTGCTGGTTAACCTGCTCCAGGGCGATGGTCGGCTCTTCCTGCGGTTCCGCGCCTTCGGCCCCTTCTTTCACCTGATGCTGACGACGCGCGATAGCACGGCGATAGGCAATGCGACGCGCCGCAACGCTCAGGCCGCGCAGCACGGTCTGATAGAGCAGGTTCCAGACGATCACCAGATAGACCGTTTCAATCCAGCGCCCGGACAGGCGCAGCGTGGTATAGAAGTACCCCGTTGCCGTCAGCACCATCAGCGCCAGCGGAATGATCGCCAGCACCGTCACGGTGACCAGACGAATATTGTGGGACTCTTTATCACGCCAGCTGTCGCGGCACATCGGCCACATCAGGATCGCAATCAGCAGCAGGTTCAGCAGGATAACCAGCTGACCCAGCACATCATCCATCAGATGCAGCGGGGAAAGCTCAGAAACAACCGACCAGAAGTGCAGCGGCAGGAGCGCCAGGCTGATGCGCACAATCTGGCGACGCCAGTGGCTGGTCAGCTGCGCAGGCATGTTGAAATGACGCACCGCCACGCCGTCTTTTTCCAGCACCTTCCAGCACACGCCAAACACCAGCCAGAACAGCGCCAGTTTTTTACTGAACGCCCACAGCAGATCGCTAACGTTGAGCTGCATGGTGAGCAGAATCAGCCCCACGGCCAGAATAATCAGGCACACCGGCAGGGCGCGAATGAGATCGATGAGAATCGCTTTTGGCGTATGGAGCTGGCTATCGTTGCGCAGCTGCCCCACTTCGGACGCCAGCTTCGCCTGGTATTTTTTCAGCCAGCCCAGACGCCAGCGGATCAGGCCGGCAATCAGCAGCAGCGGTAATCCCGCCAGCAAGGCAATCGTCACCGCAGGCCAGGCTTTCTCCCAGTTTACGGTGATCTTCATGCTCTTAATCTGCGTTTTCAGCGTCTCAGGGAAGGATTTAATCCAGTCCCAGTCCATCGGTTTGTTGCTGTTTACCCAGAAAATCTGCTGGGTCAGGATCTCCTGCAGACTTTTCGAGACGCTCACCAGCTGCTGCTGGTTGATCTGCAGGTTAATGGCCATCATCAGCTGGTTACCCAGCTGTTTGTTGAGCTGGTCCAGCAGCTCGCGACGCATATCGACGACCTGGAGCAGCGCGTCGTGCACTTCCGGGTTTACGTCGCTGGAGTGCCCTTCTTCAATTTTGGCGACAAAGGCATCGCTCTGGAAAAGGGCATCGCGCTGCTGGTTGACGTCAAACTGTTCCAGACGTAAATCCGCAATGCGGTTGGTCATGTCTTCCAGCTCATCGGCGGACGGGAGCGTCTGCTGCTGCTGGTAGAGAATACGCGACAGCAGGAGGCTGCCCTTCAGAACCGCGATCTGCTCTTTGATGTTGCGTTCAGCCTGCAGCGCGCGATCCAGCCAGTTCTTCACTTTGATGTTTTGCTGAACCAGCGAGTTACCGTGTTCCGTCGCCAGTATCAGGCGCTGGCTAAGCTGGTGGTTGGCCTCGAGCTCCTGTTTCACCAGCGGATTCGCCTGAATGCGGGCAGTTTCGTCAGGCGATACGGCCTCCTGGGCGGTTTTTTCCGTCAGCGTCAGGCGTTTACTGTTTACCGCCTCCTGCAGCAGCTGAAGCTGGTGTTCCAGGCGATTAATATTTGCGGTGACGTAATCACGCTGTTTCTGCAGCGTGTCCTGCAGCACCGTATTCCCTTCCAGGCTTTTACGCTGCTGTTCGATTTGCGCATTGAGCAACGTCTGCTGCACCAGCAGCAGGGTTTGCTGCGTCGGGCGCAGCGTGCCTTCGCCTACCGTCGTGCCGTTGAGGCGGTTGCGGATCTGTTGCAGCTGCTGAGACGCGGCGTACATCGCATTTTGCACGCGCTCTGGCTGGGTTTGCAGGGAGACAAGCTGGCTGTTATACGTCGCGAGGTCGGACTGCGCGGTTTGCAGGTCGTCAAGCAGTTGCGCGACGCGCGACTCCAGCTGGCGTAAAGAGAGCGTCGAGAGCGTTTTGCGCGTTTCGGTATCGTTATCGACGTCGCTCAGGGCGTTCAGCGATTCCGTGGCTTTGCGCATATTTTCAGGAGCCTGCGCCACCTTCTGACGAAGCTGGGCGGTATCTGCTTTGACGCGTTCAATTTTATCCAGCGTTTCCAGCGTTTCCGTCAGATCCTGCTGGATGAGCTTATCCTGAGGAGAGAGCTCTTTTTGTTTGTTCAGCGCGTCGAGCTGCGACTGAACATCCGCACGCGTGGGGATATCGTTGCTGTTGTCGGCGCGGGCCCAGGTCAGCGGCGCGGTGGCGAAGAAAAACAGCATCGCAAAGAGCAATGCAAAAACAGGATGTTGCGAGCGATTGATGGGCAGCATAGTTGTGAATGATGTCAGAAGATGACCGAAAATAGTCCGGCGTGAAGAATATCACGCTCGCTGAGAGCAGAATAGCGCGAACGTTATCCTCTGAGATAAATCCTGGAAAGGGATCAGGCCGTTAGCGAAGGCGCGTCGCCGCGCAGCGTGGGGCAGAGCTGTAGCATTTCCAGTAAAATCGCCACGTAGCAGCGGGCTTCCTCTTTGAGGTCAAAGGATTGCGGCGCAAAAAGCCAGTTTTCCATCAGACCGGAAATGTAGCCACGCATCAGGATTGCCGCCCGTCGGGTCAAGAGATTGGCCGGTAACAGCTTCGCCTGCATACACAGGTTCAGATTCTGTTCAATGCGGTCATAGCTCTCGAGGCTGAGGCTGCGTTGCGCCTGCTGCACCACCGCCATTTCGCCGACAAACTCGCATTTATGATAAATTATTTCCATCATTAATCTGCGACGTTCTTCAACTACCGTTGCTTCAAGGATATATACTAATATTTCTCTCATTACTGAGAGTGGATCGTCAGGGAATTTTGCCCGATACTCACTCTCAAGATCGCTAATGCTGGACTCTGAAAGCTCCCAGATTTCACTGAACAGATCTGACTTATCTTTAAAATGCCAGTAAATCGCTCCTCGCGTCACACCGGCAGCCTGAGCAATCTGCGCCAGCGAGGTGGATGAAACACCCTGCTGCGAGAACAAACGTATTGCCACATCAAGAATGTGTTGTCGGGTTTCCAGCGCTTGTTGTTTAGTTTTTCGTGCCATAGGTGGGTGAATTTACAGGAGTCAGATTTACATACATTTGTGAATGTATGTACCATAGCATGACGATAATATAAACGCAGCAATGGGTTTTAGACTCAGGACCCTTGATCAATTTGAAATCGGACACTCGAGGTTTACATATGAACAAAAACAGAGGGTTAACGCCTCTGGCGGTCGTTCTGATGCTCTCAGGCAGCTTAGCGCTAACAGGATGTGACGACAAACCAGCTCAACAAGGAGCTCAGCAGGCGCCAGAAGTAGGCGTTGTGACGCTCAAATCTGAACCTCTACAAATCACCACCGAATTACCAGGCCGTACAAGTGCTTACCGCATTGCGGAAGTGCGTCCTCAGGTTAGCGGCATTATCCTGAAACGTAACTTCACCGAAGGCGGTGATGTGAAGGCCGGTGAGTCTCTGTATCAGATTGATCCAGCAACCTATCAGGCAAATTATGAAAGCGCGAAAGGCGATCTGGCTAAAGCACAGGCCGCGGCTAAAATTGCTCAGTTGACGCTGAACCGCTATCAAAAACTGCTCGGTACCAAGTACATCAGTCAGCAGGATTACGATACCGCCCTGGCGGATGCCCAGCAGGCTAACGCAGCCGTGGTGGCAGCCAAAGCGGCCGTCGAAACCGCGCGCATTAACCTGGCCTATACCAAAGTGACCTCCCCTATCAGCGGTCGTATTGGTAAGTCTTCCGTGACGGAAGGGGCTCTGGTGCAGAACGGTCAGACCACTGCGCTGGCGACCGTGCAGCAGCTCGATCCGATCTACGTTGACGTGACGCAGTCCAGCAACGATTTCCTGCGCCTGAAACAGGAGCTGGCTAACGGCACCCTGAAACAGGAAAACGGCAAAGCCAAAGTGGAGCTGATTACCAACGACGGTATCAAGTTCCCGCAGGAAGGTACGCTGGAATTCTCTGACGTGACGGTCGACCAGACCACAGGTTCCATCACCTTACGTGCGATTTTCCCGAACCCTGACAAAAATCTGCTGCCAGGTATGTTCGTTCGCGCGCGTCTGGAAGAAGGAACGAATCCAACCGCACTTCTGGTTCCACAGCAGGGTGTGACCCGTACGCCACGCGGCGATGCGAGCGCGCTGGTTGTTGGGGCTGATGACAAAGTCGAAACGCGCAATATCACCGCCACCCAGGCGATTGGCGATAAATGGCTGGTGACGGAAGGTCTGAAAGATGGCGATCGCGTGATTGTTACTGGTTTGCAAAAAGTTCGTCCTGGCGCGCAGGTTAAAGCACAGGAAGTGAAATCTGACGATAAACAACAAGCTTCGGCCGCTGGCCAGTCAGAACAAACCAAGTCTTAACTTAAACAGGAGCCGTTAAGACATGCCTAATTTCTTTATCGATCGCCCCATATTTGCGTGGGTGATCGCCATTATCATCATGCTGGCCGGGGGACTTGCGATCCTGAAGCTGCCTGTCGCGCAATATCCAACGATTGCGCCACCGGCGGTAACAATTTCCGCAACCTACCCGGGGGCTGATGCGAAAACGGTGCAGGACACCGTCACCCAGGTTATCGAACAGAACATGAACGGTATCGATAACCTGATGTACATGTCCTCAAACAGTGACTCAACCGGTACAGTGCAGATCACCCTGACCTTCCAGTCAGGTACGGATGCTGACATTGCGCAGGTTCAGGTGCAGAACAAACTGCAGCTGGCGATGCCTTTGCTGCCGCAGGAAGTACAACAGCAGGGTGTGAGCGTCGAGAAATCGTCCAGTAGCTTCCTGATGGTTGTCGGCGTTATCAACACCAACGGCACCATGACGCAGGAGGATATTTCCGACTACGTGGGCGCCAACATGAAGGACGCCATCAGCCGTACTTCCGGTGTGGGTGACGTGCAGCTGTTCGGTTCTCAGTACGCGATGCGTATCTGGATGGATCCGAACAAACTGAACAACTTCCAGCTGACCCCGGTTGACGTGATCAGCGCGATTAAAGCGCAGAACGCCCAGGTAGCGGCCGGTCAGTTAGGCGGAACACCGCCGGTGAAAGGCCAGCAGCTTAACGCCTCGATCATCGCGCAGACCCGTCTGACCTCTGCCGATGAGTTCAGCAAAATTCTGCTGAAAGTGAATCAGGACGGTTCGCAGGTTCGCCTGCGCGACGTGGCAAAAGTAGAGCTGGGCGGTGAGAACTACGACATCATCGCGAAGTTTAACGGTAAACCGGCTTCCGGTCTGGGTATCAAACTGGCGACAGGCGCTAACGCCCTGGACACCGCCACGGCGATCCGCGCAGAGCTGAAGAAGATGGAACCGTTCTTCCCGTCAGGTCTGAAAATCGTTTACCCATACGACACCACGCCGTTCGTCAAAATTTCGATTCACGAAGTGGTTAAAACGCTGGTAGAAGCCATCATCCTGGTGTTCCTGGTGATGTACCTGTTCCTGCAAAACTTCCGCGCGACGCTTATCCCAACGATTGCCGTGCCGGTTGTTCTGCTCGGGACCTTTGCGATCCTGTCGATATTTGGCTACTCGATAAACACCCTGACGATGTTCGGGATGGTGCTCGCCATCGGCCTGCTGGTGGATGACGCCATCGTCGTGGTAGAGAACGTCGAGCGCGTGATGGCGGAAGAAGGTCTGCCGCCGAAGGAAGCGACCCGTAAATCAATGGGTCAGATCCAGGGCGCGCTGGTCGGTATCGCGATGGTGCTGTCTGCGGTATTTATCCCAATGGCCTTCTTCGGGGGCTCTACCGGTGCGATTTACCGTCAGTTCTCGATTACCATCGTTTCCGCGATGGCGCTGTCGGTGCTGGTGGCGTTGATCCTGACCCCTGCCCTGTGTGCCACCATGCTGAAGCCGATTCAGAAAGGCGGTCACGGCGAGCACAAAGGATTCTTCGGCTGGTTTAACCGCATGTTTGATAAGAGCACGCATCACTACACCGACAGCGTGGGCAACATCCTGCGCAGCACCGGTCGTTATCTGCTGCTCTATATCATCATCGTAGTGGGCATGGCTTTCCTGTTCGTTCGTCTGCCAAGCTCGTTCCTGCCGGATGAAGACCAGGGCGTGTTCCTGACGATGGCACAGCTTCCTGCGGGCGCGTCGCAAGAGCGTACCCAGAAAGTGCTGGATGAAGTGACGGACTACTACCTCACCAAAGAGAAAGACAACGTTGAATCCGTGTTTGCGGTTAACGGCTTTGGCTTTGCGGGTCGTGGTCAGAACACCGGTATTGCCTTCGTTTCTTTGAAAGACTGGTCTGAACGTCCGGGCGAAAAGAACAAGGTTGAAGCCATCACCGGCCGTGCAATGGGCACCTTCTCGCAGATTAAAGATGCGATGGTCTTCGCCTTTAACCTGCCAGCGATTGTTGAACTGGGTACGGCGACCGGTTTCGACTTCCAGCTGATTGACCAGGGCGGTCTGGGTCACGAAAAACTGACGCAGGCGCGTAACCAGCTGTTCGGTGAAGTTGCTAAACACCCTGACCTGCTGGTCGGCGTGCGTCCAAACGGCCTGGAAGATACGCCGCAGTACAAGATCGATATCGACCAGGAGAAAGCCCAGGCTCTGGGCGTATCCATCAGTGACATCAACACCACGCTGGGCGCAGCCTGGGGCGGTAGCTACGTTAACGACTTCATCGACCGCGGTCGTGTGAAGAAAGTGTACGTGATGTCCGAGGCGCAGTACCGTATGTTGCCTAACGATATCAACAGCTGGTTCGTGCGCGGCAGCAATGGTCAGATGGTACCGTTCTCGGCGTTCTCAACCTCACGCTGGGAATACGGTTCACCGCGTCTGGAACGCTATAACGGCCTGCCGTCTATGGAGATCCTGGGTCAGGCTGCTCCGGGTCGAAGCACCGGTGAAGCCATGAACCTGATGGAAGAGCTGGCGAGCAAACTGCCTGCGGGTATCGGCTATGACTGGACCGGTATGTCCTATCAGGAACGTCTGTCCGGTAACCAGGCCCCTGCTCTGTACGCCATTTCACTGATTGTGGTGTTCCTGTGTCTGGCGGCACTGTACGAGAGCTGGTCGATTCCATTCTCCGTTATGCTGGTGGTTCCACTCGGGGTTATCGGTGCGCTGCTTGCGGCAACGTTCCGTGGACTAACCAACGACGTTTACTTCCAGGTAGGCCTGCTGACAACCATTGGCTTGTCGGCGAAGAACGCGATACTTATCGTTGAATTCGCCAAAGATCTGATGGAGAAAGAGGGCAAAGGTCTTATTGAGGCGACGCTTGAAGCGGTTCGTATGCGTCTGCGCCCAATCCTGATGACGTCGCTGGCGTTTATCCTCGGCGTACTGCCGCTGGTTATCAGCTCCGGTGCGGGCTCCGGCGCGCAGAACGCAGTAGGTACAGGTGTGATGGGCGGTATGGTTACCGCGACCGTACTGGCTATCTTCTTCGTACCGGTGTTCTTCGTGGTGGTTCGCCGCCGCTTTAGCCGAAAGAATGAAGATGTTGAACACAGTCATTCGGTAGAACCTCACTGATACCGGTTTCACATGATAAAAAGGCCGCATTAGCGGCCTTTTTCATTTTCAGAAAAAATCATAAATTACGCTTATTGTGGTTCTATTTATTTTCTGCCATCTTAAATAGACATATCATAATTAACTGATAACTTAATCGGTGAATTCAGGATTTTTTTAATTTCATTTCTCCGCTTAAGCCATTAGGAATATTCCTAATAAAAAGTTCTTACAAAGATAAGTCTGAATCTGAACTTTTCTCATCATTTTTGCTAAGCCAATGAAACGTAAGGAAGCGATAAAACACCCTCGTTAATTTGGATAAAAACGTTGGGTCCAGGATGACCATTTGCGGAGAAACTCGCAGTCTGCGGTTTTATTTGTAATTTTTCGTAATAGCGCGATGAAATCCAGCAAGGAGTGGCTTATAGTTAGGTTATCAGGAACACAGCACTCATGTAGCTAAGTCAGTTGTATCCATCCCGACAATGATGTTCGGTGAGTAAGAAATCACTCAGAAGGGGATGCGCTATGGACGAGTACTCGCCAAAAAGGCATGATATCGCGCAGTTGAAATTTCTCTGCGAATCCTTGTACCATGACTGCCTTGCCAACCTTGATGAAAGCAACCATGGCTGGGTAAACGACCCAACGTCTGCCATCAATTTGCAGTTGAATGAGCTGATAGAGCATATCGCAACCTTCGCACTTAATTATAAAATTAAGTACAATGAAGATAATAAGCTGATTGAGCAAATTGATGAATACCTGGACGATACCTTTATGTTGTTCAGCAGTTACGGCATTAACGCTCAGGATTTGCAAAAATGGCGTAAATCGGGAAATCGGCTATTCCGCTGTTTCGTCAACGTGAGCAGAGCTAACCCGGTTAGTCTTTCCTGTTAAAATTATTACAATTACTAAGGTGAATTTATGTCTGATAAACCACTCACAAAGATCGATTATTTGATGCGCTTACGACGTTGTCAGTCAATTGACACGCTTGAGCGCGTCATTGAAAAGAATAAATACGAGCTTTCTGATAATGAACTGGCGGTATTTTATTCAGCCGCTGACCATCGTCTTGCTGAACTGACAATGAATAAGCTGTATGACAAAATCCCTACTTCTGTGTGGAAATTTGTCCGTTAATCTTTGAAGGGTGTCTGTAGAGTTCTACGCCTCGTTCTGAGTTTTTACCTATCCCGTTATGCTCCCTGTGCGTAAGCCAGGTCTCCGTGTAAAACGTGTTCAGCAGCAGCAATGTTGTGACTCCAGTCACATCGGCCTTTCGGGAACGTTCCCCTACTGGCCTGTTCCGATTACTCTGCGGTAATCCCATCCAGAGAGGTTTCCAATGAGCTTAGAAAAACAGAAAATGATTGCCGGTGAACATTACCGCCCCGGCGATGAGACGTTACGAGCCGACCGACTGCGCGCCCGCCATCTGGTTTATCGCTATAACCACACCGCGCCTGATGATAAAACAGAACGCCAGAAGATTCTGGCGGAACTTCTGGGACAAAGCGAAGGCGCATATATAGAACCGAGCTTCCGCTGCGACTATGGATATAACATTTACCTGGGCAAAAACTTTTACGCTAACTTCGATTGCGTGATGCTGGATGTCTGCCCTGTTCATATTGGTGATAACTGCATGCTCGCACCGGGTGTGCATATTTACACAGCAACCCACCCGCTGGACGCCGAGGAACGAAATAGCGGCGTGGAGTTTGGAAAACCCGTCAATATTGGCAATAACGTCTGGATTGGTGGTCGGGCGGTCATTAACCCTGGCGTCACCATTGGTGATAATGTTGTGGTGGCCTCCGGCGCCGTCGTGACGAAAGACGTCCCGGCTAACGTTGTCGTTGGCGGCAACCCGGCAAAAATTATCAAAACGCTGTGAGGGAGTGGGGAGTCAACTGTTATGGTCTTTTAGCGCCAGACTGTTACTTTTTTCAGCCTGATGGCTCCCCTAAAATTGGCAGACACCCTGTATTGTCAACTCTCATGAAGGCAAAAAATGACCGAGATACAGCGCCTGCTTACCGCCACCATCGACGATCTTAACCTCCGCGAAAAGCGCGACAATCGCCCGCGCTTTAGCATTAGCTTTATTCGCAAACACCCTGGACTGTTTGTCGCCATGTATGCCGCCTGGCTGGCGACGCTGATTGTAATGCTGAAGTCTGAAACGCTGGTGGATTCCGTCTGGCTGCTGGTTGTACTGTTTGTGGTCTTTAACGCGTTTTTCTTTTTCGACGTGAATCCGCGCTACCGTTACGAAGACATCGACGTGCTCGACTTTCGGGTCTGCTACAACGGCGAATGGTACAACACGCGTTACGTGCCAGAGGAGCTGATTGAAAACATCATGCACTCTCCGGCAGTTGAAGCCGGGCAAAAAGAGAAGCTGCAGAAAATGGTCTCCACCAAAGGACAGCTCTCTTTCTATGATGTCTTTACCCTTTCCCGCCCTGCTGCTGCGTAATTAACGCCTGCAGACGCCGGATCCCCGGCGCAAACTGAGAAGCAGAGGTATTACCGTAACCTAAAACCAGCCCGGTTTGCCCCTGCTTCGCCTCCAGGTAGTACCCGCTCAATGCAGCGGGTGACAGCTGAAACGCCCTCGCCTGCTCCACCAGCCTCTGGTCATCAATATCGTCTATCGCCAGCGTCAGATGCATTCCGCCTTCACCGGCCAGAATACGGTGCGGCGCATGAAGCTCTGTGCCCAGCACCTCCCGCAGCTGGCGGTATCGTTTACGATAGAGCCGACGCATGGCAGCCAGATGACGGGCGTAGTGACCTTCTTCGATAAACAGCGCCAGCGTGCGCTGTTCGGCACGATGCCCACCGCGCAACAGCGAGCCGATGGCCGGACGAGCCGCCTTCGCCAGCGCTGGCGGCAAGACCATGAACCCTATTCGGAGCGAAGGAAACAGCGTTTTACTGAACGTCCCGAGATAAACCACGGGCGCGTTGTTTACCATTCCCAGCATCGCCGGAACGGGCTCACCGGCATAACGAAACTCACTGTCGTAATCGTCTTCAATGATCCACGCGTTGTGCTGCCGGGCGAGCTCCAGTAGCGCGAGGCGTCGTCGGGCACTGAGCACGCTTCCGTAGGGGAACTGGTGTGAAGGTGAGGTAAAAATTAACGAGGGAGAAGGTACATTCAGTCCCTCCCAGCACATCCCCTCGTCATCAATCGGGATCCCCGTCATTGCCAGGCCGGATTTAACAAACGCACTCTTTGCCCCGCTATAGCCGGGGTTTTCTACCCAGGCGACATCGCCAGGCTCGCTTAACAGCATCGTGCAAAGATTGACGCCCTCAAGCGCTCCTTCGGTTATCACAATCTGGCTGGCGTCGCAGTCGATACCGCGGGACAGGGCGAGATGCCGGGCAATCGCGGCACGCAGCGACGGCTCGCCGGCCGGGTCGCCATAGCCTAGCAGGGCACTTCCCTCCTCGCGCAGGACGCGATCGTACAATCGCCGCCACAGCGGCAAGGGGAAATAGTTAATGGCAGGCGTTCCCGGCGTGAACGCCATCACCGGGGTATCACGCGGCACAGGCGCGGGCAGCAGGGCGACCCGTTTTGCGAGCGTGATGGCAGGGCCCGGCATTATCCGGGGGACGGAACGGTGAGCTAACTGCGCCACCCGCGTTCCCTGGCGATTACGCTGCAAATACCCTTCCAGGGTGAGCTGGTCCAGCGCCGCATTGACTGTGTTTCGGGAAACCGAGATCTGCTGCGCCAGCGTTCGCGAACCGGAAAGCTGGCTGCCGGATCGTAGCCTTCCGCCCAGTATGGCCTCCCGTAAAGCAAGGTAGAGTGCGCGCTGGAGCGTCTCTTCGCCGCGTGTTTTCAGGGCTGCATGGAGCAAGGTATAAAATTCATCACCCGGTATATTCATCTCGCCTCCTCGTGGCACCATCAAAACATAGCGCAGTGGTTCTTTTTAAGGAACCAGCAATTCACTAGTCTGAAGCTCTTTTCAACGTCACGGAAATTAAGATGAAGACATTCAATCAGTTCGGACAGCCAGTGGGCGAAGCGCTTACCGACTGGCAGCCTCGTCAGCACCCGTCCCGGGTGGTCCTGCAGGGTCACTATTGTCGGCTGGAGCCGCTGCGCGTGGAGCATGCCCACGCTTTGTTCTCCGCCTATTC
Source organism: Enterobacter sp. 3U4 (assembly GCF_057224565.1). NCBI lineage: Bacteria > Pseudomonadati > Pseudomonadota > Gammaproteobacteria > Enterobacterales > Enterobacteriaceae > Enterobacter > Enterobacter sp. 3U4. Next base: position 2,914,444 of record NZ_CP136665.1, read on the forward strand.
CCTGGCCGAAGATACCCGCAGCTGGACGTGGCTGCTGCGTGAACCCGATGCCACCGCAGAGGAGTTTGCCGAATGGGTGGCGAGCGTAAGTGCGTTATCCGATCCCATCCACTTTACCGTTATCGATAACCGGACCCAGTCCCCTGTCGGGACGCTGTCCCTGATGCGTATCGATCCTAAAAACGGGGTCGTGGAAGTGGGACACGTTCACTTCTCTCCTCTGTTAAGCCGCACGCCGATGTCGACAGAAGCCCAGTATCTGCTGATGCGATACGTGTTCGATACCCTTGGGTATCGGCGTTATGAATGGAAGTGCAACAGCCTGAACGAGCCTTCCCGTAAAGCGGCGCTGCGTCTGGGCTTTCAGTTTGAAGGGCGCTTTCGTCAGGCGCTGGTCATAAAAGGCCGTAACCGGGATACCGACTGGTTTTCGATTCTCGACAAAGAGTGGCCGGCGCTGGCGAGCGCCTTTGCAAGCTGGCTTGCCACCGACAATTTTACTGCCGATGGCAAACAGAAAAGATCCCTGGAAAGCTGGCGAGAAACGCGCGTCTAGCGTCTTTTTTTACGTCCCTGAACCGCCTTAAAGCGCGGATTAGATTTGCAAATCACGTATAAGCGTCCCTTGCGTTTGACTATCTGGCAATCCGGGTGACGCTGCTTTGCACTACGTAATGAGTTAAGAACCTGCATGGTTAGCCCCGCTTCGCATTGAGAAAACCGCCAAAACGCTTGCGGAAGCGCGCTGCGCTGCCGTCTGTAGAGAACGTTTTCTGCTTACCGGTATAAAACGGGTGCGATTTTGAAGAAACCTCGATGGTGATGTACGGATAGGTTTCACCGTCGAGTTCAATTTCACGGTCGGTCTTAATGGTTGAGCCCACTTTGAAGTATTCATTCGCGCTGGTGTCGTGGAAGACCACGGTGCGATAGGCGGGATGGATATTAGGTTTCATCGTAAATCCTTTATGTTTTGTTATAACATAACAAAATAATATCCAGGCCAGTTTGAAAAAACAACCCCCTCTCGCCTGACGATAATTTCTCGTTTGCCTGTGATAAGATGAAAACCATGCCAACCACGTGCTATAACTATATCATTTCGCGGTAAAATCTTTCTCTTCAGGCAGGGAACTCAATGCCCAGGAACGGGTATACGAGGAAGGACACGACAGCATGAAAACCCGACATCTGGTCAGTCTGGTGACTGGCATACTTATCTTTTCTGTGCTGGTCCCCATTTGCCTGAGCATCTGGCTGGCCCATCGCCAGGCGGAGGATAAATTTGCCGATGCGCTGGATAATTATGCCTCACGCGTGCTGGTACGAACCGACAGGGTTGTGGCTCAGGCAAAAGAAGCGCTCGATCACCTGCAGGCCTTTGAGGGGGTGCCGTGCAGCCCTTTGCAACTGAGGGAAATGCGCCGGGTCGCTTTCTCGTGGCGATATGTCCAGGAAGTGATTTATATCGACAACCTTCAGCCGCTCTGCTCCTCCCTCGAGCAAACCAGTCATGCCCCCCCTTTCCCCCCACCGATGCGCATTACCGAAGATGGTTACAGCGCATGGCTGACCACGCAAAACGATCTTGGGTTTAACCGCTACATGGCAGTGCTGGGAAAAGGGCACTACCTTGTCATGGTCGATCCTGCTTCGCTGGTGGACGTGATCCCTTTCGGCGAGATAGCAATTGATGCCGCCCTGGTAGGAAGCACAACGCACCGCATTTTTGCCAGCAGCAGTAAGCTCGATTCTCACATCCGCGACATGGTTCAGGAGCGGGGTATGAAAAGCGTGCAGTACAACGGTTCAATGTACATTATGAAGTCTGTACCTGAGCTTGGATTTACCGTAGTCGCATGGGCAACGCTCAAACCGCTCTCTGAAACCTGGCACCGGCAGCTGCTTTTCTGGTTACCGTTCGGCATGTTGATAAGCCTGCTCGCCGCGCTCTTCGTCCTGCGGATACTGCGGCGTATCCAGTCACCGCGCAATCGCCTGCTGGACGCCATTAACAGCCGGGATTTTGTGGTGCACTATCAGCCCATCGTGGCGCTCTGTAGCGGAAAAATTGTGGGCGCTGAGGCGCTGACGCGCTGGCCTCAGCCGGACGGAAGCAGCCTCTCGCCGGATATTTTTGTCCCCCTTGCCGAGCAAACGGGGCTCATCTCACAGCTGACGCAGTTAGTCATCGAAAAGGTTTTTGAAGATATGGGTCACTGGCTGCAACGCTACCCGGATCATCATATCTCCATTAACCTCGCGCCTGACGATTTGACCTCCGGCATCCTGCCGCCTCTGCTGAGTCAGCTACTGAATAAATGGCAAATCCATCCCCGGCAAATCGCCCTTGAGCTCACCGAGCGCGGCTTTGCCGATCCCAAAATCAGCGCGCCGGCAATCGCCGCACTCCGCCGTTCGGGCCATCCTGTCTATATTGATGATTTTGGTACAGGCTATTCCAGCCTGAGCTATCTGCAGGATCTGGACGTCGACACGCTAAAAATTGATAAATCGTTCGTGGATGCGCTGGAGTATAAAAACGTAACGCCGCACATCATTGAAATAGCAAAGTCGCTGAAGCTGGCGATGGTGGCGGAGGGAGTCGAAACCGCAGGGCAGCTCGCCTGGCTACACCGCCACGGCGTGCAGTACGGGCAGGGGTGGTACTACAGCAAAGCGCTGCCAAAAACAGAATTTATTCTTTGGGCAGAGAATAACCTCGGCACGCACTCTACTTAAGATAGGATTTGATCACCTGCAGCACCACGCCAAGATCGGCTTCACGCTGCGCTTCTTCGGGTTCTTTCACCACATGATCGGTTAAATGCCCTTCGATCACCTGCATCATCATGCCGTTGACCGCCCCGCGGATCGCCGCCAGCTGCTGTAACACCTCGGCGCATTCGTGATCGCTGTTGAGCATTTTCTCCAGGGCATGACTCTGCCCCTGAATTTTCTTCAGGCGAGTCAGTAACATTTTCTTATCGCGAACGGTATGTGACATCTCTCTATCCCTTATTTTTGGCTTTTAAAGCATAACACGCTCTACTCCCCCTGAGTATTTTTCTACTGGGGGGTAGTATTAGCCTACTGGGGGGGAGTAGTATTTGCAGACATTTTCCACGCCGGAATCCCCCATGACCGATTTTGCTTCACTCCTGCAGCAGGGTAATGCCTGGCTGTTTGTTCCCAGCGCCATCCTGCTCGGTGCGCTGCATGGCCTGGAACCGGGCCACTCAAAGACCATGATGGCCGCTTTTATCGTGGCCATCCGCGGCACGCTGAAACAGGCGGTACTGCTCGGCCTGGCGGCCACGCTCTCCCATACGGCGGTGGTCTGGCTCGTTGCTATGGCGGGATTATGGTTTGGTCGGGGCTGGGATGCGCATACGTCCGAACCCTGGTTCCAGCTGATCTCCGGGGTGTTGATCGTTGCGATCGCCCTGTGGATGGCGTGGCGAACCTGGAAAGAGAGCCAGCCACACGATCATCACCATCATCATCACGATCATCACCACCATGACCATCATCATGATCATCACCACCACGAACACCCGCTGGTTGAAGAGGAGTGGCAGGATGCCCACCAGCGCGCGCACGCGCAGGATATTAACCGCCGCTTCAGCGGTCAAAACGTCACCACCGGACAGATCGTCATGTTTGGCCTGACCGGCGGGCTTATCCCCTGCCCGGCCTCCATCACCGTTCTGCTGATCTGCCTGCAGCTAAAGCATTTTGCCCTCGGCGCGACGCTGGTGTTCAGCTTCAGTATTGGTCTGGCGTTAACGCTGGTGGCTTCCGGCGCGATTGCCGCCTTGAGCCTCAAACATGCGACAAAACGCTGGCCCGGGTTTAACGAACTTTCCCGTAAAGCGCCTTGGATTTCCGCTGCGCTGATTACCGTGGTAGGGATTTATATGAGCCTGCACGGTCTGAGCGGCATTCTGGCGTAAGCTGCGGCCACGTCCTGTGGCCGCATCTCAATGGTCAGTTAAGGATTTTGCTGCCAGCTAAAGGTGTAGCGAAGCTGGCGTTTCTGCAGAATGAATTCCGGTGAAACGCTGGGGCTCCAGGAGTCGTCGCCGCCCACGCCCATATGGAACGCATCAAGGTTAAGCCAACACCCGGGCTCTTCCTGCAGCAGATGGTGATGGGTTGTCTCCCGCAGCTGCTGCTGGCTGTAGCGGCTCACCGAGAAATGGAACCGGCCATGTAGCTGATGCGTTCCCAGCGCCAGCTGCCGCGTATCGCAGCGCAAACCATTTTCCGTCGGGAAGATATACGGCGTGTACATCTCCGCCAGGGGTAATGTCCAGCGCCCCTGCTGTGCCGCCAGCGTTCTGTCCGGATAGTTTTCATGCGGCCCCAGCCCCAGCCAGGAGACGTTTTCCGGCGTTTCGGCGAGATGAACGCTCAGGCCAACGCGCGCGGGTTCCGGAATATCGGACGCAATATCGACCTGAATATCGCCATGCAGAACGCCCCGGTCGTCCACCCGCCAGGCTTTACGACTTATGAACAGCGTTTTGCCATGATACTCCCCGACGTGAAGGGTGGTGACCACGGCTTCGTCCGCGTGCTGCTCTGCCTCACAGCGCAAAACGCGTAAGGTGAGATCGTACATGCCCGCCGCTTTCCAGCGTTCAACCCATGCATTCGGATCGATCTTCGTCGCTTCACTCACGCCAATATCATTGTCCAGCGGCGCACGGCTGACGTTATCCGTCAGAGGTGACATCAGCGTTTCAACGCCATTTCGCCACCATTGGGTCAGGTTTCCGGATGCGCGATCGAACTGCCAGCGCTGTTGACGATGCGCGATCTCCAGGATGCGGTCGTTTTGCGTCAAAACCGGAGGCTCGCCCGCAGAGGCTGGCGGTGCGACAAACAGCGGAGACGGAAGCGGCCACTGCTCCCACGCGCAGCGATGGTCAGCCGGTGACCATGTTGTTGCCCGCGGCTGGCGCACTTCAACATTCAGCCAGACTTCCCCCGGTTCGTTTTGCCATTCTGGCAGAGCGATCTCCAGACGCTGAGCGCCTTCAGGGGCTATTGCCAGCGTCACCTCGCCCGAAGCCAGCACCTCTCCGTCCCGGGCAACCGTCCAGTTCAGCACTTCGTTATCGGTGTGGCGGAACAGGTAGCCGCTTTGCACCTCAATCACCAGCGGAGAGGTGCTGACCCGCGTAAAGGTGAAGAACTGCTGGGCGCGCTGCGCCTCGTACAGCGCCGGGTGCGGCGTGCGATCGGGGAAGACCAGGCCATTGAGGCAGAACTGTCGGTCGTTTGGCTTATCGCCAAAGTCCCCGCCGTATGCCCAGAACGAATTGCCCTCTTCATCTTGCTTCGTCAGAGCCTGATCGACCCAGTCCCAGACAAATCCCCCCTGCAACCGAGGGTGGCTGCGAAACGCCTGCCAGTATTTCGAGAATCCGCCGAAGCTGTTCCCCATCGCGTGGGCGTATTCGCAGAGGATCAGCGGGCGTGTTTCATCCGGCATACCGATCCATTTTTTGATGGACCATTTCGGCACTGCCGGGAAGGGCTGATCCTGATCGACCCGGGCATACATCGGACAGACAATATCGGTCGCCGCAGTGTTCGCGCCGCCGCCTTCATACTGTACCGGACGCGTCGGATCCGTGGCTTTCACCCAGCGATATAGCGCGTCGTGGTTTGCACCGTGCCCGGACTCATTGCCCAGCGACCAGATGATAATTGAGGGATGATTACGATCGCGCTGCACCATGCGCGTCACGCGCTCGCTCATGGCGGGCAGCCAGCGCGGATCGTCAGCAAGGCGGCTCATCGGCACCATGCCGTGGGTTTCGATGTTGGCTTCGTCAACAACGTACAGCCCATAGCGATCGCAAAGCCGGTACCACAGCGGATGGTTCGGGTAGTGCGAGCAGCGCACGGCGTTGAAGTTGTGCTGCTTCATAATTTCGATATCGCGACGCATGGTCGCTTCGTCCATCACCTGGCCGTTTTCCGGATGATGCTCGTGCCGGTTAACCCCGCGGATCAGCAGCGGTCTACCGTTGAGCTTCAGCAGGCCATTGCTGATTTCAACCCGCCGGAAGCCAACGTCGCACGCCTCTACCTCCAGCACCTCACCCTGCGGATTAAGAAGCGCAATCGTCAGGCGGTACAATTCTGGCGTTTCAGCACTCCAGAGCGCGGGCTGGTCAACAGGGATCGACACCGTTAAGCGCTCTGCCCAGCTGCCGCGCTCGTCGACGATGGCAGACCCTGGACGCCGGGAAACGCTGGCGCATTTTTCACCCGTGCGCCACAGGGTCATGACCACCTCGCAGTCTGCAAAGCCAGCGCCCGCCAGCGCGACATCAACCTTCAGCACCGCGCGGTCCAGCTCCGCATTCAGGTCCGTCACCACGTGATAATCGGCAATCTGCGTCTCGGGTTTATGCAGCAGCGTCACATCGCGGAAGATGCCGCTCATGCGCCACATGTCCTGATCTTCCAGATAGCTGCCGTCGCACCAGCGCAATACCATGACCGCCAGGCGGTTCTCTCCAGGGCGTAATGTTGCCGAGAGGTCAAATTCGGCGGGCAGGCGGCTGTCCTGGGAATAGCCCAGCCACTCTCCGTTGCACCACAGATGGAACGCCGAGTTCACGCCGTCAAAGATGATGCGGGTTTGCCCGCTCTGAAGCCAGACGTCATCCACCTCAAATGTGAGCGAGTAACAACCGGTCGGGTTTTCCTGCGGCACAAAAGGCGGGTTAACGGGGATAGGATAGGTGACATTAGTGTAAACAGGCGTGTCGAAACCCTGCATCTGCCAGTTCGACGGCACGGGCATCGCAACGGCATCCGCGCAATCTTCGGTGACCCATGCCTGAGGAACCTGCTCGGGAGCAGAAAAGTAGCTAAATCGCCACATCCCGCTGAGGGAGAGCCTGCTGATAGATCCAGCGTCATCCCTGGCGGTAGAGTCATTACGCCAGCTGTGCAGCGGCGCGTGTGCCGGCAGGCGGTTCCACTGGGTGACGCCGGGATTTTCCCAGTCCCGACGGGCCAGGATATCGCTGAGGGTCAGCGAAGGTGTATGAGACATATCAACCTCTTTGCGAAGCGCTCACAATTTTGGTTAACATGCCCTGGCACTCTGCGACGGTAAAGCGTTCGATCACGGGGTAGCGAGTCCGATCACAAAGTTTTATTTGCGGGCAAGCTGCTCGGCCAGGAGTGCCAGGCTTCTGAGCTGCAGCGCCAGCTCCTCGCGTTCGGCCTGCTGCGGCGCGCGGCGCGCGCTGGAATGGCGGGTAACCAGCGTCACCGGCAGCTGAATCTGCCAGCACGTCTCGCCTTCGGTAGGGGCCAGCAGCCACTCCACGCTGCGCTCGCCCGCCTCGCGAAACGCCTGGCGAATGGTCGTCAGCGGCGGAGAAAACCAGGCGCTGTCAGCCGTATCGTCGAACCCGACCACCGACATCTGTCCTGGAATCGCGATCCCCTTTTCCGCACAGGCGCGCATCACCCCGAGCGCCATTTGATCGTTCGCCACCAGAATGGCATCCGGCAATGCGCTACCCGACAGCAGCACATGTCCTTTCTCGTAACCGCTGGCCGCGCTCCAGTCCCCGTAGGCCACCGCAGCGGCTTCATGCCCCGCGCGGGCCAGAGCCGCTTTCCATCCTGCCAGACGCGCCCGAGCAGAGACCGAGCTTTCCGGCCCGCTCAGCAGGGCAACATGCTGATGCCCCAGCGAAAGCAGGTGCTCAACGCCCAGATGCGCGCCCTGCCCGGCGTTAAACACAAGGCTGTTAACCTGTGCTGAAGGCGAGACATCAAGGAATAGCACCGGAACAGGCGACGCCAGCGCCCTGAGCGCTTCAGCGTCAGGATCGTCGAGCGGTACATTTACCAGCAGCGCGTCCACCCGCTGTGCCAACAGCGCCTGAAGCGCGGCCTGACACTGCTGCGGTTGCTCCACCATGGAAATGAGGACGCTCGCCCCTTTTTCGGCTGCACGTGATTTTACCGCCGATACAATTTGTGAAGGCGCATGCAGGGCCAGATCGGTGGTGATGAGTCCCAGCGTGCGGGTGCGTTTACCCGCCAGCTGCTGTGCCCGCAGGTTAGGCACGTAGTGCAATTCCGCCATCGCCTGCTGCACCTTTTCCCGCGTGCGGGCAGAGACATGCTCCGCGTCGTTAATGACGCGAGAGACGGTCTGATAAGAAACCCCCGCAAGGAGGGCGACATCATAGAGAGTGATCGCTTTCATGCATTCTGGCATCGCGTGTGTCGTGGCCCATTATTGTGGCACAGCGAGGCCGTGAAAACATGTGAGCGCTTCGCAAAATTAGACAACCCGCTCCGGCTGAGCGATTTCAGCAACGCGCGGCTTCTGGCGGAACCAGGGCAGACAGAGCTGGATAAGTGGGCCAATGGTCAGGGCATACACTACCGTTCCCACCCCAAACGTGCCGCCAAGCACGCACCCAATCAGCAGGACGGACACCTCAATTGAGGTACGCACGCTGCGAATGGACCACCCCAGACGGGCATGAATGCCGGTCATCAGGCCGTCGCGTGGGCCAGGCCCAAAACCGGCGCCAATGTACATGCTGGTCGCAATCGCGTTCATCACGATGCCCGACACCAGGAAAGCGATGCGAACGGGTAACGAATCAAGTTCCGGAATAAGCGCCATGCTGGCGTCCGCCGCCAGACCGATACAAATCACGTTACTTATCGTGCCAAGACCCGGCATCTGGCGCAGTGGGATCCACAGCAGCAGCACCGCAGCACCGGTTAAAATGATCACCGTCCCGATCGTCATCCCCAGCTGCACCCCTACCCCAAGGTGAAAAACATCCCAGGGATCGACACCCAAATCGGAACGAATAAACATCGCGGTGGACAGGCCATACAGACCTAAACCGACATAGAGTTGTAGCAGACGACGTACCATTTTTATCTTCTCCAGTGAACCAGGCTTTCATCCTGACCTATAATGGCACTATGATTAATGTCCAGTTTTCAAATAGTGGACTGCATATGTCGTCACGTCGCTTCGGAAGCCAGTCGCTGGTACGCCTTTTAGGCCACTGGCAGCAAACCTCGTCCCGCACGCCGCTCTGGCGGCAGCTGGCCGATGCGCTGCGCCTGTTAATTCTTGATGGACGTCTGGCGCTGAATACACGGCTACCGGGAGAGCGCGAGCTGGCCACGGCGCTGGACGTGAGCCGGACCACCATCAGCAGCGCCCTCGCCCATCTGCGCGAGGAGGGATATCTTGAGAGCCGCCACGGCAGCGGGTCACGCGTGATCCTCCCGGATACGCGCGCTGTTCCCACACTTTCCGCAGCGAGTGCGGCACTGGATCTCTCCACTGCCGCACTCAATGCCGGGCCGGAGATCCACCAGGCTTATACTTATGCGCTCACGGCCATTACGCAGCACCTCTCGCTGACGGGCTACGATCAGCTAGGACTGCCGACGCTGCGGGAGGCCATCGCTTCGCGCTACACCGCGCGGGGCCTTCTCACCCGCGCGGACGAAGTGATGGTGGTCAATGGTGCCGTGAGCGGCTTCGCGCTGGTCCTGCGGATGATGACCGGGCCGGGAGATCGCGTCGTGGTCGATCACCCCACCTATCCGCTGGCGATTGCCGCCATTCAGGGCGCGCAGTGTCGGCCCGTGGGGGTGTCGCTGCCGGAAACCGGCTGGGATACGGATGGCTTTGCCGCAACGCTTGCCCAGACGGCACCGCGCCTGGCGTACCTGATGCCTGATTTTCATAACCCCACCGGGCGCTGTATGGATATCGCGACCCGTCAGGCCATTACCGATATTGCTGCGCAAACCCGTACGGCGCTGGTGGTGGATGAAACGATGGTGGATCTCTGGTTTGATGCGCCTCCCCCGCCCCCGCTGGCCTCCTTTAACCCGCAGGCCACCGTCATCACCCTAGGCTCCGCCGGAAAAAGTTTCTGGGGCGGGCTGCGTCTCGGCTGGATCCGCGCCTCCTCGCGCACGATCGCCACGCTTGCCCAGACGCGGGATACCCTCGATTTAGGCTCGCCGCTTCTGGAACAGCTGGCGATGCTGTGGCTGATTAACAACAGCGAGACATTTCTGCCCGCACGCCGGAAGATGCTGGCGAAACGACGCGATCGATGCGGTGAACTGCTGCGTGAACATTTCCCCGACTGGAAATTCCATGAAGCGGAAGGTGGGCTCTCTTACTGGATTGAGCTGCCGGGCATGCTGGCGACACAGCTTGCCGCGCGGGCTGAGATTCTGGGGATTAATCTGGGGACCGGTACGCGGTTTGGCCTTTCGGGCGCATTTGACCGCTATTTGCGGATGCCCTTCTCGCTGGAATCGACAGAGCTTGAGCAGGCGTTGCTGAGGATCAAACCGTTATGGCTCGCCCTGAATAAAAACGAGCCATCGTTAAAACGCAGCGTGATCTAATATTAAAATATTTGAAGTCGATCATAAAAATAAAAACTGCTGACTGTTACGGATACAGTCAGCAGTTTTCACCAATCCGGAATTAATGCTGAGCAGGAATTGGAAAACCTTTCAGTGAAATAACGAAGTTTTCACCGTCTTTCTTTATTTTTGCGCCGGTATCACACCAGTCAGACGCAATACGAAAGAACTCATCACTTCCGACATTCCAGCCAAGACGTACATGCTTCACATAGCCTGAACGCAACAGATCGCAGGCCTCTTTGTAGTCACTGGCAGTTGACAGTTGTTGTTTCATTTTCTCTTCTTCAGAAGTTTGCGTAGAGCTTTGATTTCTTTAGGAGTAAAAGGAGAAACACTCTCTTCTTCCGTATGCTGATTATCAATATCCTCTTCCGATACTCCCGCCTCTTCTACTGCTTCGAACGCCAGCAGCAGCAGTTTCTCTGTCGTCACGCTTAAGTTCTCGTTATTCACTTCCGCATAGTGGCGAAGCCTTTCTTTTAGCGCGTCATCAATCTTAACGTTTAATACCGCTGTAGCCATGTTTGTCACTTCCCTTCGGAATAAGTACTTTATGTAATACACGAAGTTAACAACGTTATCCAGATATATATTTTTTTGAGTTATGGAGGTAAATAACCGTCCAATTATAAAATGACAGTCTATTATTACAGGTTTATGACAATAATATTTCAGTGCGATTAAATATATATTACACGATATAGGCATAATATTATTGTGGGATAGTGGTTTAAAGGGAGAGGTAAAGCAGGAGGATCTTATGAGGGCACAAATGGGTGGGGGCCCTGCCAGCTACATCCCGGCACACACGTCGTCTGCCCTGGCTGCTTCCTTCCGGACCTGACCTGGTGAACAGAGTAGCGTTGCGGGAGAACCAACAGAGCCCCCATTGAGAGCGTTGATAACCAACGCGCTGGCGCATTATCCCTGTGCGAAGGCCCAATTGCAAGCCGCCAGGAACCGGATGCTGGTTTCTTGCGCAAACAGGCGCAGCAATCATGACGATCTTCGTTTACCATGGCTCTCCAGAAACTCCCCACAGGTGAAGGTATGGACGAGCACGACTCCTTTCCACAGCGCGTATGGCAAATCGTGGCTTCAATCCCGGAAGGCTATGTCACCACCTATGGTGATGTCGCGCGCCTGGCCGGTTCCCCGCGCGCGGCGCGACAGGTTGGAGGCGTCCTGAAACGGCTGCCGGAAGGGAGTACGTTGCCCTGGCATCGGGTAGTGAATCGTCATGGCGCCATTTCGCTCACCGGGCCAGATCTCCAGCGTCAGCGTCAGGCATTACTTTCAGAGGGTGTGCAGGTGTCCGGGTCGGGTCAGATCGATTTGCAGAAGTTTCGCTGGGTGTATTGACCCCTCTCCCGGAGGAGAGGGGAAATGCAGAAATTACATCTGAGTCGGTGGGGTTGGCAAAGACGGCTGATTGGTCTGCGGTGCCACCGGGACTTCGGTCTGCTGCACCGGCACCAGGTTCAGGTCGATTTTTGTCCCACCGTTGTTGATCGCTTCCTGGACCGTATCGGTAATGAATACCAGCTTACCGTTAATGGTTACCGCTGCGCTCAGCAGAATACGGGCATTAGGCTGCACGTCCGACGGGTTATACGGCAACACGAAGCTAAACGGCGCCTGCTTGCCTTCAGTACGCACGGCACGCTGAGCCACGACTTTCGACGGTGCGTCGGCCAGGGAAGCATCAGACAGCGTCACCGTTAATACCGCATCCGGCGGCAGCGCAACTCTCTGTTTAATCCAGATGGTACCGGAAACGTTAGGCTGCTGAATGGATTGCTGCGAAAGGGTATTAATCCCGTTCGGGTCTGCTGCTGGCACTGGCACCTGGGCGCTCTTACCGGCACAGGCGGACAACGCCACCGCAATAGCTACACCACTTAGCATGGGCACGAGTTTCATTGAAGTCTCCTTATCAATGCACCAGCGGGATCGATCCCATCCGATGTCGTTTCAATCACATAACGTATTCAAGTGTGGCACAGATCACCGATTTATGCCTGAAAACGTGCCGACATTCAGATTATTCTACCCATCGGACCACTTTCATTTCTGCGTTATACTCTGCCTATCTTTCGCTACGGCGTTTATTGAGGACAATTATGAGTCAGGCACTGAACAATCTGCTGACATTACTGAATCTGGAAAAAATTGAGGAAGGACTCTTTCGCGGACAGAGCGAAGATCTCGGTTTACGCCAGGTCTTCGGGGGGCAAGTCGTCGGACAAGCTCTGTACGCAGCAAAGGAGACTGTCCCGGCAGACCGTCTGGTGCATTCGTTCCACAGCTACTTCTTACGCCCTGGCGATAGCGCGAAACCCATCGTGTATGACGTTGAAGTTCTGCGAGACGGCAACAGCTTCAGCGCGCGCCGCGTCGCGGCCATTCAGAACGGTAAGCCGATCTTTTACATGACCGCCTCTTTCCAGGCGCCGGAGCCGGGCTACGAGCATCAGAAAGTCATGCCTCCTGCCCCTTCGCCGGACGATCTCAAATCTGAAACGGATATCGCTCGCGCATTGGCGCATCTGCTACCGCCGCAGGTCAAAGAGAAGTTTCTCTGCGATAAGCCGCTTGAGATCCGCCCCGTCGAGTTCCACAACCCGATGAAAGGTCACCCCGCCGAGCCGAAGCGCCAGGTGTGGATCCGGGCCAACGGCACCGTTTCTGAGGACTTCCGCGTTCATCAGTATCTGCTGGGCTATGCTTCTGACTTCAACTTCCTGCCGGTGGCGCTGCAGCCGCACGGCGTCGGCTTCCTCGAAAAAGGGATGCAGGTCGCGACGATCGATCACTCGATGTGGTTCCACCGTCCCTTCAACATGAATGAGTGGCTGCTTTACAGCGTGGAGAGTACGTCGGCATCCAGTGCCCGCGGGTTTGTGCGTGGGGAGTTTTATACTCAGGACGGCGTGCTGGTAGCTTCAACGGTGCAGGAAGGGGTAATGCGTAACAGAGGTTGATGTTGTGCGGCATGATGCCCTCTCCCACGGGGAGAGGGAATACACACTAAAAACGGCAACCTGAGGTTGCCGTTTTGCTGTTTATTAGGCGTTATACGCATTCTCGCCGTGGCTGTTCACATCCAGACCTTCGCGTTCCTGCTCTTCCGGTACGCGCAGACCGACCGTCATGTCCGCCAGCTTGTAGCCGATGAAAGCGACAACCGCAGACCAGACAACGGTGATTGCAATACTTTCCAGCTGCACCAGCACCTGATGAACCATGGTCACGCCTTCTGCGTAGCCCACGCCACCGAGCGATTTCGCAGCGAAGATACCGGTCATGATACAACCAACGATGCCGCACACGCCGTGGACTCCAAACACATCGCATGGGTCGTCAACGCGCAGCACGCGTTTCAGTGCGGTCACGCCCCACAGGCCCGCCAGACCGGACACCAGGCCAACCAGCAGCGCACCGCCCACACCGACATAACCGCACGCAGGGGTGATACCAACCAGACCGGCAATGGCACCCGAACAGGCACCCAGCAGAGAAGGCTTACCACGTACCGCCCACTCGCCGAACACCCAGGAGAGGATTGCACCCGCCGTGGCCACCACGGTGTTCACGAAGGCCAGCGCGGCAATTTCGTTCGCGGCACTTGCTGAGCCGGCGTTGAAGCCAAACCAGCCAAAGTAGAGGATCGCGGTACCGGTAAAGACCATCGGCAGGTTGTGCGGTTTGAACGCTTCTTTACCGAAGCCCACGCGTTTGCCAATCAGGTAGGCGCCCACAAGGCCCGCTACTGCGGCGTTGATGTGTACAACAGTACCACCCGCAAAGTCCAGCGCGCCGTGCGTTGCCAGCAGACCGCCACCCCAGACCATGTGCGCAATCGGCACATAGGAGAGCGTCATCCAGACCACAACGAAGATCAGCACGGCAGAAAAACGAATACGCTCGGCGAGCGCGCCCACAATCAGCCCGACGGTAATACAGGCAAAGGAGCCCTGGAACGCAACGTGGATGTACTGATAGAAGCTGCCCATCAGCGCGGTCAGCTCAATATTTTTCAGCATCACCCAGTCGAAGTTACCAAAGAACGCGTTGCCCGTGCCGAACGCCAGCGAGTAACCGTAGACCACCCACAGCACGCAGACCAGTGCGAACGTCACGGCAACCTGCGTCAGCATGGAGAGAACGTTTTTGCCACGGATCAGGCCGCCGTAGAACAGCGCAATGCCCGGAATGGACATAAACAGCACCAGCGCGGTGCTGATCATCATAAAGGCGTTATCGGCTTTGTCGACCACCGCAGGGGTAGCAGCCAGCGCCAGGCCCGGCAGCAGTGCCAGCGAACCCAGACCCGTTTTAAGTGTTGCTATCTTCATTTTCTCGATCCCTATCACTGTGTGCCAGGCGTTAATTACAGTGCCGCTTCGTCAGATTCGCCGGTACGGATGCGAATGACGCGCTGCAGTTCGGCAACGAAAATTTTGCCGTCGCCAATTTTGCCGGTATAGGCCGCTTTGCTAATGACATCAATGACTTCATCAAGCTGATCGTCAGCAATCGCGACATCAATTTTTACTTTTGGCAGAAAGTTAACGCTGTATTCCGCCCCGCGATAAAGCTCGGCATGACCCTTCTGACGACCAAAGCCTTTCACTTCGGTGACAGTCAGTCCCTGAATACCCATTGAAGACAACGCTTCGCGCACGTCTTCGAGTTTGAATGGTTTGATTACAACCGTAACCAGCTTCATAGATCCCCTCCAGTCAGAATTCGGTAATGGCCGCAGCTTACGCAGAAGGTATTGCAAGGGGTGTGCCAGAAATGAAAACGTGAGGGAATAGCGGTGCGATGTGCGTTACACGGTCCTGATAAATGAACCGGTGAAAAAAAACGCACCATGCCGGTGCAGGGTGCGTTTCAGTTTTGCACCAACAGGAATGACTGTTAGCGCGGCGCCTCATTTTAGTGCATCAGGCGCTAAGCGACTCCTCATCACGAACGCTGGCGGCCAGTTCTTCGCCCGCGAGCTGCAGCTGGTACATCTGCCAGTAGCGCCCTTTTGCTTCCAGCAGTTCACGGTGCGTACCGCGTTCAACGGCCTGTCCGCGATGCAGCACCAGAATAGTGTCCGCGTCGACGATGGTGGAAAGACGGTGAGCAATCACCACCAGCGTTGTATGGTCGCGTACGGCGGCCAAAGCCTGCTGAATCGCCTGCTCGGTACCGGAATCTATGCTGGCCGTGGCTTCGTCAAGAATCAGCACCTGTGGCGTTTCAATCAGGACGCGCGCCAGCGCCAGAAGCTGTTTTTGCCCCACGGAGAGGTTGTTGCCCTGCTCGCCCAGCTTCGTGTTAATTCCGTCGCTGAACCCGCGCGCCAGCTCTGCCAGCTGCACCGTTTCCAGTACCGCCCAAACCTGCGCCTCTGAATAGTCCCGTCCCAGGGTCACGTTGGCGTAGAAGGTATCGGCCAGTACGACCGGATCCTGCTGCACCATCGCAACGCCTTTGCGTAACACTGTATGGCTGAGAGACGCGAGCGGGCGTCCGTCGAGGCGGATTTCACCTTGCGTGACCGGGTAATAGCCCATCAACAGGCTGGCAAGCGTGCTCTTACCGCTGCCGGTGTGCCCCACCAGCGCGACGAAACCGCGCGACGGAACGTCAAGCGTGATGTCCTGCAACACCAGACGGTCTTCGCGATAGGCAAACGAGACGTTATCAAAGGCGATAGCCCCGCTTTGCAGAGGTCGCTCATCCTTGCCGTAGGCCTGTCGCGGCCTGTCCATAAGCTCAAAGACGCGCTCACCGGCGACAACCGCCTGTTGCAGCATCGATTGCTGCGTAGTGAGTTCGATCAGCGGCTCGTTGAGGCGTCCCAGATAGCTAATAAAAGCGTACAGTACGCCCACTTCAATCGTACCGTTTGAGCTCAGGCCAAAGAGCATCAGCAGCCCACACAGCACCAGCGCCGAGAAAAGGCTCAGCAGCGGTCGCAGCAGGAAACCGTCCAGGCGCAGCGTCTGCATACGCGCCATATAGTGCGAACGGCTGGCTTCGCCCATGCGCTCGCCAAAGCGCGCCTGCTGACGGAACTGCTGGATGACGCTCATGCCGTTAATCACTTCGTTGAAGCCATCGTTGATGTCGGCCAGATAGGCGCGAACCCGACGCACAATCGGCGTGCTGTAACGCTGGTAAATCACCATGACGATCAGCACCGCCGGGAAGATGGTGATCGCCACCAGCGCCATGCGCCAGTCGAGGCTGAACATCGCCACCAGCATCGCGCCGATCAGCGCCGCGCTGCGTAATACCGTCGCGACCACGGTGACGTACAGATCGCGGATCACCTCGGTATCGTTGGTCACGCGCGAAATCACCTGCCCGACCGGCTGGATATCAAACTCGCTGAGCGGCTGGCGAAGCGCCGCGTCCATGACGTCGGTGCGCAGCTGCTGAACGACGCCCACGGCGGCCCGGTTAAACAGCAGCGACTGGGCATAGTGCAATCCTGCCGCCGTCAGCTGTAAGCCAACGTAGGCCACGCCTAAACCCGCCACCAGCCCGAGCGGCAGGTAGCTTTTGGCGACCATATTGTCGATGAAGTAGCTGATGAGCAGCGGACCACTCACTTCGGCAATCGCCGCAATCCAGAGTAAAAGCACGGCAACCGAGAGCGGTTTACGCCACGGTGAGCCGTAGGCCAGCAGACGTTTGAGCGTCGGCCACATCGTTCCAAGCTTACGCATTGGCCGCCTCCTCGTCCTGCTCCGGCGCATCGTCAAGCGCTGCTTCAAGCTGTTGATAGCGGTACATATCGCGATACCAGCCCGGCTGCTCGGCCAGCGCGTCATGCTGACCGCGCTGGGCAATATGGCCGTGCTGCAATACCAGAATTTCGCTGGCTTCGGTGAGCGCTGACAAACGGTGGGCGCTGATGATTATCGTGCGTCCGTCGCCCCACTGGCGCAGGTTATGCAGAATTTGATGCTCGGTACGGCCGTCCACAGCGGAGAGCGCATCGTCCAGAATCAGGATTTCCGCATTCAGCAACAGCGCGCGGGCAATGGAGATACGCTGTTTTTGCCCGCCGGACAGCATGACGCCGCGTTCCCCGACTTCGGTGTCGTAGCCCTGCGGCAGACGCAAAATGTCGTCATGTACGCTGGCTAAACGCGCGACGTGCTCGATCTCTTCCTGCGTTGCCGCAGGGCACCCGAGCGCGATGTTGTTCGCCACGGTGTCAGAAAAAAGAAACGGCGTCTGGCTGACGACCGCCAGGCGACCGCGCCACTCATCCAGCAGCAGCCTGGTGAGCGGAATATCATGGAAGCGAATATCGCCCTGCGTGACGTCAAAGTGGCGCTGGAGCAAAGAGAGCACGGTACTTTTGCCGGATCCCGTCGGGCCGCAGATGCCCAGCATCTGGCCCGGCTGAAGCGTAAAGCTGACGTTCTCCAGCACCGGATGCTCCGTATGCGGATAAACAAACTTGCGGACGTCGACATGCATAACGCCGCGCCCTTCCGGCACCGCTTCGCTACCGTCGATGACAACCGGCGCTTCGGCCAGCATGGCCCGAATGCGGCTGTAGGCGGCACTGCCGCGCTCCACGATGTTAAACATCCAGGCCAGCGCCAGCATCGGCCAGATCATCAGCCCCAGATACATCGCAAAGCTGGTCAATTGCCCCAGGGTAAGCGTGCCCTGCACCACCATCCAGCTTCCGCCGCCAATCGCCAGCAGGTTTGCCATGCCAATCGCGATATAGATGGTCGGATCGAAACGGGCGTCGATACGCGCGACGAGCATGTTCTTCGCCCCCGTGTCTGCCGCATCGGCGGCAAACAGCGCGGACTGCCGGTCTTCCAGACCAAACGCTTTGATCATGCGGATGCTGGTCATGCTCTCCTGGGTGCGATCGTTCAGCGACGAAAACGCCGCCTGCGCCAGCTTGAAGCGCTCGTGCAGCTGTTCGCCATAGCGATTGATCGCCAGCGCCATGATCGGCATCGGCAGCAGGGCCAGCAGGGTCAACTGCCAGCTGATCTGCGTGGACATCACGATCAGCACCGCGCAGCCCATCACCAGCGAGTCCACCAGCGTCAGCACTCCTTCCCCGGCGGCAAAGACCACGCGGTCCACGTCGTTGGTGGCGCGGGCAATTAGGTCACCGGTCCGGTGGCGCAGATAAAATTCGGGATGCTGGCGGCTCAGCTGGCGGTAAAAATCTTCACGCAGCTCAACGGCCAGCTGATAAGACGCACCAAACAGCAGCACGCGCCAGACGTAGCGCAGCAGATAAACAATGACCGCCGTCAGCACCAGCGTGCCGACCCACATCAACACCCGTGCGGTGGTGTAATGCTGTTCGGTGACGCCATCCACAACGTAACCCACCACTTTCGGCGGGATCAGCTGCAGGATGGCAATAATAATAAGCAGGGCGACTGCACCGAGGTAGCGTTGCCACTCCCGACGAAAGTACCAGCTTAGTTGGGCAAATAATCGCACGCGGTTTGTTCCTGAAGGTATTTTACGAAGTTATTCAATAGGTAACGCTGTGGTGTATTTAATCTGTTCCATGGCGAAGCTTGAGGTGACGTCCGACAAACCCGGTACGCTGTTCACCAGCCGCTTGTAGAAATCATCATAGCGCTTCATGTCGGCCACCTGGACGCGCATCAGGTAATCGTACTCTCCGGCCATACGCCAGAAACCGAGCACTTCAGGCATCTCAGACACCTGAGTAACGAAGCGGCAATACCACTCGCTGCTGTGATGCTGGGTTTTTATCAGCACAAATGCCGTCAATCCAAGCCCCAGCTTTTCGGGATCTAACAGCGCGACGCGCCCCAGAAGAATGCCGTCATCTTCCAGCTTCTTAAGGCGCTTCCAGCACGGGGTGGTGGTCAGATTAACGGCATCTGCCAGCGCCTGCAAAGAGAGGGTACAGTCATTTTGCAGCAATGAAAGGAGCTTGCGGTCAATTTTATCTAGCATACCCACCTCGCAGAGAAAATTTTTCTCCCTTCATTCTATTTTAAAGGCCAGATAGCAACAATTTTTTCTGTGCTTTTCGCTATCCTAGGCACAAAATGACAAACGGATAACGATGATGAATAGCACCTGGGTTAAACATGCGATCAGCGAAATCAATGCCGACTATCAGCGCTCGGCGGATACGCACCTGATTCGCCTTTCCCTGCCGGGATTTGACGGCATTCAGCTCTATCTGAAAGATGAAAGCACCCATCCCACCGGCAGCCTGAAGCATCGCCTGGCGCGCTCGCTGTTTTTATACGGTTTATGTAACGGCTGGATTAAAGAAGGCACGACTATCATTGAATCTTCATCAGGTTCAACGGCGGTGTCCGAAGCCTATTTTGCCCGCCTACTGGGCCTGCCGTTTATCGCGGTGATGCCGTCCTGCACCGCAAAACGCAAAATCGAACAGATCGAATTTTACGGCGGTCGCTGCCACTTTGTGGAAAGCGCCTGCGAAATCTATGCCGCCTCCGAAATGCTGGCCCGCGAGCTGAACGGCCACTATATGGACCAGTTCACCTTCGCCGAGCGCGCAACGGACTGGCGCGGCAATAACAACATTGCCGACAGTATTTTCCGCCAGATGACCCACGAACCGCATCCGGTTCCGTCGTACATTGTCATGAGCGCCGGTACCGGCGGCACGTCAGCCACGATCGGACGCTACATCCGCTGTCAGGGCTACGATACCCAGCTGATGGTGGTTGACCCGCAGAACTCCGTGTTTCTCGACTACTGGCAAAACCGCGATGCCAGCCTGCGCAGCCCGGTGGGCAGTAAAATTGAAGGGATTGGCCGCCCGCGCGTGGAGCCCTCTTTCATCCCCGACGTTGTGGATGAGATGATGCGCGTGCCGGATGCTGCAAGCGTGGCAACGGCGCATTGGCTGGAAGGGCAGCTGGGACGCAAAGTGGGCGCATCGACGGGCACCAATATGTGGGGAGCACTGCAGCTTGCCGCACGCATGCGCGAAGAGGGCCGCACCGGTTCCATCGTCACGCTGCTGTGCGACAGCGGCGAGCGTTACCTTGAAACTTACTACAATGCGGAGTGGGTGCAGGCCAACATCGGCGAAATCGCCCCGTGGAAAGCGCAGATTGCAGAACTGGTGAAATAAAAAAAGCCAGACCGAAGTCTGGCTTGCTGGAAGGGTCTCACTATTCGGGGGAATACGGGAGGTTGTTGTTGTCCAGCCAATGCGTCAAAAAATGGGACACTGCTTCATTGCGGCAGTGGCCGATAACCGGCAGATGGGGAAGTTCTGCTTTCAGCTGCGCCATCGCATTCCCCATAATCAGACCGCGACCTACGCTGCCCAGCATTTCGCGGTCGTTCATGGCGTCACCAAACGCCATACACTCCTGCAGCGTTAAGCCCAGGTGGTCGCTGAGTACCGCCAGAGCGGAGCCTTTGTTACAGCCCACCGGCAGCACTTCCAGACAATCCACCGCCGAGAAGGTCAGGTGCGCCCGGTCGCCCAGCGCCTCATTCAGTTGAATCCGTAAGCGGCACAGATCGTCATGATCGCCGCAGAAGCAGATCTTAGTGACCGCATGGGCTGGGATCCGACGCAGATCGATAAGCTGGTATTTAAAGCCGCTGTAAACATGCGCGTGCAATAATTCCGGGATTTCGCTTCCGGTAAACCAGCCGCGATCGTTAAAGACGTGGACGCTGGCCTGCGTGTCCCAGGTGCTGTGCAGCACGATGTCCGCCACTTCCGGGTTGAGATCCTGTCGGTGCAGCACATCGCCTTCCACGGAGTGAATTCGCGTCCCGTTGCCGGTGATCAGAAAGGCATCGAGGGAAAACGCGCCCAGCAAATGGCGCATCTCCAGCACATGACGCCCGGTGGCAAACGTCAGGGTGACATTACGCTCGTGCAGGCGCTTCAGCGTGTTCAGGGTTTTTCCCCCTAAACGGTGATCCGGCATTAACAGCGTACCGTCCATATCAAATGCAGCGAGCCGAGCCATGATTACTCCCGAAATGTGATGCGGTTAACTTGTGCATCAGTATCGTGTGAGATATACGGAAGTAATAGTGAATAGATGAAAATTATTGTTCCGGGTTTCTTATGCGCCAGCTCAATCGACTCAACCAGTATCACCGCCTCTGGCAGCCTTCCCTGGGTGCAACGCAACAGGTCACCATCAGCGAGCTGGCTGCCCGCTGTTTTTGTAGCGAGCGGCATGTGCGAACGCTGCTGCGTCAGGCCCAGGAGGCGGGATGGCTCAGCTGGCGAGCGCAGTCTGGCCGCGGTAAGCGCGGTGAGTTGACGTTTCATGTTGCCCCAGAATCATTGCGCAATACGATGATGGAGGAGGCGCTGAAAAGCGGGCAGCAGCATAACGCACTGGAACTGGCCCAGCTTGCCCCTGAAGCGCTGCGGTCATTACTGCATCCTTTTTTGGGCGGGCAGTGGCAAAACGATACGCCGACGCTGCGCATCCCCTACTATCGCTCGCTGGAGCAGCTTCAGCCGGGTTTTTTACCGGGCCGGGCAGAGCAGCATCTGGCGGGACAGGTGTTCTCAGGCTTGACGCGTTTTAACGGTAACAGCAGTGAACCCACGGGCGATCTGGCGCATCACTGGGATGTATCTGCTGACGGCCTGCGCTGGCATTTCTACATTCGCTCCACCCTGCACTGGCATAACGGCGATAAAATAGAAACGGCGCAACTCCAGCGAAGTCTGACAACGCTGTTGACGATCCCCGCCCTGCGCACCCTGTTACAGAGCGTCTTATATATCGAGACAACGCATCCACAGTGTCTGACGTTTACGCTGCATCAACCTGACTACTGGCTACCGCACAGGCTGGCAACCTACTGTAGCCGTCTGGCGCATCCCGACCATCCTTCGGTTGGCTCAGGCCCCTTTCGGCTGGTTGCCTTTGAGCCCGACCTGGTTCGTCTGGAAAGCCATGAGCAGTATCACCTGAGTCATCCGCTGCTCAAAGCCATCGAATATTGGATCACACCCCAGCTTTTTGATTACAGGCTGGGTACCAGCTGTCGTCACCCGGTGCAAATCGCGATCGGCGAGGCCGACGAGCTGGAAAGTCTGCGGCTGGTCAGCAGCAGCACCAGCCTGGGATTCTGTTATCTTACGCTAAAGCAGAGCGCACGCCTGAATGAGCTCCAGGCAAAGCGGCTCATCAATATCATTCATCTCTCCAGGCTTCTTCACACGCTTCCACTAAACGAAGGGCTCATCACGCCAACCCAGGAGCTCCTTCCCGGCTGGACCATCCCCGAATGGCCTGATTTATCGGGCGTAACTCTCCCTGAAGCATTGACGCTGGTTTACCATCTCCCTGTTGAGCTCCACACGATGGCCAGCCAGTTGAAGGCATACCTGGCGCTACAAGGGTGTGAACTGACCGTCATCTTTCACGATGCCAAGACGTGGGACGGATGCCCGGAGCTTGCCGATGCAGACATCATGATGGGCGACAGGCTGATTGGCGAAGCGCCGGAATATACGCTGGAACAGTGGCTGCGCTGCGATGCCCTCTGGCCGCATGTTCTTAGCGCACCGGCTTACGCCCATCTGCAAGCCACGCTGGATGCGGTACAGACTCAGGTCGAGGCTCGGGATAGACACGCGGGGCTACAAACCATCTTCAACCGGTTAATGGAGAATGCGGTGCTGACGCCACTTTTTAATTATCAATACCAAATCAGTGCTCCGCCTGGCGTGAATGGTATACGCCTCAACACCCGCGGCTGGTTCGATTTTACCGAAGCCTGGCTGCCCGCCCCTAAATCGTGAAGAAGCTGGTCGCCGTCGTGGTCAGACGGTAACATAACGCTTTTACCGTAACAGTCGAGATGATTTATGAAACGTGCCGTCGTCGTGTTCAGCGGAGGACAAGACTCTACTACCTGCCTGGTCCAGGCCCTTCATCAGTACGATGAAGTTCACTGTGTCACTTTCGATTATGGTCAGCGTCACCGCGCTGAAATCGACGTTGCCCGTGAACTGGCCCTGAAACTGGGCGCACGCGCGCACAAGGTGCTGGACGTTACGCTGTTAAATGAACTTGCCGTGAGTAGCCTCACGCGGGACAGTATTCCTGTACCAGACTATGAACCCGATGCCAGCGGCATTCCGAATACCTTCGTGCCGGGCCGTAATATCCTCTTCCTGACCCTGACGTCGATTTACGCCTATCAGGTAAAAGCCGAAGCGGTGATCACGGGCGTGTGCGAGACCGACTTCTCCGGCTACCCGGACTGTCGTGATGAGTTCGTGAAGGCGTTAAACCACGCCGTCAATTTGGGGATGGCGAAAGAGACGCGCTTTGAAACCCCGCTGATGTGGCTGGATAAAGCAGAAACCTGGGCGCTGGCGGACTACTGGGGCAAGCTGGACCTGGTTCGCAGCGAAACCCTCACCTGCTATAACGGCATCAAAGGTGACGGTTGCGGCCAGTGCGCGGCCTGTAATCTTCGCGCTAACGGGCTGAACCACTATCTTGCCGATAAAGTCGGCGTGATGGCCGCGATGCAGAAAAAGACCGGGCTTAAATAAGATTACTTGACCGTGCTGTCGAACAGTTTCACACCGGCAGCACGGGTGACTTTCATCAGCGTTGTCAGCGTTGGGTTGCCGTTGTCAGATAAGGTTCGGTATAGCTGCTGACGGGACAGACCTGCTTTGGTAGAAATTTCTCCGATACCGCCTCGCGCTTCGATGACCTGACGGAGTGCAATGAGATAAGCAGGGATCCCCTGGTCTTCATAGATCTCTTCCAGGGCTGTTTGCAGATAACGCTGAGCGTAGGAAGGATTCTCTCGCAACATTTTCACAACAGCATCATGGTGGCTAACGGAGCTCGAATATTTTCGTTCAGCGGCGCTCATTGGAATGTCCTTTTGTTTGATGATCTTTCCAGTAATCTATTGCCAGTTTGATATCTGCTTTTTGGCTCTTTTTGTCACCACCGATCAGTAACAATAAATCCTGCCGATTCTCTACTGAAAAATAGATTCTGTAGCCGGGGCCACTGTCGACTCGCATCTCCCACACACCTTCCCTGAGATACCTGTAATCGCCAAAATTACGTTTTATCGCACGGTTAATCCGCATAAGGATCCGGAAAACCATATCCGGATCCTTTCGATTCATTCTGGCTACCCACTCCTCAAACGGTACTTTCCCGTCACGGGTCCGGTAACGTTCAACAACGTAGTCCCTGTCCATTATTCTATCCCTGAAAAACCCTTTTGTCTTTTATAAAAGACAAACTTTCTAGGCGATCATCAACTCCAGCTTTTCCCGCAACGCCCCTTCCAGCGGCAGTGCTTTCTGCGTTTTCAGATCGATACAGACAAAAGTAATCAGCGCATCAGCCACCACCTGCCCTTCAGGATCGAGCGTCACCACCTGGCTTAACACTCCGCTTTTGCCGTTGATCTGCTGCACCTGGCTGGTCACCGTGAGCACATCACCCAGCACGGCCGGCCGGCGATAGTTGATGTTGATATTGACGACCACGAACGCGATGTTGTGTGCGGTCAGCCACTGAAAGCTTTCGCTGTTTTCCAGCCCGTCCCAGCGCGCTTCCTCAAGAAATTCCAGGTAGCGGGCATTGTTTACATGCTGGTAAACGTCGAGGTGAAAACCGCGTACTTTGATTTTTGTCTGCATAGCGCAATAGCCTTTACTGTTATTGTAGGATGAGAGGTCATAACTGGTATGACCTCTTTATCCTGGCAAAATTTTGCCACAGTGCAAGAAATTGCGTAATTACAACGTCAGGTGTGAGAGGTTGCGCTCAACCAGCGCGCTGCCCATGCCCGGCACCTGTTTGAGATCGTCGATCGTTTTGAAAGGACCATACTCTTCGCGGTAGCTGACGATGGCCTGCGCTTTTTTCATGCCCACGCCATTCATTGCACGGGCGAGATCTTCCGCTGAGGCCGAATTGATACTGACCCGCGTACCGTCATCATCCGCATTTTTACCGGCGTCTGTCGCTTTGGTTTGCCCTTGCACCGGCGCTGCCGCGTCGGACTTGCTCTGCGCAGTTTGTGTTTTGGCGGCGGGGGCCGACGCCATCGCGCCCGCGCTCATCCCGGTGGTGGCAATAGCCAGCGTAATTAACAGTGCTTTGATTCCACATTTCATGCTGTTATCTCCTTGTTTGTTGACAGCCACGTCACGATAGCCGCCAGTTAAAACCGGCACAAACAGCAGATTGCAGAAATGGAAAAGGCCGCGAAAGCGGCCTTTAGTTTTTGCAGAGCGTTACGAAAATCTGCGAGCAGACGCGTAATTACTGCTGCTGAGTCATCACATCACCCAGCTTAATTTTGGCTTCTTTACGCAGGTTGCTCATCATGGCTTCGAAGGCAATCTGGGCATTGTTCTGGGTAATCCCCTGAACCATCGCTTTCTTCTGCGCTTCTGGCAGGGTGCCGGCTTTCACTTCATCCAGCGCCAGCAGAACGACGTTACCCTGCGTATCGGTGGTTGTACCGAAGCTTGGCTTGTCCTTCGCAGGTAGAGTCAGACCAAATGCGGCCTGGCTGATTGGATCCTGGCCGGTACGGCTCAGCGTTTTCGCTTCACCGAAGCTCAGGCCAGCCGCTTTCAGCGCGTCTTCTTTACCCGCTTTCAGCTCAGACAGAATCTTCTCAGCATCCAGTTTCGCCTGCTGTTCCGCTTTGTTGTGCTTAACCTGAGCGACAACCTGATCCTTCACTTCCGCCAGCGGTTTGACCGCTTCTGGCTTGTGCTCGCTGACGCGCAACACAAACGCACGATCGCCGTCGACGGTAATGATGTCAGAGTTACTACCCGGCGTGCCGTTCTCGCCCACCAGACCACCGTTGAAGATGGCATCAGAAACCGGTTTGAAGTTCAGCTCTTCCGGCAGGTTGTCACGACCAAACCAGCCCGTCTCAACCGCCTTCACACCCGCCGCCTGCTCGGCACCCGCCAGAGATTCGTTGTCGTTGCTGGCAGCATCGCTCACCTTCTGCTGCAGCGCGTAGTAGGCATCCAGCGCTTTTTCCTGTTTCACTTTCGCCGCGATATCATCGCGAACGTCAGCCAGCGGCTTGGTTTTCGCCGCGGTGATGTCGTCCAGACGCACGACCAGGAAACCAACGGAAGACTTAATGACGCCTGAAAGCTGGCCTTTCTCTTTCAGACCGGCATTTTTCAGCTCATCCGGAGTAGTCGCGTCTTCCAGCCAGCCCATATCACCGCCGTTTTTCGCAGAGATAATGTCGGTGGATTTCGCTTTCGCAACGGTCGCGAAATCAGCGCCTTTGTTCAGCTCTTCCAGTACCGCTTTAGCATCAGCCTCGGTCTTCGTCTGAATCACGCTGTAGCGGTTACGCTGCGGCTGAGTAAACTGATCCTGATGCTGATCGTAGTAAGACTGGATTTCTGCATCAGATGCAGTTTCCTGCAGCGCGGCTGCATCCAGCTTGATGTAGCTCACGCGGAACTGCTCTGGAGAAACAAAGGAATTCTTGTTCTGTTCGTACCAGGCGTTAACGTCAGCGTCGCTCACCTGCTGTTTCGCCGCCAGGGCGTTCACATCAATGGTTGCTTCGCGTACAACACGCTGCTGTGCAACCAGCGCGGCCAGTTCGTCCGTTTCACCTTTGAGCATGAAATCGGTGCCCACGACAGCATTGATGAGCTGCTGGGTGGTCAGCTGGTTACGCAGCGCCTGAGCGTACTGATCGGCCGTCATCCCCATCTGGTTGACGATACTGTTGTAACGCGCGTTGTCGAATTTACCGTTAGACTGGAAGGCCTGGGTGGCGAAGATGGCTTTTTTCACCTGCTCATCACTGATGCCGAGGCCCA
Organism: Enterobacter sp. 3U4; assembly: GCF_057224565.1. Lineage (NCBI taxonomy): Bacteria > Pseudomonadati > Pseudomonadota > Gammaproteobacteria > Enterobacterales > Enterobacteriaceae > Enterobacter > Enterobacter sp. 3U4. Next base: position 2,941,793 of record NZ_CP136665.1, read on the forward strand.
GTTTTTTGGCATACTGATCGAGCAGCGCTTCGTCGATAAGACGGTTCAGTGTCTGTTGGCGCAGGGTCTTCATGTACCCCTCGTTCGCCGCCAGTTCAGAGAATTGGTCGCCCAGCTGTTGCTGCATACGGTTACGTTCACCGGCAAAAGCATTCTCGAACTGACCACGGCTGATTTCCTGGCCATTCACTTTTGCGGCGTAGTTTGCGCCACCGCCAATAAGGTAACTGCTCACGCCGGTCAATATGAACGACACGATAATGATACCGAAAATAATCTTGAGCACGAGACTGTTAGCAGCCGTGCGTAAGCTGTCCATCATGGTGTAACAACACTCCGCTGTAGGTGACTGGTTACCTGACGCTGACGGAAAATCCTGCCCGTCGCGCGTGAAGGCGTATTGTGACAAGAAAACGGGGCGATTGTCAGCCCACAACTCGCATAAACTCGCACAAATCAGGTCTGGACAAACAAAAAAGGCACATCAAATGATGCGCCCTTGTACTTTCCGGCTTCCCTGAAACGGGAAAGCAATCAGTTTACTGCGTCTTTCAGCGCTTTACCTGCACGGAAACCCGGCACTTTAGCAGCAGCAATGGTGATCTCTTTACCGGTCTGAGGGTTGCGGCCAGTACGGGCAGCACGCTCTTTAACAGCAAAAGTACCGAAGCCTACCAGTGCAACGTCGTCCCCAGCCTGCAGAGATTCAGTAACAGAAGCAATTAAGGCATCTAACGCACGTCCAGCTGCAGCTTTAGAAATATCAGCACCAGCAGCAATTTTGTCAATCAGTTGAGATTTATTCACTGTTCTCTTCCTCTCTTTATAATTTATATCGCGCCTGAATCCTTCACAACGCGACCGCGCAGCAGTTATATCAGGCCTGCCATGACCTTACAACACCCGTTGTTGATGGCGGACCTAATCAGCAATCTAAATTAGCTATACAAAAAAAGGCTGGCAAGTGCGAAATGACTTTCCAGCCTTGTTTTTATTGACGCTCTTTGCGCGAGGTCACTATTTTGCGGTTACAACCTGCATTCCGGAGGGTTCATTCTGCAGTGCGAGACTAAGAACTTCCTCAATTCGCTTCACAGGATGAATCTGCAGATCGGCAATCACGTTGTCCGGAATGTCTTCCAGATCGCGTTTATTTTCGTAAGGGATCAATACGGTTTTGATCCCACCGCGGTGCGCCGCCAGCAGTTTTTCTTTTAAACCACCAATCGGCAGAACCTGACCACGCAGCGTGATTTCACCGGTCATTGCCACATCAGCACGCACCGGGTTACCTGTCAGGCAGGAAACCAGAGCGGTACACATGGCAATACCCGCGCTTGGACCATCTTTCGGCGTCGCCCCTTCAGGTACGTGCACGTGGATGTCGCGTTTTTCGTAGAAATCAGGGTTGATACCCAGTTTCTCCGCACGCGCGCGCACCACGGTCAGCGCCGCCTGAATAGACTCCTGCATCACTTCACCCAGCGAGCCGGTGTAGGTCAGTTTGCCTTTACCTGGCACACAGGCGGTTTCGATGGTCAGCAGATCGCCCCCCACTTCCGTCCATGCCAGGCCAGTCACCTGACCAACGCGGTTTTCGTTGTCCGCGCGACCGTAGTCGAAGCGCTGAACGCCCAGGTACGCATGCAGATTGTCGCCGTTAATCACAATGTGTTTCAGGCTCTTATCCAGCAGCAGCTGTTTCACCGCTTTGCGGCACAGTTTAGAGATTTCACGCTCAAGACTACGCACGCCCGCTTCACGGGTGTAGTAGCGAATGATGCCGATAATCGCGCTGTCCTCAACGGTCAGCTCGTTGGCTTTCAGGGCGTTACGCTCAATCTGTTTCGGCAGCAGGTGCTGCTTAGCAATGTTCAGCTTCTCGTCTTCGGTATAACCGGAGAGACGGATCACTTCCATACGGTCCAGCAGCGGGGCCGGAATGTTCATGGAGTTGGAGGTCGCCACGAACATCACGTCGCTCAGGTCGTAGTCCACTTCCAGGTAATGATCGCTGAACGCCACGTTCTGTTCTGGATCAAGCACTTCCAGCAGGGCAGACGCCGGGTCGCCACGCATGTCCGACGACATCTTGTCGATCTCATCGAGCAGGAACAGCGGGTTTTTAACTCCCACTTTCGCCATCTTCTGGATCAGTTTACCCGGCATAGAACCGATGTAGGTACGGCGGTGACCGCGGATTTCCGCTTCATCGCGTACGCCACCCAGCGCCATACGGATATATTTACGTCCGGTCGCTTTGGCGATGGACTGGCCCAGAGAGGTTTTACCCACACCCGGCGGTCCAACCAGACACAGAATTGGGCCTTTGATTTTGTTTACACGGCTTTGTACCGCAAGGTACTCAAGAATGCGGTCTTTCACGCGTTCCAGGCCGTAGTGGTCGGTATCCAGAATTTCCTGCGCCTGACGCAGGTCTTTTTTGACCTTGCTGCGGGCGTTCCACGGAACCTGCACCATCCACTCAATGTAGCCGCGTACAACGGTCGCTTCAGCCGACATTGGAGACATCATTTTCAGCTTCTGCAGTTCTGCTTCGGCTTTTTCTTTTGCCTCTTTCGGCATCTTCGCCGCGTCGATCTTACGCTTCAGCGCTTCGTTTTCGTCCGGCGCATCGTCCATCTCGCCCAGTTCTTTCTGAATGGCCTTCATTTGCTCATTCAGATAGTACTCACGCTGAGATTTCTCCATCTGCTTTTTCACGCGGTTGCGAATGCGCTTCTCAACCTGCAGCAGATCGATTTCAGACTCCATCATCGCCATCAGGTATTCCAGACGTTCGTTAACGTCGGACATTTCCAGCACGGACTGTTTGTCAGCCAGCTTCAGCGGCATGTGTGCAGCGATGGTGTCCGCCAGACGAGCAGGATCGTCGATGCTGTTCAGCGACGTCAGCACTTCTGGTGGGATTTTCTTGTTCAGCTTGATATAGCCTTCAAACTGGCTAATCGCGGTGCGAACCAGTACTTCCTGCTCGCGCTCATCAAGTTCAGGCGAATCAAGGTACTCTGCCTTCGCAGAGAAGTGTTCGCCGTCGTCTGACAGAGTGGTAATACGCGCACGCTGCAGGCCTTCTACCAGCACCTTAACGGTGCCGTCAGGCAGCTTCAGCATTTGCAAAATAGAGGCCACGGTCCCGACGGTGAAAAGATCGTTTACACCCGGCTCATCCGTTGATGCTTCTTTCTGCGCCACCAGCATGATTTTTTTATCATGATCCATAGCGGCTTCGAGGCAACGGATAGATTTTTCCCGCCCTACAAATAAGGGTATGACCATGTGCGGATAAACCACCACATCGCGCAACGGCAATACGGGGATTTCAATGCGTTCAGAACGCTCAGGATTCATAGAGCTCTCTCTTAGTTAGTGTCCGCCAGGTAAGCTGGTCATGTCACTGTGCTTCACATAACCATTAACATGTATCCAGTATATGGGGATGTTTCCCACACATTCAACGCTATGAATACGGAAAAAGTAAAGGGGAGATAAAATCCCCCCTTTTTGATTAACTGCTTGTATGATTTGGTGAATTATTCGCCAGATGCCTGCTGTGCTTCCGGTTTGCCGTAAATCAGCAGCGGCTTGGTTTGACCGCTAATAACGGACTCATCAATCACCACTTTCTCAACGTCTTCCATCGACGGCAGATCGTACATGGTGTCGAGCAGTGCCGCTTCAACGATAGAACGCAGGCCACGAGCACCGGTTTTACGGATCATCGCTTTCTTGGCAATGGCATCCAGCGCTTCGTCGCGGAATTCCAGATCAACGCCTTCCAGATTGAACAGCGCCTGATACTGCTTGGTCAGCGCATTTTTCGGCTCTTTCAGGATCTGGATCAGCGCGTCTTCGCTCAGCTCATTCAGCGTTGCCACAACAGGCAGACGGCCAATAAATTCAGGGATCAGACCGAATTTGATCAGATCTTCCGGCTCAACCTGAGACAGCAGTTCGCCTTCATTCGGTTTTTCGGACGTCGATTTCACCGTTGCGCCAAAACCAATGCCGGAGCCGGTTTCAACACGGTGGGAGATAACTTTGTCCAGACCGGCAAACGCACCGCCACAGATGAACAGAATCTTGGAGGTATCAACCTGCAGGAACTCCTGCTGGGGATGTTTACGACCACCCTGTGGTGGAACGGCGGCAACCGTACCTTCGATCAGCTTCAGCAGCGCCTGCTGTACGCCTTCACCCGATACGTCACGGGTAATGGACGGGTTGTCTGATTTACGGGAGATCTTGTCGATCTCATCGATGTAAACAATCCCGCGCTGGGCTTTCTGTACGTCGTAATCGCACTTCTGCAGCAGTTTCTGGATGATGTTTTCGACGTCCTCACCCACATAACCGGCTTCAGTCAGGGTGGTGGCATCAGCCATCGTGAACGGAACATCAAGCAGGCGTGCCAGGGTTTCAGCCAGCAGCGTTTTACCGGAACCGGTTGGGCCGATCAGCAGAATGTTACTTTTACCCAGTTCTACGCCATTGCTGGTGTCGCCGTTACGCAGGCGTTTGTAGTGGTTATAGACCGCTACCGCCAGCACTTTCTTGGCCTGCTCCTGGCCGATGACGTAGTCGTCAAGGTGATGACGAATTTCATGCGGCGTTGGCAGCGCGCTGCGCTCACGGTGCGGTGCGACTTCTTTAATCTCTTCGCGAATGATGTCGTTACATAAATCGACACATTCGTCGCAGATATACACGGACGGCCCGGCAATCAGTTTACGCACTTCATGCTGGCTTTTGCCGCAAAAAGAGCAGTACAGCAGTTTGCCCGAACCATCTTTGCGTTTATCTGTCATGAGTCCAAACCTCTTTTTAAGTTCTTTGTGCCGCACATGACGACGCAAATGCCATTCTAAGACGCAAGCTGCAGTTAGCAGCGTGCCGCCCTACATTAGTATAGCGGCACACTCGCGTCGCGGGCATCAATTACGATGGGTCAACACGGAGTCGACTAAGCCGTACTCAACTGCCTCTGGAGCAGAGAGGAAGCGATCGCGCTCGGTATCGCGCTCGATCTGCTCGAGTGGTTGACCCGTATGCTGCGCCATAAGTTCATTCATGCGCGCTTTTACTTTCAGAATTTCGCGGGCGTGGATTTCGATATCCGTCGCCTGCCCCTGGTAACCGCCCAGCGGCTGGTGAATCATCACGCGGGAATTTGGCAAGCAGAAACGCTTACCCTTCGCCCCTGCGGTTAACAGGAACGCGCCCATAGATGCAGCCTGACCCATACAGATAGTGCTTACATCAGGCTTGATGAATTGCATGGTGTCATAAATAGACATCCCTGCTGTAATCACGCCCCCCGGGGAGTTGATGTACAGGTAAATGTCTTTTTCCGGGTTTTCCGCTTCCAGAAACAGCATCTGCGCCACGATCAGGTTAGCCATGTGGTCTTCCACCTGGCCGGTCAGAAAGATAACGCGTTCCTTGAGCAGACGGGAATAGATATCAAAAGAACGCTCACCACGTGAGGTCTGTTCAATAACCATTGGCACCAGAGCCATATGGGGTGCAAAGTTATCTCGTTCGCCACTGTATGACATTTCCGTCTCCTGGATCAAAATTGAAAACACCTGCTGTACTGATTGTAACCTTACGGACGGATTATCAGCCAGTCTCATTCATCGTGATTACGTACTTATGGGGTTTACAGTGCCCTATTTCAAGCATAACAACCTTTTGTTGTTACGCTAACACCGAAAGGGCGTTTTAGCACTCTTCCTGGGCTCTGGCTGCGATAAAAAAAACCCGCTGCCGCAAGGCAACGGGTTTTCTGTTCAAACTTTAAACCGTTGGGGCGAAATTACGCCTGCTGGTTCATCAGTTCGTTGAAAGAGGTCGCTTTTTCGGTCACTTTCGCTTTCGCCAGTACCGCTTCAACCGCCTGCTCTTCCAGGGCTACGTTGCGCATGTTGTCCATCAGCTCTTTGTTCTTACCGTAGAACTCGATCACTTCTGATGGATCTTCGTATGCAGAAGCCATCTCTTCGATCAGGCCTTTCACACGCTCTTCGTCAGCTTTCAGCTCGTGGGTACGAATCACTTCGCCCAGCAGCAGGCCAACGACAACGCGACGTTTCGCTTGCTCTTCGAACAGCTCGCGCGGCAGTTCCATCGCTTGCTGCTGGTTGCCACCGAAACGCTGTGCAGCCTGACGGCGCAGAACGTCGATTTCGCTGTCGATCAGGGCAGCAGGAACGTCGATTTCGTTGGCTTTCACCAGACCTTCGATCGCCTGAGACTTCACACGGTTGCGCACAGCACCGTTCAGCTCGCGTTCCATGTTTTTACGCACTTCGGTACGCAGACCCGCTACGGAACCATCTTCCACGCCGAAACGCTTGATGAATTCTTCAGTCAGCTCTGGCAGTTCACGCTCTTCAACTTTCTTCAGGTTGATAGCGAACTTCGCTGCTTTACCCTTCAGGTTTTCAGCGTGGTACTCTTCCGGGAAGGTCACGTCGATGGTGAACTCTTCGCCAGCCTTGTGGCCTTTGATACCGTCTTCGAAGCCTGGGATCATACGACCCTGGCCCATTGCCAGTACGAAGTCAGACGCTTTACCGCCTTCGAACTCTTCGCCGTCTACAGAACCGGTGAAGTCGATGGTTACGCGGTCTTCAGCGTCAACAGCGCCTTCTTTCTCTTTCCAGTTCGCCTGCTGCTTGCGCAGGGTATCCAGCATGCCGTCAACGTCTTCGTCAGTCACGGAAACAACTGGTTTTTCAACTTCGATAGATTCCAGACCTTTCAGCTCGACTTCCGGGTACACTTCGAACTCTACGGAGTAGGTGAAGTCTTCGCCCAGTTTGTATTCGCCTGGAACGTAGTTCGGCGCGCCGGCCGGATTGATTTTTTCTTTGATGATCGCATCAATAAAGTTACGGCTCATCAGTTCACCCAGCACATCCTGACGCACGGAAGCGCCATAACGCTGAGCAACAACATTCATTGGTACTTTGCCCTTGCGGAAGCCGTCAATACGTACTTTTTTTGCTACGTTGACCAGCTCGCTTTTCACAGCAGTTTCGATGCTGTCAGCAGCGATAGTAATCGTTACACGGCGGCCAAGGCCTTGAGTGGTTTCAACTGAAACTTGCATCTTGTTACCTCAAAAAAATCACAGTGCTCGGTCAACTCTGAATCTGTCTGTTATACCGGGATGCTCTCTTAGTGCAGATTCACATTCCCTGTCGCCAGAATCATCCCGAAGACATTCAATAAGACGCGGCATTATAGCGGCATCACTTAGGTGAGTCGAGAACGGTTGGGGCATGTTGCTGCGGCTTTTTTCACACTTTAAGGCTATTTTTAGCCTTAAAATCGCACCATTCGCTCAAAACGTAGACAAAACAAAACGGCCCGGGGGCCGTTTTGAGGAAATCTGTAAGCAACATACTGGAAAAGCTCCAGCCGTTGCAAATCCGATTTATCAGGCGATAGTGCCTGCACCGCGACAGGGCGGCGATGCGAAAACCGTATCCTGCAGGCCTTCCCATTCCTTAATGGTGTAGGTATGCAGTGCCAGCGCATGCACGGTCGTGGAGAGTTCTTCCGTTAAGGTGCTGTAGATCAAGCGGTGTCGATTCAGGAAACGTTCTCCCGTGAAGCGATCGCTAACCAGAACCACTTTAAAGTGGCTTTCAGAACCTGCCGGTACGTTATGACGATAGCTTTCGTCGACGACTTCGAGGAACACAGGGTTGAACGCTGCCCTTAATTTATCTTCTATATGCTCACGTATCATCATGAAATTACTCCTCCGACAACGCCAGGATGTCACCCATCCCTTTAAATGTTAGCCGCTTTTACCGTTTCCATTACACCTTGACAACAAATATTTAGCTTTCGTCTGATTTTCTCATTCAAACGAATGAAGTTCACTGTGAGACTCATACGTTTTGTCATACACGGATTGGGAAAAACGGTGAACTGGTCAGTTTTCGGACAAGGCGATGAATTTACATGCGTTGACCACTTCCCCTCGCCGTTAGCGATGTTATGATGGCGGCAATTTTTCTCTTTATATGCTTACGATTCGTTGAGAACCCGAAAATGTTAAAAAAACTCTTCTTTCCGTTGGTAGCCCTTTTTATGCTGGCAGGCTGTGCTACCCCGCCTACCACTATTGATGTCTCACCAAAAATCACCCTGCCTCAGCAGGACCCAAGCCTGATGGGCGTCACCGTAAGCATTAACGGTGCCGATCAGCGTCAGGACCAGGCGCTGGCAAAAGTGACCCGCGATAACCAGCAGGTTACCCTCACCGCGTCCCGCGACCTGCGCTTCCTGCTCCAGGAAGTGCTGGAGAAACAGATGACCGCTCGCGGCTACATGATTGGTCCAAGCGGCGCGGTCGATCTGCAGATCATCGTGAACAACCTGTATGCTGACGTGTCTCAGGGCAACGTGCGCTACAACATCGCGACCAAAGCGGATATCGCCATCATTGCTACCGCGAAGAATGGCAACAAGATGACCAAAAACTACCGCGCCAGCTACTCTGTTGAAGGTGCTTTCCAGGCCTCCAACCAGAACATCGCTAACGCCGTTAACAGCGTGCTGACCGACACCATCGCCGATATGGCGCAGGACACCAGCATTCACGACTTCATCAAGCAAAACGCGCGTTAATCCCGCTCGCTGACCCGGTGTATCACCGGGTCAGTTTTATAAAAACATGTCCAGCCATTACTTACGCATTTTCCAGCAACCGAAATCAGCTATCCTGCTGATCCTCGGCTTCGCCTCGGGTTTACCCCTCGCACTCACCTCCGGCACGCTTCAGGCGTGGATGACGGTTGAGAACATCGATCTTAAAACCATTGGTTTCTTCTCGCTTGTGGGCCAGGCCTATGTCTTTAAGTTCCTGTGGTCTCCGGTCATGGATCGCTATACGCCGCCTTTCCTGGGGCGTCGGCGCGGCTGGTTAGTGATGACGCAGATCCTGCTGCTGCTGGCCATTGCGGCGATGGGTTTTCTTGAACCTACCACACAGCTTCGCTGGATGGCGGCGCTTGCGGTGGTGATTGCCTTCTGTTCCGCCTCTCAGGATATCGTGTTCGACGCCTGGAAGACGGACGTGTTACCTGCGGAAGAGCGCGGTGCCGGGGCGGCAATTAGCGTGCTGGGCTATCGCCTCGGGATGCTGGTCTCCGGCGGTCTGGCGCTGTGGCTGGCAGACCGTTACCTTGGCTGGCAGGGCATGTACTGGCTGATGGCCGCTCTGCTGATCCCGTGCATTGTCGCGACGCTATTAGCGCCCGAACCGAGTGATGTCATCCCGGTTCCACGCTCGCTGGAGCAGGCCGTCGCCGAACCGCTACGCGACTTCTTTGGCCGCAACAACGCCTGGCTGATCCTGCTGCTTATCGTTCTTTATAAGCTGGGCGACGCTTTTGCCATGAGCCTGACCACCACCTTCCTGATCAGGGGTGTCGGTTTTGACGCCGGTGAAGTGGGCGTAGTGAATAAAACGCTGGGGCTGTTTGCGACCATTGTCGGCGCGCTTTATGGCGGCGTGTTGATGCAGCGCCTGACGCTGTTCCGCGCGCTGCTGATTTTCGGCATCCTTCAGGGCGCCTCTAACGCAGGCTACTGGCTGCTGTCGATTACCGACAAACATATGATTAGCATGGCCGCGGCGGTGTTCTTCGAAAACCTCTGCGGCGGCATGGGGACAGCGGCGTTTGTCGCCCTGCTGATGACGCTGTGCAACAAGTCATTTTCCGCCACGCAGTTCGCTCTGCTCTCTGCGCTCTCCGCCGTTGGCCGCGTTTACGTGGGCCCGATTGCCGGCTGGTTCGTGGAAGCCCACGGCTGGCCAACATTTTATCTCTTCTCGGTCGTGGCTGCCGTGCCGGGAATTTTATTGCTGCTGGTCTGCCGCCAGACGCTGGAATATACCCAGCGGACAGAACATTTTATGCCGCGCACCGAATATCGCCGCGCCTACCGTTTTGCGTTACGTCTGTTAATGGCGGGCTGCATTGCTCTGGCACTCTGGCTTGTGGTGCTAATTATCAATGCCAGCTCCTCTCTGGCACTCCCTTTCGAAGCCCTTCTGCTGGACGCAGGCGCTCTGTTGGCTATCGCTGGGATCCTGATCGGAGGTCTGCTTGATTTCATGGCGTTGCGTAAAACGCAGATGACCTGAAGAAAAATGCGAAAGGTTATTTCCCGTTGTAATCACTAACTGAAATTATAACGGCGAAATAGCCACCAGCCACTAAAAAAAATATTTGTTGTTTTGTGCGGGATAGGATTTGGAAATTATTGGCTCCCATTCCAAAACGCTATTTTTCATTAAACGATTCAGCATACGAGAGTTTGATTTTTCGTTTTTCAGATGTCTTTTTATTGATAATTAATTGTTAATTTTTTGTTTATTTTCAACAATGGTTATACCAATTGTCCCTTTTAGGGTATGCTTGGGGGTCCTTTCGTTATAAAGCCCATGCCATGCGGCTTCGGTCATAAAAACCGACATAATTTGCAACACTTGTGACACGTGCGGCAGAACCCGGTAACACCTTCCTGACACAGGCCTAATGATATTTACAGTAATGTAACCTTCCCGTAAAATGCCCGCACACTTTAAACGCCACCAGACTCCGTGGAATTGAGGTCGTTAAATGAGACTCGGGAAATACAATAAAAGTTTGGGATGGTTGTCATTATTCGCGGGCACTGTATTACTCAGTGGCTGCGATTCTGCACTACTAGACCCCAAAGGACAGATTGGACTGGAACAACGTTCACTGATATTGACGGCTTTTGGCCTGATGTTGATTGTGGTTATTCCTGCCATTTTGATGGCTGTTGGTTTCGCCTGGAAGTATCGTGCGAGCAATAAAGATGCGAAGTATAGCCCTAACTGGTCACACTCCAATAAAGTGGAAGCTGTGGTCTGGACGGTACCTATTCTGATCATCCTGTTCCTTGCCGTACTGACCTGGAAAACCACTCACGCACTTGAGCCAAGCAAACCGCTGGTTCACGATGAGAAACCTATTACCATTGAAGTGGTCTCCATGGACTGGAAATGGTTCTTCATCTATCCAGAGCAGGGTATTGCTACCGTGAATGAAATCGCCTTCCCGGCGAACACTCCGGTACAGTTCAAAGTGACCTCCAACTCCGTAATGAACTCCTTCTTCATCCCACGTCTGGGTAGCCAGATTTACGCGATGGCCGGTATGCAGACCAATCTGCATCTGATCGCGAATGAAGCAGGCACCTATGATGGTATCTCCGCCAGCTATAGCGGCCCGGGCTTCTCAGGTATGAAGTTCAAAGCTATTGCGACGCCAGACCGTGCCGCTTTCGACCAGTGGGTTGAAAAAGCGAAGCAGTCTCCAAACACCATGTCTGACATGGCGGCGTTCGAAAAAGTGGCTGCACCAAGCGAATACAACAAGGTGGAGTACTTCTCTAATGTGAAACCAGATTTGTTCAAAGACGTTATTGGCAAATTTATGGATCACGGCAAGAGCATGGACATGACCCAGCCTGAAGGCGAGCACAGCGCGCACGAAGGTATGGAAGGCATGGACATGAGCCACGCGGAAACCGCTCACTAAGGGGCCGAGGAAGAAAATGTTCGGAAAATTGACACTGGATGCAGTGCCCTACCATGAACCGATTATCGTGGTTACGGTGGCTGCAATTATCATTGGTGGCGCGGCCTTACTGGCCCTGATCACTTACTTCGGTAAGTGGAGCTACCTGTGGAACGAGTGGCTGACTTCGGTTGACCACAAAAAACTCGGTATCATGTACTGCATCGTCGGTATCGTCATGTTAATTCGTGGCTTTGCGGATGCGATCATGATGCGTAGCCAGCAGGCACTCGCTTCTGCGGGTGAAGCCGGCTTCCTGCCGCCGCACCACTACGATCAGATCTTTACCGCCCACGGCGTTATCATGATCTTCTTCGTGGCGATGCCGCTGGTTATCGGTCTGATGAACGTTGTCGTTCCGCTGCAAATCGGCGCGCGCGACGTGGCGTTCCCGTTCCTGAACAACCTGAGCTTCTGGTTCACGGTTGTCGGCGTTATCCTGGTTAACCTGTCACTGGGTGTGGGCGAATTCGCGCAGACCGGCTGGCTGGCTTACCCACCGCTGTCAGGAATTGAGTACAGTCCGGGCGTTGGCGTCGACTACTGGATTTGGGCGCTTCAGCTCTCCGGTGTCGGTACTACCCTGACCGGTATCAACTTCTTCGTGACCATTATCAAGATGCGTGCCCCTGGCATGACCATGTTCAAGATGCCGGTATTTACCTGGGCATCTCTGTGCGCAAACATCCTGATTATTGCCTCCTTCCCAATTCTGACCGTCACCATCGCGCTGCTGACCCTGGACCGCTACCTGGGCACCCATTTCTTCACGAATGATATGGGTGGCAACATGATGATGTACATCAACCTGATTTGGGCCTGGGGTCACCCGGAAGTGTACATTCTGGTTCTGCCTGTGTTCGGTGTGTTCTCCGAAATCGCGGCAACCTTCTCGCGTAAACGTCTGTTTGGTTACACCTCTCTGGTGTGGGCAACCGTGTGTATTACCGTTCTGTCGTTCATCGTTTGGCTGCACCACTTCTTCACCATGGGTGCGGGCGCGAACGTAAACGCCTTCTTCGGTATTACCACCATGATTATCGCCATCCCGACCGGGGTGAAGATCTTCAACTGGCTGTTCACCATGTACCAGGGCCGTATCGTGTTCCACTCAGCGATGCTGTGGACCATCGGCTTCATCGTGACCTTCTCCGTAGGTGGGATGACCGGCGTACTGCTGGCGGTACCAGGTGCTGACTTCGTTCTGCACAACAGCCTGTTCCTGATTGCGCACTTCCATAACGTTATCATCGGTGGCGTGGTCTTCGGCTGCTTCGCTGGCGTAACCTACTGGTGGCCAAAAGCGTTCGGCTTCACGCTGAACGAGAAATGGGGTAAACGCGCGTTCTGGTTCTGGATCATCGGCTTCTTCGTGGCATTTATGCCGCTGTACGTGCTGGGCTTCATGGGTATGACCCGTCGTCTGAGCCAGCAGATCGATCCGCAGTTCCACCCAATGCTGATGGTTGCAGCGGGCGGCGCAGTGCTGATTGCCTGTGGTATCGCGTCTCAGCTGATTCAGTTCTACGTGTCTATTCGCGACCGCGACCAGAACCGTGACCTGACCGGTGACCCATGGGGTGGCCGTACGCTGGAGTGGGCGACCTCTTCTCCACCTCCTTTCTATAACTTTGCCATCGTGCCGCAGGTTCATGAACGCGACGCATTCTGGGAAATGAAAGAGAAAGGTGAAGCGTACAAGCAACCTGCTCATTACGAAGAGATCCACATGCCGAAAAACAGCGGTGCGGGCATTGTTATTGCCGCCTTCGCAACGGTATTTGGTTTCGCAATGATCTGGCACATCTGGTGGATGGCGATTGTTGGCTTCGCCGGCATCGTAATCAGCTGGATTGTGAAGAGCTTTGACGAGGACGTGGACTACTACGTACCAGTCCGTGAAGTTGAGAAGCTGGAAAATCAGCATTTCGACGAGATTTCTAAAGCGGGGCTGAAAAATGGCAACTGATACTCTGGCGCACTCGACTGCCCACGCGCATGAGCATGCGCACCACGATACAGGACCGACCAAAGTCTTCGGTTTCTGGATCTACCTGATGAGCGACTGCATCCTGTTCTGCTGTCTGTTCGCAACCTATGCCGTTCTGGTGAACGGCACGGCGGGCGGCCCGGCAGGCAAGGATATCTTTGAACTGCCGTTCGTTCTGGTTGAAACCGCACTGCTGTTATTCAGCTCCATCACCTACGGCATGGCGGCTATCGCCATGTACAAAAACAACAAGAGCCAGGTTGTTTCCTGGCTGGCGTTGACCTGGCTGTTTGGTGCTGGATTTATCGGGATGGAAATCTATGAATTCCATCACCTGATCATGGAAGGCTTCGGCCCGGATCGCAGTGGCTTCCTGTCCGCGTTCTTCGCGCTGGTGGGTACCCACGGTCTGCACGTGACCTCTGGTCTGATCTGGATGGCGGTACTGATGTTCCAGGTATCCCGTCGCGGCCTGACCAGCACTAACCGTACCCGTATCATGTGCCTGAGCCTGTTCTGGCACTTCCTGGACGTGGTGTGGATCTGCGTGTTCTCTGTTGTATATCTGATGGGGGCGATGTAATGAGTCATTCAAACGATCATGGCGCTTCCCACGGTAGCGTAAAAACCTACATGACAGGTTTCATCCTGTCGATCATCCTGACGGTGATCCCGTTCTGGATGGTGATGAGCGGTTCTGCGTCTAAGCCGGTTATCCTGGGTGCAATCCTGGTGACCGCGGTGATTCAGATTCTGGTGCATCTGGTTTGCTTCCTGCACATGAACACCAAGTCCGATGAAGGCTGGAATATGACCGCCTTTATCTTTACCGTGATTATCATCGCTATCCTGGTAGTAGGTTCCATCTGGATTATGTGGAACCTCAACTACAACATGATGGTTCACTAAGAGCGGCGAGTATGTTTAAGCAATACCTGCAAGTAACGAAACCAGGCATCATCTTTGGCAACCTGATCTCCGTGATCGGAGGGTTCCTGCTGGCCTCAAAGGGCAGCATTGATTACACCCTCTTTATCTACACGCTGGTCGGTGTGTCACTGGTTGTTGCGTCCGGTTGTGTATTTAACAACTACATCGACATGGATATCGACAAGAAGATGGAAAGGACCAAAAATCGGGTGCTGGTGAAAGGCCTGATCGCCCCTTCCGTCTCGCTGGTGTACGCCACCTTGCTGGGTATTGCTGGCTTTATGCTGCTGTGGTTTGGTGCTAACCCGCTAGCCTGCTGGCTGGGGGTGATGGGGTTCGTGGTGTATGTTGGCGTCTACAGCCTGTATATGAAACGCCACTCCGTCTACGGCACGCTGATTGGTTCTCTCTCCGGCGCTGCGCCGCCGGTGATTGGCTACTGCGCGGTCACGAACGAGTTCGACAGCGGTGCGCTGATCCTGCTGGCTATCTTTAGCCTGTGGCAGATGCCGCACTCCTATGCCATCGCGATTTTCCGCTTTAAGGATTATCAGGCAGCGAACATCCCGGTTCTGCCGGTCGTGAAAGGCATTTCCGTTGCCAAGAACCACATCACGCTGTACATCATCGCCTTTGCCGTGGCAACGCTGATGCTCTCTCTGGGTGGTTACGCTGGATATAAATATCTGGCGGTAGCGGCTGCGGTGAGCGTCTGGTGGCTCGGCATGGCGCTTCGCGGTTACAAAGTGGAAGATGACAAAGTTTGGGCGCGCAAGCTGTTTGTGTTCTCGATTGTGGCCATCACCTCGCTGTCCGTGATGATGTCCGTAGATTTTATGGTTCCAGATTCACATAACCTGCTGACTTACGTCTGGTAAGCCACTAAAGGTGAATAAAGGGGTGCTTCGGCACCCTTTTTTATTCACGGAATTTATTAATAACGCATGTAATATTTGTTAAATAACCCTTTATTTACCCCGCCCCTTCCCCGCACTACACTATGGCCTGCTTTTGAACTGAGGTGGTAATGAACGATTATAAAATGACGCCAGGCGAGCTTCGCGCGACCTGGGGCTTAGGGACTGTCTTCTCGCTACGGATGCTTGGCATGTTTATGGTCCTGCCTGTTCTGACCACGTACGGTATGGCGCTGCAGGGGGCCAGCGAGGCGCTGATTGGACTCGCTATTGGCATTTATGGTCTGGCGCAGGCGGTATTCCAGATCCCCTTTGGCCTGCTCTCTGATCGGGTGGGTCGAAAGCCGCTGATCGTCGGCGGGCTGCTGGTCTTTGTGCTCGGAAGCATTATTGCCGCCCTCTCCCACTCCATCTGGGGGATTATTCTCGGCCGTGCCCTGCAGGGCTCCGGCGCGATTGCTGCCGCGGTGATGGCGCTGCTGTCAGACTTAACCCGCGAGCAAAACCGCACCAAAGCGATGGCGTTCATCGGCGTGAGCTTTGGCGTGACGTTTGCAATTGCGATGGTGCTGGGCCCCATCATTACGCACACGTTGGGGCTGCACGCCCTGTTCTGGATGATTGCCGTGCTGGCAACCATCGGTATTGCCTTAACCCTGTGGGTCGTGCCGGACAGCAAAAACCACGTCCTCAACCGCGAGTCGGGGATGGTCAAAGGCTGCTTCAGCAAAGTGATTGTTGAGCCGCGCCTGTTGAAGCTGAATTTTGGCATTATGTGTCTGCACATCCTGCTGATGTCGACCTTTGTCGCCCTGCCCGGCCAGCTTGCCGCAGCGGGTTTCCCGGCGGCTGAGCACTGGAAAATCTATCTGGTCACGATGCTGATTTCGTTTGTCTCCGTCGTGCCGTTCATCATCTACGCCGAAGTGAAGCGCAAAATGAAGCGCGTCTTCGTGGGCTGCGTGGCGGTCCTGCTGAATGCCGAAATCGTGCTCTGGGGTGCCGGCCCGCACTTCTGGGAGCTGATTGCCGGCGTGCAGCTATTCTTCCTGGCCTTTAACCTGATGGAAGCCCTGCTGCCTTCGCTTATCAGCAAAGAGTCTCCCGCCGGGTATAAAGGCACGGCGATGGGCATTTACTCCACCAGCCAGTTTCTCGGCGTGGCGATCGGCGGCTCGCTTGGCGGCTGGGTGGACGGCCTGTTTGATTCACAAACCGTGTTTCTCGCGGGGGCGCTGCTTGCGACAGTCTGGCTGCTGGTCGCCGGCACCATGAAGGAGCCGCGCTACGTGAGCAGCCTGCGCGTGGAAATTCCGGACGATGTGGAGATTAGCAATGCGCTGAAACAGCGTCTGGAAGCAAAAGAAGGCGTGACAGAGGTGCTAATTGTCCCCGAAGAGCGCAGCGCTTACGTCAAAATTGACAGCAAGGTGACCAACCGCTTCGAGGTCGAGCAGGCGCTCAAGGCGTAAAAAAAGCCCGGTTAAACCGGGCTTTTTTTATTAATCGCGGAAGTTTTTAAACTGGAACGGCTGCCCCAGATCGCCGCCGCGCACCAGCGCCATCACGGACTGGAGGTCGTCGCGGGACTTACCGGTGACGCGAATCTCTTCGCCCTGGATCTGCGCCTGCACCTTCAGCTTGCTGTCTTTGATGAGCTTCACAATCTTCTTCTGCACCGCGCTCTCGATGCCCTGCTTCAGCTTGGCTTCCACAAACCAGTTCTTACCGCTGTGCACAAACTCTTCCGGCACATCGAGAGACGTCCCTTCGATGCCGCGCTTTAACAGCTTGGCGCGCAGAATGTCGAGCAGCTGATTTACCTGGAAATCAGACTCGCTCAGCACCTTAATGGTCTTATTTGCGTCGTTCAGCTCAAACGACGCCTCAACGCCACGAAAATCGAAACGTGACTCAACTTCGCGGGTTGCGTTCTCAACGCCGTTGCGAACTTCCTGGATATCAACTTCGGAAACAATATCGAAAGATGGCATCTTTTCTTCTCCCTTCACTTTTGTTGCGTTGCATAATACCCGCTACGAGGCATAACTCAACAGAAGCTTAGCTGTATAATTAAGCTGTAACACCTGGCGCAGTTGCAGGTGAGGAGGAACAATGAAAATTACAGTGCTCGGATGTGGAGCCCTTGGTCAGCTATGGCTGACCGCGCTGTGCAAGCACGGACATGAGGTTCAGGGCTGGCTGCGCGTGCCCCAGCCCTATTGCAGTGTAAACCTGATTGGTGAAGACGGAAGCATCTTTAACGAATCCCTCACCGCGAACGATCCTGATTTCCTGGCGCAAAGCGACCTTTTACTGGTGACGCTCAAAGCATGGCAGGTTTCAGACGCGGTCAAGACGCTGGCCGCCCAGCTCCCCCCCACTTCGCCCATTCTGCTGCTGCATAACGGCATGGGGACGCTTGACGAGCTGAAAAGCGTTCCGCAGCCTCTGCTGATGGCGACGACCACGCACGCTGCACGTCGCGACGGCAACATCATCGTGCATGTCGCCAGCGGCGTAACGCACATCGGCCCGGCCAGAACACAGGATGGCGACTACAGCTATCTGGCCGATGTGCTTCAAAAGGTGCTGCCAGACGTGGCCTGGCATAACCACATTCGTCCTCAACTCTGGCGCAAGCTGGCCGTAAACTGCGTGATCAATCCGCTGACGGCGCTGTGGAACTGCCCGAACGGAGAGCTGAAAAATCATCCGCAGGACGTTGCTGTGCTGTGTGCAGAAATCGCGGCCGTTGTTGAGCGGGAAGGCCTGCATACCTCGGCAGATGATTTACGCTGCTACGTAGAGCAGGTCATTGAGAGTACGGCAGAAAACATCTCCTCGATGCTGCAGGATGTTCGGGCATTACGCCACACGGAGATCGACTACATCACCGGCTATCTGCTAAAACGCGCCCGCGCGCACGGCATCGCGGTGCCGGAAAACGCCCGTCTGTATGACCTGGTTAAACGTAAGGAGAGTGAATATGAGCGCGTCAGCCCTGATCTGCCTCGCCCCTGGTAGCGAAGAGATGGAAGCGGTCACCACCATTGATTTGATGGTGCGCGGCGGCATTAAGGTCACCACCGCCAGCGTCGCCAGCGACGGCAATCTGGAAATCACCTGTTCACGCGGGGTGAAAATCCTCGCGGATGCCCCCCTTGTTCAGGTGGCTGATGGAGATTATGACATCATCGTGCTGCCCGGCGGCTTAAAAGGCGCGGAATGTTTTCGCGACAGCCCGCTGCTGGTCGAGACCGTGCGTCAGTTTCATTTATCCGGCCGTATCGTCGCGGCTATCTGTGCCGCCGCCGGAACGGTTCTGATTCCGCACGACATTTTCCCGATTGGTAATATGACCGGCTTCCCAGGGCTTAAGGATACGATCCCGGAAGAGCACTGGGTGGATAAACGCGTCGTCTGGGATCCGCGCGTCAACCTGCTGACCAGCCAGGGGCCCGGCACCGCGATTGATTTTGGCTTAAAGATTATTGATCTGCTGGTCGGACGCGAGAAAGCGTACGAAGTGGCGTCATCGCTGGTGATGCCGGCGGGGATTTATAATTATTACGAATAAGTGTTATCCCTCTCCCCGTGGGAGAGGGTCGGGGTGAGGGCATCAGGCCGCACTCCCCGGAGAGAAACTACGGGCGATACACCTTCACATTTGCAAAGCCCTGCTCGCGCAGATACAGCGCCTGCAGGCGGCTCATCACCCCGCGCTCACACCACAGCAGATACGTTTTGCTCTGGTCGAGGTCGCCAAACTTCGTGCTCAGCTTGTAGAACGGCAGAGAAACCACTTCCACGCCTTCCACCTGCAGCGGCTTGTCATCCTGCTCGTCAACAGAGCGGATATCCAGAATCGCATCATTAGCGCCGAAACCGCTCACGGTTTCCACTTCAACCACTTCCTGCTCGGTCTGCTGGGCAATCTCGCGGATATCAATGTTGGACGCTTCCGCCACCACTTTTTCCAGAATGCTGAAATCGAAGTTCTCTTCTTCCGCTTCGATCTTCGCCTTCACCGCTTTCACCGTTGGGCTTTTTGAGATCACGCCGCAGTATTCCGGCATGGTGCGGGCAAAATCTTCGGTGCCGATTTCGCGTGCCAGATCGATGATGTGCTCTTTATCGTGAGAGATCAGCGGACGCAGGATCAGCGTATCAGACACGTTGTCGATCAGGCGCAGGTTGGTCAGCGTCTGGCTGGAGACCTGGCCCAGCGCTTCGCCGGTGACCAGCGCCTGCACGCCGTAGCGTTCAGCCACTTTAGACGCCGCACGCACCATCATGCGCTTCAGGATGACGCCCATCTGGCCGTCGTCCACTTTCTCCAGAATCTCGCCGACCACAGGTTCGAAATTAATTGCCACGAAACGTACGCGGTGGGAGCTGCCGAAGCGGTTCCACAGATAATGCGCCACCTGGCGAACGCCGATCTCGTGCGCCGCGCCGCCCAGGTTGAAGAAGCAGTAGTGCACTCGGCAGCCGCGACGCATCAGCATATAGCTGGAGACGCCGGAGTCGAAGCCGCCGGAGATCAGGGACAATACGTCTTCCTGGGTACCGATCGGGAAACCGCCGATGCCTTCATAGCGGCCTTTTACCAGCAGCAGGCGATCGTTTTCGATCTCCAGGTTCACGGTCACGTCCGGGTTGGTCAGGCGCACGCGAGCAGACTCGACGTGCTGGTTCAGACCGCCGCCGACGTAACGTTCCACTTCAATGGAGCTGAACTCGTGCTTGCCGCGACGCTTCACGCGCACGCAGAAGGTTTTACCTTCGATCTGATCGCGGTACTGGACCAGCGCTTTCTCGAAAATGTCGTGCATATCGCTGAACGGGACATCTTCCACTTCCAGAATATGGTGGATACCCGGAATACGGGTCAGCGCGTCGCGAATATCCTGACGTTTGTTTTCGTCTTTGGCACGGACCTCAACGTGGTCCCAGTGTCGCACCACGGCGAGGGTTTCGTCGTAGTGCTTTAATACGTTACGAATGTTCCCGGTGAGAATTTTAATAAAGCGCAAACGCACAGATTGGCTTTTGATGGTGATTTCAGGGAACAATTTAATGATAAACTTCATGGCGGCAATGTTTCTTAGGCAAGCGTATTAAGGCTTGTAATGGAAAAGAGTACAGCAGCCCACACCCGTGGCTGCATCCAGGCGCGCAAGTATACCACCATCGCGCTGCTCCTGTGCACATTGCGCGTTATTTGCTTATCCGCCCGAGTCCGTTACCATGTCGGGGCGAAGAATATAAGAGTCAATTCACTATGCCGAAGAAGAACGACGCACCGGCCAGTTTCGAAACTGCGCTGAGTGAACTGGAGCAAATTGTTACCCGCCTCGAGAGCGGCGATCTCCCGCTGGAAGAGGCGCTCAATGAATTCGAGCGCGGCGTCCAGCTGGCGCGCCAGGGTCAGGTCAAGCTGCAGCAGGCCGAGCAGCGCGTGCAGATCCTGCTTTCCGACAGCGAAGAGGCGAGAACCACGCCTTTCACACCGGACGCCGAGTAAATGGATTTTGCCAACGAGCTTCAGGCGCGTGTCGTACGCGCCAACGACGCCCTGCGCCGTTTTATTGCGCCACAGCCTTTTCAGAACACTCCACTGGTTGAAGCCATGCACTATGGCGCACTCTTGGGTGGAAAGCGCCTGCGCCCGTTCCTGGTGTACGCCACAGGCAACATGTTTGGCATCAGCGATAACACGCTGGACGCCCCGGCAGCCGCCGTTGAGTGCATCCATGCCTACTCGCTGATCCACGACGATCTCCCGGCCATGGACGACGACGACTTGCGTCGGGGTCAACCCACCTGCCATATCAAGTTTGGCGAGGCGAATGCCATTCTGGCGGGTGATGCCCTGCAGACGCTGGCGTTCTCGATTCTGAGCGATGCGCCAATGGCGGAAGTGGCTGACCGTGACCGTCTGGCAATGATTTCCGAACTGGCAATGGCCAGCGGCGTGGCCGGCATGTGCGGCGGACAGGCGCTGGATCTTGAAGCGGAAGGACGTCAGGTTAATCTGGAACAGCTGGAGCGTATTCATCGCCATAAAACCGGGGCATTGATTCGTTCAGCCGTTCGTCTTGGCGCGCTGAGCGCGGGCGAACAAGGGCGCAAAGCCCTGCCGATTCTGGACAGATACGCAGAAAGTATCGGTCTGGCATTCCAGGTTCAGGATGACATTCTGGATGTGGTGGGCGATACTGCAACATTGGGTAAACGTCAGGGTGCGGACCAGCAGCTTGGCAAAAGTACCTACCCCGCCCTGCTGGGTCTTGAGCAAGCCCAACGTAAAGCCCGGGATCTGATTGACGATGCCCGCCAGTCGCTGAATCAGCTGGCCGCGCAATCGCTGGATACCTCGGCACTGGAAGCGCTAGCGGACTATATAATCCAGCGTGATAAATAAACTATATATCTCGATGAGCCTTTGATGAGTTTTGATATTGCCAAATACCCGACACTGGCGTTAGTTGACTCCACCCAGGAGTTACGTCTGTTGCCGAAAGAGAGCCTGCCGAAGCTGTGCGACGAGCTGCGTCGCTACCTGCTCGACAGCGTAAGCCGCTCCAGCGGCCATTTCGCCTCCGGGCTTGGCACGGTAGAGCTGACCGTGGCGCTGCACTACGTCTATAACACGCCGTTCGATCAGCTTATCTGGGACGTGGGTCACCAGGCGTATCCGCACAAAATTCTGACCGGACGTCGCGATAAAATTGGCACCATTCGTCAGAAAGGCGGCCTGCATCCGTTCCCGTGGCGCGGTGAGAGCGAATATGACGTGCTGAGCGTCGGCCACTCCTCCACCTCCATTTCTGCGGGCATCGGTATTGCCGTTGCCGCCGAAAAAGAGAACAAGCAGCGCCGCACCGTCTGCGTGATTGGCGACGGCGCTATCACTGCCGGTATGGCCTTTGAGGCCATGAACCATGCTGGCGACATCAAGCCTGACATGCTGGTTGTTCTTAACGATAACGAAATGTCGATTTCCGAGAACGTCGGCGCACTAAACAACCATCTGGCGCAGCTGCTCTCCGGCAAGCTTTACTCCTCGCTGCGTGAAGGCGGCAAGAAAGTCTTCTCCGGCGTACCGCCGATCAAAGAGCTGCTCAAGCGCACCGAAGAGCACATCAAAGGCATGGTCGTGCCGGGCACCCTGTTTGAAGAGCTGGGCTTTAACTATATTGGCCCGGTTGACGGCCACGACGTGCTGGGACTGGTGACCACGCTCAAGAACATGCGCGACCTGAAAGGCCCGCAGTTCCTGCACATTATGACCAAAAAAGGGCGTGGCTACGAACCGGCGGAAAAAGATCCGATCACCTTCCACGCGGTGCCGAAATTCGACCCGTCCAGCGGCTGTCTGCCAAAAAGCAGCGGCGGCATGCCGAGCTATTCCAAAATCTTCGGCGACTGGCTGTGCGAAACCGCCGCGAAAGACAACAAGCTGATGGCGATCACCCCGGCCATGCGCGAAGGCTCCGGCATGGTGGAGTTCTCCAGAAAATACCCTGACCAGTATTTTGACGTTGCCATAGCCGAGCAGCATGCGGTGACGTTTGCTGCGGGCCTGGCCATTGGCGGCTACAAGCCGGTTGTCGCTATCTATTCCACCTTCCTGCAGCGCGCCTACGATCAGGTGATCCACGACGTGGCGATTCAGAAGCTGCCGGTGCTGTTTGCTATCGATCGTGCGGGCATCGTCGGTGCAGACGGCCAGACGCACCAGGGCGCGTTTGATCTGTCGTTCCTGCGCTGTATTCCGGATATGGTCGTCATGACGCCAAGCGACGAGAACGAATGTCGTCAGATGCTTTTTACCGGCTACCACTATCAGGATGGCCCAAGCGCCGTCCGCTACCCGCGCGGCAATGCGGTAGGCGTTGAGCTCCAGCCGCTGGAAAAACTGCCGATCGGTAAAGGTCTGGTGAAGCGTCGCGGTGAAAAAGTGGCGATCCTGAACTTCGGCACGCTGATGCCAGAGGCGGCGAAAGCGGCTGAAGCGCTGAACGCCACCCTGGTGGACATGCGCTTTGTGAAGCCGCTCGACGAATCGCTGATCCTGAGTATGGCTGAGACGCATGACGTGCTGGTCACGCTGGAAGAAAACGCCATCATGGGCGGCGCGGGCAGCGGCGTGAACGAGGTGCTGATGGCGAACCGTAAAGCCGTGCCGGTGCTGAACCTCGGCCTGCCGGATCATTTCATTCCTCAGGGTACCCAAGATGAAGCCCGTGCGGCTATTGGCCTGGACGCCGCCGGTATCGAAGCTAAAATCCGCAGCTGGCTGGACTGACTCCTTCCCCCTTTTCCGCTCCTGCTATGCTTAAACCAGGTGTTTAAACAGCAGGAGCGGAACCGTGCAATACACAACATTAGGAAAAACAGACCTTAAGGTTTCCCGACTTTGTCTGGGATGCATGACCTTTGGCGAACCCGATCGGGGAAACCACGCCTGGACGCTGCCGGAAGAGAGCAGCCGTCCAATAATCAAACGCGCCATCGAGGGCGGCATTAACTTCTTTGACACCGCCAACAGCTACTCCGACGGCAGCAGCGAGGAGATTGTTGGTCGCGCCCTGCGCGATTTTGCCCGTCGGGAAGACATCGTGGTTGCCACCAAGGTGTACTATCCGGTGGGCGACCTGGCTGAGGGCCTTTCTCGCGCGCAGATCCTGCGCTCCATTGATGACAGCCTCAGACGCCTGAACATGGATTACGTCGACCTGCTGCAAATTCACCGCTGGGATTACAACACGCCAGTCGAGGAGACGCTTGAAGCGCTGAATGACGTGGTCAAAGCCGGTAAAGCACGCTACATCGGCGCGTCGTCTATGCACGCGTCGCAGTTTGCTCAGGCGCTGGATCTCCAGGCGCAGCACGGCTGGGCGCGCTTTGTTACCATGCAGGATCACTACAATCTGATCTATCGTGAAGAAGAGCGCGAGATGTTGCCGCTGTGCCATCAGGAGGGCGTGGCGGTGATCCCGTGGAGCCCGCTCGCGCGCGGCCGCCTGACCCGTCCGTGGGGAGAAACCACGGCTCGCCTGGTATCGGATGAAGTAGGAAAAAATCTTTATGGCGGAACGGAAGCCAGCGATGCATTGATTGCCGAACGCTTAGCCGGAATTGCCGACGATACCGGCGCAACCCGCGCCCAGGTAGCGCTGGCGTGGCTGCTGGGCAAGCGCGGCGTCGCGGCGCCGATTATTGGAACGTCGCGGGAAGAACAGCTGGATGAGCTGCTGAATGCGGTGGATATCACGCTGACGCCGGAGCAGGTTGCCGAGCTGGAGACGCCGTATCAGCAGCATCCGGTGGTAGGATTTAAATAAGCCCATCTTTTGCAGGCCGGGTAAGGCGGAGCCGCCACCCGGCAATACAGAGCGCACAAACTCACGCGAAGTGATCGTACCCTTTCCAGTCCAGCGTAACCGGCGCACCGTCTTTCACAAACTTCAGCCCTTCACTTTCCGGCATGATCTGACCGATGCAGGTAAATTTCGCGCCGAGATGCGCTAACGCCACGTCCAGCGTTCCACGATTGAGCTCAGGCACCGTGAAGCACAGCTCGTAGTCTTCACCACCGGACAGCGCCCAGCGCAGCGCCTGCTCGGGTTCTACATGGCGAAGCAGTTGCTCAGACAGAGGGAAGAGATCCAGATCAACGCGCGCGCCTACGCCGCTGGCCTTCAGAATATGCCCGAGGTCCGAGATCAGCCCGTCAGAGAGATCGATAGCCGAGCTGGCCCGCTCGCGCAGCGCCTGGCCGTGCAGAATACGCGGCGTCGGGCGCAGATGGCGTTTCACCAGATACGCAGCATCGTCGGCATTCTTCACGGTTAAGCGTTCCTGGAGGATCGCCAGCCCTGCCGCGCTGTCGCCCGGCGTACCGGTCACGTAAATCCAGTCACCGGGTTTTGCGCCTGAGCGCTTCAGCGCGCGGCCAAGCGGCACATAGCCGTGGATCGCCAGCGTCATCGACAGCGGCCCGGCAGTGGTATCACCGCCAATCAGCTGCATATCGTAGTAGCTAAGCTGCTCAAACAGCGCGTCGCTAAAGGCTTCCAGCCAGGCTTCATCCACCTCTGGCAGGGTCAAAGCCAGCGTCAGCCAGGCAGGGTCGGCACCCATCGCCGCCAGGTCGCTGACGTTAACCGCCAGCGCCTTATACGCCAGATCGGCAGGATCGATATCCGGTAAGAAATGACGACCGCACACCAGAGTGTCGGTGCTGATTGCCAGCGTCTGTTTTTCGGGAATATTGAGAAGTGCACAGTCATCGCCAATGCCGGTTTCAACATCCAGACGAGAGGTTCTGACACGGTCGAAATAACGGGCAATCAGGGAGAATTCGCCGCATGCCATACGTTATGCCTCAGCAAATAAAAGAAAAAACCGGAGCCGCACTGCCCGTCAGGCAATGCAGGACTCCGGTTTGCGGATCACTTTTTGTGGGGACGGATCGCAGGTGCTGCTTTATCAAGTACGCCGTTTACAAACTTGTGGCTGTCTTCAGCGCCGAAGGTTTTCGCCAGCTCGATCGCTTCGTTGATGGCCACTTTATACGGCACATCATCACGTTTAGACAGCTCAAACAGCGCGATACGCAACACTGCTTTTTCCACCTGGCCCAGCTCTTCGAGCAGACGGGACAGGTATGGCTTCATCAGGCCATCGAGATACGCGCTATTAGTCGCCACTCCCGACAGCAGTTCGCGGAAGTACAGAACGTCAACGTCTTTTACGTCCTGTTCTGACAGGAACTGGTATTCAACATCAGCGATGTCGTTCTGGGACAACTGCCAGGAGTAAAGTGCCTGGACGGCACATTCACGGGCGCGGCGACGAGCAGCAGGTTTCACGGAATTCCCCTTACAAAAAAATCAGGCCTTGATGGCTTTCAATACATTGATCATTTCAAGCGCGGTCAGTGCAGCTTCTGCACCTTTGTTACCGGCTTTGGTGCCAGCACGTTCGATGGCTTGTTCAATACTTTCGGTAGTCAGCACGCCGAACGCGACAGGAATTTCAGCATCCTGCGCAACGTGTGCCAGACCGTTGCTTGCACCGCCCGCAACGTATTCGAAGTGCGCAGTGCCGCCACGAATAACGGTACCCAGCGCAATCACCGCGTCGTATTTACCGGTTTTCGCCAGCGCGCCTGCCGCCAGTGGCAGTTCGTAAGCGCCTGGAACCCAAACAACGGTAATGTTGTCATCTTTAACCTGGCCGATACGTTTCAGGGCGTCAATCGCACCTTCCAGCAGGCTGTCGTTGATGAAGTTGTTGAAACGCGCAATGGTGATGGCGACGCGAGCGTCCGGGGTAGCTACAGCAGCTTCAATAATGTTCATACTCTTCCTTTACGGGTTCATTTGGCCCCGCAGGGGGGCGGATTTTATCATAATACTTTGCGCACTGCTTCCCTATTTCGGGAGCAATTACGCTGTCGTTAAGTGGAGGCAGACATCCGGACCTACCGGACGAATCTCGCTAAATTTGAGTTGTGGTGCATCGGCCAGTTTTTCAAGGCCGGGCAGCACAAACAGACCGCGCGCGTCGTGACCTAACAGTTTAGGCGCAACGTAAACAAGCAGTTCATCCACCAGTCCGGCCTGTAAGAGCGCACCGGCGAGCGTTGGCCCGGCTTCGACCCAGATGCTGTTCACCTGCTGCTTGCCGAGCAGCATCATCAGCACCACCAGATCCAGATGACCGTTATGCTCCGGCACCATTATGCTGCGCACGCCTTCCGGCCATTCGCGCGTATCTTCTCTGGTGCGGGCAATCCAGGTCTCACCCGGCTGCTGGACGATGCGGTGCTCCGGCGTCACGCGATTCTGGCTATCAATGACAATACGCAGCGGCTGGCGCAGGTTCTCCTGCGGGTACAGGGCCTGGGTATCGGCATTCAGCTCGTCCCAGCGCACGGTCATGGCCGGATCGTCAGCCAGAACGGTTTCACTGCTGGTGAGGATAGCATGGCTTTGCGCGCGCAGACGTTGCACATCGCGCCTTGCCTGTGGCGACGTGATCCACTGACTCTCGCCGTTTGCCATCGCCGTACGACCGTCCAGCGAGGTGCCCAGCTTTAGCTGGATATACGGGAACCCCGTGCGCATACGCTTCAGAAAGCCTTTGTTGATCGCTTCCGCGTCCTGCATCATCAGGCCGTGGCTGACCTCAATGCCTTCCTGCTGCAGGCGATACAGACCGCGTCCGGCCACCTGCGGATTCGGGTCCTGCATCGACGCGACCACGCGTGAAACGCCTGCCGCGATCAGCGCTTCGCAGCACGGCGGCGTACGCCCGTGATGGCTGCAGGGTTCCAGCGTGACGTAGGCCGTGGCTCCGCGCGCCTTCTCACCGGCCATGCGCAGAGCATGAACCTCGGCATGCGGCTCGCCGGCGCGATAGTGAAAACCCTCCCCCACGATCTCGCCATCTTTAACGATAACGCACCCGACGTTCGGGTTGGGATGGGTAGTAAAACGACCGCGCTGCGCCAGCTTCATGGCTCGCGCCATGTAAATCTCATCCTGCATGAGCTTAATCCTGTAAGCGGGCGATCTCTTCGCCAAACTCTTTGATGTCTTCGAAGCTGCGGTAGACCGAGGCGAAGCGGATATAGGCGACCTTATCGAGCTTTTTCAGCTGCTCCATCACCAGATTGCCGATCATTTTGCTCGGCACCTCACGCTCACCCAAACCACGAAGGTAAGATTTTATGTGGTTTAACGCCATCTCCACGTCGTCTGCGCTGACGGGACGTTTTTCCAGAGCCTTCAGCATCCCGCTGCGCAGTTTCTCTTCGTTAAACGGCTCGCGCACGTCGTTGCTTTTTACCACGCGCGGCATTACCAGCTCTGCAACCTCAAAGGTCGTAAAACGCTCGTTGCACACCAGACACTGCCGACGACGGCGTACGGATGACCCTTCGCCCACAAGACGAGAGTCGATGACTTTGGTATCCACAGCGGAGCAGAATGGGCAATGCATACGGTATCCCTGTTATGTGGTTAACTAATTTTCATTTTACCCTGATCTGGCCTGACAACAAAGGAAGAGCTTTTTGAGATAAAGGATCTATGTCTGACGCGATGATGCTGGCTACCATTAAGGCGATCCGTTATTTCAAGGAAATAAACGCAATGACAAGACGTTACCTGAAAATTTTGCTGGTGGGGAGCCTCTTCACCCTTAGCGCCTGTGCACAGCAAACCGAAGTCCGCCAGATGAAACAGAGCGTGAATACGCTCAATACGGCGATGGACAAACTAAACAAAGAAACGGTGAAGATCACCCAGCAAAACGCGCTGAATGCCAAATCCAGCAGCGGGGTTTATCTGCTGCCGGGGGCGAATACGCCTGCGCGCCTCAATAGTCAGATCGGCACGCTAAAAATGTCTCTGGTGAATGTGGCGGCGAATGCAGATGGTACTCGCGCAACATTGCGCATTCAGGGCGAATCCAACGATCCGTTGCCAGCCTTCAGTGGTACAGTCGAATGGGGCCAGATCCAGGGCACTACTGAGAGCTACCAGGAGGTGAATGTTAATAGTCAGCTGTTCACCGCACCGGCCAGCGTGCTGGCTCCAAGCGACGTTGACATTCCGCTGCAGCTTAACGGACTCACTCCGGAGCAGCTGGGTTTCATCCGCATTCACGATATCCAACCCGCCGCGCAGTAACCCCTCTTTTAGCGGAGTGTAATGTCACTCCGCTAACATTTACATTTCGTATGGATTGGCAACATAAATGATTGCCGCTACAATCCCGCCCGTTTAAAGTACGCAAACGTGAACGCAATCGATTACGCGTGTGAGAGATATGTGAAACAACACATATTTTTGTGAGCAGGGATTCCTATAATAGGCACCGCAGAAACACGAAATATTTAGAAACGCAATTCGCGCATTTTTCACTCCCGGAAGGGAATTTCAATCAGTGGCATGATTATGAAAAAAACATTACTCGCAGCTGGCGCCGTGCTGGCACTTTCTTCCTCTTTCACTGTTAACGCAGCGGAAAACGATAAACCTCAATACCTCTCCGACTGGTGGCACCAGAGCGTTAACGTGGTCGGCAGCTACCACACCCGTTTCGGACCACAGATCCGCAACGATACCTACCTGGAATACGAAGCGTTCGCCAAGAAAGACTGGTTTGATTTCTACGGCTATATGGATGCACCGGTCTTCTTTGGTGGTAACACCGACGCGAAAGGTATCTGGAACCACGGTTCCCCACTGTTCATGGAAATTGAACCACGCTTCTCTATTGATAAACTGACCGGTACCAGCCTGGCGTTTGGTCCGTTCAAAGAGTGGTACTTCGCAAACAACTACATCTACGACATGGGCCGCAACAAGTCCGGTCGCCAGAGCACCTGGTACATGGGTCTGGGGACGGACATCGATACCGGCCTGCCAATGAGCCTGTCTCTGAACGTGTATGCTAAGTACCAGTGGCAGAACTACGGTGCCGCGAACGAAAACGAGTGGGATGGCTACCGTTTCAAAGTTAAATACTTTGTGCCAATTACCCAGCTGTGGGGCGGCAACCTGAGCTATATCGGCTTCACCAACTTTGACTGGGGTTCAGATCTGGGCGACAACGACTTCCGCGACCTGAACGGTAAGAAAGCGCGCACCAACGACTCCATCGCCTCCAGCCACATTCTGGCGCTGAACTACGATCACTGGCACTACTCTGTAGTTGCGCGTTACTGGCACAACGGTGGTCAGTGGAACGACGACGCGAGCCTGAACTTCGGCAACGGCGACTTCAGCGTCCGCTCTACCGGTTGGGGTGGCTACCTGGTTGTAGGTTATAACTTCTAACCTTGTGGTTGGTGCCGGGTGGCGGCTACGCCTTACCCGGCCTACAAAACCTGTAGGCCCGTGCAAGCGCAGCGCCGTCGGGCAAAAAAGCCAGCTCAAGAGCTGGCTTTTTACTGCTTAACCTTCCGCAAAAAATCCGCCAAAGACCTGTCCGCACTCTCACTAAACCGCCTCTCCGTCTGGACAATATTGAGGCACCGGTCGAGCCGGAAACAGCGATAGTCATCGCGCCTTTCGCACCACGCCGCCAGCAGCCAGCGCTCCCCCCAGAAGAACAAGCCCAGCGGCTGAACCTCGCGCTTTGAGAGCTGTCCGGCTTCATCGCGGTAATGTAACGCCAGTACGCGCTGGGCGGAAATCGCCTGATGAATCATGTCAAAATCACTGCGGGAGTGGCTTTGCATGCAAAAGTCCGGGGCGTAAATCCGCGTCTGCTCCGCCTTTCGACGACTCTCCTCGGGCAGGATAGCCAGCACCTTCTCCTGAGCCGACTCCAGCTCGCGCGACAGCGATTCCCCTCCCCAGGTTTTGAGCAGGCGAATCGCGACGATCAGCGCCTCTGACTCCTTATTTGTCAGCATCAGCGGCGGCAGGTCAAAACCCGACATCAGCCGATATCCGCTCCCCGCCTCACCTTCCACCGGTACGCCGGAAAGCGACAGGTCACGGATATCGCGATAGACCGTGCGCTCGGACACGCCAAGCCGGTCCGCCAGATGCGCTGCCGTTGTCAGACGCCTGCCCCGCAGGATCTGCACAATCTGAAACAAACGGTCAGCGCGTCGGGTCATATCTTAGGCCGCTCTCAGGCAGGTTGATGGAGGCCGACGCGGTTACCTTCGCTGTCGGTAAACAATGCGATAGTGCCAATGCCATGCGGCAGTTCCAGTGGGCCAAAAACGCATTCGCCACCCGCAGAGGCGATGCGATCGAGCGTGGCCGCCAGATTGTCAGTATGCAGGTAAATAATAGCGCCCTGCAAAGACGGTGTAACGCCGTCAAATTTTGCCAGCGCCCCGCCGGTACCCGGATCCTCATGCGGGAAAACCGCCAGCTCCGCACAGTCCATTTTCTCGCGACGCAGCGCGATCTGCATCACCGGCTCATAAAATTTGATGGCGCGATCCATATCCGAAACCGGAATTTCAAACCAGTTAATGACGCTTTTCATACATCCTCCTGCCTGTTGTTTGGGTTCAGAAGGAGTCTACGACTGGGCTCCTGACAGCATACTGTCAGGAGTGTTTGTCAGGAGCAGATAAAAAAAATCCCGGTCAACTGACCGGGATTTCGATAACGCGCTAAACGTCGCCTTACGGCAGAATGGACGGCTGATCCGCCCCTTCTTTCTCGACTTTCTGCTGGAGCAGGTGCTCACGCTTCATGCCGAGTTTCAGTGCCAGTGCGGACGCGACGTAGATAGACGACGCCGTACCGATGGTGACACCGATCAGCATGGTGAGCGAGAAGCCTGCCAGTACCGGACCACCGAAGAGGAACAGCATCAGGATCACCATCAAAGTGGTACCGGAGGTGATCAAGGTACGGTGCAGCGTCTGGGTCAACGACACGTTAAAGATTTCGTACGGCGTACCGCGACGGATCTTACGGAAGTTTTCACGAATACGGTCAGATACCACGATACTGTCGTTCAGTGAGTAACCGATAACGGACATCAGGGATGCCACGATCGTCAGGTCAATCTCAATGTGGAACAGCGACAGTATGCCCATGGTGATCACCACGTCGTGCGCCAGGGCGATAACCACACCGGCCGCCAGTCGCCACTCAAAGCGGAAACCGACGTACACCAGGATGGAGATCAGCGCCACCAACAGCGCCATGGCACCGGTCTGCGCCAGGTCAGCACCCACGCTTGGGCCGACGAACTCAATACGCTTAACAGCCGCATTCTGGCTGGTTGTTTCGTTAATCACGCTAACAACCTTACTGCCCAGCTCCTGGCTGCCGTTGGCATCGTGCACCGGCGGCATACGTACCATGATGTCACGGCTGCTGCCGAAGTTCTGCAGCAGCGGTTCTTCAAAGCCCGCTTTCTGCAGCGATTCGCGCATCTGGTCCATATCGACCGGTTTTTCCAGGGAGATCTCGATGACCGTACCACCGGTAAAATCGAGCCCCCAGTTAAAGCCTTTCACGCCCATAATGACGATGGACAGAATCAGCAGGAAACCTGAAATGCCGAAGGCCCAGTAGTCCCAGCGCATAAAGTCCCAGACTTTACGGCCGTGGTTCAATTGTTCAACAGTATATTCCTGTGCCACAACGCACTCCTCAGATAGACAGCTTTTTGACGCGCTTGCCGCCGTACAGCAGGTTCACGATGGCACGGGTGCCGACAATAGCGGTAAACATTGACGTTGCGACACCGATACCGGTTGTAATCGCAAAGCCTTTGATAGCGCCAGTACCCACTGCATACAGGATAAGAACCTTAATCAGTGTTGTTACGTTCGCATCGAAGATGGAGCTGAACGCGCCTTTATAGCCTTCGTCAATCGCCTGCTGAACAGAGCGACCGTTACTCAACTCTTCTTTGATACGTTCGTTAATCAGTACGTTGGCGTCAACCGCCACCGCAAGGGTCAGAACGATACCCGCAATCCCCGGCATGGTCAGCGTCGCCCCCGGCAGCAGGGACATAATGCCGATAATCAGCACCAGGTTGGCGATCAGCGCGGAGGTCGCAATCAGACCAAACTTCTTATAGAAGAAGATCATGAAGAGGATAGAGACCACCAGACCGGCCAGACACGCTTCCAGGCCCTGCTGAATGTTTTGCATACCCAGCGTTGGACCAATGGTACGTTCTTCAACAATCTGAATTGGCGCAATCAGCGCACCGGCACGCAGCAGCAAGGAGAGCTGACGCGCTTCGTTCGGGTTGTTGATACCGGTAATACGGAAGCTGTTACCCAGACGAGACTGGATGTTTGCGATGTTAATCACCTCTTCCTCTTTCACCAGCACCGCACGACCGTTTGCATCTTTCTTACCGCTGTCTTTGTACTCCACGAACAGGGTCGCCATCGGCTTGCCGATGTTGTCCTTGGTGAAGTTAGACATGATGTTACCACCCGCGCTATCCAGCGAGATGTTAACCTGCGGCTGGTTGTATTCGTCCTGGCTCGACGTGGAGTCGGTGATGTGATCACCGGTCAGAATCACGCGTTTGTACAGCACAACTGGCTGACCTTCGCGGGTCTGTTTCACTTCGGAGTCACCCGGAATACGCCCTGCTGCGGCAGCGGACTGATCGACGTTGGAGTTCACCAGACGGAATTCCAGGGTTGCGGTCGCACCCAGAATCTCTTTCGCACGCGCAGTGTCCTGGATACCCGGCAGTTCAACCACGATACGGTCAGCACCCTGACGCTGTACCAGCGGCTCAGCCACACCCAGCTGGTTTACACGGTTACGCAGAATGTTGATGTTCTGCTGTACGGCATATTCACGCGCTTCTTTCAGGCGCGCATCGGTCATCACCGCGCGCAGCTGGTTGCTGCCCTGCGAGGAGATCACCAGGTCACGGTGACGTTGGGTCAAGTAATCTACAGCCTGATCGCGCGCCGCACTGTCGCGGAACGTGATGCTCATGCCGTAGTTATCTTCTTTACGCACGGTGGTGTAAGCGATGC
This sequence comes from Enterobacter sp. 3U4, assembly GCF_057224565.1. Classification (NCBI taxonomy): domain Bacteria; kingdom Pseudomonadati; phylum Pseudomonadota; class Gammaproteobacteria; order Enterobacterales; family Enterobacteriaceae; genus Enterobacter; species Enterobacter sp. 3U4. Next base: position 2,975,813 of record NZ_CP136665.1, read on the forward strand.
CTTTATCACGCAGATCGCTGCGCAGGCTGTCGATATTCTGTTCCTGCAGCTTGCCGAGCGCGGTATCCATATCCACTTCCATCAGGAAGTGAACGCCGCCACGCAGGTCAAGACCGAGTTTCATTGGCTCTGCTTTCATTGCAGCCAGCCAACGCGGGGTTGCAGGGGCAAGGTTAAGCGCCACGACGTATTTGTCACCCAGCACGCCCATCAGCGCTTCGCGAGCGCGGAGCTGCGTGTCGGTGGTGTCGAAGCGAGCAAGAATTGCACCCTCTTCCAGAGCCACAGACTTAGCGGTAATTTTTTCTTCTTGTAACGTTTTCTGGACCTGGATCAGCGTTTGCTCACTGGCGGCGACACCGCGCGCGCCAGTGATTTGAACAGCCGGATCCTCACCATACAGGTTGGGAAGCGCGTACAGCAGGCCGACGAGAATCACGACGACCAGCATGATGTACTTCCACAAAGGATAACGGTTTAACACGGCAGTTCCCTTTGGGAAAAGTTGGGATTACAGCGCCTTCATGGTGCCTTTCGGCAGAACGGCAGCTACGAAGTCACGTTTGATGACCACTTCAGTGGTGTCGTTCAGGGCGATAGCAATGTAGCCGTTTTCAGCCACTTTGGTTACGCGACCGACCAGACCACCGTTAGTCAGCACTTCATCGCCTTTCGCAATGGAGTTCATCAGGTTCTTGTGCTCTTTGGTGCGCTTCTGCTGTGGACGCAGGATCATGAAGTAGAAGATCAGACCGAACACAACCAGCATCAGAATCAGAGACATCGGGCTGCCCTGCGCTGGAGCACCTGTTGCCGCTACCGCATCAGAAATAAAAAAGCTCATTCAAATTCCCTCATTATAAAATTAATCAACGTTCAACGGTGGAACATCCCGCCCCTGACGTTGGTAAAAATCGGTCACGAAGCTCTCTAATTTACCCTCTTCGATAGCCTTACGTAAACCAGCCATTAGGCGCTGATAATAACGAAGATTATGAATGGTATTGAGACGCGCGCCCAGAATCTCGTTGCAACGATCGAGATGATGCAGATAGGCGCGAGAATAATTGCGACAAGTATAGCAATCGCACTCGGAATCGAGCGGGCTGGTGTCACTCTTATGCTTCGCGTTACGGATTTTCACCACGCCATCGGTAACGAACAAATGACCGTTACGCGCGTTGCGGGTTGGCATAACGCAGTCGAACATATCAATGCCGCGGCGTACGCCTTCAACCAGATCTTCTGGTTTACCCACGCCCATCAGGTATCGTGGTTTATCCGCAGGGATTTGCGGGCAAACATGCTCCAGAATGCGATGCATGTCTTCCTTCGGCTCACCCACAGCCAAACCGCCGACAGCGTAGCCATCAAAACCTATCTCTACCAGACCTTTAACAGAGATATCGCGTAAATCTTCGTAAACACTGCCCTGGATAATGCCGAACAGCGCATTTTTGTTATTCAGGGAGTCAAAACGGTCACGGCTACGCTTCGCCCAGCGCAGAGACATCTCCATGGAACGCTTAGCGTAATCCCAGTCGGCCGGGTACGGCGTACACTCGTCGAAGATCATCACGATGTCAGAGCCGAGATCGTACTGAATCTCCATCGATTTTTCTGGATCGAGGAAAATCGGATCGCCATTGATCGGGTTACGGAAGTGAACGCCCTGCTCGGTGATCTTGCGGATATCGCCCAGGCTGAAGACCTGGAAGCCGCCTGAGTCGGTCAGGATTGGACCTTTCCACTGCATGAAATCGTGCAGGTCGCCGTGGAGCTTCATGATCTCCTGACCCGGACGCAGCCACAGGTGGAAGGTGTTGCCGAGGATAATCTGCGCGCCGGTGGCTTCAACTTCTTCCGGCGTCATCCCTTTGACGGTGCCGTACGTGCCCACAGGCATAAACGCGGGGGTTTCCACCACGCCGCGATCAAACACCAGGCGACCGCGACGCGCGCGACCGTCGGTGGTATCGAGTTCAAATTTCATTTTTTCTCCGACGTCAGAAAAACAGTCCAACGTTGTAAAACGGTGCCGCGGACTTATTCCCCGACACGCTCATTCAAAGCCAGCGGATTGTACGTGATAAACATCGCGTCCCCGTAGCTAAAAAAGCGATATTTTTGTTCTACCGCAGACTTGTATGCATTCATCGTATGCTGATAACCCGCGAATGCGGAAACCAGCATAATCAGCGTCGATTCAGGCAGATGGAAGTTGGTCACCAGTGCGTCAATTACTTTGTACTGGTAGCCCGGGTAAATAAAGATCTGCGTATCGCCAAAGAACGGCTCGATAAGACCGTTTTTCGCCGCCTGCGCGGCGCTCTCGAGTGAGCGTACCGATGTCGTACCGACAGCAACGACGCGGCTACCGCGCGCCTTCGCCGCCAGCACCGCGTCCACCACGTCCTGAGGCACTTCGGCATACTCAGAGTGCATGATGTGATCTTCAATGCTGTCCACGCGCACCGGCTGGAAGGTTCCCGCGCCGACGTGCAGCGTCACGAACGCCATCTCAACGCCCTTCGCACGCAGTTTTTCCAGCAGCGGCTCATCAAAATGCAGGCCCGCGGTTGGCGCAGCGACGGCACCCGGCTTCTGGCTGTAGACGGTCTGATACAGCTCGCGGTCGGCCTCTTCGTCCGGACGCTCAATGTACGGCGGCAGCGGCATGTGGCCGATGGCGTTCAGGATATCGAGCACCGTGCGCTCGTCGTTGAACTCCACCTCAAACAGCGCATCGTGGCGCGCGGTCATGGTCGCCTTGATGCTCTCATCATCGCCCAGCAGCAGTTCAGCGCCCGGCTTCGGCGCCTTAGAAGCGCGAATATGTGCCAGAATACGTTTATCATCGAGCATACGTTCGACCAGCACTTCAATTTTGCCGCCGCTGGCTTTACGGCCAAACAGGCGCGCCGGGATCACGCGGGTATTGTTAAAGACCAGCAGATCGCCAGGGTTGAGCTTGTCGAGCAAATCGGTGAAAGTACCGTGCGTCAGCTCGCCCGTTGGCCCATCCAGTGACAGTAAGCGACAGCTGCTGCGCTCAGGCATGGGATAGTGAGCAATCAGGGATTCAGGTAGTTCAAAGGAGAAATCGGCGACGCGCATGACGTATACTCGTGACTTAAAAACAGGCGGCATAGTCTAGTGCTCACACCCTTTTGCTGCAACAACTAGCCGCCCCCGGACAAATAAAACGCATGAATTTTCTCGCTCACCTGCATCTCGCGCACCTCGCTGACAGCTCCCTGTCGGGCAATTTGCTGGCCGATTTCGTACGCGGCAACCCCGCAGAGGACTATTCCCCTGAGGTCGTCGACGGAATTTTTATGCACCGCCGCATCGACGTGCTGACGGATAAGCTGCCGGAAGTGACGGAAGCCAAAGCGTGGTTCCGCCCTGAAACGCGCCGCGTTGCGCCAATCACGCTCGACGTGATGTGGGATCACTTCCTGTCGCGCCACTGGGAACAGCTGTCGCCGGAGATGCCCTTGCCGGCGTTTGTGCGTTATGCCCACCAGCAGGTGTCGATCATTCTGCCCGACTCACCGCCGCGCTTTGTGAATCTCAATAACTATCTGTGGTCGGAACGCTGGCTGGAGCGCTATCGCGAGATGGATTTCATTCAGAATGTGCTGAACGGGATGGCGAGCCGTCGCCCGCGCCTGGATGCGCTGCGGGATTCCTGGCATGACCTGGATGAGCATTACGATGCGCTGGAAACGCGTTTCTGGCAGTTTTACCCGCGCATGATGGCGCAGGCGAAAAACAAACAGCTCTGACAGAATTCGCATTGATAGGTAAAAGCTGGCGGAACGATTGTCACCACCTCTTTGTCTTATCCATGAACACTCTCTATACTGGCTCGCGTTGCGTTCCAAATAACCTTAGTATCTACAGGAGAATCATATGGTTCTGGTAACTCGTCCGGCTCCGGATTTTACAGCTGCAGCAGTTCTGGGCAACGGTGAAATCGTTGAAAACTTCAACTTCAAACAGCACACCAACGGTAAAGCGACCGTTCTGTTCTTCTGGCCAATGGACTTCACTTTCGTTTGCCCGTCTGAGCTGATCGCATTCGACAAACGTTATGAAGAATTCCAGAAGCGTGGCGTGGAAGTTGTTGGCGTCTCCTTCGACTCTGAATTTGTACACAACGCATGGCGTAACACCCCTGTCGACAAAGGCGGCATCGGTGCGGTGAAATACGCAATGGTTGCGGACATCAAACGCGAAATCCAGCAGGCTTACGGTATCGAACATCCGGACGCTGGCGTTGCGCTGCGTGGTTCCTTCCTGATCGACGCGAACGGCATCGTTCGTCACCAGGTTGTGAACGATCTGCCGCTGGGTCGTAACATTGACGAAATGCTGCGCATGGTTGACGCGCTGCAGTTCCACGAAGAGCACGGCGAAGTGTGCCCGGCTCAGTGGGAAAAAGGTAAAGAAGGTATGGCTGCTTCCCCAGACGGCGTGGCTAAATACCTGTCTGAGAACGTATCCAGCCTGTAATCGGCACGGTTTACGAGAAAGGCCCGCTAATGCGGGCCTTTTTTTATGCCTTACGCTGCGTCTCTCGCCAGATGCGCCAGGCCATGCCCGCCAGCAGAATCACGCCCGCAATCAGCACGCCCCACACCAGCTGGGCGTTCATCCAGCTCGCCCGATCGGCCGCAGAGGTGGCGGTCAGACGCCCCTCACCGCCTAACGCAACATCATCCACAATGTCGGCCTGCGGCAGGTTCGCCATATCATAGGTCTTGCGCAGATCGGCTGGGATCAGCATGTCAGGCTCCACCTGTGCTGGCTTTGCGGCGCCGTTGCCCCAGGCGAGCACGTACGGCGCTTTCCCCTGCGCGTTGAACACCAGGTCATAGCGGTCACGATGTCCCGTGACGCCCGGCAGGTATTCTGGCAGACGCGCATTCAGCGTCGTGATTTTTACGGCCTGCACCAGGCCCCCGTTAAGCGAAACCGGTGGCGACGTTTTTCCGTCAAGACGGTAAAGAACCTCTTTCTTCAGGGGATGCCATGCGTCTTTTTCCGTACTCCGCCACGCGATCTCCACGGGAAGGACGCCATCGCCATTCAGTGAGATGCTGACAGCACTCAGCGGCTGCGGGCGCGCCCAGTGCCACAGCGCTTCGCTTGTCGATAGCTGCTCCCCTTTCCCTTCAAGATTGACCGCTTCCGGGGCCGCCTGGGCAGGTGCGCTGATTGCGTTTACGCCGGTCAAGGTTATTCCCTGGCTCTGCGCATTCAGCACCACCATGAGATAGCGATTCGCATCGGGAGATAAAACCGTATCGGTATCGACCCGATCGAGCTTAAGGCGATCCTTACCGCTGGCGACGTCCAGCAGCGGCATCTCTTCGCGCAGGGTATACCAGCGCTTAAGATCTTCGCTGTAATAGACCGATGCCGTTCCCTGCCACGGCGTCTGCGGGGTATTCCAGAGCAGCTGCAGCTGGGATATGGCGATCTCCCCCGTCGCCTGCTCCGGCAGGGTCAGCAGATAATGTTGCCCGGCTGCGGCGGCTTTTTGCCCCTCCAGCACAATCTCAACGCCGTTTGCGGAGCGGAGCAGGATCTTATCGCTATCGCCGGATCCTCGCGAAGCCGCAAGCGGTGAGGCGTCCAGCGGGAAGAGGCGCAGCGCGGTGGATTGCACTGGCGCCTGCGGACGCGTCGCACTGACCAGGCTGAAGGGAACCGGCTCGCCCGACTGGTTAAAGACGCGAACATCACGCAGATCCGGCGACGTGCTTTGCTCATAGACGGCGAGCGGCAGCATCACCCGATACCACCGGGAAGAAACGGACGTATCGAGTGAAAGACCAAAAGCATAGTCCCGGGGCGATTCCGTTTGCCCCTCGTCGCAGAACGCCGGGCCGGAAAGCGCCAGCAGCGCGGTACAGGCTACCGCTTTCATCCATTTCATTTTTCATCTCCTGTTTTGGGCGGCAGCGGTGAGAAATACCCCACGATAAGAACCAGTATCGCCACGCCGATAAACGCCACCGCGCGCGACAGACCGCCTCCGCCCGCGCTGTCCACCAGCATCAGTTTAACCATTACCACACCCAGCAGTGCGGCGCCGCAGAGCCACTCCTGCCGGGAAGCCCGACGGGTGGCATGGATCATGACAACCAGCGCGCTCAGCATCCAGAACAGGGCAAAGCTGGTCTGGATAAGACGCGAATCCCACAGCGATGCCATATTCCAGGCCACGTCGCCGTACCAGGCCAGGGCGCGCATCAGCGCGCCGTTTAGCCACCAGAAGCCAAACGCCATAATCGCGACGGCAGGCCACGGGCGGGCCTGCGAGAGCCACTCCGGATAGTAACGATCCACAGCCCGATAAAAGACGACCAGCCCCAGCAACGCGAACGCCGCGCCTTCCTCAAGCGGGTTTACCAGCGGTAGCCAGGTCTGACGATAGACCACGCCGTCCTGGAAATTGGTCGCTACCAGCAATACCAGCAGCGCCACGACTACGGGAATCGGTGCCAGGCAGGCGTAGAGCGCAGGCCACTCCCGGAAAGGCCATACGCGACGCCGTACGGCTGCAGAGAGCGCCATAATCACCCCGCCGCCTGCTGCCATCGCTAAACCGCTGCCCCAGGCCGCCATGCCCCACGGCAGGGACCGGGCAAACCAGTAAAGCTCGGCGGCCAGCGCCAGTAAAATCATCCAGAACAGCGACAGATGCAGCCCCATCGCGATGCGCGGCAGAAGTCTTTCACCGTCGCGCCGCAGCAGCATCAGCGCGGCAGGAAGCGCAACGCACCAGGCCAGGTTTGACCAGCCGGCGGAAACGATCTGCTGATGCCAGAGCTGATACCCCACCATCAGCAGCATAACTGGCCACAGCAGCCATTTGCTGGCATCCAGCTCCCGCCACGCCAGGCGAGCAGCGACATGCCGCCAGCCCCAGACCGACGCCGCCGTCAGCGCCAGCACGCCCGCCAGAACCGGTAATTCTTTCGTCAGCGCCAGCCGCGACGCGCCCAATAGCGCCACGAGCCAGAACAGCAACCCGCCAGCCAGCAGCGCCCAGCTGACCGGCAGGAAGAGAGTCCGCCACAGCCAGGCCGCAGCCAGCCAGCAAAGGCTGAGGATGGCGAAGATAAGAAGCAGGCTCAGCGACGTAACGCCGTTGGTTTGCGCCCACAGCGCGCTGCCGAGCGCCAGCACCATCAGCGCCGTCCCGCTATAGCTCATGCGACGCTGGTGTTGCTGCACGCCCAGCCAGAGGATGCCCACCCCTTCCAGCGCCCAGGCCATCGCCGTCCAGCGCGCCGACAGCGCCAGCGGAATGGCGAGCGTGGCGAACCCGCCGCCGATGGCCAGCGCCGCCATGACCAGCGGCCGTCCGAGGGAGGGATAGCGCCGCAGCGCGAGGTACGCGAGGGTGAGATAAAATGCGCCGTAGCCCAGCGCGCTCAGCGCCGGGCCATATTCCCAGTGCCGGGTCATGCCGTACTGCATCCCGAAGCCGATGAGCGGCGGGGCAAACAGCAGCACGCCGTCAATAATCTGCTTCCCTTTCTCCTGCGCCCGCAGCGACAGCGCCACGCTCAGCACGCCGAATATCAGCGTATTGGCAATCAGGAACAGCTGGCAGATCCAATAATCTTCAGGCTGGTAGTCATTCAGCCCCCACAGGCCGCCCACGCCGAAGGTGAACAACAGCCCGAGCAGATTCAGCTCGCGCCAGTGCTGCCAGATGCTGATAGCGAGAATGCCGATGGAAAGCAGGAGATAGAAAGAGAACAGCGCGACAAAGCTGCCGCCCCCGGTAGACAAGAGCAGCGGCGCAAGATAGCCGCCGAGGCTCGCCAGCATGGCAAGGCTCAGCGCCTTCTGCAGCACCGCCAGCCCGACGCTTGCCGCGCAGATCACCACCAGAAGCGCAAAGGCCAGCGTCATCGGCAGCATTTGCCAGAGCCGGAAGGCGCCAAACACCGTCAGGTAGAGCACGCCGGTCGCTCCGCCCTGGAGGATCAGCGCATAGACGCGCTGCCTGTGCCTCAGCCGCCACCCGACTGCCAGCAAAACAATGGCAAACAGCGCGGTTGCCACGAGGCGCAGCTCAAGCGGGAACAGGGAATGCTCGACGGTATAGCGCAGCAGGAATGAAAGACCGAGGAAGAGCAGCAGGATCCCAAGCTTCGCCAGCGGATTACCCTGCATGAACCAGCGCGCAAGCGACGTCAGGATGCCGCCAAAGGCTGAAGGCTGTTTTGCCGCTGGCGCAGGGGCCGGAGCGGGTTCTGCCACCGCAGCGGGAATATCGGGGCGCCAGGGGTCGACAGGCGCGGGGGCGTCCTCTACAACCGGCGCGGTTACAGGGACCCGCGCGGTGGCCTGCACCGGTTCCGGCGCATTCTCAGGTACGCCGCGCTGCTCAAGCGCCTCTATGCGCTGGCGCAGCCGGGCAATCTCCTGCCGCGCTGCCGTACTTCGATTAAACCCGATAACCGCAAGCACGGGCGCAACCAGCAGCGCAAAAACCAGGAATAAACAGCCAAGGATGTAAAGCTCGTCCATGTTTCCACCTTCACCGTAAACGATCCGTTAAGATTGACACAAATCGTTGCATTTGCGCCATCTTAAAAGGTGGAAACATTAACAGGTCTTAACTGCCGAACCAGATCGTCGCGGATACCGCAGGCAGCGCCAGCACGCCGTCCTGTATCGTCGCCTTGCCCTCTTTGCTCTTCCACGCAGCCACCTTCAGCAGCGGTGAATCATCCAGCACCACTTCGCAGGCCTCGCCCCGGTTGATCGCCACCAGCACGCGCTGCTGGTTATAGACGCGAGCAAACACCACCACGTTATCGTGGGCGTACACCACCTGACAGCCGCCGTAGCGCAGGGCGAGACTCTGCTTACGCAGCTTCGCCAGCCGCTGATACAGGCTGAACAGCACCTTGTCCTGCTTCGCTGGCTCCCACGGGAAGGTTTTGCGGCAGAACGGATCGTTGTTGCCGTCCAGCCCCACTTCGTCTCCGTAGTAGATGCACGGTACGCCCGGCCAGGTGAAGAGCCATGTCACCGCCAGCGGCAGACGCGCGACATCCTTGCCGAGCAGGGATTTAAAGCGCGCGGTATCGTGGCTATCGAGCTGGTTAAACATCCGCAGCTGCTGCTGATGCGACAGGCCGGCGCGGTAGTTCTCCATCCACGCCATGCAGGTTTCAGCGTCGATATGATTCGGATCGTAGGAGATATCGGTGTTAGCGAGGAATCCCCACAGCGGGAAGGTAAAGCCGCGATAGTTCATCGCCGCATCTTCCGCATCGTTCTGCAGCCACTGGCGCGCGTCGCCAAAGTGCTCGCCAAAGACGAACGCCTCCGGCTGGGCCGCTTTTGCCGAGCGCGTAATCCCGGCGACGTGCTGAAGGTTTTCCCGCGCCCCGCCCGCTTCGCCGAGCATATGCACCACGTCCAGGCGCCAGCCATCCATATTCCACGGCACCTTCAGCCAGTGACGCACGATGCTGTTTTCCCCGCCGTAAATCTCGTTCACAAGCGTTGGCGACTGGAAATCCAGCTTCGGCAGGCTCGGGTAGCCCAGCCAGTCCAGCGCACGGCCCTCCTCGTTAAAGCTGTACCAGCCGCGCTGCGGCGAATCCGGGTTATGGCATGCCCCGCCCATCGACTGGTTATGGCGGTCAAACCAGGCGTGCGAATCTCCGCTGTGGTTGAACACGCCGTCAAGAATGAGGCGCATGCCTTCGTTTTGGGTGTTATTACGCAGACGCAGCAGCGCCTCGTCACCGCCAAACTGCGCGTCAACGTGGCGATAATCTTCGGTATCGTATTTGTGTACGCTCGGGGCCTTAAACACCGGGTTGAGATACAGCGCCGTCACGCCCAGTTTTTTCAGGTACGGCAGCTTTTCGCTGATGCCGTCGAGATCGCCGCCGTAGAAGGTCGATCCGCCCGCCTGCGCCGTCACCGGGTCATCCCACGCTTTCATAATGACGTCGTGACCCGCCGCGTGGTGGTAATAAACCTTATCCTGCTGCTCGGTGCGCTTTTCGCTGCGCGCAAAGCGGTCCGGGAAAATCTGGTAAAAGACCTGATCGTTAACCCACTGCGGGCCGTTATCCGGGTAATCGACCGCAAACTGCTCCAGCCGTGCGGGCGGGAAACGGCTAAACCCCTGCGGGGTAAACCACAGCTGGCGGTTGTTCCACAAAAGCTTAAAGCTGTAGCGGCGGCGCGGCTGTCCGCTACGCAGGTCGATATTCGCCCGCCAGGCGGTGATCCCCGGCTGAGGCTGACTGCGCAGCTTGTGCATTTTCAGCCCGGTCTCTTCGTTATCGATTTCGGCGCGAAGCGTCACGCGTTCAGGCTGATTTTCCCCCGCCAGCCAGAGCGTAATCACAAGGTTGTCTTTGTTTTGCTTAACAAATGGGGCAACCGGAAGGTGCCAGGCGTTTAACATCACGAATCCCCTTTGATGAAATTGACGTCACCTTGCCACAGGGTGGTTAAGGATAGCTCACCATGACGTGATTTATTGGGGGAGGAGGACGGGGGATGAGGCATCAGTGTGTCCTGATGCCCTCACCCTAACCCTCTCCCACGGGGAGAGGGGAAAAGGATGTTACTGCGCTTCAGCCAGCTGACGGTCGCGGCGGCATTTAAACACCCAGCCCACCAGCAGCAGCACAATCCACGCGCAGCCCACGTATAGCGAAATGCGGGTGTCCGGATGGTAGCCAATCAGGCCAATGATAAACACCAGGAAGATCAGCCCGACGACGGTGGTCGCCACCCCGCCCGGTACTTTGAACTTCAGCGCTTTCGCCTCATCCGGCGACAGGCGACGGCGGAAGGCAATCTGCGACAGCAGGATCATGATCCACACCCATACCGTTGCGAAGGTTGCCAGGGACGCAATCACCAGGAAGACGTTCTCCGGCATGATGTAGTTCAGGTAAACCGAGAACAGCAGCGCAACGGTCATCACCACGACGGTCACCCACGGCGTGCCGCGGCGCGAGGTTTTGGCGAACACCTTCGGCGCACTGCCCTGCTCCGCCATGCCGTGCAGCATACGGCCCACGCCAAAGACGTCACTGTTGATCGCGGAAAGCGACGCGGTAAGCACCACAAAGTTGAGTATGCTGGCCGCAAACGCAATGCCCATATGCTGGAAGGTCAGGACAAACGGGCTACCGTTGGTGCCCACCTGGTTCCACGGGTAGATAGACATAATCACGAACAGCGTACCCACGTAGAACACCAGAATACGCATCGGTACCGAGTTTATGGCGCGCGGAATGGATTTCTCCGGGTCTTTCGCTTCCCCGGCGGTGATACCGATAATCTCGATACCGCCGTAGGCGAACATCACCATCTGTAGCGACATGACCATCCCGAGCCAGCCGTTGCTGAAGAAGCCGCCGTTGCTCCAGAGGTTGTGGATCCCGGTCGGCTGCCCGCCGTTGCCAATCCCCCAGATGATGATGCCGAAACCGGCCACAATCATGATGATGATGGTCGCGACCTTAAAGAAGGAGAACCAGAACTCGAGCTCGCCGAACACCTTCACGCTCATCAGGTTGACGGCGCAAATGATCAGCACCACGCTCAGCACCCAAATCCAGTGCGGCACCGCCGGGAACCAGACGCCCATATAAATGCCAAACGCCGTCACGTCGGCAATCGCCACAATCAGGATTTCGAAGCAGTAGGTCCAGCCGGTGATAAATCCGGCCAGCGGGCCGAGGTTTTCCTGCGCATAGCGGGAGAATGAGCTGGCGGAGGGGTTGTGAACCGACATTTCGCCGAGGGCGCGCATGATGATATACGCCGCCACGCCGCCGATGATGTACGCCAGCAGCACGCTGGGACCGGCCATTTTGATGGCATCTGCCGAGCCATAAAAAAGACCGGTGCCGATAGCCGAGCCCAGCGCCATAAAGCGGATGTGGCGCGTGCTCAATCCACGTTTAAGTTTGTTAGTGCTTTCCATTTAAATCTTGCCATTCAACACGAAAAAACAAAAAACCACGGGGCCTTAAGCCCCGTGGTTAAACAGTTTGTTGCCGTTGATTAATGAGCGTTCGATGCGACCTGACGCCCTGCAGCACGGTCCCAGATAATCGCCAGAACCAGCGCAACAACGGTAGGCATCAGCCAGGCCAGACCCTGCTCGGACAGCGGCAGACGCTGTGTCCAGGCTGGCAGAACTTCAGCGAACGCTGATGCTTTAATCCCGTCAAGGATACCAAAAATCAGGCTGATAAACATGGCTGGCGCAATAATTCGTGAGGAGTTGTTCCACCACGGGCGGGTGAAGCTCAGCACAACCAGCACGATGCACGGCGGATAAATCGCCGTCAGTACCGGAATAGAGACCTGAATCAGGTGGCTCAGACCGAGGTTTGACACCGCCATAGAGAAGATGCCAAGGATAAACACCAGGGTGCGGTAAGAGAGCGGCAGATACTGCGCAAAGAACTCTGCGCAGGCGCAGGTCAGGCCAACCGCAGTGACCAGACAGGCCAGGAAGATCAGCGCCGCCAGCAGCATACTGCCCGCACCGCCGAAGGTGTGCTGAACGTAGGCGTGCAGGATAGCCGCACCGTTGGCGTTCTGATCGACCAGCATGGCGCTATCGGAGCCCAGGCGGAACAGCGCCAGATACAGCAGCGTCAGCCCTACGCCAGCCATCAGACCGGCCCAGATGGTATAGCGGGTCAGCAGACGCGCTTCGGTCACACCGCGGGAACGCGCGGCGTTAACGATCACGATACCAAACACCATCGCGCCCAGCGTATCCATCGTCAGGTAGCCGTTCACAAAGCCGTTAGAGAACGCGGCGTTTTTATAGGCGTCCATCGCGTCGCTAATCGGGCCCGCTGGCCAGACGATAGCCGCTACCGCCAGAACAATCAGCGCCACAATTTTCAGCGGAGCAAGGAAGTTACCCACGGTATCCAGCAGCTTGCCAGGATAGAGGGAAACCAGAATCACGATAGCGAAGTAGATCAGGCTGTAGATGAACAGCGGCATCGCGCCGTCACCGGTCAGGGGAGCAATCCCCACTTCGAAGGAAACGGTAGCGGTACGCGGGGTGGCAAACAGCGGCCCCACGGCCAGATAGCAGACGGTCGCCAGCAGAACGCCTGCCACTTTGCCGATCGGGGAGCTGAGGCTATCCACACCGCCGCCGACTTTCGCCAGCGCGATGACGGTCAGCACCGGCAGACCCACGGCAGTAATCAGGAAACCAAACGCGGCGGTCCAGACGTGTTCACCCGCCTGTAAGCCAACCATTGGAGGGAAAATGATGTTGCCTGCGCCAACGAACAGCGCAAATGTCATAAAGCCCAGCGCGATGATGTCACGCGATTTTAAGTGATGGGTCATAAAACCTTACTGCCTGTGGATGTGGTGTTGAAAACATTGAGATTTTCGTTCTCCCTGACGGGACGATACAGCCGAAAATTTGCTCAATTTCAGCGGAAAATGCTCCCGTCCTGGCGTGGAGAAGAATAGTTTTTCGATTTACCACGCAAATACAGTCGGTCTGACAGTATCTGGGGCGCAATTTAAACGCTTATAACGTTTAAAGGCAAGGTGGGATCGTAAAACCAGAACAATATGCCAGCATGAAAATACGCACCAGCACAATACGCTGTTTATAAGAAAAACCCATGGCTAATCATGCGAACAAAAAACAGCCAGCCGTATAAAATTCATCCGCGTTTCGCTTTACTGCAAAGCAAACGGGCCAGCGATGGCTGACCCGTGGAAAGGAAAAATGACACGTCCGCCGTCAGGCGATCTTTTTGGCAATTAATCGTTCCGGGATAACGAAGCTGAAGCGGGTTCCCTTGCCCAGGGTACTATGAATATCGAGACGGCTTTCATGGTGATTGACCGCGTGTTTCACAATTGCCAGCCCCAGGCCGCTTCCGCCCGTCTGCCGGGATCGCGCTTTATCCACACGGTAGAAGCGCTCGGTCAGACGCGGAATATGCTCCGGCGCGATCCCCGGCCCATTATCCTCCACGCTAAACTCGGCCCCCGTTGGGGCATGGTGCCAGCGCACCACGATATCCGTCCCCTCCGGCGTATGATTCACCGCGTTATACACCAGGTTGGAAATGGCGCTGCGCAGCTCATCTTCGCTGCCCAGCACCTTCAGCGTGTTGTCGACGTCAAAGGTCAGGTGATGCTTTTTGTGGCTTAACGTCTGCGCTTCACGCTCCACGAGCCGCAGCATCATCGGGACATCAATGGTGTCATTCAGCGCGAGCGTTGGCGCCGCTTCAATCTTCGAGAGCGTCAGCAGCTGCTTCACCAGGCCTTCCATCCGGTGCGTTTGCTCGCGCATGGTGTGCAGCGCTTTTTCACGCGGCGCGCCTTCCAGCGTTTGCTCCTGCATCATCTCCAGGTAGCCCTGCAGCACGGTCAACGGGGTTCGCAGTTCGTGGCTGACGTTGGCGAAGAAGTTGCGACGCGCCCCTTCCAGCTGGTGCATCTGGGTAACATCGCGCGCCACCATCAGCCACTGCTTATCGCTGTAGGGCATCACGCGGATCTCCAGATGGCGACCATTATTGAGCTTGAGATTGTGCGGGCGTGTGAAGTCACGCTTTTTAAGGTACAGCGTGAACTCGGGATAACGCAGAAGGTTGAGGATATTCTGTCCATTATCATCAGGCCAGCGCAGGCCCAGCAGCTGCTGCGCCAGGCCGTTACACCAGAAGATCGTCCCTTCTTCGGTCGTCAGAATCACGGCATCCGGCAGCGACTCCGCACCGCTGCGAAAACGCTTAATCAGGCTTCCCAGCTCGCGGCGGCGCTTTTTATTACGCATCTGCATCTGATGCAAACCGTACAGCAGCGGCTCCCAGCTGCCGCTTCCCGGCGGCGGCGTCATGCTTCGGTCAACCCACAGCCACCATGAGAGGCGCAGCAGGTTCCAGAAATGCCAGATGAGCAGCCCGGTGACCGACGCCAGCAGAAACCACGGCAGGTGTCCAAGAAAGGCCCCCAGAATGAAGGCCGGAATACAGCATAAGATCAGTTCAAAGACGAGCCTTTTCCATGACAGACGTTCCAGCACGCGTCACACTCCTGTCATTGTTCAGAAACGGGTAGAAAAACGATAACCCGTGCCGCGGACCGTCTGCACCATGCGATCGTGGCCGCTCAGTTCCAGTGCTTTTCGCAGGCGGCGAATATGTACGTCAACCGTCCGGTCTTCGACATACACGTTAGTTCCCCAGACGTTATTCAGCAACTGCTCGCGGCTGTACACGCGTTCCGGGTGGGTCATAAAGAAGTGCAGGAGTTTAAATTCGGTAGGGCCCATATCGAGGGGATTTTCACCGGTCATCACGCGGTGAGACGTAGGATCAAGGCTCAGTCCCTGCATTTCGATCACCTCTTCCACCGCCATCGGCGAGATGCGGCGCATTACGGCTTTAATGCGGGCCACCAGCTCTTTAGGGGAGAACGGTTTGGTAATGTAATCGTCCGCGCCGGTTTCCAGACCGCGCACGCGATCCTCTTCTTCTCCGCGCGCCGTAAGCATCACAACCGGAATATCGCGGGTCAGCGCTTCACGCTTCAGGTGTTTGATAAACTGCAGTCCGGAGCCGCCGGGCAACATCCAGTCCAGCAGAATCAGATCGGGCCAGGGTTCATTCAGCTGGTTCACTGCGCTGTCATAATCTTCAGCTTCAACCGGCTGGAAGCCATTTTGTTCGAGCACGAAGCACACCATTTCACGAATTGGAGCTTCATCTTCTACGACCAGAATACGTCTCGCCATACTTTGCCCTGTCTTATCTTATTTACGTTACAAGTTTGTAATTCGGCGCCATTATGCGTCAGATTTATGACAGATTTATGAAAAACAGTACCACGTTAACGGGCAAACTGTTGTTTTATTACAGCGGTTATTTTCCCTTCTCTGAACGTTTATAATCCTGCTTTCTCTTTTTTGCCACGGATCAGCTATGCGCATACTTCACACCTCGGACTGGCATCTGGGTCAAAATTTTTACAGCAAAAGCCGTGCGGCTGAACATGAAGCGTTCCTGGGCTGGCTGCTGGAAACGGCCCGGACGCACGAGGTGGACGCGATTATTGTGGCGGGTGACATCTTTGATACCGGCTCGCCGCCGAGCTATGCGCGCGAGCTATATAACCGCTTCGTGGTGAATCTGCAGCAAACCGGCTGTCATCTGGTGATAGTCGCCGGCAACCACGATTCCGTCGCGACGCTGAATGAATCCCGCGACATCCTGGCGTTTCTCAATACCACCGTCGTCGCCAGCGCCGGGCACGCCCCGCAAATCCTGAAAAAACGCGACGGGTCGCCTGGGGCGGTGCTGTGTCCGATACCGTTTTTACGGCCGCGCGACATCGTGCAAAGCCAGGCGGGGCTATCGGGCGCTGAAAAGCAGCAGCATCTCTTGCAGGCCATCACCGACTATTATCACCAGCAGCATGCCGATGCCTGCGCCCTGCGCGGCGACCAGCCGATTCCGGTGATTGCGACCGGGCATCTCACCACAGTCGGGGCCAGTAAAAGTGACGCCGTACGTGACATCTATATCGGCACGCTGGACGCCTTTCCGGCGCAGAACTTCCCGCCAGCCGACTACATTGCGCTCGGGCATATCCACCGCGCGCAGGTTATTGGCGGCAGCGAGCACATCCGCTACTGCGGCTCCCCTATTTCGCTCAGCTTTGACGAAACGGGCAAAGCCAAATCCGTGCATCTGGTGAGCTTCAGCGAGGGAAAACTCCGCGCCGTCGAGACGCTGGAAGTACCTGTCACCCAGCCGCTGGCGGTGCTGAAAGGCGATTTGGATGCCATCACCGCCCAGCTGGAACAGTGGCGCGGTGCCGAACAAGATCCCCCCGTCTGGCTGGATATCGAAATCACCACCGATGACTACCTGCACGATATGCAGCGCAAAATTCAGGCGCTGACGGAGGATTTGCCCGTCGAAGTCTTACTGGTCCGCCGCAGCCGCGAGCAGCGCGAGAAAATTCTGTTAAGCGCTCAACGCGAAACGCTCAGTGAGCTTCGGGTTGAAGAGGTGTTTGAACGCAGGCTCTCGCAGGAGGAAATTGACGACGCGAAGCGCGCAAGACTCAGCGAACTGTTCAGCCATACCCTGCATGCGCTCAATGATGAGGAAGAAAACGCATGAAAATTTTGAGCCTGCGCCTGAAAAACCTCAACTCCCTCAAGGGCGAGTGGAAAATTGACTTTACCGCAGAGCCGTTTGCCAGCAACGGTCTGTTTGCCATCACCGGCGCGACCGGGGCAGGAAAAACTACCCTGCTCGACGCCATCTGTCTGGCGCTTTATCACGAAACGCCGCGACTGCAGAAGGTCTCTCAGGCGCAAAACGACCTGATGACGCGCGACACCGCCGAGTGCCTGGCGGAAGTGGAGTTCGAGGTAAAAGGCACTGCCTATCGCGCCTTCTGGAGCCAGAACCGCGCGCGCAATCAGCCGGACGGAAACCTGCAGGCGCCGCGCGTGGAGCTGGCGCGCTGCGAAGATGGCAAAATCCTGGCCGACAAAGTATCGGATAAACTGGAGCAAACCGCCGCGCTCACCGGACTGGACTATGGTCGCTTTACCCGATCAATGCTGCTCTCACAGGGGCAGTTTGCCGCCTTCCTTAACGCCAGGCCGAGCGACCGTGCCGAGCTGCTGGAAGAGCTGACCGGCACCGAGATCTACGGCCAGATTTCCGCCATGGTGTTTGAAAAACACAAAGCCGCCCGCAGCGTGCTTGAAAAGTACGAGGCGCAGGCGGCGGGCGTCGTGCTGTTGAGCGAAGAACAACAGCAGCAGTTACAGCAAAGTTTGCAGGCACTTACTGACGAAGAGAAAACCCTGCTGGAACAGCAGAAAAGCCAGCAGAAAGATTTTCAGTGGCTTACGCGCTATGATGAGCTCGTGCTTGAGCAGCAGCGCGTCATCGCGATGCAGCAGCAGGCGCAACAGGCGCTGACGAACGCTGCGCCAGAGCTGGCTAAGCTCCAGCTCGCTCTCCCCGCCGCCCAGCTTCGGCCGCTTTGGGATCATCAGCAGGAGCAAACCTCGCGTCTGGCGCAAACCCAGCAGCGAATTATCGAAGTAAATACTCGCTTACAAGCCAAAACCGCGCTGCGCGCACGTATCCGCAATACCGCCCAGCGTAATCAAGAGCAGCTTCAAACCGAGCTGACGGCGCTGGCGCAGTGGATGGGGGAGCACGAGCGCTATCGCCTGCTGGGGCAAGAAATTGCCGGCTGGCGCGCCCAGCTATCGCAGCTTAACCGCGACAAAACTCAGTTGGCCTCGCTTGCTGCGCGGATGAGCGAATTACGCAACAGGCTGGCCGGGATGCCGGAAAATTCGCTGACCCTGACGGCGGATGATGTTAGCGCGGCCATGGAGCAGCAGTCGCGGTCACGCCCGCTGCGCCAGCAGCTAACCTCGCTGCATGCCCGCTATCAGCCGCTGCAAAAGCGCCTGCGCCAGAGCGGTGAAAGCGTGCAGAAGGCCCGGGCCGAACAAAATAAGCTCAATGAAACGCTGACCCTGCGCCGCCAGCAGTACAAAGAGAAACACCAGCACTATCTGGACGTGAAGGCCCTGTGCGAACGCGAAGCGACGATTAAAGACCTGGAAAGCTATCGTTCGCAGCTTGAGGCGGGCAAACCCTGTCCACTGTGCGGTTCCTGCGAGCATCCCGCCGTTGAGCAATACCAGTCTCTTGAGCTGACGGATAACCAGCGCCGCCGTGATGCCCTGGAAAAAGAGGTCGCCGCGCTAAAAGAGGAAGGCCTGCTGGTGCTGGGGCAGGTCAATGCCCTGAGTCAGCAGATCCAGCGCGAGTCAGACGAAGCGCAGACTCTCTCTCAGGAAGAGCAAGCGCTCACTAAAGAGTGGACGGAAGCCTGCGCTTCCCTGAACATCGCATTGAATATTCAGGACGATATCGCGCCATGGATGAACGAGCAGGAACAGTACGAGCGCCAGCTCTATCAGCTCAGCCAGCGTCTGACCCTGCAAAACCAGCTGAACGAACAGGAAGCACAGGAGCGACAGTATCAGCAGCAGCTGGCGGCCGCGCGCCAGGCGCTGGGACACACCCTGCTCTCGCTATCGCTTAACGTACCTGAAAACGGTAATGAAGCCGCCTGGCTGCACGCCCGCGAAGCGGAATTCGCGCAGTGGCAGGAAAAGCAAACGCAGCACGGCGTGCTTCTGGAACGTATAAACGCCCTGAAGCCGTTGCTCGACGCGCTTCCGGCAACGAACAGCGAAGAAGCCGAACCGGTTATTCCTGACAACTGGCGCGACGTCCACGACGAATGCCTGTCGCTGCAGAGCCAGCTCACCGCGCAGCATCAGCAGGAAAAGCTGGAGCAAGAGCGCCTGCAGCAGTCGCAGACGCAGTTCACCGCGGCGCTCTCGGCGAGCTGCTTTGCCGATCGGGACGCGTTCCTTGCCGCGCTGCTGAATGACGACGCTATTCGCCACCTTGAACAGCTGAAACAGTCGCTGGAAAACCAGATACAGCAGGCCGCGGCTTTATGCGGGCAAGCGAACCAACAGCTGCAGTCTCATCTGGCACAGAGGCCGCAAGGGCTCAACGCCGATGCTCCCACGCTGCAAAGCCAGCTGCAGCAGCTGGCGCAACGGCTTCGCGAGAACACAACGCATCAGGGCGAGATCCGTCAGCAGCTTAAGCAGGACAGCGATAACCGCCAGCACCAGCTGGCGTTGATGCAGCAAATTGAAGAGGCCGCGCGCCAGGCGGACGACTGGGGTTACCTGAACGCGCTGATCGGCTCAAGCACCGGCGACAAGTTCCGTAAGTTCGCCCAGGGGTTGACGCTGGACAATCTTGTCTGGCTTGCTAACCAGCAGCTTAACCGTCTGCACGGGCGTTATTTATTGCAGCGCAAGGCCAGCGACGCGCTGGAGCTGGAAGTGGTGGATACGTGGCAGGCGGATGCAGTCCGCGATACGCGCACCCTCTCCGGCGGTGAGAGCTTCCTGGTCAGCCTGGCGCTGGCGCTGGCGCTTTCCGATCTGGTGAGTCATAAAACGCGGATCGATTCGCTGTTCCTGGATGAAGGGTTCGGCACGCTAGACAGTGAGACGCTGGATACCGCGCTGGATGCGCTCGACGCGCTGAACGCCACCGGGAAAACCATCGGCGTGATCAGCCACGTTGAGGCGATGAAAGAGCGCATTCCGGTGCAGATCAAAGTGAAGAAGATTAACGGGCTGGGGTATAGCAGGTTGGATAAGGTGTTTGCGGTGGAATGAATGGGGGGATCGTGCGGTCTGATGCCCTCACCCTGGCCCTCTCCCACAGGGAGAGGGTACAAACATTAAAAACGGCAACGCAAGTTGCCGTTTTGCGTTTATTCGGGCCACAGCCACGCCGCGCCGCGCACGCCGCTGGAGTCCCCGTGCAGCGCTTTGCGGATCGGGGTTTCACACTCGCCGCCGAAGACCCACTGCTTCACCAGGTTCGGTACCGTGGCGTAAAGCCGATCGACATTGCTCATGCCGCCACCCAGTACTATCACGTCAGGATCGAGAATATTCACCACGTGCGCCAAGGATTTCGCCAGCCGCATTTCGTAGCGGCTCAGGGCCAGCTCGGCGACCGGATCCTGTTCTTCGACCAGACGCATGATTTCGTTGCCCTTGAGCGGCTGGCCGCTCAGGCGGTGGTAGTCGGTCGCAAAACCGGTACCGGAGATAAACGTCTCAATACAGCCCTGTTTTCCGCAGTAGCACGGCACTTCGGTGCGGTATTTAAGCTCGTCTTCATCCATCCACGGCAGCGGGTTGTGCCCCCACTCGCCCGCGGTGCCGTTACCGCCGATATGGGCGCGCCCGCCGAACGCCACGCCCGCACCGCAGCCGGTACCGACGATCACGGCAAACACGGTCTGGGCACCGGCCGCCGCGCCGTCGATGGCCTCCGAGACCGCCAGGCAGTTGGCATCGTTGGCCAGACGCACTTCCCGGTTCAGGCGCGCGCTTAAGTCTTTATCAAACGGCTGGCCGTTGAGCCAGGTGGAGTTAGCATTTTTAACCACGCCGGTATACGGCGAGATCGAGCCCGGGATCCCCATCCCGACGCTGCCGGTTTGCCCTGTCGCCTGCTCGGCCATCTCAACCAGTCTGGCAATCGTCTCGATAGTCTGGTGATAATCATCGCGCGGTGTAGGCAGACGGTGGCGGAACAGCTGTTCCCCCTGCTCGCTCAGTGCGATAACTTCTGTTTTGGTGCCGCCCAAATCGATCCCAATACGCACTAGACTCTCCTCATTATTTTGATTATCAACAGAGTAGAAGCACGCTTCCCGATTAGCAATGCAAGCGATGCGACAATTCGTTATCATGCCCGCTGATTTAACGACAAGGCCGTGGAAATTATCATGCTGTGGTTCAAAAATTTGATGGTTTACCGTCTCAGCCGCGACGTTTCGCTGCGTGCAGAAGAGATGGAAAAACAGTTAGCCGCTTATACCTTTTCCCCTTGCGGTAGCCAGGATATGGCGAAAACCGGTTGGGTTCCGCCAATGGGTTCACAAAGCGATGCACTGACCCACGCCAGCAGCACGGGTCAAATCATCGTCTGCGCCCGTAAAGAAGAGAAGATTCTGCCCACGCCCGTGGTTAAGCAGGCGCTCGAAGCAAAAATTTTCAAGCTGGAAGCCGAACAGGGCCGCAAGCTGAAAAAGACCGAAAAAGATTCGCTGAAGGATGAAGTGCTGCACTCTCTGCTGCCGCGCGCCTTCAGCCGCTTCAGCCAGACCATGATGTGGATCGACACCGTTAACGGGCTGATCATGGTGGACTGCGCCAGCGCCAAGAAAGCAGAAGACACGCTGGCCCTGCTGCGTAAAAGCATCGGATCTTTACCGGTCGTTCCGCTGGCGCTGGAAACGCCGATCGAGCTGACGCTGACCGAATGGGTACGCAGCGGCGCTGCGGCACAGGGCTTCCAGATCCTTGATGAAGCCGAGCTGAAAGCCCTGCTGGAAGATGGCGGCGTGATCCGCGCGAAGAAGCAGGATCTGGTGAGCGACGAGATCGCTGTACACATCGAAGCGGGTAAAGTGGTCACTAAACTGGCGCTCGACTGGCAGCAGCGCATCCAGTTCGTGATGTGCGACGACGGCTCCGTGAAGCGTCTGAAGTTCTGCGACGAGCTGCGCGATCAGAACGAAGATATCGACAGGGAAGATTACGCCCAGCGCTTCGACGCGGACTTCATCCTGATGACCGGGGAGCTGGCCGCATTGATTCAGAATCTGGTGGAAGGTCTCGGCGGCGAAGCGCAGAGATAACGGGCAAAACGTAGGCCGGGTAAGCGTTAGCACCACCCGGCTTATTTTTTATTTCAGATAGCGGCACAGATAAGAGGTAGGTTCAGCGACCTGCAAATGAAACTCGCTGTGGCCAGGGACGTTGAAAACTTGCCCGGCAGCGTAAACTTTCCATTCCGTTTCACCCGGCAGTAAGACGTTCAGCGCACCGCTGACCACCGTCATTTCTTCCGCTTCCGCCGTGCCAAAGGTGTATTCGCCTTCCGCCATAACGCCGACACTGGCGCGGCCAGTGCTGCTGCTGGTAAAACCAATGGATTTCACTTTACCGGAAAAGTATTCGTTACTCTGAAGCATGAACTGGCCCTTATATTTTTAGATAAAAATTCACTATAGGGGCCATGCTCATCACCTGTCACGCAAAATCATTACATGAGGAGTTCCGAGGCCAGGCGAGCCATCAGAACGTTTGATAACAGCACGGGCACATCCAGCGCTTTTTGCAGCAAATCACGATGATGCTGATGGAAACCCAGGCAGTCCAGGATCAGGACATCTGCCCCTCTCTCCAGCAGTTCCTTCCCGGCAGCAATGAGCTTGGCCTCACTGTCCCAGAACGGATTTGCCAGCGCATACAAGGGCACTTTTTCCAGCACGTGCCATTTTGCTTCCTGGTTATCCATGAGCTCCTCGATGGGGACAATCACCCCCACCTGATGACCATCCACGATGGAGGCCACCAGCGGCGGAATGATGCGCATCGGTTCCAGCAGAATCGCATTGCGCGCCGTGAGCCCCTTAATGGGGGCCGTGCTCATCAGCAAAATAACGTCATAACCCTGATTATCGAGCACTTCTATCACGCCCTGCAGCGAGCGCTCGATTTTCTGGCGTGAAACATGCGCCAGTTTACCGTCACTTAATAACGTCGCCAGGGGATCCTCCCCCGCCTCGACAGCGTAGTCCTCCATGACCTCTTCCCGACTCATCTTCCCCAGCAGGCTCAGATGCGTTATCTGTTGTTCAGATACATGCTCGGTTAAGAGCGGTAACACTTCGCTTACAGGGACCACACCAATGGTGAGGATCGCCAACGTTGCCTTCATCTTAATCGCCTTCCATTACTTCAACATCGTGCACACAGGTACAGGCTCACTACGCTGCACAGTTCATTTTTTCAACAAAACAGCACCAAGCGTAGCAGGTGATCCCGACATCGAAATGTAAAGATCGCCTGCCGATACCGGAGTTACTTGTAATAACTAAATATTAACTCCTGCTTAACTTTCACGATGAGTAAAAAGTGTGATTCAGGCACGATCCTGGAGCGTTTAGGAAAACATTCAGGTTATGTCGGGATCTTCGTAGCGCCGTTTCGCATCCAGCGCTTCCTGCTCAGTCTCGTGTTCACTGATCAGCGAATCCGGTTTTGGGTGATCCGCACGCAGTTGATACCAGGTCACGGTATGACCCGTATGGCCTTTTTCAACGGTAACAATGCGCGCTTCACGCGGATAGGGAGGTCTGGTTGGCATAGCTCATCCTTTTTTTATGTCTGAGCTATAAGTATAGACGCCGCTTAGCTGGCACAAGCCAAACGCAGGGCGGTAATAATCAGAATCACAACGTCTTCGGGAGTGGCTGACGCATCCACCACGTGGTGAGCCGCTTCGCGGTATAGCGCATCGCGTTCCGCCAGCACTTCACTCACCTCTTCGTTGAGTGGTCTGGAGGTCAGCGCAGGGCGTTGCCCCTCTTCCGGAAAAGCTTCCAGACGCCCTACCAGAGCCGACACCGGCGCGCTGAGGTAAATCACAATTCCCTTTTCGCGCATAAAGTGACGATTACACTCCGCCAGAACAATGCCCCCACCGGTCGCGATCACGGCAGACGGGGTGGTGACCGCTTTCAGCGCGGCGGTTTCGCGCGCGCGAAAGCTCTCCCATCCCTCTTGCTCAACAATCTCAGCGATGGTTTTTCCGGCCTCGGTTTGCAGCCAGTGGTCGGTATCCACAAACTGGCGATGACACACGCGTGCCAGCTCCAGGCCAACGGTGGTTTTCCCACAGCCGCGGGGGCCAACTAAAAAGATGGGTTGGGTCATAGCCAGGTGTTCCCCTTGATGCCGGATGGCTGAAGAGTGTAAAGAAATAATTGCAGAAGATGTTGCGATTACTTTACTGCAAAGCGGTACGGGATGACAACCCTGTGGAGGCCACACTGTACCACAAATTGACAATAATTATCATTACGCTGTGCGGCGCTTCACTTCCAGCAGCCATTTATCCAGTTCGGCAGCAAACTGCTGGCGATCGCGCTGTGAAAGGCTGTCCGGTCCACCGGTCTGCACGCCGCTGGCCCGCATCGTATCCATGAAATCGCGCATGGTGAGCTTCTCGCGAATGGTCGACGGCGAGTATCGTTCACCGCGCGGATTAAGCGCCGCCGCCCCTTTCTCCAGCACTTCGGCAGCCAGCGGAATATCCGCAGTGATCACCAGATCCTCCGCGCTACACAGGCGAACAATTTCGTTATCCGCCACGTCAAACCCGGCCGGCACGCGCAAAGAGCGGATGAACCGCGAAGGCGGTACGCGAATATTCTGGTTCGCCACCAGCGTCAGCGGCATCTGAACGCGCTCGGCGGCGCGAAATAAAATCTCTTTAATCACGTTCGGACACGCGTCCGCATCAACCCAAATCGCCATATTGTCTCCCCATAATGACTCTGTCGACTATTGTCGCCTGCATTTCGTTGTTAAGCTATCAATCAGAGAAAACAACGCATAATGACGGAGAATCGTGATGGACAAGAAAATCGGGTTTATCGGCTGCGGTAACATGGGCAAAGCCATCCTGGGCGGTCTGATCGCCAGCGGGCAGGTGCTGCCGGGTCAGATTTGGGTCTATACCCCGTCACCGGACAAGGTCGCCGCGTTGCGCGATCAATACGGGATCAACGCCGCCGAAAGCGCGCAGGAAGTGGCCCAGGTCGCCGATATCGTCTTTGGCGCCGTCAAGCCGAACATCATGATCAAAGTGCTGAGCGATATCACCTCCAGCCTGAATAAAGAGACGTTGGTGGTGTCGATTGCCGCGGGCGTCACGCTCGATCAGCTGGCGCGCGCGCTGGGCCACGACCGCAAAATCGTCCGTGCGATGCCCAACACCCCCTCCCTGGTCAACGCCGGCATGACCTCCGTCACGCCTAACGCGCTGGTGACCACGGAAGAAGTGGCCGATGTGCTGAATATTTTCCGCTGCTTCGGTGAAGCAGAAGTGATTGCCGAATCAATGATCCATCCGGTGGTCGGCGTGAGTGGCTCAGCCCCTGCCTATGTTTTCATGTTTTTAGAAGCGATGGCCGACGCCGCCGTACTTGGCGGAATGCCGCGCGCCCAGGCGTATAAGTTCGCCGCGCAGGCCGTCATGGGCTCCGCCAAAATGGTGCTGGAGACCGGCAAACACCCGGGTGAACTGAAAGATATGGTCTGCTCCCCGGGCGGCACCACCATCGAAGCGGTGCGGGTGCTGGAAGAGCGCGGATTCCGCTCGGCCGTCATTGAGGCAATGGCAAAATGTATGGAAAAGTCAGAGAAGCTAAGTAAATCCTGATCGTTTCAGTCGGGCGTCAGGCGGCCACTTCGGTACGGCTGCGCCCGGCATTTTTCGCTTTGTACAGCGCCACGTCAGCCGCCTTTAGCCATTCCCGATAATGTCCAAACTGCGGCCCCCAGGGGGCAACGCCTACGCTGATGCGCAGCGCCTCTTTTGGCGCGCACGGTAGCGACAGCGTTTCCAGCCGCTCATGCACACGGGACATCACGGCGATCGCGCTTTCCGCTGCGGTCTGCGACATAATCACCGCAAACTCATCCCCGCCAAACCGGCCGATGGCATCACCTGACCGCACCGACATCTGGAGCTGGCGCGTGATGGCAATGATCGCCTCATCCCCCACGGCGTGACCCCAGGTATCGTTGATATTTTTAAAATGATCGATATCAATCAGCAAAATCGTGGCGGTGCAGTGGTCGCGGCGGCAATGCTCAAATTCATTTCGCAGCAGCATTTCCCAGTGGCGTCGATTAAAGACTCCGGTCATGCCGTCGCGGGTGCTCATCATTTCCAGCCGCTGCTTGTGCTCAGCAAGCCTGACGGCGGTGCGGTGGCTGAGCCAGGCAAACAGCATGGGATAAAGCACCAGCACCGGCAGCGTTAACCCCCACTCCACCGGGTCGGGGTTGAAGACGGCCACGTGACCGACAAGCGGCAGCGTCACCAGCGCGGAGAGCAGGGTTAACAGGATCCCCGGAATAAACAGACGACAGCCCCCGGAGCCCATCATGTTCATCCCTACCATCATCACCAGCGCTGCAGTGGGTAACGCGCTCACCCCCATCACGCCGATCCAGAGCCCGGCGATAATGGCATCTATTTTAAGATTGAAAATTTCCTGCTGATGAGGTGACGCGGCCCGGCAGGACAGCTGCCAGGCGAAATGGGGCCAGACGAACGCCCAACCGACCAGTAAAAGCCACCAGCCTCCGGGTAAAAAATGGGTGACCAGCATTCCTGCAACCGGGAAAAACATTGCTGCCAGCCCCACGGCGCGCGCCAGCCGAACCCGCCGGGCAAACTGAATGCCGGCGCGGTGAGAGTCATCCTGAGAAAGGGTTAAATTCCACTCTTCCCGAATGCGCTTTTTGTTGTAATACGTTTCATCATTCATCATTTTTGGGAATATTCTGAAACATTTTCCCAAATTATAGAGAGGGGGTCTGCGGGGAAAGTATGAAATTTCGGGTGAGCCGCCGAAGCCGCTCACCCGTTCGAACTACACTTTTTTCTTCAGGCAGGCACTCATGAACTTGCTGCGGTCATCCCCTTTCAGGGACTGCTCGGTTGCCTTCGCATTACACTCGCGCATCTTTTGCTGCTGCGGCGTCAGGCTTTTTTCAGCCGGTTTCGAGGCGCCGTTTTTGAGGCAGTCACTCATGTAGGTCTTGCGAGCATCGCCCTTCAGACTCTGAGACGTCGCCTGTTGATTACAGGTGGTCATACGCTGCTGCTGCGGCGTTAACGTTTTCTCTTCCGCGTTCGCCGATGCGACCAGGAACAGGCCGGAGAGCAGAGTAACCAGTAATGTTGTTTTCATTGCACCATCCTTTTGTGAACATTCCCTGTAAGTCTGGTTCGTGACAGCAAAAAAACCAGCCGACAGATGTGATTTCCGCAGGGATTTTATCATTTCAGACCCAGCGCCGCCTTCATGGTATAGAACAGATCCGTTTGATCCGTCAGGCCTACCACGTTTGCCGCGTGCGGGCCGTAGGCGGCAATGCGCAGCTGGGTGCCCGTGTGCTCCATGGACTCTTCTTCAGAGTTACCGTAGCTCATCACCATGACGGCGCCATCTTTGGTGTTCAGCGCCTGCGTCAGGCCCGGGGCTTTGGTGTCTGGCGGAATGATCTGGCTGGCGTGCGCGTGGTCCGCGGTGACGATCACCAGGGTGTTACCGTCTTTTTTCGCAAACTCAAGCGCCTTCTGCACGGCTTCGTCCAGATCGACGGTTTCGCCAATTTGACCGCACGGATTCGCCGCATGATCCTGCTTATCGATTGACGCGCCTTCCACCTGCAGGAAGAACCCTTTTTCGCTCTTGCTCAGCAGAGAGATCGCTTTATCGGTCATCGCCGCCAGCGTCGGTACGCTGTCCGTGCGTTTCGGGTTTGGCGTACAGGTCACCGCAGGCTGATCGATGTTACCGTGATAAGAGGCTTTTGGTCCTTCCCAGCGCACGGGCATGTTGCCGTCAGAGAACAGCCCCAGCAGCGGTTTGTTCTGGTTCGCCTCGGTAATTGCCGCCAGCGAATTTGCGTCACTCACCAGCTGATAGCCGCGAGCCTGCGCCTGCTCGCGCAGCGTTTTGCCCTGCCACTCGCCCGCCGTCGCGGTTTCCGCGAAGGTTTTCGCGCCGCCGCCCAGGGTCACGTCAGGACGCGCGTTCAGCAGCTGTTCCGTAATCGAGCCTTTGCCGCCTTTTTCCAGCGCATTCGTTGGGCATTTTTCGCTGGTCACTGACGGGCCGTAGCACTTACGCGAGGTCACGTGCGCCACCAGCGCTGCGGGCGTCGCATCCTGAAGTTCAGCAGTGGAGACGTTGCCGGTCGCCAGGCCCGCCGCCTTTGCCATCTCCAGAAGGGTTTGATGATCTTTTTCGTGAATATCCACGCCCAGCGCACCATTATAGGTTTTCACGCCGGTGGACCACGCCGTGGCAGAGGCCGCGGAGTCCGTTACGTAATCCGGTTTACCGGTTTTTTTATCCAGCGCGTAATGGGTATATTGTCCGGTCAGCGGTAAGGCGTCGATGCCTTTAAAAAAGCCGCCCGCTCCCTCAGCATAATTTCGCGCCGCCGTGATTTCGGAATCGCCCATTCCATCGCCAATCAGCAGAATAATATTTTTCGCCGGTTTCTCATTTAGCGAAGCGCGAATAGCGGCAGTTTGATCTTCTGATAAACGGCGTGCGCCGCCAGGCTGGGTGATATCCCCTTTTGCCGCACGATTATCCAGCACGCTGGTTTGCGTCGTATCAGCATAAATGGCAGGGGTAATTAACAGGGGAAGTAATGCGATGAAAAGTGCGCTCTGTTTCAATTTATTTTCTCCATGTACAAATACATAAAAATAAAAACAGAGCGACTATAGGCATCCTGCATGACAATTCTATGACACGTCGTTACGTCCTGTGACGGTTTAGCTGCGCGGATGCCTTAACAGCTTCTTTACGTACTGGTGGAGCATCTCAGCATCCTCAACCGGTACCTGCGATTCAGGTCTGACGCTCTCCAGCGCGCCTTCAACGCTTTCAATCAACGCCTGTTGATCGGTTTTCGCCATTTGTCGCAGCAGCGCGGTGACCACTATTTCAAGCGCTTCGACCTGAGCCACCAGCTCTTTTGACTCCTCTTCCTTTTGTGCCAGCTTGACCAGCAATTCAGCAATGAGATTCTTCATCGTGCCAGTTCCTTTTTCAGTTTTGTCTGACGTTATCACTCTGAATCCATATTGCAAAGAGAAGATATTAATTATGGTATGCAAAAGTGATACAGGAACGGAAATAAAGAGGCAGCGCCGTGAGCGAAACGTTTTTCTATAAAAAGATGCCGCATTTTGTTATATAAAAATGCGGCTACCATAAGAATATATAATACATCTGACAAATCGTTATCTCGTCGATTTGGCCTCCGCCATTTGTCTGCGACGGCGCAGCGCAATAGCCAGCTGGATAATATTGATTAAAACGACAATCGCCGTGGCGGCAAATACCCAACGAAAACCGGCCATTGCGGAAACGGATGCGCCAATAAGCGGACCGGCAACATTCCCCAGATACATAAATGACTGGTTATATCCAAAAATACGCCCCGTCACCTGGTCGCTGGAATATTTGACCAGCAGGGTCTGTACCGCAGGCAACATGGCGCCGTCAGCAAAGCCGAGCAGAAATCGCAATACGCCAAGCTGAAGCGGAGAGGTGACAAACGACATCGCGAAGAAGAGCACGACCGCAAAAATTAGCGTCGCCATCAGGATGCGCGCGGTGCCGATCCTGTCACCCAGTTTCCCCAGACGGGGCGCGGAAATCAGGGCGGATACGCCCGGCACGGCGGCAATCATGCCGCTCAGAAAAGCGATATTCGTGCTCTCCGGCTCCATCGACTTAATAAACAGCGCCAGAATCGGACCGACCGAACCGTTACAGAGCTGGATAACCATAGTGGTCACAAACAGGCTGATCATCAGCCCCGGATAGGGCAGCGAGGCGAAGACCGCCTTGCCGCTGAGGCGTTCAGATTTACTGATAACCGGGCGCCCACCTTCTTTAATCAGAAAGAGCGTGACCAGAAAACTGACCACCAGCAGGATCGCGGTGATAATAAATACCGCTCGCAGCCCGACGTGGTCCGCCAGAAAGCCCCCCAGCAGCGGCCCGCCGATAACGCCGCTTATCTGTGCCGTGGAGAGCGTACTCAGCGCCCAGCCGCTACGCTCGCGCGGCACCTGAGAGGCGACAAGCGCCATGGCATTCGGAATGTACCCGGACGTCAGCCCCATCACCGCGCGCAGGAAAAACAGCTGCCAGACGTTGGTGGCGAAGGCCTGCAGCAGAATGGCTATCGCCATCCCGAGCGAGGCGCGCAGCAGCATCAGTTTTCGGCCTTTCCGATCCGCCAGGCTGCCCCACATCGGTGACACAATGGCGGAGACCAGAAACGTGACGCTGAACGTCAGACCGGACCACATGGAGAGCGCTTCATGCGAAGTCACCCCCAGCTGCGAAACGTACAGCGGCAGGAACGGCAGGATCTGGCTGATGGCCAGCCCGGTAAAGAAGCAGCCGAACCAGACTGAGATGAGATTAACTTTCCAGGATTCCATAACGAAATAGTCTTCATTTTTAGGCGAATTCGCCTACAGATTAGCAAGTTACGCGTTTTGACGTCGCACCAGAGATGCGGCCGGACTGACTTTGGTGTTTTATCTTCCCAGTCATCATATTTGTGAAATAAGTCACAATTCATCCATTTTCTGGCGGAATATTATGCTTCACCGACAGAGTCCGAAACCGCGCATGCCCAGATGAAAATGGTTGGCATGCGCCGCGTTATACTCCGGTCCCAGGCCGTTTCCGTAGTAGCCACAGCTCGCCGCCAGCATGGCCTTCAGCCATGGCTGCGTTGTCGCCGCCTTCCAGCCGTTCAGTACCGTGACGCGTTCCCCGTTCGCCAGACGAAAAGCGGCGATATCCAGCGCCTCCGCCGTGGCATGTTCACTGCGGCGCGCGTCAGGGCGGTGATAAATATTGCGGCAGGCAAAGCTGCCGAGATGGTCGATGCGCGCCAGGTCAGAGCCCGTATAGCGCTTTGTCAGCGGCCGTGCCTGCTGGCTAATAAAGAGGGCTGAGCTGAGCGCCAGCGGACAGCTGGCAAGAAAGCTGCCGTTCAGGCCGACCGGGCCGAAGTCACGCACGCGCACGACGTTGCTCAGCGGGCATTCCCCGGCGCTGTCGGCGACCGGCTGGGTGCGGATGAGCTCTCTCTGGTTAGCCTGTAACAGCAGGCTCGCGCACGCCTCGGGGGTTAAACGCCGAAGCTTATACTGAGTGATTAGGCCTGGCGGATCGTCAAGCGTCAGCGGCATGAAAGGGTTGTAGTAAGGCGGCAACCAGCGGTAACCCAGCGTTGCGATGGTCAAAATGATAAATCCGGTCAGCAGCGTTTTTCCTTTCACTCTCCCCCCTCAACATTCCCCAAAACATTATGGCAGAAGGCCGCGAAACCCGCCGGGCATCGTGGTATGTTATTGGCTTTTCGTCAGACTGGAAGAGAGTGAGATGGCTAAGCAGCGCGTAGGTATTGTCTTTGGGGGAAAATCAGCGGAGCACGAAGTGTCATTGCAATCGGCCAAAAATATCGTTGATGCGATCGATAAAAGCCGTTTCGACGTGGTGCTGCTGGGCATTGATAAACAGGGCCAGTGGCACGTTAACGATGCCAGCCAGTATCTGCTGAACGCTCACGATCCGGCACACATCGCTCTGAATCCTTCGGAAGTGAGCGTCGCCACCGTACCCGGCGTCGTGAAGGGGCAGCTCATCGACGCCGGCAATGCACAGGCTCTCGCCCAGATCGACGTTGTCTTCCCTATCGTTCACGGCACCCTGGGGGAAGATGGGTCCCTGCAGGGGATGCTGCGCATGGCCAACCTGCCGTTCGTCGGCTCGGACGTACTTGGCTCTGCCGCGTGCATGGACAAAGACGTCACCAAACGCCTGCTGCGCGATGCCGGGCTGAACATTGCGCCATTCGTGACCCTTACTCGCGCCAACCGCGACAAGCACAGCTTCGCGCAAATTAGCGGAGAGCTGGGTCTGCCGCTGTTTGTGAAGCCGGCAAACCAGGGCTCCTCCGTGGGCGTAAGCAAAGTGACCAGCGAAGCAGAGTTCACGCAGGCCGTCCGTCTGGCGTTTGAGTTCGACCATAAAGTAGTGGTGGAGCAGGGCATCAAAGGCCGTGAAATTGAGTGTGCCGTGCTGGGCAACGATTTTCCACAGGCGAGCACCTGCGGCGAAGTGGTCTTAAACAGCGACTTCTACTCGTACGACACCAAATACATTGATGACAAAGGCGCGCAGGTTGTCGTACCTGCGGATATCGATCCGGCGATTAACGATAAGATCCGGACGATCGCCATTCGCGCCTATCAGACGCTCGGCTGTAGCGGCATGGCGCGCGTGGATGTGTTCCTGACGGCGGAAAACGAGGTGGTGATCAATGAAATCAACACGCTGCCGGGGTTCACTAACATCAGCATGTATCCGAAACTGTGGCAGGCCAGCGGCCTTAGCTACCCGGAGCTGATCACCCGCCTGATCGAACTGGCGCTGGAGCGTCACGCCGCCGACAGCGCGCTTAAAAGTTCCGTAAACGGTTAATCGGCGCTTTTCGCCGACTCAGCTTCATCCGCTGTCGTCTCTTCAGGACGACGGCGGATAATAAACCCCGCCAGCCAGAAACTTATCACCCAGGTCACCAGCCCAACGGCATACGTTTGCCAGCCTTTTGCTTCAAACCCCAGCAGGCCCACGACACCGTTAAGAATAAAGATCAGCCCGATAGCGAAGGCGTAGTAGTGCCAGTCACGGCGTAGTTTGGACGTGAGCTTCATAACAACTCCGGCAGGAAAAAAAGACATCCTCTCACAGTTTTACGGCCAGGTCTGTGGCAGATACGGAAATTCTGAAACGCGACGCAATTTCACGTAAGTGATGAAATTGTGATGTGCTGCAGAAATCAACAATCCAGGAGGATTCCGGCGCGTAAATTACCACGATTCTGATATTGACAAATGCGATGACCTGTCAAACTCACCCTGTACGAAGCGTAATATCAGAGCGATTTATCCGGAGGTCATCATGGCTGACTTTACATTGTCGAAACCGATTTTTGGCGGCAAACCAAAAACCTCCACGGCGGGTAATATCGCGTATGCCCTGTTTGTCCTGTTCTGCTTCTGGGCTGGCTCACAGCTGCTCAATATGCTGGTCCATGCGCCTGGCGTTTATGAACACCTGATGCAGGTGCAGGATAACGGACGCCCGCGAGTTGAGATTGGGTTTGGCGTCAGTACTCTGTTCGGCCTGATTCCCTTCCTCGCGGGATGTATGATTCTGGGCGTTGTGGCATTAGTGCTGCGCTTTCGCCGTCGCCGTTAAAGCCCCATACAGCGAGCCCGGCGATCGTCCACGCGTTTAGCGAACCACGCGGTGGTGAGGTTACGCGTGATCTTCGGGCTTTCCAGCTGAATGCCCGGCAGGATAGCCCTCGGTAACGTTTTCCCGCTCTTCTTCTCTGCAAGCGCAAAGACATTCTTGTACAGATCCGTTTTCTCAAAGGCCAGACTATCGCCTTTCTCAAGCTGGCGGCGAATGTCGCTGTTGCTCAAGCCAAGCGTGGTCGATAATTTCCGTACGGCAAGCTCTGTGCTTCCCGCCTCGCTGCTGCCGTAAGCGATGAGATCGCCGTCCAGAGCGAGCTTAACGCCACTTGCGCGGCTGACCGCACTCTGGAATGCCGCATTACGGCTGGCATACCAGCCGGCATTAAAGTCGGCAAAGCGGTACAGCGGCTCATCGTAGTTCGCCGGGTAGTTCAACAGGTGATACGTACCGAACCACAGTCCACCGCGAAGAGAGAAGACCTCCTGGCGCACCGTACCGTCGATTTTCCACGGATAGCCGTCGGTGTGTTTCTCCGCGAACGCGATGCTTACCTGCATTGGGCCACCGGTGTGGACCGGGTTCAGTGAGCCAAACAGCTTCTGCCCTATTGGGACCATGCTGATGAAATCATCAAAGATGGCGCTAAGCTGTTTTTCGGTTTTCACCGTATCCAGCCGTTCGCTGTAGCTTTTGCCGTTCGGCGAGGTGATTTTAAGCGCGGTATGCACCAGGAACACCGGAATGTGCATGGACTCCGCGCGGCGGTCGATCTCTTTCCAGGCGATTTTATTCAGCCCCGGCACAGCCGGGTCTGACTGGTACATCGACTCCTGCTGTGCCACCGCCAGCACCGAGCAGATATTCTCCTCGGTCGGCGCGATCTTTTGGCTTTCAAAGGTTTTTGCCAGCGCGTCTGCCCACGCATTGCGATCCTTCACGCTGGCGGGCATTTTCTGCCGCACAACGCTCGCCACATCGACGGGCTTCTCGCCCTTTTTGAGCGGAGCGGCCCCCTTTTCGGCACAGCCTGCCAGTACAAAAGCGGCCAGAATGGTCAACGGTACTGCGCGCGGTACGGCAAAAGACATAGCAACGTCCTGTATTAGCTAAATGTGTTGGTGACTTCCTGCAGGTCACGATCGTCCAGCTCGCGTTCAAAGCTGCGCAGACGTTTGTAGATGGACATCAGTTCCACCAGCGTGGTCCAGGAGCTGATCAGGTACTGGAAAGATCCACGAACCTGACCGAAAACGTTGGTGATCTGCGTCATCAGGCCGAGCGTAATCGTACCTGCAACAATGGACGGAAACAGCAGGAACAAACCGAAAACGTTATCCACCTGCAGATACAAAATACGCGCAATGTTAAAATACATGTAGTGGAAGTAGAGTCGGAAGTAGTTACGACGCACGGCGCCAAACAGCTCGCGGATGGTCGGCGGCGAAGCGCGATTGGCATCGTCTTCACCGTAAACCAGTTCTTTACGGTAAGCGGCTTCCACGCGTTGATTTTTAAACTCAAGACCCGGCAGCTTGATCCCCACCACCGCCAGCAGGCCCGTCCCCATCAGCGACCAGACGATCGCGGCAATCACCAGACCATACGGAATATGACCGACAATAGGCAGATCCGGCACGTGCGCAGAGAGCGTCACCAGCACCGGCAGGAAGGCAATCAGCGTCATGATGGCGTTGATAAAGCTGACGCCCATGTCTTCAAGCGTGGAGGCAAAACGCATGGTGTCTTCCTGCACGCGCTGCGCGGCACCTTCGATATGCCGCAGGTGCTGCCAGTGCGCCATATAATGTTCGTTCATCGCGGTACGCCAGCGGAAAACGTAGTGGCTGACGAAGAAGTTGTTCATCACGCCGATGATAACCGCAATCAGGGCGATGCCGAGGAAGACGCCAACTTCATGGTAGAACTGGTTGATGGTCACCTTATGCGGCGAGCTCAGCGCGGTCTGGATCAGATCGTAGAACGGCGCATACCAGGCGTTAACCGCCACGCCCACTTCTACGAGGAACCAGGTCACAAAGATAATCAGCGATGTGCCAAGGATCGACCAGTACTGCCAGCGGTG
Organism: Enterobacter sp. 3U4; assembly: GCF_057224565.1. Lineage (NCBI taxonomy): Bacteria > Pseudomonadati > Pseudomonadota > Gammaproteobacteria > Enterobacterales > Enterobacteriaceae > Enterobacter > Enterobacter sp. 3U4. The sequence continues at coordinate 3,011,547 of NZ_CP136665.1, forward strand.
CGGAGAATACATAAACCAGAACAGGGCAAACAGCCCTACGCACACCGTGTAGTAGGCATAAAACAGCAGGTAGCTGAGCGACCAGAAGCGCGCCGCGCTAATCGGCACCTCGCCTGTCGCCCCCGTGATGCGCGTCAGCCATGCGCCGCCGCCCGCCTGCCAGAAAATGACAGCGATCAGTGCCCAAATAAATGCCGACAGGAAAAAAGGCCCCGGCTTTGGGAAAAAAGACTTAAACATAATGCTTCCTTCTTGTTGTTATGGCTGTTGCTGTGCACAACACATCACCACACGAAAATCTGCCTGAGTCAGCCACCCGACGCAGGCAAAAAGGTCAGACCCGAGGGTTGATTATTAGTTCGCTTTCCAGTTTTCGAGAATTGTTTCGGTGCGTTTCACCGCGAGAGGATTCGCGGGTGCGATGAAGTCGCGCCAGACGTCGTTGTAGTGGTTAATCAGAACCTGAGCATCAGCCGCCGGGCGATTGGCGGTGGTATGGGCATCTTCCGCCACGATGATGTGGTAGCCGCGACTGACGCCGTTTTTAATGGTCGCGTCGACGCAGTAATCGGTGGCGCAGCCGCAGATGACAAACTCGCAAATGCCCTGCTCGCGCAGCAGCGCTTCAAGCGAGGTGTTATAGAAGGCATCACAGGCGGTTTTGGTCACGTAAAGTGCGCCAGCCGGCTGATTGAGTTCAGGCAGTAGCGCAAACCCTTCACTTCCCTCTTCCAGCCCCCCGGTCTCGGTATGCTGAATAAAAATCACCTTGTCGGCTGCCTGCGTAAGCTGGTTGATCAGAGAGACGCACTTTTCGCGCTGATGACGCGGGGTTTCAAATACCCCGTTCTGCATATCGACAACCATAACCACACGCTTTTCAGACATACCGTTCTCCGTAAGATTGAGTGACACTGGTGCCTATCATAAGCCCGATGTCACAAAATGGGAGATGGCTCGCAAGTAAATTGTTCATATTTACCCATGGTTACGTTTTTCTCGCTATCGTTATGCAATTCCGGGCATTGCACGGTACCGATTAGTAGTATAAATACCCATTACTTTCCTCATTCACTTCATGGATGCTTTTCGTTGAAACGTTGTCTGCTCTCTTTTGCCGCGCTGTGTGCGGTGAGCTTTTCTACCGCCCAGGCAGCCCAACCGCTGACGGCGCCCGTTTTAGCTTCAGACATTGCCGATCGCTACGCGAACCTTATCTATTACGGCAGCGGCGCGACCGGGATGGCGATGGTTGTCATCGACGGCAACCAGCGCGTGTTCCGCAGCTTTGGCGAAACGCGCCCAGGAAATAACGTTCACCCGCAGCTGGATTCCGTTATCCGCATCGCGTCCTTAACCAAGCTGATGACCAGCGAAATGCTGGTAAAACTGCTCGACCAGGGCGTGGTGAAACTCGACGACCCGCTCAGCAAATACGCGCCGCCAGGTGCCCGGGTACCCACGTATCAGGGGACGCCGATCCGGCTTGTGAACCTTGCCACCCACACCAGCGCTCTGCCGCGTGAACAGCCTGGCGGGGCTGCGCATCGTGACGTATTTGTCTGGCCAACGCGCGACCAGCGCTGGAGCTACCTGAGTACCGCCACGCTGAAGGCGGCCCCGGGTTCGCAGGCCTCTTATTCAAACCTGGCGTTTGACCTGCTGGCGGATGCCCTCTCGACGGCAGCGGGTAAACCCTACACGCAGCTGTTTGAAGAGCAAATAACCCGTCCGCTGGGCATGAAAGACACCACCTTTACCCCGTCCCCGGATCAGTGCCGTCGCCTGATGGTGGCGGAGAAAGGCGCAAGCCCCTGTAATAACACGCTGGCTGCCGTGGGCAGTGGCGGAGTGTATTCCACCCCTGGCGACATGATGCGCTGGATGCAGCAGTTCCTCTCATCGGATTTCTACGCTCGCAGCAGCCAGGCCGATCGTATGCAGACCCTGATTTATCAGCGTACTCAGCTGCACCGCGTTATCGGGATGGACGTGCCGGGTAAAGCCGATGCGCTCGGAATGGGCTGGGTCTATATGGCGCCGAAAAATGGCCGTCCGGGTATTATTCAGAAAACTGGCGGCGGCGGCGGGTTCATTACCTATATGGCAATGATCCCGCAGTCAAACGTGGGCGCGTTTGTGGTGGTCACCCGCTCCCCGCATACGCGTTTCGTCAATATGAGTGATGGTATTAATAACCTGGTGGCAGAACTGAGCGCCAATAAAGCCCAGGTGCTTACCGCGTCCAACTGATATTAATATTCCGTGGGCAAGCGGTTGATGCTGACCAGCTTGCCCCGGCTCATGTTGATATAGTTTCCCTGTCGCAGGGCGGCCAGAATTTCGGCAACAACAGAACGTGAAATGCGTGTGCTTTGCTGAATATGATTCATCACACCGATTTTTGAACGCAGCGTTTCATCCCATTCAGCCATATTTAACAGCATCGCGCGGATCTGGTGATAGGAGTTATTGCCCACCAGCTGCATATCGCGTTTCCCGAGAATGTAGTTTATCCAGGATAACCAGCAGAAGGCCTCTCTCCAGAGTGAATACTGCTGGATGAGTTGACGGGTGGTTTCCGTGGGCAAATAAAAACCGGTACAGGCCGTTTTAGCCATCACTCTGTATTCCTGAGAGTGATTAATGACCACCGTAGACAGACCGAAAATAAAAGGTGCCGTCGCGATCCCCACCAGCAGCTCATCGGAAGGGCGATATACCTCAATAACGCCGGTTTGTAATACGATCGTTCGAGGCTCATTTGATTCGCCTGACGTAATGGATTGTTGGGGAGCACATGTAAAAGGGGTACTGGCTGCTATTAACCCCTGTTCGAGCCGGCGTAATTCAGAAAGTGGTTTCGCATTAACATTCATGCAGACCTCAAGGCATCCGTATTTGTCGGTTCAATATTATTTTTATTGCTTCTGTAAAAAGCGGGGAAGATAACTCTCCCCCGCTTTTATTCATTACCAGGTATATTTCACGCCCAGGTTTGCGCCCCAATTCTGGTCAACGTCTGCGCCGCCCAGATAAGTGGCATCTGTGTAAGCGCTGAAGTTCTTCGTGAAGCTGAACTGAGTGCCCAGCCCAACACGAACAGCTGACCCTTTCACGCCATTATCAATGCTGTCACCGTTAATATCGGCATTGTTATCGGCGTCGTCATAGACGTAGGCCAGTTTGAAGTAAGGCGTCAGAGCCTGTTCGCCGCCGTAGTTGAAGGTATAACCCGTATCAACACCAAGTTCATAACGCAGGCTGTCGTAAGATTGTCCATCAACGCGCATGTCATTGCTCAGACGATAGTCATCACCAGACTGGAACAGACCCGATACGGCTGCGTATGGAGTAACGTAGCCAGAGAGGTTTGGTTTCCAGTCATAGCCCAGCTTCAGCCCAAAACCAACGGCGTCACTGGTGGTATTGCCGTCAACATACTTACCGTTGCTCATGTTAGCGGAAAGATCGCTGTTGAAGCGGGTATAGCTCAGGGAGCTATCGAGGAACAGATCGTTCATGAACTTCGCCGACGCGTAGATCATCGCCGTCTGGCTGTCCTGATCGACCTGACCGGTACGATCGCTGATATCACCCTTCGCGAAACCTGCCGCACCACCGACGATCCATTTCGCGTTATTACCGTCAATCTGAGTATCCAGACCTACCATAATGCCGCTTACGTCCTGATCGTAGCTGATAACGCCATTGTCACCGTCGAAGTTGCCACCGAAGTAGCTCACCCACGCCCCGCCGTTATCCGCCAGGCCGTGACGGCTGTTGGTCAGGCGCGTGCCGACGGTATCCTGCTGCAGATTCCAGATATTGGTATTGGCTGATGGGATGCTCAGCGCCATATTGGCAGAGTCGGTCAGCTCTTTCTGCTGAAGGACAACCGCGTCACCCTGCTGCTGCGCCTGATAGGTGTACGCACCTAAATCGGCTTTGTTTGCGGCAGTAAAGCTGGCGGTGGTATCCGCATTATTGTCATAGACGCGAATAATCTCTTTGTTTTTGTAATCAGCAACGGAACCGGCCCCGGTCGCATCATCGATGCGCACCTGGTAGTTACCTGCAACGTCACCGTTCACTGACAGATGGCCATCAGAGTTGATCGCCACAACACCGTAGTCGTAATCGGCATTGTACTTATCGTTAGTGATATAGCGTGCGTTGTTCAGATCGCTGTTCAGGACGTAATCACGGCTGGCAACGTTCAGCACCCCGCCATCGGTCAGTTCCATATTGTGCGTATCAACCTGACCCAGCCCCAGCGCGAGCTCAGCACCGTTATCCACGGTGATGGTGTTGGCATACAGTTCGGCCGTTTCTTCCGTCAGTGCCGCACGGCTATAGCTGTCCAGATACAGATGGTCGGTCGCCACGCCACCGCTGTCCCCAATATTCATTGATGAAGCATTGGTCAGGGTGATGGAGTCCGCCAGCAGACCAGAGTCTTCAACGTTAACCTGAGACTGGTTATTTACCGTCAACGTGTCGATGTTTGAAAACTTGCGGGTATCCCACTCAGAGCCGTTGTCCAGCGCGATGTTAAACAGACCGCTCTGATACACCGCTTCGCCCGCGACATGTCCGTTGCTGTCATAGGTGGAGTCCGGCCAAATGCTGTTAGGGGACAGAGTGCTCCAGTCTACGTTGCTGTAGCCCTGGCCATACATCTGCGCAGTGCCGATAGCCTCGACGCTGGACTGCGCTGCGCCGACCCATTTGCTGCCGTTGGTGAGAGTAACATCCAGCTTATCGGTGCCATCCCAGCCGTTGGTAGTTGGGTTATAGATGCCATCGGCGGTGGTATCGGTTGCCGGGTCGCCGTTCGGATAGAAGTTGTTGTCGAAGGTGCTGGAGAACAGAATATCGCCAGTAACGGTGGAGTGATCGAACGTGGCGGTGGTCTGCATCGCGTTATCAGACGCGCCAGCAGCAACGATCAGCGCCGCATCATCCGCTGCCGTGGCATTCGTTTCGCCATAGTCGCTCGGTTTCGCGGTTTGACCGTAGAACCCGCTGGTCCCCAGATCGCTGTATGCGCCGGAGGTCAGAACGGAGTCTTTCACCACCAGCGTGTCGGTAAATACTTTGCTGCTGTTGGCTACGCCCTCAACACCGTCGTAAGGAGTGTTATCCAGCTCCTGATAACCCTGCGTCAGGGTAATCCCCGCGATGTGAGAATTATTCTGGATAACAATATCCGATTCCACATCCAGGGTAATCGCATTACCCAGATTATACGTGTCCAGATAGTGTCTTTCCGTATTTTCCCCATTCACGACATCATACGCATAATGCTCATAGGTATCGTTAATGGTGGAATTATCTACGGTCAGGCTAAAACGATCGTACTGAGAATGGGTTGTGCCATCGGTATCTATACCATCAGCACACGTGGTGGTCATACACTCAGAGGTAATCATGCCATTAATGGTGCTATTGGAAATGCTCAACGCATTCGCCCGACCATTGATACCATCATCAAGATAGTATGTTGAAATAACACCATTCACGATGCTTTTATTAATCACCGGATAAATATCACCGTCGTGGGTCGCATCTGAGTAATCCCAGTCGGCATAGCCATAATACCAGGGAGAGGAAGCGGTATTATCATATCCAAATGTATTATATGTCGTACCAGAAATATCCTTCGCATTGGCCTGAGAAGCGATAGCCAGAGTGCAGGCTAATGCAAGTTGAGATACAACGAGTTTCTTTTTCCATGTTTGCATTGGGTCATCCCTCCTCAGGGACGTAAGCAAGTTTGTCCATCAATGATTTTGCAACATTTAATTGCGGAGGGAATTATGCATTTTCATTTCGAAAAGGTTCAATGAATGATTCCATTAAGTCCGTATTCAGACAAAAAACACATCCAGACTAAAAAGCATAAGGCGTCATATAATAAATATTATAAAAACAGAATGTTAATACATAGCTAAACCAACAGGAAAAATACGCCAGAAAATAACAAATCACTTTTAAATATATTTTCATTTCCATATAGAAATAACACGAATACCTCATTCTCTTCTCAACGTTATACTGCCCTGCATTATATATTATTGATGACAGGCTAACTCACCTGCCGCATTTCACAAAAGCAAAATGCCCACTTTAGTAAAACACCCGTCTTCACTTTGATGTACACTAGCCCTCTTTGTTCCACAAACATCAGGCATACCATGACCGATTTAATTGCACGCCCACGCCGCCTGCGCAAGTCACCTGCACTGCGCGCTATGTTTGAAGAGACAACCCTGAGCTTAAACGATCTGGTGTTGCCGATTTTTGTCGAAGAAGAGATCGATGACTACAAAGCCATCGAAGCCATGCCGGGCGTAATGCGCATTCCGGAGAAATATCTGGCGCGTGAGATTGAACGCATCGCCAACGCGGGGATCCGCTCGGTGATGACCTTCGGCATCTCCCACCATACTGACGCGACCGGCAGCGACGCGTGGAAAGAAGATGGCCTCGTCGCCCGCATGTCCCGCATCTGCAAAGAAACCGTGCCGGAAATGGTGGTGATGTCCGACACCTGCTTCTGTGAATACACCTCGCACGGCCACTGCGGCGTACTGTGCGATCACGGCGTGGATAACGATGCCACCCTGCTTAACCTCGGCAAGCAGGCTGTGGTCGCGGCTGCGGCAGGCGCAGATTTCATCGCACCATCTGCGGCGATGGACGGACAGGTTCAGGCGATTCGTCAGGCCCTGGACGCGGCCGGTTTCACCGACACCGCCATCATGTCCTACTCCACTAAATTTGCCTCCTCCTTCTACGGCCCGTTCCGTGAAGCAGCCGGTACGGCGCTGAAAGGCGATCGTAAAACCTATCAGATGAACCCGCTGAACCGCCGCGAAGCGATTCGTGAATCCCTTCTTGATGAAGCCCAGGGCGCTGACTGCCTGATGGTAAAACCGGCTGGCGCGTACCTTGATATCCTGCGCGACATCCGCGAGCGCACCGAGCTGCCGCTGGGCGCTTATCAGGTGAGCGGTGAGTACGCGATGATCAAATTCGCCGCCCTGGCGGGTGCCATTGATGAAGAGAAAGTGATCCTGGAAAGCCTGGGGGCGATCAAACGCGCGGGCGCGGATCTGATCTTCAGCTACTTCGCGCTGGATCTGGCCGAGAAGAAAATTCTGCGTTAATCCGCTTTAGCGCCGGGTGACGCCTTCGCCTTACCCGGCCTGCTCTCTGCTCTAATCTTCACCAAACTGCAATACAACCGACATCTGCTCCTTCTACTGTCTTCGCAAGACGGCAGGAGGAGTGACCATGTTTAGCCTCGATAGCGTTCTCGACGATCTTTGGCCTCAGGCGAGGCCCGCACCCTGGCAAAAAAGTCTGTTAAAAAGACTGTTCTACGAAGACGAGTTTCAGCAATTTGCCGCAGCACACCGCCACCTGAAAGGCCTGGATATGGTGGAGCAAGTTCTGGAACACCTGGATATTCTCTGCACCGTTTCCGCCCGCGATCTCGAACAAATCCCCGAACATGGCCCGCTGGTCATTATTGCCAACCACCCGACGGGCACGCTGGACGGACTGGCGCTGCTGTACGCCGTCTCCCGCGTGCGGCGGGATGTTAAAGTCGTGACCAACCGGATGCTGACCCACCTTGAGCCCCTCAGCTCGCTGTTTATTCCGGTGGACAATATGGGCGGCAGGACGGCGAAAACATCCTGGTGCAGATGGAACAGCATCTGCAAAACGCAGGCGTGCTCATCTTCTTCCCGGCCGGAGAAGTTTCGCGCCCCACGCGCAAAGGCATTCGCGACAAAAAGTGGCACTCTGGCTTTATCAAACTCGCCAGCAAGCTGCGCGCCCCGCTGCTGCCGGTGCATATTCAGGCGCATAACAGCCTGCTCTTCTATGCCAGCACGATGGTCTCCCCGACGCTGTCAATGCTGCTTTTGATGCAGCAAATGTTCCGCCGCCGCCATAGCCAGCTGCCGATCAAAATCGGCCAGCAGATTGCGTGGCATCACTGGCACAGCGCCACCCTTTCGTCGCGTGAGATGGCCGAGCAGTGCCGTCAGCACGTGATGCGTCTTGGCAAGGGAGTGCCCGGCGTCTTTAAAACCCAGTGCGCGATTGCCCGTCCGGAAGATCGGGCCACCCTGAAACGCGCGCTGGCGCAGGCCGAATGTCTGGGCAAAACCAGCGACGGCAAAACCATCTACCTTTGGCAGCGCAACGGTCTGGAAGACGCCCCGCTGCTGCGCGAGCTGGGCCGCCTGCGCGAGATTGCCTTTCGCGCGGTGGAGGAAGGGAGCGGAAAGCGCCGGGACACCGACAGCTACGACGATGATTATCTGCACCTGATCCTGTGGGATGATGAGGATCTGGAGATCGTCGGCGCGTATCGCTTTATGCCGACGGCCATGCAGGTCGAAAAGCGCGGCGTTGAGGGGTTGTACAGCTATAGCCTGTTTCACTACGACGACAAAATGCGAGACGTGCTGGAGCACGGCATTGAGCTGGGGCGCAGCTTTATTCAGCCGCGCTACTGGGGGCGCCGCGGCCTGGACTACTTATGGTCCGGCATTGGGGCGTATCTGGCGCGTTATCCGCACTACCGCTACCTGTTTGGCCCGGTCTCCATTTCCGGTGGCTTACCGCCTGCCGCGCGGGATCTGCTGGTCGCCTTTTACCGCCTGTGGTTCCCGGCGACGCATCCGCTCGCCGCCTCGCGCCAGCCGTATCCCGCCTCCCTGCCGGACGTGCTGGCGCAGTTTGGCGGCGTGGATTACGTGGACGATCTGACGAAGCTGAAATCCCTGCTCGGCAATCTGGGCTGCGGCATTCCGCCGCTCTACAAGCAGTATTCCGAGCTGTGCGAGCCCGGCGGCGTGCAGTTTATTGATTTTGGCAGCGACCCGGCGTTCAACAACTGCGTCGACGGACTGGTGCTGGTGGATTTGTGTTACCTGAAGGCGAACCGCTACCAGCGGTATATTGAGGCGCACCTTTAATTAGCCGGGTATTTGTAAGCCGGGTTAGGCGTAGCCGCCACCCGGCAATTGTGCACCGTTTTCGCCGGGTGCGACGGAGTTAAGGACGGTAAAACGGCTTATCGCCTAAAATCGTCGCCCGCTGCATGATCCGGCGCTGCGGCAGATAGTCCGCATTGGCATAATGCTGCGTTACGCGGTTATCCCAGATCGCCAGATCGTTCTCCTGCCAGCGCCAGCGCACCTGGAACTCCGGTTTGGTGATATGCGCAAACAGGAAACCTAACAGCGCGTCACTCTCTTTTTCCGTCACGTCCACGATGCGCGTGGTGAACCCTTCGTTCACAAAAAGCGCCTGCTTGCCCGTCACCGGATGGGTCCGCACCACCGGGTGCAGCAGCGGAGGGTGCTTCGCGACCGCCTCCTGCCAGCGCTGATGTTCCTCTTGCGTTTTACGGTACTTGTACTCCGGGAACGATTTCTTGAAATCATGCTCCGCCCGCAGCCCGCTCAGCAGCGTTCGAAGCGGCGCGGAGAGCGCCTCATACGCCGCAATCCCGCTGGCCCACAGCGTGTCGCCCCCCGTCTCCGGCAGCCGTTTCGCCGCCAGAATCGCCCCCGCAGGCGGCGTCTCGATAAAGGTCACATCGGTATGCCAGTTATCGTTATCCGGCGGGTTATCGTTGTGGGTGTCGAGGACGATAATCTCCTCCACCCCTTCCGCATGCGGATAGACCGGGTGGATATGCAGATCGCCAAAGCGCAGGGCCAGCGCGCGCTGCTGCTGCGGGGTGATCGCCTGCTCGCGCAGGAACACCACCTGATGGCGCAGCACCGCGTGGTATAGTTGCTCAAACTGGTTATCGCTCAGCGGACGGGTCACATCCAGGCCCGATACCTGTGCGCCAATGTACGGCCCCAGCGGGGTAATGGTCAGACGTTCACTCATTGTATTTCTCCATGCCAGGGCGTCAGGCGGCGCTGTAACGCGCGCAGCCCCAGTTCTAATCCGAAGGCGATCGCGGCGATCACCGCGATCCCTGCCAGCACCACGTCAGTCGCCAGGAACTCTCCCGCCGACTGCACCATAAACCCAAGGCCGCGCGTGGCCGCAATAAGCTCTGCCGCCACCAGCGTGGACCAGCCCACGCCAAGCCCGATGCGCAGCCCGGTTAAAATCTCCGGCAGTGCGCCGGGTAAAATCACGAACAACAGCACCTGCGTGCGGCTGGCTCCCAGCGACTGCGCCGCGCGGATCCGCACCTGCTGGGCGCTCTTCACCCCCGCCAGCGCCGACATGGCGACCGGAGCGAAAATCGCCAGATAGATCAGCAGGATTTTTGACGTTTCACCGATGCCAAACCAGATCACCATCAGCGGCAGATAGGCCAGCGGCGGAACCGGGCGGTAAAGCTCAATCAGCGGGTCGAGAATGCCGCGCACCGTCGGGCTCAGCCCCATCGCGATGCCGACAGGAATACCAATAACCACCGCAGCCAGCAGCGCCACCAGAATGCGCGTCAGACTTGCCCCAAGATGCTGCCAAAGCGTGGCATCCATAAAGCCCTGCGGCCCGGCGATGGTAATGAGTTTGGCCAGCACCTGTCCCGGCGGCGGCAGAAACAGCGGGCTGACCCACTGCTGGGCAGCAACCGCCCACCACACCGCCAGCAGCACCAGCAGCGTACCGACGCTCAACGTAATTTGACGCGAGAAAGGCCAGCGCAGCGCCAGACGCGTACGGCGCGTTTTTTCACTGAAGACGATACTCATGAGAAGGCCTCCCGCTGTTCAAACACGCGGCTTAAGACGTATTCACGCTGTTCGATAAACAGCGGATCGGATTTGATGCTGCGCACGGGTTCCCCCGCGACGTAGCGGCGGGCGAAATCCAGCGGCAAACGCTCCAGCACGCGGCCCGGCCCCGGCGAGAGCAGCACCAGCTCCGTCGCCATAAACACCGCCTCTTCGATATCGTGGGTAATTAACAGCACCTGCTTGCCCGTCTCATGCCACAGGCGCAGCAGCAGGGTTTGCATCTGCTCGCGGGTGAAGGCGTCGAGCGCTCCGAACGGCTCATCCAGCAGCAACAGCTGCGGATTCGCTGCCAGCGCGCGGGCAATACCTACGCGCTGTCGCTGGCCGCCGGAAAGCTGCCAGATATAGCGTTTTTCCGCCCCTTCCAGCCCCACTTTTTTCAGCATCGCCCGAGCTGTTTCCAGCCGCTGTTCACGATTGATGCCCGCAAGCTGTAGCCCAAACGCCACGTTTTCCTGCACGTTGCGCCACGGGAGCAGGCCTTCATTCTGAAAGACCACGCCGCGCTCGGCGCCGGGGCCTTCCACCTTTTTGCCTTCCAGCTGAATGGTGCCATGCTGATAAGGGACAAACCCGGCGATCAGATTCAGCAGCGTGGTTTTTCCGCACCCGGACGGACCCAGCACCACCAGCAGTTCACCGCTGTCCAGCGTCAGGTTGATCTCCTCCAGCGCGGGTTTGCCACCGTAATCAGCAGACAGATTTGTAATATTCAGCATGGCGGACTCCTTATTTCACAAAACGATCGGTCACATACTGGCTGTAATCCGTCGCTACCGCGGGCACTTTGCCCTGCTCTTTCAGGAAGGTGGCGGTATCAACAATCGCTTTGTTTACCGGCCCGGTCAGCTGCTGCACCTGCTGCGCGGGGGTCAGATAGGTATTGCCCTTCACCAGCCCCGGCACGTCCGCTTCCGGCACGCCGCTCAGGCGGGAGAGTTTTTCCAGGTTGGCGGGCTGCTTCAGCCATTCATCCGGGTTACTGATGTACGGCTGCTGGGCGTCAATCGCGCTTTTCGCGAAGGCTTTCACCACCTCAGGATGTTTCTCGGCGAAGTCTTTACGTACAACCCACACGTCGAGCGTTGGCGCGCCCCACTGGCCCACTTTTTCGGAGTCGGTCAGCACGGTACCGTCTTTTTCCAGCTCGTTCACGGCAGGCGCCCATACATAGGCCCCGTCAATGTCACCGCGCTGCCAGGCCGCAATAATCGCCGGCGGCTGGAGGTTAATAATTTGTACCTGCCCCGGCTTGATGCCCCAGTGTTTGAGCGCCGCCAGCAGGCTGTAGTGGGTAGTGGAGATAAACGGCACGGCGATGCGTTTGCCGATCAGGTCTTCCGGTTTGGTGATGTTTTTCTTCACCACCAGCGCTTCAGAGTTACCGAGCTGCGAGGCGAGCAGGAACACCTCAATCGGCACCTGCTGGCTGGCCGCAACCGCCAGCGGGCTGGATCCGATATTGCCGATCTGCACGTCGCCGGAGGCTAACGCACGCACCACGGACGCGCCGCTGTCGAACTTGCGCCAGTCAACTTTCGCGCCGCTCTCTTTCGCAAAAGTGTTATCCGCCTGCGCGACTTTCGCCGGTTCCGCAGAAGTTTGATACGCGACGGTGACGTCCACCGCCTGCGCCTGAAATGCCCACAGCGCCAGTGCGCCGAGTAGTGTGATTCGCGATGAAATTGCCATAGTGCCTGCTCCCCTTGTTGTTATGAGGGCAGTATTTCCAACGCGGGAATTTTGATAAAGGAATAAAAATGAATCGCTCATAACGATTCGTTTTTAGATAAAAAGCGGGAAAGGATAGTTGGTTTTGTGCGATTCATTTTTTCCCTCTCCCCGTGGGAGAAGGTCAGGGTGAGGGCATCAGGCCGCACGAAATCTCAGAGGTAGGCCAGGTAAGGCGCAGCCGCCACCCGGCAAAAAACTCAGCGCTTCGCGTTAAGCTCAGCAATATCCTTCGGCGTGGTGCGACAGCAGCCGCCAATCAGCTTCGCTCCGGCGTCCAGCCACTGGGGCAGATACCCCGCCAGCGTCTCGCACGCTTCGCCGTGGTGGTGCCAGGTTTTAGTCACCGCGTCATAATGCTCGCCCGAGTTCGGGTAGACCACCAGCGGCAGCGGCGTCAGGCTTTGCAAATGCTTCAGCGCTGCCGTGGTGTTTTCCAGCGCGATGCAGTTAATGCCCAGCGCGACAATCTGCGGAGAGTTTGCCAGCGCGCTGACCACCTCACGCAGCGGCGTACCGTCGCTCAGGTGCTCGCTATCGCTTAGGGTAAACGAGAACCACGCCCGGGCGCGGGGATATTCAGACAGCAACGCCGCCAGCGCCTTAATCTCGGCAAAAGACGGCAGCGTTTCGCAGGCCAGCAGGTCAGCGCCTGCATCCAGCAGCGCTTCCACGCGCGGGCGGTGGAAGGCGGTAAACTCCTCGTCACTGCGCACGTAGTCGCCGCGATACTCTGAGCCATCCGCCAGATAGGCGCCATACGGTCCAACGGATCCCGCCACCAGCAGCGTGCCCGCATGCGGATTTTCCGCCAGATACGCTTCACGCGCCTTACGCGCCAGCTCTACGCTTCTGCCAATCAGCGCCCGGGACTGCGCCTCGTCCAGGCCGCGCGCCGCAAAGCCCGCAGGCGTGGCCTGATAGCTGGCGGTGATCGCCACCTGCGCGCCTGCGCGGTAATAATCAAGATGCACTTCGCGGATAAGCTCCGGGTTTTCCATCAGCACTTTGGCAGACCAGAGGCTGTCCGCCAGGTTGCAGCCGCGCGCTTCCAGCTCCGTCGCCATCGCGCCATCCAGCACCACAAACGGCTGTTTTTCAAGGAGGGCGGTAAGCGGATTATTCTGCGACATGTTCGGGCTCCTGCGATGTCATATTTCGGGTCAGGTAGTAGGCACCATAACACAGGGCGACAAACGGGATCCCGCAATAAAGGGCAATGCGCTGGCTTGGGTCAAACCACAGGCCGACGCAGGCCACCACGCAGAGGATAAAACCGAGCACCGGCACCAGCGGATACCACGGCGCGCGGTACTGCAGCGCAGAGAGCGGCTGGCCGGACTGCAGATGGCGACGACGGAAAAAGAAGTGCGACGCGCAGATGCTGATCCAGACGGCCACCACCGCAAAGCCAGAAATCGCCGAGAGTGCGACAAACACCGTGTCAGGCGCCACGACGCTTGAGAACAGCGCCAGCACGCCGCCGAGCATAGAGACCGAGAGCGCCGTCAGCGGCACGCCGTTTTTGTTCACGCGGGCAAAACAGCGCGGGAGCGTTTTCTCATTAGAGAGCGACCACAGCATGCGCCCGGAGGCGTACAGACCCGAGTTCGCAGCCGAGAGGATCGCCGTCAAAATCACAAAGTTAAAGATATCCGCCGCGTAAGGAATACCGACCTTTTCAAACACCAGCACGAACGGGCTCTTTTCCACTCCTGCCTGCTGCATCGGGATCAGCGCCGCCAGCACAAACACGGTGCCGATAAAGAAGATAATCAGGCGCGCGATGGTGGTGCGGATAGCGACCGGAATCACCTTGTGCGGATTTTCCGTTTCTCCCGCCGCGATACCGATGAGCTCGGTACCGGAGAAGGCAAAGTTCACCGCCACCATGGTCATCAGGATCGGCAGGCCGCCGTGCGGGAACCAGCCCTCGGCGGTGATGTTGCTTAAGCCCGGCGCGGGGGAACCGTCCTGCATCGGGATAAAGCCAAAGACCGCCGCCCCGCCAAGGATAATAAAGGCGATGATGGTGATGACTTTCACCAGGGAGAACCAGAACTCGCCTTCCGCAAAGAAGCGCGTTGAGATGACGTTCAGGCCAAAAATCACCACGCAGAAGACCACGCACCACGCCCAGACCGGCACCTGCGGGAACCAGTACTGCATGCAGAACCCGGCGGCGGTAAAGCTCGACCCGAGCGCCACCGTCCAGGTGAGCCAGTAGAGCCACGCAACGGTGTAGCCCGTCGCCGGGCCAAGATAGCGGGCGGCATAGACGTGGAACGCGCCGGTTTCCGGCATCGCCACGGAGAGCTCGCCCAGACACTGCATCACCAGCCAGACCACCAGCGCGCCTATCAGGTACGCCAGCAGCGTGCCCGCCGCCCCGGTCGTTGAAATAATGTATCCGGTATTGAAGAATAACCCTGTACCAATCACGCCACCCAGCGAGAGCATTATCAGGTGGCGTGTTTTCATGGTGCGCTTAAGCTGCCCATTTTCTTGTTGTGTTTGCATATTACCTTCTATACGTATGGACATCTAAACATCCAAAGAAGGTGTGTTATACCGCGATTGTTAATAAAAAGCTAGATGACCAGACGCAAACGGGCGCGCCGCGCGCTGAGTCTGGGGTGGGTCGTGAGGATCACATAGAGAATCGGACGCCAGGCCATAAGCACCTCCGCAAGCAGATACTTACAGCATGGTGCGGGAAATGGCGATCTTCGGTCAGTCGAAAGTGGTATCCGTGAAGAGCTGAATCATACCGCGACATTGCCCCACAGGCCGGGTAACGCGCGCCGCCAACTGGCGCAAGGTTGGTAAATCCTTAAATCGGTTCTATAGTCGACACAGTTTATTAGTAACCAGGACTGACTGATGCGCTTTAACGGACTGACTAAAGGTTTCTTTATTTTCATTCTCGCCCTTGTGACCTGGGCCTTCTTCGACGTGCTGTCGCCCTACTTCTCCGCGATACTATGGGCCGCCATTCTGACCGTCATCTTCAACCCGGTAAAAAACAGGCTCCGCGCCGCGCTGGGGGATCGCAACGGGCTGGCCTCGCTGTTGACCATCGGTATTATCTGCCTGATCGTCTTTATCCCGCTGATGGTGATCCTCTCCTCGCTCGCCATTGAGCTGAACGTGGTTTACACCAAACTACAGGAGAACAACACCCAGTTCCCGGAAGTGGTGGCGAGCATCTTCAACCACCTGCCTGACTGGGCCAGCGGCTTCCTGGCGGATCACAACCTGACCAACGCGGCGCAGATCCAGAAAAAACTCTCCGATGTCGCCCTGCAGGGCGGACAGTATCTCGCCGGCAGCGCGTTTCTGATCGGCAAGGGGACGTTTGGCTTTGCGATTAGCTTCGGCATCATGCTGTATCTGCTGTTCTTCCTGCTGAAAGACGGCCCGTATCTGGTACGCCAGATCCTCGACTCCCTGCCGCTGTCTGATTTCGCCAAGCAGCATCTGTTCGCCAAATTCGTCGGCGTGTCGCGCGCCACGGTAAAAGGGACGGCGGCAGTGGCCGTGGTTCAGGGCATACTAGGCGGGATTGCGTTTGCAATTGCGGGTATTGACGGCAGCGTGCTCTGGGGTGCGCTGATGGCGTTCCTCTCTCTGGTGCCCGCCATCGGCTCGGCGATTGTCTGGGTGCCCGCTGCCATCTTCCTGTTCGCCACGCACCAGATCTGGCAGGGGCTGTTTATTGTCGGCTTCTTCGTGATCGTCGTCGGGCTGGTGGACAATATTCTGCGCCCGCTGCTGGTGGGGAAAGACACCAAAATGCCGGACTACCTGATTCTGATCTCCACTCTCGGCGGCATGGAGCTGTACGGCATTAACGGCTTTGTGATCGGGCCGCTCATCGCCGCGCTGTTTATCGCCTGCTGGAACCTCTTTTCAGGGCGCGATCACGAAGGCAACGCCGAAGAGCTGGACGCGGATTTCATCGAAGAAGGAAAAAATCCTCCAGATTTGTAAGGACGTGACGATAAAGACCACACCAGGCGGCACTGTGCCGCCTTTTTTTTACGCCTTAAATTAAACGTTTTCTATAATTTGAAGAACGCCATCCTACTCATGTCGTAAAAGGATCATCTGGTGCGAATCGCGACGATAACAAACTGGGCCTATGGTGCCACGGTCTGCCTGACCATCGCCTCCGGCATTATCATGCTGTTGGCATCCAATGCTGACACGGCAGAGCGTCAAGCCGTTGAACAGCGACAGCGATTTGATCAGCTCACAGAGGATGTTGAGACAGACGCCTGGGCACAGTCCGATTTAGCACGCCTCTATGTCATCAAAAAAGATCCGCAGACGTTAAAGGAATACAATCAGTCAGAGAATAACCTTAAGAACATTGAGATACGGCTGGAAAAACTGCGGGACAACGGCGCATCAGATGATGAACTCTCCCTGCTGCGCGAAGGCATAAAAATCATCGATGAGCTGCAGGACGAGCAGCAAACCGCCCTCGCCAGCCTGGAACGCGGTGAAGACGCCCAGGCCGTTGCCTTGCTCTATGGTCAGCCCTATGAGCAGGAGCTGGATCGCGCGCAGAATCAGATCGATCACTTTCGCCAGATACTCGACAAGCGCGTCATCGCCGCCGTTCAGGAGGCGACTAAAAAATCGAAAGCGCTGCGTACCGCCTCTGAGCTGACGGTCGGCCTGACCGCCCTGCTGTTCCTGTTTGTGCTTGGCTTTATATTGAAACGCCGGGTGCTGCGCCCCGTGGTGCGCCTGAGCGACGTGGTACACCGCCTGGCATCCCAGGATTACGCGGTTGAAACGCCCAACTTCAACCAGATTGATGAGATAGGCGATATGGCTCAGGCCATCAGCATCTTTCGTGAAAACGGCCTGGCGCGACAGCGTCTGGAAAAAGAGCGCGATGCCGACTGGGCCATCCGCGAGCTGCTGGCTCGCATGACCCAGCGGCTGCAGGGGTGTGAGAACTTTAACGATGTGATTAATGTGGCAGAACTATTTGCCCCCAATATCGCGCCGGGGATCGCGGGCCGGCTCTACGTCCTTGACCGCGAACCGTGGCAGATGCGCTGCGTCGCGCAGTGGCTTTCGCCGATTGGTGAAGAGACGACGTTCCACCCGGACGAGTGCTGGGCCGTGCGTCGCGGGCAGAGCCACCCGCCGGTAAACGGCGAGCCGGATATTGCCTGCTACCACCTTCCGGCCTCACAGGCGGAAAGCGCGCTTTGCGTGCCGCTTATCGCCCAGGGAGAGGCCATTGGCCTGCTCTCCTTCCAGAACATCACGGCGGATAATGCCCCTTCCCGCGCGTACCTGGAGCTGATGGCCGAGGCGCTCGGGCTGGCGCTGGCCAACCAGCGACTGCGCGACGCGCTGCTGGAAAAAGCGTTGTTTGACCCGCTCACCGGCCTGCGTAACCGTCATCATCTGGAAGATACCCTGCAAACCCAAACGGCACAGGCGATACGCACTGGCGTGCCGTTAAGTTGCATGATGATTGATATCGACCACTTCAAGAGCATTAATGACCGTTTCGGCCATGAAGCGGGCGATCTGGTGATCAAAAGCGTGGCGTCAATTGTTCAGCGGGCCGCACATGACAACGGACTGGCATTCCGCTACGGGGGCGAGGAGTTTCTGGTGCTGCTTTCCGGTGCCGATGAAGCAGAAGCGTACGCCTGCGCGCAGAAGATTTACACCGGCGTGCATGAGCTGTCGCTTCGCTACGGGCTGACCGAGATTGGGCCGGTGGACGTGTCGATTGGCATTGCCAGCTATCCGCAACATGCCCAGACCGACAACCTGCTGCGCGCTGCGGATGTGGCGCTATACCGGGCAAAAGAGCTGGGCCGCGCGCGGATTGTGAGTTTTGGGATGCTGGAGGCGGGTTAGCGGATTTTCGCTTTAGTCGCGCGTCACCTCTGTAATCAATATCGACAAGCCATTCATGTCATGACTTTTTTTAGCCATCTCACGGTATTTGGTTGGGGAGAGTCCATATTGGTTTGAGAACGCTCTGCTGAAGGTGGACGGCTCTTCATAGCCTAGCATTGTAAATATATCTGAAACAGAGAGCTGCGTATGTCTGAGCATATGCGCGGCTTTTTCAAGTTTCCGGCTGCGGATATAGAGACCTATACTTATGCCACACTCCTGGCGAAAGTTTCGTTGAATATAAGCCAATGAATAACCGGATTTTCGCGCCACATCCAGAACGGTAATGGGTCTGTATAAATTCGAGTCAATCCAGTGAGTCAGGGACTTAATTACAGTTTCACGATCTTTTAAGAGAGTAAACTTTATACACATAAGTATCCACGAAATTTTATTTACAAGAAGGCCGCTGGCAACGTCATCCAATGACAATTGAAAATAATATTTCCAAAAAGAAAAAATCACCCTAATAATAGGGTGAGAGAATGCTTACTGTATTTTAGTGAGATGTCTTTGCAACATCCTCATTTTGTTCAGGACCATACAACTTCATAAACGCATTAACGGAGGTCTGCGCTTTATTGACAATTTCACTTTCGTCCGGCTGATCCTTTCGTGCTTTTAAAAGCAAGGGTTCAAGGATACCGGCCTGGAGAAGAGAGCGAAAATACTCAGCAGCCAGCACTGGGTCATCTTTTCTTAAAATATTTTGATTCATTAAATCGGTGAAAAGCGCCGATACGTTTGAACGAAGTTTTTGCATTCGTTCATAATACAACTCTCCAATTCCCGACCTTCCGGCTTCGGAAATCATTAATCTTTGCAAGTCCACAATATCCGGTGAACAAATATAGCGTAAAAAGGCAACGGCAAATTGCTCGATGACCAGCTGTGGTGATTTTCTGAAAAGGCGCACCTGCCCTGCAGTTTCAATAGTCATGCTCTTAATATACTGTTCTGTTTCAGAAGACATGCATTCTACAAATAGCTCTTCTTTCGAAGAAAAGTGACTGTAAATTGTCGATTTTGAGCCACCCACAATCGCGTTGATCTCAGAGATAGACGTAGCATCAAATCCTTTTTGTCGAAACAGCCCGGATGCAACTTCCAGAATCTGTTGCCGTTTAAGCGCTCTTTTATCCATATGTTTCCTCGGTAGTTTAGGTGTTTGGCCGCTCGCCAACACTTTTTGTTATCTGATTTCGGAATCACGTCTGTGAGTAGGGTTCGTAATCGTACCGACGAGTACATTTTTATTTGACGGCGCTCAGAAGTCAAGATATAAATCGTACCGTACTGTACGGTACTGCATTTGGACTACTTGATGAACAGCATGATGAGCGTACTGATGAAAGGTTTTCAGGAGGCACTCCCGAAGTGTCGTATTTCCGGTTTAACCCGGTCCAGGATAGTGATGGGCTGTGTTGTCTTTTCCGCCATCAGCATGAGCGGATGCGCCATGATCCCCGATTTCGGCACCCCACCGCCTATGAAGACGGTCACACAACTTAAAAGCGATCAAAGTTTCCCACATCAGAACGGCCAGTGGCCGAAAGATGACTGGTGGAAAAAATACGGTGATGAGCAGCTCAACGGACTGATTGATGACGCGCTCAAAAATTCCCCCACGCTTAACATCGCCGACGCTCGCGTGAAGCAAGCGCAGGCGATGACGCAAAGCGCGAGCGGATCGCTTTTCCCCGAGGTCACCGCTAACGCCAGCTTTATGCGGGACAAAATGAGTTACAACTATGTGACGCCTGAGAGCGCAACACCCCAAAACTGGAACAGCTATGGGCGCACCACGCTGGATATGAGCTGGGAAATTGATTTTTGGGGTAAAAACCGCGCGGCGCTCGCGGCTGCAACGTCAGGTGAAATGGCGGCAGTCGCCGAAAAAGCGCAAACAAGACTGGTGCTGTCTTCGTCTGTTGTTACCGTTTACGCGGAGCTGGCGCATTTATACACCGTTCGCGAAACGCTTAACGATACCCTGACGATACGAACCAGTACGCTTACGTTGTTCCAGCAACGGCATGACGCGGGGCTTGAAGATTTATCCAGCCTTCAACAGGTTGAGACGCGTCAACTCAACGCAAAAGCAAACCTGGTGGCAATAGATGAAGCGATTGCGATCAAAAAACATGCCCTCGCCGCATTGATCGGTGACGGGCCTGACAGGGCGCTGGCCATAACCGCGCCTAAGGCAACGCTTTTAGCGCATGAGGACCTTCCTCCCAATATTGCGTTGGATCTGATTGGTCGCCGTCCCGATATTGTCGCGGCACGTTTACGCGCAGAGGCGGCAGCAGAGAAAATCAAACAGAAAAAAGCCGGCTTTTACCCGAGCGTTAATCTGGTTGCCTTTGCCGGATTCCAGTCATTGGGTATTAACAACCTTACCCGGAGTGGCTCAGCAATTGGCAGCTTTGGCCCGGCAATATCGTTGCCCATATTTAATACGCAACAGCTACAGGGTGATTTGAAATATGCCAGCGGTGAATATGACATTGCGGTGGACGTTTATAACGACACGTTAACGAATGCACTTCGTGAAGTGAGCGATGCGCTCACCAGCAGAGCCTCTCTTAAAGACGAGATGCTTTATTCTCAGGCCGCAGTCGCGTCAGCAGAAAAAGCGTATTCGCTCACCAGACAAAGGTATGAAGGAAAAGTTGCTGATTATCTTGACGTCTTATCCTCGGAAGACGAACTGGTCGCTGCCCGCAGAAAATTAGCCGACGTTAATTCTCGTGCCTTTACGATTGATATCGCATTAGCGCGCGCATTAGGCGGCGGATATACCTCGAGCAAACAGTGATTATTTAACACCAGGTTAATAACTAAATAGTGGAAAGAAAGGAAATAAAATGAGTCATTCTGCAGCGATTGAAAATCAAAATATTGAATCATCCGATATCAAAAAGAAAAAGAGAAAACGTTTGTTCTCCTGTCTTGCAGTAAGTATTGCGCTTGCTGGTGCAGGCTCTTTTGCCTGGTGGGAATTCGTCGGTTCCCGGTATGTTGAAACCGATAACGCCTATACCGATGTCGAATCAGCCCAACTCTCTTCTGCCGTTACCGGTACGGTAAGCGCCATCCTGGTCACGGATTCCCAGGTGGTAAAAAAAGGCGATGTTCTGATCCAGCTGGATCCTACCGACGCAAAGTTAGCCCTTAATCAGGCGGAAGCAGATCTGAATCTGTCCATTCGGCGGGTAAATGGATATAAGGCCACCGACACAAAACTCGGCGCTGAAGTTGTGGCAAATGAAAAAGAGCAAAAACGCCTGCTGGCCCAGGTTGATGCCGCAAACGCTGACTTCCAGCGCGCAACGGTTGATCTCAAGCGACGCGAGGCGCTCATGCAGACAGGCGCGATTTCAGGCGACGAACTGACGCGTATTCAAAACGTTTATGCTTCCGCTCTGGCAAACCTGAATGCCGCTAAAGCCGCCGTGGCGCAAGCCGATGCAGCAAGACAGGCGGCAGTGGGTGCAAGACAGGCGAATGCCGTGATGATTGAGGATGCAAATACCGAGACCAACCCAGAAGTCGCTCTCGCCAGAGCAAAGCGCGATCAGGCCAGACTGGATCTGGAAAGAACCGTGATCCGTTCGCCAGTCGATGGCGTGGTTGCTCGTCGCCAGGTCGAGCTTGGGCAACGTGTCCAGCCTTCCACGCCGTTATTGTCCGTGGTGCCGGTACAGCAAATTCACGTCAATGCCAACTTCAAGGAAGTTCAGCTCCAGCATGTGAAAGTGGGGCAGAAAGTGGAGCTGGTGAGCGATCTGTATGGCGACAACGTTTCATTCCATGGAACGGTAGAAGGCTTTGATGGCGGCACCGGCGCAGCGTTTTCAGTTATTCCTGCACAGAACGCAACGGGTAACTGGATTAAGGTTGTTCAGCGTTTGCCCGTGCGCATCAAACTCAATGCTGACGAACTTGCAGCACATCCGCTGCGGGTTGGGCTGTCCATGAAAGCGACAGTTAATTTAAAAAGTGAATAACGGAAACCAGGCTATGTCTACATTCGTTATCGATAACCAGCCGCCTTCGCTGAAGGGCGGTATGTTATGGGTGGGTGCCCTGGTTCTTGCAATGGCAAACTTTTTAGCCGTACTCAATATGACCATTGCAAACGTCACTCAGCCCAACATGGCTGGCGCCCTGGGCGCAGGAACCAGCCAGGGAACCTGGATCATTACGGCCTATGCCGTGGCTGAAGCCATAACGGTGCCGCTATCAGGATGGTTAACCACCCGGTTCGGCGGCGTGCGCGTTTTCTGCATTTCCGTGTTCATGTTTGGCATTTTTTCTTTGCTTTGTGGCCTTTCCACTTCGCTGGGAATGCTGCTGCTGATGCGAGTTTTTCAGGGCATGGCGGGAGGTCCCCTGATGGCCTTATCACAAACGTTACTGCTGCGTATTTTCCCGAAAGAAAAATCCATGCAGGCGACGGGATTATGGGCAATGACCACATTGCTGGCGCCCGTTATAGGCCCGGTTCTCGGTGGCTGGATTTGCGATCATTACAGCTGGTCGTGGGTGTTTATCATCAACGTTCCGATGGCCATCGCTTTTTCAGTCATCGCGTGGTCAGTATTAAAAATCTTCGAAGATGAGCTGGTTAATAACGCTATTGATATCGTTGGGTTTGTTTTACTGGTTATCTGGGTTGGCGCACTGCAGATCATGCTGGATGAAGGGAAAGACCTTGACTGGTTTGCCTCAGAAGAAATTTGGGTTCTGGCGACTGTGGCCTGTATCGGCTTTTTAAGTTTCTGCATCTGGGAGCTGACCGCTGAGCATCCGATTGTCGATATCAGCGTTTTTCGCCATCGTGGTTTTTCGGCCAGCATGTTTGTGCTCGCGCTTGCGTTCGGGTGTTTTTTTGGTCTGAATGTCCTCACGCCTTTGTGGTTACAATATAACTTAGGGTATACAACAACATGGGCCGGGATTGTGGTGGCCTGGGGTGGCCTTCTGCAGGTGGTCTTTTCTCCGGTTGCCGCTAACCTCTCCAACAGAATCGATCCGCGCATTCTTATCTTCTTTGGCTGTGCCTGGCTCGGTCTCGATACCTTCTGGCGCGCCTATGCGACGACCGATATGGACTACTGGTCCATCTGTGTCCCCTTGTTATTCATGGGGGTGGGAATGCCGTTGTACTATGTCCCGATTACGGGCCTTGCAATGGGCTCGGTAGATGAAGCGGAAATGCCCTCGGCAGCAGGGTTAATGAACTTTGTCCGAACGTTATCAGGTGCGTTTGCCACATCGCTCGTGACGACGTCATGGCAGGACCAGCGCTATATTGCGCATGACAGGCTGGCGTCCGTCGTTGACCCGACAGGCGATCTTTCACAGTACATCAACTCGGCGCCTCAGCAAGGTGGGCAGTTTGTTCGGGAGCTTTTTGACAAGATGGTTAACAGCCAAAGCATGATGCTATCTACCAATAATCTGATGATGTCGATAGGCGTCATATTCTTTATCGCTGCTTTTGCTATTGCTTTAGCACCGAAACCCTCTCGCGTTGTTGATGCCGCATCTGTAGGACATTAATCGTTATTCAGCACAGGGATGTGGGCGTCAAATAAAAGAGAAATTTTGATGGATGAAAAACCAGGACTTTCTGTACAGAAAAAGCGTTGCTTAATATCCGGAATATATTTTTCAATATATAAAAAAGTGGACGCTTCCCAGTGGAAGAAGCGTCCTAAATCAGGCAATTATTCAGACACAGATTGAAACCGTTAACTGACGATCTCATCGATAATATCGCATACTCCCTTCTGTTCATTATTTACATTTTCTGCCATCACCTACCTGTTTCGCCACTCTTTCTCGCTGGGTCACCGGCTCGGTCACAACTTACGACACGATAAGTAAACAGGTCTTTTTGGCAGCACAAAGGTTTAAACTTTTCGTGATATTCTTTCTTTACGCCCCTTAGTTCCTATACTCGAGCCATATTCGCCACTGTTTTAACACCTGTCACGCGCAATACGTTGTGCATGACAGGTGAAGATATTTTGTTCTGGAAAAACGTCTATGTCGAAACTGGATTTGAGGTCCAAAAAAACCTGGGGCGCGCTGGCAGCGATCGCGGTTGTCGCCGGTACGCTGGCATCTGCTTTTGCATGGACGGCGGGCTGGCTTGGGTCGCGCACTGTAAGCCAGGCACTGGTAGGGGAAACACCGAAACCCTTCCCGCCGGGTTTTCGCCGCGCGCATGGAAAAGGCATCTGCTTTGCCGGCACCTTTACGCCAAACGGCTCGGGGGTTTCTCTTTCAACCTCCCGCCTCTTCTCACAGCAGGAAGTGCCCGTGGTGGGCCGATTCTCTATTGGTACCGGCGATCCTCATGCCCCGGATAGTACGACCAAAACCCTGAGCATGGCGCTGCTGCTGAAGACAGATGACAAGCAACAATGGCGGATGGCGATGAACAACGAGCCTTTCTTCGCCACGCACAGCCCGGAAGGTTTTCTGGCCTTGCGAAAAGCCACGGCCGTTGACGCGGCCACCGGAAAACCCGATCCGCTGCGTCTCGCAAACTTTTTGAAAGCGTACCCGGAGGCGGAGAAATACCTTAAATGGGCGGCACAAAAACCCGCGCCCGGCAGCTTCGCGGGCGCGACGTTTTACAGCATTAACGCCTTTTACCTTGTGAACGCGCAGGGGGAGCGTCAAGCCGTTCGCTGGATGATGCGTCCGCACGAGCCTTTCCTGTCGATAAGCGACGAGCAACGCCAGAAAGCCGATGATAACTTCCTGTTCGAAAATCTGCGTCAGCGCCTGGCGCAAAAGCCACTCTACTGGGATTACGTTTTGCAGCTCGCACAGCCGGGCGATCCGGTGGATGACCCTTCCCAGCCATGGCCGGACGATCGCAAAAAGGTGGTAGCCGGCACGCTGGAAGTAACGCGGGTCGAAGCACAATCTACAGGCGCGTGCCGCGACGTTAACTTTGATCCTTCTGTCGTACCTGCAGGCGTTGCGGTGTCGGAGGATCCCATCTTAAACGCCCGCTCCGCAGCCTACTCCCACTCTTTCAGCCGCCGTGAGCGGGAAATCGGCTACGGCAAGGCCACCGAAGCCGTGCAAAAGCAGGAGGTAAAATGAGCTCAAATAAAGATATGCGAGAGCACGTGCCGCAGCATTTCAATACCCTGGCGCGATGCCTGCACTGGCTGATGGCGGTGATGATCCTGGCCATGCTTTTCATCGGTACCGCGATGATGACGTCGTTACATCACCGGATTTGGTTAATCGACCTGCACCGGCCGCTGGGTATCGCCATTTTACTGCTGGTACTGGTTCGTCTGGTCAATCGACTTTTGAGCCGCACGCCCCCTCTTCCTGCCGATTTGCCCGTCTGGCAGGTGCTTGCCGCAAAGGCATCACACTGGATGCTGTATGGGTTAATGCTGGCAATGCCGCTGCTGGGCTGGGCGCAGCTGTCGGCAGCGGGCCTGCCGATTGTGATGGTTGATGGCGTCAACCTGCCGGCGATTGTCCCGACCAGTCCGGCACTCTATGCCTGGTGTCACGACGCACATAGCCTTCTGGCAAAGTTGCTTTTTGCCGTGGTGCTGATCCATCTCTCCGCCGCACTCGTTCACGCGTGGATCTACCGGGACGCAGTGTTTGCCAGCATGGCGAAAGGGGGTAAGTCTGCGTCAGTCACCCGGGATGACGTGACGTAAGGCAAGCGGCAGGTGACACGCACAATCAGAATGTTCGTGTCCTCGCCTATCATCGCCATCCTGAAACTGCCGACAAAACCGGGGCGCGTATTTAGTCTCCAGATTCGCGCTCCAAAAAGCCGCGGACACCCCACAATTATCGTGAAAGATAATATCTCTCAATTAAAGCGATTACTTTTTAAACAGAAGAGCATTTATGCCCGCAATTTTAGCTTTTATCAAAAAGTTAAGCGTCGCTCGAGTATCAAACACCCTGACACCCCAAACGCCTAACTCATTGATTAAAATGAGTTTACATCAATAAAAACGATAAAACCCCCTACTCTCCAACAAAATATATCAACTCGTGTGATATCTAAATTATAATTCTTATACTTCTGTTAAAAAGGTGGAGGTCAAAATGCGATTAACCCTACTGCTGTTATGCTGTCTGGTACAAAGTGTAACCTGGGCTGGCGACCTGCCAAAACCAGTTGGTAAACCCATTTTAACGATTTACGGTAATATAGAAAATACCAATGAAAATGGAAAAGCAGTGTTTGATCTCGCCAGCCTTGAAAAACTCGGAGTAGTGAGTTTCGAGACGACTTCCCCCTGGTATAACGGTCGTACGAAGTTTGAGGGTGTCCCCATGAACAAGCTCATGGATTATGTGGGTGCAAAAGGTACGAACGTTAATGTTATTGCGCTTAATGATTACTCAACCGTCATCCCTCTTAGCGACTTTAAAAAATACAACGCCATCCTTGCCTTAAAAGTCAATGGCGAATATATGCGCATCCGCGATAAAGGCCCATCGTTTATTGTATACCCCTATGACAGTCTTCCTGAGTTGAATAATCAGATTTATTACTCACGATCAGCATGGCAGGTAAGCAAAATGAAGATTGAGTAGTCGTTCAGGAGAACATAATGAACAGGATACTGGTTGGTATCATTTTTTCTCTTTTTATCACGACAGGATATATTGCATACCTTGTTTATGATCGACAGCAGGAATTGCAAAAACTGACTCAATACACTGAGTCCTGGTCCGTGGCACAACTGGTATCAGAGTATTACCGTTTTGAATCATGGCTTGGTCTATACGCAACCGATACTGATGACGTTACGATAGACCAGGTCCGCATGCGCCTCGAAATTATGCTCAGTCAGGGCGATTTAATGAAAGGGGGCGATTTAGGTCGCTACATTGACAGCGATAAAACGCATCAGGAGCTCGCTCTACGCCTAGAAAAAATACTGGCCTATCTTGATAGCCATCTTGAAAAAATGAGTCATCCAGAGTTACAGGCATATCTGACAAATATGCATGAGCTCGATGCTCCGCTCAGCCAGCTGTCAGCAACGGCATTAACGAAAGATATTAATACGGTTAATGAATCCAACAAAAAAATACAAATCCTGTATTATATTTATTCCGCACTTTCTTTGCTTCTGGTAATTTTAAGCTTTATTCTTGGCTTCTTAATGATCTACCAGAATAAAAACATTCTGAAAGCACACATGCAGGTTAAAAGCCTGGCTGACGAACTTCAAATATCAAAAGAAAAACTGCAAATTCAGAACTCGAAGCTGGAGTATGATGTTTATCATGACTCCCTCACCGGCATGAAAAACCGCCTTTTCTTCTGGGACGATCTCAACAAAATTAATCTTCAGGCAGATAAAAACCACGTCCCCGTCACCGTGATGTTATTTGATTTAGACCGTTTCAAAGAGGTCAACGATACCTATGGCCATGATACGGGAGATTTGCTGCTGAATCAGGTATCCCGACGGCTGACCTCAATGAGCAGCGCAACGGATACGTTTTACCGTTTGGGCGGCGACGAATTTGCCCTTCTCTCCAGCGGACTCACCGAAACAGCCGCCGTTTCGCGCGCCAAAGAAATCAGCGATCATATCAGCCAGCCCTATACGATTAACAACCAGCTGATAAAAATTGCCACCTGCGTGGGTATCGTATTATCAGATAATGAACGACGCTCTGATTATCTATACAAATTTGCCGATCTGGCCCTCTACGAAGCGAAAAAAGAAGGTTCGCAGCAGATCAAAGTCTTCCGGCAGTGGATGCTGCAAAGACTGCAGGAAAGCAGAACCCTTGAACATGATATGGCTCTGGCGATCGATCACAATGAATTTGTTGTGTATTACCAGCCTATTGTCGACTCATTCAGCAATGAAATTTACGGCTATGAAGCGCTTATTCGCTGGATACACCCGGTGAAAGGGATACTCGCGCCAGATTATTTTATTTCCGTCGCTGAAAAAACGGGAATGATTAATGAGATCGGCAAGTCGGTGCTTGAAATGGCCTGCCGGGAAGCGGTGTCCTGGGCGGTGCCGGCCAGGATCTCAGTAAACGTCTCACCCGTTCAGTTAGGCAGTAAATCGTTTACCACGATGGTGCAGTCCATTCTGAAAGAGACGGGGCTACCGGCCAGCCGACTTGAGTTAGAGGTGACTGAGTCTTCGCTCTTCAGTGACAGCAACATGCCGATCACTATTCTCAAAAAGCTAAGAGCACTGGGCGTAAAAATTTCCATTGATGATTTCGGAACGGGATATTCCTCGCTCTCACGACTGAGTGAACTTAATTTTGATAAAATTAAGATAGATAAATCCTTTGTGAATCCGATATCCACGCAGGATGATGCCCTTAATATCGTTAAGTTGATTACCGGCATGGCGAAGAGCCTCAATATGCGGGTCATTGCAGAGGGTGTTGAAACCGAAGCGCAGCTTGAACGTCTTCAGGCGCTTGGCTGCGATCTCGTGCAGGGATACCTGTTCGGAAAACCACAGGCTGAGATTGACAGGAAGATTAGATACGGTTGAAATGGTTGTGCGGTTGTTTCTGGCCCAAAATCATGTAGACAATTGATAATCAAAGGTTAAAAATGAAAAAAACAGCCCCGGACTATACGCCTGTTGATTTATCTCGTTGGCCAAGGAAGGAGCATTTTGAAGTCTTCCAGTCATTTGCTGAATGCACAATTAACCAAACCGTTCTGATCGACATTACCGCGCTGCGAAAACATATCAAAGCGGTGGGCTGGAAGTTTTACCCGACGATCATTTTTCTCCTGTCTAACATCATGAACCGGCATCCTGAGTTCCGTATGGCCATGAAGGACAATGAGCTTGTCATATGGAATGAAGTTCATCCCAGCTACACCATTTTCCACCCAGAAACGGAGACCTTTTCGTCATTGTGGAGCCACTATGACGGCAATATTCATCACTTCCAGAATACGTATGCAGAAGATACGGCCCGCTATGGAAATAGCCTTTCCTACTGGCCGAAGGAAGAGTCCCGGGAAAATGTTTTCTTCGTGTCATCGATTCCGTGGGTAACCTTTACCAACTTTAATATGAACATTGCGCACATGAAGAACTTCTTTTCGCCAATGTTCACGTTTGGAAAATACTACGAGCAGGATGGAAAAGTGCTGTTGCCGCTCGCGGTGCAGGTCCACCATTCGGTGTGCGATGGCTTCCATGTGGCAAGGATGTTTAATGAGTTGCAGGAGATGTGTGATGGTTTGTCGGGACTGTCAGAGGAGAGGAATGGCTGATGCACAAGGGACAAATGTTGTTTATTTGATAGTCGGAAGGCTGCGTTAAAAATGGTGCCGATAATAGGAGTCGAACCTACGACCTTCGCATTACGAATGCGCTGCTCTACCAACTGAGCTATATCGGCCCTGAGAGGCCGGTTACGAGCGTAACCACGGGGCAAAAGGTTAGATCTATCCGGGTGATGCGTCAATGCCCTTTTGAATCAAACGGCTATTTTTGCATCACCCGTGATTATTTACGCACGAATCGTATCGTCGCCGAAGCCGATCCACTTGTACGTGGTCAGCGCTTCCAGCCCCATCGGACCGCGGGCGTGCAGTTTCTGCGTGCTGACCGCCACCTCAGCGCCGAGGCCGAACTGGCCGCCGTCGGTGAATCGGGTGGAGGCATTTACATACACTGCAGAGGAATCCACTTCGTTCACGAAGCGATCCGCATTGCGCAGCTTACGCGTCAGGATGGCGTCAGAATGCTGCGTGCCATGCTCACGGATGTGCGCAATCGCGTCGTCAAGATCGCTCACGATTTTCACGTTCAGATCCAGTGACAGGAACTCGTCGTCGTACTGCTCCGCGTTGACGGGAACGACGTTAGCCGGGCCATCCTGAAGCAGCGCGAGCGCACTGGCGTCAGCATGCAGCGTCACGCCGCTCTCTGCCATCTGTTTGCTCAGGGCCGGAAGGAAAGTGTTCGCAATGCCCTGATGCACCAGCAACGTTTCAACGGTGTTACAGGTGCTAGGACGCTGGGTCTTCGCGTTCACGATAATCTTCAGCGCAGGTGCAATCTCAGCGCTGTCGTCGACCACGATGTGACACACGCCAATACCGCCGGTGATCACCGGAATCGTCGACTGCTCGCGGCACAGCTTGTGCAGGCCCGCCCCGCCGCGTGGGATCAGCATGTCGATGTATTTGTCCATGCGCAGCATTTCGTTAACCAGCGCGCGGTCCGGGCTCTCAATTGCCTGAACGGCACCCGCCGGTAAGCCACACTCTTCCAGCGCCTGCTGAATGACTTTCACCGTCGCGGCGTTGGTGCGCCAGGTCTCTTTCCCACCGCGCAGAATCGCGGCGTTACCGGTTTTCAGGCACAGGGAGGCGACATCCACCGTCACGTTTGGACGGGCTTCATAAATAACGCCGATAACGCCGAGCGGCACGCGGCGGCGCTCCAGGCGTAAACCGCTGTCCAGCAGCCCACCGTCAATCACCTGCCCTACCGGGTCGGCCAGATTGCAGACCTGACGAACATCGTCGGCGATGCCTTTCAGACGGGCCGGGGTCAACGCCAGGCGGTCGAGCATGGCTTCGCTCAGACCGTTGCGGCGCGCTTCCAGTAAATCCTGTTCGTTGGCGAGCAAAATTTCCTGGGACTGAGATTCCAGATAATCAGCGATTTTTTCCAGCACGCGGTTTTTCTCGCGGCTGGAAAGGAGCGCCAGTTTGTAAGAGGCGGCCTTCGCGGCGGCGCCCATTTGTTCCAGCATGTTCTGGCTCCTTAACGAATAATCATGTCATCGCGATGCACGGCAACCGGGCCATATTCATAGCCCAGAATGGCGTCGATCTGCTGCGAATGGTGACCCGCGATGCGGCGCAGGGCATCGCTGTTATAGCGGCTTACGCCGTGTGCGATGTCCCGACCTTCGAGGTTACGGATACGGATCACTTCACCACGGGAGAAGTTGCCTGTCACGCTTTTAATTCCTTTAGGAAGTAATGAACTTCCTCGTTCCAGAATCGCGGCGGTTGCCCCTTCATCGACGACGAGTTCGCCCGCAGGCGGCGCGCCAAAAATCCAGCGTTTACGGTTTTCCAGCGGGGATTCCTGAGCGTGGAAACGGGTGCCGACAGAGATGCCTTCCATCACGTCGCCAATCACGCCTGGACGGCTGCCCGCGGCAATGATGGTGTCGATACCGGCGCGGCACGCCACGTCGGCGGCCTGCAGCTTGGTCCCCATGCCGCCCGTTCCCAGGCCGGACACGCTGTCACCGGCGATGGCGCGCAGCGCATCGTCGATACCGTGAACGTCGGTAATCAGCTCGGCTTCCGGGTTAGAGCGCGGATCGGCGGTGAATAACCCCTGCTGATCGGTCAGAAGCAGTAATTTGTCGGCGCCGGCCAGAATGGCGGCCAGCGCAGAAAGGTTATCGTTATCTCCCACTTTGATTTCAGCGGTAGCAACGGCATCGTTCTCGTTAATGACCGGAACGATATTGTTGTCGAGCAGCGCGCGCAGGGTATCGCGGGCGTTCAGGAAGCGCTCTCTGTCTTCCATATCCGCACGCGTCAGCAGCATCTGCCCGACGTGGATGCCATAGATAGAGAACAGCTGTTCCCAGAGTTGAATGAGTCGGCTTTGTCCCACGGCGGCCAGCAGCTGTTTGGAAGCGATCGTCGCGGGGAGTTCGGGGTAACCCAGGTGTTCACGCCCGGCGGCAATCGCCCCGGAGGTCACAATCACAATACGATGCCCTGCGGCATGTAACTGAGCGCACTGACGTACAAGCTCAACAATGTGGGCGCGATTTAGGCGGCGCGATCCGCCTGTTAAAACACTGGTACCGAGTTTTACCACCAGCGTCTGGCTGTCACTCATGATTCTCTGCCGTTCAACGATAAGGGAAAGTAATGTCGAACGAACGTTTTAGCAGGAGTCAGCCCCGTTGCCAACTGCCTTAGCACATCGCGAAACACTTTGTTGCGCGGGATCAGGAAGCGTAGCGGGAGAATTTGACACTTTTATTACCGAAATAATAAATCACAGTTTTTTAAAATTATTCTTAGTTTGTCATAAAAGTTTCATTCCAGAACGATAAAACCCTTCCTGTTTTTTCACGGGACTTAAGCATGAGCTTATCGTCCAGCGAATTTTTTAGCGCGTTTATAAGACAGGATCGAAAATGAAAAAGAGCACTCTGGCATTAATGGTTATGGGCGTAGTGGCTTCTGCATCCGTTCACGCAGCTGAAGTTTATAATAAAAATGGTAATAAGCTGGACGTGTACGGCAAAGTGAAAGCCATGCACTACATCAGCGATGATGCCACCAAAGATGGCGATCAGACTTACGTTCGTTTCGGTTTTAAAGGCGAAACGCAGATTAACGATCAGCTGACGGGCTATGGCCGTTGGGAATCTGAATTTGCAGGTAACAAAGCCGAGAGCGACTCCTCTCAGAAAACCCGTCTGGCGTTCGCGGGCCTGAAGCTGAAAAACTTTGGTTCTCTGGATTACGGTCGTAACCTGGGTGCCCTGTATGACGTCGAAGCATGGACCGACATGTTCCCTGAGTTCGGCGGCGATTCTTCCGCGCAGACCGATAACTTCATGACCAAGCGTGCAACCGGTCTTGCTACCTACCGTAACACCGACTTCTTCGGCGCGGTTGACGGCCTGGACATGACCCTGCAGTACCAGGGCAAAAACGAAAACCGTGACGCCAAGAAACAGAACGGTGACGGTTTTGGTACCTCTCTGACCTATGACTTCGGCGGCAGCGATTTCGCCGTCAGCGGCGCCTACACCAGCTCTGACCGCACCAACGCGCAGAACCTGCTGGCGCGTGGTCAGGGGCAGAAAGCCGAAGCCTGGGCTACCGGTCTGAAATATGACGCGAACGATATTTATCTGGCAGCGATGTATTCAGAAACCCGCAATATGACGCCAATTTCTGGCGGGTTTGCAAATAAAGCGCAGAACTTTGAAGTGGTCGCACAATATCAGTTCGATTTCGGTCTGCGTCCGTCCCTGGGTTATGTCCAGTCTAAAGGCAAAGATATCGAAGGTATCGGTGACGAAGACCTGGTGAAATATATTGACGTTGGCGCGACCTATTACTTCAACAAAAATATGTCCGCGTTTGTTGATTATAAAATCAACCAGATTGACGACAAAAATAAACTGGGCGTAAGCAGCGATGACATTGTTGCTCTGGGTATGACCTACCAGTTCTAAGATTATCCGAATAAGAAAATCCCGGCAGATAAGCCGGGATTTTTTTTGCCCGGTGGCGCTGCGCTTACCGGGCCGCATTTTGTAGGCCGGGTAAGGCGAAGCCGCCACCCGGCGCTGTGACGCTATCAGGCAGTCAGCTTCACCGCTTCGCTGGAAAAGTCATCCGCTGGCTCGAACTTGAGATCCAGAGTCGCCAGCAGTGCGCGTGCCTTATCGTGGAACTCTTTAAGCGTGTATTCCAGGCGGTCAATCACTTCCTGATCTTTAATGGTGGTCGCCTGCCAGTTGCCGTCTTTATTAAACAGGCCAAACTGGTAGCTATACGTAAAGCGTTTTTCCTCTGCTTCCATTTCCATCCACCAGCCCCAGAATTCACGTTTTTCGGGTGCAGGCTTCACGTTGACGCATACAGCCAGGCAGTCGAAAAAAAAGCGATTCTCTTCACACTGCTCTTCTCGAATATACGGGCCGAGAGCCATAAACTTCTTAATCAGTCTACTTTTCGGGTGTCCACTCGGTAACGTCATTGCGATCTCCTTTTGTGAAGCCACTGTTTTACCAAACCAGCAAAATTTAGCAATCTATTAACACAATCTCTGAGCGATCCAGCGCGTAATCTCTTTCAGCGCTTTATCGAAATTCTGATAGACCGGGCTGAACGGCACTTCTAGCAATTTGCCATCCGCAGATGACGACGTGATTAAGCGCGACTCTTCTTCCGGACTGAACGGATCGTTTTTCCAGAAACCCGACAGCATCGGCGTTGGGCAGCGACGTCCCAGTAACCCTTGCGTTTTTAACGAGTAGCGATTGAGCTCAACGCGCAGCGCTTCGTCTGATGCATCATGCATGCCAAGACGGCTGGCCAGCACATCAAGGTACATTTCAGGCACGCTCCCCTGACGTGCGGGATCGCTGAGCAGGGCGTGAACGACCGGACCAAGGCAGGCGACGGCTTTCAGGCGCGAAGACTCAAGGTAAGCCAGACGCACCGCGACGTTCGCGCCAAAGCGGAAGCCAAATGCCGCCACGCGGGTGTGGTCGACCCACGGAATGTTTTCCAGCGCTTTTAGCGCATGCTGGTGCAGCAGGCTGGAATCCTGAGTCAGCTTCCATTTGGAGGAAAAGCCGATTGAGGGCATATCAAGCGTTAGCATCGCGATCCCTTTTGGTGCGAAGTAACGCTCATACAGGCTGTAATAATCGATTTGCAGGGAATCCAGCCCACCGCACATCAGCACGGTCGGGAACGGACCGTCGCCTTCCGGCATATGCAGGAACCCGGTGACGGGTGCGCCACCTGGAATGCTGAACTCAAGCTCGCGCATTTGGCCCGGCAAACGCTGCGCCGCCTCTTCATAAGCACGGTTTGCCAGCGCCTGGGCCTGCTCAGCCAGCTCATCACCTTTCAGATGTGGATACGCGGCAATGGCGTAGAGATTGGCCGCATGCAGCCAGTGCTTGCCGCTACGCGTGGCATCCTCTTCCTGACTGGCTTTTTGCTGCCAGAGCATCGCCTGTTTCGACCACTCATAGATCCAGTTGCCGCCGCGATAGCCCACCACCGTATCGTAAAGCTCGCTCTCGGTCCGTTCGGCTTCACTCATCACGATACGCGCCTGCACGTCAAGTATTTCACGGGGGTCGATACCGCGCCAGATCCACATCAGGCGGTTAATCATACGATACCAGTGAGGCACGTTTTTGCCGTCTAACGCGGACTGGACGGCAGGCTGGGTACCCGGATTAAAGCGACGCACCAGCGTCGACGTTTCAGGGTGTTTGAAACGGGGTTTGAAAAGTGTCTCGGTGAGATTCGCCTGCGTCATTGCGTTGCCTCCATGAATACGTCATATGGAGACTATTGTAACGCGTGGCAGTCCAAAAAGAACAACGCCCGGCATAGCCGGGCGTGTAAAGTTACGTACTGGTATTAACGGCCTGAAATCGGCGGTACGAAGACCACGCCCATATCCCATGGCTGTTCAATCCAGGTATCCTGCGGGATATCAATCACGTAATCGTCAACCAGCGGGCGGCCAGCAGGCTTCGCGAAGATAGTGACGAAATGTGCTTTCGGATACATTTCGCGGATAGCGACCGCAGTACCGCCGGTATCCACCAGGTCATCAATAACGATGAAGCCTTCACCGTCGCCTTCCGCGCGTTTCAGCACGGTCAGCTCACGCTGGTTGTCATGGTCATAGCTGGAGATGCAGACGGTATCGACATGACGAATACCCAGCTCACGAGCCAGCAGCGCCCCCGGTACCAGACCGCCACGGCTGACGGCAATAATGCCTTTCCACTGTTCGGAAGGCATCAGACGCGCAGCCAGTTTGCGTGCGTGAATCTGCAACATGTCCCAGGTGACGACGTATTTTTCGCTCATGTGAAGTGTCCCAGCCTGTTTTTATACGGCTTAAAAAGTGTTCGAGGGGGAAATAGGTTGCGCGAGATTATAGAGATCTGACGCACTAAAAACCAGTGTTTAGCGCCCTCTGCCTGAGTTTTTACATGCTTTATGCTACCAGCCAGCAGAGAAAGTGGTATTCTCAGTTTCATCTCGCAAGCCTGACTTGTGGTAACTATTAACCTGCTAACCCTGTGACCTGCAACCCTGTTTGCAGCGCCTCGACAAGGAGACTTATCGTGTCTGAACTGTCTCAACTATCTCCGCAGCCGCTGTGGGATATTTTTGCCAAAATCTGCTCCATTCCACACCCTTCCTACCACGAAGAACAGCTTGCCGAACATATTATGGGCTGGGCGAAGGAAAAAGGTCTGCATGCGGAACGTGACCAGGTTGGCAACATTCTGATCCGCAAACCTGCCACCGCAGGCATGGACAACCGTAAACCGGTTGTGCTGCAGGCGCACCTGGACATGGTGCCACAGAAGAACAACGACACCGTTCACGACTTCACCAAAGACCCGATTCAACCGTACATCGACGGCGACTGGGTGAAAGCGCGCGGCACTACCCTGGGCGCGGATAACGGCATCGGTATGGCCTCTGCGCTGGCCGTGCTGGCCGACGACAGCGTTGAGCATGGTCCACTGGAAGTGCTGCTGACCATGACCGAAGAAGCGGGCATGGACGGGGCGTTCGGTCTGCAGGCGAACTGGCTGCAGGCGGATATTCTGATCAACACCGACTCTGAAGAAGAAGGTGAGATCTACATGGGCTGCGCGGGCGGGATTGATTTCATCTCTACCCTGCCACTGTCGCGCGAAGCGATTCCTGCCGGTTTCCAGACCTTCAAGCTGACGCTGAAAGGGCTGAAAGGCGGCCACTCCGGCGGCGATATTCACCTGGGTCTGGGCAACGCCAACAAGCTGCTGGCTCGCTTCCTGGCAGGCCATGCGGCCGAGCTGGATCTGCGTCTGGTGGACTTCAACGGCGGTACCCTGCGCAACGCGATTCCGCGCGAAGCATTCACCACCGTAGCGGTTCCAGCGGCAAAAGCGGACGAGCTGAAAAAACTCTCCACCGTATACCTGGATATCCTGAAAAACGAACTGTCGGCGAAAGAGAAAAACCTGACCGTGGTGCTGGAATCTGTTTCTACAGATAAAGCCGCGCTGACCGCGCAGTCTCGTGACACCTTCGTTCAACTGCTGAACGCGACGCCAAACGGCGTGATCCGCAACTCTGACGTGGCGAAAGGCGTGGTGGAAACCTCACTGAACGTGGGCGTGGTGACCATGGGCGACGACAGCGCGGAGATCATCTGCCTGATCCGTTCCCTTATCGACAGCGGTAAAGAGTACGTGGTGAGCATGCTGGAATCTCTGGGTACGCTGGCGGGCGCGAAAACGTCAGCAAAAGGCAGCTACCCGGGCTGGCAGCCGGATGCAAGTTCTCCGGTGATGGCGCTGGTGCGTGAAACCTATCAGCGTCTGTTCAACAGCACGCCGAACATTCAGGTGATCCACGCGGGTCTGGAATGTGGTCTGTTCAAGAAACCGTATCCGGACATGGACATGGTTTCTATCGGGCCAACCATTACCGGTCCGCACTCGCCGGATGAGCAGGTTCATATCGAAAGCGTTGGTCACTACTGGACGCTGCTGACTGAACTGCTGAAGGCGATCCCTGCTAAGTAATTCCCTCACCCCAGCCCTCTCCCAAAGGGAGAGGGTGAAAAACGCAGGCCCGGTAAGCGTAGCGCTCCGGGCTTTTTTACAATCCCAATACCAGCTGCCGCTCTAACTGCGGATCCAGCAGCGTAACGTGCAATCCCACCAGCCTCACCCCTCGCCCGCCCCGGCGCTCTTCCCATGCCTTTTTTGCCGTCGCGATAAGATCGTCTTTATTCAGACGCGGCCAGACGTGTTCCTGCGTGGTCTGCTGGAAGTCGTTGAATTTGAGCTTGATGCCCTGTCGGGCGATGAGCAGGTCCGGCTTCACCTTGCTTAAGCGTCGTTCCAGCTCGGGGTAAAGCTGTTCCGTGATAATAGTTTCGCATTCAGACCAGTCATGAATATCTTCAATGAGGGTGCGCTCAACGCCGACGGATTTCCGCAGCCGTTCGCTGTTCACATCGCGATCGTCAATCCCCTGGCTGCGCTCCCACAGCACGCGGCCAAACTTTCCAAAGCGCTTAAGCAGCATGGCGAGATCGCTGCGCTGCACGTCTTCGCAGGTGCGTAACCCCATGCTTTCCAGCTTTGCGGCGGAAACTTTCCCCACGCCGGGGATTTTGCCGAGCGGCAGCGTTTTTAAAAATGCAGGCACCTCTTCCGGCGTGATGACGTACTGGCCGTTGGGCTTATTTAAATCCGAGGCAATTTTGGCAAGGAATTTAACGGGCGCGACGCCCGCAGACGCCGTCAGGTTCAGCTCGTTGAAAATCGTCTGGCGGATCTCCTGAGCCATCAGCGTGGCGGAGCCGTGGCAGTGCACGCTGTCGGTCACATCCAGATAGGCTTCGTCCAGCGACAGCGGCTCTATCAGAGAGGTATAGCGGGAGAAGATTTCCCGAATGTGAAGGGAAGCCTCTTTATAGGCTTCAAACCGGCCGGGCAGAAGCGTGAGATGAGGGCAAAGCTTTAAGGCCATCGCCGTCGGCATGGCGCTTCGCACGCCAAATTTGCGCGCAGGATAGTTGGCGGTGCTGATGACACCACGCTGAACGCGGCTGCCGCCAATGGCGATGGGAATTTCCCGCAGCGCCGGGTTGTCACGCATCTCCACTGCGGCAAAAAAGCAGTCCATATCAACATGGATTATTTTGCGCATAGTAAGCCCTCACTCATTACTGGATAAGTATACAGTAAATAAATGAGGATTGAGAAGTAGGCGTGAGAATTGTCGGGTGGCGGCTTTGCCTTACCCGACCTGGCAGATTAAATGATGCGCTGCTGCTCGCGCGCCATGCGTTTTTTGCGGGCGTCGCACGGTTCCGGGCAGTCGCAGACCTTCTCCATACCAATGGAGGAAATACCGCCGCAGCTGCCCTGAATGCTTTTCCGCTTAACGATCCAGCCTAACGACATGCCGAAGATGACAAGCACAAAAACCACAAAGGTTGCCAGAAAGGTCAGCATCATCAGCCTCCAAAGTCATCAAGCATGATGTTCTCATCTTCGACGCCGAGATCCTTCAGCATCTTAATCACGGCGGCGTTCATCATCGGCGGACCACACATATAGAACTCGCAGTCCTCGGGCGCCGGGTGCTGTTTGAGGTAGTTTTCATACAGCACGTTGTGGATGAACCCCGTGTAGCCCGTCCAGTTATCTTCCGGCTGCGGATCGGAGAGCGCAACGTGGAAGGTAAAATTCGGGTTTTCACGCGCCAGCTGTTCAAACTCGTCGTCGTAGAACATTTCGCGCAGCGAGCGCGCCCCGTACCAGAAGCTGATTTTACGCTTGCTGCCGAGCCGCTTGAGCTGGTCAAAAATGTGCGAGCGCATCGGGGCCATACCGGCACCGCCGCCGATAAAGACCATTTCCGCGTCGGTATCTTTCGCGAAGAACTCCCCGAACGGACCGGAGATGGTCACTTTATCTCCCGGCTTCAGGGACCAGATGTATGACGACATCACGCCCGGCGGCGCATCCGGGACATTCGGTGGCGGCGTGGCGATACGCACGTTGAGCATGATAATGCCCTTCTCTTCCGGGTAGTTGGCCATCGAGTAGGCGCGCAGCGTCGGCTCTTTTACCTTTGATACAAAGCGGAAGAGATTGAATTTATCCCAGTCGGCGCGGTATTCATCCGGCACGTCGAAGTCCGCATAGGCGACGGTATGCTCAGGACACTCAATCTGAATGTATCCTCCGGCGCGGAACGGAACATCTTCCCCTTCTGGCACCCGCAGCTTCAGCTCTTTAATAAAAGTGGCTTTGTTATCATTGGAGATAACCTCGCACTCCCATTTTTTGACGCCGAAGATCTCTTCCGGCAGCTCAATCTTCATGTTCTGACGCACTGCGACCTGGCAGGCCAGACGGCAGCCCTCTTTTGCCTCACGCTTAGTGATATGCGCCAGCTCGGTGGGCAGAATATCGCCGCCGCCCTCTTTTACCGTCACGCGGCACTGTCCGCAGGAGCCGCCGCCGCCGCAGGCTGAGGAGACAAAAATACCGTTCCCTGAGAGCGTGTTGAGCAGTTTGTCACCCGCAGGCGTGCGGATCTGATTCTGCGGATCGTCATTAATATCAATCACCACGTCGCCGGAATTCACCAGCTTCGCCCGCGCCGCCAGAATGAGTCCTGACAGCACCAGTACAATCAGCGTGAACATCACCACGCCAAGAATAATTTCCATCTGTTAGCCCTTATAGCTGCACACCGGAGAAGGACATAAAGCCCAGCGCCATCAGACCGGTGGTGATAAAGGTGATCCCTAAGCCGCGCAGACCCGCAGGCACGTTGGCATATTTCATTTTCTCGCGGATCCCCGCCATGGTGACAATCGCCAGCATCCAGCCGATGCCGGAACCAAACCCGTACACCACGGATTCACTGAAGTTGTAATCACGCTGAACCATAAACGAGACGCCGCCAAAGATGGCGCAGTTCACCGCGATCAGCGGCAGGAAGATCCCCAGCGCGTTGTACAGCGACGGGAAGTACTTATCGAGGATCATCTCGAGTATTTGCACCAGCGCCGCGATCACCCCGATAAAGGTGATGAAGTTCAGGAAGCTGAGATCAACCCCTTCCACCAGCGCGCCGTCCCGCAGCACGAAGTTGTACACCAGATTGTTAATCGGAACCGAAAGCCCCAACACAACGGTGACCGCGATACCGAGACCAAATGCCGTCGACACTTTTTTGGAAACCGCAAGGAACGTACACATGCCGAGGAAAAACGCGAGCGCCATGTTTTCAACAAACACCGCGCGCACAAACAAACTCAGGTAATGAGCCATTGTCGGTTACTCCTTTTCCTGCTGCTCTGGTCTCAACGTACGAATCAGCCAGATCAGCAAACCGATAATGAAAAATGCGCTAGGGGCCAGCAGGAACAGGCCGTTTGGCAGATACCAGCCGCCGTTTTGCACCGTGTCCAGCACCGTGATCCCAAACAGCTTGCCGCTGCCAATCAGCTCGCGCAGGAACCCCACGGTAAGCAGGATCGCGCCGTAGCCCAGTCCATTGCCGATACCGTCCATAAAGCTCGCCAGCGGCGGCATTTTCATAGCGTAGGCTTCCGCACGCCCCATGACGATACAGTTGGTGATGATCAGCCCGACAAACACCGAGAGCTGTTTGGAGGTTTCATAGGCGAAGGCGCGCAGCAGCTGATCGACCACGATCACCAGCGAGGCGATGATCGCCATCTGCACGATGATCCTCACGCTGTTGGGAATGTGGTGGCGGATCATCGAGATAAACATGCTCGAAAACGCCGTGACCAGCGTGACCGCCAGCGTCATCACCACCGCCGTTTCCAGCTTGGTCGTCACCGCCAGGGCTGAACAGACGCCCAGCACCTGCAGCGTGATCGGGTTATTGGCGAGCAGTGGGCCAATGAGCACCTTTTTGACTTCTTTCAGTTCACCGGTATCAGCCATTGTTCAGCGCTCCTTCACGTACGTTTTTCAGGAAAGGACCAAAGCCCAGCTCGCCCATCCAGAAATCAAAACTGTGCTGCACGCCTTTTGAGGTGAGCGTGGCGCCGGAGAGCCCGTCAACGGCGTAGTCGTCACCGGGACGTGCCGCCCCTTTCATCACCTTCAGCGCAGGCAGACCGTTATCGTCGAGCACTTTCTTACCGACAAACTGTGCCCGCCAGTTAGGGTTTTCCACTTCGCCACCCAGCCCCGGCGTTTCGCCCTGGTCGTAATACGTAATGCCTTTGACCGTGCGGCCATCCGTATCCAGTGCCACAAAGGCATACATCATTGACCACAGCCCGTTACCGTAAATAGGCACTACCACTTCCTGAATGCGTTTTTGGGGATCGCGAACCAGATAGATTTCGGCCAGATTGCTGCGACGCTTAATCCCGGCGGGATCTTGCGATGCTTCGAGCGTCAGGCTCATCTGCGGATCTTTCAGCGCTAGCGCCTGGTTGAAGGTTGCCGGGTCTTTATCCAGCAGCTGACCGGTTTTTAAATCCACCAGACGCGCGGAAATACGTTCGGCAAAGACGGCCGAAACGTCGTCTGCGCTCATCCCCTCCTGCATCAGCCCGGCCACGGCCAGAATGTTGCGCTGTTTATCCAGGGCACGTTGCTCCTGCTGCAGGGGTTTTAACCCCACGGCAGAACCGGCCACGACAATGGAGCAGACCAGACAGAGCACCAGCACCACCAGCAGCGTTTTGCTGATGCTGTCGTTATTTTTTACTTCAGCCACGCGCCTTCCTCCGCTTGATGTTGGCCCGCACCACCAGGTAATCGAAGAGTGGCGCAAACAGATTGGCAAACAGAATCGCCAGCATCATCCCCTCCGGATACGCCGGGTTGACCACGCGGATCAGGACACACATCGCGCCAATGAGCACGCCATAGCTCCATTTACCTTTATCGGTAAACGAGGCCGAGACCGGGTCCGTCGCCATGAACATCATGCCGAACGCGAAGCCACCCAGCACCAGATGCCAGTACCACGGCATGGAGAACATCGGGTTGGTGGTTGAACCAATAACGTTGAACATCGTGGCGGTCAGCACCATGCCGATCATCACGCCCGCCACAATCCGCCAGGAGGCCACGCGCCCAAACAGAATGATTGCCCCACCAATCAAAATCATCAGCGTGGAAACTTCCCCGATGGAGCCCGGAATGTTGCCAATAAAGGCATCAAACCAGGTCACAGGCTGACCCGTCGCGTTGTTCACCAGCGTTTCGCCGCCGTGTGCCGCCCACTGTGAAAGCGGCGTTGCGCCGGAAAAACCGTCTGCCGCCGTCCAGACCAGATCGCCCGAGATTTGCGCCGGATAGGCAAAGAACAGGAACGCACGTCCCGCCAGCGCCGGGTTGAGGAAGTTCCGCCCGGTGCCGCCGAAAATTTCTTTGGCAATCACCACGCCAAAGCTGATGCCCAGCGCCGCCTGCCAGAGCGGCAAAGTTGGCGGGACAA
The DNA here is from genome assembly GCF_057224565.1 of Enterobacter sp. 3U4. Taxonomy (NCBI): domain Bacteria; kingdom Pseudomonadati; phylum Pseudomonadota; class Gammaproteobacteria; order Enterobacterales; family Enterobacteriaceae; genus Enterobacter; species Enterobacter sp. 3U4. Next base: position 3,054,828 of record NZ_CP136665.1, read on the forward strand.
TCAGGGCAAACAGAATCGAGGTTACGAAGAAGCCTTCGTTGATCTCGTGTTTACGGATGATGGCGAACAGCACTTCCCAGAAGCCACCCACGATAAATACCGTGATGTAAATCGGCAGGAAGAACACCGCGCCCAGCGTCATCATGCTCAGCCAGCCCGCGTCTGCAGCAAAGCTTACCCCTAGCGACTGCGCCAGGCGGTAGTGCCAGTCGGACTGAATTACCTGCGCCAGCTGCTGTGCATCGTACATGTGGTGCAGCGCCGGAATGGTCTGCAGGCCAACGTTGTACATCCCCCAGAACATCGCCGGGAAGACCGCAAACCACACCAGGATCATCATCCGCTTAAGGTCGATAGCGTCACGAACGTGCGCCGCGCCTTTCGTCACCAGCCCCGGCGTGTAGAAAATGGTCGCCGTTGCTTCGTACAGCGGGTAGTACTTTTTGAGCTTCCCTTCGGTAAAGTGCGGCTCCATTTTTTCAAAGAGGTGTTTTAAGCCCATCGGTTATCCTTCCTGCTCAATGCGGGTTAACACCTCGCGCAATACCGGTCCATATTCGTATTTGCCCGGACAGACATAGGTACAGAGCGCCAGATCTTCTTCGTCCAGCTCCAGGCAGCCCAGCGCCTGCGCGCTGTCGGTATCACCGGCGAGCAGATCGCGCAGCAGCATGGTCGGCAGAATATCCAGCGGCATGACGCGCTCGTAGTTGCCAATCGGGACCATGGCGCGCTCGCCGCCGTGCGTGCTGGTTGAGAAGCTGAACAGCTTATTACGCAGGAAGTGGCCCAGCGTGGTGCGGGTGACGGAGTATTTTTCTGCACCGGGCAGAACCCAGCCGAACAGCTCTTTCTCGCGCCCTTCCTGCACAATGCTCACCTGTAAATGGAAACGCCCCAGGTACGCGTGCGCCTGCACGGCATGGCGGCCACTGAGGACCGAACCGGAAATCAGCCGGTTTTCGCCCGCTTTGGTTTCTTCGCTCAGCAGTTCATTGATATCCGCGCCAATCAGCGTCTTCACCAGACGCGGGTTAGCAGCCTGCGGCCCGCCGATGGCGATGACGCGCTCTGCGCACAGCTCTCCGGTGGTGAAGAGCTTCCCGATGGCGATGACGTCCTGATAATTAAGGTGCCAGACCTGTTTCGCCAGGCTTACCGGCTCAAGAAAGTGGATGTGCGTTCCAACCAGACCCGCCGGATGCGGGCCCGCAAACGCATTAAACGTGACCTGCCCCTGCGGATGTCCGCCGAGCTTGCCGCCGCCGGCCTGGCAAACGTGGACTTTTCCCGACGTCAGGCGGGTTAACACGGTCAGCCCGCCATCAAAGGCTTTACGCTGCGCCAGGATAACCGGCTCCGGGTCCACGCTGAGCGGGTTGGTGTCCATTGCCGTGACGAAAATGGCGGCCGGTTCCGTACCCGGAACAGGGGATTTGCTGAAGGGACGGGTACGAAGCGCAGTCCATAAACCGGACGCAAGGAGTTGAGCCTGAACAGCGTCACGGCTCAGCGATGCGAGGTCTGCGGCATCGTAATGGGCGAATTCACGCTGTTCGTTGCCTTCAATGCGGATAACCACCGACTGCAAAACGCGTCGTTCGCCACGGTTAATCGCCACAACGGTGCCGCTCGCGGGGGCTGTGAACATCACGCCGGGATTTTTTTTGTCCTCGAAGAGCGCCTGTCCTTTAATAACGCAATCGCCTTCCTGTACCAGCATTGAAGGTCGCATTCCCAGATAGTCGTCGCCCAAAATGGCGACATGACGGACGCTTGCGCCTGTCGAAACGTGCTGCGCTGGCACGCCTGCAATCGGCAGATCAAGTCCTTTTTTTATTTTAAACATGTGGTTAGCAGGTTTCCATGAACAACAATCCAGTGGCCGCGAAGTGTAGCATTTTCCCCTTCTCGCGGGCAGGGAAACCGCCGTCGCGCGCGCCAAATTGCGAGCTAATGCGCAAAGTTCCTGGAGCCATCGCGATTTTGATGGTTTATAAAGTAAAACTAATTTGTAAACTCACCGCCCGGCTCTTGCGAAAATCTATAGCGGTGCTAATGTGAGCGCTCCTAACAGAATAATCTGATTTCGGGTCTCTTTTGCCGTCCTGGCAAGTTGGTCATGGTTTTATCAAGGAACTAGTAGTATGCGTAAAATCGCATTGTTCATTGCGATGCTTCTGATTCCGTGCATGTCGTTTGCCGGACTGCTCAGCAGTAACAGCTCAACGACGCCGGTCAGCAAGGAATATAAACAGCAGTTAATGGGATCGCCGGTTTATATTCAAATCTTCAAGGAAGAACGCACTCTCGATCTGTTTGTGAAAATGGGCGAGACCTATCAGCTGCTTGATAGTTACAAAATTTGTAACTACTCCGGCGGGCTGGGGCCAAAACAGCGCCAGGGCGATTTCAAAAGTCCGGAAGGGTTCTACAACGTTCAGCGCAGCCAGCTCAAGCCTGACAGCCGCTTCTATAAAGCCATTAACATCGGCTTCCCGAATGCCTATGACCGTGCACACGGTTATGAAGGTAAATACCTGATGATCCACGGCGCCTGCGTGTCTATCGGCTGTTATGCGATGACCGACTCCGGCATTGATGAGATTTTCCAGTTCGTGACCGGCGCGCTGGTATTTGGGCAGCCTAACGTACAGGTCAGCATTTATCCGTTCCGCATGACTGACGCCAACATGGCGCGTCACAAGTACTCATACTACGCGGATTTCTGGAAACAGCTTAAGCCAGGTTACGACTACTTTGAGCAGACCCATAAGCCACCGGTGGTCTCTATCGTAGATGGCCGTTACGTGGTCAGCAAACCGCTGAGCCACGAAGTCGTCCATCCGCAGCTGGCGTCAAATTACACGGTCCCCGAGACAAAATAGCACCCACTCGCCTGGCATAATCTTTTGCCAGGTTTCGTTGCCCGTCAGCGGCTGCGTTGCAATGACTGTGACCACATCGTTCGGTGTGGTCTCCTTCTGAAAGTCTATCTCCACATCCTGATCGAGCAGCGTCGCAACGCCAAACGGCGCACGGCGAGTGATCCAGAACAGATTCGTCGAGCAGAACGCCATCACATAGCGCCCGTCGGAGAGCAGCATGTTGAACACGCCTTTTTCGCGCAGCTCCGATGCCAGCGTCGCGATGTATTTGAATACGGCGGCCATGTTGCCGGGCGTGCGGGGATAGCGCTCCGTCAGCTTGTGCAGCAGCCAGCAGAAGGCTTTTTCGCTGTCCGTCTCGCCGACCGGGCGGAAATTGCCCGTCTCCAGCGACTTATAGCCCGTAAGTTGCCCGTTGTGCGCGTAGGTCCAGTTACGACCCCACAGCTCGCGGGTAAACGGATGGGTATTTTCCAGCGCCACTTCGCCACGGTTAGCCTGACGGATGTGGGCGATTACCGAGCGGGACTTGATGGGGTAGTCCTGCACCAGTTTGGCAATCGGTGAGTTAAAGCTGGGCTGTGGATCTTTGAACGTGCGACACCCTTTGCCTTCGTAGAAGGTGATGCCCCAGCCGTCTTTATGCGGCCCGGTTCCTCCACCGCGCTGAACCAGCCCGGTGAAACTAAAGCAGATATCGGTTGGCACATTGGCGCTCATCCCGAGCAGTTCGCACATACATCACCTCCACAACAGCGGGGGCAAGAGTGCCCCCAGCGAAGTCTTACTTAGCCATCTCTTTTTCGATCAGCTGGATCAGGATGTGGATCACTTTGATGTGAATTTCCTGAATGCGGTCAGCATAACCGAAGTGCGGAACGCGAATTTCAACATCCGCCGTACCGTCCATCTTACCGCCATCTTTACCCGTCAGGGTGATGACTTTCATCCCTTTTTCACGTGCGGCGGCGATCGCTTTGATCACGTTGCCGGAGTTGCCGGAGGTAGAAATCCCCAGCAGCACGTCGCCTTCACGGCCTACCGCTTCAACGTAGCGAGAGAAGATGTGGTCGTAACCGAAGTCGTTGCCTACGCAGGAGATGTGGCTCACGTCTGAAATCGCAATCGCCGGGTAGCCCGGGCGGTTTTCGCGATAGCGACCGGTCAGCTCTTCTGCGAAGTGCATCGCGTCGCAGTGGGAACCGCCGTTACCGCAGGAGAGCACTTTGCCACCGGCTTTGAAGCTGTCGGCCAGCAGGACCGCTGCGCGCTGAATAGCGTGAATATTGGCATCATCTTTCAGAAAGTTAGCCAGCGTTTCCGCCGCTTCGTTCAGTTCGTTACGAATAAGATCCTGGTACATGAGGATAATCCTTCAGTATTGATGAAATAACACAGTGGAGTGTACCGGATAGCGCGAAAAGCGAGAAGCTAAAGCCATGCGAATCGTCCGGCGTTTTGATTTTTTGTGCCGGCTAAAACACGAACAATGTGAACCAGGTTGTAATTATTTTGTAAACACATTGCTAAAGGAATTCACATCAACTACAACCATATCATCACAAGTGGTCAGACCTCCTACAAGCAAGGGAGCTTTTCTTTATGATGATTTTGAGCATTCTCGCAACCGTTGTTTTGCTCGGTGTGTTGTTCTATCACCGCGTGAGTTTATTCCTGAGCAGCCTGATTCTTCTGGCCTGGACGGCTGCGCTTGGCGTCGCAGGCCTCTGGAATATCTGGCTTTTAGTCCCTCTTGCCATCATTCTTCTGCCGTTTAACTTTGCCCCGATGCGTAAATCAATGATCTCTGCGCCGGTGTTCAAAGGCTTCCGCAAAGTGATGCCGCCAATGTCGCGTACCGAGAAAGAAGCGATTGATGCGGGCACCACCTGGTGGGAAGGCGACCTGTTCCAGGGCAATCCTGACTGGAAAAAGCTGCATAACTATCCGCAGCCGCGCCTGACCGCTGAAGAACAGGCCTTTATTGACGGCCCGGTGGAAGAAGCGTGCCGCATGGCAAACGACTTTGCCATCACCCATGAAATGGCCGACCTGCCGCCAGAACTGTGGGCGTATCTGAAAGAGCATCGCTTCTTCGCGATGATCATTAAGAAAGAGTACGGCGGTCTGGAGTTCTCCGCTTACGCTCAGGCTCGCGTCCTGCAAAAGCTGGCGGGCGTCTCCGGGATCCTGGCGATTACCGTTGGCGTGCCTAACTCCTTAGGCCCGGGCGAACTGCTGCAGCATTACGGTACGGAAGAGCAAAAAGATCACTACCTGCCGCGTCTGGCACGCGGTCAGGAAATCCCTTGCTTCGCGCTGACCAGCCCGGAAGCAGGCTCCGATGCGGGTGCGATTCCGGATACCGGCGTGGTCTGCATGGGCGAATGGCAAGGCGAGCAGGTGCTGGGCATGCGCCTGACCTGGAACAAGCGTTATATCACGCTGGCGCCTATTGCCACCGTGCTGGGTCTGGCCTTTAAGCTCTCTGACCCGGAAAAACTGCTGGGTGGTGAAGAAGATCTGGGCATTACCTGTGCGCTGATCCCAACCTCTACCCCAGGCGTCGAGATTGGTCGTCGTCACTTCCCGCTGAACGTGCCGTTCCAGAACGGTCCAACCCGCGGCCAGGATATCTTTGTGCCGATTGACTACATCATCGGCGGTCCGAAAATGGCCGGTCAGGGCTGGCGTATGCTGGTGGAATGTCTGTCCGTGGGCCGCGGCATTACCCTGCCGTCGAACTCAACCGGCGGTCTGAAGTCGGTAGCGATGGGGATTGGTGCTTACGCCCACATCCGCCGTCAGTTCAAAATCTCCATCGGCAAGATGGAAGGTATCGAAGAGCCGCTGGCGCGTATCGCGGGCAACGCCTACGTGATGGACGCCGCCGCCACGCTGATTACCTACGGCATTATGCTGGGCGAAAAACCGGCCGTACTGTCCGCCATTGTGAAGTACCACTGTACCCACCGCGCGCAGCAGTCAATCATTGACGCGATGGATATTGCAGGCGGTAAAGGCATTATGCTCGGCGAAGGCAACTTCCTGGCGCGCGGCTATCAGGGCGCACCGATTGCCATCACCGTGGAAGGGGCAAACATCCTGACGCGCAGCATGATGATCTTCGGTCAGGGCGCAATTCGCTGCCATCCGTACGTGCTGGAAGAGATGGCCGCTGCGCAGAACAACGACGTGGATGCCTTTGATAAGCTGCTGTTCAAACATATCGGTCACGTTGGCAGCAACAAGGTGCGCAGCTTCTGGCTGGGCCTGACGCGCGGTCTTACCAGCGCAACGCCGACCGGCGATGCAACTAAACGTTATTACCAGCATCTGAACCGTCTGAGCGCCAACCTGGCCCTGCTGTCTGACGTTTCCATGGCGGTGCTGGGCGGCAGCCTGAAGCGTCGCGAACGTATCTCTGCCCGTCTGGGCGATGTGCTGAGCCAGATCTTCCTGGCCTCTGCGGTCCTGAAACGTTACGACGATGAAGGCCGTCAGGAAGCGGATCTGCCGCTGGTGCACTGGGGCGTGCAGGATGCGATGTATCAGGCCGAGCAGGCGATTGACGATCTGCTGGCGAACTTCCCGAACCGCTTCGTGGCAGGCGCCCTGCGCGCTGTGATCTTCCCGACCGGTCGTCACCACCTGGCGCCGTCCGACAAGCTGGACCACAAGGTGGCGAAGATCCTGCAGGTTCCGAGCGCAACCCGCTCCCGCATCGGTCGCGGTCAGTATCTGGCGCCGACGCCGCATAACCCGGTGGGTCTGCTGGAAGAAGCGCTGCTGGACGTGATGGCCGCCGATCCGATTCACCAGAAGATCTGTAAACAGCTGGGCAAAAACCTGCCGTTTACCCGTCTGGACGAACTGGCAAAACAGGCGCTGGCCGGTGGCATTATCAGTAAAGATGAGGCCGCTCTGCTGGTGAAAGCCGAAGAGAGCCGTCTGCGCAGCATTAACGTGGATGATTTCGAACCGGACGAGCTGGCGACGCAGCCGGTAAAGCTGCCGGAGAAGCACCGCAAACCTGAAGCGGCATAACGCGTTTCGCTTATACAAACCCCGCCTCGCGCGGGGTTTTTTATTGCCACATTTTCTCGTTATGTCGTGCTACAGTGTCAAAAAGTGGTCGTTTGAGGAGTCTGAATTGTGCCTGGTCTGAAGATTTCTATTTTGCAGCAACCTTTAGTGTGGATGGATGGTCCCGCCAACCTGCGCCACTTTGATCGTCAACTGGAAGACATTACCGGGCGTGATGTAATTGTCCTGCCGGAAATGTTCACCACCGGCTTCGCCATGGAAGCGGCAAAACAGTCAATGCCTCAGGATGAGGTGGTCGCCTGGATGCATGCCAAAGCGCAGCAGACTAATGCGCTGATCGCCGGCAGTGCCGCCCTGCAGACCGAACGCGGGCCGGTGAACCGCTTCCTGCTGGTGGAGCCTGAAGGGAACGTTCATTTTTACGATAAACGCCACCTGTTCCGCATGGCGGATGAGCATCATCACTATGAAGCCGGTAACGAGCGCGTGGTGTTCGAATGGCGAGGCTGGCGCATTCTGCCGCTGGTATGCTACGACCTCCGTTTCCCGGTGTGGTCGCGTAACCGCAACGATTACGACCTGGCGCTGTATGTCGCCAACTGGCCTGCACCGCGCTCCCTGCACTGGCAGTCGCTGCTGGTGGCCCGCGCGATTGAGAACCAGGCGTACGTGGTGGGCTGTAACCGCGTGGGAACGGACGGCAACGGACATCACTACCGCGGCGACAGCCGGGTGGTGAATCCGCAGGGCGAGATTATTGCCACCGCCGAGCCGCATCAGGCGACGCGCATTGATGCGGAGCTGTCGTTAACGGCGCTGAAGGAGTACCGGGAGAAGTTTCCGGCATGGCAGGATGCAGATCCGTTTAGCATTGGGTGATTAAAAGCCGGGTGGCGGCTACGCCTTACCCGGCCTACAAATGCTGCTCGCTTCTTTTAACTCACCAACGCCTGCCCGTCCTTGCGGCTTTCCGTCGCGGCCACGTAGTGTCCTTCCGGCAGGCGGTAAATTACCTGCGCGCCACCGAAGTTGTAATCCTGAAGCGGATCTTCAACCACGATCTGATGCCCGCGCTCGCGCAGGGCGGCAATCGTGTTGCGATCGAACGTCGATTCAACGATCACCTCCCTGCCCTGCACCACGCGCCAGCGCGGCGCATCGATTGCCGCCTGCGGGTTTTGCCCGTGCAGCATGATGCGCAGCGCCATCTGCATATGCCCCTGCGCCTGCATCGGGCCGCCCATCACGCCAAAGGACATCAGCGGCTGGCCGTTGCCGTCCATCGCAAAGCCCGGAATGATGGTGTGGAACGGACGCTTGCTGCCCGCCAGCGCGTTCGGGTGATTTGGATCCAGCACAAAGCCACAGCCCCGGTTTTGCAGGCTAATGCCGGTGTCCGGCACCACGATGCCTGAACCGAAGCCCATATAGTTGGACTGAATAAACGAGACCATCATCCCGCTGGCGTCCGCGGTGCTGATGTAGACCGTGCCGCTCTGCGTCGGGGAACCGTAAACGAAGTCTGATGCGCTGTCGTGGTTGATCAGCGCCGCGCGCGACTTCAGATAATGGTCGCTCAGCAGCTCTTTCGCCGCGAACGCCATGTGCTCTTCATCGGCCACGTAGCGGTCGAGATCCGCCAGCGCCAGCTTCATCGCCTCAATAGACAGGTGCAGGGACTGCACGGAATCCGGATGATGCTTCTCAATGCCGCACTGCTCAAGGATGCCGAGCGCGATCAGCGTGGCGATCCCCTGACCGTTAGGCGGTAGCTCCTGCACCGAACCTCCCGCGAAGTCGCGCGACAGCAGCTCTACCCAGTCCACGCGATGGTTGGCCAGATCCTCAGCCGTCAGGTGCGCGCCGTGTTCTTTGGCGAAAGCGGCAATTTTCTGCGCCAGCTCGCCGCGATAAAAGGCTTCGCCGTTGGTGCGGGCGATCAGCTCCAGCGAGTTCGCCTGCGCCGGGTTACGGAAGATCTCCCCCACGCGCGGGGCGCGGTCTTCCGGGGCGAAGCAGGCGCTGAAGCCCGGCTGATCTTTCAGCTTGCTATAGCCGCGCTGCCAGAGATGCCCAATCAGCGGGGAGACGGGGAAACCGTTGCGCGCGTAGTCAATGGCTGGCTGCGCCAGGGTAGCAAGCGGCAGCGTGCCGAAGCGTTCCGCCAGGGCGACCCAGCCGGATACCGCGCCCGGCACGGTCACCGCATCCCAGCCGATTTCCGGCACCGCCGTTTTACCGGCAAACAGATCCGCATGCCAGCTGGCCGGCGAACGACCGGACGCGTTGAGGCCGTGCAGCTTTTCACCGTCCCAGACGATGGCAAAGGCGTCGCTGCCGATCCCGTTGCCGGTCGGCTCGACCACCGTCAGCGCCATCGCGGTGGCAATGGCCGCATCCACGGCATTCCCCCCCAGCTGCAGCATTTTCATCCCTGCCTGCGCCGCCAGCGGCTGCGACGTGGCAACCGCGTTATGGCCCAGCATCGGCGGACGGCGTGAATCGTAACCGGACGTAAAATCAAGCGCTTTGGTCATCATGACTCCTTAGTCGTGGCGCGGATCGAGCGCATCGCGCAGCCCGTCGCCGAGTAAATTAAAGCCCTGCACGGCAAGAAAAATCGCCACGCCGGGGAAAATGGACATCCACGGCGCCTGCTCCAGAAACCCTTTCGCGGTGTTGAGCATTGAGCCCCAGGACGGATTTGGCGGCTGCTGTCCCAGCCCCAAAAACGACAGGCTGGCTTCGGCGATAATTGCCGAGGCAATCGCCAGCGTGGCCTGCACCAGGATCGGCGACATCACGTTGGGCAGGACGTATTTAATGATGATCCAGCGATCCGGCAGGCCAATCGCCCGCGCGCCGTCGATATACTCTTCATTGCGAATGGCGATCACCTGGCCGCGCGTCAGGCGGGCGAAGATCGGCATCGCCGAAAGACCAATGGCGATCATCGCGTTGGTCAGGCTTGGGCCTAAAAATGCCCCCAGCGCGATCGCCATGATCAGGAACGGGCAGGCCAGCAGCGCCTCGATGAAGCGCGAGATCACCCCGTCCCACATCTTCTGGAAGTAGCCCGCCACCAGCCCCAGCGGTACCCCGATAGCTACGGCAATCACCACAGACATACAGCCCGCCATCAGCGAGGTGCGCGCCCCCCAGATAATGCGGGATAAGATGTCGCGCCCCAGTTCGTCGGTGCCGAACCAGTACATCGCCGACGGAGCTTTGCGCACCGCCAGGAAGTTGGCCTTAACCGGATCGAACGGGGCGATCCACGGCGCCAGCAGCGCCACCAGCACAAAAAAGCCCACCACCGCCGCGCCAATGACCGCGCTTTTATTGCCGAGGAATTTCTTCAGCACCCGGTTCTGCGCCCGCGGCAGCGCAGGCACAACGGTTTGCGTCGTCAGTTCCGCCATGGTTAACCTCGCATTTTCGGGTTGATGAGGACGTAGAGCACGTCGGCCAGCAGGTTCAGCATCAGGAAACCGATCGCCACGATCAGCACCACGCCCTGCACCACCGCGTAGTCACGGTTAAATACCGAGTCGACGATCATCTTGCCGAAGCCCGGAATGGTGAAGACCTGCTCGGTCAGCACCGCGCCGCCCAGCAGCTCGCCAAACAGCAGCGTAGTGAGGGTGATCACCGGCACCAGCGCGTTGCGAAACGCGTGCTTCAGGATCACCGCCTTCGGCAGCAGCCCTTTCGCCCGCGCGGTGCGGATGTAATCCGCTTTCAGCACGGCAATCATCGAGGCGCGGGTATGGCGCATCAGCGTCGCCGCCAGGCCCGTTCCGAGCACGGACGCGGGCAGCAGCAGCGTGCGCAGGTTCTGGAGCGGGTCTTCACTGAACGGCACGTAGCCGGACGCGGGGAGCCACTGCAGGTTTACCGAGAAGACCAGAATCAGCAGGATCCCCAGCCAGAAGTGCGGGATCGAGATCCCCGAGATCGCCACGAAGTTCGCCCCGTGATCGACCCAGCTGTTTTTGTTCACCGCCGCGAGGATCCCCATGCTGATGCCGAACACCAGCGCGATAATCATCGCCAGCAGCGAAAGCTCCAGCGTGACCGGCAGCTTACTGGCGATCAGCTGCGTCACCGGTTCGTGCGTGCGTAAGGAGACGCCCAGATCGCCCTGCAGCGCCCGCGTCAGCCAGTGGAAATACTGCACGGGGATCGGCGCATCGAGGTTCAGCTCCGCGCGCAGCTGAGCGATGACTGCCGGGTCGCGCTCCTCGCCGGCCATGGCGATCAGCGGGTCACCGGGCAGCAGCTTTTGCAGCCCAAACACCATCATGCTCACCAGCAGTAGCGTCGGGACGGCCAGCAGCAGACGTTTGCAAATCAGTTCCAGCATGGGCTCTCCTCAGGACGGTTATTTCGCCAGCGTTAAGCCAGCCAGACGCACAATGCCGTCCGGGTAAGGCTTAAAGCCCTGCACGCTTTTGTTCAGACCAAAAATGCGCGGCTCGAAGTAGAGGTAGGCAATCGGCATGTCGGTTTGCAGCTGCTTCACCACCTTGTCGTACAGCGGCTGGCGCGCAGCCTGGTCGGTGCTCTGGCGCGCCTGAGTCAGCCATTCGTCAACCTGCGCGTTGCTGTAGCGGCCGTCGTTCAGGGTGCCTTTGCTGTTGATAAAGCCGTAGATGCTGCCGTCCGGGTCCGGGCGACCCGACCAGCCGGAGAAGCTCAGCTGATAGTCGCCGCTCTGCTGGCGGTCGAGCAGCGTGGCGAATTCGGTCATCTGCAGGTTCAGGTTAAATCCGGCCTCGGCGACCATCGCCTGCAGTACCTGCCCCACCTGCTGTGAGGTTGGGTTGTTCGGCACCAGCAGGTTGACGGTCAGCGGCGCGCTGACGCCTGCCGCTTTGAGCAGCGCTTTGGCCTTGTCGACGTCGCGCGGCGGGACCGGCAGGTTGACGTGATACGGGCTCACCGTCGAAAACGCCTGGTTGGCTGGCGTATACAGTCCTTCAAAGACCACCTGATTTAGCGCATCGCGGTCGATAGCCTGCGAGAAGGCCTCGCGCACGCGGGCATCTTTGAACGGATCGTTGGCCGGCACCTTGCCGTTGTTGATGTTGAAGGTGATGCCCTGATACCCCAGGCCCGTTATCTTCGCCAGCGCCAGCTTGCTGTCAGCCTCGACGGTTTTCACGTCGCTGGCGGCGATGCCTTCGGTCAGGTCGAGATCGCCCGCACGCAGGTTCGCGAGGCGCACGGAGGCATCCGGGATCGGCAGATAGATAATTTTGTCGAAGTGGTAGGCGTCTTTGTTCCAGTAGTTGTCGAAGCGGGTCAGAACAATGCGGTCCTGGGACACGCGGCTGTCGAATTTATACGGGCCGGAGCAGACCGGGTGGGCGGCAAAGTCAGGCTTTTTCGCCGCCTCGGGGGCCATCATCGCGCCCGCGCGGTCGGTAAGCTGCATCAGCAGCGCGGCATCGGGGGTCTTCAGGTGCAGCGCAATCTGCATCGGGCCGGTGACCTCGACCGATTCAACGGAGGAGAGCTCGCTTTTGCGCAGGGAGCCTTTCAGGGTCAGGGCACGGTCGAGGTTGTATTTTGCAGCGGCGGCATCGAATTTCTCACCGTCGTGGAAGGTCACACCTTCGCGCAGATTGAGCGTCAGGGTTTTACCGTCGTCACTCCACGCCCAGTCTTTAGCCAGACCGGGGACCACCTTCAGGTTTTCATCCACGTCCACTAGCCTGTCGCACAGGGAGGCAAACACGAAGCGGCCATAGTAGGTGCGCGCCAGATGCGGGTCGAGCATATCCGGGTCAGCGCCCAGACCGATTCGCAGCACGCTTTCAGAATGCGCGGGCAGCGCCGCGCCAAGCAACATAACACTTCCCAGTACGGTCAAAAGAGAATTACGCATTGTCATTATCATGAGTTCCTTGAAGGAAGGGACGAGTGAGTGGCCGCGTGTTCAAACAGCGCGCGGCGGCGCAGAAAAGCGGCGGATGGCGGTGCGATCTGGATAACGCTGCGATCGCGGTTGATCTCCTGCCAGCGGTGGCAGGCAACCTGACGCCCGCCGTCGAGCACCTGATTGATCGGCTCAACCTGGCGGCATTCGTCGGTGACGTACGGGCAGCGGGTGTGGAAACGACAGCCGGACGGCGGGCTGGCAGGGTTCGGTAAGTCCCCCTGCAGCAGTGGCGCGTCGCGTTCAGCGCCCGGCTGCATCTGCGGCGCCGAGGCGATCAGCGCCTGCGTATAAGGATGCAGCGGCGCGTCAAAGATCTCATCCACGGTGGCAAGCTCGACGATTTGCCCAAGGTACATGACCGCCACGCGGTCGCTCATGTGGCGGATCACCGCCAGTCCGTGGGCGACAATCACCATCGTCAGCCCCAGCTGGTGCTTCAGGGTTTCCAGCAAATTGACCACCTGCGCCTGCACCGACACGTCCAGCGCGGATACCGGCTCATCGCCCAGCAGCAGCTTCGGTCCTGAGGCCAGCGCGCGCGCAATGCCGATACGCTGGCGCTGCCCGCCGGAAAACTCGTGCGGGTAGCGCCCGGCCCAGGCGGCGGGCAGGCCTACGGTTTTAAGCAGCTCGGCAACGCGGTACTGACGGTCCGCTTTATTCATGTTCTGGTGCAGCCACAGCGGCTCGCCGACGATCTGCTCCACCGTCATGCGCGGGTTCAGGGACGCAAAGGGATCCTGAAAGATGATCTGCAGCTCGCGGCGGAGCTGATTGAGGCGCGCACCCGATGCATGAGTGATCTCTTCCCCCTGGTAAAATACGCGCCCTTCGCTGGCGGCCAGCAGGCGCAGCAGCAGACGGCCAAGCGTAGATTTTCCGGAGCCGGACTCGCCGACGATCGCCAGCGTTTCGCCCGGCATCACGGCAAGCGACACGCGATCGACCGCGGTGACAAACCGGGCCGGGGTAAAGAGTTTTTTCGGGCCGGGGAAGAGCTTGCTGAGGTCCCGAGCTTCAAGAATGGGCGTGGTCATGCGGTCTCTCCCAGGGCAATGTGGTGTTCGAGCGGCACGCGGAAGCAGGCGACCCGATGGCCCGCGCCAAGCGCGGTGAGCGACGGTTTTTCATCATGGCAGCGGGACTGCGCAAACGGACAGCGGGTGGCAAAACGGCAGCCTTTCGGCATGGATTCAGGCAGAGGTACCGAACCGGGAATGGTGGAAAGCGGGCCTTTACGTGCGCCAAGGGAGGGGATAGACCCCATCAGACCGATGGTGTACGGGTGCTGCGGGTCGGCAAATATCGCCTCGACGCTTCCCTGCTCCACTACCTGTCCGGCATACATCACCGCCACCTGCTGCGCCACTTCGGCCACCACGCCTAAATCGTGGGTGATCATAAGCACCGCCGTGCCGGTTTCCTCTTTCAAGGTATTGAGCAAGGCGAGGATTTGCGCCTGAATGGTGACGTCGAGCGCGGTGGTCGGTTCGTCGGCAATCAGCAGTTTGGGGTTGTTAATCAGCGCCATCGCAATCATCACGCGCTGGCGCATGCCGCCGGAAAGCTGGTGAGGATACGCTTTCAGGCGCATCTCTGCCGCCGGAATCTGCACTTTCTCAAGGATCTGCAGCGCGACCTTCATCGCCTCTGCGCGCGAGACGTTCTGGTGTCGCATAACCGCTTCGCTCAGCTGATCCCCCAGCGTAAACGCCGGATTGAGCGAGGTCATCGGCTCCTGAAAAATCATCGCCAGCTCGCTGCCGCGCAGGTCGGCATATTCCCTCGGATAGAGCTTTCGCAGATCGTGGCGGCGAAACTGCATCTCCCCGCTGACGATCCGTGCGCTGGCGGGCAGTAACCCCATTAGCGCCAGTGAGGTGATACTTTTCCCGCAGCCGGACTCCCCCACCAGCGCCAGCGTTTCGCCGGCCCTGACGGTCAATGAGATACCGTCAAGCACGCTAACCGGCGAGCCCGCGAACGTAACGTTGAGGTTTTGTACTTGCAGTACGGGCGTGGCGTCCTTAAAGGGGATTGTCGTCATGGCGTGAAGTCGTCCTCAAGGTGGATCGCCTGAATCAGGGCGGTTTGCAGGCTGAGCAGGTGTTCGCGCATGGCGGCCGCAGCTTCATTAGGCTGGCGATGGATAATCGCAGCTATGATCTTGTGGTGGTGGTCGTTATAGCTATCGACACGTTCGGGCGTGCGGGCTAATTCGCGCAGATGCTGCCAGCCCGGTTCACGTCTGACGGCATCAATGGCATCAAACAGGCCGAGCATCAGACGGTTACCCGCCGCCTCGGCAATAGCGCGGTGAAAGGCGCTATCCCAGAGTTCGTTGAGATCTCGGTCATCCGGGCTGACCTTATCGATGCGTTCCAGCATGCGCTGCATAAGCGCGAGGTTTTCCCTGGTGGCACGCAGTGCCGCAAGCCGGGCGAGGCCGGGTTCAAGCTGTAGACGAGCTTCCATCACTTCCAGCAGGTTTGTTTGCTGCACCAGTCCCTGAAGGGCCAGCGGTTCAACAGGTGCTGACGGGCCGATAAACGTCCCTTTGCCCTGCTTACGCCAGATACGCCCCTCTTCTTCCAGCACGTCCAGCGCACGACGGACTTCACGTCGCCCTACGCCGAGAGTATCCGACAGCTCACGTTCCGTGGGCAGCGGAATGCCTGGTGTTGACTCATGCTGGTTGATTAGCCCGCGCAGCTGCTCAAGCGCGGTGCTGGAATTTGCCAGAAACCGTGACGGTTTTTCCATATTGGTTCGCTCGCTTTCATCATTGCTTTATTTTTATTAACGATAAGTTATTGATATTGAATGAAGCTTATCGTGCTAATGATTAAGCAATAACCAAACCAATACGCAATTGGTTCGGTGTTTTTTTGGAAAGCAGGAGATAACCAAATGATTCTGCGTGAATTATTTTTACAGTAAGACACATTCTGAATGAGGGCTGAAGAGAGAGATGGTGGCAAAATGCACAACAATAGTGCAAATAATGCACTACACCAGTGCAATTGTTAATAAATTGCACTATGTGTATTAACTTTTTGTTAACGACAAGTGAGAGGATGAGATTACAGAATGCTGAAACGACGAAGGCCTGAATCATTTCTGATTCAGGCCTTCTGAATAGTGGCGGAACGGACGGGACTCGAACCCGCGACCCCCTGCGTGACAGGCAGGTATTCTAACCGACTGAACTACCGCTCCACTGTTCCCGTTTGGGGAACGAGGCGCATATTACGGTGCGCCTCCGATCTCGTCAACGCTTTTTCTCACGTTTTGAATCGTTTGCTGCAAAAATCGCCCAAGCGATGATTTTACAGGCATTCCGGCGTTTTTTCAGGCACGCCAAAGACAGCTGCCGCCCTTCTTCTGCACCAGATCAAGACGGGATTCGTGGTTAAGCAGCTCTTCATCACTGGCTGAAACAATCCGTAGCCGGCTTGCCTGACGGACAACACGCTGAATACCCGCTTCGCCCTGCGTCTGCTGAGACTCATTTTCCATACTGAACTTCATTGATGTCTGCCCACCGGTCATCGTCAGATAGACATCGGCGAGGATCTGGGCATCGAGCAACGCCCCGTGGAGCGTTCGTTTGGTATTGTCTATCTCGTAGCGCGAACAAAGTGCATCCAGGCTGTTACGCTTGCCGGGGAACATTTTCCTCGCCAGCGCCAGACTGTCTGTTACCTTACAGAAGGTATTCGTCTTCGGGATATCACGATTAAGCTTGCTGAATTCATAATCCATAAAGCCGATATCGAACGATGCGTTGTGGATGACAAGCTCAGCGCCCTTGATGTATTCCAGGAACTCGTCAGCCACATCCGCAAACGTCGGCTTATCCAGCAAGAACTCATCGGCAATACCGTGAACGCCGAACGCTTCGGGGTCCACCAGCCGATCGGGCTTGAGGTAGACGTGGAAGTTGTTCCCCGTAAGACGACGGTTCACCACTTCAACGGCGCCGATCTCGATGATCTTATGCCCTTCGTAGTGCGCGCCGATCTGGTTCATACCGGTGGTTTCGGTATCGAGGACAATCTGGCGAGTAATTGCAGTGCTCATAGCGGTCATTTATGTCAGACTTATCGTTTAACTGAACGTTTCGAATACAGGAAGTCTACCAGAGATGCGTAAACAGGTAGAAATTTTCACCGATGGATCTTGTCTCGGTAACCCAGGCCCCGGCGGCTACGGCGCGATTATGCGCTATCGCCAGCACGAAAAAACTTTTAGCGAAGGCTATTTCCTGACCACCAACAACCGGATGGAGTTGATGGCGGCCATCGTGGCGCTGGAGGCGTTAAAAGAACATTGCGACGTGGTGTTAAGTACCGACAGTCAGTACGTCCGCCAGGGGATTACTCAGTGGATCCATAACTGGAAAAAACGCGGCTGGAAGACTGCCGATAAGAAACCGGTCAAGAACGTCGATCTCTGGAAACGTCTTGATGCTGCGCTGGGCCAGCACCAGATTAAGTGGGAGTGGGTTAAAGGCCACGCAGGCCACCCGGAGAACGAACGCTGCGACGAACTGGCGCGTGCTGCGGCATCCAATCCCGCTCATGAAGATGCGGGCTATCAGCCCGACGTCTAATCGGTTTTTTTGTACTGCCGCGTGGCGCCGACGGTCTGGCGGATGGGCGTTTTCGACTTGCTCTGCTTCATGGGGTTAAGCGTAAGGGGAATGGTTCGCTTACGCGCAACGATAAACTGCAAACAGCCCAGTGCGGGGAGATGGGTGCTTAGTACCACGCCCCCCTGCCTCGCCCAGGGCAGCACCTGAAAACCACCGTAGCAGAGCACTTCAAAGTTCAGCAGTGAAAGCCAGTCGAGCTGGCGCATCATGGTGAACATCCGGCTGTTGTAAGGTGGAGTCCGGCGCAGCACCGGTACCAGCTTACGCAGGCCCATCAGGCTTAGCGGATTGAATCCGCTAAGTACCAGCCAGCCATCATCAATCAGCACGCGATCTGCTTCGCGAAGCAGACGATGCGGATCGCTGCACCAGGGCAGCGTGTGTGCGAGCAAACACGCATCGACGGATTTTTCCGCAAACGGCAGATGCAACGGGTCTGCTTTCACCTGGACCGGCGATCCGCCGAGAGAGACGTTAACCTGATGCGAGATAGCGCAGCTTTCGGTATTGATTTCCGCGCTGAGATTGCCAATCTTAAGCAGGTGAAAGCCATACATTTTCGCAAGCCAGGGCTTCAGCTGTTGTTCTAACGCTTCGCGATAGTATTCACCCCAGGGCAATTCCGCCCAACGTTCCGGTGCTGCGACAGTCTGAGGTATCCTTGCCGGTTTCATCAAAACACCCGCCACGCTATAAGAGGTAATGTATGAATCTTATCAGTATTCCAGCCTTTCAGGACAATTACATCTGGGTTTTGGTTGACGACGCTCGCCGATGCGTCATTGTCGATCCCGGAGAATCCGCCCCTGTTTTGCGCGCAATAAAAGAGAACGGCTGGCAGCCAGAAGCCATTCTGTTGACGCATCATCATAACGATCACACTGGTGGCGTGCCTGAACTGCACGCTCACTTTCCGCATCTGGTGGTTTACGGACCGGCAGAGGCACAAGATAAGGGAACCACACATGTAGTCGAAGAAGGCGAAACTATCCTCATACGCGAGTGGGAGTTTTCTGTATTTGCTACACCAGGTCACACTTTGGGACATCTGTGTTTCTACAGTAAGCCTTATCTTTTTTGCGGCGATACGCTGTTCTCCGGAGGGTGTGGAAGACTGTTTGAAGGCACACCAACTCAAATGTACCAGTCTTTACAGAAGATTAACGCGTTACCCGATGAAACCGTTATTTGCTGCGCCCATGAGTATACATTAGGAAATATGAAGTTTGCCGTAAGCCTCTTACCCAAGGATCGGGCTATTCAGGATTATTATCACAAAGTGAAGGAGTTACGTGCAAAAAACCAAAAAACACTCCCCGTAATTCTGAAAAACGAGCGCCAAATTAATTTATTTTTACGAACAGATGATATTGATTTAATTAATAAAATTAACCAAGAAACAAATTTGCAACAACCAGAACAACGATTTGCATGGTTAAGGTCAAAGAAAGATAACTTCAGATAATTGCGGGTTGCCTTTTCAAAATTTCGCCGTTATCATCGCTCGTCTTTTAAGCAACTATTGACACACACATGAAGGCAAAAGCGATATTACTCGCCTCTGTCCTGCTTGTAGGTTGCCAGTCGCAGAACGGCAGCAACGTACAACAGCACGCACAGAGCCTTTCTGCAGCTGGTCAAGGGGAAGCAGGGAAGTTTGCAAGTTCGGCGCGCTGGATGGACGATGGAACATCTTTCGCGCAGGATCAAGACTTGTGGACCTCTATTGGCGACGAGCTAAAGATGGGAATTCCGGAAAATACCCGGATTCGCGAACAGAAACAGAAGTATTTAAGTAATAAGAGCTATCTCCACGATGTAACGTTACGGGCAGAGCCGTATATGTACTGGATAGCCGGGCAAGTTAAGAAACGTAACATGCCTATGGAGCTGGTACTCCTACCCATAGTGGAGAGCGCTTTTGACCCACACGCGACGTCTGGCGCCAATGCCGCAGGCATTTGGCAGATCATTCCGAGCACCGGGCGAAACTACGGTCTGAAACAGACCCGCAACTATGATGCGCGTCGCGATGTTGTCGCTTCAACGACAGCCGCTCTCGACATGATGCAACGTCTGAACAAGATGTTTGACGGCGACTGGCTGTTAACGGTCGCAGCGTATAATAGTGGCGAAGGTCGTGTACTGAAGGCAATGAAAGCGAATAAAGCACGGGGTAAATCCACCGATTTTTGGTCGCTCTCACTGCCACAGGAAACAAAGATTTACGTACCGAAAATGCTGGCATTGAGCGATATTCTCAAGAACAGCAAGCGTTACGGTGTACAACTGCCAACACCAGACGAAAGTCGTGCACTGGCGCGTGTTCGCCTCAGCAATCCAGTTGATATTCAACAGGTTGCTGATATGACGGGTATGTCGGTAAGTAAATTGAAAACCTTTAATGCTGGCGTTAAAGGCTCAACCCTGGGGGCAAGTGGCCCGCAGTATGTAATGGTTCCGCAGAAACATGCTGACCAGTTACGTGAGTCTTTAGCTTCTGGTGAAATCGCCGCCGTTCAGTCAACGCTGATCGCGGATGCATCATCAGTCAACAGCCGCAGCTATAAGGTTCGTTCAGGTGATACGCTTTCGGGCATTGCGTCACGTCTTGGCGTGAATGCGAAAGATCTGCAGCAGTGGAATAATCTGCGCAGCTCAGGCCTGAAAGTGGGTCAGACTCTGACGGTTGGTGCAGGTAGCAGCGCGCAGCGTCTCGCCAGCAACAGCGATAGTATTACCTATCGCGTGCGCAAGGGCGACTCACTGTCCAGTATCGCAAAACGACACGGCGTGAACATCAAGGATGTGATGCGCTGGAACAATGATACTGACAATCTGAAACCTGGCGACCAGCTGACGCTGTTTGTGAAGAACAGCGCTACGCCAGACTCCTGATAACACGATCTAAAGATAAAAAGGCACCGATTCCCCTCGGTGCCTTTTTTGTTTATCCCGCTTTTTGCGCTTCAGCCATGATGGTGTCGCTGGTAAACGATCCGTCATCCTGCAGTTCAAAATACGCCTTTACCTCTGCGGACGCGCTTTCCTGATAGAGTCTGATCGCCTGGCTTAATGCTTCCGGAGTACGCATACGCGCGATCCACGAGCTGAACTCCAGCGGTAAGCGATCGGTAATCAACGCGCGCGCGATCAGCCCCGCTTCAGTGACAAGTGACAACCACTCTCCGCTGGAGTAGTTTTGCACGTGCGAGGTATCGCGCAGCGCTTCTACCGTTTGCAGCCAGATATTGCGCACCGGGTGTCCAGGTGACATCACATCCATAATGATGAATGTGCCGCCCGGCTTCAGAACGCGTTTGACCTCGCGTAATGCCTGGCCGACATCATGCCAGTGGTGCGCGGAATAACGGCTGATAACCACCTCAAACGAGGCATCATCAAAAGGTAAGGATTCGGCATAGCCCTGACGCGTATCAATGTTGTCCAGCCCCTTCGCTTTCGCCGCCTCGGCAACGACGTCCAGCATCTGGCTGGATAAGTCATACGCGGTAACGTGCGCGACCTGCTGCGCAGCCGTAAAGCTGGCATGCCCTGCTCCGCAGCCCAAATCCAGCACGTGCGCCTGCGGGAACGCCGTCAGACGTTCACCGAGACGCACCAGATCGCGGCCAGAAGCATGCACGGCGCTGCTCAGATAGGCACTTGCCTGAGAACCAAACTGTTTTTCTACGTTGTCATGATGGGAGTGTGTTGTTGCCATCGTACTGTCCTTTGTGAGTGAAAAATAAAGGGCAGCACCCGCGCAGGCCTGCCCCACGGCAGACCTGACACACCATTATTTATCAGGTTTGCCGGGACTGAATTCAACTAGTAGAGGGTTATGATCCGAGGCGCGCGTCACCAGAACAGAGGCATCGTGCACGCTCAAACCACGATAGAAGACAAAATCGAGAGGGCGACCAAAGGCTTTTTTGCGCTGGTCATCGCTAAAACGAACTTCACGCAGCGACATTTCGCGCGCAAAGCGATACAGCGCATTCATGCGCGGACGGCTCCAGGCATTGAAATCGCCCGCCATAATGATAGGGCCGCTGTGATGGGCAATCTGATCGCCGATCGGAAGTAACTGCTTACTGTAGACATCCACGCCCAGGCTGAAATTTACCGCATGGATATTCACGACCATCAGCATTCGGGTATCCGGCAGCGGATAGACCGTCACCAACGCCGATTTTGCCAGACGCAGGATAGGTTCACGTTCTCGCAGAGGACAGCAATAGACCGGATGTGCTGCTGAAAGCGTCATCACGCCTGAGGGGTGTTGTGGCAGGACAAATGCAGGCACCTGGTCGGCGGCAAGATAGTTGGTAGTGGCAAACCGGACCAGCTCAGGGGTGGTTTGCGCCTCCTGGAGCAGAACCAGGTGGGCATCTTTTCCAAAATTCTTGAGTACCGATAACCATTCGGCACGCTGCTGCTTAAAGATATTCCACACCAGTACACGGATTTTCTCATCGCTGCTTAACGGTGTGCCGGCGGGTAATGCCTGGCTTATGCTCGCAAATGACCCCGGAGGCAAGATCCTCTCCGCGGGCATTCCGGCAACATAACGCATGGCATAGGTATTTTTTCGCACTTTTGGAAACAGCCTCTGTAACATGAACCAGCCCGGAAAACGGACTGGTTCTAATGTTATAGGGACTTTAGGTCATACTTTCAACGCAATTTCTGAGAAACCGCTTTCCAGTTTTGTAAGCAAGCACTTACTGATGTTAACCCAGCGCGACGCGAGCAGGTTTATCGAGACGCCCGCTCAGGCCAATCAGCAGGAAGGCCACCAGGACAATCACCGCGCCAATCCACGGGGTCTGGGCTAATCCAATATGCGCTACGGTTTGTCCGCCAATGATGGAGCCCAGCGCGATGCCGATATTAAATGCGGCAATGTTCAGACCCGATGCCACATCCACCGCATTTGGCGTATAGAGCTCGGCTTTCTGGACAACGTAGACCTGAAGCCCGGGCACATTACCAAAGGCAAAGATCCCCATGACCAGCACCGTGACCAGCGCCGCGTAGTGTATCGAAGCGGTGAACTGGAAAATCATCAGCAGAATAACCAGAGCGGCGAAGATAAATTTCAGCGCCGGTACCGCACCATGCTTATCTGCAAGCTTTCCGCCCCAGATATTGCCAATGGCAACGGAAATACCGTATCCCAGCAAAATCCAGCTCACGGCATTGGGGGAAAAGCCCGCCAGGTCCTGCATCATCGGCGCCAGGAAGGTGAAGGCGGTGAATACGCCGCCATAGCCCAGTGCCGTAACCGCATAGATGATCAGCAAACGCGGATGCGTGAGCACCTTCAGCTGATCGCGCAGGCTGGCGCTCGCCCGTCCTGGAATATTCGACGGTACCAGCAGCAGGCTGGTCACCAGGGCGATAACCCCCAGCAAGGAGACGGCCAGGAACGTTTCGCGCCAGCCGAAGTGTTGTCCGATAAACGTTCCCAGCGGTACGCCCGTAACGAGTGCAACGGTCAGTCCACCAAACATGATCGCAATGGCTGAAGCCGCTTTCTCTTTGGGTACCAGGCTGGTTGCAATAGTGGAACCAATCGAGAAGAACACCCCGTGCGCAAGGCCGGTCAACAGACGGGCAATCACCAGCGTGGTGTAGTCCGGAGCCTGCCAGGCAAGAATGTTGCCGGCGGTGAACAGCACCATCAGCGCGACTAACAGCTGCTTACGCGGAAAACGCCCGGTCAGCGCCGTCAACACTGGCGCACCGACGGCGACGCCCAGAGCGTAGATAGACACCAACAGCCCGGCAGAGGGTAACGAGATCGCAAGCTGGTTAGCAATAGTGGGAACCAGCCCCACGATAACAAATTCGGTCGTGCCAATTGCAAAGGCACTGATCGTCAGGGCAAGTAGCGCCAGTGGCATAAAATACTCCATATCATCAGGATTAAGATGACAGGCAGTATGCGCCAGTGTTTAAATAACAAAAATGGTCAAAATCTCAATAGAATTTTGCAGGTGGTGCAACAATGAAAGCAACGTCAGAAGAGCTGACAATCTTTGTCGCCGTTGTTGAAAGCGGCAGCTTTAGCCGCGCGGCCGAACAGCTGGGTCAGGCTAATTCGGCCATCAGCCGTTCGGTAAAGAAACTGGAGATGAAGCTTGGAGTGAGTCTGCTCAACCGAACGACGCGGCAGCTGAGCCTGACGGAAGAAGGGGAGCGTTACTTTCGCCGTGTGCAGTCGGTACTGCAGGAGATGGCTGCAGCCGAGACGGAGATCATGGAGACCCGCAGCACGCCGCGGGGATTGCTGCGCATTGATGCGGCCACGCCGGTGGTGCTTCACTTTCTGATGCCGCTGATTAAACCTTTCCGCGAGCGCTATCCGGAGATGACGCTATCTCTGGTCTCCTCAGAGACGTTTATCAACCTCATCGAACGGAAAGTGGATGTGGCTATCCGGGCGGGAACCCTGACAGATTCAAGCTTGCGTGCCCGCCCTCTGTTTGCCAGCTACCGCAAAATTATCGCATCACCAGAGTATATTGCCGAACATGGTAAACCGGAGACGGTCGAAGAATTGAAGCAGCATCTGTGCCTGGGCTTTACGGAGCCGGTATCGCTAAACACCTGGCCTGTCGCCTGTCATGATGGTCAGTTGCATGAAATCACCTGCGGGTTATCGTCTAACAGCGGGGAAACGCTAAAACAGCTGTGCCTTACCGGGAATGGCATCGCCTGTTTGTCGGATTACATGATTGATAAAGAAATTGCGCGTGGTGAGCTCGTGGAGTTAATGGCCGATAAGCGCCTACCTGTAGAGATGCCTTTTAGCGCGGTGTATTACAGTGACAGAGCGGTAAGCACGCGCATCCGGGCCTTTATTGACTTCCTGAGTGAACATATAAAAACAGCTCCCGAAGGAGCTGTATGAGGGTTTAGAGTACAGAGGGGGTTAATATCAGTCCCAGTCAGGTGCTAAACCTTCCGGGCTAACCAGGCGATCGTTGCACTCAAGTGCTGCGATCGCTTTTTTATCGTCAGCATCCAGATGAAGATCCGTTGCTAACAGGTTGCTGGCCAGGTTTTCACGTTTAGTTGAAGATGGGATCACGGCATAACCTTCCCCCATTGCCCATGCCAGAATGACCTGCGCAGCAGTCGCGCTATGTTTCTCAGCGATACGCGTAATAACTTCATCTTTCAGCGCTTTACCGTAGGCCAGCGTCATGTATGAGGTGATGTGGATCCCGTGCTGTTTTGCCCAGTCCACGACTTTGCGGTTTTGCAGGTATGGGGACAGCTCAATCTGGTTGGTCGCAATATTTTCTGTGCCAACAGCAGCAATGGCTTTTTCCATCAGCGGAATGGTGAAGTTGGAGATCCCTATTTCGCGGGTTAAGCCCTGCTTTTTCGCTTCCAGCAGCGCCTGCATGAATTCTTCCACGGAGACGGCATCGTTTGGTGATGGCCAGTGGATCAGCGTCAGATCGACATAGTCTGTACGCAGTTTCTTCAGGCTCTCTTTCAGGCTAGGGATCAGCTTGTCTTTGCTGAGATTCTCAATCCAGATTTTCGTGGTAATGAACAACTCATTACGCGGTACACCGCTCTCTTCGAGAGCTTGTCCAACGGCAGCTTCGTTTTCATAGATCTGCGCCGTATCAACTGCGCGATAGCCCAGTTCGAGTGCGGTTTTAACTGATGCGATAACAACGTCGTCTTTCAGGCGGAAAGTGCCCAGACCAAATGCAGGGAGAGTCATAATATTCCTCAATCGTTATGTTCGTAAACTGAAGACGATTATCGCTGGCGGTGTTATAGAGAAAAAGATCGCAAAACGCAGAGGATTTTTGCTAATTTAGCAATAATTAAACGACAGATAAGAAAAAAGCCCTGAGCGTTAGCTCAGGGCTTTTAATAAGTGGCGGAACGGACGGGACTCGAACCCGCGACCCCCTGCGTGACAGGCAGGTATTCTAACCGACTGAACTACCGCTCCACCGAAGACTGCTTGTAACCACCGGATTAATGCACCGGCTTACTACTTAATTTGATGCCTGGCAGTTCCCTACTCTCACATGGGGAGACCCCACACTACCATCGGCGCTACGGCGTTTCACTTCTGAGTTCGGCATGGGGTCAGGTGGGACCACCGCGCTAAAGCCGCCAGGCAAATTCTGTTAAATCTGTATCAGAGCTGAAAATCGCGTCTCTCTTCGCCGAAACAGCTTCGGCGTTGTAAGGTTAAGCCTCACGGTTCATTAGTATCGGTTAGCTCAACGCATCGCTGCGCTTACACACCCGACCTATCAACGTCGTAGTCTTCAACGTTCCTTCAGGACCCTTAAAGGGTCAGGGAGAACTCATCTCGGGGCAAGTTTCGTGCTTAGATGCTTTCAGCACTTATCTTTTCCGCATTTAGCTACCGGGCAGTGCCATTGGCATGACAACCCGAACACCAGTGATGCGTCCACTCCGGTCCTCTCGTACTAGGAGCAGCCCCCCTCAATTCTCCAGCGCCCACGGCAGATAGGGACCGAACTGTCTCACGACGTTCTAAACCCAGCTCGCGTACCACTTTAAATGGCGAACAGCCATACCCTTGGGACCTACTTCAGCCCCAGGATGTGATGAGCCGACATCGAGGTGCCAAACACCGCCGTCGATATGAACTCTTGGGCGGTATCAGCCTGTTATCCCCGGAGTACCTTTTATCCGTTGAGCGATGGCCCTTCCATTCAGAACCACCGGATCACTATGACCTGCTTTCGCACCTGCTCGAGCCGTCACTCTCGCAGTCAAGCTAGCTTATGCCATTGCACTAACCTCCTGATGTCCGACCAGGATTAGCTAACCTTCGTGCTCCTCCGTTACTCTTTGGGAGGAGACCGCCCCAGTCAAACTACCCACCAGACACTGTCCGCAACCCGGATTACGGGTCTACGTTAGAACACCAGCCATTAAAGGGTGGTATTTCAAGGTCGGCTCCACGCAGACTGGCGTCCACGCTTCAAAGCCTCCCACCTATCCTACACATCAAGGACCAGTGTTCAGTGTCAAGCTATAGTAAAGGTTCACGGGGTCTTTCCGTCTTGCCGCGGGTACACTGCATCTTCACAGCGAGTTCAATTTCACTGAGTCTCGGGTGGAGACAGCCTGGCCATCATTACGCCATTCGTGCAGGTCGGAACTTACCCGACAAGGAATTTCGCTACCTTAGGACCGTTATAGTTACGGCCGCCGTTTACCGGGGCTTCGATCAAGAGCTTCGCGTTGCCGCTAACCCCATCAATTAACCTTCCGGCACCGGGCAGGCGTCACACCGTATACGTCCACTTTCGTGTTTGCACAGTGCTGTGTTTTTAATAAACAGTTGCAGCCAGCTGGTATCTTCGACTGATTTCAGCTCCACCCGCAGGGGCTTCACCTACATATCAGCGTGCCTTCTCCCGAAGTTACGGCACCATTTTGCCTAGTTCCTTCACCCGAGTTCTCTCAAGCGCCTTGGTATTCTCTACCTGACCACCTGTGTCGGTTTGGGGTACGATTTGATGTTACCTGATGCTTAGAGGCTTTTCCTGGAAGCAGGGCATTTGTTACTTCAGCACCGTAGTGCCTCGTCATCACACCTCAGCGTTAAAAGGTACCGGATTTACCTGGAACCTCCGCCTACATGCTTAAACCGGGACAACCGTCGCCCGGCTAACATAGCCTTCTCCGTCCCCCCTTCGCAGTAACACCAAGTACAGGAATATTAACCTGTTTCCCATCGACTACGCCTTTCGGCCTCGCCTTAGGGGTCGACTCACCCTGCCCCGATTAACGTTGGACAGGAACCCTTGGTCTTCCGGCGAGCGGGCTTTTCACCCGCTTTATCGTTACTTATGTCAGCATTCGCACTTCTGATACCTCCAGCATGCCTCACAGCACACCTTCAACGGCTTACAGAACGCTCCCCTACCCAACAACACATAGTGTCGCTGCCGCAGCTTCGGTGCATGGTTTAGCCCCGTTACATCTTCCGCGCAGGCCGACTCGACCAGTGAGCTATTACGCTTTCTTTAAATGATGGCTGCTTCTAAGCCAACATCCTGGCTGTCTGTGCCTTCCCACATCGTTTCCCACTTAACCATGACTTTGGGACCTTAGCTGGCGGTCTGGGTTGTTTCCCTCTTCACGACGGACGTTAGCACCCGCCGTGTGTCTCCCGTGATAACATTCTTCGGTATTCGTAGTTTGCATCGGGTTGGTAAGCCGGGATGGCCCCCTAGCCGAAACAGTGCTCTACCCCCGAAGATGAGTTCACGAGGCGCTACCTAAATAGCTTTCGGGGAGAACCAGCTATCTCCCGGTTTGATTGGCCTTTCACCCCCAGCCACAAGTCATCCGCTAATTTTTCAACATTAGTCGGTTCGGTCCTCCAGTTAGTGTTACCCAACCTTCAACCTGCCCATGGCTAGATCACCGGGTTTCGGGTCTATACCCTGCAACTTAACGCCCAGTTAAGACTCGGTTTCCCTTCGGCTCCCCTATACGGTTAACCTTGCTACAGAATATAAGTCGCTGACCCATTATACAAAAGGTACGCAGTCACACCACGAAGGTGCTCCCACTGCTTGTACGTACACGGTTTCAGGTTCTTTTTCACTCCCCTCGCCGGGGTTCTTTTCGCCTTTCCCTCACGGTACTGGTTCACTATCGGTCAGTCAGGAGTATTTAGCCTTGGAGGATGGTCCCCCCATATTCAGACAGGATACCACGTGTCCCGCCCTACTCTTCGAGTTCACAGCCTGTGTGCTTTCGTGTACGGGACTGTCACCCTGTACCGTGCGACTTTCCAGACGCTTCCACTAACACACAAGCTGATTCAGACTCTGGGCTGCTCCCCGTTCGCTCGCCGCTACTGGGGGAATCTCGGTTGATTTCTTTTCCTCGGGGTACTTAGATGTTTCAGTTCCCCCGGTTCGCCTCGTTAACCTATGTATTCAGTTAACGATAGTGCAACGAATTGCACTGGGTTTCCCCATTCGGACATCGCCGGGTCAAAGGTTCATATCACCTCGCCGGCGCTTTTCGCAGATTAGCACGTCCTTCATCGCCTCTGACTGCCAGGGCATCCACCGTGTACGCTTAGTCGCTTAACCTCACAACCCGAAGATGTTTCACTTCTGATTGCGAAAATTTGAGAGACTCGAACACACCATTAAAGATGTGTCGTTTCAATTTTCAGCTTGATCCAGATTTTTAAAGAGCAAAACTTCGCAGTGCACCTTTTCAGGTTCACTCTGAAGTTTTCTTGTGTTCGCAGTAAAAGATGGTGGAGCTATGCGGGATCGAACCGCAGACCTCCTGCGTGCAAAGCAGGCGCTCTCCCAGCTGAGCTATAGCCCCATCGTTTGTAATCTCTGTACCGCTCATCCTTTAAAAGGAGTTTGGTAGGCCTGAGTGGACTTGAACCACCGACCTCACCCTTATCAGGGGTGCGCTCTAACCACCTGAGCTACAAGCCTGCAGAGATTTTTACTGCTGTTTTTCATCAGACAATCTGTGTGAGCACTACAAAGGCAGGTTCTTTAAGGTAAGGAGGTGATCCAACCGCAGGTTCCCCTACGGTTACCTTGTTACGACTTCACCCCAGTCATGAATCACAAAGTGGTAAGCGCCCTCCCGAAGGTTAAGCTACCTACTTCTTTTGCAACCCACTCCCATGGTGTGACGGGCGGTGTGTACAAGGCCCGGGAACGTATTCACCGTAGCATTCTGATCTACGATTACTAGCGATTCCGACTTCATGGAGTCGAGTTGCAGACTCCAATCCGGACTACGACGCACTTTATGAGGTCCGCTTGCTCTCGCGAGGTCGCTTCTCTTTGTATGCGCCATTGTAGCACGTGTGTAGCCCTACTCGTAAGGGCCATGATGACTTGACGTCATCCCCACCTTCCTCCAGTTTATCACTGGCAGTCTCCTTTGAGTTCCCGGCCGAACCGCTGGCAACAAAGGATAAGGGTTGCGCTCGTTGCGGGACTTAACCCAACATTTCACAACACGAGCTGACGACAGCCATGCAGCACCTGTCTCAGAGTTCCCGAAGGCACCAAAGCATCTCTGCTAAGTTCTCTGGATGTCAAGAGTAGGTAAGGTTCTTCGCGTTGCATCGAATTAAACCACATGCTCCACCGCTTGTGCGGGCCCCCGTCAATTCATTTGAGTTTTAACCTTGCGGCCGTACTCCCCAGGCGGTCGACTTAACGCGTTAGCTCCGGAAGCCACGCCTCAAGGGCACAACCTCCAAGTCGACATCGTTTACGGCGTGGACTACCAGGGTATCTAATCCTGTTTGCTCCCCACGCTTTCGCACCTGAGCGTCAGTCTTTGTCCAGGGGGCCGCCTTCGCCACCGGTATTCCTCCAGATCTCTACGCATTTCACCGCTACACCTGGAATTCTACCCCCCTCTACAAGACTCTAGCCTGCCAGTTTCGAATGCAGTTCCCAGGTTGAGCCCGGGGATTTCACATCCGACTTGACAGACCGCCTGCGTGCGCTTTACGCCCAGTAATTCCGATTAACGCTTGCACCCTCCGTATTACCGCGGCTGCTGGCACGGAGTTAGCCGGTGCTTCTTCTGCGGGTAACGTCAATTGCTGAGGTTATTAACCTCAACACCTTCCTCCCCGCTGAAAGTACTTTACAACCCGAAGGCCTTCTTCATACACGCGGCATGGCTGCATCAGGCTTGCGCCCATTGTGCAATATTCCCCACTGCTGCCTCCCGTAGGAGTCTGGACCGTGTCTCAGTTCCAGTGTGGCTGGTCATCCTCTCAGACCAGCTAGGGATCGTCGCCTAGGTGAGCCGTTACCCCACCTACTAGCTAATCCCATCTGGGCACATCTGATGGCAAGAGGCCCGAAGGTCCCCCTCTTTGGTCTTGCGACGTTATGCGGTATTAGCTACCGTTTCCAGTAGTTATCCCCCTCCATCAGGCAGTTTCCCAGACATTACTCACCCGTCCGCCGCTCGTCACCCGAGAGCAAGCTCCCTGTGCTACCGCTCGACTTGCATGTGTTAGGCCTGCCGCCAGCGTTCAATCTGAGCCATGATCAAACTCTTCAATTTAAGTTTGATGCTCGTGAATTAAACTTCGTAATGAATTACGTATGTTCACTCAGAGACTTGGTATTCATTTTTCGTCCGAGGACGTTAAGAATCCATGTCACTTTGAGTGCCCACACAGATTGTCTGATAAATTGTTAAAGAGCAGTGCAACGCGGCTTTCGCTCACCGTTGCGAGGTGGCGTATATTACGCTTTCCTCTTTCAGAGTCAACCCGTTATTTCAGGATTTTTTCTCTTCAACCGACCGGGTTGTTTGTGAAATGATTCACATCCGCCGTGTCGATGGAGGCGCATTATAGGGGGCCGCCGAGGAATGACAAGCGGAAAAATGCATTTTTATTTCAACCGCTCATCTTTTCACCAGAAAGGCTATTTTTGGTGCTTTTTAATCTCTATTGGCAGATCGGCCAGACTATTAATTACCCAATCCGCCGCATTCTCAGCTTCTGGCGTTACTGGCTTGCCGGTGCGAACTAATATTTTGGTCCCTACACCCGCAGCAGCAGCTGCCTGCATATCTTCCAGTTTATCGCCCACCATATAAGAAGCCGCCATATCAATGTGCAGGAATTCCTGCGCAGAGATGAACATCCCCGGATGTGGCTTACGGCAGTCACAGGTTTGACGATACGCTTCAACGGTTCCCTGCGGATGATGCGGACAATAGTAGATACCGTCGAGATCCACACCGCGGTCGGCCAGCGACCAGTCCATCCATTCCGTCAGCGTTTCGAACTGCGCTTCGGTGAATTTACCGCGTGCAATACCGGACTGGTTCGTCACCACCACCAGCGCATAGCCCATCTCTTTCAGCTGGCGCATGGCATCTATTACGCCCTCGATAAACTCGAACTCATCAATCTCATGAACATAACCGTGATCCACATTAATAGTGCCGTCACGATCGAGGAAAATTGCGGGTACTGATTTTGCCACCGGTTTGCTCCTGAAAAAGGCATGTTCGACTAGTATCTCATGAATCGCAGCGCAATAAAGTGCTCATCGTACAGAGTTGGATTGATTTAGACGTCTGGATGCCTTAACATCCGTTTTGTTTACGGTCATCACCCGTATCTGGCAGAAGAAAATGCCACGGCTAACTTACATACGATAAAAATAATCTAATGATTAAACTTTCCAATATCACCAAAGTGTTCCAGCAGGGGAACCGAACCATTCAGGCGCTGAACAACGTCAGCCTGCATGTTCCTGCTGGTCAAATTTATGGCGTCATTGGCGCATCGGGTGCAGGAAAAAGCACGCTGATCCGTTGTGTTAACCTGCTTGAGCGCCCAACCCAGGGCAGCATAGAAGTTGGCGGTCAGGAACTTACCGCCCTTTCAGAAAAAGAACTCACCAAAGCGCGTCGTCAGATTGGCATGATTTTCCAGCACTTTAACCTGCTGGCCTCCCGCACCGTGTTTGGCAACGTTGCCTTGCCGCTTGAGCTGGATAACACGCCAAAAGAAGAAGTGAAGCGTCGCGTCACCGAGCTGCTCGACCTCGTGGGTCTGGGCGATAAACATGATAGCTACCCGGCAAACCTGTCCGGTGGGCAAAAACAGCGTGTGGCCATTGCCCGCGCGCTGGCAAGCAATCCTAAGGTACTGCTGTGCGATGAAGCCACCAGCGCACTGGATCCGGCCACCACGCGTTCGATTCTGGAGCTGCTGAAAGACATTAACCGTCGCCTGGGCCTGACGATCCTCCTTATTACGCACGAGATGGACGTGGTGAAACGCATTTGCGACTGCGTGGCGGTCATCAGCAACGGTGAACTGATCGAGCAGGACACGGTAAGTGAAGTGTTCTCGCATCCGAAAACCCCGCTGGCACAGCAGTTCATCCAGTCCACCCTGCATCTGGATATTCCGGAAGATTATCTGGAGCGTTTGAAAACCGAACCGACAGCAGACAGCGTCCCGATGCTGCGCATGGAGTTCACCGGTCAGTCCGTAGACGCTCCCCTGCTTTCCGAAACCGCACGTCGCTTTAACGTGAACAACAACATCATCAGCGCGCAGATGGATTACGCCGGTGGCGTCAAGTTCGGCATCATGCTGACAGAAATGCACGGCACACAAGAAGAAACTCAGGCTGCGATTGCCTGGCTGCAAGAACATCACGTAAAAGTAGAGGTACTGGGTTATGTCTGAGCCGATGATGTGGCTGCTGGTTCGCGGCGTTTGGGAAACGCTGGCAATGACCTTTGTCTCTGGCTTCTTTGGTTTTGTGATTGGCCTGCCGGTCGGCGTATTGCTGTACGTGACGCGTCCGGGTCAAATCATTGAGAACGCGAAACTGTACCGTACGCTCTCTGCGCTGGTGAATATTTTCCGTTCTATCCCCTTCATTATTTTACTGGTGTGGATGATTCCGTTTACCCGCGTGATCGTCGGAACGTCTATCGGTCTGCAGGCGGCCATCGTTCCGCTGACCGTTGGCGCAGCGCCGTTTATCGCCCGTATGGTGGAAAACGCCCTGCTGGAAATCCCGACAGGTCTGATTGAGGCATCCCGCGCAATGGGCGCAACGCCGATGCAGATCGTGCGCAAAGTTCTGCTCCCGGAAGCACTGCCAGGCCTGGTGAACGCGGCAACCATCACGCTCATCACGCTGGTCGGTTATTCCGCAATGGGCGGTGCCGTAGGCGCTGGCGGTTTAGGTCAGATTGGTTACCAGTACGGCTATATTGGATATAACGCTACCGTGATGAATACCGTTCTGGTATTGCTGGTTGTTCTGGTTTACTTAATCCAGTTCTCTGGCGATCGCATCGTCCGGGCCGTTACGCATAAATAACGTTACACACAACACAAACTCTACGAGTTAAGGATAAAACATGGCGTTTAAATTAAAGACCTTCGCAGCAGTAGGCGCGCTGATCGGCTCTCTGGCACTGGTGGGTTGCGGTCAGGACGAAAAGGATCCAAACCACATTAAAGTTGGCGTTATCGTGGGTGCAGAACAGCAGGTTGCGGAAGTTGCTCAGAAAGTGGCAAAAGAGAAGTATGGCCTGGACGTGGAGCTGGTGACCTTCAACGATTACGTTCTGCCGAACGAAGCGCTGAGCAAAGGCGATATCGACGCGAACGCCTTCCAGCATAAGCCATACCTGGACCAGCAGATCAAAGATCGCGGCTATAAACTGGTGGGTGTCGGTAACACCTTCGTTTATCCGATTGCCGGTTACTCTAAGAAAATCAAATCACTGGACGAACTGCAGCCGGGCTCTCAGGTTGCCGTTCCTAACGACCCAACTAACCTTGGTCGTTCCCTGCTGCTGCTGCAGAAAGTGGGCCTGATCAAACTGAAAGACGGTGTTGGCCTGCTGCCAACCGTTCTGGACGTCACCGAGAACCCGAAAAATCTGAAAATTGTTGAGCTGGAAGCACCGCAGCTGCCACGTTCTCTGGACGATGCGCAGATTGCACTGGCCGTTATCAACACCACGTACGCCAGCCAGATTGGCCTGACGCCAGCCAAAGACGGTATCTTCGTTGAAGATAAAGACTCCCCGTACGTTAACCTGATCGTGACTCGCGAAGACAACAAGGACGCGGAAAACGTGAAGAAATTCGTTCAGGCCTATCAGTCAGACGAAGTTTACCAGGAAGCCAACAAAGTGTTTAACGGCGGCGCTGTTAAAGGCTGGTAATCTCACCTCAGTGTAATATCATCAGGACGGGCTTATGCCCGTCTTGTCATTTGTGCAGTCAACTGATTCAATATCTGACGTTTTGATTATCCATTGAGGAAATATTATGCGTGCTTTACCGATCTGTCTTTTAGCACTCATGCTGAGCGGCTGTTCAATGCTAAGCAGATCTCCCGTTGAACCTGTTCAAAGCACGGCAACCCCGCCAAAGACCGAGCCTGCAAAACCGAAAGTGGTTCGCCCTGCGCCGGTTCGCATTATCACGAAAGCGGACGAACTCGTCGGTAAACCGTTCCGTGAACTGGGCGAAGTGAGCGGCGAATCCTGTCAGGCGTCCAATCAGGACTCGCCACCGAATATTCCGACAGCGCGTAAACGTATGCAGATTAATGCTGCAAAAATGAAAGCCAACGCGGTCCTGCTGCACAGCTGTGAAGTCACCAGCGGCACGCCAGGCTGCTACCGTCAGGCGGTTTGCATCGGTTCAGCGCTGAACATTACGGCTAAATGAGTGCATTTCAGTTCGAGCAGATAGGCGTTATCCACTCTCCTTATAAAGAGAAGTTCGCCGTCCCCCGCCAGCCCGGTCTTGTCACCAGCGGAAGCGGTGAGCTTCACCTGATTGCGCCTTACAATCAGGCCGATGCGGTACGCGGACTTGAGGCGTTCAGCCATCTGTGGGTGGTGTTCGTGTTTCACCAGACGATGGAAGGCGGCTGGCGTCCTACCGTGCGCCCTCCTCGTCTTGGCGGAAATGCGAGAATGGGCGTGTTTGCAACGCGCTCGACCTTCCGCCCAAATCCGGTTGGCATGTCGCTGGTTGAACTGAAAGGCATACGCTGCCAGAAAGATCGGGTGATCCTGGAGTTAGGTAGCCTGGATCTGGTCGACGGCACGCCGGTTATCGACATCAAGCCCTATTTGCCCTTCGCCGAAGCGCTCCCGGACGCGCGTGCAAGTTATGCTCAGGAGGCACCGCAGGCGGATATGCCGGTGTATTTTACGCCTGAGATAACCGCGCAACTCGGTCAACTGGAGAAACGCTATCCTCGCTTACGGGATTTCATCACTGAAGTTTTGGCACAGGACCCGCGTCCAGCCTACCGTAAAGAAGAGGAAGAAGGAAAAACGTACGCCGTCTGGCTGCTGGATTTTAACGTTCGCTGGCGCGTCACCGGGGCAGGTTTTGAAGTGTTTGCCCTTGAACCCAGGTAATTTTGTTCTCCTCTCTTTTGGCATCTTTGCCACACTGGTAAACTAAACCACTTTTTTTGTGTCAGGCTGGTGTTTCAGCCTGTTCCAATCGTCGAAATGGAACCGTAACAACATGCGTACTAGCCAATATCTGCTCTCCACTCTGAAGGAGACGCCTGCCGACGCCGAAGTGATCAGCCATCAGCTGATGCTGCGCGCCGGGATGATCCGCAAGCTGGCCTCCGGGTTATATACCTGGCTGCCGACCGGCGTGCGCGTCCTGAAAAAAGTCGAAAACATCGTGCGTGAAGAGATGAACAACGCCGGTGCTATCGAGGTGTCCATGCCTGTGGTTCAGCCCGCTGACCTGTGGCAGGAGAGCGGCCGTTGGGAACAATATGGTCCTGAACTGCTGCGCTTCGTCGATCGCGGCGAGCGTCCGTTCGTTCTCGGCCCAACGCATGAAGAAGTCATTACCGACCTGATTCGTAATGAGCTGAGCTCTTACAAACAGCTGCCGCTGAACTTCTTCCAGATCCAGACCAAGTTCCGTGACGAAGTTCGCCCACGTTTCGGCGTCATGCGCTCCCGCGAATTCCTGATGAAAGATGCCTACTCTTTCCATACCTCTCAGGAATCCCTGCAAGAGACGTACGACGCAATGTACGCGGCATACAGCAAAATCTTCTCCCGCATGGGTCTGGATTTCCGCGCTGTGCAGGCTGATACCGGCTCCATCGGCGGTAGCGCATCCCATGAATTCCAGGTACTGGCGCAGAGCGGTGAAGACGATGTGATCTTCTCTGACTCCTCTGATTACGCTGCCAACATCGAATTTGCAGAAGCCCTGGCACCAAAAGAACCGCGTGCTGCGGCAACGCAAGAGATGACGCTGGTTGATACGCCAAACGCGAAAACCATTGCCGAGCTGGTTGAGCAGTTCAATCTGCCGATCGAAAAAACCGTTAAGACGCTGCTGGTGAAATCCACCGAAGGGAGCGCTTACCCGCTGGTTGCCCTGCTGGTGCGTGGCGATCACGAGCTGAACGAAGTGAAAGCCGAGAAGCTGCCGCAGGTCGCCAGCCCGCTGACGTTCGCCACGGAAGCGGAAATCCGCGCCGTGGTCAATGCTGGGCCAGGTTCACTGGGTCCGGTGAATATGCCGGTGCCTGTTGTTATTGACCGCACGGTAGCCGCGATGAGCGACTTCTCCGCCGGCGCGAACATCGACGGTAAACACTACTTCGGCATCAATTGGGATCGCGACGTGGCGACGCCGGAAGTGGCTGACATCCGTAACGTGGTCGCAGGCGACCCAAGCCCGGACGGTCAGGGTACCCTGATGATCAAGCGCGGTATCGAAGTGGGTCACATCTTCCAGCTGGGCGATAAATACTCGCGCGCGCTGAACGCCGCCGTTCAGGGTGAAGATGGCCGTAACCAGATCCTGACCATGGGTTGCTACGGTATCGGGGTGACGCGCGTGGTAGCTGCGGCGATTGAGCAGAACTACGACGAGCGCGGCATCGTCTGGCCGGACAACATCGCGCCGTTCCAGGTCGCTATTCTGCCAATGAACATGCACAAGTCTTACCGCGTACAGGAGCTGGCCGAGAAGCTGTATGCCGAGCTGCGTGCGCAGGGTATCGAAGTGCTGATGGATGACCGTAAAGAGCGTCCGGGCGTGATGTTTGCCGATATGGAACTGATCGGTATCCCACACACCGTCGTGATCGGCGACCGTAACCTCGACAGCGACGAGATTGAATACAAATACCGTCGCAGCGGCGAAAAACAGATGATCAAGACCGGCGACATTCTTGATTACCTGGTGAAAGCCATCAAAGGCTAAACAAAAAACCCCGCTCAGGCGGGGTTTTTTAATGGCGCTACGTCAGCTTATTTGCTGTTACAGTCTTTGCCCGCAATAAATTTCGCGTCTTTATCCGCCACCAGCGTTTTCACCATCTCGCCGCTATCCGGATTTGGCTCCAGCGTAAAGTGTCCGTCCACCGTCAGCAATACCGGCTTGCTGTCATTGCCGCGTGCCACAGCGTAATCACGTTCAAGCTGCGCATTGTTTGCCACGCTGACCTTCCTGCCGGTTGCGCAGTCGGTAAAGATCGCCGCATCCGCCATATAGAAGTACATCCCGCGCATTGCCATCGGCGTCGCGGGCAGAGCCGCTTTCACCGGGGCCAGCGTGTAGTTAAACTGGGATTCAATCGGGTTGCCTTCGCGGTCAAGCATCTCCATCCCCTCGCCTTTGGCGCGGAAAAAGGTTTTCTCACCGGAGGTATCCGTCAGAACCAGCTTCTCAGCCGTACGCGCCCATGTTCCATAAGTCGCAAAAGAAGAAGGCTCTTTCGCGCCCTGATAGCGCTGGTTCATTACCCAGGTGCCGTCTTTTTGCAGGAACAGGGACGTTTCAATGCCTTCACAGTCCGCGCAAGGCAATACGCCGCGCCAGCTCTGCTGCATTGGTTTTAATTCTTCCGTTTGCGTGGGTTGTAAAACCTGCGTTTCGGAACGGTTGTTACACCCGAAAAGCGCAAACAGCGTACTCACTGCCAGCGCAGACCATAATGCTTTTTTCACAATGAATTCCTTATGAAAATTGTGTTCCCTTTCGTCACTCTGTCGGGCGACGAACTTTGCCGCGTAATGCTTTCACTGTGGATTTTTGGGCCTTCGAGGTCAGCCTACGCTCTTTCGATGCGCGGGTTGGCCGCGTTGCCCGGCGGCTTTTTTGTACTGCCGTTAATTCTTTGATGACCGCCACCAGCCTGGCTATCGCCGCTTCCCGGTTGAGTTCCTGACTACGGTATTCCTGGGCTTTGATCACCATCACGCCATCGCTGGTGATCAGGTGATGGCTGGCGGCAAGCAGGCTTTCTTTATAATACTCTGGCAGGCTTGAGGCCCGAATGTCAAAACGCAAATGGATAGCCGTTGAGGCCTTATTAACGTGCTGCCCGCCTGCCCCCTGAGCGCGGATGGCGGTGATCTCCAGCTCGTTGTCAGGAATGCTGACGTTTCGGGACAAGACTATCATGGTGCCGGTTGCCACGCCGTTAAATGAATTTCCAGATTATTCTGAGAATCAGAAAGCCAGATTGCACCATCCTGAATCGTCGCCTGTAACACCATGGTCCGGCTGGCAAAGTCGCTCAGCTGCGCCAGCTGCTCATCATCCAGATACCAGACCGTGAGATTTTTAAACTGTCCGCACTTGCTCTTGTTTTGCTGCCACCAAATCTCTGCAGCACGCTGATTATACGCGAATAAGGCCACTTCAGCGGACTGGGTGCAGGCCTTCTTAATTCTGCGCTCGTCCGGCAGTCCGAGTTCGATCCACAAATCGATACCCAGATGATCGTTGCGCAGCCAGGCTTCAGGCTCGTCTTCTGCGCTTAAGCCACGGGTAAACTGCAGACGCTCGTCAGCGTACTTAATCCACGCCAGCAGGCGCAGCATCATGCGCTCCTGGGTTTCGGAGGGGTGACGTGCCAGCGTCAGCGAGGCGTCCAGGAACTGGTTGCGATCGAGATCGGCCACATTGACCACTGCTTTATAGATTGTCGCTTTCAGCGCCATGAGAGAACTCCATTCGAATCAGGCGCACATTGTAGCGAAAAGCGCGGCAAAAGGCTGTTACGGGGTAATAAATACACCGCTATCAAGGCGCTGATATTGCTTAAATGAGTATGGTATAGTCACCTTGCTAAACCGAGTTTATCTTCGTAGGCTTAATGATATCTCACAGTAAGTCAGTGCGCTGGCGGGAGGGGATGTGAATAATTATTGTGAGTTAATTCGCAAACGGTATGCGGAAATCGCCAGCGGAGATCTGGGGTATGTCCCGGACGCGTTGGGCTGTGTATTGAAAGTGCTTAATGAAGTGGCCTCTGATGAGAGCCTTTCAGAGTCGGTCAGGGAAAAAGCAGCGTATGCTGCGGCGAATTTACTGGTGAGCGATTATGTCGATGAATGATACTTATCAACCCATCAATTGTGATGACTATGACAACCTCGAACTCGCCTGCCAGCATCATTTATTACTGACGCTGGAGCTAAAAGATGGCGAAGTGTTGAAGGCAAAAGCTAGCGATCTGGTTTCACGTAAAAATGTGGAATACCTGATAGTGGAAGATGCCGGTGCGACGCGTGAGCTGCGTCTGGATAAAATAGCCAGCTTCAGCCACCCGCAAATCGGCACCGTCGTGGTGAGCGAATCCTGATGACACTAACGGGCAGCCAGGCTGCCCGTTACGCTTCCTGCCACTCAAACCTGACCCCGTCTTCCGCCCATCCCGCTTCCGTGATGAATACCCCTGCCGCAGCAATCAACGTTTCACCATAGAACAGCAGCGGCGTAGTGTCGCGCAGCCACGGCGGCACGTTGCACTCCTGCCAGATTTTCTTCAGCTTCCGACCTCCGTTACGCCCGACAATATGCAGCATGCCGCCAGCCTTAAAGCGCACGGTGACCGGTTCACCGGGCTTCGGCGGCCGCACATGACCAGACGGCAGGAGAGAGACGCGTCCAGCCTCTGCGGGCAATATCAGCGGAACCTCAGGAGAAAGCCAGTCGAGCACGACATCTGTCAGCGAGGGCATGGATTTTATCCACCAGAGTTCCCCTTTATAGCGTCTAACCTCGAAACCGTTCAGGTGGACGCACGGGGAAGCATCATCCCGCGCCAGAGCGACTTCGTCCCAGATACGGCTCAGCATTGTCCGCGGCGGCATCGCGGCGCGATGAAAGGCCAGCCAGCGTCGTAGCAGCGCGGCGCGACGCACCGGGCTCATCGCTGTCAGCGGTGCAATGGCCAGCGCTCCGTCTTTAGAAATCAGTTCAGCCAGCTCGTCGCTCAACAGCTCGTCCAGCAGCGATTCCTGTTCGGCGCACAGCATAGCGCTTCTTGCCGTCGCGTCGGCGAAATGCGGCCAGCGCTCGCTCAATAGCGGGAGGACGCGCAGACGCAGAAAGTTACGATCATAGCCGTCATCCTGGTTACTCTCATCTTCGATCCAGCTCAGCTGATGCTCTCGCGCCCAGGCTTCCAGTGAGGCACGCGTCTCGCCAAGCAGCGGGCGCAGTAACGTTGTGCCGGCAAATGCCGAGCGCGCCGGCATGGCAGAAAGCCCCGCCGGTCCGCTTCCCCGCTTAAGCGCCAGCAGAAAGGTTTCGCACTGATCGTCCAGATGCTGGGCCGTGACCAGCGCTTCTCCAGCACGTAATGCCCCGGCAAACGCGGCATAGCGGGCTTTACGCGCCTGCGCCTCGATGCCAAGCCCTTCCTCCGCAAGCGTGACGCGTTCAACGATGAGCGGGATTGACCAGGCTGCACACAAGGCTTCGCAGTGCGCCACCCACTCCTCTGCGTGAGGACTTAATCCATGATGAATATGCATCGCCCGCAGCTGGACGTCAGGCTCCCGGTCGCGCCAGCGCTTGAGGCGATGAAGCAGAACGGTGGAATCCAGGCCACCGCTAAACCCCACCAGCAGCTGGCGGTACGGTGAAACGGCGTGTGCGATAGCGGGTAAGGTCATAGGGAATTACACATAAAAAATGCCCGAACTGAGCGGGCATTATCACACAGGACGAAGATTACTGCTGATAAAGCTCCAGCGGCAGGCCGTCCGGGTCGCTGAAAAAGGTAAAGCGCTTGTCCGTGAACGGATCGACGCGGATCGCTTCACACGTCACGCCGTGCGCTTCCAGATGTTTTACTGCGCTATCCAGGTCATCGACGCTAAAGGCAAGATGGCGCAGGCCGCAGGCTTCCGGGCGGGACGGACGCGCAGGCGGAAAAGGAAAAGAGAACAGTTCAATCACATACTGCCCGTTTAATGCCAGATCGCCCTTCCATGAGTCGCGCTCTTCGCGGTACGCCTCGCTTAACAGCGTAAAGCCGAGAATGTCGCAGTAGAAGGCCTTACTCTTTGCGTAATCGGTCGCAATGATCGCAATATGATGAACCTGTTTTAAACCCAGCATAGCTTCTCCTTTTTATGATGCCTGAACGTTACAACCGAAAACCCGCACCATGCAAGCGGTCACCCTTATTTTAGGACTCGCACCCAGTAAACGCCGTTTTCGTCGCGCTTCGCGCCGTGGATATCCGTCTCAAAACCGGGGTAATGACGCCCTACCGAACAGAGCATCAGCAGGAAATCGAGCACGGCCCGACTCTCCTCTGTAATCATTTCTCCAGGCATCAGGAGCGGTACGCCCGGCGGGTAAGGCAGGATCATGTTGGCCGATACGCGCCCGACCAGGTTTTCCAGCTCAACGGTTTCGACCTCCCCTTTCACCTGGCGCTGCCATGCCTTGTGCGGGGTAAACTTCATTTCCGGTAAGACATCGAACGCCTGAAGCATCAGGCGCGGCAGATCGTGCTGACGGATCAGCCTGTGGATCCCCTGGGCCAGATCCTGAATGCGCATATTACGATAGAAGTCAGGATCCTCCGCGTAGAGATCCGGGAGCATATTCTTCACCCGCAGGTTGAGATCGTAGGCGCGCTTAAACTCCATCAGCCCGCGCAACAGCCCCATCGCCCGGGTTTTATCAATACCAATGCTGAACAGGAACAGGAGGTTATAGGGCCCGGTCTTCTCTACCACCACGCCACGTTCATCAAGGAATTTCGCGACCAGCGCGGCCGGAATACCTTCCTCGCTCATCTTTCCCTGCTCATCCATGCCTGGCGTCAGGATCGTCACTTTTACCGGGTCGAGGAACATATGGTCGCTATCGGCATCCCGGAAACCATGCCAGTCTTCGCCGGGCGAGACGGGCCAGCATTCCGCCTCATCAATCTCTTCCGGCTGCCAGATATCAAAGAACCAGCCGTCGGCTTCATCTTTCAGCCGCTGAACCTCTTTGCGGAAATGCAGCGCGCGCTCCACCGAACGGTTGATGAGGCGTTTGCCAGGATTGCCGCGCAGCATCGCCGCGGCCGTTTCGATAGACGCCACCAGCGGATAGCTCGGTGAGGTGGTGGTATGCATCATAAAGGCTTCGTTGAAGGTCTCTTCGTCGTACTCGCCTTTGATGTGAATAAGCGAAGCCTGGGAAAACGCCGCCAGCATTTTGTGCGTCGACTGCGTTTCGAAGAACACTTTACCCGGCACGCGCTCACCGCTCATGCCGCTTTTACCTGCGTAAATCGGGTGGAAATTGGTGTACGGCACCCACGCGGAATCGAAGTGGATCGACGACACGTCCAGCGTCTTTTTGATCCAGTTCGTGTTGTACAGCAGACCGTCATAGGTCGAGTTGGTGATCACCGCATGGACAGGCCAGCTTGCACCAGGGATCGCCGCGACCTTACGTTCAATCGCGTCATGCGCAAACTCCCGCCGCGGAATGCCGCCAAGAATACCGAGCGCGTTACGCGTGGGCGACAGCCAGAGCGGTACGACGTCGCTCATCATCAGCAGGTGAGCCAGCGACTTATGGCAGTTACGGTCAATCAGTAGGGTGCTGCCCGCAGGCGCAGCGTACATTCCGACGATTTTGTTCGAGGTCGAGGTGCCGTTGGTCACCATATAGCTCTGCTCGGCGCCAAAGGTGCGGGCGATATACTCTTCCGCTTCCAGATGCGGGCCGGTGTGATCCAGCAGAGAGCCTAATTCGGTAACCGAAATGGACACGTCCGCCTTCAGCGTGTTGCCACCAAAGAAATCATAGAACAGGCAGCCCACCGGGCTTTTTTGGTAGGCCGTCCCCGCCATATGGCCCGGCGTACAGAAGGTATATTTCCCCTCCTTCACGTAGGTGAAGAGCGCCCGGGTAAACGGTGGCGTAATGTTATCGAGATATTCATTCGTGTATTGCTGAATTCGGGCCGCAATGTCTTCCGCCACGCCGAGCGAATATTCAAAAAACCACAGCGCCATACGCATATCATTGGCGCTGACGTCCATGGTTGAGTGGGTATTAATAAACGCGTACAGCGGGAGATATTCGTTCAGCTTGTTGATATCGCTGCACAGTTCGAGGTCATATTCATCCCAGTCGAAGATCACGCCACAGATACGCGGATTATGCTCGATGAACTTCAGCAGATCGGCGCTGTTGTGCGGCCAGATTAGCTGATACCCGCGCGACTGCAGGGCTTGCTCCAGCTCCTTAATCGGCTCATCTTTATAAAAGACGCCGTGTGGCCCCATAATGGCAATGATATTCATGGGCTTCCTCCTTAAAAAACATTAGCTAAGCATAGCCCGGCTAAACCGCAGGTATAAAAAAAGCCGCAACAGTGTGCGGCTTTTCAGATAATTGTGAGGCTTATGCGTAGCCGTAGGTCATCAGACGCTGGTAACGGCGGTTGAGCAGATCTTCTTTGCTCAGCACGTCCAGGTCTGCCAGATCGGCCAGCAGCTGCGCTTTCAGAGACGCTGCCATCACTTCCGGCTTACGATGCGCACCACCCAGCGGTTCCGGGATGATGGAATCGATCAGCTTGAGCTCTTTCAGGCGTGGCGCAATGATACCCATTGCTTCTGCGGCCAGAGGCGCTTTATCGGCACTTTTCCACAGAATGGACGCACAGCCTTCCGGGGAGATAACGGAATAGGTGCTGTACTGCAGCATATTCACCTTATCACCCACGCCAATCGCCAGCGCGCCACCGGAACCACCTTCACCGATAACGGTACAGATGACCGGCACCTTCAGACGAGACATCTCGCGCAGATTGCGCGCGATGGCTTCAGACTGGCCGCGCTCTTCCGCACCCACGCCAGGGTAGGCACCCGGGGTGTCGATGAAGGTGATGATTGGCATATTAAAACGCTCAGCCATCTCCATCAGACGCAGGGCTTTACGGTAGCCTTCTGGGGCTGGCATACCGAAGTTACGACGGATTTTCTCTTTGGTTTCACGACCTTTCTGATGACCAATGATCATCACCGGGCGCCCGTCCAGACGCGCGATACCGCCAACGATAGCTTTATCGTCAGCGTATGCGCGATCGCCTGCCAGTTCGTCAAATTCGTCAAACGCCAGGCGGACATAATCCAGGGTGTACGGACGCTGTGGATGGCGAGCCAGCTGGGCCACCTGCCATGCGCCGAGATCGGCAAAGATTTTGCGCGTCAGCTCTACGCTTTTCTCGCGCAGACGATGCACTTCTTCGTCGATGTTAATATCCAGTTTTTCATCCTGACGGCTTACCGCTGTCAGAGAATCGATTTTCGCTTCCAGCTCAGCAATCGGCTGTTCGAAATCAAGGAAATTCAGACTCATAGTATTCCTGTATTAGTCAAACTCCAGTTCCACCTGCTCCGAACCAATGAGGCCACGGAGATCGTTTAGTAAACGATCGC
Source organism: Enterobacter sp. 3U4 (assembly GCF_057224565.1). Taxonomy (NCBI): domain Bacteria; kingdom Pseudomonadati; phylum Pseudomonadota; class Gammaproteobacteria; order Enterobacterales; family Enterobacteriaceae; genus Enterobacter; species Enterobacter sp. 3U4. The sequence continues at coordinate 3,099,673 of NZ_CP136665.1, forward strand.
TCGGAGAGACACGCCACGTTGCACCAAAGCGCAACCGCGCACGTGCATCCGCCCTCTGATAGTAGAGATGTACTGGAATTGTCCCCGAGCGGTGGGGTTCCAGAGACTGACGGAGTCGGTTTAAAAGCTGGTCATCAATTTGCCTGTCCGTCAGCGAGATAGCAAGCCCGCGAGCATATTTTTCCCGGGCTTCGTCAATGTCCATCACTTCGCGGGCGGTCATTTTAAGCCCCCCACTGAAGTCATCAAAGCTGACCTGTCCGCTGACGATAAGTATGCGGTCTTTTTCCAGCAATTGCTGGTATTTATCCAGCGCGTCGGTGAACAGCATCACCTCCAGACGCCCGGAACGGTCATCCAACGTACAGATGCCGATACGATTGCCGCGCTTGGTGACCATAACCCTTGCAGCAATCACGAGCCCCGCAGCCGTGGTGATTTTACCACGTTCTGTCGGATGCATGTCTTTTAGCCTGTGGCCGCCGACATAGCGCTCAATTTCTTTAATGTACTGGTTGATCGGGTGACCCGTCAGATACAAGCCTAACGTTTCACGCTCGCCGTCCAGCACCACCTGTTCTGGCCACGGCTGGCAGTTGGAATACGACTGCTCAATCTGCTCCGGCTCTTCCGCCAGCACCCCGAACATATCCGCCTGGCCAATGGCTTCCGCTTTGGCGTGCTGATCCGCCGCTTTCAGGGCGTCGCCCAGCGAGTTCATCAGCGCGGCGCGGTGCGGCCCCAGCCTGTCAAACGCGCCGGACATGATCAGTTTTTCCAGCACGCGACGGTTCAGTTTTTTGGTATCGGTACGGGCACAAAGATCGAACAGCTCGCGGAAATACCCGCCGTTGTTGCGCGCTTCGATGATCGCCTCGATCGGACCTTCGCCTACGCCCTTGATCGCGCCAATCCCGTAAACGATCTCCCCGTCGTCATTGACGTGGAAATGGTAAAGACCCGAGTTGATATCCGGCGGCAGGATCTTCAGCCCCATGCGCCAACACTCATCCACCAGCCCTACCACCTTCTCGGTGTTGTCCATATCCGCGGTCATTACCGCAGCCATAAACTCAGCAGGATAGTGCGCCTTCAGCCACAGCGTTTGATACGACACCAAAGCATAGGCGGCGGAGTGAGATTTGTTAAATCCGTACCCGGCGAATTTCTCCACCAGGTCGAAAATTTTCATCGCCAATTCGCCGTCAATGCCGTTTTTCTTAGCACCGTCTTCAAAGATGGAGCGCTGCTTGGCCATCTCTTCCGGCTTTTTCTTACCCATCGCACGACGCAGCATGTCCGCGCCGCCGAGGGTATAGCCGGAAAGCACCTGGGCGATCTGCATAACCTGTTCCTGGTACAGGATAATGCCGTAGGTGGGCTCCAGCACCGGCTTCAGGCTTTCGTGCTGCCACTGAACGTCCGGGTAAGAAATCTCTTCGCGACCGTGCTTACGGTCGATAAAGTTATCTACCATCCCTGACTGCAGTGGTCCCGGACGGAACAGGGCAACCAGTGCGATCATATCTTCGAAGCAGTCGGGCTGCAGACGCTTAATCAGATCTTTCATGCCGCGGGATTCAAGCTGGAAGACGGCTGTTGTCTCCGAGCGCTGCAGCATGTCGAAACTTTTCTTGTCATCCAGCGGGATGGCGGCAATGTCTATGGGCTCAAGGCCCTGCTTTTCCCGGCGCGGGTTGATCATCTTCAGCGCCCAGTCGATGATCGTGAGCGTACGCAGGCCGAGGAAGTCAAACTTCACCAGCCCGGCGTATTCCACGTCGTTCTTATCAAACTGAGTAACCGGATGCTCACCCGCTTCATCGCAGTAGAGCGGCGCGAAGTCGGTAATTTTGGTCGGCGCGATAACTACGCCCCCCGCATGCTTACCGGCGTTACGCGTGACGCCTTCCAGCTTGCGCGCCATGTCTATCAGCGCTTTCACTTCTTCGTCAGCTTCGTAGATTTCCGGCAGCTGAGGTTCGGCTTCAAACGCTTTTGCCAGCGTCATGCCCGGATCGGGCGGCACCAGCTTAGAAATACGATCGACAAACCCGTACGGGTGGCCCAGCACGCGGCCGACGTCACGGATAACCGCCTTCGCCGCCATCGTACCGAACGTAATAATCTGCGATACCGCATCACGGCCGTACATATCGGCAACGTGCTCGATCACCTGGTCGCGTTTCTCCATGCAGAAGTCGACGTCAAAGTCGGGCATGGAAACACGTTCCGGGTTAAGGAAACGTTCGAACAGCAGGTCGAATTCCAGCGGATCGAGGTCGGTAATTTTCAGCGCATACGCCACCAGAGATCCTGCACCGGAGCCACGCCCCGGTCCGACCGGTACGCCGTTATCCTTCGACCACTGGATAAACTCCATTACGATCAGGAAGTAGCCCGGGAAGCCCATCTGGTTGATAACCTGGAGTTCAATATCCAGGCGCTCATCGTACGGCGGCCGCTTCTCTTTGCGAACGGCCTCATCCGGGAACAGGAATTCCAGACGCTCTTCCAGACCTTCTTTTGATTTGACGACCAGGAAATCTTCCGTGGTCATGTCACCCGTCGGGAACTGCGGCAGGAAGTACTCGCCAAGGCGGACGGTAACGTTACAGCGCTTTGCAATCTCTACGCTGTTTTCCAGCGCTTCGGGGATATCGGAGAAGAGCTCACACATCTCCTCTTCGCTGCGCATGTATTGTTGCGCGGAGTAATTACGCGGCCGCTTCGGATCGTCGAGGGTGAAACCATCGTGAATTGCGACGCGAATTTCGTGGGCGTCAAAATCCCCCGGCTCGAGGAACCGCACATCGTTTGTCGCAACGACGGGCAGCCCGCGTTCTTCCGCAAGTGCGACTGCCGCATGCAGATAGCTCTCTTCGTCCTGGCGACCGGTGCGGATCAGCTCCAGATAATAACGATCCGGGAAATACTCTTCATAGAACGAGACGCATTGATCCACCAGCGCGCTATTGCCGCGCAGCAGGCATTTGCCGACATCACCCATGCGGCCGCCGGAGATCAGCAGCAGCCCTTCGTTCAGTTCAGCCAGCCAGTCCCTGTCGATCCACGGGCCCAACGCACCATATCCGCGCTGATAGGCTTTTGAAATAAGCAGAGTGAGGTTTTGATAGCCCGTGTTGTTCATTGCCAGCACGGAGATTTGCGTCATTTCATCGCCGATGAGATCGCTCTGCACATGAAAATCCGCCCCGACGATAGGCTTCATCCCCGCGCCGTGCGCCGTTCCGTAGAACTTCACCAGGCCACACAGGTTGGTAAAATCGGTGATCGCCAGCGCGGGCATGCCAAGGGAGGCCGCCTTTTTTACCAGCGGCCCGGTCTTCGCCAGCCCATCGATCATGGAGTAGTCGCTATGCACCCGCAGGTGTACGAAACGTGGTTCAGCCATCTTCAGATTCCGCGTTACTTAATTGCTTGCGTATTGATTCAGGACACCCGTCCCAGCGCGCGTTTCACCGGGCCAAAACTGCGACGGTGGTGCTCGGTTGCGCCATGTTCAGCCAGCCTTTCCAGATGGAAAGGTGTGGGATACCCCTTATGCTGGGCGAAACCATACTGAGGGTAAGTGAGGTCCAGCGCGGCCATTTCGGCGTCGCGCGTCACTTTGGCAATAATAGAAGCTGCGCTAATTTCTGCGACCCGGCTATCGCCTTTGACGACCGCCATTGAAGGCATGGGCAATGCAGGACAGCGGTTGCCGTCAATCAGAACATATTCCGGGGAAATTTTCAGGCCTGCTACCGCACGCTGCATCGCCAGCATCGTGGCATGCAAAATATTCAGCTCATCTATTTCATGCGGTTCAGCGCGCCCCAGGCTCCAGGCCAGCGCCTTCTCCTGAATCTCATCAAACAGCGCCAACCGGCGCTTTTCAGACAATTTTTTTGAGTCGTTCAGCCCGATAATCGGGCGAGCCGGATCGAGGATCACCGCGGCGGTGACCACAGCCCCAACTAACGGGCCACGACCCACTTCGTCCACACCCGCCACAAGGCGAGTGTGAGGATAAACAAATTCCATCATTTTGCTAGCTCCAGCACCGCATCAGCCGCTTGCTCATCAGCATTACAGCGAATCAGTTGATGCAGTTCGCGGAAGGTATCGTGCATCTGGTGGCTGGTCTTACCGTCGGCGAGAAGCGGCAGCAGTGCATCGGCAAGCGCCTGCGGCTGGCACTCATCCTGCAGCAGCTCTTTCACCAGCTCGCGCCCGGCAAGCAGGTTTGGCAGCGAGACATAATCTGTTTTCACCAGACGTTTTGCCAGCCAGAAGGTGAACGGCTTCATGCGATAACCGACCACCATAGGGCATTTCGCCAGCATACATTCCAGCGCCGCCGTGCCGGAGGCCAGCAGCGCGGCATCGCTCGCATACATCGCTTCCCGCCCTTTCCCGTCCAGAAGACGGACGTGAAGTTCCGGGGCGACTTCCGCTTTGATGCGCTCAAACTGTTCGCGGCGTTTGGCATTTACCAGCGGAACAACCACTTCAAGATCCGGATAGGTCTGGCGAAGAATCTGCGCTGTTTTGAGGAAATCGGCACTCAGCATCTCAACTTCTGCGCCACGGCTGCCTGGCAGCAGTGCCAGACAGTGCACATCATGCGGGATGCCAAGCGCGTCGCGCGCCGCGTTCTTATCCGGATCCAATGGCATCGCATCCGCCATGGTATGACCGATAAAACGGCACGGAACATTAAATCTGTCGTAAAACGCTTTTTCGAAAGGCAGGAAAGCCAGCACCAGGTTGGTGGACCGTCCGATTTTGAAAACGCGTTTCTGTCGCCACGCCCAGACGGACGGACTGACGTAGTGAATCGTTTTGATACCCTGCTTTTTCAGATTCCCTTCGAGGGTAATGTTGAAATCAGGCGCATCGATACCGACAAACACATCGGGTTTGAGTTCGGTAAAGCGGCGGGTGAGATCGGCACGGATGTGCAGCAAGCGGCGGAGCCGTCCCAGCACCTCAACGATGCCCATCACGGCGAGCTCTTCCATTTCATACCAGGCTTCACAGCCTTCGGCCTGCATTAGCGGGCCAGCAACGCCAACAAAGCGAGCATTGGGTACACGCGCCTTAAGCGCGCGGATGAGACCTGCACCAAGAATATCGCCGGAGGTTTCTCCGGCGACCAGGGCTATCGTAAGCGGACGACTGTCGACCATTAACGAATCAGACCCCTTGTTGAACGGTCAAAGAATTCCATGAACGCGTTCACTTCCGGGTACTTGTTCGCCAGTTCGGCAATTTCCGGCTTAGCCTCTTCCAGCGTTTTACCGCTACGGTACAGCAGTTTGTACGCGTTGCGGATGGCAGTAATCGCTTCGCGACTAAAACCACGACGCTTGAGGCCTTCAATGTTCACGCCAAACGGCGTGGCATGGTTGCCCTGCGCAATCACATACGGTGGGACGTCCTGCGCCACACCGGAGCATCCGCCAACCATCACGTGCGCACCAATGATGCAGAACTGATGGACTGCGGTCATGCCGCCAATAATTGCGAAGTCATCAACCGATACGTGTCCTGCCAGCGTTGCGTTGTTGGCAAGAATACAGCGGTCACCCACGGTACAGTCGTGCGCGATATGCGCATTAACCATAAACAGGTTATCGCTGCCCACCTTCGTCAACCCACCACCCTGTACTGTTCCACGATGAATGGTGACGCTTTCGCGAATACGGTTACGATCGCCAATTTCCAGACGGGTCGACTCACCAGCATATTTCAGATCCTGGTTAACTTCACCGATGGAAGCGAACTGATAGATCTCGTTATTGCAGCCAATGGTCGTGTGACCATTCACGACAACGTGAGATTTCAGTACTGTACCCTCACCAATTTCGACATGGGGTCCAACAATACAAAACGGGCCAATGTGGACGTTAGCGCCAACGATGGCACCGGTTTCCACAATCGCGGTAGGATGAATAAAGGCGGATTTATCAATCACGTATCAGGACTCCCGGCTACGAGCACACATCATCGTCGCTTCGCAAACAACTTTGCCGTCAACCAGCGCTACGCCTTTGAAGCGAGTCAGGCCACGACGCGTTTTTTCAAAAGTGACTTCCATGATCATCTGATCACCAGGCACGACAGGGCGCTTAAAGCGCGCTTCATCAATACCCGCGAAGTAATACAGCTCACCTGGCTCCAGTTTACCGACGCTTTTAAACGCCAGAATACCGGTAGCCTGAGCCATCGCTTCCAGAATCAACACACCCGGGAAGATAGGCTTACCAGGGAAGTGCCCCTGGAAGAACGGCTCGTTCACGGAAACATTTTTCACTGCGCGCAGAAAACGACCTTCTTCAAAATCCAGCACACGGTCTACCAGCAAAAACGGGTAGCGGTGCGGCAGAAGTTCTAAAATCTCTTCAATATGCAGAGTATGAGTGTCAGTAGTCAAAATACTCTTCCTGTCAAAATGTACTGATAACAATAATAACACGGCCTGCCGGTTTATTAGAAAGCCGACAGGCCGGGAAAAATAGCGTTAAACGGATGACGCTTAATCTTGTTGATCGATCTTACGCTCAAGGGACTTGAGGCGCTTGCTCATATCATCAATGTTCATCACCAGAGCTGCTGTTTTACGCCATACCTTGTTGGGTTGTAGCGGAATGCCTGAAGAATAGACGCCAGGTTCAGTGATAGGACGCATTACCATGCCCATTCCCGTCACGGTGACCTTGTCGCATATTTCCATATGGCCATTAATCACGCTCGCGCCGCCAATCATGCAATAACGGCCAATTTTCAGACTGCCTGCCATGATGACGCCACCCGCAACCGCGGTATTGTCGCCAATCACAACGTTATGCGCAATCTGGCACTGGTTATCGATGATAACACCATTGCCAATGATCGTGTCGTCAAGCGCGCCACGGTCAATGGTGGTACAGGCGCCGATCTCCACGCGATCGCCAATAATAACGCGACCAAGCTGCGGGATCTTAACCCAGTTACCGCGATCGTTAGCGTAACCAAAGCCGTCAGAACCAATCACAGTGCTGGACTGGACGAGGCAATTTTCGCCAATTTCAACGTCATGATAAACGGACACGTTGGCCCATAAACGGGTCCCGGCGCCGATTTTCGTATTTTTCCCAACGAAACAACCCGGGCCAATGACGACGTTATCGCCCAGCACAACGCCGGATTCGATAACCGCATTCGCGCCAACGGCGACGTTGTTGCCAAGCCTGGCCGTCGCATCAATCGCTGCACTGGCAGCAATGTTCTGGGCCGGCTGCGGCGTGGTATCAAGAATTTGAGCCATGCGTGCATACGTCAGGTAGGGGTTTTTCACTACCAGCGCGCTTACAGTGGCAAATGGAAGATCGTCCTGCGTCAGTACAACAGCTGACGCCTGGCATTGAGCCAGTTGCTCACGGTACTTAGGGCTTACCATGAAGGTAATCGTGCCAGCTTTAGCAGATTGCATGGACGCAACAGCGGTGATGACGATATCGCCATCACCGTGTAATTCTGCATCCAACTGCTGAGCTAAATCAGCCAGTCGAATTGAAGGCATTACTTATTTAACCTGTTTCAGAACATCAGCAGTGATGTCTTTAACATCTTTGCTGTTATAAGCAACGGCGTTCGCATCTACAACCAGATCGATACTCTGATCGGCAGCCACTGCTTTAACAGCGGTCTGAATGCGAGTTACCAGCTTGCCGCGTTCTTCGTTAGAACGACGCTGACGATCCTGCTCGAAAGCCTGCGCTTTCTGGGAGAACGTCTGGCGCTGAGCCATTACGTCTTTTTCCAGCTTGCTGCGGTCGCTTGCTTTCATGGTAGAACCATCACGCTGCAGACGCTGCATTTTGGACTGAAGATCGTTTTCCATACCCTGCAGTTCGCTTGCACGGCCTTTGAATTCGTTTTCCAGAGTCGCAGAAACACCTGTTTTCTGTGCAACCTGCTGGAACAAATTACCCATGTTGACGATTGCAATTTTGTCTGCTGCCTGAGCAGAAGTTGCCATCGCTAAACCGAGACCTGCAGCTAATAACCACTTTTTCACAATTAACTCCTTACCATCCCATTGGCACCAGAAGGTACCGTTCTTTGCGTGGCAAGGCGACCGTGTTACCGATCGCCAGTTGTCAGCGCTACACTGCCAACGCATTCCTTTGCAGCGGATTATTACCAGGTTTTACCAATGTTAAACTGGAATTGCTCCGACTTATCTCCATCATATTTCTTAAACGGCTGGGCGTAAGAGAAGACCAACGGCCCCAGCGGTGACATCCATTGTAATGCGATACCGGCAGACATGCGAATATTGCTCGGATCGCTGTAGTCAGGAATGCCTTCTGCGCGCATCTGGGCAGTATTCTGCCAGTTGGTATCCCACACGGTACCGGCATCCCAGAAGAAGGACGTACGGACCGAGTTCGCGTATTTATCACTGATAAACGGCGTTGGCGTGATGAACTCCAGGCTGGCAACGGCCATGGCGTTACCGCCCACCGCGTCATCAGAGCTACAGACTTCGGAAGAGGAAGACTTATTACAGTTATCTTTGTCGTTCCCGCCGTAGTAAACCGCTTTCGGACCAATGTTGTTGGACTGGAAGCCACGAACGGTGCTTGAGCCACCCGCATAGAAGTTTTCATAGAACGGCAGTTCTTTGCCACCCAGACCATCGCCATAGCCCCAACGGGTACGACCCAGAACCACCCACTTATGATCGTCATCGATCGGGAAGTAGGACGCGGTATCCAGCGTGACCTTATAGAACTCGTTATCGGAACCCGGCACGGTCACTTTACCGTTCAGGTTGACGCGAGAACCTTCCGTTGGGAAGTAACCACGGTCGAGACGGTTATAGGTCCAGCCGTAGTTGAAGGTGAAGTCATCCGCCGCGAAGCCATTGTCATGGCCATTTTTGCTGGTTGACTGACCAATCGAGTCCAGATAACGCCACATCGCCACCTGCGGCTGCATGTTGGACAGGTCGTTATGCACGTAACCTAAGCCCGCACGCAGGGTGTTGTATTCGTTGACCGGGAAGCCAAGCGTACCGTCCACACCGTAACTCTTGTTGGTGTAAGAAGACAGGTCCGCGTCGTCTGCTTTAAAGTCGTTATAGAAGATACGACCGCCCAGGCTTACACCGTCTACGGTGAAGTATGGGTTAGTCACAGAGAACTCAGAGTAGGTCTGGTAGTCGTTTTTGGTGCCGTTAATACCGACAGAGTAACCCGTACCCAGCCAGTTATCCTGCTGCACGCCGACCTGGAAGCTAACGCCGCTTTCAGTACCGTAGCCCACACCGAAGTTGAAGCTACCGGTGTTGCGCTCTTTCACTTTATAAACAACATCAACCTGATCCGGGCTGCCCGGTACGCGCTGCGTATCGGTATCCACCGTTTCAAAATAGCCCAGACGGTTCAGACGCTCTTTACCCTGATCAACGAGGTCGCTACCCAACCATGCGCCTTCCATCTGACGCATTTCGCGACGCAGAACGGAGTCTTTGGAAGTGTCGTTACCGACGAAGCGGATCTTACGCACGTAGAAACGGTTGCCCGCATCAACATTTACGTGCAGCTTAACGGTTTTATCCGCATCGTTGATTTCCGGCTGAGTCTGTACGCGCGGATAGGCATAACCGTAGCGGCCGAGCAGCTTCTTAATGCTGTCTTCCATTTTGGTTACTTTGGAACCGCTATACAGGTCACCCGGCTGAATTTTGGTCAGCGATTCGATTTCAGCAGAATGCCCCGCCAGGTTACCACTCACTTCAACACCTGAAAGCTTGTACTGCTCGCCTTCAGTGATGTTAACCGTAATGTAGATGCCTTTCTTGTCCGGAGTCAGACTGACCTGAGTCGAGTCGATGTTGAAACGCGCATAGCCACGATCGAGATAGTAGCTGCGCAGGGTTTCAAGGTCACCCGCCAGTTTCTGTTTCTGGTATTTGCGATCGCCCACCACGTTCCACCACGGCACTTCATCGCGCAGCTGGAAGGTGGAGATCAGTTCGTCGGTGCTGAACGCGTGGTTGCCGACAATGTTGATCTGCTGGATCTTCGCAGAAACACCTTCCTGGAAGACCAGCTTCAGGTCAACACGGTTACGTGGCAGCGGAGTGACAACCGCTTTCACGCTGGCGCTGTATTTACCGACGCTGTAGTAGAAGTCTTCCAGACCTTTTTCAATGTCTGAAAGGGTTGTGCGGTCCAGAGATTCACCCACACGAACACCCGATGCTTCAAGGTTCTGCTTGAGCATGTCATCTTTCACCGATTTGTTACCGGAGAAAGTGATACTGGCAATCGTTGGACGTTCTTTTACCTGTACCAGCAGCGTATCACCATCGCGCAGGACGCGAACGTCCTCAAAGTTGCCGGTGGCAAACAGAGCACGGATGGTGTTACTGATATCATCATCATTAACCGTATCGCCGGGGCGTACAGGCATACTGAGGAGGGCCGCACCAACGGCGACACGCTGGAGGCCTTCGAAATGAATGTCTTTCACTACGAACCCGTCAGCACCGTATACGGTGGCGCTGCTAAACAGCAGCGACGCTATGAGCAACTTTTTCATCGCCATCGTTATTATGCGTTCTTCCTAACACTCTCTTACAACCGAGAGAAATCATTGAAAAGTGCAAGCCCCATTAACAGCACCAGCAAAATCGAGCCAATGCGATAACTAAAGTCTTGAACTCGCTCGGATACCGGTCCGCCTTTTAGCTTTTCAATCGCTAAAAACAGCAGATGACCCCCGTCTAAAACGGGAAGCGGGAACAGGTTGATTATCCCAAGGTTCACGCTAATGAGCGCGAGGAACATGAGATAGTAAATCACCCCGAATTCCGCTGACATCCCAGCCCCCTGAGCAATCGAAATTGGCCCACTGAGGTTGTTCAGTTTCACATCACCGGTTATCAATTTCCCCAACATGTTGACCGTCAGCTTCATCAGTTGCCATGTTTTATCCGTGGCTTCAAGGATGGCGCTGAACGGCCCATACTGGCGTATTGTCTTGTACTCATCTGGCAGCGGGATCACTTTTGGCACTACGCCTGCAAACCCTTCTGCCTTCTTGCCGACCGACTTCGTATCCGGGATCAGCGTCAGCGAAAGCGGACTGCCTTGCCTTTCAACTTCCAGCGCGAGAGACGTTCCCGGATTATCGCGCACCAGAGTAACAAAGGTCATCCACTCTGTTAATGGTTGACCATCGACTTTAACGATCCTGTCGCCCGCTTGCAAACCCGCTTTGCTCGCCGCCGAGTTGGCCTGGACTTCGGCTAATACCGGCTCGATCTGCGCGCCGCGTGGACGAATGCCCAGCGCAGCGACGGGATCCTCTTTGTCCGGCTCGAAACGCCAGTGACGTAAATCGAGGACTTTGTCCTGACGCGTATCTGAACCAAACGGCGATACGCTGATGGTGGTCTGCGGATCGCCAATTTTGGCGACCAGCTGCAGTCGCACGGCATCCCAATCAGGGGTTTCGATGCCATCAATCGCTTTAAGTTCCATCCCGGATGTAATTTGTGCACTCGCGGCGATGGAGTTGGGAGCAATTTCTCCCACCACCGGACGCACGCCAGGAACGCCGATGATGAACACCAGCCAGTAAGCGAAAATCGCAAAGATGAAGTTGGCTACCGGTCCGGCAGCAATGATGGCGGCGCGTTGTCCAACGGTTTTATTGTTGAATGCACTGTGTCGCAGCTCAGGCGCGACAGGCTCGACGCGTTCGTCGAGCATTTTGACGTAGCCGCCCAGCGGGATAAGGGCGATGACAAATTCCGTGCCGTGGCGATCGGTGCGCGTCCAGAGTGATTTGCCAAAACCGATGGAAAATCGCTCTACGCGCACGCCACAGCGGCGAGCAACCCAGAAATGGCCAAATTCATGCACGGTAATCAGTACACCCAGTGCAACAATGAACGCCGCCAGATTCCAGAGAATGCTCAGCATAAAACCTTCCGTTAAATCGTCCCGAATACCAGTAAAAGCAAACACGCAAACACTGGAACAGCCGCTGTCAGGCTATCAATGCGATCCAGTATACCGCCGTGCCCTGGAATCAGGTGTCCGCTGTCCTTAATCCCTGCTTCACGCTTAAACATACTTTCGGTTAAATCACCGAGCACGGAGGCAAGCGCAGCAAAAATCGAGCACACCAGCAGTATTGACGGTGCCACTTCAAGATTCGCCCAGACGCCGTAGCCCCAGGAGATGATCGCTGCCGTAAACAGGCCGCCGATGAATCCTTGCCAGGTTTTGCCCGGAGAAACCTTCGGTGCCAGCTTATGTTTGCCAAACAGTTTACCAAACATATAGGCCCCGGAGTCAGCTCCCCAGACCAGAATCATCACATAAAGCAGCCAGATCGCACCGCTGTAGTGGTTTTCGTCATAGTGCCAGGCTCGCAGCGCAACCATACCCCAGAAAAAAGGAATAATTGTGAGCAAGCCAAAAATCAGTCGCAGCACTTTTGAATTACGCCATAATGCCGCGGAGCCTGGATAAAAAAGAACCAGCAACAGCGCGGCAACCCACCAGGCCAACGATATCCACAAGGAACCGGCAACCAGGGGCTGATGAATATCATGGTGATATTCAGGCAACGTAAACAGCATTATGGCCAGGATAAAGCCACAAAGTACCGCAAGCCATACTCGCTGAGTGCGCGAGGTAAAGCCGCTAAACTGTCCCCATTCCCACGCGGCGAGCATGCACACCACCAGCGTGACAATAGCGAATCCCACCGGGGGCAGTAAAAACAGCGCCGCAATGACAATGGGTATTAATACAAAAGCGGAAATCAGGCGATACTTCAGCAAAAGCTACCCCCATCAGGCTTTGTCGCCACCAGGCTCGGTGCCGCCGAAACGACGCTCTCGATTGGCAAAGGCATGCAGCGCACCTTCAAAGTCTTGTTCATCAAAATCGGGCCAAAGAACATCCGTAAAGTAAAGTTCGGCATAGGCAATTTGCCATATCAAAAAGTTACTTATGCGATGCTCCCCCCCTGTCCTAATTACCAAATCCACAGGCGCCTGTTCATTCATGCAGATTTGCTTGCTCAGCGCCTCTTCATCAATTTGGTCGGGTCTCAACAGCCCTTCCTGAACCTGTTCGGCCAGATGCCGAACGCCCTGGATAATATCCCAGCGCCCGCCGTAATTCGCCGCAATATTCAGCGTCAGACCGGTATTATTTTCCGTCAGCGCTTCTGCTTTGCGAATCCGTTCCTGCAAGCGTGAGTTAAAACGACTGGTATCGCCAATGATACGCAGGCGGACGTTGTGGCGGTGCAGGCTTTTTACTTCGCTGTCTAGCGCCCACACAAACAATTCCATCAACGCAGTCACTTCCTGCAGAGGTCGATTCCAGTTTTCACTGCTAAAAGCATAGAGCGTTAACGCATCAATGCCGTTGTTGGCGGCAAAAGAAACGGCGCGACGAACGGATTTCGCCCCTGCTTTATGCCCAAAGGCTCGTATCTTCCCTTGTCTTTTCGCCCAGCGGCCATTGCCATCCATAATGATTGCTACATGACGGCAGCCATGAGCTGGCAAATTTTCGCTTATTGGTTGATTCGCAGACAACATAACGCGTTTTTTGTCCCTGAAAAGGATTTAACGGTACTCAGGAATACTGAAGCCTATACATAAAAAAGCCGTGTCAAACCACGGCTCACCTGACCACATTAAGTCAAATACCTGCGATCAGGTGGCGCAGACTATATCACTGAAGCCCAACGCTAACAAATAGCACGACGACTAGTGCTTGCTTTATCACCAGCTTGCGAGACGTGTCACCTGTTGGCGCGCAATATTACGCGCAGCTGCATCCACCGCCAGCACCTCTTCCACGCTTTGTGGTTCGCGCAAATCCATCATCTCCAGTACCGATAAATTTAACGACGCGATATCGGTAAAACGAATTTGCTGATTCAGAAATGCCTCAACGGTAATTTCATTGGCTGCATTAAGTGCCGTTGTCGCCGCCTGCCCCTGGTCAAAGGCATTCATCGCAAGCTTCAGACAAGGATAGCGGTCATAGTCTGGTTCACTGAACGTCAGGGAACTTAGCTTGCAGAAATCAAGCGGCTTCACGCCGGACTTCACTCGATTTGGCCACGCCATGGAATGGGCAATCGGCGTACGCATGTCCGGCTCGCCCAGCTGTGCCAACACGCTGCCATCCTGATAACGCACCATCGAGTGAATCACCGATTGCGGGTGAATCAGTACTTCCATCTGTTTCGCTGACGCATTAAACAGCCAGCGCGCTTCAATGTATTCCAGACCTTTGTTCATCATGGTGGCAGAGTCAACGGAGATTTTACGCCCCATCGACCAGTTCGGATGACGGCACGCCTGATCCGGCGTCATGGCGCGCAGTTCAGACAGTGGCGTTTCACGGAACGGGCCACCAGACCCGGTAAGCAGAATAGACACCACGCCATTCTGCTCCAGGTCAGCGTACCCCAGGTTCTGTTGAAAAGGTTGCGGTAAACTCTGAAAAATCGCGTTGTGCTCGCTGTCGACCGGCAAAAGACGCGCTCCGCGCTGCTTCACCGCATCCATAAACAGGCGTCCACAGGTGACCAGCGACTCTTTATTGGCCAGCAGAACGTCCTTGCCGGCATCAATCGCGGCAAGCGTGGGCAATAATCCTGCCGCACCGACGATAGCCGCCATCACCTGATCCACCTCATCCAGTGCCGCCATCTGGCATGCCGCCTGTTGGCCACTCAACACCTCGGTTCGGCTGCCCTTTTCACGCAGCTGTGCTTTCAGCAAGCGTGCGCTCTCTTCGTCATCCATCACCGCATAGCGGGGCGCAAACTCCAGGCACTGCTCAACCATTCGCTGCACATTCTTACCGGCCACCAGCGCTGTCACGGTGTAAAGTTCAGGATTATGGCGAACAACGTCGAGAGTGCTGCAACCGATAGAGCCGGTTGAGCCGAGGAGTGTTAAATGCTTCATGAGATGCCCGAAAAAAGTTAGACCAGATAAAAGCAAAACGCCGCCAGCAAGACCCGAAGTCCCTCTGAACGGCGTTTATCAGTGTACGACAGAAATCAGAACTGCATCAGTTCCGCTTCTTTATCTGCCAGCGCCGCATCAATTTTCTTGATGGCAGCGTCGGTCATTTTCTGAATGTCGTCCTGAGAACGACGATCGTCATCTTCACTGATCTCTTTTTCTTTCAGCAGCGCTTTTACTTTATCGTTCGCGTCGCGACGGACGTTACGCACGGATACACGACCCTGCTCAGCTTCGCCACGAACGACTTTGATCAGATCTTTACGACGCTCTTCCGTCAGTGGAGGCAGTGGAACGCGGATGTCAGAACCCGCAGAGCTTGGGTTCAGTCCGAGGTCAGAGGCCATGATCGCTTTCTCAACGGCCGGGCTCATAGAACGATCGAACACGTTGATTTTCAGCGTACGGGTATCTTCTACCGTGACGCTCGCCAGCTGACGCAGAGGGGTTGGCGTACCGTAGTATTCTACGATGATGCCATCCAGCAGGCTTGGGGAAGCACGGCCAGTACGGATTTTGCTGATTTGGGTTTTGAACGCTTCTACGCATTTTTCCATGCGTACTTCAGCATCTTTTCTGATGTCGTTAATCACGTTACGAATCCTTGAAAACTTGTCTCAGGCAGACTATCCGCCAGCACAGCGCTACAGGTGTGCTAAGTATAGTCGCGTTTAATTCATGACAACGCCAAAGGCGCGCCCGGGTAAGATACCACTACAAAATAAAGCGGAATCTTACCTGTATTTATCGTCAACGGAAATTATTCCGTGATCAAAGTGCCTTCTTTTTCGCCCATGACCACGCGACGCAGTGCGCCAGGTTTATTCATGTTGAAGACACGGATCGGCAGTTTGTGGTCGCGAGCCAGCGTGAAGGCGGCAAGATCCATCACTTTCAGCTCTTTATCCAGCACTTCGCTGTAGCTCAGCTGATCGTACATGGTTGCAGAAGGATCTTTTGCCGGGTCGGCAGTAAACACGCCGTCTACTTTGGTCGCTTTCAGTACCACATCGGCTTCGATCTCGATACCGCGCAGGCAGGCGGCGGAATCGGTCGTAAAGAACGGGTTACCCGTACCGGCGGAGAGGATCACCACGCGGTTATTGCGCAGCAGGCTGATGGCTTCTGCCCAGCTGTAATTATCGCAAACGCCATTCAGCGGAATCGCGGACATCAGGCGGGCATTCACATAGGCGCGATGCAGTGCATCACGCATTGCCAGGCCATTCATGACGGTTGCCAGCATACCCATGTGGTCGCCCACTACGCGGTTCATCCCCGCTTTCGCCAGACCAGCACCACGGAAAAGGTTGCCACCGCCAATGACCACGCCAACCTGGATACCCAGTTCGACCAGTTCTTTGATTTCCTGTGCCATGCGATCAAGGATGCTTGCGTCAATACCGAAGCCTTCCGATCCCTGCAGCGCTTCGCCACTCAGCTTAAGCAGAATGCGTTTGTACACGGGTTTTGCATTGGTAGCCATGTTTCTTTCCTGAGACTGTCAACGATTAAGATGGGGGTTAATTCTGGCGACATGATATGCCGCAAATCAGCACAGCGATACTGGAGCCTGTCTGATTTCCTGTGACGGGTGACAAAAAGAAGCCGCCCTCAGGCGGCTCCTTTTCAATCATTAAGACTGCTTGGACATTGCAGCAACTTCTGCTGCGAAGTCAGTCTCAACTTTCTCGATGCCTTCGCCCACTTCGAAGCGGATGAAGCCAGTTACGTCAGCGTTGTGCTCTTTCAGCAGCTGAGCAACAGACTTGCTTGGGTCCATTACGAATGGCTGGCCAGTCAGAGAAACTTCGCCGGTGAATTTCTTCATGCGGCCTTCAACCATTTTCTCTGCGATTTCTTTTGGCTTACCAGACTGCATCGCGATGTCCAGCTGAACCTGGTACTCTTTCTCTACCACTTCAGCAGACACGTCTTCTGGCTTAACGAATTCTGGTTTGCTTGCAGCGATGTGCATAGCCAGCTGTTTAACCAGCTCTTCGTCAGCGCCTTTAGCCGCAACCAGAACACCGATACGTGCACCGTGCTGGTAAGAGCCCAGAACGTCGCCTTCCAGAGAAGATACGCGACGGATATTGATGTTCTCACCGATTTTAGCAACCAGCGCAACACGTTCTTCTTCGAACTGTGCTTTCAGAACTTCAACGTCAGTGATTTTACCAGCAACAGCTGCGTCCAGAACTTTGTTAGCAAATGCCTGGAAACCACCATCTTTAGCAACGAAGTCAGTCTGGCAGTTAACTTCCAGAATGATGCCGTAGTTGCCGTCGATCTTAGTGATGATCACGCCGTCAGCAGCAACGTTGCCTGCTTTTTTAGCTGCTTTGATCGCACCGGATTTACGCATGTTTTCGATTGCCAGCTCGATGTCGCCGTTCGCTTCAGTCAGCGCTTTTTTGCAATCCATCATGCCTGCGCCAGTACGCTCGCGCAGCTCTTTTACCAGGGATGCGGTAATTTCAGCCATTCTTAAATCCTCGGGAGATGTGAACTGCCCGGCCGGGGGCCAAACAGTGTAAATTGAAAAAAGGGGCCGGTAATGGGCCCCTATTCATACACGGTACTAATAAGGGGTAAAACCTTATTATTCAGCTTCTACGAAGCTTTCTTCCGCCTGAGAAGCCAGATCCTGGGAACGGCCTTCACGAACGGTAGCAGCTACAGCGCTCAGGTACAGGCTAACAGCACGGATTGCGTCGTCGTTACCCGGGATAACGAAGTCAACACCGTCCGGATCGGAGTTGGTATCAACGATAGCGAATACCGGGATACCCAGGTTGTTAGCTTCTTTGATTGCGATGTGCTCGTGGTCTGCATCGATTACGAACAGCGCGTCTGGCAGGCCGCCCATATCTTTGATACCGCCCAGGCTGTTTTCCAGCTTGTCCAGTTCACGAGTGCGCATCAGCGCTTCTTTCTTAGTCAGCTTGTCGAAAGTACCGTCCTGAGACTGGGTTTCCAGATCTTTCAGGCGCTTGATGGACTGACGAACAGTTTTCCAGTTGGTCAGCATGCCGCCCAACCAGCGATGGTTCACGAAGAACTGGTCGCAGCTGTTAGCAGCATCTTTCACAGCTTCGCTTGCAGCGCGCTTAGTACCAACGAACAGAATCTTACCTTTACGGGAAGAGATCTTGTTCAGCTCAGCCAGGGCTTCGTTGAACATTGGTACAGTTTTCTCAAGGTTGATGATGTGAACTTTGTTACGCGCGCCGAAGATGAAAGGCTTCATTTTCGGGTTCCAGTAACGGGTCTGGTGACCAAAGTGAACACCAGCCTTGAGCATGTCGCGCATGGAAACAGTTGCCATGTTTAAAACCTCTATATTGAAAGTTGGGGTTATGCCTCCACGTATCCCATATTACCGACCCCGAAGGGCACCCCGGAATATGTGCCGATACGTGTGTGTTGTTACACAAAGTGAGATTTGTCGCTTCCGTCCAGCCTGTGTATCTGAGATGGATCGGAAGTCCGGCGCGCTTTATACCACAAAACACGACCAGAAACCAACAGTTGTTGGCGGAGTGTGCTGTTAATGATTCTCAATTTGGCACGGAGCGTGCCTGACTGATACCATTGACGACACTTAGACTAGTATTGTCGAAAAAATCGACACCGATGGACAGATTACATGGCTATCTCTATTAAGACACCTGAAGAAATTGAAAAGATGCGCGTCGCCGGTCGTCTGGCCGCGGAAGTGCTGGAAATGATCGAGCCGTTCGTGAAGCCGGGCGTCAGCACCGGTGAACTGGACCGTATCTGTAACGACTATATCGTGAACGAGCAGCACGCGGTTTCCGCCTGTCTCGGCTATCACGGTTTCCCGAAATCCGTCTGCATCTCTATTAATGAAGTGGTGTGCCACGGCATCCCGGACGATGAAAAACTGCTGAAAGATGGCGACATCGTTAACATCGACGTGACCGTCATTAAAGACGAGTACCACGGTGACACCTCAAAAATGTTCATCGTTGGCAAGCCGACTATTCTTGGCGAGCGTCTGTGCAAAGTGACGCAAGAGAGCCTCTACCTGGCGCTGAAAATGGTTAAACCGGGTATTCGCCTGCGTACCATCGGTGCGGCAATCCAGAAGTTTGTGGAAGCAGAAGGTTTCTCCGTGGTGCGCGAGTACTGCGGTCACGGCATTGGTCGCGTCTTCCATGAAGAACCGCAGGTCCTGCACTATGATGCAGATGACGGCGGCGTAGTGCTGCAAAAAGGCATGACCTTTACCATTGAGCCGATGGTCAACGCGGGTGACTACCGCATCCGTACCATGAAAGACGGCTGGACCGTGAAAACCAAAGACAGAAGCTTGTCTGCGCAGTACGAGCATACTATTGTGGTAACAGACAACGGCTGCGAAATTATGACGTTGCGCAAGGATGACACCATCCCGGCGATACTGACGCACGACGAATGATAAAAAAGCCGGCAAATGCCGGCTTTTTTAATGGCTATAGCTTTTTCTTATGGGTGGCGCACGATGAGTAATCTTTTACCCGAACAGTATGCTAACACAGCACTTCCCACCCTCCCCGACCAGCCCGATAACCCGGGCGTCTGGCCGTCGCACGAGCTGACCTGCGCGCATATTAAAGCCCATATGGATGTTTTCCATCGCTGGCTGGGCAGCGCGTTCGACGCGGGCGTGTCGGCCGAGCAGCTCATTGAAGCGCGCACCGAATTTATTGACCAGCTGCTGCAGCGTCTGTGGATCGATTACGGGTTTGGGCAAATCAGCGATGTTGCGCTGGTTGCCGTCGGGGGCTATGGCCGCGGAGAGCTGCATCCGCTTTCCGATATCGATCTGCTGATCTTAAGCCGCAAAAAGCTGCCGGACGAACAGGCGCAAAAAATTGGCGAACTGCTGACGCTGCTCTGGGACGTGAAGCTGGAGGTCGGCCACAGCGTGCGCACCCTGGAAGAGTGTCTGCTGGAAGGGTTATCGGACCTGACCGTCGCCACCAACCTGATTGAAACCCGCCTGCTGATTGGCGACGTCGCCCTGTTTCTGGAGCTGCAAAAGCACATTTTCAGCGACGGCTTCTGGCCGTCAGAAAAGTTCTTCGCCGCAAAGGTCGAGGAGCAAAACCAGCGCCACCAGCGCTACCACGGCACCAGCTATAATCTTGAGCCCGATATCAAAAGCAGCCCCGGCGGCCTGCGCGACATCCACACTTTACAGTGGGTCGCCCGCCGCCATTTTGGCGCCACCTCGCTGGACGAGATGGTTGGCTTCGGTTTCTTAACCGAGGCGGAGCGTAACGAGCTAAACGAGTGCCTGCACCTGCTCTGGCGCATCCGCTTTGCCCTGCATCTGGAAGTCACCCGCTACGATAACCGTTTGCTGTTTGACCGTCAGCTCAGCGTGGCTCAGCGCCTGAATTACCAGGGCGAAGGCAACGAGCCGGTTGAGCAGATGATGAAAGATTTCTTCCGCGTCACCCGCCGGGTGACCGAGCTGAACCAGATGCTGCTGCAGCTGTTCGACGAGGCCATTCTGGCCCTGACGGCCGACGAAAAGCCGCGCCCGATTGATGACGAATTCCAGCTGCGCGGCACGCTTATCGATCTGCGCGACGAAACGCTGTTCATCCGCGAGCCGGAAGCAATTCTGCGGATGTTCTATACCATGGTGCGCAACAGCACCATCACCGGGATCTACTCCACCACCCTGCGCCATCTGCGCCATGCGCGCCGTCATCTGACGCAGCCGCTGTGCTATATCCCGGAAGCGCGCTCGCTGTTCCTGAGCATGCTCCGCCACCCGGGCGCCGTCAGCCGCGGCCTGCTGCCGATGCACCGCCATAGCGTGCTGTGGGCCTATATGCCGCAGTGGTCGCACATTGTCGGACAGATGCAGTTCGATCTGTTCCACGCCTACACGGTGGATGAACACACGATCCGCGTGATGCTCAAGCTGGAAAGCTTTGCGAAAGAAGAGACGCGGTCCCGCCACCCGCTGTGCGTCGAGCTGTGGCCGCGCCTGACCCATCCGGAACTGATCCTGATCGCCGCCCTGTTCCACGATATCGCCAAAGGCCGCGGCGGCGACCACTCTGTGCTCGGCGCGCAGGACGTGCTGAAATTTGCCGAACTGCACGGCCTGAACTCGCGTGAAACGCAGCTGGTGGCCTGGCTGGTGCGCCATCACCTGCTGATGTCGGTCACCGCACAGCGTCGTGACATTCAGGATCCGGAAGTGATCAAGCAGTTCGCGGAAGAGGTTCAGACGGAAAACCGTCTGCGCTATCTGGTCTGCCTGACGGTGGCCGATATCTGCGCCACCAACGAGACCCTGTGGAACAGCTGGAAGCAGAGCCTGCTGCGCGAGCTGTACTTCGCTACCGAAAAACAGCTGCGTCGCGGGATGCAAAACACCCCGGACATGCGCGAACGCGTGCGCCATCACCAGCTGCAGGCGCTGGCGCTGCTGCGGATGGATAACATTGATGAAGAGGCACTGCATCAGATTTGGGCCCGCTGCCGTGCCAACTATTTTGTCCGCCACAGCCCAAACCAGCTTGCCTGGCACGCGCGGCATCTGCTGAAGCACGATCTGTCCCAGCCGATGATCCTGCTAAGCCCTCAGGCCACCCGAGGCGGAACGGAGATTTTCATCTGGAGCCCGGACCGCCCTTATCTGTTTGCTGCGGTCTGCGCCGAGCTGGACAGGCGAAACCTGAGCGTTCACGACGCGCAGATTTTCACTACCCGCGACGGCATGGCGATGGACACCTTTATCGTGCTGGAGCCGGACGGCAGCCCGCTCTCTTCGGACAGGCATGAAGGGATACGTTTTGGTCTTGAGCAGGCGATTACCCAGCGCAGCTGGCAGCCCCCGCAGCCGCGTCGCCAGCCGGCGAAATTGCGCCACTTTACCGTCGATACCGAAGTCAATTTCCTGCCGACCCACACCGACCGTAAATCGTTCCTGGAGCTGATCGCGCTCGACCAGCCGGGGCTGCTCGCCCGCGTCGGCCAGGTTTTTGCCGATCTGGGAATTTCGCTCCACGGAGCCCGAATTACAACGATTGGCGAGCGAGTAGAAGATTTATTTATAATCGCGACAGCGGACCGGCGTGCCCTTAATAATGACCTGCAGCTTGAAGTGCAACAACGGTTGACAGCAGCCCTCAATCCAAACGATAAAGGGTGATATGTTTTTTAGTGAAATGGAAAGAGTAAACAATGCAGCAGTTACAGAACGTTATTGAGTCCGCTTTTGAGCGTCGCGCCGAGATTACTCCGGCAAATGTGGATACCGTGACCCGTGAAGCGGTAAACCAGGTGATTTCCCTTCTGGATTCCGGCGCGCTGCGCGTTGCAGAAAAAATCGACGGTCAGTGGGTCACTCATCAATGGCTGAAGAAAGCCGTGCTGCTCTCTTTCCGCATCAACGATAACCAGGTTATCGACGGAGCAGAAAGCCGCTACTTCGATAAAGTGCCAATGAAATTCGCTGACTACGACGAAGCGCGTTTCCAGAAAGAAGGTTTCCGCGTGGTACCGCCTGCGGCAGTGCGTCAGGGCGCCTTCATCGCACGCAATACCGTGCTGATGCCATCCTACGTGAACATCGGTGCCTACGTTGACGAAGGCACGATGGTTGACACCTGGGCGACCGTCGGTTCCTGCGCGCAGATCGGTAAAAACGTTCACCTGTCCGGCGGCGTGGGCATCGGTGGTGTTCTGGAACCGCTGCAGGCTAACCCGACCATCATCGAAGACAACTGCTTCATCGGCGCGCGCTCTGAAGTGGTTGAAGGCGTGATCGTTGAAGAAGGCTCCGTGATCTCCATGGGCGTTTACATCGGTCAGAGCACCCGTATTTACGACCGTGAAACCGGCGAAGTTCACTACGGTCGCGTTCCGGCGGGCTCCGTGGTTGTTTCCGGCAACCTGCCGTCCAAAGATGGCAAATACAGCCTCTACTGTGCGGTTATCGTGAAGAAAGTGGATGCGAAAACGCGCGGTAAAGTGGGCATCAACGAGTTGCTGCGCACCATCGATTAATCGGGTATAACAAAAAGCGGGGGCAACCCCGCTTTTTTTATATCTGAGGGTGGCGAAAATAGATTTTTTCGTTAATTATTCAAAGGTTATGTTGAGATCAAGGGTACCGCTATGTACGATAATCTGAAAAGTCTGGGCATTACCAATCCTGATGAAATTGATCGTTACAGCCTCCGTCAGGAAGCCAATAACGATATTCTGAAAATCTATTTTCACAAGGACAAAGGAGAGTTTTTCGCCAAAAGCGTGAAGTTTAAATATCCACGCCAGCGTAAGACCGTTGTTGCTGACGGTGTAGGACAGGGATACAAAGAAGTACAGGAAATCAGCCCTAACCTGCGCTATGTGATCGATGAACTCGATCAGATCTGCCAGCGCGACCGCACCGAAGTCGATCTCAAGCGTAAGATCCTTGACGATCTGCGTCACCTTGAAAGCGTCGTAACTAACAAGATCAGCGAGATTGAAGCGGATCTTGAGAAATTAACGCGGAAATAAAAGCAAAACGGCAATCCTTGATTGCCGTTTTTAATGTTTGCGCCCTCTCCCCGTGGGAGAGGATGGGGTGAGGGCACCAGACCGCACTCAGCATGTAGGCCGGGTAAGGCGAAGCCGCCACCCGGCAAACAGCATCATCTCTGCTCGTCCAGCTGAAGCGCCACATACAGCAGCAGCCTGTCATCGAAATTCCCCAGATCCAGCCCCGTCAGCTCCGAAATCCGATTTAACCGATACTCCAGAGTATTACGGTGAATAAACAGCGCCTTCGAGGTCGCCAGCGGCTGCACGTTATGGCGGAACCATGCCTGCAGCGTCCGGCGCAGCAGGCCGTTGTTATCCATGGCTTTCAGGCGCGCTAACGGCCGCGCCAGCTCGTTGGCCTGCCAGCCCCCGCGCAGGCTGTCGAGCAGCACCGGCAGCATCAGATCCTGATAGAAATAACTGCGGCTCTCCGGCATCCGCTGCTTGCCCACCATCATGGTGGTGCGCGCGGTACGCCAGGAGCGGGCGATACTGCCCGGCCCGGTAAAGTAGTTGCCCAGCGCAACGCGAAAACGCAGCTGACCATTCTCCTTCATTCGGGAGATCAGCTGCTCTACGCGACGACGATGATCTTCCGCATCCCAGCGGCCAAACGCATTAAGCGCCGGTTTGAGCACCACCATTTCCGTCAGAGAAACAATCGCCACCAGGTTATCGCGCTCCGGCGTCGCCAGCGCATTTTGCAGCTGCTGCAGTTCGGCCATCGCGCTGTCTACGCCAAGCTGACCGCTATCAACCTCAATCACCGCCACCACGCGCGGCTGGTTGAGATCGATCCCCAGACGCTGCGCCCATTCACTGAGCGCAGGCGTATGCTCTTCCGCCTGAATAAGGTTCATCACCAGCTCTTCACGCAGGCGGCTGTCCTGAGCGAGCAGGTGCATCAGGCGCGACTGCTCCAGCATCATCTCCGCCGTCATGCAGACCAGCTCACCGTATTTTCGCAGTGACTCGGGCTCACCGGTGAGCCCGATGACCCCAACAATCTCACCTTCAAGACGCAGCGGTAAATTGATTCCCTGGCGTACGCCGTGCAGGTGTTTCGCTACCGCATCGTCGATATCCACGACACGCCCCTGGGAAAGCACCAGCAGCGCACCTTCGTGCAATTCCCCAATACGCTCGCGATCGCCGCTGCCGATAATGCGCCCGCGGGCATCCATCACGTTGATATTGGTATCAATGATGCGCATTGTGCGCGCCACGATGTCCTGCGCCATTTTGGTATCAAGATGCCAGCCAGCCATAGAATCCTCCCGTGAGCAGAGCTCAAGCATAGGGAAGTTCAGCGACGGCCGCATTGTGCAGATGCACAAAGAGAGAGGGAGAAGTATGGAGTTGTGGCAAGTATCACAGAAACGAGAAAGCCCCTGCGAACAGGGGCTTCTGAGGATTATTGCATCAGCAGATAAAGAGAGGTATCACCACGCTGGATATTCAGCGCCAGCACGGAAGGCTTGCTGTCGAGAATTTTGCGCAGTTCAGCGATATTTTTCACCGGCTGCTGGTTAGCGCCCATGATCACATCACCTTTTTTCAGGCCGATACGGGCTGCCGGTGAATTCGCTTTCACGTTATTCACCACCACGCCTTTGTCTGCGCCTTTATTGCTCATCTCGGCACCTTCAATACCGCTGAAGATGGTGCTGGAATCCACCTGATTCTGGCTGCTCTGCTGCAGCTCCAGGCTCACGTTAACCGGCTTACCGTCGCGCAGCAGGCCGAGGGTCACTTTGCTGCCAATCGGCATTGAGCCCACTTCGGCACGCAGGGCGGCAAAGCTGCTGATCGGCTTACCGTTCAGGGAGGTGATCACATCCCCTGCTTTAATGCCCGCTTTCGCCGCAGAGGAATTCGGCATCACCTGGCTGACGAATGCCCCGCGCTGGGCGTCAACTTTCATCGCCTTAGCCAGTTCGGAGTTCAGCTCCGTACCGAGGATACCCAGCTCGCCGCGTTTCACCTGGCCATACTGCACCATCTGCGCGGTCAGGTTTTTCACCATGTTACTCGGGATAGCAAAACCGATACCGATGTTGCCGCCGTCTGGCGCAAGGATCGCGGTGTTGATACCGATCAGCTCACCGTTAAGGTTCACCAGCGCACCGCCGGAGTTACCGCGGTTGATCGCCGCATCCGTCTGGATGAAGTTTTCATAGTTCTCAGCGTTGAGGCCGCTACGGCCCAGCGCAGAGACGATACCCGAGGTCACGGTTTCACCCAGACCAAACGGGTTACCGATCGCCACGGTATAATCACCCACGCGCAGCGCGTCGGAGTCGGCAATTTTAATCGCCGTCAGGTTTTTCGGATCCTGAATCTGGATCAGCGCGATGTCGGAGCGCGGGTCTTTACCCACCACTTTGGCGTCGAACTTACGGCCATCGCTCAGCTGAACCTTAATGCTGTTAGCGTTATCGACAACGTGGTTGTTAGTGACGACATAGCCTTTCGCCGCATCAATAATCACCCCCGAGCCAAGCGCCATAAATTTCTGCTGCTGGCCACCGCCCTGGCTGTCATCTCCGGCACCGCCGCCCTGACAGAACGGAGAGCTCTGGAATGGCGAACCATCCTGGCAGAACGGCGAGTTGTCGCCGAAGAACTGCTGGAAGTTACGCGGCATACGCGGCGTATTGACGGTCGTACTGCCTTCAACGTTAATACTCACCACCGATGGCATCACTTTTTCGAGCATCGGTGCCAGGCTTGGCATCTGCTGCGCGGTTGCTGCCGACGACGCGGTCTCGGCTGCAGTAGCAGTCAGAGGAGACAGCGCTAAACCTAAACTCAGAGCCAGTGCACTCATTGCTAATGTGGTTTTTTTCATGTTTCTCAATCTCGATTTACAAGTAACGCAAAATTGCTGTGTAACTCAGATTCGTTTTATACCGCTTAGTTCCGGCGATAAGTTTATGGAAAAGGTAAAAATTTATTGGCCGTCTTTACAAAACTCAGGGATTATTCCACCGCCATCAGCTTGCGATATTCATCCCAGGCATACAAATCCGTCATGCCGCTGATATAGTCCTGGATGAGACGGCAGCGATAATAATATTCCATCACCGGCCATTGGGGAGAATGGCGATCCAGCTTGCCAATCGCTTCCACATACGCCAGACGATGCCGGGTAGAGAGTTTCTGATAAAGCCGCGATTCGATAGGTATTCTGCGCACGCGCTCGTGTTCCACCAGCTCGCTGAATTCATCGACCGACAGCTGGAGCAACGGGGAATAAATTTCCAGTAACCCACTAATTACCCGATAGCCCTGCAGCTCAAGCTGCTCGACATCCGGATGGCTGAATACATGCCGCATCGCCACATGTTTATAAAGCTCAAGGAGTTGACTGAAACTGCTGTCATCTTCCAGCAGCGCGTGGTTGAATTCCCCGCTGAAAATGAGCGGCAAATTATCAATAAAGCGCGACGCCGCATACGGCACCAGTTTATTTAATGTATTGACCCGCAAATACATAAAGAACTGGTCTTCCGTACTGCGGCTTAATGTATTTGAGCGCGATTTTTCCCAGGCATTTTCGACAACCTGCGCAAACAGCGAGCCTTTTTCATGGGTGCCCCAGGCCGTATAAAGATGCTGATAAAGCTCCTCGACGCTGAAGATTCTTTTCTCCACGGCATCTTCCAGATCGGCCACGCAATAGGAGATATCATCGGCGGCTTCCATAATCCAGGTCAATGGAAAGCGGCCGTTTGGCGTCAATGAGAGTTCTTTACGTAGCCGCTCAATATAGGCCTCTTCGGAAAGGTAATAGCCTGGTTTTTTCATTAAATAACTGTGGGACGCGGGCGTATCCCCCATCCACCACGCGGGGCGCGTATATTTCAGAATGCAGCCGACCTGTGCCCAGGTCAGGTTCATGCGCATCAGGGAATGGACCAGACGGATCCCCTGCGCGTTGCCCTCAAAGTGACAGAGATCCTGGCGCACCTTGCGGCGCAGATCGTTCAGCCCCTCTTCGCCTTCACGCAGGCGTAAATCGCGTACGATGCAGCGGTCGTCGCTCAGCGGCTGGCTTACCGCATCCGAAGGGTAAAGCCGTTGTTTAAACCAGTCATTGATTGCCGCCTCACCAAAGTGGCCGAAAGGCGGGTTGCCGATGTCATGCATCAGGCAGGCCATCTCAACGATGCTCTCGAAAGGCCCCGTCAGCTCGTCCAGACCATAGGTTTCCAGTAAGCGCTGCTCTTTGAGACGGCTTAAAATCTCTTTGGCAATGTAGCGCCCGACCTGCTGCACCTCCATAGAGTGGGTTAAGCGCGTGCGCACCGCGGCGTTACGCTCAAGCGGAAATACCTGGGTTTTTTGCTGCAGACGGCGGATGGCGGGCGAGTTAATGATCCGCCCGCGATCGCTTTCAAAGATACGCAGGATCTCATGTTCGCTCTTGTCGCCCTGCGGCGAACGGAAACGTCGGTGCCAGTTAATTTTGGTGCGAAAATCGATTGGTGCCATGTGCTCCCCCGCGTGAGAATGCGTTTCCCCTTAACCGCATGATAGACTATGCATCTTAACAAGGCACATCGCGAGTAAATCTATGAAAATCGGCATTATTGGTGCAATGGAAGAAGAAGTTACGCTGCTGCGTGACAAAATTGAGAACCGTCAGACCCTCTCTCTTGGTGGTTGTGAGATCTACACCGGCCAGCTGAACGGTGTTGACGTGGCTCTGCTGAAATCAGGCATCGGTAAAGTGGCTGCTGCGCTGGGTGCGACCCTGCTGCTGGAGCGCTGCAAGCCGGATGTGATCGTGAATACCGGCTCTGCGGGCGGCCTGGCGCCGACGCTGAAAGTGGGTGATATCGTTGTCTCCGACGAAGCGCGTTACCACGATGCCGACGTCACCGCGTTCGGTTATGAGTACGGTCAGCTCCCGGGCTGCCCTGCCGGGTTTAAAGCTGACGACAAACTGATTGCGGCGGCGGAGACCTGCATCGCAGAACTCAACCTCAACGCGGTACGCGGTCTGATTGTCAGCGGTGATGCGTTCATCAATGGTTCCGTGGGTCTGGCGAAAATCCGTCATAACTTCCCTCAGGCGGTAGCCGTTGAGATGGAAGCGACCGCGATTGCGCACGTTTGCCATAACTTCAGCGTACCGTTCGTGGTGGTTCGCGCCATCTCTGACGTGGCAGACCAGCAGTCCCACATCAGCTTCGACGAGTTTCTGACCGTTGCGGCAAAACAGTCCACCGTGATGGTGGAACGCCTGGTGCAGAATCTGGCACGTGGCTAAACATACCCTCAGGGCGCTGGCCGCCCTGCTTCTTCTCGCACCGCTGTGGCTCTACGCTGTACCGCGCGTGATTACGCTCTCTCCCGCGAATACGGAACTGGCATTTGCCGCCGGGATAACGCCCGTTGGCGTGAGTAGCTATTCGGATTATCCACCGCAAGCCGCGGATATTGAACAAGTTGCAACCTGGCAGGGGATGAACCTTGAGCGCATCGTGGCGCTTAAACCGGATCTCGTGCTGGCCTGGCGTGGCGGCAACGCCGAGCGGCAGGTCAACCAGCTTACCTCCCTTGGCATAAAGGTCATGTGGATTGATGCCGTCAGCATTGAGCAAGTCGCCCAGGCGCTACGCGCCCTGGCACCCTATAGCCCTGCGCCCAAAAAAGCCGAGGCCGCGGCGAAACAGATGCTGAGCGACTATGCCGCGCTGAAATCCCGATACGATACCCCTGTTAAAAAGCGCATCTTCCTGCAGTTTGGCAGCCAGCCGCTGTTCACCACCGGAAAAGGGTCGATTCAAAACCAGGTGCTGGAAGTTTGTGGCGGTGAAAATATCTTTGCTGCCAGCCGGGTGCCGTGGCCCCAGGTTAGCCGTGAACAGGTCCTGGCGCGCCAGCCGCAGGCCATCGTCGTGGTCGGAAATGCGAGCGAAATTCCCAAAATTGAGCAATTCTGGCAAAAGCAGCTAAAAATACCGGTAATCCCCCTCAACAGCGACTGGTTTGAACGCGCCAGCCCGCGTATTATCCTCGCCGCAAAACAGCTCTGTGCCGCGCTGGCAGAGAGTCACTAACATAAGACCCTTTTCGAGGATTTAACGATGCTCGTTTATTGGCTGGATATTCTTGGCACAGCCGTTTTTGCTATCTCCGGCGTCCTGCTCGCCGGAAAACTACGCATGGATCCGTTTGGCGTGCTGGTGCTGGGCGTAGTGACCGCCGTAGGCGGCGGGACTATCCGCGATATGGCGCTGGCGAATGGCCCGGTGTTTTGGGTGAAAGATCCTACCGATCTGGTGGTCGCGATGGTCACCTGCCTGTTAACCATTGTGCTGGTTCGCCAGCCCCGCAGATTACCCAAATGGATATTACCGGTACTGGATGCCGTGGGTCTGGCCGTGTTTGTCGGTATTGGCGTCAATAAGGCGTTTAATGCGGGCACCGGTCCGATGGTGGCGATCTGCATGGGCGTATTAACCGGCGTGGGCGGCGGGATCATTCGCGACATTCTGGCGCGTGAGGTACCGATGATCCTGCGTACTGAAATTTACGCGACGGCCTGTATTGCGGGCGGCATTGTCCACGCGACCGCATACTACACGTTTGCACTTCCGCTGGAAAACGCCGCGATGCTGGGGATGGTCGTGACGCTGGTGATACGTTTAGCGGCGATACGCTGGCACCTGAAGCTGCCGACGTTTGCGCTGGATGACCGGTAAAAGCAAAACGGTAACCTGACGGTTACCGTTTTTAGTCTTTTCTCCCTCTCCCTGTGGGAGAGGGCCGGGGTGAGGGCAACAGCCCGCACCCTCTTAAATGCTGAACGAAGAACCACACCCGCAGGTGCTTGTTGCGTTCGGGTTGGTGACCACAAAGCGCGAACCTTCCAGACCCTCGGTGTAATCCACCGAACCGCCCACCAGATATTGCAGGCTCATCGGGTCAACCACCAGCGCGACGCCCTGTTTCTCGATGGTCATATCGCCATCGTTAACCTGATCGTCAAAGGTAAAACCATACTGGAAGCCGCTGCAGCCGCCACCGGTAATATAGACACGCAGTTTCAGATCCGGATTGTCTTCGTCGGCAATCAGGGTTTTCACTTTGTTGGCTGCTGCTTCGGTAAACTCCAGCGGCAACGCTACATCATCACTCATCTTATGCTCCCATGAATACTGCTACTGCTATTGGGTAAAATTCACCCAATTCTTTGTGTCATTATCTAATACCCTGGTAATTCATTCAAGTATTCTGCGTTGCGGCCCGCTCCGCCTCTTGTTTTGCCAGAGTACGCGCAAGAATGGTGGAGTATAGCGGTTTTCCACCCAGGAACTGGGCTAATAGTGTCGCGCCGAGACAGGTAATGATCATTGGCAAAATGAGCTGGTAATTATCCGTCATCTCCAGCACCAGGACGATCCCGGTCAATGGCGCGCGCAGGGAGGCGGCCAGCAGCGCCCCCATTCCGGCCACCGCAAAGGTCCCGGCGTCAAGGTGATAGGCGGGAAAGCCCGCTTCAGCCGCCATACCAAACGCGGTACCCAGCAAGGTTCCCAGCGCCAGCATCGGGGCGAATATCCCGCCGGGCGCGCCGGAGGAAAAACAGAGCACCGTCGTGATGACGCGGGAGATAAACATAAACAGCAGCAGACCCACGCTAAAGTTCCCCGCCGCCGCAATGGGGATCAGCCCGAACCCGCCGCCAGCGGCATTCGGCTCGATAAACCCGAGTACGCCACACATTCCGCCCAGCAGGCCGCCCATCAGCACCCATTTCGTGGTGTTCCCGCCGTGAATGCGCTGGAACATATCCTGAGCGCGAAGGATAAAGGTGTTAAACAGCGGCCCCACCACGCCAAAAATCATGCCGAGGATCAAATAAAGCCACAGGGTGTTAACCGGCGCGTTGGTCAGTTTACCCACCTCAATAACTGCGCCCTCGCCATTAAAGATGCGAAACACGATGCTCGACATAATAACGCCGGTAAACACCGCTTTAATCGAGATCAGGTTATAGCGAAACTGCGCGCGCATCTCTTCGATAATGAACAAAATGCCCGCCAGCGGCGCGTTAAACGCGGCGGAAAGCCCCGCCGCCGCGCCGGTTGCCAGCAGCGTATGGCGCGCTTCGGCACTTCGCATCCGAAAGAGATCGCCCACCATGCGGCCGACGTTCCCCCCCAGCTGTACCGTGGGCCCTTCCCGGCCAAGCACCATCCCCGCGCCCAAGGTACCCATGCCGCCGATGAATTTAACCGGAATCACCCGCCACCAGCGCACCGGACGCAGCTCCTCCAGCGCGCCTTCAATTTCAGGAATGCCCGACCCGCCCGCCTCCGGCGCGAATTTACGCACCAGAAAATACCCCACCATAGCAAACAGCGCAGACAGACCGAATGCCCACACCCAGACCAGCCATTCGCGGTCGGCGAAACCAGCTACGGTGCCCACTCGCCAGTTGAGTACGGCATTAACCGCTTTTTCAAACGCCACGCCAATCAGCCCTGCGAGAGTTCCCACCACGGCAGCGGCCAGCAGGATCGCCAGCGGCGTTTTATCGCGATTGAGCAGCCGCCGAATGCTGATTCGATGCTGAGCCCGCGTAAACTGTTGTTCTTCAAAAGACGGAGAATCTGATTTCATGTCCTGTTCTTATTCGTCATACAAAAAGCCGCGATGATTTTACCAGAGACCCGCTCATCGTCTCCTGAAAATTACTTAACAAATCTTAAAGCATTACCCGGCTAAAAATTTCATAACCTTCCCCGAATCACTTAGAATAGTGGGCTTAATCATTTTATACGAACCAGGAACGACGCCATGAGCAAGTCTGAAAACCTCTACAGTGCAGCCCGCGAGCTTATTCCAGGTGGTGTGAACTCACCTGTTCGCGCCTTTACCGGCGTGGGCGGCACGCCGCTGTTTATCGAACGTGCTGACGGCGCGTATCTGTACGATGTCGATGGCAAAGCCTATATCGATTATGTCGGCTCCTGGGGCCCGATGGTGCTGGGACACAACCACCCGGCCATTCGTAACGCGGTGATTGAAGCCGCTCAGCGCGGCCTGAGCTTCGGTGCGCCAACCGAAATGGAAGTGAAAATGGCGGAGCTGGTTACCGAACTGGTGCCTACCATGGACATGGTGCGCATGGTGAACTCCGGTACCGAAGCGACCATGAGCGCCATCCGCCTGGCGCGCGGCTTTACCGGTCGCGACAAGATTATCAAGTTTGAGGGTTGCTACCACGGTCATGCGGACTGCCTGCTGGTGAAAGCCGGTTCCGGCGCGCTAACGCTCGGCCAGCCAAACTCACCTGGCGTACCGGCTGACTTCGCAAAGCATACCCTGACCTGCACCTACAACGATCTGGACACCGTTCGCGCGGCGTTCGAGCAGTATCCGCAGGAGATCGCCTGCATCATCGTTGAGCCGGTTGCGGGCAACATGAACTGCATTCCACCGCAGCCTGATTTCCTGCCGGGCCTGCGTGCCCTGTGCGATGAGTTCGGTGCGCTGCTGATCATCGATGAAGTGATGACCGGCTTCCGCGTGGCTCTGGCGGGCGCCCAGTCTTATTACGGCGTTGAGCCGGACCTGACCTGCCTCGGTAAAATCATCGGCGGCGGCATGCCGGTCGGCGCATTCGGTGGTCGTAAGGACGTGATGGAAGCCCTGGCGCCAACCGGCCCGGTTTACCAGGCGGGCACGCTCTCCGGTAACCCTATCGCGATGGCGGCGGGCTTTGCCTGCCTGACCGAAGTGGCTCAGCCTGGCATTCACGAAACCCTGACCGACCTGACCACGCAGCTGGCAAACGGTCTGCTGGCAGCCGCAGAAGAGACCGGTATCCCTCTGGTGGTCAACCACGTGGGCGGCATGTTCGGGATTTTCTTCACCGATGCGAAAACCGTGACCTGCTATCAGGACGTGGTGAAGTGCGACGTTGAACGCTTCAAGCGCTTCTTCCACCTGATGCTGGAAGAAGGCGTGTACCTGGCGCCGTCCGCGTTCGAAGCGGGCTTTATGTCCGTGGCGCACAGTGAAGAAGATATCAATAACACCATTGACGCGGCGCGTAAGGTGTTTGCGAAGCTCTAAGGGCATTGCCGGGTGGCGCTAACGCTTACCCGGCCTACGATGTTCTCCCTCTCCCCGTGGGAGAGGGCCGGGGTGAGGGCATCAGGCCGCACCTGACTACCTACTCTGCTTTCTCAACAGATAAATAAAATACGGCGCACCGATAAAGGTCGACAGCAGACCCGCCGGGATCTGATACGGGAACAGCACCATTCTTCCGCACCAGTCCGCAAACACCAGCATCACCCCGCCAGTCAGGGCCGACATCACGATATGCGGCATCGTCCGGCGGAACCCCATCATTCTGGCAATGTGCGGCGCCATTAATCCGACAAAACTCAGCGGGCCAATCGTCATGGTCGCCGTCGCCGTCAGGCACGCAGCGAGCAGCAGCAACGCTACACGCGCTGGCGTCAGCGCCATTCCCACCGCGCGCGCGGTTTCCCCGCCGAGCGGCAGAATGGTCATCCAGCGACGGCACAGCGGCACCGTCGCCAGCAGTACGATCATCACGATCCCGGACCAGATCGCCTGGCTGCCGGTCGCGCCGTACGTTGAGCCGGATATCCAGGTCAGGATCTTCGCCATACGCGGATCGCCGCTTGCCTGCAGCATCATCAGCAGCATCGTAAACGCAGTGCTGAGCGCCATCCCGGCCAGCAGCATGCGGTGCGGCGAAAACCCGCCTCGACCGGAGGCAATCAGGATAATCATCAGCGTAACCGCCGCGCCGATACTGCCTGCAGGCATCAGCCAGCCAAACGCATTGCCCGGCACGAAGAACAGCATCAGCACCACGCCAAAGGCGGCACCTGAGCTGATCCCGAGCACTTCCGGGCTCGCCATCGGGTTGCCGGTCAGACGCTGAATAATACACCCTGCTACCGCCAGCATCACCCCTGCGATCAGCGCAGCGAGGATACGGGGCCAGCGCCACTGCAGCAGTTCATTGAGTAAATCACCCGTTGCCCAGTGCCAGCCCGCGGCATCGCGTCCGAACGAGAGCGCCGCGAACGAGGCGATAATCAGCACCGCCAGACCGGCAAGGCTAAACCACAGCACCGACCGACGTTCAGCGTAGACTTTATCGCCCGCGTCCATCGCCGGTGCGCTCATGCTGCGCAGGCGCGGGAGCAGCCACAGCAGCAGCGGCGCCCCGATAAGCGCGGTCACAGAGCCGGTGGACACTTCCCTCCAGACCTGCGCCAGCCAGAGAATGAGCTGATCGGAAAGCCAGAGGATCAGTGCCCCAATCAGCGGCGCCAGCATCAGACGCGCCAGCAAGCGACGCGCCCCGAGCATTTTTGCCAGCAGCGGCGCAAACAGGCCGATAAACCCAATGATGCCGACCGCGTTTACCAGCAGGGCACTCAATACAATCGCCAGCGTCAGCGCCGCCAGACGAGCCAGCGACAGCGCAAGCCCCAGGTTACGCGCCACGCCATCATCCAGTCCCATCAGCGTCAGAGGACGCAGGAGCAGCAGCGTCAGCACAACACCGCCAGCCAGCTGCGGCCACAGGCGCAGGACAACGCTCCAGTCGGTCTGGGTGAGCGTGCCGGTACTCCACAGGAACATGCTTTGCAGCCGATCGTGATGGAACAGTACCAGCAGCTGGTTAATCGCCCCGCAGTACAGGCTCACCACCAGCCCGGCCAGAATAAGCGTCACAGGAGAAAGGCGCTTGCCCCAGGCCACGCCAAAGACCAGCGCGCCGA
The DNA here is from genome assembly GCF_057224565.1 of Enterobacter sp. 3U4. Taxonomy (NCBI): domain Bacteria; kingdom Pseudomonadati; phylum Pseudomonadota; class Gammaproteobacteria; order Enterobacterales; family Enterobacteriaceae; genus Enterobacter; species Enterobacter sp. 3U4. The sequence continues at coordinate 3,135,109 of NZ_CP136665.1, forward strand.
CCACGCACGCCCCCGCGAGTGCCGCAAACTGCGAGGTTAACGCTCCCGGCAGCGCCCACAGCGTGGTGATGGTGATCCCAAGCTGTGCGCCTGTCGCGACGCCGAGCGTGGTTGGCTCTGCCAGCGGGTTACGTAAAACCTGCTGGAACAGCACGCCCACCAGCCCTAAGCCGGCACCGACCAAAAGGGAGATCGCCAGACGCGGCAGCAGGCTGTAGTGGAACAGCATCTGTTGAATATTGTCGATATCCGGCGAGGCCAAAGCGGCCCCCCACTGCGCGCGCGGTAACGCGGCCGAGAGGTTGAAGCCGGTTAACGCCAGCGCGGCAAGAAAAATCAGCATCAGCAGAAGCGCCGGGAAACGGGCAATACGCGTACTCATGCTTTACCTCCCAGGGCGTTATCCAGCACGCGGGCAAAATGCATGGCCGACAGCGTCGCGCCGTAGAACCAGACCGCCGGAGCGCGCCGGAAGCCCCGCTCGCGCACAAACGGCATCGCCTGCCAGAGCGGGGTCGCCATCAGGGTTTGCATATCGCGTTCGTTGCCGTGGTCGAAACACAGCACATCCACATCGCGAAACGCCGCGAGGCGATCGATACCCACGGCGGTACTGCCCCAGAACGTCATCTCTCCTTCCCAGGCATTGCGAATGCCGAAGCTGTCCAGCACCTCCTGGAACAGACAGTTTTTACCGAAGACCAGCATATGGCGGGCATCCAGCAGCGTCACCATCAGCAGCGGACGATCGCCCCGGTGAGCAAAGCGCGGCTTCAGGGAATCGATCAGGGCATCAAATTCGTCGAGATGTTTTTTGGCCTCCGCTTCCCGGTTGAGGAAATGCGCCATCTCGTTAATTGAGTTTTTCGCCACGGCCAGCGGTTTTTTACCGTCGCTGAAAGCAAATCCACGTCCCGGCGCAATACGCGCCATGGTCTCCTCTGACGGGCCGTAGCCCGCTGACCAGAACAGAAATGAAGGTTTCATCTGGGTGAGCAGTTCAAGGTTTGGCTCCGTCCGCAGTCCGACGTCGATTACCGAGTCCGGCAGCTTCGGCTCGTTCACCCAGAGGTTATAGTTGGGAATGTCCGCCACGCCATAGGGCGTGACGCCGAGCGCCATCATCAGCTCGACCGGCAGCCATTCCAGAGCGACTATGCGGTGCGGATCGACGGCGGCGGCTCGCGCCGTGTTCATTTTTAACAGCAGCGGTGAGAGGGCCATCGCCGTCAGCAGGCGACGGCGGCTAATGCGCATGTTGTCGAGCATCAGTAGACGAAGCTCACCGGTGCAGCCCCGGTCGGGTGAGGCAGAATACCCATCGGAATACCGTAAATATGTTCCAGCGTTTCGCTACGCATCAGCTCTGCCGGTGTACCCTCGGCAATCATCTCGCCCCCGCGCAGCGCAACAAGGTAGTCGCAATAGCGCGCCGCCATGTTGATGTCATGCAGCACCGCAATCACCGTCAGACCGCGCTGCTGGCTTAAGCGGTGCACCAGCGCCAGGACATCGACCTGATGGGCAATATCGAGCGCGGAGGTGGGTTCATCAAGGAGCAGGCAGCGGCTGTCCTGCGCCACCAGCATCGCGATCCACGCGCGCTGGCGTTCACCGCCGGACAGGCTATCCACCAGACGGTGCGCCAGCGGCTTTAGCCCGACCAGCGCAATGGCCTCTTCCACTTTCTCTCTGTCGGCGACGCCGAAGCGGCCAAGCGCCCCGTGCCACGGATAACGCCCAATCGCCACCAGCTCACGCACCGTCATCCCTTCCGCCTGCGGCAGCTGCTGCGGCAGATAGGCCACTTTGCGGGCAAAGGCTTTACTGCTCCAGCTCTCCAGCGGTTGGTCATCCAGCAGAATATCGCCTTCTGAAGGCGGCTGATGGCGCCCCAGCATCTTGAGCAGCGTGGATTTACCTGAACCGTTGTGACCAATCAGGCCCGTCACTTTACCGGCCGGAAACGTCAGAGAGAGCGGATGCAGCAGCGTGCGCCCGGGTACGCGAAAAGAGAGATGATTGAGCGTAAAGGTGGTGTCGGATTGCGTTTGATTATCCTGCATATCAGCCAACTTAAATAAAAAGGGCACGGCGAACCGTGCCCGGACAGAGATTAGAAGCGGAAGGTCGCGGTAGCAACAACCTGACGTCCTGCGCCCCAGTAGCATGCATATTCGCTGTAGCAGCTGGAGACGTATTCACGATCGAAGATGTTGTTCACGTTGACGCCGACAGACGAGCCCGGCAGTCCAAAGCGTGCCAGGTCGTATTTCACGGTCGCGTCAGCCAGTGCGTAGCCCGCAACGTTGAACGACTGATAGGCTTTTGGCGACGAGGCAGAGTAGTAGGACACGGTGTTACCGATGTAACGGGTGCCTGCCCCTACCGTCAGACCGCTCAACGCCGTCTCGTGGAAGGTGTAATCTGCCCACAGTGACGCCATGTTACGCGGCACTTCCGCCGGACGACGGCCTTCATACCAGGTATCGTGCGTGTATTCCGCATCAGTAAAGCTATAGGAAGCCGTCACGTTCACGTTGGCAGACACTGCCGCTTTCGCTTCCAGTTCGAAACCGCGAGAGCGAATTTCACCGCCCTGTACGCTAAAGCCGCTTGTCGGATTCGCCGGATCGGCCGTCAGGTTGTTATTTTTGGTCAGCTGATACACCGCTGCAGTCACAACCACAGGCAGATCTTTCGGTACATACTTCACGCCCGCTTCATACTGCTTGCCGCGAGCCGGATCGAACGGTTTGCCACCCTGGGTTGCGCCTGAAATAGGCTCGAAGGATTCGCTATAGCTGAAGTACGGCGTAATACCGTTATCAAACAGGTAGTTGATCCCGCCGCGCCAGGTGAATGCCCGATCGTTGATTTCAGCCGTCGTGTCGGAGGAACGCGTCAGCGTGGACGTTTTAGCGAAATCATAGCGTCCGCCAAGGGTCAGTACCCACTTATCCCACTCAGCCTGATCCTGCGCGTACAGGCCCGTTTGCTCCTGACGATTGAGCACCGCATACGGGAAGTTCACGTTGATATTGGCATTGTTGTGCTGCGGATTCGTCATGCTGATAGGGTCAGCGCTGCCGTAATCAGCATCAATATCGTTACGCATGCGCAGGTAATCGACGCCCGTTAACAGGGTATGATCCACTGCACCGGTGGCAAATTTGGACTGCAGCTGGGTATCGACCGTGAACGAGTTGAGGTCCTCATCAGAGCGCACATACGCGCGGCTGATTTGCCCCGGCGCGATGTAGCCGTTGCCGTAAACGGAACGGTACAGGGTATTAACTTTGGTATAACGCAGGTTTTGACGCACGGTAAAAGTGTCATCAAACTGATGCGAGAAGCTATAGCCCACCATCTTCTGGCGACGGGAGATCTTGTTGTCTTCGTCACCTTCGTTGAAATCGGTCGGCAGCTTGTGTGCGTTGCCGTTGGCATCGTAGTAAGGCACAACGGTACCTTCCCGCGGCAGCCAGCCGTAATAGCCTGCATCCGGATCGCTCTGGAAGTTGCTCAGGAAAGTAAAATCGGTTTTATCGTCAGGACGCCAGCTGAAAGCAGGCGCAATGGCGTAGCGAGTAGATTTAACCATTTCCTGCTGCGCATTTTCGCTGCGCCCCAGACCGGTCAGACGGTATGACCACACGCCGTCATCATCAATCGCATCGCTGAAATCAAACCCGGTCTGCCACAGGTTATCGGTACCCATTTTGAACTGAATTTCTTTCAGTGGCTCGGTGGTTGGACGCTTGCTGACCATGCTGACCACGCCGCCCGGGTGACTTTTACCGTACAGAACGGACGTAGGGCCGCGCAGCAGCTCGACGCGCTCAAGGAAATACGGATCCATGGACGCTTCAGAATAGTTATCACCCTGCAGCTTCATCCCGTCCAGATACTGGTTGGTATTCACGGTACTGGAGGTGGTGAAACCACGGATAGAAACAACATCATACGTTGTTGACGCGCCGCGCGTTGCGAACACGCTCGGCGTATAGGCCAGCGCCTGTTTAACCGTACCCGGCTGCTTCATGTCCATCTCTTCACGGGTGACGACAGAAATAGACTGCGGGGTTTTCTCAATCGGGGTATCGGTCTTGGTCGCCGTGGCGGTGCGTTTGGCCGCAATCGTGGGTGCCGGTCCCCAGGCACTTTCCTGTGCCGCAGGTGCTGCGGTTACCGTAATGGTTTCTTCTTTTTTCGGGGTTTCGGCCGCGTGAGTATAAGCAGACATGCCGGCAACCGCTGTGGCGACGACGACCGCGAGTTTACGCAGCGACGTGTTCATTGGCTGAGCAGTATTGGAAAGCGCCATGTTGAATCTCTGATGTGAAAGTGAATGATAACGTAAACGAGAATTATTATTATGAGCGCCAGAATAATATGCGAAACGCTGGTTGCATAGCAAGCAGTAAGCGCCCCTATGAGAATTAAGGGTTTAAGAAATCATCAAGAGAAAACGAAGGGTTAATCAGAGTTAAAGCGAAGGTTAACGAAATAAAGTTTACGGGTAAAAAAAGCCCCCTTCCAGGGAAGAGGGCTTTAAAAGGTTAGTTGCCGCCGAACATGTCTTTAATCCAGCCCGCGACACCGTCGCTGTCTTTCTTCTCATTCTGCTGCTGCGGCTGTTGCTGCTGCGGCTGCTGTGGCTGAGAGGACTGGTCGAACGGGTTACCCGTTGGCTGTTCCGGCTGGCTTTGCTGGCACAGCGAGTCCGGGTTTGCGGTCCAGACAGGAAGCGTACGCATCCCGCCGCCGCAGACGAAGTTACCGGAACTGTCCACGCCCATATCGACGATATCTTCCGGCGCAACCAGATTCAGCGGCACAGGAGACTGATTTGCCAGATAACGCTGGTAAATCGACATCGCCCCGCTCGCCCCATACAGTTTGGTCGGCTGGTTGTTATCGCGGCCTACCCAGGTGATCACCACTTCACGGCCATCGATACCGGCAAACCAGGTATCGACGTTGTTGTTGGTGGTCCCGGTTTTACCTGCCAGATGCAGACCCGGATACTTCGCACCCAGCTGACGCCCGGTACCACGCTGCACAACCTGCTGCATCGTCCACAGCGTCATGTAGGCGGCCTGAGCAGGAACGGCACGCTCCGCCTGCGGGAAGCTCTGATACAGCACGGAGCCATCTTCGGCAATCACCGAACGCAGGGCTGACAGCGGTGCACGGTTACCGCCGCTGGCAATGGTCTGGAACGCCTGGGCGACTTCGATCGGCGTCAGGTTAAGCGCCCCGAGGATCATCGCCGGCACCGGGTGCAGCTGATCTTTCGCCACGCCCAGTTTCTGCCAGGTATCGACAATCGCTGGCAGGCCCAGCGACATGCCCAGGTTCACCGTCGGCACGTTCATGGAGCGCGTTAACGCATCCACCAGCATCACCTGACCGCTGAACTGCTTATCGTCGTTCTGCGGTGACCAGACCTGGCCGTTAGGCTGGCGCAGGGAGATAGGCGCATCCGCAATCCAGGTATTCAGGCGGTACTGGTTTGGCTGGCTCAGGGCAGTGAGGTAGGTCGCCGGTTTTGCCAGAGAACCGATCGAGCGACGCGCCTGCATGGCGCGGTTGTATCCCGCAAACTGCGGCTCGGCGCCGCCCACCATGGCGCGAACTTCACCGGTGTTGCGGTCAACCACCACCATCGCGGTTTCAAGATCGGAGAGCTTACGCTGCTTCTTCAGCGCCGGAATGCCTTCCACCGCCGCTTTTTCTGCCGCGTCCTGGGCCACTGAGTCAAAGGTCGTAAAGATCTTCACGCCGGAGAGATCTTTCACCTTATCGCCAAGCTTGCTTTGCAGCTCCTGACGCACCATCTGCATAAACGCAGGCTGAGGTGAGATCACCCCACCGCGCGGCTGAACGCCAAGCGGACGTGCGCTCAGCATGTCGTATAGCTCCTGGTCAATCACCTGCTGCTGTTGCAGCAGACGCAGCACCAGGTTACGACGCTCCAGCGCCAGTTTCGGGTTACGCCACGGGTTATAAATGGACGCCCCTTTCACCATGCCCACCAGCAGCGCCTGCTGATCGAGGCTCAGCTCTTCCACCGGGCGACCAAAGTAGTACAGGCTCGCCAGCGGGAAGCCGCGGATTTCGTTATCGCCGCTCTGACCGAGATACACCTCGTTCATGTACAGCTCAAGGATACGATCCTTGCTGTAGCGCGCGTCCATCAGCACGGCCATGTAGGCTTCGTTCGCTTTACGCCAGTAAGAGCGTTCGCTGGAGAGGAACAGGTTCTTCACCAGCTGCTGGGTCAGCGTACTCGCCCCCTGCACGGTACGACCGGCAGTCAGGTTAGCCAGCACCGCACGACCAATCGAGTAAAGGCTGATGCCATCGTGCTCGTAGAAGTGACGGTCTTCGGTTGCCAGCAGAGTATCGACCAGCAGATCCGGGAAGCCGTTACGCGCTACGAACAGGCGCTGCTCGCCGTTTGCTGACGAAAGCATGGTGATCAGACGCGGGTCGAGACGGAAGAAACCGAACTGACGGTTGTTATCCATGTTCTCGATGGTATCCAGGCGATCGCCGTCAAAGGTCAGACGCGCGCGCACCTGCCCCTCTTTGCTGTCCGGGAAATCAAACGGACGACGGATCATCTCAATGCTGTTCGCCTGAACGGTAAATTCGCCAGGTCGGGTCATTTTAGACACCTGACGATACTGCGTGGCTTGCAGCAGTTTCACCATCTCGTTCTTGCTGATGGACATGTCCGGCTCAAGGTTCACCATGCGGCCATACACTGCCGCAGGCAATTGCCAGACTTTCCCGTCGATACGGCTGCGGATCTTCTGATCCAGATACACGCCGTAAATCGCGATCAGGACAACAAAAACAATAAACAGCTTCAGCAGCAGCCAGAACCAGCCGCGTTTGCCCCGAGGCTTACGCCCTTTGCCTTTTCCATTACGCGGCATCGGTTCTTCATCCTCATAATCGTCTTCATAGTCATCGTCATAATCCTCATCTCTGAGGCGACGACGGCTTACCTTTTCTTTCGCCGGACGCGTTGGTTTTCCCTTACGTCCTATTGGCTCGCGGTCATTCCCCGCCATGCTTTTTCTCCGCAACTTTCAGGCGCAAAGGCCAGATTTTCTTTTCTTTCACAGGCCTGTGAAAGAAGAAATCTCTCAAAATTTGTTTTCTCCCTCTCCCTGTGGGAGAGGGCCGGGGTGAGGGCATCAGGCCGCACTCCCCTTTCACGAATATTTCTTCGTTCGCCGCGTCGGCGCCGTATTCGCCGGATCGTCCGGCCAGACATGTTTGGGGTATCGTCCCTTCATCTCTTTCTGCACTTCACGGTAGCTTCCCGCCCAGAACGCCCCCAAATCTCGGGTGATTTGTAATGGACGATGCGCAGGCGACAGCAGCTCAAGCACGAGAGGCACGCGCCCTTCGGCAATGGACGGCGTGATGGCTTCACCAAACATCTCCTGCATCCGAACCGCCAGCGCCGGCGGATTATCCTCATGATAACGGATGGCAATCCGGCTTCCGGTCGGCACAGTGTAATGCCCTGGCAGTTCACTATCCAGACGTTGACGTAATGACCAGTCAAGTAAATTCTGTAACGCAGTCTTAACATCAAGCGCCTTAAGGGCGCGCAGAGAGTGCACGCCGCTCATTTGCGGCAGTAGCCAGCCCTCAAGCGTAGCCAGCAGCGTCTCGTCATCCACCGCTGGCCAGCCATGTTCCGGTAGCCACTTCGCGGCGCAGTGCAGGCGAATGCGGTACTGTTCGGCTTCCGGCGTCCAGTTCAGCACGCTCAGCCCTTTTTCCCGAATGCCGTTCAGCATAGCCTGATGAAGTTCTTCTTCCGACGGCTTCGCCAGCGGCTTCGTCCCGAGCGTCAGCTTTCCAATCTGGCTGCGACGAAACGCCTTCAGCGTGCCCTGAGCGTCATCCCATTCCACGGTATCAGATTGCTGAAGCAGCTGCGGACAGGCACGCGTCAGGGCGTCAATATCTACGGCGATCGCCTGCAGGATACGCGCATCCGGAGAATGGCTGCCCTGCAGCAGGAGCGGCGCAATCAGCCACTCATGACGCGTCAGAGCGTCATCGCTGTCCAGCATCGCCCCCATGCCGTTTGCCAGCTGATAGCGACCGTCCAGCCCGCGCCGACGCGCAATTCGATCCGGAAACGCCTGCGCTAACAGCCGGGAAATACTCTCGCTGTCCGGCACGCCGCCGCGGCTGTTAAGCCGTTTGCACAGCTGCTGCGCCCGCTGCTGCCAGTTCCCCTGATTGCGCGAAAACGCCTGCCCCAGATCGCTGGAACCTCCGCGCGGCGGCTCCTCAAGGATAGCCGCCAGTTTGGCCGCCGTGGCAATCTCATCTTGCCCCTGCGCGGCCACCAGCATCGCGGCCAGACGCGGATCGTTGCCCAGCGCCGCCATTTTCTGGCCGCGTACCGTCAGACGCTCCCCTTCCAGCGCGCCAAGCTCAGTCAACAGATTGCGCGCAGCGGCGAGGTTAACGACAGGGGGAGAATCAAGCCAGGTAAGCTGTCCAGGATCCGGACAGCCCCACTGCAGCAGATCCATCACCAGGCCCGACAAATCACTTTGTAAAATTTCCGGGGTGCTTTGCTGTGCAGCGCGTTCCGCCTGCTCCGCGCTGGTCAAATGCAGGCAAATACCAGGCTCGAGACGCCCGGCGCGACCCGCGCGCTGCACCATTGATGCCTGGCTGATGCGCTGCGTCAGGAGTTTAGTCAGCCCGGTGCGCGGATCAAAGCTTGCCACTCTCTCCTGCGCGCTATCCACTACCAGGCGAATGCCTTCAATGGTCAAACTGGTTTCAGCGATGTTGGTTGCCAGCACCACCTTGCGCTGCCCTGCTGGTGCAGGAAGAATCGCTTTACGCTGATCCTGTAACGACAACGCGCCGTAGAGCGGGCAAAGCAGCACATCGCCACCTACGCGGGTAGAAAGCTGCTCCTGCACGCGCTGGATTTCACCGACGCCCGGCAAAAACAGCAGCAGGGAACCGGGTTCCTGGCGCAGCAGCTCAGCGGTGGCAATGGCGACGGCCTCGTCAAAACGCTGATGAGAGGGAAGCGGTTGATAGCGACGTTCAACCGGAAACGCCCGCCCTTCAGAGCTGATGACCGGCGCATCGGGTAGCGCCTGCCGTAGCCGCACATTATCCAGCGTGGCCGACATAATCAGCAGCCGGAGATCGTCGCGCAGCCCCTGCTGAACGTCCAGCAACAGCGCGAGGGCCAGATCCGCCTGCAGGCTGCGCTCGTGGAATTCATCCAGGATCACCAGCCCGACGCCGGTCAGCTCCGGATCGTTTTGCAGCATGCGGGTGAGAATACCCTCGGTGACCACCTCAAGACGCGTGTTCGGGCCAACGCAGGTCTCGGCACGCATCCTGTAACCTACCGTTTCGCCCGGTTTTTCATTCAACAGTTCCGCCAGACGCTGCGCCACGTTGCGCGCGGCCAGCCTGCGCGGCTCCAGCAGGATAATTTTCCCGCTGATGTTTCCGTCTTTCAGAATCTGCAGCGGCAGCCAGGTGGACTTCCCCGCGCCCGTAGGGGCATTCAGCAAAACCTGCGGGGCATGGCGTAAGGCAGCGAGAAGCTCAGGAAGAACGACGGCGACCGGCAATGAGGACACTAACAGCTCCAGAGGGTTAACATTAGTCGGCGTACATTGTAGCATCGGCGCATATCATTACCGAGTCCTCCGTATGCCTGAGTCGAAACGGCTGTTTTTTGCCATTGAATTGCCCACCGCGATACAGCGTCAAATTGTTCGCTGGCGTGCTGACAACTTCCCGCCGGAAGCAGGCCGCTCTGTTGCGGCGGCTAACCTGCACCTGACGCTGGCCTTTTTGGGCGACGTCAGCGCCGAAAAACAGCGGGCATTGGCCGCAATGGCCGGGCGTATTGCCCAGCCGGAATTTACGCTACACCTCGACGACGCGGGCCAGTGGCTGCGTTCGCGCGTGGTCTGGCTGGGAACGCGTCAGCCGCCGCGCGGATTATTGCAGCTGGCGAACATGCTGCGTGCCCAGGCGGCGCGCAGCGGCTGTTATCAGAGCCCACAGCCGTTTCATCCACATATCACGCTGCTGCGCGATGCCGGCCAGGCCGTTGCCATCCCGCCGCCGGGTTTTCACTGGGCCTTTCCGGTCAACGCATTCGCGCTTTACGAATCCGCTTTTGCACAGGGACGCACCCGCTATACGCCGCTACAGCGCTGGACGCTGGGCAACACCGAAAGGAATTCTGATGAAGTTTAGTCCTCCCCTGCAGCACGCCACGCTTATCCAACGCTACAAACGCTTCCTCGCCGACGTGATCACCCCTGAAGGGGTTCAGCTCACACTGCACTGCCCCAATACCGGCGCCATGACGGGATGTGCGACGCCAGGTGACAGGGTCTGGTATTCCACATCAGCAAATATTAAACGCAAATATGCCCATACCTGGGAAATGACCGAAACCCAAAATGGGGCATTTATTTGCGTTAACACCCTGCGCGCAAATCAGCTGGTTAAGGAAGCGCTGACCTTTGGCACAATTCCTGAACTGGTAGGATACGGCACGCATAAAAGTGAAGTGAAATATGGCGATGAAGGCAGCAGAATTGACTTCATGTTACAGGCGGAAGACAGGCCTGAGTGCTATATTGAAGTGAAATCAGTGACGTTAGCGGAACAGGAAAATGGCTACTTCCCGGATGCGGTAACGCTACGTGGCCAGAAGCATCTGCGAGAGCTAATGAGTGTTGCGGCGGCGGGCAAACGCGCCGTATTGCTGTTTGCGGTGTTGCATTCAGCCATTGAACGTTTCTCCCCTGCCCGCCATATTGATCCTAAATACGCGCAATTGTTGAATGAGGCACAAAAGCAGGGGGTAGAGGTTTTCGCTTATAAAGCGGAACTTTCTGCCGATAATATGACTCTGAGATCCTCTCTTCCCATTGTCTTATAAGGGATTAGACGATTGTCGAATAAGTGTTCTGGCCGCGTGCGCAAATACGCTTTTCCTCACAGGCTTGTCAAGTGTTACGTTTAGATAATTGCCATACGGAAAAGCATCTGCTATTTATAGCGACCTGATTTTTCCCCCAACACGGGGATCGATAGTGCGTGTTAAGGAGAAGCAACATGCAAGAAGGGCAAAACCGTAAAACATCGTCCCTGAGTATTCTCGCCATCGCTGGGGTGGAGCCGTATCAAGAGAAGCCGGGCGAAGAGTATATGAACGAAGCCCAGCTGTCGCACTTCAAGCGTATTCTTGAAGCATGGCGTAATCAACTCAGGGATGAAGTCGATCGCACCGTTACTCATATGCAGGATGAAGCTGCTAACTTCCCGGATCCGGTAGACCGTGCCGCTCAGGAAGAAGAGTTCAGCCTCGAACTGCGTAACCGTGACCGCGAACGCAAACTGATCAAAAAGATCGAGAAAACGCTGAAAAAAGTCGAAGACGAAGATTTTGGCTACTGCGAATCCTGCGGTGTTGAAATCGGTATTCGTCGCCTGGAAGCGCGTCCAACCGCCGATCTGTGCATCGACTGTAAAACGCTGGCCGAAATCCGCGAAAAACAGATGGCCGGTTAACACCAGCGCTGTTTACACACTCCAAAGGCGGGAGTCTCTCCCGCCTTGTTACTGTTGATATGTCTGAATCACACTATATTGGGCGCTTCGCGCCATCTCCTTCCGGTGAATTACACTTCGGCTCATTAATTGCCGCGCTCGGCAGTTACCTGCAGGCTCGCGCCAGCCGGGGAAAATGGCTCGTCCGCATTGAAGATATTGACCCTCCGCGTGAAGTTCCCGGTGCAGCAGAGACGATTCTGCGTCAGCTGGAACATTACGGTCTTCACTGGGATGACGAGGTTCTGTGGCAGTCAAAACGTCACGAGGCCTATCGGGAACGTCTGGCCTGGCTTCGCGCTCAGGGGCTTTCCTATAACTGCACCTGCACCCGCGCGCGTATCCAGAGCGTGGGTGGCGTCTATGACGGCCACTGCCGCACGCTCAACCATCCCCCGGAAAATGCCGCCGTGCGCATCAAGCAGCGCTCCCCGGTGACGCGCTTTAACGATCTCCTCTCCGGTGAGATTCATGCCGATGAACGTCTGGCGCGTGAGGATTTTATTATTCACCGTCGCGATGGTCTTTTCGCCTATAACCTGGCCGTGGTGGTGGACGATCATTTTCAGGGCGTGACGGAAATTGTGCGCGGGGCGGATCTGGTCGAGCCGACCGTGCGACAAATCTCGCTGTATCACCAGTTTGGCTGGACGGCCCCGGACTACATTCATCTGCCGCTGGCGGTCAATGCGCAGGGCTTTAAATTGTCAAAGCAGAACCACGCCCCGGCCCTGCCAGACGGCGATCCGCGTCCTGTTTTGATCGACGCGCTGCGATTTCTCAACCAGAATGTAACCAACGAATGGCAGGATCTGCGTATTGACGAACTGCTGAAAATGGCCGTTGCCAGCTGGACGCTCGCGGCAGTGCCAAAAATCCAGCATTCTCAAATGCGTTGCGCTGAGCTATGATTAGCCGCTTTTTTCATAACAAAACACACTACGAGGTGTACCATTTTTACCCGAGTCGCTAATTTTTGCCGTAAAGTGCTAAGCCGCGAAGAGAGCATGGCGAACGATGCTATTGCACAGCCACACATGTCGGTTATTCCGCGTGAGCAGCACACTATTTCCCGCAAAGATATCAGTGAAAATGCCCTCAAGGTGCTCTATCGTCTGAACAAAGCGGGCTACGAGGCCTATCTCGTGGGCGGTGGGGTGCGTGATTTACTTCTGGGCAAAAAACCAAAAGATTTCGACGTGACGACCAGCGCCACGCCTGAGCAGGTGCGCAAATTATTCCGTAACTGCCGTCTCGTTGGCCGCCGTTTCCGTCTGGCTCACGTGATGTTTGGGCCGGAAATTATCGAAGTGGCGACCTTCCGCGGCCACCACGAAGCGGGCGCATCCGACCGCACTACGTCACAGCGCGGCCAGAACGGCATGCTGCTGCGTGACAATATCTTCGGCTCTATCGAAGAAGATGCTCAGCGTCGCGACTTCACCATCAACAGCCTTTATTACAGCGTGGCGGATTTCACCGTGCGCGATTACGTCGGCGGCATGCAGGACCTTAAAGAAGGTCTGATTCGCCTGATTGGCACGCCGGAAACGCGCTATCGTGAAGATCCCGTGCGTATGCTGCGCGCCGTGCGTTTCGCCGCCAAGCTCAATATGCGCATCAGCCCGGAAACGGCAGAGCCAATCCCGCGTCTGGCGACGCTGATTAACGACGTGCCGCCGGCACGCCTGTTCGAAGAGGCGCTGAAGCTGCTGCAGGCTGGCCACGGCTTTGAAACCTACAATCTGCTGCGCGAATACAACCTGTTCCAGCCGCTGTTCCCGACCATTACCCGCTACTTCACCGAAAGCGGTGACAGCCCAATGGAGCGGATGATTGCGCAGGTGCTGAAAAATACCGATACCCGAATTCGCAACGACATGCGCGTGAACCCGGCGTTCCTCTTTGCCGCGATGTTCTGGTATCCACTGCTGGAAACGGCCCAGCGCATTACCCAGGAGAGCGGGCTTGCCTATTATGATGCCTTCGCGCTGGCCGCCAACGACGTGCTGGACGAAGGGTGCCGTACGCTCGCTATTCCGAAACGTATTACCACTCTGGTGCGCGATATCTGGCAGCTTCAGCTGCGCATGTCTCGTCGTCAGGGCAAGCGCGCCTGGAAGCTGATGGAGCATCCTAAATTCCGCGCCGCTTTCGATCTGCTGTCGCTGCGTGCTGAAATTGAACGCAATCAGGAGCTGCAGCGCCTGGCGCAGTGGTGGGCCGAATTCCAGGTTTCCGCCCCGCCGGAGCAAAAAGATATGCTCACCGGGCTGGATGAAGAACCGGAACCGCGTCGCCGCCATCGTCGCCCGCGCAAACGCGCGCCGCGTCGTGAAGGGACAGCATGACCCTCGCGTATATCGCCATCGGCAGTAACTTAGCCTCTCCGCTGGAGCAGGTGAACGCTGCCGTACAGGCGCTGGGGGAGATCCCGCAAAGCAGGATCGTGGCGGTCTCCGCTTTCTACCGCACTCCGCCGCTGGGCCCGCAGGATCAGCCTGATTATCTGAACGCCGCAGTGGTGCTGGAAACTGCCCTTGATGCTGAAACGCTGCTGGACAATACCCAGCGCATCGAACTGCAGCAGGGCCGCGTACGTAAAGCCGAGCGCTGGGGACCGCGCACGCTGGATCTCGACATTATGCTGTTTGGTCACGAGACCATTAACACTGAACGTCTCACCGTTCCGCATTACGACATGAAAAATCGCGGGTTTATGCTCTGGCCGCTGTTCGAAGTCGCCCCCGATCTCATCTTCCCGGATGGCGCCCCACTTAAGTCCATTCTGGAGAGCCTCAACGCGGAAAGACCCGCTCGCTGGTGATCTGATTCCCCTGCCTATTAGCCTCAAAATAATTGTGGCTAATCGGTTACCTAAAATCATTGTTCCCTCGAATGTTACTGTTAGAATGCGCAAAGATTCGCTTTTGGGCTATCAGGAAACAGTATGAAACCAACCACCATCTCCTTACTGCAGAAATGCAAACAGGAAAAAAAACGCTTCGCCACCATCACCGCGTATGACTACAGCTTCGCCAAACTCTTTGCCGAAGAGGGTATCAACGTCATGCTGGTCGGAGATTCGTTAGGGATGACGGTACAAGGACATGATTCCACCCTGCCGGTCACGGTTGAGGATATCGCTTACCACACGCGTGCGGTACGCCGCGGCGCTCCAGCCTGTCTGCTGCTTTCCGATCTGCCGTTTATGGCCTACGCCACGCCGGAGCAGGCATTCGAAAACGCTGCAGCGGTCATGAGAGCTGGCGCGAACATGGTCAAAATTGAAGGCGGTGCCTGGCTGGTGGATACGGTGAAGATGCTCACCGAGCGCGCCGTGCCGGTGTGCGGCCATTTGGGCCTGACGCCGCAGTCCGTCAACATCTTTGGTGGATATAAAGTGCAGGGCCGCGGTGACGCCGCCCAGACGCTGGTTGATGATGCCCTGGCGCTGGAAGCCGCAGGCGCACAGCTGCTGGTGCTGGAGTGCGTGCCGGTTGAGCTGGCAAAGCGTATTACTGAGGCACTGTCGATTCCGGTGATTGGTATTGGCGCAGGCAACGTGACCGACGGTCAGATTCTGGTGATGCACGACGCCTTTGGCATCACCGGCGGACATATTCCGAAGTTTGCCAAAAATTTCCTCACCGAAGCGGGCGACATGCGCGCTGCGGTCAGGCAGTATATTGCCGACGTTGAATCCGGTGTTTACCCGGGTGAAGAACACAGTTTCCATTAAGGAGTCTCGTTGTGCTAATCATTGAAACCCTGCCGCTGCTGCGCCAGCACATCCGTCGTGCGCGTCAGGAAGGTAAACGTATCGCACTGGTCCCGACCATGGGCAACCTGCATGACGGTCATATGAAGCTGGTTGACGAAGCAAGAGCCCGTGCAGATATCGTGGTGGTCAGTATCTTCGTTAACCCCATGCAGTTTGACCGCGCCGACGATCTGGCACGCTACCCGCGCACCCTGCAGGAAGATTGCGAGAAGCTCAAAAAACGTCATGCGGATATCGTCTTCTCTCCGGCACCTGCGGATGTCTATCCACAGGGAACCGATGAGGCCACTTACGTTGACGTACCGGGCATTTCCACCATGCTGGAAGGCGCAAGCCGCCCGGGTCATTTCCGCGGCGTATCGACCATCGTCAGCAAGCTGTTCAACCTCGTGCAGCCGGACGTTGCGTGCTTCGGTGAGAAAGATTTCCAGCAGCTGGCGCTGATCCGCAAGATGGTTGCGGATATGGGTTACGATATCGAGATTGTCGGCGTACCGATTGTACGCGCTAAAGACGGTCTGGCGCTCAGCTCGCGCAATGGCTACCTGACCGCCGACCAGCGTAAAATCGCGCCGGGCTTAAGCAAGGTCATGAACGCCATGGCAGAACAGCTGCTGGCGAAAGAGTTAACTGCCGAAGAGATTATTGCTCTGGCTGAGCAGGCGCTGAACGATAAAGGCTTCCGCGCTGATGATATTCAAATTCGCGATGCCGACACGCTTCTGGAGCTTACGCAGACCAGCAAACGTGCGGTCATTCTGGTGGCGGCATGGCTTGGTCAAGCCCGCCTAATCGACAACAAAGTGGTTGAACTGGCGTAGATTTTTCTACCCGGAAGATGAAAGGTAAACGTAATGATTCGCAAAATGCTGCAAGGCAAGCTTCACCGTGTGAAAGTCACCCAGGCCGACCTGCACTATGAAGGTTCCTGCGCCATCGACCAGGATTTCCTTGATGCTGCGGGCATCCTTGAAAACGAAGCGATTGATATCTGGAACGTTAACAACGGCAAACGTTTCTCAACCTACGCCATCGCCGCCGAGCGTGGGTCTAAAATCATCTCCGTTAACGGCGCGGCAGCGCACTGCGCGGACGTGGGCGATATTGTGATTATCGCCAGCTTCGTGATGATGTCTGATGAAGAAGCACGCCGCTGGCAGCCGAAAGTCGCCTACTTTGAAGGCGACAACGACATGAAACGTACCGCGAAGGCGATTCCGGTTCAGGTTGCATAAGCACTATCCCTGCGGCTGATTGCTGATCAGCCGCGACATTGTCTCCAGAGAATCCGTTCTTAAGATGTACAGGCGTTTCAGCAAGAACGGATTATCCCCCGGCTTCACCTTCCCTTTCACCGTCGTCACCGCCAGATGGAAACCGGCATCATTCGCCGCCTTTATCGCTTTATTGTCGTAGCCGCCGAACGGATAGGAAAGATAGAGCACGCGTGGATTAAACTGCGCCAGCGCGCGACGCGAGCGTTCAAAATCAAACAAAATCACGTGATAGGTGCGGCTCAGTAAAATCGGATGCTTATTACCATCCACACGGTGCAGGAAGTGGGTATGAGACTGAATATCAAACACATCCTGGATCCCCTTAATCTCCTGCACGCTCATAAACTGCAGCGATTTCGGATCCCACTTCTGCGGATGGCCTTTTATGCGCGAAGAGATAATAAACGCGGTAGCCTTGAAGCCGTACTCTTTCAGCACAGGATAGGCATAGCGGCTGACCGATTTCAGGCCATCGTCAAAGGTAATCACCACCGATTTTGCAGGCAGGTTCATTTTGTTACGCACGTACCCTTCCAGCTGGTACATCGTCAGGGTGGTATAGCCTTGATCGCGTAACCAGGCCATCTGGTTGTTAAACGCACGTACGCTGGTCGTTGTGGACGTATGTCGAAAACGCGTGTTTTCTTCATCACGCAAAATATGATGGTAGGTCAGAACCGGAAGTCCGTTATCTTCCTGCGCATCCAGGCTGCTGATCCACGCCAGACGATTGCCGATGCGGATCTGGAACCAGGTCTGATTCAGACGGTCTTTCAGTTTGTTCAGTATGGGATAGCGCAGATTGGCGCTTAAGGTGCCAAACGGCGCGCTACCGCTCGACGGCGCGTTATACACCGGCGTGTCTTTCCAGGTAATGAGGTTCTGATTGCTCAGGGGCTTATTGAGATCCCCGAGGCTGTCCTCGACGCGCTGTTTCCCCTGAACCGGCTCCAGGTGCCCTTTATCGATAAAACCCGTGCCAAAACCGAAGCGAAATTCATAGTAGTCCGCCGCCGCAGGCACAACGGCCAGGATCTGTCCGGCGCGCACGTTACCGACGTTGATCACGCTGTTCCCCACCTGCGCCCAGATCGCCGCGTCTTCGGTGGTTTGCATGTACTGGGCAGGCAGCGTTTGCTGGCTGAGTAAACTAGCCGAGCTGACGCCGGAAATGAGCATCAACAGCAAGAAAAGAATGCGCGGTAGCATGGTGTCTTATTCAGTGCGGAAAACTGCCGCTATTGTAACAAATGAGACATCAATACCAACGTTTAATTCTTATACAAATCGTGGAGCAGGACGAAAGGAGGATTTTTTTGCTGCTGATGCCACAAGCTGCTGACGCCCGGAACGCCCTGCGCCACGATGGCCTGGCGAAACTCAGCGCTGCTTAAGGATCCACGCTGCGGATACATTAACGCCAGCAGGGAGAGGTTAATACCCGAGATCACTTCACAGCACGCGTGCTTATGGCTCAGCAAAGCGGCTGCGCGATAAGGCGCCGCGCCCGATTTATCGGTAAGAAAAATCACGCCATCACCGCTGTCCGTTTCATGCAGGGCATCGCACATCATGCGGCTCAGCATGTTGGTGCTCAACCCGCGCCAGTAGTTTACCGCCCGGCATTGCGCCAGCGGGCCAAATCTGGCTTCAAGCTTATCCAGCATTTCCTGCGCCTGTTCATCGTGGCAGGTGATAACCCATCCCAGCATAACTCTCTCCTTAGCAGGCAAGTAGTTTAGCGGAGTGAAGGTTAGCTTTCGGTGATAACTGTCAAAGAAAAGTGCCCGGCAAACAGAACGTCGCCGGGCAAAAGATTAGCTGCGCAGACCGCGTCCGCGCTGGATCAGCGACCAGCACAGCAGGTAGAAGGCGATGATAAACACCACCAGCACCGCCACCGTGGTAAACAGCGGCACATCGGTGATGCCGAGGAAGCCAAAGCGGAAGCCGCTGATCATGTAGACAATCGGGTTCAGGTGCGACAGCGCCTGCCAGAACGGTGGCAGCAGCGTCAGGGAGTAGAACACCCCGCCGAGATAGGTCAGCGGCGTCAGCACGAAGGTCGGGATCAGGCTGATGTCGTCAAACGTTTTGGCGAACACGGCGTTCAGCAGACCGGCCAGCGAGAACAGGATCGCCGTCAGGAGCAGCGTCAGCGCGACAAACAGCCACGAGTGGACCTGGAACGGCACGAAGAACAGCGAAATCGCCGTGACCAGAATCCCGACGCACAGCCCGCGCGCCACGCCGCCGCCGACATAGCCCGCGATAATGACGTGCGTCGGCACCGGAGCGACCAGCAGCTCTTCAATATTGCGCTGGAACTTGGCGCTGAAGAACGATGACGCCACGTTGGCATAGGCGTTGGTGATCACCGCCATCATAATCAGGCCCGGCACGATAAACTGCATATAGGTAAAGCCGTGCATCTCACCAATCCGGGAACCAATCAGGTTACCGAAGATGATGAAATAGAGCGTCATCGTGATGACCGGCGGCACCAGGGTTTGCACCCAGATGCGCATAAAGCGGTTAATCTCTTTCGCCCAGATGCTTTTCAGCGCGACCCAGTAAAGATGCGTCATGCCTTGTCTCCTTGTTTCTCATGAACCAGAGAGACAAACAGCTCTTCCAGTCGGTTCGCTTTGTTACGCATACTTAAAACCTGAATCCCCTGCGCGCTCAGCTGCGAGAACACGCTGTTAATCCCCTGCTCGCGCAGCACTTCCACTTCCAGCGTCGAGGTATCCACCAGACGATAGTTGTAACCTTCAAGTTTTGGCAGCGCGCTTTTCGCCGCCAGATCGAGAATGAAGGTTTCTGATTTCAGCTTGGAGAGCAAATTCTTCATCGAGGTGTTTTCCACCAGCTCGCCGTGCTGAATGATGCCGATGTTGCGGCACAGCATTTCAGCCTCTTCCAGGTAGTGGGTGGTCAGAATAATGGTAGTGCCTTTGTCGTTGAGATCTTTCAGGAAGCCCCACATGGAACGACGAAGTTCGATATCGACACCCGCAGTCGGCTCATCGAGGATCAGCAGCTTTGGCTCGTGCATCAGCGCGCGGGCAATCATCAGACGGCGCTTCATCCCGCCGGATAACATGCGCGCACGTTCGTTACGCTTTTCCCACAGGTCGAGCTGCTTGAGGTATTTTTCGCTCCGCTCCAGGGCCTCTTTACGCTCAACGCCGTAATAACCCGCCTGGTTAACAACGATCTGCTGCACCGTCTCGAACGGGTTGAAGTTGAATTCCTGCGGCACAAGACCCAGCTGACGCTTGGCGTTCACCACATCTTTTTGCAGGTCGTAACCAAAGACGCTCACCCGGCCGGACGTTTTGTTGACCAGCGAACTGATAATCCCAATGGTGGTCGATTTCCCCGCCCCGTTCGGCCCCAGAAGCGCGTAAAAATCGCCGGCCTCTACTTTAAGATCTATTCCGCGTAGCGCCTGAACGCCACCCGAATAGGTTTTTTTAAGCTGCTCAAGCTCCAGTGCAATTGCCATGAAATTAACTTACCTTCAGTTCTGACACACGTTGTGTGGTTTCATTAAAAGTCGGGTTACCCTATAGTAGCGCAACGCAATAACTCGGTTACAGGTCGCTAACCTCCATGAACAACATAGATACACTCATCAGCAACAATGCACTATGGTCAAAAATGCTGGTGGAGGAAGACCCCGGATTTTTTGGAAAACTCGCGCAGGCTCAGAACCCTCGCTTTCTCTGGATTGGATGTTCCGACAGCCGCGTACCGGCGGAGCGCCTGACCGGCCTTGAACCCGGCGAACTGTTTGTTCACCGCAATGTCGCCAATCTCGTGATTCACACCGATCTCAACTGTCTTTCTGTTGTTCAGTATGCCGTGGACGTTCTGCAAGTCGAGCACATCATCATTTGCGGCCATTATGGCTGCGGCGGCGTGCAGGCGGCGGTTGAAAACACGGAGCTGGGGCTCATTGATAACTGGCTCCTGCACATCCGCGATATCTGGTTCAAACATAGCTCACTGCTGGGCGAAATGCCGCAGGAGCGTCGCATGGATACCCTGTGTGAACTCAACGTGATGGAGCAGGTATATAACCTGGGCCACTCAACGATCATGCAATCGGCGTGGAAACGCGGGCAGAAGGTCTCTATCCACGGCTGGGCCTACGGTATTCACGATGGCCTGCTGCGCAATCTGGAAGTGACCGCCACCAACCGCGAAACGCTGGAGCAGCGTTACCGTTCGGGAATTGCCAACCTTCAGCTTAAGCATGTGAACCATAAATAAAGCCGGGGATGTTCTCCCTCTCCCTGTGGGAGAGGGCCGGGGTGAGGGCATCAGGCCGCAATTACTCGTCCAGCAATACCACTTTCCCAACATACGGCAGATGACGATAACGCTGCGCGTAGTCAATGCCGTAACCGACTACAAACTCGTCCGGGATAGAGAAACCGACAAACTCTACCGGCACCTGCACTTCACGGCGGTCAGGCTTATCCAGCAGGGTGCAAATCGCCAGCGATTTTGGCTCACGCAGGCTCAGGATCTCGCGAACTTTTGACAGCGTGTTGCCGGAGTCAATAATGTCCTCAACGATCAACACATCTTTACCACGAATATCTTCATCCAGATCTTTCAGGATTTTCACATCACGGGTGGTGGACATGCCGCTGCCGTAGCTGGAAGCGGTCATAAAATCGACCTCATGGGGCACATGCACTTCACGGCACAGGTCTGCCATGAACATGAAAGAGCCGCGCAACAGACCGACCAGCACCATTTCGCTGCCGCTGTCCTTGTAATGTTCGGTGATTTGACGACCCAGTTCGGCGATACGCGCTTTGATCTCGGCTTCCGGGATCATCACTTCAACAGTATGTTTCATATTACTAACCAAATGATTTTAATGAAAATCTCTCAATACGGATGAGTTAATATCCAGCACTGATACGCAAGCCAGCCATTATATCAGCAAATGGATAACCCTGGCGTATGAGTTATAAAAAGCAAATATTGTGATTCCGATCACACTTGTTAATACCTATAATTAGTTGCTAGCAAATTATTAACAAAAACTGACGAGTACACTTTCTATGGCTGAAACAAACTCTAAACAGCCGCGTCTACTGGTGACATTAACAGCAGCGTTCGCAGCCTTCTGCGCGCTGTATCTGTTAATCGGTGGCGTCTGGCTGGTCGCGTTAGGCGGCTCCTGGTACTACCCGATTGCAGGTCTGGTTATGGTTGCCGTAACCGTCCTGCTGTTGCGTAGAAAACAATCTGCACTGTGGCTGTATGCCGCACTCCTTCTTGCCACCATGATCTGGGGCGTCTGGGAAGTCGGCTTTGACTTCTGGGCACTGACGCCGCGCAGCGACATCCTGGTCTTCTTTGGCATCTGGCTGATCCTGCCGTTCGTGTGGCGACGCCTGATTGTGCCTTCCAGCGGTGCGGTGGCGGGCCTGGTTGTTGCCCTGCTGATTACCGGCGGTATTCTGACCTGGGCCGGCTTTAACGACCCGCAGGAGATCAACGGTACGCTGAACGCGGAATCCACGCCTGCTGCGGCTATCTCGCAGGTGGCTGACGGTGACTGGCCTGCATATGGTCGTAACCAGGAAGGTCAACGCTACTCTCCGCTGAAGCAGATCAACTCGGATAACGTTAAGAACCTGAAAGAAGCCTGGGTATTTCGTACCGGCGACCTGAAGATGCCGAACGATCCGGGTGAACTGACCAACGAAGTCACGCCGATTAAAGTCGGCAATATGCTCTACCTGTGTACGGCGCACCAGCGTCTGTTCGCGCTCGACGCGGCCACCGGTAAAGAGAAATGGCACTTCGATCCGCAGCTGAATTCCAACCCGTCCTTCCAGCACGTGACCTGCCGTGGCGTCTCTTACCACGAAGCGCGCGCCGATAATGCGAGCCCGGAAGTGGTTGCCGACTGTCCTCGCCGCATCATGCTGCCGGTCAACGATGGCCGTCTGTTCGCCATAAATGCCGAAACGGGTAAGCTGTGCGAAACCTTTGCCAACAAAGGTATCCTGAACCTGCAGACCAACATGCCGGACACCACGCCGGGTCTGTATGAGCCAACCTCGCCGCCAATCATCACCGATAAAACGATCGTGATTGCCGGTTCGGTAACGGATAACTTCTCCACGCGTGAAACCTCCGGCGTTATCCGCGGTTTCGACGTGAATACCGGTAAGCTGCTGTGGGCCTTCGACCCGGGCGCGAAAGATCCAAACGCGATCCCGTCGGATGAACACACCTTTACCTTTAACTCGCCAAACTCCTGGGCACCAGCCGCGTATGACGCGAAGCTGGACCTGGTCTACCTGCCAATGGGTGTAACCACGCCAGATATCTGGGGCGGTAACCGCACGCCGGAGCAGGAGCGTTATGCGAGTGCTATCGTGGCGCTGAACGCGACCACCGGCAAGCTGGCATGGAGCTACCAGACCGTTCACCACGATCTGTGGGATATGGATATGCCGTCCCAGCCGACGCTGGCGGACATTACCGTTGATGGCAAAACCGTTCCGGTGATTTACGCCCCGGCGAAAACCGGCAACATCTTCGTGCTGGATCGCAGCAACGGCAAGCTGGTTGTACCTGCACCGGAAAAACCGGTTCCGCAGGGCGCGGCGAAAGGCGATTACGTCAGCAAAACCCAGCCGTTCTCTGACCTGAGCTTCCGTCCGAAGAAAGACCTCAGCGGGGCAGACATGTGGGGCGCCACGATGTTTGACCAGCTGGTGTGCCGCGTGATGTTCCACCAGCTGCGCTATGAAGGCATCTTCACGCCGCCGTCTGAGCAGGGCACGCTGGTCTTCCCGGGTAACCTGGGGATGTTCGAGTGGGGCGGGATCTCCGTTGACCCTAACCGTCAGGTGGCGATCGCCAACCCAATGGCGCTGCCGTTCGTTTCCCGTCTGATCCCACGCGGTCCGGGCAACCCAATGGAACAGCCGAAAGACGCGAAAGGCAGCGGTACCGAAGCCGGCATTCAGCCGCAGTACGGCGTGCCGTTTGGCGTAACGCTGAACCCGTTCCTGTCGCCGTTTGGTCTGCCGTGTAAACAGCCTGCCTGGGGTTACATCTCTGGTCTGGACCTGAAAACTAACCAGATCGTGTGGAAAAAACGTATTGGTACGCCACAGGACAGCATGCCGTTCCCGATGCCGGTTCCGGTGCCGTTCAATATGGGTATGCCAATGCTGGGTGGCCCAATTTCAACCGCCGGTAACGTGCTGTTCATCGCGGCAACCGCAGATAACTACCTGCGCGCGTACAACATGACCAACGGTGAAAAACTGTGGCAAGGCCGACTGCCAGCGGGTGGACAAGCCACGCCGATGACCTATGAAGTGAATGGCAAGCAGTACGTTGTCATTTCCGCGGGCGGTCACGGTTCGTTTGGCACGAAGATGGGCGACTATATTGTCGCGTATGCACTGCCGGATGAAAATAAGTAACTGAAAAGCCGGGTGGCGGCTACGCCTTACCCGGCCTACGGAAAGATGCAAAACGGCAACTTCGGTTGCCGTTTTTGTGTTTGTTCCCTCTCCCTGTGGGAGAGGGTCAGGGTGAGGGCATCAGGCCGCACTGTTTTAAACAGTGAACCCGAGCATCATCCCCGTATCTTCATGCTCCAGCAGGTGGCAGTGCGCCATATAGGCAAACTCCTTCGGCGCATCGTGGTCAAACTTCACCAGCACCTCGCTAACGCCGCCTTCCACCTTCACCGTATCCTTCCAGCCCGCGCGATGCGCGTCCGGCGCCTTACCGTTCTCAGAAAGAATGCGGAACTGGGTGCCGTGGATATGGAACGGATGCAGCATCATGTCCCCTTCGCCTGAAATCACCCAGCGCTCAAACTGGCCCTTAGTCGCTGCAAACATCGGCGTGTTCATGTCGAACGCTTTACCGTTGATCATATTGGCGTTGTGGAAATCAAAGCCGTGGTCGCCGTGATTCATGTTCCCCATTCCGCCCATTTTGCCGTGGTCCATGTTCATATGGCCCATCATTTGCCCGTGGTGCATCCCCACCATCGCCTTATCGCCATATTTCGCCATCAGCGCCTGCATCCCCATCATATCGAGCATCGGGTTCATGGAGAGCTGCAGCTTGCGCTGCGTAAGCCCCTCAAGCGACGGGAGGGCTGGCAGCGTGGTTAACGTATCAGGCAGCGTGCCGGAAGCGGTCACCAGCAACGGCTGGATACGCAACACCGGATGCGGCTTGTCAAACGGTGCGACCGCCATCCCCATCTGGCTCACCGGCAGGGTCACGAGATCAAACGGCTTGCCGTCGCTGATATCCACCAGCACCTCAAAGCGTTCGCCCATGAGCATCGGCAGCTCGCTCACCTTCACCGGCTCCGGCAGCAGGCCGCCGTCGCTGGCGACCACGTACAGCGGACGCTTATCGCTGGTGGCGAAATTGAGCGAGCGCGCGTTACAGCCGTTGAGCAGGCGCAGGCGCAGCCAGCCCTTCGGCGCGGCGTGCTGAGGGTAAATAGCGCCGTTGGTCAGCAGCGTGTCGCCAAACCAGCCTACCGCCGCGCTCATCACGTCCAGCTGGTAGTCAATTTGCCCCTCAGCGGTAAATCTTTTGTCCTGCACAATCACCGGCACATCGTCGATGCCCCACTGTTTCGGCAGGCGCAGCAGGCGGCTTTCGTCGTCTTCAATCAGCACCAGTCCCGCCAGCCCCATCGCCACCTGATGGCCCGTTTTGCCATGCTGATGCGGATGGAACCAGCAGGTCGCCGCGCGCTGGTCGGGCGTAAAGGTGACGCTGCGCGAGCCGCCCGCTTTGATAATGCCCTGCGGCCCGCCGTCAACCTCGCCCGGCACTTCCAGTCCGTGCCAGTGCAGCGTCGTCTCTTCAGCAAGCGTATTGTGGATATCCACCGTCACCGCCTTCCCTTTGCGCAGCTGCAGCGCCGGGCCGAGCAAATTGCCGTTATAGCCCCAGGTTGTCGCGTTGTGCGCTCCGAAAAGCGTGCTGCCGGACTGAACAACAAGCTTGATACGGCTACGGGCATCCGCGGTCAGCAAGTCAGGGATGGGTAAGGCAGGCCTGTCAGCCGCGAAAGCAGCGCGGCTCCAGAGGGGCAATGCGCTGGCAGCACCCAGCGCCACGGAATATTTTAAAAAATCACGACGTTGCATGTTCATTTCCTTATTTCCAGCAGGCGATCTTTTGAGCATAAACCCTCCCCTTACCGGAAGGTCAAGTAAAGCGGCAATAATAAAGATCGTCGCACTGGCATCAAGTATGCTAACGTTAATTTTCCGTGAAGAAGTGGTAGAAGCAATGAAGACGTTTTTCAGGACAATTTTGTTCGGTAGCCTGATGGCAATGTGTGCGAACAGCTATGCGCTAAGTGAAAATGAAGCGGAAGATATGGCCGATTTAACGGCGGTTTTTGTATTCCTGAAAAATGATTGTGGCTACCAGAATTTACCCAACGGGCAAATTCGCCGCGCTCTGGTCTTTTTTGCCCAGCAGAACCAGTGGGATCTCAGCAACTACGACAGCTTCGACATGAAGGCGCTCGGCGAAGACAGCTACCGTGACCTAAGCGGTATTGGCATTCCCACTTCTAAAAAATGCAAAGCGCTGGCTCGCGACTCGCTCAGCCTGCTCGCCTACGTCAAATAACCTTCCCGACGCCCCCTGTTGAACCTCTGGCCGTGCAACCGCGGTTAGAGTTAGCTATCATGTTTCGCTCATTTTTTGTGAGCGTAATGGATGTTTACACAGGAGGAGTTCGCTATGGCCGACCACACGTTGTGGCATGAAACACTGCATGACCAGTTTGGTCAGTACTTTGCCGTTGATAACGTGCTCTATCATGAGAAAACCGATCACCAGGATTTGATCATCTTCGAGAATGCCGCCTTTGGCCGCGTCATGGCGCTGGACGGCGTAGTGCAAACGACCGAGCGAGATGAGTTTATCTATCATGAGATGATGACCCACGTCCCGCTGCTGGCGCACGGGCACGCAAAGCATGTCCTGATTATCGGCGGTGGCGACGGCGCAATGCTGCGTGAAGTTTCCCGCCATCGTTCCATTGAAACCATCACTATGGTGGAAATCGATGCGGGGGTCGTCTCTTTCTGCCGCCAGTACCTGCCCAACCACAATGCCGGCAGCTATGACGATCCGCGCTTTAGCCTGGTGATTGACGACGGGGTTAACTTCGTTAATCAGACCTCACAGACCTTTGACGTGATCATCTCCGACTGCACCGATCCTATCGGCCCCGGCGCGTCGCTGTTTACCTCCTCGTTCTACGAAGGCTGCAAGCGCTGCCTGAACCCGGGCGGGATCTTCGTCGCACAGAATGGCGTCTGCTTCCTGCAGCAGGATGAAGCGCTGGATAGCCACCGTAAGCTGAGCACCTATTTCGAGGATGTCAGCTTCTATCAGGCGGCAATTCCAACCTACTACGGCGGGATCATGACCTTTGCCTGGGCGACGGATAACGACGTCTTACGTCATCTCTCCACCGAAATTATTCAGGCCCGCTTCCATCAGGCCGGTCTTCAGTGCCGATACTACAATCCGGCTATTCACACCGCAGCGTTTGCTCTGCCGCAGTACCTGCAAGACGCATTATCCACTAAGGGGGTGAGCTAATTGAAAAAGCTTAAACTGCATGGCTTTAACAACCTGACGAAAAGCCTGAGTTTTTGTATTTACGATATCTGCTATGCCAAAACAGCGGAAGAACGCGATGGTTACATCGCCTATATCGACGAACTCTACAACGCCAACCGTCTGACCGAGATCCTGTCAGAAACCTGTTCCATTATCGGCGCCAACATCCTGAACATCGCCCGACAGGATTATGAACCCCAGGGCGCCAGCGTGACCATTCTGGTCAGCGAAGAGCCGGTCGACCCGAAGCTTATCGACAAAACTGAACATCCGGGCCCGCTGCCGGAAGTGGTTGTTGCCCACCTTGATAAAAGCCATATCTGCGTCCATACCTACCCGGAGAGTCACCCGGAAGGTGGGCTGTGTACGTTCCGCGCCGATATCGAAGTGTCGACCTGCGGCGTGATTTCCCCGCTGAACGCGCTGAACTATTTAATTCACCAGCTGGAATCGGACATCGTCACCATTGATTATCGCGTGCGTGGTTTTACCCGTGATATCAACGGCATGAAGCACTTTATCGACCACGAGATCAACTCTATCCAGAACTTTATGTCCGAGGACATGAAGTCGCTGTACGACATGATGGACGTGAACGTGTACCAGGAAAACATCTTCCATACCAAGATGTTACTTAAGGAGTTCGACCTTAAGCACTATATGTTCCACACTAAGCCGGAAGATTTGAGCGAAGAAGAGCGTAAGGCGATTACCGACCTGCTCTGGAAAGAGATGCGCGAGATCTACTACGGCCGCAATATTCCGACCGTGTAAAAGTAAACCGGAGCAGGGATGCTCCGGTCTGTTATTTCTGTTTCATGAAGTCGCGGTAGGCATTTACCACCTGAAGGAAATCCTCTACGCCGCACAGCGACAGGCTTTCTTCGTCATAGTAGCTCATCCCCTCTTCCATCTCGTCACCTGAAAACTCGAGCTGGTTGGCACGCACCATGACCTCTTCACCATCCATCCACAGCGTATATTCATGCCCGGCGCGCTGCCAGGATCGTTCACTGCCTTTCACCGTATTTGCCGCCTGTTCAACCTCATCAAGAAGGGCGAGATTTTCTTTCACCTCTTCGTTAAACCAGTGTCCAACGGCTTCGTGGCCCATCGACATACGCACTTTCACCACTCCGGTGATGTCGCGCAGAAATTCGTAATCCATAGTGTTTTCCTCTGCAAAGCCATTAGGGTAATTATCGCAGCAGAGAGGAAGAAAAAAAGCGTGAGAGGTGGGAGGAATGAAAATAAAAAGGTGAGAGCAAGACCCTGCGGCCTGATGCCCTCACCCCGTTCCTCTCCCACGGAGAGGGTGCAAACACTAAAAACCGTCTCGTGGAGACGGTTTTGCTGTTTATACTGCCGTCTGGAAGATAACCCCGTCGGCCTTCTCGGTGTACTGAGAGAGCTGGTCGAAGTTCAGATAGCGATAGGTATCCACCGCGGTCTTATCAACCTGAGCCACGAAGGTCTGGTACTCTTCCGGCGTTGGCAGTTTGCCAATCAGCGCCGCAACCGCCGCCAGCTCAGCAGAAGCCAGGAAGACGTTCGCACCGGTACCTAAACGGTTCGGGAAGTTACGGGTCGATGTAGAAACCACCGTCGCACCGTCGGCGACGCGCGCCTGGTTGCCCATACACAGGGAACAGCCAGGAATTTCAATACGCGCCCCGCTCTTACCAAACACGCTGTAGTAACCCTCTTCGGTCAGCTGAGCCGCGTCCATACGGGTTGGCGGCGCCACCCACAGACGGGTTGGCAGCTGGCCTTTGTGGGTATCCAGCAGCTTACCGGCAGCACGGAAGTGACCGATGTTGGTCATACAGGATCCGATGAACACTTCGTCGATCTTCTCGCCCTGAACCTCAGACAGCGGACGCGCGTCGTCCGGATCGTTCGGTGCACACAGGATTGGCTCTTTGATATCCGCCAGATCGATGTCGATCACCGCCGCGTACTCTGCGTCAGCATCGGCTTCCAGCAGCTGCGGATCGGCCAGCCATTTTTCCATGCCCTGGATACGACGCTCCAGCGTACGACGGTCGCCGTAGCCTTCTGCAATCATCCACTTCAGCAGCACGATGTTCGAGTTCAGATACTCAACAATCGGCTCTTTGTTCAGCTTGATGGTACAGCCCGCAGCTGAACGCTCGGCGGAGGCATCGGTCAGCTCGAACGCCTGCTCCACTTTCAGATCCGGCAGACCTTCAATTTCCAGGATACGGCCAGAGAAGATGTTTTTCTTGCCTTTCTTCTCAACGGTCAGCAGGCCCTGTTTAATCGCATACAGCGGGATCGCGTGAACCAGGTCGCGCAGGGTGATACCCGGCTGCATTTTACCTTTGAAGCGCACCAGCACCGATTCCGGCATATCCAGAGGCATTACGCCGGTCGCAGCAGCAAACGCCACCAGACCGGAACCCGCCGGGAAGGAGATACCGATTGGGAAACGGGTATGGGAGTCACCGCCGGTACCCACGGTATCCGGCAGCAGCATGCGGTTCAGCCAGGAGTGGATTACGCCGTCGCCCGGACGCAGGGAAACGCCGCCGCGGTTCATGATGAAGTCTGGCAGCGTGTGGTGCGTGGTCACGTCAACCGGCTTCGGATAGGCCGCAGTGTGGCAGAAGGACTGCATCACCAGGTCAGAAGAGAAGCCCAGGCACGCCAGGTCTTTCAGTTCGTCACGGGTCATTGGGCCAGTGGTGTCCTGAGAACCTACGGAGGTCATCTTCGGCTCGCAGTATGCGCCCGGGCGAACACCGGCGACGCCACAGGCGCGACCGACCATTTTCTGTGCCAGAGAGTAACCGCGATTGCTTTCCGCCACGTCTTTCGCCTGACGGAATACATCACTGTGCGGCAGACCCAGCGCTTCACGCGCTTTGGTGGTCAGGCCACGGCCGATGATCAGCGGAATACGGCCACCGGCGCGCACTTCGTCGATCAGCACGTCGGTTTTCAGCTCAAAGCTCGCCAGCAGCTCGTTGGTTTCGTGGTTACGCACTTCACCTTTGTACGGGTAAACGTCAATCACGTCGCCCATGTTCAGGTTAGAAACATCCACTTCGATCGGCAGTGCGCCCGCATCTTCCATGGTGTTGAAGAAGATCGGTGCAATTTTACCGCCGAGGCACAGGCCGCCGCCGCGTTTGTTCGGCACATGCGGGATGTCGTCACCCATGAACCACAGCACGGAGTTGGTGGCGGACTTACGGGAAGAACCGGTACCCACAACGTCACCCACGTAGGCCAGCGGGAACCCTTTTTTCTGCAGGGCTTCGATCTGTTTGATCGGGCCAACGCTGCCAGGCTGATCCGGCTCAATGCCTTCACGGGCGTTTTTCAGCATTGCCAGGGCGTGCAGAGGAATATCCGGGCGAGACCACGCGTCCGGTGCCGGAGAGAGGTCATCGGTGTTGGTTTCACCGGTCACTTTAAAGACGGTAACGGTGATTTTTTCAGCCAGCGCAGGACGGTTCAGGAACCATTCGGCATCAGCCCAGGACTGCATCACCTGCTTCGCATAGACGTTGCCTGCTTTGGCTTTTTCTTCTACGTCGTAGAAGTTATCGAACATCAGCAGCGTGGAAGAGAGCGCTTTAGCGGCAATCGGTGCCAGCTTGTCGTTATCCAGCGCGTCAATCAGCGGATGTATGTTGTAACCACCCTGCATGGTGCCGAGCAGTTCAATGGCTTTTTCAGGAGTAACCAGTGGGGAGGTGGCTTCGCCTTTGGCGATAGCAGCAAGGAATCCGGCTTTTACGTAGGCAGCTTCATCTACGCCAGGCGGTACGCGGTTGATCAGCAGATCTAACAGGAATTCTTCTTCGCCCTTAGGCGGGTTCTTCAGCAGCTCGACGAGCGCGGCCATTTGGGTTGCATCTAAAGGTTTGGGTACAATTCCCTCGGCGGCACGTTCTGCTACGTGCTTACGGTATTCTTCTAGCACGACGGTTCTCCTCGCTCTCATTGTCATATGCGGCGGGCGTTCTCTTCACGCTCCTGTGAGACAGCAGTTTGTAGGGTAAATGCCCGATACCGCGTCGGGCAGCATAGCAGGATTTCTGCACAGTGTTAATCCGTTTACAAAAAAGCAACATTAAAAAATTTGCTGAATCGTTAAGCATGGTGTAGCGGGGAGACAAGACGAATTTTGGGTACAAAAAAACCGCCTGATAGCGGTTTATTTGTTGCCTTGCGATGGTAGCACACCGTGTTGGCAGATTTGCGGCAACCCCAACGCAATGAATTTTGCATCACGCCCCGCTGGCTTGCAAGCCATTATGTCAATTTTGCGTAGCGCCTTCCTGTTTCGAATGAAAATTCGTTTCACTTCATTTTTCGCCTTCAGAATGACTACTGAGGCGATTACTCTTCCTCTCGGCCTGCTTCGCTGGTGTAGCAACCAGTCACCGGGCCCGGGAGCAGTTCCGTAACCTACGCGGCAATCCCAACTTGCCTGGTTCTGCCTTTCCCGGTGAAGAATGAACCCGCGTAGCCTTTACAGGAACGCACGCAATGGAGATGCGAATCACTGCGCTGATCGTTGTGACCGGTTTACTGCTAACCGCGCTGCACGGTGGCTGGAACATATCCGACATCACGGTGCTGTTTGTCGTCAACCTCGGCAACTAGCTGCTGGCCGCTCGTAAGAGCGGCCTTCTGAATTCCCTTCGGTTTTTCCCGCATCGCATATAATTGTGTAATAAATACTCACAATCTTTATCCGGACGTACCGGACGCTTCCCAATAAAAGTCAAAACAGTAAAAGACGGGTGAATAATACTCACGCCAACCGTAACGCCTCACGGCACAGCGCTTGTCTCGTTGGAGTCATTTTATGAAGTTGCCCTTTAAGCCACATCTGCTCGTCCTTCTGTGCAGTGCCGGGCTGCTTGCCGCCTCAGGCGTCATGTTTGTCAAAAGTCGTGCAACGGAACCCGTTGCGCCGGCCCCCGTCGCACAACAACCAGCGGCACCGGCAGCACCGGTAGCAGCAACGCCCGCCCCTGTCGCCGCACCAACCTATACTGCCGCGCAAATCGATCAGTGGGTTGCCCCCATCGCGCTCTACCCGGATGCCCTGCTGTCGCAAATCCTGATGGCCTCGACTTACCCGGCCAACGTGATCCAGGCGGCGCAGTGGTCAAAAGACAACCCTAAAATGGAAGGGGACGCCGCCATTCAGGCCGTTGCCAGCCAGCCCTGGGATCCCAGCGTAAAATCGCTGGTCGCGTTTCCTCAGCTCATGTCCCTGATGGGTGAAAACCCGCCGTGGGTACAAAATCTGGGCGATGCGTTTCTCGCGCAGCCGAAGGACGTAATGGATTCCGTTCAACGCCTGCGCGCGCTGGCACAGAAGACAGGCGCTTTACAATCCACGCCTCAGCAGACGGTCACTACCGTGACAAAACCGGCACCAGCCAAAACCAGCACCACCGAGGCAACGACGACAACCACAACTACGTCTGCGCCCGCGCCAACGGTAATCAAAATTGAATCTGCCGATCCGCAGGTTGTGTACGTCCCCACCTATAACCCCAATACGGTTTACGGGACCTGGCCCAACACCGCCTATCCGCCCACCTACCTCCCGCCTACACCCGGGGAGCAGTTTGGCAACAGCTTCGTCAACGGCTTAGGCTTCAGCCTGGGTGTCGCCACAACCTATGCCATTTTCAGCAACATCGACTGGGATGACGACGATGACTGGGACCACCATCATGACGGCGACTGGGATAATCATGGCGGCTATAACCGCAACGGTGACAACAATATCAATATCAACGTTGAGAACTTCAATAAAATCAGCGGACAGCGTCTGACGGACGCCAACCGTACCTGGCAGCATAACCCGGCCTATCGTGAAGGCGTGCCCTATCCGACTAACCAGCTCAACAACCGTTTCCACTCCACCAGCACGGCTACCGGGCTAAGCTCAACGCAGCAAAAACCGGTTAACCGGGACAGCCAGCGTCAGGCTGCCCTGAGCCAGATGGAAAAGTCCACGGGTAAAACCTTCCCCCAAACGGCACGTCCCGGCACGAAAGATGTGCAGCGTCAGGCCTCAAGTGAACAGCTGAAGCAGATTTCCCAGCGCAATAATTACCGTGGCTACGACACCAAACCGCAGACGACGAAGCGCTCCACCACGCAGCAGCGTGAAAATCGGCAGACCACCGCGCAGAGGCAAGAGAAACGGGTTTCACAGCCCGCACAGCAGCGCTCTCTCCAGCAGCGAAACAGCCAGCCCCGGGCCAATGCGCTGAGCGGCAACGACAGCCGCTCGGCGAACTGGCAGGCGCAGCAGCAGCGCGGTGCGCAAAGCAGGCAGCTTGCGGCTCGCCAGCAGCAGCCGCGTCAGGCGTCTGGTGGACGCGCTGAACGCCGTGAAATTCGACATCGCTAAGGGAACCGACATGAAAAGTAAACTACTCAGTGGAATGGTGTTGTTCATGCTTTCGGCCTCGGCGATGGCGCAGCAGTCCTTCAGCACGCCCGATCAGGCGACCGATGCGCTGACCAAAGCCATTAGTGAGCATAATGAGCGCGCGATGAGCAACCTGCTCGGAGAGAACTGGCGCGACTTTCTGCCCCCTGAAGGCGTTGATCCTGATGCCGTCGATCGTTTCCTGCGCGACTGGAAAATCCGTCATAACACCGTTGTCGAAGGGGATACGGCGCATCTTGTTGTCGGCGATAACAGCTGGCAGCTTCCCATCCCGGTGATCAAAACCGCCGCCGGCTGGCAATTCGATATCAAAGAAGGGGCGGAAGAGATCCTGACCCGCGAAATCGGGCGTAACGAACTTGCCGCCATTGAAGCCTTACACGCCTATGTTGATGCGCAGCAAAGCTATTTTGCGATGAACCAGAAATACGCGCAGAAGATTGTCAGCTCGGAAGGGAAGAAAGACGGTTTGTACTGGCCCGCCTCACCCGGCGAAGCGCCCAGTCCGCTCGGACCGGCATTTAGCCCAAAAGAGCCGGGTACCGGCTATCACGGCTATCGCTTCCGGATCCTGCCGGATAATAACGGTTTCGCGATGGTGGCCTGGCCGGTCAGCTATGGTCAGACGGGCGTCATGAGCTTTGTGATAAACCAGGACGACAAGGTGTACCAGTCCGATCTCGGCAGCGATTCAGAGCAGAAAGCCCGGGCGCTAGCCGCCTATAGCCCTGATAAAACCTGGCAGCCTGTGGCCCCCTGAACGCAGCGCATAAAAAAAGCGGCCATTGGCCGCTTTTTTCATCTGAAGAAACTTATTTCTTCTTCGCTTTCGCGTTTGGCAGGTCAGTGATGCTGCCTTCAAACACTTCTGCCGCCAGGCCCACGGACTCGTGCAGAGTCGGGTGTGCGTGGATGGTCAGCGCGATGTCTTCAGCGTCACAGCCCATTTCGATCGCCAGACCGATTTCACCCAGCAGCTCGCCGCCGTTGGTACCGACAATCGCACCACCGATCACACGGTGAGTCTCTTTGTCGAAGATCAGTTTGGTCATACCGTCTGCGCAGTCGGATGCGATAGCACGGCCAGAAGCAGCCCACGGGAAGGTGGCGGTTTCGTAGCTGATGCCTTTCTCTTTCGCTTCTTTCTCGGTCAGACCTACCCACGCCACTTCTGGCTCGGTGTACGCGATAGATGGGATCACTTTCGGATCGAAGTAGTGCTTCATGCCGGCGATAACTTCAGCGGCAACGTGACCTTCATGAACGCCTTTGTGCGCCAGCATTGGCTGACCGACGATATCGCCGATAGCAAAGATGTGCGGCACGTTGGTGCGCAGCTGTTTGTCAACGCGGATGAAGCCACGGTCGTCCACTTCCACGCCAGCTTTGCCAGCGTCGAGGTTTTTACCGTTCGGTACACGACCGATAGCCACCAGCACGGCGTCGTAACGCTGTGGTTCGGATGGGGCTTTTTTGCCTTCCATGGAAACGTAAATACCGTCTTCTTTCGCTTCAACGGCAGTCACTTTGGTTTCCAGCATCAGGTTGAATTTCTTGCTGATGCGTTTGGTGAAGACCTTAACGATGTCTTTGTCGGCAGCCGGGATAACCTGGTCGAACATTTCAACCACGTCGATCTCTGAACCCAGCGCATGGTACACGGTACCCATTTCCAGACCGATGATACCGCCGCCCATAACCAGCAGACGCTTAGGAACGGTTTTCAGCTCCAGCGCATCGGTGGAATCCCACACGCGTGGATCTTCATGTGGAATGAATGGCAGTTCGATTGGGCGAGAGCCTGCCGCGATGATCGCGTTGTCGAAGTTGATCACGGTTTTGCCGTTTTCGCCTTCCACTTCCAGGGTGTTCGCACCGGTGAATTTACCCAGACCGTTTACCACTTTCACTTTACGGCCTTTGGCCATACCCGCCAGACCGCCGGTCAGCTGAGTGATAACTTTCTCTTTCCAGGTACGAATTTTGTCGATGTCGGTTTTCGGCTCGCCGAAGACGATACCGTGTTCAGCCAGCGCTTTGGCTTCTTCGATAACTTTCGCTACGTGCAGCAGCGCTTTAGAAGGGATACAGCCGACGTTCAGACAAACACCGCCGAGGGTGCTGTAACGCTCTACGATGACGGTTTCCAGACCTAAATCCGCGGCGCGGAATGCTGCGGAGTAACCTGCCGGGCCTGCCCCAAGTACTACGACCTGAGTTTTGATTTCTGTGCTCATCATGACCTCTTAATTTATACCCGTCGTCCACCGGGTCGTTCTATCCGCCCGCAGTTTACAAAATTGTTAACAATTTTGAAACAACAAACGGCTCACGAATTGTCGCTTTCGCCAATAACCTCACAAACCCCATGAGATTATCAGAAAAAAGCCGGCCGACTGGCCGGCTTTTCGATTACATCACCAGGCGGCGAATGTCGCTCAGGGTGTTGTTGATGATGGTGATGAAGCGCGCACCATCAGCACCGTCGATCACGCGGTGGTCGAAGGACAGAGAGATTGGCATCATCAGACGCGGTACGAACTCTTTGCCATTCCACACCGGCTCCATCGCGGACTTGGACACACCGAGGATAGCCACTTCCGGCGCGTTCACAATCGGTGCGAAGTGGGTGGTACCCAGGCCGCCGATGCTGGAGATGGTGAAGCAGCCGCCCTGCATTTCGCCGGCAGTCAGCTTACCATCACGCGCTTTCTTGGAGATCACGGTCAGTTCACGGGACAGCTCAGTGATGCTCTTCTTGTTCACGTCTTTGAATACTGGAACAACCAGACCATTTGGCGTATCAACCGCAACACCGATGTTGATGTATTTCTTCAGCGTCAGCTTCTGACCGTCTTCGGACAGGGAGCTGTTGAAGCGTGGCATCTGTTCCAGAGCCGCAGCAACCGCTTTCATGATGAAGACCACTGGGGTGAATTTCACGTCCAGTTTGCGCTTCTCAGCTTCGGCGTTCTGCTGTTTACGGAACGCTTCCAGATCGGTGATATCGGTTTTGTCGAAGTGCGTAACGTGCGGGATCATCACCCAGTTACGGCTCAGGTTCGCACCAGAGATTTTCTGGATACGACCCAGCTCAACTTCTTCGATTTCGCCGAACTTGCTGAAGTCCACTTTCGGCCATGGCAGCATGCCCGGGATACCGCCGCCAGCGGCTGCAGCAGGTGCAGCTTCGGCGCGTTTCACCGCGTCTTTCACGTAGGTCTGAACGTCTTCGCGCAGGATACGACCCTTACGGCCGGTTCCTTTCACTTTCGCCAGGTTCACACCGAATTCGCGCGCCAGGCGACGAATCAGCGGGGTAGCGTGGACGTAAGCATCGTTTTCAGCGAACTCAGATTTACCTTCTGCTTTAGCAGCAGGGGCAGCGGCTGGTTTAGCAGCCTGAGCCGGTGCAGCAGCCGGTGCTGGAGCAGCCGCGGCAGCCGGAGCTGCGGCAGGCGCAGCGCCTTCCACTTCGAAGACCATGATCAGAGAGCCGGTAGACACTTTGTCGCCGGTGCTGATTTTGATCTCTTTAACAGTACCCGCGAATGGCGCTGGCACTTCCATAGAAGCCTTGTCGCCTTCAACGGTGATCAGTGACTGTTCAGCGGCAACTTTGTCGCCCACTTTCACCATCACTTCGGTGACTTCAACTTCGTCACCGCCGATGTCCGGTACGTTAACGTCTTTCGCGCCGCCAGCAGCGGCTGGTGCTGCGGCTGGAGCCGGAGCAGCGGCCTGTGCAGGCGCGGCAGCGCCTTCTGCACCCGCCACTTCGAAGACCATGATCAGGGAGCCAGTAGACACTTTGTCACCGGTGTTGATCTTGATCTCTTTAACAGTACCCGCAAACGGTGCTGGCACTTCCATAGAGGCTTTGTCGCCTTCTACGGTGATCAGTGACTGCTCGGCCGCAACGGTATCGCCCACTTTCACCAGGATCTCAGTGACTTCAACTTCATCACCGCCGATGTCAGGCACGTTCACTTCTTTTGCTGCTGCGGCAGCTGCTGGAGCAGCGGCGGCCGGAGCGGCTTTCTTCTCTTCCTGCGCAGGTGCAGCAGCTGCTGCACCGTCGGCGGAATCGAAAATCATGATCAGTTTGCCAGTCTCGGTTTTATCGCCAACAGAGACTTTGATCTCTTTAACGATGCCAGCCTGAGGAGACGGGACTTCCATAGAGGCTTTGTCGCCTTCTACGGTGATCAGCGACTGTTCAGCTTCAACTTTGTCGCCCACTTTGACCAGGATCTCGGTGATTTCAACTTCATCAGCCCCGATGTCCGGTACATTGATTTCGATAGCCATTATTCTTTTACCTCTTACGCCAGACGCGGGTTAACTTTTTCTGCATCGATGTTGAATTTGGTAATTGCGTCTGCAACCACTTTCTTATCGATTTCGCCACGTTTAGCCAGTTCGCCCAGTGCTGCTACAACCACGTAAGAAGCATCAACTTCGAAGTGGTGACGCAGGTTTTCGCGGCTGTCAGAACGACCGAAGCCGTCAGTACCCAGTACGCGATAATCATCAGCTGGAACGTAAGTACGAACCTGCTCAGCGAACAGTTTCATATAGTCAGTAGACGCCACCGCTGGCGCATCGTTCATCACCTGAGCGATGTACGGAACGCGTGGAGTTTCCAGTGGGTGCAGCATGTTCCAGCGCTCACAATCCTGGCCATCACGCGCCAGCTCAGTGAAGGAAGTCACAGAGTACACATCGGAGCCCACGCCGTAGTCTTTCGCCAGGATCTGCGCTGCTTCACGAACGTGACGCAGGATAGAGCCGGAGCCCAGCAGCTGAACTTTACCTTTGCTACCTTCGATGGTTTCGAGTTTGTAGATACCTTTACGGATACCTTCCTCGGCACCTGCTGGCATTGCCGGCATGTGGTAGTTTTCGTTCAGGGTGGTGATGTAGTAGTAAATGTTCTCCTGCGCTTCACCGTACATGCGCTGCAGACCGTCATGCATGATGACTGCCACTTCGTACGCGTAAGACGGGTCGTAAGAGATACAGTTAGGGATAGTCAGAGACTGAATATGGCTGTGGCCATCTTCGTGCTGCAGACCTTCACCGTTCAGGGTCGTACGACCGGACGTACCGCCTACCAGGAAGCCGCGAGCCTGCTGGTCGCCTGCCTGCCAGCACAGGTCACCGATACGCTGGAACCCGAACATGGAGTAGTAAATGTAGAACGGGATCATCGGCAGGTTATTGGTGCTGTAAGAGGTCGCAGCAGCCAGCCAGGATGCGCCTGCGCCCAGCTCGTTGATACCTTCCTGCAGGATCTGACCTTTCTCGTCTTCTTTGTAGTATGCAACCTGCTCACGGTCCTGCGGGGTGTACTGCTGGCCGTTCGGGCTGTAGATACCGATCTGACGGAACAGACCTTCCATACCGAAAGTACGCGCTTCGTCGGCGATGATCGGAACCAGACGATCTTTGATCGACTTGTTCTTCAGCATTACGTTCAGGGCACGAACGAAAGCGATAGTGGTAGAGATCTCTTTGTTCTGCTCTTCCAGCAGCTGAGAGAAGTCTTCCAGCGCTGGCAGTTCCAGCTTCTCGGTGAAGTTAGGCTGACGAGCTGGCAGGTAGCCTTTCAGCGCCTGACGACGTTCGTGCAGGTACTTGTGCTCTTCAGAACCTTCAGGGAAGGTGATGTAAGACAGGTTTTCTACCTGCTCATCGGTCACTGGAACGTTGAAACGGTCGCGGATATAACGCACGCCGTCCATGTTCATTTTCTTAACCTGGTGAGCGATGTTTTTACCTTCTGCGGTATCACCCATGCCGTAACCTTTGATGGTGTGGGCCAGGATTACAGTCGCTTTACCTTTGGTTTCGCGCGCTTTTTTCAGTGCAGCGTAGACTTTCTTCGGATCGTGACCACCGCGGTTCAGGGCCCAGATCTGCTCATCAGTCCAGTCTGCAACTAGGGCTGCGGTTTCTGGATATTTGCCGAAGAAGTGCTCACGCACGTAGGCACCGTCTTTGGATTTGAAGGTCTGGTAGTCACCGTCAACGGTTTCGTTCATCAGCTGGATCAGCTTACCGCTGGTGTCTTTACGCAGCAGCTCATCCCAACGACCGCCCCACATGACTTTGATCACGTTCCAGCCAGCACCTGCGAAGATGCCTTCCAGTTCGTTGATGATCTTGCCGTTACCGGTTACCGGACCATCCAGACGCTGCAGGTTACAGTTGATGATGAAGCACAGGTTGTCCAGCTTCTCACGGGTCGCGATGGTGATCGCGCCTTTCGATTCTGGCTCATCCATTTCGCCGTCGCCCAGGAAGGCGTAAACGGTCTGCTCAGAGGTGTCTTTCAGACCACGGTGTTCCAGATACTTCAGGAATTTAGCCTGGTAGATCGCGCCGATTGGGCCCAGACCCATAGATACGGTCGGGAACTGCCAGAATTCAGGCATCAGTTTAGGGTGCGGGTAAGAAGACAGACCTTTACCGTGAACTTCCTGACGGAAGTTGTTCATCTGCTCTTCAGTCAGACGACCTTCCAGGAAGGCACGTGCATAGATGCCCGGAGAGATGTGGCCCTGGAAGTACACCAGATCGCCGCCGTCTTTCTCGTTCGCTGCACGGAAGAAGTGGTTGAAGCACACTTCGTAAACGGTCGCAGAAGACTGGAAGGACGCCATGTGACCACCCAGTTCCAGGTCTTTCTTGGATGCGCGCAGAACGGTCATGATGGCGTTCCAGCGGATTGCAGAACGGATACGACGTTCCAGATCCAGATTGCCCGGGTATTCCGGTTCGTCTTCGACGGCAATCGTGTTTACGTAGTTGCTAGCCCCTGCACCTGAAGCAACCTTCACACCGCCTTTGCGGGCTTCAGAAAGCAGCTGATCAATCAGATACTGAGCGCGCTCAACACCTTCTTCACGGATGACCGATTCGATCGCCTGTAGCCAGTCGCGAGTTTCGATCGGATCCACGTCATTTTGGAGACGTTCTGACATGGGGGTATTCCTTATCTATCTAATACGTTGATTTGTCTGGAACCTGTCCCATTGTGCTCTTGGGCAAGAACACAATAAGACAGGTTCTGCGTTTAGTTGCCGCGCTCTAAAAGTACCTGGCGCTTAATCCTTTCGTTGCTGTATGCGGCGTAATGAACGTTCGCGACGCGATTGTTCACGGCTGCGGTCCAGCAAGATTTCCTCAATGAAAGCCAGATGACGGTGCGACGCTTCGCGCGCCTGCTCCGGTTCCCCGGCCATTATCGCCTCGAATATTCGGGTGCGATGGTTGCTTACCAGTGGGAGCATCTCCCGACGGGCATACAACAATTCAAAATTTTGACGAACGTTCTGGGCCAGCATCGGCTCCATGCAGCGTAGCAGATGGAGGAGCACCACGTTGTGGGCCGCTTCGGTGACGGCGATTTGATACTGGACGACGGCGCTGGACTCGGCGTCTAAATCGCCGGAGTGCTGTGCCCGTTCAATGGCCTGATGTAGTTCGCGGATACGCACGCGATCTTCATCAGTGCTGCGAAGGGCGGCGTAATAGGCCGCAATACCTTCCAGCGCGTGACGGGTCTCAAGCAGGTCAAACTGGGATTCTGGGTGGTCAGAGAGAAGTTCTACCAGCGGATCGCTGAAGCTCTGCCACAGGCTGTTTTGTACAAAGGTTCCGCCGCCCTGGCGACGAAGCAGCAAGCCCTTTGCTTCGAGACGTTGAATCGCCTCACGCAGAGAGGGACGTGAAACGTCGAACTGTTTTGCCAGCTCGCGTTCTGGTGGAAGTTTCTCACCCGGGCGCAGAGTCCCTTCGAGGATTAAAAACTCCAGCTGCTGCTCAATCACATCAGATAGTTTTGGTTGGCGAATTTTGCTGTAGGCCATATTCCCTGTCTTACGCCTTTTTGCCCGGAGTCAATTGGTCTTACCAATTTCTATTTCGTATCGCTAAAGTAACAAAGTATTCACCTTCTGTCCATATTGGTTTTGATTGAAATCAGTAAACCCTGCACATTTTAACAACCTTACAGAAATAACGTTTCAGAAATGTAACTTTGCACAAATGAGCTGATTACTCCCAAAGAGGGAGTTTTAACCATAATGAAACGAGGGTTTTTGCAATCTGAAGCGATTCAACAAAGCAAATAATGAAAATTCGCCCACTTATGGTGCATTTCTATTCTATAGGTTGGGAAAGGAACAACGAGCGGGCCAATTTACAAATGCTTTCTTTTTATTCAAGTCGTCATCACCCCTTCATAAAGCAGGTGCATTCGCAGGCACTTACCACTAT
Source organism: Enterobacter sp. 3U4 (assembly GCF_057224565.1). NCBI lineage: Bacteria > Pseudomonadati > Pseudomonadota > Gammaproteobacteria > Enterobacterales > Enterobacteriaceae > Enterobacter > Enterobacter sp. 3U4. The sequence continues at coordinate 3,177,248 of NZ_CP136665.1, forward strand.
TCTGGCGCTTACGGAAGTCATCTCCGCTTTTTTCGGTCTCGTTAACCGTAAAGAAATAAATACAGAATATGGATTTTCATAATTACACACGCTCAGCGTGAACATAACAACCACACACGAGGTTTCAAATGGAAGCTCAACAGCACGGCGATCAGCTAAAGCGCGGGCTTAAAAACCGCCATATTCAACTCATCGCACTGGGCGGTGCGATTGGTACCGGCCTGTTTCTGGGCAGCGCATCCGTTATCCAGTCTGCCGGTCCAGGTATTATTTTGGGTTACGCGATTGCGGGTTTCATTGCTTTTCTGATCATGCGCCAGCTCGGTGAAATGGTCGTAGAAGAGCCGGTCGCAGGCTCCTTCAGCCACTTCGCCTATAAATACTGGGGCAGCTTTGCTGGTTTCGCCTCGGGCTGGAACTACTGGGTGCTGTACGTTCTGGTTGCCATGGCCGAGCTGACCGCCGTCGGGAAATACATTCAGTTCTGGTATCCCGAGATCCCAACCTGGGCTTCTGCTGCAGCCTTCTTCGTCATTATCAACGCCATTAACCTGACCAACGTTAAAGTGTTCGGGGAGATGGAGTTCTGGTTCGCTATCATCAAGGTCATTGCCGTTGTGGCGATGATTATCTTTGGCGGCTGGCTGCTGTTTAGCGGTAACGGCGGCCCGCAGGCGACCGTGCGCAACCTCTGGGAACAGGGTGGCTTCCTGCCTCACGGCATGACAGGTCTGGTGATGATGATGGCCATTATCATGTTCTCCTTCGGCGGTCTGGAGCTGGTGGGCATCACCGCCGCAGAAGCCGACAACCCGGAGCAGAGCATTCCAAAAGCCACTAACCAGGTTATCTACCGTATTCTGATCTTCTACGTGGGCTCGCTGGCCGTGCTGCTCTCTCTGCTGCCGTGGACGCGCGTCACCGCCGACACCAGTCCGTTTGTGCTGATCTTCCACGAGCTGGGCGACACTTTTGTCGCCAACGCCCTGAACATCGTGGTGTTGACCGCAGCGCTCTCCGTTTACAACAGCTGCGTATACTGCAACAGCCGCATGCTGTTCGGCCTCGCCCAGCAGGGTAACGCGCCAAAAGCGCTGCTCAACGTCGATAAACGCGGCGTGCCGGTAAACACAATTCTGGTTTCGGCGGTCGTGACCGCGCTGTGCGTACTCATTAACTACATGGCACCGGAATCGGCGTTTGGCCTGCTGATGGCGCTGGTGGTCTCTGCCCTGGTCATCAACTGGGCGATGATCAGCCTGGCGCACATCAAGTTCCGCCGCGCGAAACAGCAGCAGGGCGTCACCACGCGCTTCCCTGCCCTGCTCTATCCGCTGGGTAACTGGATCTGCCTGCTGTTCATGGCCGCCGTGCTGGTGATCATGCTGATCACGCCGGGTATGGCGATTTCCGTCTACCTGATCCCGGTCTGGATTGCGATTCTTGGCGTGGGCTATCTCTTCAGTCAGAAAAGCCGTAATGCTATGAAAGCACACTAAGCCTCTCTCCGCGGCGCCTGCTTTTGCGGGTGCCGCGCGTTGTTATCTTCCTCACACTTTCACGCCCACAGCGCATTTATCCATATCACCGCCCTGATACTGCAACGCATATATTCCTTTGCCAGCGAATAATTCTCTCCATACCGTAAACCGGAGAGCTGTCGATGGATAACAACAAACTGTCAGTAAAAGAAAAGATCGGCTATGGGATGGGCGACGCCGGATGCAACATTATCTTTGGCGCCATCATGCTGTTTGTTAACTATTTTTATACGGATATTTTTGGCCTCGCCCCTGCGCTGGTCGGCGTGCTGCTGCTGTCCGTTCGCGTGATTGACGCCGTAACGGACCCGATCATGGGCGCGATTGCCGACCGTACCCGCAGCAAATATGGCCGGTTTCGTCCATGGCTGCTGTGGATCGCTTTCCCCTATGCGCTGTTCAGCATCCTGATGTTCACCACGCCAGAGTGGAGCTATAACAGCAAAGTTATCTATGCGTTTGTCACCTACTTCCTGCTCTCTTTGACCTATACGGCCATCAACATTCCCTACTGCTCGCTCGGCGGGGTGATCACCAACGATCCAAAAGAGCGAGTGGCCTGCCAGTCGTATCGCTTCGTGCTGGTCGGTATCGCCACGCTGCTGCTCTCATTAACGCTGCTGCCGATGGCCGACTGGTTTGGCGGGGATAACAAAGCCAAAGGCTATCAGATGGCGATGACCGTGCTGGCGCTGATTGGGACCTGTATGTTCCTGTTCTGTTTCGCCACCGTGCGCGAACGCGTGCGTCCGGCGGTGCAGACCAACGACGAGCTGAAAAACGATCTCAAAGACGTGTGGAAGAACGACCAGTGGGTGCGCATTCTGCTCCTGACGCTGTGCAACGTCTGCCCGGGCTTTATCCGCATGGCGGCAACCATGTATTACGTTACCTGGGTAATGGGCCAGAGCACCCACTTCGCCACGCTGTTTATTAGCCTGGGCGTTGTCGGCATGATGTTCGGCAGCGTGCTGGCAAAAGTGCTGACCGACCGCTGGTGTAAACTGAAGGTCTTCTTCTGGACCAATATCGTGCTGGCGATTTTCTCCTGCGCCTTTTATTTCTTCGATCCGAAAGCCACCGTCACCATCGTGGTGCTCTACGTCCTTCTGAATATCCTGCACCAGATCCCGTCTCCGCTGCACTGGTCGCTGATGGCCGACGTGGACGACTACGGCGAGTGGAAGACCGGTAAGCGCATCACCGGGATCAGCTTCTCCGGCAACATCTTCTTCCTGAAGCTGGGGCTGGCGATTGCCGGGGCGATGGTCGGCTTCCTGCTCTCCTGGTACGGCTACGACGCGGGAGCAAAAGCGCAGAGCGCGGACGCCATTAACGGGATCGTGCTGCTCTTTACCGTCATTCCCGGCGTTGGGTACTTGATTACCGCTGGCGTGGTGCGTCTGCTGAAGGTGGATCGCGAAACCATGAAGCAGATCCAGGCCGATCTGGAGAAGCGTCGCACCAACTACCGCGAGCTAAACGATTATCGGGAACTCAACGCCGCTGAGACTAAATAAGGAAAGCCGAATGCAAACCTGGCCAAACCCGTTTATTGAACAACGCGCCGATCCGTATATTTTACGCCACGAGGGGCAGTACTATTTTATCGCCTCCGTGCCGCAGTACGACAGGCTGGCGATCCGCCGCGCAGCGTCGCTGGAAGGATTACGTCATGCCGAAGAAGTGGTGGTCTGGCGTAAACCAGAGACCGGCCCGATGAGCCAGCTGATTTGGGCACCGGAACTGCACCACATTGACGGAAAGTGGTACATCTACTTTGCCGCGACGCACACCCAGGCGCTCGACGCGCTCGGGATGTTCCAGCACCGCATGTTTGCCATTGAATGTACCGACAGCGATCCGCTTACCGGCGCGTGGGTGGAAAAAGGGCAAATCCAAACCCCGTTCGATACCTTCGCCCTGGACGCTACCACCTTTGTGCATCAGGGGAAACGCTGGTATCTGTGGGCGCAAAAGGCGCCGGATATCACCGGGAACTCCAACCTTTATCTGTGCGAAATGGCGAACCCGTGGACGCTAAAAGGCGAGCCGGTGATGCTCAGCAAACCGGAGTATGACTGGGAGTGTCGCGGATTTTGGGTTAACGAAGGCCCGGCGGTGTTGGTTCACGGTGATAAGCTGTTTATCAGCTATTCCGCCAGCGCCACCGACGAGAACTACTGCATGGGGCTGCTGTGGATAGACCTGAATGCCGATCCGAAAAAACCTGCAAACTGGCACAAATCCCCGCGCCCCGTATTCGTTACCAGCTACGAAAACCGCCAGTTCGGCCCGGGGCACAACAGCTTTACGCAAACGCCGGCAGGAGAAGATGTGCTGGTGTATCACGCGCGGAATTACACCGAAATTGAGGGCGACCCGCTGTACGATCCGAATCGTCATACCCGCCTGAAGCTTGTCCGCTGGAATGAAAACGGGATGCCTGATTTCGGCATCCCGCCTGCGGATACGCTTTAGCCTTTGCGGCGCGCTGGCTTACACCAGCGTGCCGTAGATAGTCAGCAGCGCCACGATAACCACCACCACAAACGACGTTTTTTTCGCCATGGAGACAGCGGCTTTCGGCGTTTCAATCTTGTCGGTATGCGGCTCACGCGCCAGCGAGAACTGCGCCAGACGCGTTAGCACCTGGTACTGTGACGTATGACGATCGGCAAGAGAAGCGAACCATGCTGGCAGCGCCTTTTCACCGTGACCAATTAACGCGTACACCACGCCTACCAGACGCACCGGGAGCCAGTCGAGCACGTGCAGGATGGCATCGATGCCGGACAGCAAACGTTCATGCGGCGTCAGATAGCGGGCAAGCCAGGTCTGCCAGGCGCGCAGGAACGCATATCCCATCAGCAGTACCGGCCCCCAAGGGCCGCCCACCACGAACCAGAACAGCGGCGCAAGATAGTAACGGAAGTTAATCCACAGCAGCGCGTTTTGCAGCTCGCGCAGGAATTCGCGCTCGTCGCAGTCCGGCGGCACGCCGTGGATCATCGTCAGCTCGCTCGCCATGGCACCGCGCGCATGCGCATCGTCACGGGAGGCGGCTTTAAGGTAGGCGTGATAGTGTAAACGCACCTTGCCCGCACCAATGCACAGCACCCCAAGCAGGATCCACACCACCAGCAGCGGCACGTTGAAAAAGAGTCCGTACAGCGAGCGCAGAAGCAGGAACGTAATGACCATCACTCCTGCCATCATCAGCAGCGTGCGCAGCATGGAAAAATGTTTGATACGGCGGAATAAAACCTCCAGCCGGTGATCCAGATGCCAGTGCTCGCCGAGCTTGAACAGGCGTTCAGCGATGATAACCAGCAGCATGGTAAACAACGTCATGGTATCTCCTTATTCTGACGACGCGGTGAGCATGGCGCGAAACCGGGGCCAGTCAAAGGCCGGGCCGGGGTCGGTTTTTCTCTCCGGGGCTATATCACTGTGTCCCGTAATATTTTCGGCGATAGCCGGGTAGAGTCCAATAAGCGTGCGGGTCACTGCAGCTAGCTGTTCATACTGTGCATCGGTGTAGGGCGTCGTATCCGTGCCTTCCAGTTCGATCCCGATAGAAAAATCGTTGCACCGTTCGCGCCCGTGATACATCGACACGCCGGCATGCCAGGCGCGCTTATCAAAGGGAACATACTGAACCACTTCACCATCGCGACGAATCAGACAGTGAGCCGATACGCGCAGATGTGCAATTTCAGCAAAGAAGGGATGAGCATCGGGATCAATCGTTCCCGTGAATAACGCATCGATCCACGGGCCGCCAAATTCACCCGGCGGGAGACTAATATTATGAACCACCAGCAGTGTGGGCTTTTCATCCTCCGGGCGGCAATCGTGGTGCGGCGAGGGCACACGCCGCGCATCCACCAGCCATCCGTTTTCTAACAACATGCTGGAACTCCTTCTGTATGGTGCAATGACTCGGTTCAGAGTAGCATGTTTCAATATTATGATTCGTTACCAATTTGGAGTTTTATCATGCCGCCTCGCCGCTACAACCCCGACCACCGACGTGAAGCGCTTCTGGAACGTATTAATATGGATATTCCGGCAAGCGTCTCCCATGCTTTGAAAGAAGATCTGGGTGGTGACGTTAACGCTGATAAGGATATTACCGCACAATTGTTGCCAAAAGAGACACGCTCGCACGCGGTCATTATCACCCGTGAAGACGGCGTCTTTTGCGGCAAGCGTTGGGTTGAAGAAGTCTTTACTCAACTGGCGGGCGATGATGTGCAGGTGACCTGGCACGTTGAAGACGGCGATGCAGTTACGGCCAACCAGCCGCTGTTCGAACTGGACGGTCCTTCCCGCGTCTTGCTGACCGGCGAACGTACCGCGCTCAATTTTGTACAAACGCTCTCAGGCGTGGCCAGTGAAGTGCGTCGCTACGTTGACCTGCTGGCCGGCACCCGCACCCAGCTGCTGGATACCCGCAAAACGCTGCCGGGCCTGCGCACGGCGCTGAAGTATGCGGTGCTGTGCGGCGGTGGCGCAAACCATCGTCTGGGCTTATCCGACGCCTTCCTGATTAAAGAAAACCATATTATTGCCTCTGGCTCCGTGCGTCAGGCGGTAGAGAAGGCCTTCTGGCTGCACCCGGATGTGCCCGTTGAGGTAGAGGTCGAAAGTCTGGAAGAGCTGGAGCAGGCGATTAAGGCCGGGGCCGATATCATCATGCTTGATAACTTCGAAACAGAGCAGATGCGCGAGGCGGTAAAACTGACTAACGGCCGGGCCCAGCTTGAAGTATCGGGGAACGTCACTTTCGAAACGATCCGTGAATTCGCCGAAACCGGCGTGGATTACATCTCCGTCGGCGCGCTGACCAAACACGTTCGCGCCCTCGACCTCTCGATGCGCTTCAAATAACGCATTCTCCCCTCTCCACCCGGAGAGGGGAATTTCAGCCCCGCTCGCAGATCCGCTGTTCTTCCCTGCAACACTAAATAAATTCTCTGAAGCCTCCTTCCCGTTCCGTTTTTTGCCTCTCGTTTCTGCTCTTTCCTGCTGACAAAGTAGCGCCACTTTGCATAAGGAGCAGATATGGACAGACAACAAGGATTCACACTCATTGAGCTGATGGTGGTCATTGGCATTATTGCAATTCTGAGCGCTATTGGCGTTCCCGCCTATCAGAACTACCTGCGCAAGGCGGCGCTGACCGATATGCTGCAAACCTTTGTTCCCTACCGTACGGCCATTGAGCTTTGCGCACTGGATCACGGTGGCGTGGAGAGCTGCGACGCTGGCAGTAACGGTATCCCTTCCCCCACCACGACACGCTACGTTTCAGGAATGAGCGTGGCGAAAGGGACCGTGACCTTAACAGGACAGGAGAGTCTTAACGGGCTGACGGTAACCATGACGCCACGGTGGAACGACGGCAACGGGATGACGGGCTGGACGCGCGACTGCAACATCAGTACTGACAGCGCCCTGAAACAGGCCTGCGAAGACGTTTTCCGCTTCGACAATAACTGAGGAGCGGATAATGAATACCGATCAACTCGTGGCGCTTTGTCAGCGCCATCACGCTCTGCTGCTGACCAGCGACAGTGACATGGTCAGCATCGCCGTCGTGGGCAGCCCCGCGGCTGAACTCATGGAGGCGCTACGCTTCGCGACTCAGAAACGGATTGATATTGAGTGCTGGAGCGCTGAGCGCATGGAAAAACACCGGCAGCTAACGTCACAATCGCATCTGCCCGTTGTTTCGCAAACACACTCGTCGGTGGATATTCTCAACCACACGCTGCAGCAGGCAATCAACCAACGCGCCTCCGACATTCATATCGAACCGATGGAGCACGTATGCCAGATCCGTTTACGCATCGACGGGGTTCTTTGCCCCCAGCCTCCGCTTTCCGCCTCGCTGGCAAGCCTGTTCAGCGCGCGTTTAAAGGTACTGGGTAACCTGGATATTGCAGAACGTCGTTTACCTCAGGACGGTCAGTTTACGATTGAGCTGGCAAACGAGCCGGTCTCGTTTCGGATCGCGACGCTTCCCTGCAGCGGTGGCGAGAAAATTGTGCTGCGTCTGCTGCATCAGGTTCAGCAGGCTCTTGAGCCGAAAGCGCTTGGTATGAGCGTAGAACAATTGGCCTGTTTCAATGAGGTTCTCCACCAGCCGCAGGGGCTGATTCTGGTCACCGGCCCTACCGGCAGCGGCAAAACCGTGACGCTGTACAGCGCGCTGCAGGCGCGTAACACCCCTGACGTCAACATCTGTAGCGTGGAGGATCCCATTGAGATCCCCCTTGCGGGATTAAACCAGACGCAGATTAATCCCCGGGCGGGTTTAACATTTCAGAGCGTGCTGAGGGCGCTGCTACGTCAGGATCCAGACATCATTATGGTCGGTGAAATCCGTGACGGTGAAACGGCAGAAATTGCCATTAATGCAGCCCAGACCGGCCATCTGGTGCTGTCAACGCTGCACACCAACTCGACGACGGAAACCCTGATTCGCCTGGAGCAGATGGGCGTCGCGCGCTGGATGATATCTTCCGCGCTGTCGATGGTGATTGCCCAGCGACTGGTCCGGCGTTTGTGCCCGCATTGTCGCCGGGAAGCCAGCGACAATGCTGAATTACCGCGCGCCGTATGGCCCAGACCGCTTCCACGCTGGCAGCCCACCGGCTGCGAGCGGTGTTATCACGGTTTTTATGGTCGCGTGGCCATTTTTGAAGTACTGGCGATCGACAATGCTCTGCGTCAGGCCATTGCCAGCGGGGCGGGAATCGAAGTGATAGAGGCGAGCGCCCGGCAGGCGGGAATGATTTCTCTTTTTGAGCACGGCTGCATGGCCGTCGAACAAGGGCTGACCTCGATCGAAGAGCTGGTGCGCGTGCTGGGAATGCCGGATGGCTGCTAATCAGCTCTGGCGCTGGCGAGCGCTCACCCAGGAAGGAGAATCCAGAAGCGGGACACTCTGGGCCACAGACCGGAATGCCGCCTTCACCAGGCTGATGCGTAGCGATCTCCATCCTCTGGCGCTGACCCGATGCGCTCATCGACACCGCTGGCGGCCACATCACTGCTACGAGATGTTTCGCCAGCTCGCAACGCTTCTGCAGGCGGGGCTAACATTGTCCCACAGCCTGCAGATGCTGGCAGAGCAACATCCGTTAAAACCGTGGCAGGCACTGCTGCAAAGCATTGCCGATGAGCTCAGTGAGGGCTCTCCCTTTTCTGAGTCGCTAAAAAAGTGGCCAGCGGTGTTTAGCCCACTGCATGTCTCGATGGTGAAAACCGGTGAGCTCACTGGGAAACTGGAGGAGTGCTGCAGCCAGCTCGCGCAGCAGCAAAAAGCGCAGCAGCAGCTCAGTGCGAAAGTGAAAAAGGCGCTGCGCTATCCGGCAATCGTCCTGACCCTGGCCCTTCTCGTAGTGCTGGCGATGGTCATTCTGGTCTTGCCCGAGTTTGCCGCGATCTACAAAACGTTTAACACGCCGCTCCCGATGCTGACGCAAATGGTCATGGGGATGGCCGCATTTATGCGGTCATACGCCCTCGTGTTGTTTGTCGCATTAATAGCGCTCTTAGCCACCGCCTGGGCTCTGCGGCAGAACCCTCGCTGGCAGCGCATGCTGAACCATACGCCCGTGATGGGCGCGCTGGCAAAAGGCCAAAAGCTGGGACACATCTTTACAGTACTGTCACTGACGCAGCAGGCCGGTATTCCCTTTTTACAGGGTCTGGAGAGCGCAGAGGAGACCGTGGAAAGTTGTTACTGGCGAGGAATACTTCGCAGCGTTCGGGAGGATATTGAAAAAGGCCTCCCCGTCTGGTCATCCTTTCAGAAAGTGGCCACCTTTACCCCACTGTGTATTCAGCTTTTACGAACCGGTGAAATGTCAGGTGCGCTGGACATCATGCTGGCAAACCTCGCCCGACATCACACGGAACAGACCTTTCAACGGGCAGATAATCTGGCGGCACTTCTCGAGCCAGTGCTTCTGATTGTGACAGGGGTCATCATCGGCACGCTGGTGGTGGCAATGTACCTGCCGATTTTCCATCTGGGAGATGCAATGAGTGCGGGTTAGTGCTGAACAGTGCTGGCGCACGGGCATGCGCCAGCATAAGCCATTACAGGCTGTTGAATACGCGGTTTTCCTGTTCCTGAACGCGAATAAACGTCGTACGTTTCGTCAGTTCTTTCAGGCGGGATGCCCCAACGTAGGTGCAGGCCGAGCGCAGGCCACCGAGGATATCGCGCGCGGTGTATTCAACCGGGCCGCGCAGAGGCAGCTTCACGGTTTTACCTTCCGCCGCACGATATTTTGCCACGCCACCGACGTGACGGGTCATCGCGGATTCAGAACTCATGCCGTAGAACAGCATAAATTTCTCGCCGTTCTCTTCAACAACGGTACCACCGCTCTCTTCGTGGCCTGCCAGCATACCGCCGAGCATCACAAAGTCTGCGCCGCCGCCGAAGGCCTTTGCGACATCACCCGGCATGGTGCAACCGCCGTCGCTGATGATCTGGCCGCCCAGCCCGTGCGCCGCGTCGGCACATTCAATGACGGCGGAGAGCTGCGGATAACCGACGCCGGTTTTAACGCGCGTGGTGCATACGGAACCCGGACCAATGCCCACTTTCACAATATCGGCACCGGAGAGGATCAGCTCTTCACACATTTCACCGGTCACTACGTTGCCCGCGATGATGGTTTTCGTCGGCCAGGCCTCACGCGCCTTGCTGACGAACTGCACGAAGTGCTCGGAGTAACCGTTCGCCACGTCAATACAAACGAAGTTGAGTGCCGGGTTAGCCTTCAGGATCTGTTTGGTCTTCTCGAAATCCGCATCGGAGGTGCCGGTGGAGACCATCACGTGCTTCACCACATCAGCAGAGGCGGACGCAACAAACGCATCCCACTCTTCAGGACTGTAATGTTTGTGAACGGCGGTAAGAATGTCGAACTGTGCCAGCGCGGTTGCCATCTCAAAGGTTCCCACAGTATCCATGTTGGCAGCGATGATCGGCACGCCAGACCAGGTCTGACCGGAATGCTTAAAGGTGAATTGACGTTCGAGTTCAACGTCTGAGCGACTTTTCAGTGTAGAGCGTTTAGGGCGGATAAGAACGTCTTTGAAACCTAACTTCAGATCTTCTTCGATACGCATGTGCGGATTCCTGGGGTTAGAGGCAAATATGTTAAAAGCACAACTCCAGTGACGCTATCATACGCACTAATACCTGCTCCGCAAGACTGCGAAATTCTCTTTTTTTACGCTACAATCCTATAAATTTACCTGGTAAAAAGCCGGTAAACAGGGCTAAACAGTGACTGGCGCATCTACGATTTTTAATCAACTGATTTTAATAATGAATAATTCCCAGGATTTGATTTAATGGGGTATATCGTCGCATTAACCGGCGGCATCGGTAGTGGCAAAAGTACCGTTGCGGACGCGTTTTCTCGTTTGGGCATCACGATTATCGATGCCGATATTATTGCCCGCCAGGTGGTAGAGCCTAATACACCCGCGCTAAAGGCCATCGCAGAACATTTTGGTCAGGCAAGCATCAATCCCGATGGCACACTGAATCGCCGTCAGCTTCGCGAATGTATTTTTTCTGATTCTGCGGAAAAAGCCTGGCTTAATGCCCTGCTCCACCCCATCATCCACCAGGAAACTCAGCGTCAGATAGCCGCAGCCCGCTCGCCATATGTCCTGTGGGTGGTTCCGCTTCTGGTTGAAAACCAGCTGCAGAAGAAAGCCGATCGGGTCCTGGTGATTGATGTCGCACCCGAAACGCAAATCCAGAGAACCATGACGCGCGATCGCGTCTCGCGGGAGCATGCTGAACAAATTCTTGCCGCTCAGGCTACGCGCGCTCAGCGCCTTGCCGTGGCGGATGATGTTATTGATAATAACGGCGCACCAGATGCCATTGCATCGGATGTTGCCCGTCTGCACGCGCAGTATCTGACGTTCGCCGCGCAGGCCGTTGCACAGGAAAAACCATAATGTCGACACACATCCTTTTTGAGCATCCGCTCAACGAAAAAATGCGCACCTGGCTGCGCATTGAATTCCTTATTCAACAACTTTCACAACATCTGCCTGTAAACGATCATGCCACGGCGTTGCACTTCTTCCGCAACGTAGGCGATCTGCTGGATGTGATTGAACGCGGCGATGTCCGCACAGAATTACTCAAAGAGCTGGAGCGCCAGCAGCGTAAATTACAGGCATGGACAGAGGTCCCCGGCGTAGATCAGAGCCGTATCGACGCGCTCCGCCAGCAGTTAAAGAGCAGTAGCGCCGTTCTGATGGCCGCACCGCGCGTCGGGCAATTTTTGCGTGAAGATCGACTGATTGGCCTGGTGCGTCAGCGTCTGAGCATTCCTGGCGGCTGCTGTAGCTTCGACCTGCCGACGCTGCATATGTGGCTACATATGCCACAGGCGCAGCGTGACGCGCAGGTAAACAGTTGGCTGGCAAGCCTGGAGCCAATGCACCAGACGCTGTCGCTGATCCTCGATCTGATCCGTAACTCAGCGCCGTTCCGCAAGCAAACCAGCCTGAATGGTTTCTACCAGGACAACGGAGATGATGCCGATCTTCTGCGCCTGAATTTATCGCTTGGCGAACAGCTTTATCCGCAAATTTCCGGGCATAAGAGCCGCTTTGCGATCCGCTTTATGCCGCTGGACAGCGAAAATGGTACCGTGCCGGAACGCCTCGATTTTGAACTGGCCTGTTGTTAAGGAGTGCCGATGTCTGATGTCACCACCGTAAGCTGCCCTACCTGCGGCAAAACTGTTGTCTGGGGCGAAGTGAGTCCGTTCCGCCCATTCTGCTGCAAACGCTGTCAGCTTATTGACCTGGGAGAATGGGCGGCGGAAGAGAAACGCATTCCGAGCAAAGGCGATCTCTCGGACAGCGACGACTGGAGTGAAAACCAGCAGTAATCTGTAAAGCCTGCTGGCGCGTCGCTTAGCAGGCCTACTGTTGTGCAACGAGCCGCAGGATCACAGGCTCGTTGGCCGGCGGGAATTTGTCGGCATCACTATCCTGAAGCTTCACCCAGTTACCCGGCTGCCCCTCTTTACCCCAGGGTTCACCTTCCCAGCTTTCCACCAGCCAGAACCACAGCGTAATGTGCCTGTCCGGGAACTGATATTCGAGCTTATCAAACAACGTTGCGTCAAGCGGTGTAATTCCGACTTCTTCCTGAAGTTCCCGAACCAGCGCCGCTTCCGGCGTTTCACCAGCCTCAATTTTTCCGCCAGGGAACTCCCATTTGTTCGCCATATGGGCGTCGGCAGCACGCTGGGTGATAAAGATTTGGTTTTGCGGGTTGCGAATAATCCCGACGGCAATTTGCAGTATTTTCATATTGTCACTTCCATAAAAAAGGCGCAGATGTCTGCGCCTTTTTGGTTTTTTATGAACTTAGCTCAGACGCCCGTGGCACGCCTTGTACTTTTTACCGGAGCCACACGGGCACGGATCGTTACGACCCACTTTACGATCGCCGGTCTGCGCGGCGATCGCCGCTGCGGCTTCGCTGTCGTCGGTCTGGTGGCTCAGCTGTTGCATTTGTGCCAGACGCTCGGCTTCTTCACGACGCTGCTGCTCCATCGCTTCCACTTCTTCCGGCATACGCACCTGAACCTTGCTCAGGGTGCTGATCACTTCGTACTTCAGTGACTCCAGCATAGACGCAAACATGGAGAAGGACTCACGCTTGTATTCCTGCTTCGGATCTTTCTGCGCATAGCCACGCAGGTGGATACCCTGACGCAGGTAGTCCATCGCCGCCAGGTGCTCTTTCCACAGAGAGTCCAGCGTCTGCAGCATCACGCCTTTCTCGAAGTGACGCATCATTTCAGCGCCAACAACTTCTTCCTTACGCTTGTAGACGTCCAGCGCGGTTTCAAAGATACGTTCACGCAGCGTCTCTTCGTGCAGCTCAGGCTCTTTGTCCAGCCACTCTTTGATAGGCAGTTCGAGGTCAAAGTCATTTTTCAGACGTTCCTGCAGGCCTTCGATATCCCACATCTCTTCCAGAGACTGCGGTGGAATATGCGCGTCGATGGTGGCTTTAAAGACATCTTCACGAATGCTGTTGATGGTTTCACTCACGTCGGACACGTCCAGCAGTTCGTTACGCTGGGTGTAGATTGCACGACGCTGATCGTTAGCCACATCGTCATATTCCAGCAGCTGCTTACGAATATCAAAGTTGCGGCTTTCCACTTTACGCTGTGCGTTAGCAATCGCTTTAGTTACCCACGGGTGCTCAATGGCTTCGCCAGGTTTCATCCCCAGCTTACGCATCATGCCGGACACGCGGTCGGAGGCAAAAATACGCATCAGCGCATCTTCCATAGACAGGTAGAAACGGGATGAACCGGCATCACCCTGACGACCCGCACGGCCACGCAGCTGGTTATCGATACGACGGGATTCATGACGCTCGGTACCGATAATGTGCAGACCGCCGGAAGCCAGAACCGCGTCATGACGAACCTGCCAGTCGGCTTTGATCTGGGCAATCTGTTCTGGCGTTGGGTTTTCCAGCTCTGCCACTTCAGCCTGCCAGCTACCGCCCAGCATAATGTCGGTACCACGACCCGCCATGTTGGTGGCGATGGTTACGGCAGCCGGATAACCCGCCTGCGCAACAATGTCCGCTTCTTTGGCGTGGAATTTGGCGTTAAGAACGTTGTGTTTAATACCCGCTTTCGTCAGCTCGTGCGAAACCACTTCGGATTTCTCGATGGATATGGTCCCCACCAGAACCGGCTGGCCATTGGCAGTACGGTCGCGAATATCTTCGATGATCGCCTGAATTTTTTCCGCTTCGGTCATGTACACCAGGTCCGGCATATCCTTACGGATCATCGGACGGTTGGTTGGAACGACCACGGTATCCAGCTTGTAGATAGAACTGAATTCAAACGCTTCGGTATCAGCAGTACCGGTCATGCCCGCCAGCTTCTCGTACAGACGGAAGTAGTTCTGGAAGGTGATAGACGCCAGCGTCTGGTTTTCATTCTGAATATCCACACCTTCTTTGGCTTCCACAGCCTGGTGCAGACCGTCAGACCAGCGACGTCCCTGCATGGTACGGCCGGTGTGTTCATCGACGATGATCACCTCGCCGTCTTTAACGATGTAATCGACGTCGCGGGTGAACAGCGCGTGGGCGCGCAGTGCAGCGGTCACGTGGTGCATCAGCATGATGTTGCTCGGAGAGTACAGGGACTCGCCCTCTTCCATGATGCCTTCAGCGACCAGCAGCTCTTCAATTTTCACCAGACCGCGTTCGGTCAGGTTCACCTGGCGCGCTTTTTCATCAACGGAGAAGTGACCTTCACCCTGGAAGGTATCCGAGTCTTCTTTCTCCTGACGCAGCAGGTGTGGAATGATTTTGTCGACCTTACGGTACATCTCGGAGCTGTCTTCAGCCGGGCCGGAGATGATCAGCGGGGTACGCGCTTCATCGATCAGGATGGAGTCAACCTCATCCACCAGCGCATAGTGCAGCTTACGCTGTACGCGCTCTTCCGGGCTGAACGCCATGTTGTCACGCAGGTAGTCGAAGCCGTATTCGTTGTTGGTGCCGTAAGTGATGTCCGCGTTATACGCTTCGCGTTTGGCTGGCGCAGGCAGGCCGGACATGTTGATGCCGACCGTCATACCGAGGAATTCGAACAGTGGGCGGTTGTTTTCGGCGTCACGCTGCGCCAGATAGTCGTTGACGGTAACGACGTGAACGCCTTTACCGGTCAGCGCGTTCAGGTAAGCCGGCAGCGTTGCGGTCAGGGTTTTACCTTCACCGGTACGCATTTCCGCGATGCAGCGCTCGTTAAGCACCATACCGCCCAGCAGCTGAACGTCGAAGTGACGCATGCCGAATACGCGCTTACTCGCTTCGCGCACGACAGCAAACGCTTCCGGGATCAGGCTTTCTAAGGTTTCACCTTTTTCCAGACGCGCACGGAATTCCGCCGTTTTCGCTTTCAGCTCATCATCAGAGAGCTTCTCCATCGCCGGTTCCATACCGTTGATGACGGCCACAGCTTTGCGCATACGGCGCAGGGTACGATCGTTACGACTACCAAAAACTTTAGTTAACAATTTGATTAGCATAATAAATTCTCAAACGCCCCATCGTGGGCAGATAAATTAAGGTATTGAAAAAGTTAATTTAACTGAGGCGTTGCGGCCCGGCGCGAATGCCGTGGACCTGGCTAATCCAGGTTGAAACAGAGAATGAGACAGGAGGAACGAGCGCGCGTTGCGCCGTCTGGCGAACCATGACCGGCGGCTGGCTGTCCTGCGTGAGCAGCGCGTTGAGCGTGTCCAGCAGGGCAAGATGCTGAGCCTGCACCGGCAGCGTCTCTTCCGCAACAGGCATTGCCTGCGGTGCCATCGCAAAGGAGAGATGGCGGATAACCGTGCGGATAGCATGCTGGTGCCAGTAATCGACGGAGAAATTTGGGCGGCGACCGGCTTCAAGCCACGCAAGGTTAGTAAAATTAACCCGCGTATTGAGATCGTGTTTGGTAGTAGAAGTTTTCGCGGGCGTCGCCGCTTCGGCACTGTTGCTGAGCGCAGGCAAGCCGAAACTCGCCGCGACCATCCCTAATAAGAGATGCGGCCAGAAGTAACGTCTGCCAAATTGTCGCCAGCGCGTCAGTATTCCGCTCACCTGCTCCACCCAATAAGCCAGCCTTGCAGAGGCTGAATTCAGTTATTCGTTATAGCGCCCAGATAGTACCACTAAAGCCAATATACATCAGCAGGAATGAGGTGCCACCGAGGGGAAAAATGGTCAAGAATGCAGCTAACGCGCACATTTTCTGCGTAAGACAAACTAGAGAAAACGCTGGGGTAAACGAAGAAGGGTAAAATAAAAACGACTGGCCATCCTGGTCGGAGAGAGTACCAGGTTAACCAGTCGATTTTTTTACGAAACGGGATGAACCGTTACGCCAGAACCATACTTGGTGCTTTGAAAGCCAGCGGCAGTTCAGCTTCGTCTTCGAAGGTCACATATTCCCAGGCTTCCTGTTTTGCCAGGACGGCCTGCAACAGTTTGTTGTTCAGTGCATGACCGGATTTGAACGCGGTAAATGCACCAATGATGTTGTGACCACACATGAACAGGTCGCCGATAGCATCCAGCATTTTGTGACGAACGAATTCATCTTCGAAACGCAGGCCGTCTTCGTTCAGTACGCGATAATCGTCAACAACGATGGCACAATCGAAGCTGCCGCCCAGGCACAGGCCGCGGGACTGCAGATATTCGATATCACGCATGAAGCCAAATGTACGGGCTCGGCTGATCTGGCGCATAAACGCATCGGCAGAGAAGTTCATCGCGTAGCGTTGGGTGCTGGAATCAATCGCCGGATGGTTAAAGTCGATGGTAAAGTCCAACGAGAAACCATTGTACGGTTTGAATTCAGCCCACTTGTCGCCATCTTCGACGCGAACGGTCTCTTTGATGCGAACAAATTTCTTCGCGCAGTTCAGTTCTTCGATGCCAGCATCCAGCAACAGATAGACGAACGGTGCAGCACTGCCATCCATAATCGGGATTTCTGGCGCATCGACTTCAACAATAATGTTGTCGATACCCAGACCCGCCAGGGCGGCGTTCAGGTGCTCTACGGTAGAAATCCGCACGTCATGCTCGTTCACCAGACAAGTACAGAGCATTGTATCACGCACAGATTTTGCATCGGCCGGAAAATCTACCGGTGGATTCAAGTCGGTGCGACGATAGATGACCCCGGTATTGGCCGGCGCAGGGCGTAACGTCAGCGTGACTTTCTTGCCGGTATGTAAACCGACACCTGTCGCCTGAACGATACGTTTAAGTGTCCTTTGTTTGATCATCGTATAATCTCGCCAAATTAACTATCCAACCGAGAGTGTATATCACTAACGGTGGGCCAGTTTAGCACAAAGAGCGCAAATCCCCTAATTCCAGCCGATTCTTAGTCAGCTTGCTTACGCAGGAACGCCGGGATATCCAGATAATCTGGCTCTTTCGCCGTTTGCGGCGTTGGGTCGTTTACCACTTTCGCGGCCGGTTTCTGCTCCTGAGTCAGAGGAGACATACCGTGCTGCTGGTAACGATCCATTACCGGTTGCTGAGTCTGCTTGTTGGTCACTAAGGTGATCTCAGGACGCTTGTCCATACCGATACCGGTCGCAACAACGGTAACACGCAGCTCGTCGTTCATTTCTGGGTCAAGTGAAGTACCGATTACCACGGTAGCGTTGTCAGAGGCGAACGCACGGATAGTGTTACCCACGGTTTCAAACTCATCCAGACGCAGGTCAAAGCCAGCGGTAATGTTGACCAGCACGCCGCGCGCACCAGACAGATCGATATCTTCCAGCAGTGGAGAAGAGATGGCCATTTCAGCCGCTTCTTCCGCACGGTCTTCACCGCTCGCCACGCCAGAGCCCATCATCGCGTAGCCCATTTCGGACATCACGGTGCGAACGTCTGCAAAGTCAACGTTCATCAGGCCAGGACGGGTAATCAGTTCAGCGATACCCTGAACCGCGCCTTTCAGCACGTCGTTTGCTGCACCGAATGCGTCCAGCAGGGAGATACCGCGGCCCAGAACTTTCAACAACTTGTCATTCGGGATGGTGATCAGCGAGTCCACGTGCTTGGACAGCTCGGTGATACCCTGCTCCGCGAAAGCCATACGCTTCTTGCCTTCAAAGTTGAAAGGCTTGGTCACGACAGCAACAGTCAGGATACCTAAATCTTTTGCCACTTCAGCTACAACAGGTGCTGCGCCGGTACCGGTACCGCCACCCATACCTGCTGCGATGAAGACCATGTCCGCACCTTCCAGTGCAGCGCGCAGGGCTTCACGATCTTCTTCAGCCGCATTGCGACCCACTTCCGGGTTAGCCCCTGCTCCCAGCCCTTTGGTGATACCACCGCCGATCTGGATAGTCTGGCCTACGGCCGTCTTACGCAGTGCCTGTGCATCGGTGTTAACTGCAAAGAATTCAACACCTTCAATGCGTTCACGCACCATATGCTCTACGGCGTTACCGCCGCCGCCACCGACGCCGATGACTTTAATCACCGCGTCGTTGGTCAGTTCCATAGGTTCAAACATAATTTCTCTCTCCGTTGTGCCTGTCGCCCGAGACCGCTAATTCTCTCCGGTCTCTTAAAAAAATTAAAACTCTTTTCGCAACCAGTTGTTCAGTCGTTTGACCCACGACCCCACTGAGACGCGTTTTTCCACTTCCGCTTCACCACTGAGATGAGACTCCTTCCCGTAGTGGAGCAGGCCCACAGCCGTTGAATAATACGGCTCCTGAGCATAATCCGTTAAACCGGTGATATTCAGCGGCGCCCCAATACGCACCTGCGTATGGAACACGCGCTGTGCACAGGCCGCAAGACCTTCAATTTGCGCTGCACCGCCGGTTAATACAATCCCCGCCGCAAGATGATGCTTAACGCCCTGCTGACGAAGCTGTTCCTGTAACTGTAAAATCTCTTCGTTGACCAGGTTGAGCAGCTCGGTATAGCGCGGCTCAATCACCTCTGCCAACGTCTGGCGCTGCAGGCTACGCGGTGGACGACCACCAACGCTCGGCACTTCAACGCTCTCATCTTTGCCAACGATAGACCCCAGCGCACAGCCGTGGCGCACTTTAATCGCTTCTGCATCGCTCGGCGGCGTACCAAAAGCGTAAGCTATATCGCTGGTCACAACGTTCCCTGCGTACGGGATCACTTTGGTATGGCGCAACGCACCGCCGGTATATACGGCGATATCCATTGTACCACCACCAATATCGACCACACAGACGCCCAGTTCACGTTCATCTTCGGTCAGTACGGAATAACTTGCCGCCAGACCCGCGAAAATAAGTTGGTCAACTTTCAGGCCACAACGTTCAACGGCTTTTACAATGTTCTTCGCCATATCGTTGTGACATGTGATCAGGTGCACTTTTGCCTGCATACGTACGCCAGAAAGACCGACCGGGTTCTTGATCCCTTCCTGGTAGTCAATCGCATATTCCTGCGGGATCACGTGCAACACGCGATGCTCATCGCGAACACGCACGGATTTCGCCGTATGCACAACGTTTTCAACGTCTTCCTGCGTCACTTCTTCTTCGGAAATCGGCACCATACCGATTTCGTTCTGGCAGCTAATGTGTTTACCAGAAAGGGCCAGATAGACAGAAGAAATCTGGCAATCTGCCATCAATTCAGCCTGATCGATGGCGCGCTGAACGCATTTCACCACCGATTCAAGATCGTTTACCCCACCTTTATCCATACCACGGGACGGGCAACTGCCCACGCCAATGATATTGACCATACCGTCGGGCAGAACTTCCCCTACTAAAGCGGCAACCTTCGCGGTGCCAATCTCCAGTCCAACTACCAGTTTTCTGTCCGTCGCCTTGATCATTGTTGTTCTGCCTGTACCTGTGCCTGATTCTGTTGCTGATTAGGTTCCTCGACCGGAGCCGGTACCCAACCGACTGCTGCGCCTGAGTCATAGCGCAAATCAACGTAGCTTATCCGTTTGCCGTCAGTCTGTGCCTGCTGCTGTAAAACCGGGTAAAGTTCGACAAAACGCGCCAGACGCTTCATGGTGTCCCCGCGTCCCAGGTTGAGCTTAATGCCGTTCGTTAACGTAAGCTGCCAGGAACGGCGCGCCGTCATGGCAGCATCTTTTAACGTAAACCTGTCCTTCGCCAGCACCTGCCCCATTTCGCGAAAACCCTGTAACACTTCGTTTTCGCTGCCTTCAGGGCCATACAACATCGGTAAATTTTGCTTGTTGACACGATCGGCCGGGACGCTGAAGGAATTTCCGTCGACGTCAACCATGTGCTGATCATTCCAACGCGCAATGGGCACATATTCAACCAGATGAATCTTCAATTCATCAGGCCATTGCTTTCTTACGCTCGCCTGTTTTATCCATGGCAGACGTTCAATCTGGCTCTGGATAATATTGACGTCCTGAGTCATAAAGGTGCCAGGCGAGCCCAGTGCCAGAATTGACTGGCGAATATCGTCGTTACGCGTGTAGTGACGCTCACCGGTGACCACCAGCTTAGAAAGTGGCAACCGCTGCGCATCTTCCATCCAGCCCAGGACCATCCAGCCGCTGATAAACACGGTGCACAGCACCCCGAGCAGGAAAATGATGCCTGCAAGACGCGTTCCATTACTGCGGCGTGAAGAGGTATATTCTTCCTCGTCATCGCGGTTGCGCGTGTTCAATGCAGCCTGAGACATATCAGCCCGCCTGGTCCAGAATGCGTACGACTAACTGCGAGAAGCTCATCCCCGCCTGACGCGCGGCCATCGGCACAAGGCTGTGGCTGGTCATTCCCGGAGAGGTATTGGCTTCCAGCAGATAAAATTGTCCATCTCGGTCCTGCATCACGTCGATGCGTCCCCAGCCCTGGCAACCCAGAATATGCCAGGCTTTAAGCACCAGGGACTGTAAATCGGCTTCACGCTCAGCTTCAAGACCACTTGGGCAGAAATATTGCGTCTCATCAGAGAGATACTTCGCCTCATAATCATAGAAGACTCCAGCGGGTTGGATACGGATTGACGGTAAAATTTCTTCGCCAAGCATCGCGACGGTAAATTCCGGCCCGCTAAGCCATTTTTCAATCAGAACTTCATCATCATGTTGAAATGCCAGTGCTAAAGCGGACGCTAAATCGTCAGCTTTGTCGACCTTAGACATTCCCACGCTGGAGCCTTCCCGGCTGGGCTTTACAATAACCGGTAAGCCCAGTTCAGCAATGCGTGCATTAACGCTATCCGGCAGGCCCAATTCAAATTCGCGACGCGTCAGCGCAACCCATGGCGCAACGGGTAACCCCGCGCCCTGCCACAGAAGCTTGCTGCGCAGTTTATCCATAGAGATAGCGGAGGCCATCACGCCGCTGCCGGTGTACGGCATGCCGATCAAATCCAGAAGCCCCTGCAGGGTGCCATCTTCACCGCCGCGACCATGCAAAGCGATAAAGACTTTATCGAAGCCCATGGCTTTTAATTGCGTCACGTCGACCTCTTTTGGGTCAACCAGGTGCGCATTGACGCCCCCTTCACGCAGGCCCGCCAGCACAGCCGCACCGGAATTCAGGGAAACCTCGCGCTCGGCGGAAGTGCCGCCAGACAGGACAGCAATCTTATCAGCCATGATGCTCATCCTCCTGAGTTTGCGGCTTCAGTTTGATTTCAGCTAAGGTACGAGCGATTTTGCCGATATTTCCTGCGCCCTGAATCAGAATCAAATCGTTACCTGTCAGGACCGGAGCCAGAATTTCCGCCACCTGTGCAGGGTCAGAAACCAGAATAGGGTCAACTTTACCGCGTCCACGGATGGTACGACACAGAGAACGACTGTCTGCGCCCGGAATCGGAGTTTCGCCCGCTGAATAAACATCCAGCATTAACAGAGTATCAACCTGTGACAGGACGCTGGCGAAATCATCGTACAGATCGCGCGTACGCGTGAAGCGGTGCGGCTGGAAGACCATCACCAGATTTTTGTCAGGCCAGCCTGCACGTGCGGCTTTAATGGTGGCGTCCACTTCGGTCGGATGGTGGCCGTAATCGTCCACCAGCATCGCTGTACCGGCTTTACCGTTCACGGCGTCCAGTGGGAACTCACCGAGGAAGTCGAAGCGACGACCGGTGCCCTGGAAGCTTTCCAGCGCGCGCAGAATCGCATCATCATCAATGCCTTCTTCCGTCGCGACGGCCACTGCCGCTGCGGCATTGAGGGCGTTATGGCGCCCCGGCGCATTCAGCGTGACGTGCAGCAGTTCTTTGTCCTGACGCGCCAGCGTGAAATGCCCCTGCGCACCAATCTGTTTGTACTCTTCCACGCGAACGTCAGCGTCTTCGCTGAAGCCGTAAGTGGTGATTTGACGACCCACGCGCGGCAGCAGCTCGCGGATCACCGGGTCGTCTACGCACATCACCGCGCGTCCATAGAACGGCAGGTTGTGCAGGAAGTTGATGAAGGTCTGCTTTAAGTTCTCGAAGTCACCATGGTAGGTATCCATATGGTCAGCTTCGATGTTAGTGACGATCGCCACCATCGGCTGCAGGTGCAGGAACGACGCGTCGCTCTCATCCGCTTCGGCAATCAGATAACGACTGTGGCCCAGACGCGCATGTACGCCTGCGGCTTTGACCAGACCACCGTTGACGAACGTCGGGTCGAGACCCGCTTCCGCATAAATACTGGAAACCATCGCCGTGGTCGTAGTTTTACCGTGGGTACCGGCAATGGCGATGCCGTGACGAAAACGCATCAGTTCCGCCAGCATTTCTGCGCGGCGGATCACCGGAATGCGCGCTTCATGCGCGGCAACGATCTCCGGGTTGTCAGAGGAGATGGCGCTTGAGACCACCACCACGCTCGCATCGCGCACGTTTTCCGGGCGATGGTTAAAATAGATAGTCGCCCCAAGCGACGCCAGCTGCTGCGTTACAGGGTTTGGCGCCAGGTCAGACCCGCTGATCTGATAGCCTTCGTTAGCTAACACTTCGGCAATACCGCCCATGCCAGCACCACCGATGCCAACAAAGTGAATGTGCCGGACGCGACGCATCTCGGGCACGATTGAACGCAGTTTTGCCAGTTGTTGTGTATTCATTCTCTAAACGCCATCGACTACTTAAAATTCGTGCAGCGCAACACGCGCTGCGAGGGTTAAGCCTGGGCTGCCAGGCTCACTTCTTTTGCCACCCGTTCCGTCGCATCAGGGATGGCGGCCGCGCGCGCGCGTTGCGCCATCTCCAGCAGTGCGTCTCTGTTCCAGCCCGCCAGGGTGGTGGCGACCGCGTCGGCGGTAAATTGTGGCTGCTCAAATATCTTCGCGGCACCGGCTTTCTCAAGCGGCAGCGCATTCCAGTACTGCTGTCGGTCCTTGTGCTGGAACGGCACAAACAGGGCCGGCAGACCGGCGGCGGCGATCTCGCTCACCGTCAGCGCGCCTGAACGACAGACCACGACATCGGCCCAGGCATACGCTGCCGCCATGTCGTCGATAAACTCTGTGACTTTATGCTGCGCCTGACCTTCGTCTGCGTAATCCTGCTCAACGGTCTGCTGAGCGCCTTTTCCGCTCTGGTGCCAGATCGTCACGGCATCCCCCAGCTTTGCGGCTACCTGCGGCATCGTCTGGTTTAAGATGCGCGCGCCCTGAGAGCCACCGACGACCAGTACGCGCACCGGCCCTTCACGGCCCGTCAGGCGAGCGTCCGGCAGCGGCAGTGCCAGCACGTCTACGCGCACCGGGTTACCCACCACGTCCGCTTTCGGGAACGCGCCGGGAAACGCCTGCATAACTTTGGTGGCGATTTTCGCCAGCCACTTGTTGGTCAGACCGGCAATACCGTTCTGTTCATGCAGCACAACGGGAATGCCTAACGACCACGCCGCCAGCCCGCCAGGACCAGAGACATAGCCGCCCATGCCCAACACCACATCTGGCTTAAAGCGCTTCATGATGGTGCGCGCCTGACGCCAGGCGTTAAAAATACGCACCGGTGCCAGCAGCATTGCCTTGAGGCCTTTACCCCGAAGGCCGGAAATACGAATAAAGTCGATCTCGATACCGTGCTTCGGCACCAGGTCGGCTTCCATGCGGTCTGCGGTTCCCAGCCAGCGTACCTGCCAGCCCTGATCCATTAAATGGTGCGCAACCGCCAGTCCCGGGAACACGTGTCCGCCGGTACCGCCTGCCATCACCATTAACCGCTTCGGTTGATTCATCGTGAACCTCGTGTAAACGCCTGGGCTTTTTCCAGACGCGTTTCATAATCTATGCGCAACAACAGCATGATGGCCGTCGACATAATCAACAGACTGGAACCACCATAACTGATCAACGGCAACGTCAGACCTTTGGTCGGCAGCATACCCGCTGCGGCCCCGACGTTAACCAATGCCTGGAAGCTAAACCAGATACCAATTGAACAGGCTAAGAAGCCTGAGAAGCGGTGATCGATCTCCAGCGCTTTCCTGCCGATGGACATAGCACGGAAAGCGACGAAGAATACCATTAATAGCGCTAACACCACACCGATATAACCCAGTTCTTCCGCAATAATGGAGAAGATGAAGTCGGTATGCGCTTCCGGTAAATACTCCAGTTTCTGTACCGAGTTACCCAGACCCTGTCCCCAGACTTCACCGCGACCAAAGGCCATCAGCGACTGCGTCAGCTGATAACCGCTGCCGAACGGATCTTCCCACGGGTTCCAGAACGAGGTCACACGGCGAATACGGTAAGGCTCGGCGAGGATCAGCAGCACAACCGCCGAAATCCCCATCCCGATGATAGCGATGAACTGCCACAGCTTCGCGCCCGCCAGGAACAGCATCGCCAGGGTGGTAACGAACAGCACAACAACGGTACCGAGGTCAGGCTGCGCCAGCAGTAATACCGCCAGCACCAGAATCACGCCCATCGGTTTTAAGAAGCCGCGCAGGTTGTTACGTACTTCATCTACCTTACGCACCAGGTAGTTAGCCAGGTAGCAGAACAGGGAGAGCTTGGTAAATTCCGCAGGCTGAATGCGCAGCGGGCCAAAGGCGATCCAGCGCGATGCCCCGTTAACAGAACTCCCCACCACCAGTACGATCAGCAGCATAATAATCGAGGCGATCAGCATCGCCGTGCTGTGCCGCTGCCAGAACTCCATCGGCAGACGCAAGGTCACCAGCGACAGACAGAACGCCAGGATGATGTACAGACCATCACGTTTGGCAAACAGGAAAGGATCGTTCGCCAGACGCTGCCCGACGGGCATTGAAGCTGACGTGACCATAATAAAGCCTACCGCCGCCAGCCCCATCGTGAGCCAGAACAGCGTGCGGTCGTACATGATCAGGCTGTCGTTATCTTTTTGACGAGAGCCCATCACCCAGCCTTTGAGCGCCGCAAACAGCCATGCCAGGATCCCAAATCCTGGCAGGCGCGGCATTTTCAGGCGAGGGAGAGATAAACGCATCAGCCTAACTCCTTCGCCAGGCGTGTAAAGACATCACCACGCTGTTCGAAATTCTTGAACTGATCGAGGCTGGCACAGGCCGGAGAGAGCAGCACCATATCGCCTGGCTTCACACGAGGGGCAATGAGCCGCATCGCCTGTTCCATAGTTTCAGTTTGCTCAGCAACTTCAGGGCGCAGTTCAGCAAGCTCGCTGCCGTCACGGCCAAAGCAGTACAAGCGGATGTTATCTCCGCCGAGATACGGCTTCAGTGAGGAGAAATCAGCTGATTTACCGTCGCCGCCCAGCAGTAAATGCAGGGTGCCGTCAACGTGCAGGCCGTTCAGCGCGGCCTCCGTGCTTCCCACATTGGTGGCTTTGGAGTCGTTGATCCAGCGTACCCCGTTGTGCTCCAGCGCCAGCTGGAAACGGTGTGCCAGACCAGAAAACGTGGTTAATGCTTTCAGGCTGGAGGAGCGTGGCAGCCCTACTGCATCCGCCAGAGCCAGCGCCGCCAGGGCATTGGTATAGTTGTGCTGACCAGAGAGCTTCATCTCTTTCACGTTCAGCACTTTCTCACCCTTAACGCGCAGCCATGTTTCGCCCAGCTGACGGTTCAGGTGGTAATCCCCCATCGTGATACCAAAGCTAATACAGCGATCGTCTGCGCCACGCACCGGCATGGTCAGCGCATCATCGGCGTTAACAACGCAGACTTTGGCATTTTCATAAACGCGGAGCTTGGCGGCACGGTACTGCTGCAGGCCAAATGGATACCGGTCCATATGATCTTCTGTCACGTTGAGGATCGTCGCAGCCGCAGCATGCAGGCTGGAGGTAGTTTCCAGCTGGAAGCTGGAAAGTTCGAGAACATACAGCTCGCAGCCTTTGTCCAGCAGCATCAGAGCGGGTAAACCAATGTTACCGCCAACGCCGACGTTCATGCCCGCCGCTTTCGCCATTTCCCCCACTAGGGTGGTGACGGTGCTTTTACCGTTAGAACCGGTAATAGCGATAACGGGCGCCTGCGCTTCGCGGCAGAACAGCTCGATATCGCCGACAATCTCAACGCCCGCATCCGCGGCAGCGCTCAGAGAAGGGTGCGCCAGCGCCATACCCGGGCTGGCGACAATCAGATCGGCTGCCAGCAGCCAGTCATCATTCAGACCACCAAGGTGGCGTTCAACCTGTTCCGGCAGTTTGTCCAGACCCGGCGGAGAGACACGCGTATCCATCACGCGTGGCGTCACGCCGCGTGCGAGGAAAAAGTCCACGCAGGAGAGCCCCGTGAGGCCCAACCCGATGATAACGACTTTTTTGCCCTGGTAATCTGCCATGATTAACGTACCTTCAGCGTTGCCAGGCCAATCAGCACCAGCATCAGCGAAATAATCCAGAAGCGCACAATCACGCGCGGCTCCGGCCAGCCTTTCAGTTCATAGTGGTGGTGAATCGGCGCCATACGGAAGATGCGCTGACCGCGCAGCTTGAAGGAACCGACCTGCAAAATCACCGACAGAGTTTCAACCACAAACACGCCGCCCATGATCACCAGCAGGAACTCCTGACGCAGCAGTACGGCGATAATGCCGAGCGCACCGCCCAAAGCCAGAGAACCGACGTCACCCATAAAGACCTGCGCCGGATAGGTGTTGAACCACAGGAAGCCCAGCCCCGCGCCGACAATCGCCGTACAGACGATCACCAGTTCACCTGCATGGCGCAGATAAGGGATGTGCAGGTAGTTCGCAAAGTTCATGTTACCGGTCGCCCACGCCACCAGCGCAAAACCGGCGGCCACAAAGACGGTTGGCATAATGGCCAGGCCATCCAGACCGTCGGTCAGGTTAACGGCGTTGCCGGTACCGACAATCACAAAGTAGGCCAGCAGGATGTAGAACAGCCCCAGCTGCGGCATCACGTCCTTAAAGAACGGCACGACCAGCTCGGTGGCTGGCGTGTCTTTTCCAGCCAGATACAGCGCGAAGGCTACGCCCAGCGCGATCACCGACATCCAGAAATATTTCCAGCGCGCGATCAGGCCCTTAGTATCTTTGCGGACGACTTTGCGATAATCATCAACAAAACCGATGATCCCGTAACCCACCAGCACCGTCAGCACACACCAGACATACGGGTTGGACGGGTACGCCCACAGCAGTACGGAAACAACGATGGCAGTCAGGATCATGATCCCGCCCATGGTCGGGGTACCGCGCTTGCTGAAGTGCGATTCCGGACCGTCGTTACGCACAACCTGGCCGAAAGAGAGTTTTTGCAGACGGGCAATCATGCGCGGGCCCATCCACAAAGAGATGAACAGCGCAGTCAGCAGGCTGACGATGGCGCGAAACGTCAGATATGAAAAGACGTTAAAGCCTGAATAATATTTGACCAAATGTTCGGCCAGCCAAACTAACATGTCCCGTTCTCCTGTAATGCGTGCACAACCTCTTCCATGGCGGCACTACGTGAACCTTTAACTAATACAGTCACAATTTGTTTTTCTGCAATCAACGCCTTAAGGCGCTCAATCAACGCGGTTT
Source organism: Enterobacter sp. 3U4 (assembly GCF_057224565.1). Lineage (NCBI taxonomy): Bacteria > Pseudomonadati > Pseudomonadota > Gammaproteobacteria > Enterobacterales > Enterobacteriaceae > Enterobacter > Enterobacter sp. 3U4. The sequence goes on from NZ_CP136665.1 coordinate 3,205,384, forward strand.
TTTCAGCAAAATGCTCGCCAACGCCGCTGGCCTGGCTAATCGCCTGGCTCAGTTTTCCTGCGCTCAGCACGCAGTCCAGCCCCGCCGCTTTCGCCGCTTCACCGACCTGGGTATGACAGGCTTCGCTTTCGTCGCCAAGCTCTGCCATATCGCCAACCACCATGATGCGGTAGCCCGGCATTTCAGATAACACCTGCACCGCCGCCGTCATCGAGCCAACGTTCGCGTTATAGGAGTCATCCAGCAGCAGCTTGTTTTCCGCCAGCTGGATTGGGAACAGACGACCCGGCACGGCTTTCAGGTTCGCCAGCCCGGCTTTGATCGCCTCATGTGAAGCGCCTACCGCCGTTGACAGCGCCGCCGCCGCAAGGGCATTGGCGATGTTATGGCGACCCGGCAGCGGCAGCAGCACATCCACGCCACCCGTTGGTGTCGTGAGGGTGAACTCGGTGCCGTGCGACGTCACATGGATATTGGTCGCCGTAAAATCACTGTTGGCCGCATTTGGCGAGAAGCGCCAGGTTTTACGCGCACCAATGATGCTCTGCCAGTTCAGCCAGTCGTTGTTATCGGCGTTCAGAATAGCGATACCGTTTTCCGGCAGGCCGGTATAAATCTCGCCTTTCGCTTTCGCCACGCCTTCCAGCGAGCCAAAGCCCTCCAGATGCGCAGCCGCGAGGTTATTCACCAGCGCCGCTTCCGGGCGAGTCAGGCTCACGGTCCAGGCGATTTCCCCCTGGTGGTTTGCACCTAACTCGATCACCGCATAGTCGTGCTCTTTGGTCAGGCGAAGTAATGTCATCGGCACGCCGATGTCATTATTGAGGTTGCCCGCGGTATAAAGCGTATTGCCGCACTGGCTGAGGATGGCCGCCGTCATCTCTTTCACTGACGTTTTGCCTGATGATCCTGTCAAGGCGACGACGCGAGCCGGCACCTGCTGACGAACCCAGGCAGCCAGCTCACCGAACGCGAGACGCGTATCTTTCACCACAACCTGCGGCAGATCGATATCAAGCCTGCGGCTGACCAGCAGCGCACCGGCGCCGTTCTCTTTGGCCTGCCCGGCAAAATCATGCGCGTCAAAACGCTCGCCTTTCAGCGCCACGAACAGACAGCCAGCGGTGATTTTGCGGGTGTCCGTCGTTACGGCATCAATGGTCAAGTCTTGCCCGTGAAGGTCGCCGTGCAGTACCGAAGCGGCCTGGCTTAACGAGAGGCTAATCATGCGACGACTCCCAGCAGGCGAGCTGCCGTTACGCGATCCGAGTAATCCAGACGGCGGTTGCCAACGATCTGATAATCTTCATGGCCTTTACCCGCCAGCAGAACAACATCATTCTCCTGTGCCTGCATGATGGCGTTCGTTACGGCTTCCGCGCGGCCTTCCACGACGCGCGCGCGCCCCGCATCCAGCATGCCCGCCAGAATGTCATTAATGATGGCGCGCGGCTCTTCCGTACGCGGGTTGTCATCGGTGACAACCGGGATATCTGCGAACTGTTCCGCAATAGCGCCCATCAGCGGGCGCTTGCCTTTGTCGCGATCGCCGCCGCAGCCAAACACGCACCAGAGCTTACCGGTACAATGCAGGCGCGCCGCTTCCAGCGCTTTTTCCAGCGCATCCGGCGTGTGGGCATAATCAACCACAACGGTCGGCTTGCCCGGCGCGCTGAACACTTCCATACGGCCGCAAACCGGCTGCAGACGCGCTGAGGTTTTCAGCAGTTCAGCCATTGGATAACCCAGCGCCAGCAGCGTCGCCAGCGCCAGCAGCAGGTTGCTGACGTTAAACGCGCCCATCAGGCGGCTTTCAATTTCGCCTTCACCCCAGGAAGAGGCAAAGCGGATGGTCGCCCCGCTGTCGTGATATTTCACCTCAACCGCCTTCAGCCAGCGGCCGTGGCAGTTCGGATTGATATGGTCTTCCATCGATACGGCAACCGCATCCGGCAGCTTCGCCAGCCAGCGGCGGCCGACTTCATCGTCGGCATTGATGATCGCCTGACCACAGTGGTGAGTGGAATAGAGCAGCCATTTCGCGGCTTCGTAGTGCTCCATATCACCATGATAATCAAGATGATCGCGGCTCAGGTTGGTAAACACTGAAGCGGCAAATTTCAGCGCCGCGACGCGGTGCTGTACCAGACCGTGCGAAGAGACTTCCATCGCCGCAAAGGTTGCGCCCTGCCCTGCCAGACCGGCAAGCACGTGCTGTACGTCAACCGCGGAGCCGGTGGTGTTTTCCGTCGGGCTCACTTTGCCCAGCAGACCGTTACCCACGGTCCCCATCACAGCGCTTGTTTCACCCAGCAGCTGGGCCCACTGCGCCATCAGCTGCGTGGTGGTGGTTTTTCCGTTGGTACCCGTTACGCCAACCAGACGCAGCTGGTCGGAAGGTTCGTGATAAAAACGTCCCGCCAGCGCGGAAAGACGCTCGTTTAACTGGCTGAGATAGATAACCGGCACCCCGTGCATTTCACGGATCTCACCGTCGGTTGCCTCATCTTTAGCCTCAGCAATAATGGCAGCCACACCTTGCGCAATCGCCTGCGGGATATAACGACGCCCGTCCGCCTGATGACCGACCACCGCCACAAAAAGATCGCCAGAAGCAGCCACACGGCTGTCCAGTACCATCTCTCGCAGTGCTCGCTCCGGTGCATTTGGCACCCACGGAGCGAGAAGGTCGCGCAAATTACGATCTGCCACCTGTACCCTCGCCTTGATTAATTACAAATTCACTTTTTTCGCCCGTCGCCAGCGCATCCGGTTCAATGTTCATGGTGCGTAACACGCCGCCCATGATGGCCCCGAACACAGGCGCGGAGACGGCGCCGCCGTAGTATTTACCCGCCTGTGGATCGTTTATCACGACCACCAGCGCAAAACGCGGATTGCTTGCAGGCGCAACGCCTGCGGTATAGGCAATGTATTTGTTGATATAGCGGCCGTCCGGCCCGACTTTTTTCGCCGTACCGGTCTTGATGGCGATACGATAACCTTTGATTGCCGCCTTCACGCCGCCGCCGCCGGGCAGCGCCACGCTTTCCATCATATGAACAACAGTACGGACGGTTGATTCCGGGAAGATACGCTCACCGGGAACCGGTGGATCAACTTTGGTAATCGACAGCGGACGATAAACGCCATAGCTGCCGATCGTTGCGTAGACTCGCGCTAACTGTAACGGTGTTACCATTAGCCCGTAGCCGAAAGAGAAGGTGGCCCTCTCTATGTCAGACCACCGTTGTTTTTGAGGATATAAGCCACTGCGTTCTCCGACCAACCCCAAATTGGTCGCCTTTCCAAGCCCAAAACGTGAGTAAGTCTCTACTAACGCTGAGGACGGCATCGCTAACGCCAGCTTTGAAACACCGACGTTACTCGACTTCTGTAACACCCCGGTCAGGGTCAATTCGCTGTAGCGCGCCACGTCTTTGATTTCGTGACCGTTAATTCGGTAAGGAATGGTATTCAGTACGGTATTTTCATTAACGATACCGCGCTGAAGTGCAGTCATGACCACCATCGGCTTAACGGTCGAACCCGGTTCGAACACGTCGGTGATGGTACGGTTACGCATAACATCCTTCTGCGTGCCGGTAAGATTGTTAGGGTTGTAGGACGGGCTATTGGCCATCGCCAGCACTTCACCCGTGTTGACATCAACTAACACGGCACTGCCCGATTCCGCTTTGTTAAAGGCCACGGCGTTGTTCAGCTCGCGGTAAACCAGCGCCTGTAATCGCTCATCGATGCTCAGCGCAAGGTTGTGTGCGGCCTGGCTGTCCGTTGAGGAAATATCTTCAATTACGCGACCGTAGCGGTCTTTACGCACAATGCGCTCGCCGGGCTGGCCGGTGAGCCATTTATCAAAGCTTTTTTCAACGCCCTCAATCCCCTGGCTATCAACGTTGGTGAAACCGATGAGGTGAGCGGTTACTTCACCGGATGGATAGTAACGACGTGATTCCTCACGCAGATGAATCCCCGGCAGCTTCAATTTTTTGATGTAGTCCGCCATGTCAGGGTTCACCTGACGCGCCAGATAGATAAAACGCCCTCTCGGGTTGGTATTCACGCGTGAAGATAACTGGTCCAGCGGCATCTTCAGCGCATCCGCAAGGGCCTTCCAGCGGTTATCAAGCGTGATACCGCCAGCATCATGCAGTTCTTTAGGATCGGCCCAGATTGCCTTCACCGGCACGCTCACCGCCAGCGGACGACCCGAGCGGTCGGTGATCATCCCACGGGACGTCGACACTTCCTGGACGCGCAGGGAGCGCATATCGCCCTGGCGTACCAACATGTCAGGGGCGACGATTTGTAACCAGGCCACGCGTCCCAGCAGGAAACCCAGCGCCAGTAAAATGCAGCCGCAAAGCAACGCAAAACGCCAACTGATAAAGTTGGCCTGTTCTTCCTGACGTTTTGGTTTTAGCGTTTTTGCCGCTGCTTTCATGCGTCGCGTTTTCCCTTATTTTTGTACTACGATATTTTCCTGCGAAGGATCAACATGCTGCAGCTGCAGCTTTTCCGTTGCGATCCGTTCAACCCGGCTGTGATCGCCGAGCGCGTTTTCTTCAAGGATCAGATTTCGCCATTCAATATCCAGCGCATCGCGTTCCAGTACCATCTGCTCGCGTTGCGCAGTCAATAAACGTGTATGGTGGGCGGTGGTCACCACCGTAACTGCCGTGACAATGATGCAAATGAACAGACAGAGTGGCAGTTTCCCAAACCGCAAAAGATCGTCGCCGATCACGCCAGGCAAGGCATGGCGCTCGTTGCTTCCTAACGAATCCTTAACTTTGCTTAGGGTCTCTGTCACTCTGCCGATCATGCGTTCGTCCTCTCTGCAACACGCAGCACTGAACTACGGGCGCGTGGATTCTCTGCCACTTCTTCTTCGCCCGGCATCAACTTGCCTAATGCTCGCAACTGACGGCCACCCAGCTTCCTGAGTTGTTCTTCCGTCATCGGCAGCCCCGCTGGTACCTGAGGACCGCGGCTTTGTTCACGCATAAAGCGTTTCACAATACGGTCTTCCAGCGAATGGAAGCTGATGATGGATAACCGCCCACCCGGGGCCAGCACGTCGAGCGAGCTTTTTAGCGCCAGCTCTATTTCCTCCAGTTCACTGTTTACCCAGATGCGAACCGCCTGGAAGGTACGGGTCGCGGGATGTTTGTGCTTATCCTTCACCGGTGTCGCCGCCGCGATCACTTCGGCCAACTCTTTGGTGCGGGTCATTGGCTCAATGCGATTGCGCTCAACGATGGCGCGCGCAATACGTTTGCCAAAGCGCTCCTCGCCGAACGTTTTGATGACCCATGCAATATCGGCTTCGTCAGCGGTCTGTAACCACTCAGCGGCAGACTGACCACGCGTCGGGTCCATCCGCATGTCCAGCGGGCCATCACGCATAAAGGAGAAACCGCGTTCAGCGTCGTCAAGTTGCGGTGAAGATACGCCAAGATCGAGAAGAATCCCGTCGATCTTGCCCGTCAGGCCGCGCTCAGCGACATAATCCGCGAGCGCAGAGAAAGGTCCATGCACGATGGAAAAGCGTGGGTCATTGATGGTCTGTGCAACGGCAATAGCCTGCGGATCGCGATCGATTGCCAACAGACGTCCTTCCTCTCCAAGCTGGGAGAGAATCAAACGCGAGTGACCACCGCGACCAAACGTGCCATCAATGTAGATGCCATCCGGACGAATATTCAGGCCGTTAACGGCCTCGTCCAGTAACACCGTTTTATGTTTATAATTTTCCATCATATTTATAGAGACAAGTCCTGCAGCCGTTCCGATAATGTCGCGGAATCAGACTGCTCAGCGTCGATATCTTCCTTGACCTGTTGATACCAGGTCGTTTCATCCCACAGTTCAAACTTGTTGAACTGCCCGACCAGCATCACTTCTTTGGTCAGACCGGCATGTTGCCGCAACACAGGGGCAATCAGTAATCGCCCTGCGTTATCCATCTGACATTCACTGGCATGTCCCAATAAAAGCCGCTGTACGCGGCGTTCCTGCGGGTTCATGCTCGACAGTCGCGACAGCTTTTGCTCAATAATTTCCCATTCAGGCAAGGGGTAAAGCAGCAGGCAGGGGGAGTTAATGTCAATGGTGCAAACCATTTGACCCGCAGCGTTCTCAATCAGCTGGTCGCGGTATCGGGTTGGTACCGATAAACGCCCTTTGCTGTCGAGATTGACTAACGTAGCTCCACGGAACATGCCAGTCTCACCCCTCCTCACCACTTTAACCCACAAATTCCCACCTAAAGGAGTTTACGGAGCGAGGGAAAAGCTTGTCAAGCCGGGACTCTCCCTATAAGGACTCGAAAGCCCTCTATTTACAGAGATAAACAGTCCTGGTTAATAACTGCACAACTGGCGAGGCAAAATTAACGTTATGAATATTTGTAAGAAAAAAACCGAATATGCACACTAGCGTTAAAGCTCACTCAATATCATCGCAGATAAATATAAAGTGTCAGTTTGCGACGCGGGCAGCATTTTATGACAGATTCTCAGGGGATAACAGCGCCAGATTCACCCAGGCACCCGGTAACCGCGGCGGTTGCCACGTAAGCTGGCAAAGGAGGAGGAAAAACGTCTGAATATTCATCGGCCGAAGAGGGTTTGTAACAAAATAATACAAAGAATGTCGTTTAAAATCGCCAGGGCATTCTTTAAAAGGACAATTTAAAAGGTAGGATGAATTAAGAAAATAGGTGATTAGGATCCCTCAAGAATTATCCTAATTTCTCTCCGGGAATTATCTGCACGAATTATCGCAACAAAATGGGGCAGATTTCGCCGCCCCGGTCATTTCATTTTTGGCGGCTTAAAATTCCGCGATGGTAGAGATTACGTTTGATACGCGTCAGGCCCGGCTTCGGCTTGCGCGGCTCATCCAGGCTTGCAAGCACAATCTCAAGCACGCGCTCAGCCACATCGCGGTGACGCTGTGCTACCGCCAGCACAGGGCACTGGAGGAAGTCGAGCAGCTCGTTATCCCCGAACGTGGCTATCGCCAGGTCGGAGGGCAGCTTACCTTCGCGGCGTAAGGTCACATCCATGACGCCCTGCAACAGCGCGAACGACGTGGTGAACAATGCCTGAGGCATCGGATGCGTTTCCAGCCATTTCTCGAACAGCTGCGCGGCGGCTTCACGCTCGTAGCTGTTAGCATAAAGGTAGTGAACCTCGCGCGGATCGTCCTTCCAGGCAGTTCTGAACCCCTGCTCACGCAGGAAGCTCACCGAAAGCTCGGGCAACGCGCCAAGATACAGCACCGTTTCAGCGGGGAATGTTCTCAGCTCTGCGGCCAGCATTTCGGCATCATCCTGATCCGCACCCACGACGCTGGTGAAATGCTCGCGATCGAGCGCGCGATCCAGCGCAACGATTGGGAACGGGTCGTTCGCCCAGCGCTGGTAGAACGGATGCTCCGGCGGCAAGGAGGTCGACACGATGATGGCATCCACCTGGCGCTGGAGAAGGTGCTCAATGCAGCGCATCTCGTTGTCAGGCTGGTCTTCCGAGCAGGCAATCAGCAATTGATAGCCGCGCTGGCGCGCCTGACGTTCAAGATAGTTGGCGATACGGGTATAGCTGGTGTTTTCCAGGTCAGGGATAACCAGACCAATAGAGCGGGTACGTCCGGCACGCAGACCGGCTGCGACAGCATTCGGATGGTAGTTATGCTCACGAACCACCGCCATAACTTTTTCAACGGTCTTGTCGCTGACACGGTACTGCTTTGCTTTACCGTTAATCACATAGCTGGCCGTTGTTCGTGACACGCCGGCTAGCCGGGCGATTTCATCCAGTTTCACAATTGCCCCTTAAAAAAAGAAAAGAGTCCATGGCCCTGTCAAGGTTATGGTTAAATCTTTTAACATCTAATCGCAGAAAAGCCTTCGCGGCAACCGCTTTTATCTGCGTTGTCGGCTGATTACGCAAAAAAAAGCCCGGCTTTGGTGACCGGGCAGAAAGAGGCGAACCTTTTTGACAACTAACGCATGATTTTCTCGCCGCGTGACAGACCCACTACACCCGATCTCGCCACCTCGACAATTTTTGCGACGTCCCGCACGGACGCCAGGAAAGCATCCAGCTTGTCGCTTGTCCCGACCAGCTGAACCGTATAAAGAGAAGGCGTGACGTCGATAATCTGCCCGCGGAAAATATCCGCATTGCGTTTGACTTCATCACGCCCGTAGCCACTGGCCTGGATTTTCACCAGCATAACCTCACGTTCAACGTAGGCCCCCTGCCCCAGCTCGCTCACGCGCAGTACGTCGACCAGCTTATGCAGCTGTTTTTCAATTTGCTCAAGCACTTTTGCATCGCCGACGGTTTGGATCGTCATGCGCGACAGCGTCGGGTCTTCCGTCGGGGCAACGGTCAGGCTTTCAATGTTATAGCCGCGCTGCGCAAAAAGGCCAATGACGCGCGACAGTGCGCCAGACTCGTTTTCCAGTAAAACAGATAATATCCGGCGCATATCAGGTTCTCTCCGTTTTGCTTAACCACATTTCATCCATACCACCACCACGAATATGCATCGGATAAACGTGCTCGGTTCCATCAACAATCACATCCATAAAGACGAGGCGGTTGTTTTTAACGTGCTCAAGCGCTTGTGCAAGCTTCGTCTCCAGCTCGGCCGGATCGGTCACCCGCATGCCTACGTGGCCGTAAGCTTCAGCAAGACGAACAAAATCAGGCAGCGATTTCATGTAGGACTGAGAATGACGGCCAGAGTAGATCATATCCTGCCACTGCTTCACCATACCGAGATACCCGTTATTCAGGTTCAGCACCAGTACCGGCAGTTCATACTGCAGCGCGGTAGACAGTTCCTGAATGTTCATCTGAATACTGCCGTCCCCCGTCACGCAGACGACGGTTTCATTCGGCAGAGCCAGCTTCACGCCCAGCGCGGCAGGCAGACCAAAGCCCATGGTTCCTAAACCACCGGAGTTGATCCAGTGTCGCGGTTTATCAAACGGGTAATACAGGGCGGCAAACATCTGGTGCTGCCCCACGTCTGAGGTCACGTAAGCCTCGCCTTTCGTCAGTCGCCACACCGCTTCAATGACCGCCTGCGGCTTAATGTTTTCGCTTTGCGTGTCATATTTCAGGCACTGACGCGCCCGCCAATTTTCAATCTGCTGCCACCAGTCGCGGATCTCATCCAGCGGCTGGGTAGCGCTCTCCTGGGCCAGCAGATCCAGCATTTGCTCCAGAACCTGACGGGCATCGCCGACGATCGGCACATCAGCCGACACCGTTTTTGAAATTGACGTCGGATCGATATCAATGTGCAGCACGGTGGCGTTCGGGCAATACTTCGCCAGGTTGTTGGTGGTGCGATCGTCAAACCGCACGCCGACGGCAAAGATCACATCGGAATGGTGCATCGTCATGTTGGCTTCATAGGTACCGTGCATACCCAGCATCCCCAGCGCCTGACGATGGCTGGCAGGAAACGCCCCCAGCCCCATCAGCGACGACGCAACGGGAAGGTTGAGTTTTTCAACCAGCTCGCGAAGCTGGGCTTCACAGGCAGCGTTGATCGCCCCGCCGCCGACATAGACGACCGGTTTTTTGGCTGCCAGAAGCGTTTGCAACGCCCGCTTGATTTGTCCTTTATGCCCCTGCGTTGTCGGATTGTAAGAACGCATGCTGACCGATTCCGGCCAGACATAAGGCAGCTTGTTTGCCGGGTTGAGGATATCTTTAGGCAGATCGACCACCACCGGTCCCGGGCGCCCGCTCGCCGCCAGCCAGAAGGCTTTTTTCAGTACGGCGGGAATGTCTTCAGTTTGCTTGACCAGGAAGCTGTGCTTTACAACGGGACGTGAAATCCCAACCATGTCGCACTCCTGAAACGCATCGTAGCCAATCAGTGAGGTTGCCACCTGCCCGGAGAGGATCACCAGCGGGATGGAGTCCATATAGGCTGTCGCAATGCCGGTAATGGCGTTTGTCGCGCCGGGGCCTGACGTGACTAACACTACGCCTACTTCACCCGTCGCGCGTGCCAGGCCGTCAGCCATGTGTACCGCCGCCTGCTCGTGACGTACAAGAACATGGTCAATGCCCCCAACCGTATGCAGCGCATCATAAATATCGAGGACCGCACCGCCAGGGTAGCCGAACACTTGCTTTACGCCCTGATCGATCAGCGACCGAACGACCATTTCCGCGCCAGACAACATCTCCATGCTTTGCCTCCAGGCATTTTGTTATAGACGGACTGCCGAATTCATTTCCGCACCGTCTTACGATTGGGATAAACCAATCTTATATTTTGCAGAGTGTTCTTTACCTTAACCGCTCGTTATGAGGCAGGCAATTAGCAAACCCGGGGAGATAAACGGTGCGTAAAGCAGAAAAAGCAGCAGTTAACGGGAGATATAGTTAATTCCTCTGAGAATAGAGGGCGGTGTGATAAATCATCGCTGGAAAGCGCGACAATGCAGGAAATCATCTATTTTTGCGTGCCGGAGAGCAGCCCGAAAAAAAGCATCGCAGAACAAAATAGCAATTTTCTAAAAAAAATCAGGATAAATCACATAAGGCCATGCGATTTATCCTGATGCGTTTACCGGCGGCAGATGCCAACCAGCAACTCTTCCATCCACTGATGTCCTTTATCCCGGCCCGCTGCTTCATGCCAGGAAAGATAACAGGTACGGCTATTTAGCTTGAGCGGCAGAGGCAAAACTTGCAGATTTAAAGGGTCAGAAAACTCTTCTGCCAGCCAGCGCGGCGCAATCGCCACCAGCTGCGTCTGGGATACCACGTTTAATACGCTGACCATGGCCATGCCCTGATAAGCCACGCTCGCCTGCTTATCCGCAGTGTCATACCACGGCAGGCTAAAGGACGCATATCTGTCGAGTGCCACAACGGCGTGCTGCTCGTTATAAACATCGTTTTCTCGCAGCGGAGAATTCATACGTGGATGCTTTTTACTGGCGACCAGAACCATTTCATCTTTAAACAGCGGCACGCAGGAAAATTCCGGACGACGGAACTCTTCATATCCCAGAACAAATTCGATCTCCTGATAGCGCAACTGATGTTCTGTGTTTTGATTCAGAGATGATTTAAAAATAAGATTGATATTTGGTGCGATCTCTTCAACTTTATTATATATAATCGACGTTAGATAATTATCTAATGGGCTACAGACACAAAGATGGAATACGCGCTCACTGCTTAAGGGTTCAAAGCCCGAACCCGGCAGCTCATTTTGAACCAGTTGCAACGCCTGGCGAATGGAGCCAAACAGCTGGAATGCGCGCGCCGTAGGCTGGATCCCTCTCCCGTACCGAACAAATAATTCGTCGTTAAACATGACTTTAAGTCTGGAAACGGCATTACTCACGGCAGGTTGTGACATCCCCAACGTTTGGGCCGCTCGGGTGATATTCTGTTCCTGCATGACAGCATCAAACACCGTCAGAAGATTAAGATCCACCGTGCGTAACTGCGGTTTAATCCCATCAGTAGCTTGAGGTTGTTTAATATTATTTTCTGGCACTTCTGACTCCACTGTCACGCTACACTCCCTTTGCCATCGTACGGTAATAATCTCGAAAAATATGATTTATCATGCAAATACGATCAGCGAAAGAGAATTATTTAAAATTCGGAATATATAAAGACTCTATATAAACGAAAACTAATGAGCGCAAATGATATGTTTGACTTTAGGATCTGAATGAAACCATAAACCATGCAAATATACAATTACCATCAGGCCAACGTTGACTTAAGCATTATTAAACTATTAATGCTATCGACCTACAGTTAGTTAACAACCTGATATCTCTTTTCGTTTTTCAGCGTGCTGGAATAGATTCACTGTATTTATAACTTAATGATATCCAAACTCTTTAAGCACAAAGCATCCTCTTCAACACATTTTACTCATTTTAAACAATTATATTTATTTGTTTCTGCAATTCTTTTATTAAGTCCAAAATTAGACAATTTAACGGGCTACGCAAGCTAAAACCAGCACAATTAGCTAAAGCGAATATACTGTAAATTCTGTCATTCGGGCCCGTTTTCATCCTCAGGGGTTGACATGAACAGCCGTATCCAGTACCACTAAAAGCATATTGAATTTAACGGAGCACGATTCATGATTCGCACCATTCGTTTCACCGGTCTACTACTACTAAACGCATTCACTGTGCGCGGTAGACTGGCGGGCGAAATTCAGCGTTGAATCGTCACCAGTAAGACTAAAAACCCGCGCCACTGCGCGGGTTTTTTTATGCTCGTAGCAAGGCGCCCTAAGACAGACAAGGACCTAACCCATGAGCCAGCAAGTCATTATTTTCGATACTACTTTACGTGACGGTGAACAGGCATTACAGGCAAGCCTGAGTGTAAAAGAGAAACTGCAGATCGCGCTGGCTCTCGAACGTATGGGTGTCGACGTGATGGAGGTCGGTTTCCCGGTTTCGTCTCCGGGTGATTTCGAATCCGTCCAGACTATCGCTCGCACGATTAAAAACAGCCGCGTATGTGCCCTGGCGCGCTGCGTAGAGAAAGACATCGACGTTGCCGCCGAGTCATTGAAAGTCGCCGAAGCGTTCCGTATCCACACCTTTATTGCGACCTCGCCCATGCACATTGCAACCAAGCTGCGCAGCACGCTGGATGAGGTGATTGAGCGCGCGGTCTACATGGTTAAGCGCGCACGCAACTATACCGATGACGTTGAATTCTCCTGTGAAGATGCGGGCCGAACGCCAATCGAAGACCTGGCGCGCGTTGTGGAAGCCGCCATCAACGCGGGCGCGAAAACCATCAATATCCCGGACACCGTTGGCTACACCATGCCGTTTGAGTTCTCCAACATCATCACCGGCCTGTATGACCGCGTACCGAATATTGATAAGGCAATTATTTCCGTCCACACCCACGATGATTTGGGTCTGGCCGTGGGCAACGCAATCGCCGCCGTCCACGCCGGGGCGCGCCAGGTAGAAGGCGCGATGAACGGTATCGGCGAACGCGCGGGCAACTGTTCGCTGGAAGAAGTGATCATGGCGATCAAAGTGCGCAAAGACATCATGGACGTGCACACCCGCATCAATCACAACGAAATCTGGCGCACCAGCCAGACCGTCAGCCAGATTTGCAACATGCCCATTCCGGCTAACAAAGCGATTGTCGGGACTGGCGCTTTCGCACACTCCTCCGGTATTCATCAGGATGGCGTCCTGAAGAACCGTGAAAACTACGAAATCATGACCCCGGAATCCATCGGCCTGAATCAGGTGCAGTTGAACCTGACCTCCCGTTCCGGCCGCGCGGCGGTTAAGCACCGTATGGAAGAGATGGGTTACAAGGACAGCGATTACAACATGGATCAGCTGTATGACGCGTTCCTGAAACTGGCAGACAAAAAAGGTCAGGTGTTCGACTATGACCTGGAAGCGCTGGCCTTTATTAACAAGCAGCAGGAAGAGCCAGAGCACTTCCGTCTGGATTACTTCAACGTGCAGTCCGGCTCCAGCAACATCGCCACCGCCTCGGTCAAACTGGCCTGCGGTGATGAAATTAAAGCAGAGGCCGCGAACGGTAACGGCCCTGTCGATGCCATCTACCAGGCGATTAACCGCGTCACAGAGTACGACGTTGAGCTGGTGAAGTATGACCTGACGGCCAAAGGCCACGGTAAAGATGCACTGGGTCAGGTCGACATTGTTGTTACCCACAATGGCCGCCGCTTCCATGGCGTGGGCCTGGCGACCGATATCGTTGAATCCTCCGCAAAAGCGATGGTGCATGTGCTGAACAACATCTGGCGCGCCGCCGAGGTCGAAAAAGAGTTGCAACGCAAAGCTCAGAATAAAGAGAACAACAAGGAAACCGTGTAATGTCGAAGAATTACCATATTGCTGTGTTACCGGGCGACGGTATTGGTCCGGAAGTGATGGCACAGGCGTTGAAAGTACTGGAAGCCGTTCGCGCGCGTTTTGCGATGAAAATCACCACCAGCCACTACGATGTGGGCGGTATTGCGATTGATAACCACGGTACGCCACTGCCAAAAGCGACCGTGGAAGGCTGCGAAAATGCCGACGCCGTGCTGTTTGGTTCCGTCGGTGGCCCGAAATGGGAACACCTGCCGCCAGCAGAGCAGCCAGAGCGCGGTGCGCTGCTGCCGCTGCGTAAACATTTCAAACTGTTCAGCAACCTGCGTCCGGCGAAGCTGTACCAGGGTCTGGAAGAGTTCTGCCCGCTGCGCGCGGATATCGCCGCCAACGGTTTCGACATTCTGTGCGTGCGTGAACTGACCGGCGGGATCTATTTCGGTCAGCCAAAGGGGCGCGAAGGCAGCGGCCAGCACGAGAAAGCGTTCGACACCGAGGTGTATCACCGTTTCGAAATCGAACGTATCGCCCATATTGCGTTTGAGTCGGCGCGCAAACGCCGCCACAAGGTGACCTCTATTGATAAAGCGAACGTGCTGCAGTCTTCTATTTTGTGGCGCGAGATCGTCAGCGAAGTCGCTAAACAGTACCCGGACGTTGAGCTGTCGCACATGTACATCGACAACGCGACCATGCAGCTGATTAAGGATCCGTCCCAGTTTGACGTGCTGCTGTGCTCCAACCTGTTCGGCGATATCCTCTCTGACGAGTGTGCGATGATCACCGGCTCCATGGGGATGCTGCCATCCGCAAGCCTGAATGAAGAAGGCTTTGGCCTGTACGAGCCTGCGGGCGGCTCTGCGCCGGATATCGCCGGCAAAAACATTGCCAACCCGATTGCGCAGATCCTGTCCCTGGCCCTGCTGCTGCGCTACAGCCTGGATGCAGGCGATGCGGCAACCGCAATTGAGAACGCCATTAACCGGGCGTTAGAAGAAGGCGTCCGTACCGGCGATTTAGCACGCGGCACGGCGGCAGTTAGTACCGATGAAATGGGCGACATTATTGCCCGCTATGTCGCTGAAGGGGTGTAATCATGGCTAAGACGTTATATGAAAAGTTGTTTGATGCGCACGTTGTTTACGAGGCACCAAACGAAACCCCCCTGCTGTACATTGATCGTCATCTGGTACACGAAGTGACCTCACCTCAGGCATTTGACGGCCTGCGCGCGCACAAGCGTCCGGTACGTCAGCCGGGAAAAACCTTCGCGACGATGGATCACAACGTCTCCACGCAGACCAAAGACATTAATGCCTCGGGTGAGATGGCGCGTATCCAGATGCAGGAGTTGATTAAGAACTGCAATGAATTTGGCGTTGAGCTGTACGACCTGAACCACCCTTATCAGGGCATCGTCCACGTGATGGGGCCTGAGCAGGGAATCACACTGCCGGGCATGACCATCGTCTGCGGCGACTCCCATACCGCAACCCACGGCGCGTTTGGCGCCCTGGCGTTCGGGATTGGCACCTCTGAAGTTGAACACGTTCTGGCGACGCAGACCCTGAAGCAGGGCCGCGCCAAAACGATGAAGATTGAAGTGAAGGGCAAAGCTGCACCTGGCATTACCGCGAAAGATATCGTGCTGGCGATTATCGGTAAAACCGGCAGCGCAGGCGGTACCGGCCACGTCGTTGAGTTCTGCGGCGACGCTATTCAGGCGCTGAGCATGGAGGGTCGCATGACTCTCTGCAACATGGCCATTGAGATGGGTGCCAAAGCCGGTCTGGTCGCGCCGGACGAAACCACCTTTAACTATGTGAAGGGTCGTCTGCACGCGCCGAAAGGTCAGAATTATGACGACGCGGTAGCCTACTGGAAAACCCTGAAAACCGACGACGGGGCAACGTTTGATACCGTTGTCACGCTGCAGGCTGAAGAGATTGCGCCTCAGGTGACCTGGGGCACCAACCCGGGTCAGGTGATTTCCGTCAATGACGCCATTCCCGATCCTGCCTCCTTCGCCGATCCGGTCGAGCGCGCCAGTGCGGAAAAAGCGCTGGCCTATATGGGGCTGAAGCCCGGCGTACCGCTGACCGACGTGACCATTGATAAAGTGTTTATCGGCTCATGCACCAACTCCCGTATCGAAGATTTGCGTGCGGCGGCAGAGATCGCCAAAGGCCGTAAAGTCGCGCCGGGCGTGCAGGCGCTGGTGGTTCCAGGCTCCGGTCCGGTGAAGGCCCAGGCGGAAGCCGAAGGTCTGGATAAGATCTTTATCGAAGCAGGCTTCGAGTGGCGTCTGCCGGGCTGTTCCATGTGTCTGGCCATGAACAACGATCGCCTGAATCCGGGTGAGCGCTGTGCCTCCACCAGCAACCGTAACTTTGAAGGCCGTCAGGGCCGCGGTGGGCGCACCCACCTGGTCAGCCCGGCAATGGCCGCCGCTGCGGCAGTCACCGGCCATTTCGCCGACATTCGCAGCCTGAAATAAGGAGACAATCATGGCAGAGAAATTTACCCAACATACGGGCCGGGTTGTCCCGCTGGACGCCGCTAACGTCGATACTGACGCTATTATTCCGAAACAGTTTCTGCAAAAGGTGACGCGTACCGGTTTCGGCGCTCATCTGTTCAACGACTGGCGATTCCTGGACGATAAGGGTGAAGTGCCTAATCCGGAATTCGTTCTGAACTTCCCGGAATACAAAGGCGCCTCAATTTTGCTGGCGCGGGAAAACTTTGGCTGCGGCTCGTCGCGTGAGCATGCGCCATGGGCGTTGACCGACTACGGCTTTAAGGTGGTCATTGCCCCGAGCTTCGCGGATATCTTCTACGGCAACAGCTTCAACAACCAGCTTCTGCCGGTAACGCTGAGCGATGAGCAGGTCGATGAATTGTTCGCGCTGGTTAAGGCGAATCCGGGCATGTCGTTTGAAGTTGATCTGGAAGCGGAAGTGGTGAAAGCCGGGGATAAGACCTACAGCTTCAGCATTGATGCGTTCCGCCGCCACTGCATGCTGAACGGTCTGGACAGCATTGGCCTGACGCTGCAGCACGAAGACGCCATCTCAGCGTACGAGAACAAACAGCCTGCGTTTATGGGCTAATGGCCATGATGGTTGTGAAGTTGGTCTCCCCATCAATCTTTTGATGTGGGACTCTCCACTGTTTGCCTCTTGCGAAAGCCTGAGGCAAACAGCCGCAAGCACCCGCCACGCACTCTATTCCTCTTCGCGATCTCTGTCAGAATGTCGTTCCATTTTGTGAAGCCGTCTTCCAGAATCAGACGTCTTTTACCCGGCAGGTAAGCAGGAGCGTCACAACGGATATCGCCGCAATCATCCAGTAAACAGAAGCATGCCCATAGCTTTGCGCCAGCGCGCCCTGGATCACACCGGCAAGAATCACGCCGGTTGAAATACTGTTCGTAAAGAGCGTCGTGGCCGATCCCGCGCGTCCGGGCATCAGATCCTGAAACCAGAGCATGCCGATTCCGGCGACGATCCCAATGAACACGGCATTAAACAGCTGCAGCGCCAGCAGCGCTTCGCGCGAGTGGAATAAGATCAGCCCAAGATAAAACAACACACCGGCTGCAACCGCAACTACCATCATTTTGCGCTTACCGAAACGCTTTACGTAATATCCCGCCAGAATCATCGCCGGAATTTCCAGCCCGGCAGCGGTTCCCATTAAGATCCCCGCGAGCTTGTCCGGTAAGCCCAGATCGCTGCTGATCCACAGCGGCATATCAATGATGTACATGGTGTTGCAGGTCCACATCAGCGTCGAGGCAATAAACAGCATGCGGACGTTCTTGTCCTGCCAGCCGCTCACCTGGGTGAGAGGTTTATCCGTTGTCTGTTCGACGCGCGCCACGGACGGCAGCGCGAAGGCAATCAATGCCAGGCTGATGACAAAAATCCCGGCGGCGATGGAGAACATGGTGGTAAAGCCGTAGTTCAACGCCAGCATAAAGGCCAGCGGCGGGCCAATGACCCACGCCAGCGAGAGCTGGGCACGCATCACCGAGCTGAACATCACCACTTCCCGCGCCGAGCTATCCGCATATTCACGGGCCAGCGCGAACAGCTGCGGCATGGCGGTGTTCGCCAGCGACGCCAGCAGCACGCCACAGGTAATGAGCGTCAGGTAGTGGCGGTTAAAGGCAAAGAGCAGCGCGTTGCCCACGGCCATGGCGCAGCAAAAGAGGATCAGCCTGCGGCGATCGCCCCGGCTGTCCGATCGTTTAGCCAGCGCGAGGCTGACCAGAATCCCGGCTATGGCGTTGACGGTATAAAACAGGCCGACCCAAAACGGCTGCGCCCCCACCTCGCGGCTGAGAAACAGGCTCAGCGTTGGCGCCTGAAGCGCCCCCGCCACGCCCATCATAAAGGCCACCAGCATAAAAGCGGCATACACGCCGTTCAGGCGTCGCCCCATCGTCATCAACCACAGCATGCGCAAGTCCTTGTGAAAGCGAATCGAAATTGGGTGAATAGTAAACGAAAAAAGCCAGCAAAAACATTTTGCTGGCGGGTGATAAGCACCAATACTCAGTCACACATGATCGAGGCGAGTTAGCGGGAAGAGGTCGGTTTCGTAACGTCCCACTGCATCAATTCTTCTAACGTTTTCAGCCGTTGCTCTGCACACCGGCGGGCCAGCCAGGACGATCCTTTTGTCGCTGAAAAGTACTGCTGATAAAACTGACGTGCGGTAGACCTCTTCATAATTTACCTCCTCACTTCATCGAGGAGAATTATTGGCCTAATATAGGGATAAATAAATTGCTGGTTTTTTGTCAGGAGTTCCCCTTTTATGCCTTCCGGTCGTCTGCAACAACAGTTTATCCGCCTCTGGCAGTGCTGCGAGGGGCAATCGCAGGAGACCACGCTCAACGAGCTGGCTGACCTGCTTAGCTGTTCCCGCCGCCATATGCGCACGCTGCTCAACACCATGCAGCAGCAGGGTTGGTTAAGCTGGGAAGCGGAGGCGGGACGCGGCAAACGCTCGCGACTGACCTTTCTCTATACCGGGCTGGCGCTACAGCAGCAGCGCGCAGAAGACCTGCTGGAGCAGGACCGCATCGATCAGCTGGTCCAGCTGGTGGGCGACAAGGCCGCCGTGCGCCAAATGCTGGTTTCCCATCTCGGACGCAGTTTTCGTCAGGGCCGACACATCCTGCGGGTGCTCTACTATCGCCCAATGAAAAATCTGTTGCCCGGCACGGCCTTACGCCGCTCAGAAACCCACATGGCCCGACAAATCTTCAGCGGCCTGACGCGGATAAATGAGGAAAATGGGGAACTAGAAGCGGATATCGCGCACCACTGGCAGCAGCTTTCCCCGCACCACTGGCGCTTTTTCTTACGCCCCGGCATCCACTTTCACCATGGCCGCGAGCTTGAGATGCACGACGTCATCGCCTCTCTGGAACGCGCCCGCAAGCTCCCGCTCTACTCGCATATATCGCGCGTCCACTCCCCCACGGCCTGGACGCTGGATATTGAACTGTCGCAGCAGGACAAGTGGCTTCCCTGGCTTCTGGGCTATGTACCGTCGATGATTTTGCCCGGCGAGTGGGAATCGATGAACAATTTTGCCAGCCTGCCGATTGGCACCGGGCCCTACTCCGTGTCCCGCAATAACAGCAACCAGCTGAAAATCCGCGCGTTCGATGACTACTTTGGCTACCGGGCGCTGATCGACGAAGTGAACGTGTGGGTATTGCCGGATCTCAATGAAGACCTGAGCTGCGGGCTGACGCTGGAAGGCCCCACCACGGGAGAAAAAGCCGTGGAGAGTCGCCTGGAGGAGGGATGTTACTATCTCCTCTTTGACCGCCGCACCCACCGTGGGGCAAACCAGGCCGTCCGCAAGTGGATCAGCCACGTGTTGTCCCCTTCCAATCTGATCTACCATGCGGAAGCGCAGTACCAGACATACTGGTTCCCGGCCTACGGCCTGCTTCCGCGCTGGCACCACGCCCGCCCAACGCGCTGCGACAAACCCGCGGGGCTGGAGTCCATCACCCTGACTTACTACCGCGAGCATGTCGAGCATCGTTTTATCGCGCGGATCATGACCCGACTGCTGGCAGCCGAGGGGGTCAAGTTAGAGGTCAGGGAAGTGGACTATGACGAATGGCATCAGGGTGAGCTTACCAGCGATATCTGGCTGAACAGCGCCAACTTCACCCTGCCGCTCGATTTTTCATTATTCTCACACCTGTATGAAGTCCCGCTGATCCAGCACTGCATCGACCGGGACTGGCAGCAGGATGCCGCCCAGTGGCGTGCGGGAGAAATGAATCTTGCCGTGTGGTGCCAGCAGCTGCTGGCCGAGCAGGCAATCGTCCCGCTGATCCACCACTGGCTGATGATCCAGGGCCAGCGCAGCATGCGCGGTCTGCGGATGAATACCCTGGGCTGGTTTGATTTTAAATCCGCCTGGTTTGCGCCCCCGGAGCCATAACGCTTTCGTAATATTCACCAAATCATTACAATAGCGCCGTTCTCAACGGGGTGCTGCATCACAGATGTGCGCTGAGATAATACCCGTCGAACCTGATCCGGATAACGCCGGCGAAGGGATTTGAGGCTGTCGCTCAAAATCCTTTGCCACTCAACCCTGAGGTGCAAAGTGTTAAAAAAAGTTCTCCCCCTGCTGGCGCTGTTCGCGCTGCCTGCTTTTGCCAAACCCGTCCTGACGGTCTACACCTACGACTCGTTCTCCGCCGACTGGGGCCCTGGCCCGGTCGTCAAAAAAGCCTTTGAAGCTGACTGCAACTGCGAGCTGAAGTTCGTGGCGCTGGAAGATGGCGTTTCGCTGCTCAACCGCCTGCGCATGGAAGGAAAAAACAGCAAGGCCGACGTCGTGCTCGGGCTGGATAACAACCTGCTGGAAGCCGCCTCGCAAACCAAACTGTTTGCCAAAAGCGGCGTAGCGGCAGATGCCGTTAACGTGCCGGGCGGCTGGAAGAACGACACTTTTGTGCCGTTCGACTATGGCTACTTTGCTTTTGTTTACGACAAAAACAAGCTGAAAACCCCGCCGAAGAGCCTGAAAGAGCTGGTGGAAAGTGACCAGAAGTGGCGCGTGATTTATGAAGATCCGCGGACCAGCACGCCGGGCCTGGGCCTGCTGCTGTGGATGCAAAAGGTCTACGGGGATAAGGCGCCGGAAGCGTGGCAGAAGCTGGCCGCCAAAACCGTCACCGTGACCAAAGGCTGGAGCGAAGCCTATGGCCTGTTCCTCAAAGGTGAAAGCGACCTGGTGCTGAGCTACACCACCTCCCCGGCTTACCACATTATCGCCGAGAAGAAAGACAACTATGCTGCCGCAGATTTTGCGGAAGGGCACTATCTGCAGGTAGAAGTGGCGGCGCGTACCGCTGCCAGCAAACAGCCCGAACTGGCCGAGAAGTTCCTGAAATTTATGGTTTCACCGGCATTCCAGAACGCGATTCCCGCAGGCAACTGGATGTATCCGGTCACTAACGTTGCGCTGCCTGCAGGTTTTGAACAGTTGACCAAACCGAAAACCTCGCTGGAGTTTACGCCGCAACAGGTCGCCGCGCAGCGTGCCGCATGGGTAAGTGAATGGCAACGCGCCGTCAGCCGTTAATTCCCGGCGGGTTACTGCCCGGGCTGCTCGCCGCCGTCGTAATGGTGGCAGTCAGCCTGGGGGCTTTTCTTGCATTGTGGTTTAACGCGCCAGAGAGCGACCTGCTCGCCCTCTGGCACGACAGCTACCTTTGGCACGTCATTCGGTTCTCTTTCTGGCAGGCGTTTCTTTCTGCCCTGATGTCGGTGATCCCGGCTATTTTTTTGGCACGCGCGCTGTATCGGCGGCGTTTCCCCGGCAGGCAGGCCCTGCTGCGCCTGTGCGCCATGACGCTGATACTGCCCGTGCTGGTAGCGGTATTTGGCATTCTGAGCGTTTACGGTCGCCAGGGCTGGCTGGCATCGCTGTTCGCCGAGCTTGGTCTGGAATGGTCATTCTCGCCTTACGGACTGCAGGGCATTCTGCTGGCGCACGTCTTTTTCAATATGCCGATGGCAACGCGCCTCTTTTTGCAGGCGCTGGAGAACATTCCCGGCGAGCAGCGCCAGGTTGCCGCCCAGCTCGGCATGCGCGGCGTGTCGTTCTTCCGCTTTGTTGAATGGCCGTGGCTGCGCCGCCAGCTTCCGCCCGTGGCGGCATTAATCTTCATGCTCTGCTTTGCCAGCTTTGCCACCGTGCTGTCGCTCGGCGGCGGGCCGCAGGCCACCACCATTGAGCTGGCGATTTACCAGGCGCTGAGTTACGACTACGATCCCGGTCGTGCCGCGCTGCTGGCGATGGTGCAGATGGCGTGCTGTCTTGCACTGGTGCTGTTGAGCCAGCGGCTGAGTAAAGCCATTCCCGCTGGTAGTCATCAAATAACCGGCTGGCGCGATCCGCAGGACAGCCTGCACAGCCGCGTCAGCGATTTTGTCCTGATCGGGCTGGCGCTCCTGCTGCTGTTGCCGCCGCTGCTGGCCGTTATCGTTGACGGGCTGAACCTCAATCTCATGTCAGTCCTGCAACAGCCCGTCCTCTGGCAAGCCACCTGGACCTCGCTGCGTATCGCGCTGGCGGCAGGGTTACTGTGCGTCATCCTGACCATGATGCTGCTGTGGAGCAGCCGTGAGCTTTACGCCCGCCGGGCGCAAAAAGCCGGACAAATGCTGGAGCTGACGGGCATGCTGATTCTGGCAATGCCGGGGATCGTGCTGGCAACGGGCTTCTTTTTACTGTTTAACAGCACCATCGGCCTGCCGGAAAGCGCCGACGGTATTGTGATCTTTACCAACGCCTTAATGGCCATCCCTTATGCGCTCAAGGTGCTGGAAAACCCGATGCGCGACGTCAACAGCCGCTACGGTTTGCTGTGCCAGTCGCTGGGCATGCAGGGCTGGCAGCGGCTCAAGGTGGTCGAACTGCGCGCGCTAAAGCGTCCGCTGGCACAGGCGCTGGCGTTTGCCTGCGTGCTCTCTATTGGGGATTTTGGGGTCGTGGCGCTGTTCGGCAATGACGATTTCCGCACGCTGCCATACTGGCTCTATCAGCAGATCGGCTCTTACCGCAGTCAGGACGGCGCGGTCACCGCGCTGTTACTGCTGCTGCTGTGCTTTGCCTTATTTACCGTTATCGAGAAACTTCCGGGGCGTGATGTTAAAACTGACTGATGTAACCTGGCTTTACCAGCATCTGCCGATGCGCTTCACGCTCTCCGTGCGTCAGGGGGAGACGATCGCCGTGCTTGGCCCAAGCGGCGCGGGAAAAAGCACGCTGCTTAATCTGATTGCGGGTTTTCTGCAGCCGGCAAGCGGATCGATCGTCATAGATAACCGGGATCATACCCACACGCCGCCCGCAAAACGTCCTGTCTCAATGCTGTTTCAGGAAAACAACCTGTTTACCCACCTGACGGTGCGGCAAAACATCGCGCTGGGAATGCACCCGGGACTCAGGCTGAACGATGACCAGCGCCATAAGCTGGAGGTCATTGCCGCGCAGATGGGGATCACCGGGTTTATCGACAGGCTGCCGGGCGAGCTTTCCGGCGGCCAGCGTCAGCGCGTGGCGCTGGCGCGTTGTCTGGTGCGCGAGCAGCCGATACTGCTGCTGGATGAGCCGTTCTCGGCGCTCGATCCCGCGCTGCGTCAGGAGATGCTGGCCCTGGTGCAGGAGGTCTGTCAGAGCCAGCAGCTGACGATGCTGATGGTTTCGCACAGTATTGAGGATGCCGCACGGATTGCGCCGCGAACGGTAGTGGTTGCTGAAGGACGAATTGCGTGGGATGGGAAGACGGAAGAGCTGCTCAGTGGTCAAGCGAGGGCGTCTTATTTGTTGGGGATTAGTCCGGCCTGATGCCCTCACCCTGACCCTCTCCCACGGGGAGAGGGTACAAACATTAAAAACGGCAACCAGAGTTGCCGTTTTGCTTTTACCTTGTGCGGCCTGATGCCCTCACCCTGCCCCTCTCCCATGGGGAGAGGGTACAAACATTAAAAACGGCAACCAGAGTTGCCGTTTTGCTTTTACCTTGTGCGGCCTGATGCCCTCACCCTGACCCTCTCCCACGGAGAGAGGGAAATAGTCCTTAACGACTGACCACTTTTAATAAAATCTCACCGTACACCGGCATCATTGGGTGGCGAATCAATACCACCAGCGCCACAACCGCAACGCCCAGCGTCAGCGGAGCCAGCCAGAGCAGGCGAGTTCGTGGGAGATAGCGCGTCAGGCGATCGACACTGGCTTTCGCGCTGCGCCACAGTCGCCAGCAGAGCCATGCCGCCAGCCACAGCAGCAGCGCCGTGCCCAGCAGCAGCCACTTAAACTCACCGCTTTGCATACCGTCAGGAATATCAATGGCAGCACCCGCGAGGATCCCCGGCAGGAAGTAGAACGGCGGCCAGAAGACGCAGCCGATAATATTTGGCACCACGAATTTCGCAACGGGCAGATCCAGCATCCCGGCCACCATCGGCACCAGCGGACGCGTTGGCCCTACGAAGCGGCCGACGAGAATGGTAAACATGCTGTGCTGGTGCAGCGCATGCTCGGTCTTATCCAGCAAGGCTTTGTTCTTTTTCATGAACGACCAGCGATGCAGCGGCTTCTTAAAGCGCCAGCCCAGCCAGAAGGAGATCCAGTCGCCGAGCAGGCAGCCGATAATCCCGGCCAGCCACGCCTGCCAGAAATTGACCTCACCGCTGCCGATCAGGGCCCCAAGCCCGGCCATCATCACGGTACCGGGCAGGATTAACCCGACGAGCGCCAGCGATTCCAGAAACGCCACCAGCGCCACGGCGATGAGCGAGTACATAACGGACTGGGTAATAAAGTGTTCCAGCAATGCCTGCATAACTATTCCGGTCAGAAAACGAATCAGCGATTCTGCTTAGCGCCCCGCACCGCGTCAAGGCAACAATTGTCTGAATAGTTTACAGGTTGCTTCCCGCATTCACCTGTTTGTTTATCTTTTTTTACCGTTTATTCACATCCCGCGCGAAATTCACTCGGGCTGGCACCGGTACATTTTTTAAATACGCGGGAGAAATAGAGCTGATCCTCAAAGCCCACGTTGCGCCCCACGGTTGCGATCGGCATCCTGGTGGTGCTAAGCAGCAGCTTCGCCTGGCTGATGCGCTGATCCTCGCGCCAGCTTAATACGCTGACGCCCAGCTGCTGGCGGAACAGATGCGACAGCCGCGACGGCGACAGGCAGACGTGCTGAGCAACGCTGGCGATATCAAACTGGCTATCGGCCAGGTGGTCGCTGATGTACTGGCAGGCGTCGCGCACGCGATTATCCAGCGGTGGGTTAAGCGACTCGTTAATCGCCTCCATCCGTCGCAGCAGGAGCTGTTCAAGCAGGTTAATCGCCAGCAGTTCAGCGTAGCGACCTCCGGCCTGTCCCGCCTCAATAATCTGCGCAAAAAGCTCGCGAAACAGCGCCAGATGAACCTCATCCGGGCGATAAAAACCGGTGTGCGCAAAAATCGCCGGCCAGGAAAGCCACTCCTGCCAGTAGGCGCGTGGACGGAAGTAGACCCACTGGTGATACCACTCTTTGGCATCCGGATGACGGCCATAGTGGTGGATCTCCCCCGGCGGGAACAGCAGGATATCTCCCGGGCGGCAGACGAACTGCTGGTCGCCGTTCTTGATGATCCCTTCCCCTCGCACTGTCAGGTTGAGGATATACCCTTTCATCCCGAGCGGTCGGTCGACGTAAAAGTCGAGATATCCCTCAGCCTCGATAGGGGTCAGTCCCGCCACAAGGTGCGCGTTAAACGAGTATCCCGGCAGCAGGGGATCGTTTTGCGTTTCGGCCATAGATTCAGTTCTCCCAAGGGTCCTGAAGGAAACCAATTGTCCATATCACTAAAAGCAGGTTAAAAATGGCCCGCGAAAAGATCCAAAAAGCATCATGCCGCTTTTACGTCCGCCATGTTTCAGCCTTTCCCCCTGATTTCTCCGCCAGAGCAGGCAGATAAGCAGTAACAAAAGTGTCTATAAGTGCGGCAGAAATGTCCACATTGAATATTTGCACGGCGTCACACTTTCCGTTGTAACAGCAATTTAGTCCATAAGATTAGCGGATCCTGCCTGACGGCTTTTGTCCCCAGTCTCTAATGTTCTTCCATACCTGTTTTTTCGATGGAGCAACACCATGGCAATTGCGATTGGCCTCGATTTTGGCAGCGATTCGGTTCGCGCGCTGGCAGTGGACTGTACGTCCGGCCAGGAGATAGCAACCAGCGTTGAGTGGTACCCGCGCTGGCAAGAGGGGCGCTACTGTGATGCGCCGAATAACCAGTTTCGCCACCACCCGCGTGACTATATCGAGTCGATGGAAGCGGCGATCAAAACCGTCCTGGCCGAACTGACCGACGCCCAGCGGGCGGATATTGTTGGGATTGGCGTCGACAGCACCGGCTCCACGCCTGCCCCTGTGGATGCCGAAGGCCGCGTGCTGGCGCTGCGCCCGGAGTTCGCCGACAACCCGAACGCCATGTTCGTGCTGTGGAAAGACCATACCGCCGTGGAAGAGGCCGAAGCCATCACCCGCCTGTGCCATCAGCCGGGCAAAACAGACTACTCGCGCTACATCGGCGGGATTTATTCCAGCGAATGGTTCTGGGCCAAGATCCTCCACGTCACCCGTGCCGATGCCTCCGTCGCACAGGCTGCGGCGTCATGGGTTGAGCTGTGCGACTGGGTGCCTGCCCTGCTCTCCGGCACCACCCGCCCGCAGGATATCCGCCGCGGCCGCTGCAGCGCCGGGCATAAATCCCTTTGGCATGAAAGCTGGGGCGGCCTGCCTCCGGCCGCGTTCTTCGATGAACTCGACCCGATTATCAACAAGAGCCTGACATATCCGCTGTTTACCGACACTTTCACCGCCGATGTTCCCGTCGGTACCCTCTGCGAAGAGTGGGCAACGCGCCTCGGTCTGCCGCAGAACGTGGCGATCTCAGGCGGCGCCTTTGACTGCCATATGGGCGCCGTAGGCGCGGGCGCACAGCCAAACACGCTGGTCAAAGTCATCGGGACTTCCACCTGCGACATCCTGACGGCGGATAAAGCCACCGTCGGCGACCGCGCGGTAAAAGGCATCTGCGGCCAGGTGGACGGCAGCGTGGTGCCGGACTTCATCGGTCTGGAAGCCGGTCAGTCCGCGTTTGGCGATATCTACGCCTGGTTTGGTCGCGTGCTCGGCTGGCCGCTGGACCAGCTGGCGGCGGCGCATCCTGAACTGAAAACCCAGATAGCGGAGAGTAAAAAGCAGCTTCTGCCGCAGCTCACCGAAGCCTGGGCCAAAAATCCGTCTCTCGATCACCTCCCGGTGGTGCTGGACTGGTTTAACGGTCGCCGCACGCCGTTTGCCAACCAGCGCCTGAAAGGGGTGATCGCGGATCTCAACCTGGCGACCGACGCGCCCGCGCTGTTCGGCGGTCTGATTGCCGCAACGGCCTTCGGTGCCCGCGCCATTATGGAGTGCTTCACCGACCAGGGCATCGACGTGAACAACGTGATGGCGCTGGGCGGCATCGCCCGTAAAAACCCGGTGATCGTGCAGGCCTGCTGCGACGTGCTGAACCGTCCGCTGCAGATTGTGGCCTCCGATCAGTGCTGCGCGCTGGGCGCGGCGATTTTCGCCGCCGTCGCCGCGGGCGTCCATGCGGATATCCCCACCGCGCAGCAGCACATGGCGAGCGCCGTCGAAAATACGCTCCAGCCGCGCGTCCAGCAGGCACAACGCTTTGAACAGCTTTATCAGCGCTACCAGCAGTGGGCAAAAAGCGCCGAACTTCACTATCTCCCTGTCGCCGCCCCGGCCAAAAGCACCGCGGACACTACGGCAACCCTGACCCATTAAGGACACGATGATGACCATTTTTAATAACTATGAAGTGTGGTTTGTGATTGGCAGCCAGCATCTGTACGGACCGGAAGCGCTGCTGCAGGTCACGAAACACGCGGAGCACGTCGTTAACGCGCTGAACGCGGAAGCTAAACTGCCGTGCAAGCTGGTGCTGAAACCGCTGGGCACCACGCCGGACGAAATTACCCACATCTGCCGCGACGCCAACTACGACGATAAATGCGCCGGTCTGGTGGTGTGGCTGCACACCTTCTCACCCGCCAAAATGTGGATCAACGGTCTGTCTATCCTCAACAAACCGCTGCTGCAGTTCCATACCCAGTTCAACGCCTCCCTGCCGTGGGACAGCATCGACATGGACTTTATGAATCTGAACCAGACCGCACACGGCGGCCGCGAGTTCGGCTTCATTGGCGCGCGTATGCGTCAGCAGCACGCGGTCGTAACTGGCCACTGGCAGGATGGCAAAGCGCAACAGCGTATCGGCTCCTGGATGCGTCAGGCGGTCTCTAAGCAGGATACCCGCCACCTGAAAGTGGTGCGCTTTGGCGACAACATGCGTGAAGTGGCGGTCACCGACGGCGACAAAGTGGCCGCGCAGATCAAGTTCGGCTTCTCCGTGAATACCTGGGCCGTGGGCGACCTGGTGCAGGTGGTGAATGAAATCAGCGATGGAGACGTAAGCGCGCTGGTGGACGAGTACGAAAGCAGCTACCGCCTGACGCCTGCGGCACAAATTAACGGCGACAAGCGTCAGAACGTGCTGGACGCGGCGCGCATCGAGCTGGGCATGAAGCGCTTCCTGCAACAGGGCGGTTTCCACGCCTTTACCACCACCTTTGAGGATCTCCACGGCCTGAAACAGCTGCCGGGCCTGGCGGTACAACGTCTGATGCAGCAGGGCTACGGCTTTGCCGGTGAAGGCGACTGGAAAACTGCCGCTCTGCTTCGCATCATGAAGGTGATGTCGACCGGTCTGCAGGGCGGCACCTCCTTTATGGAGGACTACACCTATCACTTCGAAAACGGCAACGACCTGGTGCTCGGCTCGCACATGCTGGAAGTGTGTCCTTCCATCGCGGTAGAGGAAAAACCGATCCTCGACGTGCAATACCTCGGCATCGGCGGTAAAGCCGATCCGGCGCGTCTGATCTTCAACACCCGCACGGGCCCGGCCATCAACGCCAGCCTGATCGATCTTGGCGATCGTTTCCGCCTGCTGGTGAACTGCGTCGATGCGGTTGAAACGCCACATTCTCTGCCGAAACTGCCGGTCGCCAACGCCCTGTGGAAAGCACAGCCGGATCTGCCGACCGCGTCAGAAGCCTGGATCCTGGCCGGTGGCGCGCACCATACCGTCTTCAGCCACGCGCTGGATCTGAACGACATGCGTCAGTTCGCCGAGCTGCACGATATCGAACTGACCGTCATTGATAACGACACGCGCCTGCCCGCCTTCAAGGACGCGCTGCGCTGGAACGAAGTCTATTACGGTTCAAAACGCTAAAGCACGAAATGCCCGGTGGCGCCGCGTTTACCGGGCCTACGATCCTGTAGGCCGGATAAGCGAAGCGCCATCCGGCACTGGAGACAACAATGTTAGATGAGCTCAAACGGCAGGTACTTGAAGCCAACCTGGCGCTGCCAAAACATAATCTGGTCACCCTGACCTGGGGCAACGTGAGCGCCGTTGACCGCGATAAAGGCGTGTTCGTGATCAAGCCTTCCGGCGTCGATTACGCGGTGATGACGGCGGACGATATGGTCGTTGTCAGCATCGAAACGGGTGAAGTGGTGGAAGGGAACAAAAAGCCGTCGTCCGATACGCCGACTCACCGCCTGCTCTACCGATCGTTCCCGACCATCGGCGGCATTGTGCATACCCATTCACGCCATGCGACCATCTGGGCGCAGGCGGGCCAGTCCATCCCGGCGACCGGCACCACCCACGCGGACTATTTTTACGGCACGATTCCCTGCACGCGTTTGATGACCGATGCGGAAATCAACGGCGAGTATGAGTGGGAAACCGGTAACGTGATCGTTGAGACCTTCGAAAAACAGGGAATCGACGCGGCGCAAATGCCCGGCGTGCTGGTGCACTCCCACGGCCCGTTTGCCTGGGGGAAAAACGCGGAGGACGCGGTGCATAACGCCATCGTGCTCGAAGAGATCGCCTATATGGGGATCTTCTGTCGCCAGCTGGCGCCGCAGCTGCCGGATATGCAGCAAACCCTGCTGGATAAGCATTATCTGCGCAAGCACGGTGCAAAGGCCTATTACGGGCAGTAAATCCCCTCACCCTGACCCTCTCCCCCGAGGGGAGAGGGGACTGGCCGGTGCGGTAATCAACGTTAGCGCAGAACTGGGTTTTCTCCCTCTCCCCTCCGGGGAGAGGGCGGGGTGAGGGGCCACCGTTAAAATATTACTGTATAAAACCCCAGCAAATCCACCTCAACCAGGCTATAATCAGGCCTGGTTTTGTTTTCTGGGATAACGGCGTGGCGCAGGCGCAAGAAGGTTTTTTACTGACCCGACACTGGCGGGATACCCCTCAGGGCACCGAGGTCGCGTTCTGGCTGGCAACCGACAACGGTCCGCTGCACGTTACTCTGCCCCCGCAGGAATCCGTGGCCTTTATTCCTGAAGCCCACGTCGAAAAAGTGAAGCAGCTGCTGCGCGGCGAGAACGGCTGGCGCATAACCCCGCTTGAACTGAAAGATTTCCACCGTCAGCCGGTTTACGGCCTCTACTGTCGCGCCCATCGACAGCTGATGCGCTATGAAAAACTGCTCCGCGAGGCGGGCGTGACGCTCTACGAAGCCGACATCCGCCCACCGGAGCGCTTTCTGATGGAGCGGTTCATTACCGCACCCGTCTGGGTCGACGGCACCGCGCATAGCGGCAGCCTCGTTAACGCGCGGCTGAAGCCGAACCCACACTACCGCCCTCCGCTGAAGTGGGTCTCCCTGGATATCGAAACCACCCGCCACGGCGAACTGTACTGCATTGGCCTGGAAGGCTGCGGCGATCGGGTTGTCTATATGCTCGGGCCGCCGAATGGCGATGCGTCCGCGCTGGATTTCCGGCTTGAGTACGTCAACAGCCGCCCGCAGCTGCTGGAGAAGCTTAACCAGTGGTTTGCCGACTACGATCCTGACGTGCTGATCGGCTGGAACGTGGTGCAGTTCGACCTGCGCGTGCTGCAAAAGCACGCCGAGCGCTACCGCATCCCGCTGATGCTCGGGCGCGGCAACAGCGAGCTGGAATGGCGCGAGCACGGTTTTAAGAACGGCGTTTTCTTCGCACAGGCGAACGGCCGCCTGATTATCGACGGCATCGAGGCGCTCAAGTCCGCCTTCTGGAACTTTTCTTCATTCGCCCTCGAAGCCGTCGCGCAGGAACTGCTTGGCGAAGGCAAATCCATCGACAACCCCTGGGACAGAATGGACGAGATCGACCGGCGCTTTAACGAAGACAAACCGGCGCTCGCCACCTATAACCTGAAAGACTGCGAGCTGGTCACGCAGATATTTCACAAAACCGAGATCATGCCGTTCCTGCTGGAGCGCGCGACGGTGAACGGCCTTGCGGTCGACAGGCATGGTGGATCGGTTGCCGCCTTTAGCCATCTCTATTTTCCGCGGATGCACCGGGCAGGATACGTCGCCCCTAACCTCGGGGACGTACCGCCGCAGGCCAGCCCCGGCGGCTACGTCATGGACTCCAGGCCAGGATTGTATGACTCCGTTCTGGTGCTGGACTACAAAAGCCTCTACCCGTCGATTATCCGCACCTTCCTGATCGATCCCGTCGGGCTGGTTGAGGGCATGGCCCAGCCGGATGATGAACACAGCACCGAAGGCTTCCTCGGCGCACGTTTCTCGCGCGAAAAACACTGCCTGCCTGAAATCGTGGGAAACATCTGGCACGGCCGCGATGAGGCCAAGCGCCACGGCAACAAGCCGCTATCACAGGCGCTGAAAATTATCATGAACGCCTTCTACGGCGTGCTGGGTACCAGCGCCTGCCGCTTCTTCGACCCGCGGCTGGCGTCGTCGATCACCATGCGCGGGCACGAGATCATGCGTCAGACCAAAGCGCTGATTGAATCCCAGGGCTATGACGTCATCTACGGCGACACGGACTCTACCTTTGTATGGCTCAAGGGCACGCATTCAGAAGACGACGCCGCCCGCATCGGCAAAGATCTGGTCGCCTTCGTGAACGACTGGTGGCAGGAGCATTTGCAGAAAGAGCGGTTAACCAGCGCGCTGGAGCTGGAATTTGAAACCCATTTCGCCCGCTTTTTAATGCCCACCATTCGCGGTACCGATCAGGGCAGCAAGAAGCGCTACGCCGGGCTGATTCAGGAAGGCGACGCGCAGCGGATGGTTTTTAAAGGGCTCGAGACGGTACGTACCGACTGGACGCCGCTGGCGCAGCAGTTCCAGCAAACGCTCTATCTGCGGGTGTTTCGCAATGAGCCGTATCAGGACTACGTGCGCGAGACGATAGCCAGCCTGATGGCGGGCGAGCTTGACGCGCAGCTGGTGTATCGTAAACGCCTGCGCCGCCCGCTCGCGGAGTACCAGCGCAACGTTCCTCCGCACGTCCGCGCCGCGCGCCTCGCGGACGAAGAAAACCTGCGCCGTGGCCGCGCGCCGCAGTATCAGAACCGGGGCACCATCAAATACGTCTGGACGATAAACGGTCCGGAACCGGTGGATTATCAGAACTCGCCTCTGGATTACGAACACTATCTGACGCGCCAGCTTCAGCCGGTTGCTGACGGAATTTTGCCCTTCATCGACGACGACTTTGCTACACTGGTTACAGGGCAACTTGGCCTATTTTGACGCGTGACGAAATGGCTGCCATCCAGTACCATAGCGCCCTTTCCATTCCCGGACCCATTTTTCGATGACCGTCTTTTTTGACGGTGGTCGAACTATTGCCTGCAATTAAAGATTAGAGCCGAACAACTATGCCTTTTACACTTGGTCAACGCTGGATCAGCGATACAGAAAGCGAACTTGGATTAGGAACCGTCGTTGCCGTTGATGCGCGCATGGTTACCCTCCTCTTCCCTGCCACTGGTGAAAACCGCCTGTACGCTCGCAATGACTCCCCTGTAACCCGCGTGATGTTTAATCCGGGTGACACCGTGACCAGCCATGACGGCTGGCAGCTCAAGATTGAAGACGTAAAAGAAGAGAATGGACTGCTCGCCTATATCGGGACTCGCCTGGACACCGACGAGACCAATGTCATCCTGCGCGAAGTGCTGCTCGACAGCAAGCTGGTGTTCAGCAAGCCGCAGGACCGCCTGTTTGCCGGGCAAATCGACCGTATGGATCGCTTCTCGCTGCGCTATCGCGCGCGTAAGTTCCAGAGTGAACAGTACCGCATGCCGTGGAGCGGCCTGCGCGGCCAGCGCACCAGCCTGATCCCCCACCAGCTGAACATCGCCCATGACGTGGGCCGTCGCCACGCGCCGCGCGTGCTGCTGGCAGATGAAGTAGGCCTGGGTAAAACCATTGAAGCGGGTATGATCCTGCATCAACAGCTGCTTTCAGGCGCAGCCGAGCGCGTGCTGATTGTGGTCCCGGAAACCCTGCAGCATCAGTGGCTGGTTGAGATGCTGCGCCGCTTCAACCTGCGTTTCTCTCTGTTCGATGACGAACGCTACGCCGAAGCGCAGCACGATGCGGACAACCCGTTTGAAACCGAACAGCTGGTGATTTGCTCTCTGGACTTCGTGCGCCGCAGCAAGCAGCGTCTTGAGCATCTGTGCGATGCCGAGTGGGACCTGATGGTGGTCGACGAAGCGCACCACCTGGTCTGGAGCGAAGATGCGCCGAGCCGCGAATATATGGCTATCGAGCAGCTTGCCGAGCGCGTGCCTGGCGTCCTGCTGCTGACCGCAACGCCGGAACAGCTGGGTCTCGAAAGCCACTTCGCCCGTCTGCGCCTGCTCGATCCAAACCGTTTCCACGATTTTGAGCAGTTTGTGGAAGAACAGAATAACTACCGTCCAGTGGCGGATGCCGTCGCCCTGCTGCTGGCGGGCAAGCGTCTTTCAAATGACGAACTCAACACCCTGAGCGATCTGATTGGCGAGCAGGATATCGAGCCGCTTTTGCAGGCTGCGAACAGCGAGAACGACAACGCGGAATCCGCGCGTAAAGAGCTGATCGACATGCTGATGGACCGCCACGGCACCAGCCGCGTGCTGTTCCGTAACACCCGTAACGGCGTCAAAGGCTTCCCGAAACGCGAGCTGCATACGATTAAACTGCCGCTGCCGACGCAGTATCAGACGGCGATTAAAGTCTCCGGCATTATGGGCGCGCGCAAAACCCAGGAAGAGCGCGCCCGCGATATGCTTTATCCGGAACAAATCTACCAGGAGTTTGAAGGCGATACCGGCACCTGGTGGAACTTCGATCCGCGCGTGGAGTGGCTGATGGGCTACCTGACCGCGCACCGCTCCCAGAAAGTGCTGGTGATCTGCGCCAAAGCGGCTACCGCGCTGCAGCTGGAGCAGGTCCTGCGCGAGCGCGAAGGCATTCGTGCCGCCGTGTTCCACGAAGGCATGTCCATCGTTGAACGCGACCGCGCCGCGGCGTGGTTCGGGGAAGAGGACAGCGGCGCACAGGTTCTGCTGTGTTCCGAAATCGGTTCTGAAGGCCGTAACTTCCAGTTTGCCAGCAACCTGGTGATGTTCGATCTGCCGTTCAACCCGGATCTGCTGGAACAGCGTATTGGTCGTCTGGATCGTATCGGTCAGGCGCATGATATTCAGATCCACGTGCCGTATCTTGAAAAAACGGCGCAGTCCGTGCTGGTACGCTGGTTCCACGAAGGTCTGGACGCGTTTGAACATACCTGCCCGACGGGCCGCACGATTTACGATCAGGTGCATGCCGATCTCATCGGCTACCTCGCCGCGCCGGAAAACGCGGAAGGGTTTGATGAGCTGATCAAGTCCTGCCGCGAGAAGCACGACGCGCTGAAAGCGCAGCTGGAGCAAGGGCGCGACCGCCTGCTGGAGATCCACTCCAACGGCGGTGAAAAAGCGCAGGCGCTTGCCGAAAGCATTGAAGAGCAGGATGACGACACCAGCCTGATTAGCTTCTCAATGAACCTGTTCGACATCGTCGGCATCAACCAGGATGACCGTGGCGAGAACCTGATTGTCCTGACGCCGTCCGATCACATGCTGGTTCCGGATTTCCCGGGCCTGCCGGAAGATGGCTGTACCATCACCTTTGAGCGTGATGTGGCGCTGTCCCGCGAAGACGCCCAGTTTATCACCTGGGAACACCCGCTGATCCGCAACGGTCTGGACCTGATCCTCTCCGGCGATACCGGCAGCAGCACCATCTCCCTGTTGAAAAACAAGGCGCTGCCGGTGGGGACTCTGCTGGTGGAGCTGATCTACGTTGTGGAGGCGCAGGCGCCGAAACAGCTGCAGCTCACCCGCTTCCTGCCGCCAACGCCCGTCCGCCTGCTGCTGGACAAAAACGGCACGAATCTGGCGGGACAGGTCGAGTTCGAAAGCTTCAACCGACAGCTGAGCGCGGTAAACCGCCATACGGGCAGCAAGCTGGTGAACGCGGTCCAGCAGGACGTGCACGCTATTCTGCAACTGGGCGAAACCCAGATTGAAAAAGCGGCCAGAACGCTGATTGACGCCGCGCGCAGCGAAGCCGACGAGAAACTCTCCGCGGAGCTGTCCCGTCTGGAAGCGTTAAAAGCAGTCAACCCGAACATCCGTGACGACGAGCTGGCGGCGATTGAAAGCAACCGTCAGCAGGTGCTGGAAAGCCTGAATCAGGCTGGCTGGCGTCTGGATGCCCTGCGTCTTATCGTTGTGACGCATCAGTAAACGGAGCGCAAGATGGTGATGGAGCCTTACAATCCGCCACAGGATCCCTGGCTGGTCATTCTGTATCAGGATGAACACATTATGGTGGTCAACAAGCCCAGCGGCCTGTTGTCCGTGCCGGGGCGTCTGGACGAGCACAAAGACAGCGTGATGACGCGCATTCAGCGCGATTATCCGCAGGCGGAGTCCGTCCATCGCCTTGATATGGCCACCAGCGGCGTGATTGTGGTGGCGCTGAATAAAGCGGCGGAACGCGAGCTGAAGCGCCAGTTCCGCGAGCGCGAGCCGAAAAAGCAGTATGTCGCCCGCGTCTGGGGCCACCCCGCGCAGGCGGAAGGACTGGTGGATTTACCGCTGATCTGCGACTGGCCGAACCGGCCCAAGCAGAAGGTGTGCTATGAAACCGGCAAGGCCGCGCAGACCGAGTATGAAGTGCTGGAGTACGCGCCGGATAATACCGCGCGCGTCCTGCTTAAGCCGATTACCGGACGATCGCACCAGCTGCGCGTGCATATGCTTGCCCTGGGTCATCCGATTCTGGGTGACCGCTTCTACGCGCCGCCTGAAGCGCTGGCCTTAGCGCCACGTCTGCAGCTGCACGCGCAGACGCTCACCATCACCCATCCGGCCTTCGGTAACGCGATGACCTTTAAAGCCCCGGTGGACTTCTAAAAAAAGCCCGACACCGTCGGGCTTTTTCTTACTTGAAACCTTTCTTCTCTTTAATGAGCTCGTACGCTTTCTGGATTTCCTGCGCCTTTTGCTTCGCCATCTCCATCATTTCCGGCGGTAAGCCTTTCGCGACCAGCTTGTCCGGATGGTGCTCGCTCATAAGCTTACGATAGGCGCGTTTGATCGTGGTCTGATCGTCAGAAGGCTTTACGCCAAGAACGTTGCAGGCATCTTCCAGCGTCGGACCACGCTGCGCCTGCTGCCAGGCACCGCCGGACGACTGCTGGTGATAGCCGCCGCCAAACTGCGCTCCGCCCTGCATCATGCGCAGGAACTGGTCGAACTGCATACGGGAAATACCCAGCTCTTCCGCAATGACGTACAGCACATCACGTTCATTAGGGTGTAGTGAACCGTCCGCGAAGGCCGCCTGGATTTGAATTTCCAGAAACATCCGAATTAAATCAAAACGTCCAAAACAGATGCTGCGGAACTGACGCATTTTTTCACGAAGCGGATAGTTATCGGATTTACCGATGCGAAACGCATTTTGCGCTTCCAGACGGGAGTCGCCGTGCAGGTTCATGCGATCCATAAAAACGCTGGCAATCTGAATATCGGCTTCTGTGACGCGCCCTTTGGATTTGGTTAAGTGCCCCATCACCTCAAAAGTGGTGGAGAAAAAGAGTGACTGACGCTCGCGCTGATTGGCAAACCAGGCCATTTTGCGGCTGCGCGCCTTATCAAACATATGGCCGATAATAAGCCCAAGCACAATCCCCCAGAACCCGGCACCCATGATGATGGCGAACGCAACGCCGATTATTTTACCCCAATACTGCATATACTCCCCGGATAGTCATATTCCTGGCCGACGCAACGTCATCATCACTGTGTTCAAGTCACGGTCAATTGAAGGACATCGCCTATAATTTGCTTTATCATACTCGTCATTCGATAGCGAGCCTAACACTCTGGCACGCAAACGGGCAGGATTAACGCTGGTACTGCGCAGATGAGTAAGATAGTCTCTGAGCGTTTGTAAGCCGTAGCCACTGATGACGGAACAATAAAATACAACGTATGAAAAAACGTATCCCCACCCTCCTGGCCACAATGATTGGCTCCGCCCTGTACAGTCAACAGGGGCTGGCGGCCGATCTCGCCTCGCAGTGTATGCTTGGCGTCCCAAGTTATAATCGCCCACTGGTGAGTGGCGATACAAATAGCTTGCCGGTAACCATTACTGCCGACAGTTCGAAAGGGACTTACCCTGACAATGCCACGTTTACGGGCAATGTAGATATTAATCAGGGCAACAGTCGCCTGCAGGCCGATGAAGTGCAGCTGCACCAGAAGCAACCGGAAGGTGCGGTCGAGCCGGTGCGAACGGTGGATGCACTGGGTAATGTGCACTATGACGACAATCAGGTCATCCTGAAAGGTCCGAAAGCCTGGTCAAATCTGAATACTAAAGACACTAACGTCTGGAAAGGTGATTACCAGATGGTGGGTCGCCAGGGGCGCGGTGACGCGGACCTGATGAAACAGCGCGGTGAAAACCGCTATACGATCCTGGAAAACGGTACGTTCACGTCATGTCTGCCGGGTTCAAATACCTGGAGCGTGGTCGGGAGCGAGGTTATCCATGACCGCGAAGAACAGGTCGCAGAGATCTGGAACGCCCGCTTCAAGCTGGGTCCGGTGCCGATATTCTACAGCCCTTATCTGCAGCTTCCCGTGGGTGACAAACGTCGCTCCGGTTTCCTGATCCCGAATGCCAAATACAGTACGTCGAACTACTTTGAGTTCTACCTGCCGTATTACTGGAACATCGCGCCAAATATGGATGCGACGATCACGCCGCACTATATCCACAAGCGCGGCAACATCATGTGGGAGAACGAGTTCCGCTATCTGACCCACGCCGGTGCGGGGCTGATGGAGCTGGATTATCTGCCGTCGGATAAAGTCTTCCAGGACGAGCATCCGACCGAAGGTAATAAGCACCGCTGGATGTATTTCTGGCAGCATTCCGGGGTAATGGACCAGGTGTGGCGTTTCAACGTCAACTATACCAAGGTCAGTGACCCTAACTACTTCAACGATTTCTCGTCAAAATACGGTTCAAGTACCGACGGTTACGCCACACAGATCTTCAGCGTTGGCTATGCGGTGCAGAACTTCGATGCGACGGTAACCAACAAGCAGTTCCAGGTGTTCTCCAGCCAGACGGCGAGCACCTATGGCGCCGAGCCGCAGCTGGACGTTAACTGGTACCAGAATGACGTGGGTCCGTTCGACACTCGTATTTATGGTCAGGCAGTGCATTTTGTAAACACCAATTCCAATATGCCGGAAGCCACCCGAGTTCACCTGGAGCCCGTCATCAACTTGCCATGGTCAAATGACTGGGCAAGTCTGAACACGGAAGCCAAGCTGATGGCGACACACTATCAGCAAAAAAATATTGATGATTACAATACCAGCAACAACGCCCATCTTGAGGAGAGCGTAAACCGCACGCTTCCGCAGTTCAAAATGGACGGTAAGCTGATCTTTGAACGCAATATGGGA
The DNA here is from genome assembly GCF_057224565.1 of Enterobacter sp. 3U4. Classification (NCBI taxonomy): domain Bacteria; kingdom Pseudomonadati; phylum Pseudomonadota; class Gammaproteobacteria; order Enterobacterales; family Enterobacteriaceae; genus Enterobacter; species Enterobacter sp. 3U4. The sequence goes on from NZ_CP136665.1 coordinate 3,244,387, forward strand.
CTTCTGGCGGATGGCTATACCCAGACGCTGGAGCCACGTATGCAGTACCTGTACGTGCCTTATCGCGACCAGAGCAACATCAATAACTATGACTCCTCTTTACTGCAATCTGACTACAGCGGCCTGTTCCGTGACCGTACCTACGGTGGCCTTGACCGTATCGCCTCAGCGAACCAGTTAACGACCGGGGTCACAACACGCGTTTATGATGATGCTGCCGTTGAACGTTTTAACGTTTCTGTTGGTCAAATCTACTATTTCACCGAGTCTCGCACGGGCGATGACAATATAAAGTGGGAGAAAGATAACAAGACAGGTTCGCTGATTTGGGCTGGTGACACCTACTGGCGTATGACCGATCGTTGGGGTCTGCGCGGTGGTGTGCAATATGACACCCGTCTCGACAATATCGCCAACAGTACGGCGGCCATTGAGTATCGTCGGGATGAAGATCGTATGTTGCAGTTGACCTATCGTTATGCCAGCCCGGAATATATTCAGGCGACGTTACCAAACTATGGTACTGCAGAGCAGTATAAAGACGGTATTTCGCAGGTGGGTGGCGCAGCGAGTTGGCCAATCGCCGACCGCTGGTCAATCGTAGGCGCTTACTACTTCGACACTAACGCCAATAAAGCTGCTGACCAGATGGTGGGTCTGCAATATAACTCCTGCTGTTACGCGCTGCGTGTCGGCTATGAACGTAAGCTTAACGGCTGGGACAGTGAAAACAATCAGAGCAAATACGATAACGTGATTGGCTTTAACTTCGAGTTACGCGGCCTGAGTTCCAACTACGGTCTGGGTACGCAGAAAATGCTGCGCTCGAATATTCTGCCGTACAGTAGCGCCTTGTAATGTGCTTGATTTGCAACGTAATCCGCTTTGCGGTTAATTGAAATGGAAAAAGTATGAAGAACTGGAAAACGCTGCTGCTCGGTGTCGCTATGGTTGCGAATACCAGCTTCGCGGCCCCCCAGGTTGTTGATAAAGTCGCTGCTGTAGTTAACAACGGCGTCGTGCTTGAAAGTGACGTTGACGGTCTGATGAAATCGGTGAAGCTCAATTCGGGTGAAGCCGGTCAACAGCTTCCGGATGACGCCACGCTGCGCCACCAGATCCTCGAGCGTCTGATCATGGATCAGATCGTTCTGCAGATGGGGCAGAAAATGGGTGTGAAGGTCACTGACGAGCAGCTCGATCAGGCGATCGCTAACATCGCGAAGCAGAATAATATGTCTTTGGATCAGATGCGCAGCCGTCTGGCCTATGACGGCATCAGCTACGCCACCTACCGTAACCAGATCCGTAAAGAGATGCTGATTTCGGAAGTGCGTAACAACGAAGTGCGTCGCCGCGTCACAATCCAGCCTCAGGAAGTGGACGCGCTGGCAAAACAGGTGGGTAACCAGAACGATGCGAGCACAGAGCTGAACCTGAGCCACATTCTGATCCCACTGCCAGAAAACCCAACGTCCGATCAGGCTGCGGAAGCAGAAAGCCAGGCGCGTTCTATTGTTGAACAGGCGCGTAACGGCGGCGACTTTGGCAAGCTGGCAATCACCTACTCCGCTGACCAACAGGCGCTGAAAGGCGGCCAGATGGGCTGGGGACGCATTCAGGAGCTGCCATCCATCTTTGCCCAGGCGCTGAGTACGGCGAAGAAAGGGGATATCGTTGGTCCTATCCGTTCAGGCGTGGGCTTCCACATTCTTAAGGTGAACGATCTGCGCGGCCAGAGCCAAAATATCTCCGTTACCGAAGTTCACGCTCGCCACATTCTTCTGAAACCGTCACCGATCATGACTGACGATCAGGCGCGTGCGAAGCTGGAACAGATCGCAGCTGACATTAAGAGCGGTAAAACCTCATTTGCGAAGGCAGCAAAAGAGTTCTCTCAGGATCCAGGCTCTGCTAACCAGGGTGGCGATCTGGGCTGGGCAACTGCGGATATTTACGATCCTGCCTTCCGCGATGCGTTGATGAAGCTGAACAAAGGCCAGATCAGCGCGCCGGTCCACTCTTCATTTGGCTGGCATCTGATCGAGCTGATGGACACCCGTAACGTTGATAAAACCGATGCGGCACAGAAAGACAGAGCCTATCGCATGCTGTTTAACCGTAAGTTCTCTGAAGAAGCAGCAACCTGGATGCAGGAACAACGCGCCAGCGCTTATGTGAAAGTTCTGAGCAACTGATGAAACAGCATCGTGTTGTTATCACGCCCGGCGAACCCGCCGGGATTGGGCCTGACCTCGTTGTCCAACTCGCCCAGCGCAGCTGGCCGGTAGAACTGGTTGTCTGCGCCGATGCAACACTGTTACAAGACCGGGCAACGCTGCTCGGTCTGCCTTTAACGCTCATCCCTTACGTTGAAGGCCAACAGCCTGCACCGCAGCAAGCCGGTACGCTCACCCTTCTTTCTGTTCCCCTTCGTACGCCGGTCATCCCGGGACAGCTCAGCACGGAAAACGGCCACTATGTTGTTGAAACCCTTGCGCGCGCCTGCGACGGTTGCCTGAAGGGCGAATTTGCCGCCCTGATCACCGGCCCCGTCCACAAAGGCGTCATCAACGAAGCGGGTATACCGTTTACCGGGCATACGGAGTTCTTCGAAGAGCGTTCTCACAGCCCGAAAGTGGTGATGATGCTGGCGACGGAGGAAATGCGCGTTGCGCTGGTGACCACCCATCTGCCGATCAAAGCTATTCCTGATGCGATCACCCCTGAACTCCTGCGCGAGATCATCGGGATTTTGCATCACGATCTGCAGACAAAATTTGGGATCCCGCAGCCGCACGTGCTGGTTTGTGGTCTCAATCCGCACGCCGGTGAAGGCGGGCATATGGGCACCGAAGAGATAGACACCATCATTCCGGTGCTCAACGAAATGCGGGCGAAGGGGATGAACCTCAGCGGGCCGCTGCCTGCAGATACCCTTTTCCAGCCCAAATACCTGGATAATGCCGACGCCGTGCTCGCGATGTACCACGATCAGGGCCTGCCCGTGCTAAAATACCAGGGCTTTGGCCGCGGGGTGAATATCACCCTCGGTTTACCCTTTATTCGAACGTCCGTTGACCACGGTACTGCGCTGGATCTGGCAGGCCAGGGGAAAGCGGATGTCGGCAGTTTTATTACGGCGCTTAATCTCGCCATCAAAATGATTGTTAATACTCAATGACTAATCGAGTCCATCAGGGCCACTTAGCCCGTAAACGTTTCGGGCAAAACTTCCTTAACGATCAGTTCGTGATCGAAAGCATTGTCTCGGCTATTAATCCGCAAAAAGGTCAGGCGATGGTCGAAATCGGCCCGGGCCTTGCCGCGCTGACCGAGCCGGTAGGCGAACGCCTTGACGAGCTGACCGTCATCGAACTGGACCGCGATCTGGCCGCACGCCTGCAAACGCACCCGTTCCTCGGGCCGAAGCTGACCATCTATCAGCAGGACGCCATGACCATGAACTTTGGCGAACTTTCGGAAAAAATGGGCCAGCCGCTGCGCGTCTTCGGCAACCTGCCGTACAACATCTCCACGCCGCTCATGTTCCACCTCTTTAGCTATACTGATGCCATTGCCGACATGCACTTCATGTTGCAAAAAGAGGTTGTTAACCGTCTGGTTGCAGGCCCGAACAGTAAAGCGTATGGTCGTTTAAGCGTGATGGCGCAATATTACTGCAACGTGATCCCGGTACTCGAAGTACCGCCGTCAGCGTTCACACCACCACCGAAAGTGGATTCAGCGGTTGTGCGCCTTGTGCCGCACAAAACGAAACCGTATCCGGTTAAAGATCTGCGAGTTCTGAGCCGCATTACCACTGAAGCCTTTAACCAGCGCCGTAAAACGATCCGTAACAGCCTGAGCAATTCGTTTACCGTTGAGGTGTTAGCCGAGCTGGGGATCGACCCGGCAATGCGTGCGGAGAACATTTCCGTAGAGCAGTACTGCAAGCTGGCTAATTACATCAGCGATAATGCGCCGCCGAAGGAGAGTTAAGCCATGATTGATTCGCCCCGCGTATGTGTCCATGTACAAAGCGTCTATGTTGAATCACAGTCCTCACCGGACGAAGAACGTTTTGTTTTCGCTTACACCGTGACCATTCGCAATCTGGGGCGGATGCCCGTGCAGCTGCGCGGGCGCTACTGGCTTATCACCAACGGCAATGGCCGCGAAATCGAAGTTCAGGGCGAAGGTGTGGTCGGTGAACAGCCCCACATCGCCCCTGGCGAAGAGTACCAGTACACCAGCGGCGCGGTGATTGAAACGCCGATGGGTACCATGCAAGGCCATTATGAAATGGTCGACGTCGATGGCAATGATTTCCGCGTTGCCATTCCCGTGTTCCGTCTCGCCGTAACCACACTTATTCATTAATCTAATGTCTACATATCTGATTGGCGACGTTCACGGTTGCTACGATGAACTGATCGCATTATTAAAACAGGTCGACTTTACGCCAGAACAGGACACGCTCTGGCTGACGGGCGATTTAGTCGCACGTGGCCCCGGCTCGCTTGAGGTGTTACGTTTCGTCAAATCACTGGGCGACAGCGTGCGCATGGTTCTGGGCAATCACGATCTGCATCTGCTGGCGGTTTTCGCTGGGATCAGCCGTAACAAACCTAAAGATCGCCTGAGCCCACTGCTGGATGCGCCGGACGCGGACGATCTGATTAACTGGCTGCGCCGTCAGCCCCTGCTGCAGGTCGACGAAGAGAAAAAGCTGGTCATGGCGCATGCCGGGATCACCCCGCAATGGGATCTTGAGACGGCGAAAACCTGCGCGCGTGACGTTGAGGCGGTGCTGGCGAGCGACTCGTATCCTTTCTTCCTCGATGCCATGTACGGCGATATGCCGAACCACTGGAGCGAGGATCTCAGCGGTCTGGCCCGTCTGCGCTTTATCACCAACGCCTTCACCCGCATGCGTTTCTGCTTCCCGAACGGACAGCTGGATATGTATTCCAAAGAGACGCCGGAAAGCGCGCCCGCTCCGCTGAAACCGTGGTTTGCCATACCGGGACCGGTGACAAGCGAATACAGCGTGGTTTTTGGTCACTGGGCTGCACTGGAAGGAAAAGGGACGCCGGAAGGGATTTACGGACTTGATACCGGATGCTGCTGGGGCGGAGAGTTAACCTGCTTACGCTGGGAAGATAAAGCTTACTTTGTGCAGCCGTCCAACCGACAGCTGGACTTAGGAGAAGGCGAGGCCGTTGCCTCCTGACTAGTGCCCTCCCCAAAAGACCGCACCGAACAGTCCCCTCTCCCCTTTGGGGAGAGGGGTAGGAAAATCACTTAACGACGTTCCAGAATCTCGAAGCAGTAGCTGTGGGAGTTCTGTGCATCCGCGTCGTGGAATTCGCTGAATACCGATTCCCACTCGTCCGGATCGTAGTCCGGGAAATGGGTATCCCCTTCCACTTCTGCATCAATGTGGGTCAGATACAGCTTCTGCGCTTTTGGCAGGAACTGCTCGTACACGCGCCCGCCGCCAATCACCATGATCTCTTCGGCATTGCCGCATGCAGCAATTGCCTCGTCGACTGATTTTACCCATTCGACGCGATCGTCAGTACCCGGCTGGCTACTGATAACGATATTCTTACGGCCCGGCAATGGGCGACCAATCGACTCCCAGGTCAGGCGGCCCATCACTACCGGCTTGTTTAACGTAGTACGTTTAAACCATGCGAGATCGGCAGGCAGGTTCCACGGCATGGCATTTTCCATACCGATAACGCGGTCCACCGCCAGCGCTGCAATCAGACTGATCATTGAAAATTTCCCGGATGCAAAAAATTGCCGCCACTATACGGAAAGCTTAATCTTTCGTCGACTGGCGGCAGAGTAAAGATAAAGAAATTTTTTAATATTGCTGGCAACTCCACTTCACGCGGAAGGTTTACTCTCCAGTTCGTCAGACGGATCGCCGGTATGCTTGCCCTCTTCCGTGCCCTGCCAGCCGTGACGCTGGATCAGCGACAGGTGGTTACGGTCCTCATTAATGATTTCAGTCAGCATGGCGCTGGTGCGTTTAAACACCGCCGCACGCTCCGTTGCCGTACTCCCGGCCATCGCCGCCATCTCTTCGACCATCTCGGTGTTAAAGCGGCGGAACAGGTCCGCACGCTCGCGCGCTTCATACGCGCCGAGCCCCAGATTTTCCAGCGCCATCCGGCCAGATTTCAGCGCGCCTTCGAAGGTTTCACGCTCGGGGGCTTCAACGCCTGCCTGCCTGAGTCGGATATAATGATCCACATCGCGCGCGCGGGAAATGATGGTCAGAGCCGGGAAATGTTCTTTCGCCATTTCCACCATCTGCAGGCTGGTCTCCGGATCGTCAATCGCGTTGATCAATACTTCGGCTTTTGCCGCCCCGGCGGATTCCAGCAGATCGACGCGCGTTGCATCTCCGTAAAACACCTTCATATCAAATTTTCGCAGGGTGTCGACATGGTCGGGGTCGTGATCGAGGATAACCATCTTCACCCCGCTGGACAGCAGCAGACGGCCTACGATCTGCCCGTAGCGGCCAAATCCGGCAATGATGACGCGCGGCTGCTCTTCGTCAATTTCATCGGCTTCACGCTCCTGCTCGCTACCCGATTTTTCCAGACGCGTCAGTACCACCAGCAGAACGGGCGTCGCGGCCATCGACAGTGCGACCGCCAGCGTCAGCGCTTTCGCCCACTCGGGATCGAGGACGTTTGCCATCTGCGCCGCGCCAAAGACCACGAATGCAAATTCGCTCCCTTGCCCCAGCAGAACCGCAAACCAGCTGCGCTGCTTATTCGGCACCTTCAGCGGACGCGCAATCAGCCACAGCATCGCCATTTTAATGACCAGGAAGCCGACCAGCAGGATGACGATCCGCAGCGGGTGCGTTACCAGCGTGCCGAAGTCGACGGACATCCCCACACCAATGAAAAACAGCCCCAGCAGCAACCCTTTGAACGGCTCGATATCGCTTTCCAGCGCGTGACGGTATTCAGAACTCGCCAGCAGGACGCCAGCGAGGAACGCCCCCATCGCCATCGACAGCCCGGCCTCTTCCAGCAGCAGACCGAAGCCAAACACCAGGAACAGCGCCACGGCGCTGAACACTTCGCGCAGGCCCGAGCGGGCAACGAACCGCAGCAGCGGGCGGGTGACGTAGCGACCAAGCAGCACCACCAGCGCCAGCGCGCCCGCCACCTTCAGCGCCGACAGCGCGAAAGCGCCCAGCGTGGTAGAGGAACCGCTGGCCGCCAGCAGCGGGATCATCGCCACCAGCGGGATAGCGGCAATATCCTGGAACAGCAGCACCGAGAACGCGCTGCGTCCCATCTGCGAGACCGTCAGATTTCGCTCGTTCATCGCCTGCATGGCAATGGCCGTTGAGGAGAGCGCCAGCGTCATGCCGATAAGCTCTGCCACTTTCCAGTCCATGCCCAGCAGGATGCAGAACCCGCCCAGCAGCAGGCCGCAGGCCACCATCTGCAGCGCCCCGCCGCCAAATACCGAGGCGCGAAGCTTCCATAACCGCTGCGGGTCGAGCTCCAGGCCAATCACAAACAGCATCAGCACTACGCCGATTTCAGCAAAATGGAGAATCGCCTCGGCATCCGTGACCAGTCGAAAGCCCCACGGTCCAATGACGCAGCCCGCAATCAGGTAGCCGAGCACCGAGCCCAGCCCCAGGCGTACCGCCACGGGCACAATCAGCGCCGCCGCGCCGAGGTAAATCAGCGCCTGTATCAGCGTATGGCTATCCATGGTGCGCCTCCTGCCACTCAAGTAAGCGTTGTTTATAATGGCGAGCCTGCGCCTGCAGCGTTTCATCATCACAGACAAAGGTGCAGTGCATCGCAAAAGGCGGGAGCCAGTTCAGACCGCAGTAGAGCGCGGTCGCCTGCAGCGGCTGTGCCAGAACCTCAAAACCGGGGAAGGAACCAATATCAAAGTGGCTTTCCCCTCCGCCCGTGGTGACCGCCCACATCAGGCTTTTTCCTTTTAGCGCATTGCCGTTGTGGCCGTATGCCCAGCCGTGGGAGAAGACTTTATCAATCCACAATTTCAGCAGCGGGGGCGTGCTGTACCACTGCATGGGATGCTGCCAGATAATCAGATCGGCACGGGAAAGCGCCTCCTGCTCGGCGGCGATATCGATATTAAAATCGGGATAGAGTTGATAGAGGGAACGTATCTCTACGTTATCAAGCGTCCTTACCTGCTCAAGCATCCGCTTATTCGCATGCGAGTGCTGCGGATAAGGATGGGCATAAATTATCAGAATCATTGATTAGCCTGTTGTTACTGCTTTCTTTTAACAAAAGAGTGTAGTCAGTAATTCAACAGGCTAATAGTGAATATTATTGACGGGCTTACGTCAGAATTCTGAATTAGTTATCCAGCTCGCCCATGGATTTCACCTGGTCACGGTTGATCTGTTCGGTTTGACCGGTTTCGGCGTTTTTGTAAGACACCAGACCGGTATCGTCATCCACCTGCGGCTTTCCGTCGGTGACGATGGTTTTGCCATCGGTGGTTTTTACGGCCTGATTAGACGAACAGCCCGCAACGGTAAACATTGTCGTGGCAGCCAGAACGGAAGCGATCAGTAATTTATTTTGCATGGTGTTTTCCCCTGCTCTCAGTTGAATTTAGTTATCGACCTAACCATTTTAGGCTAACTGACTGAAAGCGGATGAAAAACCAGAAGGTTCTGAAGATGGGGAGAATGCCCGGCAACCGAACGGCACCGGGCATTTTTACTTACTTGCTAATCTGCGCGTGCATTTCCTGGACTGAAATCACCTTCTCGGTGGCATCCGCGTTCAGCGCCATGGCCGTTGCGAAACCGCCGTTCAGGGTGGTGTCGTAGTGCACTTTGTACTGCAGCGCGCTGCGGCGAATCAGCTTGGAGTCTTCAATCGCCTGGCGGCCTGCGGTGGTGTTAATGATGTAGGTGTATTCGCCATTCTTGATACGATCCTGAATGTGTGGACGACCTTCATGCACCTTGTTCACCAGACGCGGGTTGATGCCGGCTTCACCGAGCACAATCGCCGTACCGTGGGTCGCATCCAGCTCGAAGCCCTGTTTCAGCAGCTTGGCGGCCAGGTCAACCACGCGCTCTTTGTCGCCTTCACGAACGGAGAGCAGCGCACGGCCTGATTTTTTCATGGTGGAGCTACTGCCCAGCTGCGCCTTCGCGAACGCTTCTGCGAAGGTGCGGCCTACGCCCATCACTTCCCCGGTAGAGCGCATTTCTGGCCCTAACAGCGGGTCAACGCCCGGGAATTTGTTGAACGGCAGCACCACCTCTTTCACCGAGTAGTACGGTGGGATGATCTCTTTGGTCACGCCCTGCTGCGCCAGCGTCTGGCCCGCCATCACGCGCGCCGCCACTTTCGCCAGCGGAACACCGGTGGCTTTGGAGACGAACGGTACGGTACGTGCCGCACGCGGGTTGACTTCAATCAGGTAGACTTCGTTGTCTTTCACTGCGAACTGGACGTTCATCAGACCGCGAACCTGCAGCTCGAAGGCCAGCTTCTGAACCTGCTGGCGCATCACGTCCTGAATCTCCTGGCTCAGCGTGTAGGCTGGCAGAGAACAGGCGGAGTCGCCGGAGTGAACGCCTGCCTGCTCGATGTGCTCCATGATGCCGCCAATCAGCACCATTTCGCCGTCGCAGATGGCGTCAACGTCCACTTCCACCGCATCGTCGAGGAAGCGGTCGAGCAGCACTGGCGCATCGTTGGAAACGCTCACCGCAGTCTGGAAGTAGCGACGCAGGTCGGCTTCGTCGTAAACGATTTCCATCGCGCGACCGCCCAGTACGTAGGAAGGACGCACCACCAGCGGGTAGCCAATCTCTTTCGCCTTCTCAACTGCCTGTTCAATGGCGGTCACGGTGGCATTCGCAGGCTGTTTCAGCTTCAGGCGGTCAACCGCCTGCTGGAAACGCTCGCGGTCTTCCGCACGGTCAATCGCGTCCGGGCTGGTGCCGATAACCGGCACGCCTGCCGCTTCCAGCGCGCGCGCCAGCTTCAGCGGGGTCTGGCCGCCGTACTGCACAATAACGCCTTTTGGCTTCTCGATGCGCACGATTTCCAGCAAGTCTTCCAGGGTAACCGGCTCGAAGTAGAGGCGGTCAGAGGTGTCGTAGTCGGTAGAAACCGTTTCAGGGTTACAGTTAACCATGATGGTTTCGTAACCGTCTTCGCGCAGCGCCAGCGAGGCGTGTACGCAGCAGTAGTCGAACTCGATGCCCTGGCCGATACGGTTTGGACCGCCGCCCAGCACCATAATCTTGTCGCGGTCGACGGACGGGTTCGCTTCGCACTCGTCTTCATAGGTAGAATACATGTAGGCGGTGTCGGTCGAGAATTCAGCCGCACAGGTATCCACGCGCTTGTAGACCGGGTGCAGGTCGTACTGGTCGCGCAGCTTGCGGATTTCCGCTTCACGCACGCCAGCCAGCTTAGCCAGACGCGCATCGGCGAAGCCTTTACGCTTCAGCACGCGCAGGAAGTCAGCGTCCAGGCCGTTGATGCCCAGCTCAGCAACCTGCTCTTCCAGACGCACCAGCTCTTCAATTTGCACCAGGAACCAGCGGTCGATGTTGGTCAGGTTGAACACGCCGTCGACGGACAGGCCCGCACGGAAGGCATCGGCGATGTACCAGATACGTTCTGCGCCCGCGTCTTTCAGCTCGCGACGGATTTTTGTCAGCGCTTCCGGATCGTCCAGGCTTACTTTCGGGTCGAAGCCGGTCGCGCCCACTTCGAGGCCGCGCAGCGCTTTCTGCAGGGATTCCTGCTGCGTGCGGCCAATCGCCATCACTTCACCGACAGATTTCATCTGGGTGGTCAGACGGTCGTTCGCGCCCGCGAATTTCTCGAAGTTGAAGCGAGGAATTTTGGTGACAACGTAGTCGATGGACGGCTCGAAGGACGCAGGGGTGCGGCCGCCGGTGATGTCGTTCATCAGCTCGTCGAGGGTATAACCCACCGCCAGTTTCGCCGCCACTTTCGCAATCGGGAAGCCGGTCGCTTTAGAGGCCAGCGCGGAGGAACGAGACACGCGCGGGTTCATTTCGATAACAATCAGACGGCCAGTTTTCGGGTTCACCGAGAACTGCACGTTAGAGCCGCCGGTTTCCACGCCGATTTCACGCAGTACCGCCATCGAGGCGTTACGCATGATTTGATACTCTTTATCGGTCAGCGTCTGGGCTGGCGCAACGGTGATGGAGTCGCCGGTGTGGATACCCATCGCATCGAAGTTTTCGATGGAGCAGACGATGATGCAGTTGTCGTTTTTATCACGCACTACTTCCATCTCGTACTCTTTCCAGCCAATGAGAGACTCGTCAATCAGCAGCTCTTTGGTTGGGGAGAGATCCAGACCGCGCTCGCAAATCTCTTCGAACTCTTCGCGGTTGTAGGCGATACCGCCGCCGGTGCCGCCCATGGTGAACGATGGACGGATGATGCACGGATAACCCACGTCAGCCGCGACGGCCAGCGCTTCTTCCATATTGTGTGCGATACCGGAGCGCGCGGTGTCGAGGCCGATTTTCTTCATCGCCACGTCAAAGCGGCGACGGTCTTCTGCTTTATCAATCGCGTCAGCGGTCGCACCGATCATGGTCACGCCGAACTCTTCCAGCACGCCCTGACGCTCAAGTTCCAGCGCACAGTTCAGCGCCGTCTGGCCGCCCATGGTTGGCAGCACCGCGTCCGGACGCTCTTTCTCGATGATTTTACGCACCACTTCCCAGTGAATCGGCTCGATGTAGGTTGCATCGGCCATTTCCGGGTCGGTCATGATGGTTGCCGGGTTGGAGTTCACCAGGATAACCCGGTAGCCCTCTTCACGCAGGGCTTTACACGCCTGCGCGCCGGAGTAGTCGAATTCGCAGGCCTGGCCGATCACGATCGGGCCAGCGCCAAGGATCAGGATGCTTTTTATGTCTGTACGTTTTGGCATTGTCTTCTCGGCTCCTGATTATTTAGCGGTCTTACGGTATTGCTCGATAAGTTCGATGAAGTGATCGAACAGCGGTGCGGCGTCGTGTGGGCCCGGGCTGGCTTCCGGGTGGCCCTGGAAGCTGAACGCTGGCTTATCGGTACGGTGGATACCCTGCAGGGTGCCATCGAACAGCGACTTATGGGTCACGCGCAGGTTAGCCGGCATTGAGGCTTCGTCGACGGCAAAGCCGTGGTTCTGCGCGGTGATCATCACCGTGTTGTTATCAATGTCTTTGACCGGGTGGTTACCACCGTGGTGGCCGAACTTCATCTTGACGGTGTTCGCACCGCTCGCCAGGGCCAGCAGCTGATGGCCGAGACAGATGCCGAATACCGGGATGTCGGTTTCCAGGAAGGACTTGATGGCAGCGATGGCGTAATCGCACGGCGCCGGGTCGCCAGGGCCGTTGGACAGGAAAATACCGTCCGGATTCATCTTCAGCACGTCTTCGGCAGACGTTTGTGCCGGAACCACCGTCAGGCGGCAGCCGCGGTCAACCAGCATGCGCAGGATGTTGCGCTTGGCGCCGAAATCGTAGGCCACCACGTGGAACGGCAGCTCGCTCTCTTTTTTCGCTTCCGGCAGGTCGCCTTCCAGCGTCCAGCTACCCTGAGTCCAGCTGTAGGCTTCAGCAGTAGTCACTTCTTTCGCCAGGTCCATGCCGTTCAGACCCGGGAAGGCTTTCGCTTTTTCCAGCGCCAGCGTCGCATCGAGGTTATCCCCCGCGATGATGCAGCCGTTCTGTGCACCCTTCTCGCGCAGCAGACGCGTTAACTTACGGGTATCGATATCGGCAATCGCCACGATGTTATGGCGCTTCAGGTAAGAAGAGAGGTCTTCGGTATTGCGGAAGTTGCTGGCAATCAGCGGCAGGTCGCGGATGACCAGGCCTTGCGCATGTACCTGAGAGGATTCTTCGTCAGCAGCATTGGTGCCGACATTGCCGATATGAGGATAAGTAAGAGTAACGATTTGGCGAGAATAGGAAGGATCAGTGAGGATTTCTTGATAACCGGTCATTGAAGTATTGAAAACGACTTCCCCAACCGCCGAACCCGTTGCCCCTATGGCCCGACCGATAAACTGGGTTCCGTCTTCCAGAACCAATAGCGCTGACTTAATCAAAACACCCTCCAGAGAATATTCACTCACTTTATTTGCATATTAATTCATAACCGTGTCATGGATCAATGCAAATGTGTTGCCAGCGGATTTTTGGCAAACGGCGGCATTCTGGAGATTTGGTGGGTAAAAGTCAACTTAAAACGGATATTTTGTTTAGTCTTTTGCGTATCTGGCGAGGCGAGTGAAGCTTAAGCGACAAAAAGATCAGGTAAATCACTACAGAAAACGCTTGCGCGCCGGGTTTAATAAAAAATAACGCGATAGAGGACAATAAAGTGGACCAAATGGTCAAAATTTACATTTCAGTAACGATAAAACTCAACAATAGGTACTCTTTTAGAGGTTTATGAAATTATTTACACTGAAACAGTTAAAATAAAAGGGCAATAAAATATTGCCCTATGCAATCAAACAATTACGACTGCAATAACCACATCACGATGGGTAATAATGCTTACAAATTGTTGAGATCGAGCACATCTCTCATATCAAAAAGGCCATATTTCTTGCTTTTAAGCCACAAAGCGGAACGCACGGCGCCGTTGGCGAACGTCATTCGGCTTGAGGCTTTATGCGTAATTTCTACACGTTCGCCAATATCGGCGAACATCGCCGTGTGTTCGCCGACGATGTCGCCCGCTCGCACGGTTGCGAAACCGATGGTGCCAGGCACGCGTTCGCCGGTGTAACCTTCGCGGGTATAGACCGCGCAGTCTTTTAAGTCTTTATCGAGTGCATGAGCAATCGCTTCGCCCATCGCCAGCGCCGTACCTGATGGCGCATCAACTTTGTAACGGTGGTGAGCTTCTACGATCTCGATATCGGTATAGTTGCCCATCACCTTCGCGGCCTTCTCCAGCAGCTTCAGCATGACGTTAACGCCCACGCTGAAATTTGCGGCGAAGACAATCGCAATCTCTTTTGATGCATCCTGGATAGCCTGCTTACCCGCATCGTCAAAACCGGTGGTGCCGATCACCATCCCTTTGCCGTACTGACGACAAAACGCCAGATGCGAGAGCGTTCCTTCCGGGCGGGTAAAATCGATGAATACATCGAAGTCCTCTTTTACCGCCTCCAGGCTGCTTTGCACGGTAACGCCCGTGTGGCCTGCGCCCGCCAGCTCACCGGCATCTGTCCCCAGAAGTGAAGAACCTTCACGCTCCAGGGCCGCGCCAAGCGCGACGCCATCCATCTGAAGTGCCGCCTGAATAAGCTGACGGCCCATACGTCCACCCGCGCCCGCAATGGCGACACGGATCTGTGCATCATGCATAGTTATTCTCTTACGTTAAAATGATGTAAACCGTTTTCAGATTAACCAGCCTTGAGAAGCACTGCCAACTGAAAACACCGATAATAAGAATTTAACGTGAAACCGACTTAAATATCAGTAAAAGACATGATTTTGTCGTCACGATAAAGTAACGGGTAAAAAAAAGGCCAGCACAGGAGGTGCTGGCCTTTCATCAGAAAAGGGACTATTCGACTTCGCGGGCGTCGATTCTCAGCTCTTTCGGGACTTCGAAAACGATGTTCTCTTCACGTCCTTCCAGCGGCACCGCTTCGCCACCGCCCAGTTCCTGCAGACGGGAAATGACGTTCTGTACCAGAATATCTGGCGCAGACGCCCCGGCCGTCACGCCGACACAGGCCGCGTCTTTAACCCATGCTTCCTGAATATCCGACGCGTCATCAATCAGGAAAGCCATTTTCCCCATGCGTTGCGCCAGTTCGGCCAGACGGTTGGAGTTAGATGAGTTTTTCGAGCCGACCACCAGCACCACATCCGCCTGTTCAGCCAGTGCGCGCACCGCTTCCTGACGGTTAGTGGTCGCGTAGCAGATATCATCCTTACGCGGACCGACGATTTTCGGGAAGCGCTGACGCAGGGCGTCAATCACGTCTGAGGTATCGTCTACGGAGAGCGTTGTCTGGGTCATAAACGACAGACGAGCTTCATTTTTCACGTTCAGCGTAAAGACATCTTCAGGCGACTCTACCAGATACATGCCCCCTTCCGGGTTACTGTACTGGCCCATGGTGCCTTCGACTTCCGGATGGCCGGCATGGCCAATCAGGATCGACTCTTCGCCACGGCGGCTGGCGCGCGCCACTTCCATGTGCACTTTTGTCACCAGCGGACAGGTGGCATCGAATACGGTCAGATCGCGGCTTTTCGCTTCGTTACGTACCGCCTGGGAGACGCCGTGCGCGGAGAAAATCAGGATCGCACCGTCCGGCACTTCGCTGATCTGCTCGATAAAGATTGCGCCGCGCTCGCGCAGGCTGTCGACCACGTAGCGGTTATGCACCACTTCGTGACGCACATAAATCGGCGCGCCGTAAATCTCCAGCGCGTTTTCAACAATGCTGATAGCGCGGTCTACACCGGCGCAAAAGCCGCGCGGGTTAGCCAACAGGATCTGCATTTCAGGCCTCCAGTGCAGGATCGATTTCCAGCACTTCAACATCAAAATGAACGGTACGCCCGGCAAGCGGATGGTTGAAGTCAACGGTAATCGAGTCGCCGTTGATTTCGCGGATCACGCCAGGCATTTCGCTGCCGTCCATAGCGGTAAAGAGCATAATCGCCCCGATTTCCGGTTCACCTGCGTCCATAAACTCGCGGCGCGAGAAATACTGGATCAGGTCCGGACTTGGCACGCCAAACGCGGCATCCGGCTCCAGCGAAAAGGCTTTTTTCTCACCCTCTTTCAGACCGAGAAGCTGCTGCTCGAGACCTTCAGACAGGGAGGTATCGCCAAGTCGAAACAGGGCTGGTTTGCCGTTGTTACGGGTGGATTCGGCCGTGGAGCCGTCATCCAGCTTCAGCGTGAAGTGAACGAGAACCGCGCTGTTGCTCTGTACGGATTTAGACATGCAAATTGCTCGCTTGTTTTGCCCGGTGGCGCTGCGCTTACAGGGCCTACATTAACCGTAGGCCGGGTAAGTGCAGCGCCACCCGGCATTGATGCTTACGCCTGCTCTTTCGCAGCCGGTTTAGGCAAGAAGCCTTCCAGCACGATTAACGCCGCACCGATACAAATTGCCGTATCGGCCAGGTTAAAGGTCGCGAAGTGCCAGTCGCCGACGTAGAAGTCGATCATATCGACCACAAAGCCGTGCCACAGGCGGTCAAACAGGTTGCCCAGCGCGCCGCCAATGATCAGCGCGTAGGCGATGTTATTCAGCTTTTGCGTGGCCTTCGAGCGGTACATCAGCACCGCGAGGATCACGCAGATACCGAGAGCGATACCCGCAAAGAACCAGCGCTGCCAGCCACCGCTGTCGGCAAGGAAACTGAACGCCGCACCGTAGTTGCGCGCGTAGTGCAGGTTAAGTGACGGGAACAGCGGCACCGTCTCCCCCAGAGCAAAATTCTGGAGGATCAGGAACTTACTGCCCAGATCGATAATCAGCACCACCACAACCAGCCACAGCCAGCGCAGTCCTGTTGAACAGAGAGTTTTACTCATCAGGCAAACTTACGTTTTTCGCCGTCACCGGCGACGTTGCTTACACAGCGTCCGCAGATGTCTGCGTGTTCCGCCACCTGGCCGACATCGGTGGTGTAATGCCAGCAACGCGGGCATTTCTCACCGTCGGCTTTGCTCAGCGCGACTTTCAGTCCTTTGAGCAGTTCGCTCTGCTGAGCATCAGCAGAAGCCTCGGCATAATCCGCAACTTTCGCACCGGAGGTCAACAGGACAAATCGTAATTCATCGCCCAGCGCGATCAGCTTCGCCGCCAGCTCCGGTTCCGCGTACAGCGTGACTGCCGCTTCCAGAGAGCCGCCGACTTTCTTATCTGCACGCGCCTGCTCGATTACCTTGTTCACTTCGCCACGTACTTTCAGCAGCTCGTCCCAGAAGGCATCGTTCATCGCTTCGGTGCTGGAGAGATCGAACAGACCTTCGTACCACTCGCCGGTGAAGACATACTTCTCGCGGTCGCCCGGCAGGTAACCCCAGATTTCATCCGCGGTGAAGGACATGATCGGCGCCATCCAGCGTACCAGCGCTTCTGCGATATGGAACAGCGCGGTCTGGCAGCTACGACGCGCCACGCTGTCCGCTTTCGCGGTGTACTGGCGGTCCTTGATGATGTCGAGGTAGAACGAGCCCATCTCGATGGAGCAGAAGCGCATCAGGCGCTGCACCACTTCGTGGAAATCGTAAGACTCATAGGCTTTCAGGATATCGTCCTGCGCCGCTTTCGCGCAGCCTACCGCCCAGCGGTCCAGCACGACCATCTCTTCCGGTTTCACCATGTCTTTTGCCGGATCGAACCCGTTCAGGTTCGCCAGCAGGAAGCGCGCGGTGTTACGGATACGACGATAGCTGTCGGCGGCACGTTTCAGGATCTCGTCAGACACCGCCATTTCGCCGGTGTAATCGGTAGAGGCCACCCACAGACGCAGAATGTCCGCGCCCAGCTTGTTCATCACATCCTGCGGAGAAACGGTGTTACCGATGGACTTGGACATCTTACGGCCCTGACCATCCACGGTGAAGCCGTGAGTCAGAACCTGACGGTAAGGTGCTTTACCCTTCATGGCGGTAGAGATCATCAGAGATGACATGAACCAGCCGCGGTGTTGGTCAGACCCTTCCAGATACATATCGGCAGCGTGACCGGCAAACTCCGGACGTACGTCAACTACGGAGGAGTGGGTAGACCCGGAGTCGAACCACACGTCCAGGGTATCCGGCACTTTCTCGTAGTTGTCTGCGTCAGCGCCCAGGATGTCGCGGGAGTCGAGATCCCACCACGCCTGAATGCCGTCAACTTCGACTCGCTTCGCCACTTCTTCCATCAGTTCCAGCGTGTTCGGGTGCAGCTCCTGCGTCTCTTTATGTACGAACAGAGACATCGGCACGCCCCAGGTACGCTGACGGGAGATACACCAGTCAGGACGGTTAGCCACCATGGATTCGATACGCGCCTGGCCCCAGTCAGGGATCCACTGCACGCCTTTGATCTCTTTCAGAGACTGCTCGCGCAGGCCTTTCTGATCCATGCTGACGAACCACTGCGGGGTCGCACGGAAGATGATCGGGGTCTTGTGACGCCAGCAGCACGGATAGCTGTGCTGCATTTTCTCAACGTGCAGCAGCGCGCCGCTGGTGCGCAGCATGTCGACGATGATGTCGTTCGCTTTGAAGACGTTGATACCATCCAGCGCCGGGTAGGTGCCAGGCAGGTAAGATCCGTCCGGACCCACCGGGTTAGCGATTTCCAGACCGTACTTCAGGCTGATGTTGTAGTCGTCAGGACCGTGGCCACCGGCGGTATGCACCGCACCGGTACCCGCTTCCAGCGTGACGTGATCGCCCAGGATCGCCGGAACGTCGAAGTCCAGGAACGGGTGTTTGAAGCGCATCAGCTCCAGCGCATCACCTTTCACGGTACCCAGCACGGTGTAGTCAGTGATATGCGCGCGCTTCAGCACGCTCTCAACCAGATCTTTCGCCAGGATAACCGCCTGACCGTCAATTTGCACCAGCGCATATTCGAACTCACCGGACAGGGAGATCGCACGGTTGGCAGGCAGAGTCCACGGGGTGGTGGTCCAGATAACCAGCGAGATCGGGCCGTTTACCGAGGTGACGCCAAATTTGGCCTTCACCGCATCCTGATCCACCGCGTGGAACGCCACGTCGATAGATGGGGAAGTTTTGTCGTAATACTCCACTTCCGCTTCTGCCAGCGCAGAACGGCAGTCCACGCACCAGTGCACCGGCTTAGCGCCTTTGTGCAGGTGGCCGTTACCGATGATTTTACCCAGCGCACGGATGATGTTGGCTTCGGTTTTGAAGTCCATGGTCAGGTACGGGTGCGACCAGTCGCCCAGCACGCCCAGACGGATGAAGTCAGCGCGCTGACCGTCAACCTGCGTAGCGGCGTATTCGCGGCACTTCGCACGGAACTCGGCAGCGGTGAACTTCTCACCCGGCTTGCCGAACTCTTGCTCCACTTTCAGCTCGATTGGCAGACCGTGGCAGTCCCAGCCCGGAACGTAAGGCGAGTCATATCCCGCGAGGCCTTTGGACTTCACGATAATGTCTTTCAGAATCTTGTTAACCGAGTGACCAATATGAATGCTGCCATTCGCATATGGAGGGCCATCATGCAGAATGAAGGATTTTTTGCCTTTTTTGGCTGCACGAATGATGCCGTACAGGTCATCATCGGTCCAACGCGCCAGCATTCCCGGTTCGCGCTTGGCGAGATCGCCGCGCATCGGGAACCCTGTTTCCGGCAAATTCAGGGTTGATTTATAGTCACTCATCAGATTCTCGGTTCCGTATTTATCACGTAGGCAGTTAAGCCGGGTTCAAAGCCCAAAAAACTCGCGGGCCGTCAATTCATCTCGCGCAATTTGCGCCTTTAGTTCATCCAGCGAACCAAATCGCTGCTCGTTGCGTATTTTTTTACGCAGTATCACATCTATATGGCGACCATACAGGTCCATTACAACGTCCAGCAGGTGCACTTCCAGCTGTTGGCGCACACCGGCGACGGTTGGACGCGTGCCAATGTTGGCGACGCCGTAAAACGGCTTATCGCCCAGTCCTGCCACTTCCACCGCATACACCCCTTTAACCGGGGAAACCTGACGACGCAGCGGTATATTCGCCGTCGGGAAGCCTATCGTGCGGCCCAGCGCATCGCCATGGACCACGCGGCCAGAGATAGTGAACGGATGCCCCAGCAGGGTTTCTGCCGTATCCAGCTCGTCATCAGCCAGTGCCCGGCGAACCGCCGTGCTGCTGACGCGCACGCCGCCTTCGCAGAAGGTCATCGCGCTGGTGACGTCAAACCCGTACTCCAGACCAGCCTTCTGTAATAGCAAGAAATCGCCCTGACGACCAGCGCCAAAGCGGAAATCATCGCCCACGGCAAGAAACTGTACGCCAAGACGCTTAACCAGCAGGTCGCTAACGAAATTTTGTGCTGTCAGCGCGGCGAAGCGGCGATCGAAACGTACACACAATACATAGTCCACGCCGGACTCCGCCAGATAGCGCAACTTCTCGCGCAGGCGAGTGAGTCGGGCGGGAGATTTATCGCCCGCGAACAGCTCGAGCGGCTGCGGCTCGAAAATCATCACCACAACGGGCAGGCCACGGGCCTCCCCTTCTTTACGCAATCCCTGCAACAGCGCCTGATGACCACGATGCACGCCGTCGAAATTACCAATAGTCAGCACGCACCCGTGCGGTGCGCTGCTGAGATTATGTATGCCGCGTATCAGCTTCATGTCTGGCTCAAAACAGTGAAAATCGCCAAAGTATACCTTGTACAGCGGTTAAGGTTAACCGGCGATTGTTCGCGCAAAACAGAAAGCCGTAATGATTTCATCAGGCTGACCTTTCGCAGAGAAAAAATCTGCTCTTGAACTGCGATTTTTATGCCGAAAGGCTGTATTCAGGGGAGACAAGCTGGTAGAATCCTGCGCCATCACTACGTAACGTAGCGTCGCTTATTAACGGCGCTTATTTGCACAAATCCATTGACAAAAGAAGGCAAAGAGGGCATATTCCTCGGCCTTTGAATTGTCCACATAGATCATATTTGGGAGTTGGACTTGGCTAATATCAAATCAGCTAAGAAACGTGCCGTTCAGTCTGAAAAGGCTCGTAAGCACAACGCAAGCCGTCGCTCTATGATGCGTACTTTCATCAAGAAAGTATACGCAGCAATCGAAGCAGGCGACAAAGCTGCAGCGCAGAACGCATTTAACGAAATGCAACCAATCGTGGATCGTCAGGCTGCTAAAGGTCTGATCCACAAAAACAAAGCAGCGCGTCATAAAGCAAACCTGACCGCGCAGATCAACAAACTGGCTTAATCGCTACTTGTTGTTGCTTGTTTAAAGAACCCGCTTAACGCGGGTTTTTTTATGCCTTCAGATTGCCGGTGGCGTAAACAGCGCCGAGTAGTCACGGTTACAGATTCGCTGCACCGCCGGGTGCTGAATCATCCTTTCGGCAAATATGGCGTGATACTCCTCCATCACGTTATCCACTCTGCCTATCTCCGTAATCTTGTCATCGGAATAGAGATCGTGCGCGTACAGCGTCGGCGCAACGAAGATCGCGTTATGCGCTTCGCCAAAGGCTTTCATCAGCGCCGCATCGTCGAACTCACCGAGGATTTCTACCTTTAGCCCCTGCGAGTTAAACCAGTTCAGCAGCTTGCGTCCGAGCATGGAACGTCTTCCCGGCACCAGCAGGCGACGCTCCTCAAGGCACGCGGGGAACGGTTTTTCCGGCGGCGGATTACTACACCAGAAGCTTACGCCGCATTCACCAATCTTCACCGAGAACAGCCCTTCCTGCTGGGTGGAGTCAATCGGGCAGTCCGAGATAATCATGTCCAGCTTGTGCTGGCTGAGCTGTTCCAGCAGCATCTCATGGGTGGATTCAAAGCAGCGCAGATGAATTTGTTCGTCTTCCACCACCGCCGCATCCAGCACGCCGCTCACCAGTCGTTTGGACAGCGCATCCGCCACGCCCACGTCAAAGAGCAGGTTCGACTCTTTCCGGTAGTTGACGATATCCAGCATCTCCTGGCTCAGGGTAAACATTTTATCCGCATAGCGGAACACCAGTTCACCCAGTTCGCTGGGCTCAATACCGCGCCCTTTGCGCTTGAACAGCTTGCCCTGCAGGCGCTCTTCCAGCGCCTTGATTTGCCCGGTGATGGTTTGCGGCGTCAGGTAGAGCGCCTCTGCCGCCCCTACCACCGAGCCCTGTTTATAGACGTGCCAGAAGTAGTACAGATGGTTGTAATTTAAATGAGACATCGCGTCTTCTCTCCCTGAGTGTGTATCGGGAGAAGGGTCACCTCCTCCCGGTGTTCCGTTATGCCTGGACGGCCTGTCCGGACAATTTCACCTTCAACAAGGTATAACCGATTACCGCGGCCAGTAATGACCCGATGAGGATGCCGAGTTTAGCCCAGACGATAAGCTCAGGCGCATGCGCACCAAACGCCAGCGTCGAGATAAAGATCGACATCGTAAACCCGATGCCACACAGCACGCCGACGGCCATAATCTGCTTAAAGGTGGTGCCGTGCGGTAAAGACGCCAGCTTCAGCTTCGTCGCCAGCCAGCAGAAGAGGCTAATACCCAGCGGCTTACCGATAAACAGCCCGGCAATGATGCCCAGCGGCAGCACGGACGTCAGCCCGTCCAGCGTCACGCCGCTGAGGGAAACGCCGGCGTTGGCAAACGCAAACAGCGGCAGGATCATAAAGGCAACCCACGGGTGCAGCACATGCTCCAGCTGTTTGGCAGGCGACTTGCCGTCCTGCGGCTTAAGCGGCACGAGGAAGCCGACGATCACGCCTGCCAGCGTCGCGTGCACGCCCGATTTCAGCACCGCCGTCCACAGCACCATCCCCACCAGGATGTAGATACCGATGCGGCGAACATTGAAGATGTTCAGCAGCGCCAGCACTGCAATCGCCGCAGCGGCCACGCTCAGGGACAGGATCGACAGATCGCTGGTGTAGAACAGCGCGATAATCACAATGGCGCCCAGGTCATCGATGATCGCCAGCGCCATCAGGAAGATTTTCAGCGCCACCGGCACGCGGCTTCCCAGCAATGCCAGCACCCCGAGGGCAAAGGCGATATCCGTCGCAGCCGGGATCGCCCAGCCGTGACGTGCAATCGGATCCTGCCAGGTGAACGCCAGGAAGAGCAGCGCCGGCACCACCATCCCACCGAGCGCGGCAATCACCGGGAACGCCGCGCGCTGGCGGCTGGCAAGCGAGCCGAGTACCAGCTCACGCTTAACCTCAAGCCCGACGAGCAGGAAGAACACCGCCATCAGCGCATCGTTGATCCACAGCAGCATGTTCTTATTAATTTCCAGCGCCCCGACCTTCAGCTCAACGGGCGTTTCCAGAAATGCATGGTAGAGTTCCTGCGTGATGCCAAGGTTAGCCAGCACCATCGCGGCCGCAGCGGCAATAATCAGGATCACGCCGCCGGACGCCTCACTGCTAAAAAAACGGTGTAGTAATTTCACTTTAATTCTCTCTGTTACAACAATACCTCGATAAAACCATAATACCAAGCCATATAGCTCGGCAAAAACAGATTAATATTGAGTATAGATTCAGTTTTACCGAGCAATACCCACAAATAGAAAAAGCCCGGAATCGCTTCCGGGCCTTTGCGGATGAAAACCTGCGAACAGATTATCGGGTCAAATCATCGAAGAATTTTTTGACGCCGTCGAAGAAGCTTTTGGAACGCGGGCTGTTTTTCTCACCCGTCGGGCCGCCAAAGCTCTCCTGCAACTCTTTCAGCAGCTGTTTCTGCTTGTCGTTCAGGCCAACCGGCGTTTCCACGACGACGCGGCACAGCAGGTCGCCCTGCGCACCACCGCGAACGGATTTAACGCCTTTTCCGCGCATGCGGAACAGCTTGCCGGTCTGGGTTTCCCCTGGCACTTTCAGGTTCACACGACCGTCCAGCGTCGGCACTTCGATTTCACCGCCCAGTGCCGCCATCGCGAAGTTGATCGGCACTTCGCAGTACAGGTTATTACCTTCACGCTCAAAAATGGCGTGCTGCTTGACCTGAACCTGAACGTACAGATCGCCTGCCGGTGCGCCGTGCTCGCCTGCTTCGCCCTCGCCCGCCAGACGGATGCGGTCGCCCGTATCGACGCCAGCCGGGATCTTAACGGACAGGGTCTTGGTTTTCTCAACGCGACCATGACCGTGGCATTTAGTGCACGGATCTTTAATCAGCGTGCCGCGACCGTGACAGTGAGGACAGGCCTGCTGTACCGCGAAGAAGCCCTGACGCATCTGTACCTGGCCAGAGCCGTGACAGGTTGGACAGGTCTGAGGCTGCGTACCCGCTTTCGCGCCGCTGCCGTGGCAAACGTCACACTCTTCCAGCGTCGGAATACGGATCTCTTTGGTTACGCCGCGAACGGCCTCTTCCAGCGTCAGCTCCATGTTGTAGCGCAGGTCCGCGCCGCGCGCCGCGCGCTGACGACCACGGCCGCCGCCGAAGATGTCGCCAAATACATCGCCAAAGATATCGCTGAAGTCAGCGCCGCCGCCAAAGCCGCCGCCGCCGAATCCACCGCCGCCCATGCCGCCCTGTTCAAAGGCTGCGTGACCGTACTGGTCATAGGCCGCACGTTTTTGTGCATCGGTCAGGACTTCGTAGGCTTCTTTGATCTCTTTAAATTTGGCTTCAGCCTCTTTGTCACCCTGGTTACGGTCCGGGTGGAATTTCATGGCCAGGCGCTTGTACGCCTTTTTGATTTCACGCTCTTCCGCAGTTTTCGGAACGCCTAAAATCTCGTAATAGTCTTGCTTTGCCATTGTTTTTTTTAAGCCCCTTAACATGCGAGCACGGGCGTGGAGAGTTCTCCTACGCCCGTGCCGATTAATTACCCTGCATCAGGGCGATTATTTTTTATCTTTAACTTCTTCGAACTCAGCGTCGACAACGTCGTCGTCTTTCGCGTTGTTCGCTGAAGCGTCAGCGCCCGCCTGCTGTTGAGCGTGCTGCTGCTGAGCGATTTCCATCAGCTTCTGAGAAGCCTGCGCCAGCTCCTGCATCTTCGCTTCGATGTCCGCCTTATCTTCACCTTTCAGTGAGGATTCCAGCGCACTCAGTGCAGCTTCGATAGCAGTCTTGTCTTCCGCTGGCAGTTTATCGCCTGCTTCTTCAACCTGCTTACGGGTGCTGTGCAGCAGATGGTCACCCTGGTTACGGGTCTGAACCAGCTCTTCGAACTTACGGTCGGATTCCGCGTTAGCTTCGGCATCGCGAACCATTTTTTCGATTTCCGCTTCGTTCAGGCCAGAAGATGCCTTGATGGTGATCTTCTGCTCTTTACCGCTGTTTTTGTCTTTCGCAGAGACGTGCAGGATACCGTCAGCATCGATGTCGAAGGTAACTTCGATCTGCGGCATGCCGCGCGGTGCCGGGTTAATACCGTCCAGGTTGAACTGACCCAGAGATTTGTTATCCGCCGCACGCTTACGCTCACCCTGAATCACATGGATGGTTACCGCAGACTGGTTGTCTTCAGCGGTAGAGAACACCTGGCTGTGTTTCGTCGGGATGGTGGTGTTTTTGTTGATGAGCGCAGTCATCACACCGCCCATGGTTTCGATACCCAGAGACAGCGGGGTAACGTCCAGCAGCAGTACGTCTTTTACTTCACCGGTCAGTACGCCACCCTGAACCGCAGCACCGATTGCTACCGCTTCGTCCGGGTTAACGTCTTTACGTGGCTCTTTACCGAAGAACTCAGCCACTTTCTTCTGAACCATTGGCATACGCGTCTGACCACCAACCAGGATGACGTCCTGGATGTCAGAGACGGACAGGCCAGCGTCCTGCAGGGCAACTTTCAGCGGCTCGATAGAACGGTTCACCAGGTCTTCTACCAGGCTTTCCAGTTTCGCACGGGTCACTTTGATGTTCATGTGTTTAGGACCGGTCGCGTCTGCAGTGATGTACGGCAGGTTCACGTCGGTCTGCTGAGCGGAAGACAGTTCGATCTTCGCTTTCTCAGCGGCTTCTTTCAGGCGCTGCATAGCCAGCGGGTCGTTACGCAGGTCAATGCCCTGATCTTTCTTGAACTCGTCAACGAGGTAGTTGATCAGACGGGTATCGAAGTCTTCACCACCCAAGTGGGTATCACCGTTGGTCGCCAGAACTTCGAAGGTTTTTTCGCCGTCAACTTCGTCGATTTCGATAATAGAGATATCGAAGGTACCACCACCCAGGTCGTAAACCGCGATAGTACGGTTGCCAACTTCTTTATCCAGACCGTAAGCCAGTGCAGCAGCGGTTGGTTCGTTGATGATACGTTTTACTTCCAGACCTGCGATACGGCCAGCATCTTTGGTTGCCTGACGCTGAGCATCGTTGAAGTACGCAGGAACGGTGATAACAGCTTCAGTTACCGGCTCACCCAGGTAATCCTCAGCGGTCTTCTTCATTTTTTTCAGCACTTCAGCAGAAATCTGCGGTGGTGCAGTTTTGGTGCCTTTCACATCAAGCCATGCATCGCCGTTATCTGCCGCGATGATTTTGTAAGGCATGATGGAAACGTCACGCTGAACTTCTTCGTCCTGGAAGCGGCGGCCGATCAGGCGTTTAATCGCAAACAGGGTGTTTTGCGGGTTTGTCACTGCCTGACGTTTAGCCGGCTGACCAACCAGAGTTTCACCATCCTGGGTATAAGCAATGATAGAAGGCGTGGTGCGATCGCCCTCGGCGTTCTCCAGCACGCGTGCAGTGGTGCCATCCATAATCGCTACACAAGAGTTGGTAGTACCCAGGTCGATACCAATAATTTTACCCATCTAAACGTCTCCACTAAAAATTCAGTCAACATGTGGTTGTGTACCTGTAATAAGGGCAGAACGTGCTTTTTCAACTGCCCAGATTTGATTTTTTTCAGGTCCACACACTGCGGTTGACTACAAGATGGGGTCGCGACGGCATCCATCAAGGGGCAAGCATAAAAAAAATTTTAATTTCACCCTGATGAGATCATAGACGCCATTGATTGCGCCCATTATGATGCCGCGCCCAGTCAGGGAGAACTGACGCGGGTTTAACCATTTCACCATATCAATGATGATTTTTTTTGAGGACTTATGGGCAACACTAAGTTGGCTAATCCGGCTCCGCTGGGCCTGATGGGTTTTGGCATGACCACTATTCTGCTGAACCTGCACAATATCGGGATGTTCCCGATGGATGGCATCATCCTGGCGATGGGCATTTTTTACGGCGGTATCGCGCAAATCTTCGCGGGCCTGCTGGAATATAAGAAAGGCAATACCTTCGGCTTAACCGCCTTCACCTCTTACGGTTCTTTCTGGCTGACCCTGGTGGCCATTCTGCTGCTGCCTAAAATGGGCATGGCAGACGCGGCAAACGCTCACTTCCTGGGCGTTTACCTGGGCCTGTGGGGCGTATTCACCCTGTTCATGTTCTTCGGTACCCTGAAAGGCAACCGCATGCTGCAGTTCGTCTTCCTGAGCCTGACCGTCCTGTTCGCCCTGCTGGCAATTGGTCATCTTGTGGATAACGAAGGCATCGTTCATGTTGCAGGCTGGATCGGTCTGGTTTGCGGCGCAAGCGCTATCTACCTGGCAATGGGTGAAGTGCTGAACGAGCAGTTTGACCGCACCGTTCTACCGATTGGTGAAAAACACTGATCCCTCTGTCGTGTCCGCCTCGCGGGCACGACATCCCTTCTTCTGCCCCAGCCAAATCCCTAATCCCAGCCCCATCACCGACAGCGCCAGCACGTACCAGGCCGGAGCCATGGGAGATACGCCCATCAGGACCGTCACCGCAATCGGCGTCAGCCCGCCGAAAATGGCATACGACACGTTGTAAGAGAACGAGATCCCGGTGAAACGAACTTCCGGCGGGAAAGCTCGCACCATGACGTAAGGCACCGCCCCGACTACGCCCACGCACAGCCCTACCACGCCGTACAGCAGGAACAGCTGTTCAGGATGGCTGCCCGCCAGATGGTAAAACGCCCAGCTTGAAGCGGCCAGTAACAGGCTGCCCACAATAAAGGTAACGCTGGCACCGAAACGATCCGCCGCCAGCCCGGCGGCAAGACAGCCAAAGCAGAGCATAATTGTCGCGATGCTGTTTGCCTGTAGCGTCACGGCAGGGGCGAAACCGTACTGCTTTTGCAGCCAGACGGGGGACATCAATATCACCACCACAATGCCCGCCGAGAGCAGCCAGGTGAGCAGCATCGACACCACCACCGCTTTTTTATGGCGTACCACGACCGCCTTCACCGGCAGCTCCTGCGCCAGCGCCTTGCGCTGCTGCATCTCGAGGAAAATCGGCGTCTCCTGCAGCCAGCGGCGCAGGTACATCGCGACCAGACCAAACGCCCCTCCCAGCAGGAACGGAATACGCCAGCCCCAGTCGTGTACGGCCTGCTGCGTCATGCTGGTATTCACAATAGTTGCGACCACCGAGCCGAGCAGGATCCCGACCGTCAGCCCCGCCGTTAAGGTTCCGCAGGCGATACCAATGCGGCGCGCCGGAACATGCTCCGCGACGAACACCCACGCGCCCGGCACTTCGCCGCCAATCGCCGCGCCCTGAAGAACGCGCATCAGCAACAGCAGCAACGGTGCGAGAATGCCCATCGAGGCATAGGTGGGCAGCAGGCCAATGGCCAGCGTCGGCACGGCCATCAGCAGGATGCTAAGGGTAAACATCTTCTTACGGCCGACCAGATCGCCAAAGTGGGCCATGATAATGCCGCCCAGCGGACGCGCCAGATACCCGGCGGCAAATATGCCGAAGGTTTGCACCTGACGCAGCCACTCCGGGATATCCGCCGGGAAGAAGAGCTCTCCCACCACGGCGGCGAAGAAGACGAAGATGATAAAGTCGTAAAACTCCAGCGCGCCGCCTAAGGCCGCGAGCGTGAGGGTTTTGTAATCCTGTCGATTCAGAGGTCGGGTGTTATGTGACATAGCGAACCATTATGCGTGTATTGTGGATTTATTTTTACAGCAATCGTAAAGAAAAAATTACTATACCGTAAAACCTTAACCACGCTATCGCCGCTTCAGCTTATGTCACATATTGATTAATTTCAGGAGATTGTTTCACGACGCGCGTTTTTAGGACGAAAAGCTGCTACCACTTTTTCATCGGTTTCGACATACGGGCCGTCAAGCAACTGTATACAATACGGTACACTTGCAAAGATACCGTGAACGATGACGCTGCCGTCTTCCGCTTTAAGCCCTTCCAGGGTCTCTTTGATCGACTTCGGCTGGCCCGGCAGGTTCAGGATCAACGCCTGCTTGCGGATCACCCCCACCTGGCGGGAAAGAATGGCCGTCGGAACAAAGTGTAGACCGATCTGGCGCATCTGTTCGCCAAAGCCAGGCATTTCACGATCGGCAATCGCCAGCGTCGCGTCCGGCGTCACGTCGCGGCGCGCGGGGCCGGTTCCGCCCGTCGTCAAAACAAGGTGGCAGCTCATCTCATCCACCAGCTCGCAGAGCGTCTGCTCGATGATCGGCTGTTCGTCAGGGATCAGGCGGGTCTGAATGTCAAAGGGGGTGGTCAGCGCGCTGCCAAGCCACTCTTCCAGAGCAGGGATGCCTTTATCCTGGTAAACACCGCTGGAGGCGCGGTCAGAAATCGACACCAGGCCGATGCGTAAGGTATTCATATCCATTCCATTCAAAGAGTACTGATTAAAGGGAATGATACACGCAGAGAGGAGATTCAGACAGGGGACGAAAGAAGTCGCGTGACCGGGAGCCCGGTCACGCAGAATGATTACAGCAGGTCGCCGATCATTTTTTCCAGTTTGCCCTGGTCAACAGCAAACTTACGGATACCGTCCGCCAGTTTGTCTACCGCCATTGGATCCTGGTTGTGCTGCCACAGGAACTCGGATTCAGTGATGCGCTCTGGGCGTGCTTTCACTTCACCGGTGTAGGACAGTTTACGCTCCAGGGTACCTTCGCTTTCTGCCAGCTCTTTCAGCAGAGCAGGCGCGATGGTCAGGCGGTCACAGCCAGCCAGCTCGATGATTTCACCGACGTTACGGAAGCTTGCGCCCATAACCACAGTCTCATAGCCGTGCTGTTTGTAGTATTCGTAGATTTCAGTCACAGAAACCACGCCTGGATCTTCAGCCGGTGCGTACTCTTTCTTATCGGTGTTGGCTTTGTACCAGTCCAGAATACGGCCCACGAACGGAGAAATCAGGTATACGCCTGCTTCTGCACATGCACGCGCCTGCGCGAAGGAGAACAGCAGGGTCAGGTTACAGTTAATACCGTCTTTTTCCAGCTGCTCCGCCGCGCGGATACCCTGCCAGGTAGAAGCCAGTTTGATCAGGATACGGTCGTTGCTGATGCCCGCGTCGTTGTACATTTTGATCAGACGTTTCGCTTTCGCGATAGACGCTTCGGTGTCGTAGGAGAGACGAGCATCTACTTCGGTAGAGATACGGCCAGGAACCAGTTTCAGGATTTCCAGACCGATGTTCACTGCCAGTTTGTCGGTGGCATCCACAACCTGCTGCGCGCGATCGTTGCTCTGTGCTTTCGCCCAGGTCACTGCGTCGTCAATCAGTTTGCGATACTCAGGGATCTGTGCGGCGTTAAGGATCAGAGAAGGGTTGGTTGTGGCATCCTGCGGCTGGTACAGCTTCATTGCCGCGATATCTCCGGTGTCAGCTACGACAGTGGTGAACTGACGAAGGGAGGTCAATTTATCCGTCATGATAGTGTTTCTCTTTTAACGTGCCCTGGATAATTCACGCTACCGACAGCATGCCTGCAGCGGAAAAATGACAGGTTTACTTGTTAGGGGGATGTAACCGGTCTGCCCTGATGATAACACGACGGAGGGGTAGCGCAACCGCAGACAGTGCGCTTAGGCAGAGTATGATAAACTCGGAATATTAACAGGCTGCTAAGCAACAGCATGCCCAATCAGTGGTAGCGCTTACATATTCACTTTGGCATCAACAAGAGGGACGTTAATGCCTGATTTCTTTTTCTTTATTAACGAAGTCCTGTGGGGTTCGATAATGATATACCTGCTTTTGGGAGCAGGTATTTGGTTTACGCTACGCAGTGGGTTCATCCAGTTTCGTTATATTCGCAAGTTTGGCAGAAGTCTGAAAAACAGCGTCACGCCTCAGCCGGGCGGATTAACGTCGTTTCAGGCACTCTGTACCAGCCTGGCGGCACGCCTCGGCAGCGGCAATCTGGCGGGCGTTGCGCTGGCCATCAGCGCCGGTGGGCCAGGTGCGGTCTTCTGGATGTGGGTGACGGCGCTTCTCGGGATGGCCACCTCCTTTGCTGAAAGTTCGCTCGCCCAGCTTTATAAAGAGAAAGATAGAAACGGCCAGTTTCGCGGTGGACCAGCTTGGTATATGGCGCGTGGCCTTGGGATGCGCTGGATGGGTGTCCTGTTCTCGCTTTTTTTACTGCTCGCGTACGGTCTTATTTTTAATACCGTCCAGGCGAACTCGGTCGCCAACGCCCTGCGCTATGCCTTCTCTTGCCCCGAGTGGCTTGCGGGTCTCGCTTTAGCCGTCGTCGTTCTGCTTACCATCTCGGTCGGTCTCAAGGGCATCGCCCGTCTGATGCAGTGGCTGGTGCCCATTATGGCGCTGCTCTGGGTTGCCGCGAGCCTGTTCGTTGCCGCACTGCACCTCGACCAGGTGCCGGGCGTGATTGCCACCATCGTCAAAAGCGCCTTTGGCTGGCGCGAAGTGGCCTCCGGGGCGCTGGGCTACACCTTCAGCCAGGCGCTGATGGCGGGTTTTCAGCGGGGAATGTTCTCCAATGAAGCCGGTATGGGGTCAACCCCCAACGCGGCTGCGGCCGCCTCTTCCTGGCCGCCGCACCCGGCCGCGCAAGGCATTGTGCAGATGATTGGCGTCTTTACCGATACCATTATTATCTGTTCCGCCAGCGCCATGATTTTGCTGCTGGCAGGCCCCGTACCGCACGCGTCGGGGACCGTCGGGATACAGCTTCTCCAGCAGGCGCTGGTCAACCTGACCGGCGGCTGGGGAGCCGGATTTGTCTCGCTCATCCTGGTCTTATTTGCCTTCAGCTCGATTGTGGTGAATTACCTGTACGCCGAAAATAACCTTATTTTCCTGAAGCTCGACTCCCGCGCCGCAATCGGAACCCTGCGACTGGGGGTCATCCTGATGGTGATAGCAGGCTCCCTGCTCAGTATGCCGCTGGTCTGGCAGCTGGCCGATATCATTATGGCGCTGATGGCGATCACTAACCTCACGGCAATCCTGCTGCTCTCGCCCGTGGTGACCCTGATTGCCAGAGACTATCTTCGTCAGCGCAAACTCGGCGTTCCGCCGGTTTTTGATCCCGCCCGCTATCCCGATATTAAGGCGCAGCTTGCCCCCGGCACGTGGGATGATTTGCCGCGGCAATAACAGCTATCGATCAATTCAGGGCGATTTTTTGCTAAAGTCGCTCTAAATTTCCTGCAAGGACTGGATATGCTGATTCTGATTTCACCTGCAAAAACGCTCGACTACCAGAGCCCGCTCGCCACCGAGCGCTATACCCAGCCTGAACTGCTGGACTACTCGCAACAGCTGATCCGCGAAGCGCGTAAGCTCTCTGCGCCGCAAATCGCCTCCCTGATGAGCATCAGCGACAAGCTCGCCGATCTTAACGCGACCCGCTTTCACGAGTGGCACCCGGATTTCACCCCGGCTAACGCTCGCCAGGCGATTCTGGCCTTTAAAGGCGATGTCTATACCGGCCTGCAGGCGGAAGATTTTAGCGAAGCTGATTTCGATTTTGCCCAGCAGCATCTGCGCATGCTGTCGGGCCTGTACGGCGTGCTGCGCCCGCTGGATCTGATGCAGCCCTATCGTCTGGAGATGGGGATTCGCCTGGAAAATGCCAAAGGCAAAGACCTGTACCATTTCTGGGGCGATATCATTACCGACAAGCTGAACGCGGCGCTGCACGCACAGGGCGATAAGGTAGTGATTAACCTGGCATCCGATGAATACTACAAGTCGGTGAAGCCGAAAAAGCTGGATGCGGAGATTATCAAACCGGTGTTCCTCGACGAGAAGAACGGTAAGTTCAAAGTGATCAGCTTCTACGCCAAGAAAGCGCGTGGCCTGATGAGCCGCTACATTATCCAGAACCGCCTGACGAAGCCGGAGCAGCTAACCGCCTTCAACAGCGAAGGCTATTTCTTTGACGAGGCGTCGTCGGGGAAAGGCGAGCTGGTGTTTAAGCGCCACGAGCAGTAAAAACAAACCCCGCCAGCTGGCGGGGTTTTGCATTAATGGTGCTTCCAGTCCGGGCCGCGATCGTCGCGGCGGTCATCGTGGTGATGGTCGTCATGGCGATCGTCATGTTTACGATGCTCGTCATGTGGACGCCAGTGGTTATCACGCCAGTCATAGTGCGCCTTCCACCAGTCATGGTCGCGCCAGCGGCCGCCGTCCCAGTAGTGCCCGTTGTTATCCTGGTCGCCAATCTGCAGTTTTACCGCAGGAACGAGGGTGATTTCGGATGCCTGTGCCGCCATGGGAGCGACCAGCATCAGTGAAAGCGCAATCAGCACAGGTTTCAGTGTAGACATCGGTGACTCCTTATTCTTCTTGCCCAACGTGGGCCGATGTAAGGAGAGTACGCGAGGGAAACGGGGGATGTTATTCTCTGCAATCCTAAACGCTAAGTGACCGCATTTATTGGGAATTTCTGCTTTTTTCCTGCTTTATTTCTCCTTAATTTCTTCACAAAAAAGCCGGGTGGCGGCTTCGCCTTACCCGGCCTACGTTCTGAGCCGTTGTAGGTCGGGTAAGGCGTAGCCGCACCCGACAAAAATTATGCTCGGGTCATCATCAGCTTACGCAGCGCGGCAAAGTCCGCCGGCAGCTCATGGGACAGCAGCGGCAGGTCGGCGCGCTCGGCCAGCTCTTTCGGCAGCGGCAGCGTTTCGCCCAGGATCGCTTCCACGCTCTCTTTAAACTTCGCCGGATGTGCAGTCCCCAGGAACAGGCCATATTCGCCCGGGTTGAGCTGGTCGCGCAGAGCGCGGTAGGCAATCGCCGCATGCGGTTCAGAGGTATACCCCACCGCCTTCAGCTCGCGCATGGTCGCTTTGGTGGTTTCATCCGTCACCGCGGCGTAGCCCAGGTCACCCAGACGCCAGATCTTACGACGGAACAGCTCTTCCACGCGCGGCCAGTTGTTCGGCTGGGATACATCCATTGCGTTAGAAAGCGTCGCCTGCGTGGCGTTCGGCGCCCACTTCCCGTCCTTCAGGAAGCGCGGCACGGTGTCGTTGGCATTGGTCGCCGCGATAAAGCGTTTCACCGGAAGACCCAGAGATTTTGCCAGCAGGCCCGCCGTCAGGTCACCGAAGTTACCGCTCGGCACGGAGATCACCAGCTGGTTGCGCGCTTCCTGCGGCAGCTGCGCCACCGCTTCGAAGTAGTAGCAGATCTGCGCCAGCAGACGGCTGATGTTGATGGAGTTGGCGGAGTTCAGACCCAGCGCCACCTTCAGCTCTTCGTCGTCGAAGGCCTGCTTGACCAGCGCCTGGCAGGCATCGAAATCGCCGTCAATTGCCACGGTTTCAATGTTGCCGCCGAGGGTGCAGAACAGCTTCTCCTGCAGCGGGCTGATTTTGCCTTTCGGATAGAGGATCACCACCCGGACATTTTTCAGGCCGTAGAACGCGTGGGCTACCGCCGCGCCGGTATCGCCGGAGGTGGCGGTCAGGATGGTCACCGGCTTGTCGCCGCTGATGTGGGTCAGCATCTGCGCCATAAAGCGGCCGCCGAAGTCCTTGAACGCCAGGGTCGGGCCGTGGAACAGCTCCAGACAGCCGACGTCAGGCTCAACCTGCTGAACCGGCGCCGGGAAGGCGAATGCCGCGCGTACGCGCTCTTCCAGCAGCTCCTGCGGAATTTCATCGCCGATAAACGCGGACAGAATTTTGGTGCTGCGGGTGACAAAATCCTGCTTCAGCAGGTCATCAATCTCGGTCAGCTGGAATTCCGGCAGGTCATGAGGGAAAAACAGCCCCTGATTTTTGCCCAGTCCCTGAGTCACCGCCTGCGCGAAGCTGACCTGCTCGTTATGATCTTTAAGGTTATAGAGTTTCATTAATTATCCCAGTACTCGTGCGCCAGCCGTGTCCAGACGGCAAATATGAACAAAGCCTTCCTGATTTTGCAGGTAGTGTTTAGAGAGCCAGTCCGCCACGCGCTGCGCGGTGTCAGGCTTGTCGCACAGGGCGAACAGCGTCGGGCCGGAGCCGGAAATGCCGCACGCCTGCGCGCCGATATCCATCGATGCCTGTCTCGCCTCGTTAAAGCCGGGCAGCAGCTTCGTGCGGTACGGCTCGGCAATGACGTCCTTCATCAGTTTGGCCGCCAGCTGCGGCTGACGGGTGTAGCAGGCATGGATAAAGCCCGCCAGATGACGCCCGTGGGCAATACAGTCCTGGCGGCGATACTGCGCGGGCAGGATCGCACGCGCTTCCGCGGTAGACACTTTAATGCCCGGATAGGCCAGCACCCACAGCCACTCATCAAACCCTGGCACCTGCTGGCTGATGATGCCATTTTCTTCGATCATCAGCTGCATGCCGCCGAGGAAGCACGGCGCCACGTTGTCATAGTGAATACTCCCGGAGATGCGCCCTTCCAGCTCGCCCATTAACCCCAGCAGGCGGTTATTGTTCAGCGGCTTGCCGCAGTGCTCGTTCATCGCTACCAGCGCGGCGACCACCGAGCAGGCGCTGGACCCCAGACCCGAGCCAATCGGCATACTTTTTTCCAGCGTCATGGCAACCGGCACGTTTTTGCCGATCTCCTGACAGAAGCGTTCCCAGCACTGATAGACGATATTTTCGCGCGGCTCAGACGGCAGCTTGCTTGCGAAGCGGCCTACGTTATTCAGGCTGAAGCTGTCTGCCGCTTCCACCGTAACCGTATCGCCCAGCAGCGAACCATCCACCGGCGTCACCGCCGCACCCAGCACGTCAAATCCGACGCTCATATTCGCGCTGGAAGCCGGGGCATAAACTTTGACCATGTTAAACTCCTAACTTCCATGACAGGGTACGCAGCAGATCGGCAAACACACCCGCCGCCGTAACATCGTTCCCTGCGCCATAGCCGCGAAGCACCAGCGGCAGTGGCTGATAATAGTGGCTGTAAAACGCGAGGGCGTTTTCGCCGTTTTTGACTTTGTACAGCGGGTCGTTGCCGTCCACTTCGGCAATCTTCACCCGGCACACGCCATCTTCTTCAATGTTGCCAACATAGCGCAATACCTTACCTTCATCACGGGCTTTCGCAACGCGCGCGGCAAAAGCGTCGTCAAGCTGCGGCAAACGGGCCATAAAGGCAGCGACATCACCGCTACTGTCAAATTCTGCCGGCAGGACCGGTTCAATCACGATATCGGAAAGCTCAAGCTCACGGCCCGTTTCGCGCGCGAGGATCAGCAGCTTGCGCGCCACGTCCATACCGGAAAGGTCGTCACGCGGATCCGGCTCGGTATAGCCCAGCTCGCGCGCGGCGCGGGTGGCTTCCGAGAGGCTCATCCCCTCATCCAGCTTGCCGAAGATGAACGACAGCGAGCCGGAGAGGATGCCGGAGAAACGCTGCAGTTCGTCACCCGCGTTAAGCAGGTTCTGCAGGTTTTCGATAACCGGCAGACCCGCCCCCACGTTGGTGTCGTACAGGAACTTGCGGCGCGACTTGCTCGCAGCCAGACGCAGCTGGTGATAGTAATCCATCGACGAGGTGTTGGCCTTTTTGTTCGGCGTCACCACGTGGAAGCCTTCGCGCAGGAAATCGGCGTACTGGTCGGCCACCGCCTGGTTCGAGGTACAGTCGACGATTACCGGGTTAAGCAGATGATACTCTTTCACCAGACGGATCAGGCGGCCCAGGTTGAACGGCTCTTTTGCCTCTTTCAACTCAGCCTGCCAGTTTTCCAGGTTCAGGCCGTGGACGTTGGTCAGCAGCGCTTTGGAATTTGCGATCCCGCAGACGCGCAGGTCGATGTGTTTCTTCTTCAGCCATTCCTGCTGACGCTTCACCTGCTCCAGTAGCGCGCCGCCCACGCCGCCCACGCCGATCAGGAACAGCTCGATGACCTGATCGGTGTTGAACAGCATCTGGTGAACCACGCGAACGCCGGTGGTGGCATCGTCGTTATCCACCACCACGGAGATAGAACGCTCTGACGAGCCCTGGGCAATCGCCACGATATTGATATTGGCGCGAGCCAGCGCGGCAAAGAATTTGGCGGATATACCGCGCAGGGTGCGCATACCGTCACCCACCACGGAGATGATCGCCAGACGCTCCTGAATCGCGAGCGGCTCCAGCAGCTCTTCTTTCAGCTCCAGATAGAACTCTTCCTCCAGCGCGCGGCGAGCGCGCAGGCAATCAGCCTGCGGTACGCAGAAGCTGATGCTGTATTCGGAAGAAGACTGGGTAATCAGCACCACCGAGATACCGTTGCGGGACATAGCAGCAAAGACGCGCGCCGCCATGCCAACCATTCCTTTCATTCCCGGACCAGAGACGCTGAACATCGCCATGTTGTTGAGGTTAGAGATGCCTTTCACCGGCAGACCGTCCTCATCGGTACTCGCGCCAATCAGCGTACCCGGCGCCTGTGGGTTACCGGTGTTTTTAATCAGGCAGGGGATCTGGAACTGGGCAATCGGGGAGATGGTACGCGGGTGAAGTACTTTGGCGCCGAAGTAGGAAAGCTCCATCGCTTCCTGGTACGACATCGACTTCAGCAGCCTGGCGTCTGGTACCTGGCGCGGGTCGCAGGTATAGACGCCATCGACGTCAGTCCAGATCTCACAACAGTCCGCGCGTAAGCAGGCAGCCAGCACGGCGGCGGAGTAGTCGGAACCGTTACGGCCCAGCACCACCAGCTCGCCCTTCTCATTACCGGCAGTAAAGCCTGCCATCAGGATCATGTGGTCAGACGGAATTTTGCTGGCGGCGATACGGCGGGTTGATTCGGCAATATCAACGGTGGATTCGAGGTAGTGGCCCACCGCCAGCAGTTTTTCAACCGGGTCAATTACGGTCACGCTATGGCCGCGCGCTTCCAGCACGCCCGCCATGATGGCGATAGAAAGTTTTTCACCGCGACAAATCAGCGCCGCGTTGATGCTGTCAGGGCACTGGCCGAGGAGGCTTATGCCGTGCAGGACGTGTTTGATTTGCGCGAATTCCTGCTCAACGAAGGACTTCAGCTGCGCATGCGGGAAGCCAGGCAGCGCCTCTGCCAGCCCCTGCAGCAGGTCTGCGAAGATACGCTCTGCGTCGCTGATGTTCGGAAGTGCATCCTGGCCACCGATGGTTTTTTCAATCATCGCCACCAGATGGTTCGTGATTTTTGCCGGGGCAGAGAGCACGGTCGCAACCTGCCCCTGCCTGGCGTTGCTTTCCAGGATATCGGCAACACGCAGAAAACGTTCTGCATTTGCCACTGATGTACCGCCGAACTTCAACACTCGCATGGTTCTACCTCGTTTCCTTTAGCCGAAAAAAAAGCCCGCACTGTCTAGGTGCGGGCTTTTTTTTGTTTTTCCTGTACGCGTCAGCCCGCATCGTTACCTGTGGTAATGATGATGGTTGTAGTAATGGTGGTGATGCTGATGCGTTTCATGGATGTTGTGTACTCTGTCATTATTATCTGTCTGTGCTGTATTCTTTTAGGGTTAAAGGATCGGGCACCTTAAGTCAACGAATTTTTAATTTGATCACAATTCGGAGGACTCTCACGTCCCGCTGCGTGCAGATTTATTTTCATCCGATTCGCCCAGATGCAACCCTTCCGGACAGACTTATTCGCCATAGTAAAAACTTATGGCAGTATTTTACTCGGCCAATTTTTTTTCAATATCGTGCAGCAAACGGTGCAGCATGGCGGTGTCCCGCTGCTCAAGACGCCCCAAACGCTGCTGCAGCCAGTCAGCCATTTTTTGATCGTCCGCCACCCCCAGATTCACTAGCAGGTTTTCTACGCGCGCGCGAAGTGCGGCAAGCTGATTTTCATCGGTTCCTGTATTTTGCGACGGGGGAATTTGTATTAAGGATGCTAATTGATAGCAATAAACCATCACCGCCTGGCCTAAATTGAGGGACGGATAATCCGCAACCATCGGCGCACCGGTAAGAACGTCCGCCAGTTCCAGCTCTTCATTGGTTAATCCGGAATCTTCACGCCCAAACACCAGCGCCGCTTTTTCCAGCCACTGACTTTTCTCACTCAGCATCGGCACCAGCTCCGCTGGCGTGGCGTAGTAGTGGAACTTCGCCCGGCTGCGCGCGGTGGTTGCAACGGTAAACGAAATGTCGTGCAGCGCATCAGCAAGCGTAGCGTAAGTGGTTATATTATCGAGGATATCGCCCGATCCGTGCGCTACCCAACGGGCTGCAGGCTCAAGGTGCGCAGTGCTGTCCACGATACGTAAATCGGTAAAACCCATGGTCTTCATGGCACGCGCGGCAGCGCCTATATTTTCTGCTCTGGCTGGGGCAACCAGTACAATCGACAGATGCATTTATGCTCTCTTTATAATCAGTTAGCCGGTAAAAATGTGATGCACTTCAACATATTACGCGGCGCGAATTTACAAAATTGCAACACAAATCACCGAAATAGCGTTTCATAACAAATTAAAAACGCTAAACTATTCCTTGTCTGAACAATCAGTTAGAATGTTAACAGAACACTATTATCCCTATGTTTTATAATGATAATAGCGACATGAATACCCTATTCTGATTGGATTCGCTTCGTTTATAAATCAATGTCCGCAACTAGTTGGTTTATTGAAAAATTGTGACAAAGGCTAGCATTCCGCTACGATGATTTCATCAAACTGTTAACGTGCTACAATTGAACTTGATATATGTCAACGAAGCGTAGTTTTATTGGGTGTCTGGTGTCACTTAGCCTGTTATGTTGCTGTTAAAATGGTTAGGATGACAGCCGTTTTTGACACTGTCGGGTCCAAAGGGAAAGTACCCAAGACCAAGCTAATGATGTTGTTGACGTTGATGGAAAGTGCATCAAGAACGCAATTACGTACTTTAGTCACGTTAAGCCGATCATGTTAATTTGCGACATGCATCAGGCAGGTCAGGGACTTTTGTACTTCCTGTTTCGATTTAGTTGGCAATTTAGGTAGCAAACATGCAGACCCCGCACATTCTTATCGTTGAAGACGAGTTGGTAACACGCAACACGTTAAAGAGCATTTTCGAAGCAGAAGGCTACGATGTCTTTGAAGCGACCGATGGCGCAGAGATGCATCAGATCCTTTCTGAAAATGATATCAACCTGGTGATCATGGATATTAACCTGCCGGGCAAAAACGGTCTTCTTCTGGCGCGCGAACTGCGCGAGCAGGCGAACGTCGCGTTAATGTTCCTGACGGGCCGCGATAACGAAGTTGATAAAATTCTTGGCCTGGAAATCGGTGCGGATGATTACATCACTAAGCCGTTCAATCCTCGCGAGTTAACCATTCGTGCACGCAACCTGCTGTCCCGTACCATGAATCTGGGCACGGTCAGCGAAGAGCGTCGTAGCGTAGATAGCTACAAATTCAACGGCTGGGAACTTGATATCAATAGCCGTTCGCTGATTAGCCCGAACGGCGAGCAGTATAAACTGCCGCGCAGTGAATTCCGCGCGATGCTGCACTTCTGTGAAAACCCGGGCAAAATTCAGTCCCGTGCAGAGCTGCTGAAGAAAATGACCGGCCGTGAGCTGAAACCGCACGACCGTACCGTAGACGTGACCATCCGTCGTATTCGTAAGCATTTCGAATCTACGCCAGATACGCCGGAAATCATCGCCACGATCCACGGCGAAGGGTACCGTTTCTGCGGTGACCTGCAGGAATAATCCTGCAGTTAACGCATTAAAAAACGGCGCATTTGCGCCGTTTTTTTTATTTCCAGGTCCGCATCGTATCGTCATCCGGTGCTGCAGGTGGCTCAGGTCGCTTCGGCTGAGAGAGCGAGTACCAGTCGAAATGCCTGGTCAGGTACATCACGGCGAACAGCGCCAACGCGAGAACCGCTGACCCCAACAGCAGCGCGCTGTCCTCCGAGCGCAGCAGGAACCACATCACCACATCCAGCCCGAGCAGTGCCAGCACAAACAACCCGCTGCGCTTCCAGCTTTTCAGCACGGCCTGCAGGTACATTCCGTTCATCGCTGCGCCAACCAGGCTTGCAACAACCCAGGCTGGCGTAAACCCGACGTGTTCAGACAGCGCCAGCAGCACCAGATAGAACAAGACCAGCGACAGCCCCACCAGCAGATACTGCATCGGGTGAAGGCGTAATCCGGTTAAGGTTTCGAAGACAAAGAAGGCCATAAACGTCAGCGCAATCAGCAAAATGGCGTACTTGATCGCACGGTCAGTCAGCTGATACTGATCGGCGGGCGTGGCTACCGTGACGCTGAAGGCCGGGAGCGCCTCCCACTCCGGCGACTCCTTGTCGTAGAACCAGCTCTCAAGGTTATTTGCAAACCAGCTGCTCTGCCAGTTCGCCTGGAAACCGGACTCGCCAATCTGATGCTTAACAGGGAGATAATCGCCCATAAAACCCGGATGCGGCCAGTTGCTGTTGAGCGTCATTTCGCTATTACGCCCTACCGGTACCACCGCAAAACTGCCGGTTCCCGCCAGAGTGAGTGACATCTCAAGTACAAACGTTTTGGCTTCCAGCGCTTTGTCGGTCAGCGGGATGTGGATCCCTGCAAGCGCCCCGTAGACGCCTGAACCGGGTTCCACGCTGAGCGTCTCACCATTGATTTTAG
The DNA here is from genome assembly GCF_057224565.1 of Enterobacter sp. 3U4. Classification (NCBI taxonomy): domain Bacteria; kingdom Pseudomonadati; phylum Pseudomonadota; class Gammaproteobacteria; order Enterobacterales; family Enterobacteriaceae; genus Enterobacter; species Enterobacter sp. 3U4. The sequence goes on from NZ_CP136665.1 coordinate 3,285,970, forward strand.
AGATACTGACCGTGCCAATGCCCCGCGCGTCGCCAACGCCCGTCACAATAAACGGCTGCCCAGTCGCGATCGTTTCCCCTTTCAGCTGCTTCAGCTCTTCGGTATTAAACTGCGCTTTTATCTTCAGGTCAGTGTTCCAGATCTGCCCATCGTAGATGCCAATACTGCGGAACTCCACGCGCTGGTTCCCTTCCACAACCAGAGATTCCGGCAGAATGAAATGCATATAGCTTTTCTTGTATTCGACCTTCTTCTCGTCCTCTATCTTGTAAAAGATCTCCGTCATCGGTATCGCAATCATCGGACCGACCAGCTTTTGCGGTCCGCTGGTACTCTGGCGAAGCGTATTTTCGACATCGTTGCGGTAGCTCTCCCGCTCCGATATCAGGTTACTGACCATAAAAAGCGGGACTAACAGCAGCAGGATGCACCCCAGCAGGGTGCTTACTTTCCAGAACAGGGGGGATTTCATCATTACGTCTCCTTTGTGATGAGGAGAGCGTAACCAGGCCGTGTGGGGTCAGTTTGAAGTTATGTGAAGGGACGGTGAAGCGTCAGCGTGGCCATCACGCCGCCTTCATCACGATTACGCAATGTAATCTCTCCCTGATGCAGACGCGCCACCTCCTGGACAAACGCCAGCCCGAGTCCGCTGCTCTTCAACCCGTTCTCGCGCGGCAGGGAATAGAAGCGCTCAAAAATACGCTCCAGCGCGTAATCCGGGATCCCGCTTCCGCTGTCGGTGACGAGAAGCTGTATCTGCCCCTGCTCTTCCCTGGCCGCCAGTGCAATGGCGCCGCCCTGCGGCGTAAAATCGATAGCGTTATCCAGCAAGTTACCGAGCGCCTGTTCGAGCAGATCGGGATCGCCTTCAACATGAAGCGAAGCGGGCTGGAGGGTCAGCCCAATATCTTTTGCCGCCAGCAGCGCCGAGCGCGCGTCGGCAATACGCGTAAACAATAAGTCGACGCGGACGGTCTGAGGCGTAATCTCGACCCGATTTTCAAGCCGCGCCTGAGTGAGCAGTTTTTCAACCAGCGACTGCATGCGCGCGTTTTGCACCAGAATATTATCGATAAACCGCGCGGTTACCTGCGGCGGCGGCTGCTCGGCGAGAATTTCAGCCGCGCCGCGTATGGCGGCGATGGGGCTTTTCAGCTCGTGGGTCAGCGCATGGACATAGTGTTCAATGTAGTTTTTCCCTTCCAGGCGAATGCGCATATTCTCCAGCGCCAGGGCCAGCTTGTGCAGTTCGCTGCTGCCTGGATTAGGCAGCGGGAGAGGCGTATCCGTGGTCACCGAGTCGGCATAGCGCGATAACGTACTGATAGAACGATTGATCCACCAGGCGACGAGAAGACCGATAAGCAGGGCAATGCCGAGCAGCGATCCGCCTGCCCACAGGATCCGCCGCTCGCTGCGGTGGATAACCGGGGCCATCGCGCTGTTAGGTTTGCCGACCGACAGCACGCCGATAATCTTGCCCTGCTCCACAACCGGCGCGGCAACATACATCACCGTGCTCTCCGGATCGTCGGGATGGCTCTGGGTACTGCGCGCGCCGTATTCGCCGCGAAGCGTCAGCCAGACATCGTTCCAGCGCGAGTAATCTTGCCCCACGGCCAGACCGGCGGAATCAAATACCACTCTGCCCTGCGCATCGGTCATGTAGACGCGGTACTCGTTACGCACTTTATGAATCCCGCCGATATTGGCGCGGAAAGGGCGCTGATGAAGCTGAGAAAAGGCCTGCGCCAGTTTGCCCTGCTGCGCATGACCCGAAAGCAAATCATCTCGCCCAATTTCAGCCAACAGGGTCGCGGTATCGATTAACGTGCCCTCGGTAGCCCTGCGCACGCCGGGCTTTACTTCCTGAACAAAGATCGACAGCACAAACCACGCGGCGATGGCCACGATCAGGAAGTATCCCAGCAATAGCCGCATCCCAATGCGCATCAGTAAAGGCCCAGACTGTAGCCCATACCGCGATGGGTGCTGATGGGTGACAGTTCCTCGTTCACCGCCCGCAGCTTGGCGCGCAGGGTTTTGATGTGGGTATCCACGGTACGGTCGAAGCTGTTGCCGTCTTCACCCCACACCTTATCCATGAGCTGCTGGCGAGAAAAGACCCTTCCGGGGGCCTGCAACAAGGTTTTGAGCAGCAAGAATTCGTAGCGGGTCAGGGGCAATACTTCCCCGTACCAGCTAATTCGCGCGGCAGGCTCGTTCAGTTCAAACTGCCCGATACGCAACGTTTCTGATGGTGCGGCGGATTTTTGCATGCGCCGTAAAATCGTCCGCACCCGGGCGCAGACTTCACGAGGTGAGAAAGGTTTCGCAACGTAGTCATCAGCGCCCATTTCCAGGCCAAGCAGCTTGTCTACCTCATCACTGCGCGCCGTCAGAAACAGCACCGGCAGTGAGGGATGCTGCGCCAGCAGCTGGCGGCAAAGCTCAAATCCACTGATGTCCGGCAGCCCGACGTCCAGAATGGCGAGCGCCGGAGCCTGCCGCCGCGCCTCCTCCAGCACGGGTAAACCGCGTTCAAATGCCTTTACCGCGAATCCTTCCTGCTGAAGCATGTAGATCAGCGTATCGGCGATACTGGTTTCGTCTTCAACCAGCCAGACCACAGGTTGTTGCATGGTTCATCCCTGAATTAATGCCACGGCATAATCGGCACCGCGCTGATCGCGTTTTTCGGCGAGCCTTCCACCACTTTGTCAGAGTAGGCAAGGTACGCCAGGGTGTTGCGTTTGGCATCATAGAAACGCACCACCTGCAGCTTTTTAAACACCAGCGAGGTCCGTTTCTGGAATACCACGTCGCCCTGCGCTTTGCCGTTTTTAATTTTATCGCTCAACTCAACCGGCCCCACCTGCTGACAGGAAATGGCGGCGTCGGAGGTATCTTCCGCCAGTCCCAGCCCGCCTTTGATACCGCCCGTTTTCGCACGGCTGACGTAGCAGGTGACGTTTTTCACGTCCGGATCGTCAAACGCCTCCACCACGATTTTGTGGTCCGGGCCGAACATTTTGAACACGGTATCGACGGAGCCAATCTGTTCTGCCTGCGCCACGCGCCCGACCATCAGCATTAACGCGGTGAAGATCAAAGTCTTGTATTTCATATTGTTACCATTCTTTAAAATTACACTGGGCGATTATTCAACACTTTAGACAAAAATGTAGCAAGATCACAGGATTAGAATATATCTGCCTGTAATGTGCTCTAAAAAGCATGAATGCGCAAAAAAAACACTGAATGCTAAAACATCAAAAAATGCTATTATCCGCTAACCTGTTATCAGGCACATGCTGTTTTAAGGATGAGGATAGTATATGGATCAGGCTGGAATTATTCGCGACCTGCTCACCTGGCTGGAAGGTCATCTCGACCAGCCTTTGTCACTGGATAATGTGGCGGCTAAAGCAGGCTATTCCAAGTGGCATCTGCAAAGGATGTTCAAGGATGTCACCGGTCATGCTATCGGCGCCTATATTCGTGCACGTCGTTTATCAAAATCTGCTGTGGCATTGCGCCTGACCGCGCGGCCGATTCTGGATATTGCCCTGCAATATCGTTTCGATTCACAGCAGACCTTCACCCGCGCATTTAAAAAACAGTTCTCGTTGACGCCAGCGCTTTATCGTCGCTCGCCTGACTGGAGCTCCTTTGGCATGCGTCCGCCGCTGCGTCTGGGCGAATTCGCGATGCCGAAGTACGAAATCATTACACTGCCGGAAACCCATCTGATCGGCACGACGCAGAGCTACTCCTGTTCACTGGAGCAGATTTCTGAGTTCCGTCATCAGATGCGCGTCCAGTTCTGGCGCGACTTCCTGAGCCACGCGCCGGCGATCCCGCCGATCCTGTATGGTCTCAACGAAACGCACCCAAGCCAGGAAAAAGACGACGAGCAGGAGGTGTTCTACACCACCGCGCTGACGCCAGATATGGCCAATGGCTACATTCAGGGTTCAAAGCCTGTCGTGCTGGAAGGTGGTGAATACGTGATGTTCGCGTATGAAGGGCTGGGAACGGGGGTTCAGGAGTTTATCCTGACCGTTTACGGGACCTGCATGCCGATGCTGAATCTGAATCGCCGTAAAGGTCAGGACATTGAGCGCTACTACCCGGCGCAGGATGCCAAACCGGAAGAAGGCCCAATCAATCTGCGTATGGAATTCTTGATTCCGATACGTCGTTAACGCTGCAGTTCGTCAAGCGCAGGGGCATCGAGGTGCGAAATGTCCCCTGCCATCTCCACGACCCAACCTGACGCCAGCCACGCGCTTTCCTGATAATCAATCCGGGAAATGGAGCAGTTGCGCAGACGCAGGCGGCGCTCAGCGTAAGCCGGTAATCCCAGAATGGTGCTCACCAGGCATCCCAACGCAATCCCATGACTCACCAACAGCGGACGGCTTCCCGCCGGAAGCTTCAGGCATTCCGCCAGAGCGGCATGCATGCGTACGCTGAGCTCCTGCATCGATTCGCCCTCAGGAATACGGCCATCTTCGGTACCGTTCACCAGCGTGCGGCGCCAGCCCTCTTCCGTTTCCGTCAGCGTATCGATATGGCGTTTTTCCAGCACGCCCATATCCAGCTCGCGCAGGCGCGGCTCCAGCATGACGTCACAGCCGCAGGCATCTGCGATGATGCGCGCCGTCTGCTGTGTGCGACCTAGATCGCTGGTAATCACGTGGGTAATGCCCAGCGTTCTGGCGCGTTCCGCCACCTGCCACGCTTGCTGCACACCCTTCTCGGTGAGAGGACTGTCTGACTGGCCTTGAATACGTCGCTCGGCGTTCCACTGCGTTTCACCGTGGCGAACAAGGTATACCTGTAACATGCTTTTTTTCCGTTATACTGCGATGAGTTTTTTTTGAATCGAGCTTAATTATGCACCATGTTGTCTCTGCTACCACTAATCCTGCCAAAATTCAGGCAATTCTAAGGGCATTTGACGAGATCTTCGGCGCAGGATCCTGCCATATTGAGGCCATCGGCGTCGAGAGTGGCGTACCTGAACAGCCGTTTGGCAGCGAGGAAACGCGCGCTGGCGCACGAAATCGCGTGGCAAACGCTAAGGCCGCGGCACCGGATGCTGACTTTTGGGTAGCGATTGAAGCCGGTATCGACGAAGGCGCAACCTTTAGCTGGGTGGTGATCGAAAGCCGCGAGCAGCGGGGTGAAGCGCGCTCGGCCACCCTGCCGCTGCCGGAGATCATTCTGGAAAAAGTCCGTGCGGGTGAAGCGCTCGGGCCAGTGATGTCGCAGTACACCGGCATCGATGAGATTGGTCGTAAAGAAGGGGCGATTGGCGTCTTTACCGCAGGCGCGCTGACGCGTTCAGGCGTTTATCACCAGGCGGTGATCCTGGCGTTAAGCCCGTTCCATAACGCGATTTATCGTTAGGTATTTTTCAACAATACCGCTTCCAGCCACTGGCGCAGCTCAACCGGCGCCGACTTCAGGCTGTTCGATCCGCGGGTAATCGTTGCGATGCCCGCGCCGAGCTCATTCTTCAGCTCGCGCTGGCTCATCTCGCCGCGCAGCAGCTCTTCAATGATGCGCACGCGCGTGCCCAGCGCCTCACGCTCGTCCGGCGTGAGCATCAGTTGCATCAGGGGTAAATGCAAATCCTGCTCGTAAGACTGGCGAAGCAGCTCCACAAAACGAAGCCACTCCTGATGACGTTGTTCGGCCATTGCCGAGGAATACGGGGAATGCTGGGTCATGTTATGCTGCCTTTTGTACTCATTAGCGAGTACAGCATAACACAACCCACGCCGATCAGTAACGTCTCTGCCACTCGGCATCGCTCATCAGGGTATCTTTCTGCCCCATGAAGTAGCGATAGTAGGCGTCATAGGCCAGCACGTTCTTCACGTAGCCGCGCGTTTCCGAGAACGGAATGCTCTCGACGAACGCCACGGCGTCGATGCGTCCGGCGCTGTTGCCCAGCCAGGTGCGCACGCGACCAGGCCCCGCGTTATACGCCGCCGACGAGAAGATGCGGTTATTGCCGAACTGCTGATACACGTACTGGAGGTAGCTGGTACCGATGTTGATATTGGTATCCGGATCGAGAAGCTGTGACGGACTGCTGTACCCAGGAATATTAAACATCTTCACCGTGTGCGTCGCCGTGCCGGGCATGATCTGCATCAGGCCGCTGGCGCCCACCGGGGAACGGACTTTCGGGTTCCACGCGCTCTCCTGACGGGCAATCGCCATCGCGTAGCTTTGCGGGATATCTTTGCCGCTGGTATAGCGATCGAATAGATCTTTGTACGCCAGCGGGAAACGCTCTTCCAGATGATCCCAGAGCTTGCCGGCGATCGTCGCCTGCACGCTGAGATCCCACCAGTGATTATCAAACGCATAGCGGGCAAGCTGGGCTTTTTCGTCGGTGGTACGGCTGGTCACCAGATTCGCCCATTCGCTGCGCGCGGTGTTATCCATATTCCAGTACATCAGCTCGCGAACGCGCGCCATTTCTGGCCCCTGCGTTAGCGCCGGGTTTGCGTTAGCGGGCGCTTTATCAATGCGGAAGGTGTACTCCTCGCCCAGACGCTGCGCGGCTGCCATCGGGTAAAACCCGCGCTGCTGCATCAGCGTATGGAGGATCTCTTTGGCCTCATCATCTCGACCGCGCTCCATCAGCAGGTCGGCCTGCCAGTAGCGCCATTCGTCTTTCTCTTTGGCCTCCATCGGCAAGCGCGCGAGCCAGGTATTGAGCCCACGGCGATCGCCCGTGCCCAGCGCCATGCGCACGCGGCGTTCCACCAGCGACGTGGAATTCGAACGCATAATGGCATCGTCACGCCAGCGCGCCTGTTCATCGGTCACATCGGTGCCCATCAGTCGCCACGCCACAATGTCGCGCAGCTCCTGGGTTTGCTCCTCATTAAGCTGCTGCGCCTGTACCAGCTGCGGGATCATCAGCCGCGCGTTTTCCACATCGTCACGCGCCACGCTGGCAAAGGCCACCGCCGCCATCTGGCGGGTAAAATCGGTCGCGCCCGTACTGCGGGCAAAGGTCAGCACGCTGTTGGGATCGTTTGCCAGCGAGATAACCGCGGTGGAGATCGTCTGGTAATCGGACGGCATCTGCCCCGCCAGCGTGGTCACCAGCCGCGTGTTACCGGCCTTCATCGCCAGGCGGATGCGCTCAAGATAGGACAGCGGATCCTGCTTGCCGGATGCGCGCCACGCGCCGAACAGGGAATCACAGGCGTTCGGCTGGTTTTTCCCGGTCAGCCAGAGCTCTTTCGCCCCGGCCCAGGCCTCTTCCTGCTGGCCGGTCGCCCATTTAGCGTAGTAATAGTTACACTGGGCTTCGGTGGTATTCGGCTTTTCAGGGCTAAACGCCAGCAGTCCGCGCCAGTCTTCGCGACGCGCCAGCTCATTCACAAAGCGAGACTGGAGATTTCGGGCAGGCGGCAGGGTCGGGTTCGCCTGAATGAAGTTATTCACGGTGACCGTGGGCTGGTTCATGAGATCGTCCGCGATCTGGCGATACTCGAGATACGGATACAGCGGATAATCCTTTAGCGTCGGCATCAGCGCCTGCACGGTATCCATCTGCTTGTTGTCCCACGCCTGTTTAATCTGAGCGTATCGACTGCGTTGTTCATCCAGTGAATCGGCATGCACCGCCTGGCTTACCGCCATTACGCATACGCTGGCAGCCAGCAGACGCCAGACCACCCGTTTGGCTTTTTCCACAAGCTCTTCCTCATTGTTTTTTCGTCAATTGCAGCGTCTTGCCACGTCAAAGTCTAATTAACTTATGCTAACCAGGCATCCTTCAACGCGCCACGTCATGGACACTTTTTTACCTTTCTTGCGCGTTTTAACACTCCCAACGTTCCTGGCTGGGATTAGGGCGTGAAAAAGGCTACACTTCGAGGCTGAAATTCCTTCTCATTACGATAAAAGAGGCGAAGTCCAACGTGGCTCAATTCGTTTATACCATGCATCGTGTCGGCAAAGTTGTCCCGCCGAAACGTCATATTCTTAAAAATATCTCGCTGAGCTTCTTCCCGGGCGCAAAAATCGGTGTTCTGGGTCTCAACGGTGCCGGTAAGTCCACCCTGCTGCGCATCATGGCCGGCATTGATACAGACATCGAAGGTGAAGCCCGTCCGCAGCCTGGCATCAAAATTGGCTACCTGCCGCAGGAACCTCAGCTGAACCCGGAACACACCGTTCGCGAATCCGTTGAAGAAGCGGTATCCGAAGTGGTTAACGCCCTGAAAGGTCTGGATGAAGTGTATGCCAAATACGCTGAGCCGGATGCGGACTTCGACAAGCTGGCCGCGCAACAGGGCAAGTATGAAGAGATCATCCAGGCGCACGACGGTCACAACCTGAACGTGCAGCTGGAGCGCGCGGCGGATGCCCTGCGTCTGCCGGACTGGGATGCGAAAATCGCGAACCTCTCCGGTGGTGAACGCCGCCGCGTGGCGCTGTGCCGCCTGCTGCTGGAAAAACCAGACATGCTGCTGCTCGACGAACCAACCAACCACCTGGATGCGGAATCCGTGGCGTGGCTGGAGCGCTTCCTGCACGACTTCGAAGGTACCGTTGTGGCGATTACCCACGACCGTTACTTCCTCGACAACGTCGCCGGCTGGATCCTTGAGCTGGACCGCGGCGAAGGTATTCCGTGGGAAGGCAACTACTCCTCCTGGCTGGAGCAGAAAGATCAGCGTCTGGCGCAGGAAGCTTCTCAGGAAGCGGCCCGTCGTAAGTCTATCGAGAAAGAGCTGGAGTGGGTGCGTCAGGGCGCGAAAGGCCGTCAGTCCAAGGGCAAAGCCCGTCTGGCACGCTTCGAAGAGCTGAACAACACCGAATACCAGAAACGTAACGAAACCAACGAACTGTTTATTCCACCTGGAGCACGTCTGGGGGATAAAGTGGTTGAAGTGACCAACCTGCGTAAGTCCTACGGCGACCGCCTGCTGATCGACGACCTGACCTTCTCCGTACCGAAAGGCGCTATCGTTGGCATCATCGGCCCGAACGGCGCGGGTAAATCGACCCTGTTCCGCATGATGTCCGGTCAGGAACAGCCTGACAGCGGCTCTATCACCCTGGGTGAAACCGTGAAGCTGGCCTCCGTTGACCAGTTCCGTGACGCGATGGATAACAGCAAAACCGTATGGGAAGAAGTCTCCGGCGGTCTGGATATCATGCGTATCGGCAACACCGAGATGCCAAGCCGCGCCTACGTTGGTCGCTTTAACTTCAAAGGCACCGACCAGGGCAAACGCGTGGGCGAGCTGTCCGGCGGTGAGCGTGGTCGTCTGCACCTGGCGAAACTGCTGCAGGTTGGCGGTAACGTTCTGCTGCTCGATGAACCAACCAACGACCTGGATATCGAAACCCTGCGCGCGCTGGAGAACGCCCTGCTGGAGTTCCCGGGCTGCGCGATGGTTATCTCGCACGACCGCTGGTTCCTGGACCGTATCGCGACCCACATCCTGGACTACCAGGATGAAGGTAAGGTGGAGTTCTTCGAAGGTAACTTCACCGAATACGAAGAGTATAAGAAACGCACGCTGGGCGCCGACGCGCTGGAGCCGAAGCGTATTAAGTACAAGCGTATTGCAAAATAAAAGCAAAACGGCAACTTCGGTTGCCGTTTTTTATGTTTGTTCCCTCTCCCCGTGGGAGAGGGTCAGGGTGAGGGCATCAGGCCGCACAAGGTAAAAGCAAAACGGCAACTTCGGTTGCCGTTTTTTATGTTTGTACCCTCTCCCCATGGGAGAGGGCCAGGGTGAGGGCATCAGGCCGCACACAATCACCCACCCACGTAATACCGCTTCACCTCATCAAACTGCATTGCAAACTCGATATAGCTCATCAACGCGGGCGAGTTCAGCTTGCGGCTCGGATAGGCCAGCCACAGATCGTTACCTTCAACGTTCCACTCCGGCAGCACCTGAACCAGCGCGCCTTTTTCGATCTTATCCTCCAGCAGAAATGCGGGTAACAGCGTGATCCCCGCCCCTGCGATCGCACATTCGCGGGCGTATACCAGATTATCGGTCATGTGGGCGTTATCCGGCAGGTAGCGGTAATCCTCGCTCTCGCTTCGCAGAAGCCACTCCGACCACGCCCGGTGCGTAATGCATCGGTGATCCACCAGCTGACGGGGATGAATTAACGGCTCCCGACGCGCCAGATAGTCCGGCGAGGCCAGCATGTAGCGCGGACAATGCCCGATCATACGGCCAATCAGAGAGGAGTCCTGCGGCTTGCCGGTACGCAGCGCCACGTCAAAACCGGCCTCGACCAGATCCACCACGTCATCAGAGATCGACACATCCAGCGAAACGTCAGGATAGCGAAGCTGGAACTCGGCATTCATATGCGCCAGCAGCGTCGCCCCAATCCCCGCCGGACAGGTGATCCGCAGCCGCCCGCTCGGGTTATCGCGCAGGCGCTGAATGGCGTACTCGGCCCGCTCGCTAGCCGCCAGCATTTCGCGGCAGTGCACCAGATAGTGCTCGCCCGCAAACGTCAGGTTCAACCTTCGCGTGGTGCGGTTAAGCAGGCGGATACCCACCTGCTGCTCCAGCTGGCTAATTCGCTGGCTCACGCTGGATTTCGGCAGTTCGGCTTTCTGGGCTGCCGCGGTAAAGCTGCCCATCTCCGCCACCAGCGCGAAAAGCGCCATATCCTGCAGCTGTTTAAACATGATTGTTCATCCTGTACGAACGCTGAGTTCTTGATTGTCCATCTTATCATGCAGCTGACCACTTAATAGACTAGCCTCAACAAAACGCATGCCATTGAGGAGCACACCATGTCAGTGAAAGCCATCGCCGTTAACCCAGAAAATCCGTCCACCTTCATTGAAATCACCCCGCCGATGCCGCAGCCCGGCGAGCACGATCTGCTGGTGGAAGTGAAGGCCGTTTCCGTTAATCCGGTTGATACCAAAGTCCACGCGGGCATTGCTAAGAGCGGGCTGAACGAGCCGCGCATTCTCGGGTGGGACGCCAGCGGGATCGTCAAAGCCGTTGGGGCTGGCGTCACCGGGTTCAAGCCGGGTGACGAGGTGTGGTACGCGGGCGATATCACCCGCCCGGGCAGCAACACCACGCATCAGCTGATCGATGCACGCATTGTCGGGCGCAAGCCTGCCAGCCTCGGCTGGGCGGCAGCCGCTGCACTGCCCTTAACCGCGCTCACCGCATGGGAAGGTCTGTTTGAGCGGCTGAATATTCAGGATGCCGGGGCGGACAAAACGCTACTGATCATCGGCGGCGCGGGGGGGGTGGGATCGCTGGCGATCCCGTTTGCGAAGCACAACAGCAAGGTGAAGATCGTCGCAACCGCTTCACGAGAAGATTCCGCCCGGTGGTGCCGCGAGCGCGGGGCTGACGTGGTCGTCAACTACCGCGACCTGAAAGGCGAGCTGGCGAAACACGGGCTCACCTTTGTGGATTACATTTTCATCCTCAACGACACCGACGGGCACTGGGATGCGGTCAGCGAACTGATTGCGCCTCAGGGGCATATCTGTTCCATCGTTGAGAATGAACGTCCGCTGAACCAGGACAAGCTGAAGTCCAAATCCGCCGCGCTGCACTGGGAATTTATGTACACCCGCAGCATGTACCAGACGCTGGATATGGCGCGTCAGGGGGAGATCCTCAATGAGGTGGCGAAGCTGGTGGATAACGGCGTGGTGGAAAGTTCGCTGAGTGAAACGCTGCACGGGCTGAGCGTGGAAAGCATTACCGAGGCGCATCGTAAGGTGCTGGACGGGCATATGCGCGGGAAAGTGGTGGTTGAGTTCTGAGTGGTTTGTTCCCCCTCACCCTGCCCTCTCTCCACGGGGGAGAGGGTAAAGACAGCTCCGTGCGATCCCCTCTCCCCTTTGGGGAGAGGGTTAGGGTGAGGGGTAAGTTTTTTACCCCTGCTCCCCCATCATCTCCTTCACCAGCTCGACGCAGCGCAGGAAACGGGAGTCGTAGTCCGACTCTTCAACATGCACAAACTCAACGTTGTTTTCGTTGAGCATCTCCACCAGCATGGTCTGGAATTCACGCCTGTCGACTGAGCTGCCGAGGCTGCGCATGCCGTCGGCCACCCACGGGGTGTTGTTTTCCAGCAGGATCACCAGGTCAAAACGGTATTCGTCAATCAGGGCCTGCACGAACGGGTGCTCGCGCCCTTCGTATTTTTTACAGAACGCCTGGGTGGTGACAAAATCGGTATCGATAAACGCTACCTTGTTGGCATATTTCACTGCGAAATCAATGTACTGGGCATGACCGAGCGCGATTTTGTCGTAGTCGGAATACTGCAGCGCCATCTCGTCGCCGCCAAGGTGCGAGAAGACATAATCGCGCCCATACTCCCACGCGCTGGTGGTATTGAAGATATTCGCCAGCTTGTTGACCAGCGTTGACTTACCGCTCGACTCGCCGCCCAGTATCGCGACGGTACGAACGAAGAACGGCTTCACCTCGGTCGGAATGTAATCCCAGTAGCGGAACGGGTTTTCGCGGATCTGCGCCCCGCTAATGTTCATGAAGGTGCGTTTCGGATCGATCAGCACCGTCTCAATGCCCAGATGCTCGCGGAACTGCGGCGCATCGGACTCTTCAGAGGTGTAGATCCAGTTAGGCGCAATGCCCTTCTCTTCCATAAACGCTTTGATGCCGTTGCTCCATACGTCCCAGCCGTGCGGATAGGGCTCCATCCCCTCTTCGTTGAAGGCATGAATACGAATGTTTTTCTGGTACTTAAAGGTCTGAAGCAGCCAGCGCAGACGGTCCGGCACGGTCGGCTGCTGCGACATGGCGCTGTCTTCAAACAGCTGACGGTCGCGGGTTTCGTCGTAGCCCATGATGATGTGCAGCTCGTCAACCTGGCTACAGGCGCGCTGGATCAGATAGATATGTCCGGTATGCAGCGGGTAAAACTTGCCGAACACCACGCCGATGTTCTTTTGCATACGCGGGAATTCCAGCCCCAGAAAGCGGTGCAGCGCTTCGAGCTTCTGCGCGCTGGGGCTTTTGATTTTGGCGTTCAGCAGCTGGCTCAGGTAGCCTTTGGTCATGCCGCTGGCGTCCGCCACCTGCTGCAGCGTGCAGCCCTTCTGGCGGATTGCGGTCTTGATGTAGTCAAATGATGACATAAATTACGGTGCCTCCTGCAAAATCAAATTTACGTAATTATAAGTCGTCAAAGACATTTAACGCATCTGCGAGTTTCTTCACGCCAAACACCTGCATCCCTTCCGGGATTTTTTTCGGCACGTTGGCGGCGGGAACGATTGCCCGACGGAAACCGTGTTTTGCCGCCTCGGAGATACGCTCCTGGCCGCTGGGAACCGGACGGATTTCCCCGGCAAGGCCCACTTCGCCAAAGACCACCAGATCCTGCGGCAGCGGCCTGTCACGCAGGCTGGAGACCATCGCCAGCAGCAGCGCCAGGTCTGCGCTGGTCTCCGTGACTTTGACGCCGCCGACCACGTTAACGAAGACGTCCTGATCCGCCATCTGCAGCCCGCCGTGACGGTGCAGCACCGCCAGCAGGATTGCCAGACGGTTCTGTTCCAGACCGACCGCCACGCGCCGCGGGTTGCCCATCATCGACACGTCCACCAGCGCCTGAATTTCAACGAGCAGCGGGCGCGTCCCTTCCCACAGCACCATCACCGAACTGCCGGAGGTGATCTCATCGCCACGGCTCAGGAAGATGGCCGACGGGTTACTCACTTCACGCAGCCCCTGTTCGGTCATGGCAAACACGCCCAGTTCGTTCACCGCCCCAAAGCGGTTCTTGTGGCTACGCAGGGTACGGAAGCGGGAGTCCGCGTCCCCGTCGAGCATCACCGAGCAGTCGATACAGTGTTCAAGCACCTTCGGTCCGGCCAGCGAGCCGTCTTTGGTTACGTGGCCGACCATCACAATCGCCACGCCGCGCGTTTTGGCAAAGCGCGTCAGGTAGGCCGCGGTTTCACGCACCTGCGCGACGCTGCCCGGCGAGGACTGAATGTCCGCCATGTGCATCACCTGGATGGAGTCGATCACCATCAGCTTCGGCTGCTCTTCTTCGGCAATCATGCAGATCTGCTCGATGCTGGTTTCGGAGAGCATGTTCAGGTTGCCGGTCGGCAGGCCCAGGCGGTGCGCGCGCATCGCCACCTGCTGCAGAGACTCTTCGCCCGTGACGTACAGGGTTTTCATCTGTTCCGCGAGCTTGCAGAGCGTTTGCAGCAGCAGGGTCGATTTACCCGCGCCCGGGTTACCGCCGATCAGAATGGCGCTGCCCGGCACCACGCCGCCGCCGAGCACGCGGTCAAACTCTTTGAACCCGGTGGAGAAGCGCGGCAGCTCTTCGAGGCTGATGTCCGAAAGTTTTTGCACCTTCGCCACGCCCGCGTTACCGGCATAGCCGCTCAGACGTTCATTGCGGGCCACGCTCGGCGAAGCCGCCACACCACGCACTTCGGTGATGGTGTTCCAGGCATGGCAGGCGCTGCATTGCCCCTGCCAGCGCGGATAATCCGCACCACATTCATTACAGACAAATGCGCGTTTTGGAGCTTTCGCCACGGTTTACCTCGTTATTTCTGATTAAGGCTGCCGGAGAGAATGCAGAACACCCCCATCAGGTCAGCGTGACGGATAGTCACTTCCGTCTTTTCATTCACTTTTGGCTTGGCATGGTAGGCAATGCCCAGCCCGGCCGCTTTGATCATCGGCAGGTCGTTAGCGCCGTCCCCGATAGCGACGGTCTGGACAACCGGAATTTCATACTTTTCCGCCAGACGCGTCAGCGTATTGGCTTTGTACTGGGCATCCACAATATCGCCGATCACCTGGCCGGTCAGCTTGCCGTCCATAATCTCCAGCTCGTTGGCCACCACGGTGGTCAGATGCAGTTTTTCCCGCAGATAATCCGCGAAGAAGGTAAAGCCACCGGAGGCGATCGCCACCTTCCAGCCGAGGGACTGCAGCTTCAGCACCAGCTGCGTCAGTCCAGGCATCAGCGGCAGCACGTCGCGCACCTGGCGCAGAATGTTAGCATCTGCCCCTTTCAGGGTCGCCACGCGCTGTCTCAGGCTGGCGGTGAAATCCAGCTCGCCGCGCATCGCACGCTCGGTGACTTCCGCCACCAGCTCGCCGCTGCCCGCCAGCTTCGCAATTTCGTCAATGCACTCGATCTGAATGGCGGTAGAGTCCATATCCATGACCAGCAGGCCCGGGGTTTTCAGATGCGGAATTTTACCCAGCGGTGCGACGTCCAGCCCGGCGTCGTGCGCCAGACGCGTTGCGCGCTGCGTCAGGGAACCCGCCAGGCGAATAACCTGGTAGTCTTCCACGCACCAGGCGGCGACGATGACCATTGCCGCACCCAGCTTGCTTTGATACTGGGTCAGGCGTTGCTTATCCAGACCGCGTCCGTAGAGGAGCCAGCCGCTACGACCGGCGTGGTAATCCAGAGGCATCACCTCATCGCCACTTAGAGAGAGCGGCAATCCTGGCCATAAAGAGACATCCGTTGGCAGGTCACACCAGGTAATGTTCGGCATTAAAGCTCCTGTAATTTCGTTCGCGCCGGAAGGTTGCAGAGGGAAAATAACGCATGAGGCTACCCTGTAACCATCACTTCTGGCAACATTAAGCCGTAAATTTTCAGCAGGTGGAATATGGCTCGCGCAAAACTGAAATTCCGGCTCCATCGCGCCGTGATTGTCCTTTCCTGTCTCGCACTCTTAGTGGTGCTGATGCAAGGGGCATCGTGGTTTAGCCAGAACCATCAACGGCAACGCAACCCCCAGTTTGAAGAGCTGGCCCGCACGCTGGCACGCCAGGTGACGCTCAACGTCGCGCCGTCCATGCGTACCGAAACGCCGGACGAGAAGCGGATAGGCCAGGTTTTACGCCTGCTCACGGAGAACAGCCGCATTCTTGATGCGGGCGTCTACGATGAGCAAGGCAACCTGATTGCCCGCGCGGGTGAGCACGTCGACGTACGCGACAGGCTGGCGCTGGACGGCAAAAAAGCCGGCGGCTACTTCAACCAACAGCTTGTTGAACCTATTCAGGGCAAGAATGGTCCTCTGGGTTATCTGCGCCTGACGCTCGACACCCATACTCTGCCCACTGAAGCCAAACAGGTCGATAATACCACCAACATTCTGCGCCTGATGCTGCTGCTTTCGCTCGCCATTGGCGTTGTGCTGGCGCGCACCCTGCTTCGCGGAAAACGCACGCGCTGGCAGCAATCGCCGTTCCTGCTGACCGCCAGCCGGTCAGTCCCCGAAGACGAAGAGAGCGAGAAGAAAGAATAGTGATAAAGTAGGCGAACGATTCAGAAAAGGAACTTTGCCATGACGACGTTACGCCTGCTTATCTCTGACTCTTACGATCCCTGGTTTAATCTCGCGGTGGAAGAGTGCATCTTCCGCCAGATGCCTGCCACCCAGCGCGTCCTCTTTCTCTGGCGTAACGCCGATACGGTGGTCATTGGCCGCGCGCAAAACCCGTGGAAAGAGTGCAACACCCGGCGTATGGAAGAGGACAACGTCCGCCTGGCGCGCCGGAGCAGCGGCGGCGGCGCGGTGTTTCACGATCTGGGCAATACCTGCTTTACCTTTATGGCGGGCAAACCGGAATACGACAAAACCATCTCAACGTCCATCGTCCTCACCGCGCTGAATTCACTCGGCGTGACGGCTGAAGCCTCCGGGCGTAACGATCTGGTGGTGAAAACCCCCGAGGGCGACCGGAAGGTCTCCGGCTCCGCCTACCGCGAAACGATGGATCGCGGCTTCCACCACGGCACCCTGCTGCTGAACGCTGACCTGAGCCGTCTGGCGAACTACCTGAATCCGGACAAGAAAAAGCTGCAGGCTAAGGGGATTACCTCCGTGCGCGGACGCGTGGCAAATCTGGTGGAACTGCTGCCAGGAATTACTCACCAGCAGATTTGCGATGCGATCCGTGACGCGTTCTTTGAACATTACGGCGAGCGCGTGGAAGCAGAAGTGATCTCCCCTGACAAAACCCCGGACCTGCCCAACTTCGCCGAAACCTTCGCCCGCCAGAGCAGCTGGGAGTGGAACTTCGGCCAGGCTCCTGCGTTTTCCCATCTGCTGGACGAGCGTTTTACCTGGGGCGGCGTGGAGCTGCATTTTGACGTGGAGAAAGGCCATATCACCCGTACGCAGGTGTTTACCGATAGCCTTAATCCGGCACCGTTAGAGGCGCTGGCGGCACGTTTACAGGGCTGTTTGTACCGGGCGGATATGCTGCAGCAGGAATGCGACGCGTTGATTGGGGATTTCCCGGAGCAGGAAAAAGAGTTAAGGGATTTGTCAGCGTGGATTGCACAGGCCGTGCGCTAGGTGCGGTCTGTTGTCCTCACCCCAGCCCTCTCCCACAGGGAGAGGGAGGGAGAGACAGAATTACTCTTTATCGCCCAGCAGAACGGATTCCAGCGCGATTTTGATCATGTCGTTGAAGGTGGTCTGACGCTCGGCAGCGGTGGTCTGCTCGTGAGTACGGATGTGGTCAGACACGGTGCAGATGGTCAGCGCTTTCGCACCAAACTCAGCCGCAACGCCGTAGATACCGGCCGCTTCCATTTCCACGCCCAGAATGCCGTATTTCTCCATCACGTCAAACATCTCGCCGCCGTCCGGTGCATAGAACAGGTCAGCAGAGAAGATGTTACCCACGCGCGCTTCAACGCCCAGCGCTTTTGCCGCGTCAACCGCGTCACGCACCATGCCAAAGTCTGCAATTGCCGCGAAGTCATGGTCTTTGAAACGCATACGGTTAACTTTGGAATCGGTGCAGGCACCCATACCGATAACGATATCGCGCAGCTTAACGTCCATGCGCACCGCGCCGCAGGAGCCAACGCGGATGATTTTCTTCACGCCGAAATCGGTGATCAGCTCTTTAGTGTAGATAGAGCAGGATGGGATACCCATGCCGTGACCCATAACGGAGATCTTGCGGCCTTTATAGGTACCGGTGAAGCCCAGCATGCCGCGAACGTTGTTCACTTCACGCACGTCTTCGAGGAAAGTTTCTGCAATGTGCTTCGCGCGCAGCGGGTCGCCCGGCATCAATACGACGTCAGCGAAATCACCCATTTCTGCATTAATGTGAGGAGTTGCCATCTTCAGTTCCTTTAACATTGTTGTTTTTGCCGGGTGGCGGCTACGCCTGACCCGGCCTACATTCGGTTCTCCCTCTCCCTGTGGGAGAGGGCCGGGGTGAGGGCATCAGGCCGCACCCAATCCGTTTAGAACATGGCCTTGCCATATTCCATGTCTGACGTACCAAAGTATTTCGCGATGGTCTGGCCGATGTCCGCGAAGGTTTCACGGTGACCGAGCGAGCCCGGCTTCACTTTCGGGCCGTACACCAGCACCGGAATGTGCTCACGGGTGTGGTCGGTACCGGTCCAGGTCGGGTCACAGCCGTGGTCCGCGGTCAGGATCAGAATGTCATCTTCACCCACCAGCTCCATCAGCTCCGGCAGACGGCGGTCAAACAGCTCAAGACCCGCTGCATAGCCCGCTACGTCGCGACGGTGGCCCCAGGAGGAGTCGAAGTCCACGAAGTTGGTGAAGACAATGGTCTTGTCGCCCGCTTCTTTCATCTCTTTGATGGTGGCATCGAACAGCGCATCCAGACCGGTGGCTTTCACTTTCTTAGTGATGCCGCAGTTAGCGTAGATATCCGCAATTTTACCCACGGACACCACGTGACCGTCTTTCTCTTCAACCAGCTTCTGCAGCACGGTTGGTGCAGGTGGCTCAACGGCCAGATCGTGACGGTTACCGGTACGCTGGAAGTTACCCGCTTTGTCACCGATAAACGGACGCGCGATCACGCGGCCAATGTTGTAGCCGCCTTCGGTCAGCTCTTCACGAGCGATTTCGCACAGCTCGTAGAGTTTATCCAGGCCAAACGTCTCTTCATGGCACGCAATCTGGAACACGGAGTCAGCAGAGGTGTAGAAAATCGGCTTGCCGGTTTTCATATGCTCTTCGCCGAGCTGGTCCAGAATCACGGTACCGGAAGAGTGGCAGTTGCCCAGGTAACCCGGCAGGTTGGCACGCTTCACCAGCTTATCGAGCAGCTCCTGCGGGAAGCTGTTCTCGTGATCGGAGAAATAACCCCAGTCGAACAGCACCGGCACACCGGCGATTTCCCAGTGGCCAGACGGGGTGTCTTTGCCGGAGGAGAGCTCGTGCGCCCAGGCATAGGCGCCCACGACTTCCGCGTTGCCGTCCATACCGGCTGCGATTTTACCGGTAGAGCCTTCATGCGCTTTCACCAGCCCAAGGCGGGTCAGGTTAGGTAGAGTCAGAGGGCCTTTACGACCGTTGTCCGCTTCGCCTTTCGCACAGGCTTCCGCGATGTGACCCATGGTATCGGAACCCACGTCACCAAAACGTTCTGCATCTTCGGTTGCGCCGATGCCGAATGAGTCCAGCACCATAATAAATGCACGTTTCATAATTGTTCTCCGTACGTAGTGCTTCAAAAATTATCGATCAGATCAGTATACCGCTATTCGGTGATACGGCGATAGACAGTCGGTGTGGTTTCCGGCGCTTTATCGTCAAGCTTGATTGCCGCTTTCACCGCTTTTGCCGCTTCCTGCCAGCTGGCTTCGTCTTTGGCGTGGATTACCGCCAGCGGACGTTGACCGTCAACGCTGTCGCCCAGACGCGCCATATCGGTAAAGCCGACGCTGTAATCAATGGTGTCTGACGCCTGACGGCGGCCGCCGCCCATCGAGACCACCGCCATACCCAGCGCACGGGTGTCCATCGCGGAGACAAACCCTTCGCTATCGGCATACACCGCTTTGCTGAGCGTCGCGGTTGGCAGGTACTTCGCGTAATTTTCGACGAAGTCGGTCGGGCCTTTTTGCGCCGCGACCATGCGGCCAAAGATCTCCGCCGCTTTGCCGTTGTCCAGCACCGCCTGCAGCTTCGCGCGGGCGTCTGCGTCGTCTTTGGCGAGCTTGCCGGAGATTAACATCTCAACGCACAGCGCCATGGTGACGTCAAACAGACGCGGGTTACGATATTCGCCGGTGAGGAACTGGACGGCCTCACGCACTTCGACGGCGTTACCGGCGCTGGAAGCCAGCACCTGGTTCATGTCGGTGAGCAGTGCGGTAGTGCGGACGCCCGCGCCGTTGGAGACGCCAACGATCGCTTCGGCCAGCGCCTCTGAGAGTTCATAGGTTGGCATAAACGCACCGCTGCCCACCTTGACGTCCATCACCAGCGCGTCCAGCCCTTCTGCCAGTTTCTTCGCCAGGATAGAGGCGGTGATCAGCGGGATGGAGTCAACGGTCGCGGTAATGTCGCGGGTCGCGTAGAAACGCTTGTCTGCCGGAGCAAGAGAGCTGGTCTGGCCGATAATCGCCACACCAACGTCTTTAATAATGTCGCGGAAGCGGTTGTCATCCGGGAAGATATCGAAGCCCGGAATGGCTTCCAGTTTGTCGAGCGTACCGCCGGTGTGGCCCAGGCCGCGCCCGGAGATCATCGGGATGTAACCGCCGCAGGCTGCCACCATTGGGCCGAGCATCAGAGACGTCACGTCGCCCACGCCGCCGGTGGAGTGTTTATCCACTATCGGGCCGTTAAGGTTGAGGCTTTTCCAGTCCAGAACGGTTCCTGAATCTCGCATCGCCATGGTCAGCGACACGCGCTCAGGCATCGACATATCGTGGAAGAAAATGGTCATCGCCAGAGCCGCAATCTGCCCTTCTGAGACGGTGTTATCACGAATGCCGTTGATGAAGAAGCGGATCTCTTCGTCGCTTAATGCATGACCATCACGTTTTTTACGAATAATTTCTTGTGCGAGAAACACGGTAACCCCCATGAGGAATCGGGTGAATGGCGGCGGGTACGGTTTACCCGACCACGATCCGGTAGGCCGGGTAAGCGTAGCGCCACCCGGCAATTCAAACTTAGTAGCTGCTTGCGCTCTTACCGTCGCCGTGACCCAGCGCCTTCAGCAGGCTGGCCAGCAGGCTGGACGCACCGAAGCGGTAGTGACGGGAATCGGCCCAGTCGGCGCCGAAAAGCTCGTCGGCAATCGCCAGGAACTGCTGCGCGTCTTCGGCGGTACGCACGCCGCCCGCGGGTTTGAAACCGACGGTTTTGGACACGCCCATGTCGCGGATCACTTCCATCATGATGCGCGCGCTTTCAGGGGTGGCGTTAACCGGCACTTTACCGGTAGAGGTTTTAATGAAATCCGCACCGGCTTTGATGGAGATTTCAGATGCCTTACGAATCAGCGCCTCTTCTTTCAGCTCGCCGGTTTCGATGATCACTTTCAGCAGCACGTTTGCCGCCGCACACGCGTCTTTACAGGCCTTCACCAGGTCAAAACCGACCTGCTCGTTGCCGGCGATCAGCGCGCGGTAAGGGAACACCACGTCAACTTCGTCTGCGCCGTAGGCAATCGCCGCGCGGGTTTCTGCCAGCGCAATCTCGATATCATCGTTGCCATGCGGGAAGTTAGTTACGGTTGCAATGCGCACGTCCGGCGTGCCCTGCTCTTTCAGCGTCTTACGGGCAATCGGGATAAAGCGCGGGTAGATACAGATGGCGGCGGTGTTACCCACCGGCGTTTTCGCCTGATGGCACAGGGCGATGACTTTTTCATTGGTGTCGTCATCGTTCAGGGTGGTCAGGTCCATCAGTTTCAACGCGCGCAGGCTGCTTGCAGTTAAATCGGTCATAACATTCTCCAACGGCAGTGCCGTATAAATTTTACCTTGCGGGTCTGTGAGTATTCTAACATTCACCCGCATCCACACTTCGACATTCATCACAGTTAATGAAAACTGCGTACAAATTTGCATTACTGTAATGAGATATTCTTCAAACTTTCGTACGCAAATTGCCGACTAAAGCAGCAATACCCCCTGTGGGATCAAAAGCGACAACAGGCAGGCTTTCTACAATCCGTTCATCATCCGCAGAACATTCAAGGAAGCGAATATGCCCCACTCCGGCCCCGACGCCCTGCAGCAACGTTGCCAGAACATTGTGACAAGCCCGGTGTTAACCCCGGAACAAAAACGTCATTTTCTGGCGCTGGAAGCGGAAAACAACCTGCCGTATCCGGCACTTCCTGAGGCCGCAAGAGCCGCTCTGGACGAAGGGTTTATCTGCGACATGTTCGAAGGCCATGCGCCTTACAAACCCCGTTACGTTCTGCCGGACTACGCAAAATTTCTGGCTAACGGTTCAGAATGGCTGGAGCTGGAAGGCGCGAAAGATCTCGACGATGCCCTCTCGCTGTTAACCATCCTCTATCACCATGTTCCGTCCGTCACATCGATGCCGGTCTATCTCGGCCAGCTTGATGAGTTGCTGCAACCATATGTTAGAATTCTAACACAAGAAGAAATCAATAGCCGAATAAAACGTTTCTGGCGCTATCTCGACCGTACGCTGCCGGATGCGTTTATGCACGCAAACATCGGGCCTGCTGACGGCCCCATCACCCGAGCCATTCTGCGTGCCGATGCAGAGCTGAAGCAGGTCGCGCCGAACCTGACCTTTATTTTTGATCCAGAGATCACCCCGGATGATTTACTGCTTGAGGTGGCGAAAAACATATGTGAATGCAGCAAACCGCATATTTCTAATGGCCCGGTGAATGATAAAATTTTCACAAAAGGCCGTTATGGCGTGGTGAGCTGTTACAACTCCCTGCCACTTGCAGGCGGTGGCAGCACCCTGGTGCGCCTTAACCTCAAAGCCATTGCTGAACGTAGCACGTCTATTGAGGACTTCTTCACTCGCGCCCTTCCGCACTACTGCCAGCAGCAAGTGGCCATCATTGATGCCCGCTGCGGTTTCCTGTACGAACAATCTGGCTTCTTTGAGAATAGCTTCCTGGTAAAAGAGGGGCTGATTGATGCCGATCGGTTTGTGCCGATGTTTGGCATGCACGGTCTGGCAGAAGCGGTAAACGCGCTCTGTGAGAAAACAGGCATCGCGGGACGTTACGGCAAAGATGAGCAGGCCAACGCGCTGGGCTATCGCATCAGCGCACAGCTTGCGGCGTTCGTGGAAAACACGCCGGTTAAACACGGCTGGAAGCAACGCGCGATGCTTCATGCGCAGTCGGGGATCAGCTCCGATTCGGGCACCACGCCAGGCGCTCGCCTGCCCTACGGCGACGAGCCGGATCCCATCAGCCACCTGCTGGCGGTGGCTCCCCATCACAAGCACTACGCTTCCGGGATAAGCGATATCCTGACGCTGGATGAAACGGTAAAACGCAACCCGCAGGCGGTGGTTCAGCTCTGCCTGGGCGCGTTCAGGGCGGGTATGCGTGAGTTTACCGCCAACGTAGCGGGTAACGATCTGGTGCGCGTCACCGGCTATATGGTTCGCTTGTCGGATCTGGAGAAATACCGGGATGCAGGGTCGAGAACGAACACCACGTGGCTGGGGGAAGAAGCCGCACGCAATACCCGCATTCTGGAACGTCAGCCGCGCGTGATTAGCCATGAACAGCAGATGCGCTTTAGTTAGTCAGGTCATTCCTTTTTCCTGCGTGGACGGGCCGGGCAGCCGCCTGGCCCTGTTCCTGCAGGGCTGCAACCTGCGCTGTAAAACCTGCCACAACCCGTGGACGATAGGCCGCTGCAACGACTGCGGGGACTGCGTGCTCCACTGCCCGCACGACGCGCTGACCATTCAGGCCGGGCGCGTCTGGTGGCAGGAGAGCGACTGCCAGCAGTGCGACACCTGCCTGCACCTGTGCCAGCAGCAGGCAACGCCTATGGCGCACCGCCTGAGCGTGGAGGAAATCCTCGCTCAGGTCCGCAAATCCGCACCGTTTATCGAAGGCATTACCGTGAGCGGCGGAGAAGCCACAACGCAATTACCGTTTTTAGTTACGCTGTTCACCGCGATCAAGGCCGATCCCGCCCTGCATCATCTGACCTGCCTGGTAGACAGCAACGGTTTGTTAAGCGAAACCGGCTGGCAAAAGCTGCTGCCGGTACTGGATGGCGCGATGCTGGATCTCAAGGCGTGGGGGAACGCGCATCACCGCTTCCTGACCGGGCGCGACAATCCGCAGATTAAGCAGAGCATCCGCTGGCTGGCAGATCGTCACCGCTTGACGGAGCTCCGCCTGCTGGTGATTCCGGGGCAGTGTGACTATCTGGAACACCTCAAGCCGCTGGCGACGTTTATCCACGGGCTGGGGAATGTGCCGGTACGCCTCAACGCGTTTCATGCGCATGGCGTGTACGGTGAGGCGGCGTCGTGGCGCAGCGCCACGCCGGAAGACGTTGAACCGCTGGCGCGGGCGCTGGAAAAACAGAAGATTACGGTGATCCGCCCGGCGCTTTACCTATAGCGTGATGCCAAATACCGACCGCGTATTTTCCAGCAGCGCATCGGCAATCACCTCTTCAGGCTCCTTTCGCAGTTCACACAGGGCTGTGAACACGCGCGCCGCCTGTTCCGGGCGATTCGGCTGGCCCTGAAAACCATTCAGCGGCATATCCGGCGCGTCGGTTTCCAGCAGAAGCGACGACAGCGGCAGCTGTGCCATCACGTCGCGGGTTTTACTGGCGCGTGGATAGGTAATGGTGCCACCCACTCCAATTTTGTAACCCAGTTCGATAAAACGCTGCGCCTGCTGCAGGCTGCCGGAGAAACCGTGCACGACGCCCCTGCGGGGCAGATCGATGCGTTTCAGGTGCATCGCCAGCTTATCGTGCGTGCGTCTGGAGTGGAGGATCACCGGCAGATCGTGACGCTTCGCCAGCCTGAGCTGCGCGTCGAGGATCGTCTGCTGGCGCTCAAACTGCGGGTCCTCGCGATAAAGATCGAGGCCGATCTCCCCGATGGCGACAAGCTTGTCGCCTGCGGTCTGCAGGATCTCATCAAGTCTCTCAATGTGCTCAGCACGATGCCGCTCAATCACGATCGGATGCAGGCCGAGCGCCGCATAGAGCGCGGGGTGCCGTGCAGAAAGATCCAGCACGCGGGAAAAGTACGCCGCTTCCACTGACGGCACAATAATGGCCTGAACGCCTGCGTCAGCCGCTTTCGCAATGCTTTGCGCTTCATCCCCCGTAAACGGCGGGAAATCAAAGTGGCAGTGGGTATCGATAAAGCGGTACGTCACGCCAGATCCTCGTTATCCAGTAAAGCATCGTTCGCCTGCGGAATATCCACCAGCGGCATCGTCAGGGGATCGTTGGCGACAATCGCAGGCGGCGTAATAATGCGTTTATGGCGATGAAGCGGCGGTTGCTCCGCCAGCATTTTCCCCACCGTCGCCAGGAAGTAGCGCCCGCACAGCCGCCCCGTTTTATAATCCATACGCAGCGCAGGGACGCGGCTCCCCAGCGCCATGCTCAGCAGCGGCTTAGGGGGATAGATTTCAAAAATACGCAGCTTACCCGGCGGCTTTTCAATAAAACGCTGCATCGCGCCGTAGGTGGTTTCATGCTGCTTCGCGATGTTCACCAGCGGCTGCAGGCTGCTGTCGCCCAGCCAGCGCTCCATCCGTTTAAACCACTGCGGGGTGTAATACATTTGCGACGGTACGGTACGGATCACCACAATGGTTTTCGCCCCGCGACGGGCGGCTTCCTGCACCGGCACGGCGTCACTGATCCCGCCGTCCAGATAGCTAATGCCGTCCAGCAGCGCACCGGTACGATAAAAACCGGGAATGGCGCTGGAGGCACGGATGATGTCCAGCCAGTTCTCTTTCTGAGGCGAAAAATAGCCCGGCGAATAGTCATCGCCCCGGCTGGCACACATCCAGAATTCTTTACCACTATCAAACAGGCGGGCCGCGGTGTCCATGGCCAGCGGCATCTGGCTGGAAGTTGATTCCAGCAGCCAGTCGAGGTCGATCAGATTACCGCCGCGCACAAAGCGCACCGGATTAAAAAATTCTTTCGCCGTGGTGTAGCGCATGATGACCTTTCGCGCGTAGCCGGGCTGGTTGCAGACATAGGCAGAGAGGTTCTGCGCCCCGGCAGACGTGCCGAAGTAAAGGTCAAACGGGTTGAACTGCGCGCGCATAAATTCGTCCAGCACGCCAGCGGTGAAAATGCCGCGCTGTCCCCCACCCTCGCAGACCAGCGCGAGTTGACCTGCGCGAAACGGTTTTAACGTCAGCGGCGCAATATTGCCGAGCGTAACGGGAATTCGTTGCCCCACCTCTGCTTTCCTGTTTTGATTATTTTATAACACCACAGTAACGCACCCGACCTGTTCCGCAAATAAGAAAAAGCCAGTCGCAGTGACTGGCTTTATTTTGTTGAAGGAATATTGCGTTTGCTACGGACGTCGACGCCCCGTAAACAGGCTGACCAGGAACAGAATAATACCCACAACGAAGACAATTTTAGCTGCCCATGCCGCTGTACCTGCCAGTCCACCAAAGCCCAATGCGGCGGCAATTAACGCGATAACCAGAAATATAATGCCCCAACGAAACATAAGCTTCTCCTTTACCATAGTTAATGTCGGCCGCTAAACGTGAGCGCTCAGGTCACTCACCGGCGTTTTTCCAGAGTCGTTCTTATATCGCCCGCCGGTGTTAGCCAGACGGGCGAATGGTCCAGATTTACTTCGTTTTCAGATCGTTTTTAACGCTTTTCACACCATCAATCGCTTTCGCGATGGACTCGGCACGTTCACTTTGCGCCTGCGAATCTACCGTACCGGAAAGCTGAACCACACCATCGGTGGTTTCCACTTTCACCTTACGGGACGGCACGATGTCATCTGCTAAAAGTTTAGCTTTGATTTCGCTGGTAGTAGCTGCATCACCGGCATAACCTTTCACCGACGCGTTTTTGCCGTCACGTACGTGCAGCTTATCGCTGACGGAGGCAACGCCTTCGACGCCTTTCGCCACTTTCACTGCCTGTTCAGCCTGAGCCTGGCTTTCAACAAAGCCACTCAGCGTGACTACTTTCTTGTCGGTCTTAACGGAAATATCGGTGCTCTTAATGGCTTCATCATCCACCAGTGCGGCTTTCACTTTTGCTGTGATTGAGCTGTCATCCATGAAATTGCCGACTTTATTCATAGAGCTATCGATTTTTTGCCCTGCGCTGTCGGCCGTGGACTGTGCTTTATCCATGGTGCTGTTTTCCGCCAGAGCGGAACCGCTCACCAGAATGCTACCCAGGGTTACAGCCAGCAGAGTTTTAGAAATCTTCAGTCTTGTCATATTCATCGATCTATTCCTGTGTTGACCCGTTATTCGGGCTACGTACTTCCTTAGTAGTTATATATATTGCGAATAAACACACGGGCAAAATGGATAACCTAAAGTCATGCATTGAACAGTTAATTTATCCACGCCCGGTGTTAAACACTGAGTTAAATATAGATCACTCTCACAGAGCCGCTTTCAGAATTGGGTAAAAAACGCGCGAATAGCGCGAAATTGCGTTGAATTAAGAACATTCCGCAAGGGATTAATAAGACAGGAATTAAAGAAGAGCACGGCGGCAGCCGTGCTCTGAGAGGGGATTAGTGCTCGCGGGTTTTACGGAACTGAACGTCAGGGTAACGTTCCTGAGTCAGGTTCAGGTTCACCATTGTTGGCGCGATATAGGTCAGGTTATCGCCACCGTCCAGCGCCAGCTGAATTTCGTTCTTACGCTTAAATTCTTCGAATTTCTTCACGTCAGAACATTCGACCCAGCGCGCGGTCGCGACGTTCACCGATTCGTAAATCGCTTCCACGTTGTATTCGCTCTTCAGACGCGCAACGACCACGTCAAACTGCAGCACGCCGACCGCGCCAACAATCAGATCGTTGTTCGCAATCGGGCGGAAGACCTGCACGGCGCCCTCTTCGGAGAGCTGAACCAGACCTTTCAGCAACTGTTTCTGCTTAAGCGGATCGCGCAGACGAATGCGGCGGAACAGTTCCGGCGCGAAGTTCGGAATACCGGTGAACTTCATCATTTCACCCTGGGTGAAGGTGTCGCCGATCTGGATGGTGCCGTGGTTGTGCAGTCCGATGATGTCGCCCGGATAGGCTTCTTCAACGTGCGAACGGTCACCCGCCATAAAGGTCAGCGCGTCGGAGATGACAACGTCTTTTCCGATACGCACCTGGCGCAGCTTCATGCCCTTTTCATACTTACCGGACACCACGCGCATAAAGGCCACGCGGTCACGGTGTTTCGGGTCCATGTTGGCCTGAATCTTAAACACGAAGCCGGTGAACTTCTCTTCTTTTGCTTCCACTTCACGGGTGTCGGTTTTGCGCGGCATCGGCTGCGGCGCCCACTCCACCAGACCGTCGAGCATGTGGTCAACGCCGAAGTTACCCAGTGCGGTACCGAAGAAGACCGGGGTGATTTCGCCGCTCAGGAACAGCTCTTTGTCGAATTCATGAGACGCGCCCTTGACCAGCTCCAGCTCGTCGCGCAGCTGTGCGGCCAGCTCTTCCCCGACCGCCGCGTCCAGATCCGGGTTGTCCAGACCTTTAACAATGCGCACTTCCTGTATGGTGTGGCCTTTACCGGTCTGATACAGGTAAGTTTCGTCTTTATAGAGGTGGTAAACGCCTTTGAACAGCTTACCGCAGCCAATTGGCCAGGTGATTGGCGCACAGGCGATCTTCAGCTCGTTTTCCACTTCATCCATCAGCTCCATCGGATCGCGGATGTCACGGTCGAGTTTGTTCATAAAGGTGAGGATCGGCGTATCGCGCAGACGGGTAACTTCCATCAGCTTACGGGTCCTGTCTTCTACACCTTTCGCGGCGTCGATCACCATCAGACAGCAGTCCACCGCCGTCAGGGTACGGTAGGTATCTTCAGAGAAGTCTTCGTGACCCGGGGTGTCCAGCAGGTTCACCAGGCAGTCGTGATACGGGAACTGCATCACGGAGGTGGTAATCGAAATACCACGCTGCTTTTCCATCTCCATCCAGTCAGATTTTGCATGCTGGCTGGAGCCACGGCCTTTAACGGTACCCGCAGTCTGGATCGCCTGTCCGAACAGCAACACCTTCTCAGTGATGGTCGTTTTACCGGCATCCGGGTGCGAGATAATGGCAAAAGTGCGGCGCTTGGCCACCTCTTGCAGATAAGGAGACAACGTCATAATTAAATCTTCTTTTATAAGCGCGGCAGCACGCCACGCATCATGGAATACAAAATTGCGGCTATTTTACCCATCAACGGGGGGCAGGCAATCATTGTTTACACAGGAGTTGCTCCAGTTCGTTCAACGACGTCACGGTCCAGGTCGGCTCGATGCCTTCAGGCTTCACGCGGCCATGCGCATTGAGCCACACGGTCGACAGACCTGCCTTCATGCCGCCCAGAATATCTGACTCTGCCGTATCCCCTACCATCAGGACGCGATCGCGATCGGGGTTTCCGGCCTGCGCCAGCGCGTAGTCGAAAATTCGCGGATCCGGCTTCGGCACGCCAACCTCTTCCGAGATCACCAGCGCGTCAAAATGATCGCGCAGGCCGGTACGCTCGAGACGGATCTGCTGCAGGGCGGTAAAACCGTTGGTGATGATCCCCAGTTTCACCTTGCCTTTCAACGCATTCAGCAGGGAAACCGCACCCGGCAGGGGCGCACAGATATCGGCCATAGCGTTAAGGAAAGCCTCGTTCAGCGTGCCCGGACTGACCTTTAAGCGTTCCGCCCAGACGTCAAATCGCTGGTGCTGAAGCTGTAACGCGGTGATGGCACCGTTCTGGTAATCCACCCACAGCGGTTTGTTGACCGCCTGATAGTCCTGAAAATCTTCAGCGGTGAAGGTTACGCTATAGTCGAGAAACATCCGCTGCAGGCCGCCGAACGAGTCGAACGTAAACAGCGTTTCGTCGGCATCAAAGAAAATCCAGTCCCATTTCATCGTTACAACCTTATTTTTTATTATCCAATCGGCAGAGCCATTATGATGGCGTCTTCACGTCCCTCTGCGGTGGGGTAGTAGTTACGGCGGATTGTCGCCTCGTTAAAGCCTAAGCTTTCATAGAGCGCGATGGCGGCGACATTCGACGCGCGCACCTCCAGCCACAGGGTGAAAACGTCACGGGTTTCGAGCTCACGGATGAGGTGCTCAAGCAGTTCTCTTCCCAGCCCACGGCGCTGAAATGCGGGATCAACCGCGATATTAAACAGCGTCGCCTCATCAAGAACAACCTGCGTGATCGCGAAAGCGGCCATGGTGCCGTCAACGTCCAGGCGGTAGTTCAGGTACCGTTCGCCCTGATTGCTGGCGAAGGTTTTTTCGCTCCACGGAAACGCGTGGGCGCGTGTTTCAATCGCGAACGCTGTAGACAGATCAGGCGTCGTGAGGGAAGAAATCGTGTTCATATTCGCAGATTTGTTGCCATAGCGCGCTGCGCGCTTTTGGGTTGGCTTTCAGTTCGTCCAGCGCTGGCGAGCAGATCTGGCTCCCCTGGAGGGGGATTTCGTTTGTCTCTCCGATACGCCAGCTGTTACAGCGGCTATCAGGAGGCAGCATCGCGACACGCTCTGGCGTCAGCTGTAAAACCTGGTCGGCCGTCATCTTCAGGCTGCGAAGGACATCATCGATCAGGGGTTCATTCAGGGCAGGCAGTTCTTCCGCCACCATCACCAGCCGTACGTGCGCAGGGATGGAAATGGCAATTTCGCCCTGCAACGCCGTCGGGCGACGCAAAGCCCACTGGGTAATGCCCAGCTGCTGCAACTGCCAGTCTCGTCGGGATGTCATAGGGAAAACTCCTGTCTCTCAGGCGCGCAAATATAGCAAATGTGTCGAAAGTGCGCCATCTACCTACTATAATCCCCGCCTGAGTTTATTGAGGAACAATTCATGTCTGCATTTACCCCGGCAAGTGAAGTCTTGCTGCGTCACAGTGATGATTTCGAAGAAAGCCGTATTCTGTTTGCCGGAGATATGCAGGACGACCTGCCTGCGCGTTTCGACTGTGCTGAAAGCCGTGCCCACACCCAATATTACCATCACTGGCAGGTGCTGAGCCGCCAGATGGGCGAGCGCGCGCGCTTTAGCCTGGTGGCGGAGCAGAGCGATATCGCCGACTGCGATACGCTGATTTACTACTGGCCGAAGAATAAACCGGAAGCCCAGTTCCAGCTGATGAACCTGCTCTCCCTGCTGCCGGTCGGCTGCGATATTTTCGTGGTGGGTGAGAACCGCAGCGGCGTGCGTAGCGCTGAACAGATGCTCGAAGGCTACGCGCCGCTGAATAAAGTCGACAGCGCTCGCCGCTGTGGTCTGTACCATGGCCGTCTGGAAAAACAGACAACGTTTGATCCACAGGCTTACTGGGACGAGTACCAGCTTGACGGCCTGACCATCAAAACCCTGCCGGGCGTGTTCAGCCGTGACGCGCTGGATACGGGCAGCAAGCTGCTGCTCTCCACCCTGACGCCGCACACCAAAGGCAAAGTGCTGGACGTGGGCTGCGGCGCGGGCGTGCTCTCTACAGTGCTCGCCAGCCATTCGCCAAAGGTGCGCTTAACCCTCTGTGACGTGAGCGCCCCGGCGGTTGAAGCCAGCCGCGCAACGCTTGCCGCAAACGGCATTGAAGGCGAGGTGATTGCCAGCAACGTCTTCTCCGACATCACCGGTCGCTTCGACATGATTATCTCCAACCCGCCGTTCCACGACGGCATGGAGACCAGTCTTGAAGCAGCGCAAACGCTGATCCGTGGCGCAGTCCGTCACCTCAACAGCGGCGGTGAGCTGCGTATTGTCGCGAACGCCTTCCTGGCGTACCCGAAAGTGCTGGATGAAACCTTCGGTTTCCACGAAGTGATCGCCCAGACCGGCCGCTTTAAGGTCTACCGTACCGTAATGACGCGTCAGGCCAAAAAGTAATCTCTACTCATGCAGGCCGGATAAGTGCAAGCACCATCCGGCTCCGCATGGCGCCTTCATCGGCCATTTTTGCAGCAATCAAGGTGTCGCGCGCACTTTTCTGTTGACGTAAAGCTGAAAACATCTAGAATGCGCCTCCGTGGTTACGATACTTTTACAGTATCGATGGTATGCGAAGGTGGCGGAATTGGTAGACGCGCTAGCTTCAGGTGTTAGTGTCCTTACGGATGTGGGGGTTCGAGTCCCCCCCCTCGCACCATAAATCACGATGATATTGCTCGCACTGGGCGAAGGTGGCGGAATTGGTAGACGCGCTAGCTTCAGGTGTTAGTGTCCTTACGGATGTGGGGGTTCGAGTCCCCCCCCTCGCACCAACGAGGCGATATCAA
The DNA here is from genome assembly GCF_057224565.1 of Enterobacter sp. 3U4. Taxonomy (NCBI): domain Bacteria; kingdom Pseudomonadati; phylum Pseudomonadota; class Gammaproteobacteria; order Enterobacterales; family Enterobacteriaceae; genus Enterobacter; species Enterobacter sp. 3U4. Next base: position 3,318,272 of record NZ_CP136665.1, read on the forward strand.
CATAGCTATAAATAGTAAGATGACTGTGCGAAGGTGGCGGAATTGGTAGACGCGCTAGCTTCAGGTGTTAGTGTCCTTAGGATGTGGGGGTTCGAGTCCCCCCCCTCGCACCAATTATCTTACATTCCTCCTGAAGTACCTCTTGTTTTCCCTGTTATTTCAAACTCATCAGTATCACCAGAATTCCGCTGACCAGTGCTACGCATGATGGCAGTAAAACAAAGTGGCGCAGCTGCTTATGCCAGATCATGCCTGACGTGACTAACAGGCCTGACACAATGATTGCTTTCCAGGTATCAAGGGAGAGATCGGCAAACATCAACCCGCCGAGAATGGCTCCCGGTAGCAATACCCCCCAACCACTGCCAAGCGCCCTGTTCCACATGCTATGCCCTCTCACAACAATAATGATAATCAATATCATATGATATGTATTATCATTTGTCAGCTGAATGAATCAAAATCCATCGACCTTTACCTTTCCCGTAATGACAGGAATTGCCTAAGGTGATAAATTGCACACCTGTTAACAACCTCTAAAGATTTTCTGATAATTACTCTTTGGGTTTTTTGCATGTTTTATTGCGAAACGGCACCTACTTATTTGTTTTAATTAGATTTTAATAAAAACGCACGACTATGACATCACAATCCTGGCGGTCTTTGGTTCACAGAAAATATCAATTGTCGTTACGTTTATTTTTATTTCTTAACGCAATCTCAGCGGTGTTCTCGGTAACAAATCCGCTCAATTCTGTACGCCTGTTATCTGCGCCACTTATTGCTATTTTCTCCATCAGCACCGGCCTGTTCGTCTGGCACTGGAGAAAGCGCGCGCGGAAGATAAATATTCCCGTTGTTTCAGGGATCTTCGGTATTTTGTGGGCCTGGCAAATTGTGTCTAAATTCGCCTTAATTACCCACGACCACGCGACGTATTTGTTAATCGCCCTATTAACGGTACTTTTTATTGGAACGCTGGCATTCGCCAGTAATATCAAAGCATTTACGCTGCACTCTTTACCCACCTTTATTGTCTGCATGTGGCTAAGCGATCACGATATATGGCTGAGAATGACCTATTCTTTCGCACTTCCTGTGGTGGCAATTGCTATTCATAACATTTTGCAAACACGTAACGATCGTTTCGCTCAGGAGTTGCTCTCTCGCCTGTTGGAAGAGCGAGAAACCCTTACCGATCTAAGCATGATGGACCCGCTTACCGGGCTTTATAATCGTCGCGGTCTGCAAAGCCGTCTGGAGAACCTGCCGACGGTAGAAAATGGCGAGCACTTTGTCCTGCTGATGGATATCGACCACTTCAAAGCCTATAACGATCATTATGGCCATATGATGGGCGACCAGGCGCTGAAGCGCGTCTCTGCGGCAATCCGCGACGCCGTGCGTTCTCGCGATATTGTGGCGCGTTTTGGCGGGGAAGAATTTATGGTGCTGCTGACCAACATTTCACTTGAGCATGCCCGCCAGACGGCCGAGCGGATCCGTCAGAAAGTCTACGATTTGAAAATCCCGCATCTGTTTAACGAAAGCGTCGCGACAAACGTCACCATCAGCATTGGTATTGCCATTTTCGGGGATGATGACGTGGAAGGCGCGCTGGAAAAAGCGGACAAAGCCCTCTACGAAGCAAAGCATATGGGGCGTAATAACATTCTGTTGAGTGAAGAGCTGCAGACGGCGTAAACATCACTGCGATTTCACCCGGACAAAAGTCTTGCCATTGGTATGATCAATAGTTAGGATTGGCAATCATTATCATTTAGATTTCTATCTATACTATGGCCACGCAAACCGCACACATCGTCGAACCCATCCTCTGGCGAGCGCCCCTCACCAGCGGGAATGCTTCGCTTGCGGATGCCATACGGGATAAGATTGCCGAAACGCGCGCCCACCTGCTGGACTTTATCCGGCTAGATGAAGCGCACCCGAACCACGCCATGACGCTCTCAGAGTGGCGCCAACCGGCAAAACTGCAGTCGCTGCTGGCCACCTATTCCGACCATATCTATCGCAATCAGCCCACCCTTACGCGGGAAAATAAACCCCTGCTCTCTCTCTGGGCGCAGTGGTATATCGGGCTGATGGTGCCTCCCCTCATGCTGGCGCTGTTAACACAGAAGAGCATGCTGGAACTCTCGCCGGATAATTTCCACGTCGAGTTTCACGAAACCGGGCGTGCGGCCTGCTTCTGGATTGATCTGCACGAAGACCAGAACGCGGAACGCCTGACGGCTCAGGAACGCATGGAGCAGCTTATCACTCAGGCCCTGATCCCGGTGGTGGAAGCGCTTGAAGCGACGGGAGAGATTAACGGGAAACTTATCTGGAGCAATACAGGCTATTTAATCCACTGGTATTTAACGGAAATGAAGCCGCTGCTCGGTGATGAGAACGTTGAGGCCCTGCGTCAGTCCTGTTTCTTTGCCAGGCAGCTTTCCGATGGCCGTGACAACCCGCTATTCCGTACCGTTGTACTCCGTGATGGGCTTCTGGTTCGCCGCACCTGCTGCCAGCGCTATCGCCTGCCGGACGTTAAGCAGTGCGGGGATTGCACGCTGAAGTAGAGCAGTGAATTACCCGGTGGCGCTTCGCTTACCGGGCCTACAAAACAAAAAACGGCAACCTGCGTTGCCGTTCTGTTTTTACCTATGCCACCTGCTGATTGTCCTCTTCCGCGCTACGCTGCGCTTCTTCCGCTTCCTGCTCAAGCAGCTGCTTCTCATACACTTTGAAGAACGGGAAGTAGATGATTGCCGATACGCAGGCCAGAACCACAACCAGTATAGCCGCGCGGAAATCCCAGCCCAGGGCCCATGCTGCGCCTATTGGCGCCGGTGCCGTCCAGGGAACTACTGAGATGACGCGCCCAATCAAATCAAACGTCATCGCCGCCCACGCCAGCACGGCGTTAACCATCGGTGCCAGCAGGAACGGAATAAAGAACACCGGGTTCATCACAATCGGCGTACCGAAAATGACAGGTTCATTGATGTTAAAGAAGCTGGGTACCACGCTCAAACGTCCGATAGAGCGTAAATGCGCTGAACGGCTACGCAGATAGCAAATCACCAGACCCATCGTGGCGCCCGACCCGCCAATCACGATAAAGAACGTCCAGAACGCCTCCATAAAAATATGCGGCAGAGGCTGGCTGGCGGCCAGAGCGGTCTGGTTCGCGCCCAGGTTAGTGAGCCAGAACATCTGCAGCATCCCGGAGACAATGGCGGCGCCGTGGATCCCGGCGAACCACAGCAGATGACCAATCAACACGGCCAGCAGGATCGCAGGCAGGGAATCCGCTGCGGAAACCAGAGGTTTAAAGACCGACATAATAGCCTGTGGGATCAGCATGCCGAACTGAGACTGAATGACCAGGCTCAGAGGATAGAGCGTCAACACCACCACCAGCACAGGGATGAGCAGATCAAAAGAGTTTTTGATCATCGGAGGTACCTGGTCTGGCAGGCGAATACCGATGTTGTGCGCCTTGAGGAAACGCATCATCTCAACGCAGTAGATCGCCACCAGAATCGCGGTAAAAATGCCCGTCCCACCCAGGCTATCGACTGGCAGCGTGCCTTTGGTTTTCGGTGCCGCGACCAGCAGAAACGCCATCAGCGACAGCATGGCGCACATAAACGGGTCCAGCTGATGAGATTTGACGTAGTGCTTGCCAAGGTTATAGGCGATGGCCGCACAGATATAAATGGACATAATGCCCATCGTCATATCAAACGGCGTCAGGATTTGGCCTTCAAACTGCTTCGCCATATCCAGCCAGGCGCGGGCGAAACCCCACGTGGTATCAGGCGAAAAAGGTGGGTAAGCGAACACTAACAAAAACGAACCCACAATCATAAATGGCATCGCGGAGATGAATCCATCACGAATAGCCATAACATGACGCTGGGAAGAGATCCGCCCGGCAATCGGGCTAACGTAATTTTCAACGAAACGGAATATCAGGTTAAACGCAGCATGGTTGGCAGACATGGCAGATCTCCTGTCAGGCGTTTGTTACGGGCACTTTCGCGCCGCACGTTGTTCCATAAATCAGCTTCACAACCTTGCTGGCTTGTGTACCAGTGGTACTGCTCAGACGGAATGGTTTCATAATTTGCTCTTATTATTGGATACAGGGGACGTTACGTACTCAGTATTAATCGACGCATCACGCTCTGCAACCGGTTACTGTAACCGGTTTCTGTGAATGTGAAGAGGATCCAGAAATCAGCCGTCTGGGATATTTGTTACTGAAGAGATATTTACAGAGCATAATTTCTTATGACAGATTACGCAGGATATTTGTCAGGAGGAAACAATGAGTTTGCAGTCTGTACAGCAGTTTTTTGCCGACAACGCGCCGGATATAGACGTAATTGAACTTAGCCAGAGTACCGCTACCGTTGCGTTGGCTGCTGCCGCCCATCGTGTTGAACCGGGACAAATCGCCAAGACCTTGTCATTAAAGGTGAAAAATGAGGTGATTCTGGTGGTGGCGAAAGGCGATGCGCGCCTGGATAACAAAAAGCTGAAAGACACGTTTGGTGCGAAAGCGCGCATGCTCAGCAGTGATGAAGTAGTGACCATCACCGGTCACCCCGTTGGCGGCGTGTGCCCGTTTGGCCTGGAAAACCCGCTCGCGGTTTACTGCGATATCTCATTAAAGCAGTACGCCGAAGTCCTGCCCGCCGCAGGCGCAATTCATAGTGCCGTGCGTATTTCACCTGACAGAATGGCAGAGCTGACTTCCGCAAAATGGGTTGATGTTTGCATCTGATTGATGCGCCAGAGCCTGTCTGGCGCGCAACAGGCAGGTTATAAAAAGGTCGGCTTGCTGAGTACCGAACTTTGCGCTTCTCTTAGCGGAAGGTGGGTAATAATATCCGCCGCATCGAGCAGCCCTACGTCAGAGTTCACCCCCAGCTTCACCATCGCATTAAACTTATGCGCCCGAATGGTCTTAATATTGCGTTCAAGCTGTGCCGCGATTTGAGGAATGGAATAGCCGCAAGACATATACCGCAATATTGCCCGTTCCGTTGGGCTTAACATTCTGCTTTGACTCCGGTACCAGTGATTCATCATATTGTCATTGATGCGCAGGGTTTCACTCAACAACACCATGAATTCCTTCTGCAGGCTCTCAAGCGTCAGCGATTTACTGACCACACCGTGAAGGCGTGACGGGGAAAGATGACTAATTAATCTTGCTTCCATCTCGTCAGCGACCAGGATAATGCGCTGGATATGGCTATGCGTAAACGCAAAATCCCGCAGGTGCGCCAGGCAGCTACGACGCTCTTCTCGCGCATCGGAATATGAATAGATCAGCGAGAAAAAATTGACGTGATGAAGTGCTTTCTTAAAGCTGTCAAATTCACTAAACAGATGCAGCTGATAATGATCCAGGCCGGGCATCGCAAAAAGATGCTGGAGCCCAACAGCACTCATCGTGCAATTTTCGACGATGGCGATATGTCTTGTTGAATCGGTTTTTTCCATTCCTCGAACTCTCCATAGGCTGACATCAAACTCAGCTCTCGCATTCCCTTTATACTGTTTATCCAGGCGTACATATCGGCATTACTGCGTAATGACAGCCGTCGCATCGCACTGTTTTTCTGCGCACTGATGGTTTTATTGCTCTTCTTGAGCAACGTGGCGATTTGGTTAATACCCCATCCTTTACCTAACAGTCGCAATACTTTGCGTTCAGAGTACGTTAGCGTAATAACGTGTTCGTCTTCATCCTCCGTACTTTTATTTTCAGGGGCTAACAACGTCTGGCTGACCCGCTCTGCGCGTTCCCTGCCTGCCCGGATAGCATTAACCAGGCCTTCAATGGGTTCCATATCAGAAAGCAACGTACTTTCCGGGCGCACAAGTAACTCAACGGCAATAGGGTTAAGCGGCCGCGAAACTAAAAAGATCCAGTGAATGTTCCGGTATTGATTCAATAAACTGAAATACTCTTCGAGCGCGCCCCGAGGATTCCAGTATTCGCCTGATATATCGGCAATGATGACGTCAGCGCGGCTTAACTGGAGCAGAGTTAACTCCTGCAACGAGCCGCAATAGGTCAATTCAAAATCGGGGAAATGGCGAGTCATTACGCCCCCTAACCCGTTTTGCATCACCGGTATCCGGCTAATGATAACGCTATGCTTACCGTGCAAAGACAACATAGACCCTCCGTGTCCATTCTTCATTTGATGAGTAACGTTAAAACGCATCAACGTATGAGTATTTTCGTCTCTGAATGTAAAGCAGGTTAATACAAGCAGAAGATGAGATGTATTCGTAGTTTAAGAAATGCCTAAACAGCAGTAATATCTCACAAAGCGAAATTAAATTTAATTGCAGTGTCATTAAAATAACTACAATATAAAATTAGAATAACTAAATATATATAACTTATCTTTGAATAAAAATAATTCACCAAAATGATGAATAACCCCCCTTCCGCACTTAGGGGCAGCAACTGTTTGCATAAACCTTGATCTGGCCCACAGCAAGAGGCTCTGCATTTTGTGCTAAAAGTAATCGCTATGGGCCAACCGGCAACTTTCCATTTTCTTCAGGACAATACATGCAGGCAGATCGGTCAACGCAGCGTGCAATCACGCGGCTATGTATTCAGTGCGGTCTTTTTCTGCTCCAGCACGGTGCGGAAAGCGCGCTGGTTGAAGAGCTTTCCACACGGCTGGGGCTGGCGCTGGGTATGGATAGCGTTGAAAGCGCTATTTCATCCAACGCCATCGTGCTGACCACAATCAAAGACGGTCAGTGCCTGACTTCCACCCGCAAAAACCACGACCGCGGCATTAACATGCACGTCGTGACCGAAGTGCAGCACATCGTCATCCTTGCTGAACACAAGCTTCTCGATCTCCATGAAATTGAAAAACGGTTCAACCAAATTAAGCCATTACGTTATCCGCGCTGGCTGGTCGTGTTGATGGTAGGGCTGTCGTGCGCCTGCTTTTGTAAGCTCAATAAAGGCGGCTGGGACGGCGCGATCGTCACCTTTTTTGCCAGCAGTATCGCTATGTATGTTCGCCAGATGCTGACGCACCGGCAGCTGCATCCGCAAATTAACTTCTGCATTACCGCGTTTGTCGCCACCACGGTTTCCGGCCTGCTGCTGCGCCTGCCGCAGTTTGCCACTACCCCGACGATTGCCATGGCCGCGAGCGTGCTTCTGCTGGTCCCGGGCTTTCCGTTGATTAACGCCGTCGCCGACATGTTTAAAGGGCACATCAATACCGGTCTGGCACGCTGGGCTATTGCCAGCCTGCTGACGCTGGCGACCTGTATCGGCGTAGTGATGGCTATGACTCTCTGGGGGTTACGCGGATGGGCGTGATAGATTTTCTGCTGGCGCTGGCCCAAGACATGCTTCTGGCCGCTATTCCTGCCGTTGGCTTTGCGATGGTATTTAACGTTCCGCAACGTGCTCTGCGGTGGTGTGCGCTGCTGGGCGCGATTGGTCATGGCTCACGCATGGTGATGATGACCGCGGGTTTTAACATCGAATGGTCAACATTTATGGCCTCCATGCTGGTTGGCAGTATCGGCATCCAGTGGTCGCGCTGGTATCTGGCGCATCCCAAAGTGTTCACCGTCGCCGCCGTGATCCCGATGTTCCCGGGCATATCGGCGTATACGGCGATGATTTCCGCGGTGAAAATCAGTCATTTTGGCTACACAGAGCCTCAGATGATCCTTCTCCTGAGCAACTTTCTTAAGGCGTCGTCCATCGTCGGCGCGCTCTCCGTCGGGCTGTCGATCCCCGGGCTGTGGCTGTACCGCAAACGCCCACGCGTTTGATATTTGTGTTATTTCGCTGCCGTGGAGATAATCCTTCTGGTCCGTTTGGTGAAAAATAAGGAAAGGATGTGGCTAACCCTGGCAGCGAACACCCCGAGCACAGCGAAGAATCCAGCCTGAAAGAGAAAATTTTTCAGAGCGCCATCGCACTGTTTGCCGAGTATGGATTGAACGGTGCCCGCATGGAGCAGATTGCGGAGAAAGCGGGTACCACCAAACGCATGGTGGTTTACCATTTTAAGAATAAAGAGAATCTCTATCTTCTGGTTCTGGAACATGTTTACACCCAGATTCGCGCCAGTGAAAAAGCACTAAGCCTGGCGGGAATGCCCCCCGTCGAAGCGCTGGTCAACCTGGTTGAAACCACCTTTGACTATCATGCCGACCACCCTGACTACATCCGAATTATCTGCATGGAAAACATGCAGCGCGGCCGCTTTATGCAGCAGTCGAGCTATCTTCGCCAGGTCAACCGCAGCGCGCTCGATCTGCTGGAGGAGATCCTGCGCCGGGGAAAAGAAAAACAGCTCTTCAGTGAGACGGTTGACGCCCGCGATCTTCATCGTCTGATAAGCAGCTTCAGCTTTCACTACGTTGCCAACAGCTACACCTTTACGCTGTTGTTTGAAGAAGGCGCAAACGAACAGGCTCAGCGCCAGCACTACCGCAAAATGGCCGTTCAGGTGGCTCTCCGCTACACCTGCCCATAAAATTGCTTGCAATTAAATCGCGCACTACCTATATTCATCTCATGAACGCGAAAACGAACGACGCAACCGCTGCGCTCAAGCTGGATAACCAGCTCTGTTTTGCTCTCTATTCGGCAAATCTGGCGCTTAATAAGCTGTACCGGCAACTGCTGGCACCGCTGAACCTGACTTACCCGCAATATCTGGTGATGCTGGTGCTGTGGGAGCAGGATGACGTCACGGTGTCGGATATCGGCGAACGCCTGTTTTTGGACTCTGCGACGCTGACGCCGCTGTTAAAACGCCTGGAAAGTGGCGGGCTCATCAACCGTCACCGTTCACGCAAAGACGAACGTCAGGTCGCCGTCACCCTGAGTGAAGCAGGACGTGAACTTCAGCAGCAGGCATTGGGTATTCCCCATGCGGTGGGTTGCGCAGCACAGTGTGATACCGATACTTTGCTGGCACTCAAACAGCAGCTCGAACTTTTGCGACAACAGCTACACCGCGCGTAAAGCTGTACTTTACGCGTGATTATCACCCATATATATCGCACGCTATTTAATAGCACACATTAAAGCAAGATGAGGAACCTGCCATGTCTTTAGAAAAAGTTGTTTATACCGCCAAAGCAAAAGCAACCGGTGGCCGTGACGGCCGCGCGACATCTTCCGATGGCGTACTGGACGTAAAACTGGGCGTGCCAAAAGAGATGGGCGGCATGGGCGGAGACGTGACGAACCCTGAGCAGCTGTTTGCCGCGGGCTACTCTGCCTGCTTCCTGGGCGCGATGAAGTTCGTGGCCGCACGCGACAAATTTACCCTGCCAAAAGATGCCTTTATTGAAGGCGAAGTGGGTATTGGCCCACTGCCAACCGGTTTTGGTATCGAAGCAAAACTGAACATCCACGTTGAGGGTATGGATCCTGCGGAAGCCAAAAAGCTGGTCGATGCGGCGCACATTGTTTGCCCGTACTCTAACGCAACCCGCGGCAACATCGACGTGACCCTGAATATCATCGCGTGATAACTGCCTGATGGCGCTGCGCTTATTCGGCCTATGACTGTAGCCCCGGTAAGCGCAGCGCCACCGGGGAAATCCCCTCCTTCCCTTTCCCCTCTCTGTGCTACCATAAGCCCATATCACGCCCGTAGTAATCAGTAGAGTAAGCGTTATGTCCTCCAGAATTCTGACTACCAGCATTGCTGGCATCGATGCCTTTATGCGCGACCCTCGCGGTGTATTGACCCACGCCGAAGGCGGCACGGTTGCCGTTTTTGCCGACAACGCTCCGGCGTTTTACGCAATCACGCCGGAACGCCTGGCGCAGCTTCTGGAGATTGAAGCGCATCTGACACGCCCGGCGAGCGATGTCACGCTGGACAGCCAGTTCTTTGATGAACCGGTTAACGTCCCCGTGACCGTCCCGATGGGCAAATTTGCCCTCTATGCGGGCTGGCAACCGGATGCGGATTTTCAGCGGCAGGCGGCGCTGTGGGGCATAGCGTTAACCCAACCGGCCACCGCGGAAGAGCTCGCCGCGTTTACCGCCTGGTGGCAGGCGGAAGGGAAAGTGTTCACTCACATTCAGTGGCAGCAAAAGCTTGCGCGTCATCTTCAAATCACCCGCGCTGGCAACAATGGGCAGCCAAAACGCGATATCAACGCGTTTTCAGAACCGGATAAACAGATCCCCAGCGGATTCCGAGGTGCGAAATGAAGAACGTCGGCGACCTGATGAAACGTCTGCAAAAAATGATGCCTGCCAACGTGAAGCCCGCGTTCACCACGGGTGAAGAGCTGCTGGCGTGGCAAAAAGAGCAAGGTGAGATCCGCGCCGCCGCGCTCGCCAGGGAAAACCGGGCGATGAAAATGCAGCGCACCTTTAACCGTTCCGGTATTCGTCCCCTGCACCAGAACTGCTCGTTCGATAACTATAAAATCGAGACCAACGGGCAGATGAACGCCCTTGCTGCCGCCCGGCAGTACGTGGATGAATTCGACGGCAATATCGCCAGCTTCATTTTTAGCGGCAAGCCGGGCACCGGCAAAAACCACCTTGCAGCCGCGATCTGCAACGAGCTGCTTCTGCGGGGTAAATCGGTTCTTATCATCACCGTGGCCGATATCATGTCCGCAATGAAAGACACCTTCAGCAACCGCGAAACCAGCGAAGAACAGCTGCTGAACGATCTGAGCAACGTCGATTTACTGGTTATCGACGAGATTGGCGTTCAGACAGAATCCCGCTATGAAAAGGTGATCATCAACCAGATTGTCGATCGCCGCTCCTCGTCCAAACGCCCTACCGGCATGCTGACGAACCACAATATCGACGAGATGACCCGCCTGCTGGGGGAACGCGTCATGGATCGCATGAAGCTGGGTAACAGTCTTTATGTCATCTTCGACTGGGAAAGTTACCGCAGCCGCGTTACCGGCAAAGAGTATTAAGACAGTTCCAGGAATCGCCGCCAGGGCATAGGTATATACTGGAACCCCTTCGGCCCAAAACGGACCTTTTTGAGAGAGCCATGATGAAAAAACAGATTCTAATCAGCACTTTTTTAGGCGCGCTGCTGATGACCGGCGCAGCGCAAGCGGCGTCCTGGCAGGAGTCCCTGTCAAGCGCAGCGAATGAGCTGACCAAAGAGAGCAGCAGCTCTCAGGGTGGACTCTCCGCCTCTTCCCTCACCAGCCTGCTGGGCAACAGCGGCCAGAGCCTGAGCGCGGGCACGATGAACAACGCGGCGGGGATTCTGGAATATTGCGCGAAGCAAAAGCTGGCCTCGGTGACCGACGCGCAAAACGTGAAAAACCAGGTGCTGGGTAAACTGGGTCTGGATACTCAGGAGCAGAAAGCGGACACCAACTATATGGACGGCATTCAGGGCCTGCTTAATGCGCAAAACGGCCAGCAGCTTAACCTGAGCACCCTCGGCAACTCTTCTCTGGCAAAACAGGTGAAAACCAAAGCCTGCGATCTGGTGCTGAAACAAGGCGTTAATTTCATCTCCTGATCCACCCCATTTTCTGCCACAACACGCCGCGTTTAATGCGATAGTCTTGCAGCGCGGCGCTAAACGAGCGTTTTTCCCACCTGCCACCGTCTCAGCGTCCGTTTGTCAGGATGTGTCCGTCTTCATAAAAACGATTTTCTAAACCAAATCCTAACAACAGCACACTTTCGTGACACTAAAATTGCAGCTTAACGACATCGCAATTACATTGTATGACCCAAAAAATAAACAGTTAGCCAGCGAAGCATCTGGCGTCACGAGGATATGCTGTTGTCTGAAATCATGTCTCTTATCCTTTTTCTGGCTTCTGTCGGCGTTTACGCCTGCAAAGCCGGCCGTCACACCTGGTGGTTTATCGCCACGCTGGTGGTGCTCGGCATTTTTATTATTTTAAACATTACCTTATACGCCAGCGATTACTTTACCGGTGACGGTATTAACGATGCGGTACTCTACACGCTGACGAACAGCCTGACGGGCGCGGGTGTGGGCAAGTACATTCTGCCGGGACTCGGCCTTATCGTCGCGCTGGTGACGATTTTTGGCGCGCTGGCCTGGGTGCTGCGTCGACGTCGCCATCATCCGCATCATCATGGCTACAGCCTGCTGGCGTTATTTCTGGCGCTGGCCTCCGTCGACGCCAGCCCGGCGTTCCATCAGATCACCGAGCTGGTGAAGTCCCAGTCGCGCGACGGCGATCCGGATTTCGCGGCTTACTACAAAGAACCGTCGAAAACGATCGCCAACCCGAAGCTCAATCTGGTCTACATATATGGTGAAAGCCTGGAACGCACGTACTTTGATAACGATGCCTTCCCTGACCTGACGCCGGACCTGGGTGCGCTGAAAAATGAAGGTCTCGATTTCAGCCACACTATGCAGCTGCCCGGTACGGATTACACGATTGCCGGGATGGTTGCCTCCCAGTGTGGTATCCCGCTGTTCGCCCCTTTTGAAGGTAACGCCTCAGCCTCGATGTCGACCTTCTTCCCGCAGAATATTTGCCTCGGCGATATCCTGAAAAACTCCGGCTACGAAAACTATTTTGTGCAGGGGGCAAACCTGCGCTTCGCCGGAAAAGATGTGTTCCTGAAATCCCACGGTTTTGATCACCTGTATGGCTCAGAAGAATTAAAAACGACCGTTGCCGATCCGAGCTACCGCAATGACTGGGGTTTCTATGACGATACGGTACTCGACGAAACCTGGAAGAAATTCGAGGAACTTTCCCGCGCGGGCAAGCGTTTTTCCCTCTTTGCGCTGACGGTGGATACCCATCATCCGGACGGATTTGTCTCGCGCACCTGCAAGCGCAAAAGCTATGACGTTGATGGCAAGAACAACAAATCGTTCAGCGCCGTCACCTGCAGCCAGGAGCACATTGCCGCGCTGGTCGAGAAAATCAAAGCCTCGCCATATTTTAAAAACACCGTAATCGTGGTTTCGTCTGACCATCTGGCGATGAAAAACAGCGCCTGGGAGCAGCTCAACAAGCAGGATCGCAGCAATCTGTTCTTCGTCCTGCGCGGCGACCAGCCGCAGCAGGAGGAGATCGCCACCAAACGCAACTCCATGGATAACGGCGCCACCGTGCTGGACATTCTGGGCGGCGACAACTTTATTGGCCTTGGCCGCAGCACGCTGTCGGGGCAGTCCCTGTCGGAAGTGTTCCTCAACATGAAGGATAAAATCCTCGCCTGGAAGCCAGACATTATCCGCCTGTGGAACTTCCCGAAAGAGATGAAGGACTTCACCATCGATCGGGATAAAAACACCATTGCCTTCTCGGGCAGCAACTTCCGCCTGCCGCTGCTGGTACGCGTATCGGAGGGTCGCGTTGAGCCGCTGCCAGAAAGCGAATATTCCGCGCCGCTGCGCTATCAGCTGGCCGATTTCGCGCCACGCGATAACTTCGTCTGGATTGATCGGTGCTACAAAATGGGCCAGCTCTGGTCGCAGCCGCTGGCGCTCTCTACCGACTGGTGCGTTTCTCAGGGCCAGCTTGGCGGGGAGCAAACCGTCCAGCACGTGGATAAGGCGCAGTGGAAAGGCAAAACCGCGTTCAACGATACGGTGATTGATACCGCGCGCTATCAGCGTAACGTCGACATGCTGAAGATCGTCGACAACGATATTCGCTACAAAGCGGACAGCTTTATCTTTAACGTGGCCGGCGCGCCGGAAGAAGTGAAGCAGTTTAGCGGCATCTCGCGGCCGGAGTCCTGGGGGCGCTGGTCCAACGCGCAGCTGGGCAATGAGGTGAAAATTGAGTACACCCATCCCCTGCCGGAACAGTTCGACCTGGTGATCACCGCCAGGGCTTATGGGCCGAATGCTAACAAGCCCGTCCCCGTGCGCGTGGGGGATCGGGAGCAGATGTTAACGCTTGGAAACGACGTGAGCACGCACACGCTGCATTTTGAGAATCCTTCGCGCAGCAATACCCTGGTGATCGTGCCGCCGGAGCCGCAGTCTACAAATGAGGGGAACATCCTTGGGCACTCACCGCGTGAGCTCGGGATCGGCATGGTTGAAATCAAAATCGTCAGCAAAGCGGGTTAATACGCGTCACGCCCGGCGTTCTGCCGGGCGCTTATGAAAATAAATAATCCTATGCATCGCTTATAAATTAGATAAAAACACTTTATATAAGCCATTTTTATCTATAAATATCCCGCCAAAAAGCAAATCCATAAAATGTGCAGCTCCTGAAGTCACCACGGAGCGTTACGCACTTTTATCATGCTAACCGGCTATAAGTTCGAATCCATCCGGGCACTGCGCAGTGAAAATGTGATTGCCTGGGAGGTATTGTCCACGGCAAAGCCCAACGTCAATCTTGAAGATTACTTTGGCTCAATGCCCGCGACGCAGCGTAAAGCGCACTTCTTTGCGCAGCTTCGTCACGCCATGTTTTGCAAGGATGGCGATAAGTATTATCTCAATGCGACATCGGATTTACTGCTGGAAACGGACTTCCTCGACAGGCTAAAAGAAGAAACCCCGTGCCCGGAGAGACTTGCTATCGAGATCACCGATCTCCATACGATGGTCCAACTCGACGATACGCAAAGCCAGGTGCTGCGGAAATGCATCGCGACGCTCCATCAGTGGGGGATAGAAGTGTGGGCAGACGACGTCTGCGAAGACCTTCTTCCCGACCTTCTGACCAGCCAGATCCGCTTCTGCGGCATCAAAATTGACAAACATACCTTCTGGAACGGACGGACCGAGCAGGCTAAGTTTCTGCATCTCACCCGCCAGTGCAAGCGCGTCGCCAGCAAGGTGCTGATCGAAGGCATCGAAACCGCGGGTGATTTCGCGCTGGCCCGCGCCAGCGCGGCCGATTACGGCCAGGGCTATCTGTGGGGTAGAAAATGACCCCCTTCATTCCGAATGCTGGCTATCAGGTTATCGTTCTGAGCGGGAATACTTTTTTATGGCTTGGCCTCACTTCGATAATCTCGACGTCTGTTACCCCTCGCCCGGAGATGTATTGGATCAATGACGTTAATCCGGAAGGGCTTATACGCCTGCAGGAACGGCTGCTCAATACGCACGTCGGAGAGAACTGGCTGGTATTTACGGATGCCGCGCGGGTCTGCGACGTTCACGCCAGTCTGCGCAACGAGCGGGTTCGAGTCGTCGCGGACAACCTCTCTTTTGCACAGCTAAGCCACTGTTTTAGCGACACGACATTCGCCTTCGAAAACGCCGCCACGCTCTCGTATCAGGAGAGGCGGGTTTGCATGTTGCTCCATAAAGGGTTCAGTCCGGTTCGGATCGCAAAAATTATGAATAAGTCCCCTAAAACGATCTACACCCACAAGCGTAACGCGATGAACAAATTTTGCTGCCACAGCCTGGCGGAGTTTTATCGAAAACTCTGCCTGCTGGACGCTCAGTCATTCTCTTTGTAATTGCACTGTTACTCACGTCAGGAAATAAGATCATGAAAATTATCACCACTGCCGTATGTTGTTCCGCCCTCCTGCTTCCTGCTGCCGCGATTGCCGCAGACAGTACGGCAAGCGCGACGATGCACGTATCACTTGAGGTCGTGAAGTCGTGCACCCTCAAAGCCAACGACCTCAACTTCTCGCGTCACGGCTCCGATGAGTCGAGCGAAATCCAGGCCAAAACGCAGGTCGATATCGTCTGTACCAACGGCACGCCTTTCACCCTCACCGCCACCAGCAACGACGGCGAAAACGGTACCTTCTGGCTGAAGCCGGAAAACGGCGAAACGGGCGCGCAGAAGATTGCGTGGAAACTCTTTGCCGACGAAGGCAAGCAGACGCAAATCACCGGCACGAATGGCCTGGACGATACCGGCAACGGTGCGGAACAGGAGGAAACGCTGTATGGCGTTATTGACGCTGGGGCGCTGACAACCGCCCAGGCCGGTGCCTACAGCGACGATATCACGTTAAAACTGGAGTACTGATCGTGCGTCGCTACCTTCCCTGCTTCATTCTGTGGCTCATGATGCTGGCGCTGCTGTCGCGCTACGCGCTGGCCGCCACGCTTCAGGTAGCCCCGGTAACGCTCGACCTGCAGAGCGATCAGCGGGCAGCGGCGGTCTATCTCACTAACAGTGGGAAGGCGGCCATCCATGCGCAGATTCGGGTGTACGAATGGACGCAAAAAAACGATAAAGATGTTCTGGTGGCCACCGGGGAGGTGGTCAGCAGCCCGGCGATGACATCACTGGCGCCGGGCCAGCAGCAGCTGGTGCGCATTATCGTCATGCAGCCCGGCATCCGTGCACAGGAACAAAGTTACCGGCTGATCATCGACGAATTACCGGACGCCACGTCCCGTGCCGCTAATCCCAACGCGGTGCACTTCCTGCTGCGCTACTCGATTCCGGTGTTTATTGCCGGGAACCAGAACGCGCCCGTCAGCCACGATGCCCTGAGCTGTGAGCAGGCAGACATACCGGCCACCGTCCGCTGCTTTAACGCCGGAAACCGCCACATCCGCCTGAGCCACCTTGAGGCCCTGACGGCTGATGGGCAGGTTATAGGGTCGATTAAAGGCCTGGCGGGCTATGTGCTCCCGGGACACACCGCTCTTTTATCGCTTAAGCAGCCCTCACGACACGCGCTCAGCACGCTGCGCGTCTATCTCAATGATGACCACCATGCCAGCCAGATACCCTTGCGCCCGCTCGCTTCTCGCGCTCCTGTTTTGGCTACCGCTCATGCTGTCAGCCCGGACTGAACCCGCCGACACCGTTCAATGGCTGGCCATTACCGTGAACCACGCCCCGCGAGGCGAGCTCTGGGCCTGCCGGGTGGTGGATAATGCGCTATGGATAAGCCGCAGCGACATGAAAAAGCTGGGGCTTCACGCCCCGGACGATCGCACCGAGTGGGTTGAGTTGACTTCCCTGCCGGGCCTGAAGGTCAATCTCGACGTGCTGTCCCAGCAGGTGTCGATTACCGCAGAGGCCGACGCGCTCGAGGGCCAGCAGCATCTGACCGTCTCAAAGCCCACGCCCATGTACCGCTATCCTGATGCGCAGCCCGTCAGCGCGTATACGCTCGGATACGCGCTCTACGCCAGCGACGCGCAGGGGAAGCGCCAGCTTAACGCCCAGACCATGCTGACCGCCTCCGGCGGGCTGCCCGGAACGTTCAGCAGCAGTTTTTCAAGCCATGCCGGGGAGGAAAACAGCGCCGGTCGACCGACCCACACCCGTCTCGAAACACGCTGGCAGTGGGACAATACCGACTCGCTGACGACGCTGGCGCTGGGCGACAGCGTCACCACCGGCACCCGCTGGAGCCGACAGGTGCGCTTTGGCGGACTGCACTGGGCACGTAACTTTGAGCTCAATCCCCAGCTCAATACCGAACCGCGCAGTCGCTACAGCGACACGGCCGTGCTGCCTTCCACGGTCGATCTTTACATCGACGGCCTTAAGCAGAGCAGCCAGCGCGTCACGCCGGGGGACTTTCTGCTGGATACCCTGCCCTCCTTCACCGGAAGCGGGCAGGCGCAGGTCGACCGATATCAACGGCCAGCGTCGCGCCGTACAGCTCGATCTCTACGGCGCGCCGGGCATGCTGGCGGAAGGGCTCAGCAGCGGCTCGCTGGACATCGGCTGGATGCGCGAAAACTACGCCCTGCACTCCGACGACTATGCCGCCTCGCCGCTGCTGGACGCGGGCTGGCGCTATGGGGTGAATAATCACCTGACGCTGGCGCTGCATACGGAACAGCAGCGCAGGCTGCGCAACGTGGGCACGGGCGCTGACTGGCTGGTCTCTCCTGCCGTAGGGGTGGTCAGCCAGCACGTTGCCGTGAGCGACAGCCCTTACGGTCGGGGCGTTCAGTGGGGACTCGGCTGGCAGTGGAACGGCAGAGGTACGGGCATTTCAGCCAGCACCGTCCGTACCGAGGCGGATTTCGCCGACAACGCCCGCATGAGCGGTGCCGCGCCCGTCAGACGCAGCGACAGCGTGTGGGTAAGCCAGTCCGTCCCCCACTTCGGCACCGTGGGCGCGGGCTGGGTACAGCAGAACATTCAGGGCAGTACAGAGCGCTACCTCAACGCCTCCTGGTCGGTGTCGCTGCCGGCACACATCTCCACCACGCTAAGCTATACCCGCTCGTTTACGGATGCGTCGAGTCACGTTCAGCTGCTGCTTTCCGTCCCATTGGGTCGCGAGGACACGCTCTCCGTTCAGGCCAGCCGGGATACGCCGCGCATGGATTACCGTCACCAGCCGGACGATGAGACCGGCGGCTGGTCATGGGCGCTGGGCCAGGGCTTTGGCGAACGGCGTGAAAGATATGCGGACGTAGGCTATCTGGGCCGAGCGGGCGAATGGCACGCTGGGCTGCAGCAAGGTGCCAGCCAGGGCAATAAGTATGCCTCCGCCGAAGGCAGTCTGACGCTGCTGGACGGCAGCCTGCACGCGCTGCGCTACATCCAGCAGGGCATGGCGCTGGTGTCCACGCACGGCGTTGGGCACGTACCGGTGATGCTGGAAAACCGCCCGGCCGGTGAAACGGATGAGGACGGTTATCTCCTGCTGACCGACCTGCCGCGCTACCACAACAGCAAAGTCAGCATTAACCCGCTCGACCTGCCTGCCGATGTGATCGCCCCCGTCACCGACATGCATGCCAGGCCGGGCAACAGCAGCGCGGTGAAAGTCGATTTTAACGTCCATCACGCCGTCACGGTTCAGGCCCGGCTGGTCGACAGCCGCCGCAGGCCGCTCCCGCTGGGCAGCGTCGTGTCAACGCCGAAGGGTGCCACCATCGTTGGACGCGACGGCTTTATCTGGCTTGAAGACCCGCCCCTGCCGGGTGAGCTGGTGGTGAAGACCGGTGAGGGGGAGTGCCGGGTCACGCTTCCGGCGCCGCGTACCGCGTCATCTATACAGAATATCGGAGAACAACTGTGTCATTAAGAGCGCCGTTATTATTGCTGCTCGTCGTGTCCGTGAAGGCAATGGCGGCAGCCTGCTGGATAACCTCCATGCCCGCCATTAACTTTGGCAACGTCGTGGCGGGCAATTCCACCTCCGTCAACACCGAGGTCAAATTTAGCTGCCAGGCCGACAACGAGGGCAGGACGGAATATCTCAACGTCTGTCTGAGCAGCGTAGACGCCCCGCCCTTTGAGATGATCTCGCCGGGGGATCAGGAGGGGAAACAGTACACCCTCCTCTTCCGCCTGCTTAACGGCGCAGCGCGCTCTCAGGAGCTGGGGCCTGCCAGCAGCGGGAACCTGATTCAGCAGACTCTGGCCGCGGAAAGCAATGCCAACGTCAGCGGTACCTTTCCGCTTGTCGCCACCATTCCGGCAGGGCAAAGCCAGCTTCCGGCCTACCACTATTACAACTACAACATGAATCTGCGCATCGCCTGGCACAGCGCCCTGCGTCAGGATGCGCTGCAAAACTGCTCGGACGGTTCGGCAGAGGGGGAGCAGGTGCAGGGCGGCACCAGCGCGCAGGCCGAAATCAGCCAGGGGTGCTACATCGAGCGTGTGACGCCGCTTAACTTCGGCACCCTGACCAGCACCGCTACCCTGCGCCCGACGCGATCTACCGCCACCCTCACCACGCGCTGTCCGGCCGGAACCGCGTTCACCCTTGCGATGGGCAAAGGCAACCATGCCAGCGGTAATCAGCGGCAGCTCTGCAACAGCGAGGGCCAGTGCCTGCGCTACGGGCTCTGGCAGGATGCGGCGGCCACGCAACGCTGGGGAGATCAAAGCAGCGGCGATGCGCTGCAGGTCACGAATCCCGAAGGCGGCACCCAGAACTACACCGTATACGGCGAGGTTCCGGCGCAGCCGCTAACCGGCACCGGGGAATTTATTGATGACGTGATTATCACCCTGACTTATTAAATCACCCAAAATCCTGTCTGGATCAATGTTATCGGTAACAGTGGCGTTAAAATAGCCAGCAGTGCTGCCCGGAAGGTGTAAACCTTCTCTTTTTATTCGTTATCTCTGTTTTAATTACAAGAACTTATGAAATACCTGCTTGCTGACGCCATCGTCTACAACGACGAGGACGGTTCTGTTTCTCTTATCAATGCGCCGGATGAGGATGCGCAGCTCCTCACCTGTACGGCCAATACCATCATGAGGCTGCTGGTTCAGCATCATGGGAACGTGGTTGAACGGGAAACCTTTCTCCAGGAAGTCTGGGATCGCCGAGGGCTGCAGGGGTCAAACAACTCCTTAAACCAGTACATCAGCATTCTGCGCAAGATGCTGGCGACCCTTCTTCCCGACGAGCTCCTTATCGTTACCGTACCGAAAACGGGCTTTATGCTCAGCGCGGACGTCACGGTCACTCCGCTGGAGGAGGCCCCGCCGACCGCCGAAACGGCAAAACCTGCATGGCGCATTCGCCCGGAATGGCTGTTCTGCGGCGCGCTCACGCTGGTCGTCGTTTCGCTATGCCTCTGGATCGCGCTGATCAAGCCAGAAAACTCACAGAGGGAGATCCATCTGCTGACGCATATTGGCACCTGTCCGGTCTACACCTTTACGCCGCTGGCGGACGTGTTTCACGGGAAGGCGATTACGCTGGCGCAAACGCTTCAGAAGGACGGCCATCTTCCGTGCCTGAAAAACTCAATTTTCTACATGCACATTCAGAGAACGCTTTTCTACGGCCACGAAGGGCGGCTGGTGCTCTCCCAATGTTCCCTCACGCAGGGTAAAGCCAGCGCCTGTCGTACGCTTTACTATTACGAGTGGTGATATGAGACACAAAAAAGTTTGGCTGATCCTGCTCCTCAACCTGCTGCTGCTGGGCACCGTGCTGGCATGGTACTTTCACACTCCCCCGCTGTCGGTGGCCTGCGACGGAAACCTGACCTTCTCTGACCGGCGCGACAGCCACGATTTCACCTTTGACGGTGAGATCATTATGCGTTTTCATCCCGACAAAACGGGGTACATCACGGTTAACGGCAGCGTAGTGAATGCCCCGCGAAGCTGGGAGGTTTCCCGCCAGGAGATGTTTAAATGGCGTCACGTGGAGGGCGAGCTGTATGAGATCGTTATTCAAAAAGTGGAGCGTTTTAGCCATGACGCCATGCCGCCCGGGGTCTTTGAAAAATACGTTGCCGGCCTGACGCTGGGCAATAAAAGGCTTCTGACGATCGAGCGCACGCCGGAAGACGCGCTGGTGATCAGCAATTTCTATTCGCCGGTGCTGATCTGCTCGGAATAATGTCGACGGGTCAGGCTATACTTGCCGCCATGAATATTCGCATTCGCCCCACCACCCTCAAAGACGTTGCCGCCCTGTCCGCCATTGAACGCGCGGCGGCCGGGCGCTTCCGTGACGTTCCGGAACTCGCCTGGCTTGCCGATGGCGAGGTCATTTCCGCTGAGCAACACCTCGGCTATGTCGAACGCGGGCTAAGCTGGCTGGCGCTGGCGAACGACCAGCCCGTCGGGTTTATCCTTGCTGAACCCCATCCATCATCACTGTTTATTGTCGAACTCTCGGTTGATCTGAACTGGCAGGGAAAAGGGATCGGCAGGCAGCTAATCGCCCGCGCGGCAGATCATGCGCGTAACAGGGGGCTGACAGCGCTGACGTTGACGACGTTCAGGGACGTACCATGGAATGCGCCGTTCTATGCGCGGCTGGGGTTTGAAAAAATGACGACGCTGACGCCTGAACTGCGTCAGAAAAGGGAAGAAGAGACAGCGCACGGTTTCGTGTATGAAACGCGCTGCGCCATGCGCCTGCCTCTGTAATATCGCCCGGTGGCGCTGCGCTTACCGGGCCTACAAAACCCTAAACCGTAGGCCGGGTAAGGCGCAGCCGCCACCCGGCACAACTTACGGCGTTAGAACGTTTCCCAGTTATCACCAGCATCAGCGGTAACCGTTTTACGCGCCATCGCCGGTGCTGCAACGGTTTTCGCAGAAGCGAATTCGCGGGCTTTCATCTGCTCCTGCTGAATGCGGAACACCGCCACGGCCTGAGTCAGACGGCTTGCCTGCTCTTCCAGTGCGGCTGCCGCTGCGGCAGATTCCTCTACCAGCGAGGCGTTCTGCTGGGTCACGCGATCCATCTCAGCCACCGCCAGCCCTACCTGGTCGATACCGCGGCTCTGCTCGTCAGACGCAGAGGCGATTTCACCCATGATGTCCGTGACGCGGGTAACCGCATTCACGATCTCGCCCATGGTTTCACCGGCACTTTCTACCAGCGTTGAACCCACTTCCACGCGACCCACGGAGTCTTCAATCAGGCTCTTGATCTCGCGTGCTGCCTGGGCGCTGCGCTGGGCCAGGTTACGCACTTCACCTGCTACCACCGCAAAACCACGGCCCTGCTCGCCCGCACGCGCCGCTTCTACCGCCGCGTTCAGTGCCAGGATGTTGGTCTGGAAAGCAATGCCGTCGATCACGCTGATAATGTCGGCAATTTTCTGCGAACTGCCGGCGATATCGCGCATGGTCTGCACCACGTTATCCACCACTTTGCCGCCTTTCTGCGCGGTTTCGGAGGCGCTCAGGGCAAGATGGCTCGCCTGACGGGCGTTCTCTGCGTTCTGCTTAACGGTCGCCGTCAGCTGCTCCATGCTGGCAGCGGTCTCTTCCAGGGAAGCGGCCTGCTGTTCAGTACGGGAGGAGAGGTCGTTGTTGCCCATCGCAATTTCGCTCGCGCCGCTGTAGATCGCATTCGCGCCGTTACGCACGTCGCCAACGGTACGCACCAGCTCGCCCTGCATATGGCGCAGCGAGTCGGCCAGTTCACCCATCTCGTTGGTGCCCTGAACCTCAATGCGCTTCACCAGGTCGCCGCTGGCGATATGGCGAATGTTGTCGATCAGACGATTCAGCGGAGAGATCAGCGTCTGCTTGATGTTCAGCCAGACGGCCACAATCACCACCAGCACGGCAATCAGGACGCTGATCAGCACCCAGATAGCCTGGCTGAAGGAGCTGTTGCTGTCTTCGACCGCCGTCTGATACAGCTTGTCGTTCTGCTGCAGGTAGCTCACGTACTGCTTCTCAAAACCGTCCTGATAGCTCTGGGTCGGCTGGTCGAAGAAGGCGTTGATTTTGCCCGCGCCCAGCAGCTGAATCAGCTCCGCCAGCGCGCCGTGGTAGATATCGTAGTTACGCTTGATCTCCATGGCATCCGCATCGCTTTGACGCGGATCGCGCGGCAGGGCTTCGTAGGCAGCCCAGTTTTTTTCCGCCTGTTTCAGAGACGCAGAGGCAATTTGCATCAAATCGTTCACGGTCGCGCCGCTGCCGATATTACTCTGGTCCATCATGTAGCGGATACCCGCGCGGTTCAGGGTATTACGGGTTTGCAGCAACGCTACCCAGCTGGCGTTCAGCGTGGACTGTTGCTGGCGAATGGTTTGCAGGACGGTGAAATTCTCTTTGTCATTCTTAAGGGCATTAAAGAAAAGACCACCGGATGTGAGTTGTAAAAGGCCAAATATCGCTAAAACCAGCATTAAGCTGGTGACAATCTTGATACGGTTTAACATGTTTTCTCTTTCCTCAGACAGATACAGAATTTTCGGCCTGGAAAGGGAAAACTTTACGAAATTCATCCTGGAATTTGTGGTTTTTACTCTTCTTCCCGCGCTGCGTTATGCCGGTTTCCGAGTTCAATAAACTCTTCCAGCAGCGCCGTCAGCTGTTTCATCTTCTCCGGCGTGTATTCCGCCTCAATTTGCTGATACGCCTCTTCGACCTGCGCCTGGGCGTGTTCATACAGCGCATTCCCCTCTTTGGTCAGCGACACGTACAGCTTGCGCTGGTCGTTCACCGGCTTTAAGCGCAGCACCAGGCCGTCACGCTCCATCCGCGTCAAAATGCCCGTCAGGCTCGGGCGCAGGATGCAGGTGCGAAACGCCAGATCGTGAAAATCCATCGACGGATGTTCAGCCAGCACGCGCACAATGCGCCACTGCTGCTCGGTCAGGTTATGGCGCTTCACGATCGGGCGGAAGTACGACATCGCCGCTTCCCGCGCCTGCAGCAGCGCGATGGTTAATGAATCATGCATAGCCTCTCCCCGCTAGTCATTAACAAGTAAACAATCACTAAAAGATGCTTTTATAAACAACACGTTTTCCGTCAAAAAGTCTAACAGAAACCATTCGATTTTCTTAACAAACTGATTTAAATATAAATAAAAACCAATATGTAAATTTATTGTTATTCATATCACAAATTTTTCACTTCTGATTGCGAAATAAACAGCAAAAGCATAAAACCAGATCATTAACATATTAACGAAATCATAACCCGGACTAACGGGATGAGGAGTATATGAATGAAAGGTACCGTTTTTGCCGTCGCTCTCAACCATCGAAGCCAGCGTGAAGCCTGGCGCGAGGCGTTTGAAAAAGCCCCCTACAACACGCCGCCGAAAACGGCGGTGTGGTTTATCAAACCGCATAACACGGTGATTCGCGCGGGCGAGCCCATTCCGTTCCCGCAGGGGGAAACGGTGCTGAGCGGCGCCACGGTGGCGCTGGTAGTGGGCAAAACCGCCAGCAAGGTGCGCGTGGAGGACGCCGCGGAGTACATCGCGGGGTATGCGCTCGCCAACGAAGTGAGCCTGCCGGAAGAGAGCTTCTACCGCCCGGCCATCAAGGCTAAATGCCGGGACGGATTTTGCCCGCTCGGCGAACTTGTCGCCGTTGATAACGTGGATAACCTGACCATCATCACCGAGATCAACGGCCGCGAAGCGGACCACTGGAACACGGCCGATCTGCAGCGAAGCGCCGCCGAACTGCTGAGCGCCCTGAGCGAGTTCGCCACCCTTAATCCCGGCGATGCGATCCTGCTCGGTACTCCGCAAAGCCGCGTTGAGGTCCGCCCGGGCGATCGGGTGCGTATTCTGGCGGAGGGGTTTCCGCCGCTGGAAAACCCGGTGGTGGATGAGCGCGACGTCGCTAGCACGCACCGCACGCCGCCGCACGCCACGCTGTTTGCCCTCGGTCTGAACTATGCCGATCACGCCAGCGAGCTGGACTTCAAGCCGCCCACCGAGCCGCTGGTCTTTATCAAAGCGCCGAACACCTTCAACGGCGACAACCAGACGTCGGTGCGCCCGAACAACATCGAGTACATGCACTATGAAGCGGAGCTGGTGGTGGTCATCGGCAAAACCGCCCGTAAGGTGAGCGAAGCCGAGGCGATGGACTATGTTGCGGGCTATACGGTCTGCAACGACTACGCCATCCGCGACTACCTGGAAAACTACTACCGCCCGAACCTGCGGGTGAAAAGCCGCGACGGGCTGACCCCCATTTCCCCAAACGTCGTGCCAAAAGAGGCCATTCCCGACCCGCACAACCTCGCCCTGCGCACCTTCGTTAACGGCGAGCTGCGTCAGGAAGGCACCACGGCGGATCTGATCTTCAGCATCCCGTACCTGATTGCATACCTGAGCGACTTTATGACCCTGCAGCCGGGCGACATGATTGCCACCGGCACGCCGAAGGGGCTGTCCGACGTGGTACCGGGCGATGAAGTGGTGGTGGAAGTCGAAGGCGTTGGACGCCTGGTGAACCGAATTGTGAGTGAGGAGACGGCAAAATGAAAAAGATTAACCACTGGATCAACGGTAAAAACGTCGCGGGAAGCGAGTACTTCCACACCACCAACCCGGCCTCCGGCGAGGTATTAGCGGAAGTCGTCTCCGGCGGCGAGGCTGAAATTCACCAGGCCGTCGCCGCCGCCAAAGAGGCGTTCCCGAAGTGGGCTAATCTGCCGATGAAGGAGCGCGCGCGCCTGATGCGTCGTCTGGGCGATCTGATCGACCAGAACGTACCGGAGATCGCCGCCATGGAAACCGCCGACACCGGCCTGCCGATCCACCAGACCAAAAACGTGCTGATCCCCCGCGCCTCGCACAACTTCGAGTTCTTCGCCGAAGTGTGTCAGCAGATGAACGGCAAAACCTACCCGGTCGACGACAAGATGCTCAACTACACCCTGGTGCAGCCGGTGGGCGTCTGCGCGCTGGTGTCGCCGTGGAACGTGCCGTTTATGACCGCCACCTGG
Organism: Enterobacter sp. 3U4; assembly: GCF_057224565.1. NCBI lineage: Bacteria > Pseudomonadati > Pseudomonadota > Gammaproteobacteria > Enterobacterales > Enterobacteriaceae > Enterobacter > Enterobacter sp. 3U4. The sequence continues at coordinate 3,344,387 of NZ_CP136665.1, forward strand.
AAGGTCGCGCCCTGTCTGGCCTTAGGTAATACCGCGGTGCTGAAGATGTCCGAGCTCTCCCCGCTGACCGCCGACCGTCTGGGCGAGCTGGCCCTCGAAGCGGGTATTCCGGCGGGCGTACTCAACGTGGTGCAGGGCTACGGCGCAACGGCAGGCGACGCGCTGGTGCGCCATCACGACGTGCGCGCCGTCTCCTTCACCGGCGGCACCGCCACCGGGCGCAACATCATGAAAAACGCCGGGCTGAAGAAGTACTCCATGGAGCTGGGCGGCAAATCCCCGGTGCTGATCTTTGAGGATGCCGACATCGAGCGCGCGCTGGACGCCGCCCTGTTCACCATCTTCTCCATCAACGGCGAGCGCTGCACCGCAGGCTCGCGCATCTTTATCCAGCAGAGCATCTACCCGGAATTCGTCAAACGTTTTGCCGAACGCGCCAACCGCCTGCGCGTGGGCGACCCGACCGATCCAAACACCCAGATTGGCGCACTCATCAGCAAGCAGCACTGGGAAAAAGTCTCCGGCTACATCCGCCTCGGTATTGAAGAGGGTGCAACCCTGCTGGCGGGCGGCCCTGACAAACCGACCGACCTGCCTGCGCACCTGAAGGGCGGCAACTTCCTGCGCCCGACCGTGCTGGCGGACGTTGATAACCGCATGCGCGTAGCGCAGGAGGAGATCTTCGGACCGGTAGCATGCCTGCTGCCGTTCAAGGACGAAGCGGAAGGACTGCGGCTGGCCAACGACGTGGAGTACGGCCTGGCGTCGTATATCTGGACCCAGGACGTCAGCAAGGTGCTGCGTCTGGCGCGCAGCATCGAAGCGGGCATGGTGTTCGTCAACACCCAGAACGTGCGCGATCTGCGCCAGCCGTTTGGCGGCGTGAAGGCCTCCGGCACCGGCCGCGAGGGCGGCGAGTACAGCTTCGAAGTGTTCGCAGAGATGAAGAACGTCTGCATCTCCATGGGCGACCATCCGATTCCAAAGTGGGGGATCTGAAAATGGGTAAATTAGCGTTAGCGGCAAAAATCACCCACGTGCCGTCGATGTACCTCTCCGAGCTGCCGGGTAAAAACCACGGCTGCCGCCAGGGCGCTATCGACGGACACAAAGAGATTAGCAAGCGCTGCCGGGAGCTGGGCGTCGATACCATTATCGTGTTCGACACCCACTGGCTGGTGAACAGCGCGTACCACATCAACTGTGCGGACCATTTTGCGGGCGTCTACACCAGCAACGAGCTGCCGCACTTTATCCGCGACATGACCTACGACTACGACGGCAACCCGGAACTCGGCCAGCTGATTGCCGACGAGGCGGTGAAGCTTGGCGTACGCGCCAAAGCGCACAACATTCCGAGCCTGAAGCTGGAGTACGGCACGCTGGTGCCGATGCGCTACATGAACGCGGATAAGCACTTCAAAGTGGTCTCCATCTCGGCGTTCTGCACGGTTCACGACTTCGCCGACAGCCGCAGGCTGGGCGAGGCCATCGTCAGCGCCATTGAGAAATACGACGGCACCGTGGCGGTGCTCGCCAGCGGCTCGCTGTCGCACCGCTTTATCGACGATCAGCGCGCCGAGGAAGGGATGAACAGCTACACCCGCGAGTTCGACCGCCAGATGGACGAGCGCGTGGTGAAGCTGTGGCGTGAAGGCCAGTTCAAAGAATTCTGCAGCATGCTGCCGGAGTACGCCGACTACTGCTACGGCGAGGGCAACATGCACGACACGGTGATGCTGCTGGGCATGCTCGGCTGGGACAAATACGACGGCAAGGTGGAGTTTCTCACCGAGCTGTTCGCCAGCTCCGGCACCGGCCAGGTCAACGCCGTTTTCCCCCTGCCCGCGTAAGGAGCCACCATGCCGCACTTTATTGCTGAATGTACCGACAACATACGCCAGCAGGCCGACCTGCCGGGGCTGTTTGCCAAAGTGAACGAGGCGCTCGCCGCCACGGGCATCTTCCCGCTCGGCGGTATCCGCAGCCGCGCCCACTGGCTGGACACCTGGCAGATGGCCGACGGAAAACACGATTACGCCTTTGCGCATATGACGCTGAAGATTGGCGCGGGGCGCAGTCTGGAGAGCCGGGAAGCCGTGGGGGAGATGCTGTTTGAGCTTATCAAAGCGCACTTCGCGGAGCTGATGGCCGCCCGCTATCTGGCGCTGTCGTTCGAGCTCGACGAACTGCACCCAACGCTTAATTACAAACAGAACAACGTGCACGCATTGTTTAAGTAGCCGTCTGCTTGCCCGGTGGCGCTTCGCTTACCGGGCCTACAACGGCCCCGAACGTAGACCGGGTAAGCGAAGCGCTACCCGGCAACAGCCGCACAAAGGATATCGCCATGCTCGATAAACACACCCATACCCTGATCGCCCATCGTCTGCATCAGGCGGAACAGTCCCGGGAGCAGATCCGCGCGATCTCGCTGGACTACCCGGAGATCACCATTGAAGACGCCTACGCCGTCCAGCGCGAATGGGTCAGCCTGAAAATTGCCGAAGGCCGCGTGCTGAAAGGCCACAAGATCGGCCTCACCTCCAAAGCGATGCAGGCCAGCTCGCAGATCGGCGAGCCGGACTACGGTGCGCTGCTGGACGACATGTTCTTCCACGATGGCAGCGACATTCCCGTCGATCGCTTCATCGTTCCGCGCATTGAAGTGGAGCTGGCCTTCGTGCTGGCAAAGCCGCTGCGCGGACCGAACTGCACGATCTTCGACGTCTATAACGCCACGGATTACGTCATCCCCGCGCTGGAGCTGATCGACGCCCGCTGCCACAACGTTGACCCGGAAACCCAGCGTCCGCGCAAGGTATTTGACACCATCTCCGATAACGCCGCCAACGCGGGCGTGATCCTCGGCGGCCGTCCTATCAAGCCCGACGAGCTGGATCTGCGCTGGATCTCCGCCCTGCTCTACCGCAACGGCGTGATCGAAGAGACCGGCGTGGCCGCAGGCGTGCTTAACCACCCGGCCAACGGCGTGGCGTGGCTGGCCAACAAGCTGGCGCCGTACGACGTGCAGCTAGAGCCTGGCCAGATCGTTCTCGGCGGCTCGTTTACCCGCCCGGTGCCCGCCAGCAGAGGCGACACCTTCCACGTCGACTACGGCAACATGGGCTCCATCAGCTGCCGCTTTGTCTAGGAGAGCACGATGCAAAACGCATTTAAAGCGGCGCTGGAAGCAGGCCGTCCGCAAATTGGCTTATGGCTGGGGCTGACCAGCAGCTACAGCGCCGAGCTGCTGGCCGGAGCAGGCTTTGACTGGCTGCTGATCGACGGCGAGCACGCGCCAAACAGCGTGCAGACCGTCTTAACCCAGCTGCAGGCCATCGCCCCTTATCCGAGCCAGCCGGTGGTGCGCCCGTCGTGGAACGACCCGGTGCAGATCAAACAGCTGCTGGACGTGGGCGCGCAAACCCTGCTGGTGCCGATGGTGCAAAACGCCGACGAAGCGCGGCTGGCGGTACGTTCCACCCGCTACCCGCCTGCGGGTATTCGCGGCGTCGGCAGCGCCCTGGCGCGCGCGTCGCGCTGGAACCGCATTCCCGATTACCTGCAGCAGGCCAACGACGCCATGTGCGTGCTGGTGCAAATTGAAACCCGCGAGGCGCTGAAAAACCTGCCGCAGATCCTGGACGTGGGAGGCGTCGACGGCGTGTTTATCGGCCCGGCGGATCTGAGCGCCGATATGGGCTTTGCCGGCAATCCGCAGCACCCGGAGGTGCAGGCCGCCATTGAGCAGGCGATCGCGCAGATACGCGCTGCCGGTAAAGCCCCCGGCATCCTGATGGCGAATGAAACGCTGGCAAAACGCTACCTTGAACTCGGCGCGCTGTTTGTTGCCGTCGGGGTCGACACTACCCTGCTTGCCCGCGGCGCGGAAGCGCTGGCGGCACGCTTTATCGAAACACCGGTTACGTCAGTTCATAACAATAAATCCGTCTACTAAACGTAAGATCTGGAGCGCACCATGACGACCTCTACCCTTCAAACCCATGATAATAAAGCTGTTGAACACCGCGTCATTCACAAGCTGTTCCGCCGCCTGATCGTCTTTCTCTTTATTCTGTTTGTCTTCTCGTTCCTCGATCGCATCAACATCGGCTTCGCCGGGCTGACGATGGGTAAAGATCTGGGCCTCACGTCAACCATGTTTGGCCTGGCCGCGACGCTGTTTTACGTCACCTACGTGCTGTGCGGGATCCCGAGCAATATCATGCTGGCGAAGATCGGTGCACGCCGCTGGATCGCCGGGATCATGGTGGTGTGGGGCATTGCCTCCACCTGCACCATGTTCGCCACCAGCCCTCACACGCTCTATGTTTTACGCATGCTGGTGGGCATTGCCGAAGCCGGTTTCCTGCCGGGTATTCTGGTCTATCTAACCTGGTGGTTCCCGGCCTATCACCGCGCCCGCGCCAACGCGCTGTTTATGATCGCCATGCCGGTGACCATGATGCTCGGCTCGATCCTCTCCGGGTACATTCTGGCGATGGACGGACTGTGGAACCTCAAAGGATGGCAGTGGCTGTTCCTGCTTGAAGGGCTGCCGTCGGTGGTGCTCGGCGTGGTGACCTGGTTTTACCTCAACGACACGCCGGATCAGGCCACCTGGCTGGACGACGACGAAAAACAGGCGCTGAAAACGATGATAGCCCGGGAGCAGGAGGTCGCCATTGCCCAATCCATCACGCCGCGTTCGACGCTGCGCGAGGTGCTGACCCCGGCGGTGCTGCTCTACACGCTGGCCTACTTCTGCCTGACCAACACGCTGAGCGCGATCAACATCTGGACGCCGCAGATCCTGCAAAGCTTCAACACGGGGAGCAGCAATATCGTCATCGGCCTGCTGGCGGCAATCCCGCAGTTCTGCACCATCCTCGGGATGATCTGGTGGAGCCGCCGTTCCGACAGGCTGAAAGAGCGAAAAAAGCACACCATCCTGCCGTACCTGTTCGCGGCGGCGGGATGGATGCTGGCCTCGGCCACCGATCACAGCCTGATCCAGCTGCTTGGCATCATCATGGCCTCAACCGGATCGTTTACCGCCATGGCGATATTCTGGACCACGCCGGATCGGGTTATTAGCCTGCAGTCCCGCGCGGTGGCGCTGGCGGTGATCAACGCTATCGGCAACGTCGGATCCGCCGTCAGCCCGCTGCTGATTGGGATCCTGCGCGACGCGACCGGCAGCTTCAGCTCGGGGCTGTGGTTTGTGGCCGGGCTGCTGGTGGTCGGCGCGCTGGTACTGACGCGCATTCCGATGACGCAGCGCGAAAGCCTTGAACGCGAGCCGGGCATCGCGGCGCAGAAGATCCACTAGGGAGCGGGTATGTGCCAGAGCCCAATTACCAACATCGATATCAGCAAGGAGTACGACGAAAGTCTGGGCACCGACGATGTGCACTACCAGTCGTTCGCCCGCATGGCGGCCTTTTTTGGCCGCGACATGCAGGCGCATCGTCACGACCAGTATTTTCAGATGCACTTTCTCGATACCGGACAGATTGAGCTCCAGCTCGACGATCACCGCTATTCGGTGCAGGCGCCGCTGTTTGTCCTCACGCCGCCGTCGGTGCCGCACGCGTTTATCACCGAATCCGACAGCGACGGTCACGTGCTGACGGTGCGCGAGGAGCTGATCTGGCCGCTGCTGGAGGTGCTCTATCCCGGCACGCGGGAGGCGTTTGGCCTGCCGGGGATCTGCCTCTCGCTGGCGGATAAGCCGGACGAGCTGGCGGCGCTGAAGCACTACTGGCAGCTGATCGCCCGGGAATCCACGGAGCAGCTGCCCGGGCGCGAGCATACCCTAGTCCTGCTGGCGCAGGCGGTGTTTACCCTGCTGCTGCGCAACGCGAAGCTCGACGACCACGCCTCAGGCGGCATGCGCGGCGAGCTGAAGCTGTTCCAGCGCTTTACCCAGCTGATCGACAGCCACTACCACCAGCACTGGACGGTGCCGGAATACGCCAGCGAGCTGCACCTGACCGAATCCCGCCTGACCGATATCTGCCGCCGCTTCGCCAACCGCCCGCCAAAACGCCTGATCTTCGACCGCCAGCTGCGGGAGGCCAGACGCTTGCTGCTCTTCTCCGACAGCACCGTCAGCGAAATTGCCTGGCAGCTGGGGTTCAAAGATCCGGCCTATTTCGCCCGCTTTTTTAACCGCTTAGTGGGATGCTCGCCGAGCGCGTATCGGGCGCAGAAAGTACCGGTTTCCTGAACGTATCACGGTTCGTAGGGCGGGTAAGCGCAGCGCCACCCGCCGAAAAGGCGCACAGATCACAAAACCACATCCCGCCCGAAAAGTACCCGCCGTTGTCCCAATCGTCCCTTCACGTTACGTCCCTCTCAGGCTTCAATTAAACAACAAAAACAAAACATAAATTTAACAACCCCAATTCCGATACGAGGTCCCCTATGAAGCCTGAAGAGTTCCGCGCTGACGCCAAACGCCCGTTAACCGGTGAAGAGTATTTAAAAAGCCTGCAGGACGGTCGTGAGATTTATATCTACGGCGAGCGCGTCAAAGACGTCACCACCCATCCGGCGTTTCGCAATGCGGCGGCCTCCATCGCGCAGATGTACGACGCGCTGCACAAGCCGGATATGCAGGACACGCTGTGCTGGGGCACCGACACCGGCAGCGGCGGCTATACCCACAAGTTCTTCCGCGTGGCGAAAAGCGCCGACGACCTGCGCCAGCAGCGCGATGCCATCGCCGAGTGGTCTCGCCTGAGCTACGGCTGGATGGGCCGTACGCCGGACTACAAAGCCGCGTTCGGCTGCGCCCTCGGCGCCAACCCGGCCTTCTACGGCCAGTTCGAGCAGAACGCCCGCAACTGGTACACCCGCATTCAGGAAACCGGCCTGTACTTCAACCACGCTATCGTTAACCCGCCGATCGACCGCCACAAGCCGGCGGACGAGGTAAAAGACGTTTACATCAAGCTGGAGAAAGAGACCGACGCCGGGATTATCGTCAGCGGCGCGAAAGTGGTGGCCACCAACTCCGCCCTGACCCACTACAACATGATCGGCTTCGGCTCCGCGCAGGTGATGGGCGAAAACCCGGACTTCGCGCTGATGTTCGTCGCGCCGATGGATGCCGAGGGCGTGAAGCTCATCTCCCGCGCCTCCTACGAGATGGTGGCAGGCGCAACCGGATCCCCGTACGACTACCCGCTCTCCAGCCGCTTCGATGAGAACGATGCCATCCTGGTGATGGATCACGTGCTGATCCCGTGGGAAAACGTGCTGATCTACCGCGATTTTGACCGCTGCCGTCGCTGGACGATGGAGGGCGGTTTCGCCCGCATGTACCCGCTGCAGGCCTGCGTGCGCCTGGCGGTAAAGCTCGACTTCATCACCGCCCTGCTGAAGAAATCCCTGGAATGTACCGGCACCCTGGAGTTTCGCGGCGTGCAGGCGGATCTCGGCGAAGTGGTAGCCTGGCGCAACATGTTCTGGGCGCTGAGCGACTCCATGTGTTCCGAAGCCACTCCGTGGGTCAACGGCGCGTATCTGCCGGATCACGCCGCGCTGCAGACCTACCGCGTGATGGCGCCAATGGCCTACGCCAAGATCAAGAACATCATCGAGCGTAACGTCACCTCCGGGCTGATCTACCTGCCGTCCAGCGCCCGGGATCTGAACAACCCGCAGATCGACCAGTATCTGGCGAAATACGTGCGCGGCTCCAACGGCATGGATCACGTCGAACGCATCAAGATTTTGAAACTGATGTGGGATGCCATCGGCAGCGAGTTTGGCGGTCGTCACGAGCTGTACGAAATTAACTACTCCGGCAGCCAGGATGAGATCCGCCTGCAGTGTCTGCGCCAGGCGCAGAGCTCCGGTAACATGGACAAGATGATGGCGATGGTCGACCGCTGCATGTCCGAATACGACCAACACGGCTGGACGGTGCCGCACCTGCACAATAACAGCGATATCAACATGCTGGATAAGCTGCTGAAATAGCGCAGCGGGAGGTAGCAATGCATTTAGATGAACAACGCTTGCGTTTTCGCGATGCGATGGCCAGCCTGTCGGCCGCGGTTAATGTTGTCACCACCGAGGGCGAGGCGGGCCGTTGCGGCATTACCGCCACCGCGGTCTGTTCGGTCACGGACACGCCGCCGTCAGTGATGGTGTGCATCAACGCCAACAGCGCCATGAACCCGGTATTTCAGGGCAACGGCAGGCTGTGCGTTAACGTGCTGAACCACGAGCAGGAGATCATGGCTCGCCATTTCGCCGGGATGACCGGAATGACGATGGAGGAGCGCTTTGCCCTCTCCTGCTGGCAGAAAGGCCCGCTGGCGCAGCCGGTGCTGAAGGGCGCGCTGGCCAGCCTTGAAGGTGAAATAAGCCAGGTACAAACCATCGGCACGCATCTGGTTTATCTTGTTGAAATTAAAAACATCATCCTGAGTGACGCGGGACACGGCCTGATCTACTTCAGGCGCCGTTTCCACCCGGTCATGCTGGAGGCGGAAGCCGCCTTGTAATCCCCCTCGCGCTGGCCTTTTTTTCCGGCCAGCGCCGCTTTCTACAAAAACTCCTAAGGTTTCCGCTAAATCACGCCGTTATATACCCATAAGAGAAATTTTCTGTGACTGAATACTGACGCCGCCTGTCAGTGCACCCGCATCATTCAGCGCATGCCTATATATACAGGATGACCTTATGGCTAAAACGACGCGGAGCCGCTCGGCTGAACGTCTGGTCGATATTCTTCTTGAGCTACATTTAAACGGTGTGGTAAACCGCAGTGCGCTAATGGAGAAATTTAAAATTACCGAGCGTACCGTCTACCGGGATTTAAATGCACTCTCTCCCATTGTTGAACATACCGGTAACGGGCTATATCGGCTGATTCATTCTGCACAATCGCCCGGCGGACAAGGATTGCATCACACTCTGGCTAACTTTCTGAATGCTGATAGCTTTTTCCCTGAAAGAAATACGGAATTCTGGCAGAATCTTGAAACGCGCGTTGACGAAAACCATATTCTTATTCTTGCGAATGAAGCCGAACACACGGTAGAACGCGATATTCGCCGTCATTTAACGAAAATCGAGAGATCGATTAAAAACCATAATGTTTGTCAGATTGTTTATAAGGGCAAAACCCGGCTGATTAATCCCTATAAACTCATTAACAAAAAAAATATATGGTATTTACAAGCTACCGAAAATAGCCGCCTGAAATCCTTCTCATTGAGCCAGATTAGCTGGTTTGATATTCAGAAAACGACCTTCACCCCGGAAGGAAATGTCCTTGCGCTGCTGGAAAAAAGCCTCGACCCTTGGGTGTCCGAAGATACTTTCGCGGTGAAAATATTCATCAAAGATAATATTTCACATTACTTCCTGCGCCGCGATCTTCTGCCGGAACAGGAGCTTCTGGAGGAGCAACAGGACGGCGTCACGCTGCGCTGCCAGGCGGCCCACGAGAACCAGATCCTGCCGCTGCTGTTCTACTGGCTGCCCCATATTCAGATTCTGGAGCCGAGCTGGCTGAAGGAGAAGCTCATTAGGACGCTGGAAAGCTATCTGGCCGTGGAGCGCAACCCGAATAATCAAGTGATCTCAATCACATAATTTCGCCTGATGGCGGCGAGCCGAAACCGCTCGCCGCCGCCTTTGACCGCTCACCCGGCACTTTCAACCACTCATTCATTTACCGTCCTTTACGCGCGCGAGGATCTGGCACGATCGCTCCAGCATTAATCAATACCTCCTCACAACGAACCCTGACCCTTTTTTCTTTACATAAAAAACCAGGTCTTACTATGGATACTAAAAAACTACTGAAGCACGTGCCCTGGGCCTTACTCGGGATCCTCGGCGCTTTTTGTCTGGCGGTTGTCGCATTACGCCGGGGCGAACACGTAAGCGCCCTGTGGATCGTGGTCGCGTCCGTTTCCGTCTATCTTGTTGCTTATCGCTACTACAGCTTGTACATCGCGCAGAAGGTCATGAAGCTCGACCCGACGCGCGCCACTCCGGCGGTCATTAACAATGACGGCCTGAACTACGTGCCAACCAACCGCTACGTGCTGTTTGGTCACCACTTTGCCGCGATCGCCGGTGCAGGCCCTCTGGTCGGCCCGGTACTGGCCGCGCAGATGGGCTACCTGCCGGGTACGCTCTGGCTGCTGGCGGGCGTGGTGCTGGCGGGTGCGGTGCAGGACTTTATGGTGCTGTTTATCTCTTCTCGCCGTAACGGTGCCTCTCTGGGTGAGATGGTCAAAGAGGAGATGGGCCGCGTGCCGGGGACTATCGCCCTGTTCGGCTGCTTCCTGATTATGATCATCATCCTCGCGGTGCTGGCATTGATCGTGGTGAAAGCGCTGGCCGAAAGCCCGTGGGGTGTATTCACCGTCTGCTCAACCGTGCCGATTGCGCTGTTCATGGGGATCTACATGCGATTCCTGAGACCGGGACGCGTGGGTGAAGTGTCGGTGATTGGTATCGTGCTGCTGGTGGCCTCCATCTACTTTGGCGGCGTGATTGCGCACGACCCGTACTGGGGCCCGGCGCTGACCTTCAAGGACACCACCATCACCTTCGCGCTGATTGGTTATGCGTTTATCTCCGCACTGCTGCCGGTGTGGCTGATTCTGGCTCCGCGTGACTACCTGGCGACCTTCCTGAAAATCGGCGTGATCGTCGGGCTGGCAATCGGGATTGTGATCATCAACCCTGAACTAAAAATGCCTGCTGTGACCCAGTACATCGACGGTACCGGTCCGCTGTGGAAAGGCGCCCTGTTCCCGTTCCTGTTCATCACCATCGCCTGCGGTGCGGTCTCCGGCTTCCACGCCCTGATCTCCTCCGGTACCACGCCTAAGCTGCTGGCGAACGAGAAAGACGCACGCCTGATCGGCTACGGCGCGATGCTGATGGAGTCCTTCGTGGCGATCATGGCGCTGGTTGCCGCGTCCATCATCGAACCGGGTCTGTACTTTGCGATGAACACCCCACCGGCGGGTCTCGGCATTACCATGCCTAACCTGCACGAGATGGGCGGCGACAACGCGGCGCTGATTATGGCGCAGCTGAAAGACGCCAGCGCACACGCGGCGGCGACCGTCAGCTCCTGGGGCTTCGTGATTTCGCCTGAGCAGATCATGCAGACCGCGAAGGACATCGGTGAACCGTCCGTGCTGAACCGCGCCGGTGGCGCACCGACGCTGGCTGTCGGTATCGCACACGTGTTCCACAAAGTGCTGCCGTGGGCGGACATGGGCTTCTGGTACCACTTCGGTATTCTGTTCGAAGCGCTGTTCATCCTGACCGCGCTGGACGCCGGTACCCGTGCGGGCCGCTTCATGCTGCAGGATCTGCTGGGTAACTTCGTACCGTTCCTGAAGAAAACCGACTCTCTGGTCGCCGGTGTTCTCGGTACCGCGGGCTGCGTTGGCCTGTGGGGCTACCTGCTGTATCAGGGCGTTGTCGACCCGCTCGGCGGCGTGAAGAGCCTGTGGCCGCTGTTCGGTATCTCCAACCAGATGCTGGCTGCCGTGGCGCTGGTGCTCGGCACCGTAGTACTGGTGAAGATGAAGCGCACCAAATACATCTGGGTAACAGTTGTCCCTGCGCTTTGGCTGCTGCTCTGCACCACCTGGGCGCTTGGCCTGAAGCTGTTCAGCGCCAACCCGCAGCTGGAAGGCTTCTTCTTCATGGCTAACCAGTACAAAGAGAAAATTGCCGCAGGCGGCGCAGACCTGACTGCCCAGCAGATTGCCAACATGAACCATATCGTGGTGAACAACTACACCAACGCGGGTCTGAGCATTCTGTTCCTGGTGGTGGTGTATAGCATTATCTTCTACGGCATCAAAACCTGGTTGAAAGTGCGTAACGCTGAAGGCCGTACGGACAAAGAAACCCCGTACGTGCCGGTGCCGGAAGGCGGCGTGAAGACCTCTTCACATCACTAAAACAATGGCGGGTGGCGCTGCGCTGACCCGCCCTACAACGGTACTGTAGGCCCGGAACGCTGCGCGCCACCGGGCTTTTTCTTATCAGGACACGTTATGTTTGGTAACTTAGGCGAAGCAAAAAAATACCTCGGTCAGGCGGCGAAAATGCTGATTGGCATTCCGGACTATGACAACTACGTTGAGCATATGAAGACCAACCATCCGGATAAGCCGTTCATGACCTACACCGAATTCTTCCGCGAGCGTCAGGAAGCGCGCTACGGCGGAAGTGGAGAAGGCGGCGTCCGCTGCTGCTAAAGGAGAGACCATGACCCCGATTGCCGTTACCCTGCTGACCGGTTTCCTCGGCGCCGGTAAAACCACCCTGCTGCGCCACATTCTGAACGAGCAGCACGGCTTCAAAATCGCCGTCATCGAAAACGAATTTGGCGAAGTCTCGGTAGACGACCAGCTGATTGGCGATCGCGCCACGCAGATCAAAACCCTGACCAACGGCTGCATATGCTGCACCCGCTCTAACGAATTAGAAGACGCACTGCTGGACCTGCTCGACAGCCGCGACCGCGGTGAAATCGACTTTGACCGGCTGGTGATCGAGTGTACCGGCATGGCCGACCCCGGCCCGATTATTCAGACCTTTTTCTCTCACGAGATCCTCTGCCAGCGCTACCTGCTGGACGGCGTGATTGCCCTGGTTGATGCGGTCCACGCAGACGAACAGATGAACCAGTTCACCATCGCCCAGTCTCAGGTGGGCTACGCCGACCGCATCCTGCTGACCAAAACCGACGTGGCGGGCGAAAGCGTTAAACTTCGCGAGCGCCTGACGCGCATCAACTCCCGCGCGCCAATTTACGCGGTAACGCACGGCGATATCGATCTGTCTCAGCTGTTCAACACCAACGGCTTTATGCTGGAGGAGAACGTCACCGCGAAACCGCGCTTCCACTTTATGGGAGACAAGCAAAACGACGTGACGTCGATTGTGGTGGAGCTGGATTATCCGGTGGATATCAGCGAAGTCTCCCGCGTAATGGAGAACCTGCTGCTGTCGTTTGCCGACAAGCTGCTGCGCTACAAGGGGATGCTGTGGATTGACGGCGAACCCAACCGCCTGCTGTTCCAGGGCGTGCAGCGCCTGTACAGCGCCGACTGGGACAGACCCTGGGGCGATGAAGCGCCGCACAGCGTGATGGTGTTTATTGGTATACAGCTGCCGGAAGAGGAGATTCGGGCGGCGTTTGCGGGGCTGAAGAAATAGCCTCCCCGCTTAACTATGCGCTCCGAACAATCCCCTCTCCCCTGTGGGGAGAGGGTTAGGGTGAGGGGTGAGCGGTAAACTTATTTCACCGCCTCCGGCAGCGTCACAATCCACAACTCGCTGTCCGACTCCGGCTTCTTCAGCGGCTTCACGCTGAGCGTGGTTTCCACCGGTTTATCATCCAGCGTCAGCTTGCCTTCCGCATTCACCCGATAATCCTTGAGCTTCTTGCCCTCGACCGGGTTTTGCATCGCAACCTTCACGCCAAAGTCGTTATCGTTCGCCACCGCAAGCGTTTTGCTGTCGATCAGCGCCAGCCCTTCAGCCTTCTCCTGCTGCCAGCCCAGCGCGCGGAGATCGACCACCTGCGTTTTTGACGCAAGGGTAATACCGCGCTGCGCCAGGTTTTTCTCATCATCAAATTCCGGGTACTCGCCCGGCTTGTCAAAGGCGGAAAGATCGCTCGCCTTGCTGAGGTCCACCTTGTAAATCAGGTTACGCATGCCGTCGTTTTTATCGCTTCCCTGCTCAATCAGCAGGATGTGCTGGTTATCAAGCGCCACGATGTCGCCGATTTTGGCGTCGCTGTTTTTGTCATAGGCCGCGCTGTCGATAGGGTAACCGTACATCGCGGTTTTGCCGGTCGCCGGGTCGAAGCTCACCAGACGAGTAAACAGCGCCTGCTTTTTGCTCTTACCGTCGATATCCAGCGTGCTCTGCACGGCGGCGATAATCCGTCCGTCCGGCATCCGGGTCAGGCCTTCAAAGCCCCGGTTGGGCTGGCGCCATTTGATGATGTTTGGCAGACCGCCCGCGATGGATTTTTCGCCTTCCGCGGCCTGCGGTCCGTGGATCGCAAGGATCTTGCCTTTACTGTCGACGTTAATCAGGAACGGGCCGTACTCGTCGCACAGCCAGTAGCCGCCTTTGCCGTCCGGCGTGATGCCTTCCGTATCCAGTCCGCGGTTGTCACCCTGGAGCGTCTTTAAGGTATCGCTGAACGCCACTTCATTGGTGGAACCAATCACGCCGCTTTGCAGCGGCAGACCGTTAATCTCACCTTTATCGTCATGCAGCGGACGGGCATCCGTTGCCTCCGCTTTGCCGTTCTGGACGCGGATGGTCATCAGCAGCGGCGCGAAATCTGGCGTGACAAATATTTTGGCTTCGTTTTTACCCATTTTTGGCGCATCGGCGTTGGGACCGCGATCGGTCACGGTCGCAAACGTCAGTGCATCGCCCTGCTTGCCCGTAAACAGCAGGCCAGAACCAATCCCCACCGGGAGCCCGTTCGGGAACGCATCGGCAAACGCGCCGCTGTATTTCACATGGGAGCCGTCAGGGAAACTGACGACATAGCGCTCAGCGGTAGGCTGCGCCGCAAGGCCAGAGAAAGAGAGCGCACAACCGATAAGCACAGGAATAATTTTTCTTTTCATATTGTTAGCATCCAGTAATTGAAGCCAACAACGTAAAGAATAAACGTGTCAGAAAAATGACATGGCGGAAAGCGACTCGGCGTTGCGGAACGTATAACCACCTCCAGAAATGTAAACCTGTGTCTTTATCTGTGACAACTGAAACACTTTTGGAAATTATTAGAAACTCAATTAATTCATCAGGAACTAAATTCCCCGGCTCGTTCAGCGTACGTTTAATTAAAATCCTGAACCATTCATAAACACGAATGCATTACGTATTGACTCCTTGCCGGGCCAACATTAAACCAACATTTAAAATTCAAAAACCCAACAAAATCAGCATAAAAACGCGACAAGAATCACATTTGCAGAGATAAACAGCTATTGTTAAGGTGCCCTCAGATTAATTTGATGACGAGGAAAAACTCATGAAAAAGCTCAACGTTCTCCTTCTTTCCGCTCTGACCGCCGTATCAGGCTCCGCACTGGCCATGGGTGGCAGCATTGAGCAGGGTAAGAACTTCACTAACCTGAACGTGGAAATGGGTAAATCAACCTCCGGTCTGTACACCGAAGGTAGCTGGCTGAAAAACACCGACGACGGCACCACGACCGGTGGCGTGGGTGCAGGCTACAACTTCGAAGTCGGCCCGGTGATGCTGAACGCAGGCGCTAAGGCCCTCTACGTTGGCCCGAAGAAAGGCGATAACGGCGTGGCGTTCCCGATCGGCGGCGGTGTGAACGTTGCCCTGACCGACAGCATCAGGGTATTCGGTGAAGGCTATGTTGCCCCAGACGGCCTGAACAACAGCGTGAAAAACTACGTTGAAGCGAACGGCGGCGTAAGCTGGACACCAGTGAAGCCGGTGACGCTGAAGGTGGGTTATCGTCACGTAAGCGTTGATGGCAAAGACGGTCGTCCTAACCACACGCTGATTGACGGCGCATATGTAGGCGGTGGAGTGTCCTTCTAAGCCTGTTTGTGCGTTTCGCCCGGCGGCGCTACGCTTGCACGGGCCTACAATGAAAGGGGCAATATATTAAAATTGTTGCACATTGTAGGCCGGGTAAGCGCAGCGCCACCCGGCAAGAAAGGCGAAGACGTTATTCATAGCAAACCTGCCGTCTGGCAGGTTTTTTTTACCTCTTACTTACGCACCACCACCAGCTTCTGGTTCACAAACTCTTTGATCCCCAGGTCCGACAGCTCGCGACCGTAACCGGAGCGCTTCACGCCGCCGAACGGCAGCTCTGGCGCGGTATCGGTAAGCCAGTTGATATACACCATCCCGGTCTCGATCCGGGACGCCATTTTCTTCGCGCGCTCGATATCCTGGCTGAATACCGCCCCGCCCAGGCCGTAGTGGGAGTCGTTCGCCAGCGCGACCGCCTCGTCGTCGCTTTTCACCACGTACATCTGCGCTACCGGGCCGAAGAACTCTTCAAAGTACGCCGGGTTGTCGCGCGAGATGTTCGTCAGGATCGTCGGTTCAAAGAAGCTCCCGTCGTGCTGCACCGGCTTGCCGCCATAGTGCAGCGTCGCGCCGTTTTTCACCGCCTCGTGAACCTGTTTGGTCAACGTTTCAAGCGCATCTTTCGACGACAGCGGCCCCAGCGTGGTGCTTTCGTCCAGCGGATCGCCAATCTTCACCTGCTTAAACGCCTCGGTGAATTTGCTCAGGAAGGTATCCGCAATCTTTTCATGCAGGATAAAGCGCTTCGCCGCGGTACAGACCTGCCCGGCGTTGTTGAGGCGCGCATTTACGCCAATTTTCACGGCTTTCTCAAGGTCTGCATCATCCAGCACCACGAAGACGTCGTTACCGCCCAGCTCCAGCGTGGATTTCTTGATGTGCTTCGCCGCCTGCGCGGCCACCACGCTGCCCGCCTTCTCGGAGCCGGTTAATGCGGCGCCCTGCACGCGATCGTCAGCGATAATCTTCGCCACCTGATCGGACGAGATAAACAGGTTGGTCCACGCCCCTTCCGGCGCGCCCGCCTCGCGAACCAGATGGGCAAAGGTCTCGGCGCAGTGCGGCACGATGCTGGCATGCTTGGCGATGACCGGGTTACCCGCCGCCAGGTTTGGTGCCAGGACGCGCATCAGCTGGTAATAGGGGAAGTTCCACGGCTCAACGGCCATCAGCACGCCGATGGGATGATGCTCCACCCACGCTTCCCCGAGTTCGGATTGATACTTCACCGGAGCCAGGAACTGCTTCGCGTTGTCTGCGTAGTAGCGGGCGATCTGCGCGCACAGCTTCACCTCGCCGCGGCTCTGTTCGATGAGCTTACCCATCTCCTGGCTGGCGATTTTCGCCAGATCCTCCACGCGCTCGTCGATCAGGTCGGCAAGCTTATGCAGCACCGGCAGGCGCTGATTGATGTCGCCTTTCGCCCAGTCCGAATGATAAAGCGCATCGGCCGCCTTCAGCGCCGCTTCGATATCCGCGTCGGTATGCGAGGGGTATTCTTTGATGAGCTGGTTAGTGGCAGGATTTACTGTCTGATAAGCCATGTCGAATCTCCTTGTTTTACCGCTTAGGGTATTAAGGGTAGTCAACGTGACTGGCTATGGACGTAAAGTTGGGTATATCCGGAAGGTTCTTAATGAAGCGCTGCCAGACGGTTCGCTGACGTGGTATAAAAAACGTCCAGAAGGAGTTCATATGACCGCTACCCGACACGTCCGCCAGACTTTTCACCGCGCCTCAGGCCTTGAGCTGCGCAGTACCTGGCAGAGTACGCATGCGTACAAACGCCACAGTCACCCTCAGCTTTCCATCGGCGCGATTGTGGAGGGCCAGACCTGCTGCGAGTGTCATGACAGAGAGTACATCCTTAACCCCGGTGACCTCATCGTGATCCCGGCCTGTGCGCCGCACAGCTGCAATCCCGTCGCCGGGAATCCGCGCAGCTATCATATGCTCTATATCGACACCGAGCTTCCTCTGGCGCTACAGGTGATTCGCGACCGTACGCTCTTTAAGCGCTACCTTGAGATTGTTGAGACGATGTCGCCTGCCTCCGTGGACACGCTGCTTTCAGCCCTTCCCCGCAGCGCGGATAACGCAGACGCGCTTCGCTCAACCAGTCAGTTCGTGCGGCAGGCGTTTCTTGCCGACCTGGCCGCACCGCCTTCGCTCGACGAGCTTGCCCAACGATTCTCGCTGCGCAAGGAGACGCTGATCCGCACCTTCCGGCAGGACACCGGCCTGACGCCGGGCAGCTTCCTCAACATCTCCCGCGTGGAGTTCGCCAAAGCGCGGCTACGTGCAGGGGACGACATCGCTGACGTTAGCTACCAGAGCGGTTTTGCCGATCAGAGCCATTTTCATAAGACCTTCGTCAGCTATACCGCCGCCACGCCGCGCCAGTACGCGACGGGCCGATCAATATCTGACAATAAATAGCGTTTGCATCACCGTAGTCTGACCTCGGATTGTTAACCGAGGTTGCTATGGAACTGTTCTTCCCTTCCGCTTTTCTCGCCCTGGCGCTAGCGCACTTTGTCGCCCTGCTAAGCCCGGGCCCGGACTTCTTCCTGCTGGTGGGCTACGCCGCGCGCTATCGGCTGCGCGGCAGCGCTGGGCTGTGCTTCGGCATCGCCGCGGGCAACGGGCTGTATATCTTACTGGTGATTATCGGCTGGAGCGCGCTGCGCCAGTTAACGTGGCTGTTTACGCTTATCGAGCTTTGCGGGGCCCTGTATCTGCTGTGGATCGGCTCGCATCTGGTGCGCAGCCGACCGCAGGCGCTGGCGCTGAATGAAACTCGTCAGCACCGCCCTTCGCTGCGCAAGCAGATCCTGCTGGGGCTCGGTTCGGCGCTGTTAAACCCGAAGAATGCGTTGTTCTATCTCGCGCTGATGACGGCGCTACTGGGGCCGGACGTCACGCTGCTTCAGCAGGCGACCTGCGGCGTCTGGATGATAATGGTGGTGCTGGCGTGGGATCTGGCGCTGGTGTCGCTGATGGGGCTATCGGCGATTCAGCAGAAGCTTAGCCGTTCGCTGTGGTGGATTGAGCGCACGGCGGGGGCAGTGCTGATGGGGTTTGGCGGGTGGGTGCTGTGGCGGGTGATATGAAAGAATCTAATCAGCCGTTTTCTATGCCCCTAACCGATAATCCCAGTCATCCGAGTGAATAACGTTACCGTCACGGTAATGCCAGGTAATCTTTTCATAACGAAGCAGAACAAGCTCAAGATGCCCCTGTTTTTCATGGTAAGTCTCTTTCACGTCATGCATTAATGAAAACACCGTGACGACCTTCACCGCTTCCAGCATTATCCTGAAATAGATTTCCTCCTGACCGGCATCGTTGATTTTGTAAAGGTCGATAGTCGCTTTGCTGAGCGTACCGCCCGTGCTGAGTGCTTTATAGAGAAAAACGCTCGATGCATCAATTTCCTTCTCAATAAGAAAGGGACGATGCTGCCGTTTGCTCAACACTCTGCCATTATGCAGGTCAGAATTATAGCTTACGTTATGATAGAGCCCCAAAACCTCAATCTGGTTTTCACGGTCTTTAACTTTCACGCTGCCTTTTATGCTATTACCCGCATCGTCAGTTAATGACATATATCCCGGAATGGCCATTTACATATCCTTATCGAATGGAACAGAGTGTTCGACAGTTGAGATCATAACGGCGAGACATCTTTTACCCTCCGGGCTTTTTAATTTGAACATCTCCCTGATTGAATCCACAAAAAGCTTATTACTCTCTGCCTCCGTTTCGGGGAAATTAGCAAACGCGCAAATTTGTTCAACAGTGAGTAACGGCTTATCGTCTTTTAAGATTGCCAAAACGCCCGCAGGGTTATGCGGAATAGCATTTGAAAGTGCCGCCTTTAGATCTTCAGCAGTACTGGCATCCACCCCAGGTTCAAGGGCACTCGCAACGGCTAACCAGGCATGGCTACCTTTGCTTATTTCCGGGATCACATGATTCCACCATTCCGACTCACCCGTATCATTTGAATCCAGTTCCGCGACAACAGACATGGCGCCTTTGCCGTTTATCATCTGCAAGATCTGTTCAGGAGTGTGGTTTTTGGCAAATAAACCCACCGGTAAGCACAAGAATAATAGCGCAATAATATACTTCATTATCGCACCACCAGTATTGTATCACCCGAATCATAAATCATATGACGCTTGTCCTGACCGTTCATAATGATGCAACCAGCTGATGCAGAACCTGGCGGCTGACCTTTTTTATCACCATGAATTTGAAAATGATCTCGACCAAAGGTATTGGTCCCCGCTATAGGTTCAAGAATAATAGCCTCTGCACTTTTATGATTATTCCACCCGGCAATAAAATAAATACCTCTGGGAATGGGGCCTCTGTTTCGTTGACTTTCACACTCTGGCTTATCTTTCGATTCACCCGCACCGCTGTAGCAGTTAGCGACAAACTCGCCGTTATGGCTCAATACCCCTGTCGAAACTTTATACTCCCATGTCATCAATACCATCTCCTTTCATAAATAGCCCTTTATCTTATGGCTAACAGGAGCGTTAAAATGACTACGACGGTCACAAAACATTACATCCGAATATAAATAAGCACAAAAAATATAGAAAAATTAATAATAGATAATTTAGATGTATATGTTTTTTATATAGACGCCATTTGTTCACACTGAGAATGCGTCTCCCCCTTACACCAGTTTTGCACTTTTGGTTCACTTGCCTCTATCCTTAACCCATGGAAAAAATAGCTGAACTCAAACGCGCCAAGCTGCTGGCGCTGTCGCTGCTGCTGGTTGCCGCCGCGGCCTTTATCACCACCCTGTTCCTGCCGCAGACCTTCTGGGTGCGCGGCGTCAAGGCCATTGCCGAGGCGGCGATGGTCGGCGCGCTGGCTGACTGGTTTGCGGTCGTCGCGCTGTTCCGCCGGGTGCCGATTCCCTTTATCTCCCGCCATACGGCGATTATTCCGCGCAATAAAGACCGGATCGGCGACAATCTCGGCCAGTTCGTGCAGGAGAAGTTTCTCGATACCCAGTCGCTGGTGGCGTTGATTCGCCGCTATGAGCCCGCGCAAATGATTGGTGCCTGGTTCAGCAAGCCCGACAACGCCCAGCGCGTCGGGCTGCATCTGATGCAGGTGATGAGCGGTTTTCTTGAGCTGACCGACGACGGGCGCATTCAGCGCCTGCTCAAACGCGCGGTGCATAAGGCCATCGACAAGGTCGATTTCACCGAAACCAGCGCCGTGATGCTGGAGAGCATGACCAAAAACAATCGCCATCAGGTGCTGCTGGACGCCATCATCAATCGCCTGATTACTTTAATTCAGCGGGAAAGCACGCGGGACTTTATCGCCGACCAGATCGTCCACTGGCTCAAAACCGAGCATCCGCGCAAGGCGATGGTCCTGCCCACCGAGTGGCTGGGCGATCAAAGCGCGGAGATGGTGTCGAACGCGGTCAACACGCTGCTGGACGATATCAGCCACGACCGCACGCACCAGATCCGCCAGGCGTTTGACCGCGCCACGCTGAAGCTTATCGACAAGCTGAAAAACGATCCGGACATGGCCGCGAAAGCCGACAACATCAAGCACTATCTGAAAAACGATGAGGCGTTTAACCGCTATCTGGGCGAGATGTGGGCCGACCTGCGCCAGTGGCTGAAGGCGGATATGCAAAGCGAGGACTCGCGCGTGAAGCAGCGCATCGCCAACGCCGGGCTGTGGTTTGGCGAAACGCTGACGAACGACGCGAACCTGCAGGCCTCGCTGAACGAGCATCTGGAGCAGGCCGCGCATCGCCTCGCGCCGGATTTTGCCGCGTTCCTGACACGCCACATCAGCGACACGGTGAAAAGCTGGGATGCCAAAGACATGTCCCGCCAGATTGAGCTGAACATTGGCAAGGATCTGCAGTTCATCCGCGTCAACGGCACCCTGGTGGGCGGGACGATTGGCCTGATCCTGTTTTTACTCTCGCAGCTACCTGCCGTGCTGGGACATTAATCCGCGTTGGGCGGCGCGATGACGTAGCGCGTCGCCTCGAAGCGGTTCAGGATCAGGTGCACCAGAAAGACCATCGTCAGCGTCGCCACCAGCGAAAAGGTAACGGAGGTGATGCGGTACAGATCGCTGAACACCAGGTCAGTGTCCGGGTGCATGTTCTGCCCGAACATTATCCCGATGGTGGTGATGCTGGAGAAGCCCACGCCCGCCCCCACCTTCTCCATCACGTGGAGTCGCGCACCAAACGCCAGCCCAAGGCCGATCAGCGGCATCATCAGCAGCATATGGCTGCTGTGATCGTAGAGGATCAGCTGCACCACCAGAATATAGAGACAGCCCAGCACCACGCCGACCACGCGCCAGATGGAGCTCATCACCGCGCCGCGATAGTGCATCGGGAACAGGATTAAAATCCCCGCCATCAGCGCCGAAAGCGAATCGCTTAAGTCGCTGATCTGAAAAACGACGAATATCAGCGTCGCGACGGTACCGGAGAGCAGCGACTCGTGGCGCACGCGGGCGTCGTCTTTCTCAATCAGCGGCGGCGGCTTGCGGGGCTCCACGTCCGGCAGGAGATAGTTCATCAGCGCGCTCAGGCATACCGCCATCACGCTCGCTTCGATGTTGGAAAACAGCAGCGTGTGCCAGTTGGTGGTGGGGTAGCTCATAAAGTTGAGCATCACGCTCTGGCACACCACGCCCATCGAACCGAACAAAAACAGCGGCCCTTTACTCATAAAGCGAAAGCGCATCACGTACAGGGCAAACACCACCAGCGTCATGATGACCGGCCATTGCGACAGATAGCCGATGATAATCACCATTTCAACGCAGTTTAGCGCGGCGCTGAAGATAAACTGCTTCGCCACGTGGCGGTTAAACACCGGCACCAGCGACAACAGCATGATCGGGTAGACCACGAAAAACACGCCGTAGCTGGTGTTGTAGAAGCTGGAGATGCTGAGCGCAATCATGCCGGCAAAGACGATGCGCAGGGTCTGGCGAAAGTCGTTTGCCGTATAGACGATGTTGCCGTGCGGGGTAAAGACCCGCGCCAGGGTACTAATAGACATAGTGAAGCAGGCTTACCAGGTGGATCTGCATCCCGGAGAAGAAACGCGCAAACGGCCCTTCGCTGTTGTAAAGCTGCACGGTCGCGCGGGCGCCGGTAGGCAGATGCTTCGGCAGCGGCTCGTCCAGCGTCACGTGAATGCGCATGCGCTGAGCGTCGCGCACCCAGCGGTTGGAGGTTTCCGGCTCGGAGAGCTGGCCGTTAACGGCCTCCTGACCTGCAAGGATCCCCGCGTCGCTGCTGGTGACGTGGGCGCGGAAAACGTGTCCCGGGAAGGCGTCAAACACCACGGCCGCATCGGTGCCCTGATGGGTATGGCGCAGGCTTTTTTCGCGAAAATCAGCCACGATATCGGTCTGGTTGTTTACCAGCGCCAGCGCGGCCGAACCCGAGGAGGCGTAAAAGCCAGGGCTTAACTGCAGGTTACTGACCGTGCCGTCCGCCTGGGCGTAGACCTTCGTCCAGCCGAGGTTCAGCTCCGCTTCATCCAGCGCGTTACGGTATTTTTGCAGCGTCACGTTGCGGTGCTCGTCCCGCTCGCCGCGCTGAATGCGCAGGTTATGGATGTTGGCCTGGATGGAGCTGACGGACTGCTCGCTGCTCTGCCAGGTGGTGCGCACTTTATCCAGATCCGCCTGCGAGACGTTCTGCAGCGTGCTCAGCTTCTGGTAGCGGTCGAAGGTCACTTTGTCGTTACGCGCGGTCAGCACGGCGGTTTTCAGGCTGGCCTGCGCGGCGGCGATCTGCGCATCCAGCTGTTGATTGGACAGGCGTGCCTGCTCAAGCGCGATTTGCGCCGCTTCCACTTTGTTGCGAAACGGCGTGTCGTCGAGCTCAAACAGCAGATCGCCTCTCTTCACCTGGCTGTTGTTATGAACATGTACCGCCGCCACGTAGCCGGAGACGCGCGGAGACACCGGCGTCACCACGCGCATCACGGTGGAGTCCGGCGTCAGCGGGATCCAGATATCCGCGACGATAAAGTAGACAAACATCAGCAGGAAAGAGGCAATACTCACCCTTACCCAGCGGGCAAACTTTTGTTCAGGGGTCATTATTTTTCGGTCTTGTTATCTTCTTCGCGGATTGTCCGCAAATTGCAGGCGATTTGATTCAACGTAGCGCTGAAAATGTCGAGATGTTCCGGCGCGATGTTTTGCGATACGCGAGCCTGATACGTCTCAATCACCTGAGTGAGCCTTAGTAACAGGGCTTTTCCCTCAGGCGTCAGCGTCAAAAGCCGGATGCGCTTGTCATAAGGCGATACGGCGCGCAGCAGGTAACCCTGCTTTTCCAGCTGTGTCAGGGTGCGCATCAGCGGCGGCAGTTCAATGCCCTGCACCTCCGCCAGCTCGCTCATTGAGACGTTATCCCCGAGCTGATGAAGCTGCATCATCACCGTCCAGCTCGACTGGGTTAACCCGGTATCGAGAATGGCATCGTCGATGACGGCACGCCACTGGCGCACGATCATCGCCATCCGCATACCCATCGGCCTGCGGCAGAACAGTTCTTCTTCACTCATGGGGGAAACCTCTCGTCACACGCGGCCAAGATAATAGTTATCAGGGTAACTATCAAGAAACGAGAGGTAAAAGCGCAGGAATTGCGAAAACGATGTTCTCCCTCTCCCTGTGGGAGAGGGGCGGGGTGAGGGCACCAGCCCTCAGTGGAGTTTAGCGGCTAAAAAGCCCCTTAATTGCAGCCTTTCCCGAAGCCGTCACTACCACCTCCCGATATCCCGCCACCCGCTGGATCCAGCCTTTACTTTCCAGATGGTCAAGCAGTAACGCGCCTGCTTCTCCGCCCAGATGATACCGCCGTTCGCTCCAGTCCAGGCAGGCGCAGCAGGCCTTCCGACGCGGATGAGCGCTTAACGGAATGCCGAGTTTCAGGAACTGCTCCCGGCCATAGAGTGTCAACGCTGAACCGTCAGCCTCCAGCCAGCCTTCCGCCTGCATGAAATCATAGATCTGCACCGCCACCGCGCCTGCGAGATGGTCATAGCAGGTCCGGGCTTCACGCATGGCTTTCGGCGCGGTGGTTTCCGGCGGGGTAATGCGGCTCCAGGAGAGCCCCATCATCTGCTCCACCAGCGCCGCCACGTCGTGCCCGGCAAGGCGATAATAGCGATGCCGCCCTTGCGACAGGCAGGTAATCAGCTTTCCCTCCACCAGCCGGGCGAGATGCCCGCTGGCGGTCGACGGCGCAACGTCTGCCGCCGCGCTCAGTTCGGTTGCCGTCCACGCCCGTCCGTCCATTAGCGCGCAGAGCATCTTCACGCGCGACGGATCGGCCATAGCTGCCGCCACCGCGGCAATCGCCTTTTCCAGCATCGCGCTATTGTCAGGAGGTAAACTCGTCTTAAGCATGGGCCGCCCAGGGTTCGGTGATCTCAGCGGCCAGCTTATCATCATCCGTCAGCAGAATAAGGTGATTCGCATGGTCGCTGTACTGAGTCAGGATAGACACACCGCGTGCCGCCAGCGCCGCCGCGATTTCGCCCAGCTCGCCGGGGCGTTCCTGCTTAAGCTTTCTGATCACCGGCTTTCGCACCGCCTGCACGATAAACCCGGCGTGGAGTAGAACGCGTCGCGCTTTTTCCCCGTCTTCCACCAGGAAATGGGCATCTGTACCAAATACGCCACCGCCCTCCAACCCCACGCCATTGCGGCCCAGCAGCTGTCCAAAGCTCGCCAGCTCGCCGGGCCTGTCTCTAAAAATCACATGAACGTCATACATCGGCATGCCCTCCGGTTTCAGAAGTATATTCCCGCACGACCTGCGCCACCCGAATACGGTAGTACGCAAAAATCGACTCCCGCCCTTCAGCCTGCGCCGCCTGATGAAAGACGTTGTGCTTCCAGCGGCGGACGGCCTCTTCATCCCGCCACCAGGAAAGCGAAAGAATTTTGCCGTCGGTGGTCAGGCTCTGAAAACGTTCGATATCAATAAAGCCGTCGATGTCGGCCAGCAAAGGCTTGAGTTCGGCGGCCAGCTGCAGGTAGCGCGCCTGATGGGCAGGCGCGGCTTTAGCTTCGAAAAGGACTGCGATCATGGTTTTCTCTCCGTTGTGATGTTGGGGAGAGAATGCAGGATGGAAAAGCACAATGCTTCGGCAAGAAGCGAAGTGTTGCGCCGGATGGCGCTGCGCTTATCCGGCCTACGAGCTCATGTAGGCCCGGTAAGCGCAGCGCCACCGGGCGGGTTTTAGCCCACAATCGACCTCGGCTCCATAAACGCCCGAATTCCCCACTCGCCCATCTCGCGCCCCAAACCGGAGTGCTTGAAGCCGCCGAACGGCGCTTTCGGTTCATGGGCCAGGGTGTTCACCAGCACGCGACCGGAAACAATCTGCTGCGCCACGCGTCGCGCGCGGTCCACATCGCTGCCCAGCACCATCGCGCTCAGTCCGTAGTCGGTGTCGTTGGCAATGGCGATCGCCTCCGCCTCGTCACGATAGGGGATCGCGCACAGCACCGGGCCGAAAATCTCGTCACGGGCAACCGTCATCCGGTTGTTCACGTCGGCAAACAGCGTCGGGCGCACAAACCAGCCGTCCTGCGTGCCTTCCGGTCGCCCTTCACCGCCCGCCAGCAGGCGTGCCCCCTCTTCGAGGCCTTTACGGATATAGCCCTGCACCCGCAGCCACTGCTTCTCGCTGACCATCGGGCCGACGTCTGTCGCACTGTTGCGCGGGTCGCCGGATTTCACCGCCGCCACGGCCTGCGCCAGCGCGGTTTCGATCTCCGCCTTGCGCGAGTAAGGCACAAGAATGCGCGTCCCGGCCACGCACGCCTGTCCGCTGTTCATAAACCCGGCCTGAATTACCAGCGGGATCGCCTGAGCGAGATCCACATCATCCAGCAGGATCGTCGGCGATTTACCGCCCAACTCCAGCGTCACGCGCTTAAAGCTTTCCGCCGCGTTGCGCAGGATCGCCTTGCCGGTATTCGTGGAACCGGTGAACGAGATTTTTGCCACGTCCGGATGGCGGCTCATCGTTTCGCCGACCGTCTCGCCGCGTCCGGTGACGATATTAAATACCCCTTGCGGTAATTCAGCATCGCGCAACGCTTCGGTGACAATCTGCGTTTGCAGGGCGCTCATTTCGCTCGGCTTGATCACCGCCGTGCAGCCCGCGGCGAGCGCGGCCGCCAGTTTGCCGCAGATAAACCCGGCATCGCTGTTCCACGGCGTAATCAGCCCGGCCACGCCAAGCGGCGTCATCTGCACCGTTGCGGCACCTGCGGGAGTGACAAACTCAAACGCCTCCAGCGCCTCGATGGCCTGCGCAATCACCTCTGCCGGATAGCTTGCCATCCATGCCGAGCGCGAGGCGGGCGCGCCGTACTCCTCGACAATGGCATCCAGCAGCGCGTCTTGACGGGCGGCCACGGCGGCGTGCATGCGCTTCAGCGCGGCGATGCGCTCCTGCTTTGTGGTCTGCGACCACGCCGGAAACGCCGCTTTCGCCGCCGCGATAGCGCGTTCTGCGTCAACCTCATCCGCCAGGCGCACCTGGCCGATGACCTGCGCCGTCGCCGGGTTGTATAAATCAAACCGTTCGGTGCCGTGCGGGGTAACAAATTCGCCGTTAATAAAGATCTGTTCGATGGTGTGCATATAAACCTCCTCAGGCTGTGTGAGACCAGTCTGTCACGGCTTCTCCGTTGCGATAATCCACGCTATGCTGCAAGGGTTGTTTCGATTTTCAGGATAATCTATGCATCGTTCAGGTCTGACAGAGCTGGAAGTGGTGATGGCTGTGGTGCGGCGCGGCAGTTTTCGCGGCGCGGCGCATGAGCTGGGGATGTCCGCCACGGCGGTCAGCAACGCCATCGCCGGGCTGGAGAGCCGCCTTGAGACGCGACTTTTCAACCGCACCACCCGCAGCGTGGCGCTCACCGACGCCGGACAGCGCTACGTGGCGCGTATCGGCCCCGCCCTGCAGGAGATCCGTCTCGCCAGCGAGGCGATCCACAGCGAAACCGGGGAACCTGCCGGAACGC
This sequence comes from Enterobacter sp. 3U4, assembly GCF_057224565.1. Lineage (NCBI taxonomy): Bacteria > Pseudomonadati > Pseudomonadota > Gammaproteobacteria > Enterobacterales > Enterobacteriaceae > Enterobacter > Enterobacter sp. 3U4. Next base: position 3,372,111 of record NZ_CP136665.1, read on the forward strand.
TGCGGCTGAACGTGCCGAATCATATCGGCACCCTGTTTCTGGATCAGCTGCTGATCGACTACATGATCCGCTACCCGAAAATGCGCGTGGAAACGGTAAGCGAAGCGCGAATGATCGACATCGTCGCGGAAGGATATGATGCGGGGATCCGTCTCGAAGAGTCCGTTCCGCAGGACATGATCGCCGTGCCGCTGACCGGTGAAATCCGCCAGCTCGTCACCGCCACGCCGGACTATTTTGCACGTCACGGCATTCCGCAGACGCCGGACGATCTGCTTTCGCATCAGGGGATCGGCATGCGTATGGCCCACGGCGGGATCTACCGCTGGGAGCTGGCGCGTCGGGGTGAAACGTACGCGCTTGCCGTGCCGCCGCGCTTTGCAACATCCGATCTTTTTGCCTCGATCCGCGCCGTGAAAGCGGGATTAGGGGTGGGATTTTTACCGGAACTCTATATTCGGGAAGAACTTAAGAATGGAGAGCTGGTGAGCGTCTTAAACGACTGGACGCAGCCCTTTGCCGGGCTGCGCCTGTACTACCCAGGCCACCGCCACGTCCCGCCGGGACTGCGGGCGCTGGTGGCGATGATCCGCGAGCGCGGGATTATTCCAGGTTAGCCTTATTCAGCCCGTAAGCCGCGTCCAGCGCGCCGGGTGCCATGCGGGAAGTGATCCCCAGACGGTTCCAGGCGTTGATCGCCACGATGGCGAAGTTTAGCTCTGAAATCTCCACGTCCGAGAAGTGCTCCGCCACGCTGCGGTACAGCGCATCGCTGACACCGTGAACGCCAATCTGGGTCAGCGCTTCGGTGAACGCCAGCGCGGCTTTCTCGCGGGCGCTGAAAAGCGGGGACTCGCGCCAGGCCGCCAGATGGTACAGGCGCAGCTCGCGCTCGCCGGCGATTTTGGCCTCTTTCGAGTGCATATCCAGGCAGAAGGTGCAGCCGTTCAGCTGCGACACGCGAATGTCGATCAGGTGCTTCAGCGCCGGGTCGATGGAGGTTTTTGCCACCTCCATGCTCAGGGCAGACAGCGCGTTGGCGAGGGCAGGTGTAACTTTATGGTGGTTAACGCGAGTGCTCATTGTCTTTCCTCTTTTTGTGCGGCATGTATCATGCGATGAGACAAATCTACGCCGTTCATGACATAGTAAAAAGATACAAAAATCGTGAAACGAGGTAGGACATGAAGCCGGGCTATCACGAGATTTATTCCCGCTATCGCGACAACATCACGCGCGGCGTGCTAAAGCCGGGCGACAGGGTGCCTGCCATCCGCGTGCTGGCGGAAGAGCTGAAGGTGGCGCGTAAAACCGTCGAAACGGCGTATGCCATTCTGACGGGTGAAGGGTATCTGGTGAGCCAGGGCGCGCGCGGCACGCGGGTCAACCCGGACTTACTGTTGCCGTATAAGAATGCCCCTGCGGAGCAGCCCACCGGCGCGCTTCCGGCATCTCTCATCAGCCAGCGCGAGCGGGCGGGGTTTCTGCGCCCCGGCATCCCCGCCCTCGACAGCTTTCCGTACAAAAAGTGGCTGCTGCTGGCAGGCCAGGCGACGCGCGCCATGCGTCAGGAGGAGATGCTCAACCCGCCCGTTCTGGGCTGGTATCCGCTGCGCCAGGCCATCGCCAGCTACCTCAATATTTCGCGCGGGCTATCCTGCACCGCCGAACAGGTGCTGATCACCAGCGGCTACAGCGGCAGCCTGCGGCTGATCCTCGACACCCTCGCCAGCCGCAGCGACAAGGTATTGTTTGAAGATCCGGGCTATTTTATGGGCCAGCAGCTGCTCAAGCGGATCGTGCCGCGCCTGCACACCGTGCCGGTCGATCGCTGCGGCATTGATACGGACTACCTGCTGCGTCACCATCGCGACGCCCGTTTTGCCATCGTCACCCCGTCGCACCAGAGCCCGCTGGCGGTCACGCTCTCCCTGCCGCGCAAGCAGCAACTTCTCGACTGGGCCAGCCAGAACGAGGCGTGGATCATCGAAGACGATTACGACGGGGAGTTTCACTACACCCGCAAGGTGCTGCCGTCGCTGAAAAGCCTCGACCAGCACGACCGGGTGATTTTTATGGGCACCTTCAGTAAAACCATCATGCCGTCGCTGCGCATGGGCTACGTGGTGATGCCCGCCAGCACCGTCGGATCCTTTACCGACTGCGCGGACATTACCACCAGCGGCCAGCCGGTGCTGACGCAAAAGATCCTCACCGCGTTTCTCAACGAAGGGCATTTTTTCCGTCACCTGAAAAAGATGCGCGCGCTGTATCAGTCCCGCCGCGACTGGATGATTGCCGCCCTGCGCGAGGTGTATGGCGATCTGTTTTTCACCGAGCAAAACGACGGCGGGATGCATATCGTGGCGTTCCTGACAAAAGGAAGCCGTGACCGGGAAGTTGCGCGCTGCTGGCAGGAACAGCAGCTGCAGGTCAATGCGCTCTCGGAGTGGTATCGCGGGTCGGGCAAACGCTACGGGCTGGTGATGGGCTATAACAACGTGCGGTCGTATGAAGAGGCGGTGGAGTTGCTGGAAAGGCCGAAGCGGCAGACCCTTGCGCTGTTGAGCTGAACATCGCCGGGTGGCGGCTTCGCCTTACCCGGCCTACGGTTTAAATATCATTGCGGGATAGCCCAACGTCCTTGAGCTGCTCGTCGCTCATCTGGCTCAGGATGCGGCGGGTGCGGTTGATGCGATACCAGTTACGCAGCGTTTTCGCGATCCAGACGAACACAATAAACGGACGTTTTGAACGATTCTCGTAGAATTCCATGATGCTCTCCTCACTGTGTCAGTGGGGTTATCATCCCGGAAATCCACCCATGCAATACAGATGCAAAAACAACTTTTGTTTAACATACAGATCCGCTAAAACAGTATCTGCATGGCAATTTTCGCCGCAATCTGTACTGGTTTTATAATCTGTATGGTGAAAACAAAGGATACAGTATGACACGCTACCAACATCTGGCCAATCTTCTGGCTGAACGCATTGAGCAAGGGCTGTATCGCAGCGGCGAACGTCTGCCGTCGGTGCGCACGCTGAGTCAGGAGCACGGCGTGAGCATCAGCACCATACAGCAGGCCTACCAGATCCTCGAAAACCTCCAGCTGATCACGCCTCAGCCGCGCTCCGGCTATTTTGTCTCACCGCGCAAGGCCCAGCCGCCCGTCCCGGCGATGACGCGCCCGGTGCAGCGCCCCGTGGACGTCACCCAGTGGGATGAGGTGATGATGCTGCTGGACGCCCGCGCCGACAAAGAGATGATCTCCTTTGGCGGCGGTTCGCCGGACATTAACCAGCCGAGCCTGAAGCCCCTGTGGCGCGAGATGAGCCGTATCGCGCAGCATAACCCTGGCGAGATGCTGAGCTATGACGTGCTTGACGGGCGTCTGGAGCTGCGCGAGCAGATCGCGCGCCTGATGCTCGACGGCGGCTCTACCGTCTCGGCAAGCGACATTGTGATCACTAACGGCTGCCACGGCGCGCTTTCTATCGCCCTGCTCTCGGTGTGTAAACCGGGGGATATCGTGGCGGTGGAATCGCCGTCATTTCACGGCACCATGCAGATGCTGCGCGGGTTTGACATCAAGGCGATTGAAATTCCCACCGACTCTGAAACCGGGATCAGCATCGAAGCGTTAGAGCTGGCAATGGAGCAGTGGCCAATCAAGGCGGTGATCCTGGTGCCCAACTGCAATAACCCGCTCGGGTTTATCATGCCGGAGGCGCGGAAAAAGCAGGTGCTGGCCCTCGCCCAGCGGCACGATATCGTGATTGTCGAGGATGATATTTACGGCGAGCTGGCGGCGGAGTATCCGCGCCCGCGCACCATTCATTCAATGGATATCGACGGCCGCGTGATCCTCTGCAGCTCGTTTACCAAAACCGTGGCGCCGGGCCTGCGCGTCGGCTGGATTGTGCCGGGACGCTACTACGACCGGGTGATGCACATGAAATACGCCGCGGGCGGGTTTAACGTGCCGGGCACGCAGATGGCGGTGGCGGCGTTTATTCGCGACGGTCATTACCATCGCCACGTGCGCCGTATGCGCCAGATTTATCAGCAGAATATGGAAACCTACACCTGCTGGGTGCGGCAATATTTTCCGGCAGAGATTTGCGTCACGCGCCCGCAGGGCAGCTTCCTGCTGTGGATTGAGCTCCCGGAGAAGGTCGATATGGTGTGCGTCAGCAAGCAGCTGTGTCGGCTGAAGATCCAGGCCGCGGCCGGGTCGCTGTTTTCCGCCTCCGGGAAGTACCGCAACTGCCTGCGGATCAACGTGGCGCTGCCGCCGACGGACAAAAATCGCGAGGCGCTGAAGAAGCTGGGCGAAGCGATTGTGATTGCGATGGAGGAGGGCTAGTGCGGCCTGATGCCCTCACCCCGCCCCTCTCCCACAGGGAGAGGGAGAAAAACGTGCAGCACTACTCGTCGAAGTACCAGTATCCCTGGTTAATCAGCCCGGTGAGCTCTTCAACAAACGCCGGGTTTTTCAGCGCATCGCCCAGCTCGGCCTGGCCGAGTTCGGTGTAGCGGCACAGCGCATCCGCCGCCTTCGCGTCTACCGTCTCCAGCTGTTCGCTGTTAATGAAGAAGCTGCCGTTGATGTTCAGCACGCGCAGGCCGCTCAGGCGAGACAGCGTTTCGCCGCCCTGCAGCGCGTCCAGCACCTCTTCCGGCGCGTACGGCGGCTCGGCGGCGGCGATATCCAGCTCGTGGCGCGGAGTGGAGACAAAGCTGCCGAACCATTTTGTGAAATCATCCGGCTTGCTAATCATGTCGAACATCATCTGACGAATGCGATCGAGCTCGTACTGCTCCACGCGGCCCGGGTGCTCTCGGCAGGTCAGATCCGGATCGCTATAGTGCTCGCCGCCCAGATCGTTTTCCAGCGCATAATCGGCGAAGCTGCTGATCAGATCGCGGCCGTTCGGCCCGCGAAAGCCGACGGAGTAGTTAAGCGCCGTTTCATGGGTAAAACCGTCGTGCGGGAATCCAGGCGGAATGTAGAGAATATCGCCCGGAGCCAGATCTTCGTCGATGATCGGCTCGAACGGATCCACATGCAGCAGCGCCGGATGCGGGCAGAACTGACGCATCGGCAGCTTGTCACCCACGCGCCAGCGGCGGCTGCCCATCCCCTGAATGATAAACACGTCGTACTGATCGATATGCGGACCCACGCCGCCGCCCGGCACGGAGAAGGAGATCATCAGATCGTCCAGACGCCAGTCCGGCAGAACGCGGAACGGACGCACCAGCTCCGCCGCGGGCATATGCCAGTGGTTCACCGCCTGCGCCAGCAGCGACCAGCCGGTTTCGCCCAGATCGTCAAAGTGCTCGAACGGACCATTGCTGGCCTGCCATTTGCCGTTGAAATGGCTGACCAGGCGGCTATCGACTTCCGGCTCCATCGCCAGCCCCGCCAGCTCGTCCGGGGTAATCGGGTCGACAAAATTCGGGAAGGCATTTTTCAGCACAACGGGTTGCTTTTGCCAGTATTTCTCAAGAAATTCCGGCCAGTTCAGGTTCAGTTGATACGCCATGGGTAGCACCAGTGAGAAGGGAAACAGGCGCGATTATAGGCAAGAAGGCAGAGTGGGAACTTGTCATGGGTCAAACGAGGGCGCGTAGGTCGGGTAAGGCGAAGCCGCCACCCGACACAAACACGCCGCGAAAACTTAATCCAGCTTCAGCTCGTCATAGTGGGTAATCAGTTTACCCACGATACCGTAGTCCAGCGCTTCCGCCGGGGACATCCAGAAGTTGCGGTCGGTGTCTTTTTTCACTTTTTCCAGCGGCTGTCCGGTGGCGTCGGCGATCAGCTTGTTCACGCGATCCAGCATGCGGATGATCTCGCGCGCTTCGATCTCAATATCCGTCGCCTGACCGCGCACGCCGCCCAGCGGCTGGTGGATCATAAAGCGGGTATTTGGCAGCGAGTAGCGGTGCTCTTTTTTCGCGGCCAGGAAGATGGTGATCCCGGCGCTCGCCACCCAGCCGGTGCCGATCACGTGCACTTCCGGGCGAATGAATTTGATGAAGTCGTGGATGGTGTCGCCCGCTTCCACGTGGCCGCCCTGGCTGTTGATGTACAGCTTGATCGGATCGTTGCTGACGCTTTGCAGCAGGATCATTTGGGTGATCACTTTCTGCGCCAGCTCCTGGTTGATCTCACCGGAGATCACAATCGAACGAGACTCCAGCAGTTTTTGCTGCAGAGCGCCCGCGCCGTTTGACCCTTCCGCCTTTTCCTTGTCGCTTTCTTTCAGTGTGTAGTGCATTGTTATTTCCTCAGCTTGTCGCGCTCAAAACCAGAGTGTAGCCTGTTTTACCGATCAAAGTCCTCACGGACAGATCGCAATCCACAAAGCGGCGATCGCGGACCCGGACGGCAACCGGATAACGGCGTTTCGGTCCTTCACCGCCTCCGCCCCGGCTCGCTATACTTCATATGATTATCATATTGTTAAATGATAATTATAATTAATGTGTTAAGATGAAAGTCAGCATAAACAGTCCCTTACGACACTCCTGGGGCTGTTTGCATCCTCGACATGTAAAACAGCACCGGGGCGGTGAATGGAACACATTGTGTATGTGGTTGATGACGATGACGCAGTCAGACAGTCCGTGATCGGGCTGCTGGATTCGGCGGACCTAAACGCCATCGGCTTTTCATCGGCAGAAGCGTTTCTTCAGCACCGCTTTGAAGAGCTCCCCTCGTGCGTCGTCCTGGATATGCAGATGCCCACCATCTCGGGTTTTGAGGTTGCAGATGCCCTCAAGGACAGCGGGCGCGAAATCCCGATTATCTTTCTCACCGGCCACGGCACCATCCCGATGTCGGTGCGCGCCATAAAAGGCGGCGCTTACGAATTTCTTACCAAGCCCGTCGAATCCACCGCGCTTATCGACGCCATTGAGTCCGCGCTGCAGCTGGCGGAAAACAACGCCGAGCGCAATAAAGAGCACTACGCCCTTAAGCAGCGCCATCTCTCCCTTACCCCGCGCGAACACGAGGTGCTCACGCTGGCGATAAGCGGCATGCTGAACAAGCAAATTGCCGCCGAGCTGGGCGTCAGCGAGATCACGGTGAAAGTACATCGCCGCCGCGTAATGGAGAAAATGCAGGTGCGCTCCGTGGCAGAGCTGGTCAGGGCCGTTGAGCGCCTGACCAAAAGCCAGCCTGCGGAGTAACGTTTACCCTTCCTGCGCCGCCAGCGGCAGCGCAAAGGCAAACACCGTGCCGTAAGGCTCCCGGCGGCGCGCGCTCAGCTTTCCGCAGTGGCGCTCAATGATGCTGGCGCTGATGGTCAGCCCCATCCCCATTCCCTGCGCTTTGGTGGAATAGAACGAGTCGAAAATCTGCTCCAGCCGCTCGGGCTCAATGCCGCTTCCGGTATCGGCGATCTCAACGATCGCTTTCCCGTCCGCGTTGCTGGTGCTCAGGGTGATGGTGCAGGCGCGATCCTTAACCTCGGCCATCGCCTCGACGGCGTTCATCACCAGGTTAAGCAGCACCTGCTGGATCTGCACGCTATCGCCGGTGATAAAGCTGTCCTGCGCCTTCAACAGGTAATCAACGCTAATGTGTCGCTGCTCCAGCTCGCTACGGGAAAGCGCGATGATATGGTGGATCAGATAGTGCAGATCGATGCGCGAGAAGGTGGGATCCTGCTTGCGCGTCAGGGACTGGATGCTGCGAATGATCTCCCCCGCCCGCGCGCCTTCCGCGGCGATCTCTTCCAGCCCTTCCCGCACTTTATCCAGCCGCGCCGGCTCCCGGCTGAGCCAGCGCAGGCTCGCTCCGGCGTTAGAGACGATCGACATCAGCGGCTGGTTGATCTCATGGGCGATGGAGGAGGTCAGCTGCCCGACGGTGGTGGCGCGGGACACCCTCGCCAGATCCGCCTGCGCGACCCGCATGGCATCCTCCGCGGCGCGCTGGCTGGTGATGTCGGTGATGATGCCGTAGTACTCGTTCACCTCGCTGCCCACGCCTACCGGATCGCCAATCCCGAGGATATAGCGCGTTGAACCGTCGGTACGCTTAATCCGAAACTCCGCGCGCATGGAGAGCCCTTCGCGCACGCTCTGCGTGACGATGGCGCTGATGCGGGCGTAGTCGTCTTCATGAACGAAGGTCAAAAACTCCGCCATGGAGATCGTTTTTTGCTGTTCGGACAGGCCGAGGATGCGGGCGTACTCCTCCGAGACGAACATCAGATCCTGCTCCAGCTCCCAGCGCCAGCTGCCGGTGTGGCTGATCTGCTCGCCCAGCATCAGCGAGGTCTGGCTGGCGCGCAGCTCTTTTTCCACCCGACGGCGCTGGATGTTCTCCCCCAGCAGCTCGGCGTACAGCCGCGCCGTTTCCAGAGAGACCGCCGCCTGCGCGCCCAGCAGGCTCACCACGCGAGAATGCTCGGCGGTGAAAACCTCCGGCATCAGGCGGTTTTCGAGGTAAAGCACGCCCACCAGCCGCGCCTGTTTGAACATCGGGACGCACATGACGGCCGCCCCAGAGGTCACCAGATAGGGATCCTGGCTGAAGGGGTGAAACTCCTCCGGCCTACCGGTGCGGATCTCCTGCCCGGTGCGGATCACCGCCGCCAGCACCGACAGGGGCATGTCGGTCGCCGTCGGCACGTCTTTCAGGATCCGCACCCGCACGCCTTCGGTGCTGGTCCAGGCGCTGGCCTCGATCTCCGGGATCAGGTTATCGCTGACGCGAAGCAGCAGGCCGCGCTGCGCCCCGGCGCGTTCGAGGAGGATCGTCATCAGGTTTTCGATTAAGCGCTCGAGATTGATCTCTTCCGACAGCGCGCGGGAGGCTTTAATGACGCTCTGCAGATCGCGGATGGTCTCGTTCTGGGCGAAAGCCACCGTGTCATAGGCGCTCGCCTGTCCGGAGGCCAGCAGATGCGGGAAATCCTGCTCCAGCTGGCACACCTTTGCCTGCGCGCCCGCCCGGCCCCAGGCGGCAATTGCGCCGCGAAAGTGTGCGTCCGAGGCGGTTGGGTAGCCGCAGGCCAGCGCAAAGCGGCCCGCCAGCTCATGAGCCAGGGCGTTAATCGGATTAAACCCGCCCTCGCGGGAGAGCCGGACCGCCTTCTCATACTGCTCAAGCGCGATGCTGTTCATCCCGTCCAGACGCACGATTTCGGCGTAGATCAGCGCCTCTTTATCCGCGAACGTGCCGGGATTAATGCGCGCCCAGAGGGCGATTTTGTCGTAGTGGGCGTGAATGCTGCGGCGGTGGTTCGCCGAGAAGGTCTCCGGCGTCAGCTGCCGGGAGAGCGCCAGCGCGCTGTAGAGATGGTAATCCAGCAGATGGATGTGCCCGGGTGCAGACCACGCGTACCACCCCGCCATCTCCAGATCCGCCTGCGCGTCGGCATACTCGCCGCAGGTAAAGTGGGCCATGCCGCGGTAGAGCCAGTACCAGAACAGCATGGTGGAGGTCTGCTCCGGCGCCTGCTCCGGCGACGCGGGCAGCAGCGCCTCCGGCAGCACCTGCGACGCGGTCCAGGTGCCGATAACCGGCGTGCGCAGGAACTCAACGTAGCCGCGCTGGACCATCAAAATGGTTTCAACGTCCTGGAAGTGGGTTTTACGCACAAACGCCAGGCCGCGATCGATGCTGGTCAGCACCCCGTCCAGGTGATCGCCCCGGGAGAGAAAATTAATGACCTGGTGGCAGGCCGCAAAGCAGGCCATCGTCATATCCCCGTGAGTCACCGCCGAGGTAAAGCAGGCCTTCGCGCACTCGATGGTAAACGATAAAGGCTGGGTCCAGACGCTGAGCTGGTCGAGCGGCAGCAGGGTTTTGGCTTCGAACGCGTCGTAGCCGTGGCGATTGACCAGCTCGCGGGCCAGGGTGCCGTACCGGAACCCGAGGCGATACTCGGCGTAGCGGTGGCCCATCAGCACGCCAAACCAGGCCATCGCCGTGGTGGAGGCGCCGGTAATGCCGTGGTCGAGGGTCAGGTGCATCATGCGGCAAAGCAGCAAAAAGTGCAGGCGCGGACAGATGAAGCTGGCGCAAATGCTGGCGCTGTAGAGCAGGTTCATCACCGCTTCGGTTTCCGGGTTATCCATCCGCGAGAGCGGGGCAAACAGGGTTTGCGGCGCGTCGCCCGCACGGTTACAGAAGTGTTCCCAGGCCTCGTCACAGTCGGCATCTTCCGGATAGCGGCCGATCTGAATACCAAATACTCCCAGCCAGCAGAGCGCCGCTTCCAGCGCCAGACGGCTGTCCGACTGGCGAATGTACACCTCCACCAGCAGGTTGGCCGCCAGCGCCTTTTCGGTCAGACCGCCGGGACACCCGAGGATCGCGTCACACAGCTCGCGGGTGCGCTCCAGGTGCCCCAGCGCAAACTCGCAGCCCGCCTCTTCGATATCAAGCATAAAGTCTGACACCGTCCCGGCGTTGCCCAGCGCTCGGGCTGTCTGGATATAGCTCAGCGCCGAAAGATAATCCCCCGAGCGTTTCGCGCGTCGCGCGGCCAGCAGGCTTAGCTCGCGGAACATCTGGCGCTGCGGGGCGGGCTGGATGCTGTCCAGCGCGGCAGTGACGTGATGTACGGCGCGGAACAGCAGCTCGTTCCCCGCCGCCTGCCGCGCGGCGTCGGCCAGCAGGCTGGCGGTGGTCAGATGAAGATGGCTTTTCTCATGCCGATCCAGCAGCGCAAAGGCGGCCTCCTGCACCCTGTCGTGGGTGAAGGAGTACGCTTTTTCCGTCAGCACGATCAGCTGCGCCATGACCGCCGGATGCAGCGCGTAGCGCATTTCCGCCATCGATATACCGACAACGCGGCAGATCATCTCCATTTCGCCCGTGCCGCCGAGGCAGGCAAGGCTGCCCAGCAGGCGACGCGTCTCGTCGGGCAACTCTTCCAGCTTCTCCAGCACCAGGGTGACGACGTTTTCGGTGTAGTGCCGGGCGCGGATCGCCTGCAGATCGTAGTGCCACTTGTCCTGATATTTGTTGTGCACCACCAGCCCGTCATCGACGATGCGGCGGAAAAATTCGTGTACAAAGAGCGGGTTTCCCCCGGTCTTTTCATGGATCAGCGTGGCAAGGTCGGTCGTCGCCGTGCTGCGGGTGCGAAATACCGTCCCCAGCCAGCGGGACACGGCTTTGACAGACAGCGCCTGCGGAACAATTTCGCTCGCATGCTGTGCCGCCTCCGGCAGGCTCGCCAGCTGCTGTTGCAGTGTGGGTTCGGACAATGAACCGATATCGCGGTGAGCAACCACCACCAGCAGCGGGATCGCGCCGCAGTTCATCAGCAGATAGTTGAGCGTATGCAGGCTGGCGGCGTCGCTCCACTGGAGATCGTCGAGCACCAGCACCAGCGGGCAGCCCTGCGAGGCAAAGGTTTTCACCAGCGCCAGCACCATATGGCTGAAGCGCGCCCGGGCATCAATGGAAAACGTATCCGCCGGGAAGCGCGGCTTGCGCTCAAGCAGCAGGCCCAGCTCGGGCACGAGGCTGACGGCCAGCGCCTCGTGTCCTTCCAGGGCGCGAGATAGGCGGATTTTCCACTTCGCCACCTCGTCTGCCGGCAGGCCCAGCAGGTGCAGCGTCAGGGGGCGGAATGCGGAGCTTAATACGCCGTAGGGCAATGACGGTGAAAACTGATCCACTTTACCCACCGCCATCAGCACCGTACGCTGCTGGAGCGTTTTTAACGCCGTCGCAATGATGGAGGATTTGCCGATCCCCGACGGCCCGCCGATGGCCACCAGCTCCGGCACGCGGTTCTGCCCCACCCGCTCAAACGCGGCAATGACGTCATTCGCCTGCGGATGCGTCGCGAACAGCGAGTCCGCCAGAAGAATGGCCGGGGTGCGGTCCTGCTGGCCGGGGGTAAAGGCGACGATCTCGCCCTCACCGGTCAACGTCGCCTGGCAGCGGCGGAGGTCGGCAATCAGCCCGTCAACCGTCTGGTAGCGGTTATCGGGATGCTTTTCCAGCAGCTTGAGGATGATGGTCGACAGCATTCCCGGCACGTCCGGGCGTATCGCATCCGGGGCCAGCGGCGCCGAGGCAATATGGTAGTGCGCCCAGTTGGTCCGATCGTCCTCCCCCAGTTCAAACGGCAGGCGTCCGGTCAGCAGTTCATACAGCACCACGCCAAGGCTGTAGAGATCGCTGCGGCCATCGACGGGACGCTGGGTGCGGGAGGTGTGCTCCGGGGACATATACGCCGGCGTGCCGCCTGAAACGGCAAGCCGGGTCTGCGCGAAGGCGCCGGAGAGGCTGCATGAAAGGCCGAAGCTGCCCAGACGGCAGGTGGCATCGTGATGAACAAAAATATTGCCGGGCTTGATATCGCCGTGGATCAGGTTTTGCAGATGCATCTGGCGCAGAGGAACGCAGATCTGGATCGCCAGCTCGATAAAGCGCGCGATCCCCGAGATCGCCCTGCCCGCGCGCCGCGCCAGCAGCTCAAACGAAAACGGGGCGTACACCAGCGCGAAGCGTCCCCGGTACTGGGTGGACGCGACGGCGCGAATGGCCCAGCTGTCCTGCAGCGCGTCACGCAGCGCAAACTCGTTTTTCAGCAGCCGGGTGGCCCGCTCTTCCTCTTCGTCGCTGACCGCGGTGGCGATAATGAACGAGCCGCCGGAATGAGGATGTCGCGCGTGCATCCAGGCGATTCCGCCCTCCTGCGCCAGCACGGTAAAAATCACATCCTCTTTAAGGACAAAAACCCGCCCCTGGTGAAGGTTCCCCTGGGCGGGCCAGAATGCAGGCTGCTCGTGTTCGTTCATCCGCGATCCTTATTGTCGGCGGGCCAGCTCCCGCTGAATATGATCCAGCAGAATATCGATGTTAATCGGCTTACGCAAAAAAGCAGCGGCGCCCAGACCGAGAGCGTACCGCTGCATATTTTCATCAGCATGACCGGAGATAAAGAGCACGGGCGGAGGCGGTACGGCCAGCAGCCGCAGCTTGTCAAACAGCTCAAGGCCGCTCATGCCCCGGAGCTTGATATCGGTGATCACCAGCGCCGCGCCGGACAGGGCAAGCGGATGGCTCAGAAATACCTCTGCCGAATCAAACGTGTCGGTTGAATAGCCTTCCGACTCCAGGAGATTACTCAACCCGCTGCGGACGGAACGTTCGTCATCAATGATGGCAATGCGCCACGGCAGCGTCATGCTGTTATTCCTCTAACCAGTCATTTAACGTCGCGAGGGTCCTTCGCGGGCGCGGGGGGCTCCGTGCCGCTGATTTTCGGTACGCATTCGTGACGAAACCAGGCGAGGGTGAGCGGTTCGCGACTCAGTAAACGTCGTCCCACCGGGATAAGCTGTTCGCCCACCAGCATGCCGAACAGGCCAAGCAGGGCGACAACCGGCGGTGCCGGGGAATGGACGTCGAGCAGAGCGTAAATTACCCCAGCAACCACGCCGCACACCAGCGAAATTATCCATGCTTTCATGATGACGCTCCCGTCTGCGATGCCGCCTGCGGAACGGTCACCTGAGGAGGAGGGGCGCCGTCGCGGGATAAGAGATGACGCGTCGCCTGTTCACCCGCCAGCATCCCCAGCAGGCCAATCAGCGCCAGCGCGGGCGGCGCGGGGGAGCGCACCTTCAGCACGGCATACATCAGGCCAATCAACACGCCTGCCGCAAGGGATATCAGCCCAGTACTCATCGTGAACTCCAGAGAAAGAGGCAGCGGCGAGCCGGATGAGGGACCAGCCCGCCGACGGGACTTAGCGAGCCGGGACCGGCGCTAAGGTGCGGTGCTCGCTCTTCTGGCGAGACGGCGCTTTGTGCACCATGGTGTAGGCGTAATCCACGCCCATGCCGTACGCGCCGGAGTGCTCGCGCACGATGTCCATCACTGCGGTGTAGGTCTCTTTACGCGCCCAGTCGCGCTGCCACTCCAGCATCACCTGCTGCCAGGTCACCGGGATCACGCCCGCCTGGATCATGCGCTGCATCGCGTAGTCGTGGGCTTCTTTGGAGGTGCCGCCGGACGCGTCCGCCACCATATAAATTTCGTAGTCGCCTTCCAGCATCGCGCACAGGGCAAAGCTGTTATTGCACACTTCGGTCCACAGGCCGGCCACCACGACCTTCTTCTTGCCGTTGGCCTTCAGCGCGTCGCGCACCTTCTGGTCGTCCCAGGAGTTCATGGAGGTACGCTCCAGAATGTCCTGGCCCGGGAACACGTCCAGCAGTTCAGGATAGGTATTGCCGGAGAAGCTTTCGGTCTCTACGGTGGTGATGATGGTCGGGATGTTGAACACCTTAGCCGCTTTCGCCAGCGCCACGGTGTTGTTTTTCAGCACCTGGCGGTCAATCGACTGCACGCCAAACGCCATCTGTGGCTGGTGATCGATAAAGATGATCTGACAGTTCGCAGGGGTTAACACTTCGAGCTTTGAAGAGGTCATAGCATTTTCCAGTGGTTAAGGGTAGAAATCACCGCGAGCGCCGCGGCGATAAAGTCACCCTCATCCTGCGGCTTTCCCTCTCCGCGCGTAATTATCTCTTCGTATAGTTAACCTTAGGTATAGTTATACTTTGGTATACCTATCCTATTGTATAACTGGATCTTTGCCGAAACCGGTTCCCATAATCCTGACCATTCCCCTCTCAGTCAGGAGCAGTTTATGGTTACCCCGGGTAAAGCCGATCTCATTCTGGTTAACGGCCAGTTTCACACCGTCGATCGCGAGAATCCTGTCGCGGAAGCCGTTGCCGTGCGCGACGGAAAATTTCTGGAAGTGGGTACCGTCGCCGAGGTGATGCAGCACCACGGCGACGGCACCAAAGTGGTCGACTTAAAAGGCCACACCGCCATCCCCGGCCTGAACGACTCGCACCTGCACCTGATTCGCGGCGGGCTGAACTACAACCTCGAGCTGCGCTGGGAAGGCGTACCGTCCCTGGCCGACGCCCTGCGGATGCTGAAAGAGCAGGCGCTGCGCACCCCGTCGCCGCAGTGGGTGCGCGTAGTCGGCGGCTGGACCGAGTTCCAGTTTGCCGAGCGCCGCATGCCGACGCTGGACGAAATTAACGACGCCGCGCCGGACACACCGGTCTTCATCCTGCACCTGTACGACCGCGCCCTGCTCAACCGCGCCGCGCTGAAGGTGGTCGGTTACACCAAAGACACGCCAAACCCGCCGGGCGGGGAGATCCAGCGCGACGCCAACGGCAACCCGACCGGGATGCTGATTGCCCGTCCGAACGCCATGATCCTCTACGCCACGCTGGCGAAAGGGCCGAAGCTGCCGCTGGAGCAGCAGGTTAACTCCACCCGCCAGTTCATGCGCGAGCTGAACCGTCTGGGGCTGACCAGCGCCATCGACGCGGGCGGCGGCTTCCAGAACTACCCGGAAGATTACGAGGTGATCGCCGAGCTGCACGAGAAAAAGCAGATGACCATCCGCATCGCCTACAACCTCTTTACCCAGCGCCCTGGCCACGAGCTGGAAGACTTCGAAAAATGGACCGACATGCTCACGCCGGGCCAGGGCAGCGACTTCTTCCGCCACAACGGCGCGGGCGAGATGCTGGTCTTCTCCGCCGCCGATTTTGAAGATTTCCTCGAGCCGCGCCCTGACCTCGCGCCGGGCATGGAGGACGAGCTGGAGCGCGTGGTGCGCCATCTGGTGGAGCACCGCTGGCCGTTCCGCCTGCACGCTACCTATAACGAATCCATCAGCCGCATGCTGGACGTGTTCGAGAAGGTAAACCGCGACATTCCGTTCAACGGCCTGCACTGGTTCTTCGACCACGCGGAAACCGTTACCCAGGCCAACATCGACCGCATCAAAGCGCTCGGCGGCGGCATTGCCGTCCAGCACCGCATGGCCTTCCAGGGCGAGTACTTTGCCGAACGCTACGGCATCGAAGCTACCCGCCACACGCCGCCGGTGGCGAAAATGCTCGAGACCGGCGTGCCGGTTGGCCTGGGAACGGACGCCACCCGCGTGGCGAGCTACAACCCGTGGACCGCGCTCTACTGGCTGGTCTCCGGCCGCACCGTCGGCGGGATGCAGATGTACGATCACAGCGCCCGTCTGGATCGCGATACCGCCCTGATGCTCTGGACCCAGGGCAGCGCGTGGTTCTCCAGCGAGCAGAACCAGAAGGGGCAGATTAAGGTCGGCCAGCTCGCCGACCTGGCGGTGCTGAGCAAAGACTACTTCCGCGTGCCGGAAGAGGAGATCAAGGGCATCGAGTCCGTTCTCACGGTGGTCAACGGCGACATCGTCTACGCCGCGGGCAGCTTTGGCCCGCTCGCGCCGCCGGCCATACCGGTCCTGCCCGAGTGGTCCCCGGTGGTCAAGGTGCCTGGCCACTACCGCAGCGCGCCGCCGCAGGCCGCCCGCGTCGGCATGAACGCTGTTCATCACTGCAGCGGCCCGTGCGGGGTTCACAGCCACCAGCACGATTTCGCCCGCACGTCAGAGATGCCGGTGTCCGACGATAACGCTTTCTGGGGGGCGCTGGGCTGCAGCTGCTTTGCATTCTGATGAAAAACACCACTATGCCGCCCCGGCTCGACCTGGGGCTGTTCTTCCTGCGCCTGACCGGCAGCCTGCTGCTGCTCTACGTGCACGGCCTGCCGAAG
This sequence comes from Enterobacter sp. 3U4, assembly GCF_057224565.1. Lineage (NCBI taxonomy): Bacteria > Pseudomonadati > Pseudomonadota > Gammaproteobacteria > Enterobacterales > Enterobacteriaceae > Enterobacter > Enterobacter sp. 3U4. The sequence continues at coordinate 3,388,733 of NZ_CP136665.1, forward strand.
GTGCTGCACTTCAGCGAAGAGCTGACGCGCATTGAAGATCCGTTCGGCTTCGGGCCCTGGGCAAGCCTGATCCCGGCGATTGTCGCCGAGGTGATTTGCCCGCTGTTGATAATTGCGGGCGTCTACACCCGCCTGGCGTGCCTGCCGATTATCGCCGTGCTGCTGGTGGCGATGCTGGCGGTCCACCCGAACTGGTCGATTGCCGAAGGGCAGTTTGGCTGGCTGCTGCTGATTATCTTCACCACTCTCGCCCTCACCGGGCCGGGCCAGTGGCGGCTGCAGCGTAAGGCGACGGAGAGGTTCGCATGACCCAGGTTAACGACGTTCGCGACGCACACGTCGAGACGACGCCCGCATCGACGGTTTCACCCTGGCAGCCGCTGAGCCAGCCGGTGTTCCGCATGCTGTGGATCGCCACGGTGGTCTCTAACGTCGGCTCATGGATGAGCGACGTCGGTATCAACTGGAGCATGCTGACCCTGAGCGCCGATCCTCTGGATATCGCGCTGGTGCAGGCGGCCAGCAGCCTACCGATGTTCCTCTTTGCCCTGCCGTCCGGGGTGATGGCGGACATCGTCGACCGGCGTAAATACCTGCTCTTCTCCCAGCTGTGGGTGTTCATCGCCGCCGCCGGGCTGACGGCGCTCTCCTTCACCGGACACGTCACCCCCACCGTGCTGCTGGTGGCGACGTTTCTGCTGAGCGTGGGGGCGGCGATGAGCTCGCCGCCGTTCCAGGCCGTGGTGCCCGATCTGGTGAGCAAGCCGGAGCTGGGCGCCGCCGTGGCGCTGAACTCGCTCGGGGTGAACATCAGCCGGGCAATTGGCCCCGCGCTGGGCGGTTTCCTGCTGTCGCTCGCCGGGCCGTGGATGGTGTTTGCCCTGAACGCGCTGTCCGTGGTTGGCGTGGCGTGGGTGCTGTGGCGCTGGCGTCCGGCCCCGTCCATTCAGCGTCTGCCGCCGGAGCACTTCTTCTCTGCGGTGCGTACCGGCATCCGCTACGTCCACGCCGCCCCGGTGCTGCGCAACGTGCTGGTGCGTACCGTGGCGTTCTTCGTTTTCGGCAGTGCGGGCTGGGCGCTGCTGCCGCTGGTGGTGCGCCGCGAGCTGGGCCTGGGCCCGGCGGGCTACGGCGTGATGCTGGCGTGCATTGGCCTGGGGGCGATTGCCGGGGCCATTCTGCTGCCGCGCCTGCGCCAGCGGCTGAACGCCGACCGCCTGATGGTGGCAGCCAGCTTGGTCTTTGCCCTCACCATGCTTGCGCTGGCGTTTGTGCGCCACGTCTGGCTGCTCAACCTGTTTGAGTTCTTCACCGGCTTCGCGTGGATTGCGGTGCTCTCGACGCTGAACCTCGGCGCGCAGCGCAGCGCCGCCCGCTGGGTGAAGGCCCGCGCGCTCGCGGTCTACCTGACGGTGTTCTTCGGCTCGATGACCACGGGCAGCGCCATCTGGGGGCAGATTGCCTCCCGGTTCGGCACCCCGACCGCGCTGGTTGTCGCCACGCTGGGGATGGTGCTGGCAAGCGCCACCGTATTGCGCTGGAAGCTGGAGAAAGACCCGGAATTAAACCTCGACCTGAGCGGCCAGCCGCTGGACGGCGTGGAGATCGACCTGCCGAACGAGCGCGGCCCGGTGCTGGTCTCGCACGAGTACATCATCGACCCGCACAACGCAAAAGCCTTCCTGGAGGCGGTACACGAGCTGCGCCGGGTGCGCCGCCGCGCCGGGGCGATGAGCTGGGCGGTTTACGAGGACATTGAGCGTCCCGGCCTGTTTATTGAGACCTTCCTGATGGGCTCGTGGATTGAGCATCTGCGCCAGCAGGAGCGCCACACCATGAATGACCTCCTGCTGCAGAGCCGCGTTCTGGCTTTTCATCAGGGCACAACATCACCGGCAATTCGTTATCTGGTCGCGCCGGTATAACCATAACCATAACCATCACCTGCACAGGAACACACTATGGCAACGTTTAAGGCAAAAGACGGCACGCAGATTTACTACAAAGAAGGCGGCGCGGGCAAACCGGTTCTCTTCAGCCACGGCTGGCCGCTGGACGGCGACATGTGGGACAGCCAGCTGAACTACCTGGCCGAGCGCGGCTTCCGCGCCATCGCCTTTGACCGCCGCGGTTTTGGCCGCTCGGATCAGCCGTGGAACGGTTACGACTACGACACCTTTGCGTCCGACATCAACGACCTGATCACCACCCTGGACCTGCGCGACGTGACGCTGGTGGGCTTCTCCATGGGCGGCGGCGACGTGACCCGCTACATCAACAACTACGGCAGCGCTCGCGTGGCTGGTCTGGCGCTGCTGGGCGCGGTCACGCCGATCTTCGGCAAATCCGACACCTTCCCGCAGGGTGTGGATCAGAGCGTATTCGACGGCATTCGCGACGGACTGCGTAAAGATCGCGCCCAGTTCATCAGCGACTTCGCCACCCCGTTCTACGGCATCAACGCCGGGCAAACCGTCTCTGCCGGTGCCCTGACCCAGACGCTGAACATCGCCCTGCTGGCGTCCCTGAAGGGCACCATCGACTGCGTGACCGCCTTCGGCGAAACCGACTTCCGCCCGGATATGGCGAAAATCGACGTGCCGACGCTGGTGATTCACGGCAGCAACGACCAGATCGTGCCGTTTGAAAGCACCGGCAAGCTGGCGGCAGAGATGATTAAAAACGCCACGCTGAAGGTGTACGACAACGCGCCGCACGGCTTCGCGCTGACCCACCAGGACCAGCTCAACGAAGATCTGCTGGCGTTTGTGAAGTCGCTGTAAGTCATTAAGCGAAGCCTGATGGCGCTTCGCTTATCAGGCCTACAAGGGCTGGTCCTGTAGGCCGGGTAAGGCGCAGCCGTCACCCGGCGCTTTCGCAGACGCGTTGCGCTCCGCCAGCAGCCGACAAATCTCCGCGTGCTTCTCCTCGGTAAAGGTAAAGCGCGACATAAAGCCCATGCGGATCAGCGAGCCTATCGCCGGCAGCAGGCAGATCCCGAAGAACAGCCCCGACAGCACGCTCTCGCTCTGAATTTGCGCCTGCGGCACGTAGCCGATCATCGTCAGAAACACGCCGATTAACCCGCCGCCTACCGCCACCGACATCTTGCCGGTGAAGGTCTGCCCGGAGAAGGTGATGGCTGCGCAGCGCTTGTGGGTGTGGTACTCCGCGTACTCGATAGTGTCGGCAATCATCGACGAGGTGAGGATGTTGGTCATCATCACGAACAGCGTGCTCAGGCCGAGCAGAATGAATAGCATCGTCACCTGCTGATAGCCAACAAACCACATCACCACGCGCACCGCCACGTCCAGCCCGCAGAGGATCATAAACAGCTTCCGCTTCTGCATCCGGCGCGTCAGCATCGGGGCGACCAGGCACAGCACCGCCGCGACTATCCCCATCACGCCAATCGCCATCTGCAGGCTGCCGTCGCCCAGATTGTTGATAAAGAAGTAGATATAGAGCCCGCCCGCCACGTTGTGAAACACGCAGAAGAAGAACGACAGCAGGACGATAAACAGCGGCTTGTTCTGGCGCAGGTTGTGAAAGGTGTCGCGGATGGTCACCTTTTCCGGGCTCGGCGGCACGCGCTCTTTGATCTGCATAAAGCCGTTGAGCATCAGCGGCAGGCCCACCAGCATCATCACCAGCGCCGCCATAAAGTAGCCTTTGTCATTGCTGTACTGGGCGAAGTAGGCCGCCAGCTTCGGGAAGAAGATGTTGGCGCAGGCAATCCCGGCGTTCACCCCGAGCATCGCCGCCGTCACCGCGCGGGTGCGCTGCCCGGAGTCGTTGGTCATCACTGACGACATCGACCAGAACGGGATATCGGAGATGGCGTACAGCGTCCCCCACAGGATGTAGGTCACCCCGGCGTAGAGAATTTTGGTGGTCATGTCCGCTTCGATTTTATAGAACGACAGCAGCGTGACGCCGGTGATCAGCAGCGGGGCGATCAGCAAAAAGTGGCGAAACTTGCCGAACCGGCTGTTAATGGTGTCCATGATGCTGGCAAACAGCGGATCGTGAACCGCGTCCCACGCGCGGGCAATCAGGAAGATGGTGCTCGCCGCCAGCGCCGAAATCCCCAGCACGTCGGTGTAAAAATAGTTAATAAACGAACCCACTAAACCAAAGCTAAAGCACTGACCTAATCCATAACCAAAATAAGACCACAGCTCGCGAGACGGTATTTTCATTGTCGTTGCCATTGTTATATGCCTGCCTGGTTGCCCGGCGGTGGACCGCCGGGTCGATATTATTAGCCTTGAGCCTTCGGGGCGATCTTGCGCAGCTGCTGCATCAGGGCGATTTCACGGCGCGAGAACGGAATGCCGTTCTCCTCAAACACGTCGTGGAACCAGAGGCGGCAGTAGTCCGTGGACTCTTTCATCACCACCGGCCACGGCAGCCACGTCTGGGTTTTGCCGCGCACCAGCCCCCACTGGTACGGCGCGACCTTCGCCGCGTACATCAGTGGAAGCTGCTCTTCGATGGTGCTGCCCACGTGGCGCGCCAGCCATTCGGTGCAGAACAGCGGGCGACCAAGCTGTTGCAGCTGCTGGATAATCGCCGTCATGCGCCCGGTGTGGGTGTAGGCGTGGAAGCTCACCACGTCCGAGAGCGCCAGCGCGGTCTGGTCCAGCGGGTGCTGGAAGAACGTCTCGCCCTCCTCTTCCGGCGGCAGACGCCACGCGCAGACGGTAAGCGGCTGGGTAGGGTCTTCTTCACGCACCCACTGGAATGCGAGCTTCATCAGCGCATGGGCGCAGGTCTCCAGCTTCGCGTCGTACTGCACCTCCTGCGTGCCGGTCGCGAAAATGCCGCGGTTGCCCGGCTCGTTGTAGAGATCCCACAACAGCACGCGCCTATCCTCGCGGAACTGGCGCACAACGTCGCGGATATAGCGTTCAATGTCTGCCCAGCAGTCGGGATCGCACACCTTGTCGCGTCCCGGGCTCGCCGCCGCCTGACTGTTGTGCTTGCCCGGCACCGGCGGCTTTTGCGGGCCGAGATACGGCTCGTCGCCGGAGAAGCCGCAGTCGTCCATCAGGGTCAGCATGGTGCTGAACCCGTGACCGTCGGCAATCGTCAAAAACCGGTCGATGCGCGCCATCAGCCCGTCACGGTCGTGCTCCCAGACGATAAACGGCAGGTTGATGCGCAGGGTGTTGTAGCCCGCCTCCGCCGCCCAGCCCAGCTCGCGGTCAATCGTCCCGGCGTCGAAGGTCTCTGCCTGCCAGATATCAGTCCAGTTCACCGCCGTCGACGGCAGATAGTTAAACCCGCACAGCCAGCCCTTCTGCTGATACCAGGCCTGTGCCTGCTCCCTGCTCCACTGCTCTTTCATTACGCGTCCTCTTACTGATAATATTTAGCTAATAAATATTAGTTGCGGGATAAATGCGCAATTTGCCGCACGAAGAAAAGCGATGCCCCTCACAAAGTTCACGCTTCGATGAATGAGAAACGTGATCGACGGCGCGTAAGCGTGCGGTTAGGGTATGATGCAAAGTCGCGAAAGGGAGAGGACGGATGAAGCGAAAAACAAAAGTGACGATGAACGATATTGCGCGGGCGGCGGGCGTGTCGCAGGCGACGGTATCGCTGGTGCTGAACCAGTCCCGCAACATCAAGCTCAGCGACGACACTCGCCAGCGGGTGATTTGCGTCGCCACCGAGCTCGGCTACGACCGCCTCCCTGCCGTTCACGCCCCGCGCAACCAGGAAGAGATCGCCCTGCTGGTCAGCTCACTGCAGAGCTTCGACCCGTTTATCGACGCTATCAGCCAGGCGCGGGAAGCGGCGTGGCGCAACGAGACTCTGCTCACCGTCTACGACTACGGCGACGATATCGAGCTGGCGCTGAACATCATCCGCCAGCTGGAGAAGCGCAACTGCATCGGGATTATCCTCGCCTCCCCGATCACCACGCTGGTGGACATGACGGCATTCCAGGACTGCACCCGCATCCCGCTGGTGCTGCTCAACCAGCGCGACCCCGGCTCGCCGCTGCTGCCGTCGTTTATCCCGGACGACTACGCCAACGCCTTCCAGGTCACTAAACACCTCATCGCCTGCGGGGCCACGCGCATCGCCCACATCACCGGCGAGAGCTGGATGGAGGCCTCCCGCCAGCGTCTGGCGGGCTACCAGGCGGCGCTGCAGCAGGCTGGACTCGCGTGCGACGACGGTCTGGTGCGCCAGACCAACTGGCAGTTCAGCGAGTCCTTTACCGCCACCACCTCTCTGCTGGAGCTGGCCGAGCGTCCGGACGCCATCTTCTGCGCCAGCGACTGGCTGGCGATTGGCTGCTATCAGGCGCTGGCGGTGAACGGCGTGCGCATCCCGCAGGACATGCTGCTGGCGGGCTACGACGACCAGAAGATCTCCGAGCAGCTCACCCCGCCGCTGACCAGCATCCAGCTACCCTACAGCGAGCTGGGACGCCTCGCGGTGGAGTACCTGTGCAATCAGGAAGATGCCGCCACGCACGTGACGCTGGCGGGCAGGCTGAAGGTGCGCGCCTCAAGCCTCGTCTGAGGTAAACACCATGCCCGCATAGGGCTTCTCGCGACACGCCGCCAGCCGCGCGGCGAGGCTGCCCACGTGCAGCTCCAGCTTGTGCCCGTCCGGGTCGAGAAAATAGAACGACGCCCCCTCGCTTTTGTTCTGCTTCCAGACGGTGACGCCCGCCTGCTCAAGCCTTTGCGAGAACGGTTCAAAATCTTCTTCCGTGACGGTAAACGCGTAGTGGGTGTAGTCGCTCTCCTGCGGCGGCACGTACCGGCGCGCCTCGTCGTACGACAGGCAGACCCACAGATCGCCGCAGGTGAGATAGGCCCCGGTATTCCAGCGGGCGTGCAGCGTCAGCCCCAGCAGCGCGTGCCAGAAGGTGACGCTTTTTTGCAGGTCGCTGACCGCGAGGGTCAGGTGGTTGAGTGATTGCAGCATGACGTGCCCTTTTGTTTTTCGCGCCGGACGTGATACGGTAAAGAGATGAACATAAACCACGCCGTGCTCACCGTAAACCGCTGGTGGCTGCCTTCTTAAAGGCGGCACGGAGTAGTTTTCCCCATTTTCAGATAGCCGCCGAAAGGCGGCTTTCACATTTCTAAGACCCCTTTCGGCGTAACAACGTTAAGGAGTCTTTATGAATACGCAAACCATCCTCACCGGCGACCGCCCAACCGGCCCGCTGCACCTTGGCCACTACGTCGGATCGCTGCGCCAGCGCGTGGCGCTGCAGCAGACGCACAGCCAGTTTGTGCTGATTGCTGACCTTCAGGGGCTGACCGACAACGGCAGCAACCCGCAGAAAATTCGCGACAACATCCCCGAAGTGCTGGCCGACTACCTCGCCGCGGGCATCGACCCGAACCTGACCACGATCTGCCTGCAGTCCGCCCTGCACGCCCTCGCCGAGCTGACGATGCTGTATATGAACATCGTCACCGTCGCCCGCGTGGAGCGTAACCCGACGGTGAAAAACGAGATTGCACAAAAGGGCTTCGCCCGCTCGCTGCCGGTCGGGTTTATGGCCTACCCCATCAGCCAGGCGGCGGACATCACCGCGTTTAAGGCCGAGTGCGTGCCCGTCGGCGACGACCAGCTGCCGATGATTGAGCAGACCAACGAGATTGTGCACAAGATAAACAGCCTGCAGCCCGCCCCGGTGCTGCGCCACTGCAAGGCGATGCTGAGCGACACCAGCCGCCTGCCCGGCATCGACGGCAGCGCCAAGATGTCGAAATCGCTGGGCAACACGCTGCACCTTTCAGCCAGCGAAGAGACCATTCACCGTGCGGTCAGCGCCATGTACACCGACCCGAACCACCTGAAGGTGAGCGACCCGGGGCAGATTGAGGGGAACGTGGTGTTTACGTACCTCGACGCGTTTCACCCGGAGAAGGACAAAGTGGCGGCGATGAAGGCGCACTATCAGGCGGGCGGGCTGGGCGACCGGGCGTGCAAGAACGAGCTAGAAGCGTGCCTGCAGGAGCTGATTGGGCCAATGCGGGAGCGGAGGGCGATGTACATGCAGGATAAAGGTGAGCTGATGGCGATGCTGAAGCGCGGAACCGAACGGGCGCAGGGGGTGACGCAGGCGACGTTGAGGGAGGTGAAGGTTGGGTTGGGGGTGCCGGTGTTTTAAAAGCGGTATAAATAATAATCCCGGCGCAGGGCCGGGATATTTATCAGGCGTTGCGCTTAATTACCGGAATATCGCCGGTGTCGTTCAACGCTCCTGGAAATGTTTTTAACCACTGCGCGACTTTCTGCTTATTTATATTCACCACGCTCATACCTTCCAGGCATCCCCATAATTCTCTTGTATGCTGGGGCGTAATCACAATGCAGTCTTTCATGGCGCGGATTTTTACCGGCATGCCGTTGATAAAGCCTGCCCGGGTTAACCAGTCACCGCCCAGGAGAAGGTATTTCATGTCTATGCGTGCATACAGTTCGCAACAGGCGGCACTGTCCTGCGGCGTTTCCGCTCGAGGGTGGACGGGCGCCGCGTTGGGCGGGTTGCCGTGCAGACGGCGGGCGCTGTTTTTGCGTACCAGCTCGCGGTTTTCATCCATGCCGGTGAAAGCGTCTGATTCTGTTTTGCAAACGGTAAACTCTGGCTTAAAATTCGTCGCAGCCATTTTCAACTCCTCAGTAGTTGTTGTGGTTAGCGGTATGGGGGTGTTGCAGCACCTTCATATCGCGAATTCCTCGTTTAAATTTCTTTGATACTTCCTTTAGCCGGTTGGCGTAAATTCTGGTGCTCATTATACAGGACTGAGTATAAATACAGCGGTTTTGGGTGGGGGAAATTTGGAATTTGCGAGGGGGATTCAGGAAATAAAGTTCTTTGCGGTAAGGTCATGTTTTTGTTGATTGCAGGTTGATTGGTCTGGGTTTTGCGAGCATCATCGCAAAACTACTGGCTCCTGTAACCGAACTATGACCATCGCAAAATCTCTTAGTCAAAAAATTGCCGGGATGAAAACAGCCTGGTACAACAAAGCACCAGCGTTGAATAAACCCTTACTTGTTCTGTACGTTCTTTCCCAGTACAAGAAAGGCCATGAGCGACTTTTCCAGTTTCAGGATGAAATACAAGCTCAACTACGAGATTTGCTAAAACGCTACGGGCCAAAACGCAGCAACTATGAAGTTGTTATGCCATTCTGGCGGTTAAAGCATGACGGCTTCTGGGCACTGGAAGGAACAGACCCTGCTTTACTTAAAAGCCCTGAGGAACCGAGGCTGCAGACGGTCTTAGAAAACCACGTACGCGGTGGCTTTGATATTATTTCCTTTTCGCTGGTACAAAATCAGAAATCCTTGATAGATTCACTGGCAAAACAGGTTGTTGAACAATACTTACCTATAGAATTTCACTCTGCGTTGTTCAAGGAACTAGGGTTTGAAACACCTGATCCATTTGAGGTAAATGAAAGCCCGAACGACCGTATAGCTCTCGTTCAACCAGACATTGATATTATCACTCAGGATCTCACGATAGACGAAACAACCCGAACAGCATTGATTCAGGCCAGAATCGGACAGGGTATTTTTCGGGCAGAGTGCTTAAAACTTTATCCTGCCTGCCCTGTAACCGGGATTACCTTTCACCCATTACTCAGAGCGAGTCATATCAAACCCTGGTCCGCATGCCAAACTGCAAAAGAAAGATTAGATCCGCATAACGGTCTCATGCTGGCGGCTCATATTGATACTTTATTTGACTCTGGCTGGATTTCATTCGCTAATGAAGGTGACGTTCTGATAAGCAATAACCTTGATTTTGGAACATGCGACAAACTGAGTTTGCCCGAGAGGATCATTGCGTTGCCGAAACCTTCATACAACTATTTACAATGGCATAGGCAAAATGTTTTTAAGGGTTAATTGATGTGATCGTATTAAATATCCTGAGCACCCTATGGTTTATACGGGTGCTCAGGTAATTCAAATCATTTTATAACTGCCGCTGCTCAAGGCTGGAATAAATCGTTTTGATCTCAGCTCTTAAGCTATCGCCATGGTAGACCATGGATGTGTCATATCGCTGGTATCTTTCCTCCCGCGCAGCGCTGAACCAGTTAAAGGAACCGACGCAGAGTAGTCCCTCATCGCCAATTACAATCTTACTGTGAACACGGTTGACCAACTTCGTCGTAATGCCCATTTCAGTCAACTTTTCCACGGCCTCATTAAGACGCTGATTTTTCTCTTTGCGCTTTTCAAAATCCACATCTGCAGTATTAGATGATTTGTCCGTTACTAAAGTGATATCAATACCACGCGCACGCGCTTGCGTCATCGACGCAAGAAAACCGGTCTGTTCCAACTTTTCCCAGGTAAGCCACGGCGAAACGATAGTAATGCTCTGATTGATTGAGTTAAAAGTCTGATTCAGAAACGCATCATGTTGCTCCACACCGTGCAGGATAGAGGTCTGCGTTTGCGAAGAATTTAAATCCTGTCGCTCCTGAAAATCAAACTGCAACGCATTATCGGTGCAAGCAAACAGGTATTTCGCCAGCAGTCCCCGAGGTGAAGAACCGGGTTGGATCTCAAACAAGTCCATGTCGCCAAAGACCAGGAAGCTATCTTTAGGACGTGAAACGGCAACGTTCAGTATGCTGCTGTCGTTGTCTATAAATTCGCCATCCTCATGCTTCGAATACACAGAAGAAAACAGCACAATCTCCCTTTCCGCGCCCTGCAAGGAGTGGACCGTCCCCACTGTCAGCCCGTTTTTATCATCATTACAGTTGATATCCACCTTACGCAATGACGATTCAATTGCGCTGACCTGCGCAGAAAATGGGGTCACAATCCCGACGACTTCATGGAGCAGCTTATTGTAATGACGCTCAATATCTTGTTTGTGCGCCGCAAGCCATGCAGCTACTGTCTCAGCTTCAAAGACGTTGTAGCGGCTTCCGCCGCTTGCCTGCACACATTTACCATCTATGTGCAAATAACCCATTGCAGGATATAACGTGCCTTTTGCTATACCCCGCTTGGGAAGTAATTTGCCGTCATAGCACAACTCATTACAGAAGCCAATGATGTTATCGAAGCAACGACGATGCTCGTACAAATACATGCCACGCGCAAAGTTTGGGTCGTAATGATAGCGGGAATTAAACTGGGCGATCTTCATGACACTTCCAGATGCCGCGCTTTTACCTGAATCACCTATTACGGCATAAGCGTCGTGAAGCTCTTCCTGAGTATCGCCGGTAAGAAGTTTCTCCTCTAACAGATTCCCTATATCAATGGTAGGGCTACTATTCCAGATTGGCGCAATCTGCGCTGTATCACCAATAACTAACGCTTTTTTTGCCAGAGCAAAGGAGGCGGCAGCCACTTCCGGGAGCACTTGGCCTGCTTCATCGACAATGAGCAGATCGGCTAAATTATAAAAATAGCTATCCGCATACTTTTTCAATTTTTTATCCCGGATACCAATCTTCATATGATGCGGCAACATATAACAGGTCATCACCACACAAGGGGTAAGTTTCATTCTGCGCTGCCAGCGGGCTTGAACATAATTTATACTGTTACGTTTTTTTTCATCCTGAAGATCCTTAATGGCAGCCATATCCATTAACCACCGGCCTTCCCAGTAATGCGTCGCCAGCAGAAATGCAGGAAAACGGAGCCACGTATCAGAGAGCTGATCGGCTTCATTCAGACTCAGCTCCGATTCACTTGGACTTCCCAGCGAATGAGTGATCTCGCGCCAGCGTATGGCTGCCTCACTTTCACGTTGAGAAATGTCCTCGGCAAGACCAATCTGCTGCTGGTACTCGGCCTGCTCTTTAAGTGCTTTTACAATCAGGCCTTCGATAAAGGCATCAATTCCATTAGGTAGACCCCCCTGGAATGCTGTCATTCTTTCGCCAAACGTAGCCTCCAAAAACAGCTTCATTTGATAGTGACGCTTAGTACGAACGGCGGGAAGCCAGGAGAAGAGAGCGAACATGATCGACTCACCAGCTCGATATTGTTCCCATTGTTTTTTGACCTGTGTTAATAGCGAGATTTCATTTGTGCTATTGAGCAGTAACGTTCTCTTAGCCTGAATATACTGTTCGAGATCGTCGCTGATGGCGCACCGCTCCTGACGGATTGCGTTCAGGTTGTCCCACGCAGGCTCGATTTGCTCAAGCTCTGCAGAGAGTTCAACTAAACGCTGATGTAAGAGATCCACAACGTGTTCAGGTGAATGACATTCCTGAGTCGGAAAAGCCAACCTTGCCTTTTCAAGGAAGAAGAGCCGGGCATCTTCTACATATTCAAGGGATTCAACGCGGTTAAAAAAGTCTTCTGTCTGGTATTTTTTTGCGGCCTCGGCTTTTCGGCGCGAAGAAGGGAAATAAGCCCCAAAGCTTGTTACATCAGGCAGCCAACGCCCAGCCATAGGCCCGGTGCCCGTAGCAAAATCTTTTCCGAAGGCCTCAATAATGTTGGTAACCGCCTGGTTGTTGGTTGATGTCGCAATGACAACCGGTGGTTCGGTTTTGTTTAAAGCCGCCCTCGTCCACTCTGTAGCTATGATGGAGAGCACAAGAGTAGTTTTTCCTGTTCCCGGAGGACCGTTTACGGCCAGAATATCGCCCGGCTGTTGAGTGAGATAATGGCTCAGGGCATCACGCTGTGCAGTAGCCAGAGGGAAATTGTCGCCAGAATGGCCCAGACGCTCACTGAACATGGCATTACTGGCAAGAAGCGGCTCAACAGGAGATTTATCTTTTGAAGCAAAACGCGCCAGCAATGGCACCTCTTTTTTGCACGACAGCAGGTGGTCGTACATGGGCAAAATATGAATGCTGGCGCCGCCGGGCTGGTTGGCTTTGATAATAAAGCCATAACCAGCTGACTCATATTGCTCTGGTGACTCGAGCCATTTCCCGGCCACATTGTTTAAAAGCTCATCTGCCTCTTTAAGGTATTTTTGCCATAATAGCTTATAGCGAGCATGTCGCTCAGTCCGTTGTTCGTCTGTTTCCTCACGCTGCTCATCCTCGTCGCCAGGACCAAAAGTTAATGAATCATGGGAGGTTTTATATTTGTCATATTCCGCCATCTCACCAATAGAAAAGGTACCTTTGGGGAGTGGTTCAAGCAGGTCACGGGGAATGGTGGCAGGAGATGCAGGGAACAGAAAGCCTTCGCGGTTCAACAGCGCAGAAGTAACCAAAGGCGTAACTATACCTGGTGCGCCAGCCATGCGCTCCTTGCCATGCTTTAACAAGTGGATCCATACATGCGGCCGTAACAACACTTTTACGGTCTGAACCTTCTCGTTTTCACCTACGAAGAACGATTGCACGATCTCTTCATCCAAGCGCCCCTTATCGATATTCATCCATTGAGTGAATGACTCTTCATCTTTACGCTCAAATGCCCCTTTTCCAGACTCGGCATCAGCTAAGGTATTACGCCAGTATGAAGTGAATCCCTGAGTATTACTGTCCATTCCCCATCCCGTGACTTAAATGAAATTATTGATTTCGTTGATATTAATTCATCACATGATTAAGTATTGTCCACGTAGCGAGCGCGATCGCAATAATTATTTGGTATGCACGAAGAAATTGATTTCAAAGACAGAATATATTCATTGAACGAGTTCGAACTGTTACGATTAACAGTAGCGATTCGTCCGGGTGGGCGTCATAATGCACTATGAACTTCTCGTAAGGAGTAAGAGATGCAATCGGTACAGACTTGGCTTGAAAAATTCGTTGAACAAGCCGATCAGAAAATCTCACAATCAACTAAAGACTACCCAGAAACACTTCATGGACTTAAGGTGAAGGTAAGTTTCGGCTTTGGTAATTACAGTTCTGTTCCTTGGATTGCATTTCTTGCTGAGGATCAAGAAGTGTCTCATGGTATCTATCCTGTCATACTTTATTATAAAGATTATGACGAACTTATACTTGCTTATGGGATAAGTGATACAAAGATACCTCAACTTCAATGGCACTTTAACTCTGATATACCAGTCACCATTAGAGAGTATTTACATACCAACCTTGGGATATACCCAAAGAAATATGGTCAATCTTACTATGCGTTCTCACAAAAAGTTTCCAATGGTATCGATTACGCAAAATTTGATGAAGAAATAGAACAAACAATAAATGTATATAAAAAATTATTCTCCAGTTCCAAAACATTGCCCCATCCAGATCCTCACTCCAAAACTACGGTCAAAAAACCATATGATATAAACGATGCATTGAATGACCTCTTTATTCCTCAACCAACAATAGAAACAATTATTAAACGTTTGGTTGTGAAGAAAAATGTTATTCTGCAAGGTCCCCCCGGAGTAGGCAAGACCTTCGTAGCCCGCCGACTGGCTTATCTGCTAATGGAAGAAAGGGATTCATACAGAGTTGGTATGGTCCAGTTTCATCCATCTTATAGTTATGAAGATTTCGTACAAGGTTATCGCCCAAATGGTGATGGCTTCCAACGGAAGGATGGAATTTTTTATAGTTTCTGTCAGCAGGCCCTGAAAGAACCAGAAAAAAAACATGTTTTTATCATTGATGAAATAAATCGAGCGAATTTAAGCAAGGTTTTTGGCGAAGTCATGATGCTTATTGAACATGATAAGCGTAATGCGAACTGGGCAGTACCTCTTACCTACTCGGAAAACTACAGTGACCGATTTTATATACCTGCTAACGTCTATATTATTGGTTTAATGAATACAGCAGATCGTTCTCTGGCAGTCGTCGACTACGCTCTCCGCAGACGCTTTTCATTTATTGATATTGAACCCGGATTTGGAACAGAGCAATTTCGTAGTTTTTTACTGGATAACAAAGCCAAGCCTGGATTTGTCGAATCATTATGTTTCAAAATGATGCAGTTAAATAACGAAATCAGTAATGACTCAGAAATACTCGGGAAGGGTTACAGGATCGGGCACAGCTATTTTTGCAATGGTTTAGATGATGGCAATCAACCAGATGTTGAATGGTTCAGAACAATCGTTTTTTCAGATATAGCGCCGTTGCTTGAAGAGTATTGGTTTGATAACCCTGGTAAAAGACAAAACTGGCTCGATCTGTTACTTGAGGACATATAATGAATAAGCCAGCGATTCCAATACGTAACATCTATTATATGCTGACTTATGCATGGAATCATTTACAGGATGCTAAAATAGTTAACCTTGATGCGCAACCGGCCAATAACTTACTAGATATACTCGGGCATGCTTTAAATAAATGTGTTCTTTATCTTTGTCGTCGGGGATTCGAGCTGAATTATCAGTCAAATACAGAGTTAATCACAGGAGTAAAAGGACGGGTGAATCTCCCTCAAACACTCCGCGGTTTACATATGACACAAGGAAAAACAGTCAGTACTTTTGATGATTTAAATCCGGATACGCTTGCAAATAAAATCATTAAAAGTTCTCTGACTGTATTAATCAAAAATGAAAATTTAAATAAAACCATCCGAGAAGAATCGCGCTCTATCCGAGCAAGAATGCCAGAAGTGAAAGAAATTAACCTCACTCCTCTTCACTTCAATAAAGTGAAAGTTAGGGCTAGTAGTCGTTATTACAAATTCGCAATCAGTTTATGCAAGTTTATTGCAGACAATTCGATAAGTAATCAAAACAATGGTAGTTATCGTTTTTATGATTTTGAACGTGACGAACGCAAAATGTCACTTCTTTATCAGGAATTTTTATATTGTTTTTGTATGCGAGAATTAAAAAACGCTAACGTAAAACGCTCATATTTGAAATGGGATGCATATAGCGACACTGATAAAAGTTTATCTTTTCTACCACGAATGGAAACAGACATAACGATAAGAAGTAATAACAAAACTTTAATCGTTGATGCAAAATATTATAAGAGTATATTTTCTAGCCGTAACGAAACATCGAAGTTTCACTCGTCTAACCTATATCAGCTAATGAATTATTTATTGGCTTGTAAATCGACTCCAGCCCAAAAAATCAGTGGGTTGTTGATCTATCCTCATGTAACGAAGGCTGTAAAGCATCGTTATAATGTTAGTGGTTTCGATATCGGATTATGTACTATAAACTTGGATCAAGAATGGACACTGATTCATCATGATTTACTGTCTATCTTTACCGAGTTTCTGGAATAAATAACCATGCTTAAATTAAGCATCAGGATATTAAGCTTCAACTTAAAAATATAATATTAAAATTAAGTTGCACTATTATTTTTGGAAATGAGATTACCAGTAACACAACTCATACATCACTGGTAATCATTGCATTTAATTTACACCAAGAGCCTTGTACACCGCATCCACAGGGTCAGCATAAAAGCTTACCTGGAACTTGGTAAATAACTCAGTCGGTACGGTCGGAATATCCATAGCAGACGCCATAGGGAGCAGTACCTTTTTAGCACCGCTATCGAATGCTACCTGCAGACATGCAGCTAAATCCTGAACGGGATTCGTCACGCCGCCCAATGTCATGCCGCCCAATACGACCATTTGTTCCTGAACCGGTTTTGCCAGCAATATGGAACAGAACGCGATTAACGCGGCCAGACTGGTGGTAGTACTCGGTCCTGTGCTGTGCAGCTCCACCACATGAAGATGATATTCATGTTCAGAGAATTTAGCCGCAGCACTGATACGACCTAAGTTACCTTTGAAGTAGTCAAAACCCACGCGGATCGCTTCTTTCGCTGCTGTATTCGACCCTAAACCTGATACCGCATGTTTGCCATTACCGGCAGTCATCTGCGTTTCAAAACGATAGAGGCCCGTCATACCTGAATCAGCCTGCGTGACCAGATGCACTACGCCAGGTTTCGGCATACCGGCAGGAATCAATTCACTTCCGCCCTGCTCCGGTACGCTCACGAAGAACTCTTCCAGGCTCTCGTTATCGATATAACTGAAGTTCACATCAAAGAACTCCAGGCCACCGAGTTTCTTAAGCTGCTCTTTAACTCGACGACGGACCTCCAATGCATAGGTCAGGCAAACACGTACATCTTCTTTGTCGTACGCGCCGTCTGGGTGCATAAGCTTCAACAACCCGGATACCGTGCGGCGTACGGCAATCACGTCACGCTGATTGAGGTTATTTCCCAGCTTGAAGAATTTATCAATTGCATCGGAGAAGCTACGTTTACGCATTTCGCGCATGTATTCAGCGAGGTAATCCGTGATCAAACCATAGCGATTGGTGAAAAATTCCGGACGCATCTTTGGAATTTCCCAACCAGGAATATAGGCATGGAAACGGTCAAAAAAGGCTGTATCAATCATCGCATCCGGGAACGGTGCAAGCAGATGACTGGTTTTGACCAACGTATCCACGCTCTGATTAATGTTGCCGACAAACACCATGGAGGCTTTACCTTCGATGGAGTCACGACCACGAGAGAACGAACCTGACGCCATGTAGTCCTTCATGATCTGCACGCCATCTTTGTCTTTGAAAGTGATCCCTGCCACTTCATCAAACGCGACGACGTCCCACATACCCACAAGACCAATCTGCCGGCTGGCCATGTTGTAAAACAAGTTCGCTACCGTGGTTTGCCCGCCAGATACCAGCAGGGAGTTAGGGGAGCATTCTTTATAAACATGGCTCTTACCGGTACCACGTGGTCCAAGCTCACAGACGTTATAGTTGTTTTCCACAAAGGGAATCATGCGAGTAATCAGATGCCACTTGGTACGCTGTTCAATATTCGCAGGCTCCATCCCGACAGAACGTAACAGCACGTCAATCCACTGGTCACGATCAAACTGCTTGCGGGCCTCAAATACCTCGTCCATATCCATATTTGGCATCTGGATCGGCTTCAGTGTGAACAGCGAGAAAGGAGACGTTTTTTGCCCCTCTTCATAAAAGTAGTTCACGGTAATCATGCACCAGATGCCACCCGTCAACAGCTTCTCGTTGTCTTTCACCATCTGAGACGGCACCAGGGCATCTTTAATGCCGAGGTTAGATAGCTGGGCTTCGTAAACGTCTTTCTTCTGATTTAACTTTACCGTGACCTTATCGATAATTTTGTAAGAACCACGCTCGCGAATCAGTGATTTCACTTTTTCTGCTTCATCCGGGCGGACGTAGTTATCAGAAAGAATACGTTTAACCGACTGTAGCCCCTGCTCGACAACCTCATCGTCATCGGAGGCACAGTACATACCGAGTAGATATTCCAGTACGTAAACCGGAACATTAGCCCCTTCTTTAAGTTGCTTCGTCAGGTCCTTACGCACCACGCGACCGCGAAAGTGCTGATTCAACAATGAATCCAGGTCCTGAGCCAACACAGAGGCCGTTTCCATGTTACTGGCTGAGTTATCCTGCTGTTGCATAACGCCTCACTTAAAAGAAGTCATCCTGAAATGCCAGGTCGATCGTGATCGGGTAGCGACCATACTCTGTTGTGCTGTCCGCATTCTCCAGGATCAGAACATATTTGTTTTTACGATTGAATGCCGTCCCCATGAGTTTCATGGTTACATCGCGGGTGCGTTTACCCATATCTTCGTTATCACTGTCGAAGCATACTGTTTCCGTGCCGGAGACGACCTGGTTGTTTTCATCGACGATAAAGATATTCAGCGTGCGCGGCTCATTTAGATCATTCACTGCCGAAGTCTGAATAAAACCAACTTTATCAATGCTGTTAACCAGTTTAATCACCTGATCCCGCGCAACGACGGACACGGGCTGCCGCTGGGGTTGCTTCTCAGCCGCTTTCTTTTCAAGCGCGCGAATCTTCAACACAGGAACACACACCTCCTGCAGCATGGCTCCGCCATGAACGAAACGAGCACCACCTACGAAGTGGAAACGCTGTACCCCTTTGGGCAACAGGAATTCACTCTCATCGCTTGCGCCTGCAGTATCTGCCAGTTTACCGTGCCAGCAAAATTCACTTTCAGGCAGTTGATGACCCACAATAAAACGCTTATTCGCTTCAATCGTGTCTTTAGCTTTACTTTCCAGCTTCGTTTTATCCTGCTCCACCAGCGCTTGTTGTTGGAACAGGAACCCGTGATCGGCGGTAACAAAAATTCGGCTGGCATTAAATCGGCTACGTAAGCGTGAGACCAGATCTTTTAGCTCGGTAATAGCGCTTCGGCAAGCCTCGAATGTTTTATCTTCGGTTGCCGCCTTATCACCCATCGCATCTATAGTGTCGTGCCAGATGTAAACCACGGAAGCGTTGCGGATTTGTTCGTTCACTTCCTGATTATTGGCGTTCTGCAAGTCCTTTGCTTTCAGCGCTACACCATTCACCTTCGCAAGAATAGCGGCTCGTTTTTCAAACCCGGAAGTGGACATCCCATCGGCGTAGACTACACCAGAATTATCAGGAAGATAGCTCAACGACTCATGAGGTAACAGTGCAGCCATGCCCAGTTGGGTATAGCTTGGGAGCACTCCGGTCTGGGAGCGCAGCTCTGCGCTGAAGTGCTTCTCATGGTTAATATGCCTGCCCAGCTCTTCCGCCACTTCATAGCGCAGTGCATCCGAGATCACGACAAAAACGCGTTTCACCTGAGAGGTGTCAAACTGACGTTTAACATTCTCTTTATAGAAATTGCGCTGCAGTGGTATGCCAGTAAATTGCCATGCCTGCATACGTTTTTCCGCATCCAGCAGTTTGTTCCAGCCGCGACTCAGCTCGGCCAGATACCAGTTGCTGTACAACTCTTCAATGAATTTATCCAGTTCATGCAGGATCATCGCCCCTTTGCTGTGCACCGGTGCAGCATATTCATTAAACAAACGATAGGTCTGATCGAAGCGATAAATTTCGTCGCAGTAGGCCTTCCAGAACGCGCCTGTATCGGGGAAATTAAACCCGTCAGTGTAGCGATTACGCAAATTCAGCAAACGTTCCGCCTGACGAATAGCATTCCAGATAGAAAGATACTCTGGACGTGTCTGGCTCCAGTATTTAGCACTGCGCTCAGATACCAGTGCTTTAAACGCATCTCTGTCCAGAGTGGTGCTCTCTTCCTGCAACTGGGTCACCAGACCACGGATAATAAGTTGTTCAATGGCCTCGAAGGTTTCACATTTTGCCAGGGCGTACGGTGAGCTGTAGTTGTAGTGCTCTTTTGGCTGCAGTGTTTGTTGCAAATCCTCTGCACAATAATCGTATTCTGCTTTATAGCGACGATCGTTGCGCCACGCCCCCATAAAGGCCAGTGAAGAGGCTCGTCCTGCCGCAGTTGCCAGCACATTTTTACTCAACCAGTCACGATGCGCTTCATCACCCTGCGCCCAGAGATCGGTACAGAACAGTTTCAGCAGCAGGTTTTCCAGTGAAGGAGATTCAAACTGGTACCCGAGCTCAACACGAAGAATCTCCCAGAGTACCTCATCCAGGCCAAGTTTCTTCAGTACGGCGAAGGTGTTCTCCAGCGCGCAGTCATCCTGCTGCCGTGCCGCGACAAATTGCTGAACCAAAGCAAACAGAATCTCTTTGGTTTCAAAGGTACTGGCTCCGACCACCACCGCAAGCATTTTCTTATCGAGAGAGTTTTCCGTTTCGCGCTCGGTAACCCATCCCTTCAGGATCTGAGTTCGCTTGACGGTAAAGAAGGCTTTGCGAAGTTGAATATGTTCGCGTAAACCAAGTTGCGGGATACCTAGCGAATTTAGGGTGATCGCTGCATAATCAGCGTGGAATTCGGTGCTATAGAGGCGAATATCCAGCAACCAGTCCTGCTCGAGAGCGGGAACCTCACTGGTGAAATAGAGTAAAAATTTCTGCTCAGGCTCGTCGATTTCGAGTCGTTTTTTTGTTGCTAGCACAGAAATGCCGCGCATATCCAGCAGCACAACGTTGTCGAGATCCAACTCATTGAGCGAATCAGTGAAACGTTGTTCTGGGTCGTGCCAGAAGACGATACGGTTGTCGGTAAACTTCTGACGAAGCCCGGATTCCAGTTCTTTAAATTGCATAATTAATTATCTTCTGGGGTTAAATCCATGCGTTGCCAGACAAATGCCAGATCTGCTGGGACTGGCATTTCCCTGAACCACACATCCACCGAAATGGCTTTCTGAATAGCAAGTAATTGCATGAATACAGGGGTCACAACGTCCTTATAAAATTTTTTGCCATGAACAATGGTGCGCAACTGGTCATCCACAGACAACTGGCGAATTTCGGACAGTTTGTTCTGGTATCTTTGCAGCAGCAGCGCAGGATCCAGATGTTCATACCAACGCTGGCAATGTGTCAGAAACCCCTGCTCAGTAATCACCTGCTGAGGATCAAGGAGGTCTCGGTTAAATCCGAGCAACCGCAGTTCATCCCAAAGCGGGTTGATAATAGCCCATGCAGCTCCAAACTGAATCCAACTGTCTAAAGCTGCAGTAATCGATGAAGCAATAGCCCCTATCGCTTCTTCACTCTCACGGGGGAGTTTTGTTCTTTGCTTGAGCGGCAGCCCATGTAAAAGCTCACTCGGGACAACAAGATAGTTTTCAATGCAAAATCTGGGCAAAACTAGCAGGTTAGGCAATTGTTGTTGCCGTTGGCTCAACTGGGCATCATCCCACTCATCGCGATCAACAATGCCCAACCAATCAGATTGTTTTGACAAAATTTCTACCACATTGCGTTTCCCGCCGACTTCGGCAAGAACCCAGTTGGTTTCCCATTGGGGATCGACTTTTTTTAAAAGCTGGGTAAAAACGAGTTCATCGGTTTTCCCTTCAACGATTAGCGCTCGTTTACCTTCGGTGATCTTTGTCTCAAGGATGGTCTTGATATGCCACTCAAACTCCTTCATTACTCATCATCCTTTTCAACAGAAAGAGGATACCGCAGCCCCAGACTTTCGTAGCGCTGCCATACATCAGTAGCATGAGAAGTTAAAATGAGTTGGCCATGCTTTTTCTGGATGATGTTTTCTAGTGTCCCAAGTAGAGGTGAAACAAGAGAAGGATGAAGATGTAGATCTGGCTCGTCGATTAATACAACGCCACCCGGCTGAAGCCAGCGTTGAACCATAAAGAGCATGATCAAGACCTGATGCTCACCGGAACTCAGTTCATCCAGTGTATGAGTATCGCCGTTAGCAAGTTTGACCTGCTGACGCTGCCCTGGCTGAATATCTTCTTCAATGACTTTGCCTGAGAAGAACTGATTCAGCGTTTTCATCATCTCTGGATACAGCTCAGGGAGCGTCGCTTTCATATTGAACAGCGAGGCTTCAAGCTGCCCTTTCCAGTCGGAGGTAGGGGTATAGGTTGCCAGCCATCGCTGGCTAAGATCATCCTGTGCAAGTGAGGAAATATTCTTTTTAGGCGCAAGCCATCTGCGTGCCTCAGCATCCAGATAAATGACATTAGGGGATGAAACTCTCTCAGTGGTGATCACCATTTTCTGGTAGTAGTGACCCCATTTCTGGAACCAGGCATCTTCAAAAATCCTTAGCGTCAATTTACGCCCAGTACGACTTTCACCAATCCACTCAACATCTTTATAGGATTCAATTAATTCCTCAGACCATTCGTCAGAGCCAAAAAATAGCCCCAAGCGAGATGGCGTTGTTGATGTGAAGTCATCTATAACAATCGCGACACCGTTCCATCGTTCTAGCCATTTCCGGGATTCGTGAGATGATGGAAGCGGCTTGGATTGCTCTAGCCAGAACCCAAAAGCCCCCCAAAGCATCGCAATAGAGCGAAGCAGCGTCGATTTACCGCAGCCATTCGGGCCGGTAAGGAGGATATTTTCCTCAACCTCACCCGTCCAGTCGTTTTTGAAGCTAATTTTCGCATCGCCCAATGGGCCAACACTCTGCGTATAAATCGCCGCTATTTTCATCAAATCTCCTCAGGTGCGCTACCTGTAATGGCTTTTACATCCGCCAGCAGATCGCCAAACTTGCCGTAGTTAACCTTAACGCCGTCATCCAGATCAATAGTGATACGTCTATCAGCATAGTGACGCAAGCGGTCATCGAAGCTACGCAGCTCGTTGAATTTTTTGGTCAGCCCATCCAGTTCTTTTTTCAGACGCGTGGTAGCAGCTCCCGATTCAGCACTCTTAAGCTGATCGTTTACCAGGTCGATATTGCCCTGGTAGCGCGCCAGTAGCGGAACTACGTATTCGGTACGCATACGCGACAATGTGCCTTCATTATAACGGTGCAGGTACACCAGGCACTCAAACGCTTTCTCTTTACCGGAGCTGAACAACCAGTAAATCGGGCGTTTCTTGTACATTTTTATATGATCTTTCCAGAACTGCGTGGAAAGATAGCGGCGGATAGTATCAAGCGAAGATTCGCCTTTTTTCGGCTTGATTGCGTACAAACAGAGGCTTTCAGCTATGAAGTCGAGGTTTTCCTGCAGATGCTCTTCACCCCAGACAGTGCGGACGAATTCTTTTACACGGGCGGAGACATCGTCGTCGAACCAGTCAGAATCCATCAGCGGCAGAATGCCGTCTTCGTCGGCAGGGAAGCTTTTGTAGGCACGTTCATCTACGAGGTTAGAAAAACCTTTATTGCCTTCGTGAGCATAAACTAAACCTTCGCGATCTAAGGAGTAGCGACCTATTTGGCATCCAATATTAAATGATATCAACTCAGATATTACATCAGACTGATATCTATGTTTATTTTCATCATCATCACTACCATATCTATACATTAAATTTAAATTTAGCGTGGTGTCATAACCATTCCCTTGCACCTCATCATCTAAATTCAAATCATAATCGCCACACATGACCTCTTCAATTTTTCTCTCACACTGATTATAGATAAGCAATTCATTCTTCGCTATCTCAATATGAGAGCAATATACATCTCGTATAAGTGAGTTCTTCCCACCAAATTTAACAAGAATATTACTATCAAAGGATGGGGAATTCTCTGAGTTACTCCAATCTTTATTGGCGACGTCAAGGCATTTTTTTATGTTTAATACAACATTAATTTTATCATCATGACTTAGCGTAGGCATTGGCAATGAAAGAACATTGCTTACAGTTGTATTTATTGTTGGGCTAATCGCTGTCAAATAGTATTGACCGACAACCGAATTTAAAAAAGCAAGTGTGACGTAGGTTGTGATTTCATCTTCACAAAAAATAACCGGTGAACCCGAACTATATTGAAGTTCATCGGGTTTTAACCGGAATGCACAACCCTTAGTTCCAATAAGGGACCAAGTTATTCCTGTTTGATCCCAGAACTTTTTATTTGAAAGCCCACCATGTGAATCATAAACTGCTTTTGCCTCATCGCTCCAGTCAATGACATACTCATCATTTCCATTGTATTTCCTAGACTCACCACCATTAGCATAACCAATCCATTTTTTTTCGCTTAGCGAAACCTCCCAAAAATATCTCACGAACTTATCATTATTATGGGTTTTATTTCTACCTCCGGAGACAAAATAAGCTGACAGTTTCTCTCTTTTGAAATTATCCAAACCCTTTAACCAATAGATAATTGGTGAGCTGGGTATTTTTTTAAAATCATGCTGAAAAACATGATCAAACCTATTAGTACGTTTTAGTAAGGCGTTTTTTTTCTGTGCTTCATTACCATTAGTTAAATAGAAAAATGCAGGCTGGTAAATTTTACTCTGGTTGTTACTAATTACCCATGCTGCAGTTTGAACAACTTCGCCTGAGATCTGCCCAAATGCCCGTGCACCTAAATGTGCCATAGTGATAAATGTTTTATTATCCAAAAGCCAGCCTCGAAGCTCTTCATAGCTCGATAAAAACATCCACGACTGCATATTTACTTGTGCATTAAAACCATTTTCTTTGAGCAAAGAAAACGCATGCTGCATAAACATCGCAAACAAATCCGATTTACTGTCCGGGAATTGTTTCTTAGCGAACTCTTTTAGTTCACCGTTCATTCCTTTCCCACCCATATACGGCGGGTTTGCCACCACCGCATCATAACGCTGCGCCAAGATCCACGCCTGCTGGATATACGGGATCAGTTCTCCCGCCGCCTCTTTCTGCTGAATATCACCTTCAACCACCAGACGATACAATCCATCCAGAAACACTTTTAACGCCGTTTCATCTTCCTGCGGCACCTGAATTAACGACCCCAGCGTTTTTGCACGGGTGAACAACGCCAGCGTACGCATCAGTAGCTTATATTCTGCGCTATCGGTGTTAGCCAGTGCCGGCCCTTCAGCAAACATATCTCCCATACCACCGCGCTGCAACTGCTGATGAAAGTTAAGCTTGGTCCACAGCTCAGCGATATCCAGCTTACTTTCCTGCAGGGATACAATATTCAGACGCACATCACGGCCCAGAATACGCCGGTCATCCTGACGCGCCAGCATCAGCATCGCAAAACCGGAGAGCTGTGCGGCACGGTCATCGATGTCCAGGCCGAAAATATTGTTTTCCAGTATCAGCTGCGGGATATCCCGTGTACGGTAGCCACGCTCTTCGTAAATGGCCTTCAGCACGTTATAAGCTTCAGTCAGGATATGGCCGGAGCCGCAAGCAGGATCCAGCACCTTAATACTTTCGGGTTCAATGCTGGATGGGGTGATAGCTGCCAGCTGTGCCTGCACTTCCGGAATTTGTGCTGCTGGCTCAATGTAGTACGGCATTTTGCCTTTAAGGCTGGAGTCCGGATAGGTTTGCAGCCACTGGCGACCCACCGAGTTCTGCACCAAGTACTGCACAATCCAGTTCGGAGTAAACAGCTGGGTAGCAGCAGGAATATCTTCGCTCTTCACCACCTTACCGATCACATCGTCTTTTTTCTCGGAGATGTAGAACTGATACAGCCAGCCGATCACTTCGATCTGGTCCCAGTCCACTTTCGGTATCGCTTTCTCGTCCACCAGCCCACGCAGAATAGAGTCGGTGCGGGTCAGGTTATCCGGCAGCACTAGCTCAATTTCATCATTAACTGCTTCGAACAGGAAAGGCATCGCGCCATGAAGTGCATGGCACTGCGCAAGCAACAGTTCACGGTACAGCTCTTCATCGCGATCGCCCGCCAGCTTCATCTCCACCAGGCGTGATTTGTCCAGACCCAGAGCATCAGCCACTTCCGGCACATGCTCCAGCACCTCAAAACCACCTTCCAGCGTCGGGTGAGACAGCATACGGAAACCGTGCTCAAGATAGCCGTGCAGCTCCATATAGCGAATAGCGCAGAAGCGGTTAAACCAGGTGTAAGCGATGTGCTCCACCAGCACGTCGTAGCCCTGCTTTTCTGCTCGCTTGACCAGACGCTCACGGCGTGACGCCAGTGATTTATCCAGCGAGAACTGACCATAACGCACCTGGTCGCCAAGATCGGTTGCTTGTGCAATTTGCAGGTTGCCTTTTTTATCGGCTTCAATGCCCAGCGTAGTCAGTTTTTGCATGACCGCATCGCGGAACTGTTTACGTGCCACCGGGGCATATTTTTTGATGTTGGACGTATTCATATTCAATCCCAATAAATTTAAAAAACATGCTGACGTTCAAATAACGGGCATATTTTAAAATGATTAAAAGCCAGAACTATTGGAAAACTGGCTTGTTGACTAATTTAAATTCAAATTTCTTCAGGTGCACTGCCGGTAATGGCTTTCACATCCGCCAGCAGATCGCCAAATTTGCCGTAGTTAACCTTAACGCCGTCATCCAGATCAATAGTGATACGTCTATCAGCATAATGGCGCAAGCGGTCATCGAAGCTACGCAGCTCGTTGAATTTTTTGGTCAACCCATCCAGCTCTTTTTTCAGGCGCGTAGTGGCTGCACCGGATTCAGCATTTTTAAGCTGATCGTTAATCAAATCGATATTGCCCTGGTAGCGCGCCAGCAGCGGAACTACGTATTCGGTACGCATACGCGACAGTGTGCCTTCATTATAACGGTGCAGGTACACCAGGCACTCAAACGCTTTCTCTTTACCAGAACTGAACAGCCAGTAAATCGGGCGTTTTTTGTACATCTTCATATGGTCTTTCCAGAACTGGGTGGAAAGATAGCGGCGGATGGTATCGAGTGAAGACTCACCTTTTTTCGGCTTGATTGCGTACAAGCAGAGGCTTTCGGCGATGAAATCGAGGTTTTCTTGTAAATGTTCTTCGCCCCAGACTGTGCGAACGAACTCTTTAACGCGGGAGGTAACATCGTCATCGAACCAGTCAGAATCCATTAATGGCAGGATACCGTCTTCATCGGCAGGGAAGGTTTTGTAGGCACCTTCGGCGACTAGCTTCACGAAACCTTTGTTGCCTTCGTGAGCATAGACGAGACCTTCTCGATCGAGGGAGTAACGCCCCATCATACAGCCAATAGAATAAGATAAGCATTCGGCTATGCTTTCGCTTTGCTGCAACTTATCAAGTTCGTCATTTGATCTGTTGCCACTATAGCGATAATGAGGATTACAGGTAAGCGTTATGCTATTAATCGATACCTCTGGTTTTAGCTCTTCTTGCAGACCGTACGCATGAATGAACACTTGGTTGTTATGTTCTTCAATAGATTTCATCTTTAATACATTATCATGCCATTTTTCACAAAGCTGTTGATAAATTGAGCTTAATGAAGATTGATAATTAAAAGGATATGCAAGAGGTAATCTGGTGAAGTCCCACGAGTGCTCATAGCTATTCCAGTCACTACGAGTAATATCTACAGCGTCTTTGAAAATGTCATTAATTTTCTTATAATTGATATTAATGACAGGAAGATTAATAAGAGTACCTGGATTGAAATCAAGAGTTGGGCACATAGCTTGCAGCAAAGACGAACCACAGACACTATGCAAAAGGCACCCAACATAGTGGATGCCATTCTCAACCTTATCAAAAAACATAGAGCCCTTTTGGTCGAAAATAAACCCAGCATCCGTGTAGCGAGCAGCAAAACTACTTATACTAATATTCGTATAAGTAAGACCACTAGAAAAATATTTATCTTTGTTTCTAGGGTACGCACTTCGATGTTGACATATTCTTTCACCATCATTCTGCCAGTCTACAACCCAATAGTTATTGCCATACCATTTTCTGAAGTCGCCGCCCTTTGTATAAGGAAACCACCTTAAACCCGACTCTTTAGCTGATTCTCTATTAGTAAAACCCATCCCGACTTTATCGAAACTAACTTCATGCCAAAACCGAATAAATAAATCATTATCACCAGTTTGAAGTCCTACAACTGGCTTTGCAATTGAACCCAATGGCGAGCCTTGGACAAAATTGGATAAGTACTGAGTCGATAACCAAAAAACCAGAGGAGAACCGGGGATTTTTTTAAAATCCAATGCACTTGCTGTGTGTTTTTTATTCGAAAAAAAACGTTTTTCAAGTTCTTCAGGGCTAGTTACAGAACCTTGCTTCTCGAATAGCTTTTTGAATACCCCCTTTGCATTCACAACACTTCTCTTTGAGAGAATAAATGAACAACTACCAAAATCAGAGCCCCATATACCTCTGCCATTATGGATTAATGAGTCAATTGAGCATTCAGATATTATTTTTTCTCTAGCTAGTTCAAATGAAGATAAGAACATCCAGTTTGGTATAGTAATCATCCCAACGAATTTATTCTTTTTAGCTAACCTTAGGTTTTGCTCAATAAAAGCGGAATATAGATCGCTCTTTGTATTGCAATAATACTCATTGATAAAATCTTTTAACTGAGGAGCATAAAATTTGCTCCCCATATACGGAGGGTTAGCTACTACAGCATCATAGCGCTGCGCCATGATCCATGCCTGCTGGATATGCGGGATCAGCTCCGCCGCTGCTTCTTTCTGCTGAATATCTCCTTCTTCAACAAGACGACGCAACCCATCCAAGAACGTCTTCAGCGCCGTTTCATCTTCCTGCGGTACCTGAATCAGCGAGCCCAGCGTTTTTGCGCTGGTGAACAGTGCTAACGTGCGCACCAGCAGCTTATATTCCGCGCTGTCGGTATTGACCAGTGCAGTCCCTTCAGCAAACATATCTCCCATGCTGCCGCGCTGCACTTGCTGGTGGTAGTTCAGTCTGGTCCACAGCTCAGTGATATCCAGCTTACTTTCCTGCAGGGAAACAATATTCAGACGAACGCCACGGCCTGGACTCAGAATGCGGCGATCATCCTGGCGGGCCAGCATCAGCATTGCAAAACCAGATAGCTGTGCGGCACGGTCGTCGATATCGAGGCCGAAGATATTGTTTTCCAGAATCAGCTGCGGAATATCACGGGTACGATAGCCGCGCTCTTCGTAAATGGCCTTCAGTACGTTATAGGCTTCAGTCAGGATATGCCCGGAGCCGCAGGCCGGATCCAGCACTTTAATGCTTTCAGGCTCAATGCTGGATGGGGTGATAGCTGCCAGCTGTGCCCGCACTTCCGGCGTTTGCTCCGCTGGCTCAATGTAGTACGGCATTTTGCCTTTCAGGCTCGAGTCCGGGTAGGTTTGCAGCCACTGGCGGCCCACTGAGTTCTGCACCAGGTACTGTACAATCCAGTTAGGGGTAAACAGCTGAGTGGCGGCGGGAATATCTTCGCTCTTCACCACCTTGCCGATCACATCGTCTTTCTTATCGGAGATGTAGAACTGATACAGCCAGCCAATCACTTCGACCTGCTCCCAGTCTTCCTCAGGAGTAATATCTACCAGCCCACGCAGAATGGAGTCGGTGCGAGTCAGGTTATCCGGCAGCACTAGCTCAATTTCATCATTAACTGCTTCGAACAGGAAAGGCATCGCGCCGTGCAGCGCATGGCACTGGGCCAGCAATAGTTCACGGTACAGCTCTTCGTCACGATCGCCCGCCAGCTTCATCTCCACCAGGCGCGCTTTGTCCAGATCCAGAGCTTCAGCCACTTCCGGCACATGATCCAGAACCTCAAAACCACCTTCCAGCGTCGGGTGAGACAGCATACGGAAACCGTGCTCAAGATAGCCATGCAGCTCCATATAGCGTATGGCGCAGAAGCGGTTAAACCAGGTGTAAGCGATATGCTCAACCAGCACTTCGTAACCCTGATTTTCTGCACGTTTGACCAGACGCTCACGACGTGACGCCAGTGATTTATCCAGCGAGAACTGACCATAACGCACCTGGTCGCCAAGATCGGTTGCTTGCGCAATTTGCAGGTTGCCTTTTTTATCGGCCTCAATACCCAGCGTGGTCAGTTTTTGCATGACCGCATCGCGGAACTGTTTACGTGCCACTGGGGCGTATTTTTTGATATTTGACGTATTCATGTGAAGTCCTGAAAAGGGCAGACAACGCCTGCCCTGAAAATGGGGAATATTACTGAAGCTGTACGCGTTCGCCTGCGTTAATGGCATCCATGAGCGTTTTACGGAGTTGCTCCAGGGCTTTGTCTACCTGTTCGGCGTTATCCAGCGTTGTCACACCCGCAGCTCGTTCCATTGTTTTACGCGTGTTCACGTAGATGGTCTTTTTCAGTTTGGGTTCAGGCTTATCGATGGGGTCGATAATTCCTGGCTGAGGCGGTTTTTTCGGGTCAGGCACTTTCTTACGCTGTTCCTCAACCCAGCTGTTCAGCCGTTCGTTCGCTTTAAATTGAAGCGCCCTAACCTCAGCCTGTTCTTCCATGATTTGCGGAATCAGACCGTTCTGCTCTACTTTCTTACGCGATTGCTGCATCGGGTGTAAAAGCGAGTGCTGCAAGTCAGCAGGGACGTGCATCTCCAGCATGCTTTGCTTCAGCTCATTGATATGACCATCGATCTGTAGCAGCGCATGGCTTCGGTATTCTTCCACCAGACGCTGGTTGATGGTTTCAACGGTTTCAATCAGCGGGATAATCCGGTGCAGCTCTCCGTAAGGTCGTGCCTTACTGTAGATCCCTTCCAGCTCCTGCAAAGCCTTATGGGCCGTTTCGTCTTTATCCAGCGCGTTACGGTTAGCTTTGAAACTGCCATTCAACGCCATACTCAAGCGCTGCCAGGTGGCGTACTGGTTTTTGTAGAAACTGACCAAATCGTCCCAGTCTTCCGAGAAATCTTTAAGATCGTCAGCCGCTGCGGTGATTTTTTCAATCACCGCGTATTCTTCTTTCTCGTTGAGGATCCCGTTCAGCAATACCAGGCCTTCTTCTATCTCTTTACGGCCAGGGTTTTGTCCATTCTCTGCACGAGTTTTAAAAACGGTCAGTTCGCTCTTCCAGCGGCCAAAGAGTTCGCGAATATGAGAGACTAGAGGCTGTTCTTCACGCTCGTTAAACGGTTCTCCGGCAATCTCAGCCATCAGCTGCGCAGCTTTAGTCAACTGCGCTTCGTCATGGCGACGAACTTTATGCAGACGCAAATCGCTGTAACGACGTGAATTATTAAACGCATCCCACGCCTGCTTCAGTGCGATTTCACTGCCTTGCAGAGTGAAGCTGTATTTACCGCTGCGTGCCAGACGGGCCACCAGCAATTTGACCTCATCCTCCGGCCAGCCAAATGGGCGACGGCCAAAAGTGGTAAGAATATCCCGCAGGTAAACTGGCTTATGAGTCTCAATACTCATACTGATCCAGTTGTCCACTTCACGCATCGCCTCTGGGTTGGATTCTTCCATATCACCGAGGTCGAGCTGGGTATCATTTTCTACTGTCAACAGCGCGTGAGTTTCACGATTTACGTCTCCGGTACTCAGGCGCAGCAATTTTAGTTTGGAGAAACTGTTCTCGATAACGTAACCGCAGGCTGCATCTACGATAGCTAACGGCGAAGAGGATTTCTTATCCAACCGCTCGCCCAACGCCCAGACATCAGCCTGAGCCAACAAGCCTTCAATCTGCGCCTTCAGCGTTTTTTCGCGCATGCCATTTTCACGGCCTTTTTCAGCCAACAGTGTTGCCTGTTCCGGGCGCTGGCCGCTTTGCTTACTAAGGAAGGCTTTGGTCTGTGCGTACATGGTCAGGTCTTGCCAGGTACGAGCCTCATCAGGCAGGCAAATTAAGATGCAATCTTTACTGTCCGTCATCAGCAGACTATTAGAATGCGCACCCTTATAGCTCTCGTAGTTCGAGTCCAGTGGCGTGAGCACCTTAACCACCAGATCGTTAAGATTTGCGCCATCTAGTGGGTGTCCGTTACAAAAACGACTAATATCAAAATCCTGCTTATTGGCCGGATAGCGATATCTTTTGTTCTTCAGGATCTCTTCGAAAATGATGGTTGAGAGTTGCTTATTGATGGTGGTGAATTCCACATCAATATTACGGATTTCATTTTCGATCTCTTTTTCTTCGTTAGTGAGGAAAACGAATTTGTCATCAATACGCGAGATCAGCATCTCAGCCTGCAGACGATTAAGGCTGGCTTCAATCTGTCGACGGAGTTCCACTTTGTCAGTATCAATACGCTCAATAGAGAGCGTGACGAGATTGTCTAGCGTACTTTTCAGCACATCAACGTAGCGGATCAGGAACAGCGTCTTTAGCAGTTTGCCGTCAAATTCAGTCAGTGACGGAGACTGGCAGGCCTGAATGATAGTGCGGCTAACCGCAGGTTCCAGGAAGCTTTCGATCGCGGAGTAAAAGCGCCAGAACGGGACCAGACTATCCAGACCCTCTGCAGAGATTTGTACAGCTGCCGACTGGAAGGCATCCAGCAGAGAACGCTCCCCCATTGCCAGCTGCTTACCTGCGGCCCCTTTGGTTCGGATTGATTCAAAGACCTTTTGCAGTATCTGGTAATGCCACGGTACAAACGGATAGTTATCCACGAACTCGCGACTGTTGGTGTAGGCACGCAGCGTAGCCGTGGTTGTCGTGTCAAACGCCAACTGGTTGCGCAGAATATCGCCTTTTTCCTGCCAGACAGCTTCCAGCGCCGGTATTGCCGCTTCTGTTTTCACCAGCAGACGTTTCTGGATAACTTCTGAAGTATTCGAGCTGGAGAGTTGTAAACGCGTTGAGAAACGCCCCTGGATCTTGGAGAAGTCACGACCATCTCCACTGCTCATACCGCCGATTGCAGCATTAATGTCTGCCTGGGATGTAACAATTACCCACGCGCGGCCACCGCAAATAACGCCCAGATCTTCTGTGATGGTTTGCAACTTCAGCATCATCTGCCCATCTTTGCCAATGAATTGACCTACTTCATCGACCATAAACAGGATGTTGCGGTTGCCTTGACTATCCAGCCAATCTTTAACCCACGTACAGAAATTTTTGATATCCAGAGGGAAGTTCTTATCAAGTTGCTCGATCCACTGGCGAGAAGACTCTTCACTCTGGCCTGTAGCAACACTCAGCGCCTGCGCCATCTGATCGTTTATCATCAGATAAACATCACGCTCATCTTCCCAACGAGAGCCGGTGATGTCCGCAAAAGCGGCTTTAAAGGTATCAAACTGTCCACGCTTATCGAGCTCACGTTCCAGGTGTGCAATATGCGGGAAGTCCCCACAATAACCGGCCAGTTCGTTAAAGACTTTCAGAAATACTTTGAGAATGGCATCAACGCCATCTTCGACATTAGCGCGTGAGTCAATATTGAATAGTACGACATCAGTCGGATGCTGAACCGATTTCCGAATATCGGCCAACAGCAGTGCATCATCAATTTTCTCTTCAAAGAAGGAGAGCGCATTACGCGTGACGCCATTGTGGCTAACTTCGCGGTTCGCCAGCAGATAGGAAAGGATCTTAATGAAGTGTGATTTAC
Source organism: Enterobacter sp. 3U4 (assembly GCF_057224565.1). Lineage (NCBI taxonomy): Bacteria > Pseudomonadati > Pseudomonadota > Gammaproteobacteria > Enterobacterales > Enterobacteriaceae > Enterobacter > Enterobacter sp. 3U4. Next base: position 3,422,417 of record NZ_CP136665.1, read on the forward strand.
CGGACCCAAAGAAGCCTGAAACCCAGACGCCCATTTTATCGGCAAGCTGTAATCTGCCGGGTCCAGTAGCTGGGGCATAGACTTCAAAGAACTGACGCAGGTGGCCATCGAGCTCCCGAGTGATGACGTACTCATCCAGTTCTATCCAGGCGCTTTCGTCGTCGGTCTGCTCGGCTTTAACTACGCCGTTAATATTACGTTTTAGCGGTTTCTCAAAAATTTTTTCTATGTTCATTGCTGTCGTCTTTTAACGAGGAGTCAAAGTCGCCGCAGGTCCGGTTTCTGGTACCAGTCTGAAGGCGCGGTAATAGTTACGCGAGTTAATGCCTGAGAGTGGAGAAAGATCATATCCACTGTAGGTGCCAGGATAGAACATCAGCAGTGGTGTAAACCCCATCACGTCCTGAAGTGCGCTCATAAGCTCATGACCGCGAACCAATGGCCAGGCGTTACCGAGGCCCGTCAGAATGACAAATTGCTGTGCCGGAAGATCGACCGTACGCGCAATATATTCCGCGATTTTTTTTTGGCTCAGCGGGGCTGCCAGATGCTTTTTCAGTGTCTCAAGGCCAAGCTCAGGCTCTCGCTGGCAGATACGGTCAAAGAGCTTACGTTCTTCAAGCATATCGATGATAACCTGGAAGATATTGAGTGTTTTATAGGTATATTTTTTATCCAGTTTTTTGAATAAAAAGTGTAAATACTCGCGGACCTGAAGCTCCTGCTTCGCCGGATAGTCAAAGATCCAGAAGCCAATCTCGTTGCCGGAGCCTTGGTTTTTCAAAAAACGGTCGTCGCCGATACGTTCTTCTAACTGTTTTAAACGATATTCAAGGATCGGATCATTCATGCTTTACCCTCCAGAACAGGAAGCAATTCGGCTTTGTTTAAACGATGCAAGGCCGTTGCAACATCTGGTAGAAGGAAAACGTTTTGTAAGTTCCGGCGGCGTGGGCTATCCAGGTAACCTGCTTCTGCAAGCGCCTTAATCAGATTGTTACCCATTTTTTGGATAGATGAATCAGAGAATGCAGCCAGCTCCGGGTGCAAACGAAGATTCTCATCCACAAAATCACCCCAGCAATTTAAACCAAGCTTTTCTTTAAACTGTTGGCGAGCCGGATTTACGACATCAGCAATAAACTCCGCAACAACTGGCGACTGTATCATCAATGCAACCAACAGCATCTGCAGACGTTCGCTTTCACTGCCATTAGCAATCAGTTGCCAACACTCACGATCCAGGGTCATTAATCGCAGCCTTAAGGTTCTGGCATAACGATTTGCGGTACTGGTGGAGGATGCCTGAAGAATATTTTCATTGATTATTTGCTGCTGCCAGGTCGTTTCATCTGGCTCAGATAGCAACAGCTCAGCAATGGTTCGGCTCTCTCGGACCATCAACGAACCGCCCAGCAGATCGCCAATCCAGCGTTTGTCATTTTTTTTCATGGTGTTTGTCATCAAAAATCCGGAATGCTGCTCGCAAAAAATCAAGTAATGATTGTAATCGGCCCGCAGGTGATATGCCATGGTTAAGACCCGAACAATGATGTGATTTATTGATGCAGATTATCGACTGATCCTGATCATAGATTTAGAGCGTAATTTCCGGTTTGATGCCTTCACGAAAGTCTCGTATTGAGTGAGTTTATGGATCGTAACCAGAGGTAAACTACAATGTCGAAAGTAAATAATCCGGGATTTGTCTTGTCACCTTACTCGCAGAAGAAAATCCTCAAGGCACTAGGAAGTCGCCAAGAAAAGACGGACGCTACAGCTAAACGGCATGGAAAACCGACCCGCTATAATATTGCAACCAGCGATTATGATAATCTTGTCAGCGGTGAGCACGGTCCGCTGATCCTGAAGGTCAGAAGGGGGAAAATCGTTACAGAAAAACATTACTGTGCCGAATGCCACAGCTACATCAGCCCAATCAGGGCATATGCCGACAGCAACTATGGGAAAGTGCATCTTTGTACACCTTGCCATCTTGCAGCGTTCAACCGTAGCTTTGGACACGCGGATGCTATGCCGCTCAAGCTGGACCATGCTCATGCACATAGGGGAAAGTGGTAACGATAATATTGCCAGGGAATTGTTAAGCGTCCTGTTTAACATTCTGCTTTTCAAACTCAGCAGGGAAAGAACCAGTTATATGCAGAATGTTCAAGCAATATCGATTGTTATTTATCACCAATAAATTCGATTTTATTACGTTTGGTGATGAGTAAATTTAGATGAATATAGACACAAAAAAAGCCGCCCTTAAGCGACTTTGATTTGCATCTTTTGGTGCCGAAGGCCGGACTCGAACCGGCACGTATTTCTACGGTTGATTTTGAATCAACTGCGTCTACCGATTTCGCCACTTCGGCACTGAAGGGGATGCGGAAACGTTGTGGATTATACCTGTCGCGCGCCGCCATGCAAGCGACGACGCGCTAAACCCGCGCTAAGTGCCCAAAAAACCAGCGCCCTTTGTCACTCCAGCTCAGACACCGCAAGCCGAATCACCCTCGCCGCCTTCTGCTCCGGCAGCGCCAGCACCTTCGCCCACATCTCCTGCACTATATCGCAGGAGAGCTTCTCTTTGCCCGCCGCCTTCTCCGGCATCTGCAGCAGCTGGATGTCCTCGCCGTACTTATCGGCAAGTTGCTTCATAATCGGCCGCACGTCCTCGACAGCCGCCTCGCGTTCGGCCGGGGTCACGGTGTGGCGGTTTTTGCCGTAGGCCGCACGCATCATGTCGGCGTCGGCCTGCATGCGCCGCGTCATCAGGTCTTTATCCAGCATGCGCATCGGGTTCACGCCGCCCTTCACCATCGGGTAGAGGAAGCGGAAGCAGGCGTCGTCGCTCACCTTCTGGATGGCGGCAGTCTGCTCCATGTTGATGGTCATGTAGTTCACCACGTTGGCGTCCGGGGCGTTTTGCAGGCGCGACATCTGCAAATGCAGGATCTGCGGCTGGATGGTGTCGATAATCTGCTGCTCCGGCTCGCCCGCTTTTTGCAGGGCGGCCATCTGGTCGAGGATGCGCTGATGCAGCGCGGGCTCCTGCTCCTTAATCACCTGCCAGGCGGGCATCGCGTTGAGGGTGGTATCAATCTGGTGTTCGGGGGCACGCTGCTTATCGAAGAATACCCAGAACGCCACGGCGGCGGCCGCGACGACGACAATCACAATACGGGTCCACGTTTTATTCATCTCGCATCCTTATCCTTTCGCTATGCCGGTTTACACCGGCACGCCGCTGTGGAAGCGAAACTCGTTGTCCGGTGTCGAGATAAGTGTGGCTTCAATTTCGCCAAAAAGCTTTATGCGCGGTGAGATATCTTCGTCGCTCACCTGCTGGGCCAGCGTCAGGTAGTCCTGATAGTGGCGCGCTTCCGAGCGCAGCAGCGAGAGATAGAACTTCTGCAGGTCGTCGTCGAGGTACGGGGCCAGCGCGGCGAAGCGTTCGCAGGAGCGGGCTTCGATGTAGGCACCGCAGATGAGCTTGTCGATCAGCGTCAGCGGTTCGTGGGTGCGCACTTCTTTCAGCATCCCTTTGGCGTAGCGGCTGGCGGTGATTTTGACGTATGGAATATCGCGGGCCAGCATCGCCTCGCGCACCTGCCAGAAGTGGTGCAGCTCTTCTTTAATCAGCAGCACCATGCTGTCGATGAGCGCCTGGCCCCACGGGTCGTCGGTTTTGGGCATTACGCTTTTGCCAATCTGCCTGTGCAGGGCGATGAAGTCCGGCTCCGGGCCGTCGCGGAAGGTGAACTGTTCGTAGGGTTTGAGCCAGTCGAGCAGCGCGTCGGCACCGCTTTCGTCGGCGACGTATTTACGCACCAGCAGCAGCGCGGTCTGGGCGGCCTTGAGCTCGCACACCATGTGGTCGGTGAGCAGCAGCGGCAGGTTTGCCGGGTCGCGGGCTTTATCAATCCATGCTTGCGGGGTCGGGCACTGGAGGAAGTTGAGTACGGGGGCGAGTATCTGCGGGTAATCCATGGTTCTGCCTTGAAAAAGCGGTGGCGCGTGCCACCGCCTGAATCACTTAGTGACGCACGCCGTCGTCGTCTTCGTCGATGTAATCTTCGTCGTCACCTTCTTCGCCGTCTTCACCGTTCGGATCTTCGAAGTAGGTTCCCCAGCCGTCGTATTCCACATCAAACTTCTCGGCCAGGTTCATCAGCTGTTCGACCTGCGCGTCGATAAGCTCCGCCTTCAGCGCGCCTTCGCTCAGGATGTCGCAGCAGATGACGGTGTCGCCCTCTTCCACTTCCAGCTCTTCCGGCTCGGTCACTTCGTAACCCAGCTTGAAGGCTTCCACGGCCATTTTTTCCAGCGCGTCGAAATCATCCGCAGAGAAATGGTGCTCGATGGTGTACAGCGCGTCCGGATCGCTACCGTCTTCCAGCAGCTCTTCAATAATCAGACGCGTCTCTTCGCGTTGCTCTTCCAGGTGTTCCGGGTTTGCCATGGCTCAATCCTCTTTAAAGTGCGGCAGATACTTCTATTTTCACACACGGACGGGTTTGCCTCCACCTTTGTTGGAAAGATTTGTGAAACGGGGTTGCAAATGAATAATTACACATATAAAGTGAATTTTAATTCAATAAGTGGCGTTCGCCATGTGAGGATAAAATGTCTGATCTGTACAAGAAACACTTTCTGAAATTGCTCGACTTTACCCCTGCACAGTTCACTTCTCTGCTGACTCTTGCCGCACAGCTCAAAGCCGATAAAAAAAATGGCAAGGAAGTACAGAAGCTTACCGGTAAAAACATCGCGCTCATCTTCGAAAAAGACTCGACCCGTACCCGTTGCTCTTTCGAAGTTGCCGCATTTGACCAGGGCGCGCGCGTCACCTATTTAGGGCCGAGCGGCAGCCAGATTGGGCATAAAGAGTCAATTAAGGACACCGCACGGGTTCTCGGGCGGATGTACGACGGCATTCAGTATCGCGGTCACGGGCAGGAAGTCGTCGAAACGCTGGCGCAGTATGCGGGCGTGCCGGTGTGGAACGGGCTGACCAACGAGTTCCACCCGACCCAGCTGCTGGCGGACCTGCTGACCATGCAGGAGCACCTGCCGGGCAAGGCGTTTAACGAGATGACGCTGGTCTACGCGGGCGACGCGCGCAACAACATGGGCAACTCAATGCTGGAAGCGGCGGCGCTGACCGGGCTGGATCTGCGCCTGGTGGCTCCGAAGGCCTGCTGGCCGGAAGAGAGCCTGGTGGCGGAGTGCAGCGCGCTGGCGGAAAAACACGGTGGGAAAATTACCCTGACGGAAGACGTAGCCGCGGGCGTGAAGGGCGCGGACTTTATCTATACCGACGTGTGGGTGTCGATGGGCGAAGCCAAAGAGAAGTGGGCGGAGCGTATCGCGCTGCTGCGCGGGTATCAGGTGAACGCGCAGATGATGGCGCTGACAGGCAACCCGGACGTGAAGTTCCTGCACTGTCTGCCGGCGTTCCATGACGACCAGACCACGCTCGGCAAGCAGATGGCGAAGGAGTTCGATCTGCACGGCGGGATGGAAGTGACGGACGAGGTGTTTGAGTCGGCGGCGAGCATCGTGTTCGACCAGGCGGAAAACCGGATGCATACGATTAAAGCGGTGATGGTGGCGACGCTTGGGGAATGATTGACTCCTCTGCGGTCTGGTGCCCTCCCCCGCCCATCTCCCACGGGGAGAGGGAGAACACCGGCTCCATTTCATTGATTTTTCACCCCGAAAAAGGTACGTTTTCGCCTTAATTCCAGCGTGGACATGCCAGCATTATGCCGATTATTCAGTCTGTTGAACGTGCGTTGCAGATCCTCGACCTGTTCAACGAGCAGGCCACCGAGCTTAAGATCACCGACATCAGCAAACTGATGGGGCTGAGCAAGAGTACCCTCCACTCGCTGCTGAAAACCCTGCAGCTTCACGGCTATATCGATCAGAACCCGGAGAACGGTAAATATCGCCTCGGCATGAAGCTGGTCGAGCGCGGTCATTTTGTCGTGGGTTCCATCGATATTCGTCAGAAGGCGAAAGGCTGGCTGACGGAGCTGTCCCAGCGGACCGGGCAGACCACCCATCTGGGGATCCTGGACGGGCGTGAAGGGGTCTATATCGAGAAGATTGAAGGCAAGCTGGCCGCCATCGCCTATTCACGCATCGGCCGCCGCCTGCCGGTTCACGCCACTGCCATCGGCAAGGTGTTGATTGCCTGGCTGGGCGAGGCCGAGCTGAACGCCCTGCTGGAGGGCTATCAGTACACCACCTTTACGCCCGCAACCCTCGCCTCCCGCGAAGCGTTAATGACCGCCCTGACGCAGACCCGCGAGCAGGGTTACGCCCTGGACCGCGAAGAGAACGAGCAGGGCGTGCGCTGCGTGGCGGTGCCGGTGTGGAACCACGAATCCCGCGTGATTGCCGCCCTGAGCCTGTCGACGCTGACCTCCCGCGTGGACGACGCCGAGCTGGCTAATTTCCGCGAGCAGCTTCAGCAGGCCGGGCTCGCACTGTCACGCGCGCTGGGCTACCCGGCCTGAGCCGTTATGCCGGCTCGTAGGTGAAGTAGTCGAAGTCCGCGTGGCAGCCGTCGCCGCTGATGTCCTCGCAGTGCAGCCCCACGAACGCGCCGGTGAAGAAGCCGCGCCCGCCGATGTAGTCGTCCGACAGCTTCCACGCCTCATACGTGACCGGCACGGCGTGCCACGTCTCGCCGTCAAACGAGTAGCTGTAGCGGTAGACCAGCGTATCCACGTCCACGCGTAGCCAGACGCTCTCCGCATGTTCCGGCACCCGAATCGGCTGCTCGTGAAGCGGCCATGACGGCACGTTGTGGTCGAGCTGGATCACCTTAATCGTTCTGCCCTGCCCCTCCTCGTAGTCAACAAAGCAGTAGCTCCAGTTTTTGCTGTTGTAGTAGCAGGTCAGCCCCGCGCTCTGCTGGAAGTGGACCGGCGAGAACTGCATCCGCGTTTCTGAGCGGAAGGCAAAGTGTTGCCAGCGGCGCGCCACGGTCGACTGGATAAAGGTCGAGTTGAGCGAGTCATTGCCGTAGAGCCGTAAGTAGCCCGGGCGCGCGGTGAGCGAGCCGAGGGTGTCGTCGAAGGGAATGCGAAGGGTCTGCAGTTCCGGGTCGAGCAAACTGGCGTCGAAATCGTCCCGCCAGCTGCCCTGAACGGCTGCGGGCTGTTCCACCACCTGCGGGCCTTTCACGGTCAGCTGCGCGTGCTTACCGCCTTCCACATACGGCCAGCCGTCGCGCCACTCCATGCGGGCGATGCCGGTCTCGCGGCCCAGCGGACAGTAGCCGCGCCCGCCGGAGGCCAGCAGCGGCACGCCTGGCAGGCGTAGCGGGCGGCTGGTGAGGTAGGCCATGAACCACTCCCCCGTGTGGGTCTGCAGCAGCGAGCCGTGGCCGCTCTTCTGCAGCGGGTTCTCCGGCAGGTGCCAGCTGGTCATCATCGTCACGTCCGGGTGCAGCTCGTACGGCCCGTCGATGTTTTTTGAACGCAGCACCACGACGGCGTGCTCGTAGCTGGTGCCGCCTTCGGCCACCATCAGGTAGTACCATCCCGCGTGGCGATACAGGTGCGCCCCCTCGGTGTAGCAGAGCGGCGTGCCGGTAAACAGGGTTTTGCGCTCGGGCGAGAGCGTGCCGGTCTGCGGGTCAAATTCCTGCATCACGATGGTATTGTGCGGGTTGCTGTGGTGGCGCGGCCCCCACGGGCGGTAGAGGTAATATTTGCGGCCATCGTCGTCGTGGAACAGGGACGGATCGAACCCGCCGTTGCCCATCGGGATCGGCTCGCTCCACGGCCCCTCAATGGACGGCGCGGTGACGAGGAAGTTGCGGCCATTTTTCCACGGCGAGTCGACAATCTTCACGTCGGTGTAGAGCAGCCAGAACCTGCCGTCGGCGTAGCTCAGGCACGGCGCCCAGATGCCGCCGGAGTCCGGGTTGCCCTTCATGTCCAGCATCGCCACGCGGTCCAGCGGCGTGCTGACCAGCGACCAGTTTTTCAGGTCGCTGGAGTGGTAGATGCGCACGCCGGGGAACCACTCAAAGGTCGAGGTGGCGATGTAGTAGTCCTCGCCCTGACGGCACAGGGACGGGTCCGGGTTGAAGCCGGTGAGTATCGGGTTAGTGATTTCCATATTGCCTCCGGTTAATGGGATGCGGCTGTCGCGGCGTCGGGAACGGCCTCGCCCTGCGCCGCGCGGTGCTTGATCAGCTGCTGGCTGATGGCCTCCACGCGGGCGTCGGTGAGCTTGTAGAACGACAGCATGATGAACATGCCCGCGTAGAGCACCACCGGCACCACGCAGAACAGAATTTTGATGGTGGTGAGCACCTCAACCGGCTGCACGCTGCTGCTGGCGGAGTAGTTGACGTACGCCAGGATCCAGCCCACCACCGCTCCGCCAATCGCCAGGCCAATCTTCAGGCTGAACAGGTAGGTGGAGAACACCAGCCCGTCGAGGCGGCGCCCGCTGCGGCTCTCCTCGTAGTCCACCACGTCAGAGGCCATCAGCCACTGCAGCGGCGTGGTGGTGTTAAAGACGAACAGGAACAGGATGTTGAGGGCGAAAATCAGGGCGATATGCTCCGCCGGGGTGACGAAAATCAGCAGGCTGATGAGCGAGTAGGCAACGATGATCCACTTGAAGGCGGTGACGCGGTCGAAGCGCCCCAGCAGTCGGGAGGAGCAGAGCGAGCCAAACATGGTGGCAAGGCTGCCGTAAAGTAAAAACTGGGTCGCCATCTCCGGGTGATCCATCACGTATTTGACGAAGTAGAGCGTCGCCCCGCCGCGCACCACGTTGGAACAGGTCGCCATCATCTTGAACGCGCACATGATGCGCCACTGGCCGTTGCCGAGCAGCAGCTTGAGATCTTTCGCCACCGAAGAGCCCGGCTGCACCTCAAAGGTGTAGCGCTCTTTGGTGGTGAAGAAGCAGACGTAGAGCAGCACCACGCCGGTCAGGCCCAGCACGCACATGGCGCCGAAATAGCCCACCTGCTCGTTCCCCTTACCGATGATGCTCACCAGCGGCAGCGCGATGCCGCTGATGGCGAGCGATCCCGCCGCTGCCAGGAAGAAGCGCCAGGACTGCAGGGCGTGACGCTCTTTCGGGTCGGCGGTGATGACGCCGGGCATGGCGCAGTAGGGCACGTTAACGAAGGTGTAGACCAGGGTAAGGAGAATGTAGGTCACGCAGGCGTAGATGATTTTGCCCTGCGCGGAAAAGTCCGGCGTGTAGAAGGTCAGCACGCAGACGATGCCAAACGGGATGGCGCCCCACAGCAGGAACGGGCGGAACTGGCCGTGCCGCGTGCGGGTGCGGTCAACCAGCAGCCCCATCAGCGGATCGGTTACGGCGTCGAGCACGCGTGAGACCAAAAACAGCGTGCCCATTATGCCCGCCGACAGGCCGAAGACGTCGGTGTAGAAATAGGCCAGCAGAAACATCGTGGCCTGCCAGACGAAACCGCAGGCGGTGTCACCCAGCCCATAGCCAATTTTGTCTTTCATGGTTAATTGCGTCATCAGAATTACACCCTTATGTAGTGTGCTGAATTACAACATCGTGTTAATGGAGTGTAATGAGCTGCTCAATTAACCAGCAATGGTCATATCTTATTTCTGAATTACGTTATTTTGCTTTTGTGACGCCAACGATATATCACAACTTATTGTTTAAATTGATAAAACACAGACAAGCAAAAGCCGCCCACGGAATATATTCCGTAGACGACAATCGCGTGAAAAATAATTAAATACCGAGCGATTTTTTACCGGCGTTAATTACCTCGATAATTTTATCGGTGTCATAAATACAGCCTTTCCAGGTGCCGCCGCTCACCGACTGCAGCGCCGCCCACAGCCGGGTGTCGTCCGGCAAAAAGTCGTGGGCGTGCAGGTCCGGGTGCGTCTGCCTGACCGCCAGCTCGCGCGCCCCCTCTTCCGGCGTCAGCGGGTTTTCTGCCGTGCCGATAAAGTTCACGCTGCCTGTTAATGTCAGACGGTCCACGGCAATCTCGATGATGTCGTTGTCGCGCAGCTTGCCAATCGGCCCGCCCGCCAGCGCCTCCGGCGACACGTGGCCGAAGCAGGCGCCCGTCGACACGCCCGAGAAGCGCGCATCGGTGATTAACGATACCGTCTTGCCCCATGAGATGTGTTTGAGCGCGGAGGTGAGCTGGTAGGTCTCTTCCATGCCGGTGCCGGACGGCCCGCCGCCGATCACCACCATGATATCGCCCTGCTTAATTTCTTCCCGCTTGATGGCCTTGATTGCCTGCGCTTCCGAGACAAACACCCTCGCCCGGCCGGTGTGGCGGTACACGCCATCTTCACCGACGACCGACGGGTCGATCGCCGTGGCCTTAATCACCGATCCTTCCGGCGCGATGTTGCCCGTCGGGAAGCAAACCGTCGAGGTTAGCCCTCTCGCTTTTGCCTTCTCCGGCGGCAGGATCACGTCATCCGGATCCACGCCGTCCTGCGCGCGCAGGCACTGGCGGAAGCGCTTACGTCGCTCGGACGCCTGCCACCAGTCGAGGTTTTCGCCCACCGTCTGGCCGGTGACGGTCATGGCGTCCAGATGCAGCAGGCCGAGATCGCGCAGGTGGAGCATCACCTCCGGCACGCCGCCGGCCAGGAAAGCACGCACTGTCGGATGATAGTCCGGGCCGTTGGGCAGCACGCTCACCAGGCGCGGCACCTTACGGTTGACGCGCGTCCAGTGCTCTACGTCCGGAATCGTGCAGCCCGCCGCGTGGGCGATGGCCGGAATGTGCAGCAGTAAATTCGTCGAGCCGCCGAACGCCGCGTGGATCACCATCGCGTTTTCGATGGCTTTGTCGGTGAGGATATCGCGCGTGGTGATGCCGCGGTTATCCAGCTCGCTGACCGCCCGTGCCGACTGGCGGGCGATCTCAAGCCACACCGCCTGTCCGGACGGGGCCAGCGCGGAGTGCGGCAGCGCCAGACCCAGCGCCTCCGCGACCACCTGCGAGGTGCCCGCCGTGCCGAGGAACTGACACCCGCCGCCCGGCGACGCGCAGGCTCGACAGCCCAGCTCGGCGGCCTCCTGCAATGACAGCTCGTGGTTGGCAAAGCGCGCGCCGATAGTCTGCACCTTGCCCGCGTCTTCTCCCACGGTCGGCGGCAGCGTCGCCCCGCCCGGCACCAGAATGGTCGGCAGGTCGTGCATCGAAGCCAGGGCGATCATTGTGGCGGGCAGCCCTTTATCACAGGTAGCCACGCCGATCACCGCCCGGCGCGTCGGCAGGGAGCGGATCAGGCGGCGAAACACGATCGCCGCGTCGTTGCGATACGGCAGGGAGTCGAACATGCCGTGCGTGCCCTGAGAACGCCCGTCGCACGGATCGCTGACGAAGGCCGCAAACGGGATCCCACCGTTGCGGGTAATCTCCTTCGCCGCCGCCTGCATCTGCATGCCGATCTCCCAGTGGCCGGTGTGGTAGCCCAGCGCGACCGGGCGTCCGTCTCCGGCGCGGATGCCGCCCTGGGTGCCGATAATCAGCACCTCTTTCCCGGTCAGCTTGTTGGCGTCCCAGCCCATCCCGGCGTTCTGCGTCATGCCGAACAGATTGCCGCTGGGGGATTCCATCAGCATCTGCGGAGTCAGCGGCAGCGCGCCCTGCGGCCCAGCCGCGTGGGTGATCACCGCATAAAACGCATCGTCCTGAGGGGTGAAAATCTTCTCGATTGTCATGGTTATCGTCCGGCTCAGCAGAGCTTGAGCTGTTGCAGCAGGGTTTTCAGCTGCACCTTGCGCGGCGCGTCCAGCGGTGACGCGGGCGGCAGCACGTGCGTAGAAATCGGGCGGCCGCAGAGCACAATCGCCTCTTTAATGACGTTCACAAACGGCGTATCCAGCTGATATACCTGCGGGATTTGCAGCAGGGTCTGATGATACTCAGCCGCTTTCGCCACGTCTTTATCCCGCCAGGCTTTCAGAAGATTCACCGACACCTGCGGAGCAAAGTTTACGCTCGCCGAAATCGCCCCGTCGCCGCCGAGCAGCAGGGTATTAAACAGATGATCGTCGTAGCCACAGAGCACGGTGAAGTGCGGGTGAGCGGCTTTGACGGTATGGATCATGCTGCGCAGGTGGGCAACGGAGTCGATGGTGTCTTTGATGCCGACGATGTTGCTGCGCGAATCGGCCAGGGTTTTCACCAGCGCCGGGGTCAGATCCTGCCCGGTCAGCGCCGGGAAGTTATAGAGCATCACCGGCAGCGTGACGCTGTCGGCCACCTGCTCGAAATAGCGGATCAGATTCGCTTCCGATACTTTCCAGTAGTAGGGGTTAATCACCACGATGCCGTCCGCGCCCGCCTGCTGGGCGTGCTGGCTTAGCTCAATGGTTTCCCGGGCGTTGGTGCCGCCGGTGCCGATCAGCACCGGTACGCGACGATCGACACAATCGATCGCAAATTGGGCAATGGTTTTACGCTCTTCGGCGCTGAGCTGGGAGAACTCGCCGCCGCTGCCCAGGAAGAACAGGCCGTCAACGCCTGCCGCGATCAGATCGTCGATCAGCGCGGCAGTGCCGTGCTTATCGAGCTGGCCATCGGCGGTAAAGATGGTGGAGACAGGGGGAATGATTCCCGTAAACAACGCGGACTGCGGCATGAGATCTCCTTGCTGACTCATTTTGTTCTACATTATAGAACAGCGTTCATTAATTTAACGTTCATACTATGACGCAGGAAAAGCGCAGGTAAATGAGAGTTGAAGAGGGAGTGCGGGAAATTTAAGCTGGATCACATATTGCGTGGGTGCGGTCTGGTGCCCTCACCCCGGCCCTCTCCCACAGGGAGAGGGTGCAAACACTGAAAAACGACAACCTTGTTGTCGTTTTTGCTTTTACCTTGCCACAAGCATCTTAACAACCACTTTCCTGACCTTAGCAGGTGCCCCTACCGCGCACAGCGGCTTATGCACCTCGCCCGGCCAGAACACCACAAAATCCCCTTCGCTCAGCACCACGGTTTTCTCCTGCCCGCCTTCCGGCAGGAACGCGATGTCTTTGTCCGCCAGCCAGTCGGTGTCCGGCGTGCCGGGCGGCAGGGTGCTGAAGGTCATCCCTTCCTGACCCTTCATCACGATCTGGATATCCAGATAGCGCGCGTGATACTCGGCGCGGCGCTCGGCGAACGGCTGGGTCGTGTCTTCGGAGACCAGATAAAACAGGCTGTTGCCGTTGATGTCGTGCTTGCCGAGCGGCGTGGCGTCGGTGACGTGGGCTTTAACGTGTTCAATCGCCTGGCGCAGATCGTCAGGCAGCCAGGATTGCAGATGGTGGATGTTGCCGATAATCATGATTCAACCCTCAATATAAAACAATGTTTCATTGTTACCTTTTATACGAGAAACCTGACTGCCATACCAGTCCTTTTTCATAGAGGTTTGCGCGAGGGCATGTTTATCGGAAAAGGTGTTAATTCTCTGTTAATCCTGCCCAGGCATTTATGCAGGGGTTATGCATAACCTCGATCCGCGCTTAACACACGACTGTTCTAACCTCTTGATCGTTCTATCTTATTAACAAAACCCATTGCTGCCTCACACTTTACTGTTTTGATAATTTGCTCTAAAAAACCATAATTATTTATTGATTCTTCTTAAGTCAAAAATAGTTAATTACGTTAATTGCATAGCCATTCTTATGCATGGTTTTTATCGTTTAAAATCATCCACATAACAGCATATTTCAAAACGTTAAAATCTACAAAATAATAACAACTTCAAATAATGCCAGCGGATCATGCTTAGCTATTCACCTCTTCTAAATAACCAATTAATCATTATCTGATGCGAATCATGCAAATGAAAACAACCCCCTTAATATCCATTTTCGCGTGAGCAACATCACAATACGGATTATTTAACTGCCTAGTATGAATCACGAAATCAATTGAGCTTAGCCGCCATGAAGTTAAATACATCACATGGCGCATGCCCTTTTTATTCTGAAAAACAGTTAAAGGAATAATTATGGAAAAGCATTACGTCGGTTCTGAAATTGGTCAATTGCGTAGCGTTATGCTGCACCGCCCAAATTTAAGTCTGAAACGTTTAACGCCATCGAATTGTCAGGAGCTGCTTTTCGATGACGTGCTCTCGGTTGAGCGGGCGGGTGAGGAGCATGACATCTTCGCAAACACGCTGCGCGAGCAGGGTGTGGAAGTCCTGCTGTTGACCGACCTTCTTACACAAACCCTTGATATTGCAGAAGCGAAAGCCTGGCTGCTGGATACGCAAATCTCCGACTATCGCCTCGGCCCAACCTTTGCCGGCGACGTGCGCGGCTGGCTGGCGGATATGCCACACCGTGAACTGGCACGCAGGCTGAGCGGCGGATTAACCTACGGTGAAATACCGGCGGCCATTAAAAATATGGTGGTCGATACCCACACGGCAAATGATTTTATTATGAAGCCGCTGCCGAACCATTTATTTACCCGCGATACCTCCTGCTGGATCTATAACGGCGTATCTATTAACCCAATGGCCAAACCGGCCCGTCAGCGTGAAACGAATAACCTGCGGGCAATATATCGCTGGCACCCGGCGTTCGCCGACGGCGATTTTATTAAGTATTTCGGTGACGAGAATATTAATTACGACCACGCCACGTTAGAAGGCGGCGACGTATTGGTTATTGGCCGCGGGGCGGTACTGATCGGCATGTCCGAACGCACGACGCCGCAGGGCGTGGAGTTCCTCGCCAACAGCCTGTTCAAACACCGCCAGGCCGAGCGCGTGATCGCCGTTGAGCTGCCCAAACACCGCTCCTGCATGCACCTCGACACCGTGATGACCCACATCGACGTAGATACCTTCTCCGTCTACCCGGAAGTGGTGCGCAAAGACGCCCAGTGCTGGACGCTCACCCCGGACGGACGCGGCGGCCTGCTGCGCACGCAGGAAACCGATCTGCTGCACGCCATCGAGAAGGCGCTCGGCATTAACCAGGTGCGCCTGATCACCACCGGCGGCGACGCCTTTGAGGCCGAGCGCGAGCAGTGGAACGACGCCAACAACGTGCTGACCATTCGCCCCGGCGTGGTGATCGGCTACGAGCGCAACGTCTGGACCAACGAGAAGTACGACAAAGCGGGCATCACCGTGCTGCCCATCCCTGGCGACGAGCTCGGACGCGGCCGCGGCGGCGCGCGCTGCATGAGCTGCCCTCTGGAACGCGACGGAATTTAAAGGAGCCATCATGGAACGAAAACCCACTCTGGTTGTGGCCCTCGGCGGCAACGCGCTGCTCAAGCGCGGCGAGCCGCTGGAAGCGGAGATCCAGCGCCAGAACATCGAGCAGGCCGCCCGCACCATCGCCGGATTAACAGAACAGTGGCGCGTGGTGCTGGTACACGGCAACGGCCCGCAGGTCGGGCTGCTGGCGCTGCAGAACAGCGCCTACGACAAAGTCACGCCCTACCCGCTGGACGTTCTCGGCGCAGAAAGCCAGGGAATGATCGGCTACATGCTCCAGCAGGCGCTGAAAAACAATCTTCCACAGCGCGAGGTAAGCGTCCTGCTCACGCAGGTAGAAGTGGATGCCGCCGACCCGGCCTTCAGCAACCCGACCAAGTACATCGGCCCGGTCTACAGCGAAGCCCAGGCAAAAACGCTGGCGGCGGAGAAAGGCTGGGTGTTTAAGGCCGACGGGAAGTACTTCCGCCGCGTGGTGCCGTCACCGCAGCCGAAGCGCATCGTCGAGAGCGACGCCATCACGGCGCTTATTCAGCGCGACCACCTGGTGATCTGCAACGGCGGCGGCGGCGTACCGGTGGTGGAAAACGCCAACGGCTATCGCGGGATTGAGGCGGTAATCGACAAAGACCTCTCCGCCGCCCTGCTGGCGCGCCAGATCGAGGCCGATGCCCTGCTGATCCTGACCGATGCCGACGCGGTGTACCTCGACTGGGGCAAGCCGACCCAGTGCCCGCTGGCACAGGTCACGCCGGAGCTGCTCAGAGGCATGCAGTTCGACGCCGGATCGATGGGGCCGAAAGTGGCCGCCTGCCGCGAGTTCGTTGAAGCCTGTAACGGCATTGCCGGGATCGGCGCGCTGGCCGACGGCGCGGAGATCCTCGCGGGCGAGAAAGGCACGTTGATTCGTAACTGAACACTCATTTTAAAAAGGATTTAGCCATGACCATCAACCTGAAAAACCGCAACTTCCTGAAACTGCTGGACTACACCCCGGCGGAGATCCAGTACCTGATCGACCTCGCCATTGAGCTGAAGGCCGCCAAAAAAGCCGGGCGCGAGAAGCAAACCCTGGTCGGGAAAAACATCGCCCTGATCTTTGAAAAAACCTCCACCCGCACCCGCTGCGCCTTCGAAGTGGGCGCGTTCGATCAGGGCGCGCAGGTGACCTATCTCGGCCCAAGCGGATCGCAGATCGGTCATAAAGAGTCGATGAAAGACACCGCCCGCGTGCTGGGCCGCATGTACGACGGCATCGAATACCGCGGCTACGGCCAGACCATCGTTGAAGAGCTGGGCGAGTACGCGGGCGTGCCGGTGTGGAACGGCCTGACCGACGAGTTCCACCCAACCCAAATCCTCGCCGACCTGATGACCATGCTGGAGCACTCCCCGGGCAAAACCCTGCCGGAGCTGAGCTTTGCCTACCTCGGGGACGCGCGCAACAACATGGGCAACTCGCTGATGGTTGGCGCGGCCAAGATGGGGATGGATATCCGCCTCGTCGCGCCGAAATCCTTCT
This sequence comes from Enterobacter sp. 3U4, assembly GCF_057224565.1. NCBI lineage: Bacteria > Pseudomonadati > Pseudomonadota > Gammaproteobacteria > Enterobacterales > Enterobacteriaceae > Enterobacter > Enterobacter sp. 3U4. Next base: position 3,439,193 of record NZ_CP136665.1, read on the forward strand.
GGCCGGAAGCGGGGCTGGTTGAGCAGTGCCGCGCCATCGCGAAAGAGACGGGCGCGCGCATCACCCTCACCGACGACGTGGAAGAAGGCGTGCAGGGGACCGACTTCCTCTACACCGACGTGTGGGTCTCCATGGGCGAGCCGAAGGAAGCCTGGGCCGAGCGCGTCAGCCTGATGAAGCCGTATCAGATTAACGCCCAGGTGATGAAGGCCACCGGCAACCCGAACGTCAAGTTCATGCACTGCCTGCCGGCGTTCCACAACGAGCACACCAAAGTGGGTCGCGAGATCGAGATGGCGTACGGGCTGAAGGGGCTGGAGGTGACGGAAGAGGTCTTCGAATCACCAAACTCCATCGTCTTCGACGAAGCAGAGAACCGCATGCACACCATTAAAGCGGTCATGGTGGCGACACTCGGCGACTAATCACCGCCCGGCGCGCCGCGGGTGCGCCGGGTTTAAGGAGAACATCATGGGCAAGTTTAAGTTTCCCTCCGCTTACACCATTCTCTTTTTTCTGATTGCCGTTGTGGCGGCGCTGAGCTGGGTCGTTCCGGCCGGTCAGTACCAGATGGCGATGAACGACACCCTCGGTAAAGAAGTCCCGATTGCCGGAACGTACGCGCACGTGGCGGCACATCCGCAGGGGCTGGTTTCCGTCCTGATGGCGCCCATCGCCGGGCTGTACGATCCGGTTTCCGGCCAGGCCGGGGCGATCGACGTGGCGCTGTTTATTCTGATCATCGGAGGATTTCTCGGGATCGTAACCAAAACCGGGGCGATTGACGCCGGGATCGAGCGCGTCACCACCCGGCTGCGCGGACGCGAGGAGTGGATGATCCCGATCCTGATGGCGCTCTTTGCCGCGGGCGGCACCATTTACGGCATGGCCGAAGAGTCGCTGCCGTTCTACACCCTGCTGGTACCGGTGATGCTGGCTGCCCGGTTCGATCCGGTGGTCGCCGCCTCCACCGTGCTGCTCGGCGCGGGGATCGGCACGCTGGGCTCCACCATTAACCCGTTTGCCACGGTCATCGCCGCCAACGCCGCCGGGATCCCCTTTACCAACGGCATCGCCCTGCGCGTAGCGCTGCTGATCATCGGCTGGATCATCTGCGTGGCGTGGGTGATGCGCTATGCCCGCAAGGTGCGCCAGGATCCTTCCCTCTCTATCGTCGCAGACAAACAGGAAGAGAACCGCGCCCATTTCCTCGGCGACAAGGGCGAACAGTCGCTGGAATTTACCCCGGTGCGCAAAATCATCCTGGTGATTTTTGCCCTCGCCTTCGCGGTGATGATTTACGGCGTGGCGGTGCTGGGCTGGTGGATGGCGGAGATTTCGGCGGTGTTTCTCGCCAGCGCGATTCTCGTCGGCCTGATCGCCCGCATGAGCGAAGAGGAGTTGACGTCGACGTTTATCAACGGCGCGCGAGATTTGCTGGGCGTCGCGCTGATTATCGGCATCGCGCGCGGTATCGTAGTCATCATGGATAAGGGCATGATTACCCACACCATTTTGCACAGCGCGGAAGGGCTGGTCAGCGGGTTGTCCACGGTGGCGTTTATCAACGTGATGTACTGGCTGGAGGTCGTTCTGTCGTTTCTTGTGCCTTCTTCATCCGGCCTGGCCGTTCTGACGATGCCGATCATGGCACCGCTTGCCGATTTCGCTAACGTCAACCGCGACCTGATGGTTACGGCTTACCAGTCGGCCTCCGGCATCGTTAACCTGGTCACTCCCACCTCTGCCGTCGTGATGGGCGGGCTGGCTATCGCCCGGGTACCTTACGTGCGCTATCTGAAATGGGTGGCGCCGCTGCTGGCGATCCTGACGATAGTGATTATGGTGGCGTTAAGTCTGGGGGCGTTGTTGTAATTTGCCGGATGGCGCTGCGCTTATCCGGCCTACGGATCGGTGCGGTGTCACCGGTTATTTCGGGAACTGATATGGGAAACATGATGGATTACGAAGAGTACTCTCCCAAAGAACAACTGCAGCTCACGGTGTGCCAGCGTTTGATCGCCGAAAAGAGTTATCTTTCGCAGGAAGAAATTCGCCGCGACCTGCAGGAGAGAGGGTTTGACAGCATCAGCCAGTCGACCGTTTCGCGATTGCTGAAGTTGCTCGGAGTCATAAAAATTCGAAATGCCAAAGGGCTAAAGATTTATTCGTTGAATCCCCAGCTGCGCCCTGCCCCCGATGCTGCACGTACCGTTTCGGAAATGGTGGTGAGCGTCGAGCATAATAGCGAGTTTATCCTTGTCCATACCGTCGCCGGATATGGCCGCGCGGTGGCGCGTATTCTGGATTATCATCAGCTTCCGGAAATATTAGGCGTGGTGGCCGGCAGCAGTATCGTCTGGGTCGCTCCCCGGGTCGTGAAGCGCACCGCGCTGGTGCATAAGCAAATTAATTATTTACTAAGAACGCATTAATATTCATAAAGAACCGTTTGCATTGAGTAAAGCGTGCATTAAATCGCTTGATCCGAAAAGCGAGCTGCGTATAATGCCCGACAATTTGCCGGGAGGAAGCATGGTCAAGCGTGTACGACATAACGTCTTACCGCGTCTGAAATCAGACGCTGGCCTGCCGTTTTTCTTCCCGTTGCTAAACCTATTCCCAGAGCCCCTCATTTGAGGGGCTTTTTTTTGCCCGGCGTCAGGAGATAAACATGAATCCGCTTTATCAAAAACACATCATTTCCATAAACGACCTCAGCCGCGAAGAGCTGGAACTGGTTCTGGAAACCGCGGCAAAACTGAAGGCCAATCCGCAACCGGAGCTGCTGAAGCACAAGGTGATTGCGAGCTGCTTCTTTGAAGCCTCGACCCGCACCCGCCTCTCCTTTGAAACCTCCATGCACCGCCTGGGCGCGAGCGTGGTGGGCTTCTCGGACAGCAGCAACACGTCGCTGGGTAAAAAAGGCGAGACCCTGGCGGATACCATTTCAGTAATCAGCACCTACGTCGACGCGATTGTGATGCGTCATCCGCAGGAGGGCGCGGCGCGCCTGGCAACCGAGTTTTCCGGCGGCATTCCGGTGCTGAACGCCGGTGACGGTGCCAACCAGCACCCGACGCAGACTCTGCTGGATCTGTTCACCATTCAGGAGACCCAGGGCAAGCTTGAGAACCTGAATATTGCCATGGTTGGCGACCTGAAATACGGCCGCACCGTTCACTCCCTGACCCAGGCGCTGGCGAAATTTAACGGCAACCGCTTCTACTTCATCGCGCCTGACGCGCTGGCGATGCCGCAGTACATTCTCGACATGCTGGATGAGAAAGGCATTGCGTGGAGCCTGCATGCCAGCATCGAAGAGGTGATGAGCCACGTGGATATTCTGTACATGACCCGCGTGCAGAAAGAGCGTCTGGACCCGTCCGAATACGCCAACGTGAAGGCGCAGTTCGTGCTGCGCGCCAGCGACCTGGAAGGCGCACGCGACAACATGAAGGTGCTTCATCCGCTGCCGCGCATCGATGAGATCACCACAGACGTGGACAAAACGCCGCACGCCTGGTACTTCCAGCAGGCCGGAAACGGTATCTTCGCCCGCCAGGCGTTACTGGCACTGGTTCTGAATCGCGAATTGGCTCTGTAAGGGGAAATGACAATGACACACGATAACAAACTCCAGGTTGAAGCCATCAAGCGTGGCACCGTGATTGACCACATCCCTGCGCAGGTGGGCTTTAAGCTGCTGACGCTGTTCAAACTGACCGAAACCGACCAGCGCATCACCATCGGCCTGAACCTGCCGTCGGGCGAGATGGGCCGCAAGGATCTGATTAAAATCGAGAACACCTTCCTGACCGACGAGCAGGTTAACCAGCTGTCGCTGTACGCGCCGGACGCCACCGTCAACCGCATCGACGAGTACGAAGTGGTCGGGAAATCGCGCCCGAACCTGCCGGATCGTATTGAAAGCGTGCTGGTCTGCCCGAACAGCAACTGCATCAGCCACGCTGAGCCGGTTTCATCCAGTTTTGCAGTGAAAAAACGCGCCGATGACATCGCGCTCAAATGCAAATACTGTGAAAAAGAGTTTTCTCATTATGTGGTGCTGGCCAACTAATTGAGGTTGGTAATGAAATCCCGGCTGTTATAATGGCCGGGAACATTCTTAACGCTGTAATTCTGGAGAAAACATGAGCAAAGTACTCGCGACGGAAAATGCACCAGCCGCTATCGGCCCTTACGTTCAGGGCGTTGATCTGGGCAGCATGATCATCACTTCAGGTCAGATCCCCGTAAACCCAAAAACCGGTGCGGTGCCGGAAGATGTCGCGGCGCAGGCGCGTCAGTCGCTGGAAAACGTGCAGGCTATCGTTGAATCTGCCGGCCTGAAAGTGGGCGATATCGTGAAAACTACCGTGTTCGTGAAAGATCTGAACGATTTCGCGACCGTGAACGCCACCTACGAAGCGTTCTTCACCGAGCACAACGCCACCTTCCCGGCGCGCTCCTGCGTGGAAGTGGCGCGTCTGCCAAAAGACGTGAAAATTGAAATCGAAGCGATTGCCGTTCGTCGCTAATTCGCTTTGTCGACAATAAGGCAGCCTGGGGCTGCCTTTTTTTATGGCCCGCTACTGATTTCGCGTGGCGCGAAGAAGCGTCTCCAGCGGATAAACCGCAGCAATCACCACTTCGTCCTGCACCTTCGCCGCGTTATCCAGCTCGCTCTGAATCGAGGCGATCTCCTTGTCATCCAGCGTGCCCTGACGCGCCACCAGATCCGTCAGCCGAAGGCCAATGGAGGCGAGCTTATCCACCTCCTGGATCACCGGCTTCATCGCCTTCAGCTGATAGCTGTTTTCGCTTAAGGCCAGCGCGTCGCTGGTATTGCTCTGCCAGCGGTTAAAGACGTGGCGCAGGGCGTCAGCGCTTTCCGTGTCTTCCGCATCGCTTACCAGACGGTCCGCCCATTTGTGCATCTGGCGCACGGTGGCGCTTTCGGCGTTTAGCGCATCGGCGAAGCGGTTGAGCGGCTCGAACTGATGATAGTTTCCGGCCTGGAACTTCAGGTGCTGGCGGGTGTAATACTGAGCCGGTTCAATCGCCTGAGCGAGGATCTGCAGCGGCAGGGTGTCGGCATTACCGGCAAGGCGCGTGAACTGCACCTGCTGCTGGGTATGCTGCTGCAGCCCGACCGACACCGTCGACCAGCTGTCCATAGCCTGCAGTCGGGTGTACATGTTGTCGACGTCGTTGACGTCCTGCGCGGACCACAGCCGCTCCGCCACCGCAAAGGTGCGCGGCCACAGGCGGATATCCAGCACCGGCGCCACCACGTTTTCCGCCCACAGCGCCGCTTCGCCGCCGAGCAGGTTGGCCTGATTCGCCACGTCCGGCACGACGGGCGGAACGCCTTTCGGCACGTCGTCCAGACGCGTGCCGCTAATCGGGTAGCGCGTATTTCCGACAAGGAAATAGCCGGAGAGTTTATCGTTATCGACGGTGACCACCGGGCGCGTTTCGCCCATCCATGTATCGACGGTAAACGTGGCCTGGCTGTCATCGCGCCATTCGATGTTCTGCACCGCGCGGCGGGATTTCCCGGCAAAATCAATAAACCCGCGCCACCCGGCATCCCCTTTCACCAGCGTGAAGCTCCCCTCCACCGGCTTGCCCTTCAGGCGCGGCATGGAAAAGGCCCAGCTCTGGGCGCTGTCGGTATCCGCTATCACATCAACGCCGTTTAACCCCTGCGGGACGATCTCGTTGCGGTAGTGATAGGCGGTGGACTGGGGCTGGTCGAGATAAAAGCCGGTCGACAGAATGCCCTTGTAGCCGTTCTGCGCCACCTGCCCCAGCGCGTCCTGCCCTTGCCAGGACTGGATCAGAATGCTTTTCGGTAAGTCAGGATGGTAGATCTCGTCCCAGCCCACCATCTGGCGGTGATGCTTTTCGAGGATCGTTTCCAGCCTGCGGTTGAAGTACGCCTGCAGCGCGTGGCTGTCGGCCAGCCTGTTGTCGCGCATAAACTGCTGGATGGCCGGGTTCGCTTTCCACTGGCTGTCGTCCACCTCATCTCCGCCGATGTGCAGATACGGATCGGGGAAGATCGCCGCCAGTTCGCTGACCATCGCGTCGGCAAACGCGTAGGTTGCGTCTTTGGAGGGATCGAGAACCGGCTTCAGCACGCCCCAGTGGCGCTCCATGGCGTACGGCCCCGGCGCGCTCATCAGCTCCGGATAGGCCACGGCAATCGCCGAGGCGTGGCCCGGCATGTCGATTTCCGGCACCACGCGAATGCCGCGCTCGGTAGCGTAACGCACCACCTCACGCATCTGTTCAGGCGTGTAGAACAGCCCGTCGCTGGCAAGCTGCGTCAGCTTAGGATAGCGCTTCGAGCTGAAGCGCCAGCCCTGGTCGTCGGTCAGGTGCCAGTGCAGAACGTTGAGCTTCGCCGCGGCCATGCCGTCGATCTGACGTTTGATATCCGGCAGCGGGATAAAGTGACGTGCCGAATCGAGCAGCAGCCCGCGCCACGGGAAGCGCGGCGAATCTTCAATGGTAACCCACGGCAGAGAGGTGTTTTCCGCGCCGTTCTGCATCAGCTGGAGCAGGGTTTCCATGGCGCGCAGCGCGCCGAAGCGGGTATTTGCTGAGATATCGACGCCGTTGGCATCCACCGTGAGCTTATAGCTTTCATCGCTGTCCGGCAGCGGCTGCGGCTTCACCTTTTTAGCGATGGCGATGCGGATAGTCGGTTTGTCTGGCTTTTCAGCCTGAGGCTGCAGCGTCCAGCCGGTTTGCAGGGCGATGCGCTGGCGCAGGCGGTTGACGGCGTCACCGAGATCGTCCCCGCTGACGCCAATGGATACGTTGTTGCTGAGCACCAGTGCGCCCTGGGTCGTCGGGCGTTCGACCTTGGCAGGCCAGGGCATCAAAGGGAGATCCCCTGCCGGGGCGGCAAAGGCAGAGGCGCCGAGCATCAGCCCGGCGGTTAAGAGACTGTACCGTAACATGAATGTTCCTTATCTGACGGGCCAAATAAAGGCAAAACATTCTGTTAACATGCGCTCAATTTGTCGTCAAGCGAATGCGCCGACGGAGATCACAGGTTGTTGAATTTGAGAGGAAAGCTATTGCCGGGTGGCGGCTTCGCCTTACCCGGCCTACGTTCGGATCGTAGGCCCGGTAAGCGCAGCGCCACCGGGCTTGCCGTTACTGCCACCCATACCGACGCGCATAGAACCCTTTCACCATCTGCGTCAGCACCATATACCCCGCGAGGATCGCCACCAGCCACGGGAAGTAGCTCAGCGGCAGCGCCTGCAGCTGCAGGTAGCTCGCCAGCGGTGAGAACGGCAGCGCGATGCCGAGCGCCATCACAATCCCCGTCATCACAATCAGCGGCCATGCGGCACGGCTCTGGATGAACGGAATGCGGCGCGTGCGGATCATATGCACAATCAGCGTCTGCGACAGCAGCCCGACCACGAACCAGCCGGACTGGAACAGCGTCTGGTGTTCCGGGGTGTTGGCGTGGAACACAAACCACATCAGGCAGAAAGTCAGAATGTCGAAGATGGAGCTGATCGGGCCAAAGAACAGCATGAAGCGCCCGAGATCTGCCGGGTTCCAGTGCTGCGGCTTCTGGATCTGCTCGTCGTCCACGTTATCAAACGGGATAGCCACCTGAGACACGTCGTACATCAGGTTCTGGATCAGCAGGTGCAGCGGCAGCATCGGCAGGAACGGCAGAAAAGCGCTCGCCACCAGCACGCTGAAGACGTTACCGAAGTTGGAGCTGGCGGTCATCTTGATGTACTTGAGCATATTGGCAAAGGTACGGCGTCCTTCGATTACGCCCTCTTCCAGCACCATCAGGCTCTTTTCCAGCAGAATAATATCCGCCGCTTCGCGGGCGATATCCACCGCGCCGTCCACGGATATACCGATATCCGCCGCACGCAGGGCGGGCGCATCGTTGATGCCGTCGCCCATAAAGCCCACCACGTGCCCTTCGCGCTTAAGCAGGGTGACGATGCGCTCTTTGTGCATCGGCGTCAGGCGGGCAAACAGCGTGGTACGCTGGGCAAGCTTCGCCAGCTCGTCATCAGAGAGATGTTCAATATCGCTACCCACCACCACGTCGCCCGCGTCCAGCCCCACTTCATGGCACACTTTCGCCGCCACCAGCTCGCTGTCGCCGGTGAGGATTTTCACGGTAATACCGCTCGCCTTCAGCGCTTTTAGCGCCGGTGCTGTGGTCTCTTTCGGCGGATCGAGGAAGGCGATGTAACCCTCAAGGATCAGATCGGATTCGTCGATACGCTGATAGTCCCCCTCGCGCGCCGGCAGGAACTTGCTCGCCACCGCCACCACGCGCAACCCCTGACGGTTCAGGTTGTCGGTGACGCGCTTGATGCGGCGCAGCATGGTGTCGTCCAGCGGCACGATGTCGCCGTTATAGCGCACCTGCGTGGACACGTTGAGGATCTCCTGCAGCGCGCCTTTGCAGATCAGCTGATGCACCTCCGTCTGCTCGCTCACCACCACCGACATGCGGCGGCGCTCGAAGTCGAACGGGATCTCATCCACCTTCTGCCAGCGGCCGGAGAGCGTGCGGGCGGACTCTTCATCCACCCCTTCCAGCACGGCGACGTCGAGCAGGTTTTTCAGCCCGGTCTGATAATGGCTATTCAGCCACGCGCTGTGCAGCACGCGCTCGCTGGTTTTGCCGGAGATATCGGTGTGGTTCTCCAGCACGATTTTATCCTGCGTCAGGGTGCCGGTTTTATCGGTGCAGAGAATGTCCATCGCGCCAAAGTTTTGAATGGCGTCGAGGTGTTTGACGATCACCTTCTGTTTAGAGAGCTTCACCGCCCCGCGCGCCAGCGTAGAGGTGACAATCATCGGCAGCATTTCCGGCGTCAGGCCAACGGCCACGGAGAGCGCAAACAGCGCCGCTTCCCACCAGTCGCCCTTGGTGTAGCCGTTGATTAGCAGCACGATCGGCGTCATCACCATCATAAAGCGGATCAGCAGCATGCTGACGCGGCCAATTCCTTTCTGGAAGGCATTCGGCTCGCTCTCCTGCTCGCTGACGCGCCCGGCAAGCTGACCAAACCAGGTGTTGCCCCCGGTGGCGGTGACAATCGCCTGCGCGGTGCCGCTGACGACCGTGGTGCCCATAAAGCACAGGGTGTCACACTCGAGCGGGTTCATCTGCTGCGGGTCGCGGCTGCGCGCCACCTTTTCAACGGGCAGGGATTCCCCGGTCAAGGAGGCCTGCGCGACGAAGAGATCGCGTGCCTGGATGATGCGTAAATCCGCCGGGATCATGTCCCCCGCGGCCAGCTTCACCAGATCGCCCGGCACCAGCTGGTCGATAGGCAATTCCACCCAGGCGTTTTCGCCGAGATCGTTGATCACGCGCGAGACGGTCGCGGTGTTGCTGACCATCGCCTTCAGGGCGTCCGCCGCTTTGGTGGAGCGGGCCTCCTGAATAAAGTTCAGCAGCGTGGAGATGCCCACCATCAGGGCAATCACCCCTGCGGCAAACAGATCTTCCGTCGCGTAGGAGATGAGGCCGAGCACGGTCAGCAGCAGGTTGAACGGGTTGCGGTAGCAGAGCCACAGATGCACCCACCACGGAGACGGCTTTTGCGCCGGAATGAGGTTATCGCCATGCACGGCGCGGATTTTTTCCACTTCTGCCGCGTTCAGCCCTTCCGGGTGCCCGCCAAAGGCGCGCCAGACTTCATTTTCATCCATCGCCGCCACGTTAAGGCAGCGTTCGGTCAGCGAGGCGGGGATCGCGGTGCCCGCCATGTTTTTGGCGTTTGGCAGCGGGTCGCGCTGAACAAGACGGTGTGGCAGGTGGCGGCTCAGCAGGGCCTGCAGCTGCCGGGTGATATTTTTAAACATAGTCATTCCTCCGCATCCGCAATCGCGGACGCAGCTTTTCCTTCAGGCATGGCAAAGCCGTACCTGAGAGGCACTCAATTTTTCAAGCAGGAACGTTTGGGACGTTGCTGCCTCACATCACCGGTGAGTCAGCAACAGGCTGGCTTACCGGAAAGAACGCATTCTCCCGTTCAGGAGAGGTGTGGGATCGGGATCCATGAAGCCTCCGGTAAGTAAAAAGTAGGGTGTCGCCGCGCAGTATAAGGATTTAAGCGTACCCTTTGTGACGATTCGGGCGGTATTATACCCCCCTGCAAATAAACCGAACGTAAACCAGACTTTGCCCATAGCGAAATCGCGCTATAGCATTAGGCTCAATTGACCATTTTGTCGTTGTTACAGGGAATACAGCATGCAGAACCGCCTTACGATTAAAGACATCGCGCGTTTAAGCGGCGTGGGGAAATCAACCGTCTCACGCGTGCTGAACAACGAAAGCGGCGTCAGCGAACGCACCCGCGAGCGCGTTGAGGCGGTCATGAATCAGCACGGCTTTTCCCCTTCCCGCTCCGCGCGCGCCATGCGCGGGCAGAGTGACAAAGTCGTCGCCATTATTGTCTCGCGTCTGGATTCTCTGTCTGAAAACCTCGCCGTACAGACCATGCTGCCCGCCTTCTATGAGCAAGGATATGATCCGATCATGATGGAGAGCCAGTTCTCGCCACAGCTGGTGGAAGAGCATCTGGGTATGCTCCAGCGGCGCAACATTGACGGCGTGGTGCTGTTCGGCTTTACCGGCATCAAAGACGAGATGCTGAAACCCTGGCAGCCGTCGCTGGTGCTGCTGGCGCGCGATGCCCACGGTTTTGCCTCCGTCTGCTATGACGACGAGGGCGCGATTATCACCCTGATGCAGCGCCTTTTTGACGAAGGCCATCGCCACATCAGCTTCCTCGGAGTCCCGCACGCGGACGTCACCACCGGCAAGCGCCGTCATGAGGCCTATCTGGCCTTTTGCAAAAAGCACAACCTCTCCGCCGTGGCCTCCCTGCCGGGTCTGGGCATGAAGCAGGGCTACGAGCAGGTCGCCAGCGTCCTGACGCCGCAGACCACCGCGCTGGTGTGCGCCACGGATACCCTTGCGCTGGGTGCCAGCAAATATCTGCAGGAGCAGCGCATCGATAACCTGCAGGTGGCGAGCGTCGGCAGCACGCCGCTGATGAAGTTTTTGCACCCGGAAATTATTACCGTCGACCCGGGTTATGCCGAGTCCGGCAGGCAGGCCGCCGCGCAGCTGATCGAGCAGATCAACGGGCGCGCAGAGCCGCGTCAGATCGTTATTCCGGCCCACCTTTCTTAACCCCCACTCGACGGTTTATTGTGATCTTCGCCCGATTTCGGGAACGTTCCCATTTTCGCCGTCACGCTGAAGGAGTAGGCTTGCGCTCAGGTCATTACCCCCCTCACCATCTGTCATGAGGTTTCATGATGAGTAAAGTCAAACAAGCAGATATCGATCGGCTGATCGTCCTGGTCGGCGGACGCGAGAACATCGCTACCGTCAGCCATTGTATTACCCGCCTGCGCTTCGTGCTGAACGATCCGGCCAAAGCCAACCCGAAGGCCATTGAAGAACTTTCCATGGTTAAAGGCTGCTTCACCAACGCCGGACAGTTCCAGGTCGTTATTGGTACCGAAGTGGGCGATTACTATCAGGCTCTGCTGGCGACAACCGGGCACTCCTCCGCCGATAAAGAGCAGGCGAAGAAGGCCGCGCGCCAGAATATGAAGTGGCACGAGCAGCTGATTTCCCACTTCGCGGAGATCTTCTTCCCGCTGCTGCCGGCGCTGATCAGCGGAGGCTTAATTTTAGGCTTCCGTAACGTCATCGGCGATGTGCCGATGAGCGACGGCAAAACCCTGGCGCAGATGTACCCGGCGCTGCAAAGCATCTACGACTTCCTGTGGCTGATTGGCGAAGCGATCTTCTTCTATCTGCCGGTCGGGATCTGCTGGTCCGCGGTGCGCAAGATGGGCGGTACGCCGATCCTCGGTATCGTACTCGGCGTCACGCTGGTCTCTCCGCAGTTAATGAATGCTTACTTACTTGGTCAGCAGGTGCCTGAGGTGTGGAACTTCGGCCTGTTTACCATCGCCAAAGTGGGCTATCAGGCGCAGGTTATTCCGGCCCTGCTGGCGGGCCTGGCGCTGGGCTTTATTGAAACCCGACTGAAGCGCATCGTGCCGGATTACCTCTATCTGGTGGTGGTGCCGGTGTGCTCGCTGATTCTGGCGGTGTTCCTGGCGCATGCCTTTATCGGTCCGTTTGGCCGCATGATTGGCGACGGCGTGGCCTTCGCGGTGCGTCACCTGATGACAGGCAGCTTCGCCCCGATTGGCGCCGCGCTGTTTGGCTTCCTGTACGCCCCGCTGGTGATCACCGGCGTGCACCAGACCACGCTGGCGATTGATATGCAGATGATCCAGAGCCTCGGCGGCACGCCGGTCTGGCCGATTATCGCCCTGTCTAACATTGCACAGGCGTCGGCGGTCACCGGCATCATTATCGTCAGCCGCAAGCACAACGAACGCGAGATCTCCGTTCCGGCGGCCATCTCCGCCTACCTCGGCGTCACCGAACCGGCGATGTACGGTATCAACCTGAAATACCGCTTCCCGATGCTCTGCGCGATGATCGGTTCCGGTCTGGCAGGCCTGGTGTGCGGACTGAACGGCGTAATGGCAAACGGGATTGGCGTCGGCGGCCTGCCGGGCATCCTCTCCATCCAGCCCGCTTACTGGCAGGTGTTTGCCCTGGCTATGGCCATCGCGATTATCGTCCCAATGGCGCTCACCACCGTGGTTTACCAGCGTAAGTTCCGTCAGGGCACGCTGCAGATTGTTTAACTTCTTCTTTCGGGGCGCAGTTGCGCCCCTTCGCATTTGCAGGAACGCACTATGAATACTCTCCCTCACTGGTGGCAGAACGGCGTCATCTATCAGATTTACCCCAAGAGTTTCCAGGACACTACCGGCAGCGGTACCGGCGATCTGCGCGGCGTGACGCAGCGCCTGGACTACCTGAAAACCCTCGGCATCGACGCCATCTGGCTGACGCCGTTTTATATCTCCCCGCAGGTGGATAACGGCTACGACGTGGCGAATTACACCGCCATCGACCCGGCCTACGGCACGCTGGATGATTTCGACGAACTGGTTGCTCGGGCGCACGAGCGCGGCATCCGCATCGTGCTGGATATGGTGTTCAACCACACCTCAACCCAGCACCCCTGGTTCCGGGAATCGCTGAACAAAGAGAGCCCGTACCGCCAGTTCTACATCTGGCGCGACGGCACGCCTGAGCAGTTGCCCAACAACTGGCGCTCCAAGTTTGGCGGCAACGCCTGGCGCTGGCACGCGGAGAGCGAGCAGTATTACCTGCACCTTTTCGCCCCGGAGCAGGCGGACCTCAACTGGGAGAACCCTGAAGTGCGCGCCGAGCTGAAAAAGGTGTGCGAGTTCTGGGCCGATCGCGGCGTGGACGGCTTGCGCCTTGACGTAATTAACCTGATTTCGAAAGATCAGGAGTTCCCGGACGACAACATTGGCGACGGCCGTCGCTTCTACACAGACGGGCCGCGCGTACACGAATATCTGCAGGAAATGAGCCGCGACGTCTTCACCCCGCGCAATCTGATGACGGTGGGCGAGATGTCCTCGACCTCGCTGGAGAATTGCCAGCAGTACGCGTCGCTTGACGGAAGCGAGCTATCGATGACCTTTAACTTCCACCATCTGAAGGTGGACTACCCCGGCGGCGAAAAGTGGACGAAGGCGAAGCCGGACTTCGTGGCGCTGAAAACCCTCTTCCGCCACTGGCAGCAGGGGATGCATAACAAAGCCTGGAACGCGCTGTTCTGGTGTAACCACGACCAGCCGCGCATCGTGTCGCGCTTCGGTGACGAAGGAGAAAACCGCGTTCACGCCGCGAAGATGCTCGGCATGGTGCTGCACGGCATGCAGGGCACGCCGTATATCTATCAGGGCGAAGAGCTGGGGATGACGAACCCGCACTTCAGCCGCATCACCGACTATCGCGACGTGGAAAGCCTGAATATGTTCGCCGAACTGCGCGCCAACGGCCGCGATCCGGATGAATTACTGGCGATTCTGGCGAGTAAGTCTCGCGATAATGGCCGCACGCCAATGCAGTGGGACGCGTCGCACAATGCGGGCTTTAGCGAGGGCGAGCCGTGGATTGGCGTCTGCGATAACTACGAAACCGTGAACGCCCGCTCGGCGCTCGACGATGCGGATTCCGTCTTCTATACCTACCAGTCGCTGATTAGCCTGCGCAAAACCCTGCCGATGCTGACGTGGGGGGATTATGAAGATCTCCTCCCGGAACATCCTTCTCTTTGGTGTTACCGCCGTCACTGGCAGGGGCAGACGCTGATTGTTGCGGCAAACCTGAGTCACGAGCGCCAGCAGTGGCAACCAGACCCGGTGACAGGAGTGTGGCGGGCCTCGCTCAGCAACTATGAGGAAGCCCCCTCCCGTCCCGATGCGCTGCAATTGCGTCCGTTTGAAGCCATCTGGTGGGTGCAGGAATAAACGTCAGGAGATACAGCATGCTGTATCTCCTTTTTTATGTTTAGCGATACGCTAAATGTACGACGATAACTTTTACATCGCGACGTCCACAAAATAAAAATAGTCCTGCCAATCAAATAACCTCGGCAGGATATTATGAAAAAGACAATTATTAAAGCAACGTGTATTAGCGCATTATTATTAAGCTCACAGGGATGGTGCGGAAATACGTCCGTCGATCTTCGTTTTGGTCATAATACGCGCTCAGACGTAAATGATTCACGTATTAAGGTCATGCATCAGGCGAATAACGGTTTTTACTTCTCCGTTGAAGCTGCACAAAACCACAACGATACCTTTTTTGGTGATAATGACAGATATAATCCCAACGACAAAGGGGTAACAGAGGCAGCACAGGAGATCGAAACGCGCTGGCGCTTCGATCTCGGAAATGGCTTCGCCGTTGCGCCGGGTTTGGTGACGGTTTTCACTACCAGCAACACGCATTACCGCCCTTTCATTCAGGGCTGGAAAGCATTCGATAATGGGCTAAACCTTTCTGCCCGCTACCGTTATAACACCGTAAACGATGCACACAGTGACAGAAAACTAGACGGCAATGGCTATACCCGCCGCGAGTCACACCAGTTCGACATTTGGTTCGCGTATAACATCGGCAAATTCGGTATGTCCTACAATCCGCGCTTCCGCTGGCAGGATAACGTCGATCAGGGAACCGGGGATGACACCTACTGGGAGCACACTATCGCATTCAATTACAAGCTCGACGAGGGCTGGACGCCTTACGTCGAGCTGGTTTCTCTGGATAAAACGTACATCACTGCTGATGGCAATCATGAAAATGACTATGCCGTACGTCTGGGGATAGTGAAGCAGCTCTGACAGCCTGACTACACCGTATCGTGCTGCAGCAGTCTGCAGCCGATACGGTCCACGGCGCTTAACAGTTCAAGCTGCCCTTCCCGCTGATACAGCGATACCGCGTTAATATCGATCGGTAACGGCCAGCATAACGTTGAGATTGCAGCAAGCGTCGAGCCTTCGCGGGTAATCGCAATAATCTTTAACCCTTTGCGCAGCGCGTTACGCGCCATTTCAATCAGCGACTGCGTCTCCCCGGATTTACTGATCAGCACCAGTGTCCCCTTCGATACTCGTGTCAGTTGGTGCATGTCATTCAAAATAAGGTGCGGCAGGCTCGCCAGCGATAAAAAGCGCGACAGGTAGTTGAGGCTGGTGAGCGAGGCTCCTCGAGCGTACAGATAGATATGACTGGAATGGGTGAGCAGCCTTGACACCTCCGCTACAATCTCGTCCGCCCATGGCCCTGCGTCGGGGGGTGCTGGCGCGGGGTTAAAATGATCGCGCAAAAAACGATACCGAAGTTCGGTATAACTTTTATACCCCATTTTTTTACACACACGATTAACGGATGTTGTCGTTGTAAAGGTGTCACGGGCAATCTCTTTTGCCGATATATTAGAAATATTACCCGCATGATGCTGGATGTATTCAAATATTAAACGTTCACTTCCCTGAAATGAATTCATAAATTACGCCCTGTTTAATCCCGGCATGATATTAGCACAGCAGAAAAATAGTCTCTGGAAGGCGCTTCACACATTGCATTTACACGTATCACGATACGTAATTAGTATTAGCAAACGTTAAAAACTGCTTTAGGTTCTCTTTATACTTCTCCTGTTTTCACATCCAGGGAATTATGACAATGACTAAACAAAAAGTTGTCGCGGTAACGGCCTGCCCGACAGGCATTGCACATACCTTTATGGCGGCGAATAAAATTATTGCATGGGCTAAAGAACACAATATTGAGGTAAAAGTCGAAACGCAGGGCAGCGACGGTGTTAAAAACCGCTTAACGAAGCAAGATATCGCTTCCGCCACGGCCATTATTCTGGCAACCGACGTCCCCATTCAGGATGCCGAGCGTTTTGAAAACATTCCCCATCTTCAGACTCGTACACAAGAGCTGATCAAGCATACCGATCGCTATCTGCGTCAGGCGCTGGCCATGGAAAAAAACGTCACCTCCACTTCCGTAGCAGAAGAAGACGATCTCCCGCGTTCGGCTTACCAGGTCTTTATTGGCCATATTATGGCGGCCATCAGCTATATGCTGCCGGTGGTGGTTATGGGCGGGCTGATGATGGCAACGGCTAAAATTACCGGACAGTTTATAAATATCGACCACTCGCCGTTCAGCGTGCTGGATAAAATCGGCTTTATGACCATTAAGTTCATGTATCCGGTTTTCGCCATGTACCTGGCATTTTCCATTGCCGGTAAACCGGCGCTGATCCCCGGACTTATCGGCGGCATCATGTCAGACGACGTCTACAAGCGCTTCTTTGATATCGAAGGCTTTATGCCGTCCGGCTTTTTCGGCGCCATAGGCATCGGCTTTTTCGTAGGCTATCTGGTGCGCTGGCTAAATGACTCCATTCACGTCCGCCAGCAGCTCACCACCATCAAGACCATGCTGGTCGTCCCGCTGATCGCCGGCATTACGCTGGTGATGGTCATGGAATATCTAATTAATCCGATTTTTGGCTCGCTTAATCAGCTGATGGTGGTCTTTTTTACTTCGGCTGGTGACACCGGGCGCGGATTCTATTCCGCGATGATCGCCGCAGGCACCGCGTTCGACCTGGGCGGCCCGGTCAACAAGGCGGCAGGCTCGGTCGCGCTCGGCCTGAACGGCATGAGCGAAACGTTTGATTTAACCGCCCGCGAACTCTCTATTGTGATCCCCTCTATTGGCGTCGGCTTTGCCGCGTTCCTCAACGGCCGCTTTGGATTACCGAATGTCTTTAGCCGGGAAGAGAAAACCGTCGGGAGTACCTCGTTGCTGCTGGGCGTGATTGGGATCTCCGAAGGCGCCATCCCGTTTATCCTGAAAAACCCACGCCTGATCCCGGTGTTCATGACCGGTGCCGTTGCCGGCGCGCTGGTCGCCATTGCACTCGACGTGAAGCAGACGCTGCCTCTGCCGGCAATCTGGGGCTGGCCGCTGGCAACTAATGTGGTGGGCTATCTGGCGAGCGTCTTTGTTGGCGCACTGATTTGCGCCCTGGGCGTGCTTTATGTCAGCCCAAAGAACGCCAGATAAGGGGAGCGTCATGAATCAGATCCACGTCATTGCCCACACGCACTGGGATCAGGAGTGGTATTTCACCCATCAGGACAGCATGGTGCTGGCGTCATATAACTTTGCGGAGGTCATCGACACGCTGGAGCAGGATCCAGCTTACAGCTGCTATCACCTTGACGGACAGATGGCGGTAGTGGAGGACTTTCTCGCCATCAATCCCGATTATCGCGTCAGGCTGGAAACGCTGGTCAGAGAAAAAAGGGTCTTTGTGGGACCATGGTATACCCAGACGGACACTTACAACGTGCATGGCGAATCCATTATCCGCAATCTTAAGTACGGCATCTTCGCCGCCCGGAAGCTGGGGCACGCCATGCAGGTCGGGTACCTTCCCGATACCTTCGGCCACAATGCGCAGATGCCCACGATTTTGCAGGGCTGCAATATCGACAACATCGTCTTCTGGCGCGGTATCGATCACGATAAACAAGCTAAAAGCAGCCAGTTCCTCTGGCGCGCACCGTCAGGGGCGACCGTTATCGCCTGCACGATGGCGTTTGGTTATGGTGCGGCCAAAAACATGGATTCCGAAGCGAGCCATCTGCAGGGCAAAATCTACCCGATGGTGAATCTTCTGCGTTCACGCGCCGGTATCAACGACCTGCTCCTGCCCTGCGGCGGCGATCAGGTCAGCATCGACCCGGCATTGCCGAAAATCCTGCAGGTCGCCAGCGCAAACGCCCCGGATCAGGACCGCTACGTCATCAGCTCGCTGGAGCGCTACGTCGACATTCTGCGTGCGCAGCGTGAGCAGTTTGAACGCTGGGAAGGGGAGCTGAAATCGCCGCGCTACACCCGCATCCATAAAACGATCGGCTCCGTGCGCTACGACATCAAAAAGAAAAATGATGAGGTTGAGCAGTTCATCCTGCGGCAGCTGGAGCCGACAATCGCAATGGCGCGTCATCAGGGGATCCCGGTCAATCTCTCACTCGTCGATACGCTCTGGAAAAAGCTGTTGCGAAGCCATGCCCACGACTCCATCGGCGGTTGTAATAGCGATGCCACAAACCGCGACGTACTGCATCGGCTGGAGCAAACCGAACAGCTGTGCCACAGCCTGTGGAATCTGGTGGTGAAAACCCTGTCCGCCGCCTGCGCTCGGGAAAGCGACCTGCTGATTTTCAACCCGCTGGCCATCCCAACACAGCGCGTGGTGATAACCACCCTGTATAGCCGGGCTGATAATATCGCCCTGACGTATCAGGGGCAGCCCATCCCCTTCGACGTTCTGAAAAGGGACATTCTGCCCGGCGGAACGGCGATCTCTCTTACCGCCGAAGGCGAGCGTGAGACACCCCTTCCCCCTTATTACCGCTGGCGCGTGGCGGTAAAGACACCGCTTCTGCCACCAGTCGGCTATCTCAGCGTTAATGTTGAAGATAACCGTGCGCCTCTACGGGAGCCTGAACAGACAAAGAGCAGCGAGATAGAGAATGCGCATTATCGACTGAC
Source organism: Enterobacter sp. 3U4 (assembly GCF_057224565.1). Lineage (NCBI taxonomy): Bacteria > Pseudomonadati > Pseudomonadota > Gammaproteobacteria > Enterobacterales > Enterobacteriaceae > Enterobacter > Enterobacter sp. 3U4. The sequence continues at coordinate 3,458,301 of NZ_CP136665.1, forward strand.
GCTTGACGCCGGATCGCTTATCCTGGAAGACAAACGCAGCGGCAGACGCATCCCCTCTTTCTTTACTCTCGAAGATTGTGCGGACGCGGGCGACAGCTACGATTTTTCACCGCTTGCGGGCGACACGCCGACGTGCTGTTCGCATTTTACGCTCCTCAGCGGCGTGAAAACGCCGCTTGTCGAAAAGCTGACCTTCAAAGCCACAATGCTTCTTCCGCAGGATCTCGCCAGCCGTCAGGATGCGGCCCGAACGCCGTTATCCATTCGTTTTGTCTGCGAATTACGCCATGACGATCCGAACCTGTATGTCGAGGCTTCTCTGGAAAACAGCCACTGCGATCACCGACTTCGTTTACTGATCGGCAGCGATATTCATACCCGTCACGCGATCGCCTCACAGCCTTTCGCGATAATTCAGCGCGACGCAGGGTGTGCCGGTGAAAAGTGGCAGGAGCGCTATCGCGAGATGCCCGTGGATATCGAAACCACCGAGGGCATTATTGCTGTCGCGGAAGCGGGCAAAGCGCTGGTAGTGAACAGCCGCGGTATGAAGGAATTTCAAGTTATCGGCAGTGAATCAGCGGCGATCGCCCTGACCTTGTTTAAATCAACGGGCGTGCTGGGACGCAGCGATCTCCAATGGCGACCGGGCCGGGCGTCCGGCATTAATAATACGGTGGTTGAGACCCCCGATGCCCAACTGCTGAAACCGCTGTGCTTTTCATTCACCGTCGCGCTGGCCGACAACGCCGGGCATCTTACGCTTCGCCAACTGGAAAATCAGACGGCCGGACAGCCCTTCACCTATCAACGTCAGACGCTGCACACGCTCGATCACCGTCTTGAGCGCTTTTCGTTGCGTCTGCCCGAGCGAAGGCTTCCGGCAGAATTCTCATTATTGAGCCTGCCGGAGCCACTCATTCTCTCTGCCCTGCCCCATGCACAGCAGTCGCAAGGTACGGTCGTCCGCGTATTTAACGCCGGCAAGAAGCCCGTTCCAGTCCCGGCAAGTCTGGCGGGGCTTCGTCAGATCAACTATCTGGAAGAGCCCGTACAACCGGTAACGGCGATCCTCCCCTCCGCGACCTGCGATTTTTTAATTGAGGCTTAATATGAACTTGCTTGCATTGACGCATCCCGATCTGGTTTTTATCAACCTGCCATACCGTACGCCTGAAGCGCTGATACGCTGGCTTACCGAGTCGCTCGCAAAGCGAAAAATCATCAGCGATCAAGAGACGTTTATCCAGAGCGTATTACAACGCGAAAGTGAAGGTCCTACCGCGCTGGGTGAGGCGCTCGCTGTCCCACACGGAAAATCCCTGACGGTGCAGCAGGCCGCGTTTTGTCTGGCGCTCTTCGACGACCCGATACGCTGGCCAGGTCTGGAAGGTGATGAAGAGGTGAGAATGGTCTTTCTGCTCGCCATTCCACCAGCGGAAGCAGGCAGTACCCATATGCAATTGCTGACGACGCTGACCTCTTTATTAACGGAAGACCGGGTGCGTGAGCAGCTTCTGGCGGCGCGCACACGGGAAGAGGTAATGTCCGCACTGAATACGGAAGAGCTGCCGAACGAGGATAAGGCTTCCGAAAATACCTTCCTCATTCCGCTCATACTAGGCAGTATCGCTACCGCAGCCTTTCTGCAGGCAGGATTGAGTTGGGCCGGCGGGGTGAGTTAAACGAATAGCGCTCGGCATACCCCGTGCTGAGCGCTTGTTTTTGTTAAAAAATTAATCAGATTTTTCTCTCATGCCTTTACAATCGCTGAAGTGCCCGTGGTTTGTACTCTCGTTTTTTTACTTTGTTCTGCATCAAATAAATCGCAAACATGTTTGATGCAAATCACTATATGTAGCACTTAAAATGCACGCCAACCCAACATCTTGTATTTATCGTCTACTATTCCAACAACAAGACGGCGCTTACGCTGGCCGGAATTGTGGATAACACGAGCTGGGAACGCGGGAAGTCTTTGGCCTGGCGGGGAATACGCCCGGAGAAGACTTCTCCCCCTCTGTGGATAACCTGTTTTCAAAAAAATGGAGTGATCATGACACCGCATGTGATGAAACGTGATGGCTGTAAAGTGCCGTTTAAATCAGAGCGCATCCAGGAAGCCATTCTGCGTGCAGCTAAAGCAGCGGGAGTCGATGACGCAGATTACTGCGCCACCGTCGCAGAAGTCGTTAGCAGCCAGATGAACGAACGCAGCCAGGTCGATATCAATGAGATCCAGACCGCGGTTGAAAACCAGCTGATGGCGGGGCCATACAAGCAGCTGGCGCGCGCCTACATTGAGTACCGTCACGATCGTGACGTGCAGCGTGAGAAGCGCGGTCGTCTTAACCAGGAGATCCGTGGTCTGGTAGAGCAGACCAACTCCGCCCTGCTCAATGAAAACGCCAACAAAGACAGTAAAGTGATCCCTACCCAGCGCGATCTGCTGGCCGGTATCGTTGCCAAACACTATGCCCGCCAGCATCTGCTGCCGCGCGACGTGGTATCGGCGCACGAGCGCGGCGAAATTCACTACCACGATCTCGACTATTCGCCGTTCTTCCCGATGTTCAACTGCATGCTAATCGACCTGAAAGGCATGCTGACCCACGGTTTTAAAATGGGCAACGCCGAGATTGAACCGCCTAAGTCGATCTCCACGGCCACCGCGGTCACGGCGCAGATTATCGCCCAGGTCGCCAGCCACATTTATGGCGGCACCACCATTAACCGTATTGATGAAGTGCTGGCTCCGTTCGTCACGGCAAGCTTCAAAAAGCACCGAAAAACGGCAGAAGAGTGGCAGATCCCGGACGCTGACGGCTACGCCCATTCCCGCACCGAGAAGGAGTGCTACGACGCCTTCCAGTCGCTGGAATATGAGGTGAACACGCTGCACACCGCCAACGGCCAGACGCCGTTTGTGACCTTCGGTTTTGGCCTGGGCACCAGCTGGGAATCGCGCCTGATTCAGCAGTCCATCCTGCGCAACCGCATTTCTGGCCTCGGTAAAAATCGCAAAACCGCGGTGTTCCCAAAACTGGTGTTCGCGATTCGCGACGGCCTGAACCACAAGTTTGGCGATCCGAACTACGACATCAAACAGCTGGCGCTGGAGTGCGCGAGCAAACGCATGTACCCGGACATCCTGAACTACGACCAGGTTGTGAAAGTGACCGGCTCGTTTAAAACGCCAATGGGCTGCCGCAGCTTCCTCGGCGTCTACGAAGATGAAAACGGCGAGCAGATCCACGACGGACGTAACAACCTGGGCGTCATCAGCCTTAACCTGCCGCGCATCGCGCTGGAGGCGAAAGGCAATGAAGCCGAATTCTGGAAACTGCTGGATGAGCGTCTGCAGCTGGCGCGCAAAGCGCTGATGACCCGTATTGCGCGTCTTGAAGGGGTCAAAGCCCGAGTGGCGCCGATCCTCTATATGGAAGGGGCATGCGGCGTGCGCCTGAAGGCGGACGATGACGTGTCTGAGATCTTCAAAAACGGTCGCGCGTCGATTTCGCTGGGCTATATCGGCATTCACGAAACCATCAACGCGCTGTTTGGCGACACGCATATGTACGACAGCGAGGCCCTGCGTGAGAAAGGCATCGCCATCGTTCAGCGCCTGCGCGATGCGGTTGACCAGTGGAAAGAGGAAACCGGCTACGGCTTTAGCCTCTACAGTACCCCAAGCGAGAACCTGTGCGACCGCTTCTGCCGTCTGGACACCGCTGAGTTCGGGATTGTGGAAGGCGTAACCGACAAAGGGTATTACACCAACAGCTTCCACCTCGACGTGGAGAAAAAGGTGAACCCGTACGACAAGATCGACTTCGAAGCGGCGTATCCGCCGATCGCCAGCGGCGGGTTCATCTGCTACGGCGAGTACCCGAACATTCAGCACAACCTGAGGGCGCTGGAAGACGTGTGGGATTATAGCTATCAGCACGTGCCGTATTACGGGACCAACACGCCAATCGACGAGTGCTACGAGTGCGGCTTTACCGGTGAGTTTGAGTGTACGAGCAAAGGCTTTACCTGCCCGAAATGCGGCAACCACGATGCGGCTCGCGTCTCCGTGACCCGTCGCGTGTGCGGCTATCTCGGCAGCCCGGACGCGCGTCCGTTTAACGCCGGCAAGCAGGAAGAGGTGAAGCGCCGCGTGAAGCATTTGGGGAATGGGCAGATCGGGTAATCCACTGCCGCGTTAATGCCCGGTGGCGCTGCGCTTACCGGGCCTACGGACCGCTCTCTTTGTAGGCCGGGTAAGCGCAGCGCCACCCGGCGTGGTTATTCGCGATGAACTATCACCAGTACTACCCCGTCGACATCGTTAACGGTCCCGGCACCCGCTGCACCCTGTTCGTCTCCGGGTGCGTGCACGAATGCCCCGGCTGCTACAACAAAAGCACCTGGCGCCTCAATTCCGGCATGCCGTTTACCGCCGAGATGGAAGACAAGATCATCAACGACCTGAACGACACGCGCATTCACCGTCAGGGGATTTCCCTCTCCGGCGGCGACCCCCTGCACCCGCAAAACGTGTCGGATATCCTGAAGCTGGTGAAGCGCATTCGGGCAGAGTGTCCGGGAAAAGATATCTGGATTTGGACAGGTTACAGGCTGGATGAGCTGAACGCGCAACAGATGGAAGTGGTGAATCTGATTAACGTGCTGGTCGACGGCAAGTTCGTGCAGGATTTAAAAGACCCGGCGCTCATCTGGCGCGGCAGCAGCAACCAGGTTGTGCATCATTTACGTTGATCAAAGGCGGATGTTATCCATCCGCCCTTATCTCAAAAACGACTCAAACTCTCCATCGCCACCGCCTTAAACCCGGCAAAATCCTCGCAGCTACAGAGCCGCGACATCGCTCGTTCACGCAGGAAAGTGACGAAGATGTCGTAAATCGCCATTGCCTCTTCGTATTCGCTTTTGCTGATGGCGAGCAGGAAGATGACGTGCGCGGTTTCGTCTCCCCACTGAACGCCGTGCGGGGCGAGCACGGTGTAGACCACCGTTTTCTGCGCTAAAAGGCCGAGGGAGTGCGGCAGCGCGATGCCGTCACCGAGCATGGTGCTGACGATAGCTTCACGTTCGATGACCGAATCCAGGAACTCCGCGCCGACAAATCCCTCTTCTTCAAGCTGTACGCACAGCTCGCGGAACAGCGTCTGCTGATCGATCGGCTTGTCGATAATGCGGAAATGGGCCGCGTCGAAGTATTTATCCAGCATCCACGGGCGGGTGCGGTCCACCAGCACCAGTTTGCCAATCTGTTCTAACTGATAGTCGGTAGGAAACGGGGCGATCGTCACCACCGGTTTCGACTTTTCGCTGACGCGGGCGGTGGAAATCACGAAGTCTTCACCAATCGTTTCCGCCAGCTCGTACTCGCGCAGGGTGAGCGTGCGCGTCACCTCAATCTGCGGGTATTTACGCTGCAGCACTGCTTCAATCATGCGGACCATCGCGTTACCGGCGTCGCATACCAGCAGCACGCGCGGCTGACGCTGGTAGCCGATGTTGTAGTGACGCTCCAGCCCGACGCCAATATGCAGCACCAGGAAACCAATCTCGTTTTCGCTGATCACATACGGCGTGTATTTGCCCCAGCTCGACACCGCGGCCAGCGTCATGTCCCACGCCATCGGGTAGTGCTGCTTGATGTTATCCAGCAGCGGATTGGGGATCATGATTTGATACCGCACGCGGGTGATCATGGTTTTAATATGCGTAAGCAGATCCGCGTGCAGCTGTGCGTCGCTAAGCAGGTTGTAGTTATAGTGGGTATTGATGTAGCGCAGGATGTAGTTGACCAGCGCTTCATCGTCATCGGCATTAATCGCGCTCGGGGCGATCTCCTGGATCTGACGTGCGGCGATGTGGACGCACAGCCAGCTCTCCTCCGACGGCGAAAGCGTTTTGCCCGCCAGCTGCTGGATGGTCACCGCGATATCCTTCGCCGCCTCGCGCACGTTCTCTTCCACGTCTTCGGCATGGAATTCCGGCAGCGGGTAACCTTCGCTGATGCGACGTACCGACACCGCGCAGTACAGGCGCAGGAAAAGCTCGCCTTCATCGGTCAGGCGAATGTGGTGACGCGTCAGGGCGTCGTGCAGCACGGGTACCATCTGCTCCGCCACGCCCGCATTTAGCGCCACGTCTGTCACCAGCGGGTTCAGGCTGTCCTGCTGCGCCAGCTCCCAGAGCAGATCGGTCAGGCACGCGCGGGTCGACATCTCGCTGCCAAACAGCTTCATCCCGTGGCGCGGACGGGTTTCCAGCGTCAGGTTGTAACGATGGAACCATTCGCGCACCTCCGCCATGTCGCTTTGCAGCGTGGCGCGGCTGACAAACCACTCGTCTGCCAGATCTTCGAGCTTGAGAGAAAATGCCGAGGTCAGAAAACGCACCACCAGATAATGCACGCGCTCCAGACCGGTCCGGGGAATGCGCAGCGCGCGCGGGTGGGATGCCTGAAGCTGCTGGTAGCGCTGGGCATCATCAATTTTGAGCTGATAGCCGTTGCCCCGGCTCAATATAAACTGCGCGCCGTGGCTTGCCAGTAGCGCGTTCAGGGCGGTGATATCGGCACGGACGGTTCGCGTGGAGACCGACAGACGCTGCGCCAGCTCGTCCTGCGGCAGCGTCTCGTTTTGCAACAGATCGAAAAGTTGCGCTAAACGTTGGTTCGGAAATCGCACGTCGTTGTCCTCTAACAGCTTAAGGTGAAATGACCATCTGAGATGGGCTGCCGACCGGGGTATAGTCCGGTTCAAAGCTAAGCTTGCCGTCCTGCGCCACGCGGAAACGGGTAATGTTGTCGCTGCGCTGGTTCATGACGTACAGCCAGCGTCCCTGCTTATCGAGCGTCAGGGTGCGCGGGTAATCACCACGCGTCCACACGTCATCCTGATGCGTCAGCGTGCCCTCCGCTGTTACGGTAAAGTGCCCGATGCTGTTATGCAAACGGTTAGCCACATACAGCTGTTTACCGTCGGCGCTTAATGCGAGCCCGGCAGCAAAGCTGGTGCCTTTGTAACCTTCCGGCAGGGCAGAAAGCGTCTTGCCCTCTTTCAGGGTGCCGTTGGCGCTCACGGTATAATGGGTGAGCGTAGACGCCTCTTCGTTAATCAGCCACAGGGCATCGCCTTTTGGCGTAAAGACAAAGTGGCGCGGCCCGGCGCCTTTCGAGGAGGCGCTGATAAACGGCGGATCGTTCGGCGTCAGCTTCCCTGTTCGATCGTCAAAACGGTACTGATAGATGCGATCCAGCCCCAGATCGGTGGAAAACACGTATTTTCCGCTCGGATCGGCGGCGATCATGTGCGCATGCGGGCCGTTATGATCGCTGATCGCGAAACTGCCCTCCGCAGCGGCTGCCGGCTTCGCCGCGCCCGGTTCGCCTTGATCCTGATGTTTATCCGTGGCTTCACCCAGGCTGCCGTCTGCGTTGACGGGTAAAACGGCAATTGAGCCGCTGACATAGTTCGCCACCAGCAGATGCTTGCCGTTCGGCGTCAGAGAGAGATACACCGGCCCGGCACCGCCGGAGGCCACCTGATTGAGCTCGCTCAGCTCACCGTTATCGCCGACGCGTAGCGCCTGCACCACGCCCTGCTCCACTTCGCTTGCCAGATACAGCGTTTTGCCGTCTTGTGAAAGGGTCAACTGCGCCGCATTCGGCAGTTTGCTCACCAGCGTTTTATCGTTAAGCGTGCCGGTTTGCGGGTTAACAGTAAAACGGTACAGCCCTTCACCGTTCGGATTATAGGTACCCACCCAGGCGTATTGCGTCTGGGCGATGGCGGTGGTAGCGAACATTGAGAGTGAAGCAACAAGCAGGGTACGGGTGTGCATGGTGGCTCCTTCAGGTGTGTGCGGTTTGTTTCCCCTCACCCTAACCCTCTCCCCAAAGGGGAGAGGGTACGATTACACCCTCTCCCCTTTGGGGAGAGGGCTGGGGTGAGGGGTATTGTTTTTGCTATTTAACCAGCTTTTTCGTCATCGCCAGCAGCGTACGCACATCTTCCGGACGCGTATCGCCGCTGGCTTTGTCGATAATTGAGCTGTAGATATGCGGGATGATTTTGCTCACGCCCGCGTCGAGGGCGATCTGCAGGATCTCCTCATAGTTTTCCAGATCGATACCTCCGGTCGGCTCCAGCCAGAAGTCGTGACGCGCGCAGGCTTCCGCCACCGCGTTGTACTCGTCACGGCACTTCAGGCCGCCCATCGGGAAGTATTTGATAGAGCTGCCGCCGAAATCTTTCAGCAGGGCAATCGCGGTTTCAACCGGTACGATGCCGTCAGGCGCGTTGCTGCTCAGCGGGCCGGTGGAGATTTTGACCATCCCGACGGTGCCGGTCGGGGAGACCAGACCGTTGACCACGGAGTCGTTCTGCCCCAGCAGCGCGCGGCTGGTGGCGACGCCGGTAAAGACCTGGTTAACGTGCTGAGGCTGCACCTGACGGGAGATCTCGCTCACCATCGCCGACTGGTTCGGATCCCCCGCGCCGAGGCCTACGGAGAGCGCGTTATCAATCAGCGCCGCGTACTCGCGCATATCGGCAACGGCGCTCGTCACGTCAGGGTAATTTTTGGAGAGCACGCCCACCAGCACGTGACCTTCCGCCGCCTCGTAAATGGCGCTGGCGTTGGCTTTCGATCCTGCCAGCACGTTCAGACAGACGCGGTCACGATAAAAGTTGGGGGTCAGTTTCATGCGTTTTTCTCCTGTCCTAATACTTCGCTAATGCGGCGGTACACGATATTCAGCTGGTCAGCATTCACGCTGCGCACGTCCGCTTCGATAATCCCTTCGTTGGCCTTGTAGCCACGGAAGTAAATGGCGTATTCGCCCTGCTTGAGCTTCGCCACCAGATCGCCCGTGCCGACGCCGGTCGTGGCTTCGTCGAACTTAATCTCGGTGCGGGCGATATCGCGACCGGCGCTGTCCCAGACCACGCGCGCGGTCACGCCGTTCAGGGTATTGAGCGCCTCGATAAACGGCGTCATTTTCGCCACCATCTCGGCGCCGCTCTCTTTGGTCGCGGTCAGGTAGTGTTCGATGGCGCAGGTCAGGCCAAGAATGCCTTCTTTACCCACTTTCATCGCACGGCCAATGCCCGCGGTCTGACGTTTCACCCACTCAACGTACTGGGTTTTGCCGATCACCAGCCCGCTGGTTGGCCCTTCGATCGCCTTCGCGCCGCTGTAGATCACCAGATCGGCACCGGATCGATAGTACGCGTGCAGATCTTCTTCTGCCGCCGCATCGACGATCAGCGGGAGATCGTGCTTGCGCGCGACAACCGCCGCCTGCTCGACGCTGAGCATGCTTTTCTGCACGCAGTGGTGAGATTTGATGTAGAGGATCGCCGCCGTGCGAGGCGTGATTGCCGCCGCCAGCTGATCGGCGGAACATTCGTTGGCGTAGCCCGCCTCCACCAGCCTGCCGCCGCCCAGGGCCACCATGGTGCCCACCGGCGCGCCAAAGTTCACGTTGTGGCCTTTCGGCAGGACGATTTCGTTGTTCTCAATCGGGGTCACGTGCAGGTTTTCCAGCAGCCAGTCGCTGTCTTTGACCAGCACGGCCGCCACGGACTGGGCAATGCCCGCCGACGCGCAGGAAACCACCGTCGCGCCTTCCACGTCCAGCAGCTTCGCGATGTATTCCCCGGTTTTGTTAACCAGATCCTTCATCTCGAAATAGTGATTCATGCCGTCCATCGCCGCCTGCACCACCTCCGGGCGCGGGGTGGAGACGCCCAGCGCCGTCATGCGGCCAGAGGTGTTGATAACCTGCTTTAAGTTGTACTTCTCATAAATCGAAGGCATGTTCCGTGCTCCCTTGTTCGGTCATGTAGCCCTTGCCCGCGCGGATCGCGGCAAGCGGCACCAGAATGTGTTCAGCCTGCAGGCTGTCGTTTTCGGCATCCGTCAGCACCGTCGGCTGACGTTTGAGGGTGAATAGCGTCAGATCGGCGTCGAGACCCGGCTGGATGCGGCCTTTACGCGTCAGGCGCAGGCCGTCGGCGGCGTTCGCGGTCACGCAGTCAATCACCTGCGGCAGCGACATGCCGATGGCGAGAAACTTCGACATCACGCTTGCCAGCGAGCCCACCGGGCCGTTGATGCGGTTGCGGCAGTAGATATCCGAGCTGATGGTGTGCGGCAAAATGCCCATCGCGATGGCGCGTTTTGCCACCTCAAAGCTAAAGCTCGCCGTACCGTGACCGACGTCCAGGCGCACGCCGCGCTTCAGGGCGGAGGAAATGGAGGCGCGCAGCTCGCCCGAGGGCGTCAGAATCCGGTTAGGCTTGCCGTTATAGCAGTGGGTGATAATGTCGCCGGAGCTCAGCAGCTCGGCAATTTCGTCGAGGTTCGGCGGGTTGTTGCCAATGTGCACCATCAGCGGCAGATCGCCGTTCTCTTTCTGAATCGCTTTCGCGCGCTCCAGCGGCGTGATGCCGTTTTCACCGACCACGCTGCTGCTCATGCGCGCCTTCAGGCCGACGATAAAATCAGGGTGGCGCTTCACCGCCTGCTTCACCGCGTCGGCGTCAATATTCGCCATATTGGCCAGTTCGTTTTGGGCGATCAGCCCCACGCGGGAGATGTTCAGCAGGGCAAAGACCTCAGTGGAGGCCCTGCGGGTGATTTCGTAGAAATCGTCCACGTCGTCGGCGCCGGTACTGCCCGCGTCCACCACGGAGGTGACGCCGGTGGCAATGCCCACGCTGTCCGGCTCGTCGTGGTAAATCGGGGAGTTCGGGTAGCAGTGAACGTGGGAGTCAATCCAGCCTGCGCTGACGAACACGTCGCCGTTCAGCTCAACCGTTTTATGCGCAGGGGCGTCAATGTCGCCCAGCGCCGCGATCTTCCCGTACTGAATGGCGATATCGGTCAGGGTATCGTCGGCAAGGCGCGCACGGCGCAGGAGTAAATCAAACATGAGGATCTCCTGATAAGGCGGGCGCCTGAGCGCCCGCGGGTATTAAAGGGCGACCGGGAACAGCCAGCCCAACAGCATTGCGCCGAGAATGGCGCCACCGGTGATCGGCTTCTGCCAGATGTAGAACACCAGCGCACCCAGCAGGGAACCGACGCCGATTGGAATGGAAGCGGTCATGGCGCTGAGGATAATCAACGGCCCGAGGAAGCGGCCGGAGGCGTTACCCGCGCCCATCATCACGTCTGCGCCGTAGGTAGAGTTGCTCTGGTTGATGGTGAACTTACGCGCCAGGATGATGACGTAGCCAATCGCCAGGCCAATCACCAGGCCGGTGATCAGCGAGGCAATAAAGTTGGTCACCGGGAACATGATGCCCGCGCCCAGCAGCAGCGCCGGAACGCCGAGGCCCACGCCGGTCTGGATCGCACCGCCGATGTCGAGAATACCCACCAGCGACCCTTCGATAATACGGGCGAACAGGAAGCTCGCGCCAAACGCCGCCACCGCGCCGTAAACGCCGGTATCAATCCCCGCCTTCAGCATCGCCACGAAGGCCACTTCGTTAAACGCGCCGATGCCGTAGAGGTAGTACATGTGCGTCCCGGCGAAGACGCCGGAGGAGAGCAGGCCAACGAAGATCGGGAACGACCAGTCGGCATACCAAAAACCTTTATTCTGTTCCATTTAGAGGCTCCTGTTATTTACCGCTGAGCGAGTTGTGGATCATGTCGAGCCAGTTCGGCACGGTCAGATGGAAGGATTCGATCATCTTCATGTCGAAGCCGCGGAAGAAGCCGCTCAGCACGAAGAGCAGGACGATCGCCGCCATCATCACTTTGGTGACGTGGTTCCAGCCGCTCTCTTCCACGCCTTTACCGATCAGGATCCCCAGCACCAGGCCCGGTACGGCGTTGCCCATGATCAGCTGCGCCGCGCCGCCAAAAATGGTGGCCCAGAAGCCCGATTTTTTACCCGCGTCGATGGCCGCCAGCCAGAAGATTACCGGCATCACGGTGTTCACCAGCAGGTTCGCCGCAGGCACCAGCACCTTCACGGCGGTGACCTGAAGGGCAGCCGGCACGGAGGAGGCGGTAAGGTTAAGGAAAGTCACGACAATCATGCCGATCAGGCCGCAGGCAATCGCCATTTTGCGCGGGTCGTGCAGCGTTTCGCCGACGTTACGGTTTTTGATCATCAGTGCAGCAGCACCCCAGTTCGGGATGATGCGGTGGTCGACGTCCTGTGTGAAGGCACCTGCGGCCACGGAAGAGGCCCAGGCGTTAAAGAAGAAACCTAACCCAAAGGAGAAGTGGGACGCCGGATCCCCTTCACAGGAGTTCAGTTCCCCCAACGTACGAAACGCGCCCATACCCTGAGTGGTAGGCGCATGAAACATGCGTGCAGCCCCGGCTCCGACACCGACGCCAACCAGGCCGCCAATGATGAGCGATTTTATTAATATAATTAAGAACATCAGTCTGCCCTTTTATGAATAATCAGCGTTGCGTGACGAAATCCACCTGGTCAAGATTGATGGCTGTCACGTTGACGGTCACATCCAGCTCCACGCTGTAGGTGCGTCTTTCCCGGCGCAGAAAGAAGAACAGAAACGCTTCTTTACGCACCGCTTCTTGCGCCTGAACGACCTGCACATCCTGTGGCTCAATACGCAGTAAGATATGCGGTGAGGCTTTCATCACCGCGGCCTGAACGTGGTTGAGCGCGTCGGCAAAGGCGCGCGCTTTGGCGTCGCCCTTCCCCTTCACTCTCACCGTGGTTGTGAACTGTTCTTTCATGCTTATGCGCCGTATTTCTTCTGCCACGCCTGTACCAGACGCTCGCCCAGCTCTTCTTTATCCATAAAGCCAAAGCCCAGCACGTTGCAGCCTTCGTTGATGGCGGTCACGCCCTCTTCCACGGAACGCATGCCGTATTTGGCCTTGTAGCCATACTTGGTCTGGGCGGTAATGGCACCCGCGCCGCCGCTGCCGCAGAAGGAGATGCCGAAGGTGGCGTTTTCCGCTTTCATCACGTCGCCGAGCTTCATGTCCGCCGCCATGCCCGGCACGACAACCGCGCGCCCACCTGCTTTTTCCACACCGGCAGCCACTTTCTGACCTTTGCCCAGGCGATCGCCAATCACGACTGTAATCTGTTCCATGTGTTGCTCCTTAAAGGTTGTCTTTCGCGACTTCAAAGTGAACGGAGAGCAGCCAGGCTTCTTCATCAGGAAGATTGCCAAACTGCGCGACCACTTCACGGGCGAGCCGCATTGAATCCGGTGAAATTTCGTCAAACAGCTCTGCTTCAACCTCCGGCAGCGGCTCGCCGGTCACGGACCGGTGCGCCATGGCGCGCACGTGGGAGGTGAGCATCTGCTCCTGTACCGCATTGGGGATGATGTTGTTCCGGGCCAGCAGGGCATAAACCTGCTGCAGCATGGTGTTCGCGAGCTGTTCTGTTTGCTCCGCCTGTTCCCCAACGTCGTTCATTACCGCTCCGTTAATCACTGGTCTTACCCCGTTAATGGCTCTGGAATAAAACTAACGTTGGGGGGGAATTGTTTGTAGCGAGTTGTTTTCCACTTCGAAGTGGAAAGGCGAGCCGCAGCAGTGATCTGTGCCACATAAATACGGTGAATCTGGATTATTAGCGGTATTTGCGTGATGAATATCACGTATTCCAGCGGCAAAACGCGCGTCGGGGAAACGAAAACGTTCAGGCGTGGTGACGCAAAAATGTGATAGCGATAGGGTTTACTTATTACCGCGTAAAAAAACGGGGGCCACTGGCCCCCGCTGGTTGTTTGTCAGATGTGCGATCGGTTAACGGTATTTCTGGTGATACGTGTTACGCGTCGTCACAAACTGCTCGGCAGCCGCCTGGGCTTCCTTCACTTTGCCTTCGTTAGCCAGCTTCAGCGCGCCGTCGATCTGGCCGACCAGCACGTCAAAACCGTGACGGTAGTCTTTCATCTCTGCGCTGTCTGCCGCTTTGCTTTCCAGCTTTGGAGGCGTCGCTTTTTGTGCGTCCAGCGCCGCTTCACGCATTTTGGTCAGCGCGTCTTTCATTTCAGCCGCATTGTCCGTCTTCTGCACCACCTTCAGGTTTTGACCGAGGATGCCCATGTCGTCTTCAAGATCGGCAGCAAACGCAGAAGATCCAAGAACCAGCGTTGAAGCTGCGACGATCGCTAACAGGTGTTTACGCATTGCTCACTTCCTTTTTTATTATTAAAACGCCTTTACGGGTATTACTGGCCGGCGATTTTCATTTCCGGCAGAAGTACAGAACCACACTGTATATTGCTACGTGTTTCAATATCGTTACCGACCGTAACGATATTGCGCCACATGTCCTTCAGGTTGCCGGCAATCGTAATCTCGCTTACCGGATACTGGATTTCGCCGTTTTCCACCCAGAAGCCCGCCGCGCCGCGAGAGTAGTCTCCGGTGATGCCGCTTACGCCCTGACCCATCAGCTCCGTTACGACCAGACCGGTGCCCATCTCTTTCAGCATCTGCTCAAAGTTCAGGCCCTGCCCGGCAATGCGCCAGTTGTGGATGCCGCCAGCGTGTCCGGTGCTTTTCAGCCCCAGCTTGCGCGCGGAGTAGTTGGTCAGCAGCCACTGGGTCAGAATACCGTCTTTGATGATATCGCGACGTTCGGTGCGCACGCCTTCGCTGTCGAACGGCGTGGAGGCCAGCCCTTTCAGCAGGTGCGGATGTTCTTCAATGGTGAGCCATTCCGGCAGTATCTGCTTGCCCAGCGAGTCGAGCAGGAAGGTCGACTTACGGTAAACGGAGCCGCCCGCGATAGCGCCCACCAGATGACCAAACAGACCGGTCGCCACTTCGTTGGCAAAAATGACCGGTGCCTTCATGGTGGAGAGCTTGCGCGGCGACAGGCGAGACAGCGTGCGTTCGGCACACTCTTTACCCACCCACTCAGGTGACTGCAAATCCCCCAGCGCGCGGCCAATGGTGTAGGCGTAGTCACGCTCCATGTCACCGTTCTCTTCGGCGATCACGCAGCTGGAGAGCGAATGACGGGTTGAGCAGTAGCCCTGCAGCATGCCGTGGCTGTTGCCGAAAACTTTGATGCCATAATGGCTGTTGAAGCTGCCGCCTTCGGTATTGGTGATGCGCTTGTCGGCCTGCAGGGAAGCCTGCTCGGCGCGTGCGGCCAGCTCGATCGCTTCGTCCGGGCTCACTTCCGCCGGGTGGAAAAGATCGAGATCCGGCGCATCAAACGCCAGCAGGTCTTTATCCGCCACGCCTGCGTAAGGATCCGGAGAGGTATAACGGGCGATATCCAGCGCCGCCTGCACCGTACGGGCAATGGCATCCGGGCTGAGATCGGTGGATGAAGCGCTGCCTTTGCGATTCTGGTGATACACCGTGATCCCAAGCGCGCCATCGCTGTTGAATTCGACATTCTCCACTTCGCCATAGCGGGTACTCACGCTGATGCCGGTGGTTTTGCTGACCGCCACTTCGGCGCCATCTGATTTTTCTGAAGCAAGCATCAGCGCGGTGGAGACGGCTTCTTCAAGAATCTTACGCTGCGCTTCAACTTGTGAGGTTACTTTCATCGCAAATGCCATACTGTAAGAGAGAGTTATCTGAAGTCTAACAGAGAACCGTTTTTCAGTGCGCGTCTTAACTGGTAACATTAGCCTCTTTTTTTAAGGAGCCTGACATGACTAAGCAGCCCGAAGACTGGCTCGACGACGTTCCCGGTGATGACATCGAAGACGAAGATGATGAGATCATCTGGGTCAGTAAAAGTGAAATTAAACGTGACGCCGAAGAGTTAAAACAGCTTGGCGCGGAAATGGTAGAACTGGGTAAAAACGCGCTGGACAAGATCCCGCTCGACCAGGATCTGCGTGATGCCATTGAACTGGCACAGAAAATCAAAAAAGAAGGCCGTCGTCGCCAGCTTCAGCTTATCGGGAAAATGCTGCGTCAGCGCGATGTCGATCCGATCCGCCAGGCGCTGGACAAGCTGAAAAACCGCCACAACCAGCAGGTTGCGTTTTTCCATAAGCTTGAGCAGATCCGCGATCGCCTGATTGAACAGGGTGATGATGCCGTACCGGAAGTGCTGAACCTGTGGCCGGATGCCGACCGCCAGCAGCTGCGTTCCTTGATCCGCAACGCGAAGAAAGAGAAAGAAGGGAATAAGCCGCCGAAGTCTGCGCGCTTGATTTTCCAGTATCTGCGCGAGCTGTCTGAGAACGACGAGTAATCTGTTCCCCTCACCCCGAAGGGGCGAGGGAAAAAGAACGTAGGCCCGGTAAGCGCTAGCGCCACCGGGCTTTTTTTTACGCGTCGGCGGCCGCTTCCGCTTTCTTCGCCAGACCGTCAAGCAGCTTCTGATGGATCCCACCGAACCCGCCGTTGCTCATCACCAGAATGTGGTCGCCAGGCTGAGCCGCTTTCACCACCATATCCGCGAGCGCATCCACATCAGCACTCCAGTGTGCTGGCTGAATGCAGGCATCGGCCACTTCCGCCACCTGCCACGGAATATGCTGCGGCTGCAGCAGGAAGACCTCATCGGCGCGTCCTAATGACGGCGCGAGATCGTCTTTGCAGATGCCCATCTTCATGGTGTTCGAGCGCGGTTCCAGCACCGCCAGTATGCGCGCGGTACCGCCGACTTTGCCACGCAGGGCGGCAAGCGTCGCCAGAATGGCCGTTGGGTGGTGCGCGAAATCGTCATACACGGTAACGCCGTGGGCTTCACCGCGCAGTTCCAGACGGCGACGGGCATTGATAAACGAGCCCAGCGCATTGGCCGCATCCGCAGGCAGAACGCCCACGTGACGCGCCGCAGCAATAGCCATCAGGCCGTTGTGCATGTTGTGCTCGCCCACCAGGCCCCACTTCACCTCACCCACTTTTTCACCGTCGAGCAGCACTTCCCACTCGGAGGCATCGGCGTTGAGTTTCTTCGCCTGCCAGTGCCCCTGCTCGCCTACCAGCTCCTGCTCGCTCCAGCAGCCCATCGCCATCGTCTGTTTCAGGTTGATGTCGTTTTCCGGCAGGATGATACGGCCCTGGCCCGGAACAATGCGCACCAGGTGGTGGAACTGTTTCTGGATCGCTTTCAGGTCGTCAAAGATATCCGCGTGGTCGAACTCAAGGTTGTTGAGAATCAGCGTGCGCGGGCAGTAATGCACGAACTTAGAACGCTTGTCGAAGAACGCACAGTCGTATTCGTCGGCTTCGATCACAAAGAACGGGCTGTCACCGAGACGCGCAGAGACGTCGAAGTTGCCCGGAACGCCGCCAATCACGAAGCCCGGCTTATAGCCGCAGGCTTCGAGGATCCAGGTTGCCATTCCGGCGGTGGTGGTTTTGCCATGGGTGCCGGCAACGGCAACCACCCAGCGGTCGCGCAGGACGAAATCATGCAGCCACTGCGGGCCGGACATGAACGGAATATTGCGTTCCAGTACCGCCTCGACGCACGGATTGCCGCGGGTCATGGCGTTACCAATGATCACCAGGTCCGGTTCGGGATCCAGCTGGCTGGCATCGTAGCCCTGAATTAATGCGATGCCCTGTTTCTCCAGAAGTGTGCTCATTGGCGGATACACATTGGCGTCCGAACCTGTCACTTCATGGCCCAGCGAGCGCGCCAGCATTGCCAGTCCGCCCATGAAAGTGCCACAAATCCCCAATATATGAATGCGCATACGTCACTATCCTTCTTCAATGTGGCGCACATTTTACTCACATGTCAGCGGGTGTGAAACGCATTTCAGGAAAATCCGTATCCTGCTGGCGCGATTCACCTCTGCGCTACTATTTGAATATTTGTTAAGATTGTTGGGCTTTAGTCGTTTTAGTGAACATACAATCGCTCTACTCACAAAGATGCAGGGAAAGTGTTATGAAAACGTTAGGTGAATTTATTGTCGAAAAGCAGCACGAGTTCTCTCATGCTACCGGTGAACTCACTGCTTTGCTGTCGGCAATAAAGCTGGGCGCTAAGATCATCCACCGTGATATCAACAAGGCCGGTCTGGTCGATATCCTGGGTGCCAGCGGTGCCGAGAACGTTCAGGGCGAGGTTCAACAGAAGCTCGATCTGTTCGCAAATGAAAAATTGAAAGCTGCACTGCGCGCGCGCGACATCGTTGCGGGTATCGCCTCTGAAGAAGAAGATGAAATTGTTGTTTTCGAAGGGTGTGAACACGCTAAATACGTTGTTCTGATGGATCCGCTCGACGGCTCCTCCAACATCGACGTTAACGTTTCTGTCGGTACCATTTTCTCCATCTACCGCCGCGTCACGCCCGTTGGCACGCCGGTAACCGAAGAAGATTTCCTGCAGCCGGGCATTAACCAGGTTGCTGCCGGTTACGTCGTTTATGGCTCCTCCACCATGCTGGTGTATACCACCGGATGCGGGGTTCACGCCTTTACGTACGATCCTTCACTGGGCGTTTTCTGTCTGAGCCAGGAACGCATGCGCTTCCCTGAGAAGGGCAATACCTACTCCATCAACGAAGGCAACTACATCCGATTCCCGAACGGCGTGAAGAAGTACATTAAATTCTGCCAGGAAGAAGATAAAGCGACCCAGCGCCCGTACACGTCCCGCTATATTGGCTCTCTGGTGGCGGATTTCCACCGTAACCTGCTGAAAGGCGGTATCTACCTCTACCCAAGCACCGCCAGCCACCCGGACGGAAAACTGCGTCTGCTGTACGAGTGCAACCCGATGGCGTTCCTGGCCGAACAGGCGGGCGGCAAGGCGAGCGACGGTAAAGAGCGTATTCTGGACATCGTGCCGGAAAGCCTTCACCAGCGTCGTTCATTCTTCGTCGGCAACAACCACATGGTTGAAGACGTTGAACGTTTTATCCGTGAGTATCCGGACGCGTAATACCTCTCTACAGGGGGGCCGTTCTCGCTCCCCTGGTCATTTATATATTTTACCGTATAAGTGTTTATAAAAAACATGCTTTAATATTCACCACTGCTCCTGCATTATTTCCATAACAGTTTGACAGATATTTCGTGGAGCAGAATCGCAATGAAAAATTATTCCCGTGCTAATACCGGCATTGATTTAAATCTTATCCCTGTATTTATTGAAATCGTCCGCTGCGGCAGCATGGCAAAAGCCTCTTTGCGTCTTGATATGTCACGTCCGGCGGTGAGTCTGGCCTTAAAGCGTTTTAACCAACTGTTTGATGAGCCGTTATTTTTCCGTAAAGGTTTATATCTTGAACCGACGGAAAAAGCGTTAGCCTTAACCAGCTCACTGGAAATATTAATGGGTGAAATTCACGATAATATTGCGGAAGTTAATTCCGGGAAAAATAATACCCCGGCACAGAACGTACCGGGGCTGGGTAATATTATGCAGCGGTCTGAGTCGTCACTTTGAATGATGACATGGCTTCCATCAGCTGACGCGACTGCTCCTCAAGGGAGCGGGTCGCGGCGGAGGATTGCTGCACCAGTGCCGCATTCTGCTGGGCGGTTTCGTCCATTTGATTCACCGCAATATTCACCTGCTCAATGCCGCGGCTCTGCTCCTGAGACGCGGTCGCAATCTCTCGCATCAGTTTGGTCATGCGCAGCACTTCTGTTGCGATCTCATCCATCGTTTCGCCAGCCTGCTGGGCCAGCTCGCTGCCCTCGTTAACGTGGGTTTGCGAATCACTGATAAGCGAGCGGATCTCTTTCGCCGCGTCGGCGCTGCGGCTAGCAAGGTTTCGCACCTCGCCCGCAACGACGGCAAACCCGCGCCCCTGCTCGCCCGCGCGCGCCGCTTCCACGGAGGCGTTTAGTGCCAGAATATTGGTCTGGAAGGCAATGCCGTCGATCACGCTCAGGATGTCGGCGATGCGCGCCGAGCTGCCGGAGATATCGCGCATTTTTTCAATCACGTAGCAAACCATTTCGCTGCCGTGATCGGCCGTGTCGGACACCGACTTCGCCAGCTGGTGCGCCTGCTCGGCGTTATCGGCATTGAGCTTCACCGTCGCGGTGATCTGTTCCATGCTGGCCGCCGTCTGCTCAAGCGACGTGGCGGTGGATTCCGTACGCTCGGCAAGATCGCGGTTTCCCAGCGTCAGCTCGCGGCTGCCGGTGTCAATCTGCGCGCTGGCATCGCGTACCCGCACAACCGAGTTCATCAGCGACTGTCGCATCTCCTCTATCACCGCGTTAAGTCGATTAAACTCCTGGCTCGCGGGGGCATTAGGCGTGTGGGTTAAATCCCCGGCCGCCACGTTCTCCAGTTGAGCAATGGAGGCCGAGAGCGGCTTGAGCAGCATATGGCGCAGCACCAGCCAGGCGAGTACGATAATGCCCGCCGTCAGCAGCGCGGCGACGATAATCAGGATCAGGACGCGGGTTTTGCTCGCCTGCACGGCGCTCACTTCCGCCTGACCACGCGCTTCGCTCCATTTCTGAAACGCCTGCATATCGTTATCAAACTGTTTCGCCACCGGGATCAGCGTCTTCTCCAGCAGATCGTAATACCCGTCGGCGCTCTGGTCATTGAGGGTTTTCAGCATCGGGTTGATCCCCTGCTGGTTATACGTCGCCAGGCTGGCTGACACTTTGTCGAGCAGCTGTTGCCCCTGCTCGTCAGCCACGCCGCCGTCGATCACGCCTTTCAGCGTTTTCTGAGCCAGGGCAACTTCCTGATTGATGTTTTTTACCGCCCTGGCCGCATCGTCCAGCATGCCGATTTCCATCATGCGGACCGCCTGGCCCGCCTCATTGCGCGCGCGCAGGATCAGCGTATAGCCTGAATTAAGCTGCACCATCTGCTCACCCTGAAGGTGATTAATGCGCTGCAGCGAAGAAGAACTCTGTGTGAGGGCATAAATGCCAATGCCGCTGACAATCAGCAGCAGAAGGGTCATAACGGCCAGTAAAGAGAGCAAGCCGGTACGAATCGATAGCGTTTTAAGCATGATATTATTTCCGGTAGCGAGATATTTCTGGGCATAAAAAAAGAGTATCGGCCGCTACCGGAAAATGTTTAGACTTTAAGCAAATTCAGCGTGTTATCGCTCTGTTACCGATGTGTTTACGCGGGTAACAGGCGAGTTTTGACGGTTCTCCCACAGCACCGTCAGACCACGCTGCAGGGCAATAAAAATAAACAGCAGAATGCCGATGGCGATCTTTGTCCACCACGAGCTGAGCGTACCGTCAAAGTTGATATAGGTTTGTATCAGCCCCTGTATCGCCACGCCGAACAGCGTCCCCAGCACCGTACCCACCCCGCCGCTGAGCAGCGTGCCGCCGATAACCACAGAAGCAATCGCATCCAGCTCTACGCCCACGCCTGCAAGGGCATAGCCCGCCTGGGTATACACCGAGAAGACGATACCCGCCAGCGTCGCCAGGCCTGTCGAGAGCATATAGATGCGGATGGTGGTGCTGCGGGTGGAGATCCCCATCAGGTTTGCCGACGTGGCGTTACCGCCGATGGCGTAAACCTGATTACCAAACCGGGTACGATGGGCGAGAAAGATGCCAATCACCACCACCCCCAGCATCAGCAGCCCCATCGCGCTCAGACGACCGCCGCCGGGAATTTTCCACGCCAGGCTGGAGAGCGTGTCGTACACCGGATGGTTAATCGGGATCGACTCTTCCGACACCAGATAGCTCACCCCACGGAGGAAGAACATTCCCGCGAGGGTAATGATAAACGCCGGAATTTTTAACGCGTCGATCAGCAGCCCCATAAAGGCGCCAAACGCACAGCCCATCACCAGCACCAGCGGAAACGCCACCAGCGGAGAGATCCCCCAGAAGCCGATCGCCTTCGCGAGGAACACGCCCGTAAACGCGATCACCGAGCCGACGGAGAGATCGATCCCGCCGGAGAGGATCACAAAGGTCATTCCGACGGCGATAATGCCTAAAAAAGCGTTATCGGTCAGTATATTGCAGATCACTCGCGTGGAGGCGAAACCGGGAAACTGGGTGAGGCAGTAGAGATACCCCAGCACAAACACGCCCAGCGTGATCATCAACGGCAAATTACGTTTTATCATGGCCACGGATCCCCTTAATGATGCTGACAAAGCGCGGCGACTGGACGATCAGCACGCAGAGCACGACCACCGCTTTCACCACCTGATTGAGTTCCGGCTGGAATCCCGAAAGCAGGATCCCGGTGTTCATGCCCTGAATGATCAGCGCGCCTATCACCGAGAGCAGCAGGTTAAAGCGCCCGCCCATTAGCGATCCACCGCCGATGACCACCGCCAGGATGGCGTCCAGCTCCAGCCAGAGTCCCGCGTTGTTGGCGTCGGCTCCGCGAATATCCGCCGCAACGATGACCCCGGCAATGGCGGCGCAAACGCCGCTCAGCACGTAGGTCAGCATCACCATCAGCCGGGTGTTGACGCCAGCGTTACGCGCGGCGCGGATGTTGATCCCGACGGCCTCAATGAACATGCCCAGCGCCGTTTTGCGGGTAAAGAGCCAGAACACCACTAACGTCACCAGGGCAATAATCACCGGCGTTGGGAAGAACAGAAGGTTGCCGCTACCGAGCCACGCCAGGCTCGGTGAGTTGAAGGTAACAATCTGGCCGGAGGTAATCAGCTGCGCGACGCCGCGCCCGGCCACCATTAAGATAAGGGTGGCGACAAAGGGCTGGATTTTCAGCACCGCCACCAGAATGCCGTTCCATAATCCGGCCAGCACGCCGGTGCCTAAGGCCGCCAGCAGTACCACCGGCAGGCTATGCCCGGCCACGGTCATGGAGGCGGCCGTGGCCCCGGCGATAGCCATCACCGCGCCGACGGAGAGGTCAATCCCGCCGGTGGCAATCACCAGCGTCATCCCGATGGCCAGCAGCGCTACGGGCGCGGCGCGGTTTAAAATATCAATCGGGCTGCCAAACAGGCGGCCATCCTGCACGATAATCTGGAAGAAATGCGGCGCGACCAGGCTATCCACCAGCAGTACCACCAGCAGCGCCGCGATTTGCGGCGTGCCGGTTGGCCAGCTGAAGCGGCGCTTTGACTCACCGGTTTGCGAAAGCGAACGGGGCATCACGATTCACTCCTTATGCCGCGATGGCATTCATGATCGCCGGAACGGACAGCTTATCCAGCGGGATCTCTGCCACCTGTTTGCGATCGCGCATGATGATGACGCGATCGGCATAGCCCACCAGCTCTTCCAGCTCTGACGAAATGACCAGCAGCGCCAGACCGTCCGCACACAGGGTTTCGATAAGCCGGATAATTTCGGCGTGCGCACCTACATCAATGCCGCGCGTTGGTTCGTCGAGGATCAGGAACTGCGGTTTGGTCAGCAGCCAGCGCGACAGTAGCACCTTCTGCTGGTTACCGCCGGAGAGAAATTCAATGGGCTGTTCCGCGCTCGGGGTACGAATGCCGAGCTGGCGGATAAAGCGCTCGGCAATGGCGTTTTGTTCTTTACGCGGAATGGGACGCAGCCACCCGCGCTGCGCCTGCAGCGCCAGAATGATATTTTCCCGCACCGAGGCGGCAGCAATGATGCCGTCCGTTTTCCGGTCTTCCGGGCAGAAGCCGACGCCCAGACACGACGCCTGATGCGGCGATCGCAGGGTTTGCGGTTTGCCCTTGATCAGCGCGCTGCCGCTGTCCGCCGGTTTGATCCCGAAGATCACCTCGGCGGTCTCGGTTCGACCGGAGCCTAGCAGGCCCGCCAGCCCGACAATTTCGCCCGGGCGTACCTCGAGGTTAAACGGCGAGATCACCCCTTTCTTGCCGTAATCGCTGAACGCAGCGACCGGTTTCTCGCTCAGCAGCGTGCGCCCTGCACGCTGGAGGGCGTTGGTTTCCAGCTCGCGACCCAGCATCATTTTGACCAGCTCGATCTGCGGCAGCTCGCGGGTTTCGCGGCAGCCGACAAAGCTGCCGTTGCGCAGCACCGTAATGCGATCGCTTACCTCATACACCTGATCGAGGAAGTGGGTAACGAAGATCAGGCTGACGCCCTGATCGCGCAGCTGGCGCATCAGGGTAAAGAGCATCTCCACTTCCTGGGTATCGAGGCTGGCGGTGGGTTCGTCGAGGATGAGAACCTTCGCGGAGAGATCGATCGCGCGACAAATGGCGACAATCTGCTGCATCGCTACGGAAAAGCGGTTCAGCGGCTCGCGGACGTCGAGGGAGAAGCCGTACGATTCCATCAGCTTTGTCGCCCGCGCCTCCATCTCTTTGCGCCGCAGCAGGCCAAAGCGCCGAGGCTCACGGCCAATAAACAGGTTATCCGCCACCGACATATTCGGCAGCAGGTTCACTTCCTGATAGACCGTCCCGATCCCCAGCTGCTGGGCATGGGCGGTGTTTTTTGGCGAAATGGCGTTGCCTTCCAGCCAGATGGTGCCGTGGTCGGCGTGATAAACGCCGGTCAGGGTTTTAATCAGCGTCGATTTTCCCGCGCCGTTCTCGCCCAGCAGCGCCATGATCTCCCCACGCCGCAGGCTGAAATCAACGTTATCCAGCGCCTTTACGCCGGGGAAGAATTTGCTCAAGCCCTCTGTGCGGAGGATTTCCTGGTGTTGTTCAGTGGTCATGGTTTCCCCCTCACCCTGACCCTCTCCCCGGAAGGGAGAGGGGATTGATCGTGCCAATTGTTAATATCCAACTCCGCCCTGCCTTTCTCCCTCTCCCCTCCGGGGAGAGGGCTGGGGTGAGGGGCGTGCTTAGTAGCCCATATTTTTCTTCTTCTCTAACTCTTCTTTCGCCGTGTCAGGCAGGTAGAGCGTGGATTTGGTGACCGTCACTTTCTCCGGCATCGTGCCGTCTTTCTTGAATTTCTCCAGCGCGTCGAATGCCGGACCCGCCATGTTTGGCGTCAGCTCCACGCTGGCGTTGGCTTCGCCGTCGATCATCGCTTTGTAGATGTCAGGCACGCCGTCGATAGAGCCGGTGAGGATATCTTTGCCCGGCTTCAGGCCCGCTTCTTTAATTGCCTGAATCGCACCGATCACCATGTCATCGTTGTGGGCATAAACCATACAGATGTTCTTGCCGTTATTTTCAGCCTTAATAAAGCTCTCCATGACCTCTTTACCTTTACTACGGGTAAAGTCGCCGGACTGAGAGCGGATAATCTTGATGTTTGGCGCTTTCGCGATGGCTTCAGCAAAGCCTTTTTTACGGTCGATGGCCACGCTCGCCCCAACGGTGCCCTGCAGCTCAACGACGTTACACGGCTTGCCGTCGACCTGTTTCACCAGCCAGTCGCCAATCAATTGCCCTTCCAGCACGTTGTTGGCGGTGACGGTGGTCATATAGAGAGATTTGTCTTTGACGTCGATGGAACGGTCGAGCAGGAAGACCGGGATCTCAGCGTCTTTCGCTTCCTTCAGGACGGGTTCCCAGCCGGTCGCCACGACGGGTGCAATAAAGATGGCATCCACGCCCTGGGCGATAAAGGAGCGCACGGCTTTGATCTGATTCTCTTGTTTTTGCTGACCATCGGCGATTTTCAGGGTAATGCCGCGTTTCTGAGCTTCGCTTTTCGCCACGTTGGTTTCTGCCGCTCGCCAGCCAGATTCAGAGCCGACCTGCGAAAAACCTACGGTTAAGGGAGCGGCCATCGCCATAGACGACATGGCTGCCGAAACTGCTGTGACCAGGAGTAAGCGCTTCCACATATGAACGTCCTCGTAGGGTGAGTTATTGTTGGTTAAAAGATGTTCTGCGGAATGACTATAGCCCATGAAATATGTAACGAATTGCGTTACATCACACTTCAGAAAAGTGAATAAAACGTTAATCACAAGTTTGTAATCGCTTTCATTTCTCCATGAAAAATGCGGCTGAGTTTATGGATTTTTCTGTCATGGAAACGGTCTGAAAAGTGGGAAGAACGTGGAGAGAAGGCGAAAACAGGCGGAGACATTCAGCGCGAGTTGGCTATAATACCTGCCACTTGTTTACCATCCATTTTAAAGGACACCGACATGAGCTTACTCAACGTCCCAGCGGGTAAAGAACTGCCAGAAGACATCTACGTAGTTATCGAAATCCCGGCTAACGCAGATCCGATCAAATACGAAGTGGACAAAGAGAGCGGCGCCCTGTTCGTAGACCGTTTCATGTCTACCGCGATGTTCTACCCATGCAACTACGGTTACATCAACCACACCCTGTCTCTGGACGGTGACCCGGTTGACGTGCTGGTCCCAACGCCATACCCGCTGGAGCCAGGCTCCGTCATTCGCTGCCGTCCAGTTGGCGTGCTGAAAATGACCGACGAATCCGGTGAAGATGCGAAGCTGGTTGCGGTACCGCACACCAAGCTGAGCAAAGAATACGATCACATCAAAGATGTGAACGACCTGCCAGAGCTGCTGAAAGCGCAGATCACTCACTTCTTCGAGCATTACAAAGACCTCGAAAAAGGCAAGTGGGTTAAAGTTGACGGCTGGGACAACGCAGAAGCGGCGAAAGCAGAAATCATCGCCTCTTTCGAACGCGCTGCTAAGAAGTAATTCTTACTGGCCGATTAATGAAAGCCCCGCATACTGGGGCTTTTTTTATATCTTTGTTAAAAGCAGCATACACCGACTTTTAAGATAAATCCCATTCTCATTGGCTTTCATGTTGATACAACAAAAGCACCCTCTCATTTATGGTGGGAGTGGTTGAATAGGCTGGCAATTAATCACATACTGTCATGATGAGCATTAATCCACATTCATTACAGGATTCATATGTCATCCATTAACATTGATGTTGCCCGCCCAACTGGAATTTACTTTATTATTGAAAGGCTATATTCCCGCGATGGACTTATGCCTTCCGTTGGGGAAATCAGCCCCTCTTTGACACAGGTACACCGCACTGTCATTCAGCTAAAACGCAAGCAAGATATGTTTATGGATGGTGTTAAGGTTACCCCAAAAGATATTACACTTTGGCAACAGATAAAATATCTTACGGGCTCGAAAGTAACGACCAAAGATACAGATACGTTAGTGTATACGACTGATTTTATCGGCTCTCTTGTGCCACTACACCTTTAGGCAATATTGAGCATGAAAATATTCCTCGCTTCCTCACGACAGAGTCTGTTCACTCCCTTCCTCAGGCGGTGAGCTATGGGCGTGATCCCATCCCACAGGTCCTTCTTTATGGTCGTAAGGATATTGTCTTCTTTATGGACAATGGTGGTAAAGGAACGCCAACCGCTATTGCAAAATATAATCACAATAATCGTGACCTTGCCATAATCAAAGATCAGCTGGAGGCCAGTAAAACGATGAAGGAACTGCTTTCTAAGGGAGCAAAATTATGAGTAAGAAAATTCATATCGTAAGTCTACTCGTCATTATTATTTCCTCTTTTATCTTTGGCAGAAGTACGTATATTCAATATCTGTCATGGTACTATGGAAGCGATAATTTAATATTCAGCGAATTAAATAGCTCCTTACTATCTAGTTTATTTAACGGGCTTTACTTCGCTCTTTCAGCAAGTATTATTTATATGTTCCTCACTCTATTAAAAAGAATTCCAGCGAATATTGTCACTTCTTGTCTGCTTCAGTTCTGTATTAACGTCGGGCTATATACGCTTTTTGTTGCAGTAGATAGAGGATATAGTAAATTACATACATTAAGCTCGGGTGCTACTGATATCACCCACAGCTATTTTTTAGGAGCGTTGCTGACGAGCACACTCCTGACCGTCGCGATCGTGAGCGTTATACATGCTAAGTTTCTTTCTTCAAAGCATAAAAATGGGCTACATAAAGGCGTTTGACTGTTACGGCAAAGACAGCAAATGGCAGTATCTCTGCATCCTGACCTTCCAACTTGCCTGGTTTTTGTTTTACTTATGGATCCCTTATCGAAGCGATTATGCGATTCAGCTGTTTTTACTGTTTTTCCTGCCCGTCATATCAAGCAATACGCGGTGCATAAACTACTATGGCCGTTCGCGCGCCTTGTGTTTTTTATGGCTTATTGCCCCATACATCATGCTGTTCGTTCCTCTGTTTTTAACCCGACGCAGGAATACAGAAGAGAATTGAAAGTGTAAAAAAACAACGCCACCTCACGGTGGCGTTGTTTTTTTCAGTACTGGTCTCTGTCTAACCAGTTACCGCTTACAATCCGCGTTAACCCTTCGACCGGACGCTGGTAGACATACATCCACGCACTTCCGTACGGCGTCTGGATCAACTGGCGTGCGTATTCACCGCCCCTGGTGCGCAAGGCATCAAGTTCGGCAAGCGTCGCGTTATCAATACGATAGACTTCACCCTGTACTGTTCCTTCGCCGGGAACCGCGCCTGGATAGTGGCCCAGGCTGTACAACTGGTAGTTCTCGATATTGTAATTCCCCAGCAGCAGGGCATTGGTCATCCAGTGACTGTTGCCTTGCTTGGTTCGTAAACTGCCGTAGACAAATATTCGCATTGCTAAAACTCAAACTGATAGAGCAGATCAAGTGCCTGGTCTATGCCGGACACTGCTTCCAGATATAGCTTAGGCATCAGGCGATAGCGTAACGTGAGTGTTGCCAGTGAGTCAAAGATCCCCACACCATATTTTACCTGCAGACCCGGCAGTACATAACCGCTGACCACCACCTGCGAGGAGTCACCCACGCCCTCGGTGTCCAGCGCCAGATTGCTTACGCCGAACGTCTCGCCGATTTTACCCACAACCTGCCCACTTTGTGCAACCCCCAGACCCACTAACATGGAGGTCATCGCCGCGCTGTCGCTCTGACCGCTGCCCAGACCTTGTCCACGCAGCAGATAAGAGAGGGCTTCCTGCTGCGACATCGCCGGGTCAGAGAAGATCTCCGCCTTAGGTTCGTCAGCAGAACCGGTGACGCGAACGCCAGCTATGACGTCGTCTTCCGTCGCTTCCGGGTTACGAATCGCTTCGATGTTCAACAGGGGTTGATCGGGTGGTCCGGAGAACAGCAGCTCGCCTTTACGGACAATCAGATCCTGACCATAGGCGTGGAAACGTCCTTCAGGAATATTAATTTGCCCGTTCAGGCCAAGACCTTGTTTATCCTGCGCCACCTTCAGGTCGCCCGTGAGCCTCGCCTTCAGCCCAAACGCATCCAACCGCACGTTATTCCCCACGTGCACGATAAGGTTACTATTAATCGGTATGCCAGCGCTCTTCTGTTCAACAGGTTTCAGATTTTCATTGAGCATAACTTCATCACTTGAGACGCCGACCGCACTTTCCGGCACATCGTGAACCACGATGCGCGCCCACGGCACGTCGACGCGACCATCAAGCGTGAAGAGGCTTGGCGTGGCCTCAAAGACCACATCAGGCGAGACGTCCAGGCGCACCATCGGCGGCACGGTGATGCGCACCTTACTGCCCTTCGCGGCAATACGGGCGCGCCAGTTGTCGAGCTGGCTCCAGTCCGCGTCGCCGCTCAGGTTGATTTGCCCTTGCTGCGTCAGCACCGAGCCGCTCAGCGTTGAGCTCATGCCGTTGAAGTTCATGGCGATCTGGCTGGGCTGCATGTCAAACGGCATAAAGTTACCGTCAATATCCACGCCGCTGAGGCGCAGCTGGCCGAACAGCTGAGGGCTTTGCGCATTGCCCGCCAGGCGCAGGTTGGCATTCACCATGCCCTCGGCTTTTTCCCCGCGCGCGAAAATCGGGTTCACCATCGCCAGGTTGAAGTTACGGATGTTGACGTTGCCGCCCAGATTACGCCGTCCCTGCGGATCGGTAATCTGTACCTGCCCGTCCAGCTGACCGTTATTGGTGAGGCGAATCAGCCACCCCAGCTCCGCACGGTTGTTATGCAGATCCGCGCTCAGGTTCAGGGTGTCGAAGGCCACCGGCAGCGGCGCGTCATTCACCTCCTGCGTCACCTTCACGTTACGCCCGGACAGCGTGACGCTGCCCTGCGGCAGCCCCTCTTTGGTTGTGTCCCAGGCGACATCGGCTTTCCCGCTGAAGACGCCGCTGGCCTGGGTGGTATCCGGCATAAACGGCTTCAGCATCGCCAGATCGAAGCGGTTGAGGTTGATCTGCGCGCGCCCTTCCGCGCCCGCATCGATGGTCTGCGGCACGCACAGTTCCGCATTCGGGTTGGTCCAGCAGTGCGGCCCAATGCTGATCTTCTGCTCGGCGTTGCGGTAATCCAGTGCGATGGAGCGCGACAGCGCCAGCGGCCCGACCGGCGTATTGAAGCGGGTGTTATCCAGCGTTCCTTTCCAGCGCTCCTCTTTGCGGTCGAAGCTGCCGGTCAGGTGCAGCTGGCCGGAGACCGGCTCGCCCTGCACCCGTAGCTGCAGGTCGTGCTGCTTCTCGTTCCCTTTCGCGTCCAGGGTGACCAGGCTGATGTTCACGTCCGGCTGAGAAATGCGCTCCACGCGCAGGTTCAGGTTACCGCCGATCTGGTCGGTGGATTTCACATCCCCTTCCACGCGAACGCGGGCAACGCTCAGTTCCTGCCAGCGCAGGTTATTGGCGGTGATATCCGCCAGCAGCTGCGGCGCGTCTACCGTGCCGCGCACCTTCACAAGTCCTTTCGCCGTACCGCCAAGCCCCGGCAGGGCGTTATCGAGATTCGGCGCGTCGATGGTGGCATCCAGATTCAGATCTTTCACCCCCAGCTCGCCTTTGATATCCGCCGTGTTGCGGCCCAGCGCCACGTGCAGGCCAGGGATAACCCACTGCAGATAGCTGTTGCCTTTCACCGAGCCTTCAACGTTAACCTTGTTCTGCTTCACGTTCCCGGTGAGCTTAATTTCCGGCACATCCATCTGCCACGTACCGCCGTACAGGCTACCGCGCGTTTTGATCAGGCCATCCAGCTTCGACGGCCAGTCCGGCACTTCTTTGGCGGTGTTAATGCCCGTCAGCTTCAGCTCGCCGCGCCAGCTGATCGCCTGCTGCCAGTCAAGCAGCGCGGTCAGCTCGGTTTTGCCCTCCAGCGCCGCGACGGTCAGCTTGTCGAGGTTGACCTGCTGTTCGTTGCCCTTCGCATCCAGGGTGATGGTCGCGGGCGGTACGCCCTGCCCCTTCACCGCGGTGCGGAATGAGAGCGTGTAGTCGGTCATCTTGCCGCTCAGCTTTAGCTTCAGGTCATCGGCCTGGAACTGCTTTTCGCCGGTGAACGGCCAGGAAAGCTGCTTGCTGACAACCTCAAGATTGATCGGCAGCCCGGCTTCCGCCAGCTGGGTTTGCGCACGCAGGGCCATATCCACCGGTCCGGAAAGGTTCACGCCGACATCCAGCTTATCGCGCAGCGCTCCGCCCACTTTGACCTTCACCTTTTCGCCTTTCAGCGGATCGATGTTAAGCGCGCTGTTGAGGGTGATATCCACCGGCCAGTTATCGCGCAGCAGGGCATTCCCTGACGCATTCACCGAGCCCTGGTTGGTGTCGATATCCAGCGCGTCGAGCTTCATGTTGCCGTCAATGCTGCTGACTTTCAGCAGCATTGTGTAGACCGTCAGATCGGTATCGCCGGTCAGGCGCAGCTGCTCGCCTTTGAACTCCTCAATGTTAAGGTTCAGCGGCAGATGAACGTCGGTCATTTCCGGCAGCACAGGCTTCGAGAAGAGATCTTTCAGCGTTTCGCCCAGCGGCTTTTCTTCCGGCTGCGGGTTCTGGATCTTCGGCTCGACGATCTCTTCCTGCGCCACGTCGGCCACTTTCGGCAGCGCGATCAGCAAGCCCTGCAGCGACGTTGGCGTCAGGGTGAGGTTTTTCTCCTGCCAGCGCAGGCCGGAGGTGAAATCCATCACGGACACGGTGGTGTCGTCGATTTTGATATTGACGTTATCGAGCGCCACCCGATAGAGCGCGATCGGGTACGGCGTGGAGAGATTCAGCGGGCCGCTGTCCTCTTCCTCGACCGGTGCAGACTTCGGCATTTTTTTCGAATCTATCGCCACGTTAACGTCTTTAAGCGACAGATCGTTGACGCAGAGCTTGCTGTCACGCAGACAGCCCAGCTTCACCGCGAGATGAAACTCTCCGGCGTTCACCGCCACGCCCGGCTGCTCGTAGCGGATGTTCTTCAGACGCAGATCGCGCCAGCCGCCCGTTACCTGACCAATCTCCAGCCCAGGCACCCAGCGGTTCGCAGCGTTAAACAGCAGATGCAACCCGGTCGTCGTTCCCACCAGAAACGCTACCGTACCGAGCAGCAGCACGATAAAAATCAGCACCCCGAGGCTTATTTTCTTCCATAAACTCATAATTCAGGCCCCAGACCGATGTAAAACTGTAATCCGTGTTCATCTTTGTCGCCGACAGGCACGGCGAAGTCGAGCTTGATGGGCCCGACGGGTGACTGCCAGCGTACGCCCACGCCCGCGCCCGTTTTGAAGTCGCTGCGACGGATATCGTTCACCGCTTCACCGCCGTCAACAAACATGGCGCCCCACCACTTTCCGCTGACGTTGTACTGATACTCCAGCGATCCCGTCGCCAGTTTTGACGCACCGGTCAGCTGGCCCTTTTCGTTCTCAGGTGAGATCGATTTGTACTTATACCCACGAATGCTGCGGTCGCCCCCGGCGAAGAAGCGCAGATCCGGCGGAACGCGCTCGAAGTCTCCCGTTTCAATCCAGCCGAGATTGCCGCGCATCACAAAGCGGTGTTTGTCGTACAGCGTGCGGATCCAGACGTTTTGCGCCTGTATGACGGAGAAGTCTACGTCGGAGCCCCAGGCAGAGTTGGAATAATCGATGGAGTAGCGCTGCGAGTCGCCCCAGGTCGGCATCAGGCCCCCGCGCGAGCGGGTGCGGCTGATCATCACGCCCGGATAAAGCAGCATGGTGGTATTGGTGACGTTGGCCTGGGTAAAGTGGTCCAGGCTCCAGCGCAGGTTAATGGCGCGCTGCCAGCCGCTGGAGAGATCCCAGAAGCGGGAGACGGCAAGCGTCGTAGAGTCCTGCTTGGTGTCGTTCAAATCGGTGCGCTTAAAACCGCCCTGCAGAAGGTAATATTGCTCAAGCGGATTTTTCAGCAGCGGCATTTTGTAGCTGAAATCCAGCTGCTGCTCGGGCGCAGAGAGGCTCAGGCTGGTGGTCAGGCTGTGGCCGTACGAGTTCATCCACGGTTTTTTCCACGAGGTTTTCACGCGTGGTCCGACATCCGTCGAGTAGCCAACACCGGTCTCAATGGTGTTCTCGGTGCGCGGCGAGACAACGCCATGCAGCGGCAACACCTTGGTTTTGCGAGACTTATCAAATTCCGGCGCGACAACCACGGAGTTAAACCAGCCGGTAGCGGAAAGACGACGGTTCAGTTCCGCCAGGTCCCTCGACTGGTAGTAATCCCCTTTTTTGAACGGCACGAGGTTTTGCAGGTACTCTTCGCGAATTTGCGAACCTTCAAACGTCACATCGCCAAAGCGGTAGCGTTCCCCGCTGTCGTAGTCGATATCCCAGAAGGCCTGACGTCGTTCAAGCGCAATGCCCAGCTGGCTTTTATTGAACTGGCTGTCGAAGTAGCCCTTACGCAGGGAAACGCTGGTCAGCTCTTTTTTGAAATGGTCGTAGTCGCCGTGGTTAAGCACGGTTCCGACTTTCGGCCGCGTGCTGAGCAGGTCCAGGTAATCCCGGTCGGTACGCGCCCCGCCGCGCAGGATGACGTTCGTACCGCCAATCAGCACCGGTTCGCCCGGCGAAACGCGGGCAATAAGGACCTGGCGCCCCTTCTTTGGCGGCGGACGGAGATCGAAATCAATGGTGGGTTCGTAATACCCAAGCGCTTTTAGACCTTCACGGATGGCGTCATCGACGCGCGCGCGAAAACGCCGGTCCGGCGTCACCTCATCACTCTGGATGGTCGATAGCTGCGCACGCACGTTTTTTTCCAGCGCCCCGGATAACCCCTCAACCTGCAAACGGACATTCGCCGCGCTGGCAATCCCGCTTGTCAGCAACACACTGACCAAACATAACTGGCGGATTTTTGTCACGTTTTCTCCTGAATATCCCTGTTTCCACCCTGGAAGCAAATGAAGTGCCGCTCCGCGGCAAAATACGGCCTGTTGGCCAAAAACCCGAATCGCGGGTTGAAAATGGGTGTAACACCCAAATATTTCTTATGATTAAATCTAGACTCATTCAGCGCATTTATTGTGTTCAATTAAACGCTTCGTGACAACCTTAACTGAAACATCGCACCCCGGGAGGCCCCATCGTGAGTTTATTCGACAAAAAGCATCTGGTTTCACAAACCGATGCATTACCGGGACGCAACACCCCTATGCCTGTGGCGACCTTACACGCCGTCAATGGCCATTCCATGACCAACGTGCCGGATGGCATGGAAATCGCCCTGTTCGCTATGGGCTGTTTCTGGGGCGTTGAGCGCCTCTTCTGGCAGCTGCCCGGCGTTTACAGCACGGCGGCCGGCTACACGGGCGGTTACACGCCGAATCCTACCTATCGCGAAGTCTGCTCCGGCGAAACCGGGCATGCGGAAGCGGTACGCGTGGTGTACGACCCTGCGGTAATCAGCTACGAACAGCTCCTGCAGGTCTTCTGGGAAAACCACGACCCGGCGCAGGGCATGCGTCAGGGCAACGACCACGGCACCCAGTACCGCTCGGCCATTTATCCGCTCACGCCTGAGCAGGATGCCGCCGCGCGCGCCAGCCTTGAGCGTTTCCAGCAGGCCATGCGTGAAGCGGGCGATACGCGCGAGGTAACGACGGAAATCGCCACCGCGAAACCGTTCTACTATGCCGAGGACGACCACCAGCAGTATCTGCATAAAAACCCGTACGGCTACTGCGGCATCGGGGGCATCGGCGTTTGCCTGCCGCCACAGCTGGCCTGATCACCGATCCAGCGCCACGCGAGCCGCGTGGCGCGTGGCGTTACTGACCGAACTGTAATCCATCACTTTGCCCTGCAGCAGCAGGTTAAAGACCGGTGCCTGCGGTCGGTTAAGCCGCGTTTGCAGCAGATGTACGGCCTCAATCCCCAGCTCGCGGCAGGGCACCGTGACGCCGGTGACCGGTTTTTCCAGACGGTGCGCTAAATTCCATGCAAAATCGGTCGTGATGAGCGAAATGTCTTCCGGAATGCGCAGCCCGTGCCGCGTTAACGCCCTCACCACCCCTTCCGTCATGCTGGTACTGTTGGGGAAAATCACCTCCGGCCACTGCGAGCGGTCATGATTCACTAACCACGCATCCAGCGCATGCTCGGCCTCTTCTGCGGTGAACCACTCCGTCACGAGCAAATCGCGCTGCGGGTCAAAGGCGACGTGAAAATGACGGTACGCCTCTTTGATGCCGTCCAGACGCGCGTACAACGTATCCCGACGCAGGCAGGTGAGCGTGAGCACGCGGCGATGCCCCTGCTCGAAAAGGTACTGCATGGCGGTGAAGCCGATCGCCCGGTGGTCGGGTGACACGGAATCCAGCACCCGATCCCGGTCAACGGAATTAATCAACACGCAGGGCTTATTCAGCGTGCTTGCCAGTTTAAATATGGTGGAATCATCAGTGCCAATAATAATAATCGCGTTAATATTCTTATGACTGGCCTTTTCCAGAAAGACTTTCACATCGGCGTGCTGCTCTTCTAAACCACAGCACGTGACCCACACATTATGCCGCGCGCAGGCTTCAGCAATTCCTTTCGTCACTTCCAGATAAAAAATATCCCCGCGTCCCTGAAAGGTTCTCTCCGGTGCAAAAACAGCGATACCGTTAATTAACAGTCTTCCGCTCGCCATAGACTCCAGCACACCGAGCTCCCGCGCGGTGCGAACGATCGCCTCCCGGGCTTTTTCGCTGGTATACGACTTGCCGCTTAATACCCGCGAAACCGTGCTGACGGAATAGCCCGTCAGGGTAGCAATTTCCTCCATTTTTAACTTGCCCGGCATAGTGTGACCTCGCTCTCATTCAGTTTTTGCAAATATTTGCAGAAACAGTCCTTTGATTTTAAAACCAAATGTCAAAACGTCTGGAGATTACTTCATCACCTTGCGAGTATTCTCACAAAAACACATTGTCGCTATCGCTCCCCTTTCCTATTTTCCGGTCATCACTCATTTCAACTGAAATTAAGGTGTGACATGGAGAAGGTACGTTTTGGCATTATTGGAATAGGGAATATCGGTACGGTCCACGCGCGTTATTTACTGGCGGGTAAGGTCAGCGACGCCTGCCTTGCCGCAGTTTGTGATAATGCACCGGAAAAGCATCCGGCCATTCGCCAGCTGGTCGGCCCCCTCCCCGTGTTCAGCGACGCGCAGGAGATGCTCCAGAGCGGGCTTATCGACGCGGTGATTGTCGCCACGCCGCACTACGAGCATCCGCGCCTGTCGATGCTGGCGATGCGCAACGGCATCCACACCCTGTGTGAAAAACCGGCGGGCGTGTATACCGCCCAGGTGCAGGAGATGAACGCCTGCGCCCAGGCGTGCGATGTGGTGTTCGGCATCATGTACAACCAGCGCCCGAACCCGCTCTACCAGAAGGTGAAAGATCTGATCGACAGCGGCGAGCTGGGTGAGATCCGCCGCTCCAACTGGATCATCACCAACTGGTATCGCTCGCAGAGCTATTACAACTCCGGCGGCTGGCGAGCCACCTGGAAAGGAGAAGGCGGCGGCGTGTTGCTCAACCAGGACCCGCACCAGCTCGATCTCTGGCAGTGGCTGGTCGGGATGCCGGTCCGTCTGCGCGCGTTCTGCCAGTTCGGCAAACATCGTGAGATCGAAGTGGAAGACGAGGTCACCGCCTACGCCGAGTATGCCAACGGCGCGACGGGCGTGTTTATCACCACCGTGGCGGAAACGCCGGGCACCAACCGGCTGGAAATCGTCGGCGATCGCGGCAAGGTGGTCGTCGAAGAGGGCAAGCTGCGCTACTGGCGACTGCGTGAATCAGAAACCGCCTTCAACGCCCGCTGGCAAAACGGTTTTGGTGAACCCGAATGCTGGGAGGTCACGCTTCCCGTGGCTCCGGAATGCAGCGAACACCACGTCATTACCGCCAACTTCTGTGCCGCCATCCTGCGCGGCGAGCCGCTCATTGCGCCGGGTCTGGAAGGGATCCGCGGGTTGACGCTCTCCAACGCTATGCACCTCTCCACCTGGACGGACGACTGGGTCGAGTTCCCGCTCAACGAAAAACAGTATCTGCGCCTGCTCCAACAGCGCATCAGCACCTCAGTGGCTAAAGAGACAGCTAGCGTCACGCTGGACGCCTCTGGCACCTGGTAACTCCGGAGAAAAAACGATGTTAAATGTCGCTATCGTGGGAACAGGGAATATCTCGCATAACCATATTCAGGGCTATTTGCAGTTTGGCCAGCGCTGCCGGATCGTGGCGCTGGTGGATATCTACCCCGAAAAAGCCCACGAGAAAAAAACGCGCTACGGCCTGACGGACGCCCGCGTGTATGACAGCCACCAGCAGATGCTGGCCTCAGAACCGGATATCGATATCGTCGACGTCTGCACGCCGCCCTACGTCCACGCAGAGATCGGCATTGATGCCCTGAACGCGGGCTGCCACGTGCTGTGCGAAAAACCGATGGCCGCCTCGCTGGAGGAGTGCGACGCGATGATCGCCGCACAAAAGGCCAGCGGCAAAACGCTCTCCATCATTGCCCAAAACCGCTTTACCGATGCCTTCTGGCGCTTAAAAGCCGCGCTGGATTCGGAGCTCACGGGCAAGGTTTGCCACGCTCAGGTGGACTCCTTCTGGTGGCGCGGACACAGCTACTACGATCTGTGGTGGCGCGGCACCTGGGAAAAAGAGGGCGGCGGCTGCACGCTTAACCACGCGGTTCACCACATCGACGCCATTCAGTGGATGCTGGGGTTCCCCTCCGAGGTGGTGGCGATGATGACCAACGTGGCGCACGACAACGCTGAAGTCGAAGACCTCAGCGCCGCGATCTTCAAATACCCCAGCGGTGCGCTCACCCAGCTTACCGCCTCGGTCGTGCACCACGGGGAAGATCAGAAAATCATTATCCAGGGTGAGAAAGCGCGCATCTCCGCGCCGTGGCAGGCCTTTGCCAGCGTCAGCGCCGATAACGGCTTCCCGCAGGAGACTAACGATCTGACGCGAGAAGCGCAGCTCGACGCGGTGTTTCAGCAGACGCCGAAGCTTGAGTGGGCGCTGCACGCCGGACAGATTAATGACCTGCTTTCTGCCATCGAGCACGGCACGGCACCGTTAGTGGATGGCCTGCAGGGCAAACGCTCGCTGGAGCTCATTACCGCCATTTATAAATCGGCCATTACTCGCGGTGTCGTCTCATTGCCCATTGGCCGCGACGACCCGTTTTACCGTACCGGCGGGACGAGCGCCCTCGCTCCCCGTTTTTATGAAAAATCCGCAAGCGTCGCCAACTTCAGCGAAGTGGGTGCGATTCCCCTTGGCAAAGACCTGGATTAAGGAGTGACACCATGAACAAAAATGACGGAATGAACTACGCGCCGGTGGGTAAACCCCAGCCGGTTGTCCGCGAGGGGGAGTTTGTTTTTGCCGCCGCCGCGCTCGACCACGGGCATATCTACGGCATGAGTAACGGCCTGATTGAAGCCGGAGCCACCCTGAAGTGGGTGTACGACCCCGATCCGGCCAAAGTGGATAAATTCATCCAGCAATACCCGCAGGTAAAAGTGGCGGAGTCGCTGGAGGTGATACTCAACGACGACGAAGTGCGTCTGGTGGCCGGTGCGGCCATCCCGTCCGAACGCTGCGCGCTGGGGCTGAAAGCAATGGCCGCAGGCAAGGACTACTTCACGGATAAAGCCCCGCTCACCACCCTTGAACAGCTGGCGGATGCCAAAGCGATGGTCGAGAAAACCGGCCGGAAATACGCCGTGTACTACAGCGAACGTCTGCACGTGGAGAGCGCGGTGTTTGCCGGACAGCTGGTGCAGCAGGGGGCCATTGGCCGCGTCGTCCAAACCCTGGGGACAGGTCCGCACCGGGAAGGGACCGGCCGCCCGGACTGGTTCTACGATCGTCGCTACTTCGGCGGCATTCTGTGCGACATCGGCAGCCACCAGATTGAGCAATTTCTGTTTTACACGGGCAACCGTAACGCCACCGTGGTCGCCAGTCAGGCGCGCAATTTCAACCATCCGCAGCATCCGGCATTTGAAGATTTCGGTGACGCAACAATCAGGGGCGAAAACGGCGCCAGCGGTTATTTCCGCTGCGACTGGTTCACCCCCGACGGACTCTCAACCTGGGGCGATGGACGTCTGACGCTGCTCGGCACCGACGGGTATATCGAGATCCGCAAATATGTCGATCTCACCCGCGGCGAGCAGGACGTGGTTTATCTCGTCAATAAAGAGGGGGAATTCCGCTATCCGGTCGCCGGACAGGTCGGGTTCCCGTTCTTTGGCGAACTGATCCTCGACTGTCTGCATCGTACCGAAAACGCTATGACGCAGGCGCACGCCTTCAAAGCGGCCGAGCTCTGCGTGAAGGCCCAGATGCTGGCCAACGCGACGGAATAACGGGAGGCGACAATGACGATCCTGAACACGGCGGTTATCGGTGCCGGAGCGATCCACGGCTGCCATGTGAATGCGTTGCGCCTGCTCCCCAACGTCGCGCTACGCGCGCTAGTCGACATCGACAGCGTTAAAGGGCTGGAGCTGGCAATGCGCTATCAGTGCCGCTTCTATCAGGATTACCGGGAAATGCTGCTGGATGATGCCATCGACGTGGTCCACATCTGCACGCCGCATTTCGAGCATAAAAGCATGATCCTGGCGGCGCTCGCCGCCGGGAAGCATGTTTTCAGCGAAAAACCGGTGGGCATGAACAGCAGCGAACTCGTGGACATCACCCGCGCCGCCGAACAGGCGTCGGGTCTGCTCGGCGTGTGCTACCAGAACCGCCTCAACCCCACCAGCCTGCGCATACGCCGGATACTGGAGGACGGCGAGCTGGGAAAAATGCTCAGCATTAAGGCCGTGCTGACGTGGTCACGCTCGGGCGCGTACTACACCGAAAGCCCGTGGCGCGGGCGGCTGGCAACGGAGGGTGGCAGCCTGCTGATCAACCAGGCCATTCATACCCTCGACCTGATGCAGTGGTTCGCCGGCGGCGTAACGCGCGTGAAAGGCGTGGTGGACAGCGGCGAGCTGGCGGATGTGACCGAAGGGGAAGACAGCGCAATGGCCACGCTGCACTTTGCCAACGGCGCGCGCGGCCTGTTTTACGCCAGCAACTGCAATACCACCGATTCCCCGCTTCTGATGGAGATCCACTGCGAACAGGGATCGCTGCTGCTGCATAACAACGTGCTCTGGTGCATCGCCCGCGGCGAGCGCCTCAGGCTGGACAGCGATGACTCTCCCGATGGCTCGGTCAAAAGCTACTGGGGCCTGGGGCACGAGCAGGCGATCCGCCGGTTTTATCACGCAATCACCCACCCGGGGCATACGGATTACACCAACATCCGTGAAGCCGGACATTCACTGACCCTTGTGGAGGCTATTTACCGCTCGTCTCAATTAAGACAATGGATAGATATCAATAACTAGAACGTAATTTGTATTCCAGCACTCAATAAAAAACGACCCGGAAAAACGGGTTAATCATTACCCTACACTGGATATTATTATGGTCAAACCAACTGAACGTAGAGTGGGTTATGGCGTGGCGCTCGGCTACGGCGTAACCGATCTTTTTGGCGGGGGTGCGTTTACCATTATCGGCACCTGGCTGTTATTTTTTTACACCACCTATTGCGGGCTCTCAGTCATTGAAGCGGGATCTATATTCGCCATTGCCCGCGTGATTGATGCGCTATTAAGCCCGATTATGGGCTACATCACCGATAACTTCGGGGATACCTGGCTCGGGCGTAAATTTGGTCGTCGCCGCTTCTTTTTATTACTCAGCTCACCGCTCATGTTTTTGTATGCCCTGCTGTGGATGACGGACATGGGTTACTGGTACTACCTGGGCACTTACCTCTCTATTGAGCTGCTGTCGGCGATGGTGCTGGTCCCCTGGGAGACCCTGGCGGCTGAGATGACGAACCGGTATGAAGAGCGTAGCCGCCTGTCCGGCGTGCGGATGATCTGCTCCCAGCTGGGCGGTTTTCTTGCGGTTTCCGTTCCCGGAGTGATTATGCAGTTCACGGGTAAAGATAATCCCTTTACCTATACTCTCACCGGACTGATATTTTCCTGCGTGTTCTGCCTTGCGGTATTTATTACCTGGTACACCACCTGGGAAGCGAAGGATGTGCAGCAGGAATCCAGTTTTAAAGTGGACAACCAGCGCAGCGGCGGGCTACTGAATCACCTGAAATATCTGGTGCTGGATCTCTTTTCCTCCTTCCGCATCCGCGCGTTCCGCCTGCACATTATTATTTATATCTTTTCGTTCACGGCGATGGACGTATTCGGTTCGGTCTTTACCTATTATGTCGTGTACTGTCTGATCCAGGATGCGGCTGCGGTTTCCGGCTGGCTGAGCATTGCGGCCTTCGCCTCGGTACCCGGCACCTATGGATTTATGCTGTTGCTGAACCGGCTGAACGTCACGCCGTCTGCCGCCCTGCGGCTCTCCTACGGCTGTATCTTTCTGGTACTGGCCTTCCTGTTTACGGTCTATCTCACTAAAACGCAGGTACCGACGCTGCTGTTCTCCGCGGTCTTTATTCTGCTCGGTGCCGCCCGCTCTGGCCTCTACTATATTCCGTGGAATATCTACAGCTTCATTCCGGATATTGACGAGATGGTGACTCAGCAGCGCCGCGAAGGGATTTTTGCCGGGGTGATGGTTCTGACCCGCAAGAGCACCGTGGCGATTGCCATCATGATTATTGGTCTGGTGCTGCAGGAATCCGGTTTCGTGAAGGGCAGCGGTGCGCAGCCTGAAAGCGCGCTGGGGGCGATTATCGGCCTGATGATCTTCGCAACGGCAGCCCTGCTGGCGGTAAGCTTCTTCACCACCTACAGGTTCAAGCTCACCCGTGAGACGCACAAGCTGCTCCTCAAGGAGATTGCGCGCCGTAAGCTGGGTGGCGATTACCGCGACTGCGACGCCAGTACCCGCGTGGTGATCAAGCAGCTCACGGGCTATGAATACGATCAGGTATGGGGAGGCGATGCCACCCGTCGGGCAGTGGGCGATGTCCGCCTGTCTGCCGTGAAATAACGCGATGTACCGGACAGCGCCCGCTGTCCGGTCTGTTTTATGCCAAAAATGTGACCTCTGGCAGATTTACATCTCTTTACGCTATACTACCCGCTGAAATAATCGGCTCAACGCTACGAGCGGATGTTCAATGTGTTTCCACACAAATGGTATCAACTCCCCTTCTGAGGATCTGGCGAGAAGCCGGATAAACTATGTTAAACAGTATTTTAGTAATACTTTGTCTGATTGCCGTCAGTGCATTTTTCTCGATATCTGAGATCTCGCTGGCCGCGTCCCGTAAAATCAAACTGAAGCTGCTTGCCGATGAAGGCAACATCAATGCCACCCGCATCCTGAAAATGCAGGAAAACCCCGGCATGTTCTTCACCGTGGTGCAGATTGGCCTCAACGCGGTCGCCATTCTCGGCGGTATCGTGGGTGATGCGGCGTTTTCCCCGGCGTTTTATAGCCTGTTTGTTAAGTACATGTCCGTTGAGCTGGCCGAACAGCTGAGCTTTATCCTCTCCTTCTCGCTGGTGACCGGCCTGTTCATTCTCTTTGCAGACCTGACCCCGAAACGCATCGGTATGATTGCGCCAGAAGCTGTGGCTTTGCGTATCATCAACCCGATGCGCTTCTGTCTGTACGTGTTTCGTCCGCTGGTGTGGTTCTTCAACGGCCTGGCGAACGTGATTTTCCGCATCTTTAAGCTGCCGATGGTGCGTAAAGACGACATCACCTCTGACGATATATATGCGGTCGTGGAAGCCGGCGCGCTGGCCGGGGTGCTGCGAAAGCAGGAACATGAGCTGATTGAGAACGTATTCGAACTGGAATCCCGTACCGTGCCCTCTTCCATGACCGGCCGCGAAAGCATTATCTGGTTCGATTTACATGAAGATGAGCAGAGCCTGAAAAACAAAGTGGCGCAGCATCCGCACTCCAAGTTCCTGGTTTGTAATGAGGATATCGATCACATCATCGGTTACGTCGACTCCAAAGACCTGCTGAACCGCGTGCTGGCGAACCAGAGCCTGGCGCTCAACAGCGGCGTGCAGATCCGCAATACCCTGATTGTGCCGGACACCCTTACGCTCTCGGAAGCGCTGGAAAGTTTCAAAACCGCCGGGGAAGACTTCGCGGTGATCATGAACGAATACGCGCTGGTGGTGGGTATTATCACCCTCAACGACGTCATGACCACGCTGATGGGCGACCTGGTAGGCCAGGGGCTGGAAGAGCAGATTGTTCAGCGTGACGATAATTCATGGCTGATTGATGGCGGCACGCCGATTGAAGACGT
Source organism: Enterobacter sp. 3U4 (assembly GCF_057224565.1). Taxonomy (NCBI): domain Bacteria; kingdom Pseudomonadati; phylum Pseudomonadota; class Gammaproteobacteria; order Enterobacterales; family Enterobacteriaceae; genus Enterobacter; species Enterobacter sp. 3U4. The sequence goes on from NZ_CP136665.1 coordinate 3,501,684, forward strand.
GATGCGCGTGCTGGATATCGACGAGTTCCCGCAGTCCGGAAACTACGAGACCATTGGCGGCTTTATGATGTTTATGCTGCGTAAAATCCCGAAGCGCACCGACTCGGTGAAGTTTTCCGGCTACAAGTTTGAGGTGGTGGATATTGATAACTACCGCATCGACCAGCTGCTGGTGACGCGTATCGACAACAAACCGACCGTTCTGGTGCCAAAGCTGCCGGATGCGGAAGAGAAGGTGTCGGCGTAAGGTTCCTGCCCCCACAAACATCAACGGCTCCCATCGGGAGCCGTCTTTTTATCTACTGCTACTGCATAGCACGTTGGTTAAGCCATCTCAGTTTGCAGACGCATAACCTGACGGTTGACTTCGGACATCACAGACAGGTGCTGTTTGTCCTTCACTTTTGGGACAAGGATTTTGCCCTTATCAAACTCAAAAGCGCCAACATCCTTGATGTACAACCGTCCACGGAACAGGATCTTCACGTACTTCGCCACCTGAAGCGGGTTGTAGCGTTGGAAAATTTTCATTCTTGTATCTCCTGCGAATCATACGCTCTTGCGGTGCCACAATCGGCCCGACTGTCCTGAGCGCAAATTTTAATGCCCAATGACTATAGACCAGAACTACGGTGTTACCCAGTGTGCATAAGTTTATTTACCGTTTGATTACAATTATTCAGAATAATCTTTGCAAAGCGTGACTGAGCGCAGTATAAGCCGTCGTTTTTTCATGGATATGTGCGTTCGCCCGCAAACTGGCATCGGGATTGCGGGAAAACCACATTGATCGCACTTATGATTAAAAGCGCAAGACCAAGTGGTCGGATCACCTGCAAACAATAAGGAAACGCCATGACCCTACGTAATATCCTTGCAGCAGCCTGCCTGCTGCTGCCCCTGTGGGCTTCCGCTCACAGCATTGAAAAAGGACAACGTGTACCGCCAGTCGGCATTGCTGACCGGGGAGAATTGATTCTCGACAATGATAAGTTTAGCTACAAAGCCTGGAATAGCGCGCAGCTTGCGGGCAAAGTGAGAGTTGTACAACATATTGCCGGTCGTACATCCGCAAAAGAGAAAAATGCCAACCTGGTGGAAGCGATCAAGGCCGCAAAATTCCCTCACGACCGCTACCAGACGACCACCATTGTTAACACAGATGACGCCATTCCGGGCTCCGGGATGTTTGTGCGCTCAAGCCTTGAGAGCAATAAAAAGCTCTATCCGTGGTCGCAGTTTATCGTTGACAGTAACGGCGTAACCCGTAAGGCCTGGCAGCTGGAGGAAGAGAGCTCCGCGATTATCGTGCTGGATAAAGAGGGCCGCGTACAGTGGGTGAAAGACGGCGCGTTAACTCAGGAAGAGGTGCAGCAGGTTGTCGACCTGCTGCATAAGCTGCTGGCTCAATAAATCGAGACGCGGAAGCCGGGGTTGAGGAAGGATTCGCGCGGGGTATAGTCCAGCGTCTTGCCCTGCCAGTCATGAACGTGCGCTCCGGCAGCCGCGGCAACGGCATGACCTGCCGCGGTATCCCAGACGTTGGTTGGCCCAAAGCGGGGGTAGAGCTGCGCATGGCCTTCCGCTACCAGGCAGAATTTCAGCGATGAGCCAATCGAGGTGGTCTGATGTTCACCCAGCTGCTGCAGGTACTCCTGCAGCTCGCTGTCGCTGTGCGAGCGGCTAATCACCACCAGCGGCGGACGCGCATCGCGCACCTGGATCTGCTTGCGCACGCCGCACTCTTCCTTCCACGCCTTCCCTTCTGCGGCGCTGTACATCACCTTCATCACCGGCGCGTAGACTACGCCCAGCACCGCTTTACCCTTCTCAATCAGGGCGATATTGACGGTGAATTCACCGTTACGCTTGATGAACTCTTTTGTCCCGTCCAGCGGATCGACCAGCCAGTAGCGCTGCCAGTGCTGGCGCTCGTCCCAGCTTTGCGGCGCTTCTTCTGACAGAACGGGGATGTCCGGCGTTAAGGCCTGTAACCCTTTCAGGATCACCTTATGCGCCGCGATATCCGCCGCCGTGACCGGAGAGTCGTCCGCTTTGCTGACGACCTCCATAGGCTTAATACCGTCATACACCTGCATGATGGCGTCTCCCGCATCCCGTGCGAGCTGACAAATTTTATCTAGCATTTTCCACCTCTTTGTTAACGCAGTGAGGTTAACTCTTTGTTTTAGTTATATCGTAATGTGAACAATTCCGCTATCTGTGAAGCAATTCCGGTTTCAGGTTACTTTTTTCTGTCAGGATTCACATTTCTGTAAGCAACAAGCTATAGATACATACTCTTTTGTGGACTGCATCGAAAAAAGGACTCCTCTGATGATTAAGTTTAGTGCAACGCTTCTGGCGACGCTGATTGCAGCGAGCGTTCAGGCGGCGACGGTAGATCTGCGTATTCTGGAAACGACCGATCTGCACAGCAACATGATGGACTTCGATTACTACAAAGATACCCCAACGGAAAAATTCGGACTGGTACGTACGGCAAGTTTGATCAATGCGGCGCGTGGCGAAGTGAAAAACAGCGTGCTGGTCGACAATGGCGATCTCATTCAGGGCAGTCCGCTCGGCGATTACATGGCGACCAAGGGGCTGAAAAAAGGCGAGATCCATCCTGTTTATAAAGCAATGAGCACCCTGGACTACACCGTCGGCAACCTCGGCAACCACGAATTCAACTATGGTCTGACATACCTGTACGATGCGCTCGCCGGTGCGAAATTCCCGTACGTTAATGCCAATATCATCGACGTTAAGACCCAAAAGCCGCTCTTTACCCCTTACCTGATTAAAGAGACTAGCGTCGTCGACCGGGAGGGTAAAAAACAGACGCTAAAAATCGGCTATATCGGTTTTGTACCGCCGCAGATCATGACGTGGGATAAAGCCAACCTGGACGGTAAAGTGACCGTTAACGACATCACCGAAACCGCGCGCAAATACGTGCCGGAAATGCGTAAAAAAGGCGCCGATCTGGTGGTCGTTGTCGCCCACTCGGGTCTCTCCGCCGATCCGTACCAGGCCATGGCAGAAAACTCCGTTTACTATCTGAGTGAAGTTCCGGGCATCGACGCGATCCTGTTCGGCCACGCCCACGCGGTCTTCCCGGGCAAAGATTTCGCCAGCATCAAAGGGGCGGATATTGAGAAAGGAACGCTCAACGGCGTGCCGTCGGTAATGCCGGGCATGTGGGGCGACCATCTTGGCGTGGTGGATCTGGTGCTGAATAACGACGGCGACCGCTGGAAGGTGACGCAGTCAAAAGCCGAAGCGCGCCCGATCTACGACGCTGCGGCTAAAAAATCTCTGGCGGCTGAAGATAAAAAACTGGTCGACGTGCTGAAGCACGATCACGACGCCACGCGCGAATTCGTCAGCAAGCCGATCGGCAAATCCGCCGACAACATGTACAGCTTCCTGGCGCTGGTTCAGGACGACCCGACCGTTCAGGTCGTCAACATGGCGCAGAAAGCCTATGCCGAACACTTTGTGCAGGGCGATCCGGATCTGGCAAAACTGCCGGTTCTGTCAGCCGCTGCGCCATTCAAGGTGGGCGGGCGTAAGAATGACCCGGCAAGCTATGTTGAGGTCGAAAAGGGCCAGCTCACCTTCCGTAATGCCGCCGACCTCTATCTCTATCCGAATACGCTGGTGGTGGTTAAAGCCACCGGCAAAGAGGTAAAAGAGTGGCTGGAGTGCTCAGCCGGACAGTTTAACCAGATTGACCCGCACAGCAGCAAGCCGCAGTCGCTGATTAACTGGGACGGCTTCCGCACCTACAACTTCGACGTGATCGACGGCGTGAACTACCAGATTGACGTCACCCAGCCGGCGAAATATGACGGTGAGTGTCAGGCGATCAACCCGCAGGCGGAGCGCATTAAAAACCTGACCTTCAACGGCAAGGCGATTGACCCGAATGCCACCTTCCTGGTGGTGACCAATAACTACCGTGCCTACGGCGGTAAATTTGCCGGTACGGGCGATAGCCACATCGCCTTTGCTTCTCCTGATGAGAACCGCTCGGTGCTGGCGGCGTGGATCAGCGCGGAGTCGAAAAAGGCGGGAGAAATTCATCCGGCAGTGGACAACAACTGGCGTCTCGCGCCGATCCACAGCGATACGCCGCTGGATATCCGCTTTGAAACGTCACCGTCCGACAAGGCAGCCGCATTTATTAAGGAGAAGGCGCAGTATCCGATGAAACAGGTCGCGACGGATGATATTGGGTTCGCGATTTATCAGGTGGATTTGAGCAGGTAAAAGCAAAACGGCAACGCACGTTGCCGTTTTTGGTGTTTGTTCCCTCTCCCTGTGGGAGAGGGCCAGGGTGAGTGCATCAGGCCGCACATACCCGGCTTCTACGCCGCACGATCGTCCCTGTTCGCCATCACCTTCGGCGTATTCACCTCAATCCAGTCCGCCAGCGCGGCGACCTTCTCGCTCACCTCAATACCCAGCGGCGTCAGGCTATACTCTACGTGCGGCGGCACCACTGGATACGACACGCGATCGACAAATCCGTCCAGCTCCAGCGCCTGGAGCGACTGGGACAGCATCTTTTCACTCACCCCGCCCATTTTACGGCGCAGATCGCTAAAGCGATGCGTTCCCTGGCGCAGGGCCAGCAGAATCAGGACTCCCCAGCGGCTGGTCACGTGTTTGAGCACCTCGCGCGAAGGGCACTGTTCCGCGAAAAGATTGCCATCGCGCATTTGTTCGCTGAGCGTCGGTATCGTTGTTTTCATACTTACCTTTTTGTACGTACTTACTAAAAGTTAGCTATGGTGCTAGTGTGCCACAACACCAGACAAACACGAAGGAGATTCATCATGATCGCGATTACCGGCGCCACCGGCCAGCTTGGCCATCTCGTTATCGAACAGCTGTTGAAAACCGTACCGGCCAGCCAGATTGTGGCCATCGTACGTAACCCGGCGAAAGCGCAAGCCTTAAGCCAGCAGGGGATTGTGGTTCGTCAGGCAGACTACACGGATGAAGCCGCCTTCGCCGCTGCGCTGAGCGGCGTGGATAAACTGCTGCTGATCTCGTCCAGCGAAGTCGGCCAGCGCGCAACCCAGCACCAGAACGTAATTAACGCCGCCAAAACGGCAGGCGTGAAATTTATCGCCTACACCAGCCTGCTGCATGCGGATACCTCGCCGCTCGGCCTGCACGTTGAACACGTTGCCACTGAAAAAGCGCTGGCGGCGTCCGGGATTCCTTATGCCCTGCTGCGCAACGGCTGGTATACCGAAAACTACCTGGCGAGCGCGCCGCCAGCGCTGGAACACGGCGTGTTTATTGGTGCGGCAGGCGAAGGCAAAATTGCCTCTGCCACCCGCGCAGACTATGCCGCGGCGGCAGCCAAAGTGATTGCTGAAGAGGGCCATGAAGGCAAGGTGTATGAACTGGCGGGCGACCACGGCTGGACGCTGAGCGAACTGGCGGCTGAACTCAGCAAACAGAGCGGGAAGCCGGTCACCTACCAGAATCTCAGTGAAGCGGATTTTGCCGCCGCGCTGAAGAGCGTCGGCCTGCCTGCCGGTCTGGCCGATATGCTGGCGGACTCCGATGTCGGGGCCTCCAAAGGCGGGCTCTTTGACGACAGCCATACGCTGAGCAAACTGATCGGGCGCGCCACCACGCCGCTGGCGCAGAGCATTAAAGCCATTCTGTAACGGCCTGACCGTTATCTCCCGCGGCCGGGTGATTCCCCTTACCCGGCCCGCACTTATGTGGCATTCTGTCCTCCCGACAGATACCGATATCCCGCAATGTTGACTGTAATAAACACGGATTCCGCGCTCCCTTTTATTCACTCCGTAGAGATGGGCAACGTCGACGCTTTTCCCGCTCTGCGCTACTGCCTGGTCTCATTCACCGCGCGTGATTATCATGACGGGCTCTTTGATAAATGGGGCATCTCCTTTCCCGGCCCGCTCAACAGCGCCGTGGTAAAACGTAGGGCGGAGTATCTTGCGGCACGCTATGCCGCGCAACGGGTGCTGAAATCCTTCGGCTGTGACGCTACGCCGGGCAGCGCGCCGGACCGCTCTCCGGTGTGGCCTTCCGGCTGGCGGGGAAGCCTGTCACATTCTCATGAGTGGGCGCTGGCGGTCGTTGCGCCAGAGGCATCGGGCCTGACGCCGGGCGTCGACATTGAGTTGCTGGCACCCGAGATGATGCAGCGGACGGCGCATCTGTTTACCACACCGCAGGAGCGGGAGCGTCTTGCCGCCAGCCAGATCGACGATGCCAGCGCGCTACTCATCACCTTTTCCGCAAAAGAGAGTCTCTATAAGGCGCTCTATCCTGAGGTTGGCCGCGCCCTCGATTTTGACGCGGCCCGCGTGTGCCACATCGCGCCTGAACGGCAAAGAATCGCCCTGGAGCTGACCCGGACGCTTTCCCCCCAACGCGTAAAGGGCAGCCGAATCCAGGGCTATTATCAGCTATCAGGCAACAGGGTTATCACGCTCATAGCCTGACGTCAGCAAGGGAGCCAGATACGTCATCACCATGTCGATCCCCTCCCCCGGACGGCGCAGCGGGTTATGCCCCTGACCGTGGGTCTCTGCCAGCCTCGCGCCGGGCCAGGCTTTTACCAGGCATTCCGCTTCGACCCGCAATACGATGTCATCGCTGCTGTCGTGAATTACAAGAGCGGGCTGATCGACCTGCTGCAGCCCCTCGTAAGCGTTAAAGCGCTGCCAGACCGCCTCGCCAATGCCAAAGTACCCTTCAATATACCGGCGCAGCCTCTGCTGCTGGCGTCCCGGGAGGTTCAGGATCGCGGCATATTTCGTGACCAGCCCGCTAAAGTGCGTCGGCGCGCCTACGATAACCAGCGCGCGGGTCCGCAATCCCGCCTTTACCGCATTAATGACGGATAACCCGCCAAAAGAGTGCGCCACAATCGCGTCAAAACCGCCTTCCTGTTGCGCCAGTTGGTCAATGATTTCAATGAACTCGACGATGCTGCTCTGATGCCCTGCCGCGTTACCATGTGCAGGGGCGTCAAACCCGATGACCTGAAAGCCTTTTTCGACCAGCGCTTTGATCAGTCTGCCAAAGTGGGAAGCCCTCGACTCCCAGCCGTGGGCTAACAGCACGGTAGGTCCCGCGCTTCCCCAGCGGTACACCACCGCATGTTTACCATTGCTCAAAGGGAGAGACTCAATGCGGCTCGCCAGCGCCGTCATCTCTTTATCGCCTGCACGCGTCGGCACCCGGCGCGGCGTAAAAAACCGATTACCCAGCCAGTCGGCGGTCGCCCCCGGCACAACCCGATCCATCAGACGAATTCCGACCTTCACGCATGAAACCATCGGCGAGCGCAGGTAGGCGGGTCCACGATACTGCTGGTAGGCTTGCTCAATCAGACGATCAAATTGCTCACTCATGGGACTCTCCGGAAACACAGGGAACAGTGGAATTAACCGCGGATGATGCAGACTGTCGGATCAGGGCGCGCTCCGCGTCGCTGGCTACGTGTTCGTCCCAGTACGCGAGTTTTGCCTCCATTCGCTTAAACCACAGCGGCGGTATCAGCGCGTAAAATATATGGGCGACATACCCTTTTTCTATTCCCACCGCGTAGCTGTGCGCCTGCAAATTCCAGTATTCACGACGGGGATGGGTGTGATGATCGGAGTGGCGCGTCAGGTTCAGCAGACCGGCCGACGAGGCCCGGTTATTACAATCCCAGCTGTGTCGCGGCTCCACGCGCGTGCCTGGAAGGCGGACCAGACCGTAGTGCTGGATGTAATTCACCGTTTCAAACAGGAATTTAGAGACCAGCATGGTCACCAGACACGCCAGCGCGCCCCTGACGCCCGCCGCCATAAAGCAGACCGCCACGATCAGCAGGCTCATCAGCACCCCGCGCGTTACCCGGTTCGCCAGCATGGCGCCGCGCCGGTTCTGATGTGAAAGCCGCTGCGCTTCCACCTGCCAGGATTCAACATACTGTGACAGAGAAGAGCGGATAAAGAAGCGATACACATTCTCCCCGCGACGCGCCGTCGCGCCGTCCGCCGGGGTCGCCACGTTAGGATGATGCGAATAGACGTGTGAAATCGAAAACTGCGCATCGCCGACCAGCGCCAGAAGCCAGCGCCCGACCATCATCGCCATCAAACTGTGAGTTTTGTGGATAAGCTCATGGGCTACCACGGTGTTAGTGCTCATGGTATAGCCAGTGGAGGCCGCCGCCAGCAGCAGTTCCGGCACAGTAAGGTGATGTTGCCCCATGATGTTGTAACCGGTCAGGGCGGTCAGCCATGCGCCAAATCCGAGCAGATCGCCCGGAGCGGCCTGCCAGATAAGGGTAAACAACGCCAGCAGCGCGGCCGGAAGCTGTAAATACGGGATGATTTCCAGCAGCGCCGGAAGCCGGTAGTGGCGATCGGCGGTGTCGTGCGTGGTTGCGTTATCGAAGAAGACATAGCTCAGCGTCACGCAGAGCATGGAGACGACGATCCACACGCCGCCGAGCACGGTTGTGAGCGCGGTTAGCGGTAAAAAAACGCAGGGGACAAGGGCAAATCTCAGGTAACTCAACATACGGGCTCCTTATTGTTATGACTGTTTTTTGCACCGACCGGCGGCGAGAAGCAGTCCATTTCAAGCAAGTGGCTCATCACCCCTCCGGCGAGCAGCCTCTGCCGACACGCCTGCGCCAGCGCGGGATTGCCGCAAATCACGACGCGCCATTCGGCAACCGCCGTCCGGCGGGGATAGAGGGCGCGCCAGTCGTCCAGCCAGCAGGTAATGCGTCCTGCCAGCTCCAGCGCCTGAACCTCACGCTCCCGGGATAACGCGTGCAGATAGTGAAAACCGGGATGGCGCTGACGCAGACGCTGCAGTTCCTGCAGGTCGAATGTGTCCTGCCGCCTGCGAACCGCGTGGATCAGCATGACCTCACGGTGGGGATGACGCGCCAGCGCGGCGCGGACCAGACCCAGCGTCGTTCCCAGTCCCGAACCACTGGCGATAGCCAGCAGCGGACCGTTACCGTCATCCTGCTGGCCGAACTGCCCCCGGCAGTCTGAGAGCCACACCTTCCGTTCAATCCCCTGTTCATCACACAGCAGCGGGGAGAGTCGCCCCTCTTCACGGCGCGTGATATCCAGAACAATCTCTCGCCCCCGGCTCGGCCAGCTCACGGAAAAGCTCCGGATATCCTTATCCTTTTCGAGACAGACCTGAACGTATTGTCCAGGCTGAAAGGGCAACGCCTGCTCCGCCAGCAGCGTCACGCGCCATACCGTGGATGAGAGCGCAACAGCCCGCTCAACTCGCGCAGGCGTCCAGGCCGTGGATGCCGCGGCCAGCGTCAAATCCGATTCCGGCAGGCACTGGCATGCCAGCACGTGGCCGGCGGCAATCTCTTCCTGGCTGAGCAAATAGCTCAGGTCGACAAGCGAACGCACCTTGCCGCTCGTTACCCGGCAAAGGCAGGATTTACACGAGCCGACCTGGCAGCTATACGGCAGGGAAACGCCGGCGTTGAGCGCGCTTTCGAGAAGCGTATGGCCGGACGGCAGGGGGAATTCATGTCCCTCAAGCGTCCCCTGAAAATGACCGCGGCGGGAAAACCATCTCTTCAGCATCTTATTGCTCCCCGCACAGCAGCAGCCCGTCGTCAAAGACGCTGCCCATCATCACTTTTCCGCCCACGGGCGCGGCAACGCTGACTGCCGCCAGCGACGCACCGTGGCTTTGATAGAAAAGAGTGGCGTGACTGATTTCACCCCGTGCGCCGGTTGTCAGCCGCCAAACCATAGACGGTGAACGCGCCTGGGCATCTTTCTGATAGGCGGCCAGCTTCAGAAGCTGCGGGTGCGCCGCCGCCAGCATGCCCTGCCCGTCCGGCAGGATATTGTCGACGCCATGCAGACCGTTGATACGTCCCAGCAGGACGGGCGCAGCGTCGTCTGGTCGCCACGCCCAGCTGCTCACCGCGCCGCGGGTGGTTTCCGCCACGTACAGACGCCCCCGCGGTCGGCTGTAGTAAATGCCGTTCGCAAAATGCAGGCCATCGATCAGGGTATGCAGCCCCGCCTCGTCTGCCAGCATAACGCTGGAGAGCGGCAGTCGCAGATAATCCTCTATGCGCCCGGCGAAGCCCGTCCAGCGGTGATCCCGCGTCAGCAGCCAGCGGGTTTTATCAATCACGCTGATATCGTTGATATTGTGTCCGACCGCGCGCGACAGGGCGGGCTGATACTCGAGACGCATCTGCGCACGATTAAAGCGAAACACGTCAATGCTGTCCTCCTGGGGGCGGTGGTTCACCACGTAGACCCACGTCTCGCCCTCCTGCTGCCAGACGTCGATACCGTGCGGGAAGAAGGCATCCGGATAGTCACCGGCCAATCGCCGCGGCTGGTCGCTGCCGTTGAGGTAATACAGCGCCCCGGGCGAGCTGCCGTGCCGGTTGAGGCTACTGGCTATTGCCCCGCCATCCGATAAGGGAGCGATATCTTCCGCGCCCTCAATGCCGGTAACTTTCTGGCACTGCTCACCGCCGCGCTCCTGCACCTGATAAAACAGTCCGGCATCAATCAGCAGATTAACCACGAACGCCAGCACGGCTCCCCCGAGGATGAAAATCATCAGCTTTTTCATGATGCGGCCAGCGCCTCTGACGACGAGAACAGTGCTTCGGCAGCCTCTTCTCCCTGCTCGGCCAGCACGGTTATCGCCTTCAGGAAGTGCTCCAGTAACGCGCGGGCACTCGCCTCGGTGAAATAGCGCATCTGGTAATCCAGCTCGACGGACAGCCCCTCTTTCGTCTCGAGAATGTTAACCATCAGCGGGAATTCGACGGCGCCGATCGGGAGCAGCGACAGGCTGGCCTCCCACTGCCGCATTTCTGCCAGCGGAGCATGCGGCTCGACGTTAAAGGTCGCCAGCAGAGGAAGCGGCGCATCCTGACCGTGGAAGCAGCGTGACGGCAGTGCGGGCTCGCCGCGCTGCGCGAGGATACCGTCATGGATTGCCCTGGCAACCCCGGACACCGACGCGCAGACAGCGCTGTCGATACATAGCGGCAACAGCCTGACGCACTGGCCGACAAGCGCGTCGCCCTGCCCGAATTCCCGCCCGGCATCCGGCACGCCGACCGGCACCTGGGTGTGGCCGACCGCCTTCTCAAGCGTCAGGGTAAAGAGCGCATTCAGCATCGCGAAGCGGGTCACCCGCAGCTCGGCGGAGGCTTTGCGCAGCTGTGCGGTCAGGCCGGGATACGACAAGCGCTGTACCAGCCGCTGCCCCTGATACGTCAGGGAGGGGTCCTGCACGCACAGAACTTCCGGCGTTACCCGGCGCGCTGGAAGCGCCGCAAGACGCGCAGGTAGCTCAGCCTCGCTGACAATGTTCTGCGCACGGATAGCCTGCAGATAGCTTGCCGCAGCCGCCAGCTCAGGACGATTTCCCGACGCCAGCGCATCGTAAAGATGCAGCAGCTCGCGCAGCATGACCATGAACGACCAGCCATCCACCACCGTATGATGTGCCGCGATCGCGAGCGTGGTTTTCCCCTCATGGCGAACCAGCAGCAGGCGGGCCAGCGGCGCAGCGGTCAGTTCAAAGGGACGCGCGGCAAACTCAGCGAGGCAGGCGGCAGGCGCCGCGTATTCCTCGCGGAGATCGACTGAGGGCACCTGGGCCACCTGAAGTTCGCCCGCGTCGGTAAACTGCATGCGCAGCGCGTCATGGCGCTCGCACAGCAGTTGCCAGGCGGCGCGCATGATGTCGCTGTCTACGCTGCGCGGCGTTTCAATGACGCCGCCGATCGTCCCGGCCAACAGCCCGCTTTCATCCTGCGCGGCCAGCTGCAGAAAACGCTGCTGGCTGTCCGCAACGGCATAGCGCGTGTCGGGGCGTAATCCGGCCTGCCCAAAGAAACCGTCCACGCGCATGGCGTTAACGCTCTCTTTTACCGCCGCAATAAACCGGTCGATATCCTCGTCAGCGTGTGCGACCGAGACAAAGCAGTTACGCCCTTCCCAGATGAAAATGCCGCGCAGCATCAGGTGGTGGAAAAGGATGTCGAAGTTACCGTTGAATTTGAAACGGAACAGGCTGCCGGCAGAGACGATCTCAATCGGCGTGCCGGTTGCAGAGAACCAGCTATTTAGCGACATCGCCAGACGCGCGGTTTTTTGATTGATATCGTCATACAGCGCCGGGTGGGCTTTGATGTACTCCAGCACGGCTTTGCTTGCCGCCATGGTCAGCGGATGCTTTGAGAACGTACCGGCAAAGAAGATCAGTTCAGCCTGCGGCCAGGAGTCATCGCCATACTGCCAGAATCCGCCGTCGATACTGTCCATAAAGCGGGCAGAGCCTGCAATCACGCCGATCGGCATACCGCCGCCGACAATCTTTCCGTAGGAGGCAATATCCGCCTGAACGCCGTAATACGCCTGCGCGCCGCCGGCCGCCAGACGGAAACCGGTGATCACCTCGTCAAACATCAGCGCAATGTTGTGGGTCGTCGTCAGTTCACGCAGGGTATGCAGGTATTCGCGTGGCTGATGATCGGGATAACGGCTCTGCACCGGTTCGACGATCACCACCGCCAGCTCGGCGGCATAGCGGGCGATAAGCGCCAGGCTCTCTTCGCTGCCGTAATCGAGCACCAGCAGGTCGTCCACCAGCGATGGCGGCGTGCCGGCGGCAATCGGCGTGGCGCGCTCGGGATTTTCGCCGCCCTGCTGCCGCCCCAGAATACCGTCAAACACGCCGTGATATGAGCCGCTAAACAGCGCGACTTTGTTTTTCCCCGTCACGGCGCGCGCCAGGCGCACGGCGCTCATTACCGCTTCAGAGCCGGAGTTACAAAATGCCACCCGCTGCTGGCCGGTCAGCTCGCTGATAAGCGTTGCCACCTCGCCCGCCAGGGCGCTTTGCGGCCCAATCTGCATGCCCCGCGCCAGCTGGTCGGCAACGGCCTGCTGCACGCAGTCCGGCGCATGACCCAGCAGGTTGGCGCCAAACCCCATCGTAAAATCAATATACTCGTTGCCATCAACGTCCCAGATGCGCGATCCCTGAGAGCGTTCCCCCACTAAGGGGTAAAGCATCTCTTTGGTCGATAAACGAAAGCCCGCAGAGGCCCGGTTGTCCGCCAGCACGGCGCGGTACTGCTGGGCATTGCGTTTCGACCCGCCCGTTTTATCGACAAACCGCTGGGTGAGCTGCGCCAGATGCTGGTCGCGCCCGGTGCCCAGAGAGACCTTTTTCGTCTCTTTTTTAAACCAGCTGCTGTGCGCGCTGGCCTTCACCGGTGCGGCCGGGGTTGCAACAGGCGCTGGCGCGATGACGTCCGGCATCTTTGGTGCGACGGGCATCGGGAGAGTCTGCGCCGTGCCGTTGAGCAGCGTGAGCTGCTGGGACATAAGCTCCAGCTGGCGGGCAATCAGATCCTGAACTGCGCCAGGCACCGGCTTGCTGGTTTCCGGCATGGCCACGACAGGCTGCGCCGCCTGCTCGGCGGTTTCGGTCGCGCTCGGCGGAACAGCCGCCGCTGGCTGCGCGTGCTCCACCACATAACCGATCACCGCGTCCAGCGTATTGAGCTCTTCAAACAGCGCCCGCACCGGGATGGCCACGCCGTAGCGGTCCTTAATGGTATTGATGGCATCCAGCAGCACCAGCGAATCCGCCCCCATTTCCAGGAAGGGCAGTTCGTCGTCAAGCGTGGCGGGATCCGCCTCAAGAAAACCGGCAATAATCGCTTTTATTTCAGCGGCTAAATGGTGTTGATTTGACATAGCGTCCTCTTTTGCAGATGGGGTCTGCGCTGGCGTCTCATCCGCCAGCCAGTAACGTTTGCGGCAGAACTGGATAGCAGGCAGGTTTAACGCCTCCCGCGTGGTCGCGTGGTACAGCCCGCTCCAGTTGATGTCGTGCCCTTGCTGCCACAGCTTTCCCAGCAGCGTCAGCAGTGATTTGTACTCATGTCGCCGATCGCCTGCGGCCAGCACCCGGTGACGGCGGTCGGTGGCGGTCACAAATTTGCCCAGCGAACTGTCCGCGCTCAGATCGATAAAGGTGAACTCACCCTGCGCAAGCACGTTTTGCACGCCCTGAAGGAAACGCACGGGCTGGCGAATTTGCCGGGTCCAGTAGTCGGCGTCGGTTTGACCGCACGCCTCGCCGGTCAGGTTGCTGTAAAAGGGGATCGTCCCGCGGGTGAAGGTGACGTTGTTGACCAGCCACTCGCGCCAGGCGCCGAGGATCGGATCCATCATCGAGGAGTGGAATGCGCTGGCGGTTTTAATTTTTCTGGCGTGGCCGCCCTGAGAAGAAATGGCCTGGAGGCAGGCGTTAATCGCCGTCTGGCTGCCTGCGATGGTGGTCAGCGTCGGCGTGTTGAATGCGGCAATATCAATATCGCCCGCCCACGGCGAAATGAGCTGGCGCACCTCGGCTTCACCGCTGAAAACAACCGCCATCGCCCCTTCCTGCGTCAGGGCTGACATCAACAGCGCGCGCTGATGAACCATAGCCAGCCCGTCGTCCAGCGAGAGATAGCCAGCGATGACCGCCGCGCAGTACTCTCCCAGGCTGTGCCCCATCACGGCAGCCGGACGGGGACCAAACTGCATGACGCTCTGAGCAAGCGCGTAGCTACAGGCAAATAATGAGAGCTGACAGGTTCTGGCGCAGCGCTGCCAGCTATCGTCACGGGAAAATAGCGCCTGCGTGATATCAATCTGATAACGCTTCAGGATGGTCGCCGCCAGCGCGTCAAACTGGGCGCGATAGTGCGACAGATGGTGATACAGCTCGGCCCCCATGCCGATTTGCTGGGTGCCCTGCCCCGGGAAGAGCCAGACCTGAGGCTGGGCTTTACCCGCCTTGCAGGCCGTCAGCTGCGCAAGGCTTTCCGCCAGCTGGGCGCGGTCCGCGCCATACGCCACGCCGCGAAAGCGGGCCGCATCGTAGCGGGTGTTCACCAGACGGCACCAGGTGGCGATATCGCTCTCCTGGCAGGCGGACAAGCCTATTCCGATCGCCTCCCGCTGAAGGGTAAACGCCCCTTCATCATGTGAACCGACCAGAAGCAGGGCGTGCGGCGCAGCGGGCTCCTGGCGTTTTTCCACCGCTGGCGCGCTGCGCAAAATCACGTGACCGTTGGTGCCGCCGAAGCCAAAGCTGCTTACGCCCGCGTAGCGTGCGTCACCATCGGCATGCCATGAGGCAGACTGCGTGCCACTCACCTCAACATGACGGCTAATCGCCGCAATATGCGGGTTTTTATGCTGGAAGTTGAGGTGCGGCACGTATTGCCGGTAGTGCAACATCAGAGACGCTTTCACCACGCCCAGCACGCCCGCGGCCGCTTCCAGGTGGCCAATGTTGGTTTTAATCGAGCCCACCTGGACAGGTGCCTTTTTTTTCCGGTCCGCAAACACCGCTTCCAGCGCCTGATATTCAATCAGATCGCCCAGCGCCGTTCCCGTCCCGTGCGCTTCGATATAGTCAATGCTATCGCTGTCCAGCCCGGCGTCCGCCATTGCCTGCCGAATGACCGCCTGCTGCGATGGGCCATTCGGCGCGGTAATGCCGTTGCTGCGGCCGTCCTGATTCACGGCGCTCGCCACCAGCGTGGCATAGACCCGATCGCCATCCGCCAGCGCCTGCGAAAGCGGCTTAAGCACCACGACGCCACACCCTTCGCCACGAACGTAGCCATCCGCGCGGGCGTCAAAGGTTTTACACCGGCCATCGGGGGCCAGCATCTGGGCTTCGGTGAAGACTTTTTGCAAATGCGGCGTCAGCGCCAGATTAACGCCTCCGGCAATAGCCAGAGAACTACGTCCGGCCCGCAGGCTTTGCATTGCCCCCTCTATCGCCACCAGCGAGGAAGAGCATGCCGTGTCGACGGCGACGCTTGGCCCTTTTAAATCATAAAGATAAGAAATTCGGTTGGCCGCGATGCTGTGCGCGTTGCCTAAGCCGCTGTAGGCCGAGACGTTATCGCCGCACGCCAGGGCATAGTCGCTGGCGCTGATCCCGACATAAACCGCCGTATCGCTCCCGCGAAGGGAGGATGCCTTAAGACCGGCATCGGTGAGCGCCTGTTGAACGGTTTCTAACAGCAGGCGATGCTGCGGATCGATATAGACGGCTTCGCGGGGAGAGACGCCGAAATAGCCTGCGTCGAAGGCGTCAACTTCGTCGAAGAAGCTGCCCTTACGGTTAAAACCGTCAAGGGACGAGGTACGCCAGCGCTGCGCCGGGATCTCGCCGGTCGTGCTGTGGCCCTGCTGCAGCAGCGACCACAGCGCCTCCACGCCGCTATGCCCCGGCAGCTCCACGCCGATACCAATCACCGCAATGGCGCTTTCCGCGACGGCGGCGCTGACCGGCCGGACCGCGGCGGGTTCTCCCAGCGCGGCCGCCAGCTGATTGATGGTGGGATAGTCGTAAATCAGCGCCGGAGAGAGCTCGCGGTCCAGCCGCTGTTCAAGTTCGCCAATGACGCCCACCGCCTGCAAAGAGCTCAAGCCAAAGCCAGTAAACGCCTCATCCCACCGGGATTCGCCGATCGTCGTGTTCAGCGTGCTGCCGATTATCCCGGCAATCAGTGCCGCCAGCGCGGGAGGGGTTTCGCCCGCGTGCTCAACAGGTTTCGACGCGTCCTGGCGGCTGCGCCACGCCACTTCCAGGGTCCCCTGCTGATACATCACTTTCGCGCGGGTACGCTGTAATTTCCCGCTGGTGGTGCGAGGAATTGCCCTTCTTTCGACAAGGAGCAGTTCATCCAGCGTAATGCCGTGACGCTCCGCCACCGCCGCGGTCACGGACGGTGCCAGCGTCGCCATATCGAGATCGGTTTTATGGCGCATCATCAGCTCAAGCAGCGCTACCGGGCGCTCGTCTACACTTGCAAACACGCAAACCGTCGCTTCCGCCAGCGCGGGAGCGGACCGGCGGATCGTCTCTTCAATATCCGTCGGGTAGTGGTTCTGGCCGTTGATAATCAGCAGCTCTTTGAGCCGTCCGGTGACGTACAAATGGCCGGACTGGAGAAAACCCATATCGCCGCTGCGCAGCCACGGGTACGGATCGCCTGCCAGAGACGCCCGGAAGGTTTCGCGCGTGGCGGCGTCATTGTCCCAGTATCCGGCGGCAACGCTCGGACCACGCAGCCATATTTCTCCACTCTCACCGTCAGCAAGCGGCTGATGGTGGTCAGGATCGACGATACGCACCTCGGTATCAGTCAGAGCCTGCCCGCAGCTCACCGCACCGGCCTCGTCGGAAACGCGAAGCCCCTGCCCTTTGTCCATTCCGGTGATGATGAGCGTGGTTTCCGCCATGCCGTAGCAGGGCAGGAACGCGCCGGGCCGAAACCCTGCGGGCGCAAAGTGCTCGCTAAACTGCTGGAGCGTGGCGGGACGAATCGGCTCTGCGCCGCAGAAGGCCACGTCCCAGCGCGAAAGATCCAGTGCCTCAACCTGCTCTCGGCCAATCTTGCGCACGCACAGCTCGTAGGCGAAATTAGGGCCGCCGGAGGTCGTGGCCTGATAGTCAGAGACCTGTTTGAGCCAGTTAAGGGGATTTTTCATTAACATCATGGGCGACATCACCCGACAGGGGAATGCGCCAAACACGGGCTGCAGTAGCCCGCCAATCAGCCCCATATCATGAAAATGCGGCAGCCAGATCATGCCCCGGCTTTCGCTGTGATGGCCGAAAAAGCGGTGAATGGCATGCGAGTTAGCCCACAGGTTGCCGTGGGTCACCATCACGCCTTTCGGAGAGCCCGTCGAACCCGAGGTGTACTGTAAAAAAGCCAGATCGTTTTCCGCTGCCGGAACGGGGTGAAATGCCCCGGAGAACGCGCGCTCAAGATGATGCAGACGATAGCCCGCAGGAAGCGCGGACGCGTCGGGTTTGTCGAAGGTAAAAATAAGAGGAGATAACGGAAGAGATAGCTGGCCCAGCGTTTCTGCCCCCTTTGCCGTTGTAACAATACAGTCCGTTTGCGCATCGCGTAACACGCCAGCAAAACGCTCCCACGCGCTTCCTGATGATTTTGCGGGCATCGGGACCGGAACCGCCACCCTGCCGGCGTAAAGGCATCCAAAAAAAGCGCCAATGAAATCTTCACCATCCGGATAGAGCAATATTATCCGGTCGCCCCGCTGCCCGTACTGCATCAATGCCTCTGCAAGCGACGCGGCGCGCTGGTGTAGCTGGTCATAGCTTAGGCTGTGAATTTCACTGGCGCTGCGGACGAATTCAAATGCCGTCTGAGTAGTCTGTTGAACAGCAAGTTCGGGCAAAAGCTGGTTGAAGGAATGATATCCCCTGTTAAACAACTGATGAGACGGCATCATAATTCGCTCTATATTTTCAAAGATAATGAGGGTGAAAAGATTATTTTCCGGCGCGGCCAGCCAGCAGATCGTTACAGAAGTCGTTCCAGACCTTCAGCCAGAGATCGACGCGCTGTTCCATTTCGGCATAGCGGTCTTCAGTCAGCGCCTGGCAGAACAGGATCCATGCATCTTCGGAGTGACCATCTTCAATGGATTCTCCCGTTTCGCTTTCCACATGGATGCTGTGATAGCCCTTCGTGACGTCAATATCCGTCGCTTTATCAACACCTTTGGCCCACGGCGTGGCGAAATCATGGAAGACGGTCTCGGCCACGGCCAGCAAACCCACCAGCTGGGTATAGTCGCCATAGGCATTCTCGAAGGTTGCGCGGCAGGCCAGAGAGCTGGACATCGGCAGCCAGGATTTCACCTCGTGTTCCGTCATTCCCAGCTGCTGGATAGTCGTAAAGAACTGCACGTAGTGCGCCAGCGCGGGCTGGCCGTTGTAGTTGCCTTCGGCGTCTTCGCCAGGGTGGAAGCCCAGCTCGTCCAGCAGGTTGATTTGCAGCAGAAAACGGGCAGCCATTTTCGCCTGCGCGCCCAGCGGCGCTTCCAGCTGTTTCGCCGCGCTTAGTGCTTCAATAACGGCATCGGTAAAGACTTGCGCAAACGCGTGATAAAACTCCAGGTGGAATACGCGCATCTGTTGAATATCAACTTCACCGCTGTTCATTTTTGCCAAAATAGGGCTGCGCATCAGCGGATGGGATTCAATCCGGTCAATAAGCCTGTTGGCAAATGCGCGGTTTTCGGTATAAACGTGCTTATCTACGGTCGCGACAATAGCATCCCGACCCAGCTGGCGGGTATTCAGTAACGTTTTCATTTTTTATCTCAGGTGAGTGATTATTTACAGGGCGGAAACCCTGCCAATTGCCATTACAACTAACGCATACATTCCACAGCTAAACGGTATAACCTGCACATATTTAAATGGCAGATAAAAACACGATGCAATCAGCAGTACCGGAATACCCACCGAAAGTATCATCATGCAAATAACGGCATAATATTTGTAGATATAAGACACGGCGAGATCGTCAATACACATGCCATAGAGCATGGATATTAAGGGCAGCATAATAAAGGCAATATGTGCCAGCCTTAACATTCTGCGATTTAAATCGGTATAATTCTCATGCCCTTTAGGCGCGCGAAAGGGTCCCTTAAAGGCGTACATCCCCATTAACCCGCCCATCATTATGCCGACAACAATACCGCTCCAGCCAAAGGCAATCAGTATTGCACTGAGATTAGCCACTTTCTTTCTCCTGTTTAGCGCTGCACAAAGGTAAGGCGCCTGAGGAAATACAGGCACCTTTATTTATTAAAAATAAAATCAGATATAACGATTAAAAGTCCGGGTATTCTTTATCCGTCGCGTATGTAATCGGTTTTTCAAATCCGGGAATGGTGATGCCGTTCATATCAATCTTAATATCTTCCTCATTTATCCCCTGCTGGCCGAACAGATAAATGACGTTGAGTTCACCCTGCGACGCCGCCTCGTCGTAGGCGTTAGCCTGACGTCGCACCTGGCGGTTACGCTGCTGATAATCCGCATACACCGCGTCCCCGTAGCGTTTGCGCAACCATTGATGGGTAAGCTTTGGCGAGTAAACCACCCCCGTGGCGTTATTCCCGCCAAAGCCTTTTGAATTGATAAAGGCGATTTGTCCCTGGTTTTCTTCTAACCTGCAGTCCTGAAGAGGAATGGTTAAGCGCGCGTTATTCACCTGCGGCGCAATGTTCGACACGCTTTTAATTCCCGGCAAAATACCATAGCGGAAGACGCCGAGGCTGCTGATGAGCTGGTCGCCGCTGGCGGGCCCCAGGGAGTGACCAAGATACGATTTCACCGCCGTCACCGGCCAGTCGCGGATCGCAAAGGCTTGCGCAACGCGGTCAAAAATATCCGCCTCGGAGACGCAATTCTTCGGCGTGCTTGAACCGTGCGCCTGAATAAACGATCCCTTCTGTACCGTCTCCATCCCGGCCATCGATACCGCAGAAGCCACGGCTTTCGCCATGGTGATGTAGTTCCCCGGCCCCGGTGACGCAATAGAACGCTTAAAGCCGTCAGCGTTGATGAAGACATTCCCCACCGAACCGTGGATCTCTGCCCCAAGCTGCAGCGCCAGCTCATCGTCCATTAACACGACATACTGGCTGGATTCTGCGATCACAAAACCGCAGCTGTTGCCAAACGGGCGGCTGCTGTTGCGCCAGTCGGCCGTTTCCGTTTCATCAATATGCTTAAGCTTGCTCTCCGTTGCCAGGGCGCCCATGGCGTCGAATCCTTCAATCACTTCGGAGGTGACCGGCGCTTCGGCGCTGCCCACAACGGCCACGCGAATGCGCCCCGCCTTGATATCTTCAACTGCCGCATTCAGGTTATACAGAAACGTGGCGCATGCCCCCAGCGTGGCGCTGGTATGACCGACGCTACCCAGCACATACGCATTGAGGAAATCGGCGCACATGCTGTTCAGGCCCAGCGGACACTGTTTGGCGCTGACGCGCTGGCCTTTCAGGCGCGACTGGAGCATACCGCCAAAGCCATAATCGTCGAGCTGTCCCATGATATTGCCCGAATAGACTCCGAGCTGATCCGGCGTGATGTTGGCCTGTATCTCTCGCCACGGGATCCCCAGGGCGTTGATGGCGTCCGATGCTCCGACAATCGCCATTTGTAGCGCCCGCGGATGGAACTGCGAATTGTAATGATCACCCGGCCGGAATCCCTGCGGCAACAGCCCTGCAGCCTGAACCTCCGTGCGCAGCAATGCCTCTATTTTACAGTCCATCTCTCCCTGAACGGTAATACGCACGCGCTGATCCGCTAATTCTTCAACGTGCCATCCCGCCGGTAAGGGTTGAGGCAATTGTCTGGAAGATATATTAAAACTGAATCCCTCTTCGCCTGAAACCATATTCAATTTTGCATGGCTGGCGATAGCATCGACATCAAAATAGTCGCGCGTAATTTTTCTGATAAGGGTTCCTTTCAGCGCTTCGTCTTTTATCTTCGCGGCAGCCTGAGCGGGGGTAAATCTTTTACAGGAATTGTCGCAATATCCGCCTTCATCATATTTAAGCACGCCCATCAGAATGGCTAACGATAATAAAGTCTGCTGCCTTTCCTCTTCTGATAATGATTCAATAATCATTCGACGAAATGCATGATGTGAAGAACTACGACCAGCTGGACCATAGCCGCCAAAAGCCGTTATTACGGGTAATTTCGCCATAATTCATCCTGTAGTGGTCGTGGATTTATTTTGTTAAGTAAGCACGATAATTTCAGATATTAGTTTACAAATTACCAACAAAAGCTAATATGAAAATCCAGCCAAAATGCTGACTTTTTTGGCCAGGACAACGATGAGCTACCAAAAATAATAGTCAAAACAGGTATTAATCAAAAATGACAAATACACAAATAGGATTTGTGTTATGCGAACGCATGCTAAGTTCCGGTCTCAGTCTGCCGATTGAAATGTGGAAAGCCGCAGCCAGTAGCTATTTAGCCGAGCAAAAAACAACATCCCACGTAGACACGCACAAACCGGAGACGTCTTCATTCAGGCTCTGTCGTCCGGATAATATACTGAAAGTTCATACTATTGGCATAAATAACGAGCCCATCCTGACGCACAGTGGCTTTAGCATAACCGCCGATACCACCCTTGCCGCAGACCGGCACTATGACGTTATCTATCTTCCTGCCCTGTGGCGCAATCCTCGCGCAGTGGTCAGACAACAGCCTGAACTCCTGGCCTGGTTGACCGAACAGGCTGCGCGAGGAACCCGTATCGCGGCCGTCGGAACGGGCTGCTGTTTTCTGGCGGAATCAGGATTGCTCAACGGAAAACCCGCCACCACCCACTGGCACTACTTCAAACAGTTCTCGCGTGACTACCCCAACGTAAAATTACAAACCAAACATTTTCTCACGCAGGCCGATAATATTTACTGCGCCGCCAGCGTCAAAGCCCTCTCAGATTTGACCATCCATTTCATCGAAACGATATACGGGAAACGTGTAGCCACGCATACCCAACGGACCTTTTTCCATGAAATTCGGAGTCAGTTCGATCGCCAGTGTTACAGTGAAGAAAACAAACCGCATCCGGATGAAGACATTGTTCAAATTCAGATCTGGATAAAAGCCAACTGCGCCTCGGATATATCCATGCAGAATCTTGCCGATATGGCTGGCATGAGTTTGCGCAACTTCAACCGTCGCTTTAAAAATGCCACCGACATGTCCCCTCTTCAGTATTTATTAACCGCCAGAATTGAATCCGCCATGACGATGTTGCAATCCACCAATCTGAGCATTCAGGAGATCGCCAATGCGGTGGGATATCAGGATATTGCGCACTTTAACCGCCAGTTTAAGCATAAAACCACGGTGTCACCGGGGGATTATCGTAAGACGGTCCGGGCAAAGATGTTTAGTGCATAAACTCCGGTCATCTCTGATAATGAAAAGATGACCGCGAGGAGGCTCAACGTGCAAGGCGTACCGGAACAGTTTAATGATGAAAGAGACAGCGCGCGCTTTCGCCATCTGGCGCAGCTGCCGGGCCTGGAGCTTTATCATGCCCATATTTCTGACTACGCCTTTGAGCCTCACACCCATGAAGCCTTCGGGATCGGCACAATTGAAACCGGTGCCGAACGCTTTCGCTATCGCGGTAGCCAGCATCTCGCGGCGGAAAAATCCGTCGTCACCATGAACCCGGACGAGATCCATACCGGCGAATCCGCCACCGAAGGCGGCTGGCGCTACCGGATGGTCTATATCGAACCCAATCTGCTGGAAGAGATGACCGGTCTGCGGCACTGGTGGTTCAGCGACGTGACCCGTCATGACCCGTTGCGCTCGCAGCAAATCGGCAGGCTTATTTACGGCCTGTGGCACGCGGACGATCCGCTTGCGCAAAAAGGATTGCTGCTGGATCTGATTGAAACTTTCCAGCCGTTTGCCCATCACGCGCCGCAGGTTCAGGAAGGCGCGCACCGCTTCGAACGGGTACGCGAGTACCTGCACGACAACTATATGCGCGCCCTGACGCTGGACGAGCTGGCCAGCGTCGTTTCACTCAGCCCGTATCATTTCCAGCGCCAGTTCAAAGCCCATTTTCACGTGACGCCACATCAGATGCTGATGGCCATTCGCCTCTGGCGCGCCAAAGCGTTTCTCACCCACGGCATGCCCGCTGCAGAGGTCGCCGCCGCAACCGGACTGACCGATCAGTCGCATCTCACGCGCGCGTTTACCCACCGCTACGGTATTACTCCCGTGCGCTACCAGAAGCAGGTCACCCGGCGCTAATGCGCAATCTCATACAATACGCGCGCATTTGCCCCTTCTACACTGGCTACAGCGTAAATACCTGTGGATGGAAAAATGATTAGTGGAGTGTTGTATGCCCTTCTGGCCGGGATGATGTGGGGGCTGATTTTTGTCGGCCCGCTGATCGTGCCCGAGTATCCGGCAATATTGCAGTCGACCGGACGATATCTGGCGCTGGGGCTGATTGCCCTGCCCCTGGCGTGGCTGGGGCGCGCGCGCTTGCGTCAGCTCAGCCGTCAGGACTGGGCCACCGCGCTGGCGCTGACCATGATGGGTAACCTTATCTATTACGTTTGCCTTGCAAGTGCCATTCAGCGTACCGGAGCGCCGGTATCGACCATGATTATCGGCACGCTGCCGGTCGTCATTCCCGTCTTTGCTAACCTGCTCTACAGCCACCGCGATGGCAAACTGGCGTGGTCAAAAATGGCACCGGCGCTGGTGTGCACTGCCCTGGGGCTGATATGCGTCAATATTGCCGAGCTGCGTCATGGCCAGGCGGACGTTGACCTGTGGCGTTACGGTTCTGGCATTCTGCTGGCGTTCATTTCCGTGGCGTGCTGGGCATGGTATGCCCTGCGCAACGCGCGCTGGCTGCGGGAGAACCCGGACAAGCACCCGATGATGTGGGCAACAGCGCAGGCGCTGGTCACGCTGCCCGTATCGGTCGTAGGGTATCTCGGCGCATGCCTCTGGCTGGGCCATCAGCAGCCGGACTTCGCCCAGCCTTTCGGGCCAAGACCGTGGGTGTTTATCGGCCTGATGGTGGCGATTGCGGTGCTGTGTTCATGGGTGGGCGCGCTGTGCTGGAACATTGCCAGCCAGAAGCTGCCGACGGTGATCTTAGGACCGCTGATAGTCTTTGAAACCCTGGCCGGGCTGCTTTATACCTTCCTGATGCGCCAGAGCGTGCCGCCGTTGTTCACGGCCTGTGGGATCGTGCTGTTGGTCGTGGGGGTGGTGATGGCGGTGAGAGCGAAGCCGGAAAAACCAAGTGTTGTTCCGGCGTCGGAGATGTGATTTTTGCCCAGCAGCGCTGCGCTTGCAGGGCCTACAAAACCGTAGGCCCGGTAAGGCGTAGCCGCCACCGGGCAAGCCCTTAAAACGTTTCCCAGTTCGCTTCAGGCGCCGTCGCTACGGGCTGCGCTTTTGGCACATAGGTTTTCACCGGCGCCGCTTTAACCGCCTGGTTGCGGGTAATTTTGAACACAGCCACCGCTTCGTTCAGACGTGCAGCCTGATCTTCCAGCGCCGCCGCCGCGGCCGCTGACTCCTCCACTAGCGAGGCGTTTTGCTGGGTCACGCGGTCCATCTCGGCTACCGCCTGGCCCACCTGGTCAATACCGCGGCTCTGCTCGTCAGAAGCCGAGGCAATTTCACCCATGATGTCGGTGACGCGGGTAACCGCATTAACGATCTCGGCCATCGTCTCCCCGGCTTCGTTAACCAGCTGCGAGCCCGCGTTCACGCGCTCGCCGGAATCATCGATCAGCGCTTTGATCTCTTTCGCCGCCTGGGCGCTGCGCTGGGCGAGGGTGCGTACTTCCCCAGCCACCACTGCAAAACCTCGGCCCTGCTCGCCCGCGCGCGCGGCTTCCACCGCCGCGTTCAGCGCCAGGATGTTAGTCTGGAAGGCAATGCCGTCGATCACGTTAGTAATTTGCGCGATTTTGCTGGAGCTGGTGGCAATTTCGTCCATTGTACGCACCACGCCTTCAACCACGTTACCGCCCTTCTTCGCCGTTGAGGAGGCGTCCAGCGCCAGACGGGAAGCCTGACGCGCGTTATCGGCGTTCTGCTTCACGGTTGCCGTCAGCTGTTCCATGCTGGCTGCCGTCTCTTCCAGAGATGCGGCCTGCTGCTCGGTACGGGAAGAGAGATCGTTGCTGCCTGCAGAAATTTCACCGGCTCCGGTGTAGATAGTATCCGCACCTTCACGCACCACGCCCACGGTGTTCGCCAGCGAGGTTTGCATCTCCTGCACGTTGCGCGCCAGAATAGCCATTTCGTTCTTACCTTCGGCCTGAATCGGCTGGGTTAAATCCCCTGCCGCAATGGCGCGAATATGGTTTATCACCTCTTCCAGCGGCAGCAGCAGCACGCGGCGCATAGCAATCCAGCTGGAGATAATCACCACAATCACCAGCAGCATGACCGCAGAGAGGATCCACAGGATGCGCTTGTAATCACTTTCGTTATCCTGAATGCCTTTATCCGTGAGCGCGGCCTGCGCTTCACGCCATTCACGGTAAACCGTCTGCATCGCGTTCTGTTTTTGTTCGGCATTCTGCTTGAACATATCTTCCAGATTGCCCTGGCTCAGCAGAACGTTCATTTGCGTCAGCGTTGCAGAGTAAATGCGGTATTGCTCTTCGAGTTGGTTGGTCAGGTTCTCATCCAGGCCTGGCGTATTCGGCAAGGCATAGTATTTATCGTAATGAACCTGCGCTTCAGTCAGCAGATTTTTCGCCGTGGTCACCAGCTCATTCAGCTGACCGCCGTTAATTTGCGAGGCCATGCTGCTTTGCAGGCGCAGCATCCCGCGGTTCAGAGTGACGCGCGCCTGGTTCAGACTGATCCACGCATCGGTAAACTCCGCCACGTTCTTGCTGGAGAGCTGCGCCACGGTGAAGTTGTCTTTATCGTTGTTCAGGGCATTGATAAAGATACCGGCGGAAATCACTTGCATGATGCCGAGCACAAGCAGCACCGAAATCAGAAGGGTAATGACTTTTATACGTTTAAACATGCGTTGCCTTTGTTATATGCAGGTTTGTCTGACGTGGATATATCGGCAGGCGCAGCGGGTTGTTTACTGTTTCTCCACCTTTAAAAACTTTCGAAACCACTTTCCTAAGGCCATTCAGAGAGTTAAATCAGATATTTTTTTGTGATGCGCATCTCATTTTTACCCGTCCCTCTAAAGGGTTATAGCGCCGGCCTAAAGATGCATTTAACATGCATCTTATATTATTAATGACGAGGTAATTGCTATGGCCTTTCGCGACCAACCACTCGGCGAGCTGGCGCTCTCCATTCCTCGCGCTTCTGCGCTGTTTCGTAAATACGATATGGATTACTGCTGCGGCGGTAAGCAAACCCTGGCGCGTGCGGCCTCACGCAAAGAGCTGAACGTTGAGGTGATTGAAGCCGAGCTGGCGCTGCTGGCCGAGCAGCCGATCGACAAAGACTGGCGAACCGCTCCGCTCGCGGAAATCATCGACCATATCATCGTGCGTTATCATGACCGTCACCGTGAACAGCTGCCGGAGCTGATCCTCCAGGCGACCAAAGTCGAACGCGTCCATGCCGACAAACCTTCCGTACCGCGCGGTCTGGCGAAGTACCTGACCCTGCTGCACGAAGAGCTTTCCAGCCACATGATGAAGGAAGAGCAGATCCTCTTCCCGATGATTAAACAGGGAATGGGAAGCCAGGCGATGGGGCCCATCAGCGTGATGGAAAGCGAGCACGATGACGCGGGCGAACTGCTGGAAGTGATCAAACACACCACCCACAACGTCACGCCGCCGCCAGAAGCGTGCACAACGTGGAAAGCGATGTACAACGGCATTAACGAAACGATCGACGACCTGATGGAACACATCAGTCTTGAGAACAACGTTCTGTTCCCGCGGACTTTAGCTGGGGAATAAAAAAGGCCCGGTGGCGCTAGCGCTTACCGGGCCTACAACGTCCTCGAACGTAGGCCGGGTAAGCGTCAGCGCCACCCGGCAACATGCTTAACGCATGCCAGCCATACGTTTCTTACCGATAAACACCCAGCCCAGCCCCAGCGCGATAAACCACAGCGGCGTGACGATCAGCGCCTGACGGGTATCATCTTCCAGCGTCAGAAGAACCAGCACGAAGACGAAGAACGCCATGCACACCCAGCACATCAGCTTGCCCAGCGGCATCTTGTAGATCGATTTTTCATGCAGGTGTGGACGCTGCTTGCGGTACACCAGGTATGAACAGAGGATGATGGTCCAGACGAACATAAACAGGATCGCAGAGACCGTAGTGATCATGGTGAACGCGCCAATCACGCTTGGGTTCACGTAGAGCATCACCACGCCGCCCAGCAGACACATGCATGAGAAGGTCAGCCCTTTTGCCGGTACCGCACGCTTAGAGAGCTTGGCGAACGCGCTCGGCGCCACGCCTTCCTGCGCCAGACCAAACAGCATACGGCTCGTGGAGAATACGCCGCTGTTCGCGGAAGAGGCAGCAGAGGTCAGGACCACGAAGTTAATCAGGCTCGCGGCCGCAGGCAGGCCCACCAGCACGAACAGCTCAACGAACGGGCTCTTGGTCGGCACTACGGAGCTCCACGGCGTCACGGACATAATGATAACCAGCGCGAAGACGTAGAACATGATGATACGCACCGGAATGGAGTTGATGGCGCGCGGCAGGGACTTCTCCGGATCTTTGGTTTCCGCAGCGGTCGTTCCGACAAGCTCAATTCCCACAAACGCGAACACCGCAATCTGGAAGCCGGCAAAGAAGCCGCTAATGCCTTTCGGGAACCAGCCGCCGTCATTCCACAGATGGGTAAACGATGCCTGAACGCCGGTTGGTGACTGGAAGTGGGTAAGCACCATCACCAGCCCCACCACGATGAGTCCAACAATGGCCACGATTTTGATCATCGCGAACCAGAACTCCATCTCACCGAACATTTTAACGGTGGCGAGGTTAAGGCTCAGCAGCAGAACGATGACCGCCAGCGAGGCGACCCAGTCCGACAGCCCCGGGAACCAGAACTGTGCGTAGGCGGTAATCGCCACGACGTCCGCCATACCGGTCACGACCCAGCAGAACCAGTAGGTCCAGCCGGTAAAATAGCCCGCCCACGGTCCGAGCAGGTCTGAAGCGAAGTCGCTAAAGGATTTGTATTCGAGGTTCGAGAGCAGCAGTTCACCCATTGCACGCATCACGAAGAACAGCATAAAACCGATAATCATATAGACAAATATGATTGACGGTCCGGCGAGACTGATGGTTTTGCCTGACCCCATAAACAGCCCGGTACCGATGGCACCCCCGATGGCAATGAGCTGAATATGACGGTTTGTGAGATTGCGCCGTAGCGACTGTTCAGACGACGCCTCTTCGTCGGCGACGACTTTGACCTGATCTACCATGTGATATTTTCCTGTTTATGCCTGTCTGTGTTGTTAAGGCTCTTCTGGCCTTTAAATACGTCAAAAAACGACGTTCCCTTGTAAGGGCTAATCGATATTAGGTAAGAATCGGCGGGATGAATACTATGATTTAGATATTATGTTAATAATATGTTGAAAGTGAGTGTCATATCACTCATACAGCGCGAAACAGCTCACAAAAATACACGCAACAGTTTCGTTTGCAAGATAAAATGTTGATAGCACCGTAACTATAGGTTTTTACACTATTTTCCTCTCCCCAACAGGGGAGAGGAAATAAGAAAATTCGATTACAGAATTTCCAGCAGCTCAACTTCAAAGACCAGGGTGCTGAATGGCGGGATGGACGCGCCAGCGCCGCGCTCGCCGTAGGCCAGGTTGTGCGGAATAGTCAGTTCCCATTTAGAACCGACCGGCATCAGGGTCAGTGCTTCAATCCAGCCTGCGATAACGCCGTTAACCGGGAACTCAGCCGGTTCGCCGCGCGCCACGGAGCTGTCGAAGACGGTACCGTCGATCAGCTTACCGGTGTAGTGTACGCGAACGTGGTCGGTACGCGCCGGGATTGCGCCGTCGCCCTGATTGATCACGCGGAACTGCAGACCGGATTCGGTGCTGTTCACGCCTTCACGCTCGCGGTTCTCTTCCAGATATTTCACACCTTCGGCCGCCATCTCTTCAAAGCGCGCACGACGCACGGCGTCAGCACGCTCGTGGATTTCACGCAGCGCACGGTGCACAACGTCAACCGGAACGGCAGGCTGTTTGCCTTCCAGCGCGTCAGCGATACCCGCCACCAGCGCTTCTGGTAACAGACCTTCCAGGCCGGATTCGCTCAGCTGCTGTCCTACCTGCAAGCCGATACCGTAACTTGCCTGCGCTTCGATAGTGTCAAAAGTCGGGGTGGTCATGGGTTTTCCTTCCATCACATTTAAAGTAGCGGGCAGCATATCAGCCATGCCCTTATGGGTAAAACTTTGTCTGAAGTTAAGGTGACAAACCGCGACGAAACAGAAACAATAGAGAGAACCAGGATTAATCCCGAACTGATGTCACGGATGTCGGGTTTACTACGCCGTTCAGGCAGTTAGCAAACTATACTTCGGGGCACAGGATAAAAAATACGCGGAGCAGGAGGAGTGCCATGCCCGGGCGATTTGAACTGAAACCTACCCTGGCGAAAATCTGGCAGGCGCCGGACAATTTTCGCATCATGGACCCGCTGCCTCCTCTGCATCGCAGAGGGATCATCATTGGTGCGCTGATGGTGATTGTGGGCTTCCTGCTTCCTTCCGGTGGCGATGATGTTGATACCGCCCCCGTCACCCGCAATGCTCAGCTGGATATTCAGTCGCAGACGCGGCCGCAGCCTGACGCACAGCCGATGCAGACGCAGCTCGTCACCCCGTCTAACGATCCGGGTCAGGTCGCGCCGGTTGAACCAGAACCCATTCAGGATGAACAGCCGCAGGATCAAGCCGCCGCCCCGTCTCAGCCTCAGACGCAACAGCCTACCGGCATTGAACAACAGTGGCGTTCCTATCGCGTAGAGCCGGGCAAAACTCTGGCACAGCTGTTCCGTGACCACAACCTGCCGCCAACCGACGTTTATGCCATGGCAAAGGTAGAAGGTGCGGGCAAACCGCTCAGTAACCTGCAGAATGGTCAGATGGTACAGATTCGCCAGAATGCCAGCGGGGTAGTGACAGGGTTAACGATTGATACGGGAAGTGGACAACAGGTACTGTTTACCCGCCAGCCAGACGGCAGTTTTATCAGGGCGCGTTAAGGACTGGGGTCTGTAAAAAGCAAAACGCCGGCACAAGGCCGGCGTTTCAACGTGAGCAGAGTAAAAAATTACTCAGCTACAACGTTAACAACCAGTTTAGCGAACACTTCGCTGTGAACCTGGAAGTCAACTTCGTGCTCACCAGTGGTACGCAGAACGCCGTTCGGCAGACGAACTTCGCTCTTAGCCACTTTAACGCCTGCTGCAGAAACTGCATCAGCGATATCGCGGGTACCGATGGAACCGAACAGTTTACCTTCGTCGCCAGCTTTGGACGCGATGGTAACGGTGCCCAGTGCGTTGATTGCTTCAGCGCGAGCGTTAGCAGCCGCCAGAACGTCAGCCAGTTTGGCTTCCAGTTCAGCGCGACGTGCTTCGAAAAACTCTACGTTTTTCTTGGTAGCTGGAACAGCTTTACCCTGTGGAACCAGGAAGTTACGTGCGTAACCCGCTTTAACGTTAACCTGATCACCCAGGCTGCCCAGGTTTGCTACTTTATCAAGCAGAATAACTTGCATTACCTTATCCTCTTAAAGTCGTATTAATGGACCGTGCCCGATTACTGATGACGATCAGTGTACGGCAGCAGGGACAGGTAGCGAGCGCGTTTGATAGCGCGAGCCAGCTGACGCTGGTATTTTGCACGAGTACCGGTGATACGGCTTGGGACAATCTTACCGCTTTCGGTGATGTAGTTTTTCAGCGTTGCGATATCTTTATAGTCGATCTCTTGAACGCCTTCCGCGGTGAAACGGCAGAACTTGCGACGACGGAAATAACGTGCCATATGGCTAGTCTCCAGAATCTATCAAATCAATCTGCTCGGCATGCAGAACCATTTTGCTCAGGCCGTTCTTTGCCTTGTGGCAAGAGATGAACCCCTGAACGATTACTGCGCTACCGACCGTTAAACTGTGAGTAATGGCCTGGTTTTCGTGTCCGCTAATAATAACGGGCATTTGGCACCACGCCTGCCGGTGAAACCCGGCTTCCTCTTGCACAGAACGATGCTCAAGCACGAACTGGCAATGCGGAATTCCTGATGGACTGACCTTTCGAAGGGGAGCCCTGCATACGATGCCGGACAACGCCAGACGGTTGGTCATCAGAAATTACTCTTCAGAATCCCCAGCATCAGAATCATCTGCGGTTTCGTTTGCGAAATCATCGCGACGCTCACGGCGCTCGTCTTTCGCTTTAACCATCGGAGATGCTTCGGTAACTGCGTTTTTGGTACGCATAACCATGCTGCGGATAACGGCATCGTTGAAGCGGAAGGTAGTTTCCAGCTCATCGATCACTTCCTGCGGCGCTTCAACGTTCATCAGAACGTAGTGTGCTTTGTGCAGTTTGTTGATCGGGTAAGCCAGCTGACGGCGGCCCCAGTCTTCCAGACGGTGGATCGTACCTTCTGCACCAGTGATGGCAGCAGAGTAACGCTCGATCATACCCGGAACCTGTTCGCTCTGGTCAGGATGGACCATAAAAACGATTTCGTAATGACGCATCGAATTGCTCCTTACGGATTATTCAGCCTCCTGTCTGGGTCAGCCGAGGCCCGGGGAGGCAAGGAACGTGTTAAAGGTCGGCTGAAAAATTGACGCGTCATAATACTTGCGCGCCCCTGGAAACTCAAGCTGATTGCACAAATAATTCGCACAAAGCGCGAAGCGGCTCTAAGTGGGTGATTTAAAATTGGTCACACCCGGAATAGCTGTTTTTTTGAACAACTGCATCAGAAATGGTCACGCATCCCCGCCGGATGAGTGATTACACTTTAATCAGAGATCGCCTGAATTAAGAAGGAGCATCCCCTCTCTCGCAGCACGTAGTCGTGGAGCGCATATCATGAAAAAAATCGCATTAGCCATAATGGCGGCGCTTTTGCTCAGTGCAAACGCGATGGCAGCCATCAAGATAGACAGCCGACAGGCCAGAAACATGGATGATGTGCAAAGCTTGGGCGTAATTTACATCAATCATAATTTCGCCACGGAAAGTGAAGCAGATCAGGCATTAAATGAAGAAACCGATGCGCAGGGCGCAACCTATTACCACGTGATGTTAACCCGTGAGCCCGGCAGCAACGGCAACATGCACGCCAGTGCAGATATTTACCGATAACGCTTTAACGCTAGCACCAGGAAAGCCAACAACGAGAACATAGCCATAGTTGACGTTGCCCCCTGCCCGGGGGCTTTTTTTTTGTGAATGGCTCCAAAATACCCCCGGTTACAGCCGCTTTTAGTAGCGCTCGCTGGCAAAGGCGCCAACCCTGAGATCCTCCAGAAGCGGGAAGATCAGGGAGTAAAGTGCTGCGCTTTTAAAGATGCTGGCGGAAAAACGCCACCGTAGCGTCCAGCGCGGTGGGCGTAATGCGGTGGCGGACGCCCGACTCCCACAGACAGGTCAGATTACCGTCCAGCCCTTCATTCATTAACGCCT
The DNA here is from genome assembly GCF_057224565.1 of Enterobacter sp. 3U4. NCBI lineage: Bacteria > Pseudomonadati > Pseudomonadota > Gammaproteobacteria > Enterobacterales > Enterobacteriaceae > Enterobacter > Enterobacter sp. 3U4. The sequence goes on from NZ_CP136665.1 coordinate 3,534,885, forward strand.
GCTGCAGACGGAAGGTTCCCTCAGGCGGGACCACATCATCCGCGTCACCGTGCCACAGCAGCAGCGGGCGATCGGCCACGCGCGGCAAGGCCCGGGTCACTTCCCACTCTGCCAGCGTCGCGGTCATTTCCGTTAAATTCTGAGGGGGAAAAAGGGTCTTCGCCAGCGACGTAAAATAGCCCGAGCCCATCAGACAGGCGACAGACTTCACTTCAGGATGATGCGTCATAATCCCCAGCGCCGTCATACCGCCCATCGATGCCCCGGCGACAGCCAGACGACGGTCGGCCACCAGCCCTGCCTCATAAAGGGCATCGCGCAGCCCGGCAAATTCGGTCAGACTCCCGTGCAGAATCTGCCAGAACTGCCCCAGCCGCGCCTGTTCATTACCCGTAAAGCGCGCGCCGTGGTCGGGTGCATCCGGCATCACCACGCGAAAACCCGCCTGCGCCAGCGCAACCGCAAAATAACTGTAAACCAGCTTCGATGAGGTAAACCCATGATAAAAAACCACAACAGGCAGCGGTTTATCACGTTTACCCGCCGGCATTGCGTGTAAAATTTCATGGCCGCCGAGGTGGCGTATTTCAATTTCAATCATTGTCGACCCTGTGCGAATGTATGATTCATAATGTTGAGAACTGGGTTACGCTTTCACGTCATTTTCATTCGAAATATACGTCCCAGATAACACTTCGGGAACATTCCCCCAAAACTAAATACACAGACAACTACACTATGGCTATCAGGAAACGAGATATGGTTATGCGCAGGTTTGCTGCTTTATTGCTGGTGTTTCTGCTGAGTGGCTGTAGCGCGCTGCAGGGAACGCCGCAACCCGCTCCACCGGTCGCCGATCATCCACAGGAGATTCGTCGTAATCAGACGGAAGGATTACAACGAATGGGCACCATCTCCGCGCTGGTTCGCGGCTCTCCGGATGACGCAGAAGCGGCAATAAAAGCACAGGCCGTCGCCGCCAAAGCAGATTATTACGTCATCATTATGATCGACGAAACCATCATAACGGGACAGTGGTATTCACAGGCCATTTTGTACCGTAAATAATGGTTTTCCTTTGAACGAGATTTACACTGCTTTGCGTCCATAGACATTTTCCTGTCCACAATAAACTCCATGCCCGCGTTAATGGAAGGGAGTTTATTTGCGAAGGATTGCCCGGCGGATACCGGATATATGTGAAATGGAGCTGACGATGAAACGAACTCTTGCTTTGACCTCACTGTTGCTCTCAGCAGGCCTGGTGAGCACCACCGCGCAGTCAGCAGAATTCGCCAGTGCTGATTGTGTGACTGGCCTGAATGAAATTGGCCAGATCTCCGTGAATAATATCTCGGGGAGCCCGCAAGACGTTGAACGTGTCGTAGCATTAAAGGCCGATGAGCAGGGTGCTTCATGGTATCGCATCATCCAGATGCAGGAAGATAACCATATCGACCACTGGCGGGTACAGGCCATTCTCTACGTGTAATCTCCCTCCTGATAAAAGCCACTTACTTTTAGTGGCTTTTCGTTTTTGCAAATTTTTTATCTTGTATAAAACTAATAAAGAACAATTAAATAACATTTTGTTACATTAAAACAGTAAACGTAATCCCCGCTCTGCCGTTGAAGAACCATAACTTTTCAATGATGAGCAATTTATGATCAACTTTTTCCGCCGTGCGGGCCTTGGATCGAAACTCTCGCTGCTGACTGGCGTCAGTGTCGCCACGCTGTTTCTGCTTTTCACCTTTCTGCTCAGCCAAAAAGCCAGCCAGCAGCTTGAAGCCCTTGCGGTCGAAGACCTGCATAATCAGTCCACCGGCATGGTCGACATGGTGCAGATGTTTAACACCAGCCTGAGCGAAGAGGTGGAGAGCTATACCCGTCTTTTTACCACCTTTTTACCGCAGCCCCTGAACATTGATACTTCCCAACCCCAGACGATTAACGGACTTAGCGTTCCGCTTCTGAAAGGCGGAGACACCGGGCTGCATGAAAACAACACGCTTTCAGACGAGTTCCTGAATCGTACGGGAGCCATTTCGACGCTGTTTGTACGCAGCGGAAACGACTTTGTTCGCGTAGCGACCTCCCTGCGCAAAGAGAACGGCGAGCGGGCAATGGGTACCGTTCTGGATAACGCCAGCCCGGCCTTTGCCGCCGTCAACAAAGGTGAAGTCTACCGCGGCCTGGCGCTGCTGTTTGGCAAACGCTACATCACCCAGTACCAGCCGGTTAAAAACGCCGAAGGACAGGTCATTGCGATCGTCTTTGTCGGGGTGGACATCACCCACTCCTGGAACGTCATGCGCGAGAAAATCCTCAACCGCCGCCTGGGCGAGAGCGGTCACTTCTTTGTGCTGGATCGCAGCAACGGCAAAACGCGCGGGCAATATCTGTTCCACGCCAGCGAAGAGGGAAAACTGCCGAAGTGGGACGACGCGACGCAACAACAGCTTCTTAGTGACAAACCCGGCACGCTGGAACGCGTAAGCGACGACGGCCGCACGCTGAAAATGGCCTATACCCCGCTGCCAGGCTGGAACTGGACTATCGTCGGCGAAGTGGATAAATCGGTGCTGCTCTCAAGCGTTACCGCCATGCGCGATCGTTTCCTGCTGGCCGGCGTGGTCTTATCTATCCTGTTTGCTGGTCTGTTCGTGGTTCTTATTCGCCGCGTGCTGACCCGACCGCTGCGCAATGTGATCCATCTTGCCCGTCAATATGCCGCAGGGGATCTTCGTTCCAGCCTGCCCGTGACGCGTCAGGACGAAGTCGGCCAGCTGATCGATGCTATCAACGGCATCGGCGGCGGCCTGCAAAAAATTGTCCTGCAGGTCCGCGAGGCCGCAGGCGAGATCCATTTAGGCACCAACGCGCTGGCCGCCGACACTGGCGAAATTTCAGAGCAGATCAACAAGCAGGCCAGCAGCGTGGAAGAGACGTCTGCCAGCATGGAGCAGCTGGCCGCCACCGTGCAGCAAAATGCCGCCAACATGGAGCAAACGCAGCAGCTGGTGGGTGAAACCTCGCTCGCGGTCCATCAGGGCGGTGAGACGGTCACCCACGCGGTGTCGACCATGGACGACATTCGCGAAGCGTCAAAACGTATCGAAGACATCACGCGCGTGATCGAATCCATCGCTTTCCAGACCAATATTCTGGCGCTGAATGCGGCAGTGGAAGCAGCCCGCGCAGGCGAGCACGGAAAAGGGTTTGCGGTAGTCGCGCAGGAAGTTCGCGCCCTGGCGGGACGCAGCGCTAACGCGGTGAAGGAGATTGAACAGCTGATTGGCGATACGCTCAGAAAAGTCAGTGAAGGTCATGCGCTGTCTGAACAGACGCGCCTGGCGATGGATGACATCATCATTCATATCGATAACATCAGCCAGCTGGTCACCGAGATTAACCATGCCTCACGCGAGCAGTCCGCAGGGATCGGCCAGGTTAACCTCGCCATGACTCATATTGGCGAAGCGTCGCATATCAATGCCGATCGCATCTCACGCAGCGAACAAACCGCTCAAACGCTGCGCGAGAAGGGTTCACATCTGGCTCAGCTGGTGAGTCTGTTCCAGCTAAAAGGTTAACCGACTCTGCCCGTCGCACGCAGCAGCAGGTCGTTTTGTACCTGCTCGCTCATCAGCGTGCCGCCACGGGTATCCAGCATCATGCGGCACCACGCCTGCGCCACCGGGGGCGATGCGTGCCGCAGCATCTGGCTTCCGGCACCCAGCAGGAAAAGCTGCTGCGCAATCTCCCGCCCCTGCGCTTCCTGAGGCTTACGCAGTTTTTGCTGAAGCTGTCGCCAGCTGCGGTCGAAGTGTCTGTCCTGCCCTTTAACCTGCGCAAACTCGTCGGCAAGCAGGTCGTGAATACCCGGCTGCTTCGCCAGCACGCGCAGCACGTCCAGGCACATAATATTTCCTGACCCTTCCCAGATACTGTTCACCGGCATTTCGCGGTACAGGCGGGGAAGTTCGCTCTCTTCGCAATATCCGATCCCACCCAGCACCTCCATCGCTTCAGCCACAAACGGGATGCCCGCTTTACAGACGCTAAATTTCGCAGCCGGGGTAAACAGCCGCGCCCATGCCGCCTCCTGCGGATCCGCGCGTTTATCCCACGCCCGCGCCAGGCGGAACAGCAGCGCCGTTTGCCCCTCCAGCACCAGCGCCATCCGGCTTAGCACTTCGCGCATTAACGGCTGATCGATGAGATTTTTGCCGAAGGTCTGACGCTGATGCGCATGGTACAGCGCCACCGAGAGCGCCCGACGCATCAGTCCGTGGCTGCCCAGCGCGCAGTCAAAGCGCGTCAGACCGCCCATTTTGAGGATCTGCCGTACCCCTTCTCCCTCTTCCCCCAGCAGCCAGCCGGAGGCATCAAGAAACTCCACCTCGCTGCTGGCGTTGGAGCGGTTCCCGAGCTTGTCCTTGAGGCGCTCAAGACGCACGGCGTTGCGCTGCCCGTCAGGCAAAAAGCGCGGCACAAAAAAGCAGGACAGCCCGCCCTTCGCCTGGGCCAATACCAGATGCGCATCGCTTTGCGGGACGGAGAAAAACCATTTATGCCCCACCAGCCTGTAGCTTCCGTCGCTGCATTTTTCCGCTTTGGTGGTGTTGCTGAGCACGTCCGAGCCGCCCTGCTTTTCCGTCATCCCCATGCCGATCAGCAGGCCGCGCTTTTGCGCGCCGGGAGCAAGATGAGGATCGTAGCGATCGCTGAGCAGCGGCGTCAGCCAGTCGTGAAATATTTTGGGGAGCGCCTGCTGCAGCAGCGGTGTCGCGGCAAACGTCATGGTGGCCGGGCAAAGCGTGCCCGCTTCTACCTGAGCATGAAGCACAAAGCGTGCAGCCCGCGCGACAAACGACCCTTTACGCGCCTCCTCTTCCCATGCCAGGTTATGTACCCGATTGGCACACAGCCCCTGCATCAGCAGGTGCCATGCCGGGTGAAAGCGGACGTCATCCAGTCGCTCTCCGGTGGCGTCATAGCGAAGCAACTCCGGCGGATTCACGTTCGCCAGCCTGCCCAGCTCCAGCGACTCTGCGGTGCCTAACTGCTGTCCGATGCTGGCGAGCAGCTCGATATCCCACTCGGCACCCTCGCGCGAAACTGCGTCACGCAGCGCGCAGTCCGAGAGGAAAAGGTTGCTGTTGGAAAGCGGTGCTGGTTGATTGAAAACGGTATGGGTCTGCCAGTGCATGCTGTCTCCCTCCTTCAGTGGCAATGACGATAAGTATGGACAGACCGCGCTCGCGCTGCATGGGAGGGGAGTCACACGTTCACGATCCCGCTGATATCATTCGTGAAATAGCTCACAGAACATAAGAATAAACTATTTCATAACTTCGCTTTTGTTGAATAATTTATTCTTACCCTTTTCAGTGAGGATCGTTATGCAACCGGATGCGCACAAGCGAGCATTAATTGCAGGCTCCATTGGTAACTTTATCGAGTGGTATGAGTTTGCGGTCTACGGTTTTCTGGCGACCGTCATTGCGAAGAACTTCTTCCAGCTTGAAGGGGAAGCGGGGCTTACCAGCCTGATCCTCACCTACGCCTCATTCGCCATCGCCTTTTTCTTCCGTCCGCTGGGCGCGGTGGTGTTTGGCCGCATCGGCGACCGGATTGGCCGTAAGCCGACGCTCATTATTGTGCTGGTATTGATGACGCTCGCTACCGCCGCCATCGGCGTTGTGCCGGTCTACGCCAGCATCGGGATTGCCGCGCCGCTCATTATTACGCTGCTGCGCATCCTGCAGGGGCTGTTCGCGGGCGGCGAGTACGGCGGTGCGGTCTCGCTGATGACGGAGTTCGCCCCGCGCGGCAAGCGTGGGCTCTATGGCGCCTGGCAGTCCTTTACCGTGGCGCTGGGGCTGTTAGCGGGTGCAGGCATCGTGGCGCTGCTCTCCGCCCTCCTCACGCCTGAGGCATTACACGACTGGGGCTGGCGCATTCCTTTCTTCCTGGCGCTGCCCATGGGCGTTGTTGCGCTGTGGCTTCGTGTCAGCATGGAAGAGACACCCAGCTTTGTGCAGCAGCAGGACAAACCGGCCGTCGCGCAGGCGGATATTGCCGCCACGCTCCGGGCCATCGTGATGGGGATTGGCCGCGTCATGGTCTGGTCAGCGGCGGGGTATACCTACCTGGTGATTATGCCGACCTATCTGCAGTCGGCGCTGCACACCGGGTTTAACCAGGCGCTGCTGATCGCGGTAATTTCGAACGTTGGGTTTGCGCTGACCATCATTCCATCGGGGATCCTCAGCGATCGGATCGGGCGGCGCACGGTGATGATTATTGCCACCGCGCTGCTGCTGATCCTCGCCCTGCCGCTGCTGAAACTTCTGCAGGCGGAATCCAGCACGCTGGCGATGAAAGCGATAGTGGTATTGATTGCGGGCGGTCTGGTGGGGATGCTGGCGGGGCCGGGCCCGGCGATGCTCTCTGAGATGTTCCCGACGCGCGTGCGCTATACCGGGCTGGGGCTGGCCTACTCGCTGTCGAACGCGATTTTCTCGGGCTGTGCGGGGCTGATCATTACAGGCTTAATTAAAGAGACGGGCAATCTGGATATTCCGGCCTACTACGTGATGGCAACGGCGGTCGTGAGTATTTTCGCGCTGATGACGCTGAGGAAGGATGACCATTTGCGGTCGTTAGAGGAGTGAGTTTGTCACCGTCTGGTGCCCTCACCCGGCCCTCTCCCACGGGGAGAGGGAGAAAACAAAAGGCCGTCCTTTGGACGGCCTTGCTGTTTATTCTCCGCGCTGACGCACCGCTTCAAACAGGCAGATGCCCGTCGCAACAGACACGTTCAGGGAGGACACGCTGCCCGCCATCGGGATGCCGATCAGCTCGTCGCAGTGCTCGCGGGTCAGACGACGCATGCCTTCGCCCTCCGCGCCCATTACCAGCGCCAGACGGCCGGTCATTTTGCTCTGGTACAGAGTATGATCCGCTTCACCGGCGGTACCGACGATCCAGATATTCTCTTCCTGCAGCAGACGCATGGTGCGCGCCAGGTTGGTCACGCGGATCAGCGGCACGTTTTCCGCCGCGCCGCAGGCCACTTTCTTCGCCGTCGCGTTCAGCTGCGCGGAGCGATCTTTCGGCACGATCACCGCATGCACGCCCGCCGCATCCGCGCTGCGCAGACACGCGCCGAGGTTGTGCGGATCGGTAACACCATCGAGGATCAGGAAGAACGGATTGTCCAGCTCAGCGATCAGATCCGGCAGATCGTTTTCCTGATACTGACGACCCGGCTTCACGCGGGCAATAATGCCCTGATGCACCGCCCCGTCACTTTTTTCATCCAGGAACTGGCGGTTCGCCAGTTGGATCACCACGCCCTGTGCTTCCAGGGCGTGGATCAGCGGCATCAGACGCTTATCTTCACGCCCTTTCAGAATAAACACTTCCTGAAAACGCTCCGGTGCGCGCTCGAGAAGGGCCTGCACCGCGTGGATGCCGTAAATCATTTCACTCATTGATGGTTCTCGTAATAAGTATTTCCCCTCCCCCCGCTGGGGAGAGGGTCAGGATGAGGGGAGATTTTACTCCGCCTGCTTTTTCTTGGCCGCGCGCTTCGCTTTGGTGGCGGCCGCTATTTTCTGTGTCTTCGCAGAAGGTTTCTTCGCTGAACGGGCCTCTTTCTTCGCCGCCTTCGGCTTCTGCTTCTTCTCGCCGCGGAACGCGCTGTCCGGCTCGAAGTTCACCTTCTTGCCCGCCTGACGACGTTTACCGCCGCCCGGTTTACCGTTACCGGTTTTTTTCGCCCTTTCACGCTCGGTTTTACCGACGTTACGCGGCGCGCGCTCGCTGGAAATCAGGCTGAAGTCGATCTTACGGTCGTCCATATTCACGGCTTCGACCTTCACTTCCACACGGTCGCCCAGACGATAGGTCTGACCGCCAGATTCGCCGATCAGACGCTGGCCGACCTGGTCGAAGCGGTAGTAGTCGTTATCCAGGCTGGAGACATGCACCAGACCGTCGATGAACAGCTCGTCCAGACGAACGAAGAAACCAAAGCCAGTCACGCTGGCAATCACGCCTTTAAAGACGTTGCCCACCTGGTCCAGCATAAAGTCACACTTCAGCCAGTCCGCCACGTCACGAGTGGCTTCATCGGCACGACGTTCGGCCATGGAGCAGTGCTGACCCAGCTGCAGCATCTCTTCCATCGAATAGTGGTAGCCACCGGTTTCGGTGGTGTTCCCTTTATGGCCCTGCTCCTGCGCCAGCAGATACTTGATCGCACGGTGCAGAGAGAGGTCAGGATAACGACGGATCGGCGACGTAAAGTGGGCGTAAGACTGCAGCGCCAGGCCGAAGTGCCCGCGGTTTTCCGGATCGTAAATCGCCTGCTTCATTGAGCGCAGCAGCATCGTCTGCAGCATTTCTGCATCAGGACGATCGCTAATGGATTCCAGCAGCTCGGCGTAATCGCGCGGCTCTGGCTTGTTGCCGCCCGGCAGCTCCAGACCGAGTTCGGCCAGCACGGAGCGGAACGACGTAATAGCTTCCGTGGTCGGCTTATCGTGAATACGGAACAGTGCCGGTTCTTTGGCTTTTTCGACGAAGCGTGCCGCCGAGATATTCGCCAGAATCATACACTCTTCGATCAGCTTGTGCGCATCGTTACGCTGGGTCTGTTCGATACGCTCAATGCGGCGCTCGGCGTTGAAAATGAATTTCGCTTCTTCACTCTCAAACGAAATCCCGCCGCGCTCTTCGCGCGCCTGATCCAGCGTTTTGTAGAGGTTATGCAGCTCTTCGATGTGTTTGACCAGCGGCGCGTACTGCTCGCGCAACTCCTGGTCGCCCTGCAGCATATGCCAGACCTTGGTATAGGTCAGACGCGCGTGCGAGCTCATCACCGCTTCGTAGAACTTGTAGCCGGTTAAACGCCCTTTGGTGGAGATGGTCATCTCGCACACCATACAGAGGCGGTCAACCTGCGGGTTCAGGGAGCACAGGCCGTTAGACAGCACTTCCGGCAGCATCGGTACAACCTGAGACGGGAAGTAGACCGAGGTACCGCGGCTGCGCGCTTCGTTATCCAGCGGGGTATGCGGACGGACATAGTAGCTTACGTCAGCAATCGCTACCCACAGACGCCAGCCGCCGCCGCGTTTTTTCTCGCAGTAGACGGCGTCATCGAAGTCGCGGGCATCTTCACCGTCGATCGTGACCAGCGGCAGGGAGCGGAGATCCACGCGGCCCACTTTGGACTCTTCCGGAACTTCTTCACGCAGGCTTTCGATCTGCTCTTCAACCGCTTTCGGCCAGATGTACGGAATTTCATGGGTGCGCAGCGCCATATCAACGGCCATCGTGGTGCCCATGTTATCGCCCAGCACTTCGACGATTTTACCTACCGCTTTGGTGCGGCGGGTTGGGCGCTGGGTGAGTTCCACCACCACCACAAAGCCCATGCGGGCGCCCATCACCTCTTCAGGTGGGATCAGAATGTCGAAGCTCAGACGGCTGTCGTCCGGCACCACAAAGCCCACGCCCGCGTCGGTAAAGTAGCGGCCAACGATCTGGCTGGTTTTTGGCACCAGAACGCGCACGACGCGCGCTTCGCGGCGACCTTTACGGTCAGCGCCCAGCGGCTGCGCCAGAATTTGGTCGCCGTGGATGCACATTTTCATCTGTTCAGATGAGAGGTACAGATCGTCTTTGCGGCCTTCCACGCGCAGGAAGCCGAAGCCATCGCGGTGACCAATGACGGTCCCTTTCAGCAGATCGAGGCGTTCTGGCAGCGCGTAGCACTGGCGGCGCGTAAAGACCAGTTGCCCGTCGCGCTCCATCGCGCGCAGGCGGCGGCGAAGGGCTTCAATTTGCTCTTCACCTTCAATGTTTAATTCAACGGCAAGTTCTTCACGATTGGCGGGTTTTTCGCGTTTTGTTAAGTGTTCAATGATGAACTCGCGGCTGGGAATAGGATTCGCGTATTTTTCGGCTTCGCGTTCCTGGAAAGGATCATGTGACATGTCGGTTCCTCCGTTGTCAGCTCCGGTGGAAATTTTCTTCATTCCACCAGCAATAATTTATAAAGCGGTTGATTCTCTTCAACCAAATCGGCCAGCGTGTAGTTATCCAGTTCCTTGAGAAAACTTTGCACGGCCTTAGAAAGCGCCTGTTTCAGGCGGCAGGCGGGCGTAATGTGGCAGAACTCACTGCTGCAGTTCACAAGAGACAGCGGTTCCAGTTCACGTACCACATCGCCAACACGAATACTCTGCGCCGGTTTACCGAGACGGATCCCACCATTCTTCCCGCGGACGGCAGCAACGTACCCGGCACGACTAAGTTGATTGATTATTTTGACCATATGATTACGGGATACGCCGTAGACCTCTGTAACTTCAGAGATACTGGTCATCTTCCCATCGGGTAACGACGCCATATAGATCAGCGCACGTAAGCCGTAATCGGTGAAACTTGTTAACTGCACATCAACCTCAGGAAAAAGGGAAATCGCGGATAAACCGCAGAGATATTCATTAATGATGATAAACCAGCCAGATAGTTAGCGGCTAATTTATTTGACAGACGGGGCGAAAAAGCGGAGATCCAGGAGCGGTCGCCGGATGGCGCTACGCTTATCCGGCCTACGGGTCACCCCGCAGGCCAGCAGTCACGAAGATTATGCGTCGAACGGGTCGCGCAGGATCATCGTTTCAGTACGATCCGGGCCGGTAGAAATAATATCGATCGGCACTTCGGTCAGTTCTTCAATGCGCTTGATGTAGTCCAGCGCCGCCTGCGGCAGGCCGCTACGCTCTTTCACACCGAAAGTGGTCTCAGACCAGCCCGGCATGGTTTCGTAGATTGGCTCAATGCCTTCCCAGTCGTCAGCAGCCAGCGGCGTGGTAGTCACTTCGCGGCCATCTGGCATACGGTAGCCGACGCAGATTTTCACTTCTTTCAGGCCGTCCAGTACGTCCAGCTTGGTCAGGCAGAAGCCAGACAGGGAGTTGATCTGCACTGCGCGACGCACTGCAACCGCATCCAGCCAGCCGGTACGACGACGACGACCGGTGGTCGCGCCAAACTCGTTACCCTGCTTACACAGGAACTCGCCGGTTTCATCAAACAGTTCGGTCGGGAATGGACCCGCACCCACGCGAGTGGAGTACGCTTTGATGATGCCCAGAACGTAATCCACATAACGTGGACCCAGGCCAGAGCCGGTCGCCACGCCACCCGCGGTGGTGTTGGAAGAGGTTACGTACGGATAGGTACCGTGGTCGATATCCAGCAGCGTACCCTGCGCACCTTCGAACATGACGAAATCGCCACGCTTGCGCGCCTGGTCCAGCAGATCGGATACATCAACAACCATACCGGTCAGAATGTCTGCAATCGCCATGACGTCATCCAGCACTTTCTGGTAGTCAACAGCGTCAGCTTTGTAGAAGTTCACCAGCTGGAAGTTGTGATATTCCATCACTTCTTTCAGTTTTTCAGCGAAGGTTGCTTTGTCGAAGAGGTCGCCCACGCGCAGACCGCGACGTGCAACTTTATCTTCGTAAGCCGGGCCGATACCACGACCGGTGGTGCCGATCGCTTTCGCGCCGCGCGCTTTCTCACGCGCTACGTCCAGCGCCACGTGATAATCCAGGATCAGCGGGCAGGCTTCGGAGAGCAGCAGACGCTCACGAACAGGGATACCACGGTCTTCCAGACCTTTCATCTCTTTCATCAGCGCAGCAGGAGACAGCACAACGCCGTTACCGATGATGCTGGTGACGTTTTCGCGAAGAATGCCTGATGGAATAAGATGGAGGACGGTTTTTTCACCGTTGATTACGAGAGTATGGCCTGCGTTGTGACCGCCCTGGTAGCGTACAACATATTTAGCCCGTTCAGTCAGAAGATCAACAATCTTCCCTTTACCTTCGTCACCCCATTGGGTGCCCAGTACGACGACGTTGTTACCCATTTTTTTCAAAATCACCGTTTGCTTAAAAATGGATTCTACCATCGCTTTTTCAGATATACAGCACTTTTTGACCTCAAAATACGCCGATTGCGCATACTTTTTGATCAGCCAATCGTTTTCCTCAACATGTAGTAGATCACGATGCCCGCAACCACAAGTCCACCGCCAAAACGACGCAAAATATTATCCGGCAGTTGGCTCATGGTGGCGATCATTCGACGCCAGGCGCGCGGATAAAGCATCGGTCCAAGACCTTCCAGCACCAGGACCAGGGCCAGTGCGAGCCAGATCGTTGAATTCATTTTTGTTCCTTATAAAAGAAAACCACCGCTCCGTTGAGAGCGGTGGTTTGAATACTCAAACGAGCCTGAGTTTATCGCGTTGCGTTAGTCGGCGTCTTCATATAACGGAAGAAATCGCTGTCCGGGCTGAGCACCATCACATCCTGGTTGCTCTGGAAGCTATTCTCGTAAGCGCGCAGGCTACGGATAAAGGCGTAGAAGTCAGGATCCTGGCTGAAGGCATCAGCAAACAGTTTCGCGGCTTCCGCATCACCTTCACCGCGCAGGATACGGCCCTGACGTTCAGATTCTGCCAGCGTCTTGGTGACTTCATAGTCCGCTGCTGCACGCAGCTTCTCAGCCTCTTCCTGGCCCTGTGAACGGTGACGACGAGCTACCGCTTCACGCTCGGCGCGCATACGGTTGTAAATCGCCTCGGACACTTCTACTGGCAGGTTGATCTGCTTGATACGCACGTCAACCACTTCGATACCCAGCGCAGCCATACTGTTCGGGTTGATCACCGGCACTTTACCGTTGGTCTCCGCCTGAACGCGTTCAGCCGCTTTAGCAATTGCATCATCCGCTGCAGGGGTTGAAACTTCATCTTCAGTGCCCGCTGTACCGGAGTTCAGCGCATCGCGAACTTCCAGAGTCAAACGACCACGGGAGTCGGTCACGATGTCTTTCACGTCCAGACGACCAATCTCGGAACGCAGACGGTCAGAGAACTTACGTTTCAGCAGCACTTCTGCCTGAGAAACGTCACCACCGCCCGTTGCCAGGAAGTAACGGCTGAAATCGCTGATGCGCCATTTGATATAGGAATCAACGATCAGGTCTTTCTTCTCTTTGGTCACGAAACGATCGGCCTGGTTATCCATGGTCTGGATACGTGCATCAAGCGTTTTCACTGACTGAATGAAAGGCACCTTGAAGTGCAGGCCCGGCTCGTAAATTACCGGGCGTTTGTCGCCGTCACGCACGACGCTGCTGAACTGGAACTTAATCCCACGCTCGCCTTCTTTCACCACAAAGATCGAGGTATAAAGCGCGACCAGTACGATGACGATAATCGCAATAACTGACTTACGCATCCTTATTCCCCCTGACGCTGGTAGTCGTTACGCTGCGCGTTGGCACGGCGTTGGTCCATAATGTCACCATCGTTCGAAGAAGGCGTTGTGTTCGTGCTGGCGCTGCCTGTTGCGGCTGGCGGCAGACGCAGCAGGTTATTCGCTCCGCTGGTGTCGCTTTTCGCTGCTGGTGCAGAACCGCCTTTCAGCATCTGGTCCAGAGGCAGAACCATCAGGTTTCCGCCTTTACTGTCGTTAACCAACACTTTGCGGGTGTGGCTCAGCACTTTTTCCATGGTCTCGATATAGAGACGCTCACGGGTAATTTCCGGTGCCGCTTTATATTCCGGCAGGATCTTCGCAAAGCGAGCCACTTCACCCTGAGCTTCCAGGATGGTCTGGGTCTTATACGCGCGCGCTTCTTCCAGAATACGCTGTGCCTGACCGTTAGCACGCGGCTGCACTTCGTTGGTGTACGCTTCCGCTTCACGGATGTACTGCTGTTCGTTTTCACGGGCAGCAATCGCATCGTCAAATGCGGCTTTCACCTCTTCCGGCGGACGCGCAGCCTGGAAGTTGACGTCCAGCAGGGTGATACCCATGTTGTACGGACGAATGGTCTCTTCCAGCTCGCGCTGGGTATCGCTACGAATAACGGTACGACCCTCGGTCAGGATACGGTCCATGGTGTATTTACCGATCACGCCGCGCAGAGCGCTGTCGGTTGCCTGGCGCAGGCTGTCATCGGCGCTTGTCACGCTAAACAGATAACGCTCAGGATCGGTCACGCGGTACTGCACGTTCATCTCAACGCGCACCACGTTTTCGTCAGAGGTCAGCATCACGCCAGAAGCGGCCAGTTCACGGACGGATTCCACGTTAACCGCGGTCACGTCGTCAATGAAGGTCGGCTTCCAGTTCAGACCCGGCTCAACCAGATGGCTGAACTTACCGAAACGGGTAACTACGCCGCGTTCTGCTTCTTTAATGGTGTAGAATCCGCTGGCTGCCCAGATGATGACCACCGCAGCGGCCACGATGCCCACTACGCGGCCACCCATTGGCGGACGCGAGCTCTGAGTGGAATTGCCACCCGAGCCAGAACCTTTTCCTCCGCCAAGGCCACCAAGCTTCTTGCTCAGTTTGCGGAAGATATCATCCAGATCCGGCGGCCCCTGCTCGCGACCACCTTTGTTGCCATTTCCCTCAGAGTTGCCGCCAGGTTTGCTGCTTCCCCACGGGTCGCGGTCTTGTCCGTTATTACCGGGCTGATTCCACGCCATGTATATGCTCCATATTTGTTATGCAAGGGCGAATTATTCAGGCATCCCCTTTCTGATCAGACGATATAGTCGACCAGCGCAGGTTCTTGTTTACAGAGGCGACGCCAGTCAACGATCGGCATACGCACCTGCATCCCCACGCTGCCGTCATCCTCCATCCACTCTTTTTCTATCGCCTGAAGCTGATAAAACCGGCTGCGCAGCCTGCCTTCCTGTGGTGGCAGTCGCAGCGTGTGCTGAGCTACCTCACCGGAAAGACGTTCTGTCAAAGCCTGGAAAAGCAGTGGCACACCAATACCGGTCTGGGCAGAAAGCCAGACCCGAATCGGTTTGTTTTCTTCATCTCTGTCGATACGCGGTTCGAAATCGTCCAGCATATCGATCTTATTCATGACCAACAGCGTTGGGATCTCATGGGCGTCGATCTCTTCGAGCACCACGTTTACCGCGTCGATGTTCTCCTGCACGCGCACGTCTGCTGCATCAATCACGTGCAGCAGCAGAGTCGCCTGTCGCGTCTCCTGCAAGGTGGCTTTAAACGCCGCCACCAGGTCATGCGGCAGGTGGCGGATAAACCCTACGGTATCCGCCAGCACCGTTTCACCGACGTCTGCAACGTCAATACGGCGCAGCGTAGGGTCCAGGGTCGCAAACAACTGGTCTGCGGCATAAACCTGGGCCTCGGTTATCTGGTTAAACAGGGTGGATTTACCGGCGTTGGTATAACCCACCAGCGACACCGTCGGGATGTCGGCTTTGGTTCGCGCCCGACGTCCCTGTTCACGCTGTTTCTCTACACGTTCCAGACGTGAAAGGATCTGGGTAATTCGGCCACGCAGCAAACGACGGTCGGTTTCGAGCTGGGTTTCACCCGGGCCGCGCAAACCAATCCCGCCTTTTTGTCTTTCAAGGTGTGTCCAGCCACGCACCAGACGCGTTGCCAGATGGCGCAGCTGCGCCAGCTCAACCTGCAGTTTCCCTTCGTGGGTACGTGCACGCTGAGCAAAAATATCTAAAATCAAACCCGTGCGATCGATAACACGGCATTCGCAAAGAGCTTCCAGGTTGCGCTCCTGGGCTGGAGACAGCGCATGATCAAACAACACGACTGACGCGCCGGTTGCTTTTACGGCATCCGCAATTTCGACTGCTTTACCTTCACCAACAAAATACTTTGGGTGCGGCGCTTTACGGCTACCGGTAATCACCTGCATTGCTTCGACACCGGCGGAAGAGACCAGAGATTCAAACTCCTGGAGGTCTTCCATATCTTTGTCTTGCGAAAAATAGATGTGTACCAGCACCGCCTGCTCACCGGCATCATAACGGTCAAACAAGCGTAAACCTCTCTAAAAAGATCAGCGGGGAACGCAGGATCCCTGGCTCCCCGTGTGGATAACAGTGCGAAACCTTATTCGGTTTCGTCGCTGTCCTGCGCTGGCGTTGAAGAACCCTGCGCGTTGCTGCCATGATGGTAGTTACTACCTGTGCCGCCGCCAGCGTTATTGCTGTGATGAGATACCGGACGGGACGGAACAACAGTAGAAATAGCGTGCTTGTAGACCATCTGACTGACCGTGTTTTTCAACAGAATCACAAACTGATCGAAAGACTCAATCTGACCTTGCAGCTTAATACCATTCACCAAATAAATAGAAACTGGAACACGTTCCCGACGCAATGCGTTCAGGAACGGATCTTGTAAAGATTGCCCCTTAGCCATTCTATCTTTTCCTTATATGCTTGTTTTGTACTTAGAACCTTGCGATTCTGAAAAATTGCGCACGATACGTCTCAATTGTACACATTCAGTGAGCGATATCACCAACAACCTCAATCACTTCGTTTAACGCCTGTTGCGGTTTTTCACTGTCTAACCAGTGAACACCCTCCCAACCGCGCAACCAGGTGATCTGGCGCTTCGCTAACTGTCTCGTGGCGCAAACACCTCTATAAACCATTTCATCGTATGAAATTTCACCTTCAAGATACGACCACATCTGGCGATATCCCACACAACGAATGGAAGGCATGTCCGTATGCAAATCTCCACGGGCAAAAAGCGCCCGCACTTCTGCTTCAAAATCTGAAGCTAACATCTGATGAAAACGCTGCTCAATTCGCTGATGGAGCAGTTCACGGCTCGCCGGGGCGATGGCGAACTGATGCACCTGATACGGCAGAGCGTCTCCTGACGTTTGCGTCAGTTCCGTTAAAGTTTTACCCGAAATGAAAAAAACTTCCAGTGCCCGGGAAAGCCTTTGCGGATCATTTGGATGGATTCGTGCTGCAGCAACCGGGTCAATCTCCGCCAGTTGCTGATGCAAAACCTCCCAACCCTGCTCTGCCGCCTGCTGCTCAATTTTCGCTCTTATTTCCGGATCCGCGGATGGCAGAGGTGACAACCCCTCCAGCAACGCCTTGAAATAAAGCATGGTTCCGCCAACCAACAGCGGTATACGTCCCGCCGCCGTTATCTCGGCCATCTCGGCTAAGGCATCCCGGCGAAAATCCGCTGCGGAGTACGCCTGAGCCGGGTCGAGAATATCCAGCAAACGGTGCGGTGCCGCACGCAGCTCTTCTGCGTCAGGCTTCGCCGTGCCGATGTCCATCCCTCGGTAGATGAGGGCGGAGTCGACGCTAATCAACTCTACAGGCAAAACTTTACGCAACTCAATGGCTAGCGCCGTTTTGCCGGAGGCCGTTGGGCCCATTAAAAAAATTGCCTTAGGCAGGCTCGCCTTACTTACGTCAATCATGTTTCAGGGCGTTCATCGCCGTTTGTAAATCAACAGGTTGTAATAATCCACCCGGCGGCGTTTTCACCAGATGCGGACAGAGGCGTTCCACCTCCGCCAGCACGCTAATGGCCTGCGCCATACTCCACGGCGAGTGTTCGCTTGCCAGATGGCGGGCGATCCACTGCGCGGTGTTGGCGGCATCAAACTGTGTTTGCTGCGCCAGGTAGCCTATCAGTTCAGGAATCAAGTTTTGTAAATTTTGTTGGCGTAAGGGTAAAGGCACTGCACGAATTGTCACATGTTGTGGTTCGAGCACAGTTTCAATACCCATTTGCGCCAGCTGCGGCTCTGCACGCTGCAACACCCTTGTTTCTTCAGGGGATATTTTCAGGCGAACAGGAATTAAGAGCGGCTGCGCGCAGGCTGCATTTTCGCCTGGCGTGAGCTGCACCTGCTTGAGCCAGCGTTCGGCGACCGGCAGTGCCAGAAGCATGAGTTTGCCGTCACGCTCAAGCAGCGCCATATCGGACGCGATAATCGTCAGCACTCGGCCAAAACTCTGGCTATGGCCGTCCAGAGAAGGCTGAGCGGTCGGGATGTGCTCTTTACGCTCGACGGCCGGCGTTTCCAGCAGTTTGCGGTACAACGCGCCCTGCTGCTTTTGATAGCCAGGCTGGACATTCGGGTAGTTGGCACCCGTTGGACGCGGTGCGCCCCCGGCGGAAGAAAAGCGCGGAGCTTCCGGTTCACGCGCGACGGCGGGCTCCGCAAAATGGTTGCGGCCTGCCGCTACACGGTTTTCTGGCAGCGGACGCGGTGCAGGAGCGTCGTTCTCCAGCGGCAGCGTTGGCTCTGCCTGCTGCTGCAACACGGTGGCCACGCCCTGATAAATAAAGTCGTGAACCAGACGCGACTGGTGGAACCGCACTTCATGCTTGGCAGGATGGACGTTCACATCCACCTGATGGGGGTCGATTTCCAGATAAAGCACAAAAGCGGGCTGCTGATCGGCCCCGAGTTTGTCTTCGCAGGCCTGGCGAATGGCGTGGTTGATGAGACGGTCGCGCATCATGCGGCCGTTGACGTAGCAATACTGGATCTCCGCAAACGCAGCGCTGCTCGCGTTCGGATCGGCAACCCAGCCGCGCAGCGCCAGATCGCCGTGCTGCCACTCAATGGCCAGCGCCTGTTCCAGAAACGGGGTCCCGCAAATGGCGCCCAGCCGACGCTCTTTCTGTCCACCTTCCGCCACCGCGCGGTACTGTCGCATTACCTTGCCGTTGTGGCTGAGGTTAATGGTGACATCGAAGCGCGCCAGCGCGATACGACGAATGATCTCGTCGATGTGTCCGAATTCGGTCTTCTCGGTACGCATGAACTTGCGTCGGGCGGGGGTGTTGTAGAAGAGATCTAATACTTCAAGCGTCGTGCCGACAGGATGCGCCGCGGGTTTGACCGTGACATCCATATCGCGCCCTTCGGCGTAGGCCTGCCAGGCTTCCTGCTGTTCAGCGGTACGGGAGGTCAGCGTTAAACGCGAAACCGAGCTGATACTCGCCAGCGCTTCACCGCGAAAGCCGAGGCTAATGATCGCTTCCAGATCGTCCAGAGAAGCAATTTTACTGGTGGCGTGCCGGGCCAGCGCCAGCGCCAGCTCCTCTTTTTTAATGCCACAGCCGTTATCACGAATGCGGATAAGCTTCGCGCCACCGCGTTCGATATCAATATCAATACGGGTCGCGCCCGCATCGAGGCTGTTTTCCACCAGCTCCTTCACTACCGACGCAGGGCGTTCCACCACCTCACCGGCGGCGATTTGGTTCGCAAGCTGCGGCGGCAGAACCTGAATCGGCATGAATTCTCCTTAGTTGGTCGCGGTCATCTCACCCGGCAGCGCTGCGCTGGCCGTCTGGCCTGTGCCACTCTGTGGCGCAGACTGCAGCGGATGGGCATCAAAGTATTTACGCAGACCGTTATAAATCGCTTCGGCAATTTGCTGCTGATAGCCGTCGCTTCCCAGCAGGCGCTCTTCGCCGTTGTTACTGATAAAGCCCGTCTCTACAAGGATGGACGGGATATCTGGCGAGCGCAGAACGCCGAGGCTGGCATGTTCAGGACGACGCTTATGCAGCACGCCAATGCTTTGCAGCTGGTTCAATACGTTAGTGGCCACATCATACCCGACGCGCTGAGAATGACCGAATTGTAAATCCAGCACCGCCTGGCTGAGGTACGGGTCTGACTGGCTGTTTGCCAGTACATCGCCCGCGCCGCCTAACAGTTCAGACTGCTTCTCGTGCTCTTCCAGCCAGTTGGCCATTTCGCTGTTAGCGCGACGGTTCGACAGCACCCAAACCGAGGCGCCGGTCGCGCTACGATTAGGTGCTGCGTCCGCATGAATGGAGACCAGGAAGTTCGCGTTTTGCTTACGCGCCACATCCGAGCGCCCCATTACGGAGATAAAGTAATCCCCGTCGCGGGTCAACACGCCTTTGAACATTGGGTCGTCGTTGAGCAGCGCACGCAGCTTACGGGCAATGGCGATGGTGACATTTTTCTCTTGCGTTCCCCCCGGGCCAATCGCACCAGGGTCCTGCCCACCGTGACCCGCATCGATGGCAATAATCACTTTGTCCCCGCTAACCGTCGCGCGTCGCGCGCTGGCCGCCGGACGCGTCACCGTATTGCTGCTGGTTGCCGCAGTAATGCGATCGTTCTGCGATTTAAACGGATTGCGCGCAGGTTCAGAAGGACGCGGCGTATATACCGGTTCTTCCACGCGCTTCGCTACGACTGGCGGCGGTGGAGGCGGTGGCGGTGCGTCAGCGTTAATGGTAAACACCACCGTATAATTCGCTCCGTTTTGCTGCTTCACCGCTTTCGTTTTGCCCTTTTCGGTCAGATCGACCACCAGGCGTAACGACTGGCTATCCTGCGGCGTACCCGAACGGATACTTTTCACCAGGTTGTTACCGCTGAACCGCAGCGGTAGCCCCTGGATCACGCCAGTCTGTTTGATATCCAGCGCCACGCTGTGGCTGTCTGGCTGTGAAAACGCATATTCAGGGTCGCCCATAAAGCTGAACGTGATCCGGGCCTGGCTTTCGCCGTTAGATACCTGAATATCTGAGAGGTTTGCCGCCCCGGCCTGCGCGCACAGCAGCACGGTGGCAGCCAACAACCAACCTTTAACGCGATTTATCATCCCGTCATCCCTACGCTTAACCGGCCAGTCGCGCCAGTAAGGAACTGCCTGATGAGGAAACAGCACTGATGCGTGCCTCACGCCCTTGTGCCTGGTAATCTAAGTGAATTTCGACATCCGGGTCAGGCAGCACACCCGCACCTTGTTGCGGCCACTCCACCAGGCAAATGGCGTCGTTGGCAAAATAATCACGGATCCCCATAAATTCAAGCTCCTCAGGATCCGCAAGGCGGTATAAATCGAAGTGGTACACCATGAGATTTTCAAGGGTGTACGGTTCTACCAGCGTGTAGGTTGGGCTTTTCACGTTCCCGTTATGCCCTAACGCCTGCAAAAAACCCCGGCTAAAGGTGGTTTTACCCGCACCTAAATCACCATACAGATAAATGACGGTTGCCCCCTGACAGGCCTGCGCCACGCGCTTGCCGAGTTCTAAAGTGGCTTGTTCATCAGGTAAAGGAATCGCTCGATTAGTCATTTTCTACGTCAATCACATCCGGGTTAACAACACGCCGCAGCGTGCAAAAAAGATCGGTGGCCAGCATACCGCGTGTACCGTAACGCGCGGCCAGTTTATCTGCCGCGACACCGTGGGCCACGCAGCCCGCGCAGGCTGCATGATAAAGGGGAAGTTTCTGTCCAAGCAATGCGCCAATGATGCCGGAAAGCACATCGCCCATGCCGCCGCTTGCCATGCCCGCATTTCCAGCATCGATAATGCCCTGCGTCTCGTCACTGGCGACAACGGTTCCTGCCCCTTTCAAAACAGCAACACCTCCGTAACGTTTTACCAGACGCTGAGCAGAAAGTAAGCGATCGCTTTCAATTTCTGCCACGCTGCAGTTGAGCAGCCGCGCGGCTTCGCCGGGGTGTGGCGTCAGAATGCGATTGTGACGCTTATCCGGGTTTATTGCCAGAAGGTTAAGCGCGTCGGCATCCCACAGCATCGGCTTACGAAAATTCTCGACCTTTTGCAGGGCCTGTTTACCCCACGCCTGCTGCCCAAGCCCGGGGCCAATCACCACCACATCCGCCCATTCCAGGCTTTCTTCAAGTGACAGGGGCGTAAGCTCATGGACCATCAGCTCCGGTCGGGCTGTAACGATTGGCGCAATATTCTCAATGCGAGTGAGTACTCGCACTAATCCTGCACCGCAGCGCAGAGCCGCTTCGCCGGTCATGCGAATCGCACCTGCCGTACCGTGGTCTCCACCCACAATCACCAGCCTGCCGTGATCGCCCTTATGGGACGTTGCTCGGCGCGGCGGGAGCCACGATGCAAGCTGCGACGCATCAATGCGCGCGAGGTGCGTTTCCTGCCCGCCCAGCCAGCTCTCCAGCCCCAGCGCACGGTGGTGCAGCACGCCAACGACGTCTCGTGCTTTACCGGTCAATAACCCCGGCTTGAGGGCGATGAAGGTCACCGTATGTGCAGCCTGAATCACCGCCCCCGGCGTCGTGCCGGTTTGAGCAATCAGGCCAGAGGGAATATCCAGGGCGACTACCGGGGCGGAATGTCTGTTAGCGTGTTCAATAAGCGCGGCAATGTTCTCACGAGGCGCACTGCGTAGACCGGTACCCAGCAGACCATCAACAATCAGATCTACCTCTTCCGGCCAGACGATATCAGGCGCATGAATCACACCGCCTGCGTTAAGCCACGCCTCCCGCGCCGCGTCGGCCTCTTCCGGCAGAGGTTTATCACTATCCAGGGCCAGCAACGTGACGCGGATACCTGCCGCAACCGCCAAACGGGCGACGACGTAGCCGTCGCCGCCGTTATTACCGTGGCCGCACAGAATCAGCCAGCGGGCGGCCTGCGGGTAAGCGCTGCGGGCAACGTTAAACGCCGCCTCACCCGCGCGCAGCATCAGTTCATAAAGGGTAATTCCGAGGCTGTCTGCGGCCTCTTTTTCGGCGCGTCGGAGGTCATCCGCATGCCAGATGGAATGTGGTATACTTGCGGGGTTTTTCTTCACCGTATGGTCCGTCATGTCACAGCCCCTCGATCTCAATGAATTAGCGCAAAAAATAAAACAGTGGGGTGCTGAGCTTGGCTTCCAGAAGGTGGGCATTACCGATACCGACCTTTCCGCCAGCGAGCCAAAACTGCAGGCCTGGCTGGACAAACAATACCACGGCGAAATGGAGTGGATGGCGCGTCATGGCATGATGCGCGCCCGCCCTCACGAGCTTTTGCCGGGCACATTACGCGTCATCAGCGTGCGCATGAACTATCTGCCCGCCAACGCGGCCTTTGCGCGCACGCTAAAAAATCCCTCTTTGGGTTACGTCAGCCGGTACGCCCTGGGACGTGATTACCATAAGCTTCTGCGTAACCGTTTAAAAAAGCTCGGGGAAACTATTCAGCAGCACTGTGTTTCGCTGAATTTTAGACCCTTTGTCGATTCTGCGCCTATTCTTGAACGCCCAATCGCCGAAAAAGCCGGGCTTGGCTGGACAGGTAAGCACTCACTTATTCTTAGCCGCGATGCCGGATCGTTCTTCTTCCTGGGCGAACTGCTGATTGATTTACCGCTGCCGGTAGACGGCCCGGTAGAGGAAGGCTGCGGGCGCTGCGTGGCCTGCATGACCATCTGCCCGACGAGTGCCATCGTCGAGCCTTACACCGTTGATGCACGCCGCTGCATCTCCTACCTCACTATCGAACTGGAAGGGGCCATTCCAGAGGAATTTCGACCGCTTATCGGCAACCGCATCTACGGCTGCGACGACTGCCAGCTCATCTGCCCGTGGAACCGCTATTCGCAGCTCACGGACGAAGAGGATTTCAGCCCGCGTAAGGCGCTGCATGCGCCGCAGCTCATTGAGTTATTCGCCTGGACCGAAGCCTGGTTCCTGAAGGTGACGGAAGGTTCGGCCATTCGCCGTATCGGTCATCTGCGCTGGCTGCGTAATGTAGCCGTCGCGCTGGGTAATGCCCCGTGGGATGAAGCCAATATTCGGGCGCTTGAAAGCCGTAGAGGTGAGCACCCACTTCTTGATGAACACATAGAATGGGCGATTGCGCAGCAAATAGAGAAGCGTAATGCCTGCGTGATCGAGGTACAGCTACCGAAGAAGCAGCGTCTGGTGAGGGTGATTGAAAAAGGGCTTACGCGGGATGCCTGAACTATTCACAGCCTGTGAATAAAATTACAAACTCAAGCGCCATCTGGGCTGGAGAAGAGGTCAAGTGATCTCAATAACATTTTGAAATCAAAATTTATTTAATAAATACAGTACATTACAAGGATATTATTCACCCTGCTAAGTTTTAACCCTGTTACGGTTAAGCGTAGTTTCTGTGGATAACTCTGTTCACAAGAGTATTTCAGAGACAATAGAAAACGTCCCCAACGAGTTTTTTCGCTGTGGATATTGTAGAAATTAAGAAGAATTTGGAGCGGGAAACGAGACTCGAACTCGCGACCCCGACCTTGGCAAGGTCGTGCTCTACCAACTGAGCTATTCCCGCTTGGGTGGTCCGTGCTGTGGAAGCACTTTCAAATTTTGGAGCGGGAAACGAGACTCGAACTCGCGACCCCGACCTTGGCAAGGTCGTGCTCTACCAACTGAGCTATTCCCGCTTGGGTGGTCCGTGCTTTGGAAGCACTTTTCAAATTTTGGAGCGGGAAACGAGACTCGAACTCGCGACCCCGACCTTGGCAAGGTCGTGCTCTACCAACTGAGCTATTCCCGCAAATTTGCACTGCTTTTGTTGCTGTCGTAACGTGTAATTCTCTGTCGTTACGGGAGGCGCATTATACGAGAAATCCTTTTAGCTGCAACCCCCCTCAAAGCGATTTTTTCGAAATTAAGTTCAAATGCTTAATTAATCGGCAAGCTGAACAATTTAACGACAAAAACCCGGCCACGCAAGGCGCCGGATCGCAAAATCACAGCTTAATAAAGTTTTCGCGGTAGTAAGAAAGCTCCGCCACGGACTCTCGGATATCGTCCATCGCCTGGTGCGTCCCCTGCTTTTTAAAGCCGTCGAGGATTTCAGGTTTCCAGCGACGCGCCAGCTCTTTCAGGGTGCTGACATCCAGATAACGGTAATGGAAGTAAGACTCCAGCTCCGGCATATACTTAAACAGGAAACGGCGATCCTGGCCGATGCTATTGCCGCAGATAGGTGATTTGCCTGCCGGAACCCATTGTTTCAGGAATTCAAGCGTTGCAAGCTCCGCCTCGCGGTCACCCATCGTGCTTGCCTTCACGCGCTCCACCAGGCCACTGCCGGTGTGGGTGCGCACGTTCCACTCATCCATCAGGGCAAGCTGATCGTCTGACTGATGCACCGCAATGGTCGGTCCTTCCGCCAGAATACTCAGGTTGGCATCAGTGACCAGCGTTGCAATTTCAATAATGCGATCGCGCTCGGGATCCAGCCCGGTCATTTCGAGATCGATCCAAATCAGGTTGTTTTCATCCGCGCTCATGTTATTTTCCACCCTTCTCGCATAACCAGCAGTAGCAGGTTAACTAGTATTAATTAGAGTGTATCATAGAGGTTTTGCCCATCATGGGCGACCAGGAGCCAGCGCGATTGAGTAAAAATAAACTCTCCAAAGGGCAGCAGCGCCGCGTAAACGCCAATCACCAGCGCCGTCTTAAAACCACTTCGGAGAAGCCGGATTATGACGACAACCTGTTTGGCGAAGCGACAGAAGGCGTAGTCATCAGCCGTTTCGGTATGCATGCCGATGTCGAATCCGCCGACGGGGATATTCACCGTTGCAATATCCGTCGCACCATCCGTTCACTGGTTACCGGCGATCGCGTGGTCTGGCGACCAGGTAAAGAGGCGGCGGAAGGCGTTACGGTAAAAGGTATCGTTGAAGCGGTTCATGAGCGCACGTCAGTGTTAACCCGTCCCGATTTCTACGACGGGGTCAAACCGATTGCCGCCAATATTAACCAGATCGTCATTGTTTCGGCGATTTTGCCCGAACTTTCGCTCAATATTATCGACCGATACCTCGTCGCCTGCGAAACGCTGCAGGTTGAACCGATTATCGTGCTGAACAAAATCGATCTGCTGGATGACGACGGGATGGCCTTCGTCAATGAGCAGATGGATATCTACCGTAAGATCGGTTATCGCGTGCTGATGGTCTCCAGCCACACTAAAGATGGCCTGAAACCGCTGGAAGAGGCGCTGACCGACCGTATCAGCATCTTTGCGGGTCAGTCCGGCGTGGGCAAATCGAGCCTGCTGAACAACCTGCTTGGCCTCCAGCAAGAGATCCTGACTAACGATGTGTCCAACGTCTCGGGTCTGGGCCAGCACACCACCACCGCCTCGCGTCTGTATCATTTCCCGCATGGCGGCGACGTAATTGACTCCCCAGGGGTCCGTGAGTTCGGTTTATGGCATCTTGAGCCGGAACAAATCTTTAACGGATTTGTCGAATTCCATGATTATTTAGGCGCTTGTAAATATCGCGACTGTAAACACGATAACGACCCAGGCTGCGCTATCCGTGAAGCGGTTGAGAAAGGCGAGATCGCGGAAACCCGCTTCGAGAATTACCACCGCATTCTTGAGAGCATGGAAGACGTAAAAACGCGTAAAAACTTTTCTGATTCTGATAACTGACAACTAAGCTAAGCATCGCTAAAATCGTCCCCTTTTTTCAGGTTCCGGCGGCTTAACGCCGGATCAGGAACGACAAAACAATGGCCTGGAGGCTACCTTGTTAAACGCATTTAAACTTTCGCTTCAATACATTCTGCCAAAACTGTGGCTCACTCGCCTGGCGGGCTGGGGCGCAAGCAAACGCGCGGGCTGGCTGACCAAACTGGTCATCGACCTTTTCGTAAAATATTACAAGGTCGACATGAAAGAGGCGCAAAAACCGGACACCGCCAGCTATCGCACCTTCAACGAATTCTTCGTGCGCCCGCTGCGTGACGACGTGCGCCCGCTGAACACCGACCCTAACGTCCTGGTGATGCCGGCAGACGGCGTGATCAGCCAGCTGGGTAACATCGAAGGCGACAAAATTCTGCAGGCGAAGGGCCATAACTACAGCCTGGAAGCGCTGCTGGCGGGTAACTACCTGATGGCGGATCTGTTCCGCAATGGTACCTTTGCCACCACCTATCTGTCACCGCGCGACTACCACCGCGTGCATATGCCGTGTAACGGCATCCTGCGTGAAATGATTTACGTACCGGGCGATCTGTTCTCCGTAAACCACCTGACCGCGCAGAACGTGCCGAACCTGTTTGCCCGTAACGAACGCGTCATCTGTCTGTTCGATACTGAATTTGGCCCTATGGCACAGATTCTGGTGGGTGCGACCATCGTTGGCAGCATCGAAACCGTCTGGGCTGGCACCATCACCCCACCGCGCGAAGGCGTGATCAAACGCTGGACCTGGCCTGCCGGTGAAGCGGAAGGCTCGGTGGCCCTGCTGAAGGGTCAGGAGATGGGTCGCTTCAAGCTGGGCTCTACCGTAATCAACCTGTTTGC
This sequence comes from Enterobacter sp. 3U4, assembly GCF_057224565.1. Taxonomy (NCBI): domain Bacteria; kingdom Pseudomonadati; phylum Pseudomonadota; class Gammaproteobacteria; order Enterobacterales; family Enterobacteriaceae; genus Enterobacter; species Enterobacter sp. 3U4. The sequence continues at coordinate 3,561,926 of NZ_CP136665.1, forward strand.
GCCGGGCAAAGTGAAGCTGGCTGAACAGCTCGAAAGCCTGTCGGTCACCAAACTGGGCCAGCCTCTGGCAATCTCTACCGAAACTGTCGTGACGCCGGATGCAGAACCAGCGCCGCTGTCACAGGAAGAGATCAATGCCGAGCATGACGCCAGCCCGCTGGTTGACGACAAAAAAGACGAAGGCTAACAACAGAAGGATCGCTGACGTGCGCCCGATTATCGTTCTACTGATGGCCTGGTGCCTCAGCATGGGGGCGTACGCAGCGACAGCCCCCGACGCCAAACAGATAACCCAGGAACTGGAGCAGGCCAAAGCGGCCAAACCCGCTCAGCCAGAGACCGTCGAGTCGCTCCAGGCTGCCCTGAACGCGCTTGAGGAGCGGAAAGGCTCGCTTGAACGAGCTCAGCAGTATCAGCAGGTTATCGACAACTTCCCCAAACTCTCGCAGACGCTGCGCGCGCAGCTCAATAATTTGCGTGACGAACCGCGCGATGTGCCCGCAGGGATGACCTCCGACGCGCTGAATCAGGAGATCCTGCAGGTCAGCAGCCAGCTTCTGGAAAAGAGCCGCCTTGCTCAGCAGGAGCAGGAGCGAGCGCGCGAAATTGCCGACTCCCTCAGCCAGCTTCCGCAGCAGCAAACCGACGCCCGTCGCCAGCTTAATGAAGTTGAGCGCCGCGTGGGTACGCAAAGCGGCAATACGCCACAGGCTCAGGCCCAAAATCTGGGCCTGCAGGCAGAATCGGCTCGCCTGAAGGCTCTTGTCGATGAGCTGGAGCTGGCGCAGCTTTCCGCCAATAACCGCCAGGAGCTGTCGCGGATGCGCTCAGAACTCGCTCAGAAGCAGAGCGAGCAGCTGGACGCATACCTTCAGGCCCTGCGCAACCAGCTCAACAGCCAGCGCCAGCGTGAAGCGGAGCGCGCGCTGGAAAGTACCGAGCTGCTGGCAGAAAACAGCGATAACCTGCCTGCCGGCATCGTCCAGCAGTTTAAGGTCAACCGTGAGCTTTCGGCCGCGCTGAACCAACAGGCGCAGCGTATGGATCTGGTGGCGTCTCAGCAGCGTCAGGCCACCAATCAAACCCTTCAGGTTCGTCAGGCGCTTAACACCCTGCGCGAGCAGTCCCAGTGGCTCGGATCGTCAAACCTGCTGGGCGAAGCGCTGCGCGCCCAGGTCGCGCGGCTGCCGGAAATGCCCAAGCCGCAGCAGCTGGATACCGAAATGGCCCAGCTGCGCGTTCAGCGGCTGCATTTTGAAGATCTTCTCAATAAGCAGCCGCAAATCCGCCAGATCCGTCAGGCTGACGGACAGCCTCTGACCAGCGAGCAAAACCGCATTCTTGAAGCCCAGATGCGTACCCAGCGTGAACTGCTGAACTCTCTGCTTCAGGGCGGGGATACGCTGATTCTGGAGCTGACCAAGCTAAAAGTTTCCAACAGCCAGCTGGAAGATGCGCTGAAAGAGGTAAACGAGGCGACGCACCGTTATCTCTTCTGGACGTCAGACGTGCGTCCGATGACCTTCTCGTGGCCAATTGAGATTGTCCAGGATCTGCGCCGTCTGATTTCGCTGGATACCTTCAGCCAGCTGGGACAGGCCAGCGTGATGATGCTCACCAGCAAAGAGACCATTTTCCCGCTGCTGGGGGCGTTGATTCTGGTGGGCTTCAGCATTTACTCGCGCAGACATTTCACCCGCTTCCTCGAGCGTTCCAGCTCCCGGGTGGGGAAGGTTACCCAGGATCACTTCTGGCTGACGCTGCGCACCGTATTCTGGTCGATTCTCGTCGCCTCCCCGCTGCCGGTGCTGTGGATGACGCTGGGCTACGGACTGCGTGAAGCCTGGCCCTATCCGCTCGCGGTAGCGATTGGCGATGGCGTCACCGCCACGGTGCCGCTGCTGTGGGTGGTGATGATTTGCGCCACCTTCGCACGTCCCAATGGCCTGTTCATCGCCCACTTTGGCTGGCCGCGTAATCGCGTGGCGCGCGCCATGCGTTATTATCTGATGAGCATCGGGCTGATTGTGCCGCTGATTATGGCGCTGATCATGTTCGATAATCTTAACGACCGCGAATTCTCAGGCTCGCTGGGCCGCCTCTGCTTTATGCTGATATGTGGAGCGCTGGCCATCGTCACGCTCAGCCTGAAGCGCGCGGGTATTCCGCTCTATCTGGATAAAACCGGCAGCGGCGACAATATGTTCAACCGGCTGCTCTGGAACCTGCTGCTTAGCGCGCCGCTGTTTGCGATGCTGGCAGCCGCGGTGGGCTATCTGGCAACCGCGCAGGCGCTGCTGGCGAGGCTGGAAACCTCGGTGGCCATCTGGTTCCTGCTGCTGGTCGTATACCACGTGATCCGCCGCTGGATGCTGATCCAGCGCCGCCGTCTGGCCTTTGACCGAGCCAAGCATCGTCGGGCGGAGATCCTCGCCCAGCGTGCGCGGGGTGAAGAAGAGCCAAACCACGTCAACAGTACGGAAGGCACAACGGAAGCGGACGAAGTCGAACTGGATCTGGATGCCATCAGTACCCAGTCCCTGCGCCTGGTCCGTTCTATCCTGATGCTGATTGCCCTCCTGTCGGTGATCTTCCTGTGGTCAGAGATCCACTCCGCGTTTGGCTTCCTGGAAAACATCTCTCTCTGGGACGTGACGTCCACGGTGCAGGGCGTTGAAAGCCTGGAGCCGATTACCTTAGGGGCGGTGCTGATTGCCATTCTGGTGCTGATCATCACCACGCAGCTGGTGCGCAACTTCCCGGCGCTGCTGGAGCTGGCGCTGCTGCAGCATCTGGATTTGACGCCGGGTACGGGCTATGCGATCACGACCATTACCAAGTATCTGATCATGCTGTTTGGCGGGCTGGTTGGCTTCTCGATGATCGGCATTGAGTGGTCGAAGCTCCAGTGGCTCGTCGCAGCGCTCGGCGTCGGGTTAGGCTTTGGCTTACAGGAGATCTTCGCCAACTTCATCTCTGGCCTGATTATTCTGTTCGAAAAACCGATCCGTATTGGCGATACCGTCACGATCCGCGATCTGACCGGCAGCATCACGAAGATCAACACTCGTGCGACGACGATCAGCGACTGGGATCGGAAAGAGATCATCGTGCCAAACAAGGCGTTTATTACCGAGCAGTTCATCAACTGGTCATTGTCAGACTCCGTTACCCGTGTGGTGCTGACGGTACCAGCACCGTCGGACGCTAACAGCGAAGAGGTCACCCAGATCCTCTACACCGCTGCTGAGCGCTGCTCGCTGGTGATCGACAACCCGGCACCTGAAGTCTTCCTTGTGGATTTACAGCAGGGGATCCAGATTTTCGAGCTGCGTATCTACGCCGCCGAAATGGGACACCGTATGCCGCTACGCCATGAGATCCACCAGCTGATTCTGGCGGGCTTCCGCGAGCACGGTATTGATATGCCGTTCCCACCGTTCCAGATGCGTCTGGAAAGCCTGGACGGGCGTAAAACGGGAAGAACGCTGACGTCAGCGGCGCGTACGCGCCCGGCGGGGAGTTTGTAAGGTAAGCGGGGCTACCCTCTCCCACGGGAGAGGGTTAACTGGCGTCAGGCTCGATCTACGGTAAACGCAATCACATCGCCAAGCTGCTCTGCGCCCAGGGCCAGCATCACCAGACGGTCAACACCCAGCGCCACGCCGGAGCAATCCGGCAGACCTGCTTTTAATGCTTCAAGCAGATTAACATCAATAGGCTGCTGCGGCAGACCGCGCGCGGCGCGCTTGCGGTTATCCTGCTCGAAGCGCTGCTGCTGCTCGCGGGCATCAGTCAGTTCATGGAAGCCGTTCGCCAGCTCGATACCTTTGTAATAAACCTCGAAACGCTCTGCGACACGATGATCTTCGGTACTGATCTGCGCCAGTGAGGCCTGGCTTGCCGGGAAGTGATAGACAAACGTCGGACGGTCTTTGCCAATCTGCGGTTCAACGCCGAAAGTGAACAGCAGCTGCAGCAGCGTGTCGCGATCTTCTTCGGTATCCGCCACGTTGCTCAGATCCAGTTTTGCCGCCACTTCGCGCAGCTGGGTTTTGTCCGCCGACAGCGGATCGATTTCCAGATAGCGCTGGAAGGCCTGCTGATAAGAGAGCGTTTCAGCTTCTGGGCACTCCAGGACCTGCTGCAGCAGATCGTCCACCTCGTTCATCAGGCGGTACATATCATAATGCGGGCGGTACCACTCCAGCATGGTGAATTCCGGGTTGTGGTGACGACCCATCTCTTCATTACGGAAACTACGGCACAGCTGATAGACCGGACCACACCCCGCCGCCAGCAGACGCTTCATGTGGTATTCCGGGCTGGTCATCAGATACAAATTCATGCCCTGAGAGTGGCCGGGGCCAACAAAACGGGTTTCAAACGGGACCAGATGAATATCCGTTACCGTTGCCTGACTCATGCACGGGGTTTCCACCTCCAGGACGCCGCGGTCGGCAAAGAAACGGCGGATCTCCGTCATAATTGCAGCGCGTTTTAACAGATTAGGGATGGATGCGCTCGGCTGCCAGGTGGCCGTTTCGCTCATGAGTTGTTCTCCGATTTCAGACAAGGGCACGAAGTCTACTCGTTAGCACGGACAGAGACAAATTTTGCGCAGTAAAAAAGCGCATTTCACTTAGGTGAACAATTGCGTGATGCAATTCATCAATCTCAATGATAAATCGCCGGACAGAACAGCAAAAAAATCGAACACGTCAAATTTCCCTGACTTCTACACGGTTATACTGTTTTACCCATAAAGGAGCAGTGGAAACGCTTTCGCAATCGTCCTTTTGGACGGGTGAACTACCTTTAGTTTGTCGCGTTGCGAAATAACAAAAATCTGGAGGAATGTCGTGCAAACTTTTCAGGCCGATCTTGCCGTAATAGGCGCTGGCGGGGCTGGATTACGTGCTGCGATTGCTGCAGCGCAAGCTAATCCCAACGCTAAAATCGCATTGATTTCAAAAGTCTATCCAATGCGCAGCCACACGGTGGCCGCAGAAGGAGGGTCCGCCGCCGTTGCGCAGGATCATGACAGCTTTGAATACCATTTCCACGACACGGTTGCAGGGGGCGACTGGCTTTGCGAACAGGATGTCGTTGACTACTTTGTTCATCATTGTCCAACGGAAATGACCCAGCTTGAACAGTGGGGATGTCCGTGGAGCCGCCGTCCGGACGGCAGCGTCAACGTTCGCCGCTTTGGCGGAATGAAGATTGAACGCACCTGGTTCGCCGCCGATAAAACCGGCTTCCACATGCTCCATACCCTGTTCCAGACCTCCCTTCAGTTCCCACAAATTCAGCGCTTCGATGAACATTTCGTCCTCGACATACTGGTCGATGACGGACACGCGCGCGGCCTGGTGGCGATGAACATGATGGAAGGCACGCTTGTCCAGATCCGCGCCAATGCGGTGGTAATGGCAACGGGCGGTGCGGGCCGCGTTTATCGTTATAACACCAACGGCGGCATCGTCACCGGCGACGGCATGGGCATGGCGCTGAGCCACGGCGTGCCGCTGCGCGATATGGAGTTTGTGCAGTATCACCCAACCGGCCTGCCGGGCTCCGGCATTCTGATGACGGAAGGCTGTCGCGGTGAAGGCGGTATTCTGGTCAATAAAAACGGCTACCGCTATCTGCAGGATTACGGCATGGGCCCGGAAACCCCTCTCGGCGAGCCGAAGAACAAATACATGGAACTCGGCCCGCGCGACAAAGTCTCTCAGGCCTTCTGGCACGAGTGGCGCAAGGGCAATACCATCTCCACGCCGCGCGGCGATGTGGTCTATCTCGACCTGCGTCATCTGGGCGAGAAGAAACTGCTGGAACGTCTGCCGTTCATCTGCGAGCTGGCAAAAGCCTACGTCGGTGTCGACCCGGTGAAAGAGCCGATTCCGGTACGCCCAACGGCGCACTATACCATGGGCGGGATCGAAACCGACCAGCAGTGCGAAACCCGCATTAAAGGCCTGTTCGCCGTCGGCGAGTGTTCCTCCGTGGGTCTGCACGGCGCCAACCGTCTCGGGTCTAACTCGCTGGCAGAGCTGGTCGTCTTTGGCCGCATGGCGGGCGAGCGCGCGATGGAGCGGGCGGCTACAGCAGGCGAAGCCAACGGTTCCGCGCTGGATGCGCAGGTCGCAGACGTTGAAAAACGCCTGAAAGACCTGGTGAACCAGGAGGGTAACGAGAACTGGTCTAAGATCCGCGACGAGATGGGCCTGTCGATGGAAGAAGGCTGCGGTATTTACCGTACGCCAGAGCTAATGCAAAAAACCGTCGACAAGCTGGCTGAGCTGCAGGAGCGCTTCAAGCGTGTGCGCATCACCGATACCTCCAGCGTATTCAACACCGACCTGCTCTACACCATCGAGCTGGGCCACGGTCTGAACGTCGCGGAATGTATGGCGCACTCTGCGCTGGCGCGCAAAGAGTCGCGTGGGGCCCACCAGCGTCTGGACGAAGGCTGTACCGAACGTGACGACGTCAATTTCCTGAAACACACTCTCGCCTGGCGCGATGCGGATGGCACCACACGTCTGGACTACAGCGACGTGAAAATCACCACGCTGCCGCCGGCTAAACGCGTGTACGGTGCAGAAGCAGAAGCCGCCGAGAAGAAGGAGAAGGCGAATGGCTGAGATGCAAAAAATGAAGGTTGAAGTGGTGCGCTACAATCCGGAAGTGGACGCCGCACCGCACAGCGCTTTCTATGAAGTGCCTTATGACGAGCAAACCTCCCTGCTGGACGCGCTCGGCTATATCAAAGACAACCTGGCGCCAGACCTGAGCTACCGCTGGTCCTGCCGCATGGCGATCTGCGGCTCCTGCGGCATGATGGTCAACAAGGTGCCGAAGCTGGCCTGTAAGACCTTCCTGCGCGAGTACACCAAAGGCATTAAGGTCGAAGCGCTGGGCAACTTCCCGATTGAACGCGATCTGGTGGTCGATATGACCCACTTTATCGAAAGCCTGGAAGCGATTAAGCCGTACATCATTGGTAACCCACGCACGCCGGATCAGGGGCCAAACACCCAGACCCCGGCGCAGATGGCGAAATACCATCAGTTCTCCGGCTGCATCAACTGCGGCCTTTGCTACGCCGCCTGTCCACAGTTTGGCCTGAACAAGGAGTTCATCGGCCCGGCCGCCATTACCCTGGCGCACCGCTATAACGAGGACAGCCGCGACCACGGCAAAAAAGAACGTATGGCGCAGCTAAACAGCCAGAACGGCGTCTGGAGCTGTACCTTTGTGGGCTACTGCTCCGAAGTGTGTCCGAAGCACGTCGACCCGGCCGCCGCTATTCAGCAGGGTAAAGTGGAAAGCTCGAAAGACTTTCTTATCGCTACCCTGAAACCACGCTAAGGAGTGCATGATGACGACTAAACGCAAAGCCTATGTGCGGCCAATGCCGTCCACCTGGTGGAAAAACCTGCCGTTTTATCGCTTCTATATGCTGCGTGAAGGCACGGCGGTACCGGCGGTCTGGTTCAGCCTTGAGCTGATGTACGGCGTTTTTGCCCTCAAGCACGGCCCGGAAACCTGGACCAGCTTTGTCGGTTTCCTGCAAAACCCGATCATTGTGGTTCTGAACCTGATCGTGCTCGCGGCCGCGCTGCTTCATACCAAAACCTGGTTTGAACTGGCGCCAAAAGCGGCGAACATCATTGTAAAAGGCGAGAAAATGGGGCCAGAGCCGGTGATTAAAGGGCTCTGGGCGGTGACGATTCTGGTCACTGTGGTCATTCTGTTTGTCGCACTGTTCTGGTAAGGAGACACCTGTGATCAATCCAAATCCAAAACGTTCTGACGAGCCGGTCTTCTGGGGCCTGTTTGGCGCAGGCGGCATGTGGAGTGCCATCATCGCCCCCGTCATCATCCTGCTGGTCGGCATTATGCTGCCGCTGGGGCTGTTCCCGGGCGATGCGCTGAGCTACGAGCGCGTACTGGCGTTCGCGGGCAGCTTTATCGGTCGCGTGTTCATCTTCCTGATGATCGTCCTGCCGCTGTGGTGTGGTCTGCACCGTATTCACCATGCGATGCATGACCTGAAGATCCATGTCCCGAGCGGTAAATGGGTGTTCTACGGTCTGGCGACCATCCTGACCGTGGTGACGCTGATAGCCGTGGTCACCATCTGACGCTTCTGGCCCGCCATCCGGCGGGCCTTTTAATTCTGCATCTTTCCCACCAGCCACTGGGCAAACTCGCGCATTGCGGGCGTTTCTGTTCGTGACTGTAGTCTTGTGAGCCAGTAGCTGCCGAGGTCAATCTGCGTTGCAAACGGCTGCACGATGCGCTCGCTGCTGAGTAAATGGGTAAACATGTCGACAGGCGCAATGGCAATCCCGACGCCTGCCTGGGCCGCTTCCAGCATGGTCACGGACGAATCAAACACCATCACCCGGTGCGTCGGCGAGGGAGGATGTTCACCCGCTGCCTGCATCCACGCAGCCCACTCGTCGCGCCGGTAAGAACGCAGCAGGGTAAACTTCAGGATATCTGCCGGGCTTTTAAGAACTGAAGCTATGTCAGGTGTACAGAGCGGAGACAGCGGCGCAGGGCAAAGGAATTCAGCATCGGTTCCATGCCACGCGCCGCCACCGTAGCGAATGGCGTAATCAAGCCCTTCAGCCGCAGGATCGACGCGATTGTTATGGGTGGAAAGCTGAAGATCAATATGCGGATAGCAGCGGCGAAAGTCCGCGAGCAGCGAGAATAAAACACCCGTGGCAAAAGTCCCTACCACACCTATTTTGAGCTTCTCCTGAGCGCGCTGGCTGGCAAAGCGATCCAGCATTCCGGCGATACGATCGAACGAGTCATTCAGCACCGGCAGCAAATTCTCGCCTTCGGTGGTCAACATCAGCCCTCGCGAAACGCGGACAAACAGCTGGCAGTTAAGGTGCTGCTCAAGCGCCTTTACGTGCTGGCTAATCGCGGAATGGGTGACATTCAGCTCGATAGCGGCATGAGTAAAACTGAGGTGCCTGGCAGCAGCTTCGAACGCCCGCAGGGAATTAAGAGGAAGATAGCTGCGCGTCATGGTCTCGTCCGTTAGAAAAATTAACAGCTAATGCTAAATTTAACCGTTTGTCAGCCATAGTCAAATCCAACAGACTACAGCGGTCTGACGGGCCCGGACACTCCCTTGAACTGCTATTACGGAAGATAACTGATGATGACAAAATCCCTAAGCTGTGCCCTGCTGCTCAGCGTTGCCAGCTCTGCATTCGCCGCACCGATGTCCGAAAAACAGCTGGCTGAGGTGGTGGAACGTACCGTTACGCCGCTGATGAAAGCGCAGGCCATCCCGGGTATGGCGGTGGCGGTGATTTATCAGGGTCAGCCGCACTACTTTACCTTCGGTAAAGCCGATGTTGCAGCAAACAAACCTGTTACCCCACAAACCTTGTTCGAGCTGGGCTCTATAAGTAAAACCTTTACCGGCGTATTGGGTGGCGATGCCATTTCTCGCGGTGAAATATCGCTGGGCGATCCGGTGACAAAATACTGGCCTGAACTGACGGGCAAACAGTGGCAGGGTATTCGCATGCTGGATCTGGCAACCTATACCGCAGGCGGTCTGCCGTTACAGATACCGGATGAGGTCACGGATAATGCCGCTCTGCTGCGCTTTTATCAAAACTGGCAGCCGCAGTGGAAGCCGGGCACCACGCGTCTTTACGCCAATGCCAGCATCGGTCTTTTTGGCGCGCTGGCGGTCAAACCTTCCGGCATGAGCTATGAGCAGGCCATAACGACGCGGGTCTTTAAGCCACTCAAGCTGAACCATACCTGGATTAACGTTCCGAAAACGGAAGAGGCGCATTACGCCTGGGGATACCGCGACGGTAAAGCGGTCCACGTTTCGCCAGGAATGCTGGATGCAGAAGCCTATGGCGTAAAAACCAACGTGCAGGATATGGCAAGCTGGGTGATGGTCAACATGAAGCCGGACTCGCTTCAGGATAGTTCACTCAGGAAAGGCATTGCCCTGGCGCAGTCTCGCTACTGGCGCGTGGGGGCCATGTATCAGGGGTTAGGCTGGGAAATGCTTAACTGGCCGGTCGATGCCAAAACCGTGGTTGAAGGCAGCGACAATAAGGTGGCGCTGGCACCGCTGCCTGCGAGAGAAGTGAATCCACCGGCGCCCCCGGTCAACGCGTCCTGGGTCCACAAAACAGGATCTACCGGCGGATTTGGCAGCTACGTGGCCTTTATTCCTGAAAAGCAGCTCGGCATTGTGATGCTGGCGAATAAAAGCTATCCGAACCCGGCACGCGTTGATGCGGCATACCGTATTTTGAGCGCGCTGTAGTAAACATTGCCGGGTGGCGCTAACGCTTACCCGGCCAACAAAATCCCAGGGGTGGCCACCCGGAGAAACGCACCGCATAAAAACCACATTTTCCTTGCCGTCATCTACACTTAACAAAAAACAGTAAGGAAACTCCTATGCGCATTCTGCCTGTTATCGCCGCGGTGACAGCCGCGTTTTTAGTGGTTGCCTGCAGTTCCCCTACCCCACCGCCTGGCGTTACCGTCGTCACGCCTTTCGATGCACAACGCTTCCTTGGAACATGGTATGAAATCGCGCGCCTCGACCATCGGTTTGAGCAGGGCTTAGAGAAGGTCACTGCGAATTACAGCCCGATGGATGATGGCGGTATTCAGGTGATCAACCGGGGCTATAATCCCGATCGCGAGATGTGGCAGCAGTCGATTGGGAAAGCGTACTTCACGGGCGACCCGCGACGGGCCGCGCTCAAAGTCTCTTTCTTTGGCCCGTTTTATGGCGGCTATAACGTGATCGCACTCGACAAAGAGTACCGTCACGCGCTGGTCTGCGGTCCGGATCGCGACTATCTGTGGATACTTTCCCGCACGCCAGCTATTTCGTCAGAAATGAAACAGCAGATGCTGGACGTCGCGACCCGGCAAGGGTTTGATGTGTCAAAACTCATCTGGGTAAAACAGCCCCATTAATGGGTGCTGAGCTTCAGCCCAATAATCCCGGCCACAATCAAGGCGAGGCTGGCGATACGCGCCAGACTCGCTGACTCTCCCAGCAGCAGAATGCCGGTGATGGCGGCCCCCACCGCACCAATGCCCGTCCAGACGGCATAAGCCGTTCCCACAGGCAGCGAGCGCATTGCCCAGGATAACAGCACAATACTCACGATCATTGCGGTGACGGTAATGACGCTGGGCGTCAGACGGGTAAATCCGTGGGTGTATTTGAGACCAATCGCCCATACCACTTCGAGCAGGCCAGCAATAAAAAGAATGATCCAGGACATTTCAGGCTCCTTAACTTAATTCAAGTTGGGGCCGTCCCCGGTGAAAGAAACGCTTACGGGTCGTCCCGTAAGGCAGAGATTACGCCCCATATTGTGGTTAGCGTGCTATTTTTTTTCAATCATTTTTTGCTGAACACGTTAAGGCAAGAAATAGCCGCAGTATGGCGCGTAGTTCCGGCATTTAGCACTCATCCGACTTCTCTATGATGATGTGCTTTCTGATGGCAGGAAGCCAAACCACTAGCCGACTGCGAATAAAATATGTTCAAAATTCTCTTGATTGACCGTTGTCACTTCACCCGCACGGGGTTTGAAGCATGGCTCAATCATTCCGGTTTGTTCCCGGGACATTACGTTGTGACCGGGCTGAATAATCTGTTTCTTGCCAGGGAACACATTCTGCAATGGAAACCCACGCTGGTTATCGCCGATCTTTACGGCTTCAGGCAGGATATTCACCATTTTCAGCAGCTCTCGTCGTTGCTGAACGCCAGTGAACGTTTACCGTTTATTTTGCTGCAATCGGGAGAGGAGCGCGGCATGACCGACTGGCTCGGACAGTTCCCGGTGTGGTCGTCGCTGTTGAAAAACGCCAGTCTCGAAGAAGTGGCAACGACTATCAACGACGCATTAATCTCGCGCGCCAGCGCTGACAGGCCAACGGCGGCTGCCCCCTTGCTGACCCGACAGGAAGAGAAGGTACTGACATTGTGGATGGACGGTGCAAGCAATCAAAAAATTGCCGCTCACCTGAGTATCAATGGAAAAACGGTTTATACCTACAAACGCAATATCCGCATGAAACTGCATATGGATACACGTTTTTCTCCGTTCTTATCCCTGCAGGAATCAGAAAGCTGACGGTACGAAACCCGGCAGGTCTCGTACCGTATGTTAATTACTGCTGCGCTTTTGTGGCCGCACCAGAGATTGCGCTACCACCTTCAGAAATATCCTGACCAACGCCACGCGTGGTATTACAGGCCGTTAATACTGAAGAAAGTACCAGGACTGAAAAGATCGCTGCAATTGTCTTCTTAACCATAATATCTTCCTTTTATAGCCAAAGTTATTTTGTGTATAGCAACTTAAGAATAGACAAGATCCCGCCGATTGACGGAAAAGGAAGCATTTTTAGGAAAATTAGAAGAGCTTAACTGGCGGCGTGAGAAATGATATGACCGAGTTCCTGGATATCTTGCCCCATTCCACGCGTGGTGTTACAGCCGGAAAGCAATGCACTGGAAAGCGCTAACAGAAGCAGAATTTTAACGGTCCGTTTCATCATCCCTGCCTGCAAAAATCAGGCGCAGCGGGCGCTGCGCCTTCAATCATGACGTAAATTACTTCACGCGGGATACGTATTCGCCGGAGCGGGTATCCACTTTGATCACTTCGCCAGTCTGTACGAACAGTGGCACTTTAACCACGGCGCCGGTAGACAGTTTGGCTGGTTTACCGCCGGTACCTGCGGTATCACCTTTCAGACCTGGATCGGTTTCAACGATTTCCAGTTCTACGAAGTTTGGTGGGGTCACAGCGATAGGCTGGCCGTTCCACAGGGTCACGATGCACTCAGCCTGATCCAGCAGCCATTTAGCGCTGTCACCTACCGCTTTCTCATCAGCAGACAGCTGTTCGAAAGTGGAGTTGTTCATGAAATGATAGAACTCACCGTCGTTGTACAGATAGGTCAGGTTCATATCAACAACATCAGCGCCTTCAGCGGAGTCAGTAGACTTGAAGGTTTTCTCAACACGGGTACCGGTCAGCAGACGGCGCAGCTTAACGCGTGCGAATGCCTGGCCTTTACCTGGTTTAACGAATTCGCTGGCTTCAACCGCGTACGGTTCGCCGTCCATCATGATTTTAAGACCAGCACGAAAATCGTTGCTATAGTACGTTGCCATAAGGCCCTCTAAATTTGTTAACTGGTAGCTAAGCCACAAAATGGCGCATATTGTAACCCTAAACACCCCGTCCAGAGAAGATTGGTTATCGCAACTTGCCGATGTAATCACCAGTCCTGATGAATTGCTGCGTCTTTTAGACCTCGATCAGCACCCAGAGTTGCTTGCAGGCCGCGAGGCAAAGCGCCTATTCGCCCTGCGCGTTCCCCGTGCGTTTGTGGCGCGGATGGAGAAAGGCAACCCCGACGATCCACTTTTGAAACAAACGCTTACTTCGCAGGATGAGTTTATCACCGCGCCGGGTTATAGCACCGATCCGCTGGAAGAGCAGAACAGCGTGGTGCCGGGTTTGCTGCACAAGTATCTCAACCGCGCCCTGCTGCTGGTAAAAGGCGGCTGTGCGGTAAATTGTCGTTATTGCTTCCGTCGGCACTTCCCTTACGCCGAAAATCAGGGCAATAAACGCAACTGGCAGGTCGCGCTGGACTATATCGCCGACCATCCGGAGCTGGATGAGATTATTTTTTCCGGCGGCGACCCGCTGATGGCGAAAGATCATGAGCTGGACTGGCTGCTGACCGAGCTTGAAGCCATCCCGCACATCAAGCGCCTGCGCATTCACAGCCGTTTACCGATTGTTATTCCGGCGCGGATCACCGATGGGCTGGTCTCACGCCTGGAGCAGTCTCGCTTGCAGGTGCTGCTGGTGAACCATATCAACCACGCGAACGAAATTGACGATGCGTTTCGCTCGGCAATGGCGCGTCTGCGTAAAGCAGGCGTAACGCTGCTGAACCAGAGCGTGCTGCTGCGAGGCGTCAATGATAGCGCCCGCGTGCTGGCCGATCTGAGCAATGCCCTGTTTGATGCGGGCGTGATGCCCTATTACCTGCACGTGCTGGATCGCGTTCAGGGCGCGGCCCATTTCATGGTGACGGATGAAGAAGCCCGGCAGATTATGCGCGAACTGTTAACGCTGGTTTCAGGCTATATGGTGCCGAAGCTGGCACGCGAGATTGGCGGAGAGCCGAGCAAGACGCCGCTGGATTTGCAGCTGCGGCAACACTAAAAGGCAGGTGGCGCTACGCTTACCTGCCCTACAGGGTCCGGGCGCAGCGCCATCAGCAAGTTAACTCAATTTGGGCACTTGTAGACCTGGCCGTTCATCTGGCTGGCGGTCGGCACGAAGCTGGACAGCATACTCTGCGTTGGGCTGCTCACGCCGTAAATCACGTTCCCGCCCATTGCCGCAGCCTGGTTACGCAGGGCATTCGCCGCACCGCGCATTGAGCCACCTTCTTCGCCATGCTGACCTGACATCCAGTTGCTTTGCTCACCGGTTGCCGTGCCTAACAGCTGGCATTCACTGCCAGGCTTATCTTCCACAAAGCGAACGCCCTGGCCCGCTGCCGACAGCTCATTGCTGGAGCTACAACCCGCCAGCAGCAATGCTGCCCCTACAATCCCTGCACAGACTTTTACGCGCATGTTATTCCTCGTTTTCAATAAGCTGGACAGTAGTTGTCCGTGTGTAAATCTTATACCTAAAAGATGACCAAAAGAAAAACCCCCGAGCATCTCTGCCCGGGGGTTTTTCACATTCTACGACGTAGAACGCATGATTACATCATGCCGCCCATACCGCCCATGCCGCCCATGCCAGCAGCACCTAAGTCCGGTGCATCGCCTTTAGGCATATCGGTTACCATGCACTCGGTGGTGATCATCAGGCCAGCGACAGATGCCGCGTACTGCAGAGCAGAACGGGTTACTTTCGTTGGATCCAGGATACCGAAGTCGATCATGTTGCCGTATTCTTCAGTTGCTGCGTTGTAACCGTAGTTACCTTCGCCCGCTTTCACGTTGTTCGCAACTACAGATGGCTCTTCACCAGCGTTAGAAACGATCTGACGCAGTGGGGCTTCCATTGCGCGCAGCGCAACTTTAATACCCACATTCTGGTCTTCGTTCTGAGCGGTCAGGCCAGCCAGTTTAGCGGCAACACGCACCAGCGCGACACCACCACCAGCAACCACGCCTTCTTCTACCGCAGCACGGGTCGCGTGCAGGGCATCGTCAACGCGTGCTTTTTTCTCTTTCATTTCAACTTCGGTCGCGGCACCGACTTTGATTACCGCAACGCCGCCCGCCAGTTTCGCTACGCGCTCCTGCAGTTTTTCACGGTCGTAGTCGGAAGTCGCTTCTTCGATCTGCTTACGGATCTGACCCACGCGGCCCTGAATAGCGGCTTCTTCACCCACGCCGTCGATGATGGTGGTGGTGTCTTTGTTGATCACAACGCGTTTCGCCTGGCCCAGGTCTTCCAGGGTCGCTTTTTCCAGCTCCATACCGATCTCTTCGGAGATGACGGTACCGCCGGTCAGGGTAGCGATATCCTGCAGCATCGCTTTACGGCGATCGCCGAAGCCAGGTGCTTTAACCGCAGCCACTTTCACGATGCCGCGCATGGTGTTAACCACCAGCGTTGCCAACGCTTCGCCTTCAACGTCTTCAGCGATGATAACCAGCGGTTTGCCTGCTTTAGCAACGGCTTCCAGTACTGGCAGCATTTCGCGGATGTTGGAGATTTTCTTGTCAGCCAGCAGAATGAACGGGCTTTCCAGCTCAACAGCACCAGTTTCTGGCTTGTTGATGAAGTATGGGGACAGGTAACCGCGGTCGAACTGCATACCTTCAACCACGTCCAGTTCGTCTTCCAGACCGGTACCGTCTTCAACGGTGATCACGCCTTCTTTACCGACTTTGTCCATCGCTTCAGCGATCAGTTTACCTACGGTTTCGTCGGAGTTAGCGGAGATAGTACCAACCTGAGCAATGGCTTTAGAGTCAGAGCACGGTACGGACAGCGCTTTCAGTTCTTCAACAGCGGAGGCGACAGCTTTGTCGATACCACGTTTCAGATCCATTGGGTTCATGCCCGCCGCAACGGCTTTCAGACCTTCGGTGATAATCGCCTGCGCCAGAACGGTCGCGGTGGTGGTACCGTCGCCTGCAGCGTCGTTCGCTTTAGAGGCAACTTCTTTTACCATCTGCGCGCCCATGTTTTCGAACTTGTCTTCCAGCTCGATTTCACGTGCTACAGAAACACCATCTTTGGTGATGGTTGGCGCGCCGAAGGATTTATCCAGCACTACGTTACGGCCTTTCGGGCCCAGGGTCACTTTAACTGCATCTGCCAGTACGTTTACGCCGCGGAGCATTTTTACACGAGCGTCGTTACCGAATTTTACGTCTTTAGCTGCCATGTTCTTATTTCCTCAAATTCTCGTGCGTAAATTACGCTTCAACAATTGCCAGAATGTCGCTCTCGGACATGATCAACACTTCTTCATTGTCGATCTTCTCGGATTTCACGCCGTAGCCATCGTTGAAAATTACGATGTCACCAACTTTAACGTCCAGCGGCTGCACAGTTCCGTTTTCCAGGATGCGGCCCTTACCGACAGCGATGATTTCGCCACGCGTTGATTTGGCTGCTGCAGAACCGGTCAGAACGATGCCGCCAGCAGACTTGGTTTCAACTTCTTTACGTTTGACGATCACACGATCATGTAACGGACGAATACTCATTGATAGCTCTCCTTTGAGAAAGTCATTATCAGTTATGGATGACGCCGGCCCGCATGCGGTTTTCCGACTAGTGCCCTGAGAGATGGGGATAGCTTTTTACCCCTTCAAGGGGGAGTTGAAAAAAAAATTTGCGAAAGTGTTACCATCGCCTCTCTTTTGGTACTGGAAGGGCGATGTCAATGAGTGGACTCAAGCAGGAGTTGGGGCTGGCGCAGGGCGTTGGCCTGCTCTCAACCTCCTTGTTAGGTACGGGCGTGTTTGCCGTACCCGCGCTGGCGGCGCTGGTGGCAGGAAATAACAGCCTGTGGGCGTGGCCGGTATTGATTGTGCTGGTTTTCCCGATAGCCATTGTGTTTGCCATTCTGGGGCGGCATTTCCCCAGCGCGGGCGGCGTGGCGCACTTCGTCGGTCTGGCCTTTGGCGCACGGCTGGAGCGTGTGACCGGCTGGCTGTTTCTCTCCGTCATTCCGGTTGGCCTCCCGGCGGCGCTGCATATTGCGACAGGTTTTGGGCAGGCGCTGTTTGGCTGGCATCACGAGCAGCTGTTGCTGGCCGAGCTGGGGACGCTGGCTATCGTCTGGTGGGTGGGTTCACGCGGCGCCAGCTCCAGCGCCAACCTGCAGACGCTGGTTGCGGTGCTGATTGTCGCGCTTGTGGCCGCTATCTGGTGGGCGGGCGATATCACCGTAAAGGAGATTCCCTTCCCGGCGGTAACTGACGTCGACCGCTCGCAACTTTTTGCCGCACTCTCCGTCATGTTCTGGTGTTTTGTCGGCCTGGAAGCCTTTGCCCATCTGGCGTCGGAATTTAAGCAGCCTGAACGTGATTTCCCCCGTGCGCTGATGATCGGCCTGCTGCTGGCGGGTACGGTCTACTGGGCGTGTACCGTGCTGGTGTTGCACTTCCACGCGTTCGGAGTGGATCTCGCCGCCGCGGCATCGCTACCGGGTATCGTGGTTGAACTGTTTGGTGTGAAGGCGCTGTGGATCGCCTGCGTCATCGGCTATCTGGCCTGTTTTGCCAGCCTCAACATTTATATCCAGAGCTTTGCCCGTCTGGTGTGGTCGCAGGCGCTGGATAAACCTGATAACCGCCTCGCGCGCCTGTCTAAACGCCAGCTGCCGCTGAATGCCCTGAATGCCGTACTGGGCTGCTGCGTGCTGAGTACGCTGTGCATTTACGCCCTGAAGATCAATCTGGATACGCTACTGGTCTACGCCAACGGCATTTTTATTATGATCTACCTGCTGTGCATGCTGGCGGGATGCCGTTTGCTGAAAGGCCGTTATAAAGCACTGGCGGTTGTTGGGGGACTGCTGTGCCTGCTGTTGCTGGCGATGGTGGGATGGAAGAGTTTGTATGCCATCGTCATGCTGACGGTGTTGTGGGTATTTTTACCGAAGCGCAATACGCGCCTGTAGTGCCCGGTAAGCGAAGCGCCACCGGGCAAATCAATCACCGATCGTCTTTATGGTCTAAACGGTCGTGCTGTTCATCCTTGCGCTGATATTCCCCTTCAAACGTGTCGCCTGGCCCGGTGCTAAACCCACCGCCGGGCATACGGCTAAAGCGCAGATGCGGCAGCAGCTTCATGGTCAGGTGCTTTTGCACCAGCGGCAGAAGCAGCAGAAGGCCGAGGAAATCGGTGAAGAACCCCGGCAGAATCAGCAGCAGCCCCGCAATAATCAGCGATACGCTTTTGATCATCTCCGCCGCCGGGCTTTCGCCTGCGGCCATCTTCTGCTGCATTATCAGGAAATTTTTGAAACCCTGATTACGCACCAGCGACATGCCGATGACGGAGGTGAAAATCACCAGAATCAGCGTCAGCAGGACGCCCAGCACATGGGCAACCTGGATGAAAATGGAAATCTCAATGTAAACATAGAGAAAGAAAGCAATAAATGGTATCCAGCGCACTGGCATCTCCTGTGTGGCAGAGGCCATCGGGCCCCTGTCTGAATGTGTTCGCGACGCGCGTTTGTATGAGATGGTGACGGTTAGCGAAAATTCAATCAGTTTGCACGGATATTTTTTTTGGAAATATTAAAGCGGTGACCCATTTCACAGATTAATAATTATCATGGAATCGGCTCGATAATAAGTGATCCAGCTTACGGCAATTCGCTATCATCAGCATATGATCTCGAGCATCTGGCTGATTGAGGGAATAATCGTCGGCCAGAAAATATTCAAAACCACATATATACTGTGTGTTTAGTACAATCCATCGGCAGCTTGAAAAGAAGGTTCACATGTTAAACAACATTCGTATCGAAGAAGACTTGTTGGGTACCAGGGAAGTTCCAGCGGATGCCTACTACGGTGTTCACACTCTGAGAGCGATTGAAAACTTCTACATCAGCAACAGCAAAATCAGCGACATCCCTGAGTTTGTTCGTGGCATGGTGATGGTGAAGAAAGCCGCAGCACTGGCCAACAAAGAGCTGCAAACCATTCCTAAAAGCGCGGCAAATGCGATTATCGCGGCCTGCGATGAAGTGCTGAACAACGGCAAATGCATGGACCAGTTCCCGGTTGACGTCTATCAGGGCGGCGCGGGCACCTCCGTCAACATGAATACTAACGAAGTACTGGCAAACATTGGCCTGGAGCTGATGGGTCACCAGAAAGGTGAATACCAGTACCTGAACCCGAACGACCACGTTAACAAATGCCAGTCCACCAACGACGCCTACCCAACCGGCTTCCGTATCGCGGTGTATGCTTCCGTGGTGAAACTGGTGGATGCAATCAACCAGCTTGGTGACGGCTTCCAGCGTAAAGCGGTTGAGTTCCAGGACATCCTGAAAATGGGTCGTACCCAGCTGCAGGATGCGGTGCCGATGACTCTCGGACAGGAATTCCACGCGTTTAACGTTCTGCTGAACGAAGAGACCAAAAACCTGCTGCGCACCTCCGAGCTGCTGCTGGAAGTGAACCTGGGCGCCACCGCCATCGGTACGCGTCTGAACACCCCGGATGGCTATCAGCAGCTGGCGGTACAGAAGCTGGCTGAAGTGTCCAACCTGCCGGTTGTGCCTGCAGAAGACCTCATTGAAGCGACCTCCGACTGCGGCGCTTACGTCATGGTACACAGCGCCCTGAAACGTCTGGCAGTGAAACTGTCCAAAATCTGTAACGACCTGCGCCTGCTCTCTTCCGGTCCGCGCGCTGGTCTGAACGAAATCAACCTGCCAGAACTGCAGGCGGGTTCATCCATCATGCCGGCCAAGGTGAACCCGGTTGTGCCAGAAGTGGTGAATCAGGTTTGCTTCAAAGTCATCGGTAACGATACAACCGTGACCATGGCCTCTGAAGCGGGTCAGCTGCAGCTGAACGTGATGGAGCCAGTGATTGGCCAGGCGATGTTTGAATCTATCCACATCCTGACCAACGCCTGCTACAACCTGCTGGAAAAATGCATTAACGGCATCACAGCGAATAAAGAAGTCTGTGAAGGTTATGTCTATAACTCCATCGGGATCGTTACCTACCTCAACCCGTTCATCGGTCACCACAACGGCGATATCGTCGGTAAGATTTGCGCCGAAACCGGTAAGAGCGTGCGTGAAGTGGTGCTGGAGCGCGGGCTGTTGACCGAAGCTGAGCTGGACGATATCTTCTCGGCCCAGAACCTGATGCACCCGGCATATAAAGCAAAACGATATACCGATGAAAGCGAACAGTAACCGTTCAGGCTAGGCTTCTTAAGGCACGTCACTTGTGACGTGCCTTTTTTCTTTTTAGGCGTTACCGAAATACAACAATTCAATATCAACTTGTTAATAAGCAAGGAAGGTCCTTATGTTTGGAGCAGAACTCGTCATCGTCTTGTTGGCGATTTATTTGGGAGCAAGACTCGGGGGTATCGGCATCGGTTTTGCTGGTGGTCTCGGGGTGCTCGTTCTTACCCTTATCTTTCAGATTAAACCCGGCGCTATCCCGTTCGACGTTATCGAAATCATCATGGCAGTTATTGCCGCTATCGCCGCCATGCAGGTGGCAGGCGGTATGGACTACCTGGTGAGCCTGGCGGAGCGTATGCTGCGCCGCCATCCAAAATACATTACCTTCCTTGCTCCGCTGGTGACCTGGTTTATGACCATTCTCGCCGGTACTGGCCACACCGCCTTCTCTACGCTGCCGGTGATTACCGAAGTGGCGAAAGAACAGGGTATCCGTCCGTCGCGTCCGCTCTCTATTGCCGTCGTCGCGTCCCAGATCGCCATTACCGCCTCGCCGATTTCCGCTGCGGTGGTCTTCTTCGCCGGTATTCTGGAGCCGATGGGCGTGAGCTACCTGACGCTGCTGGCGATCTGTATCCCGGTGACGCTGATTGCGGTGATGATTACCGCCGTGCTGTGCAACTTCCTCGGCGCTGAACTGAAGGACGATCCGGTTTATCAGGAGCGTCTGGCAAAAGGTGAAGTGAGCCTGCGCGGCAGCCAGGTCTTCGAACTGAAGCCACATGCGAAACGCTCCGTGCTGCTGTTCCTGATTGGGATTGTCGCCGTCATGTTCTATGCGACAGCCATCAGCGATACCGTGGGGCTGATCCAAAACCCTGTCCTGCCGCGTAACGAAGCGATTGTGGTGTTCATGCTGACCATCGCAACGCTGATTAGCATCACCTGTAAAATTGATACCAGCGAAGTGCTGAACGCCAGCACCTTCAAATCCGGTATGAGCGCCTGCGTGTGCGTGCTGGGCGTGGCGTGGCTCGGTGATACCTTCGTGAAAGCACACATTAGCGACATCCAGACCGTAGCTGGCGACCTGCTGCATAACTACCCGTGGCTGCTGGCGGTCGTGCTGTTCTTTGCGGCGACCCTGCTTTACTCTCAGGCCGCGACCACCAAAGCGCTGATGCCTGCGGCTCTGATGCTGGGCGTGACCCCGTTAACCGCTATCGCCTCGTTTGCTGCCGTTTCTGCACTGTTCGTTCTGCCAACCTACCCAACGCTGCTGGCGGCGGTGGAGATGGACGATACCGGCTCAACCCGTATCGGCAAGTACGTGTTTAACCACGCGTTCCTGATCCCGGGCGTGGTCGCCATTTCACTTTGCGTGATCCTCGGCTTTATCATCGGCGGTGTGGTGCTGTAAACGGTGAGTGGTTGTAAAAATAGTTAAAATCGGGCCGCTCTGCGGCCCGTTTCATTAATGAGCAATCGCCTTGCGTGATATAGTGAAGACTTTCGTGATGAGGAGGTCGACTTGTGAACACGCCTGATGCCGTTGTCGTACTGTGTACCGCCCCTGATGAAGCCTCTGCCCAGGACCTCGCCGCCAAAGTGCTGGCCGAAAAACTGGCTGCCTGCGTCACGCTTTTACCCGGCGCAACCTCCCTTTATTACTGGGAAGGCAAGCTGGAGCAAGAGTACGAAGTTCAGATGTTGCTCAAAACTAATCTGGCGAATCAGCAGGCTCTCCTGGACTGCCTCAAATCTCATCATCCTTACCAAACCCCGGAGCTGCTGGTCCTGCCAGTAGTTCATGGCAATAACGACTATCTCTCATGGCTCAACGCTTCTTTACGCTGATCCTGCTGCTGTGCAGCACGTCAGCTTTTGCCGGGTTGTTTGACGCGCCCGGCCGCTCGAACTTTATTCCTGCCGACCAGGCGTTCGTTTTCGACTTTCAGCAAAACCAGCATGATCTTAATCTTACCTGGCAGGTGAAAGAGGGCTATTACCTCTATCGCAAGCAGGTGAGCATTACCCCTGCCCAGGCAAACGTGGACGCATTACTGCTGCCCGCTGGCGAATGGCACGAGGACGAGTTCTACGGCAAGAGTGAAATCTACCGCCAGCGCTTAAGCGTCCCGGTCACGGTGAATCAGGCGGATAAAGGCGCGACGCTGACCGTCACCTATCAAGGGTGCGCGGATGCCGGATTCTGCTATCCACCTGAAACAAAGGTGGTTCCGCTTAGTGAAGTGAAAGCGTCAGCCACGGTTCTTCCTCTTCCTTCGGGCGAGAAGCGTGAAGCTCCCGCTGACCTTCCGTTCTCCGCGCTGTGGGCCTTACTGATTGGCATTGGCATTGCCTTTACCCCCTGCGTGCTGCCGATGTATCCGCTCATCTCTGGCATCGTGCTGGGCGGTAAGCAACGGCTTTCCACCGCACGCGCCCTGCTGTTGGCCTTTTTTTACGTGCAGGGTATGGCCCTGACCTACACGGCACTCGGCCTTGTGGTCGCCGCTGCCGGGTTACAGTTCCAGGCGGCACTGCAGCATCCTTACGTCCTTATTGGCTTGTCGTTGGTCTTCATCCTGCTGGCACTGTCAATGTTCGGCCTGTTTACCCTGCAGTTACCGTCGGTTTTGCAGACTCGCTTAACGCTGATGAGTAACCGTCAGCAGGGAGGCTCGGCAGGCGGCGTGTTTGTAATGGGGGCCATCGCCGGACTGATTTGCTCCCCTTGCACCACCGCACCGTTGAGCGCCATCCTGCTCTATATTGCCCAGAGCGGCAATTTGTGGCTTGGCGGGGGTACGCTGTACCTCTACGCGCTGGGCATGGGCCTGCCGCTGATTCTGGTCACAGTTTTCGGTAATCGACTTCTTCCGAAGAGCGGCCCGTGGATGGAGACGGTGAAAACCGCGTTTGGCTTTGTGATTCTCGCGCTGCCTGTGTTCCTGCTGGAACGCATTACGGGTGACGTGTGGGGCACTCGCCTCTGGGCGATGCTCGGCGTAGCATTCTTCTCCTGGGCGTTTATCGTCAGTCTGGGGGCAAAAAAAGCGTGGATGCGCCTGGTGCAAATCCTCCTGCTCGCCGCCGCGCTGGTGAGCGTGCGTCCTCTTCAGGACTGGGCGTTCGGCTCGCCGGTAGGCCAGACGCAGGCGCATTTGAACTTCATCCAGATTAAGAACGTTGATGAGCTCAACAGCGCGCTCGCACAGGCAAAAGGCAAACCGGTGATGCTCGATCTTTATGCTGACTGGTGCGTCGCCTGCAAAGAATTTGAAAAATACACCTTTAGCGATCCACAGGTGCAAAACGTCCTGAAAGAGACTGTTCTGCTCCAGGCGAACGTAACAGCCAATAATGCGCAGGATAAGGCTCTGCTGAAACAGCTTAACGTGCTCGGGCTGCCCACCATTCTGTTCTTCGATAAGCAGGGCCAGGAGCAGCCAGGGCAGCGTGTAACAGGGTTTATGGATGCAGCGGCATTTAGCGCGCATTTGCGCAATCGCCAACCGTAAACAACACTTTAAACGGGACAAACCGTTGGGAATAGCGGAGGAGATAACCGTGCAACGTGAAGACGTACTGGGACAAGCCCTGCAATTACTTGAGATTCAAGGGATCGCCAGCACCACGCTTGAGATGGTAGCCGACCGTATCGATTACCCCCTGGATGAACTTAAGCGCTTCTGGCCAGATAAAGAGGCGCTACTCTATGATGCCCTGCGCTATCTCAGCCAGCAGGTTGATGTCTGGCGTAGACAACTGATGCTGAATGAAGAACTGACCGCGGAGCAAAAGCTGCTGGCGCGCTATACCGCCCTGACGGAATGTGTCAGCAACAACCGCTATCCGGGTTGTCTGTTCATCGCCGCCTGCACCTATTTTCCTGACCCTGGGCATCCTATCCATCAGCTTGCGGATCAGCAAAAACGGGCAGCGCATGACTTCACCCACGAACTGCTGACCACGCTGGAAGTCGATGACCCTGCGATGGTGGCTAAACAGATGGAGCTGGTGCTGGAAGGTTGCCTCAGCCGCATGCTGGTGAACCGTAGCCAGGCCGATGTGGATACGGCGCACCGCCTGGCGGAAGATATTCTGCGCTTTGCCCAGTGCCGTATGGGCGGAGCACTGACCTAAGCCAGCATGCCCGCCCAGGCGGAGACGAGCAGACACAGCGCCATCAGGCGCTGAAACCGCACCATCGCCACGGTGGTGCGAAAAATTCGGTTCACCGCTTTACCCAGCCACGCCCAGCACATCAAACAGGCTATTGAGATAAGCAGAAACCATAGCGCCATTAACGCAATATCCCGCAATGCATGGTCGCCAGCAGGGGTAAACAGACTGACGACTGCCAGCGCCATCATCCAGGTTTTGGGATTCACGATCTGCAGCAGCGCCGCCGCCTGAGCGGTGAATCGGATACGGTTCTCGGCGGAAAGACGTGTGGCCGGGGCGCGAAACAGCTGCCAGCTCATCCAGCTTAGCCACAGCACGCCTGCCCAGCTCATTATCTGACGTATCAGAGGATACTGACGCAGCACTTCTCCTGCGCCCGCGCCTGATACCAGCACGATCGCACTGGCCGCTATACACCCGCCCAGAATCGCAGGTACGGTATTTTTTACGCCAAAGTGCTGGCTGTTCGTCAGCACCAGAATATTGGTTGGCCCCGGCGTAATGGAGGCGACAAATGCGAACAACAGAAAGGGTATCAAACTCACAGGTAGCTCCTTTTTATTAGAGCCATGAATGTGCCGTTATTTTTTGGAAACGTCTGGAAGGTTTGTGCACAACCGGCGGTAGTGTGCAGGAGAGATACGGTAAGCACGCTGAAACCATCGCCCCAGATGGCTTTGATCGGCAAAACCCACTGCGGCAGCCACATCAACGGGCTGGTCACCGCGCGCCAGCAGCTGTCGGGCCTTTGCCAGACGCAGCTGAATAAGCCATGCGTGGGGCGCCAGGTTGAACTCGCGCTTGAAACAGCGCGTCAGGGTAAAGCGATCCGTGCCCGTCTCGCGCGCAAGGTCTGACAGCCCCACGTTCTCGCCGATATGGGCATAGAGATAGTCCCGCGCACGATGCGCCACGGCAGCGCTTTGTAACTGCGACGGCAGTTTCTTACGCCAGTGACAATGGGCGGTGATCCGGGAGAGCAGATTGTCCATTGTGCTCTGCTGAACGATTTTCATCTCGTCATTATGCAGGGTAGAGAATGTCTCACCGATAGCACGCACCAGCTGCGGCTCCCGCGTCAGCGTTTGGGCAAAGTGGAGTGAATAACTCCCGGGAGTCGATTCGTAAAGCCCCTGTAGCGCACCGGTAAGCCAGCGCTCATCAAGATAGAAGGTCAGATAGGTAAAACCGCCCTCTACAGGCGCATCTCCGTCGTGAATTTCTCCAGGCTCGAGGAGAAATGCGTCGCCCGGCTGGCTACGATGACGCTCACGGCGACAGTGAAACTGCTGCGTGCCGGAGAGGGTTATCCCTACCAGATAGCTATCATGCCAGTGCGGATCAAAGGCATGCCCTTCGAAATGCGCTTTAATCGTCTCAATACCCGTATCTGCATGCTGACGCAGTTCGAGCCAGTCATTCGTCATACTGCCCTCCTATTACTCTCAGCATTGCCGTATCACACAGGTACTGTCTGGAAGATTTGTGCATTTTCACGGCGAAAGCGGACAGATTGCCGCAAACTTAAGCAGTTGAACAGCTTTTCCCGAAATAATGTTGACGATCGAGCGTGATTGCGGTTTAATGCGCTCCGTTGCCCGGATAGCTCAGTCGGTAGAGCAGGGGATTGAAAATCCCCGTGTCCTTGGTTCGATTCCGAGTCCGGGCACCAAATTCATATCAACGGACCTCCACAGAGGTCCGTTTTTGCATTCTGAGCCCGCAAAAATCAACATTTCTACAATCCCTTAACTCCACCCAACTCAATCAACTTCAACCCGCATCAAGTCCCTTGCGAGGGTACAACTGAGGGTATAGTCTGATTCGATAAAATTTATACCCCTTTTACTATCAGGAGATACCGCCAATGGCGCTCACTGACGCTAAAATCCGTGCAGCTAAACCGGATGAAAAACCTTATAAACTTGCCGACAGCGGCAACATGTTTTTGCTCGTTCACCCTAATGGCTCGCGCTACTGGCGGCTCCGCTACCGGTTTCTGGGCAAAGAGAAAATGCTAGCCTTGGGTGTCTATCCTGAAGTCTCGTTATCAGAAGCAAGGGAAAAGCGCGATACGGCGAGGAAGCTGATAGCTGAGGGCACTGACCCGTGCGAACAAAAACGGATCAAAAAATCGGTACCCGAAACAGCTCAGACATTTGAAGGCATCGCAAGACAGTGGCATAAGAGCAACAAAAAATGGTCAGCCTCACACAGTGAGAAGATACTGAAAAGCCTCGAAACTCATGTGTTTCCCTTTATTGGCTCACGTGACATTACCACCCTCAGAACTCCCGATTTACTTGTTCCAGTAAAGGCAGCCGAAGCCAAAGAGATCTATGAAATTGCAGCGCGCCTTCAGCAGCGTATCACTGCAATCATGCGTTATGCTGCCCAGTCAGGTATTATCACCTATAACCCTGCCGTGGATATGGCTGGCGCGTTAACCACGGTGAAACGCCAGCACCGCCCTGCCCTCGCCTTAAATCGTATTTCAGAGCTTCTTGAACGACTGGATGAATACAGAGGTCAACCTCTCACCCGGCTGGCAACTAAACTCACCCTGCTTATCTTCATCCGTTCCAGTGAACTACGCTTTGCCAGGTGGTCTGAGATCGACTTTAAGAAAGCCATGTGGACCATTCCTCCTGAGCGAAAACCTATTGAAGGGGTCAAGTATTCCCATCGTGGCTCAAAAATGCGAACAGAGCATCTTGTGCCACTCTCTACTCAGGCGCTGAATATACTGCAGCAGATCCACACCATCAGCGGAGAACATGAACTGATTTTCACTGGCGATCACAATCCGTGGAAACCCATGAGTGAAAATACGGTGAATAACGCATTACGCCTGATGGGCTACGATACAAAGGTCGATGTCTGTGGTCACGGTTTCCGGGCAATGGCCTGTAGTTCATTGATTGAGTCAGGATTATGGTCAAGAGATGCTGTGGAGCGCCAGATGAGCCATCAGGAGCGAAATGGCGTACGTGCGGCTTATATCCATAAAGCGGAGTTTCTGGATGAACGCAGGTTAATGCTGCAATGGTGGGCTGATTTTCTGGATGCAAATAAAAAGAGATCAGTTAGCCCATTTGACTTTGCAAAACTTCAGTCTCGATAGCAACCCGCATCAAAACCAACCAAGAAAATACGGGATTCAAAATACATGGTTCGAAGGCATCTGGCTCATGTGGATAAAAAAGTATTAGTAGGGCATATAACCACGCTCAGTATCTGGATGGGAGGAGGGACATGATGTAGTGGTATTCGGGTTATATTGGCGTGCAGGTGAACGGTGGAGGTGTGATAGAGGGGGCATTAAGGAATACGGTATAAATCAAAAAAATAGCCATCCAACAGTGAGGATTGCTATTTTTAAGGTTCATGATGCTTTGTTTTTCAAAATGCGCTGAATTGCTGGCATAAGATACTTTACCAGGAGGAACAACCTTTGCGGCAGTAACCAAATGCACATATTGGTCATCGAAGATGAATGTATGGTTTAAATGCCTTCAGAACTTTTGTTTTCTCTACACAGCCAAGAAAAAACTTCATCAACATATACTACCAGCGCAATTCACACAGGAGAATAATCAACCCGGGCCGACAATCGTTCCTGAAGCCTGACGATTATTTTTAAGCAAAGTGGCACAAGGAACTTCAGCCATGAGGTGATCTTGCTACGCATACTCCAAAGCGTAAAAAGCGGCTATCTTCTCCCCTCGTCGACCATTAACTCGATAACCTTAAGCACATCAGCCAGCGCTTTGCCAAATTTTGCAGCGGTCGAAGGCTTCCTGCATTGCTTTAACCGGTGCAATCAGGTTGTGAACCATTACCAGACCCCTCGTAATATCTCGACGATTGAAGTAAACCTCGGTGCGAGCGGGGAAAATATTTCGGCGATGGCTCAAAGATCACTTTAAGTTCCTCAAACACACCCGAGAAGAATGCGCTTATTAGTTCCCGATATTTACGAATCGGTAGCACCCTCTCCACCACCAGCAAAGTGACTGCGCCAATCGTGACCATAATCGCGCCACTGGCCACACATTCTGACCAATCCGCCAATCATACTAATGGCCACCAGTGATTTATTGCGGGTTATACATGCATTCTTATGCACAAAATGCCATCGTTCATCTTCAAACAATATGACTGGAATAGGAATAAAAGAACCACGCCCCCACGTTACACATTTACAATCATATTTATTGGTATAACCCTCACATTGTATTATCATATCTTTAATATCAATAGTTTCCGTTTGATATTAGCAACAACGAGCTGATAGCAGACCTCATAAAGTCAGGGGTTACAGGCGACAAACTAACTTTTCAGAAAATGGCAGCAAAAACAGACAACTCGCTGGTGCAGGAACGATATTTCCCGCTTTCTAAGCGGACCCTACGTAGATTTATCCAGTGCCTTCAGCGAGCTGAGTTGTTTTGTTTGATAGATATCTGAAAATAAGCATATAACCTTAAAAATAATTCGCGATATATTAAAACTTCGATTTAAGCGCTTATATTTATGGCAAGCGGTACAATTCCGTGCTGCTGGGAATCCCCCCCTCGAATGAATAAAAGGAAAGACAGATTGCAAAATATTGGTCTGCCCAAGAATGCCCCAAAGCGGGCACATATGGTCAATATCATGATACCGACAACACATACGCCGGTTCTGAGTATGATCGCCACGTGAGCAAGGATGATAAATTCCCACCAAGCAAAAACAATCATCACTTCCGTGAAAAATAGGCTCATTTAGGGATTATTTTCTAAAAGCCCTTCGGGGCTTTTTTAGTATACCTCAGTGAGCATGGGTCAGTTTGGATATCGAAAAATCGTACATCGTCATATTTCCGGCTGAGATTAAGCTGTCCCATGCAGGTCTGTTTTCTCCGGCATCCTGTTGATGCCAGAGCAGAGTTTTGGTCATACCTTAACGTTTCAGCCCCTGTTGGTCAGGTGACAGTCGAAGTTTAAGGCGCAGCAGTTCTTTAATTTTACTCATCCACGTTCTCTGTCTTGCCATGGCGATACGTCTCCGGAGGATGGGTTATCACGAGAAAGTATCATCCCTGTTTTGCGCGGAATTCCGACGATAGGATCATGGACTCCGACAGATGGCTAGATTTGGCCAGAACAAATCGGAATCAATGTTCGATTTGGGTCGTATGCATTACATAGTAGCACGGAAAGCGCCAGCTACGTTGGCAGCTTAACGCTGCTTATTAGCCCGCAGAAATACACCTGAAAGCCACGTACTGACGCGGCAAAAACGACAAATATCATCGGCAATATTTTCAGCAAATGATGCATCCGAATCCATTTTGTGATTAATTTTTATTAAAATGAAATAAAAATGTAAATAAACACAAATTGAATCATTTTCTACAAATCCATTTTTTTCACTTGCGTGAAAATGAAAATTAAAAAAAATAGCACAATAAATTCAGCCTCTTCCCCCCCCCCCTGCCACTTACGCCCCCCTTCCCGAGCGCATGATGTTGAGTTAAATAACTAAAATCACCAATCCACATACTTCGACCACTCTACGCTTCTGATTATAATTCGCCCACAATGGCAACGAATATTACATTCCTGCCTATCTTTCTTTTTATCTCCGAGAGTTATTTCATGCACTACCTTAAAAAAAGCGCGATTTCAGTCCTTGTCTGCGGTGTGATTTATCCCGGCTATGCCCTTTCGTCGGTGTCAGCAACACCCGTTAATCCACTGACTGTACTTGATACCATCTCAGGCCAGACAGTTGACAATGGAATCACCCTGTCAGGTGATGATTCACTGACTATCGATGGCTCCACCATCAATGCAGGCAACAATGATGATGGCTCAGCCATTACCGTATCCGGTAATAACACTTCACTAGTTATTACTAATAATAGTAATATCAATGGTAGGGAGAATGCGGTTTATAATAAAGGAAAAACCATTGATATTAACGGCACCGATTCAAAAATATATATTGAGCACTCTTCAGTTTCAGGAAGAGGAGGTCTTTATTTGGAGGGTGACAATAGCAGCATTGATATTAAGGATGGGAGTACTATTACTGCTGATGGTAATGGTGGCAATAGTTTCTCCGATGATTTCCCTTCTACAGCTATAAAAATTAATGGCGATAATAGTAAATTATCTATCAGCAACTCAACAATATCTTCAAACAGCTACGCAATTTACGTTGATGGGATAGACTCTCAAGTTCTAATCAAAGACAGTAAAGTTTCCAGCTTTTCTAATACAAATAAAATCTATGGAATAAAAATTGTTGGTGACAATGCTCAAATGACTATTGATGATTCAACTATCAGCAGCAGTTTGCAGGCAGTTTTGCTCTTCGGAATAAACAACAAACTAATTATTGAAAATAACTCTAGAATCACGTGTGCGAATGGAGATCTAAACAGTGCGTGCATAAGCCTTGATGGCGATCCATCTACGATAGAGGGCACTGATGGCGACAAATCAATCATCATTGATGGTTCTATTGTCGACTCACCAGGTACTGCTATTAGCGCCACTAATCACGATATCAATATAAGCATCAATAATCACTCACAGATTTTTGGTGATATTATTTTAGGCGATATAACTCAAGGCCGTAATAATGAAATCATTATTGATGACTCAAGTGTGACTGGCAGTATTAATAACCCATATCAAGGTATATCATCATTAGCAGTAAACTTAGACCATTTCAGTGTCTGGGATAATACAGGTTCCTCTTTTGTGGGCGACCTGGGCCTCGCGGGTGGCAGCACCATCAACATGACGGGTGGGGATATCTCCACGGATACCCTGTATGACTCCATCCCTTCCACTGACGGCAGCAGCCGTAATGCCGGCTCCGGCATCGCAGACCTCGACGGCACCATTCTCTCTAACTGGAATGCGGATGCCGGTAAGGCCTATATCCTGACCGCCAAAACAGCAACAGGCAGCTTTAATGCCGGTCTGGCCTCCTCCACCAGTGGTGAGGCCGGTGACATGCACGGTAATACCATTATTCATGTGGATAACGGTACCGGTGCAACCTTCCATGGTCTTCTGTCTGATGTCGGTGTCTACCGCTATCGGGCCACTGAAGTTAAAAATGATGACGGCTCCACCGATGTTATCCTTGGTGATGCTGATGCCATGGTTACTGACCCGGACAGCCCGGGGCACGATAAAGACCCGGTGACTCCGGGTAATCCTGACAACCCTGATAACCCGAACGTTCCTGCTGACCCGACCGACCCGGGACACGGCAAGGACCCGGTGACTCCGGGCAATCCTGACAACCCGGGTAACCCGGGCAAGCCATCTCATCCAACCCTTTCTACCGGCGCCCAGGCCGTTGTGGATTCCCGTGCCGCGGCCACCAACCTGTGGCGCGATGAGGATGATGCCCTTAACCTGCGTATGGACAACGAACGCCGCACCGGCATCGCACAGGACATCGCCGGTGTCTGGGGCAGTTACTACGGCGGCAGCCACCGCCAGCTGATGGACGGTGCAAGCTCTGCCTATGACCAGACCACCCACGGGGCTATGCTGGGTGCCGACACCCGTATCACCACTGACAGCGGTAACTGGCTCTTCGGCGGTGCCCTGATGCGCGGTACCTCTGACATGAACGTGCATGATGTCGGTGATGTGGGCGGCAGACTCGACAGCTACGGGGCCTCTGCCTATGCGTCATATCGCATGAACAACGGCCTCTTTGTGGATACCACAGTGAAGGCCTCCCGTCTGAAGAACAGCGTGGACGTCACCTCTGTGGACGGTGGACGCTCAAATGGCCACTATCGTACGAATGCTGTGGGCGGCTCAGTGAAGGCGGGCTATCACTGGGCACAGAGCGAACATCTGTATGTGGAGCCGTATGCGAAAGTCTCCTACCAGCACTACAGTGGGGTGGACTACGCTCTGTCTAATGGCCTGCACGCAAAGGACAGCGGCTACAGCTCTCTTCGGGCTGAAGGTGGCGTGAACGTGGGTACCGCATTCAGCTTTAACAACGGCACTCAGGTGAAACCGTACATCCATCTGGCTGCGGAGAAGGAGCTGAAGGACAGCAACAGCATGGACATCAACGGTGTGCGTATTGATGACAGCGTGGGTGGTGCCCGCGGGATTGTCGGGGCGGGTGTGGATGCGAAGCTGACGAAGTCGCTGGGTGTGTACGCGGGCGCGAACTATGCGAAGGGTCACAATCAGGAAGACCCGTGGCAGCTGAATGCCGGGCTGAGCTATACCTGGTAAGCGCTGACCTAGCTGCAGTGAAGTGAAATCCGGGCTCATGGTTATCATGGGCCCTTTTTGCTGGAAATAAAGTTCGGCTGTGGCCGTATGCTCCGGTGAGCTAATGGAGAAGAAACAGGAGGTAAAGATTGGACTGACCCCACGCCCGTAGACAAATTCTGTCCTCACGACGAGGCCTGTTCAAAGGCCTCCGGGCTGACGCCACCGAGATGGCTGTGGCGTCGGTTACGGTTGTAGAACACTTCAATATAATCGAAGATATCCGCCCGGGCCATGTCCCGGGTTTTATATATCCGCTTCCTGATGCGTTCTTTTTTCAGTGAAGTGAAGAACGATTCGGCCACCACATTATCCCAGCAGTTGCCACGCCGGCTCATGCTCGGGGCCAGGTTATTGGCCCGGCAGAAGCGCTGCCAGTCGTCGCTGCCGTACTGACTACCCTGGACGCCCTTCTAAGAGTCAAGCCGTTATCGGGATACTGTTGACCAGCCTGTTTTGATTACGCAGTAGCGAATATACTTCACGTGAGATATAGCGCTTCAGGCATCGGATTGCTTCCATTTTTGTATGCCCCTCGGCTACTCGTCTGGCAACATATTCCTTTGTTTTTGCATCAGTTCGTAAACGTCCGATAGCGATGATGTGAAGTGCACTATTTGCAGCACGATCTCCACCCCGATTAAGTCGATAACGGTTCGTTTTTCCAGAAGAGACAGGAACCGGGCTGACACCACAAAGTGCCGCAAAACCTGATTCGGATCTTAACCGTTGGGGATTGTCTCCGGCAGTGATCAGCAACTGCGAAGCGCTTTCGTATCCAATATCATTACGTTTAATCAGTTCAGGTGCCAGCTCATCGACAATAGCCGCCATCATGACATCCAGATCAGCGATTTCGTCATGTAATTCGAGATAGCGTCGGGCGAGGGACTTCAATGAAATGCGATAACCGTTGGTAACATTGCGGTATTCACTGGCATCTGGTCTCCAGAATCCCAGAGTCCTGATGAGCTGCATGCACGTCATATTTCTGAGCTGTTCACGTAATTCATCCGGGGCAGAGATAATATTGGAATGGATAATCTGGAGAGCGACTCTTCGGGCCGATATCGCTGTTTTGCGGCAAGTTTTTAACACCCGAAGAGACTCAATCATGCCATTACGCGTTTTGGGTGTGACGGTTCTTATTCCGGAGAATGCGGCATGAGCAGCACACTCAGCATCAATCGTGTCACTTTTACCCCGTTTGCGTCGTTCCATCCGGTCAGGTGCGGTCACTTCAAGGACTTCTAACCCAGCATTCTGCAAATAGCGAAGCAGACCTGACCCATAGGTGCCTGTACACTCAACACCAATTCGCTTTAATGCCCCAAATGAGGTCATCCATGCCAGCATCTGCCGGTAACCTTGTCGTGTTGTGGCGAAATACTGGGTCCCCAGGACTTTATTGTTCTGATCAACGACAGCGGCAACGTGCAGATCTTTATGTGTATCCATGCCACCCACAACGGCGGCTTCGGTAACTTTATCAGCCATGACAGAGCTCCTGTGAGGAAACAGAGTTGAATCTCCAGACAGATAACCCGGACAGGACAGTAACGAGACAAGCCGTCAGGCCCTTCTTGAGTCACGCGCACCGGTGAGGAGATGCCTTGCATGAAGGCGCTTCCGGCAACCGACGGGTCCAGGGCAGGACACAAAAGGTCGATCGCTGTGTGAGTCAGGATACGGGAAGGTCTTCACTGCATCAGTAATCACACCAATCGGGTTAAACGGCAAACTGAGTGGTGGTAAAGACTGACACCGGCATTATTACTATCGCTGTGCACAATGACGTTTTCTGAAGGCTTACGCCGCCAGACCGCCATCAGCAACGCATCCAGTGCCAGCTCGCGTGACAGTGTTGGTTTCATCGACCAGCCCACCACATTACGGGCAAAGAGATCGATGACCACCGCCAGATACAGCCAGCCCTGCCAGGTGCGGAGTAGAGTAAGAGGCAGGACGTAGTCGGACTATTTCCCTGCCTCTCCTCTCCGAACCGGACGTGCGCCTTTCTGTGCATCTGGCTCTCCATTTAAACACTGGCGAACGCCATTGCCACTTCAGTGTAGCGCGATGTATAGGTGTTTCTGGCTTCGGTCCTCAGGTAAGGGTTACCTTCAGGCAGACGCCAGCGGAACAGCTTCTTGCCTTGCCCTACCAGCCGGTACAGGATTTCACCGTTGAGCTTACCGTGGAAATATAAACCACGTTTTACTCTGACCCGGTTTCGGTGGTTTACACCAACACCTCATCAGGTATGCGATACCTTTACGGTATTTTCGGGCCAGCCAGTGAGCCAGCTTCCAGAACACCACACGGTCGATATAACTGAACACGCTGGCCTTAAAATCAACGAACTGACAGAACGCAGCCCAGCCTTTCAATTTTCGGTTGAGCATCTCAACCATATCGATTTTGCTTTCACTGTAATTGCCTGATAACAGTGCCGTTAGTGACGCGGCGAAGTTTCTGGCTTTCTCCTTCGGGATCGTCGATACCACCCGCATATCGCCGTAACGACTGCGTTTACGGATGATCCGTTGACCCAAAAAGATGAAGCCGTCATTAACATGGGTGATTTTAGTCTTATCCATGTTCAGCCTGAGTTTCAGACTGCCTTCGAGCACGCTTCGGCATTCTTCTCTGAGGGTTTCCGCCTGCGCTTTAGTGCCTTTGACGATAAGCAGGAAGTCATCGGCATACCGACAGTACGCTACCGCGGGTTTCCATTGCCAGTTTTCTCTGGCCGCAGTACTTCGGCCCCGCCGGATACTGTGATTTCAGTACCAGCGATCCTTTCGGGCTTTTCCACTCAGGTAGCGTTTATGCAGATACTGATCGAGCTCATTCAGCATGATGTTCGAT
This sequence comes from Enterobacter sp. 3U4, assembly GCF_057224565.1. Lineage (NCBI taxonomy): Bacteria > Pseudomonadati > Pseudomonadota > Gammaproteobacteria > Enterobacterales > Enterobacteriaceae > Enterobacter > Enterobacter sp. 3U4. Next base: position 3,597,811 of record NZ_CP136665.1, read on the forward strand.
AGCAACAGCGAGATCACCCCGCCCTGTGGCACGCCTTCACTGGCCGCCCGAAAGAGACCGACATCAACATGCCCGGCCTTGATGGTTTTCCACAACAGGCTCATAAAGCGGGCGTCACTGACCCTGCGGCGGAGGGCTTTCATCAGCAGTCGGTGAGCTGTAACTTCACCGTGCGGATCGCATGATGGACACTGCGTTCAGGCCGGAAGCCATACGAGAGCGCATGAAAATCACTCTCCCAGATGGGCTCCATTGCCATCAGCGTGGCCCGCTGAACAATACGATCCCGCAACGTGGGGATACCCAGAGGTCGCAGTTTGCAGTTGCTTTTAGGAATATAAACCCGTCTGGCTGGCATAAAATCAAATTAACATTTCTACTACTTAATTGGCAATTTAACAGCTTCACAAATTGCAATATTTTAGACAAATAGCAAAATACGCATTTTGGATATTGCTAGCACTGTGATTTTATCGCAAAACTACACTCTGATGCATTGCATTTTTATTCGTACCACTTTCATATACTGTGTGTTCGTAGAATCCATTATTACAATTATAATCTGGTTAACAGACAACAAATGAATATACTAAGAAAGCACTCGTAATGTTTGTCTTTGCTGCTGGCTATTAAAAGTGGCAAGTTCCGGCTTTGACATTAAATGGCTGGATTTTTTGTATCTAATACAATAGGTTTTAAAATGAAAATCAATAAATTTTTAATTACAATGATCGCAGTTACAGCCGGTTATTCATATGGCGCGGAAACGACTCCTTCTTCTACAGTAACAGTCAATGGAGGGGTTATCCACTTTAAGGGAAGTCTTGTCGATGCGGCCTGCTCTGTTAGTACAGATAGTGCGGATCAAATTGTCGACTTGGGTCAGCACCCTTTACATCTATTTAAAGCTGTTGGTGATAAATCTGAAGCTCATCCATTCACCATTAAGCTTGAAGATTGTGACACAGAAACTGCCAGTACTGCTGCAGTTGCATTCTCGGGTGTTGCTGATAAGACACAACCATCACTTCTGGCTGTCGACTCTGCCGGTGGGAATGGCCAAAGTGCAACAGGTGTAGGTATTCAGATTCTAGATGAAAAATCTTCTGTAGTACCACCAGATGGGAATACCTTCTCTACTCCGCATTCATTGATTAATGGTGAAAATATACTTAATTTCAAATCCCAATATGTATCAACAGTGGCTAATCCAACAGCTGGTCAAGCAAATGCTGATGCTATTTTCATTATGCAATATCAATGACATTATTCGAGAAAGTGCCCTATCGGGCGCTTTCTTAAGGATTAGCCATGAGATGCCACATCTGCTATTGCGTGCTTATACCGCTAGCTTTAATCTTATGGTTTTTGACGGAATGGCAAATAACAGCCCAGACTCATTTACAAGTGGGAAAATTAAATTCATAGGTTCTTTAACTGAAAATGGATGCATTGTTTCATCCAGAAGTGATGATATGCACGTTAATATGGAGAAAACTATAACGCAAACTTTTAAGAATAAAGATAGTACTTCATCATTACATATTCCTTTTTCAATTTATTTGACAGACTGCACTGCAGTTGTTGCTAAAAATATGCAAATATATATCAATGGACATTCTGATCCAAGAGATCCCGAAGCATTCTTGGTAACATCAAGAAAACACATGAAATTAGAAAGTAAAAACATCGGTACAATCAGTAACGTCGGCTTAATCATATTTGATGACAATAATAGACTTGTTTCACCTAATAACTCATTAACCACAATACTTATTCCCCACGAGAATAGCATTGCTTGTTCGTTTTCTGCATTTTACCGTACTTACTCTGAATCTGGTAATAATACCTCATTATACACTGAAGTATTATTTCGTATGGCATATGTTTGAGTTAATTAAAAACACACATGAAACCACATACACAACTTATATTTACTCTTATTACCTTCTATACGATAAACCCTATTTCTGCGATTGCAGGTGGAATTGGATTAAATGCAACTCGTGTTATTTACGATGAGTCAACCTCACAGGCAACCCTACCTATCACAAACACTAATGCACATGAAAAATTTCTTATTCAGGCATGGGTTGAAGACAACTCAGGAAAAAAAACAAAAGATTTTGTCATTACCCCACCATTATTTTTATCAGCTCCACTGAGTGAAAACACACTGAGAATTTTGTATATGGGGCCAGTTTTACCAAAAGACAGAGAAAAAGTATTTTGGGTTAACGTCAAAGCTATACCTTCAATCGACCCAGTTGCGTTAAAAAACAAAAACACTCTTCAGCTAGCTATTTTATCTCGTATTAAATTATTTATGAGACCTCAGGATTTAAGTATTAGTGAAGTAGATGCAATCAATCACCTTGATTTCAAGATAAAGAATAAAAAATTAACTATTATTAATCCGACACCATACTACCAAACTTTAGTGAATATATCCATTGACAAAGAAAAAATAGCAAACACGATGGTTTCACCAATGAGTGAAACCAATATTGAACTACATAGTGGCAATGGAGATGTTAAATTTCAGACAATTAATGATTACGGAGCATTGTCAACAGTACGTACTGGCTTTTCAGGATCAAAGCAACAAGAAAAATGAACGTTATTTCAATAACCCCCCCAAAATTATTAAGACTCAATTTAATTACACTAATTGTAATTGAAGGGTTAACGCTAAATGCTGTTGCGGCTGATTGGTTTAATCCGCTATTTCTTTCAAAAAATGGAACCACTGTAGCGGATTTATCTCGATTCGAAAATGGTTTAGGACAAGCCCCGGGTGTATATAGGGTTGATCTTTGGGTTAATGATGAGTTTGTTACTACTGCTGATGTGAAATTTGAAGCGGATGAAAGTACATCCAATAATGGATATATAAAGAGTAAATCTTTTGATGACTCTGGTTTAAGACCATGTTTGACAGTTAAAATGCTAGTTCGTTTGGGCATTAATGTTGGTTTTTTAACAAACAAAAAACATATCGACAACACAGAATGTGTCAATATTGGAAAATATTATCCAGGTTCAACATCACGATTTGTATTTTCGGAACAAAAGCTGTTACTAAATTTTCCTCAGGCATCTTTTCAAAATAATGTTCGCGGCTATATCCCCACTCGTGAATGGGATGAAGGAATTAATGCAGGACTCATTAACTATAATATATCAGAGGTTCGTTCAAATTCCGAGAACAGTACATACTTTTATCTAAATGATGGAGTTAATTTAGGTGCCTGGAGATTACGACACATAGGTACGTTTAATGACATAGATTACAAAAATGGATACAAAAAAAAGTATTGGCAAAATATCTCTGCATATGTACAGCGAGCAATTATCCCTTGGAAAAGTGAAATCATTATAGGTGATAGTAATAGCGAATCAGGTGTGTTTGATAGCTTTGGATTTCAGGGCATTCGGTTATATTCAGCTGAATCAATGTATCCAGATAGTCAACAGGGTTATGCCCCAACAATTCGCGGCATTGCGACGAACCATTCTAAGGTAACAGTTCGCCAAAATGGATATATCATTTACAGGAGTGTCGTGCAAGCTGGAGCTTTTGAAATAACTGACCTCAACCCGACTACATCGAGCGGGGATTTGAACGTAGAAATCGAAGGAGACAACGGAGATATTCAAAAAATTATAGTTCCTTACTCTACTGTTCCTCTATTACAGCGTGCAGGTAAATTAAAGTATCAATTTATTACCGGGCGCTTCCGAAGTGGATCTTCAAATAAGACAGCTCCTGTTTTTATCCAAAGCAACTTCGGGCAAGGCCTTGATAATGGCTTAACTATTTATGGTGGTATACAATTAGCTAAAAATTACAAGGCTGCAGTTATAGGTTTGGGCCGTAACCTTGGTGATTTTGGTGCTGTGTCGTCAGATTTAACAGTCACTAATAGTAGATTGATTGACAAGAGTGAGCATTTAGGCAAATCACTAAGGATTCGATATTCTAAATCTATCAATAATGCCGGGACAAGCATTCAACTTTCAGGGTACAGATACTCAGCTGGAGGCTTTTACACATTCGACGAAGTTGCATGGGACAACATGCAAGGATATCAATATTCTTGGGAAAATATCGGCGACACAGGATTGGAGGATAAACCTGTAAATTATCATAACCTTTATAGGAATAAAAAAGGACGACTACAAATCAATTTATCTCAGCGCTTGGGAAACTATGGTACTATTTATATATCAGGAAACCAGCAAAATTACTGGAATGATTCTGGTGAAGATAAATGGGTCCAGGCTGGTTTTTCAAGCAGCTGGAAAAATGCCAGCTATAATTTATCATTTTCAAAAAGTAAGACCTATGGCATCCGCGGTACTAATAGCCAGTTATCATTTAATGTTTCGATTCCATTTGGTTTTTGGCTGGGTGAAAAGTGGCCTGAGGAGCAAGCTATAAATAGCATGTATTTATCCTCTTCGATGAGTAAAAACCAAGATAATGTAAGTGTAATACAAACCGGGTTCAGCGGTTCGTTATGGCATAATGACTTAAGTTACAGTTTTATGCAAAACAATAATAGTGAATATGGTGATAGTCGCAATATGAATGTACGTTTGCAGACAAGCACAAGTACTGTCAATATAGGATATAGCCGCAGTAAAGTCACAAATTTTCTAAACTGGGGAGCATCTGGAAGTGTTGTTGTACATGCTAATGGTTTAACATTTGGTCAATCGCTAGGTGATACTAATGTTTTAATCAAAGCTCCGGGAGCCAAATATGTTAAGGTAGAAAACCAGAGTGGAATCAGTACTGACTGGCGTGGATATGCAGTAGTTCCTTACGCGACTGCCTATCGTCGTAATAGAATTGCACTTGATGTAAGCAGCTTAGATTCGCATACTGATTTAGAAAATAATGTACAAACCGTTGTTCCTACTGAAGGTGCAATTGTCACAGCTAAGTATAAAGCACGCACAGGTATAAGAGCTTTATTTACACTTGTGAAAAATAATCATCGCATTCCATTTGGTGCAACTGGATTAGAGGAATATTCAAGTAATTCAAATATCGTAAATGAAGACGGACAAATCTACTTTACCGGCATTCCGTTAAGCGGCGAAATACATGTCTCTTGGGGTAAAAGCATTGATGAAAAATGTGTTGCAACATATCATTTACCAAAATCAAGTCAAGATTTACCTATAGTTCAAAAGATCATTGAATGTAAAGGCGCTATAAATTTATGAATTATTGTCTAATGATTGCTTCAATATGCGTATTGTTGATGTCTGTAAATACATCAGCATCGCAATGCATTTATCATTCTGGTTCAAAATTGATTAGCTATGATTTGACTAGCAATTTAAATTCGATGCAAAATGATGTCGGTGAGACTTTTGAAATTGTCGCAAACCCTGATAAGGCTATTTTCGCAAAATGTGATCATGATCAGAATGGTGACAATACAACTTATCGTAGCTATAAGACGGATGCGGAAATTTTACAGTCCGATGGGAATTATAAATTTTTTAAATTAAATGATTATCTTTCAGCTGCCATGAAAATATCAGATCCAGCAGCAGGAGAGTTTTATCCCCCGGCAGATTATGTTCATATGGGTGATGATTTTTGTGTTAAGGCGGGATGTCCGTTTCAGGTAAAGGATTCTAACTTGACTCTCAAGGTGAAGGTGTTAACTCCTTTTGTTGGATCTGTTATCATTCCTCCAAAAGTGATATTCAACGTCTATGCAACAACAGAGCCTACTGACCCTTTAGAAAATATAATATATCAAATCAGTTATTCTGGAAGAATTACTGTCCCGCAAAGTTGTGAGCTCAACGCAGGAGCTGTTATCACCATAGATTTTGGAAATATTGGCCCTTTGGCATTCTCTAGTGCTGGAGCCGGGAATAAACCTACAGGAATCTCACCTCAAAGTAGGACATTGGGTATAAAATGTAAAAATATTGATGCTCAGGCAACATTATCATTACGTTTGGAAAGCGAACAAGCATCTGGTAATGCGATGATATCTGATAATCCCGATGTAGGTTTTGTAGTTGCTGACGGTAAAGGTAACCCACTAACGCCAAATGACATAAATAGTAGTTTAAAATTTACTCTTGATGAAAATGCTGAATCCGCGGTCGGCATAACTGCATGGCCTGTTAGTATTACAGGAAATAAACCCAGTGAAGGAATCTTTACATCTGAAGGCTATCTTCGCGTCGATTTTGACTAAGGAATCTATCATGCGTGTGAATTACAATGGCCAACTCCGTATGAAGTTTCAACAAAAAATATTGTATCTATCTATTATCATTGCTCTTCCATTTTTCAATAGCAATGCTGTATCCGGTTTATTAGCTAGCGTAAATATAAGACTTACTGGTAATATCGTTAGTCTTGCATGTACTGTTGAACCATCGGATGTTAACAAAACGGTTGAACTTGGTGACTGGACAAACAAGCAACTTTATTATCCTGGTGGACATTCTGATACAATCCCCTTCAGCATTCATTTGAGCCAATGTACGGGAAGTGGAATCTCTATCACATTTAATGGAACTCCGAATAAAATAGATAGTTCATTGCTATCCCTTAATGGGAGTAGTACCGCGACAGGGGTTGCGGTAGAAATTATGGACAAGGATAAAAAGCGTATTCCTCTAAATAAAATATCATCACGCATAAATGTAGATGCAAATGGTGAAGCTTTACTGCAATATTTTGCAAGATATAATCCAGTTTCAGAACCAACTGCAGGATCTGCATTTGCAGACAGTGAATTCATGCTAACTTATGATTGAACATTCGCTTATATTGATGTTCGGTTAATAAATGGTTGAGCTTTGGTATAAATATATATCTTTAATGCAACAGTTTAATTTTATTAGTCACAAATTGAACTTACACATCACTTTGACAGGGTCATTGTTTTTTTATGTGGATCTCGAATATTTATGCAAAACGCGAGGTAACTTTCATGTCACATATGACCTGCCGCCAGGGTTACACCCAACCTCCAGTTAGTAATATCGAACTGATTACCTTCATCTTTTTCATTTCTCCACCGTGCTGCAAACTCTGATAGTGTCTGATAATTCAGTGCTGAATGTGGACGGTACTCGTTGTAATCCTGCCGCCAGTCATTCATTATTACCCGGGCATGAAGAATATCGCTGAACCAGGGCTCATTCAGACATTCATCGCGAAATCGTCCATTTAAACTCTCAATAAATCGGTTCTGTGTGGGCTTGCCCGGCTGGATTAAGCGTAACTCAACATCATGTTCAAAGGTCCACTGATCCAGTGAGCGACCAGCGAACTCCGGCCCCATGTTAGTTCTTATCGCCGCCGGGTAGCCTCGAAACAGAGCAATGCTGTCAAGAATTCGCGTGACCTGAACGCCTGAAATCCCGAATGCGATGGAAATTGTAAGGCACTCCTTCGTGAAGTCGTCCACACAGGTCAGGCACATGATCCTGTGACCGGTGGCCAGCGCATCCATGACGAAATCCATCGACAAGGTCAGGTTGGGTGCCACCAGGTGGAGTAGCGGCAGACGTTTTGTTGCCAGCCCTTTACGACATCGTCCGCGTTTACCCCCTGTCAGCTCAGATGACAAAGGCGGTACACGCACTTGTAATTAGCATGCAGACCTCCACAGCGCAGTAACTGCCAGATGCGGCGGTAGCCAAAACGCCTGCAGGCACGACATTGCGAAAGACCGGTTGCATCACACATAAACTCAACGGCTTCCCGCCTGTGGTCTGTCGTCAGTACTTTCGACCCCGAGCCACCTGAAGTGCCTCCTTATCAAGCATGGCTTTGGCAAGCAGTTTCTCGAGTCAGGAGTTCTCTTCCTGAAGCGACTTCAGGTGCTTAATCTTGGGCACATCCATACCGCCATACTTCTTACACCTGGTGTAAAAAGTGGCGTCGGAAATGAAGTGCTTACGGCAGAGCTAAGGGGCTGAGGCCTCGACTTACGCCTCGAGGAGGATATTAATGATCTGCTCGTCGGAAAGCCAAAGAACAGACCGATAATTCCGGCCGGATTCGACACAGATTCAATAAATCGCTCATTAATATTGATTAATGCTCTTACCGCAACATAAATACCCCAGGCAACGACGCCAATAATAACCAGAATAATACCCGCTGCATTGTCATCTTTTTTCTTCGTGCCATGTTTTATTTCTTTCTTTTCTTATTTTTATCCTGACAATTTAATCTGAATAATGGAAATAAAATCTTTGTCATATCAAATTAATACTGATTTCCTGAGCAAATCGGTAAATGAGTGTATCCGGGCTTGCTGGCCATGTAGAGGGGAGCGCATGTGGGCTGTCGGGGTTGGGTGCTGACCGATTCGTCGTTTTCTGCGACACTCTGCGGCTCCTGCTTTTTCGCAGTTGTCACTTTTTTCGTCTTAGCTTTGCGAGTAGAGGTAGACGGACTTACCGGATTGCTGGTTTCTGAGGAACCATATCCGGGGCAGAATCGCTTCGACTGACTCAGACTCCCGTCATTACAGACAAAGCGGCCATCCGATGTACAGTACGCTTTACCGCCTTTTGAACCTGAGCAGGGCTGCCTTCCACGCGCTGCTTCAGCCTGTGTCGAAAATAGTATCCCTGAGACCAAAAGAAAGATTAATTTTCTCATTTCCATATCCGTGATTTATTTCGCTATTTTGTGGCTCTGCTCTCCGTCAGCCATTAACTGTTTCTCCAGGTAATTATGCAATGACAGGCAGGCAAACAAACTATTACTTATTCCGGCACCGCTATGGAAGGAGCGCCATAATCAAACCAAAAAAAGTGCTCTCATCAAAACCCTGCCCTGGCCGGGATAAAACACCAGGCGGAATAAAGGTCCAGTTGTTCACCATTCCTGACCGCATGAATAAACGTCCCAGTGAAGTCGTACGCCTCCCATCATGGAAAGTCGCCTCCACGCACCCGGTCACACCCTGACCATAAAGGAACGCCGACACAAATTTTACGGACCGGTCGTCGATACGCAGAACGAGGGCGGTAATATCAAAAGCTCCCCCCTCCACCAGCAGGTCCGTAACAGGTGTATTGTGCGTCTCCACATTCAGTCCGGTACCCACCAGCCACGCGTCCATCTGCTCATGAAGCTGTGCCATTCGGAGGCGAAACTCAGCAATATCAGCCTGAGTCTTGCTGACAGATGAAGCCGGAGCAGGTTGTCGGGCCTGCAATTTATCGAGAAACTGTGATTTTACTGACATGATGCTCTCTGGCCTTACATACGGGTTGCGGTGTCAAGATACTGCTGTTGCTTCAGGTGTCTCAGCAACACTCGTCCCTCGGGCATAAACTCGGTGCCATAGCGTACGAGGCCAATCCCCTTAAGCTCAGCATCAATGGCATAACGCAACTCGCCGGGGACGTTCTGCTCCAGCAGGACGACCGTAATTTTTTTCAGGCGTGGCTCATATTTGAGCAGGACAGCAGACAGGGTGCCCATCAGCTCATGGGCGGTACCCGGCATCCCCTGCAGGATTTTGGTCATATCCGGCAGACCGTAGTCCGGCAGATGCGCCAGCGTGCCGGCACGGCAGTTGAGGACGCGCTGCATGTTATCGAGCACGGACAAAATCATCTGATTTTGTTCACTGACCTGATGAAGATCGAGGCCGCCGGTAAAGTTGCCGGTCAGCATTTCATACAGTGAAGGTGTGTTGTGTCCCTGGGGCATCAGTCGTCCTTTAGAGGTTGCAGCGTAAGATGATTGTTACCGGCTTCCAGAATGCGCGGCTTATCCGGGTCAAGGTCTTCGCGCCCTATCACCAGCTTCCAGGTGTTGTTGACCATATCCGGGTGACGGAACAACCCGACCACGGCGACAAACTGCGCATCTTCTTCCATGGGCATATCAAGATTTGCATCCCCGCCAGGTTTCACCACGACATCGCGGGTGGCCAGCAGGTCAGCCTTCAGAATAGTTTCCCCGCCTTTCAGCAGCTGCTGGTAGACCGTTTTGTCGAAGATTTTGCGGTCTTTCAGTTGCCAGACACGGATAACCACCGGCTCGGACAGCGAGTTACTCTCGCGTGAATCGGTGTTAAGCGCCTCACGGGCGGTGAAATCCAGGTGCAGCACCTTAATTTTTTTGTAGAACACGGCGTTAAATGCTGATTTGGTGCCATCGGTGATGCTTTGCGTCGCCCCGCAGCCTGCAAGGCTGAATGCCAGCAGTGCAGGCAGCCAGCACGCGGGTTTAATCAAACTTGTACGTAACACGTCGGTTTCCTTGTTGTAGTGTCGCGGGCTGCAGGCCGGTGTAATAGCCCAGTTCGGTCGTATAGGTCTGCGGGATATCGTCCAGGAGACCTTCGTCTTCCGCGCCCAGCACGCCATTCATCCCCAGCCAGAATGGGCCTTCGCCAAGGGGCGGCGCGGCCAGTAGACGGGTGGCGGTAGTCAGGGTGATTTTTGCCTTAAAGCGCCAGCCCAGATAGACACGCAGCATCACGAGAAAGTCCTGATACAGCAGACCATCCGGTTTCCAGCCCTGTGATTCCTGTTCGTTATCGGTGGACAGGGCAATCAGCAGCTGACTGTTAGCATCCATCGCTTCTTCACCCAGCGGCGTGTTGCCATCCAGAAGAAAATCGTCATCGCCGTAAAAGCCCAGCGGCTGACTGACCTCCACCGGCCTCAGGCAGTACGGGCTCACCTGCACCGTCGTGTCAGGTGCCAGCAGGCTCACCAGCGCCTGCATCCCTTCCTGGGTTTTACCTGGCTGCTGCATTACGCCCAGCAGCGACAGAAAGCGCGATACCGGGGTAGCGATGTGCTCTGCGGTGCCCGGAATGCCCAGCCCCACCAGACCCAGCAACGACTGCGAAATGCTGTCTGTGCCGCCGGGCTCAAACGTGGCCGGGTAAGAGTATTTACGCCAGATGCGGTAAAACTGTGTCAGGATGCGGTGGCTGAAGATATTCAGAAAGCCCTGAAGCGCCTCGTGCCCTTCGCGACGCTGGGTGATGTCATCCAGGTAGGCCGTTGGTAAGGGGGAATCGACACCGTACATCCCCATAAAGGTCGTACGGATGAGCGGTGGTTTACTGTCATCCTCTTCGTCATACTCCACGGCCTTGAGTTCGCTCGCCGGAAAGCCCATCCCGGGGTGTGGTGCAAATCGCACCGGGTCGTCACCGGGATGGCTGGTTGAGCCCATCAGCGGCCGGTCCGGATTCTCTTTCTCCAGTAACTGACATAAACGATAAAAATTGATGCGGTGAAGGTCGGCCTCCAGCCGCGGGGTCAGCCGGGAATGCGGCGGTTGTGCTTCTCTTCCCATTCCAGGCGCTCTCCGGTCGGTTGCAGGATGATAATCAGGCGGTTAAACAGATAGATATCGGTGTAGAGCGCAAAGAAGCGACTCAGCATCTCGCCGAACAGACAGATATCCCCCCGCCCGGCAAAGCCGTGGCTGTCCAGCGTCACTTCAATCTGCACACCGCGTACCAGGTAGCCCTGCTCAAAGCGTTCGGTTTCGCTGTGCTTCACGTCAATAATGGCTTCCAGTCGGCGGCGGTTCATCTCGCTGTCGGTCCATTCGTACAGTGCCAGGGTACCGCGCAGCACATCGGCATTATCCATCATCGACAGGAATCCGCTGCCGAGATGACTCAGCACGCGCCAGTGGAAACGGTCCTGCGCTGGCGGATAACAGGGCAATGTCGGCGCACACAGGTTACGCACGGCGATACTGGCCGAGGTGGTTTTCATCACCGTATCAAGCACCGTGCTCTGCAGTGCTCGTCGTGGCAGCTGGCCGTTGGTGCCAGTAAGCGTCAGCGACAGGCTTTCGTCTTCCGGTACGGTGTGGTTATCAAAGGCTTCACCGCCGAGGATAAGCCAGGTGTTATGCAGGCCCGACGGGCCACGGCGCACGCGGGTATGGTAGTAATATTCCGGGGCTTCATGGCGCATCATTCCGCCTTTGTGGCGGAAGCTGGAGAACGGCACGTAGATATGCTGGCTCGATGACATCACCGAATCGACGGTGTATATCTCGGTATGGCCATCCTGCACGCGCATCGGGCGCAGCATGTATTCGGTCTGCAGGGAGTTGAGCGTCAGCGGGTCGGATTCCAGCGGGAACAGGTTAATCACCGGCACACAGTTCAGTCGCAGATGCTTTTCGGTAAAGCTGAAATCATGCTCCCAGCGCTCCGCCAGCACCACGTCGATTTCAAACCATGGGAGCTCAGCCGGGAAGCCCACGGTCTCCAGCCCACGCAGCCCTGTGAACATGAATTTCTCACGGAAGGTGAAGTACTCCAGCAGCAGCTGATAGCCGCTAAAGCTGCTGCTTCCCTTCGGCCACAGGTCATCGTCGTCGCCGAAACCCAGCGCAGTGAAATACCCGTCGAGTGGTCTTCTGTCCATGTAACCCGGCATCCGCAACCATAGGCGGGCCGTGTTCATGGTAAAGGCCTCATGCATGGCGCAGGCCAACGGTGCATCTGCGTTGAAGTAGAACGGGAGCTGGCTGAGATCGACACGGCTCCAGTCGGCGAGATGACTGCAGTTAAAGCGCAGCGTGATGACCGAACGGCCATCTGGATCGGTCGCCAGTCGGGTACTCTCAAGCGACAATGGCTGAAGGGTAATCTCTTTGGTTGTGGTATACCGGCAACGCGTGCCCTTCTCACCGATCGGCCGCGAGTTCACCTCAAAGCCTTTGACGATGCGCATCGGCTCTTTCATCTCACGCCAGTCAGGAGTGAACTCCACCACCGACATCGACGGAATGGTGCGCAGGTAATGCGGCCACAGCAGGCTGACCAGCCCTTCCGTCAGTTCTGGCAGATCGTCATCAAGCTTCTCGCGAAGACGCCCCACCAGGAAAGCAAAGCCTTCGAACAGACGCTCCACGTACGGGTCGCGCGCGCCCGCTTTATCGAGATTGAGCATTGCCGCCTGCTCGGGGTGAGCACGAGCAAACTCTTCACCGGCTTCCAGAAGATAGCGCATTTCAGCGTCATAATAACGTAAGGTTAAATCATCCATAAATAACCTTTGCAATTAACATAGCAATCTCATTCTAACAGTGCCCCCAAAAACACCACCCACATATTAAAAATATTATTTCTTATCAATGAAAATTGATGTGCTTGCGCCCTTAAACTCCCCCTCTCAGCATTGCCAATTTGCAATTAATATATTTCAAGTGAAGACGAACATCATTCTGAAATTGTGCTTTTGAATTTATAAACTCATTAAATGCCTGTTTATTCCCTCCATTACCCCAATCTAAAAATCCATCACCCGCAAGGATAAACCCTTTAATTTTAAATGCCCCCCCTAAAGGTTTATCCCGTTTAGTTCCATCTACTCGCCTCTCTAAATAAAATCGAATCGATGAATAATTAATCTCTCTGGTGCGCATTTCTTTTGCCATATCACACTCCAATTTATTGATTTCCTCAACCAAGTCTTTATATGTTTTAACGCCGCTTAAATCCTTTAAAGAAAGAATATATTCACGCTGTAGTTCCAACTGCTCCCCCCCCTCAAAATCTTCCGCCCCCCTTATAATTAATGAATATAAAAAATTCATTAAGCTAGAATAGAATCGGCCTTTATCTTTAAACAGAAAAGCATTAAGTAGTCCTTTTTGCTTTTTTGTTAAATAATTTTTGTTTATTGCATAAATCAAACTCAACTTTGATGCTGAGTTTGGATACATACACAAACTATCCATTCTATCTTTAACAGCAAAAAATGGAGAGAAAGTCCGTAAAAAATTAATATCCAAATTTTTATTGTTAACATATTTTTCCGATCGACAGTGATGGAAATATATATGTTTATACACATCCCCTTCAATATCAATACAAGATATATAATTAAGCGCCTCCTCAGTGGTCGTATCCTGTACAACCATTAGTATCTCGAACACCTCTTCCTCAGCATTATTAACACTATCCACTATGCGTTGAAAATTCTCTTTGCTATAAACATCTTGCGCTCTTAGGTTGTAATTATTTATATACTCAATTGATTTTTTGTGATGTACATATGCTGAAGAAAACCCAGCCCCTGATTTAATGGTGTTATATACCTCATCATTATATCCACTCCCCAAACACCAATTACCATCAACATTTAACCTCTGAAAATAAAAAGCATTTAAATTTTTCACAATCAGATTCTCCCCCTCTTTATTTTTAACTGATGAGAGAATAAAACCATGCGGAGTAAAATAATAAACAGCGCGATTACCTGGCCTTTTTACGGATTGACATTCACCTGAGAAATCCCCGTGAGAAAACACTATCAATTTCCGTTCCCCGCAAGCATTCTTATGCTTTACCAAATAAAATTTGGATGCCAGAACATTTGCTGAATCAGTCCCCGGCTCTAAAGATAGCGCCTGTTTAGCAGGGTGTTTTTCTAAACCGTAATTATTACTCGCTATTTTTTCATAAGTGTCACTTATCATCGACGGAATAAACTTCGCCTTGCATGGGCAGGTGCTGTAGCTGTCGAGGGTTCCGGCCATTCGCCTGCCGTGTATGGTATCGTTGTCGATGCCACCGGCTATCCTGAATAATCCGGCATGCTTCCCGCAGGTCACACTGTCCTGCTCTCGGGCAACAGGTTTATCAAACAGAGTGTGATCCTCTGCGCCCGTGGTAATTCTCCCGCCGCAGGTCGTTTTGTCACCCTGCACCAGATAAAAACCTTCTGCTGGCATATGTTTTCCTTTTAGCTGTATTCCGTCCTGTTACCCACAAAGCACTGCACTGCCTGCCGGGTCGAGCGCAATCAGACCGGCCAAAAGCTGGTCCATCTCAGGCTGAAGGCGTGACTTATCAGTTTCACTGCGTGTAGCTTTCATGCGCAGCAGTCTGAGGCGACGGGATTTCACTTCAAATAACAGCGCCGGTGTCCACTGTGTGAGGGTGATGGACTGCGCAGCACTATCGAGCTCACCCAGCAGATGCAGCGCCAGCTCATTTCTCCCCTTCTGCTCGGCCACGCGGGCCATCAGCAGACGCAGCAGCCACTTGTCTTTCGCGGAGTCGTTACCCGGACGTGTCTGCAGCCAGTGAAGTGTGGCATCCAGACCGTCAGTGTCCGCTTTCTCCAGCGCTTCCGGCTCGAGGGCCAGGATATCGTTATCTGTCTCACCAACAGTACTGACCGGCTCATCCCGCCAGTTGGACATATCGTCCAGCACGCTCTGGTTGATCCAGTTGAGCGTCACCTCATCGGCAAACGGCGTACCGTCATTAAAGGCCAGGGTTTCAAGCCCGGTAAGGCGGCGCAGCAGCCCTTTCAGGTCGGCGGCGATGATATCAGCCAGCACATTCTGCCCTGACTTCACCAGGGCCTGATGGATATACCACTGCAAATCCAGCCAGAGGTGATTGGCGCCACGAGAAAAAGCGCTGTCTGCCTGCTCCATAATTTCGGACCAGCTCTGCTGCAGGTACAGGCGTTTGAGCATGGCCCGCTGGTCAGCGCGCGGCGGTTCAATGCGCGTTTTTCCTTCAGCATCCGGGGCCGGAATAGCGCTCAGCGTGTCATGACGCAGGCTTTTCATCAACCGGTGGGCGGCAAGCCAGCCATCGGGCTGCTCACGCAGATATTCCGTCAGTGTACGGGCCTGGGCCAGCAAATCCTGACCGGAGGTAATGCGGCTCAGGACCGGCGCGTCTGACTCGGGAGTATGCGTGGAGGTCTGTGACTGAGCCTTATTGCTGGCGTTCTGCGGTACTACTGCATCCACACCACCGGCTTTCATCAGGCGAGATTCCAGCGCGCTGTACAGAGCATTCAGCTCAGGGCGTGACGCTTCCGGCTCAGCCTCCTGACTGTCGCGAATAAGCAGCAGCGCACCGGCAGTGCGCACTGCATCGTCGCGTTCCACTTCCGGCCAGAGTGACAGGCTGTCCAGCACACGGGAGCCTGCGAGCCACTCCAGCGCCGGTTTACGGCTCCGCTCACGCTGAGGATGAAGCTGCGTTCCATAGCGCTGTAGCAATCCCGCCAGCAGTTCAAGCCCTTCGGCAAATCCGGTTTCCCCGTCCTGATGCAAACGCGCCCAGCAGTAGTAGGTGGCGATCCGGATATCTTTGGCAGTGCTGGTCAGCAGTTTTTCGGCAAGCGTGCAAATCAGCCCGGTATCGATGCCGGAAAGCTTATTGACCTCCTCCCGGATACGCTGAAAATCGTCGTCATAGCCAGGGTCTTCTCCGGTAGGACTGGTGTCACTTATCGGAGCAAGCCAGGCCTGCCAGTTTTCCGTGCGTGTTTGCGCCTGTTGCCGCAGCTGCGTGTCGTCAGCCTGACAGGCCACCACCAGATTCTGCAGTGTGCTCATTATTCGACTCCATCTATGTCACTGTTTCCGGCGCTGCCCATCAGCGCCTGAGCCGTGGCTGCGCTGTCGACACTGAATATCTGATCCGGCAGCGTGAATCCGCGCAGATCCAGCAGCGCCAGCGGACCTTTTCCGAGTTGTGAGCGCAGTACCCACTGCAGGGTTCGACCGTCCGGAGCGGTGAAGCTCATCATCCACTGGCTGCGGTCAAGCTGCTGGCGCTTACCCTGGTCCAGCCAGCGAATAAAGCCCCAGGTCCCGCTGTAATCTCCGAACAGGCGTGCGCCGGCGTTGACCGTAGTCCAGGTCAGCATCGTCCCCGGCTTGTAAGTCTCTCCCGGCCAGCGGAAGCTCTGCCAGTCAGCCATCTGATTGAAGTAGTGCAACGGCTGGCCATCAATGGTCAGCTGTGTTTCGACCACCTGCGGCACAGGGCGCGCCTGCAGCTCAAAGCTGATGCCCTGGCTGCCATCGGTGAACAGAATGTCTGACAGCTGGCTCAGTTGATTAATCGCCCGCAGGAAAACCGGGTTAAAGCTTAGCCCCTGGCTGTTGACCTTATCCGGCACCCACTGACTGCCCTCTTTGTGCAGCACCCCGCTGAGCTCTGTGGTCAGGAAGCGCTCAATACGTCCGCTGTCCTTGCGCAAAAACTCAGCCAGCATTGGCAGGGAGGCATCACTTTTACTCGCCGCAAACGGGAAACGCCCGTCAAAGGCGGTGTGCCAGTTCGCCACCACTGACCGGCTCCACTTGTCATTCAGACTCGCTGCCGACGGCTGAAGCACGGTCTCCCAGGCCTGGGTCAGTGGCTGCACAAACATCGTGCTGCCAAAACCGCTCCACTCTTCGCCAAGGCTTGCCGAAATCAGACTGCCGTACTGCTGGGTGTCGGTCAGATCCACACTTTTGCCCTGGAATACGGTCTGCGCCAGGGTCTGCATCATTTCCTGAGGATCAGAGGCGCTGGCCACCTGTTGCAGACGCAGACGCACGCGGGTAATGCGGGTCAGATACGTCTGCAGGCTCAGGGAATTGTCAGCCGACATGACGTTGCTGCCTTTGTTTTTCCCCATCAGCGTCAGCAGTGGACCAAAGGTTTCATCGAGCGGCCCCTGCGGCCCTGACGCAGGCTGGTCAATCGCAGGTTTGTCTTTCCCGCCTACGAGATCTTTAGCCGATTTGATGATAGAGTCCGAAAGGCCTTCGCTTTGCTGGCCGGTCTGCCCCTGCCAAGCGATGGTATTCATCAGGGCAATCAGTGGCGACTGACGGACATCACTCATCAGCGTCAGCTGGTCGGTCACATCAGCAATGTTGTTTGCCGGATTAAGTCGCAGGCTGTTGAGGAAGCTCAGCCAGCTGCCGGCAAAGTCGGTGAAGTAACGTTCCGTCAGACGTGCTTTCAGGGCTTCCGGCGACAGGTCTGAGGAAACCGCTTTCCGGCTGTCACTCAGCACCCAGTCAATTTCATCCCGGCGGGAATTTGCAGCCTTTTCGATAGCCTGCTGAATGCCCCCTTCCCACGCCTGGCGGGTAAACATGCCCGGCACCACTTCCTCGGTGGTGAACAGCCGCCGCGCATCGGTACCGCTGGTCATGTCTTCCAGAGACACATCGGCGAAGTTACGACGCACGGATTTGAGCATGTTCTCATACAGAGTGCTTTCAGCGTTACGCCGCCCGATTTGCTGCAACAACACCTGACGGCTCTGGCTCACCAGCTGCGCATCCGGCGTGATTTTCCACTGTGGCTGCTCTGGCAGTTCGGAAATGTAGAAGGCCCACAAATCCGGTGACAGGCTTTGCCACAGGCCGGTTGAAATACCCATTCGCGTCGGCTGCACGGCTTTCAGGGTCTGCGCGTAGAACACGCCGTCGACTTTATCCGGGCGGGCCATCATCAGCCAGGCCTTCAGCTGGTCATAGCCCGGCTTCGCCAGCTGTGCACGCTGGTCGCTGTTGGGGGCAGAGTTTGCCAGTGCGCTGAGCTTCTGCGTCAGGGCGGCATTTGCCGGGTCGCGGATCAGGCGGTTGTTCGCCACGCCGTACCAGGGCAGCATCGCGTCGAGCAGTTGCTGGTTATGGTCCAGACCGAAGCGCTGATACCATGGCGCGCCTTCCTGAATTCGGTGCTGCAGGCGGCCGGCGTCATTACGCAGCGTATGCAGAGCCGTCAGCTGATAATCCGATACGGAGGGATGCTCCACCAGAGCATGCGCCTGCTGCGCCACAGAGACAATCTGCAGGCGGTTGACCGCGAACGACAGCAGCGTCCCCGCCCCCCAGACACCGATAATGGCCATCAGCGTCCAGGCCAGCGTCTGTTCCCACGCCATACCGACACGGCGGCCACACACGCGGGTACAGTCATCCACAATACCCTGCCAGGTTACCGGCAGGGTCAGCGCATGGCGTTGTGATCCCGGGATATATTTTTCAGCGTCGGCAGGTGCAGTATCGGCTGTTTCTCCTGCGATAGCGGCGGGTTTATTCTCTGGCAGGCTGAACATCAGGCCACGCAGCAGAACGCGCTGCTGTGAGACAGACAGCCATGGCACCAGTTGCTGAGCCCAGCGGGCGATACCGCCGTCTTTGAGGTGCTGGCCAAGGCGCAACAGGAAGTCGTGACCATTGTTCTCAGCAACCTGACTCACCCCCTGCGTTCGCAGGGCCGGCAGCATCAGCTCAAGCTGGCGGGTAATATCGTCGGGCCTGGCACGCAGTGGGAAAGTGGCACCTACCGGCTGCTCAGTGCGTTTTGCCTGCGACCAGGTGCTGTCACTCAGTTTCCACAGCCAGACCGGGGCGGAGTAACGAAGCAGTTCGCTGATTTTTTCCAGTCCGCGTAAATCGTTGTCGCTGATTTGAGGGGTCAGATTAAGCGAATGCGGTATGACGCGGACAATACCGTCCAGTGGGCGCCCGCGACGCAGTTTACGCAGCGCGGTGTATTTTTCCTTATCGGGCTCAGCAGTCAGAGCGCCGCCGTAAATCAGAACGGTACGGTTACCTTCAAGCCACTGGTTTTCCTGCAGGCCAGGTACCAGCTGCTCGATTGCCGCCTCATCGCCAGTGATGAGCAACAGACGGGTTTTACGACGCCAGTACAGGCCAATACGGGAGCGGAGATGTCCCCGGATCTTGTTACACATGGCCACCGCAGGGTGAACAGGCGCTTTATCATGTTCCCGCTTCCTTTTCTCATCATCACCGTTGGTGTTGTCGACAAGCGCATTAAACTCCTGTTTACCGGCATTGCGTACCGCCGCCAGAAGCACCATTGATACGATAAGGGAGCAGCCTGAAATACATCCGCCGGCGATAAGCCAGTAAATTTGCTGCTGACTTCCGTCTTCAATCCCGGCTATATCCGGATGCTTCCAGACCATGAACGTCATAACGGCTAACAGCAAAAAGAAAATCAATGCGACAGCAAGATAGCGGCCTTCCGTAGTCTTCGGTGCTAAAGGTAGCTTCACGGATCCATCTCCTGTCGGGAAGCAATCGGGGTAATGAGCGTGCTCCACAGCACATTCTGTGTGGTATCACCGCAGATAATCATCTGTGGTAACTGAGTTTGTCGGGCGATTTCGGTGGCGGCAGCGATAGCCAGCCAGGGGGCCGCGGCACCGGCATGTCCCATAGATGTATCGAGCGAAATGACGGCTTCGTCCTCTACAGACTGCGCAGGGTGCGCATTCTGGCACTCGATCACTTCTGCACGCTGCTCACCTGTCAGCCCGGCAAGCCATAAATTTTTGACGATGTTTTCTTTGAGCGGGACGTTACAGGCGGCCATGTTCATCCCCTCCCTCAGTTCACCGGTTGGAGCAGGATCTGGCCGGTGCAGCAACGCGAGAGGTTCGAGTGCCTCCTGGGTCAGGCGGTTGCCAAGAAGCAGAGCAACGGCTGCTTCAGCAGTATTGTTTGAAACAACCGGATCAATCTGGAGGCCAACAATCAATAACATCGCATCATCTTTAATGCGGTGATCCAGCCAGTGGTTAACTACCCCCGGCCCATTGCTGTCTGTGTACTCAAGCGCACAGGTTATGCCACTCTCCTGCCAGGCTTCCTGCCAGATATTTCTGACAGCAGGGAGTGGCAGAGATGACGAGACATCGAGGATGACAACAAGCGAAGCGTTCTCAGGAAACTGGTGAACTGGAAGATTGGCAATAAGCTCAGAGAACAAACGTGAGATAACCAATCCAGGAGTATCTTCTGGTTCTGCCGTAATACGGCTCAGCCTCCTGCTTTTTTCGCCTTTCCAGTCCGACTGCGAAATGATAATGCTGTGATTATTGAGCATATCATCAGCGACAGAACGCTGTTCGTCTTCCTGATGGGCTGTAATAAATGTCGTATTCAACACCTGAAGCGCACGACGAGCCCTACGGGTCTCACTCAGGATCCATTGCTCCCGACGCCGGTCAAAACCATTCGCTTTACTGTCCTGTAATGACCAGACCCACATGCGAAAACCGAAAGTTACAATCCAAACAACAGCGGGAGTGCCAATAGCGACCAACCAGAAGTGGTTGTTATCGATGTATCGCCCGAATATACGCATGAAGATCACGCTAATGACCAACATCGCCACCAGGACAGCAATCCAACGTGTTTTTTTTGGTGTGACCGGTCGTGGATAACATTCAGGGAGATGCTTTAGGGAATAAAACATATTTTTTCAGCCAAATAACTACAATAAAACTTCGAACACTATATTTAACAAACTTTAAATAAGATGCCCCAGCAATTTTTTTGCAAGAGAGCATCTAAGAATAAAATTTATAAAGTTATAATGTTTTGGTTTTTTTACCAGATTTTGACAGCTGATATACTTCTTCAATTAAATATTTATTTTCATTCAAAACCAGGTGATATTCAAAATAATCCATATCAGCGTCCGTATCTCCAAACCTGGACGACACCCCTGTTTTAATTATAACCTCTTTACCATTTCTTGTAGTGCTGAGTATTTTTTCTCCATCAGCAATATGCAACGAGTATTGACCATAGACATCATAACCAATCCTACTTGTAGATTGAGTGCAATACTTGTTAAGTAATTTAATGTACTCATCTTTTGCCTGAAAACCAGTATCTTCACTTAGATTTTGCGTAGCTTCTTCATTCCACTGCTCATAGTCACTTATAAAATTAATAACTGTCTGTTGAGGAGTAAATTTTGGAGTTGAACTCATAGCAAATGCAGAAAAGGTCACCGACACAAATAACACGATTAGCAATTTTAAATATTTCATATTTATTCCTTAATGGCAAAATAATCGGTTTCTTGTTCTGTAGAATCGTTAAGCGCATACCACGCGTGCTTAAACGCAGGCCACCTGACGTCCTCAAACGCCATTCTCCCTGGATTTATTCTCCTTGTAACCTCTTCTGCATCGTTATGAGTCGCACCTTGATCAGCCCAAAAGTTTATACCTAATTTTCCTGAGGCTACAAGTCGCCCATTGCGACTTATATATTTTTGCTTACTGGACCAGTAATAACCTCCGGCATCAAATGCAAAAAATGCATCCTCTACAATCAGATCATTATGGGGTTCAGTAGTGAAATAATTAGAACCTGAACCTTGCCGATATTCACTGTAATGACCATAATTAGCCCTCCCAGTTAAGTGAATAGATCCTCGGCCTTTAAATCTAGCACCATCACCAGTCAATGTATTCCCTAACTTATGACCCTGATCCGTACCCGGGTCGTAGTGTACAGAAAAGTAATTCGCAGAGCCTAGCTCGACTAAACTATCGAACCGCCCAGTTTCAGCAGCCATCTGACCGAAGAAGTGTGAAATTCTGATTGGTGTATTAATTCCATATTTATTTAGTATTTTGGGGAGAGCCTCATTTATCGCCGCTGGACGTTTAACATCCCCTGCACTGTCCGTGCCCTCTTCGGTTAATCGCTTTGTTAGTTCATCAATGGTTAATGGATGTCGACGATCATAAACAGCCACAGGTGATTTTTGATACTTTCTCACCAATTTAATAATATCGTTCAGACTGAGCCAACTGCAAAGTCTCATGTGAGCAATAAAATCTACAGGGTTGAAATGCCACAATCTTCCGCTACCGAGAGCTCCAGAATCAAAACACAGCGCTTCTGCGTGTTGCTTGAATTTGCCATAGTCCTCCTCACTCATTAGCGTACGTTCATTTGATTCCTGCGATCCGGGAACCTGCCATATAGCCGTTTTTTCCGGCGTACACTGCTCCCAGGGCAGACCGGCCATCAACCATTTATATCTGGCATCTATTGTGCTTTTTTCCCACTCGAATGGTAAACAGCAGATAAGCCTGTTGCTTTGAGTTTCGTAACGGCCTTCTTCCTGCAACTTTCTTATGATCGCCGAATTACACTGACTGTGTGTATCGTTGTCATCATCAACCAACAACCATCCTGTCCAGTGGGGGAAATCTGCATCGCTAAACTTTTTGATATCGGGAGCGGCAAGATTTACCACCCCTGTTCCACCTGGATACCTGACTGTCATCCATAATGGTGCGTCAGCCGGAACCAGCGTTTCATTTTCCGTATTGATAACCCGGCCAAAACGAAGCAACTCAAATCCGGCACTAGGGCTCTGCTCATAATTTCGCATAGCGGTTTTATAAAGATTATATTCATAATCTTCACCATCTGCGTTAACCAGTGGCTCGCCCAGCAGATCATATTTCCCGTCAACCTGCGTATTTTTTTGCCGGGTCACCATCGTACAGTTGCCTTTTGCCAGGGTCATGCTGACATACAGAGGTGCACTGCTGGTATACAATTCAGAAAGCCCGGTCAGGAAAGTACTGTTATTTGCGGGTGCTTTGTCGTAAAACATTGTTCCTGCTGGCAGATAAAAATGGATATCGCCGTAAACCGCATCAGTGCGGCCATTCTTCGAAATATCCAGCTCCTTCGTTTTTCGTCCCGTCAGTTTACTGATGTTGTCATCATCGCAGAAAATCTGGAAGTGAAATTCATTCTGGCCATCAGTCATTCCGCAAGAGCCAAGTGGGTCTTTCCGGTAAATTTTGGCGTCAGCTTTTATCTCAGCTTCCAGAAACTTCAGATGCATATAAAGAGAGTAAAAAACGACCTTACCGTCCTCTCCGGAACCTATTTCAGTCTCATGTTTCAATAAAACATAACCATCATCCGTACCCCTTACAGGTGCATACTTTAGTGGGAACTGGTCTCTTTTTTCTGGCGGAGATGGCTTGCAGAATGACACCACGGTCCCGTCAGCGATTGCCCTCACTTTCTCCGGTGTTATGCCTGCATCTGTATGTGATATATGGATGCCCCCATGCCAGGACTCTGATGCATTGAGAGGATATCCCCGGCGAGCATTGACAGGCATCATCGCTTCAATCCAGTCTGCGTCAGACTGAGTGGCATCTTTATTTCTCAGAAACGGAGGACTGATAATCATGTGTTGACTCCTTGTCAGGAAAAACTGAAGTTACTGGAAGGTTCGGTCGTTTCAGGTGCCACATTCGGGAAGTCTTTTGGCTCATTGGCCTTATCTTTTCGCCCGTAATGCCCCGCTTTGGTCCGATACTCCCCCTGCGTGGCAGATTCAATACCATTGGCATCAAGCGTGATATAACTTCCGCCCCCGTTAATCGTGACTTTTTTCTTCGCAGTTATATGGATTTCATCTTCGGTGCTGGTGAGATTCAGTTCGCCGCGGGCTATTAGATCCATCAAATCATTCTGCGCCTGTATTTTCACCGGCCCCTGGTTCGCGATGAGCTTTATCCCTAGCTTACGAACAAACACGCTTAGGGCATTACCTACCCCGACGAACAGATTTTTCACCACGCTGACGTCGGCATTTTTACCGGCCGTAGCTATCAGGTTTTGCCCGGCTGATACCTGCAGATGTTGTCCGCTGGTCAGCGCCATTCCATCCGGTGCACTGAGCAGCAGCACTGATTTTTTGAGGCCTGTCAGCTGCTGTTCCAGCAGTTTGATTTGCGCCTGGAGATCGGCCGGGTTCGCGGTTGCCTTCTGCGCATCATCGGAGATAGACGTCATCTGCTCCCGGGCATCACCCAGATTGCTGACCGCTGGCTGCATCTCCAGCACCTGACCCTGCGCTTTCGTCTGGCCATCAGCGCTGATGAACATCCCTTTCTGTGCCCGGATGGCTCCCCAGCTGTCGGTTCTGAGCTCAAAACCCTCACCGCGCTTCTGCTTCTCAGCATCCACTAAATGTCCGAGATTCAGCTGACTCTTGCCGCCGTACTCCGTCGACACCTTGATATGCTCTTTTCCGCGCTCGTCGTCGAGGCGGATTTTGTTGTTCGCCGGGGTGCGCAGCACGTTGCGTTTGTAGTTCCGGATAGTGACGTGGTCGCCGTGCGCCGAGTCGTGCAGCACGCCGGAGATATACGGTCTTTCCGGATTACCGTCCTCAAAGCCAATCGCCACTTCGGTACCCGCCAGCAGCGGCAGGTGCAGGCCGTACGTATCCCCTGCATACGGGCGGGACTGACGGACCCACAGGCTCTCGAATCCGCTCTCCCAGCTGTCCCGGTCAAACAGCATGTTGACGCGATAGCGACCGTCCTTATCGATATGCCCGTAGGTGTCATTTTCGGTGGTACTCGTGACGCGAGCCGGCAGCGTCCCGGCCATCACCGGGCGTGAGCCAGGTTCCGGACGGAAACTAAAATCAGTGCTGTCCGGGATGCCGTCGAAGTTGACGCCAAAGTCTTCATCACGGCGCGCATGGCTGTGCATCGCCGTGACGACCACGCCCTGAGCAAACACGTCTGCCACTTCGTACCCGCCGGTGACTTTCAGTACCTGACCCGGAGAGAGGGTCGGACAGCTGGTGATGGCATGGGTCTGCGTCTGGCCATTCAGGTAGCGCTCATGCCGAATGCGCGCATAAAAGGCGCCGGACTCCGGGGCCGGATTACGGTCATGGGGATTCCCCGCCGTCAGGTAGTTATCTCCCCAGTGGTAAGCCTCCCCACAGGTGGTGGCATCCCCGCGGGTCGCATCGACCTGAGTGTTCATGTCCTGCGTGGCCTGACGGTAGTTGTAGTCCCGGGTGCTGACCTGCTTTTGCACCACGCTGTGATGGCTCTCCATGCCCCAGACCGAGTCCACACCGTCCGAATGTTGTCCTGATGGCGGAACAGATGGCAGCGTCAGGCCCTTTTCATAACCCTGCTGACCGTCATAAAACTCCACGACGTCGATGTTCAGGCGCGTATCAGTGGTAAAGCGGAACCAGATACCCACCTCGCCCAGCAGACGGGTAATAAAGTGCAGGTCATTCTCGCCGTACTGCATCACCTGCTCACGGCGCGGGTACTCTTTACTCAGAGAGAACAGAAAATCCTGACCGCGCATGTTGTGACGCTCGCGCAGAATTTTTTCCACGATTTGTGGGACCGACATGTCCTGATAAATGGCGTTCTGATGAGAACGGTCAAGCAGCGCCAGGCGTGGCTGGAGCGTCAGCGCATAGTGAGTTTCATCTTTGGAGGTACTGAGGCGCTGAAAGCCTGTCACCACCCCCTGAAGGGTACGCACCGGCTGCTGTATTTTAATGCCGTACCCCTGGTCAACCGGGGCCTGCAGCGTCAGGGAGGCTGCTTTCATCAGCATCATTTCTTTGCTGATGGCATGGTCAGCGCTGGTGAATTCAATACGATAACTGAACGGCGTGCTCAGGGCTTCATCGCCTTCAAACGCCAGTACATCGAGCTCTGCGTCACATCCCTTCACCGACAACTGGTGATGGTTGTGGCTGAATATGATCGGGGGGTTGTTGCTCATTCATGCACTCCTTGTACTCGGTCAAACTCCAGCCCGATACCCTCTTCCTCACTCCAGCTAAGGCATAGCGACTGTGGTTTCTGTTTCGCAGCCATGTGGGTCAGCAGCTGTTGACTCAGCACCGGCAGAATTTGTTGATTGAGCAGACTGTCGACGTTGCGTGCGCCGGTGTCCGGCAGCAGGCAGGCGGCAGTGAGTACGTCATACAGGCTCTCATCAATCTGTGTGGTCAGGCCGTAGTGACGATGTAAGCGCTTGCTGACCTGCGACAGCTTCATTTCCACGATAGTACGCATCGCCGCTTCCGCCAGCGGGCGGTAAATCACGGTCTGGAAACGGGCCAGCAGTGCCGCCTGGAAGTGGTCGCGTAAAATCGGGCGCAACAGCTCGTGCATATCCGCTTCAGTCGCTTCCGGCTGTTCGTCAAGCAGCTGCATCAGGTGGTCGCTGCCGAGGTTCGAGGTCATCAGGATAACGGTGTTACGGAAGTCGATTTCGCGGCCTTCGCCGTCACGCATAAAGCCGCGGTCGAACACCTGGTAGAACAGGTTCATCACGTCGCGGTGCGCCTTTTCCACTTCATCAAGCAGCACCACGCTATACGGGCGCTTACGTACCGCTTCGGTGAGAATGCCGCCCTGACCGTAGCCGACGTAGCCCGGCGGTGAACCTTTCAGCTGCGACACCGTGTGCGGCTCCTGGTACTCGGACAGGTTGATGGTAATCAGCGATTTTTCACCGCCGTACAGCACGTCTGCCAGCGCCAGTGCGGTTTCAGTCTTACCGACGCCGCTCGGGCCGACCAGCAGGAACACGCCCTGCGGGCCATTCTCTGACGTCAGCCCGGTCTTCGCTGCACGCAGGCGCCGGGCGATAGCCTCAAGGGAAACATCCTGACCGACAACACGCTGGCCGATTTCATTTTCCAGGGTCAGCAGCTCAGTCTGCTCGTCTTTCATCAGGGAAGAGAGCGGCACGCCGGTCCAGTCGGCAATCACGTTGGCAACCGTGCGGGTGTCCACATCCACCTGAACCAGCACTTCACCCTGTTGTGCCTGTTCGAGCTGCTGCTGCAGGTCGGAAATCTCCGCCTGCTGGCTGATGTCCTGGCGACTGGCCATCAGCTGCTGCGCCAGCGCCTTTTCAGTGCTGAAACGCGATTCCTGCTCCGCAATACGCGCTTCCAGTTCAGTCCGCTGCTGCTCAATGGCTCCCAGGCGGTCACCGTGGCGGTTGCTGCCGGCGGCGATGTCTTCCAGCAGTGCTTGCTCTTCCAGTTCCAGCGCGGCCAGCTGTGCTTTCAGGCGCACAATTTGTTCAGGCACAGTATCGAGACTCATACGTATGCGCGCGGCAGCGGTATCCAGCAAATCAACCGCCTTGTCCGGCAACTGGCGGCCGGTCAGGTAGCGACGCGACAGGGTGACGGCCGCACGGACCGCATCGTCAGTGATGTGCACGTTATGGTGTTCGGCATAGCGGGATTTGAGACCGCGCAGCATCAGGCAGGCGGTATCGTCATCCGGCTCGTCCACTTTCACCATCTGGAAGCGACGTTCCAGCGCGGCGTCGCGCTCGAAGTACTGTTTGTACTCGCTCCAGGTGGTCGCGGCGATGGTGCGCAGTTCGCCGCGCGCCAGTGCCGGCTTCAGCAGGTTCGCCGCATCTGCGCCACCTGCCTGGTTACCTGCACCGATAATGGTGTGGGCTTCGTCGATAAACAGCAAAATCGGTACCGGTGACTGCTGCACGGCATCGATAACGTTTTTCAGGCGCTGTTCGAACTCGCCTTTCACACCTGCGCCCGCCTGCATCAGGCCGAGGTCAAGGGTACGCAGGATGACCGGCTTGAGCGATTCCGGGACGTTGCCCTCTGCTATACGCAGCGCCAGACCTTCAACCAGTGCGGTTTTGCCGACACCCGGTTCGCCGACCAGAATCGGGTTATTTTTACGGCGGCGCGAGAGAATATCGACCATCTGGCGGATCTCAGTGTCGCGCCCGAATACCGGGTCAATTTTGCCCTCTCTGGCCCTGGAGGTGACATCGAGGGTGAATTTATCCAGCGCGTTCTGCAGCGCCGGGTTCAGTTCGCCTTCTTTCAGCTCTGCGCCGACCGGGCGGCCAACAAATTCCACTTCGCCACCGTGGTTTTGCGCCAGTTCAGCTTCCTGCTGCACGTCCGGGCGCTCGTCGGACTGTGCATCCAGCAGGGAGCGCAAGCGCTCCAGCTGGCTCTGACCCAGGGTAAGCAGTGGCCACAGGCCATCGCAGCGCGCCAGTTTAGGCTTATCGACCAGCGCCATCAGCAGATGCACACTGCGGATGTGCTCTTCCCCATTAAGGGAAGCAATCAACCAGGCTTCCTGCATCAGCGTCTGAATGCTGTCTGAAAGCTGCGGGCGACTGCGAACAGAGCGGGGAAGTGTATCCAGCCAGCCGAGCAACTCCTGCCACAGCGCATCCATATCCCACTCGTAGCGGCGTGCCAGCACCGTCAGGTCACCTTCCCCCTGTTCGAGCAGCTTCAGCAGCCAGTGCTCCGGCAAAATTTCCGCATGGGCGCGGGTCTGGCAGAGCGAAGCCGCCCCTTCCATCGCACGGGCACAGTAAGGGTTCAGACGTCGCAACAGGATGGCTGGATTTTCCATTTTTCTCTCTCTTGATGATTCCCGGGCACGCTACCGCCCCTCGCTGTTCCCTGTTCATCAGGAACCCAAAGCGCATCAGGTCAGGCAGGCAGATTGTGTGATTCTTTGCTGAGCGCCCATGCCAGCGGACGCTCAGCAAAAAACTGCGGACTGGGCCCTGTCCGCATGCGACTTACGCAGTAGCGCGTTCGTTCCAGGAATCGGAATGAATGATGTTGCCGTCTTTGTAGGTCCAGGTGATTTTTTCGTAACGCAGTTCAATCTGCTCGAGGTGGTTGTGCTTCTCGAAAGAAGGATCCTTGATGTCGTGCATCACAGGGTTCACTTTCACCACTTTCACGTTTTCCAGTTTGGTGTTGAAGTACTCCACTTCCTGGCCCGCGTCGTTGATTTTGTACCACTTGAATTCCGCAGACTTGAGGGTCTGACCGGTAGTCACAGCCTTGTACAGGTACGGGCTGGAGGAGTCGATTTCCTTGGTGAACAGGAACGGTGTGTGGATACGGGTACCGGTCAGCTTGCCGGTGTTGTTATCGGTCGGGATGTACAGGTTATGCTGCTGTGCCACCACTTCGATGCTGCCTTCACGATCCTGAACGTCCACAGACCCTTTGATGTCCGCGCCGCCGTCGTCTTTCAGCCAAAGATAAACAGGAATTGCCATGAGAGTTACTCTCCATTTGATTGTGATACGTCATCATCCTGCGATGACGCTGGGGTTTTGCCGGGTATCTGACAGGCATTGGCCTGCGGTACCAGACTGATTTCGACACGGCGGTTGAGCGCTCTGCCCTCCGGGGTGTCATTGGTTGCGACCGGGCGGCTCTCGCCATAGCCCTGCACCGCAAAACAGCTTTCCGGCACGTCACCGGTGTCACGCATCCAGTCGCGTACCGCTTCGGCACGCTTCAGAGACAACGTCTGGTTCAGTTGCGGATTGCCGGTGTTATCGGTATGCCCGGACACGACAATCAGCCAGCCTGGTTTGGCCTTGATGCCCACCAGCGAGTTGACCAGCAGTTTGGTGGAGCCGGATTTGAGCTCGAATTTGCCCGAATCGAACAGCGACATGCTGTCGAGGCGAACAATTTTCGGCACAGATTTCGGCTGCGGCTCAGGCGGTGGAGGCGGTGGTTCATAAGAGCGAATAGCATCCAGCACAGGCATTCGCAGGCGCTCTCCCTGATACAGACCGAGGCCCATCCGCATCGGTACGCCATTGCGCGCCTGGTCATCCAGCTCTGCTGCATCGTCACGCAGGACGGCAACAGCATCGGCTTTAGGGCCGAAATCATGCATTGGGATATGGTCATATCGGGCAATATCGAAACTCACACGCTGCAGCAACTGGTGATTGTTCCAGCCGCTACTGAGCAGCGCTGCAATCGCCGCCAGCGTGAAAATCCCAAGCGCACAACGAAACGTTCGTCCACGCGGCGTCATGCCTCGTCCTTCCGGCAGCAGCGGCAGGATAAAATCCGGGAAGGGGGAAATCACCGTACTGTCCGTTCCCACCGGTTGCCAGCCAGCCACCTGCTGCATTGCAGTGCGACGAGAAAGCCACGCCGTCCAGGCCGATGTAGCCAGACTTCCGGCAAGGATCGGTCCCATACCCCACAGCACCGCTACAGGTTTAATGACTGGAACATCAGGATTTTCATCCATAAAGACAGCTTTGACGTGCTGATGGAACCAGCTCATCAGGCTGTTCATCAGCACCTGTTGCTGCATCGCAGGCGACCCACCGGTGGTAACCCATGCAGCGATTGAACCCGGCGCTGAAGATTCACGCCAGACCCTCACCCCTTCCCCCGGGATAGCCGCCTGCCAGAGCAGATCATTCGTCATCGCACTACCAACCTGGCCATTCAGAACCAGCGGCACGGAATGCCCGGTTTCTTTACGCAACTGGCTGATTTGCCAGCGCAGGGCCAGCAGACGGCTGGTCAGCGCTTCGCCGTCGGCGTGTTTCTGCGGACAGACGCTGACCATCACCGACAGCTGGCGACCCCAGTCAGGTCGCAACCACAGTACCTGGCGGGCGGCCTGTTCCAGATCCTGATGATCCTCCACACGGATCCAGCAACCCTGCGTGACCGTAAGCACCGGTGACTGCTGCATACATGCCAGCGGGAGATCGCCACAGACCAGCACCACGGGTTGACGGTAAGTGGTTTCCGGGAGGTCATCCAGACGCAGGGTGACGTCATGCTCCGCACGACGACTGGCGACATACAAGAACGCCAGGATAAGCCCCAGCATCGCCAACAGAACAAGCACAGAAACCAGTCGGGACACCGGCAGGAAGCCCAGGCAGACCACTGCACTCAGCAGGGCGGCCCACAGCGCAAGCCCGCGCTGTTGTGCAGGACTCATTTCACAGCTCCCGGCAGCAAGGTCAGCAGTGTCTGATCCAGCCAGTGGCTCAGTCCCCACCACAGCGCAGCAACCACCACCACGCTCAGGCCAATTCGCACGGGCCATGATGCCAGCCAGCCGCCCATTCCCCGCCCGGTACGACTTTCCGCCAGGACAGGATGGGTTTGTGGATAACTGAACGGCGTGACATGTTCACTGAGCGCGTTGACGAGTTTCTGGCGTTCCGGATCTTTCAGCGAGCGGAAACTGCCGAGGAACCCCAGCATCATGACCCGCTGGAAGCAGGTCACGACAGCATGATCAGGCGCCGGTTCACGCAGCACATCGCGCATCCGATCGCACAGCGTATCACCGGCATCCATGGTGCCGAGGAAGTGTCCCTGCAGGGGAATGTCATACCACTGCACGCAGGCATCATCCTCCACACCGCGACCTTTGACGGCTTCATCAAGCAGCGCACACTGTGCTGTGAGAATATGCTGACAGCTGGCTTCATCGAGTTCGCTCGCTTTCAGCTCACGCTGTACACGTTCGACATCAGCAATACAGCGCTCCCACAACGTGCGCCCTTCCCCATCCTGGAACGTCGGACCGTGACGCAGGCTGATTACCTGCAGCCAGGTATCCTGCAGCAGGGCATCAATATCAATGGACGCGGCCGGGCCGCGTTTGCGCTCACTCATGTTCTCAGTACCGCAAAGAGTTCAAGTTCAGGCTCGCCGAGCATGCCCGGAACGTAAAACATACAGGTCCCCCCCTGGAGCATTTCGGTGGCCAGAGGATGAGAGACATCGAGGCTGAAATACTGGTTTTCCAGACGAAGTGGAATGGCGGCCGGCACATGACGCAGTGGCGTCAGCGGCACACCCACCCGTGAAGAATTGACGATACTCCTGACATGATCCGGACTGCCGACCTTGCACTGGCGCGGGAACTGTTCCTGCAGCTGTGCCACCGGCATCGGTGATCGTACGGAGAGGTAGTAATCCGCCCCTTCCCGCAGACGTGGGTCATGCAGACGCGCCTGCCAGAAGTGAAGCCGGGCATCATGCTCAAGCTCAATCGCCACCACCCGCGACGGCAGGCTGGCTTCCAGCAGGTCGCCCAGCAGGTCAAAGAGCGGCGGGAAGACGTTATTCAGCTGCTCATGCTGCCAGACAGGAATGGCACTCACCTGGTGTTCCAGCGAGAAGGTCAGCAGGCTGCCCGCAAGGCGTGCCAGCTCCGGGTACAGACGCTCCGGTGAACTTTGCGGGTGACGCTGAAACTGTCCGAGCACGGGTTCTGCGCTGTTCAGGGCATTGAGCAGCCAGAACAGAGACACATCCGCCACGGCAAAATCGGCCATGCGCTCGTTGCTTTCGCGTCGCATGTCCATCAGACGGCTCAGACGGGCACGCAGTTGCGTCATCAGCTGTTCCAGCTGGGTCACCAGCCAGCGGCTGCCCTGCAGAGCCAGCAGTGGCGGAAGAAAGGTTTCATCGAGTGCCCAGCTCCCCTGCGAATCCTGCTGCAGACGGGCGACCGGACAGGTCAGGTAATCACTGTTGTTCTGATGGGCGAAACGCAGCGTCAGCTCGGGCTGCATCACCGCAATCTGGCGGGTATCGTCCCCAAAGGTGTTGCGGACATCCCGCCAGTGCTGGCGATAACGCACAGGGCGCTCGGCCACCTCATCAGGTTTAAGGCAGTTGCCGCCATTTGCCCGCAGTAGCGGAAGCGCCAGAACCACCACCACTTCATGTGATTCGCCCTCAAGCGCCAGCACCGGCGGCAGGGAGTCGGCATTATCCGTGTCGATAAGCGTGCCATCGGGGAAACGGATGTGCAGATGACGGGCCTGCAGGCGGCCCAGTTTCAGTGCATCCGGTTCGAAAGTGGCCTCAATCATCCCCCAGGGATGGGAGAGGCCCAGTCGGGCAATGCATTCCGCGGACCAGGCCGCGTACGCGGCCTGTTGCTGGAAGTGCTGGGGAGAAACCATCACGCCCCTGCCCCATAACGGTTGTTCCGTTTTCATTGGCTTCCTGCCTTAGCTTATGACTTGGCTTTCGGCATCTGGGAAACCAGTGACAGATTGACGTCCATCCCTTCCACCTGGAAGTGCGGGATCGCATACAGCTTCACACGGAAGAAGCCCGGGTTGTCCTCAATGTCTTCCACCACCACTTTGGCATCACGCAGCGGGTGGGAAGCCTGCAGCTCGTCGCCCGGATCGGTCATTTCAGTGACCAGCGTGCGCACCCAGGTGTTCAGCTCCAGCTCCAGCAGACGACGGTCTTTGGTGGTACCGATGTTTTCACGCTGAATCAACTTCAGGTGGTGCGCGATACGCGACAGCAGGAAGATGTAAGGCAGACGGGCATTGATGCGGCTGTTCGCCGTGGCATCTGCAGTGTCATACAACGCCGGTTTTTGTGTGGAGTTGGCCGAGAAGAAGCAGGCGTAATCACGGTTCTTGTAGTAGGACAGCGGGATGAAGCCGAGGTTAGCGAATTCAAATTCGCGGGTTTCCGGGATCATTACCTCACTCGGAATTTTCACCTGGTTGCCGGTACCCAGATCGTACAGATGGATTGGCAGATCCTGGACGGCACCACCAGCCTGTGGGCCACGAATTTGTACACACCAGCCGTTGTTGATGAAGCTGCGAACCATGTTAGACGCAAAGGCAAACGAGGCGTTGGTCCACAGGTATTTATCGTGATCCGGGCCTTTGACTTCTTCCACATAGTTAAAGCTGCGTACCGGCACGGTGTCCGGGCCATACGGCAGGCGACCCAGTACGCGTGGCATAACCAGACCGATATAGCGGGCATCGTCCGTCTCACGGAAGGATTTCCACTTGATATACTCCGCACGATCGAAGTAGTTACCAATGTCCTTGATGGCTGCCACTTCTTCCATCGAATCCTTGAGGAAAAATTTCGGGCCGGCAGAGCCGATAAACGGCATGTGAGCAGCAGCGGAGACTTTTGATATATTACGCAGCAGAGCAACATCCTGCGCTGACGCATCAAATTCGTAAGCGGAAATCAGCGCGGCAATCGGCTCACCGCCCGGGGTGTCATACTCATCAATATATGTATGTTTATACAGTCCACTCTGAATGATTTCCGGGCTGTCTTCGAAGTCCTGACGCAGGTCTTCTTTTGACATATCCAGCAGTTCAACCTTCACGTTCTGACGGAAATCGGTTTTGTCGACCAGGGATTTCACGCCCCGCCACAGGCTCTCCACCGCCTGGAATTCTTCGCTGTGCATTACCGCGTCCAGCTGACGGCTAATCTGGTAGTCCAGCTCTGCGATATGGTGGTCAATCAGGTTTTTGTCGAGTTTTTCAACTTTTGAGCCCGATTTTGTCAGGCACTCCAGGAACACCTGCATGCCGGCCGTTAAACGTTCATCCGCTGTCGCATCCGACATCGCCTGCGCGTCCTGCCAGATGTCCAGCGCACTCAACCCGGACACCGGGTTCAGATTGATTTTTTCAAACAGGGATGCATAAACCCCACCTGCCGCAGGGCGTTCAAGCACCACGCTTTCGCCGCCAGCCGCATTCTCATTTTTTACAGACATCAGCATCTTCCTTTTTAATCCGTTAAATCATCGTGACCGTTATGGCTGCTTAGGCGCCAGGGCTGAAAGTTCGGCCCGGAGTTCTGCACTTAACGCAGGGTCGAGCAGAATTTTTTCCAGCTCCTTTCGGAAAGCCTGATTGTCCAGCAGGTTCGCTTTTAAATCGCGAAGCAGATTGCGCATGGAAAGCATTGCCTTCAGCTGAGGGATTTGTCGGGAGACCTGCTCCGGGGTGAAATCTTTCATGCTCCGGAAGGTCAGGCTGATGTTGTCTTCGCTGCCGTCATCAGCCAGCGTGTTTTTAACTGTCAGACTGACTTTTGGGGAATATTCGGAAAGAACAGAATCGAAGTTATTTTTATTCAGGTTAACTTTTTTGCGCTCAGACAGGGGGGCAGACTCCTGGCCATGACTAAAGTCACCTGCCACGAGTAATTTCAGGGGGAGCTCCGTTTTCTTGCTCGCTCCACCCTTATGCAAATCGAGTTTGAGATTAATACGTGCTTTAGGGATTTCGGACTGAAAGGAAGAGTTAGACATGGCTGTCCCTGTTCTATGGAGTAATAGAAACGGTCAATGCCAGTGAGAAATAAATAAGAAAAAATTACCCTGCCAGAACAACTTTCCGGTTCGCGTCATCCGACGTAAATAAAAATTCCGGAACTAAAAAGCGGGCGCATTCCATCCACCAGCATGCCAACACTGTATTTTTGAGCATTTGTCTGAAATGAAAAATTTCGGATAAAACCCAATAGCCGGAGTGTAGGAACGTTCCCTGCCAGACAGGAAACAGAAAAATGTAACGATATTTTACACTTTCAGTTTTTAACAATTAAAGATCATCTTTCTGATTTATAAGAATTTTCTTGCATAACCCCTTCAAGCCTTATGGGATAAGGGTGTGCAGCAAATGATCAATTTAGCTTAGGGAGTAAACTTGTGCAAAATACCACCAATTACGTGAAATATCTGATTTTGTACTTTTATCAAAAATGAGAAGCAGGACGTGACTGAGCATGTGAAAAATTGACGTCATTTTCAGGTTTTCATCATTTCTTATTTTTCATTTAAACGAGGCTTATTTGTTGTCGTCAGAAGAAAAGAAATGTCACGACGACCCTTTACACATGCCTCAATACCGGAAGTAAGCACGGCCTGAACACCTGCAGTTCAGGAAATGGACAGTGATCAGACTGACTAATGCGTTGAGAATATTTGTTCTATTGTAAGCGCACCGTCCCCGACGTCTGGATAAACTGATTCATCCTGGTAACGATAATGTCCACTATTTTTTCGGATAATGGACACTGAACATGAATGAGCGGACGTGGATAAATGAAGCGCTGCAGCTTCGATTTGATAAAAAAGTTAAGCTGGAACAGATACGTAGGAAAGTCGATGTTCCCAGAACCACCCTGCACAGCCTTTTTGACCGCTTTACCCGTTCAGCTCTGAGTTGGCCCATCCCTGCTGACATATCTCCGGAGCAACTTGAACAGCTTCTCTACCCCGGGAAAAACCAGCAATATAAACAATCCCCTCCCGCTAATATGCCTGAAAAACGCCGGCGACCGAATTATGCTCCTGAGTTCAAACGTCATCTCGTCGAGCTGTCAATGCAACCCGATGCTAATGTCGCACGCCTGGCCCGGGAGCACGGTATTAATGACAACCTGCTGTTTAACTGGCGCCATCAGCATAAGCAGGAAAAACTGCGCTGCGCGGATAACCCATCAACAGAACTGGTGCCGGTGAGTATCATCTCTCCTTCCGTTGCACCGGCGTCCCTGTCAACGCCGTTACCCGACGATACACTCCGGTGCTCCGTGGAGTTACCCGGCGGCACGCTGAAACTACATGGCGCAGTCACACCGGCGTTGTTACGTGTGTTGCTCAGCGAGCTGAAAGGCGGTGCCCAGTGATAATGCCGCCAGCCAGCACCAGAATCTGGATCATCGCGGGTATTACGGATATGAGATGTGGGTTCAACGGCCTTGCCTCAAAGATCCAGAACACGCTGAAAGACGACCCGTTCTCCGGCCATATCTTCGTGTTCCGTGGCCGCAGTGGCAGGATGGTAAAAATCCTGTGGGCCGATCGCGACGGGCTATGTCTCTTCGCCAAACGCCTGGAGCGGGGCCGCTTCGTGTGGCCGGTCGCGCGGGAAGGTAAGGTTCACCTGACTCCCGCCCAACTGTCCATGCTGCTGGAGGGTATATCGTGGCAGCATCCAAAACGAACAGAACGACCTGGCATACGGATATAACGCGTGATAAAACAGGGAAATGGATGACACTCTCCCTGATGATATCGAACAGCTAAAAGCCATGCTGCGTGAGCAGCAGGCTGCCCTGCAGCAGCAACATGCCGTCATGAAAAAACAGCAGTCCCGGCTTCGTCAGTATACGGGACAGGTCGCAGGCTACGAACTGGAAATCAGCCGCCTGAAAGCGCAGCTGGATAAACTGCGGAGAATGCTGTTCGGTCAGAGTTCAGAAAAGAGCCGCCATAAGCTGGAAAACAAAATCCGTCAGGCAGAGAAACGCTTGTCAGAGCTGGAGACCCGTCTGGAGGCGGCAAAAAACTGCCTGAACGACAACGAACCAGCGCCCGATGTGCCAGCAGATGCTGTGACAGCACCAGGAACGACGTCAGAAAGAAACGCCCGTAACACCTCCCGAAAACCACTCCCCGCCGACCTGCCACGGGAAACGCAGACCCTCCTGCCGGCGGACAGCGTCTGCCCGTCCTGTGGTGGAGAACTGAAGGTGATGGGCGAAACCCTCTCTGAGCAACTGGAAATCATCAACACCGCCTTTAAAGTTATCGAAACGGTCCGGCCGAAGCTGGCGTGCAGCCGGTGCGACGTTATCGTCCAGGCACCGCTCCCGGCTAAACCAGTAGAAGGCAGTCGTGTGGGCAGCAGCCTGCTGACCCGCATCCTGGTCGGCAAATATGTGGAGCATACGCCGCTGTACCGACAGTCTGAAATCTACGCCCGTCATGGACTGGCGCTGAGCCGTAACACGATGGTCCGCTGGGTGGCGATGATGGCCAACCGGCTTCGTCCGCTGTACGAGGCTCTTAACCAGTACGTTCTGCAGGCGGGCAAGGTGCACACTGATGACACGCCGGTGAGGGTGCTCGATCCGGGGAAGGGTAAAACGCGAACCGGCCGGCTGTGGGTCTACGTCCGGGATGACCGCAACGCCGGGGCGGCAGAACCACCGGCGGTCTGGTTCTCGTACTCAGCGGACCGGAAAGGGGAACACCCGCAGCGGCATCTCTCCGGGTACAGAGGCGTACTTCAGGCCGATGCATACGGAGGGTATGACGCGCTGTATGAGTCCGGGCACATCAGAGAAGCGGCGTGCATGGCGCATGCCAGACGAAAAATCCATGACGAGCATGTGCGGCGACCGACAGACATGACGAATGAAGCCCTGAAACGCATAGCCGCGTTGTATGCTATCGAAGCCGAAATCCGTGGGCTATCGCCAGGTGAGCGACTGACAGCCAGAAAAGAGCGGACGGTACCGCAGATGCAGTCGTTGCATGACTGGGTCCTGGAGCAGATGAAAACGCTGTCGGTTCACGCGGAGATGGCGAAGGCGTTCACGTACATGCTGAAACAGTGGGATGCGCTGAACGAATACTGTCGCAATGGTATGGTGGAAATAGACAATAACATAGGGGAAAACGCGCTGCGCTCAGTGGCGGTTGGCCGAAAAAATTATCTGTTCTTCGGCTCTGACAACGGTGGTGAGGCCGCAGCAATCATCTACAGCCTGCTCGGCACCTGCAAACTGAACGGCGTGGAGCCGGAAGGCTGGCTGCGTGAGGTTATAGACAAGATCAACGACTGGCCTTCAAACCGGGTAGGTGAGCTGCTGCCCTGGAACCTCTCCTCCGTAAAATAACCCTTACACTACGTTCATGACGGAGCGCTTACGTTCTATTGCTCAGGTTGTAATGCGATCCGGTTCAACGCCATCATGACAGACGGGAGGCCACGGGCCTGAAAAACCTCTGTGCATGCTGACAGGTTGCCAGTCACCAGAAATTCAACCGGTCAGTGCCGACTTCCTTACCAGCAGTGCATCCGTATCGCTGTATTCCTGGACCAGAAGCGCCTCATTGTCCCAGTCCCTGTCACTCACCACCGCATTGATCCAGCCCTGCGATTTAAGCTGTTCAATTGCGTACGTCAGACGGTACAAATCTGGCTGAGCAGACACCGGTCCGCTGCACGAAGACCAGAGAAATTCCAGATGACTGGATAAGCTTGCGGCAGGACCTTTCTGGCGCCCCAGCACCACCAGACTCTCAATATCGGATGCGATTGCACGCGGAAACCGTTTTTGCTTATATGCCACAGTAAGCCAGCGCAGTAAAAATGCATGCGTGCTGAGTGGCGACAACGCCTGACCATCCAGCTGTGCGGTGCGCAAGGCGACAAGGGCGCACCATGCAAAATGTGCCAGTACTGTGACGGTTTGTTCCGGGGGTAAGGTATCGTGAGTTTTATTCATTCAGAAATGATATCGGCGCAGCAGAGATCGGGGAAGACCGGGATAAAGTGCGTATTTTCAGACCTGAATTAACTGCCATCTCCTTTGTTTACAGAGTTACTTTCACGGACAAACCAAACCCGTTCTGGCTGTCATAACGGGAGAGACCATTTCATTCACCCGGGCTTGTAACTGACTGAATGGCTGTGAAAATGAACACCTTCCTGTGCGACTGATAATGAAAGACGCCATACGGGTGACGTTGCTATCAGTACCCGTCACCGTGCGCCATGCCTCTCTGACTATCCCGCTCATCTCCTGCTGCACGACCTCATCTCGCCAGACTCCCAGTGTATCAAGATTCATCAACAGCACCATTTTACACTCTGGCGCACTGACAGACTCCCACATCCAGCGCAGTACTGTGGGAGGTGAAGGACGGCGTGCCTGCTGACACTGGCGCGAATATTCGCCGGTCCGCTGCCAGGCTTCGGTGTGAAAACGCAGAATCAATGACCGGTATTCGCTCATGGTTTCACGATGCGGTAATTTCAGCGTAAAGCTGAATGCCACCAGTTGCGGATAATGGTCAACGGCCTGTTGTAGAAATGCACGAATGTTCACGGCATCAGCAGTATTACCGCCAGATGCAACTGGTGAATATTTATTCATAAAGTATTTTCCCGATAGCAGGGGGGAGGATTGAGAATTTATTGATTCCGGAACCTGCAGCATGAGCTGCACCATTTCATATGGATGGTGAGTGAGGTCCGGGAAGGTTTTCAAAGACGGGAGGCTTGTCGCAGGCGCAAAAACCAGCAAGCGTTGTCAAATGCCAAAGCGCCAGCGGCGGTAACACAATCTGAATGCTATTTTTCCGGCAACAGTTTCAGCAAACAGGCAGGAATACAAACGCTACCATAATCTTCAGGTTCTGTTTTATGCTGTCTGAATTACGTTGCCATACGACAGAATAACGAAGGAACAAGGACGATGAATTTATCCCCCGAACTGCTTAATGCCAGCCTGCCAGGGCTACAATACAGTCCTGTGAAAAAAGCACGACCTCCCTACCCGGCACAGGATTTTCCTCCGGTCCTCAGGAATGTCATCCAGGCATTACATAACAATTCGCAAATTCCGGTAGAATTAATTGGCAACGTGGTACTGGCATCTATATCATTAACCTGCCAGTCACTGGTTGAAGTGATTCAGCCCCATACTAATATGCCAGAACCCTGCTCACTTTACCTGATGACCATCGCCGAATCGGGTGAAGGAAAAACAACGATTAACAAGCAGGTCATGAAACCCTGTTACGCCTTTGCAGCAGAACGCATTCAGCAATACGAGCAGCAGCTTGTCGACTATAAGCGAAAACATAAACTCTGGAACATTCGTCAGCAGGCACTTGAGAGCAATCTCAGGCAGGCCATAAAAAAGAACTACCCCGGTGAATTTGAAGAGGCCGAGATTAACAAACACGCCCGGAATGAGCCGCTGCGCCCTGCCCGACCGAATTTTATTTATGAAGATACGTCTCTTAAGGCACTCGTTGAAGGCCTCAGTGAATGCCCTGAAGCCGGGGTTATTTCTGATGAAGCGATTACCTTTTTCAAAGGTTATCTTAAAAATAACCCGGGACTACTGAACAAAGCCTGGGATGGTGAGATGTTTGATTTTCGCCGGGCTGATGGTGATATTTATCAGATAACACCACGACTGACATTTTCGCTAATGTCCCAGCCGGGTGTTTTTATGGATTACATAAAAAAACACGGTGTATCGGCGCGAGCCAGCGGATTTATGTCCCGTTTTCTTTTTGCATGGGTTGAGAGTTCCATTGGCTCCCGTCAGGCTATACATAAAAAAATAGATGCAGAACATGATTTGAATATTTTCCATCAGCGCATTGAGGAGCTCCTGGAACTGAACAGAATTCAGCTAAACGATCCAACAGCCTGCAAAAAACAGTTAGCACTGTCGGATGACGCGCTGACCCTCTGGGAGGCTAACCGTACAGAAACAGAAAGAAAAATATCGCCAGGTCACGAGTGGGAACACATCAGGGATATTGC
The DNA here is from genome assembly GCF_057224565.1 of Enterobacter sp. 3U4. Classification (NCBI taxonomy): domain Bacteria; kingdom Pseudomonadati; phylum Pseudomonadota; class Gammaproteobacteria; order Enterobacterales; family Enterobacteriaceae; genus Enterobacter; species Enterobacter sp. 3U4. The sequence goes on from NZ_CP136665.1 coordinate 3,639,203, forward strand.
GTCAAAAGCAAGTGCTAATACGCTCAGAATTGCAGCGCTGCTGGCCTATTTCTACGATGAAAACACAGAGACAATTAATTCAAATCCACTCGACTGTGCCATTCGCATTATGGACTGGTACCTGAATCAGGCCAGCCAGTTATTTTACCCCATGTCAGAGCGTTATCAGCTCGAACAGGATGTACGTGAATTACAGGCATGGATTATGAACAGAATAAGACAAAATAACGGTTGTGCCATTTTAAAAAATGACCTGGAAAAGTACGGTCCGCATCGCCTCAGACGAGCAGAAAAACTAACCCCTGTATTAAACCAGTTAATCAGTCAGGGGAACTTTGCTGTAATTCAGATGTATTCTCACAGTGCCCTTTACGTCACACTTCATCTTCCCAACGGTAATTTCAACCTCCCGCAAGGTTATGGTTTTAACGCCAGTTTCATAGTGGTTCAGTCGCGAAATGGCATGAATGGAAGTCCGTAAACCACAGCCATTTCCTGAGCCAAATGTGTCATAATGATTTTATCCATGAAGGATAACAATAAATGTTCGAAAACATGAACACCTTCGAATGAAGGTTGCATTCTGTCCATACCCCCAGACAACAGGCGGTCATTTAACGACCACAATCAGAAAGAATTATAAATAATTGGTGGCTTTGATTGCTACTGTAGCAGAAGAAGCAGCCAAAAAAGTGAATCTACAGCCAAAATAGGCTGTTAATTAAACAGTCGCATTGCATGGTACGAGGTACTCCAGCCCCATTCCAGACGGCCACACTTTCGATTGTGAGGCGTAAGCTAAACTACAGAGATTAAATTCAACCAGAAACATAATATTGTTCAGGTTTAGCCACGCGAATCCGTAATACGTTTCTCAATCCAGTTTTCAACCTCACTCTTCAGCCAGCGAGAACTACGCCCCAGTTTAATGGGCTTTGGAAATAAACCCTCCTGAATTAATTTATAAAACCACTTGTCACTGCACCCGGTAAATTCCGTAATGAAGGCCATATCGACCATCTTATCACTGAGCAGGCTGCGAACTGTTGTATCTGTCATGACAATTTCTCTCTGTCTTAAGGGAATGAAAGACAGGAGTGCCAGGAATGATTGATTTATCGTTGACCTGGTACTCCGCCATAACATTCCTTTCGCCAGTAGAAAAATACTTATGATTTAATCAGTACTGACTGCAGCCAAAGTTACGCTGGCTGTCTGAATTATCTTTGCTGTAGTCCTTGGCCAGATAGTTAAGCCTGTCAGTGACATTTGATAACTGGGCAGTAAAGTCATTATGGTTTTTACTCAGGTGGTAGTAACAACTGGCAGGAAACTCTACCAGGGGATAATATTGCTGATGATTAACCACAGTATTCAGTCCCAGAGCCCGTACCCAGGCCTCCATAATCATCAGGGCCAGATTGTGAGTGTATTCTCCGTCCGTGCTGGTATAGCTGCCTGGATAAGCATACACTTCACGATTAAAGAGCAAGGCCACGTGATAATGCTTTTTACCGTACTCATTAAATTCCCTTACCCAGATATGACGGACACGACAAGGGTGAATCCGTTTACCTGCTTGACATTTTTTCAGTAAGTCAGCTTCAATCTGAGCTTTGAGGGAAACAATAAAACGGGTGACTATACCTGAGTCGTGCTTATATGAGCCTGTTTCAATCTCAGGCAAACGAAGATCTACCCTCAGGACCATTACACGGGGATAGTCATTCAGGGCTTTAGTGATAGTATCCTGAATACGCTTAACGTAGTTCTGGTTTAATGTGCCGTAGCTGTTGGTATTAATGCTCATGAGAAAATTACCTTGTGTTAGTGAGTTTGTTCAATAGGATATACACAGTCAGTAATAAATTACTTTCTGTTCTGCAGAGTAAGATCGGGGAGTGATTAAGTACGAATGTGTGTTAGTAGTACCACGACAGGTATAGTCATGTTGATTGAACATATTTTTTGAATTGGTTTGTTATCTGGAATTGCTCATATAACCGTTACTCTGTCTGATACACTTATGGATATAATCATACAAACATCAACAAGTGTACCTATATTAATATATTACCAACCCGACAAGCATTAACGTATTTTTATAAGAAAATACAATAGAAGAAGGAAATGCTTAAAAACCGTATTTTCACATCAGATAACTACTTGTTTTTACTCTCAAGTTAGCACTCCTGTCACATATAATACCCAGCATAAAAACTGGTCTGTTACCTCTGCTCTGTCATACTCTAAACTGTCCTTTCAACAGAAACAGTTCGTCTCCCTCAAAAATTACATTCAAAAAAATTTCAGACCTATATTACCAGGGTGAGAACGGCAGCAGAAATTCTGACGTTTTATTATTTCACTCATGGAGGTTAATGTGTCCGATAAAACCGAGCAGGGCCTTGATGCCCTGAAGCAACAGCTTTCTCTCCTGCCCGAAACACTCTCCCGCACAATACTGAACCGCATCCGCCAGCATATCCATTATGAGCCAGTCATCGGCATCATGGGTAAAACAGGGAGTGGCAAAAGTTCGCTCTGCAATGCCCTCTTTCAGCAGCCCCTTAGTCCGGTCAGCGATGTCCAGGGTTGTACCCGCGAACCGCTTCGCTTCACGCTCGATATCGGCGGGCGCCGCATGACGCTGGTCGATTTGCCCGGTGCAGGCGAATCTCTGGACTATGACCGTGAATACCGGCAGCTGTATAAGGAGCAGCTACCGACGCTGGATCTTATCCTCTGGGTGATGAAAGCGGATGACCGGGCCTGTGCCACCGATGAGGTGTTTCACCGGTTCCTGCTCAAGTGCGGTGTCTCACCAGGCAGCATTGTCTTCGTCATTAACCAGGCCGACAAGGCGGAACCCTCGCTGGAATGGGACAGAGAAGCGCGTCAGCCCTCCACCGGCCAGTTGCTGACGCTGACCGCCCGAAGCGCAGCCATCTCACGGCAGTTCTCCTGTCCTTATCCGGTGCATGCGGTGTCGGCAAAAACCGGCTACAACCTGGCCCGTCTGGTTGAAACCATGATATTTGCCCTGCCACCGGAAGCCAGCAGCGGCGTGTTTCGTCAGGTCAGGGAAGAACACCGGACTGCGGAGGCAGAGAGTACCGCCCGACAGGATTTTGGCGATCTGCTGGGTGAATTGTTCAGCCGGATAGTGGACGCTATTCCGCTGCCAAAGCCGGTCCGTGAAGCACTGGGAACAATCCGCGACGGCATTGTGAATGCCGCTTCTGCACTGTGGCACTTACTTTTTTGAGGAGGTAGAAAATGATAATCACAAAGCTGACATGGCCCCTGTTACGCATGCTACTGCGCTATATTCGAAGACAGGCAATAACCCGGATCCTGGATTACTGCCGGCGCGCAGGCTGGCCGGTTAAAGAGATCCACAGCATCCGTTGGGCTCTCATCTTTCTGTTTCGCCTCCTACTGCGTTTACTGAGTGAGCGATTTATACAACGCCATACTGCATCCTCCTTCCGCCCTGGCAACGCCTCCTGCTGACCTGCTTCATGACAGGGTACGACCACCTGCAGCTCACTCACTGAACAATGTGAAATTATCCACGTATATTCAGTCAGTTAACGTGGGAAAAATTTTTCATCTTTTCTGCCGCTCGCTCTCATCACTGGTCATAACCTGTCCACCCTATCCTGCATAATAACCGCATGAGTTAACTCAGTATTTTCCATTCACGGAGGGTATATGCGCGCGACGGACTCTGCGCACCGACACGACAGGCTGGCCCTCAGGCTGTCAGTTATTATCAGCCGGCTTCTTGCCGGTGAATCTCTTTCACTGAAAGCGCTGTCTGGTGAATTTGGCGTATCTGAACGCACCCTGCGTCGGGATTTTTCTCAGCGTCTGCTTCATCTGGATCTGACCGGCGATAACGGCTGCTGGCGGCTACGGACGAACCCGATGCGCGATCATACTCCGGGTGCGCTGGCCTTCGCCCGAAACACCGGAATAGCCCGCCTTATCCCCTCACAGAGCCGCCAGCTGATGCAGCTGCTGATGGATGAAAACGGCACATCTCCGTGTCTGATAGGTCATGTACATCAGCCTGCGGGGATCCTCCCGGACTGCTTTCAGCGGCTTGCTGAGGCGATTTACCACCACCGGATGGTCAGCCTGCTGGTTAAGGGCATCCGTCACGACCACCTCGAGCCCTACCGGCTGATTTTCTCACAGGCATGCTGGTTTCTGGTGGCCTGCCGTCAGGGATCCATTCACGTCTTCTCGCTTGACGAGATTATCTCCGTCTCGCTTTCAGAGCAGTATTTCAGGCATCGCAACGAGACTAACGCACTTATCGCCATGGAGGACTTCATCAACGCTCTTCCGCATTTTCACTTTATCAGCAACGTCATTCATACCTTCCGGGAACATCCTCCCGAACCTCACACCAGCCCAAGAGGAGTTAAAACATGAAACACGGTACAGCCCTGCTGCTGAGCGCAGGAATGATGCTGGCATCGCTGTCGGCCGTAAATGCCGCTACGCCCGACGCGCTTATACAGGCACACCACCAGCGCTGCGGAAAGCCCGTCTTCTATGCGCAGACCGTTAACCACAAAAAGGAAGTCGAGATTTGCATTATCACGCCGTCGGTATCGTACTCATTCGGCAGGACCAGCGCAGAACATAAGGAGATGGATATTACCGTACCGGCAAACACCACCATGTACGCATACCAGAGCAATCAGGTAATCAGTCTGCAGGAATTCACCGTCCGGAACGGCGACACCTCGTACCAGGTATCTGCCGGAACAAACGATGAAGGCAGACCGTTCGCGTCCCTGGATGTTTACAAGGGAACACCTGGGACGGGTAAGCATCTGGCGGAAATCCGGCTCGACCCGGGTACGGTGGTGAACAACATCAGCCATGCACTTGAACAGGAAGGCGTGGCGGATTCGGACAGCCTCTGAGCAAAAATGTCTTACGTATGGATATTCACACAATGATTAATAAGCAATTAAAAATGACGATGGCTTCCAGGAGCGTATTACTGCCCGTCACGCTGCTGTCAGCGCTGGCCCTGAGCGGCTGTGGTGACAAGAACGAGAGTTTATCCGGGGTTGTAAGTCCGGTGGCGGGACCACCGCGGTCTGCGGCTGTATGTGGGATGAGCTGAAAACGAAATATACCCACGGGGAACTCGAGAAAATGAACCAGCAGTACGGCTATGTACCCCCGCGTTTTATGGACAACATGCTGAACGCCGCTCAGCAGTGCAGAAAATAAGGACCGAACAGAATGACGCTAGTGATTAAATATTTCGCGATTGCATTCGGCATCGCGCTTGTGGTTGTCCTGTTTAACGTCTTCGGGAATACGGGCAAAATCCGCAGTTTCGGGCAGGGGATGGGATATCTGTTCTGGATGACGCTTGGCCCGGGAGCCGGTATGACCATCGGCGCGTTCCTGCGCCAGTGGCTGATGCCGGACAGCATCTATACCACCGGCGGAATGGGTGGCCTGTTAAAAGCCCGGCTGTTCTGGCTTGCAGGTCCTCAGTGTATCGGCTGGCTTGCCGGTCTCATGATGGTTGGGAAACAGCTGATGTAGTGCCTTCCGCAAATAAACCCAACTTAATACCATACAAGAATGGTAATAATTTTAAATATCTTTCATAAAGGAAAGCCCCTCATGTTTAAACATGTACTGACCGCCGCGCTGCTCATTATCAGCGCCTCCGCCCTGGCTGACACCGCACCTCTGTCCGTAAATTCACAGGGAACCTATCTGATTAATAATCCGAATCTCCCCGTCTGGCAGCTCACCCTGACCAGCCTGGAAAACGACATCACCATTCAGTCACTCACGCTCAACCGGGGCAACTGCCTGATTTCCATCGCGGGCCGGGGTAAGAACATGAACAAACGTCTGGGCTACGGGCAGACATTCTCTTTCACCACACCGAGTAACAGCAACTTCACTAAATGTCGCCCACTGGAGCTGAAAGTCCAGACCAGCAAGGGTCCGTACACCTTTAACTGGCAGTAAGGGCAACTGCTTTTTCTGCACTCCCTATTTTAATTCATTCTCTGATAAGGAAATTATCCCATGACCGACATCAATACCCTCAGCCAGCAGCTGAATACCCGTACGCTGCATTTTATCCTGCTCAGCATGGCCACCTGCGGCGTCTGGCCCCTGCTCTGGCTCTATAAAAAGCAGGATATCATCAGCGAAACCACGGGCTACCCGCTTTACGGCAATCTGTTTATTATCTGGCTCACCGTCTGTTTCGGGCTCAGCCGCCAGCTGGGTGCTATGGCAGCGCCTGACCCGTACGGCTATGACTCAACCGGCGATATCCTGCTGGCCATCAGCGGGCTGCTCTCAGTGGCCAGCGGAGTGATGTATGTGGTCTGGGCCTTTAAGGCGAGAACGGCTCTGCGTCACTATGCGCTGAACACGTTTCGCTTTGACCTGAAGATGAACGCCTTTTATACCGTGCTGTTTAACGTCTTCTACATCACGTACTGCATCAATGACATGCAGCAGGCGCTGGCGAAGCACCAGATTATTCACGGCACTCCCGCAACATCGAATGAACCCGCTCCGGCCGGGGCAGAACAGACGAACCCGTCCTGACGACTGTCACAACACAGGTATTACACACCACCGGCGCCCTGCTCATCCGAGCGGGGCGTTTTCTTTTGTCTCTCAGAAAGGAAATTTCCATGCGCTTAGCCAGCCGTTTTGGCGCTGCCAGCCTCGTGCGCCGCGACCGTCCGTTAACCCGCGATGAACTGGCGCACTATGTGCCCAGCGTCTTCAGCGAAGAAAAACATGAATCCCGCAGCGAGCGTTACACGTACATCCCGACCATCACCCTGCTGGATAACCTGCAGCGGGAAGGCTTCCAGCCGTTCTTTGCCTGCCAGACACGCGTGCGCGACCTGAATAAACGCGACCACACAAAGCACATGCTGCGCCTGCGGCGTGAAGGCCAGATTACCGGCAAACAGGTCCCCGAAATCATCCTGCTTAACAGTCACGACGGCTCCAGCTCATACCAGATGCTGCCGGGCCTGTTTCGCTTTGTCTGCCAGAACGGGCTTGTCTGCGGCGAAACCTTTGGTGAGGTACGCATGCCGCATAAGGGCAATGTGGTGGAGAAAGTCATTGAAGGGGCTTATGAGGTGCTGGGGATATTTGACCAGGTGGAAGAGAAGCGGGATGCGATGCAGTCGCTGTTACTCACGCCACCGGCACAGCAGGCCTTCGCAACAGCCGCGCTGACGTACCGCTTTGGTGAAGAGCACCAGCCGGTGACAGCATCCCAGATACTGACACCCCGACGCTATGAAGACCGCAGGGACGACCTGTGGTCAGTTTTTAATCGCTGCCAGGAGAACCTGCTGAAAGGCGGTCTGCCAGGACGTACCGCCAAAGGCAAACGCAGCCATACGCGCGCAGTTAAAGGCATAGACGGCGACGTTAAGCTCAACCGGGCGCTCTGGGTAATGGCAGAAGAACTGCAGCAGGCGCTGAGCTGATGCCACCGCTGCCTGATAACGCCCGCCAGGCCACCCTTTATCCGACCGCTCTGGAAAACAATCCCTGCAGCCGCTCCATCTCCGATGACGACCTGTGCGCCTGGTGCTCGCACCTTCTTTACCGACCCGGTGAACGCAGCCTGTGTAGCTTAAGCATCACTGGGGGGAGCTGGCCGTCACACTTTGATGAGTGTGGCTATGCGCAGTCCTGCCCGTCACTTCGTCTCAACACCCCATATGAAAATGCAAAGGAAATAACATGAGCAATACTCTTAACCTGACCAGCACAGTGACTGAATCCCCCGCTTCACCACACGCTGAAGAAGAGCGCATCGTGTGCACGCCGGTGCCCGATGAGCAACGTGTTGCCTTCTGGCCAGGGCACTTCGGCAGCATCCCGCAGTGGATAATCCTAGAACCGAAAGTCTTCGCATGGATGGACCGTTTCTGCACAGATTACCACGGTGGAATCTGGAATTTTTACACCCTCAGCAACGGCGGGGCCTTTATGACACCGGAAGCCAGCGGTGAAGATGACGGGAAGTGGTCATTGTTTAACAGCATGAACGGAAACGGCGCAGAGATGAGCGCTGAAGCCGCCGGTATTGCCGTCTGCCTGATGACGTACAGCCACCACGCTATGCGTACCGAGTGCGATACCATGACCGGGCACTATTACCGTCTGCGGGACTATGCGCTGAACCACGCGGAGTGTAACGCCATTATGCACATCATCGACTGAGGTCAAAATTATGGAACAACAACTTCCGTTGTTTGCCCGTGAACTGCCCCCCACAGAACAGCAGACGGTCAGGACGGCGCTGACCCTGCTGGAGCGACAGTTACGTGAACCCGGAGCGTCATTTACCTCCAGCCATGCCGTCCGGGACTGGCTGCGCCTGCAGCTTGCCACACTGGAGCGCGAAGAATTTACCGCGCTCTTTCTCGATAACCAGCACCGGCTGATTGCGCACGACACGCTGTTCACCGGCACTATCAACCATACGCAGGTACATCCACGAGAGGTGGTGAAGGCTGCGCTGAAACATAACGCTGCCGCCATTCTCGTGGCGCACTGCCACCCGTCGGGTCTCGCTGAACCCAGCGACGCAGACAGACGAATCACCGAACGCCTGAAACAGGCGCTGGAGCTGGTTGATATTCGCCTGCTGGACCATCTTGTGGTCGGCGGGATGGATATTGTCTCTTTTGCCGAACGCGGCTGGCTGTAAGGATAATAGCGATGAAAATCATCAGCAAACGCCAGGCAATGACGATTTACCGTCAGCATCCTCAATCCCGCCTGTTTCGCTTCTGTACCGGGAAATACCAGTGGTCAGGCAGTATCTGCCACTATGCCGGCCGGGAGGTACAGGATATCGCCGGCGTGCTGGCCGTATTCGCTGAGCGTCGCCAGGACCGCAATGGCACGTATGTCGTATTGCGCAGCGTTACCCTGAATTAACGCACAGTTAAGGATTACTTAAATGAAGAACACAACACCTGTAGCAAACCATGATATTGCCGAACCCTGGTGGGGACTAAAACCCACCGTCACGCCGTGTCTTGGCGCTCGTCTGGTGCAGGAGGGCAACCGACAGCACTATCTCGCTGACCGCGCCAGCATCACCGGTCAGTTCAGCGAGGCGGATTTACGTCATCTCGACCAGGCCTTTCCGGTACTAATGAAGCAGCTTGAGTTAATGCTGGTTTCCGGTGAACTCAATCCCCGCAATCAGCATTGCGTCACGTTGTATGCTAAAGGACTGACCTGCGATGCAGATACACTGGGCAGTTGTGGTTACCTTTATATCGCGATTTATCCGTCGTCAGGCAACAGCATCCCCCGCTAACTCCCCCCTCTAATCCATTCCCTTTTCAACCCGACTTTATTCAGGAGCATTTTATTATGCAAACTTTATACGCCCTTCCGGTGCGGAAGGCATCGTCACGCCTGTCACCTGTAGAAATCTGGCAGCAACTTCTTACGTATCTGCTGGAAAGGCATTACGGCCTTTCGCTTAACGACACACAGTTTGGCAACGACTGTGTCATTCAGCAGCATATTGACGCCGGGATTTCACTGGCAGATGCACTCAATTTTCTCGTTGAATAATCTGAACTGGTACGAATTGATCGCCCCGGTTTCTCCATTCAGCATCAGTCTCCGTTCATCAGCGCTATTGACATACTCCGGGCCAGAAAGGCCATCGGCCTGATGCAACGTACCGGCTATAAAGCGGTGACTTGCGCCATCAGTGGACGTTCTTCCGGAGGGCTGCAATGAAACTGTCCCTCACAGTAGAAGCCGATAGCATCAATGTACTGGCCCTCAACATGGGCCGGATCGCCGTTAATATCGACGGTATTGAACTGGCCAGTCTAATAGATGTGGTCTGTGATAACGGTTACTCGCTTCGTATTGCTGATACCCCCGGAAAGCTGGTCGTGGAAGATCCGCTTCCGACCATAGCCCGCGTTAACGGTATCCAGTGCAGTACAGCGCATATCACCGAAGCCGATAACACTCTGCTGTTTACCCTTTCACACCAGAACGAAGACTTTGGCGACAGCGAGTGGATCCTGTATACCGGGTCGGGCTATCTGCTCCACCTGGGGGCGTGGTCATTTCCGGTGTTGCGGCTAAAACGCCTGGGCTTGTCTAAATCCTGTCGTCGTCTGGTGGTAACTCTTATGCGTCGTTACGCCATCGGCATTGTTCATTTTGATGCCTGTGGCGAAGTGCTGCCAGGCTTTACCACCTTTGACTGGTAACTCAACATCAATCACAACAAGGAGTTCTAATGCCAGAATTAACCACTGAGGTCGCTCTCAACATTCTGACTGGCTGGCTGCAGGACAATATTGATTGTGGCAGCGAGATTATCTTCGATAACGACGAAGACAACACTGACTCAGCAGCCCTGTTGCCCTGGATTGAACAGGCATTACAGGACGTTCGCGATCTCCGCCATCTGCAGCTTCTGCAACAGGCCAGAACAGATTAGCCCCGAGCCAGACTTATCACACGCACATAAGCGCCAGTCCTCACCGACTGGCGCTTTGCTTTTATATAGAGGACAGAAATGATGTCACAACAGACTCTCACCGACCCCGAAGTACTAACCGACCATACCGACGTGATTTGCTCCACCAGTATTGAGCGCATTGTTACCGGACGTAATGCAGCACTGGCGGAGATTGAAACGTTGATACAGCAGCTTGACGATATCTCTGCTCTGACAAGCAGTGTCGGCGGAGGTAAATCGAATGAATGGGGAGTACGGCAATACCGTTACGACTGCTGGTTGATGGATAAACCAGAAACAGCGATAAAAGCCATCACCCGAAATATCGATCGCAGCATCTGGAAAGACCTGATGAATAAGTCGGGAATGCTGGCGCTCATGGATGCACAGGCACGCGACGAGTGGTACAACAGTGTGGAAAAGGACGATATTCCCGCTGTCAGTGAAGAGAATATTCTCAGCACCTTTAAGCAGCTACATCAGAGTAAAGCGGAGGTGTTCGAGCGGGGGATCATTAACGTGTTTAAAGGACTAAGCTGGGATTACAAGAGCAACAGCCCCTGTATGTTCGGTAAGAAAATCATCGTCGATGGCCTGGTGCAATATGACCGCTGGGGATTTCATTTCCGCCATGGCCGCAGACGTGAGCAGTTATCCGATTTGGATCGCATGTTGAATTTGCTGGATGGCAAACCCGTCCCTGAGAATCGCAACGATCTTGCTGTCAGGCTTGACGCGCATATCAGCAAGCAACACGCCTCCGTTTTTGAGGATGAGTACGTGGAGATTCGCTACTTCCAGAAGGGGTCGGGACACATTATCTTTAAGCGTTCGGATTTGGTTGAGAGGATGAACGACATCATTGCCAAACACTACCCAGCAAAGATTCCATAAAAAAACCAGACTCATAGCTGAGCCTGGTTCACTTAATCATGCTGCAAGTTGGCGCGACAACCGTAGCTCTTCAATACGACAAGCGCGGCAATGCGATTGAGGTTTTCGTTGTCCTCTCAGATTTCTGAAACCAAACAAGATTTCGATAGAGAGAACTCCCTCAGCATACTTATTGCAGCGAGGACAACGCGTCGATTCTATGCAGTTCATCGTGACGTATCCCTTGTTTCAGGCTTCTTGTCTTTCACCGGAATTTTAAACATCCCACCATTAGGTCGGGTGATCCGCCGCCCTTTAACCGTAATGTACGGTCTAAAAATGTATTCTTGCTCTTCAATAACAGGCATAAGCCCTCCTGATTGCCACAGGAAGGTTGCTTTTTCAGTAAAAAATTGTACTGTTATTGGCAACAAATCCTGTGGCTGCTGTATCTCAGCACTTAAATCTCACCTTAAGCGCCCACTTGTTCCGATTTGTCGGGCGGTATTTCTGATACCGCCCAATTATTTTTCTTTCCTGACCCCTTTGAACGGGGTTCCATCTTGCTTCACATCCATAAATCGCCCTGTTGTCGCGTCTCTCTTAACCCACTGTTCTGTTTGAGGGTTAAAAGCTTGTGAGCGATCTTTTACCATCCCAACCCGGCGGTTATCGCCATAAGGTGCATTTTTAGCCATGAATCTTACTCCTGTGTGTTTAGTGAGCGTTTATACTAACAACTTGAAAAAAACAGATCAAGCAAATATAATTTTTAAATCCACAAAGAGAAAAAATCATGACACCAACATTCGAAAATCTGGCAGAAAATGAATCGCTATCACAGGCGGAGCGACTGGCATTTATTGATTTCAGGCTGAGATATCTGGGGGAGATCGCAAGAAGCGACCTCATTGATGAGTTCAAGATTGGTCAGGCTACAGCTTCCAATGATTTGAAGCGATACAAGGTATTACGCCCGGAAAATACGGACCGAAATAATACATCCCGTACAACAATAGCGATGGATAGTTCGTTTTCACCGTTGATCAGGCTTAACGTCCACACGGCCCTCAATTTCATACTGCATGGATTTTGTCGGAATGAGTTACTGACCAGACCGCCCTATCTGCCTGCAGGCTCTATAGATGCGTTAATGACCACGAACACACTACAGGAGAAAAATGTTGTGGCCATCACACGAGCGATTCACAGCCAAAGTGGAATACAGTGCTGCTACCTCTCCTCTTCGAGCGAAAACCACGATGAGAGGTTGCTTTTCCCAACTGCAATTTTCGTGGATCGAGGGCACTGGTATTTCAGAGCTTATGATCGAAATGCAAAGGCTGAAAGCTGTGGTTTTAAGAACTTTAAAATGGCACGAATAAAATCAGCAATACAGTTACCCCAGGATAAACCTGCGTTCCATGAGAGTATGTCTCAGGATGAGGCGTGGCATACATTATTGCCGCTGCAGCTTGCTATCCACAGCGAGTGCCAGAACAAATCATCACTTGCAAAAGAATTTGGTTTTGTCGACGGTAAGAAGACTTTGGTCTGCAAAGCAGCGTTTGCGTACATCGTGAAGAAAAGCTGGCATATTGATGTAGGAGACGGGGGTAACAGCTTTTATCATTTTACTCTTGAGAACAGTGAGAGCTTGAGACAAATCAAATGCGCAGACAACTTGTTCAAATGATGAGGTACAATACAGTATCACCCTCAAAAAGATGCGCATAAGAAGAAAACTCATAATGTCAGCATCTTCGTTCCCCGGTTCGAGACACCAATACCGACAAATGCGGACCGAGGGTACAATTGAGGGTATAAAATAAATCACATCAATAATAAATTATAAAAATCAATATGATATCGCAACACATCGATTCCGAGTCCGGCACCACTATTTAGAGAACCCAGCCTATGGCTGGGTTTTTGCTTTTCTGCGTTTATAAATCCCTTCTTTGTAATCTTGTTTCTCTTTGCCGTAGATCCGCCTACCGGGACTGTGGATTTTCCGGGACAGATAAGGCGAAGCCACCATCCGGCAGGTTTTCTGACGCACAAAGCAAAAAACCCCGCACCTTCCGGTACGGGGTTTTTCTTATTTGATGCCTGGCAGTTCCCTACTCTCACATGGGGAGACCCCACACTACCATCGGCGCTACGGCGTTTCACTTCTGAGTTCGGCATGGGGTCAGGTGGGACCACCGCGCTAAAGCCGCCAGGCAAATTCTGTTAAATCTGTATCAGAGCTGAAAATCGCGTCTCTCTTCGCCGAAACAGCTTCGGCGTTGTAAGGTTAAGCCTCACGGTTCATTAGTATCGGTTAGCTCAACGCATCGCTGCGCTTACACACCCGACCTATCAACGTCGTAGTCTTCAACGTTCCTTCAGGACCCTTAAAGGGTCAGGGAGAACTCATCTCGGGGCAAGTTTCGTGCTTAGATGCTTTCAGCACTTATCTTTTCCGCATTTAGCTACCGGGCAGTGCCATTGGCATGACAACCCGAACACCAGTGATGCGTCCACTCCGGTCCTCTCGTACTAGGAGCAGCCCCCCTCAATTCTCCAGCGCCCACGGCAGATAGGGACCGAACTGTCTCACGACGTTCTAAACCCAGCTCGCGTACCACTTTAAATGGCGAACAGCCATACCCTTGGGACCTACTTCAGCCCCAGGATGTGATGAGCCGACATCGAGGTGCCAAACACCGCCGTCGATATGAACTCTTGGGCGGTATCAGCCTGTTATCCCCGGAGTACCTTTTATCCGTTGAGCGATGGCCCTTCCATTCAGAACCACCGGATCACTATGACCTGCTTTCGCACCTGCTCGAGCCGTCACTCTCGCAGTCAAGCTAGCTTATGCCATTGCACTAACCTCCTGATGTCCGACCAGGATTAGCTAACCTTCGTGCTCCTCCGTTACTCTTTGGGAGGAGACCGCCCCAGTCAAACTACCCACCAGACACTGTCCGCAACCCGGATTACGGGTCTACGTTAGAACACCAGCCATTAAAGGGTGGTATTTCAAGGTCGGCTCCACGCAGACTGGCGTCCACGCTTCAAAGCCTCCCACCTATCCTACACATCAAGGACCAGTGTTCAGTGTCAAGCTATAGTAAAGGTTCACGGGGTCTTTCCGTCTTGCCGCGGGTACACTGCATCTTCACAGCGAGTTCAATTTCACTGAGTCTCGGGTGGAGACAGCCTGGCCATCATTACGCCATTCGTGCAGGTCGGAACTTACCCGACAAGGAATTTCGCTACCTTAGGACCGTTATAGTTACGGCCGCCGTTTACCGGGGCTTCGATCAAGAGCTTCGCGTTGCCGCTAACCCCATCAATTAACCTTCCGGCACCGGGCAGGCGTCACACCGTATACGTCCACTTTCGTGTTTGCACAGTGCTGTGTTTTTAATAAACAGTTGCAGCCAGCTGGTATCTTCGACTGATTTCAGCTCCACCCGCAGGGGCTTCACCTACATATCAGCGTGCCTTCTCCCGAAGTTACGGCACCATTTTGCCTAGTTCCTTCACCCGAGTTCTCTCAAGCGCCTTGGTATTCTCTACCTGACCACCTGTGTCGGTTTGGGGTACGATTTGATGTTACCTGATGCTTAGAGGCTTTTCCTGGAAGCAGGGCATTTGTTACTTCAGCACCGTAGTGCCTCGTCATCACACCTCAGCGTTAAAAGGTACCGGATTTACCTGGAACCTCCGCCTACATGCTTAAACCGGGACAACCGTCGCCCGGCTAACATAGCCTTCTCCGTCCCCCCTTCGCAGTAACACCAAGTACAGGAATATTAACCTGTTTCCCATCGACTACGCCTTTCGGCCTCGCCTTAGGGGTCGACTCACCCTGCCCCGATTAACGTTGGACAGGAACCCTTGGTCTTCCGGCGAGCGGGCTTTTCACCCGCTTTATCGTTACTTATGTCAGCATTCGCACTTCTGATACCTCCAGCATGCCTCACAGCACACCTTCAACGGCTTACAGAACGCTCCCCTACCCAACAACACATAGTGTCGCTGCCGCAGCTTCGGTGCATGGTTTAGCCCCGTTACATCTTCCGCGCAGGCCGACTCGACCAGTGAGCTATTACGCTTTCTTTAAATGATGGCTGCTTCTAAGCCAACATCCTGGCTGTCTGTGCCTTCCCACATCGTTTCCCACTTAACCATGACTTTGGGACCTTAGCTGGCGGTCTGGGTTGTTTCCCTCTTCACGACGGACGTTAGCACCCGCCGTGTGTCTCCCGTGATAACATTCTTCGGTATTCGTAGTTTGCATCGGGTTGGTAAGCCGGGATGGCCCCCTAGCCGAAACAGTGCTCTACCCCCGAAGATGAGTTCACGAGGCGCTACCTAAATAGCTTTCGGGGAGAACCAGCTATCTCCCGGTTTGATTGGCCTTTCACCCCCAGCCACAAGTCATCCGCTAATTTTTCAACATTAGTCGGTTCGGTCCTCCAGTTAGTGTTACCCAACCTTCAACCTGCCCATGGCTAGATCACCGGGTTTCGGGTCTATACCCTGCAACTTAACGCCCAGTTAAGACTCGGTTTCCCTTCGGCTCCCCTATACGGTTAACCTTGCTACAGAATATAAGTCGCTGACCCATTATACAAAAGGTACGCAGTCACACCACGAAGGTGCTCCCACTGCTTGTACGTACACGGTTTCAGGTTCTTTTTCACTCCCCTCGCCGGGGTTCTTTTCGCCTTTCCCTCACGGTACTGGTTCACTATCGGTCAGTCAGGAGTATTTAGCCTTGGAGGATGGTCCCCCCATATTCAGACAGGATACCACGTGTCCCGCCCTACTCTTCGAGTTCACAACCTGTGTGCTTTCGTGTACGGGACTGTCACCCTGTACCGTGCGACTTTCCAGACGCTTCCACTAACACACAAGCTGATTCAGACTCTGGGCTGCTCCCCGTTCGCTCGCCGCTACTGGGGGAATCTCGGTTGATTTCTTTTCCTCGGGGTACTTAGATGTTTCAGTTCCCCCGGTTCGCCTCGTTAACCTATGTATTCAGTTAACGATAGTGCAACGAATTGCACTGGGTTTCCCCATTCGGACATCGCCGGGTCAAAGGTTCATATCACCTCGCCGGCGCTTTTCGCAGATTAGCACGTCCTTCATCGCCTCTGACTGCCAGGGCATCCACCGTGTACGCTTAGTCGCTTAACCTCACAACCCGAAGATGTTTCACTTCTGATTGCGAAAATTTGAGAGACTCGAACACACCTTAAAGATGTGTCGTTTCAATTTTCAGCTTGATCCAGATTTTTAAAGAGCAAAACTTCTTAATGCACTCAAAAGTACATTCAGAAGTTCATCATTCATCAGACAATCTGTGTGAGCACTGCAAAGGCAGGTTCTTTAAGGTAAGGAGGTGATCCAACCGCAGGTTCCCCTACGGTTACCTTGTTACGACTTCACCCCAGTCATGAATCACAAAGTGGTAAGCGCCCTCCCGAAGGTTAAGCTACCTACTTCTTTTGCAACCCACTCCCATGGTGTGACGGGCGGTGTGTACAAGGCCCGGGAACGTATTCACCGTAGCATTCTGATCTACGATTACTAGCGATTCCGACTTCATGGAGTCGAGTTGCAGACTCCAATCCGGACTACGACGCACTTTATGAGGTCCGCTTGCTCTCGCGAGGTCGCTTCTCTTTGTATGCGCCATTGTAGCACGTGTGTAGCCCTACTCGTAAGGGCCATGATGACTTGACGTCATCCCCACCTTCCTCCAGTTTATCACTGGCAGTCTCCTTTGAGTTCCCGGCCGAACCGCTGGCAACAAAGGATAAGGGTTGCGCTCGTTGCGGGACTTAACCCAACATTTCACAACACGAGCTGACGACAGCCATGCAGCACCTGTCTCAGAGTTCCCGAAGGCACCAAAGCATCTCTGCTAAGTTCTCTGGATGTCAAGAGTAGGTAAGGTTCTTCGCGTTGCATCGAATTAAACCACATGCTCCACCGCTTGTGCGGGCCCCCGTCAATTCATTTGAGTTTTAACCTTGCGGCCGTACTCCCCAGGCGGTCGACTTAACGCGTTAGCTCCGGAAGCCACGCCTCAAGGGCACAACCTCCAAGTCGACATCGTTTACGGCGTGGACTACCAGGGTATCTAATCCTGTTTGCTCCCCACGCTTTCGCACCTGAGCGTCAGTCTTTGTCCAGGGGGCCGCCTTCGCCACCGGTATTCCTCCAGATCTCTACGCATTTCACCGCTACACCTGGAATTCTACCCCCCTCTACAAGACTCTAGCCTGCCAGTTTCGAATGCAGTTCCCAGGTTGAGCCCGGGGATTTCACATCCGACTTGACAGACCGCCTGCGTGCGCTTTACGCCCAGTAATTCCGATTAACGCTTGCACCCTCCGTATTACCGCGGCTGCTGGCACGGAGTTAGCCGGTGCTTCTTCTGCGGGTAACGTCAATTGCTGAGGTTATTAACCTCAACACCTTCCTCCCCGCTGAAAGTACTTTACAACCCGAAGGCCTTCTTCATACACGCGGCATGGCTGCATCAGGCTTGCGCCCATTGTGCAATATTCCCCACTGCTGCCTCCCGTAGGAGTCTGGACCGTGTCTCAGTTCCAGTGTGGCTGGTCATCCTCTCAGACCAGCTAGGGATCGTCGCCTAGGTGAGCCGTTACCCCACCTACTAGCTAATCCCATCTGGGCACATCTGATGGCAAGAGGCCCGAAGGTCCCCCTCTTTGGTCTTGCGACGTTATGCGGTATTAGCTACCGTTTCCAGTAGTTATCCCCCTCCATCAGGCAGTTTCCCAGACATTACTCACCCGTCCGCCGCTCGTCACCCAGGAGCAAGCTCCCTGTGTTACCGCTCGACTTGCATGTGTTAGGCCTGCCGCCAGCGTTCAATCTGAGCCATGATCAAACTCTTCAATTTAAGTTTGATGCTCGTGAATTAAACTTCGTAATGAATTACGTATGTTCACTCAGAGACTTGGTATTCATTTTTCGTCCGAGGACGTTAAGAATCCATGTCACTTTGAGTGCCCACACAGATTGTCTGATAAATTGTTAAAGAGCAGTGCAACGCGGCTTTCGCTCACCGTTGCGAGGTGGCGTATATTACGCTTTCCTCTTTCAGAGTCAACCCGTTATTTCAGGATTTTTTCTCTTCAACCGACCGGGTTGTTTGTGAAGTGATTCACATCCGCCGTGTCGATGGAGGCGCATTATAGGGAGTTCCCGAACGACCGCAACCGAAAAGTTGCAAAAAAATGACTGACTGCTGCATTCCCCAGCAAAACCCCGCCTTATACCCTTTTATGCACAAAGTTATCCACAATCATGCACGGATCCCGACGCGATCCAACGAATTGAGCGGGAAGATCAACTATACTAGCGGCAAATACTCTCCTCTGTGCAGGCTCACCCTCATGACTACACAACGCCTCGCCCGTGACTGGCGTCTCCCTACAGCAGGAGTGATGCTGCTGGCAATTCTCTTTGCTGCTTTTACCCTGCATGAGCACTGGAACGCTTTTATCCAGTGGTGTCTCGCCACGCAAATTACGCTGCACCGGTATCTGGTGATGTATCTGCTGCAGCTTAATAACCATCAGTACAGCGGCGGATTATGGCTGTTAACGGGGGCTTTTCTTTATGGTGTTCTTCACGCCATTGGCCCCGGGCACGGAAAATTCATTGTGACGACCTATCTGACTACCAATAAGGAAAGCGAGCTGGCCGCCCGGGTCGTCCCCTTCCTGGGCAGCCTGATGCAGGGCGTGAGCGCCATTCTGTTTGTCTTTATTCTTGCTGTAGGTTTTAACCTCGCCTCAGGGGATATCAGTACCAGCCGCTGGTACGTGGAGAAGATAAGCGCAGTGCTTATTGGCGCATTCGGCGCATTTGTCATTTACCAGGCGCTGAAGAGTCTGCGCCCGCGCAGGATGTCTGTCTCTGCCATTAAGCCAATTCATCAGCACGATGAACACTGTGGCTGCGGCCATCACGGCGTAGGCACAGACCTGACGCAGGGCGACTGGAAAACCCGTCTGGGCGTGATTCTGGCGATTGGGGCACGCCCGTGCAGCGGAGCGATCATGATTCTGATGTTTTCGAACGCGCTGGGCATTGTCACCTGGGGGGTGGCCGCAGTCATGACCATGTCTTTGGGCACCGCGCTTTCTATCATGGGACTTTCCCTGGCTGTACGGTACGCCCGCGAACGCACGGTGAGCTGGTTCGGAGAAAGCGCCTCATTAAGATGGCTCATACCGGCAGTCAAAATAGCCGGAGGGATAGTCCTGATCCTGTTCGCGACGGTGCTGTTCCTGACGGTGATCCCCATCAGTGCCAATGGCGACTACATCGCAGCCGGATGCTAATAAAAGAAAACCCGCCGTTGGCGGGTTTCTTTATTACTCGTTGATGCGTGGATGCTGATCCACCAGTCGGGAGCGTTTCTTCTGCAGCTCTTCAATCTCGGCGTCAATATCCTCAATCTTCTGCTCTACGTTGTCGTAGTGCTCACGCAGGATCTCTTTCGCTTCCTGGATATCCGATGCCGCAGGCGTTGCGCCTTTCAGAGGACGATTCGCCGTCTCCTTCATGGTAATACCGGTAATCAAGCCAATCACCGCGATCACCATCAGGTAATAAGCCGGCATCATCAGGTTCTGCGTGCTCTCTACCAGCGAAGCGGCAAGCGTCGGGGTCAGACCGGCAATCAGCACCGAGATGTTGAAGGCCGCGGCCAACGCGCTGTAGCGAATGTGGGTTGGGAACATCGCGGGCAGCGTTGAGGCCATCACCCCGATAAAGCAGTTAAGGATCACCGCCAGCATCAGCAGACCGGCAAAAATCAGCCCCAGCACATCGCTGTTAATCAGAATAAATGCCGGGATTGCCAGAGCAAACAGCGCGACGCTTCCCAGGATAATGAACGGTCGACGGCCAAAACGGTCACTCAACAGGCCCATAATCGGCTGCACAAACAGCATACCGACCATGATGGCGATAATAATCAGCACACCGTGATCTTCCGAGTAGTGCAGGTTATGAGACAGATAGCTCGGCATGTAGGTCAACAACATGTAGTAGGTCACGTTGGTCGAAATCACCAGACCAATACAGGTCAGCAGGCTGCGCCAGTGCTTAGTGGCAATCTCTTTGAACGATACCTTAGGACCATCCTGCAGCCCTTCACGGTCACCCTGTTCCAGCTTATCGACGTGCTGCTGGAACGCAGGCGTCTCTTCAAGCGCATGACGCAGGTAGAGACCAATAATCCCCAGCGGCAGTGCCAGGAAGAATGGGATACGCCAGCCCCAGTCGAGGAAGTTCTCTTCCCCCACTACGGTTGAAATCAGCACCACCACGCCCGCGCCCAGAACGAACCCGGCAATGGAGCCGAAGTCCAGCCAGCTTCCCATAAAGCCGCGCTTACGGTCGGGGGAATACTCGGCAACGAAGATCGAGGCACCGGTATATTCACCGCCCACGGAGAAGCCCTGTGCCATCTTACAAATCAGCAGCAGAATCGGTGCCCAAATGCCGATGGTGGCGTATGACGGTATAAGGCCGATACAGAATGTACTGATCGACATAATGACGATGGTGATGGCAAGGATTTTCTGACGACCATATTTATCGCCGAGCATACCGAAGAACAGACCGCCCAGCGGGCGAATCAGGAAGGGAACGGAGAACGTACCCAGTGCGGCAATCATCTGCAGGCTAGGATCGGCCCCGGGGAAAAACACTTTACCTAACGCATAGGCCACAAAGCCGTAGACACCAAAATCGAACCATTCCATCGCATTACCGAGCGAGGCTGCGGTAATCGCTTTACGCAGCTTTGCGTCATCAATAATGGTGACGTCGCGAAGCGTGATGGGTTTAATCTTTTTCCTTCTCAGCATAGCTATCCTCGTTGACTCGGCCCTGTCTGTTTCACAGTCCAGTTTGCGTTCTGTGAACCATGGGATCCGCTCCATGCGAATCGCCTTATTCAAGCGTAGCAGGTTTACTTACATTGACGTTTTACGTCGATACAACCGAACCTGTTGACGCCTGCCTGGGCAGTTAATGACCTTTTTACCCTACCAGCGTTTATATTTGTGATCAACTTCACACATATTTTCGTGTCTGGTCAAATGAGTCAAATTTTTGTCAAGAAGCGCCAATAAGCACTTACTTAACCAACCTAAAGATCGTCCTGACGCACGTCATTATTTCTTTCCTGACAGAAAAACAAACCACGTTAATTCACATCGGCTTTACATAAATTTTCACCGACAGGAACCACCCTCAAGTTTTACATCCAATATGTGACAAAGATAACTAAAACGATGTTTTATTTTCATTGAATCACTATTCCAATGATCGCATGATAAATCCGAATTCAGAGTTTTAGGTGTTTCTGAATGAGGTTAATCAGAAGCACACATTTAATTATGTTGCAGGGTTATCGAAAAAAAGACTGCAAGCAGTAAGAGCAATCAATTGAATTTATTGAGTAATTTCTAACACCCATCACCCGTCCTGCGGGATCCGATGTGAGGTTTATCTATGAAGATTAAAGCCACGATAGAACGTATACCCGGCGGCATGATGCTGGTTCCGCTGGTGCTGGGCGCCATTCTGAATACCCTCGCTCCCGATACTGGAGCCTATTTTGGCGGTTTCACAAAAGGGATGATAACAGGCACGGTTCCCATTCTTGCCGTCTGGTTTTTTTGTATCGGCGCATCCATTAATTTGCGGGCAACGGGGACAGTATTACGGAAATCCGGCACGCTGGTGATAACCAAAATAGCGGTAGCCTGGGCGGTAGCGATGATATGCGCGATGTTCATCCCGGAGAATGGAATTCAGACCGGGTTCTTCGCGGGATTATCGGTCCTGGCGATTGTCTCGGCGATGGATATGACTAACGGTGGATTGTACGCCAGCCTGATGAACCAGTACGGGACGAAAGAAGAGTCCGGCGCATTTGTGTTGATGTCTCTGGAGTCCGGCCCATTAATGACGATGCTGATCCTGGGGTCTGCTGGCCTGGCCTCGTTTGAACCCCACCACTTTGTCGGCGCGATCCTACCTTTCCTGGTCGGTTTCGCCCTTGGCAATCTCGATCGCGATCTGCGAGATTTCTTCAGCAAAGCCACGCCGGTGCTGATCCCGTTCTTCGGCTTCGCGCTGGGCAACACCATCAATCTGAAGGTTATCCTCGATACCGGCCTGCTGGGTATTGTGCTGGGTGTCGCCGTAATTATCATTACCGGTATTCCGCTGATTATTGCTGACCGCGTAATCGGAGGGGGAAACGGTACGGCCGGCGTCGCCGCCTCTTCAGCCGCTGGTGCTGCTGTTGCAAACCCGGTGATTATTGCCCAGATTAACCCGGCCTTCGAACCGGTCGCCGCTTCAGCGACGGCACTGGTTGCCGCGAGCGTAATTGTCACCGCGATTCTGGTCCCCATCATCACGGCGCTGTATGCGAAGCGCTACGGGAATATGCAAGAGACCTTGCCTGAACCGAAGCCGTTAGAAATGAATCATTAACACACCGCACCAACCATCCCCTCTCCCAACGTGGAGAGGGTGAGGGGTAAGGGATTTACCCAAAAATCTCTTCCACCATCCCGTCCACCAGCCGTTTTGCCGAACAGAGCCTCGGCATGCCCAGCGCGACGGTCTGCCAGTTTTGCGTAACTGACCAGCTCACCGGATGTTGATCCGCCTGACACCAGTCCCCCAGCCAGCCCAGCATGTCTTTATGATCGATTAAACCCGGCGAGGCTGGCGTTGTCAGCCACTGGTGATAGAAATGGCGGGTCGTGGGTGACGCGTTGATGCCCCGTGCCAGATAGTTAGCCGCCATGCTGCGCAGGTTATCCTTAAGCATTGCCGCCACATCTTCATTCGCGAGGCGGCATGCGTCACCAAATGCACCCCAGCGCAGCTCTTCCAGAACGATAAAACAGCGCCCGGCCAGCGACCAGCCATCATAATGCCCGGCCCGCCAGCGGGTAAAAATCTGCTCGCTATGCTCACCCGCCTGCACCGTGAGCCCGCGTTGGGTTAGGGCCTTCTCTTTATATGCTGCGCGTTGGGTAAAATGAGAAGCGAGTTCAGCGTACTGCTGGATCAGCCCGGGGGACTGCAGGGCGCGTGGGTGAGTCAGCTGGCGCAAAGCAATCAGTTTATCTGCCATCAGCGTCAGCGCGAGATGACCCGGGTCAAGCATGCCGGCCAGTTTTTCCGCCAGCCCCAGGCGCAGCGCCGCATTTTCATTGAGCATCCCCGCCATCGCCCAGGGGCGTAGCCGGGTATGCGTCATGATTTCCTGAGTCAAACGCTCACGAAACTGAAGCTGTTGTGGTCCCATGTGAGGATGACGCGCCGCGTCCACTCCCTGCACCAGATCGACCATAAATTTTGGATTAATACATTCCAGCGTTCGCCCGGGGCCGTCCAGTAATGATGTTGTCATGGTTGCTCTGCCGCGAATAGAGTTTGAATATCATCGCGTAACAGTCGGGTATCTTCCTGTATCCACGTCGCAGTAGTAATACTTTGCTTCAACAGCTGGCAGAGCGCTCGGGTTGAATGCTCATTCTGTTGACGCACTGCGAGGCTATCACGCAAGCTTTCCTGTAACCCGGTCAGGCACAACGAAAATTCTGCAAAGAACGTTGCCATTCCTGCCGTAACAGAGACATCGACCTGCGCGGACAAAGCTTTACGTATTTGTTCACAAAACAGCTCAATATGTTGCTTAAATTTGTCATGTAGCTGCGCAATATCGATAACATAGCGCGTGCGCGTTTCCACATACTCATCCCAGCCCCAGCCCGGATTATTGAGCCATCGAGAGACCGTTTCTCGCATGCTGTTCCCGCCTGATGATGGCCCAGCCTGGCTGTCATCCTGCGCTATCGCATCATTAAACAGCGCCCGCGTATTAAAGTTAAGCTGGTGAGCCTGAAACGCCGGGAAACTGATTCGCGCCCGAAAACCCGCATGGCTCAGATGCTCTTTAATACGTGCTTCAATAGGGCGCATGGCTTCATTCAGGGAACGCGCCAGCGTAGATTCAAGCTGGTCGAAGCGTAACGCCAGCTCCCGGCAGATTTTCGTCTGTGCATCCAGCATCACCTGCTCGCAGGAGGAGCGTAATTTACTCAGCGCAATCTGCGCCTGCCCTTCATCGTCCAGAACCAGCTGCTTCTGCACGTCACCACGAAGGTTCTGCCGTTCGGTGCCTGGCAAATCAAGAATCGGGTGCGTGCTGAACACCTGGTCAATGGCCTGGTGAAGCGCGGTTTTTTGGGATCCCATAAAGTCTGCCGTGGCGTTCAGCGCCTCCTCAACTTCATGTTTCACCTCATCGCTCACCACGCACTGACGCGTCTGCAAAAGCGCCATGTCCTCTTCCAGACGAGCGATATTGAGCTCCAGCGCCTCAAAGGCCACCGTTAGCCCCTGATAGCGGAAATCGAGATACTCGCGGGCATTTTGCGCGTAGTTGAGCAGCTTATGCGAGGCCGAACGCAGCGCGTATAGCGAGGCGTTAGCATAGGCGGCGTGAATCAGTTTGCGTATCGGTTGCTCGAAGAGCGAATCTTCCCAGAGCAAATCGGCAGAATGTCGGATATGGTCGATGTCGTCCAGGTCCGCCGTACGCCAGCGACGTCCGAGTGCCGCTTCGGCAAAATCCTGCACCCAGGGTTGCTCCTGGTGATCCGGCAGTTGTCCGGAGGTACTCAGCTCGTAGCGCGCGCGGTTCGCCAGATACGCCCACATGGACGAAACGGGATAAATCTGGCCGGGCGAAATATTGCCTTTCATTAAAGTGCCGGAGATCATCGCCCGGATCTGTTCTTCATCGTCGCTATTGCGATCTTTCTGATCGAATTTATTAACCAGCGCATACAGCGGCACCGATTTTCCCGCAGCGGAAATGGCCTGGCGGACTTCTTCATCAGAGATGGATTTAAGCTGGGTATAATCCATCACGGCCAGCACTGCCGATGCGCGGGAGAGCTGCTCGCTGAGCATTTTTTGCAGATGCGGCTGTCCGGCCTCGTTCGGCCCGGGCGTGTCGAGCAGCGTCAGTTGCCCGAGGTGAGCATCCAGGCCCGCAAGATGCACGAATTCCACTTCAATTACCGGGATATGTTCGATAGCCGCATATTCAGAGAACGGAAACTCCACACCTAACGCCTGGGAAAGCCTAACCAGGTCGTTGAGGCTTTTCAGACAATGAAATATCGGCTGCGCGCCCAGGTGATGCTTCTCAAAAGCCTCTCCTTTTTCAATGCGCTCCAGCAGCGTATTCATGTCTTTATCAATTTCCAGATGCTGGGCCAGCTTCCCGCGATCGTAATCGCATAGCTTTTTCTGGAGCAGTTGGATCAATTCATCAATGGGCGAGGCATGTGAGAAATGCAGCACCGGCTCCTTCTGACCCGGCGTGTGGCGAATCAGGGTAGGAAGCGCCGTCATTGGACGATTGCGGTTCGGTAACACTTCGGTCCCCACAATCGCATTAATGGTGGTCGATTTCCCCGCTTTCATAGTGCCAACAATAGCCAGAACCATTTCCAGCCGGGTTATTTTTCGTAATTCATTATTCAGCATCGCCTGCTGCGCTTCGACACCACGCGCACTAAAATGCAAAGGTAAAACG
Organism: Enterobacter sp. 3U4; assembly: GCF_057224565.1. NCBI lineage: Bacteria > Pseudomonadati > Pseudomonadota > Gammaproteobacteria > Enterobacterales > Enterobacteriaceae > Enterobacter > Enterobacter sp. 3U4. The sequence continues at coordinate 3,665,326 of NZ_CP136665.1, forward strand.
TTGTTCTTTTCACCCGTAATAGCAGCCGCGGTGCTCTCCAGCATCGCGGTCGGCATTGATTTCAAGGTATCGAGGTTTTGCTGGGCGAGCTGTAGCAAACGTTCAGCTTCCTGGCTTAATTCAAAAATGGTCTGTGTGTGCATGATAAAAGCCTTTCCTTAACGCAAATTTATTACTTTTATTAAGCCACTGGTATTAATTATGTTGTTCAGGCTTATATGATCACGTGTGGAAAACATGTTCGCCGAAATATAACTGATTGATGATAATCAGAAATAATTCGCCATCCTTGCATGGCGTGTATAGCTCCCCTCCTGGCCTGACGGCCAAAGGAAAAAAGCGTAGCCCAATTTTAAGAAACTTCAGGATATATCATCATTATTTCCCCCCTAAAAAGAGAGGTAATACCCCACTGCCATAAGATATGTAGAGCAGCGAAGTCCGGAGATAAATAACAATGTGTCGCTTCACCTTATCCGAAATGAAGGAACGTAGCAATTTGCTGCAATAAAATATTCGATATATTTATCGTCATTTCTTCCCACCGTGTTAATGAGCTAAGCATCGCTTAACTGACTGACAGGAAGTGTCACTCCCGATACGCTTTTTGCATTTTTTTAATTAACAATGTCACCGACAAACGTGTGGATTTGCGCTATACTTGCCGCCTTTTTCGGCACCCTGCCGTCATTTAGCTGGCACTTTCCGGCGCGTTTACACTTTTTGAGGATACCGATATGTCACTTCCACACTGCCCAAAATGCAATTCTGAATACACCTATGAAGACAATGGCATGTTCATCTGCCCGGAATGCGCTCACGAATGGAATGATGCCGAACCATCACACGATTCTGATGCACTTGTCGTAAAAGATGCGAACGGCAATCTGCTGGCGGACGGTGACAGCGTTACCGTCGTTAAGGACCTGAAGGTGAAAGGCAGTTCTTCCATGCTGAAAATCGGCACCAAAGTGAAGAATATCCGTCTTGTTGAAGGCGATCATAATATCGACTGCAAAATTGACGGTTTCGGTCCAATGAAACTGAAATCTGAATTCGTGAAAAAGAACTGATTTTTCGCCTGCAGGCCCGGTAAGCGCAGCGCTGCCGGGCGCTTTTGCCGAATGCGCTACGCTTATCCGGCCTACAAAAAAAGAACTAAACTTAATGGGCTTTTCTTACGTGAGGTAAAGATTATGCCGTTAAGTCCCTACATCTCTTTCGCCGGCAACTGCGCAGAGGCCACCGCCTTCTATCAGCAAGCCGTCGGCGCAGAACTTCTCTATAAAATCACCTTCGGCGAAATGCCAAAAAGCGATAACAGCGATGAAGGCTGTCCGTCCGGTATGCAGTTTCCGGATTCGGCTATCGCCCACTCCAACGTCCGCATTGCGGGCAGCGATATTATGATGAGCGACGGGATGCCGCCCGGCAGCAATGCGCAGTACGCGGGCTTTACGCTGGTTCTCGACACCCAGGACGTCAATGAAGGCAAACGCTGGTTCGACAACCTCGCCGCGGGCGGGAATATCGAAATGGCGTGGCAGGAAACCTTCTGGGCGCACGGTTTCGGCAGAGTCACCGACAAATACGGCGTGCCGTGGATGATTAACGTCGTTAAGCAACAAACGTCGTAGGCAGGACACGCGCAGCGCATCCGGCAAAAGCGCCCGGTGGCGCTGCGCTTACAGGGCCTACAGTAACTGTCATCGCTTTCACTTCAACTCTTCAAACTCCCGCAACCTGCACTTAACCCAAATGTCACATTGATGCGCCAGCATGAGGCCACATTTATCGTGAGGCCCAGCACATGCAAAACGTCATCCGCGTCGAGAAACTGAGCAAGACCTTCAATCACAATAAGGCTCTGCATGCCGTTGATCTGACCGTCCAGCAGGGCGAAATGGTGGCGCTGCTGGGGCCATCCGGCTCAGGTAAATCTACCCTTCTGCGTCATTTAAGCGGTCTTATCACCTGCGATAAAACGCCGGAAAGCCACATCGAGCTGCTGGGCAATACCGTGCAGCGCGCGGGGCGTCTCGCGAGCGATATCCGCAAGAGCCGCGCCCAGACGGGCTACATCTTCCAGCAGTTCAACCTGGTGAACCGCCTGACTGTACTGGAGAACGTGCTGATTGGCGCGCTCGGCAGCACCCCGTTCTGGCGCACCTGTCTGCGCTGGTTCTCCCCTTCGCAGAAGCAGGAAGCCTTACAGGCGTTAACCCGCGTCGGCATGGCGCATTTTGCCCACCAGCGCGTCTCCACCCTGTCCGGTGGACAACAGCAGCGCGTCGCCATTGCCCGCGCGCTGATGCAAAAAGCGCAAATCATTCTCGCCGACGAACCCATCGCCTCGCTGGACCCGGAGTCCGCCCGCATCGTGATGGAAACCCTGCGCGACATTAACCAGAACGACGGCATTACCGTGGTGGTCACGCTGCATCAGGTGGATTACGCCCTGCGCTATTGCGAACGCATCGTCGCCCTGCGTCAGGGACACGTGTTCTTTGATGGCGCGAGCCATCAGTTTGATAACGAACGTTTTGACCATCTTTACCGCAGCATTAACCGCGTCGAAGAGAACGCGCAGGCTGCTTAATTAAACCCGATCCGAGGAAAGTACATGAGCTACAAAGCCGTTGCCGCGCTGGCCTTTACCAGCATGTTCAGCATCAGCACCCTGTTAAGCCCAGCGTATGCACAAGACCAGGAAAAAGCGCTGAACTTCGGCATTATTTCGACGGAATCACAGCAAAACCTGAAGCCTCAGTGGGAACCGTTCCTGAAAGATATGGAAACCAAGCTGGGGATCAAAGTGAACGCCTTCTTCGCCCCGGACTACGCGGGCATCATCCAGGGGATGCGCTTTAATAAAGTGGACATCGCCTGGTACGGCAACCTCTCCGCCATGGAGGCGGTGGACCGCGCGAACGGCCAGGTCTTTGCCCAGACCGTCGCGGCAGATGGCTCCCCGGGCTACTGGAGCGTGCTTATCGTCAACAAAGACAGCCCGATCAACAACCTCAACGACATGCTCGCCAAACGCAAAGAGCTCACCTTCGGCAACGGCGATCCGAACTCCACCTCAGGTTACCTTGTCCCTGGCTACTACGTCTTCGCCAAAAATAACGCCTCCGCCAGCGACTTCAAGCGCACGGTAAACGCCAGCCACGAAACCAACGCTCTGGCCGTGGCCAACAAGCAGGTGGATGTTGCCACCAACAACACCGAGAACCTCGACAAGCTGAAGACCTCCGCACCGGACAAGCTGAAAGAGATCAAGGTTATCTGGAAATCCCCGCTAATCCCCGGCGACCCGATTGTGTGGCGTAAAAACCTGTCCGAAAGCACCAAGGACAAGGTGTACGACTTCTTTATGACCTATGGCAAAACGCCGGAAGAAAAAGCGGTCCTGGAGCGTCTTGGCTGGGCACCGTTCCGCCCGTCAAGCGACCTGCAGCTGGTCCCGATTCGCCAGCTGGCGCTGTTTAAAGAGATGCAGGGCGTGAAGGACAACAAAGGGCTGAAGGACGAGGAGAAGACCAGCAAAGTGGCCGCGATTCAGGCCCAGCTGGAAGACCTCGACCGCCTGACCGCCGCGCTCGGCGCGATGACCAGCGTGAATAAAGCGGTGCAGTAGTGCCTTTCTACCCCTCACCCTAACCCTCTCCCCATAGGGGAGAGGGGACTGCACGGTGCGGTCTTTTCCCCCTCGCCCCTTTGGGGAGAGGGTCGGGGTGAGGGGATATAAACCAAAGGAGCCAACATGCAAACCATCACCCTCCCACCGCCAAAGCGCAGCTGGTTCTCGCTCATAAGCTGGGCCATCCTGCTGGCGGTGCTGGTTATCTCCTGGAAGGGCGCGGAAATGGATCCGCTGCTGCTCTTCAAAGACGCTGGCAACATGGCGACCTTCGCCGCCGACTTCTTCCCGCCGGACTTCAGCCAGTGGCAGGACTACCTCAGCGAAATGGCTGTCACCCTGCAAATCGCCGTCTGGGGCACCGCGCTGGCCGTTATTCTCTCTATTCCGTTTGGCCTGATGAGCGCTGAAAACATCGTGCCGTGGTGGGTATACCAGCCCATGCGCCGCCTGATGGACGCCTGCCGCGCCATCAACGAAATGGTCTTTGCGATGCTGTTCGTGGTCGCCGTCGGCCTGGGTCCGTTCGCGGGCGTCATGGCGCTGTTTATCCACACCACCGGCGTGCTCTCCAAGCTGCTCTCCGAGGCGGTTGAAGCCATCGAGCCCGGTCCGGTGGAAGGCATCCGCGCCACCGGTGCCAACAAAATCGAAGAGATCCTCTACGGCGTTCTGCCTCAGGTGATGCCGCTGCTGATCTCCTACTCCCTGTACCGCTTTGAGTCCAACGTCCGCTCCGCCACCGTCGTTGGCATGGTCGGCGCTGGCGGGATTGGCGTCACCCTGTGGGAAGCGATTCGCGGTTTCCAGTTCCAGCAAACCTGCGCCCTGATGGTGCTCATCATCGTCACCGTCAGCCTGCTGGATTTCCTCTCTCAACGTTTGCGTAAGCACTTCATCTGAGAAGCGAGGCTTTGTTTTCTATGCACTTATCCAGACATCCGACCAGTTATCCCACACGCTGGCAAGAGATTGCGGCAAAGCTCGAAGTGGAGCTGCGCACGCACTACCGCTGCGGAGACTACCTTCCTGCCGAGCAGCAGCTTGCCGACCGCTATGAAGTGAACCGACACACCCTGCGCCGCGCCATTGACCAGCTGGTCGAGCGCGGCTGGGTCCAGCGCCGTCAGGGCGTGGGCGTGCTGGTACTAATGCGCCCGTTCGACTACCCGCTTAACGCCCAGGCGCGCTTTAGCCAGAACCTGCTGGATCAGGGCAGCCACCCAACCAGCGAAAAGCTGCTCTCGGTATTGCGTCCGGCCTCCAGCCACGTGGCGGACGCGCTGGGTATTCAGGAGGGCGACGACGTCATTCACCTGCGCACGCTGCGCCGCGTCAACGGCGTGGCGGTGTGCCAGATAGACCACTACTTCGCGGATCTCGCCCTCTGGCCCGTGCTGCAGAATTTCTCCAGCGGCTCGCTGCATGATTTTCTTCAGGATGCGACTGGCATTGCGCTCAAGCGCACCCAGACGCGCATCAGCGCCCGCCGAGCGCAGGCGAAAGAGAGCAAAGTGCTCGAAATCCCCAATATGGCCCCGCTGCTCTGCGTGCGCACCCTCAACCACCGTGACGGCGAGATCGACGCGACGGAATACTCCGTCAGCCTGACCCGCGCCGACATGATCGAATTCACCATGGAGCACTGAATGCACTTCGACACCGCCACCCGACAGCGCTGGATGCGCGTGCTGGCCCACAGCCAGCCTGCTGCGCTGTCTGCACGCATGAACGCCCTTAGCCTGGCACCCGGGTACGACATCCTCCGCGCGCCGGAGATCGGCCTCGTGCAGATCCAGGCGCGCATGGGCGGCACCGGCGAGCGCTTTTTCGCCGGGGATGCCACCCTCACTCGCGCAGCGATCCGCCTGCACAGCGGCACGCTGGGCTACAGCTACGTGCTGGGGCGTGATAAAGCCCACGCCGAGCGCTGCGCGGTCATCGACGCGCTTTTACAGGAACAACCGAATTTCCAGACGTTAATGGAAACCCTTATTGCCCCACTGGAAGCCGACCGCGCCGCACGCATTGCCGCTCGTCAGGCCGAAGTGAACACCAGCCGGGTCGACTTCTTTACGCTCGTTCGCGGAGACAACGCATGACGCTTCAACCTGCTTTTACCCTGTCCGTCCAGGATGCCCAACACAGTTTTCGTCGTCTGCTGAAAGCGATGAGCGAGCCGGGCGTGATTGTCTCGCTGCACCAGCTCTCCCAGGGCTGGCTGCCGCTGAATCTGGCCACCACCAGCGTACTGCTGACCCTGGCCGACAACGATACCCCGGTATGGCTTTCGGGCACCCTCTCGAACGACATCGCCAGCCAGAACCTGCGTTTTCACACCAGCGCCCCGCTGGTTGAACAGCCGCAGCAGGCAATCTTTGCCGTAGCCGACGAACAAATCAGCCATGAACAGCTGAATGCCCTGAGCGAAGGCACCGCCGTCGCACCGGAGACCAGCGCCACGCTGATTTTGCAGGTCTCCAGCCTCAGCGGTGGCCGCATGCTGCGCCTGACGGGCGCAGGCATCGCCGACGAGCGCATGGTCGCGCCGCAGCTGCCGGAGTGCATCATTCACGAGCTTACCGAGCGTCCGCACCCGTTCCCGCTGGGCATTGATCTGATCCTGACCTGCGGCGAGCGCCTGCTGGCAATCCCGCGGACCACCCACGTGGAGGTGTGCTGATGTACGTTGCCGTCAAAGGGGGCGAAAAGGCCATCGCCGCCGCCCATGCGCTGCAGGCGCACAGACGACGGGGCGATGAACAGCTGCCCGAGCTGAGCGTCGCCCAGATTGAACAGCAATTAAACCTCGCGGTCGACCGGGTGATGACCGAAGGCGGCATTGCCGACCGCGAGCTGGCGGCGCTGGCCCTCAAGCAGGCCAGCGGCGATAACGTCGAAGCCATCTTCCTGCTGCGAGCCTACCGCACCACGCTTGCCAAACTGGCGGTCAGCGAGCCGGTGAATACGGCGGAGATGCGCCTGGAGCGCCGCATTTCTGCCGTTTATAAAGATATCCCCGGCGGCCAGCGGCTGGGTCCTACCTATGACTACACCCATCGCCTGCTGGATTTTACCCTGCTGGCGAACGGCGAGGCGCCGCAGCTCAGCACCTGTGACGCCGAACAAGAACCGTCTCCGCACGTCTTCAGCCTGCTGGCGAAACAGGGCCTGGCGAAAAGGGAAGAGGATTCCGGCGCGCAGCCGGACGATATCACCCGCAAGCCGCCGGTTTACCCGTGCTCGCGTTCGTCTCGCCTGCAGCAGCTGATGCGCGGCGACGAAGGCTATCTGCTGGCGCTGGCCTACTCCACCCAGCGCGGCTACGGGCGCAACCACCCGTTTGCCGCCGAAATTCGCAGCGGCTACATCGACGTTGAAATCGTGCCGGAAGAGCTGGGTTTTGCGGTGAACGTCGGCGAACTGCTGATGACCGAATGCGAAATGGTGAACGGTTTTGTCGCCCCCGAAAATGAAGACCCGCACTTTACCCGCGGCTACGGGCTGGTGTTTGGCCTCGGTGAACGCAAGGCGATGGCCATGGCGCTGGTCGACCGCGCCCTGCAGGCGCCTGACTACGGTGAACAGATCGCTGGCCCGGCGCAGGACGAAGAATTCGTGCTGGCCCACGCGGATAACGTCGAGGCTGCGGGCTTCGTCTCGCACCTCAAGCTGCCGCACTACGTCGATTTCCAGGCCGAACTGGAACTGCTGAAACGCCTGCAACGGGAGCGCAAACATGGCTAACTTAAGCGGCTACAACTTTGCCTATCTGGATGAGCAAACCAAACGCATGATCCGCCGCGCCATTCTGAAAGCGGTGGCGATCCCGGGCTATCAGGTGCCGTTCGGCGGTCGCGAAATGCCAATGCCCTACGGCTGGGGTACCGGCGGTATCCAGCTCACCGCCAGCGTGATCGGTGAAGCAGACGTGCTGAAAGTGATCGACCAGGGCGCGGACGACACCACCAACGCCGTGTCGATCCGCAACTTCTTTCAGCGGGTAACGGGCGTCGCGACCACGGAAAAAACCGAAGACGCGACGCTGATTCAGACCCGCCACCGCATTCCGGAAACCCCGCTGACTGAAGATCAGATTTTGATTTTTCAGGTGCCGATCCCGGAGCCGCTGCGCTTTATCGAGCCGCGTGAAACCGAAACCCGCACCATGCACGCCCTGGAAGAGTACGGCGTCATGCAGGTGAAGCTGTATGAGGATATCGCCCGCTTCGGCCATATCGCCACCACCTACGCCTACCCGGTGAAGGTCAACGGGCGCTACGTCATGGACCCGTCGCCGATCCCAAAATTCGATAACCCGAAGATGGACATGATGCCCGCCCTGCAGCTTTTCGGCGCCGGGCGCGAGAAACGCATCTACGCCGTCCCGCCTTACACGCGTGTCGAAAGCCTGGATTTCGACGATCACCCGTTTACGGTGCAGGAGTGGGACGAGCCGTGCGCCATCTGCGGCTCCAAACACAGCTATCTGGACGAAGTGGTGCTGGATGACACGGGCAAACGGATGTTTGTCTGCTCCGACACCGATTTCTGCCGCCAACAGAGCGAGGCGAACGGCCAATGAAACCGCTGCTTTCGGTTAACAACCTGACCCACCTGTATGCGCCGGGCAAGGGCTTTAGCGACGTGTCGTTCGAGCTGTGGCCGGGTGAAGTGCTGGGGATTGTCGGCGAGTCCGGCTCAGGCAAAACCACCCTGCTGAAGTCCATCTCCGCGCGCCTGACGCCGCAACACGGCGAGATCCTGTATCAGGGACACTCCCTCTACGGCATGAGCGAGGCCGAGCGCCGCCGCCTGCTGCGCACCGAGTGGGGCGTGGTGCATCAGCACCCGATGGACGGCCTGCGCCGTCAGGTCTCTGCGGGGGGCAATATCGGCGAACGCCTGATGGCTACCGGCGCGCGCCACTACGGCAACATCCGCGCCACGGCGCAGCACTGGCTGGAAGAAGTTGAAATCCCCGCCTCGCGCATCGACGACCTGCCCACCACCTTCTCCGGCGGTATGCAGCAGCGCCTGCAGATCGCCCGCAACCTGGTCACGCACCCGAAGCTGGTGTTTATGGATGAACCCACCGGCGGGCTGGACGTCTCGGTGCAGGCGCGCCTGCTCGACCTGCTGCGCACTCTGGTGGTGGAGCTGAACCTGGCGGTGGTGATTGTCACCCACGATCTGGGCGTCGCGCGCCTGCTGGCGGACCGCCTGCTGGTGATGAAGCAGGGTCAGGTGGTGGAAAGTGGGTTAACCGACCGCGTGCTCGACGATCCCCACCATCCCTACACCCAGCTGCTGGTGTCGTCCGTGTTGCAGAACTGAGGTTACTGCTGCCGGGTGGCGCTGCGCTTACCCGGCCTACGAATAGCGCACCTTGTAGGCCGGGTAAGGCGAAGACGCCACCCGGCAAAACGAATCGCGAGGCCAACATGATCCACGTACAAAACGTAAGTAAGACCTTTGTGCTCCACCAGCAAAACGGCGTGCGCCTGCCGGTGCTGCAAAATGCCTCTCTGGAGGTTAATCGCGGCGAATGCGTGGTGCTGCACGGCCACTCCGGCAGCGGAAAATCGACCCTGCTGCGCTCCCTCTACGCCAACTATTTACCCGACGAAGGCCATATTCATATTCGCCACGGCGATGAATGGGTCGACCTGGTACAGGCCCCCGCGCGGAAGGTGCTGGACGTGCGCCGCACCACGATCGGCTGGGTGAGCCAGTTTCTGCGGGTGATCCCGCGGATCTCCGCCCTGGACGTGGTCATGCAGCCGCTGCTGGATCTCGGCGTGCCGCGCGAAGACTGCGCCGCCAAAGCCGCCAGCCTGCTGACGCGCCTCAACGTGCCTGAACGCCTGTGGCACCTCGCCCCGTCAACCTTTTCCGGCGGCGAACAGCAGCGCGTCAATATCGCCCGCGGCTTTATCGTCGACTACCCGATACTGCTGCTTGATGAGCCCACCGCCTCGCTCGACGATAAAAACAGCGCGGCCGTAGTGGCACTGATCGAACAGGCCAAAGCGCGCGGGGCGGCGATCGTCGGGATCTTCCACGACGAGACCGTTCGCACCCGCGTCGCGGACAGACTGCACCCGATGGGGACTCCCGTATGATTATCAATAACGTCAAGCTGGTGCTGGAAAATGAAGTCGTTGATGGCTCGGTTGAAGTCCATGAAGGCGTTATTCGCGCCTTTGCCGAAACCCAAAGCCGTACCCCTGAAGCGATGGACGGCGAAGGCGGCTGGCTGCTGCCGGGGCTGATCGAACTGCATACCGATAATCTGGACAAGTTCTTCACGCCACGCCCGAAGGTAGACTGGCCCGCCCATTCAGCGATGAGCAGCCACGACGCGCTGATGGTCGCCAGCGGCATCACCACCGTACTGGACGCGGTGGCCATCGGTGACGTACGCGACGGCGGAGACCGTCTGGAGAACCTGGAGAAGATGATCAACGCCGTGGAGGAGACGCAAAAACGCGGCCTTAACCGCGCCGAGCATCGTCTGCATCTACGCTGCGAGCTGCCGCACCACACTACACTGCCGCTGTTTGAAAAGCTGGTAGGCCGCGAGCCGGTCTCGCTGGTCTCCCTGATGGACCACTCGCCGGGGCAGCGCCAGTTCGCCAATATTGAGAAGTATCGCGAATACTATCAGGGCAAATACTCGCTCAACGACGCAGAGATGGCCCGTTACGAGGAAGAGCAGCTGGCGCTTGCTGCACAGTGGTCGCAGCCTAACCGTCTCAGGATTGCCGCGATGTGTCGGGACCGTAATATCGCGCTGGCCAGCCATGACGACGCCACTCACGATCACGTGCTCGAATCCCACCAGCTTGGCAGCGTGATCGCCGAATTTCCCACCACGTTCGAGGCGGCTGAAGCCTCCCGCAGGCACGGCATGAACGTGCTGATGGGCGCACCGAACATCGTGCGCGGCGGCTCGCACTCCGGCAACGTCGCGGCAAGCAAGCTCGCCTCACTTGGCCTGCTGGATATCCTCTCGTCCGACTACTACCCCGCCAGCCTGCTGGATGCGGCGTTCAGGGTTGCCGACGACGAGAGCAACAGCTTTACGCTGCCGCAGGCGATTCGCCTGGTGACGAAAAACCCGGCCTCGGCGCTTAACCTTCACGATCGCGGAGAAATTGCCGAAGGGAAACGGGCGGATCTGGTACTCGCCCACCGCAGGGGCGAGCACGTTCATATCGACCACGTCTGGCGTCAGGGAAAGAGGGTGTTCTGATGGGAAGACTTATCTGGTTAATGGGGCCGTCCGGCTCCGGTAAGGACAGCCTGCTGTCCGCCTTACGGCAGCAGGAACATCCGCAGCTGCTGGTGGCGCACCGGTACATTACCCGGGCGGCCAATGCGGGAAGTGAAAACCATATCGCCCTGAGCGAGCAGGAGTTTTTTACTCGCGCCGGGCAAAACCTGCTGGCGCTGAGCTGGCACGCTAACGGCTACTACTACGGGATCGGTATTGAGACCGATCTGTGGCTGCATGCGGGGTTCGACGTGCTGGTCAACGGCTCCCGTGCGCATCTTCCGCAGGCGCGTGCCCGTTATGGAGCAGCCCTGCTGCCGGTCTGTCTGCAGGTTTCGCCGGAGGTCCTGCGCAGCCGGTTGCAGAGTCGGGGGCGTGAATCCGCCCGTGAGATCGACCAGCGGCTTGAACGTGCGTCCCGCTATACCCCGTCCGACTGCCACGTCCTCAATAACGACGGAAGTTTGCTACAGTCAGTCGAGACCTTTTTATCGCTTATCCGTCAGAAGGAGAAACAGCATGCCTGACTCCAGGCTTCGCCCCGCTACCGCCGACGATGCGCAAATCGTTTACGCGTTAATCTGCGAGTTAAAGCAGGCCGAGTTCGATCGCCAGGCGTTTCACGCGGGCTATCTTGCCAATCTGCAGGATCGCAATATGCGCTATCAGCTTGCCGAACTGGACGGGCAGGCCATCGGGATGATCGGACTGCACCTGCAGTTTCACCTCCATCATGCGCGCTGGATCGGCGAGATCCAGGAGCTGGTGGTGATGCCGCAGGCGCGTGGGTTAAAGGTAGGAAGTCAGCTGCTCGCCTGGGCGGAAGGGGTGGCACGAGAGGCCGGCGCGGAGCTGACCGAACTTTCCACCAGCGTGAAGCGCGTGGACGCCCATCGTTTTTACGTACGTGAAGGATATATGCAGAGCCATTTCCGATTCACCAAACCGCTGTAGAGGTGCGTTATGAGTCTGACAATCACGTTAACAGGAACCGGAAGCGCGCAACTCGTGCCGGTCTTTGGCTGCGACTGCGCGGCGTGTCGCCGGGCGCGCCTGCAGGATAACTATCGCCGTCGTCCCTGTAGCGCGGTGGTCAAATTCAACGATGCGGTGACCCTGCTGGACGCGGGCATTCCGCACCTGATGGACGACTGGGCCGCAGGCAGCTTTCAGCAGTTTTTGCTGACCCATTACCATATGGATCACGTTCAGGGGCTCTTCCCCCTGCGATGGGGCGTGGGCGCGACGATTCCGGTTTACGGTCCGCCGGACGAAGCAGGATGCGACGACCTGTTTAAACATCCGGGGATCCTGGATTTCAGCCACACGGTCGAACCGTTTGTGATGTTTGAGCTTCAGGGTTTACGGGTCACGCCGCTGCCGCTCAACCATTCGAAACTGACCTTCGGGTATTTACTGGAGTCGGCCCACAGCCGCGTGGCCTGGCTGTCCGACACCGCCGGGCTGCCGGATAAAACGGTGAAGTTCCTGCTCAACAATCAGCCGCAGGCGATGATTATCGACTGCAGCCACGAACCGCGCGACGAGACGCCGCGAAACCATTGCGACTTAAATACCGTGATTGCGCTAAACGAGGTGATTGGCTGCCCGCAGGCGATCCTGACGCACATCAGCCATCAGTTTGACGTGTGGATGATGGATAACCCGTTGCCAGACGGCATTGAAGCGGGGTATGACGGGATGGTGCTGGTACTGGATTAAGTTCTCTCCCTCTCCCGTGGGAGAGGGTTGGGGTGAGGGCAACAGGCCGCACTTAGCCTCGATCGTAATCGTCTTCTAACCTGCGCTCATCCTCTTCCAGGCGACGCCTGTCGTCATCCAGCTGGCGCTGGCGCTCGTCTAAACGGCGGCGTCTGTCTTCGAGCTGCCGACGACGATCGTCGTACTGTCGACTGTCTATCTGACGGCTGCGGTCATAACGATCGTCGTCGTCATTGCTGCGGCTGCTGCTGGGGTTGTAGGCATCGTTGATCGCCTGCTGAATGTTGCCAATAGCATCATCAACAATGTCGGCATGAGCCAGTTGGCTGGTGAGAGACAGCAGACCAAATAACAGAGCAGTTGAGTAACGTTTCATAAGGCCAGACTCGCAGGTGAACTGGCTTTACGATAATCAACGGCAGGAAACGGGGGTAGCGGAGGAATCTCAAATTACCATGACCTTCCGCAGGGCCTGCGCCAGCTGCGCCCGCGTAAACGGCTTACGCAATAACGGAACGTCCGGCAGCTGAGGATTATGCGTGGGTCGTAAATCCTGGCCGCTGATCAACAGCACCGGAAGCTGCGGATAGTGACTGCGCACATGGCTAATCACCTCGGCCCCGCTCAGGCTGCCGGGCAACATCAGGTCGCTGATAAACATGCCAATATCCGGCGACGCCGCCAGCATGCTCAGCGCCTGCTCGCCGTTGTCCGCTTCCAGCGTCAGGTAACCAAGCTGATGAAGCTGCTCGCACAGGGTCTGACGGACATCCGCTTCATCCTCCAGCACCAGCACCAGACGCTCGCTCTCGACGGAGGCGGTGGCTGACAGCGCTTCATCCACTGCAGCGGCGGGCTGCGTCGAGCGTGGGAGGTGAAGCCGGACGGTCGTTCCCTGTCCCGGCGCGCTTTCAATCTCCACGCGGCCACCGGACTGGCGCACAAAGCCGTAGACCATCGACAGGCCTAACCCGCTTCCGCTTCCGGTCTGCTTGGTGGTGAAGAACGGTTCAAAGACCCGGGATTTGACCTCCTGCGACATGCCGCTGCCGCGGTCAATGACCTCCAGCGCCACCATATCCTGCCTGCGCCCGTCGCTGCGGGTGACGCGCTGATTCCAGGTGCGAATTTTAATCACCCCGCTTTGCCCTTCCATCGCATCGCGCGCGTTCATCACCAGGTTGATGATGGCGTTTTCCAGCTGGCTGACGTCAATCCACGCGGGCCATGCCGGGGATTGCGCTTCAATTTCCAGGGTCAGGGTGGCGGGCAAGGAGTGACGCAGGAGTTCCCGGAGGTTCTCCAGCAGCGGCAGCATCTCTACCGCATGCGGCGTCAGGGATTGCTTGCGGGAAAACGCCAGCAGGCGCTGCGTCAGTAAGGCGCCACGCTCGGCCGCCTTCAGCGCCCGGCTGATGCGCGGCGCGTCTTTTGATTCAGGGTCGGTGAGCTCAAGACTGCCGATGATCACCGCCAGCAGGTTATTAAAATCATGCGCCAGCCCGCCCGTCAGCTGCCCTACGGCTTTCATTTTCTGGCTGTGCAGCAGCGCCTCTTCCAGCCCCTGACGCTCAATACGGTCGATCTCCATCTGCGTGGTTTTCTCTTTCAGCAGGCGCGTGGTGTGCTCAAGCGAGGCGGTGTTGCGGGCAAAAACGTTAAACGCGCGCGCCAGCTCGCCCAGCTCATCGCGCCGCTGGAGGGCGGGAACGGACACATCCTGCTCGCCGTGAGCAAGGCGCGACATCGCCCGGGAAATCGCCGTCAGGTTGGAGGCCAGATTGCGATAAATATACCAGCAGGCACACCCGGTGATGATCAGCGCCAGCACGGCGAAAATGGTGATAAATACGCTGATGGATTGCAGTTCGTGATGGCTCTGAGCGGTGCGAAGCCGGGAGGCCTGCGCCACCTGCTCCACGTACTGATTGATGTCGCCGTTGAGGATCGCCACCAGCGCCTTGATGTGGAACATATACCAGCTTATCGCCAGATCGCTCTCCTCCAGCTGCTTCGACAGCGGGGCGAGCTTACCTAGCTCGGCGTTAAAATCTGGCAAAACCGCCTTCACGACAGGCTGTGCGGCATCCCGGGGCAGCATCGCGGCTACCGCGTCCAGTTGCTGAACGGTCGCGCGCGGCGAGGGGGTGTCGATGGCGGCGGCGATCAGCCGGTCCATCTCCATCAGCTGCTGCGCATCCGGCACGTTGCTGTCGTAACGGCGGTTGATGTCCTGCAGATGGTGCAGGTAGCTCTGACTTTGGTACAGCGAGCTCAGCAGCGCGTTACGCTCCAGATGGCGCCGCTGTCCGCGCTCCAGCATCTCCGTCACGCTCTGCTGTAATTCATTGCTTCTTTGAATAATACGCGCCACCAGGGCCGGCTCCTGCTGCGCCAGCGGCGCCTCCGCAAGCTGCTCCAGCGAATGGCGCAGGGCCATTTGCGTCTGCTTCAGGCGCTCGGCTTCCCCTTTATATTCGAGCGCCCCCACCACCTGCGAGAGCCGCACCGCGGCCGTCGCCACGTTGGCGGTATCGCGGGCCAGGTTCATGCTGCCGGTCATATCGTCCAGCGTTTGCTGCTGCACCTGCTCCTGGATTTGACTGGCGTGACGAAAGCCGAGCACCGCCACGCCGCTCACCATCAGCGTCACGGCGACCACCAGCAGATTAAATATCAGCAGGCGACCGCGGGCGCTGGAGAAAAACGGAGGGCGGCGTGATGGCATGGATTGAGGCTCCTGTGCGGTTTGGTGTCCCCTCACCCTAACCCTCTCCCCAAAGGGGCGAGGGAATGATTTGCTCCCTCTCCCTTTCAGGGAGAGGGCCGGGGTGAGGGTAATTCAATAACTGTGATCCACATTAGCTATTCATAACTATGACAAATATGAACAGCTTCTGACATTTTGCATTTACGCACCTGTGATGAAGTGCAGAAATCGGCATTCACAGGAGATCCGCCATGAGCAGAACCCCGGTATTAGAGATGCGCAGCATTGCCAAAACGTTTGGCAGTTTCCACGCGCTCAAGGGTGTGGATTTGACGGTTTTTCCCGGTGAGATCCACGCGCTGATGGGCGAAAACGGCGCGGGAAAAAGCACGCTGATGAAAATCCTCGCGGGGGCCTATACCGCGACCAGCGGCGAGATCCTGATCGACGGTCAGCCGTTTCACATTAAAGGGCCGAAAGATGCGCTGGCCGCAGGCATCACCCTGATTTATCAGGAGATGCAGCTCGCGCCCAATCTGACCGTAGCCGAAAATATCTTCCTCGGCAGCGAGCTGTCGCGCGGCGGGATGGTGCAGCGCAAAGAGATGGCTGCCCAGGCGCAGGCGGTGATTGACCGCCTCGGCGCACAGTTCAACGCCACCGATCTGGTAATGAAGCTGACCATCGCCGAACAGCAGCAGGTGGAAATTGCCCGCGCGCTGCACCGCAACAGCCGCATTCTGGTGATGGATGAACCCACCGCCGCCCTCTCCTCGCGGGAAACGCATCGCCTGTTTGAACTGATTTTGCGCCTGCGCGATGAAGGGATGGCGATCATCTATATCAGCCATCGCATGGCGGAAGTGTATGAACTCTCTGACCGCGTCAGCGTTCTGCGCGACGGGCAGTACGTCGGGAGCCTGACGCGCGACAAGCTCAACGCCTCCGAGCTGGTGCGCATGATGGTGGGCCGCCCGTTAAGCGACCTGTTCAACAAAGAGCGTGATATTCCCCTCGGCAGCCCGCGCCTCAACGTCCACCACCTCACCGACGGTAAAAAAGTACAGCCCTGCAGCCTGCAGGTGCGTTCCGGTGAAATCGTCGGGCTGGCGGGGCTGGTCGGGGCCGGACGCTCCGAGCTGGCGCAGCTGATTTTCGGCGTGCGTAAAGCCACCGGCGGCATGATTGAGGTCGACGGCGAGCCGGTGGTGATCCACTCCCCGCGTGCTGCCATCGAGAACGGGATCGGTTTTCTCACCGAGAACCGCAAGGAGCAGGGGCTGTTTCTGGAGCTTGCGGCGCAGGAGAACATCACCATGGCGACGCTTGAGCGCGACGCCACCTTCGGCATGTTAAATCGCAAAAAAGCGCAGTCCATCTCCGATGACGCCATCGCCCTGCTTAACATCCGCGTGCCGCATGCTCAGGTGCGCGCGGGCGGGCTCTCCGGCGGCAACCAGCAGAAGCTGCTGATCTCCCGCTGGGTGGCGATTGGCCCGCGCATTCTGATTCTGGACGAACCCACGCGCGGCGTGGACGTCGGCGCGAAAAGCGAGATCTACCGCATCATGAACCAGATGGCGCGCAAAGGGGTGGCGATTTTAATGATCTCCAGCGAGCTGCCGGAAGTGGTGGGGATGAGCGACCGGGTGTACGTGATGCGCGAAGGCAGCATTGCGGGCGAGCTCCACGGGCGCGACATCTCTCAGGAAAACATCATGACGCTGGCAACCGGCGTGAACGACACTCATCATCAGGCGGTGTAACCATGACACATTCAACCAGTCCCCAGCAGGTGGCGAAATCCGCCTCCGCAAAAAAAATGCTGATGAGCGATCTGATGCAAACGGTCGGTATCCTGCCGATTCTTATCCTGATTGTGGCGGTATTTGGCTTTATTGCCCCGAACTTCTTTACCGAGAGCAACCTGCTCAACATTACCCGTCAGGCGTCGATCAACATCGTGCTGGCGGCGGGAATGACCTTCATTATCCTGACCGGCGGGATTGACCTCTCCGTGGGCTCTATTCTGGGCACCACGGCGGTAGCGGCGATGGTGGTCTCGCTCATTCCCGAATTCGCCATGCTCTCCATTCCGGCCGCGCTGATGCTCGGCATGGTGCTGGGCCTGTTCAACGGCGCGCTGGTGGCCTTTGCCGGGCTACCGCCCTTTATCGTCACGCTCGGCACGTACACGGCGCTGCGCGGCGCGGCGTACCTGCTGGCCGACGGCACGACGGTCATTAACTCCAACATCAACTTCGAGTGGATCGGCAATAACTACCTCGGCCCGATTCCGTGGCTGGTGGCGATCGCCCTGGCGGTGATTGCGGTATGTTGGTTTATGTTGCGCCGCACCACGCTCGGCGTTCACATCTACGCCGTGGGCGGCAACATGCAGGCGGCGCGACTGACCGGCATCAAGGTCTGGCTGGTGCTGCTGTTTGTCTACGGCATGAGCGGCCTGCTCTCCGGCCTTGGCGGCGTCATGAGCGCCTCGCGCCTCTACAGCGCCAACGGCAACCTCGGCGCGGGTTACGAGCTGGATGCGATTGCGGCGGTGATCCTCGGCGGCACCAGCTTCGTCGGCGGGATCGGTACGATCACCGGCACGCTGGTCGGCGCGCTGATCATCGCCACCCTCAACAACGGCATGACGCTGATGGGCGTCTCCTACTTCTGGCAGCTGGTGATCAAAGGGGCGGTGATCATCATAGCGGTGCTGATCGACAAATACCGTACCCGACACCATCAAAGTGCATAACAACAACACCCTACAGCTTCGAGGAAAACCATATGCGTTTGAAACCGTTAGTAACCGCGCTCTGTGCTGGCGCACTGCTTGCCGCAACGCCGTTTGCGCAGGCAAAAGATCTGAAGTCCATCGGCGTGACGGTGGGCGACCTGGCCAACCCGTTCTTCGTGCAGATCACCAAAGGTGCCGAGCTGGAAGCGCGCAAGCTGGCGGGGGATAACGTCAAGGTGACGCTGGTCTCCAGCGGGTACGATCTGGGCCAGCAGGTGGCGCAGATCGACAACTTCATCGCCGCGAAGGTGGACATGATCATCCTCAACGCCGCGGATTCCAAAGGGATCGGCCCGGCGGTGAAGCGCGCGAAGGACGCCGGGATTGTGGTCGTGGCGGTTGACGTGGCGGCGGAAGGGGCTGATGCCACCATCACCTCCGATAACACCCAGGCGGGCGAAATGGCCTGTAAGTACATTACCGATCGCCTGAAAGGCAAAGGCAACGTGGTTATCATCAACGGACCGCCGGTCTCTGCGGTGCAAAATCGCGTGGAAGGCTGCCAGACGGAATTCAAAAAACATCCGGATATCAAGGTGCTCTCGGATAACCAAAACGCCAAGGGCAGCCGTGAAGGCGGTCTGGAAGTCATGACCTCCCTGCTGGCGGCCAATCCGAAGATCGACGGCGTGTTTGCGATTAACGATCCGACGGCGATCGGCGCCGATCTGGCCGCGAAGCAGGCGCAGCGCAATGAGTTCTTTATCGTCGGCGTGGATGGTTCACCGGACGGTGAGGAAGCGTTGAAGCGCGAAAACTCACTGTTTGTCGCAACCCCGGCGCAGGATCCACAGGTCATGGCGGCAAAAGCGGTGGAGATCGGCTATGACATTCTACAGGGCAAACCTGCGCCGAAAGCGCCCGTGCTGATCCCGGTGACGATGATCGATAAAAAGAACGTCGGCACGTATAAGGGGTGGACGGTTAAGTGACCCCTCACCCCGGCCCTCTCCCCAAAGGGGAGAGGGTGGTTAAGTTCCCTCTCCCCTTTGGGGAGAGGGTGGTTAAGTTCCCTCTCCCCTTTGGGGAGAGGGTTAGGGTGAGAGGAAAGGTTTTGCACGTAACTCAAGGAGTCCCCATGAAACGCTCCGACATCAATGAAATTCTCGGCCACACGCGACAGTTCTTTTCCATGCACGACGTGCATCTCCCGCCGTTTGCCAGCTTTCCGCCAACGAAATGGCAGCAGCTTGACCAGGCCGCATGGCAGGAGGTGTTCGACCTCAGGCTCGGCTGGGACGTGACGGCGTTCGGCGGCAACAGCTTTGCCGCTGAGGGCCTGACGCTGTTTACCCTGCGCAACGGCTCTCCCAACGGCGTGCCTTATGAAAAGTGCTATGCCGAAAAAATTATGCACGTGCGCGACGGCCAGGTGACGCCGATGCATTTTCACTGGCGCAAGCGGGAAGACATCATTAACCGGGGCGGCGGGAATCTGATTATTGAGTTATGGAATGCCGGGGCGCATGAAGAGACGGAAAACACCGACGTGACGGTCACCGTCGACGGCTGCCGTCAGACCCACGCGCCCGGCAGCCAGCTGCGCCTCACGCCAGGGGAAAGCATCTGCCTGACGCCCGGTCTTTACCACAGCTTCTGGGGCGAACGCGGCTTCGGCGACGTGCTGGTCGGAGAAGTATCGTCGGTAAACGACGATGAGCACGATAACCACTTTTTGCAGCCCGTTGCCCGCTATAACAACATCGAAGAAGACGAACCGGCGCTGCTGGTGCTGTGCAACGAGTACAACCTGTTTCGGATATAAGGGGTGAATGATGCCATTGATTTCTCTTGCCGACGGTCTTGAGCACGCCAGGGCGCATCGCTATGCGCTGGGCGCGTTTAACGTGCTCGATTCCCACTTCCTGCGCGCGCTGTTCGCCGCCGCAAAGCAGGAACGCTCGCCGTTTATCATCAACATCGCCGAAGTGCATTTTAAGTACGTGTCGCTGGATTCCCTTGTCGAAGCGGTTAAGTACGAAGCCGCCCGTCACGATATTCCCGTGGTGCTCAATCTCGACCACGGCCTGCATTTCGAGGCGGTGGTGCGCGCCCTGCGCTTAGGGTTCAGCTCGGTGATGTTCGACGGGTCTACGCTGAGCTACGAGGAGAACATTCGCCAGACGCGGGAAGTGGTGAAGATGTGCCACGCGGTCGGCGTCTCGGTGGAAGCGGAGCTGGGCGCGGTTGGGGGTGATGAAGGCGGCGCGCTTTACGGACATGCGGATGAAGCGTGCTTTACCGACCCACGGCTGGCGCGCGAATTTGTCGATTCAACCGGCATTGACGCGCTGGCGGTCGCCATCGGCAATGCGCACGGCAAATACAGGGGCGAGCCGAAGCTCGATTTCCCACGTCTGGACGCCATTCGCCAGCAGACCGGGCTGCCGCTGGTTTTACACGGCGGCTCCGGGATTAGCGATGCCGACTTCCGCCGCGCCATCGAGCTGGGCATTCACAAAATTAACTTTTATACCGGGATGTCGCAGGCCGCGCTCGCCGCCGTTGAGCAACGTATGGCGAACCGCCAGCCGCTGTACGACGAGTTTGCAGAGCTGCTGCTGGGGATAGAAGAGGCGATAACCGATACGGTCGCCGAACAGATGCGCATCTTCGGCAGCGCGGGGAAAGCCTGATGGAACGTAAAGGGATCATTGCCGCAGGCAACATGCTGGTGGACCACGTCCACCAGATCGTGCAGTGGCCGGAGCGCGGCTGGCTGGCGGAAATCACCCACAGCGAACGCTCAACCGGCGGCGCGCCGCTCAACGTGCTGCTGACGCTGGCTAAAATGCACGTTGGCCTGCCGCTGCAGGCGGTGGGGCTGATTGGCGAAGATGCCGACGGGGACTACATTCTGGCGATGCTCGACCAGTACCACGTCAACCGCCAGCGCGTACAGCGCACCACCTTTGCGCCAACCTCTATGTCGCAGGTGATGACCGATCCCAGCGGACAGCGCACCTTTTTCCACTCGCCGGGGGCCAACCGCCTGCTGGATCTTCCCGCTTTCGATCGCTTAGACGGATCGATGAAGATCTTCCATCTCGGCTATCTCCTGCTGCTCGACAGCCTGGATATGCCCGATGACGAGTTCGGCACCCGCAGCGCGCGGCTGCTGGCACAAATGCGCGACCAGGGATATGAAACCTCGCTCGATCTGGTGTCCCGCAAGGGCGATCCGCGCTATCAGCCGCTGGTGCTCCCTGCCCTGCGCCATCTCGACTATCTGGTGATAAACGAGCTGGAGGCCGGGGAGTTTAGCGGCCTGACAATGCGTGACGAAAACGACGCCCCGCACGTTGCCCATATCGCCGACGCCGCGGCGCAGCTGCTGGCGGCAGGCGTTCGCCAGCGGGTGGTTATCCACTGCCCCGAAGGCGCATGGGGAGAAGCCCGCGGTGAAGAGGGTCGCTGGATCCCGTCATGGATGCTGGAGCAGGAAGAGATTATCGGCAGCGTCGGCGCGGGCGATGCCTTTTGCGCGGGCTTTTTATACGGCTGCCATGAATCGCTCCCGCTCACGGAGAGTATTTATCTGGCACACGCCTGCGCGCGAGCAAGCCTGCTGGCCGCCAATGCGATTGACGGCGCAAAAACGCTGGAAGAGCTGAAAACGTATATTGAGGATAATTCAGCCCCTACCTGAATTAAGGGTAAAGAGAAATATAACTTTATCGCAAATCACCCTGCAAGCGGCGCTATATCTCAGCTGTAATATATATGCGTGAAATTTAAGCAGATCAATTATCGAGCTTTCATCTTAATCATATTTAAAGTTTAAGCCGCATCTGCCGTTTTTCCTTGCGTTATCCATCGGTCATGTTCACTTACCCTTAAGATGAATATACACCTTGATAACAACATTAATTTACCATAAGGAAAAACCATGAAGCATAAAATCATGCTGCTAACGGCATTGTTATTCTCCGGCATAACACATGCCGCAGTCACTGAATTAAGTGACACACAATTATCGCAAATTAATGGTAAAGGAAATGGCCTTGTTACTAGCCCAGTGTTCCCAATACCTAAACCAACAACCCCAACCAACCCTTGGGCTGGGATAAAGTTTCCGAAATACTCCAGTCTGACGTTGTCCGACTCCGGCAGCATAAAAAAACCCCTTGAAGGATTTGATACCATCACCGGAACAAATTTTGTTGGCATGCACTATATGAATATGATTCATAACTTCGGCGTCGATGAAGATAGTCGAAACTATGTATTGCACAGCCAGGACTTCGTCAACGGCCCGACCACGATTACCGATACCGGGGACGGTAAAAAATATTCGGTCGTTGGTGATGTCTGGCGCTACGCGCGCAGTACTGATGGCCGTTTCGAAGCAGCGAAATCATCGGTTGTTGAAGAGTATTATCGCGTCGTAAACACCGATGGAACCTTATCGAACCGGGCACTGCGCTGGACAAAATGGAACCGCGACATCAACATGACAAAGTGGTGATTTAAATGATGTCGAGAGTGGCTGGCGTCGTTGCGCCATTTATATTTGTTACGATTGCGCATGCTGACATTCTCAGACTGAACAACGGAGACAATATCACTGGAGATATTGTCTCCTTTAAAGATGGCGTGTGTGTTTTTAGCACCCCCTATGGTTCAAGTCTGCGGATCAGCGCTGATCAAATAAAAACGATAGACACCGATAAGCAGTATGCAGTGACGTTTAAAAATGGTGACAGAATCACAGGGTTCCTTAAGTCAGATAGCAATCATTCAGCATCCATTGTGCGAAAGGATAACGTGTATCCCATTTCCTTCCCGGATGTGACCCATTTCGACGTCGTCAGAAAAGACAATAGTCGAATAGCCAACATAGAGAAAAAGCAGGAGGAGTATAGCGCGCCGATTAGTTATCTTTCCGACTACACGGTTCTGCTTAATCACGGGGAAACTGACGTTGATTTCGGTTTCAAATACCGCACATGGAAATCCACGTCCTCATTGCCGCAGCAGGGGCCTTATCAAGTTTCCAGTTATTCGATTAAAAAGCTTTATTTTTATGTTTCGCCAAAATTCGGTATTACCGACAGGCTTAGCGTCTGGTTAAACGTACCCTGGACCTACACAAAAATCGAAGATGTTTCGAGTAATGCCTGGACCCGGGATGCCTCTCAGGGCCATATCGGTGACATTTCGGCCGGTATCCAGTATCTGCTACTGAAAGAGAACAATGATCATCCATCCGTGACGGGTTCACTTGCCGTCAATACGCCGACCGGGCGCAAAAAATACGTCTCCGACCTGGACGCCTGGAAGCAGCCGCTGAATAACAGCGAAGGCAACTGGAGCCTGACGCCATCCCTGACGTTTGTGCGAATTACGGATCCCGTGACCTTTTTTGGCGGTATCTCATACGAAAAAACGTTTGAGACCAGTAAAGGTGGGGAGCGAATTAAAGCAGGCGATACCGCATCGGCATTCCTGGGAACCGGTTTCGCTCTCAATAATGTCAGTTCGTTGGGCAGCAGATTTACCTATAGCTGGTCAGATAATATGAAATACGAAGGGCGCACAATGAAAGGCACCAGCCAAGAGTCTGAATCGCTTGCATTTTATTTCTCTTATCTGCTATCACCGCGTTTCAGTATTACGCCTGAAGTCTCCTTCCCATTGGAGACAACGGGTTCAACGTTCGGCGTCAGCATGACAAGGAACTTCTGATGAAATGGTCAGCGGCATGTTTGTTGTTACTGGCCTGTCATGCGCAGGCCTACAACACAACCATGAAAAGCTGGATGCGCTTGCGTACAGACGGGATTGTTCGCCAGACGACCGATTTTTCATGCGGGCCAGCAGCGCTGTCGCTCCTGCTAAATACCCGCTTTTCACTGGAGATCAGAGAGATAGATATCATCTCAGATATTATCTATCGCGCTGAGCCTGGGACAGAAGCGGAGAAACTGCAAACAGGTTTTTCCCTTCTCGATCTGAAAAATGCGGCTCAGCGTATGGGTTTTCAGGCAAAAGGCCTCCGATATGACGTTAATGAACCACTGACGATTGACCAACCCATGATCATCCCTCTGGAAGGGGAAAAGTATTCGCATTTTGTGGTGATCACCGCCATTCATAATGACACTGCAGAAATTCTCGACCCGGAAACAGGACGAAAATCGATGCCAGTATGGCGTCTAAAATCAGAG
Source organism: Enterobacter sp. 3U4 (assembly GCF_057224565.1). Lineage (NCBI taxonomy): Bacteria > Pseudomonadati > Pseudomonadota > Gammaproteobacteria > Enterobacterales > Enterobacteriaceae > Enterobacter > Enterobacter sp. 3U4. The sequence goes on from NZ_CP136665.1 coordinate 3,689,656, forward strand.
TGGAAAGGTTACGCATTAAAAACGGAGGGATTGATAAAACCTTAGTATTACGCCGCTTTCTCGCTGTGGGAAACGTCGATGGCAAACACGTAACCCAGCCCGCGGATCGTTTTGATGAGCGCAGGCTGATGCGGGTTAGCCTCGATTTTCCGGCGCAGGCGCATGATCAGCACGTCAATAGTGCGGTCGAACACGTCGGCGCTTTCGCTGTGGGTCAGCTCAAGCAGCCGGTCACGGCTCAGCACCCGACGGGCATTTTGCGTGAGCGCCAGCAGCAGGCCGTACTCACCCTGGGTTAAGGGCACGGGATTACGCTGCGGATCGCTCAGCTCGCAGCGGGTGGTATCTAGCGTCCATCCGTTAAACGCAATGCCCGCTACGGGCGCTGCGGGAACTTCCGCAGCCAGCACGCCGGTTCGGCGCAATACCGCTTTAACGCGGGCAACCACCACGCGCGGGTTGAACGGTTTGCCAATATAATCGTCGGCCCCCATCTCCAGCCCCACCACCACGTCTGACTCACTCCCCAGCCCGGTTAACATCACAACCGGTAGCGCTGGGCGCTGCTTTTGCAGCTGCAGCAAAACCTGCAGGCCGTTGATATCCGGCAGCATCATATCCAGCAGCACCAGCGCGATATTCGGCTCCTGCTGTACCTGCCGCAGTGCATCCTGGCCGTTATGGCAGACAAGCACGTTAAAGACGTGCTCGCTCAGCACGTCCTGAAGCAGTTCGCAGACTGCCGTATCGTCATCTACCACCAGGATCGCCGGTTTCATCGTATGCTTCCGTCAGGGGATTATGTTAAGTCTGAACCATTCTGCCGTCGGCTCCAGTCAAATGGTTTTTTCAGTGACGGAAATTCAACCCATGTCACATCCGCTGCCCTGTCGACACGTCAATTTTGACGATTGACTGCTTTTTGTCAGGGTTTTCACCGCGAAGGGACCGTAAAGTCAGGGTATACCCATACAAAAAACATGGCATAGAAGCTGCATAGTGGGTGCGAATGATTCGATTAACTGGAGCAGACTGATGAAAAAAGTCGTCACGGTTTGCCCTTATTGTGCCTCAGGTTGCAAGATCCACCTGGTGGTCGATAACGGCAAAATCGTCCGGGCGGAGGCCGCACAGGGGAAAACCAACCAGGGCACGCTATGCCTGAAAGGTTACTACGGCTGGGATTTTATTAACGATACCCAAATCCTCACCCCGCGCCTGAAAACCCCTATGATCCGCCGCGAGCGCGGCGGCAAGCTGGAAGCCGTCTCCTGGAACGAGGCGCTGGATTACGTCGCCACGCGCCTGAGCGCCATCAAGGCCAAGTATGGCCCAGATGCCATCCAGACCACCGGCTCTTCCCGCGGGACGGGAAATGAAACCAACTATGTGATGCAAAAATTCGCGCGCGCCGTTATTGGTACCAATAACGTCGACTGCTGCGCTCGCGTCTGACACGGCCCATCGGTTGCAGGTCTGCACCAGTCGGTCGGTAACGGCGCAATGAGTAATGCCATCAACGAGATAGATAACACCGATCTCGTCTTCATCTTTGGTTATAACCCGGCGGATTCTCACCCTATCGTCGCGAACCACGTTATTCGCGCTAAACAGAACGGGGCGAAAATCATCGTCTGCGATCCGCGCAAAATTGAAACCGCGCGCATTGCGGATATGCACATTGCATTGAAAAACGGCTCGAACATTGCGCTGTTGAACGCAATGGGGCACGTCATTATTGAGGAGAATCTGTACGATCAGGCGTTTGTCGCGACCCGTACGGAAGGCTTTGAAGAGTATAGGAAAATAGTCGAAGGCTATACGCCGGAGTCGGTTGAAGCGATAACCGGCGTCAGCGCGCAGGAGATCCGCCAGGCGGCACGGATGTATGCCGGGGCAAAAACCGCCGCCATCCTATGGGGTATGGGCGTTACTCAGTTCTACCAGGGCGTGGAAACCGTGCGCTCCCTGACCAGCCTCGCCATGCTGACCGGTAATCTCGGTAAAGCCCACGTTGGTGTGAACCCGGTGCGCGGTCAGAATAACGTCCAGGGCGCCTGCGATATGGGCGCGCTGCCGGATACCTATCCGGGCTACCAGTACGTGAAGTTCCCGGAAAATCGCGCCAAATTCGCGAAGGCCTGGGGCGTGGAAAGCCTGCCGGAACACACCGGGTACCGCATCAGCGAGCTGCCGCACCGCGCGGCGCATGGCGAAGTGCGTGCGGCCTACATCATGGGTGAAGATCCGCTCCAGACCGATGCCGAGCTCTCTGCGGTGCGTAAAGGGTTTGAGGATCTGGAGCTGGTAATTGTCCAGGATATCTTCATGACCAAAACCGCGGCGGCGGCGGATGTGATTTTACCGTCGACCTCCTGGGGCGAGCATGAAGGCGTCTACACGGCGGCGGACCGCGGCTTCCAGCGCTTCTTCAAGGCGGTAGAGCCGAAGTGGGATCTGAAAACGGACTGGCAGATTATCAGTGAAATCGCCACCCGCATGGGCTACCCGATGCACTACAACAACACCCAGGAGATCTGGGATGAGTTGCGCAGCCTGTGTCCGGACTTCTACGGCGCCACCTATGAAAAAATGGGTGAGCTGGGATACATCCAGTGGCCGTGCCGGGATGAGTCGGAGGCCGATCAAGGGACGTCCTATCTCTTTAAGGAGAAGTTCGACACCCCGAACGGGGTTGCGCAATTCTTCACCTGCGACTGGGTCGCGCCCATTGATAAACTCACCGATGAGTATCCGATGGTGCTTTCCACCGTGCGTGAAGTGGGCCACTATTCCTGCCGTTCAATGACCGGCAACTGCGCCGCGCTGGCCGCGCTGGCGGACGAACCGGGCTACGCGCAAATCAACACCGCCGATGCGCAGCGCCTTGGTATTGAGGACGAGGCGCTGGTGTGGGTGAATTCGCGCAAAGGGCGGATAATCACCCGTGCGCAGGTCAGCGATCGTCCAAACAAAGGGGCGGTCTATATGACCTACCAGTGGTGGATTGGTGCCTGCAACGAGCTGGTGACGGAGAACTTAAGCCCGATAACCAAAACGCCGGAGTATAAATACTGCGCTGTCAACGTTGAGCCGATTGCGGATCAGCACGCAGCGGAACAGTATGTGATCGACGAATATAACAAGCTAAAAGCCCGACTGCGCGAAAGCGCAATGGGTTGAAGCCGTTAATTCATCGATGAATAAAGGGAGTGAAATATTCACTCCCTTTTTATTTCCGGTTGGCTCATCAATAATATCAATTATTATTTGGAAAGCGGCTCGCAGAAATAATGTAATTTTCGCGAAAAAGAATTACATCTTTGCATTTTAATTCAGAGAGATAAGATATTCAGCGGGTGCTTAAGACTTTTTGTCTTGAGCATTGTTGAGGGACAGAAAGTAGAAAGCCCCGGGAAATTTTCATTTACCCGAGGCTACTCCCTCAACTCCTACAAGTTGAGAGTAGCCTCTTATTCTTTTTTTGACAAGGAGTAAAAGGCATGACGCCATTAAAAACTGCGTTAGGCATCGTCTTTATTATTTGCCTGACGATAGTGATCTTTACCTTTATTACTCGCGGCAGGCTCTGCGAGTTTTCAATAAAGAGTGAACATCAGGAGGTGGCGGCTAAATTAGCCTGCAACGCAGGCTAACCTCTACGGGCGGAACAACGGTTCCGCCCGGCTTGTAGGATGCTGAGGTCTTAATGCACCCATTTTTTTCTTTTGCGCCCGCGATTATACTGCGCGGCGTGTATCCAGATGATAAGAATCCATGAAAGCCATTTTTCTGTTGTTAGTGTTTTTAACGTCCTTCGCCCGCGCGGAAGAGATAGGCAGCCAGTATCGGAAACAGGCGGAAGCCGGTGATGCGCGTGCCCAGTATTATCTTGCCGATACGTACTTCAGCTCCGGCGACAGCAAGCAGGCCGCGCTGTGGGCCGAGAAAGCTGCGAAAGGCGGCGATGTCGACGCCATGGGGTTGCTTTCGCAAATCCTCTTTACGCAGGGCGATTACGCGCAGGCCAAAGCCCTGGCCCAACAGGCAAACATTGCTGGCAGCAAACGCGGCGCGATCATGCTGGCGCGCATTCTGGTGAATACTCAGGCAGGGAAAACTGACTATCCCCAGGCCATCAGACTGCTGCAAACGGCAACCGAAGATATCGACAGCGACTCTGCGGTCGATGCGCAGCTGCTGCTGGGACTCATTTATGCCAACGGTGTAGAGGTGGCGCAGGATGACGTGCAGGCCGCCTCGTGGTTCAAGCGCAGTTCAGCCCTTTCACGAACGGGCTATGCCGAGTACTGGGCAGGGATGTTGTTCAGGCAGGGTGAGAAAGGCTTTATCACGCCAAATAAGCAGAAAGCACTGTACTGGTTGAACCTGAGCTGTACGGAAGGGTTTGATACGGGATGCGAAGAGTTTGATGCGTTGAGCGGGGAGTAAAGTGCCGGGTGGCGGCTTCGCCTTACCCGGCCTACAAGACCCGTAGGCCCGGTAAGCGCAGCGCCACCGGGCTTAGAGGTTACCGATCGGCAGTCTTATCAAAACGCCCCAGCACCTCGCGTTCATACGCCAGCGCTTTTTTACGATCGAATTTGTGTTCCCACTTGGCGATAACCAGCACCGCCAGGGCATTCCCCACCACGTTCAGCGCCGTACGCGCCATGTCGAGGATACGGTCTACACCGGCGATAAATGCCAGACCTTCCAGCGGAATACCGACGCTACCGAGCGTAGCCAGCAGCACCACGAAGGAGACGCCCGGAACGCCTGCAATACCTTTGGACGTCACCATCAGCGTCAGTACCAGGACGATCTCCTGCCACAGAGACAGGTCAATGCCGTACAGCTGGGCAATAAAGATAGCGGCGATACTCTGATACAGCGTCGAACCATCCAGGTTAAAGGAGTAACCGGTCGGCACCACGAAGCTGGTGATCGACGCTGGCGCGCCGTAGGCTTCCATCTTCTCAATGATGCGCGGCAGTACGCTCTCAGAGCTTGCCGTGGAGTAGGCCAGAATCAGCTCATCTTTCAGGATACGAATCAGGATCCAGATGCTCAGCCCGCACAGACGCGCCACGATCCCCAGCACCACCAGCGCAAAGAACAGGATCGCGAAGTGCACCAGAATCACCAGCTTCGCCAGCGGCCAGAGGGAGGCAAAACCGAAGTTCGCCACGGTGACGGCGATAAGCGCAAACACCCCTACCGGCGCGTAACGCATCACCATGTGGGTCACTTTAAACATGGTCTCGGAGATAGAGCGGAACACGGTCACCAGCGGTTCGCGGTGCGTCGCGGGCAGAGAAGAGAGCCCCAGACCAAACAGTACCGAGAAGAAGATAATCGGCAGCATCTCGCCCTTCGCCATCGATGCCACGATGTTGGTCGGCACCAGCGACAGGATAGTGCCCATCAGGCCGTGCGCGTGGCTCTGCACGTCAGCGGTCGTACTTTGGTATTTCGAAATATCCACCGTGGCCAGCTGAGACATATCAATCCCGGAACCCGGCTGGAACACGTTCGCCAGGGTAATACCGAGAATGATCGCAACCGTAGTGATCACTTCGAAATAGATAATGGTTTTCGCACCAATACGGCCTAACTGCTTCGCATCGCCGACGCCCGCAATACCGACCACCAGCGTCGAGATCACAATCGGTACCACAATCATCTTGATCAGATGAATAAAGATATCCCCTGCCGGTGAAAGCAGGTTCGCAATCAGCCATTCGCGGCTGTCGCTGTGATAGTGGAGGTAACTGCCCAGCAAGATGCCCAGCACAAGGGCAATTAAGATCTGCCAGGCCAGGCTGACTTTAACGTTTTTCATAGAAACTGACTTCCTCAATGAAGCGCCTTATTCACTCAAACTGCATGAATATGGGGACATACTGATAGGGTATGAATTGTGTTGCGTCGATTTATGGGATTTTTTAACGCGGCGTATGAGTATCATTTGCGCGGCCTGTTGCGCAAGCCTTAAAGAACGACGCATTTCACTCGTAAAAGCGTTCGTGACGGGAGTTTCTCCTGTTTCTGATAAATAACCTTTTGTTATAAAAACGCTTTTTTAAACATAAATGTGAATAATCGTCAGCATAAATTATTTTCCTTCAAAGTTTCATTCGCTCATTTTTCATACTCTTCAAACAATGCGTGATCTGTAGCCCAAATACTAAACAAAGCTTGTAAAGCCCCTACAATTAACGTTTTTGCGACATATTATTAACATCTTACAAGGAGAAAAAAAGCCATGAGCCAAATCCACAAACATGACATTCCCGCAAATATTGCGGACCGTTGCCTGATCACCCCGGAGCAGTACCACGAGAAATATCAGCAATCTATCACCGCCCCGGACATCTTCTGGGGTGAGCAGGGCCATATCCTTGACTGGATCAAACCTTATCAGAAGGTGAAGAACACCTCCTTTGCACCCGGCAATGTCTCCATTAAATGGTATGAAGATGGCACCCTGAACCTGGCGGCGAACTGCCTCGATCGCCACCTTGCCGAGCGCGGGAATGAGACGGCCATCATCTGGGAAGGCGATGACGCCTCGCAAAGCAAACATATTACGTACAAAGAGCTGCACCGCGACGTGTGCCGCTTCGCCAACGTCCTGCTGGAAAAGGGCATTAAAAAAGGCGATGTGGTCGCTATCTATATGCCTATGGTGCCGGAAGCGGCGGTGGCCATGCTGGCCTGCGCGCGTATCGGCGCGATTCACTCGGTGATTTTTGGCGGCTTCTCGCCAGAGGCGGTTGCGGGTCGTATTGTCGATTCCAGTTCAAAACTGGTGATCACTGCCGATGAAGGCGTGCGCGCCGGGCGCGGTATCCCACTGAAGAAAAACGTCGACGAAGCGCTGAAAAACCCGAACGTCAAAACGGTCAGTAACGTTATCGTCCTTAAGCGTACCGGCGGCAAAATCGACTGGAACGAGGGGCGCGACCTGTGGTGGAGCGACCTGATTGAAAAAGCGAGCGACCAGCATCAGCCGGAAGAGATGAACGCAGAAGATCCGCTGTTCATTCTTTATACCTCCGGCTCCACCGGTAAGCCGAAAGGCGTCCTGCACACCACCGGCGGCTATCTGGTCTATGCGGCCACCACCTTCAAATACGTCTTCGACTACCATCCGGGCGACATCTACTGGTGTACCGCCGACGTCGGCTGGGTTACCGGACACAGCTACCTGCTGTACGGCCCGCTGGCCTGTGGCGCAACAACGCTGATGTTTGAGGGCGTTCCAAACTGGCCGACCCCAGCGCGTATGTGTCAGGTGGTCGACAAGCACCAGGTCAACATTCTCTACACCGCGCCAACGGCGATCCGCGCATTAATGGCGGAAGGCGATAAAGCCATCGAAGGGACCGACCGCTCTTCCCTGCGCATCCTCGGTTCCGTGGGCGAGCCAATCAACCCGGAAGCCTGGGAGTGGTACTGGAAGAAAATCGGCAACGAGAAATGCCCGGTGATGGACACCTGGTGGCAGACCGAAACCGGCGGCTTCATGATCACCCCGATGCCTGGCGCCACGCAGCTGAAGGCCGGTTCCGCAACTCGTCCGTTCTTCGGCGTGCAGCCTGCGCTGGTGGATAACGAAGGCAACCCGCTGGAAGGGGCCACCGAAGGCAACCTGGTGATCACGGACTCGTGGCCGGGTCAGGCGCGTACCCTGTTCGGCGATCACGATCGCTTCGAGCAGACCTACTTCTCGACCTTTAAAAACATGTACTTCAGCGGCGACGGCGCGCGTCGTGACGAAGACGGCTATTACTGGATAACCGGACGCGTGGATGACGTGCTGAACGTCTCCGGCCACCGTCTGGGCACCGCTGAGATTGAATCAGCGCTGGTGTCGCATCCGAAGATTGCCGAAGCCGCCGTTGTCGGCATTCCGCACAACATTAAAGGCCAGGCGATTTACGCCTATGTCACTCTGAACCACGGTGAAGAGCCGTCGCCAGAGCTGTATACCGAAGTGCGCAACTGGGTGCGTAAAGAGATTGGCCCGCTGGCGACGCCGGACGTACTGCACTGGACCGACTCGCTGCCGAAAACCCGTTCCGGCAAAATTATGCGTCGTATCTTGCGCAAAATCGCGGCAGGGGACACCAGCAACCTCGGTGATACCTCAACGCTCGCGGATCCTGGCGTGGTGGAAAAACTGCTCGAAGAGAAGCAGGCCATCGCAATGCCATCGTAATCTTTTCTCCCTCTCCCCGTGGGAGAGGGCCGGGGTGAGGGCATCAGACCGCACCTTCCTCCCCTCACCCTAACCCTCTCCCCAAAGGGGAGAGGGGACTAAAAACAAACCTTCCTTACCTTTGGAGACTCTGTGATGAATAACGATATTTGTCAGCAGATAGAGAATAGTGCGCACTACAGGGAGCTCGTCGAAAAGCGGCAACGGTTTGCCTTCACTCTTTCCATCATCATGCTGATTATCTATGTCGGCTTTATTCTGCTGATCGCCTTTGCGCCGCACTGGCTGGGCACCCCGTTACACGAGGGGACCAGCGTGACGCGCGGTATTCCCATTGGCATTGGCGTGATTGTGATTTCATTCTTGCTGACCGGCGTATACGTCTGGCGCGCGAACGGTGAATTCGATCGACTTAATAAAGCGGTACTGCAAGAGGTAAAAGCATCATGAAGAGAGTTCTGACGGCGCTCGCCGCCACGCTTCCCTTTGCCGCCCACGCGGCGGATGCCATTACCGGCGAAGTCCAGCGCCAACCAACCAACTGGCAGGCCATTGTGATGTTCTTAATTTTCGTCCTGCTGACGTTGTACATCACTTACTGGGCCTCGAAACGCGTGCGCTCCCGTAACGATTACTACACCGCTGGCGGCAACATTACCGGCTTTCAGAACGGACTGGCGATTGCGGGTGACTTTATGTCCGCAGCCTCGTTCCTCGGGATCTCCGCGCTGGTCTACACCTCCGGCTATGACGGCCTGATTTACTCTCTCGGCTTCCTCGTCGGCTGGCCGATCATTCTGTTCCTGATTGCCGAGCGTCTGCGTAACCTGGGCCGCTATACCTTCGCCGACGTGGCCTCATATCGCCTGAAGCAGGGGCCAATTCGCACCCTCTCCGCCTGCGGTTCGCTGGTGGTGGTGGCGCTGTATCTGATCGCGCAGATGGTGGGCGCGGGTAAATTGATCGAGCTGCTGTTCGGCCTGAACTACCACATCGCGGTGGTGCTGGTGGGCGTGCTGATGGTGATGTACGTCCTGTTCGGCGGCATGCTGGCCACCACCTGGGTGCAGATCATCAAAGCGGTATTACTGCTGTTCGGCGCCAGCTTTATGGCCTTTATGGTGATGAAGCACGTCGGGTTCAGCTTCAATAACCTGTTTACCGAAGCCATGGCGGTCCACCCGAAAGGGGAAGCCATTATGAGCCCGGGCGGGCTGGTGAAAGACCCGATTTCTGCCCTGTCGCTCGGTCTCGGCCTGATGTTTGGTACCGCAGGTTTACCGCACATTCTGATGCGCTTCTTCACCGTGAGCGATGCGCGTGAAGCGCGCAAGAGCGTCTTTTACGCCACCGGCTTTATGGGTTACTTCTATATCCTGACCTTTATCATCGGCTTTGGTGCGATCATGCTGGTGGGGGCGAACCCGGCGTTTAAAGACGCTGCGGGTGCGCTGATTGGCGGTAACAACATGGCTGCGGTGCACCTGGCAGACGCGGTGGGCGGTAACCTGTTCCTCGGCTTTATTTCCGCCGTGGCCTTCGCCACCATTCTTGCGGTAGTTGCAGGCCTGACGCTGGCCGGCGCGTCTGCGGTGTCGCATGACCTCTACGCCAACGTCTTCCGCAAAGGCGCAAGCGAGCGCGATGAACTGAAGGTCTCGAAAATCACCGTGCTGGTGCTGGGCGTCGTGGCGATTCTTTTAGGCATTCTGTTCGAGAAGCAGAACATCGCCTTCATGGTGGGGCTGGCCTTCTCGATTGCGGCAAGCTGTAACTTCCCGATCATCCTGCTCTCCATGTACTGGTCGAAGCTGACCACCCGTGGCGCAATGATTGGCGGCTGGCTGGGGCTGCTGACGGCGGTGATCCTGATGATTCTGGGCCCAACCATCTGGGTGCAGATCCTCGGTCACGCAAGCGCCATCTTCCCGTATGAATACCCGGCGCTGTTCTCGATCGCCGTGGCGTTTATAGGTATCTGGTTCTTCTCGGCCACCGACAATTCGCCTGAGGGTAACCTGGAGCGGGAGAAATTCCGCGCCCAGTTTATCCGCTCACAAACCGGTCTCGGCGTTGAGCAGGGCCGCGCGCACTAAACCTTTCTCCCCGGTCATTCTGGCCGGGGAGATTAAAACATCACCCACGCCACCAGCGGGGCAATCAGCACCATTACTACGCCCGAAAGCATCATCACCAGGCTCGCGACAACGCCCTCCTGCTGACCCAGCTCATACGAACGCGCCGTTCCCGCCCCGTGCGACGCCGCGCCGAATCCTGCCCCTTTCGCCATCCCTTCCCGGATAGAAAGCCGCAGAAAGAGCATATCACCCACCGCCATCCCAAAGACGCCCGTGACCACTACAAATAGCGCCACCAGATCCGGCTGCCCGCCGAGCAGTTTAGCCGCCGCCAGCGCAAACGGCGTGGTCACCGAGCGCACGGCCAGGCTGCGCTGAATTTCATCGGGCAGCGTAAACAGGCGTGCCAGCCAGACGGAGCTACAGACCGCGACCACCGTGGCGGTGATCACGCCTGCGCTGAGCGACATCCAGTGGCGTTTGATAATCGCCAGGTTGTCGTAAACGGGCACCGCAAAGGCGATGGTCGCCGGGCCGAGCAGCCACAGCAGCCAGTGGGATTCACCAATGTAGTTCTGCCAGGAAATGTGGCCGAAGACAAGCATCAGCACCAGCAGGATCGGCGTGAAGACCAGCGGCATCAGCGGTAGCGCATGAAACCGGCGATACAGGCGCTTGTTGGCAAAATAGATTGCCAGCGTCGCAATCAGGCACAAGACGCTTATCTGAAAGTTAGTCATGTTTGTGCCTGCTGATTTCAAACCGGTAGACTTTATCCACCACCCAGGCGGTCGCTCCCAGCACCATCAGCGTACTTAGCGCGATCACCGCAAAGATTCGCCAGCCGTCCACCATCAGCAGTTGCGCATAGTTCACCACCGCCACCACCGCCGGAACAAAGAACAGCAGCATCTCTGCCAGCAGCCAGCGCGCCCCGGCGCGCACCCAGTTGAGGGGGATCACGCGACACAGAATAAGCGTCAGCATCAGCAGCATTCCCACCAGGTTGGCAGGCAGCGGCAGATGCAGCCAGCCGACAAGATATTCCGCGAAAACAAACAGTCCCGCGTAGAGCAGTACCTGAACCGGTACCTGGAGTCGTTGTACAACGGCAGGCGTAACACGGCTTAACGCCACGGCCATGGGGGTTTTCCTCAAAAATGAGACGAGGCGCCAGTATAGTGAGCGCACGGTGTGGACTGAAATGAATTAAAATCATCAAAGGTATAGTTTCGAGGAATAATCATGGACATAAGAACGCTGCGCTATTTTGTCGAAGTGGTTCGTCAGCAAAGTTTTACCCGCGCAGCGGAGAAGTTGTTTGTTACCCAGCCCACCATCAGCAAAATGCTGAAAAACCTCGAAGATGAACTGAACTGTACCCTGCTGATCCGCGACGGGCGCAAGCTTTTGCTGACCGACACCGGACGCGTGGTGTTCGAACGCGGGCTGGCGATTCTGGCGGAGTTTCGCCAGCTGGAAGCAGAGCTGGACGATATTAATCATCTGACCAAAGGGGTGCTTCGCCTCGGCATTCCACCAATGGTCGGCATGATGATGGCCGGGCCGATTAGCCTGTTTCGCCAGCGTTATCCCGGCGTTGAGCTGAAGATTTCGGAGTTTGGTGGGTTAACCGTCCAGCAGGCCGTCACCAACGGCGAGCTCGACGTGGCAATGACCGCTCTCCCCGTTGAGGAAGAGAGCGGCCTGGCGACGCTTCCGCTCTTTAGCCATCCGCTGTGCGTGCTGGTGCCCCGCTCCGGCGACTGGCTGAAGAGGGAGTCGGTGAAGCCTGAACTGCTCGGCGAGCATCCTCTGCTGATCTACAACGAAGATTTCGCCCTCAGCCGCCAGCTAATGACGCTGTTTAACCAGCATAACGTCAAGCCGCGCATTGCGGTGCGCAGCGGACAGTGGGATTTCCTGGCGGCGATGGTGCAGGCAGGCGTGGGGATTGCCATTCTGCCGCAGCCGATTTGCGAGCGTCTGGATAAAAACACGCTGCGCTGGATCCCGCTGGAGAGCGACCTGCACTGGCAGTTAGGGATGATCTGGCGTGAAGGGGTTTATTTGTCGCAGAGCGCGCAGGCGTGGCTGCAGTGTTGTGAGGGGTTTTGGGTGCGGTCTGAATAGTGCCGGGTGGCGGCTTCGCCTTACCCGGCCTACGGTTCAAACGTAGGCCCGGTAAGCGCAGCGCCACCGGGCAAAATAGCGCTACTGATTCTCTATCAACAGCGCTTCCAGCAGGTCCAGATCGTGCAGCAGCTTTTGCAGCGTTTCGTTGCTGATCTGGCGCGTGGCGCGCAGGTGGTACAGCTCGGCACGCTCTGAACGCAGCGCCGCCAGACGGAACCGGCGCTCCAGGTTTTCTTCCTGCAGCGAGCTTTCCACATCGTTACGTCCGTCCGCGCGACGACGCAGGTTACCAATCACGCGGGAACTCACTTCCGTCAGCAGCTGATTATCGATGTTCTCTTCCGCATCCGCAGCCAGACGCTCTTCCATTTTCTGGATGGCGACAATCGCCACTTCGGCGGTAGCCGCCCGCGCAATGCGCTCTTCCTTGTGCTGCTGGGTCGAATCACCGACATCAATATGCTGGAGTAAAATCGGCAGCATAATCACGCCGACAAACAGTGAGAACAGAATCACGCCAGCCGCCAGGAACACCAGCTCGTAGCGCGCCGGGAAGACGTCGCCCGTGGGCAGCAGCAGCGGAATAGAGAGTACACCGGCAAGGGTAATCGCCCCGCGTACGCCCGCAAAAGAGGCGATCAGCAGTTCGCGCGTTGTCCACGAGCCAAACTCCATCGGCTTTTTCTTCAGGAAGCGGACGCTGAAGTTTTTCATCGTCCACAGCCAGCCGAAACGCACCAGCATCAGCGCCAGGTAGATCAGCACGATATCGGTAAACAGCATCCAGACCTCAACGTTCGGGTCGGCTTCGGCCGCCACCAGCGAGGATTCCATAATGCCCGGCAGCTGCAGGCCCAGGAGCAGGAACACCATGCCGTTAAAGACGAACTCCAGCATGGCCCAGGTGCTGTTTGCACGCAGACGCATAGCCAGCGGCGCGCGGCGCATCACGCCGGAGCGGGTGATAGTCATCCCTGCCGCCACTGCCGCCAGAATGCCCGACACGCCGATATGTTCGGCAATCAGATAAGAGGCGAACGGCAGCAGGAACAGCAGTACGATCTGCGTAGCGGGTTCATCGCCGCCCCAGCGGCTGAGGAAGCGCAGCGAGCGGCCGTACAGCCAGCTCACCACGAAGCCCGCGAGAATACCGCCAATCGCCACCTTGAAGAACTCCAGCGTCGCGCCACCGACGGTAAAGACCATCGTGCCCATCGCAACGGCCACGGCAAACTTCAGGGCAACCAGACCGGAGGCGTCGTTCATCAGCGCCTCCCCCTGTAAAATCCCCATAATTTTCTTCGGAATTCGGCCTTCACCCACAATGCCGGACAGCGCCACGGCATCGGTTGGCGACAGCACGGCGGCCAGCGCAAAAGCCGGTATTAACGGAATGCCCGGTACCGTCCAGTAGATCAGAAAACCAATCCCGACGACGGTGACCACCACCAGCGCCAGCGCCAGGCCGAAGATCTCTCGCCCGTGCTCAAGGAATTCGCGCGTGGGCGTTTTCCAGCCATCGGCAAACAGCAGCGGCGGGATAAACAGCACGAGGAACAGTTCGGGGTCAAATTCCACGTGCAGGCCAAACGTCGGCCACGCCAGCAGCGCGCCGATGGCAATTTGCATTAATGGCAGGGGGACCTGAAAGGGCAGTACGCGTGTAACCACCCCGGATAGCGAGACCACAAGGGTCATGATGAGTATTGTGAAGAAGATTTCCATGCGTTCCCTGTTTGCTGTGTTGCTTATGTACTCCGGAAGGCGTCGTGCCTTTTATTCTATCTTCCCCAGAGTAACGCAAAAGGCAACAGGATGAGTCCTGAAAATAAAAACGGGCGGCCTGAGCCACCCGTTTTCGCATCAAAGGCCAATTTAGATTGCCCAGCCGCCCGCGTAAAACGCCACCAGCGCAACGGCAATCACAACGGTGCCAACGTTCAGCTTGCGCCACTCACCGGAGACCAGACGACCAATCACCAGCGACGCGAAGCCGATCATAATGCCGGTCACGATGTTACAGGTCAGCACGATAAAGACCGCGGTAATCAGGCCAGACATCGCGTCCACGAAATCCGCAAAGTCGATTTTCGCCACGTTGCTCAGCATCAGCAGGCCAACGTACATCAGCGCTGGCGCGGTCGCGTACGCCGGAACCAGGTAAGAGAGCGGAGAGAGGAACAGGATCAGCATGAACAGCACGCCCACGGTGATCGCCGTCAGGCCGGTTTTACCGCCTGCCGCCGTACCCGCTGCGGACTCGATGTACACAGCCGCAGGCGCTGCACCCACCAGGCCTGAGAAGACGCTGCTCAGGGAGTCAGTGGTCAGCGCTTTGCCGCCGTCAATAATCTGACCGTCTTTATCCAGCAGGTTCGCCTGACCGGCCACCGCACGAATGGTCCCGGTCGCGTCAAACACGGCGGTCATCACCAGCGCCAGCACGCTAGGCAGGATCACCGGGTTCAGCGCGCCGACAATATCCAGGCTGCCAATCAGGGAGTTGCCTTTGTCATCGCTCAGCGACGGCATGGCGAAGATACCGGAGAAGTGAACGGTTGGATCGAAAATCAGGCCGACAATAGAAACGCCGATAATAGTCAGCAGAATGCCGCCCGGGACTTTCAGTTTTTCCAGACCGATAATCACCGCCAGGCCGATCAGCGACATAATCACCGGGAAGCTGGCGAAGTGGCCTAGCGCCACCGGCAGGCCGTCCAGCGGGTTCTTGATGACCAGACCGACGCCGTTGGCGGCGATCAGCAGCAGGAACAGGCCGATGCCGATGCCGGTACCGTGCGCCACGCCCTGCGGCAGGTTGCGCAAGATCCAGCTACGGATGCCAGTCGCTGAAATAACGGTAAACAGCACGCCCATCAGGAACACCGCGCCCAGCGCAACCGGTACGCTGATGTGCTGGCCCAGCACCAGGCTGAACGCGGTAAACGCGGTCAGGGAGATGGCGCAGCCAATTGCCAGCGGCAGGTTCGCCCACAGGCCCATCACGATGGAGCCCACGCCAGCTACAAGGCAGGTTGCCACAAAGACAGCCGCTGGCGGGAAGCCCGCTTTGCCCAGCATGCCCGGCACAACGATGACGGAGTAAACCATCGCCAGAAACGTTGTCAAACCGGCAACGATCTCCTGGCGCACGGTGCTGCCGCGGGCCGAAATTTTAAACATGGCGTCAAGTGAACCGCCGGTACGCGCAGATGGCGTAGACATAGAAAACATCCCCTGAGAGTTTTTTAGGAAGTCCGTAAGCGAGGTGGAGACGCCGCTGCCAGCTAAACGTCAAATCCTTGTGTTGCGTTTGCGACGAAAGGGCGTCACAAAAAAAGCAAACGTTTAGCTCCGCGCTTACAAACGGGTGGTCAAATTAAGGCAAACGATTATCTAGCGTAATCCCAGCCCTTTTCAACTGAACTTTATCGTTTTTCGCTAAAATTCACTTATGATGCTGAAGAAATAAACAGAGGATGCGCAAACGTTATCGTCTATGCGCAATTTGTTTACATTTCAGTCCTCGCCGGGGATAGATAGCGGCCCCCCTTGTTCCAGAGTTCTTTGCCAGCCAGGGCTGTTCTCAACTTTTGTCTTCCATGCCTGAATATGCGGAAGATTAGCGATACCGCCGCGTGCCAGCAGGGCAAAAATCGGGAAGCTCATCTGAATGTCGGCCATGCTGAGCGAATTCCCGGCAAACCAGCTGTTTTTGGCAAGATGTGACTCAATAAAGCGCGCATGGGTTTCAAGCTGCCGGTTGAGGTACGCTTTCTGCACCCCCTGCCCCAGCGCTTTGCCCAGGGTTCTGATACCAAACGGCACGGGCGGCTTGCCGAGGCTGTTGAAGACCAGCTTCATTAACAGCAGCGGCATCAGCGACCCTTCCGCGTAGTGCAGCCAGAAGCGGTACTGCACCTTATGCGCCGGATCTAAAGGCTTAAGCCGCGACTCGGGATCGTACGTCTCCTGCAGATACTCCAGAATGGCGCCTGACTCTGCGAGGATCAGTCCGTTATCTTCGATGACCGGTGATTTGCCCAACGGATGCACCTTTTTGAGAGCCTCAGGTGCCAGCATGTTCTTTTCACGCTGATAGTGAACGATCTCATAAGACAGACCGAGTTCTTCCAGCGCCCAGATTACGCGGTGCGAGCGCGACTGGTTTAGGTGGTGTACCGTGAGCATGGCTTTCTCCTGTTATTCATACTTTTTAACTATAGAAAATTGAACAACACCGCGAAAAAAATTCGGCTAAAAACCGGTCAGCGACGCTGGCGAAAAAATGGGCCTTGCATAGAATTAAAGTGTCAGCACAATCCGGAACCTCCCCAACCAGCTCGACACGAGGGGTGCTGATGTCGGGGGAAACCCTCCCGTGAACCAGCGGGATAGAGAGAAAGACAAAGACCGGGAAAAACTAAAGCGCCCTTTGTGGCGCTTTAGTTCTTTATGTGCTTTTTGCCGGGTGGCGCTTCGCTTACCCGGCCTACGTTCTTGGTTTTGTAGGCCGGGTAAGGCGCAGCCGCCACCCGGCAAACCGGCCGCACAATCTCAATCCTCTTCCAGCAACCGCGCCCCCGTCCCCTGCTCGCCCAGTTTGTCCCCGGGGTTACGCAGCGGACAATCGCTGCGCGACAGGCAGCCGCAGCCGATACAACCATCCAGCTCATCACGCAGCGCGACGAGCGTATGAATACGCCTGTCCAGCTCTTCACGCCACTGGGACGACAGCTCTTTCCACTCTTTCGGACTCAGCGTGTGCCCTTCCGGCAGGACCCCAAAGGCCTCGCCGATGGTGGCCAGGGGAATTCCGATTCGTTGCGCAATTTTGATAATCGCCACGTAGCGGAGCACGTCGCGGGTATAGCGACGCTGGTTGCCCCCGTTACGGATGCTTTTGATTAACCCTTTGCTTTCATAGAAGTGGAGCGCCGATACCGCAACGCCGCTTCGCTTTGCCACTTCGCCGGGGGTTAAAAGCGCTTTTATTCGCGGCAATCTCTTTTCCATAAAACCTCTTTACCTCAAGTTAACTTGAGGAATTATACTCCCCCGCAGAGAAAACGACGAATTAACCGAGATAGTTGTATCTACAGAGGGGCAACCTTATGTCGCATCAGCAGATTATTCAGACGCTTATTGAATGGATTGATGACCATATCGACCAACCGTTGAACATTGATGTGGTCGCTAAAAAGTCGGGCTATTCGAAATGGTATTTACAGAGAATGTTTCGCACGGTCATGCATCAGACCTTAGGTGAGTACATTCGCCAGCGCAGACTGCTGCTGGCGGCGCAGGCGCTACGCTCAACGCAGCGGCCCATTTTTGATATCGCGATGGATCTTGGCTATGTTTCGCAACAAACCTTTTCCCGCGTGTTTCGCCGCGAGTTTGACCGCACGCCGAGCGACTACCGCCACCAGTTGAATTAATGAAACTCAGTGCAAAGGTTGCTGCTGCCAGGTCATAAATTCCTGGGGCGGCATCGCTTTCGCGAAGTGCCATCCCTGACAAAACTGGACGCCGCGCTTCAACAGCCAGCTCACCTGCTCTGCCGTCTCAACCCCTTCCGCAATGGTTTTCAGCCGCAGGCTTTGCGCCATCTCGATAATATGCTCAGCGATCAGGTGGCTGGTGCTGTTGGTCGTTAAGGTATCGATAAACGATTTATCGATTTTCAGAATATCCACGTTCAGCGAATAGAGGTTGTGCAGGTTCGAGTAACCGGTACCGAAATCATCGATCGCGACTTCATAACCCGCCTGGCGGAAAGCCTGAATCACCGGCGTGGTTTTCGGCACATCGATAAAACCGCGTTCCGTCACTTCTATTTTGATTTGCTGCGCACGGACGGCGTAGTGGTGAGCCTTCTCGGAAATCATGGCGATCAGCCGCGAGGAGTGGAAATCCGTGGCCGACAGGTTAATCGAAATATAGAGATGCGGATGCTCGGCCAGGAAATGGCCCAGATCGTTGAACACCTCCTCAACGACATAGTCCGTAATCCGCTCGCTCATCCCTTCATTTTCCGCCAGCGGAATAAATTCAGCCGGGCTCATCACCTGCCCGTTAAAGCCTGGCCAGCGTAACAACGCCTCCGCGCCGACACACCGGTTGTTCTTGATATCAATAATCGGCTGATAGTGCACGCAAAGCTGTCGTTTGTTCAGCGCCCGGTGCAGTAAGCGCCCCGGCGAATTAAGCTCACGATGGGTACGGGACCATACCAGCAAAATAATAATGCTGCAGATCATGCCCAGCGGTAGCGTCAACGTCGTCTGGTGATAAAGCGTTTCATAAAAGCGTTTATTCGATGTCGACACAATGGCCGCAATCGGTCTTTTGGAGGATGTTACGATCGTATAAAAGCGGTTATCTTTTTGAAATACCGATTCCTTATCTCGAATCATCGAATTTAATAAAGAAACATTGGCTTTCTGGCTGACGGAAAAGAAAGCGTTGGTTACCGTGTCGTACACTCCCCACGACAGAGAATGATCCGCGGACATGACTTCGCTGTATGAAAGTGGATTGACGACCACCACATAATTTCCACGCTGCATATACGTCATTTTATAGCCAGTATAAAATGGGGTATCGCGATAATAATAGATAGCGACGTCAGGTTTACGCGTGTAATTAGCGGCAGGAATGGCGTAGGGCTGATCCGGTGTAAAAACAGTCGAACAAAGAAAATTCTGACCTTCAGCGTAAATTAAATCGGCGACAAACAGGCGGCCACGAACAACGTTCAGCATATATTGACGGTGTCCTGGCGTACAAAGCCCACCCTGATATTTTTCAGCCTCGTCCCGGGCCAGGTCAACCTGTTGAATAACCAGCTCTGTTTTGTCTAAAGCCAGTTCAGCAAATGTGCGTAGCTGGGCGCTTGTTTCAGACACGGCGCGTAGCTGGGCAAACCATAGCGCAAGCATCACAGGCAGCATAACTACCATGATGATCCCTACCACCCTGAGCATTTTGCGCCGCGCGCTACGATTCATTTCCCGCCCTATATCCCTGCATGTTGTACGCCTGTAGTAATGAAGGCCGGATGCTTTGTTAAACAGGTGATTACGTTGCATGAATCATGCGAAGTTAGCAACTGACTTTTAGTATTAAAAATCTTAAATTCCGTTATGACGATAATATTTTCCCGTAAGTTAAACTGTAAGTATTCGTTCCGTTTCAATTAAGGAAAATAATTATCCAGCCCGCCGGGGCAGGCGGGAAGATAACACAACAGACGATCGTTGATTAAGCCAAATGTCTGACAGCATGAAAAAAGTACAACTTCATCATGACGTTTTATGCTATTTGCTCTGGGGAACTGTGTTCGTTGATTTATAAATAATCAGTCTTCACCACAGTATTTTGAGTGTTGGCGGAGAATAACGCCCTTCTTATAAATACCGAATTTGCGGTATCCCCACTGCCCGATGGGCGTTTCCGGCGCGTTGTGGGTTCACCTCCTCATGCGCCGAGGCTGGTCCTGCCTACAGAATCGCTTTTCCTGAGGAATAAAATCCTCTTTTTTGATCGCACAGGCACTGGCGAATAAATCAACAAATGTGATATAGTTCACACATATTTTGTAACGAGAAACACCGTTTCATTCAGTTCGTCTGTTTTGTAGAGGATGGGTTTTATGGCAACCATTACTACCAGCATGGTTCTCCTGCGCTGGCCTTTGTTGAGTGCGGTACTGATGTTTTTAGCCAGTACGCTGAACATTCAGTTTCGTAAATCTGACTATGCGGGTCTTGCTGTCATCAGCACCCTGCTGGGGCTGGGTGCAGCCTGCTGGTTTGCAACGGGTCTGCTTGGCATAACCCTGCTGGATATCGCCGCCGTCTGGGAAAATATTAAAGTGGTGATGGTTGAGGCGATGAGCCACACGCCACCCGACTGGCCGATGGTGATTACCTGATCCCTTACGGAATAAAAAACCCAGACGATGGTCTGGGTTTTTTGTTTTAAGTACTCGGAAATCAGAACGGAATGTCGTCGTCGAAATCCATTGGCGGTTCGTTAGACGGCGCGGGAGCAGACTGCTGCTGCGGACGAGACTGTGCGCCGCCGCTGAACTGGTTACCGCCCTGCGGCTGCTGAGGCTGACCCCAACCGCCCTGCTGCTGGTTCTGACCGCCACCCGCCGGTGCGCCACCGCCCTGACGGCCACCCAGCATCTGCATGGTGCCGCCGACGTTGACTACTACTTCAGTCGTGTACTTCTCAGCACCGGACTGATCGGTCCATTTGCGGGTACGCAGCTGGCCTTCGATATACACCTGAGAACCTTTACGCAGATACTCACCGGCCACTTCTGCCAGTTTGCCAAACAGCACAACGCGGTGCCATTCGGTCTGCTCTTTCATCTCACCGGTCGCTTTATCACGCCAGGATTCGGAAGTAGCCAGCGTAATGTTGGCAACTGCGCCACCACTCGGCATGTAGCGTACTTCCGGGTCCTGGCCCAGATTACCGACGAGAATCACCTTGTTTACGCCTCTGCTGGCCATGTTCGTGTCTCCTGAATACGTTTCTTAATAGTGTAAACGCGCGAGTGTACCATTTCCATGCTGCACTTTGATAGTTGCGTAGCACGTTCCAGAGTTCTCCCGCAACTCGACATTGTTACACAGCGAATCAGAAAATGCATTCCAATACTGTATATTCAAACAGGTCAAATTGTGTCATAATTAGCCGTTTCTGACAGCCGTTTGTCCTTCAAACAAACCAGGCAATCCGTGTTCCAACCGGGAAAGGTGAATGGATAAGATCGAAGTTCGGGGCGCCCGCACCCACAATCTCAAGAATATCAACCTGATAATCCCTCGCGACAAGCTCATTGTCGTGACCGGGCTTTCGGGGTCTGGCAAATCCTCACTGGCTTTCGACACCCTGTATGCCGAAGGACAGCGTCGTTACGTTGAATCACTCTCTGCGTACGCGCGTCAGTTCTTGTCGCTGATGGAAAAACCGGATGTCGACCACATTGAAGGGTTGTCCCCTGCTATCTCTATTGAGCAGAAATCTACCTCGCATAACCCGCGCTCAACGGTCGGTACCATTACCGAAATTCATGACTACCTGCGTCTGCTGTATGCCCGCGTGGGTGAGCCGCGCTGCCCGGACCACGACGTCCCGCTGGCGGCCCAGACCGTAAGCCAGATGGTGGATAACGTCCTGTCGCAGCCGGAAGGCAAGCGCCTGATGCTGCTGGCGCCGATCATCAAAGAGCGTAAGGGTGAGCACACCAAAACGCTGGAAAACCTGGCAAGCCAGGGCTATATCCGCGCCCGTATTGACGGTGAGGTGTGTGACCTGTCCGATCCGCCCAAGCTGGAGCTGCAGAAAAAGCACACCATCGAAGTGGTGATTGACCGCTTTAAGGTGCGCGACGATCTCGCCACGCGTCTGGCGGAATCCTTTGAAACGGCGCTGGAACTCTCTGGCGGTACGGCCGTGGTCTCCGACATGGACGACCCGAAAGCGGAAGAGCTGCTCTTCTCCGCCAACTTCGCCTGTCCGATTTGCGGCTACAGCATGCGCGAGCTTGAACCGCGCCTGTTCTCCTTCAACAACCCGGCGGGCGCGTGCCCGACGTGTGACGGCCTGGGCGTGCAGCAGTATTTCGACCCGGACCGCGTGATCCAGAATCCGGAGCTGTCGCTGGCGGGGGGCGCCATTCGCGGCTGGGATAAGCGTAACTTCTATTACTTCCAGATGCTGAAGTCGCTGGCAGAGCACTACAAGTTCGACGTTGAAGCGCCATGGGCCAGCCTGAGCCCGAACGTACACAAAGTGATCCTGTTCGGTTCCGGCAAAGAGAACATCGAGTTCAAATACATGAACGATCGCGGCGATACCTCCGTGCGTCGTCACCCGTTCGAAGGGGTGCTGCACAATATGGAGCGCCGCTACAAAGAGACCGAATCCAGCGCGGTACGCGAAGAGCTGGCGAAGTTCATCAGCAACCGCTCCTGTGCCACCTGTGAGGGCACGCGTTTGCGTCGCGAAGCGCGCCACGTGTTTGTGGAAAACACGGCGCTGCCGACCATCTCAGACATGAGCATCGGCCACGCGATGGACTTCTTCAACAACCTGAAGCTCTCTGGCCAGCGCGCGAAAATTGCCGAAAAAGTGCTGAAAGAGATTGGCGATCGCCTGAAATTCCTGGTGAACGTTGGCCTGAACTACCTGACGCTTTCCCGCTCGGCGGAAACGCTCTCCGGCGGTGAAGCGCAGCGTATCCGTCTGGCTAGCCAGATTGGCGCAGGTTTAGTCGGCGTGATGTACGTGCTGGACGAGCCGTCCATCGGCCTGCACCAGCGCGACAACGAGCGCCTGCTCGGCACGCTGGTTCACCTGCGCAACCTCGGCAACACGGTGATCGTGGTCGAACACGATGAAGATGCGATCCGCGCGGCTGACCACGTCATTGACATTGGCCCTGGCGCTGGCGTGCACGGCGGTCAGGTCGTTGCAGAAGGGACGCTGAAAGACATCATGGCGGTGCCCGAATCGCTGACCGGCCAGTACATGAGCGGTAAGCGTAAGATTGAGGTGCCAAAACAGCGCGTAGCGGCAGATCCGGAAAAAGTGCTGAAGCTGACCGGCGCGCGCGGCAACAACCTGAAAGACGTCACCCTGACGCTGCCGGTTGGCCTGTTTACCTGTATCACCGGCGTGTCCGGCTCCGGTAAATCGACGCTGATCAACGATACGCTGTTCCCGATTGCGCAGACGGCGCTGAACGGCGCGACGCTGGCCGAGCCTGCGCCGTACCGTGACATTCAGGGGCTGGAGCATTTCGATAAAGTTATCGACATTGACCAGAGCCCGATTGGCCGTACGCCGCGCTCTAACCCGGCAACCTATACCGGCGTCTTCACGCCCGTACGTGAACTGTTTGCCGGCGTGCCGGAAGCGCGCTCCCGCGGCTATACGCCAGGACGTTTCAGCTTTAACGTGCGCGGTGGCCGCTGCGAAGCGTGCCAGGGCGACGGCGTGATCAAGGTTGAGATGCACTTCCTGCCGGATATTTACGTGCCGTGCGACCAGTGCAAAGGCAAGCGCTATAACCGCGAAACGCTGGAAATTAAGTACAAAGGCAAGACCATCCACGAAGTGCTGGACATGACCATCGAAGAGGCGCGCGAATTCTTTGATGCCGTACCTGCGCTGGCGCGTAAGCTGCAGACGCTGATGGACGTGGGCCTGACCTACATTCGTCTGGGGCAGTCGGCAACCACGCTGTCCGGCGGTGAAGCGCAGCGCGTGAAGCTGGCGCGCGAGCTGTCAAAACGCGGCACCGGTCAGACGCTCTACATTCTGGATGAGCCGACCACCGGCCTGCACTTTGCCGACATCCAGCAGCTGCTCGACGTGCTGCATCAGCTGCGCGATCAGGGCAACACTATCGTGGTCATCGAACATAACCTGGACGTGATTAAAACCGCGGACTGGATTGTCGATCTCGGCCCGGAAGGCGGCAGCGGCGGCGGTGAAATTCTCGTCTCCGGTACCCCAGAGACCGTTGCAGAGTGCGAAGCCTCGCACACCGCGCGCTTCCTTAAGCCGTTGCTGTAATTGTCACACGGAGAGTTGCTGTCGGGTGGTTTCCGGCAGCAGCTCAACCGCCTGCTGATAGGACGCGTCCACCAGATAGTAAATTTGCGAGCCTGGAATCGATCCGTCCAGATAAACGGTGCTCCAGTGTGCCTTATTGAGGTGCTTGCTCGGCCTCACGTCATCATGCTGCTGACGGAGTAAATCGGCCAGTTCAGGGCTGGTTTTCAGCGACGCCGCCGGACGGCCTTCCACCTCCTTCACCATCGCAAACAGCACATCCCCCACCTTAATCTGCGTGGCTTTCCAGTCGCTGTGGACGCTCTGCTCCGCGCCGGGTTTGCTCATGCAGTACTGTAGTATCTCCGAAATTGTCATCTTTATTCCCCTTGTAGCGTGGCGATAATTTTACGCGAACCACCGTGAATGCGATGCTCTCCCAGCCAGATCCCCTGCCACGTTCCCAACAGCAGCCGCCCGTTGTGGACCGGCAGCATCAGCGATACGCCCAGCAAAGAGGATTTGATATGCGAAGGCATATCGTCTGCCCCCTCATAGTCATGCTCGTAAGGGGCGTTGTCCGGGACGCTCTTCAGAAAATGCCGCTCCATGTCAGACCGGACGGTGGGATCGCAATTTTCATTCAGCGTCAGAGAGGCAGACGTATGCTGAAGCAGCAGATGTAGCAAACCCGTTTTCACCCGCGACAGGTCGCGGAGTTGCCCGATGACCTCATCGGTCACCAGGTGAAATCCGCGTGGTTTTGCGCATAAGGCCAGGGTCTGTTGGTACCACATGTGCTGCTCCGTAATGAAAGATGAATCTTTCTAAGTGTGCAGCAAGAAGGCGAAAGGTAAAACCCACAGCAGCGAGATTTGATTAAAAAAGAGTCAAACACGCTGCCGGATACTTAATACTCCGAGTTGACGATCACCTCTTCGCCAAACTTTCCGGCCATCGGCAGCGGTCGATAGGTTGAGTTAGACGCGCGTAACACCCTGATCCCTCTTGCACCCACGTCATGCGCGGCGGTGATGTCGTTATCCGAATCGCCGTAGAATACTTTGATATTTTTCTTTTCCAGCCACTGGGTTTTGGTGTTTTGCCCCTCTTTGTCACCGGCAAAAATTACCGGGTTCATGCTGGTCGCCGGGATCTGGAAATCGTCCTGCAGCGTTTTAGAGACGGTTTCGGTTTTGGTCTGACTGCGGCCGGTGACAAAGTAAATGCTGTCGCCGCGCTTCACGTGCATGGCAATAAGCGCACGGGCAACCTCTTTCGGGATGCTGAACTCGTCCCAGCCGTTGTTCATTTTTTCCCAGAATTCCGGGTTTTTCAGATACGCTTCGCTGTCGGGTGAATACGTTTTCTTCCCGCGCCAGAAGCCCGGGCTTGAGAACAGTACGGTATCGTCAATGTCAAAACCCACGGCCATTGGCGCACGGCCCATCAGGCTGTTTTCGATTTGGGCCACGGAAACCCAGTGAATAGGTGCCTGCTCGGCAAGAATGGCGGCGGTGGTGCCGGTGTAAAGCGGCGTCGGGGCAGAAGCACGCGCGACGACAGCGCTGTTAAGTGAGAACAATAAGCAGGCGGCGCTGAGCGCCAGTGTGATCTTGCGCATATTTTCCCCTGAATATTCAGCTTGTTATTGTTTTATTTTGAGTGAATGGTCAAAAAACTATCCGACCATAACCCCAGCGGGAGGTGAAGGGAAGGAGTTTTTGCTTATGAAGCGGAATAAAAAGAAGACGATCACAAAGCGCAGAAGAAACGAGTAGGTCCGGTAAGCGGAGCGCCAGGGGCAAGATTCTTGTGCGGCCTGATGCCCTCACCCCGGCCCTCTCCCGCAGGGAGAGGGGGAAATAAATAGTGAGTACTTACATTACAGCGGCAAACGCCTGCGCCACGCGATGAACGTTGCTGGCATTCAGACCCGCCACGCACATACGGCCGCTGGCAATGAGATAAACGCCGAACTCTTCCCGCAGGCGATCGACCTGCGCCGCGCTCAGTCCGGTATAGCTGAACATCCCGCGCTGCTTGAGCAGATAGTCGAAGTTATGCCCAGGCACGGCCTCTTTCAGCACGTTAACCAGCTCCTGACGCATCGACAGGATGCGCTTGCGCATCGCCTCCACTTCGCCAAGCCAGGAAGCTTTCAGCTTTTCGTCACCGAGAACCGTTGCCACCACCTGCGCACCAAAGTTTGGCGGGCTGGAGTAAATGCGGCGCACCGTCGCCTTAAGCTGGCCGAGCACGCGACCCGCCGCTTCGGCGTCTTCACAGACCACGGACAGACCGCCAACGCGTTCACCGTACAGCGAGAAGATTTTAGAGAAGGAGTTACTCACCAGAACAGGCAGCCCGGCGCTGGCAGCGGCGCGGATGGCATAGGCGTCTTCTTCCATGCCCGTGCCAAAGCCCTGATAGGCAATGTCGAGGAACGGAATCAGGTCGCGGGCCTTCAGTACCTCAATCACCGCATCCCACTGGGCGTTGGTCAGGTCCGCCCCGGTCGGGTTATGGCAGCATGGATGCAGCAGCACAATGCTGCGTGCCGGCAGGGTGTTCAGCTTTTCCAGCAGCGCGTCAACGCGCACGCCGTTAGTTTCGCTATCGAACCACGGATAAGTCGCCACCTTAAATCCCGCGCCCTCGAAGATAGCAACGTGGTTTTCCCACGTCGGGTCGCTCACCCACACGCCTGAATCCGGGAAGTATTTTTTCAGGAAGTCTGCACCCACTTTCAGCGCACCCGAGCCGCCCAGCGTCTGGATGGTCGCCACGCGTTTTTGCGCGAGCACCGCGTGATCGGCGCCAAAAAGCAGCGGTGCGATGGTGTTGCGATAAGCGTTTAGCCCTTCCATCGGCAGATACAGAGAAGCACCGTGTGGAACAGCGTTCAGACGCGCTTCGGCTTCAGCTACGGCTTTTAATTGAGGAATAATGCCATCCTCGTTGTAATACAGACCGATGCTGAGGTTCACTTTGTCGCTGCGAGGATCTTCTTTGAAACGCTCCATTAAGGAGAGGATAGGGTCGCCGGCATAGGCGTCAACTTTCTGAAACACGCGATGGTTCTCCGGAATTCGATGAGGCAGGGATTTCAACAATAAACCGGAAGTGGGAGAAGGTCGAGAGGATGTTAATAAAGTTGGAGCGAGGATAAAAACCTCACTCCATTGGCGGTTCAATCTATATATTTCATCGCCACCCGTGAGGTCAGGCGCGTGATAAGTTCGTAAGCACTCACTTTCGTAATTTCAGCAATGCGTTCAACAGGCAAACCTTCCCCCCACATCACCACATCGTCGCCAGGCTTATCCTGGGCTTCAGGCCCAAGATCGACACAAATCATGTCCATCGCCACGCGGCCGACGATCTTCACCTCGCGACCGTTGACCAGAACCGGCGTGCCCGAAGGTGCGGCACGCGGATAGCCGTCACCATAGCCCATCGCCACCACGCCGAGACGGGTATCACGCTCGCTGGTCCAGGTACCGCCGTAGCCCACCGGCTCGCCCGCTTTATGGTCACGCACGGCAATCAGGTTAGAGACCAGCGACATGACCGGCTGGAAGCCAAAGTCCGGCCCCCAGGGTTTGTTCTCCAGCGGCGACACGCCGTAGAGAATGATGCCCGGTCGCGCCCAGTCGAAATGCGACTGCGGCCACAGCAGGATCCCCCCGGATGCGGCGATCGATCGCATCCCCGGCTTGCCTTCGCAGAAGGTATTAAAGATATCCAGCTGGCGCTCGGTCGCACCGCACTCGGGCTCATCGGCGCGGGCGAAGTGGCTGACAATATTCACCGGCTGGCGCACGTTTTTACACCTGCATAAGCGCTGATAAAATGCTTCCGCACCTTCCGGACGCACGCCCAGACGGTGCATGCCCGTATCAAGCTTCATCCACACGGTCACCGGCTCGCTCAGTTCAGCGGTTTCGAGTGCGGCGAGCTGTTCTTCATTATGCACTGCCGTGTGAAGATGCTGGTCAGCAATGGTCGGCAAATCTGTGGCTTCGAAAAAGCCTTCCAGCAGCAAAATCGGTTGAGTAATCCCCCCCGCGCGCAGGCGAAGGGCTTCTTCAAGACGGGCGACGCCAAAGGCGTCGGCATCGGGGAGCGTTCGCGCGGTCTCAAGAAGACCGTGTCCGTAAGCGTTCGCTTTCACGACTGCAACGAGCTTGCTGGCGGGTGCCAGTTCACGCAGACGTTGCAGGTTGTGTCGCAGAGCGCGGCGGTTAATCACAACAGTTGCCGCTTGCATTTGAATTCCTTAGAAATTACTCATCATCATATTGAGGACCGGCATAGTTGTCGAAACGCGACCACTGTCCGTTAAAGGTCAGACGCACCGTCCCGATAGGGCCGTTACGTTGTTTACCAATAATAATTTCGGCGATCCCTTTCAGGTCGCTATTCTCGTGATAAACCTCATCACGGTAGATGAACATGATTAAGTCGGCATCCTGCTCGATGGAGCCGGATTCACGCAGGTCGGAGTTGACCGGGCGCTTGTCGGCGCGTTGTTCCAGGGAGCGGTTCAGCTGCGAAAGCGCAACGACCGGCACGTGCAGCTCTTTGGCTAGCGCCTTGAGCGAGCGGGAAATCTCGGCAATTTCCAGCGTACGGTTGTCGGAAAGCGACGGGACGCGCATCAGCTGAAGGTAGTCGATCATGATAAGGCCGATACCGCCGTGTTCACGGGCGATACGACGCGCGCGGGAACGGACTTCCGTCGGCGTCAGGCCGGAGGAGTCATCGATATAGATGTTACGTTTTTCCAGCAGAATGCCCATTGTGCCGGAGATGCGCGCCCAGTCTTCATCATCGAGCTGACCGGTACGAATGCGGGTCTGATCCACGCGCGAGAGCGACGCCAGAGAACGCATCATAATCTGTTCGGAGGGCATCTCAAGACTGAAAATGAGTACCGGCTTATCCTGCAACATCGCCGCATTTTCGACGAGGTTCATCGCAAATGTCGTTTTACCCATCGACGGACGCGCCGCGACGATAATCAAATCCGACGGCTGCAGGCCGGCGGTTTTCTTGTTGAGATCGTCATAGCCGGTGTTTACCCCGGTGACGCCGTCGTGCGGCTGCTGGAACAGCTGTTCGATACGGGCGACGGTGGCATCGAGCACATCAGCGATGTTTTTTGGGCCTTCGTCTTTGTTGGCGCGGCTTTCGGCGATTTTAAAGACGCGGGACTCGGCAAGGTCGAGCAGGTCTTCGCTGGTGCGACCCTGCGGATCAAAACCGGCTTCGGCGATCTCGTTCGCCACCGAGATCATCTCGCGAACGACGGCACGTTCGCGCACGATATCGGCATAAGCGCTGATGTTCGCCGCACTAGGCGTGTTTTTTGACAGTTCCGCCAGATAGGCAAATCCGCCGCAGCTGTCGAGCTGCCCAAGACGCTCCAGCGATTCCGCGAGCGTAATCAGGTCGATCGGGCTGCCCGACTCCTGCAGACGCGCCATTTCGGTAAAGATATGGCGGTGCGGGCGGGTGTAGAAATCTTCCGCCACGACGCGCTCTGCGACGTCGTCCCAGCGTTCGTTATCCAGCATTAAACCGCCCAACACCGACTGTTCCGCTTCAATCGAGTGCGGCGGGACTTTTAACCCTGCGACCTGGAAATCACGCTCGCGAGGTTCAGTCTGTTTGTTGAAGGGTTTGTTTCCTGCCATAGTGAATGGAGTTACCGAGATAAAGAGTGGGTCGAAAGATTACCATATTTTTCTTACGGAGGGAGCATGGCAACGCGCATTGAATTCCAGAAACACGGTGGGCCAGACGTACTGAAAGCGGTGGAGTTCACCCCAGCCGCGCCTGGCGAAAACGAAGTACAGGTTGAAAACAAAGCCATAGGCATAAACTACATCGACACCTATATTCGCGGCGGTCTGTACCCGCCTCCGTCAATGCCCAGCGGCCTGGGCACCGAGGCAGCCGGTGTCGTCGTCAAAGTGGGCAGCGCGGTCAAACATATTAAAGAGGGCGACCGCGTGGTGTATGCGCAGTCTGCGCTGGGCGCGTACAGTTCCGTCCACAACGTTCCGGCGGATAAAGCCGCCCTGCTGCCTAACGCCATCTCCTTTGAGCAGGCAGCAGCCTCGTTCCTGAAAGGTTTGACGGTTTACTACCTGCTGCGCAAAACCTATGAAATTAAACCCGACGAGCAGTTCCTGTTTCACGCCGCAGCGGGTGGCGTCGGGCTCATCGCCTGTCAGTGGGCAAAAGCACTGGGCGCGAAGCTGATCGGCACCGTTGGAAATGCACAAAAAGCGCAGCGCGCGCTGCAGGCGGGCGCCTGGCAGGTGATTAACTACCGTGAAGAGAGCATTGTCGAACGGCTGAAGGAGATCACTAACGGCAATAAGGTGCGCGTCGTGTATGACTCGGTTGGGAAAGATACCTGGGAAGCCTCGCTGGACTGCCTGCAGCGTCGTGGGCTGATGGTGAGCTTCGGGAATGCGTCAGGTGCAGTCACCGGCGTGAATCTCGGCATTCTGAACCAGAAAGGTTCGCTGTATGTGACTCGCCCTTCCCTGCAAGGATACATCACCAACCGGGAAGAAC
The DNA here is from genome assembly GCF_057224565.1 of Enterobacter sp. 3U4. Lineage (NCBI taxonomy): Bacteria > Pseudomonadati > Pseudomonadota > Gammaproteobacteria > Enterobacterales > Enterobacteriaceae > Enterobacter > Enterobacter sp. 3U4. The sequence continues at coordinate 3,720,274 of NZ_CP136665.1, forward strand.
TTGAGGAAGCCAGCAACGAGCTGTTCTCGCTGATCGCCAGCGGCGTCATTAAGGTGGATGTGGCAGAGGCGCAGAAATATCCGCTAACCGATGCGCAGCGCGCGCATGAGGTGCTGGAGAGCCGGGCAACGCAGGGGTCGAGTTTGTTGATTCCCTGAGCCCCAAAAAGAAATTGGGCTTCCCGTGGGAAGCCCTTTCTTTTTTTAGTTCGGCTGTATGTAGGGTACAGCTCGATGAATTCTTTAACAGCAGTCATAGTGACAGATTCGATAAGTAAATCCTATTCTGTTCTAAGCCATGCTGCCGGAAAAGTTACAACTATGTGACGAACCCCTCAATACCTTAGTAACGAAAGCGGTTATTGCGCTGATAACCGGGCACTTTTGGCGATTTAATCGCCCGTATCACCCACACCACCGCCACGGCCAGCAGCAGCCACGGCAGCAGTTTGATCGTCAGGGCAAACAGTCCGCCAATAAACATGACGACCGTCGCCACAACGATAGCCGCCAGAATGCCGAGCAGCGAAATGCCCGTTGCTAACAGCATGACAAAAAAGCCAATCACAAAAAGTAGTTCCAGCATGGTGCTCTCCCACGAGTTCCCGAATGATGCTGAACACATTACAAGAATCATGCCAGACATAACGTGTTGTTCTTAAAGCAAAACGCCCCGCGAGAATTCGCAGGGCGTGGTGAATTTGACGAACTTTTAGCGAAAGTTATCGCTTGTCTGCCACCAGTCGCAGCGCATGTTCCAGCACCTCGATATCGGCTCCGGCTTTATGCGCATTCTCGCTCAAATAGCGACGCCACTGACGCGCGCCAGGAATCCCCTGGAACAGACCAAGCATATGGCGGGTGATATGGCCGAGATAGGTACCGTTGCTCAGCTCGCGCTCAATGTAAGGGTACATTGCCCGCACGACGGCAACCGGATCGGTGTCTGCGCCTTCGATGCCAAAGATTTCGCGATCGACCGTCGCCAGAATGCCCGGGTTCTGATACGCCTCGCGCCCAACCATTACCCCATCCATATGTTCAAGGTGCGCTTTGGCCTCTTCCAGCGACTTGATGCCGCCGTTAATGGACATCGTCAGGTGCGGGAAGTCACGCTTCAGTTGATACACGCGCGGGTAGTCCAGCGGCGGGATCTCACGGTTCTCTTTCGGGCTGAGGCCGGAGAGCCAGGCTTTTCGCGCATGGATGATGAACATCTCGCATTCACCCTTTCCGGAGACCGTATTGATGAAATCGCACAGGAACTCGTAGCTGTCCTGGTCGTCAATCCCGATACGGGTTTTGACCGTTACCGGAATGGAAACCACATCGCGCATCGCCTTGATACAGTCCGCCACCAGCTGGGCATTCCCCATCAGACAGGCGCCAAACATGCCGTTTTGCACGCGATCGGACGGGCAGCCAACGTTAAGGTTGATCTCGTCGTAGCCGCGTTCTTCCGCCAGCTTCGCGCACTGCGCCAGCGCGGCCGGATCGCTGCCGCCCAGCTGCAGGGCAACCGGATGCTCTTCTTCGCTATAGGCCAGATAGTCGCCCTTCCCGTGAATGATTGCGCCCGTGGTCACCATTTCGGTGTACAGCAACGTGTGGCGGGAGAGCTGGCGCAGGAAATAGCGGCAGTGTCTGTCCGTCCAGTCGAGCATCGGCGCAATGGAGAAACGGTGTGCGGGGAAAGCGGTCTGTGATTCTGACGACATGGCGAAGTTTTAAGCATCTGGTGGAAAAGGGGCGCTACTATAGCACAAAGAAAAGCCGGAGGCGCAGCGCCTCCGGTTGACTTTAGAACGTCATGCTCAGCTGAGCCCCTGCGCCCCAGGTTTCGTCTTCACCGTACAGGCCCATCAGGTCAACATGCACGGTGCTAAACGGCGCGAAACCGACACCGCCGGTAAATACATTGCTGTCGTTACCCTTTACGTCCGCGCGATAACCCGCACGCACCGCCAGCCAGCTGAGCGGCGTCACCTCGGCACCGACGCCAACATACTGCGACGTATCTTCGCTCTTGAAGCCTTTGGTTTCCGTCAAATCGCCATCGGCGGTCAGCGTCACAAGATCGTTGTGCCAGGCGGCACCGGCGGTCACTACAGGGCTGATTTGATAAGTATCACGCACGCCATCCACTTTCTTCGTGTCAATATCCCGGGAGAAGAGATTTTGTCCGGTTAAACCAACGGTCCAGTTATCACCAAAGTCAGCAGCAAGACCGGCATCAACGTTAAAACCAGTATCATCATTACGATAACGACTACTATTGATATCGCCACTGTCGAAGTTGTAGATGGAGACCGTATAGTTATAGAGCCAGGTTTTTTGCAGCTTAGGCGTGATACCTACCGAGACCGGTACGCCGCTAATGTCAAACTGGCGCGCCACCGCCACACCATAGTCCGAAACGATCGCCGCGCGACCAAAGCCTTTTGACTTCAAATCATTCGGATTTGCCACTAACGCGGTGGCTGGAACGGCCTCAATACCGCGCAATGTATCAATGTCGCCCTGATCGATGTAAGAACTCACGCGTGCACGCGCATTCGCTTTTGCGACGAATGCTACGGATAACACGTCATTAGGAATGCTGACAGCGATCCCGGCCCCAGCTTTACCGCTGCCGGTTTTCCCTTTCAGAGAATCCAGTTGATTAGCAAGATCGCCAGCGGCAGCTGAGACGTTCCGGGAGGTCTGACTTGCGGGGTTCAGGAGATCGAAAAAATTGATATTATCCAGCGTGCTGCGATATTTACTGACGTCGTCGCTGATATCATCAATCTTATCGCGCAGATTGTCCTTATCCGAAATCTGAGCGCCAATTGACGGCAGAATAACGGTTACATCATCATCCGGCTTTGCCTTTGCCAACAGCGCCGGGTTTATCAATACTGCACTGCCATAGCTCCCTGCCGCAACGCCTGTTCCCCCCATTGCGTCACCGCGCGCTTCTGTCCAGGTATTGGCTGCTCCCGCCTGATTTGCCATAAACAAGGAAACAGCGATACTCACCACCGAAAATTTAAAATTTTTTTTCACAGTATGCCCGTTATAGTCTGTTATGAAATAACCCCTGTCTGTTATCACCCAAACAGGAACGAACTATTGCTGTGAATAAGTAGTAAAAGACCCGCTATTTCTATCCCTAAGTAAAACTCCCTTACGGCCTGTTATATTTTGTGACGGCCCTCAATATTTATAGAAGAGGAAATTATTTTTTCCCAGGTTTTCCATCATGCGGCCCAAAAAACTGTGGGGGATGGTCTACCCAGCGATCTTCCCGCGTGGCGGCATACACCGGGTTGAGGGGGTAGTAGATGCGATTGTGCTTCTTGTTGGCCTCGCCTACGACCAGCAACCGCACCTCTTCCTCCGTGTTGTTGATAAAGGTGTGGCAGATCCCGGTTCCGGCAGGAAACCCCACGCTGTCGCCCGGTTCAAGCTTCCATAAATAGCCATTAATCCACGCCTCTGGATAACCTTCGAGCACATAAATGAACTCTTCTTCATCGCTTTCCGCATGCGGGTAGGACGTCCTGCGCCCGGGCGGTAAACGCTCATGATGGATACCAATGCGCCCGAGCCCAAGCTTGCGAGCCAACGGGGCGCCGATAGAAAAAAGCTCATCGCTATCTGGATAGGTCGAATCATCCGCGCCTTCCACGTCGCGCCAGTGCCGAATACAGTCAGGTTTTTTCATTGTTTATTTCCCGGTTTGCAATGGGTCAGGTATAGCACAGACTGGCGGATCTCGGCGTTTTTAGCAGAACATGATAAAGTGGGGGTTTTCCGTCCTATAACATCCGGGGTGCTAAATGGATAAGTCCACAAAAGAGCTGTTAGCGCAGGCCGAAAAGCTGTGTGCGCAACGCAATGTGCGCCTGACTCCGCAGCGCCTTGAAGTCTTACGTTTGATGAGCCTGCAGCAGGGTGCTATCAGCGCCTACGATCTGCTCGACCTGCTCCGCGAAAGCGAGCCGCAGGCGAAACCACCGACCGTCTATCGCGCACTGGATTTCCTGCTGGAACAAGGATTCGTGCATAAAGTTGAGTCCACAAACAGCTATGTGTTGTGCCATCTGTTCGATCAGCCCACCCACACGTCGGCGATGTTTATCTGTGACCGTTGCGGCGTGGTGAAAGAAGAGGCAGCGGAAGGCGTGGAAGATATTATGCATACGCTGGCGGCGAAAATGGGTTTTGCCCTGCGTCATAACGTGATTGAGGCGCACGGGCTCTGTTCCGCGTGCGTGGAAGTGGAAGCCTGCCGTCATCAGGACGCCTGTCAGCACGACCACTCTATTCTGGTGAAGAAAAAGCCGCGTTAACGGCAAAAGAAAAGGCGGCCTTGAGCCGCCCTGTGGGTTATTCAGCGTTACCAGCGGTAGTCGTTACGGGTTTCCCAGTCTTTGACTTCGTTTTCCGCCTGATCTTTCGCGTAGCCGTAACGTTCCTGAATTTTACCGACAAGCTGATCGCGTTTACCTTCAATGACGGTCATATCGTCATCGGTCAGCTTACCCCACTTTTCTTTCGCTTTACCTTTGAACTGCTTCCAGTTGCCGCCGATTTCATCTTTATTCATCATCGTGTCCTCTTAGTTAAGCGTCGGGTCGTAACGTCCGTTACGTTCTTTTCTGCTGGACGTGATAATTATTGTAGTTAAGGATTCGGCAGTTGATTTCATATTCGGAATCTTTAACCGTCACGATATATCGTGACGTGAAGAGAACCAGGTATCGTTTTGCCAGTGGCGGTGCCAGATAAAAGCCAGCGATATCCCTCGCAGCGAGAGGAAAACGGCCAGGGCCAGCCACAAGCCGTGATTACCCAGCCAGGGAAGCGTTAGCAGCGTCAGGCCAAACCCTGCCGCTGCGACCGCCATGCTGTTGCGCATTTCAGCCCCGCGCGTCGCACCAATAAACATGCCGTCCAGCAGATAACACCAGACGCCGACCACCGGTAAGACGACTTGCCAGATGAGATAGTGGCTCGCCAGCTCGCGCAGCGCAGGAAGAGACGTAAGCAATGCAACGATCTGCTCACCAAAGCAGGCGTAAACCAGGCCGAACGCCAGCGCCACCAGCCCAGACTGACGGCAGGCTGCCCGCCAGACGTCCCGAAGCTGCCCGCTTTCGCGCGCGCCGTACGCCTGTCCGGAATGCGCTTCAACCGCATAGGCAAAACCGTCCAGCGCGTAGGCGGTAAAGGTCAGAAGCGTCATCAATACTGCATTGACCGCAACGATTTCTGGCCCCAGCCGAGCCCCGAAAACCGTCAGCGCGCCGAAGCAGAGCTGAAGCAGCAGCGAGCGCAGCATGATGTCACGATTGAGGGCCAGCAGCTTACGGATATTGCCGCGCCATGCGGTTTTGAGCTGCGCAAGGGAGATCCCGCGCATCGCCAGCACGCGCCAGACCATCCACAGACCAATGATAAAGGTTCCGTATTCGGCAATTGCCGTCGCCAGCGCCGCGCCCTGCACGTTCATATGCAGGCCCATTACCAGCCAGACATCCAGCACAATGTTGAGAAGGTTGCCTACCACCAGCAAAATCACTGGTGCACGGGCGTACTGCACGCCCAGTAGCCACCCGAGCAGAACCAGGTTAGCCAGCGAGGCGGGTGCGCTGAGCCAGCGGATTTCAAGGAAACGTCGCGCCTGCTCTAATACCGCCTCGCTGCCGCCAACAACATGGAGCGCAAGGTCGATCAGGGGAGTACGTAATAAAACGATTAACGCCCCCGCGCCAAGCGCGAGGATCAGCGGCTGCACCAGCGCGCGCGCCAGACGCAGCGGATCTTTTGCACCATAAGCCTGTGCCGTGAGCCCGGTGGTGCTCATGCGCAAAAAGAGCAGCAGCATAAACAGGAAGCTGGTTGCCGTCGCGCCAATCGCCACGCCGCCAAGATAAACAGGCGAATCAAGATGACCAATAACGGCAGTATCGACCAGACCCAGCAAGGGAACCGTAATATTGGAGAAGATCATCGGCAGAGCAAGACGCCACAATGCCTTATCGGATGCCGTCAGCAGTGACATGAAAAAATACCGGGAGTGGGGAATGAATCAGGCTACAGCGGTGCCATAGCCTGTCGGGAAGAGGTTACAGCCATTCACCGTTGCGGATCACCCCAACCGCCAGTCCTTCGATAGAGAAGTTCTGTTCGCGGAGATCGACCACAATGGGTGAAAACTCGCTGTTTTCAGGCAGCAACTGTACGCTGTTACCCTGTTTTTTCAGACGCTTAACCGTCACTTCGTCATCAATGCGCGCCACAACCACCTGGCCGTTTCGCACATCCTGCGTTTTGTGCACCGCAAGCAGATCGCCGTCAAGAATGCCGATGTCTTTCATCGACATACCGCTAACGCGCAGCAGGAAATCAGCGCTCGGTTTGAACATGCCAGGATCGACCTGGTAATGGCCTTCAATGTGCTGCTGAGCCAGTAAAGGCTCACCAGCAGCAACACGGCCTATCAGCGGAATGCCCGTCTCTTCTTCCACCAGCAGGCGGATGCCGCGTGACGCACCTGAAACAATCTCAATCACGCCTTTACGCGCCAGCGCTTTCAGGTGTTCTTCAGCAGCATTCGGAGAACGGAAGCCCAGACGCTGCGCGATTTCCGCACGCGTGGGTGGCATACCCGTCTGGCCGATATGATCCCGGATGAGATCAAACACCTCTTGTTGCCTGGTCGTTAACGCTTTCATTCCGCCCCCTGGGTGTATATACAGTTATGCTGTGAGTATATACAGTCAAAGGCGATTTTGGAACCAAAAACTGCACAAAAAACCAGGGACTTAATTATTCCTCGAGGCTCATCGGAAATGTGACCAAAGCAGCGTGACCCAGGTGATAACGGCAGTGATAATCGCCAGCAACACGGCAGCAGAGCCCATGTCTTTTGCGCGGCCAGAAAGCTCGTGGAAATCGGAACCAATGCGATCAACAACGGCTTCAATAGCGCTATTAAGAATTTCCACTATCATCACCAGAAGCACGGAACCGATAAGAAGTACGCGGGTAATAGCATCAACATCAAGGAAACAGGCGACGATCACCGCGATGATAGCGGCGACGCCCTCCTGGCGAAAGGCGGCTTCGTTGATCCACGCGGCACGGAAACCTTTCCATGAATAACCGGCGGCTTTGATGATACGCGTTAACCCAGTGGTATTATTGGCCATTAAAAGAACCTTTTATGAAAAAAAGCGTCAGTAACAGGAACTGTAGCGCGTTTCGCTACAGCCTGAAGTATGACGGGTAACAACAGAAATTTTGCGCGCTTTCTGTTATCCTTGCGCCGCAATTGCATTATTAACCAGAGGCTTTACATCGTTTATGTCCGGCTGGCCACGAATTTACTACAAATTACTTAATTTACCATTAAGCATCCTGGTAAAAAGCAAGTCTATCCCAGCAGAACCCGCGCTGGAATTGGGGCTCGATACGTCACGTCCCATTATGTACGTTTTGCCTTATAACTCGAAGGCTGACTTACTGACGCTTCGCGCCCAGTGTCTGGCGCATGATTTACCTGACCCGCTTGAACCGCTGGAAGTTGACGGTACATTGCTGCCGCGCTACGTGTTCATTCACGGTGGACCTCGCGTGTTTACCTATTACACGCCAAAAGAAGAGTCCATCAAGCTGTTCCACGACTATCTCGACCTGCACCGCAGCAATCCCGATCTGGATGTGCAGATGGTGCCGGTATCGGTGATGTTTGGTCGTCGTCCGGGCCGTGAAAAAGGTGAAGAGAATCCGCCGCTGCGCATGCTTAACGGCATCCAGAAGTTCTTCGCGGTCTCCTGGCTGGGACGCGACAGCTTCGTGCGTTTCTCCCCTTCCGTTTCGCTGCGTCGAATGGCGGACGAGCACGGCACGGACAAGATCATCGCGCAAAAACTGGCGCGCGTGGCGCGTATGCACTTCGCCCGTCAGCGCCTGGCTGCCGTAGGGCCGCGTCTCCCGGCGCGTCAGGATCTGTTCAACAAGCTGTTGGCATCCAAAGCGATTGCCCGCGCCGTTGAAGACGAAGCGCGCAGCAAGAAAATTTCGCATGAGAAAGCCCAGCAGAACGCCATTGCGCTGATGGAAGAGATTGCAGCGAACTTCTCCTACGAGATGATTCGCCTGTCCGATCGCATTCTCGGTTTTACCTGGAACCGCCTGTATCAGGGCATCAACGTTCATAACGCCGAGCGTGTACGCCAACTGGCGCATGATGGCCATGAGATTGTCTATGTTCCCTGCCACCGCAGCCACATGGACTACCTGCTCCTTTCCTACGTGCTCTATCACCAGGGGCTGGTACCGCCGCACATTGCTGCCGGTATCAACCTGAATTTCTGGCCAGCAGGTCCGATTTTCCGCCGCCTGGGCGCCTTCTTTATTCGTCGTACCTTCAAGGGCAACAAGCTCTACTCCACCGTGTTCCGCGAGTATCTGGGCGAGCTGTTTAGCCGCGGCTATTCCGTCGAGTACTTCGTTGAGGGCGGTCGTTCCCGTACCGGACGTCTGCTCGATCCGAAGACCGGCACGCTGTCGATGACCATCCAGGCGATGCTGCGCGGAGGAACCCGTCCCATCACGCTTGTGCCAATCTACATTGGCTATGAGCACGTGATGGAAGTGGGCACGTATGCCAAAGAGCTGCGCGGTGCGACCAAAGAGAAAGAGAGCCTGCCGCAGATGCTGCGCGGCCTGAGCAAGCTACGCAATCTCGGTCAGGGCTACGTGAACTTCGGCGAACCAATGCCGTTAATGACGTACCTGAACCATCACGTTCCCGAGTGGCGCGAATCCATCGATCCTATCGAGGCGATTCGCCCGGCCTGGCTGACGCCAACGGTCAACGGCATCGCGTCCGAGCTGATGGTGCGCATTAACAACGCCGGTGCGGCTAACGCCATGAACCTGTGCTGTACGGCTCTTCTGGCTTCGCGTCAGCGCTCGCTGACCCGTGAACAGCTCACGGAGCAGCTGGATTGCTATCTGGACATGATGCGCAACGTGCCGTATTCCGTTGATTCAACCGTGCCTTCTGCTACCGCCAGTGAGCTTATCGATCACGCGCTGCAGATGAACAAGTTTGAAGTCGAAAAGGACACGATCGGCGACATCATCATTCTGCCGCGCGAGCAGGCAGTTCTGATGACCTACTACCGCAACAACATCACCCATATGCTGATGCTGCCGTCGCTCATGGCGGCTATCATCACCCAGCATCGCCGTATCTCGCGTCAGGAACTATTGCGTCACGTTGAGACGCTCTATCCGATGCTGAAAGCGGAGCTGTTCCTGCGCTGGAGCAAAGATGAGCTGGCGGGCGAACTGGACAAACTGACGGAAGAGCTGCGTCGTCAGGGGTTGATCACCGTCTCAAACGACGAATTGCACATCAATCCGTCGCGTTCCCGTACCCTGCAACTGCTGGCGGCCGGTGCGCGCGAAACGCTGCAGCGCTACGCCATTACGTTCTGGCTGCTGAGTGCGAACCCGTCTATCAACCGCGGTACGCTTGAGAAAGAGAGCCGGACGCTGGCACAGCGCCTGTCCGTTCTGCACGGCATTAACGCCCCTGAATTCTTCGACAAAGCGGTCTTCAGTTCTCTGGTCCTGACGCTGCGTGACGAAGGTTTCATCAGCGATACGGGCGATGCCGAGCCGGAAGAGACGCTGAAGGTTTACCAGATGCTGGCTGAACTGATTACGTCGGATGTACGTTTGACGATTGAGAGCGCGACGCAGGGCGAGTGATGTGAAAAAGCCGGGTGGTGGTTTCACCTGACCCGGCCTGGTGTTCTGCATAATAAAAAGGCCCGGTAAGCGCTTACGCTACCGGGCCTTATTTTTAGCCTTGTTAAATCACCGCGTTTAGCTGAGCAGCGTAAAGGCAATCATCCCGACAATCGCACCCGTCGTGCCGAGGATGGTCTCCATCAGCGTCCAGGTTTTCAGGGTTTGCGCTTCGGTGGCGCCGGTAAATTTACCGAACAGCCAGAAGCCTGCGTCGTTAACGTGAGAGACCACAATCGAACCGCCCGCGATACAGATAGACAGCGCCGCCATCTGCGCACCGGAGTAGTTCAGCTGTTCAATCACCGGCATCACCAGACCCACGGCGGTTAAACACGCCACGGTTGCGGAACCCTGGATGATACGCACCGCCGCAGCCAGCACGAAGCAGGTGACCGCAATCGGCAGGCCCATCCCGGTCAGCGCTTCGCCGAGAGCCGGGCCCACGCCGGAATCCACCAGCACCTGCTTGAACACGCCGCCGGCACCGATCACCAGCAGGATAATACCCGCAGGCTGCAGCGCGGCACCGCAGATCTCCATCACCCGGTCTTTTGGCATCCCCTGACGCATCGCCAGGCCGTAAATCGCCACCAGACAGGCCACCAGGATCGCCGTGAACGGGTGACCGATGAACTCGAACCATTCATAGGCGCTGGAACCCACCGGCACAAAGCGCGCGGCGATAGTTTTCAGACCCACCAGCACCAGCGGCAGCAGGATCAGCGACAGGCTGAAGCCGAAGGACGGCATTTTGCCCTCGCCCAGGTGCGGCTCGGTGACGTCGTCCGGAATATGCAGCTCAACGTAACGGCTGATGAAGTTGCCCCACAGCGGGCCGGCAATAATCATCCCCGGAATTGCCGCGCACAGGCCGATCAGGATCATCCAGCCAAAGTCAGCGTGCATCTGGGATGCGAGCAGCATCGGCGCAGGCCCCGGCAGCAGAAACGCCGCAGCAGCCGCCACGCCCGCAAACAGCGGAATGACCAGCTTCACGAGGTTAGTGCCGGTATGGCGCGCCATGGAGAATGCGACGCTTATCAGCAGCACAACGGCCACTTCGAAGAACAGCGGCAGCGCGCAAATCAGACCGGCCAGACCAATCGCGTAGTGCGCGCGGCTGTGGCCAAAGGATTTCAGCATCTTGACGGCAATCTGGTCGACCGCGCCCGTCTCGTGCAAAATCTTGCCAAACATCGCGCCCAGCGCGACTACAATCGCCAGGAAGCCCAGCATACCGCCCATCCCTTTTTCCATCGTCGCGGCGATCTTGTCGAGCGGCATACCGGAAAAGAGACCAGCACCAATAGAAACCACCATCAAAGCAACAAAGGCGTGCATACGCGCCTTCATCACTAAAAACAGCAGCAGCAACACGGAACCTACTGCCGTCAAAACTAGCGTTAATGTACTCAAAACTTACTGCCTTTTATTGATGACCTCGATGGTGCTGGCAACAACACCCTCCAGTGACTGATCGATATCAACCACTAAGACGTCTTTCTCGTCTTCACCCGGCTCCTGCAGCGCTTCGAACTGCGTTACCAGCATCTGGGTTTTGAAGAAGTGACCTTTACGCGCCTTCAGGCGGCTTTCAATCACCTCGAAATCCCCTTTCAGGTAGATGAAAGAGAGGTTCGGGTTACCGTCGCGCAGCAGGTCGCGGTAGGTTTTTTTCAGCGCGGAACAGACGATCAGGGAGACTTTGTTGGTCCGCTGCATAGCGAACGCGGCGTCGTTCAGCGCCTGCAACCACGGTTTGCGATCGTCGTCGTTCAGCGGCTCGCCGGAGGCCATTTTCATGATGTTGCTGCGCGGATGGAGGAAGTCGCCATCAAGGAACGCAGCCTGGAGTTGATGCGCCACTTCGCTGGCTACGGCTGATTTCCCGCTACCGGAAACGCCCATCAGGACGTAGACGTGGTGATCGTGATTAGTCGTGCTCAAAGGGTGTCCCTCAGTCAATTGTTACGGGTAACAGTTATCGGTAACATTGTCCTGCCGGGGCAAAAGAGAAGCAATATCCAAACGTGCGCGAAGTGAATAAGTGTGAGCTACTTCAAATTTGTCAGTTCAAATAGATCCACCCGGTGACAAGGTGAAACCTAAATCTAACATTTTCGGGGTAACCGTCTCGCCACGAATGCGCGCCAGCAGGCGTTCTGCGCCAATGCGGCCCATACGTTCACGCGGGGTCAGGACGCTCGCCAGACGCGGCTCCATCACCTGGCCGATGTCATGTCCGTGGAAACCGGCGATCGCCATATCATCAGGGATCTTCAGCCCCAGACGCTGACACTCAAACGCCGCGCCGACCGCAAGGTCATCGTTGGTACAGAAAATACCGTCCAGTTGCGGATACTCGCGTCGCGCCTGACGCATCAGCTCAATACCCGACGTATAGGAAGAGGACTGCTCCACCATCACGCTGTACGGGGTTAAGTTTGCGTCGAGCATCGCCTGCTCGTATCCCTTCTGTTTGATGATAGTACGTTCATCAAGACGCGCACCCAGATAGGCGATGTGGCGATGCCCGCGGGCGATGATGGCCGCCGTCATCTGGCGCGCCGCTTCGAAGTTATCGAACCCAACGGCGATATCGAGGCACGGCGACTGGCTGTCCATCAGCTCCACCACAGGGATACCCGCCACTTCGATCATTTTGAGCGTGCGGGCAGTGTGGGTACGTTCGGTTAAAATCAGGCCGTCAATGTTCCAGGAAAGCATCGATTCAAGGCGTTCCTCTTCGAGTTCCGGCTTGTACCCGTAGTGGGCGAGCATGGTCTGATAGCCAAAAGCATCGGTGACGCTTTCGATTCCACGCAATACTTCGGCAAAAACCTGGTTGGTCAAAGAAGGAAGCAGAACGCCCACCGCGCGGCTGGTCGCATTGGAGAGAATATCGGGCGCGCGGTTGGGGATGTAACCCAGTTCATCAAGGGCAGCGGCAATCTTGCCACGTAACGCCACGGAAACCTGTTCCGGGTTACGTAAAAAACGGCTGACCGTCATTTTGGTCACACCGACGCGATCGGCGACATCCTGAAGTACGGGGCGTTTCTTTTTCATCGTCCTGAGAAATCTTGAAGTGAGAGATTTGCTCAGTTTATCACGTACAAAGCTCAACCTTCCCCGTTTAAAGGGAAGGTTGAGTAATTATTTATACCGGCGGCAGGTCAAACAGCAGGATTTCACTTTCGCTGTCGGCATGCACGGAGAGCGCCTGCTCATCCCAGATGGCCAGACCATCGGCGGTGGTTGCTTTGGTGCCGTTGATTGACACTTCACCTTTCACCACCTGGATCCAGACGCGGCGGTTGGCGGCAATCTGATGGACAGACTGTTCGTCTTTCGCCAGCGCCCAGCGGTACAGCTCCATATCCTGATGCACTTTCAGGGAACCTTCACGCGCATCCGGGGAGAGCACCAGCTGTTTGCCCTGTTTCGCGTCGAAGCGGCGCTGCTCGTAACGCGGGGTGATGCCGGTCTCTTCTGGAATGATCCAGATTTGATACAGGTGCAGTTTTTCCGTTTTGCTCGGGTTGTACTCGGAGTGACGCACCCCGGTACCCGCGCTCATAATCTGGAACTCGCCCGCCGGAACCTGCTCTTTGTTACCCATGCTGTCCTGGTGCTCAACCGCCCCTTCCAGTACATAGGTCAGGATTTCCATGTCTTTGTGCGGGTGGGTACCGAAGCCCTGGCCTGCATCAATCACGTCGTCGTTAATCACGCGCAGTGCGGAGAAGCCCATGAAGTTCGGGTCGTAGTAGTCGGCAAACGAGAATGAATGCCATGAGTCCAGCCAGCCATGATTCGCGTGACCACGTTCGTTTGCTTTGCGTAAGTAGATCATTGTTTCACCCTCAGTTCGTTTCGATGGAGTAAGTGTGGACGCAAACCGCCTGGGATCATAGAGGGTGAAAATTGACTCCTCTGTTCAAAAATTATGAACAAGCGCAGAGGAGCCGTTTTTGCTTATTTCGCAAGGGTTATCGTGGCAGGAGAAGCCTGCTCGAAGGCCCGCTCAAGGATTTCGAGGTTGGTCAGAACGTCAGATTCCTTGACGTAATTCGGCGCGCCGTTTGTGAGGGTCTCAAACAGCGCATCGTAGACGCGGCCATAGTCGCCAGTTTCCGGTTTCAGCTCCTCCCTGACCGTTACGCCCTCATCGTTCACGTACTCCAGGACGCCCACAGAATCATCCGCCGCAAAACCCGGTTCGCCCGGCATGATGTTAGCCTTCAGGCTGGTCTCCTGCTGGTCGATACCGTACTTAATGAACGAGCCTCGGGTGCCGTGAACGATAAATTTCGGGTAGTCGATCTTCACCAGATGGCTGGTTTTGACGATGGCTTTCAGGTCGCCGTAGAACAGCTGCGCTTCAAAAGTATCGTCCGGGTTGGCTTTATTACGCAGGCTGCGGATGTCATACGCCACGTGGTCCGGTCGGCCAAACAGGGAGATGATCTGGTCCATGGTGTGCACCCCCAGCCCGTAGAACGAACCATCCTGCGGCAGTCCGGGTTGCGTTTCCGCCATCGGACGGTAGTAATCGAAATGACTTTCGATTTCCACGATGTCGCCCAGCTTGCCGCTTTCAATCGCTTTTTTCGCCGTCAGGAAGCAGCTGTCAAAGCGACGGTTCTGATACGGCGTAACGGTCAGGCCTTTGCTTTTCGCCAGCGTGAACAGTTCCTTCGCTTCGGCGATAGTCGGGGTGAACGGCTTTTCTACCAGCACGTTTTTGCCCGCTTCCAGCGCGCGCTTCGCGTAGTCGAAGTGGCTGTCGGCATGGGTGCAGACGACAACCAGTTTGACCTGCGGATCGTTAAGCACTTCATCAAGATCGCTGGTGAAATGGATATGAGAATACTGCGGAGACTGCTCTTCCGGCTTCGCGCGGCGGCGGTAGATATGGGCCACATGCCAGCTGTCTTTACGGTTTAGAACATACGGCAGGTGGTAGCGGGTCGTACTTTTACCAAATCCAATAAATGCGCAATGTAGTGTCATAGCTCAGTCCTTTTGGAAGGTTACTGAGTCTAACCATAACAAAAAAAAAGCCAGCTAAAAGCTGGCTAAAGTAATACTGGAAGCAATGTGAGCAATGTCGTGCTTTCAGGTTCCCGTAGGGGTCTTCCTGAATGCAGAGCAATAATAATCATTCTCATTCGCACTTGTCCAATACTTTTTGCAAAAAATAGCGGTTGACTCAAATTTTAAAGTCATTGATGTTGGAAGGGACGTTTAACTGACTGAGGAACAAGGAATGAGTGAGATAGTGATACGCCACGCGGAACCGAAAGATTATGACGCCATTCGTCAGATCCACGCCCAGCCGGAGGTGTACCACAACACGCTACAGGTTCCTCACCCCTCTGAACACATGTGGCAAGAACGGCTATCCGACCAGCCCGGCATCAAGCAGCTTGTCGCCTGCATAGATGGTAATGTCGCCGGACATCTGTGCATCGCCGTCGCGCAACGCCCACGTCGCAGCCATGTGGCTGATTTTGGGATTTGCGTAGGCGCACAGTGGCAAAACCGAGGCGTAGCCAGCGCGCTGATGCGCACCATGATTGATATGTGCGACAACTGGCTGCGCGTCGATCGTATTGAGCTGACGGTGTTTGTTGATAACGAACCGGCGATCGCGGTGTACAAAAAGCACGGATTTGAGATCGAAGGCACAGGAAAGCGCTATGGACTACGCAACGGCGAGTATGTGGATGCGTATTATATGGCGAGAATGAAGTAGTTATTTGCCGGGTGGCGGCTTCGCCTTACCCGGCCTACGTTCATGCAGTTGTAGGCCCGGTAAGCGCAGCGCCACCGGGCAACACATTAGTACCCCGCCGACAAATCATCCACTGAACGCGGGTCCGATGCGCCAAACAGCGCCCCGTCCGGTCCCACCATAATGCTCTGCGTGCTGCCCATCGCCTCTTTCACCGCCACCTTTTGACCGCGCTGCTCCAGCAGCTTGATGGTATCCGGGCTAAAGCCCTTCTCGACGCGCAGCTCATCTGGCAGCCACTGGTGATGGAAACGCGGGGCGTTGGTCGCTTCGGCGACGTTCATCCCAAAGTCGATGCTGTTCACCACCATTTGTAGCACGGTGGTGATAATCCGGCTGCCGCCTGGGCTGCCGGTCACCAGCCAGGTTTTCCCGTCTTTTACCACGATGGTGGGCGACATGGACGACAGCGGACGTTTCTTCGGCCCTACCGCATTCGCATCGCCGCCGACCAGCCCGTAGACGTTCGGCACGCCCGGCTTGGCGGAGAAGTCATCCATCTCGTTGTTCAGCAGGATGCCGCTGTTGCCCGCCACAATCCCGGTGCCAAAGGTGGTATTGAGCGTATAGGTCACCGCCACCGCGTTACCGTCTTTATCTACCACCGAGAAGTGGGTGGTCTGGTTGCTTTCATACGGCGCCAGCTTGCCGGGGCGGATCTCGCTCGACGGCTTAGCCTTGTTGATGTCGATCTGATCGGCAATAGATTTGGCATAGGCTTTGTTAGTCAGCGCCTGCCACGGCACCTTCACGAAGTCCGGATCGCCGAGATATTCCGAGCGGTCAGCATAGGCGCGTTTTTCCGCTTCCGCCATCACCTGCATGGCATCCGCGCTGCCGAAGCCGAACTTGTGCATATCGAAGTTTTCAAGAATGTTGAGGATCTGCACGATGTGAATGCCCCCGGAAGACGGCGGCGGCATGGAGAAGACCTCATAGCCGCGGTAGGTGCCGCTAATCGGCTCGCGCTCCACCGCCTTGTAGTCCGCCAGATCCGCTTTGGTGATAAGACCGCCGTTCTTCTGCATCTCTTCCGCAATCTGGTCGGCAATCGCCCCTTTGTAGAAGGCGTCCGGACCGTGCTCCGCAATCAGCTCCAGGCTTTTAGCAAGGTTCTTTTGTACCAGCCTGTCGCCCTTCTTCAGCGGTTCACCGTCTTTCCAGAAGATAGCCTTGCTGTTTTCGTGATTCGGAATGACTTCGCTACCGTAGGTTTTGAGGTCGTCTGCCAGCGCGTCGTTTACCACAAAGCCCTCCCGCGCCAGCTTGATGGCAGGCTGCACCACCTTGTTCAGCGGCATCGTGCCGTATTTTTCGAGCGCCAGCGAGAAGCCCGCAACGGTGCCCGGCGTGCCGGACGCGAGATGCGAGGTCAGGGATTTTTTACTGTCCGGGTTCCCCTGGTCGTCGAGGAACATGTCCCGTGACGCCTGAGAAGGCGCCATTTCACGGAAGTCGATGGCGGTGGTTTTCCCGTCTTTGGTGCGCAGCATCATAAAGCCGCCACCGCCCAGGTTCCCCGCCTGCGGGTGCGTCACCGCCAGCGCGTAGCCGACGGCGACCGCGGCATCCACCGCGTTACCGCCCTGCCTGAGAATATCGACGCCCACGCGGGTCGCCAGCGCATCCACGGATGCCACCATGCCATGGGTTGCCCGCACGGGATGAAAAACATCTTCCTCCACGCCGTAAGAGACCGGAGGCGCCGCGGGCGGGTTGGCCGCCACGCTAAATGTACCTCCTGCCATCAGCGCGGCGAGGGCGACCCAGCGCAAAAACGTTGGTTTCATGATTATTGTTCTCCAGGTGAAGGGATCCATATTCCCCGCTTAAGCCTGGTTCACAACTCCTAAAAAATCATCGTCATGGTGAAATCAGGGTAAACTTAAGAGAGACCTCAAAAGGAGGAAATGACAATGAAACGCTTGATGATTCTTACGGCGCTGATCCCGTTTGCCGCGCTCGCACAGCCACTCAACACCATGAACAACCCGAACCAGCAGGGCTATGTTATCCCGAGTCAGCAGCGTATGCAGACCGAGATGATGAGCCAGCAACAGCAGCAGAAAGGGATGCTTAATCAGCAACTGAGAACGCAGACCCAGATGCAGCAGCAAAGCCTGCAAAATCAGATGAACGCCAACACCCAGCGCGTGCAGCAGGGGCAGGTGCGCGAGCAGCCGCTGCCGAATAAAAACGGCGGGATGTTAGGGGGAATGACGTCGTCAGGCAGCGGACAGCAGCATATGCTGCCGCCGCAGTCGAATGGCAGTATGCTTAATCCGCAGAACTAAAGTCCGGGCCGATCAGGTCGATAGCATCGGTACAGATGCTATCCACGCCCCAGCGCAGCAGTTCGGCTGCACGCTGGGGTCTATTAACTGTGTAGACCAGAATATGCAGACCCGCGTCTTTCAGCATCTTCACCCGCGCCTCATCCAGCAGCCTGTGATTGAGATGGATAGAGACACACGCCAGGCGCGTCGTCAGCTCTCGCCAGTCCTCGCGCCACTCGTCAAGCAGAAGCCCGCGCGGCAGCTCCGGTGCGGCCTCCTGCGCAGCCTCCAGCGCATCGATTTCAAATGATGACAGCAGCGGCGCGGTCATCCCTTCCCACAGCTCGCGTGCGGCGAGGGCAATCACTTTGCCGGTCAGCGGCCCGGTGCCGGTGGTCGGTTTGATTTCGATATTGGCCATCATGCCGTGCTGGCGACAGCGATCGGCCACTTCCGCCAGCAGCGGCAGCGGTTCGCCTTTGAATTCGCCGCTGTACCAGCTTCCGGCGTCTACCTTCAGCAGATCGCGCCACGGCAGCTCGCCCGCCACGCCCCAGCCGTTGCTGGTGCGTTCAAGATTATCGTCATGCAGCAGGAAAATTTCGCCGTCTTTCGACAGCTTGGCGTCGAACTCGATCATCGTGTGACCGTAGCGCGCGCCAACGTCAATCGCCGCCAGCGTGTTTTCCGGCGCCAGCTTACCGCCGCCCCGGTGGGCGACGACGTGGGGATAAGGCCAGTTGCTCATACTCGTTGTCCTGTTTCACCGTCAAACAGGTGCAGATGGTTTTCCGGCAGGTGCAGCCACAGCGTGTTGCCTGCTTGCGGGCGCTCCTGATGCGCCAGGCGCACTACCATTTTTTGCTCGCCCCAGCGCCCGTGCGCCAGGTTATCTGCACCCAACATCTCCAGCGTGTCCATCACCAGCGGCACGCCGCCTTCCGCCTGAGAGGTTAAACCGATATGTTCCGGGCGGATACCGAGCGTCATCTTACGCCCGGCGTAGCCACGATAGTACCAGTTGATCGGCAATGCCATCCCGCTTTCCAGCTCAAAGTGCGAGCCCGCGCTGCTGATGCGCCCTTCGAGCAGGTTCATCGCCGGGCTGCCGATAAAGCTCGCCACGAAACGGGTGGCCGGTTTCTCGTAGACCTCCACCGGGGTACCAATCTGCTCGGCAACGCCTTTGTTCATCACCATCACGCGCTGGGCGAGGGTCATGGCTTCGACCTGATCGTGGGTAACGTACAGTGACGTGGTTTTCAGACGACGGTGCAGCTGCTGCAGCTCGAGCCGCATCTGCACGCGCAGCTTGGCGTCGAGGTTAGAGAGCGGCTCGTCGAAGAGGAATACCGCCGGATCGCGTACGATGGCGCGCCCCATCGCCACGCGCTGGCGCTGGCCGCCGGAGAGCTCGCGCGGGCGGCGCTTGAGCAGGCCGTCCAGCTCCAGAATGCGGGCGGCTTCTTTCACGCGCTCCTCAATATGGCCTTTGCCCATGCCGCGGATTTTCAGCCCCCAGGCCATGTTCTCCTCCACGCTCATGTGCGGATAGAGAGCGTAGTTCTGGAAAACCATCGCGATGCCGCGGTCTTTCGGCTCCATCTCGGTGACGCGCTGGCGGTCAATCCAGATATCCCCGGAGGTCACGCGCTCCAGTCCCGCCACCATGCGCAGCAGGGTAGATTTGCCACAGCCGGACGGGCCAACCATCACGATAAACTCCCCGTCCGCCACGTCGAGCGTGAGCGGCTGGATAACCTGGGTTTTGCCGTCCCAGCTTTTGGTTACTGCCTGAAGTTTTAAACCTGCCATCTTATTTCTCGCTATCGACCAGGCCGCGGACAAACGCGCGCTGCATGGCTAAAACAATGACTACGGGTGGGATAAGGGTGAGCAGCATCGCCGCCATCACCTGGTTCCAGAGGGTGGTGCCTTCGCCAGTGGCGATCATGCCTTTGATGCCCGCCACGGCGGTGCCGAGATTGACGTCCTGAATAATCAGCAGCGGCCACAGGTACTGGTTCCAACCGTAGATAAAGGTGATCACAAACAGCGCCGCAAGGTTGGTTTTCGACAGCGGCAGCACGATGTCGCGGAAGAAGCGCATCGGCGATGCGCCGTCGATGCGCGCCGCTTCAATCAACTCGTCCGGCAGGGTCATAAAGAACTGGCGGAACAGGAAGGTGGCGGTCGCCGAGGCCATTAACGGCAGGGTTAAGCCCGCGTAGCTGTCGAGCATCTTCAGGTTGGCGATCACCTCCACCGTCGGGAAGATACGCACCTCTACCGGCAGCATCAGAGTGATAAAAATCATCCAGAAAAACAGGTTACGCAGCGGAAAGCGGAACCAGACGATGGCGAAGGCCGAGAGCATCGACACCGTAATTTTGCCGACGGTAATGCCGAACGCCATGATGAAGCTGTTGAGCATCATCAGCCAGAACGGCGCGCTGTTGGCGCCCACGCCCTGGGTCCAGATGGTCTTCATGTTCTCGAAAAGATGTCCGCCTGGGATCAGCGTCATCGGCGTATCGAACACCGCTTTGGTGTCCAGCGTGGCGGCGACAAAGGCCACATACAGCGGGAACAGAATGACGATAATCCCCAGAATCAGCATGGTATGGCTGAAAATCGTCAGCCCGCGACGGTTCTCAATCATTGGTAGCGCACCTTACTTTCAACATAGCGGAACTGCACCACCGTGAGGATGATGACGAGGAACATCAGCACCACCGACTGCGCGGCGGAGGCCGAGAGATCCAGCCCGGCGAAACCTTCGCGGTAGATCTTATAGATAAGCGTGGTCGTCGCCTGTACCGGACCGCCTGCGGTCGCCGCGTCGATCACCGGGAAGGTATCGAAGAAGGCGTACACGAGGTTAACCACCAGCAGGAAGAAGCTCACCGGGGCGATCAGCGGCAGCGACAGCCTGAAGAAACGACGAATCGGCCCTGCGCCGTCAATCGCGGCGGCTTCCACCAGCGAGCGCGGGATGGACTGCAGCGCGGCAAAGAAGAACAGGAAGTTATAGCTGATCTGCTTCCACACCGAGGCAAACACCACCAGGAACATGGCCTGACCGCTGTTCTGGGCGTGGTTCCAGTCGTAGCCGAACTCTGCCAGGAAATGGGTAATCAACCCGCGGCCGGGGTTAAACAGGAAAATCCACAGCACGGCGGCGACGGCGGGTGCCACGGCATAAGGCAGCAGCATCAGGGTCTGATAAATACGACTGCCGCGCACCACGTAATCCACCAGCGCGGCGAAAAACAGCGAGGCAACAAGGCCGCTGACGGTCACCAGCGCGCTGAACTTCATCGTCGTCCAGAAGGAGTCCAGGTAGTAGCTGTCATGGAACAGCGCGGTAAAGTTGTCCAGCCCGACAAACTGGCTGGAGAGCCCAAACGGATCGACGCTTTGTACCGAGTACCACAGCGCTTCGCCCGCAGGCCAGATAAAGAAGATAACGGTGATGACCAGCTGGGGCGCGACCAACAGGTACGGCAGCCAGCGGGAGCGAAACACCGGACGGGATGGTGACATTGAGATTGGGTTCCTGAGCAATGCCGGGTGGCGGCTACGCCTTACCCGGCCTACAAATATTTCTCCCTCTCCCGTGGGAGAGGGTTGGGGTGAGGGCATCAGCCCGCACGATCCCCGTAGGCCCGGTAAGCGAAGCGCCACCGGGCATGTCAACGATTACGACTTAGTCGACTGCTCAAAGCGGCGCAACAGCTGATTCCCGCGCTCTACCGCAGAGTCCAGCGCCTGCTGTGGCGTTTTCTTCCCGGTCCACACGCTTTCCAGCTCTTCATCCACAATGGTGCGGATCTGCGGCATATTGCCCAGGCGCAGGCCTTTAGTGAACGGCAACGGCGGCTTGTTCAGCATCTGACGCGTTGCGATGTCCGCGCCCGGGTTCTTGCTGTAGAAGCCCTGCTCGCGGGTCAGGTCATAAGCCGCTTTGGTGATTGGCAGGTAGCCGGTCTTCTGGTGCCATTCGGCGGCGTTTTCAGGCTTCGCCAGGAAATCGAGGAACTCGGCCACCCCTTTGTAGGTGCCCTTATCTTTACCCTGCATGACCCACAGGCTAGCTCCGCCGATGATGGCGTTCTGCGGCGCGCCCTTCACGTCAGCGTCGTACGGCATCATGCCCACGCCGTAGTTGAATTTGGCGTAGTGACGGATATCCGCCAGCGAGCCGGACGAGGCGGTGGTAATGGCGCAGTCGCCGTTGTAGAACTTCTCGGTGGATTCGTCTTTACGCCCGAAGTAGCTGAAGTCGCCCTTCTTGTTGAGTTCTTCCAGCAGCGCAATATGCTTCACCTGCTCCGGCTTGTTGAACTCCAGTACCGCGTCGGTGCCGTCGAAGCCGTTGTTTTTGGTCGCAACCGGCAGGCCGTGCCAGGCGCTGAAGTTTTCAATCTGGATCCAGCCCTGCCAGCCGCTGGCGTAGCCGCACTTCATCCCCGCCGCCTTCAGCTTCGCGGTGTACTCCGCCAGGTCCTGCCAGGTTTTTGGCGGCTGCTCCGGATCTAAGCCGGCTTTTTTGAAGGCGTCTTTGTTGTAGTACAGCACCGGCGTGGAGCTGTTAAACGGCTGGGACAGCAGATGCCCGGTTTTGGAGTCGGTGTAGTAACCCGCTACGGTCGGCACAAACTGCGACTCGTCGAAGTTGATGCCCGCTTCTTTGAACACTTCGTAGACCGGCTTGATGGCTTTGGAAGCCATCATGGTGGCGGTACCCACTTCATAAACCTGTAACAGCGCAGGTGCGTTACCGGTACGGAAGGCGGCGATGCCCGCGCTCAGGCTCTGCTCATAGTTGCCTTTGTACACCGGCACAATTTTGTAATCAGGATGGGTGTCGTTGAAACGCTGCGCCAGGGAGTCAACTTCTTTACCTAACTCCCCTTCCATGGAATGCCAGAACGGAATGGTGGTGACAGCCATTGCGTTCGTCGCAAAAGCCAGACCCAGTGCCAGACCCAAAGCTGTGTGTCGTAACGATGTCATTGTCATCTCTCTTATTGTGCCGGATGCGCGATATCACGCGTTTTATGCTCGCGAGGTAACATGACATGCTCGAATGACAGAAAAATAACTGTTTGTTTACAGATAAGTGACAGCCAGGCGTCAGGGGGATGATGGTTGTGTGAAGGGGGTTGGATGGTTGGGTGCGGTCTGGTGCCCTCACCCCGGCCCTCTCCCACGGGGAGAGGGAGAAAACACTAAAAAAGGCAACTTGCGTTGCCTTTTTGCTTTTACCTATCCGCCCAAATACGCGCTCCGCACCGCTTCGTTCGCCAGCAGCGCGTCGCCGGTGTCTTCCAGCACCACGCGGCCGTTCTCCAGCACGTAGCCACGGTCAGCCAGCTTCAGCGCCTGGTTGGCGTTCTGCTCGACGAGGAAGATGGTCATCCCCTCTTTACGCAGCTGTTCGATGGTGTCGAATATCTGCTGGATGATGATCGGCGCCAGGCCGAGCGACGGCTCGTCCAGCAGCAGCAGGCGCGGCTGGCTCATCAGCGCGCGGCCAATCGCCAGCATCTGCTGCTCGCCGCCGGACATGGTGCCCGCACGCTGAATGCGGCGCTCCCACAGGCGCGGGAAGAGTTCGTACACCCACTTGATGCGGGTCTGGTATTCATCGCGGTGGGCGAAGAAACCGCCCATCGCCAGGTTCTCTTCCACCGTCATACGCGAGAAGACGCGACGCCCTTCCGGGACAATCGCCACCGCCTCACGCATGATTCTGGCGGTCTGCCAGTCGGTAATGTCTTTGCCATCAAACACAATCCGCCCGCTGGTGGCGCGCGGGTCGCCGCACAGGGTGCCGAGCAGCGTGGTTTTGCCCGCGCCGTTGGCGCCAATCAGAGTAACGATTTCACCCTGATTGATATGCAGGCTGACATCGTGCAGCGCCTGGATCTTGCCGTAGTGCGCGTTGACCTTGTCGAACGTTAACATCGCTTTTTCCATCTTATGCCTCACCCAGGTATGCGCGGATCACGTCCGGGTTGTTGCGGATCTCTTCCGGCGTGCCGTTTGCCAGCGGCGTACCCTGGTTAACCACGTAGATACGGTCGGAAATGCCCATTACCAGCTTCATGTCGTGCTCAATCAGCAGAATGGTGGTGTCGTGGTGATCGCGCAGCTCGGCAATCAGCTCGTCCAGCTCTTTGGTCTCTTTCGGGTTGAGGCCCGCCGCCGGTTCGTCGAGCATCAGGATCTCCGGCTGGGTCACCATGCAGCGCACAATCTCCAGACGACGCTGGTCGCCGTAGGCCAGGTTGCTCGCCTGACGGTTAGCGTGCTGCAGCAGGCCAATTCGATCGAGCCAGGTGGCGGCGCGATCGAGCGCTTCATCCTGGGCGCGGCGGAAGGCCGGGGTTTTCAGCAGACCGGAGAACAGCCCGGTTTTCAGCTGCTGATGCTGTGCCACCAGCAGGTTCTCAATCACCGTCATCTCGCGGAACAGACGCACGTGCTGGAAAGTACGCACCACGCCCATGCGGGCAATCTGCTGGCCCGGCAGCCCTTCAAGATGCTTGTCGCGCAGCATGATGGTGCCGCCCGTCGGCTTGTAAAAACCGGTCAGGCAGTTAAAGACCGTGGTTTTCCCCGCGCCGTTCGGGCCAATCAGGGAGACAATCTCTTTCTTGTGCAGATCCAGTGACACATTGTTGACCGCCAGCAGGCCGCCAAAACGCATCATCAGACCGTTAACGGATAATAATGGCTGACTCATGCCTGCTCTCCTTTCGCCTGAGTGCGTTTCAGCTTCAGCTGTGGACGAGTCATCGGCAGCAAGCCCTGCGGACGCCAGATCATCATCAGCACCATCAAACCACCCAGCATCAACATGCTGTATTCGTTAAAGTCGCGCATCAGCTCGCGCGAGACCACCAGCAGGATGGCCGCGAGGATAACGGCGAACTGCGAGCCCATCCCGCCGAGCACCACAATGGCCAGCACAAAGGCGGATTCGGCAAAGGTGAACGATTCCGGGCTAACGAAGCCCTGACGGGCGGCAAACAGCGTTCCGGCGAAACCGGCAAACGCGGCGCTGATGGTGAACGCGGTCAGCTTGATGCGGGTCGGGTTCAGGCCCAGGGAGCGGCAGGCGATTTCATCTTCACGCAGCGCTTCCCACGCGCGGCCCAGCGGCATGCGCAGCAGACGGTTAATCACGAACAGGGTGATGACCACCAGCAGCAGCGCCACCAGATAGAGCCAGATTACGCGGTCGGACGGGTCATACTTCACGCCGAAGAAGTTACTGAAGGTGTCCCAGCCGCCTTCGCGGGCGGTGCGGCTGAATTCCAGGCCGAAGAAGGTTGGTTTCGGGATCTGGCTGATGCCGTTCGGGCCGCCGGTCACTTCAGTGTTGTTCAGCAGCAGGATACGGACGATTTCGCCAAAGCCTAAGGTCACAATCGCCAGGTAGTCACCGCGCAGGCGCAGTACCGGGAAGCCAAGCAGGAAGCCCGCGGCGGCAGAGACCAGCCCCGCCAGCGGCAGACAGGTCCAGAAGCCGAGGCCGTAATAGTGGTTCAGCAGCGCGAAGGTGTAGGCGCCGATGGCGTAGAAGCCGCCGTAGCCCAGCACCAGCAGGCCTGACAAGCCCACCACCACGTTCAGACCGAGACCGAGTATCACGTAGATCATGGTCAGGGTAGCGATATCCACGGTGCCGCGAGAGACCACAAACGGCCACGCCACGGCGGCCACCAGCAGCGCTACGAGGAACAGCTTCTGCTTAACGGTAGACCCGTCGATGGCCGGCAGGACGAACTTCGGCCCGGAGACGTTTTTCAGCGACTTCTGGAACAGCGGACGCAGCAGCTGGAACAGGAACACCACGGCAGTGCCGATAAACACCCACTGCCAGCGGATGTCGGGGGCGGTATCCACCACCAGCTTCGTCCCATCCAGACCTAACTGGACGCCCATAAAGACGCCCGCCAGCACGAAGAACATGGCGGCAGAGAGCAGCGCCATTGCAAAATGCATCGGTTTCATACTTTCTCTACCTCCGGACGGCCCAGAATACCGGTAGGCATTACCAGCAGAACCAGAATCAGCAGGGCAAACGACACCACATCTTTATATTCCGTACTCAGATACGCCGAGGAGAGCGCTTCCGCCACGCCCAGGATCAGGCCGCCAATCATCGCGCCCGGAATACTGCCGATACCGCCCAGCACCGCCGCGGTAAAGGCTTTCATCCCGGCCATAAAGCCGATGTACGGGTTTATCACGCCGTAGAACTGGCCGAGCAGGACACCTGCGACGGCCGCCATTGCGGCGCCAATCACGAAGGTCAGGGCAATCACGCGGTCGGTGTTGATGCCGAGCAGGCTCGCCATCTTCAGGTCTTCTGCGCACGCGCGGCAGGCGCGTCCCATCCGCGAGTAGCGGATGAACAGCGTCAGGGCAAGCATCGCAATAAAGGTCACTACCCAGATAACCAGCTGCATGGTGGTGATAGACGCCGCGAAGTTTTCGCTGGCCCCCACAATCCACTGGCCGTTAAACAGGCTTGGCAACGCCACGTCGCGCGAGCCTTCGGTCAGGCTGACGTAGTTTTGCAGGAAGATCGACATCCCGATGGCGGAAATCAGCGCAATCAGACGCTTGGAGCTGCGCACCGGCCGATAGGCCACGCGTTCAATGCTCCAGCCGTAGGCGCTGGCTATCACAATCGCGCCGACAAACCCGGCGGCGACCAGCAGCCAGCTGCTGTCGATGCCCATCATCATCAGCGCGGCGATGATCATAAAGGAGACGTAGCTACCGATCATGTAAACCTCGCCGTGGGCGAAGTTAATCATGCCGATAATGCCGTAAACCATCGTATAGCCGATGGCGATCAGCGCGTAGGTGCTTCCCAGCGTAACGCCGTTAAACATCTGCTGCAGGAAATAGAGAAACTGCTCGGACATATGCAAACCTTTTTATACCCGCCCGTCATGCCGGGCGGTGGGATAATTATTTGGCGGCCGAGGATGACCCGTCGGCGTGCCACTTAAAGACACCAAACTCAAATCCCTTCAGATCGCCTTTCTCATCCCAGTTCAGCGGCCCAATCACGGTGTTCGCCCCGTGTGCTTTTAAATCTTTCACCAGATCCAGCGGTTCTTTGCTGCCGGTACGATCCAGCGCGGTGGCCAGAGACTGTACGGCCGCATAGGTGATCCAGACGTACGGACCACTCGGATCTTTCTTCTGCGCCTTGAGCGCGTCCACGATAGCCTTGTTGGCCGGATCCTGGTCATAGCGTTTTGGCATCGTTACCAGCATGCCTTCGGCAGAATCCCCGGCGATGTTCGACAGAGAGGCATTACCCACACCCTCTGGCCCCATAAACTGGGTTTTCAGACCTGTAGCGCGCGCCTGACGCAGCATCTGCCCCATCTCCGGGTAGTAGCCGCCGTAGTAAACAAAGTCGATATTCTCTTTTTGCAGGCGGGCGATCAGCGCGGAGAAGTCTTTCTCACCGGCGGTAATCCCGTCGAAGAAGACGATGTTTGCGCCGCCTTTTTTCAGGCCGTCCTGCACGGAGCGCGCCAGGCCTTCGCCGTACTGCTGCTTGTCATGAATAATGGCGATACGCTGCGGCTTGACCGTCTCAAGGATGTATTTGGCGGCGGTGGGCCCCTGAGAGGAATCCAGCCCCGCGGTACGCATAATGTGCTGATAGCCGCGCTGGGTCAGCTCAGGGTTAGTTGCGCCAGGGGTGATCATCAGGATGCCTTCGTCTTCGTAGATATCAGACGCAGGCTGGGTGGAGGATGAACACAGGTGGCCAATTACATACTGGATACCGTCGTTGACGATTTTGTTGGCGACCGCGACGGCCTGTTTCGGATCGCAGGCGTCGTCATATTCCACGCCCACCAGCTTGTCGCCTTTGATGCCGCCCTTAGCGTTAATGTCTTTGATGGCCTGGCGCGCACCGTTGAACTCCATGTCACCCCACTGGGCAACAGGGCCGGACATCGCACCCACTACCGCAACTTTAATGTCCTCCGCCATGGCGGCATGCGAGATCGACAGTGCGACCATCCCCGCGATTAACGTCTTCGCGTTCCTTTTCATCTCTGAATCCCCATTCGTGATGTCGTGTTTATATTTTGTTTTATTATGGTTAAAAAGCATTCTGTACTTTTAATGAACAACGCTATTTTTACCAGTGCCTTTAATGGTTTAGCGCAGGTTTTTGTCAAAAACCAGACTAAAATCTCTATTTTTCAGGCGATTAAGCAAAGATAATATTCTGAAATCAAGCGGAGATAAACAAATAAAAGTGCAGTTTGCAGCATAAAATAACGGTACAAAGCGCCGAATAAATCACTACCATTCAGGTTAAAATTCTGCTTATTTTTCGATCCATGTGTTTTCAAACTGCCCATTGCGTTGCCAAAAAACTAATCACCTGGTTAATGAGAATAAAAAGAGGAAGCCGCTGAGTGAATAAATTGAGTACACTGCCTCTACTCAATTTGATTTGGACAAGTAGCTAATGAAACTGACTATCGTGCGTCTGGTGACCTTTAGCGACCAGGATCATATCGACCTGGGCAAGATCTGGCCGGAATATTCCCCTTCGTCGCTGCGCGTGGATGAGACCCACCGCATTTATGCCGCGCGTTTTAACGAGCGCCTGCTGGCAGCGGTTCGCGTCACCCTGAGCGGTACAGAAGGGGCGCTGGACTCGCTGCGCGTGCGTGACGTCACCCGTCGTCGCGGCGTGGGCCAGTATTTAATTGAAGAAGTGATCCGTGAAAACCCGAGCGTGACCTCATGGTGGATGGCTGACGTGGGCGTAGAAGACCGCGGCGTGATGGCGGCGTTTATGCAGGCGTTAGGGTTTACGGCGCAGGAGAGCGGGTGGGAGAAGCGCTAAAAGAAAGCCGGGTGGCGGCTGCGCCTTACCCGGCCTACAATTTCTACCGCATTTTCCCAAGCATTTCGTGTTGCAGGAAGGCGGCAAGTTATGAAATCCCCGGGAGCTTACATAAGTAAGTGACCGGGGTTGAATAACGCAGCCAACGCACCTGCGGCGCGAAAGGCGACGGGAAAATTATTTGGCGTCTGTCGCCGTGCCATTAGCATGCCAGTCAAACACGCCGAACTCGAAGCCCTTCAGGTCGCCCTTCGCGTCCCAGGAAAGTGGCCCCATGACGGTCTCAACCGTGTTCGCTTTCAGCCAGGTGGCAATTTCAGCCGGATCGGCTGACTGGTTCAGGCCCGCCTGCAGAGACTGCAGCGCCGCATAGGTGGTCCAGACGAACGCGCCGCTTGGATCCTGTTTCTTCGCCTTGATGGCATCTACGATAGGCTTGTTCGCAGGGACCTGATCGTAGTTCTTCGGTTTAGTCACCAGCAGGCCTTCAGCAGATTCACCCGCGATGTTAGACAGAGAAACGTTCGCCACGCCTTCCGGGCCCATAAACTGGGTTTTCAGGCCCGCCGCGCGCGCCTGGCGCAGGATCTGGCCCATTTCCGGGTGGTAGCCACCGTAGTATACGAAGTCGATATTCTCTTTCTTCAGACGCGCCACCAGCGTGGAGAAGTCTTTCTCACCGGCGGTGATCCCGTCGAAGAACACCACGTCAGCATTGGCTTTTTTGAGGTTATCCTGGACGGAACGCGCCAGACCTTCACCGTACTGCTGCTTGTCATGAACGATAGCAATGCGCTTCGGCTTCACTTTTTCAACGATGTATTTCGCCGCGGTTGGGCCCTGGTCAGAGTCCAGACCGGTGGTACGCAGGGTCAGCTTATAGCCGCGCGCGGTCAGCTCCGGTGCGGTCGCAGCCGGGGTGATCATCAGAATACCTTCGTCTTCGTAGATGTCAGACGCAGGCTGAGTAGAAGAAGAGCACAGGTGACCGATAACGTATTTGATCCCGTCGTTCACCACTTTGTTCGCGACCGCGACCGCTTGTTTCGGGTCACAGGCATCATCATATTTTACGATCTGCAGTTTTTCGCCCTTAATACCGCCTTTGGCATTAATGTCTGCAACCGCCTGTTCTGCGCCAGTAAACTCCTGGTCGCCGTACTGCGCTACCGGTCCGGACATGGCGCCAACCACAGCCACTTTAATATCTGCCTGCGCCATGGTGCTGAATGCCAACGCGATACATCCTGCCAGTAACGCTTTACCCTTCATGTTCATCCTGAGATTCCCCATTATTATGGTTATTACGATTGTTGTGATGTTGTTGTGTAGCGCTTTATGTCAGTTATAGGTGTGCTGTTCGCGCTTTTTCAGCATACTCTGCTAAAACATACCCGATTTTTATGATATTGGAATAGCTAATTTGAAATGAATATATGATAAGCCCGGCAGGGATTTTCGCCGGGCGTGTGGCTTTAACGTGTCAGCGACGCGGAGATAATGTCCAGCGCTTTACGGAACTGGACTTCAGGGATAGTCAGCGGATAGAGGAAACGAATGACGTTGCTGTAGACGCCGCAGCTCAGAAGAAGCAGCCCTTCCTGCAACGCCCGCTCCTGCACCTGGCGGGTAAATTCCGGCGAAGGCTGGCCCGTTTGCGGGTCGTTAAACTCCACCGCCACCATCGAGCCTTGCGCGCGAATATCCGCGATATACGGGCAGTGTTCCTTCGCCTTGTTCAGCACTTCCACCAGGTGATGGCCCAGATGCGCCGAGCGCGTGCAGAGATCTTCCTCATCAATCACGTCCAGTACGGCATGAGCCGCCGCAATCGCCAGCGGGTTACCGGCGTAGGTACCGCCCAGCCCGCCCGGCGCAGGGGCGTCCATCACCTCAGCACGGCCCGACACCGCCGAGAGCGGCATCCCGCCCGCCAGGCTTTTCGCCATGGTGATCAGATCGGGCTTCACGCAGTGGTGTTCCATCGAGAACAGCTTGCCGGTACGGGCGAAGCCGCTTTGCACCTCGTCGGCAATCAGCAAAATACCGTGGGTGTCGCACAGGGCGCGCAGGGCCTGCATAAAATCAGCTGGCGCAATGTTGAAACCGCCCTCTCCCTGAACCGGTTCGAGAATAATGGCCGCGACCTGGTCGGGTGCGATATCCGCCTTAAAGATGCGTTCCAGGCTTTTTAACGCTTCCGCCGTGCTGACGCCGTGGAGTTCATTCGGATACTGCGCGTGATAGACCGAACCGGGGAACGGGCCAAAGCCGAGCTTGTACGGCGCAACTTTGCCGGTCAGCGCCATGGTCATAAAGGTGCGGCCGTGGAACGCGCCGCCGAAGGTGATCAGGCCGGGACGTTTAGTGTACGCCCGGGCAATTTTGACCGCGTTTTCGACCGCCTCAGCCCCCGTGGAGAAGAACGCCGTTTTAGCCGGACCGTCAACGGGCACGCGCTGGTTGATGCGCTCGGCAAGCGCCACATAGCTTTCGTACGGCACAATCTGGTACGCCGTATGGGTAAACGCGTGGAGTTGTTTTTCAATGGCTGAGATGACTTTGGGATGGCGATGGCCGGTATTCAGCACCGCGATCCCGGCGGCGAAGTCGATGTACTCATTGCCTTCCACGTCCCACACCGTGGCGTTTTCGGCTTTATCGGCATAGAAGTTACACATCACGCCGATGCCGCGCGGCGTCGCCTGTAAACGCCGGTCGTTCAGTTCGTTATTTTTCACCCTGTCCCCCTGAGAAAGTCGCCTGCTTAGCGCATCAGTAAGTGTTTGCCAGGGGGAGGGAATTCGCCAGAGCGGGCGCTAAAAAAACAAAACCCCCGAATTTGCATTCGAGGGTTCTCGGTGTACTTCGCGGAAATTACGCTTCGATGGCGGCGCGAAGTTTTTTCATGGCGTTCTTTTCAAGCTGACGGACACGTTCCGCAGAAACGCCGTAGCGGTCGGCCAGCTCCTGCAGAGTGGACTTGTTGTCTTCGTCCAGCCAGCGAGCGCGGATAATATCCTGACTACGTTCGTCGAGGCCTTCCATCGCGTGGGTCAGCTTGTTCGCGGCCTGATCTTCCCAGTTATCCTCTTCGATGCCATCGGCAAAGTTAGAGGTTTTATCCTGCAGATACAGAACCGGCGCCATCGGCTGGCTGTCAGATGCGTCGTCGTCGGAGGACATATCAAAGGTCATATCCTGCGCGGCCATACGGGATTCCATCTCACGCACGTCTTTGCTGGATACGCCCAGCTCGCGCGCCACCATTTCAACTTCATCCTGATTGAACCAGCCCAGACGCTGCTTGGCTTTACGCAGGTTGAAGAACAGTTTGCGTTGCGCTTTTGTCGTGGCGACTTTCACGATACGCCAGTTGCGCAGCACGTATTCATGAATTTCTGCTTTGATCCAGTGTACGGCGAAGGAGACGAGTCGCACACCCACTTCCGGGTTAAAGCGACGCACAGCCTTCATCAGGCCGATGTTACCTTCCTGAATCAAGTCCGCCTGCGGCAGGCCATAGCCCGCATAATTACGAGCAATGTGAACAACAAAGCGCAGGTGAGACAGGATCAGCTTTTTCGCTGCTTCCAGATCGCCCTGGTAATGCAGCTTTTCAGCAAGCTCCTTTTCTTCCTCGGCCGTTAACATCGGCCAGGTGTTCGCAGCCCGGATATAAGATTCCAGGTTACCAACAGGGGCTAAAGCTAAAGTTTGCATTTCTTTGGTCATTCATTCCTCTCAATGTTTCTTCTGGTCCAGGTTGTCCCCGTCAGGCAACAACCATGCCAAAGCGTTTGAGCAACGAGATTAGCATTCACTCTTTTATCAGACAGTGATTTTATCCACAAGTTCCAGGTGCAACGGTGAATAAATTACGCACAAAATGTGACATGGAAATGATAACAGGGGAAGCGACAACAGGGACGCTTTCCCTGCAGAGCGAACATCTCGGTGCAGGGAAAGATTATATCACGCTTTTATTAGTCGGGAGTAAAGTGACGTAAATGTTGAACGGTTGCCAGCCACGCTGCCACCCACCCAATCATCGAACACACCAGCAGCAGTAACAGGCACTCATCGAACCCTAAGCCGCTGATATCAAACTTGGTTCCGAAAACCTGCGCCACTTCAGTCACGGCAGAGGAAAGCCGCATCACCAAAATTTCTGACAATATCAGTGAAAGAAATGCGCCGGAAAAACCGAGCAGTGCACCACCGTAAAGGAACGGGCGGAGGATGAAGCCATCCGTCGCACCAATCAGTTTTTGCACGTTAATGGTATCGCGACGGGCGAAGATGCTCAGGCGAACGCTGTTGCCGATGACGAGGAAGACCGCCGCCACCATCAGCACGCCAATCATCGCCGCGACGCGTCCGACCAGCCCGGTCAGAGCAGAGAGACGCGCAAACCAGCTGTCATCCATGCGTACTTCATCAATGCCCTTAATACGCGTGATGCGATCGCGCAGGGTATTAAGCGAATCGGTCCCCTGGAAATCCAGCTTCGGGATCACCACCGCCACGGCAGGCAGCGGGTTCTCTTCGAGCATATCCAGCGCGCCGCCAAAGCCAGACCAGTTACGGAACTCGCCCAGGGCGTCTTCGCGTGAGAGATAGTTGACCTTCTCCACGCCCTGCTCGGCCTGGATTTGCCCAACCACCTGCGCGGCGGCGTTATCGTCGAGCGCTTTATCCAGATAGACCGTGATCTGCGGAGACGGATAATACTGTGAGGCCGCCTGGTTAACGTTTTTATAGACCATATAGCAGACGCTTGGCAGCGTGAGGGAGATAGCAATCACCATCACCGTCAGGAACGTCGCCAGCGGTTTGCTTTTCAGGTCCTGCAGCGCGCCGTGGAACGCGTAGCGCACCTGCTCGTTAAACACGTTGGTTTTGCGGGAAGCCGGTTTTGGCGCGGCCTTCTGGCGCTTCGGCGCATTACGATTGCCGTCACCCCCGCCCTGCGGCTTACGGAAACGGTCAAACCGGTTCCCGAACTGCCGAATCTGGTTTATTGCATCACGCTTATTCACCGTGGCCTCCGTGCAAATGCCCGTCGCTCAGGGTCAGCATGCGGTACGAACGACGGGAAATCAGCCCGATGTCGTGCGTCGCCATCAATACGGTAACCCCCACGCGGTTAAACTCCTCAAACAGACGCAAAATCCCTTCTGACAGGGCATCGTCCAGGTTACCGGTCGGTTCATCCGCCAGCAGCACCGCTGGCTTGTTCACCACCGCGCGGGCGATACCCACGCGCTGCTGTTCACCGCCGGAGAGCTGGATCGGGAAGTTCTTCGCTTTGTCCAGCAGCCCGACCTTATCCAGCGCCGCAGAGACGCGACGGCGGATATCGTCATAGCTGGCGCCGGCAATAATCAGCGGAATGGCCACGTTATCGAAAACGGTGCGATCCATCAGCAAGTGGTGATCCTGGAAAATCATGCCGATCTGACGACGCAGGAACGGCACTTCGCGGTTTTTCAGGCGGCTGATCTCATGCCCGCCGAAAAAGATTTTCCCGGCGCTTGGCCGCTCGATCCCACAGATAAGCTTGAGCAGGGTACTTTTCCCCGCGCCGGAATGGCCGGTCAGGAATGCCATCTCGCCCGGCTGCAGGTGGAATGTGACCCCCTGCAGCGCTTGTCTCCCACCGAGATAGGCCTTGCTGACGTGTTCAAAGCGAATCATTGTTAGTCCTCTCGGGCAAATAATGCCTCAATAAAGTCGTCCGCCTTAAACGGACGTAAATCCTCAATACGCTCGCCCACACCGATGTAACGGATAGGAATACCGAACTGGTCGGCCACGGAGAAGATCACCCCGCCTTTCGCGGTGCCGTCCAGCTTGGTCAACGCGATCCCCGTCAGTCCTACCGCTTCATGGAACAGCTTCGCCTGGCTGATGGCGTTCTGCCCGGTGCTGGCATCAATGGTCAGCATAATTTCATGCGGTGCGTCTTCGTCCAGCTTCTTCATGACGCGAACGATCTTCTTCAGCTCTTCCATCAGGTGCGATTTATTCTGCAAACGCCCTGCGGTATCGGCAATCAGCACGTCCACGTTGCGCGCCTTCGCCGCCTGGATGGCGTCGAAGATAACGGACGCGGAATCCGCGCCGGTATGCTGGGCAATCACCGGGATATTGTTGCGCTGGCCCCAGACCTGCAGCTGCTCAACCGCCGCCGCACGGAAGGTGTCGCCCGCCGCCAGCATCACCGATTTGCCCTGCTGCTCGAACTGACGCGCCAGCTTGCCGATGGTGGTGGTTTTACCCACGCCGTTCACGCCAACCATCAGAATAACAAATGGCGTTTTGCCTTCAATATTAAGCGGTTCGTCAACTTTTGCGAGAATTTCACCCATCTCGTCTTTCAGCAGGCCGTACAGCGCTTCGGCGTCGCGCAGCTGTTTGCGGCTCGCTCCTTCGGTCAGGTTGGCGATGATCTTACGGGTGGTTTCCACGCCGACGTCCGCAATCAGCAGCTGTTCTTCCAGCTCTTCAAAGAGATCGTCGTCGATCTTCTTGCCGCGGAACAGACTGATAAATCCGGAACCTAAGTTTTCTTTGGTTTTGAGCAGGCTGCGCTTCAGGCGCGCGAAGAAACCTTCTTTGGTCGGTTTTTCCTGCTCCTGAACGATCTCGTCTTCGGCCTGCTCTTCTTCAGCCTGCTCTTCTTCAGCCTGCTCTTCTACCGGCACAACGATGACCGCTTCTTCAGCGGCCTCCGCCGCCAGCGCCTGAGCTTCCAGTTCTTCGTCGGTCAGCTCTGGCTCAAGCGCCGCTTCTTCTTCCACCGCTTCAACAATTTCAACGGTTTCCGCTTCGGCCTGCCACTCTTCGGCAGAAACCTCTTCGGCTTTCACCTCTTCCGGCAGCGGCAGCTCTTCGTGCTCGATAACGGCCTGTGGCGTTTCGGTAATATCCTCAACGATAATCGGTTCTGGCTTCTCGCTCTCCTGAACCTGTTCCGTGACCTCAACCACCTCTTGTGCAAAGGTTTCAATCTCTTCTTTGCTGTGCGCCGTCTCTTCCGCTTCGACAACCGCGGCGGTTTCTACAGGCGTTTCAGGCTGCGACTGCTCTTCAACGGCTTGTTGATCTTCGGTTTTCTGTTCTGTTTCTTGCTCTTTTTCACCGAAGCCCAGCCAGGAAAAGAAGCCACGTTTTTTTTGTTTTGCCATCTGCGACTACACTCCTCGCGGCGCTATATACATGGAAGCTAAAAAAATGATGAAATAGTCTAACACTTTACTTAATTGACATCACCGCCCGCAATCGCAGGCCAATTGTTAACAGAGCTTTCCTGAGATGAAGAAACCCAACCGCGCCCCGGCCGGTCAAATTCGTATTATCGGCGGTCAGTGGCGAGGCCGGAAATTACCGGTACCGGACAGCCCCGGTTTACGCCCTACTACCGATCGCGTGCGCGAGACGCTGTTTAACTGGCTGGCCCCGTCAATGGTAGACGCCCGCTGCCTGGACTGCTTCGCCGGAAGCGGCGCGCTAGGTCTGGAAGCGCTGTCGCGCTATGCTGCCAGCGCCACGCTGCTGGAGATGGAGCGCGGCGTGGCGCAGACGCTGCAGCAAAATCTGGCGACGCTGAAGGCGAGCAACGCCAAAGTGGTGAATACCAATACGCTGAGTTTTCTTGCGCAGAAAGGCACGCCGCACACCGTGGTGTTTGTCGACCCGCCGTTCCGCAAGGGGCTGCTGGAGGAGACGTTATCCCTGCTGGAGCAAAACGGCTGGCTGGCGGATGACGCATTGATTTACGTGGAAAGCGAAGTGGAAAACGGTTTACCGCCGGTTCCCGCCCACTGGGATCTGCACCGTGAAAAAGTCGCAGGTCAGGTTGCTTATCGTCTGTATCACCGTCAGGCACAAGGAGGATCCGATGCCGGTACTGATTAACCTGGGACGTTTACTGATGCTGGGCGTCTGGGCGTTCTTGATTCTGAATCTGGTGCACCCGTTCCCGCGCCCGATGAACATTTTCGTTAACGTGGCGCTGATTTTCACCTCGTTCATGCACGCCCTGCAGATGGTGATGCTGAAAAACGGCCTGCCGAAAGACGGCCCGCAGATGACGGGCTGGCAGCAGCTGCGCGTGTTTATTTTCGGCGTGTTTGAGCTGCTGGTGTGGATGAAGAAGTTTAAGGCGCAGGTGAAGAAGTAAGGTGCGGGCTGATGCCCTCACCCTAACCCTCTCCCACAGGGAGAGGGAACCGATCGAGCGTTACTCAGCTCTAAAATCTTCAAACCGCGACCCTTTGTAGCTCAGCGTCCCTTTCTCCCCCACCGTCAGCTGATGATACTGCTGCGCCTCCAGGCGAAAGGTCATCTCAAGGCCGCCCGTTTCCGGCTTAAAGCTCGCTTCATAGCGCATTGTTGTGCCTGCAGGCGTCACCTGCTGCTGTCGCGAGCGGCGGTCATTGAGCGGTTTTTCGCGTTTGTTCGTCACCACCACGCGCTTTTGCATCAGCGGTGCGGCATCGTTGTCCGCCTTCTCGCGGCGCTGCTGCACGAAACGAAACGAGGCGGCAATAACGATAATCGCCACCACGATAATGAAAAAAAGCGGCATCTTGCTCATTGAAAAATCCCATCAGATTATGCGGAATTCAGGATACCCTGCCTTCCCCGCCATTGCCAAACGCCCGCCCGCATCACTACACTGGATCAGAAACTGATTATTCAGGCTTAACAGATACAGGGAGTTAATATGCTTTGGTCATTTATCGCTGTCTGTTTTTCCGCATGGCTTTATGTCGATGCGTCGTACCGTGGTCCCACCTGGCAGCGCTGGCTGTTTAAACCAGTCACGCTGTTGCTCCTGCTGCTCCTGGCCTGGCAAGCGCCGATGTTCAACGCCGTCAGCTATCTGGTGCTCGCGGGGCTGTGTGCATCCCTGATTGGCGATGCCTTAACCCTGCTGCCGCGCCAGCGCCTGCTGTACGCCGTTGGGGCGTTCTTCCTCTCCCATCTGCTGTATACCATCTACTTTGCCAGCCAGATGACGCTCTCTTTCTTCTGGCCGCTGCCGCTGGTCCTGCTGGTGATTGGCGCCCTGCTAATCGCGGTGATCTGGTCGCGTCTGGAAGAGATGCGTTTGCCGGTCTGCACGTTTATCGCCATGACCCTGGTAATGGTGTGGCTGGCGGGCGAGCTGTGGTTCTTCCGTCCGACCGCTCCGGCGATGTCCGCGTTCTTCGGTGCCGCGCTGCTGCTGATCGGGAATGTCGTCTGGCTGGGCAGCCACTATCGCCGCCGCTTCCGGGCGGATAACGCGATAGCCGCCGCCTGCTACTTTGCCGGGCACTTCCTGATCGTGCGTTCACTGTATATCTAAATAGCGCTTGACTCTGGAGTCGACTCCAGAGTGTATGCTGCGGTTAATGAGAAAATTATCATTACCGGAGACTGCCATGTCGACTCCAGAAATACCTAAAAAAGTTCCTCAATTTTCGGCACTTAAGCTCAGCCCGGTTCCGTCGAAAGACGAGTGCTGCTGCGAAGGCGCGTGCGAAACGCCAACTCAACCCCTTCCTGAAAGCGGAAATCGCTACAGCTGGGTCGTCAACGGCATGGACTGCGCCGCCTGCGCGCGCAAAGTGGAAAACGCCGTCAAACAAGTGCCGGGCGTGAGTCACGTACAGGTGCTGTTCGCCACCGAAAAGCTGCTGGTTAGCGCCGATAACGACGTCAGCAAACAGGTGGAAGCCGCCGTCAGCCAGGCGGGCTATACCCTCCGCAGCGAAACGGCACCCGCTGAAAAAGCCTCTTCCGTGAAGGAAAACCTGCCGCTCATTACCCTCATCATCATGATGGCCCTGAGCTGGGGGCTGGAACAGATTAACCACCCGTTCGGCAACCTGGCGTTTATCGCCACCACGCTGGTCGGGCTGTTCCCGATTGCCCGTCAGGCGCTGCGCCTGATGAAAAGCGGCAGCTGGTTCGCCATTGAAACGCTGATGAGCGTGGCGGCGATTGGGGCGCTGTTTATTGGCGCAACGGCAGAAGCGGCAATGGTGCTGCTGCTGTTCTTAATCGGTGAACGTCTTGAGGGCTGGGCGGCCAGCCGGGCGCGTAAAGGGGTCAGCGCGCTGATGGCGCTGAAGCCGGAAACCGCCACTCGCGTGGCAAACGGCACGCGTGAAACGGTCGCCATCACGACCCTTCGTCCGGGCGACGTGATTGAAGTCGCAGCAGGCGGACGCTTGCCTGCAGACGGCGCGCTGCTTACCGCCACCGCGAGCTTTGATGAAAGCGCCCTGACCGGGGAATCCATTCCGGTAGAGCGTGCCGCGGGTGAAAAAGTGCCCGCCGGTGCCACCAGCGTCGACCGTCTGGTGCAGCTCACCGTGCTTTCCGAGCCGGGCGACAGCGCCATCGACCGTATCCTGAAGCTGATTGAAGAGGCCGAAGAGCGCCGCGCGCCGGTCGAACGCTTTATCGACCGCTTCAGCCGGATCTACACGCCCGCCATTATGCTGGTGGCCCTGTTGGTCACTATCGTGCCGCCGCTGTTCTTTGGCACACCGTGGGAGGGCTGGATTTATAAAGGGCTGACGCTGCTGCTGATTGGCTGCCCGTGCGCGCTGGTGATTTCCACCCCGGCGGCCATTACGTCCGGGCTGGCGGCGGCGGCACGTCGCGGGGCGCTGATTAAGGGCGGCGCGGCGCTGGAGCAGCTGAGCCAGGTCCAGCATATCGCCTTCGATAAAACCGGAACGTTAACCGTCGGCAAGCCGCAGGTGACCGGCGTATATCCGCAGGACATCAGTGAAGATGAACTGCTGACCCTGGCCGCCGCCGTTGAGCAGGGATCGACCCACCCGCTGGCGCAGGCGATTGTACGTGAAGCGCAGTCGCGCGGGCTGAACCTCCCTCCGGCAACCGCCCAGCGGGCGCTGGTAGGGTCAGGGATTGAGGCCGTCGTTGACGGTAAAAAGGTACTGATTGTCGCGGCGGGTAAGTCTTCTACGCCAGAGGTTGAGGCGTTAGAACAGACCGGACAAACCGTCGTGACCGTTATGCAGGACGGCGTCGCGAAAGGGATGCTGGCGCTGCGCGATACCCTGCGCGATGACGCCAAAGCGGCCGTGGCGGCACTGCATCAGCTGGGCGTGCAGGGCGTTATTCTCACCGGTGATAACCCTCGCGCGGCGGCTGCGATTGCCGGCGAGCTGGGGCTGGAGTTTAAAGCTGGATTGTTGCCGGCGGATAAGGTCAGCGCGGTGACGGAGCTGAACGCTAAGGCCCCTCTGGCGATGGTCGGTGACGGGATTAACGATGCTCCGGCGATGAAAGCCTCCACCATCGGTATTGCAATGGGGAGCGGTACCGACGTGGCGCTGGAAACGGCTGACGCGGCGCTAACCCACAACCGCCTGACCGGGCTGGCGCAGATGATTAGCCTGGCGCGGGCGACGCGGGCCAATATCCGTCAGAACATCGGCATCGCGCTGGGGCTGAAGGGGATTTTCCTGGTGACCACGCTGCTGGGCATGACCGGGCTGT
Organism: Enterobacter sp. 3U4; assembly: GCF_057224565.1. Taxonomy (NCBI): domain Bacteria; kingdom Pseudomonadati; phylum Pseudomonadota; class Gammaproteobacteria; order Enterobacterales; family Enterobacteriaceae; genus Enterobacter; species Enterobacter sp. 3U4. Next base: position 3,760,615 of record NZ_CP136665.1, read on the forward strand.
GGCTGGCGGTGCTGGCGGATACCGGCGCGACGGTGCTGGTGACGGCGAACGCGCTTCGGCTGCTGCGTCGGCGGTAAAAAACGCCCGGTGGCGCTGACGCTTACCGGGCCTACATATCCTGCTAAAACGTAGGCCGGGTAAGGCGAAGCCGCCACCCGGCTTTTTTTATAAGAAGTAGCTCATCGCCAGGCCTAAAAACAGCACCAGACCGACGTAGTTATTATTCATAAACGCCTTGAAGCAGGCGTCGCGTTCGCGCTTCGCAATCAGCTTTTGCTGGTACGCAAACAGCAGCCCCGCCACCAGCACGGACCAGTAAAACTCCCAGTTCAGCCCGTTCAGGCGGCCGATCGCCACCATCAGAGCCAGTACTGCGACCTGCAGGATACCGATAATCAGCTTGTCCTGACGGCCAAAGAGGATGGCGGTTGATTTGATGCCAATTTTCAGGTCATCGTCGCGGTCTACCATCGCGTATTGCGTGTCGTAAGCCACGGCCCAGAGAATGTTCGCCAGGAACATCAGCCAGCAGCTGAGCGGTAAGGACTCACTAACCGCCGCAAACGCCATCGGAATCGACCAGCCAAACGCCGCCCCCAGCACCACCTGAGGCAGATGGGTATAGCGCTTCATAAACGGATACACCCAGGCCAGGGCCAGCGCCGCAACGGAAAGCAGGATGGTCATGGTGTTCAGGGTTAACACCAGCAGGAAAGAGAGCAGCACCAGAACGATGAACAGCACGCGGGCTTCTTTCCCGGTGACCTGTCCGCTGGGTAACGGACGACCGGCAGTACGCTTTACATGGCCGTCGAATTTACGATCGGCATAATCATTGACCACGCAGCCCGCCGCGCGCATCAGCCAGACGCCAGCAATGAACACGCCAAGGATCCACAGCGGCGGCACGCCCGGCGTGGCGAGCCACAGCGCCCACAGGGTCGGCCACAGCAGCAGCAGCGCGCCAATCGGTTTATCGGTACGCATTAAGCGGTGATACGCCAACAGCTTATTCTGCGTCAGGCTCCACTCCATTTTTTCTTCCTCTTAGTACAACGGTGATGCCGGTAAAAAAAGCTCCGTCAGAATTAACGGCTTACCGCTCAGGCGAAGGCGGGAACGACGCCCCCACAGTTCGGCATCACGACCAATCTCAATAAAATCCCGGGTAAGCTCAGACGAGGTGAAAAGGTAACGCCCCAGCGGCGTTTTACCCAGGCGCTGCAGCGCCAGCTCTGGCCCGGAAAGGGTGGACTCGGGCACCACCGTCCGCCCGGCAAGCCAAGGCTCGCCATCGGCACAGAGTAAAATTTCGCGCAGCCAGTAGCGTGGCTCTTGCGGCAGCAGCGGCAGCTCGCTGGCGATCTCCTCGCCAGAGACAAACCCTTCCTGAATCAGGGTCACCGTAACCGTTTTTCCCTGCTGCTCAAAACGTTTCGTCATGGAATCTTCCAGCAGCAACCAGTCCAGTTGCTGCGGATCAAGCGCAGGTATTTGGTCGAAATAGCGCAGCGCACGCAGTTGCGTTAGCGCAGGGTGTGACATGCCAGACTCTCCGATACATAACGTAATGGCATTGTATCGCAGAAACACGGATTGAGGGGGGCCAAACGTTATTTAACGATCACGATCGCAACAAGAGTGCAACAGCCTGGCGGAGACGAAAAAAAGTGCGCCCACTCAGGCGCACCAAACGACTAACAAATCAGCACTGTGGGGAAACGGTTACCCCTTGCCTTTTACACTGCTGATAAAGGTGGAACGGGCAGTGGTTGAACCTAAACGTTCGGCTTCATCAAGCAGTTTCAGCGCTTTATCGACATCGCCGCGCTTCACCGCCTGCTTAATGGCGTTGTTGAAGTACTCTTCGGTGTCATTCAGTACCGGCTCCGCTTTCTTCGCCGGGGCAGGCGCTGCGGTTGCTACCGGTGCGGCTGCCGTGGCAGCGGGTGCGGTATAGGCAGGTGCAGCGGTGTTACCTACGGTGACAGGGCCGGTACCGGAGGAGCCAAACAGCGGGCCGACCAGGACGCTGGACGCATTGTTCGTTGAGACTTTCAGCTTGAGCAGGCCATCGGTGACGTGGCGCGCTAACGGATCCGGGATATCCGGAACAGAGTTACCCGTTCCTTTGGCGTAGGCTTTTGCCGGATCGATAAGCTTAGTGGTCTGCTGTAGATCTTTTTCAGTCGTGAAAACCAGAACATAAATCTTCTGCTGTCCCAGGGCTGGCGTCAGGCGCATTTTACCTTCCAGACGGTCCGCGCTCATGACGCCAGGTTCCTGATAGCCAAAGTACTCGCTTGGGAAGAAGGCAGATGGGGTCAGATTTTGATCAAGAATCAACACGTTCGGCGCAAAGACGCTGGTTTGCTTGCTCACTTCGCTGGTCAGCGTCAGGGTTAACTCACCAATGTTAGCCGGCACGCTGTAGGCGGCAACCGGCCCGGCGATCCCCGGCACGTTCAGCTGTTGTCCGCCCGTAGAAAGCTGAGTAGATTGCGTTTTAGATTGATCAACCGGTGTCCAGGTCAGCTGCTGGAGCGCCGCTGCCGGGATAGCTGGCGCAGCGCTGGTATTTTGTGGCACGAAATTCACGTCTGCCAGGGAGACCGCCGGAACACAGGCCATCAGCCCCGCAGAGAGGCACAGCGCGACGAGACTTTTCTTCATTTTCATTGTTATTACCTCTGATAGCGTGAGCACTGCGGTGGCCAGGCAATAGCGCGCAGCACCCTAAGGATAGAGGGGCTTACGCCCCTCTTTTAGGTCATTACGTCAGGTCTAACGAATTACCACCAGATTTCCATCTGGGCACCGAAGGTCCACTCATCAGAGTCGCCACGGCTGAAGGTTTTTGCGGAAGTGTCGCTGTACGCAATACCAGAGTCATAGCCTGCACCGGAGTCGCCGTTCGCGTAGCCCCATTTCTCATCCCACTTCGCGTAGGTTGCGAAGACACGGATAGCCGGACGGGACCAGATGCTGTCGCCTGCCTGCCATTGTTGTGCCAGGGTGATTTTGTACTGGCTGTTGGTATCGTCAGTTTTCTGAGATTTGACGTTGTCGTAGCCAACTTCCAGCAGGGTGCTCATGATTGGCGTCCATTTGTACATAGGACGAACACCGACGGTCCACCATTTGGTGCCGTTGTTGTTATCCAGGTTGATGTCCTGGTACATACCCACGTACATCAGGTCCCAGGAGTCGCCCAGAGAGATCGCACCGTGGTCCAGCACGCGCCACATGTCGCCGTTGTTGTTGATGCTACCACCTTCCGGACGGCCCTTGCCGTTGGAGGTCATAGAGTCCGTTGCGTACTGCAGCACAAATTTGTTAAAGCCCTTCAGCATGCTCTGGGTGTGTTCAGCAGTGAACATCCAGCCGTCTTTAGACGCGCCAGGCTGCAGGTAGTAGTCATCCGGAATATTGGTGTGGCCATAATCAACACCGAACTCCAGCGTACCGCCTTCGTTGACCTGCATCTGTGCTAAACGGACGTCGAAGACATCGTTCGGTACCAGGTTGTCATAAATACGGTTACCCAGCGCGTCACGATCGGCGAAGGTCGCTGAGCCGCCCGCTTCAGAAGAACGGGTTGCGGCCAGAGAGAGCTTACCAAAGCCCAGGTCGATGTTTTCGATACCCGCACCAGGACCTGAAATATCCCAGTAGTAGAAGTCGATCATGTGAACGTCATGACGCTGATAGAAGCGCTTACCGGCCCAGATGGTGGAACCTGGCAATGCTTCAATGAGGTTTTTACCCTGCACGTTAGCTTCACGGAAGGCTGGGCTGGTGGATTCCCAGTCGTTCTGCTGAGAGACGGAATAGGCAACGTTGGTGTCGAAGTAGAAGCTCTTGTCGCCCTCTTTCCACACTTCCTGGCCCAGTTTCAGTTCAGCGTAGGTCTCACATTCGTTACCCAGACGGTATTTACTTTGAGCACCTGTTGCCTGGAAACACTGCTGTTCACCGCCACTCCCGGTCCAGCCAATGCCGGAACGAGCATAACCTTTAAAGTCCACGGCGCCTGCCTGGGCAGACAGGATGCCTGCCGCAACGGCGATTGCCAGAGGGACTTGTTTGCGCAGAGTAATCATCATTCTATCTCCTGAGATCATTGCTTTTCTTTGAACACTTCACCTGTCGGTTTCGTGTCTTCTTTTGGGATTGCTTAAACGCCTGGCTCTTTGTGCAACCGACGACATGCAGTGCCATCCTCACGGAACAGATGGCAACGCTCTGGCGGCAAGCCGATAGCGAATCTGGCACCCTCTTCTACCAACACCACGTCGTTCTGGCGGTAGACCAGGTTCTGACGGATGGCGGGGATCTGGATATGAATCTGTGTTTCGTGACCAAGCTGTTCGACGACCTGAACGTCACCTTCCAGCGTCACATCGGCGATGTGGCTCGGCAGTAAATGCTCAGGACGAATACCGAGGGACATGTTTGCCCCCACCTGTACGTTGGCGCTGTCGACCGGGAGCCAGACCTGCTGGCGGTTTGGCAGCTCCACCTGTACCTGTTCAATCGCTGTCGCGGTCACTTTGACGGGCAGGAAGTTCATCTTTGGCGAGCCAATGAAGCCCGCAACAAAGCGGTCTGCCGGGTAGTGATACAGTTCCAGCGGTTTACCCACCTGCGCCACGCGACCGGCATCCAGCACCACGATTTTGTCGGCGAGGGTCATCGCTTCCACCTGATCGTGGGTGACGTAAATCATCGTGCGGCCAAGACGCTTGTGCAGACGGGAGATTTCGATACGCATTTGGACGCGCAGGGCGGCATCCAGGTTAGAGAGCGGTTCATCGAGCAGGAACACGCGCGGCTCTGCCACCAGCGTACGGCCAATCGCCACGCGCTGGCGCTGACCGCCGGAAAGCGCTTTCGGCTTACGCTCCAGCAGGTGCGCCAGCTGTAGCACTTCCGCCACCTGCGTCACGCGCTGGTTAATAACCTCTTTCTTCGCGCCGGCCAGCTTCAGGCCAAAGGACATGTTTTCGGCAACGGAAAGGTGGGGATAGAGTGCATAAGACTGAAACACCATGCCTACGCCACGTTCGGCAGGCGGGATGTCGTTCATTCGGGTATCACCGATCAGCAGGTCGCCGCTGGTGATGGTTTCAAGACCGGCAATCATACGCAGCAGAGTTGATTTACCGCAGCCTGATGGGCCGACAAATACCACGAATTCACCTTCGTGGATGTCCAGATTGATGTCTTTCGACACCACTACGTCACCCCAGGCTTTCGTTACATTACGCAGCTGTACGCTCGCCATGCCCTTCTCCCTTCGTTACAACCTGTCACCGACAGAAACATTCAAGATAAGTTCACTATGGGGTATCCATTACTTTCCCGAATCCTCCACCCCCCGGCTTTTTTATGGGGGAGGAGGCGGGAGGATGAGGGAGCAGGCTCTGCGACCGGCGTGGGAGGGCTGCGGCAAAATTCGTGAAGCCGCCTGCAAAATTCGGTGGGTTTTTATGTGCGCCAGCACTCATAACTTAAATTTATGCAACGGAGATCACACAAACGGGGGGTGGGGCGTAGGGGTTGGGAGGATGGAAAGAGGATGTCAAATAAGGAGACTGAGTCACGTTGAACCACCTTATGTATCCACGAGCACATCACCAAAAAGGATGGCAGATATGAATATCAAGACTGGCGCACGCGTTTTCGCATTGTCCGCCCTCGCAGCAATGATGATTTCCGCACCGGCGCTCGCCAAAATTGAAGAAGGCAAGCTGGTTATCTGGATTAACGGCGACAAGGGTTACAACGGCCTGGCCGAAGTGGGCAAAAAATTCGAGAAAGACACCGGCATCAAAGTTACCGTAGAACACCCGGATAAGCTGGAAGAGAAATTCCCGCAGGTTGCAGCAACCGGCGACGGCCCGGACATCATCTTCTGGGCGCATGACCGTTTCGGGGGCTACGCACAGTCTGGCCTGCTGGCTGAAGTCACCCCGGACAAAGCTTTCCAGGATAAGCTGTTCCCGTTCACGTGGGACGCCGTTCGCTATAACGGCAAGCTGATCGCTTACCCAATCGCGGTTGAAGCCCTGTCTCTGATTTACAACAAAGACCTGGTACCTAACCCGCCGAAAACCTGGGAAGAGATCCCGAAACTGGATAAAGAGCTGAAGGCGAAAGGTAAATCCGCCCTGATGTTCAACCTGCAAGAGCCGTACTTCACCTGGCCGCTGATTGCTGCCGACGGCGGTTATGCGTTCAAGTTTGAAAACGGCAAATATGACGTGAAAGACGTGGGCGTGGATAACGCTGGCGCGAAAGCGGGCCTGACCTTCCTGGTTGACCTTATCAAGAACAAACACATGAACGCGGATACCGATTACTCCATCGCGGAAGCGGCGTTCAACAAAGGCGAAACCGCGATGACCATCAACGGTCCGTGGGCCTGGACAAACATCGATAAGAGCAAAGTCAACTACGGCGTAACGCTGCTGCCAACCTTCAAAGGCAAGCCGTCTAAACCGTTCGTTGGCGTGCTGAGCGCGGGCATCAACGCCGCCAGCCCGAACAAAGAGCTGGCGAAAGAGTTCCTGGAAAACTACCTGCTGACCGATCAGGGTCTGGATGAAGTGAACAAGGACAAACCGCTGGGTGCCGTTGCGCTGAAATCCTTCCAGGATCAGCTGGCGAAAGACCCACGTATCGCGGCAACCATGGATAACGCCCAGAAAGGCGAAATCATGCCGAACATCCCACAGATGGCCGCGTTCTGGTACGCCACCCGTACCGCGGTTATCAACGCTGCAAGCGGTCGCCAGACCGTTGATGCTGCGCTGAAAGATGCTCAGGGTCGTATTACTAAGTAAGCAGAAAAACGGCGGGTGGCGCATGCGCTTACCCGCCCTACGACTACGGCACGATCCGTAGGTCAGGTAAGCGCAGCGCCACCTGACGATAAGATTCCACCGTTGTAGAGGAAGAACCCCATGGATGTCATTAAAAAGAAACGCTGGTGGCAAAGCGACGCGCTGAAGTGGTCAGCGATCGGTCTGCTGTGCCTGCTGGTGGGTTACCTTGTTGTTTTAATGTACGTACAAGGGGAATATCTGTTCGCCATCATGACGCTGATTTTAAGCTCTGCTGGCCTGTATATTTTCGCCAACCGTAAAGCCTACGCCTGGCGCTATGTCTACCCTGGCGTGGCCGGGATGGGGCTGTTTGTCCTGTTCCCGCTGATTTGTACCGTCGCCATTGCGTTTACCAACTACAGCAGCACTAACCAGCTTGCGCAGGAACGCGCGCAGCAGGTTCTGCTGGACCGCTCATATCAGGCAGGCAAGACCTTTAACTTCGGCCTGTATCCTGCAGGCAATGAGTGGAAGTTAGCACTCACTGACGAAGCAAGCGGAAAATACTATATCTCTGACGCCTTCAAATTTGGCGGCGAGCAGAAGCTGGCCTTAAAAGAGGCGCAAGCCCTGCCGGAAGGTGAACGTGCCAACCTGCGCGTCATTACTCAGAACCGTCAGGCGCTGACCCAACTCACCGCCGTGCTGCCAGACGAAAGCAAAGTGATCATGAGCTCGCTGCGCCAGTTCTCAGGCACCCAACCGCTCTATACCCTGGCGGATGACGGCACGCTGACCAACAACCAGAGCGGCGTGAAATATCGTCCGAATAACGACATTGGTTTCTATCAGTCCATTACTGCCGACGGCAAATGGGGTGATGACAAACTCAGCCCGGGCTATACCGTCACCATCGGCTGGGACAACTTTACCCGCGTGTTTACCGACGAAGGCATTCAGAAACCGTTCTTTGCCATCTTCGTCTGGACGGTGGTCTTCTCCGTACTGACCGTGATCCTCACCGTGGCCGTGGGTATGGTGCTGGCCTGTCTGGTCCAGTGGGAATCCCTGAAGGGCAAAGCGATCTACCGCGTGCTGCTGATTCTGCCGTATGCCGTACCGTCGTTTATCTCGATTCTGATTTTCAAAGGGCTGTTTAACCAGAGCTTCGGTGAAATCAACATGATGCTGAGCGCCCTGTTTGGCATCAAACCGGCCTGGTTCAGCGACCCGACCACCGCCCGCTCGATGATCATCATCGTCAACACCTGGCTGGGCTATCCGTACATGATGATCCTGTGCATGGGGCTGCTGAAGGCCATCCCGGATGACCTGTACGAAGCTTCGGCGATGGACGGTGCGGGTCCGTTCCAGAACTTCTTCAAGATTACGCTGCCGCTGCTCATCAAGCCGCTCACCCCGCTGATGATTGCCAGCTTCGCCTTTAACTTTAACAACTTCGTGTTGATTCAGCTGTTGACCAACGGCGGCCCGGACCGCCTCGGCACCACGACGCCCGCAGGCTATACCGACCTGCTCGTGAGCTACACCTACCGTATCGCCTTCGAAGGCGGCGGCGGCCAGGACTTCGGCCTGGCGGCAGCGATTGCCACCCTGATCTTCCTGCTGGTGGGCGCTCTGGCGATAGTGAACCTGAAAGCCACACGTATGAAATTTGACTAAGGAGGGCACTGAACATGGCTATGGTACAACCCAAATCTCAGAAACTGCGCCTCCTGGCGACGCACTTAGGCCTGCTGATTTTCATCGCGGCGATCATGTTCCCGCTGCTGATGGTTATCGCCATCTCCCTGCGTTCGGGTAACTTCGCCACCGGGAGCCTGATCCCGGACGAAATCTCCTGGGAGCACTGGAAGCTCGCGCTGGGCTTCAGCGTGGAACACGCGGATGGCCGCGTCACGCCGCCGCCGTTCCCGGTGCTGCTGTGGCTGTGGAACTCGGTGAAAATCGCAGGCATTACCGCGATCGGTATCGTGGCGCTGTCCACCACCTGCGCTTACGCCTTTGCCCGTATGCGTTTCCCGGGCAAAGCGACGTTGCTGAAAGGGATGCTGATTTTCCAGATGTTCCCGGCGGTGCTGTCGCTGGTGGCGCTGTATGCCTTGTTTGACCGCCTGGGCCAGTACATTCCGTTTATCGGTCTGAACACCCACGGCGGCGTGATCTTCGCCTACCTTGGCGGTATCGCACTGCATGTGTGGACCATTAAGGGCTATTTCGAAACCATCGACGGTTCGCTGGAAGAAGCGGCCGCGCTGGATGGGGCTACCCCGTGGCAGGCGTTCCGCCTGGTGCTGCTGCCGCTGTCGGTGCCGATTCTGGCGGTGGTGTTTATCCTGTCGTTTATCGCTGCGATCACCGAAGTACCGGTTGCCTCACTGTTACTGCGTGATGTGAACAGCTACACCCTGGCCGTAGGTATGCAGCAATACCTCAACCCGCAAAACTACCTGTGGGGCGACTTTGCCGCGGCGGCCGTACTCTCCGCCATCCCGATTACCGTGGTGTTCCTGCTGGCGCAGCGCTGGCTGGTGAACGGCCTGACGGCGGGCGGTGTGAAAGGTTAAGTTTCATTTTGTTATGCCACTGCAACCCTCAACTTTAGACGTATTGTATTGACCCAACTTGTGACTGTTGTTAGGCGGCCTCCGGGCCGCCATTTTTTTATTCGCGTTTCAGCCGCTTCGAGTTGCACAGCCAGAGGGTGATCACCAGCAGCAGGATCGCCGCCGAGTAGATCAGCACGTCGAGCGGGGATTTATGATCGACGATGATCAGCCGCACAATCGCGGTGATCCCGATGTAGACAAAATAGCGCAGCGGGAAGTGAAAGCCGGACTGAAAGTACTTCACAATCAGGGCGATAAATTCAAAGTAGAGAAAGTAGACCACCAGGCCTTCCACCAGCGCATATTTGCTGGTTTGTTCAGGGGCGAACAGCACATCCGCCAGATGCACCGTCTCTTTACCCAAAAAGACGACCAGTATCAGGCCAAGGCTCAACAGACCGAGGTTCAGCACGGTCTGGAGGATAGTTGAGATAAACTCAACGCGCGGGCGAGTCAGGGATGTCATACAGCACCTCATTCTCCAGGGCGAGGTTTCTGTATAACGCAAAAATGTGACGGAGATCTATATTTTTTAATTATGTTTTATGTAGGGAGGTAACCGATGGATCGTAAACCAACCGGGGTTCGCAACGTAACGTGCGGCGACAATGTGACCGTATATGAACCCACTAATCTTTACGACTGTGTACTGGGCAACGGCGTATTCGTCGGCCCCTTTGTTGAAATCCAGGGCAATTCGCGCATCGGTGACGACAGCAAAATTCAATCGCACACCTTCATCTGTGAGTATGTGACCATTGGTAAGCGTTGCTTTGTTGGCCATGGCGTGATGTTTGCCAACGATATGTTTCGCGAGGGGAAACCGAGCGCCGACCGGTCCAGCTGGGGCCATATTACTGTCGGAAATGATGTGTCGATTGGCAGCGGTGCCACCATTCTGGCGGTCTCCATTTGCGACGGAGCGGTGATAGGGGCGGGAAGCGTGGTGACGAAATCGATCGTCGAGAAAGGTGTCTATGCCGGGAACCCGGCAAGGCTGCTGCGCCGCTTGTAGTTTGCCCGGTGGCGCTGCGCTTACCGGGCCTACAAAAACCGTAGGCCGGGCAAACGCAGTGCCGCCCGGCGTGAAGCATCAGCGGAAGTTAATGTTCTTATCGCTGGTCATGTCATACAGCTGGAACTTACGTCCAAGCTGCTGACCCCCGTCACGCGTCAGCGGCGTCCAGCCCACTGCCGCACGGCTGCGGGTTGGGCCTGACGAGAACAGATCCAGCGGAATCGACACGTAGACCCCTTTGGTGAAGTCCCCTTCCCCGTACTCGTCCGGCGAAACGTTGGTGATGGTGGCGTAGCCGCCCACCACGACGCCGCTGTCGAAGTGTTTGGAGATATCCAGCGTGCCGCCCTTATCGCCCGCCAGGTACTGGCCGACGCTGGCTTTCACCAGCACGTCAGGCGCGAACGACGGCGTCCAGTAGGCGGTCAGGTGACCGGTTTTGACGCTGTAGTCGGTGAACTTCATCATGTCCTGCGCGCTGCGCCAGTCACGCTGCTTGACGTAGTTGGCATCAACCCCGAACGCCCAGTTGCTATCGACAGGACGATAAAGCACTTCCGCTCCCGCGCCGCCGTACATGGTTTCCAGATACCCGCCGTACACCTGGCCGTAGAAGCCGTTGCCGAAGTACTGGAAGTAGTTGGCCTGCAGGTTATTCACGTAAGCATCGTTCTGCACGTATTCACGCACGCGAGTACGCACGCGCGGCAGCTGTGAGTCTTTTGGCGGGTTGGTGTAGTTGAACTTGTCGTAGTTGTTAGCGATGTTGCCGAACAGGCTACCGGTGGTCAGCAGGTGGTCGGTAAGCCACAGATCCGCCGTCGCCATGACGCCCAGCTGATACATGTAGAAGTTTTCCGGCCCGCCGACGGACTGGTTCAGCACCGGATCGATATGGAAATCGAAACGCGACCTGTCGATATACCAGCCCTGCTCGGTGGTCTCCGGCACGATCGGCTCAACGCGCTTTTGCACCAGCTCGGTTTCATGCCCGAGCGGTTCGCCTTCCAGGTGGCGCTTAAGGCTGGCAACGTCCGTTTCCGTCGTCACCTGCGGCAGGTTGAGACGGTTCTCCGTCACGCGGATCGTGCGGATCCCCTCAGGCAGATCGTTCATAACGATCCGGTTGGCGCGTTCGATCCCTTCGCGCGAGTCGCGGTATTTCACCTGCTCGCCGGTGACATAAAGCGTATCGCCCTTGGTCTGAATCTTCGGATCCGCCAGACCGGCATTGTATTTCAGCAGCGTCAGCTGGTTTGCCACCACGGAGTGCTGCAGAATCGCATCCTGCGGCTCCGGCTGGTATGCAGGCCGCGCGTTATCATTGTAGTGCGGCCGCATGTCGTTAAAGTTGGTGCGCAGCGTGAAGCCAAACATCACCGTATTGCCGCGCTCGTAGCTGAGGTTAACGTCGGCCCAATCGGTGACGCGGTAAATGGCGCCGACGTTAAACTTGCTCTTCTGCTCAATCTTCCCGGCGAAGTCCTGCGAGTAGTCATTACCTTCATACTCCAGCTTCAGGCGTAATGGCTGCCAGGGCGTTTGATACTCTACACCGCCAAACAGCGACGCCGGACCGTGGAACATCTGGTCCCCGTTGATGGAGCCCGCTTTCTTATAGCTGTTATCGCGGTAGCAGTATTTATCGCTGTAGGAGCAAAACGGGTTTTTCACGTTACCGCTGGTGCCCAGATAGCCCCATCCCAGGCCGAGCGAGAAGTCGAACGGCCCCCAGGCCTTGCTGGCCACGATGTATTCCGCGTCAAACAGACCGGTACCGCCGATATCTTTGGCGCCCACGGAGACCTGCGGCATCCAGTAGCTCTCTTCCCACAGGCGCAGCTTGACGTCGAAGGCTTTATCTTTGTAGGTCTGATCGCCGGAGAACGCCTCGACGCTGCTGTATTGTTTCGTCCGCACGTCGGTATAGCGCAGCGTGGTTTCAAGCCACGGAAACAGCTGCACCGACGCCGAGTAGTAGCGATACTGGTCGTTATCACGGTAGTTAAGGCTAATTTCCCCTTCGCGCGCCATACGCGCGGTGGGGGTTTGCAGTAAACCGACGCCGCCGAAGTCTGACTGAGACGGGCCAATGGGTGCCGGATACGTTTCTGCATGGCAGGCGGCACTCACGCAGAGCGCCAGCATGCTGTAGAGATAGGTTTTTTTCATTATTCCGGTATCCGCTGAATCAGGGAGTGAAGGATATCGGCGTTAAGCCCGTCATACGCCTTCGTCCAGAAATGGTCGGCAAAACCGACAAAAATAATGCTGCCCGGCATGGGTTCGATATGACGTTTATTCCAGTAAGCGACGGGGGCTTTTTGCGTGTGGCCGTCAGGGTAAACCACCCAGGCGTAGCTGTTATCCGCGCCGCTCAGCAGGCTCTGCTCGTCGAGGTAGCTCGCCACGTCACGGCCGGGCGTAAAGGGCTTGTTACCCGGGCTGCTAATAAGCCCCATCACGGTCACCGTCGTCGGCTTCACCGGTAGCCAGAGCGTATACTCCCCTTCCAGCGTCGGGTTGCCGTTTTCCGTGACGCGCACTTCATCGGGATCAAGGTTCACGTTCTGACGGCCAGTTATCTTCAGCGCCTGCAGCTGCTGACGGACGCTGTTAATGGCCGCCGCGTCGTCGCCGTCTTCCTGCTCCGCTAATCCCGTTAGCCTGGCAAGAAGCGCCTTGTGCTGCTGTTCCGCTTCCACGGTCTTCTGCCGTTCAGCGATCACTGCCCCCGGCCACCAGCTGTTGGCGAGCCTTGGCTGTCCGACGAGATCGAGCAGATGCTCGGCGTGGGTTAAGGTTTTGGGTTTTTCACTGTCCGGCGTGTAGACCTTCACAGTCCCTGCGGACCATGCCAGCGGCGCGGCAAAGCTGGCGATAAGCGCAACGTGAATGAGCGTTTTCATGATTTCGCCGCCTTGATCAGGGTGGTTTTCACCGGGAAGAAGCCGGCACCAAGATACTGCAGGGACTGGCGGATCTGCCCTTCCTCGTCGATCCAGAAGCGGTTGTGCCAGGTGGCCTGGTCGGTGGTGACCTCTTCATCCAGCACGCGAACATGGGTTTCGTCGCTGCCGACTTTCACGCTGTCCGTGCCGTCCCAGCGGAAGGTCGAGCGTGCCGTGGCGTAACGCACCTGCTTGTGTTCGGTCCAGCCCATCGTGCGCGTCCAGCCTGCGCCGTCGACGATCTGGTTCGGCGCGATCAGCGGATCGGCAGCGATATTATTCACTTCCAGCAGGTTGTCGCCGCCCAACAGGGTTTTCACGATACGGCCATGCTGCGTCACGATGGTGGCCTGATCCTGCGTCACCCATTTCTGCTGCCCGTTTTCATCGAAAGCGAGCACCACAAACAGCTGCGGGCCATCGTTAAGCTGCATGTACTGACTGGCATAGGGCATGTTTTGAAGTTCGTCATCGGTCAGATGTACGCCCGGTGTACCAAACATGCTTTCCCACAGTGAGTTTCCCAGCCCTTTAGTAGTGGCCGAGCACGCCTGCAGCAGCAGGCAAATCAGAATGATTGCAGGTCGCTTCACGACTCTTCTCCGAAGGGGCGAAATAACCACACCGAAGTGTGGTTATGATTAAAACACCCGCTATTACTGGGTGCTGGTTGTCGTGGTGGTCGTGGTTCCGGTATTGGAGCCATCACCGCCACCGGTTGCCGCCAGCGCGACACCCACGGCTGAACTTACGGTGCTGGCGCTGGCTGCGGTAGAACTTCCCGCAGACGCAGACGTCGCAGCCGAACCTGCCGCTTCCCCGACCTGAACCGGAGCTGCATAAACAGATGTCGCCGCAAGCGCAGATATGGCAAAAATGCCATACAGTACTTTCTTCATAACAATTTCCCTTCAATGAATGAATGGAGATTTGCCCGAAAAGAATTTCAGGCGGAATCGAGTATACACAACTACTGCCGTGGGTTTGCCGTAAGGGGAAATAGGGAGAGAGTTTTCAGACTAATGGATAAAATCGAAATGAAAGACAAATTAGATAAATAGATAACCGATAATAATCAATAAGTTATAATATTAATATATTAACTGGCTTCTACGTATTTTCTTAAAATAAACCGCAACAATTAACGGGTTAAGCGTCTTTTTCGGATTAAACTCAGATTCAGAATTTGAGTTAACTAATAGACATCAGGAATTATCCGATAAAAAAATGCCGGCATTAAGCCGGCACGTTTTCATGACGTTTTAATTACGCACGCCAGGCTTTATAACGGTTGATCAAACCATTTGTTGAGCTGTCATGGCTGGTAATCGCTTTATCATCACCCAGCTCTGGCAGAATACGGTTTGCCAGCTGTTTGCCCAGCTCAACGCCCCACTGGTCAAAGGTGAAGATGTTCAGGATCGCGCCCTGCGTGAAGATTTTGTGCTCGTACAGGGCAATCAGCGCGCCCAGGCTGAACGGCGTGATTTCGCGCAGCAGGATGGAGTTGGTAGGACGGTTGCCTTCGAACACTTTGAACGGGACAACGTGGTCCAGCGTGGCCGGGTCTTTACCCTGGTCACGGTATTCCTGCTCAACCACCTCGCGGGATTTACCAAACGCCAGCGCTTCGGTCTGAGCGAAGAAGTTAGACAGCAGTTTTGGATGGTGATCGGACAGCGGGTTATGGGTGATAGCCGGAGCGATGAAATCGCACGGTACCATTTTGGTGCCCTGGTGAATCAGCTGGTAGAAGGCATGCTGACCGTTGGTGCCCGGCTCGCCCCAGATGATTGGGCCAGTCTGGTAATCCACCGCGTTGCCGTTACGGTCAACGTATTTACCGTTGGATTCCATGTTCCCCTGCTGGAAGTACGCCGCAAAGCGGTGCATGTACTGGTCATACGGCAGGATCGCTTCGGTTTCAGCGCCGAAGAAGTTATTGTACCAGATCCCGATCAGCGCCAGCAGTACCGGAAGGTTTTTCTCAGGTGCGGTAGTGGAGAAGTGTTTGTCCATCGCGTGCGCACCGGAGAGCAGCTCAACGAAGTTGTCGAAGCCCACGGACAGGATGATGGACAGGCCAATCGCGGACCACAAGGAGTAGCGGCCGCCGACCCAGTCCCAGAACTCGAACATGTTCGCGGTATCAATGCCGAACTCGCTGACCGCTTTACCGTTGGTAGACAGCGCCGCGAAGTGTTTCGCCACGTGCTTGTTGTCGCCCGCGGTTTTCAGGAACCAGTCGCGCGCGCTGTGGGCGTTGGTCATGGTTTCCTGAGTGGTGAAGGTTTTGGACGCAACCAGGAACAGGGTAGTTTCCGGGTTCACGTTCTTCAGCACTTCGGCGATGTGGGTACCATCGACGTTAGACACAAAGTGCATATTGAGGTGGTTTTTGTACGGGCGCAGCGCTTCGGTCACCATGAACGGACCGAGGTCAGAACCGCCGATACCGATGTTCACCACGTCGGTGATCGCTTTGCCGGTGTAGCCTTTCCAGCTACCGGAGATGATCGCTTCGGAGAAGGCTTTCATCTTTTCCAGCACCGCGTTCACTTCCGGCATGACGTCTTTGCCGTCAACGATGATTGGCGTATTGCTACGGTTACGCAGGGCCACGTGCAGCACGGCACGGTCTTCGGTACGGTTGATCTTCTCGCCGGAGAACATGGATTTGATGGCGTCGGCAAGCTGAGTCTCTTTCGCCAGATCCTGCAGTTTTGCCAGCGTCTCTTCGGTAATGCGGTTTTTGGAGAAATCCACCAGCATCAGGTCGTCGAAGGTCGCGGAGAACTTAGAGAAACGATCGCCATCTTTCGCGAACAAATCCGCGATGGTGACATCTTTCATTTCATCAAAATGTTTATGGAGTGCCTGCCAGGCAGCGGTCTGCGTTGGGTTGATGTTTTTCATTAGCAATACTCTTCTGATTTGAGAATTGTGACTGCGGTCGATTGTAGCGCCTGCAAATAAAAATTGTGATGGTTTTTATGCCATTGCCCTGGCCTGCATCAAACACAGGTGAAAAGACCCGAAAAGTATAGCTGCTGAAGAGCCCTCCCGGGGCGGCGAAATGTCGGTCAAAAAAGCCTAAAACGGAGCATAAAATATGGCGCTGTTATAAGTCCTGTTTCTCAGGGGTACCCCCCCATAAAAAATCCGCATAATCCCAGCATTGACAGGACCTCCCCCGCATTTTATTTATAGGGCCGTATTTTGCGCCTGCACCTGTTTTCGTTTCACTCTTGTGCCAAGGTCGCTTATTCATTCCCTGACACGAGGTTGTTATGACGAGTTTTGTGGTCGCCAAATTTGGCGGCACCAGTGTGGCCGATTACGATGCCATGAACCGCAGCGCCGATGTGGTGCTGGCCGATCCGAATACCCGTCTGGTGGTGCTGTCTGCCTCCGCCGGCGTGACGAACCTGCTGGTTTCTCTGTCTGAAGGACTGGAAGCGACAGAACGTTTCGTGAAGCTGGATGCACTGCGCAAAATTCAGTTCGACATTCTTGAGCGTCTGCAGAACCCGAACGTCATCCGCGAGGAAGTGGAACGTCTGCTGGAAAATATCACCACTCTGGCAGAAGCGGCGTCTCTGGCTACCTCCACCGCCCTGACCGACGAACTGGTCAGCCACGGCGAGCTGATGTCCACTCTGCTGTTTGTTGAAATCATGCGCGAGCGTAACATTCAGGCGCAGTGGTTTGACGTGCGTAAAGTGATGCGCACCAGCGACCGCTTTGGCCGCGCCGAGCCGGACGTTGAGGTGCTGGCGGAGCTGACCAATCAGCAGCTGGCCCCGCGTCTGGCAGACGGTATTGTGATCACCCAGGGCTTTATCGGCAGTGAAGCCAAAGGCCGCACCACCACGCTTGGCCGTGGCGGCAGCGACTACACCGCCGCGCTGCTGGGCGAAGCCCTGCATGCCACGCGCGTGGATATCTGGACTGACGTTCCGGGCATTTACACCACCGACCCGCGCGTCGTTTCTGCGGCTAAACGTATTGATGTGATCGCCTTTGAAGAAGCGGCGGAAATGGCCACCTTCGGCGCGAAAGTGCTGCACCCGGCCACGCTGCTGCCTGCCGTACGCAGCGATATTCCGGTCTTCGTCGGCTCCAGTAAAGATCCGAAAGCCGGCGGGACGCTGGTCTGCAAGAAAACGGAAAACCCACCGCTGTTCCGCGCCCTGGCCCTGCGCCGTCGCCAGACGCTGGTGACGCTCCACAGCCACAATATGCTGCACTCCCGCGGTTTCCTGGCGGAAGTGTTTGGCATTCTGGCGCGCCACAATATCTCGGTGGATCTGATCACCACCTCTGAAGTGAGCATTGCGCTGACGCTGGACACCACCGGCTCGACCTCCACCGGCGACACGCTGCTGACGCAGTCTCTGCTGATTGAGCTGTCTGAGCTGTGCCGCGTGGAAGTAGAAGAAGATCTGGCGCTGGTAGCCATCATCGGCAACAAGCTGTCGCGCGCCTGCGGCGTGGGCAAAGAGGTGTTTGGCGTGCTCGACCCGTTCAGCATCCGCATGATCTGCTACGGTGCGTCCAGCTATAACCTCTGCTTCCTGGTGCCAGCCGATCAGGCCGAGCAGGTCGTGCAGAAACTTCATCAGAATTTGTTTGAATAAAATTCGTTAGCACGATAAACAATACCTATAAGCCGGGCACAGACCCGGCTTTTTTATAACTAAACAACACGACAATACTGCAAGGAATCCACTATGTTATCCGCCATCACGCGGCTGTTTCCGTTATGGGCGCTGCTGCTCTCCGTACTCGCGTATTACACGCCTACCACGTTCACCGGTATTGGTCCGTGGGTCACCACGCTGCTGATGCTGATCATGTTCGGTATGGGCGTGCATCTGAAAATCGACGACTTCAAACGCGTGCTGTCTCGCCCTGCGCCCGTCGCGGCAGGAATATTTCTGCACTACCTGGTGATGCCGCTCGCGGCGTGGCTGCTGGCGATGGCCTTTAAGATGCCGCCCGACCTCTCCGCCGGGATGGTGCTGGTGGGCAGCGTGGCCAGCGGCACGGCGTCCAACGTCATGATCTACCTGGCGAAAGGGGATGTGGCGCTCTCCGTCACCATTTCCTCCGTTTCCACGCTGGTAGGCGTGATTGCCACGCCGCTGTTAACCCGCCTGTACGTGGACGCGCATATTCAGGTGGACGTGATGGGCATGCTGCTCAGCATTCTGCAGATTGTGGTGATCCCGATTGCGCTGGGGCTGGTCATTCACCATCTTTTCCCGCGCGTAGTGAAGGCCGTTGAGCCATACCTGCCCGCATTTTCGATGGTCTGTATTCTGGCCATCATCAGCGCCGTGGTGGCGGGCTCCGCCTCGCACATTGCCTCCGTAGGCTTTGTGGTGATCGTCGCGGTGGTGCTGCATAACACCATCGGCCTGCTGGGCGGCTACTGGGGCGGGAAGCTGTTTGGTTTTGACGAATCTACCTGCCGCACGCTGGCAATCGAGGTCGGCATGCAGAACTCCGGTCTGGCGGCAGCGCTCGGTAAAATTTACTTCTCCCCGCTGGCAGCCCTGCCTGGCGCGCTGTTCTCCGTCTGGCATAACCTCTCCGGCTCGCTGCTGGCAGGCTACTGGTCTGGCAAACCGATTGATGAACAAACGAAAAAAGATGCGGTGAAGCAGGGTTAATTTACGCTGCTTGCTTTACACTGAAGCCTCCCCATCAGGAGGCTTCAGCAATGGCTACACCACGTTTGACCCAGAAAGACATGACGGAAGCCGAGCAGCGCGAACTGAAAACGCTTCTCGACCGCGCCCGTATCGCGCATGGCCGCACGCTGACCAACGCCGAAACCAATCAGGTGAAAAAAGAGTACATCGATAAGCTGATGGCGCAGCGTGACGCTGCGGCGAAGAAAGCCCGCAAGCTGAAAAAAGAGCAGGCTTATAAACCCGATGCAGAGGCGACCTTTTCCTGGTCGGCCACAACGTCTACTCGTGGAAGGCGCTAATCAGCGCCCTTTCTTTTTGCGCCCCGGCTGGGTAAAGCGTTTTCCGTTGCCCGGCTTGCCTCGCCCTTTCTCTTCTGCCTGCGGCGCCTTCACCACCGGGCGCTTAATCGCCTGGGTTTTCGGTTTTGCTTTAGCCTTCGGCTTCGCTTCGGACGAGGAGTTCTCGATCAGCTTGAACAGCTCAATCAGCTCGTCATCCGTTAAATCGCGCCACTCGCCCAGCGGGATACCGGACAGGCTGACATTCATGATGCGCGTGCGTTCCAGCTTCGTCACTTCATAACCGAAGTGCTCGCACATGCGGCGGATCTGGCGATTCAGGCCCTGCACCAGCGTAATGCGGAACGCGAACGGTGCTTCTTTCTTGACCTTACACTTTTTCGTGACGGTACCGAGAATTGGCACACCGGCTCCCATGCCGCGAATGAAGTCGTCCGTAACCGGCTTATTCACCGTCACAATGTACTCTTTCTCGTGATCGTTACCGGCACGCAGAATTTTGTTGACCAGATCGCCGTGGTTGGTGAGGAAAATCAGCCCCTGAGAGTCTTTATCCAGACGGCCAATCGGGAAGATACGGCTGCTATGGTTCACGAAATCAACGATGTTGTCCCGCTCACCGTCTTCCGTGGTGCTGACAATCCCAACCGGTTTGTTCAACGCGATAAACACCAGGTCTTCAGCATCACGCGGTTCGATGACCTGACCATTCACTTTAACCACATCGCCAGGCACCACCTGATCGCCGATGGTGGCGCGTTTGCCGTTAAGAAACACGTTACCTTGTTCAATGTAACGGTCAGCCTCGCGACGTGAGCAGATCCCGCTCTCGCTAATGTATTTGTTTAATCGGGTTGATTGAGTTGGCAGCATAGTTTCTCCTGTGAAGGGCGAAATATACCTTAGGTATGGACTGGAAAAAAAGATTAGCCGACGGTAACTGAGACGGGTTTTTAAGTTTGCGAGACGCTTTCAGGATTTTGCGTCCTGTCATTTACCCATGTGTTCAAGCCTTTTAGTTTTACTCTCCATGGAGAAGTGTTTGTAGTTTATAAATCACAGGGAGTAATATGAAGGAGATTGTTCAGACAGAATCCTTCCGACGCTGGGAGCAAAACTTAAAAGATCGACGAGCGAAGACCATTATCGCTTCCCGCCTCTTTCGGTTGGCAAATGGCTTAGCGGGCGACGTTAAACCCGTGGGAGAAGGTATAAGTGAGTTAAGGATTCACTTTGGTCCGGGCTACAGAATCTATTTTAAAGACCAAGGCAATTGCATCATCGTGCTGTTATGTGGTGGTGACAAAAGCAGCCAGGCCAGAGACATACTGATGGCAAAAATGCTGAGCAATGTATCCCAATGGCAGGAGTGAATGAGCATGCATAAATTAACACCTTACGATCCCGCCAACGCGTTGGTGGATGACGAGGAAATCGCCGTGTTTATCGCTGATGCACTAGAAACAGGCGACTCGACATATATCGCTAAAGCCCTTGGTGTTGTCGCGCGAGCCAAAGGCATGTCGAACATTTCACAGCAAACCGGTTTATCACGTGAGCAGCTTTATCGGTCATTCAGTGATAAAGGAAACCCAACGCTCAAAACCACGCTCGCGGTCATGAAAGCATTGGGTTTTGGGCTAACACTCAAACACGCCGGGGATTAATACTCATCCCGCTGGTCATCTTCATCCGGCTGTTCCATCACGCTGTAGGCCACCGCGCAGAACAACGAGTTGAGGCGCTTCATATCCCCCAGCAGCCCCAGATGCAGCGAACTGGTTTCGATACTCTGCACGTTCTGCTGGTGCAGACGCTCAACGTGGGCGTGCGAATAGCGGCGGTTCAGAATACGGAAACGATGCTTGTTGCGGCGCAGGCGGCGCGCGCTCGGCACGTCGCTGGAGAAGAACACCGACATCGCCAGCTTGAGGTTGCTGACCAGCTGTTCGTGCAGCGCTTCCAGCTCCTTCAGGCCCTCACCTGAAAACGCACGACGCGCGGCAAGGGATTTGTCGGCGATCTCGCTGCCCATACGTTCAACGATATCCGAGGCCTGCTCGAGGTTAAGCGACATCTCGATAATTTCCGCCCAGCGGCGGGACTCCTCTTCTGCCAGCTCGTCCTGCGGCATGCGCGCCAGGTAGAGCTTGATGGCGGTATAAAGCACGTTGATATCGTCCGCCAGTCTGCGCAGCTCTTTCTCTTCACGCGGCTCGCCGTGCATCACCTTTTGCAGGCCTTCGAGCATGGTTTCCATCGCATCACCCATGCGCAGCGTCTCGCGCGCGGCATTTGCCAGCGCCAGCGCCGGGGTATCCAGCGCGGACGTATCCAGGTGCTTCGGTTTCAGGCGCGCGTCCAGCTCCGGTTCGTCCTGAATGAGGCGTTCGCAGAAGCGGGCCATCGGCCCGGCAAAAGGTACCATCGCCAGGCAGCGCACCAGGTTGTAGAACACGTGGAAGTAGATCACCAGCTCCGCCTTCGGCAGCGAGAGGTTGTCCATCAGGTTCGCCAGCGGGTGGATAAAGGGCAGAATAATCAGGCTGCCCACCAGCTTAAACAGCAGGCTGCCGAGCGCCACGCGGCGGGCGGCGGCATTGGCCGCGCTGTTGTTAAGCATCGCCAGCAGGCCCGAGCCGAGGTTAGCCCCGATCACCAGACACAGCGCCACCGGGAAGGAGATCGCCCCTGCGGCGGTAAGTGTGGCCGTCAGCAGGACCGCCGCCAGGCTGGAGTAGCTGACGATGGCAAACACCGCGCCAATGAGCGCGTCCAGCATGATGTCCCCGGTCAGGGAGGCGAAGATGACCTGAACGCCGTTGGCCTCGGTGATCGGCGTGACCGCCTGCACAATCAGCTCCAGCGCCAGCAGGATCAGCCCCAGGCCAATACCCACGCGTCCAAGCTGGCCGGCCCGCGTCTGTTTGCGGCCGAGGAAAAAGATAACGCCGATAAAAATCAGCAGCGGTGACAGCCAGGAGAGATCGAACGTCAGGATACGCGCCATCAGCGCGGTACCTACATCCGCCCCCAGCACAATGACCAGCGCCGGAGCAAGCGCCACCAGGTCCTGCGCCACAAAGGAGGTGACAAGCAGGGTTGTGGCGTTACTGCTCTGAACCAGTGCCGTTACGCCAATGCCCGCGCAGAAGGCGAGCGGCTTCTTCTCAACGCTGCTGCTGAGAACGGTACGTAAGCGCGCGCCAAATACGCGCATTACGCCGGTACGGACGATATGGGTGCCCCATACGAGCAGTGCGACTGCAGAGAGCAGGTGTAACAACGTCAGCACGGAAGTTTTTCCTCCTTATCGTTATGTGTTTTCCTGAGGTTCCCTGCGCATTGTCTTGCCGGATGGCGGCTACGCCTTATCCGGCCTACGCGTAGGCCCGGTAAGCGCAGCGCCACCGGGCACCAGGGAAAGAACCTTATTCCAGTATAAGGGTTTAAGCGTAAGAAAGAGACAAGGCACCATTGAGGCGCCCTGTTTGTTGTAAGGAAAAGTGATTTTAGTCGGCGTCGTAGCCGAGATTCGGGGCCAGCCAGCGCTCCACTTCTGACACGCTCATGCCTTTGCGCAGGGCGTAATCTTCAATCTGATCGCGCTGCAGCTGCGCCACGGCAAAGTACTTGCTGTCCGGATGGCTGAAGTACCAGCCTGAAACTGAGGCGCCCGGCCACATGGCGAACGACTCGGTGAGCTTCATCCCGGTATGGGCTTCGACGTCCAGCAGTTGCCAGATAGTGCCCTTTTCGGTGTGTTCCGGGCAGGCCGGATAGCCCGGTGCCGG
The DNA here is from genome assembly GCF_057224565.1 of Enterobacter sp. 3U4. Taxonomy (NCBI): domain Bacteria; kingdom Pseudomonadati; phylum Pseudomonadota; class Gammaproteobacteria; order Enterobacterales; family Enterobacteriaceae; genus Enterobacter; species Enterobacter sp. 3U4. Next base: position 3,783,839 of record NZ_CP136665.1, read on the forward strand.
ACGAATCCCCTGGTAGTTCTCGCGAATAAGCTCTTCATTGCTGAGGTTTTCATTCGCCGCGTAGCCCCAGTGCACCTTACGCACGCGCTCGTGGAGGTACTCGGCGAAGGCTTCCGCCAGGCGGTCGGCAATCGCTTTCACCATGATTTTATTGTAATCATCGTGCTGCGCTTCGAACGCGTCCGCCAGCGCATCTTCCTCCAGACCGCCGGTCACGGCAAAGGCGCCGATATAATCCGCTTTTCCGGAGAGCTTCGGCGCCACGAAATCGGCCAGACAGTAGTTGGCAAAGCCCACTTTCTCGGTTTGCTGACGCAAATGGCGGCTGACCGCCAGCACGTGGGTGCGGGTTTCATCGCGATAAATTTCGATGTCGTCACCCACCCGGTTGGCCGGGAACAGGCCCACGACGCCGCGCGGGTTAAGGGTTTTCTCCGCGCTCAGCGTGTCGAGCATGTCGTTGGCATCTTTAAACAGGCGCTTCGCCTCCTCGCCAACCACCTCATCTTCCAGGATGCGCGGATATTTGCCCGCAAGCGACCAGGTCATAAAGAACGGCGTCCAGTCGATGTAGTTACGCAGCGTTTCGATGCTGGCGCTAACCTCCTGAACGCCCAGACGGTGCGCGACCGGCGGCGTATAGCTCGACCAGTCAAACGCCAGATCGTTATCCCGCGCTGCCTGGAGTGAAACTGGCGGCGTGCGCGGTTTCTTGCGCCCGTGCTGGATGCGAACGGTTTCGTACTCTTTGCGGGTGCGCTCGACAAAATCGTCGCGCTGGGTGTCGGAAAGCAGCGCGGAGACCACGCCCACCGTGCGCGAGGCGTTCTGCACGTACACCGTCGGGCCGCTGTAGTTCTGCTCGATTTTCACCGCCGTGTGCGCTTTTGAGGTGGTCGCCCCGCCAATCAATAACGGAATGGTGAAGCCCTGTCGTTCCATCTCTTTTGCCACGTTGACCATTTCGTCCAGCGACGGGGTGATCAGCCCGGAGAGGCCAATCAGGTCAGCGTTAACTTCGCGCGCGGTCTTGAGGATTTTGTCCGCCGGGACCATCACGCCAAGGTCGATAATCTCGTAGTTATTACACTGCAGCACTACGCCGACGATGTTTTTGCCGATGTCGTGCACGTCGCCCTTCACGGTGGCGATAACCATCTTGCCGTTGCTGGAGCCTTTCTCTTTGCTGGCTTCGATATAGGGCTCAAGATACGCCACCGCCTGCTTCATCACGCGGGCGGATTTCACCACCTGCGGCAGGAACATCTTGCCTTCGCCGAACAGATCGCCGACCACGTTCATGCCGTCCATCAGCGGGCCTTCAATCACCTCAATCGGGCGGGCTGCCTGCTGGCGTGCCTCTTCGGTATCGAGCTCGATAAATTCGGTAATGCCTTTGACCAGCGAGTATTCCAGACGCTTTTTCACGTCCCAGGAACGCCACTCGGCCTGCTGAACGTTTGCCGCCTCATCCGATTTGCTGCCCCGGTATTTTTCCGCCAGGTCCAGCATACGCTCGGTGGCGTCGTCGCGGCGGTTAAGGATTACGTCTTCCACCGCGTCACGCAGCTCTGCGGGCAGGTCGTCGTAAATCGCCAGCTGGCCGGCGTTAACGATCCCCATGTCCATGCCGTTGCGGATGGCGTAGTAAAGAAACACGGCGTGGATCGCTTCACGCACAGGGTCGTTACCGCGGAACGAGAACGACACGTTCGACACGCCGCCGGAGATGAGCGCATGCGGCAGCTCGCGCTTGATGTCCTCGCACGCCCCGATAAAGTCCTGGGCGTAGTTGTTGTGCTCTTCAATCCCGGTCGCGACGGCGAAAATGTTCGGGTCGAAGATAATGTCTTCCGGCGGGAAGCCCACCTCTTCGGTCAAAATCTTGTACGCGCGGCGGCAAATCTCGATTTTGCGCTCGCGGGTATCCGCCTGGCCCACTTCGTCAAAGGCCATTACCACCACGGCGGCACCGTAGCGGCGGACCATTTTCGCGTGGTGGATAAAGATATCAACGCCCTCTTTCATCGAGATAGAGTTGACGATGCCTTTACCCTGAATGCACTTCAGACCTTTTTCGATGACTTCCCACTTGGAGGAGTCAATCATAATCGGCACGCGGGCGATGTCCGGCTCGCCGGCGATCAGGTTAAGGAAACGCACCATCGCCGCTTCGGCGTCGAGCATCCCCTCATCCATATTGATATCGATAATCTGCGCGCCGCTTTCCACCTGCTGGCGGGCAACGTCCAGCGCTTCGCTGTACTTCTCTTCTTTGATCAGGCGCTTGAACTTTGCAGAACCGGTGACGTTCGTACGCTCACCCACGTTCACAAACAGGCTGTCTTCGCCGATGGTCAAAGGCTCAAGGCCGGAAAGGCGACAGGCAACCGGAAGCTCGGGCAGCCTGCGCGGCGGCAGACCGGCCACGGCGTTGCTCATGGCGGCGATGTGCTCCGGCGTGGTGCCGCAGCAGCCGCCAACGATGTTCAGGAAGCCAGATTCGGCCCACTCGCGGATTTGCGCCGCCATGGTGTCGGCATCGAGATCGTATTCACCGAAGGCGTTCGGCAGACCGGCGTTCGGGTGCGCGGTGACATAGCATTCCGCGATGCGCGATAGTTCCTGCACGTACTGGCGCAGTTCATCTGGACCCAGCGCGCAGTTCAGGCCAAAGGAGAGCGCTTCGGCGTGGCGCAGAGAGTTATAAAATGCTTCGGTTGTCTGGCCGGAAAGAGTGCGCCCGGAGGCGTCGGTGATGGTGCCGGAAATCATGATCGGCAGGTCAACGCCGAGCGCCTCGAACTCCTCTTTCACAGCGTAAATCGCGGCTTTGGCATTGAGGGTGTCGAATACGGTTTCAATCAGGATCAGATCGGAACCGCCTTCCACCAGCGCTTTGGTCGATTCACGGTAGGCCGCGACCAGCTGATCGAAGGTGATATTACGAAACGCCGGGTCGTTGACGTCCGGTGAAATAGACGCGGTGCGGTTCGTCGGGCCAAGCACCCCGGCAACGTAGCGAGGCTTGTCCGGCGTGCGGGCCGTCCACTCGTCGGCGCAGGCGCGCGCCAGCTTCGCGGCTTCAAAGTTGATTTCCGCCGACAGGGATTCCATCTGGTAATCCGCCATGGCGATGGTTGTCGAGTTGAAGGTGTTGGTTTCAACGATATCCGCACCCGCTTCGAAGTAGGCGTTGTGGATATCTTTAATCACGGACGGCTTGCTGAGCACCAGCAGGTCGTTGTTCCCTTTCAGGTCGCATGGCCAGTCGGCAAAGCGCTCGCCGCGGAAATCGTCTTCACTCAGGCGATAGCCCTGGATCATGGTGCCCATGCCGCCGTCCAGCACCAGAATTCGTTCATTTAACTGCGCACGCAGTTGCTCTACTTTGCTGCTCACACTTGCTCCCGACAACGCTCAACAAGGCCAAAAGGCTGCGTTCCATACTGGCACAATCTCGCAGGGTGGAAAAGTCGCTCAGCGGTAACATGAGACATGTTCACCATCACTCCTCCGATCAGTCAGGATAACGGTTGCAAATTCACCAAATAAAACGAAAATGATTTCCACGATACAGAAAAAGGAGATCGTCATGGTCGCGACCGTTCCCGCTAAACGCGGCAGAAAACCTGCTGCTACCACCGCCGTACAACAGGGCGGACAGGTTCAATCGCTCACGCGCGGTTTGAAGCTGCTGGAGTGGATAGCCGAGTCGCACAGCAGCGTGGCCCTGACGGAGCTGGCCCAGCAGGCTGGCCTGCCGAACTCTACGACGCACCGCCTGTTGACCACCATGCAGCAGCTGGGCTTTGTCCGCCAGGTCGGCGAGCTGGGGCATTGGGCGGTGGGCGCGCATGCGTTTATCGTTGGCAGCAGCTTCCTGCAGAGCCGCAACCTGCTGGCGATTGTGCACCCGATTCTGCGCAAGCTGATGGAGGAGTCCGGCGAGACGGTGAACCTGGCGGTGCTGGACCAGAGCGACCACCAGGCGATTATCATCGACCAGGTGCAGTGCACGCAGCTGATGCGCATGTCCGCGCCGATTGGCGGCAAGCTGCCGATGCATGCTTCCGGGGCGGGGAAAGCGTTTCTCTCGCAGCTAAGCGAAGAGCAGGTGACGGGACTGCTGCACCGTAAAGGTCTGCACGCCTATACCCACGCCACGCTGGTGTCGCCCGTGCATCTGAAAGAAGATCTGGCCCTGACCCGCAAGCGCGGCTATTCGTTTGATGATGAAGAACATGCCCTGGGCCTGCGCTGCCTCGCGGCCTGTATTTTTGACGAGCACCGCGAGCCGTTTGCCGCCATCTCCATCTCCGGCCCGATTTCGCGGATGACCGACGACCGCGTGACCGAACTGGGTGCGCTGGTGATTAAGGCGGCGAAAGAGGTGACCCTGGCGTATGGCGGGATTCGTTGAGATTGAGTGCGGCCTGATGCCCGCACCCCGGCCCTCTCCCACGGGGAGAGGGAGAAAATAGGATGCCCTTACCCTGCGAGAGAGGGAGAAAACCGAATGCAAAACCGCTGCTTGCGCCGATAAGCGTACACATCTTCGACATGCCCGTTTTTGATCCGCGTTTGCAGTCCGCGCCAGTAGCTGGCACGGAACAGATCCTCATGCATCTCTTCAAATAGCGGCCCGATGCGCGGGTCGGCACAAAGCCAGTGGCGAAACTCCTCCGGAAACACATCGCCCGGCGAGACGCTGTACCACGGCTCACCGGAAAGCTCATCTTCCGGGTAGCGGGGCTGTGGTATATCGCGGAAGTTCACCTCGGTCATGTAGCAAATTTCGTCGTAATCATAGAACACCACCCGCCCGTGACGGGTGACGCCGAAGTTTTTAAACAGCATATCGCCCGGGAAGATATTGGCGGCGGCAAGCTGGCGAATCGCGTTGCCGTACTCTTCAATCGCATCTCTTAAAGCCTGACCTTCGGACTGCTCCAGCCAGATATTCAGCGGCACCATGCGTCGTTCAATGTAGAGATGGCTAATGACGATTTTATCGCCAAGATCGGTGATTTTGGCGGGCGCTTCCTGCACTAGAAGCGCCATGAGAGCCGGGTCGATCTGCTGTTTATCCAGCACAAAGTTTTCGAATTCCTGGGTATCCGCCATGCGCCCGACGCGGTCGTGCTCCTTAACCAGCTGGTAGCAGGCGCGGACGTGCGCGGCGGTCATCTCTTTCTGCGGCGCGAATCTGTCCTTAATCACCTTAAAGACCCGATCGAAGCCCGGCAGCGTGAACACCAGCATAACCATGCCGCGGATGCCTGGCGCTTCGATAAACTGCTCGTCGGCGGTAGTGACATAACGCAGGTATTCCCGGTAGCTTTCCGTTTTAGCGTGCTTCTGGCAGCCAATGGCCATATACAGCTCGGCGGTGGTTTTACCCGGCAGGATCTCGCGCAGCCACTCCACCAGCGCGGCAGGTAACGGTGCATAGACCATAAAATAGGAGCGGGCGAAACCAAACACGATGCTGGCCTCGGCGCCGGTTGTCAGGCAGGTATCGACAAACAGTTCCCCGCCGTCGGTGCGGTGAATGGGCAGCAGAAACGGCACAATGGCCGTCGGGGTAACCAGTTTCCCCACCAGCCAGGCGGCTTTGTTGCGGTAGAAAAGCTCGTTGGCCACCTGCAAATGGCTGTGGCTGAGCATCTCCGCGCCGAAGGTTTCGTTGAGATGGGCGTGGATATACCCGATATCCCGGGTTTTATTCTCCCAGGGCAGGCGCAGCGGCAGATCCGTTAAGACGCGGTGCAGAAGCTTTTCCCATCCCCGCTCGGGAAAGAAATCTTTCGCCAGCGGACGGGGAATGGTACGAAAGCGCCGTTCCGGCTGGGAGCTGAAGATAAATAACCGCTCAGGAGATAATGAGCGGTGGTCAAATAACCGGCAATAGACGGAGTTGAAAAAGCTCTCCGCAATCTCGAAGCGCGGGTAGTCGGGTAACAAATGGGTGTAATGCTCTTTTACGCGCAGTAAAAATTCCGCGTCCGGACTTTTACCGTCGGTAATACAGCGCAGCTGCTCCACCACCAGACCCACATGGTGGTCGTAGAGATGGATGCGCTGCTTCATGGCCTGCTGAACCGCATGCCAGTCTGCATGTTCGAAGCGCTGCTGCGCGCCGGATGTCACTTCAAGAAAACGACCATACTGGGCATCGAAGCCCTGCAAAATAGTTTGGGCAATCAGTAATTCCAGGCCACGCGACATATATTCCCCTTACCCAACCCTCTCCCCAGAGGGGAGAGGGGGAAAAGATTAGAACTGTGCTTCTTCCGTTGAACCCGTTAAGGCGGTGACGGAGGAGGTGCCGCCCTGAATAATCGTGGTCACGTTATCGAAGTAGCCGGTTCCCACTTCCTGCTGGTGAGAGACGAAGGTATAACCATCTTTGCCCGCCGCAAATTCCGGCTGCTGCACCTTCTCAACGTAGTGCTTCATGCCCTCACCCTGCGCATAGGCGTGCGCCAGGTCGAACATGTTGAACCACATGCTGTGGATGCCTGCCAGAGTAATGAACTGGTATTTGTAGCCCATGTCGGACAGCTGCTGCTGGAAGCTGGCGATCGTTTTGTCATCCAGCTTTTTCTGCCAGTTGAAGGACGGCGAGCAGTTGTAGGCCAGCAGCTTGCCCGGGTATTTCGCGTGGATGGCGTCGGCAAAGCGTTTTGCCAGCGCCAGATCAGGCGTGGAGGTTTCACACCAGACCAGGTCCGCGTAAGGCGCGTACGCCAGGCCGCGGCTGATCGCCTGTTCAATGCCGGCATGGGTGCGGTAGAAGCCTTCACTGGTACGCTCGCCGGTGATGAACTCGCTGTCGTACGGGTCGCAGTCAGAGGTGATCAGGTCCGCCGCGTCCGCATCGGTACGGGCAATGACCAGCGTCGGCACGCCGAGCACGTCAGCAGCCAGACGCGCGGCAACCAGCTTCTGCACGGCTTCCTGAGTCGGAACGAGCACCTTACCGCCCATGTGTCCGCACTTCTTCACTGACGCCAGCTGGTCTTCGAAGTGAACGGCCGCTGCACCGGCCTCAATCATCGATTTCATCAGCTCGAAGGCGTTCAACACGCCGCCGAAGCCCGCTTCCGCATCCGCGACGATCGGCAGGAAATAGTCAATAAAGCGCGGATCGTTAGGTTCGATTCCGGCGGCCCACTGGATCTGATCCGCACGGCGGAAGGTATTGTTGATCCGATCCACCACCGACGGCACGGAGTTAGCCGGATAGAGCGACTGATCCGGGTACATGCTGGAGGCCAGGTTAGCGTCCGCCGCAACCTGCCAGCCGGAGAGGTAAATCGCCTCAATACCGGCCTTCGCCTGCTGCAGCGCCTGACCGCCGGTCAGCGCGCCGAGGCTGTTGATGTAGCCCTTTTTAGAGCCTCCGTGCAGCAGCTTCCACATTTTCGCCGCACCGTTCTGTGCCAGCGTGCATTCCGGATTGACCGAGCCGCGTAATTTCACCACTTCTTCCGCGCTGTAAGGACGGCGGATGCCTTCCCAGCGAGGTTGTGTCCACTCTTTCTTTAACTCTTCGATTTGTTGGGTACGGGTTTTCATGTGCAGATGCTCCATATTGTTATGTGGTGAGTTACGCCAGGAAGCGGTAGCCCGGCAGGGTCAGGAAGTCGATTAAGTCATCTGATGTGGTGATTTGCTCCATCAGGCGCGCAGCGTCGTCAAAGCGTCCGCTGCTGAAGCGGTGTTCGCCCAGCTCGTCCTGGATCACCCGCATCTCTTCGGCCAGCATCTGGCGGAACAGGGATTTGGTCACCGGCTTGCCGTTACTGAGCGTTTTTTGATGGTGGATCCACTGCCAGATAGAGGTACGTGAGATCTCCGCCGTCGCAGCATCTTCCATCAGGCCGTAGATCGGCACGCAGCCATTGCCGGAGATCCACGCTTCGATGTATTGCACGGCGACGCGAATATTGGCACGCATACCCTCTTCCGTCCGCTCACCCGCGCACGGTGCCAGCAGCTGTTCTTCAGCCGTTGGGGCATCGTCTTCGCGCGTGACAAACAGCTGGTTTTTATTGTCACCGAGTACGCGGTTAAAGACCTCCATCGCCGTATCGGCCAGGCCCGGATGGGCAATCCACGTCCCGTCATGGCCGTTGCGTGCTTCAAGCTCTTTATCGGCTTTCACCTTGTTGAGCACCTGATTGTTGCGCTCTGCGTCTTTGCTCGGGATAAAAGCCGCCATGCCGCCCATCGCAAAGGCACCGCGCTTGTGGCAGGTTTTGATCAGCAGACGCGAGTAGGCGCTCAGGAACGGTTTATCCATGGTCACGACCTGGCGATCCGGCAGTACGCGATCGGGATAGTTTTTCAGGGTTTTGATGTAGCTGAAAATATAGTCCCAGCGTCCGCAGTTCAGGCCGACGATGTGGTCGCGCAGGGCGTGCAGAATTTCATTCATCTGGAACACGGCGGGCAGCGTTTCAATCAGCAGCGTGGCTTTGATAGTGCCGCGCGGCAGGTTGAAACGGTCTTCCGCGTAGCTGAAGACCTCGCTCCACCAGGCCGCTTCCTGCCAGGCCTGAGTTTTAGGCAGATAGAAATACGGGCCGCTGCCCTTCGCCAGCAGGGCTTTGTAGTTGTGGAAGAAATAGAGTGCGAAATCAAACAGGCTGCCCGGAATGGCTTCCCCACGCCAGGTGACGTGTTTTTCAGGCAGGTGCAGGCCGCGTACGCGACAGATCAGTACCGCCGGGTTCGGCTTGAGCTGATATATTTTGCCGGCTTCGTTGGTATAGCTGATGGTGCCGTTCACGGCGTCGCGCAGGTTGATCTGCCCATCGATAACTTTGTTCCAGTCTGGCGCCAGCGAGTCTTCAAAATCGGCCATAAAGACTTTAACGTTGGCGTTCATGGCGTTGATCACCATTTTGCGCTCTACCGGACCGGTGATCTCAACGCGACGATCCTGTAAATCTTCAGGGATGCCGCGGATTTTCCACTCACCGCGTCGAATGGAAGCGGTTTCCGAAATGAAGCCAGGCAACTTGCCATCGTCAATTTCCTGCTGCTGATGAATACGTGCCGCCAGCAGCTTATTACGCTGCGGCGTAAAGCGAGTCACCAGTTCAGTCAGAAATTCTACCGCTTCCGCCGTCAAAACTTGCTGCTCTTGCTCGCCATACGGCTGGGTAAAGGCCAGTTCATCGACCGTCGTTGCCTGTTGAGTCATTACTCTGCTCCTCATCAAAGATCCAAAATCACGCTCCCGATGCGAACGAAAGATCGTTGGGTAGTTTCGCTCAGCAGAATTAAGACTATCTCTATTTTTTCTAAAATCAAAAACAATTTCCATTTTAATTGTTAATTGCAATTAATTGATTGATTTTATTGAGATTGAATTTTTACTGAATGATGAGGGGTATTTCGGAAATAAAAAAGGCACCCGAAGGTGCCTGATTTGAATAGCTGAAACGCTTTAGGATCGTTTAGTGCAGAAGATTACTCCAGCGTCGGATTCATGTGACGCAGATCGTATGGTGTTATCTGGTAAACGTAATAGTTGAGCCAGTTAGTAAAAAGCAAATTCCCGTGGCTGCGCCAGGTCGCTCTCGGTTTGTTTTGCGGATCGTCTTTCGGGAAATAGTTGTACGGTACATCTGGATTAAGACCCGCTTCGACATCACGGAAATACTCTGACGCAAGGGTGTGCGGATCGTACTCAGGATGCCCGGTCACAAAGGCAATGCGCTTATCTTTACTGGCAAACAGGTAAGCGTCCCCATCTTCCGTTTCAGCCAGAATCTCCAGATCGGTGTAATCACGAATCAGCTGGGCCGGGAAGTCAGCGTAGCGAGAATGTGGGGCCAGGAAAGAATCATCAAATCCGCGCGTCAGTAACGCATGGGGATGGAGAATATGGTGTTCGTATACGCCGGAGAGCTTTTCAGTGCGGGTTTGCTTGGGGATGCCATAAAGAATATTAAGTGCGGCTTGTACCGCCCAACAGACAAACAGCGTGGACGTGACGTGATCTTTTGCCCACTCCAGAACCTGTTTGATCTGCGGCCAGTATGCGACATCGTTAAATTCCACTAGACCGAGCGGCGCGCCGGTCACAATCAGACCGTCGAAGTTTTCACCCTGAATGTCATCGAAGTTGCAGTAGAAGTTGTTCAGATGCTCAGAAGGCGTATTGCGTGACTCACGGGCATCGATTCGCAGCAGCTGAATATCGACCTGCAGCGGGGAGTTCGACAGAAGACGCAGGAACTGGTTTTCTGTTTCGATCTTTTTTGGCATCAGATTGAGAATAAGCACCTTCAGCGGGCGAATTTCCTGACCTGTCGCACGCGAAGTCGTCATGACAAAGACGTTTTCTTCACGCAAGAAATTGACGGCTGGTAGCTCGTCCTGCACCCGAATCGGCATAGCTTTATATCCTCACAGCATACGTATAAACGTTTAGACATCCAGACAGCTAACGATACCCAGAAATGGTTTGAATGTCGAGTCTGCAAGCAGAAGGTGAGAAAGTTTCAAGGAGAGGATAGTGCGGTTTGAATTGCCCGGTGACGCTGCGCTTACCGGGCCTATAAAGCCATCCGGCATGTTTTCTGACGCACAAAGCAAAAAACCCCGCACCTTCCGGTGCGGGGTTCTTCTTATTTGATGCCTGGCAGTTCCCTACTCTCACATGGGGAGACCCCACACTACCATCGGCGCTACGGCGTTTCACTTCTGAGTTCGGCATGGGGTCAGGTGGGACCACCGCGCTAAAGCCGCCAGGCAAATTCTGTTAAATCTGTATCAGAGCTGAAAATCGCGTCTCTCTTCGCCGAAACAGCTTCGGCGTTGTAAGGTTAAGCCTCACGGTTCATTAGTATCGGTTAGCTCAACGCATCGCTGCGCTTACACACCCGACCTATCAACGTCGTAGTCTTCAACGTTCCTTCAGGACCCTTAAAGGGTCAGGGAGAACTCATCTCGGGGCAAGTTTCGTGCTTAGATGCTTTCAGCACTTATCTTTTCCGCATTTAGCTACCGGGCAGTGCCATTGGCATGACAACCCGAACACCAGTGATGCGTCCACTCCGGTCCTCTCGTACTAGGAGCAGCCCCCCTCAATTCTCCAGCGCCCACGGCAGATAGGGACCGAACTGTCTCACGACGTTCTAAACCCAGCTCGCGTACCACTTTAAATGGCGAACAGCCATACCCTTGGGACCTACTTCAGCCCCAGGATGTGATGAGCCGACATCGAGGTGCCAAACACCGCCGTCGATATGAACTCTTGGGCGGTATCAGCCTGTTATCCCCGGAGTACCTTTTATCCGTTGAGCGATGGCCCTTCCATTCAGAACCACCGGATCACTATGACCTGCTTTCGCACCTGCTCGAGCCGTCACTCTCGCAGTCAAGCTAGCTTATGCCATTGCACTAACCTCCTGATGTCCGACCAGGATTAGCTAACCTTCGTGCTCCTCCGTTACTCTTTGGGAGGAGACCGCCCCAGTCAAACTACCCACCAGACACTGTCCGCAACCCGGATTACGGGTCTACGTTAGAACACCAGCCATTAAAGGGTGGTATTTCAAGGTCGGCTCCACGCAGACTGGCGTCCACGCTTCAAAGCCTCCCACCTATCCTACACATCAAGGACCAGTGTTCAGTGTCAAGCTATAGTAAAGGTTCACGGGGTCTTTCCGTCTTGCCGCGGGTACACTGCATCTTCACAGCGAGTTCAATTTCACTGAGTCTCGGGTGGAGACAGCCTGGCCATCATTACGCCATTCGTGCAGGTCGGAACTTACCCGACAAGGAATTTCGCTACCTTAGGACCGTTATAGTTACGGCCGCCGTTTACCGGGGCTTCGATCAAGAGCTTCGCGTTGCCGCTAACCCCATCAATTAACCTTCCGGCACCGGGCAGGCGTCACACCGTATACGTCCACTTTCGTGTTTGCACAGTGCTGTGTTTTTAATAAACAGTTGCAGCCAGCTGGTATCTTCGACTGATTTCAGCTCCACCCGCAGGGGCTTCACCTACATATCAGCGTGCCTTCTCCCGAAGTTACGGCACCATTTTGCCTAGTTCCTTCACCCGAGTTCTCTCAAGCGCCTTGGTATTCTCTACCTGACCACCTGTGTCGGTTTGGGGTACGATTTCGTGTTACCTGATGCTTAGAGGCTTTTCCTGGAAGCAGGGCATTTGTTACTTCAGCACCGTAGTGCCTCGTCATCACACCTCAGCGTTAAAAGGTACCGGATTTACCTGGAACCTCCGCCTACATGCTTAAACCGGGACAACCGTCGCCCGGCTAACATAGCCTTCTCCGTCCCCCCTTCGCAGTAACACCAAGTACAGGAATATTAACCTGTTTCCCATCGACTACGCCTTTCGGCCTCGCCTTAGGGGTCGACTCACCCTGCCCCGATTAACGTTGGACAGGAACCCTTGGTCTTCCGGCGAGCGGGCTTTTCACCCGCTTTATCGTTACTTATGTCAGCATTCGCACTTCTGATACCTCCAGCATGCCTCACAGCACACCTTCAACGGCTTACAGAACGCTCCCCTACCCAACAACACATAGTGTCGCTGCCGCAGCTTCGGTGCATGGTTTAGCCCCGTTACATCTTCCGCGCAGGCCGACTCGACCAGTGAGCTATTACGCTTTCTTTAAATGATGGCTGCTTCTAAGCCAACATCCTGGCTGTCTGTGCCTTCCCACATCGTTTCCCACTTAACCATGACTTTGGGACCTTAGCTGGCGGTCTGGGTTGTTTCCCTCTTCACGACGGACGTTAGCACCCGCCGTGTGTCTCCCGTGATAACATTCTTCGGTATTCGTAGTTTGCATCGGGTTGGTAAGCCGGGATGGCCCCCTAGCCGAAACAGTGCTCTACCCCCGAAGATGAGTTCACGAGGCGCTACCTAAATAGCTTTCGGGGAGAACCAGCTATCTCCCGGTTTGATTGGCCTTTCACCCCCAGCCACAAGTCATCCGCTAATTTTTCAACATTAGTCGGTTCGGTCCTCCAGTTAGTGTTACCCAACCTTCAACCTGCCCATGGCTAGATCACCGGGTTTCGGGTCTATACCCTGCAACTTAACGCCCAGTTAAGACTCGGTTTCCCTTCGGCTCCCCTATACGGTTAACCTTGCTACAGAATATAAGTCGCTGACCCATTATACAAAAGGTACGCAGTCACACCACGAAGGTGCTCCCACTGCTTGTACGTACACGGTTTCAGGTTCTTTTTCACTCCCCTCGCCGGGGTTCTTTTCGCCTTTCCCTCACGGTACTGGTTCACTATCGGTCAGTCAGGAGTATTTAGCCTTGGAGGATGGTCCCCCCATATTCAGACAGGATACCACGTGTCCCGCCCTACTCTTCGAGTTCACAGCCTGTGTGCTTTCGTGTACGGGACTGTCACCCTGTACCGTGCGACTTTCCAGACGCTTCCACTAACACACAAGCTGATTCAGACTCTGGGCTGCTCCCCGTTCGCTCGCCGCTACTGGGGGAATCTCGGTTGATTTCTTTTCCTCGGGGTACTTAGATGTTTCAGTTCCCCCGGTTCGCCTCGTTAACCTATGTATTCAGTTAACGATAGTGCAACGAATTGCACTGGGTTTCCCCATTCGGACATCGCCGGGTCAAAGGTTCATATCACCTCGCCGGCGCTTTTCGCAGATTAGCACGTCCTTCATCGCCTCTGACTGCCAGGGCATCCACCGTGTACGCTTAGTCGCTTAACCTCACAACCCGAAGATGTTTCACTTCTGATTGCGAAAATTTGAGAGACTCGAACACACCTTAAAGATGTGTCGTTTCAATTTTCAGCTTGATCCAGATTTTTAAAGAGCAAATATCTCAAACATGACTCGCAAGTCAGTTTTGAGATATGACGGCAGGTGACTTTCACTCACGAACCAGCAAGTGGCGTCCCCTAGGGGATTCGAACCCCTGTTACCGCCGTGAAAGGGCGGTGTCCTGGGCCTCTAGACGAAGGGGACACTGAAGTCTCAATCGCAAGACGCCTTGCTATTTACTTTTCATCAGACAATCTGTGTGAGCACTACAAAGGCAGGTTCTTTAAGGTAAGGAGGTGATCCAACCGCAGGTTCCCCTACGGTTACCTTGTTACGACTTCACCCCAGTCATGAATCACAAAGTGGTAAGCGCCCTCCCGAAGGTTAAGCTACCTACTTCTTTTGCAACCCACTCCCATGGTGTGACGGGCGGTGTGTACAAGGCCCGGGAACGTATTCACCGTAGCATTCTGATCTACGATTACTAGCGATTCCGACTTCATGGAGTCGAGTTGCAGACTCCAATCCGGACTACGACGCACTTTATGAGGTCCGCTTGCTCTCGCGAGGTCGCTTCTCTTTGTATGCGCCATTGTAGCACGTGTGTAGCCCTACTCGTAAGGGCCATGATGACTTGACGTCATCCCCACCTTCCTCCAGTTTATCACTGGCAGTCTCCTTTGAGTTCCCGGCCGAACCGCTGGCAACAAAGGATAAGGGTTGCGCTCGTTGCGGGACTTAACCCAACATTTCACAACACGAGCTGACGACAGCCATGCAGCACCTGTCTCAGAGTTCCCGAAGGCACCAAAGCATCTCTGCTAAGTTCTCTGGATGTCAAGAGTAGGTAAGGTTCTTCGCGTTGCATCGAATTAAACCACATGCTCCACCGCTTGTGCGGGCCCCCGTCAATTCATTTGAGTTTTAACCTTGCGGCCGTACTCCCCAGGCGGTCGACTTAACGCGTTAGCTCCGGAAGCCACGCCTCAAGGGCACAACCTCCAAGTCGACATCGTTTACGGCGTGGACTACCAGGGTATCTAATCCTGTTTGCTCCCCACGCTTTCGCACCTGAGCGTCAGTCTTTGTCCAGGGGGCCGCCTTCGCCACCGGTATTCCTCCAGATCTCTACGCATTTCACCGCTACACCTGGAATTCTACCCCCCTCTACAAGACTCTAGCCTGCCAGTTTCGAATGCAGTTCCCAGGTTGAGCCCGGGGATTTCACATCCGACTTGACAGACCGCCTGCGTGCGCTTTACGCCCAGTAATTCCGATTAACGCTTGCACCCTCCGTATTACCGCGGCTGCTGGCACGGAGTTAGCCGGTGCTTCTTCTGCGGGTAACGTCAATTGCTGAGGTTATTAACCTCAACACCTTCCTCCCCGCTGAAAGTACTTTACAACCCGAAGGCCTTCTTCATACACGCGGCATGGCTGCATCAGGCTTGCGCCCATTGTGCAATATTCCCCACTGCTGCCTCCCGTAGGAGTCTGGACCGTGTCTCAGTTCCAGTGTGGCTGGTCATCCTCTCAGACCAGCTAGGGATCGTCGCCTAGGTGAGCCGTTACCCCACCTACTAGCTAATCCCATCTGGGCACATCTGATGGCAAGAGGCCCGAAGGTCCCCCTCTTTGGTCTTGCGACGTTATGCGGTATTAGCTACCGTTTCCAGTAGTTATCCCCCTCCATCAGGCAGTTTCCCAGACATTACTCACCCGTCCGCCGCTCGTCACCCGAGAGCAAGCTCCCTGTGCTACCGCTCGACTTGCATGTGTTAGGCCTGCCGCCAGCGTTCAATCTGAGCCATGATCAAACTCTTCAATTTAAGTTTGATGCTCGTGAATTAAACTTCGTAATGAATTACGTATGTTCACTCAGAGACTTGGTATTCATTTATTGTCCGAAGACATTAAGAATCCATGTCACTTTGAGTGCCCACACAGATTGTCTGATAAATTGTTAAAGAGCAGTGCAACGCGGCTTTCGCTCACCGTTGCGAGGTGGCGTATATTACGCTTTCCTCTTTCAGAGTCAACCCGTTATTTCAGGATTTTTTCTCTTCAACCGACCGGGTTGTTTGTGAAGTGATTCACATCCGCCGTGTCGATGGAGGCGCATTATAGGGAGTTCCCGAACGACCGCAACCGAAAAGTTGCAAAAAAATGACTGACTGCTGCATTCCCCAGCAAAACCCCGCCTTATACCTTTTTACACACAGACTTATCCACAATGATACGAAAAAGTGAAAATGTGCGAGCGTTGCGCAAACGTTTTCGTTAAAATGCTCGCGCTTAACAAGGATGCCCCGTCAGGTGTGTTAGATGAGTTTTTCGCAGGAAAATTCATCTAACGCTCTCTGTAATCGTGAAATCCAGGGGATTTACCATGCAACAACGTCGTCCAGTCCGCCGCGCTCTGCTCAGTGTTTCTGATAAAGCCGGTATCGTCGAATTCGCTCAGGCACTTTCCGCACGCGGTGTGGAGCTGCTTTCTACAGGCGGTACCGCTCGCCTGTTAGCAGATAAAGGTCTGCCGGTAACCGAAGTGTCCGATTACACCGGTTTCCCGGAAATGATGGATGGACGCGTCAAAACCCTGCACCCGAAAGTGCACGGCGGTATTCTTGGCCGTCGCGGTCAGGACGACGCTATTATGGAACAGCATGATATCGCCCCGATCGACATGGTTGTCGTTAACCTCTACCCGTTCGCCCAGACCGTTGCCCGCGAAGGCTGTTCTCTGGAAGATGCTGTAGAGAATATTGATATCGGCGGCCCAACCATGGTGCGCTCAGCAGCCAAGAACCATAAAGATGTGGCTATCGTGGTGAAGAGCAGCGATTACGAGACCATTATTAATGAGATGGATGCCAACCAAGGGTCATTGACTCTGGATACCCGTTTCGACCTCGCCATTAAAGCCTTCGAGCACACCGCGGCGTATGACAGCATGATCGCCAACTACTTCGGTAGCCTGGTGCCGGCGTACCACGGTGAAAGCAAAGACCCTTCTGGCCGCTTCCCGCGTACCCTGAATCTGAACTTCATTAAGAAACAAGATATGCGCTACGGCGAGAACAGCCACCAGCAGGCAGCCTTCTACATAGAAGAAGAGGTAAAAGAAGCCTCTGTTGCGACCGCTCAGCAGGTTCAGGGCAAAGCGCTCTCCTATAACAACATTGCTGACACCGACGCCGCGCTGGAGTGCGTGAAAGAGTTCAACGAGCCTGCCTGCGTTATCGTCAAGCACGCAAACCCATGCGGCGTTGCCGTGAGCACTTCTATTCTGGATGCCTACGATCGCGCTTACAAAACCGACCCGACCTCCGCGTTCGGCGGCATTATCGCCTTCAACCGCGAGCTGGATGCTGAAACGGCTCAGGCCATCATCTCCCGACAGTTCGTTGAAGTGATCATCGCGCCAGCCGCATCTGAAGAAGCGCTGAAAATCACCGCGGCAAAACAGAACGTGCGCGTGCTGATTTGCGGCCAGTGGGCAGAACGCGTGCCGGGCCTGGACTTCAAACGCGTGAACGGCGGCCTGCTGGTTCAGGACCGCGATCTGGGTATGGTCACAGAAGCCGACCTGCGCGTAGTGACCAAACGTCAGCCGACCGAACAGGAACTGCGTGATGCGCTGTTCTGCTGGAAAGTCGCGAAGTTCGTTAAATCCAACGCCATCGTCTACGCCAAAGAGAACATGACCATCGGGATAGGCGCAGGCCAGATGAGCCGCGTTTACTCTGCGAAAATCGCGGGTATTAAAGCAGGTGACGAAGGTTTGGAAGTCAAAGGCTCCGCCATGGCTTCTGACGCCTTCTTCCCGTTCCGTGACGGCATCGACGCCGCAGCCGCTGTCGGCATCACCTGCGTGATCCAGCCTGGTGGTTCAATCCGCGACGACGAAGTGATTGCCGCCGCCGACGAACACGGCATTGCGATGATCTTCACCGACATGCGCCACTTCCGCCATTAATTCCCGGAGCTGAAAATGAAAGTATTAGTAATTGGTAACGGCGGACGCGAGCACGCTCTGGCGTGGAAAGCGGCGCAGTCTCCGCTGGTGAAAACGGTCTTCGTGGCGCCGGGTAACGCCGGTACCGCACTGGAGCCGACTCTACAGAACGTTGCCATTGGCGTAACCGACATTCCGGCGCTGCTGAGCTTTGCCCAGAGCGAGAAAATCGACCTGACCATCGTCGGCCCGGAAGCGCCGCTGGTGATTGGCGTGGTGGATGCGTTCCGCGCAGCGGGCCTGAAAATCTTCGGCCCAACGGAAGGCGCCGCGCAGCTGGAAGGCTCCAAAGCCTTCACCAAAGATTTCCTCGCGCGCCACAACATCCCGACCGCGGAGTATCAGAACTTCACCGAAGTGGAGCCCGCGCTGGCTTACCTGCGTGAGAAAGGCGCCCCGATTGTTATTAAGGCCGACGGCCTGGCCGCCGGTAAAGGCGTGATCGTCGCGATGACGCTCGAAGAAGCCGAAGCCGCGGTTCAGGACATGCTGGCAGGTAACGCCTTTGGCGATGCAGGCCACCGCATCGTGATCGAAGAATTCCTCGACGGTGAAGAAGCGAGCTTTATCGTTATGGTTGACGGTGAGCACGTTCTGCCGATGGCCACCAGCCAGGACCACAAGCGTGTGGGCAATGGCGACACGGGTCCTAACACCGGCGGGATGGGCGCTTACTCCCCTGCTCCGGTCGTGACTGACGAAGTCCACCAGCGCACCATGGATCGCATCATCTGGCCTACCGTGAAGGGAATGGCAGCAGAAGGGAATACCTACACCGGTTTCCTTTACGCAGGTCTGATGATCGACAAGCAGGGTAACCCTAAGGTCATCGAATTCAACTGCCGCTTTGGCGATCCGGAAACGCAGCCAATCATGCTGCGCATGAAGTCCGATCTGGTGGATCTGTGCCTGGCAGCCTGCGAAGGCAAGCTCGATGAGAAAACTTCAGAGTGGGACGAACGAGCGTCTCTGGGGGTGGTGATTGCTGCAGGTGGTTATCCGGGCAACTACAACACCGGGGATGAAATACACGGTCTGCCGCTGGAAGAGATTGAAGGCGCGAAGGTATTCCATGCAGGTACGAAGCTGGCTGAAGACGATCGCGTCCTCACCAACGGCGGCCGCGTGCTGTGTGCAACCGCGCTGGGTAATACCGTGGCAGAAGCGCAGAAGCGTGCCTATGCGCTGATGGCGGATATTCACTGGAACGGCAGCTTTAGCCGTCAGGATATCGGTTATCGCGCGATTGCACGTGAGCAGGGCGAGTAATTTCACATCCTCACCCTAACCCTCTCCCAAAGGGAGAGGGGACTTAAATCAAAAACTCTTTTCTGTCGGCTGCCAGGTGCAGAAGTCTTCGTTCGCCACCAGCAGCAGCTGAGAGCCTTCCGGCGCTTCCAGCCACGCCACGCTCACCTCTATCGATGAATGTCGCTGACGGCGTTGAATGTGTTCGATTGCCCAAGATTCGAGCTCAGGCTTGACCGTCTGTCCTTCACAGGTTGTCACCGTACCATCGCTATGCCAGCGTCCCTGGCGCAGCATAACGCGGCCCAGACGAAGCGCATCGCTGGTCTGGCGGATTTGTTCGGCACGATAACGGTAGAGGGCGATTTGATCGCTGGAAAGCTGCTGTTTTTGACCGCTGACTTCGCGCTGCATAAAGCTCAGCTCGCCATGGTCGTCAAAACGCACTTTCACGTGTTCGGGGGTCTTGCTGTAGACGTTCAGCTCAATCAGCGACAGGTCATCTCCCTGCCAGCGATATTCCGCAGTCGACGTATTGCCGTTATGCCACGGGCTGAAGGCAGAAAGCAGATGCACTTCGCCGCCGGAATCTTTGCGCCAGATCCTGACCGCGCCCTGGTTGTCCGCGTAGCCGCTGGCGGTAAACGGCGGCAGGGAGGTGTCGTGGCTGCAGGCGGACAGCAGCAGCATGCCTGCCAGCGCGAGCGTTCCACGCCAGAAAGACAAAAGGGGCGTTGCCGCCCCTTCGCTAAAACTGTTCACTGCCACGCGTCTTACTTAACAGCGTCTTTCAGTGCTTTACCAGAAACAAATGCCGGCACGTTAGCTGCGGCGATTTTGATTTCTTTACCGGTCTGCGGGTTGCGGCCAGTACGCTCAGCGCGGTGGTTCACTTTGAAGGTACCGAAACCAACCAGTTGTACAGCATCACCTTCTTTCAGAGACTCAGTAATAGCAGCCAGGGTAGATTCCAGAGCAGCTTTAGCCTGCACTTTAGACAGATCAGCCTTGTCCGCAATTACATCAATCAGTTGAGTCTTGTTCATAAGTTATCCTTTCAATGTGTTTATCGCTTGCTAAGCATCGAGTGCGACGAAAATGCCAAAAAAGCACTCTCCTGCATACACGCACCGATAGCCACTTTTTTTCGCCCCCCAAATGTAGACCAGACAAGGGGCGAAAGGGAAGAGTCGAGGAGCGACAAAACGGGCGTTATCTCAAGTTTTATTGTCTCATTGGTTAAAAATTATACCAATATTGCTCTCACCAGCCTCTCGTAAGTCCGCGCGCAGCCCTTTTATCAGTTCGATATCGCGTTCTTCACACTCTGCCAGCAGGCGGAAAATTTCCCACTGAATGTCCCATTCTTGCTCAACGGCAGGGTTTGCGCGCAGCTCTTCGTCGGTCATCTCGCGACCTTCCTGGGTCATTTCCAGCATCGCGACGGTCGTAATAGATGCCTTACTGACTTCAATTGCGTGCTCCAGCGTTTCACCGCTCAGACGGGAGTGGAGCAGTTCGCTTAACGCCACGCAGGCATCTATCGCCGGGTAGACGCCGTACAGGTCAAAATCATCCGCAACCGGAATCGCCTCTTCGAGCTTTTCGAGCTGAGAGTCGAAATTCACCTTCGCGTCTTTCACCGTCAGCGTTTCCCAGATCAGATCCAGAATGCGGCGATAGATATGGCCATCACCAAAGCCCGTCTGCTTGCAGAACGCGGCATAGTTGGGATACATACGCTCGCACAGGCAAGCCATAAAGGTGACGTGTTGCCAGCTTTCCAGCTTTTCAAGGCGCAGGTGAATCGGGTTTTGTAGCATGATGATCTCTCGAATCGATAATTAGGCGCAGTTTACCTGAATCATCGCTGAATTTCCTGCCAACGAACAAAAGCCGGACGCGAAGACGCCACGGCGTCTGCCCAGCGCGTCGGCTCCGGCAAGCGGTAGCCCCTCATGCAGCGCTGAACCCACGCAAGGGCGCTGTCCATGCTCACCCGATGGCCGGTGGCAATAAAAAGCGGGTTACAGCGCGCCTTGCTGCGCCAGACCCACGCCAGCTGCTCACCTTTATGGATAAGCGGCGCCAGCGCGCCCGGCTCAGCAGAAAGAGGTTCAAACGCGCCGCACAGGCGTTTCTTGGCAACGCCAATGGTCGGCACATCCACCAGCAGCCCAAAATGGCTGGCAACGCCTAAACGTCGCGGATGTGAGATACCGTGCCCATCGACAAACAGCAGGTCAGGTTTTTGCGAGAGTTGCTCCCACGCTGCCAGCAGCGCGGGATATTCACGAAAGGAGAGAAAGCCCGGAATGTAGGGCATAGTGGTGGCAATACGCGCTACCTTGTACTCCACCAGCTCGAGCGACGGGTACTTCAGTACCACCATCGCCGCTCGCGTCACTTCCCCACCCTGCTCAAATCCGACGTCTGCTCCGCCAATGTACTGCGGATGATCCTTATCCAGACGATCCTCGCGGATCACCGATGAGGCCAGTTCGATTTGCTGAGCGCGTAGCGACGCGAGATCCATAACCACTCCTTACTTGTGATACTGGGCAGAAAGCCGATGCACCGCCTCCACAAATACGCCTGCGTGTTCTGGCGGCACATCCTGATGAATGCCGTGACCGAGGTTAAAGACGTGGCCTTCCCCCTGGCCGAAACCAGACAGTATAGTCGAGACTTCTTCTTCAATGCGGGCTGGCGGCGCATAGAGCATGGACGGGTCCATATTGCCCTGCAGCGCCACTTTGTCGCCCACGCGACGGCGCGCATCGGCGATATCGGTGGTCCAGTCGAGACCCAGCGCGTCGCAGCCGGTTGCCGCCATCGCTTCCAGCCACTGACCGCCACCTTTGGTGAACAGCGTCACCGGCACGCGGCGGCCTTCGTTTTCACGCAGCAGGCCGTCAACGATTTTATGCATGTAGTACAGGGAGAACTGCTGATAATCGCGGCCGGTTAGCACGCCGCCCCAGGTGTCGAAAATCATCACCGACTGCGCACCCGCCTTAATCTGCGCGTTGAGGTAGAGCGTGACGCTCTTCGCCAGCTTGTCGAGCAGCGCATGCAGGGCCAGCGGCTCGGCGTACATCATCTTTTTAATCATGGTGAAAGCTTTGCTGCTGCCCCCTTCCACCATGTAGGTCGCCAGCGTCCACGGGCTGCCGGAGAAGCCAATCAGCGGCACTTCGCCTTTCAGCTCGCGGCGAATGGTGCGCACGGCATTCATCACGTAGCCCAGCTCGCCTTCCGGATCGGGGATCGGCAGCTTGTCCACGTCGGCTTTGCTTTTGATTGGGGAGGTGAAACGCGGACCTTCACCGGTTTCGAAGTACAGGCCAAGGCCCATGGCATCCGGAATGGTCAGAATATCCGAGAAGAGGATCGCAGCATCCAGCGGGAAGCGGCGCAGCGGCTGGAGCGTCACTTCGCAGGCCAGCTCGGCGTTTTTGCACAGCGACATAAAATCGCCCGCCTGCGCGCGCGTGGCTTTGTACTCTGGCAGATAGCGTCCCGCCTGGCGCATCATCCACACCGGGGTGACATCAACGGGCTGGCGCAGCAGCGCACGCAGATAACGATCGTTCTTCAGTTCGGTCATTTTTGCAGTTCCTTAAGCGTCATGGCCTCAGTGTAACACTACTCATACTCGGCCCGACACATTGCCACGGTATCTTCTATCAGCCGACGCGCCACGGTGCCTGGCGGAGGTAACAGCGGTAAATCGTCGTAGCGATACCAGTTCGCTTCCAGCAGCTCTTTCTGGTCAATCACGATCTCACCGCTGTCGTATTCGGCCATAAATGCCGTCATCAGCGACTGCGGGAACGGCCACGGCTGGGAGGTGACGTAGCGCAGGTTCTTCACTTTGATTCCGCTCTCCTCCATCACCTCGCGCGCCACCGCCTGTTCCAGCGTTTCGCCCACTTCGACGAAGCCGGCCAGCACGGTGTGAATGCCGTTGCGATGACGGGTATGCTGCGCCAGCAGGATGGAATCCTCCCGGCGGATAGCGACGATAATGCACGGCGCAATCTGCGGATAGTAGCGTTCGCGGCAGTGGCTGCAGAGCATCGCCCACTCGGTTTTGCTCGGGCGCATGGTATGACCGCAGTAGCCGCAGTATTTGTGCGAGCGATAAAACTCCGCCAGCTGCACGCCGCGCCCCGCCAGCTGGAACAGCCCCACGTCCAGATCCAGCACCTGGCGCACAGATCCCATATCCTGGCGGCGGGGCTGTTGGATCAACCACACGGGCTCACCCTGCCACTCGCCGATCTGTAGCGCTGGCTGGCCAACGAGATCGAACGTTTCCGCCGTACCGTAGGGCAGTTCTCCACCGGGCAACCATAATTTTTGTTCGTGGCTGACGATCCACCAACCCAGATCTGATTTTTCAATAATACGATCCATATCTATTGCACTACCTTCGCTTCACTGACATGTTGTTAGCATTGTGGTTACATTCTGGATAAGCAGATTCAATCCTACACTTTGCGGAGTCGACCATGTTAAACCAGCTGGAAAGCCTGACTGAGCGCGTTAGAGGAAGTAATAAACTGGTAGATCGCTGGCTACATGTGCGCAAGCATCTCCTCGTGGCTTATTACAATCTGGTCGGCATTAAGCCTGGCAAAGAATCGTTTATGCGGCTGAACGAAAAAGCGCTGGATGATTTTTGTCAGGGCCTGGTCGACTATCTGTCCGACGGCCATTTCAATATTTATGAACGTATTATCCGCGAAATGGAAGGGACAACACCGTATTTAGCGGCCAGCAAGCTCTATCCGCTGCTGGAAGCCAACACCCAGCAGATCATGGATTACTATGATTCCGCGCTCGAGAACGCCATCGATCACGATAACTATCTTGAGTTCCAGCGGGCGCTATCCGACCTCGGTGAAGCTCTGGAAGAGCGATTCACGCTGGAAGATAAGCTGATTGCCCTCGTGCTGGACAGTGATTTGAACATCAGTAACGAAGAGAACGTCGCGCGCCCTGCTTGAGTTCTTAATCGTTAACGAGTAATTTACAACCATTCGCCCCTCTCACGAGGGGGATTTTTCTTGTCGGAGTGCCCAGAGCGAAAGCCGGGCTGAGACCGTTAATTCGGGATCCGCGGAACCTGATCAGGTTAATACCTGCGAAGGGAACAAGAGTCACACTGCTGTTGTATCGCCCCCCGGGCGATCCTCTCTTGCTTCATCCGTCGTCTGACAAGCCATGTCCTTCACTTTTGGAATGAGCTATGTCTACTGCAAAACTGACCCGCCGCGAACAGCGCGCACAGGCCCAACACTTCATCGACACCCTGGAAGGCACCGCTTTCCCGAACTCGAAACGCATCTACATTTCCGGCTCGCAGGCCGATATCCGCGTCCCGATGCGCGAAATCCAGCTCAGCCCGACGCTTATCGGCGGCAGCAAAGAGAATCCGCAGTATGAAGACAACGAAGCCGTACCGGTGTATGACACCTCCGGCCCGTATGGCGACCCGTCTGTTACGATCAACGTCCAGCAGGGTCTGGCAAAGCTGCGCCAGCCGTGGATTGACGCGCGTAACGACTGCGAAGAGTTGAGCGTGCGCAGCTCTGCGTACACCAAAGAGCGCCTGGCCGACGACGGTCTGGACGAGCTGCGCTTTAACGGCCTGCTGACGCCAAAACGCGCCAAAGCGGGCAAATGCGTGACCCAGCTGCACTACGCCCGCCAGGGTATCGTCACGCCGGAGATGGAGTTCATCGCCATCCGCGAAAATATGGGCCGCGAGCGCATTCGTAGCGAAGTGCTGCGCTATCAGCATCCGGGTGAAGGCTTTGGCGCTCGCCTGCCGGAGAACATCACGCCGGAGTTTGTGCGCGACGAAGTGGCCGCCGGCCGCGCAATTATCCCCGCCAACATTAACCACCCGGAATCCGAGCCGATGATTATCGGCCGCAACTTCCTGGTGAAGGTCAACGCGAACATCGGTAACTCGGCCGTGACCTCCTCCATCGAAGAAGAGGTGGAAAAGCTGGTCTGGTCCACGCGCTGGGGCGCGGACACGGTAATGGACCTCTCCACTGGCCGCTATATTCACGAAACCCGCGAATGGATCCTGCGTAACAGCCCGGTACCGATTGGCACCGTCCCGATTTATCAGGCGCTGGAGAAGGTCAACGGCATTGCCGAAGACCTCACCTGGGAAGCGTTCCGCGACACGCTGCTGGAGCAGGCCGAGCAGGGCGTGGACTACTTCACCATTCACGCGGGCGTGCTGCTGCGCTACGTGCCGATGACCGCGAAGCGTCTGACCGGCATCGTCTCGCGCGGCGGTTCCATCATGGCGAAGTGGTGCCTCTCCCATCACCAGGAAAACTTCCTTTACGAGCACTTCCGCGAGATCTGCGAAATCTGCGCCGCCTATGACGTCTCCCTGTCGCTGGGCGACGGTCTGCGTCCGGGCTCTATTCGTGACGCCAACGACGAAGCGCAGTTTGCCGAGCTGCACACGCTGGGCGAACTGACCAAAATCGCCTGGGAGTATGACGTGCAGGTGATGATTGAAGGTCCGGGACACGTGCCGATGCAGATGATCCGCCGCAACATGACCGAGGAGCTGGAGCACTGCCACGAAGCGCCGTTCTATACCCTGGGGCCGTTGACCACTGATATTGCGCCGGGCTATGACCACTTCACGTCAGGCATTGGGGCGGCGATGATCGGCTGGTTCGGCTGCGCCATGCTCTGCTACGTGACGCCGAAAGAGCACCTCGGCCTGCCAAACAAAGAGGACGTGAAGCAGGGGTTGATCACCTATAAAATTGCCGCCCACGCGGCGGATCTGGCCAAGGGCCACCCGGGGGCGCAAATCCGCGATAACGCCATGTCGAAGGCGCGCTTTGAATTCCGCTGGGAAGACCAGTTCAACCTGGCGCTGGATCCGTTCACCGCACGCGCCTATCACGACGAGACCCTGCCGCAGGAATCGGGCAAAGTCGCCCACTTCTGCTCTATGTGCGGGCCAAAATTCTGCTCAATGAAAATCAGCCAGGAAGTGCGCGACTACGCCGCAGCGCAAACCATTGAAGTGGGCATGGCGGACATGTCTGAAACCTTCCGCGCCAGAGGCGGCGAAATCTACCTCAAAAAAGAGGAGGCGTAATGTACCAGCCCGATTTCCCACCCGTCCCCTACCGTTTAGGGCTCTATCCGGTGGTGGACAGCGTGGCGTGGATAGCGCGACTGCTGGAAGCAGGCGTTCGCACGATCCAGCTGCGCATCAAGGACAAGCACGATGACGAGGTGGAAGCCGATGTGGTTGCCGCCATCGCGCTGGGGCGCCGGTATAACGCCCGCCTGTTTATCAACGACTACTGGCGGCTGGCCGTTAAGCACCGGGCGTACGGCGTGCATCTGGGCCAGGAGGACCTGGAAACAACGGATCTGAGCGCTATCCGCGAAGCCGGACTGCGTCTTGGCGTGTCAACGCACGATGACATGGAGATCGACGTGGCCCTGGCGGCCCGTCCCTCTTACATCGCGCTCGGTCACGTCTTCCCGACGCAAACCAAGCAGATGCCCTCCGCACCGCAGGGCCTGACGCAGCTGGCGAGTCACGTTAAACGCCTTGCCGATTACCCCACCGTCGCCATCGGCGGAATAAGCCTTGAACGTGCCCAGGCGGTTCTGGAGACCGGCGTCGGCAGCATCGCCGTCGTCAGCGCCATCACCCAGGCCGCAGACTGGCGGTCCGCCACCGAACAGCTTTTACAGCTGGCAGGAGCAGGCGATGAACGATCGTGACTTTATGCGCTACAGCCGTCAGATCCTTCTGGAGGATATCGCCATCGACGGGCAGCAAAAACTGCTCGCCAGCCGGGTGCTGATTGTTGGCCTGGGGGGATTAGGCGCACCCGCCGCGCTCTATCTGGCAGGCGCGGGCGTCGGCACGCTGGTGCTGGCCGACGACGATGAGGTTCACCTCAGCAACCTGCAGCGGCAAATCCTCTTTACTACCGACGATATCAACCAGCCGAAAGCGCAGATCACCCGGCAGCGGCTGAACCAGCTTAACCCGGATATCGAGCTGATTGCCTTACAGGAGCGTCTTAGCGGTGAAAGCCTGCGCCGTGAAGTCGCCCTTGCCGACGTGGTGCTGGACTGTACCGACAACATGGCGACACGCCAGGCGATCAACGCCGCGTGCGTGGCAAATCATACGCCGCTTATCACCGCCAGCGCGGTGGGGTTCGGCGGGCAAATGATGGTTCTGACGCCACCGTGGACGCAGGGCTGCTATCGCTGCCTGTGGCCGGACGATGCCGAGCCGACGCGCAACTGCCGTACGGCGGGCATTCTTGGTCCGGTGGTCGGCGTGATGGGCACCATGCAGGCGCTGGAGGCCATCAAGCTGCTCAGCGGCATGGAGACGGAACGCAATACGCTACGGCTGTTTGATGCCCGCTCCAGCGGCTGGCGCCAGCTGGCGTTACGCCGCGCCAGCCGCTGCCCGGTATGCGGAGGCCGCGATGCGCATTCTGTTTAACGATGAGCCGATGAGATGCGACGACGGGCTTACCGTTGCCGCACTGCTCGACAAGCTGCGTCAGCTCAAGCCGGGAACGGCGCTGGCGCTCAATCAACAGATCCTGCCGCGCGAGCAGTGGGAACATCAGCAGGTCAATGAAGGCGACCAGATCCTGCTGTTTCAGGTCATCGCAGGGGGCTGAGATGTTACGTATTGCCGATAAGGTTTTTGATTCGCATCTGTTTACCGGAACCGGAAAATTCGCCTCGCCGCAGCTGATGGTGGATGCCATTCGCGAAAGCGGCAGCCAGCTGGTGACGCTGGCGCTCAAGCGCGTGGATCTGCGCCATCACAGCGATGCCATTCTGGCTCCGTTGCTGGAAGCAGGCGTGACGCTGCTGCCCAACACCTCCGGAGCGAAAACCGCCGAAGAGGCGATTTTTGCCGCACAGCTGGCGCGTGAGGCGCTCGGCACCCGCTGGCTGAAGCTGGAAATCCATCCGGATGCCCGCTGGCTGCTGCCCGACCCGATTGAAACGCTGAAAGCGGCTGAAAAGCTGGTTCAGCAAGGGTTTACCGTCCTGCCTTACTGCGGGGCCGACCCGGTGCTGTGCAAACGTCTCGAAGAGGTCGGCTGCGCCGCCGTCATGCCGCTGGGGGCCCCCATTGGCTCCAACCAGGGGCTGGAAACCCGCGCGATGCTGGAAATCATTATTGAGCAGGCCACCGTGCCGGTGGTGGTTGATGCGGGCATTGGCGTACCCAGCCATGCCGCGCAGGCGCTGGAAATGGGTGCTGACGCGGTGCTGGTGAATACGGCTATCGCGGTTGCCGACGATCCGGTCATGATGGCGCGGGCATTCCGCCTGGCCGTGGAGGCTGGCCTGCTGGCAAAGGGCTCCGGCCCCGGCTCGCGCAGTTTCCAGGCGCAGGCCACCAGCCCGCTGACCGGTTTTCTGGAGGCGATCTCATGAGCACGTTTACCGAGCGCTGGCGGCAGCTTAACTGGGACGACATTGCCCTGCGCATCAACAGCAAAACGGCAACTGACGTGGAGCGCGCGCTGCATGCCCGTCACCTTACCCGCGAGGATCTGATGGCCCTGCTCTCCCCGGCGGCCAGCGCGTACCTCGAACCGATGGCCCAGCGAGCGCAGCGGCTCACCCGCCAGCGTTTTGGCAACACGGTGAGTTTCTACGTGCCGCTCTATCTCTCAAACCTGTGCGCCAATGACTGCACCTACTGCGGCTTTTCCATGAGCAACCGCATCAGGCGTAAAACGCTCGATGAAGGAGAGATTGCCCGTGAGTGTGCTGCCATTCGTGAAATGGGCTTTGAACACCTTCTGCTGGTCACGGGCGAGCATCAGGGAAAAGTGGGAATGGACTATTTCCGTCAGCACCTTCCCGCCATTCGTCGTCAGTTTGCGTCGTTGCAGATGGAAGTGCAGCCTCTGTCGCAGGAGGAGTACGCGGAGCTCAAAACGCTCGGGCTGGACGGCGTTATGGTCTATCAGGAAACCTACCACGAGGCGACGTACGCCCGGCACCACCTGAAAGGCAAGAAACAGGATTTCTTTTTCCGCCTGGAAACGCCGGACAGGCTGGGTCGCGCCGGCATCGACAAAATTGGTCTGGGTGCGCTGATTGGGCTCTCCGACAGCTGGCGGGTGGATTGTTACATGGTGGCGGAACATCTGCTGTGGCTTCAGCAGCGCTACTGGCAAAGCCGTTATTCCATCTCCTTCCCGCGTCTGCGTCCCTGCGCGGGAGGAATTGAACCGGCTTCTCTGATGGATGAACGCCAGCTGGTGCAGACCATCTGCGCGTTTCGCCTGCTCGCCCCGGAAGTTGAATTATCGCTCTCGACCCGTGAGTCCCCGGCGTTTCGCGATCGCGTTATCCCGCTTGCGATTAACAACGTCAGCGCGTTTTCCAAAACGCAGCCTGGCGGCTACGCCGACGATCGTCCGGAGCTCGAGCAGTTTGTGCCGCATGACGGGCGACGCCCGGAAGCGGTCGCCGCAGCCCTGACGTCGCAGGGTCTTCAGCCTGTCTGGAAAGACTGGGACAGCTGGCTGGGAAGAGCCTCGCAATGACGTTGAAACGCACTGCAACATCATAAAAAATTGTCGAGGCGCGACGAAAAGGCAAAACCGGAGGATTGTCAGCGATCGTCCGGTTTTTTTATTGTCACACGGTCAGCAAAGGATGCTGACCAGGGCGAAAAGCTTCTTCCTCGTTTCGCCCTGCCTCTGGTTCATTGCACAAACGGCCCCTGCCAGTTTAATAAGTATTTTCTTAATGGTTCTTAAGATAAATCATCCCGTCAGAAATCGTGTGCCGTATAATTCACCGCTAACCGCAGGACAGCGACTATGCTGAGAGGATATCGGCAGACGAACAGTATTCACCATCAGGAACGATGTACAGCTCATGGCACTTCACAGCAAAAAGCTCTCTTTTACCCGGCCTATTATGCTCAGCTTCGCGGGGATCCTCTGCAGTTTTGCGGTGATCGCAATTGCGGTGACGCTTTCGCAACGGAAGGATTTTCTTGAGGATTATCATAAGATCAATAGCAACTTCACGCACAACCTGGCGGTGAACTACACCGAGTCGATCCTGCGTGAAAACGACTATATCCTGGGCCGTGCCGCGATGTACTTTTCGCGTAACGACAGGCTAAACGAGACGCTCAACGTCAACCCGACGCAAGGGCTGCAGATGGTGATGCATCTGCAGAACCTGATGCCAACCGTCTCCTCCATCTCGCTGGCGGACACGCAGGGGCATTATCTCCGCGCACCGGAAGTACTCCCCACGGAGAAGAGTAAAATCTTCGATCCCCGGACGCGGCCGTGGTTTGTTGCTCAGGCCGAAGCCAGTATCTTCAGCCACTATACTCGCCCCTACATGGACTACTTCACCGGTCATCCGACGGTCACACTCTATAAGCCATTGATTTCACCGGAAGGCAGACTGAAGGGAACGATCGCGTTTCATCTCGATTTGACGTCAATGGGCTACACCCTGCGTCAGATGGTAGCGCCCGTTCAGGGGGAATTCTTCGTCGTCGAACGCGATGGCGCCGTTGTGCTTCATCCGGATACAGGCGCGCTGTTCAAACAGTACGTTAGCGAAGCGCTGATGGACAAAATGACCAGCGGCGAAGGCCATCTTTACGACAAGAAAAGCAACGCCTGGTATTACTACTACTCGTTTACCAACCCGGACTGGTTTGTCATCTACCGGGTCTCTGGCGAGACGCTCACCGATATCACCCGTCACGAAACAACGATTGTTGGCTGGGGGTTTGCGCTGGCGGCCATCATCATCATTCTCTTCGGCTTATACCTCCGCCACGCCTCCCGTAGCGTGCTGATGCACATTATCAATGCTATCAAAACCGGCGACGTCAGCGAGGCGCCGCGCCTGGAAGCGATGCTGAGCCACACGATTCAGTCCAATAAAGAGCGTGAGATGGCCTATGTGCGCCAGGCCACCCACGATGCGCTGACGGGCTGTAAAAACCGCCGCGCGTTCGACAGCGATATTGCGGAGCTGCTGAATGCACAGCAGCCTTTCGCGATGGCGCTGGTGGACATTGATAACTTCAAGTCGATTAACGACACGCTTGGCCACCTGACCGGTGATATTGTTCTGCGCAACGTGGCCCGCGAAGGGATCCAGATCATGCAGCCACATCACGTCTCGCTTTACCGTTATGGTGGAGAAGAGTTCGCGGTAATTTTCCAGGCTGAGCAGATGACGTCTGCGCTGTCATTACTGGAAGCGTGGCGTACCGCTGTTGAAAATCGCGTCTGGCGGGAAGAAAACCTGCGGGTTACGTTCAGCGGCGGTCTTGGGGAGTGGCATTTTGAACCGCTGGATCAATTTATCGGGAGCGTTGATAACGCCCTCTATAGCGCAAAACAGCAGGGCAAAAACCGCATCAATCGAACGTCCATCAGCTAATCCTCTCTCTTTCACCCTGCCCGTTTCCACGGGCCGGGTACCCGACAATGCAAAATTGTAACCGGTTTCAGAAAATCGCCGGTTTCTTTGTGATGCCTGACACACAATCGCGGTAAAGCGGTTGTTGAAGCGGTCTGCACGGGATAATTATCAATAAACACATGTAGATCGAGGCTGATTATGAAGAACATCGTTTTATGCTGTGCAGCGGGAATGTCAACCAGCATGCTGGTTCAACGTATGAAAGACGCCGCGCAGAAAAAAGGGGTTGAAGTCACCATTAAAGCCGTTCCGGTTGCGGAGTTTAAAGACAACATCGCGACGGCCGACATCGTATTGCTGGGGCCACAGGTTAAATACGAGCAGGCTAAACTCCAGGCGCAGGCCGACCCGTTGGGTAAAAAGGTCGCGGTGATCGACATGATGGATTACGGCATGATGAAAGGTGATGCCGTACTGGAAAAAGCACTCAAACTTCTGGAGTCATAATGGAAGACTTAGAAACCACGATTATGGAACTGCTTGTTAACGCAGGCGCGGCGCGTAGTGCAGCCCTGACGGCGTTGCAGATGGCGCGTAAAGGTGAGTTTGACGAAGCTGAAAAAGCGATGGAAGAGTCGCGTGAATATGTGAAGCATGCGCACACCATACAGACGCAGCTTATCGGTCTTGATGAGGGGACCGGGAAGCTTCCGGTTAACCTGATCACCGTCCACTCGCAGGATCACCTGATGAATGCGATGGTCATTCAGGACCTCGCGGGCGATATGATTGAGCTTTATCGCCGGATCCCGTTGGTGAATTGAAAACATGCAGATGTAAAAAAACCCGCCGAGGCGGGTTTTTTATTAGCGCATCAACGATTACTCGTTGTCGGAACCACCCAGACCTGCGTTCAGCAGTTCTGCCAGGCTCGCGGATGCATCTTCAGCAGTCACCTGCGGTGCAGCTGGCAGTTCGCCCGCAGCACGACGACGCATACGATCCTGGTGGTACGCATAACCGGTACCGGCCGGGATCAGACGACCCACGATGACGTTCTCTTTCAGACCGCGCAGTTCATCACGTTTACCTGCAACAGCGGCTTCGGTCAGGACACGAGTCGTTTCCTGGAACGATGCTGCAGAGATGAAGGACTCGGTTGCCAGAGACGCTTTGGTGATACCCAGCAGATCGCGCGAGAAGGTCGCACCGATTTTGCCGTTCGCTTCAAGTTCGCGGTTGGCGATCTTGACGCGTGAGTATTCAACCTGCTCGCCTTCCAGGAACTCGGAGCTGCCTGCGTTTTCGATGGTTGCTTTACGCAGCATCTGACGAACGATAACTTCGATGTGCTTATCGTTAATCTTAACGCCCTGCAGACGGTAAACGTCCTGCACTTCGTTGGTGATGTAACGCGTTACCGCGTGTACGCCACGAAGGCGCAGAATGTCGTGCGGCGCTTCTGGACCATCGGAAACCACGTCACCACGTTCTACACGTTCACCTTCGAACACGTTGAGCTGACGCCACTTAGGAATCATCTCTTCGTACGGTTCGCTGCCATCTACTGGAGTGATAACCAGACGGCGTTTCCCTTTGGTCTCTTTACCGAAGGAGATGATACCGCTGATTTCAGCCAGGATTGCAGGCTCTTTCGGACGACGTGCTTCGAACAGATCCGCAACGCGTGGCAGACCACCGGTGATGTCCTTGGTACCGCTGGATTCCTGTGGAATACGCGCCAGAGCATCACCCGCACCAATCTGAATACCATCTTCCAGCTGTACGATCGCTTTACCCGGCAGGAAGTACTGCGCAGGCATGTCGGTGCCCGGGATCAGAACGTCGTTACCCTGAGCATCAACGATTTTCAGTGCAGGACGCAGATCTTTACCACCGGTAGTACGTTCAGCAGAATCCAGAACCACCAGAGAAGACAGACCGGTCAGCTCGTCCGTCTGACGAGTAATGGTCTGGCCGTCGATCATGTCAGTGAAGCGGATGAAACCACTTACTTCGGTGATGACCGGCATGGTGTGTGGATCCCAGTTTGCAACGGTTTCACCGCCGGCAACCTGCTCGCCATCACCTTTCGCCATAACCGCACCGTAAGGCACTTTATAGCTCTCTTTGGTACGACCGAATTCGTCGATCAGCTTCAGCTCGGTGTTACGAGAGGTCACAACCAGCTTGCCTGCGGAGTTAACAACAGACTTCGCGTTGCTGAGCTTGATGCTACCTTTGTTTTTCACCTGGATGCTGGATTCAGCAGCCGCACGAGATGCCGCACCACCGATGTGGAACGTACGCATCGTCAGCTGTGTACCCGGCTCACCGATGGACTGTGCCGCGATAACGCCGATTGCTTCACCTTTGTTGATGATGTGGCCACGCGCCAGGTCACGACCATAGCAGTGCGCGCATACACCAAAGTCGGTGTCACAAGATACAACGGAACGTACTTTCACGGAGTCAACAGAGTTCGCTTCCAGCAGGTCACACCAGTGCTCGTGCAGCAGCGTGTTGCGTGGAACCAGAATGTCTGCAGTACCCGGCTTCAGAATGTCTTCCGCGGTAACACGACCCAGAACGCGATCGCGCAGTGGCTCTTTAACATCACCACCCTCGATAACCGGGGTCATGGTGATACCTTCGAGGGTGCCACAATCGTCTTCGGTCACAACCAGATCCTGCGCAACGTCAACCAGACGACGCGTCAGATAACCGGAGTTCGCTGTTTTCAGTGCGGTATCCGCCAGACCCTTACGAGCACCGTGCGTGGAGATGAAGTACTGGAGTACGTTCAGACCTTCACGGAAGTTCGCGGTGATTGGCGTTTCGATGATGGAGCCATCTGGCTTCGCCATCAGACCACGCATACCTGCCAGCTGACGAATCTGTGCTGCGGAACCACGCGCACCGGAGTCGGCCATCATGTAGATGCTGTTGAAGGAAACCTGCTGCTCTTCTACGCCGTCACGGTTAATCACGGTTTCGGTCTGCAGGTTATCCATCATCGCTTTGGATACACGATCGTTCGCCGCTGCCCAGATATCGATAACTTTGTTATAGCGTTCGCCCGCGGTAACCAGACCAGACTGGAACTGCTCCTGGATCTCAGCAACTTCGGCTTCCGCTTCAGAGATGATCTCGTGTTTCTTCTCTGGGATGACCATGTCATCAATACCAACAGATGCACCTGAACGCGCTGCATAAGCAAAGCCGGTATACATTGTCTGGTCAGCGAAGATAACGGTCGGCTTCAGACCCAGAATGCGGTAACAGGTGTTCAGCATTTTGGAGATCGCTTTCTTGCCCAGCGCCTGGTTGACGATGGAGAAAGGCAGACCTTTCGGTACGATCATCCACAGAATGGCACGGCCAACGGTCGTGTCTTTCAGGCTGGTTTTCGCAACGAATTCGCCGTTTTCATCTTTTTCGTATTCGGTGATACGCACTTTAACGCGCGCATGCAGAGAGGCCAGGCCAGCGCGATAAATACGCTCAGCTTCTTTCGGGCCAGTCAGCACCATGCCTTCGCCTTTGGCGTTAACACAGTCACGGGTCATGTAGTACAGACCCAATACAACGTCCTGAGAAGGAACGATAATTGGTTCACCGTTCGCTGGGGACAGGATGTTGTTGGTAGACATCATCAGCGCACGCGCTTCGAGCTGGGCTTCCAGCGTCAGCGGTACGTGAACAGCCATCTGGTCACCATCGAAGTCGGCGTTATATGCCGCACAAACCAGCGGGTGCAGCTGGATAGCTTTACCTTCGATCAGGACTGGCTCAAATGCCTGGATACCCAAACGGTGCAGGGTTGGTGCACGGTTCAGCAGTACCGGGTGTTCGCGGATCACTTCGTCCAGGATATCCCAAACGACAGCTTCTTCACGCTCAACCATTTTCTTAGCGGCTTTGATGGTGGTGGCCAGGCCACGCAGTTCCAGCTTGCCGTAGATGAACGGTTTGAACAGCTCCAGTGCCATTTTCTTCGGCAGACCGCACTGATGCAGACGCAGGTATGGACCTACGGTGATTACAGAACGACCGGAGTAGTCAACACGCTTACCGAGCAGGTTCTGACGGAAACGACCCTGTTTACCTTTGATCATGTCGGCCAAAGATTTCAGAGGACGTTTGTTAGAACCGGTGATCGCACGACCGCGACGACCGTTATCCAGCAGGGCATCTACCGCTTCCTGCAGCATACGTTTTTCGTTGCGTACGATGATGTCCGGCGCAGCCAGATCCAGCAGACGTTTCAGACGGTTGTTACGGTTGATAACGCGACGATACAGATCGTTCAGATCGGACGTTGCGAAACGACCACCATCCAGCGGAACCAGTGGACGCAGATCTGGCGGCAGAACCGGCAGAACGGTCAGGATCATCCACTCTGGTTTGTTACCAGACTGAACGAACGCTTCCAGCAGTTTGATACGCTTGGTCAGCTTTTTACGTTTGGTTTCGGAGTTGGTTTCGTTCAGCTCTTCACGCAGCTGCTCGCACTCTTGCTCCAGATCCATGCTCTTCAGCAGGGCCTGAATAGCTTCCGCACCCATCTTCGCGTCGAATTCGTCACCGAACTCTTCCAGCGCGTCCAGATACTGCTCTTCAGTCAGGATCTGATGACGTTCCAGGTTCGTCATCCCGCCTTCGATAACCACATAAGATTCGAAGTACAGAACGCGTTCGATATCGCGCAGCGGCATATCCAGCAGCAGACCGATACGGGACGGCAGAGATTTCAGGAACCAGATGTGAGCGGTCGGAGACGCCAGCTCGATGTGGCCCATGCGCTCACGACGCACTTTGGTCTGGGTCACTTCAACGCCGCACTTCTCACAGATCACACCACGGTGTTTCAGGCGCTTGTACTTACCGCACAGGCACTCGTAATCTTTTACTGGCCCGAAAATACGCGCACAGAAAAGGCCGTCACGCTCAGGTTTGAACGTACGGTAGTTGATGGTTTCCGGCTTTTTAACTTCACCGAACGACCATGAACGGATCATGTCTGGCGAAGCCAGAGCAATTTTGATCGCATCAAACTCTTCGGTTTTAGTCTGCGCTTTCAGAAACTTTAATAAATCTTTCACGGATTTGCTCCCGTCGGAGTTAGCACAATCTGGTGCCGGGGGTTAACCCGGCACCAGTGACCTGTTTGAGCGAGAATTACTCGTCTTCCAGTTCGATGTTGATACCCAGCGAACGAATCTCTTTCAACAGTACGTTGAAGGATTCTGGCATGCCTGGTTCCATCTGATGGTTGCCGTCCACGATGTTTTTATACATCTTGGTACGACCGTTCACGTCATCAGACTTAACGGTGAGCATTTCCTGCAGGGTGTATGCCGCGCCGTATGCTTCCAGCGCCCACACTTCCATCTCCCCGAAGCGCTGACCACCGAACTGTGCCTTACCACCCAGCGGCTGCTGAGTAACCAGGCTGTAAGAACCGGTAGAACGAGCGTGCATCTTGTCGTCGACCAGGTGGTTCAGTTTCAGCATGTACATGTAACCTACGGTTACCGGACGCTCGAACTGTTCACCAGTACGGCCGTCAAACAGCGTAATCTGACCAGACGTTGGCAGACCACCCAGTTGCAGCAGCTCTTTAATTTCAGCTTCTTTCGCACCGTCGAAGACTGGCGTTGCGATTGGCATACCTTTTTTCAGGTTCTCAGCCAGGCGCAGCACTTCTTCATCGCTGAAGGTATTCAGGTCGACTTTCTGACGCACGTCGGTACCCAGATCGTAGGCACGCTGGATGAATTCGCGCAGTTTCGCGACTTCTTCCTGCTGCTTCAGCATGGCGTTAATCTTGTCGCCGATACCTTTCGCAGCCATACCCAGGTGGGTTTCCAGAATCTGACCGATGTTCATACGAGACGGTACGCCCAGTGGGTTCAGTACGATATCTACCGGCGTACCGTTAGCATCGTGCGGCATATCTTCGATCGGGTTGATCTTAGAGATAACACCCTTGTTACCGTGACGACCTGCCATCTTATCACCAGGCTGGATCTGACGTTTAACAGCCAGATACACCTTAACAATCTTCAGCACGCCTGGTGCCAGATCGTCGCCCTGAGTGATTTTACGGCGTTTCGCTTCGAGTTTTTTCTCGAACTCGTGTTTCAGTTCGTCATACTGTTCAGCCAGCTGTTCCAGCTGATTTTGTTTCTCTTCGTCGGTCAGGCCCAGTTCCAGCCAGCGATCGCGTGGCAGTTTGTCGAGCTTCTCAGCTTCAACGCCACCGGCAACCAGCACCGCATAGATACGGCTGAACAGACCCGCTTCGAGGATCTGCAGTTCTTCAGACAGGTCTTTCTTAGCCTGTTTGAGCTGCATCTCTTCGATTTCCAGCGCACGCTTATCTTTCTCAACGCCGTCACGGGTGAAGACCTGAACGTCAATAACCGTACCGGAAACACCGTTTGGTACGCGCAGAGAAGAGTCTTTAACGTCAGACGCTTTCTCACCGAAGATTGCACGCAGCAGTTTCTCTTCTGGCGTCAGCTGAGTTTCACCTTTAGGTGTAACCTTACCAACCAGAATGTCGCCGCCGGTCACTTCCGCACCGATGTAAACGATACCGGATTCATCCAGTTTAGAGAGCGCAGCTTCACCCACGTTAGGGATGTCAGCGGTGATCTCTTCTGGCCCCAGCTTGGTGTCACGGGACACACACGCCAGTTCCTGAATGTGGATGGTGGTGAAACGATCTTCCTGAACCACACGCTCGGAGACGAGGATGGAGTCTTCGAAGTTGTAACCGTTCCACGGCATGAACGCTACGCGCATGTTCTGACCGAGCGCCAGTTCACCGAGGTCGGTGGACGGACCGTCTGCCAGCACGTCGCCGCGCTCAACTGGCTCACCCAGAGATACGCAAGGCATCTGGTTGATACAGGTGTTCTGGTTAGAACGGGTGTATTTGGTCAGGTTATAAATGTCGATACCTGCTTCGCCCGGATACATCTCGTCTTCGTTAACTTTGATAACGATACGGGATGCATCGACGTACTGAACAGTACCGCCACGTTTAGCAACCGCAGTAACACCGGAGTCAACGGCAACAGCACGTTCCATACCGGTACCAACCAGCGGCTTATCAGCGCGCAGAGTTGGAACGGCCTGACGTTGCATGTTCGCACCCATCAATGCACGGTTGGCGTCATCGTGTTCCAGGAACGGGATCAGGGACGCACCGACGGATACCACCTGCTGGGTGGATACGTCCATGTAGTCAACCTGGTCGCGGCTGAACAGGCTTGATTCGCCTTTGCTACGGCAGGTAACCAGATCTTCTACAAAGTGGCCTTCGTCATCCAGGTTGGAGTTCGCCTGAGCGATAACGTAGTTGCCTTCTTCAATAGCAGACAGGTAGTGAATTTCGTCGGTTACAACACCGTCAGTCACTTTACGGTACGGGGTCTCGAGGAAACCGTATTCGTTAGTCTGTGCGTACACGGACAGGGAGTTGATCAGACCGATGTTTGGACCTTCAGGCGTTTCGATTGGACATACGCGACCATAGTGCGTCGGGTGTACGTCTCGAACTTCAAAGCCTGCACGTTCACGGGTCAGACCGCCTGGGCCGAGTGCAGAGATACGACGTTTGTGCGTGATCTCAGACAGCGGGTTGTTCTGGTCCATGAACTGAGACAGCTGGCTTGAACCGAAGAACTCTTTCACTGCTGCAGAAATCGGCTTGGCGTTGATCATATCCTGAGGCATCAGGGTATCCAGATCGCCCAGAGACAGACGCTCTTTCACCGCACGCTCTACACGTACCAGGCCAACGCGGAATTGGTTTTCCGCCATTTCGCCTACGGAACGGATACGACGGTTGCCGAGGTGGTCGATATCGTCCACTTCGCCTTTACCGTTACGGATATCGATGAGCTTCTTCATCACTTCGATGATGTCGTCTTTGCTCAGGATACCGGAACCTTCGATTTCGTCACGCAGCAGAGAACGGTTGAACTTCATACGACCAACCGCGGACAGATCGTAGCGGTCTTCGGAGAAGAACAGGTTCTCGAACAGGCTTTCCGCCGCTTCGCGAGTTGGTGGCTCACCAGGACGCATCATGCGGTAAATTTCTACCAGCGCGCTCAGACGATCGGTGGTTGGGTCGACGCGAATAGTCTCAGAGATATACGCACCGTGGTCCAGATCGTTGGTGAACAGCGTTTCGATACGTTTGTGGCCAGACTGGCTCAGCTTAGCCAGCAGATCCAGGCTCAGCTCCATGTTAGCTGGGCAGATCAGCTCGCCAGTTGATTCATCAACGTAATCTTTCGCGGCTACTTTTCCTGCAATGTACTCAACCGGAACTTCGATGAGTTTGATATCATCTTTTTCCAGCTGGCGGATGTGGCGCGCGGTGATACGGCGACCTTTTTCCACATACACTTTGCCGTCGGCTTCGATGTCGAACGACGCGGTCTCACCACGCAGACGTTCCGGCACCAACTCCATCTGCAGCTTGTTGTCGCGGATTTCAAAGATCACTTTCTCAAAGAACAGGTCCAGGATCTGTTCAGTGGTGTATTGCAGCGCACGCAGAATGATGGTTGCAGGCAGCTTACGACGACGGTCAATACGGACAAACAGGTTGTCTTTCGGATCGAACTCAAAGTCCAGCCATGAACCACGGTAAGGAATGATGCGTGCGTTATACAGTACTTTACCGGAAGAGTGTGTTTTACCTTTATCGCTGTCGAAGAAGACGCCCGGGCTACGATGCAGCTGGGAAACGATAACACGCTCAGTACCGTTGATTACGAAAGTACCGTTGTCTGTCATGAGTGGAATTTCACCCATGTAGACTTCTTGTTCTTTAATGTCTTTTACGGTGCCTTCCGGCGCTTCGCGCTCGTAGATCACCAGACGCAGTTTTACGCGCAGCGGTGCGGAATAGGTCACGCCACGGATCTGACATTCCTGAACGTCAAACACCGGTTCGCCAAGGCGGTAGCTGACGTACTGCAGCTCGGAGTTACCGCTGTAGCTCTGAATCGGGAACACGGAGCGGAAGGCTGCTTCCAGACCGTACTGCCCTTCAGGATCTTGCTCGATAAACTTCTGGAACGAGTCAAGCTGGATAGAAAGGAGATATGGAATGTCCAGAACTTGTGGACGTTTACCAAAATCCTTACGAATACGTTTTTTCTCGGTATAGGAGTAAACCATAGGGTTCCTCAGCTCGCTGACAAGTCGACCCATCTGTCCGACGAAGGGACAGTTTGTGCAACACCATTTTGTGGACCGGAAAATTGAATACTTTCCGCAATACCTGTTGCTATCACGCTTAAATCATTTCGTCGCGATTTACACAGAGCGAGCACCCTGTCGCAATATATTAAGTCGTCGATAGAAACATGCATTGTCAGGACAATCAGCAGTCAAACAGTGTGAAATGCTACTGATGCCTTACAGCGCAAAAAGGCTGGTGACTAGAAAGTCACCAGCCATCAGCCTAATTACTTAGGCTGCAACCAGAAAAGTTGGCTTATTTAACTTCAACTTCAGCGCCAGCTTCTTCCAGAGATTTTTTCAGTGCTTCTGCGTCGTCTTTGCTCACGCCTTCTTTCAGCGCAGCTGGAGCAGATTCTACCAGGTCTTTAGCTTCTTTCAGACCCAGGCCAGTTGCGCCACGTACTGCTTTGATAACAGCAACTTTGTTAGCGCCAGCAGCTTTCAGAATTACGTCGAATTCAGTTTTTTCTTCAGCAGCTTCAGCCGGGCCCGCAGCTACAGCTACAGCAGCAGCAGCAGAAACACCGAATTTTTCTTCCATTGCAGAAATCAGTTCTACAACGTCCATTACGGACATAGCTGCAACTGCTTCAATGATTTGATCTTTAGTGATAGACATTTAAATTGTTCCTGAAAATCAGAATAAGTTTATACGTAAGCGAATGCTTTATAAAGATAACTGCGATTAAGCAGCTTCTTTCGCATCGCGAACAGCAGCCAGAGTGCGAACCAGTTTGCCAGCCGAAGCTTCTTTCATGGTTGCCATCAGGCGTGCAATTGCTTCTTCGTAGGTCGGCAGGGTTGCCAGGCGATCGATTTGCGATGCCGGGATCAACTCACCTTCAAAGGCTGCAGCTTTGACCTCAAATTTTGCATTCGCTTTCGCGAACTCTTTGAACAGACGAGCAGCAGCGCCCGGGTGTTCCATAGAGTATGCAATCAGGGTCGGACCAACAAACGTGTCTTTCAGGCACTCGAACTGAGTACCTTCAACTACGCGACGCAGCAGGGTGTTACGAACAACACGCATGTATACGCCAGCTTCACGACCTGCTTTACGCAGTTCAGTCATTTTGTCTACAGTAACGCCACGGGAATCCGCAACTACTGCAGACAGCGCGCCTTTGGCTACTTCGCTGACTTCAGCAACAATCGCTTGTTTGTCTTGAAGATTTAAAGCCATTAGCTTTGCTCCTGGATGTTTGCCGGAACTCATGTTCCGGAACT
The DNA here is from genome assembly GCF_057224565.1 of Enterobacter sp. 3U4. Lineage (NCBI taxonomy): Bacteria > Pseudomonadati > Pseudomonadota > Gammaproteobacteria > Enterobacterales > Enterobacteriaceae > Enterobacter > Enterobacter sp. 3U4. The sequence goes on from NZ_CP136665.1 coordinate 3,825,886, forward strand.
CACTTCACTCTCCCCAACGGAAAGAGCGTCTTAATACGGTGAGCAGAAACAAGCCAGAGTATCCAAAAATAATCTTAGCGTTCTGTCACCGTCTACGCAGGGGATTAAGTCTCTTGCGAAACACCTGCGGTCTTCGACGGAGGCCTGGATTAGGCCAGGCTCCAACGAACAAATCTTTTAGCCGCTAACTTTCGTTAGCAAACGTGGGGGTAAGATTGTAGACAAAATCACCGCCCACGTAAAGGCATTAGTTTGCAGCAGCGCTCAGGCCAGCCTGGTCAACTGCAACACCTGCACCCATGGTGGTGGAGATGCTAACTTTCTTGATGTACACGCCTTTAGCCTGAGTTGGTTTTGCTTTTTTCAGCGCAACCAGCAGAGCTTCCAGGTTTTCTTTCAGTTTGTCAGCGTCAAAGTCCACTTTACCGATGGTGGTGTGGATGATGCCGTTTTTGTCGTTACGATAACGAACCTGACCTGCTTTAGCGTTCTTAACAGCTTCAGCAACGTTAGGGGTTACAGTACCCACTTTCGGGTTTGGCATCAGGCCGCGTGGACCCAGAACCTGGCCCAGCTGGCCAACAACGCGCATTGCATCTGGAGAAGCAATAACAACGTCAAAGTTCATTTCGCCTTTCTTGATCTGATCAGCCAGATCTTCCATACCTACCAGTTCAGCGCCGGCAGCTTTAGCAGCTTCAGCGTTTGCACCCTGAGCAAATACAGCTACGCGAACGGAACGGCCAGTACCGTGTGGCAGTACAGTTGCGCCACGAACGTTCTGATCGGATTTACGCGCGTCGATGCCGAGGTTAACGGCAACGTCAACACTTTCAACGAACTTAGCAGTTGCCAGTTCTTTCAGCAGAGCGATAGCTTCGTTGATGTCGTACTGTTTGGTCGCATCAACTTTGTCACGGATCACGGACATGCGCTTGGTCAGTTTAGCCATTTCTTAGTCCTCCACTACCAGGCCCATGGAACGTGCAGTACCTTCGATTGAGCGAGTCATCGCTTCAATGTCGGCACCAGTCATGTCGGCAGCTTTGGTCTGCGCGATTTCCTGCAGCTGAGCGCGGGAAATTTTACCCACTTTGTCTTTGTTCGGTTTACCGGAACCAGACTTGATACCAGCCGCTTTCTTCAGCAGAACAGCTGCTGGAGGGGTTTTGGTAACGAAAGTGAAAGAACGGTCAGCGTAAACAGTGATTACGACTGGGATTGGCAGACCTTTTTCCAGGGATTCGGTTTTGGCGTTGAACGCTTTACAGAATTCCATGATGTTCACACCCTGCTGACCCAGAGCTGGACCAACTGGTGGACTTGGGTTCGCCATACCAGCTGCAACCTGCAGCTTGACGTAGGCTTGTACTTTCTTAGCCATTCTAAAATCCTCTGATTGGGTAATAGCGCCTCAGGGAGGCTCCCCGTGAATAAAATTCGTTTTACGGGCTGGGCCCATAAAAACAAAAGGCGCGAAATTGTATTCCAATCTCGCGCCCTGTGCAACGATTAAATCGCCGCTTTTTTGATCGCTGCTTAGGCTTTTTCGACCTGCGCAAAGTCCAGTTCTACCGGGGTCGCACGACCGAAGATAGAAACAGAAACTTTCAGGCGGGACTTCTCGTAGTCCACTTCTTCAACGACGCCATTAAAGTCAGCAAACGGACCATCGCTAACACGAACCATTTCACCCGGTTCAAACAGCGTTTTAGGACGCGGCTTATCACCCACCTGCTGCAGGCGGTTCATAATCGCATCAACTTCTTTGTCGCTGATTGGCGCCGGACGGTCAGAGGTGCCGCCGATAAAGCCCATCACGCGCGGTACGCTGCGCACCAGGTGCCAGCTCGCGTCGTTCATCACCATCTGAACCAGCACGTAACCCGGGAAGAATTTACGCTCGCTTTTGCGACGTTGGCCGCCACGGATCTCAACCACTTCTTCGGTCGGAACCATAACTTCGCCAAATAACTCTTCCATGTTGTGTAATTTGATATGCTCACGCAGCGACGTTGCTACGCGGCCTTCAAAACCGGAAAACGCCTGAACGACGTACCAACGCTTTTTAGGGGCTTCAGACATCTTAGAACCTCAGGCCAGTAATAAAGGAAACCAGGCGAACCAGAATACCATCCAGTCCCCACAGGATCAGTGACATTACCGCAGTTACTGCTGCCACGATCAGCGTGGTGTGCAGTGTTTCCTGGCGAGTCGGCCAAATGACCTTGCGGACTTCGGTACGCGCTTCACGTGCAAAAGCAACGGTTGCTTTACCTTTAGTCGTCAACAGCGCGACACCGCCCGCTGCAGCAATCAGAATCACCACTGCCAGCGCGCGGAGCGGCAGCATCATGTCACGATAAAGATAGTTGCCAACGATTGCCACAATCAGCAGCACGGCAACAGCGACCCACTTCATCGCTTCCAGGCCGCGCCCGCTCCCTTGAGCTTCGGTATTCGCACTCATAAACCAACCTGTCAGAAGAATTCTACAAATAATTTCACCCCGCGATTGCGAGGCGAGCCAAATCGAAATAATCCCTTTATGGATTATACGCTCTCTGCAGAGCCTGTCTCAGCAATGATTATGACAAAAATAATCACTGATGAGCCAGGTTCTGATGTGAAAGCGTGCAAAAAGGGCATCAAATGATGCCCTTTTCATGCGCATTGCGTCAAATGTTATCAGCGATTAGCCGAGAACTTTAGCAACCACGCCCGCGCCAACGGTACGGCCACCTTCACGGATTGCGAAACGCAGACCGTCGTCCATCGCGATTGGGTGGATCAGAGTCACAACCATCTTGATGTTGTCGCCTGGCATTACCATCTCAACGCCTTCTGGCAGTTCGATGGTACCGGTCACGTCAGTTGTACGGAAGTAGAACTGTGGACGGTAGCCTTTGAAGAACGGAGTATGACGGCCGCCTTCGTCTTTGGACAGGATGTACACTTCAGATTCGAACTTGGTGTGTGGCTTGATAGAGCCTGGCTTCGCCAGTACCTGACCACGTTCGATTTCTTCACGTTTGATACCACGCAGCAGAACACCAACGTTCTCACCAGCACGGCCTTCGTCCAGCAGTTTGCGGAACATTTCAACGCCAGTACAGGTAGACTTAGCAGTCTCTTTGATACCAACGATTTCAACTTCTTCGCCAACTTTGATGATACCGCGCTCTACACGACCGGTAACAACGGTACCACGACCGGAGATGGAGAATACGTCTTCGATTGGCAGCAGGAATGGCTTGTCAATCGCACGCTCTGGTTCTGGGATGTAAGAATCCAGGAAGCCAGCCAGTTCGATGATTTTCGCTTCCCACTCTGCGTCGCCTTCCAGCGCTTTCAGAGCAGAACCACGAACGATTGGGGTATCGTCGCCTGGGAAATCGTACTGAGACAGCAGTTCACGAACTTCCATCTCTACCAGTTCCAGCAGCTCTTCGTCATCAACCATGTCGCATTTGTTCAGGAACACGATGATGAAAGGAACGCCTACCTGACGACCCAGCAGGATGTGCTCACGAGTCTGAGGCATTGGGCCGTCAGTCGCAGCAACAACCAGGATCGCGCCGTCCATCTGCGCAGCACCGGTGATCATGTTTTTAACATAGTCGGCGTGGCCTGGGCAGTCTACGTGTGCGTAGTGGCGAGTCGGGGTGTCATATTCAACGTGAGAGGTGTTGATGGTGATACCACGAGCTTTTTCTTCTGGTGCGTTATCGATCTGGTCGAATGCACGAGCAGAACCACCGTAGGTTTTTGCCAGAACGGTAGTGATTGCAGCGGTCAGCGTTGTTTTACCATGGTCAACGTGGCCGATAGTACCGACGTTAACGTGCGGTTTTGTACGTTCAAACTTTTCTTTAGACATCGATTGTCCCTCTAAGACACGGATAAATCGGTGATATCACCACATCAACCAGGCGAAATGCCTGAATTGTTGAATACAGTAAAATTGAAACAGAGAGAAACGGGAAGGAGAAGTGAAGTGGTGCTGATACCCAGAGTCGAACTGGGGACCTCACCCTTACCAAGGGTGCGCTCTACCAACTGAGCCATATCAGCACGTATTGGAGCGGGCAGCGGGAATCGAACCCGCATCATCAGCTTGGAAGGCTGAGGTAATAGCCATTATACGATGCCCGCATCCTGAAACTCGGCTACCCAGTTCTTTCTGTAACAAAAAAGAGATTTCTCTCTTTTTTTGTTTGAGCTGGCTAATTTTTCCAACCAGCTCCGGCGGCATTTACGCTGCCAGAAAGTGGTGGTGGGGGAAGGATTCGAACCTTCGAAGTCTGTGACGGCAGATTTACAGTCTGCTCCCTTTGGCCGCTCGGGAACCCCACCGGACTTGATGGTGCCGACTACCGGAATCGAACTGGTGACCTACTGATTACAAGTCAGTTGCTCTACCTACTGAGCTAAGTCGGCATCAAGTAGCGCGCATTCTATGGATACCTGCGCGGTCATGCAACTAAAAATTTGCATAAAACGTTCTTTCGCTCACATTTTATGCGAACAACGTATCGGACGCTGTAAAAGTAGTCATTTGAGGTCAAATATTCAACATATCATCGTGATTTGCACCGTATTCACCGTAGCGTGACGGCTTCCGCGTTACTCAGCGCTTTCCATCTTTTTTCTTATTATTCCTGTCATCTGGTGTTAACCTCCTGCCCATTGTCCAAAATTAACTGTGTGATGAGCCATGATCCGGCAGTGTGATGCTGGCTCACTGAAGCATGCTTATGAGCAAAAAAGAGCAAACGTTAATGACGCCTTATCTTCACTTTAACCGCAGCCAGTGGGCTGCCCTGCGTGATTCCGTCCCCATGACGCTGACGGAAGGTGAAATCGCACGGTTAAAAGGGATAAACGAAGATCTGTCCCTGGAAGAGGTGGCAGAAATTTATCTCCCCCTCTCTCGCTTGCTTAACTTCTATATCAGCTCGAACTTGCGCCGTCAGGCCGTGCTGGAGCAGTTTCTCGGGACGAACGGTCAACGCATTCCTTATATCATTAGTATCGCAGGCAGCGTGGCCGTGGGTAAAAGTACCACCGCGCGTGTCCTGCAGGCTCTGTTGAGCCGCTGGCCGGAACACCGCAGCGTGGAGCTAATCACCACCGACGGCTTCCTGCACCCGAATGAGGTGTTAAAAGAACGCGGCCTGATGAAGAAGAAAGGCTTCCCGCTCTCTTATGATATGCACCGTCTGGTGAAATTTGTCTCTGACCTGAAATCCGGCGTGCCTCACGTGACTGCGCCAGTCTATTCGCATCTGATCTACGATCGCATTCCGGGTGGGGATAAAACGGTGGTCCAGCCGGACATCCTGATTCTGGAAGGTCTGAACGTGCTGCAAAGCGGGATGGACTATCCTCACGACCCGCATCACGTATTCGTCTCGGATTTCGTTGATTTCTCAATCTATGTCGATGCCCCGGAAGACCTGCTGCAGAACTGGTACATCAACCGTTTCCTGAAGTTCCGCGAAGGGGCGTTCACTGACCCGGATTCCTATTTCCACCACTATGCTCAGCTTTCTGAAGAAGAAGCGATCGGCGTGGCCACGGGACTGTGGAACGAGATCAACTACGTGAACCTCAAAGAGAACATCCTGCCGACGCGCGAACGCGCCAGCCTGATCCTCACTAAGAGTGAGAAGCACGCCGTCGACCAGATTCGTCTGCGGAAATAATCAAGCAGACATAAAAAAAACCGGCTTAGCGCCGGTTTTTTTTATTATGCATGTGGCTTCTCGCCATTTTCATCCTGATCGACCGCGAAGCAGGCAACCAGCTGACCGCCATAATCCTTCAGCTGCGGCTGGAGCTGGGTGCACGGGCCAAAGCGACGGCTGCAGCGGGCGTTGAATGCACATCCCGGAGGCGGATTCAGCGGACTTGGCAGTTCACCCGTCAGCTTAATACGCTCACGACGATCGTCCGGGTTCAAACGCGGCGTCGCAGACAGCAGCGCCTGGGTATACGGGTGACGAGGGTTATTAAAGATCTGGTCTTTGGTCCCCTTCTCCACGCAGCGTCCCAGGTACATCACCATCACTTCATCAGCAATATGTTCCACCACCGACAGGTCGTGGGAGATGAACACGTAAGACAGCCCCAGTTCCTGCTGGAGATCCATCATCAGGTTCAGCACCTGCGCACGCACGGATACGTCGAGCGCGGAGACCGGCTCATCGGCAATCACCACGTCCGGATCGAGCATCAGCCCGCGCGCGATGGCGATACGCTGACGCTGGCCGCCGGAGAACATGTGCGGATAGCGATCGTAATGCTCGGTTTTGAGGCCGACCTTTGCCATCATCGCCAGCGCTTTTTCACGGCGCTGCTCTTTGCTCAAATTACTGTTGATCAGCAGCGGCTCTTCCAGAATCTGCCCGACTTTTTTACGCGGGTTCAAAGAACCATACGGGTTCTGGAACACAATCTGGATTTTCTGGCGACGCAGCTTCTGCGCCTGCGGATCGTGCTTGAGCAGATCCTGCCCCTGATAATAGAGCTCACCGCCGGTCGGTACCTCAATCATCGTCAGCAGACGGCCCAGCGTGGATTTACCGCAGCCTGACTCCCCCACCACCGCCAGCGTTTTACCACGTTCGAGGTTAAAAGAGACGCCGTCCAGCGCTTTAACCAGGCGTTCAGGGGCAAACAGTCCCTTCTTCACCGGGTAGTATTTTTTCAGATCGATGGCCTGCAACAGCGGCTGTTGCGTGGTGGCCTGTTGCGTACTCATAGTGTTGGCCTCCCGGCATCATCGAGTGGGTAGTGGCATTTCGACTGACGACCATCAGCCAGCTGGTTCAGCTCTGGCTCTTCTGCCCGGCATTTGTCCGTCGCATACGGACAGCGCGGATTGAGCAGACAGCCCTGCGGACGGTCATATTTACCCGGCACCACACCCGGCAGCGACGCCAGACGCGCTTTATCCTGAGCAAACTCCGGCAGCGCGCGTAAAAGCGCCTGGGTATACGGGTGACGCGGCGCGCGGAAGATATCGTGCGAATTTCCGGTCTCGACCACCTGGCCGGCATACATCACGATGATTTTGTGCGCGGCTTCGGCCACCAGCGCCAGATCGTGCGTAATCAGCACCAGCGCCATATTTTCTTTCTGCTGCAGCTCCAGCAGCAGTTCGATGATTTGCGCCTGAATGGTCACATCCAGCGCCGTCGTCGGTTCATCCGCAATCAGCAGCTTTGGCCGACAGGCAATTGCCATGGCGATCATCACGCGCTGGCTCATCCCGCCGGAGAGCTGATGCGGATAAACGTCCAGGCGCGATGCCGGGTCAGGAATACCTACCTGGTTCAGCAGATCGATCGCGCGCTGGCGACGGGTTTTCTTATTCCCGCCCTGATGCACCTTAATCGCTTCCATGATCTGGAAACCAACGGTGTAGCAGGGGTTCAGGCTGGTCATGGGATCCTGGAAAATCATCGCCACTTCGGCGCCCACCAGCTGGCGGCGCTGTTTTTCAGAAATGCGCTTCAGATCCTGACCGTTGAACTGCAGGTTTTCCGCCATCACGCGGCCCGGGTAATCAATCAGCCCCATGATCGCCAGCGAGCTCACTGACTTACCGGAGCCGGACTCCCCGACGATACCAACCACTTCGCCCTGATTTACGCTGTAGCTGATGCGGTCCACGGCGCGAAACGGGGTGCCTTCGTCGCCGAAGTGCACCGATAATTTATCTACATTTAATAACGCCATCTCGTGCCTCTTACTGCTTCAGTTTGGGATCAAGCGCATCACGCAGGCCATCACCCATCAGGTTAAATGCCAGCACCGTCAGCAGGATTGCCAGACCCGGGAAGGTGACAACCCACCAGGCGCTTTGTGCGAACTGCAACACGTCGGAGAGCATCGTGCCCCACTCCGGTGTTGGCGGCTGTGCACCCATGCCCAGGAAGCCAAGAGCGGCCATATCAAGAATGGCGTTAGAGAAACCGAGCGACGCCTGAACAATCAGCGGCGCAAGGCAGTTCGGGAAGATGTTGACAAACATCTGGCGCATCGCACCGGCACCCGCCACGCGAGATGCCGTGACGTAGTCGCGGTTCACTTCCACCAGCACCGCCGCACGGGTTAATCGCACGTAGTGAGGAAGCGCCACGAAGGTCAACGCCAGCGCGGCGTTACCAATCGACGGGCCGAAGATCGCCACCAGCACCAGCGCCAGCAGGAGGCTTGGCAGCGCCAGCATGATGTCGACGATACGCATGATGATGTTATCAACGATACCGCCGAAGTAACCGGCAACCAGACCCAGCACGATCCCCATAATCAGGGATAACACCACCACCAGGCAGCCGACCAGCAGCGACAGGCGCGCGCCGTACATCAGACGCGACAGCACGTCGCGGCCCACGTCATCGGTACCCAGCAGGTGAGCCAGGCTACCGCCATCCTGCCACGCAGGTGGCGCGAGCAGCGCATCGCGGAACTGGTCCGCTGGGTTATATGGTGCGAGGAAGTTCGCAAACACCGCAATCAGGATCATGATTGCGACATACACCAGCCCTACCACCGCGCCTTTATTGCGCTTGAAGTAGTGCCAGAATTCCTGCAGCGGCGTCATAGGAACCGGTGCAGCGACCACTTTATTTTGAGTGACTTGTGACATGATGGCCCCTTACTTCTTATGACGAATACGCGGGTTCACCACGCCGTACAGCAAATCGACCAGCAGGTTGACGAGGATAATCATCGTCGCGACCAGCAGTACACCGCCCTGCACAACCGGATAGTCACGGCGTTGCAGCGCGTCAATCAGCCAGCGTCCAAGACCCGGCCAGGAGAAAATGGTTTCGGTCAGAATCGCCCCCGCCAGCAACGTCCCCACCTGGAGACCGATAACGGTCACTACCGGCAGCATGGCGTTACGCAGCGCGTGAACGATAATGACGCGCATACGCGTCAGGCCCTTGGCGCGCGCGGTGCGGATATAATCCTCACCCAGCACTTCCAGCATGGAGGAACGGGTCATACGCACGATCACCGCCAGAGGAATGGTGCCCAGCACCATAGCAGGCAGAATCATGTGCGCAACGGCATCCATGAAGTTGCCCTCTTCTCCCCAGATAGCCGTATCAATCAGCATAAAGCCGGTGAGCGGGTTGGTATCATCCAGGAAGACCATATCGCTAACGCGCCCGGAGACCGGTGTCAGGTTAAGCTGCACCGATACCAGCATGATCAGCATCATGCCCCACCAGAAAATAGGCATGGAGTAGCCGGTCAGCGCCAGGCCCACGGCGGTGTGGTCAAAAATAGAGCCACGCTTGACGGCAGCCAGAACCCCGACAGGAATACCTACCGCGGTGGCGAAAATCATGGCGCAGACGCCAAGCTCCAGTGTCGCTTTAAAACGCGGCACGAACTCGTCCCACACCGGAAGACGGCTTTTCAGCGAAATCCCTAAATCACCGTGCAGCACGCCCCAGATATAGTGGAGGTACTGCTGCCACATCGGCTTATCGAGACCGAGTTCAGCCAGCAGCTGTGCATGACGCTCAGGGGAAATACCACGCTCGCCCGCCATAATCATTACCGGGTCGCCGGGGATCATATGGACGAAGGCAAAAGTGAGAAGGGTGATACCGATAAACGTGGGGATAACAAGTCCCAGACGTCGGAGGATGAACTGCAACATAACCCGGATTCTCTCTGATGACGCACGACCAGTGGCGTGACGTCTGTATTGCTCACAAATGTAAATTCCCTCTCTCTTCGGGAGAGGGTTAGAGTGAGGGGATGCATGCACGCCCCTCACCCCTGCCCTCTCCCAGAGGGAGAGGGTTAGAGTGAGGGGATGCATGCACGCCCCTCACCCCTGCCCTCTCCCAGAGGGAGAGGGAGAACACCCTACTTATTATTCAACAGATACGTTTTCGAAGTGGTGTTTGCCCAGTGGATCAACCACGTAGCCCTTCACTTCTTTACGCACTGGCTCGTACACGGTGGAGTGAGCAACAATCAGCGCCGGAGCCTGATCGTGCATAACAACCTGAGCCTGCTTGTACAGTTCAATACGTTTGTTGTGATCGTCGGTCGCACGCGCCGGCTGGATCAGGTCTTCAAACGGCTTGTAGCACCAGCGAGAGTAGTTAGAACCGTCTTTCGCCGCTGCGCAGCTGAACAGGGTGGCGAAGAAGTTGTCCGGATCCCCGTTGTCACCGGTCCAGCCCATCATGACGGCCTGGTGCTCACCCGCTTTGGCGCGCTTCAGGTACTCGCCCCACTCGTAGGTCACAATCTTGGCCTGAACGCCAACCTTAGCCCAGTCAGCCTGAACCATTTCCGCCATACGGCGTGCGTTCGGGTTGTACGGACGCTGTACCGGCATCGCCCACAGCTCAACGGTGAAGCCTTTATCCTGGCCCGCTTCTTTCAGCAGCGCTTTCGCTTTCTCAGGATCGTAGCTGTAGTCTTTAACGTCGTCGTTATAGCCCCACATGGTTGGTGGGATCAGGTTTTTGGCAGCAACGCCAGCGCCCTGGTAAACCGCCTTGATAATCGCTTCTTTGTTCACCGCGTAGGTCAGCGCCTGACGCACTTTCACGTCATCAAACGGTTTCTTCTCGGTGTTAAAGGAGAGATAGCCAACGTTCAGGCCAGCCTGCTCCAGCAGGTTGATATTCTTGTCCTGCTTCATGCGGGCGATGTCAGCCGGGTTCGGATACGGCATGACCTGACATTCGTTTTTCTGCAGTTTTGCATAACGCACTGACGCATCAGGCGTGATGGAGAAGACCAGACGGTCGATCTGCGGCTTGGTGCCCCAGAAGCCTTCGAATGCTTTATACAGAATGCGGGAGTCTTTCTGGTACTGCAGCAGCTGGAATGGACCAGTACCGATTGGGTTCAGGTCGACTTTTTCCGGCGTACCGGCTTTCAGCATGTTGTCCGCGTACTCTTTGGACAGAATTGAAGCGAAGTCCATAGCCAGGTCAGCCAGGAATGGCGCCTCCGGACGAGTCAGTACGAACTGAACCGTTTTATCGTCCACTTTTTTCACTTCAGCGATCAGGTCTGGCAGACCCATCCCTTCGAAGTATTCATAGCTGCCGCCAGACACTTTGTGGTACGGGTTCTGAGCGTTTTTCTGGCGGTCGAAGGAGAACACAACGTCGTCGGCGTTAAAGTCGCGCGTTGGTTTGAAATCTTTGCTGTCCTGCCACTTCACGCCCTGGCGCAGGTGGAAGGTATAGGTTTTACCGTCTTCGCTGACGTCCCACTTCTCAGCCAGACCCGGAATCACTTCCGTGGTACCAGTTTTGAATTCAACCAGACGGTTATAGATCGGTACAGAGCTTGCGTCGTACGTCGTACCAGAGGTAAAGAGCTGTGGGTTAAAGCCTTCCGGCGAGCCTTCAGAACAGTAAACCAGGGTTTTTGCCTGTACGCTTGCTGCCACGGTCATAGCCACCAGGCTCAGACCAAGCTTCAGCATCCCTGACTTCTTCAAGGAAATACTCATTATTCTGCTCCAATGTGATGTTTTGCTTTGTTGTGTTACGCCGCCAGACCTTTATTTATTTTTTACCCGGTCCGGTCGGAGGTGCCCGAAGGCGTTAAAGGGATGGAGAATCCTTTCAGAAGAGCGTTTGAGTTGCAGCGCAGATCGTCCCTGAAATGCCCCTCATGCCCTACAATCTGTCAACAGAATGTGAAAACGTCAATACAGGTGACGGGGATTTACGCTGAGTGTGAGAAACCGCAAACAAAGATTAAAAAAACCATGAGCGCCAGTTTTCAGCAGGGAAATTTATGCTACTCGCCATGTTGCAGCACAACTATCTTCATATTTCGCAACAATCAGTGATTAACTTTTATTCAGAATGGGTAAATTTTCTTGCAGAATGGTGATTATCTGAGCACTAAATACCGCGAACGTTAAAACGCACAGCGAAAAATGCTGAGGTTATCCATAAGCAACGCGAAAAAAGATCAATCTATATATAAAAAAATACAATGGATTATGTCACAAAATCGTTAACAGGCAGGGAGAAGCAGGCCTAAGGGGCGTTTTGGATACTCTGACGGGATAAGATCATAATGCAAAAAGGGCTAACCTTACGGTTAGCCCTTTTCAGAATGTGGTCGGCGAGAGAGGATTCGAACCTCCGACCCACTGGTCCCAAACCAGTTGCGCTACCAAGCTGCGCTACTCGCCGAATGCGGAGCGCATCTTACTGCTGAGGTGCGCCCCCGTCAATCCCTTATTTTCAAAAAGCCATTCAACTGGCGATATTCTCGCCAGAGCAGCTACTGCGCGGCTTTTACGCTGTTAGCAGGGAGTTTACACCAGTTGTTGTTTTCGTTAATACCACCGTTCGGTGAGGTATAGCCGAGACAACCCATAATGGTGTCGTACAGCTCAACGTGACGACGCGGCACCTTCATCTCCGCTTCTTTCTTCAGCTGAGCAAACATCTTCGCTTTCTCCGGATTTTCAAGATACTTATCCGACATCCACATGATCATCGGCACGCGGAACTGTTCCGGCGGTGCCAGCTTGCGCGGCGTACCGTGCAGGTGCTCTTTCTCGTTGATGGATTCACCGTGGTCTGCCGCGTAAATCACAATCGCTTTTTTATCGCGCAGCTGGTCAATCACCCGGCTCAGGAAGGTATCCACATACAGCACCGAGTTATCGTAGGCGTTAATCAGCTCCTGCTTGCTGCAGTCTTTATTAATACCTACGCACTCAGGCTGCCATTTCGCGAAATCGCGCGTGTAACGCTGGTAATAACTGTAATGCGACCCTTTGGTATGCAGAATGACGAGATGTTTGCCCTGCGGGTGATTCTTCAGAGACTGGGACATCTCCTCAAGCAGCAGCATGTCGTCGACGTTTTTCCCGCGGTTACGCGGCTCGGCACCAATCTGCTCACGATACGCGATGTTATCTGCCAGCGTGTTGGTGTAGAACCACATCTCACTTTGCATCGCGAACAGGTCAGAGCTAAAGCCAAGCTGCTTCAGCACGGCAAAGACGTTTTGTTCTTTCAGCGTACGTTGCGGGTTATCGCTTGCACCGCCTTCACGCACAAACATACAGCGCAGCGAGAGCTTGGTCGCGGTATCGCAGGAGTAGCCACGGTAGGCCACCAGGTTCTTCTCCTGCGCCAGCTTTGGCGTGGTATCCCGGTCATAACCGAGAATGCCCATATGATCCCAGCGCGTCGTTTCACCAATAACAAAGACGACGTACGTATCATCAATCCCGTCGGCTGGCGGCTGGTAGGTGAATTTTTTCAGTGGATTGATCAGAGACTTCACATCGCTGGATTCATCCGCCTGAGCCCAGGCATAAAGACCTAACGCTGACAGCCAGTTAGACGGCAAATACGAGTTTGCCACCACGCCGCCATAGCTTGGCATATCCACGCCCGTCGCTTTTTCAATCCGTTTTTGCTGTTGTTCCATCAGGCGAATAGGTGCCCACACCAGCAGACCGGCCAGCAGAACGACAAGGATATTGCGAACCCGCTGCCCGCGCGTGCGCAGCTGGCGTAACAAGGTATAGCGGCAGGTATTGTTCCAGATAAAGAAGAGCGGGATCAGACAGGTCAAAATCGTCCAGACAATAAAGCCTTTCCCCACCACCTCTTTCGAGAGGTCGATATCCGTGGTCATCACTGAGGCAACGATACCGTACCCAATGACCACGTTCATAAATGTCATGTAATAGCTTGCGGCGGCGGAGATAATCACCACCAGCGAGGCCAAAATTTGCCAGGTACGTCGGCCAAAAAGAGAGAGCAGGCGTAACAGGAAGAATGTGGCGAGGATCGAGCCGAACACTTCAATCGCGGCAAAAATTCCATTTCTTACGGTGAGGTGCTCAAAATAACCTTCCACTCTTCTGAACAGCACCGCGCCATTCAGAAACAAACCGATATAGACAGCCAGCATCAGACACAATCTTTGCTGGGTAAGAGACCTAATGTATTTCATGCAAACAACCCTGGGGGAAGGGGTATAAAGACCCGTCGAATCTCTAAGAGAAAGCGGACAGAGTAAGTAAATGCGTAAGGAAGCGTTATGAGAAACGTCTACAAGCGCGGTAAGTAGACCACAGCGGGAGAGAAAAGTGGCAGCAGAGAGTGTGATCGGTGTAAATTTTTACAAAATATCGAGACGGGAAGCGTCTCGCTTAAAGAAAAAAGAGGCCGCAGAGGCCTCTTTCATACAGCTTACGCATGCGCTTCTTTGAAGACTTCACGCTGCGGCTGGCGAATCGTGGTCGAGAGCGCCAGCGAGATAATCAGCAAGGCAAATATCACGCAGAAGGTCACGTAGAACCCGCCGAACAGAGAGGCAATCAGCGAACCGCAGATACTGCCGATCCCGAAGCCCAGATAGATAACGCCATAGTTTTTCGCCAGATTGTTCAGGCCAAAGAACTCGCTCACCAGGGACGGGAAGACGGTAATGGTGCCGCCGAAGTTAAAGGCCACGCAGGCAATCGCCGCGAAGAAGGTGGCTTCATTCAGCGGAGCGAACAGCAGCGCCGCCATACCGACCAGCGAGACCACCTGCCCAATCGTAATCACGCGGATGCGGGCGATTTTATCAGACAGGATACCGAGCACCAGACGACCGGAGAGGTTGGCAATGGAGATCACGGTCACTGCGTTGGCCGCCGTGGCCGCATCCAGTTTTACCATCCCCTGCGCGATATCTTTCGCCACGCCGATGACATAAAGACCGCTCATGCAGGCCGTCAGGAACATCACCGCCAGCATCCAGTACTGTGGCTTACGCATAGACTGCGCGAGGGTAAAGTCGTTCTCCACCACGCCGTTCACGGATTTAACTTCCTGCTGAGGCGCATCTTTCATCAGCGTGGAGCCGAACAAAATCATCACCAGAACAATTGCGCCCCAGATCATAAAGGTTTTTTCGAGGCCGACGGACGCCAGCAGGTGGGCGTCGATAAATTTGAACCCAAGGCTGCCTAAACCGTAAGAACCAATGGCAAACGCGGAGATTAAGCCTTTACGCTCCGGGAACCACTTCACGCAGTTAGACAGGGTCAGGAGATAACCTGCGCCATCGGCCAGACCCACCAGCACGCCGGCGCTCAGCCACAGCATCATCAGGTTGCTGGAATGTGCCGTGAGGAAAAAGCCCAGACCCAGCAGTATGCCGGACGCCATAGTCACACGCTTCACGCCAAAACGCTCCTGCAGCTTGCCCGCGACGGAAGACGAAATCGCCAGACCCAGGCTCAGCAGACCAAAGGAGAACGCGACCTGGCTGACCGGCGCGCCGAGCTTGTCGGAAAGCGCGCTGTTAAACAGGCTCCAGGTATAGACCGACCCCAGCGCAAACTGGGTGACGATGGTGCCAAAGAGCGTGAGCCAGCGCGTGCGGTTATAAGTTGATGTGTTCATGGCAGTTGTCCTGCAAGAGAAATTAAGGAAGTTCGCTGAGGACAACGATAAACAAAACCTTAATACGCCTGGGGGAAAACGGCATGAAATGCAGGCGGAACGGAATGAAATGCCTGGAATTGGGAATGAATGACCTTGTCCGGGAATAAAGCGACAGCGTGTTAGTATCTGCTATCGCTGTAAAGTCCGTGGTTGTTGTATTCGAGATGTTATCGTAACGTTTAAAAAAGTAACAACTCTAGAAATTCGCGCTGACGCCGAGGGTGTATAAAAACTCCTCACCGGTAGTGGTATGCTCCCCCTGAGCCAGCGATGCATAGGCCGCCATGTGTGTGTTAAAGGGAATATCCGTTCCCACGGTGACATCCATCCAGCTACCGTTTTGGGCAGGGGCGGGCGTTTGTGGCATACCAAACTGCGATTTCCACTGGTTTTCACCAAACTGCTGGTTATAGCTGATCTGCGCCCAGGGTCGGAGATCGCCGTACTGGGTATTCACCCGCCACCCCAGCGTGCTGACGCTGGCATGCCAGAGCGGGTCGGTGAATGCCTGCGTCGACGCGCTATCACCAAACTCGTTGATCATCATGGGAGTCGTGCCGTCGTACCGCCATGCCACTACCGGGCCGGTAGTGATGCGCGCTGAAACCGGAAAATTCCAGCCCACGCTCATCGCCCCCTCCGTCGCGCTGCCAGACGGTACATTCAGGGCAAGACCCGGCGCGTTCTGCGAAGACTGAATACGCTCAGCCAGAATATCCTCATAACGCGGTTGGTGATCCGCGTCCCATGTATAGCGTTCCGCCGTATTATTTTGGGCGTCTGAAACGATATATTCCTGTTGCCATGCAGACGCTGTATTACAAAAGAACAGGCAGGCTGAAATTCCCACCAGGCCAGAAGCAGCATGGCGACCACTGATTTTTTTTATAATCATCAACGCGACCCCAGAGAGAGCCGAATTCGGCGATATTTGTCGTTATTCAGGAAGAGCTTGTAGCCCTTGTATTAACTATTGTCTTTATAGTAAACACGTCAAGCCAGTCAGAACGAAATATTTGCTAAATCAGTATCAATAAGGGAGATGACGGATGGAACGTTGCGGTTGGGTGAGCCAGGATCAGCTTTATATCGACTATCACGATCGGGAATGGGGCGTGCCGGAAACGGATGGCAAAAAACTCTTTGAGATGATCTGCCTGGAGGGCCAGCAGGCGGGTTTATCATGGATTACGGTACTGAAGAAACGCGAAAATTACCGCAACGCTTTCCACCGGTTCGATCCTGTCGCCGTCGCTGCGATGACCGATGAGGACGTGGAACGACTGGTGCAGGACGCCGGCATCATTCGTCATCGCGGTAAGATCCAGGCCATCATCGGTAACGCACGCGCTTATCTGGCGATGGAGCAAAACGGCGAATCATTTTCAGATTTTGTCTGGACGTTTGTGAACAACAATCCGCAAGTCACGCAGGCCGCCACGCTCGCGGAAATCCCGGCCTCCACCCCGGCCTCGGATGCGCTCTCGAAGGCCCTGAAAAAACGCGGCTTTAAGTTTGTCGGCTCCACCATCTGCTACGCCTTTATGCAGGCCTGTGGCCTGGTCAACGACCACGTTACCGGCTGCTTCTGTCATCCCGGAGGCCATCATGATCCGCAAATGGCAAAGTGAAAATACCGCGCCGCTTCTGAGCCTGTGGCTTGAAAGCACCACGGAAGCGCATCCGTTTATCGCGCCGAATTACTGGAAAGAGAATGAGGCCATGGTGCGGGATGTTTACCTGCCTTCCGCTGAAACCTGGGTCTGGGAACAGGATGGCGAGCCGTACGGATTTATCAGCGTGATGCAGTCTCAGTTTGTCGGTGCCCTGTTTGTGGCGCCGTTATGCATCGGGAAAGGCATCGGGCGCGCGCTGCTGAACCATGTTCAACAGCGCTTCCCGCACTTAACCCTGGAGGTGTATCAGAAAAATGTCCGGGCGGTGAATTTCTACCATGCTCAGGGCTTTCGCATTGAAGACAGCGCCTGGCAGGATGACACTCAGCACCCGACGTGGATCATGAGCTGGCAGGCGGATCAAACGCCGTTAAGGTAAGCTCGGGACCCGTATATTTCTCGACCCAGGCCAGCGCCGTGTTTCCTGCGCAACCATTCCCCAGCTTCGAGCTGGGGAGATCTTTAGTCAGCACGTTAACCGCCCCGTTTTTACAGATACCGCCTTCGGCGAGCTCAAGGTCAGGCCATGCGCCCTGATGAATGCAGATCACGCCCGGTTTAATCCCGTCGCTCAACACCGCCCCTGCCAGCACCTGCCCGCGCGAGTTCCAGACGCGCACCACGTCGCCGTCCGCGATCCCGCGGGCTTTCGCATCGAGGGTATTCAGCGTGATCGGCTCTCGCCCGGCGACCGCATACTGCTCGCGCAGGGAGGTGTAGTTAAGCTGGCTGTGCAGACGGTGCGCGGGATGCGCAGACAACACCTGTAGCTGATCCGGCCGGGCGTTGCCGTGCCATTCGTCCGGCTCGAGCCACATAGGATGCGGCGGGCAGTCAGCATAGCCAAAGCTGGCAATGCGCTCGCTGTAGATCACAATCTTTCCGCTCTCGGTTTTCAGCGGATGGTTCTCCGGATCGCGTCGAAAATCAGCGAAACGGACAAACTGCGCGTTCTGTTCGCTCTCCGGCATTTCAACAATCTGGTTCGCCTCCCAAAACTCAGCGAATGGCGGAAGCGTCACGCCCTGCGCCGCACCGCGCTGCCCGGCAATCTGGTAGAAGGTCTCCAGCCATTGCAGATCGCTTTTACCTTCGGTAAAACGCTCGCGACCGCCCGCTTCCCACAGTTCGCTCAGTTCAGCAAAAACGTCAAAATCATCACGTGCTTCATCTCGCGGGGCCACTACGCGCTTCATCGGGACCATATGCTGGTTGCTGTAGTCACCGGTCATGGTGAGATCGTTACGCTCAAACGAGGTAGTCGCCGGCAGCACGATATCTGCATGCTTAGCCGAACCGGTCCAGAAGCACTCGGAAATCACCACCAGCTCCGGCTTTTGCCAGGCGCGGATCAAGCGGTTGGTATCCTGATGGTGCGTGAAGTTCGACCCGCCCGCCCACCAGACAAATTTAATGTCCGGGAAGTGGCGGTCCAGACCGTTGTGCTGATAAAAACCACCGGGGTTTTCCAGGGCTTCAACAATACGCGCCACCGGGATTTTATCCACGGCGTCCACGCCGCCCTGCACCGAGCCCTGCAGAGACGCCAGCACCGCCGCTTTACGCGTCGGGTTACCGCCGTTAGCAAAGTGATAGGAGAGACCAAAACCGCCGCCCGGCGTGCCGATCTGCCCAAGCATCGCGGCAAGCGTTACCAGCATCCAGTGTTTTTGCTCGCCAAACTGCTGACGCTGCATTCCCCAGCCGGACATTAACATCGTGGTATTTTTATAGAACAACGCCGCCAGTTCGCGGAGTTTTTCCGCTGGAACGCCGCAAATCCCGGCCGCCCACTCTGCCGTTTTAGCAACCCCGTCGGATTGGCCCGTCAGGTAGTCGGCGAATTTATCGAAACCGGTGGTGCAGCGCGTCAGGAATTCGACGTCGTGCCAGCCGTTTTCTACCAGCGTATGGGCGATCCCCAGCATCATCGCCACGTCGGTGCCCATATGGGGGGCAATCCACTCTGCGCTCTTGCCGAAGAAATCCATGGTTTCCGAACGCATCGGGTCAATGCAGATGATGCGTTTGCCGCTTTTGCGCAGCGCGTCGAAATACCCAATGCCCTGCTCGTCGCTGGCATTCCAGGCAATTTTCAACGTGTTAAGAGGGTTAGCGCTCCATAGCACTACCACGTCGGTATGCTCCAGCACCAGCGGCCAGCTGGTCTGCTGCTGGTACACTTCGTTCCCTCCCACGACGTACGGCATGATCGCCTGCGCCGCACCGGTGGAGTAATCCCCCAGATGACCGGTATAGCCTCCCGCCAGGCTCATATAGCGCTGCAGCAGCGTCGAGGCCTTGTGCAGCACGCCGTTCGAACGCCAGCCGTAGGACCCGGCGAAAATGGACGACGGGCCGTAACTGTCGCGAATCCGCTTGTGCTGGGCGTGGATCAGCGCCAGCGCGTCATTCCAGCTCACGCGTACAAACTCATCCTGACCGCGAATACCCTGCGGCTTGTCCGGCGAGGCCAGAAAACCTTTACGCACCATCGGCCAGCGCACGCGCGTTTTGCTATGCACCTGATCGCGAACGACGGTCTGTAAAGAGTTGGGATGTTGGGTTGGCAGTGCCCCGCGGGACGACAGGACATTTTCGCCATCGGTTTCGACCAGCATCGGCCCCCAGTGGGCGGCGGTCAGAATGGTTTTCGTTGAGGTGCTCAAGCGTGCGCTCCTGGTTGCGTGCAGGTTTACGGCCTTCTTGTTGAGGCAGTTTATGGTTTGTCACAAATTTCAGAGTTATACCCGGAATTTTCTCCGTATCTGGACGTCATAATCAACTGCCACGCTCGCCGTGGCAAAGAATAAAAAGGATTAAGGAAAGAAGATGAAAAAACGCGTACTCGTTATTGCCGCTCTGGTGAGCGGTGCTCTGGCTGTTTCTGGCTGCACAACCAACCCTTACACCGGTGAACGCGAAGCAGGTAAATCCGGCATTGGCGCGGGTATCGGCTCGCTGGTCGGCGCAGGCGTTGGGGCGCTCTCCTCCTCCAAGAAAGACCGCGGTAAAGGCGCGCTGATTGGCGCAGCGGCGGGCGCGGCATTGGGCGGCGGCGTAGGCTATTACATGGACGTGCAGGAAGCGAAGCTGCGCGACAAAATGAAGGGAACCGGCGTAAGCGTGACGCGCAGCGGCGATAACATCATCCTGAACATGCCGAACAACGTGACCTTCGACAGCAGCAGCGCGACCCTCAAACCTGCGGGCGCAAATACCCTGACCGGCGTGGCAATGGTGCTGAAAGAGTACAACAAGACCGCCGTGAACGTGATGGGCTACACCGACAGCACCGGCAGCCAGGATCTGAACATGCGTCTGTCCCAGCAGCGTGCCGACGCCGTGGCCAGCTCGCTGATTACCCAGGGCGTTGAAGCGAACCGCATCCGCACCAGCGGCATGGGCCCTGCCAACCCTATCGCCAGCAACAGCACGGCGGAAGGCAAAGCGCAGAACCGCCGCGTAGAGATTACGTTGAGTCCTGTGCAGTAGGTAAAAGCAAAACGGCAACCCCGTTGCCGTTTATAGTGTCTGCGCCCTCTCCCGTGGGAGAGGGTTGGGGTGAGGGCATCAGACCGCAACCTCCGGTAAGCGCAGCGCCACCCGGCAAAATGCTTGATTCGCCAGATTTTCCCGCTAAGGTATTCTCACTAAATTCAGGGAAATCAGCGATGAGCAAACCAGCCCGGGCCACCATCAGCGACGTGGCGAAAGCAGCCAAAACCGGTAAAACCAGTATTTCGCGCTACCTTAACGGCGAGAAACACCTGTTGTCCGACGCATTGCTGGCGCGAATTGAACAGGCCATCGCCGATCTCGACTACCGTCCCAGCCTCATGGCGCGCGGGCTCAAACGCGGCCGCACCCGTCTTATCGGGCTGATCATCGCCGATATCACTAATCCCTATTCCGTTAACGTGCTCAGCGGTATTGAAGCCGCCTGTCGCGAGAAGGGTTTCACGCCGCTGGTCTGTAATACCAACAACGAAGTCGATCAGGAGCTGCACTACCTCGATCTGCTGCGCAGCTACCAGGTCGAAGGAATTGTGGTTAACGCGGTAGGCATGCGGGAAGAGGGTTTAAACCGCCTGCAGCAATCCTCCCTGCCCATGGTGCTCATCGACCGTAAAATCCCGGAATTTGCCTGCGATGTGGTGGGGCTGGACAACACCCAGGCCGCAACGACCGCCACCGAACATCTCATCGAACAGGGTTTCGAGGCCATTCTGTTTCTGAGTGAACCGCTGGGGATGGTCAACACCCGACGTGAGCGCCTGAGCGCATTTCGCGCCACGCTGGAGCGATATCCCGGCGTGATCGCCGAAAATGCCGAAACGCCGCTGCACGAAGCCGCGCAGCTCGACAACACCCTGCGTCAGTTCCACATGCGCCATCGCGGGATGCGAAAAGCCGTTATCTCCGCCAACGGGGCGTTAACCCTGCAGGTTGCTCGCTCGCTCAAGCGCATTGGCCTGCACTGGGGCAGCGATATCGGTCTGCTGGGATTTGATGAACTGGAGTGGGCGGAACTGGCTGGCGTAGGCATTACCACCCTCAAACAACCCACCTGGCAGATTGGCTATGCTGCTGTTGAACAAGTGGTTCGTCGCATTGAAGGCACCAGCGATGCCGTTCGCGAGCAGGTCTTCTCCGGCGAGCTGATCGTTCGCGGCTCCACGGCGCGTTAATTTTCCCTTGTGATACCGATCATAAATTCGACATCCTGACCTTTTCTTTGGAACCGGTTCCATCTAGCGTAATAGTATTGATATGTTGCGATGGAGTCCGAAGATGGGCAGGAAAATTATGGTGGTCACCGCCGCGTACGGTGCGGAACAGGTGCGACAGGCAGGCGGTCAGCGGGCGATGCTGCCCGTTATTGCAGGCGCAGGAGCAGACGGCGTGGAGATCCGCCGGGAACTGTTCAACAGCGAAGAGCTGCTGGCGCTGCCTGCGCTGGGAGAATCCATTGAGCTGCTCGGCCTGCTGGCGTGCTACTCCGCCCCCGCAGCCCTGTTTATGCCAGACGGCACCCTCAACCCGGACCTGACCCGCTATCTTTCTGAGGCCAACACCCTGAACGCCCTGTGGCTGAAGGTTTCCCTCGGCCATTTCAGCGACGCGCAGCATCTCAACGCCCTGCGTACCCTGCTGAACGCAAGCGGCATGGCGCTGGTCGTGGAGAACGATCAGACCGACTGCGGACAGCTCGCGCCCATGCAACGCTTCCAGGCCGCCTGTCGGGAAATGGCATTGCCCGTCACGCTGACCTTCGACATGGGCAACTGGCTGTGGGTTGGCGATTCACCCGAAGAGGCCGCCCGTCATCTGGCCCCCGCGGTGAGCTATATCCACGTTAAAGCCGCCGTGCCGCATAAAGATAACTTCCGCGCCGTGGCGCCGGACCACGCCGATGCGCGCTGGCTGGATCTGCTCGGCCAGCTGCCTGACGATGCTCCACGCGGCATCGAATTCCCGCTGGAAGGGGCGGATTTAACCGCCGTTACCCGCCATTACGTCAACCTGCTGCGCGAGGAGTAAACCATGCACAAGACGCTGGATGTCATCACGATCGGGGAAGCCATGGCGATGTTTGTCGCCACTGAAACGGGCGAACTGAGCGCGGTAGAGCACTTTATCAAACGCGTCGCAGGCGCAGAGCTGAACGTCGCGACCGGCCTGGCGCGTCTCGGCCTGAACGTCGGCTGGGTCAGCCGCGTGGGGGGCGACAGCTTTGGCCATTTCGTTCTCGATTCGCTGAAAAAAGAGCGTATCGATGCCTCAGGCGTCACCCTCGACGGACGCTTCCCTACCGGCTTTCAGCTTAAATCTAAGGTCGAAAATGGAACCGATCCCATTGTAGAGTATTTCCGTAAAGGATCGGCCGCAAGCCACCTCTCTGTGGTGGATTATCACGCCGGTTATTTCGCTGGCGCACGTCACCTGCACCTGAGCGGCGTGGCGGCAGCGCTCTCTGCCAGCTCGTATGAGCTGCTCGATCATGCCGCGACCACAATGAAAGCCCAAGGTAAGACCATATCGTTCGACCCTAACCTGCGCCCGGTGCTGTGGAAAAGCGAAGCGGAAATGGTGGAGAAACTGAACCGTCTGGCGTTCAGGGCGGACTGGGTTCTGCCGGGCCTGAAAGAAGGGATGATCCTGACCGGCGAAAGCACGCCGGAAGGCATTGCTGATTTCTACCTGAATAAAGGGGTAAAAGCAGTAGTGCTGAAGACCGGTGCCGATGGCGCATGGTTCAAGACGGCCAACGGCGAACAGGGTGCGGTCGCGGCGGTGAAGGTTGAGAACGTTGTCGACACCGTCGGCGCGGGCGACGGCTTTGCCGTGGGCGTGATTAGCGCCCTGCTGGAAGGCAAAACTCTGCCGCAGGCCGTCGCGCGAGGCAACAAGATTGGCTCGCTGGCCATTCAGGTGCAGGGCGACAGCGAAGGATTACCAACGCGAGCAGAACTTAACGAATAAACATTCCCCTCACCCTAACCCTCTCCCCAAAGGGGCGAGGGAACTCGTAAACCCTCTTCCCTTTGGGGAGAGGGCTGGAGTTAGGGGAGCAAATCGCACTCAACAAAACAAACCACCGTGTACCCTACAGACAACGGCGGTAACAACCTCAACAACAGAGGCAAGCCTATGAACAGTTCGACCAACGCAGTAAAACGCTGGTGGTACATCATGCCAATCGTGTTTATCACGTACAGCCTGGCGTACCTTGACCGTGCCAACTTCAGCTTCGCGTCCGCAGCGGGGATCACCGAGGACCTCGGCATCACCAAAGGAATCTCCTCCCTGCTGGGTGCCCTTTTCTTCCTGGGCTACTTCTTCTTCCAGATCCCCGGCGCGATTTATGCGGAACGCCGCAGCGTGCGTAAGCTGATCTTCATCTGTCTGATCCTGTGGGGTGCCTGCGCATCGCTGACCGGCATGGTGAACAATATTCCTGCCCTGGCCGCCATTCGCTTTATCCTCGGCGTCGTTGAGGCGGCGGTTATGCCCGCGATGCTGATCTACATCAGCAACTGGTTCACCAAATCTGAGCGCTCGCGCGCGAATACCTTCCTGATCCTCGGTAACCCGGTCACGGTACTGTGGATGTCGGTGGTGTCGGGCTACCTGATCCAGTCCTTCGGCTGGCGCGAAATGTTCATCATTGAAGGGGTGCCGGCGATTATCTGGGCCTTCTGCTGGTGGGTGCTGGTAAAAGATAAACCTGCCCAGGCGAAATGGCTTTCCGAAGATGAAAAAGCGGCGCTGCAGGCGCAGCTGGATAAAGAACAGCAAGGTCTGAAGGCGGTACGTAACTATGGTGAAGCCTTCCGCTCGCGCAACGTGATCCTGCTCTGCGCACAGTATTTTACCTGGAGCATTGGCGTGTACGGCTTTGTGCTGTGGTTGCCATCAATTATTCGTAGCGGTGGTGAGAACCTCGGCATGGTCGAAGTAGGCTGGCTGTCATCCGTACCGTATCTGGCGGCGACCATCGCGATGATCATCGTCTCCTGGGCGTCGGACAAGCTGCAGAACCGCAAGCTTTTTGTCTGGCCGCTGCTGCTGATTGCTGCCTTCGCCTTTATTGGCTCCTGGGCCGTGGGCGCAAACCACTTCTGGGTTTCTTATACGCTACTGGTGATTGCCGGTGCGGCCATGTACGCCCCGTACGGACCGTTCTTCGCCATCATCCCCGAGATGCTGCCGCGTAACGTTGCGGGTGGCGCGATGGCGCTAATTAACAGTATGGGTGCGCTGGGTTCGTTCTGCGGCTCCTGGTTCGTGGGTTACCTGAACGGTGCCACCGGCAGTCCGTCCGCATCGTACATCTTTATGGGGGTGGCGCTTTTCGCCTCGGTGTGGCTTACTCTGATTGTTAAGCCTGCTAATAATCAACAACACCCTGTCGGCGCTCGCCACGCCTGAATCCTTAAAAATCAACGGAGATTAGCATGAAGCCGTCCGTCATTTTGTATAAAGCCCTGCCGGAAGATCTGCAGAAACGTCTTGAAGAGCACTTCACCGTCACGCAGGTGAAGAACCTGCGCCCGGAAACCGTGGCACAGCACGCCGACGCGTTTGCCAGCGCCGAAGGCCTGCTGGGTTCAAGCGAAAAAGTGGATGTCGCCCTGCTGGAGAAAATGCCAAAGCTTCGTGCTACCTCAACCGTTTCCGTGGGTTACGACAACTTTGACGTGGATGCCCTTAACGCCCGTAAGATCCTGCTGATGCATACGCCGCATGCCCTGACGGAAACCGTGGCCGACACGCTGATGGCGCTGATGCTCACCACGGCCCGTCGCGTGGTGGAAGTGGCTGAGCGCGTCAAAGCGGGCGAATGGACAAAAAGCATTGGTCCGGACTGGTTCGGTGTGGATGTTCACGGCAAAACGCTGGGCATTGTTGGCATGGGGCGTATCGGGCTGGCGCTGGCGCAGCGCGCGCATTTTGGTTTTAACATGCCGATTCTGTATAACGCACGTCGCCACCACAGTGAAGCCGAAGAACGCTTCAACGCCCGCTACTGCGAACTGGATACCCTGCTGCAGGAAGCCGATTTTGTTTGCCTGGTTCTGCCGCTGACGGACGAAACCCGTCATCTGATTGGTAAAGAGGCGTTTAAGAAAATGAAGCAGTCAGCCATTTTCATCAACGCGGGTCGAGGCCCGGTGGTGGATGAGAAGGCGCTGATTGAGGCTCTGCAGAACGGTGAGATCCATGCAGCAGGTCTGGACGTCTTTGAACAGGAGCCGCTGCCCGTGGATTCCCCGCTGCTTTCGCTGCCTAACGTGGTTTCGCTGCCGCACATCGGCTCAGCAACCCATGAGACGCGCTACAACATGGCGGCCACTGCGGTCGATAATCTCATCGCCGCCCTTAGCGGAAAGGTGGAGTTAAACTGCGTGAACCCGCAGGTGCAACGATAGAAACGAAAAAACCCGCCAGAAGGCGGGTTTTTGAATTTTGTGCTACTGGGTTGGAAGCTTACAGGCTTACAACGTTACCAGCTGCTGGGCCTTTAGCGCCGCTTTCGATGGTGAAGGACACTTTCTGACCTTCGTCCAGAGATTTGTAGCCATCGTTCTGGATAGCAGAGAAGTGTACGAACACGTCTTTAGAGCCATCGTCAGGAGTGATGAAGCCGAAACCTTTATCAGCGTTGAACCATTTTACCAGACCAGTCATTTTAGCAGACATAGAAATTACCTTATTAACAAATATATTGTGCCTTCCGGCTTGATGGATTGCGTTACAGATTTTTAAGCGATGAAGGAAGGGTCACTACGAAGGGTATCTATGGATAACAATCTGGACTGCTTTACTAAACTGCTTTAGGTCTGTGTAACAAACCGACGGGGATAGTTATACCGATGTGGTAGAGGAATGACAAGCGTTATTTTCGATATGCATAAAAAAACCCCGCCGGAAGCGGGGTTTTTTCGGTTTATTCTGTGGCCGTGACTGCGGCACTCCAGGCCTGGCTAAAGGCCTGATGCTGGGAGGCCAGTGGCCCAATCAGCGTATTGTACTGGCTTGCCTGCTGCGAGGTCGGGAACTGAATGCCGTTGGCAACAAAGCTCACCTGAGCCTCCTGCTGGGCGATAAAGTCACCCACCTGAACCAGCTGCTGCGTGAAGATTTGCGCGGCCGGAATCAGCGGTTGCAGCGCTTCAGAAGGCTTGGTCACCACTTTCTCATACACTTTGTCGAAGACTGGTTTGAGATCGTCGCCCTGCTTCAGCGCAGAACGTGACGCGTCAGCCTGCATTTTCGCATTCTGCAACTGCTGGCTCAGCACGCCAAGCGCACCGTTGGACTGGCGAAGCGGTTCACGCTGCGTCATATAATCCTGCGGAACGCGGATGGCGTTCACGCTATCCACCACGGGACGAATTCCGGAATCCATCGCCTGGCTCACCTGCTGTGAATAACCATAAAGAATGGCGTAATCGGACACGAAGGGGCCAAACTGTTTTTTCTGATCCGCAGTCAGCGTCGGCAACCGCTCGCCGCTGCGCATCACTGTATTCTGCAGAAAATCGATAAACGCTTTGCGCTGATCGCCTTCTTTATCAAAACACCCACTCAGGCTAACAACCATCAACAACGCCGCAATAGGCGCAAACCAGCGAGAGCAGGACTTTCCTGTCGCCATTTTATTACTCCTTTCACCCAAAAAAGCGCACACCGGCACACGCGTGCCCGACGCTGACAAGGATAGTCCAGGTCAGCCTTGCAAGATACTCTTTTCATACAAAACGGCTATTGCCGATTTACTTCTTACCATTTACAAAAAAATACCTGGCGAAGGCGACGTATGGCTAATCAGGGAATTAGCATAACTGTCCATATTGCTGAATCGGATACAGCAATCGTTACCGCACGATTAATCACACCCGTGACGATCCTGGGTTCGTATTAGGGACTATTCTTAACTGGCTCTCTGATGTTCTTGATCACGATGTGAGATTTAAGAGGAGTCCTCAATGGAATATAAAGATCCTGAGTTTGAGCTGCTGAGCAGCCTGGAACAGATCATTTTTAAAGATGTACCGCAGACGATTACCCTGCAACAAAAATCCAATCCCTTTACAGAATATGAGCAATTGCGCAAAGGGACAGGACTGAAAACGGAAGAATTCGCCAGAGCGATGGGTGTCAGCGTGGCTATGGTGCAGGAGTGGGAGTCAAAACGTGAGAAACCCACTCCAACCGAGTTAAGGCTGATGCGCCTGATTCAGGCCAACCCTGCACTCAGCAAACAGATAGCGTAGTGAAGATTGAATGCCCCCGCCTTTGCGGGGGCTTGTGTTTTAAAGGCTCTCACAACGCCAGCTCGCCTCTTCCCATACCCATTCATGCGTTAACGTTAAGCCTCTTAGAAAAGCCTCATCGTGTGATACCACCAGCAGAGCCCCGGGGAAACCGGCCAGCGCCGCTTCAATGGCCTGGACCGAGGCCAGATCCAGATGGTTGGTCGGTTCATCCAGCAGCAGAAGCTGCGTGGCCTCCGCGCGCCACAGCACGCAGGCCAGGGCGGCCTTAAGACGCTCGCCGCCGCTGAGCTCCGCCAGCGGAAGCGTAACTTTGTCGGCACCCAGTTGAAGCTGCGCCAGACGGGTTCGCAACACCCCCTCTTCCAGAGGCGTATGACTCAGGTTGAGATGCGTCATGACCGACTGCGAAAGATCGAGCCTGGACAGATGCTGGTCGAGATAGGCGCAGCTGACTGAAACCTTACAGGTCCCCGAACGGGGGGCAATCTCGCCGAGGATGGTTTTTAACAGCGTCGATTTTCCGCAGCCGTTCGGTCCCTTTAACGCCACGCGCATCGGTCCGTCCATCCGCAAGTTGAGCGCAGGAACAGGCACATGCGGCAGCACCAGATCCTCCAGCACCAGTACCTGCTTCCCCTCCGGGATCTGACTCCCCGGCAGGGTGAACATGACCGGGTTATCTTCTTCAACGCGTTCACGCGCCTTATTTACCGCGGCGTTCAGGGCTTCATTCTGCTCGCTGTGCTGTTTTTTCCAGGAGCCGATCCGCTCCTTTGCCGCGCCTTTATATTTGACCCTCTCGAACGACGCGATATTCAGGGTATCGACGGTGCGCAATGTTTTTGCCGAACGCCGCTGGCTGTCGTCGTGCTCTTTTTGCATCCGTGCCCGTGTGCGTTTGCGCTCGGTTGCCGCATGTTCCAGCGCCGAGCGGGCCGCCTGCTGTTCGGCATCGCGCTGGGTTTGATAATCCGCATAATTCCCGCCGTAGCTGCGCAGACCCGAGGCGCTCAGCTCAAGAATACGCGGCACCTGCTCCAGAAGTTCGCGGTCATGAGAGGCCACCAGCACGCCGCCCTGATACCGACTCAACTGGTCGTAGAACCACGCCCGGCCTTGTCGATCCAGATGGTTCGTGGGCTCGTCCAGCAGCAGGAAATCCGCTTCAGCCGTAAATGCCCCGCACAGCAGGGCGCGAATGCGTTCGCCGCCGCTGAGTTCACCGGCGGGCTTATCCGGATCAAATGGTGGAAGCTTCGCATTGATAAACGCCTCGCTCAGGCGCTCGGCAACATCCCAGTGGCCGTCGAGCAGCTCCAGATCGTCAGGCTGGTAATCGCCGCTGTCGATGCGCTTACGCGCCGCAAAAATCACATCATACCCGAGCAGTTCAGCCAGCGTCGTATGCGGAGCAATAACGTGCTGCTGCGCCACCCAGACATGCGAGCCAAAGCGTTCAATGTGGCCGGTAGCCGGTTCGTCCAGCCCCGCCAGCATACGCAGCAGACGCGTTTTTCCGCTGCCGTTGCGCCCAACCAGCGCGCACAGAGCGGGTTCCAGCGAAAGATTCAGCGGACCAAAAAGAGTATCGCCCGTCGGAAACTGACAGGTGACCTGATGCAAAATAAAAGAAGGGGACTGCGCAAAATGAGCCATAAGCACTCCTGAATGAAATCAAAACATCCCCTGCCGACGCGGTAGCGTTTAGCAAGGATCGAAATTCATCAGTCGTGTTTGTTCATTTTTTGGGGGCGCTCCAGCGCGAGAAAGTTAACGGGGATAAGGATAGCGGGAATGCGTTGACCATTTCAAGGTTAAATTTTGGACAATTTGTACTCCCTCTCCGGGGTGGTTCAATCGCGATCGGCTAAACCTGCCGGATGGCGCTGCGCTTATCCGGCCTACAAAAGACCCATAAAAAAACCCGCCGAAGCGGGTTTTTAGCATTTGTAACAACGGGCACATTACTGCAGGAGCGAAATATCCGCTACGCGCAGGAACAGCTCGCGCAGTTTCTCAAGCATGGAGAGACGGTTAACACGCAGCTCTTTATCTTCTACGTTCACCATCACTTTCTCGAAGAAGGCGTCGATAACGTCACGCAGCTCAGCCAATTCCACCAGCGCTTCCTGGTAGCGACCTTCCGCGAAGTACGGCTCGAGCTTGTCGCGCAGCACCACAACCTGCATCGCCAGAGCGATCTCTTCCGGCTCTTTCAGGGTTGCGGCGTTCACGCGCTCGTTCAGCGTCTCGTCGGATTTCGCGAGGATGTTGGATACACGCTTGTTGGCCGCCGCCAGAGCGGATGCCGCTTCCAGCGTACGGAAGTGGGAAACCGCCTTCATACGCGCATCGAAATCAGCCGGACGGGTCGGACGACGCGCCAGCACCGCCTGAATGGTGTCGACGGTGTAGCCTTCATCCTGATACCAGGCGCGGAAACGACCGAGCATAAAGTCGATCACGTCATCCACAACGTTCGCGTTGGTCAGCTTATCACCGTACAGACGCACCGCTTCTTCGGTCAGGGTCTGCAGATCCAGGTTCAGGTTCTTCTCAACGATGATGCGCAGCACGCCCAGCGCAGCACGACGCAGCGCAAACGGGTCTTTGTCGCCTTTCGGATGCTGACCGATACCGAAGATACCCACCAGGGTGTCCATCTTATCGGCGATCGCCACGGCGCAGGCAACCGGGTTAGACGGCAGTTCGTCACCCGCAAAGCGCGGCTGATACTGCTCGTTCAGGGCAACGGCCACGTCTTCCGCTTCGCCATCGTGACGTGCGTAGTGCATGCCCATAACGCCCTGGGTGTCGGTAAACTCGAACACCATGTTGGTCATCAGGTCGCATTTAGACAGCAGGCCAGCACGCGTCGCGTGGTTGACGTCCGCACCGATTTCACGGGCAATCCAGCCGGACAGCTCCGCAATGCGGTCGGTCTTGTCGCGCAGCGTGCCCAGCTGCTGCTGGAACAGCACGGTCTGCAGACGCGGCAGGTTATCTTCCAGACGCTTTTTACGGTCGGTATTGAAGAAGAACTCGGCATCCGCCAGACGCGGACGCACCACTTTTTCGTTACCGGAGATAATCTGGCTCGGATCTTTCGATTCGATGTTCGCCACGAAGATGAAGTTCGGCAGCAGCTTGCCGTCGTTGGCGTAGACCGGGAAATACTTCTGGTCACCCTTCATGGTGTACACCAGCGCTTCAGCCGGAACGGCCAGGAATTTCTCTTCGAACTTCGCGGTCAGCACAACCGGCCATTCAACCAGAGAGGTCACTTCTTCCAGCAGGCTTTCGCTCAGGTCGGCGTTACCGCCAATCTGGCGCGCCGCTTCTTCGGCGTCCGCTTTGATTTTAGCTTTACGCTGCTCGTAGTCGGCAATAACTTTACCGCGCTCCAGCAGGATCTGCGGATACTGATCGGCATTGTCGATGGTGAATTCAGGCTCGCCCATGAAGCGGTGGCCGCGAATCACGCGATCGGACGCCACGCCCAGAATGGTCGCAGGGATAACGGTATCGCCCAGCAGCAGGGTCACGGTGTGAACCGGACGCACGAAGTGCACGTCAGACGCGCCCCAGCGCATCAGCTTAGGAATCGGCAGCTTCGCCAGAGACGTGGCAATCATGTCCGGCAGCAGCGCTTCCGCGCTTTCGCCTTTCACGTGTGCACGGTACAGCAGCCACTCGCCTTTATCCGTGGTCAGACGCTCGGCCTGATCGACGGTGATGCCGCAGCCGCGCGCCCAGCCTTCAGCCGCTTTGCTCGGTTTGCCTTCCGCGTCAAACGCCTGGGCAATCGCCGGGCCACGTTTTTCGACTTCGCGATCCGGCTGAGACGCCGCCAGATTTGCCACTTTCAGCGCCAGACGGCGCGGAGCGGCAAACCACTCAATTTTACCGTGCACCAGGCCAGCGTTATCCAGCTCGGCAGTCACGTTCGCAGCGAAAGATTCAGCCAGGCTGCGCAGGGCTTTTGGTGGCAGCTCTTCGGTGCCGATTTCCACCAGGAAAGTTTTCTCAGACATGGCCGCCTCTTATTTGTTTCGGTTGCACATCGGGAAGCCAAGGGCTTCACGGGACGCGTAGTAAGCTTCTGCAACGGCTTTGGTCAGGGTACGAATACGCAGAATGTAGCGCTGACGTTCAGTCACGGAGATGGCTTTGCGGGCGTCCAGCAGGTTGAAGCTGTGGGCGGCCTTCAGAATACGCTCGTAGGCAGGCAGCGGCAGCGGAGTCTCCAGCGCCAGCAGCTGCTGCGCTTCTTTCTCGTACTGCTCGAAGCAGGTGAACAGGAAGTCCACGTCCGCGTATTCGAAGTTATAGGTGGATTGCTCCACTTCGTTCTGATGGAACACGTCGCCGTAGGTGGTTTTACCCAGCGGGCCGTCGCTCCAGACCAGGTCGTAAACGCTGTCTACGCCCTGAATGTACATCGCCAGACGTTCCAGACCGTAGGTGATTTCACCGGTGATCGGCTTACATTCCAGACCACCCACCTGCTGGAAGTAAGTGAACTGGGTCACTTCCATGCCGTTCAGCCACACTTCCCAACCCAGACCCCAGGCACCCAGCGTTGGGTTTTCCCAGTTATCTTCCACGAAACGGATGTCGTGGATGGTCGGATCCATACCCAGCTCTTTCAGCGACCCGAGGTACAGTTCCTGAATGTTGTCGGGTGATGGCTTAATCACCACCTGGAACTGATAGTAATGCTGCAGACGGTTCGGGTTTTCACCGTAACGACCATCGGTCGGACGACGGGAAGGCTGCACATACGCGGTCGCCATTGGCTCTGGCCCCAACGCGCGCAGGCTGGTCATCGGGTGTGAAGTGCCGGCGCCGACTTCCATGTCCAAAGGTTGAACAATGGTACAGCCCTGACGAGCCCAGTAATCCTGTAAGGTCAGGATCAGGCCCTGGAAGGTCTTGGTATCAAACTTTTGCATAGTATTTCGTGCTGGATACGTGTGGTTTTAAATGGAAGGGACCAGTATACCCGCTGGCTGCAAGATATACAGTACGAAACGGGGTTGTTTAGGGAAAATTGGGAAATAAGCCTTGCGGCCAGAACGCTGACGGCGTCTGGCTGTTGATTATACGAGCAGGCTAGCGCATGGAGAGATGTAAAAACTGACCGTCCGCATCAAACGAGCAGACAAAGCCCTCTTTGCGCGACGTATGGCCCCGCAGCTCGTAGCTTCCCTGAAAACGCTCAAACCCGGTGACATCAATTTTCTGCACGTCCGAGTTATAGCGGCGAGCGGCCCGATCCTTACAGAGCGCTTCCATATTCAGTGAACGTTCCGGGCTCATTTTACCCTGCTGCGCTTTTTGCACAGGTGCTTCTTGCGGCGCACTGCATCCCGCCAGGATCAACAGCAGAAAGAGTGACGCCACACGCTTCATCATCATTTTTATTACCGCCCTGGTCAGTGGCTGTTATTTTTAGTATCAAAGCTTTTATAGATTACGGTCCGGCATTCTGCGAATCTCGCGGCCTCCCTACAAGCCTGCTGAATAAAACTCAGAATTTTCCAAACGAAGACTTTTGGACAACGGCAGTCACACTCAATTTACAGGGAATACGAGGAACTGATGCAGTCAAAAATTAACTGGATTGATAACCTGCGAGGAATAGCGTGTCTGATGGTGGTCATGATCCACACGACGACCTGGTACGTCACAAATGCCCACAGCATCAGCCCCGTTAACTGGGATATCGCCAATATTCTCAACTCTGCGTCACGCGTCAGCGTGCCGCTGTTCTTTATGATTTCCGGCTTTCTCTTTTTTGGCGAGCGTAGCGCGCAGCCGAGGCACTTCGTCCGCATCGCGGCCTGCCTGGGGTTCTACAGCGCCGTTGCCCTGCTTTATATCACGCTGTTCACCTCCATTAACGCCGGGCTGTCGCTGAAATACGTGCTGCAAAAACCGGTGTTCTACCACCTGTGGTTCTTCTTCGCGATTATTGTTATCTATCTGGTCTCCCCGCTCATTCAGGTGAAAAACGTCAGCGGTAAAATGCTTCTGGCCCTGATGGTGGTGATTGGCATTATCGCTAACCCGAATACGGTTTCGCAGAAAATCGACGGATTAGAGTGGCTTCCGGTCAATCTCTATATCAACGGCGATACATTTTACTACGTGCTTTACGGCATGCTGGGGCGTGCCATCGGGATGATGGACACGCAAAAACGCGGGCTGAGCTGGCTCTGCGGGGCGCTGTTTATCGCTGGCGTGGCGGTGATTTCACGCGGGACGCTGCATGAGCTGCAGTGGCGCGGCAATTTTGCCGATACCTGGTATCTCTATTGCGGGCCGATGGTCTTTATCTGTGCGGTTTCGCTGCTCACGCTCGCCAAAAACACCCTGAACGCGCGTCCCCTGCCCGTGCTGAGCCTTATCTCACGGCACTCTCTCGGGATTTACGGTTTTCACGCGCTGGTGATCCACGCGCTGCGCACGAGGGGCATTGAGCTAAAAAGCTGGCCGGTGCTGGATATCGTCTGGATTTTTGCCGCCACGCTGGCGATCAGCCTGCTGCTGTCGATACTGCTGCAAAAAATAGACGCTCGCCGCTTCGTCAGCTAATGCTTCGCTGCCGGGCGCGATGATACTGGCGCGGGGAGGAAAACCCTGCCGCCAGTGAAGCCTGCTCCACGCCGCGCCCCTGCAATAGCCATTGCTCCGCCACCGCCAGACGCAGCTGCTCAAGATAATCGCGAACGCTAATGCCTAAATGCGACTGGAAAAGCCGGGTGAGATGGCGCGGGCTGACGTGCGCCAGTGCGGCGATGTCAGGCAAGCTCCACGTTTTTTGCGGCTCGGCGGTGAGCGCATCCTGCGCCCGATGTATCGCCGGATGAAGATGATTGCGATAGCGTAGCCACGGAGATAGCTGAGGATCGTCACCGGAACGGCGGAACCAGACCACCATCTCACGCGCCACGGTCAGCGCCTTTTCGGGGCCGCACAGGCGGTTAATCATGTGCAGCGCCAGATCGATGCCCGACGTGATCCCCGCGCTGGTCCAGATATTCTCATCCTGTACAAAGATGCGGTTTTCTTTAATCGTCGCCGCGGGAGCCGCAGTGCGTAAACGGCTGATAACGTCATGGTGGGTTGTACACTGCCGGTTGTTCAGCAGGCCCGATTTCGCCGCCAGCAGCGCGCCTGAACAGACGCACATCACCGTGATATCCCGGCGCTGGATCTGTGGCTGCAGGCGCATCAGCCAGTGCTGTATCTGTAACGCATGTGGTGTCGAAAACTGAGTGCGGGAGTCGCTCACGCCGGGCAATACCAGCAGGCTCCCCTCAGGAAGCCTTTCCGGTAACGGCTGAATGCCGCTCATCGTCAGGCCTATCGACGTCGGCACCTCCGGTTGCGGGCCAATGTAATGCAGACGAAACGCGTCGCCAGCCAGTACAAAGGTTTCTGCCGGGCCGGTCATGTCTAATGACAGCACCCCGGGCAACATCACGAACCAGACGTCGATACTCATTACAGGGACTCCAGCGTCTCCGCTACCGTTTTAATTTCGGCAAAACGCCCGGACAGTACCGT
The DNA here is from genome assembly GCF_057224565.1 of Enterobacter sp. 3U4. Classification (NCBI taxonomy): domain Bacteria; kingdom Pseudomonadati; phylum Pseudomonadota; class Gammaproteobacteria; order Enterobacterales; family Enterobacteriaceae; genus Enterobacter; species Enterobacter sp. 3U4. The sequence goes on from NZ_CP136665.1 coordinate 3,861,406, forward strand.
TTCGGTACGGTGGCGAATGTCCGCAGCGCTAAGGGTAATGCCCCTGTACGTCATGGGGAACGTCAGCGTGGCCTCGCTGACAAAGGTCACAGCATAACCCAGATCGGATGCCACCCGGGCGGTGGTTTCGCAGCATTGCTCAGTGCGAATGCCGCAGATAATCAGCTGGTTGATATCACGTTCACGCAGCCAGCGATCGAGCCCGGTATCCGTGAAGGCATTATGGACGTGTTTCTGGAAAACCACATCCGGCTGATGACGCAAAAAGGCCATCGGTTTGACATAGCCGCTTTTCAGGGTGAAAGGGCCGTCTTCGTCCACATGAAAAATATCAACGACCGGAATATTGCGCGCCTGGCAGCCTTCAATCAGCCCCAGCATCGCCTGCTGAAAGGCAGGGATCTCGCTTTCCTGCCAGTAATTGCGGTGATGGAAGGACTGCTGAGTGTCGATGTTGATTAATGCAGTGCGTGACATGATGGGTCTCCTCGCCAGTGGGTGTGGCACCATACTGGCAAGGAAATGAAGGCACGCACAGACCAAAAAAGGACATCCTCGTGCCTTTCCCGGACAAGCGTATTTACGACATCAGGGGCAGCAGCTGCTGGTAGATTTTACGGAATACCGCGCGCCTTTCCGCGTACCGCGCAAGATTTGCCGCGTCAGGGAAATGCGCCTGTTCAAGGGTAAGCTGCGGCAGCAGTTGTGAAAGTGGTTTTTCCGGGTTCATAGCAATCTGCGCCAGACGCGCGGCGCCGAGCGCGGGGCCGACATCGCCACCGGTGCGGAAATCCAGCTGCAACCCGCTGATATCCGACAGCATCTGTCGCCAGTAAGGGCTTCGCGCGCCGCCGCCAATCAAAGTGACGCTTGCGGGTTCCAGGCCGCAGTCGTGCACCACGTCCATTCCGTCGGCCAGCGCATAGCCCACGCCTTCGAGAACCGCACGCGCCAGCTCTGCCGGGCCATGCTGATGGGTTAAGCCAAAGAACACCCCTTTCGCTTCCGGGTTGTTGTGCGGCGTACGCTCGCCGGAAAGATACGGTAAAAACCAGACGGCACCCGCAGCGTCATCCGCCTGCTGCGCCGCCGCAATGAGCGCCGGCACGTCGGTCATGCCGGTGAGTTTCGCCGCCCAGTCCAGGCAGGACGCCGCGCTCAGCATCACCGACATCAAATGCCATTTCCCTGGAAGGGCATGACAGAAACTGTGCACAGCGCTTTCTGGATTACTGCGATAGCCGTCGCTGACGGCAAAATAGACGCCAGAGGTTCCCAGAGAAAGCATCGCCTGCCCCGCCTCAACCATGCCGACGCCGACAGCGCCCGCGGCATTATCACCGCCTCCGGCAACCACCGGTACGGCAGGCATATTCCAGCGTTCAGCAACGGCTGGCAGCAGCGCGCCTGTCACCTCACAGCCTTCGTACAGCGCGGGCATATGTTCCCGGGTCAGGTGGCAGGCATCCAGCATCGCCTCGCTCCAGTCGCGTTTCGCCACGTCGAGCCACATGGTGCCGGCGGCATCGGACATGTCGCTGGCGAAATCGCCCGTCATGCGAAAACGCAGATAGTCTTTCGGCAGCAGGACTTTCGCCACCTGCTGGAAAATCTCCGGCTCGTGTCGCTGCACCCACAGCAGCTTGGGCGCGGTAAAGCCGGGCATCATCAGGTTGCCGGTAATCTCACGAGACGTGGGTACATGCGCCTCAAGAAGCGCACACTCTTCTGCACAGCGGCCATCGTTCCAGAGAATGGCGGGTCGCAACACGCGATGCTCGCTGTCCAGCAGCGTAGCGCCGTGCATTTGCCCGGCAATCCCCAGCGCTTTAACGTCGCGCAGGCTATGCTGCTCGCCTAAGGCATTGATTGCGCGATCCGTCGCCTGCCACCACTGCTCCGGATCCTGCTCCGACCACAGCGGATGCGGACGTGAAACCTGCAGCGTTTCCGTCTGCGTTGCTAACACCTCGCCCTGCTCGCTCAAAAGGATGGCTTTCACACCCGATGTGCCAAGATCGATCCCGATATACATTACGGTGACTCCTTTTACAGAAATGCCCGGTAGCGCTAACGCTTACCGGGCCTACGTGCATCTTCAGCTAAATTACTTATCAAACAGATAGTGGTTTACGAGATTTTCCAGCAGCTCCTGGTGTCCGCTCTGGTGCTGTGGCGCCAGCTGATGTTGTTCAGCGTACTTCGCGATCTCCGCAAGCGATAACTGCCCCTTCAAAATTTGCTGGCCCAGCTCACTGTTCCAGCCGCTGTAACGCTTCGCTACGCGTTTATCCAGCTCGCCGTCTTCAATCATACGAGCCGCCACTTTCAGCGCCAGCGCCATGGTGTCCATCGCGCCAATGTGGCCGTAGAACAGATCGTATTTATCGGTGCTCTGGCGACGCACTTTGGCGTCAAAGTTCAGGCCGCCAGTGGTAAAACCACCCGCTTTGATGATTTCGTACATCACCAGCGCATTCTCTTCCACGCTGTTCGGGAACTGATCGGTGTCCCAGCCCAGCTGTGGGTCGCCGCGGTTCGCATCGACCGAGCCGAAGATGCCCAGCGCAATCGCAGACGCGATCTCGTGGTGGAAAGAGTGGCCCGCCAGCGTGGCGTGGTTGGCCTCAATGTTCACTTTAATCTCTTTTTCCAGACCGAACTGCTTCAGGAAGCCATACACCGTCGCCACGTCGTAGTCGTACTGGTGCTTGGTTGGCTCCTGCGGTTTCGGCTCGATCAGCAGCGTGCCGCGGAAGCCAATTTTGTGCTTGTGGTCGACAACCATCTGCATAAAGCGGCCAATCTGCTCGCGCTCCTGGCGAAGATCGGTGTTGAGCAGGGTTTCATAGCCTTCACGTCCGCCCCACAGGACATAGTTTTCGCCGCCCAACTGATGCGTAGCGTTCATTGCCGTCACCACCTGCGTGGCCGCCCAGCTAAACACGTCCGGATCCGGGTTGGTTGCCGCACCCGCGCCGTAGCGAGGGTTGGTAAAGCAGTTCGCCGTGCCCCACAGCAGCTTCACGCCGCTTTGCTGCTGTTTCGCCGCCAGCACATCCACCATCTGCGCGAAGTTGTTCAGATACTCTTTCAGCGACGCGCCTTCCGGCGACACGTCCACGTCATGGAAGCAGTAGTACGGCACGTTCAGCTTGTGGAAGAACTCAAACGCCACATCGGCTTTGCGCTTTGCCAGTTCGATGGCCTCACCCGGCTGCTGCCACGGGCGGTCAAAGGATCCCACGCCGAACATATCGGCGCCGTTCCAGCAGAAGGTATGCCAGTAACAGGCGGCAAAGCGCAGATGATCTTCCATGCGCTTACCCAGCACCAGCTCATCCGGGTTGTAGTGACGAAATGCTAAAGGATTGGTCGTTTTCGGGCCTTCGTAACGAACACGATCGAGTTGGTCGAAATAAGCTTGCATATTGAGCTCCATAATCAGGGTATGCGGCGAGTCGTTGATACAGGAGTAATAGTGAATAGACATTTTGGGTTGCTCAATTACGTTATTTCACACTGCTATTGAGAGAATGCACAACTGTGCGCTGGCTCGCAAAATAATGCGCAGACAAACTATTTTTCGGCGCTTATTCCAGAATCAAATGTAATTAAGACGTTACGCATTTTAAAATCCGATCGCGGTCATAAATTCAGAAATAAACCAAATATCATAATGAGAAGATAAAAATCTGTAATTGCCAGCCCGCCTTTCCGCGTTAAAAATTTGCTGCGTCTCAGCAGTGAATGTTTCTTTTATCTCAGCAACACATACCCCTACAAAAAGGCCTAATAATTATGAAGATAAAGAACCTGACTCTAACGCTCTGCACTACGCTCCTCCTTGCAAGCTTTGCAGGACATGCCAAAGAGGTCAAAATTGGCATGGCGATTGACGACCTGCGTCTGGAGCGCTGGCAAAAAGATCGCGATATTTTTGTTAAAAAAGCTGAATCCCACGGCGCCAGCGTGTTTGTGCAGTCGGCTAACGGCAATGAAGAAACACAAATGTCGCAGATCGAGAATATGATTAACCGTGGCGTCGATGTGCTGGTCATTATCCCCTATAACGGCCAGGTATTAAGTAACGTGGTGAAAGAAGCCAAGCAGGAAGGCATAAAAGTTCTGGCCTATGACCGCATGATTAATAATGCGGACATTGATTATTATATTTCTTTCGACAATGAAAAAGTCGGGGAATTACAGGCGCAAAGCCTGATCGACAAAGTGCCTCAGGGCAATTATTTCCTGATGGGCGGCTCTCCGGTGGATAACAACGCCAAACTGTTCCGCGAAGGACAAATGAAAGTCCTTAAGCCGTACATCGACAACGGGAAAATTAAAGTGGTTGGCGATCAGTGGGCCGACGGCTGGCTGCCAGAAAACGCGCTGAAGATTATGGAAAACGCGCTGACGGCAAATAACAACAAAATTGATGCGGTTGTGGCCTCCAACGATGCCACCGCAGGCGGTGCGATTCAGGCATTAAGCGCGCAGGGGCTGGCGGGTAAAGTCGCTATTTCTGGACAGGACGCCGATCTGGCTGGCGTAAAACGCATTATCGCAGGCACCCAAACCATGACGGTCTACAAACCGATTACCGAGCTTGCCAATACGGCGGCGGAAATCGCCGTAGAACTGGGCAATGGCAAGCAGCCTAAAGCAGACGCAACGCTGAATAACGGGCTGAAAGACGTTCCGGCTCGCCTGCTCACACCGATTGAAGTCAATAAAGAGAACATTGACGCCACCGTGGTTAAAGACGGTTTCCACAAGAAGAGCGAACTGTAATCCGGCGCGGCCCCTGCTCTGCGGGGGCGCATCACGTTGTACTGTTCTTCCCTCGGGTTATGTGGAGCGGTTATGCCTTATTTACTTGAAATGAAAAGCATCACCAAACGCTTCGGCACGGTGAAAGCCGTCGACAACGTCAGCCTGCGGTTGAACCCCGGCGAAGTGGTTTCGCTGTGCGGTGAGAACGGTTCGGGCAAGTCGACGCTGATGAAAGTGTTGTGCGGGATCTACCCACACGGCAGCTACGAAGGCGAAATCGTTTTTGCCGGCGAAGTTATCCAGGCGAATCACATCCGCGATACCGAACGCAAAGGCATCGCCATCATCCACCAGGAGCTGGCGCTGGTGAAGCATCTCACCGTGCTGGAGAACATTTTCCTTGGGGCCGAAATTTCCCGCCACGGCGTGCTGGATTACGACACCATGACGCTCCGCTGTGAAAAGCTGCTGGCGCAGGTGAGCCTCAGCATTTCACCGGATACCCGCGTGGGGGATCTGGGCCTCGGGCAACAGCAGCTGGTCGAAATCGCTAAAGCGCTCAATAAGCAGGTCAGGCTGCTGATCCTTGATGAGCCAACCGCCTCGCTTACCGAACAGGAAACTGCGGTACTGCTCAATATCATTCGCGATCTGCAAAATCACGGCATCGCCTGCATCTACATTTCGCACAAGCTGAACGAGGTCAAAGCCATTTCGGACACCATCTGCGTGATCCGCGACGGGCAACACATCGGCACGCGTGAAGCCGCGGGCATGAGTGAAGATGACATCATCACCATGATGGTGGGACGCGAGCTAACGGCACTTTACCCGAATGAACCCCACGCAACGGGCGATGAAGTGCTACGCGTGGAAAACCTGACCGCGTGGCATCCCGTTAACCGCCACATCAAGCGTGTGAATAACGTCTCGTTTTCTCTGCACAGCGGCGAAATTCTCGGTATTGCCGGGTTAGTCGGCGCCGGGCGCACGGAGGCCGTACAGTGCCTGTTTGGCGTGTGGCCGGGGCGCTGGGAGGGCACCATTTATATCGACGGTCAGCAGGTGAAAATCGACAACTGCCAGCAGGCGATCGCCCGCGGCATTGCCATGGTGCCGGAAGACCGCAAAAAAGACGGCATCGTGCCGGTTATGGCGGTGGGGAAAAACATTACGCTTGCGGCGCTCGATCGCTTCTCCGGCGCGCTGAGCAGCCTGGACGATGCCGCAGAGCAGCAGTGCATCCTACAGTCACTCGCCCGGCTGAAGGTTAAAACCTCCTCACCGGAACTGGCGATTGGCCGCCTGAGCGGCGGCAACCAGCAGAAGGCGATTCTGGCGCGCTGCCTGCTTCTCAATCCACGCATATTAATTCTTGATGAGCCCACGCGGGGGATTGATATCGGTGCCAAATATGAAATCTACAAACTGATTAATCAGCTTGTACAGCAAGGGATTGCCGTCATTGTCATTTCGTCTGAGTTACCCGAAGTGCTCGGCCTGAGCGACCGCGTGCTGGTCATGCACGAGGGAAAACTGAAAGCCAACCTGATTAACCAGAACCTGACGCAGGAGCAGGTGATGGAAGCCGCTTTAAGGAGCGAACGTCATGTCGAAAAGCAATCCGTCTGATATCAAAGTCGCCGTTCCGACGCCCGGTGCGTTTGCGGGGCTAAAAGCGCTTAACCTGCAGGTTTTCGTGATGATCGCGGCGATTATCGTCATCATGCTGTTCTTTACCTGGATGACCGATGGCTCGTACTTAAGCGCGCGTAACGTCTCCAACCTGCTCCGCCAGACTGCCATCACCGGCATTCTGGCCGTCGGCATGGTGTTCGTGATTATCTCCGCGGAAATCGATCTGTCGGTCGGGTCAATGATGGGGCTCCTCGGCGGCGTGGCGGCGATTTTTGACGTCTGGCTCGGCTGGCCGCTGCCGCTAACCGTGGCGGTCACGCTGGTGCTGGGTCTGGTTCTGGGAGCCTGGAACGGCTGGTGGGTTGCCTATCGTAAAGTGCCGTCGTTCATTGTCACCCTGGCGGGGATGCTGGCCTTCCGCGGGATCTTAATCGGCATCACCAATGGCACTACCGTCTCCCCGACCAGTGCAGCCATGTCGCAGATTGGCCAGAGTTACCTCTCAGATAGCGTGGGCTTTACCATCGGCGTGGTGGGGTTGCTAGGGTTTGTCGCGTGGCAGTGGCGTGGACGTATGCGCCGTCAGGCGCTGGGGCTGGCGTCGCCAGCATCCACGTCGGTAGTAGGGCGTCAGGCGCTCACGGCGATCATTGTGCTCGGCGCCATCTGGCTTTTAAACGACTATCGCGGTGTCCCGACGCCCGTCCTGCTGCTGGCGCTTTTACTGCTGGGCGGCATGTTTATGGCCACGCGCACCGCGTTTGGCCGCCGCATTTATGCTATTGGCGGAAACCTTGAAGCTGCCCGCCTCTCGGGTATCAATGTCGAGCGTACCAAGCTGGCGGTCTTCGCCATTAACGGCCTGATGGTCGCTATCGCCGGGCTGATCCTCAGCTCGCGTCTGGGCGCCGGTTCACCCTCCGCCGGTAACATCGCCGAGCTGGATGCTATCGCTGCCTGCGTCATTGGCGGCACCAGCCTCGCAGGGGGTATCGGTAGCGTGGCGGGCGCGGTCATGGGGGCATTTATCATGGCGTCGTTGGATAACGGGATGAGTATGATGGACGTCCCGACGTTTTGGCAGTATATCGTCAAGGGGGCCATTCTTTTACTGGCAGTCTGGATGGACTCGGCCACCAAGCGACGGGCCTGATAGCCGTATTGTGACTTAATTGGGAAGTGAGCCATGTTTGAAAAGCGTCACCGCATTACGTTGTTATTCAATGCCAATAAAGCCTACGACCGTCAGGTGGTGGAAGGCGTGGGTGAATATTTGCAGGCGTCGCAATCCGAGTGGGATATCTTTATTGAGGAAGATTTTCGCACCCGTCTGGAGAACATCAAAGACTGGCTGGGCGATGGCGTTATCGCTGACTATGACGACCCCGTTATTGAGCAACTGCTGACCGACGTCGACGTTCCGATCGTGGGCGTCGGCGGCTCCTATCATTCGCCCGAACACTATCCGCCGGTTCACTATATTGCCACCGATAACCATGCTCTGGTCGAGGCCGCGTTTCTCCATTTAAAAGAGAAAGGCGTCCATCGCTTCGCGTTTTATGGTTTACCCGCCACCAGCGGCAAGCGCTGGGCCGTTGAGCGTGAGCACGCGTTTTGCCAGCTGGTCGCGCAGGAGAAGTATCGCGGCGTGGTCTATCAGGGGCTGGAAACCGCCCCGGAAAACTGGCAGCACGCGCAAAACCGCCTGGCGGACTGGCTGCAAACGCTTCCGCCGCAAACCGGTATTATTGCCGTGACGGATGCGCGCGCGCGGCACGTGCTGCAGGTTTGCGAACACTTACACATTCCGGTGCCGGAAAAACTGTGCGTGATTGGCATTGATAACGAAGAACTGACCCGCTACCTGTCTCGCGTGGCGCTCTCCTCCGTTGCCCAGGGCACGCGTCAGATGGGCTATCAGGCGGCGAAGCTGCTGCATCGCCTGCTCGATAAAGAATCTATGCCGCTTCAGCGTTTGCTCGTGCCTCCTGTCCGCGTCGTGGAACGTCGCTCAACCGATTATCGCTCCTTAAGCGACCCGGCCGTCATTCAGGCCATGCACTATATTCGCAACCACGCCTGCAAAGGGATAAAGGTCGATCAGGTGCTGGATTCGGTGGGCATTTCGCGTTCGAATCTGGAGAAGCGTTTCAAAGAAGAGGTGGGCGAAACCATTCATGCCGTCATCCATGCTGAAAAGCTGGAGAAAGCACGCAGCCTGCTCATTTCCACGTCGCTGTCGATCAACGAAATCTCGCAGATGTGCGGTTACCCGTCTCTGCAATATTTTTATTCGGTGTTTCGCAAAGAGTATGACACCACGCCGAAAGAGTATCGGGATCGCCACAGCGAGGTGCTGATCTAGAAAAGAAAACGCCTTCCAGTGGAAGGCGTTTTTTTGAGATTACATATGGGCGGCGATTAAGCGCTGGTTATCCTGGTACATGGCGAACAGATAGTTGTTATAGCTCTGTCCCTTCGTCGAATAACCTTTCAGCTTGTGGATCATCGTACTGGCCGTCACTTCCTGGTCCGCCTTACGCAGCTGAGCGCGTGATTTACGGAACGATGAGTAGGCCGGGTGCGTATTCAGATTCACCACGTAGGCGCTGACGGAATCCTTCACAGATTCAAACTGCGAATAGCCTTTCACCTTGCCAGGGGCATTATTACAACGACCTTTCACGCACTTCATGCCGAAAAGGTTGTTGTTGCTACGCGCAAGCTTAGACGTACCCCAGCCGCTTTCGGCTGCGGCCATGGTCGCAACCATGCTGCCCGGGATGATATCCACACGCTCAAGGAGAGCATTCCACGGCACACGACGCGTGTTACCGTTCCAGCTCAGCTTGTAGCGCTTCGTGATATCTTTCAGACGCGCGCGCTCTGACGGCGACCAGCGGCTATCGTACTGTTTGGAGATCAGCCAGTTACGATCCGCAGTAATCGCGGCATTTTGACTCGTGATGTAAGGCATTACCGTCCGGAGAAACGCTTTTTTCCTTGGTGTTCCGGAAGGGTATTTTCGCAAATCAGGAAGTGAACTACTCTTTGCACTATTGCGAGAATACTCTTGTTTACTGCTAACCTTACTACTTGTCGTCTTTATTACGTGGGCTTTCTTACTCGTTGTATCCGTGTGCGTCTTCGCAAGCACCTCACCCGAAAATGCCGTGGTGAGTAACATGAGTATCGCAGCCCCATATCGTCGAATGGGAGTCGATATCATTAGGTCTCCTGGTCGGATGTAATCATCCCAACACCTTATTTTTTTCACAAATTTGAGAGCGGAATCTCAAATCATATCAAAAATAGACTTCAAGAGCACGTGTAGAAATAGTCCAATTCCGAAACTATGTCACCTGAAACTTGCTCATAAAAACATCATTCCACAAAAACTGTGTGCGCTATCGCAGATAACTGCCTAATTTTGCGCGAGATCACTCATCCTCACGCTTCCTCCTGGCAGAAAGCGACAGGGGATGAGTTTTTGCCCCCCGCCTGATGGCACACTGGTCAAAAATGCCGCGACAGGAAAAAGGAATGAAACGTACCGCATTAGCCTTTCTGATGTTACCCGCAATGGCACATGCCGACTGGTCATCGCCGGGATTTAGCGCATTTAGCGCCGAAGGCACCGGAGTCTTCACCAGCCAGGCAAAGCTTGCGAAGGGTACGCGTCCTCTGACGCTGAGTTTTGACAAGACGTGCTGGCAGCCTGCAGATGCGATAAAACTCAATGAGATGCTGTCGCTCAAGCCCTGTGACGGCACGCCGCCGCAGTGGCGCCTTTTCCGCGACGGTGACTACCAGATGCGGATTGATACCCGCTCCGGCACGCCCACCCTGCTGCTGACGATTCAGAGTGCCGCAGAACAGCCGGTTGCAAACGTCATCCGCCAGTGCCCTAAGTGGGACGGTAAACCGCTGACGCTGGACGTCGGCAGTACCTTCCCTGAGGGCTCCGTCGTGCGCGACTACTACAGTAAACAGACGGCGACGGTGCAGAATGGAAAAATCACCCTGCAGCCAGCCGCCAACAGTAATGGCCTGCTGCTGATTGAGCGCGCCGAAACCGACAAGCCTGCGCCGTTTAGCTGGCAAAATGCCACCGTCTATTTTGTGCTAACCGACCGTTACGTGAATGGTGACCCGGGCAACGACAACAGCTACGGTCGCCATAAAGACGGTATGCAGGAGATTGGCACCTTCCACGGCGGCGATCTCAAGGGGCTGACCAGCAAGCTCGATTACCTGCAGCAGCTGGGGGTGAATGCGCTCTGGCTAAGCTCCCCGCTTGAGCAGATCCACGGCTGGGTAGGCGGTGGCACCAAAGGTGATTTCCCGCATTACGCCTATCACGGCTACTACACCCAGGACTGGACAAAGCTCGACGCCAACATGGGAACTGAGGATGACCTACGCCAGCTTGTCGACGAAGCGCACAAGCGCGGGATCCGCGTTCTGTTCGATATCGTCATGAACCACGTTGGTTATGCCACGCTGGCAGACATGCAGGAATATCAGTTTGGTGCCCTGTACCTGCAGGGTGATGAGCTGAAAAAGACGCTTGGAGAACGCTGGACGGACTGGAAGCCGGGCGCGGGCCAGACCTGGCACAGCTTTAACGACTACATCAACTTTAGCGACAAAGCCGCATGGGAAAAATGGTGGGGTAAAAAGTGGATCCGCACCGATATCGGCGATTACGACAACCCCGGCTTCGACGATTTGACCATGTCGCTGGCATTTCTGCCCGATCTGAAAACGGAATCGACGACGCCTTCCGGATTGCCAAACTTTTATCAACACAAGCCCGACACCCACGCGAAGGCCATCCCGGGATATACCCCGCGCGATTATCTGACCCACTGGCTCAGCCAGTGGGTACGCGACTACGGCATCGACGGTTTCCGGGTGGATACCGCGAAACACGTCGAGCTTGCGGCCTGGCAACAGCTGAAAGACCAGGCAAGCCAGGCGCTGGCCGCCTGGAAAGGCGCGCACCCGGATAAAAAGCTCGACAACGCACCGTTCTGGATGACCGGGGAATCCTGGGGCCACGGGGTGATGCAAAGCGATTATTACCGTCACGGTTTTGACGCGATGATTAACTTTGACTATCAGGAGCAGGCGGCGAAGGCGGTGGATTGCCTGGCCGATATGGATCTCACCTGGCAGCAGATGGCGGAGAAGCTGCAAAGCTTCAACGTGCTGAGCTACCTCTCCTCCCACGATACGCGCCTGTTCCGCGAAGGGGGCCAGCGCGCGGCGGAGCTGCTTCTGCTGGCGCCGGGCAGCGTGCAAATCTATTACGGGGATGAGTCCGAGCGTCCATTCGGGCCGACAGGTTCTGACCCATTGCAGGGCACCCGGTCAGATATGAACTGGCAGGACGTTACGGGCAAGCAGGCCTTAACCGTCGCGCACTGGCAAACGCTGGGTCAGTTCCGCGCCCGTCACCCGGCGATTGGCGAAGGCAAACAAACCACGCTGTCGCTGAAAGAGGGGTACGGCTTCGTGCGCGAGCACAATGGCGATAAGGTGATGGTGGTTTGGGCGGGTAATCAATAATTACCCCCCTCACCCTAACCCTCTCCCCACAGGGGAGAGGGGAAAAACACCAGAACTATTCACTACACAAATCCACTCCCGCCCTATAAAACAACAAATCCGACCACACCACCCGATTTGCACCAACACGGTGCTAGCGTTATGGTTACCCACTTTCAAAATAAGCTCGACAGATCACCTGCTATGACGTTTTCACTTTTCGGCGACAAATTTACCCGCCATTCAGGCATTACTCGCCTGATGGAGGACCTCAACGACGGGCTGCGCACACCGGGCGCAATCATGCTCGGCGGCGGAAACCCGGCTCAAATTCCGGAGATGAATACCTATTTCCAGACGCTGCTCGCTCAGATGCTGGAAAGCGGCAAAGCAACCGATGCGCTTTGCAATTACGACGGCCCGCAGGGTAAAACCGAACTGCTGACACTCCTCGCGGAAATGCTGCGTGACGAGCTGGGTTGGGATATCGAACCACAGAATATTGCACTGACAAACGGCAGCCAGAGCGCGTTTTTCTACTTGTTTAACCTGTTCGCGGGACGTCGCGCCGACGGCACCACCAAAAAAGTGCTGTTCCCGCTGGCACCGGAATATATCGGCTACGCTGATTCCGGCCTGGAAGAGGATCTGTTCGTCTCCGCGCGTCCGAACATTGAGCTGCTGCCGGAAGGCCAGTTCAAATATCACGTCGATTTTGAACACCTGCATATTGGTGAAGAGACGGGCATGATCTGCGTATCGCGTCCGACTAACCCAACGGGCAACGTGATCACCGATGACGAACTGATGAAGCTGGATGCGCTGGCGAATCAGCACGGCATTCCGCTGGTGATCGATAACGCCTACGGCGTACCGTTCCCGGGCATTATCTTCAGCGAAGCACGTCCGCTGTGGAACCCGAACATTGTCCTGTGCATGAGTCTCTCTAAGCTGGGCCTGCCGGGCAGCCGCTGCGGCATCATCATCGCCAACGAAAAAATCATCACCGCCATCACCAATATGAACGGGATTATCAGCCTTTCTCCGGGCGGCATTGGCCCGGCGATGATGTGCGAAATGATCAAACGCAAGGACCTGCTGCGTCTGTCGAATGAGGTGATCAAGCCTTTCTATTACCAGCGCGTTCAGGAGACGATTGCGACAATTCGCCGCTATTTGCCGGAAGAACGCTGTCTGATCCACAAGCCGGAAGGGGCGATTTTCCTGTGGCTCTGGTTTAAGGATTTACCCATCACCACCGAGCTGCTCTATCAGCGCCTGAAAAAGCGCGGCGTACTAATGGTGCCGGGCGATTATTTCTTCCCGGGTTTGGATAAGCCTTGGCCGCATACGCACCAGTGCATGCGCATGAACTATGTGCCCGATCCGGAAAAAATCGAAGCGGGTGTCAAAATTCTCGCCGAAGAGATCGAAAAAGCCTGGCGCGAAGGCAATTGTTAAATAATAAGGCTCTTCAAATGAAGAGCCTTATTTTTCCGTGATCTTAATCTTATATTAAGGATATATCCTGTAGCGTGTTATTTATCATCCCCCTTGAGTTTCCTTAGGAATATTCCTTTAATTTACGCTCGCTAACTTCCCCATCAATAATTAAGCACCAATTAAAGATCTTAACTTATTGTTATTTTGAAATAACCACCTGCAACGCAGGAAAATATCACCCTGAGTCACTTTCATGCATATTTAAAAATAGTGCATATACTCACTAATACGCCGCTCGGCGTTCTTTTGCGTGGAGTATTCATATGCTACCTAATAATGTTAGTCGCATCAGCGCTATTGCTGTTGCGGTACTGCTCGCGTTCTCTCTTTCTGCCTGCAGTGGAAGCGGTGGCGGCTCTCATCACTCAACGGCCAAAAATAACCCTGCGACGGGAAGCAGCAGCGGCTCAGGTGATGGAAGTGGCACGACCGCGAGCAATGGCGGTTCGGGCAGCAACGGCTCGGGTACCGGGACGGGTTCAGGTACCGGGACAGGCGCTGGTGGCGGAACGGGTTCTGGTTCAGGCTCAGGCTCAGGCTCAGGCTCAGGCTCAGGAGGCAATGGCAGCGGAGGAACCGGAACAGGCAACACGGGCGGTGGAGGAACCACTACCGCAGGCGTAAATACGATACTGGGTGACGCCGGTAAAACGGTGACCAGCGTTGGCTCTACGGTGGATGGCCTTGGAAGCCAACTTCCAACAAATAATCCCGTCACGTCAACCGTTTCAACCACCGTCAGCGGTGTTGGCAGCGCCGTGTCCACCGTGGGGACAGGCGTCACTACTGGCGTTGGCGATCCAAACAACGCGAACGGTGTGGGCACAACGGTTAAAGGCGTGACCACGTCGGTTACCTCCCTGGGCAATACCGTTTCAACGGTAGGCACGGGCCTGGCGAGCTCCACTTCCGGAACACCGGTCAGCGGCGTAACCGGCCTGACGGGCAGCGTGGTCAACAGTACCGGGCAACTGGTCAGTAACACCGGCACGGGTCTTACCAACACGGTAAGCAGCCCTGCGGTCACTCAGGTAACAACCGATACCACGACCGTTGCCAACAAGACGCTGGGCGGAGTACAGGGCGTCACGCAAAGCGTGGGCACCACGACGGGCCTCGGCACACCGGTCAACGGCCTGCTGACCCAAGTGGGTAACACCGTGAGCGGCGTGGGGACCAACGTCAGCAACAGTAATAGCGGGCTGAACGGCGCGGGTCAGGTCGTCCAGAACGTCGGCCAGACGGTCACGGATAGCGGCACGCTGGTCAAACCCGCCTCTTCGACAACCGGAGGAAGTTCAGGCTCTCTCACAGCCAATGCAAATGTGGCGGCCACGAACAACAGCCTGGGTGCAACGGTCAATACGACCCTCAATACCCTGACTGCGGGCGTTACGGCCAACGCAGCAACAACATCAAGTCAAAACACGTCGACAACTAACCCGGTCAACGGTCTCAACACGTTAACCACCGGTCTGCTGACGCCAAAACAGTAACCTGCTTATTGTCATTCTGCGCCCCTGGTTCAGGGGCGCTTTATACAGCGACACTCCCCCTAACCGGGAATGATGAACAGGGATAGCGCGATGAAACACCACTTCCTTTTTTCGCTGACGGGGCTGGTTGTGCTGAGCATGGCCCGCGCCGATACACTGCCCTCTATTATTAACCCTGATAATCCGGCGCAAGTTTCTCGTAACGTTGCCCCAGAACAGCCTGAGACCGTCCCACAGCCGAAAGTCAAAATAGAAAAACCGCAGTCAACGCTGACGCCTGAAACGCCCATTACCATTCATCACATTCAGTTTATTGGCGGCACGCGTTATCCGTTGCAGGAATTACTTCAGCCCTTCAGGCCGTACGCCG
Organism: Enterobacter sp. 3U4; assembly: GCF_057224565.1. NCBI lineage: Bacteria > Pseudomonadati > Pseudomonadota > Gammaproteobacteria > Enterobacterales > Enterobacteriaceae > Enterobacter > Enterobacter sp. 3U4. The sequence continues at coordinate 3,876,742 of NZ_CP136665.1, forward strand.
GAAAAACCGTGCCGCTAAAAACGCTCACGGGGCTGGTAAACGATATTACGGCGCGCTACAAGGCCGACGGTTTTCCGCTCTCCTATGCCTGGCTGCCCGATGATAATTTCCAGCAGGGAAATATTAAAATTGTTCTGGTTGAAGGGTATGTCGCTCACAGCGACATCACCAGTAATAACCCTCACATCGCCGAGCGTCTTAAACGATTGTCAGAAAAAATCATGGCGGAAAAACCGCTGTCTCAGGATACGTTCGATCGCTACAGCCAGCTGATGACGCGCACCCCGAACGTTCCGGTCACGGCCAACGCGCAGCTGCCAACCAATATTTATGGCGCGGCGGCAATGCAGATAACCGGTAATCAGGAGCGGAGCTGGAATATCGCCTCCACGATCGACACCCGTAAAGGGCAAGATTTAATGATGCTGAACGGAACGCTCAGCAACATGACAAGCTATGGCGATCAGCTGGGCGTGGCCACGCTTATACCTTTAGATAACAACACGCGAAAAAACTATGTCGGCCTGAACTGGCAGCAGTTTTTAAACGATGAAGGGCTGACGATGCAGCTCAAAGGCAGCTATTACCGTGAAGATCCGCGAGATTTTTCTCCCCTTATCTCTTTGCCCAATAATATTCAGGTCGATTCGAAGCAAAAAACAACGCAATACAACGGCGGCGTGACGTTTGGCTATCCATTGCTGCTGACGCAAAAATCACAAATTAATCTGACCGGCGGTTTTGATTATACCGACCGCCAGGATGATTATGCTCTACAGGCCAGACTGCAGGGCAAAACCTATAGTCTGGACTCCGTCAACCAACACGCGCGTTATCCTGCGCTGGAAGTGGGTATCAACGGTGCGCATCAATTCACAGCCGCCAGCATCAGCGGCCGACTCAACGTCCGTCAGGGTATTGATGCGATGGGGGCAGATATCGTCTCAGCCCCTAAACCCGATATAAATTTCACGCTCACAAAAAGCTATCTGGACGCTGCCTGGCTGTTTGCCGACAAATGGCGGTTATCAACATCCTGGGAGGGAGACTGGTCAAATAACACGTTGCCAGAGCCCGAACGCGTTAGCTTCGGTGCCCAGCGCTTTGGCCGTGGATACCAGGACAGTGAGGCAAGCGGTGATTACGGCTATGGCGGGCAGGTAGAACTGCGCTATATCAAGATGCGGAAAGAGAGCACCTGGCTTGCCACCATCCAGCCCTATATCCTGGCCGATACCGCGCAAACCTGGTTTAACACGTCCGGTTTACCTCATCAGCGGCTCGGGTCAGTGGCGACCGGCGTGATGATAGGCGATACGCGCCACTATAGCGTCACGGTTGAGGCGGCAAGACCCGTAGGGGATGTACCGACAGACAGTCGCAACAGGGACTGGCGCTACAGTCTGACGTTCACGTGGAATTTCAATAAAATGCAGTAAGCTTTTCCGCTCGAATACTGACAGGGTCAACGCAGCGCAGCGCGTGGGTTGGACAGGCCTCCACGCAGGCCGGTCCGCCTTCGCGATGCACGCATAAATCACATTTCAGCGCCTGCGCCTTATTTCCCTCCAGACCAACCTGCATTGCCCCAAACGGACACGCCACCACACAGCTTTTACACCCAATGCAGCGCGTCTGCTCAACAAGCCAGGCTCCCGCCGTACGGCTGATGGTATGGGTTGGACAGACGTTAGCACAGGGCGCATCCTCGCACTGATGGCAACCCACTGCCGTAGTGTATGAACTTCCCTTAACCACCCGAAGGCGGGGCGTAAAGGCATGAGAGGAGACGGCGCCCTGATGCGACACAACGCAGGCCACTTCGCAGGTGCGGCACCCAATGCATTTTTCCGCATCCGCCATGATAAATCGGTTCATCTGTTACGCCTCGCGCGCGTTAAAATCCAGTTCTTTTGATGGCGAGAGTGTCCGGTTTAAATTTCTTTATGAATGATACACATGATGCACACCTTTATTGATGGCGCAGATCGCATTAGCGTATCAGGAATATTAAGGAGGGAGTCATTACGGGAAGGGAAAACGGGAGATTGGTACTATCAAATATGCCCGGCGGCGCTTCGCTTGCGCCGGCATACGTAAAACTGCGATGGCGGTCCATGTAGGCCGGGTAAGGCGAAGTCGCCCCCCGGCTTACCGCATCAGAAACGCCAGGTCAGGCCGGTCATCAGCGCGAAGCTGTCATCGCGGTCGATCATCGGGCTGTTCTTCACGTCGTCAGGCAATACGGTGTAGACCGCGCTGGCGTTCAGGTACAGCTTCTGGGTTAACTGATATTTAGCCGCCAGGCCAACGTATGGCGTCCAGCTGTCACCGGCGGTGTATTGATCCAGTCCCGAGCGGCGAGACTCGCTGCCGGATACGCCGTAGTAGTAGTCGTTATAGCTTTCGTCGCTGTAGAACACCCCCACAGAAGGCGTCAGGGTCAGGCGCTCCATTCTGATTGGACGGAAGTACGATACCTCGCCCACTACGCCGCCGCTTTCATCCATCGCATCGCCAGAAACGGCCACTTTCAGAGAGCCCCAGCTTTCGTGGCGGTAGTACGCGCCGCCGAGGAAGGCAGAGGCTTTACGCTCATCAAGCTGTTTCATCTGATGGTCGTCGTTGTCATCTGGATCGAAATGCAGCGGCATCCACGATGCGGTCAGGCTGAGTTCATTTTTTGCGTCTTTCCACAGGATCCATCCGCCCGTGGTCTGGCGAACATAAAAGCGATCGCCTTCGTAGCTAATTAACGGTACTGCGGTAGTATTTTCGTTATAGCCTTTGTAAGGAGACTCATTAAATACAGCCCCCGCTCCTAGTGAAAAGTCACCGGCCATTGCTGAGGATGTTGCAAATAACGAGGCAGCGATGAGTAAATTGTATTTAATAGTCATTACATGTAATCCATTAAAATGCCAAACAAGCGAGGCGCATAATAATGGTTACAAATTTGCCAATGCAACGCTGCGGTTTATATAATATTATATACAAAATCATATAGATGGGTGTGCATGATGAATAAATTACAGCTAAAACCACGCGAGTTAAAAATTATATCCGTCATCGCAGCCACCCACAGCATTGGCGATGCCGCCGCCCTGCTGGGCATGGCGCAGGCAAACGTCAGTAAATATCTGTCTGATTTTGAAACGCGGGTTGGGCTTAAGGTTTTTGAGCGCACCACGCGCCAGCTGGCCCTGACCCAGTTTGGGGAAGCGTTACTCCCGTACGTTGATGCCACGCTGGATAAGAATAGCCAACTCGTTAATTTCATTGCTGATTATAAGCATGAAAAACGCGGAAAGGTCACGATCTATGCCCCTACAGGTATCGTAACCTATCTCGCGCGACACGTGATCCATAAGATAGAAGATATCGGTGACATCCGCATCTCCCTGAAAACCTATAACCTGGACCGGAATGAATTTGCAGAAGGTGTTTCTTTTCCGGATGACTGCGACATTTTAATTACTTATGCACCACCGAAAGACGAAAGCCTGGTCGCCAGCGTGTTAACAAAATATTCCGTTACGGCATTCGCTACCGTAGAGTATTTAAATAAACACCCCTTAACGGGGCCTGAAGATTTAATTAATCACTCCTGTATTCTCATTGATTCCATGCTGATCGATGATGCAAACATCTGGCGTTTCCGCATGCACGGCAGCAATGACGTGCATGACTACCGGGTGACCGGTAATTATATTTGCGACAATACGCAGACGGCTCTGGAGCTGGCAAGAAATAATCTTGGGATTGTTTTTGCACCAAAAGAGAGCCTGAAGAAAGAATTAACGAAAGGCATGCTGGTCCCCTGCTTCCCACATCAGGAAGAATGGTGGCTCGATCTGACGGCCATCTTCCGCAAACGCGAATACCAGCCCTGGCGCGTGCAATACGTTCTGGATGGCGTCCTTAACTGCCTGCGTCAGCAAATTGCTCAGGCCGCCCACGGGCGGCCTGAGCTGGGCGATTAGAACAGCCCCAGCGGTTTATCGGAGTAGCTGACCAGCAAGCATTTCGTCTGCTGGTAATGCTCCAGCATCATCTTGTGGGTTTCACGCCCGATGCCCGACTGTTTATAACCGCCGAATGCCGCGTGCGCCGGATAGGCGTGGTAGCAGTTGGTCCAGACGCGCCCGGCCTGAATGCCGCGGCCCATTTTATAGGCCAGATTACCGTTGCGGCTCCAGACGCCTGCCCCCAGACCATACGGCGTGTCGTTGGCAATCTCCAGCGCTTCCTCCATCGTTTTAAAGGTGGTCACGGCCAGCACCGGTCCGAAAATCTCCTCCTGGAAAACGCGCATGTTGTTCTGGCCGAACAGGATCGTCGGCTCAAGGTAATAGCCGTCCTGCAGATCCCCCCCAAGCACCTTACGACGCCCGCCGGTGAGAATATCCGCCCCCTCTTTCTTGCCGATGTCGATGTAGTTGAGGATGGTTTCCAGCTGTCCGTGCGAGACCTGCGCCCCCATCTGCGTGACGTTATCGAGCGGGTTACCGCTGCGGATAGACTCGACGCGGCGAATAGCGCGCTCCATAAAGCGCTCATAGATGGACTCCTGCACCAGCGCGCGGCTTGGGCAGGTGCAGACTTCGCCCTGGTTAAACGCAAACAGCGCAAACCCTTCCAGAGCTTTATCGAAGAAGGCATCCTCTTCCTCCATCACGTCCGCGAAGAAGATGTTCGGGGACTTCCCGCCCAGCTCCAGGGTCACCGGGATAATATTCTGCGTGGCGTACTGCATAATCTGCTGGCCCACCTCCGTCGACCCGGTAAACGCCACTTTGGCGATCCGTTTCGAGGTCGCCAGATATTCGCCTATCTCCCCGCCCGCGCCGTTGACTACGTTAATCACGCCCGGCGGCAGAAGATCGCCAACGATTTCCATCAGCAGCAGGACAGAGAGCGGGGTCAGACGCGCCGGTTTCAGCACAATGCAGTTCCCGGCCGCCAGCGCGGGCGCCATTTTCCAGCTCGCCATCAGCAGCGGGAAGTTCCACGGAATGATTTGCCCGACGACGCCCAGCGGTTCGTGGAAGTGATACGCCACGGTGTCGCTGTCGACTTCGCTGATCCCGCCCTCCTGAGCGCGAATACAGGAGGCAAAATAGCGAAAGTGGTCAATAGCCAGCGGCACGTCAGCCGCCATCGTTTCCCGGATCGGCTTGCCGTTATCCCAGGTTTCCGCCGTCGCCAGCAGCTCCAGATTTTGCTCCATTCGGTCGGCGATTTTGAACAGGATCGCCGCGCGGTCCTGCACGGAGGTGTGAGCCCATTTCTCTTTCGCTTTGTGCGCCGCATCCAGCGCCAGATCGATATCGCGCTTGCCGGAGCTGGCAATCTCGCACAGCGGCTGGCCGGTAACGGGGGTCAGGTTGGAATAGTATTCGCCGTCGACGGGAGCGACCCAGTCGCCGCCGATAAAGTTGTCATAACGGGGCTTCAGCTTGAGGGGAAAACCATACTCGCCGGGCTGGATTCGCGATGAGGGAGGATTGTTTGTCATGTCCGTCTCCTTGCTGTTGGTGTACAACAAGGTTAGCCCCGGCTGGCGATTTTCTCGCCAACCGGTAACGGCTTTACGACGGGGGTCACGGAGTTTCAGGAAATAATAACGAATCTCGCAATAAATGATCGTTACCGCGACGGCGGGTAAAGCCGATGCGGTTGAAATACTCCAGGATCTGGATCGCCAGCTTGCGGCCCACGTTCAGCCGGTCGCGGAAATCCGCTGCACAGGTAGAACCGCGAGCCTGATCCAGCTCGCGGATCAGGTTGGCAAACGCCACAATGCGATCGTTACGGTAATAACGATCTTTCACGATCGCGACAATCAGCCCCTGCTGCGCTGCATGGCGCAATACCTGGCGCATCACCTGCTCGTCGGTGTTGGTTTCCCTGGCCAGATCGCGAACCCACCACGGCTCATCGCCAAACAGCGGGGCCGCTTTTTGCCATATCGCCTCCTGCTCGGCGGTGAACCCGGCCTTGTGATCCGGCAGGTGCAGCCAGCCGTGGTGGCTTTTAATCACCCCGCTTTCGCGCATATTTTCGATCAGCAGCAGCACCAGCGCATCGTCTTCCATCGGCAGCGCCATGCGTCGCAGACGCTCGCGGCCCGGGCCAGGCTCGTCCTGATGCTGTTCATGGTACGTCGCAAGCGTGTTCAGTATCTTACGCTGCCAGTGCGCAGCAACCGGGGCATTGAGCAGGCTGTTGCCGGCCTGAATAAAGCCCGGCTCTTGTGTCAGCTGCCGTAAGCCTTCCCCGCTCAGCTGGCGTGCCCATGCAAAATCACGCAGACTCACCGCTCCGCGATCGAGGTGCACCCGCAGCGCGGCGTTATCCTCTCTGGCCTCTGCCAGCGCGGCAAGCCACTGCAAATATTCCGGCTTACGCTTGCCGCGTCGGGGTGGGTTAAGCGCCACCACGCGCGCCCCCGCCAGCGTTTCCCTTGCAGAAATGTCACGCAGTACCAGACGATCGTTGTCTGCCAGCCAGAGCGGCGAATCGAATACCAGCTCGGCGAGATCGTTTTCCAGCAGCGACACGCGCCCGGTGATATGGCTGGCCGCGTGGTGAATATGCAGCGGCTGCCACTGGGTCAGCGGCATGTGTGTCTGCAGGGAGACAATCACCCGTTCAGACGGTTCCGGCGGGGCATCGGACAGCAGCCAGTCGCCGCGATTAAGCTGCTCTTTTTCCGCATCCCCGGCAATGTTCAGCGCGATCCGCTGCCCGGCGTGGGCACGGTCAGCGGGCTGGTTTTGAGCGTGCAGCCCGCGCACGCGCATCGGTTTGTTCACGCCCGTCAGCCAGAGCGTATCTCCCACGCTGACTTCACCACTCAGCGCGGTGCCGGTCACGACCAGCCCCGCGCCTTTGACGGTAAACGCCCGGTCGATCGCCAGACGGAAACGATGATGGCTGGCGTGGTCGCGTGATGAAAGGTGCTGCAAATGGTGGCGAAGTTCGTTGATACCACGCCCTTCTGTCGCCACGGTGACAAAAAGCGATGCATCGGCAAAACCATACTCCCGCAGGGTCGCCTGGACCGTTTCGCGCACCTCGCTGACGCGCGCATCATCCACGCGATCGGCTTTAGTCAGCGCCACGGTCAGCTGCGGGTTGCCGGTTAGCTGCAGGATCGCCAGGTGCTCGCGGGTTTGCGCCATCACGCCGTCATCGCAGGCCACCACCAGCAGGGCATGATCGATGCCGCCCACGCCCGCCAGCATGTTGGACAGAAACTTTTCATGCCCCGGCACATCAATAAAGCCCAGCACGCGACCATCAGGCTGGGGCCAGTAGGCATAGCCCAGATCGATGGTCATGCCGCGCTTTTTCTCTTCCGGCAGGCGATCGGCATTTACGCCGGTAATGGCCTGCAGTAACGTGGTTTTTCCGTGGTCGACGTGACCGGCGGTGGCAATAATCATTTCAACAACATCTCCAGAAATCGCTCTTCATCTTCAAGGCAGCGCAGATCCAGCCACATTCGGCCGTCGTAAATCCGCCCGATAACCGGCGTCGAGAGACCTCGCCAGTGCGAAGACAGCGCCTCAAGCTGGCTGCCGCGCCCGTCACGCGGCGTGAACGTCAGCGCCTCACTCGGCAGCCTGTCTACCGGCAGCGACCCGCTGCCAATCTGCGACTGGCAGGGCTCAATGCGAACGTCAAAATCGGGGTAGTGCGCGGCGACGCGCGGCAGCAGCAGTTCGGCCTGGGCGCGAATCGAGGCGGCATCGCGGGTTAACAGGCGCAGCGTGGGCAGGCGGTCGGCCAGTTTTTCCGGGTGGAGATAGAGCCGCAGCGTCGCCTCCAGCGCGGCAAGCGTCATTTTATCGGCGCGCAGGGCGCGCTTAAGCGGATGCTGCTGCAGCTGCGCAATCAGCTCGCGCTTGCCGACGATAATCCCGGCCTGCGGCCCGCCCAGCAGTTTGTCGCCGGAAAAACTAACCAGGCTAACGCCCGCCGCAATCATCTCCTGCGGCATCGGCTCTTTCGGCAGCCCGTACAGGCTCAGGTCCACCAGCGAGCCGCTGCCGAGATCGGCAATCACCGGTATATTCAGTTCGCGCCCAATCGCCGCCAGCTCCGCCTCTTCAACCGTTTTGGTGAAGCCTTCAATATGGTAATTGCTGGTGTGAACCTTCATCAACAGCGCGGTATTCTCATTCACCGCCGCGCGATAATCTTTCGCATGGGTACGGTTTGTCGTGCCCACTTCATGTAGCGTGCAGCCTGCCTGGCGCATCACGTCCGGAATACGAAACGCTCCGCCAATCTCCACCAGCTCGCCGCGGGACACCACCACCTCTTTGCCGCTGGCGGTGGCCGCCAGCATCAGCAGCACCGCGGCGGCGTTGTTATTCACAATGCAGGCATCTTCCGCGCCGGTCAGCTGGCACAGCAGCTCCGCCAGCGCGCGGTCGCGATGCCCGCGTCCGGCACCGTCCAGATCGTACTCCAGCGTCACTGGCGTTCGCATGGCCTGCACGACCGCGGCAACGGCCTCTTCAGCCTGCTGCGCGCGCCCAAGGTTGGTATGCAGCACGGTCCCCGACAGGTTTATCACCGGGCGTAACGCGCTTTGCGCCTTCTCATCCAGCCGGCGTTTAACTTCCTGCTCCCAGTCAGTACACCAGTCGGGCAAGGCGTTTTCTGCCTGAATCGCGTATCGGGCTTCGTCCTGAAGCAGGCGTAACATTTCCACCGTCGCGGTATGACCGAAACGCTCAACAACAGCATGAATGCGGGGTTCGCGAAGAAGACGGTCGGTAGCGGGGATCTGGCTGTACAGCGAATGATGAGTAGTCATGAAAGCGCCTGGCGAGTAAATATCTTCCCCCCTCCCGACGGGAGAGGGAGTTAACATGTGGGGGGATTGTACCGCCTCCGACGGCGAAGTGTTATAACCCGCGTCAAGCCTTTGGCGGTTCGGTACGGGCAAAGCTCTCGCGGCTAAACAGCGTGTCTGCAAGCTTCACCAGCAGCGGTCGGTCGACGCACCAGCCCGGGGAGACCCGGCGGAAGTTGAGATAACCAATTGCGCAGGCGATGGCGATGGTCCCCAGGTTCAGGCTGTCGGTGTCGATCTTTCCCTCCTGGATAAGCTGCTCGCACCTGTCCAGGCTGCGGCTGATTTTTTCCCGCTGGCGTAACAGTTCCGTTTCCGACTGCTGGGCAGCGGGCCTTGCCTGTTCCCGTACGGAGGTTAACGCCGCATCCATAATGCCATCGGCCAGGGCTTCAACCTGCTTCACCGCCAGCGCCGCTTTTGGGTCAGCGGGCAGCATTGCCGGGGCAACGCCCAGCAGCTCGATATACTCCGCAATAATCGGGGAATCGAACCAGTATTCGCCCTCGTCCGTCACCAGCGCCGGGACCTTCCCCAGCGGATTGTACTGCGCAACGCCGTTTTCCGCGTTGTAGGGCTGTTCATTGATGAATTCAAATTCAATCCCTTTCTCCAACAGGAGAATCGAGATTTTTCGCACGAAGGGACTGGTGTAGCTACCGATGAGTTTCATTGCCTGATCCTTGATGCCGGAAAAAAGTCAGTATGGATCAAGCGATGAAAAAAGGGCAGATACGCGTGTCGCATTCCTGCCCTGGAAGGATTAGTGATCGAGGTAGAGGTAGTGCATCCAGCTGGTCATACGCAGCAGCACCTTACGCATCACCGAGACGTGAGCGAAGTGGTCCGAATAGACCGCCACCTGGGCATAGATACCGTCCGGCAGGGCATCGACTTCGGCGTTGGGTTCCAGCTCAATAAGTGCCTGAACGCCGTCCGTTCCCGGCACCACCGTCAGCGACTGCAGCGCGCCCTGCGCCTGATAGGTTCCCCCCGGCACCACCGGCAGAATACTGGTGAGCTTCCCGGAGAACACCTGGCCGGGCAGCGCGTTAAACACCACTTCCGCCTCATCGCCCGGCTTCAGACGCAGCAGCGAGTTCTGGCGGAACTGGGCCACAATCTGACGCTTCTGTTCTGGAATGAAGACCATCACCGGACGCAAAGGCAGCGCGGCGGCATAGGTTCCCGGACGAATCAGCACCTGGGTGATATAACCATTGCTCGGCGCGCGCACCACGGTCTGGTCCAGGTTGTATTTGGCTTCGGCAAGCTGGGCGCGTAACGAAGCAATCTGCGACTGTTCGCCGTTCACCATGCTGTCTAACTGGCTTTGGATCTGCACCTGTTCAGCCACGGAGCCTTTCACCAGCGCATCCTGCGCCAGATAGTTCTGCCGCGCGTTGTCGATATCGCTTTCAGAGAACGGATTCACCTTCGCCTGGCTGCCTTTCAGGTAGCGCTGATAATCTTTGTACAGGCGATCGCGCTCAGCGGAGACGCGCGTGGTATTGGCAACGGCTTCCGCCAGCTGCGCCTTCAGATTATCGATATTGTGCGTCGCGGTCACCAGGTCGGCCTGAAGTCTGTCGACGCGCGCCTGGTAGCGGCCTGGATCCAGTTTAAATAACACTTCGCCTTTTTTAATAAGCTGGTTATTTTTATCAGTCACTTCGCTGACCACACCGGTCACCTGCGGCGTGATTGGAATAGAAATAACCGCCTTTTGCGCCGTAAAGGTATACGGGTGGTTATAGTTCATTAGCAGAATAAGTCCGGCAACAATAAATACGCCGCCTAATGTTGCGGTGGCAAGCGTCCACTGGTTGACCGGAATTCGGAATATTTTAAAGATGGCCCAGGCAAATGCCACGTAGGTCAAAATAATCAACAGATCCATGATTAGCGCTCCAGCGTGTTCTTATCAGCAGCAGGCTTTACCGCGGCCAGCTTTTGTTCGAGTTCCGCCACGCGTTTGGCGAGCGCATCCATGCCCGGGACTTCATCAGGCTTTGTGATGTGGTTTTGCATGCCCCAGCCGCGATCTTCGCGGTACAGCGTGGCCCAAATCCACAGGAATGGCCAGATGGCATGGAGCGTAAACAGGCTAATCCAGCCAGCCGTATGAATGGCATCGGCATGCGGATGGTTACGCTTTTTAGCCATATTATAAGGAATATCATGGATGGCGATGATTCCGTAAAAGAGAACCAGAAATACAAAAATCAATACGCCCAGCGCAAAATAGTTGAGAAACATATTCTCCTCACTTAAACAACGTCAACTCATTAAATTAATAAAACGGTACGCAACCTAATTAATTTTTTATAAACACGGGGTTGTGCTTACTATTTCCGAGCCGGGGAGTATCGGTTTTTATAATATCTCCATGCAAGTTTATAAGCGTGTCAAAATATATCCTGAATAATAATAGACTTAAACTTACAATATGAGCGTAATCTACCTTTTAGCTTTTCGCCATACCATACATTAAAAGTGGTTTTTTAGCTTATCGTGTCGTGCAATATCATCCTGGCGCTGAATCGCGAAGCAGAGTTTGCCGTCGATCACAGCCGGAGAAATCCGCATAAAAATATTTTGTGAAATCAGTCACAATCCAGAAACAAACACGCCAGGACAAAACGTGACAACAGTCACACAAAAGGGTGAATTTTGCTTTTTTTGTCGCCATTGTATTTTTTTTGTCCGCAAATTTTGTGATATAGATCACCCCATTGATATCCATACCCCCTATCTTTACGTGATGTACATCACACAAATTTTCCCCTTCTGGACAGTTGAACGATTCAGTGCCAGATTTCACAGCATCAGAACAGGGTCCGGCTACCTCTGCCGCCTCATTAACAATAAACCTCGGGCCTCAAGCCTAAGCGTAAACAGAAGAAGGGGTGTTTTATGTCATCCGATTTCAAGATCAAAGTTCAAAGCTTTGGTCGTTTCCTCAGCAACATGGTGATGCCAAATATCGGCGCGTTTATCGCGTGGGGTATCATCACCGCATTGTTCATTCCGACAGGGTGGTTGCCTAACGAAACGCTGGCAAAACTTGTTGGCCCAATGATTACCTATCTCCTGCCGCTGCTCATCGGTTTCACCGGTGGTCGTCTGGTAGGCGGTGACCGTGGTGGCGTAGTGGGTGCTATCACGACCATGGGCGTTATCGTCGGTGCAGATATGCCGATGTTCCTCGGTGCGATGATTGCCGGTCCTCTGGGCGGCTGGGCGATTAAGAAATTCGACGTCTGGGTTGATGGTAAGATCAAATCCGGCTTCGAAATGCTGGTGAACAACTTCTCTGCGGGCATCATCGGGATGATCCTCGCCATTCTGGCGTTCCTCGGCATTGGCCCTGCGGTTGAAGTACTGTCTAAAATTCTGGCGGCAGGCGTTAACTTCATGGTGGCGCACGAGATGCTGCCGCTGGCGTCTATCTTCGTTGAACCGGCGAAAATCCTGTTCCTTAACAACGCCATCAACCACGGCATCTTCTCGCCGCTGGGTATTCAGCAGTCTCACGACCTCGGCAAGTCTATCTTCTTCCTGATTGAGGCCAACCCGGGCCCAGGTATGGGCGTTCTGCTGGCGTACATCTTCTTTGGCCGCGGCAGCGCAAAACAGTCTGCTGGCGGTGCGGCGATCATCCACTTCCTGGGCGGTATCCACGAAATTTACTTCCCTTACGTGCTGATGAACCCACGTCTGATCCTGGCCGTTATCCTCGGCGGTATGACCGGTGTGTTCACCCTGAGCGTGCTGGGCGGCGGTCTGGTTTCTCCGGCCTCTCCGGGTTCTATCCTGGCGGTACTGGCGATGACGCCAAAAGGCGCTTACTTCGCGAATATCGCGGCTATCTTTGCGGCAATGGCAGTCTCCTTCGTGGTCTCTTCTATCCTGCTGAAAACCAGCAAAGTGAAAGAAGATGATGACATCGAAGCCGCAACCCGTCGTATGCACGACATGAAAGCCGAATCCAAAGGCGCGACGCCACTGACAGCAGGTGATGTCTCTAACGACCTGAGCCACGTGCGTAAAATCATCGTTGCCTGCGATGCCGGCATGGGTTCCAGCGCAATGGGTGCAGGCGTGCTGCGTAAGAAAGTGCAGGATGCGGGCCTGACCAACATCTCCGTGACAAACAGCGCCATTAACAGCCTGCCGCCGGATGTTGACCTGGTTATCACGCACCGCGATCTGACCGAACGCGCCATGCGTCAGGTACCGCAGGCACAGCACATTTCGCTGACCAACTTCCTCGACAGCGGCCTGTACACCAGCCTGACCGAACGTCTGGTGGCCGCGCAGCGTCATGAAGACAACGAAGTGAAAGTGCGCTCCAGCCTGCAGGACAGCTTTGACGAGAGCAACGCCCACCTGTTTAAGCTGGGTGCGGAAAACATCTTCCTCGGTCGTACAGCGGCAACCAAAGAAGAAGCGATTCGCTTTGCCGGTGAGCAGCTTGTAAAAGGCGGCTACGTTCAGCCTGAATATGTTGACGCGATGCTGGAACGCGAAAAACTGACGCCAACCTATCTGGGCGAATCCATCGCGGTGCCGCACGGTACGGTTGAAGCGAAAGATCGCGTCCTGAAAACCGGCGTCGTATTCTGTCAGTATCCGCAGGGCGTGCGCTTCGGTGAAGAAGAAGACGATATCGCCCGTCTGGTGATTGGTATCGCCGCTCGCAACAACGAGCACATTCAGGTGATTACCAGCCTGACCAACGCGCTGGATGATGAATCCGTTATTGAGCGTCTGGCCAATACCACCAGCGTGGAAGAAGTGCTGGCTCTGCTGAACAAATAAGTTCTCTTCCCTCTCCCCTCCGGGGAGAGGGCTAGGGTGAGGGGAAACGTTCCTCACCCCAGCCCTCTCGGGTAAAAACATTGATGAAGGTTAACACTATGAAAGCATTACATTTTGGCGCAGGTAATATCGGTCGTGGTTTTATCGGTAAACTGCTGGCAGACGCGGGCATTACGCTGACATTCGCCGATGTGAATCAGGTTGTCCTGGATGCCCTGAATGCGCGTCATAGCTATCAGGTACACGTGGTCGGTGAAAACGAGCAGGTTGAGACGGTATCCGGCGTCAACGCGGTCAGCAGCATCGGCGAAGACGTTATTGACCTTATCGCCAGCGTCGATCTGGTTACCACAGCGGTAGGCCCGGTTGTCCTTGAGCGAATCGCCCCTGCGGTCGCTAAAGGCCTGGCAAAACGTAAAGCGCAGGGCATCGACACCCCGCTGAACATCATCGCCTGTGAAAACATGGTGCGCGGCACCACGCAGCTGAAAGGCCACGTGCTCAACGCTGTAGCAGACGAAGATAAAGCCTGGGTCGAAGCGCACGTCGGATTTGTGGACTCCGCCGTGGACCGCATCGTTCCGCCGTCTGAATCCGCCACCAACGACCCGCTGGAAGTGACCGTAGAAACCTTCAGCGAGTGGATCGTCGATAAAACCCAGTTTAAAGGCGCCCTGCCGACCATTCCGGGAATGGAATTAACCGATAACCTGATGGCGTTTGTCGAACGCAAACTCTTCACGCTGAACACCGGGCATGCTATAACCGCGTACCTCGGAAAATTGGCTGGTCATCAGACCATTCGTGACGCGATCCTCGATGAGAAGATCCGCGCGGTGGTAAAAGGGGCAATGGAAGAGAGCGGCGCGGTGCTGATCAAACGCTACGGTTTTGATGCTGATAAACATGCAGCATACATCCAGAAAATCCTCGGTCGCTTTGAAAACCCGTATCTGAAAGATGACGTTGAGCGCGTGGGCCGTCAGCCTTTGCGCAAACTGAGCGCGGGCGACCGCCTGATTAAACCGCTGCTGGGCACGCTGGAATACGGCCTGCCGCACGCCAACCTGGTGAAAGGGATTGCCGCTGCGATGCACTACCGCAGCGAGCAGGACCCGCAGGCGATTGAGCTGGCTCAGCTGATTGATGATAAAGGCGCACAGGCTGCGCTGGCGCAGATTTCCGGTCTGGACGCCAACAGCGACGTGGTTGTGGAGGCGGTTAACGCATACAACGCAACCAAATGATGCACAGTGAGGCGCAGGTTAACCTGCGCCCAGATAATAGATTGTCAGATATGCAGGCAATAATGGAACAAACCCAGGCCTTTGAAAATCGTGTGCTTGAGCGTCTGAATGCTGGCAAAACCGTACGAAGTTTCCTGATTGCCGCCGTCGAGCTGTTAACCGAGGCGGTGAATATCCTGGTGCTTCAGGTGTTTCGCAAAGACGACTACGCGGTAAAATATGCTGTAGAACCGTTACTGGACGGAGACGGACCGCTGGGCGATTTATCCGTGCGTCTGAAGCTGATTTATGGTCTTGGCGTGCTGAACCGACAAGAGTATGAAGATGCAGAGCTGCTAATGGCGCTGCGCGAGGAACTCAATCATGACGGTAATGAATACACCTTTACCGACGATGAGATCCTGGGGCCGTTCGGCGAGCTGCACTGCGTCACCGCGCTCCCTCCGGCACCGCAGTTTGATAACAGCGACCCAGAGCTCTACGCGATGCAAAAGCTGCGTTATCAACAGGTTGTCCGTTCTACGATGGTTCTCTCCCTGACTGAGCTGATTTCCCGAATCAGCTTAAAAAAAGCGTTTCAGAAGTAAGCCTGCTCACATTGGTGTATCCTTCCCTGTAAATTCCCCGTTTTCAGAGTTATTTGTCATGAAAGAAGTCGAAAAGAACGAAATTAAACGCCTGAGCGACCGCCTGGATCTCATCCGCCACCAGATGGCGGGCCTGTCACTGGTCGATTCCGCCGAGAAGTACGCCGAGCTGGAAAAAGAAGCCGCCACGCTGGAAACAGAAATCGAGCGCCTGCGCGAAGTCAAAGGCCAGAAGCTGAGTAAAGAAGCGCAGAAGCTGATGAACATGCCGCACCGCCGTGCGATCACCAAAAAAGAGCAGGCCGATATGGGCAAGCTGAAGAAAAGCGTCCGTGGTCTGGTGGTGGTTCACCCGATGACCGAGCTTGGCCGCGAAATGGGCCTGAAAGAGATGACGGGTTTTTGTAAGACGGCGTTCTGATTTCATGCCGGGTGGCGCTGCGCTTACCCGGCCTACTCTTTTCCCCTTCGTGTGAATTGGTCCAACCAATAGCACAACCAATCCTCCCCCGGTTCACAATTCCATTATTTCCGCTCACAAAACCATTGCTAGCTCATAACATCTGGTTAACCATTCATTGTCATTAACCCTACAACACAACATTGGCAGGACCACTTTTACACAGACTGTGACGCAGAGATGAGCGGAGACTCACCCGCAGCGCAGGCTGTCTGGTCCCCAGGAGACCTGCATGAGCCTCTGGCAACAAAACTACGACCCGGCCGGAAATATCTGGCTGTCGAGCCTGATCGCATCGCTTCCGATCCTGTTCTTCTTCTTTGCGCTGATTAAGCTCAAGCTGAAGGGCTACCTCGCCGCGACGTATACCGTTGCTATCGCCCTGATGGTGGCGCTGTTCTTCTACAAAATGCCGGTCGATCGCGCGCTGGCCTCCGTTGTCTACGGTTTCTTCTACGGCCTGTGGCCGATTGCGTGGATCATCATCGCCGCGGTCTTTGTCTATAAAATCTCGGTGAAAACCGGGCAGTTCGACATTATCCGTTCGTCGATTCTCTCCATTACGCCGGACCAGCGCCTGCAGATGCTGATTGTCGGCTTCTCCTTCGGGGCGTTTCTGGAAGGTGCGGCAGGTTTTGGCGCACCGGTGGCGATCACCGCCGCGCTGCTGGTGGGTCTGGGCTTTAACCCGCTCTATGCCGCGGGCCTGTGCCTGATTGTGAACACCGCGCCAGTGGCGTTTGGCGCGATGGGTATTCCGATTCTGGTGGCCGGGCAGGTTACCGGGCTGGACAGCTTTGAGATTGGCCAGATGGTCGGTCGCCAGCTGCCGTTCCTGACCATTATCGTCCTGTTCTGGATCATGGCGATTATGGACGGCTGGCGCGGCGTGAAGGAGACCTGGCCTGCGGTGATGGTGGCGGGCGGTTCGTTCGCGATTGCCCAGTATCTCAGCTCGAATTTCCTTGGCCCGGAACTGCCGGATATCATCTCTTCGCTGGTTTCTCTGGTCTGCCTGACGCTGTTCCTGAAACGCTGGCAGCCGGTCCGTATTTTCCGCTTCGCCGACATGGGTGCCTCGCAGGTCGATCAAACGCTGGCCCGCACCGGCTACACCGCAGGACAGGTAATCCGCGCCTGGTCGCCGTTCCTGTTCCTGACCGCCACGGTCACGCTGTGGAGCATCCCGCCGTTTAAAGCCCTGTTCGCGCCGGGCGGGGCGCTGTACGACATGGTGATTAATATTTCCGTGCCGTTCCTCGACAAGATGGTCGCCCGTATGCCGCCGGTGGTGCACGCCGCCACGCCGTATGCCGCGGTTTATAAATTCGACTGGTTCTCCGCCACCGGGACCGCCATCCTGTTTGCCGCACTCCTTTCCGTGGTGTGGCTGCGCATGAAGCCTGCGGCCGCGGTGCAGACCTTTGCCGCGACCGTTAAAGAGCTGATGCTGCCGATTTACTCCATCGGCATGGTGCTGGCGTTCGCGTTTATCTCGAACTACTCCGGCCTGTCATCAACGCTGGCACTGGCGCTGGCCCATACCAGCCACGCCTTCACCTTCTTCTCGCCGTTCCTCGGCTGGCTGGGGGTGTTCCTGACCGGTTCCGATACCTCGTCTAACGCCCTGTTTGCCGCCCTGCAGGCAACGGCGGCCCAGCAGATTGGCGTGTCGGATGTCCTGCTGGTGGCCGCAAATACTACCGGCGGCGTGACCGGGAAAATGATCTCCCCACAATCCATCGCCATTGCCTGTGCGGCGGTGGGACTGGTCGGTAAAGAGTCGGACCTGTTCCGCTTTACCGTGAAACACAGCCTGATATTCACCTGCATGGTAGGGGTGATCACCACCCTGCAGGCCTATGTCTTAACCTGGATGATCCCATGATAGTGATGCCCAGACGCCTGTCCGACGAGATAGCCTCTCGCGTGCGGGCGCTGATAGAAGAACAACAGCTGGAAGCGGGCATGAAGTTGCCCGCCGAACGCCAGCTCGCCGCCCAGCTTGGCGTGTCGCGCAATTCACTGCGCGAGGCGCTGGCGACGCTGGTCAGCGAAGGAGTGCTGGTGAGCCGTCGCGGCGGCGGCACCTTTGTACGCTGGCAGCATGACGACTGGTCCGAGCAAAACATCGTTCAGCCGCTGAAGACGCTGATGGAGAACGACCCGGACTACAGCTTCGACATCCTTGAAGCGCGTCACGCCATCGAAACCAGTACCGCCTGGCACGCGGCCATGCGGGCAACCGACGCCGACAAAGAGAAACTTATCGCCTGTTTTGAGGCCACGCAAAGCAGCGACCCGGACATCGCCTCCCAGGCGGACGTGCGTTTTCACCTGGCGATTGCCGAGGCGTCGCACAACGTGGTGCTGCTCCAGACCATGCGCGGGTTCTTCGACCTGCTGCAATCCTCCGTGAAGCAGAGCCGCCAGCGCATGTATCTGGTTCCGCCGGTGTTTGCCCAGCTGACCGAACAACACGAGGCGGTGCTCAACGCCATTCTTGCCGGTGATGCCGAGGCCGCGCGCAAAGCGATGATGGCGCATCTCGGTTTCGTGCATACCACCATCAAACGATTCGATGAAGACCAGGCCCGACAGGCGCGTATTACCCGTCTGCCTGGCGACAGTGATATTTCCAGGGAGAACAAAGCATGATTATTTCAGCAGCAAGTGACTATCGCGCCGCGGCGCAGCGCATTTTGCCCCCGTTCCTGTTCCACTACATCGACGGCGGGGCGTATGCCGAATACACCCTGCGCCGTAACGTGGAGGATCTGTCGGAGGTGGCTCTGCGCCAGCGCGTGCTGAAGAATATGTCTGACCTGAGCCTTGAGACGAAACTGTTTAACGAAACGCTTTCCATGCCGGTGGCGCTCGCGCCTGTGGGCCTGTGCGGTATGTATGCCCGCCGTGGCGAAGTGCAGGCGGCCGCGGCGGCGGATGCCAAAGGCATTCCGTTTACCCTCTCTACCGTCTCGGTTTGTCCGATTGAAGAGGTCGCCCCGACTATCAAGCGGCCAATGTGGTTCCAGCTGTACGTCCTTCGCGATCGCGGCTTTATGCGTAACGCGCTAGAGCGCGCCAAAGCGGCAGGCTGCTCCACGCTGGTCTTTACCGTGGATATGCCGACGCCAGGCGCGCGCTATCGTGATGCTCACTCCGGCATGAGCGGCCCGAATGCTGCGCTACGCCGCTACTGGCAGGCGGTAACGCATCCACAGTGGGCGTGGGACGTCGGCCTGAACGGTCGTCCACACGATCTGGGTAACATCTCGGCCTACCTCGGTAAACCCACCGGGCTGGAGGATTACATCGGCTGGCTGGCGAACAACTTCGATCCGTCCATCTCCTGGAAAGACCTGGAGTGGATCCGCGAGTTCTGGGATGGCCCGATGGTGATCAAGGGGATCCTCGACCCGGAAGATGCACGCGATGCGGTACGCTTTGGCGCAGACGGGATTGTGGTCTCAAACCACGGCGGACGCCAGCTTGACGGGGTGCTCTCCTCCGCCCGCGCCCTGCCGGCCATTGCCGATGCGGTGAAAGGCGATATTGCGATTCTGGCCGACAGCGGCATCCGCAACGGGCTGGACGTGGTGCGCATGATTGCGCTGGGTGCCGACAGCGTGCTGCTGGGACGCGCATATCTGTACGCCCTGGCGACGGCGGGCCAGGCAGGCGTGGCGAATCTGCTTAACCTGATCGAAAAAGAGATGAAGGTGGCGATGACGCTGACCGGTGCGAAAACCATTAGCGAAATCAGCAAGGATTCCCTGGTGCAGGAGTTAAGCAAATTACCAGCGGCGCTGGCTCCTCTTGCTCAGGGAAACGCGGCCTGACCTTCTCCGGTTAACCCCCCTTTCTCATGCGCCCGATTTCCTCCTCGGGCGCTTTTTTATGCGAAAAATAACATCCAGATAACATATTAGATAAGAAAATTTGACATCCACCTGCCGTCCGCAATTGTATAGACAAGCAAATACAAGAACACAAAAACAACATCAGATCGGAGTGGAGCGTATGGCGTATTCAGGTAAGGTGGATATTCAGCAGGTGATCGACGAAAGTCCCTTCTCAGGGTTTCACTGGCTGCTCATTGTGCTGGGCTTTCTGGTTCTGGCGATCGATGGTTTTGATACGGCAGCGATGGGTTACATCGCGCCGACGCTGTCGGCCGAATGGGGGATACACAAACAGGATCTGGGGCCGGTGCTGAGCGCTGCGCTGCTGGGGCTGTCGCTGGGCGCGCTGATTGCAGGTCCGGTATCGGACCGGGTGGGACGCAAGCGCGTGCTGGTCTTCTCCTGCCTGTTCTTCGGCCTCGCGAGCCTGGGGACTGCCTGGGCGCAAAGCCTGAATACCCTGACGCTGTGGCGCTTTCTGACCGGCCTGGGGCTAGGTGCCGCCATGCCGAACGCCATTACGCTTATCTCCGAGTTTGCCCCCCAGCGCTGCCGCGCCATGGCAATTAATACCATGTACTGCGGCTTCCCTCTGGGTGCGGCGGGCGGCGGCGCGATCTCTTCCTGGCTTATCCCCCACCACGGCTGGCGAAGCGTGCTGTTGACCGGTGCAATTGCTCCGCTGATTTTAACGCTGCTGCTGGCGCTGCTGTTGCCGGAGTCGGTGAAGTTTCTGGTGCAGCGCGGGAAAGACGTCATGCAGATCCGCCGTATCGCCAGCCGGTTCGCCCGCGGTACGCTGGAGAGCGTCACGGGCTTTTTCCTGGCGGAGGAGAAAATCGCGTCTAAAAAAGGGAGCGTGTCGCAGCTGTTTTCCATGCCCTGGCTGCCCGGCACCCTGATGCTGTGGGTGACCTATTTTATGGGGCTGGTCATTTACTACGTCCTGCTGAGCTGGATGCCGACGCTGATGCAGGGGATGGGTTATGCTCTGGCTGAATCCGCCTGGCTCACTTCGCTGTTCACCTTCGGCGGCACCGCAGGCATTCTGCTCGCGGGCTGGATGATGGACCGCTGGGAAGCGCACAAGGTGGTTGCGTGTGGTTTCGTGCTGACGATGGGCCTTATCCTGCTGCTGGGCATTGAGCATAACCATATCGCCCTGTTTGGCGGGTTGATTTTCCTGATGGGGATCGCGATGAACGGCGCGCAGTCGGGCATGCAGACCCTGGCCGCCACCTTTTACCCCACCGAGTGCCGCGCGACGGGCATAGCCTGGATGCAGGGGATCGGCCGCTTTGGCGGCGTGGCGGGTACCATGACCAGCGCCCAGCTTCTTTCGATGCAGTGGCAGGCAGACAGTATTTTAATGATCCTCAGCGTTCCCGCCCTGGTGGCGGCTGCGGCAACCGTCTACAAAATGCTGTACAGCCGCTCGCAGGAACCCGGCGTCGCGTAGTTCCTCTCTTTTCTGCTATTCTGCCCCCGCAATTAAGGGGGCAGCATGCTTAACATCGTTTTATTCGAACCAGAAATTCCGCCGAACACCGGCAATATCATCCGCCTGTGCGCCAACACCGGCTTTCGTCTGCACATCATTGAGCCGATGGGCTTTACGTGGGACGACAAACGCCTGCGTCGTGCAGGGCTGGATTATCATGAATTTACCGCCGTCGTTCGCCACCACGATTACGCCGCGTTTCTGGAAGCCGAGCAGCCGCAGCGCATGTTCGCCCTGACTACCAAAGGCACGCCAGCACATAGCGCCGTAAGCTATCAGGCAGGTGACTATCTGATGTTTGGCCCGGAAACCCGCGGCCTGCCGGCCACGATCCTGGATACCCTGCCCGCTGAGCAGAAAATCCGTATTCCGATGATGCCGGACAGCCGCAGCATGAACCTGTCGAACGCGGTGTCGGTAGTGGTGTATGAAGCCTGGCGCCAGCTGGGTTATCCCGGCGCAATTCTAAGGTAGGCCCGGTAAGCGCAGCGCCGCCGGGCAAAATCTCAGATGCCGTCACCGTACTCGAAGGTATGGTGAATGCCGTTGAAGTGCTGATCCATGTCCATGGACGGCTTATCGCTGTCTGGTTTACCGACGATGCGCGCCGGTACGCCAGCGGCGGTGGTGTGCGGCGGAACCGGCTGGAGCACCACGGAGCCTGCGCCGATCTTCGCGCCGCGCCCGACTTCGATATTGCCGAGGATCTTGGCACCCGCGCCTATCATCACCCCTTCACGGATTTTCGGATGGCGATCGCCGCTGGTTTTACCGGTACCGCCCAGGGTAACCGACTGCAGGATCGAGACGTCATCTTCAATCACCGCCGTTTCACCCACGACAATCCCGGTAGCGTGGTCGAGCATGATCCCGCGGCCAATCTTTGCCGCCGGGTGAATATCGACCTGGAACGTCACGGAAACCTGGTTTTGCAGGAAGATCGCCAGCGCGCGGCGGCCTTCATTCCACAGCCAGTGGCCGATGCGGTAAGCCTGTAGGGCGTGGAAGCCTTTCAGGTACAGCAGCGGCGTAGAATATTTATCGACCGCCGGGTCACGCGTGCGCACGGCCTGGATATCGCAGGCGGCAGAGGCGATCATTTCCGGGTCTGCGGCGTAAGCCTCCTCCACCACTTCACGAATGGCGATAGCAGGCATGATCGAGGACGCCAGCTTGTTGGCGAGCATATAGCTCAGCGCGCTGCCGAGGTTTTCGTGCTTGAGTAGCGTCGCGTGGTAAAAACTGGCCAGCATAGGCTCACAGTCGGCCAGCGCCCGGGCTTCGGCTTTAATATTGTTCCAGACGATATCCAGTTCTTCACACGGCATTGCTTACTCCAGACGATAGTTAATGACCAGCCAGTTCTGCGCTGGCTGGGTCATTCAGGTGACAACGGTTCCGACTAGTTACTGCTGCGCTCGTCCTTGCGCGCACGACCTAATAAGGTCAATGCTGCCTCGCGCGCATTTTTTCCGCAATACAATACCTGATAAATTTCCTCGGTTATTGGCATTTCGACACCGAAACGGTGCGCCAACTCGCGGACCTCTTTGGTATTGCGGTAGCCTTCAACCACCTGACCAATCTTCTCCTGCGCGCCTTTAACATCGCTGCCCTGTCCGAGCATCATGCCAAAGCGGCGGTTACGAGACTGGTTGTCGGTACAGGTCAGCACCAGGTCGCCCAGGCCAGCCATCCCCATAAAGGTGGCCGGATCGGCGCCCAGCGCTTCGCCCAGGCGGGACATTTCGGTCAGCCCTCGGGTGATCAGCGCCGTACGGGCGTTGGCACCAAAACCAATGCCGTCGGACATCCCGGCACCAATCGCAATCACGTTCTTCACCGCCCCGCCCAGCTGCACGCCGATAAAATCGGGGTTGCTGTAGACGCGGAAGCTCTTGCCGCAGTGCAGCAATTGCTGGAGATCGTCGGAGAAGGCTTGATCGGTTGAGGCCAGCGAAATCGCCGTCGGCAGGCCAGCGGCCAGTTCTTTTGCAAAGGTCGGGCCGGAGATGACCGCCAGCGGGATCTCATCACCCAGCGCTTCACGGGCAACGTCCTGCAGCAGGCGTCCGGTTTCGGCTTCCAGTCCTTTTGTCGCCCAGACAATGCGCGCATCCGGGCGCATCAGCGGCTTAATCTGACGCAGCACGTCGCCAAAGACATGGCTCGGAACCACAATCAGAATGTTGCGGCTGGCCGCCAGCGCGGTCGCAAGGTCGCTTTCAAGGTGCAGGGAGTCAGGGAACGGAACGTCCGGAAGAAACGCCACGTTACAACGGTCGCGTTGCAGCGTTGCGATATGTTTTGGGTCGTGGCCCCACAGGACCACGTCGTGACCATTTCTTGCCAGGGTGATGGCAAGAGCGGTGCCGTATGAGCCGGCACCGATCACAGTCATTGACGCATTAACAGTGCTCATCAGGCATCCTGATGTTGTTCAGCACCTTCGCCAGCCTGCTGCTGCAGATAGTTCATGAACAGCGCATCAAAGTTAACTGGCGCAAGGTTCAGTTGCGGGAATGTACCGCGAGAAACCAGGCTGGTGATGCATTCACGCGCATACGGGAACAGAATGTTCGGGCAGTATGCACCCAGGCAATGCGCCATCTGGTTGCCTTCGATGCCGCCGATAGAGAAGATGCCGCCCTGCTGTACTTCACACAGGAATGCAGTTTCTTCGCCCAGAGAGGCGGTAACGGTCACACGCAGCACGACTTCATACACGTCATCTGCCAGCTGGGTAGATGCGGTATCCAGATCAAGTTTAACCTCTGGCTGCCAATCTTTCTGGAAAACGTGTGGTGCATTTGGCGCTTCGAAAGAGACATCTTTGGTGTAGATACGCTGGATCTGGAAAGTCATCTCGGTGTTGTTTTGTTCTGACATGGAAATACCCTTTTTAATTGTCCTAAAGTCTCTTAACTCAGCAGCGGATCGAGTCCACCACGGGCGTCGAGCGCATACAAGTCATCACAGCCGCCAATGTGCTGCGCATCAATAAAAATCTGTGGAACCGTCGTACGACCACTACGTTGGATCATCTCTTCGCGTTTAATCGCGTCACCGTCGATCGGCAGTTCCTGGAACGTGACGCCTTTGCTGTTCAGCAGCGCTTTCGCACGATGACAGAACGGGCACGTCGCTTTGGTATAGATCTCAATATGGGCCATGACTGAACTCCTTATTTACCGCGCACCAAAGGAAGATTTTCCCCGCTCCAGCCGGAAATACCTTCTTTCAGCACCGTTACGTTTTCGAAGCCTGCTTTATGAAGCGCGCTGGCAGATTCCTGTGCCTGCATACCGGTCGCATCGACAACGATAATCGGCTGGGCTTTGTGTTTCTCAAGCTCACCGACGTTGTTCGCTTTGATTTCAGCTGGCAGCAGGTTGATTGCGCCCGCAATGTGACCTTTGCGGAAATCGTCACGCTGACGCAGATCGACCACGACGGCATCTTCTTTGTTAATCAGACGCGTCGCTTCACCACGGGTGATAACCTTAATCTTAGACGTCAGGCTCTTAAATGTGGTGAACAGCACAGCAGCCAGCAGGCCAATCCACGCGATGCTCAGAACCGGATGGCGGCTAACGAATTGCATAATTTCTTGCATGGAGGGTAACTACTCCCGACTAAGTGATAAAAAAAACCAGGACAGGAGTATACCTGTGCGTTCTGGCAAATACAGCCAGCGACCCTAACCTAATCCATTTTCTGCGGCATGCCACCTAAAAAAATGACTCAAAATGGTCTGGTGAGCGTCTTGCCCCTGCGCTTTCTTTGATCTTCTGCGGCTATTTGATCGATTCAGCTGTAGTAAAATTACGCAAATTTTGACTCTTGAGCATGAGGTTGTCGCAATGTCGGTTTCTAAAAAACCTATGGTACTGGTGATTCTGGATGGTTATGGCTACCGTGAAGATAGCCAGGATAACGCTATTTTCAACGCCAAAACCCCGGTCATGGATGCCCTGTGGGCGAAACGTCCGCATACGCTGATTGACGCGTCTGGCCTGGAAGTGGGCCTGCCGGACCGCCAGATGGGCAACTCCGAAGTCGGTCACGTAAACCTGGGCGCCGGGCGTATTGTGTATCAGGATCTGACGCGTCTGGACGTTGAAATCAAAGAACGCACCTTCTTCTCCAACCCAACGCTGTCTGGCGCGGTCGATAAAGCCGTTGCAGCTGGCAAGGCCGTTCACATTATGGGCCTGCTCTCTGCCGGCGGCGTTCACAGCCACGAAGATCACATCATGGCGATGGTTGAACTTGCCGCAGAACGCGGTGCGGAAAAAATCTATCTGCACGCCTTCCTGGACGGTCGCGATACGCCACCACGCAGCGCAAAAGGCTCTCTGCAGGCCTTCGAAGAGAAATTCGCCGCGCTGGGCAAAGGCCGCGTAGCGTCCATCATTGGCCGTTACTACGCCATGGACCGCGACAACCGCTGGGATCGCGTTGAACAGGCCTATGACCTGATGACTCTGGCAAAAGGTGAGTTCCAGTTCGCGACCGCCGTTGAAGCGCTGGAAGCGGCTTATGCTCGTGATGAAAACGACGAATTCGTGAAAGCGTCCGTGATTCGTGCTGAAGGCCAGGCCGATGCCGCGATGGAAGACGGCGATGCGCTAATCTTCATGAACTTCCGCGCCGACCGCGCGCGCGAAATCACCCGTGCGTTCGTCAACAGCGACTTCGACGGCTTTGCCCGTAAGAAAGTGGTGAAACTCGACTTCATCCAGTTGACCGAATACGCGGCCGACATCAAAGCACCATGCGCTTACCCACCGGCCTCGCTGGCAAACACCTTCGGTGAGTGGATGGCGAAGAACGACAAGACACAGCTGCGCATCTCTGAAACCGAGAAATATGCGCACGTGACCTTCTTCTTTAACGGCGGCGTTGAAGAGCCGTTCAAAGGCGAAGACCGCATTCTGATCAACTCCCCGAAAGTCGCCACTTACGATCTGCAGCCAGAGATGAGCTCTGCAGAATTGACTGAAAAACTGGTTGCGGCCATCGAGAGCGGTAAGTACGACACCATCATCTGTAACTACCCGAACGGCGACATGGTCGGT
The DNA here is from genome assembly GCF_057224565.1 of Enterobacter sp. 3U4. Classification (NCBI taxonomy): domain Bacteria; kingdom Pseudomonadati; phylum Pseudomonadota; class Gammaproteobacteria; order Enterobacterales; family Enterobacteriaceae; genus Enterobacter; species Enterobacter sp. 3U4. Next base: position 3,903,219 of record NZ_CP136665.1, read on the forward strand.
CATACCGGGGTGATGGAAGCGGCAGTGAAAGCGGTTGAAGCGCTGGACCACTGCGTTGAGCAGGTGGCGAAAGCGGTTGAATCCGTTGGCGGCCAGCTGCTGATCACCGCGGATCACGGTAACGCTGAACAGATGCGCGACCCGGCGACCGGACAGGCGCACACCGCCCACACCAACCTGCCGGTTCCGCTGATTTATGTTGGCGATAAATCACTGAAAGCAGTGGAAGGCGGCAAGCTTTCTGACATCGCGCCAACCATGCTGTCGCTGATGGGGATGCCGATCCCTGAAGAGATGACTGGTAAGCCGCTGTTCATCGTGGAATAATCGCTCCCCATGAGGGGAAAGGCGATTTTTTCAATCACATGGGTCGTGAAGCCGCTTAGGCTATCAGTCAGACCTCTGCTTTGCGCCAGCGCACTCAGCGCTGGCGTATTGCTGTGCGCCGCATCCGCCCACGCGGATGACCGCGACCAGCTTAAATCCATTCAGGCTGATATCGCAGCCAAAGAGCGTGCGGTACGCCAGCAACAGCAGCAGCGCTCCGCCCTGCTCGCCCAGCTTAAGCAGCAGGAAGAGGCGATCTCCGCCGCCACGCGTAAACTCCGTGAAACGCAAAACACCCTCGCACAGTTGAATAAGCAGATCGACGAGATGAACGCGTCGATTGCCAAACTGGAGCGCCAGCGCGATGCGCAGGAGCGCAATCTTGCCGCACAGCTTGATGCCGCATTCCGCCAGGGTGAACATACCGGACTCCAGCTGATCCTCAGCGGCGAAGAGAGCCAGCGCGGCCAGCGCCTGCAGGCCTACTTTGGCTATCTGAACCAGGCGCGTCAGGAGACGATCGCGCAGCTGAAGCAGACGCGCGAAGAGGTCTCCACGCAAAAAGCCGAGCTGGAAGAGAAGCAGAGCCAGCAGCAGACGCTGCTCTACGATCAGCAGGCCCAGCAGGCGAAGCTTGAGCAGGCGCGCAACGAGCGTAAGAAAACCCTTTCCGGCCTTGAATCCTCCATTCAGGAAGGTAAGAGCCAGCTGAGCGAAATGCGCGCCAACGAATCAAAACTGCGTAACAGCATCGCCCGTGCGGAAGCGGCGGCGAAAGCCCGCGCCGAAAAAGAGGCGCGCGAGGCGCAGGCCGTTCGCGACAAGCAGCAGGAAGCGTCCCGCAAAGGGACTACCTACAAGCCAAGCGAGAGCGAACGTTCTCTGATGTCGCGTACCGGCGGTTTAGGCTCTCCTCGCGGCCAAGCTTTCTGGCCCGTTCGCGGTTCAATTCTGCATCGCTATGGCGAACAGCTGCAGGGTGAGCTACGTTGGAAAGGGATTGTTATCGGTGCGTCTGAAGGTAGCGAAGTGAAAGCCATCGCCGATGGCCGCGTGATTCTGGCCGACTGGCTGCAGGGTTACGGACTGGTGGTGGTGGTCGAACACGGTAAAGGTGACATGAGCCTTTACGGCTACAACCAGAGCGCGCTGGTCAGCGTCGGCACGCAGGTGCGCGCCGGCCAACCCATCGCCCTTGTGGGCAGCAGTGGCGGTCAGGGCCGCCCGTCACTCTATTTCGAAATTCGTCGTCAGGGTCAGGCGGTCAATCCACAGCCGTGGTTGGGAAGATAAGTTTTGCTTCAATTTCGTCGAATGGTTTTCTCCGTCGTCAGCGCGCTGGCGCTGGCTGCACCGGTATACGCAGGTAAACTCGCTATCGTGATTGATGACTTCGGTTATCGTCCACATTATGAAAATCAGGTGCTGGCGATGCCGTCAGCCATCTCTGTCGCCGTCCTTCCGAATGCTCCCCACGCGCGTGAGATGGCGACCAAAGCCCACAGCAGCGGTCATCAGGTACTGATCCACCTGCCCATGGCCCCGCTCAGCAAGCAGCCGCTGGAAAAAGATACCCTGCGCCCGGATATGAGCAGCGAGGAGATCGAGCGCATCATCCGCGACGCCTACAACAAAGTGCCGTATGCCGTAGGGTTGAACAACCATATGGGTAGCGCGATGACATCAAGCCTGTACGGGATGCTCAAAGTGATGCAGGCGCTGGAGCGTTATAACCTCTACTTCCTCGACAGCATGACCATCGGCAACAGCCAGGCGATGCGTGCCGCTCAGGGAACGGGCGTAAAGGTGATTAAGCGCAAGGTGTTCCTGGATGATACCCAGAACGAAGCCGATATTCGCGTGCAGTTTAATCGCGCGGTACAGCTGGCCCGCCGCAATGGCTCAGCCATTGCCATCGGTCACCCGCACCCGTCTACCGTTCGCGTCCTGCAGCAAATGCTGCCGACCTTGCCTGCTGATATCACGCTGGTGCGTCCGAGCGATCTGCTGAACGAGCCGCAGGTAGATACCTCTACACCAAATTCTGCACAGCCCGTCCCGACAGCGCCGCGAAATCCGTTCCACGGCGTGAAGCGTTGTGTACCTAAGCAACCGCCTGAACCGGTCTATGCGACCCGCTTCTTCTCCGTCATCGGAGACAGCATCAGTAACAGTACGCTGGTGAAATACGTCCAGCAGCAGTGGCAGGGATGGGGTAAGAAAGCCTGACCGCCTGACATTTATTTCGCAATCTGAGAGTCCGTCTGCTCGTTAGCAACGGGCTCTTTTTTCTCCTGATGCTGATACCAGGATTTGAAATACTTTAAAAAGCTATAGGCTGTGGCATACAGTCCCGTCGCCACGCCCACTTTGCCCTTTCGCCAGGCGCCGCTAAACAGATACCATTTGAAAAAAGCCCCGATGGCGCTGATTACGCCGCGCCCAATAGAGGGCCGTATTTTTTGATGTTGAACCAGGCGGGTTGTATAACAATTTAATTTGTTAAAAAGCTCATGCAGCGTAGGAAACGTATCATGTTTTACATAACCCGGAATACGTTCACAACGGAGAAAACCTTCGACCTGATCGTCTACCGGTCTGTTATTAAACCGGGACTGTTTACGGTTAAAAAGACGCACAGGATAATCAGGGGATGAAACAGGATAAATTGTCCGGACTTCTTCACCCAGAACAAACCAGTGGCGGCATATTTTCCATGCCATACCAGGGTCTGGCTCATCGCCTGCTTTTAACGTTAAAACGGCATTAACCGTTTCCAGGTCAAGAATTTCGTCGCTGTCGATGCACAGTACCCAGTCATGGCTGGCTAAGGATATGGCATAGTTCATCTGCTCGCCATGCCAGCCAAATTTTTTATAGACGGGTAGCAGTCCAAAGCTCTCACAAATATATCGTGTTTTGTCCGTACTGCCTGAATCGACGACGACAACTTCATCCGCTATTTTTAAAAGAGGCGGAATAACATCGTGCAATAATCTTTCAGAATTAAACGTTAATAAGCAGACCGTTATTTTAAACATTTTCCCACTCTCAATAGCAGCCTAAATTAATATTATTAATACTATATAAATGAGTAGAGATGATTAAAGTCCTGAATCACACTTTTCAAATAAGCACGCTTGAAGTTTCGTCTAATCCTGAGACGCAATAAAATAGAAAAATCTATTTTATTTCAACAGATTCTTTATAATGCAGTCAGATGAAGGGTAGCACACGGATTCAGACATGCCGCACAAAAGTAAAATTCTCCTCCTGGATACGGGTAAAGAATGGGGGGGAGGCACCAACAGTATGCTTGAGCTCCTGAAGCGAATCAATCGCGATAAATTCGATATTACCTGTTGTTTTTACAGTGATTATAGTCGTGCTGAAGGTGAGACGATTGGCCAGGTGCTCAAGGGCATCGGGATCCCGCTCATCGTGATCCCTCAACGTCCGCAGCCTGTCTGGGCCAAATTGTTGAAGGAAGCGGGACGTAGCCTGCTGTTTTTCTCACGCAGCGCCCGCAAGGCATGGACACGTCATGTGGATATCATGTGGCGCATCAGGCCTAACGTCAGCGAAATCGAAACCCTTTTCGCGCAGGGCGGTTTCGATACGCTCTATATGAATAACCAGCCGGGTTCAAATGAGGAAGGCTATCTCGCGGCGGCAAAACTGCAGGCACGGTTGATTCAGCACTGCCGCATTGAACCTGTTTTGACTCCACCACTGGTGAAGCTGGTTAATGCCCATGCTACAAAAGTCATCGCCGTCTCGCACGGCGTTGAACGCGTCTTGCTTCAGCATGGCGTCCGGCCCGAACTGTGTACGACGGTCAATAATGCCATAGACATCCACCAGCCTTTACCTGACCGACGCGCGATGCGCCAGCGCCTGAATATCGATGACGACACGTTTGTGTTCGGCAGTATCGGGTCGTTAATCCCTCGCAAAGCCAATCACCACACGCTGGAGGCGCTGGCACAGTTCAGCCAGAAGCATCCGCAGGCGAAATGGAAAATGGTGCTGGTCGGCGAAGGTGCCGAACGCAGCGCTTTAGCGGAACAGGCCCGAGTGCTGGGAATTGAATCCCACGTCATCTTCACCGGCTTTCAGAATACCCCGTTTGATTACCTCGCTACGTTTGACGCCTTTATTCTCGCCTCAAAAAGCGAAGGGCTGCCGCGCGTGGTGCTGGAAGCAATGCTTCTCAATATCCCCGTGATTGGATCACAGGTGACCGGCACGGCGGAGTTGATAGATCATGATTCGACAGGGCTGCTCTTCCCCTGGAGCGATGTTTCACAGCTTGCACAGCATCTGGACAATATCTGGGCAGATGCGGATCTGCGGGCTCGACTGGCGGCAGCTGCATACCAGAACGTCTGTCATACCTATGCCATCGAAAACTATGTCAGCGGTGTCGAAGCCGTGCTTGGCGCGCACTAACCAAACGAGATAACTATGTTTAAATTTCTTAATGCTCGCTATCGTCATATCACCGGGCGACACAATATCCCTTATAGCTCTCTGCCAGTGACGGGCGCAGTTGCTGCGGTGGATTCTATTGTGATTCCGTGTACCGGCGCAGATTTCGTCGAAGAAGCATTACTCTCTGCCACCTTCGCGGAACGTTATGCCACCGGGGTGAGCGAAATCGTCATCGTCAGCGATCAGCCTGAATCCGCCTTTGGGGTACTGCCGCCTAAAACCCGCGTAGTGACGCTTAACCTTCCGGTTCGTGAGGAAGGTTACCGCTATAAGCAGATCTACCTCAGCCGTCTGGTGAAGCTTAACGCCCCGCTGCAGGCGCGCGGTGAAGGCGTATTGATGATCGATTCCGATCTCAATCTGCTGAAAATGCCAGAGATCAACATGGCCGATATGCACATTTACTCCAGCTTCCGTCAGGGGAAAATGATTGCGAAGCTGAACGGCGCGCCAGCGGAGAAAGTGCCGGCGTATTACAAGGAGACGGTGCGGCCGTATCTGGTCGATCACGTTAACGGCGCGTTTCTTGCGGCAACTAAAAAGACCTGGCGCCGTATCTGCCCGCTGTGGCTGACGCTGTTCCAGGATACCTGGGAGCTGATGGACGACACGCAGCCGCCGACCGATCAGCTGCCGCTCGCCGCGCTGCTGGACATGCTGGATCTAAAAACGGTTAACCTGGGCGACTGGATGAACTGGCCGGTTTCCAAGAAGATCGGCGGTCAGGAAGCCGTTGTACCGAAAGAGGTGATTGGCGCACACGGTGGTTTCCCTCTCTCCGAATGGCAGAAGTATCTTGAATCGCCAGATAACAAACTGCTGTTCAAAGGTCAGGACTACACCCGCAAGGTGCGTTACCTGACGGACGAAGAGAAGAAGAACCAATAAAAAAAGGGGCCTCAGGCCCCTTTTTGATTACTTATCCCAGCTCAGGATCACTTTCCCTGACTGGCCGGAACGCATCGCGTCGAAGCCCTGCTGGAACTCATCGATGGAGAAACCGTGGGTAATAATCGGGGACAGATCCAGACCGGACTGGATCAGCGCCGCCATCTTGTACCAGGTCTCGAACATCTCGCGGCCATAGATGCCCTTGATGAACAGCCCCTTGAAGATGACTTTGTTCCAGTCGATAGACATATCCGACGGCGGGATCCCCAACATCGCGATACGGCCACCGTGGTTCATGGTGTCGAGCATGGTGCGGAACGCCGGTGGCGCACCGGACATCTCAAGACCCACGTCAAAACCTTCGGTCATGCCCAGCTCTTCCATCACGTCGGTCAGGCTCTCTTTCGAGACATCCACCGCGCGGGTGACGCCCATTTTGCGCGCCAGCGACAGACGGTATTCGTTCACGTCGGTGATCACAACGTTGCGCGCACCCACGTGCTTCGCCACGGCTGCCGCCATAATGCCGATTGGGCCCGCGCCGGAGACCAGCACGTCTTCACCGACCAGGTCGAAGGAGAGCGCCGTGTGCACCGCGTTGCCGAACGGGTCGAAAATGGAGGCCAGATCGTCAGAAATATTGTCCGGGATTTTGAACGCGTTAAACGCCGGGATCACCAGGTATTCCGCGAAGCAGCCCGGACGGTTTACGCCCACGCCAATGGTATTACGGCACAGGTGAGTACGCCCGCCGCGGCAGTTACGGCAGTGGCCGCAGGTAATGTGGCCTTCACCGGAAACGCGGTCACCGATTTTGAAGCCTTTCACTTCCTGGCCGATACCCACCACTTCACCGACATATTCGTGACCGACAACCATCGGTACCGGAATGGTTTTCTGCGACCACTGGTCCCAGTTGTAGATGTGAACGTCAGTACCGCAGATGGCGGTTTTACGAATTTTGATCAGCAGATCGTTATGACCGACTTCCGGCTCCGGCACGTCGGTCATCCAAATCCCTTCTTCCGCTTTCAGTTTGGATAACGCTTTCATCACACGTCCTCAGGCAATGACGCCCAGCTGTTTACCGATGCGGGTAAAGGCTTCCACCGCACGTTCAATTTGTTCAGGCGTATGCGCCGCAGACATCTGGGTGCGGATACGCGCCTGACCTTTTGGCACCACCGGGAAGAAGAACCCGGTGACGTAAATCCCTTCTTTCTGTAGTTCGCGGGCAAATTGCTGCGCAATGACCGCATCGCCTAGCATCACCGGAATGATCGCATGGTCGGCACCGGCGAGGGTGAACCCTGCTGCGCTCATTTTTTCACGGAACAGACGGGCGTTAGACCACAGACGGTCGCGCAGCGCGGCACCGGACTCCACCATCTCCAGCACTTTGATAGAAGCGGCAACAATCGCCGGCGCCAGGGAGTTGGAGAACAGATACGGACGGGAGCGCTGACGCAGCCACTCGACCACCTCTTTACGCGCGGCGGTATAGCCGCCGGACGCGCCGCCGAGCGCTTTGCCCAGCGTACCGGTGATGATATCCACGCGGCCCATCACGTCACAGTATTCGTGCGAACCGCGGCCATTTTCGCCGACAAAACCGACCGCGTGAGAGTCATCGACCATCACCAGCGCGTCGTATTTATCCGCCAGGTCGCACACGCCCTTCAGGTTGGCGATCACGCCGTCCATGGAGAACACGCCGTCGGTGGCGATCAGCACGTGGCGAGCACCCGCTTCACGAGCCTCTTTCAGGCGCGCTTCCAGCTCAACCATATCGTTGTTGGCGTAGCGGAAACGCTTCGCTTTACACAGGCGTACGCCGTCGATGATGGAGGCGTGGTTCAGGGCGTCGGAGATAATCGCATCTTCTGCACCGAGCAGGGTCTCAAACAGACCGCCGTTGGCGTCAAAGCAGGAGGAGTACAGAATCGCGTCTTCCATTCCGAGGAAGCTCGCCAGCTTTTGCTCAAGCTGCTTGTGGCTGTCCTGCGTACCGCAGATAAAGCGTACGGAGGCCATGCCGAAACCGTGGGTGTCCATGCCGTTTTTTGCAGCGGCAATCAGCTCAGGGTGATTTGCAAGACCTAAGTAGTTGTTCGCACAAAAGTTGATCACATGGCTGCCGTCGGCAACGGTGATGTCCGCCTGCTGGGCAGACGTGATAATACGCTCTTCCTTGAACAACCCTTCCGCACGTGCGGTGTCGAGGTCGCTGTTTAACTGTTTGTAAAAATCACCACGCATTGCAATTCTCCAGACTCGGCAAATTTCGGGACATATTACCCAAACCTATAGTTCATGACGAGATGACACGTCATCTCTTGTCGTTTTTGCAGCATAAATCACGCGTACCCCTGCGCGGTGAAGGTGAATGGCTGAAGGGCAGCCATACTAATGATATGATAGAGACATTAGCGTCCGGGATTGTCCCCGGGCTCCACACTTCAAAGGTTACAGTTATGATCATCGTTACCGGCGGCGCGGGCTTTATCGGCAGCAATATTGTTAAGGCTCTCAATGACAAAGGCATCACCGACATCCTGGTGGTTGACAACCTGAAAGACGGCACCAAGTTCGTCAACCTGGTGGATCTGAACATCGCTGACTACATGGATAAAGAAGACTTCCTTATCCAGATTATGGCAGGCGAAGAGTTCGGCGAGATCGAAGCTATCTTCCATGAAGGTGCGTGTTCTTCCACCACCGAGTGGGACGGTAAGTACATGATGGACAACAACTATCAGTACTCTAAAGAGATCCTGCACTACTGCCTGGAGCGTGAAATTCCGTTCCTGTACGCCTCCTCCGCGGCAACCTACGGCGGCCGCACCTCGAACTTCATCGAGTCCCGCGAGTATGAGCAGCCGCTGAACGTCTACGGTTACTCTAAATTCCTGTTCGACGAGTACGTGCGTCAGGTGTTGCCGGAAGCGAACTCGCAGATCGTCGGTTTCCGCTACTTCAACGTCTACGGACCGCGCGAAGGCCACAAAGGCAGCATGGCGAGCGTGGCGTTCCATCTGAACACCCAGCTGAACAACGGCGAAAGCCCTAAACTGTTCGAAGGCAGCGACGGCTTTAAGCGTGACTTCGTCTACGTGGGCGACGTGGCCGCAGTGAACCTGTGGTTCTGGGAAAACGGCGTATCCGGCATCTTCAACCTGGGCACCGGCCGCGCGGAATCCTTCCAGGCGGTGGCAGACGCTGCGCTGGCGTACCACAAGAAAGGCAACCTTGAGTACATTCCGTTCCCTGACAAGCTGAAAGGCCGTTATCAGGCGTTCACGCAGGCCGATCTGACCAACCTGCGCGCCGCAGGCTACGACAAGCCGTTCAAGACCGTTGCCGAAGGCGTAGCGGAATATATGGCCTGGCTGAACCGCGACGCGTAAGTATGAAGATTCTGGTGATCGGCCCGTCATGGGTGGGCGACATGATGATGTCGCAAAGTCTCTATCGCACGCTCAAGGCGCGTTATCCCCAGGCGATAATCGACGTGATGGCACCCGCATGGTGCCGTCCGCTATTGTCGCGCATGCCGGAAGTGAATGAAGCCATCCCGATGCCGCTCGGCCACGGGGCGCTGGAGATTGGCGAGCGTCGCAAGCTCGGTCATAGCCTGCGCGAGAAGCGCTACGATCGCGCGTATGTCCTGCCAAACTCCTTTAAATCCGCGCTGGTGCCCTTTTTTGCGGGCATCCCACATCGCACCGGCTGGCGCGGTGAAATGCGCTACGGCCTGCTGAACGACGCGCGAGTGCTGGATAAAGAGGCCTGGCCGCTGATGGTGGAGCGCTATGTGGCGCTGGCCTACGACAAAGGCGTGATGCGCAGTGCGAAAGATCTGCCGCAGCCGCTGCTCTGGCCGCAGCTTCAGGTTAACGACGGTGAAAAATCCCAGACCTGCAGCGCGTTTGGCCTTTCGACTGAACGCCCGATGATTGGCTTCTGCCCCGGCGCCGAGTTCGGCCCGGCAAAACGCTGGCCGCACTATCACTATGCGGAACTGGCGAAACAGCTGATTGACGAAGGCTACCAGATTGTCCTGTTCGGTTCGGCAAAGGACCACGAGGCAGGCAACGAAATTCTCGCGACCCTCAGTAATGAACAGCAGGCCTGGTGCCGCAATCTGGCAGGCGAAACGCAGCTCGAGCAGGCGGTTATTCTGATTGCCGCCTGTAAGGCTGTGGTCAGCAACGACTCTGGCCTGATGCACGTCGCTGCCGCCCTCAACCGCCCGCTGGTGGCGCTGTATGGCCCAAGCAGCCCGGACTTCACGCCCCCGCTTTCTCATAATGCGCGCGTCATTCGCCTGATCGCTGGCTACCACAAAGTGCGCAAAGGCGATGCCGCAGAAGGCTACCATCAGAGCCTGATCGACATTACGCCAGAGCGCGTTCTCGAAGAGCTTAATGAACTGCTGTTGAGCGAAGAAGGATAACGAATGCGGGTATTGATCGTTAAAACCTCTTCGATGGGCGATGTTCTGCATACGCTGCCGTCGCTGACGGACGCCATGCGGGCCATTCCCGGCATTCGTTTTGACTGGGTTGTTGAAGAAGGCTTCGCGCAGATCCCCACCTGGCATGAAGCGGTTGACCGTGTGATCCCGGTGGCGATTCGCCGCTGGCGCAAAGCGTGGTTCTCCGCGCCGATTAAAGCCGAACGCAAAGCCTTCCGCGAGGCGGTGCAGGCACAGCATTACGACGCCATCATCGACGCACAGGGGCTGGTGAAAAGCGCTGCGCTGGTGACGCGTCTGGCACGCGGCGTAAAGCACGGAATGGACTGGCACACCGCCCGCGAACCGCTGGCGAGCCTGTTCTATAACCGCCGCCACCACATCGCAAAGCAACAGCATGCCGTCGAACGTACCCGCGAGCTGTTTGCAAAAAGCCTCGGCTATGCGAAACCGGAAACCCAGGGCGACTACGCCATTGCACAGCACTTTTTGCGCAATACAGATCCCAGTGCTCAGCCTTATCTTGTCTTCCTACATGCCACAACGCGCGACGATAAACACTGGCCGGAAACGCACTGGCGAAGCCTGATTGAACTAATGCAACCTATCGGCATCCATATTAAACTGCCCTGGGGCGCTGAACATGAGCGGCAGCGTGCAGAGCGTCTGGCAGCAGGCTTTTCACACGTCGAGGTATTGCCGAAACTCACGCTGGCGCAGGTTGCAGCGCAGCTGGCGGGAGCGAATGCTGTTGTTTCCGTTGACACAGGGTTAAGCCATTTAACCGCGGCGCTGGATCGTCCGAATATTACGATTTTTGGTCCGACCGATCCTGGATTGATCGGGGGTTACGGTAAAAACCAGCATCAAATGGTCAGCCCGACCCAGCAAACAAAGGATATCAGCGCAGATGCTATTTTTTCATTTTTACAGGGCAGCCGTTGGCTTTCCAACAGGGATATCTAACGCATGAGTTACGTATTTCTGCTGATTTTACTCTTTCCGGTAAAGCTTATCCGGAAGCTGTTCCGCAAAGAGACAGGTAAAAACCTGGTCATTCAGACAGCAAAGATCGGCGATTTTGTTAATGCAACGCCCCTTCTGGCATACCTGCAAAAAAGCGACGTGCTCATCAGTCGTAGCGTGAGTGCACTGGCGAAGCATGATGAGACGATCGACGAGATTTTTTTTATCGAGCAGCATAAGCGTAACCTCTGGCGAAAGCTGGTCTTTGCCTGTCGGATCATGAACCGCTATGACAATGTCTATCTCCTGCAACCCAATAGCGTGAACCTCTTTTTCGCCTCCGTGTGTAACGCTAAAAACAAACAATTTTTGAGTATTTACACGCGCAGATGGTATCACGGTATTTTCTATGCAACGGCAGACGGTACTGTTGAACACGGTAGAAAGACGCTGTCGGTCACGAACTATCTCAAACTGGCCGATCGCACCTTAACCTGGCAAGACTCGCCAAAGCACGCCACAAAGCCACTTTTCAAACCTGCGACCTATCCGGCAATCCTCGATAAACCCGGCGTGATCCGCATTGGCATCAGCGTAGCCGCCGGGAATAAAGCGAAAACCGTTCCGCCGGTCATCTGGAAGCAAATTGCCGATCGTCTCGCCGACCTGCCCTGCGAATTTTATGTTTTTGGCGCCCCGAATGAACAATCGTGGATGGATGATATCACCCGCGCTTACGGTGAACTGCCCAACTTTATTAATTTGATTGGCAAAATCTCGCTTGAAGAGCTGCCGTGGGCCATCTCAAAAATGGATTGCTATATCGCCTCTGACTCGGGGAATGTCTACATTGCCGATGCGGTCGGAGTACCGGTAATCTTACTGTTCGGGCCTTGCTGCCACTATGAACAGCGCCCGCTGGGCAACGTATTGCTGATTGGTAATGATGACAACATTTGCTCATATGTTTTTGAAACACGATATTACTTCTCACAGAGCCGGGAAGAACTCTTTTCTGTAACAGACGAAGCGCTACGTGACCTCAAACATTTTATTTGTGAGTTATCACCAATTAACGCAACCGCAAGCTCCTTTGATGCTTCAGGAAACTAATTAATATGGCTTTTCTAAGCATCATTATTGCCGCGCATAATGCCAAAGATACGCTTAACACCACGTTAGAAAGCCTGCAAAACGCGATTGAGGGTGCGGGCGATGATGTGGAGATCATTATCTTTAACGACAGTTCAAACGACTCAACGCAGGATATTATTGAGGCGTGGCTACCAACGCTTCCGAATGCGCAATCCCGATACGTTGAATACCGTAACGTAGGTCATGTTCGAAACAGTGCCCTCTCGCTGGCCTCAGGTGAATACATTACCATGCTGGATAGCGATGACCGGATGAAACCGGGCAGCATTAGGGACGCCGTGGCGTTTCTCAAAGCAGAGCACCCTGATATGCTCCTGACGCGCCTGCTGGAAATTCGCGACACAAAAAAAATTACAGCCGACTGGCAGGGGTTCTCTCCTGTTGCTTTGTCACAACATGAGGCAATAAAGCGGTTTCTGCAGCACAAAGAATTCCAGGCACATCTCATCGGGCAATTCATTCATCGCAAATTGTATGCAAGTAACCCGATTCCTTCGATGGTCTGCTATGAAGATTTCGCCGTATTTCCCGGCATATTGATGCAGTCGAGTAAAATAGTCTATCAGCGTCAGGGACACTATTATTACATCAAACGTAACGACAGTTTGTCGAGCCGTCTCGACGCCAGTAAAATCGCCACACTGGTTGATTGCACATTGCAAATGGAAAAAACGTTCCCTCGTTCTTTTAAGCATCTTGTTAATTGTCACTGGTTTGATATCTACAGTAACCATCGGCAGCATCTGACTGACCTACAACTCAAACTGGTTAAACAGCGGGTAAATGCACTTTATTCTCTCTCTTTCTTCTTCACCAGAGATGTACGTTTCAGCTACAAAAAAAGGGTCATTGAGGCATTATGGAAAAAGTAAAACTGCGGCTTTATCAGCTTACGCTGATGTTGAGCCTTATATCGCTTGCGCTGGCGCTGCTGAGTTCAGGTAAGCAGCGAGAGTTTTTCTATATTGCGATTTATGCCAGCATCATCGGCTTAGCGTGCGAATATAAAAAAATCACAGTGCGCCCTTTTACTATCGCATTGCCGATTTTATTAATTGGGTTGCTTAATCTTGGCTGGTATATGGTGTATGAATATCATAGCGAGGGTCTAAACGTTTATAGCGATTATCTCGGTGCAAGTAAAAAATTGATTCTGGCGAGTATCCTTATATTCTATCTTGACCGGTTTAAGTCTTACATTGATCAAGCATCCTTCCAGAGATATTTCTTATACGCCTCTGGTGCTGGATTTATTTTTGCTACTGGCTATGGCTTATGGCAGGCATCACAGGGTATGGGGCGTATCGAGATGGCCATAAACCGTGCAACCGTGTCGGCCTATGTTTACTCTGTACTGTCACTGGCGTTTGTATACAGCCTTTATCTACAGAAAAATATAAAACTGTATGTAGCAGCAGGGCTCATCATCTTAATCTCTTATTTCGTCATTCTCCTAACGGGTACGCGTGCCGCAATGGGATTATATTTACTCATGGCGATTGTACTCACGCTCTATCACTTCAGAAGGATACACTTTAAATCAACGCTGATTTTCTTATGTATTGTGGCGGGTATTGTTATCGTTAGCTACAAGCCATTAATTTTACCAAAGATACAACAAACTCAAGCTGAGGTTGAAAGTTATCAACAAGGATATGATTCAACCTCACTCGGCGCTCGTTTCTCTATGTGGAGTGTGGGTATTCAAAACGGGCTTGCCCACCCTTTGGGACAATCTGTCGAAGATCGCGAAGTATGGACACGGGAATATGTGAAAAATGGGCATCCACATCTTGCGGCAGCACTCGACTTTATCAAAGTGCATCTGCACAATGAGTTTATTGAAAAATATTCACTGCAAGGAATCCCAGGGCTAGCGATATTACTCTTTGCCTATATATCGATGTTCGCCTACGCACTAAAAAACAAAAATGGTCTGCTGCTGACGACCCTGCTTCTTTTATTACTCTACGGCATGACGGACGTCATACTATTGAGCTCAGAAGCCTTAATCTTCTTTGTCACCGTGTTTGCGCTAAGTACACCTTTTTCGCAAACCCGGCAACGTTAATGATAATGCCCGCCTGGCGGGCATTATTTTTTCTTGTATTGATAAAACTCCGCCAGCGTCATCCCCACCGTCTTATCGGATAACCAGCTAAAGAGCGTTTCTAAATCCTGATACAACCCTTCTATCGCCGCCTCATCTTTAAACGTAGGGCTTCCGCCAGGCATAAATTCCGACGAATGAAGCATAAACTCCACATACTCACTTCCTTGCGACAGGCATTGCTGTGCGACCTGAATCATTTGCGCCGCATTCTCACCGGATGGTCTTAGCCAGTTGACAGAGGGTGAGCGGTATTTACCGCGAAGCCTGTCGTAAACCTGTTTGATCGTGTTCAACCAGGCCGGGTGTTTATACTGAATGCTCATCGGCACTTCGAGTAATGGGCTATTGCCCGCCCGGTAAATATTGTCTAAATCCATGAAATAGGCGTGGTCAGGGAAATGCTGATAATCCGTTCCGCCATTACCCTGCGGGGCGCCTTTCGCATTGCGCCAGTTCACGCGTGGCGTTACGGAGCAATCAACCTGGTAGCCCAGTTCAACGAGTAATTTTGCATAGCGACTGTCAAATGCCCAACGTCCGGCACGGTGGCTTAACATTTTGGTCTGGAAGGTCTCTTCCAGCAGGCGGGTCATGAACAGCACTTTTTCGCGCATCACCTCATCCGAAAATTCAATCAGATAAGGCTGCCAGCGCCAGTCATCACCCGTGAGATCGTGTTCCGGCGGGCTATTCCATGCGTGAAGGTGCATCCCCACTTCCCCCTGACCTCGGGCGATCGCGTCCCTGGCGAATTCGATGAAAACAGGCTCGATCGCCATCTCGTAATTGGTCAGCCACACGGGCTTAAAGCCGAAACGTTCACAAAGCGTCTGAAAACGCGCCAGATAGCGTGCGTTTTCCGTTTTGATGACGCGGTGATTTTGCCAGAGATTATCGCCCTCAGTATCAATTGTGATGATAAACGCTGGTTTGTTCATAATGAGTCCGCAAGACAGGAAAGTTAGCGCTATGTTACGCACTCTCCAAAGCATGAGTAAACCCTTCCTGGGAAATTACTAAGATTATGGAGAAAGAGTGCAAGTCGCTATCAGGTCTATTAGAATTGCCATTAGTACAACGCCGATAAGATGATGATGAATAACTTACCTGACACACCTGATTTGCGCATTTTACTTATCAAACTCCGCCATCATGGCGACATGTTGCTGACCACTCCCGTCATTAATTCGTTACGTCAAAAATGGCCGCAGGCGCAGATTGATGTCCTGCTGTATGAAGAAACGCGCGATATGCTCGCCGCGCATCCGGCGATCGGTACAATTTATGGAATCGACCGTAAATGGAAGCAGTTGGGCACGCTGAAGCATCTTCAAAAAGAGTGGCAGTTGCTGTGTGCGTTAAGAAATCAGCATTATCATCTGGTGATTAATCTTGCCGATCAATGGCGTAGCGCGATCGTCACCCGCTTCACCGGTGCCCCCGTTCGCCTCGGATTCGCGTTTAACAAACGCAACAGTGCATTCTGGCGTTTTTGTCACACCGATCTGGTCTCTGTCGACGGCCACAAATCCCTGCATACGGTCGAACAGAATCTCTCCATTTTGGCACCATTACCGGTCGTGCCGCAGCCTGCCGTCACCATGGCCTACGCCGCAGAAGACTGGGATTATGCCCGTCATAAACTGGCTCAGGCAGGTGTGGGCGACAGCTACATCGTGATCCAGCCGACGTCCCGCTGGTTCTTTAAATGCTGGAGCGAAGACAAAATGGCGCAAACCATTACTGCACTGCAGCAGGATGGTCATACGGTTGTGCTCACCGCGGGGCCGGATAAAAAAGAGCTGGCGATGATCGATCGCATTCTCGCTGCCGCACCGAAAACCGGCGTCGTTTCGCTGGCAGGCCAGTTGACGCTGCGTCAACTGGCATCGCTTATCGATCATACGCGTCTTTTTATTGGCGTTGACTCCGTTCCAATGCATATGGCCGCCGCGCTGCAAACCCCCTGCGTGGCATTGTTTGGTCCATCAAAACTGACCTTCTGGTCACCGTGGCAGGTTAAAGGGGAAGTGATCTGGGCCGGCGATTACGGCCCGTTGCCCGACCCGGATGCCATTGATACCAAAACGAAAGAACGCTATCTCGACGCCATTCCCGTTGATGCTGTCGTCTCCGCCGCAAGGAGATATCTGTCATGAAACACCATCGTCTGGCCATTGTTCGCCAAAAGTATCGCCCTGATGGCGGAGCGGAACGCTTCGTTTCGCGTGCTCTCACCGCGCTGAGCAATCAGAACCTTGAACTCAACGTCATTACGCGTGAGTGGCAGGGAGAGAAGCAAGACGACTGGCATATCCACATTTGCAATCCTCAAAAATGGGGCCGCATCAGTCGAGAACGCGGATTTGCACAGGCCGCTCGCGCTCTGTGGCAGCAACAGCAGTTTGATATTGTTCAAAGCCATGAGCGCATCCCGGGTTGTGATATCTATCGCGCGGGTGATGGAGTGCATCGTCGCTGGCTGCTTCAGCGCGCGCGCATTTTACCTGCCTGGCGTGCGCAAATGCTGATGTATGACCGCTATCACCGCTACGTGATGCGTGCGGAACGGGAAATGTATCAGGCGCCTGAGTTAAAAGCCGTAATCTGCAATGCGGAGATGATCAAACGAGAAATCGTTGAAGACTTTGATATTGACGCAAATAAAATTCATGTGATTTATAATTCTATTGATTCCAGCCGTTTCGTTCCAGCCCAGGATGTACAGCGTGCGATGCTGCGCCAACAATTTGGTTTGCCAGCCGATGCCGTTGTGTTCTGTTTCGTAGGCTCAGGGTTTGAACGAAAAGGATTAGCCAGCGCCATACGCGCTATTGCTGGAACATCAGCCTGGCTGATTGTGGTTGGGCAAGATAAAGCAGAACGTCGTTATCGCGACCTCGCCCGTTCGTTAGGCTGTGAGGGGCAAATCCGTTTCCTGGGGATGCAAAAAGAAACTCTGCCTTTTTATCAGCTATCCGATGGTTTACTGTTGCCAACGCTGTATGATCCCTTTCCTAACGTCATTCTTGAAGCGATGGCCTGCGGCTTGCCCGTCATTACTTCAGAGAGTTGCGGTGGTGCAGAGTTTATTCAACAAGGCCAGAGCGGATTTTATTGTGACGCACTTGATATCAGTACATTGAAGGAAGCGGTAGCCGCCATCCCTTCACTGGAAAAAAATAACAATATGGGACGAGCAGCACGTGAACGTGTAAAAGACGCCACTCCCGAAAAACTATCAAGTCAGCTTATTACGCTTTATCAAAAATTACTGGATTAAAAATGCGCATCCTAATGATTATTGATGGTTTACCCGGTGGAGGAGCCGAAAAAACGGTTCTCACACTCTCCCGCGGATTAATAGAAATGGGGCATCAGGTCTCTCTATTCTCTCTGCGGAAAGTGTGCGACTACGCCATCCCGGAAGGCATCGATTATCAGGTTGTTCAGGACACATGTAAAAAACCGTGGCGTAAGCTGACGGAAATCCCACGCCGCGCCCAACTGCTGGATCACGCGATTGAGCGAGCTGAGCGCAGCGGCAAATTTGATGTGGTGTTCTCTCATCTGCACAAAACAGACCGCATTGTGGCGCACTGCCGCGCGCTGGAACCTGACAAAGTCTGGTTCTGCGTGCACGGCATGTTCTCGTTTTCCTATCTTCGCCATCGCAGCGGACTTTCGCGCTGGTTTAAACATCTTAAAATTCGTCATACCTACGAAAACCGCAACGTTGTCGCCGTCTCAGGCGCCGTGTTGAAAGATCTTTCCGAGACGCTGGCGCTCAATCTTCGACGCAAGGCGGTTATCCATAATCCTTTCGATATTCCTGAAATTCAGCGTCTGGCGGATGCGCCTTTCGAGATGCAGGGAAAAGATTACATCATTCATGTTGGCCGCTTTCATGAGCACAAACGCCACGATCGTCTTTTACGTGCGTTCGCTCTGAGTAAAATTGACACAACGCTGGTCATGATGGGCAATGGATCCGAAGCGCAAATTCAAAAACTCAAGCAGCTTGCTGCCGAGCTGGGTATTGAAAACAAAACGGTTTTCCGGCCGTTCGATTCCAATCCCTATCCCTGGATCAAAGGGGCACGCCTTTTAGTGTTAAGTTCTGACTGCGAAGGTTTTGGTAATGTGCTGGTTGAAGCCATTATCTGCCAGACGCCACCGGTCAGTACAAATTGCCCAGGTGGTCCCGCCGAAATCCTTACCGGAGCCTTGGCGCGCGGGCTGGCAGAGTTAAATGACGAGTCACTGGCAAAAACGCTGGCGGATATTTATACCGCCCCGCCGGTCGTTGGCGATGCCACCATCGCGCCGTTCGGCATCAATGCCATTTGCCAGCAATATATTGCTCTGGTCGACAATCAAAAATAATCAGGTTTCTTATGCAAAATTCAGCCCCATTGTTAAGCGTGGTGGTTGCCGTTTACAACGGTGAAGTTTTCCTGGATCAGTTCTTTACCTGCCTTGTGAATCAACGCATCGACAGCATGGAAGTCATTATTGTCAATGACGGCTCTACTGACCGCTCGATGGAGATCGTCGAAAACTGGCAAGAAAAACTGCCGCAGATGCAGGTTATAGAACAGCAAAACCAGGGCGTATCCATCGCGCGTAACACCGGTCTGGCCGTTGCAACGGGTCAATATCTCTCTTTCCCGGATATTGATGATGTCTTTAAACCGGGCATGTACCAGCGCCTGCTGGATATGGCCGTCACGCAGGATCTGGACGTCGCCACCTGCAACGGAAACTACGTCTGGGAGAATAACAAGAAACCTTCGCGCCCGATCTTCCCTGAAGACAAACTGGCTTCGACAGGGGTCATGGCTGGCCCTGCGTGGTTAAAAATGGCGCTGGATTCGCGTAAATTCCTTCATGTCACCTGGCTGAACATCTATCGCCACGACTTTATCCGTAAACACGGTTTCCATTTCGAACCCGGCCTGCGCCATCAGGATATCCCGTGGACCACCGAAGTGCTGCTCGCGGCAGAGCGGGTTCAGTACACCAGTGAACGTTATTACGACTACTACATTCACTCTGCATCGGTGTCCCATATGCCGGACAATGACGACACGCTGATTCGTTCCGCGCGTCACTACATGAAAATCCTGCAGATGCTCGATGCCATCAATCAGCGCTACCCGGATAAAGTAAAAGGGATCCCTGCCTGCCACTGGCAAATTGCCAAAGAGGGGCTGGGAATTATTCACACCTTCGACAACATGAAGGATGAGAAGAAGAAATCAATGATTATTAAAGAGTTCTTCGAAACAGGCATCTGGAAACTCATCTGGAAAAGTGCAAAAAGTCTGCGTCTGCGCTGGCGGCTGGGTCGACGTTATTTCCGTTTGAAACGGTATCTGGCATAAGAGATAGCTTTACCTGGCCTAAATGCTTAGAATTTGCCCGCCGAAACTAAAAAAACGGATAATCGCTTGGAATTGTTGTATACCGCTCTGCTCTACATCATTCAGCCACTGGTGTGGCTGAGACTGTTGCTTCGTAGCCGGAAAGCGCCTGCGTATCGTAAACGCTGGGCTGAACGCTATGGCTTCTGCCGCAATAAAGTCGTACCGGACGGTATTTTGCTGCATTCCGTTTCTGTCGGTGAAACGCTGGCGGCGATTCCGCTGGTTCGCGCCCTGCGTCACCGCTACCCTTCGCTGCCAATCACCGTCACGACGATGACGCCGACCGGCTCAGAGCGCGCGTTATCCGCTTTCGGTAAAGACGTGCAGCACGTCTATCTGCCTTACGATCTGCCCTGCGCCATGAATCGTTTCCTCAACACCGTGCGCCCGAAGCTGGTGATCGTGATGGAAACCGAACTGTGGCCGAACATGATTTCCGCTCTGCATGCCCGTAAAATCCCGCTGGTAATTGCTAATGCCCGCCTGTCAGAGCGTTCGGCGAAAGGTTACGGCAAGCTGGGTAAATTTATGCGCCGCCTGCTCAGCAAGATCACGCTAATTGCCGCGCAGAATGAAGAAGATGCAGCACGCTTTATCTCTCTGGGCCTCAAACGCAACCAGCTTGCGGTAACGGGCAGCCTGAAATTTGATATTTCCGTTACCCCTGAACTCGCCGCTCGTGCGATCACACTGCGTCGCCAGTGGGCCCCACGTCGTCAGGTCTGGATTGCAACCAGTACTCATGATGGCGAAGAAGAGATTATCCTGCAGGCTCACCGCAAGCTGCTGGAAAAATTCCCTGATTTACTGCTGATCCTCGTGCCTCGCCATCCGGAGCGTTTCAAGGATGCCCGTGAAATGGTCCAGAAAGGCGGCTTCAGCTTCACGCTGCGCAGCAGCGGTGAAATCCCTTCCGGCAGCACCCAGGTGGTGATTGGCGATACGATGGGCGAGCTGATGCTGCTGTACGGCATTGCTGACCTCGCGTTTGTCGGCGGCAGTCTGGTCGAGCGCGGCGGTCATAACCCGCTGGAGCCGGCAGCCCACGCCATTCCGGTGCTGATGGGGCCGCACACGTTTAACTTTAAAGATATCTGCGCAAAATTACAGCAGGCCGATGGTTTAATTACCGTGACCGATGCGGACTCGGTGGTTAAAGAGGTATCGACCCTTCTGACTGACGAAGATTATCGCCTGTGGTACGGACGTCATGCCGTCGAAGTGCTGCACCAGAACCAGGGCGCACTGACCCGACTGCTGCAGCTTCTGCAACCTTATCTGCCTCAGCGGAGCCACTGATGTCAACACGTCTGTCGGTCGTAATGATCGCCAAAAACGCCGCCGATCTGCTTCCGGATTGCCTGGCGTCGGTTGCCTGGGCTGACGAGATAGTCATTCTTGACTCCGGAAGTACGGACAACACGGTGGACGTTGCCCGGGCAGCGGGCGCAAAAGTCTTTATCGATGCTGACTGGCAAGGCTATGGCATTCAACGCCAGCGCGCGCAGGGGTATGCCACAGGTGATTATGTCCTGATGCTCGACACCGACGAGCGCATCACACCGGAGCTTCAGCAGGCCATTCAGGCGGTGCTTTCTTCGCCCCAGCCTGGCGCCGTATACAGCATTGCCCGCCGCAACTACTTCCTTGGCCGTTTTATGCGCCACAGCGGCTGGTATCCTGACCGCGTGATGCGCCTCTACGAGCGCGAGCAGTATCAGTACAACGACAACCTGGTGCATGAATCCCTAAACTGCAATAGCGCCCAGGTGATTCCCCTGACGGGCGATTTGCTGCACCTGACCTGCCGTGATTTCGCAAGCTTTCAGCGTAAACAGCTCAACTATGCCACCGCATGGGCGCAGGAGCGTCACCAGCGCGGCAAGAAGGCCTCGCTGACGGGTATCTTCACCCACACGCTGGGCGCGTTTCTGAAAACGCTGCTGCTGCGTGGTGGCGTCCTGGACGGCAAGCAGGGCTGGTTACTCGCGGTAGTGAATGCCCAGTATACTTTCAACAAATACACCGAGCTGTGGGCGCTCTGCCGCGGCTACTCAGAGAAAACGTGAGCCATGAGCACAAAAGCGATTTATCCGGGTACCTTCGATCCGATCACCAACGGTCATCTTGATATCATCACCCGTGCGGCGTGCATGTTCGACAAGGTGATCCTGGCCATTGCCGCCAGCCCCAGCAAAAAACCGATGTTTGATCTCAACGAGCGCGTACAGCTCGCCACAGATGCCATTTCGCACCTGCCGAATGTTGAGGTGGTCGGGTTTAGCGACCTGATGGCAAACTTCGCCCGCGCTCAGCAGGCAAACATTCTGATCCGTGGTTTACGCGCGGTGGCAGACTTCGAGTATGAGATGCAGCTGGCGCACATGAACCGCCACCTGATGCCGGAGCTGGAGAGCGTGTTCCTGATGCCCTCCAAAGAGTGGTCGTTTATCTCGTCCACGCTGGTGAAAGAGGTGGCGCGTCATCACGGGGACGTGACCCATTTCCTGCCGGTTAACGTCCACCAGGCATTGATGGAAAAGCTAAAGTAGCCCTATTTCTGACACTGACGACAGTAAAACGTGGCGCGCTGGGCGTGCTTCGTGGCAATCACTGGCGTGCCGCAGACTCTGCACGGTTCGCCTTTACGGCCATATACCTGCAGCTCCTGAGCAAAATAGCCCGGCTTGCCGTCACTTTGCAGGAAGTCCTTCAACGTTGTTCCGCCCTGCTCAATCGAGCGAAGTAATACGGCTTTAATCACCCGGACCAGCAGCTCACACTCCTGCGCCGACAGCGAAGAGGCCAGCCGATCGGGATGGATCCCGGCCGCAAACAGCGATTCGCTGGCATAGATATTCCCCACGCCGACCACCAGCTTGTTATCCATCAGCCAGGGCTTAATTGGGCTTTTCTTCTTCGCACACTTAGCCTTGAGGTATTCCGCGTTAAACGCGTCTGAGAGCGGCTCTGGCCCCAGATGCGCCAGCACGTTATGCCCTTCCAGCTCCTTCGTCCACAGCCACGCGCCAAAGCGCCGTGGGTCGGTGTAACGGAGCACTTTGCCGTTGCTCATCACCAGATCGACGTGGTCGTGCTTTTCCGCAGGCAGCTCTTCGGTAAGAATGCGCAGGCTCCCGGACATCCCCAGGTGGATAATGATCCAGCCGTCGGGTAGCTCCAGCAGCAGGTATTTCGCGCGACGCTGTACGCTAAGGACAGGTTTATCGCTTAACGCGTGGATCTCATCGGACACCGGCCAGCGCAGACGTCCATTGCGGACCACCGCGTGAAGAATCGTCGCGCCAACCAGATGGGGCTCAATGCCGCGACGGCTGGTTTCTACCTCAGGTAATTCAGGCATAGTTCCTCCGTTGAGATACTGAATGCAAAAAACCCCGCAGTTGCGGGGTTTTTCGATACAAGGAGGCTAAAATTATTTGATTTTAGCTTCTTTGTACAGTACGTGCTGGCGTACAACTGGATCGAATTTTTTCAGTTCCAGTTTTTCCGGCTTAGTACGTTTGTTCTTCGTGGTGGTGTAGAAGTGACCTGTACCAGCAGAAGAAACCAGCTTGATTTTCTCGCGAATACCTTTAGCCATGATTTATTTCCTCTTTAAGTACTTAGTACTTTTCGCCACGGGCACGCAGTTCGGACAGAACTGTATCGATGCCTTTCTTATCGATTACACGCATACCTTTAGCAGATACGCGCAGGGTGACAAAACGCTTCTCGCTCTCAACCCAGAAACGGTGAGAGTGCAGGTTCGGCAGGAAACGGCGTTTAGTCGCGTTCAGTGCGTGGGAACGGTTGTTACCGGTCACCGGACGCTTGCCAGTAACTTGGCAGACTCGGGACATGTCTATTCTCCAAAAATCAAATTAGCTCGAGCTTCGTATGGGGTATCGGCGCCTCGTCAGGCTTTACAGCCCGGTCATCGCATAGTTCTAAGTGAACTCTCGATTGCCAGGCCCAAATGCCAAACCCGAGATTCTCAAAGGTGGCGTAGTATACGCTGACTCGGCGGTGTGCTCAAGTCCCGAACAGACAAAGATCCCGATGGATCGCGAGAAATAGCCTAAATCCAGCCATGTTCTGCGAAAGAAATGTACTCACCGCGGCCAATTATCAGATGGTCCAGCACACGAATGTCCATGAATTGACAGCATTTGATAATGCGTTCGGTGATTTCTTTGTCAGCTCTGCTCGGTTCTGCACAGCCAGAGGGGTGATTATGCGCGAGGATCACGCCCGCTGCATTCACTTTTATCGCTTCCCGCACAATTTCACGCGGATGCACCTCAACGTGGCTCAATGTGCCCGCAAAGAGACAGCTATGTTTAAGCACTCGATTTCTGTTATCGACAAAGATCACCATAAAGATCTCGCGTTCAATATCGGTTAACTGACTTTGCAGGAATTCACGCGTCATTTCTGGCGTCAGGATCGGATCTTCCTTCTCCATACGGACATTGTAAAAACGGCGGGCAAGTTCAGCAATGCCCCTCAGCTGGGCATATTTCGCCACACCGATCCCCTCAACGTGCTTAAACTGCGCCAGATCGGCAGTCAGTAAACCGTATAGCGAACCGAAATGTGCTATCAGCTCTTTTGCCAGCGTAAATACCGTTTTTCCTGGCGTTCCGGTACGTAAAAAGAGCGCCAATAGTTCATCGTCTTTTAACAGAGTGACGCCATAGCGCAGCAGTTTTTCGCGCGGCAGCAGCTCCTCATCCTCTTCTTCCATACTCTTTCTCCCTTTTTTAACCGCATGCTGCCACAGGCCAATCCGTCGCTCGACGGCCAGATTGCATTCTTGCGTAGCGCCTCGCAAACTGGTCGAAGGACAAAATCACCCCGATTTGGGGATTGTGATAAAATGCCCGCTCTCTGGTGAAACCCAACAGGAAAGAATCATGATGAGCCTGGCCGGTAAAAAAATCGTTCTTGGCGTGAGCGGCGGCATTGCTGCTTATAAAGCGCCGGAGCTGGTGCGTCGTCTGCGCGAGCGCGGGGCTGACGTGCGGGTCGCGATAACCGAAGGCGGTAAAGCCTTTATCACTCCCCTGAGCCTGCAGGCCGTTTCAGGATACCCGGTATCTGACAGCCTGCTCGATCCGGCCGCCGAAGCCGCGATGGGCCATATTGAGCTGGGTAAATGGGCAGACCTCGTTATCCTCGCCCCCGCCACGGCTGATTTAATCGCTCGGGTGGCGGCCGGTATGGCAAACGAGCTGGTCTCTACCATTTGTCTGGCCACGCCTGCGCCTGTTGCCGTCGTTCCTGCCATGAACCAGCAGATGTACCGTAATGCGGCCACCCAGCGCAATCTGGAGACGCTGGCCTCACGCGGTCTGCTTATCTGGGGCCCGGACAGCGGCAGCCAGGCCTGCGGCGACGTTGGCCCGGGCCGCATGCTTGATCCGCTGACGATTGTTGATATGGCCGCAGCCCATTTTTCGCCTGTCAACGATCTGCAACATCTCAACATCATGATTACCGCGGGTCCCACGCGCGAGCCGCTGGATCCGGTGCGCTACATCACTAACCACAGCTCCGGCAAAATGGGCTTTGCGATTGCCGCCGCCGCAGCAAGGCGTGGCGCGAACGTCACGCTTGTGAGCGGCCCGGTATCGCTGCCTACCCCTGCGTTTGTGAAGCGAATTGACGTGACCACCGCTCTGGAGATGGAAGCCGCCGTGCAGGCACATGCGCAAAGCCAGCAGATTTTTATCGGCTGTGCGGCCGTCGCAGACTATCGTGCCGAGACGATCGCCGAGGCTAAAATTAAAAAGCAAGGCGATGAATTAACATTAAAAATGGTTAAAAACCCGGACATTGTTGCCGGAGTCGCCGCACTAAAAAGCCATCGTCCATACGTTGTTGGGTTTGCCGCAGAAACGAATAATGTGGAAGAATATGCCCGGCAAAAACGTACCCGCAAAAACCTCGATTTGATTTGCGCGAACGACGTATCGCTGGCCACACAAGGATTTAACAGCGACAGCAATGCATTGCACCTTTTCTGGCAGGATGGAGATAAAGTCTTACCGCTTGAGCGCAAGGAACTCCTGGGCCAACAATTACTGGACGAGATCGTTACCCGTTATGATGAAAAAAATCGACGTTAAGATTCTGGACCCGCGTGTTGGCGAGCAATTCCCGCTGCCAACCTATGCCACCTCCGGCTCTGCCGGTCTTGACCTGCGCGCCTGTCTCGATGACGCCGTAGAACTGGCTCCGGGTGCCACTACCCTGGTTCCAACGGGCCTGGCGATTCACATTGCTGACCCGTCTCTGGCAGCGGTGATCCTGCCGCGTTCTGGTCTGGGCCATAAGCACGGCGTTGTGCTGGGTAATCTGGTGGGCTTGATCGACTCCGATTATCAGGGTCAGCTGATGGTCTCCGTCTGGAACCGTGGTCAGGACAGCTTCACCATTGAACCGGGCGAGCGTATCGCACAGATGGTCTTTGTACCGGTGGTACAGGCAGAATTTAACCTGGTGGCAGACTTTGACGCCACAGACCGTGGCGAAGGCGGCTTCGGCCATTCCGGGCGTAAATAACGGCTCGAAAGACACGTATCTCACAGCGTCATAATGCAATAACAAACCGCAAACGTCAGTTTGCGGTCGCTGTGTGGATGCCAGCCTGGCAAGTGCTTATTTTCAGGGGTATTTTGTAACATGGCAGAAAAACAAACCGCGAAAAGGAATCGTCGCGAAGAAATACTTCAATCTCTGGCTCTGATGCTTGAATCCAGCGATGGCAGTCAACGCATCACCACCGCTAAACTGGCCGCCTCCGTAGGCGTGTCTGAGGCGGCGCTGTACCGTCATTTTCCGAGCAAGACCCGGATGTTCGATAGCCTGATCGAGTTTATTGAAGACAGCCTGATCACGCGCATCAACCTGATTCTGAAAGACGAAAAAGACACCACCGCGCGTCTGCGTCTGATTGTGCTGTTAATTCTGGGCTTCGGTGAACGGAATCCGGGCTTAACCCGTATCCTCACCGGCCACGCGCTGATGTTTGAGCAGGACAGACTGCAGGGCCGCATTAACCAGCTTTTCGAACGCATTGAAGCGCAGCTGCGCCAGGTACTGCGCGAGAAGAAAATGCGTGAAGGCGAAGGATACAGCATTGATGAAACGCTGCTGGCTAGCCAGATTCTGGCGTTTTGTGAAGGGATGCTCTCCCGCTTTGTTCGTAGCGAATTCAAATACCGTCCAACGGACGATTTTGACGCCCGCTGGCCGTTAGTGGCGGCACAATTACAGTAACGCCATCGCCGGATGGCGGCTTCGCCTTATCCGGCCTACGAACGGATAGGCCCGGTAAGCGTATCGCCACCGGGCAATTTAATTACACCCCGAACTCTTCCCGGTACGCACGTACCGCTGCAAGATGGTCCGCCATCTCAGGCTTCTCTTCCAGATACGCAATCAGATCTTTCAGGGTGATAATCGACGTAACTTTACAGCTGTAATCGCGCTCGACTTCCTGAATAGCGGAAATTTCACCACGACCACGCTCCTGTCGATCCAGAGAAATCAGCACGCCAGCCAGCGTCGCACCGTTGGCCTGAATAATCTCCATCGATTCTCGGATCGCCGTGCCCGCCGTGATCACATCGTCGACCAGCATGATGCGGCCCTGCAGCGCGCTGCCGACCAGATTCCCGCCTTCACCGTGGGTTTTGGCCTCTTTGCGGTTAAAGCAGTACGGCACGTCGCGGTCATGGTGTTCCGCCAGAGCCACCGCGGTGGTGGTCGCAATTGGAATGCCTTTATAGGCCGGGCCAAACAGCAGGTCAAAATCAATCCCTGAATCTACCAGCGCTTCGGCATAGAAACGGCCTAACAATGCCAGATCGCGCCCGGTATTAAACAGCCCGGCGTTGAAGAAATAGGGACTCTTACGCCCGGATTTCAGCGTAAATTCGCCAAACTTAAGTACCTGCTTGTTAAGCGCAAACTCAATAAACTGGCGCTGATACGATTTCATGGATTTGCTCCTTTGGTTTTCTGTCTTACAGGCAAAAAAAAGGCGACTCATTGGTCGCCTTTAAAATCAATTTTCTAACGCCGCTTTCTGCGTCGTTACAATGGATTCGATTCCCCCTCGGGCCAACGCCAGCAGGGAGAGAAGCTCTTCGTGGGTGAACGGCTCGACTTCCGCCGTGCCCTGTACTTCAATGATGCGACCGTCTTCGGTCATCACCACGTTCATGTCGGTTTCGGCTGCGGAATCTTCAACGTATTCCAGATCGCAAAGCGCTTCACCGTTAACGATACCCACGGACACCGCCGCGACCATGCCTTTCATTGGGTTGGTTTTCAGCTTACCGGCCGCAACCAGCTTATTCAGAGCATCCGCCAGCGCCACGCATGCGCCAGTAATGGAGGCCGTACGCGTACCGCCGTCTGCCTGAATCACATCGCAGTCCAGCGTGATGGTGAATTCGCCGAGGATTTTCAGATCAACGGCGGCGCGCAGCGCACGCGCGATCAGACGCTGAATCTCCATGGTACGACCGCCCTGCTTACCCTTTGCCGCTTCACGGGCATTACGGGTATGGGTCGCACGCGGCAGCATGCCGTACTCTGCGGTGATCCAGCCCTGGCCCTGGCCTTTAAGGAAGCGCGGAACGCCTTCTTCGATGGACGCGGTGCACAGAACCTTTGTGTCACCAAACTCAACCAGCACGGAGCCTTCAGCGTGTTTTGTATAGTTACGGGTCAGGGTGACGGGACGCACCTGATTGGCGCTACGACCTGATGGACGCATGATGGATTCTCCGGCTTGAAACGAATGTGGCTGCGCATTATACGGATAAAGGGCGCTTATTCCTATCCTGAGAAGCCCCCGAAAGCTATAATCCCCCCATCTCTCCTTTAAAAACGGGAATGTCTATGATCCGCAGTATGACCGCCTACGCCCGGCGTGAAATCAAGGGTAGCTGGGGTAGCGCCACATGGGAAATGCGTTCGGTAAACCAGCGTTACCTGGAAACGTATTTCCGTATGCCGGAGCAGTTCCGCAGCCTTGAGCCTGTCGTACGTGAACGCATCCGTACGCGTCTGACGCGCGGGAAAGTGGAATGTAACCTGCGCTTTGAGCCTGATGCCAGCGCACAGGGCGAACTCATCCTCAACGAAAAACTGGCGAAACAGCTCGTGAATGCGGCGAACTGGGTCAAAATGCAGAGCGATGAAGGCGAAATCAACCCGGTTGATATTCTGCGCTGGCCTGGCGTCATGGCGGCCGGTGAGCAGGATCTGGATGCCATTGCCGCTGAAATCCTGGCAGCGCTCGACGGAACGCTGGACGACTTTATCGTTGCCCGCGAAACCGAAGGACAGGCGCTGAAAGCGATGATTGAGCAGCGCCTTGAAGGCGTGAGCATCGAAGTAGCGAAAGTCCGCGCCCATATGCCAGAAGTTCTGCAATGGCAGCGCGAGCGCCTTGTCGCCAAACTGGAAGAAGCGGAAGTTCAGCTGGAAAACACCCGTCTGGAACAAGAGCTGGTGCTGATGGCACAGCGTATCGATGTCGCTGAAGAGCTGGACCGTCTGGAAGCGCACGTTAAAGAAACCTACAACATTCTGAAGAAGAAAGAAGCTGTGGGCCGCCGTCTGGACTTTATGATGCAGGAGTTCAACCGCGAGTCGAACACCCTGGCGTCTAAGTCGATCAATGCAGAAGTGACGAATTCAGCGATTGAGCTGAAAGTGCTTATTGAGCAGATGCGCGAGCAGATCCAGAATATCGAGTAATGACTTTCGGGTGGTGTCGACCGCACCACCCATTATTATTTCTAATCCCTATCAACGTCATTTTTTACGCATTACCGCCTATCATCAAGCCTGCTCAAGATAGATTAATAAGATTTTATAGGGCAATATGACTCGCCTTAGAAAATCTCAATCGTGATCTTGCGCACAAATCGCTAATCTCCCCCGCGTTCACACCGGAGGGTATATGCTGCTTCACATCCTTTATCTCATTGGCATCACCGCAGAAGCCATGACCGGCGCGCTTGCAGCCGGACGTCGCCGTATGGACACCTTCGGCGTAATCATTATTGCTACCGCGACAGCGCTGGGCGGCGGTTCCGTGCGCGACATTCTGCTTGGCCATTACCCACTCGGCTGGGTTAAACACCCTGAGTACGTGATTATCGTGGCGACGGCCGCCGTATTAACCACCATAGTGGCGCCCGTTATGCCCCATCTTCGCCGCCTGTTCCTGGTGCTTGATGCGCTGGGGCTGATTGTCTTTTCGATCATCGGTGCGCAAATCGCGCTCGATATGGGGGAAGGACCGGTTATCGCTACCATTGCCGCCGTGGTCACGGGCGTATTCGGCGGTGTGCTGCGCGATATGTTCTGCAAGCGCATTCCTCTGGTCTTTCAAAAAGAACTGTATGCCGGCATCTCCTTTGCGGCAGCGGTGCTTTATATCGCTCTGCAGCATTACGTTTCGAACCATGACGTGGTGGTCATCTCGACGCTGCTGTTTGGCTTTACGGCCCGCATGCTGGCGCTGCGTTTGAAGCTAGGGCTGCCCGTTTTTCATTACAAACACAGCGCCCACTAGCTTCAGAACCCGTTGATGTGTTGTTCAGCGAGCCATTTCGCCAGCACATCAATCTGAGGCGCGTGCATCCAGTTAACGATTTGTCGCGCTTTCTCCTCTCCCGTTCCCGGCAGGGTCTGCCAGTCCTTTGCGTTGCGCCCGCTCATCTTCTGCCACGATATGTCTCCCATTGCCTTCAGCGAAGCCTGAGTCAATGGCACACCCATTGCCATGAGCCAACGGATAAACGGCTTCTCGCGCACCAGATTAAATCGGTGCCAGAGCGCCAGCCCGCGTGCTGAGGAAAACCCCGGTGTAGCCTGCAGCTGCGCCTGCGTTAATAACAGCCATGAAAAGAGATGTTCAAAATGATGAACCTGCCAGAGGGTTCGCCAGCCTGACTCGCCTAATCCTTCAATATCAAACACCTGCTTTGAACTGAGCCACGTCAGTCGGGCAAAGAACTGCTCCATACACTCCGGCGAAGCATAGAAACAGCTAAGCGCATGATAACGCGAGGCGGGAGGCTCAGGTTTATGTCTGTCCGTACCGCGCCAGACCACCTTATCAAACCGGGGAATACCCTGCCCGGCCAGGCTGACCTGGATCTGATCCCCCGGGGCAATATCCAGCCGCTGCCAGCGCTCAACCGAGCCCAGACTCACCCGCTGCACCTGTTTATCATCCAGCTGCACGGGTTCCAGCGCGGCTACAACGGACATTTTGCCCGTTCTCCCTACGGAAAAATGAATATCACTCACCTCAGCGACCTGGGCTGCAGGAGGATATTTCCACGCAACGACCCAGTTGCCTTCTCCCGGTAACCAATCTTCGCCCGCGGGTTCATCCGCCGAACGCACCACAATGCCATCCGTGGCAAAGGGTAATGCGGTCACGTGCCAGCCCGCGCGCTGTTTCTCGACGCCATCAACAGATTCGGCGGGAAGCGTATACCGTGCCGACAGCGTAAAACCGGCCTGAGACAGTTCAGCTAAAGATGTCTGCATATTTTTCGGCCCATCTGGCCAGGCCCAGATGAATACGCCGAGCTTATTCAATAGCGCGTTATCCTTTTGGCGCATCATCGCACCCGCAACCTTTGCGCGAGCGTTCATCCCACCCATCTGCCGCTGAATGTGATTTTCGCTTAACCAGAAAAGCTCGCCCTGTAAGACGCTGTTCGCCAGCTTGCCGGTGAGCTTTTGCGGAACAGACGGGATTAAACGTACCTTCCCGGTCCAGTCTTCCCCTTTCAGGCCATCACCGCGACTGATAGCCTGGGTTAACTTTCCGTCACGATAGACCAGCGTTACCGCCACACCGTCAACTTTGGGCTGCATCCACAGCTGTTGCCGCGTTAGCATCCACTTGCTCAGTTCCTCTTTGCTGGCCACCTTATGTACGCCCGTATGGGCAACGGGATGTTTTACGCTCCCCGTCAGCACGGGGAGTTTCTCTTCTGAAGGCTCACTGCCAAAACAGCGCTGCCACTGCGTTAAACGCCCGTGAAGCTGATCGTAAACTTCGTCGTTAACCTCGCTTACGCCCTGCTTCCAGTAAACCTCATCCCAGCGTTTGATTTGCGCGCTTAACGACGCCATCTCTTTCTCTGCTTTTGCCTGCGACCAGACCGGACATACCGCCGCGCCATAGCCACACCACAACAGCATTAACCCGCTTATCCATCGCCACATCGCTACCCCTCCTTTGCGTTGCAGGAGGTATACCCCGATGCCTGAAACAACGCTAACGGCAACGTTTCGCAATGCGAGACGCTATCCGGTATTTCTTTTGGTTACTGAAAACCACAGATAAAACCTGAAAACGGCACGCAAAATTCAATAATCGAGGGGAAAAAGTGTGACAAAGGCTACGTCACACGGCGGTGACGTGTATAATAAGCCCGTATGTAGGACTTCTTCGTTAACACATACAAAAGACTCTCATGGCTCAAGGCACGCTTTATATTGTTTCTGCCCCTAGTGGCGCGGGTAAATCCAGCCTTATTCAGGCACTGTTAAAAACCCAACCGTTGTACGACACACAGGTTTCTGTTTCTCACACCACGCGAGCGCCGCGTCCGGGTGAAGTGCACGGTGAACACTATTTCTTTGTGGATCACGACGAATTCAGAGCGATGATCGGCAGAGACGCGTTTCTTGAACACGCTGAAGTATTCGGTAATTACTACGGTACCTCGCGTGAAACCATTGAGCAGGTTCTGGCCACGGGCGTGAATGTGTTCCTGGATATCGACTGGCAGGGCGCACAGCAAATTCGCAAGAAAATGCCTGACTCGCGCAGTATCTTTATTTTACCGCCATCGAAAGATGAGCTGGATCGCCGCCTTCGTGGCCGCGGTCAGGACAGCGAAGAAGTGATCGCAAAGCGTATGGAACAGGCTGTTGCAGAAATGAGCCATTACGCGGAATATGATTACCTTATTGTGAATGATGATTTTGATGCCGCGCTGAGCGATCTCAAAACTATTCTTCGTGCAGAACGTCTGCGTATGAGCCGCCAGAAGCAGCGACATGACGCATTAATCACCAAACTGTTGGCAGACTGAACCCACTTTCAGTATCATGCCCAGTCATTTCTTCACCTGTGGAGCATTTTAAGTATGGCACGCGTAACTGTTCAGGACGCTGTAGAGAAAATTGGTAACCGTTTTGACCTGGTGCTGGTCGCCGCGCGTCGCGCTCGTCAGATGCAGGTAGGCGGTAAAGATCCGCTGGTACCGGAAGAAAACGATAAAACCACCGTTATTGCACTTCGCGAAATCGAAGAAGGTCTGATCAACAACCAGATCCTCGACGTGCGTGAGCGCCAGGAGCAGCAAGAGCAGGAAGCCGCAGAACTGCAGGCCGTAACCGCTATTGCTGAAGGTCGTCGTTAATTAAACCTGCGGGTCGCCCTTGTATCTGTTTGAAAGCCTGAATCAACTGATTCAAACCTACCTGCCTGAAGACCAGATTAAGCGTCTTCAGCAGGCGTATCTCGTTGCACGTGACGCTCACGAGGGCCAGACACGTTCAAGCGGTGAACCCTATATCACGCACCCGGTAGCGGTGGCCTGTATTCTGGCCGAGATGAAACTCGACTACGAAACGCTCATGGCCGCTCTGCTGCACGACGTGATCGAAGATACCCCTGCCACTTATCAGGACATGGAACAGCTGTTTGGCAAAAGCGTTGCCGAACTGGTGGAAGGGGTCTCTAAGCTTGATAAGCTGAATTTCCGCGACAAGAAAGAGGCGCAAGCCGAAAACTTCCGCAAGATGATTATGGCGATGGTGCAGGATATTCGCGTCATTCTCATCAAACTTGCTGACCGTACCCACAACATGCGCACGCTGGGCTCACTTCGCCCGGATAAACGTCGCCGCATTGCCCGTGAAACCCTCGAAATCTACAGTCCGCTGGCGCACCGTTTAGGTATTCATCACATTAAAACCGAGCTGGAAGAGCTGGGTTTTGAAGCGTTGTACCCGAACCGCTATCGTGTGATTAAAGAGGTGGTGAAAGCCGCACGCGGTAACCGTAAAGAGATGATTCAAAAAATCCTCTCGGAAATTGAAGGGCGCTTACAGGAAGCGGGAATCCCGTGCCGCGTCAGCGGTCGCGAAAAACATTTGTACTCCATCTACTGCAAAATGGTGCTCAAGGAGCAGCGTTTTCACTCGATCATGGATATCTACGCCTTCCGCGTGATTGTGCATGACTCAGACACCTGTTATCGCGTGCTGGGGCAGATGCACAGCCTCTACAAACCGCGTCCGGGGCGTATGAAAGATTACATCGCCATTCCAAAAGCGAACGGCTATCAATCTTTGCACACCTCGATGATCGGGCCACACGGCGTGCCTGTTGAGGTGCAAATTCGCACCGAAGACATGGACCAGATGGCAGAGATGGGTGTTGCCGCACACTGGGCGTATAAAGAGCACGGTGGCGAAAGCAGCACGACCGCACAAATCCGCGCTCAGCGCTGGATGCAGAGCCTGCTGGAGCTTCAGCAGAGTGCGGGTAGCTCGTTTGAATTTATCGAGAGCGTTAAATCCGATCTCTTCCCGGATGAGATTTACGTTTTCACCCCAGAAGGTCGTATTGTCGAACTGCCTGCGGGCGCAACGCCGGTCGACTTCGCTTACGCCGTGCATACCGATATCGGGCATGCCTGCGTCGGCGCGCGCGTCGACAGACAGCCTTATCCGCTGTCTCAGCCGCTCTCCAGCGGCCAGACGGTAGAAATTATTACCGCGCCGGGCGCACGTCCAAACGCCGCCTGGCTGAACTTTGTCGTGAGCTCCAAAGCACGCGCCAAAATTCGCCAGCTGCTGAAAAACCTCAAGCGCGATGATTCCGTCAGCCTGGGGCGTCGTCTGCTCAACCACGCGTTGGGCGGCAGCCGTAAGCTGGCTGAAATTCCGCAGGAGAACGTACAGCGTGAGCTGGAGCGCATGAAGCTCGCGTCGCTTGACGACCTGCTGGCAGAGATTGGCCTCGGCAACGCCATGAGCGTGGTGGTGGCGAAGAACCTGCAGCAAGGCGACACGACAGCGGTCCCTGCAACCACGCAAAGCCATGGACACCTGCCGATTAAAGGCGCGGACGGGGTGCTGATCACCTTCGCAAAATGCTGTCGTCCAATTCCTGGCGACCCGATTATTGCGCACGTCAGTCCGGGCAAAGGGCTGGTTATCCACCACGAATCCTGTCGTAACATTCGCGGCTACCAGAAAGAAGCCGAGAAGTTTATGGCG
This sequence comes from Enterobacter sp. 3U4, assembly GCF_057224565.1. Lineage (NCBI taxonomy): Bacteria > Pseudomonadati > Pseudomonadota > Gammaproteobacteria > Enterobacterales > Enterobacteriaceae > Enterobacter > Enterobacter sp. 3U4. Next base: position 3,938,422 of record NZ_CP136665.1, read on the forward strand.
GTCGAGTGGGATAAAGAGACCGCGCAGGAATTTATCACCGAAATTAAGGTGGATATGTTCAACCACCAGGGTGCCCTGGCGAACCTGACGGCAGCGATCAACACGGCTTCTTCCAACATTCAGAGCCTGAATACAGAAGAAAAAGATGGCCGCGTGTATAGCGCCTTTATTCGTCTGACCGCCCGCGATCGCGTGCATCTGGCGAATATTATGCGCAAGATCCGCGTCATGCCGGACGTGATTAAAGTCACCCGAAACCGAAACTAGGTTTATGAATTCACAACGTTATGCGCGGATATGCGAAATGCTCGCCAGGCGTCAGCCTGACCTGACGGTCTGCATGGAGCAGGTCCATAAACCGCATAATGTCTCTGCTATCGTCCGTACCGCAGATGCCGTCGGCGTGCATGAAGTGCACGCCGTCTGGCCGGACGGCCGTATGCGCAATACGGTCTCAGCGGCGGCTGGCAGCAACAGCTGGGTCTCTGTCAAAAATCATCACACCATTGGCGAAGCCGTATCGCACCTGAAAGGACGCGGGATGCAGATCCTGGCCACTAACCTGTCCGCTAAAGCCGTAGATTTCCGCGAGATCGACTACACCCGCCCGACCTGCATTTTGATGGGTCAGGAGAAAACCGGGATCACCCAGGAAGCGCTGGATCTGGCGGATCGGGACATCATCATTCCGATGATCGGCATGGTCCAGTCTCTCAACGTCTCCGTGGCGTCCGCGCTTATTCTGTATGAAGCGCAGCGTCAGCGTCAGAATGCAGGGATGTACGAGCGCAGCAACAGCATGCTGCCGGAAGAGGAACAGCAGCGCCTGCTGTTTGAAGGTGGCTATCCGGTGCTGGCTCGCGTTGCGAAGCAGAAAAAATTGCCTTACCCCCACGTCAACGCGCAGGGCGAAATTGAAGCCGATGCCGAGTGGTGGGCCACTATGCAGTACGCCGGGTAAGCGATGAAAGGCCGCCTGCTGGATGCCATCCCGCTTAACAGCCTGACGGGCGTGGGCGCGGCGCAAAGCAATAAGCTGGCGAAAATTGGCCTGCACACGGTGCAGGATCTCCTGCTTCACCTCCCCCTGCGTTACGAAGACCGCACCCAGCTATACAAGATTGGCGATCTCCTTCCCGCCATTTACGCCACCGTTGAAGGCGAAGTCCTGAACTGCAACATCACCTTCGGCGGACGCCGGATGATGACCTGTCAGATCAGCGACGGCACCGGCATTCTCACCATGCGTTTTTTCAACTTCAGCGCGGCGATGAAAAACAGCCTGGCAACGGGCCGCAGGGTGCTGGCCTATGGCGAAGCCAAACGCGGGAAATACGGCGCAGAGATGATCCATCCGGAGTACCGCGTGCAGGGCGATCTCAGCACGCCGGAAATGCAGGAGACGCTCACCCCGGTTTACCCGACAACCGAAGGCATCAAGCAGGCAACGCTGCGCAAGCTCACCGATCAGGCGCTGGAGCTGCTGGATACCTGCGCCATTACCGAGCTGCTGCCGCCCGAGCTGGCGCAGGGCATGATGAGCCTGCCCGAGGCGCTGCGAACCCTGCACCGCCCGCCGCCAACGCTGCAGCTCAGCGATTTAGAAAGCGGTAAACACCCCGCTCAACAGCGTCTTATCCTTGAGGAATTACTGGCACATAACCTGAGCATGCTGGCGCTTCGCGCGGGCGCGCAGCGTTTCCACGCTCAGCCGTTAAGCCAGAATGATGCGCTCAAAGATAAGCTGCTGGCATCGCTGCCGTTTAAACCCACCGGCGCGCAGGCGCGCGTCACCGCCGAAATCGAACGCGATATGGCGCTCGACGTGCCGATGATGCGCCTTGTGCAGGGCGACGTGGGCTCCGGTAAAACGCTGGTTGCCGCGCTGGCGGCCCTGCGCGCGATTGCTAACGGTAAACAGGTGGCGCTCATGGCGCCGACCGAGCTGCTGGCAGAACAGCACGCCAACAATTTCCGCGCCTGGTTTGCGCCACTCGGTATTGAAGTGGGCTGGCTTGCCGGGAAGCAAAAAGGAAAAGCGCGCCTTGCGCAACAGGAGGCCATCGCTAGCGGGCAGGTGCAGATGATTGTCGGCACGCACGCTATCTTCCAGGAGCAGGTGCAGTTCAACGGCCTTGCGCTGGTGATTATCGATGAACAGCACCGCTTCGGCGTGCATCAGCGTCTGGCGCTGTGGGAGAAAGGTCTGCAGCAGGGCTTCCACCCGCATCAGCTGATCATGACCGCCACGCCGATCCCGCGCACCCTGGCGATGACGGCTTACGCCGATCTGGATACTTCTACCATAGACGAACTGCCGCCGGGCCGTACGCCGGTCACAACGGTCGCCATTCCTGACACGCGCCGCAGCGATATCATCGACCGCGTGCGCAACGCCTGCACCCACGAAGGGCGTCAGGCCTACTGGGTTTGTACGCTGATTGAAGAGTCGGAACTGCTGGAAGCGCAGGCTGCCGAAGCCACGTGGGAAGAGCTTAAGCTGGCGCTGCCGGAGCTGAACGTGGGCCTGGTTCACGGACGCATGAAGCCTGCCGAAAAGCAGGCGGTGATGCAGTCGTTCAAACAGGGTGATTTGCATCTGCTGATCGCCACCACGGTAATCGAAGTCGGCGTGGACGTCCCGAACTCCAGCCTGATGATTATCGAAAACCCGGAGCGTCTGGGCCTTGCCCAGCTCCACCAGCTGCGCGGACGCGTTGGCCGTGGCGCGGTAGCGTCCCACTGCGTCCTGCTCTACAAAGCCCCGCTCTCGAAAACCGCCCAAATGCGTTTGCAGGTGCTGCGCGACAGCAACGACGGTTTTGTGATTGCGCAAAAAGACCTGGAGATCCGAGGCCCCGGTGAGCTGCTGGGCACGCGTCAAACGGGGAACGCGGAATTCAAAGTGGCGGATTTGCTGCGCGATCAGGCCATGATCCCCGAAGTTCAGCGCCTCGCCCGCCACATTCACGAGCGCTACCCCGAACAAGCGGCAGCGTTAATTGAACGCTGGATGCCGGAAACCGAACGCTATTCCAACGCCTGATTCAGGCAAACATCGGCAGCATCAGGTACAGCTTAATCACCAGCGCGTTGACGATATCAATAAAGAACGCCCCGACCATCGGGACCACCAGAAACGCCATGTGCGATGGTCCAAAGCGTTCGGCGATCGCCTGCATATTGGCGATAGCCGTTGGGGTGGCCCCCAGACCAAACCCGCAGTGACCCGCCGCCAGCACCGCCGCATCGTAGTTTTTGCCCATCATCCGCCAGGTGACAAACATGGCGTACAGCGCCATAAACAGGGTCTGTACCGCCAGAATCGCCACCATCGGCAGCGCCAGCGAGGCCAGCTCCCACAGCTTGAGGCTCATCAGCGCCATCGCGAGGAACAGCGACAGGCAGACATTGCCGAGCACCGACACCGCCCGTTCAAACACGCGGTAGAAGCCCATCAGCGCCAGACCGTTGCTCAGGATCACCCCGATAAACAGCACGCAGACAAACGTTGGTAGCTCAAACGCTGAGCCCGCCAGCCATTGCGCAACCACTTTGCCCACGGTCAGGCAGATGGCGATCGTCGCGATGGTTTCAATCAGCACCAGCGAGGTAATGCTGCGCCCGACGTCCGGCTTTTCGAATGCCGTCGGCACCAGTTCATCGTCCGGCCTGCCGTCCGGCGTGGTGGAGTGCTTCACCAGATAGCGTGCCACCGGGCCGCCAATCAGGCCACCCAGCACCAGCCCAAAGGTCGCGCATGCCATCGCCACTTCCGTCGCGTTTTCAAACCCGTAGCGCTCGATAAACAACTTGCTCCACGCGGCTCCGGTACCGTGACCGCCTGACAGGGTAATCGACCCCGCCAGCAGCCCCATCAGCGGATCCAGTCCCAGCAGCGACGCCATCCCGATACCAATGGCGTTTTGCATCAGCAGCAGCCCCACCACCACAATCAAAAATACACCGAGCACCTTACCGCCCGCCCGCAGGCTCGCCAGGTTGGCATTCAGGCCGATGGTGGCAAAGAAAGCCAGCATCAGCGGGTCTTTCAGGGACATATCAAAATCGATTTCCCAGCCCAGGCTTTTTTTCAGCACCAGCAGGGCCAGCGCCACCAGCAGACCACCGGCGACAGGCTCAGGAATAGTGTATTTCTTCAGAATGGAAACGCTATGTACCAGCTTACGACCAAGCAGTAAAACCAGCGTTGCGGCAACGAGTGTCGACAGCGTGTCGAGATGAATCATTGAAGGCTCCTTTTTTGCGCGTGTTCCATACACACGCGGCGTTATCCTGGGCCGGTTTGCGCTCTTCATGAGCCCCCGGCGCAAAAAGTGTAATTTTTTTCCCCGATGCGTTGTAGAAAACCTGCTCACAGCGGCAGATTTTCTTGCCTTTTTTTGCTGGCAATCGTTTGCTTTTACCAGGTGGTCAGATAAAATGCCCGCTTTTCCACCGTGGGATTGCCGCCGATGTCCGTTAACACCATAGAGTCGCCTGATGCGCAACCGATTGCGCAGAAGCAAAATAGCGAACTGATTTACCGCCTTGAAGACCGCCCGCCGCTGCCGCAGACGCTTTTCGCCGCCTGCCAGCATCTTCTGGCGATGTTTGTTGCGGTGATCACTCCGGCGCTGTTGATTTGCCAGGCGCTCGGCTTACCGGCGCAGGACACGCAGCACATTATCAGCATGTCTCTCTTCGCCTCCGGCGTGGCCTCGATTATTCAAATTAAAGCATGGGGTCCGGTGGGGTCAGGATTATTGTCGATTCAGGGCACCAGCTTTAACTTTGTGGCTCCCCTGATCATGGGCGGTACGGCCCTGAAAACCGGCGGCGCGGATGTCCCGACCATGATGGCGGCGCTGTTTGGCACGCTGATGCTGGCCAGCTGTACGGAGATGGTGATCTCCCGCGTTCTGCATCTGGCTCGCCGCGTTATCACCCCGCTGGTTTCTGGCGTCGTCGTGATGATTATCGGCCTGTCGCTGATCCAGGTGGGCCTGACCTCCATCGGCGGCGGCTATGCCGCCATGAGCGACCACACCTTCGGCGCGCCGAAAAACCTGCTGCTGGCAGGCGTCGTGCTGGCCATCATTATTCTGCTTAACCGTCAGCGTAACCCTTACCTGCGCGTCGCCTCGCTGGTGATCGCCATGGCGGCGGGTTACCTGCTGGCCTGGGCGCTGGGCATGCTGCCGGAGAACACCGCGCCGACCAACAGCGCGCTGATCACTGTCCCTACGCCGCTGTACTACGGTCTGGGCATTGACTGGGGCCTGCTCCTGCCGCTGATGCTGGTCTTTATGATCACCTCTCTGGAGACCATCGGCGACATCACTGCCACCTCCGACGTCTCCGAGCAGCCCGTTTCCGGCCCGCTGTACATGAAGCGCCTGAAAGGCGGCGTGCTGGCGAACGGTCTGAACTCGTTTGTCTCTGCGGTATTCAACACCTTCCCGAACTCCTGCTTCGGTCAGAACAACGGCGTGATCCAGCTGACCGGCGTTGCCAGCCGCTACGTCGGTTTTGTGGTGGCGCTGATGCTGATCGTACTCGGCCTGTTCCCGGCGGTAAGCGGCTTTGTGCAGCACATTCCTGAGCCGGTGCTGGGCGGCGCAACGCTGGTCATGTTCGGCACTATCGCGGCTTCCGGCGTGCGTATCGTCTCCCGCGAGCCGCTGAACCGCCGCGCGATCATGATTATAGCGCTATCGCTGGCCGTGGGTCTGGGCGTTTCTCAGCAGCCGCTGATCCTGCAGTTTGCCCCGGACTGGGTGAAAAACCTGCTCTCTTCCGGCATTGCCGCGGGCGGTATCACCGCTATCGTGCTGAACCTCGTTTTCCCGCCTGAGAAAAATTGATTTCTCTCACGGCAGGCAGTCAATGCCTGCCGTGACATCTAATTACACCATTCCCGCCTTGAGGATTGCGCATAAATCGTGCATAACTCCCTTATGTGCGTTTTGCGGGATGGAAGACCATGAAATTTATTGGAAAGCTCCTCATCTATCTTCTGGTAGCCCTGCTCATTGTGCTACTGGCGTTCTACATTCTGCTCCAGACCCGCTGGGGCGCGTCTCAGGTCAGCAGCTGGGTGACGGTGAATACCGACTATGAACTCAGTTTCGACAAGATGAATCACCGCTTTTCGTCGCCTTCCCACATCATTCTGGAAAACGTCACCTTCGGTCGGGACGGAAAACCCGCCACGCTGGTAGCCAAAAAAGTCGATATTGGCCTGAGCAGCCGCCAGATAACCGATCCGCTGCATATGGACACCATCACCCTGTTCGACGGCACGCTGAATCTCTCGCCGCAGACGGCGCCGCTGCCTTTCCAGGCGGATCGCCTGCAGCTGAACAACATGGCCTTTAACAGCCCGAATACCGAATGGGACTTGAGCGCGCAGAAAGTCACGGGCGGCGTCAGCCCATGGCAGCCGGAGGCCGGCAACGTGCTGGGGAACAACGCGCAGATCCAGATGAGCGCAGGCTCGCTGACTCTGAACGGCGTACCGGCCACCAACGTGCTGATCGAGGGCCAGCTTAACGGCAAGGAGGTGGTGCTGAACACGATTGGTGCCGATATGGCCCGGGGCTCACTCACCGGCTCCGCCCTGCGCAACGCCGACGGGAGCTGGATTATCGACACCATGCGTCTGAACGAAATCCGCCTGCAGAGCGATAAAACGCTGACCGCGTTCTTCGCGCCGCTGGCCACTATCCCCTCTCTGCAGATTGGTCGTCTGGACGTGACCGATGCCCGGCTTCAGGGCCCGGACTGGGCGGTGACCGATCTCGATTTAAGCCTGCGCAATCTGACTCTCAGCAAAGGCGACTGGCAGAGCCAGGAGGGTCGTCTGTCGATGAACGCCAGCGAGTTTATCTACGGCTCCCTGCATCTGTTTGACCCGATCCTGAACGCGGAGTTTTCCCCGCAGGGCATGGCGCTGCGTCAGTTCACCTCTCGGTGGGAAGGCGGCATGGTACGCACCTCCGGCAACTGGCTGCGCGACGGTAAAGCGCTGGTCCTGGACGATGTCGCCATCGCCGGGCTGGAGTACACCCTGCCACAGAACTGGAAAACGCTGTGGATGGAGCCTCTACCGGAATGGCTGAACAGCGTCACGCTGCACAAATTTGGCCTGAGCCGCAACCTGGTGATCGACATCGATCCCGCCTTCCCGTGGCAAATCACCTCTCTGGACGGCTATGGCGCAAACCTGCAGCTGGCGAAAGATCGCCAGTGGGGCGTCTGGGGCGGCAGCGCAACCCTGAACGGCGCGGCGGCGACCTTTAACCGCGTGGACGTGCGCCGTCCGTCGCTGGCGCTGAATGCCAACGCCGCCACGGTAAACATTACCGACCTGAGCGCGTTTACCGAGAAAGGCATTCTGGAAGCCACGGCGACGGTTTCACAGCTTCCGCAGCGGCAGACTACGGTGAGCCTGAACGGGCGCGGCGTGCCGCTCAACGTGCTGCAGCAGTGGGGCTGGCCTGCGCTGCCGATTGCGGGCGACGGCAATATTCAGCTCACCGCCAGCGGCAGCGTGCAGGCAAATGCCCCGCTGAAGCCAACGGTAAATGGGAAGCTGAGCGCGGTAAATATGGATAAGCAGCAGGTGCAGCAGACGATGATGGGCGGTGTGGTTTCAACGCCACCCTCACCCCAGCCCTCTCCCTGAAAGGGAGAGGGTGCAAACCATTCCCTCGCCCCTTTGGGGAGAGGGTTAGGGTGAGGGGAATTAAAGGTGAACCACCACCTCATCCCCCTCCGCTTTCACCACCACACCCCACTCGCTGCCCGCGTGTGAGCCGCCCTTAACGCCGCTCAACTTCTGCACGTTGCGCAAGCATACCGACCAGTTTTGCGCGTCTCCCGCGCCGGTAAAGGTCACGATGTCGCCCCGACGTGACGCCTTCAGCGTAAACGCCACGGAGCCGTCCGCCGCAGGCACTTCGCTCACCGCCGTTGCACCGTCGTCCAGCTTAAACAGCTGGAAGGCCGTCCCCTCGTTCCACGCGTAGTCCGGCTTCTGGTTATTGTTACCCAGCGCCAGCAGCGTGTTGTCGCGCACGTAGACCGGCAGGCTCATGAAATCGTGCTGCTGCTTATGCCAGCGGCTGCCCTGAATTTCATCGTTGTGCCACAGGTGCGTCCAGTGGCCTTCCGGCAGGAAGAACTGCACGTCGCCCGCCTCGGAGAACACGGGCGCGACCATCAACGAATCCCCCAGCATGTACTGGCGGTCGAGGTAATCGCACGCCGGATCGTCCGGGAACTCCAGCATCATCGCGCGCAGCATCGGCGTGCCGAGCTCGCGGGCCAGCGCCGCCTGACGGTACAGGTACGGCATCAGCTGGCACTTCAGCTGCGTGAAGTGGCGCACCACGTCGCAGGACTCATCATCGTACGCCCACGGCACGCGGTAGGATTTGCTACCGTGCAGGCGGCTGTGGCTGGAGAAAAGCCCGAACGCGCACCAGCGCTTGTAGACGTGCGCCGGGGCGGTGTTTTCGAACCCGCCGATATCGTGGCTCCAGAACCCGAAGCCGGACAGGCCAATCGACAGCCCGCCGCGCAGGCTTTCCGCCATCGATTCATAGTTGGCGTAGCAGTCGCCGCCCCAGTGCACCGGGAACTGCTGCGCACCGACGGACGCCGAACGAGCAAACAGCACCGACTCTTCTTCACCCACCGTTTCTTTCAGCACGTTCCACACCAGCTCGTTATAGATGTAGGCGTAGTGGTTGTGCATCTTCTGCGGATCGGACCCGTCGAACCACTGCACGTCGGTCGGGATACGCTCGCCGAAGTCGGTCTTGAAGCAGTCGACGCCGATCTCCACCAGGCCCTTCAGCCTGTCGGCATACCACCGGCACGCTTCCGGATTGGTGAAGTCGTAAATCGCCAGCCCCGGCTGCCATTTGTCCCACTGCCACAGGGAGCCGTCCGGGCGCTTGAGCAGATAGCCCTTCTCTTTCAGCTCCCGGAAGATCGGGGATTTCTGGCCAATGTACGGGTTAATCCACACGCAGACCTTCAGCTCTTTCTCTTTCAGGCGGCGGATCATGCCTTCCGGATCCGGGAAGGTCACCGGGTCCCACTCGAAGTCGCACCACTGGAAGGCCTTCATCCAGAAGCAGTCGAAGTGGAACACGTGCAGCGGCAGGTCGCGCTCGGCCATGCCGTCGATAAAGCTGTTTACCGTCTCTTCGTCGTAGTTGGTAGTGAACGAGGTAGTGAGCCACAGGCCGAACGACCAGGCAGGCGGCAGCGCCGGACGCCCGGTGAACTGCGTATAGCGGTTCAGCACCTCTTTCGGCGTCGGGCCGTCGATCACGAAGTACTCAAGATATTCCCCTTCCACGCTGAACTGCACTTTGGAGACCTTCTCGGAGCCGACTTCAAACGAGACGTTTTCCGGATGATTCACCAGCACGCCGTAGCCGCGGTTGGTCAGGTAGAACGGGATATTTTTATAGGACTGCTCGGTGCTGGTGCCGCCGTCGCGGTTCCAGGTCTCGACCGTCTGGCCGTTGCGCACCAGCGCGGTGAAGCGCTCGCCCAGACCGTAGACGGTTTCCCCCACGCCCAGATCCAGACGTTCGAAAATGTAATTGCGATCGGTATTGCTGTCCTGCACGTAGCCGTTGTTTTTCAGCTGGCTGCCGGTAATGCGCTGGCCATTGCGCAGGAAATCCAGCGCCCAGGACTCGCCTTTGGTGACGCGCACGCTGACGCTGCCGCTTTTCAGTTCGGCAAACTCGGCGTTGTTTTCAATCTCAACCTTCACGTCTTTCAGAACGTTCAGCGGATAGTGCGGGCCGTTATTCAGCGCGCCCTGGAAGTGCTCGATGCGCACCCCGACAATCCCTTCCTGTGGAGCAAACAGGCGCACCGTGAACATCAACGTGTCGAGTTGCCAGGTGCGTTCGCGCACGTCGCGCGGCGCCACATAAACCACCAGGTCATTGCCCTGCTGCTCCACGTCGAACACCTGAACCGGATAGGTCACGTTCAGGCCCGGTTGAATAAGCCAGTTTCCATCACTGATTTTCATACTCTCGTCCTCTTAGTTCTGTAATTCTTTGCTGACCGGCAGGGTTTCAAACTCCTGCTGATTGCGGCGCGCGCCCTGCGCCAGTTCGCCCAGGATTTTGGTCAGGAATGGGGTTTTCAGCGTGTAGTAGCGTTTGGCGATGATGGCACTCAGCACGTAGCAGACCGCCGGAGCCAGGGTAAACAGGCCGATAATGATGCTGATGGTCGCGCTGTTCTGGGTTTTAGCCGCCGCGTCGTAGCCGCCGCCTGCCAGCATCCAGCCGATCATCGCCCCGCCCAGCGCCAGACCCAGCTTCAGCACGAACAGCGTGCCTGCAAAGCTGATGCCGGTAAGGCGTTTGCCGTTGGTCCATTCGCCGTAGTCGACGGTATCGGACATCATTACCCACTGGATTGGCGTCACCAGCTGGTGCAACACGCCAATGACGAAGATAAAGGCGAACATCAGCACGGTGGCATGCATCGGGACGAAGAACATCGCCACGCTGACCACTGCCAGCGCGGCGTTGGTCCACCAGAAGATGCTGACCTTGCACTTCCAGTCGGTGAGCGGTTTCGCCAGCGCGGAGCCGATCAGGTTGCCGACGCAGTAGGTGGTGAGGAACGCGACGAACACCTCCGGCGAGCCCATGATCCAGGTGCAGTAGTACATCATCGCGCCGCCGCGCACGCAGACGGCGAGGATGTTGAGGATGGTCAGCACGCCGACGACGCGCCACTGGTCGTTGTGCCAGATGTCGCGCAGGTCTTCCCTCATGGAGGTGGTGCTCGGCGGCACCTGGATGCGCTCTTTGGTGGTAAAGAAGCAGAACGCCAGCATCAGGAACGCGACCACCGACAGCACGGCGATCCCGCCCTGGAAGCCGAGCGCCTTATCGTCGCCGCCAATGAGATTCACCAGCGGCATCATCAGCACCGTGGAGAGCATGCCGCCCGCCGTCGCCAGCACAAAGCGCCAGGACTGAAGGGAGATACGCTGCGTCGGGTCGTTGGTGATCACGCCGCCGAGCGCGCAGTAGGGGATGTTGACCACGGTATAGAGCAGGGTCAGCAGCGTGTAGGTAACGGCGGCGTAAACCATTTTGCCGTTGAGGCTGAGGTCCGGCGTGGTGTAGGCCAGCACGCAGACGATGCCGAACGGGATCGCGCCGAACAAAATCCACGGTCGGAACTTGCCCCAGCGGCTGCGGGTGCGGTCGGCAATAAGCCCCATGCACGGGTCGGAGATCGCATCCAGCGCGCGCGCCAGCAGGAACATGGTGCCGACAAACCCGGCGGGAATGCCGAAAATATCGGTGTAGAAAAACATCATGTACAACATGACGTTATCAAAAATGATGTGGCTGGCGGCGTCTCCCATGCCGTAGCCAATCTTCTCTTTAACTGACAATACTTCGCTCATCTTTTTATCCTTCACGCTGTAGGGGGCGCTGAGACCGGTTACAACGTTTTAAACCATTGTTTCAGGAGCGTGTATTGCGTTTTCTGGTTAGCAGATTACGTTTCTTGTTTTTTGTGATCGCGGTAAATGTTGGGAAGCAAGAAAGGCTAACATGAGGATTTTGTTAGGAATTAACTGAAACAGGGGTGTACAAGTCAAAAGAGAGGTGAAAAAAGTGGTGTGGGGTATGTGGTAAATGTCTGAAAGTAGCTATAATGCGCCCCGCCTCCATGTAGCAATCGAGGCGCGGAAGATCGTCATCTCCGGTGAGGTGGCTGGACTTCAAATCCAGTTGGGGACGCCAGCGTTCCCGGGCAGGTTCGACTCCTGTGATCTTCCGCCAATTAGCCTCTACTGAACTCCACTGTCTCAAGTAAATCCCCTATAATACCCGCAATTAAAGCTGATTATGTTCTCCCGAGGTCTACTGTCTCTACCAGAATCAAGTGCATTCTGGGGGCATAATGGGGGGCATGATTTATAGCCCCATTTTGAGATGCCCCCAATGAAGCTAACAGTCAGACAAATTGATACAGCCAAACCCAAAGAGAAGCCGTATAAGCTATCTGATGGTGGCGGCCTCTACCTTGAAGTAACTACCAACGGCTCACGTTACTGGCGTTTAAAGTATCGCTACGCAGGTAAAGAAAAGCGTCTTGCTTTCGGCGTTTATCCCGAGGTTTCTCTCGCTCAAGCACGCGAAAAGCGTGATGCTGCGAAAAAGCTGCTGTCTGCTGGAAGCGATCCCGGTGAAGTAAAGAAAGCAGAGAAAATTGCCCAAAAGCTTAACTATGAAAATACCTTCGAAGCTATTGCCCGTGAATGGCATCAGTTGAGAGCGGATCGTTGGTCATTACGCTATCGCGATGAAATTATTGATACCTTTGAAAAGGATATTTTCCCCTACATCGGTAAGCGCCCTATAGCTGAAATTAAGCCCATGGAATTGCTGGAAACCCTTCGTCGTATGGAAAAGCGTGGTGCATTAGAAAAGATGCGCAAAGTCAGACAGCGCTGCGGTGAAGTATTCCGTCATGCGATTGTGACCGGACGCGCTGAATACAATCCAGCACCCGATCTCGCCACAGCCCTCGCAACACCAAAGAAAACACATTTTCCATTCCTGACAGCCGAAGAACTCCCTCACTTTCTTAGGGATCTTGCCGGTTACACCGGTAGCGTTGTTACCAAGACTGCGACTCAAATCATCATGCTTACAGGGGTACGAACTCAGGAATTACGTTTTGCCCGCTGGGAGGATATCAATTTTGAAAAGCGGCTTTGGGAGATCCCTGCTGAAGTGATGAAGATGAAACGACCACACATCGTTCCGATGTCGGATCAGGTTGTCGAGCTCTTTGAGTCACTTAAACCTATTACCGGGCTATACCCACTGGTATTCGTCGGACGTAACGATCGAACGAAGCCGATCTCAAAGGAAAGCGTTAATCAGGTTATTGAGTTATTGGGATATAAAGGAAGGCTGACAGGACATGGTTTCCGCCACACGATGAGTACCATACTCCATGAAGAAGGTTTTAACTCAGCGTGGATAGAAACGCAGCTAGCCCATGTGGATAAGAACGCGATACGTGGGACTTACAACCATGCGCAGTATTTGGAGGGGCGTAGAGAGATGATGCAGTGGTATTCAAACTTTATTAAAGTGAAATGTATATCGATAAAGTAATTAAAATATCAGCTTTAATTAATTTTCAAGTGGGCATTTTAACAGCCCACTTTATTTTTATTTTTTGCTTCCAAATTGAATGCCAAAAAGCTTATTCTCAGCTTTATCTCCTCGCAATGTGAGTACAACTTTTGACCTTAAATCATCCATTTCTGACTTGGAGAGTGTTTCGGCCATAGCTTGGAAGTTTTCTGTGTTTAACGACGCTATATACTGTTTTCCATTAAATTTCACAGATTCATTTATGAATGCAAACCATCTTGAACGCACCCCAGGGTCAATATCAGCAAACAGGCGGTTGTCATGCCACAACATATTCATCGAATGATTTTGACCATACATAAATACTAACCAATCAAAACATAATATCCTTGCATCATTAATACCATCAGAATCATCTCCTTCTATTTGAATGCTTAAATCATAACGAATTTGATTATCACCGGTATTAACATCTAAGACTATACCAGCCGGTACTCTCGGATACAATATTTCAGCAAGCTCGGCAAATATTCTATCATATTCTGATAAAGGATTGGTGGAAGTATAATCAACCGCCAGTCTATCTTGTTCAACTTTTCTTTCTCTTAATTTTTGTGCTTTTTCTTGGAGTTTAGTTGCAAAGTTTAAGTATTCATGCAATCTTGATTTTTCTTCCTCTAATTCAGCAAGTTGCCTTGCAACGACGGAATATTCATCAAGCGCTTTTTTACCATTCAAAGATTGCAGATTTAGATCTCGAAGCTCTGAAACTTCAGCAATATTAAACCTGAGAATTTCCAATTCAGAAAGCAGATTTATTTTATCCTTCTCTAATCGTCTTTTTCTATTGAAAGAAAGTGAATTATGAAAATTTTCAACCGCTTCAAAATGAGCTAATGTTTCTGGTTTGAAAATATTTTGCAAACCAGAATATAAATCAAGTAAATCTTCTCTTGATATATCTGGATGTTCTAAAAGAGTTTTATCAATATTACTTATTCTAAATTCAATAATGTTTTTATTTTTTTCTAACTCTCGTACTTTCTTTGTTAATATATTTATTTCTTCTTCTATAGCTCGATATTTTTCATGAATCTGGAATTCATCTAGCTCATCTTTCAATTTCGGAATGACACGCTCAAGCCACTCATAACGAACTTTGGGCTGAGAACCAGCTCTAAACATATCTTTTAATATATCGTCGTTCTGCCAATTTTTTAAAGATTGACTAACCTTGTCTAATTCATGCTTATTATTTCTTTTAGACAAAATTAAGGTATGATCAATACCTAATAAAAATGCCGTTCGGAGTAAAGCTTCAAAATCAGGCTCTTTAGTTGTGCGAACTGGGCTAATGCAGTCATCCCTTGTATATCGTGTAAACCGCTTAAATAGTGACCTAAAGCTTAAATAAGGAATGTTATCATTTAAGTTAAATATGCCAGATTTATCCAATAACTCTTTGTATGCCTTTAAAGAAATAGGCTGATCATTTAATATTATTTTTTTCCCATTACCCGTTCTCGAAACTAAGTATTCAGTCCCGTTGTGTGAAAAAATTAATGTAAACCACCAATCAGGAACAGCAGAGGATAATTTTTTATCAGCATTTGCTCCTAAACAATGCTGTATAAGGCCAAGTACTAACGTTTTGCCAACGCCATTACTACTCCCTTCTTTTTCAGTTGAACTATCCCCTATTATTAGAGTTAATCCAGATTCATTGAAATATACAGGGTGAAAAGTTGGTTGATCGCAAGTTAAGCGGATTAGTTTCATTAAACTTCTCTTCTACTATAGTTCATTATCATTGCAAACTTCCAAAGTTAATCTGCCTTCTTCATCAACAATTATCTGCTTGATGCAAAATAGAATATCTAGGGCAAATATAAATTGTGTAAATGATGGAGTTATCAGCTCTGTGGATTTTTTTTGTTCAATTTTCGACCAGAGCTCATCGACAGATAGTGGTTCATCTATAATTGTCCGGATGTACCCAGCAATTGCTACTAAAGAATTGCTAAATCTAATATGTTTATGTGGCAGAAGCATTGTTTGGATGTTCATACGCATCGCACGTCTCAAAATATTTTGCCAAGATCAGCTCAGCGGCAAATCTATAGCTAGCTTTAGCATTTTCATGAATTCCTGATGGGAGTAATCTATCAATCATCCAAAGATATCTCAAGTCCGCTCGTTCAGGAATTTCGGAAGATATGGCTAATTTACTTTGTGCATAAGTCTCTTTGACTTCCTGTGCTATGCGTTGTTCTAAACCATTATCTACAGAATTGAGAAATTCATTTATTAGGTATAATTGATAGCTATTCATTTCAAGCCTTAATTTTATAGGCTTAGAAATACCATTTATTTTTATTTTCTCATCAAAATCAGGTGCTGTTTCGCTTAAAAAAGCCAAGTCTGAAGAGGATTTATATGCCAAATAATTCAAAACTTCGCCGACAGCACGACTATCTATAAAATCCAGATCTACGTCTGGAATTAAACCTACAATATCTTGCTTATCACACTCTGACAAAGACATAAACTCTTTGAGGAGTTCCATCCCTCCCATAGCTCCTGCATGGTCAAGGCATTTTTCGTCCGCAAGCTTTTTTAGGGAATTTCCTACAGGTGCAGGAATACCCTTAAAATAATCATTCATAACAAAAGTATACTTTGATACCTTTCCCCACTTAACAACTAACTTGTCAAAATCGCCAATCGATTTATTAACAGCTTCTAGCTCTTTGATTTGATTAGAAGGCTTGGGGCCATAAACCTGGAAGTAGTGAGCTTCGGTTTCTATCCATCCATCGTTTCCACCATCTCCCCAGTTTCCCCACGGTGATACAGCCTGGAATCCAGGGGTCGTATATTGCATAACCTTCGAAAAAAGAGCCTGAAAAGCATCGCCCATGCTTTCATGAATCTTCAGTCGAAATAACTGCCTGTAAAGATATTCTTGGTGTGTAGAACTCATACGACCCGCATCTTTGATGAACAATTTTTGATGATAATATCCTCTCTTTCAGTGATGTAAACCTGTTATTTTGAAAATTGGGACTACTTCCACTTTACAAAACCAAATTTTCTTAAATTCTACCAACCCACCCCCAAAACACATATGAAAAATCGAATATGACATTGACTCCTGTACAAACCTGTTTATCATTAAAAATATTTGTCGGAGGTATCAATGAAACTTACCAATTTACAACTCTTCAAAAATCTCTCCGATGAAACCCGCCTGGGCATCGTGCTACTGCTTAGAGAGATGGGAGAGCTATGCGTGTGCGATCTATGTACTGCGCTGGAACAGTCTCAGCCCAAGATTTCACGCCATCTGGCAATGCTCCGGGAAAGTGGACTTTTGCTGGATCGCAAACAGGGCAAGTGGGTTCATTACCGCCTGTCCCCGCATATTCCTTCCTGGGCCGCTCAGGTGATTGAGCAGGCCTGGTTAAGCCAACAGGACGACGTACAGGCCATCGCCCGTAAGCTGGCATCGGCAAACTGCTTTGGTAGCGGTAAGGCTGTTTGCATCTAAAAAATTTGCCTGAACATATATGATTTTACGAATGTGAGGTATTGAGAATGAAGACGTTAACGGTGTTTGACCCGGCAATGTGCTGCAGTACCGGCGTATGTGGCTCAGATGTCGATCAGGTTCTGGTTGATTTTTCTGCTGATGTGCAGTGGCTGAAAGGACGTGGCGTACAGGTTGAACGTTACAACCTGGCGCAGCAGCCCATGAGCTTTGTTCAGAATGAGAAAGCGAAAGCATTCCTCGAAGCATCTGGAGCAGAAGGGCTTCCGCTACTGCTGTTGGACGGTGAAACTGTGATGGCAGGGCGATACCCAAAACGTGCTGAGCTGGCTCGCTGGTTCGGTATTCCGCTGGAGAAGGTAGGGTTAGCTCCCACCAGCTGCTGTGGTGGTAATACTTCCTGTTGCTGAATATGTCAGGAGGACATATGAAATTCTTACAGAATATCCCGCCTTACCTGTTTTTTACTGGCAAGGGAGGCGTAGGAAAAACTTCCATTTCCTGCGCGACGGCTATCCGCCTTGCCGAACAGGGTAAGCAGGTTTTGCTGGTCAGTACCGATCCTGCCTCGAATGTCGGCCAGGTATTCGACCAAGCTATCGGTAACAACATTCGCCCTGTGACAGTAGTTCCTGGGCTTTCTGCTCTGGAGATTGACCCGCAGGAAGCCGCCCAGCAATACCGCGCCAGAATTGTTGATCCTATCAAAGGTCTTCTGCCAGATGACGTTGTTAACAGTATCAGCGAGCAGCTTTCAGGAGCCTGTACCACTGAGATTGCGGCGTTTGACGAGTTCACCGGCTTATTGACAGACGCTACCCTGCTGACCCGCTTCGATCACATCATTTTTGATACAGCGCCGACGGGCCACACGATTCGCCTTCTCCAGCTTCCCGGTGCCTGGAGTAGCTTCATTGAAAGTAATCCAGATGGTGCTTCCTGTCTTGGCCCAATGGCCGGGCTGGAAAAGCAGCGTGAGCAGTATGCTCATGCAGTAGAGGCGTTATCCGATCCTGAACGTACCCGCCTGGTTCTGGTTGCACGACTGCAAAAATCGACGCTGCAGGAAGTCGCCCGCACCCATGAAGAACTGGCTTCAATTGGCCTGAAAAACCAATACCTGGTGATTAATGGTGTGCTGCCTAAAGCCGAAGCTGAACATGACGCCCTGGCAGCTGCGATATGGCAACGTGAGCAGGAGGCACTGGCAAATCTTCCTGCCGGTTTATCTGAGCTACCGACAGATACCCTATTACTACAGCCAGTCAATATGGTTGGTGTGTCCGCATTGAAGGGACTGCTGGATATCCATTCTGAGGCGTTACCGCTCCCGGCAACGAACGTTCTGTACATGCCTGAAAACTTATCGCTCTCTGGCCTGGTCGAGGATATCGCTCGCAGTGAACACGGCCTGATTATGCTGATGGGCAAAGGTGGCGTAGGGAAAACCACGATGGCTGCGGCTATAGCCGTCAGGCTGGCAGACATGGGATTTGACGTGCATCTCACGACCTCTGATCCTGCTGCGCATCTGAGTACAACGCTGAACGGCAGCCTCAAAAACCTGCAGGTCAGCCGCATCAACCCTCACGATGAAACCGAACGCTATCGTCAGCATGTCCTTGAGACGAAGGGAAGAGATCTGGACGAAGCAGGGAAACGGCTACTGGAAGAGGATTTACGCTCTCCCTGTACTGAAGAAATTGCCGTGTTTCAGGCCTTTTCCAGGGTGATTCGTGAAGCGGGTAAACGGTTTGTTGTCATGGATACTGCCCCTACGGGGCACACGCTTTTACTGCTGGATGCGACCGGGGCTTACCACCGAGAGATTGCCAAAAAAATGGGGAGTAAAGGTCATTTTACTACCCCAATGATGCAGCTTCAGGACCCGGAACGCACCAAAGTTCTGCTGGTTACGCTTCCTGAAACCACACCGGTGCTGGAAGCGGCAAACCTGCAGGCTGACCTCGAGAGAGCGGGGATTCATCCGTGGGGCTGGATTATCAATAACAGCCTTTCCATTGCGGATACGCGTTCTCCGTTGCTTTGCCAGCGTGCTCATCAGGAACGGCCTCAGATTGAGGCTGTTAAGAATCAGCACGCTGACCGTATAGCGCTTGTTCCGGTGCTGGCGTCAGAGCCCGCCGGTATTGAAAAGCTCAGAGAGTTGATGAGTTAATTTTTTGGCATATACAGGGCGACAAAGTCGCCCTGTCAGGAGGTTTTATGTTACTGGCAGGCGCTATTTTTGTCCTGACCATTGTTTTGGTTATCTGGCAACCGAAGGGATTAGGGATCGGCTGGAGTGCAATGCTGGGCGCGGGACTGGCTCTGATATCTGGCGTTGTGAATGTGGGAGATATTCCGGTGGTGTGGAATATCGTCTGGAACGCGACGACGACCTTTATTGCCGTAATTATTATCAGCCTGCTGCTTGATGAGTCCGGTTTTTTCGAATGGGCAGCGCTGCACGTTTCCCGCTGGGGTAACGGTCGTGGACGTTTGCTCTTTACGTATATTGTTCTGCTCGGTGCGGCGGTGGCGGCACTGTTCGCCAACGATGGTGCGGCACTTATTCTAACGCCGATAGTCATCGCCATGCTGCTGGCACTAGGGTTCAGCAAAGGCACCACGCTGGCATTCGTCATGGCTGCGGGTTTTATTGCCGATACGGCCAGCCTGCCGCTTATCGTGTCGAACCTGGTG
This sequence comes from Enterobacter sp. 3U4, assembly GCF_057224565.1. Classification (NCBI taxonomy): domain Bacteria; kingdom Pseudomonadati; phylum Pseudomonadota; class Gammaproteobacteria; order Enterobacterales; family Enterobacteriaceae; genus Enterobacter; species Enterobacter sp. 3U4. The sequence goes on from NZ_CP136665.1 coordinate 3,957,862, forward strand.
AATATAGTCTCGGCGGACTTCTTTGGACTGGGCTTCACTGAGTATGCGTCGGTAATGGTGCCGGTGGATATTGCCGCTATTATCGCCACGCTGGTGATGCTGCATCTGTTCTTTCGCAAAGACATTCCGCCAACGTATGACCTGGCTCTGCTGAAAGCACCGGCGAAAGCGATAAAAGATCTGGCAACCTTCAGAACCGGCTGGATAGTTTTAATTCTTCTGCTGGTTGGGTTCTTTGTCCTTGAGCCGCTCGGTATTCCCGTTAGCGCGATTGCGGCTGTTGGAGCTGTGATCCTGTTTGCAGTAGCTAAACGAGGCCATGCTATTAACACTGGCAAAGTGCTGCGCGGTGCGCCATGGCAGATCGTCATCTTCTCATTGGGGATGTACCTGGTGGTCTACGGTCTGCGCAACGCCGGGCTAACCGAATACCTTTCAGGTGTGCTGAACGTACTGGCGGATAAAGGACTCTGGGCTGCGACGCTGGGTACTGGCTTCCTGACGGCTTTCCTGTCTTCCATTATGAACAACATGCCTACCGTGCTGGTTGGCGCTCTTTCTATCGATGGAAGCACTGCAACTGGCGTTATTAAAGAGGCGATGATCTACGCCAACGTGATTGGCTGCGATCTGGGCCCGAAAATTACACCTATTGGTAGCCTGGCAACGCTGCTCTGGCTGCATGTCCTTTCACAGAAGAATATGACCATCACCTGGGGATACTATTTCCGCACCGGGATCGTCATGACTCTGCCTGTGCTGTTTGTAACGCTGGCCGCGCTGGCGCTACGTCTCTCTTTCACTTTGTAATGAGATACTGATATGAGCAACATCACCATTTATCACAACCCGGCCTGCGGCACGTCGCGTAATACGCTGGAGATGATCCGCAACAGCGGTAATGAACCGACCGTTATTCATTACCTTGAAAATCCACCGTCACGCGATGAACTGGTCAAACTTATCGCAGATATGGGGATTACAGTACGGGGGCTGCTGCGTAAAAATGTCGAGCCTTATGAAGAACTGGGGCTTGCCGAAGATAAGTTTACTGACGATCAGTTAATCGATTTTATGCTTCAGCATCCGATCCTGATTAACCGCCCGATTGTGGTGACACCATTGGGAACGCGCCTTTGCCGCCCTTCCGAAGTGGTACTGGATATTCTTCCGGATGCGCAAAAAGGTGCATTTGCTAAGGAAGACGGCGAGAAAGTTGTTGATGAAACAGGTAAGCGATTGAAATAAACATAAAGGGGGCAGACGCCCCCTTATTCCTGCCTCAAGGCATAAGATCTGAACCTTCTGGCAGAGTACTATTCCCTTCACCAAGTTTCATTTGCAGCAAAACCGTGTCAAGCCAGCGGCCATGTTTGAAACCAATGTCCTTTAATGTGCCTATTTCAGTAAATCCTGCGCGGATATGCAGCGCAACAGAAGCAACGTTAGCGCTGTCACCCACAACAGCAATCATCTGACGATATCCCTGAGATTCGGCCCATTTTAATGCATGGTCGAGCAGTGCTTTTCCGACGCCCTGGCGCTGATAAGCCGGATCAATATATATCGAATTTTCAACCGTGAACCGATAAGCATGGCGTTCGCGGTAACGGGAAATATAACAGTAGCCAATGATCGTATCGCCCTGCAGGGCGACATACCATGGGAATCCCCGAGACTGAATGCTCCTCAGTCGGTTAAGCATTTCCTGCGTATCCGGAGGTTCGGTTTCGAAGCTACCTGTACCATGCAGAACATGGTAAGCATAGATATTGCGTATCGCGGTAATGTGCTGTTCTTCAGCTTTGATAATGTGCATCGAATTGCTCCAGTAATGGTGTTTTACAAACTACCGAAATTCGCGACAGCAGGTTAAGCACTTAAGCTTATAATCTGTATAAGCAAAAGTTTGGCTACAGAAGATGGGGCCGCAGCCCCATCTATTAGCCTGCCATTTTTGCCAGCAGAGCCGCACCCACTGGTTCTTCGTTCTGCAGTGGTATTAATGCAATACGCTTTGCAAACTGCTCTGTAACGTCATTTATCAGCGGCAGTTCGCGACTGGCTCGGGTTACCAGGAACGGTGAGGACGGTTTCGCAGCAGCCAGACTGCTATTGATTACCCATGCCCATGGTTCAATTTCAGCCCGACGCAAATCCTGCTGCAGGTTTGCTGCTTCCAGTACAGGTGTCGTTTCGGCAAGCGTCACGATAATCACCTTCGTCTTCTCCGGGTCCTGCAATTGCATCATTGGTGTCATCACATGGTCATGTGTTTGCCCCATCTGGCGCACCATTTCCCGGTGATAGGCCCCTGTTGCATCCAGTAGCAGAAGCGTATGACCCGTTGGCGCGGTGTCTATAATGACAAAATGATCGTCTGCCTCTTTGATGATCCGCGAGAATGCCTGGAAGACGGCGATCTCTTCAGTACATGGTGAGCGGAGATCTTCCTCCAGCACCGCCAGCCCTTCTGCATCTAACCCTTTCCCCTGATTTTCCAGAACAAAGCGACGATAGCGTTCAGTCTCTACTTTCGGGTCAATACGGCTGACCTGAAGGTTTGGTATCGAGCCATCCAGCGTATAAGACAGATGTGCTGCCGGATCTGACGTCGTCAGATGGACTTTATGACCGCGTTTTGCCAGAGATACCGCCACCGATGCTGCAACAGCCGTTTTGCCGACCCCGCCTTTACCCATCGTCATTACCAGACCTTTACCTGTCAGGCTGAGTTCATCCACCAGCGAGGCAAGTTTTGGTAAATCCAGAGTGTTCAGCGTGGTAGCTGGGAGAGATATCGAGGCTTCGCTCTCTGTAAATAACCCACGCAGGGCTTCGAGACCGACCAGATTAAATGGCTTCAGATACAGCTGCGAGCGGGGAAGGTTCGCCAGATTCTCTGGCATAGCAAGTAGCGCTTTTTCCTCCCGAGCTAAAATACTTTGCGCCAGCGGATCATTTTCACCCACAAATGGCGGCAACACACCATTAATGGCAAGGTGTTGATGCCGCAAACCGATAGCAGACAGCTCATCATGCGTATGGGAAACCTCTTTCAGTGTCGAAGCCTGGGCGCGGGCAACCAGAACCAGACGCGTGAGTGCAGCATCAGAGAGCGCCTTAACCGCATCTGAGTACTGGTGCTGTTGTTTCTCCAGCCCCACCAGCGGCCCGAGGTTAGCGGCGGCATCGGGGTTCGCTTCCAGATAACCGCTCCAGGCTCCCGGCAGCTCAAGCATGCGGATGGTGTGACCGGTTGGCGCGGTATCAAATACGATATGGTCATATTTTTCCCGCAGCTCATGATTGGTCAGTAGACCGGTAAACTCATCAAACGCAGCGATTTCCGTGGTGCATGAGCCAGAGAGCTGTTCTTCAATACTGCTGACCACATCGGCTGGCATCAGCCCGCGAACCGGGTCGAGTACGCGGTCACGATAAGCCTGTGCTGCAGCCATCGGATCAACTTCCATCGCGGCAAGATTTTCTACGGTGCTGATATCTGTGATTCGGTGGCCGATAGTCTGGCTAAAGACCTGGCCGACATTGGAAGCCGGATCGGTACTCACCAGAAGCGTTCTCTTACCCTGATCGGCCAGCCATAACGCAGTAGCACAGGCCAGAGATGTTTTACCCACGCCACCTTTGCCAGTGAAGAAGATGAACGGGGGAATGTCTTTTAAAAATGGAATATTCATCAGTAATAGCTCCTCTGGAATTAAGGCATACGTGGAATGCTGCAGCAGCGTGGTTGCGTGTTGTCTTCACTCCAGTCCTGAGTAAGCGGAATACCTGACCAACGGGCGATATCTTCACGCGTCGGGAGTTTGCCTGCCATCACGAGCTTCCCATCGAGCAAGGTGACGGGGAGGGACTCCATTCCTGATGTGTTCAGGAACTCTTTGATGACGGGGGTATTCAGGAACTGCTGTGGGTTCTTCGCAAGGCTGTAGCGCTGAATATCAACGCCATTCTTTTTCGCCCATTCGGCGTTGGCGTTCCATTTGACGGCATTGTCGCTGACCACAACGCTGCTGGTTGCGCAGCAGCCTGCTGCTTCAAAGATCTCAATTTTTGACATGGACTGTTTACCTCAGTGTTTAGTCATTTGGCTTTACACTGAAGTAAACGAAGGTGACGGGAAAAAGATGCGCGATTAATTCATTTTTTTGTGGCAGCAGACGGGAGACGTGTCATCCGCCTCAATCTGACAAAGTTCTGTCATCGTTTCTTTCAGGTGCTTTCTGGCTCGAAGCAAACGGGATTTAAACGCCGTAAGCGTGATTCCCAGTTCATCGGCCAGAGACTGCTGGGGACGCCGGTTAAGGTCGGACTCTTCAATCAACCATCGCTCATCTTCGGGTAAAGCCTGTAATGTTTCAGGCAGGCAAATATCCAGCGTTGAGATTGCATCAGGGGATACGTCTGTTAATGGGGCATCTTCTTCCAGCTCAACAAACTCCCTGGTGGTGCGGTAATCATCAATCAGCAGATTCCTCGCCGCCCGATATAGCCAGGCTCGCGGATTCTCCATCTCGCAGAAACTGTCTGAATGAGCGCGGGCACGCAGGAATAGCTCTTGCAGAAGGCCTGCTGCTTTTTCGCTATCACCTGTCTTCGATGTCAGGAAGCGAGAGAGTTCGGCTTCATGTTGCCGCCATAACGCGCTCATGCAGTTGTTGAATGCCGTTACATCACTCATCCTAGCCCTCAGATTTTGCTCTGATTAACCCGCCGGGAAAGTTCTTCTGCAGACTCTTTACGTTCGCTGTAGCGATCGACGAGATAAGCTGAGCTACCTCTTGTGAGCAGAGTAAATTTCACCAGTTCTTCCATCACATCCACGATGCGGTCGTAATAAGACGATGGTTTCATTCGTCCATCTTCATCAAACTCCTGCCAGGCTTTTGCCACGGAGGACTGATTCGGGATGGTGATCATCCGCATCCAGCGGCCAAGAATGCGCATCTGATTTACGGCATTGAAAGACTGGGAGCCACCGCAGACCTGCATAACGGCCAGCGTCTTACCCTGAGAGGGGCGAACAGCGCCTTCCGAAAGTGGTATCCAGTCAATCTGAGCCTTCATGATGCCGGTCATCGCACCATGGCGTTCAGGTGAGCACCACACCATGCCTTCGGACCAACGAACCAGCTCACGCAGCTCCATGACTTTAGGATGCGAATCAGGCGCATCATCAGGAAGAGGCAAGCCAGAAGGATTGAAGATCCGCACCTCTGCGCCCATGGCAGTCAGCAGCCTTGCAGCTTCCTCAGTTGCCAGTCGGCTGTAGGAACGTTCGCGTACAGAGCCGTACAACATGAGGATACGTGGAGGATGGGGAACGGCAGGAACGCCGAATCTTGCCTCTGTGATTGAGGTGTCGAGCAAACCCGAATCAACATTCTTAAGATCACCTGTCATTTTACTTCTCCGTCTTCTGGGGCATGGTGAGGCAGTCGTCAGTTCCTGAGCAGCATTCTTCTGTCAGGAAGGCAATCAGAGCCTCAAGATTTTCATATCGAGCATGGCAAAAGAGCGTTCTGCCCTGACGTTCCTGGCGTACCAGAGAAACTGATATCAGCGATGAGAGATGATGGCTCAGCGTAGAGGCAGGGATGTCGAGCCGCTTCTGCAGTTCGCCAACCGGTAAACCTTCATGTCCGGCTTTAACCAGCTCTCTGTACACGCTCAGTCGTGTAGGATGTCCCAGCTCTTTCAGAGTGTCTGCTGCTTTTGAAAGCTCCATTTGCATCTCATTTCTATATTTCCGGAATTGTAGAAATATACCTAATTTCTTTTCCTGGTAAAAGAGAGGCAATGGTAGATGTCGGCACGCTCAGATTTAACCTACGAACTCTAACGACCGAAACTGTCTCTTAAACTTCTAACACATAAATCAAGTCGCGACATTTCGGACAAACCTTGTCCCCATGCCAGTGAGTATCGCACCAGCAGCATCGCCATTGCCGTATCGTCGTGTTAGTAGGTCGAAGGCGCATTTCTGGAGGCGGGATAGTTTTTGGCGAGGTTTCTTCTGGTACTGTTTGGAGCTTGTTAAATCGACATGTTTTAAGCCGAGCAACATTGTTGATATGCCTCGGTATGTGCACAAACGTTTTTGTAGATGTCAGAGGATTAAACTGAACACCGATCTGCAGTTTGCAGTAAATACAAAGCAATGAATCAAAATCAACCTGTTGAACAGATTCTGGTGTAACCCATTCACCATCTACGGTGACGGCGTGAGTGGCTAAGACGAAGTAATTCATCATGAACTCCGTAACAAATGAAAAAAGCCAGCATGGTTAGCTGGCTTTGTAGATAGAAGGGGGGAAGGAAGCATTACCGACTGTTACAACAGGTTAGGTTTACCGGCATATTTATGCTCTCTTCCTTTTTTTCAATGAACGTACTTCTCCGCGACCAAAGGTTCTGGCATTACCCGGAAGAACCAGACGTGCACAGGCATCGATTTTGGTGATGTAACTTAGCGCCTTAAGTAACCCCTTGTCCTTACTACTGTCACCGCGTTTCAGTTTGCCGAGGCAGCAGTCCTCATAACGCTCTTTGTAAGCGTTGCAGTTGTAGAACATGCCTTTACCTTTAGTAATAGTTTCATTCCAGTATCTCCCGAAAGCATGAGCAATCACGCCATCCTGTTGTGCCTTATTACCATTTAAGATAAATAGCATGTGGTAATGAAATTTACGTTGTGGGCCATATTCCAGTTTCCATACCGTCCCGAGGACATGGCGAAACATTGGATTCTTTTGCATATTGCGAAACAGCTGCTGACGGTGCTTACGGGCATCATCAGCAGTGATATCAGCTTTGTGTTCATTTGCCCATGATAAATCAACCCGCAAGACCAGCAGCCGGGAATGACGCTCCTGCAGATGTCTGATGTAATTCATCACTCCCTTAAGATTTTTAACCGAAGCCCTCTGATACTTTCTGCATGCTTTTTTAAATCCTGCCTGGCTCACAGTAAACCGGTAATCCTGTATCAGCTTATTCAGCATTTCTGCTGTGGTAACAGTGTCTGCCCCTGCTATTTTCCCGTTATGGACACGCGAATATAAATTGGCGCCAGTAAATAGACGCTGGAAGGTAGCTATACGTGGATTAGCTATTCGTACTTTCATTGCATCTTGTGGCAACATATTAAGATAACGGATGGCATCAAGAATGGTGACTGACTCAGCGCTCTCTTTGTATCCTGAACGGTTATACAGAATAGCGAAAGGTAACTTACGTCCTCTGCTGATAGTTTTAAGACAACTATCCAGTTGTTCTAATCTGAGTCTGAATTCATTGTCATCGGATATGGTGACATAGGGAGTATTATTCTCAATGTGATATTCAGCATGAGATAACAGGAATGATTCTGGTAAGGCCATAATGTATTTCTCTGAGACCGGTCAGCCATTGCTGACCGGCAATGTATTAGTGTGGTTATTGGATGAGTGTCTTTGTCTAATATTCAGTATGAATAGTTATATCAGAGGTAGTGTCTGTGTGATAACAAAGTATAAGTGTATAACACCTCAATGAGATGGGTATAAAGTGCTTATATGGGGTGATATTGTTTGATGATTGAGTGCATTAATGACCGATTGATAATGCATTAAATACAATAATAAATAAACCGTCTTTATAAATCACATAAAACCCATGAGCAACAAGGCACGCAAGTATAAAAGCATGGTGTAAAGTTAGTGACCTTTTTATCACTATCTTTAATTGTCTTTATGCTCTCGAGTCATTAATGCGGGCTTCTAACCATTCTTTTACTTCACGTTCAATCCAGCGGGAACTGCGGCCAAACTTTATAGGTTTTGGAAATTTCCCTTGCTGTGCCATTTTATAAAACCACTTATCAGACAGACTGGTCAGCTCGGTAATGAAAACCATATCAACGAACCGGTCTTTATAAATATCAATCTCTTTCATGACTTCTCCAAAAGAATTTAACATGAGGACGCCGGGCGGCATCCTTTCAAATGGATAGGTCAGGTATGTATGGTTTTACATTTCTACGGAGAGTCTCCATAGTGGTTGAAGAGTCATTACTGAAAGCATACAGGGACAGGTTATGGCCTTTCACTATGGCGATAAGGAAACTCTCCTTACATCCCTGTCTAAAAAAAGCTACTTTCTATGTAATTTGTCACTAGTACTGCACGTTTCATCAAAAAAAACACTACAAAAAAACTACGAAAAATCTACTTATTGACTATGCAATACACTACAACTATTATCAGTATAAAAATAATGGATATGCTGTAAATTGAGTCCGGAATTCAAAGAGGTAAAAGATGAGTTTAAGCAAAGGAAAGAATGAGGATTACAGGCTAAAAATAAAAACAAAAAGAGAACTATCCGTTTTTTATTGGTTTGTAATGGAAAATAAACCTATGGTCGATCGCTACCGTTCCTCACCTCTAAAAAACATGAAAAGAATAAATTCAATTTACCGAATGAATATACGGGATGCCTCTTTACTATTATCTGAAATTATCAGCGACTATTATTCAGGTGTCCTTGATGCTATACTTCATTATGAAAGAAAAATAGAAATTTTTCTTGACTCACTTCTTCCAGAATCAGAGTTTGAATGGTTCAGGAAAAATGAGCATGCTTGTTATTTTGTTTGGTTAAGTATTAAAAAATACTATCCTCAGCTATCTTCTGAAATGCTCAATATTCAACAGGAGGTTGCGCCACAAAAATTTAGCAATGTGCATTCTCTGGTTGACCTATCAGGTCTTGATAATTTTAGCCAAAAGAATCAGCATGCAATTGCATCGGAACCTTTTCTTTCAGAAATAAACTCGCTGCATGTACATCCCGCATCCCACAAAGAACGTTATAACTCTATCCTGTATTTCATGGATCTAGTTCCATCATACTTCATTGATAAATTATCATTTATAAAAAACATAAGGTCTCAATGGGATGTTAAGTTTAAAGCAAAACGTAAGTTAAATATCCCCGTGGAAAATACAGGTCTATGCCAGTGGGCCTGGGACTATATGAAAAATAAACCATCCATGAGGAAGCGCGTTTACAGTCAAGGCACAGAAGCGCCAGAGGGGGGAATTAAATTATCTGTTGAAGATTATTCACTCTCAATATGTTCTGCTGACGACAAATATGGCATCTGCAATAAGAATATGTCAGAAAGTACGGCACAGGAGGATTACAATAAATCACCTAACAATGACGCTGATAATGACAAGAGTTCAAAGCATGAAAGTGGCATAAAAAAGGTGAGTTATAAAACCATAGACCTTTTTCCGGAAAATGGCAGTTCTCTATCCAGTATTAATAGAATTGGCTGGCATGATGCATTTGAGATCATTCAGCCATCGACACCAAGAGAAACATATTTAGCTATCCATGCAGTCTGGATTTTCTATGTTGGAGGAACCTTCTTGGAACCAGAACTTTATAACCAGTTTAAGCGTGCCAGGGATACATACCTTACCCGTAAAAGAAAAAAAATAAAAATAATCAGAAATAAATTACAGGAGCTGAATTAGTCTGTGGGCAACTGGTGAGCTTATAACTTAGTATAAATTACCCCATAAAAGTGCCTTGAAAGTATTCCAGATCATTTCACATCTATATTACCCACATGAAGCCGTGCCAGTATGTATTACTGGCGCGACTTCTTCACATTGATCTATTGCACCGATCGATACTCAAGCAGTGATAGTTACTGACTATTAATAGCGAGGAATCGATCGTTTTATCAATAGAATATAACGATCAATTCCTGGAAACTGATCTGTAGTAACGATTATCCCATTCTCTCTCAAATGCATAGGATCAGGTGGCCTTTTGTACAGCAAAGGGCCATTTTTCGTTTGTAAAACAACAGTAAGGAATCTCTATGTTCAAGGTCACTTCTGCACTCTTTCTCAGTGCAACTTTGTTCACCACCGCTGCGCACGCGACCATTCAGGAACAGCAGTGGGGTAACTGGTTTGGTAATACCAGCGGAATGGAATTTGGTATTAATGCCGACAATGATGTTGGTGAGCGCATTACCTTCACTTGCATCGGAGGCCACCTGGGCATCACCTACAGCGTCCCAGCAAAGAACTATTCCATTTCTTCTGGGGCAGGTCTGAAAAAGCCAGGGTTGATCATCAACTCAACCCACTATCAATTAGGCGAAGCTGCATTTATGGCGCTCAAAAACACCAGTGATGAAGGAGTGCTGGAAGTCACTGAAGCCAAAAAACCATTGTCCAAACCGTTCAAAACTGTAGGTCTTCAGGAAGCGCTGAAAGAGGTAACCTGGCAGGACTGCATCAGCCGTTAAGCACCTTCTTCGCCTAATTCTCAAAACAGCACAGTTTGCTGTTTTAACCACTCGTTGCTGGAGTTCAGATACGTCCAGCAGAGCCAACGACAAACGTCCTCAGGGTGTCATCATGACAGAGTTTATTTCACGCTTATTTGTTATCTCAGTGCTTTCATTTCCGGCCCTAAGTTTTGCCATCACCATTCCCGGTAATATTCACCCAGAGCGATACACGTTCTTTCTAACAGATAGAGGCGGTGAAATGCTTCGCGAAATGAACGATGCGGCAGTCAGCGTAAAACTCAACAACAAAGTTGGTTTTAGCGCTGAGGCACAGAGCAAGGCTGCTGCTGCGAACATATCTCCTTTGCTGTACGCAGCATCACCCCTTGAACAGAACTTTATCCGCTACGACAGTAAACCGGTTAAGGCTCTGACTTGTCTCGTCACGACCCGCACTATGCCGGGTCAGAATAAAAATTACACATGGGAGGAAACCTACTGCCTTGATGAAACCGGTGCTGCTTACATCGGCACAAAAGGCTGGCCGTCACGTGCTATCGTCGAAAAGAGTTGCGAGGTGGGTGTCCCCAGTTGTCCTGTATATCTCGGTCTGAACAATGATCCACCGACCATGCGGAATGATGCTGCGCAATATATTCCTTACAACAGCAAACGCGTAAGTAGGAATAAAGAAAGTAACTCTGAGCCAAAACCAGCAGCTGGAGAAATGGTCGCAGAGCAGGACGGTTATGTGGTGAATTATGTAAAAGGTAGCAGTTGTGCTGACAACAAACTGGTTGTTAAAAACACAAGCTCCGGGAAAACCGCCGAAATTGCAGGATTAAATGGTTGCTCTTTTGACCCGAAGAAAAATGCAGTAATTATCTTCCCTCAAAATGAATACGTCGGCGTTTACAGTGGCCCCACAAACGCTTCTGAGGAAATAGCCTCAGTCGATCTCCCCTAATTACTCTTCTAGTCCGGTATAAGCTTCCTGCGATACCGGACGCCTTTTGGATCAACCTATGAAAACTAAAAAATCCCCGGACGATACAACGCCAGATGCAGAATCATTTGGGTTGACCTGGCCCGTTGTTTTCAGCGTCGCAGGCCTCACTCTGCTGAGAAGTAAGTCGGTCGTATGCCAGACAATGGGAGCCAGCCTGATGACCTATAGCCTGATAAGACTCATAAAAAAACTCGCCACGCTTGCCTGAAAAGTCCCAATCAGGCAACACGGTTTGTGTTCTAACACCTGTACCAGACGTACTATCACCTTCCGAAGCTCGCCTGGAAGCTAACTCTCGACAAAAGCTGAATCGTTCCTTTATCAAAGGGCTGGCTGCAATAGCAGAGGACAGAATCAATGATGATGCCTTTGTTTTATCGGTGTGCAGCAAAGCGTATGAACGCTTACCTCTGAACATAAGGCGAGTCGTTAAATACGAGTGGTGTCTTCGATACTTCCAGTACAGTAAACCCTTTATTCTGCAGCGATTACAACATCACCAGGCCGAAAAGCTAATACCACCGGCATTACCTGACAGAGAACTCTCGCCACAGCAGAGCCAGCCACCAGCCTCTCCCTGAACATTTTATCTTCCATCCAATGCCACTCTACTGGAGTGGCTTTTATGCCCGTTTTAAAAGGAATCAACTATGACCTGTTTAGCCAGCCGCTTTGGTGCAGTCAACCTTGTTCGTCGTGACCGCCCGTTAACTCGCGACGAACTGGCCCATTATGTGCCCAGTGTCTTCAGCGAAGAAAAGCATGAATCCCGTAGTGATCGCTATACCTACATCCCGACAATTACCCTTCTCGATAACTTGCAACGCGAAGGCTTCCAGCCATTCTTCGCGTGTCAAACCAGAGTCCGCGACCAGAGCAAACGAGAGCATACGAAGCACATGCTGCGCCTGCGTCGTGAAGGCCAGATTACTGGCAAACAGGTTCCCGAAATTATTCTGCTGAACAGTCACGACGGCTCCAGCTCATATCAGATGCTACCGGGGTTATTCAGAGCAGTTTGCCAAAATGGGCTGATTTGCGGTGAGAGTTTTGGCGAAGTACGCGTGCCGCATAAAGGCAACGTAGTAGAGAAAGTCATCGAAGGGGCCTACGAAGTACTGGGAATATTTGACCGAGTAGAAGAGAAACGCGATTCCATGCAGTCGCTTTTGTTGCCACCGCCCGCTCAGCAGGCTATGGCGAAAGCGGCGCTGACATATCGCTTCGGTGAGGAGCACCAACCGGTGACAGAGACGCAGATACTTTCCCCACGCCGCTGGCAGGATGAGAGTAACGACCTGTGGACCACTTATCAGCGCATTCAGGAAAACCTGATTAAAGGCGGTCTATCGGGGAGAACAACCAAAGGAAAGCGCGCCCATACCCGAGCAGTGAAAGGTATTGACGGTGATGTGAAGCTCAACCGGGCCCTCTGGGTGATGGCTGAGAATATGCTGCAGCTTGCTTCATGATCTCTTCCACTATTTTCCCTTAACGCCTTTCCGAAGATTCGGAAGGGCTTTTCTTTCTAAGGAGCAACCATGTCTACGATCAATTTATCCCCGGTATTTCCTGCAAACGAGCAGCGTGTCATCCAGCGAGCATTACGTCTGCTGGAGAAATACCAGCGTCAACCGAGTGAGTCATTTACCTCTACCAGCCTTACAAAAACTTGGCTGCAACTGCAGATGGCTCACCTGGAACGGGAAGTCTTCATCGTAATGTATCTCGACAATCAGCATTGCCTGCTGGAGCGAGAAACACTGTTTACCGGCACGCTCAACCATACCGAAGTGCATCCCCGCGAAGTGGTTAAATCAGCCCTGAAACATAACGCTGCTGCGGTCATTTTGGCGCATAACCACCCGTCCGGCACGACAGAAATCAGCCAGCAGGATAAACATGTCACTCAGCGAATTTCTAAAGCCTTGGCTCTGGTGGAAGTGCGTGTGCTGGATCATCTTGTGGTCGGGAACGAAGTGGTGTCTTTTGCTGAATGTGGCTTGTTATGAGGTGCAGAATGAAAATCATCAGTAAGCGCCAGGCGATGCATATTTATCGTCAGCATCCCGAATCCAAGTTATCTGCCTTCTGTACAGGTCACTACCAGTGGCATAGCAGTGTCTGCCATTACTACGGACGTGAAGTTCAGGATATCAGCGGCGTTCTCGCTGTTTTTGTTGAACGTCGTCAGGACCGGGCAGGCCCGTACGCCATTCTGCGCACGCGTGACAGTGAACTAATCAACCCACTCAGTCATTAAGGAATATATTAATGCAGTCGACTACCTTATCCGGCACATCGGCGGAGAACGCATCCTGCCTTCAGTGGGGTTTAAAACGTAATATCACGCCATGCTTCGGCGCTCGCTTGGTACAGGAAGGCAACCGCCTATACTTTCTGGCTGACCGGGCAGGATTTAATGGCTCATTCAGTGACGATGAAGCTTTGCGTCTGGACCAGGCATTTCCACTGATGATGAAACAGCTTGAGCGGATGCTGACGGCTGGCGAGCTTGATCCTCGCAGCCAGCACTGCGTCACACGGCATCACAACGGACTTACTTGTGAAGCTGACACTCTCGGCTCTCATGGCTACGTTTACATTGCCATATATCCCCAGTCAGCTCTAACCAGATAACACCTTCCTCTTCTTTTATCAGGGACTCAACACATGCATATTTCAACTGTACCGGCAACGGTGACGGTTTCGTCACGCCTGTCTCCTGTCCAAGTTTGGCAAAAACTATTAACGTATATTTTAGAGCATCATTACGGCCTCACGATCAACGACACACCGTTCAGTAACGATACGACGATTCAGGAACATATAGAGGCTGGAGTGAATCTTACTGATGCTGTTAATTTCCTTGTGGAACGATTCGAGCTGGTGCGCATTGACCAGAAGGGTTTCTCCTGGCAGGATCAAGAACCCTGGATAACATCTTTGGATGTTCATCGGGCACAGTTCAACCTTGGCTTGAAACGCTCATAAATCAGCCAACTGATCATTAAGGAAAACATGTGGGGGCATAATCGGGGGCATGTCAGTAAACCACATAGGAAAATAATCAATAAATTCAACATGATTAATCACCAAATGCGACTCCTGTGATCTCCGCCAACTTCTTGATTAAGTATCGTAAAAACCTTAACTCTACTTCTTAACAAAATGGGTTTCTTTTTTATTCTTGTAATATTCTCCAACAATTGACTTATATTCCTTAAAGCCGTTTTTTGTCAGAAATGGAACCATTTTATCCAAAGCTCCTTCACTAACAGTAATATTGACACCTTTATCCCGCAGTACCGAAAGAGAGTAGTTTAATAATAATGTCCCTAATCCAAATCCACTATACTTATCATCAACAAAAAAAGTAGATATTTTATATTCTGAGGGGTGTTTTTTTAAAACAGACAAACCCGCCAAATTTTCATCCACCGAAGCTGCAATAACAAATCGGCCAGTAGGAAAATTAAGATCTGACAAATCTCCCACCTCATCCGAATAAAGATGGTTGTTGAAGTAATTACAGCACACCGAACTATCTTTAACAACATCCTTTATTAACTTATGATTATACCAATTATTAAAATTTGGATAATAGTTATCGGCATTTTCAAAGAGTTTTTTTACGTGGCTATTTTGAAAATCAGAATAACTATCCAGTATCAATAGATTTATCTTCCCTATTGAAGAAGGGACATCTATCTTTAAATCCTCAAAAGCTTTTTTATCATAACTTTTAAGTACATGCATTCCCTCCTCCTTAAAATCAATATAAACATAGCACTATTATAGGATAAAAATTATTTTTACTCAACTTTTAAACCATTCGAAATGCCACTTCAGAAAATCGTAAATTAAGTTACTTAAAATGCTAATAACAATTATCAATGTGATGTATATGCATATAGTCAAAAATGGGGATTCAGTTTGCTTAAACTTAGCTACAGCAATAAAGTCGGTTATTTTATGACCATTGTTTTTTCTATCATTACCCATAGTATTAGAACAAGTTCCTGTGCCAGTACTTGCTGTTGCAATCGATTTATTACAATCTTTTTCCCAATGATATATCATAGAAGATTGTTCTTTCTTGAAAGTATTTCCTTCGAAATATTTTTGCCAAGTTTCCCCTTCTAATATTCTGCATTTTTTATAACTTTGCCCTGAATGAGATAATTGATATTCATCTGTTTCATCACGAATGACAAAAAGATGATACTTCAATGGACAAGCACAGGCATTAGCCAGACTAATTCTTACATCTTTTGGAAGAACACGAAGCTCATTAACTCGAAAATCTATTACCACTAATTCATCTTTAAGTGGCTTAAGATATTTATCAGAATTTTCAGTTTTATGGATGAGTACCTTAATTTCTTCCTCAGTTAAGCCATCCAAACGAAAGCGTATATAATATTTTAGTCCATCATTGTCGCCAATCTGTGCAAGAGACGTACGATCGATAATGCACTTGGAAAGTTTAAAAGATATTTTAGTGAACTCATGGTTCACGACCACGTTAACCCGATCATCATATCTGCCATCAAGATCATTAAAATCTAAACTAGTATTTAATGCCAAAGGAGAGTCAAGATTGGAAGCTAAGTTGTAAACTACGTGTTTTGTTTTCACATTGCGAGTAACAGAAATATGATCATTAAAAATAGCTGACACTAGATCTTTATCCGCTTCCATATTAACGCTTAAATCTTTAATTCTATCCTTAGGAATAGAGAAAGGAATAAATATATTCAAAGAACTATCATTAAATTCATACCCTTTGCATGAAAATTTAATACCAAGATCAATGCAATTAATTAAAGGGTTTCTTGTGCACCAAAAATTGATATGTAATTCATCTATACTTACTGACAATTTTTCATTATTATCTATCTTATCTTCTACCCAAACAGCGAAGCTTTTAGCCATGTCGAAACCTATTCTAATGAGCATTAAACCAAGATATTCTCATGAAATTATAACACAAAACAAAACAATTGAAATCAGAAAGAAAATAGGTAAGTCCTTTACGCCTAACTCTTATATATTCATTTACTCATCTTCACCAGACAAGAAAATCATTGGCTTCTTTCAAATAGATGCAATAATAAGATTTGATAAAGATTCAATCGATGATAATCTTTTGATGAAATCATGTTTAACCAAAAAAGAAATGATCGACTATATCGAAAACGAAAAAGCCTTTGGTATAAAAATCAAGAACGTTAATGTTATCCAACCAATTACTCTCGATGAAATGAAAACATTATTTAAAGATTTTACTCCACCACAGTCATTTAGGTATATTGACCCAAACATGCTGGTATTTTTGAAAAAAAGATTAAAGGATAATGCTATCCCTTAGGTTTAATATTTTTTTGATCAAAGCCTCTCTCGCCAGCTCCTTGAACCAGCTGGCGAGACTCACGCCTTCCTCAGCAGCCCACTGCTCCTTCAATGCCGGATCAATTCGCATCTTAAACTGCGGAGACTGCGCGCCGCCTTTTGGTTTTTTTTCACGCGATATGATTGACATGAGGCCACCTAAACCTCCTGTATTTGCAACGCTCCGATGTGCAGGAACACAGCCGGAGCGTCTAACCTCACCAACTATCAAGGAGTTGATTATGGCTGATTCGCATTCTACCCCAGACACCGACCAATCCGGAACCGAGCGTTCGTTAATTGTGGGATATCACCCGAATGTTTTCGACAAATCCACGCCGAAAATCATCCTTTCCGGCAAGTGGCTGCGCGCGGCGGGTTTTGATACCGGACAGCAGGTCACAGTAAAGGTGATGAAAGGTTGTATCGTTCTGGTGGCGTACAACGAGCAGGAGCAGAGGTTGCAGGATGATTATAAACGGACGAAAGCAAAGCTTATTGAGATAGAGGACGCGCTTGCAGCGATTCAAACTCCACGTCCTGGAAAGCGCCTCGCAAAATCAAATACAAACCACCTGGCTTAGCGGCTGTTTCTGGCATACTACGAACTTACCGACATCAACCTTATAGGGTGGGGGCAGCATGACATATGAAGAATTAATTAATTCACCAGCCGGTGAGTTTGTCATGTTTGCCAGCAAGGATGGAAAAGTTCGCATTGAATGCCGCTTCGAAAGCGATACGTTGTGGCTCTCACAGGCTACGATCTGTGAGTTATACGGCAAAGCCAAAGCAACGATCAGTGGGCATATCAAAAATATTTTTGATGAGGGTGAGCTGGTCGAAAATTCAGTTGTTCGGTTTTACCGAACAACTGCCAGCGATGGTAAAGTATATAACGTTCAATACTTTAGCCTGCCCGTCATTCTCGCCATCGGCTATCGCGTCCGCTCCACGCGAGGCACACAGTTCCGCCAGTGGGCCACCCAAACGCTGCAGGAATATCTGGTTAAAGGCTTCGTTATGGACGACGAGCGCCTGAAAAACCCGCCAGTGGGATCATCCGCCGTACCTGACTATTTCGATGAAATGCTGGAACGCATTCGCGATATACGGGCCAGCGAACGCCGGATCTATCTCCGCGTGAGGGAGATTTTTGCATTAGCCGCTGATTATCAGCCGTCGCTCAAAGAAACCACGCAATTCTTCCAGACCATCCAGAATAAAGTGCATTTTGCCTGCACGGGCCACACCGCTGCTGAGTTGATTCACCAGCGCGCCGATGCCTCTCAACCGCATATGGGGCTGACCAGCTATAAAGGCGAAGAAGTCCGTAAAAGCGATGTCATCACCGCAAAAAATTATCTGTCTCAGGATGAAGTCAGCGAACTAAATCGCGTCGTTAATATGTGGCTCGATTTTGCCGAAGATCAGGCCAAACGCCGCAAGCAGGTATTTTTACGAGACTGGCAAACCAAACTCGATCAGTTCCTGCAATTTAACGACCGGGACGTTTTAGAAGGGTCAGGCAAAATCAGCAAGAAAGCGGCCGATGACAAGGCGTGCTCAGAATACATTGAGTATGAAAAGAAGCAGCGCCTGCTGAAAGAAGCCGAAGGTGAGAAAGATATCATCGGCTTATTAAAATGGGATAAGCAGGCTAAGCGCTAATCCCGATTCAACCGCATATGCAACAACGGATACGGATTCCCCTGCCCGTCCACTTCCGAGCGTCCGACCTGCTCAAACCCCATATGGCGATAAAACGCGACGCCCTGCGGGTTCTGCTCATTTACGTCCACCTCGTTCGCGCCGAACGCTGCGATGGCATGTTGTAGCAGCAATTTCCCGACGCCCTTCCCCCGGCTTGCGTCATCAACAAACAGCATTTCAATGCGATTTTCATCCACGCCTAAAAAGCCGTGAATGTCGCCTGCTTCATCGCGAGCGATCACGACCTTGAGGTTAGGCAGATAGGCGTTAAGCAATAGCGGGCGCAGCGCCGCAATATCGCTTTCCTGTAAAAAGTGATGGGTGGCGCGGACGGAGGATTCCCAGATCGCGACCAGACGTTCGAAGTGTGCGGGGTGTGCGGTTTCTATTTTCATGGGGGGATCATGTGCTGATAAGTAAGTTAATTCAAGTCACTCCTTGCGCTCTGTTCCCCCTCACCCTAGCCCTCTCCCTCAGGGAGAGGGAACTGACCGTGCGGTTTTTCATCCCCTACCCTGATCTCCATCACCGCATACACCCCGTCCTTCGCCACGATCACGGTGACGTTTTCCACCGGCACGCCTGCCGCGAGGTGGATGTCCTGCAGCTGCTGCAGCGTCCTCGGGTGAATATCCTCCCAGCCGATACCCCGCAGCACAAAGTCAATTTGCGGGCTGCTGGTGAGCATGTTCGACACAATCACCGCCCCGCCGGGCTTGACCAGCCGCAGCGCGCGCTGGAGGAAAGTCACCGCATCGGTGTCGTTGAAGTATTCAAAAATCCCCAGCGCGTCGACCAGTTCGGCCTGATGCTCGCCCAGCTCCAGCAGCAGGTCCTCGTTACGCACAAGCGTATGGAGCAGGTTGCGCCTGAGCAGCGTTAGCTGTTCGCCCACCACAATGCCTTCCTGCGCCGCCATGGTTTCCGCCCAGCTCAGCGCTACGGGGTCTTTGTCCACCAGCGTGAGATAGACCTGCTGGCCATCAAGCTTTGCTTCGCGCAGCGCCTCCAGCACCGGGATGGCGGCACCGCTCGCGAGGCTGATCCAGTTGTTCTCGCTCTCATTGTGAATGTATTTATCCACCAGCGCGGCCAGCACCCTGGCGCGGGAACGCACGCCAACCGCATCGTTCGCGTGGATAAACCACTGGCGGCTGTCGCTGTCCATTTTTGTTCCGTCGGGCAGGCGGTCTTCCAGCGGGTTTTGCACCACAAACAGCGCCAGCGCGGATGGCACCAGCCGGGTGCGCCACGCGGTGAGGGCCGGGCGGTTGCGAAAGGCCTGTTCGGAATAGCGGTTCTGCGGGACAAGCACGGCCTGCCCGCCTTCGTCGTATTCCACCCTCGGAGGCCGGACCGCTGGCTCGGCTTTCAGCGCACGGTCAAGGGAGGCGATCTCACGGGCAGTATCGTCTTTCATCGGCCACTGGTCGCTGACGTCGGGAAATGACGCGCTAAAAATCGTCATATTTTCCGGCGCATCGCCGCGAAAAGGCTGCCAGTTCATGTCGTCTTCCCTCCGTTAGGCTTTTAACGGAAGTCTATCCAGGCGAGCCAGTAATGCCCCAGGAAGAAAGCACGATTTTTATTGCTTCACCCAAACCAGCTGGTCAACCCGGAAGCCCAGGCTGCGCGCGGTATTCAGGTAATCCTGCTTCACCGCATCCGGGATCGTCGGCGTGCGCGACAGGATCCACAGGTAGTCGCGGTTCGGCCCGCTGACCAGCGCGTACTGGTACTTATCGTCCAGCCTGATCACGTTATAGCCGCCGTAGAACGGGCCGAAGAAGGAGACCTTCAGCGCGGCCGTGGTCGGTTCGCCGGTAAAGTACGCTTTCCCCTCGCTCTCGTTCCACTTGTTCTTCACCGGATCGTAACCCCGGTTGAGGACGCTGATGCCGCCGTCGCTGCGCTTGCCGTAGGTGGCGGTTACCTGCTCCAGCCCGCGCTCAAAGCGGTTTTCCAGACGGGCGACTTCGTACCATTTGCCGAGATAGCGGCTGGCGTCAAAACCGGAAATCGGCTGCACGCCTTTCGGCGGCGTAGGGGATTTACAGGCGACCAGCGTCAGCGCAATGGCAACGCCGGTCACAACAGGCCATAGCTTCATGAGAATTCCTTTCATTTGCACGGTTGGATGTTAAGTGTAGTGCACCGTTTCGGCGCTTCATCCCGTTCGGGAAAATTCGTAGTATATTGAGAGTATTCCTCCACTCTGGACACGGACATGGCTTACTCCATCGGCGAATTCGCCCGACTCAGCGGCATCACCGCCACCACCCTGCGGGCGTGGCAGCGTCGCTATGGTTTACTCAAGCCACAGCGCACGGAAGGCGGCCACCGCCAGTACAGCGATGAGGACGTCCAGCAGGCGCTCAAAATCCTCGACTGGGTAAAAAAAGGCGTCCCGATCGGCCAGGTCAAACCGCTGCTGGAACGCCCAACGCCGGGACGGACTAACAACTGGCAAACCCTGCAGCAGAACATGCTGCAACGCCTGCAGGACGGCAAAGTCGAGTCCCTGCGCCAGATGATTTACGACGCCGGACGCGAATACCCAAGGCCGGAGCTGGTCGCGAACGTGCTGCGCCCGCTGCGCAGCCAGGTCTCGGCCAACGTCGCCGCCGCCATGACCCTGCGCGCGATCCTCGACGGCATCATCATGGCCTATACCTCGTTTTGCCTCGAAGGCGATAAAAAAGCCCCGGGCGACAACATTCTGCTCAGCGGCTGGCACCTGAACGACGCCTGCGAGATCTGGCTCGAAGCCTTAACGCGCACCGGACAGGGACACCGAATCGATATTCTGCCCTCGCCTCCGGCCGCGCTGGCCCCGGAAATTTTCCCGGAGCGCAAATGGCTTCTGGTCACCAGCGGCAAGCTCACCGCGGCGCGGAAAAAGCAGGTGGAGCAGTGGCAGCAGCAGCTATCGCTTGAAGTGATTATCCTCTGATCATTTTCTCCTGCGGGAATCTTCACGAAAAGTTGAATATTTTCCCGCGCCGCAGATGCTAACGTTTTCCTGTGATGAATAACTCCACAGGAAAACACCATGAAAAAAACTACCCCTCTGCTGATCCTGGCCGCGATGGCCTTTACCCCTGCCGCCCTTAGCGCCGCTCCGGCTGGCACCCTGAGCGTACACATCCTCGACCAGCAAACCGGCACGCCTCCACCGGGCGTCACCGTCACGCTGGAAAAGCAGCAGCAGGACAAATGGACCCCGATCGCCAGCGGTAAAACCGACCAGGACGGACGCATCAAATCGCTCTATCCGCAGGATCAGGACATGCAGCCCGGCGTGTATAAAGTGACCTTCAAAACCGCAGAGTACTTCCACGGCAAAAAGCTCGACTCCTTCTTCCCGGAGATCCCGGTGTTGTTTACCGTGACCCGCACCAACGAGAAGCTGCACATCCCGCTTCTGCTGAGCCAGTACGGTTACTCGACCTACAAGGGCAGTTAAGACGCATTGATTCTAAAGGAATAAAAAAAATAGTTCCGCGAATACTTGGACAAATTAGTCATGTTGTGTAAGTTTTAATTATATGAACGGGAGGACTACACCATGACGACGAAACCAGTGCTCGGTATTAGCGGATGTTTGACCGGATCCGCCGTTCGCTTTGACGGCGGACACAAGCGTATGGGCTTCGTCATGGATGAGCTGGCCCAGTGGGTGAATTTCAGGCCCGTTTGCCCGGAAATGGCCATCGGCCTACCGACCCCTCGCCCGGCGCTGCGCCTGATCGTGACGGAACATGGTGAAAAGCAGATGCGCTTCAGCCATGCGCCTCACGAAGACGTTACGCAGAAAATGGCAGACTTTACGGCAGATTTTTTGCCGAAAATCGGCGATCTCGCTGGTTTTATCGTCTGTGCTAAATCCCCAAGCTGCGGCATGGAGCGCGTGCGGCTGTACGATGAAAACGGCAACCGGGGCCGCAAGGAGGGGGTCGGGCTGTTCACCGCCGCCCTCCTTGAAACCTGGCCGTGGCTGCCGGTGGAAGAGGACGGACGCCTGCACGACCCTGTGCTGCGGGAAAACTTCGTCGAACGTGTCTTTGCGCTGCACGAACTGAACACGCTGCGTAAAAACGGCCTCACGCGCCGCGCGCTGCTGGACTTCCACAGCCGTTACAAACTCCAGCTGCTGGCGCACCATCAGGCGGGTTACCGTGAAATCGGCCCGTTCGTTGCCTCGCTGCACGAGTGGGAAGACCTGGACGCCTTCTTCGTGGCATACCGGGAAAAGCTGATGACCATTCTGAAGAAACCCGCCTCGCGGAAAAATCACACCAACGTGCTGATGCATATTCAGGGGTATTTCCGTAACCAGCTGAACACCCGCCAGCGCGGCGAGCTGCGCGACGTGATCCTGCACTATCGCAACGGACAGTTGCCTATCCTGGCTCCAATCACGCTGCTGAAGCACTACCTGGCCGAATACCCCGACCGGTATCTGATGACGCAAAACTACTTTGATCCCTATCCTGATGATTTGGGTCTGCGTCTGGCAGTCAAGTGATCATAAAAATGCGAAGGCCCCATTGACCCATAGAGGCCCAAAGCAGTACCCCGTTTAGACGACATCCTCACTGTCGTCTCTTTTTTGCTTTTTATCTAAAATACTGTGATTATATACAGGCTCATTCTGCATAAAGGGGCCTGCCTGTGATTAACACCCTGCACATTCAAAACTACCGCTCCATCCGCGATATGTCGCTGGAGCTGGAGCAGCTAAACATCGTCTTCGGGCCGAACGGTACCGGGAAATCGAATATCTACAAGGCGATACACCTGATGCACAGCGCCGCCCAGGGGCAGTTTTCCCAGGCGCTGGCGAATGAGGGCGGCATTCTGAAGGTGTTCTGGGCAGGTAAAACCCGCAGCGACCAGCTGCGGCGGATGAACCTCGCGGTGGAAACAGAGACCTACGAATACGAGCTGCAGGTCGGGTTTGTGGAGAAGCTGCCCTATCCCTCGCAGTTTCAGCTCGATCCGGTGATCAAAGAAGAATCCATCTGGCTGAGCGGCCAGCACCGTCGTCCTTCGTCACAGCTGATGAAGCGTAAGAACCAGGCGGTGTTTTTGAACAACGTGCATCACGAGAAAGTGACCCACAGCGGTACGCTGTATGAGAACGAATCGGTATTCGGGCAGCTCGGCGAACCGCATCTTTACCCGGAAGTGTCCCAGATGCGCGAGTCCCTGCGTAACTGGCGCTTTTATCATGAGTTTTCTGTATCAATCGGCTCGGCGATGCGGGCTCCGCAGGTCGGTTTCCGCTCCCCGGTGCTCGCCAGCGACGGCGCCAACCTGGCGGCCGCGTTTCAGACTATCGTGGAGATTGGCGACGAGCTGCTGCTGATGCGCATCCTCGACCAGGCCTTCCCAGGCTGCGTGTTTTACAGCGACAACACCGGCGGACGTTTTCGCATGATGATGCAGCGCGAGGGGCTGAGCAGACCGCTGGAACCCGCGGAGTTCTCCGACGGCACCCTGCGCTTTCTGTGCCTGGCTGTGGCGCTGCTAAGCCCGCGCCCACCGGCGTTTATCGCGTTGAACGAACCGGAAAACAGCCTGCACCCGCAGATGCTGCCCGCGCTGGCGAGCTTAATCGCCGAGGCCAGCCGCTACTCGCAGATCTGGCTCACCAGCCACTCGCCGGAGCTGGCGAAGCTGATTGAGAAGCAGCGATCGTTTTCGCTGTACCAGCTGTCGATGGTTGAGGGGGAGACGCGGGTGGAGAGGCTGGGGTAAACGCCGGGTGGCGCTGCGCTTACCCGGCCTACAAATGAGTCCGAAACGTCTTTCGCCACTCAGCCGGACTGACCCCAAAACGCGCCTTAAACTGCTGTCGCCAGGTGACGGCGGAATTAAATCCCACCAGCTCGGCCACGCGCTCAATCGGCATATTTCCGGCTTCCAGCAGGATCTGGCTGCGCCGCAGGCGTTCGGCGGTAAGCCAGTCGGCGACGCTCATCCCCGTAGCGTTAACAAAATGACGGGTCAGGGTACGGCGGCTCATCGAAACGACCTCTGCCAGCGAGTCCAGACTATGCGGTTCGGTGATGTGCTGCTGAAGATAGTCGATCAGGCAGTTAATGCGTCCGTCGCGGGTATCCTTGGGTACCGGCTGGGCGATGAACTGCGCCTGACCGCCCTCACGGTGGGGCGGAACAATCATCCGACGGGCAATCTGGTTGGCGACCACGCTGCCAAAGCGCTGGCGAATGATATACAGGCAGCAGTCCAGCGCAGCGGCGGTTCCGGCTGAAGTGATGATATGGCCGTCATCCACGTAAAGGGCATTAATATCCAGCTGAACGTTCGGGAAGAGCGACTGGAACTGATGTTCGAACTCCCAGTGGGTGGCAGCACGTTTGCCGTCGAGGAGCCCAGCATAGGCCAGCACAAACGACCCCAGACACAGTCCGACGATTTCCGCGCCGTAGTCTCTCGCCTGCACCAGGCTGTCGAGCAGCGTCTGGGGCGGGCGTTCAAGGACGTGCTGCCAGTAGGGAACGACGACAATATCGGCCTGACCAATGGCGGTAAAGTCCTGCGTGGCGTTGAGAGCAAATCCGTCTTTTGAGGTGAGAAAACCCGGCGTTTCGGCGCAGATCGTCACGTTAAAGCGCTTTTCACCGGAGACCGAATCACCAAACAGAATGCAGGGAACGGAGTAGTGGAACGGGCTGAACCCGTCTACCGCGACA
This sequence comes from Enterobacter sp. 3U4, assembly GCF_057224565.1. Taxonomy (NCBI): domain Bacteria; kingdom Pseudomonadati; phylum Pseudomonadota; class Gammaproteobacteria; order Enterobacterales; family Enterobacteriaceae; genus Enterobacter; species Enterobacter sp. 3U4. Next base: position 3,983,024 of record NZ_CP136665.1, read on the forward strand.
ATCGCGACGTTGATTAGCGACATCTGTCTCTCCTTTCCCTTTAACGCACTCAGAATATAACGGTTTCGCCATCCTGGGGAATGCTCACTGCGTCACTCACCTGGTTGGCTTCAACGTACTCACGCAGCGCGCTGCGGGTTAAAAGGCAGTGGTTAATGGCCTCCATATGGCTCGCCACAATTTTAGCCTGCGGCAGCAGGAAATGGACGTTGAGCACATCCTCCTGCCCCATAATAATGGGCCCAAAACCAATGACGTGGGCATACCCGGCGTTCAGCACCACCACGTCCGGCTGGTGTTTTTGCAGATCGGCCGCCACCTCGTCACGCCAGACGGTATCCCCGGCAAGATAGAGCGTCTTCTCATCAGGATGACGCAGCACCACGCCACAGGCCTCGCCCAGCCGCTCCGCCAGCTCCGGCACGGCGTAAGCGCGATCGGTCCCGTGCTGCCCGCCGTGGGTTTTCGCAATCTGTATATCGCCGAAGGTGGTCGCGTCGGTCATGACCGTCAGGTTGCTAAACCCCTGGCTGCGCAGCAGCGCGGCGTCACGATCGTTTTGCACGTAGATCGGTTTGTCTTTAGCGATCAGTTCCGCTGCGGCGCGATCCCAGTGATCGTCATGGGTATGGGTGACGATCACCGCGTCGGCGTCCAGCAGCGTGTTGACGTCAACGGGGAGTTCGACCGTCGGGTTACGGCGTTCGGCATACGCCGTGCCGGGAAAGCCCGGGTAAGCCCCCTTCGGGGCCAGCATCGGGTCGATTAAAAGACGTTTTCCGGCGTAGGTAATCAGCTGGGTGGCGTTGCGAATGTGGGTAATGTTCATGGGCTATCCTCCGGTTGGTGTGATAAGGAGGATAGCCAGCCGTCGCAATTGGCGCTGTGGGTTAAAGGGCGATTACCGATGGAATCGGGCCAATTTAAGCAACCCCGTTTTCCGTCAGGTCGTTTACCAGCCAGGCACCGCCCCGCCGTTAAATATCGTCTCCGCCGCTTTCGCTACTTCAGGGGACTGATACGACTGGATAAATTCCTTCACGTTCTCCGCGTCCTTGTTGTCTTCGCGCGTCACCACGATGTTCACGTACGGCGAGTTTTTGTCTTCGATAAAGACGCTGTCATGCACCGGCGACAGCCCGGTTTGCTGAATATAGGTGGTGCTGATGATGGCGACATCCACTTTCGGGTCGTCCAGCACGCGCGGCAGCTGCGCCCCTTCCAGCTCCATAATTTTCAGCTGCTTAGGGTTGGCGGTAATATCCAGCGCCGTCGGCAGCAGCCCGGTATCTGGCTTCAGGGTGATGAGCTTCTCTTTTTGCAACAGCAACAGCGCGCGTCCCAGGTTGGTTGGGTCGTTTGGAATGGCAATGGTTGCGCCGTCCTTCAGGTCAGACACGGATTTGATTTTGCGGGAATAGCCGGCCATCGGGAAAACAAAGGTGTTCGCCACGGCCACCAGCCTGTAGTTATGCGCCTTGTTATCCTCAGCGAGGAACGGGCGATGCTGGAAAACGTTGGCATCCAGTTCCCCCTGGTTGGTGGCATCGTTAGGCAACAGCGAGCCGCTGAAGCCCACCAGCTCCACGTCCAGGCCATATTTCTCTTTTGCTACCTTTTTGGCGACTTCCGCTACGTCCTGTTCGGCGCCGTTGATGACGCCGACTTTAATATGTTTGGCATCGCTGCCACTTTGATCGCACCCTGCCAGCAGCAGGCCAGCCAGTACCAGAGCACCCAATCGACGTTTCACAAGACAGTTCCTTTTGCTGAATGTTGTAGTGACTATATCGACAACGAGACGGGGAAATAAAAACCGAAAAAGAATCAATAAGAAGGATCGGTTATATGCGGGTATGGCCGGGTGACGCTACGCTTACCCGGCCTGCGGATTCAGAGCTTAAAGGGCTTTCGCCAGGTAATGTCGCTGCATACCCGGGTACGGATAATCCTGCAAAGACATCTGCAGCTGATACCCCTGCTTTTCATAGAACGGACGCGCCTGGAAGCTGGCAGTATCCACCAGCGCGTGCCTGCAGCCTTTGCGCCTGGCTTCCTCTTCGGCCGTTTTGATGAGCTGGCTACCGACGCCAGTTCCCCGTACGGTGTCGCTCACCCAGAGATAGTCGATATTCAGCCAGTCGCCTTTACGCACCCCAATGAGCCCGCCGAGCATGGTGCCGTTTTCGTCCCGCACGTAAACGCCAACGTCGCCGCTAAAATTTGTCAGATCGAGAAACTGACCGTTAAAAGCCCTCAGCCCCGTCAGTAACTCCTCTTTCTCCTGCGTCGTGACATTATCAGTAATGCTCAGGTGCATATTTTTTCTCCTTGTTATCTGTGCCGTTTCACTATCTCACACACGCATCGTGGAGAAAATTCATACTTTTGACTGGAGTCGCTACACTGAATGTAACGATATATTTCATGGGAAGCCTGTGACTTCTAATGGGGGTTGTTGATGAAAGCTGCGCACCTGGTCTGCCTGCTGGTTTGTCTGCTCTTCGCCGCGTTTGTCCATGCTCAGGAAAAGGAGGATCCGGCGAAAGAAGCGCAGATTAAGCAGCAGGTCCTGAAAGATATAAAGAAAGCCTGTACGCCACAGAAAAAGCAGAGCGATAAGGCCTGGCAGGAGATGATTTTGTCCTCCGAGGCCAATCAGCTGCTGATCAAAAATGCCATTACCGCCGTGAAGCGCGATAACCTGGACGCCTACTGGGCGGCGGTTGGTCAGGTTGATTGTCTGGAAGATTATTAAGGGCCAGGCACTGGCTTCTCGCCGTGTGGCGCTGCGCTATCATGCTATGCTGTTGGCCGGATTAACGACAACATAGCAGGGGAGAACATGGGTTCCACACGTAAAGGGATGCTGAACGTCCTGATCGCCGCCGTTTTATGGGGCAGTTCCGGCGTTTGCGCGCAGTACATCATGGAGAAAAGCCACATCTCTTCGCCTTACCTGACCATGGTTCGCCTGCTGTTTACCGGCGTGATCCTCCTGACGCTCTCCTTCGTTCACGGCGACAAGATTTTCTCGGTCATCAAACATCGCAAAGATGCCCTCAGCCTGCTGTTTTTCTCGCTGGTCGGCGCGCTCACCGTGCAGCTCACCTTCCTGCTGACGATTGAAAAATCTAATGCGGCAACGGCCACCGTACTGCAGTTTCTGTCGCCAACCATTATCGTGGCGTGGTTCGCGCTGGCGCGGAAAAAGCGCCCCGGCGTGTTTGTTTTGTCCGCGATTGTGACCTCGCTTGTCGGGACGTTCCTGCTGGTGACCCACGGCGACCCAACCTCGCTCTCCATCTCCCCTGCGGCCCTGTTCTTCGGCATCGCCTCGGCGTTTGCCGCGGCGTTTTACACCACCTATCCGTCAACGCTGATCGCCCGCTACGGCACCTTGCCGATTGTCGGCTGGAGTATGTTGATTGCCGGGTTAATGCTGACGCCGTTCTACGCCGGGCGCGGGACGACCTTCGTTATTGACGGCAGCCTGCTGCTGGCGTTTTTCTATCTGGTGGTGATCGGCACGGCGCTGACGTTCAGCCTGTACCTGAAAGGCGCACAGATGATCGGCGGGCCGAAGGCGAGCATTCTGAGCTGCGCCGAGCCGCTGAGCAGCGCGTTGCTGTCGGTGATGTTGCTGGGCGTGGCGTTCACCCTGCCGGACTGGCTGGGAACGCTGTTGATTGTGTCGTCGGTGGTGCTGATTTCGATGGATTCAAGAAGACGGGTGAGGACATCAACATAGCCTGATGTCCCCTCACCCCGGCCATCTCTCCAAAGGGGCGAGGGTTAGGGTGAGGGGAAAATTGACTACTTCGCCTTCACCTTCACCGCCACCAGCAGCGCGGTCAACAGCATCAGCGTGCCGGAGATCACCAGCGGTGACGTCAGCCCCAGGTGGTCGAGCGCCACGCCGCCAATGGCCGCGCCACAGGTATTCGCCAGCTGGATCACCGCTACCTGAATCGACCCGGCTTTTTCAGCCTGATCGGCAAGCGAGCGGGTGATCCACGTCGACCAGCCCACCGGCACCAGCGCAAAGGCTAAGCCCCAGATAATCGCAATGGCAGATGCGACCCACTTATCGCTGCCCCACAGCACCAGCACCGTGGCGCTCACTGCCAGCACCAGCGGCGCCCCCGCCAGCGCCAACTTCAGGGAGCGCTTCAGGAACTGCGACGACAGCGACGTGCCGACAAAGCTGGCAATACCGAAGCTCAGGAGCACCAGCGTCAGGCCGTCGACGTCAAAACCCGCCATGGTCATATACACCGGGCGGATATAGGTAAAGAAGGCAAACTGCCCGGCAAAGGACATAAAGATGGCGGTCATCCCCGCCAGCACGCCGGGGCGCTTCAGCAGCGCGAACATGTTCTGTTTATGGTGCGCCGCTTCGCCCGGCAGCGACGGCAGCGCTTTCCACACCCAAATGATGCAGAGCACACCCATCACCGCCGCGGCGTTGAAGACGTTACGCCAGCCGATAATCCCGCCGAGGAAGCTACCGAGCGGCGCGGCAATCACCAGCGCGATAGAGACCGCGCCAAAGATAACGGAAAGCGCTTTTGGCACCGTACGCGCGGGCACCAGTCGCATGGTGAGCGAGGCAGACATCGCCCAGAAGCCGCCGAGTCCCAGCCCCAGACAGGCGCGCCCCAGCAGCAGCAGGGTAAAGCTTTCCGCGAAGGAGACCAGCAGACAGGAGAGCGTCAGCAGCACGCTGAACAGAATGACCACCTTGCGGCGGTCAATCGTGCCAATCACCTGGGTGATAAACAGGCTGGCGAACATCGCCACGAAGGCGGTGACGGTAACGGACTGACCCGCCACGCCTTCGGAAATGCCCAGATCCTGCGCCATTGGCGTCAGGAGGCTCACCGGCAGAAACTCAACGGTAATCAGGCAGGCGACGCAGAATGCCACGGAGAAAACGGCCGACCAGTTGGGGCGTGAAACCTCGCTGGTCTGCGGTCTGGTCGAGGGCTGGATATGTTCTGTCATGGCGTCACCTGAAGCTGAAAACGTGCGGAAAAGTCGCGCAGTTTATCATCAAAAGTGTGACGAATTTAACGTTTAGACAACTTTTGTGGTTTTTAGAGGGGATCAGTGCAGGTAAAACACGCCCTCTTCCGGCAGGAAGAGCTGGTTGTAGCGCAGCTGGAAGGCGTTAAGCTCCTGCGGATCGGGCTCCATCTCGCGCATGAAGCCGAGCGCCAGACGAATTTGCGCATCGGTGATCGGCGCGGCCAGGCGGGCTTTACGCAGCAGACGGTGCCACGTGTGCAGGTTCTCTTCACTGCCGTCGACAATGCAGACCTGCCAGATCAGCAGCACCTGTGCCGCGTTTTGCAGATGCGCCTCGTCGGGGCGCTCAAGGTAGCGGATAAACTAATTGCCCGGCGTTTTACCGAACTGATCGATCATCGACTCGACCGGCATCGGGGTGATGCCCAGACGCTCGCTTAAACGTTTGATGGCGCGGCGGGAATCTGAGGTCAGGACGCGAAATCCCACCACAAACACCACGGCAAGCGTTGCCAGCATTATCCAGACCATGCGTTCTCCTTTGACTAGCCGCTCATCATAGCGGGAAACGCACGGCGTCAACAGCGGGCAGAACCAGAATAGTGCACTGAAAAGACGTTGCAGAACGGGGGATAAGGTATTAATGCCGTCGGCGGAAATAAAAAAGCCCGGCATCACACACCGGGCAAAGAAGTTACCTGCACATTCAGGCTGTTTTTAATTTCTGCGCGCGATTCTCACGGCGAATCTTACGTTCTTCCAGCACCGCGACCATCGCCATCAGGACGATACAGCCGATCGCTGCCGCATCCAGCGCCGCGAAGGTGCCCGCCCAGCCGGTGAGGCCGAAAATCGGCGTGCCGTCGGCAATCATCCCCAGACCCAGCTTGGCGAAGCTGTCGCCGATCAGGTAGGCGAAGGTGCCTTTAATCCCATCGGCGGCGCCGATCGCTTTTTTCGGAACGAAGCCCACTGCCGCCACGCCGATCAGCAGCTGAGGACCAAATACCAGGAAGCCGAGCGCGAACAGGGACGCCAGGTAAACGTACTGGTTACTGGCGTGCTGGTAGACGCCGAGGGTGGCGATAATCAGCGCCAGCGCGACGCAGGCCACCAGCGCGCGACGGCCGTTGGCGAGATCCGAGAGCCAGCCCCACAGCAGCGTGCCGACCAGCGCGCCCACTTCGAACAGGGTGAAGCCCTGAATCGCCACCTCTTTAGAGAGCTTCAGCTCCTGGAAGGCGTACACGGTAGACCACTGGTCGATGCCGATGCGCACCACGTACAGGAAGATGTTTGAGAAGCAGAGCAGCCAGATCACTTTGTTTTTCAGCACGTACTCAACAAAGATCTGCCATTTGGTCATCTCGTTCTCTTCGGTCTCTTTGTCCTCTTCGCTGATCTCCTCGCCGAACAGCTCTTCGGCTTTGCCGAGGCCGTAGGATTCCGGGGAGTCGCTGCCGAAGCGCAGACCGATAAAACCGACAATCAGGGCGATAATCGACGGGAAGATAAACATACCGATCACGTGGCCGTCGAACAGGTAGTTTGCGCCAAACAGCGCCACGCCTGCCGCACCCGCCCCGCCGAGGTTGTGGGAGATGTTCCACATGCCAAGGTACGACCCCCGCTTGCGGCGCGGCGTCCATTTGGTGATGGTGGAGTAGCTGCACGACCCGCCGGTACTCTGGAAGAAACCGCTCAGGGCGTAGAAGGCGATCATCAGGAACAGGCTAACGGACCCTGCGCCCATGCTGGCGCTAAAGCCGAGCATACAGATGGCGGAGAGGATCAGCATAAACGGCAGGAACTGCTTGGTATTTTTGCCGTCCGCGTAGTAGGAAACGACGGTTTTACCCACGCCGTAGGTGATGGAGAAGCCCAGGCCAATCATTCCCAGCTGCGTCATGCTCAGCCCGTAGGTGGAGATCATGTCGTTCTGCGCGATGTTAAAGTTTTTGCGGATCAGGTACATGGTCAGGTAGCCGATGAAGACCACCAGATAGGACTGCATGAACGGTTTGAACCACATTTTACGCCGCACGTCGAGCGGCAGATCCAGGGTCGGCTTGCGCACCTGGTTTAAGAAGGCCAGCATGGTTGGTTTACTCCTGAGCTGATTTTTGCAGCATTGTAAAAATCAGCCGGGAGAGATGCCTGAGACAGCGTCCAGGTAAAACCGGGAAAATTTCCTAGTTTTGCGCCATTCGGGATGAAAAGGTGAGACACATCACGCTTCGCTCGCCTCGCGCGGGGCCTGCGCATGCAAAAACGGCAGCAGCAGCAGGGCGGAAATTCCCGCCGCGATGGCGATCACCGCGAAGAAACCGCTCCAGTGCCAGATGTCGATCACACGCGCCAGCGGCCAGCCTGAGAGCGATGCCCCGAGATAGGCAAACAGCCCGACAAAGCCCGTCGCCGCGCCTGCCGCCTCTTTGTGAGAACACTCCGCCGCCGCCATGCCGATCAGCATCTGCGGGCCAAACACGAAGAAGCCGGTGGTGAAGAAGCACGCCGCCTGCATCACGTAGCTGGCGAACGGCATCAGCCACAGCGAGCCGACGGAGAGCAAAATCCCGGCGGCAAAAATCAGGTTCATCGGGCCGCGGTTGCCGTTGAACAGCTTATCCGAGCCCCAGCCCGCCACCAGCGCGCCGATAAACCCGCCCAGCTCAAACATCGTGACAGCCGAGTTGGCGGTGACCAGGTCCACGCCGAGCGTCTCGGACATGTACAGATTGCCCCAGTCGTTGATCGCCGCGCGCACCACGTAGACCAGCACGTAGCAGAGTGAGAGGAGCCAGATGTACGGGTTTTTCAGCACGTACTTGGTGAGGATCTCCCTGCGGGTCAGCCCCGCGCCTTCCTGCTGCTGGGCAATCTCCATCTCGTCGTGCCGCCAGTCGCCCACCGCAGGCAGGCCGACGGTTTGCGGCCTGTCGCGCAGGCGCCAGCAGAGGAACAGCCCGGCGACAATTGCGAGGCCACCGGCAATCATCATCCCCGCGCGCCAGCCGTAGTGCAGTGCCGCCGCGCCCACCACCATAGGGATCAGCGCCCCGCCGACGTTATGCGCGGTGTTCCAGATTGCCCACCAGCCGCCGCGCTCGTTGCGCGAATACCAGGCCGTGAGCAGGCGGGCGCAGACCGGCGCGCCCCAGCCCTGGAAGAAGGCGTTCAGCGCCCACAGCAGGACGAAGGCCCACAGCGAAGTGGAGAAGCCAAACAGAATGTTCACCACCCCGGTGGCGATCAGCCCAGCGCCCATGAAATAACGCGCGTTGGAGCGATCGCTGACGATACCGGAGAAGAACTTCGACAGGCCGTAGGTGATGTAAAACAGCGTCGCCAGCAGGCCGATATCGGTGCGCGTCATCACGCCGCTGGCGAGGATTTCCGGCGCGGCGGCGTTGAAGCTTTTGCGGGTGAAGTAGAACAGCGCGTAGCCGAGCCAGATGGCGATCAGAATATGGCGACGCCAGTAGCGGTAGCGGGCGTCGATTTCCGCTTTGTCGGCAATCGGCGCGGCGCTGGCAGGGGTTTTAAACATGGTAACTCCGTAGCGGCAGGCTGACGCTGACGCGCGTCCCGTGGGTGCAGGAGAGGTTCAGCGTACCGCCCAGCGCCTTTACGCGCTCGCGCATGCCCGCCAGGCCAAATCCCTGGTGGCCGGAGCCCGGCGGCAGGCCGCAGCCGTCGTCTTCAATCACCAGCATCAGGCGTTCGTCCTGCTGCCAGCCCTGGATCGTGACCGCGCTGGCATTGGCGTGTTTAACAATATTGTTCAGCCCTTCCTGACAGACGCGGAAAAGGGTCACGCGCTGGCCTTCGCTCAGCGCAGATTCGTTAATTCGCCAGTCGAGATGGCTGACAATGCCGCGGCTTTCCAGCTCCATCTCGCGCATCAGAGAACGCACCGCCTGCTCAAGCGACAGGTCGTCAAGCTGGCGCGGACGCAGCCTGCCGAGCAGGCGTCGTACCGAGTCATACACGCCCAGCGAAAGCTGTTCAATATGCGCCCCACCCTGCTTCACGCCCGCGTTTTCCGCCGCCAGACGCTGGACAATGCCCGCCTGGGTTCGGATGGCGGTGATCGTCTGGCCGATATCATCGTGCAGCTCGCGGGCGACCTCCTGCCGCACGCTCTCTTCCGTCTCCAGCAGGCGTTCAGCCAGACGCCGGTTGCGCGCCAGCTCGGTTTGCAGGGACTGGTTCAGCTCGCGCAGGCGCTGTATGCCCGCCCCGAGCAGCAGCCCGGTCAGGCTCTGGGCCAGCAGCGAAAGCAGCAGATCCACCGGATGGTCGTGCCAGGTCTGGCTGGCAATCAGCGCGATGGCGTTCATCAGGGTCGCGATCAGCGCCCCCTGCCAGCCGTAGTGCCAGGCCAGGGCGATAATCGGCAGTGCCAGGCAAAACGGCGTGAAGCGTGAAAGTTCGGCAGGTAAACCCAGCTGAAGCCAGAGGCTCACCACGAAAAGCAGCAGATACCAGATGAGATGCCGGGCGCGCCAGTTCACCGGTTGGGACACCAGCCCCGGACCAAGCGGTTGCCAGACGGTGCTGGAGAGATAATGCCAGATAACGAGGCAGGTCGGCGCGAGCGTCAGGCCACCGGTGAGGGTGAGCAGCAGCGCGTTGAGCATCTCCTTGTCGCCAACCCACGGCAGGGACTGCAGCAGCGCGGCGGCAATCAGCGCCGCCCCCTGTCGCAGCAGCGTGCGCCAGTCGCGCTGGTGACGGTAGCGGGAAATGAGCGCAACCGGGAGAAGCGTAAGCAGGCTTCCGGTCATCAATAATGGCAGATGCGCCAGAGCGACTTCCTGCGCCAGCCAGACCAGCAGCAGCCACTCTGCGCCCAGCAAAACTGGCCAGTAGCCTCGCGGGCACTGGAGCATTAACCCCAGTCGCAGGCCAAAGGGAAACAGCAGCACCGCCAGCTCAGGACGTTCCACCAGATGCAGGCTGATGCTCCACAGGCAGAACCACGCGGCGGAGAAGATAAAAAAGCTGGCAACGACGGCGATCAGCCGTGAAAACACGGGACTCATTGCCAGCTGTCGAACATGCGGCGCGCCAGCTCGACGTCATTGCTGACGTTGAGTTTTTCCATCAGGTTGGCACGGTGAACGTGTACGGTTTTCGGGGACAGTTCCAGCTCGGCGGCAATCTCTTTTACCGACATCCCCTGCGCGAGCTTCTCAGCCACCTGACGCTCGCGTCTGGTGAGCGGATCCTGTCGTCCAGCCGCCAGCTTAATGGCGATATCCGGCGTTAAATAGCAGCCGCCGGTGGACACGGTGCGCACGGCGGCAATCAGCTCGTCCGGACTACAGCGTTTGGAGAGGAACCCGCGCGCGCCCGCGTTGAGCGCCTGCTCGACCAGCGCCGGGCTGTCGTGGACCGACAGCATGATCGTCGCCATCCCTTTCGGCAGCTGGCTTAACAACTCCAGCCCGGAGAGGTCCGGCATCGAAATGTCGCAGATACAGACCTGCACCCCGCGCCCCGGCAGGCCAGCCAGCGCTTCGCGACCGGAGCCAAACTCGGCCACGACCTGGAAATCCGGTTCGAGGTTGAGAAGCTGGGCAAAGCCAGAGCGGACGATAAGGTGGTCGTCGATAAGGGCGATGGTGGTCATGTGTGTTCCTGCGGTCTGAAATGCCGGATAGCGCTGCGCTTATCCGGCCAACAAGAGCGAAAGACGCCTACCTTAAGCGATCTATTCGAAGAACACCGCAATTTTGTTAAACATGGTGGGATCGGACTGGTTGCGCGCCACTTTGGTGACATCTTCCAGCTTGTCGATCTGCGCCATCATCTGCTCCAGACGCTGGTCATCGTTGACCAGTAGCCAGATGCGGCTGTGCTCGCTGCCCTGAATCGGCAGACAGAGAATGCCTTCCACGTTAAACGCCCGGCGGGCAAACAGCCCGCAAACGTGGGTCATGACGCCAGGGTGGTTGCGGACGGTGAGTTCCAGAATGACGTTATCATGTTGTTTCTGCATGGCTTATTCTCCCACCATCTCAGTATTTGCCGCACCCGGCGGCACCATCGGATACACTTTTTGTTCAGGGTCGATACGGACGTGGATCAGCGCCGGGCCCGGACGCGAGATCGCCGCCTGCAGCGCCGCGTGGGCATCCTCTTCCGCGTTCAGATCGCAGGTGTGCAGGCCAAAGCCGGCGGCAATCTGCATAAAGTTAATCATCCCCGGATAGGTCGCCGCAAACACGCCCTGCTTGTAGAACAGGCTCTGCTGCTGGTGCACCAGCCCCAGCGCCTCGTTGTTCATCAGGATGATTTTCACGTCTAACTGGTTTTCGGCCGCGGTGGCCATCTCCTGAATATTCATCATCAGGCTGCCGTCGCCGGAGAAGCAGATGACCTTGCGGTCCGGATTCGCCAGCGCCGCGCCCACGGCTGCGGGCAGGCCAAAGCCCATGGTGCCGAGGCCGCCGGAGGTGAGCCACTGGCGGGGACGGTTCAGCGGGTAAGCCTGCGCGGTCCACATCTGGTGCTGTCCCACGTCGGTGGTGATAATCGCGCTGTCGTCGACGCAGGCGGCCACGGCGTTGATAAGACCATAGTGGCTCAGCGGATCGCCTTCAGTTGGGATCGCGCCCGGGAACTCGCGCTGCAGATCGGCCACCAGCTGGCGCCAGTCGGCGCGGTCGGTCGCGTCGGTTTGCGGGATCAGCTGCGCCAGCACTTCGGCTACGTCGCCCTGAATTGCCACGTGCGGCTGCTTGATTTTACCCAGCTCGGCGCGATCGATATCCACGTGAATGATTTTGGCATTCGGGCAGAACTGCTCTGTTTTGCCAATCGCCCGGTCATCAAAACGCGCGCCCATAACAATCAGCAAATCCGCCTCTTGCAGGATGTAGTTGGTGCTGCGCGCGCCGTGCATGCCCAGCATGCCTAATGACAACGGGTGCGCTTTCGGCAGCATGCCCAGCGCCATCAGGGTCATGGTGGTCGGCAGGTTAGCTTTTTCCGCAAACTGGCGGATTTCATCCGCAGCGTTGATCGCCCCGCCACCCACATAGAGCACAGGGCGTTTCGCCGCGTTAATCATGGCAGCGGCGTCGCGCACGCTCTCCGCGCTGAACTCCGGCGCGGGCGCACGCTCGCCCGGCTCGGGCAGTACGTCGATCTCGATCTCTGCGGTCTGTACATCCTTAGGAATGTCTATCCACACCGGGCCCGGGCGGCCGGACTGCGCAATGCGGAACGCATCGCTGATAACCTGAGGAAGCTCGCTGATATCGCGAACTAAATAGTTATGTTTGGTGATGGGGATAGAGATGCCGTAGGTATCCACTTCCTGGAACGCATCGGTACCAATCATCGAGGAAGGCACCTGGCCGGTAATGCAGATCAGCGGAATGGAGTCGAGGCGCGCGTCGGCGATGGCGGTGACCAGGTTGGTTGCGCCCGGCCCGCTACAGGCCATACAGACCGCCGGCTTACCCTGGGTACGCGCCATGCCCTGAGCGATAAAGCCTGCCCCCTGCTCGTGGCGCGCCAGCACGTGGCGGATCTGCGTGCTTTGGCTTAACGCATCGTACAGCGGCAGCACCGTGCCGCCGGGGATGCCCGCAACAGTGGTGATGCCCTGTCGCTCCAGCAGATGAACGATCAGCTGCGCGCCGGTAAAACGCGTCTTGGTGGATGTTGTGCCCGAACTTGCCATGCTCCAGTCCTTTTCTTCTGGGCCGACTTTCCGGGGAGGGTCCTAAACGAAAAACCCCGCCCGGTTTGCGCCGGCGGGGTTTTGGATTCGTGTGTTGATCCAGTCCCTACGGCGCATTGCCGACGACCACCACCACACGCACGACGACCACTGCGGCAGGTTGCGCAGTTTTTAGTAGGGTCGAAGTGAAGATGGATGAAGTCATTGGGGACCTGTGTTTGGATTCATTGATTGAATTTATACAAACACAGGTTTTCGGGCGTGACAATGGAAATATTTTCATCTGCGCAAAAATGCGTCAGGGATCACGTTTCGTTTGTTGGGTGTTGAAAACAAAAAACCCCGCCGGAGCGAGGTTTTTATCAGGGTTTTGCGGTTGGTCGCCGCAGAACACACTGTGTTACGTCAACGCGAAAAGTATACGCGATCGAAGACGAACGCGCAATTCAGGCACGGATTTTGACGTTTTTGAGTATGGATCGCCTTCCAGATTTTGTCCACAAAACACTGTTCATACGTACAGTATTTATCTATACTGAGGGTGTTCGCAGTGAGCGAGGGGGCCGCAGTTCTACCGGCGCAACGAAGTCCTGGCTGAAACGGGTGGTGCCGTCAGTGCCTTAACCCCTGAAGTGAGCACACTGTGTTACGTCAATCCAGGTGCTGGCAACAGGCGGCGGAAAGGTACGCCAGCATCGTGCTCCTTTTAACCAAAAGGAGACGCGTATGAGCGTAGTGGATATGGTGATACTTATCCTCAAACTCATTGTTGCTGTACTGCAACTGCTTGATGCTGTCCTGAAATTCCTTCGGTAATTCAGGTTCAAGTCGCACCTGAGAGGGGCGGGCAACCGCCCCTCTTTAATAACGAGGGAATGCTATGTCGCGTCTGTTAATCGAGCCTGTCACGCCTGATGAGCCGGGGTATATCGCCCTGAAGGCGGAAAGTATTGCACTGAATTTTAACATGCTGCGCAGGCTCGAAGAGAGCTGGCTGCGGGGTGAGAACCGCTTTAACGCGCCGGGCGAAAAGCTGTTAGGTGCATTTCTTAACGGCAAGCTGGTGGGCGTGTGCGGCCTCAACCGCGATCCGTTCAGCCAGCAGTCGCGCGCCGGACGTATTCGCCATCTCTACGTCAGCGAGAAGTGCCGCGGGCTGGGGATTGGCAAGCAGCTTTTAACCGTCGTGATGGCCGATGCCAGCATCTGGTTTGATTTCCTCAATGCCCATGCGCCGGACGCTGCCTACGGGTTTTATCGCCGGGCCGGTTTTACGCTGGTCTCGGACGAACCGCGGGTGACGCACCGCCTTTTTTGTGCGGTGTAACCGGCTGGCAGCTTCAGGACGTGAATGTTACAGTTGAGTGACAATTCATCACCCGATACGCCATGACCATCACCGTATTCTGCATTTTGCTGTTTGCCGCACTGCTGCATGCCAGCTGGAATGCCATCGTCAAAGCCGGAACGGACAAGCTCTATTCCGCGATTAGCGTCAGCGGCTCCGCCACGCTGATTGCCCTGGTGCTGCTCCCCTTCTCTCCACAGCCCTCTGCCGCAAGCTGGCCGTTTTTGATTGTTTCCTGCGCCTTGCAGGTGGTGTACACCGTGCTGGTAGCGAAAACCTATCAGGTCTCCGACATGAGCCAGACCTACCCGCTGATGCGCGGCACCGCCCCGCTGCTGGTGGCGCTGATCAGCGTGCTGGCGCTCGGCGATAGCCTTTCGTGGCTCGCCTGGTCCGGCATTGGGGTAATTTGCCTGTCGATTCTGGCGATGGCGATGAACGGGCGCATGCAGTCGCGAAAAGGGATCTGGCTGGCGCTGCTAAATGCCTGTTTTATCGCCGGGTATACCCTGGTGGACGGCACCGGCGTGCGGCTGTCAGACACCGCGCTGGGCTATACGCTGTGGACTTTCTTTATGAACGGCTTCTGCCTGCTGGGCTGGGCGATGGTCGCGCGTCGACGCGAGGCGTCCGGCTACCTGCGTCTGCACTGGAAAAAGGGGCTGCTCGGCGGCGTTGGCACGATGGGCTCTTACGGTCTGGCGCTGTGGGCAATGACGCAGGCACCGCTGGCGGTGGTCGCGGCGCTGCGTGAAACCTCCATACTCTTTGGCGCGCTGATCGCTTTTTTGCTTTTAAAAGAGAAGGTTGTGGGCCTGCGCATCGCGGCGGCGCTGGTTATAGCCGGCGGCGCCATTCTGCTGCGCCTGGCGTAAAGCACTGGCAACATTAGTTGCCGTTCTTGTTTACAAATCCTGCCTTTATCGATTTTTTCATTCACCACAACAATGCTTAAATTGTCATCTCTCTGTGGTAGATTCCTCGCGCATTTATGGGAATGCGCAGTCACTTATTCTTCATTTTTCTCTTTTGGCAAAAGTATTCAGCGACATGAAAAAACAAAGGAACGTTAACTTATTGTTGATGCTGGTGTTACTGGTGGCCGTCGGTCAGATGGCGCAAACCATCTACATTCCGGCGATTGCCGACATGGCAAAGGAATTAAACGTCCGCGAGGGCGCGGTACAGAGCGTAATGGCAGCCTATCTGCTGACCTATGGCGTCTCGCAACTCTTCTACGGCCCGCTCTCCGACCGCGTCGGGCGTCGCCCGGTGATCCTGGTGGGCATGAGCATTTTCATGGTGGCGACGGTAATTGCCATTACCACCCACAGCCTAACCGTATTAATTGCCGCAAGCGCCCTGCAGGGCGTCGGGACCGGCGTCGGCGGGGTGATGGCGCGAACATTACCGCGCGATATGTATCAGGGTACCCAGCTGCGCCATGCCAACAGCCTGTTGAACATGGGTATTCTGGTCAGCCCGCTTCTCGCCCCGCTGATTGGCGGCCTGCTGGACACGATGTGGTCCTGGCGCGCCTGCTACGCCTTCCTGCTGGTGCTCTGCGTGATTGTCACCTTCAGCATGGCGCGCTGGATGCCCGAAACGCGCCCGCAGGACACGCCGCGCACGAAGCTCATTACCAGCTATAAGACGCTGTTCGGCAACGGATCGTTTACCTGCTACCTGCTGATGCTGATCGGCGGCCTGGCGGGCATTGCGGTGTTCGAAGCCTGTTCCGGCGTGCTGCTGGGCGCGGGGCTTGGCCTGAGCAGCATGGTCGTGAGTATTCTGTTTATTCTGCCGATCCCGGCGGCGTTCTTCGGCGCGTGGTTTGCCGGACGCCCGAACAAACGCTTCTCAACCCTGATGTGGCAGTCGGTGATCAGCTGTCTGCTGGCGGGTCTGATGATGTGGATCCCGGGGCTGTTTGACGTGATGTCGGTCTGGACGTTGCTTATCCCGGCAGCGCTGTTCTTCTTCGGCGCGGGGATGCTGTTCCCGCTCGCCACCAGCGGTGCGATGGAGCCGTTCCCGTTCCTCGCAGGTACGGCGGGCGCGCTGGTGGGCGGCTTGCAGAATATCGGCTCCGGCGCGCTGGCCTGGCTCTCGGCGATGATGCCGCAGACCGGGCAGGCTAGTTTGGGCCTGCTGATGACGCTGATGGGGCTGCTGATTTTACTGTGCTGGCTGCCGCTGGCGTCGCGTGTCCCGCATCACGAGCAGCCGGTTTAACCGCATGATGGCCCGGCTTATCGCCGGGCTTTTCACATACGGGCGCAATCATCGCCTGCAATAACGGCTCCGGCGCAGGCCGCCAGGCGCCCTCTTCCCCGTCGTAAAACTGGAAATCTGCGTTAAGCGCATACGGGATTTTCGCCTTTTGCAGCTCGCAGGCCATAAAGGTGGCGAAGGCCATTTGCGAAGCGGTTGGCGTGAAGCGGCTTGACTCCCCCACGCCCCAGCCCCCGACCCAGCTAACGTGCCCGGTTTTTTGCTGCCAGTGCAGCGCGGCGTTGATGCGGTTATGGATAGCCGCTTTCTCCGCCGCCGTGCCGGACGTCCACGGGTATTTGCCGCCATTCTTCAGCGGCCCCCACGGGAAAATATGCCACTCCGCCAGCAGGTAGTTTTGGCTGTGCGCGGGCAACTTCAGGCTGGATAGATCCTCCGGCGCGGCGCGCAGGCGTGGCGCAATGAAGATCATGCGCTGCGGGTCAATGTCGTGGATCGCTTTAATGGTTTTTTCATAGACGCGGTTTAGCGACGCGAGGTTGTGGTTAAGCTTGTCGGCTGGCTCATAAATGAGATCAAAACCCAGCAGCGGGTAGCTCTGACCGAAATAGTGCGCAACGGCAATCCACCAGTTGATCGTCTCTTTTTCATTATCGGCTTTCGGGTCGTTTTTATATTCATCAGCCTGATAAGCGACTATCGGGATCACGCCATACTGCTCACAGGCTTCCACCAGCTTGCGCAGGTGGATCAGCCGCGCTTCCGTCGGCTCATCGGCCACGCGGATGCGCACGTGAGTAATGCCTTTTGCACGAAAATCGCGGACCACCAGCGGGTCGAATTCGCGTATGCCGCGCTCGGTTCGCGCCCAGTCCACATCCATCCCGACGCCAAGCTGCTGCGCATAATGGGCAGCCGTCAGCGGCGGCTCGGCGGCAATCGCCCAGCCCGAAGAGATCAGTAATGCAGAGACAATAAAAGGCTTTAACACGGTTTACCCTGGATAAATCGAAAGCATTACCTGTATTTAGCACGCTTTTTCATATTTGGTGTAGAGCGAAAGCGTAATAATTCTTCAACCTGCCAGTTCTCTCAGCCAGCCGATAAAGGCATCTATTTTCGGCCACTGACGGCCAGAAAGCGTCGAAATATAGTAGTGCTGATGACATTTCAGGGTCTTTTCGCCAAACGGGGCAATCAGCTCGCCTCGTTCCAGCCGTTTCTGCACCAGCCGCTTTCTGCCCATCGCGACGCCTACGTGGTTGATGGCCGCAATAATCGCCAAATCAGAACGATCGAAACCAATGCCAGACGATGGCGGCATGTTCACCGCAAAGTGCTGCGCCCAGCTCAGCCACTCATCCGTACCGGAATCATTGCTCCAGGCCTGACGGTCATGCAGCAGCGTGCAGTGGCTGAGATTATCGAAGTTTTTCAGCAGTTCATGCTCGCGGGCATACTGCGGTGAGCAGACGGGCAAAATCTCCTCATCCATCAGGAAGTGATGAGAAAGGTGGTTTGGCGGCGTATCGTCGAAATAGAGCGCCAGATCGACACCCGTTCGCTGCATATTAACGTAATCATTTCCGGTCAGGATGGTGAGCGAAATTGACGGGTAACGGCGGGTAAAGTCTCCCAGCATCGGTACCAGCCAGCACTGGGCGATCGACGGTCGGGAGTAGACCGTCAGCGTACCGGACAGCGCCTGGTTTTTGATATCCAGGATCTCCTGATTCAGGGTGTCGAGGGACGATTTTAGCGTCCAGTAAACGCGCTTTCCCTCCTGCGTCAGCTCGACTTTACGATGCGAGCGGACAAACAGCTGAATGCCCAGCTCCTCTTCCAGCAGGTTGATGCGGTGGCTTACCGCGCTGGGGCTAAGCGACAGCTCCTCCGCCGCCAGCGCGAAGGATTCATGCCGGGCCGCCACTTCAAAGGTGTACATTTTCGACAGCTGCCAGCCGTTTAACAGCCGGTTTCTGGCTTCATTTGCATCGGTCATCACAATTCTCACGCGTGGTTTCTGCGCTCAGCATACCGTTTAAGGGTGAATTTATGTGAACCTAATGCGGATTAAGTGCGCTTTTTAGAGCGTAGTCACTCAGTTGATCCAATCTGGCTCATCTGAACGCCAATTTATATCGTTTGTCAGCCCACGCCGCTTTTTCGTCCAATACCCCCAGATGACATAAGGGTGAGGTGAGATATGGGATCTCAGGTCTGGGTTGTGGCAACGCTGCTGGTCAGCATTGTGTTGATTGTTTTAACCATCGTAAAACTGAAGTTTCACCCGTTCCTCGCGCTGCTGCTGGCGAGCTTTTTCGTCGGCGCAATGATGGGAATGAGCCCGCTGGATATGGTAAACGCCATTGAGAGCGGGATTGGCGGCACGCTGGGCTTCCTGGCGGCAGTGATTGGTCTTGGCACCATTCTCGGCAAGATGATGGAGGTTTCCGGCGCAGCAGAGCGCATCGGGATCGCCCTTCAACGCTGCCGCTGGCTGTCAGCAGACGTGATTATGGTGCTGGTGGGCCTGATCTGCGGTATCACGCTGTTCGTGGAAGTGGGCGTGGTCCTGCTGATTCCGCTGGCGTTTTCCATCGCCAAAAAGACCAACACGTCGCTGCTCAAGCTGGCCATTCCGCTCTGTACCGCGCTGATGGCGGTGCACTGCGTGGTGCCTCCGCATCCTGCGGCCCTGTTTGTGACCAATAAATTAGGGGCGGACGTTGGAACGGTCATTGTCTACGGTTTGATGGTGGGCCTGATGGCCTCTCTGGTCGGCGGCCCGCTGTTCCTGAAACTGCTCGGCAATCGCCTGCCGTTTAAACCGGTTCCGGCGGAATTTTCAGACCTGAAGGTGCGGGAAGAGCACACCCTTCCGTCGCTGGGCGCCACGCTGTTCACGGTGCTGCTGCCGATTGCCCTGATGCTGGTGAAAACTATCGCCGAGCTGAATATGGCAAAAGAAGGCACGCTGTATACGCTGCTGGAATTTATTGGCAACCCGATCACCGCGATGTTTATCGCCGTGTTTGTCGCCTACTACCTGCTGGGGATCCGCCAGCATATGGGCATGGGCACGATGCTGACGCACACCGAGCACGGCTTCGGCTCTATCGCCAACATTTTGCTGATTATCGGCGCGGGCGGCGCGTTTAACGCCATCCTGAAAACCAGCGGGCTGGCGGACTCACTGGCGCATATTCTCTCGAACCTGCACATGCACCCTATCCTGCTCGCCTGGCTGGTGGCGCTGGTGCTGCATGCCGCCGTTGGCTCCGCGACGGTGGCGATGATGGGCGCCACGGCGATAGTCGCACCGATGCTGCCGCTCTACCCGAACGTCAGCCCGGAGATCATCACAATTGCCATCGGTTCCGGCGCAATTGGCTGCACAATCGTCACCGATTCCCTCTTCTGGCTGGTGAAGCAGTATTGCGGCGCGACCCTGAATGAGACCTTCAAATACTATACGACGGCGACGTTTATCGCCTCGGTGCTTGCACTTGGCGGCACATTCCTGCTTTCTTTCATTATCTGAGCGCGAAGAGACGTATTATGGAAAACGCAACTATCACTACTTTAACCGCACAGTTTCCTCTGGTTGAGGATCTGATTGCCCTGAAAGAAACCACCTGGCTTAACCCACGCACCACAACGCTTGCGGAGGGGTTGCCGTACGTCGGGCTGACCAAAGCCGATGTGGACGACGCACACGCTCGCCTGAAACGCTTCGCGCCGTATCTGGCGAAAGCCTTCCCGGAGACGGCAGCAACGGGCGGGATTATTGAATCCGAGCTGGTCGCCATTCCGGCAATGCAGGCGCGGCTGGAGAACGAGTCCGGGAAGACCATTCCCGGCACCCTGCTGCTGAAAAAAGACAGCCATCTGCCGATCTCCGGCTCGATTAAAGCGCGCGGCGGTATCTATGAGGTGCTGACCCACGCGGAAAAACTGGCGCTGGAGGCCGGATTGCTGAGCGTTGAAGACGACTACAGCGTTCTGCTGGAGCCGCGCTTTAAGGACTTCTTCAGCCAGTACAGCATCGCGGTCGGCTCAACCGGCAACCTCGGGATGTCCATCGGCATTATGAGCGCCCGCATCGGCTTTAAGGTGACGGTGCATATGTCTGCCGACGCCCGCGAGTGGAAGAAAGCCAAACTGCGCAGCCACGGCGTGATCGTCGTGGAATATGAGCAGGATTACGGCGTGGCGGTGGAGCAGGGACGCAAGGCGGCAGAAAGCGATCCTAACTGTTTCTTCATTGACGATGAAAACTCCCGCACCCTGTTCCTGGGCTACGCGGTGGCAGGCGAGCGGCTGAAGGCGCAGTTTGCCGCACAGGGCCGCGTGGTGGATGCCGATCATCCGCTGTACGTCTATCTACCGTGCGGCGTCGGCGGTGGTCCAGGCGGCGTAGCGTTTGGCCTGAAGCTGGCCTTTGGCGATAACGTCCACTGCTTCTTCGCGGAGCCCACGCACTCCCCGTGCATGCTGCTGGGCGTTTACACCGGGCTGCACGATGAGATTGCCGTGCAGGCTCTGGGCATTGATAACGTCACGGCAGCGGACGGGCTGGCGGTAGGACGCGCCTCCGGCTTCGTGGGCCGCGCGATGGAGCGCCTGCTCGACGGGTTCTATACGCTTTCCGATCGGAGCATGTACGACATGCTCGGCTGGCTGGCGCAGGAGGAAGGCATTCGGCTGGAACCCTCGGCGCTGGCGGGCATGGCCGGGCCGGTGCGCGTTCATTCGCATACCAACGTTACCCATCTGGTGTGGGCGACCGGCGGCGGGATGGTGCCGGAAGACGAGATGGCGAAGTATTTAGCAAAAGGCCGTTAATCGTAGGCCCGGTAAGGCGTAGCCGCCACCGGGCTTACAGGCTCACAATTTGCTGAATGTGAGTAACTGCAAAGAGTAAAGACAGAGACAGCACGGCCAGGGCGATCAGGAACTTATCCCGCACCGCTTTCGGCTGTACAAAATCGTTCTGCGCCACGTCCATCAGGTTACGGCTGCGGGTATAGCGCCATAAAACGATCGCCACCAGCGCCAGCACGATAAGCGAGATCCAGAACGGCACCCCGGTGCGGTGCCAGTTGTGCTTAATCGCCAGGGCAATCAGCGCGCCATACCCCAGCAGCGTGCGCAGCCAGGCGAGTGACGTCCGCTCCGGCTGCAGGCCGGGGTCCGCTTCGCGTCGCGCTTTGCGGCTATCCGCCATAGAACACCAGCACCATCACCACGCTCGCCACCGCCAGCAAAATCACGCTGATGATAAGTAATCCACGCGTATAGGGCAGATCCTGCTTCAGACGCATCGCCTTCTCATTGCGTAGCCAGCGCAGGTAGCCGTAAATCGCCAGCACGCCCGCAAACAGGCACAGCAGCAGCGCCAGCACCTCGCGAATCAGCGGCGTGGCGAAATCAGGCGCGAGCTGGTCGAGACCGACCCCGGCGGCAAGGAATCCCAGCGCGGTGCGGATCCACGCTAAAAACGTGCGTTCATTAGCCAGCGAGAAGCGGTAGTCCGGCGCTTCGCCGAGGCGGGAAATTTTCATGAAGGTTCCTTGTCGTGCTACGGGCAGGCTTCAGCATAGCGTAAATCAACCAGGACAAGGAGACCGGCATCGGGCGATGCCGGTCAGGACCATTAATGCAGCTCTGGCCAGTACTCTTTGTTGGCCTCGATCAGGTCATCCAGAATCGCCTTCGCAATGGACGCGCTCGGCACGGTTTTTGACAGGGTTATCGCCTGCCAGAGTTTCTGGTACGAGCGCTGCTCCCAGGCATCCACCACCAGTTTTTCCACCGCCACCTGCTGGCTCATCAGCCCTTTCTGGAAGTGTGGAATGTCGCCCACCGTAAGCGGCTCCGGCCCGTTATGGCCCACCAGGCACGGGATCTCCACCATCGCGTCGGCATCGAAGTTATGGATGGCCCCGTTGTTTGGCACAATCAGCAGCATCCGCTCCTGGGTGTTAAAGGCAATGGCGGTCGCCAGATCGACGATGTACGACGCGTGTTCATCGATTTCCAGATCGCCGGCGGAGGATTTTCCCGCCTCGATAATCGCCCGGCAGGAACTGAACACGTGCTTCTCACGGTGATCCATGACCTCATTGGCACGGGTGCGTTCCGGGTTGGAATGCGCGACCACGTAGTCCGGGAACAGGTAGTACTTCAGGTAGGTGTTCGGCATGGTGTCCGGATCCAACGCCTGCACGTCTTTTGCTTTAGCGAACGTATCGTTCCAGCTCGCTTCGGTATGCGCATCTTCTGAAGGCGGTACATAGCCGTTTTTCGCGACGTATTCGCGCAGCTTCGGCATCAGATCGTTGCCGTTTAGGTCTTCAATCGACGTCCACCAGCCGAAATGGTTCAGGCCGTAGTAGCGCACGCGCATCTCTTTGCGGTCTTTCAGGCCGACAATCTGCGCCATTCGCCCTTCAATGCCGATCGGCATATCGCAGATATTGAGGATTTTGGCGTTCGGACGCAGGCGGCGCGTGGCCTCCGCGACAATCGCCGCCGGGTTGGAGTAGTTCAGCATCCACGCGTTCGGAGAGTATTGCTCCATATAATCCACCAGCTCCAGCACGCCGCCGATAGAACGCATGCCGTAGGAGATGCCACCCGGTCCGCAGGTTTCCTGGCCCAGCACGCCGTGGCGCAGCGGGATTTTTTCATCTTTTTCGCGCATCGGGTATTTACCCACGCGGATATGCGCCATCACGAAATCGACATCGCTAAAGGCCGCTTTCGGATCGGTGGTGTAGCTGAATTCAATCTCCGGGGCCTGCTCCTTAAGGATGATTTTGCACGCTTCGGCGATGGTCTCCTGACGCGCGCCGTCGTTGTCATAGAACTTCAGGGCGCGCAGCGGGAAACGGTCACGGTTGGCTAACAGCATCAGGACGATACCAGGCGTAAAGGTGCTGCCGCCGCCTGCAATAACAACTGAGAATTTTTTCATGATATAGCCTCTGTCAGGGTGGTTTGTTCATTCGTTAAGGGGGTTTTCATCAGCGATTCCAGCTGGTCGCGCACCTGAGGAACGTGCAGACCGACAATCACCTGAATGCCGTTGCCGCGTCGCACCACGCCGTGGGCGCCGAGGGCTTTGAAGACGTCATCGCTTTGCGTTTTCGCCATATCGACCAGGGCGATGCGCAGGCGGGTGGCGCAGTTGTTGATGCTTTCGATGTTGGCCGCGCCGCCGAGCGCCTGCAGGAATCCGGCGGCCTGCCCGACCTGCTGGCTGGCCGCGGCCGGAGCGGTGGTTTGCCCGCGCGCCGCCTTATAGTCGGCCTTGCTGTAGAGCTTGATTTCGCTCTCTTCACGGCCCGGTGTTTTCAGGTTCAGACGCGCAATCAGCGTTTTGAAGACCACGAAGTAAATTCCGGTGAAGCAGACGCCGATGCCGATCTGGGTGAATACCGTCGCGGCGTGGTTATGGAACATCGGGATCCAGTTTTGCGGCAGGAACTGGTCCAGCAGGCCGCCACCCATGTTCCCGACCACGCCGAAGGCGTACATCACCGTCGCCATGGTTGCTGCCAGCACGGCGTGAACGGCAAACAGCAGCGGCGAGATAAACAGGAAGGTGAATTCGAGCGGTTCAGTAATGCCCACCAGCACGGCGGTGAGCGTGGCCGGGACCAGCAGCCCCGCGACCTTGACGCGGTTTTCCGGCGACGCGGTGTACCAGATCGCCAGCGCAATCCCGACCGAGCCGAACACTTTTGAGTTACCGTGCAGGGCGAAGCCGCCTTCCGGGAAGAGGGTTTTCAGCGGCAGCGTGCTCTGGCTGAACTCCTGCAGATGCTGCGCCCAGTAGACCTGAATCCCACCCTCAACCGCCGCCGGGCCGAAGATGAACGGACCGTAGACGAAGTGGTGCAATCCGGTTGGGATCAGAATGCGTTCCAGGAAGGTATACACCCACACGCCCAGCGCCCCGGCAGAGCGCAGGAACGCCTGCAGGGACTCAATGCCCATCTGCACTTTCGGCCAACCCAGCAGCGTCAGCCAGGCGCAGGGAATCATGACGAAGAACGCGAGGATAACGACAAACGAGCTGCCCTGGAAAATCCCCAGAAACACCGGCAGCGGCTTGTCAAAATAGCGGTTGTGGATGGCGGTGACGATGCCTGAAATCACGATGGCTCCGATGATGCTGGTATCGAGCGTTTTGATGCCGGCAATCATCGCCAGCCCGCTACCCGCCGTCGGTTCGGCGGAGAAGTCGACGCCAAAGAAGTGGCCCCAGGTCATCCCCATCGCGTTGATGAAGTAGTTCCAGGTCAGGAAACTAATTAGCACCGCCAGACAGGCGCGGCCCTGCGCCTGCTTCGCCAGGCCAATCGGCAGGCCGACGGCAAAAATCAGCGGCATATTGCGAAACACCGCCCAGCCGCCCTCTTCAATGATGTGAACGATCTGCGCGAAAAGATGATCGGGGGCGGTTAAGGCTTCGCCGACAAACAGCGGGTTGCGAAGCATGATGGCGATTCCCACCACGATCCCGGCGAACGGAAACAGCAACACCGGGGTAAACATGGCACCGCCAAAACGTTGTATTTGACTGAGCATTTTTAAATCCTCATGAAACAACCTGTAGGGGTAGAGGCCTTTATGGTTTTTTGCTGGCATGAGGTGAGCATAAGAACTTACTGATGCGCGAACATGGCGTGCCGCTGCGATTCGTGATCGCATTCATGGTTTTATTTTGACCAATCAGGTCTACTTTTTGCGGTAAATATGGACATGTCAGGACGCCATCCACGCCCTGATAGAGGCAGAGAGGTCTACTGGTGATCTACAAATCTATCGCCGACAGATTGCGGCTGCGGCTGAATTCGTCGGACTACAACATCGGCAGCCCGCTGCCGGGCGAAAAAGCGCTGGCGCAGGAGTTCGGCGTGGCGCGAATGACCATCCGCAAGGCGCTGGATCTGCTGGTGAGCTGGGGTCTGGTTGAGCGGCGGCACGTTTGTGTCGCGCAAAGACGTTCACCACGAAACCACCAACCTGACCGGGCTGGTGGAGGTGCTGCGTCAGCAGGGTAAAGAGGTACAGAGCAAGGTCTTACAGTTTGAAGTGATGGCCGCCCCGCCCGCCATCGCCAGCCAGCTTCGGATTCAGGTGGATGAGCGGATCTACTTTTCCCGACGGGTGCGCTACGTGGACGGAAAACCGCTGATGCTGGAGGACAGCTTTATGCCGGTGAAGCTGTTTCGCAACCTCTCTCTGGCACATCTTGAAGGGTCTAAGTTTGATTACATCGAGAAGGAGTGCGGGATCACCATCAGCGGCAACTACGAGAGCCTGACGCCGGTGCTGGCAGATAAAACGCTGGCGGGTTATATGAATCTTCCGGAACAAACGCCGCTGCTGCGCATTACGTCTCTTTCCTACAGCGACAGCGGCGAATTTCTCAATTATTCCGTGATGTTCCGAAACACCAGTGATTACCAGGTGGACTACCATCTGCGGCGCATCCACCCGGACGACCTGCTAGCCCATTCCCCAGAACAGCACCGCCAGTAGCTGCGGGGTGATGATGCGCAGGAACATCACCAGCGGATAGACGGTAGCATAGGAGAGCGCGGCCGCGCCGCTGGTGGCGTGCAGGTTGTTGGCAAAGGCCAGCGCTGGCGGATCGGTCATGGAGCCCGCCAGCATGCCGCACAGGGTCAGGTAGTTCATTTTGGCGAACATCCGCGCCAGTATGCCCACCGTCAGCAGCGGGATCGCCGTGATAAATATGCCGTAGCCGACCCAGCTCATCCCTTCGCCCTTGACCAGCGTATCAACAAAATCCCCGCCGGACTTCAGCCCGACCACCGCCAGGAACAGCACGATGCCCAGCTCGCGCAGCGCCAGGTTGGCGCTCGGCGGCATAAACCAGTAGAGCTTACCGATGCAGCCGATACGCCCGAGGATCAGCGCCATAATCAGCGGCCCGCCCGCCAGGCCCAGCTTGAGCGCAACCGGGAAGCCCGGCACGTACAGCGGAATAGAGCCGAGCAGCACGCCGAGCCCGATCCCGATAAACACCGGCAGCATCTGCACCTGCTGCAGTTTCTGCTGGGCGTTACCCACCATATCCGCCACGGCGTCGATGGACGACGGACGACCCACCAGGTTGAGGATATCCCCGAACTGCAGGCTGGCTTCCGGGCTGGCGACCAGCTCGACACCCGCACGGTTGAGACGTGAGATCACTACGTCGTAGCGTTCTTTTACCTGCAGATCGCGTATTTTTTTGCCCAGTACGTGCTCGTTAGTCACCACAACGCGTTCCACCCGCATATCGGTGCCGCGCGTTGAGAGCGAGGTATCCACTTCCTGACCAATCACCAGCCGCGCGTTGTTTAAATCGCCGGGCTGGCCGACCAGATGCAGCAGATCGCCCTGCTGAATAATGGTGCCGGGCGCGGGGACCATCAGCATATCGTCGCGCTTAAGGCGGGAGCAGATAATATTGGCGCTGTTCAGGATCGGCACGTCCTGAATCGCCATATTGTTCAGGTTGGGGTTATCAACCCGAATGTTGATGGTTTTGATCGGCATATGGCCGTTGGTGAGCGTGGTTTCGTGGTCCTTCGCCTCTTTATCGACGTTAATGCGAAACAGGACGCGGACCAGCCACATGGAGAGCAGAATGCCGCAAATACCAAACGGATAGGCCATGGCGTAGCTCATCCCCATCTGATCGACGATGCCGGGTTCGATGCCCAAATCGCGCAGGATTTGCTGGCCCGCGCCGAGCGCTGGCGTGTTGGTGACCGCCCCGGAGAAAATGCCCAGCACCACGGGTAGAGGGATAGCAAAGATTTTATGCAGAATGGCGGTGACCAGCCCGCCCATCACCACAATGCCGAGGGCAAACAGGTTGAGCCGCAATCCGGAGACACGAAGAGAGGCGAAGAAGCCCGGCCCCACCTGAATGCCGATGGTATAGACGAACAGGATCAGGCCGAACTCCTGGGTAAAGTGAAGCATTTCGGCGCTCAGCACCAGCCCGAGCTGGTCGGCAAAGTGGCCGACAAAAATGCCGCCAAACAGCACCCCGCCTATCCCAAACCCGACGCCGCGGATTTTGATATTCCCTATCCACAGGCCAACAACAGCGACCAGGGCCAACACGCTGACGGTTAACGCGATATCACTCATGATCCACTTCCTTGGCATAACCTTAGTTATGTCAAGGATTCTCTCAGAGCCGTGGGCGGTTGTATGGGCGATGGCGCACAAAAAAGCCCTGCCGGGGCAGGGCTTTAGCTTTTCACCCTCTCCCTGTGGGAGAGGGCCGGGGTGAGGGCATCAGCCCCCACACTATTAACTGTTTAACGCCGGCCGGTCGCTAATGGCGATACGCTGCGGCGCGATGGCTTCCGGCACGTTGCGGGTCAGGTCAATATGCAGCAGCCCGTTGGTAAACGTTGCGCCGGAGACGTCCATATGGTCTGCCAGGGTAAAGCTCAGGCTAAACGGCTGATTAACCAGCCCCTGATGCAGCCATTTGGTTTCGGTCTCTTGTTTCTCCGGCGTACCTTTCACGGTCAGACGCGTGCCTTCGAGCTGAATATCCAGATCCTCCTGACGGAAGCCGGCCAGCGCCAGGGTGATGCGATAGTGGTTATCGTCGCTTTTTTCGATGTTGTACGGCGGAAACGTCTGTTGCTCAGCGGTGTTTTGCAGGGCGTTAGCCAGTTTGTCAAAACCAATCCACTGACGAAGTAAGGGGGATAAATCGTAGTTACGCATACTAAATCTCCTTCTGAGAAGCGAGTTCGGCACAGTTTATTTTGTGCGCAGTTGTTCCTGCAAATCCGGATGGATTCGCATATGCTCCCGTTACGGCAAGCAAGTCTGGGTGGGCCGCTCGCGCGACCCGCATAATTAGTTAATTTCGATACGACGCGGTTTTTTCTCTTCCGGAATCACACGTTCCAGTTCGATAAACAGCAGGCCGTTGACCAGGTTCGCGCCTTTCACGTGAATGTTCTCGGCTAACTGGAACTTGCGTTCAAAGTTGCGCTCGGCGATGCCCTGGTAAAGGTAGGTACGTTCTTTCTGCTCGGCCGTATGGGAACCTTTCACCACCAGCAGGTTGTCCTGCGCGGTGATCTCCAGTTCGTTTTCTGCAAAACCGGCGACGGCAATGGCGATGCGGTAGTGGTTTTCGTCAACCAGCTCAACATTGTATGGAGGGTAGCCGTTGCTCTGGCTTTGGTTATTTTCTAAATGGTTAAACAGGCGGTCAAAACCAATTGCAGAACGGTATAGCGGAGAAAGATCGAAGTTACGCATAAATAAAACTCCTGAAATCAGCGAGAAAATTAAGCCTTCCACCATGGACAGGCCTTTGCGCCCCCCGAACACCCATCAGGCGAGTTCGTTATCGGGTCGTATTCTTAAAATGGGTCTGCTACCGGGCTTTTCAAGCGCGACGACTGCACTTTTTTTTGCACTTTCCTGCATCTCGCTTAGACTGGGACAACAGCACAAAGGGTTAAATTGCGATGGCTGCCACAGTGCGGGGTTATCGGGCTATCCATTTTGGATAAGGCTCGCTATAACCCTGAGTTGCAGGTCTATGCAGTGCCATTAACGATGACTGAGTGATGATGAAAAATGTTCTGATAAAGCTGACGACGTTCAGCGGGGTTGTTTTACTTTGCGGGTGTTCGAGCGTGATGTCTCACACCGGCGGTAAAGAAGGAACATATCCGGGGACGCGCGCCAGCGCGGCGATGATCTCCGATGACGATACAAACTGGGGCACCAAATCCCTGGTTATCCTGGATATGCCGTTTACGGCCGTGGCGGATACGCTTTTGCTGCCGTGGGATATGTTTCGTAAGGACAACTCCGTGCGCTCACGGGTAGAAAAAAGCGAGCAGGATAATCTGGCGACAAACGCCGTTATCCCGCCCGCGGCCATGCCTCCACGCTAGTTCTGTGTGGTTTCCGTTAACCAAAGCTGACGGAAACCCCCTGTCTCTTCCATCCACGCAATAAAGCGCCCGTCCGGGGAAAACACGACGGCATCAGCAGACGGCGGATTGCCGTGATCGGACGTCAAAAACGTCACCTCTCCGGTCTGTGCGTCGCAGCAGGCGATCCGGTTTTCAAGAACACATCCCAGCATGTTCCCGGAAGGGTGCCAGTTGAATGCAGACTGAATACCGCTCTCCGTATGGGTTAACTGGCGCGGCTCGCCGCCCTCAGGGGAGATCAGCCACAGCTGCACGATGCCGTTATCATCCCGCATCAGAAACGCAATCTGCGCCCCCTGCGGGTTGCTGCGAACCCAGTGACGAGGCACGTTCACCAGGCCCGGGAACGTCCTCTGGTGCGTAAAGGTCAAACGACGCTGCTCCACACCCGCAGGCGGTGCTGGCAGGGTATCCGTCGTGCCCTGTAGCGGCGCATCGCCCGCACGCTTCCAGCCCTGCTCGTCTCCCGGCAGGTCGACGATAAACAGTTCGGGTACTTTTTCGCCCTGCGAAGAAAGGGTATCTCCAATAAACGCCAGCCTGTCGTTGCCCACCCAACCCTCTTCGTAAGCGCGGTTGATTTCATCGCTGCCCGGCTGCGGGTTGGGCGTGGTGCGGCTAACCAGCACGCTCCAGAAAGTTCCCGAATATTCACGGGAATGGTTCCCCTGCGGGTTCACCGGGCCGTAAGGCGCAGCCACGCCGACGTTGCGTAAATCGAGCTTCGGATCGCGCTCGTGCAGCACGTGGTCGTTATAGGTGAAGCTGACAAGCTGCCCGTTCGGGCTGAAGACGTGCACATGGCTGCCGCCGCGCAGCGCGCCTGCGGTGTAGGGTGCAGTGATATCCATCGCGTCAAGATTGCTCACCTGTCCGTTGCAGGCAATGACTCCCTGGCGATGATGAAAATCGTAGTGCCAGTCTGCGTCCGGGTTTTTCGGGCCGTGGATAAAGACGTATTTGTTCTGTGCCGGATGAACGGTCACCACGCCGACGTGCGCGCCGTCGGTGGCACGATAGATCACCTCCACCTCACCCGTAGCGACATTGACCCGCTCAATGGTTTCGCCGGTAAATGACGCACCGGACGGGCGCACGTCGTAGACCAGCCACTGGCTGTCCGGCGTCCAGGTATTGATATTGGTCAGCTGGTGGTTGCGGGAAGCGAAGGTGATTTGTTTCATGAGGATACCCTGATGCACGGTGAGTGCATCAGGGTAAAACATCCGTAGAGATTAGCCTACTCGTTTCACATCACCCACCAGCAGGATGTAGGAGAGTGCGCCAATCAGCGCCACGGCGGAGATGTACACCAGCGCCGGGCCGAAGCCGTAGTCCTGCGCCAGGTAGCCGATGACCAGCGGTACGGTGATCCCGCCGAGCCCGCCGACAAAGTTGAACACGCCGCCGGTCAGGCCAATCAGCCGCATCGGCGCGAGGGACGACACCAGCGACCAGGTGATAGAGGCGAAACCGTTACCGAAGAACGCCACCGCCATCAGGGTCATAATCCAAACCGGATCGTTGGTGTAGTTGGCGCCCATGATGCAGGTTGAGATCAGCAGACCGCAGATAATCGGCGTTTTACGCGCCACGCCCAGCGAGTAGCCTTTTTTCACCAGCTTATCGGCCAGCCAGCCGGAGAGCAGCACGCCGAAAAACGCCGCGAGGAACGGCACGGTGGTCATAAAGCCCGCCTTCAGCGCCGTGATCCCCTTTTCCTGGGTCAGATAGTTCGGGAACCAGGTCAGGAAGAACCACAGCGTGGAGGTCACCGCGAATTGGCCCAGATAAACGCCCACCAGCTTACGGTGGAAAACCAGCTTCCAGTCCGCTTTGGTCAGCGGCTGGCGCGCCTCTTTTTTCACCGGTGCATCACCGTCCACCAGGCCACCGCCGTCGCGGATGTAGTCCAGCTCGGCTTTGGTGATGCTTTTGGTCAGACGCGGCGGCTGGTAAACCTTGAACCAGATCAGCGACCAGATAATACCAATCCCACCCGTGACGATGAATACCCAGTGCCAGCTCAGCAGCTCCTGGATCCAGATCAGCAGCGGCGTCAGGAACGCCAGGCCGACAAACTGCCCGGAGGTGTAAAAACCAACGGCGGAAGCGCGCTCGTGTTCCGGGAACCAGCTGGTCACCATGCGGTTGTTGGTAGGAAACGCGGGCGCTTCGAAAACCCCGGTAATGGCGCGCAGGCCAATCAGCGACATTAGCCCGGTCGCGAAGCCCTGGAAAAGGGTCGCCACGGACCAGCCGAATATGGCGATAAAATAGGTCAGACGTGAACCCACGCGGTCAAGGAACCAGCCACCCGGGATCTGGCATAGCGTATACAGCCAGGCAAACGCCGAGAAGACATAACCCATTTCCGCTTTGGTGATGCCAAACTCTTCCTGAATATGGGCCGATGCCACGGCAAGGTTGGCGCGGTCGACATAACAAATAACCACGGTAATAAAGATCATAATCAGCGTCAGGTAGCGGCGACGCCCGGTTTTTGTAGCGGTAACTGGAATATCCATCGCAATCTGTCTCCAGATTTTGGGCATAGCGAAGCCGCTCACCATGCCCTGTAATTTACAGAGGGTTATATTTTTGTATGTATGATTTTTGCCCGGAGGCTTACCGGGTCTACGGGATGGCGATTACCATTCCGCTACACTGCCATCTTCATGACGCCACAGCGGGTTACGCCAGTCCGGCGCTTGTTTACTCAGCTCAATGACTTTGGCTTCGTCAATTTCTACGCCAAGGCCCGGCTTCGTTAACGGTTTAAAGAAACCGCCTTCCATGCTGAAGTCTTCTTTATTTTTCACAAAATCGAGCAGTTCCGCGCCCTTGTTATAGTGAATCCCCATGCTCTGTTCCTGGAACACCGCGTTGCGGGAGACAAAGTCGACGTGCAGACAGGCAGCCAGCGCGATCGGTCCGAGCGGGCAGTGCGGCGCCAGCGCCACATCGTAAGCTTCGGCCATCCCGGCAATTTTGTAGCATTCGGTGATGCCGCCCGCGTGAGAGAGGTCAGGCTGCAGGATGGCAATGCCGCCCGCTTCCAGCACGCGTTTAAACTCAAAGCGCGAGAACATGCGTTCACCCGCCGCGATAGGAATGTGGGTCTGTTCAGCCAGTTTCGGATAGTACTCGGCCTGCTCGGCCAGCACCGGCTCTTCGATAAACAGCGGACGATACGGCTCCAGCTCTTTGATCAGCACTTTGGCCATCGGCGCGCTGACGCGGCCGTGAAAATCCAGACCAAACTCGATCTCGTTGCCGAAGGCTTCACGGATTTGCGCCACGGTATTGACCGCGCGATCCACCGCACGCGAGTTGTCGATAATGCCCATCTCTTCGCAGCCGTTGAGCTTGAAGGTATCAAAGCCAATGTTGCGCAACTGCGTGATGCCGTCGATGACTTCCGCAGGACGGTCGCCGCCGACCCAGCTGTAGGCTTTGATTTTGTCGCGCACCAGGCCGCCCATCAGCTGCCAGACCGGCGCGTTCAGCACTTTGCCTTTGATATCCCACAGCGCCTGGTCGATGCCGGCGATAGCGCTCATCAGGATCGGCCCCCCGCGGTAGAAGCCCGCGCGGTACATCACCTGCCACAGGTCGTTAATGCGCGCTGGATCCTGACCAATCAGGTATTCACCCAGCTCGTGCACCGCCGCTTCTACGGTGCGCGCACGCCCTTCAATCACCGGTTCGCCCCAGCCCACAATCCCTTCATCGGTTTCGATTTTGAGGAACATCCAGCGCGGGGGTAAACGGTACGTGGTGAGTTTGGTTATTTTCATTTCACTGCCTCTCGATACGCTTTCACAAATGCTGCCGCCTGCTGTGCGGTACGTTCCACGGACTGTCCGGCACGGTAAAGATCGCTACCCAGCCCCGCGCCCACACAGCCAGCGCCCATCCACTGGCCCAGGTTTTCTGGCGTTACGCCGCCCACGGCAAAGACCGGCACGCTGGCGGGCAATACCGCTTTCAGCGCTTTGATGTAGTCCGGACCAAAAGCCGATGACGGGAAAATTTTGAGCGACTGTGCGCCCGCATCCAGGGCAGTAAAGGCTTCCGTGGCGGTGGCGCAGCCCGGGCAGACGGTCATGCCGTAACCCACCGCGCGGCGGATCACCTCAGGCTGAATATTGGGCGTGACGATAAGCCTGCAGCCCATCTCCGCCAGCCGATCTACCTGCTCAGGCTGTAACACGGTGCCTGCGCCAATCAGCGCCCTATCGCCGAAGGCCTCCACCACGGCCGGTATGCTTTTTTCCCACTCGGGCGAGTTAAGCGGGATTTCCACCGCGTCGAACCCGGCGTCAATAACCGCGCCGACGTGGGCTAACGCCTCATCGGGCGTGATGCCGCGAAAAATCGCGATAAGGGGAAGATCAGTTTGCCACTGCATGAGCGATGCTCCTTATTCCTGCCTGAAATGCCGCGTCGCCGGATACCGTTGCAACATCTCGCCCAACGGCGCGGAACGCCTGCTCGTAGCGCGACGTCAGCGATGTGCCAGCGACAAGGGTGATGGCCTGCTCGTGCGCGACGAAATCACGCATGCTGGCGACCTCTGCGCCAATCAGCAGGCCGGAGAGAAATTCGCTGACCTTCTCGCGCGGGAGGTTTCCCAGCACGTGCGAGGCGCGAACCTCAAAAAGGTGCGGCAAAACGGCAGGAGAAGCGATCCCTCGTTCAAGCCCGGCAGCAAACGCCTCTGACGAGGCTGCCTGCTCCGGCAAACCGGCTCCCACCAGCGAATGGTTGAGCAGCAAATGGTGCAGCTCGCCGGTCATCACGGTGCGAAAATCGTGGATTTGCTCAGCGTCGGCCAGAACCCACTTGCAGTGCGTTCCGGGCATAACGTAGACAGAAGAAGGAGAAAGCGTACGCGCGCCAAGCAGCTGCGTCTCTTCGCCGCGCATCACGTTGTGGTTATCGTTGCGAGAGACGCACAAGCCGGGAATAATCCAGATATTGTCGCCAACGGACGTTAACTGCTCGCCAATAGCGGAGAAATGGGCGGGAATCGGCAGGTAAGGCGCGACCTTCCAGCCTACGTTACTGCCGACCATACCCGCCATCACTACAGGCGTGGCGCTATCGCGCCAGTTTTGTATGACCTCTGCTAACACCGCCTCGGGGGATTTACCGTTCAGGCGCGTCACGCCTGCTTCTGATTGCCTGCTCTCCAGGCACTGCTCGCCCTGGTACAGCCAGGCGCGCAGATTGGTCGATCCCCAGTCAATTGCGATGTAGCGAGATGTCATGTGATTTCCTTCAGCCTTCGTGTCGAGCTGGCAATCATGGTAAGTGCCGCCTGCTCTGCCGCATCGCCGTCCTGATGCCGTATCGCATCGAACAGCGCTTTATGTTCCTGGAGCGTTTTCGGCATGTTGGCCTCATCACCCATCCAGGTACGTTCAAATACTGCTCGCTGTAGCGAGCTGATCGCTACGCTAAGCTGCTGCAATACCGGGTTATGAACCGACTGCAGCACCGCTTCGTGGTAGCGAATGTCCGCCTCGTTAAACGCCTCCCGGTTCTGGTTATTAGCGATCATGTCGTTTAAAGCCGACTCAATCTGAGCCAAATCGCCGGAAGTTGCGCGTTCCGCCGCCCAGCGGGCGATGGCCGGTTCGACCAGGTTTCGTACTTCACTCATCGCGCCGATAAGCCGCGGGTCATAGTCGTTTTCCAGCACCCACTGCAGCACGTCGGTATCGAGGTAGTTCCACTGGTTACGCGGGGCAACAAACGCGCCGCGATAGCGCTTCATTTCAATCAGCCGCTTCGCCATCAGCGAACGGAACACTTCCCGGATGATGTTGCGCGAGGTTTCAAACTCCTCACACAGTTCGGCCTCCGCCGGCAGCGGCGAACCGGGAACATATTTGCCACCCACAATCTGGGTGCCCAGCGTGATGACAATGCGATCGGTTTTATTGAGAGTCATGGAGAGTCCTTGTGCTCTGTATGTCCATCCCTACTTTACCGCGACCGCTGAATTTCACATCACTTTTGCAGTACAAACGTGAGAGTTCTCGTCCTTGCTGTGGCTGTAATGTAGTACAATCATTTAATGTTGTACTACAATCAAGATCACAAAAAGAACAATTCAATAAATTGAGTGCAAAAAAAGCCCCGGTTGATAACCGAGGCTGATGATTAAAACTAAGCGTTACTGCAGCACAAACTTCTCAATCGCGTAGGCAACGCCGTCTTCCAGGTTGGATTTGGTCACGAAGTTGGCCACTTCTTTAACGGACGGGATAGCGTTATCCATCGCCACGCCCATGCCCGCAAACTCAATCATCGCGATGTCGTTTTCCTGGTCGCCCAGCGCCATGATCTCTTCCTGTTTAATCCCCAGCGCATCAGCGAGCGATTTCACGCCGGTGCCTTTATTGACGCGTTTATCAAGAATTTCGAGGAAGTACGGCGCACTTTTCAGCACGGTGTACTTCTCTTTTACCTCCGCCGGAATGCGCGCAATCGCTTTATCCAGGATCTCCGGCTCGTCGATCATCATCACTTTCAGGAACTGCGTCGCCGGGTCCATTTTCTCCGCTTCACAGAACACCAGCGGAATGGTCGCCACGTAGGATTCATGCACCGTGTAGTAGCTGATGTCGCGGTTGGCGGTATAGAGCGTATTGCGATCGAGGGCGTGGAAGTGGGAACCCACTTCACGGGACAGTTTTTCCAGGAACAGATAGTCATCGTAGCTCAGCGCGGTTTGCGCAACCGTACTGCCATCTGCGGCTTTCTGCACCAGCGCGCCGTTATAGGTGATGCAGTAGTCGCCAGGCTGATTCATGTGCAGCTCTTTCAGGTAGCTGTGCACGCCCGCATACGGACGCCCCGTGGTCAGGACCACATTCACGCCCTTTGCGCGCGCCGCGGCGATCGCGTTTTTAACGGCTGGAGAGATGGTGTGGTCTGGCAGCAGCAGCGTGCCGTCCATGTCGATTGCAATGAGTTTGATAGCCATGAGTTCCCCGGAATAAATGAGTGCTGCCTCATGCTAACGCGATTAAGCACACAAAAATAGAGCTACATTGCGCAACAGGAACACCCCTTTTACGTTTATTCCGGGGAACAAAGGCTTACTCGCGGGTGAGAACGATTTTACCGAACGCGCCGCGATCGAGATGTTCAAAGGCCTGTTCAAGCTCGTTAAAACGGTAGCGATGCTCAATCACCGGCTTCAGTCCCGTGACGTCAACAGCGCGGACAAAATCCTCCAGCGCCCGGCGGTGCCCCACGCCAATCCCCTGAATGACGGGGGATTTCAGCAGCAGTTCGCCAGCCGAGAGCGTAATCTCCGTGCCAGCCAGCACGCCAATAACGGAGATACGCCCGTGAACGGCAACGGCGCGCAGGGAGTGCTTCAGGTTCTCCCCGCCCACGGTTTCGATAATATGGTCAATGCCGCGATCCTGCGTGAGCGCCAGCGTATTTTCAGCCCAGTCGCCTTTCAGGCGGTTGATGCCCTGGCTGGCCCCCAGTTTTTTGGCGAGCGCCAGCTTTTCATCGCTCCCGGATGTGACAATGACTTCTGCGCCGTGCGCTTTAGCAATTTGCAGGGCGAATATCGCCACGCCGCCCGTGCCCTGCACCAGCACCGATTGCCCGGCGCGCAGCTGGCCGCGCTCCACCAGCGCGAACCAGGCGGTAAGCCCTGCGCAGGGTAAGGTGCTGGCCTCTGCGTCATCCAGTGTTTCCGGCGATGCCGCCAGCGCGTCTTCCTTCACAATCACATACTCGGCCAGCATCCCCTGGAAGTATCCGCCGGACGTTTTATAGGGCAAATTGCGCGCGTCCGCCTGCGGTTTACCGTCGATCCACTCCGGGAAGAAGGTTGAGATGACGCGAGCGCCGGGCTGGAAACGCGTGACGCCTTCACCCACGCTGTCTACGACGCCCGCCATGTCAGACGCCGGGGTAAACGGGAAGGAAAGCGGGATCGGCATGGTGCCTTCAACAACCATTTTATCGCGATAGTTGAGCGCAACGGCATTTACCCGTACGCGCACTTCACCCGGGCCGGGCTGTGGAACGGGTGCCTGAGTCAGCTTGAGGTTCTCGCGCCCGAGGGCGTCCATGGACCAGCGTTGCATTGTCTCTGTCATTTTATTTCTCCTGCCATCAGATGAGCTTTAGTCCTGACAGTCTACCGTTGACTTAGCGTCGCCAGTGGCGATAAGTTTTCTCTTTATTGATGCCTGAATGGATACAATCCATGACCGATACGCTGAAGGATATTCCTGTTTTTGTGGCTGCCGTTGAGGCGGGAAGTTTCGCTCAGGCCGCAATTCGCCTGCACCTGTCACGCTCGGCGGTAGGGAAAAGCATCGCTCGCCTTGAAGAGCGGCTTGGGGTACGTCTTTTTCACCGCACCACCCGCAGCCAGAGGCTGACCGATAACGGCGCCCTTTTTTATGAACGCTGCCTGCGCGCGCTGGAGGAGATCCGTGGCGCGGAATCGCTGCTTGAAACGGGGAAACAGCAGGTCAGTGGCCGCCTGCGCGTTGCCATGCCGGTGCTGTTTGGTCGCCAGTGTGTCGCCCCGCTGCTGATAGCGCTGGCGCAGGAACACCCCGGGCTTGAACTGGAAATGTCATTCAGCGACCGGGTGGTGGATCTGGTGGAGGAAGGGTTTGATATGGCGGTGCGTAACGGCACGCTTCAGGACAGCAGCGTGCTGGTCGCCAGAAGGCTGGGGGAGCACCGCATGGTGCTGTGCGCCGCGCCGGAGTATTTGCTGAAGAAAGGTCAGCCACAAAGCGTTAATGATTTACCCCAGCATACGGCCATTAACTATCTGCGCGCAGGCAGAGTGTTGTCCTGGCAGCTGATGGATAACGAAGGAACGTCGCACACCTTTACTCCCCGGTCATCACTCAATATGGATGATTTGCAGGCGATCTGCGACGCCGCGCTGGCCGGACACGGCATTGCATGGCTGCCCTGCTGGATGGTCGTCAAAGATATTCACCAGGGTAAACTCGTCCCGCTCCTGAAGCAGGCGCCGGATGTCCATTTTGACGTCCACGCGGTCTGGCAGCAGACGCCGCATTTGCCGCTGAGGGTAAGAATTGCGATAGATACGCTGGCGAGCCGTTTACCGTCCGTGATGTCGCTGGATATGCCTGCGCCCATAAAAAAGCCGCGCTAAAAGCGCGGCCAGTTATCGTGCGGTATAACGACGATTAAATATCGATATTTGCCGCTTTCAGGGCGTTCTCTTCGATGAAGGCACGACGTGGTTCAACCGCATCGCCCATCAGGGTCGTGAACAGCTGGTCTGCAGCAATCGCATCTTTAACGGTAACGCGCAGCATGCGGCGGCTTTCCGGATCCATGGTGGTTTCCCACAGCTGCTCCGGGTTCATTTCGCCCAGACCTTTATAGCGCTGGATCGCGAGGCCACGACGGGACTCTTTCACCAGCCAGTCCAGCGCCTGCTCGAAGCTGGCTACCGGCTGACGACGTTCGCCACGTTCGATGAAGGCATCGTCTTCGATCAGGCCGCGCAGCTTCTCGCCGAGCGTGCAGATACGACGGTATTCCGGACCGGTCACAAACTCGTGCTCCAGCGGATAGTCGGTATCAACGCCGTGGGTGCGCACGCGGATAATTGGCTCGAACTGCTTATCGGCGTTCTGCTGGATATCGCTTTTCCACATGCTGCCGTGCTGCTCTTTTTCGTTCAGATCGGTCACCAGGGCGTTCACCCAGCGGGTCACGGTCTGCTCGTCGCTCAGATCGGCTTCGGTCAGGGTTGGCTGATAAACCAGCTCCTTAAGCAGCGTTTTCGGATAACGGCGTTCCATACGCGTAATCATTTTCTGCGTGGCGTTGAACTCGGACACCAGACGCTCCAGCGGCTCACCGGCCAGTGCAGGGGCGTGCGAGTTCGCGTGCAGGGTCGCGCCATCAAGTGCGATCGCGATTTGGTACTGATCCATCGCTTCGTCATCTTTGATGTACTGTTCCTGCTTGCCCTTCTTCACTTTGTACAGCGGCGGCTGGGCAATGTAGACGTGGCCACGTTCAACGATTTCAGGCATCTGACGATAGAAGAAGGTCAACAGCAGCGTACGAATGTGCGAGCCGTCGACGTCCGCATCGGTCATGATGATGATGCTGTGGTAGCGCAGTTTGTCCGGGTTGTACTCATCACGGCCAATGCCGCAGCCCAGCGCGGTGATGAGCGTCGCCACTTCCTGGGAAGAGAGCATCTTGTCGAAACGGGCTTTCTCAACGTTGAGGATTTTACCCTTCAGCGGCAGGATAGCCTGGTTCTTACGGTTACGGCCCTGCTTCGCAGAACCGCCCGCGGAGTCCCCTTCCACGAGGTACAGTTCGGACAGCGCCGGGTCGCGTTCCTGGCAGTCAGCCAGCTTGCCCGGCAGGCCTGCTAAGTCCAGCGCGCCTTTACGACGGGTCATTTCACGGGCTTTACGCGCCGCTTCACGGGCACGCGCAGCATCGATAATTTTGCCCACCACGATTTTCGCGTCGGACGGGTTTTCCAGCAGGTATTCGCTCAGCAGTTCGTTCATCTGCTGCTCAACCGCCGATTTCACCTCGGAAGAGACCAGCTTGTCTTTGGTCTGTGAGGAGAACTTCGGATCCGGCACCTTCACAGAGACAACGGCAATCAGGCCTTCACGGGCATCGTCACCGGTGGCGCTGACTTTCGCTTTCTTGCTGTAGCCTTCTTTGTCCATGTAGGCGTTCAGGGTACGGGTCATCGCCGCACGGAAGCCCGCAAGGTGAGTACCACCGTCACGCTGTGGAATGTTGTTGGTGAAGCAGTAGATGTTTTCCTGGAAACCGTCGTTCCACTGCAGCGCCACTTCCACGCCGATACCGTCTTTTTCGGTGGAGAAGTAGAAGATATTCGGGTGAATAGGCGTTTTGTTCTTGTTCAGATACTCAACGAACGCCTTGATACCGCCTTCGTAGTGGAAGTGGTCTTCTTTGTTGTCACGCTTGTCGCGCAGGCGAATCGAGACGCCGGAGTTCAGGAACGACAGTTCGCGCAGGCGTTTCGCCAGGATGTCGTACTCGAACTCGGTGACGTTGGTGAAGGTTTCGAGGCTCGGCCAGAAACGCACCATGGTACCGGTTTTGTCGGTGTCGCCAGTGACGGCCAGCGGT
Organism: Enterobacter sp. 3U4; assembly: GCF_057224565.1. Classification (NCBI taxonomy): domain Bacteria; kingdom Pseudomonadati; phylum Pseudomonadota; class Gammaproteobacteria; order Enterobacterales; family Enterobacteriaceae; genus Enterobacter; species Enterobacter sp. 3U4. The sequence continues at coordinate 4,023,531 of NZ_CP136665.1, forward strand.
GCCTGCGGCACGCCGTGCGTATAAAGCTGACGGTGAATTTTGCCTTCGCGCTGGATAACCAGCTCCAGCTTTTGCGACAGGGCGTTTACTACCGAAACACCTACGCCGTGCAGGCCGCCGGAAACTTTATAGGAGTTATCGTCGAACTTACCGCCTGCGTGCAGGACGGTCATGATCACTTCCGCCGCGGAGACGCCCTCTTCCGGGTGAATACCGGTTGGGATACCACGACCGTCATCGGTGACGGAGACGGAGTTGTCCGCATGGATGGTGACCACGATGTCTTTACAGTGACCCGCGAGCGCTTCGTCGATAGCGTTATCTACCACCTCGAATACCATGTGGTGCAGACCGGTGCCGTCATCCGTGTCGCCGATATACATACCCGGGCGCTTACGCACCGCATCCAGCCCTTTCAGGACTTTGATACTGGAGGAGTCATAAGAATTCGACATCAACGTTTCTCGCTCATTTCAACTTGGGTTAATCCGTTATTTTACCCTTTTCCACGGTAAACATCTTCGAATTTTCGTCCGACATGTCTATAACGTGTTCAGCGCTTATCGCGCTGACGAAAACCTGCGACTGCGTGGCTTTTAAGCGGCTGGCAAGCAGCCCGCGCCGCGCGTCGTCAAGTTCCGAGGCAAAATCATCTATCAGGTACAGGCAGCGTCGCCCGCTCTCGCGGGTGAGAAACTCTCCCTGTGCCAGGCGCAGCGCACACATCAGGAGCTTGAGCTGCCCGCGCGAGAGCGTGTCTTCCACCGGCGCCCCGTCAGCACGAATGCGGAAATCCGCCTTGTGCGGGCCGTGCGCGGTGTAGGTCAACATGCGGTCGCGCTCGAAGCTTCTCTCTAACACCTCGGCATAGTCCGTCTCTTTCTCCCAGCCGCGCTGGAAGGAGAAGGTGAGAGAGAATTCGGGTAAAAACTGTTTGCAGGTGTCGGCCATGTCTTCGGCGATACCTGCGCTGTATTCGGCACGCCAGCGGCTGATCTGTTCCGCAAGAGGGATTAACTCCATATCCCACGGACGCAGCTGGGCGTAGCGCGTCACCTGGCGCAGCGCAGCGTTACGCTGCTTGAGCAGACGCTTCAGGTTGCTCCAGGCGTTAAAGAATCCTGCTTCGTTGTGAAAGCATCCCCAGTCGAGGAACGCTCTTCTGTATTTGGGGCCGCCGTTGAGTAAAGTAAACCCCTCCGGCGTTATCAGTTGCATCGGCATCAGCAGCGCCAGCTCCGCCACCTTGTGGCCGTCGGTGCCGTCGATGCGCACCTTGCTGTCGCCCTGTTTGTCTTTGGTCAGGCCGATGGCGGTCTCACGCTCCTCGCCCTGCAAACGCCCGTGCAGAACAAAAGCTTCCTGCTCGTGGCGGATGACGCGACCAATCTGCAAACTGCGAAACGCCCGGCCGTGGCCGAGCGTATAGATGGCTTCCAGCACGCTGGTTTTGCCGCTGCCGTTCGCGCCAACCAGGAAGTTAAAGCCAGGGGATAAAGCGAGATCCGCGCTTTCGATATTGCGAAAGTCGCGGATCAACAGACGGGTGAGCGACATTACAGTCTCATTGGCATGACAACATAGGCAGCCGACTGTGATGCGGCATCTTCAATCTGTACGCTCGAAACGGAGTCGGTCAGCAGGATGCGCACGTTTTCGCATTTCAGCGCGTTCAGCACATCCAGCACGTAGCTGACGTTAAAGCCGATTTCCATCTCAGCGCCGGCGTAGGTGACGTCCAGAATTTCTTCTGCCTCTTCCTGCTCCGGGTTATTGGCGGTGATTTTGATCTGGTTTTCACTCACGTACAGACGCACGCCGCGGAATTTCTCGTTAGAGAGAATGGCCGCACGGGCAAAGGCCTGCTTGAGGCTATCGCAGCCTGCTTCCAGCGTTTTGTCCGGGTTCTTCGGCAATACGCGGCGATAATCCGGGAAACGGCCGTCAACCAGCTTCGATGTGAAGACAAAATCGCCCACATGCGCGCGAATGTTATTGCTGCCGATTTGCACGCGCAGCGGCGTGTCGCCACCGTCGAGCATACGCATCAGCTCAATCACCCCTTTACGCGGCACGATCACCGAATGGTTTGGCAGTGAGTCGCCAATCGGCATGGAACAGACCGCCAGACGGTGGCCGTCGGTCGCCACGGTACGCAGCTCTTCACCTTCGGTTTCGAACAACATGCCGTTTAAGTAGTAACGAACGTCCTGATGCGCCATGGAGAACTGCGTGGCTTCAATCAGACGCTTCATCGTCGCCTGCGGCAGGGTAAATTCAACTTCGCTCTGCCAGTCGTCCAGGTTCGGGAAGTCCGCAGCAGGCAGCGTAGAGAGGGAGAAACGGCTGCGCCCGGAGCGTACCAGCATACGGTCGCCTTCCAGCTGCACGGCGATTTCAGCGCCTTCCGGCAGCCCGCGGCAGATATCAAAGAATTTACGTGCCGGAACCGTGGTCGCGCCCGCGTCGTGCGGCTGCGTCAGCGTAACGCGCGCGATCATTTCCATTTCCAGATCTGTACCGGTCAGCGACAGCGTACCGTCCGCGACCTGAAGCAGCAGGTTTCCGAGAATAGGCAGCGTTGGGCGGCCACCTAATGGGCCACTCACCTGTTGCAGCGGTTTTAATAAATGTTCACGTTCAACGGTAAATTTCATAGCGTCACGATGATAATGTTCTGATTAGATTGGAAAAATCTTCTTTTATGTCGTGGCTTTCTTCGCGTAACTGCTCAATCTTGCGACAAGCGTGCAGCACGGTCGTATGGTCACGGCCACCAAACGCATCCCCGATTTCCGGCAGACTGTGGTTGGTTAACTCCTTTGCCAGCGCCATCGCCATCTGACGCGGACGCGCCACCGAGCGGGAACGACGTTTAGACAGTAAATCTGCCACTTTGATCTTGTAGTACTCAGCCACCGTCTTTTGAATATTGTCGATAGTGACCAGTTTTTCCTGCAATGCCAGCAAATCTCGCAGCGCTTCACGCACAAAATCGATGGTGATCGCACGACCGGTGAAGTTGGCATTGGCGATAACGCGGTTCAGTGCCCCCTCCAGCTCACGCACGTTGGAGCGCAGACGCTTGGCAATAAAGAACGCCACTTCACCCGGCAGGCGGATGTCGTTTTCATCGGCTTTCTTCATCAGGATCGCGACGCGGGTTTCCAGCTCCGGCGGCTCGATCGCCACGGTCAGGCCCCAGCCGAAGCGGGATTTCAGACGATCTTCAACGCCGTTGATCTCTTTTGGATAACGATCCGAGGTCAAAATGATCTGCTGATTACCTTCCAGCAGGGCATTGAAGGTGTGGAAAAATTCTTCCTGCGATCGTTCTTTATTCGCAAAGAACTGGATGTCATCGATCAGCAGCGCGTCAACGGAACGATAGTAGCGTTTAAACTCTTCGATCGCATTGTTTTGCAGGGCTTTTACCATGTCCTGAACGAAGCGCTCGGAGTGCATATACACCACTTTGGCATTGGGCTTGCGCGCCATGATGCCGTTGCCCACCGCATGCAGCAGGTGCGTTTTACCCAGACCCGTGCCGCCATAAAGGAACAGCGGGTTGTAGGCCCCACCAGGGTTATCAGCAACCTGACGAGCTGCCGCGCGCGCCAGCTGGTTCGACTTACCTTCAACGAAGTTATCGAACGTGTGTTTCACGTTAACGTTAGAGCGGTAGGTTGGCTCAGCCGGTGCGGGAACATTATCCCAGCCCTGACGAGGGGGTGCTACGCGAGGGGCGGGAGCAGGAGCGGCCTGAGCAGGCGCAGCTACGTTCACGGTTTCACGAACGGTTTGGGTGACCGGCTTTGTGCCCACTTCAAAGCGCAGCTGTGGGACATCTGACCCGCAGAAATCGTTCAGCAGTCCATTGATGTTATTAAGGTACTTGTCCCTTACCCAATCGAGCACAAAACGGTTTGGCGCGTACAAAGCCAGCGTGTTATCGCTCAGTTCCGCCTGCAACGGGCGGATCCACATACTGAATTCTGTGGCTGGTAACTCATCCTGCAATCGGGCAAGACACTGCTGCCAAAGCGAAAGTGACACGGCGGACTCCACTCGAACAATAAAAGAAAACTATTGAATATTCATGATTGTTGGCGCACATCGGCATGACCCTGTGTAAAGGGGGACGTGCGAATTGCTATCTGCAATTTATCCTGACCAGGATCCTCGGATCCCGATCGGGACCGCGGATCATAGCCTAAACTGAGCCAGAGATCTTCTGTTTCTCACAGATTCTTCCCGATTTATCCACAGGAAGATCCGGAACCGGATAAGTGTAAACGATCCTGGCGCCAGTACCCCACGATTTAGTCCGCATATTGGAAAAATTAATGAGCACAGACAATTTATTGCTTAAATGATCTAACGAAGATCCGGGACGATCCTTGCGCTTTATCGTCGAGCCCGTATAATCCTCGACCCGGCGCGTGATGCTCATCTTCCTGCGTCGTCCGTTGCTCATTTTCCACGCGAAAACGTGCGGAAATACGCGGGAAATAAGGAAAGAGAATTGACTCCGGAGTGTACAATTATTACAATCCGGCCTCTTTAATCACCCACGCTGAGGCGTTAGTCGTTCGAAACTCGTTCGGGTATACGCAAAAGTCAGTGAATTTATTCAAGTTTAGGTAGAAATCGCCATGAAACGCACTTTTCAACCGTCTGTACTGAAGCGCAACCGTTCTCACGGCTTCCGTGCTCGTATGGCTACTAAAAATGGTCGTCAGGTTCTGGCACGTCGTCGTGCTAAAGGCCGCGCTCGTCTGACCGTTTCCAAGTAATAAAGCTAACCCCTGAGTGGTTAAGCTAGCATTTCCCAGGGAGTTACGTTTGTTAACTCCCGCTCATTTCACTTTCGTCTTCCAGCAGCCACTACGGGCTGGCACGCCGCAAATCACCATCCTCGGCCGCCAAAATTCGCTGGGGCATCCCCGCATCGGTCTCACAGTCGCCAAGAAAAATGTTAAGCGTGCGCATGAACGCAATCGGATTAAACGTCTGACGCGTGAAAGCTTCCGTTTACGTCAGCACGAACTGCCTTCAATGGATTTCGTGGTGGTGGCTAAAAAAGGGGTTGCCGACCTCGATAACCGTGCTCTCTCGGAAGCGTTGGAAAAATTATGGCGCCGCCACTGTCGCCTGGCTCACGGGTCCTGATAGCCCTCATTCGGGTCTATCAACGCCTGATTAGTCCGCTACTCGGGCCGCACTGCCGTTTCACACCAACATGCTCAAGCTACGGAATTGAGGCATTGCGCAGGTTTGGAGTGATAAAAGGCAGTTGGTTGACGGTGAAACGCGTATTAAAATGCCACCCTTTACACCCCGGTGGAGACGACCCCGTCCCCCCAGGACCCTTTGATACCAGAGAACACTAACGATGGATTCGCAACGCAATCTTCTTATCATCGCTTTGTTGTTCGTGTCTTTCATGATCTGGCAGGCATGGGAGCAGGATAAAAATCCTCAACCCCAGCAGCAGACCACGCAGACTACGACCACCGCAGCGGGTAGCGCCGCCGACCAGGGCGTACCGGCCAGTGGCCAGGGGAAACAGATTACGGTTAAGACCGATGTGCTTGAGCTGACAATCAACACCCGTGGTGGTGATGTTGAGCAGGCGCTGCTGTTGACCTACCCGAAAGAGCTGAAGTCTAACGAACCGTTCCAGTTACTGGAAACCACGCCTGAGTTTATCTACCAGGCGCAGAGCGGCCTGACCGGTCGTGACGGCCCGGATAACCCGGCTAACGGTGCGCGTCCACTGTATACCGTCGAGAGCGACACCTTTGTGCTGGCTGATGGTCAGAACGAACTCGCAATCCCGATGACGTACACCGACGCCGCAGGCAACACCTTCACCAAAACCTTCACCCTGAAACGCGGTGAATATGCGGTGAACGTGGGCTACAGCGTACAGAACGCCAGTGCGAAACCGCTGGAGCTGTCGACCTTTGGCCAGCTGAAGCAGTCCATCAATCTGCCGTCTCACCGTGACACCGGAAGCAGCAACTTTGCGCTGCATACCTTCCGTGGCGCGGCGTACTCCACGCCAGACGCGAAGTATGAGAAATACAAATTCGACACCATTGCCGATAACGAAAACCTGAACGTTAGTTCTAAAGGTGGTTGGGTTGCGATGCTGCAACAGTATTTCGCAACGGCCTGGATCCCAAACAACGACGGTACGAATAACTTCTATACCGCGAACCTGGGTAACGGTCTTGCAGCCATCGGCTACAAATCTCAGCCGGTTCTGGTTCAGCCGGGTCAAACCGGTAAGCTGGCAAGCACCCTGTGGGTGGGCCCGGAAATTCAGGACAAAATGGCTGCTGTTGCGCCGCACCTGGATCTGACCGTGGATTACGGTTGGTTGTGGTTCATCTCTCAGCCGCTGTTTAAGCTGCTGAAGTTCATCCACAGCTTCCTGGGTAACTGGGGCTTCTCCATCATCGTTATCACCTTCATCGTTCGTGGCATCATGTACCCGCTGACCAAAGCGCAGTACACCTCCATGGCGAAGATGCGCATGCTGCAGCCGAAGATTCAGGCAATGCGTGAGCGTCTGGGCGATGACAAACAGCGTCAGAGTCAGGAAATGATGGCCCTGTACAAAGCAGAGAAAGTGAACCCGCTGGGTGGTTGCTTCCCGCTGCTGATTCAGATGCCAATCTTCCTTGCGCTGTACTATATGCTGATGGGTTCCGTTGAGCTGCGCCATGCGCCGTTCGCACTGTGGATCCATGACCTGTCTGCACAGGACCCGTACTACATCCTGCCGATCCTGATGGGCGTGACGATGTTCTTCATCCAGAAGATGTCGCCGACCACCGTGACCGACCCGATGCAGCAGAAGATCATGACCTTTATGCCGGTCATCTTCACAGTGTTCTTCCTGTGGTTCCCGTCAGGTCTGGTGCTGTACTATATCGTCAGCAACCTGGTGACCATCATCCAGCAGCAGCTGATTTATCGTGGTCTGGAAAAGCGTGGCCTGCATAGCCGCGAAAAGAAAAAGTCCTGATCCGATAAGTTAACGCTAAAATAAGGGCGGTCGATTGACCGCCTTTTTTATTTGTATTCAACGAGAGCAACCATGAGCCATAACGACACTATCGTCGCCCAGGCAACCCCACCGGGACGCGGTGGTGTAGGCATTCTGCGTATCTCCGGCCTGAAGGCGCGCGAGGTGGCCGAAGCGGTACTGGGTAAACTGCCAAAGCCGCGCTACGCTGATTACCTGCCGTTTAAAGATACCGACGGCACGCCGCTGGACCAGGGCATTGCGCTGTGGTTCCCCGGCCCGAACTCCTTTACCGGTGAAGACGTGCTGGAGCTTCAGGGCCACGGCGGGCCGGTTATCCTCGACCTGCTGTTAAAACGTATTTTGACCCTGCCTGGCCTGCGCATTGCGAAGCCGGGCGAGTTCTCCGAACGAGCCTTCCTCAACGACAAGCTCGACCTGGCGCAGGCTGAGGCCATTGCTGACCTGATCGACGCCAGTTCTGAACAGGCGGCCCGCTCCGCTCTGAACTCACTGCAGGGGGCATTCTCCGCGCGTGTGAATCACCTTGTGGAAGCACTTACTCACCTGCGCATCTACGTGGAAGCGGCTATCGACTTCCCGGACGAGGAGATCGATTTCCTCTCTGACGGCAAAATCGAAGCCCAGCTTAACCAGGTAATGAGCGATCTCGACGCCGTTCGTGCCGAAGCGCGTCAGGGCAGCCTGCTGCGTGAAGGGATGAAGGTGGTCATCGCCGGACGTCCTAACGCCGGAAAATCGAGCCTGCTGAACGCCCTGGCGGGCCGTGAAGCAGCGATCGTGACCGACATTGCCGGCACCACCCGCGACGTGCTTCGCGAGCACATCCACATCGACGGCATGCCGCTGCACATCATTGATACCGCCGGTCTGCGCGATGCCAGCGACGAGGTTGAGCGCATCGGTATCGAACGCGCCTGGCAGGAGATCGAGCAGGCCGACCGCGTGCTGTTTATGGTGGACGGCACCACGACCGACGCCGTTGACCCGGCGGAGATCTGGCCGGACTTTATCGCCCGTCTGCCGGCTAAACTGCCGATCACCGTGGTGCGTAACAAAGCGGACGTGACCGGCGAAACGCTCGGTATCAGCGATGTGAATGGTCACTCACTGATTCGCCTGTCGGCGCGGACCGGTGAAGGCGTGGACGACCTGCGTAACCATCTCAAGCAGAGCATGGGCTTTGATACCAGCATGGAAGGCGGCTTCCTGGCGCGTCGTCGTCACCTGCAGGCGCTGGAAGAGGCGGCGAACCACCTCGTTCAGGGTAAAGCGCAGCTGATCGGCGCGTGGGCGGGTGAACTGCTGGCGGAAGAGCTGCGTCTGGCGCAGCAGAATCTGAGCGAAATCACCGGAGAGTTTACGTCGGACGATCTGCTGGGACGGATCTTCTCGAGCTTCTGTATTGGTAAGTAATTCCCGCTAATCAATGGTGATTTCCTCCAGGGAAATCACCATTGTCCAAATGGCAACTCGCCTAATCCCTTCTCACCCCCTATCCTGCATGCCTGCATCTATGGGGGGTTTATGGCGCGTTTTCTGTTTTGTAGTTTCGCATTAGTTCTGCTTTATCCATCCGGTATTGATATGTATCTGGTGGGATTACCGCATATCGCCCGCGATCTGGGCGCCAGCGAAGCGCAGCTGCATATTGCGTTTTCGGCCTACCTCGCGGGGATGGCGTCGTCGATGGTCTTTGCCGGGAAGATCGCGGATAAGGCAGGCCGTCAGCCTGTCGCTATCGCCGGAGCCATCATTTTTGCCCTGGCCTCTCTGCTCTGCTCACAGGCGCAGAACAGCACCGTGTTCCTGACCGGGCGCTTTATCCAGGGCATTGGAGCGGGCGGCTGCTACGTGGTGGCGTTTGCGATTTTGCGCGACACCTTAAGCGCCCAGCGTCGCGCTAAAGTGCTGTCGATGCTGAACGGCATTACCTGCATCATCCCGGTGCTGGCCCCGGTCGTGGGATATCTGATCATGCTGAAATTCCCGTGGCAGAGCCTGTTCTGGACCATGGCAGCGATGGGCGCGCTGGTGTTTATCCTGTCGATCGCCGTGCTGAAAGAGACCCACCCGGGCTCGCAGAATACCGGCCATACCGCAACCATTCACCCGGCAGAGAAGCTTCTCAACCGCTTTTTCCTCAGCCGTCTGGCCGTGACCACGTTAAGCGTGGCGGTGATCCTGACGTATGTAAACGTTTCCCCGGTGTTGCTGATGGAGACCATGGGCTTCGATCGCGGTCAGTATTCCACGGTGATGGCACTAACCGCTCTGGTCAGTATGGCAGTCTCGTTCTCCACCCCGTTTGCGCTGAATATCTTCCGCCAGCGCACGCTGATGCTGACCTCACAGGTTTTATTCCTCGCCGCAGGCGCGCTTTTGGCGACCACAAACTCACATGCGGTGATGCTGGTTGGCATTACGCTCATTTGTGCCGGGTTCTCGGTTGGATTTGGCGTGGCGATGAGCCAGGCGCTTGGTCCCTTCTCGCTGCGGGCAGGCGTGGCGAGCTCGGTGCTGGGGATCGCGCAGGTCTGCGGCTCGTCTCTGTGGATTTGGCTGGCGGCGGTCATCGGGCTTAACGCGCTGAATATGCTGATCGGGGTTCTGATTGGCTGTAGCATACTGTGCATCACCTTACTTATGGTCATCCAGCCCGCGGCGCACTATGAAGAAGCCCATCAGCAATCTCGATCTTAACCTGTTGCTGTGCCTGCAGCTTTTGCTGCAGGAGCGCAGCGTCACCAAAGCGGCGAAGCGGATGAACGTGACGCCGTCGGCGGTGAGTAAATCGCTGGCCAAGCTGCGCGACTGGTTTGACGACCCGCTGTTTGTCAAAACGCCGTTAGGGCTGCTGCCGACGCCGCTGACGGTAAGTCTTGAGCAGGATCTGGCTGACTGGATGCAAATCGGCAACCAGATCCTCGATAAATTCCACCATGATTCTCCGGGCGGGCTGACGTTCGTGCTGGCCGCAGAAACGCCGCTGATGCTGATCCGCTTCAATACTCTGCTGGAGCAGGTGAACCAGCGCTATCCGCAGGCGACGGTGAAAATGCGCCAGTGGGATTACGACTCGCTGGACGCGATTACGCGTGGCGAGGTGGATTTGGGCTTCACCGGGCGTGAAACGCATCCGCGATCCCGCGAGCTGCTTAAGCTGATGCCGTGGTTTATCGACTACGAAATTCTGTTCAGCGATCGCCCCTGCGTCTATCTGCGCGAAGATCATCCGGCGCTTCAGCAAGAGTGGAATCTGGAGACCTTCCTGCGCTATCCCCACATCAGCATCTTCTGGGAGCGCAGCGATACCTGGGCGCTGGATGAGGTGCTTAAGGAGATGGGACGCGAGCGCACGATCGCCATGAGCCTGCCGGGCTTCGAACAGGCGATGTTTATGGCAGCGCAGCCCGGCCATAACTATATCGCCACCGCGCCGCACTACTGTCACCACTACAATGAACTCCACCAGCGGAAGCTGATCGCCCTTCCCATTCCCATTGATGAGGAGCAGGCGGAAAAATTGACCGTGCCCTTCACGCTGATCTGGCATAAACGGAACAGCCACAACCCAAAAATCCTCTGGCTGCGGGAGACCATCAAGGCGCTGTACGGTGCGAGCGATCCAATTTTTGCCTAAGAAAATGTAAAGTTCGGTCCTAAGGCTTCTCTTACTCCCATTTACTGATTAAAACAGGAGGCAAGTTAAGCGATAATCATGTAACCGTTTAACCGATTACGACCATTATCAAGGAGCGAAAAATGGCTACGCACTTTGCAAGAGGGATACTGACAGAAGGACGTCTCGTATCGGCAAGAATTTCATCAGCCTGTCACCGTGAAGCACTCACTCTTCCGGAACACCGCAGAACGCGGTTTTTAGCGTCCAGAGCGCTTCTCGCAGAACTGATGTTTATGCTGTACGGCACCAGCGAGCTGCCGGACATCATTACCCAACCCGAAGGCCGCCCGGTCTTTGCCGACCCGGATCTCCCTCGTTTTTCGATTGCCTACGCGGGCAATATCATTGGCGTCGCGCTGACCACTGAAGGGGACTGTGGGCTCGATATGGAACTTCAGCGTGCGACGCGCAGCTTCCATGGCGCTAATGCGCATGAAGACTATCCGCTCTCCAGCAATGAGAAGCTGTGGGTACGCAACCAGAACGATCCTGTCGAAGCCAGAGCCCAGCTCATTACCCTGCGCCAGAGCATTCGCAAGCTCTGTGGATGCGCCTCAGACGACGCCAGCCTGCTGCAGCTGCTTCCAGGCTCCGGACGTCTGCGTGCTACCCAGGCCACGCTGGTAGAGGCGCTCAGTGACGCAGAGGATGTGCTCATTTGGTCCATTGCAGTTACCCCCGCCATCGAACGCATGAAAATTTGGGAATTTGACAGCCAACAGGGATGGCGTAGCCTTCCTGATGTGCCCGAGCGCGCCAACGAGCCCGCCGCACGCCTGATGCGTTTAACCAGTTTACCGGCAGAAAAAGCATTCACCCTTAGCTGATCCAATCAGGGTCATCATGATGAAACAGGAGTAATCATGTCTGATACGTTGAAAGTAGTTACGTTACTGGGAAGCCTGCGCAAAGGTTCATTTAACGGGATGGTGGCACGCACGCTGCCACAGCTGGCGCCTGCAGGTATGGAGATTAGCGCCCTGCCGTCTATTGGCGATATTCCACTTTATGATGCTGACGTACAGCAGGAAGAAGGGTTCCCGCAGAGCGTTGAGGCGCTGGCCGAACAGATCCGCCAGGCCGACGGCGTGGTCATCGTCACGCCGGAGTACAACTACTCTGTACCCGGTGGCCTGAAGAATGCCATCGACTGGCTGTCCCGTTTACCTGAGCAGCCGCTGTCAGGTAAACCGGTGCTGATCCAGACCAGCTCCATGGGCGCGATCGGCGGCGCGCGCTGCCAGTATCATCTGCGCCAGATCCTGGTCTTCCTGGATGCGATGGTGATGAATAAGCCGGAATTTATGGGCGGAGTGATTCAGAACAAGGTCGACCCGCAAACGGGTGAAGTGGTGGATCAGAGCACGCGCGATCATCTGTCTGGCCAGCTGACGGCGTTCGGGGATTATATTAAGCGGGTTAAAGCCTGATAAAAAAGCCCGGTGGCGCTAGCGCTTACCGGGCCTACACTCGTCAGTAGGTCAGGTAAGCGAAGCGCCACCTGACACCACAAACCGCACCTTAGTGCGCGTCAATAAACACAATCTTCAGCACAAACAGCAGCGCCACAACAATCACGCATGGGCTGAGGTCGCGGAAGCGGCCGGTACCGATCTTCATTACGCAGTAAGAGATAAAGCCCAGCGCGATACCTTCGGTAATCGAGAAGCTGAACGGCATCATCACGGCGGTAATAAACGCAGGTACCGCTTCGGTTAAATCATCCCACTTCACGCGTGACAGGCTGGAGGTCATCAGCACACCCACGTAGATCAGCGCGCCGGCTGCCGCATACGGAGGAACCATACCCGCCAGCGGAGAGAGGAAGATCACCAGCAGGAACAGAATACCCACGACCACCGCCGTCAGGCCTGTACGGCCGCCCACGGACACGCCGGAAGAAGATTCAATGTACGCGGTAACGGACGAAGTTCCGATAAACGCACCGGTCACAGAGGAGACGCTGTCCACAAACAGCGCCTGCTTCATGCGCGGGAATTTCCCTTTCTCATCCGCCAGACCCGCTTTGTCGGTCACGCCAATCAGCGTGCCGGAGGAGTCGAACAGGTTGACCAGCATGAAGGAGAAAATCACGCCCGCCAGGCCCAGGTTCAGGGAACCCGCCAGATCGACGTGACCAATCACGGTAGAGACGCTCGGTGGCGCGGAGACGATACCGTTATAGTGAACGTCGCCCAGCATCCAGCCCAGCAGGGTGGTGACCACGATAGATACCAGCACCGCCGCGTGAATATTGCGAGAAGCCAGGATCGCGATGATAAAGAAGCCCAGCACGCCCAGCAGCACGTTATGAGAGGTCAGGTGACCGATGCTCACCAGCGTATCCGGGTTAGCCACGATAACGCCGGCGTTTTTCAGCCCCATCATACCGATGAACAGACCAATACCGCTGGTGATGCCCACGCGCAGGCTCACGGGAATGTTCGCAATCATCCAGTAACGCACGCGGAAAATGGTCAGCAGCAGCAGGCCAACGGCACCCCAGAAGATGGCGCCCATGCCAACCTGCCACGGTAGCCCCATAGCCTGAACCACCACGAACGCGAAGAACGCATTCAGGCCCATCGCCGGTGCCAGCGCAACCGGCAGGTTAGCGAACACGCCCATCAGAATGCTGCCAAGGGCCGCGATCAGACAGGTTGTCACGAAGACGGCGCTGGTATCCATGCCAGCGACGCCCAGAATTTGAGGGTTCACAAAAACGATATAGACCATCGTCAGGAAGGTGGTGAAACCAGCGATCACTTCGGTGCGTGCCGTTGTGCCGTGCTCGCGCAGTTTAAACACGCGCTCAAGCAGACCCTGACCAGATGTCTGGGTAGTGTGTTGTTGACTCATCATCAATTTCCGAACAAGGAGGGAAAATTCGTCGCTATCCTATACCAAAATGCGACAATAGTGGCGGTTACGTGATACTTTTTTCATTGAATTTGCTTATACGGCAACGATTGCGTCCCGGTGAACTGCCGTACGTAAACGTTAAACTTGTTAAAAGGGAAAGGCATGTCCGGAATTGAAGCGGTATTTTTCGACTGCGACGGTACGCTGGTCGACAGTGAGGTCATTTGTTCCCGCGCGTATGTCACTATGTTCCAGGAATTTGGCATTACGCTGGAACTCGAAGAAGTGTTTAAACGCTTTAAGGGCGTGAAGCTCTACGAGATCATCGACATCATTAACGAAGAACACGGCGTGGATCTGGCGAAAGCGGATCTGGAACCGGTGTACCGCGCCGAGGTCGCACGCCTGTTCGATTCGGAGCTGGAGGTGATTCCGGGCGCAAACGCGCTGCTGGATGCCATGACGGTGCCAGTCTGCGTCGTCTCCAACGGTCCGGTCAGCAAAATGCAGCACTCGCTGGGCAAGCTTGAGATGCTGCACCACTTCCCGAAAAAACTGTTCAGCGGCTACGATATCCAGCGCTGGAAGCCGGACCCGGCACTGATGTTCCATGCGGCAAAGGCGATGAACGTTAACGTAGAGAACTGCATTCTGGTGGATGACTCGTCTGCGGGCGCGCAGTCGGGGATTGATGCGGGAATGGAGGTGTTTTACTTCTGCGCCGATCCGCACAACAAGCCGATCGATCATCCAAAAGTAACGACCTTTACCGATCTGGCGCAGTTGCCTGAATTGTGGAAGGCGCGCGGTTGGGATATTACTTGCTGAAAAAACAAAGCCGGATGGCGCTAGCGCCACCCGCCACAAACTTCACTCTTTCGGATCTTTACCCGCCAGCAGCTTATCCAGCTCGTCGCCACCCACGTGACGGAAGTCCTGACCTTTCACGAAGTAGAAGATGTATTCGCAAATGTTCTGGCAGCGGTCGCCGATACGCTCGATGGAGCGCGCGCAGAACAGGGCCGTCAGTACGCTTGGGATCGTACGTGAATCTTCCATCATGTAGGTCATCAGCTGACGCACGATGCCTTCATACTCCTGGTCGACCTTCTTGTCTTCACGGTAGATACGCACCGCTTCGTCCAGATCCATACGCGCAAAGGCATCCAGCACGTCGTGCAGCATCTGCACGGTGTGGCGGCCCAGGGACTCCAGGCTGACCAGCAGTGGCTGATGCTGCTGAGAGAACTTCTCCAGCGCGGTGCGGCAGATTTTATCCGCAACGTCACCAATACGCTCCAGCTCGGCGATGGTTTTGATGATCGCCATCACCAGACGCAGGTCGCTCGCCGTCGGCTGACGCTTCGCGATGATGCGCACGCAGGCCTCGTCGATAGCGACTTCCATCATGTTGACGTTTTTGTCGCCTTCAATGACGCGCTTCGCCAGCTCGCTGTCCTGGTTGTGCATTGCCGTAATCGCATCAGAAAGCTGCTGCTCGACCATGCCACCCATGGTCATCACCTGCGTGCGAATGCTTTCCAGCTCTGCGTTGAACTGGCCTGAAATGTGTTTATTAAGATTGAGGTTGTCCATGGTTTCTCCACATGCACTAAGGCAAATCAACCGTAGCGGCCAGTAATATAATCTTCGGTTTGTTTCTTCGCGGGCCTGGTGAACAGCGCGTCCGTATCGCTGAACTCAATCAACTCGCCCAGGTACATAAACGCCGTGTGATCGGAACAACGCGCAGCCTGCTGCATGTTATGGGTCACGATAACCACGGTGTAATCCTGCTTCAGCTCGGTGATCAGCTCTTCAATACGGCCGGTTGAGATCGGGTCCAGCGCTGAACACGGCTCATCCAGCAGCAACACTTCCGGGCGAATAGCAATACCGCGCGCAATGCACAGACGCTGCTGCTGACCACCGGAGAGAGAGTAACCGCTCTGGTGCAACTTATCTTTGGTTTCGTTCCATAATGCGGCCTTGGTCAAAGCCCACTGCACGCGCTCGTCCATATCGGCACGGGAGAGCTTTTCAAACAGGCGAACGCCAAAGGCGATGTTGTCGTAAATGGACATCGGGAACGGCGTTGGTTTCTGGAACACCATCCCCACTTTGGCGCGCAGCAGGGCGATATCCTGCGCCTGGGTCAGAATGTTTTCGCCGTCGAGGATGATTTCACCTTCAGCGCGCTGCTCCGGATAGAGCGAATACATTTTGTTAAAGGTACGCAGCAGCGTGGATTTTCCACAGCCGGACGGACCGATAAATGCCGTGACCTGGTTCTTCGCGATATCCAGGTTGATGTTCTTCAGGGCATGGAATTTGCCGTAGTAGAAGTTCAAATCACGAACCTGAATCTTACCCGGGGCAGTATCAACCATACTCATTGACTCATTTCCTCATTCGGCGCCGCGAGCTGCCGCGCCGTAAAAAATTAACCGTGTTTCTTCTTCGCGAAAATGACGCGCGCCAGAATGTTCAGCAACAGTACGCAAAGGGTAATGATCAGCACCCCGGCCCAGGCCAGCTGCTGCCATTCCGCGAATGGGCTCATCGCAAATTTAAAGATCGTCACTGGCAGGTTGGCGATCGGCTGCATCATGTCCGTGCTCCAGAACTGGTTGGAGAGGGACGTAAACAGCAGTGGTGCCGTTTCGCCAGCGATACGCGCTACCGCCAGCAGGATACCGGTCATGATCCCGGAGACCGACGCCTTCAGCGTAATCGCAGAAATCATCTTCCATTTCGGCGTACCCAGCGCGTAAGCCGCTTCACGCAGGCTGTCCGGCACCAGTTTCAGCATGTTCTCGGTAGTACGAATCACAATCGGCACCTGCAGCAGCGCCAGCGCAATGACGCCCGCCCAGCCGGAGAAGTGTTCCATCTGCGCCACCACAACGGTGTAAACAAACAGACCCACGACGATAGAAGGTGCAGACAGCAGAATGTCGTTGATGAAGCGAATAACTTCCGCCAGCCAGGATTTACGGCCGTACTCTGCCAGGTAGATCCCCGCCATAATGCCCAGCGGCGTACCGAAGACCGTCGCCCAGAGGATCAGCAATCCGCTGCCCGCCAGGGCATTTGCCAGACCACCACCCGCCGTATTCGGCGGCGGCGTCATTTCGGTGAACAGCGACAGTGACATTCCGTCAATCCCGCGAACGACCGTCGAGAAGAGGATCCAGACAAGCCAGAACAGGCCGAATGCCATCGTCGCCATCGAGAGCGTCAGGGCAATGCGGTTTTTCATGCGGCGTCTGGCCTGCATTTTGCGGCGGGATTCCGCCAGTTCAGCGGTAGCTTGCATTTCGAGAGTGGCCATCAGCGTGCTCCCTCATTTTTAGCGAGGCGCATAATCATCAGCTTGGAAATCGCCAGAACAATGAAGGTGATAACGAACAGAATCAGACCCAGCTCCATTAGCGCCGCCACGTGCAGCCCAGATTCCGCTTCCGCAAATTCATTCGCCAGCGCAGAGGTAATACTGTTGCCCGGCATATAGAGCGACACGCTGTCGAGCTGGTAGGTGTTACCGATGATAAAGGTGACCGCCATGGTTTCACCCAGCGCACGACCCAGGCCCAGCATCACGCCCCCGATCACTCCATTTTTGGTGAACGGAAGGACAATGCGCCAGATAACTTCCCAGGTGGTACAGCCGATGCCGTAGGCCGACTCTTTCATCATCACCGGCGTTTGTTCGAAGACATCGCGCATAACCGCCGCAATGTAAGGAATAATCATGATGGCGAGGATCACACCTGCCGCCAGAATGCCGATACCGAAAGCCGGGCCAGAGAACAGGGCCCCCACAAACGGAATGGCAGAGAGAACATTACCCACCGGTTCCTGGAAGTACGTGGCGAACAGCGGCGCAAAGATGAACAGGCCCCACATGCCGTAGACGATACTCGGTATAGCCGCCAGCAGTTCGATGGCAATACCCAGCGGGCGTCGCAGCCAGCCCGGCGCCAGCTCCGTCAGGAACAGGGCAATACCAAAGCTCACCGGAACCGCAATCAGCAGGGCGATGAACGAGGTCACCAGCGTGCCGTAGATCGGCACCAGAGCACCGTAGATGTCGTTCGGTGCGTCCCACTCTTTGGTCCACAGGAAGGAGAAACCGAATTTCTGGATGCTCGGCCATGAGGAGAAAATCAGAGACACTATAATGCCGCCCAGCAGCAATAGCACAATCAGCGCAGCCAGTTTTACCAGCGCGCTGAATATCATGTCACCTTTTTTACCCGGAGGGTTAAATGCAGGCTTGGTTGCAGCCATAAATTACTCTTCTGTTTGAGACGTTTTTACGAATATGCCCGGTGGCGCTAACGCTTACCGGGCCTACAGCTTAAACCGTAGGGCGGGTAAGCGCAGCGCCACCCGCCATCTTCGTTAAATATATCCTGTTAGTACAGCGCTTTACCGCTGCTGTCTTTTACGTTGGTTTTCCATGCAGCGCGAATCTGTTCAACCACGTTGTCTGGCAGGGTGGCGTAATCCAGGGCGTTAGCCTGCTTGCCGCCGTTTTTGTATGCCCAGTCGAAGAACTTCAGCACTTCAGCGCCCTGCTCAGGTTTCTTCTGCTCTTTGTGCACCAGGATGAAGGTGGTAGAGGTGATTGGCCATGCACCTTCGCCTTTCTGGTTAGTCAGATCCTGCGCGAAGGATTTGCTCCAGTCAGCGCCTTTCGCGGCGTTAGCAAAGTTCTCTTCGGTCGGGCTAACCGGTTTGCCGTCGGCTGAAACCAGTTTGGTGTAGGACAGATTGTTCTGCTTCGCGTACGCATACTCTACGTAGCCGATGGAGCCAGGCAGACGCTGTACGAACGCGGCGATACCGTCGTTACCTTTACCGCCCAGACCGGTTGGCCAGTTAACGGTAGAGCCGGAGCCGACTTTAGATTTCCACTCTTCGTTCACTTTTGCCAGGTAGCTGGTGAACACGAAAGAGGTACCGGAACCATCCGCGCGGCGAACCACGGCGATGTTCTGAGAAGGCAGCTTCAGGCCTGGGTTGAGTTTAGCGATCGCTTCGTCATCCCATTTTTTGATTTTGCCCAGGTAGATGTCACCCAGCGTTTTGCCGTCCAGCACCAGCTCGCCCGACTTCACGCCCGGCAGGTTGATGGCCAGAACCACGCCACCGATCACGGTAGGGAACTGGAACAGGCCTTCCTGAGCCAGCTTGTCATCAGACAGCGGAGCATCTGATGCGCCGAAATCAACCGTGTTCGCGGTAATTTGTTTCACGCCACCGGAGGAGCCGATACCCTGATAGTTAACCTTGTTACCGGTTTCTTTCTGGTAGGTATCCGCCCATTTGGCATACACCGGCGCAGGGAAGGTTGCACCAGCGCCAGTCAGGCTTGCTTCTGCAAATACAGAGAACGCGCTCAGAGATAAGGTCGCGGCGACAACAGTTGCGACAGTGGTACGCATAACTTTCATAATGTCTCCTGCAAGATTTTCGTAAATCGTTGTTTAGTGGCTACGATGAGCAAAATAGGACAAACAGGTGACAGATAAATGTACGAATTATGACAGTTTTATGACAATGGAAATTTCACTTAAAAACCAGCAAAAGAAAGCTTATTTTTCATCTGGTTAGCCACTTTTATGACAAGACGTTTTCAGAAATATTTTCTTTATGTGACACTGAAAAAAGTAGCTGAAGATGACAAATTGTCATTATTAAAAACGAGAAAGGAATGATGAAAAACAAACCGGGCGGGATAAAAAAGCTCCACCCGAAGGTGGAGCCTGAAGGGATTATTCTACGGTGACAGACTTCGCCAGGTTACGCGGCTGGTCAACGTCGGTGCCTTTGATCAGCGCAACGTGATAGGCCAGCAGCTGCAGCGGAACGGTGTAGAAGATAGGTGCAATCACTTCTTCCACATGCGGCATCTCGATGATGTGCATGTTGTCATTGCTGACAAAACCGGCATCTTTATCGGCGAAGACATACAGAACACCACCGCGGGCGCGCACTTCTTCGATGTTAGATTTCAGTTTTTCCAGCAGTTCGTTGTTTGGTGCCACAACGATGACCGGCATATCCGCGTCAATCAGCGCCAGCGGGCCGTGTTTCAGCTCGCCTGCCGCATAGGCTTCAGCGTGAATGTAGGAGATCTCTTTCAGCTTCAGCGCGCCTTCCAGCGCAATCGGATACTGATCGCCACGACCCAGGAACAGGGCGTGATGCTTGTCAGAGAAATCTTCCGCCAGCGCTTCGATGCGTTTGTCCTGAGACAGCATCTGCTCAATACGGCTCGGCAGCGCCTGCAGACCGTGAACGATGTCGTGCTCAACGGAAGCATCTTCGCCTTTCAGACGCGCCAGCTTAGCCACCAGCATCAGCAGAACGGTCAGCTGAGTGGTAAATGCTTTAGTGGAGGCGACGCCGATTTCGGTACCCGCTTTGGTCATCAGCGCCAGATCGGATTCACGCACCAGAGAAGAGCCCGGGACGTTACAGATGGCCAGAGAGCCCAGGTAGCCCAGCTCTTTAGAGAGACGCAGCGCGGCCAGGGTATCTGCCGTTTCGCCAGACTGGGAAAGGGTGATCATCAGGCTGTTACGACGCACCGCAGATTTGCGATAGCGGAATTCAGACGCAATTTCCACATCGCACGGCACGCCCGCCAGGGATTCAAACCAGTAGCGAGAGACCATACCGGAGTTGTAAGACGTGCCGCAGGCCACGATCTGAATGTGCTCAACCTTGCTGAGCAGTTCGTTCGCGTTTGCACCCAGCTCGCTCAGATCCACTTCACCGTGGCTGATGCGCCCGGTCAGGGTGTTTTTGATGGCATTTGGCTGCTCGTAAATCTCTTTCTGCATGTAGTGACGGTAAGCGCCTTTGTCGCCAGCGTCGTACTGCAGGTTAGATTCGATCTCCTGGCGCTTCACCTGCTCGCCTTTGGTATCGAATACGGTCACGCTGCGGCGAGTCACTTCCGCGATATCCCCCTCTTCCAGGAAGATAAAGCGACGGGTAACCGGCAGGAGCGCCAGCTGGTCAGAGGCGATGAAGTTTTCGCCCATGCCCAGACCGATAACCATCGGGCTACCGGAACGCGCGGCCAGCAGCGTGGACGGATCGCGGGAATCCATGATCACCGTACCGTACGCACCGCGCAGCTGAGGAATAGCACGCAGCACCGCATCACGCAGTGTACCGCCCTGCTCCAGCTCCCAGTGCACCAGGTGAGCAATCACTTCGGTGTCAGTTTCAGAGACGAAGGTATAGCCGCGCGCTTTCAGTGCTTCACGCAGCGGTTCGTGGTTTTCGATAATGCCGTTGTGCACAACCACGATGTGTTCAGACACATGCGGGTGCGCGTTACCTTCAGACGGTTCACCGTGCGTCGCCCAGCGGGTGTGCGCAATACCGGTACCACCGTGCAGCGGATGTTCTTCCGCAGCCTGGGCCAGCATCTGCACTTTACCGAGACGACGCAGACGGGTCATATGACCTTCAGCATCGACGACAGCCAGACCCGCAGAGTCGTAACCACGGTATTCCAGACGACGTAAACCTTCGAGAAGGATTTCAGCAATATCACGCTGCGCAACTGCGCCAACAATTCCACACATAATTTTAGATTCCGAATTTAGGCATTATGCCTGCGTTGTCGCTGACCTGTATTTGCCCTTTCCGGGCACCCCGAGCCTTGTAGAGAGTGGGGTTATTTTTATGGGTACTGCCTGTGGGGGGAGGATTATGTTATCCCCTCACCCCAGCCCTCTCCCCAAAGGGGCGAGGGAGAAAAACTCCGCACCGAACGATCCCCTCTCCCCTTTGGGGAGAGGGTTAGGGTGAGGGGTAAATCCGTTACTTCTTCTTCACCGGACGCTGCCAGCCCTGCTTATGCACCTGCGGAACGCGGCTTAATACCAGCTCGTTCTCGGCCACATCGCGCGTTACGGTTGTTCCGGCGGCAATAGTCACCCCGTTACCCACGGTAACAGGCGCCACCAGCTGCGTATCGGAACCAACGAACACGTCATCACCGATGATCGTTTTAAACTTATTCGCGCCGTCATAGTTACAGGTAATCGTCCCTGCACCAATATTCACGTTATTGCCAATTTCCGCGTCGCCCAGATAGGTCAGATGACCTGCTTTCGAGCCTTTACCCAGACGCGCTTTTTTCATTTCCACGAAGTTACCCACGTGAGCGCCTTCCAGCAGTTCAGCGCCCGGGCGCAGACGCGCAAACGGGCCGATAGTACAGGCGGCATCCAGACGGGCATCTTCCACCACGCTGTACGGGCTGATTTCGCAGTCGTCGCCGATGACGCTGTTTTTGATCACGCAGCCGGCGCCAATTTTGACGCGATTGCCCAGCGTGACGTGACCTTCGAGGATAACGTTAGTATCAATCTCAACGTCACGCCCGTGAGTTAATGAGCCACGCAGATCGAAACGCGCCGGATCGCGCAGCATCACGCCCGCCAGCAGCAGTTTTTCGGCCTGCTCGGACTGATAAATACGCTCAAGACGGGAAAGCTGCAGGCGGTTGTTCACGCCGTCCGTTTCGCTGATGCGCGCCGGATGAACGGCGGCAATTTCACGCCCTTCGTGGTACGCCATCGCAATGATGTCGGTGATGTAGTATTCACCCTGCGCGTTGTTGTTGTCGAGTCTGGACAGCCAGCGCTTCATATCCCCGCCATTGGCAATCAGGATACCGGTGTTGATCTCCTGAATCTGGCGCTGTTCGTCGCTGGCATCTTTATGCTCAACAATACCCGTGACGTTGCCGTTTTCACGGGTGATACGGCCATAACCAGTTGGATCGTCCAGCACGACGGTTAATAAACCGATGCCGCCCTGCGGTTTGGCTTCACGCAGGCGAGTGAGAGTTTCAACGGAGATCAGCGGGACATCGCCGTAGAGCATCAAAATGTCTTCGTCATCCGCAAAGAACGGGGCTGCCTGCTGCATCGCATGGCCTGTGCCCAGCTGTTCGGCCTGAAGTACCCAGTTGAGCTTGTCGTCGCTCAGCGTCTTTTTAAGCAGATCGCCGCCGTGGCCATAGACCAGGTGAACCTGACTGGCACCCAGTTCATTCGCTGCATCAATGACATGCTGCACCATTGGCTTTCCTGCAAGCGTGTGGAGCACCTTAGGCAGATCGGAATACATGCGGGTCCCTTTGCCAGCGGCAAGGATCACCACGCTCATCGCACTGTTTGACATACGCATCCTGACGGTAGTTTGAGTGTGAAGTAAAAACGTTTGATGCTTAAAATTCTACATCTTTTTCATCATGAATTAAGGCCGAAAAAAAAAGCCAGCCTGGTATCCAGACTGGCTTTTGTGCTTTTCAAGCCGGTGTTACATCGCTTTTTTGGTCAACTCGATAACGCGCAGTTTCGCGATCGCTTTGGCCAGCTCCGCAGACGCCTGAGCGTAATCCACGTCACCATGAGAGCTGTTAATGTGCTCTTCAGCCTTACGCTTCGATTCCAGGGCTCGCGCTTCGTCGAGATCCTGTCCACGGATAGCGGTATCGGCCAGAACGGTCACACTGCCAGGCTGCACTTCAAGAATGCCGCCGGAAAGATAGATAAACTCTTCGTGACCGAACTGTTTAACGATGCGGATCATACCAGGCTTAATGGCGGTGAGCAGCGGTGCGTGACCCGGGAAAATACCCAGTTCACCTTCACTACCCGTTACCTGGATTTTCTCGACCAGACCAGAGAACATTTGTTGCTCTGCGCTGACGACGTCCAGGTGGTAAGTCATTGCCATATCACCCTCCGATTAAGGCGTTAAAGTTTTTTGGCTTTTTCCACGGCTTCGTCGATGGAACCAACCATGTAGAACGCCTGCTCTGGCAGGTGATCGTATTCGCCTTCCATGATGCCTTTAAAGCCACGGATGGTGTCTTTCAGGGAAACGTATTTACCCGGAGAACCGGTGAATACTTCCGCAACGAAGAACGGCTGGGACAGGAAGCGCTGGATCTTACGCGCACGTGCTACCACCAGTTTGTCTTCTTCAGACAGTTCATCCATACCGAGGATGGCGATGATGTCTTTCAGTTCCTGGTAACGCTGCAGCAGGGACTGTACGCCACGCGCGGTGTCGTAGTGTTCCTGACCAACAACCAGTGGATCCAGCTGACGGCTGGTGGAGTCCAGCGGGTCAACGGCCGGGTAGATACCCAGAGACGCGATCTGACGGCTCAGTACCACGGTTGCATCTAAGTGAGCAAAGGTGGTTGCTGGAGATGGGTCAGTCAAGTCATCCGCAGGTACGTATACCGCCTGAACGGAGGTGATAGAACCGGTTTTGGTAGAGGTGATACGTTCCTGAAGAACACCCATCTCTTCCGCCAGCGTAGGCTGATAACCTACCGCTGAAGGCATACGACCCAGCAGTGCAGATACTTCCGTACCGGCCAGGGTATAACGATAGATGTTATCAACGAACAGCAGAACGTCACGGCCTTCGTCACGGAATTTCTCAGCCATAGTCAGACCGGTCAGCGCAACGCGCAGACGGTTTCCTGGTGGCTCGTTCATCTGGCCGTAAACCAGGGATACTTTGTCCAGAACGTTGGAGTCGGTCATTTCGTGGTAGAAGTCGTTACCCTCACGAGTACGTTCACCTACGCCCGCAAACACAGAGTAACCGGAGTGCTCGATCGCGATGTTACGGATCAGCTCCATCATGTTTACGGTTTTACCAACACCCGCACCACCGAACAGACCGACTTTACCGCCCTTCGCGAACGGACACATCAGGTCGATAACTTTGATACCGGTTTCCAGCAGTTCCTGAGAGCTTGACAGCTCTTCGTAGGAAGGTGCCGCGCGGTGGATAGCCCAACGCTCTTCTTCACCGATGTCGCCTTTCATGTCGATTGGCTGACCCAATACGTTCATGATACGACCCAGTGTTGCTTTACCTACCGGGACTTCGATCGGGTGCTCAAGGTCTTTTACTTCCAGACCACGACGCAGACCGTCGGAAGAACCCATCGCGATGGTACGCACGATACCGCCGCCGAGCTGCTGCTGAACTTCCAGCACCAGGCTCTCGTTACCATTCTGTACCTCAAGCGCGTCGTACACGCGTGGTACGGCGTCCTGAGGGAACTCGACGTCCACCACGGCGCCGATTACCTGGACAATCTTTCCAGTAGCCATCTTGAATCCTCTACGTAATTCGTAAACCTGGTTAAACCGCGGCGGCCCCCGAGACGATCTCGGTGAGTTCCTGAGTAATGCTGGCCTGACGAGCTTTGTTGTAAACCAACTGCAGCTCTTTAATCAGGCTGCCGCCATTATCGGTCGCGGCTTTCATCGCCACCATTCGTGCGGCCTGCTCGCTGGCCAGGTTTTCTACAACGCCCTGATAAACCTGAGATTCAACGTAACGACGCAGCAGGGTATCCAGCAGCGGTTTCGGATCGGGTTCATACAGGTAATCCCAGGTTTTTTGCTTCAGCTCGCCATCTTCTGATGCCGGTAACGGCAGCATCTGAGTGAGCGTTGGAACCTGAGACATGGTGTTAATGAATTTGTTGCTGACAACGTACAGTCTGTCCAGACGGCCTTCATCATAAGCCTGCAACATCACTTTAACCGGGCCGATCAGTTCGGACAGGGACGGGTTATCACCCATACCGGTCACCTGAGCGACAATGTTGCCACCAACGGAGTTAAAGAAAGAGACGCCTTTAGAGCCGATCATTGCGATATCGCACTGAACGCCTTTTTCAGACCATGCTTTCATATCCGCCAGCAATTTTTTGAACAGGTTAATGTTCAAGCCGCCACACAGACCACGGTCGGTCGACACCACCAGGTAGCCCACGCGCTTAACGTCGCGTTCTTCCAGGTAAGGGTGCTTATATTCCAGATTACCGTTTGCAAGGTGACCAATCACTTTGCGCATGGTTTCTGCATAAGGACGGCTGGCCGCCATGCGATCCTGCGATTTACGCATTTTGGAAGCGGCGACCATCTCCATCGCTTTAGTGATCTTTTGCGTGTTCTGGACGCTTGCGATCTTACTACGTATCTCTTTTGCGCCGGCCATGAGCTTCTCCTCAATGCCAGGCGGCTTGTCCTGAGACAAGCCGCCGGACGATTACCAGGATTGGGTTGCTTTGAAGGAATCGAGGATAGCTTTCAGCTTGCCTTCGATTTCGTCGTTATAGCCACCGGTCTGGTTGATCTCTTGCATCAGCGGAGCGTGATCACGGTCGACGTAAGCCAGCAGAGCGGCTTCGAAGCTACCGATTTTCGCCAGTTCCACATCTTCGAGGTAACCGCGTTCAGCCGCGAACAGTACCAGGCCCTGCTGAGCAACAGACATTGGTGCATACTGTTTCTGCTTCAGCAGCTCGGTCACTTTCTGACCGTGGCTCAGCTGTTTACGGGTTGCTTCGTCCAGATCGGATGCGAACTGAGAGAACGCAGCCAGTTCACGATACTGTGCCAGCGCGGTACGGATACCGCCGGACAGTTTCTTGATGATCTTGGTCTGAGCAGCACCACCAACACGGGATACGGAGATACCCGGGTTAACCGCCGGACGAATACCGGAGTTAAACAGGTTAGTTTCCAGGAAGATCTGACCATCGGTAATAGAGATTACGTTGGTCGGAACGAACGCAGAAACGTCACCCGCCTGGGTTTCAATGATCGGCAGAGCGGTCAGAGAGCCCGTTTTACCCTTCACTTCACCTTTGGTGAAGTTCTCGACGTATTCCGCGTTAACGCGGGAAGCACGCTCCAGCAGACGAGAGTGGAGGTAGAATACGTCGCCAGGGAACGCTTCACGTCCAGGTGGACGACGGAGCAGCAGGGAAACCTGACGATAAGCAACAGCCTGTTTAGACAGGTCATCGTATACGATCAGCGCATCTTCACCGCGGTCACGGAAGTATTCGCCCATTGCGCAACCGGCGTATGGCGCCAGGTATTGCAGTGCAGCAGATTCAGACGCAGTTGCTACCACAACGATGGTGTTAGACAGTGCGCCGTGCTCTTCCAGCTTACGAACCACGTTAGAAATGGTGGACGCTTTCTGGCCGATGGCCACGTACACACATTTGATGCCGGAGTCACGCTGGTTGATGATGGCGTCGATTGCCATCGCGGTTTTACCGGTCTGACGGTCACCGATGATCAGTTCACGCTGACCACGACCGATTGGGATCATGGCATCAACGGACTTATAACCTGTCTGAACAGGCTGATCTACGGACTGACGGTCGATAACGCCCGGTGCGATAACTTCGATTGGGGAGAAGCCATCGTGCTCAACCGGACCTTTACCGTCGATTGGCGCACCCAGGGTGTTAACAACGCGACCCAGCAGGCCACGGCCAACCGGCACTTCCAGAATACGGCCAGTACACTTAACCTTCATGCCTTCGGCGAGGTCAGCGTATGGACCCATCACAACTGCACCAACGGAGTCGCGCTCCAGGTTCAGTGCGATAGCGTAACGGTTACCCGGCAGGGAAATCATCTCACCCTGCATACAATCGGCCAGGCCGTGGATGCGGATAACACCGTCACTTACAGAAACAATAGTACCTTCGTTGTGAGCTTCACTCACAACACTGAACTGAGCAATGCGCTGCTTGATCAGTTCGCTGATTTCGGTGGAATTCAGTTGCATGCTCCAGTCCCCTTAAGACTGCAAGACGTCTGCAAGGCGTTCAAGACGGCCGCGTACGCTGCCATCAATGACCATATCACCCGAACGGATGATTACGCCTGCCATTACAGACTTATCGATTTTGCAATTCAGCTTAACTTTGCGTGACAGACGTTTTTCCATCGCGGCGGTGATTTTCGCAAGCTGTTCGTTACTCAGTTCAGTCGCAGAAGTTACTTCAACTTCAGCGGTTGCTTCACTAAGGGCACGTAAGTGCTCAAACTGCTCGAGAACATCCGGGAGCACACGGAGACGACCATTTTCTGCCATCACCTTAATCAGGTTCTGGCCGTTGGCATCCAGTTGCTCTCCGCACACGGCGATAAACGACGCGGCGAGAGTTTCAGGTGCTAACGCACCGGAAAGCAACTCAGCCATTTGTTCGTTTTTCGTCACCTCAGCGGCAAACGCCAGCATATCCTGCCAGCGATCGACATTTTGGTGTTCGACAGCAAAGTCAAAAGCTGCTTTGGCGTAGGGGCGAGCTACCGTAACAAATTCAGACATCAGCCCCTCCCTCCTTACAGTTCAGCGACAAGTTTGTCCACGATGTCGCTGTTAGCAGCTTCATCCACGGAACGTTCGATGATCTTCTCGGCGCCAGCAACAGCCAGAATCGCAACCTGCTTACGCAGTTCTTCACGAGCACGTTTACGCTCAGCATCAATTTCTGCCTGAGCCTGTGTCACGATCTTAGTACGTTCCTGTTCTGCTTCAGCTTTGGCTTCGTCCAGGATCTGCGAACGGCGTTTGTTAGCCTGTTCGATGATAACCTGAGCTTCCGCTTTCGCTTTTTTCAGCTGGTCTGTCGCGTTGGCCTGTGCAAGGTCCAAATCTTTCTTAGCGCGTTCTGCAGAAGCCAGACCGTCAGCAATTTCTTTCTGACGTTTTTCGATGGCAGCCATTAAAGGCGGCCATACATACTTCATGCAGAACCAGACAAAGAGAATAAACGCGATGGCCTGGCCGAGGATTGTTGCGTTCATGTTCACAGCACAATACCTCTTTAATTTCTGTGGCTTAGGGTTTTAAAACTACTACTACGCGACAGCAAACATCACGTACAGACCCAGACCTACAGCGATCATTGGGATAGCATCCACCAGACCCATAACGATAAAGAACTGAGTACGCAGCAGAGGAATCAGATCAGGTTGACGCGCTGCGCCTTCCAGGAATTTGCCCCCGAGGATGCCGATACCGATCGCAGCACCGATAGCCGCCAGACCCATCATCACAGCGGCAGCCATGTACAGCAGATCCATATTCAGGTTTTCCATGACAGTCTCCAGTTTGTTTCAATTAAAACGTAGTAGTGTTGGTAAAAAATCAGTGCTCTTCAGACGCCATCGACAGATAGACGATCGTCAGAACCATGAAGATAAAGGCTTGCAGCGTAATGATCAGGATGTGGAAAATGGCCCACGGCACATTCAGAACCCACTGTGACCACCACGGCAGAAGACCCGCGATCAGAATGAAAATCAGCTCACCCGCATACATGTTGCCGAACAGTCGCAGACCCAGTGAAACAGGTTTGGACAGCAGGCTAACGCCTTCCAGGATCAGGTTGACCGGAATAAACGCCCAGTGGTTGAACGGCTGCAAGGTAAGCTCTTTCACAAAGCCGCTTACGCCTTTCATTTTGATGCTGTAGAAAAGAATCAGGATAAACACGCCCAGCGCCATCGACAGGGTGATGTTCACGTCCGCAGACGGTACAACACGCAGTGCAGGCAGGCCGAAGATGTGCTCGCCGATAAACGGCAGCAGATCGATTGGCAGCAGGTCCATCAGGTTCATCAGGAAGACCCAAACGAACACGGTCAGCGCCAGCGGAGCAATCAGCTTGCTCTTACCATGGTACATGTCTTTGACGCTGCCATGGACGAAGCCGATGATCATTTCGACGAATGTCTGGAATTTCCCTGGTACACCGCTGGTCGCTCGTTTAGCAACACCGCGGAACATGGCCAGGAACAGAAGACCCAAAACCACCGAGAAGAACATGGAGTCGATGTTGATCGTCCAGAAGGTGGCCGGGGGGTTATGTGGATCCACCAGCGAGAATGTACGCAGGTCCAGCTGAAGGTTATTCAGATGGTGACCTATGTAATCCTGCGGCGTCATATTTTCTGAAGCCATGATGCCTTTTACCCTTTGTTATTGATTACAGCTGGAGCCAGAACTTGTACCACCAGCACCAAAACCCACGTTGCTATCAGCGGCATGAAGACCACTTTCAAAACCGCCAGCGCCATCACCAGTAGAGCAAAGGTCAGCAACACCTTACACACTTCGCCGAGGGCGAAGGACCAGGCCACGCGGCCTTTGGCGGGTGTATGCGCCTGATGACGCCAGGCAAAAATCATAAACAACACATTTGGCAGCACAACCGCCAAACCCCCGCACACGGCGGAGATGCCCCAGAAGGGGTCTTTGAGGCTAAACAGCAGTCCACTTGCTATCACAGCCAGAAACTGAATGAACAGAAGCTTACGAGCAACGTTTCTACTCAAGAGCGACACAGACATCACGTTTTTACTCCTGCTCCCTTCGAGGTATGTCGCGTGTCGTATAAAACGTCCTTTAAGGCTCAGAGTCAAGCATCAAAAAGCGGTCAAATTATACGGTGCGCACCCGTGATTTCAAACATTAAGTAGCGAAAAGGTGAATAAATGTTTAAATATTTTTCCCCACCGCTATTTTTTAACTTTCGCTGAAAGCGTCAACCTTCGACCAAAACTGCAAACAGCGCGAAAACGTTGACGATAAAGCGTGCACGAGATCACAAAACACACATTTGCGATAAGGTTGTATTTATCAAAGGCGCAAATCGCGGAAATTTATCTTTATGAAATTAAAAGCAAAACGTCGTAACTATTTTCAAAACAGCCCAGTACACAATAAAAACCTTTTATTGACATTCTTAATAAATAATTAACATTGCGTTCTGGTTACTGACTTCCACTTTTAGCAGACTTATATTTTCACAGATGACTATCTTCTCGGTGAATAATAGTTACTTCGTTAACCGGAAGAAAAACCTTAGTGAAGCAGAGGTTAAAAGCCCCCCGATAAATCCACGCTAGTTGTGCTGTTTTTTAACATGATAAGAACAGCACGAATTCCACATTTTTTATTAATTTTTTAAAAATTGTTTGGCTTAATTATCACCAGGTGACGTTCACCTTCGAGCTGAGGAATGTCTAATTTCTCAATAGACTCGACGGCAAAGCCGTCCGGCAGCTGTTCAATCTCATAGCCTGGCAACTGCCCTTTCAGCGCATAAAAGCGGCCATTCTCTGCAGGCAAGTGCTTACACCAGCTCACCATGTCATTGAGCGAAGCAAACGCGCGGCTGATAACCCCGTCAAACGGCGGCTCTGCCGGGAATTCCTCTACCCTGCTCTGCACGGGCGTGATGTTCTCAAGCTTCAGCTCATGCTGAACCTGACGTAAAAAGCGCACGCGTTTGCCAAGGCTGTCCAGCAGCGTGAATTGGCTCTCAGGGCGAACAATCGACAGCGGAACGCCCGGTAAACCTGGACCCGTACCCACGTCGATGAAACGCTCACCTTTCAACCAGGGGGCAACCACGATGCTATCGAGTATATGGCGAACGAGCATCTCGTTGGGGTCGCGAACAGACGTCAGGTTGTACGCTTTGTTCCATTTGTTCAGCATATCGACATAGGCCACCAGCTGATTTTTCTGGTGATCGGTGAGCGAAATACCTGCCTGATCCAGCAGACGAGAGAGTTTGTTGAGCACGGTGAATACCTGTTGAGAGTTTTTTTGCCCGGTGGCGCTTCGCTTACCGGGCCTACGAATAAGTAGGGCGGGTCAGCGAAGCGCCACCCGCCAAAAGCATGTCAATTACGCGCTGCGGCGCAGCATGCCCTGCTTTTTCAGCCAGACCAGCAGGATCGAAATCGCTGCAGGGGTAACACCCGAGATTCGGGATGCCTGGCCGATCGACACCGGTTTGTGATCGTTCAGCTTAGCGATCACTTCGTTGGAAAGGCCCGTCACCTGGCGGTAGTCCAGCATTTCCGGCAGGAGCGTGTTTTCGTTGCGCTGCTGCTTTTCGATCTCATCCTGCTGGCGCGCGATGTAACCTTCGTACTTCACCTGGATCTCAACCTGCTCTGCCGCTTCAGCATCTTCCAGGCCCGGCGCGAACGCGGTCAGTTTGACCAGGTTCTCGTAGGTGACTTCAGGACGGCGCAGCAAATCTTCACCGCTGGCCTCGCGCGACAGCGGCGCTGTTAAGTGAGCGTTTACTTCAGCAGCGGTTTCCGCCTGCGGATTAACCCAGGTGGTTTTCAGACGCTGACGTTCTTGTTCAATGCGCTCCAGCTTCTCGTTGAAACGCGCCCAGCGTTCGTCATCGACCAGGCCGAGCTCGCGGCCCATTTCGGTCAGACGCAGGTCGGCGTTATCTTCGCGCAGCATCAGGCGATATTCAGCGCGAGAGGTAAACATACGGTACGGCTCTTTGGTACCCAGCGTGCAGAGATCGTCAACCAGCACGCCCAGATACGCCTGAGAACGGCCTGGTGCCCAGCCCTCTTTCTCAGCAGAGAAGCGCGCGGCGTTCAGACCGGCAAGCAGACCCTGAGCGGCCGCTTCTTCGTAGCCGGTGGTGCCGTTAATTTGCCCCGCGAAGAACAGACCGTGGATGAATTTACTCTCCAGGGTTGGCTTCAGGTCACGCGGATCGAAGAAATCGTACTCAATAGCGTAGCCAGGGCGAACGATTTTTGCGTTCTCCATACCCTGCATTGAGCGAACAATTTGCATCTGCACATCGAACGGCAGGCTGGTGGAGATGCCGTTCGGGTAAATTTCGTTTGAGGTCAGCCCTTCCGGCTCCAGGAAGATCTGGTGCTGGTTACGATCGGCAAAGCGCATCACTTTGTCTTCGATCGACGGGCAGTAGCGCGGACCGATCCCTTCGATCACGCCAGCGTACATCGGGCTGCGATCGAGGTTATTGCGGATCACGTCGTGGGTTTTCTCGTTGGTATGCGTGATATAGCACGGCACCTGCTGCGGATGCTGTGCAGCATTGCCCATGAACGAGAAGACCGGCATGGGGTTATCACCGTGCTGTTGCGCCAGCACGCTGAAATCAATGGTGCGCGCATCAATACGAGGCGGCGTACCGGTTTTCAGGCGGCTTACGCGTAGCGGCAGTTCACGCAG
The DNA here is from genome assembly GCF_057224565.1 of Enterobacter sp. 3U4. Taxonomy (NCBI): domain Bacteria; kingdom Pseudomonadati; phylum Pseudomonadota; class Gammaproteobacteria; order Enterobacterales; family Enterobacteriaceae; genus Enterobacter; species Enterobacter sp. 3U4. The sequence continues at coordinate 4,056,059 of NZ_CP136665.1, forward strand.
ACGACGAGACAGTGGAATAGACGGCGGATCGCCGGCACGGCCACCGCTGTAGTTATCCAGACCGATATGAATTTTACCGTCCAGGAATGTGCCCACGGTCAGCACTACGGCTTTCGCGCGGAATTTGAGGCCCATCTGGGTCACGGCACCTACGACGCGATCGTTCTCAACGATAAGATCTTCAACCGCCTGCTGGAAGATCATCAGGTTCGGCTGATTCTCCAGGGCGGTACGCACTGCCTGACGGTAAAGCACGCGGTCTGCCTGAGCTCGGGTCGCACGCACAGCGGGACCTTTACTCGCGTTTAGTATCCTAAACTGGATGCCAGCCTGATCGATCGCTTTCGCCATCAGGCCGCCAAGTGCATCCACTTCTTTTACCAGGTGTCCTTTCCCAATGCCGCCAATCGCCGGATTACAGGACATTTGTCCCAGCGTGTCGATATTGTGTGTCAAAAGCAGGGTCTGCTGACCCATTCGCGCTGCGGCCATTGCGGCCTCAGTGCCTGCGTGACCCCCGCCAATGATGATGACGTCAAAAGGATCCTGATAAAACATGGTGGTCTGCCTCGCGTAAAGCGGTATGAAAATGGATTGAAGCCCGGGCCGTGGATTCTACTCAACTTTAGTCTTTCGAGAAAGCATTGGGATCCTGGGCTATTAAAAAGAAGATCTTTTTATTTAGAGATCTGTTCTATTGTGATCTCTTATTAGGATCGCGAACCTGTGTGGATAAGTCCGATCTCACAAAGAAGATCATGCAGTTAGAAAGGATCGTTTGCTGTGAATGATCGGTGATCCTGGACAGTATAAGCTGGGATCAGAACGCGACTTTATACACAGGTCAAAAACGATACAATAGTTGTTCGTTGGATAACTACGGGTTAATACGAGCTTTTAACCAGAGTTATCCACATCTGTTCGCGCGATCTTTAATCGTTTTTGAGTAAATTTTTCCATTCCGCGAGCCAGATCTCGGCTGGATCCTCCGGAATGTCATGATCGAGGATGTTGATCTTGAGCGTTTCACCCAGCTGTTTTGCTCCGCAGGAGGTCACAGCGGCTTCAACTTTCTCTATTGCCCCGCAAAAGGTGTCATATTCACGACTGCCGATCCCTACTGCGCCAAAACGGACGTTTGACAGATCGGGCTGCTGTTCCAGCAGTTCGTCATATAAAGGTTGCAGGTTATCCGGCAGATCGCCCGCGCCGTGCGTGGAGGTGATCAGCAGCCAGACCCCGTCAGTCGGGAGATCTTCCAGCAACGGGCCGTGCAGGGTTTGTGTGGAAAAGCCCGCATCTTCCAGCTTTTCAGCCAGGTGTTCCGCTACGTATTCCGCACCACCAAGGGTGCTGCCGCTGATAAGGGTAATGTCCGCCATTGATCGCTCGCCCAGATAAAGAGACGGCCATTGTACGCTGTGAACGAGCTGGGATCTACCTGTGGAAAATGTGGGAATGGATTTGCCCGATCACGGGCGGATGGTACGCATGATCGGGTTTTGCAGGGAGATCAGGGTCTCGGTGGACTGAATTTCATCGATTGTTTGGATCTTGTTGATAAGTACCTGCTGGAGGGCGTCGATGGATCGGCACATGACTTTAATAAAGATGCTGTAGTGCCCGGTGGTGTAATACGCCTCGGTGACTTCATCCAGCGCGTTCAGCTTCGCCAGGGCGGAAGGATAGTCTTTGGCGCTTTTAAGAATAATGCCGATGAAGCAGCAGACGTCGTAACCCAGATGTTTAGGGCTGACGTCAATGCGTGCGCCGGTAATGATCCCCGCCTGCTTCATCTTCTCTACGCGAACGTGAATGGTTCCCGGGCTGACGCCAAACTGTTTCGCCAGTTCGGCGTAGGCGGTACGGGCATTGGCCATTAACGCCTCCAGGATGCCGCGGTCGAGATTGTCGATCTGATAATTTTCCATAGCTTTTTCTTATGAAGATTAATGAATCATTCTATTCTAGCTTTTAATTTTATCGAATCAAAAATGAAGGTGGCTTTTTGTTGATGAGTTATTGAATGTGATGCCATTTCTGTTGCTTAATCAATATCAACAGGACGCAGGAGTATTAATAATGAAAACCGCTTACATCGCAAAACAACGCCAGATCAGTTTCGTAAAATCCCATTTTTCCCGCCAGCTGGAAGAGAAGCTAGGGCTGATTGAGGTCCAGGCTCCGATCCTCAGCCGCGTGGGCGACGGGACGCAGGATAACCTGTCTGGATGCGAAAAAGCGGTACAGGTGAAAGTGAAAACGCTGCCAGACGCCCAGTTCGAAGTGGTTCATTCCCTGGCGAAGTGGAAGCGTCAAACCCTGGGACAACACGACTTCAGCGCGGGCGAAGGGCTCTACACGCACATGAAAGCCCTTCGCCCCGATGAAGACCGCCTTTCTCCGATTCATTCCGTTTACGTTGACCAGTGGGACTGGGAGCGCGTGATGGGTGATGGCGAGCGCCACGTCGGCACGCTGAAATCCACCGTTGAGGCGATCTACGCCGGGATCAAAGCAACCGAAGCGGCCGTAAGCAAAGAGTTTGGTCTGGCGCCGTTTCTGCCGGAATCTATCCACTTTGTGCACAGCCAGGAATTGCTGACCCGTTTCCCGGATCTGGATGCCAAAGGCCGCGAGCGCGCGATCGCCAAAGAGCTGGGTGCGGTGTTCCTGATTGGGATCGGCGGCAAGCTGTCTGACGGTAAGCGCCATGACGTTCGTGCGCCGGATTATGATGACTGGAGCACCGCCGGTGAGGGGGAATTTGCCGGTCTGAACGGCGATATTCTGGTCTGGAACCCGGTACTGGAAGACGCATTCGAGATTTCTTCTATGGGGATCCGCGTGGATGCTGAGGCGCTGAAGCGCCAGCTGGCGGTGACCGGTGATGAAGATCGTCTCAAACTCGAGTGGCACCAGGCGCTGCTGCGCGGCGAAATGCCGCAGACGATTGGCGGCGGTATCGGCCAGTCCCGTCTGACCATGCTGCTGCTTCAGCTGCCCCATATTGGTCAGGTTCAGTGTGGCGTCTGGCCGCAGCAGGTACGCGAAAGCGTCGGCTCTCTTCTGTAATTAACGCTGCCAGCGTCTGAGCAGGCGGCTACGCAACCCGGTATCAAAGCGCCAGATATGATCGAAGATGCGCATGATGCCGGGTTTTCCATGGGCGGACATCGCCACCGCATGAAAACGGTGCTGATGCACCCGCTGTAATTCCTTCACTTTATTTATCACGTCATCCGGCAGCCGCTGGGCAATAAAATCGGAAATCACCACCGCGTCAGCGTCGTACCAGTCGCCGCCCTGCATCCGCTCAACGATGCTGCGAAAACAGCTGGCCAGATCGGTGCCGCCGCGAAAACGCTGGCTCAGGAAGCGGATTGCCTGCTCGATCCCCTGCTGGTTCGTCAGCTCATAGCCCACGACTTCGCTGGAGAACAGCATGATGAAGCAGCGACGACGATCGGCGAGCGCCACGCGCATCAGCGCCAGACAAAACGCTTTTGCACACTGCTCGTTAAAGCCGCCCATCGATCCGGACGTATCCACGCAAACGATGAAGGGCCCGCGCGGCTGTTCATCAAAATCCTGATGAACGACCGGCCGCTGGCTGATTTTCTCGCGCCAGGCTTCGCCGTGCAGCCGGTAGGTGAGGAGCTGTTTTTCCACCAGCCGACGGTAAAATTCATACTCCAGCTCGGTCATCCCCAGCGTGCTCAGCTCCGTGGGCAGCAGGCGTAAAATGTCATCGCTCTGCTGGAGCCCGTCGACCTGCTCCGGCACGGTGGCCGGTTCGCGCACCAGGGTGCGGAAGGTTTCCATCGGGGCATCTTTCTTTGGGACCGACTTTGCCTCCCTCGAGCGTCCCAGCTGTTCTGCAAGCTTCATCAACTCGGGCTGCTGCGTCAGAAAATCGCCGTATTTGACGATCAGCTGATAGTCCCCGCGCCGGAGCTGACCGGCGCTCATATCCCAGAGACGCCCGGCGGCGTTTTCATTTTCCACCAGCACCTGCTCAAGCTGGCCGCTTAAGGTCATGCGTTCCTGAACTTCACTGAGCAGCTGTTCGCGCTCTTCGTCCAGCAGCTGCTGGTTTAACGTCGTGGCCTGCACCACCAGGCTGAGGCGCCAGCGCTGTAAGAAGAGGGTGTGCAGTGCGGGGGTAAAGGTGGCGTTATCCGTGACCAGCCCCCGCGCCTGGCTGGCAAACGGCGAGTGGACCTTGTCGAGTAACGTCAGGGTTTGCGGAAGCTGGACGATAAACTGCGGCGTGGAGAGCCGCTGGCACTGCTGATAACAGGCCACCTCTTCCGTCAATTCAGGCGGGACTTCCGTCTCCTTAAACCGCTGGCGAAGGTTATCGCGCCAGCGCGGGAGATCGTCGGTCATCGCTTTTTTAAGCTTCGGAAATTTTTCAAAAAACGCCGCCAGCTGCGGCGATGCCAGAAGGGTTATGACCACTTCTTCGATCAACCCTTCCTCGCTGACGGCCAGCATGACGTTAAGCGTATCCAGGGTTAGCATTGACGCGCCTGTTTAATCTGTGCGCTGACGTCCTGCAGGCTGGCTTCGATGCGACCTAACCAGTCGCTATGAATAAAGAGGCATTTTTGCTGCTCGCTAAAGCGGGTGTGCTGCTGATGCCATTCGGTATCCAGCGCTTCCAGCTGCTGCTTAATCTCTTCCGGCACGCTGTCCGAGGCGGTTCCCGGCAGCGCGAGACGCGAGCCCTGCAGGCTGACGTCGCGGATCACCAGGTGCTGGCTGCTGTCCACTTCCATATTCAGCGGCTGCGCGAAACCGATGCCGTTGAGCTTTCCGCGGATCTCTCCGCCCTTATCCAGCCACTGCGCCAGCGCCTCGCGTTCAATCGTCACGTGCACCACCTGCATATCATGCAGCTTGAGCGGCTGCTGGAGCAGCAGGGTCAGCGTCGGGCTGGTGAGTTCGGCGGGTAATTCATAGTGCGGTTTGCGGGCGAACATCCCCCCCAGGCGATTCACTTTCAGGGCGGTTTTATCACTTTGCTGCTGCTGAAGCTGGATGCGCCGCTGGGCAATCGCCCCAAGCTGGTTGAGCATCGCCTGCTGCCCCCAGGCGTGTCCGGTCATCAAAACGTGAAGCTGCTGCTGCATCAGGTTCATGCCTTCTGCGTCGTGCCACAGGCAGTCTTTCAGCAGGATGAGATCGATGGGCGCAACGGCATCACGCCCGCTGAACAGGGCGCTGGCCTGCAGCAGGCGAATCGCTTTTTTCCAGCGGCGGTCAGAGACGTACGGCGCCGAAGGCAGCAGGTCGAGCTGCTGGCGCAGCATGAAAATCAGTTCAAAAACGGCATCGGGCAGTTTAATTTTGCCGATCTCTTCCTGCCACTGATGATACTCCTCGTCGGTCACCTGCAATGAAGCCGCCACCGGATTTTCATTTTCATCCTGCTGGCTGATCAGCATGGAGCGGAAGTTAGACTTATCCTGTACTTTGTCCAGCCACAGGCGGATGAGCATACGGTCGTAAAGCGCTTCCAGGCTGCTGTCGGCTTCGGGCAGTTCATTAGAGGCGGCCACCAGCAGGCGCATCGGGATTTTTTCTTCGCTGGCGCCGTTGCGGAAACGACGTTCGTTAATCGCCGTGAGCAAGGTATTAAGAATCGCCGGGCCGGCTTTCCAGATCTCATCGAGAAAGACAATTTCAGCCTCAGGCAGATACCCCGCCGTCAGACGCTCGTAGCGCCCTTCATCTTTCAGCGCCTGAATGGAAAGGGGGCCGAAAACCTCTTCGGGAGTGGAGAAGCGGGTCATCAGATATTCAAACGCGCGGGCATTCTGAAAAGCGAACTTAAGCCTGCGGGCAATGAGGCTTTTGGCGATGCCCGGTGGCCCAAGCAGAAACACGCTTTCACCGCTCAACGCCGCCAGTAAACAGAGGCGAATGGCGTGGCTACGCTCGAAAAGGCCTTTCTCCAGCGCGCTGCTGAGGCGGGAAATTCTTTCTGCTAATAAATGTGAGTGAGCCATAATAGTTTTGCATCCTTTCGCCGTCGTGGCGGCCAATTGAAGCGAGTATAGACGTTTCAGTCAGGGCTGGTAATAGACTGAAGTGCGGCGCAATTTTCTTTGCGCTACATTAATGCGGTTGCATTTAGGGGTACGATTTTGCATTGAATCGTGCATACTGTGCGCTTTTTGTGGGCCAAGGGACCAGGAACACATTTGTTATTCAAACGAAAAGACTAGTCTATGAGCACTGATAATAAGCAATCATTACCCGCAATAACGCTTGCGGCGATCGGGGTTGTCTACGGTGATATCGGCACCAGCCCGCTTTATACGCTTCGTGAATGTCTGTCCGGCCAGTTTGGCTTTGGTGTTGAGCGCGATGCCGTATTTGGCTTCCTGTCCCTCATCTTCTGGCTGCTGATCCTGGTAGTTTCTGTGAAATATCTCTCCTTCGTTATGCGCGCTGACAACGCGGGTGAAGGCGGGATCCTGACCCTGATGTCCCTTGCAGGGCGCAACACCTCCGCCAGAATGACCTCCGTGCTGGTGATTATCGGCCTGATTGGCGGCAGCTTCTTCTATGGAGAGGTGGTTATCACGCCCGCGATTTCGGTCCTTTCGGCGATAGAGGGGCTGGAAATCATCGCACCGCAGCTTGATACGTGGGTGGTCCCACTGGCGATAATCGTATTGACGCTGCTGTTTGTGATCCAGAAGCACGGTACCGGGCTGGTGGGTAAACTGTTTGCGCCGATTATGCTGGCCTGGTTCCTGATCCTGGCGGCGCTTGGTTTGCGCAGTATTATCGCGAACCCGGAAGTGCTGCAGGCGCTGAACCCTTACTGGGCCGTGCATTTCTTCCTCGAATACAAAGTGGTTTCCTTCGTGGCGCTGGGGGCGGTCGTGCTCTCCATCACCGGCGTTGAAGCGCTGTATGCTGACATGGGGCACTTCGGGAAACTGCCTATCCGCGTGGCCTGGTTTATTGTGGTACTGCCGTCGCTGGTGCTGAACTACTTCGGCCAGGGCGCGCTGTTGCTCAAAAATCCGGAAGCGATAAAGAACCCGTTCTTCCTGCTGGCGCCTGACTGGGCGCTGGTGCCGATGCTGATCCTGGCGACGCTGGCGACCGTCATTGCCTCTCAGGCGGTGATTTCAGGCGTGTTTTCTCTGACGCGCCAGGCCGTGCGCCTGGGGTATCTCTCGCCGATGCGCATCATCCATACCTCAGAGATGGAGTCTGGTCAGATTTATATCCCGTTCATTAACTGGCTGCTCTATTTCGCGGTTGTGATTGTCATCGTCAGCTTTGAGCACTCTAGTAACCTGGCGGCGGCGTACGGTATTGCTGTAACCGGTACGATGGTGCTGACATCGCTTCTTTCCACTACGGTGGCGTACCGAAACTGGCACTGGAATAAATTCCTCGTGGCGATGATTCTGGTGGGCTTCCTGTGTATTGACGTGCCGCTGTTCTCTGCGAACCTCGACAAAATTGTTTCCGGCGGCTGGCTGCCGCTGACGCTGGGTCTGGTGATGTTCATCGTCATGACCACCTGGAAAAGCGAGCGTTTCCGCCTGCTGCGGCGCATGCATGAGCACGGCAATTCTCTGGAGGCGATGATCGCCTCTCTGGAGAAATCCCCGCCGGTTCGCGTGCCGGGGACCGCGGTATATATGTCTCGCGCCCTGAACGTCATCCCGTTCGCGCTGATGCATAACCTCAAGCACAACAAAGTGCTGCACGAGCGCGTGATCCTGCTGACGCTGCGCACCGAAGATGCGCCTTACGTTCACAACGTGCGTCGCGTGCAAATCGAGCAGCTGTCGCCGACCTTCTGGCGCGTGGTGGCGAGCTACGGCTGGCGTGAAACGCCAAACGTTGAAGAGGTGTTCCACCGCTGCGGCCTGGAAGGGCTGAGCTGTCGGATGATGGAGACGTCGTTCTTTATGTCTCACGAGTCGCTGATCATCGGCAAGCGCCCGTGGTATCTGCGCCTGCGCGGCAAGCTTTACCTCATCCTGCAGCGTAACGCCCTGCGCGCGCCTGACCAGTTTGAGATCCCGCCTAACCGCGTGATAGAGCTGGGTACGCAGGTCGAGATTTAGGTCTTTGTGCGGCCTGATGCCCTCACCCCGACCCTCTCCCACAGGGAGAGGGCGCAAACATAAAAAACGGTAACCTGGGGGTTACCGTTTTGCATTTATCTCCACTCTATTTCACTTAGCGAAACGTTTCGACGTCGATCACAAATCTGTTACTTCATGATGGTTTTCTGAACATTTCTGGCGCTACACTCCTTTTAGCGAAACGTTTCGCTAGTGGAGCAAGAAAATGAAGAAAGGCACTGTACTCAATTCAGAAATCTCATCGGTTATTTCCCGTCTTGGGCATACCGATACGCTGGTGGTTTGCGATGCAGGCTTACCGGTTCCGCGCAGCACAACCCGTATCGATATGGCGTTAACGCAGGGCGTACCCTCGTTTATGCAGGTACTGGACGTGGTGACCGCGGAGATGCAGGTTGAGGCGGCTATTCTCGCGGCGGAAATCAAACAACATAATCCGCAACTCCACGAAACGTTGCTCAGCCATCTTGAGCAGCTGCAACAACACCAGGGAAACACCATAGAAATTCGTTACACGACGCACGAACAGTTCAAACAACAAACCGCAGACAGTCAGGCGGTGATTCGCAGCGGGGAGTGTTCCCCGTATGCGAATATCATTCTCTGTGCTGGCGTCACCTTCTGAGGCCATCATGGACGCATTACTGCAACTCAAAGGGATCGATAAGTCGTTCCCGGGCGTAAAAGCCCTCTCCGGCGCGGCGCTGAACGTCTACCCCGGGCGCGTGATGGCGCTGGTGGGCGAAAACGGCGCCGGTAAATCCACCATGATGAAAGTGCTGACCGGTATCTATCAACGCGATGCCGGTTCACTCGTCTGGCTGGGTAAAGAAACCACCTTCACTGGCCCGAAATCTTCTCAGGAAGCGGGTATCGGCATTATTCATCAGGAGCTGAACCTGATCCCGCAGCTCACCATTGCGGAGAATATCTTCCTCGGCCGCGAGTTTGTTAACCGGTTCGGCAAGATCGACTGGAAAACCATGTATGCCGAAGCCGATAAGCTGCTGGCGAAGCTGAACCTGCGCTTTAAGAGCGACCGGCTGGTCGGCGATCTCTCCATCGGCGATCAGCAGATGGTGGAAATCGCGAAGGTGCTGAGCTTTGAGTCGAAGGTCATCATCATGGATGAACCGACCGACGCCCTGACCGATACCGAAACCGAATCCCTGTTCCGCGTTATCCGCGAGCTGAAGTTGCAGGGGCGCGGGATTGTCTATATCTCTCACCGCATGAAAGAGATCTTCGAGATCTGCGACGACGTCACCGTTTTCCGCGACGGGCAGTTTATTGCCGAACGCGAAGTGGCGACGCTGACTGAAGATACGCTCATCGAAATGATGGTGGGACGTAAGCTGGAAGATCAGTATCCGCATCTGGATAAAGCGCCGGGTGAGATCCGCCTGAAGGTGGACAACCTCTGCGGTCCGGGTGTGAACGACGTCACCTTTACCCTGCGCCAGGGCGAGATCCTGGGCGTGGCGGGCCTGATGGGGGCGGGACGTACCGAGCTGATGAAAGTGCTCTACGGCGCACTGCCGCGCACCAGCGGTTATGTCACCCTTGACGGTCATGAAGTGGTCACCCCCTCTCCGCAGGATGGTCTGGCGAACGGCATTGTCTATATCTCCGAAGACCGCAAACGCGACGGCCTGGTGCTGGGCATGTCGGTAAAAGAGAACATGTCCCTGACCGCGCTGCGCTATTTCAGCCATAGCGGCGGTAGCCTGAAGCATAAAGATGAGCAGCAGGCGGTGAGCGATTTCATCCGTCTCTTTAACGTTAAAACCCCGTCGATGGAGCAGGCGATTGGCCTATTATCCGGCGGTAACCAGCAGAAAGTGGCGATTGCGCGCGGGCTGATGACGCGCCCGAAAGTCTTGATCCTCGACGAGCCAACCCGCGGCGTGGACGTGGGCGCGAAGAAAGAGATCTATCAGCTGATTAACCAGTTTAAGGCCGACGGTCTGAGCATCATTCTGGTCTCTTCCGAGATGCCAGAAGTATTAGGCATGAGCGATCGCATTATCGTCATGCATGAAGGGCATCTCGGCGGTGAATTCACTCGCGAGCAGGCCACCCAGGAAGTTCTGATGGCTGCCGCTGTGGGCAAGCTTAATCGCGTGAATCAGGAGTAAGAAGATGACAACCCAGGCTGTTTCTGGTCGCCGCTATTTCACAAAGGCTTGGCTGATGGAACAAAAATCGCTGATTGCCCTGCTGGTGCTGATCGCGATTGTGTCCACCATGAGCCCGAACTTTTTCACCGTTAATAACCTGTTCAACATTCTGCAGCAGACGTCGGTGAACGCCATTATGGCGGTCGGCATGACGCTGGTGATTTTGACCTCAGGTATCGATCTGTCCGTCGGTTCCCTGCTGGCGCTCACCGGCGCGATCGCCGCTTCGATTGTCGGGATTGAAGTTAACGCGCTGGTGGCCGTGGCCGCCGCGCTGGCTGCAGGTGCGGCGATTGGTGCCGTAACCGGCGTGATTGTAGCAAAAGGCCGCGTTCAGGCGTTCATCGCGACGCTGGTAATGATGCTGCTGCTGCGCGGGGTGACCATGGTTTATACCAACGGCAGCCCGGTCAATACCGGCTTCACCGATAACGCCGATCTGTTTGGCTGGTTCGGTATTGGTCGCCCGCTGGGTGTTCCGACCCCGGTCTGGATCATGGCTATCGTCTTCCTGGCGGCGTGGTACATGCTGCACCATACCCGTCTGGGCCGTTACATCTATGCGCTGGGCGGTAACGAAGCGGCAACGCGCCTGTCCGGTATCAGCGTTAATAAAGTCAAAATTATCGTTTACTCCCTGTGCGGTTTGCTGGCGTCACTGGCAGGTATCATCGAAGTGGCGCGCCTCTCCTCCGCGCAGCCGACGGCGGGTACGGGATATGAGCTGGATGCTATCGCGGCAGTGGTTCTGGGCGGTACGAGTCTTGCGGGCGGTAAAGGTCGCATTGTTGGGACATTGATCGGCGCACTAATTCTCGGTTTCCTGAATAATGGTTTGAATTTGTTAGGTGTTTCCTCCTATTACCAGATGATCGTTAAGGCAGTGGTGATTTTGCTGGCGGTACTGGTAGACAACAAAAAACAGTAACTGACGACACTACAGGACATCTTAGATATGAACATGAAAAAACTGGCTACCCTGGTTTCTGCTGTCGCGCTGAGCGCAACCGTAAGTGCTAACGCCATGGCGAAAGATACCATCGCGCTGGTTGTCTCTACCCTGAACAACCCGTTCTTCGTCTCTCTGAAGGACGGAGCGCAGAAAGAAGCGGACAAACTGGGCTACAACCTGGTGGTACTGGATTCACAGAACAACCCGGCGAAAGAGCTGGCTAACGTTCAGGACTTAACCGTTCGCGGCACTAAAATCCTGCTGATCAACCCAACCGATTCCGATGCCGTAGGTAACGCCGTGAAAATGGCAAACCAGGCGAAGATACCGGTAATCACCCTGGACCGTCAGGCAACCAAAGGCGACGTGGTGAGCCATATCGCGTCTGACAACGTGCTGGGCGGCAAAATCGCGGGTGATTACATCGCGAAGAAAGCCGGCGAAGGCGCGAAAGTTATCGAACTGCAGGGGATTGCCGGTACGTCTGCAGCCCGCGAGCGTGGTGAAGGCTTCCAGCAGGCTGTGGCTGCGCACAAATTCAACGTGCTGGCGAGCCAGCCTGCGGACTTCGACCGTACTAAAGGTCTGAACGTTATGCAGAACCTGCTGACTGCACATCCTGACGTGCAGGCGGTATTCGCGCAGAACGATGAAATGGCGCTCGGCGCGCTGCGTGCCCTGCAGACCGCTGGTAAATCTGATGTGATGGTTGTCGGATTTGACGGCACGCCGGATGGTGAAAAAGCAGTAAACGATGGCAAACTGGCTGCGACCATCGCTCAGCTGCCTGAGCAGATTGGCGCCACTGGCGTTGAAACTGCCGACAAAGTGCTGAAGGGCGAAAAAGTTCAGGCCAAATACCCGGTTGACCTGAAGCTGGTCATCAAGCAGTAAAAGGCGAATCAGGCAGTCGCTGGCTGCCTGAGGGACACCAATAAAGAAAAGTGTGGCATACGCCACCGGGTAACACCGGTGGCGCTCTCAGATGGACAACCCAACCATGAAAACCGCAGGCAACCTCGTCGTCCTTGGCAGTATCAATGCCGATCACATTCTTAACCTTGAATCATTCCCTACACCGGGCGAAACCGTCACGGGTAACCAGTATCAAGTGGCCTTCGGCGGTAAAGGTGCAAACCAGGCCGTTGCCGCCGGCCGCAGCGGGGCAAATATTGCGTTTATCGCCTGCACGGGTGATGACGATACCGGTGAGCGCGTACGCAAGCAGCTGGCGAGCGATAATATCGATATTGCACCGGTCAGCGTTGTTGCAGGGGAATCGACCGGCGTGGCGCTGATTTTCGTCAACGCGGAAGGTGAGAATGTTATCGGTATTCATGCTGGCGCTAACGCTGCGCTGACGACGGAACGCGTAGAGGCGCAACGTACAATCATCGGCGGAGCCGAAGCCCTGCTGATGCAGCTGGAATCACCGGTTGAAAGCGTGCTGGCCGCCGCCAAAATTGCGCATGAAAATCATACCACTGTCGTACTTAACCCGGCCCCAGCTCGTCTATTATCAGACGAGCTACTGGCGCTGGTGGACATCATTACGCCTAACGAAACCGAAGCCGAAAAGCTGACGGGCATTCGCGTAGAAAATGATGACGATGCCGCCCGAGCGGCGCGTGCGCTTCACGACAAAGGCATCGGAACGGTGATCATCACCCTGGGCAGCCGTGGAGTGTGGGCAAGCGTCAATGGCGAAGGCCGTCGCGTGCCGGGCTTTAAGGTCAAAGCGATTGATACCATCGCAGCGGGAGATACCTTCAATGGTGCGCTGGTGACCGCGCTGCTGGAAGGCAAGAGAATGGATGACGCCATCCGCTTCGCACACGCTGCCGCCGCGATTGCGGTGACGCGCAAGGGCGCTCAGCCTTCCGTTCCGTGGCGAAAAGAGATCGATGAATTCTTAAGTCAGCAGGGGTAACGCTTGGCCACAATGAAAGATGTCGCCCGCATGGCGGGCGTTTCTACCTCGACGGTCTCCCACGTTATAAACAACGATCGCTTCGTCAGCGAGGCGATTCGGGAGAAAGTCGAAGCTGCGGTAAAAGAACTCAACTATGCGCCGTCTGCGCTGGCGCGCAGCCTTAAGCTCAACCAGACGCGTACTATCGGTATGCTGATCACTGCCAGTACCAACCCCTTTTATTCTGAGCTGGTTCGCGGCGTGGAGCGCAGCTGCTTTGAGCGTGGCTATAGCCTGGTGCTGTGCAATACCGAAGGTGATGAGCAGCGCATGAACCGTAACCTGGAAACGCTGATGCAAAAACGCGTCGACGGGCTACTGCTGCTTTGTACTGAAACGCACCAGCCTTCGAAAGAGATCATCCAGCGCTATCCCTCCATTCCCACTGTGATGATGGACTGGGCGCCGTTCGACGGCACCAGCGATCTCATTCAGGATAACTCCCTGCTGGGCGGTGATATGGCGACTCAATATCTGATTGATAAAGGCTATACCCGCATCGCCTGTATTACCGGTCCGCTGGATAAAACCCCGGCGCGTTTGCGTCTGGAAGGGTATCTCGCCGCAATGGCGCGGGCGGGACTTTCCGTGCCGGAAGGGTACCGTATTACCGGTGATTTTGAGTTTCACGGTGGTTTTGAAGCGATGCAGACGCTGCTGGCGCAGCCTCAGCGTCCGCAGGCGGTGTTTATCGGCAACGACGCCATGGCGTTTGGTGCCTATCAGGCGTTATATCAGGCCGGTTTGCGTGTTCCCCACGATATGGCGGTAATCGGCTACGATGATATCGAGCTGGCCAGCTATATGACGCCGCCGCTCACCACCATCCATCAGCCAAAAGATGAGCTGGGCGAGCTGGCCATAGATGTGTTGATTCACCGTATGGCTCAGCCCACGCTGCAGCAGCAACGCCTGCAGCTTACTCCTGTTCTGATGGAACGCGGTTCGGTTTAGCTTTCTCTTTGTGACGCTCTTTAATCAGGTTTCGGCCGTCTTTTGGTTTTAACAGCATAAAGACCAGCGCCGATATCACGGTAAGTGCGCCCATGGTGATAAAGGTATAGTGGAACTGCTCAACGGTATTCGCGCTGTCAAAACCTTCATAAAACCTCAGCACCGCTGCACTCACGGCAACCCCTAAACTGATCGACAGCTGTTGCGTTACCGCCAGCACGCTGTTGCCGCTACTGGCGTTCTCGTCAGTCAGATCGGCGAGGGTGATGGTGTTCATCGACGTGAACTGCGTCGACATCGCCATGCCCAACACAAACAGCGGCAGGATCAGCATCCAGACGGGTAACGCGGCGGACTGCAGCGAGAACTGCGCAATCATCAGACCGATAAAGACCGTCACACCAACCAGCGTCTTACGATAGCCAAACCAGCGCAGCACCTGTGTCACGGTTGATTTTGCCAGAATCGAGCCCATCGCCGTGGGCGCCATCATGCAGCCAGCAATCAGGGCCGGGTAGCCGAAACCCACCTGCAGCATCAATGGCATAAGGAACGGTACGCAACCCGTCCCCAGACGCGAGGCAATGTTCCCTGCAATCCCTACGGAAAACGTTCGGGTGTTAAAGAGCCCCAGGGAGATTAACGGCGTTGGGTGACGGCGCGCGTGACGTATATAAAGAAGGAATAACAGAATACCGCCGAGGATAACGGAGAGCGCCATCCACGTCGCGACGATCTTCTCGCCAAACAGCTCCATCCCGCTGGAGAAGAGTACCAGGCTCAGGCCAAACAGGAAAAAGCCGCCCATGTCAAAGCTGCGCCGTGGCGTGGTGAAGTTCGGCATATATTTGCGGGCATACAGCAGCCCCGCAACGCCAATCGGAATATTAATCAGGAAAATCCAGTGCCAGCTTGCCCAGGTGACAAACACGCCACCGAGTACCGGGCCAAGTATCGGGCCGACCAGTCCCGGCATGGTGACGAAGTTGAGCACGGGAAGCAGTTCGCTTCGAGGATAGGCTCGTAGTAAGGCAAGGCGCGCCACGGGCATCATCATCGCGCCGCCGATGCCCTGTAATACGCGGAAGATAACCAGCTCCGTTAAGGACGAGGAGAGCGCGCAGGCCAGCGAACCGAGCGTAAAGAGCGTTACGGCCAGCATGAAAACTTTGCGGGTGCCAAAGCGGTCGGCCAGCCAGCCGCTAACCGGAATTAACATTGCGACCGTCAGCGTGTAGCTGATGATGGCGGACTGCATCGCCAGCGGGGAGCGGTTAAGGCTTTGCGCAATAGCGGGAAGCGCAGTGTTGAGGATGGTGGCATCCAGTGCCTGCATAAAAAACGCCATGGCTGCAATCCACGGCAATCCGGCCATGCTGCGCGCTTTTTTCTTTATCATTTATTTACCTGCTGGTGGGTTGGCGCGGCCAGCAATGCCTGGCACGCACTCAGGGCTCGCTGCCCGTCGCTTTCCTGGATGGCATCCACTATTGCCTGATGCAAATCCAGTTTTACCACTTCGTTTTGTGTAATAGAGGTAAAGTAGGTGTGATACACCGAATGAAATAAAGAGGCAAAAGAGGTGAGGAACGGATTGGCGCTCATCATATAGATGTGTTCATGCCAGGCCATATCGACCTCAACCCAGCGTTCGCGGTTGAAGTGCTTTTTCAGGAACACCATCTCTTCCATCAACGCGTTAAGCTGCGCTTTCTGCTCTGCCGTTCCTAGCGTGGCGGCAAGCAGACATGCCTGAGGTTCAAGGCTGCTGCGCATCACCAGAAAGTGATCGACGACCTGGTGAAAGTTATCTTCCGTCATCCACCAGGAGAGCAGCTCCTGATCGAGAAAATTCCAGTTACTCTGTGGCATCACGCGTGTGCCAATACGCGGGCGTGGAAGCACCATACCTTTTGCCGTCAGGGTTTTCACCGCCTCGCGAACCGCGGTACGGCTTACCCCAAACTGCTCACCCAGCTCCATTTCACCCGGCAGGATGCTACCCGGGGCATATTTACCCGCTAAAATCCGCTGAGCGAGCTTTTCTGCCAGCACGTACGACAGGTTTTTTTGGGCGGCCAGCTGTTGTGCGCTTAATGGCATCGCTTTTATTCCTTAAAGATTCATGCTGATAATTATGCCACCTCGAATGTGATTATGGTTGCAGATACATCAAATAGAACAATTTGTAGCTTGATTTCACCTCTGTTGGTGAAAAAAAACGCGGATGAAAACTTTTTTTAAATTTCCTCTTGTCACATCGGAATAACTCCCTATAATGCGCCTCCACTGACACGGAACAACGGCTTACAGGCCGCCGGGTTAGCGGGGTTCAGAGATGAACACCAGCAGAGAAAAGCGAAAATAAACGCTTGACTCTGAAGCGGGAAAGCGTAATATGCACACCCCGCGCCGCTGCGAAAAGCGAAGCGGCACTGCTCTTTAACAATTTATCAGACAATCTGTGTGGGCACTCAAAGTGACATGGATTCTTAATGTCTTCGGACAATAAATGAATACCAAGTCTCTGAGTGAACATACGTAATTCATTACGAAGTTTAATTCACGAGCATCAAACTTAAATTGAAGAGTTTGATCATGGCTCAGATTGAACGCTGGCGGCAGGCCTAACACATGCAAGTCGAGCGGTAGCACAGAGAGCTTGCTCTCGGGTGACGAGCGGCGGACGGGTGAGTAATGTCTGGGAAACTGCCTGATGGAGGGGGATAACTACTGGAAACGGTAGCTAATACCGCATAACGTCGCAAGACCAAAGAGGGGGACCTTCGGGCCTCTTGCCATCAGATGTGCCCAGATGGGATTAGCTAGTAGGTGGGGTAACGGCTCACCTAGGCGACGATCCCTAGCTGGTCTGAGAGGATGACCAGCCACACTGGAACTGAGACACGGTCCAGACTCCTACGGGAGGCAGCAGTGGGGAATATTGCACAATGGGCGCAAGCCTGATGCAGCCATGCCGCGTGTATGAAGAAGGCCTTCGGGTTGTAAAGTACTTTCAGCGGGGAGGAAGGTGTTGAGGTTAATAACCTCAGCAATTGACGTTACCCGCAGAAGAAGCACCGGCTAACTCCGTGCCAGCAGCCGCGGTAATACGGAGGGTGCAAGCGTTAATCGGAATTACTGGGCGTAAAGCGCACGCAGGCGGTCTGTCAAGTCGGATGTGAAATCCCCGGGCTCAACCTGGGAACTGCATTCGAAACTGGCAGGCTAGAGTCTTGTAGAGGGGGGTAGAATTCCAGGTGTAGCGGTGAAATGCGTAGAGATCTGGAGGAATACCGGTGGCGAAGGCGGCCCCCTGGACAAAGACTGACGCTCAGGTGCGAAAGCGTGGGGAGCAAACAGGATTAGATACCCTGGTAGTCCACGCCGTAAACGATGTCGACTTGGAGGTTGTGCCCTTGAGGCGTGGCTTCCGGAGCTAACGCGTTAAGTCGACCGCCTGGGGAGTACGGCCGCAAGGTTAAAACTCAAATGAATTGACGGGGGCCCGCACAAGCGGTGGAGCATGTGGTTTAATTCGATGCAACGCGAAGAACCTTACCTACTCTTGACATCCAGAGAACTTAGCAGAGATGCTTTGGTGCCTTCGGGAACTCTGAGACAGGTGCTGCATGGCTGTCGTCAGCTCGTGTTGTGAAATGTTGGGTTAAGTCCCGCAACGAGCGCAACCCTTATCCTTTGTTGCCAGCGGTTCGGCCGGGAACTCAAAGGAGACTGCCAGTGATAAACTGGAGGAAGGTGGGGATGACGTCAAGTCATCATGGCCCTTACGAGTAGGGCTACACACGTGCTACAATGGCGCATACAAAGAGAAGCGACCTCGCGAGAGCAAGCGGACCTCATAAAGTGCGTCGTAGTCCGGATTGGAGTCTGCAACTCGACTCCATGAAGTCGGAATCGCTAGTAATCGTAGATCAGAATGCTACGGTGAATACGTTCCCGGGCCTTGTACACACCGCCCGTCACACCATGGGAGTGGGTTGCAAAAGAAGTAGGTAGCTTAACCTTCGGGAGGGCGCTTACCACTTTGTGATTCATGACTGGGGTGAAGTCGTAACAAGGTAACCGTAGGGGAACCTGCGGTTGGATCACCTCCTTACCTTAAAGAACCTGCCTTTGTAGTGCTCACACAGATTGTCTGATGAAAAGTAAATAGCAAGGCGTCTTGCGATTGAGACTTCAGTGTCCCCTTCGTCTAGAGGCCCAGGACACCGCCCTTTCACGGCGGTAACAGGGGTTCGAATCCCCTAGGGGACGCCACTTGCTGGTTCGTGAGTGAAAGTCACCTGCCGTCATATCTCAAAACTGACTTGCGAGTCATGTTTGAGATATTTGCTCTTTAAAAATCTGGATCAAGCTGAAAATTGAAACGACACATCTTTAAGGTGTGTTCGAGTCTCTCAAATTTTCGCAATCAGAAGTGAAACATCTTCGGGTTGTGAGGTTAAGCGACTAAGCGTACACGGTGGATGCCCTGGCAGTCAGAGGCGATGAAGGACGTGCTAATCTGCGAAAAGCGCCGGCGAGGTGATATGAACCTTTGACCCGGCGATGTCCGAATGGGGAAACCCAGTGCAATTCGTTGCACTATCGTTAACTGAATACATAGGTTAACGAGGCGAACCGGGGGAACTGAAACATCTAAGTACCCCGAGGAAAAGAAATCAACCGAGATTCCCCCAGTAGCGGCGAGCGAACGGGGAGCAGCCCAGAGTCTGAATCAGCTTGTGTGTTAGTGGAAGCGTCTGGAAAGTCGCACGGTACAGGGTGACAGTCCCGTACACGAAAGCACACAGGCTGTGAACTCGAAGAGTAGGGCGGGACACGTGGTATCCTGTCTGAATATGGGGGGACCATCCTCCAAGGCTAAATACTCCTGACTGACCGATAGTGAACCAGTACCGTGAGGGAAAGGCGAAAAGAACCCCGGCGAGGGGAGTGAAAAAGAACCTGAAACCGTGTACGTACAAGCAGTGGGAGCACCTTCGTGGTGTGACTGCGTACCTTTTGTATAATGGGTCAGCGACTTATATTCTGTAGCAAGGTTAACCGTATAGGGGAGCCGAAGGGAAACCGAGTCTTAACTGGGCGTTAAGTTGCAGGGTATAGACCCGAAACCCGGTGATCTAGCCATGGGCAGGTTGAAGGTTGGGTAACACTAACTGGAGGACCGAACCGACTAATGTTGAAAAATTAGCGGATGACTTGTGGCTGGGGGTGAAAGGCCAATCAAACCGGGAGATAGCTGGTTCTCCCCGAAAGCTATTTAGGTAGCGCCTCGTGAACTCATCTTCGGGGGTAGAGCACTGTTTCGGCTAGGGGGCCATCCCGGCTTACCAACCCGATGCAAACTACGAATACCGAAGAATGTTATCACGGGAGACACACGGCGGGTGCTAACGTCCGTCGTGAAGAGGGAAACAACCCAGACCGCCAGCTAAGGTCCCAAAGTCATGGTTAAGTGGGAAACGATGTGGGAAGGCACAGACAGCCAGGATGTTGGCTTAGAAGCAGCCATCATTTAAAGAAAGCGTAATAGCTCACTGGTCGAGTCGGCCTGCGCGGAAGATGTAACGGGGCTAAACCATGCACCGAAGCTGCGGCAGCGACACTATGTGTTGTTGGGTAGGGGAGCGTTCTGTAAGCCGTTGAAGGTGTGCTGTGAGGCATGCTGGAGGTATCAGAAGTGCGAATGCTGACATAAGTAACGATAAAGCGGGTGAAAAGCCCGCTCGCCGGAAGACCAAGGGTTCCTGTCCAACGTTAATCGGGGCAGGGTGAGTCGACCCCTAAGGCGAGGCCGAAAGGCGTAGTCGATGGGAAACAGGTTAATATTCCTGTACTTGGTGTTACTGCGAAGGGGGGACGGAGAAGGCTATGTTAGCCGGGCGACGGTTGTCCCGGTTTAAGCATGTAGGCGGAGGTTCCAGGTAAATCCGGTACCTTTTAACGCTGAGGTGTGATGACGAGGCACTACGGTGCTGAAGTAACAAATGCCCTGCTTCCAGGAAAAGCCTCTAAGCATCAGGTAACATCAAATCGTACCCCAAACCGACACAGGTGGTCAGGTAGAGAATACCAAGGCGCTTGAGAGAACTCGGGTGAAGGAACTAGGCAAAATGGTGCCGTAACTTCGGGAGAAGGCACGCTGATATGTAGGTGAAGCCCCTGCGGGTGGAGCTGAAATCAGTCGAAGATACCAGCTGGCTGCAACTGTTTATTAAAAACACAGCACTGTGCAAACACGAAAGTGGACGTATACGGTGTGACGCCTGCCCGGTGCCGGAAGGTTAATTGATGGGGTTAGCGGCAACGCGAAGCTCTTGATCGAAGCCCCGGTAAACGGCGGCCGTAACTATAACGGTCCTAAGGTAGCGAAATTCCTTGTCGGGTAAGTTCCGACCTGCACGAATGGCGTAATGATGGCCAGGCTGTCTCCACCCGAGACTCAGTGAAATTGAACTCGCTGTGAAGATGCAGTGTACCCGCGGCAAGACGGAAAGACCCCGTGAACCTTTACTATAGCTTGACACTGAACACTGGTCCTTGATGTGTAGGATAGGTGGGAGGCTTTGAAGCGTGGACGCCAGTCTGCGTGGAGCCGACCTTGAAATACCACCCTTTAATGGCTGGTGTTCTAACGTAGACCCGTAATCCGGGTTGCGGACAGTGTCTGGTGGGTAGTTTGACTGGGGCGGTCTCCTCCCAAAGAGTAACGGAGGAGCACGAAGGTTAGCTAATCCTGGTCGGACATCAGGAGGTTAGTGCAATGGCATAAGCTAGCTTGACTGCGAGAGTGACGGCTCGAGCAGGTGCGAAAGCAGGTCATAGTGATCCGGTGGTTCTGAATGGAAGGGCCATCGCTCAACGGATAAAAGGTACTCCGGGGATAACAGGCTGATACCGCCCAAGAGTTCATATCGACGGCGGTGTTTGGCACCTCGATGTCGGCTCATCACATCCTGGGGCTGAAGTAGGTCCCAAGGGTATGGCTGTTCGCCATTTAAAGTGGTACGCGAGCTGGGTTTAGAACGTCGTGAGACAGTTCGGTCCCTATCTGCCGTGGGCGCTGGAGAATTGAGGGGGGCTGCTCCTAGTACGAGAGGACCGGAGTGGACGCATCACTGGTGTTCGGGTTGTCATGCCAATGGCACTGCCCGGTAGCTAAATGCGGAAAAGATAAGTGCTGAAAGCATCTAAGCACGAAACTTGCCCCGAGATGAGTTCTCCCTGACCCTTTAAGGGTCCTGAAGGAACGTTGAAGACTACGACGTTGATAGGTCGGGTGTGTAAGCGCAGCGATGCGTTGAGCTAACCGATACTAATGAACCGTGAGGCTTAACCTTACAACGCCGAAGCTGTTTCGGCGAAGAGAGACGCGATTTTCAGCTCTGATACAGATTTAACAGAATTTGCCTGGCGGCTTTAGCGCGGTGGTCCCACCTGACCCCATGCCGAACTCAGAAGTGAAACGCCGTAGCGCCGATGGTAGTGTGGGGTCTCCCCATGTGAGAGTAGGGAACTGCCAGGCATCAAATAAGTGAAGAGGCCATCCGAAAGGATGGCCTTTTTGCGTTTCTGAACTACCGAATTTTGTAGGTAGGGTAAGGCAAAGCCGCCACCCGGAAAGTCAGACCGCACCCCACGCCACAATAAATCCCGCAATCCCATCCACATCATTTAAGTCCAGCACCGGAACCTCAAGCGGCAATACCACATCACTGGCCACTGCAATGACATGCTCATCAAGCGTTAACTCACTCATATCATGCCCGGCATCGCTTCTGAACAGCAGGATCTTAGGCACTTCCTCATGCTTAAATCCCTCAATCAGCACCAGATCCAGCGTGGCATGATCCATCCGGCTGACCAGATAAGCGAGATCCAGCGGCGCCTCATCCGGCGTTTCTGTCATTAATGCCCAGCGCTGAGGACTTGCTACCATCGTTTGTGCTGCTCCAGCCTTACGCAGCTCATAGCTGTCTTTTCCTGGCGTATCGATATTTATGTTGTGATGACTATGCTTAATCAATCCAGGACGAAGGCCTCTGGCACACAGCGCTGGTATCAGCTTTTTCAGCAGCGTAGTTTTTCCGGTCCCACTCCATGCGGAAATGGCTAAAAGAGGTATCATTTTTTCTCCTGCATCATCTGCAAATCTTCGCGCGTATTCACGTTCACAAATGCTGATTTTAAATCGCTAAAATCAACAGAATGGCCGCCAGACTCACGCATAAAGACCATCACCCTACGCTCTCCCGCAGCCAGATAGCTCTGCAGAGCAGGCGCTAGCGATCGGTGCATCAATGCGATAGCAGGATGGTCACGCTCGCCGTCATGTACCCAAACCACAGGAGCCGTACCGCGAAGCTGTAACAAACGCTCGACAAGACAGGACGGAATAAACGGGGTATCGCAGGGACAGAAGATAAACCACTCTCCTTGAGACTGTTGCATGGCAGAAAGCATACCGGCCAGCGGTCCCGGGAAATCTGCAAGGATATCCTGGTAAACGGCGTACCCGCTGCGCCGGTAAGTGTCGATATGCCGGTTAGCACTGATGACCATTGTCGACACCTGGTCTGCGAGCGTATCAGCGACATGCTGCCACAAGGGTTTGCCATTAAGAAGCTGAAGCCCCTTATCTTTTCCGCCCATTCGCGTTGCTCTGCCGCCTGCCAGAACGACCCCGATGATTTCCTGGCTAAGATTCACGAATATCGCCTCTTTTATTGTGGGATTGACCCTGCTAACGTGTCACTCTAAATGAAAGGAGCACCACCATGAAATGTAAACGTCTGAATGAAGTTATTGAACTCCTCCAGCCGGCCTGGCAAAAAGAGCCAGAGCTAAATCTGATGCAATTTTTACAGAAACTGGCGAAAGAGTCAGGTTTTGACGGCGATCTGGCAGACCTTTCTGACGACATCCTGATCTACCACCTTAAAATGCGCGACTCCGCAAAAGATGCTGTTATTCCTGGTATTCAGAAAGATTATGAGGAAGATTTTAAGACCGCATTGCTGCGCGCCCGAGGCGTAATTAAAGAGTAAAAGCTTGTAAGCGGCGGCACCGAAATCGCCACAAGATGATATCCTGAATCATTCGTATAATTTCCGGATGATCGGATGAACGACCAGGCTTTTACTTTCCAGACATTACACCCGGACACCATTATGGATGCCCTGTTTGAACAGGGTATTCGGGTGGATTCCGGGCTAACCCCGTTAAACAGCTACGAAAACCGCGTCTATCAATTTCAGGACGAGGATCGTCAGCGCTACGTCGTAAAATTCTATCGTCCTGAACGCTGGTCCGCTGAACAAATTCAGGAAGAGCATCAGTTTGCTCACGATCTGCTGGATGACGATGTTCCCGTGGCCGCGCCGCTAAAATTCAATAACCAAACGCTCCTCACGCACGAAGGGTTTTATTACGCGGTATTCCCAAGCCTGGGGGGACGTCAATTTGAAGCGGATAATATCGATCAGATGGAGTGGGTTGCCCGCTATCTTGGGCGCATACACCAGACGGGACGCAAAAAAGCCTTTATTGCCCGTCCGATTATCGGGATTCAGGAATACCTTCTTGAGCCGCGCGAAATATTTGAAACGTCTGCAATGATCCCCACTGCGTTAAAGGATGATTTCCTCAACGCCACCGATAAGCTCATTGCTGCTGTTAAAACCTGCTGGCGCGACGATATTTCCGTCCTGCGCCTGCATGGCGATTGTCATGCAGGAAATATCCTCTGGCGTGATGGCCCGCTGTTTGTCGATCTCGATGATGCACGTATGGGGCCAGCGGTTCAGGACCTGTGGATGCTGCTCAATGGCGACAAAGCCGAGCAACGCATGCAGCTTGAAACCATTATTGAAGCTTATGAAGAATTTAGCCCATTTAATTCAGACGAAATTGCCCTGATTGAGCCTTTACGTGCGATGCGTTTTGTTTATTATCTCGCATGGTTGATCAGGCGTTGGGACGATCCCGCATTTCCCCGGAATTTCCCGTGGCTTACCGGAGAGGATTACTGGCGTAGCCAGATATCTACATTTACTGAGCAGGTCAAGGTTCTTCAGGAACCTCCACTGCAATTAACGCCGATGTATTAATTGGACACACCCAGGAGAGAGTTAATCATGAAAAAAATTTGGCTGGCGCTGGCAGGTATGATTCTGGCATTTAGCGCTTCTGCTGCGCAGTTTACCGACGGCAAACAGTACACCACGCTGGAAAAGCCGGTCGCTGGCGAGCCACAGGTTCTGGAGTTCTTCTCGTTCTATTGCCCACACTGCTATCAGTTCGAGCAGGTGCTGCATGTGTCTGACAACGTGAAGAAAAAGCTGCCAGAAGGCACCAAAATGACCAAGTACCACGTAGAGTTCCTGGGCCCATTGGGTAAAGACCTGACTCAGGCGTGGGCGGTTGCGATGGCATTGGGCGTGGAAGATAAGATCACTGCGCCAATGTTTGAAGCCGTACAGAAAACCCAGACCGTTCAAACCACTGCGGATATTCGTAAAGTATTCGTTGATGCCGGCGTGAAAGGTGAAGAGTATGACGCAGCATGGAACAGCTTTGTGGTGAAATCTCTGGTAGCTCAGCAGGAAAAAGCGGCTGCTGACCTCCAGCTTCAGGGCGTTCCGGCGATGTTTGTTAACGGCAAATACCAGCTGAACATGCAGGGCATGGATACCAGCAGCATGGATATCTTCGTACAGCAGTATGCAGATACCGTGAAATATCTGGTTGAGAAGAAGTAATTTCGTTGATGTAAAAACGCCGGTCACTGACCGGCGTTTTTGTATGAAGATTTTATCTTATCTATCTGTTCGTCTTTCTCTTTCCAGAGCGTATTAAGCCACTGCTGGAAACGACGTTTGAAGTTCTTATCGTTTACGTAATCACCGTGCAGTTCAGCGTCAATCGGAACCAGATCGACGTGCACGACAATGCGCGTCAGTTTGCCGCTGAGCATATCGAAGAATGGCGTCCTGTCGTTTTCCGGATAGCAGAGCGTGACGTTAAGGAGTTTATCGAACTGTGCTCCCAGCACGTTAAGCGCCATCGCAATCCCTGCCGCCTTTGGCGGCAGCAGATGCTGGTAAGGAGAGCGAGTTTGCTGGCGCTTCTCTTCCGTAAACCGGGAGCCTTCCACAAAGTTCACGATGGTCGTTGGATGCGCACGAAACTTTTCGCAGGACCGGCGCGTTGTCTCCACATCCTTACCGCGACGTTCCGGATGACGAATCAAATAGCTGCGCGAATAGCGTTTCATAAACGGCATATCGAGCGCCCAGCAGGCCAGCCCGATAAAAGGCACCCAGGCGAGCTGCTGTTTCAGAAAGTATTTGTTCATCGGGATGTGTTTGCGAAAAAGCACGCATAACACCACGATGTCCGCCCAGCTGTGGTGATTGCAGATCAGCAGGTACCAGTTCTTCTTGTTAAGACTCTCCAGCCCTTTTATATCCCACTTCAGATGCGGGTTCAGGCGCAGCAGGATCGCCAGTCCTTCGCACCAGCAGTACATCATGAAATTACAAAATGCGGATACGGCTCGCCACACCACGGGGACAGGCAGCAGCAGTTTAATGATCCCGGCGAGAATGATCGGCACGGAACAGGCGATCGTCACCAGAATAGTTAAAATGATGCTTAACAGTAATGTTATTGCAGCGAGCAATCTCGACATGATGAGCTTTTTCAGGTAGTTAGCTGTGAGTGAGCGACCGGCTAGTCGACGCTGGGCGCTGATTTTACCAGAAAACAGACAATTTAACGGCGCTTTCACGTGATGATTTGGCCGCTTTTACCCTGCCGCAGAAGATTTCTCTGTCATTACGCGCTTATCAGGCCTTATATCCACATAGACTAAATTGCCATCAGTTGGCCATATAGATAAGATCTAATGCCATAACAGCATGATAAATAAGATCTAAAAATCATCTCATATGTATTTTTTGCGTCTGTTATTCATATGAAGTGAAAATATGCACAAACTTATCCACAGTTTGATTTTTGCGAGCGATCCTCACGATCGCAAAATCTTTTCCTGTATCAGGCGCTAATAACTGATGTTTTCATCCTTCTGTGGCATCCTTTACCCATAAATTGATTAAAGGCACGGACATTATGGTTCAGATCCCAGAAAACCCTCTTATTCTCGTCGATGGCTCTTCTTACCTGTATCGGGCGTACCATGCGTTTCCTCCTCTGACCAATAGCGCAGGGGAACCTACCGGCGCAATGTACGGCGTGCTGAACATGCTGCGCAGCCTGATCCTTCAGTATCAGCCAACCCATGCGGCTGTCGTCTTTGATGCGAAAGGTAAAACCTTCCGCGATGAGCTGTTTGAGCATTACAAATCCCACCGTCCGCCAATGCCTGACGATCTGCGTGCGCAGATTGAGCCGCTGCACGCCATGGTAAAAGCGATGGGGTTGCCGCTGCTGGCGGTCTCTGGCGTTGAAGCCGATGACGTCATCGGCACGCTGGCGCGTGAAGCTGAAAAAATGGGCCGTCCTGTGCTGATCAGCACCGGTGATAAAGATATGGCGCAGCTGGTGACGCCAGGTATTACCCTGATTAACACCATGACTAACACCATTCTGGGGCCAGAAGAAGTGGTCACGAAGTATGGCGTGCCGCCAGAGTTGATTATCGATTTCCTCGCGTTGATGGGCGACTCCTCAGATAACATCCCGGGTGTCCCTGGCGTCGGCGAGAAAACCGCGCAGGCGCTGCTTCAGGGGCTGGGCGGGCTGGATACGCTCTATGCGGAATCGGACAAAATCGCCGGGCTCTCCTTCCGTGGTGCAAAAACCATGGCCGGAAAACTGGAAGAGAACAAAGAGGTGGCTTATCTCTCCTATAAGCTGGCAACCATCAAAACCGATGTCGAACTGGAGCTGGGCTGTGAGCAGCTGGAAGTGCAACAGCCTTCCGCTGACGATCTGCTGAGCCTGTTTAAGAAATACGAATTCAAGCGCTGGATCACTGACGTGGAAGCCGGTAAATGGCTGCAGGCAAAAGGGGCGAAACCTGCTGCAAAGCCGAAGGAGACGATCGTCGTTGACGCAGAAGAGCAGGCGGAAGAAGAAGCCGTGGCGCTTTCCTTCGACAACTACGAAACCATTCTTGAAGAGTCACAGCTGATTGCGTGGATCGAGAAACTGAAAAAGGCTCCGGTCTTTGCCTTTGATACCGAAACTGACAGTCTCGATAACATTTCTGCCAATATGGTAGGCCTGTCATTTGCGACAGAGCCTGGTCATGCGGCCTATGTTCCCGTGGCGCACGATTACCTGGACGCGCCGGAGCAGATCTCCCGTGAACGCGTGCTTGAGCTGCTGAAGCCGATCCTGGAAGACGAAAAGGCGCTCAAGGTTGGACAAAACCTCAAGTACGACCGCGGTATTCTGCAAAACTACGGCATTGAACTGCGTGGGATTGCCTTCGACACCATGCTTGAATCCTACATTCTGGACAGCGTCGCGGGCCGTCATGATATGGATTCCTTATCTGACCGCTGGCTCAAGCACAAAACCATCACCTTCGAAGAGATTGCCGGTAAAGGGAAAAATCAGCTCACCTTTAACCAGATAGCTCTCGAAGAAGCGGGGCGCTACGCGGCGGAAGACGCTGACGTCACGCTGCAGCTGCACCTGAAAATGTGGCCAAAACTGCAGAAGCACGAAGGTCCGCTGAACGTGTTCCAGCATATCGAGATGCCGCTGGTGCCCGTGCTGTCGCGCATTGAACGCAACGGCGTGAAAATCGATCCAACGGTGCTGCATAACCACTCCGGGGAACTGGCGCAGCGCCTGACCGAGCTGGAGCAGAAAGCGCATGAGCTTGCAGGCGAGCCGTTTAACCTCTCTTCACCGAAGCAGCTGCAAACCATTCTGTTTGAAAAGCAGGGCATCAAGCCGCTGAAGAAAACCCCTGGCGGTGCGCCTTCAACCTCTGAAGAGGTGCTGGAAGAGCTGGCGCTGGATTACCCGCTGCCAAAAGTGATTCTGCAGTACCGTGGGCTCGCGAAGCTGAAGTCTACCTACACTGATAAGCTCCCGCTGATGATCAACCCGAAAACGGGTCGTGTGCATACGTCGTATCATCAGGCCGTCGCGGCGACCGGTCGTCTCTCGTCAACCGATCCCAACCTGCAGAACATCCCGGTACGTAACGAAGAGGGCCGCCGTATTCGCCAGGCTTTCATTGCCCCAGAGGATTATCTGATTGTCTCTGCTGACTACTCGCAAATCGAACTGCGCATTATGGCGCACCTGTCCCGTGACAAAGGCCTGCTTACCGCGTTTGCCGAAGGGAAGGATATCCACCGGGCAACCGCGGCGGAAGTCTTCGGCTTGCCGCTGGACAGCGTGACCAACGAGCAGCGCCGCAGCGCTAAGGCGATCAACTTCGGGCTGATTTATGGCATGAGTGCATTTGGGCTTTCGCGCCAGCTCAACATTCCGCGTAAAGAGTCGCAGAAGTATATGGATCTCTACTTCGAGCGTTATCCGGGCGTGCTGGAATATATGGAACGCACCCGCGCGCAGGCGAAGGAAAAAGGTTACGTCGAAACCCTGGATGGCCGCCGTCTCTACTTACCGGACATCAAATCCAGCAATGCCGCGCGCCGCGCTGGCGCTGAGCGTGCGGCGATCAACGCCCCGATGCAGGGTACTGCGGCGGACATTATTAAACGTGCAATGATCGCCGTTGATGCCTGGCTTGAAGCAGAGAAGCCCCGCGTGAAAATGATCATGCAGGTGCACGATGAACTGGTATTTGAAGTGCACAAGGACGACCTGGACGCCGTGTCGAAGAAGATCCACGAACTGATGGAAAGCAGCATGACGCTGGACGTGCCGTTGCTGGTGGAAGTAGGAAGTGGTGAAAACTGGGATCAGGCTCACTAACGGTTTTTCGCATAACGCGCTATTTATGTAAGTTTGCAACATAAGAAGGCGCGTTTTGTGACGATCATTAGAATTCCCTATGTAAAGAATGAAAAAAAACTACAAAAAGTGCTTTTTCTGCAGCACAAAAAGGGGTAGAGTTATCGGCGTAGGGTACAGAGGTAAGATGTTCTATCTTTCAGACCTTTTACTTCACGTAATCGGATTTGGCTGAATATTTTAGCCGCCCCAGTCAGTAATGACTGGGGCGTTTTTTATTGCGGCAAAGAAATCTTCGGGCAAAAAAAGCGCGGCCATCGCCGCGCCCGGTATTACTCTTCTTCCGCTTCCGTCGCGGGTTCCAGCTCGCTAAACCAGGTGTCGAGCTTCTGACGCAGCTTGTCCACGCCCTGCTTTTTCAGCGAGGAGAACGGTTCAACCTGCACATCACCATTGAACGCCAGCACCGCTTCGCGAACCATATTCACCTGCGCTTTGCGCGCGCCGCTTGCCAGCTTATCGGCTTTCGTCAGCAGCACCAGCACGGCGATATCGCTTGCTACAGCCCAGTCGATCATCTGCTGATCCAGATCTTTCAGGGGATGGCGAATATCCATCAGCACCACCAGACCTTTCAGGCACAGACGTTTTTCCAGGTATTCACCCAGCGCACGCTGCCACTTGATTTTCATCTCTTCCGGTACCTGCGCGTAACCGTAGCCCGGTAAGTCGACCAGGCGTTTGCCCTCTGCGACTTCAAACAGGTTGATCAGCTGGGTACGGCCAGGTGTTTTTGAGGTACGCGCCAGGCTCTTCTGATTAGTCAGCGTATTCAGGGCGCTGGATTTCCCCGCATTGGAGCGGCCAGCAAATGCCACTTCAATACCGGTATCAGAAGGAAGGTGGCGTATATCGGGCGCACTGGTGACAAAATGCGTCTGTTGGTAGTTCCAGGTAGTCACGTGGTCGTCTCCAAAATCGTAATCTGAGGGGGATTATACCCGAATGCAGGCAAAAGGCTTTTCTGATTGCTATGCCCTGTAGGCGAATGCCCTAACCGGTGTGAGAGATCGGCCAGAGATGCTATGGGAGATTTCAGAGAATTCGCAGGCTTTAAAAAAGACAAACTGTTTTAAATCATAAGCTTATTTTCGGGTAATTGTCTGAAAATCTCTTTTTGTACCGTTTCGTTGCTTGTTAGTTTATGCGAACAATGTAAAGTGTGCGTCAGGGCGAGGAAGCCATCAGGAAATCGACTTAAGGATTAGGGTCAGGAGCGCCAGGAGGCGAAGACGCAGGATTGTCAGGATGACCAGCGCCTGGAGGCGTTTTAACAGGAAAGGGAACCGTATCACGGACGGTATTAGCCAAGGGATAAACAGGGTTTGTTGTTGGCAAACATGGAATGTCTGACCCGCTAAGGGTTGTGAGTCAGGAAAAAAGGCGACAGATTGCTCTGTCGCCTTTTTTCTTTGCTTGCTTTCTGCTAGATTTCGCCGCAATTCTATACTGAAGAAAACGACTTAAAGATAAAACATCATGAAAAAACCAACCTCCGCTGCGGGCGCGAAACGCCCTGCAAAAGCACGCCGCAAAACGCGCGAAGAACTGAACCAGGAAGCGCGCGACCGCAAACGCGACAAAAAACATCGCGGTCATGCTGCGGGTAGCCGTGCCAACGGTGGTGGTGCAGCGGGCGCTTCTGCAAAAGGCAAACAGCAGAAAGACCCTCGTATCGGCAGTAAAACTCCCATTCCACTGGGCGTGACAGACACCCCGGTCACTAAGCAGCACAAACCAAAGAGCGAGAAACCTATGCTTTCACCGCAGGCTGAGCTGGATTTGCTGGAGAACGATGAGCGCCTGGACGCGCTGCTGGAACGTCTTGAAGAGGGTGAAACCCTGACCGCGGAAGAGCAGTCATGGGTGGATGCCAAACTGGATCGCATCGACGAGCTGATGCAGAAGCTGGGCCTGTCTTATGATGACGAAGACGACGAAGAAGAAGACGAAAAGCAGGAAGATATGATGCGTCTTCTGAAGGGTGGAAACTAACATTTGCACCCGGCAGGCGCGATAGTCCTGCTTATAACCCTTCCGGTTATATGTTATCTGGTGTGGTTATTCGTTAAACTACGGCGGTTGTCGCGGCGACAGAAGTGGCTGCGCACCCGAATGATGGCCCGCAATGGGGTCAGAACGGGCCGCCGTATACGAACGCGACACCAACGGAAGGAGTGAGCATGTCAGCACCAACTATCGACTGGGATTTGGCCCTAATCCAGAAATATAACTATTCCGGGCCGCGTTATACGTCATACCCCACCGCGCTGGAGTTCTCCGATGCCTTCGGCGAGAGGGATTTTCAGCAGGCTGTTGCACGCTATCCTGAGCGTCCGTTGTCGCTCTACGTCCATATTCCGTTTTGCCACAAGCTTTGCTACTTCTGCGGCTGCAATAAAATCGTGACCCGGCAGCAGCACAAAGCCGATCAGTATCTTGACGCGCTCGAACAGGAAATTGTGCATCGCGCGCCGCTGTTTAAAGGCCGTCACGTCAGCCAGCTTCATTGGGGCGGCGGTACGCCAACCTATCTGAATAAAGCGCAAATAAGTCGCCTGATGAAGCTTCTGCGCGGCAGTTTCAGTTTTAACGCCGACGCTGAAATCTCGATCGAAGTCGATCCGCGTGAAATTGAGCTGGATGTACTGGATCACTTACGCGCGGAAGGCTTCAACCGCCTGAGCATGGGCGTGCAGGATTTCAATAAAGAGGTTCAGCGTCTGGTGAATCGCGAGCAGGACGAAGAATTTATCTTTGCCTTACTCAATCACGCGCGTGAGATTGGCTTCACCTCGACCAATATTGACCTGATTTACGGCCTGCCAAAGCAAACGCCGGAAAGCTTCGCCTTCACCCTGAAGCGCGTGGCCGAACTCAACCCGGATCGCCTGAGCGTCTTTAACTACGCGCACCTGCCGACGTTGTTTGCCGCCCAGCGCAAAATCAAAGATGCCGATCTTCCTTCTGCCCAGCAGAAGCTGGATATCCTGCAGGAAACCATCACCTCGCTGACCGACACCGGCTATCAGTTTATCGGGATGGATCACTTCGCCCGTCCGGATGACGAGCTGGCGATTGCTCAGCGTGAAGGGGTCCTGCACCGTAACTTCCAGGGCTACACGACCCAGGGCGATACCGATTTGCTGGGAATGGGCGTCTCTGCCATCAGCATGATCGGCGACTGCTACGCGCAAAACCAGAAAGAACTGAAGCTGTATTACCAGCAGGTTGATGAGACGGGCAACGCGCTGTGGCGCGGCATCGCATTAACGCGCGACGACTGTATCCGTCGCGATGTGATTAAGGCGCTTATCTGCAACTTCCGTCTCGATTTCAGCGAGGTGGAAGCGCAGTGGGAACTGAACTTCATCGATTATTTTGCGGAAGACCTGAAGCTGCTGGCGCCGCTGGCGAAAGACGGGCTGGTGGATGTGTCGGACAGCGCGATTGAGGTCACGCCAAAAGGACGTCTGTTGATCCGTAATATCTGCATGTGCTTTGACGCGTATCTGCGTCAGAAAGCGCGTATGCAGCAGTTCTCGCGGGTGATTTAAGCGGCAATGTCGGGTGGCGCTTCGCTTACCCGGCCTACATTTCACGCGTTTGTAGGCCGGGTAAGGCGAAGCCGCCACCCGGCTTTTCATTGACAGCTCGTTAGCTAAACAGCCCAACCAGCGCCGCACACAGCACCGCCGCAACGGCGGTTTGTGGCGTGTGGCTTTCAGCGGCTCCGCTAGAGAGCATATTCACGAATGTTTCCAGCATGATGTTCACCCCCAATTTCCGGGCACGATCATACAAAACTCATCGGAACAGTAAAGCGCAAAATAACGGCAATTTGCGCTCAATTAATCACCTTTACACAAGGGCGGATATTACTCCATTCCCAGCTCTTTCAGCTTGCGCGTCAGGGTATTACGTCCCCATCCCAACAGGCGAGCGGCTTCCTGCTTGTGGCCCTGCGTATGACGAAGCGCGGTAGTTAACAGCGTACGCTCCATCTCAGGCTGCGCTTCAGACAGCAGGTTTTGATGACCGGAACGCAGGGCACGGTCGGCCCACTGCGCCAGCAGCGTCGCCCAGCTGTCCGGCAGCGCGTGACCGGTGGTGCTTTCAGGCGCGGTCGCTTCAAACAGCTCGGCCGGTAAATCCTGAATCAGCACTTCCTGCCCGGCAGCCATCACGGTTAACCAGCGGCAGGTGTTTTCCAGCTGACGCACGTTGCCCGGCCATGCCAGGCGCGTCAGAGCGGCATCGGTTTCCGGGTGAAGCTGCTTGGCCTCCACGCCCAGCTCGCGGGCGGCTACCTGCAGGAAATGACGCGCCAGGCGGGGAATATCTTCCCGGCGTTCACGCAGCGGCGGCAGATGAACGCGAATGACGTTCAGTCGATGGAATAAATCCTCACGGAATTTGCCTTCCTGCACGCGCTGCTCCAGATTCTGGTGGGTCGCGGCGATGATGCGCACGTCCACCTTCACCGGCGCGTAGCCGCCAACGCGGTAAAACTGCCCATCTGCCAGCACGCGCAGCAGGCGGGTCTGAACGTCCAGCGGCATATCACCGATCTCATCCAGGAACAGCGTACCGCCGTCTGCCTGTTCGAAGCGTCCCTGGCGAATGGTATTTGCGCCGGTAAACGCCCCTTTTTCGTGCCCGAACAGTTCGGATTCAATCAAATCCTTCGGGATCGCCGCCATATTCAGGGCGATAAACGGCGCTTTTGCCCGTGGGCTATGGCGATGCAATGCATGCGCCACAAGCTCTTTACCGGTTCCCGATTCACCGTTAATCAATACGCTAATGGACGAGCGGGACAGACGGCCAATAATGCGAAATACGTCCTGCATCGCCGGCGCTTCGCCGATAATGTCTGTCGTTGGCCCAAAATCGGGCGCGTGGCGCGGCTGTTGCTGCTCCTGATAGTGGCTAATCGCGCGCTCAACCAGCGCCACCGCTTCGTCGATATCAAACGGTTTGGGCAGATAATCGAATGCCCCTTGCTGATAGGCGCTCACCGCGGCATCCAGATCGGAGTGGGCCGTCATTATGATGACCGGAAGCATAGGGTGGCGTTGTTTGATCTGCTTTAACAGCGCCAGCCCGTCCATGCCCGGCATGCGAATATCCGACAGCAGAACATCGGGCGTTTTGGTGGTGAGTGCGTCGAGCACTTCGCTGCCGCTCTCAAACGTCGTGCAGCTTAATCCCGCCCCCGTGAGCGCGCGTTCAAGCACCCAACGGATGGAGCTATCGTCATCGACTACCCAGACTATCCCTCGTTGCATAAACGTCACCTTTATTTTTTAATCGGCAGGAAAACCGAAAACTCGGTATGTCCCGGCCAACTGGTAAATTCAATTTTTCCAGAGTGTTGATCGATCAAACTGCGGGCAATGGATAAGCCCAGGCCGGTTCCGCCTTCGCGACCGCTTACCATCGGGTAGAACAGGGTGTCCTGCAGATGCGATGGAATGCCGGGCCCGTTATCCTCGACGTCGATTCGTGCCGCAAGCCGATAGCGCACGCCGTGTAACGTGAGCTGGAAGGCGGTACGGGTGCGTAAAATAATCTCGCCCCCTTCAGGCCCCAGCGCCTGCAGGGCATTGCGCACAATGTTCAACAGGACCTGCTCAATCTGATCCGGGTCATGAGCCAGTTCCGGCAGGCTTGGGTCGTAATCGCGCACCAGCGTGACGTTCTCCGGCAGCTCCATCGAGACGAGCTTCACCACCCGTTCAGCCACTTTATGGATGCTTTCTGTGACGTGCATTCCCGGCTGCTGTGGCCCGAGAAGACGGTCAACCAGATTCCGCAGGCGGTCCGCCTGCTCGATGATGACGTTGGTGTACTCCGCCAGCGCAGGGTCGGGCAGCGCCTTGGTCAGAAGCTGCGCCGCACCGCGTAATCCACCCAGCGGGTTTTTGATTTCATGCGCCAGACCGCGCACCAGGTCACGGGCGGCAATTTGCTGTGCATGCTGAAGCTGTTCCTGGCTCAGTCGCCGCTGATTATCCATCGGCGCCATTTCCAGCAGGATCAGGCCTTCAGGAAGACGTTGCGCGGTCAGCGACAGAATGTGCGAACGCCCGTCGATCACCAGCGTCACTTCGTTATCGGTGAAGCCCTGGCCTGCCTGTAAACTTTCCTGCATCAGGCCAATATTCAGCGAAAAATAGCTCAGGAGTTCCGGAAGCGGGGTGCCGAACAGTTTGCGTGCGCTTTGGGCGAGCAGCTGCTGTGCCGCAGGGTTGGCGTAATGAACGGCCAGCTCGTCATCGACCAGCAATATGCTGTTAATCAAAGAATTGAGGATCTGCCCAGCATCGGGCAGCGTGCCAGTTGCCATTCAGCAGTCTCCTGGAGTCGTATGCACTAATTTAGTGCAGTATAGCGTTTTCGGCGTCAAAAGCGCGTGAGATCAGATTGTTGGTGGAGAAAAAAGCCCATCCGGAGATGGGCTAAAAGTTTCCACGGCAACTACTCCCGGCGTTTGTCACGCCGGGTAAAACAACTTAATTAAACGCTGTAGTACAGTTCGAACTCAACCGGATGCGGAGTCATACGCACGCGGTCGTTCTCTTCAGTGCGCAGCGCGATGTATGCATCGATAGCGTCGTCAGTGAATACGCCACCTGCGGTCAGGAACTCGCGGTCTGCGTCCAGCGCCTGCAGGGCTTCTTCCAGAGAGCCTGCAACCTGTGGGATCTCTTTCGCTTCTTCTGGCGGCAGGTCGTACAGGTTTTTGTCCATCGCTTCGCCCGGGTGGATCTTGTTCTTGATACCGTCCAGACCGGCCATCAGCAGTGCTGCGAAGCACAGGTATGGGTTAGCCGCTGGATCCGGGAAGCGCACTTCGATACGACGCGCTTTAGGAGATGCCACCACCGGAATACGGATAGAAGCAGAACGGTTACGCGCAGAGTAGGCCAGCATCACTGGCGCTTCGTAGCCCGGGACCAGACGCTTGTAGGAGTTGGTGGTTGGGTTCGCCAGGGCGTTGATCGCTTTAGCGTGTTTGATTACGCCGCCAATGTAATACAGCGCCTGCTCGGACAGACCGGCATATTTGTCGCCAGAGAACAGGTTGGTGCCGTTCTTGGACAGAGACATGTGGCAGTGCATACCGGAACCGTTATCGCCAAACATTGGTTTTGGCATGAAGGTCGCGGTTTTACCGAAACGGTGCGCAACGTTGTGCACAACGTATTTGTAGATCTGAATTTCGTCCGCTTTTTTGGTCATGGTGTTGAAGCGGGTAGCCACTTCGTTCTGACCCGCTGTCGCCACTTCGTGGTGGTGCGCTTCAACAACCAGGCCCATCTCTTCCATCACCAGACACATGGTGGAACGAATGTCCTGTGCAGAGTCGACCGGAGGAACCGGGAAGTAACCGCCTTTCACGCCAGGACGGTGACCTTTGTTACCGCCTTCGTATTTGGTGGAGGAGTTCCATGCGCCTTCGATGTCGTCGATAGCCACGTGGGAGCCAGAAATAGAGGCACCGAAGCGGATGTCATCGAACAGGAAGAACTCTGGCTCTGGCCCGAACAGAACGGTGTCTGCGATGCCGGTAGAACGCAGATACTCTTCAGCGCGTTTCGCGATAGAACGTGGGTCGCGGTCGTAGCCCTGCAGCGTGCCTGGCTCGAGGATGTCGCAACGGATGATCAGGGTTGGTTCTTCGAAGAACGGATCAATGACCGCAGTGGTCGCATCTGGCATCAGAACCATGTCGGATTCGTTAATGCCTTTCCAGCCGCCAATGGAGGAGCCGTCAAACATTTTGCCTTCTTCGAAGAATTCGGCGTTCACCTGATGAGCAGGGATTGTGACGTGCTGTTCTTTACCTTTGGTATCGGTGAAGCGCAGATCAACAAACTTCACTTCATGTTCGTTCAGCATCGTCAAAACGTGTTCAGCGGACATACTTAACTCTCCAGATTGGTCATTGTCGTCGTGGTAACGAGGTCTTCAATTTCTGTTTGTACTGGCTGTTGCCATGTATTTTTTATAAAGCGAAATCTGTGCCAACTTTTAAAACACCCCAAAAAGGCGTTATCATGCGCACCATAGTGCAAAAGGGCTGCACCACAATGGATTTGTTGCACCAGTATAGTGCTTCAATGTGAACATTGAGCACCATATTGGTGCAATTTACGTTAAAGTGCCCTTTTACCGCTCCGTGAAAGCGATCACAAAGCATCTCTGCAATACTTGTTTGCGGGGGATGTTTGTGATCCTGTTTTGTAGTGCGATTAATCCGTGTACAATAACGCGCTATTTCTAAATGCCTGAGGCAAAGTTGTGATCGA
Source organism: Enterobacter sp. 3U4 (assembly GCF_057224565.1). Classification (NCBI taxonomy): domain Bacteria; kingdom Pseudomonadati; phylum Pseudomonadota; class Gammaproteobacteria; order Enterobacterales; family Enterobacteriaceae; genus Enterobacter; species Enterobacter sp. 3U4. Next base: position 4,093,555 of record NZ_CP136665.1, read on the forward strand.
AAATTTGCGTAACATCGCCATCATCGCGCACGTAGACCATGGTAAAACTACCCTGGTTGACAAGCTGCTGCAGCAATCCGGTACGTTTGATGCGCGTGCCGAAACCCAAGAACGCGTGATGGACTCCAACGATTTGGAGAAAGAGCGTGGGATTACCATCCTCGCGAAAAACACCGCGATTAAATGGAATGACTACCGTATCAACATCGTTGATACCCCAGGGCACGCCGACTTCGGTGGTGAAGTTGAACGTGTAATGTCCATGGTAGACTCCGTTCTGCTGGTCGTTGACGCAATGGATGGCCCAATGCCACAGACGCGCTTCGTGACCAAAAAAGCTTTTGCCCATGGTCTGAAGCCAATCGTTGTTATCAACAAAGTTGACCGCCCTGGCGCGCGTCCTGACTGGGTTGTTGACCAGGTCTTCGACCTGTTCGTTAACCTCGACGCGACCGACGAGCAGCTGGACTTCCCTATCGTTTACGCTTCTGCGCTGAACGGTATCGCAGGTCTGGACCACGAAGACATGGCTGAAGACATGACCCCGCTGTATCAGGCGATTGTTGACCGTGTTCCTGCGCCAAACGTCGATCTCGACGGCACCCTGCAGATGCAGATCTCTCAGCTCGACTACAACAACTACGTTGGCGTAATCGGCATTGGTCGCATCAAGCGCGGTAAAGTGAAGCCGAACCAGCAGGTCACTATCATCGATAGCGAAGGCAAAACCCGTAACGGTAAAGTTGGTAAAGTACTGACTCACCTGGGTCTTGAGCGTATCGAGAGCGACATCGCTGAAGCGGGCGACATCATCGCTATCACCGGTCTGGGTGAACTGAACATCTCCGACACCATCTGCGATCCGCAGAACGTCGAAGCGCTGCCAGCCCTGTCCGTTGATGAACCAACCGTATCCATGTTCTTCAACGTCAACACCTCTCCGTTCTGTGGTAAAGAAGGTAAGTTCGTTACCTCTCGTCAGATCCTTGACCGCCTGAACAAAGAGCTGGTGCACAACGTTGCGCTGCGCGTTGAAGAAACCGAAGACGCTGATGCATTCCGCGTTTCGGGTCGTGGTGAGCTGCACCTGTCTGTTCTGATCGAAAACATGCGTCGTGAAGGTTTCGAAATGGCGGTTTCCCGTCCGAAAGTTATCTTCCGCGAAATCGACGGCCGTAAACAAGAGCCGTTCGAAAACGTGACGCTGGACGTTGAAGAGCAGCACCAGGGTTCTGTGATGCAGGCTCTGGGTGAGCGTAAAGGCGACCTGAAAAACATGAATCCAGATGGCAAAGGCCGCGTACGTCTCGACTACGTGATCCCAAGCCGTGGCCTGATCGGCTTCCGTTCAGAGTTCATGACCATGACTTCCGGTACCGGTCTGCTGTACTCCACCTTCAGCCACTACGACGACGTTCGTCCGGGCGAAGTGGGCCAGCGTAACAACGGCGTGCTGATCTCCAACGGTCAGGGTAAAGCGGTTGCGTTTGCGCTGTTCGGTCTGCAGGATCGCGGTAAGCTGTTCCTGGGTCACGGTGCTGAGGTTTATGAAGGCCAGATCATCGGTATTCACAGTCGCTCTAACGACCTGACCGTAAACTGCCTGACCGGTAAGAAACTGACCAACATGCGTGCGTCCGGTACTGACGAAGCAACGGTTCTGGTTCCACCGATCAAGATGACTCTGGAGCAGGCTCTGGAATTCATCGATGATGACGAACTGGTTGAAGTGACTCCACAGTCAATTCGTATCCGTAAACGTCACCTGACCGAGAACGATCGTAAACGTGCTATGCGCGGTGCGAAAGAAGACTAATACGGTCAAATCCGTAGTAAAAAAAGCCGCTGATTTCTCAGCGGCTTTTTTGTTGTTATTTGAAGCTGTATTTCACCCCCAGCATCCCCTGGGTATCGCTGTAGCCTTTGTCGCCTATCTGCTGAGCCACATTGCCCCATACGCTAAGCTGCGGCGTAATCTGCCCCTCTACGCCTGTCTTGAGTTCACCGATATTGCGAGTGCCGCGCATTTCATTGCTAACGTCATCCATGCGGATACGCGTGGTCTGGGTATTGTGGATCCAGTTCGCCTCGATAAACGGCTGGAAGGTACGGGATTTATCGTCGTCAATCGCGTTATGTCCGCTGATATAGGCCTTCACGCCGAGACGTGTCATCAGGTTCCCGTGAGTCTCGTCTTTCACCCGCGTGCCGTTGCGCTCGCGATGGTCGTCAGCCTGCACGTCCATCCAAACGGCCTGCGCCTTCGGTTGGATCCAGTAGCTGTTGCGACCGCTTTCGCCCACCTTAACGCTATAGCCTGCTTCTACAGAGGCGGTCACGCCGCTGGAGCGATAGTTTTCAGTGGCCTGATCCTGCCCCATCACCTTATTGTCGAACCAGTTATACAGCATCCAGCTATCCACGTAGGTACCACTTTTATCCACGTCGTTTGCGTACCAGGTCCCGTACAGACCGACGCTATAGCCATTCACTTCACCGCGTGAGTGATAGCCGGTCAGGCTGGAGGCGCTCCGGCTCTGGCTGTTGCCGTAGCCCGCCATCAGACCAAGATGCCAACGGTCCAGGCCGTCGGTGCTCCACTGGGCAACATCGCCACCCAGCTGCAGCACGTATCGATTGGCGGTCGTTTTTAACTGGCCGCTGCCGTCTCTGAAACGCGTATGGCCGCCGACGTTACGCATCCACAAGCTCGTTACTTTCTGCTCGCCGGTGAGCATGTCGGTGTACTGCGTTTCACCCAGACGGTCATGCAGGCGGGTCATAAACAGCGTATTTGCCGCATAGCTGTTTGCCAGATAGCTCCCAAATTCCGGACGATACTGATGCTCGCTTTTCGGTGGTGCAGGCTGTGGGACGGGCTCTTGCGGCGGAATCACCGGGTCGACGGGTGGGTCCACTGGGTCAACAGGTGGATCTACCGGGTCGACAGGTGGGTCAACAGGGTCAACAGGCGGATCTACCGGGTCAACCGGTGGATCAACGGGCTCAACCAGGCTGGTCAGAAACCAGTTTTTACCTTTTTGCACAACGTTATAGTCATAGCCCCCCGCCACGATACGGCTGGCCTTCTCAAACGTCCCATCAGAGTTGCCGCCAACGCTGACAATTTCAATCCCTTCTACGGTTTGCGCGCCAGCACCGCCAATGTTATTCACTTCCACGCCGGTATGACCGGAAGAGTTGCCTTCAACGATCAGTTTGTCCGTTTCCGAGGTATCGTCAAACAGTACGGTATTGAAAACCAGCTTGCCGCCGTTGCCGATAAAATCATCACTGATGGTCAGGGTTTGCCATGCTGCATCCTCAGAATGCTGGAAATTAATCGTGCCGCCCGCATTCAGCGTCAGGCTGGTCAACGTGGAGCTGTCGCGCATATTCCACACGGCATCATTCATCGTAAGCGCGATAGTCCCTGTACCGTTGGCGTTGCTCTCAATATAAGACGCCCCGTTCCACAGTGAGTTATCATCCATATTCAGCGTAATGGCACTGTTTTGAGCCGGAAGCGTGCTGGTGGCCGCGACGCCGCCTGCGGAGAGGATATCGCCTGTGAGGACGAATTTTCCGCCCGCGGACGCATCAATAACCCCGCCATTGCCGACGTTCATGGCATAACTGCCGTTATCGCGTTGGCCAGCGGTGGTAATGGTTGCGCCACCCCCGAGCGTTATCACGCCACGTGACCAGGCATACATCCCGTGCGGCGCTTGCGCAGAACTGTTGATTTTCTCGCGGCTGTTTACCGTAATGGTGACGTTATCTCCAGTATTCACCGCGCCTGTGTACGCATAGACGCCATGCGCGCTGGCACCGTTGGTGGTGATGGTCGCGCCTTCATCAAGGGTGATGGTTGACGAGCCGGTAGAATAAACCCCGGAAGCGCTGGACGCGTCGGTAGTTATCGTCGCGTTTTTCCCCAGCTCAATTTTTGACGCTGAACCTGCATACAGGCCGTAGGACGATGTGCCGTAGGTTTCGATGGCGGCCTCATCCCCCAGACGGACGTATGAGCCGCTCTGGTTGGTTCGAATCCCCTCGGCGGAAGTCCCACGCGTAACAATGTGCGCACGATCGCCGACGATAACGTTATTTTTGGCCTTCGACGCATCATTCAACGCATAGGCGCTGATACCCCGACCGGTACTGCCAGTTGTTTCGATATAGAGATCGTCACCCACATAAATATTGGCGGAGCCGAGAGAGCCCTGGCTGAAGGAGCTGTATCCGGCATTAATACCGTCACCGCTTAGGCCATTGACGTAAATATGGGTACGGTCGCCGGTAATGATAAATACCGGGTTGTCCGGCGTGTTCATACCATGGGTACGAATACCGTCGACGTCTTTACCATTGTTGGCGGCCACTTTTGACTGGGTGCGAATAGTGAGATCGTCACCAAATATCACCCCCGGGCTGCCGGACGTGGAGTTCTGAATAACGGTGACTGAATGCTCAAAGGCTTCCGCCCCCGGTCCTTCAAGGGTGATCCCATCTCCATAGATCGGAATATTTCCTGCGCTGTACTGGTAGACATAGTTAGGATCGCCGGTATTTTTGCTAAAGTTCGCGTTTGCCGTTCCAGGAATCAACGCCTGTATTTCTGCAGGCAAATCCGTTACTGCTCCGGAGGCGGGTAAATTAGCAAAATCTATTGCCGCTGCATGTACGGTAAATAGTACTGACGATAACGCCAGCGAAATAGCAGCGGCGACTGGTGAGTGTTTCATTAAATATGGCATAGCTAGCCCCTTTCTTTCAGGCGTAGAACATCCTCCACAGCATTAGATGTGGGTATGTAAAAAGGTTGAAATTACAAAATAGAAACAAGGATTTTATGGATGCTGGTACCTAACTTCCTCTCTAGTCGTATTTTATGTACATAAATTTTTTTAACATCGATGCTGTCTGTTTTTATAATCTCCTGGAGGCACGCTCCTGATAAAAACCTGTTAAGTAGAGTGAATTCGACAGTGTTCAACATGCTGCCACGTCTGCTATTCACCCGTCTTCCGGAGAATAGATGGCTAATTTTTTCCTTTAATATATTGTCGTTATCATTCGAATAAATAACTCCCTTTATTTCACTGCGATGAGTGAAGAAGTAATTGGCCAATGCTTCCATTTTGCGGTCTGAGATAATCACAATGTTCATGTTAGTTCTCGCCAGTCGTTCAATCCATTGCGGATCGGCAAGTACGCGCAGGTTGCACATCGAAAAGTCTACAAAAATAAATCCGCGTAATAAGTGATTCTTGTTTTCTCGCAATATTTTATTTTCTACTGCAGTCTGCAGGAAATGGTTACCACCTGGCCAAACTGCGAATGAGGCGTTTCCGCAATATTGTGAACGTACTGCGTTATCTGGAAATAACTGACAGGACAATTCACAGCTTATACAGCGGACAACCTTATGCGACGATGTTATCATCCAGTCCATTCCTGTCTTATTTTCACTGTCAATATTTCACTGCCATGCAAATGTGTCAATCTTGAAACATATCCAGTGACCCTCTCTTGTTTATGAAAAATAATGGTAAAGAATATAAATTCCTGGTGATGTCTATTCTGTCAGGCCGTAGCTATGGCCAGAGGATATACTTCGGTCGACGTATTTTCAGAATATTCGTCAGTCTATTAAGATTATTCGACAAAAAGAATCCCGGAAGAAGATTCATGAAATAGCACTAATAGCTAAAATTTCGTTTCGTAAATCTGCCGTAACGACCTTCTTTTCTCCGGTTGCGGCTCAATATAATTATTTGCGCTGGCAAAGTGTAATGAAATCTTATTATGTCGTTTTAGATGAGAAAAACCTAAGAAAAAGACTGTTTAACTCATTGAAAAACAATGCATTAATTTTAATCTTAGTTGGGGTGTTATCGCGTCCTGATTCTTCTGACCTATACTGTTGTTAAATATACGTATGTCTTTTTGGTGTATATGATTAAGCATTGTTATTGTTGAGGAAAGGAAAATTGTATCTCATTAACAAATTGGTCGAGTATGATCCAGAAAACAAAACCCTGGTAAATCATATTTCCGGGCGCTCGATACAATTGCAGCTTCCTGCCAACCTCTGTTTTCTTTATCTCGTCACTCATCCGGGAGAAATTATTTCGCAAAACCAGTTAATGGTGGTGGGATGGGGGGAACGCAATGACGTCACCACGCCGAATACCTTTTACCAGGCCATTTTGACATTACGCAATGCTCTGGCTGAGGTGGGGTTACCGCGCGATACGGTAAAAACGATTACTCGCCGCGGGCTGATGCTTTCCGAAGCCACTCAGGTTGAAGTATTTACCCCAACTGCTGAGACGGTCATCGTCAATAAAGACATGGCAATAGCCGATGGCACCGCGAGGCAGAGGCCGGCCTGGTTGATAATTATCACCGCGACGCTTTTGCTGATCGCGTTTATCAATGGAGTGATATTATATAAGCATCACCAGAACATGCCGTTTAGTAACTTTATTCCACTTTCAACGGGCAGCACGACCAACGCCTGCCAGCTTTTTTATGCACCTAATGAACCTGTTCAGGATCATTACTTGACCCTGTTAAAAAACTATCCCGGTCTGTGTGCCGAAAAACGATACGTTTTTCTCATCGGCTATAGTAAAACGGAGCGAATGGCGGCGTTTGTCTGTAATAACGATGCGCGACGGGACGCGGCAGCATTATGTACCACGCATTATTTTTGGGCACATGAGCAATGAAGACACTCCGGAACCGTATTATTTTGCTGGTGGCGTTTCTGATGGCCGCTATCACCAGCGGTTGGTTAGCGTATTCGCATTTTTCGAGTACCCCGATACGCTGTACGGGAGATGTAGAATGGACGATTGGTAAAAACCGATTTGTGGGTACGGTGTCCTGGCGGATGCAGCATCGTGAGGGGTCTACCGTCATTAACGGTAAATTATTTGGTCAGAGGGTTTCTGAAGTTAACCGGACCATCTATTTTCACTACAGCTATCATCAGAACGCGCGCGTATTAAATAACGATCGGATTGTTAAAACCTTCGCCGATGATGCGGATGAGGCTGATATAAACGCAACGCTGCCGGGTTTTTATCGTACGCCGGGAAGAGAGCTGAGCCTGATGATCGATGAGTATCGCGGGGCCTGGCTTTTCGCCGCGTCAAACGTCCCTTCACTTTACTGTCGTAAAAACGCGCCGTAAAAATCGATCGCACACCTTAGACCGCACGCATAGTCAAATCTCTTTATTCCCGCTACAGTTACCTCTCCACGGCGAGCAGGAGATAAACATGCTTTATATCTTTGATTTAGGAAACGTCATCGTCGATATCGATTTTAATCGCGTGTTGGGTGCATGGAGCGACTTTAGCCGCGTGCCGCTGGCAACGTTAAAGCAGAATTTCGCGATGGGCGAAACCTTCCATCAGCATGAGCGCGGCGAGATCAGTGATGAAGAATTTGCGGAACGCTTCTGTCAGGAGATGGATCTACCGTTAAGCTACGAGCAGTTTTCCCACGGCTGGCAGGCGGTATTTGTGGCCATTCGGCCTGAGGTGATCGACATCATGCATAAGCTTCGCGAGCAGGGGCATCGGGTCGTTGTACTGTCAAATACTAACCGTCTGCACACGACGTTCTGGCCCGAGGAATACCCTGAAGTTAAGGCGGCGGCAGATAAGATCTATCTCTCGCAGGAGATGGGGATGCGTAAGCCTGAAGCGCGAATTTATCAGGCTGTTCTGCAGGCAGAGGGATTCACCGCGGCCGATGCGGTCTTTTTCGACGACAACGCCGATAATATAGAGGGAGCTAACCAGTTGGGTATAACGTCAATTCTGGTGACCGGAAAAGAGACGATACCAAACTACTTTGCGAAGCAGCTATGCTAAAAACCGTTCATCAGAAAGCCACGCATCATACTCGCCCGCTGAGGGCCTGGCTGAAGCTGCTCTGGCACCGTATTGATGAGGACAACATGACCACGCTGGCGGGTAACCTCGCCTACGTGTCGTTGCTCTCCTTAGTACCGCTGGTGGCGGTTATCTTTGCCCTGTTTTCCGCCTTTCCGATGTTTGCAGACGTCAGCCTGCAGCTTCGTCATTTTGTCTTCGCGAATTTCATTCCTGCAACCGGGGATGTCATCCAGAACTACATTGAGCAGTTTGTAGCCAATTCCAGCAAGATGACGGCAGTGGGAGCATGCGGTCTTATCGTCACCGCGCTGCTGTTGATGTACGCCATTGATAACGCGCTGAACACGATCTGGCGGAGTAAAAAAACGCGGCCTAAAGTGTATTCCTTTGCCGTGTACTGGATGATCCTCACGCTGGGGCCGCTGCTGGCCGGGGCGAGCCTGGCGATCAGTTCGTATCTTCTTTCCTTGCGCTGGGCGAGTGATTTAAACGGCGCTATTGATAATGCGCTTCGCATCTTTCCGTTGATCCTGTCGTGGCTCTCGTTCTGGCTGCTCTATAGCGTCGTACCGACCACGCGCGTGCCTAACCGCGATGCGGTCGTGGGGGCGCTGGTGGCGGCGTTGCTCTTTGAGCTCGGTAAGAAAGGCTTTGCCCTCTACATCACCATGTTTCCGTCCTATCAGCTGATTTACGGCGTGCTGGCGGTGATCCCCATTTTGTTTGTCTGGGTCTACTGGACCTGGTGTATCGTCTTGCTTGGTGCCGAAATAACTGTCACTCTCGGTGTGTACCGCGAACTTAAAAAAGCAGCAGAAGCTGAAAAACAACAAGAAGCAGACCAACCATGATTGCATTGATACAGCGCGTAACCCGTGCCAGCGTCACCGTGGAGGGAGAGGTGACGGGTGAAATTGGCTCAGGACTTTTGGTGTTGTTAGGTGTCGAAAAGGATGATGACGAACAAAAGGCCAACCGCTTGTGCGAGCGCGTGCTGGGCTACCGTATTTTCAGCGATGCGGAAGGCAAGATGAACCTGAACGTCCAGCAGGCGGGCGGCAGCGTGCTGGTGGTTTCCCAGTTTACGCTGGCAGCGGATACCGAGCGCGGCATGCGCCCGAGCTTCTCTAAAGGGGCCGCGCCGGATCGTGCAGAAGCACTTTACGAGTACTTTGTTGAGCGTTGTCGCCAGCAGGAAATGAATACGCAAACCGGACGATTCGCTGCAGATATGCAGGTATCGCTGGTGAACGATGGCCCCGTCACATTCTGGCTCCAGGTATGAGCCAACTGGCGGCGTGGCCGCGGGTAACAAGAGAGAGTACAGCTATGTATCACCTTCGAGTACCGCAAACGGAAGAAGAGTTAGACGCTTATTACCAGTTTCGCTGGGAAATGCTGCGCAAGCCACTGCATCAGCCAAAAGGATCTGAACGCGACGCCTGGGACGCGATGGCCCACCATCAGATGGTGATGGACGAAGAGGGCAACCTCGTGGCCGTCGGGCGTTTGTATATCAACGCCGATAACGAAGCGTCTATTCGCTTTATGGCGGTTCATCCCTCCGTGCAGGACAAAGGCCTGGGGACACTCATGGCGATGACCCTTGAGTCCGTCGCCCGTCAGGAAGGCGTTAAGCGCGTCACCTGTAGCGCCCGCGAAGATGCCGTAGAATTTTTCGCCAAGCTAGGTTTTGTGAATCAGGGGGAAATTACGACCCCGCAAACCACGCCGATTCGTCATTTTTTGATGATCAAACCCATCGCCACCCTGGACGATATTCTTCATCGCGCCGACTGGTGTGGACAGCTGCAGCAGGCCTGGTATCAGCACATTCCGCTCAGTGAAAAAATGGGCGTGCGCATTCAGCAGTACACCGGACAAAAATTTATTACCACCATGCCGGAAACCGGCAATCAGAACCCGAACCACACGCTGTTTGCCGGCAGCCTGTTCTCTCTGGCCACGCTCACCGGCTGGGGGCTTATCTGGCTGATGCTTCGCGAGCGCCATCTGGGCGGCACCATCATTCTCGCCGATGCCCACATTCGCTATAGCGCACCGATCAGCGGCAAGCCGAGCGCGGTAGCCGATCTGGGGTCACTGGGCGGCGATCTGGACCGTCTGGCGCGCGGCCGCAAAGCCCGCGTACAAATGCAGGTTGAACTGTTTGGCGATAAAACACCGGGCGCGGTGTTTGAAGGCACCTATATCGTTCTTCCGGCGAAGCCTTTTGGCGCGTATGAAGAGGGTGGGAACGAGGAGGAATAAGCTCCTGTTCACGCTCCCCGGGCGTGCTGAATCCGCCCGGCGACATCCCGCATAACGTCTCGCGCTGACTGGCTAACGCCGCCAAGCTGAAAGAAGCCATGGATGACGCCCAGCCAGCGCTGAGCGGTACACTTCACACCCTGCTCCGTCAGATGCTGGAACAACATTTCGCCCTCATCGCAAAGCGGATCGTACTCTGCGGTAATAATGTACACAGGCGGAAGACCGTAAAAATCATCGCGCCACAGCGGACTCGCTTCGGGGTGCTGGCGGTCGGTGTCTGCGAGATACATTTCATACCCGCTGAGCAGGGTATCGCGGGTGATAATGTAATCCGTGCCATTGAGGGCATAGCTTTCAAAACTGGCGGTGGCGTCGAGCATGGGGTAGATAAGAATAAGCTGCGCAGGTTGCCACAGCCCTTTCAGCTTAAGCCGTAGCGCCGTTACCAGCGCAAGATGTCCCCCCGCGCTGTCTCCGCAAAGGGTGATCCGGTTTTTATCCACGCCCAGTTTGTCCGCATACTGCCAGACCAGATCTGCACCTCTTTCCGCATCGTCATGTGCGGCGGGGAAAATATGCTCCGGCGCCAGCCTGTACTGAATCGCAATCACCCGGCAATTGCCGTAGCAGGCTAACTGACGAAGTTGATTGTCATGGGTATCAAAGCCGCCGCTGATAAAGCATCCGCCGTGGTAGTAGATGGCTGCAGGCAATAGTTCAGGCGCATTGAGAGGTGAATATACCCGAATGGTTAGACCCTCAAGAACAAGCGTCTCCACCTGTACGCGCGTTTCGGTCTCCCCGGCAAGCCCCGTGCTGGCAATATAGCCTGCTCGTCGCACCTCAATGCTCTGGCGACGTGACGAGGGCCGACCTGCAGCGATAAACCCCTGAACCAGCTGTGCAATACCCTGTTCCAGCGCCATGAAAATTCCCTTTTACTGTATGGATGAACAGTTTTATAGCCTGGTTTGATTCAAAAGAAAACAAGAATAATGTTGAGGGCAAGAATCTTGAAAGCAGCTCGCAAAGGCGATAACGCCTCTTTCAACGAAAATGAAGAGTATCTGGCATGAAAGACGGCGGGTATTGCTGTCGAACTGAAGGCCGGGCAAGCACGCGCCGCCCGGCACTGTTACAGGGAATTACTCCCCTTCACCCGGGAACAGGAACGGGTTGATCGAGCTGCGGGCAAAGCCCTCCTGCTCCATCTTCGCATCCAGAATCAGCGAGGCGAGATCGTCGGCCACCGCTTCGACTTTCGGGTCTTTTTCCTGATACAGAATCTTCAGGTAAGTGCCGCAGTCGCCGCAGCTTTCAGCTTTCACTGCCGCTTCTTCATTTTCCAGCGACCAGTAGTTCAGATCGCGGGTCTGTTCACAGTTGCTGCACTTGATGCGCACCACGTGCCACTCGGTTTCACACAGGTTGCAGTGCAGGTAGCGCAGCCCCTGCGTGGTGCCGATTTGCACCATGCTGGAAACCGGCATTGAGCCGCAGACCGGGCAGAACTGGCGCGCTTCGCCGTATTCGGCGCGGGCTTTACCGGGAATCAGGCTTGCCATTTGCGCCCAGTAGAGCGACAGCGCAGCCCAGATAAACGGCGCTTTATCGCTGCTGACCAGAGAGAAGTCAGAGGCAAACAGCGCGCTCGCCATCTCTTCAAGCTCTTGTTCGGACGCTTTTTCCAGATTCTCAATGACCGCCAGCGCGGTGCCGCTCATTTCCGGCTTCAGCTCGGCAATCAGCGAATGCAGCAGCTTTTGCCAGTGCTTGTCGCGCGGCAGGACGTGAATGTCCAGCGGCGGCTTGCCCTGCGCGTTGGCTTCTTTGATCCGCGCGGTCAGGTCCATTTGCAGAGGGTGGTCATACAGCACCACTTCCTGCGCGTGGGCAACCAGCGCGGCAAAACGCAGAAAATCGCCCAGCGGGTTGTTCTCTGCCAGCTCGCGCAGACGCTCTGCGCGGCGGTTGTAGAGGTTCTTGAGTCTGGGGAATAACAACGGCGGAATATAATCCGCCGTGCGTTTCTCGCTCGAACCCAGCTCATCTTGCGGGATTATGCGAATACTCATTCAGATGACTTTTCCTGTTTCTGGCGGACTTCACGGTACCAGCGCGGGTGATGCTTCTTCGCCCACGTACTGGTTACCCATCCTTCCACCATCGCGGTAATGGTGCCTTTCACCCAAAGTGCGGCGTAGATATGCACCATGATAACCACAATTAACGCCACTGCGGCAAATGAATGCAGCATCAGCGCGAATCGGATCACCGGGATTGAGAAAGCAGGCGCAAAGTACGGACGCCAGATGATCACGCCGCTCACCAGCAACAGGACCAGGAAGATAATCGCCGCCCAGAATACGCATTTCTGGCCGAAGTTATAGCGCCCGGTGTCACCTACTTCCTCGTTGACGACGATCTTACGAATATTCTTCGCCCAAAAGATATCATCCCGATTGATTAGGTTATGGTGCCAGTAGCGGAAAAACATGATGATAAACGACGCGAACATGATGACGCCCACAAACGGGTGCAGGATGCGCGCCAGCTGTGGTGTCCCCATGATCTGCATCAGCCAGTTGAAGGACGGGAAGAAGAACCCCAGCCCGCTTATCGCCGCCAGCATGAAGCAGAAGGCGGTGACCCAGTGGTTGATGCGTTCCGGCGCGGTGTAGCGCACGATGGTGTCACGTTTTCTCATTTGCGCACCTCGTCTTTCTCTTCATGCAGGTTGTCGTCTTCCTCTTCCGCGCGGTTCGGACCAACGCCGACGTAGTGGAAGATGCTCGCTGCGAAGGTGGCAGCAAAACCCACCGCTGCCAGCGGTTTCCAGATGCCTTTCCAGAACTTCACGGTGGCGCTGATTTCCGGGTTCTCCGGCAGGCCGTGGTACAGGTTCGGCTTGTCGGCGTGGTGCAGCACATACATCACGTGCGTACCGCCAACCCCGGCCGGATCGTACAGGCCCGCGTTGTCGTAACCACGGGTTTTCAGCTCGCCCACGCGCTCTGCTGCCAGCGTTTTCATATCCTCTTTGGAGCCAAAGTGGATAGCGCCGGTTGGGCAGGTCTTCACGCACGCTGGCTCCTGGCCGACGGTGACGCGGTCCACGCACAGGGTGCATTTGTAGACGCGGTTGTCTTCCGGGTTCAGGCGAGGTACGTCGAACGGACAGCCCGCGATGCAGTAGCCGCAGCCGATGCACTGTTCGGACTGGAAGTCGACGATGCCGTTAGCATACTGAATGATAGCCCCTTCTGACGGACATGCCTTCAGGCAGCCCGGATCCGCACAGTGCATACAGCCGTCTTTGCGGATAAGCCATTCCAGTTTGTCGTTCTGCTCCACTTCCGAGAAACGCATCACCGTCCAGGACTTGGCGGTCAGGTCCGCCGGGTTGTCGTACACCCCGACGTTGTGACCCACTTCGTCACGCAGATCGTTCCACTCTGAACAAGCCACCTGACAGGCTTTACAGCCGATACAGGTGGTCACGTCGATAAGCTTCGCCACTTCCTGCTGGTGGTCCCGCGCCTGAGGCGCGGGCGTGAAACCGTTAGTCGCGGAACGACGGATAATGTCTTGAGATTGATAAGCCATAAGTCGTCTCCGTTACACCTTTTCCACGTTCACGAGGAAGGCCTTAAACTCCGGCGTCTGCGTGTTCGCATCACCGACGAACGGCGTCAGGGTATTCGCAATGAACCCTTTCTTCGCCACGCCTTCATAACCCCAGTGGATCGGAATACCAATGGTGTCCACCTGCTGACCGTGAACGTTCAGCGTGCGGATACGCTTGGTCACCACCGCCTTGGCTTTAATATAGCCGCGGTTAGAGGAGACCTTCACGGTATCGCCATGGGCGATGCCGAGCTTGCCCGCCAGCTTCTCGCCGATCTCCACAAACTGTTCCGGCTGCGCGATGGCGTTAAGCAGCGCGTGCTTGGTCCAGTAGTGGAAGTGCTCGGTCAGACGGTAGGTGGTGCCCACGTACGGGAACTTGTCCTTTTTACCCAGAGCTTCAAAGTCGCCCTTGAAGATACGGGCTGCCGGGTTAGAGACCACGTTCGGGTGCAGCGGGTTGGTGCCCAGCGGCGTCTCAAACGGCTCGTAGTGTTCCGGGAACGGACCTTCCGCCATCTTATCGATAGCAAACAGGCGTCCCATCCCTTCAGGCTGCATGATAAACGGCCCGACGTCGCTGCCCGGTGCGGCAGTGCTGTAGTCCGGAATATCCACGCCGCCCCATTTCGCGCCGTCCCACTTCAGCAGCTGACGCTTCGGATCCCACGGGTTGCCCTGCGGGTCAGCGGACGCGCGGTTATAGAGGATGCGGCGGTTGAGCGGCCACGCCCATGCCCAGCCCAGCGTATTGCCAAGGCCTGAAGGGTCGGCGTTATCGCGGTTTGCCATCTGGTTGCCCTTCGGCGTCCAGCTACCGGCAAAGATCCAGCAGCCGCTGGAGGTAGTACCGTCATCGCGCAGGTGCGCGAAGGTGCTGAGCTGATCGCCTTTCTTCGCCAGCACGGTGCCGGTGGCCGGGTCGATAACGTCCGCCAGCGCCTTACCGTTGCTCTCCATCGCCACTTCTTCTGGCGCAGGATTTTCCGGCGTCGAGTAGTTCCAGGTCATGTTCAGGACCGGTTCCGGGTTCGCGCCGCCTTCTTCCGCATACATCTTACGCAGGCGTAAGAAGATGCCGGCCAGGATCTCGCCGTCGTTCATGGCGATGCCCGGGGCGTCCGCGCCTTTCCAGTGCCACTGCAGCCAGCGTCCGGAGTTGACGATAGAACCGTTCTCTTCCGCGAAGCAGGTAGACGGCAGACGGAACACTTCGGTCTGAATCTTCGACGGATCGACGTCGTTCGATTCACCGTGGTTCTGCCAGAAGGTTGAGGTCTCGGTATTGAGCGGGTCAATCGTCACCAGGAACTTCAGTTTCGACAGCGACTCAACAACCTTGTTCTTGTTAGGGAACGAGGCCACCGGGTTAAAGCCCTGGCACAGATAGCCGTTCACTTTGCCCTGGTGCATCATCTCGAAATACTGCAGAACGTCGTAACCTTTGTCCCACTTCGGCAGCCAGTCAAAGCCCCAGCTGTTTTCAGCCGTCGCTTTATCACCGAAGAACGCTTTCATCATCGAGACGAAGAACTTCGGATAGTTGCCCCAGTAGTTCACCTGGCCTTCAAGCAGCGGTTTAGGCGTGCTGGCCGTCAGGTAGGTTTGCAGGTCCGTCTGTTTCTCGCTTGGCAGGTTCATGTAACCCGGCAGGCTTTGAGACAGCAGGCCGAGGTCGGTCAGACCCTGAATGTTGGAGTGACCGCGCAGGGCGTTCACGCCGCCGCCTGCCATCCCCATGTTGCCGAGCAGGAGCTGAACCATCGCCATGGTACGGATGTTCTGCGCACCGATGGAGTGCTGCGTCCAGCCGAGGGCGTACAGGAACGACGCGGTTTTGTCTTTCGCGCTGGTTTCGGCAATAAGCTCGCACACTTTCAGGAAGTCTGCCTTCGGCGTACCGCAGATGTTTTCGACAACCTCCGGCGTGTAGCGGGAGACGTGTTCTTTCAGCAGGTTCCACACGCAGCGCGGGTGTTGCAGGGTGGTATCGCGCTTCGCAAAGCCTTTCTCATCCAGCTCGTAGTTCCAGCTGGTTTTATCGTATTTGCGTTTTTCGGCGTCGTACCCGCTGAACAGGCCATCTTCGAAGTGGTAATCCTCACGCACGATCAGGCTGGCGTTGGTATAGGCTTCGGTGTATTCGCGGTTATATTTTTCGTTGGTCATCAGGTACAGCAATACGCCTGACAGGAAAGTGATGTCAGTACCTGAACGAATAGGGGTGTAGAAATCCGCCACTGACGCGGTACGCGTAAAGCGGGGATCGATCACAATCAGTTTCGCACCGTTGTGGATTTTGGCTTCCATCGCCCAGCGGAACCCGACAGGGTGCGCTTCAGCGGCGTTACCGCCCATCACCACAATGAGGTTGGCGTTCTTGATGTCGACCCAGTGGTTGGTCATCGCACCGCGACCAAATGTTGGAGCAAGACTTGCTACCGTTGGTCCGTGTCAGACACGCGCCTGGTTGTCGACCGCGAGCATACCGAGTGCGCGCGTAAATTTCTGGGTTAAATAACCGGTTTCGTTGCTGGAAGCAGAGGCACACAGCATCCCGGTGGAGAGCCAGCGGTTGACCGTGACGCCGTCGGCGTTCTTCTCAATAAAGTTGGCATCGCGGTCTTCTTTAATGTGTTTTGCGATGCGGTCGAACGCCTCTTCCCAGCTGATTTGCTGCCATTTGTCGGAGCCAGGCGCGCGATATTCCGGGAATTTAAGGCGGCTTTCGGAGTGGATAAAGTCTACCAGACCGGCCCCTTTCGGGCACAATGCGCCGCGGTTGACCGGATGATCCGGGTCGCCTTCGATATGGAAAATAGACGCTTTGGCGTTTTTAGCACCGTCGCCGAGGCTATACATCAACAGCCCGCAACCGACAGAGCAGTACGTACAGGTATTACGGGTTTCACGGGTGCGCAGCAGTTTATACTGCCGCGTTTCCGCCAGCGCTACGCCGGGCGCAAAGCCCAGTGCCGCTGCCGTGGTGCCTGCCATACCGCCAGCGCAGATCTTAAAGAACTGCCTTCTGCTGACCTGCATGGGTCACTCCTTGTTTCGACATTGCTTACATATGTAGTTTTGACTTCGCGGCTGAAGAATGACCGCAAAGGAAAAAATTTGCGTTAATCCCTCAATTCCACGAGGGATATCATCAGAATACCACAATGTCGGTACAGCTGTTCTAATGGCGTTAATACAAAGTGAACGTATTATCACCATGTTGATTATAAAGTGTGATATTGATCACACTTACAGCTCCGCTTGTTAAAGGGGTGTAGCGGGTGGCGGGTTGCACCCCTGCTAAATGAGTAGGAGAATGGTTGTCGAAAAGTTGATCCATACTATGCGTACAGCCTGTGGTTTATGCTGCAATAGCACGCTCGCTTCCGTGGTTGTTCAGGAATACCGCTGTGTCTAAACAAAACCATGCTCCCCACTCGTCACCACTGCCTGCGGGCATTGTGGAACTGTCGGTTCACAGACCGCCGCACATCACCCATGCCACGCCGGATTTTCTGGCGGAAGAAGTGCCCGTTGCGCTCGTTTACAACGGCATCTCGCATGTGGTGATGATGGCATCTCCGAAAGATCTTGAGCTGTTTGCCATCGGTTTTTCCCTCTCGGAAGGCATCATTGAGCATCCGCAAGAGATCTACGGTATGGACGTGGTGCAGGCCTGCAACGGCCTTGAAGTGCAAATCGAACTCTCCAGCCGCCGCTTCATGGGGCTCAAGGAACGCCGCCGCGCGCTGGCCGGGCGTACCGGCTGCGGCGTCTGCGGCGTTGAGCAGCTCAACGATATTGGTAAACCCGTTGCGCCACTGCCGTTTACTCAGACTTTCAATCTGGCGCACCTCGACCATGCGCTCAATCACCTGAACGACGTACAGCCCATCGGCCAGCTGAGCGGCTGCACGCACGCCGCGGCGTGGGTATTGCCGTCGGGAGAGATTGCCGGTGGGCATGAAGACGTGGGCCGCCACGTGGCGCTGGATAAGCTGCTCGGCCGTCGTGCGCGTGAAAGTCAGGTCTGGCAGCAGGGCGCGGCGCTCGTTTCCAGCCGGGCCAGCTACGAGATGGTGCAAAAGTCCGCCATGTGCGGTGTGGAAATTTTGTTCGCGGTGTCGGCGGCGACCACGCTGGCGGTGGAGGTGGCGGAGCGCTGCAACCTGACGCTGGTGGGCTTCTGCAAGCCGGGAAGGGCGACGATTTATACCCATCCTCAGCGATTAATAGTTGATCAGTAATTTTGAATGATATTAGCAAATCCTTCCGCTTTTAGTTGTTCGTGATGAGGTCTAGTATTTATCTCATCAAGGCACGGCGCCTTACCTAAACAACTTAATGAAAGGGTTTATATCATGAAAAGCATCAAAACTTTTGTCGCTGTAATCGCTCTGGCTACTTCTTTCGGTTCTTTCGCTGCTCAGACCGTGACCGCAACCGCGTCAACTATTGACGGCGCAGAAGCGAAAATCGCGGCTCAGGCTCAGGAAGCCGGCGCATCATCTTACAAAATTACCCAGGCGTTCTCAGGTAACCGCGTACACATGACTGCTGAACTGACTAAATAAGCTGTCACACCGTCGAAAGAGCGCCCCCGGGGCGCTTTTTTAGTTTATGCCCGCCACGCGCAGCAGCGCGGTTACCACTGCCGCCGCCACGATCACCACAATTAACGGCATCTTCCGCCAGGCCAGAAATACCGCAAACGCCACGCCCAGCACGCGCGCCATACCGGCAAAGTGGTCACCTTCATAAAACGTGGTCGCCAGCGCCACGGAAAACAACAATACCGTTGCCGCATCTGACAGCAGCGCCTGCGAACGTTCTGACAACGCCAGCCTGCTGCCCAGTTTCGCCCCGCCAAGACGCATCAGATACGTTCCCGCAGACAAAATGGCGATGCCGAGAATAAAAAACGTCATATTTCCCATTATTTTTTCCTCGTAGCGAGACCCAGTAAAGAGAGCAGCACCGGTAATCCCACCGGAGCAAACGGCACGGCGGCCAGCGACAGAGCGGCACCGCTGCAGGCGCGGATCAGCGTGGTACGGTTTTTAAATGCAGGAACCACTAATGCCAGCAGAATGGCCGGAAATACCGCGTCCAGCCCGATTGTTTCCGGATCCGGCAGCAGTTTGCCGACCATGGCGCCCAGCAGAGTCCCCAGAGGCCAGACAATCGCCACGCCTAAACCACATAGCCAGTACGCCGCTTTACGCTGTTCGGCGGTTTTTTGCGACAGGCCAAACACCACGCTTTCATCGTTCATGATGTGGCAGCCTAAAAGGCTCAGGCCACGTTTGCCCACCAGCTCACGCACCGTCACGCCAAACGGCACATGCCGCGCGTTGACCAGCAAACCAGCAGCCGCAGCCGCCAGCGGATTGCCGCCGCTCGCTACGATGCCGATAAACATAAACTCAGACGCGCCCGCCAGCACGGTAATGGAGAGCACAAACGGTACCCAGATCGGGAAACCGTAGGCCATCGCCAGCGAGCCGTAGGACATCCCGACCACACCCACCGCGAGGCAGACCAGGATAATTGCTTTTATTGTGTCGCCTTTCAGGCAAGAGAGATGATGCTTCATACATTTTTAGCCATATCGAACGTGTATCCATTATAATGAACGCAACAGAAGTGTTTTTCAAGATGAACGATTCGTTCGATTTATAGAACAAAGGGCCGTTATATGACGCAGCCAATCAGCCTGATCGCTAAAAGTCTGGTGCGGGAACGCCTGCGAACCGGGCTTTCACTGGCGGAAATTGCCCGCCGAGCCGGGATCGCAAAATCCACCCTTTCTCAGCTGGAGTCCGGCAACGGTAACCCTAGCCTGGAAACGCTGTGGTCGCTCTGCGTGGCGCTGGATATTCCTTTCGCCCGCCTGCTTGAACCGCAGTTGCCGGCCACACAGGTGATCCGCCGCGGTGAAGGGACGAAAGTGGTCGCCGGACAGGCTAACTATGAAGCCATTTTACTGGCTGCATGCCCCCCCGGCGCGCGCCGCGATGTCTATCTTCTGATGACCCAGCCGGGTGCAGACCGTATTTCACAGCCGCATCCGCCGGGCTCGGTTGAACATATTATCGTGACGCAAGGGCGGGCGCTGGTTGGCCTGCTTGACGCGGCGGAAGAGCTCGGCGCAGGGGATTACATTTGTTATCCCGCCGACCAGCCGCATATCTTCAAAGCCCTGGAGCCAGACACTTACGCGCTGCTGGTGGCGGAACAAAACTAACGAAGATAGGGAAAATCATGTCGCTCAAAGCCATCGCCAAAGAACTGGGGCTCTCTGTTACTACCGTCAGCCGCGCCCTTAACGGATATGACGACGTTTCTGACGAGACGCGCGCTCGCGTAGAAGCGGAAGCCCAGCGACGCGGCTATCGGCCTAACACCTTCGCCCGTCGTCTGAAGATGGGCAAAATCGACGCCGTGGGGCTGGTGTTCCCGGTCCATCCTGTTCCGCTCAATAACAGCGTTTTTATGGACATGGTGGGTGAAATTAGCCACGAGCTGGCACGACATGAAATCGACCTGCTGCTCATCGCAGACGACGATCTGGCGGATAAACACAGCTACATGCGGATGGTGCAGAGCCGCCGCGTGGATGCGCTGATTGTGGCCCACACGTTGGATCGCGATCCGCGACTTGAGCAACTGCAGGCCGCCGGATTCCCCTTTCTGGCGCTTGGTCGCAGCCAGCTACCGCAGCCGTACGCGTGGTTCGACTTCGATAACTATGCCGGTACGTACAATGCTACCCGCTGGCTGATCGGAAAAGGCCATCAGCGCATTGCCCTGCTGGGCGAAAGCAACAATCAGGCATTCATCACCCAGCGTCGTCAGGGCTATCTGGACGCGTTGCGTGAAGCCGGGCTTTCCAGCGAATGGCTGCGCACCATGCCCCCTTCGCGCCGTGTGGGGTATGCCACCACGAAAGAGCTTCTCTCGCTGTCGCAGCCGCCAACGGCCATCATTACCGACTGCAACACTCACGGCGACGGCGCGGCGATGGCGCTGGCGGAGCTGGGCCGACTGACCGGCGAGAACGCCGTTGCGCTGGTGGTTTATGACGGGCTTCCGCAGGACAGCATCGTTGATGCTGACGTGGCGGCAGTGATCCAGTCCACCCGTCAGGGCGTCGGGAAACAGATTGCCGATATGGTTCGCCAGCTGATCAACGGCGAGGCGATCGAGCAGCTCCAGGTGCTCTGGCAGCCCGAATTCTCTCCCGGCCAGACGGCCTGAATCTCTCCATTTTCTAGACCCGATCACAAATCCGAAACGTTTTGGTTTGTATCCGAAACGTTTCGGATCAAAACTCAAGGCATCCCATGACAGGAGATGTCTGATGCAAGATTCCATTTTACGACTCGAAAGCGCGGCGGTGGATGTGGTGATAAAAACGCACCCGTTCGCCGAAATTATTTACTGGGGGCCGCATCTTCAGCACTTTTCGCCGCAAAATACTGAAACCCTTTCCCGGCCAGTTGCCAACGGCAGGCTGGATGTTGATTCTCCGGTCACGCTAATGGCCGAGCTGGGGCACGGTCTGTTTGGGTCGCCCGGTATTGAAGGCCATCGTCTGGGCCTGGACGGTTCGCCTGTCTTTAGCACCACAGACGTCCAGCAGCAGGGGCAAACCCTGACGATTACGGCAGAAGATGAACATGCGGGCCTGCGGCTAACCAGCGAGCTGACGCTGGATGCCAGCGGCGTGCTGGCGGTGCGTCACGGCTTAACCAACCTGAAAGCGCAGGCGTGGCAGGTGGACCGTTTTGCCATAACGCTACCCGTGGCCGAACGCGCGCGGGAGGTCCTGGCCTTCCATGGGCGCTGGATTCGGGAATTTCAGCCGCACCGCGTGACGCTTGAGCACGACAGCTTTGTGATTGAAAACCGCCGGGGTAAAACCTCCCATGAACACTTCCCGGCGTTGATTTCGGGTACGCCGTCGTTCAGCGAAATGCACGGCGACGTCTGGGGCGTGCATCTGGGCTGGAGCGGCAACCACCGCCTGCGTGCGGAAGCCAAAACCGACGGCCGCCGCTATCTGCAGGCTGAAGCCCTCTACCTGCCGGGCGAAATGGCGATTGAGGAGGGCGACACGCTCTGGACGCCGCGCCTGTATGCAAGCTACTCCGCGCAGGGCCTGAACGGCATGAGCCAGCAGTTTCACCATTACCTCCGCGACAACGTTATCCGCTTCCCCGAAAACAAACCGCGCCCGGTCCACCTCAATACCTGGGAAGGCATCTACTTTAACCACGACCCGGACTACATCATGCGCATGGCCGACGAGGCGGCCGCGCTGGGCGTGGAGCGCTTTATCATCGACGACGGCTGGTTCAAAGGTCGCAACGACGACTACGCCGCGCTGGGTGACTGGTATCTGGACGAGAAGAAGTACCCGAACGGCCTCACGCCGGTCATCAGCCATGTGAAACAGCTCGGCATGGAGTTTGGCATCTGGGTTGAGCCGGAGATGATTAACCCGGATTCCGATCTTTATCGTGCGCATCCCGACTGGGTGCTGGCGTTGCCCGGCTACAGGCAACATACCGGGCGGCACCAGCTGGTGCTTAACCTGAACATTCCGCAGGCGTTTGATTACCTGGTGGAGCGCATGAGCTGGCTGCTGGGTGAACATGAGATCGACTACGTGAAGTGGGACATGAACCGTGAGCTGGTGCAGCCGGGTCACGACGGAAAGGCCGCCGCCGACGCGCAAACCCGCCAGTTTTATCGCCTGCTGGACGTGCTGGGCGAGCGTTTCCCGCACGTAGAATTTGAATCCTGCTCCTCCGGCGGGGGGCGAATTGATTATGAGGTGCTGACGCGCTGCCACCGCTTCTGGGCCTCGGACAACAACGATGCGCTGGAACGAAACGCTATCCAGCGCGGCATGAGCTATTTCTTCCCGCCGGAGGTGGTGGGGGCGCATATCGGTCATCATAAATGCCACGCCACCTTTCGCCAGCACGGCATTGAATTTCGCGGTCTGACGGCGCTGTTTGGTCATATGGGTCTGGAACTGGATCCCCTCACCGTCGATGAGCAGGAGCGTGAAGGTTATCGCCGTTACGCCGCGCTGTATAAGCAGTGGCGCGAGGTTATCCATCAGGGAACCCAATGGCGCGTGGATATGCCGGATGCCGCTACGCTGGCACAGGGTATTGTGAGCGAAGATAAAACGCAGGGACTGTTTATCGTCAGCCAGCTCGCCATGCCGGACTACACGTTGATGATGCCGCTGCGCATGCCTGGGCTTGAGGCCAGCGCGCAGTATCGTATTTCGCTGCTCGATCACCCTGATATTCACATCACCGGTGAGGGAGGCCATACCATGCGCAAATTGCCGGCATGGATGGAGACACCGCAAACGGTGAGCGGTGAGTGGCTGATGCAGGCGGGCATAACGCTGCCGATTCTCGATCCGGAAAGCGCCATCCTGATTGGCGTGGAAAGCGTGTAAAGGTGACGGGCCGGGAAACTGGCCCTCCGTTGAGGATAAAAATAATGAACACAACAACCTGTACCCACAAAGACAACCCCAATTTCTGGATTTTCGGGCTGTTCTTCTTTCTCTATTTCTTCATCATGGCCACCTGCTTTCCGTTCCTGCCGATCTGGCTGTCGGATATCATCGGCCTCAACAAAACCCATACCGGCATTGTCTTCTCCTGCATCTCACTCTCGGCCATTGCCTTCCAGCCGGTGCTTGGGGTGATCTCGGACAAACTGGGGCTGAAAAAACATCTGCTGTGGATCATCTCCGTGCTGCTCTTCCTGTTTGCCCCTTTCTTCCTGTACGTCTTTGCGCCGTTACTGAAAGCCAACATCTGGCTGGGCGCGCTGAGCGGCGGCATTTTTATCGGCTTTGTCTTTTCGGCGGGCTCAGGGGCCATTGAGGCCTACATTGAACGCGTGAGCCGTAACAGTTACTTTGAGTACGGCAAGGCGCGCATGTTTGGCTGCCTCGGCTGGGGGCTGTGCGCCTCCACGGGCGGGATCCTGTTCGGCATCGATCCGTCGTATGTTTTCTGGATGGGCTCGGCGGCGGCGCTGCTGTTGATGCTGCTGCTGGTGGTCGCGAAGCCAAAACCCAACCAGACGGCGCAGGTGATGAATGCGCTGGGTGCCAACCAGCCGCAGATCACCGCGAAAACGGTCTTTAGCCTGTTCCGCCAGCGCAGAATGTGGATGTTTATTCTGTATGTGATTGGCGTGGCCTGCGTCTATGACGTATTCGACCAGCAGTTTGCTACCTTCTTCAAAACGTTCTTCGCCACGCCGCAGGAGGGGACTCGCGCCTTTGGTTTCGCAACGACTGCCGGGGAGATTTGTAATGCCATCATAATGTTCTGCTCGCCGTGGATCATTAACCGCATCGGTGCGAAAAACACGCTGCTGATCGCCGGGGTGATCATGGCGACGCGCATTATCGGCTCGTCGTTTGCCACCACCGCCGTAGAAGTGATTGCCCTGAAGATGCTGCACGCGCTTGAAGTGCCGTTCCTGCTGGTGGGGGCCTTCAAGTACATCACCGGGGTGTTTGATACGCGTCTTTCGGCGACTATCTATTTGATTGGCTTCCAGTTTGCCAAACAGTCGGCGGCGATCTTCCTCTCCGCGTTTGCCGGTAATATGTATGACCGGATCGGTTTCCAGGAGACGTATCTGATGCTGGGCTGTTTCGTGCTGGCGATTACGGTGGTGTCGGCGTTTACGCTCAGCAGCAGGCGGGAGATTGCCGCCGCCGCGGGGGCAGCGGCGTTAACACATCAGTCCAGGTAAAAGACCTCTTTAAGCTCCGCACTCACCGGGCTGTTATCCGGGTTCGACGGCATGATGTCGCCCATATGTTTCCACCAGCGCTGGCAGACGTCGGTATTCGCTACCGCGCTCCAGCACTCCTCAGATTCAATCTCTACGGTCGCAAACAGCAGGTGGCGGGCTTTATCGAGATAAATGGCGTAGTGGTGTGCGCCATTATCTTTCAGCACCTTTTCCAGCTCGGGCCATATCGGATTGTGGCGACGCGCGTACTCCTCGTGCGCGTCCGGGTTCACCTGCATCACAAACGCTTTGCGGATCATAATGCCTCCAGATAGAGCTCGCGTACTTCCTCACGGCTGGCGGTGCGCGGATTGCACGGCGCGCACGGGTCGGCGAGGGCTTTATCCAGCCAGCCTTCAATATCGGCTTTGGTTACGCCGAGCTGGCTGAAGCCCGCAGGGATACCGACGCGAGCGCTCAGGTCGCGAATCGCCTGAATGGCGGACATGCTGGCGGCTTCATCGCTCATGCCGCGGGTATCGACGCCCATCGCCTGCGCCACGCGGGCAAAACGCGCGATTGCGTTCGGGCGGTTAAAGCTTTCAACGATCGGCAGCAGGATGGCGTTGCACACGCCGTGCGGCAGGTTGTGCGTCGCGCCCGGCTGGTGCGCCAGGGCATGTACCAGACCCAGACCGGCGCTGTTAAACGCCATGCCCGCCAGATACTGACCAAACGCCATCTGCTCGCGCGCCTCAAGGTTATGACCGTTGTCGACTGCTTCCGGCAGCCACAGGTTGATCAGGCGAATCGCTTCCAGCGCGTTGGCATCGGTCAGCGGATGCGCGCCAACGGATACATAGGCTTCAATGGCGTGGGTTAGCGCATCCATACCGGTTGCGGCGGTCACGGAGGCGGGAATATCGAGCATCACGCTGGCATCGTCCACGGCGATGTCCGGGATGATGTTCGGGTCAATGATCACCTCTTTCACCTGTCGCGCGGAGTCGATGATCACCGCATTGCTGGTCATCTCCGCCGCCGTGCCTGCGGTGGTGTTGATCGCCACCAGCGGCACGCCCGCATTTTTCACCTTGCCGACGCCGGAATAATCGGTTGACGGGCCGGGGTTGGCGGTGAGGATTTTAATCGCCTTGGCGGTATCAATTGGGCTGCCGCCGCCGAAGGCGATAATGTAATCACACGCGGCTTCCCGGTATGCCGCGAAACCCTTCTGTACCAGCGCCTCCGTTGGGTTGGGAAAGACCGCGTCAAACAGCTGATATGACATCTGATGCGCATCCAGCGCGGTAAACAGACCGTCCAGCAGGCCCAGCTTCACCAGCTGGCCGTCGGTAACAATCAGCGCTTTTCCCCACTGCTTGTTCGCTACCAGGTTGACCATATCGCCGATTGCGCCCGCGCCGTGAAGGCTAATTTTTGGAAGTGCCAACATAAAGCTCATGATAATTTTCCTTAACGATCAACGTTTTTCCTGCGAAGGCGTCATGCGTATAAATCCAGCGCGGACTGCAACGGGCTCACGCCAAAGCGCTTGCCGAGGGAGATGAGTTCTTCCCGGGAAATAGTCTGCTTCATGCCCCCCATGGAGTACACCTTCACCAGCACTTCCGCTGATTTCTCGGCGGTGTCGATCAGGCCAAAGGTTTCATCAAGCGTAGGGCCGCTGCCGAACACGCCGTGGAACGGCCACAGCACCAGAGCGTGTCTTTGCATATCCGTTGCGGTTGCCTTGCCAATTTCGTCGGTACCCGGCACCATCCACGGCAGAATGCCCACGCCGTCCGGGAACACCACCAGACACTCGGTGCTGCCTTCCCACAGTTTGCGGGTGAAGAAATCCGAGCTATTTTCCAGCACGTAGGTCAGGGCGATCAGGTTGGTAGCGTGACAGTGCATGATCACGCGGTCTTTGCCGTTGGTCGCCTTGATGCGCTCGCAGTGGGAGAGGAAGTGCGCTGGCAGTTCAGAGGTGGGTACCGCTTCATCGGTCAGGCCCCACAGAATGTGGTAGCCCGCGCCGTCGCTGTCTACCTTCACCACGCCGAGGTTGGCCTGCGGGTCGAGCTGGACGTTACGGAAGAACTTCCCGGAGCCGGTGACGATAAACGGCGTGTTGGCGAGCAGCGGCATCGGCTGGCTCAGCGCGATATAGCGTGGCTTCTGGTGGAAATCGGCCGCGAAGGGTTCGATATCCGCGTCGTCCAGGCGCAGCGTCAGGTTGCCGCCGTTGCGCTCGTCCCAGCCCTTCAGCCAGGCGTCGGTGGTGGCTTTGATCATGCCCTGGACGAACCAGGAGGTGGTGATGGTCTGCATAGTTTCATTTCCAGTTATCGCGGTGAGAGTTTCCCCTCACCCTAACCCTCTCCCCAAAGGGGCGAGGGGATGGTTTGCTCCCTCTCCCCTTTGGGGAGAGGGCAGGGGTGAGGGGGCAGTTACCCGCGCTGACTCAACACGTCTTCCTCATACGCCCGCACGTTGTCCAGCCACTGGCTACCCGCCGGGGCGTCGTTACGCTGGCAGTACATCTCCCACACCGCCTGCCACGGCAGAGATTTCTGCTCTTCCAGCAGCGCCAGACGCGCGGTGTAGTCACCGTTTGCTTCCAGCTTTTTCAGTTCGGCAGTCGGCTCCAGCAGGGCGCGCAGCAGGGCTTTCTTCATGTTGCGGGTGCCGATAACCCACGCCGCGATGCGGTTGATGGAGGCATCGAAGAAGTCGAGGCCGATGTGGACGCGGTCAAAGAGGTCGTGGCGGATGATTTCGCTCGCAATCGCCTGGGTTTCGTCATCCAGCAGCACTACGTGGTCGCTGTCCCAGCGCACCGGACGGCTGACGTGCAGCAGCAGGCGCGGCACGTAGAGCATGGCAGCGGAGATTTTGTCGGAGATCACCTCGGTCGGATGGAAGTGACCGGCATCCAGGCACAGCGCGGTCTGGCGGCTGGTGGCGTACCCCATGTAGAACTCGTTCGAGCCGACGGTGTAGCTCTCGGCGCCAATGCCGAACAGCTTGCTCTCCACGGCGTCGATGTGGTGCGCCGGGTCCAGCTTCTCGCTGATGGCCTCATCCAGCGCGGCCAGCAGGCGCTGGCGCGGAGCAAGACGGTCGACGGTGATGTCCTTCATGCCGTCCGGGATCCAGATGTTCATCACCGACGGTGTGCCGAGCTGCTCGCCAAAGTACGCAGACACGCGGCGGCTGGCCTTCACGTGGTCGATCCAGAACTGACGGATTTCATCGTCCGCGTGGGCGAGGGTAAAACCGTCCGCGCTCAGCGGATGCGAGAAGCAGGATGGGTTGAAATCCAGGCCCAGCTTATTGGCTTTTGCCCACACCACCCAGTTCTTAAAATGCTCCGGTTTGATTTCGTTGCGCGCCACCGGCTCGTCGGACTCGAGGTAAATCGCGTGCAGGTTCAGGCGCTTTGGCCCCGGGATCAGGCTCAGGGCCAGCTCCAGATCGGCGCGCAGCTCGGTCGCGTTACGCGCTTTGCCCGGATAATTACCCGTGGCCTGAATACCACCCGTCAGGGAACCGCCCGGGTTCTCGAAACCGGCGACGTCATCGCCCTGCCAGCAGTGCATAGAGACGGGCAGACGGTCGAGCTGGCGCAGGGCCTCTTCGACATCCACGCCGACGGCGGCGAAACGCTGTTTAGCCAGGTCCCAGGCTTGTTCTAATTGAGTGGTCATGCGCAAAGCTCCTTAGTCAGTCGTTTTTGCTGAAACTGTGCCCGGTAGCGGGCAATCTCATGGCAGGGATTGGGGGTGAAGGTGGTCAGGCTGGCGTTCGCCGCCACCACCGAACGGAAGTCGTCAACGTTGGAGAGTTCGTCCAGCGTCATCAGCTGAATGCCGATATTGCCGAGCGTGGAAGCCTCTACAGGGCCCGCCACCACGGTGATGCCGCAGGCATCCGCGCAAAGCTGGTTCAGCAGCTGGTTCTGGCAGCCGCCGCCCACGATGTGCAGCTGGCTGAACGGCTTACCGCGCAGATCGGCCAGCTCGCTGAGGATGTCGGCATACAGCAGGGCGAGGCTGTCAAAAATGCAGCGCGCTAGCTCTGCCGGGCTGGACGGCACCGGCTGCCCGGCGGCGAAACAGGCGGCCTGGATTTCGGCGCTCATGTGCGCCGGGTTGATAAAGCGGTTATCGTTCGGGTTGATCAGGAAGGTGCAGGCCTTCAGATTTTCGGTCTCTGCGATAAGCGCAGGCAGGTCGGTAACGTTTTGCTCTTTCAGCACGCGCTGAAGCAGCCACAGGCCCATGATATTTTTCAGCACGCGATAGCGCCCTTCCGCTCCACCTTCGTTAGTGATGTTCGCCGCCATCGCGGTATCGCTGGTGTACGGCGTTTTGCTCTCAAAGCCCATCAGCGACCAGGTGCCGGAAGAAAGGTACGCCGCGTCTTTGCTGGAAAGCGGCGAGGCAATGACCGCGCTGGCGGTATCGTGGCTGGCGACGGCAACGACGGGGATTTCATTCCCCTGCGGGCAAATCCACTGACCGATCACATTTCCGGGGTGCGTTGGCGTGCCGAACCAGGACGGCGATGCGCCCGTCCACGCCAGCAGGTTTTCGTCCCAGTTATCGGTGTTGATGTTCACCAGTTGGGTGGTGGTGGCGTTGGTGTATTCCCAGTTCATATTGCCGGTCAGGCGGTAGCTCAGGTAATCCGGGATCAGTAGCGCGTGGGCCACGTTCGCGACCAGCTCCGGCTGCTGCTCGACGAGAGCGCGCAGCTGGTACAGCGTGTTAAACGGCAGAAACTGAATGCCGCTGCGCCCGTAGATGTTGTCCTTGCCAAGCTGGGCGATGGCGTGCGCCATCAGGCCGTCGGTGCGGCTGTCGCGGTAGGAGACGGGCAGGCCGACGCGCTCGCCGTTACCGTCCAGCAGCACATAGTCCACGCCCCAGGTATCAATACCGATGCTGTCGATACGAATGCCGTCGTTGCAGACATTGTTCAGCCCGGTGCGGATCTCCGCCTCCAGGGCATCGATATCCCAGGTCTCAACACCGTCCTGCTTTTTCAGGCAGTTGGCGAAACGGTGCATTTCGCGAAGCGAAAGTGTGCGCTGGCTACAGTCCCAGGTGGCGAGCATTACGCGGCCGCTGGATGCGCCTAAATCGACAGCGACACAATGGCGAAAAGTCATGGTCGGATCCTTTCTTAATTCATTAGCGGTGAGTGTAAGAAAGGGAAGAAAAAGGCACCTTCTCGCCACTGACAGGCCAAATCCGGCGCTGGCAAGAAAGCAAAGATGAACGTGAGGGAGTTCACAGTTTCCAGTAATAGCGGGGTTTTCAGGCAGTGTGACGCTTACCGCATTTCCCGATCTTTCCGCCGGTTTCTTGAAAAACGGACAGCTTTTGCGAGGTTTGCTGCCGAAAATTTAAGGTGAGGGCGCAAGGCCTTAATTACTATTTTGAGAAAATTTCTCATTGGTGGGGGCCGTTATGACCGTACTACACAGCGTGGATTTTTTCCCTGCGGGAGGGTCGCCCGTCGCGATTGAGCCGCGGCTCCCTCAGGCCGCGTTCCCGGAGCATCATCATGATTTTCATGAGATTGTGATTGTTGAGCACGGGACCGGCATTCACGTGTTTAACGGCCAGCCGTACACCATCAGCGGCGGCACCGTGTGCTTCGTGCGGGACCACGACAGGCACCTGTATGAACATACCGACAACCTGTGCCTGACCAACGTGCTCTATCGTTCCCCGGACGCGTTCCAGTTTCTCTCCGGGCTGAATCAGCTGCTGCCGCAGGAGCAGGACGGACACTATCCGTCGCACTGGCGGGTGAACCAGTCCACCTTACAGCAGGTGCGACAGCTGGTGAGCCAGATGGAGCAGAGCGAGGACGGGCAGGAGACGCACGTCATTGCCACGCGCGAGCTGCTGTTCATGCAGCTGCTGGTGCTGCTGCGCCGCAGTAGTCTGGTGGAGGGGCTGGAAAACAACGAGGCCCGGCTGAACCATCTGATGGCCTGGCTGGAAGACCATTTCGCCGAAGATGTCTGCTGGGAAACGCTGGCGGATGATTTTTCGCTGTCGCTGCGCACTCTGCATCGCCAGCTGAAGCAGCACACCGGGCTGACGCCCCAGCGCTACCTTAACCGCCTGCGGTTAATCAAAGCGCGTCATCTTTTACGCCATACTGACGAAAGCGTCACGGATATCGCCTATCGCTGCGGTTTCGGCGACAGTAACCACTTTTCGACGCTTTTCCGTCGGGAGTTTAGCTGGTCGCCGCGCGATATTCGTCAGGGAAAAGACGCGTTGCTTCAGTAACGCGAGGGCAGTCACCGTTTTTATGCCGCAAAAAGGCTAATAGTGTCCGGTTATTCGCCGTAGAGGTTGTGGTGTGGCTGCTCAGTTAATTCTTCGCAAAGATGATTTTTTTGCCTCCGCCGGTCAGGCCGTTGCGGTGGCCGATCGCTACCCGCAAAACGTCTTTGCCGAGCACACCCACGAGTTTTGCGAGCTGGTGCTGGTGTGGCGCGGCAACGGTCTGCACGTCCTCAACGATCGCCCCTACCGCATCACGCGCGGCGATCTGTTCTACATCCGCGCGGAAGATAAACACTCCTACGCCTCGGTTAACGACCTGGTGCTGCAGAACGTCATCTACTGCCCGGACAGGCTCAGGCTTAACGTCGACTGGGTGGCCAACATTCCCGGTTTTCTTGATGCCCGAGGAGAACCGCACTGGCGCTTAAGCAGCGGCGGCATGACCCAGGTTCGGCAGGTTATCTCTCAGCTGGAGCAGGAGAGCCAGAAGAGCGATCCCGTCGCTAACCAGATGGCAGAGCTGCTTTTTGCCCAGTTGGTGATGACGCTGAAGCGCCATCGTTACGCCACCGATAACCCCTCCGCCACGACGCAGGAAGCGCTGCTGGATAAGCTCATCACTACGCTTGCGGGCAGCCTGAACAGAAGCTTCGTGCTGGAGAAATTTTGCGAGCAGGAGCAGTGCAGCGAACGCGCGCTGCGCCAGCAGTTCCGCACCCAGACGGGGATGACGGTAAACCACTACCTGCGCCAGCTGCGCATCTGCCACGCCCAGTATCTGCTGCAGCATACGGAGCTGATGGTGAGTGAAGTGGCGATGCGCTGCGGCTTTGAGGACAGTAACTACTTTTCGGTGGTGTTTAACCGCGAGGTGGGGATGACGCCGGTTCAGTGGCGTCATCGTAGTCGAAAGGCGGCCTAGTCAGTTCGCCATACCGAGGCCAACAATGTTGGCCGCGATAATAATCACCACGCAGCCCAGGCTCAGGACGCCGACTGGACGACGCCCGGCGTTGTTCCACTCCTTCAGCACCAGCCCTACCAGCCCGCCGCACAGCACGTAGAAGCTCATGTGCAGCATCCAGCTCATGTAGTCGTACTGCGCCGGAATACTGGCGTGGCCCCAGGCGTAAAAGAAGAACTGCAGATACCACATCAGGCCGCCGAGGGCAGAGAGCAGCACGTTAGTAATGATGAGCTGTTTTGCCAGCGAGAAGTCGGCTTTTACCGACAGATTCTTCACTTTTGCCAGACGAATGAAGCAGAAGCCAAGGTTAACCAGCGCGCCGCCGCCCATGATCACAACGTAACTTGGCAGGGCAACGTACAGCGGGTCAACGCCCAGCGCGGCAGCGGCTTCGTGCATCGGTTTGGCGGCGTTCATGGCGAACGACATGCCCGCCGAGAAGATGCCGCACATCACCGCCAGCATCAGGCCTTTTTTCAGGTTGAAGTCTTCGGCCCGAATGCCCATCTTGCGCTCTTTCAGCTGGCCTGCGCGGGTGACGATACCCACGCCGATCACCGCGACCAGCACGCCCAGCAGCGTCATTCGCCCGCCCTGCGAGTTAATCAGCACGTCGAAGTTGCCGTTGAGGATAGGCGTCATCAGGGTGCCGACGATAAGCGTAATGCCAATCGCGATGCCGATACCCATCGACATGCCGAGATAGCGCATGGTGAGGCCGTAGTTGATGTTGCCGATGCCCCACATCGCGCCGAACAAGAAGACCGGCAGCAGGGTAGAGGCGCTGAAGGAGGAGAAATAGCCCCAGAAATCCGGGAGCAGCATGGCGCTAATGGTCCACGGCAAAATCAGCCAGGAGACCGTACCGCCAACGGACCACATGGTTTCCCATGACCAACCTTTAACCTTTTTGAACGGGGCATAGAAACAGGCTGCACTGGCCGCGCCTATCAAATGCCAGAAAATACCCATCGTAATCGCATGATTCATTTTTACATCCTCATCGTTTTTATAGTCGGTGGCTTCCCGCCGACTTGATGAGTGTAAAAATTAGGCGGTTTCGGAACCTTCAGAAGGTTGCCGCACTTTTGTTCTGGATGGCAATCAGCACGTTAACCGCGTGAGCAGACTCACAATTCCGCTATTAATCGAAAAATGAATAACCTTATAAAAACTACGGCATTGATAATCATTTTCAATATCATTTAATTAACTATAATGAACCAACTGCTTACGCGGCATTAACAGCTGTGCCGCCCGACAATAATGGAGAGGATTATGAGTTATACACTGCCATCCCTGCCGTATGCCTACGACGCACTGGAACCGCATTTCGACAAGCAGACGATGGAAATCCATCACACTAAACACCACCAGACCTATGTGAACAATGCGAACGCCGCGCTGGAAAGCCTGCCTGAGTTCGCTAACCTCTCTGCTGAAGAGCTGATCACCAAGCTGGACCAGCTGCCAGCGGACAAGAAAACCGTTCTGCGTAACAACGCTGGCGGCCACGCTAACCACAGCCTGTTCTGGAAAGGCCTGAAGACCGGTACCACCCTGCAGGGCGACCTGAAAGCGGCTATCGAGCGCGACTTCGGTTCTGTTGACAACTTCAAAGCGGAATTCGAAAAAGCCGCTGCAACCCGCTTCGGCTCCGGCTGGGCGTGGCTGGTTCTGAAAGGCGACAAGCTGGCGGTAGTGTCTACTGCTAACCAGGACTCCCCGCTGATGGGTGAAGCGATCTCTGGCGCATCCGGCTTCCCAATCCTGGGTCTGGACGTGTGGGAACACGCTTACTACCTGAAGTTCCAGAACCGTCGCCCGGACTACATCAAAGCCTTCTGGGACGTGGTGAACTGGGACGAAGCAGCAGCGCGTTTCGCCGCTAAAAAATAAGGTTGCATTGACGCCTGTGAGAAGCGAGTCTTATGACTCGCTTTTTTTGTATCTGCAGAAAGGAGCAGCGATGCACTATCCGGTGAATGTATTTACAGGCAAGGTAAGGGAGTACGACGGCAGCCGCCCGAGTGCCATCGCCAAAATTCAGGTCGACGGTGAGCTGACGTTAACCGACCTCGGGCTTGCGGGCGACGAGCAAGCCGAAAAGAAAATCCACGGCGGGCCCGAGCGCGCGCTGTGCCACTATCCGCGCGAACACTATCAGCACTGGAAAACCGAGTTCCCCGAGCAGGCGGATCTTTTCGTCGCCCCCGCGTTTGGCGAGAATCTCTCCACCGAAGGGCTCACCGAAAAGAACGTTTTTATCGGTGATATCTACCGCTGGGGCGATGCCCTGATTCAGGTGACGCAGCCACGCTCGCCGTGCTTTAAGCTCAACTTCCATTTCGGTATTCAGGATATGTCTGCCCAGCTGCAAACAGCAGGCAAAACCGGTTGGCTGTACCGCGTGGTGCTGGCTGGGCAGGTTTCTGCGGACGCGCCGCTTGAGCTGGCGTCGCGCCTGAGCGATGTGTCTGTTTATGACGCCTGCGCCATTGCCTGGCATATGCCGTTTGACGACGAGCAGTATCACCGCCTGCTGTCGGCGGCGGGGCTATCGACCAGCTGGACAAGAACGATGCAGAAGCGGCGTTTAAGCAACAAGATCGAGGACAATTCGCGGAGATTGTGGGGGAAGTAGGCCGGGTAAGGCGAAGCCGCCACCCGGCACTAACAGCTATGAACGCTTATACAACGGTAGCCACAGCGTTAACCGTAGCCCACCCAGCGGGCTGTCGTCGGCTTTCACCCAGCCGCGGTGCTGCTGCATGGCGGTTTCAACAATCGCCAGACCCAGTCCCGTACCGCCCGATTCCCGGTCGCGCGCTTCGTCGGTACGATAGAACGGACGGAAAATCTGCTCGCGGTCTTCCGGGCTGACGCCAGGACCATCGTCGTCGACAATGACGGTGATCCCGTCTTTATCCACCGAGAACGCCACTTCAATCTTCGTATGCGAGTAGCGCAGGGCGTTACGCACGATGTTCTCCAGCGCGCTTTCCAGCGTGTTGGGGTTACCGTACAGCGGCCACGGGCCCGGCGGGAAGTTGACGGTGAAGGATTTACCCATCTGTTCAGCTTCGAACGCCGCGTTGTCCAGCACCTCGTGCCACAGGTGATTGGCTTTCACCGTTTCGCTGACCAGGGCGTTTTTCTGCTGATTGCGCGACATCACCAGCAGGTCGTTGATCATGCTGTCCAGGCGGTGAGCTTCCGTCTCAATACGCTCCAGCTCTTTGCTCTCACCGCTGCGGCGGCGCAGCAGCGCGGTGCCAAGCTGCAAGCGCGTAAGCGGTGTTCGCAGCTCGTGCGAGATATCCGACAGTAGACGTTGCTGTGCGGTCATCATGCGATCGAGAGCGCTCACCATCTGGTTAAAACTGGTCCCTGCGGCAAGGAACTCCTGCGGTCCAGCTTCCAGTTCAGGGTGTTGTCGCAGGTTACCCTGCGCCACCTCATCGGCGGCATTCTTAAGCTTACGCGCCGGTTTTGCCAGGCTCCACGCCAGCCATAACAGCAGCGGCGAGCTGACCAGCATGGTGACAATCAGCAGCAGGAGAGGGCGGTCAAACAGCAGGTTGATAAAATCAGACTGGGAGTTACTCGCCGGACGGATCAGGTAGAGCTGATAATTATCCTCTCCATCTCTGACGGAGAAAGGCCCCACCATCTCTACGCGGCCATATTTCTTCTTCTGGGGATGATCGGCGTTATCCGCCTGGCCAATGAAGTTGCGGATAATCTGCATTTCATTGCGATCGGCGCCAATGACGCGGCCTTCGCTGGTCACCAGCAGCAGGCGTTGTCCGGGCGGCGCCCACTTGTCGATAGCGCGAAACAGCCTGCGCCACCACATTAAGTCGTTTGGCGGATCGTTTGCCAGCTCGGCTTCCACGTGCTGCTCGATCATCACGCCCTGACGTTGCTCGCTGTCGAGAAGCTCCGTCATCTGGCGTGAGTCGAGTTTTGGCAACATCAGTACGAGCATTAAAACCAGTGCCAGCGTCAGCCAGAAGATGGCGAAGATGCGGGCGGTTAAGCTTCCTATCATGAAGCGGAAACCATCAGATAACCGCGACCACGCAGGGTTTTAAACCATGGATGACCGTCTTTACGCTCCGGCAGCTTACGGCGCAGGTTAGAAATGTGCATGTCGATGGCGCGGTCAAACGGGGTCAGACGTTTGCCCAGCACTTCCTGACTTAAATGTTCACGCGATACCACCTGGCCGAGGTGCTGCGCCAGCAGATACAGCAGGGTGAACTCCGTGCCGGTGAGTTCCAGCGTCTGGCCATCAAAGCTTGCTTCCTGACGGCCCGGGTTCAGGCTCAGGGAGTCGACTTCAAGGGTAGGTGAGCTGTTGTCGGTATTTTGCTGCTGCTCGCTCCAGTGGGAACGACGCAGGATAGCGCGAATACGGGCAACCAGTTCACGGTCGTTAAACGGCTTCGGTAAATAGTCATCCGCGCCCAGCTCAAGGCCGAGTACGCGATCGAGTTCGCTGCCGCGCGCGGTCAGCATGATAACGGGTGTCTGGTGTGTCTGGCGAAGTTCTTTCAACGTATCAATACCGTTTTTCTTCGGCATCATCACGTCGAGCAAAAGTAAATCGATGCTGTCGTCAAGGAGACTCAGCGCCTGCTCGCCATCATGGGCAACCAGGACGTTGAAACCTTCCATGTCGAGCAACTCCTTTAAAAGGGATGTGAGCTCTCGGTCATCATCAACTAACAGGATTTTATTCATTGTTTAAATACCTCCGAGGCAGAAATTACGACATCAAGGCTGTCTAATCCATGACTTTACGTTGTTTTACACCCCCTGACGCATGTTTGCAGCCTGAATCGTAGACTGTCTCTCGTTGAATCGCGACACGAAAGATTTTGGGAGCAAGTGATGCGCAAAGTTACCGCTGCCGTCATGGCCTCAACGCTGGCGTTCAGTGCGTTTAGCCAGGCTGCTGAAGCTATCATCAGCGATAACAGTCCCTTACAAGAGGGCGCAACGCAGAACAGCAGCCAAAGCCATATGTTTGACGGCATAAGTTTAACCGAACATCAGCGTCAACAGATGCGAGAT
The DNA here is from genome assembly GCF_057224565.1 of Enterobacter sp. 3U4. Taxonomy (NCBI): domain Bacteria; kingdom Pseudomonadati; phylum Pseudomonadota; class Gammaproteobacteria; order Enterobacterales; family Enterobacteriaceae; genus Enterobacter; species Enterobacter sp. 3U4. The sequence goes on from NZ_CP136665.1 coordinate 4,130,538, forward strand.
CTGATGCAGAGGGCACGACACGACCAGCCCCCTGTTAATGTTAGCGAAATGGAGACAATGCATCGCCTTGTCACCGCAGAAAATTTTGACGAAAGCGCTGTACGCGCTCAGGCCGAAAAAATGGCACAGGCACAGGTTGCCCGCCAGGTAGAGATGGCGAAGGTCCGCAACCAGATGTTCCATCTGCTAACGCCCGAGCAGCAAGCGGTTTTGAATGCCAGACATCAGCAGCGAATGGACCAGCTGCGTGAGGTTGCACGGATGCAGCGAAGCTCAGAAACGACGTTTTTCAGTAGCAATAGCAGTACCCGTAGTAACCAGTAAACCCTGTTTTCCTTGCCATAGACACCATCCCTGTCTTCCCCCACATGATGTGGGGGTTTTTTTTGCCTGTCATTCTCTTTTGTTAACCGTTTATTCATCCTTCGACTCCGCATGCTTCCGTTATAATAGCGGCATGACATGACAGGAGCGTTTATGAATCAATCCTATGGAAGACTGGTAAGCCGGGCCGCAATGGCCGCGACGGTAATGGCGTCGTGCTTGCTGGTCATCAAGGTTTTCGCGTGGTGGTATACCGGTTCGGTCAGTATTCTGGCGGCGCTGGTGGACTCGCTGGTGGATATTGCCGCCTCGCTGACCAACCTGCTGGTGGTGCGTTACTCGCTGCAGCCAGCGGATGAAGAGCACACGTTTGGGCATGGCAAAGCGGAGTCGCTGGCCGCGCTGGCGCAAAGTATGTTCATTTCCGGCTCTGCGCTGTTCCTGTTTTTAACCGGCATTCAGCATCTCGTTTCGCCGACACCGATGAACGATCCCGGCGTGGGCGTGATTGTGACGGTCGTTGCGCTTATATGCACACTTGTTCTGGTAACGTTCCAGCGCTGGGTTGTTCGCAAAACGCAAAGCCAGGCTGTACGGGCGGATATGCTTCATTATCAATCTGATGTTATGATGAATGGGGCTATTCTTATTGCGCTCGGTCTGGCCTGGTATGGCTGGCATCGCGCCGATGCGTTGTTTGCGTTAGGGATTGGTATCTATATTTTATATAGCGCCCTGCGGATGGGGTATGAAGCGGTGCAATCACTGCTTGACCGCGCCCTCCCGGACTCAGAACGTAATGAAATTTTTTCTATCGTGACCTCCTGGCCCGGCGTCAGCGGTGCACACGATCTTCGAACGCGGCAGTCAGGGCCGACCCGCTTTATTCAGATTCACATTGAAATGGAAGACAACCTGCCACTGGTTCAGGCTCACGTGATAGCTGAGCAGGTCGAGCAGGCGATTTTGCAGCGTTTTCCTGGTTCAGACGTCATCATTCACCAGGATCCCTGCTCGGTTGTACCCGGTCATGTTGGGCTTTCGTAATTCGTTGTAAAAAAGTGAGCCAGGCCAGCATTTTGTGTATAAATTACCGCCATTTGGTCTGACCTGAATCAATTCAGCTGGAAGGGATTGATATACTATTTGCAGTATTCGTTGGTCGATAAGTTTCTTCCGGCAACAGATTTCAATTTTGCATTCCTAAGTTCAGAGGTAGTCATGATTAAGAAAATCGGTGTGTTGACAAGCGGCGGTGATGCGCCGGGCATGAACGCGGCAATTCGTGGTGTTGTCCGTGCAGCGCTGACGGAAGGCCTGGAAGTTTTTGGCGTTTATGACGGTTATCTGGGCCTGTATGAAGATCGTATGGTTCAGCTCGACCGTTACAGCGTGTCTGACATGATCAACCGTGGCGGTACTTTCCTCGGTTCTGCGCGCTTCCCGGAATTCCGCGATGAACACGTTCGTGAAGTGGCTATCGAAAACATGAAGAAACGCGGTCTGGACGCCCTGGTGGTTATCGGTGGTGACGGCTCGTACATGGGTGCAAAACGTCTGACCGAAATGGGTTTCCCGTGCATCGGTCTGCCGGGCACCATCGACAACGACATCAAAGGTACTGACTACACTATCGGCTTCTTTACCGCACTGGGTACCGTTGTTGAAGCGATTGACCGTCTGCGTGATACCTCGTCTTCTCACCAGCGTATCTCTATCGTTGAAGTGATGGGCCGTTACTGTGGCGACCTGACGCTGGCGGCAGCCATTGCGGGCGGTTGCGAATTTATCGTCGTGCCAGAAGTCGAATTTAGCCGTGAAGATCTGGTGGCTGAAATCAAAGCGGGCATCGCGAAAGGTAAAAAACACGCGATCGTGGCTATCACCGAGCACATCTGTGACGTTGACGAGCTGGCGAAGTACATCGAAGCCGAAACCAAACGCGAAACCCGCGCGACCGTACTGGGTCACATCCAGCGTGGCGGTTCCCCAGGCCCTTACGACCGTATTCTGGCGTCCCGTATGGGCGCGTACGCTATCGATCTGCTGCTGCAGGGTCACGGCGGCCGCTGCGTCGGTATTCAGAACGAAAAACTGGTTCACCACGACATCATCGACGCGATTGAAAACATGAAGCGTCCGTTCAAAGGTGACTGGCTGGACTGCGCGAAAAAACTGTACTGATCCGCTCTGCTGCCCGGTGGCGGCAAGGTAAATGCAAAACGGTAACCCTTGGGTTACCGTTTTTTATGTTTGCTCCCTCTCCCGTGGGAGAGGGCTGGGGTGAGGGCATCAGGCTGCTCATACCTCTCTTTTATTCCACTACGTTATAGCCAATCTTTTTTTATTCTTTAATCCTCGATTCGCTTTCTGGCACGCTGCATTCATCAAAACACTACACAAGAGAGCTGGGCGATGAATAAATGGGGCGTGGGTTTAACATTATTGCTGGCATCGACCAGCGTTCTGGCTAAGGACATCCAGTTACTGAACGTGTCATACGACCCGACGCGTGAACTGTACGAGCAATACAACAAAGCGTTTGCGGCACACTGGAAGCAGGAAACCGGCGACAACGTCGTGGTTCGCCAGTCTCACGGTGGTTCTGGCAAGCAGGCGACTTCCGTCATCAACGGTATTGAAGCCGACGTGGTGACCCTGGCGCTGGCCTACGACGTTGACGCGATCGCCGAGCGTGGCCGTATCGACAAAAACTGGATCAAACGCCTGCCGGATAACTCCGCACCATACACCTCGACCATCGTTTTCCTGGTCCGTAAAGGCAACCCGAAACAGATCCATGACTGGAATGACCTGATTAAGCCGGGCGTGTCAGTCATCACCCCTAACCCGAAAAGCTCTGGCGGCGCTCGCTGGAACTACCTGGGCGCATGGGGCTACGCGCTGCATCACAACAACGGCGACCAGGCCAAAGCGCAGGAATTTGTGAAAGCGCTGTATAAAAACGTTGAGGTGCTGGACTCCGGCGCGCGTGGCGCCACCAACACCTTCGTCGAGCGCGGGATTGGCGACGTGCTGATCGCATGGGAAAACGAAGCCCTGCTGGCTACCAATGAACTGGGTAAAGACAAGTTCGAGATCGTGACCCCAAGCGAATCGATTCTTGCTGAGCCAACCGTCTCTGTTGTCGATAAAGTGGTTGAGAAGAAAGATACCAAAGCGGTGGCGGAAGCCTACCTGAAGTATCTGTACTCGCCAGAAGGCCAGGAAATTGCGGCGAAAAACTTCTATCGTCCACGCGATCCGGCCGTTGCGAAGAAATACGAAAGCGTCTTCCCTAAACTGAAACTCTTCACCATTGATGACGAGTTCGGCGGCTGGACGAAAGCGCAGAAAGAGCACTTCTCTAACGGCGGCACCTTCGACCAGATTAGCCAGCGCTAACCCATTAGCCAATGACACGGTGACCCGGCGTGAGAAATCCGCCGGGTTTTTTATTTGGTCATCATTTTGCGTTACTCTTTTGCCTCTATTGAAAACAGGGAACGCGTTGTGAAAAAAATTATCTTATTGATCCTCATTGTCATCGCCCTTGCCGCTGGCGGCGTGTACTGGATGAAAGCGGGTAATCCGAATGCGTTGCGACACATCGTTCTCGACCAGTGCGTGCCGAATCAGATCCAGAACCGCAACCCGGCACCCTGTGCGCAGGTGAAAACGGATGCAGGCTACGTGGTATTTAAAGATCGCAACGGGCCGCTGCAATACCTGCTGATGCCGACATATCGCATCAACGGCACCGAGAGCCCGCTATTGACCGAGGCGCATACGCCGAACTTTTTCTGGCTGGCCTGGCAGTCGCGCAGCTTTATGACCATGAAGCGCGGATCCGAGGTGCCCGACAGCGCCATTTCGCTGACGATTAACTCGCCGACTGGCCGCACGCAGAACCATTTTCATATTCATATCTCCTGCCTGCGCCCGGACGTGCGCGAGAAGCTCAATGCGGCACAGGGAGAAATCAGTACCCAGTGGCTGCCTCTTCCCGGCGGGCTGGAAGGGCATGAGTATCTTGCTCGTCGAGTGACGGAAAATGAGCTGGTGCAGCGCAGCCCGTTCATAATGCTGGCTGAAGAGCTTCCGGAAGCGCGCGACCATATGGGGCGCTTTGCCCTGGCGATGGCGCAGCAGTCGGATGGTTCGTTTGTGTTGCTGGCAACCGAACGTAACTTGCTGATGCTTAACCGCGCGTCGGCTGAGGAACTGCAGGATCATCAATGCGCTATCCTGAATTGACCCCACCATAAATAGCGTTTACTCGGCCTGCCTGTCGCCGTAGACTTGCTGAAAAATTCTACAGGAGACAGGTATGTCGCTCTGGTCAACGTATCCTCTGCTGCTGCCTTCACTGATCGTTGGCGTCACTATCGTGCTATGGGCGACGTCGCTGTTGCCGGAATTCATCACCGCGCTGCTGTTCTTTACGGCGGCAATGACCGCGAAGATCGCCCCGCCGGAGGTGATTTTCGGCGGTTTTGCTTCGTCGGCCTTCTGGCTGGTCTTCAGCGGATTCGTGCTCGGCGTGGCGATCCGTAAAACCGGACTGGCGGACAGGGCCGCCCGGGCGCTGTCGGCAAAGCTCACCGACTCCTGGGTATTGATGGTGGCAAGCGTGGTGCTGCTGAGCTATGCGCTGGCGTTTGTGATGCCGTCGAATATGGGACGTATTGCGCTGCTGATGCCGATTGTCGCGGCGATGGCAAAACGCGCCAGTATCGTCGACGGCTCACGCGCCTGGTTTGGTCTGGCGCTGGCGGTAGGGTTCGGGACGTTCCAGCTTTCGGCGACGATTCTGCCCGCTAACGTGCCTAACCTGGTGATGAGCGGTGCGGCGGAAGGCTCGTATGGCATCCATCTGAACTATGTCCCGTATCTGATGCTGCACACGCCGGTGCTGGGCATTCTCAAGGGCCTGATTCTGATTGGCCTGATCTGCTGGCTTTTTCCCGGCAGCCCAAAACCGCCGAAGGAACAGGCGCCGTCTGAGCCTATGGGGCGGGACGAAAAGCGTCTCGCCTGGCTGCTGGCGGTGGTGCTGGGGATGTGGGTGACGGAGAGCTGGCACGGCGTGGGGCCCGCCTGGACGGGGCTGGCGGCGTCGATCATCGTTATGCTGCCGCGCGTTGGCTTTATCACCGGGGAAGAATTTTCAGCGGGGGTGAATATGCGCACTTGCATTTACGTCGCGGGCATTCTTGGGCTGGCGATCGTGGTGACGCAAACCGGCATCGGAACGGCGGTGGGCGAGGCGTTGCTCCGCATTATGCCGCTGGATGCAGACCGACCGTTCACCAGTTTCCTGGCGCTGACCGGTATTACCACCGCACTCAACTTCATTATGACCGCCAACGGCGTTCCGGCGCTGTATACCACCCTGGCGCAAAGCTTCTCGGACGCGACCGGTTTCCCGCTGCTGTCGGTGATCATGATTCAGGTGCTGGGCTATTCCACGCCGCTGCTGCCGTATCAGGCGTCGCCGATCGTGGTGGCGATGGGGCTAGGAAAGGTGCCTGCCAGGGCGGGGATGGTGCTTTGTCTGGCGCTGGCTATTGCAACGTATCTGGTGCTGCTGCCGCTGGATTATCTGTGGTTCAGCCTGCTGGGACGGCTGTAAAAAAGCCCGGTGGCGCTGACGCTTACCGGGCCTACAGAACCGTAGGGCGGGTTAGCGAAGCGCCACCCGCCACAAAGGCAATTACGCCTGTTTAGCCGCTTCTGCCGCTTTAACGATCACCGCGAAAGCGTCCGCTTTCAGGGATGCACCGCCAACCAGCGCGCCATCGATGTCCGGCTGGGTGAACAGCTCAGCAGCGTTAGAAGCGTTTACAGAACCGCCGTACTGAATAATCACTTGCTCAGCGACTTTGGCATCAGCTTTCGCAATGTGGTCACGAATGAATTTGTGAACCGCCTGAGCCTGCGCAGGGGTTGCAGATTTGCCGGTACCGATCGCCCAGACTGGCTCGTATGCGATAACCGCGCCTTCGAACGCTGCCGCGCCCTGGGTTTTCAGCACTGCGTCGATCTGACGTGCGCATACTTCTTCGGTTTTGCCCGCTTCGTTTTCCGCTTCGGTTTCACCGATGCACAGAACCGGGATCAGACCCTGCTCTTTCAGCACGGCGAATTTCTTCGCGATGAACTCGTCGGATTCTTTGTGATAGGTGCGACGCTCGGAGTGGCCGATGATGATGTATTTCGCGCCGATATCTTTCAGCATTTCAGCGGAGGTTTCACCGGTGAACGCGCCAGACAGGTTAACGTCAACGTTCTGCGCGCCCAGAATGATGTGGCTGCCGTCAGCGGCATGTTTAGCCAGATCCAGGTACATATCCGGCGGAGCGATAGCAACCGCGCAGCCCGTCACGCCAGCCAGCTCTTTACGCAGGTTCGCAACCAGCTCGTTTACCATGTGGCGGCTGCCGTTCAGTTTCCAGTTACCCATCACTAAAGGATGTCGCATTTCAATTCTCCACGCTAAATAAGCGAATTAAGGAATATGGCCACCCTGTCGGGCAGCATGGTCTGTGAATCAGTATAGAGATTTTCCCTCGAAAGGCTTTGCTTTTTGTCATTAATTCGCCCCGCCGAGAGTGTCAGATAGTGCCAGCTTAATCGGTTCAACAGCGAAGGTCAGTCCTTTTTCGCCGTTGTCCGCCACAACATAGCGGATCGCGCCTTCGGTATCGGCGTAGTAACGCTTGTTTTTCCCGGCGGTAAGAAGTTTTTGCAGCTTTTGCTGGCTTTGCTTTTTCGTCAGCGCAGGGGTAAAGGCCTGCAATACCGCGCTCATGTACTCCAGCGCTTTCGCCTTAGCGGCTTTCTGCTCTGGCCCCTGTATCGGCAGCCAGGTGATTTGCATGCTTTTAATTTTTAACGTCCCGCGCTCAAGCGCCGTGGAGGCATACAAATTCTCGTTAATCTTGCTTGCCGCACGGGTCAGGGTAGGCGTGTCGCGAGGGCCATCAATGGCGCGAAACTCATCCAGCGGGAGCGTTGGATTGGACTGGTTGAAGGTTTCACGAAACTCGCTGATGGACTGATCGAACGACGGCGCGCCCGCCAGCAGATACGGCGCTGTGGTCGGGGCAGTGGTTTCGGCGGCGTGCAGGGGAAAACCCACGCTGAGCAGCGCTAAACACAGGAAGAGAGAACGTGCCGAACTTTTCATCAACATTGCCCCTGGCCGTAAGTGCTCATGATTAAAACGATATCTGGTCGGCTTGTCAAAAGGTCACAACTCCAGGGTAAAATGCGCGCTATACGATAATAAGGAACCTTACATGACCATACAGCAGTGGCTGTTTTCATTCAAAGGGCGTATTGGACGCCGTGATTTTTGGATCTGGATGGTGACGTGGGTTGTCGCCATGCTGCTTCTGTTTTTCGTCGCTTACAACGCATGGCTGAGCACGCAAACGGCGGCCTTCGCGCTGGTCTGCCTGCTATGGCCAACGGCGGCCGTGGTCGTAAAACGGCTGCACGATCGCGGACGTTCCGGCGCGTGGGCATTTCTGATTATTCTGGCGTGGATGCTGGTGGCGGGAAACTGGGCGATGCTTCCGTCCATCCTGCCGTGGGTAGTGGGCAGGCTGCTGCCGTCGGTCATCTTCGTAATGATGATTGTCGATCTGGGCGCGTTTATTGGCACCCAGAGCGAAAACAAATACGGTAAAGACACCGTTGAGGTGAAATACCGCTGATCACCAGTAGTGTTCGGCGGTCATATGGCCCGGTCGGCGGCGAAGATGTTTCGTCATCTGCCGGGTATCCTTCAGAAGCTGCTGCGTGTCTCGCACCATTTGCGGGTTGCCACACAGCATGACGTGGCTGGTTTCAGCGTTCAGCGGCAAACCGACCGCCTCTTCCAGGGCACCACTCTCAATAAGCGCCGGCACGCGACCGGTCAGCGTTCCTGCTACGGTTTCACGGCTGACAACCGTCTGAATCTTTAACTTTCCGCCGTACTGCTGTTCCAGCGCCTGCATCTGCGGCAGGTAGCTCAGATCTGCGGCGTAGCGCGCGGCGTGAACCAGCACGATGTTTTTAAAACGCTCGAGGTCTTTGCCGTACTGCAAAATAGAGAGATAAGGGCCGATGGCCGTACCGGTTGCCAGCATCCAGAGCGTCTCACAATCCGGGATTTCTTCGAGCACAAAGAAGCCTGCCGCTTCACTCACAATTTGCACGTCGTCGCCGGGCTTAAGGGCGGCAAGGCGCGGGCTGAGCTTACCGTCAGGAACGGTGACCAGATAGAACTCGAGATCCGGGTTATCAGGCGCGTTAACGTAAGAGTAGGCGCGCTGCACGCGCTCACCGTCGACGTCCAGCCCCAGCTTCGCAAATTGCCCGGCTTTAAACGGGTGAACGGGAGCATGGACGGTGAGACTAAATAGCGCATCGGTCCAGAACTCTATTTTCGTGACTTTACCTGTTACCCAGTCCGCCATGATCTTCTCCTGTGCTGTTTCTCTGTTCTATCTTCCGTACTTGTGGTGACAATTTCCAGCCCGTCAGGGCCGGAAAGCTCTATCGATCAAACGGTTTTACAGAATGTGCGTCTGTACGTCCGGGTCTTTTCGGTCGAGATAGTGGATAGACTGGATGCGGCGAATGGTGCGTGATTTACCGCGGATCAGCAGCGTTTCGGTGGTCGCCATATTGCCCTTGCGGGTGATGCCGTCCAGCAGATCGCCTTTGGTGATGCCGGTCGCCGAGAAGACGACGTTATCGCTACGCGCCATCTCGTCCAGCGCGAGCACTTTATTAGCCTCAATGCCCATCGCTTCGCAGCGCGCCAGCTCGTTTTCCCCGATGCGGCGGTTCTCTTCGCTGTCGCCTTTCACCTCGTGGCGGGGCAGCAGACGGGCCTGCATATCGCCGTCCAGCGCGCGGATCACCGCCGCAGAGACTACGCCTTCCGGTGCGCCGCCGATGCCGTACAGCACGTCCACTTCGCTGTCCGGCATGCAGGTCAGGATCGAGGCGGCAACGTCACCGTCCGGAATGGCAAACACCCGCACGCCGAGCTTTTGCATCTGCGCGATGGTGGCGTCGTGGCGCGGTTTTGCCAGAATCGTCACGGTGAGTTCGCTAAGGGGTTTGTCCAGGGCTTTGGCGATGTTGTGCAGGTTCTCTTCCAGCGGCAGGCTGAGGTCGATTGCGCCTTTCGCGCCAGGACCGACAATCAGCTTTTCCATGTACATATCCGGCGCGTTAAGGAAACAGCCCTTATCGCCCACGGCCAGCACCGCCAGGGCGTTGGCCTGACCCATTGCCGTCATGCGGGTGCCTTCGATCGGGTCAACCGCGATATCCACGGCATCGCCTTTACCGGTACCGACTTTTTCACCGATATAGAGCATCGGCGCTTCGTCGATCTCGCCTTCGCCGATCACGATGGTACCGTCGATGTTGACCTGGTTAAGCACAATGCGCATGGCATGGACGGCTGCGCCGTCTGCGGTATTTTTGTCGCCACGACCCAGCCATTTATAGCCTGCAAGGGCGGCTGCTTCAGTGACGCGGGAAAACTCGATAGCAAGTTCACGTTTCATGAGGTACTCGTGCAATCAAAAGGAATTGCACGAAGTTTACCACAGAGTGGGGAGGGGACTAAAAACACCCTCTCCCCTTTGGGGAGAGGGCCGGGGTGAGGGGGGCTTACTCTTCGTGCTCTTCCCACGCCAGGGCGCGTTTCACCGCTTTCTTCCAGCCGCTGTAGCGGAAGTTACGCTCGGTGGTTTCGATACCAGGGCGGAATTCGCGTTCGATAACCGCTTTCTCCTGCAGCTCGTCCAGGTTCTGCCAGAAGCCCACCGCCAGACCGGCAAGGTACGCCGCGCCCAGCGCCGTCACTTCACGCACTTCAGGGCGCTCAACGCGGGTGCCCAGAATGTCGGACTGGAACTGCATCAGGAAGTTATTCGCTACCGCACCGCCGTCCACGCGCAGGGCGTGCAGACGAATGCCGGAGTCCGCCTGCATCGCTTCCAGCACGTCGCGCGTCTGGTAGGCGATGGATTCCAGGGTGGCGCGAATAATGTGGTTAGAGTTCACACCGCGCGTCAGACCGAAAATCGCGCCGCGTGCATACGGATCCCAGTACGGCGCGCCCAGACCGGTGAACGCTGGCACCACGTACACGCCGTTGGTGTCTTTCACTTTGGTCGCGAAGTATTCGGAGTCGAACGCATCGCTGATCAGCTTCATCTCGTCACGCAGCCACTGGATAGACGCACCGGCCATGAACACCGCACCTTCCAGGGCATAGTTCACTTCGCCGCGCGGGCCGCAGGCGATGGTGGTTAGCAGACCGTTTTCTGATTTCACCGCTTTCTCGCCGGTGTTCATCAGCATAAAGCAGCCGGTGCCGTAGGTGTTCTTCGCCATCCCTTCTTTGACGCACAGCTGGCCGAACAGCGCCGCCTGCTGGTCACCGGCGATACCGGCGATAGGAATACGGGTGCCGCCTTTACCGCCGATGTTGGTCTGGCCGTACACTTCTGAAGACTTACGCACTTCAGGCAGCATCGCGCGCGGAATGTCCAGCGCGTCCAGCATCTTGTCATCCCACTCCAGGGTGTTGATGTTGAACAGCATGGTACGCGAGGCGTTGGTATAGTCGGTGACGTGAACGCGTCCCTGGGTCATCTTCCAGATAAGCCAGGTGTCAACGGTGCCGAACAGCAGCTCGCCGCGCTTAGCACGCTCGCGTGAACCTTCCACGTGGTCGAGTATCCACTTCACTTTGGTGCCGGAGAAATACGGGTCAATCACCAGGCCTGTTGCGCTACGGATGTAATCTTCCATGCCCTCGCGCTTCAGTTTTTCGCAAATTTCTGAGGTGCGGCGGCACTGCCAGACGATGGCGTTATAAATAGGCTTACCGGTTTCGCGTTCCCAGACCACGGTAGTTTCACGCTGGTTGGTGATACCAATCGCGGCAATCTCGTCGGAACTGATATCGGCTTTCGCCAGCACTTCGACCAGCGTGGAGCTTTGTGACGCCCAAATCTCCATCGGATCGTGCTCTACCCAGCCTGGACGAGGGTAAATTTGCTCAAATTCGCGCTGTGACACGCTGACGATGTTCGCGTCATGATCCATTACGACAGCGCGGGAGCTGGTAGTGCCCTGGTCGAGCGCAACGATATATTTTTTTTCGGTCATGGTATGTGTCCCGTAGTCAGATTACAGCGAAGCTTTTTGTTGTGCGGTAGAAGTCGTTTCCTTCTCCTCTTCCACACAGGTGTCGCACGGTAAGTGGCGACCAATTAATTTGCGATAGCTAAACGCACCCAGCGCAGCCCCGACAACCGGCGCAAACAGCGGTACCAGGAAGTAAGGAATGTCTTTGCCACCGGTGAAGGCAACGTCGCCCCAGCCTGCGATAAAGGCGAACGCTTTAGGTCCGATATCACGTGCCGGGTTCATCGCGAAGCCGGTCAGCGGGCCCATGGAAGCGCCAATCACCGCAATCAGCAGGCCAATCAGCAGAGGGGCCAGCGGGCCGCGCGGAATGCCGTTTCCGTCGTCGGTCAGCGCCAGGATAACGCCCATCAGAATAGCGGTAATCACCATTTCAACTGCGAACGCCTGCACAAAATTGATATGCGGGTTAGGGTAGGTTGAGAAGATGCCTGCCAGATCCAGACTTTCGACGCTGCCGCGTACCATATGATGCGTCTGTTCGAAGTCGATGAAAAGATTGTAATAAAGCCCGTAAACTAACGCCGCTGCGCAAAACGCGCCGGCAAACTGAGAAAGGATGAAAGGAACAACTTTGCGTCCGTCGAAGCACGCGAACAGCCACAGTGCGATTGTCACCGCCGGGTTAAGATGTGCACCAGACACTCCTGCGGTCAGGTAGATGGCCATCGCCACGCCCAGACCCCAGATGATACTGATTTCCCACTGCCCAAAACTGGCACCCGCCACTTTCAGTGCAGCGACACAGCCCACTCCGAAGAATATCAACAACCCGGTACCAAGGAACTCGGCAATGCACTGGCCTTTTAAGGTTGATGTCTGACTCATAATCGGAATCCTGAAGAAATTAATGTTTATTGTTAGCATGGCCGCCCGTGACAGCCACGATGCCCTGTAGACATAGTGTTAATTTATCGTTAACGAGCAAAAACGAGAAATATCGAAATCAAAATGTGTGGTCTGCGTCAATAAAATGAGCGTTTTCGCGCCATAAAGCACATTTTTGCAACAGTACAGGATGGGTACAAGAATGTGAGCTGAATCATTTCATTAACCAATCATTTAACAATTTAGGGGTATATGACGCGAACGCACCAGGACCAGACCTAAAAGTGTTGCAAACCGCGATCTGCGCGGTGTGTCGCTGGACACAGAGCGCCGCGCTCCATACAATCGACGGTATATGTCGTGCGCGTTTATGTTAAAGCGTCGCCTTGCAATTCAGGAGAGGTAGCATCATGTCTTTAGAAGTGTTTGAGAAACTGGAATCGAAAGTACAGCAGGCGATTGACACCATCACTCTGCTGCAGATGGAAATTGAAGAGCTGAAAGAGAAGAACAACAGCCTGGCGCAGGAAGTACAGAACGCGCAGCACGGTCGCGAAGAACTGGAGCGCGAAAACAACCAGCTGCGCGAGCAGCAGAACGGTTGGCAGGATCGCCTGCAGGCGCTGCTGGGACGTATGGAAGAAGTCTGATTCCCATTGGGATAGACTGAACAGGCCGGGTAAGGCGATGCCGCTACCCGGCTTTTTTTATGCCAGTTGTAAAAAAGGCCGCCAGAGGCGGCCTTAACGCTACTTGTCCTGCGCTGTCATAGCAAAAGCAACGAACACATTCGGCTCATCACTCTTTACAACAAGTACGCTGGCGACAATGAACGCGATACATAAATAGCGTTTCATTATGCGGTCCATGCGGCTAACCGCTCCACCGTTCACCACCGGTGATAAGTCGGTGGACACAAGCCTGGTTAAAGGCTGCTTTACGGTTGTGGGTACACCTTTCCCTGGACCGATGCCCATTTGCGAGATGGCGGAAAGGGACGCAGCATCATAGTTAACATCAGCCTCGCCGTTAAGATGTGCAAATTAAATTAGGATTTTATAAAGGGTTTAAGGGATTGCCTGCCATTTATTGAGGGGTATGATAAAAGTCCCTGGTGTGGAGCTGTAAATCCTCCCAACGGACCGCGAATCCCGAGGGACAAAAAAACCGCCACATTGCTGTTGGCGGTTTTTTTATGGTCCACGCTTACGGTTTTATTACTCAATATCCAGCGGATCTTCGGAAAGGATAATGCCGGTATTATCGGCGTAGAGATGGTCCCCGGAGAAGAAGGTCACGCCGCCGAAATTGACGCGCACGTCGCTTTCGCCGATGCCGTCACCCGCCGCCCCTACCGGTATGGCCGCGATGGCCTGAATCCCGATATCCAGGTCTTCCAGATCGTCCACCTGGCGCACGGAACCGTACACCACAAGGCCTTCCCACTCGTTCTGCACGGCAATGCCGGCCAGCTCAGCATCAATCAATGCGCGACGCACGGAACCGCCGCCATCGACCACAAGAACGCGGCCACGGCCGTTCTGTTCGAGCAGATCGTACAGCAACCCGTTGTCCTCGAAACATTTCACCGTGACGATCTGTCCGCCAAACGACGACCGCCCACCAAAGTTGGAGAACAGCGGTTCAACGACGTTGACATCTTCCTGGTAGATGTCACAAAGCTCGGAGGTATCGTATTTCATAGGTTTAACGCTCAGTTGCTGCGAATGTGTTCAGTATATCGTGCGAAATGCGTTGTTGGCAAAATCATCAATTGTTAATTGATATTTGTCAGCTAACTCAGCGTCTGGCTTAAGACAATCCCGATGACGAACAACAGGTTAGTCAGCAGCGCGCCTTTTACCGTGCGCTCCAGCATTGGCGGCATGGCGGCCGGGCTGAGTTCACGCATCACAAAGCGGGCCTGCTTAATCAGCAGCGGCGCGGCAAGCACAAACAGCCAGCCCCACACGCTCTGCAAGGAAATCAGGTTAAACAGCGCCAGACAAACCAGCGCGCCAATGAGCAGGCAGGCATGATAGCGGCGAGCATTGACCGGCCCCAGACGAACCGCCAGGGTATTTTTGCCGTTCTCGCGATCGCTGTCGATGTCGCGCAGGTTGTTGATGTTAAGCACCGCCGTCGCCAGCAGACCGCAGGCGGTCGCGGGCAGGAACAGGGCAGGGATCACCGTATGCGCCTGCAGGTACCAGCTTCCCATCACGCTCAGCCAGCCGAAGAACACCAGTACGGAGATATCCCCGAGCCCAATGTAGCCGTAAGGACGCGTGCCGACGGTGTAGGTGATGGCCGCGATAATGGCCAGTAAACCCAGCACCAGGAAGCCAATGAAATCGCTGGTAGTCTTAGACGCCACCGTCACCAGCGCGAGGCCGGATACGCAGATCAGCACCACGGTGATAATCAGCGCGCGTTTCATCTGCGCCTGGGTAATCACCCCTTTCTGCATTCCGCGCAGTGGCCCTATGCGGTCCGGCTTGTCGCTGCCTTTTACCGCGTCGCCGTAGTCGTTGGCGAGGTTGGAGAGGATTTGCAGCAGGCCGGCGGTAATCAATGCCAGCGCGGCGACCAGCGGATCGAAATAACCCTGCCACCAGGCAAGCGCCGTGCCGACGATAATCGCGGCAAAGGCCAGAGGGAGTGTTTTAGGGCGCAGACTTTCGAGCCACGCCTGAGTACGGCTGATGTCAGTCATAAGTATTTAGCCAATAAAAATGGGGGCATTAGCCCCCATTAAACGTGATGAGAATCCAGTAACCGCGATTATAGGATAAAACGGCTCAGATCTTCATCTGCCACTAACGCATCCAGATGTTTACTCACATATTCTGCGTCAATGGTAACGGTTTGACCGTTCAGATCGCTCGCGTCGTAAGAGATATCTTCCACCAGGCGTTCCAGCACGGTATGCAGACGACGCGCACCGATGTTTTCGGTGGTTTTGTTCACCTGCCATGCAGCCTGGGCAATACGTTTGATACCGTCTTCGGTGAACTCGAGGTTCACGCCTTCGGTCGCCATCAGCGCTTTGTACTGTACGGTAGCAGAGGCGTTTGGCTCAGTCAGGATACGTTCGAAATCTTCGGTGGTCAGCGCCTGCAGCTCAACGCGGATAGGCAGACGCCCCTGCAGTTCGGGGATCAGATCCGACGGGCTGGCTACCTGGAAAGCACCAGAAGCGATAAACAGGATGTGGTCCGTTTTCACCATGCCGTGCTTGGTGGAGACGGTGCAGCCTTCAACCAGCGGCAGCAGGTCGCGCTGAACGCCTTCGCGGGACACGTCCGGGCCGGAGCTGTTGCCGCCGCGCTTACAAATTTTGTCGATTTCGTCGATAAACACGATGCCGTGCTGCTCAACCGCGTCGATAGCGTCCTGCTTCAGCTCTTCCGGGTTCACCAGCTTCGCCGCTTCTTCTTCAATCAGCAGCTTCATCGCGTCTTTGATTTTCAGCTTACGCGCTTTCTGCTTCTGGCCGCCCAGGTTCTGGAACATGGACTGCAGCTGGCTGGTCATCTCTTCCATGCCCGGAGGCGCCATGATTTCCACACCCATTGGCGCGGCAGCGAGATCGATCTCAATCTCTTTGTCGTCCAGCTGGCCTTCACGCAGTTTTTTGCGGAACGCCTGACGTGCAGCAGACGGTTCTGCCTGCTGTTCAGCCTGACCCCAGTTGTTTTTGGCCGGTGGGATCAGCACGTCGAGAATGCGCTCTTCGGCCATCTCTTCCGCGCGATAGCGGTTTTTCTCGATCGCCTGGACGCGCACCATTTTGATCGCCGAGTCGGTCAGATCGCGGATGATGGAGTCCACTTCTTTACCCACGTAGCCCACTTCGGTGAACTTGGTGGCTTCAACTTTGATGAACGGCGCGTTGGCCAGCTTCGCCAGACGACGGGCGATTTCGGTTTTACCGACGCCGGTCGGGCCGATCATCAGAATGTTTTTCGGCGTGACTTCGTGGCGCAGCTCTTCGTCAAGCTGCATACGACGCCAGCGGTTACGCAGGGCGATAGCCACGGAGCGCTTGGCGTTATCCTGGCCGATAATGTGTTTGTTCAGTTCGCTGACAATTTCGCGTGGGGTCATTTCAGACATGGGAGATCCTTACGCTTTGGAGGTCAATTCTTCGATGGTGTGGTTGTGGTTGGTATAGATGCAGATATCACCTGCAATATCCAACGCCTTCACCGCGATATCACGCGCGTTCATGTCGGTATTTTCCAACAGCGCGCGGGCAGCAGCCTGGGCATAAGGGCCGCCAGAGCCGATAGCAATCAGGTCATTTTCCGGCTGAATCACGTCACCGTTACCGGTGATGATAAGCGAAGCGGTTTCATCGGCTACCGCCAGCAGCGCTTCGAGCTTGCGCAGCATGCGGTCGGTACGCCAGTCTTTTGCCAGCTCAACGGCAGCTTTCACCAGATGACCCTGGTGCATTTCCAGTTTGCGTTCAAACAGTTCAAACAGCGTGAAGGCATCCGCCGTGCCGCCTGCAAAACCGGCGATCACTTTGTCGTTGTAGAGACGGCGCACTTTCTTCACGTTGCCTTTCATGACGGTATTACCCAGCGTGGCCTGGCCATCACCGGCGATTACCACATGGCCGTTACGGCGTACACTTACTATTGTTGTCACGAGCAGACCCCCTGGTTACAGAATCGGGAAACAGAAGCCCTGAGCCTGTGCTCAGGGCTGAATTAAATGATAGATGGGGGGGATTTTGGGGGTTTCAACCCCCGGAGGCGAGTCGAATGCAGTTTGTGTGGCCGGCGATTTTCAAACGCGAAATGGTGCCATCGGCATTTTCTTTGCCTTTGACCGGACCAATCACGACGCGATTCCAGCCGTTGTTGGTGGTAATACGCGAATCAAACCCTTCAAAGGCCAGCTGAGCACGTACCGTTTCCGCCTGCTCGGCACCTTTGAACGAACCGCACTGTACCATCCAGCGGCGCTCGTCTTTTTTCTCCGCCGTCTGCTTCGGCGCTTCGGTCTCTTTGGTGACCGGTGCGGCCTGCTGCGTTTTCGGCTGCTGCGCGGTGGTATGCGCTGGCGTCTGGAGCAGATCCTGATACGGCTGAGCCGCCTGTTTCTGCGGCTGCGTTTTCGGCTGCTGCTGGACAGGCTGAGACTGCACCGTACGCGTCTGCTGTTGGTATGGCTGTTCCGTTACCCGCGGCTGTGCTTTCGGCTGCTGCACCGGCTGGGTTTGCGCCCATTGCTGCTGTTGTTGCTGCTGGATCTGCTGTTGCGCCTGACGTCGCTGCAGCGTTTGCTGGCGCTGCGCCGGCGTCTGTTCGTTCCACGGCACTTCGTTCAGCTGCGTAGGCTGCTGGCGCATATCGGCCTGCATTTGGGCCAGCAGCTGACGCTGTTCATCCGTCAGCTGATTCGCATTCTGTACTTCACCACCCGCAGAAGGTTCGGTTGGCGCACGCACCCCAGGCTGACGGCTTTCCAGCTCTTTGATATAGCGCCAGCGCTCTTCAGGCTTCGGAGGAAGACCATTTCCGGCAACTTTACTGGCCTGAAGCGCCTCAGACTCTTCTTTTTTATGGTGCGTGATAAAGTACAGGCCACCAATAAAGGCGACGACTACAGCCGCAGCAATAGCGACCATTGCTGGCGAGACAGCAGGCAGGTTACGTTGCTTTTTCCTTGAGCTACTCTTTTTGCGTCGCGAAGGTGCCGGCTGGCCGCGACGTACATAATCTCGTTGTGCCACTATCGTTTCGCTGTATTTATTCGTTCGTCAGTCCGCCATGTTACTTAAGCGGCGGGGCTTTGACCAGATAAGGGTATCCGAAAGACGTTTACTTTAAGTCAATGCCTGGGTAGTGCCGCGGACGATCAGTTCGCAGTCCAGCAACCTTGAGCCGCTGCTAACTGTTTGACCGTGAAGCTGATCCAGCAGAAGCAGCATCGCTTCGCGGCCGATTTGGTAGCGCGGCTGAGCGACCGTTGAGAGCGGCGGATCGCAAAATTCCGAAAGCGAAATATTGTCGAAACCGATGATCGATAAATCTTTCGGTATGCGAAGACCGCGGCGTTTGGCATACGATAATGCGCCCAGCGCCATCACGTCGCTGTGACAAAATACGGCGGTTGGTGGCTCAGGCAGGTCCAGAAGTTTCTCCAGCGCCTGTCCGCCCGCCGCGAAGGTAAAATCACCGCGCGCAATGTAGTGTGGATCGACGGTGACGCCGGTACGGCGCAGCGCCTGAACGTAGCCCTGCAAACGGTAGTGACACAGCGGCATCTCTTCCGGCCCGGCAATACAGCCGATGCGCTTGTGCCCCAGCTCCTGGAGATAGTTTACGGCGTTGAACGCGGCGGTGAGGTTATCAATGTGGACAGTCGGCAGCTCCAGCTCAGGCGCAAACTCGTTGGCCATGACCATCGGCGGTAAATTACGCTGCTCTTCAATGCTGGCATCAAACGGCAGGCGAGAGCCAAGCAGCAGCATGCCGTCGATCTGCTTGGTGATAATCAGATCGATGAAGGTTTTTTCCTGCTGGTTCTGGTGAGCGCAGTCGCCAATTAGCACCAGGTAACCCTGTTCCGCTGCGGTGACTTCAATACCGCGGATAATCTCGCTGAAGAAAGGATCACAGATATCCGGCACAATCACCAGGATGGTGCGCGACTCGTTGCGTTTGACGTTACGCCCCATCGCCTGTGGGAAATAGCCCACTTCAAGCGCAGCCTGCTCCACCCGGTTACGGGTCGCCTGGGAGACTTTATCCGGGTTCATCAATGCGCGGGATACCGTTGCCGTAGAGACTTGTGCTTTCTGGGCAACGTCTTTCATGGTCGCCGGTGCGACCTCTTTCCTGGACTTCAACGTCTTCTCCTCGCCTGAACACCGAACTTCTGACATCACCATTTTTACAGATAGTTAATGGAATCGGTTACAGAATTTTCATAAAAAGTGTGAGGAGCGTTAAATTTTTCGATCCGTCTTCAGCCTTCGATGGGATCGACGTCCAGTACCCACTTCACTTTTCGCGCTTCTGGCAGCGTGTTGATGAGCGCCAGCGTGCCGCTGACGATATGCTGCAGGCGAACACGTGAGGGGTGCTGGAGCAAAATCTGCCAGCGGAAACGTCCGCCGCGCTTTGGCGCGAGAGCCGGCACCGGGCCCAGAATCCACAGCTGATTATCCACCAGCGGGCTGGCCTGCAGGAGATTTCTCAGCTGCTGCAGGAAAAGAGGCGCCTGCTGGTTGTTGTGATCCTCCGCGCGGATGATGACGTGGCTGGTCCACGGCGGCAGCTGCATCGTCTGTCGTTCGGCCAGCGCCTGCTCGGCAAAGGCGTCATAGCCTTTATGCAGCAGGGTTTGCAGCAGCGGGTGCTCCGGGTGGTGCGTTTGCAGCACCACTTCGCCCTGTTTACCCGCGCGCCCGGCGCGTCCTGCCACCTGGGTATAAAGCTGAGCGAAGCGTTCGGCTGAGCGAAAATCTGCCGAGAACAGCGCGCCGTCTACGTCCAGCAGGGCGACCAGCGTCACGTCCGGGAAGTGGTGGCCTTTGGCCAGCATCTGGGTGCCAATCAGAATGCGCGCGCCACCGCGATGCACTTCCGCAAGCTGCTGCTCAAGCGCGCCTTTGCGGCTGGTGGTGTCCCGGTCAATACGCGAAATAGGCACGTCCGGGAAGAAGGGCCCAAGCGCCTGTTCCAGCTGTTCCGTTCCCAGACCCACCGGCACGATATGCGTTGAACCACATGACGGGCACTGGCGCGGCACCGGACGCTGGCTGTCGCAGTGGTGGCAGCGTAAATGCCGCTGGGCCTGGTGGAAGGTATAGTAGTGATCGCAGCGCGGGCACTCGGCAATCCAGCCGCAGTCGTGGCACAGCAGGGCGGGGGCAAATCCACGACGGTTTAGGAAGAGAATGACCTGATTCCCCGCCTGCAGATGCTGGCGCATGCGGGTGATAAGCGCGGGCGCCAGCCCCGCCTGGACCTGCTGACCTTTCAGATCCAGCACGTGCTGAATGGCCGGACGGGCATTCCCCGCCCGACGCGTCAGGCGCAGCATATGGTATTTACGCTGGCACACGTTGTGCAGGGTTTCGAGCGCAGGCGTGGCGGAGCCGAGAATAATTGGGATTTGCTCACTGTGGGCGCGATAAACAGCCAGATCGCGGGCGTGATAGCGCCAGCCTTCCTGCTGTTTATAGGAGCTGTCGTGCTCTTCGTCGATCACGATAACGCCAAGATTTTTAAATGGCGTAAACAGCGACGAGCGGGTGCCGATCACAATCGCCGCTTCGCCGTTTTTCGCTTTCAGCCAGGCGCTGAGGCGTTCGCTGTCGTTCAGGCCGGAGTGCAGCACCTCAACCGGCGCGTTAAAGCGCTCGCGAAATCGGGCGATGGTTTGCGGCGTCAGGCCAATTTCCGGCACCATCACCAGCGCCTGTTTGCCCTGCGCGAGCACGTTTTCCAGCACGCTCAGGTAGACCTCAGTTTTGCCGGAACCCGTCACCCCTGCCAGCAGCCAGGCAGAGAAATGATCGGAGGCGCTATGAATCGCGCCCACGGCGGTGGCCTGCTCGGTATTCAAACGCAGGCGATCCCCGGAAACGGAGAAACTCTCCCGCCAGTCGTAAAGAGCGGGTGCTTCGCTGGCCAGTTCGCTCAGCCCTTTCTTTCTTAAGGCCTGTAGCGCCGTTTCGCTGACCTCAAGCTCGTCGACCTGATGCCGCCAGATTTTCCCCTGGCGCAGCGCCGCCAGCGCCTGCTGCTGTTTCTGCGAGCGCTTCAGGCTGTTGATGTCGACGGCCTGGCCTTCCTCCGTAGCAAACCAGTACCACATCGGCGCGTGGCTGGCGCTCTTGCCCTGGCGCAGCATAATTGGCAGAGCGTGGAACAGGACGTCGCCAATCGGGTGATGATAGTAATCTGCTGCCCACAGCAGCAGTCGCCAGGTGCTGGTGGAGTACACTGGCTCGCTGTCCAGTACCTCAACGACTGATTTCAGTTCATTAAGCGGCAGCTCGCTTTTATCGCTGACGGAGACAACAATCCCCACGCGCTGCTGTTTACCAAACGGCACGGTCACGCGGCAGCCCGCTTTGGCGCTCATGCTGTCGGGCAGCAGGTAGTCAAAGGTTCGGGGAAGCGGAACGGGCAGGGCAACGTGAGCGACGGGCATCGAATCTTCCTGACTTGAAAAGTGGCGCGTTAGTATACACATTAGTAAAAGCGGCGTGCGGATCAGTTTGCATACGTTGGTCAAATTCTGTATGATTCGCCGCCTTTGGTGTACTTTACGCCAAAGAACTTACAATCAACATCGCGTGGTGTCTGGCGTTAGGGCTGGAAGAGCGACGCGGCCTTAACTGAGGTTCTCCCATGAAAAAAGATATTCACCCGAAATACGAAATGATTACTGCAAACTGTTCTTGCGGTAACTCTATCCAGATCCGCTCTACCGTGGGTCACGATCTGAACCTGGACGTGTGCGGCAAATGCCACCCGTTCTACACTGGTAAGCAGCGTGATGTTGCAACCGGTGGCCGTGTTGACCGCTTCAACAAGCGTTTCAGCATCCCGGGCGCTAAATAAGTTTCCCGAAAAAAAGGCACCGCAAGGTGCCTTTTTTGTATCCGCTTCTCAGTATTCCCACGTCTCCGGGTCAATACCCAGTTCACGCATGATCACCTTCGCCTCTTCCGGGATTTCATCACTGCGCTCTTTGCGCAGATCTTCATCGTTCGGCAACGGTTGACCGGTAAACGCATGCAGAAACGCTTCGCACAGCAGCTCGCTGTTGGTCGCGTGGCGCAGGTTGTTCACCTGACGACGCGTGCGTTCATCGGTGAGGATCTTCAACACCTTCAGAGGAATGGAAACCGTAATTTTCTTTACTTGCTCACTCTTCTTACCGTGCTCAGCGTATGGGCTGATATATTCGCCGCTCCATTCAGCCATGAGATACCTTTAATCCTCTCAGTCATTTATTTAAAGGTGCAAAACCTGTAACCACCCGTTTTGAACCGCAATCTTGTCTAGTTTACCGTAGAGACGATACCGTGGCACGGATATTGCCGCTGCAGCGTGCACTAAAGCATATAATTTTAACGGCTATTTGCGCATTGCTCAATCTATACGCAAAGAAGTTTAGATGTCCAGATGTATTGACGTCCATACTTTCAATGTTTACTCTGGTGCCTGACTTTTCACCTCATTCGCCAGGAAGCCCTCACCATGACGCGTAAACAGGCCACTATCGCAGTGCGTAGCGGATTAAATGATGACGAGCAGTACGGCTGCGTTGTCCCGCCCATTCATCTTTCCAGTACCTACAATTTCACCGGATTTAATGAACCCCGCGCGCATGATTACTCGCGCCGTGGCAACCCTACGCGTGACGTGACCCAGCGAGCGCTGGCCGAGCTGGAAGGTGGCGCAGGCGCCGTATTAACCAACACGGGGATGTCCGCCATTCACCTGGTGACCACCGTGTTCCTGAAGCCTGGTGACCTGCTGGTTGCGCCGCACGATTGCTACGGCGGCAGCTACCGCCTGTTTGATAGCCTGGCAAAACGCGGCTGCTATCGCGTACTGTTTGTCGATCAAAACGACGAACAGGCGTTGAAACAGGCCCTGGCAGAGAAACCGAAGCTGGTTCTGGTGGAAAGTCCAAGCAATCCATTGCTGCGCGTTGTCGATATTGCGAAAATTTGTCAGCTCGCAAGGGATGCGGGAGCGATAAGTGTAGTGGATAATACGTTCCTCAGTCCGGCCCTTCAGAACCCACTCGCACTGGGTGCCGATCTGGTATTGCATTCATGCACTAAATATCTGAACGGCCATTCTGATGTGGTGGCGGGCGTGGTGATTGCCAAAGATCCTGACGTTGTCACCGAACTGGCATGGTGGGCCAATAATATTGGCGTCACCGCGGGGGCCTTCGACAGCTATCTGCTGTTGCGCGGCATCCGCACGCTATCGCCGCGCATGGACGTGGCCCAGCGCAATGCCCAGGCGATTGTCGATTTCCTGCAAACCCAGCCGCTGGTGAAAAAGCTTTATCACCCGTCGCTGCCGGAAAATCAGGGGCACGAGATTGCCGCGCGTCAGCAGAAAGGCTTTGGCGCGATGTTAAGTTTTGAACTGGACGGTGACGAGCAAACGCTGCGTCGCTTCCTGGGCGGGCTGTCATTGTTTACGCTGGCGGAATCCTTAGGTGGGGTTGAAAGCTTGATCTCCCACGCCGCGACCATGACGCACGCAGGTATGGCACCGGAAGCACGTGCCGCCGCCGGAATTTCTGAGACGCTGCTGCGTATCTCAACCGGCATTGAAGATTCTGAAGATTTAATTGCCGATCTGGAAAATGCCTTCCGGATCGCAGCCAAGGGGTAATCATGAGTGTGATAGCGCAGGCAGGGGCGAAGGGTCGTCAGCTGCACAAGTTTGGTGGTAGTAGTCTTGCTGATGTGAAATGTTACCTGCGTGTCGCAGGGATCATGACGGAATATTCACAGCCGGGTGACATGATGGTTGTCTCGGCGGCGGGCAGCACCACCAACCAGTTGATTAGCTGGCTGAAACTGAGCCAGACCGATCGCCTCTCTGCGCATCAGGTGCAACAGTCCTTACGCCGTTACCAGAGCGAGCTGATTGCCGGCCTGCTGCCTGCGGACGTAGCGGACGGGCTGATTAGCGCCTTCACGCATGACCTTGAGCGTCTGGCCGCCCTGCTGGATAGCGGGATTACCGACGCGGTGTATGCCGAAGTGGTTGGCCACGGTGAAGTGTGGTCCGCGCGCCTGATGGCTGCGGTTCTGCAACACCTGGGCGTGGAAGCGGCCTGGCTCGATGCGCGTGATTTCCTGCGCGCCGAACGCGCCGCGCAGCCGCAGGTGGATGAAGGCCTGTCCTACCCGCTGCTGCAACAGCTGCTGGTGCAGCATCCGGGCAAGCGCATTGTGGTGACCGGCTTTATCAGCCGCAGCAACGCGGGTGAAACCGTGCTGCTGGGCCGTAACGGTTCGGACTACTCGGCAACGCAAATCGGTGCCCTGGCGGGCGTATCCCGCGTCACCATCTGGAGCGACGTGGCCGGTGTTTACAGCGCGGACCCGCGTAAAGTGAAGGATGCCTGTCTGCTGCCGCTGCTGCGTCTCGACGAAGCCAGCGAGCTGGCGCGTCTGGCCGCGCCGGTACTTCATGCGCGCACGCTGCAGCCGGTTTCCGGCAGCGATATCGATCTCCAGCTGCGCTGCAGCTATACCCCGGATCAAGGCTCCACTCGCATTGAGCGCGTGCTGGCGTCCGGTACCGGGGCGCGTATTGTCACCAGCCACGACGACATCTGCCTGATTGAGTTCCAGGTGCCTGCGGGACAGGACTTCAAGCTGGCGCATAAAGATATCGACACGATCCTGAAACGCGCCCAGGTGCGTCCGCTGGCCGTTGGCGTGCATAACGATCGTCAGCTGCTGCAGTTCTGCTATACCGCTGAAGTGGCGGACAGCGCGCTGAAAATTCTGGATGAAGCAGGCCTGCCGGGCGAGCTTCGCCTGCGTCAGGGGCTGGCGCTGGTGGCGATGGTGGGCGCGGGCGTCACCCGAAACCCGCTGCACTGCCATCGCTTCTGGCAGCAGCTGAAAGGCCAGCCGGTGGAGTTCACCTGGCAGTCGGAAGAGGGTATCAGCCTGGTCGCCGTCCTGCGCAAAGGGCCAACCGAGAGCCTGATTCAGGGTCTGCATACCTCCCTGTTCCGCGCGGAAAAACGCATCGGCCTGGTGCTGTTCGGGAAAGGCAACATCGGTTCCCGCTGGCTGGAGCTGTTTGCCCGCGAAC
This sequence comes from Enterobacter sp. 3U4, assembly GCF_057224565.1. NCBI lineage: Bacteria > Pseudomonadati > Pseudomonadota > Gammaproteobacteria > Enterobacterales > Enterobacteriaceae > Enterobacter > Enterobacter sp. 3U4. Next base: position 4,155,764 of record NZ_CP136665.1, read on the forward strand.
AGGTGACGCTCTCGGCGCGTACCGGGTTTGAATTCATTCTCGCAGGCGTGGTGGACAGCCGCCGCAGCCTGCTGAACTACGAAGGGCTGGACGCCAGCCGCGCGCTTGCCTTCTTTAATGATGAAGCCGTCGAGCAGGATGAAGAGTCGCTGTTCCTGTGGATGCGTGCGCACCCGTATGACGATCTGGTGGTGCTGGACGTTACCGCCAGCGAACAGCTTGCCGATCAGTACCTTGATTTCGCCAGCCACGGCTTCCACGTCATTAGCGCCAACAAGCTGGCGGGAGCAAGCAGCACCGACAAATATCGTCAAATCCACGACGCGTTCGAAAAAACGGGGCGCCATTGGCTCTATAACGCCACCGTGGGGGCAGGCCTGCCGGTAAACCACACCGTGCGCGACCTGATTGAAAGCGGCGACAGCATTCTGGCGCTGAGCGGTATCTTCTCCGGTACGCTCTCCTGGCTGTTCCTGCAGTTTGACGGCACCGTACCGTTCACCGATCTGGTGGATCAGGCGTGGCAGCAGGGCTTAACCGAGCCCGACCCGCGCGTTGACCTCTCCGGTAAAGACGTGATGCGCAAGCTGGTGATCCTGGCGCGTGAAGCCGGTTACGACATTGAACCGGATTCCGTACGCGTCGAATCGCTGGTGCCTGCCGGCTGTGAAGAAGGTTCTGTGGACCATTTCTTTGAAAATGGTGAAGAGCTGAACGAGCAGATGGTACAGCGTCTGGAGGCGGCGAACGAGATGGGGCTGGTACTGCGCTATGTGGCGCGTTTCGAGGCTAACGGAAAAGCGCGAGTCGGCGTCGAGGCGGTGCGTCCTGAACATCCGCTGGCGGCACTGCTGCCGTGTGATAACGTCTTCGCCATCGAAAGCCGCTGGTATCGCGATAACCCGCTGGTGATCCGCGGTCCGGGTGCGGGCCGCGATGTCACCGCTGGAGCAATTCAGTCCGACATCAACCGTCTGGCTAAGCTGCTGTAACCTCTCACACTAACCCTCTCCCTGCACAGTGGGAGAGGGCACCAGTCAGGACAGATTAAACCAGCCGGTTTTTCGCATCCGCAATCGCCTGCGCCACCTGCTTCGGCGACACGCCGCCTTTCGCGGCACGTTTATCCAGGCAGGACTGTAGCGCAAGAATCGGATACACATCATCCCCGATAACCGCGCTAAACTTCTGCAGGTCGGCCAGCGCCAGGTCTTCCAGCGGTTTACCCTGACGAATAGCTTCCACCACCGCTTCACCCACAATGTGGTGCGCTTCGCGGAAAGGTACGCCTTTCGCCACCAGATAATCCGCCAGTTCGGTAGAGTTCGCATAGCCCTGCTGCGCCGCTTCCTGGCAGCGCGGACGTTTTACCTGAATGCCGTCCAGCACCAGCGCGCCCATATGCAGACAGTCCAGCCAGGTGTCGAGCGCGTCGAACAGTCCTTCTTTGTCTTCCTGCATGTCTTTGTTATACGCCAGCGGCAGCCCTTTCAGGGTCATCATCATGCCGGTCAGCGCGCCCTGCACGCGGCCACATTTGCCGCGGATCAGCTCCAGCGCGTCCGGGTTTTTCTTCTGCGGCATCAGGGATGAGCCTGAGGTCACGCGGTCGGACAGCTCGACGAAGCCCGCTTCGCCAGAGTTAAAGAAGATCAGGTCTTCCGCAAACCGCGACAGGTGCACCATCCCGATAGAGGCATTGGAGAGCAGCTCCAGCACGTGGTCGCGGTCGGACACGCTGTCCAGGCTGTTACGGGTGGCGGAGGCAAAGCCCAGCCAGCCTGCCAGCTGTTCACGGTCGATTTCGTAAGCGGTACCCGCCAGCGCGCCGCTGCCCAGCGGGCTGACGTCCAGACGCTTCAGGGTATCCTGCAGACGGCTTTCGTCACGCGCCAGCATCTCTACGTAGGCCAGACACCAGTGCGCGAAGGTCACCGGCTGGGCGCGCTGCAGGTGGGTATAACCCGGCATCACCGCGTCCTGGTTGTTCTGCGCGGCCTCCACCAGCGCGGTCTGCAACTGACGGTTGGCCGCCAGCAGTTCGCCGACGGTATCTTTACACCACAGCTTCAAGTCGGTGGCGACCTGGTCGTTACGGCTGCGCCCGGTATGCAGCTTTTTACCCAACTGGCCGACTTTGTCGATAAGTTTGCCTTCCACCCAGCTGTGAATATCTTCGGCATCGCTCTGTAGAATTTGCTGCGGATCCAGACGCACTTCTTCCAGCAGATTGTTCAGCGCCTCTTCCAGCTGCAGCTGTTCCTCTGGGGTCAGTACGCCCACCGTCACCAGCGCTTTGGACCAGGCCACAGAGCCGACAATATCCTGTTCGGCCAGGCGGTAGTCGAAGCGCAAAGAGTCGTTGAACTGTTTGAACCGCTGATCCGCTGCCTGTGTAAAACGCCCACCCCAAAGTGCCATAACATCGTTCCTTTATTCGTTAGTTCCGCCGGGTGGCGCTTCGCTTACCCGGCCTGCAGTCTTGTAGGCCCGGCAAGCAGAGCGCCGCCGGGCAGTAAATCTTAAGCCAGAATACGCGTGCCAATCGGCGTGCCGTTAAACAGCGCCGGCAGTTGCTCCGCGTGACGCCAGGAGGCGATATCCACCGGGCGGCCCAGCGTGCGTGCGGCATCCAGCGCGGCGTTCACTTTGACGATCATGCCGTCGGTGATGATGCCCTGCGCAATCAGCTGCTCGGCTTTCTCAGCCGTCATTTCCGCAATGCGTTGGCCTTTGCCGTCCAGAATGCCGCTCACGTCGGAGAGCAGGATCAGGTCCGCGCCCAGCGTTGCCGCCAGCGCGGTTGCCGCCTGGTCAGCGTTAACGTTCATCAGCTCGCCCTCTTCGGTCACCCCGATAGAGCTCACCACCGGCAGGAAACCTCCTTCCAGCAGCGTGTTAATCAGCTTAGGCGAACCTGGCTGCGCCAGTCCAACGTGGCCGAGCTCTTCGTCGAGCTGGGTCACTTTTACGCTGTCGCCATCGCCCAGATAGAGGCCAACGGACGCAATGTGGTGTTTTTTCGCCCACGCCAGCAGCGTTTTGTTCGCCGTACCCGCAAGCGCGCCGGTAATGATGTCAATCTGGTCAGCAGGCGTCACGCGCAGGCCATTCTTCTTTTTCACCGGCAGGTTGAGCCCTTTCATCAGCTCATCCACCACGCAGCCACCGCCGTGCACAATCACCAGCGGACGTTGATGTGATTCGCGATAGTTCACCAGAGCGGTAAACAGACGCTCCAGCGCTTCTTCGCTGTCCAGCAGTACACCACCGAGTTTGATAATTAATGGGTTCATCATCACACCTTAAATAAGAGCCTGCGTTTCAGGGAAGCCGAAACGAATATTTGCACACTGCATTGCCTGTGCGGCAGCGCCTTTCAGTAAGTTATCTTCTGCGGCCACCACGATGAGATGCTCACCCTGAACGGCAAAACCGATGTCGCAGAACGGCAGACCAACCACGTTTTTCAGCGCCGGCACGCTTTTGTCGTACAGGCGCACCAGCGGTTTATCCGCATACGCCTGGGTGAAGACCTCTTTCACCTGCTCTTTGGTCACGCCCGGTTTCAGGCGGCAGGTAATGGTTTCGAGGATCCCACGCGGGAAGCTGCCCAGGTGCGGGGTGAAAATCACCTCGGCGCCCAGATGCGTTGTGATTTCAGGGTGATGACGGTGATTAAACACGCCATACGGCTGAAGGCTCACTTCGCAGAAGCTGTTGGAGATAGCGGCCTTGCGACCTGCACCGCTCACGCCGCTGGTGGCGTTGATCACCGGCCACTGGCTCAGATCCAGCAGGCCTGCGTCGATCAGCGGCTTCAGGGAAAGCTGCGCCGCCGTCGGGTAGCAGCCCGGAACGGCAATCAGGTCCGCTTCTTTTAGTTTGTCTGCGCTCCACTCCGCCAGGCCGTACACTGCTTTTTCCAGCAGATCCGGATGCTGATGGGTGAAACCGTAATATTTTTCGTAAAACGCACCGTCGTTCACGCGGAACGCGCCGGAAAGGTCGAAGACCACGCAGCCAGCCGCCAGGAACTGCGGCGCCAGGTCGTGGCTAACCTCGTGCGCGGTGGCTAAAAACACCACGTCGACGCCGTCGGTAAACTCGCTGATGTCAGACATGGGCTGCAGCGGCAGATCAACCATGCCCTTAAGCTGCGGATGCAAATCGGAAATTAACTTTCCTGCATCATTGCTTTGCGCTGACACGGTCAAAGCGGTTATGGTCATATGTGGATGGCGATTCACGTAGCTTACAAGCTCTGCGCCCGCATAACCGCTAGCGCCTACAATCAGCGTATTCAACATCGGGTTCCTTTATGCTCAACGTTAGTGTATTTTTATTCACATTTATTGCATGAATATTGATACTATCACGACCTAAGGTGTGTCAACAATGAAAATGAACTTACCGCCATTTATCGAGATCTACCGCGCCCTGATTGCCACACCGTCCATCAGCGCAACGGAAGAAGCGCTGGATCAGAGCAATGAGTCTTTAATCAATATGCTGGCGGGCTGGTTCAGCGATCTTGGGTTCAACGTTGAGGTTCAGCCTGTTCCCGGAACCCGCCACAAATTTAACCTGCTCGCCAGCACCGGAAGCGGTGCGGGCGGCCTGCTGCTGGCCGGTCATACTGACACCGTGCCGTTTGACGATGGCCGCTGGACGCGCGATCCGTTCACCCTGACCGAGCACGACAACAAGCTCTACGGTCTGGGCACCGCCGACATGAAAGGCTTCTTCGCCTTTATCCTCGACGCGCTGCGTGACGTGGACGTGACGAAACTGAAAAAACCGCTCTATATTCTGGCGACCGCCGATGAAGAGACCAGCATGGCGGGCGCGCGCTACTTCTCTGAAAATACGTCGATTCGCCCGGATTGCGCGATCATCGGCGAGCCGACGTCTCTACAGCCGATTCGCGCGCACAAAGGCCATATCTCTACCGCCGTGCGCGTGCTGGGGCAGTCCGGCCACTCCAGCGATCCCGCGCGCGGGGTGAACGCCATTGAGCTGATGCATGACGCCATCGGCCGCATCATGACCTTGCGCGACGATCTGAAAGAGCGCTATCACTACGACGCGTTCACCGTGCCGTATCCAACGCTAAACCTCGGCAGCCTGCACGGCGGTGATGCCTCGAACCGCATCTGCGCCTGCTGCGAACTGCATATGGACATCCGCCCGCTGCCGGGCATGACCCTCAGCGATCTCGACGGCCTGCTGAATGAAGCTCTGGCCCCGGTGAGCGAGCGCTGGCCGGGCCGCCTGACGGTCTCCGAACTGCATCCGCCCATCCCGGGTTACGAATGCCCGCCGGACCATCAGCTGGTTGAAGTGGTGGAAAAGCTGCTGGGTGAGAAAACCGACGTGGTGAACTACTGCACCGAAGCGCCGTTTATTCAGACCCTGTGTCCGACGCTGGTCCTTGGCCCTGGCTCCATCAACCAGGCGCACCAGCCGGATGAATATCTGGAAACCCGATTCATCAAGCCAACCCGCGAATTGATTACCCAGGTTGTGCATCACTTCTGCTGGCATTAAACCCGCACCGAACACCCCTTTACCCAAAGGGGTGTTCGGTCCTGGGGAGGGGATGTCTCACTCCCCATCATGAACTTTCTTCATCTTTCCTGAGCAAACCTCACCGTTATTGTTGATTATTTATGTTGACGTCCCTCCGCTTTTCCGTCATTTTTACATCTGGACGTCTAAACGTATAGAAGTTCACAACACAATAGATAACGACATGCGATTGATAGAGGTAAGGTATGAGCTTTTTTCACGCCAACCAGCGGGAAGCACTGAATCAGAGCCTGGCCGAAGTAAACGGCCAGATTAACGTCTCTTTTGAATTTTTCCCGCCGCGCACCAGTGAAATGGAGCAAACCCTGTGGAGCTCTATCGATCGTCTCAGCAGCCTGAAACCGAAGTTCGTCTCCGTGACTTACGGTGCTAACTCGGGCGAGCGTGACCGTACGCACAGCATCATTAAAGGCATTAAAGATCGTACCGGTCTGGAAGCTGCGCCGCATCTTACCTGTATCGACGCGACCCGCGACGAGTTGCGGGCTATCGCCCAGGATTACTGGAATAACGGCATCCGTCATATCGTCGCACTGCGCGGTGACCTGCCGCCGGGCAGCGGTAAGCCGGACATGTATGCCGCCGATCTGGTCGCGCTGCTGAAAGACGTGGCGGATTTTGATATCTCCGTTGCTGCTTATCCAGAGGTGCATCCGGAAGCGAAAAGCGCCCAGGCGGATCTGCTTAACCTCAAGCGTAAAGTGGACGCCGGCGCGAACCGCGCCATTACCCAGTTCTTCTTTGATGTGGAAAGCTATCTGCGCTTTCGTGACCGCTGCGTCTCCGCGGGCATCGACGTTGAAATTATCCCGGGTATTCTGCCGGTCTCTAACTTCAAACAGGCGAAGAAATTTGCCGATATGACCAATGTGCGTATTCCTCTGTGGATGTCTAAAATGTACGAGGGGCTGGACGATGACCCGGAAACACGCAAGCTGGTGGGCGCAAATATCGCGATGGACATGGTGAAGATCTTAAGTCGTGAAGGGGTGAAGGATTTCCACTTCTACACGCTGAACCGTGCTGAGATGAGTTACGCCATATGCCATACGCTCGGCGTTAGACCAGGCGTGTAACAAAAAAGAGCCCTCTTCGGAGGGTTTTTTGATTTATAAGGGTTTTATTTTCCTGCCATATCAGCAATGCTGCCTTTGACGTATAAAACTCATGTATTTTCCATGGGAAATTAAACGGATTTAACTATCGAATCTGTGGGTTATCTCAACTATACCTTATCAACAAGGGCGTATATCGTAACGGTAACACTGTAAAAGGGAGCATAGCGATGAGCACGTCAGACGAGACCAATAAAGCGGCATCAGTCGGCAAATGCCCGTTCCATCAGGGCGGCGTCGATCACAGCGCGGGCGCAGGTACAGGCAGCCGCGACTGGTGGCCAAAACAACTCCGCATCGATCTTCTTAACCAACATTCCAATCGTTCGAACCCACTGGGTGAAGACTTTGACTACCGCAAAGAATTTAGCAAGCTTGATTACTCCGCGCTGAAAGGCGATCTCAAAGCACTTTTAACCGACTCCCAACCGTGGTGGCCTGCCGACTGGGGCAGCTATGCGGGCCTGTTTATCCGAATGGCCTGGCACGGCGCGGGTACCTATCGCTCCGTTGACGGACGCGGTGGGGCTGGACGCGGTCAACAGCGCTTTGCGCCGCTGAACTCCTGGCCGGATAACGTGAGCCTGGATAAGGCGCGCCGACTGCTGTGGCCCATCAAGCAAAAATACGGACAAAAAATTTCCTGGGCCGATCTGTTTATCCTTGCGGGTAACGTGGCGCTGGAGAACTCCGGCTTCCGTACCTTTGGTTTTGGCGCCGGGCGTGAAGACGTCTGGGAACCAGATCTGGACGTGAACTGGGGTGATGAAAAAGCCTGGCTGACCCACCGTGACCCGGAGGCGCTGGCGAAGCGTCCGCTGGCCGCCACCGAAATGGGCCTGATCTACGTCAACCCGGAAGGGCCAAACGCCAGCGGTGAACCTCTTTCTGCTGCGGCGGCAATTCGCGCGACCTTCGGCAACATGGGCATGAACGACGAAGAGACCGTTGCGCTGATCGCGGGCGGCCACACGCTCGGCAAAACCCACGGCGCAGGTGAAGCCACGCACGTCGGCACCGACCCGGAAGCCTCTCCGATTGAAGCGCAGGGCCTGGGCTGGGCGAGCACGCTCGGCACGGGCGTGGGCGCTGATGCCATTACCTCCGGTCTGGAAGTCATCTGGTCGCAAACCCCGACCCAGTGGAGCAACTACTTCTTCGAGAACCTGTTCAAATACGAATGGGTGCAGACCCGCAGCCCTGCGGGTGCGATTCAGTTTGAAGCCGTGGATGCGCCGGAAATCATGCCCGATCCGTTCGACCCGTCGAAAAAACGCAAACCTACCATGCTGGTCACCGACCTGACGCTGCGTTTTGACCCGGAATTCGAGAAAATTTCCCGCCGCTTCCTGAACGATCCGCAGGCCTTCAACGAGGCCTTCGCGCGCGCGTGGTACAAGCTCACCCACCGCGATATGGGGCCAAAAGCGCGGTACATCGGCCCTGAAGTGCCGAAAGAAGATCTGATCTGGCAGGACCCGCTGCCGCAGGCGGTGTTTAATCCGTCGAAAGAAGACATTGAAAGCCTGAAGGCGGAGATTGCTGCATCTGGCCTCACCGTGAGCGAACTGGTTTCCGTTGCCTGGGCGTCGGCTTCAACCTTCCGCGGTGGCGATAAGCGCGGCGGCGCCAACGGCGCGCGTCTGGCGCTGGCGCCTCAGCGTGACTGGGATGTGAACGCCGCTGCGGTTCGCGCGTTACCGGCTCTGGAAGCTATCCAGCGCACCACCAACAAAGCCTCTCTGGCCGATATCATCGTGCTGGCGGGTGTCGTGGGCGTTGAGCAGGCGGCGAAAGCGGCAGGCGTTTACGTTAACGTTCCGTTTACGCCTGGGCGTGTGGATGCGCGTCAGGATCAGACGGATATCGAGATGTTTAATCTGCTCGAACCGATTGCCGATGGCTTCCGCAACTACCGTGCGCAGGTGGATGTGTCCACCACGGAGTCACTGCTGGTTGATAAAGCCCAGCAGCTGACGCTGACCGCGCCGGAGCTGACGGTGCTGATTGGTGGCCTGCGCGTGCTGGGTGCAAACTTTGATGGCAGTAAGAACGGCGTGTTCACCAACCGCGAAGGCGTGCTGAGCAATGATTTCTTCGTGAATCTGCTGGATATGAACACTCAGTGGAAGGCAACCGACGAATCTAATGAGCTGTTTGCCGGAAGCGATCGTGCCAGCGGTGAAGTGAAATATACCGCCACCCGCGCCGATCTGGTCTTCGGTTCTAACGCCGTGCTGCGCGCGCTGGCAGAGGTTTATGCCAGCGATGATGCGCATGAGAAGTTTGTCCGCGACTTCGTTGCCGCATGGGCGAAGGTGATGGATCTGGACCGGTTTGACCTGCAGTAACCGTTGTGCCGGGTGGCGCTAACGCTTACCCGGCCTACGGGCAAAAAAATCCCCGCTTATGCGGGGATTTTTATTCACGCAATTTATTCCCACTCCTGCAGGAATCGCTGTCCATACTGGTCGGCCACCAGCAGCGCCGCATAGACCTGATCGGGCGTGACGCCGCCGGGCATGTTGTGGATGGTTTCTCCTTCCGCACAGGACGCTTCGGCGATCAGACGCATTTTCGCCGGGATATCCTCTTTTATGTTCAGCTGTGCCAGCGTGATCGGCAGCCCAACGCTGTGGCAAAGCGCGGCGACGGTCTCTATTTCTTCAACCGGCGCGTTTTCCAGCACCAGCTGCGTCAGCGTGCCAAACGCCACTTTTTCACCGTGATAGAAGTGATGCGCATCCGGTACCGCCGTCATGCCGTTATGAATAGCGTGTGCCGCCGCCAGACCACCGCTTTCAAAGCCTACGCCGCTGAGATAGGTATTGGCTTCGATAATGCGTTCCAGCGCCGGGGTAACCACATGCTGTTCCGCGGCCAGCATGGCTTTTTCACCCTCTTCAACCAGCGTGTTGTAGCACAGCTCGGCCAGCGCGAGTGCAGCCTGCGTACATTTGCCGCCCGCCATGGTGGTCGCGCCGCTGCGCGAGCAGGCGCGTGCTTCAAACCACGTCGCCAGCGCATCGCCAATCCCGGCAGCCAGCAGGCGTGCCGGTGCACCCGCTACCACTTTGGTATCGACGATAACCATGTTCGGGTTGTGCGGCAGCATCAGGTAGCGATCGAACTCACCGCTGTCGGTATAAATGACGGAAAGGGCGCTGCACGGCGCATCGGTGGAGGCAATGGTTGGGGCTATAGCGACGGGAACGTCCATAAAATGGGCCAGCGCTTTGGCGGTATCCAGCGTTTTACCGCCGCCAATGCCCAGCACCGCCATACAGTCGGCGCTGTCGGCCAGTTTTTTCAGTCTATCGATTTCATTTTGTGAACATTCGCCACCAAACGGCGCGATTTCGGCATGCAGTTCGGCTTTTTTAAAACTCTGACGCAGGGTCTCTTCGGCAAAACCCAGCACAAATTTATCGCCAACAACCAGCCAGCGATTGGCCAGGGGTTTCAGATAGTCGCCGAGACGGGTAAGCACATCAGCGCCCTGGATATATTTTCCCGGCGATTGAATGATACGGTCCATAACAGTTCTCCCTTAGAGGTTGAGGTTACCAAACGCGTTTTTCCAGTCCTGCTCGAACTTCTCTATGGCTGACTCTACCGCTGGCGTGCCGAGCATTTGTTGCGCTACGTCTAAGGGAAGCGTGATTGCCTCGCATCCCGCCAACAGGCAGTCCAGCGCCTGACGCGGCGTTTTGAAGCTGGCGGCCAGCACCCTGCTTTCCGGCGCGTGCAGCTCCAGAAGGGACTGCAGTTCCTGGACCATGCGAATGCCGTCCCCGCCCTGAGCGTCAACGCGGTTTACATACGGCGCGACATATTTCGCCCCTGCGAGTGCGGCGAGCAAGCCCTGCGCCGCGCTGTAAACGGCGGTTCCCAGCGTGGTTATGCCCTCTTTTTTCAATGCCTTAATCGCGATGAGCCCCTGAGCCGTCACCGGGATTTTCACCACAATGTCCGGGATGGCGTTACTCAGACGTTTGGCTTCCGCCACCATGCCTTCGGCATCGCGGCTCATGGTTTGAGCAAACAGCGTGCCTTCCGGTCCGATGGCTTTTTGCAGACGCGGCAGCACGTCCCAGATGGATTCACGGCTGGCGGCGATGATGCTCGGGTTGGTGGTGACGCCCGCAATAGGAAAGATGCGGGCCAGACGTTCAACTTCCGCCACGTTGGCGGTATCCAGGTACAGTTCCATTATTTTTCCTTAAGTCAGAAAGGTTGAATCAAGGATAAGGCGCGGGCAGGCAGGGCGGATACAGGCCAATTTTGCCAAATACTGGATAAATGTAATGTCCTTAGCGAAGTGCGAGAGCGATCACAATGCTATTTTTTAGCGATCAGCTCGCTGTGATACTGGCGACGATATTCGGAGGGGGAACGTTCGGTGTGCTTGCGAAAGAGACGGCAGAAGTAATTGCTGTCTGTAAACCCACAGGTTGCGGCGATATCTTTGATTTTAAGATCGTAGCCTTTCAGCAGCTGGCGGGCGTGTTCGAGTCGCGTTCGCGTCAGATATTCGTTGAACCCCACGTTGCCTGTCTTCTGAAAGAGGTGGGAAAGGTAGTTTGGCGAGATGTAGAACGCCTGCGCCACAGATTCACGGGTTAACGCCGAAGCATGATGTTCTTCGATGAAGCGGCGAATGGCCTCAAACAGCGCGCGGCTGCGGCTGGCGGTGTGGATATCGCTGCCAAGTAGATCCCTGCAGTGGCTGAGCAAGCTTAATACCACCAGTATCGCGGTGTTTTGCTCATCCGGCTGCATCTGTAATTCGGTTAGCGTCTGCAGAAGAAAAGCACCCGTTCGTGGACCGCGGCGGGCAACCTGGAGCTGCTGCAAAAGCGTATTGTCATGCTGTAACTCGATTGTCAGCAGCTGCTTACCGAAATGTATGCTCAGGGCGTTTGGCGATGGATGCGTTAAGTGTCCAAAGGATGAAAATATCGCCTCACAGGGGTTATCAAGGGTAATGACGAGGCAGGGAGATGTTCGGGGATGCTGTTCAGCCATAGCTGAGAAATGAATCTGACCCAGCGGTAACGTGCGGTTTACCAGGTCTGCCAAAATTCGGATGATGTCGGAATGCATGAGAAGACTACCGAAATGTGCCGGGTGGCGCTAACGCTTACCCGGGCTACTTAACGTAGGCCCGGGAAAGCGCGGCGCCGTCAGGCATATAGTATTAGCCGGTGTTACGCATACCCGCCGCAACGCCTGCAATCGTTACCATCAACGCCTGTTCAACCCGCGGATCCGGCTCTTTACCTTCTTCTTCCGCCAGACGCGAACGGTGCAGCAGCTCTGCCTGCAGGACGTTCAGCGGGTCGGTGTAGATGTTACGCAGCTGAATAGACTCGGCAATCCACGGCAGGTCCGCCATCAGATGTGAGTCGTTGGCGATGTCCAGTACCACTTTGATGTCGCCTTCCAGCAGTTCGCGCAGCTCTTTACCCAGCGCCCACAGCTCTGGTTTCACCAGACGCTGGTCGTAGTATTCCGCCAGCCACAGGTCAGCTTTCGAGAAGACCATCTCCAGCATGCCCAGACGGGTAGAGAAGAACGGCCAGTCGCGGCACATGGTTTCCAGTTCGCTCTGTTTGCCGTCTTCCACCACTTTTTGCAGCGCGGCACCGGCACCCAGCCAGGCGGGCAGCATCAAACGGTTCTGAGTCCAGGCGAAGATCCACGGAATCGCGCGCAGAGACTCTACGCCACCGGTTGGGCGACGCTTCGCAGGTCGTGATCCCAGCGGCAGTTTACCCAGCTCCTGCTCAGGCGTGGCCGAGCGGAAGTAAGGGACGAAGTCTTTGTTTTCACGCACGTAGCCGCGGTACAGATCGCAGGAGATATCAGACAATTCGTCCATGATATGGCACCAGGATGCTTTCGGCTCCGGCGGTGGCAGCAGGTTTGCTTCCAGGATCGCGCTGGTATAGAGCGACAGGCTGCTGATGGTCACTTCCGGCAGGCCGTACTTGAAGCGGATCATCTCGCCCTGCTCGGTGACGCGCAGGCCGCCTTTAAGGCTTCCCGGCGGCTGTGACAGCAGCGCTGCGTGAGCGGGTGCGCCGCCACGGCCAATCGAGCCACCGCGTCCGTGGAACAGGGTAAGCTCAATACCGGCTTTCTCACAGGTTTTGATCAGTGCGTCCTGCGCCTGATACTGCGCCCAGGACGCCGCCATCACGCCCGCATCTTTCGCGGAGTCGGAATAGCCAATCATCACCATCTGCTTGCCCTGAATAAAGCCGCGGTACCAGTCGATATTCAGCAGCTGGGTCATGACGTCGTTGGCGTTGTTCAGGTCGTCGAGGGTCTCAAACAGCGGGGCGACCGGCAGAGCGTAGTCGATTCCCGCTTCTTTTAGCAGAAGGTGAACGCCCAGTACGTCGGACGGGGTCTTCGCCATAGAGATCACATAGGCGGCGACCGATCCTTTCGGTGCGTCCACGATCGCTTTACAGGTGTTGAGCACTTCGCGGGTTTCGTTGCTTGGCTCCCAGTTGCGTGGCAGCAGAGGGCGCTTTGAGTTCAGCTCGCGGATCAGGAAGGCCTGTTTGTCGGCTTCGGACCAGCTTTCATAATCGCCTATGCCGAGATAGCGGGTCAGCTCGCCCAGGGCTTCGGTATGACGGGTACTTTCCTGACGTACGTCGATACGCACCAGCGGCACGCCGAAACACTTCACGCGACGCAGGGTGTCGAGCAGTTCGCCGTTGGCGATGATGCCCATCCCGCAGGCCTGGAGTGATTTATAACAGGCGTACAGCGGCTCCCAGAGCTGTTCGTTCTGGCTGAGCAGGCCTTCTGGTTTTGGCAGGCGCTGGCCTTTCAGGCGCGCTTCCAGCCAGGCCTGAGTGGCCATCAGCTGACCACGCAGTTTTTTCATCAGGAAACGGTACGGCTCGCTGGCGCCTTCTTCACCGGCCAGCGCGCGCAGTTCAGGCGTCGCTTCAACCATCGACAGCTCGGAGATCAGCACCTGAATGTCTTTCAGGAACAGGTCGGTCGCTTTCCAGCGGCTCAGCAGCAGGACGTGACGGGTAATTTCCGCGGTCACGTTCGGGTTGCCGTCGCGGTCGCCGCCCATCCAGGAGGTGAAACGAACCGGAACAAAGTCGACCGGCAGACGGTAGCCAAGGTTCTCTTCCAGCTGTTCGTTCAGCTCGCGCAGGTAGTTCGGCACCCCTTCCCACAGGCTGTTTTCCACCACCGCAAAGCCCCATTTGGCTTCGTCGACCGGGCTTGGACGATGCTTACGAATTTCATCGGTGTGCCAGGACTGGGCAATCAGCTGGCGCAGACGGCGCATCAGCTGGTTGCGTTCGTAGTCGGCAATGTCTTTGTTATCTAACTGCTTCAGACAGTTGTTCACTTCCACCATTTTGTGGATCAGGGTGCGACGGGTAATTTCGGTGGGGTGTGCGGTCAGCACCAGCTCCAGCGAAAGCGACTCCACCGCTTTTTTGATGGTGGCTTCGTTGAGGTCCGGCTGGTCTTTCAGTTTACGAAGGGTGCGGGCAATGACTTCCGGGTTGCTGGCCGCTTCGCCATTTGGCGAAATGCTGTGGTATTGCTCTGCGGTATTTGCCAGGTTCAGGAACTGACTGAATGCGCGTGCAACGGGCAGCAGCTCATCGTTAGAGAGGTTCTGCAAGGTGGTGAGCAGCTCCTGACGACTAGCCTCGTTTCCGGCACGAGAAGATTTAGACAGCTTGCGGATGGTTTCAACGCGGTCGAGGATATTCTCCCCCAACGCATCTTTGATGGTATCTCCAAGCACTTTGCCGAGCATACTGACATTACTACGCAACGCGGAATATTGTTCGTTCATAAAAACCCAGTCACCCCATCATTTTTGTTTATGCCCAGGCGAAAATTTTCTGGACATTATTTTGTCATCTCCCTTTATAAAGCCACGTAAAACCCCCGTCGTCAATTGCTGCGAAAACGGTTCAGCAAACGAATAAATGAGGGCAATTTACGAAATTTAATTCGCATTGCGCCAGATAAGAGATGCTTATGAAAATCTTCAGGGGAAAGGGATTAATCACTAAAAATGGCAACTGCGATTGCCATTTTGCTTTTATCTCCGGTTTTTTACGCAAAAAAAAAAGCGGACCATGGGGTCCGCAAAAGTTCACGTTGGCTTTAGTTGTTCGAGTTTTGAGAGAAACTCGTTGACGGTGCGGGGACGTCAAGGGTCAAACACGTGCCGCCTCGTCTATGTGGTGTATTATTCAACAGAATGCTTGATAGGGATAATCGTTCGTTGCTATGCTATCTATCGCCATGAACTATCGTGGCGACGGAGGATGAATAATGAATATTCGTGATCTTGAATACCTGGTAGCGTTAGCCGAGCATCGTCACTTTCGCCGCGCGGCAGATTCCTGCCACGTCAGCCAGCCCACGCTGAGCGGCCAGATCCGCAAGCTGGAAGACGAGCTGGGCGTGATGCTGCTGGAGCGCACCAGCCGTAAGGTTCTGTTCACACAGGCAGGTCTTCTGCTGGTGGATCAGGCGCGCACCGTGCTGCGCGAGGTCAAAGTGCTCAAGGAAATGGCAAGCCAGCAGGGGGAGGCCATGTCCGGCCCGCTGCATATTGGCCTGATCCCAACCGTTGGCCCGTACCTGTTGCCGCACATCATTCCGATGCTGCACCAGACGTTCCCGAAACTCGAAATGTACCTGCATGAAGCGCAAACCCATCAGCTGCTGGCGCAGCTGGACAGCGGCAAGCTCGACTGCGCCATTCTGGCACTGGTAAAAGAGAGTGAAGCTTTTATTGAAGTGCCGCTGTTCGATGAGCCAATGATGCTGGCGATCTACGAAGATCACCCGTGGGCGAACCGCGATCGCGTGCCGATGGCCGATCTGGCCGGTGAAAAGCTGCTGATGCTGGAAGATGGCCACTGCCTGCGCGATCAGGCGATGGGCTTCTGCTTTGAAGCGGGTGCGGATGAGGATACCCATTTCCGCGCAACCAGCCTGGAAACGCTGCGTAATATGGTGGCGGCGGGAAGCGGTATTACGCTGCTGCCTGCGCTGGCGGTGCCGCACGAGCGTAAACGTGATGGCGTGGTCTATTTGCCGTGCATCAAGCCAGAGCCGCGTCGCACTATCGGCCTGGTTTATCGCCCGGGTTCACCGCTGCGCAGCCGCTATGAGCAGCTGGCAGAGGCCATCCGTGGTTCGATGGATGGCCATTTCGACAGCGCGTTAAAACAGGCGGTTCAGGCCGTTTAGTGCCGCTACCCGGTAGGCTTCCGCCATGGTCGGGTAGTTAAAGGTGGTGTTAACGAAGTACTCAATGGTGTTACCACCGCCTTTCTGCTCCATTATCGCCTGGCCGATATGAATGATTTCCGCCGCGCGTTCACCAAAGCAGTGAATACCGAGGATCTCTTTCGTCTCGCGATGGAACAGGATTTTCAGCGTTCCCACGCTCATCCCCACGATTTGCGCCCGCGCCAGATGTTTAAACTGCGCACGACCCACCTCGTAAGGCACCTTCATTGACGTCAGCTGCTGCTCGGTTTTGCCGACTGAACTGATTTCCGGGATGGTATAGATGCCGGTCGGAATATCTTCGATCAGGTGCGCCGTCGCTTCGCCTTTTACCAGCGCCTGTGCGGCTATGCGTCCCTGGTCGTAAGCGGCTGAGGCCAGGCTTGGGTAGCCAATCACGTCGCCGACCGCGTAAACGTGCGGCAGGGCGGTCTGATACATGCTGTTGACCTTCAGCTGACCGCGGCTGTCGGTTTCAAGCCCGATATTTCCCAGTTGCAGGGAATCGGTGTTGCCGGTACGGCCGTTGGCGTAGAGCAGGCAGTCTGCTTTCAGCTTCTTGCCGGACTTCAGGTGCATGATCACCCCGTCGTCACAGCCTTCGATTTTCTCGTACTCTTCGTTGTGGCGAATCACCACGCCGCTATTCCAGAAGTGGTAGGAGAGGGAGTCCGACATCTCCTGATCGAGGAACGCCAGCAGGCGGTCGCGGGTGTTGATCAGGTCAACTTTGACGTCCATTCCGCGGAAGATTGACGCATATTCGCAACCAATGACCCCTGCACCATAGATAATGACGTGGCGGGGTTCATGGTGCAGGCTCAGAATCGAGTCGCTGTCGTAGACGCGCGGGTGCGAGAAGTCCACGTCTGCCGGATGGTACGGACGTGAGCCGCAGGCGATCACAAATTTTTCAGCCGTGATGGTTTCAACCGAGCCGTCGTGGCATTCGAGTGCAAGTGTGTGTTCATCTACAAAATGCGCGTTGCCCTGCAAAATTTCACAGTGGTTACGCTCATAAAATCCCTGACGCATGCGTGTCTGCTGGTTAATAACGGTATCCGCGTGATTCAGGATGTCAGCAAAGGATGAACGAAGAAGTCGGGAGTGGTCGCTGTAAAGAGGGTTTTGATTAAATTCGATAATGCGGCTAACGGCGTGGCGGAGGGCTTTCGAAGGGATGGTGCCCCAGTGGGTGCAACCGCCGCCGACATTATGGTAGCGCTCGATGACCGCTACTCTGGCTCCCTGTTTCACCAGACCCATAGCAGCACCTTCGCCGCCGGGGCCGGAACCAATAACTATTGCGTCGTAATCGTAGGAATGTGGCATGGCAAGGCTTACCTGTTCTTATACATAAAAGCAACAGAATCATAACATCATTGCTAGGGTAACCCAATTATCGTTGTGCTTTTTTCCGGCAGTGGAGCACAAACCGCACGTAAACAATCATTCACAAAGCCAGGCAAACAGATTAATTTTATTCTCTGGTATAGTGCCATCAGGCCTTTGGAAGGATTCAACTATCGTGATGGGCGTAAGAGCACAACAAAAAGAGAAAACCCGGCGTTCGCTGGTGGAAGCCGCATTCAGTCAACTGAGTGCTGAGCGGAGTTTTGCCAGTTTGAGCCTGCGCGAAGTCGCACGCGAGGCCGGGATTGCGCCAACGTCCTTCTATCGTCATTTCCGTGATGTGGATGAACTGGGCCTGACTATGGTGGACGAGAGCGGTCTGATGCTGCGTCAGCTGATGCGCCAGGCGCGTCAGCGTATCGCCAAAGGGGGCAGCGTGATCCGCACTTCCGTGTCGACATTTATGGAGTTTATCGGCAATAACCCTAACGCGTTTCGTCTGCTTCTGCGCGAACGTTCGGGCACATCGGCAGCGTTCCGTGCCGCCGTCGCGCGTGAAATTCAGCACTTCATCGCGGAACTTGCCGACTATCTTGAACTCGAAAACCATATGCCGCGTGCCTTTACTGAAGCACAGGCTGAGGCGATGGTGACGATAGTGTTCAGCGCGGGTGCCGAAGCGCTGGATGTCAGCATTGAACAACGCAAGCAGCTTGAAGAGCGACTGGTATTGCAGCTCAGGATGATCTCCAAAGGCGCGTACTACTGGTATCGCCGTGAACAAGAGAAACTGGCACATCAAACCGAAGAGTGAAGGTGAGTAATGAAACAGTCAGGTCAGGATAAAGGGACGCTGTTGCTGGCATTGATCGCTGGCTTATCCATTAATGGTACGTTCGCCGCTATTTTTAGCTCCATCGTGCCGTTTTCGATTTTCCCGCTTATTGCGCTGGTGCTGACGGTTTACTGCCTGCATCAACGCTACCTGAACCGCACCATGCCGGTGGGGTTACCGGGGCTGGCCGCTGCCTGCTTTATTCTGGGCGTATTGCTGTATAGCACGGTGGTTCGCGCGGAATATCCGGATATCGGCTCTAACTTCTTCCCTGCGGTACTGTCTGTGGCGCTGGTGTTCTGGATTGGCTCGCGCATGCGTAGCCGTAAAAGCCAGTTACCGGAGTAAAGAGTTTTGTCATTGTAGGCCGGATAAGCGAAGCGCCATCCGGCTTTTTTTGGCAGGTGGCGCTTCGCTTACCTGCCCTACAAGGCCACATTACTTCGCCGTGAGCAGTACGCCGCACTCCATATGGTGCGTATACGGGAACTGATCGAACAGCGCCAGACGTTCAACCTTGTGCGTTTGGCCTAATGTTTCAAGGTTCTTGCACAGCGTCTCCGGGTTACAGGAGATGTATAAAATGCGCGGGTACGCCTGCACCATCTTCTCGGTTTCGCTGTCCAGGCCACTGCGCGGCGGGTCGACAAAAATTGTCTCGCACTGGTAGCTCTTGAGATCGATCCCTTCCAGGCGGTTAAACTGGCGTACGCCGTTCATGGCCTGCGTGAACTCTTCTGCGGCCATACGAATGATCTGCACGTTGTCGATATGGTTAGCGGCAATATTGTACTGCGCGGCGGCAACCGACGGTTTGGCGATTTCCGTTGCCAGAACGCGGTCGAAGTTACGCGCCAGCGCCAGCGAGAAGTTGCCGTTACCACAGTAGAGCTCGAGCAGATCGCCCGTTGATCCTTCCGTTGCGTTCAGCGCCCACTCCAGCATCTGCACGTTCATCGCGGCATTCGGCTGGGTGAAGCTGTTTTCGACCTGACGATAAACCATCTCTTTGCCCGCTACCGGCAGACGCTCGTCGATGTAGTCCTGATCCAGCATGATTTTGGTTTTTGTCGCGCGGCCAATCAGATGAACGTTGATGTTCTGCGCGCGCAGCGCATCGCGCAGCGCTTCTGCCTGCTCGCGCCACTCGTCATTGAGCGCTTTGTGGTACAGCAGAGAGACAATCGCCTGATTGCTTTGCGTGGTCAGGTAGTCAACCTGGAACAGCTTGTTACGCAGCACCGGATTGTTGCGCACGCCGTCCATTATCAGCGTCATTAACTGGTTAATGAGTTCGCTCGCCGCCGGAAAGCTGTCCACGCGAATACGGGACTTCGTCTGCTGATCGAAAATGATGTGGTACAGGTCGTCGCCGTCGTGCCAGATGCGGAACTCGGCGCGCATGCGGTAGTGACTGACAGGAGAGCGGAACACCTCGGGAACGGGCGCGTTGAAAGGCGTCATCATACTTTGCAGGCGGACGACTTTCTCTGCCAGCTGCGCGTCGTACTGTTCTGTCGGGAGGTGTTCTGGGGTCATGATGCGTCCTGAGTGATAAAGAATTACGCGGGGATTGTAGGCATTGTTCAGGGGATGTCCAGATTTAATGGGCAATAGCTGTCTGGACATCCATACGTGTCTAATTGTAGCATTCTGTTTCCGGTCTCCTGAGAGTGAAAAGGGAATCCAGTGTAAATCTGGAGCTGACGCGCAGCGGTAAAGACTGGCGGGATGAGCGTTGTAGACACTGTGAAAATGGGAAGTCTTCATCCTTATATAGCCACCTAGCCCGAAGACCTGCCGGGATCACGTCGCATTTGGTTTCATCATCGCGTGCTATCGATGAGGCCTGCGGCATCCTTCTTATATTGTGGATGCTTTAACAATGATTAAAAAAGTATCGCTGTTGACGGCGTTGTCCGTCACGGCATTTTCGGGCTGGGCGCAGGATAGCGCAGACTCGTTGGTGGTGACGGCAAATCGTTTTGAACAACCTGAAAAAACTATCCTGGCTGCAAACACGGTTGTTACGCGTGCCGATATTGACCGTTGGCAATCAACCTCGGTCCTGGATGTTATGCGTCGCCTGCCCGGTGTGGATACGGCGCAAAATGGCGGGATGGGGCAACTCTCTTCTCTCTTTATCCGTGGCACAAACTCCAGCCACGTCCTGATCCTTGTTGATGGGATCCGCCTTAACCAGGCGGGCGTTACGGGGTCGTCCGATCTCAGCCAGTTCCCGATCTCTCTGGTGCAGCGTATCGAATATGTTCGTGGACCGCGTTCGGCGGTATACGGCTCGGACGCGATCGGCGGAGTCGTAAACATTATTACCACTCGCGCGAAGGACGGTACCACGCTGAATGCAGGTGTCGGGTCGCATGGTTACCAGAATTATGGCGGCAGTACCCAGCAAACATTGGGCGACAGCACGCGCGTCACGCTTGCGGGTGATTACACCTATACCAAAGGGTTTGATGTGGTTGCAGACGGCAATAATGGTGGCCTTGCCCAGACCGATCGCGACGGCTTTATGAATAAAACGCTCTACGGTGCACTGGAACACGCATTCTCAGACCAGTGGAGCGGATTTGTTCGCGGCTTTGGCTACAGCAACCGTACTGCCTACGACGGTTACTACAGCTCATTTACTCCTGACGTACTGGTCGATACCCGCCAGCTTTATAGTCAGACCTGGGATGCAGGATTGCGCTTCAACGATGACATCTTCCATTCACAGCTGCTCACCAGCTATAGCCACAGCAAGGACTATAACTACGATCCAAATTTGGGGCGTTACGATTCGACAGCCACGCTGGATGAAATCAAACAGTACAACGTCCAGTGGCTCAACTCCGTTGATGTTGGCCATGGGAACATTGGCGCGGGCGTTGACTGGCAGAAGCAGAGCACCGAGCCGGGTACAAACTACGTGACCAACGGCTACGACCTGCGTAACACCGGCGTCTACCTGACCGGGCTGCAGCAGTTTGGTGACTTCACCCTGGAAGGGGCGGTTCGCAGCGATGACAACTCTCAGTTCGGTCGCCATGGCACCTGGCAAAGTAGTGCGGCCTGGGAGTTCGTGGAGGGTTACCGCTTCGTTGCTTCTTATGGTACGGCCTATAAAGCACCGAATCTGGGTCAGCTCTATGGTTTTTATGGCAATGACCATCTTGATCCAGAAGAGAGCAAGCAGTGGGAAGGTGCGTTTGAAGGCCTGACGGCGGGCGTGAGCTGGCGCGTATCCGGCTACCGTAATGACGTTGATAATCTCATCGACTTCGATAATAACCTCCAGCAATATTACAACGTCGGTAAAGCACGCATTAAAGGTGTGGAAGCGACTGCATCATTTGATACGGGCCCGTTGACGCATACCGTTGGCTACGACTATGTGGATGCCCGCAATGCCGCAACCAACGAGCTTCTGGACCGTCGTGCTAAACAGCAGGTGAAATATCAGCTCGATACGCAGATCTATGATTTCGACTGGAGCCTGACTTATCACTATCTCGGTACGCGTTACGACACCGACTTTGGCACTTATCCGTCTGAGAAAGTAAAATTGGGCGGTGTCAGCCTGTGGGATGTCGCAGTTTCGTATCCTGTCACCTCACATCTCACAGTTCGTGGTAAAATAGCCAACCTGTTCGATAAAGATTACGAGACAGTTTATGGCTACCAAACTGCAGGACGGGAATACACCTTGTCTGGCAGCTACACCTTCTAATCCGCGTCCCACCGTGCTGGTGTTTGATTCCGGCGTCGGTGGGCTTTCGGTCTATGATGAGATTCGGCATCTCCTGCCGGATCTCCATTACATCTACGCCTTCGATAACGTCGCTTTCCCGTATGGGGAAAAGAGCGAAGATTTTATTGTTGAGCGTGTGGTTGAAATCGTCACCGCGGTACAAAAGCGCTATCCCCTTGCGCTGGCCGTCATCGCCTGTAATACGGCGAGCACCGTTTCTCTTCCCGCCCTGCGTGAAAAATTCCAGTTCCCGGTTGTGGGCGTCGTTCCTGCAATAAAGCCTGCCGCCCGCCTGACTGCGAACGGCATTGTGGGCCTGCTGGCCACGCGGGGTACGGTAAAGCGTCCTTATACCCGCGAGCTAATCGACCGTTTTGCCCACGAATGCCAGATTGCAATGCTGGGTTCGGCTGAGCTGGTGGAGATGGCGGAAGCGAAGCTGCATGGCAAGGCGGTATCACTCGACGAGCTGCGTCGTATTCTTCGTCCGTGGCTGCGGATGCCAGAACCCCCGGATACCGTTGTGCTGGGCTGCACCCACTTCCCGCTATTACAGGAAGAGCTATTAGAAGTGCTGCCGGAGGGCACACGCCTGGTGGATTCCGGTGCGGCTATCGCCCGTCGTACGGCCTGGTTGCTGGAGCACGAAGCACCCGATGCGAAATCTACCGATGCGAATATCGCGTTTTGTATGGCCATCACGAAAGAGACTGAGCAACTTTTACCCGTTTTACGCCGTTATGGCTTTGAAACGCTCGAAAAACTGGCGCTGTAGCACGGTTTTGAGCAAAAAAGAGACGGTTGAAAGTTTTTTTTAAAAGAGGGGTTGTCAACGTCTGAGAACTCCCTATAATGCGCCTCCACTGACACGGAACAACGGCTTACAGGCCGCCGGGTTAGCGGGGTTCAGAGATGAACGCCAGCAGAGAAAAGCGAAAATAATCACTTGACTCTGAATGAGGAAAACGTAATATACGGGACCTCGCAACGGTGAGCTTAACGCCGCGTTGCAACTGCTCTTTAACAATTTATCAGACAATCTGTGTGGGCACTCAAAGTGACATGGATTCTTAATGTCTTCGGACAATAAATGAATACCAAGTCTCTGAGTGAACATACGTAATTCATTACGAAGTTTAATTCACGAGCATCAAACTTAAATTGAAGAGTTTGATCATGGCTCAGATTGAACGCTGGCGGCAGGCCTAACACATGCAAGTCGAGCGGTAGCACAGAGAGCTTGCTCTCGGGTGACGAGCGGCGGACGGGTGAGTAATGTCTGGGAAACTGCCTGATGGAGGGGGATAACTACTGGAAACGGTAGCTAATACCGCATAACGTCGCAAGACCAAAGAGGGGGACCTTCGGGCCTCTTGCCATCAGATGTGCCCAGATGGGATTAGCTAGTAGGTGGGGTAACGGCTCACCTAGGCGACGATCCCTAGCTGGTCTGAGAGGATGACCAGCCACACTGGAACTGAGACACGGTCCAGACTCCTACGGGAGGCAGCAGTGGGGAATATTGCACAATGGGCGCAAGCCTGATGCAGCCATGCCGCGTGTATGAAGAAGGCCTTCGGGTTGTAAAGTACTTTCAGCGGGGAGGAAGGTGTTGAGGTTAATAACCTCAGCAATTGACGTTACCCGCAGAAGAAGCACCGGCTAACTCCGTGCCAGCAGCCGCGGTAATACGGAGGGTGCAAGCGTTAATCGGAATTACTGGGCGTAAAGCGCACGCAGGCGGTCTGTCAAGTCGGATGTGAAATCCCCGGGCTCAACCTGGGAACTGCATTCGAAACTGGCAGGCTAGAGTCTTGTAGAGGGGGGTAGAATTCCAGGTGTAGCGGTGAAATGCGTAGAGATCTGGAGGAATACCGGTGGCGAAGGCGGCCCCCTGGACAAAGACTGACGCTCAGGTGCGAAAGCGTGGGGAGCAAACAGGATTAGATACCCTGGTAGTCCACGCCGTAAACGATGTCGACTTGGAGGTTGTGCCCTTGAGGCGTGGCTTCCGGAGCTAACGCGTTAAGTCGACCGCCTGGGGAGTACGGCCGCAAGGTTAAAACTCAAATGAATTGACGGGGGCCCGCACAAGCGGTGGAGCATGTGGTTTAATTCGATGCAACGCGAAGAACCTTACCTACTCTTGACATCCAGAGAACTTAGCAGAGATGCTTTGGTGCCTTCGGGAACTCTGAGACAGGTGCTGCATGGCTGTCGTCAGCTCGTGTTGTGAAATGTTGGGTTAAGTCCCGCAACGAGCGCAACCCTTATCCTTTGTTGCCAGCGGTTCGGCCGGGAACTCAAAGGAGACTGCCAGTGATAAACTGGAGGAAGGTGGGGATGACGTCAAGTCATCATGGCCCTTACGAGTAGGGCTACACACGTGCTACAATGGCGCATACAAAGAGAAGCGACCTCGCGAGAGCAAGCGGACCTCATAAAGTGCGTCGTAGTCCGGATTGGAGTCTGCAACTCGACTCCATGAAGTCGGAATCGCTAGTAATCGTAGATCAGAATGCTACGGTGAATACGTTCCCGGGCCTTGTACACACCGCCCGTCACACCATGGGAGTGGGTTGCAAAAGAAGTAGGTAGCTTAACCTTCGGGAGGGCGCTTACCACTTTGTGATTCATGACTGGGGTGAAGTCGTAACAAGGTAACCGTAGGGGAACCTGCGGTTGGATCACCTCCTTACCTTAAAGAACCTGCCTTTGTAGTGCTCACACAGATTGTCTGATGAAAAACAGCAGTAAAAATCTCTGCAGGCTTGTAGCTCAGGTGGTTAGAGCGCACCCCTGATAAGGGTGAGGTCGGTGGTTCAAGTCCACTCAGGCCTACCAAACTCCTTTTAAAGGATGAGCGGTACAGAGATTACAAACGATGGGGCTATAGCTCAGCTGGGAGAGCGCCTGCTTTGCACGCAGGAGGTCTGCGGTTCGATCCCGCATAGCTCCACCATCTTTTACTGCGAACACAAGAAAACTTCAGAGTGAACCTGAAAAGGTGCACTGCGAAGTTTTGCTCTTTAAAAATCTGGATCAAGCTGAAAATTGAAACGACACATCTTTAATGGTGTGTTCGAGTCTCTCAAATTTTCGCAATCAGAAGTGAAACATCTTCGGGTTGTGAGGTTAAGCGACTAAGCGTACACGGTGGATGCCCTGGCAGTCAGAGGCGATGAAGGACGTGCTAATCTGCGAAAAGCGCCGGCGAGGTGATATGAACCTTTGACCCGGCGATGTCCGAATGGGGAAACCCAGTGCAATTCGTTGCACTATCGTTAACTGAATACATAGGTTAACGAGGCGAACCGGGGGAACTGAAACATCTAAGTACCCCGAGGAAAAGAAATCAACCGAGATTCCCCCAGTAGCGGCGAGCGAACGGGGAGCAGCCCAGAGTCTGAATCAGCTTGTGTGTTAGTGGAAGCGTCTGGAAAGTCGCACGGTACAGGGTGACAGTCCCGTACACGAAAGCACACAGGCTGTGAACTCGAAGAGTAGGGCGGGACACGTGGTATCCTGTCTGAATATGGGGGGACCATCCTCCAAGGCTAAATACTCCTGACTGACCGATAGTGAACCAGTACCGTGAGGGAAAGGCGAAAAGAACCCCGGCGAGGGGAGTGAAAAAGAACCTGAAACCGTGTACGTACAAGCAGTGGGAGCACCTTCGTGGTGTGACTGCGTACCTTTTGTATAATGGGTCAGCGACTTATATTCTGTAGCAAGGTTAACCGTATAGGGGAGCCGAAGGGAAACCGAGTCTTAACTGGGCGTTAAGTTGCAGGGTATAGACCCGAAACCCGGTGATCTAGCCATGGGCAGGTTGAAGGTTGGGTAACACTAACTGGAGGACCGAACCGACTAATGTTGAAAAATTAGCGGATGACTTGTGGCTGGGGGTGAAAGGCCAATCAAACCGGGAGATAGCTGGTTCTCCCCGAAAGCTATTTAGGTAGCGCCTCGTGAACTCATCTTCGGGGGTAGAGCACTGTTTCGGCTAGGGGGCCATCCCGGCTTACCAACCCGATGCAAACTACGAATACCGAAGAATGTTATCACGGGAGACACACGGCGGGTGCTAACGTCCGTCGTGAAGAGGGAAACAACCCAGACCGCCAGCTAAGGTCCCAAAGTCATGGTTAAGTGGGAAACGATGTGGGAAGGCACAGACAGCCAGGATGTTGGCTTAGAAGCAGCCATCATTTAAAGAAAGCGTAATAGCTCACTGGTCGAGTCGGCCTGCGCGGAAGATGTAACGGGGCTAAACCATGCACCGAAGCTGCGGCAGCGACACTATGTGTTGTTGGGTAGGGGAGCGTTCTGTAAGCCGTTGAAGGTGTGCTGTGAGGCATGCTGGAGGTATCAGAAGTGCGAATGCTGACATAAGTAACGATAAAGCGGGTGAAAAGCCCGCTCGCCGGAAGACCAAGGGTTCCTGTCCAACGTTAATCGGGGCAGGGTGAGTCGACCCCTAAGGCGAGGCCGAAAGGCGTAGTCGATGGGAAACAGGTTAATATTCCTGTACTTGGTGTTACTGCGAAGGGGGGACGGAGAAGGCTATGTTAGCCGGGCGACGGTTGTCCCGGTTTAAGCATGTAGGCGGAGGTTCCAGGTAAATCCGGTACCTTTTAACGCTGAGGTGTGATGACGAGGCACTACGGTGCTGAAGTAACAAATGCCCTGCTTCCAGGAAAAGCCTCTAAGCATCAGGTAACACGAAATCGTACCCCAAACCGACACAGGTGGTCAGGTAGAGAATACCAAGGCGCTTGAGAGAACTCGGGTGAAGGAACTAGGCAAAATGGTGCCGTAACTTCGGGAGAAGGCACGCTGATATGTAGGTGAAGCCCCTGCGGGTGGAGCTGAAATCAGTCGAAGATACCAGCTGGCTGCAACTGTTTATTAAAAACACAGCACTGTGCAAACACGAAAGTGGACGTATACGGTGTGACGCCTGCCCGGTGCCGGAAGGTTAATTGATGGGGTTAGCGGCAACGCGAAGCTCTTGATCGAAGCCCCGGTAAACGGCGGCCGTAACTATAACGGTCCTAAGGTAGCGAAATTCCTTGTCGGGTAAGTTCCGACCTGCACGAATGGCGTAATGATGGCCAGGCTGTCTCCACCCGAGACTCAGTGAAATTGAACTCGCTGTGAAGATGCAGTGTACCCGCGGCAAGACGGAAAGACCCCGTGAACCTTTACTATAGCTTGACACTGAACACTGGTCCTTGATGTGTAGGATAGGTGGGAGGCTTTGAAGCGTGGACGCCAGTCTGCGTGGAGCCGACCTTGAAATACCACCCTTTAATGGCTGGTGTTCTAACGTAGACCCGTAATCCGGGTTGCGGACAGTGTCTGGTGGGTAGTTTGACTGGGGCGGTCTCCTCCCAAAGAGTAACGGAGGAGCACGAAGGTTAGCTAATCCTGGTCGGACATCAGGAGGTTAGTGCAATGGCATAAGCTAGCTTGACTGCGAGAGTGACGGCTCGAGCAGGTGCGAAAGCAGGTCATAGTGATCCGGTGGTTCTGAATGGAAGGGCCATCGCTCAACGGATAAAAGGTACTCCGGGGATAACAGGCTGATACCGCCCAAGAGTTCATATCGACGGCGGTGTTTGGCACCTCGATGTCGGCTCATCACATCCTGGGGCTGAAGTAGGTCCCAAGGGTATGGCTGTTCGCCATTTAAAGTGGTACGCGAGCTGGGTTTAGAACGTCGTGAGACAGTTCGGTCCCTATCTGCCGTGGGCGCTGGAGAATTGAGGGGGGCTGCTCCTAGTACGAGAGGACCGGAGTGGACGCATCACTGGTGTTCGGGTTGTCATGCCAATGGCACTGCCCGGTAGCTAAATGCGGAAAAGATAAGTGCTGAAAGCATCTAAGCACGAAACTTGCCCCGAGATGAGTTCTCCCTGACCCTTTAAGGGTCCTGAAGGAACGTTGAAGACTACGACGTTGATAGGTCGGGTGTGTAAGCGCAGCGATGCGTTGAGCTAACCGATACTAATGAACCGTGAGGCTTAACCTTACAACGCCGAAGCTGTTTCGGCGAAGAGAGACGCGATTTTCAGCTCTGATACAGATTTAACAGAATTTGCCTGGCGGCTTTAGCGCGGTGGTCCCACCTGACCCCATGCCGAACTCAGAAGTGAAACGCCGTAGCGCCGATGGTAGTGTGGGGTCTCCCCATGTGAGAGTAGGGAACTGCCAGGCATCAAATTAAGTAGTAAGCCGGTGCATTAATCCGGTGGTTACAAGCAGTCTTCGGTGGAGCGGTAGTTCAGTCGGTTAGAATACCTGCCTGTCACGCAGGGGGTCGCGGGTTCGAGTCCCGTCCGTTCCGCCACTTATTAAGACATTAAGCCTGCCTAATTGGCAGGCTTAATGGCAAAAAACTTTAGGGGCGTAGCTCAGTTGGTAGAGCACCGGTCTCCAAAACCGGGTGTCGCGAGTTCGAGTCTCTCCGCCCCTGCCATATAGAATCCTTTGCTTCGGCAAAGGATTTTTTTTCGCCTGAAACACGGCAGAAAACGCTCTTCTTAATTTTCAGCCAGCATCCCTGCTGGCTGATGTATTAATCCATTACATTGATTTTTAGAATATCTTTTATCTGCGATTGCTTATCACTGTTTTGCAGCCAAATCGCATACAGCGGCCTGGTTAGCGTGGTGGAATCCATCACGGTGTGTAGCCCCGCTTTAGCGTCTGCCCAGCGAACAGGTAACCAGGTACAACCTTTCAGCAGGGACAGCTGCTGACAGGCGATCTCTGCCGAGCTGGTCGTTAACTGCGGAACATCATCAGGTGCAATCAACCCCGTCTCATGCTGCTGAAAATCCGGCCCCCACTCAAGGCGTAAATAGGTCAGGTCTGCCTTCATCATCGAAGGTTCAGACGCATAAAGTGCCAGGCCAAACTGGCCCACAATCTGGCTGCTAAATTCGTCCATCTTGGGGGCTTCGGTGGTGATCAGAAGATCAAGCTGGCGCTCATGAAGTTGCTTAACCAGCGACTGCCGTTGTGCAATTCTGGCCTCAAATTGCAGGTGCCCGTGTGAATGATATAGCCGGGTAAGCCACTGACTTAGCATGCATTCCCACAGAGAAGCGCTGGCCCCTATCGAGAACTCATTATGCCTCGAAGTATGTGCCACCTCTTTACGTGCCGCCTGCCAGGTATTCATCAGCGTTTCTGCGTACGGCAGCAGTTTTTCACCGGCAGGCGTTAAGCGAATATTGTTACGATGGCGGGTAAAAAGATTCACACCCAATTGATTTTCCAGCTGTCGAATACGAAAACTGACGGCTGACTGCGTCAGGTAAAGGGCTTCAGCTGCTCGCCCAAAGTGGCGTGTTCTGCTCACTTCAAGGAAAGTTTTAAGCAATTCCGTATCCACATCTTTCTCCGCAAAATTATTTGTCGTTATGATTTAAATGTTTTGTTTTACACTCTGTCAAGCGTAACTAATACTCCGCGCCATAAATAGCTCGGCCAAAGAATTAGGAGCGTGTAGGATGGCGGAAAGCTTTACGACGACTAATCGTTTTTTCGACAATAAACATTATCCGCGCGGGTTCTCTCGTCACGGCGATTTCACCATCAAAGAAGCTCAACTGCTTGAGCGCCATGGTTATGCCTTTAACGAGCTGGATCTGGGTAAGCGTGAACCTGCTACCGAAGACGAAAAACAGTTTGTTTCTGTTTGCCGTGGTGAGCGTGAGCCGGAGTCTGAAGCGGAACGTGTATGGATCAAGTACATGGCGCGCATTAAGCGTCCAAAGCGCTTCCATACGCTGTCTGGCGGCAAGCCGCAGATGGAAGGTGCAGAAGACTACACCGAGTCTGATGACTAAAATGAAAAGAAGGGGCTACGGCCCCTTTTTTTATGCCAGCAATTTCTGCAAATGCAGCAGTAAACGATCGATAGCGCGGTAGCTCAGCGCCTCCTGCAAATGTTTCCTCTCAATGTCAGTGCACCCCTCCACGTCAGCAATGGTTCTGGCCACTTTCAACAAACGCTGCCACGCACGTATGGACAGTCCGAACCGCGTCAACGTCTCCTCCAGCCATCCCGCATCCTCAACGTTAAGAGAACAAAACTGCCGGATCCCGGCATTATCCAGCCGTGCATTCAACTTGTTCTGACGAGCGTACTGCCGCGTCTGGGCCGCAATCACCCGCTTGCGTACCTCTGCTGAGCTTTCACCCGTTATGCCCGTTTGCCTTAGCAGACCCGGCGGCGGAAGGGGGATTTCGAGGGATAAATCGTTTTATTATACGAATATACATTTAGAACATTTGTAGCTAATGTCTTAAAAATACTTTAAAAACAATAAGATATAAATTATTAAGCACTACTGATTACTCACTACTTTTTTGAGCCGCGGGAAATGATTACATGCATGAGAATCAACAGGAGGGATGAATTGCAAATTCCTCTCTGTAACGACTTTTAGACGTGTTTTTTATTATCCCCTTGGTAACGGGTTCTGACGTTGTTTAAGTCGCTTCAGAGATAGTCTGAAGCGCTTAGAGAACATTTAATATGGATCTTGGACAATACTCTGAATTCAGGGGGACCATACGATATGTTTTTCCCTTGCATTAACCTTCTGAAGGTACATTCACTCAAGTGCTGAGCTTGGTTTATCCTGTGGATAAGCTAGTAGTTTCTGACCTTGCCAGAGCACTGTAGTGCTCCTCAAGGCTTGTATCAGGTGCCGTGTCATACACTGAAGCTCAGGAGTAACACAGAATGCAACCCCTTAAAATTGTATTGTGCCAGCTTGTACCTGCCTTATGGTCGCCAAAATTAATGCTGTGTAGGTATCGCTATCGACGTTAACTGGCCATAATTCGAACGCAGAGGGCATACGAGAGACTCAGTAAGCCCATTGTAAGAAAGACTTGAAATTGGACTGACTTTCTTGTCACATTGAAATGTCCTGCGCTGATTAGGGTGATTTTTAAATTATTAATCCTTTAATTATCTGAGGTTAGGTGAGGCTTATATGGTGTTCAGCATAAAATATTGTGATGGAATGCATATGACAATACATCCGATATGCCATATCGGAAGACCTGGAAATACATTGCGCTGTTATGAATTCCCATTTTTTTTAATGCATGTCCTTTATGAACGGACTTAATTTTATCAGGGATTGTTAATTTGTTACCTTCTCTAAAAAAATCATTTATGACGAGCTTTTCCATATAAGTCAATTGATTCTTTCGAGTGTTTTCTGAATCTGGCAGGGATGGCCTAAGGGCAAAACGTAGCCTCATCGTTATCATGCTTATTGGTGCGTCGACATCTATAGTGTCAAACCCTAAAGCATTTATTGCTGGATGAAACATTTTAGATGTCAGGAATAAAACATCTCTAGAATTGTGATGTCTTTTGTTTAGAAAAATAATACTTTCAATGAGTCTGTCATGATAATAATAATCGTAATTTATAATAATTTTTCTGAAGCTTAGTGCCGGTTCCATTTTTAATGTGGAAACCAAATCTTCTATTGAATAAAAGTGTTGGATTTTGAGGTTATGCAATTTTTCCAGGAGAAACACTACAGCCCCTGTGATCAAATGATTCTTACTAACAACACAAACAACCGTATTCATATCTTACCTTCAACAAAATAATTGCTTATCTGTCCAGCCAAATAAAATTAATGTAAAAAAATAATATGATGATATTGATTGGTTGAAAACTCAAGCTGCAATAGTAATTACATACTCTTCGTGCATTCACTAAAACGTAAAGATCTGTTTTGTGAAAGTGAGTAATGATGCGATAAATCTGGCTGTTTGCACTAAATATAAATGGACGTTATTGCGTTATCGGCACTTGTGAATATTGATTCAAAGTGTGAATTGAACCACAAGTAACTTTTTTCTTATTTTTAACGATTTTATTACAAAATACGGCCCGAGTAGTTTTCCTGTGCGGCGTGAATATTCATCATCCAATATTTAAATTATATCAGTTCGTCTGTTGTCCGAAGTCTATATGTATTGGCATATGGTCTTTCGCTTACATAGGGATCCTGTCACTTATATAGGACTCCTGGTTTTTTATTCTATTGATGATAATGATTTGTAAGTACCAATATGTCGAACAGAATGAATCATTTTAAAGGCAAGATTTTATACATAGCAATAAAGCAGTAGCACGATTATATTTTCAACATAGTGCCCTTGTTTCACTTAACTAAAAACTTCAAATCCATATTCCAGAATATCAGTATGAAACAGTATAATGCTGATAGTTTCAGCAATGACGAGGGATGGGCCGAAAGGAATTAACTTAGTACAGTTGGCTGGCCGGCTTAACAACAAAAAAAGAAATGCAATTGCCGGTGCTATGGATAAAACACATATAACATTCGCGATTCCTGACCATGCGCCAAACATTGCCAGTAACTTGTAATCCCCCTGACCCAGTCCGTGCCTGCCAGTAAAGGCGAAAAACAGAATGTTTGTGATCCACAAGACCATATATCCTGAAACAACCCCCCATACTGCGTCAGACAAAGGCACAAAACCTGAACCTGAGCTGCTCCAGAGAATACCGGCCCACAAAACGGGTTGCGTGATCGCATCGGGCAATAACAGATATCTGTAGTCAATCAGAGCCAGCGCTATCATTGAACTTCCCAAAAGGCACAGTGGAACCGCCTTTGCGGTTACAGGCCAAATCATAAAAATTATTGCGTATAGCAGACTGTTAATGATTTCCAGGGATGGATTTTGTCTGACAGCCAACATCGCCTGGCGCAAAACCTGCAATGTTCCCTTTACAGAATCAAGAATCAGTAGTGAATTTGTGCAATGATGTTTTTTTTCTTCATTGCTAGTACCACTGTCATCATCCTGGTTAAGAATTGATAATGGCAACTGATTAATTATAATCCTTAATACACTGCCGATGAACAGGCCCGCTATTATATAAACCACTGACATAAAAACTCTCTTACACAATACGATGTAATATCGCCGGCATTCAATATGAATGTGTCTGG
The DNA here is from genome assembly GCF_057224565.1 of Enterobacter sp. 3U4. Taxonomy (NCBI): domain Bacteria; kingdom Pseudomonadati; phylum Pseudomonadota; class Gammaproteobacteria; order Enterobacterales; family Enterobacteriaceae; genus Enterobacter; species Enterobacter sp. 3U4. The sequence goes on from NZ_CP136665.1 coordinate 4,188,755, forward strand.
CAAGGCGTTACGTATCGTTGTCTGAAGATTCATGGCGTAACCATTTTGGTTGCATGATGATTGTCTGAACATTATGAAAAAGCAGCTTCAGTGATAATATCTTGTTACAAGACCGTGTGAAGTTCTTAATGTTGTCACCTGCTCCTATTTTTAAATCCTCAGGTGCTGATACCATTTAGCAACGAAAGCTGTTCTATGATAATCGACAGAAAAGCAACATCAAGTATTATTTCCTCCCTTAGTTGTCGGGCCTCTGTTAATCGCGCAGTCAAACGTAGCGGTCATCGTTCGGATGTGGTCTGGTAACGAATTATCCACTCCTGCTGTTGTCTGCTCTTTATCTCATCGTTATCAAATTTCTCTGTTCCTTGTGGCGATCTCTATCCGAAAGCCTTTCTGGTGCGAAAATTAAATTTTTGTTCTCTGGTACCCGATAAAGTCGCTGGCTTAAGCGTTGTTGGAATGCGCTGTTGAGTATTTCCTGCGCGCTCAGTTCACGCCTTCTGGGGGTGACAGATACTCGAATCAACGGGTATCTGACTATGGTTACTTTCAGATACACGGTTTTGTTTTAGCCATTCAAGTGTAGTTTAGCAGGGGCTGATACTGCTATCACTAAATAGATAAAAAATGCATTGTCTGGTGTAAATAACGTTAATTAAACGTTGGTAAAATGATGCATTACATTTTGAAATTACTTTCACTTTTAAGCTTATCTCTATTTTGCTGGATAATTTGATGCATTAAATATCAATTGGTTAGCGGTGGTTGCTGTGATAAACAGTTATTGTGCAGGTGTTTTTGTTGATTGTCGGATGTCAGGAAAGCGAATAAAAAAGCTATCCAGTTAAGACCGTATCCGTATACTAATATCAGACCTGTTTAACGGTCTTTTTATTATTCTGACTGATTTCAGTGTTAAGCATAAAAATGGAAGTTGCCAATCAATGGAAGTTACCAATCCATACTACATTTAAATAACTATTTATTATTGGTTGTCTTGATTTTTTATTACGGTTCTTTGTTATCTACTCATCTCATGGGTAGGTAGGGCGTTGGTATTGGTTGTTTCGGGTTTTTCGATTCATGTTAAATATAAGATTCTATATCATCATGTTTTTTCCACTCATGATAGCGAATGGTGCCAATGCATTCTGCTTCGATACTGCGGGACAGACGTTTGGGATTGACCCGAATATCATTATCGCTATAGCCTTCGTAGAGTCTAACCTCGACCCTCTCGCTACAAATCTCAATAAAAATCATAGCGTTGATATTGGAGTTATGCAGATTAATTCCGTACATCAGGATGATTTATCTTCCGTCGGATTGTCGCTGAATGACCTCTTCGATCCTTGTAAGAATATCCTTTTCGGAACATGGCTACTTAAGAAAAGCATTGTTAAAGCACAGGGCGATATCTGGCGTGGTGTAGGCATTTATCATTCCTCTACGCCGGAATTGCGTGATGCTTATACGGATAAAATACGCCAGACGTTCCTGCAGATGACTTCCTTAAATCTGGAACTACGGAATGCCACTGCCCGTTGATACTTCCTCCACAGAATTTGCCGCACAGAGAAAATCATCTTGAAAGTAAATCTGATATTGTTTCTTTTAACGCTCGTGCTGACGGTTTGTTTTCAGGTTAATGCCTACACACCTCTGTCAGAAACAGGTAGCAGCAGTCTGTTACGCTCAGAGCCATTTGTCAGGTCAGATGAGAGCTATGTGCAACTTCCTCTTGATGTGTTGCCATTTTCAGCTTCTGCTTTACACCGTAGGCTTGGATGTATGGCATCCGGGGTGAAGTACATCGGCTTTTCAGGCAAGCCCGGTGGGCAATTTGCGATCATTCAGGGACAGGGGTTTGAAAATATCTTCACTCCAGGTGACAGTATTTCTGTGCCTGATGATAAGCGGATCATATGGATGGATCCACAGCATCTGATTCTTCGAAACACCAGAAGTATTGCGGTTCTTTGTCACGAAGATACTGATAAATATTCTGCGATTTCTGCTTCGATAAGCAAGGCTGAGCCACTGGCTCCAGATATCGTGGTGACACCATCCCACTTTTCGGTGCCTGTTGCCTCATCAACAGCACCACTTAAGAGTGCCACGACAGAAGTGACTTCGGAAATACAGCCTAAGCAAGCAACTTCCGGTGTGACGGATTCAGGCTATCGGATAACGAATTGTCGTAGCTACTGCTGGCTTTTGCGTATGGTCTCGCTGCAGGAAGGGGACGTTATCCAGACAATTGAGGGGCGTCCAGTGAGAGAGATGAACCGTTCGCAGCTCACTCATCTGATTGAAGATAACCTGCAGGGCATTACGCTTACTCTGGTTCGTGACGGACATCCGCTAACTCAGACTATTCCAGGAAATGTACTGTCGTCTTTACTGACATTTGTCAGCCCGGGGGCGAAATCATGATTAAATTGCATCCGCTCCTTATGGGATTAAGTCTTGGGGCTTTCTCTTTATCGGGAATGGCTCAGGGGATCAATGTTGATTTCCAGAATGTAGGGTTAAGTGTTTTTGTCGATGCAGTATCACGTTCAACGCATACCCAGATTATCCATCAGCCTTTAAAAGGTGTTGTTTCACTCAATGCACAGGACCTGAGCCGCGAGCAGTACCTTGACATGATGCGCGTGATATTGCGTGCCAACGGATACGGTGTGCAGGAAGTGGGCGACATCCTTACCATCGTTGAAGAAAAGGACAGCAATGGCGTTTTCCCTCAGGAGCAGAACAGGAGTGCTGCCGGTAACAAAATCACCCGTACGATGCAGTTAAAAATTCTGCCTGTATCAGAAGTGATCGCACAGCTGAATACGCTCAGTAAAGGAAAATCCAGCGCCACTCTCAGCGGTCTGACCAGCGGTAATGTGCTGTTGTTAAGCGGCTATGCCGATGAAGTTGAAAAGTTGCAGGCGCTGGCAGAAATGCTGGATAACGGACAGGCCCGGCGCAGCGAGGTCATTCCCCTAAAGAATGCCAGTGCGCAGGATGCAGCTAAAACGCTCAGCGATGTTGTGGTTAATGGCAACTTTGCACATGGCAGCCTTAAACCTGGTGTAACAGCTGACGGCCGCACTAACAGCCTGATAATCAATGGCGACGCAGAGGCCCGGGATCGTCTGGCCAGCATTATTGCGCATCTTGATGAATCTCAATCAGCGGCGGGCTCCGAGGGGGTGGTCTATCTCCGGTATACAAAATCCGATGTCGTCGAAAAAGCGCTGAATAAACTGGTTCAGGCAAAGGACCCCAGATTCAGCAATATTTCTTTAGTCTCCGTACCGGACATTAATGCCATCGTGGTATCCGCTGCAAAAGAACGTAAAGACGACATTATCGAACTTATCCATCAACTCGATGTTCGTCGTGCGCAGGTTCATGTTGAAGCGATGATTGTTGAAGTGGCTGACAGCGAAGGGATCAATTTTGGTGTTCAGTGGGGAGACAGTAAAGGCTCACTGATGCAATTTACCAATGGGTCTCAGATCCCACTCGGCGTTCTTCAGGGGGCAATGCAACAGGCAAAGCCCCAGCCGGGTTCGACGGTGGTAAGTGACAACGGCAGTACAACGAATAATCCTGAAACAACGGGCGACCTATCAACGCTGATGGCGTTGATGAGCGGATATAATGGTGCAGCGCTCAGTATCGTCAAGGGCAACTGGATGGCACTGGTTCAGGCCATGAAAGGAAGCAGTCATGCCAATATACTGTCAACCCCGAGTCTGACTACCCTGGACAACCAGTCCGCGTCTTTCCTCGTCGGGGAAAATGTTCCCATTCTTACGGGGTCAACCGCCAGTGCAGACAATAAGACACCCTTTCAGACCGTTGAGCGACGTGATATCGGCACGAAACTGACTATCCTGCCTCAGATCAACGATGGAAAGGTCGTACAGCTGAAAATCTCAGCTGAAGTCTCCAAAATTGAAGGCAACACTGGCTTAGACGTCACTTTTGCGGAGCGACGGTTAGATACGTCTGTGCTGGTCAGTGATGGTTCGATGATTGTGCTGGGTGGTCTGATTGATACGCAGAAAGATGAAAGTGATTATAAAGTGCCTGTTCTGGGCGATATTCCGGTGATAGGGCATCTGTTTTCATCACATGCCAGAAAAGAACAAAAGCGCAATCTCATGATTTTTTTACGTCCCACGATTTTACATGATGGCATTGCCAGCGACGCGGTGACACGAAAGAAATACGGCTTTATTGAAGATTTTGAACACGATGCAGACAACGCTGATGCAAAAATCGGTGGCGGCCGTCGTGAAATGCCTGAAATTACAGCATTCAGAAACATGACGCTTAAGAATTAATGATGTTGCCAGAATCTTTTTGCCGCAAGCACCGAGTTTTTGTTACTCAGCGTAACGACGATGTTGTCGAGTTGAATTTTCAGCCTCCGCTGCTGCCCTGGGTTTATGCTTATGTATCCAGAATGATAGCCCTTCCCCTGACATTACGGGAGGCGAGTTGTGACGATATTGATGCCTTTCTGGCATCAGTCCACGAAGGTCGCGGGATAACTGCGCAAACGGTGGAAAATATGGTTTCCACACATTCATTTTCTGGCTTGCTTGAGACATTACCGCAGGACAGTCTTCATTCGCTTGAAGACAGCGATGCTCCGGTAATTCGTCTGGTCACCGCCATGCTGGAAGAGGCCAGTGCAGCGGGTGCCTCAGATATACATATCGAAACCTTCCAGCATTTTTTCCAGGTTCGTTATCGTATTGACGGCGAGATGCAAAACGTTTCTCAGGGAGATGTCCGCCTTGCGGCGTCGTTGATTTCGCGGCTCAAAATAATGGCTAAGCTTGATATTGCTGAACGGCGGCGTCCCCAGGACGGTCGTTTTATCCATGCCATGGCAACGCAGGATATTGACGTACGTCTCTCGGTTATCCCTGTCAGCCACGGGGAAAGAGCGGTCTTGCGCTTACTGGACCCGCGCAATTTGTCTGCGGATTACGGCTCTTTAGGGATCCCGGCTTATATCAGTCAACATCTGTCGCACCTCATCCACAAACCCAACGGGATCATTCTGGTAACCGGCCCGACGGGGTCGGGTAAAAGCAGTACGTTGTATGCAACTCTGTTGCAGCTAAGCCAGGGGCATCACACCATTCTGACTATCGAAGATCCCGTGGAATACAAGCTGCCTGGGGTGGGGCAAACCCAGGTTAACAGCCGTATAGCCCTCGATTTTGCTCAGGGACTGCGAGCCCTGCTCCGTCAGGATCCCGATATTGTCATGATAGGTGAAATCCGTGACACGGAAACCGCACGCGTGGCAATACAGGCTTCGCTAACCGGGCACCTTGTATTCTCAACATTGCATACCAACAGCGCGATTGGCGGTGTTGCACGTCTGCGTGATATGGGGGTCGAATCCTGGCTACTGGCCTCATCGCTGTCTGCGTTGCTGGCGCAAAGACTGGTCCGGAAGCTCTGTCCTCATTGTCGTAAGGCCTGTTTAGCCACTAAAGCAGAACAACGCTGGTTGAGGCTGGATGATGAACAGGCCTCACGTACCGTAATTTTCAGACCCGAAGGCTGTAATGCCTGTGGAGGACGTGGTTATCGGGGGCGTACGGGTATTTATGAGCTTGTAGTCATCACTCCCGCGATGCGAGAGCAAATTCAGCAACATTCTTCAGGCGCGTCGCTTGTTGAGTGCGCACGTCAGACATTACCGGGGATTGAAGAGGATGCCCGTCAGAAGGTTCTGGCGGGGCTGACTTCCTGCGAAGAAGTGATGCGGGTTGTGGAGGAAAGTGAGTGATTCATTACCAGTATCGGTTGTTACAACCGGATGGAAAGGTACTCCGCGGAACCCTGATAGCTAAAGATATCACTGACGCGCGCCAGCGTCTGAGTCATCGTGAGGGCACGCTGCTGTCCTTACATCAGCAGGCGTTTTCTCTCACATTGCCCACTGTATTCAGGCAAACCGTCAGCGTACATAGAGCCATTAAGCAACTGGCGCTTATGACGGGGGCTCGTTTACCGTTGCGTGAAAGTCTTGCCCTGATTGTTAAAGAGCAGGTGCAGGGACAGATGCGTTCAACAATGGAAACGCTTTATCAGCAGGTTAGTGAAGGCGTTACGCTGTCGGCCGCGATGGCGCAGCAACCCCGCTATTTTGATGCACTGTGCTGCGCAACAATCGCGGCCGGGGAACAAAGTGGTGAAATGGCTGCGGTTTTAAACGGTTATGCGCAATTTCTGGATAAACAGCATCAGTTACGTCGTTCCCTGAAGCAGGCCCTAAGCTATCCCTTACTGCTGCTTATGGTGTCTTGCCTGATTGTAAGCCTTCTTTTAACGGTTGCGGTTCCTCAGATTGTATCGCAGCTGAGTCTGTCTGGCGTTGCGCTGCCATGGAGTACCGAACTGGTGCTCCTCATCGGTGAAGGGATCAAAAATTATTCATTACCTGCAGCAGGTATGGCTACGATTTGCGTGGCTCTGGCGTGCTGGTTTATGCGAAACCCGGCGCGGCGTCGTGTGTTTGATGGCAACCTCCTGAGGCTTCCTGTTCTGGGCAGGCTCCTGCAACAGACCCAGCAGGTCAAATTACTGATGACGCTATCCATACTGTGCACTACGGCGGTTCCGGTTGCGGACGCGCTTCGATTGTCGTGCCGGGCATTAACGAATCAGTGGCTGCAGGCAAGAGGGGAAGCAGCCGTTCAGGGACTGACGGAGGGACAGTCATTCACACAGGCCCTGAATGGCAAATCATTGCTCCCTGCTGATGTCCTGGCATTGCTTCACGCCGGTGAGCGGGGCGGGAAGCTTGCCGACGCGCTGGACTATGTTGCCCGCACACAGCAGGAGGCCCTGCAGCAGCGTTTACTGAGCATGGTTAAGTTACTGGAGCCCGTAATGATCCTGATTCTGGGGGGCATTGTACTTCTGGTGTTTATGGCAATTATTCAGCCCATGCTGAATATGAATTCAATGGCAATTTAAGAGAGAAAATAGAGTGTACTCAGTGTCTAAGGTGTACGCCCGTCGCCGGCGTAAGGAGGCAGGATTTACTCTGCTGGAAATGATGGTCGTAGTCATGATCATTGGCATGCTTGCCGCGATGGTTGTTCCCAATTTGCTTCGCAATAAAGAAAAGGCCAGCCAGAAAAAAGCAGTAGCTGACATCGTTGCGCTGGAAGGGGTACTGGATTTATATCAGCTGGACAACAACCGGTATCCTACTGAAGAAGAGGGGCTGAATATTCTCGTATCTCCCGGCAAGGGGGAGCAGGGGTATATCAAACGTATACCAAAAGATCCGTGGGGAAGAGAGTACCACTACACGTCACCCGGTACCCATGGCAACGTCGATATCTTTACTTATGGTGAAGACGGTCTTGAAGGCGGTGAAAATGCGGCACGTGATATCGGTAACTGGAATACCGATGCGTTCTGATAAATATCAAATCCGTCGACAGCGAGGGATGACATTGTTTGAAATGCTGGTTGTGTTGACCATTATCTCGCTGCTTTGTGGCCTGCTGTTCTCTCCTGCGCTGACAGGGCTGAAGTCTCGTTCTCTTGTTTCCCATGCCAGGGACGATTTTGCTGGCTGGTATGTCTCTGTTCAGCAAAGCGCGCTTTATGAGTCCAGATTGCACCGGATTTGCACTGACGGGAAAAGGTTCACGGGCGAATACTATCAGCCGTCAAAGGGCTGGCATAACACCTCTGTCACATACATCCCTCCTCAGGGCGTGACGTTCGATGTGTCAGGAAAGCGTTGCAGCGAACCGTTAAATACCAATAGCGATGACTTTATTCACAATGTCCATTTTCAAATCAACTTCTGAAGGCAGCCAGAAAGGAATGATTATGCTCGAAGCGTTGCTGGCGCTGTCAATGCTTTTGCTCGTCGGACTGGCTTTGCTGAATGTTAATGCACTGGCTGTAACTCAGCACGGGCACTTACAGCGTAATCAGTGTCTTAGCTGGCTGGCGGAAAATCTGCTGACCCGGGAGCTGCTGGAGGCATCGACACGTAACCTGCCTGATGAAACGGGTCGGGCGATGCAGTGTGATCGAACATGGAACTGGCGTATCACCCGTCAGAAGCAAACCGACAGCCGCTTCTGGATGATTACGCTGCAACTGGAAAACAATGACGGACTGGTGTTGCTTGAAAGGAAAACGCTTCGTGCTCTGTAAGTTTCAGCAAGGATTTACATTGCCTGAAATGCTGATTGTGATGGTGATCGTTGCGCTTATGGTGCTGGCTGCACAGGGGATGACAGGAACGACACTCCTCCAGCTTAAGCATTTTTCAGGCGCAAAGCATGAAGCCGGAGCAGGATTGCCCGTTGCTCTCCAGTGGCTGGAGAACGATATCTTACAAATTCGGGGGGATCTGCCCTGGTACGGGAAAGGGTCACTTGAGCCGGAAAGTTGTATGACGACCTGGACGTTTACCTCAGAAAACAAAGCACAGTTAACCGATGCCGGAACGGCAATTCAAACGCTACGCTATCGCGTCGAAGCCGGAGGGCTCTGGCGGGATATTGTTGATGACAATCTGCAGTTATCGTCCACACGGTTATTGTTAAACGGGGTCAGGTGCGTTCATCTTCGCTTCTTCCAGGCCAATAAATGGCTGGATGATCCCCTGCCTGACAGAAGGATACGGGGTGTGAGTGTCACAATACATTCAGAGGGGCCAACGGTAGAACGTCTGTGGCCTGTTGATCTGTCTTATGATGCGCCATAAACAACAGGGCATGATTTTGCCTGTGATGATGCTGCTTCTGACGATGCTAATCGTCATGTCTGGTCGACTGTTCAGCCTTTCTGAGCAGCAGCGGCATACGGGTAGAGAACTGGCGATGCGCAGCAGGCTGAACAGCACGCTATTTAGCGTTGAGGACATTGTTTTACAGATGCTGCCTGCAATAAATATCCCCATCTATCAGCGGTTGCAGGGGAAAAAAAACAACGATCCGGTCGTTATTACACTGCCTTATCCTTCCGGTGGGGTGAACGTAACGCTTACCAGTGCGCAGAAGTGTCTCAACCTCGCGCCCTTAAGAGAAAGTGATAGCCAGCAAAAGGGTCTGACATGGATTTTGCTTAATCGTCTGGTTAAAAATCAGTTTCCGAATGGAGGTGGCTTTCTGGAAAGGCTTAAGCAGGATCCTGAACATATCGTTGTACCCGCAGAACTGCAGCGCTGGGTGTGTAATCTCCCTGGGGCAGGGCAGTTTTGGGATATGACGCAGCTGACGCCAGACTCCAGTCCTCTGCTGGCCCTGTTGTTGCCAGGCGTTAACATTAAGCAACTCAGGCGAATGCTGGCAAAAGGGCTGAGGGGGGCAGACAGAGAGGCGATAGCAAAGGCGTCCGGATATGACGTATTGCTCACAGCAAGCCAGTATTACTGGCTCGATATGAATATGATGGAGGGAGATGTGCATCTCCATGTGCATGATTTGATACGGATAGATGAGAGAAAAGGATTGCTGATCCGGCGCCGTTTACTGGACGACAACGCGCTATGAATTTTTTACGTCTGCCATCATCCCTGAACGGCGCTACGACATCCTGGTCTTGTGGGGGCGGGGATGAACTCATCCTGCTTTACCCTGGCGATGTGTTGCTGAGCGAATCTGTGGCGATCCCATCGGGATTAAAGGGTAAAAAGCGCATAAGACAATGGATGCAGGCTAATCCGGAGGTTTGTCAGTGGAACCCGGACAAGGAAAAGTTACTTTTTCTGCACAGTGACGGTGAATATTGCCATTACTGGGCGGTCAGCCATGCACTCTGGTTATACTGGTGTTCGCTTATGTCAGGGCATTGCATGAAGCGCTGGATACCTGACTGGATGTTGCTGCCTCCCCCGGTTAACGGTGGAGTGAGTGCTTTACAGATGGACGATACGATACTTTTCCGGCACTCGGTATGGTGTGGAGGGTCATTACCGGTCGAAATGGCCGAATTGTTGACGCCATTGCAACCCCGGTGGTTTAGCCTGTCGACGAAAGAAGCAGGGTATCCGCTTTCACATACCTTCTGCCGAAATCAGGTAAGGACGTATGGTCGTTACCTGAATCTGTGGCCCGGGCGGGTTTCGGTCAGAAGGATACCTGCTGCGCTACTCGCAATCAGTCTTGCATTTTGTGTTGCACAAACCGCTGAATATGGCTGGCTCCTCTCGACCAGGATATCGCCCGATAGCGTACCAAAACCGGCGCTTCCGGTTTTTCAGGAGCATTCCGCATTTCCCGGGGCAATGTCGTTACTGAACGACATTCAACAGCAGGGACCAGTGAAGCTGGAAGACATGACTCTGCATTCTCATCATGTCCAGTACGCGCTTACAAGCGAACTGCCATGCTCAACCCTGAAAGCGCGCCTGACGCGATTCCGGCTTCATGTTGAATACAGGCAACGTGAAGAACTGTGCAGTATAAAAATCGAAGGTAATGTGTAATGGGTCATAAAATGAGGACTGTCGCACTTTTTATGATTTGTCTGTTGTGGGGGGCATATGCAGGTAATAAAAACGCAGTGATGCGTACCTGGCCTGAGCTCAGCTCTGTCAGAGAGGGAAAGCAAAAGAATGAACATATGGTAAAAACGTCACGTCAGCAGGTACTGCAACGGGCTAAACAGGAAAAAATTGCTATTCGGCAGGACGCTTCAGATCCTGCTGCGCTGGAGTCTGCCGGGGCGGTAAGTGTAACAACATTCAATCAATTCCTGGGAGGGCTGTATGGCGACGGACTCGTGCCACATGACATTCAGATCCGGGCAGCCGGTGAAAATGAGCAAGTTAAATTCGCGAAACTGAAATTTGAGTAAAGAATGAAAATTAAACATTTTATAACGACGATCCTGCCCGTATCGTTCTGCCTGTTATCCGGTTGCAGCACTGCAGAAAAGCCACAGCCTGATCCAGTCAGTCAGATGCAGGAATATCAGGCTCGTGAAATCAATCAGGGGTTGCCTGTTACTGTCTCAAATATAAGCCTTGTCCATGCCCGGGCAGAGGGACGCACACTCGTTCTCAGCCTTTATCCAGACAGTTCCCATAAGATATCTGAATATTATATGAAGGAGTACGCTCACCAGCTATGCCAGCAGCCTGAAATAATCCAGCACGTGGCCTCAGGCGGGAGGTACCGGCTAGAGTGGACGGGAGGTGTGGAGAGTAGCGAGCCGATCATTGTTTCACATTGCTGAATGAATTTCATTTTCAAAAACTCAAGTTAACAATTGTCTTGAATACTTATTGCTCTTAAATGGATACCTTGCTAATCACCGGGTGTCGAAAGGAAAGTAATAGCTTTCGATTTTTTAAGGACTTATCTTTAATCATTCAGTTATAAATTAAAGGAGGCTTGTAAATATATTTTCTGTGTGTTTCAACCCCTTTTTATGCGTTTAAAATATTGATTTGCCGAGGCTTTTAACTTATCTATGGAAAGGAATGGAAAAAATATGCGTCAAATTAGTCGCATGGTTTCAGCATTGATGGTTTCTGGTACATTGTTTGTATCGGGGTGTGATAATAATGCTTCAAGTTCTGAAGGCTTAATTGATACACCGACTCATCCAGGTTTGTCGGTACCAAAAGACCCGAATATGCCGGAATCTCATATCCCGGTACCAAAAGACCCGAATATGCCGGAAACTCATATCCCGGTACCAAAAGACCCGAATATGCCGGAATCTCATATCCCGGTACCAAAAGATCCTGAGTTACCTCTAGCTCAGGTTCCACCTGCAATACCTCTGGATCCAGATACCCCGGATATGTCGGTGGATCCCGAAAATCCGGATGTACCACAAAAGCCGTGTCAGGGAGAGGCTTTTACTGCCGCACATGATGCACTTAAACAGCGTAATGCTAATTTAGCGACAGAAAAGCAGCTGATAGATCTGGATAATTGTCTCATGAAGAGCCTTCAGCGTGTTACGGAACAGAAAAAGCAAAACGCTATCAGTACCATTTATAAAGATCTGGGCGACACCTATAGCTGGGATCCTGGAGGCAACTCTCAGACGCTGAAGAGTGTATCTGCACTGACATGGCCCGTACTGTATTCCAGTGTTGATGGCAGTGGTAATGCTCTGAGTGAAAAAAATAAACAGTATGCTCTTATTCAGGCTGGAGAAAGAAAAGGGCAAAGATATATCTTTTTTGGGGGTGGTATTGCCCGCGGAACAGAGGCATATCCGCTAATGAATAATGTTGTCTCCTGGCTGACTGAAAACAATCTCAGGAAGGTGAATACGTACAGACTGGCTCATAAAGCGCTACCGGTAATGAATGTCGTGGTTTCACAGCCCAGTAAAAATTACTACGATGATTATAGTGATATTGTTAAATGGCTGGATTCAGAATACCCTGGTGGCTATAAAATCAACCAGGAAGGGACATGTAGTTATGGTGATCTCCTGACATGCCTAAAAAATAATGATATAGATCTGCTTGTTTTCGGTGGCTATGATCCAGATCCTTCTAAAGGGGGCTATAGCGCGGTAAAGGAGGGGATTGAATACGCTAAAAATCAAAAAATACCGTTGATGTCTGTCAGTCATGGTGATACAGATAAGACTTACGGTGATAAAGACAGCATGCAGAAGACATTTTACAGAGAGTATGGCGTAGAGAGTTATAATAATTACTGGGACAAATATAAGTCTATAAATGTGCCTGTTGCCGACCATCTGAAAATGGAAGTCTATTTTTCCGGTGTGCCGCACCTGATGGACAATCTTCTTAATAACAATTTCTCATCGTCTTCTTTACCTGGATGCGGAAATATCACGTATTGTCATTCAGATGCATTTGATGCTGAATTCAGGAATGGCGCTGATTTCTTCCGCGATCAACTGATCCAACTCGATTTACAGCATATCGATTCTCTGGCGAACGATCCTCTTAGTGGGATCATTTCTGCCGGAGTGCTTTTGGCTGATAAATACAAAATGAAAATTGATTATCCGGTTAAAAGCGATGATTCACCGGGGGAATTTCTACATGCTATGTTTGCGGACTGGGTTGTTAACTACGCGCGGCACGATAATATAGCACAACCCGATCTTGGTACTCTGGTTCAGGATAAAAAGAATGTCCTGAACGGGGCTCAGTCTTCATATGAGAAAACGGCAACAGGAGATTACCACAACGTAACGTTTAACGTCGTGGCTGCGAATCAATGGACAACATCAGGCTGGTATGCGCAACCAGGCGATAAAATCACCATAAAGAGTGAGTCCCTGGATAATGCGGCAGTATATATTCAGCTCGGGTATAAGCGTGGAGGGGCTACGAGAGTTGGAACAGAAAAGACCTACCTCGAACCTGCCGATTTTAGCATGCTTGAGCATCCCCGTATTCCGTTGCGTCCTGGTGAGGAGATCACGTTCTCAACACCTTACGGTGCCCCCATTTACATACAATTCAACGATGATGCCAAAACGAAGGTCGTGCTTACTGCCAAAAATGTAGCCCGCCATCCGGCATTAATGGATGTCAATGATGACGCTAAAATTGATGAATTTGATTCGCTTGCAGGCAGCAATGCTCTGCCTCATGTTGATTTGGTTGTTGATGAGGGAACGGAAATACATGCACGAAGAGACCGTATTCTCACTAAAATGAATGACGATATCTATGACACCAAAACACTCATTAAAGCCTATAAAAATTATCTTCACTGGTTCAACAGTCTTGGTGGGTTTAAAGAAACCGGGAAATCTCTGAAGGAGACGCTAACCCCAGGGGATTTACTGACGTGCCAGAACCTGTTTGGTGAAGCAGATTGCACAGATGAAACATTACACTCAAAATCATTTATTCAGCATGCCAATTTTGACCAGTATGCTAACTGCGGGATTGGATGTGGGGGAAATCCGTTTGACAGTCAGGGTACTGCAAATCCTTACGGTTGGTTAATCAATCATGAAGAGGGACACAATTTACAAATAAATAAATTGAATGTGCAGTATGTACCTGTCGATGATAAACAAAACTGGACAAAGTACAGCAGCAGGGCGGGTGAAAACTCGAATAATATCTTCCCGTACTATAATATCTGGAAATTCAAAAACTTACCAGATCGTAAAACAGAGGATATTTCTGAGGGGCCACATTATTCTGGTGAGGATGTTTATTCGGTAGTGATGTCTGATCTGAGAGGTCTTAAAGACGGTAGCGGTAATCCCGTAATTTACGACGTATACTGCACGCCTTATAAGGTAACGGATGGCACACCAGTATCACGTTATACTGCTCCGTGGCAGTCAAACGACTATGCTGTGTATAACAGTTACCGGGAAGCATTCTATATCCAGATGGCATTTCATGCGGATAAAATGAAAATGAGGGGCGACAGCAGCCTTACCTCAGGGTTTGATATTTTCACTCTTTTATATCAACATGCCCGAATTTTCGACAAATATGCGAATAAAACGGACTGGGAAAGCCATAAATCATCGCTCGGTTTCAGCGAATTTCCGTACTCGGACGAGTCAACCTATGGTGGCCAGGGTCACATCGTCATGAATATTCCCGGGAATGACTTTATGCTGATATCGCTAAGCTATATTACTAACCATGACTGGAGACCTTATTTTGATATGTTTGGTCTGCACTATACGGATATGGCAAGCAGGCAGGTAGATGTCAACGGGTTTGTCGATTCAGTCAAGAAGATCATTTGGCTGAATCCAAACGATCCTGATGCATTTCCTGACGAAAAACTGTCAGCAGATTCGAGTTTTGTTCAAATTGATCTGAGCGATAAAAATACAGAACTGCCTGCCGGGACCGTATTGCCGTCAGGAGCCGATTTACAATGCCTTAAACCTTCAACGTATTAATGACTGCCGTCTGCTGGCCTGTTCAGGTCAGCAGACGTAATGATGACAATACAGATTGCAAATGCTGAGTGAAACTGTATTTAATTTTTTCTACCCCCGTATAATTAAATGAACTTAATTAATGACTGTTTCTATAAATATCACTATCTAGATGATAAATGTTGAAATATACCGTCAGCAATTATTTTCCGCAGCCTGCTTATTTCTGCTTTGCTGAGTCAAACAGCACTGGCATTACTGCTATTTAGTTGTTGCGTTCCCAGGAAGCGAATCGCTTACTTATAAATTGCCATACATGCCTCAGTAGTGTTCCACCTAGCGTGCTGCTTGATGCTGCTGTTAACATTATCATATTGTCACTATATCCTTGTTCTAGAGCATAAACAGCGGATAAATAGCCTGCGAAACCCGAAACGATAAGCTGGGATAACAAGGACATAAACCATTTCTTTCGTCTTCTTCCCCGGATTTTCATAAGATAGCGCACAATACCGCCCCATACCGAAAACAGACCGATATTCATCCAGAGCGAAAATGATTCCACACAAAGTATACTCGCCATAGTTGTCTCCTGTTCTGGCCTTATTTAGTGATTTTCCTTATGGGTTAGCTCATCCAGTTTGTGTAATTCGTTTGTCTCTACCGAATTGCTGCGCGTCACTGATACTCTTCCAGTGCAGTCTGCAGACATTGTCTTCGGAAGTCAGGAATTGCCGTTCTGGCAGAACAGTTCACCACCTTTACGCCTGCTGTCTGAGCTTCTTCAGCAAGAACAGTGAAATGCCTTTGCCATTTTGCTGCACTTGATACATCCGGATTGCGTAGTGCTGTATGGTCCCCGTGCCAGTGGCTTCCTTGCTCAATTGAGCAATCATACCCCAGCAGCAAAACTGTTTTTGCACCCTGCCATATCGCAAACTGGACAGCCCGCTGCCCGGAATTGAAGGCCCCTCCACGAGGAAAATAATTGATACCGAAATCCTCTTTAGCCTTCCTGCTGCATGTCCAGGGTGCCGGTTGAGAGGGCACCAAATTGTGAAATTCATTCCACCATGCCCAGTCACCGGCATAAATGACATCACAGTCAGGAATGGCCTCCCATGTGCTGTTTACCGCTATCAGTGGCCAGCCTGAGTGCCGTGCCCTGTCAATATCAGCACTGTTGAGTGACGGGCCGCTGGCAATACATATTACCCTGTTCCAGGTCATATTCAGTTACCTGCTTATCGCCAGAAACTGCAACTGTCTGCATACCGGTGCGGCTGACGGCTGCTTCATTAGAGTCTCAGTCCGGCTCAACTAGCCTTAAAAATCCAGTCCCAATAACTCATACAGCACAGAGTGTATCTTCATGCATTACAGCCCCGTCTTCTGCCACCACAGAAGACAGGAGTACGTTACGCTGACTGGTGGGTCTCAACGTTGTACAGAATACCAGTGCCGGATAAAGGTTCCGCGTTATAGTGAGAGGCATTTACTACAATGAGCCTCTGATTTGATGTCACCACAATATGCGGGTTGGCCGTTGCGACATCCCCCTGATTGATTTCCTGCTCAACGCCGACCTGTGCCCAGGTTGAGGTAAATTCGTTATAAAATACACCTGCATTCATTGTTTCCCAGGCCACAATAAAGTAGCGGTTGCCAGCACTGTCAATCGGATCGGTTCGTTTGATCATCGGACGAGAGCAGCGTTGATTTCCGAGGTTCAGCACAACAGGATTTGCGCGAATAATCAGGGGCATTTTGCCTGGGAAATAGGCAATTGAATCGCCGTAAATATCCGTCATACCGGTGGTTGAATAAACGACTTTAATTGAGGGTGTTGCACTGTCGTAAGCTACGCTGAACGTACGGATATCCGTTGCTGAGTAATCGCTGAGATGAGCCTGCTCGATCACTCCACCGTCTCCTGGCTGAAGCGTATAGAGTCCAAGTGTATTTGCATCCTTTTGAGCAACAGCGAGTACCTTATCTCCTGCATTCAGAAATGCGATGGACAGGCTTTCGCTGTTACGCAGATCGAGCGCTAAGCTGTAGTACTCAGGTTTAAATTCATCATTCAGGCTGGCCTCATAGGAAGCATCCGAGAATGAACCGTTTGCGTTCATCCTGAACGCTTTATACTGAATTGCTTTGTCCGTTGCGGAGATCCACATGACCATCACGGTGTCCGTCGCTTTGTTGTAAACAACGCGAGGTGCAAAGTAATTACCATTTGACTGACTGACCTGCACCGTAATCGCTTCATTGATCAGTTCACCCGTTGTACCCAGGGTAAAACTGCGCATATAAATATGAAAACCACTTCCTGCCGCATTGCTGGACCATACTGCAATAAATGAATCTGTACCATCGACTGGTGCAATATCAGCATCCTGCTGGATATGTGTTGCAAGGTCAGCAATGGGGAAACTGAGATTCAGGATCCCTTTATTACTCATTACCACGCCGCTCAGCAACTGTTCGGTGGAGGACCTGGTTGTGGTGTATGCGCAAACCATATGGTTACTCAGGCTTGTCTTCACGACAATACAATTACGATCCTGATAGTCACTATCGACTAAGATATGCAGGCCTTCATGATAAGTTGTGTCCATCTTAATACTCCAGAAATAGTTAATTAGTATATCTGTGACAACAGTGAAGCTAGCATGTCTTTACCCGGGGCTGGAGTGTGTATTCTGTTTAAGAAGGCCTAAAATTTAGCGGTTAATAAAAATTTATTTTGTACTTGCACCCGGTTAAAAATAATAATCGATTGTTCATTCCTTATTTTAAGGGAGACCATTTTACACCGTTTTAACTCCGGTAACTGAATGCTTTATTAAGCATGATATAATTGGTGGTGGTGACTGAACCGTGGACTATCATTACACCCTTAAAATGAGTTACAGACGAACAGCGTTGCGCCTGGCTACAGAGAAAAGGCGTTGAAAATAATCAGGATTGTTCAGAAAGCGTATGAGGCGTGGTAATCTAAGAAGTCAATTTGCCGTTAGTCTGGCATGTTACCTTACGGAGTTAAAATGAAAGCGCATAAGCGATGCATAGGATGTGTGGTATTACACTGATAAGCTGGGCTTTACGCTTATCGAGGATACGCCGCTGCAGGATAAACGCTGGGTGATCGTGACTCCTGATAAAGAAAGTGACTGTAACATTCTTCTTGCCCGAGCTTCAAATGAACGGCAAATGGGGTTTATCGGGAATCAATGTGGAGGAAGGGTATTCCTGTTTCTCCAGACTGATGACTTCTGGCGAGACTACAGCGCTATGAAATTAAGAGGCGTTGAACTTTGCGAAGAGCCTCGTGAGGAAGAGTACGGCACCGTGGTGGTATTTGAAGATATTTACGGGAATTGATGAGATCTTTACCAGAAAAGATAACGTGTATATTACGCTGACAGCGAGGTGACTCATACCCGGCAGGGTGTCTTTGCCGGATGTACTTCCTGCATTGAGCTCAACTGTGCTATGCCCTGACGAAGGGCGTTGACATGACGTGATAAAACCGTATTAACTTAACGAGAGAACACAAAGTGACGATATCTTACAGAGGTGAACAAGTCGATATTTTGCACATATATCGCTGTTACGATCGACATAAACACTTTTCATTTTTGCCTGTATTGATCTGGCCACGGGAGATGCTCCTCTCAGTTATTCACCACTGACTGGGGAAGGGCAAAGTTCAGATACCGGCATGACGGACTTGCATGAACAGCTGCCAGATTTTGTGTTGGGTTTGTACCTGATGAGAGTACGGTTGGTATGCATTTATTAAATGTTGTTCCCGCCCTTCTTATCCCTCCTTTGCGAGGAGAGTGTTAGTGCAGAGTTCATCGAATTTCTGATAACAAATGACGTGTAAAAGTGGCGGCCAGATCCACAATTGGGACAACCAGCCTGAACAAAGAAAATCACTATTCTTTTTGCGCGATATCGTTCCGGTAAAAACTACTCTGGTGGTTCTAAGGCTGGGCACTTCAGATAATGCATGCAGTATATCGTCTGTATACTCTCAGCGTAAGCCCTGTTTTGTGGTAATACGATGCAATTAATTACCGACTATCTGATTGTTATCTATCTGTTTCTGATTAGCGCCTGGCCCGTGACACTAAGTGTTTTGCTGTTTGTTAATATCACCATGCTTTGCCATCGCTCTTACATTCTGTCGGGCATTGTCACTTTTTTCCTGCTCTGGATAGCACTTGCAGCCTGGCAATTTGAACATTACATACACCAGGTTGCCATCATTTAAGTAAAGCTGATATTTGTGAGAAAATTCTCAATATTATTAATTTGTTACGTTGGTTTTCAGTTTGCCGACTTTCATTGGTACTGGTAACAACTCAATGCATAAATCCTATCTTGATGATAGGGTTAATATGCATTGTGCCTGACCCCCATTCAGGCTGTTGACGTGTTGTGTTTACTCTGATCGTTACTTCATATGCTTATTCGGCGCAGATGAAAATCATGCGCCTTTTTTTTCTTCCTCATGCTCGTCAGCACGACATTTTTGCGGCTGAAAAAATTCTCGTTCCCGGTTCATGCCGCTCTTCTGTGTCACCGGCATTTTAAGATCCGGCTTGCATTGTGGTATCCAGATTTCTTCGGGTACTGTCATTTCACAGGTGACAATTTGTGAAAATCTTCATCCCACTGTCGTTTCAAGGACCCTGTCTTAAGAGTCGGTATGTTTCCTCTCTGATTGTCGCGATGCCGTGACAAGTGCAGTCAGTAGCCATTGTCCCCGGTAGCCTGACATCATGGTAAGCCGGTCTGGTTATTGAATTGCATGAGTGGTGGCCTGACTAAGAGCATGTTTCCGTTGGCGCTTTAACTTACGTTTGGGCTGCTCGGGCGAGCAAACTGAATTTCATCTTCTTTGATTGATGGAACTCAGTTAAACATTTCTCCGGATGCAAGGGAGGAACGGAATATGAGATCAGTCGATCTCCTCATTTGACAGTAATGCCGCTCAGTTAACTGAAGATAATAATAATTCGATGCTGTCTTATGGCAGCATTTCTGTATATATTCACTGAATTACTGATCCGATAAACCAAGAAAGAAGAATTCGTGTTTTGTGTGTGAAACTTTAAATGTGCATCAAATGTTTTCCTTCTTCTTTTTTTTGAAATTTAATCTGAAATGATTTTAGTTTAGTGTGGATGTTGCTGGCTGACTCTAATTGCAATTTCAATTCGTAATTAACTTAATGTATATGGTTCGGTCTGCAAATTTTAGATTTCATTCGTCCACAGAAAATGCAAAGGAATTGTTATGAACATGAAAAATAATTTTTTACTGTTGTCTTTAGTGTTGCTTTTCTTAAACCCTACACACGCGGCAACAGGCCCTGAAACAGCAGGCAGTTTTAATCAGCGCTTCTCCGATACTTCGCCAGATTGTGAAGGGGAGGCTGCATACGTTTGCTCCGGTATTGTCCTGAGAAGCAATGAGGGAAAGCCCTATACCTGGACTGTATCTCAGAATAGCCTGGAAAAGGAAAAATTCTCGACCAGCTTTATCAGGGCAGATATCAGTGATGGGGCAAATTCTGTATTCAGAAATCACCGAATTGGGTTTGGCATCATTTTATACCCGTCAAATCAGAAACAATACTATACGCGTTGCATTTTCCCCATTAACGGTCTGACAAGCTATAACAGCGAGCACGGGTGTGGCGCCCCGATGGTTACACCTAAATCAGATGAAGATAACAGCACGTGTTCCGCTGCGGGCATTTCAACGGCCGAACAATGGATGGCGGCATCAACGGAGGAGTATGATGTCCCGTGCTCATTTAGCACACATTCTGCGCTTCAGTTCATCGAAGCACTGAAAACGCAAAATTTATATCATCTAAAATATCCCGACAGCCCTGATGCGCCTATGTGGAATGAGCTTATCGTAAATGCTTCCCCAGATGGCTGGGATAATAGCTTGGCGGCTAACGGGCTCATTCAGGCACTGTATTACAATAAATATGCGGATGGTGATAATGGTCAGTATCCGTTGTTCGGGCTCAGTGGTGCACAAAGTGAGCAGCTTGCATATAAAGAACTAACCGGTAGCTGGTTGCCGATCGTGGCAGTCGACGATACCAACCCTGATACTCCATTCAGTTATGCTGATAGTGACCAGGCCGTTTTACCCTGATGCCAGGATTGTTATTTGCGTAAATGCTCTCATGCATTGACATATTTTAACTCCGCTACGCTTTACGCCAGCCAGAAGTCATTATCATGTGGCTTCTGGTTGCTTCCCTCAGAATAAATCTTATCAGGAGGGGAAGGCATGAGATCGGGGCTGCACAGTAGCGATAACAATACGTTGCCGCTGTTCACGGACATCTACCTGTCGCGGGAAAGAGCCTGGCTTCTGATGCCCCTATCCGGCAATGTGTCTTGCTGTTTCAAAATGTTCACTCCAGAAGGCATTCTGCAGGTCAGATAATGTGACACCTCTGCTGCCGGACGCATGCATAAACTGACCGTGCCCGACATAAACGCCGACATGCCGCACGGATTTTTTGGTCTGGAAGAACACCAGGTCCCCTGGAGCAAGCTCGCTGACCGGGATACGTCGGCCCTTTTTAATTTGTTCTCCGGTCGTTCTGGGGAGCTTCTGATGCATGACTCTGGCATATAATTTTTGCGTCAGTGCGGAGCAGTCAATTCCGTTAAAATCTGTCCCTCCCCATTTATATTTCACGCCTTTCCATTTTCTGAACATGAGCATTAATCCTTCCTGCTTCGATTTTGTGGAAAAGGATGCATCATCCATATACAGGGCTTTATTACTGAACCCCAACTCCGGTTGTATAAATTTCGCATGAGACGGAAATGAGAGATAAAACAGGGAAATAAAAATTATCGAGCTGACGAGAATAAGACGAAACACAGTTAATACCTGGGTGAAAGTTAAACAATGTGTTTAAATTCTGTCCGGTCGTCTTGCTGAAATCAAGCTTTTTTTTGTGTGTTTTTTGTTCGTTTCTGTTTTCTGTTATCGCAGTCGTCAGGGATTCTACACTCTGAAAATACGCAAGGTTTTTAAAAAGCACAGACTTAACAGCACTTTATTTGACCTGAAGTTATGTCGGGGTTTCGAATGAAAATCTATCGGCAAATGTATCAGCGTGCCGATGGCAAAGCGAAAAAATGGCATTTTGTTGAATTTTTGTGATTGTTATTTATCTCTGGTTTTTTTGCTGAAAAATAAAACATCGCGTTAACAAGGGGCGATATTAAATAACAGGTAAAATGGGGTGCATTCAAGATCTTATTTCAAAATGTTACAATTGAAAAATCCCAAAATATTGTTTTTATTATATATTCAACAATAAGTTGAATTGTCCACAAATGGATTAATTACAGTCACATTTCGGTGCCTGAATTCACCCTGAATATAATCCCCGCAGTTTTCCCTTATTGAATTTTATGTTTGCAAAACCTGTTTCCGGTGCGTGAAGTCGCACCGGGGGGATTGGTTTTTATTTGAATAATCATTAATTACAGGTGTCTCGTGGATACGAAACAGTTATCTAAAAATATACGCAAGTGGTTTGTATTTCTGACCGCACTGTGGTCAGTCGCCATAGCCCCGGTCTTCCCGGCCTATGCCTCACTCCTCCTCCCCGACCTCGGGGCTCCCGCTGCGCACAGCGCGAAGGGTAAGTCCGGCGGCGACGCCGACGCGCAGAAGCAGGCCGACAAGGCCACCGGTGATGCCACTGCCGCTTCCGTCGCCAGCCAGGCTCAGTCCCTCGCCAGCATGGCCGCACAGGGCGTCACCGAAGGCGAGTTCGCCGACATGGCCAAAGCCCGCGCGCTCGGCATGGCCACCGGCCAGGTTAACTCTCAGCTCGAACACTGGCTCTCCGGCGTCGGTAACGCGCGCGTCCAGCTCGACCTCGACCAGGATTTTTCCATCCGCAACTCCGAGTTCGACATTCTGGTGCCCTGGTACGAGTCCGCCGACAATCTGTACTTCTCACAGCACAGCATCCATCGCACCGACGACCGCACCCAGCTCAACACCGGGGCCGGTATCCGTCACTTTGGCAAGACCTGGATGACCGGCGCCAACATGTTCCTCGACTATGACCTCTCCCGCGGCCATACCCGTATGGGCGTCGGCGGTGAACTCTGGCGTGACTACCTCAAGCTCGGCGTCAACGGCTATATGCGTCTTAGCAACTGGAAGAGTGCCCCGGAGCTCAACAATGACTACTATGCCCGTCCTGCTAACGGCTGGGATGTGCGTGCTGAAGGCTGGCTCCCGGCCTATCCGCAACTCGGCGGAACTCTGCGTGTTGAGCAGTATTACGGTAAGGAAGTCGCCCTGTTCAGTAAAGATGAACGTCACGCTAACCCGATGGCCGTCACGGCAGGTGTTAATTACACCCCGGTCCCTTTGCTGACCTTCAATGCCGAGCAGAGTACCGGCAGCAGCGGTATTAATGAAACCCGCGTGGGCATACAGCTGAACTGGAATCCGTCCATGAACTGGTCACAGATGCTGGACCCGGATGCCGTGGATGGCACCCGAACCCTTGCCGGCAGTCGTCTGGACCTGGTGGACCGCAACAACAATATCGTTCTTGAATATAAGAAAAAAGAACTGTTACGTCTTGACCTCTATCCGCATACGGAAGGGCGTGGTGGTGCCATCTTCCCGCTGGTCCAGTCACTGAAAACCAAATATCCACTGAAAGAAATCCAGTGGGATGCAGGTGAGTTCCAGGCGGCTGGCGGAAAAATCACCGGCACCGGAACTGCCACACGCATCACCCTGCCGGCCTACCGCTCACCGACTGCTGCCGGCGGCAATGCGTCCGCGCAGAATACTTATGTAATCACTGGCACGGCCTGGGATACGAAAGGAAATGCCTCCTCGCCGGAGCGCGCAGAGGTAGTGGTTCTGGCAAGCGTCATCTCGGAAGCTAACTCCACACTGAAGGCCAGCCCGGAAAGTATTATCGCTGACGGTAAAGCCCGTTCAGTCATTACACTGACGCTGAACGATGCAGACAAGGCTCCGGTTGCTGGTGAGGATGTGGCATTCACCGTCAGTGGGGTACAGGGAATCACTCTGAGCGCCGTGAAGGACAACGGAGATGGTACCTATACTGCAGAACTCTCTGGTACGCAAACCGGACTGGCAACCATCAGCGCCTCTGCGAACGGTGTGGCCCTGAGTTCGCTGAGTGCTAAGGTTACTCTGTTGCCTGCGATACAAATTGGCAGGCTGAGTACAGAAACGGATTATGTTAACGCAAATGGTACTGCAACGGACACCATCAAAGCCACGATTACAGACAGTAGCGGTAATCCCCTGGAAGGGGTTAGTGTTGGTTTCTCTGCGAATAACGGAGCAATCATCAAGAAGACTGAGAAGACAGATAAAGACGGTGTCATCACTCTGCCAGTGACAAGTGAAACCGCAGGTGAAGCCATCATTACGGCCACGGTAAATACCATTACCAAAAGCACAGCCGTGCATTTTGTGTCGGGAGAATTGTTGCACAGGCAATCCAGCCTGGAGGTTAGTCCGTCTAATATTCCGGCTAACGGCGCAACGGAGTCCACAATCAAACTGACGCTGAAGGATGCTGACGGCAAGCCAGTAACAGGGCAGAAGGCGGTGTTCTCTGTGGGTGGAGTGTCAGATACAACTCTGAGTGATGTGACTGACAATACAGATGGTACCTACACCGTGAAGTTGAAAGGTACTAAGGCGGGTGAAGCTATCATCACCGTGAGTCTTGGTGGTACTGTACTGCACGGCCTGATTGCTAAAGTGAATCTGGATAAGTTGGTTCCATCACCTACTGAATCAACCTTATCCTCTGACTCTGTTATTCTCGCAGACGGAATAACAGAGTCTAATCTGACTTTGTACCTGGTGAGTGCAGATATTGCTCACAAGCCTTTGTCGGGAATGCCCGTTACATTTATTGTATCTGGAGTGAATGATACAACTTTGAGCAATGTAGTAGATAACAAAGACGGTACTTACACTGCAAAGTTGCGTGGTAGGGAACCCGGAAAAGCTACCATTACGGTCCAGGCAGATGGTGCAATATTGGGAGACCTAAATACTAAGGTAACTCTTGATAACATTATGATTACTGGGGTGGAGACCGGATCCGATTCTTATTCCCCGGAGGATGGATTCCCGAGCACAGGAACTAAGGGGGGTAAATTCGGGTTTACTATTGCTAGCAGTAGCGGGACTTTTGCGTTGAAACCGGAACAATTTACCTGGAGTTCAAGCCAAAGTGCTGTTCTTGTCGATTCCAGTGGTGTTGTGTCATTAGGCTCTAAGCCATCAGGAGTCGTTACGATTAAAGCAAGATTAAAGGTTAATCCTCGTTTGATGGTATCCTACAGTTTCTCCGTAAAAGAGTGGTATTATCAAATCAGTGGCAAGCCGCTAAGACAGTCTGATGCAATAGCTGCGTGCAAAAGCCCTGCTAAAACACCAACTCCCGAGCAACTGCTTAATTCTTTGCGCGGTGAGTGGGGATCCATGAAGGGATATCCAGGTTGGTCTAGTACATCTGGGTATTATTGGACTTCAGTAACTAATAAAACTGCTAACGTATACTTTGGGGGCGCTGGGGCTGGGGGTTCAGGCGCAACATTCGCAGCGGCATGCATGGAGCCCGTTTCATAATTGCTGATTTTCTTGCATGACTAAAAGATTAGCCGCATCTCGCCTGTAGGGAGGGATGCGGCTTAGATGACCTACCCCAGGATTAGATACAACCGTCAGTTAGTAATGTCGGTTGGTTTTTCTTCATATTTCCTGTTTCGCCAGTCTGTTGAGAATTCAGCTAGTGTCTGGTAATCCAGCGATGAATGGGGACGGCACTCGTTATAATCCTGCCGTCAGTCATTAATCGTTTTCCGGGCATGAAGAATATCGCTGAGCCAGTGTTCATTCAGTGTAAATAGACCCGTCTTAGTTCCATGCATTTTTTGAGATCCCGGTCAAATAATGGTGCTGCCGATATTCCTCTGGCGTCATATTGTTCAGTGATTCATGCGGGCGTTCACAGTTATATTCTGACACCCATCTTTCCGTGATTTCCCGCACTTCATTCAGCGTTCTGAACAGATAAAAATCGAGTATTTCTGTACGGTATGTCCTGTTAAAACGCTCGATGAAAGCGTTCTGCGTCAGCTTACCCGGCTGGATAAACTCCAGTTTTACGGCATGATTCTCTGCCCATTCAGCCAGTGGTGAGGGATTGCGTACCGGCAGCCGTTGCTTGCCTTTACGGCGAAAATTCAGCTTCAGCAGACAGTAAATACGGTGGAGCCTTTTGTGATTCCACGGATATCCCTGCCGCCGCAGAACCTGGTAAAGCTTCGGAAAACCATATCGTGGGTATCGTTCAGCCACCGCCTGCAATGCGGCAATAACAGGCTCATCACGCGTGGTATCCGGGCGGTAATGGTAAACCGTTCTGCTCAGATTGAGACTCCGGCAGGCCTGACGAATACTGAGTCCGAACGTCGTTATCAGATGAGTGACCAGCTCACGCTTAAAGGCTGGTTTTAAAGCTTTTTTCCGATAACATCTTTCAGCGCCCGGTTCTCAAGACTGAGATCGGCAAACATCTGTTTAAGACGCCTGTTCTCGTCCTCAAGGTCCTTGATCTTTTTAATATCAGAGGCTTCCATCCCGCCAAACTTCGCTTTCCAGTTGTAATAGCTGGCCTCAGATATACCAGCCTCCCGGCAGACATCTTTAACGGTTCGTCCGGCTTCAACCGACTTAATCACAGCGATGATCTGATGCTCAGTAAAACGGGCTTTACGCATAGCGATCTCCTTCGCTGGCAGATTGATTATGCCGGATGATCTCTAAATGTGAATGGCACGATTATGCGGGATACTTACACATGCTCAGCCAGAACTTTGCGCTTTCATTTTCGGTCAGCCACATACCCAGCAATTCTTTCTGGCCTCCGGTGTTGATACACAGTGCCAGGAAGACAGCTTTGTTGATTACACTACCATTCTGACGAACTTTGACGACAATGCAGTCCATATAAACAATGGGATACAGCGCATCCAACGGTCGGTTTTGCCACACAGAAACCTGCTCTTTTACGGCGTCAGTGACTTTAGATATCAGCGTGGGGGACACATCTGCGTCGTACATCTCTTTGAAGGTGGCGACGATTTCGTGCGCGGTCATGCCTGTGGCGTAGAAGGATAAAATCTGGCTGTCCTTCTGCGTAATGCACGTCTGGTACTTTTTAATAAGCTGCGGGTACGGTCACGCGGTGTGTTCAGTCCTATCTCGCCTTCATCGTATAACACCGTCTTTGTCTCGTAGCCATTGCGGGTGTTTGAGCCCGTTTTGGTCGCATTTTTCTCATGCCCGAGATGGTCTGTCAGCTCAGCATTGGTGCTGTTTCGACGATAAGCTTCGCCAGCATCCGGGAAAACTGGTTAAGATCAGCTTCGCTTTTAGGGCCTTTAGCCAGTTCCGCAGCCAGTGCATTGAGCTATTTTTGTCCATAATTTGCCTGTCTCCGATGTTGGAGTGAACATATCAAAAACAGGCAATTACACATTTTTAATTACAGTCTCCCGCTCCAGATAATATTATCAATTCTGATGTTTCGGCGCAGGCTTGAGCTATAACTCTTGTCTGCAGGCCCCTTTATATGTACTTCCACCAGACGCAGAGTTAACTGTACCTGTTGTTAGCCTGACAATACTTCCCACTCCAGAAGTTCCCTTTGTTGATGACCAATACCATCCACTGGTGCTGGTCCAGTTTGCTTTATAGTTCGATATATTTCCCCATTCGCTCCATAGACCTCCAATAGTTCCCCGGCTACCGGCTCCGTATCCCGGGTTTCCATTTAGTTGTTGAATAGTTGGTGTTACCGCTGAACGGTTGCTACAAAATGCTTTGGCATTAGAAAAGGTTAGTGCAGCACCACTGGTCTGGAAATACCATCCCTTCAAAGTGAAACGATAAGAAATAGCCTGCGCCGGTCCGGATTTTGTTTGTGCTGTAACTACTACGGTCCCTGACGGTATTCCATGGAGTGTCACCAGCCCGACATTATCGACAGAAACGATGTCTGAGCTTTGATTAGTGCTCCAGATGTAGTCTGATTGCGCGCCGGATATATTTAATCTGAACTTCGCACCGCTAAACCCAGTTTGAGGGAAGCCTGCACCTAAAGCAAAAGTATAATTGTTGACTGGTGTACTAATGTCAGTAAATACTGGTACCGCAGTGAGTATTACTTTTGCATTCAGGGAGTTTAATGGTTTATTATTTACTACTGCAGTAATGACGACACTCCCCGCCTGTGTGCCTCGCAGTAACGTGCTATATGTTCCGTCGTTATTGTCCTTCACTCGTTCCAGTGTTGTGCCATTCAGTCCACCGACCCTGAAAGTAACAATCTGACCACTGAGCGGTTTTCCGTTCTTGTCATTTATAGTCAGTGTCAGTGTCGATGTATCTGTTCCATTTGCTACAATGTTCTCTGGTAATGCTTTCAGGTTAGAATTAGCTTCTGATACTACTGCCATCAGGGTTACTTTTGCGCTAAGGGCACTTAATTCTGTGCTGTCCACGTATGCCATTATTATGGCTTGACCCATCTGTGTACCTCTTAATTCGGCGCTGTACGTTCCATCATTGTTGTCTTTTACATTTCCCAGTGTTGTTCCATCAACACCACTGGCTCTGAAGGCAACTTTTTGACCACTAGCAGGCTTTCCATTTTTATCATGTATAGTCAGTGTCAGAATTGACGCTTCGATTCCGTCTGCTGAGATATTCGCTGGCGATGCGTTCAGACTGTAGACATTGCCTGCTATCTCTTTCCCCAGGGCAACCTTAGCACTCAGCGAGCTCAGGGCCACACCGTTCGCAGAGGCGCTGATGGTCGCCAGCCCGGTTTGCGTACCAGAGAGTTCTGCAGTATAGGTACCATCTCCGTTGTCCTTCACGGCGCTCAGAGTGGTTCCCTGTACCCCACTGACGGTGAATGCCACATCCTCACCAGCAACCGGAGCCTTGTCTGCATCGTTCAGCGTCAGTGTAATGACTGAACGGGCTTTACCGTCAGCGATAATACTTTCCGGGCTGGCCTTCAGTGTGGAGTTAGCTTCCGAGATGACGCTTGCCAGAACCACTACCTCTGCGCGCTCCGGCGAGGAGGCATTTCCTTTCGTATCCCAGGCCGTGCCAGTGATTACATAAGTATTCTGCGCGGACGCATTGCCGCCGGCAGCAGTCGGTGAGCGGTAGGCCGGCAGGGTGATGCGTGTGGCAGTTCCGGTGCCGGTGATTTTTCCGCCAGCCGCCTGGAACTCACCTGCATCCCACTGGATTTCTTTCAGTGGATATTTGGTTTTCAGTGACTGGACCAGCGGGAAGATGGCACCACCACGCCCTTCCGTATGCGGATAGAGGTCAAGACGTAACAGTTCTTTTTTCTTATATTCAAGAACGATATTGTTGTTGCGGTCCACCAGGTCCAGACGACTGCCGGCAAGGGTTCGGGTGCCATCCACGGCATCCGGGTCCAGCATCTGTGACCAGTTCATGGACGGATTCCAGTTCAGCTGTATGCCCACGCGGGTTTCATTAATACCGCTGCTGCCGGTACTCTGCTCGGCATTGAAGGTCAGCAAAGGGACCGGGGTGTAATTAACACCTGCCGTGACGGCCATCGGGTTAGCGTGACGTTCATCTTTACTGAACAGGGCGACTTCCTTACCGTAATACTGCTCAACACGCAGAGTTCCGCCGAGTTGCGGATAGGCCGGGAGCCAGCCTTCAGCACGCACATCCCAGCCGTTAGCAGGACGGGCATAGTAGTCATTGTTGAGCTCCGGGGCACTCTTCCAGTTGCTAAGACGCATATAGCCGTTGACGCCGAGCTTGAGGTAGTCACGCCAGAGTTCACCGCCGACGCCCATACGGGTATGGCCGCGGGAGAGGTCATAGTCGAGGAACATGTTGGCGCCGGTCATCCAGGTCTTGCCAAAGTGACGGATACCGGCCCCGGTGTTGAGCTGGGTGCGGTCGTCGGTGCGATGGATGCTGTGCTGTGAGAAGTACAGATTGTCGGCGGACTCGTACCAGGGCACCAGAATGTCGAACTCGGAGTTGCGGATGGAAAAATCCTGGTCGAGGTCGAGCTGGACGCGGGCGTTACCGACGCCGGAGAGCCAGTGCTCGAGCTGAGAGTTAACCTGGCCGGTGGCCATGCCGAGCGCGCGAGCTTTGGCCATGTCGGCGAACTCACCTTCACTGGCCCCCTGTGCGGCCATGCTGGCGAGGGACTGAGCCTGGCTGGCGACTGAAGCGGCAGCGGCATCATCGGCCAGCTTCTGCGCGTCGGCGTCGCCGGCAGATTTACCCTTCGCGCTGTGCGCGGCGGGGGCCCCGAGGTCGGGGAGGAGGAGTGAGGCATAGGCCGGGAAGACCGGAGCTATGGCGACTGACCACAGTGCGGTCAGAAATACGAAAATCGCGCGCAAACGGCTTACTGCTGCAGTTATATGCATAAATTACCCTTTGAGGCAAAGTATAACAAAATGGTCGGCAGGTATCGGATAAATAGAAAGTGTTATTCTGGCTGCTCATTCTGAATATAGAATTGTTTACAAAAAATGCTAGTGCGTAACAAAAATATTTTCATGAAATAAACTTCATGAAAATAAGATGGTTGATGGGGTTTTTGTGTCTGCAGTGATGAAAGCTGTCCATTTATGGATAAATAAATGCGACGAGGGTTGCAGGGAAATGAATGACGCCGCCAGAGCGTTAGCGTGCTAAGAAAGTCCGCTTTTAAAGGCTGAATGAGATATCATTTCATTTTTTAACAACTGACTTACTTTTGTGGTGTGGGAATGCTGTTTCAGCAGGGTGTATCAATATCTAAAAATGCATTCAACAGAATGTCTTATTTTAATTGTGTGAATATCCTGACAGAATGCCGTTAACTGTCAGAGTTGAATGGTATTCTTTGACATAATGAATATTGCCTTTACGCAAAAACAGAAAGGGATACTACCAGATTAATAAATGTCAGAAGAAAGGGGCCGTTGTCATATGCCGTCAGACGTGCCTGATGAAACGCGTATGCTGCTTTCTGTACAGGACGCTGAGGTAATGGCAGCATGAGGCAGTTTATTCCATAAACTAACCAGTGAGTGAAGTGACATGCATATTCCCTTTTACCAGGTTGATGCTTTCTCTGATGGACCATTTACAGGAAATCCTGCCGCCGTGTGTCTGATGACATCCTGGCCGGATAACAGCGTGCTGCAGAAAATCGCACAGGAGAACAACCTGTCTGAAACCGCATTCTATGTTAACAATGCCGCTGAGGGCACACACAACCTCCGCTGGTTTACGCCAGCGACGGAAGTTGACCTCTGTGGGCACGCCACGCTTGCCACCGCTGCCGTGCTCTTTGAGATACACCATTCTGGTGTGGATGAACTGGCCTTTTATACGCGTAGCGGACTTCTCTCTGTGAGGCGTGAAGGACATTTTTACAGCATGAATTTTCCCGCTGTACATGCCTCAGTCACCGACAGGCCTGTGGGGCTGGAAGGGGCGCTGGGACTGTTATCTGGCGATGTGGATGACGTTCTGGTGGCATCGGACCTCATTGTCGTTCTTCATGATGAAAGTAAACTGGATTCGCTCCAGCCTGACTTTGTGCGGCTGGCTACCAGCCCTCACCGCGGAGTCGTGGTGACCGCTAAATCGGGAGAAGACAGTTTTCGTTCCCGGTGGTTTGGTCCGCAGGTGGGCGTAAATGAAGATCCTGTTACGGGCTCTGCTCACACGTTTCTTGCACCCTACTGGGCCGTACGTCTAGGAAAAACTACCCTCAGTGCCGTTCAGGGAGGGGCCCGAAAAGGACGGTTAACCTGTCGTATTACCGGTGACGGGAGAGTGGAACTGGTGGGTGAGGCCAGGCTGGTTATCAGAGGCGAATTCATTCTGCCATAGTGGATAGCGGGAATGCGCTGTTGCTGCCCTGCCTGCGATGAGACGTTAACTATTTTTCACATCAGTAGTAAGGAGTGCCTCATGTATCAGGAGCCGCATTTTCCCCGTATTCTGATCAGAGCATGTGTCGCGTTTCTGACGGGGCTGAGTATTCTGATTGCAGGATTTTTGGCGACAGGATATCAGCTGCACCAGGCGGAACGCGAGGAAATGGCCTTATCTGCCCGAAATGCCGTGGTCAGAACCGATCGCTTGCTTGACGAAGCTGAGCGTGCCGCACTTGCAGCAAGAAAATATTTGCAGGCACCCTGCACGTCGGAAGTACGAAACGAGCTGAATCGCCTCACCATTCAGCAGCCTCATCTGCGGGTAGTCAGTTTATTGCACGACAGCAAACTGGTATGTTCGTCATTTGGCTCATCGTCACCGCGTACGGTGGACCTCAGTCACTATACCGGAGGCCGGTTAAGCTTGCGGGAAGGGAGTGTCATTACGCCAGACGATCCCCTCCTCATTCTGCTGACGCATTTCCCTGAGGGAACCATTGCAACCAGCATCGGTGCAACGCACATTGCTGATGTTTTATCTTTACTGAGTACGCGCTCAGCAATGCACTTCAGGGTTGGATCGGTCTATTTATCACCAATGGGGGAAATTAACGGTTTCGCATCCGGTCAGAAAGAACGAAATGTACTCTCGTCTTTTTCCGTGTACCCATATTCGGTGGAGTATACTGCGCCAGCTACCCTTTCATTTGGGCAGATTATGGAGCGGGGTCAGGTATTGATCGCCCTGTTTGCTTTGCTTGGTCTGTTGGGGGGCGCCCAGGTCTGGCGTCAGACGTTCAGGTTGCCAACACCCTATGACTACCTGGCTCAGGCCATTAAAAAGCGGGAAATTGTGCCCTGGTATCAACCTGTCGTGTGTAGCCGCACGGGGGAAATATACGGAGTGGAGGTTCTGGCCCGGTGGAAGCATCAGTCAGGCATGTATATTCCGCCGGATGTGTTTATTCCTCAGGCAGAAAAGAGCGGGTTGATCATACCGCTTACCCGGTTACTGATGGCACAGGCTGTTACCGATCTGGCTCCTGTTGTGAAGCGTATGAGGCAGCCTTTTCACATAGCCTTTAATGTCAGCGCTGCTCATCTGAGGGCCGGGGATTTGACTGTCAACGATTTCAGACGCTTTAAGGATGCGTTCCTGGAGGGAAGTATCCAGTTGGTTGCTGAGATTACAGAGCGGGAGCCGTTTGAGCAGTCCCCGGACCTTGATGCTCTTCTCTTTAATTTACGTGGGCATGGCGTACAGATCGCACTTGATGATTTCGGTACAGGGTATTCAAATCTGGGATATCTCAATACTCTCCCGATTGATTACATAAAAATCGATCGGTCATTTGTAAGCCGACTTTCGAACGCCCCCGGCTCTGACAAGCTGGTGAGCTGTGTTATCAGTATGGCAAGAACGCTAGGGCTGGGAATTGTCGCGGAAGGTGTGGAAACTCCGTATCAGGCCAGCTGGCTGGCTTCACATCAGGTAGCATTTTTGCAGGGATACCATTTTTCCCGTCCTCTGACGGCATCTGCATTTATCCGTCTGGCAGTATTGCAGAATAAGCGCTTCGTCGGCACCGAAATCAACTGAGTGCAATACCGATCCACTTTCTGTGGTCCTGCCAGAGGCTGGGACGGATGAACCTGCCCTGAGCAGCGTTAGCTGGAACTATCCCGACGCCCTTTGTAAGCACACATGTGGCAACGATCTGCTTTCCATGAAAGTTTTCTCAACCCGTTCCTCTGAAATCATATTTATTACACAACCCTACAGGGCATATACATCATGCATAAAATCCCGAACTACCCTTGCTGATGATTATTCAGCCGACATGAGTAAGCGCTCCGTCATGAACGTAGTGTAAGGGTTATTTTACGGAGGAGAGGTTCCAGGGCAGCAGCTCACCTACCCGGTTTGAAGGCCAGTCGTTGATCTTGTCTATAACCTCACGCAGCCAGCCTTCCGGCTCCACGCCGTTCAGTTTGCAGGTGCCGAGCAGGCTGTAGATGATTGCTGCGGCCTCACCACCGTTGTCAGAGCCGAAGAACAGATAATTTTTTCGGCCAACCGCCACTGAGCGCAGCGCGTTTTCCCCTATGTTATTGTCTATTTCCACCATACCATTGCGACAGTATTCGTTCAGCGCATCCCACTGTTTCAGCATGTACGTGAACGCCTTCGCCATCTCCGCGTGAACCGACAGCGTTTTCATCTGCTCCAGGACCCAGTCATGCAACGACTGCATCTGCGGTACCGTCCGCTCTTTTCTGGCTGTCAGTCGCTCACCTGGCGATAGCCCACGGATTTCGGCTTCGATAGCATACAACGCGGCTATGCGTTTCAGGGCTTCATTCGTCATGTCTGTCGGTCGCCGCACATGCTCGTCATGGATTTTTCGTCTGGCATGCGCCATGCACGCCGCTTCTCTGATGTGCCCGGACTCATACAGCGCGTCATACCCTCCGTATGCATCGGCCTGAAGTACGCCTCTGTACCCGGAGAGATGCCGCTGCGGGTGTTCCCCTTTCCGGTCCGCTGAGTACGAGAACCAGACCGCCGGTGGTTCTGCCGCCCCGGCGTTGCGGTCATCCCGGACGTAGACCCACAGCCGGCCGGTTCGCGTTTTACCCTTCCCCGGATCGAGCACCCTCACCGGCGTGTCATCAGTGTGCACCTTGCCCGCCTGCAGAACGTACTGGTTAAGAGCCTCGTACAGCGGACGAAGCCGGTTGGCCATCATCGCCACCCAGCGGACCATCGTGTTACGGCTCAGCGCCAGTCCATGACGGGCGTAGATTTCAGACTGTCGGTACAGCGGCGTATGCTCCACATATTTGCCGACCAGGATGCGGGTCAGCAGGCTGCTGCCCACACGACTGCCTTCTACTGGTTTAGCCGGGAGCGGTGCCTGGACGATAACGTCGCACCGGCTGCACGCCAGCTTCGGCCGGACCGTTTCGATAACTTTAAAGGCGGTGTTGATGATTTCCAGTTGCTCAGAGAGGGTTTCGCCCATCACCTTCAGTTCTCCACCACAGGACGGGCAGACGCTGTCCGCCGGCAGGAGGGTCTGCGTTTCCCGTGGCAGGTCGGCGGGGAGTGGTTTTCGGGAGGTGTTACGGGCGTTTCTTTCTGACGTCGTTCCTGGTGCTGTCACAGCATCTGCTGGCACATCGGGCGCTGGTTCGTTGTCGTTCAGGCAGTTTTTTGCCGCCTCCAGACGGGTCTCCAGCTCTGACAAGCGTTTCTCTGCCTGACGGATTTTGTTTTCCAGCTTATGGCGGCTCTTTTCTGAACTCTGACCGAACAGCATTCTCCGCAGTTTATCCAGCTGCGCTTTCAGGCGGCTGATTTCCAGTTCGTAGCCTGCGACCTGTCCCGTATACTGACGAAGCCGGGACTGCTGTTTTTTCATGACGGCATGTTGCTGCTGCAGGGCAGCCTGCTGCTCACGCAGCATGGCTTTTAGCTGTTCGATATCATCAGGGAGAGTGTCATCCATTTCCCTGTTTTATCACGCGTTATATCCGTATGCCAGGTCGTTCTGTTCGTTTTGGATGCTGCCACGATATACCCTCCAGCAGCATGGACAGTTGGGCGGGAGTCAGGTGAACCTTACCTTCCCGCGCGACCGGCCACACGAAGCGGCCCCGCTCCAGGCGTTTGGCGAAGAGACATAGCCCGTCGCGATCGGCCCACAGGATTTTTACCATCCTGCCACTGCGGCCACGGAACACGAAGATATGGCCGGAGAACGGGTCGTCTTTCAGCGTGTTCTGGATCTTTGAGGCAAGGCCGTTGAACCCACATCTCATATCCGTAATACCCGCGATGATCCAGATTCTGGTGCTGGCTGGCGGCATTATCACTGGGCACCGCCTTTCAGCTCGCTGAGCAACACACGTAACAACGCCGGTGTGACTGCGCCATGTAGTTTCAGCGTGCCGCCGGGTAACTCCACGGAGCACCGGAGTGTATCGTCGGGTAACGGCGTTGACAGGGACGCCGGTGCAACGGAAGGAGAGATGATACTCACCGGCACCAGTTCTGTTGATGGGTTATCCGCGCAGCGCAGTTTTTCCTGCTTATGCTGATGGCGCCAGTTAAACAGCAGGTTGTCATTAATACCGTGCTCCCGGGCCAGGCGTGCGACATTAGCATCGGGTTGCATTGACAGCTCGACGAGATGACGTTTGAACTCAGGAGCATAATTCGGTCGCCGGCGTTTTTCAGGCATATTAGCGGGAGGGGATTGTTTATATTGCTGGTTTTTCCCGGGGTAGAGAAGCTGTTCAAGTTGCTCCGGAGATATGTCAGCAGGGATGGGCCAACTCAGAGCTGAACGGGTAAAGCGGTCAAAAAGGCTGTGCAGGGTGGTTCTGGGAACATCGACTTTCCTACGTATCTGTTCCAGCTTAACTTTTTTATCAAATCGAAGCTGCAGCGCTTCATTTATCCACGTCCGCTCATTCATGTTCAGTGTCCATTATCCGAAAAAATAGTGGACATTATCGTTACCAGGATGAATCAGTTTATCCAGACGTCGGGGACGGTGCGCTTACGACATGAAGTAGATCACCAACGATTAAAAGTACACTGCCAAATACTTTACTCGCGCATAAAGAGAGTTGAATATCCTGCCAGGTGAGGCCCGACAGAAGTTCGACATGGTTGATGAGGGTTAATGCCTGAATGAAAATCCGGGAACCTGCCGACATCAGCCAGGCCCCGTAATATATAAGGAAAAATCCTGTAAAACGCACCTTATCCATGGTGGGTAGCGATGTTATAGACGTCAGACCAGTGTTTGTCGCGGATATATTCGACATTGATTTTAAATGAAATTATTGCAAATCAGTACATTAAAGTGACGCTTAAAAGCGATTTCTTGTGTGCTAACGATATGTCTGTAAGTCACCCTGCTAAAATTACCCTTCAGTTTTAAAAGCCCCGAAATACTGACCATGTCTTCTGATGAGATTACCATGCGTAACGCGCTATTCACCGAACACCAGGTCATTGCCATTCTGAAGTTGCTGCACCGGACGTACCGTTAATGATGTCTCCAGTGGGGCCGGTCAGGTTTGATACTGAGTATATGGATGGTGTATCAGGCATGTCCCGGGATGTAAAAATCCATTGCCTGCCGAGTGGTTCAATTAATCCCCTCAGGGAGGGGTGAAAACGCCTGATAATCAGAGAAATCCAAGCCGAAGGAACAGACAACGCCAAATTGCTTTACAGATTTTAGTGGTTAAATTATGGAGATGTAACAGAAATGACAGAGGCACCGGTTAAGGTGCCCTAACACAGGGGCAGCAGGTTTGTCATCACCATCTTACCGCTCCTGGCTTTCTCTCGAAAGTCTCACAAGTCCCATAAGGGTACGGAGCCAGTATTAGCGAAGGCTAAACATAAGTCAACAATTGGCAGCTATGAGCAGCACTATCTGAGCAAGTAAGACAATCCCATGCCATGCAAAATTGCCCGCTTAACGCGCTCAAATTCTTCTGCGGTTACCTGAGGCACAACATAACTACGGCCTTCCCATGATCTGGTCTTGATTCGATCCAGGCGCGCAAGTGATACCGTCATGACCATGTCACACTTAGCCCAGCATGAAATATGTTCATTGCCGGGGAGGAGATTCTCTGAAAGATTATGGTGACATTCTCTTACAGAAGTCGGCGCTGTTGTGCTTATCGGTACAACGGTTACTAGCTGGTTGTTGTATCGATTTCTTGCGACAACTATAACTGGACGAATTTTAACAATCTCAGGAACAATCAGCCCCCTAAAATCACACATCAAAACAGAGCGAACCTGAGGTTGGAATTTTAATCCCATAAATTTATTCACCTGATGATGACTATATGCAAATTTTATCCCAACAAATTCATGAATGCATTGCTAATCGAAAAAAAGGTATAAACACTCAGGTAAATGCAAACTGTCACCCCTTTACGTCCTTAAAAAATGCCCGGTGACGGGTTCGTTTTCTTACAGGCTCTATATTCCATCATCCGTGGCTTGCACAACAGCCTTATGTAAAGGCAATGTTGTAATGCAAGACATGGTTTTCATTTGCTTCGACCACTTCAATAAAAGATAGCCCTCTCAAACCTTGCTTCCGCTTGCCTTTCACCGTTGCGCAATGCTATCGCTGGCACGGGTCTTCCGGCAGCCAGATACATGAGATGGGTATCTCAGATACTGCACACAGATGTTAATTTACGCTTGCGCATGAAGACGCAGCCACTGGAAGGCATATACATACACACTGAGGATTATCTGGCATAAATAGAGTGGACAAATTAATGCAGAACGATTCTTAAGTGAAATATTACAAAGTGTAAATATGTGAGAAAAGTCTTATGATTTGTATGTGCGCATTTTCTATTAACATGCTGAATTGAAAGGATATTATCTCAATGTCCAAAAATAGAGAATTCATAACTAATTGAAGTATCCTGACAAAAAATAATGATAATAAACATAAAGTTGAAATTTAACGCTTTGTTCTATTTTGAAAATTGCTGCATTTAAGCCGTGTTTGATTGTTAAAGCCTTATAAATCAAAGTGTAGTGTGAGTTTGCAAACTTTGGAACAAGCACTAATCTTAAATCATGGCCCGATGTTGAACGCAATTCTAAATTGCGCTTTTTCTGGCAAAAACCTGTCTTTGAATAGGTGAGTTTTAATATTCGTATAGTAGCAGCGTATAGGTCTGGAAGTCATAAGCCACATTTATGTGGCATAATATTTGTGCGAAGGAGATGATGCATGAGTAAGCTCAGTACAGGGGCAGAAGCATTCTATGGTGATTATATAGAGGTGGTTGATAAAATAATAAACTCTATCCCTGAAGCTATTTATTCTTTACATCAGTCGATTGAGATCAAGCAGGGCGTATCCTTTCCTCCGGAGGAAAATAGTATTTATATTTTAACCAGAGGGATATGCGCTTTGTATGACAGTGATGAGACAATATTGTCAAACATAATTTCATCACCTTCAATTATTGGCGCCTCGAAAATTTTCTTCAAGTCAAGGAATGATGTTGTTATCAATTGTATTGAAAAATGTTTTTTTCTGGTTATGGAAGTTGCTGATTTTCATCATTTCATCCTGAAAGAAAATCAATGGGAGAATCTTGCTAAGTTGTTTGCGGCTAATTTGCTTTTTTCCATGAATTTTCAGAGGAAAGTGCTTAAGAAGAATAATTATTCAGTCGTTAAAGAATTAATCGTTGAATATAATAATCTTCATCCTGTAGCAAAAGGCAAAATACCTGTTGCGACATACATACAACTTCGGGGGCAACTCTCAAGAAGTAGTGTAATGAACATACTTTCAGTTTTAAATAAAAGAGGATATATAACGATATTGCGAGGGAAATTGATATTTATAGACGACCTGCCTGAAACTCTTTGACTGTGTTGATGCCGACTTCATTAAGAAATGATGGCAGATACGCATTTTTATCAAATCCTGGATAGCAGGTTAACCATAACTTCACATATCATAATTATGCTAAAGGAATTTTTTCTCTGATTTACTGATGGCCACTCACTTTAATCCCAGAGCCTCAAGATCGTTATACACGGTAAATCGGGTAACACCGAGTGCTTTAGCTGCCATAACCAGACCGCCTTTTAGCTTAAAAATCCCGCGGGCATTAATTTCGGCAACGATCACCCGTCTCTGGTCTTTAGTCAGTTTACTGTAAGGCTTCCGATACTGCATAATAATTGCATTAATAACATCGTCGGTTGAAGCCGAAAGTTGCGGCGTGACACTATCTTCCTCAGGTGAACCCGACTCACTACTCACTGGCGTAATGAATGACGCCAGTCTCCTGAGTAAATCCTGCCCCTCAGTATCGACATTCATACAAAATGCAGCTGCTGGATTTCCTTCGTGATCGTAAAAGATGAGTGAGGCGCTTTTCAGTACTTTGCCTGTCTTCGTCGTGGCCTCGTAATTTTTTACAATCTTGAACTGGCTTCCATTGTCAGGTTTGCTGAGTAGCCCGATAAAACCCTGATCATCATCAGGACCAGAAAGAAGAGGTGCGCTGGCGTCACGATTACTCACATGACCGTTTATGATCCTGACAACAGAACGCTCCGGGCGGGCGAGATCGTGAAGCACGACTTCGTGGCTTGCTGCTATAGTGCCATTGAGAGTCTCAATGATTTTTTCAAAAATATCAATAACATCGGATTTGTCCATTAAAATCTCATCTACTATCATTCTTTAAATAAATTTGTAATATTGTATCAGCCATAAGGGTAGACAAACCATCATTTTGAGCGATTATCAGGCGAAATAATGTAAAAAATAGCAACACAGCTCGCCCTGATACCGTCTGCGGATGATTTCTGGATATCCAGATTTTTGTTGATTCATGTATGAATACTGAGGGAGTCTTTAAGTTTAGGGTCTAAAATAAGATAAGCAAGAAAACTCCTAATTAATAAAAATATTTACACGTTGAGTTTTTTTGTTATCTTTTTTGTGGTTTTTTGTACAAAAACACATCATGCCTTTTCTCTGTACAAATCACATAATTCATGTGCAGTTTAAAAAACATCCATTTTAGTTGCCGTGAGGTAATTCGGGCGCTAATGCGCCTCTCTTTTTAAGTATCAGCATTTTTTATGAAGTCATATCAGACTGGGGAATTTGACCTCAAATGGCTGTTATAGAACCTCAGCCATGTCACTATTTCGCGGGTATGATTGCTTTTGTAAGATGGCAAGGCTGATCAGAACAGCGTTGATAAAATTTCGGTGCTGATGAGGCTCTCACGCGACGCTGATAGTGAGGCGAAAAGACGCCTGCAGCCCACAGTCCTTCAACTACCAGAGCACCCAATATTAATATAAAAAAAATAAACAAAGCACGTTTTAGTCCTGGCTTTCCTTGCATAAATAAGGATTCCGGAGCGCATTCATTACATACACTGCCTTTCATGTTACTTAACCGCCCACACACAATACACTTATTACAATTATTTATCATTTATATTATCATCTCGCTACATATAGCCAAAGTCACTATGAAATGAAGTATAAAGAAAAACTTATTTCAGGGTAAGTGTATTACCTGTAATGTGTGATAGTTTCAGACATTCCTTCAGGGCTAATTGACTTAAATGTTGAACTTACATGAAGTTCCATCATGAGCGCTTTATTTTTACCACCTCACGGGCATGTCTGTGCAGGCATTTGGGGTTAACGTTGTACCTGGCGGGAAATTATATTCATATAGCAATGACGTGGTTGATGCTATGAAAACCATCGGATAATAAACGTCAGTGCTGTTTATCTGTGTACTGTCTCTGCGATGGG
Source organism: Enterobacter sp. 3U4 (assembly GCF_057224565.1). Lineage (NCBI taxonomy): Bacteria > Pseudomonadati > Pseudomonadota > Gammaproteobacteria > Enterobacterales > Enterobacteriaceae > Enterobacter > Enterobacter sp. 3U4. The sequence continues at coordinate 4,230,101 of NZ_CP136665.1, forward strand.
TGGCTATATTTTATTGTTGATGCTCTAGTTTTTGCTCGAGCTATATTTTTATCAGGGTTGTATAAATAGAGCTGTTCTAATCGCTATCACTAAATAAACATTTACGATAAAGGATATTTAAATGAATAAAACGGAAGCATGTTTCATCGATGCAAATGTAAACACCGTTAAGCGCACTCAGGCTGATGCTGAAAGCACTGCTGCAGTCACCCCAAAATTATTTGGACCATCTATTGAAGGCGTGAACAACAATACTGTCTGGAGCAGCGATTTGACCGACCCGGTATATATTGATATCTTCCCATGGGATGAAATGCTGGATGGAGATGTGGTGGTTCTTACTCTCAGTGGCCGCGATGCCGCAGGCGATGTGGTTCCGGATCAGGTAGTGCAGCATACTCTCAGCTCTCTGGATATCGGGCAAAAACTCGTTTTTGATGTCAACAAAGCAGATATCAGTATGTACGGCGAAAATGGGCATACTGGTGAAACGGGAACTCTCATTTTATTTTATACGGTCAATGGCCTGCGTTCTCCGGAATCTGTCTTTGATGTTCATGGGAGCCTGAGTCACGAAACCGGCATTTAACCGTTAGAAAAATGGTTGGATTGTTAATCTGCTAAAAGGTTTTCACTCCCTGTTTTCAGATGGATTTCAACAGACAGTGCGGTCTTTTCGATTCTGGATTAGCCGCAATGTCTGAAGATTTTTCAAGGCGTTCTGAATCTGAATAGCCTGGACCTCAATGACCGTTAAATATGATGCCGCCGGTCATAAATGAAGGTTTCTGTGCCACAGGTAGTACTGCATTTATCTTTTTGCGGTGCCGCCGAATTTACACTCATTCTGTTTACATCAGCTTCCCTGAATGGTCAGATTTTCCGGAACTATTCGTGTCTGAGTCAGCGTACAGAGCGAAACGTATTGATGAGCACTGGTTATCTGGAAGGAAGCGTGACTCGCCAGGTCAGCAGGTCAGGTCTCTCACCCGGATCTCCGGCCGGTCTGCTCTGATGTAAAGTGAATGGCGGCAGAAGTTTTCTGGGGCCATGTGATTCACTTTACACGATCCGATCGGGCTGTACGGCAGTGTTTTCGCTCACCATCGTGGTCAAAGCTGAAGAGCAAATACTTCCAGGCCCCGGGCTAAGCTTCCACAGGGCATTTTCAGCTATGTTGTAACCTGCCTCAGCGCGGGCTGACGGTCAGGCGAGGCGATCCTGCTTCAGCCGTATTGTCATCGGGAATAGTCTGTCGCCATAGTTGCAGATCACTCGTCCACAAAAGAGGGAGACGTGGCAGGACATAAGATTGTTATTCCACGACGTCTGCACCTTTGTCGGGGAATAATTGAAGACATTGCGAATATCAATGGTATCAGTAATGTGCCTGATATTTGTCCCCGAAGGTAAAAGGAGGATAGCTTCAGTTCATTTATCAGCAGAATCAGGCTCTTTTTGCTGACTGGCGTCGCTAGAGGTACCGTCCCGGGCCAAAGCGATATCTCACAGGTGATACAGAACGTCTCAGGCTTATCTTCGCGCGGTTCTGATTTTACGACGGTGGTATCGCGAATCACAATAAGGAGTTTAGAGATCCAAAGGAAGTAAATATCAGCATCACTTCGCGCCACCTCTGGTGCCATGTAAATATCATAATGGCGTTGATGCCGATTTCAGGCATCAGTTTTGATGTCAACAAGCCCGGCGCACAGGAAGCTGCAGCGAGTGACGCTTAAATTTGAGAAACAGAGAGTTAACTTGCGGATCTATGCTCAATTTTTGCAAATATGTTAACAGAAGTTAGTGCTTGTTTAACATGCAGGATCTAACCTGGAAAGGATCTGCGAAGGAGGAGAAAAGAGGAGCAGACAGTGCTGTGGACTTATATCAGAGATATTCTGAAATTTACCATGACGTCGCATTAATTACTGATATGCCCTCTTTCCAAGATTTATCAAGACATTGTGTTTAATTTAATGGTTCAGGTATTTTTTGGTCCGTTTCGGAGTAGGTGAAGTATGCGTCTTCAGAAAGTGTTAATGGTAAAGACATTCTGATAATCGGGAGCCAGATCCCTGTCTGTTGATAATATGAACTCTGGTCATGCTGAGCAGCTACCAGTCCTTTTTCAACAGGTGTCCGCTCCCGATTCTGCTTGTAGATATAAAAGAATGCTTCGATGGGGAAATTCCCCGGATAACCAACAGCACTGGTGTCCCATGTCGCCAGACGAAGTTCATTCTGAACATTAATTGATTCTGATGCTATCTCGCTCATGGATAATATGCCCTGATAAAATGCAACTGTACCGTCATAAGCACTATTTTCGGTTGTTTCAAAGCCACATTGATGTTGATGCTGATTAACCGTTACGGCCTTGTAGTGTTCTTTCCACTTTGCCGCTGTCGTAATCCCTTGTTCCTGACAGGGGCCGCTATCAGCCGGATAGTTTATATGAGCTCCACATCCATTTCCGTGGGCTGTTCGGTTAACTGTATCTGCGTCGACCGGAAAAATACAGGCTACATCAATGTTAGTATTTTTTCCTGCGGGTGCATAAGAGTACGGGTAAAGTATGAATCCATTAAGGTATCCATATGCAAGTTTACTAAATTTAGAGTCTTTGCGCAGGTAAGAAAATGAAACACCGCCAGAGGAAACAGAGCCGGGACTTGGGTCCCATGAGTTATAATCAGTATCGGGGTTCGTGGCTCTGAAAAGGACACCTGAGCATAAAAATGCAGGGCTTGTTGCGGAGCCACAATTTGAAACTGTCTTTGCATAATCTGAATTCAGATAGTCGGCCATTTGCTGGCCTGTAATGGCTTTACTAACACGCTGCTGAACGTAATTCTCAGTATCTGATGTCTGGTTGGCCAGCACGCAAGAAGAACTATTCAGTAGGGTAAAAAGAAGGACGCATTTTTTTAGTTTCATAAAAATCTCATCATTAAAATTACTAAGGAAAAATCAGGTAGGATCGGAATTTAAATGATTGATTTGAACCGCGGCAACGACAAGTTTTATCCGCGTTATAATAAAAATGAGCTGTCTTCTGAAATTAATTAAAGTTAGTATCTGTTCTGAGGGGTAAAGTCAGGCTGGACGGGGATATTGATGGACAGCATTTATTTTAACTTCTCCTTCAGTCAAACCACTCGCGGGTACTCGATTTTTTAAATGCAATTAATGTATTAGTTGTGAACTTTCCTCTGTCCGATGAGTATCACCCTGGTCTGTAGTGAGTTATTACTGAGCAGGCTGTTTTTTACCCTTCTTATGCCAGGTCTCGCTAACCCACTACTTCTGATGAAGAATGAACCAGTATAGCGCTACCCGCGATACGTTCTTTGAAACGTTCCCGGCAAATCCACTTGCAGATCGTATCAGAAACCGTGGATGCATATTACGGTTCCACTGTTTGCCGGCACGGAACATTCCTCGTAAAGGTAAGCCGTGTCTGAATCGCTGAAAGTTTAACTGAGACCTCCGGGCCATAGCGGTTGACTTAAAATGACTATGGCCATGAGAGGTAAGTTTTATCCGGAAAAATTTAAAATTGATACAGGAAATGGCCATTGAACCTGTCTGTTCAGATTTTTTATAACTGCTTATCCGGATAACTCTTTTGTATGACCGGATACATAGGTGACAGATGAGACCGGGAACATAGGTAACAGTTTTTAGTCTGTACGGATCACACGCCCGGTTTTTCAGTCGTAGTAAGCAAGCGTTATTCCGTTAAAGATGATGTATTCGCCAGTCAGTGCTTCGCTCAGGAATAACGTCCCTTTTTACCCATATGGAGTGTTCCCCTCGATTTTACACTGTAGACCATACCCCCTGCCGGCTAAACGTATTCAGGAACTCTGCCATCCCAGTGTCGGCCGGAGGGGTGCCACACCGTTCCGGGCGTTGCTCCCGCCAGGGCTTCATGCGGCCTTTCGTGGTTAAACTCTTCCCGGTAATCACTGCACCCTTCGGCGAACGGTGTATTCGCTCATGGCGGCCGTATTCTTCCGGATGCCCCTTTCTGATACGCTCCGGTCTGAGGCCAGGTTTGATTAACCTGACCGCAAGGCGGCTTAATCCGGTGATACCGGTTCCTGCGAAAGGCTTACTATTATCCGTTCTCAGGACTTTCGGCAGACTGCACTCCAGTAACGCATTCGTGAGACACTTTCTGACGAAGGGCTTGCTTTTCCGGTCCGTTCCCCGGCAGCTCAGAAGATACCGGTTGTGATTGTCGGTCAGGGTGAAGGGATGGCAGTATTGCCGACTCAGCTGCCTGAACTTACCTTTGAAATCAGTGCTCAAGACCTGATTGTACTCGCTGATGGTCGTCAGGGGCTGACGGTTTCCCCGTGTTCTGCGTTTTCACTTTTTTATCCGGGACCAGGCCTTCACGCTTGAGGATATCGCCGATAGTACTGGCAGCAGGTACGGTAAAATCGACATGATGGTTGAGGGGCCACATCCTCAGTTTTTGGGAACCCAGTCAGGGTGTTTTTGCCTCAGGGCCGTAAGCCGCCCGGCGATAGCATCAGGAACCGTCCGGGAGTGCGGAGCACGCGAGCGCTCAGAGAGAGATGACAGGTCAGAAGGGACAAAACGTTCAGGCCATTTGTAACCGGTTTTTCGGCTGATGCCGAAGAGACGGCAGAGGGCTGAAAAAGACTCCGAACCTGCATGGCAGACACGGATAAAACCAGGGCGTTGCATAGGTCGGGTCTCAGCCCGAGGCATAGCGAGTTTCCTCTTCTATGCCAGTTATAATGGTCATCCTTGTTTCCGGTTCATCCCCTTTCCTGAACGGCCCGGACACTAGATATGGCAGGTAATTGTTTCTGATATCTACGGAGCAGCGCGAAGTATGGGTCTTCGCTGTAACAGTCCCAAAAATGAATACAGGATATTGGAAAGGTACGGAGTAGGCTGTCGATTTGCATTATTAGCTGGATCTGTATTAGGGCTGTAGCGGCGGCATGACACTGGCAATCAGATTTCACTTGTGGAAACTGGAAGCTTGTACCATCAGCACTTCGTAAATGACCGGGATATTTGTTGCGACTCACTGTTGCAGTCAGTCACCCGACAAGTCTAGTTACCGGAGACAACTTTATATTTTAACTTTGATGTTTCAATGTTTATTCGTGTACTGTTTTCACCTTGAGTGTATAAAAGGGGCGAGTTAAAGACATATTTTCAATCTTGAAATCACAGAGGGCTATATAAATGAAAAAAAATTCCATGTTTTCTTCTGAAGTAAATATGAGTGCCAGGACATGTTCGCAAGCCAGTGTTGGAAATAATCCAGCTATGATGCCAAAATTATTTGGGCCATCGGTTGAAGGTGTCAATAATAATACCATCTGGGTTGTTGATTTAACTGACCCTGTACTGGTTGATATTTTCCCCTGGGAAGAAATGGTGGATGGAGATGTTGTTGAGCTCACACTCAGTGGCCGGGATGCTGCCGGTGATTTGGTAACAGATAAAGTATTGCAGCATACGCTCAACAGCATTGATGTCGGGCAAAAACTGGTATTTGAGGTGAGCAAATCTGACATTAGCGTGTATGGTGAAAATGGACATGTTGGTGAAAATGGCACTCTGGTGATGTTTTACACAGTGAATGGCCTTCGCTCTCCGGAAACTATTTTTGCTGTTCACGGCGCTGAAGGCAGTGAAACATATACGATTCATTCAGTCATTGTAGCGAATAACGCCCCTGCAGATGGGGCTTCATTCAATAAAGTGAAATGGACAGCCACCAACCAGACCGGGGCTGAAGTTTCGGGGCTGACTGCAACGGCCAGCGTGACAGGGAGTGCGCTGATCAATGTAAATGGTCTGGAGGCAGAGACCACGCAGATCACGCTGCCATCATCTTTGAATTATGTTGACAGACTGGCTGAGGGGGTGACCGCTACGGTAAGTCTTGGTAATGGAGGAGCTACGGCTTCAACTCTTCTTCAGTTCAATTCTGCTGTCGACGAAGAATGTATAAATTTTACAGATGTTAAATCGGGTTATTATTCATTACATCACTTTTTATCAGCATTTAATGTTTTTCCGGGTGTCCGGTATAAAATGACCGCTTTCACACCAAATGATTCAGTTTTATTCCACAATTGTAATGATGGGTTTTATTTTGATGATGTCGCTGGAATTTGTGCTAGTGGTAAACCAGATTATCTTGTTACTGTTGACCCAAACTCTGAAAGAAAAATTGCATATTTCACTCTCGAGTCATCTGATTTGAATGCTTCCTCAAATGGATATATTATTTGCTTTGATACTGTTTCTGTATTAAGTGAGATTACTTTTTGCCTTGAGCGAGCATAGATAAGGAAATATTGAATTTCTGTATCGCCTGGATAGAATGAATAAAAGCCCTGAAATGTGCAGGGCTTTATCTTATTCACGTGCATGATGATTTTCTGAATATTGTCGGAAGAATAACATGAAATTTGAATTGTAATGAACTCTCCGTCAGTGTATTGCTCTGATCGTCTGGTGCTTCATCTGATGTACCCGACAACCCGAAGTTCAGTAAATATCAGATATAAGCGAAAATGTGCCCCGGAAGCCGCAAGAATACGGCATATTTAAGTTGAAATAGCGACTGGCGCGCAATACAGTTGGGCTGACAGCCCGCATTGGTCAAAAAAACGGAGTCCAGTTACGCACATCCGGTCAGTCCGCCCCAAACAGCTTGCCCCGCAGTATTTCTTCGCTTACCAATCACGGTATTATGCCTCAGTACTTCGAGCCAACATGCAGGCGTCAGTATAATCAGTTCCAGCTTGAAGCCCGTCAGCAGTTGAAGTTGACATAAAAGAGCATCACCGCCAGAGAGTTGCTGTAGCGTTGTGATCCGTCACATTGACGTGAATGACACATCTGCATATTTATCAACGGTCCTGAAAGTCCGGTGAATGCCAGGGTGGGGCTGAATCTGGTAGCGAAAGAAACAGACCGTTGCCTGATGAAGAAAAACGGTCTGTTCTGAATCACTCATATTCAGAGATAACAATGGCTCTCTGCCAGTATTCATCCGGACGATTAATAAAGCTAATAATATCCGATGCCCTTAGCTGAGAACCTGTCGTTCCTGCAATTGTTGCGTTTCAGTTTGCGGAACAGTGGACATAATGTGTTGTCAGGAAATCACATTCATCATAAGAAAAAGTTTCCGGGACGCGCCCTGAGCGAACATCTTTCCCCATTCTGAGGGCTTTCTTACACAATTGTTGCAGTTCATCAGGTAATGGCAGTTCTTTGTAACTCCGGACATTTCGAGTTCCACCCCGGCACTGCTGGCTACGTCAATCGTGACCCGCAGTGCGACTTTTGACCAGTCGTTTTTCACTATTCTGTTGCGCATCGATAACGCTGAGAAGAATGTGTGCCCTGGCAGGGCATCATCACCGCTTGTGGCTTCAGACCTGGCATACCAGTATTCATTGCTGATTTTGCTTACCCTAATAAGAAAGGCCTGGCAGGATGCAAACCCCGACTCGTGCTCTTTAACTGACAAATTAGCGTCAGCATTATCAGTAACAGGGAGCGACAGAAAATGTGTTTCTGATACAACAGGCAAATATCCGCCGCCAATATTACTGTGCGAACCTGGAAGTGCAAGCTCCGGCCAGTACGGAGTTATATGTCCAGCGCGTAATTAAATCTGCACTCGTGCGCAGCAGTGATGTGGAAAACATGAGCAGCCACATCTCGTGAAAGCAATGTATCTTCACCTCCGGTAAAACCGTGGTCAGGACTGCCACTCTTCTGGCGCATATCCGCTAATATCACGGAATCGAAAATACCAATAAACCGGACGCATCCGGGCATTCATGGATAACCTGATTTATCGCCTCATCCCGGGAGTGAAGCTGTACTGCAAAGTGGCGTGCTGCTACTGCACCGCGTCCTAAACCAAAGAGGTCAAACTGAACAGTGGTGATGCTGAGCCGGACACCGGGGTGTGATCCCTTTAGCAATAAAAAGTAACTTTTGAACGCCTCTTTCATTGTGGCTAAAGCGTAACTGGTTCTCCGTCTTGCCTCTGAAGAGTTCTCATTACCAGCACCGGCATAATTGCCATCCTTAATAAACAAACTGAACCGGGCATTATCGTTTTCGGTTGCAAACTTGTGCTTATAAAGTGTATGCATCCAGTGGATGTTTGTCGGAGAAGCCGTTGCGACGTCATTATCGGGGCCATTGGTGCTAAAATTATCTTGTGCGCATTCCGTCAGGATTGCCACTGCCTCAAAATCCGACACATTATGATATCTGGCGGTACAGGGCTCAGGTACTGGCTCTGACGCGATGACCTGGCTGTCATAACCGTCAAAAAACACGCCAGCCGTGAGTGAAATTTTCCTGACGGGGTTCTGCACCGTTCCCGAACCAGATGATGCCGGCGTCAGACCATGGCTTGCCCACGTCTGCGACGGTATGAATCTGGCTTTGCAGGGACAGGTGGAGTGGCTGTAAAGGGGGCTCGCTTCATTTACACCGTGATGGATGTGGTCAGGATGGCCACCTGTAATCGTATAAACGCCGGGATGCACCCCGCAGGACACTTTACTTCCATTGAGGGCCAGAAATTTGCCACCAAAGGAACTTGTCCTGGCGCCCTCGAGAACGGTGCCACCACAGCTGGTTTTGTCACCTTTTACTATCCAGAAACCTTTGATCACAGCATTCACTTCCTGCCAGAGACGACGTATCCGTGACTGAGGAAATCCTCGGGCATCGTTTCTCCTGCCCGGCAGCACAGGAGAGCATGTTCCTGAGGCGTGCTGATGATTTCGTCACCGTTGTCAAGCGGGCTTCCTGCCAGCGCAAACCCTTTGCCATCGTGATGCAGTATGCTATCGGAGCCGGTGATGATTCGGGCGCAGGTGCCATCCGGGTAGGTAACAATATCTCCCATCATAGCGAAGCTGACCAGATTTCCATCACTGCCCACCACTTGCCCCTCTGAACTGGCAGACGTCACTGTTCTACCAGGACGCGTCAGGCTGCCCAAAGTGGCCTGTCGTCATATTGCAATCACAGGATGACTTTTGATGTATTCCTCCCGGGCTTTTAAAAACGTCACCATCTCCACATCCATCGATGCGTAATCGGCCTCACTAAGCAAGGAGCTTGTCAGAGAGGACAATACTTGCGGTGAGAGTTCGTTATTGTAATACGCTTCCATAGGTGTTCCTTCATTGCGTTGAAAAACGAATAGTGAAAATGCTAAAGAGGCCTTTAAGAGGCATCATTCTGTCAGGCAATGCCAGCGCGAAGTGACTACGCCATCCTGAATTTGAATAACTTTTTTGCGAAATGGATTAATGCATATGCCCACAGGTATGGGAAAATTTGTAAATAATTAAAGAATGAAAATCAACAAATCATTATCATTTCACGCTCACCTGAAGGGCTGAGCAAGTAATATGTCACTCAGGATAACGAGCTGCGCGACACATCCCCGGTCGCAGTTTTATTATCGCTTAAATGAATAGGGGGGGGCATTGTTGTAAAGGTAGAATGAAGAAAACTCCTATTCTATTGAGTGGGGTGCAATGCCTTTTTGCCAGACTTTGCGGAGGGTGTCATTTTTGGTGCTCTCTATTTGAGGAGAGAAAGATCTGAATAAAATGCAAATCAAACAAAGTTCATGGATTTTATAAAGGGAAAATGCATTCACTTTTAAAGTGAAAAATTATAAAAAAAATAAAATTGCAAGATATTTCAAAAAGTATCTCTTTGTGATTTGCTGACTCTCAAGGGAACCTGGAAGGGGGATTTATCTGAAGCTCAGAGGGAATAAATTTAAAGAGGCTATTTACATAATATTTAGGGTTATTTTCATGAGATGAAAAATAATGTAAACAGTTATGTTACATAACACCAACAATTAAAATCAACAAGGAATAAATAAGAATTTTCTAATAAATCGGTATTGACAATCGTTTTTTGAAATTGGAAAAAAAATAACAATTTTGAAAATTGGCAACAGATTGTTGAAATGTAATGGCAGAGCAGAGTGAATAAAAATTATTCCTGCCTGATACCTGACTTCTAAACAACAGTAGCAAGGAACATTTAAGTGAAATTTAACAAATCAATTTTAGCAGTAATCGCAGCAATGAGCATGACTGGTGCAGTAACCAGCGCACAGGCTGATACTACTACCGTTGCGGGTGGTGTTGTGCACTTTACCGGTAGCCTGGTGAATGCAGCATGTTCTGTCAGCAATGAATCAGCCGATAAAGAAGTGGTTCTGGGTCAGTACCGTACGCAAAGCCTGGCTGACCCAGATTCAATGACTGCTCAGATCCCATTTACTATCGTTCTTGAAGATTGCGATATTGCTACGTCTCCAACGGCAGCCGTGGCTTTCAGTGGACAACACATTGACGGGCGCTCGGACCTGTTGATGGTGGGTTCTCACACTAACAAACAGTCTGCGAGTAATGTTGGTATCCAGATCCTGGATGAGGCAGGAAAAGTAGCTCCACTCGATGGTTCAACCGCAACTACGGCGCACACGCTGATTAATGGTGAAAATACCCTGTCATTCTCTGCTCGCTATGTTTCTCTCGGTGGCGCAACGGAAGGTGATGCAGATGCTGATGCAACCTTCACTATGATTTATAACTAAGTTTACTCAGTCAAGTGAATAAAGGGTACGGAAACAGAAATGTGACCGTACCTAAATTATATTCGAATCAATGAGAGGGAACATGAAAGCTCTGGCTTGGTGTGTAGATACTAATAGGGTAAAAGCAGCGGGTGCTGCATTGTTGCTAACAGCTATGCTGATGCAATCTGGTATTGCTCACGCCAGTGGAATATCGCTGGGTGCCACGCGTGTAATTTATCCTGAGCATGCAAAAGCAACCTCTCTCCCGGTAGCGAATACATCACCCGATACTCGTTTTCTCGTACAGTCCTGGGTAGAGGATAAAACCGGAAAAAAAACTTCAGATTTTATCATTACTCCTCCGCTGTTTGTCAGCAAATCAAAAAGTGAAAATGCACTGAGAATTATGTATGTTGGCAAACCGTTACCAACAGACCGAGAGTCCGTCTACTGGCTGAACGCAAAATCCATTCCTGAAATTGATACCGATAAAACGGAAGGGAAGAACACCCTGCAGCTGGCAATTCTGACAAGAATTAAAATTTTTGTTCGTCCTGAAAAGCTGGATTCTAACGTTGATGAAGCACCTGCGCAGCTGCGTTTTAAACGAAGCGGACAGTCACTGATAATATCTAATCCAACGCCGTTTTATATAAATATTGTAAAGCTTTCCGTGGGTGGAGCACCACTGGCAAATACAATGGTGCCACCGAAAGGAGAGGTTCGTGTAAATAATAAAGCTGGAAGATCCGGTCCGGTACAATTCAGCACAATTAATGATTATGGCGGTATTACTCCTGCCCAAAAAGGAATTGAAATCTAATTGTTTTTTGTGTTCATCTACACTGAGCTGAAAATGAATAATCGATCGCATCTAATTGCAAGGTTCGCGTTGTCGTCGCTTGCGCTGACAGTGTCATTTTTTTGCCACGGCAAGCCGCATTTTAACTCTGCATTTTTGAAAGATGATACCGCTGCTGTGGCAGATTTATCACGATTTGAGTCCGGCAATAACCAGCCAGCCGGAACGTATCACGTTGACATTTATATTAACGGTGAATACGTCACGACGCGCGATGTGGTATTTAAAGAGAAGGCAGCAGGAACAGGGCGTGTGCTCGCTAACAATGCTGCAGATGACACCGGGCTTGAAGCGTGTCTGACGACGGCCAGTTTACATCAGATGAATGTCAGGTTTTCAGCATTACCGGCATTGTCAGGTTATCAGGCAAACCAGTGCATTCCGGTTGAGAAAATTATTCCCGATTCAGTTATCGCTTTTGATTTTGAATCACAGCGCATGAATATCAGTATTCCACAGATTTACATGGACAGTAACGTGCACGGCTATATCCCGCCCGCAGAATGGGATGAAGGGATAAACGGTGGACTATTAAATTACAACCTGACCGGCAGTAACGGTTACGACAGCTCAAACGCGTTTTTAAGTCTCCAGAGTGGGCTCAACCTGGGGCCATGGCGCCTGCGCAATAACAGTGGCTTCAGCTATAACAAAAGCAACGATTCCCGTACAACTCGCTGGGATAATATAAATACGTATGTCGAACGCGCAATTATCCCACTGAAAAGCGAACTCATTATTGGTGATACAAACAGTGATAACATGCTGTTTGACAGTGTAGGTTTGCGGGGGGTGCGGATGTACTCTGTCGACAGCATGTATCCTGACAGTCAGCGAGGTTATGCACCCGTTGTTCGGGGCATAGCAAACAGCCGTGCAAAAGTTACGGTGCGGCAAAATGGATATATTGTTTATCAGATGTCTGTGTCTTCCGGCCCGTTTGAAATCACGGACCTGAATCCGGCGTCTTCAAATGGTGACCTGGAGGTCACTATAGAAGAAGCTAACGGTAAGGTACTGAAATACACGATCCCTTATTCGAGTGTGCCGGTCCTGCAGCGTGAAGGCAGATACAGTTATGACGTTGCAGCAGGTACATTCAGAAGCGGTAAAAGCCAGCAGAACGATCCGTTCTTTACTCAGGGGGTGGTCAGCGCGGGACTCAGTCATGGCGTAACGGTTTATGGTGGTACGCAGCTGATGCAGCAATATCAGTCTGTCGCATTTGGGGTCGCCCAAAACTATGGTGTGTGGGGAGCATCCTCCTTCGATCTGACGCATGCCCGAAGCGAATTGCCTGACGGAAATGTGTACGAGGGGCAGTCCCTGCGTTTCTTGTACGCGAAGTCGCTGACCAATATGGGGACTAACTTCCAGCTGCTGGGATATCGGTATTCGACTCACGGGTTCTATTCCCTGGATGATGTTGTCTATAAAACCATGCAGGGGTATGAGTACGACCATCCGGATCATGCACACGATGTTCCGTCTCTTATTGACTATCACAATCTTTATAAATCTAAAAAAGGTCGACTACAGCTTAATATTTCTCAGCAGCTTGGTTCCATGGGGTCAGTTTACCTGACAGGAAGTCAGCAAACCTACTGGAATACGAGTGAAAAGGATGCCTGGTATCAGTTGGGGTATTCGGGAAGGCTGGGACGCGTGGGATATAATTTCTCCCTGGCTTACAACAAAAATTCAGGGCGTGATGAGGCAGAGCGTAATGTTTCCTTTATGGTTTCTGTTCCTCTGTCAATTTTTGAAAATCATAACAGCATCCCCGGGATTGCAGGAAGCACCTATTCAACAACAAGGTACAGTAATTCTACCAGTGGCTCTTCTTCGATTCAGACCGGCATATCCGGTACGCTTCTTAAGGAGCGAAATTTAGCCTACAGTCTCTATGAAGGGCATAGTGGACGCTACGGGAATACCGGGAGCGCTAACGTTCAGTACAACAGTCAGTATGCAAACGGTGGTATCGGGTATAGCTATGATAACACCGGACATCAGTGGTCATATCAGCTGGCAGGTGGCATGGTGGCCCATGCTAATGGCGTTACGCTCAGTCAGCCACTGGGTAATACAAACGTCCTGATTAAGGCTCCCGGCGCAAAATCTGTCAGCGTAGAGAACTCCACGGGTATCAGGACTGACTGGCGAGGTTATGCTGTTGTTCCTTTTGCGACAGTCTATCGCAGAAACCGAATTGCACTTAATACCAATACCATGGATGAACACATCGATCTGGATGAAAATGTCCGTAATGTAGTTCCGACTGAAGGCGCGATAGTTCGGGCGGAATTTAATTCGCATGTCGGAATACGGGCGCTGTTTTCCCTCAAATCGCTAAGTGGTGTAATTCCATTCGGCGCAACAGTAACAGAAAAAGCCAGTGGCGTGACGGGGATAGTGGGTGACAACGGGCAGGTATATATGAGTGGTCTGCCTGTCTCGGGCACACTGGAGTCTAAATGGGGTAACAGAAGCGGACAGTCTTGTGTCATTCCTTATCGCTTTGATGCTCGTGAGACCGAGATGTCAGTTTCTCAAATGAATCTGACTTGCCATTCCTGATATTTTTCCAGGCTACGCTGTAACTAACCGCAGGGTATATATATGTTTTCAAATGTGCTGTGTGCAATGTTTTCGGGTTCCGGAATGTCTTGCACTGTATACAGAATAAATCGTCTGATGTCAGGCTGCATATTTATGATGGCTTTACTTTATTCTTTTTCGGCAACGGCAGGCCCTTGCGTTATTGTAGATGTCGATGGTCATCCAACCGGAGAGGTTTCTGAGGGCGTTGTTAATATATCACCATCTTTTGCTAACCCTGGTGACAACGTTGATGGATTGACAAAAGATATACCAATATCCAGTGTGGTTAACTCTCTCCCTGCGATGTGTTTCTGTGCTCCTGGAGAATCTTCAATATCTACCTATGACTGGACTGCATTTAGTCTTCCTACCGAGGATATCAGCGGGACTACATACGGTATTGTTAATGACTATATTAGCATTGCTGTTCTGGCTGGAGATTCGAAGAATCCAAGATGGATACCCTATGATAATTTTCAGCATACCGCTTCCGTTGCGAAGGAAGTTTGTAATGTTTTAACTAAAACCGGTGGCGGGGGAAGCGTAATGCGAGTAAGGATACGTAAGCGATTTATAGGAACGATGGATATTTCGACCCCGATAGTTTACCAAAAAGGCGCAAACGCGCTTAAGGGGGAACCTCAGGGAGGCGTCGAAATGCAGTACCGACTTGTTGGACACATTGATGTTCCGGAGAACTGTGAGATAAATGCCGGACAGGTTATTGATGTTGATTTAGGAAATTATTCTGCTGCTGCATTTAGCAGTGCGGGTGCCGGAAATATGCCAGCGGGTCCGGGACCAGTGAGGAAAATGATTCCAGTTCATTGTCAGGGCGGGACAATAAGTACCTCGACGCTTATATCCATACGTCTGCTGAGCGAAAATGCGCAGGGTGATAAGTTGCTGACCAATAATAATGATATCGGTATTGTTGTTAAGGAAGCGTCGTCCCAAAAAATACTGGTGCCAAATGATATGAGCAGTGTTGCTGAGATTATGTCTCCGGATCAAGATGGAAATACAGTAGCAATGATTTCTGTTTATCCAGTGAGTATGACGGGCAATCGACCTGCAGAAGGGAAGTTTTCGTCACGAGGCTATCTCAGAGTGGATTTCGAATAATGCGCCTTCACCAGCTTAATCACAGCATAGCACGCGAGGTTTCCAGCGGACTGTTGCTATGTTTTCTAACGCTGTTTTTGTTTTCAGGCAGGAATGCATTGGGGGCTGGAAGTATTCAGGAAATGAATGTCTATGGGACCGTCATTGCACCAACCTGTAATATCAGCGCTGAAGATAAAAATAAAACCGTGGACCTTGGTAACTGGGCGACGAAGCAGTTAAATAAGACAGGTGATACGTCAATGCCTGTCGCATTTTCGCTGGCTTTAACCGGATGCCCCGTTGGCATGTTAACAACTGTGTTTACGGGGGACGGAAGCCCGGCTGATAACACTTTACTCGCTCTGACTAAGGACAGTACGGCATCGGGTGTGGCAATAGAAATTCAGGATGGCGAACACAATCGCATCCCACTAGGGCCTCCGGGCATACAAAGCAAAACAGACAGTGAGGGCAATGCTTTACTTAGATTCTATGCTGATTATGTCGTTGTCACTGATTCTGTCTCTCCCGGAAGCGCGAATGCGGATGCAACATTCACCGTATTGTATGAGTAATACCAAACATAGCTGACGAGTGACCTTCATGCCAAATGTACTGAATATACTGACTGATGACATGTTTCTTGCCTCTGCGTTGATTGCTGTTATAAAGGAGTTGGGGGTTTTTAAATTCGTAGTTACAACCGGCAATGATGTTCCGTTTGTATCAAAGTCGAAATCTGATGATGTCTTATATTTGATTGATGACAGGCTATCCGGGAATATCGCTGCCAGTTTTTTAAGGGATGATCCAATTGCAATTCTGTCATTTTCAATAAAAGAGAGTGCGCGCTTTGCTCAGTTCGGTCCTGTGGTTGATATCTCAGGACCGGTCAGAAAAGTGAAAAGAAACCTGAATGATTTAATTTTTTCAGACTACAGTAGTTACAGAGCATTCACTCCTGTGCCTCTCTCCCCCAGGGAGCGCCAGATTTTTGCGCTATTAATGAAACAATGGTCGGTCGAGAAAATTGCAAACCACCTGAACTGCAGTGAGAAAACAATTTATGCGCACAGAATGCGGATTGCACATAAGCGAGGAGCCAAGAAATTTTTTCATCTGCTGAGTGAATACAGAATGCATTAACCAGTATGACAATCATCGTGCCTGTAATTCTGACATGGATGTTTTACGCTGGCGTCGTTATCTCCAGCCAGTCATGCAGCTGGTACTGCGGTACGGAATTAAGCTTTCCCAGAGAAACAACGTTAATTTGCGATCTGGCGGATGCAAACAATAGTGGTAAGTGTGAAAGGCATTTGCTGTTTCCTCCTTCTATTCGTGGTTCATCTGTTGCATCCACGCCGATAAGTGCAACATGATTCATGCCGAGGTGATATGCCAGGCCCAACGCTCCCCAGGCGCTATTTCCTGTGTGAATTTTTCCGGGTGTGCTACATAACCCCGGGACAGCTTTTAATCTCCACATCCACCATTCTGGTGATAAGGTCTCTGTGGGTTCAGGTGTATTCAACTGGCAGACTCTTTCAAAGATCTGCGCGTCTTCAGCCTGAAAGCCCGCAACGCAATATCTGACACCACTTCGCCGGTGCGACAGGCGTTTGAGGTTTGCAGCAGAAGGATCCAGTGTAAAAAAGTAGTCAGCATGCGACAGCCATTCAATGGCTCCGTTAACTGCAATAATCGTCGTGTCGGGGGGAGGGGAAAAGTTTGATGCTGATGGCCCGGATGCGACAATAATGGCTCTTCTTTCGGATGGCTTTACATTACCGTGATTCATGAGGCATCTCTCCTTAAAGTATGCCATCAAAAGTCGGAACCCATTCAAGTCCGGTATCCCACGGACGCGGTTTTCCGTGAAAGCAGACAAGTCGGGCGCCAGCGGGGATATCGCCATTCCCCTGTGAGCGTTGCGGATGCCAGCCGGGCATACCCTGACTGGCAATATCCTTTTTATAGCTTACAGCCGCGCCGGGAAGCACATCCTGCCATCTGGCCGGGGAGAGTATTGAAGCAAGGAAGCCCTGGTCGCCATGGAAGGGCGGCTGTTGCCTGCGGTTTATCCATTCAGGCGGGGATGCCATGAACGTCGTCCAGATATATGTCTTAATGTCTGCCGGGATGTACATTACAGCACTGCCTACAGGACGAAGAGGTGACTGCTCATGATAAAAATCGGTAAGCGTAGTCATACAGGGCTGCTTAAAAAAGGGTGTCAAATCGCCCATAACAACGGTATCAATATCAAGCAGGAGTAAATCCTCTTTTCCGAGACAGGGATGGTCCGGATTGAATACCTCTAATTTTGACCACCAGGCCGGAAAGTCATAAAGCAGCGGTGTTGTCCTGACTCCGGGTATGTTCTGACAGTCCGTTATGCAGACCGTATCATAGTCGTTCAGCTGTCGATGAAGCCACCGTGCATGGCCGGGTTGATATTCCGGGCCTGATCTCAGAACTGAAACAATTATCATCGTCGTTGTCCACTACATAGGGAGGAATATTATTAGCCATAAAATATGGCTCGATGGCATATTTTTCAACACTAAAAATTGCCATGCCAGTGATATAATTCAGAGAGCACGCTGGGTATTTGCCGTGCACTGTCTTCTGTTATTAAATTATTCTTCATACAATTAGCTGTAATTGACCTGCTCCCCCCTCCCCGTTGATTAATACACCGCAATGTCATTAATGTCTTCATAAGTCGCATGAGGACATTCCCATGAAAAAGCGTTTTTCCGCTGAACAGATCATCAGTCTCCTCCGCGAGGCTGAAGTCGGGGTCTCTGCCCGGAGTTCAGCCGTAAGCACGCCATTTCCGACGCCACTTTTTACACCAGGCGTAAGAGGTATGTCGGTAAGGATGTGCCCGAGGTTAAGTGACTGAAGTCGCATCAGGAAGAGAACGCCAGACTCAAGAAGCTGCTTGCCTAAGCTATGCTGGAGAAGGAGGTGCTTCAGGTGACTCTGGGGCGAAAGTACTGACGACAGACCACTGGCGGGAAACCGTTGAGTTTATGTGTGATGCAACTGGTCTTTCGCAACGTCGTGCCTGCAGGCGTTTTGGCTACCGCTGCATCTGGCAGTTACTGCGCCGTGAAGGCCTGCATGTTAATCACAAGTGCGTCTACCGCCTTTGTTATCTGAGCGGACAGGGAGTAAGCGCGGGCGATGTCGTAAAGGCTGGCAACAGAACGTCTGCCGCTACTCTGCCCGGTGGCACCCAACCTGACCTGGTCGATGGATTTCGTCACGGACGCGCTGACTACCGGTCGCAGGAACAAGCGCCTGACCTGTGTGGGCGACTTCACGAAGGAGTGTCTGACAATTCCCATCGCATACGGGATTTCAGGCGTTCAGGTCACGCGAATTCTGGACAGCATTGCTCTGTTTCGAGGCTACCCGGCGGCGATAAGAACTAACCTGGGGCCGGAGTTCACTGGTCGCGCACTGGATTAATGGACCTTTGAACATGATGTTGAGTTGCGCTTAATCCAGTCGGGCAAGCCCACACAGAACCGATTTATTGAGAGTTTAAACGGACGATTTCGCGATGAATGTCAGAATGAGCACGGGTTCAGCGATATTCTTCATGCCCGGATAATAATGAATGACTGGCGGCAGGATTACAACGAGTACCGCCCACATTCAGCACTGAATTATCAGATACCATCAGAGTTTGCAGCACGGTGGAGAAATGAAAAATTTTAAGGTAATTAAACTGACATTCTGACATTACTAACTGAAGGTTGTATCTAATCCAAAGGGCAGGTCACCCTCATTCAGTATAAACTGTTTTCTGGTCATCTTCTCGCTAACTTATCCTTAGATGCGTTCAAAGGCAAAAAGAATTTTTCCAACCAAATAATATAATGCGAGCTATCATTTTTGAAATTGAATGTGTAATGCGAAAGGTTCAGTGTGTAAATACTAAGTGGTTACTCAATCGTTAAAAAAGGAAATAACATGAATTTTAAAGAAAGTTGCTTTGAATTTAGCACTGAAATCTCCGATATTGTGACTTTAGGGAATGGTTTGATGGATGTACTGATCACTAACCCAGTGCCGGAACAATATATCGCCAGCTTGCTGTATAACACTAATTCTTCAAATAACATGCTCCTAGGTTCTGCTTTTAAGTATGACAACCAAACCATCGGCTTTCATATCGATTTAAATCAGCTAACAAGTGAGCACAATGAAATTATTTCCACTTATATTATGGTTGCTGATATCACAACATTTGAAAGCTGCTTGATTGAAGTCAGTAATGATAAACTGAATTATATTCTTTCAGACTATTTAAAAATTGACTCTCCATCAGAGATGGTTAGCTCTTCCCCTGAACTAAGCGGTTTTTGCTCAAAAATTTCGGATGTGTACTTAAATGAAGGAGAGTTTACTTTAGGTGGGGACTACGTTAATCTTTCAAAACAAACACCTGAAGCGACGGGTGAATTTAAATTCACACTTCCGTATGGTTTCAAGGGGAATCGTATTCTTTACGTTACAGGTACTGGGCGTTATGGGGAAAAAGCTATCGCAGAAACAAAAATTATATCGGCGTCAGCAGATGAAAATCTTTTCTACAATCCTGAAATGAAATATAACGCAGATATGTGGTTTGATACTGGAGTTGACCAGCATGTTGCTTATTACCCCGAATATACTAACTTTTCACTCAATCAAGCGAATGGTCATCTTGGATTACACCAATCAATGACATTAGAAAAGGGGAAGAAATACACGCTCTCATTTGAAGCAAAGGCTAATGAATTTTATTCATCCCCAAGTAATGTAAACCAAATCCAACTCGGAATGACTACAGCTGGCGCTGCTGGTATTGGCGAAAATAGCCTGGTAACGCCTACATTGGGTGTATGGGAGTTGCAAAGTTATACTTTTGTTTACGCATTTGATTTTGATTTGGTTCCAGTTGGTTTTTCAACATGGGGAATCAAAAACATGGACATTAGAAATATGAAGCTACTTGCTTCGTAAAGATTATAATTACATACACTGAACTGTCTCACTTGAGATAGTTCAGTGTTGGGCTGCTAAATAACCGATCCTAATACCACTACACTTTAGCCAGCCCATGCCCCCCTCCGGGGAATGGGCTTGATTTGCCGCCCATTCATCTTTCCTGAAACCTTGCTGATGTTCCTCGTGTCGGTGCTCTTTGACACTACTAGTAGCTAGCGTGCGGTATTTATTAAGAGAGCTGTGGTCCAATACCCAGAGGGAAAACAATGAATGAGCTTAGATTATCGCGCATAGAGACGCACTCAGTACGGCTTTGTTATTTGATATTTTTAATGGTCTAGAGTTTGCTTATCAGGAATCTTTACGCGGCTTTGAACGTCGCCCAGTAAAAATAGCCCCTGCACTTCTTGTTAAAGACCTATTGAAGGAGGCCCGCGAAATTAATCGACGACTTGCTCGGGGATATCTATTACCAGGATACTCAACTTGGCCACATACTCATGAAACTGATTTTGTACAGCTGGTAAGTACGCGCCGAAGTGTACTAAAAGAGATTTCCGAAGAAAATTATGCTGAATTGAAGAAAGCTCGAATGCAATGCAGAATGATGGCGAACGTATATTTTAACTACGCCTATGATACTCGTGCCGGGGGCAAATATTTTGTAGAAATTGGAAACATGCACCTGTTGCGGTTTGAGGTGAGTAGACCCATCATGATTGGCCCGTAAGAGATAAACTCTGCCGGATTTAAGTACTTTATCGGGATGCTTTTCAGTTGTTTGTGTTTCCAGTAGCGTCAGGTGATTTACCAAAATCATGGAAACCCGCAGCGGAAAGTACATCAGCAACAGCACTGACTCTGGGGTGGCTACGTTTAAGCCAGACGAGTTTGAGAGCAACACCTGATGTCTCCGTATCATGCATATGATGCGGCAAATCAGAATTACTAAACGGACACTCAAAGGCGTACATGGCGTCGAAAAAGCTGCCGAAGAGTTCAACAGGGGGATGAATTATACACATCCATTCTCGCTCAAATGAGCGCAATCATGAAAATGATTATAATTTATATTGCTTTTCTGCTAAAAAATAAAATTGAAGTTTATTTTTAACTATTATTAATAGTTACCATGTACATATCGATAGTAGCCATTTTTATTTCAATCTTTAATATCATTGTGTTGAAATTATTAATTGCATTGCTAATTATGAGGTTTATTATGTTCCCTGAGCTCATTATTTATACATCCAGGCATTATGATGGTTTCATTCATTGTCGTGTCACCCATACTTCCGATGCCCTTTACTATGATTTCGCCCTGTTACGCGATAATCAAATGATTGCAAACTGCCGTTCCGAGCGTTATTACACCCAGTTTACCGGTTTCAGCAACAGCACCTTCTATGCACAGGTTTGTATCACCCTGAAAGACGGTTCAACTCGCACATTCGAGTCTGCGCCCATCTCTGTTGGTCCTGTTGTTGCGCAATCAGCTTCCTTACCCCTTCCGCCGAGTTTTAAAGGCAACCATACTCTTTTTGATAACGTACCGCATTATTACCTCGAACTTCGCCTTGAAGGTGACAAACTGGATTTACTTAACCAGGAAGGTGCATCCTACCTTCCGCTGTACGAGCGTTACCGGACCCAGCTCAGTTTCGTGCCCGTTTTTACTTCTGCGGTAACGAATCAACCGGCGTATTCCCGGTTCCGCTATCTGTATCGTACCGAAGGCACTGATGTATTACCGCTCACTCCTCCGGAGCTTATCTCCATTGCCACAGAGCTCGAAAGCCTAGATTACGTGGCCTATTGCTCTGTCACTCCGGACATGCGTCATGCGGTAACAGAAGACATTCAGCTCCTCCAGAAGAATGCTGTATCCCTCTCAGCTTCTGGTGAAACACCGGATTTTAGTCATATTCAGACATATCTGGACGGTATCGGCATGACCCACGGGATGAACGTTCGCCGTGCCTGGCAGGAGCTCGGCATCAACGGACGTGGCGCTTCCGTTCACCATATCGATTTTGGCATTTATGCGGAACATGAAGATCTCGCCAATATCCTTGTCATCAGCAACTCCACCTTGTCCCCTGGTCATGGCACGTGCTCAGTTGGTATAATAGGAGCGACAGAAAACACGTTTGGCGTCACCGGCGTGGCCTACAACAGTCAGTGCTTCTCCTATAATACCGACGGGCTGGACAGCGTGATTGAGCATGCCTTGCCGGGTGATATAGTCAGTGTAAACATGGGTTTTATTTACAATGGTATTCAGGCCCCCATAACTGCAGTCAAATCATACTGGGATAAACTTCACGCCCTGTCAGGAGCTGGCGTTATTTCGGTTACAGCGGCGGGGAACAACGGAGCTAACCTTGCGGATGTCATGATCGATTACGGGGACAGCGGGTGTACTCTGGTGGGCGGATGTAATCCTGACGGATCAATATTAGGTGAATCGAATTATGGCCATGCGACCAGCCTGTATAATTCGTGGGGGACTGATGTGGTTACCACCGGGATCGGTTCGATGTGGGACGATCCGGAACTGCCAAACCTGCGCAGTTACAATTACAGCTTTGGTGGCACTTCTGCGGCAACTCCCCTGTGTGCCGGGGCGCTGGCGCTGGTGCAGTCGGAAGCCCTGGCCCGGGGCCTTAATCTCAATTACCGGGATATGCGTGAGTTGATTACGGCCACCGGATATCGTGAGGCCCGGGATGCCGGGATTGGCACCCGGCCCGATGTGTATGCGGCCTGTGTCTGGCACAGCCTGCCAGACGATATGCCTCCTCCTGTTATTCGAGAAGCGGAAAACGGTATCCTCAGCCTGGATATCCTGACAGATTATTTTGCCCATGCTGACATCAGTCACACGGGACTCTATGCCGGGGAAAACATCACCCTGTCATACGGCAATCCATCTGCAGGATTTTATGAGCTGACCCACGTCGTCACCCGGGATGAAGTGCCCGCTGGTGTGGCCACACTCAACATTCCCGTGACGGACCTGTATTCAATTTCGGCCTCCGGCATGCCACTTGTCCTGTTTACCTGTTCGGCCGGAGGCAAATCGTCCACGGTTGCTGTAACGCTGGGTCCACTCACCGGACTTCCCGTGCTGCCTCCACCTCGGGTGACAGAAGCGAAAGGACTTACGATAGCCCCGCTCACTGGCACCGTGCATATTGAGGTGCCCTATCTGGGGTTCAGTGCAGACAATGACGTCACGCTGACCTGGCAGTCTGTTGATGTCAGCGGGGCTGAGCAGGGTTATATGAATGGTGCTCTGGTGTCAGTTGACAACGGATCCCTGACATTCATTGTATTCGGCTCATCGCTCCTGTCACCCTTCGCGGGTGGGACGGCCCGGGTATTTTATGAGGTGAATGGCCGCCGGAGCGGGGAGCTTGTCCTGTCCATCGGCAACGGTACAATGACGCTGGCCGTACCGTCAGTGCCTTTACCCTGGAATACTATTACGGACCTGAACCAGAATCAGGTGGTTAGGATCCTGACGGATAACACCATGAGGGCAGGTGACACGCTGACGCTCGACTGCCGGGGGTTTGACAGCGCATCGTCCGTCACGGCACTTCCTGTGATCAGCCAGACCCTGACCGAGGACGATATCAGCCAGGGCTCACTTATTATGGTACTGGATTCTGCCGTGCATGTGGCGCCTTTTGCCGGTGGTGGGATCATGCTCCGTACCACTTTACAGAGAGGGGATATTCCCTTTATGGCGAGTGACATTGTGGGGTACCTGATACAGCCGCCAGCCAGGGTACTGATTGCCGCCGTGTATGAAGCCAGTGGAGATACGATTTCTCTGAGCGGAAACGATGCCATCCATGTCATCACCCTGTCGGCAGAGAGGGACGATGTTGTTCAGAGTACCGCATCAGCCGTGGTGGCCTCCTACGATGAGGGGGAGGCGGTGTATTTTCTCTGTGAATTTAACCAGGGACCGATCATTACAGTCAGGACGGAAGCGTTGCAGCCCGGCCACCTGAAAATAAGACCGGCTATTTTCACCCAATCCGGAGAGTTGCCGGAGGGCCTCCCTGCGTTCTATCAGGTAACGGCATAACGGCATTGATGGGCTGCAGTAGCGGACGGGAACATCAGGAATAGTACCCAGGTGTTGCGACTCCACCTGCCGGCAGACGAACTCTTATCCATATACCCACAAAAAAACCGCCTCAGAGTGAAGTGAACCCCATATATTGGACACTTTCTTAACTGGCGGCTGACATGGCCTGGGTTCGGTATTGTACCGGACTCAGGCCGTTTAGTTTTAGCTTGATTCGTTCGTTGTTGTAGTAGTGGATATTACGTCACCTGCCTGCGACCATCACCTCGTCTTCAGAGCTGTCACTGCTGCCTGTGGAGATCGTACCTGCCCCGGCAATATCAGATACCGGTTCCGGGCAGTGTCCGTTGAACGTCTCCTCCTGCAGCGTTGAGTTCCGCCACGGTAAAATAAGCCTCGATAATATTTCGCCGGAGTCGCATGCTGTGCTATTGCTTGGGCTGACCGGGAGAAGCCAATGATATCCCCCTGTCGGGCACCCGTATCTGGCTGGTTGCTGGCGTCACGGATATGCGTAAATCGTTCAATGGTCTGGGCGAGCTGGTTCAGCATGCACTTGATGAAAATCCATTCTCCGGTCATGTTGTTTATCTCTCGTGGCCTAAAAGGTGACACAGTGAAGATCCTCTGGGCTGATGCGGATGGCCTGTGTCTGTTTACCAAACGGCTGGAAGAAGGTCAGTTCATCTGGCCTGCTATACGCGATGGCAAAATCGCTATCACCCGCTCACAACTTGCCATGCTCCTCGATAAGCTGGACTGGCGTCAGCCCAAAACAGCACGCCTTAACTCACTGACAATGTTGTAAAAAGAACATGAGCGCATTATAAATGAGGCCATGAGTCAGGACTATCTCGCCCGTATCACCGTGCTGGAAGACGCGCTTCGCCAGAAAGACAGCCAGCTCAGCCTCGTTGCAAAGACTGAGTCGTTCCTGCGTTCGGCGCTGGCCCGCTCTGAAGAGAAAAAACTGGCAACCCAGCTCAGCAAACTCGCCCCCCGTCTGGGAAAGCGCCTTACTACTGACATCACACAGGCACTGACAGAGCAAACCGTCGTTGTTCCCGGCACGGATGCTCCTCCCGCGGCAGGCTCTCCAGCTCATCACACTGCGTAAGCAAAGAGACGAGGTTGCCCTTGAGGTAGCACTGCGGGTCCTTTTTACCCGGTCCTGACCAGCATGCCCGGAGTCGGTGTCAGGACCGCAGCCAGACTCCTCACGGAGGTTTCCTGTCGCACCTTCGCTTCTGCCGCACATCTCGCTGCTTATGCTGGCCTTGCACCGGTAACCCGGCGCTCCGGCTCGTCGATACGTGGCGAACATCCGTCAAGACGGGGCAATAAAACCCTCAAACGGGCGCTGTTCTTGTCCGCCTTCGCCGCGCTCAGAGATCCGCTATCCAGAGCTTACTACACACGTAAAATGAGCCAGGGAAAGCAACATAATCAGGCACTTATCGGATTGGCATGACGCCGCTGTGACGTTCTGTTCGCCATGATGCGTTTATATCCCTGCGGCATCATAAACATGCTTGACAACTTTATAGGGGCCCCCCCGGTATCTTCGATTAAATCGATGTGTTCTACAACCGGGCCCGGCGCCACAGTCATCTCGGCGGCGTCAGTCCGGAGGCCTTCGAACTGACCTCGTCGTGAGGACGGAATTTGTCTACTGTCGTGGAGTCAGTCCAGATAATAGCTCCGTCGCGACACTCAGCATTGTCAACGATGTTTGCATATGCACTGAACGACTGGCAGACGATGGCAGGGGTGAGGTAGATAACCGGGCGGTATCTTTATCTCCAGTTTCTTCTCCATTAGCTCACCGGAGCATACGGCCACAGCCGAACTTTATTTCCAGCAAAAAGGGCCCATGATAACCATGAGCCCGGATTTCATTTCACTGCAGCTAGGTCAGCGCTTACCAGGTATAGCTCAGCCCGGCATTCAGCTGCCACGGGTCTTCCTGATTGTGACCCTTCGCATAGTTCGCGCCTGCATACACCCCCAGGGATTTCGTCAGCTTCGCATCCACACCCGCCCCGACAATCCCGCGGGTACCACCCACGCTGTCATCAATACGCACACCGTTGATGTCCATGCTGTTGCTGTCCTTCAGCTCCTTCTCCGCAGCCAGATGGATGTACGGTTTCACCTGAGTGCCGTTGTTAAAGCTGAATGCGGTACCCACGTTCACGCCACCTTCAGCCCGAAGAGAGCTGTAGCCGCTGTCCTTTGCGTGCAGGCCATTAGACAGAGCGTAGTCCACCCCACTGTAGTGCTGGTAGGAGACTTTCGCATACGGCTCCACATACAGATGTTCGCTCTGTGCCCAGTGATAGCCCGCCTTCACTGAGCCGCCCACAGCATTCGTACGATAGTGGCCATTTGAGCGTCCACCGTCCACAGAGGTGACGTCCACGCTGTTCTTCAGACGGGAGGCCTTCACTGTGGTATCCACAAAGAGGCCGTTGTTCATGCGATATGACGCATAGGCAGAGGCCCCGTAGCTGTCGAGTCTGCCGCCCACATCACCGACATCATGCACGTTCATGTCAGAGGTACCGCGCATCAGGGCACCGCCGAAGAGCCAGTTACCGCTGTCAGTGGTGATACGGGTGTCGGCACCCAGCATAGCCCCGTGGGTGGTCTGGTCATAGGCAGAGCTTGCACCGTCCATCAGCTGGCGGTGGCTGCCGCCGTAGTAACTGCCCCAGACACCGGCGATGTCCTGTGCGATGCCGGTGCGGCGTTCGTTGTCCATACGCAGGTTAAGGGCATCATCCTCATCGCGCCACAGGTTGGTGGCTGCGGCCCGTGAATCCACAACGGCCTGGGCGCCGGTAGAAAGGGTTGGATGAGATGGCTTGCCTGGGTTACCCGGAGTCCCTTGGTTGGCAATGGTCATGATGGTACCGTCAACAGCAACAAGGATAACATCGGTGGAGCCGTCATCATTTTTCATTTCAGTGGCCTGGTACCGATACGCCCCGGCATCAGTAAGCAGCCCCGTGAACGTTGCTGCGGTGCCGTCACCCACATAGACAATGACATTTCCGGTCAGGTCTCCTGCAGCGCCACTGGCGGATGAAGAAAGACCCGCATTAAAACTCCCCGATGCTTCGCCAGCAGTCAGAGTGTAGGCCCTCCCCTGGTCAGGGGTCAGGCCTGACAAAATAGTTCCGGCCTGGTCGGTAGCATATTGACCTTTCGTGGGTTTACTCTCTGAAGGTACTGAATCTGTCAGGGTACTGATGGTGATATCCCCACCAGTCATGTTAACAGTGCTACCACCTGCAAGATTTAGTGTGCCGAAAGAGGTCTCCCCGGAGCCGGAATTGTTCCAGGTGCTGCCATTATTTAAACTTAGCGTAGCTTTCTGTAGATGGTCGCTTAGCGTACCGGTCCATGTGGTGTTGTTCATTATAATGTCTGAAGAATTTGCAAACATATGCATATCAATATTTCCCTGCAACACCGAGTTCTCGGATGTAAAGTCAACAGATGCACCATTGCCGACGACCAGCAGGGTTGGGCCTGTTGCTGAAGAATCATTGATATTAATAATACTCTTGCCGCCGTTACCCTCATTCACACCAAAAACAATGAAATTACTGGTGAGAGCCGAGTCTTCAGAGATAGTCATCCGGTTATTTAGTCCCGAATCACTGAAAGCATATCCGCTATCAGCCATAATTTTACCGCCTGACACTGCAACATTCGTATCATTTCCACTCATTGTTACAGCCTCATTTGCGTCAACAGTTCCTCCATCAGAAATGACTACTGATGAACGACTTCCATCAACACGGATACCAACACCTACGCCTGATACAACAGTATCTGTTCCTGTAATATTGATGGTGTTGGCATCGCCACTGCTGCTGATGGCTGCTGAGTCGCTGGCGGTAGCACTCACGGCGCTGCCACGGCTTACTGTAATAGTATTGTAGTTACCGTCGGCTGCAATACCATTACCACCGCCTGTCACAGAGCTTCCGTTTCTGACCATAAGAATGTCGCCATTACCGCTGGCTACAATGCCATCTTCTGCGCCTGTTACCGTTGAGTGATCAACGATGATTTGCGCGTTATCGCCACTACTTTTGATGCCCGATCCCACTGTATCACTTCCCTGCACCGATGCATTACCGGTGACGTTGATAACTTTGTTCAGCCCCTCGGATTCAATGCCGTTCTGATTCCAGCCTTCAACATGTGCCCCGTTGCTGACAGTAATGGTGCTGTAATCAGCCCCAACAGCATAAATCCCTGACTGCGCGCCGGCAACAAGAGTACCTTCCCCGTCAACCAGAACAGATTCATTATTTCCCTCAAAATCAACACCATAGTATTTGTCACCTGTGACAGTCGATCCCCCCATAATATTCACACTTGAGCCATCACCGCCCAGTACCACACCGTAGTTACCCTTAATCGTTGAGCTATTCTGAATATTGATGATGTTATGGCTGTTGGTATCAATAGTGAGCTCCTTGATACCATTACGGGCCCCACCTTCTACTGTGGAGTTATCAATTGTCAATGTCGCACCACTGGCATTGTTGAAAATGATAGCCCGGTCATCATGGACTGTATTGGTGATGACCGATCCCTGGTTGATGGTCAGAGAGTCATCCCCTGACAAAACTATACCGTCGTTAATCGTTTGGCCTGAAATCGTATCGAGAATGTCTTCAGGGATGAATGGCGTATCAGTCACAGCGGAAAACGCCGTGGCCGGATAAATAGCACTACAGACTAGGGCCGAAATTGCACTTCTCTTTATATAGTTCATAACAATATTCTCTATTTGATGCTGATATAAAAGAAACAAAACATTCTTGCGGGTAACAATTTGTTGCGCAGTGTATTTAAAATAAGAGTATTGGTGAGAAAAAAGATGAAAAATGAATGTGTGGAAATTTAGCAAAAATGATTTTGATTAAAATGCTAACGCTCAACGAGCAGATAACCGCGTGATTTAGAATGATTAAATTAAATTTAATTTGATTAAAAAAACAAGAAATTGCAAACAATGTGAATATTGTTTCAAAATGTAGCATTTGTATGTTTTAAATCCATCCTCAGGGAGCTGACGCTCTGTAGTGTTCTCCGCGTTTGGCCAATGCTGGTACTTCGGTTTTCTGTCGCATGAACAATGACGTCGATTATGGGGGGAATGATATTGCCAGAGTGAAGTTAGATTAATCCTGACCCGAAATCCTGCGGCATTCAGAAACCGAATGCCGGCATAATCAACACTCCCTGAACGGAGGTGGTGCCGATGAAAAAATCACGATTCACCGAAGAGCAGATTGTTTTTACCCTGAAGCAGGCTGAACTGGGTACGCCGGTGCCTGAAAGCTGGGGATTTCCGATGCCACGTTCTACACCTGGCGCAAGAAATACGGCGGGATTTCTCCTTCTGAGCTGAAGCACATGCGCCAGCTTGAGGAAGAGAACCTCAGGCTGAAGAAGCTGGTTGCCGATCTGAGCCTTGACAAAGCCATGCTGCAGGATGTGCTGGCAAAAAAGAACTGACGCTGGCACGCCTGCGCGAATGGGTCCGGGATCTGCTGGCCCGCTACGGGGCCAGCGAGAGGCAGGTTTGTTTTGCGCTGCGAGTCAGCCGCAGTTCGTTTCGCTATCGTTCTGTGGCCGCCGACGACAGCGCACTGCGATTGCGCATCCGTGAAATCACCGAAACCCGAGTCCACTATGGTTACCGCAGAGTTCACGTCATGCTCAGGCGGGAGGGCTGGCGGGATAATCATAAACGCATTTACCGGCTCTACAGCGAACAGGGCCTGTCCCTGCGCCTTAAACACCCACGCCGGAATAAATCGGCACAGCGGCGACAGCCCCAGCCTCAGGGGCTGTATCCGAATCATGTCTGGGGTATGGATTTTGTCTCTGATGCCTTATTTGACGGGCGTCGGTTGCGCCTGCTGACAGTCATTGACCTCTACACGCGCGAATGTCTGGGAATTTGCGTGGGCCAGAATCTGCGATCAACAGAGGTCGCAGAGATGCTGAACACCATTGCACTCAGACGCCCCTTACCCCAGTTACTGAAAACCGATAACGGCTCTGAGTTTGCAGGGAAAATGCTGGATAAGTGGGTGTACGAAAGAGGGATCCGAATAGACTTCTCACGGCCGGGAACGCCAACGGACAATGCCACAGTGGAGTCGTTCAACGGCAGGCTGCGACAGGAATGCCTGAACGAGAACTGGTTCATGTCCCTGGAGGACGCGCGGTGCAAAATCGAGGCCTGGCGCATACACTATAACCAGAAGCGTCCCCATTCTGCGCTGGGCTGGATGACGCCATCTGAATTTGCCGAGAAATCTGCCGGTTGCCAGAATATGCAGCCAACATAAAGCCGGTTATTCCTGATTATGACTGGAGCATATTAGGGGGCAGGGTCAGAGCAGGTAAAGGGCATAGAAAAATCCCCCTGCCGAGCAGAGGGAGAGGATGTTATGCCAACTGGCGCGTTTCAACGCTATACAAAATCCCCGTCTTTGACAGAGCTTCGCCATTGAATTTGATGGCATCTACAACAATCACAGTCTGGTTATCCGTTGTAACAATACGCGGCTTATCCGTAGCGTCATTCCCCGGATTGATCTCCTGCTCCGTGCTCACCTGCGCATAGGTAGAGGTAAATTCGTTATAGAAAGTGCCTGCACTAGTAGTCTCCCATGCCACGATAAAATAGCGCTCACCGCTTGAGTCAATCGCAGGCGTACGCTTAATAAACGGACGATTGCAGGCATGGTTTGCCTGGTTGAGGACAATCGGACTAGCCAGAACCTGTCCCCCACGCAGGCCAGGGAAGTAAGCGATAGTATCGCCGTAAACATCTCCTTTCGTGTTCTGTACATAGACAATTTTAAAGGCAGGCGTTGCGCTATCATAAGCCACGCTAAAAGACCCAATTTTGGAAGCAGAGTAGTCGATGAGATGGGTCTGGTTAATGATTCCGCCAGACGCCGGGGCAAGGCTATAGAAGCCAAGCGTGTTTGCATCTTTCTTAAGCACGGCGAGAACCTTATCACCAATATTTAAAAATGCCAGCGACAGGTTAGTGCTGTTATGCAGATCGAGGCTTGATGAAAAATATTCGGTTGAGAACGTGTCCGTAAAATTTTGCTGATAGGACGCATCGGTGAAGACACCATTATCATCCATTTTAAAGGCTTTGAATTGTACTTGCTTATCCGCAACCGAAATCCACATCACCATAACGGTTTGGGTTGTTTTATTGTAAACCACGCGCGGCGCAACATAATTACCGTTAGACTGGCTCACCTGCACAGTAATCCCTTCACTGATAAGTTGACCCGTTGTATCCAGGGAGAAGCTGCGCATAAAAATATGATAATTGCTGCCCACTGCGTTGCTGGCCCAGACGGCGATAAATTTATCCGTCTCGTCAACCGGAGCAATATCAGCATCTTTTTGAATATTGGTCGTCATATCCGGCACCGGGAAAGCTGGATTCAGAATACCCTTGTTACTCATTACAATCGCGTTAAGTGGAGCCGTCGACGTTGAAGACGTCGAGGTAAAAACGCTGACTAGGTGGTTGCTCAGACTGGTTTTCACCACGCTACAAATGTGGTTAGCAGCCGTGTCGTTGAAGAGAATTTGCAGACCTTCATGATAATTGGTATTCATTTTATATCCTTTTGTTTATGAGGTTTAATACATGGCTACAGATTAGGGACTTATAAATAGATAACGGAAATATCGTCTGGTCGAGCGTTTAGAGTGGTAATTCAGTGGTAAACAATGACTCACCGCAATCGAGTGTACGCCAGTTATCCTGCTGTGCTGAAATCAGCAATGTTCCTTTTTCCAAAATGGCAATGTTTGCTGGATTGATAACGTCCAGTGAAGCTTCCGGAGTCTGAACATTAAGCTCACTGTTCAGTCCGGTATAAAAAATCTTATCCCCTTCCCATATAACAATGTATTGATCGAGATATTTAACAATTGCCGGGCGCAAATAAAATCCGGTGGACTGATTAACACGCTGTGGTGTCCCTCTGACATCCTTACGAGATGCCTCTGTAAATATTGGCTGATTGATAATATAAATGCTATTAATAACGTTAGTGTTGGTAACCTTATCTTCAGAATAAACCGTTAAAAGCTGTTGTTGATCTTTATCGAGCAGCGTCTCATGAAAGCCAACGTTTTCCCCGCCCTGTTCAAAAAGGTGCGTTGCTATAAGCCGATCGTTAGCAATAGCTATCTGATAAGTACAAATAGAGCCTGTCTCAAGCAAGAACTGCAGAAAGAAGGTGTTTGCTCCCAACGGCGTTAGCGTCAGATTAGCCGTACGTGCATAGGCGCCATTAAAATAATTCAGGCTCAGATATTCATCAATTTCCAGCTCTGCCGAAATCGGCTGTAAGGTTTCTGTGGCATAAAGGCGCAGCTTGATATTTTGTGTCAATCCGTCGAGCCAGCTAACCAGAAGCATATTGTCAACAACAACTGCCCGTACCAGTATGTGTTCTTCTGAGGCAAGCGTATCATTGAGTGTGACCTGACGAATAATTTTCAGGTTTTCATCAATCTCTGCATAATTCAGATTGGTAAAAGAAGATATTCCTTTACGTTCACACCAGACTGTAGAAATCAGCACGCCTGTTAAGTCCTCTGAAAAATCCACAGAACGGATATCTTCAATCATATTTTGGCTGGTCGAGTAGACAGCCATGCTTGCCGCCGATGTTCCTTTACGACCATAGAGTGAACAGAGGTTATTTTTTAGGTCGCTTGCAGTATAAAAATAAAAGGGTTCGCCGGCCTTGTTTTTCACGGTAGCTACATTGCGAATAAATTCACTATTATTCATAAATCACCTAGCATTTAATATTTGATGGAATACACACTTATTACTTTCATTGTTGTCAAAAGTGAATAAGCCGTTTGTCAATCCAAGAGATTGATTTTATTAAGACAATGTTTTCCAGTCTGTGCCATATATTTGTTGGCTAAATAATACGGTTAAGGCAGTCTTATGTACATCCCAAAATTTATAACTTGGGAAGTTTTTTATGTTATTGCGGATGCTATGATTGATTTTTCACGGTATGCACGACTTTTCTCACCGTTCGTGTTGAACCTATTCACGTAATGTGGATGTTGCTCGAGGTCTGACGCTCGGTGGAACGAAAACTCACGCTAAGAGCTTATGATAAGCTACGCAAAAAGATCATTATTAGATCCTTTTGCTTGTGAGAACCTTAACTGTTTCTAAGACTTATGACGAATTTCAATTACCGTCAATTATTATGGCTTTTTAGCTGGCTGAGAATAGAGGCTATTTTCAGAAATATTTGCGTTGAAAATTTTCATCCGACATGCAAAGAAGCAATTTGTTTTTGAGAAGAATTAATTTACTCCCGGAGAGGGATTGTTACCATCACAAACAATATGGCCTTAGGGGCTAACCACCAGTTAGCCTGACACGGTGAGTCGCCACAGATAATCTAGACACTTCCGAGTCGTTGATAATATTGTTTTTCATATTCCGTCGGTGGCATCTGATCACTCGAACCATGCCGATGCTTACTGTTATAAAACATTTCGAGGTAATAAAAAATATCGCTGCGTGCTTCTTCCCGCGTTCCGTAGATCTTTTTCTTTATCCGTTCACGCTTCAGCAGCTGGAAAAAGCTTTCTGCAACTGCGTTGTCGTGACAGTTACCACGACGGCTCATACTGCCCTCCAGGCCGTGTGATTTCAGGAACAACTGCCACTCATGGCTTGTGTATTGACTACCCTGGACGCCCTTCTAAGAGTCAAGACATTATTTGGGTACTGTTGATCTGCCGATTTTGATTTCACAACAGCGTATAGACTTCACGTGAGATATAGCGCTTGAGGCAACGCAGTGCTTCCATTTTAGAATGACCTTCTGCTACCCGCCTTGCCACATATTCCTGTGTTCTCGCGTCTGCCCGTAATCGACCGATCACGATAATATGCAGGGCACTATTGGCTGCGCGATCACCTCCACGATTAAGTCGGTGCCGGTTTGTTTTTCCGGAAGATACCGGGACAGGGCTTACGCCACATAGCGCGGCAAAGCCGGACTCAGAGTTCAGACGCTGGGGGTTATCACCTGCAGTGATCAACAACTGCGAAGCACATTCATATCCCACCGCTTTACGTTTGATAAGCTCAGGCGCCAGCTCATCGACTATTGACGTTATCATGACGTCCAGATCGGCTATTTCATCATGGAGCTCAAGATATCTGCGGGCCAGCGATTTCAGGGCTATACGGTAGGCATCCTGAAAATGACGATATGCGGTAACATCAGGCCGCCACGAAGCCAAAGTACGGATCAACTGCATCCTTGTGAGATGACGTATCTGGTCCCGGAGCTCGTCCGGAGCAGAGACAATATTCATCTGGATCATTTGAAGTGCAATACGTCGTGCCGCAACAGCTGTTTTGCGGCAGACTTTCAGGACTCGTAGCGCTTCAATCATTCCGCTACGCGTTTTTGGTGTGACGGTGCGTATACGTGAGAAAGCAGCGTGAGCGGCACTTTCTGCATCGATCGTATCGCTTTTACCCCGCTTACGGCGTTCCATTTTATCTGTTGCCGTGACCTCCAGAACTTCGATTTTAGCCTTCTGAAGGTAGCGCAGAAGACCTGCACCGTACGAACCCGTGCATTCAACACCGATACGCTCAACCGTTCCGAAAGAAGCCATCCAGATCAGCATTTGTCGGTATCCCTGACGAGTTGTGGAGAAGAACTCGCTGCCTAAAATCCGGTTATTTTGATCAACTACAGCTGCGACATGTAAATCTTTATGCGTATCTACACCACCAACGACAATTGTTGAATGAACAGTTTTTGCCTTTGCCATAGGTCGTTTCCCTGCTGCAGAAATTATTCGTCAATTCTCCTGACGATAACCCGGACAGGACAGTAAAGAGACAAGCCGTCAGGCCCTTCTTGAGTCACGCGCATCGGTGAGGAGAAGCCTCGCATGAGGTACTTCCCGGTTACCGACGGGTCCAGGGAAAGACACATTACAGGTCGTTCAGAGTGTGAGTCAGGAAACCAGGAAGTCTTCACTGCATCAGTGATCTCACCGGTCAGGCAAAACAGCAAGCATGATGATGAAAACTGACACCGACATTCTTACTATCAGAGTGAGCCAGCACCTGTTTTTGGGGATTACGTCGCCATACGGCCATCAAAAGCGCATTCAGAACAATATTTTTTGTCATCCGGGGTTGCATTGACCAGCCGATAACTTTGCGCGATAACAGGTCAACAACTACGGCTAGATACAGTCAGTCTTCGTGGGTTCGGTGTAAGTTATGTCTGTTACCCAACGTTCATCCGGTACTTCCGGGTTGAACTGTCGCTGGAGCCTGTTGGGTTCCACAATGCTGGCTTCGCCTTTACGTGTCCGTGGGCTTCGATACCCGATTTGAGCCTTTATCCCGGCACGCTTCATCAGCCGTCAGACTCTGTTAATCCCACATTGTTGCCCGCTATCTCGCAGGTCGAGATGGATCTTGCGATAGCCATAAACGCAGCCGGACTCCAGCCAGAACTGTTTGATTTGTTCTGTCAGTCTGAGATCCGCCTGAAGCCGTGGTGAATGCGGCTGCTGAAGCCAGACGTAAAAGCCACTGGGGTGAACATCCAGCGCCCGACAGAGCAGACGAACGGGCCAACAACAGGAGTTGTCACGGATAAAGGCGTACCTCAGTCGGACAGTTTTGCGAAGTACGCCGCTGTAGATTCAATTAGTCAACGCAACAGTCATGTGAAAACATGTAGTTGCGGAGGATTGTTGGATGAAATGGACATTTACAGCAAAGGAAAAAGCATTTGTTTTTGAATTGTGGAAGAACGGAACAGGCTTCAGTGAGATAGCTAATATCCTGGGTTCGAAACCAGGAACCATCTTCACGATGTTAAGAGATACTGGCGGCATAAAACCCAATGAGCGCAAGCGAGCTGTTGCTCACCTGACGCTGTCTGAGCGCGAGGAAATACGAGCCGGCCTGTCAGCTAAAATGAGCATTCGAGCCATCGCTACAATGCTGAATCGTAGCCCTTCAACGCTCTCTCGGGAA
The DNA here is from genome assembly GCF_057224565.1 of Enterobacter sp. 3U4. Classification (NCBI taxonomy): domain Bacteria; kingdom Pseudomonadati; phylum Pseudomonadota; class Gammaproteobacteria; order Enterobacterales; family Enterobacteriaceae; genus Enterobacter; species Enterobacter sp. 3U4. The sequence continues at coordinate 4,266,582 of NZ_CP136665.1, forward strand.
GTTCAGCGTAATCGTGGCAGGCGCTATTACAAAGCCGTTGATGCTAATAACCGAGCCAACAGGATGGCTAAAAGACCAAAACCGTGCTTACTGGATCAGAATATACCGTTGCGGGAGCTTGTTCTGGAAAAGCTGGAGATGAAGTGGTCTCCAGAGCAAATATCAGGGTGGTTAAGGCGAACGAAACCTCGTCAAAAAACGCTGCAAATATCACCTGAGACAATTTATAAGACGCTGTACTTTCGTAGTCGTGAAGCGCTACACCACCTGAATGTGCAGCATCTGCGCCGTTCGCACAGCCTCCGTCATGGCAAACGCCATACTCGCAAAGGTGAAAGAGGCACGATCAACATAGTGAACGGAACGCCAATCCACGAACGTTCCCGACATATCGATAACAGGCGCTCTCAGGGTCACTGGGAAGGCGATTTAGTATCGGGCACAAAAAACTCTCATATAGCCACACTTGTAGACCGAAAATCACGTTATACGATCATCCTGAGACTTAAGGGCAAAGATGCTATCTCGGTGAATCAGGCACTTACAGATAAATTCTTGAGCTTGCCGCCTGAACTCCGGCAATCACTGACATGGGACAGAGGAATGGAGTTGGCCGGGCATCTGGAATTTACTGGCAGCACAGGGGTTAAAGTTTACTTCTGCGATCCTCAGAGTCCCTGGCAGCGGGGAACAAACGAAAACACTAATGGGCTAATCCGACAGTACTTTCCCAAAAAGACATGCCTTGCCCATTATACTCAACATGAGCTGAATCAAGTCGCAGCCCAGCTAAACAACAGACCGAGAAAGACACTGAAGTTTAAAACACCGAAAGAGATAATTGAAAAGGGTGCTGCGTTGACAGATTGAATCTACAGCGGCTTTTTTTAATATGTCCCGTTCGTCGGTAACTCGCTTCAGCTCTTTCTGGAGACGGCGGATCTCGGCCTGAGCATCTGACTGCTCTTTGTTGGTGGAAGAGTCCGGCCCGTATTTCTTTATCCAGGCATAAAGTCTGTGGGTAGTGATATCGAGACGTGTTGCAACGCTCGAAACAGAATGACCACGATCAACAATCTGCTTGACGGCTTCAATTTTAAACTCTTCAGGATAACGCTTACCGCTTATAGGCACCTCTCTTTAAGTCATCTTAAATAATTCTGAGGTGTCTGTTAAACCCGTGGCGATTCAGTTCTCTGATCTACCAATCACTATAAATGAACAGGGGCCCGCTTAGGCCCCTGTCATTCAGCATATTAACCTTACCAGGTATAGCTCAGCCCGGCATTCAGCTGCCACGGGTCTTCCTGATTGTGACCCTTCGCATAGTTCGCGCCTGCATACACCCCCAGGGATTTCGTCAGCTTCGCATCCACACCCGCCCCGACAATCCCGCGGGTACCACCCACGCTGTCATCAATACGCACACCGTTGATGTCCATGCTGTTGCTGTCCTTCAGCTCCTTCTCCGCAGCCAGATGGATGTACGGTTTCACCTGAGTGCCGTTGTTAAAGCTGAATGCGGTACCCACGTTCACGCCACCTTCAGCCCGAAGAGAGCTGTAGCCGCTGTCCTTTGCGTGCAGGCCATTAGACAGAGCGTAGTCCACCCCACTGTAGTGCTGGTAGGAGACTTTCGCATACGGCTCCACATACAGATGTTCGCTCTGTGCCCAGTGATAGCCCGCCTTCACTGAGCCGCCCACAGCATTCGTACGATAGTGGCCATTTGAGCGTCCACCGTCCACAGAGGTGACGTCCACGCTGTTCTTCAGACGGGAGGCCTTCACTGTGGTATCCACAAAGAGGCCGTTGTTCATGCGATATGACGCATAGGCAGAGGCCCCGTAGCTGTCGAGTCTGCCGCCCACATCACCGACATCATGCACGTTCATGTCAGAGGTACCGCGCATCAGGGCACCGCCGAAGAGCCAGTTACCGCTGTCAGTGGTGATACGGGTGTCGGCACCCAGCATAGCCCCGTGGGTGGTCTGGTCATAGGCAGAGCTTGCACCGTCCATCAGCTGGCGGTGGCTGCCGCCGTAGTAACTGCCCCAGACACCGGCGATGTCCTGTGCGATGCCGGTGCGGCGTTCGTTGTCCATACGCAGGTTAAGGGCATCATCCTCATCGCGCCACAGGTTGGTGGCTGCGGCCCGTGAATCCACAACGGCCTGGGCGCCGGTGGACAGCGTCGGTTGGGATGGCTTACCCGGGTTGTCAGGCTTACCCGGGTTGTCAGGATTGCCCGGGTTGTCAGGATTGCCCGGGTTGTCAGGATTGCCCGGGTTGTCAGGATTGCCCGGGTTGTCAGGATTGCCCGGGTTGTCAGGATTGCCCGGGTTGTCAGGATTGCCCGGGTTGTCAGGATTACCCGGGGCCACCGGGTCTTTATCGTGTCCCGGGCTGTCCGGGTCAGTAACCATGGCATCAGCATCACCAAGGATAACATCGGTGGAGCCGTCATCATTTTTAACTTCAGTGGCCCGATAGCGGTAGACACCGACATCAGACAGAAGACCATGGAAGGTTGCACCGGTGCCGTTATCCACATGGATAATGGTACTACCGTGCATGTCACCGGCCTCACCACTGGTGGAGGAGCCCAGACCGGCATTAAAGCTGCCTGTTGCTTTTTTGGCGGTCAGGATATTGACCCTACCCATACTCCAGTTAGAGAGAATGGTGCCGTCGAGGTCTGCGACGCCGGAGCCGGCATTGCGGCTGCTGCCGTCAGTGGAAGGGATGGAATCAGACAGGGTGTCGGTCATAATATCTCCGCCCATCATGTTGATGGTGCTGCCGCTCGCGAGGCCGAGGCCACTAACGATGGAGCCAGAAGTATTATTCCAGACGCTTAAATTACCTAAATCCACCTGACCATACTCACTTTTTATTGAGCCGTTAATAATGGTTCCATTTCCGCTAACAAACATGGAGGGTTCCTGGCCGTGCATACGTATATTACCGTTAATTATCCCTCCATCAGAGACATTAAATCTAAATTTATCGCCATCCGCATCTAAGGCAGAGCCGCTGTTGGGGCCAGCATTTACAACCCCTCCTGCAATATTCATTACAGAACCATTACCGGAAACTATAATTGCAGCTGTATTATTACTACCATGTATTGTAGAACCACCAGAAATGTTGATGACAGTATTATCACCTTCGGCTTCAACAGCCCTGAAAAACAAGTTTGCCGCATGATTTGTATTGGAGGTGACTGAAGAACCGCCAGATATGCTTATAACTGCTCCGCCTCCTGTAGTTATTATTCCACCAGCACCATAAGTTGTTGAGTTGTCAAAAGTAATTTGCGTATTCTCACCAGAGCTCTGGATGCCATAGCCCGTTTTTGTATTCCCATTAATGGCGGAACCACCAGTTACACTGATAACCGTATTGGCACCACTGGCTTCTATGCCATTATCTACCAGGCCCGCAATATTTCCTCCATTACTTACAGTGATACTGCTGCCATTTCCTGTCGAGTGTATTCCCGAGTGCATTCCTTTTACTGAAGCTTCATCAACCAGTACAGATTCATTGTTTCCTTCAAAAGTAACACCATAGTTCTTGTTGCCGTTTACTGTTGACCCACCAGTGATATTCACGGCAGAGCCATCTCCACCCAGCACAACACCATAGTTACCTTTTACCGTTGAACCATTCTGGATATTAATTGTGTTGTGACTGTTTGCATCTGATGTGATTTCTTTAATACCATTATGTGACCCACCATCAATCGTGGAGCCGTCAATGGTCAAGGTTGAACCACTGGCATTGTCAATAGTGGCAGCGCGGTCATTGTTGACAGTATTGGTAATGGTTGACCCCTGGTCGATGGTCAGGGAATCACTACCTGACAGAGTGAAACCATTGTTAACTGTCTGGCCTGAGATAGTATCAAGTACAGTCAGTGGATTAACGGGTGTTGCTGACACAGACGAAAGGGCATAGCCGGGATAAACCACACCGCAGACAAGGACTGAAATCGCGCTTTTTTTAAGGTAGTGCATGAAATAACCCTCGGGGATAAAATGAAAGACAGGCAGGAATGCAATATTCTCTGTCGATTTGCGGGAATTATAATCAGATGCGTAGAGTGGCCAAGGTATGTGGATTGGTGATTTTAGTTATTTAACTCAACACCGTGCGCTCGGGAAGTAATGAGCGTAAGTGGTAGGGAAGGGAAGAGGCTGAATTTATTGTGCTATTTTATAATTTCCATTTTCACACAAGTGAAAAAAATGGATTTGTAGAAAATGATTCAATCTGTGTCTATTTACATATTCATTTCATTTTAATAAAAATTAATCACAAAATGGATTCGGATGCCTCATCTGACGATGATATTGCAAACAATAATACTAAGATAGTGGTTAATGAACAGAGAACTCTGTGGCGGATGAAGAGAAGCAAGTGCAAAGGCTTTGGAGTAGGTTGTTTGATGGTGAACTGAAATACATGCTTTGCATAGCACTGTCCAACTTCTGCGCTTGTTCATCATGGTTTTTGACCTAAATAGCTATCTGGATACCTCCCTGATGCAAGTTCGGGCAATTCTTTTTCTGACAAAGTAGCTACACACCTATATTCGGCTTCGTGAGCTCTGATGAACATCCGTACTCTCTGAGTTCATTGGCGCTATGGCTTATTACAATACGGCTATTTGCCAGGTTCACAGAGAGTTGGTTCTACCTGTCAGCACATCAACTCTCTGGGCTGTTTAAAATCAGTTAGTTATCTGATCATTTACTCTGTATTCTGATTTATCAGCGCCCACACAATTCGGGCATTTTTGTTGGTTAGCGCCAAGCGCCACCACAGCCTTATTTACACCGCCCCAGGCAATGACACCACCAACGCTGGAGGCTGCTACACCGATCTTCCGGGTGGTTAATGATGCAATAGACTACCAAGCGGGCACCATGAATAAATAGCCCCGCAAATGTTCATCTCCACGTTTTGCTATGCCATGAATCCTCACCTTGCCCCACTACTTTGTTCTTTTGGCGCCAACCCCAGATAACTCGCAAAGTGTCGACTATTATGAAAGTCGTTGATGTCACCCAGAGCGGCTGTCAGGGCTAATGCTCCCTGATCCTACCCATCATTAGTGGCACGCGACTAAGTGAATAAACTCTCAACCAGAGGTGATTACTCATGACAAAACCAGCATCAAACAGCAAAACGGCCCGTAAACAGTACACACCCAAATTCCGCGATGAAACACTGAAATTCGCCGAACGTATCGGTGCTTCTGCCCGCGAGCTCAGCCTGTATGAATCCCAACTCTACAACTGGCGCACTAAACAACGACAGCAGATGACCTCTTCAGGGCGCGAGAATTAACTGGCGGAGCGCGATGAAGAACTGGCCATTCTCCAAAAGGCCGCGACATACTTTGCGAAGCGCCTGAAATGAATTATGTCTTCATTGAAAAGCATCAGACTGGGTTCAGCGTCAAAACCATGTGCCGTGTGCTCTGGGTTGCCCGAGGCGGCTGATATGCCTGGCGCAAACGTTGGCCATCAACCCGGCCTACGCCATCAGTTCCGGTTCATCTGTGATACTGCTGTCAGTCAGGCATTCACTGAGTCAAAGCAGCGCTATGGTGCGCCTTACCTTGTTGATGAGTTGCCGGAATACAACATCAAAACCATCGCTGCCAGTCTGCGTCGTCAGGGATTACGTGCGAAAGCCAGCCGCAAATTCAGCCCGGCTAGCTACCGTGAACATGGTTTGCCGGTATCGGAAAACCCGGTGAAGCAGTACTTTATCGCCAGCGGCCCGAACCAGAAGTGGACGGGTAACATCACTTACTTACGTAAAGATGAAGGCTAGCTGTATCTGGCGGTGGCGATTGAGCAGGGGTCTCGTGCAGTTATTGGCTGGTCGATGTCCTCACGAATGAAAGCGAAACTCGCCTGCGATACGTTACAGATGGCACTCTGGCGGCGTAAACACCCGAAAAGCGTTATCGTTCGCACAGATCGCGGCGGGGGCAGTATTGTTCAGTGGATTATCAGGCATTGCTGAAGCGGCACAGTCTGCATGGCAGCATGAGTGCAAAAGGTTGTTGCTACGATAATGCGTGCGCGGAAAGCTTCTTTCATTCATTGAAAGTGGAGTGTATCCGCGGAGAGTGTTTTACTGACCGTGAAATTATGTGGACGACAGTGTTTAATTATATCGAGTGTGATTACAATTGGTGGTGTTGTCACAGTGCCTGTGGCAGTCTCAGCCCGGAACTATTTGAGAACGAAAACCTCGCTAAGGGCTGTGTCCATATTACGTGGGTAGGATCACCCAGCGGCCCGATACAAGGAATGCTTTCCAGCCGGAGAGTATCCTCATTTTGCTGACTAATGTTTGCAAGACGCACGTCCAGTTCTTTAATCCGCTGCTGGCTGGCCTGACTGTAGTCGATAATTTTAGTTGGGAGTGTCTGGCTATCCACGCCGAAAAGTCGCTGAAGGGCGAGGATGTGGTCGGTGTGATGGAAGGGGTGCGGGGGCTGGGTAAGCGTCTGCCGGTACGTATTCATACAGATAACGGTAGCGAGTTTATCTCAAAAAGTACGCGGAACTATAATAAATGTATTTACATCGTTCTCACGGATAATGCTGATCATCGTCTTCGACGGAAATTCATTCTATGATAATTCCTTTAGGTTGTATTAAGACAATGCTAATATCACGACGTCGGAGAGAGGTTTTTAGATACAATGCCTTGATTATCAAGGTATGCATTTGAAAAACAGACGAGAACTTATATTTAAAAAATGTAATATACTCTATATATTTATAACGTAGAGGCAGTTGTGAAGTAATTTTGTCAAATACGGATTAACGATGTGCAATGGGGATTTATAAGCAGTACTGAACTACGTATTTTTATTTTTAATCATACTTAGATATCGTTTTTTGAGAGATAAAAATTTCCATGAATGCGAGGTGTTTTTCTTGAAATCTACTATAGTTATAGTTGAGCGATCTCATGGTCTTTGAATGATAAAATGATTTTTGGGATCTTTTTAACTCTATATGGACAAGGATTAATATGACCATTTCTGATATCAAATTCGATGAAAAATCAATAACATTTCGAGTGCTTAAGGCCGTGTTGTTAGCTCTTGAAGCAACAATACCTCGAAATATTGAAATTGTTGTCCATGATCTTGAGCAGCCAATGAATTCGGTTGTGGCCATTATCAATGGACATGTGAGTGGTAGAAGAAAAGGAGATACATTGTTATCAGGTCCCGACAATGACATCGGATTGTTATCACTTAGCGATAATCTGATATCAGGAGAAAAATCAAAGCTTTATAGTAATTATTATACACTTTCATCGGATGGAAAAAGGCTTTGCAGTGCATCAACAATTTTTTATGGTAAAAATGGAAGGCCTGTAATAGGATTTTGCATTAATACTGATTTGACGAATATTGAATCGCTTAAAGCTGTACTATCCATGATGCAGCCCCTTGTCCTCAATGACCATCCCCAAGTGAATAATGTGGCCGATGAAATGAGAGATATCGTTGACAACATTTTCTCTGAATATCTGTCTAATAATGAAAGTATTCGAGGGAAGAGGGCGCGAGCAATAATTATTGGCATTATCAGGACTAATGGATTATTTAAGGTAAAAGGATGCGTTGGATATGTTGCTGAAAAGCTGGGGGTTAGTCGGCATACTGTATACAACGATTTAAAAAGCAATAGTAAAGATTAAGTTGTGGTTATTTTAATTGAGTGAAGTTATACATATATGTTATTTTAGTGAGGTGGGTGGAAATGGTGTTGAATAATTCAGAATATGTGCTTTTTATTGAGGGGGCTAAGATTTATGACGAGTCCGTCATTTTAGGCGAAGGGAGTGTAATACGAAGCATTTCACTGCATGTCGAAGAAGATACTTATTCCTTCTGTATGTTCTTCAGTAAAAATATGGAGGAGCATACTGCTATGCTTCACAGTAGAGCGGAAATTAATTATTTTATTATCCATTGCAGTAGTTATACGTAAATTCTCTGCTGGCGGGAAAGGAGAATTCGGACGATTATTTTACTGTCCAGGCTTCAGAAAAGTGGCGGCCAGAGAACATCTCAAGTAATCCATTTATTTGTTTCAGGCGAAGAACCTCATCGCTGTCCATTCCCAGTTCCTGCGCAATTTTTTTATCATCCCAACCCTGTAATGAAAGCTCCCGAACAATATCGGACATGGCCGTAATCTGATGGCGCCCACGTGCCCGGTTATGGCGTATAGTGGCAGCCATATGGTCACCTTTCATTTTTTTCCCTTCCCTGAGGCAGGTTACAGGTAAATACCCATTCAGCATCAGGGATTTCTTACGTTTTCCGAGCTCATGGCGGTGAAAGCCGTCAATAATCTGATAGGTTTGCCGTGATGAGCGCAACCGACTGACGACGACCGGTTGGGTGAAGCCATCAGCTTCGAGTGACTTTGCGAGCAAGCGCATTTCCTGTGGCGCGACATTATTCGGGTTGTAATCATTGGCCATCACATCCTCCTGTCTGACCCAAAGAACACAATCTACAGGGTGTTCACTGAATGGACTTAGTTCATGAATGGCTTGTCGGATTTCATTAATTGCATTAATGCGATCGGTTTCATTCAGATCACCCAGATATGCCTTCACCTCATCAATCACTCTTCTGAGCATAATATCCCCCATTCCTTGCGCTTTGCTTTCATTTTTTCCCGGTACCGGCTATAACTGGATGCTTTGTTAGGACTGAATGACAGTGCCCTGCACCAGTAGTCATTGTTCAGCAACACCTTGCATATCCGTCGCCATGACGGGATGTCTTTTGCCCCGGTATCCCCCTCCTGCGAATCGGGAATATCAGACATACCTTGCTTTTGGTACCAGTGCAGATAAACGGCAATTTTATTTCTGTAATGCTCTGCAGTGACCTCGGGCATGCTTTCCAGCAAAAGCATGGCGTAGGATTTCCAGTTCAGGTGCTCAGGCTTTCGTAGTTTGCGGTGTCCGTAAAAACTATTTTCATGACCCGCATAGATCCCCCCGGCCGAGGCGCCACTGACTCGCTCGCACATGACCGCCCAGCGCCTGGGCTCAAGAACATGATAAAGCCATAAGCCCTGTCGTTGCTCCGGACCAAATGGCTCACATATACGCATAGCCCGAAGAGGCACTCCGGCCTGGTACATCAGGTCATATAACGCATTGTAGCGAAGACCAGAGCGGGCAAACCACGTCCAGATATCTGCAGTTTTCCAGTCGTAAAGTGGGTATAAATACCATGCATGCCCTTTCTTCGTTGCCGTTGTCCAGGGCTTGTCATCCGCGAAGCGAAGCTTTGTTCTGGATGAGATAGCCCGAAACCGGTTAAAGGATTCATCCGTTCTGATGCCCACCATTACACCTGCCGGCTTTCCCTGTGAAAACCATTCAGCAAAAGCCTGCACAAATGCTTCAAATGTCATATCCGGAGTGTAAAAGGGAAATTGGGAATGTTCTGTTATCGCTATATCCGGGGGCTGACGAACCCACATGACCCCGGGCTCCCAGCATGTCCACTCGGGGTTAAACTGTGAGAGACTGTTTTGCGTGGTCAGGGGCAGTGCGACCCAGTAAAACTCCTCGATAACATCGGCGTAGAGTGTGCGTAATGACTCAACATGCTCTATGGTGATGGAGAATTGTGCCTCCCAGTCGATGAACAGCACATGGATTTTTCGTTTAAACAGGCGGGCACACTGAGCCGTCAGGTGAAGCATGACTGTGGAATCCTTGCCTCCAGAAAATGAGACACATATTCTGGGGAGATTTTCAAGCGCCCACTGGATGCGCTCATTTGCAGCATCCAGTACATTTTTCCCAAGAGGGATTTTGATAGCTGACATTCCGGAATGTACTTCAGAGATTAATTAAGCGCATTGAATCAGATACTGATGTTTTGCATTTTGACCTGTTTCAGGTTTAGGCTAATAACATGAAATATCAGAATTTTCTTCTGTTGCTCTGACGCGATGAGGGCAGGTAACGACCGTAAAGATGGTTGCGGCCGTGGCAGGCAGCGCGTTGTGAGTCAGTCCCGGTGCAATTTCGTCATGCAGTGACGGGCATTTTTAAGCGGGCAGAAACGTTCAGTGAGTTGCACTTCTGGCGCGTCCAAAGCTACAGTAACAAACCACCATAATTAGCACCAGAAATGCTGGTGGATTATACGCTTTTTCGCTCCATTTGTCCCCGGGTTTATCGGGCTAATCCCGCTTGTCAGGCCAGGTGAATACACCTGGCACAAGTGAGGGTCAATGGTCGTCAGAAGGCGAACTCATTCTGCGATAGGTTTCTTCACAGGCTTTTCCGGCAATGTATGCACGGTCAGCCTGCGCTGCGAACTTTCCCGCCATTTCATCAGATTCCCGGAGCAGTCGGGCAAGCATAAGGACTGCCTGGGAATTTGCTGCGCGTGCGGAGGAAGCGGCGGAAAGCTTGCTTGTTTCACTTCCGGCAAGTTGCCGCTGCAGGATCGATAGTTGTGACCGCAGGCCGTTAGCAGCATGCTCAGCATCAGCAGCACTGGACTGCGCATTTGCCAGTTGTTCATACGCATTTTTTTGTTCCTCCTGGATGATTTGCTGACGGCGTGATTCTTCTTCCCGGGCTCTGGCCTCTTGCCTGGTGCGCGCCTGATGCTCTGCCGCATCACGCTGCGCCCATTTTACTGACCAGCGCATGTCTGCAGCGGCCTGACCAGAAGTGAACTGCCAGTGGCCTACTCCCCATAAAAGTAGTAATGCAACCCCGGGTAAGAGAATGTTACGTGAATACAGGGTATTAATGATGGCTGTCATGACAGAAACATCGCCATTTCAGCGCTTCTCCTGCGTGTCAGACCGGGTAATACTTTCTTACCTGCCTTGTTCCACTTCAGAAATTCACGGGATGCACCGGCATAATCAGCCGCATTGAGCTTCTTTAGCAGCGTACTGTCACCCAGACCTTCGGCAAGTGTATCTTCATCGATATCGCTACCAACGTTAAATGCAAAGCTGACAAGGGCATCGAACTGAGCCTGCGTCAGGGGAACGTTAACGAGAAACAGGACGTCTCTCTCGAATTGTTTCAGGTCAAGGAGCAGGGTGTGGTCGGCCTGCTCCTGCGTCCATATGAGCCCGGGCTTAACCTCCTGACCCGTATGTCCCCAGCCGATGGTCCAGGGCGCATTCCCTGTCCCTGGATCGGGGTAGGCGACCAGGCGACAGGATTCAAAGTGTTTTATAAGTGCAATGCCTTTCTCACTTATGCGCATTGTATTTCTCCTTACTCTCATTTTGAGTCTTCTGCGGTAAGGATTTCATTTTTGACGAAGGAAGGGGAGTCTAAAATGTAGGGCTTAGAAACTTGTTTATAGGTTTTATCTGCTGATGTAGGAAGACATCATTCGGCTGAGCGCTGACGCAGGTGGTGTCGATAGCGCGAAAAAAAATGGCCGCACCAGCGCTCATGCAAATGATGCCTTAACAGGCAAAATGCAGCAGTATGGTTTTGAATGAACACCGGATTCGGTGAAACTGGATCTGGTGTTCTTCAGCCATTCAGAGGAGCTATCATTATCCATTGAAAACAGGATGCTCATATCTGATTTATTTTCAGGTCATTGTAAATTGTGTGACGACTGACGCCAAGCGAATCGGCGGTGTAACCAACGCACCCTTTGATTTTGAAAAGACCTTTTGATTTAATTAGCGAAACGATTTTTATTCTTGTGCGTTTGGCTCGCAGATTTTCACCTTCTGAAATACTGGCTGAGATGATTTTATCGACAGCAATTTTCATTTCATCCGAAACATGACTTTTTTGTAACACATCGTCAGTCTCTCCGGGATGAATTTGAGATAGTGTGCTTTTCAGCATGTCAAACTGAGTGACATCAGAGTTAATACAAAATCCCACCAATGGCTGATTATCATCATCAAAGTAAATGGCCGATGCGCTGTTCAGTTTTCTGCCATCACTGGTCACTGTAAAATAATTCTTATAAATGTCAGTGCCTTCACATGTACGCTGTCGTGTAAATGCCAGAAAGCCAATGTCTTTATCCGGCCCTGACAACAATTCAGAACCTTCCTGTCTGCCACTGACATGTCCGTTAATGATAGCCACAACTGAACTGTCAGGCTGACTCAAATCGTGTATGACAACTTCAATATTAGATGGAAGTGTTGCTTCGAGTGCGGACAGTGCAGCTTTAAGTACGCCAATAACAGACTTTTTCATTTTGTTCTCGTCATGTTTTATCATTGTTGCCCCGGTTGTATAACTTTTCGTTCAATGTGATACGGAAAAGAAAGAAATGTATTCTGAAAAATAAAAAACAGAACATTACTGAGTCGAGATTAAGAATCAGGATTCTGTACCTTTTTACGTTATCAGGTTTAAACAGCGTATTGTTTGCCGCACGCCCTTTATTGATGGGAGGATAAAAACCAGCATCCTGTATAGAGGTTGATGGCTTAAGATAAAGGGCGTATTGATACATTTCTGTGTTGTTTTGGGATGTTTACTGATTCAGCGAATAATGCTGTAACTCAATATCGTAATTGTATACATTGCCTGAAACAGGTCGGATAAGGTTCTGGCAGCAATTTAGCTGACATTGTGCAAAATGGCCACATTGAGTGTAGCCCGGTCCTCGAGTTGAGTCAGCAGCTCTTTGAAAGGTGTTTTACGGGTATGTTCATCCAGATGCGCTTTTGACGTCCATCTTTCAAGCATAACAAATTTCTGATTATCAGAAATATCCTGATAAAGCATATAGTTTTCACATCCAGGTTCATCCTGTACCTTTGATACGGTCTGTTCCAGAATTTGCTGAATAAAACACATATATTCAGGGTGGCATTTAATTGTTGCGACCACTGTCACTGCTTGTAAAGGTTTACTCTTTGTTGGGCTCATTGCGATACTCACACATAGTGAAGTTTATCTTGTGTTATTCTGCAGTGTTACGTATATAAAGTAACGCTGCAGCGGCATAGTAGCATATTATTCCCATCAAACAATAAAAAGAATGCAGGCTCTAAATACGAATTTCAAAAGTCCAGGAAAAGATATTTAACACTATGCTTCTCGTTTTGAGTTATTTTTTTTTCGGGTTTAGCGCTGTAATATTTATGATGATGAAATTTTCACTGAGATAAATTAAATTTTCATAAAGAATTTGTTGTGTCGTTAATATTTTGAAAGGCATAATGCATGTAAATGTTGCTGATGTGTTGCTTATATTAATGATCTGTTTTGAATCATGAGTCACGGACCGTAACTATAATGAATAAATTTGTTAACTCAATTCAACTTCGCTTATCAACGTTTGAAACATTTTTACTTGTGGTAATGACGCCCGAGGCGTGATGATCGCCATGTGATACAGGTATAAACCAATAAGCCATGTACGGTCATCAGGTGAGGATAACGATTATCCTTGCCGGCACAGCCACCTTTGTTCCTTCTGGATTGACATTGAGCGCTCTGCTTGTTGAGTTTTGTGCTTGCTTGCCCGTTAAATTGGTATGAATTATACAGGCCGCTGGCATAGTGCGTTCTTTATGCAGGATCTCAGAAGCAGTAATTACAAGGTTTACGGAAAAAAATAACAGCCCCTGCGCTAACTTGCCAGATAGCTCAGCGTAACATGATGTCATTGTTCTTCAGGTCTTGGCTGACAACGTCATGCAAACAAGCTTCGATACTCAGGGTTGAACCATCGTTCAACCAGCAGGATGAAGGGAGGACTCAGTAGGTAACTCAGACCGTAAAACAGTTACTCAGGTTGGACACTAAAAGAAAGGGCCTTTTTGTCCACAGTAGCGACCTCTGGCGATGTAAAAAACATTGTCATAACTTTAGCCATCGCGATAAGGGCTACTTTTAGATATAAAAGTCCCTGAGATTTTAGGCGTCCATTACCCGGATATCAATGAAATACGTGAAAGTAATCCGATATTACATATACATCCCTGCTAAATCTATACATAACAATCAAGCTTAATTTTCCCCAGGTAAAATTTTCGGTGTACAGCAAGGTCTTTTATGGGAGAGGGTAATACCACAATGTCATTATTTTGATATTCAGGACTGTCTGTTATAGTTGAAGAAACGAAGGCGACACCCACCCCCTTACGAATCAAGCCTGTAACGTTTGGGATTTCTGGCATGGAAAATATAGGTGTGCTTATTTTATGCTCTTTGCGATAATCAATTATTTTTTCAAAGACTGGGTGTTCAATTGTACTGGTTAATTGAATAAGTGGCTTTGTGCTCAATAATTTTATTACATCAGGTTCTTGCTTGTATAATTTTCCGGATACGGCTAACTGAAGATAATCGCTGCCTGCATCAAAAAAATCTTCTTCGATAATGCACTCGTGTGGATTGGTGGTGTTAGATATTAATATGTCGACTTCACCCTTTTCGTGCCATTCCTTCAGATTTAATGTGGATCCTACAACAACGTCAACTTTCAGACCAGTTGAATCATATATGTTCTTGATAAAGTCATTCATTCCCCTGAAATAATATCCGTCGGTTCCTACAGTTATTGATTCCGGGATGGTGTTTCTTGATTTTTTTTGTAAGCTTTTGAGGTCATTGAATATAGGGAGTAATGTTTTGTAAAGTTGTGAGCCTTTGTCGGTTAGATGTACACCGTCTTTTGCTCGATTAAAAAGTTTATATCCAAGAAAATCTTCTAAATCATGGACCCCTTTGCTTACAGGAGTAACTGACAAAAATAATTTTTCTGATGCATTTTTAAAAGAGCGTTCCTGGGCAACAATCATAAAATACTTGATTTTCTTGGAGATAAACATATCGTGTCCTTCTGCTTAAAAAGTACTATTCCTGACATCAAAGTTTTAACACATTGCAGGAAATGATATCGGTGATTTTTTTCATTTCATATTAGGAGAATCTTATTTCGCGGAAAAGTTGAATTCTCTCACGCTTTATAGCCACCCCCACTTGTGCATAAATACTCGAGTTTGTATGCAAATGATAGGGTTGTATGCACATATGTAGATTTTCCCCGATTTTACATGCGTTTTTAGTCATCGCTGCTCCGGTGATTTTCAATTTTTGCCCTCATAATTGTACTAAGTAGACATACTTATCTTTTTACACATGTCTGGTGGTCTGCTGCTCATAAAACTAATGAAAAATTTTTTGGTTACATATAAAAAGTGATGTATATCACTTTTTTAGTGCGCATTGACCCTCATCAGTATGTTTTGAACATTTATACCTATCAGTGTGAACTGCCTCGATTTGTTTCAATCTGTAAACTATGCACACTGCCATAGTGTTGGTAAATTACACATTTTGTTTTACTTTCTCTTTTTTTTGCATAAACCATTTTTTAGCATATTAATAACATGGTATGTGATAATCTATAGATGGTATTGAAAGGCAGGTGACGGTGATTTGTTTGAAGGTGTGTAATTCAGTCTTTTGAAATAAATATCGGAGGCTATCAGGAGCAGCTAATGTCACTATCTGGATCGCTGAAAGTATCAGATTTACCCGGCTAAGAATCAGCAACGCAGATGCTTCAGTAAACAACTTAAGCTCAACTGTAATGCGGTTGAGGTCGCGTTTTAGAAAAGGACATCATTTCAATACGGTGACCTCCGGTCGCTGGAATTAATTGATGATCGAGGCACTAAGAATCATGCAGGCTATCTTCGTTCGCTCTCTGACGAACAGTTACAGGCCATCAAAACGCTCTCAATGGACATGGCAGTAAGTATCCTCTTACCCTGCGCGGTTAAAAAATCGCATTCGACCGCTTTCATGTAGCGAAGTGCTGGATAAACCCCGCCAGAGTACACATTCTCGCCGCCACTATGACTGTGAAAGCTATCACTCCAGTGGTTATACCTGCTCTCAGTAAGAGAAAGTGCTGCGATAAAGAACGTCATTGCGCTACCCGCCTTCTGGTATAAAGATTAACAGCCTGCAGGCTGTATTTGCATTAATACAGCCTACAGACTGTATTTTGCTTGTGCACTGTCATCCGAATTGCGGCAGAGTTGACCACTTAATGATGACTGAATCGGTAATATTTCAGGCTCATTTTACTAAATGACAGCTTAGAGCCGAATCCCATTTTTCTCAAACTAATGCATTATCCTCACACGGTCCAGAGCGTGATAGCCTGAATGATGCGATGATATTTAAGGTGAGTTATAGATAGCATGGCTGAGTCATATATTAGAAAACAGGAATGCATCAATTACACGTTGATATAATCCACCAATATCTAAATTCGTTGATTTTTCTGAATGTGTGTATACTGTTTCAGGTTTGTTGGATAAGTTAAGTTTCAGGTCGATTTCATCATAATTTTCTGTTTCACAATGATTTTCGTAATTACAGGATGAAGAAAAGGGGGCATCGATAGAAAAAGGAGTGTTGAAGGATTTAAGGTACAGTATTTCATAGTCTGCAGGTAAGTCCTCAGCCAGTCGCTCTGAGAAGAGCGTCAGTTCATCCGTCGCCAGAGTAAATAACCAGGCCTCCTGGTTTTTATCCTGATTTACCCGCAATATTCGCCCCAGTACCTGCCTGAAATACAGCTCAGTTTTGACAGCACTGAGATGACAGCAGACCTGAAGTCGGGGAATGTCCGTACCTTCACTTATCATTCCAACACTGACAATCCATTCGGTGGAGCCTTGTCTGTAGAGGGCAATCTTAGAAAGCGCATCTTTATCCTTATATGTCACGATGGTTGCAGTCTGAGCAAACTCATTTTTAAGGATGTTAAGGAGTTCATATGCATGTTCAACCGAAGATGCGATCATAAGCCCACCGGCATCAGAATTTGTTTGCCTTATCTCACTCAGCTTCTGGCAGCCTGCATTAATGACATATTTCATTGTTTCCGGGTGCCAGAGTAGCGACTGATAGGTCACCAGACTCGTGTTCAGTAAATCTGATATGGATCCGAAATGTTCGTTTTTTCCCTCTGATGCATAGCATAAATTCTGGCTGTTAATTAATACTATTGCCGGTTTTCGGCAAACACCATCAATGATGGCGTCATGCAGGCCATACACATAATCGCAGCAAATTTTACCCCCGGGATCGGTATAACTGGCAAGGGCTACCGGTACATTGTCTGTTCGCCAGGGTGTTCCTGTTAATGCCAGAGTGTATCGTGCGCAATGCTGAACCTGTGTCAGTATTTCGCTGCCCCACGCGTTTGCATTATCCAGTGAATTGCCGGAGCAATGATGAATTTCATCGAAAATGACCAGTAGTCTGTGCTGCCGCAGGGCGTCCCAGAAGCGCTTATCTAAGTACATCAGACTATGGTATGTAAATGCAGCACCAACTGCCCCCAGGCCGCCATTAAAATTGTGGCTTAATACACGAGAAAATGTGCTTTCAATTGATGAAACCACCGCGGATGTGGGAGCAAAACACAGTACGAGATCAACCAGTCCGCGTGCGAGCATTCTCTTCGCGACTTCAGCTGCCATTATGGTTTTTCCGGCACCGGGGCTTGCCAGGCACAGGAAATGTGGGGAGCCTGACAGATACTTTTTTAGTGCTGCATCAGTACAGCGTTTCTGCCATTCTCTCAGCATGTAAGCTCCCTGCTGGTATGCAACTTGAGCGCTTTTGTTAATGCTGTTACCCGTCCCAGTAATGTCGCTGACTGATTTCTGGCCTGCTCATAGAGATCCATTAGCTCTCTTTTTCTGTTCGGGAAGCGTTGCATCAGAGAAGTGTATTCTTCGATTTCGCTCAGTACTACTGCAAGCCTGGCCTCATGACTTATCCTTTCATTACTTAAATCTGTCACGAAAGCGTCAATATCGGAGGCAGAGAGCTCTCCGCTTTCAGTGATGCTGTTCAGACGGGAGTTCTTTGGAATTTTGCCAGGCGTGAAAGTTGTCGAATAAAACTGTTCCGTTTTTTCATACAGCGCTTTTGTCCGTCCGCCGGGGTGTTCAATTTTTTGTAAAAATCCTAATTTTTCAAGCCTGATTAACTGCCGGCGAATGAACTTTCTGGCTTCTGCAACATATAAATATTTATCCGGTAGTTTAATCAGTGCATCCAACAGAAGTGCAGAGCTGAACTTATCAAAATTCTTTTCTATCAATAAATTATAGATGTAGGGGTGTAGTTTTACGGCAGATTTCATCAAAAAATCCTGAAAATCAAAGCTTAGGATTGCTAAGTATACAGAAACAGATGAAACTTAGACAATCTAAGCACTTCAGGACAATGATGATGAATACGTGGCTCATCCAAATCCAATACCAGACCGACTCAAAGCGGCAAGAACCAAAGCCGGAATTACTCAGCGTGAACTGGGGATCCGTATTGGCATGGAACCTGGTTCAGCGAGTGGCCGTATGAACCATTACGAAAAAGGAAGACATATACCCGATATTGATACGCTTAAGCGAATGGCGGATGAACTGGGTGTACCCCTGAACTACTTCTTTTGTGAAAATGAAACGACTGCTGAACTGGCTTGCCTGATTGCGGGTTTGACAGAAGCTCAGCAAACGGAACTGATTGCAACGTTGAAGAAAAATCAGTCGTAGCGCCAGGTCGGAACATGTAAAACCGGTGTGGTAGGCATGTGTTTGTTCACCTGATCCGAATACACTCATGGCCAAATGAGTGTTTTGCGATAGCGGCAGGATATGACTATCGCGGCGCAAAATAAACCGGAGCAAGCATACGTTAGTCTGCTTCTACATAAGGCCCAGTTTTCGCCTGATATTCAGAGGCAATGCAGCAAGTGTTGTGTTGACGATTTCAGCAACCTTAAGCTGCTCCAGTTCCTCCAGGCTTTTCCTGAGGGCCTTATTTACGTTGAGTAATTCGTCCTTTCTGTCCCTTATCGTGCCTCTGGCAGAGGGTTTGTGGAATGCACCAATGCGCTTATTTGCTATGTCCAGCAGCTCGGCATTAATCTGGTTGAGAAATGCAGTGAACGAGGAGGAATAAGAGGAGGTGTGCATCAGCGTTGTTCGTTTTATTCCCAGCTCTTTCGCCAGGCAGGCCCCTGAAATGAAAAAGCTGTTCTTGCGTGAGAGTTCAGATTTACGATGACACCGATCGATGTATTCTCGCTTTTCTGCGTAAACCTTCAAGGTCAGCTGCCATGCCCTGCAGGAGACATTATTTTTTGACACCCAGTCTGGCGGGGTTTCTTCCGGCCCCTGAGGTGGCTGTTCAAGCAGATATTTCATTATCATGACGGTGTCTTCCTGTAAGAATCCAGCGCTTCCTGAAGTTCCTGCAGTGCAGGGTGATTTTTATCGTATTGCCGGATGTTCATAAATGCCTTCGTCAGCAGTTCAAAGGATGCCTGCCTGAAAGGATGGGGAACTGCAGGATCCTGCAGGGCTGATAAATGAGACTGAATGTACATGACCATCCAGCTAACGTTCTCTTTTCCCATAAGATTGTGTGTGCAGGACATACACAGTCCAGGGGCCGCGTTGTAACGCCGGGGGATACCCTGATTCGCACATCTGGCCTTGGCCGATGAGCGTTTTCTCAGAAGACAATAGCCCCAGGGATTAGCCTTAATGCCGGTAATTTCTGCCTGAGAAATCTCGTTGATAATTCTTTGTTGTTCCTGAGGATCGGCCAGCACCGTCATGTTTATTAATTTTCTGAGCCAGACCGTCATTTGCCCGGCATAGCCTTCCCCTTTTCTGAACAGGTAGTTCTTCACCAGTGAGCTGATTATGTCCTGTCGGGCCGCCAGACAAAGATTCTGATTGTCCTTATTTTTAATGTATGCTAGCCACATATTTTTCGATATATGTTTAAACTGGCTTCTTATCATCCAGCCGACGTCACCATCGAAACGACGATATATTGCTTCCGCCCACATATGTCTGAAAGCATGAGGTGTAGGGTAAGTAAATCCGGCAACCAGCTCAGAAGCAACCTTCCGGGAATTAATATTAAAGCACAATTCCGCATCAGAGAGTGTACTGACCCAGGCTTTGGTCTCAGTAGAGAGTCCGGCATCCAGCAACGTTTTCCATTCAGCATCCAGTGTCCCCCTGGCATATCGGGCGAGCCAGTTTTTCTTTTTCTCATGCACTGATGGCGTGAAGTAAAAAATGAGTGCAGGGAGCTCAGTTTTGCCAGTTTGACTGGCACGTGCCAGGGTCGGATTGTCGCGATAAAATCCTTTCTCAAGTGCGATGAAGGGCTCATAGTGCGTAATATGATGCGCCCAGAGAAGCCGGACGGCCTGAGTAATGTGGTAGCCCGTCGTCCCTGCGCAGGCTGATTTTTTTCCCGCAGGCAACAGACAGGGAGCGTCTGCCGGAGGCGCCGACAGAATATTCATGAGTGTCATCAGTCGCGCGCAGTAGAATGTGATTTCGCGCAGTACGGGAATATCTCCACTTGTTTTACGGGTGAACCCGTGGATTTGATATCGCCATGGGAATGCAAACCTGTCCAGGATATCGTTGTTTTCCGATTTCCTGAGTGCAGAATAGGGGAAATCATATTCACTTCTTCTCCACCCTGTTAATGCAACAAACCCGACGAGTCCGGCAGCCTGAACATTTCTGATAAATTCAGGCGCTGATACTGCAGCAGTCAGTCCGGCGTTTTCAGGTAATGCAAAGTCATATGGCGTCTTAATCGTGGCCGCCTTATCTGATTCGAGTTGTAAAGCGTTCAACGCTGTCTGAAAAGAATCCCCCGAAATGGCGGGTCTGAAAGACGCGAGTTGTGCGATAACCTCGTCCCGGTTTTCACCCTGCGACCATTCCCACAGGATGATTTGTAGCCTGTCCAGTACGGGCTGGTCATTATCCAGGTTCAGAAGTACTGCAAGTCTGCTGATGTTTTCTGATGTCTGCATGAGGAGGATTGCGTTTATTTTTTTACTTACGGCCTGATAATACTTAAGCAGTTCCTGCGCAATGGTGCTGATTTTGTATCTGTTGTCAGATGGGGCGTTTTTGCCGGAAAAGTGTATCTTCCCTGATGTAACCAGGGAAATATACTTCTTCAGCGTGTCCTGCTTAATCGGGAGGTGAGTGAACAGCCGATGGCCATTCTGAATGGTATCATTGAGCGCGATGGCTGTAGCGATATGTTTTTCAAAATAGCTGATACAGTGTTCAGTGTAGTACTGCCCGGTGTCCAGAGTCAGTGAGTTGAATGAGGCACCTTCCACCCAGTCAGCGTATGTCAGTTCGTTATGGGTAAATTGCGGTATCAGCGTTTTCAGTACATGGAAACAAAAGGCACCGGAAATTCCGGGAGCGATAATGCTGAAGCATATTTCCTGTGCTGCCATTCTCCAGTCATCAATGAGCCACAAAAGCTTAAAGTGGCTGAATGACATAATGCTTCTTCTTCGCGAAACGCTGAAATTGTTGAGGCTACTGAGCATAAAGTGATGAAGGAATTCAGGTAATTTTACACGTGTCAGACAGCCTGTGTTCGCGCCAAGAAATGTGTTCCAGAACAATGTCAGCCCAATAAACGACTCTCGGAGATGATGAGGGGAGTTAGATTTCGCTGCACCAAGCCATAGGATTTTATTGCATAGAATAAACTGCTCCGAAGAGCTGAAGTAATTCAGCATGGTTTCAGGCCAGATATGTCTGAATACGTTGAAATCAATGGTTATGGTATGGCCTTTTCGTTCATCGCTGAAACGCCACTCGTGGCTCTCAATCTGGTTGTTCATTGAGCCGGCAACAGCGTTAAGGCGCGCCTGTAACTCCGTATGAGTAAAATGACTGTCTGACAAATGTGCACTCTTCATATAATGCTTTCCAGAAGGTGATCAAAGAGAGAGGGTAGGTGGTTTTTTAATCGCTGATATTGTTTCTTTGCATCATATGTGCATCGCATACGCGGTAGCAGGCGGGATATCCACTCCACATTTACCAGTAATGTTTTTTCAACAAAGTCAGGTCTGCGCTCCACTAAAACCGGAAAGTATTTTTCGGCTTCAGAAAGGTAATGAAGAAAAATCAGGGCAGTATCGATGCAGTCATGAATGATGATTTCTCTGCCTTCATAATTCAGGCCTGAATGAATTTCACTCGCTGAAGGCAGGACAAGATTATTATCCGATGCCTGCCCGACAATCCGTGTCCGGGTTTCCCGCTGGTGGAGCTCTTTGAGGATGTCTCCCGTAAAAGGTCTGAACGCCGCTTTTTCAAGGTCATTAAGAATACTGCGGGTGATCCTGCCTAAGCGATTAACCCAGTCTTTGTTTGCATCCGTAAGATAACTTATCTTCTCCGTCAGCGAGGAGTGAGAGTGATGATTGATAAGATCGCCTTCACGATAGGTGTCGCTTCCGGCATGTACTGCGCTGGTTTTTATGTGTGAAAGCCTGAATATTAACCAGGGAAATGAAGGGTCAGAACGCACGGTATCGATGTTTTCATTGAGATATTTGTAAATCATCATCATCGAACGATGGAAAATATTGGATGCTTTATGCTTAGCCAGCTCATCAGATAGCAGTGCCTGAAATGAATTAAGGCTCCAGATGCATCTCATCAGGGATATTTCGTTATTACATGTCGATGAGTCATGCATGGTTACCGTTTTCAGGGGCGACTGGACAGCGGTTTTAAATACCGGACCGTCATCCGGACAGCGCGTGACATAGAGATCAACCATTTTTGTCCACAGCGCATTACCGGGCATGAAACCTGTTTCTTTTAGCGTACCGGACCGTCCCTTGAAGTACTTTATTTGCATCATCTTCAACTCCCCTCCCTGGGTACGTTCTGTAATGAAATTACGTTTAGTGAGCTTATGAATGCACCATGGCTGGACTGCTTCACAAGCAATCAGCCACGAAAGAAGCCTCTCTTCAACAGCAGAGTGAGCATTAATAAATGACGGATGAAAGAAATTGGGCATCCACCATGTGTTCAGACGTTTCCCGCCATCAACGGAAGGCATTCGGTATGATGAACGGATTTTTTCGGGAAGATCCTGCAGGGCTTTTGCTTTTACTGCAGGGTTGATGAAATCAATAATCATCAGCTCTGACAGGAAATCACAAGGACGACCTGAGTTATCAAACTTAGCATACTGTCGCATCTGTGAAAGGTTCCAGTCAAAATGCCAGCAATACTTTCTGCGCGGCCATGATAGGGGTGCGATGTCAGAACCTGTCCACTGTGTACGACACAAGTGCAGAAATAACAGCGTAGCTGCAATCGTGACTTTCATACTCAGAATGAGCTTTTTGGGGCTTTCAAGACTGAGGATTTCATCTTCGGTTAACAAATTCTTTAACTGCGGAGCAGAAAACCAGTCGGTGAGTGTATAACTTCGGGGAGTCAGAAAAGGTATATCCAGCTTCACTTTTATAAGGCGCGATATGTACTGATATTCCCGGGTGGAAAGTGAATCTGAGGTCAGCCCTATTTTTAGAATGAGCCTGACAGCGCGTGCATTTTCATTTGTAGAATTTAGTTGAGCGTTATATTTAGCGTAATCTTTCAGGGGCAGGTATTTCTTCTCCTCGGTTATCTTATAGCCCTCACTCCGGAGCCATCCGAAGAAATGCCGTACTTTATACAATCGCCCGGTCTGTGTGTGTAGCCCGTGCTCCGAAAACCATTCGGACTGTAATGCTCCGGCAATGCAGTTAAATATTGCCCGATGGTAAAATCCTTCGGAAATGGACGTGACGGTTGTTGTTTTTGCCTGAGATTTTCCCCTGTACCAGCTGATTTCGTCTTGGCTGATATTCAGATTCAGCGCGCTGGTTCCCCCTCTGGATTTACGATGAACCATTTTCCACCTCGAGCATTTCCAGGCGCATTCGGATATAGCGCACTGTAGTTGCCTGCGGTGTTCCGTTGCGACTCAGTTTATGACCCAGGCGCTGGGCAACAACGAGCAACGCAGCAGATTCCGACCGGGTTTCCCTGCCGGAATGACCGGTCAGTTCCTGGTGGTAGAGCTCAGTGGCGAAGGTGTGTCGCAGGTCATGAAAGCTAAGCACTGGTGACAGACCTGCGGCCATGGCCCGACGACGAAAAATTCTTGATGCGTATTCTTTGCCGACTGCTGTGCCGCAAAACCGCTTATCTGTACGCAAAAAAAGGTTGTCAGGATCGATATCAGTGGACTGTAAAAGTAACTTTCTCTCTGAATTGTAGTAACGTTCCATATCCGTCAGGAGTTCCCGAGAGAAGTATATCCAGCGAGAGCGGCCTCTTTTGGTATATCGTCCTTTTAGCCAGTAAGAGAAGTAATCCTGATTTGCATATGTGCTGCTGTTGAGCTTCTGAAAGAGAGAGATAAGTTCATCTTTACCCTGGAGGCAAAGGCCTGCGACTTCAGAAGTCCGAAGGCCTACTTCATATCCGAGTCTGATGATGAGTTTTTCGGCAAGTGTCTTGCACGCCATCAATAACTGCGTTCTGTTATATGAGGATATGTAGTTTATATGGAAAGGAGTACTGTCATTGCTTTCGATTAGCTGAATTGTTTTTCGATATAGCCTCAGCTTTATGTAAGGTGATAGCCCGAAATACGTCAGAAAATTACAGTAGGAAGTGATTGCAGCTCTGTGCGTCATGGCTGAGCATCGTGAGATGTTCCTGGTGGGGAGTTCGTTGTTCAGGTAGTGGCTGACGGTGAAGTCTGAGACGGTGTAGCTGGGCCCACTAGTGGTTAGTTTTAGGTGGTCGAAAAATTTTGCCAGGCAATATATGTACGTTCTGATCGTATTATCAGTCACATATCGTTCAGTGAAATGGGTATTTGAGCTATGTTCAGATTGATAAGCATCAGTGAAAATTTCATAAACGGTGCCGTATAGCGTTGTGTACACAGAGTACAGTAGCGGAAGGAGCGGGAGCTGCCAGTTGTCTTCCTTGATGACGTAAAGCCTCGGAAGGTGATTACCCCCGATTAAACAATCGGTAAGCCCAATAATTTTCATCATCTTTTTGCGTTCCAAAAGACATTGTTCACTTATTTTAGACGTCTTTTGCTGGCACTACATATTTTCACTTTTAGATGTATATGAGGAATAGAAACGGTCGAGGAACGGGCCGGATAACTTACCCAGATAGCGCAACGTCTGCTCTGGCGTACAGCGGTTATGGTTTCCCTGGTAGTGACCCGTCGGGCTGGGATTCATCGCAGCGACCAGCTGAAACTGCGCGGGATAGCTTATTTTGGCCCGCGTGCGCGAGATATGTATTTCGCCAGATTCAATAGGTTCTCTCAGCGCATCCAGCACGCGGCGCTCAAACTCGGGCAGCTCATCAAGAAACAGAATGCCATTGTGTGCCAGTGAGATCTCACCCGGCCCGGGGATAGACCCGCCGCCGACCATTGCCGTCAGTGAAGCGCTATGATGTGGGGAACGAAAAGGACGGCGGCGCCACTGTTTTTGCAACGAGGCAGAGCTGATGAGGCTATATATGGCGGCGCTTTCCAGCGCTTCATGGTTATTGAGCGGTGGAAGCAACCCACTCAGCCTGCTCGCCAGCATCGTTTTCCCCGTCCCTGGCGGACCAATCAACAGAAGATTGTGTCCACCTGCGGCCGTAATCTCCAGCGCCCGCTTCCCTTGCTCCTGCCCCATAATCTCGCTGAGATCCTCCGGAACGTCGGCTAAAACCTCGTCACACTCCTCAGGTTCGGACAGTTCATGTCGTCCTTCCAGCCAGGCACAAACTTCCTGTAAATGCCCCGCGATGAGGCATCCTTTTTCCGCGATAAGACTCACTTCTGATGCATTTTCATTGGCCACAATGATTTGCCGCCCTGCACGTATGGCTTCCAGCGCTCCCGATATCGCACCGGGAACGCCTCTTAACGCGCCTGTGAGCGCGAGTTCACCCACGAACTCATACGAGCCTAGCCGTGTCGTATTAAGCTGCTCAGAAGCCGCCAGAAGGGCAATTGCGATAGGTAAATCGTATCGTCCCCCTCTTTAGGCAGATCGGCGGGCGCAAGGTTGATAGTGATCTTCTTCGCGGGGAAGGCATAACCGCTATTTATTATTGCGCTGCGAACGCGATCCCTGGCTTCTTTAACCGTCGTTTCAGGTAACCCGACAAGCGTGAGTCCGGGTAGCCCGTTACTCAAATGAACCTCGACGGAAATAAGCGGTGCCTTTACCCCGAGAGCCGCACGCGTATAAACAACTGACAGTGACATTTGCACTACCTCCTGGTGTGACTATGCCAGCGCCTGTTTTTTCTGTTTAGCGTCATTTTGCGGATTTACACCGCCTGTTCAGAGATTTTAAGCGCATACTGAAACCCTTGCATAACCGTGGAAGCCTCCTCGCAGAACGTAAAAAGCCCCCGTTTTGACGATAAGAACCGCTGTAAAAAAATGAAAAATATTCATTTTCTAATTTCTGTATATAAAACAACGGTTTTAAGAAATGTGATTCGCTGCCTAATCAAATCCGTCATAAATAAATCTTGTGTTTGATTTAAAAACTGTGATAACTCTTTAGGTATTCCTTCGAACAAGATGCAAAAAGAACTGAAAATGACAGCCCTTCTACGAGTGATTAGCCTGGTCGTGATTAGCGTGGTGGTGATTATTATCCCACCGTGCGGGGCTGCACTTGGACGAGGAAAGGCTTAGAAATCAAGCCTTAACGAACTAAGACCCCCGCACCGAAAGGTCCGGGGGTTTTTTTATGACTAAAAAACGTAAATGAGGAGCAGAGAATGACGACTAGCACAAAATTCTGTTTCTCCCGATTTATGACGGGGAACTAACTATGAATGGGGCACAGTGGGTAGTACATGCGTTGCGCGCGCAGGGAGTCGAAACAGTATTCGGTTATCCGGGTGGCGCAATTATGCCGATTTACGATGCACTGTATGACGGCGGCGTGGAACATCTCTTGTGCCGACACGAGCAGGGCGCAGCGATGGCAGCCATCGGCTATGCCCGAGCGACGGGTAAAACCGGCGTGTGTATGGCGACTTCAGGCCCGGGCGCAACTAACCTCATCACCGGCCTGGCTGACGCGCTGCTGGATTCCGTTCCCGTTGTCGCCATCACCGGGCAGGTGGCGTCTCCGTTCATCGGTACCGATGCTTTCCAGGAAGTGGACGTCCTCGGTTTATCGCTGGCCTGCACCAAACACAGCTTCCTCGTCCAGTCTCTGGAAGAGCTGCCGCGCGTAATGGCAGAAGCCTTCGAAGTGGCAAGCTCCGGCCGTCCTGGTCCGGTTCTGGTAGACATCCCGAAAGATATCCAGGTGGCAGTCGGCGATCTGGAACCGCACTTCTCTACCGTTGAAAGCGACGATGCTTTTCCGGATGCGGAAGTTGAAGAGGCCCGTCAGATGATGGCGCAGGCGAAACAGCCGATGCTGTACGTCGGCGGTGGCGTAGGCATGGCACAGGCCGTTCCAGCCCTGCGTGAATTTATCGCAACAACGCAGATGCCAGCGACCTGCACGCTGAAAGGTCTCGGTGCTGTCGACGCGAATTACCCATATTATCTGGGCATGCTGGGGATGCACGGCACCAAAGCGGCAAACCTGGCGGTGCAGGAGTGCGACTTGCTCATCGCCGTAGGGGCCCGTTTTGACGACCGCGTCACCGGCAAGCTGAATACCTTTGCGCCGAACGCCAAAGTCATCCATATGGATATCGACCCAGCGGAGATGAACAAGCTGCGTCAGGCGCATGTCGCCTTGCAGGGCGATCTCAACGCGCTGTTACCGGCATTGCAGCAGCCGCTGGATATCAACGCATGGCGTCAGTACACCGCAGATATGCGCGCCGAGCACGCCTGGCGTTATGACCATCCCGGCGAGGCCATCTACGCGCCGCTGCTGTTGAAGCAGTTGTCGGACCGTAAACCGGCTGACAGCGTCGTCACCACCGACGTCGGTCAGCACCAGATGTGGTCCGCGCAGCACATGACCTACACGCGCCCGGAAAACTTCATCACCTCCAGCGGGTTAGGGACGATGGGCTTCGGTCTGCCTGCCGCCGTTGGCGCGCAGGTTGCCCGCCCGAACGATACCGTTATCTGTATCTCCGGTGACGGCTCCTTCATGATGAACGTTCAGGAGCTCGGCACCGTTAAGCGCAAGCAGTTACCGCTGAAAATCGTATTGCTCGACAACCAGCGTTTAGGGATGGTTCGCCAGTGGCAACAGCTGTTCTTCCAGGAGCGCTATAGCGAAACGACGCTCACCGATAACCCCGATTTCCTCACTCTGGCCAGCGCCTTCGGCATCCCTGGCCAGCACATCACCCGTAAAGATCAGGTTGAAGCGGCGCTCGACACCATGCTGAACAGCGATGGGCCTTACCTGCTTCATGTCTCAATCGATGAACTCGAGAACGTCTGGCCGCTGGTGCCGCCTGGTGCCAGTAACTCACAAATGATGGAGAAATTATCATGATGCAGCATCAGGTCGCCGTACAGGCTCGCTTCAACCCGGAAACCTTAGAACGCGTTTTGCGTGTAGTGCGTCATCGTGGTTTTCAGATTTGCTCTATGAATATGGAGACGGCCACTGACGCCCAAAACATCAGTATCGAATTAACCGTTGCCAGCCCGCGGTCGGTCGACTTACTGTTTAGTCAGTTATCAAAGCTGGTAGACGTTGCCCATGTTGCCATCTGCCAGAGCACAACCACATCACAACAAATCCGCGCTTAAGCGCGACAGGACGAAAAAATGACTACAAAAAAAGCTGATTACATTTGGTTCAACGGTGAGATGGTTCGCTGGGAGGACGCGAAGGTCCACGTGATGTCCCACGCGCTGCACTACGGTACCTCCGTATTTGAAGGCATCCGCTGCTACGATTCTCACAAAGGGCCAGTGGTGTTCCGCCATCGCGAACACATGCAGCGTCTGCATGACTCAGCCAAAATTTATCGTTTCCCGGTTTCCCAGAGCGTCGACGAGCTGATGGAAGCCTGCCGCGACGTGATTCGCAAGAACAACCTGACCAGCGCCTATATCCGTCCGCTGGTCTTCGTGGGCGACGTCGGTATGGGCGTTAACCCGCCCGCTGGCTATACCACAGATGTGATCATTGCCGCGTTCCCGTGGGGTGCCTACCTGGGTGCAGAAGCCCTGGAGCAGGGGATCGACGCAATGGTCTCTTCCTGGAACCGCGTTGCGCCAAACACCATCCCGACTGCCGCTAAAGCAGGCGGTAACTACCTCTCTTCATTGCTGGTCGGTAGCGAAGCGCGCCGTCACGGCTATCAGGAAGGTATCGCCCTGGACGTAAACGGCTACATCTCTGAAGGTGCGGGCGAAAACCTGTTTGAAGTGAAAGACGGCATTCTGTTTACGCCGCCGTTCACCTCGTCCGCGCTGCCGGGCATTACCCGCGACGCCATCATCAAGCTGGCGAAAGATCTGGGTATCGAAGTGCGCGAGCAGGTGCTGTCCCGCGAATCCCTGTATCTGGCGGATGAAGTGTTTATGTCCGGTACGGCGGCTGAAATCACGCCGGTGCGCAGCGTAGACGGTATCCAGGTGGGCGAAGGCCGCTGTGGCCCGGTCACCAAACGTATTCAGCAAGCGTTCTTTGGCCTCTTCACCGGCGAAACAGAAGATAAATACGGCTGGTTGGATCAGGTTAATCACTAAGCATAAATTTGGGACGGCACGCACCGTCCCATTAAATAGTCAGACGGGAGTAAATAAAGCATGCCTAAGTATCGTTCAGCCACCACCACCCACGGCCGTAATATGGCGGGTGCCCGCGCACTGTGGCGCGCCACCGGGATGACCGACGCCGATTTCGGCAAGCCGATTATCGCCGTAGTGAACTCTTTCACCCAGTTCGTACCGGGCCACGTGCACCTGCGCGATCTCGGTAAGCTGGTTGCCGAGCAAATCGAAGCCTCTGGCGGCGTGGCGAAAGAGTTCAACACCATTGCGGTGGATGATGGTATCGCGATGGGCCACGGGGGCATGCTCTATTCACTGCCGTCGCGCGAGCTGATCGCCGATTCGGTGGAGTACATGGTTAACGCCCACTGCGCCGATGCGATGGTCTGTATCTCCAACTGCGACAAAATCACCCCGGGGATGCTGATGGCCTCCCTGCGCCTGAACATTCCGGTGATCTTCGTCTCCGGTGGCCCAATGGAAGCGGGGAAAACCAAGCTCTCCGACAAAATCATCAAGCTCGACCTGGTCGATGCGATGATCCAGGGCGCGGACCCGAAGGTTTCTGACGAGCAAAGCGACCAGGTGGAACGCTCCGCGTGTCCGACCTGTGGCTCCTGTTCCGGGATGTTCACGGCGAACTCCATGAACTGCCTGACCGAAGCGCTGGGCCTGTCTCAGCCGGGCAACGGCTCGCTGCTGGCGACCCACGCCGACCGTAAGCAGCTGTTCCTTAACGCCGGTAAGCGCATCGTTGAGCTGACCAAACGCTACTACGAGCAGGACGACGCCAGCGCGCTGCCGCGCAACATCGCCAGCAAAGCGGCGTTCGAGAACGCCATGACCCTGGATATTGCTATGGGCGGCTCCACCAACACCGTTCTGCACCTGCTGGCCGCCGCACAGGAAGCCGAAATCGACTTCACCATGAGCGACATCGACAAGCTGTCCCGCAAAGTGCCGCAGCTGTGTAAGGTCGCGCCGAGTACCCAGAAGTACCATATGGAAGACGTGCACCGTGCCGGTGGCGTAATCGGTATTCTGGGTGAGCTGGACCGCGCCGGGCTGCTGAACCGTGAAGTGAAAAACGTGCTTGGCCTGACGCTGCCTGAGTCGCTGGACCAGTACGACGTGATGCTGACCAAAGACGAGGCGGTGAAAAAGATGTTCCGCGCTGGCCCTGCCGGTATTCGTACCACCCAGGCGTTCTCGCAGGATTGCCGCTGGGATACCCTGGACGATGACCGCGCCGAAGGCTGCATCCGCTCGCTGGAACACGCCTACAGCAAAGACGGCGGCCTGGCCGTGCTGTACGGTAACTTTGCGGAAAATGGCTGCATCGTGAAAACCGCTGGCGTGGACGACAGCATCCTGAAATTCACCGGTCCGGCGAAAGTGTACGAAAGCCAGGATGAAGCGGTAGACGCTATCCTGGGCGGTAAAGTGGTGGAAGGCGACGTGGTGGTCATCCGTTATGAAGGGCCAAAAGGCGGCCCGGGCATGCAGGAGATGCTCTACCCAACCACCTTCCTGAAATCGATGGGCCTCGGTAAAGCCTGCGCGCTGATCACCGACGGGCGTTTCTCCGGCGGGACTTCCGGTCTCTCCATCGGTCACGTTTCGCCGGAAGCGGCAAGCGGCGGCAACATTGCCATCATCGAAGACGGCGACCTGATCGAAATCGACATTCCGAATCGCGGCATTCAGCTCAAGCTGAGCGACCAGGAGATCGCGGCCCGTCGTGAAGCGCAGGAAGCGCGCGGCGACAAAGCCTGGACGCCGAAAGATCGCCAGCGCGAAGTCTCCTTCGCCCTGCGCGCCTATGCGAGTCTTGCCACCAGTGCAGATAAAGGCGCGGTGCGCGATAAATCGAAACTTGGGGGCTAACGATGGCCGAGTCGCAACCCTTATCCGCCGCCCCCGAGGGGGCGGAATATCTCCGGGCGGTGCTGCGCGCGCCAGTCTATGAAGCCGTGCAGGTCACACCCCTGCAGAAAATGGAAAAACTCTCTTCGCGCCTCGACAACGTTATCCTGGTGAAGCGTGAAGACAGGCAGCCGGTGCACAGCTTTAAGCTGCGCGGCGCCTACGCGATGATGGCTGGCCTGACCGACGAGCAAAAAGCGCGCGGCGTGATTACCGCCTCGGCGGGCAACCACGCGCAGGGCGTGGCGTTCTCGTCTGCTCGTCTGGGTCTAAAAGCGCTGATCGTGATGCCGGTTGCTACCGCAGACATCAAGGTTGACGCGGTGCGCGGTTTCGGCGGCGAAGTACTGCTCCACGGCGCCAACTTTGACGAAGCGAAAGCCAAAGCGATCGAGCTGGCGCAGCAGCAGGGTTTCACCTGGGTGCCGCCGTTCGATCACCCGATGGTGATTGCCGGGCAGGGCACGCTGGCGCTGGAACTGCTGCAGCAGGATGCCCATCTCGACCGCGTCTTCGTCCCGGTGGGCGGCGGTGGCTTAGCCGCAGGCGTGGCGGTGCTGATCAAACAGCTGATGCCGCAGATCAAAGTCATTGCCGTGGAGGCGGAAGATTCTGCCTGCCTGAAAGCGGCGCTGGACGCCGGTCATCCGGTCGACCTGCCGCGGGTCGGGCTGTTTGCCGAGGGCGTGGCGGTGAAGCGTATTGGCGACGAAACGTTCCGCCTGTGCCGGGAATATCTCGACGATATCGTCACGGTGGATAGCGATGCTATCTGCGCGGCGATGAAAGATCTGTTCGAAGACGTGCGTGCGGTGGCGGAACCCTCCGGCGCGCTGGCGCTGGCGGGGATGAAAAAATACATCGCACAGCACAACATTCGCGGCGAGCGTCTGGCACACGTGCTTTCCGGTGCCAACGTGAACTTCCACGGTCTGCGCTACGTGTCCGAGCGCTGCGAGCTGGGCGAACAGCGGGAAGCGCTATTGGCGGTGACCATTCCGGAAGAGAAGGGCAGCTTCCTGAAGTTCTGTCAACTGCTGGGTGGCCGTTCGGTGACGGAGTTTAACTACCGTTTTGCAGATGCCAAAGACGCCTGCATTTTTGTCGGCGTGCGTCTCAGCCGTGGCGTGGAGGAGCGCAAAGAGATCCTCAGCCTGCTGCATGAGGGCGGCTATAGCGTGGTCGATCTTTCTGACGATGAGATGGCGAAGCTGCACGTGCGCTACATGGTCGGCGGGCGTCCATCGAAGCCGCTCAGGGAACGCCTGTTCAGCTTCGAGTTCCCTGAATCGCCGGGCGCGCTGCTCAAGTTCCTGCATACGCTGGGCACGCACTGGAACATCTCTCTGTTCCACTACCGCAGCCACGGTACCGACTACGGGCGAGTGCTGGCGGCGTTTGAACTGGGTGAACATGAGCCGGATTTCGAAACGCGGCTTAACGAGCTGGGCTATGAGTGTCACGACGAAACCCATAACCCGGCGTTCCGTTTCTTCCTCGCGGGCTAAGGGTTGAAATGCGTATAGGCCGGGTAAGCGCAGCGCCACCCGGCTTCAGTGGTTCGGCAATATCGTCCAGAACGCATCAATAAGCGGCTCATGCAGCCGCTTTTTTTGTGCGCATACGCCAAGCTCAAACGGCGTCTTCTCGTCGCTGCGCTCCAGTATCATCACGCGATTGCGCACCGGTTCCGGGCTATTTTCCAGCACCACTTCCGGCAGTAGCGCCACGCCGCAGCCGAGCGCCACCATCGACACCATCGCCTCATGGCCGCTGACCGTGGCGTAAATCGACGGGTTGCTGATTTTCTGGCGGCGAAACCACAGCTCAATGCGACGTCGCACCGGCCCCTGATCGGCCATGATAAACGGTACCGTTGACCAGTCCGGTTTTTCCACCGACACCTGATTACGCACCGGGCAGGGCAGCGCCGGGGCAATGAGTACAACCGCCAGATTCTCCAGCATCGAGAACGCTACCGCGCCCGGCAGGGTTTCCGGCTTCCCGGCAATGGCGAGATCCGCTTCCCCCGTCACCACTTTTTCCATTGCGTCGGCGGCGTCGCCGGTGGTGAGCTTAATTTCAACCGACGGATGCGCCGCGCGGAAGCGGTCGAGAATGGGCGGCAGATGGCTATAGGCGGCGGTCACGGAGCAAAAAATATGCAGCTCGCCGGAGAGTGACGGCCCCTGCTGATCGATAGAGTGCCGCAGCTGCTGGTACTGCAATAGCGTCTGCTGGGCAAAAATGCGCAGCTCTTCACCCGCTTCCGTGAGGGTGACGGTGCGGTTATCGCGCACGAACAGCGGCTGGCCGAGGTCTTCCTCAAGGCGCTGGATCTGGCGTGAAAGCGTGGAAGGGCTAACGTGCATCGCCCGCGCGCTGCGGCCAAAATGGCGGCTTTCCGCCAGGTGAAGAAACATTTTCAGATCGCGTAAATCCACCGATTCCACTCCCTCTTTTTACATTGCAAAAATTGCAATGTGACGTTGTGAATATATCAATTTCCGCAATAAATTTCCTGTTGTAATGTGGGTACATTCTCGCTGAAACGCGAACCGAACAATAAGACACACAACATCACGAGGTATCACCCATGGCTAACTACTTTAATACACTGAACTTGCGCCAGCAGCTGGCGCAGCTGGGCAAATGTCGCTTCATGGAGCGCGACGAATTTGCCGATGGCGCGAGCTACCTTCAGGGTAAAAAAGTGGTCATCGTCGGCTGTGGCGCACAGGGTCTGAACCAGGGCCTGAACATGCGTGACTCCGGTCTCGATATCTCCTACGCTCTGCGCAAAGAAGCGATTGCTGAGAAGCGTGCTTCCTGGCGTAAAGCGACCGAAAACGGCTTCAAAGTGGGTACCTACGAAGAGCTGATCCCGCAGGCGGATCTGGTGGTTAACCTGACGCCAGACAAGCAGCACTCCGACGTTGTGCGTTCCGTACAGCCGCTGATGAAAGACGGTGCCGCGCTGGGTTACTCCCACGGCTTTAACATCGTTGAAGTGGGCGAGCAGATCCGTAAAGACATCACCGTGGTGATGGTGGCGCCGAAGTGCCCGGGTACCGAAGTTCGTGAAGAGTACAAGCGTGGTTTCGGCGTGCCGACCCTGATCGCGGTTCACCCGGAAAACGATCCGAAAGGCGAAGGTATGGCGATTGCCAAAGCATGGGCAGCGGCGACCGGCGGCCACCGTGCGGGCGTTCTGGAATCGTCCTTCGTTGCGGAAGTGAAATCTGACCTGATGGGCGAACAGACCATCCTGTGCGGCATGCTGCAGGCCGGTTCTCTGCTGTGCTTCGACAAGCTGGTGGAAGAGGGTACCGACCCGGCATACGCGGAAAAACTGATTCAGTTCGGCTGGGAAACCATCACCGAAGCGCTGAAGCAGGGCGGTATTACGCTGATGATGGACCGTCTGTCCAACCCGGCAAAACTGCGTGCTTACGCGCTGTCTGAACAGCTGAAAACCATCATGGCACCGCTGTTCCAGAAACACATGGACGATATCATCTCCGGCGAATTCTCTTCCGGCATGATGGCGGACTGGGCGAATGATGATAAAAACCTGCTGACCTGGCGTGAAGAGACCGGTAAAACCGCATTCGAAACCGCGCCGCAGTATGACGGTAAAATCGGCGAGCAGGAGTACTTCGATAAAGGTGTCCTGATGATCGCGATGGTGAAAGCAGGCGTTGAGCTGGCGTTCGAAACCATGGTGGATTCCGGCATCATTGAAGAGTCTGCGTACTACGAATCACTGCACGAGCTGCCGCTGATTGCGAACACCATCGCCCGTAAGCGTCTGTACGAAATGAACGTAGTTATCTCTGATACCGCAGAATACGGTAACTACCTGTTCTCTTACGCCTGCGTACCGCTGCTGAAAGAGTTTATGACTACTCTGCAGACGGGCGATCTGGGTAAAGCGATTGCCGAAGGTGCTGTGGATAACGCGCAGCTGCGCGATGTTAACGAAGCGATTCGCAGCCACCAGATCGAGAAAGTGGGCCACAAACTGCGTGGCTACATGACCGATATGAAGCGTATCGCGGTAGCGGGTTAACAGCAGGTGCGGGCTGATGCCCTCACCCCGACCCTCTCCCACGGGGAGAGGGTGCAAACCTTAAAGGCCTTCTCTTAGAGAAGGCCTTGCTGTTTATTTGCGATACAGCACTTTAATCACGTGGTAGCCGAACTGGGTATGCAGCGGGCCGGTTGGCTCCAGCACCGGGCAGGAGAAGACCACTTTATCGAACGCCGGTACCATCTGACCCTGACGGAATTCACCCAGATCGCCGCCGCGTTTGCCTGACGGACAGATGGAGTGCTTCTTCGCCAGTTTGCCGAAGTCGGCGCCGTTTTTGATCTGCTCCAGAAGGTCCAGAGCAAGTTTCTCTTCTTTAACAAGAATATGCAGTGCTGCTGCTGTTTTTGCCATGATCGTGCCTTGAATAGGTTGAGATAAATCGGGGCGCAATATACCACGCGTCAGCGGCGATAAAGCACCTTAATGATATGGTAGCCAAATTTGGTTTTTACCGGGCCGTAGGGCTTCAGAAGCGGGCAGCTAAAGACCGCCTGATCGAACGGGCCGACCATCGCACCTTGTTGAAACTCGCCGAGATCCCCGCCATTGCGACCGGATGGGCATTTAGAGTAGCGCTTTGCCAGATGATCAAAGCTGATGCCGCGCTCCAGCTTGGCCAGGATCTCCTGAGCCAGTTTCTCTTCTTTTACCAGAATATGCAGGGCTGCTGCGGTCTTTTTCATGGTTCTGCTCTACGGGTTAAACGCGATTTCTCCACTTTATCATTAGCCGGTAAATCTGCGCCCGGCTTTCTGCTACAATCCACACCCCGTTCGAAGATTGAGCAACATTCCCATGCGTTTAAACCCTGGACAACAACAAGCGGTCGAATTCGTTACTGGACCATGCCTGGTGCTGGCAGGGGCCGGTTCGGGTAAAACCCGCGTGATCACCAACAAAATCGCCCATCTGATCCACAACTGCGGGTATCAGGCGCGTCACATTGCGGCAGTCACCTTTACCAATAAAGCGGCGCGCGAGATGAAAGAGCGCGTCAGTCAGACGCTGGGGCGAAAAGAAGCGCGCGGCCTGATGATCTCCACCTTCCACACGCTGGGGCTGGATATCATTAAACGCGAGTATGCGGCGCTGGGAATGAAGTCCAACTTCTCTCTTTTTGACGATACCGATCAGGTGGCGCTACTCAAAGAGCTCACCGAGGGGTTGATCGAAGATGACAAGGTGCTGTTGCAGCAGCTGATCTCGACGATCTCGAACTGGAAAAACGATCTGATGACGCCGGCCCAGGCCGCGGCGATCGCCAAAGGCGAACGGGATCGGATCTTCGCCCACTGCTACGGTCTGTACGATGCACATATGAAAGCGTGTAACGTGCTGGACTTTGATGACCTGATTCTGCTGCCTACGCTGCTGCTGCAGCGCAATGAAGAGGTGCGCGAGCGCTGGCAGAACAAAATCCGCTACCTGCTGGTGGATGAATATCAGGACACCAACACCAGCCAGTACGAGCTGGTGAAGCTGCTGGTGGGGCAGCGCGCGC
The DNA here is from genome assembly GCF_057224565.1 of Enterobacter sp. 3U4. Taxonomy (NCBI): domain Bacteria; kingdom Pseudomonadati; phylum Pseudomonadota; class Gammaproteobacteria; order Enterobacterales; family Enterobacteriaceae; genus Enterobacter; species Enterobacter sp. 3U4. The sequence continues at coordinate 4,303,799 of NZ_CP136665.1, forward strand.
GTTTCACCGTGGTAGGTGATGACGACCAGTCAATTTACTCCTGGCGCGGCGCGCGCCCGCAAAACCTGGTGCTGCTGAGCAAAGATTTCCCCGCTCTGCAGGTGATAAAGCTGGAGCAGAACTATCGATCCTCCGGGCGCATCCTGAAGGCAGCAAACATCCTGATTGCCAATAACCCGCACGTGTTTGAGAAGCGTCTCTTCTCCGAACTGGGCTACGGTACGGAGCTGAAAGTGCTCAGCGCCAACAATGAGGATCATGAAGCGGAGCGCGTGACGGGCGAACTCATCGCTCACCACTTCGTCAACAAAACCGAATATAAGGATTACGCGATCCTCTATCGCGGCAATCACCAGTCGCGCGTCTTTGAAAAGATGCTGATGCAAAACCGCATTCCGTACAAAATCTCGGGCGGCACGTCGTTCTTCTCACGACCAGAAATCAAAGATCTGCTGGCCTATCTGCGCGTGCTCACCAACCCGGATGACGACAGCGCGTTTCTGCGCATCGTGAATACGCCTAAACGCGAGATTGGCCCGGCGACGCTGCAAAAGCTCGGCGAGTGGGCGATGACGCGCAACAAAAGTATGTTTACCGCCAGCTTCGACATGGGGCTAAGCCAGACGTTAACCGGACGCGGGTATGACTCGTTAACCCGCTTCACCCACTGGCTCGGCGAAGTGCAGCGCCTTGCGGAGCGCGAGCCTGTGGCGGCGGTGCGCGATCTCATTCACGGCATCGACTATGAGTCATGGCTGTATGAAACTTCGGCCAGCCCGAAAGCGGCTGAGATGCGCATGAAAAACGTTAACCAGCTCTTCAGCTGGATGACCGAAATGCTGGAAGGCTCTGAAATCGACGAGCCGATGACCCTGACGCAGGTGGTTACTCGCTTTACCCTGCGCGACATGATGGAGCGCGGCGAGAGTGAAGAAGAGGCCGACCAGGTACAGCTGATGACGCTGCACGCGTCAAAAGGGCTGGAGTTCCCGTATGTCTATCTTGTCGGTATGGAAGAGGGGCTGTTACCGCATCAGAGCAGCATTGATGAAGACAACGTCGACGAGGAGCGCCGTCTGGCCTACGTGGGGATCACCCGTGCGCAGAAAGAGCTGACGTTCACGCTGTGTAAAGAGCGCCGCCAGTATGGTGAACTGGTCCGCCCGGAGCCGAGCCGTTTCCTGCTGGAGCTGCCGCAGGATGACCTGATCTGGGAACAGGAGCGCAAAGTGATTACCGCGGAAGAGCGGATGCATAAGGGGCAGGCTAACGTGGCGAACATTCGCGCCATGCTGGCAAAAGCCAAAGAGAAAGGATAACTCCTAAGGGCTTGTAGGCCGGGTAAGCGCAGCGCCACCCGGCATTTTTTCACAATGTTATTTTACTTCCAGCACCCAGTGCACATAGCTCTGCCACTGGCACTCCTGCTCGATCATCTCTGCCCCAAGCGGGTGACGATCAATCCAGTTTTCCGGCAGCGTCAGCGACAGTTTTTCTTCATCGGCCACCAGGCCGATCGCAGGCAGCAAATCATCGCGACGGCGGCTGGCAAACAGAATCGCAAGACGCAGGAGGCGGCACAGATGCTCGGCCACGCGCGGCGGTACGGCGTTTTGCTGATGCAAAGACGAGAGATCGACGGCATTAGTCTGGTTCAGCAGCAGCGTGGCAAGCAATTTTTTTTGCGCGGGTGTATAGCCTGGTAAATCCAGGTTGCGTACCAGATACGCTGCATGAGCAGGAGCCTGCTTAAAATCAATGCTCAGCCCCACTTCATGTAGCGCACAGGCGCTCAGCAGTAAATCCCGGCTCAGAGGTTCAAGATCCCAGACGTTAGCGACCCGATCGGCGAAGCGTGACGCCAGCTGCGAGACGCGTCCTGCCTGATCGATATCAACCAGAAAACGACGCTGCACGTTGCGTAGAGTACGGCTGCGGATGTCCTGATCGACCGACAGATGCAGCATCCCGTAGACCAGACCTTCGCGCAGCGCGCCGCCGGCCAGGGTCATACATTGAATATTCAGCTCGGTGAAAATGGCGATCAGAATGGCCAGCCCGCTCGGGAAGACCAGCGCGCGTTCCAGCGTCAGGCCTTCAATTTCCAGCTCTTCCAGGCGTCCGCACTGAATAGCGCGCTGTTTCAGCTGCTGAAGCTTGGCAAGCGTAATCCGCTCGTCCATTCCCTGCGCCATCATGATTTCCTGCAGGGCCTGCACGGTCCCGGACGCTCCCACGCAGACTTTCCAGCCGTGATAGCGTAGCTCGTCCATCACCGGGCGTAACACCTCGCGCGCGGCGTTTTCTGCCTCGTCGAAGTTCTCTTTCCCCAGATTACGATCGGTAAAGTAGCGCTCAAGCCAGGTCACGCAGCCCATCGACAGACTGAACAGCGACGTTGCCTGTGCGCCGGTGCCGGTCACCAGTTCGGTACTGGCACCTCCGATATCCACCACCAGGCGGCGATCGTCACCCCCTGTGGTGTGTGCAACTCCCTGATAAATCAGGCGAGCTTCTTCTTCACCGCTGATAACCTGAACCGGACAACCGAGAATTTCCTGCGCTCTGGCAATAAAATCCACGGCGTTAACCGCCAGGCGAAGTGTCGCAGTGGCGACAACGGTGATTTGGGCATGCGGGATATCCTGCAGACGCTCCGCAAAGAGTCGCAGACACTGCCAGCCACGTTCCATGGCTTCAGGTGAGAGGTGATTGTCGCTGCTCAGGCCCGCCGCGAGGCGGACCTTGCGCTTAATGCGCGTCAGCGTTTGTATGCTTCCCGCCACCTCGCGCACAACCAGCATATGAAAACTATTCGAACCGAGATCAATTGCCGCATAAAGCGAGGTGGAACTGAGCATATTTTCTTAACCTGAACGACGACGATTACGCGGTGCGCCGCCTGAACGACGCGGTCCATTGCCGGAGCGTGGGCGTGTCAGACGCTTAGGCGGCGGCAGTTCGCTTAACAGCGCTTCCGGATTGTATTTGCTCTGCGGAATAGAGTGACCGATATAAGTCTCAATGGCTGGAAGATTCAGCGCATACTCTTCACACGCAAGGCTAATCGAGTGACCGCTTGCGCCCGCACGACCGGTACGACCGATACGGTGTACGTAGTCTTCGCAGTCGTCTGGCAGATCGTAGTTAAAGACGTGCGTCACGGCCGGAATGTGTAAACCACGAGCCGCCACGTCGGTTGCGACCAGAATATCGAGATCGCCACGGGTAAATTCTTCAAGAATACGCAGGCGTTTTTTCTGCGCCACGTCGCCGGTCAACAGGCCAACACGGTGACCGTCTGCAGCCAGATGGCCCCAGATGTCTTCACAACGGTGTTTGGTGTTCGCGAAGATAATGGCGCGATCTGGCCACTCTTCTTCAATCAGCGTTTGCAGCAGACGCATCTTCTCTTCATTGGAAGGATAGAAGAGCTCTTCTTTAATGCGGTGACCCGTTTTCTGCTCCGGTTCCACTTCCACGTACTCGGCGTTGTTCATCTGTTCGAACGCCAGTTCGCGCACGCGGTAGGAGAGGGTTGCAGAGAACAGCATATTCAGGCGCTGGTTAGCCGGAGGCATACGGCGGAACAGCCAGCGGATGTCTTTAATGAAGCCCAGATCGTACATGCGATCAGCTTCATCGAGCACTACAACCTGGATTGCGCCGAGGTTAATGTGGTTCTGTTTGGCGTAATCGATAAGACGGCCGGTGGTACCGATCAGGATATCCACACCGCTTTCCAGCACTTTCAGCTGTTTATCGTAGCCGTCGCCGCCATAGGCCAGGCCAAGCTTCAGGCCGGTAGACTGCGCCAGGGGTTCAGCGTCTGCGTGGATCTGTACCGCCAGTTCTCGCGTCGGGGCCATAATTAGCGCGCGCGGCTGGTTAACTTTGCGGTCTGCAATCGCTGGGTGAGAAAGTAAATAATGAAACGTTGACGTTAAAAACGCCATCGTTTTGCCGGTACCGGTTTGCGCCTGCCCGGCAACATCGCGACCGGCCAGCGTTAGCGGCAGCGCGAGGGCCTGAATGGGCGTGCAGTTATGAAACCCTTTGTTTTCAAGGGCTTCAATCACCTTCGGGTGCAGCGCGAAGTCGGAAAACTTCTGTTCTGTTAAATGTGTTTTGCTCATAGTGTGGTAGAATATCAGCTTACTATTGCTTTACGAAAGCGTATCCGGTGAAATAAAGTCAACCTTTAGTTGGTTAATGCGACATCAACACGTCGTTGGTGGAGACAAAACCAACGTACCAGGCTTATTCCTGTGGAGTTATATATGAGCGATAAAATTATTCACCTGACTGACGACAGTTTTGACACGGACGTACTTAAGGCTGACGGGCTGATCCTCGTCGATTTCTGGGCTGAATGGTGTGGTCCTTGCAAAATGATCGCCCCGATTCTGGATGAGATCGCCGACGAATATCAGGGCAAACTGACCGTTGCCAAGCTGAACATCGACCAGAACCCGGGCACCGCACCAAAATACGGTATCCGTGGCATTCCGACCCTGCTGCTGTTCAAAAACGGCGAAGTGGCGGCGACCAAAGTGGGCGCGCTGTCCAAAGGTCAACTGAAAGAGTTCCTGGACGCTAACCTGGCGTAAGGTTTCTCCGCTGTGCGTTCAGAGCTCCCGGCTAAATGATGTGGAACTCTGGACGCCCGGCTTAAGTCGTGCTAAGTTAGCTATGACTTCGTTTTAAACATATCTTGTTGTTTGAATCTTGTTTTACCCGATACTTCCCGTTGTTAACATGAACAGTGCGTGAAGTGGCTAAATTCCGGGCTTGTCACTCAATCCGTCTTGTCGTTTCAGTTCTGCGTTCTTTCCCTGTGACCAGACAGCGAACAGACATGAGTTGATGGCCGCTAAACAGGCATGGATGACCCTGCCATACCATTCACAACATTAAGTTCGAGAATCACCCCGAGTTTAAGAACCCACACCATTATGAATCTTACCGAATTAAAGAATACGCCGGTTTCTGAGCTGATCACTCTCGGCGAAAATATGGGGCTGGAAAACCAGGCTCGTATGCGCAAGCAGGACATCATTTTCGCCATCCTGAAGCAGCACGCTAAGAGTGGCGAAGATATCTTTGGCGACGGTGTGCTGGAGATATTGCAAGACGGATTTGGTTTCCTCCGCTCTGCAGACAGCTCCTACCTCGCCGGCCCTGACGACATCTACGTATCCCCCAGCCAAATCCGCCGTTTCAACCTCCGCACTGGTGACACCATTTCAGGTAAGATTCGTCCTCCTAAAGAGGGTGAACGCTACTTTGCGCTGTTGAAAGTCAATGAAGTTAACTTCGACAAACCGGAAAACTCGCGTAATAAGATCCTCTTTGAGAACTTAACGCCGCTGCACGCGAACTCTCGCCTGCGCATGGAGCGTGGTAACGGTTCTACTGAAGACTTAACCGCGCGTGTTCTGGATCTGGCATCACCAATTGGTCGCGGCCAGCGTGGTCTGATTGTGGCACCGCCAAAAGCGGGTAAAACCATGCTGCTGCAGAACATCGCGCAGAGCATCGCCTATAACCACCCAGACTGCGTGCTGATGGTGCTGCTGATTGACGAACGTCCGGAAGAAGTGACCGAGATGCAGCGTCTGGTTAAAGGTGAAGTGGTTGCTTCTACCTTCGACGAGCCAGCATCTCGCCACGTTCAGGTTGCGGAAATGGTTATCGAGAAGGCGAAGCGCCTGGTTGAGCACAAGAAAGACGTGATCATCCTGCTTGACTCCATCACCCGTCTGGCGCGTGCCTACAACACCGTGGTTCCGGCGTCTGGTAAAGTGCTGACCGGTGGTGTGGATGCTAACGCCCTGCATCGTCCGAAACGCTTCTTCGGTGCCGCACGTAACGTGGAAGAGGGCGGCAGCCTGACCATCATCGCGACGGCGCTGATCGATACCGGTTCTAAAATGGACGAAGTGATTTACGAAGAATTTAAAGGTACAGGTAACATGGAACTGCACCTTTCCCGTAAAATCGCTGAAAAACGTGTCTTCCCGGCTATCGATTACAACCGTTCCGGTACCCGTAAAGAAGAGCTGCTCACCACGCAGGAAGAGCTGCAGAAAATGTGGATCCTGCGCAAAATCATCCATCCAATGGGTGAAATTGACGCGATGGAGTTCCTCATTAATAAACTGGCAATGACCAAAACCAACGACGATTTCTTCGACATGATGAAACGCTCGTAACGCAAATAAAGCCAGCGAACGCCACGTTTTTACGTGGCGTTTTTCTTTTATGGACTATACGCTAGTACCATCTACTCCCAATTTTGACCGGGCGGTGCGACAATAGGGCCGTTTGTGCAGCACAAGAAATAATTGATTGAAAAATATACAAAGGGAGTTGTAAGAAGCCTTCTTTATTACTTCTGAGGATGTGGCTTCATGGTTATACTTCCGGGACTAACATTTGTTGAGAGCAATCCATTGTGAATCTATTCACCGCCGTTACTGAACTGATCAGTATTTTTTTATTCACAACCTGTTTTTTGTTCATTGCGCGCAAGGTGGCAAAACGAATAGGGTTGGTGGATAAGCCTAATTTTCGTAAACGCCATCAGGGACTTATTCCTTTAGTTGGCGGGATTTCTGTTTACGCAGGAATTTGCTTCACGTTTGGTATCGCCGATTATTATATCCCGCATGCCGCCCTCTACATTGCCTGCGCCGGTGTTCTGGTGTTAGTCGGGGCCCTTGATGACCGGTTCGATATCGCGGTGAAAATACGTGCCACCGTGCAGGCTGGCATTGGCGTGGTGATGATGGTTGTGGGCGGACTGTATCTGCGAAGCCTCGGCTATGTGTTTGGCCCATGGGAGTTAGTCCTGGGTCCATTTGGCTTCTTCCTGACACTCTTTGCCGTCTGGGCGGCAATCAATGCTTTCAACATGGTGGATGGCATTGACGGCCTGCTCGGTGGGTTGTCATCCGTTTCGTTCGCCGCTATCGGCATTATTTTATGGTTTGATGGCCAGTACAGTCTGGCAATGTGGTGTTTCGCCATGATTGCCGCCATTCTGCCTTATATCCTTTTAAACCTCGGTGTGCTGGGCCGTCGCTATAAAGTCTTTATGGGAGACGCGGGCAGTACGCTGATTGGTTTTACGGTTATCTGGATCCTGCTTGAAACCACACAGGGTCAAACCCATCCGATAAGTCCGGTAACCGCACTGTGGATCATTGCCATTCCATTGATGGATATGGTGGCGATTATGTATCGTCGCTTGCGCAAAGGGATGAGTCCTTTCTCTCCTGACCGCCAACATATTCATCATCTCATCATGCGTGCGGGTTTTACTTCTCGTCAGGCGTTTGTGCTGATTACTCTGGCTGCCGCTATTTTGGCCGCGATTGGTGTAGCTGCAGAATATTCTCATATTATTCCTGAGTGGGTTATGTTGGCATTATTCTTGCTGGCATTTTTCCTGTACGGCTACTGCATTAAGCGCGCATGGAAAGTGGCGCGATTTATTAAACGTCTTAAACGCCGGATGCGTCGTAACAGTGGCAAAAATACAACATTAACTAAGTAAAACCGGGACTATGATGACTCAACCGTTGGCGGGAGCGAAATCAGTGGTAACTGAGAATGAACTGGATATTCGGGGTTTGTTTCGCGTGTTATGGGCAGGCAAACTTTGGATTGTGGGGATCGCGCTGGGGTTTGCACTGTTAGCGCTGGCCTATACGTTCTTTGCAAAACAAGAGTGGAGCGCCACGGCAATCACGGACAAGCCAACGGTTAACATGCTCGGGGGATACTTTTCACAGCAGCAATTCCTGCGAAACCTGGATATCAAAGCCAGTCTTGCCACACCTGACCAGGCCTCCGTTATGGATGAAGCCTATAAAGAGTTTGTGATGCAGCTGGCATCGTGGGATACCCGCCGCGATTTCTGGTCCCAGACGGATTACTACAAGCAGCGTCGGGTTGATAATACAAAAGCCGATGCCGCCCTGCTGGACGATCTGATAAACAATATTCAGTTTATGCCGGGCGACGCGCTGCGTAACGTGAATGACAGCGTCAAGCTCATTGCAGAAACCGCGCCGGATGCCAACAACCTGTTGCGTCAGTATGTCGCGTTTGCCAGCCAGCGTGCCGCAAGCCATCTTAACGAAGAGCTTAAAGGTGCCTGGGCGGCTCGTACCATCCAGATGAAAGCACAGGTGAAACGTCAGGAAGAGGTGGCGAATACCATTTTCGGTCGCCGCGTGCATAACATTGAGCAGGCGCTGAAAATTGCGGAACAGCACAATATTTCCCGCACTGAGACGGACGTGCCAGCCGATGAACTGCCTGATTCAGAGATGTTCCTTCTTGGCCGCCCTATGCTGCAGGCGCGTCTGGAAAACCTGAAGGCCGTTGGGCCTGATTTTGACCTCGATTACGATCAAAATCGTGCGATGCTAAATACGCTTAATGTTGGCCCATCCCTGGACCCGCGTTTTCAGACCTATCGTTATTTGCGAACGCCTGAAGAACCTGTAAAACGCGATAGTCCGCGTCGTGCATTCCTGATGATCATGTGGGGGATTGTAGGCGCACTGACGGGCGCTGGCGTGGCGTTAACGCGTCGTCGCAAAAACTAAGAACGCCGTCTACGATGAAGGCTGCGGCCTTCATCGCCTAATCGAAGAGAATCGATGTGAAAGTACTTACCGTATTTGGCACCAGGCCGGAGGCCATTAAGATGGCACCTCTGGTTCATGCGCTGGCCAGCGATCCTGATATTGAAGCGAAAGTCTGCGTCACGGCTCAGCACCGTGAGATGCTCGATCAGGTTTTAACGCTCTTCTCCATCGTCCCGGATTACGACCTCAATATTATGAAACCGGGGCAAGGGTTAACGGAGATAACCTGCCGCATTCTGCAAGAACTTAAGCCGATCCTGGAGTCATTTAAGCCCGACGTCGTGCTGGTACACGGTGACACCACCACTACCGTGGCGACAAGCCTGGCCGCGTTTTACCAGCGAATTCCCGTGGGGCATATTGAGGCGGGTCTGCGTACCGGCAATCTTTATTCGCCGTGGCCGGAAGAGGCCAACCGCACGTTAACGGGCCATCTGGCGATGTACCACTTTGCGCCAACGGAAAACTCTCGTCAGAACCTGCTGCGTGAAAATATCTCCGATAACAAAATCTTTGTGACCGGCAATACGGTCATTGACGCGTTAATTTGGGTACGTGACCGCGTCCTGGCAAACAGCGATCTCCAGAAAGAGCTCGCTGCCCGCTATCCGTTCCTCCACAACGGCAAAAAAACCATTCTGGTCACTGGTCATCGACGCGAAAGCTTTGGCCGGGGTTTTGAGCAAATCTGCCATGCGCTGGCTGAAATCGCCGCGCAGAACGACGATGTGCAAATTGTCTATCCAGTACACCTTAACCCTAACGTCAGCGAGCCGGTCAATCGTATTCTGGGCCACGTCGAAAACGTTCTGCTGATTGAACCTCAGGACTACATGCCGTTTGTCTGGCTGATGAACCACGCCTGGCTGATCCTCACCGATTCCGGCGGAATTCAGGAAGAAGCGCCATCCCTCGGCAAACCGGTGCTGGTGATGCGTGAAACGACCGAACGTCCGGAAGCCGTCAAAGCCGGTACGGTGCGTCTGGTCGGCACCAACGCGCAGCTCATCGTCGAAGAGGTCACGCGCCTTCTGCATGACGATGAAGCGTATCAGGCGATGAGCCGGGCCCATAATCCGTATGGAGACGGGCAGGCTTGTGGTCGTATTTTGCATGCACTTAAACACAATCGGGTATCGCTATGAGTTTTACTACCATCTCTGTCATTGGTCTTGGCTACATTGGCTTGCCTACTGCGGCCGCGTTTGCCTCTCGTCAGAAACAGGTTGTCGGTGTGGATATCAACGCACGGGCGGTAGAAACCATTAACCGTGGCGAGATTCATATTGTTGAGCCCGATCTTGACCGCGTGGTGAAAGAGGCGGTGGAAGGAGGCTTCCTGCGTGCCAGCACGAAGCCAATTGAAGCAGATGCCTACCTGATTGCCGTCCCCACCCCGTTTAAAGGCGACCATGAGCCCGACATGGTCTACGTCGAGGCGGCGGCGAAGTCCATCGCCCCTGTGCTGAAGAAAGGGGCGCTGGTGATTCTGGAATCGACCTCTCCCGTCGGTGCGACCGAGCAGATGGCACAGTGGCTGGCCGACGCGCGCCCTGATTTAAGTTTCCCGCAGCAGGCGGGTGAGCAGGCGGATATCAATATCGCCTACTGCCCGGAGCGCGTGCTACCGGGGCAGGTTATGGTCGAACTGATTAAAAACGACCGCGTCATTGGCGGTATGACGCCCGTCTGTTCCGAACGCGCCAGCGCGCTGTACAAGATTTTCCTGGAAGGCGAGTGCGTGGTGACCAACTCCCGCACCGCCGAGATGTGCAAGCTGACTGAAAACAGCTTCCGCGACGTCAATATCGCTTTTGCGAACGAACTGTCGCTGATCTGTGCCGATCAGGGGATTAACGTCTGGGAGCTGATTAGCCTGGCGAATCGCCATCCTCGCGTCAACATTCTCCAGCCTGGCCCGGGCGTGGGCGGTCACTGTATCGCCGTCGATCCGTGGTTTATCGTGGCGCAAAATCCGGTGCAGGCGCGTCTGATTCGCACCGCGCGTGAAGTGAACGACAGCAAGCCTCACTGGGTGCTCAACCAGGTTAAAGCGACGGTAGCGGATTGCCTGGCGGAGAGCGGAAAGCGCGCCAGCGAGCTGAAAATTGCCTGCTTTGGTCTGGCATTTAAACCCAATATTGACGATCTGCGTGAAAGCCCGGCGATGGAAATTGCTGAGATGATTGCCGAATGGCACAAGGGTGAAACGCTGGTGGTTGAGCCGAATATCCATGAATTGCCGGCAAAACTGGCGGGACACTGCACGTTGACGGCGCTGGACGACGCGCTGGCGACGGCGGACGTGCTGGTGCTGCTGGTAGATCATAAAGAGTTTAAAGCAACGTCCGGTGATGCTGTTCGTCAGCAGTATATTGTGGATACCAAAGGTGTCTGGCGTTGAATAGCCTGAATGGGATGCTTGAGTCCCTGCAGTGGGAGAGTGCCTTTTTCGGCCTGCCTTCGGCCATCGTGCGTCTGCGCGATGACGCTCCGGTGCTGGCTGAATCGGATTTTATCGCCTGGCGACGGGTGCAGGCTAAGATCCCGGCGGAGCGTGCCGATCTGCTTGACGCGCTCCAGCAACACGGCTTTCAGCTGGTTGAAGGTGAGGTAGACCTTTCCATTACCCTCACCCGACACGATGCGTCCGGCGCGGAAATTGCAACGGATCAGGACATCCCCGTGCTGCGTAAGATGGCGGCCCAGGCATTTGCGCAGAGCCGCTTTCGTGAGCCCTGGTATGCACCTGACGACAGCGGACGTTTCTATGCCCAGTGGATAGAGAATGCGGTCAAAGGCACCTTTGACCACGTCTGCCTGGTTTTCCGTGTAGGGGACGATCAGGTCCAGGGGTTCGTCTCGCTGCGTAAGCTCAACGAGCGCGAGGCGCGTATTGGCTTATTAGCCGGGCGCGGCATGGGTGAGAAACTCATGCAGGCGGCGCTGCACTGGGCGCAAGAGCAACAGCTTGTGACGCTGCGGGTAGCGACCCAACTGGGCAACACCGCCGCGCTTAAACGTTATATTGCGAGTGGTGCCAACATCGACGCCACCGCCTACTGGTTATACAGGTGACAAATGATTCCATTTAACGCACCACCCGTTGTCGGAACTGAACTCGACTATATGCAGTCTGCCATGGGCAGCGGCAAACTCTGCGGTGACGGCGGTTATACCCGCCGCTGTCAGCAGTGGATGGAACAGCGTTTTCGCAGCGCCAAAGTGCTGCTGACCCCATCCTGTACGGCATCGCTGGAAATGGCGGCGCTGCTGCTGGATATCCAGCCCGGCGATGAAGTGATCATGCCAAGCTACACCTTCGTTTCCACCGCGAACGCGTTTGTTCTGCGCGGGGCAAAAATCGTCTTTGTGGATATCCGCCCGGATACCATGAACATTGATGAGACGCTGATTGAAGCGGCGATCACCGATAAAACACGCGCGATCGTGCCGGTTCACTATGCGGGCGTGGCCTGTGAAATGGACACCATCATGGCCATCGCCAAAAAATATAATCTGTTCGTGGTGGAAGATGCCGCGCAGGGCGTGATGTCCACCTACAAGGGACGCGCGCTGGGCACCATCGGCCATATCGGCTGCTTTAGCTTCCACGAAACTAAAAACTACACGGCGGGTGGAGAAGGTGGCGCGACGCTGATTAACGACCGGGCGCTCGTGGAGCGTGCGGAAGTGATCCGCGAAAAAGGCACCAACCGCAGCCAGTTCTTCCGGGGCCAGGTAGATAAATACACCTGGCGCGATATCGGCTCCAGCTATTTGATGGCGGATCTCCAGGCCGCGTACCTGTGGGCGCAGCTGGAAGCCGCGGAGCGTATCAACCTGCAGCGTCTCTCCCTGTGGCAAACCTATTACGATGCGCTTGAGCCTCTGGCCAACGCCGGGCGTATTGAGCTGCCAACCATTCCGGCTGATTGCGTCCACAACGCGCACATGTTCTACATCAAGCTGCGTGACAACGACGACCGCAGCGAGCTCATCGCCTGGCTGAAAGAAGCCGAAATTATGGCGGTGTTCCACTATATCCCGCTGCACTCCAGCCCGGCGGGCGAAGCGTTTGGGGTGTTCGCGGGTGAAGACCGTTACACCACAAAAGAAAGTGAGCGTTTGCTGCGTTTGCCACTGTTCTACAACCTCGCGCCAGTTAACCAGCGTACGGTGATTAATACCCTTCTGAGTTATTTCGGCTGATATGTCTCTGGCAAAAGCATCGGTGTGGACCGCCGCGTCCACGCTTGTAAAAATTGGCGCCGGGCTGCTGGTCGTCAAGCTGCTGGCCGTCTCATTTGGCCCCTCTGGCGTGGGGCTGGCGGGGAATTTCCGCCAGCTCGTCACCGTCCTTGGAGTGCTGGCAGGTGCCGGTATCTTCAACGGCGTGACCAAATACGTTGCGCAGTATCACGATGATGCAGCTCAGCTGCGCAGGGTAGTGGGTACCTCCTCGGCGATGGTCACGGGTTTTTCGACCCTGATGGCGATTATCTTTCTGCTGGCGGCGGTGCCCATCAGCCAGGGATTGTTCGGGCACACCCATTATCAGGGGCTGGTGCGTCTGGTCGCGTTGGTTCAGATGGGTATTGCCTGGGCTAACCTGCTGCTGGCGCTGATGAAAGGGTTTCGTGATGCTGCCGGGAACGCGCTTGCCTTAATCCTGGGCAGCGTTATCGGCGTGATTGCCTATTATTTCTGCTATCGCCTGGGTGGATATGAAGGCGCACTGCTGGGGCTGGCGCTGGTCCCGGCGCTGGTTGTTGTGCCTGCGGCATTTATGCTGATGCGTCGGGGCGTCATCCCGCTGAGCTACCTGAAGCCGCAATGGGATAACGTGCTTGCCAGCCAGCTGGGTAAATTTACCCTGATGGCGCTCATCACCTCCGTCACGCTGCCGGTGGCCTACGTGATGATGCGAAACCTGCTGGCGGCGCATTATAGCTGGGATGAAGTCGGGATCTGGCAGGGCGTAAGCAGCATTTCCGACGCCTACCTCCAGTTTATTACGGCTTCCTTTAGCGTTTATTTGCTGCCAACATTATCGCGTCTGACGTCCAGGCAGGATATTACCCGCGAGATTTTCCGATCGCTGCGCTTTGTGTTGCCAGCCGTCGCGGCGGCCAGCTTTACCGTCTGGTTATTGCGCGATGTCGCCATCTGGCTGCTGTTTTCGACGAAGTTCACCGCCATGCGCGATCTCTTTGCCTGGCAGTTGGTGGGTGATGTGCTGAAAGTGGGTGCTTACGTTTTCGGCTATCTGGTGATAGCAAAAGCGTCCCTGCGGCTGTATATCCTGGCGGAAATAAGCCAGTTTGCGTTACTGACAGCATTTTCACACTGGCTGATACCCGCACACGGTGCGCTGGGGGCGGCTCAGGCCTACATGGCAACCTATATCGTTTATTTCGCCGCCTGTTGCGGCGTATTTTTATTGTGGCGTAAACGCGCATGACTGCACTGATTCACATCCTGGGATCGGATATCCCACACCATAACCAGACCGTTTTGCGGTTCTTCAACGACGAGCTGGCATCGGGTAATTCTGATGCGCGTGAGTTTATGGTTGCAGGTCAGGATAAGGGCCTGAGCGAGGCGTTTCCGGCGCTGACGATTCGCTTCTGGCCGGATAAGGCCGCGCTGGCGAAGGCGGTCGTTGCCAAAGCCAAAGCGGATCGTAAGCAACGTTTCTTTTTCCACGGACAGTTCAATACCGGCCTGTGGCTGGCACTGCTCAGCGGGGGGATTAAACCCTCCCAGTGCAGCTGGCATATCTGGGGAGCCGATCTCTATGAAGTCTCCCGCGGCTGGAAATTCCGTCTTTTCTATCCGCTGCGCCGCATGGCGCAGGGGCGCGTGGGCTGTGTGTTTGCCACCCGCGGCGATCTCAACTACTTTGCTAAACAGCACCCGAACGTGCGCGGAGAACTCCTCTATTTCCCAACCCGCATGGATCCGGCGCTGAACGCCATGGCGAATGATACGGTGCGTGAAGGCAAGCTGACGATCCTGGTGGGGAATTCCGGCGATCGCAGTAACGAACACGTCGCGGCGCTCAGGGCGGTGCATCAGCAGTTTGGCGACACGGTGAACGTGGTAGTGCCGATGGGCTATCCTGCCAACAACGACGCCTATATTGCTGAAGTTCGCCAACAGGGGCTTGCGCTGTTTTGCGCTGAAAATTTGCACATCCTCAGCCATAAGCTGGAATTTGATGAATATCTTGCGCTGCTGAGAAAATGCGATCTCGGCTATTTCATTTTTGCCCGACAGCAGGGAATTGGCACGCTGTGTCTGCTGATTCAGGCGGGGATACCGTGCGTGCTCAACCGCGACAACCCGTTCTGGCAGGACATGGCCGAACAGAATATTCCGGTGCTGTTTACCTCAGACACCCTGAACGTCGAGGTGGTACGTGAAGCTCAGCGCCAGCTCACGCTGGTGGATAAAAATAGCATCGATTTTTTCAGCCCGAATTACCTCACGCCGTGGCACCGCGCGCTGCGTATCGCTTCAGGAGTCAAATCATGAGTCAGTTGCAATTCAGCGGCTTACTGGTTGTCTGGCTTCTGAGCACCCTGTTTATCGCCACGCTCACCTGGTTTGAATTCCGCCGCGTGCGCTTCAACTTTAACGTTTTCTTCTCGTTACTGTTTCTACTGACGTTCTTTTTCGGCTTCCCGCTCACCAGCATTCTGGTCTTCCGTTTTGACGTGAGCGTCGCGCCGCCGGAAATTCTGCTCCAGGCGCTTCTGGCGGCGACCTGCTTCTACGCGGTTTACTACGTCACCTATAAAACGCGTCTGCGTTCAGCGCAGGCCGCAGCCCCGCGTCGGGCGCTCTTTACCATGAATCGGGTGGAAACCCACCTGACGTGGGTGATGCTGATGACGATCGCCCTGGTCAGCGTCGGTATCTTCTTCATGCATAACGGCTTTCTGCTGTTTAAGCTCCACTCCTATAGCCAGATCTTTTCGGCCGAAGTCTCGGGCGTGGCGCTTAAGCGTTTCTTCTACTTCTTCATTCCGGCGATGCTGGTGATCTTCTTCCTGCGCCAGGACAGCAAAGCGTGGCTGTTCTTCCTGGTCAGTACCGTCGCGTTTGGCATCCTGACCTACATGATTGTTGGCGGGACGCGCGCGAACATTATCATCGCCTTCGCCATCTTCCTGTTTATCGGCATCATCCGCGGCTGGATCTCGCTGTGGATGCTGGTTGCAGCAGGCGTGTTTGGCATCGTGGGGATGTTCTGGCTGGCGCTGAAGCGCTACGGGATGAACGTGGCGGGTGATGAGGCGTTTTACACGTTCCTCTATCTGACGCGCGATACCTTCTCGCCGTGGGAAAACCTGGCGTTACTGCTGCAAAACTACGACAAGATTGATTTCCAGGGGCTGGCGCCGATTGTTCGCGACTTCTACGTCTTTATCCCTTCCTGGCTATGGCCGGACCGGCCCGGCGTGGTGCTTAACACGGCGAATTACTTTACCTGGGAAGTGCTGAACAACCATTCCGGCCTGGCAATCTCCCCAACGCTGATTGGTTCCCTGGTGGTGATGGGGGGGGCGTGGTTCATTTTGCCCGGTGCGGTTGCCGTGGGGCTGATTATCAAGTGGTTCGACTGGCTTTACCTGCGCGGCAATGAAGAGACCAACCGCTATAAAGCCGCCATTTTGCACAGTTTCTGCTTTGGTGCCATTTTCAATATGATCGTGCTGGCGCGCGAAGGGCTGGATTCGTTCGTTTCGCGCGTGGTGTTCTTCATGGTTGTTTTCGGCCTCTGCCTGTTACTGGCCAAACTGCTGTACTGGCTGTTTGACAGCGCAGGGCTTGTGCACAAGCGCGAGCGGCAAGGCAGCACAACGCTGTCACAAGTCTGAGTAAGGATAGTAATGACTGATAAAATTTCTGCACCGCGCTATGCGCTACGTGGCCTGCAGCTTATTGGCTGGCGCGACATGCAGCACGCGCTGGACTTTCTGTTCGCCGACGGCCAGATGAAATCCGGTACGCTGGTGGCCATCAACGCGGAAAAAATGCTGGCGGTTCAGGACAATGCTGAAGTCAAAAGCCTGATTGAAGCGGCTGAATTTAAATACGCGGACGGGATCAGCGTGGTCCGCTCTATCCGTAAAAAGTATCCTGACGCTAATGTATCTCGCGTGGCGGGGGCCGATCTCTGGGAGCAGCTTATGGCCCGCGCAGGTGCGCAGGGCACGCCCGTGTTCCTGATTGGCGGAAAGCCGGAAATACTGGCCCAGACGGAGGAGAAACTGCGTCGTCAATGGAATGTTAATATCGTCGGCAGCCAGGATGGTTACTTTAAACCGGAAGATCGGCAGGCTCTGTTTGAGCGCGTTCGTGACAGCGGGGCGAAAATTGTCACCGTGGCGATGGGGTCCCCGCGCCAGGAGATCCTGATGCGTGACTGCCGTCTGGTCTGTCCGGATGCCCTCTACATGGGCGTCGGCGGCACGTACGACGTCTTTACCGGCCACGTTAAGCGTGCGCCCAGGGTCTGGCAAAATCTGGGGCTGGAGTGGCTGTACCGCCTGCTATCGCAACCGACGCGCATTAAACGACAGATCCGTCTGCTTCGCTACCTCGCCTGGCATTACACCGGGAAAATGTAATCAAAATGTAGCGCGATATGCTATTCGCGCTGCAACTCGCCTGCAAAACTGCTGATAATCTGTGCAATGCATTCATTTTTTTAATGCATCGTTTGCCATTTGGCAGATTTTAAGAAACCATTCGCTCCGTATTTTAGTACCCCTAAAAAACAATACCCGGTCTTAAGCCGGGAAACAGCAAACACAATCGAGGATCTATGGCAGAGAAAAAACCGGAGCTACAGCGTGGGCTGGAAGCTCGTCATATTGAACTGATAGCGCTGGGCGGCACTATCGGCGTGGGTCTGTTTATGGGCTCAGCAAGCACGCTCAAGTGGGCAGGACCTTCCGTATTACTGGCGTATATTATCGCCGGGCTGTTTGTTTTCTTCATTATGCGTTCCATGGGCGAAATGCTCTTCCTGGAGCCGGTAACCGGCTCCTTCGCCGTTTACGCGCACCGTTATATGAGCCCGTTCTTCGGCTACCTGACGGCCTGGTCATACTGGTTTATGTGGATGGCGGTGGGCATCTCAGAGATCACCGCGATAGGGGTCTACGTCCAGTTCTGGTTCCCGGATATGGTCCAGTGGATACCCGCGCTCATTGCCGTGGGGCTGGTGGCGCTGGCAAACCTGGCTGCCGTGCGCCTGTACGGTGAAATTGAGTTCTGGTTCGCAATGATTAAAGTCACCACGATTATCGTAATGATTGTCGTCGGCCTGGGCGTTATTTTCTTCGGCTTTGGCAACGGCGGACACGCCATTGGCTTCGGCAATCTGACCGAAAACGGCGGCTTCTTCGCCGGAGGCTGGAAGGGTTTCCTGACGGCGCTGTGTATCGTTGTGGCCTCGTATCAGGGCGTGGAGCTGATCGGTATTACCGCCGGTGAAGCGAAAAACCCTCAGGTCACGCTGCGTAGCGCGGTAGGCAAAGTGCTGTGGCGTATCCTGATTTTCTATGTGGGCGCGATCTTCGTCATCGTGACCATCTTCCCGTGGAACGAAATTGGCACGACCGGTAGCCCGTTTGTATTAACCTTCGCCAAAATTGGTATCACGGCGGCGGCGGGTATCATCAACTTTGTGGTCCTGACTGCAGCGTTGTCAGGCTGTAACAGCGGGATGTACAGCTGCGGACGTATGCTCTATGCGCTCTCGAAGAACAACCAGCTGCCTGCGGCGATGAGCAAAGTCTCACGTGCCGGGGTACCGGTGGCGGGGGTGGCGGTCTCCATCGTGATCCTGCTGATTGGCTCTTGCCTGAATTACATCATTCCTAACCCGCAGCGGGTGTTCGTTTACGTCTATAGCGCCAGCGTCCTGCCGGGCATGGTGCCGTGGTTCGTTATCCTCATCAGCCAGCTGCGTTTCCGTCATGCGCATAAAAAGGCGATTGAAAGCCATCCGTTCCGCTCAATTCTGTTCCCCTATGCGAACTATTTGACGATGGCGTTTCTGATTTGCGTATTAATCGGCATGTACTTTAATGAAGATACCCGCATGTCGCTGTTTGTCGGGGTGATCTTCCTTGCGGCCGTAACGGCTGCATATAAGCTTTTTGGCCTGGGTCGCCGTGCCACCACGCAGAAAGTGGAGGAATAAGCGGCAAAATGTGCAAACCATAACCAAACGCGCATTTTTTTCAAAAAAGCACTAGACAGCGGGGACGGAGGTACGTAATATCCAGCCCCGCAACGGCGCTAAGCGCCCGTAGCTCAGCTGGATAGAGCGCTGCCCTCCGGAGGCAGAGGTCTCAGGTTCGAATCCTGTCGGGCGCGCCATTTTAGTCCCGGCGCTAGAGCTGCGGTGGTCTGAGAAGTAGTCAGTACCGCGTGAAAGAATACAGTGGTGGCTATAGCTCAGTTGGTAGAGCCCTGGATTGTGATTCCAGTTGTCGTGGGTTCGAATCCCATTAGCCACCCCATTATTTGAAAGAGTTGTGAATTGCGAAGGTGGCGGAATTGGTAGACGCGCTAGCTTCAGGTGTTAGTGTCCTTTGGATGTGGGGGTTCGAGTCCCCCCCCTCGCACCACGACTTTTTAAATGAATTGAACTAAAAATTCAAAAAGCAGTACATCGGCGAGTAGCGCAGCTTGGTAGCGCAACTGGTTTGGGACCAGTGGGTCGGAGGTTCGAATCCTCTCTCGCCGACCAATTTTGAACCCCGCTTCGGCGGGGTTTTTTGTTTTCTGTACTTCCTCATCCCTGTAGCCATTCTCCGACAGCGTCCTTTTTCTTTGTCGCAATCCAGCGACATACAACTCATTGAAAATTAAATAAATAACCATTTATGGGTTTTGCTGTCTCCTCCTGGCGACATATTCCTGCCTTTTCCCGATACGTTGTAGAGCTTAAGACGGCGCTTAACAGCATATTTTCCTTTTATCTTAAAATGTTGCGTCATGTAAAAGTTCTGGGTGTTATGTTGGCACGTTACGTGCAATAATATGCGTGTAGATGCTCATTCCATCTCTTATGTTCGCCTTAGTGCCTCATAAACTCAGGAATGACGCAGAGCCATTTACGGTGCTTATCGTCCACTGACAGATGTCGCTTCGGCCTCATCAGACACCATGGACACAACGTTGAGTGAAGCACCAAATATGTTGTCTTACAGACCTGTTTTAACGCCTGCTTTTATAGCAGGCGTTTTTTTATGCCTTATTCCCGATACAGGCGCATGATCAGGGCAACCATTAGCAGGGCTGATGCAGAGACAGCATAGAGCGCCTGTACTGAGCCAAACCCTGAAGCCACCGCCGCTGCAATGCCGGTGAAAAGAGAGGCGCTGAGCGTTTGCCAGCGCCAGGCTTTCCCACTGGCTGAAGCGGTTTGCGTGAGATGAAAGCTACTGAGTACCCCAAACGTCCCGGCTGCGAAGAGAATATTCGAGGCCAGATGCGCGATAAAGATCGCCCCCAGCGCACATGCCGTCCACCCGGACAAAAACGGCAGCATGCCATAAGCGGTCAGAAAGATGCTGAGGCAAATGATTATTTGCGGCGTATGAGCCGCAACGCGCGTCAGGCTCTCTTTTCTTAGCAGCAGCGGGCCGCAAAGCTGTCCCATGCTCCTTGCGAAAAGCAGCGGCAGAGCAAGGCCCGCCGCATCCTGAGGACGGAGCTGCTGGGCCAGTGCCGGAAGCAGCGCCATGGCCGGTGAGCCGACGGCAGCCAGCGCCGGCAGGATGAGCAGGCTGCGTTTCTGCCGAACGGTCAACGCCTGCCAGCGTAATGTTGCAGAAACTCCCTTTTCCATAGTGGTGGAGCCTTGTGCAGGAGAAAAGCGGCGTCCAGCCAGCCATAGCATGAGCAGTGACGCGAGAAAGCTGGCGGCATCTATGGCCAGCAGGGTAAACACGGACGCCTTTTGAAACAGCACCACGCCCAGGCCGGTCCCTAACAAAACCTGAGAAGCAAAAATCACATTTTCCAGACAGGTTGCAGCGGGCAACTCTGCTTCGCTGAGCCCGCGCTTGAAGAGCAACGTCAACGCGGGCCAGCTCATCCCGCTGAGCAGCGCCTCGGTGGATTGTAAGGCGAGTAACGCGGTAACGCTGTGGTAACCCACGCCAAGCAGGGGAAAGAGCAGGGCAAGCAGGCCCAGCCCTTCGGTCAGTATCAGCAGGGATATTGGAGAACAGCGTGAGCACAGCTTTTCGCCGATCGTACTGCCGATAAATCCCGGTACCGTAGCGAAAAGAAAAGCAAGGGTTAGCAGGGTGGGCGGAGCTGACCATGCTAACAGCAAGCCGAAGACCACAACCTGGGTTAAGCCATTCCCCAGCGAAGAAAAGATAAAAGCACAGGCAAGCAGGCGCAGCCAGCGGTGGTAGCGCAGCGCTTCAATAAGCGCATATAAAAGCGAGTTCATGACGATTTCCTTTCAAAAACGATTTAGTCCACGCTGCAGAAAGTGCGCGTGTGTGAAAAAAAGTTAATGAAAAGACATCGTTACATTGGCGGGTTCGTTTGCAGATGCGGGTGTAAAGAATGTAGCAGGAGAAAGGCGATAAAAAAAGGAGGCCATTTGGCCTCCTGATTAATTACTGCTGCGTACCGTTGTTTTGCAGCGTCAGCAACAGCCCATCACGCCGCATGGCGGCCGCCTCTTCCGGCTTATGCTGCTTGTCCAGCGTATCGGCAAGCCATGCGTAGTCAAACGCATCCGGACGCTGCTTCAGCGCCGCGCGGAAGGCGAGGCTCGCCTCCTGCCATTCGCCGTGCTTCATCAGCGATTGACCGAGCGTGCTCCACAGCAGCGGGCGGTCACCGACGGTTTTAATCTGCTGACGCAGCACTTTTTCGATTTGCTCAGGATTATTGGTTTTCAGGCGCGGGATCACCATCACCAGACGATCGTCGTACTGGCGCTTCAGACCATCCAGGAGGATCTCCTGTGCGGTATCGTGATCGTCGCATTCAATCAGATGTTCCGCCATCGCTACCTGCAGAGGAACCTGCTGGCGCGTTTTACGACTCTGATTCTTCCACCACGCTTTCAGACCGTCGCTGCCCAGGTCGGCGCGCGCCTGATCCATCAGGCCAATCCATGCCAGACGCTGAAGCTCATCACGATGTTCATCGTCGCCTACCTCGGCCTTCGCCATTGACGGAATGATGTCCAGCAGTGAACCCCAGGCACCGGTACGAATATACGCCTGCTCGGCAAGACGCAGCACTTCCGGATGACGCGGCGCGACTTCCAGCAGACGGTCGATACCGTGGCGAGCCGCGTGATTCTCATTACGTGCCAGTTGCAGACGAACGCGCGTAATTTCTACCGGAATCGGGTCGCCATGAGCCAGCTCTGCCGCCCGCTCCAGATGCTGATTGGCGCGGGCTTCGTCACCGCGCTGCTGCGCCGCTTCGGCAGCGAGCAGATAGTTCACCACCGGCTGTTCGGCGTGGTCGGCGTTTTTCGACATCAGCTTTTCAACCTGCTGATAGTCACCCTCGGCAAGCTTAAGCAGCGCCTGCTCGGTCTGCTTACGGGCGCGGCGGCGCTTACGGCCAACGAACCAGCCGCGCGTATGGGCACCGGTACGGAAAATACGGCGCAGGATCCACTCGATCGCAAACAGCACCACCACGCCGAGGATCAGAATGATCGTCAGGCCCGTTACGCTGGTTTCAATGTTGTAGTTATCGGTCTGGATCAGGACGTAACCCTGATGGCCCGCAAGCATGGGTCCCAGCACGATCCCGGCGATCAGCAGGATGAAGAGTAAGAGGACTTTTAGCATCATTACTCTCCCTGCGGTGCGCTTTCAGGCGCAGGAGTCGGAGTCGGAGCAGGTGCCGCTCCGCTCGTCTGCTCTGCCGGTACGCCCGGCTGCGCCAGCAGGTTACGTACGCGCGTCTGCATCAGTTTCTCCAGAATCGGCTGGCTGGCCAGCTTGTCCGGCACGTTCATGGTGATGTTCTGCTGGCTTAGCTTATCAATGTCTTCGAGGAAGGCGGTGGTCGTCGCATCGTCGGTGTTGTAGTAGGCGCGTACCCACGTTGAGACGTTATCCAGCGCCTGTTTGTAGGTCTCTTCCTGATGACGCGGCACGGCCTGAGCCGCCACCAGCAGGCGGGAACGAATGTTCTCGCGCAGATAGATGTCCTGGTTCGGTGCGAGCAGCGGTACGGCAGTTTCGTCGCGACGGCGGACAGTGATAAAGCTGTCCATAAAGTTCTGCCAGCTTTTCTGCAGGTTTATGCGCCATTCGCTCAGGGAGCTGGAAAGCTCAGTACCGTCGGAATCCATCGGGGAGTCGTCGTCGTTATTATCCGCCAGCTGCAGGTTATCAATCTGATTCGAAAGCTGGTTCACCTTGAGGATAATGCCGTCGTAATCCACCTGCGAAACGGCAGAGAGGCTGGCGATATCTTCGGTAATCGCGCGACGGGCGGTAATAAGGCTTGGATCGTTCATGTCTGCCAGGCTGGCATCGGCGCTTTTCAGCAGCGCGGCGGCGGTGGTGACGTCCTGATCGCTCCAGAGCTTACGTCCGGCGAGCTTCACCAGGAAGTCAGCCTGCGAGAGCAGCCAGGTTTTGGCATCGGTGCCGGAAATGGTAGCGACTTTTTGCTGAACTTCACCCAGCTGTTTGGTCAGCTCTTCCTGTTTGCTGTTCGCTTCGGCAAGCGCGGCGGACTGCTGCTTAATCACGGCTTCCAGCTCGGTTTTCTGCGTCTCCTGCGCTTTTTGCAGGGCAGTGAGCTGATTCACCAGCGCATCGCTGGTAGACGTCTGATTAGCGCCCTGTTGTTTCACCAGACCGTACAGGCCAACCCCCGCAGCCAGCGCAATGGCGATGGCAATCGCGCTAAGCGTGAGGCTCGTTTTGTTGCTGCCGTTTTTCTTCTCAGCGGTTTTCTCTGTCGTCTCTGGCTGTGGCGTCGTCTCCACAGTCTCCCTGGTCTCTTCAACCACGGCGGAGGATTTGTCGTGTTCCGTCATTATGGCTTCCCATTTGAGAGTTATTGTAATGCGCGCAGCAGCGCATCGTTGTCGGCGTTATCAGCGATCCGAATATCCTGCCAGCCCAGTTCCCGGGCCTGGTTCGCCAGACGCTCACTGACGACCAGAAGCCGACAGCGGAGTAACCAGTTTTCGCGATACCAAAGCGGTATCAGCGACCAAAGCTGTTGTAACATTTCACCGCTGGTGACCACCAGCGTATTAATGCCGCGCGCGTGCCAGCGCATCGCCTCTTCCGCGCCATCGTAGTGTTTTGCACAGCGCTGATAGCACTCAATGAACGTCACGTCTGCACCACGTTCACGCAGCGTTTCGCCCAGCAGCTCGCGACCACCATTACCGCGCAAAATGAGCGCACGCTTTCCGGCAATGGTTTGTAATTCAGGTAATTGTAGCAAGACTTCACTGATTTCCCGATCTAACGGGTAACGAACGTCCACGCTGCTTACGGTATGCAGCGCCAGTGCCGTTGTGCGGCCAATCGCAAAATAGCGGGGGGCAACTGGCCAGGCCAAACCCTGCTGTTGCAGCTGCGCATGGGCAAATTCCACCGCATGTTGCGACAGCGCAAACAGCAGGTCGCCGTCCTGAAGGGTATTCATCTGGTCGGCGAGCGCAGAGAGCTCCCGACCGGGGGAGAATTCAATGAGCGGAAAACTCCAGGCCACCTGCCCCAGTGCGCGCAGACGGCTCACTAACTGCTCTCCTGCGGGAGAAGGGCGGGTGACGAGAATACTCATGCAGGGGGTTCTCCGTTGTAAACGTCAGCCAGAATCTCGCGGGCGCCGTTATCCAGTAATTCTTCCGCCAGCGACACGCCAAGCTGCTCGGCATCTTGCGCTTTACCGCGACGTTCGCCGCGCACCATCTGCGAACCGTCAGGGGCGCCCACCAGCGCGCGCAGCCAAAGTTCACCTTCTGTTAATTCAGCATAGCTGCCAATCGGAACCTGGCATCCTCCTTCGAGGCGGGTATTCATCGCACGCTCGGCTTTTACGCGGATAGCTGTCTCGTCATGGTTTAGCGGTGCGAGCAGTTCGCGGGTACGCGCATCGTCCAGACGGCACTCGATGCCGACGGCACCCTGTCCCACGGCCGGGAGCGACAGCTCTGGCGGCAACGCCTCGCGAATGCGCGACTCAAGCCCAAGACGCTTCAGGCCGGCAACGGCGAGGATAATGGCATCGTAATCGCCGTTATCCAGCTTGCCCAGACGCGTGCCGACGTTACCCCGCAGCGAGCGAATGATCAGGTCAGGGCGACGTTCCGCCAGCTGACATTGACGGCGTAAACTGGACGTGCCAACCACGCTACCTTCTGGCAGCGCGTCGAGGGAGTCATAGTGGTTAGAGACAAACGCATCGCGCGGATCTTCGCGCTCGCAGATGGTCACCAGCCCCAGCCCTTCCGGGAACTCGACGGGTACGTCTTTCATCGAATGTACGGCGATATCGGCGCGGTTCTCAAGCAATGCCAGTTCCAGTTCTTTGACAAACAGGCCTTTGCCGCCCACTTTCGCCAGGGGCGTATCGAGGATCACGTCACCGCGCGTGACCATCGGCACCAGCTCGACGCGCAATCCACTGTGGCAGGCTTCAAGGCGCTGCTTCACATAATGTGCCTGCCAGAGCGCGAGAGGGCTTTGGCGTGTGGCAATTCTCAAAACATTGTCTAACATGCTTGTTACCGTCATTATCAATCGCTAACCATCCTAACATTGTTGACTCTGGGATGGCAGTTTTACGGTTGATGAAGCGTGAGAGGGACAAGGCGGCGTATTCGTCAGCCATAGCCGTATTCAGGAATTTACACGTACAGAACGGTGCTACACTTGTATGTAGTGCATCTTTCTTTACGGTCAACCGGCAAGGTGTTAAATTGATCACGTTTTAGACCATTTTTTCGTCGGTACCACCAAAAATGATAAGGGCGAAAAAGGGTAACGGTTATCTTTTTGAAATACTGCGGGTCCGCTGTCATTCGTGTTTTGAATAGCTTGCGACACCCGGAAACATCAGGCGATACGTCTTGTACCTCTATATTGAGACTCTGAAACAGAGACTGGATGCCATAAATCAACTGCGTGTGGATCGCGCGCTTGCTGCTATGGGCCCTGCATTCCAGCAGGTATACAGTCTGCTGCCGACATTATTGCACTATCACCACCCGCTGATGCCTGGCTACCTTGATGGTAACGTTCCCCAGGGCATTTGCCTTTTCACGCCTGATGAAACCCAACAGCATTATCTTAACGAGCTGGAACTCTACCGCGGCATGCCGCCACAGGAGTCCCCAAAAGGCGAACTGCCGATTACCGGCGTTTATTCAATGGGGAGCACCTCATCGGTAGGGCAAAGCTGTTCTTCGGACCTGGACATCTGGGTCTGCCATCAGTCCTGGCTCGATAACGACGAGCGTCAGCTGCTGCAGCGTAAATGCAGCCTGCTGGAGAGCTGGGCGGCATCGCTCGGCGTGGAAGTGAGCTTCTTCCTGATTGATGAAAACCGTTTCCGCCATAACGAAAGCGGCAGTCTGGGTGGTGAGGACTGCGGCTCGACTCAGCACATCTTATTGCTGGATGAATTTTACCGTACTGCTGTGCGTCTGGCCGGAAAGCGTATTCTGTGGAATATGGTCCCGTGCGAAGAAGAAGAGCATTACGATGACTACGTCATGTCGCTTTATGCGCAGGGCGTACTGACGCCAAACGAATGGCTGGACCTTGGCGGCCTGAGCTCTTTGTCTGCAGAAGAGTACTTTGGCGCAAGTCTCTGGCAGCTCTATAAAAGTATCGACTCACCGTACAAAGCGGTGCTGAAAACGCTGCTGCTTGAAGCCTATTCATGGGAATACCCTACGCCGCGCCTGCTGGCGAAAGATATCAAGCAGCGCCTGCACGACGGGGAAATCGTCTCCTTCGGGCTGGACGCCTACTGCATGATGCTTGAGCGCGTAACCGAGTACCTGAAAGCCATTGATGACACCACGCGTCTTGACCTGGTGCGTCGATGTTTCTATCTCAAAGTCTGTGAGAAATTGAGCCGCGAGCGCGCCTGCGTGGGCTGGCGTCGTGAAGTGGTCAGTCAGTTAGTGAAAGAGTGGGGATGGGACGAAGCGCGTCTGTCCATGCTCGACAACCGGGCCAACTGGAAAATCGATCAGGTGCGTGAAGCGCACAACGAACTGCTCGATGCGATGATGCAAAGCTACCGTAACCTGATCCGCTTTGCGCGCCGTAACAACCTCAGCGTTTCCGCCAGCCCGCAGGACATCGGGGTATTGACCCGTAAGCTGTACGCCGCGTTTGAAGCGCTGCCGGGTAAAGTCACCCTGGTTAACCCGCAGATTTCGCCAGATCTGTCAGAACCAAACCTGACCTTTATCTACGTACCGCCGGGCCGCGCGAACCGCACCGGGTGGTATCTGTACAACCGTGCGCCAAGCATGGATTCAATCATCAGCCATCAGCCGCTGGAATATAACCGCTATCTGAACAAGCTGGTGGCCTGGGCCTGGTTTAACGGCCTGCTGACCTCGCGCACGCGCCTGTTTATCAAAGGCAACGAGGTGGTCGATCTCGCTAAGCTGCAGGAGATGGTCGCGGATGTGTCGCACCACTTCCCGCTGCGTCTGCCTGCCCCAACGCCGAAAGCGCTCTACAGCCCGTGCGAGATTCGCCATCTGGCGATCATCGTCAACCTGGAATACGACCCGACGGCGGCCTTCCGCAATCAGGTGGTCCATTTTGACTTCCGCAAGCTGGACGTCTTTAGCTTTGGCGAGCAGCAAAACTGTCTGGTAGGCAGCGTGGACCTGCTCTACCGCAACTCGTGGAACGAAGTGCGTACCCTGCACTTCAACGGCGAGCAGGCGATGATCGAGGCGCTGAAAACCATTCTCGGCAAGATGCACCAGGATGCCGCGCCGCCGGATAGCGTCGAAGTGTTCTGCTACAGCCAGCATCTGCGTGGGTTGATTCGTACCCGCGTGCAGCAGCTGGTCTCGGAATGTATCGAGCTGCGTCTCTCCAGTACCCGTCAGGAAACCGGGCGCTTTAAAGCGCTGCGCGTCTCCGGCCAGACCTGGGGCCTGTTCTTTGAGCGTCTCAACGTGTCGGTACAGAAGCTGGAAAACGCCATCGAATTCTACGGCGCGATTTCGCATAACAAGCTGCACGGTCTGTCGGTGCAGGTGGAAACCAACCACGTTAAGCTCCCGCAGGTGGTGGACGGCTTTGCCAGCGAAGGGATTATTCAGTTCTTCTTTGAAGAGTCGGGCGACGATGCCGGGTTCAACATCTACATTCTGGATGAGACCAACCGCGCCGAGGTGTATCACCATTGTGAAGGCAGTAAAGAGGAGCTGGTGCGCGACGTCAGCCGCTTCTACTCCTCTTCGCATGACCGTTTCACCTACGGCTCAAGCTTTATCAACTTTAACCTGCCGCAGTTCTACCAGATTGTGAACGTCGACGGTCGTACGCAGGTGATCCCGTTCCGTACCCAGGCCGTCACGCCTGCCGCGCCTGCCAATCAGGACACCGCGCCGCTGTTGCAGCAGTATTTCTCCTGAGCCTTTTCACCGGGTGGCGCTAACGCTTACCCGGCCTACGGTTTGAACCGTGGTAGGCCCGGTAAGGCGTAGCCGCCACCGGGCGACAAAACTACCTGAAACTCACCGCCTCACCCGCCTGCGCGGTCGCCGCCTGTTCCAGCAGATCCCAGAATGTTACGCCGCTGCGGTCGCAAACCCATTTCCCGTCTTTCAGATCGAAATGATAGCCGCCCTGTTTCGCGGCCAGCCAGACCTGGTGAAGCGGTTCCTGGCGGTTAATAATAATTTTGCTGCCATTTTCGAAGCTCAGGGTCAGAATACCGCCGTTGATTTCACAATCGATATCGCTGTCGCCGTCCCAGTCGTCAATACGCTCTTCGATGGTCATCCACAGGTTGTCGGCAAGGCGATGGAATTCACTGTCGTTCATGGTTTTGTTCCTGTTTTTCGTGATGCCGGCAGTATAACCCTAAATAATTCCCGTTGCAGGAAAGCGGCAAACTCTTGCTTTTGTGTCTTCTCCTGCGATGATAGAAACAGATTTGAACTTACGGGCAACTTTATAATGAAAAACGCTTTCCGAACGCTTGCCGTTCTCATCACGCTGTTTAGCCTGACTGGCTGCGGACTGAAGGGACCACTGTACTTCCCACCTGCGGATAAAACCGCACCGCCGCCGACGAAACCGGTTAACAGCGGCATTGAGTCTACCACGCCAAATACTAACGACCGTGGCGACAACGGTGGCCCGACTCAGGTTAATCTCTGACGACAACGTTCTGTACCCGCGCAATGGAGCAAATGATGCAGTTCTCTAAAATGCATGGCCTTGGCAACGATTTTATGGTCGTCGACGCGGTAACGCAGAATGTGTTTTTCTCCCCGGAACTGATCCGTCGCCTGGCGGATCGGCATCTGGGCGTGGGGTTCGATCAGCTGCTGGTGGTCGAGCCGCCGTACGATCCCGACCTCGATTTCCACTACCGTATTTTTAACGCGGACGGCAGCGAAGTTAACCAGTGCGGCAACGGCGCGCGCTGTTTTGCCCGCTTTGTCCGCCTGAAAGGGCTGACCAACAAGCGTGATATTCGCGTCAGCACGGCCAATGGTCGCATGGTGCTCAGCGTCACCGATGATGAGCTGGTGCGCGTGAACATGGGCGAACCTAACTTCGAGCCCTCCGTCGTGCCGTTTCGCGCAAACAAAGCGGAAAAGACCTATATTATGCGTGCGGCCGAGCAGACAGTATTGTGCGGCGTCGTCTCAATGGGTAACCCACACTGCGTGATTCAGGTTGATGATGTGGAAACCGCCGCGGTCGAAACGCTTGGCCCGGTGCTGGAAAGCCACGAGCGTTTCCCGGAGCGCGCGAACATCGGCTTTATGCAGGTGGTGAAGCGCGAGCACATTCGCCTGCGGGTTTACGAGCGCGGCGCGGGCGAGACTCAGGCCTGCGGAAGCGGCGCCTGTGCGGCGGTGGCCGTGGGCATCTCCCAGGGGTTACTGGCAGAAGAGGTTCGCGTGGAATTACCGGGCGGTCGGCTTGATATCGCCTGGAAAGGACCGGGTCATCCACTGTATATGACTGGCCCGGCGGCACATGTCTATGACGGGTTTATCCATCTATGAAACAACCAGGGGAAGAACTGCAGGAAACAGTGACGGAACTGGACGACAGAGCTGTTGTTGATTATCTGCTGCGCAATCCTGAGTTTTTTATTCGCAATGCACGCGTCGTCGAAGAGATGCGCGTGCCGCATCCGGTTCGCGGGACCGTGTCGCTGGTGGAATGGCACATGGCGCGCGCGCGCAACCATATCAATCAGCTTGAAGAGAACATGACTCTGCTGATGGAGCAGGCCAGCACCAACGAAAGCCTGTTCTATCGTCTGCTGCATCTGCAGGCGCGTCTGGCGTCGGCGCACAGCCTTGACGAGTTCCTCAGCCGCTTTCACCGCTGGGCCCGGGAGCTGGGGCTGGCAGGCGCAACGATTCGTCTGTTCCCTGACCGCTGGCGTATTGGCGCGCCGTCGGGGTTTACCCATCTGGCGCTCAGCCGTCAGGCATTTGAACCGCTGCGCATTCAGCGTCTGGGCCATGAGCACCACTATCTGGGGCCGCTGAACGGGCCTGAGCTGCTGGTGGTGTTACCTGAAGCCAAAGCGATTGGCTCGGTAGCGATGTCGCTGATGGGGCGCGATGGCGATCTGGGGGTCATGTTATTTACCAGCCGCGACGCGCATCACTATGAGCAGGGGCAAGCCACGCACCTGCTGCAGGAGATCGCCCTGATGCTGCCCGAGCTGCTGGAGCGCTGGATTGAGCGCGTATGACGGACGAACTTCTCGCCACTGACGTCTCGCGCTTTCTGCGCTATCTCGGCGTGGAGCGTCAGCTTAGCCCCATTACCCTGCTCAACTACCAGCGTCAGCTTGATGCCATCATGCAGATTGCCGACGAAATCGGCCTGAAAAGCTGGCAACAATGTGACGCTGCGACGGTACGCGGGTTCGTCGTGCGTAGCCGTAAAAAAAATCTCAGCCCGGCGAGCCTGGCGCTCAGGCTCTCCGCGCTGCGCAGTTTCTTCGACTGGCTGGTCAGCAAGGGTGGCTTAAAAGCCAACCCGGCAAAGGGGATCGCCACGCCGAAAGCGCCGCGCCATCTGCCTAAAAATATCGACGTCGATGACGTAAACCGCCTGCTGGATATCGACCTTAACGATCCGCTGGCCGTTCGCGACCGCGCGATGCTGGAGGTGATGTACGGCGCAGGGCTGCGTCTGTCTGAACTCGTCAACCTTGACCTCAAGCATCTCGATCTGGAATCGGGTGAAGTGTGGGTGATGGGTAAGGGCAGCAAAGAGCGCCGCCTCCCGATTGGCCGCAATGCGGTCTCCTGGATTGAACACTGGCTTGACCTGCGCGGGCTGTTTGGCACCGAAGAGGATGCGCTGTTCCTGTCGAAACTCGGTAAAAGGATCTCGGCGCGTAACGTGCAGAAGCGCTTTGCGGAGTGGGGCATTAAGCAGGGGCTGAATAGCCACGTGCACCCGCACAAGCTGCGCCACTCCTTTGCAACACATATGCTTGAATCGAGCGGCGATCTGCGTGGCGTGCAGGAACTGCTTGGCCACGCGAACCTGTCGACCACTCAAATCTATACCCACTTAGACTTCCAACACCTTGCCTCGGTGTATGACGCGGCGCATCCACGCGCCAAACGGGGGAAATAATGCGTTTTTACCGCCCACTCGGTCAGATCTCGGCCCTGACGTTTGACCTTGATGACACTCTTTATGACAACCGCGAGGTGATCCTGCGTACCGAGCAGGAGTCGCTGGCGTTTGTGCAGAACTACCATCCCGCGCTGAAGGCGATACAGAACAAGGACTTCCAGAAGCTGCGCCAGTCCCTGCGGGAGACCGAGCCGGACATTTACCACGACGTGACCGAATGGCGTCGTCGCGCGGTTGAGCAGGCGATGCTGAACGTTGGGCTGAGCGCGCAGGATGCCGCCATTGGGGCGGAAGCGGCCATGGAAAACTTCGCCAAATGGCGCAGCCGTATCGACGTGCCGCAGGAAACCCACGACACGCTGGCGAAGCTTGCCGAAAAGTGGCCGCTGGTGGCTATCACCAACGGCAATGCCCAGCCGGAGCTGTTTGGCCTCAGCGATTACTTTGAATTCGTGCTGCGTGCGGGTCCTCACGGGCGCGCGAAGCCGTTCAGTGACATGTACCATCTGGCGGCGGATAAGCTTAACCTGCCGCTGGGTGAGATCCTGCACGTGGGGGATGACCTGACCACGGACGTGGCTGGCGCCATCCGCTGCGGCATGCAGGCCTGCTGGATCAAGCCGGAAAACGCTGACCTGATGATCGCCTACGATAGCCGTCTTCTGCCGCACGTGGAAATTTCGCGGTTGGCATCCCTCACGACGCTGATATAATCATCAATTGTTCTGTATAAATTAACAGGGTTTTGGCGAATGCGATTCGCCTGCCCGACATGACGTGACGGTGCCAATGGACGTTTCTTACCTGCTCGACAGCCTTAATGACAAACAGCGTGACGCGGTTGCCGCCTCGCGCACCAACCTGCTGGTGCTGGCTGGAGCGGGCAGTGGTAAGACGCGCGTGCTGGTTCACCGTATCGCCTGGCTGCAGAGCGTGGAGAACTGCTCGCCGTATTCCATCATGGCGGTCACGTTTACCAACAAGGCGGCGGCGGAGATGCGCCACCGCATCGCGCAGCTGATGGGCACCAGCCAGGGCGGCATGTGGGTCGGTACCTTCCACGGTCTGGCGCACCGCCTGCTGCGTGCGCACCACATGGACGCCAACCTGCCGCAGGATTTCCAGATCCTCGACAGCGAAGACCAGCTCCGTCTGCTGAAGCGCCTGATCAAGGCGATGAACCTCGACGAGAAGCAGTGGCCGCCGCGTCAGGCGATGTGGTACATCAACGGTCAGAAAGACGAGGGGCTGCGCCCGCACCACATTCAGAGCTTCGGCAACCCGGTCGAGCAGACCTGGCAGAACGTCTACAAGGCCTATCAGGAAGCGTGCGATCGCGCCGGTCTGGTGGATTTCGCCGAGCTGCTGCTGCGCGCCCACGAGCTGTGGCTCAACAAGCCGCACATCCTGCAGCACTACCGTGAACGCTTCACCAATATCCTGGTGGACGAATTCCAGGATACCAACAACATCCAGTACGCATGGATCCGCCTGCTGGCCGGTGATACCGGCAAGGTAATGATCGTTGGCGATGACGACCAGTCTATCTACGGCTGGCGCGGGGCGCAGGTGGAGAACATCCAGCGCTTCCTCAACGATTTCCCCGGCGCGCAAACTATCCGACTGGAGCAGAACTACCGCTCAACCAGCAACATTCTGAGCGCGGCTAACGCCCTGATTGAGAACAACAACGGGCGTCTGGGTAAAAAGCTGTGGACCGACGGCGTCGATGGCGAACCGATTTCGATTTACTGTGCGTTCAACGAACTCGACGAAGCCCGCTTCGTGGTCAACCGCATCAAAACCTGGCAGGACAACGGCGGCGCGCTGGAGCAGTGCGCCATTCTCTATCGCAGCAACGCCCAGTCGCGCGTGCTGGAAGAGGCGCTGCTGCAGGTGAGCATGCCGTACCGCATTTACGGCGGCATGCGCTTCTTCGAACGTCAGGAAATCAAAGATGCGCTCTCGTATCTGCGTCTGATTGCCAACCGTAACGACGACGCAGCGTTTGAACGCGTGGTGAACACGCCAACCCGCGGGATTGGCGATCGCACGCTGGACGTGGTGCGACAGGCCTCGCGCGATCGCCAGCTGACGCTTTGGCAGGCGTGCCGCGAGCTGCTGCAGGAAAAAGCCCTTGCCGGACGTGCCGCCAGCGCATTACAGCGCTTCCTTGAGCTGATTGACGCCCTGGCGCAGGAAACCGCCGACATGCCGCTGCACGTGCAGACCGACCGGGTGATTAAAGACTCCGGCCTGCGCACCATGTACGAGCAGGAGAAAGGTGAAAAGGGCCAGACCCGTATTGAGAACTTAGAGGAACTGGTGACGGCAACGCGCCAGTTCAGCTACAACGAAGAAGACGAAGACCTGATGCCGCTGCAGGCGTTCCTCTCCCACGCCGCGCTGGAAGCGGGCGAAGGGCAGGCGGACACCTGGCAGGATGCGGTTCAGCTCATGACCCTGCACTCCGCCAAAGGCCTGGAGTTCCCGCAGGTGTTCATCGTCGGGATGGAAGAGGGGATGTTCCCGAGCCAGATGTCGCTGGATGAGGGCGGCCGTCTGGAAGAGGAGCGTCGTCTGGCCTACGTGGGCGTGACGCGCGCGATGCAAAAGCTGACGCTAACCTACGCTGAAACCCGCCGTCTGTACGGTAAAGAGGTCTATCACCGTCCGTCGCGCTTTATCGGTGAACTGCCGGAAGAGTGCGTGGAAGAGGTACGTCTGCGGGCGAGCATCAGCCGTCCGGTCAGCCATCAGCGCATGGGCTCGCCAATTGCGGAAACCGACACCGGCTACAAGCTGGGCCAGCGCGTGCGCCATTCGAAGTTCGGCGAAGGCACCATTGTGAATCTGGAAGGCAGCGGCGAGCACAGCCGCCTGCAGGTGGCGTTCCAGGGGCAGGGGATCAAATGGCTGGTGGCGGCCTACGCGAAGCTGGAAACAGTCTAACATTCAGAAAAATATCATTATTTTGCAATAATCTGCTAGCCTTATACAGTGAAGGTCAATTAATGCCCTTCAGCGTTCCGTTGCGTGTTGACGCCACAGTTATAGCTGGCGTAACATGCGCGCACGATTACGCTAAGAGGACATTCGCCTTGGACACACCCAGTAGATACTGGCTCAATTCCCTGTCATCCAGGAACAACTCCTAAGGCTATCTCCTCTTGCTGATGGCCTTAGTGGTTGTCAGCGACTGCTCTATTCCCGTCGCGCTGAGTCAGGCTGTTTAATGGTCTGAAACCCAATTTGTTTCTGTGTGCCCACCGAACTGTCCGATATTTTTTTGCATTGGGAGTCCCGGTCATGTTGAGCGCATTTCAACTCGAAAATAACCGACTGACTCGGCTTGAAGCCGAAGAGTCACAGCCCCTCATTGATGCCGTATGGGTGGATCTGGTCGAGCCGGACGACGATGAGCGCCTTCGCGTACAATCTGAGCTGGGGCAAAGCCTGGCAACGCGCCCTGAACTGGAAGACATCGAAGCCTCTGCGCGTTTTTTTGAAGACGAAGACGGTCTGCATATTCACTCCTTCTTCTTCTTTGAAGATGCCGAAGACCACGCGGGCAACTCCACCGTGGCGTTTACCATTCGTGACGGTCGTCTGTTTACCCTGCGCGAGCGCGAGCTGCCGGCATTCCGCCTCTACCGCATGCGTGCCCGCAGCCAGGCGATGGTAGACGGCAACGCGTACGAGCTGCTGCTCGATCTGTTCGAGACCAAAATTGAACAGCTGGCGGATGAAATTGAAAACATCTACAGCGATCTGGAAAAGCTGAGCCGCGTGATCATGGAAGGCCATCAGGGCGATGAGTACGACGAAGCGCTTTCCACGCTGGCGGAGCTGGAAGATATCGGCTGGAAGGTGCGTTTGTGTCTGATGGATACCCAGCGCGCGCTGAACTTCCTCGTGCGCAAGGCGCGTCTGCCGGGCGGTCAGCTGGAGCAGGCGCGTGAGATCTTACGAGATATCGAATCCCTGTTGCCTCACAACGAATCCCTGTTCCAGAAGGTCAACTTCCTGATGCAGGCGGCGATGGGCTTTATCAACATCGAGCAGAACCGCATCATCAAGATCTTCTCGGTGGTGTCCGTGGTGTTCCTGCCGCCGACGCTGGTGGCATCCAGCTACGGGATGAACTTCGAGTTTATGCCGGAGCTGAAGTGGAGCTTTGGTTACCCGGGGGCGATTATCTTTATGATCCTCGCGGGCCTGGCGCCGTATCTCTATTTCAAACGCCGGAACTGGCTGTAAAAATCTGGCGGGTGGCGCCGCGCTTACCCGCCCTACGATCGAATTCCCTCTCCCTGTGGGAGAGGGGGAGGGCAACATCACAGCCCTTTGCGCACCCTGCGCTGGGTATAAATCGCATCGGCGACGAAAATCGCCAGCGCTACCCAGATAAAGGCGAACGTCACCATCTTATCCGCACCCGGCACTTCGCCGTAGAACACCACTGCCAGCAGGAACATCAGCGTCGGGCCAATGTACTGGAAGAAGCCCAGCGTGGAGAGACGCAGACGTGTCGCTGCGCCGGTGAAGCACAGCAGTGGAATAGTGGTTACCACGCCCGCCGCCATCAGCATCAGGTTCAGCGACCACGGGTTGTTGCCCATGTGGCTGGTTGGGCTGTCGGCAATGCCGAAGAGATAAATCGCCGCCACCGGCAGCAGCCACAGGGTTTCAAACAGCATCCCCGTCTGCGCTTCCACCGCGATCTTCTTGCGTACCAGGCCGTAGAAGGCAAAGCTGAACGCCAGACCGAGGGCGATAATCGGCAGCGAGCCGAATGTCCACAGCTGCACCAGCACGCCGCAGAAGGCCAGAATCACCGCTAACCACTGCATCCGGCGGAAGCGTTCGCCGAGGAAAATCATCCCCAGCACAATATTCACCAGCGGGTTAATGAAGTACCCCAGGCTCGCCTCGAGCATGTGATGGTTATTCACCGCCCAGATAAACAGCAGCCAGTTGCCGCCAATCAGCACGGCAGAAAGTGCCAGCAGGAAGATCTTCTTCGGGGTTTGCAGCAGTGTTTTGACGCCCGACCACTGACGGCTGAGGCTCATCAGCGCAATCATAAAGAAGAATGACCAGATAACGCGGTGAGTCAGGATCTCGTCAGCCGGAACGTAGGCGATAAGCTTGAAGTACGCCGGGGCGATACCCCAAATAAAATAAGCGGCAAGGGCGAGTAAAACGCCCTGCCGCGTCTGTTTAGCATCCATCGGGAAAATCCGTTACAAAAAAGTGAATCAATTTTACCCGATTTTGCCGCCTCAACCCACCATATAAGTGGCGGTTGCGCTGGCGATATAAACCTGTTCTTCGTTGTGTAACTCAACGCGCGCCACGGCAACTTTATTCCCCGCGCGCAGCAGGCTGCTGGTACAGGTAAAGCGATTTCCGCGCCCCGGACGAAGATAGTCGACGCGCAAATCAATGGTGCCCATGCGCGCCAGGCGCTGGCGAAGTTCGTCTTCATTGATGGTGTCATGGCGCGTCAGCGTGCTGCCCACGCAGACCAGACCTGCCGCCACGTCAAGCGCGGAGGCAATCACGCCGCCGTGCAAAATACTTTGCGCCCAGTTACCCACCATCATCGGCTGGTTGTTGAAGCTCAGCTGAGCAAAGTCTTTCTCGTAACGCTCCAGCTCCAGTCCCAGCGCGCGGTTAAACGGCATATGGTAAACAAAAATCTCGCCCACGAGTTTTAACACTTCTTCGGCGGTAAGCATGGCTGACATGAGGCATCACATCCTTATTGTTAACGAAATGTTGATTTTATGCCGCGGCAACAAGGAATGCCACTTTCAGAAACGAGGATGCAGCAGTTGTCGCAGAAGTCTGTAGAATGTCCGCCACATAACTATTCAATCAATTTTACTCTTTTGCAGGAGAACACCACCGATGCGGACGTATCTGGCCTGGTTACTGGCGGCGGTTGCGCTGCCCCTCACAGCATATGCGCAGGAAGCGACAATCAAAGAGGTGCACGATAAGCCTGCCGTTCACGGTAGCATTATCGCAAACCTTCTTCAGGAGCATGACAATCCGTTCACGCTCTATCCGTATGACACCAACTACGTGATTTATACACAGACCAGCGATCTCAACAAAGAGGCGATAAGCTCCTATAACTGGTCTGATAATGCGCGTAAAGATGAGGTGAAATTCCAGCTCAGCCTCGCCTTCCCGTTCTGGCGCGGCATTCTGGGGCCGAACTCGGTGTTTGGTGCCTCTTATACGCAGAAGTCCTGGTGGCAGCTCTCTAACAGCGGGGAATCCTCGCCGTTCCGCGAAACCAACTATGAGCCGCAGCTTTTCCTCGGCTTCGCAACGGATTATGAATTTGCCGGGTGGACGCTTCGCGATGTAGAAGTGGGCTTTAACCATGATTCTAACGGACGTTCCGATCCGACATCCCGTAGCTGGAACCGCGCCTATACGCGCCTGATGGCGCAGAACGGTAACTGGATGGTGGAAGTGAAGCCGTGGTATGTGGTCGGCAGCACGGATGACAACCCGGATATCACCAAATATATGGGCTACTACCAGCTTAAAGTCGGCTACCAGTTGGGTGATGCCGTGCTGAGTGCGAAAGGCCAGTACAACTGGAACACCGGCTACGGCGGTGCGGAAGTGGGCTTAAGCTATCCGGTAAGCAAGCATGTTCGCCTTTATACGCAAGTCTACAGCGGTTACGGCGAGTCGCTTATCGATTACAACTTCAACCAGACCCGCGTCGGCGTGGGCGTGATGCTGAACGATATTCTCTAAGTTGCTCGAATGTTTTTGCGTTAAACGTTGAAGTTTCTCTCTCAGGCGCTGAAAATAGCGCCTGTTTCATTTCAGGCATATGGGGTTAACGTGGCGCAGGTGGAAGTATTGAATCAGGAGTCGCTGGCTAAACAGGTTTTGCATGAAACCTTTGGCTACCAGCAGTTCCGCCCTGGCCAGGAAACCATCATTGAAACGGTGCTGGAAGGCCGTGACTGCCTGGTGGTGATGCCGACCGGCGGCGGTAAATCCCTCTGTTATCAGGTGCCCGCGCTGGTGCTTAACGGCCTGACGGTCGTGGTATCCCCGCTCATTTCTCTGATGAAAGACCAGGTCGACCAGCTGCTCGCCAACGGCGTCGCGGCGGCCTGTCTTAACTCGACCCAAACCCGGGAGCAGCAGCAAGAGGTGATGGCCGGGTGCCGCACCGGGCAGATCCGCCTGCTGTATATCGCCCCGGAACGCCTGATGCTGGATAACTTCCTCGATCATCTTGCGCACTGGAATCCGGTTCTGCTGGCGGTGGATGAAGCGCACTGT
This sequence comes from Enterobacter sp. 3U4, assembly GCF_057224565.1. Taxonomy (NCBI): domain Bacteria; kingdom Pseudomonadati; phylum Pseudomonadota; class Gammaproteobacteria; order Enterobacterales; family Enterobacteriaceae; genus Enterobacter; species Enterobacter sp. 3U4. The sequence goes on from NZ_CP136665.1 coordinate 4,342,671, forward strand.
ATCTCCCAGTGGGGACACGATTTCCGCCCGGAATACGCCGCCCTCGGCCAGCTCCGTCAGCGCTTCCCCGAGCTGCCCTTTATGGCGCTTACCGCCACGGCGGATGACACCACGCGTCTGGATATTGTTCGTCTGCTGGGGCTGAACGACCCCTATATTCAGGTCAGCAGCTTCGACCGCCCGAACATCCGCTACATGCTGATGGAAAAGTTCAAGCCTCTGGATCAGCTCCTGCGCTACGTCCAGGAGCAGCGCGGCAAGTCCGGCATCATCTACTGCAACAGCCGCGCAAAGGTGGAAGACACCGCCGCGCGGCTGCAAAACCGCGGCTTTAGCGCCGCCGCGTATCACGCCGGGTTAGAGAACCACATCCGCGCCGACGTGCAGGAGAAATTCCAGCGCGATGACCTGCAAATTGTGGTCGCGACGGTGGCATTCGGCATGGGTATCAACAAGCCGAACGTGCGCTTTGTGGTGCACTTCGACATTCCGCGCAATATCGAATCCTACTATCAGGAAACTGGCCGCGCCGGGCGTGACGGCCTGCCTGCGGAAGCGATGCTGTTTTACGATCCGGCCGATATGGCGTGGCTGCGCCGCTGTCTGGAGGAAAAACCGCAGGGACAGCTGCAGGATATCGAGCGACACAAGCTCAACGCGATGGGCGCGTTTGCCGAAGCGCAAACCTGCCGTCGTCTGGTGCTGCTCAACTACTTTGGCGAAGGGCGACAGGAACCGTGCGGCAACTGCGATATCTGCCTGGATCCGCCGAAACAGTACGATGGCCTGATGGACGCGCGTAAGGCGCTCTCGACCATTTACCGCGTGAACCAGCGCTTCGGGATGGGCTACGTGGTGGAGGTGCTGCGCGGTGCCAACAACCAGCGTATACGCGACATGGGCCACGACAAGCTGCCGGTTTATGGGATTGGCAAGGAGCAGAGCCACGAGCACTGGGTGAGTATCATTCGCCAGCTCATTCACCTCGGCTTTGCCACGCAGAACATTGCTCAGCACTCCGCGCTTCAGCTTACGGAGGCCGCGCGTCCGGTGCTGCGCGGTGACGTTGAACTGAAGCTCGCCGTGCCGCGCGTCATCGCTCTGAAGCCACGCGTGATGCAGAAATCCTACGGCGGCAACTACGACCGCAAGCTTTTCGCCAAACTGCGCAAGCTGCGTAAAGCCATCGCCGACGAAGAGAACATCCCGCCTTACGTGGTGTTCAACGACGCGACGCTGATTGAGATGGCCGAGCAGATGCCGCTCAGCGCCAGCGAGATGCTCAGCGTCAACGGCGTCGGCACGCGCAAGCTGGAGCGCTTCGGTAAAGAGTTTATGGCACTCATCCGCTCTCACGCCGACGGAGACGATGAGGAGTAGTCAGCCGGGCGAAAAAGTGTCAGGATGATGACTCACTAAATTATTTCCCCGCGAGCTAATTATGTTAATGCTATTTCTCACCGTGGCATTAGTGCACATCGTTGCGCTGATGAGCCCTGGCCCAGACTTTTTCTTCGTGTCCCAAACGGCCGTAAGCCGCTCCCGCAAAGAGGCGATGATGGGCGTGCTCGGTATCACCATGGGCGTTATGGTCTGGGCGGCCGTTGCGCTGCTCGGTCTGAACCTTATCCTGGCGAAGATGGCCTGGCTGCATAACATCATTATGGTCGGCGGCGGTCTGTACCTGTGCTGGATGGGCTACCAGATGCTGCGCGGGGCGCTGAAGAAAGAAGAGAAAAAACCGCAAGAGCCAAAGGTGGAGCTGGCAACGGGCGGCCGCAGCTTTGTAAAAGGGCTGCTGACTAATCTGGCAAACCCAAAAGCGATTATCTATTTCGGATCGGTGTTCTCGCTGTTTGTCGGCGATAGCGTCGGTGCGGGCGCACGCTGGGGCATCTTCCTGCTGATCGTCGTGGAAACCTTTGCCTGGTTTACCATCGTGGCCAGCCTGTTCGCCTTACCGGCGATGCGCCGAGGCTACCAGCGTATCGCGAAGTGGATTGACGGCTTCGCCGGCGCGCTGTTCGCCGGCTTCGGCATTCATCTCATCATTTCTCGCTAAGCATGACGCGCTGACGCAAGCAGCGCGCCGACCAGCATAAACAGCGAGCCAAAGACTTTATTCAGGGCCTTCATCTGCTTAGGCCCTTTAATCCACGCCGCAATTCGCTGTGCCAGCGTCGCGTAACCAATCATCACGATGATATCGACGATAATGGTGGTCGCGCCCAGCACCACGTACTGCATCACCTGGGGCTGATGCGGTACGATAAACTGCGGGAACAGCGCGGCGAGGAACACAATGCTCTTCGGGTTGGTCAGGTTGACGAACACCGCACGCTTAAACAGATGGCCGCGGTTTTGCGTCTGCGCGAGCGTATTCAGGTTGATGGAGCCTGCCGCGCGCCACTGCTGGATGCCGAGCCAAATCAGATACGCCGCCCCGGCCCATTTCAGTACTTCAAACGCCAGCACCGAGCGGGAGAACAGGGTACCCAGACCAATCCCGACCAGCACGATATGGATGCCCAGCCCGGCCTGCAAACCGGCAATCGACGCCACCGCACCGCGATAGCCGTGGTTGATGGAGGTCGTCATGGTGTTAATAGCACCCGACCCCGGAGAAAGGCTGAGGATAATGGATGTCAGCAGGTAGGCGAACCACCACTCGAAGGTCATTTGAAACTCCCGAACCGTCTATTTTTATGCCACAATACGCTATTATTGAGTCATTTTGTGACCGGTGACGAAAAAAACGATATTCCCTGGATTACGTGAGTGGAAACCCAATGTTTCAGCAGAAAAAGGACTGGGAAACACGAGAAAACGCTTTTGCTGCTTTCTCTATGGGGCCGCTGACCGATTTCTGGCGGCAGCGTGAGGAAGATGAGTTTACGGGCGTCGGGGGCATCCCGGTGCGTTTCGTTCGTTTCCGAAATGAAAAAAATGACCGGGTGATTGTGGTCTGCCCTGGGCGTATTGAAAGCTACGTTAAATATGCCGAGCTGGCCTATGACCTGGTCCATATGGGGTTCGATGTATTGATCATCGACCATCGTGGGCAGGGGCTATCCGGGCGCATGCTTCCGGACACTCACCGTGGGCACGTCGATCGCTTCAGCGATTACGTCGACGATTTTGCCGCGTTCTGGCAGCAGGACGTTCAGCCCGGTCCCTGGCGTAAACGGTACATCCTTGCGCACTCCATGGGCGGCGCCATTTCGACGCTGTTTTTGCAGCGTTACGCGCATCAGTGCGACGCCATTGCGCTCACCGCGCCGATGTACGGTATCGTCATCCGATTCCCCGACTGGATGGTGCGTCATCTTCTTGACTGGGCTGAGGGCTATCAGCGCATTCGTGAAGGTTACGCCATAGGCACAGGACGCTGGCGCGCGCTGCCGTTCGCCATCAACGTCTTAACCCACAGTCGGCAGCGTTATCGCCGCAACCTGCGCTTTTATGCCGATGAACCACGCTTACGCGTCGGCGGCCCGACCTGGCATTGGGTGCGGGAGGGTATTCTGGCCGGTGAGCAGGTGCTGGCGGGCGTAGGCGATGATGACACGCCGACGCTTCTGATTCAGGCGGAAGAAGAGCGTGTGGTGGATAACCGCATGCATGACCGGTATTGTGAACTGCGCGCTGTAGCCGGTCACCCTTGTGAAGGGGGTAAACCGCTGGTCATTCACGGCGCGTTCCATGAGATCCTTTTTGAAAAGGACGCTATGCGCTCAGTCGCGCTCAACGCCATTGTTGAATTTTTCAACAGGCATAATTGATTGTTGTTTTCCACCAGAGGCTGAAATTCCTATGTACCAGGTTGTTGCATCTGATTTAGATGGCACGCTGCTTTCCCCCGACCACACCCTGTCGCCGTACGCGAAAGAGACATTAAAACTCCTGACTGCCCGAGGCGTGAACTTTGTGTTCGCCACCGGCCGCCACCACGTGGACGTGGGGCAGATCCGCGATAATCTTGAGATCAAATCGTACATGATCACCTCCAACGGTGCTCGCGTGCATGATACCGACGGCAACCTGATCTTTACTCACAATCTGGATCGCGATATTGCCGCCGATCTGTTTGGCGTGGTGCACAATAATCCGGCTATCGTCACGAACGTTTACCGTGACGACGACTGGTTTATGAACCGCCACCGCCCGGATGAAATGCGTTTCTTCAAGGAAGCGGTATTCAACTACTCCCTGTACGAACCGGGTCTGCTTGAGCCGGAGGGGATCAGCAAGGTGTTCTTCACCTGTGATAGCCATGAAGAGCTGCTCCCGCTGGAACAGGCGATTAACGCCCGCTGGGGCGATCGCGTCAACGTGAGCTTCTCAACGCTCACCTGTCTGGAAGTAATGGCGGGTGGCGTCTCCAAAGGCCACGCCCTGGAAGCGGTCGCGAAACGTCTGGGCTTCGAGCTTAAAGACTGTATCGCCTTTGGTGACGGCATGAACGATGCCGAAATGCTGTCGATGGCGGGCAAGGGCTGCATCATGCAGAACGCACATCAGCGTCTGAAAGATCTGCACCCGGAGCTGGAGGTGATTGGTTCTAACGCTGACAACGCGGTACCGAAATACCTGCGCAAGCTGTTCCTTGAATAATCTTCATTTGATTGTTTATTGCTCAGATGTCAACTAAAGAGTTCGCTACAATGCCTCTCCTTCTTTCTGAGAGACAAGCATTGTGGCGCTACTCATTATCACCACTATCCTGTGGGCCTTCTCCTTTAGCCTGATTGGCGAATACCTTGCCGGTTCAGTCGACAGCTACTTCTCGGTGCTGATGCGCGTGGGATTGGCGGCGCTGGTATTCCTGCCGTTTCTGCGCACGCGCGGACAGTCGCTGAAAACGATCGTGCTGTACATGCTGGTGGGGGCGATGCAGCTCGGCATCATGTACTTGTTCAGCTTCCGGGCTTACGTCTATCTGTCCGTCTCGGAATTCCTGCTCTTTACCGTACTGACGCCGCTCTACATCACGCTGATATACGATCTGCTGAGTAAACGCCGTCTTCGCTGGGGATACCTGCTGAGCGCGGCGCTGGCGGTGATCGGCGCGGCGATTATTCGCTACGACAAAGTGAGCGATCACTTCTGGACCGGGCTGATGTTCGTCCAGCTCGCCAACATCAGTTTCGCCATCGGCATGGTGGGCTACAAACGCCTGATGGAAACCCGTCCGATGCCGCAGCATAATGCGTTCGCCTGGTTCTACATGGGAGCCGCGATTGTCGCGGTGGCGGCGTGGTTTATGCTCGGTAACCCGCAAAAACTGCCGACAACCACCGTGCAGTGGGGCGTTCTGGTCTGGCTGGGCGTGGTGGCGTCAGGGCTGGGGTACTTCATGTGGAACTACGGCGCGACGCAGGTCGACGCCGGTACGCTGGGGATCATGAACAACGTGCATGTCCCGGCTGGGCTGTTGGTCAACCTCGCCATCTGGCAGCAACAGCCTCACTGGCCAAGCTTCCTTATTGGGGGAGCGGTGATCCTGGCTTCGCTGTGGGTCCATCGCCGCTGGGTCGCTCCGCGCTCCGCACAAACGGAAGGTGGTCGCACGCGTGGTTCCGCGCTGAGCGAATAAACGCCTCCGTAATCGGCTGACGCTGCTCGCCATCGCGCACGGCGGCGTACAGTCGGCTCCACAGTCCTTCACCCAGGGTTTTGGTCACCACCAGACCCTGGCGTTCAAAGCTCTCTACCACCCAGTGCGGCAGCGCCGCGATACCCATTCTGGCCGCCACCATCTGAATCAACAGCAGGGTGTTATCCACGCTTTTCAGCTGTGGGCTAATGCCCGCGGGCTGCAGGAAGTGGCGCCAGATATCCAGACGACTGCGCTGGACCGGATAAATCAGCAGCGTTTCCGTCGCCAGGTCTTCCGGCGTGATGCGCGTTTTGGCCGCCAGCGGGTGGTCCGGCGCCAGCACCAGGCGCACTTCATAATCAAACATCGGCGAATAATGCAGGCCACTGCGCGGCAGAATATCGGACGTCATCACCAGATCCAGCTCGCCCTGCTGCAGCGAGGGCTGCGGGTCAAAGGTCACGCCGGATTTAAAGTCCATCTCCACCTGCGGCCACTTCTGGCGGAAGTTCTCAAGCGCGGGGGTCAGCCACTGAATACAGCTATGGCACTCAATGGCGATACGCAGCGTTGTCTGCTGCGGTTCGTTACACGCCTGCAGCGCGCTGGCGATCTGCGGCAGGACCTGATTCGCCAGCTGCAACAGGATCTCGCCCTGGGGCGTAAAGCGCAGCGGCTGGCTCTTACGCACAAAAAGACGGAAGCCGAGGCGTTGTTCCAGATCGCTGAACTGGTGAGAAAGGGCGGACTGGGTCTGGTGCAGCGTGGCCGCCGCCGCCGCGAGCGAGCCGCAGTTCCGCAACGCTTGTAGCGTTTTCAGGTGTTTTATCTCGATCATGAAAGTCCTTCACTTCGCCATGAACATTTTGCGCTTGAGGAATATACAGTACCTGCCAATTATAGAAGTGTAAACATCTGGACGTCTAAATAACGAATTTCACAAGGGGTACACCATGACAATCCGCAATCACACTCTCGGTTTCCCTCGCGTTGGCCTGCGTCGCGAGCTGAAAAAAGCGCAAGAAAGCTACTGGGCTGGGAACGCAACCCGCGAAGAACTGCTGGCGGTGGGACGCGAGCTGCGCGCCCGTCACTGGGAGCAGCAAAAACAGGCGGGCATTGACCTGCTGCCGGTGGGCGATTTCGCCTGGTACGACCATGTTCTGACGACCAGCCTGCTGCTTGGCAACGTGCCGGCTCGTCATCAGAACAAAGATGGATCGGTAGATATCGATACCCTGTTCCGCATCGGCCGTGGCCGTGCGCCAACGGGTGAGCCAGCGGCAGCGGCGGAAATGACTAAGTGGTTTAACACTAACTATCACTATATGGTGCCGGAGTTCGTAAAAGGCCAGCAGTTTAAACTGACCTGGACGCAGCTTCTGGATGAAGTGGACGAAGCGCTGGCGCAGGGCCACCAGGTGAAACCCGTGCTGCTTGGGCCGGTGACGTACCTGTGGCTGGGCAAAGTAAAAGGCGAGTCGTTTGACCGACTCAGCCTTCTGAAGGATATTCTGCCGGTCTACAAACAGGTGCTGATTGAGCTGGGCAAACGCGGCATTCAGTGGGTGCAAATCGACGAACCCGCGCTGGTGCTCGAACTGCCGCAGGCATGGCTCGATGCCTTCAAACCGGCGTATGACGCGCTCACCGGTCAGGTAAAACTCTTGCTGACGACCTATTTTGAAGGCGTGACGCCGAACCTGAACACTATTACCGCGCTGCCGGTGCAGGGCCTGCATGTAGACTTTGTACACGGTAAAGATGATGTGCTGGAGCTGCACAAGCGCCTGCCCGCAGACTGGCTGCTGTCCGCTGGCCTGATTAACGGTCGAAACGTCTGGCGTGCCGATCTCACCGAGAAATACGCACAAATAAAAGACATCGTCGGCAAACGTGAGCTATGGGTGGCCTCTTCCTGTTCCCTGCTGCACAGCCCGATCGATCTGAGCGTGGAGACCCGCCTGGATGCCGAGGTGAAAAGCTGGTTTGCCTTCGCCCTGCAAAAATGCGAAGAGCTGACGCTGCTGCGCGACGCGCTGAACAGCGGCGACACGGCGGCGATTACCGAATGGAGCGCCCCGATCCAGGCGCGTCGTCACTCGGCACGCGTGCACAATCCGGCGGTGGAAAAACGCCTGGCGGCCATCACCGCCCAGGACAGCCAGCGTAAGAGTCCGTATGAGGTGCGCGCCGAAGCGCAGCGTGCCCGCTTCAACCTGCCTGCGTGGCCGACCACTACCATTGGTTCCTTCCCGCAAACCACCGAAATCCGCGGCCTGCGTCTGGACTTCAAAAAGGGCAACCTGGATGCGAATCACTACCGCACCGGTATCGCCGAACACATCAAGCAGGCGATTATCGAGCAGGAGCGGCTGGGGCTGGACGTGCTGGTGCACGGTGAGGCCGAGCGTAACGACATGGTGGAATACTTCGGTGAGCACCTTGACGGCTTCGTCTTTACACAGAACGGCTGGGTGCAGAGCTACGGCTCCCGCTGCGTGAAGCCGCCGGTGGTGATCGGCGACGTCAGCCGTCCGGAAGCGATCACCGTGGAGTGGGCAAAATACGCGCAGTCCCTGACCGACAAGCCGGTAAAAGGCATGCTTACCGGTCCGGTGACGATTCTTTGCTGGTCCTTCCCGCGCGAAGACGTGACCCGTGAAACTATTGCGAAGCAAATCGCGCTGGCGCTGCGTGATGAAGTGGCGGATTTGGAAGCCGCAGGCATTGGTATTATTCAGATTGACGAACCGGCCCTGCGCGAAGGCTTGCCGCTGCGCCGTAGCGACTGGGATGCTTACCTGCAATGGGGCGTGGAGGCGTTCCGCATCAACGCCGCGGTGGCGAAGGACGACACCCAGATCCACACCCACATGTGTTACTGCGAATTTAACGACATCATGGATTCGATTGCCGCGCTGGACGCCGACGTAATCACCATCGAGACATCGCGCTCAGACATGGAGCTGCTGGAGTCGTTTGAAGAGTTCGACTACCCGAATGAAATCGGGCCGGGCGTGTACGACATTCACTCCCCGAACGTGCCGAGCGTGGAGTGGATTGAAGCCCTGTTGAAAAAAGCGGCCCAGCGCATTCCGGCGGAACGTCTGTGGGTGAACCCGGACTGCGGCCTGAAAACCCGCGGCTGGCCGGAGACGCGCGCCGCGCTCGCCAACATGGTAAAAGCGGCGCAGAATTTGCGTCAGGCGTAGGTGCTGGATGGCCCGGTAAGGCGTAGCCGCCACCGGGCTTTTTTGTTATTACGCTTTCTTACTGCCGTACTGGCTAAACCACCCCAGCATCCTCTGCCAGCCGTCTTTGGCCGATTCCGCGTGATAGCTCGGACGATAATCGGCGTTAAACGCATGCCCGGCATCCGGGTAGACCACAATCTCCGCCTTCGCATTTGCCGCACGGAGCGCATGGCGCATGGTCTCTACCGAATCCAGCGAAATACCGGTGTCCTGACCGCCGTAAAGCCCTAACACGGGGGCATTCAACTCGGTGGCGATATCAACCGGATGTTTCGGTGAATTCAGCGTTTTTTCACCTACCAGTTTTCCGTACCAGGCGACAGCGGCTTTGAGCTGCGGGTTATGCGCCGCATACAGCCAGCTAATGCGTCCGCCCCAGCAGAAACCGGTGACCAGCAGACGATGCGGATCCCCGCCGTTGCGCGCCGCCCAGCTCGCGACGTGGTCGAGATCGGCCAGCACCTGCGCGTCCGGGACTTTGCTGACCAGGTTGCTGAGCAAGGTGGGAATATCGCTGTAGTCGTTCGGATCGCCCTGACGGAAGTAGAGCTCTGGCGCAACGGCCAGATACCCTTCCAGCGCCAGCCGGCGGCAGAGGTCGCGAATGTGTTCGTGAACACCAAATATCTCCTGAATCACAATCACGATGGGCAGCGGGCCGTCTGCCGATTTTGGCCGGGCGTGATAAGCAGGCATATTCTCCCCCTGCGAGGGAATGGAGGTCTCGCCCGCGGTAATTGCCGCTTCTGGCGTCGACACGATGGTTGAAGCATGTGGGGCCGCAGCAGGTGCAAAACCGGTTTTTTCAGTCATGGCATTCTCCGTACCAATCAGTTAGCGCAAAGGTAAATATAGACACCAGGTTAACAACTCACAGTGCCTTAAACGGTCTATCTTTTGTGCAGCACCTGACGATATAACTTGTTAATGTGATGTAAATCACTTTTTGATGGAAAATCAATGCAATCATTTTCATTCATGGTGAGATGCGTCACGAAATTATGCTTACTGCTTCTGTAAAGTACCGTTTTACTTCTTCTGACTAACCGACCCACAGAGGAGTCACCTATGTCTAAGTCTGATGTTTTTCATCTCGGCCTCACTAAAAACGATTTACAAGGGGCTACGCTCGCTATCGTCCCTGGCGATCCTGAGCGTGTGGAAAAGATCGCCGCGCTGATGGATAAGCCGGTCAAGCTGGCTGCCCATCGTGAGTTCACCACCTGGCGCGCTGAGCTGGATGGCAAAGCGGTGATCGTGTGCTCTACCGGTATCGGTGGTCCGTCTACATCAATTGCTGTTGAAGAGCTGGCACAGCTGGGCATCCGTACTTTCCTGCGTATCGGCACCACTGGCGCTATCCAGCCGCACATTAACGTCGGCGACGTGCTGGTTACGACCGCATCTGTACGTCTGGACGGTGCAAGCCTGCACTTTGCACCGATGGAATTCCCGGCAGTGGCTGATTTCGAATGCACCACCGCGCTGGTTGAAGCCGCTAAATCCGTGGGCGCGACCACTCACGTGGGCGTAACCGCCTCTTCCGATACCTTCTACCCGGGCCAGGAGCGTTACGACACCTTCTCTGGCCGCGTAGTTAGCCGCTTCAAAGGCTCAATGGAAGAGTGGCAGTCGATGGGCGTAATGAACTATGAGATGGAATCCGCCACGCTGCTGACCATGTGCGCAAGCCAGGGTCTGCGTGCCGGTATGGTGGCGGGCGTAATCGTCAACCGTACCCAGCAGGAGATCCCGAACGCTGAAACCATGAAGCAGACCGAAAGCCATGCGGTGAAAATCGTGGTTGAAGCCGCGCGTCGCCTGATCTAGTCCTCTCCTTTCTAAATCAAAGGCCGACACGTTCGGCCTTTATATTTTGCGTAGCGCCTCGCAGGAAAACCCTTTCAAACTGGACGTTTATACAGCACAATTCTATTTTGTGCGGGTAATACGTTGATGCAGGGGGCATTGTGGATATCTCAATCCTGATTTATGCGGTGATTGCGCTGGCGGGCGTGGCGATAGGCTGGCTGATGTCCAGCTATCAGCATGCGCAGCAGAAGGCCGATCAGCTGGCTGAACGCGAAGAGATCGTCGCCGATTTAAGCGCGGCCAGGCAGCAGCTTGCACTGAGTGAACACTGGCGTGACGAGTGTGAACTGCTCAACAACGAGATGCGCAACCTGCGTGATATCAATACGTCGCTGGAAGCCGATCTCCGTGAAGTGACCACCCGCCTGGAATCCACTCAGCTGCATGCGGAAGATAAAATCCGCCAGATGATCAACAGCGAGCAGCGCCTCAGTGAACAGTTTGAAAACCTCGCGAACCGCATTTTTGAGCACAGCAACCGACGCGTTGACGAACAAAACCGCCAGAGCCTGAACAGCCTGCTAACGCCGCTGCGCGAGCAGCTGGACGGTTTTCGTCGTCAGGTGCAGGACAGTTTTGGTCAGGAAGCCCGTGAGCGGCATACCCTGGCGCATGAGATTCGCAATCTTCAGCAGCTAAATGCCCAGATGGCGCAGGAAGCGGTCAACCTGACCCGCGCGCTTAAAGGGGATAACAAAACCCAGGGCAACTGGGGAGAAGTAGTGTTGACCCGCGTACTGGAAGCCTCTGGTCTGCGGGAAGGGTATGAATACGAAACGCAGGTGAGTATCGAAAATGATGCCCGCTCCCGCATGCAGCCGGATGTGATTGTGCGGCTGCCGCAGGGTAAAGATGTGGTGATTGACGCCAAGATGACCCTGGTAGCGTATGAACGTTACTTCAACGCGGAGGATGACTACACCCGCGAATCGGCGCTGCAGGAGCACATTGCCTCCGTGCGCAATCATATTCGCCTGCTCGGCAGAAAAGACTACCAGCAGCTGCCGGGTCTGCGCTCGCTGGACTATGTCCTGATGTTTATCCCGGTAGAGCCCGCATTTCTGCTGGCCCTCGACAGGCAGCCTGAGCTTATCACCGAAGCGCTCAAAAATAACATTATGCTGGTCAGCCCCACCACGCTGCTGGTGGCCTTACGCACCATTGCGAACCTGTGGCGCTATGAGCACCAGAGCCGCAACGCGCAGCAGATTGCCGATCGTGCCAGCAAGCTGTACGACAAAATGCGCCTTTTCGTGGACGACATGTCATCAGTCGGGCAGAGCCTGGACCGCGCGCAGGATAACTACCGTCAGGCGATGAAAAAACTCGCCTCGGGACGTGGCAATCTGCTGGCGCAGGCTGAATCATTCCGCACCCTGGGAGTAGAAGTTAAACGCGAGATTAATCCGGAATTGGTTGAACAGGCCACCGCCCAGGACGACGAGTTTCGCCTGCGTGAAGGTGCTGACGAACAAAAGACAAACAGTGAAGACAACACGTTAGCGGCGGATTTATCACCAGACGAGACTCCGGCGCGTTTCTTTCGCGGTGGTTGAAACGTAGGGCAAACGCGCCCAATCTGTTACACTTCACGAACATTTTACTGATAAGCAGGCTCTAAGATGGCTGACGAATCACAAGACACAACGCACTTTGGCTTTCAGACTGTCGCCAAAGCGCAGAAAGCTGACATGGTGGCCCATGTATTTCATTCCGTGGCGGCGAAGTACGATGTGATGAATGACCTGATGTCGTTCGGCATTCATCGCTTGTGGAAGCGCTTCACCATTGACTGTAGTGGCGTACGTCGTGGACAAACGGTGCTGGATTTAGCCGGCGGTACGGGCGATTTAACCGCGAAATTCTCCCGTCTGGTGGGCGAAACCGGCCGCGTTGTTCTTGCCGATATTAATGACTCCATGCTGAAAATGGGACGCGAAAAGCTGCGTAACATCGGCGTGGTGGGGAATGTAGAATATGTGCAGGCAAATGCCGAAGCGCTGCCGTTCCCGGACAATACCTTTGACTGCATCACGATCTCCTTCGGTCTGCGTAACGTGACCGACAAAGAAAAAGCGCTGCGCTCCATGTACCGCGTGCTGAAACCGGGTGGACGTCTGCTGGTTCTGGAGTTCTCCAAACCGATTATTGAGCCGCTGAGCAAAGCTTACGACGCCTACTCCTTCCACGTGCTGCCGCGCATCGGTGAGCTGGTGGCTAACGACGCTGAAAGCTACCGCTATCTGGCTGAATCTATCCGTATGCACCCGGATCAGGACACATTAAAAGCCATGATGCAGGATGCAGAATTTGAAAATGTTGAATATTTCAACCTGACGGCGGGTGTCGTCGCGCTGCATCGCGGTTACAAATTCTGAGTGGAGGTGTCCCGTGCCCTTTAAACCCTTAGTCTCCGCAGGCATCGAGAATGTACTGAACGCTTTCCTCTATCGCGCCCCGGCGCTGAAAGCTGCGCGTCAGCGGCTAAACGGGAAGGTATTGCGCATTGTTTTAAAAGAGTTCTCGACGCCGCTAGTACTGGTATTCAGCGAACGCCAGCTTGACGTACTGGGGGAGTGGGAAGGTGAAGCCGACTGCTCGGTCATCACGCACATGAGCGTGCTGCCAAAACTGCGCGATCGTCAGCAATTAACGGCGCTTATCCGCAGCGGTGAGCTTGAAGTGGAAGGCGACATTCAGGTCGTGCAGAACTTCGTTGCGCTCACCGATCTGGCGGAGTTCGATCCGGCAGAGCTGCTCGCGCCTTTTATCGGCGACATCGCCGCCGAAGGGATCGGGAAAGTCCTTCATGGTGGCGCCTCCTTTGCGCGTAAAAGCCTCCAACGCCAGCAACGCTATACGGCGGAAGTGCTGACTGAGGAGTGGCGAATGGCGCCCGGACCACTGGAAGTTGCGTGGTTTGCGGAAGAGACCGCTGCTATTGAACGCGCGGTTGATGCGTTAACCAAACGGCTGGAAAAACTGGAGGGCAAATGACGCCTGGTGAAATTCGGCGCCTCTATTTTATTATTCGCACCTTTTTGAGCTACGGGCTCGACGAGCTTATCCCCAAAATGCGTATCACGCTGCCGCTTCGCATCTGGCGGCGGATGCTCTTCTGGATGCCTAATCGCCATAAAGGTCAGCCGCTGGGTGAGCGTCTGCGCCTGGCGCTACAGGAGCTCGGTCCGGTTTGGATTAAATTCGGACAGATGCTGTCGACACGCCGCGATCTCTTCCCGCCTCTGATTGCCGATGAGCTCGCGATGCTGCAGGATCGTGTCGCACCGTTTGACGGCGCGCGCGCGAAAAAGCAAATCGAAGAGGCGATGGGAAATGTACCCGTCGAGACCTGGTTTGACGATTTCGACATTAAGCCACTGGCATCGGCCTCTATCGCACAGGTGCACACCGCGCGTCTGAAAGAAAACGGCAAAGAAGTCGTTATTAAGGTCATTCGTCCGGACATCCTGCCAATCATCAAAGCGGACATGAAGCTAATTTATCGGCTGGCGCGCTGGGTGCCACGCTTGCTGCCGGACGGACGTCGCCTTCGTCCACTGGAAGTGGTGCGGGAATATGAAAAAACGCTGATTGATGAGCTAAACCTGCTGCGCGAATCGGCGAATGCCATTCAGCTGCGTCGCAACTTTGAAAACAGCCCGATGCTCTATGTCCCTGAAGTCTATTCTGACTACTGCAGCCAGAACATGATGGTGATGGAGCGTATCTACGGTATTCCTGTTTCGGATGTGGTGGCCCTGGAGAAACAAGGAACGAACATGAAGCTCCTGGCCGAACGTGGCGTCCAGGTCTTCTTTACCCAGGTGTTCCGCGACAGCTTTTTCCATGCGGACATGCACCCGGGCAATATCTTCGTGAGCTACGAACATCCTGAGGATCCGAAGTATATCGGTATCGACTGCGGGATTGTGGGGTCGCTGAACAAAGAAGATAAACGGTATCTGGCTGAGAACTTCATCGCGTTCTTCAACCGCGACTACCGTAAGGTGGCCGAGCTGCACGTCGATTCCGGCTGGGTGCCGCCGGACACCAACGTCGAAGAGTTCGAGTTCGCGATCCGGACCGTTTGTGAACCGATTTTTGAAAAACCGCTGGCGGAAATCTCCTTCGGGCACGTGCTGTTAAACCTGTTCAACACGGCACGCCGCTTTAATATGGAAGTTCAGCCACAGCTAGTTTTACTTCAGAAAACATTACTTTACGTTGAGGGTGTAGGCCGACAGCTCTATCCTCAGTTAGACTTGTGGAAGACCGCGAAACCTTTCCTTGAATCGTGGATTAAGGATCAGGTTGGCATTCCGGCGCTGGTGCGCTCGCTGAAAGAGAAAGGCCCGTTCTGGATAGAAAAAATGCCTGAAATTCCTGAACTGGTTTATGACAGTTTGCGTCAGAGCAAGAATCTTCAGCACAGCATGGATAAAATCGCCCGCGAGCTTCAGTCCAGCCGTGTTCGCCAGGGACAGTCACGCTATCTCTTTGGGATTGGCGCAACGCTGCTGCTGAGCGGTACGCTGCTGCTGATCAACCGTCCGGACTGGCAGATGATGCCCGCCTGGCTGATGGCTGGTGGGGTGGTAGTCTGGCTGGCAGGCTGGCGAAAAACGCGCTAAGCATGCGTCGCTATCGACGGGTCGCATACGTATAATGCGACCTGACTCTTTAATCATCTATCCCTGAGGAACATGTATGGGTGGTATCAGTATCTGGCAATTGTTGATCATTGCCGTCATCGTCGTGCTGCTGTTTGGCACTAAAAAGCTCGGTTCTATTGGTTCCGATCTGGGCGCGTCTATCAAAGGCTTCAAGAAAGCGATGAGCGATGATGAGAGCAAGCAGGATAAAACCAGCCAGGACGCTGATTTTACTGCTAAATCCATCGCCGATAAGCAAGAAGAAGCCAAAAAGGAAGACGCTAAACGCCACGATAAAGAGCAGGTGTAAGTCGTGTTCGACATTGGTTTTGGTGAGCTCCTGCTGGTCTTTGTGATTGGCCTGATTGTGCTGGGGCCGCAGCGTCTGCCGGTGGCAGTGAAAACCGTTGCGGGCTGGGTTCGTGCGCTGAGATCGCTGGCATCGACCGTTCAGAATGAACTGGCGCAGGAGCTTAAGCTGCAGGAATTTCAGGAAAGCCTGAAAAAAGTCGAGAAGGCGAGCATGGATAATCTGACGCCGGAACTGAAAGCCTCAATGGATGAACTGCGTGAAGCGGCGGAATCCATGAAGCGCTCTTACAGCGTCAACGATCCTGAAAAAGCGAGCGACGAAGCGAACACCATCCATAACCCGGTGGTGAAGGGCAGCGAGGAGCAGCGCGAGGGCGTAACGCCAGCCAGCGCTGAACATCAGGCTGCCGCGCCAGAGCAGACGCCGCAGGAATCTGAAGTGAAAAAACAGGCGCAGCCGGAAGACCACGCGGTAAAAATGGCTGAAGCGAAGCCCGTCGCACCTGTTTCCGAATCATCCCCCTCGTCGAGTGATAAAGCGTAAACATGGCAGTAGATGATACTCAACCACTCATTACGCACCTCATTGAGCTGCGTAAGCGCCTGTTAAACTGCATTATTGCAGTTTTCGTTATTTTTCTATGCCTGGTTTATTTCGCCAACGATATCTACCAGGTTGTCTCTGCACCCTTAATTAAGCAGATGCCGCTGGGTGCAACGATGATTGCGACGGATGTGGCTTCTCCGTTCTTTACCCCCATCAAGCTGACCTTCTGGGTGTCGTTGATTGCCTCTGCACCGGTCATTCTTTACCAGGTATGGGCGTTTGTGGCGCCAGCACTGTATAAGCACGAACGAAAGCTGGTGATCCCGCTGCTGGTCTCGAGCTCGCTGCTGTTCTACATCGGCATGGCGTTTGCCTATTTCGTTGTCTTCCCGCTGGCCTTCGGCTTCCTTACGCATACCGCGCCGGAAGGGGTCCAGGTGTCGACGGACATCGCCAGCTATCTCAGCTTTGTGATGGCGCTGTTTATGGCGTTTGGCGTGGCATTCGAAGTGCCGGTGGCCATTGTGCTGCTTTGCTGGGTAGGGGTAACAACCCCGGATGACCTGCGTAAGAAGCGTCCGTATATCCTGGTGGGCGCCTTCGTGGTCGGCATGTTGCTGACACCACCGGATGTGTTCTCGCAGACGCTGCTGGCCATACCGATGTACTGTCTGTTTGAGGTTGGCGTCTTCTTCTCGCGTTTCTACGTGGGTAAAGGGCGTCGAGCGGATGACGAAGACGATATGTCCGACAAGACCACTGAAGAGTAAAACCAGCCGCCCGTCAGGGCGGTTGTTATATGGGGATTTGCATGTTTGATATCGGACTCAATCTGACCAGCTCGCAGTTTGCGAAAGATCGTGATGAGGTGGTTGCGCGCGCTTTAGCCGCCGGGGTGAAAGGGCTATTGCTGACGGGCACCAACCTGCATGAGAGCGAGCAGGCGCAGCAGCTGGCGCAACGCTACGAACGCTGCTGGTCTACCGCTGGCGTGCATCCACATGACAGCAGCCAGTGGACCCCTGAAAGTGGTGAAACCCTACACCGGCTGGCAAAGACACCAGAAGTGGTGGCGATTGGCGAATGCGGCCTCGATTTCAACCGTAACTTTTCCACGCCTGAAGAGCAGGAAAAGGCGTTTACTGCCCAGCTTGCGCTGGCGGCAGAGCTTGCAATGCCCGTATTTATACACTGCCGCGACGCGCATGAGCGTTTTCTGACTCTGCTTGATCCGTGGCTGGAGAAACTGCCCGGCGCGGTACTGCACTGCTTCACCGGTTCACGTCACGAAGCGCTGGACTGTCTGAAGCGAGGGCTTTATCTGGGTATAACCGGCTGGGTTTGCGATGAGCGTCGCGGGCTTGAACTTCGGGAGCTGTTGCCAGCGATCCCGGCAGACCGATTGCTCCTTGAAACCGATGCGCCTTATCTACTGCCGCGCGATATGAAACCCAAACCGGCATCGCGGCGAAATGAGCCCGCGTATCTGGGACACATTGTTGAGAGCGTTGCGAAGTGGCGCGGAGAGGATCCGCACTGGCTTTCGGCGCAGACGGATGACAACGTGCGTAATCTGTTCGGAATAAACGTTTAAAGCTTGCGGAAGTCGGTGTTTTTAACGCTCTGCAGCACCTGCTTGTTTAGCAGATTAAGCAACAGCATCGAGCGCGCTTCCCCGTCCGGCTCGGCAAAAATCGCCTGCAGGCCTTCGAAAGCGCCTTCGGTAATCACGACGCTATCGCCCGTATAAGGGGTTTCGGGGTCGGTGATCCCTTCAGGCTGCTGATAAACGGACAGCTGATGAATGACCGTCGACGGAACCGTTGCCGGGTGGGCGCCAAAACGAACGAAGTGGCTGACGCCGCGCGTTGCGCTGATGGTGGTGGTGTGGATGACTTCCGGGTCGAACTCCACGAACAGGTAGTTCGGGAACAACGGCTCACTGACGGTTGTGCGCTTCCCGCGCTGCATTTTTTCAAGCGTGATCACGGGCGTCAGGCAATTGACAGACTGACGTTCAAGATGTTCCTGCGCGCGCTGAAGTTGCCCGCGTTTGCAATACAGTAAATACCAGGCCTGCATAATCACTCTTTCCCTTAGTTCGGGGCGCAAGCATATCAAAACCCTGGCGGGATCGCTAAGTTGATTATAATGGGGGAAAATGGAACAGAACGCATAAGTTCACGCTTATTTAACAAAATTACAGCATCAAGCAGGCTTACGCCGTATAATGAAGCGCTTACAGAGAGGCCATGATTAACTGCATGAAATACCACGATCTCCGCGACTTCCTGACGCTGCTGGAAAAGCAGGGTGAACTCAAACGTATTACATTTCCTGTTGATCCTTATCTGGAGATGACAGAAATTGCTGACCGCACCCTGCGTGCCGGTGGCCCCGCATTACTGTTTGAAAATCCTAAAGGGTACTCAATGCCGGTGCTGTGCAACCTGTTTGGTACACCGCGTCGCGTCGCACTGGGGATGGGGCAGGAGGACGTCACGGCCCTGCGTGAAGTCGGTAAGCTGCTGGCCTTCCTGAAAGAGCCGGAACCGCCGAAAGGCTTCCGCGATCTGTTCGACAAACTGCCGCAGTTTAAGCAGGTGCTGAACATGCCCACTAAACGCCTGCGCGGCGCGCCGTGCCAGCAGAAGGTGCTGGAAGGCGATGCGGTTGATTTGACTAAAATCCCTATCATGCAGTGCTGGCCGGAAGATGCCGCGCCGCTGATCACCTGGGGACTGACCGTCACGCGCGGCCCGCACAAAGAGCGCCAAAATCTCGGTATTTACCGCCAGCAGCTGATTGGCAAGAATAAGCTCATCATGCGCTGGCTGTCGCATCGCGGCGGCGCGCTGGATTTCCAGGAGTGGTGCGCTGCGCACCCGGGTGAACGTTTCCCGGTGTCTGTCGCGCTGGGCGCCGATCCGGCCACCATTCTGGGAGCCGTCACCCCCGTACCGGATACGCTCTCGGAGTATGCCTTTGCAGGCCTGCTGCGCGGGACGAAAACGGAAGTTGTGAAGTGTATCTCTAACGATCTCGAAGTCCCGGCCAGCGCAGAAATTGTGCTGGAAGGTTACATTGAGCAGGGTGAAATGGCGCCAGAAGGCCCTTACGGCGACCACACCGGCTATTACAATGAAGTGGATAATTTCCCGGTGTTTACCGTGACGCACATTACGCAGCGTGAAGATGCGATTTATCACTCCACGTATACCGGACGTCCACCGGACGAACCGGCGGTGCTGGGCGTGGCGCTGAACGAAGTGTTTGTGCCGATCCTGCAAAAGCAGTTTCCGGAAATTGTTGATTTTTATCTGCCGCCTGAAGGATGCTCGTATCGTATGGCGGTGGTCACGATGAAGAAGCAGTATCCAGGTCATGCTAAACGCGTGATGATGGGCGTGTGGTCTTTCCTGCGCCAGTTTATGTATACCAAATTTGTTATTGTCTGCGATGATGACGTTAACGCCCGCGACTGGAATGACGTAATCTGGGCCATTACCACGCGAATGGACCCGGCGCGCGATACGGTGTTAGTCGAAAACACGCCGATTGATTACCTGGATTTTGCCTCGCCGGTTTCCGGTCTTGGCTCAAAGATGGGACTGGATGCCACAAATAAATGGCCTGGCGAAACCGACCGTGAATGGGGTCGCCCGATCAAAAAAGATCCTGCTGTGACCGCGCGCATTGACGCGATCTGGGACGAGCTGGCCATAATGAATAACGGTAAACCCTGAGCTGACCGTTAAGCCCTATAGACTTCCCGACAGAGAGAGCGAATGACAACCTTAAGCTGTAAAGTGACCTCGGTAGATGCCATCACCGACACCGTATATCGCGTCCGTTTAGTGCCAGAAGCGCCATTCTCTTTCCGCGCGGGTCAGTACCTGATGGTTGTGATGGATGAGCGTGATAAGCGTCCTTTCTCTATGGCCTCCACGCCAGCGGAGCAGGAATTTATTGAGCTTCATATTGGTGCGTCAGAGCTTAACCTGTATGCTATGGCCGTCATGGACCGCATTCTGAAAGAGCGCGAGATCGTAGTGGATATTCCGCACGGTGATGCGTGGCTGCGCGATGATGAAGACCGTCCGCTGATCCTGATTGCCGGTGGTACAGGTTTCTCCTACGTGCGCTCCATTCTGCTGACCGCGCTTGCGCGTAACCCGGACCGTGATATCACGATCTACTGGGGTGGCCGCGAAGAGAAACATCTGTACGACCTGTCTGAACTGGAAGCGCTGAGCGTCACTCATCCTAACCTGCGCATTGAGCCGGTGGTTGAGCAGCCTGAAGAGGGCTGGCGCGGGCGTAGCGGTACGGTGCTGACGGCGGTGCTGCAGGATCACGGTACGCTGGCGGGGCATGATATCTACATTGCAGGGCGCTTCGAGATGGCGAAAATCGCCCGCGATCTGTTCTGTAACGAACGTGACGCGCGTGAAGACCGGCTGTTTGGCGATGCGTTTGCCTTCATTTAAATAAAAAACCCGCCCCTGACAGGCGGGAAGAACGGCAACTAAACTCTTTCTCTTCGCCAGTGAAGCCAGTGGCGGTGAGATACCTATCGTAGGCCGGGAAAGCGCAGCGCCTCCCGGCAAAAGCCCGATGGCGCGATGCTTATCGGGCCTACGTTATAGCCTTACACTCTCTCAAATACCGTCGCGATACCCTGACCCAGCCCGATACACATCGTTGCCAGACCAAACTGGGCATCTTTGCGTTCCATCAGGTTGATCAGCGTCGTGCTGATACGCGCCCCGGAACAGCCCAGCGGGTGACCGAGGGCAATCGCGCCGCCGTTGAGGTTAATCTTCTCGTCGATCTGCTCCATCAGCCCCAGATCTTTAATGCACGGCAGGATCTGCGCGGCGAAGGCTTCGTTCATTTCGAACAGGTCGATGTCACTGGCGGTTAATCCCGCTTTTTTCAGCGCCAGCTTCGAGGCCGGAACCGGGCCGTAGCCCATGATTGAAGGATCGCAGCCCACGACCGCCATCGAACGTACCCGAGCGCGAGGGGTTAAGCCCAGCTCGCGGGCACGGCTTTCGCTCATCACCAGCATCGCGGCGGCACCGTCGGACAGCGCCGACGAAGTACCTGCCGTTACCGTACCGGTGACCGGATCAAACGCTGGGCGCAGGGTAGACAGCGCTTCTACAGTGGTTTCCGGGCGGATAACTTCGTCGTAGCTGAACTGCTTCAGAACGCCGTCTGCATCGTGGCCGCCGGTAGGGATGATCTCGTTCTTAAAGGCACCAGACTGCGTGGCGGCCCATGCGCGGGCGTGAGAGCGCGCGGCAAAGGCATCCTGCATTTCTCGGCTGATGCCGTGCAGACGAGAGAGCATCTCGGCGGTCAGACCCATCATTCCCGCGGCTTTCGCCACGTTACGGCTCATGCCTGGGTGGAAATCTACCCCGTGGCTCATCGGCACGTGACCCATATGCTCAACGCCGCCCACCAGACAGGCCTGCGCATCACCGGTCATGATCATGCGGGCCGCGTCGTGCAGCGCCTGCATTGACGAACCGCACAGGCGGTTAACGGTGACGGCCGGAACCGAGTGCGGAATTTCTGCCAGCAGCGACGCGTTGCGGGCGATGTTGAAGCCCTGCTCCAGGGTCTGCTGCACGCAGCCCCAGTAGATATCGTCGAGCGCAGCCGGATCCAGCGCCGGGTTGCGCGCCAGCAGGCTACGCATCAGGTGCGCGGAGAGGTCTTCCGCACGCACGTTACGGAACGCACCGCCTTTTGAACGGCCCATCGGGGTGCGAATCGCATCAACAATGACAACCTTTTCCATTGTGACTCCTTAAGCCGTTTTCAGCTCGCCAACCGGACGGGCTGGCTCAACTGCGGGATAGTAGGGTTCGTTATGGCGCGCTTTGTTACGCAGCCCTTCCGGCACCTCATACAGCGGGCCGAGGTGCTGATACTGCTGAGCCATATCGAGATAGCGGGCGCTGCCGAGCGTGTCCAGCCAGCGGAACGCGCCGCCGTGGAACGGAGGGAAGCCCAGGCCGTATACCAGCGCCATATCGGCTTCCGCCGGGCTGGCGATAATGCCTTCTTCGAGGCAACGCACCACTTCGTTGATCATCGGGATCATCATGCGGGCGATGATCTCATCGTCGGTGAAGTCGCGTTTTGGCTGGCTAACGTCGGCCAGCAGGCCATCCACCGCGGCATCTTCTTCTTTCTTCGGTTTGCCCTTGCTGTCTTCTTTATAGCGCCAGAAGCCCAGGCCGTTTTTCTGACCGAAGCGGTTAGCGTCGAACAGCGCGTCAATCGCGTCGCGATAGTCTTTCTGCATACGCTGCGGGAAGCCTGCCGCCATCACCGCCTGAGCGTGGTGGGCGGTATCAATGCCGACCACGTCCAGCAGATACGCCGGACCCATCGGCCAGCCGAACTGTTTTTCCATCACTTTGTCGATTTTGCGGAAGTCCGCGCCGTCGCGCAGCAGCTGGCTAAAACCGGCGAAGTAAGGGAACAGCACGCGGTTGACGAAAAAGCCTGGACAATCGTTAACGACGATCGGCGTTTTGCCCATCTTGCTGGCCCACGCCACCACTTTGGCGATGGTTTCGTCAGAGGTTTTTTCCCCACGGATCACTTCGACCAGCGGCATACGGTGTACCGGGTTGAAGAAGTGCATCCCGCAGAAGTTTTCCGGGCGCTTCAGCACGCTCGCCAGTTCGCTGATTGGAATGGTGGAGGTGTTAGAGGCCAGCACTGTATCCGGGCGAACCTTGTCTTCCGTTTCCGCCAGCACCGCTTTTTTAACTTTCGGGTTCTCGACGACGGCTTCGACCACCACGTCGACACGATCAAAACCGCTGTATTCCAGCACGGGCTGAATGGTGGAGATCACGCCTGCAAGCTTCAGACCGTCAATTTTTCCGCGTTCCAGCTGTTTGTTCAGCAGCTTGGCCGCTTCGGTCATGCCCAGCGTCAGGGATTTTTCGTTGATGTCTTTCATCACTACCGGCACGCCTTTCCAGGCCGACTGGTAAGCGATGCCGCCACCCATAATCCCCGCGCCGAGAACCGCCGCATGTTTTGGCGTCTCAACGTTTTTAGTCAGCTGTTTGGCTTTGCCTTTCACGAACTGATCGTTGAGGAAGATACCGACCAGCGCGCGGGCTTCATTGGTGTGCGCCAGCGGGACAAAGCTCTGATTTTCGAGCTTCAGCGCGTCATCGCGCCCGAGACGGGCAGCCGCTTCAATGGTTTTCACCGCCGTGATTGGCGCCGGGTAGTGTTTACCCGCCGTCTGCATCACCATGCCTTTGGCGATGGTGAAGCTCATGGTGGCTTCAATCTTGCTGAGTTTTAATGGTTCCAGCTTCGGCTGGCGTTTGGCTTTCCAGTCGAGATCGCCGTTAATCGCCTGACGCAGAATGGCGAGTGCGCCTTCAACCAGCTTCTCAGGCTTCACGACGCCGTCGACAAGGCCAATTTTCTGCGCCTGTTCTGCGCCGACGTCTTTACCTGCGGCAATGATCTCCAGCGCGCTGTCGGCACCGAGCATGCGTGGCATACGGACGGAGCCGCCAAAGCCCGGCATAATGCCCAGCTTGGTTTCCGGCAGGCCGATGCGCAGGTCCGGCGTCGCCAGACGGTAGTCGGTCGCCAGCACGCACTCGCAGCCACCGCCCAGCGCGTAGCCGTTAACGGCGGAAATGGTCGGGACAGGCAGATCTTCCAGACGATTAAAGACGCTGTTGGCGAAGTGCAGCCACTGGCTAAGCTGTTCTTCCGGCACCAGGAACAGCGAAAGAAATTCGGTGATATCGGCACCGACGATAAAGGCCGCTTTGTTTGAACGCAGCAGCAGCCCTTTTAATTCAGATTGTTTTTCAAGAACATCCAGCGCCTGGCCAAGACTGGCCACCGTCGCGGTATCAAGCTTGTTCACTGAGCCGGGGGCATCGAACACCAGTTCGGCAATGCCATCTTCCAGCCAGTTGAGGTACAGGGTGTCGCCTTTGTAGAGCATGTCAGTCTCCTGAATCCAGCAATTGGATCTGGTCATACCAGATGAATCGGAGTGTGGGATTTATGTTAATAAAATGCAAATTACTCATTAAGAAATTGCTGCATTGATCACGGTCGGTGGAAATCACGCAGCTGGAGTGAGGTGTGCTAAGATGCGATGACTTGAGGTCAAAAAACGAAAGGAATAATGATGGACTCACTGGCTTCGCTTTATAAAAATCATATCGTTACCCTACAGGAACGTACCCGAGATGTACTGGCCCGCTTTAAGCTGGATGCGCTGCTGATCCACTCCGGCGAGCTGATGAACACCTTTCTGGATGACCACGCGTATCCGTTCAAGGTGAACCCGCAGTTTAAAGCCTGGGTGCCGGTGACCCAGGTTCCAAATTGCTGGCTGCTGGTGGATGGCGTGAACAAGCCGAAACTGTGGTTCTACCTGCCGGTCGATTACTGGCACAACGTTGAGCCGCTGCCGACCTCTTTCTGGACGGAAGAGATTGAGGTCATTGCGCTGCCAAAAGCGGACGGCATTGGCGGCCAGCTGCCTGCCGCGCGTGGCAACATCGCCTATATTGGCCCTGTTCCGGAGCGTGCATTAGGTCTGGAAATTGCGGCAGACAAACTCAATCCGAAAGGGGTGCTGGATTACCTGCACTATTACCGCGCGTATAAAACCGACTACGAACTTTACTGCATGCGTGAAGCGCAAAAAACGGCGGTGAACGGTCACCGTGCGGCGCATGAAGCCTTCCAGTCCGGCATGAGCGAGTTCGACATCAACCAGGCGTACCTGACCGCCACCGGTCATCGTGATACCGACGTGCCGTACAGCAACATTGTCGCTCTGAACGAACATGCTTCCGTACTGCATTACACTAAACTTGACCACCATGCACCGTCTGAGATGCGCAGCTTCCTGCTGGACGCTGGCGCCGAGTACAACGGCTACGCGGCCGATCTGACCCGTACCTGGGCGGCGAATGCGGACACCGATTTCGCGCAGCTGATCAAAGACGTGAACGATGAACAGCTGGCGCTGATTGCCACCATGAAGGCGGGCACCAGCTATGTGGATTACCACATCCAGTTCCATCAGCGCATCGCCAAACTGCTGCGTAAGCACCAGATTGTGAAAGACATGAGCGAAGAGGCGATGGTCGAGAACGATCTGACCGGGCCATTCATGCCGCACGGTATCGGCCACCCGCTGGGCCTGCAGGTGCACGACGTTGCGGGCTTTATGCAGGATGATACCGGTACACACCTCGCGGCACCGTCCAAATATCCTTACCTGCGCTGCACCCGTATTCTGGAGCCGCGCATGGTGCTGACGATTGAACCGGGGCTCTACTTTATCGAATCCCTGCTGGCGCCGTGGCGTGAAGGCCAGTTTAGCAAGCACTTCAACTGGGAAAAAATTGAGGCGCTGAAGCCGTTTGGCGGTATTCGTATTGAAGATAACGTGGTGATTCACGAAAACGGTATCGAGAATATGACGCGAGACCTGAAGCTGGCCTGATGGAAAGCTGGCTGATACCGGCTGAACCGGTCACCTTTGTTGAGGAAATCAAGAAAAGCCGCTTTATTACGCTGCTGGCGCATACCGACGGCGTAGATGCGGCAAAAGCGTTTGTCGAGTCCGTCCGGGCTGAGCATCCTGACGCCCGTCACCACTGCGTGGCATGGGTAGCAGGGCCGCCGGACGATTCACAGCAGCTGGGGTTTTCCGATGATGGTGAACCGGCGGGCACGGCCGGTAAACCCATGCTCTCCCAGCTAATGGGCAGCGGCGTGGGCGAAATAACCGCCGTGGTGGTGCGCTACTACGGCGGCATTTTGTTAGGCACCGGTGGGCTGGTTAAAGCCTATGGCGGGGGCGTGCAGCAGGCGCTTAATATGCTGGTCACTATCCGCAAAACGCCGCTTACCGAATATACTTTATTGTGCGATTACGCTCAGCTATCGGGCATTGAAACGCTGCTCAAACAATTTAACGGCGTGATTGCGCACAGTGAATATCAGGCAATGGTGCAATTACGCGTGGCGCTTCCTCAGGCGGAACTGGCTGCTTTTTCAGCAAAACTGGCTGATTTTAGTCGTGGTTCGTTGCAATTGCTGCCGATTGAAGAATAATCCCCACCTCACTTTTGAATACCAAAGGAAGCGGCAGAGATGCATTTTCGTGCCATAACCCGAATCGTTGGACTGCTGGTCATACTCTTTTCCGGGACGATGATTCTCCCTGGACTGGTGGCGCTTATCTACCGGGACGGCGCGGGGCGGGCATTTACCCAGACCTTCTTTGTCGCGCTGGCGATCGGTTCGCTGCTGTGGTGGCCAAACCGTCGTCAGAAAGGTGAACTGAAATCTCGCGAAGGCTTTCTGATTGTGGTGCTGTTCTGGACGGTGCTGGGAAGCGTCGGTTCGCTGCCCTTTATCTTCTCTGAACAGCCTAACCTGAGCATCACGGATGCCTTTTTTGAATCGTTCTCCGGTTTAACAACCACCGGGGCGACGACGCTGGTGGGGCTGGATTCACTCCCGCACGCCATTCTCTTTTATCGCCAGATGCTGCAGTGGTTCGGCGGTATGGGGATCATCGTCCTGGCAGTGGCTATTCTCCCTATTCTGGGCGTTGGTGGGATGCAGCTTTACCGCGCTGAAATGCCCGGCCCGCTGAAAGACAATAAGATGCGGCCGCGCATTGCCGAGACGGCAAAAACCCTCTGGCTGATTTATGTCTTGCTGACGGTAGCCTGTGCGCTGGCGCTATGGTTTGCCGGGATGCCTGCGTTCGATGCTATCGGGCACAGCTTTGCGACGATTGCGATTGGCGGGTTCTCTACCCACGATGCCAGCGTGGGCTACTTCGACAGCCCAACGATTAACACTATCATTGCCATTTTCCTGCTGATCTCTGGCTGTAACTACGGTCTGCACTTCTCTTTACTGAGCGGGCGCAGCCTGAAGGTGTACTGGCGTGACCCAGAGTTCCGCATGTTCATCGGCGTCCAGCTGACGCTGGTGATCATCTGTACCCTGGTGCTCTGGTTCCATGATGTCTATAACTCCGCGTTGACCACGCTAAACCAGGCCTTCTTCCAGGTGGTATCGATGGCGACGACCGCTGGGTTTACCACGGACAGCATCGCCCGTTGGCCGCTGTTCCTGCCGGTGCTTCTGCTCTGTTCCGCGTTTATCGGCGGCTGTGCGGGGTCGACGGGCGGCGGCCTGAAGGTGATCCGTATTCTGCTGCTGTTCAAGCAGGGCAACCGTGAGCTGAAGCGTCTGGTCCACCCGAACGCGGTCTACAGCATCAAGCTGGGGAACCGCGCGCTGCCGGAACGTATCCTCGAAGCGGTATGGGGATTCTTCTCGGCGTATGCGCTGGTCTTTATCGTCAGTATGCTGGCGATTATCGCGACGGGAGTGGATGATTTCTCCGCTTTTGCGTCCGTCGTCGCAACATTGAATAACCTCGGGCCAGGCCTGGGCGTTGTGGCGGATAACTTTGCCAGTATGAACCCGGTCGCGAAATGGATACTCATTGCCAATATGCTGTTTGGTCGTCTTGAGGTCTTTACGCTGCTGGTGCTGTTCACCCCTACATTCTGGCGCGAGTAAGGAGCCGTTAATGAAAACTCTGATTCTTTTCTCTACGCGAGACGGGCAAACGCGTGAGATTGCCGCCTATCTGGCATCTGAACTCAAAGAGCTGGGGATTTACTCGGATGTGGTAAACCTGAACCGTGCGGATCAGATTACCTGGCAGGATTACGATCGCGTGGTGATTGGTGCATCTATTCGTTACGGGCATTTCCATCCGGCGCTGGATCGCTTTGTGAAAAAGCACACGGCGGTGCTCAATAAACTGCCCGGTGCGTTTTACTCGGTCAATCTTGTCGCACGTAAAGCCGAGAAGCGCACGCCGCAGACCAACAGCTACACGCGCAAGTTTTTACTCAGCTCGCCGTGGCAGCCTGATCTGTGCGCCGTCTTTGCCGGCGCGCTGCGCTACCCTCGCTACCGTTGGTATGACCGCTTTATGATCCGTCTTATTATGAAGATGACGGGTGGTGAAACCGACACGCGTAAAGAAGTGGTTTATACCGACTGGTCGCAGGTAGCCGGTTTTGCGCGGGAAATCGCACATTTAACGGGCGATTCGCGACTTAAATAAGCGTTAAGTTTGAAAAGTGAGCGAACGAAAAGTTTTTTGTATTTTGTGCTTGTCACTTCAGAATAACTCCCTATAATGCGCCTCCACTGACACGGAACAACGGCACACACGCCGCCGGGTCAGCAGAGAATAGCGTAAATAAACGCTTGACTCTGAAGCGGGAAAGCGTAATATGCACACCCCGCGCCGCTGCGAAAAGCGAAGCGGCACTGCTCTTTAACAATTTATCAGACAATCTGTGTGGGCACTCAAAGTGACATGGATTCTTAACGTCCTCGGACGAAAAATGAATACCAAGTCTCTGAGTGAACATACGTAATTCATTACGAAGTTTAATTCACGAGCATCAAACTTAAATTGAAGAGTTTGATCATGGCTCAGATTGAACGCTGGCGGCAGGCCTAACACATGCAAGTCGAGCGGTAGCACAGGGAGCTTGCTCCTGGGTGACGAGCGGCGGACGGGTGAGTAATGTCTGGGAAACTGCCTGATGGAGGGGGATAACTACTGGAAACGGTAGCTAATACCGCATAACGTCGCAAGACCAAAGAGGGGGACCTTCGGGCCTCTTGCCATCAGATGTGCCCAGATGGGATTAGCTAGTAGGTGGGGTAACGGCTCACCTAGGCGACGATCCCTAGCTGGTCTGAGAGGATGACCAGCCACACTGGAACTGAGACACGGTCCAGACTCCTACGGGAGGCAGCAGTGGGGAATATTGCACAATGGGCGCAAGCCTGATGCAGCCATGCCGCGTGTATGAAGAAGGCCTTCGGGTTGTAAAGTACTTTCAGCGGGGAGGAAGGTGTTGAGGTTAATAACCTCAGCAATTGACGTTACCCGCAGAAGAAGCACCGGCTAACTCCGTGCCAGCAGCCGCGGTAATACGGAGGGTGCAAGCGTTAATCGGAATTACTGGGCGTAAAGCGCACGCAGGCGGTCTGTCAAGTCGGATGTGAAATCCCCGGGCTCAACCTGGGAACTGCATTCGAAACTGGCAGGCTAGAGTCTTGTAGAGGGGGGTAGAATTCCAGGTGTAGCGGTGAAATGCGTAGAGATCTGGAGGAATACCGGTGGCGAAGGCGGCCCCCTGGACAAAGACTGACGCTCAGGTGCGAAAGCGTGGGGAGCAAACAGGATTAGATACCCTGGTAGTCCACGCCGTAAACGATGTCGACTTGGAGGTTGTGCCCTTGAGGCGTGGCTTCCGGAGCTAACGCGTTAAGTCGACCGCCTGGGGAGTACGGCCGCAAGGTTAAAACTCAAATGAATTGACGGGGGCCCGCACAAGCGGTGGAGCATGTGGTTTAATTCGATGCAACGCGAAGAACCTTACCTACTCTTGACATCCAGAGAACTTAGCAGAGATGCTTTGGTGCCTTCGGGAACTCTGAGACAGGTGCTGCATGGCTGTCGTCAGCTCGTGTTGTGAAATGTTGGGTTAAGTCCCGCAACGAGCGCAACCCTTATCCTTTGTTGCCAGCGGTTCGGCCGGGAACTCAAAGGAGACTGCCAGTGATAAACTGGAGGAAGGTGGGGATGACGTCAAGTCATCATGGCCCTTACGAGTAGGGCTACACACGTGCTACAATGGCGCATACAAAGAGAAGCGACCTCGCGAGAGCAAGCGGACCTCATAAAGTGCGTCGTAGTCCGGATTGGAGTCTGCAACTCGACTCCATGAAGTCGGAATCGCTAGTAATCGTAGATCAGAATGCTACGGTGAATACGTTCCCGGGCCTTGTACACACCGCCCGTCACACCATGGGAGTGGGTTGCAAAAGAAGTAGGTAGCTTAACCTTCGGGAGGGCGCTTACCACTTTGTGATTCATGACTGGGGTGAAGTCGTAACAAGGTAACCGTAGGGGAACCTGCGGTTGGATCACCTCCTTACCTTAAAGAACCTGCCTTTGTAGTGCTCACACAGATTGTCTGATGAAAAACAGCAGTAAAAATCTCTGCAGGCTTGTAGCTCAGGTGGTTAGAGCGCACCCCTGATAAGGGTGAGGTCGGTGGTTCAAGTCCACTCAGGCCTACCAAACTCCTTTTAAAGGATGAGCGGTACAGAGATTACAAACGATGGGGCTATAGCTCAGCTGGGAGAGCGCCTGCTTTGCACGCAGGAGGTCTGCGGTTCGATCCCGCATAGCTCCACCATCTTTTACTGCGAACACAAGAAAACTTCAGAGTGAACCTGAAAAGGTGCACTGCGAAGTTTTGCTCTTTAAAAATCTGGATCAAGCTGAAAATTGAAACGACACATCTTTAATGGTGTGTTCGAGTCTCTCAAATTTTCGCAATCAGAAGTGAAACATCTTCGGGTTGTGAGGTTAAGCGACTAAGCGTACACGGTGGATGCCCTGGCAGTCAGAGGCGATGAAGGACGTGCTAATCTGCGAAAAGCGCCGGCGAGGTGATATGAACCTTTGACCCGGCGATGTCCGAATGGGGAAACCCAGTGCAATTCGTTGCACTATCGTTAACTGAATACATAGGTTAACGAGGCGAACCGGGGGAACTGAAACATCTAAGTACCCCGAGGAAAAGAAATCAACCGAGATTCCCCCAGTAGCGGCGAGCGAACGGGGAGCAGCCCAGAGTCTGAATCAGCTTGTGTGTTAGTGGAAGCGTCTGGAAAGTCGCACGGTACAGGGTGACAGTCCCGTACACGAAAGCACACAGGCTGTGAACTCGAAGAGTAGGGCGGGACACGTGGTATCCTGTCTGAATATGGGGGGACCATCCTCCAAGGCTAAATACTCCTGACTGACCGATAGTGAACCAGTACCGTGAGGGAAAGGCGAAAAGAACCCCGGCGAGGGGAGTGAAAAAGAACCTGAAACCGTGTACGTACAAGCAGTGGGAGCACCTTCGTGGTGTGACTGCGTACCTTTTGTATAATGGGTCAGCGACTTATATTCTGTAGCAAGGTTAACCGTATAGGGGAGCCGAAGGGAAACCGAGTCTTAACTGGGCGTTAAGTTGCAGGGTATAGACCCGAAACCCGGTGATCTAGCCATGGGCAGGTTGAAGGTTGGGTAACACTAACTGGAGGACCGAACCGACTAATGTTGAAAAATTAGCGGATGACTTGTGGCTGGGGGTGAAAGGCCAATCAAACCGGGAGATAGCTGGTTCTCCCCGAAAGCTATTTAGGTAGCGCCTCGTGAACTCATCTTCGGGGGTAGAGCACTGTTTCGGCTAGGGGGCCATCCCGGCTTACCAACCCGATGCAAACTACGAATACCGAAGAATGTTATCACGGGAGACACACGGCGGGTGCTAACGTCCGTCGTGAAGAGGGAAACAACCCAGACCGCCAGCTAAGGTCCCAAAGTCATGGTTAAGTGGGAAACGATGTGGGAAGGCACAGACAGCCAGGATGTTGGCTTAGAAGCAGCCATCATTTAAAGAAAGCGTAATAGCTCACTGGTCGAGTCGGCCTGCGCGGAAGATGTAACGGGGCTAAACCATGCACCGAAGCTGCGGCAGCGACACTATGTGTTGTTGGGTAGGGGAGCGTTCTGTAAGCCGTTGAAGGTGTGCTGTGAGGCATGCTGGAGGTATCAGAAGTGCGAATGCTGACATAAGTAACGATAAAGCGGGTGAAAAGCCCGCTCGCCGGAAGACCAAGGGTTCCTGTCCAACGTTAATCGGGGCAGGGTGAGTCGACCCCTAAGGCGAGGCCGAAAGGCGTAGTCGATGGGAAACAGGTTAATATTCCTGTACTTGGTGTTACTGCGAAGGGGGGACGGAGAAGGCTATGTTAGCCGGGCGACGGTTGTCCCGGTTTAAGCATGTAGGCGGAGGTTCCAGGTAAATCCGGTACCTTTTAACGCTGAGGTGTGATGACGAGGCACTACGGTGCTGAAGTAACAAATGCCCTGCTTCCAGGAAAAGCCTCTAAGCATCAGGTAACATCAAATCGTACCCCAAACCGACACAGGTGGTCAGGTAGAGAATACCAAGGCGCTTGAGAGAACTCGGGTGAAGGAACTAGGCAAAATGGTGCCGTAACTTCGGGAGAAGGCACGCTGATATGTAGGTGAAGCCCCTGCGGGTGGAGCTGAAATCAGTCGAAGATACCAGCTGGCTGCAACTGTTTATTAAAAACACAGCACTGTGCAAACACGAAAGTGGACGTATACGGTGTGACGCCTGCCCGGTGCCGGAAGGTTAATTGATGGGGTTAGCGGCAACGCGAAGCTCTTGATCGAAGCCCCGGTAAACGGCGGCCGTAACTATAACGGTCCTAAGGTAGCGAAATTCCTTGTCGGGTAAGTTCCGACCTGCACGAATGGCGTAATGATGGCCAGGCTGTCTCCACCCGAGACTCAGTGAAATTGAACTCGCTGTGAAGATGCAGTGTACCCGCGGCAAGACGGAAAGACCCCGTGAACCTTTACTATAGCTTGACACTGAACACTGGTCCTTGATGTGTAGGATAGGTGGGAGGCTTTGAAGCGTGGACGCCAGTCTGCGTGGAGCCGACCTTGAAATACCACCCTTTAATGGCTGGTGTTCTAACGTAGACCCGTAATCCGGGTTGCGGACAGTGTCTGGTGGGTAGTTTGACTGGGGCGGTCTCCTCCCAAAGAGTAACGGAGGAGCACGAAGGTTAGCTAATCCTGGTCGGACATCAGGAGGTTAGTGCAATGGCATAAGCTAGCTTGACTGCGAGAGTGACGGCTCGAGCAGGTGCGAAAGCAGGTCATAGTGATCCGGTGGTTCTGAATGGAAGGGCCATCGCTCAACGGATAAAAGGTACTCCGGGGATAACAGGCTGATACCGCCCAAGAGTTCATATCGACGGCGGTGTTTGGCACCTCGATGTCGGCTCATCACATCCTGGGGCTGAAGTAGGTCCCAAGGGTATGGCTGTTCGCCATTTAAAGTGGTACGCGAGCTGGGTTTAGAACGTCGTGAGACAGTTCGGTCCCTATCTGCCGTGGGCGCTGGAGAATTGAGGGGGGCTGCTCCTAGTACGAGAGGACCGGAGTGGACGCATCACTGGTGTTCGGGTTGTCATGCCAATGGCACTGCCCGGTAGCTAAATGCGGAAAAGATAAGTGCTGAAAGCATCTAAGCACGAAACTTGCCC
This sequence comes from Enterobacter sp. 3U4, assembly GCF_057224565.1. NCBI lineage: Bacteria > Pseudomonadati > Pseudomonadota > Gammaproteobacteria > Enterobacterales > Enterobacteriaceae > Enterobacter > Enterobacter sp. 3U4. Next base: position 4,376,211 of record NZ_CP136665.1, read on the forward strand.
CGAGATGAGTTCTCCCTGACCCTTTAAGGGTCCTGAAGGAACGTTGAAGACTACGACGTTGATAGGTCGGGTGTGTAAGCGCAGCGATGCGTTGAGCTAACCGATACTAATGAACCGTGAGGCTTAACCTTACAACGCCGAAGCTGTTTCGGCGAAGAGAGACGCGATTTTCAGCTCTGATACAGATTTAACAGAATTTGCCTGGCGGCTTTAGCGCGGTGGTCCCACCTGACCCCATGCCGAACTCAGAAGTGAAACGCCGTAGCGCCGATGGTAGTGTGGGGTCTCCCCATGTGAGAGTAGGGAACTGCCAGGCATCAAATAAGTGAAGAGGCCATCCGAAAGGATGGCCTTTTTGCGTTTATACGCTGCACAAACTGATCCCCCATCACCCTGCTTATACGGTAAACTACCAGCGTTTTTGCATCAGGATAGCGTCTATGAACCACTCCCTTAAGCCCTGGAATACCTTTGGCATTCAACGCAATGCTAATCAAATTGTACGTGCCGATACTGCACAGCAGCTGCTGGATGCATGGCAAAGCGCAACAGAAAAAAACGAACCCGTACTGATTCTGGGCGAAGGAAGTAATGTCCTGTTTCTCGACGATTTTGCGGGAACGGTGATCGTTAACCGCATCATGGGAATTGATGTGGAAGAGGGTGCCGACAGCTGGCACGTGCACGTGGGTGCCGGAGAAAACTGGCATCATCTGGTGCAATTTACCCTCGAAAAAGGGATGCCGGGTCTGGAAAACCTTGCGCTTATTCCAGGCTGCGCCGGATCGTCACCTATTCAAAACATCGGCGCCTACGGCATCGAACTGAAACATGTCTGCGAATATGTCGACTGCATCGAACTGGCGACCGGAACGGCTAAGCGTTTAACGGCAGAACAGTGCCGATTTGGCTATCGTGATAGTATCTTCAAGCATGAATATCAGGATCGCTACGTGATTGTCGGCGTGGGTCTGCGTCTGTCGAAGAACTGGCAGCCCATATTGACCTACGGGGATTTAACGCGTCTCGATCCGGCTACCGTTACCGCACGTGACGTTTTTGACTCAGTTTGCCATATGCGGATGTCCAAGCTTCCCGATCCCAAAATTAACGGAAACGCTGGCAGTTTCTTCAAAAACCCGGTTATCAGCGGCGAAAATGCAAAAGTCTTTCTTGAAGGATGGCCCGCAGCGCCACATTACCCCCAGGCGGATGGTAGCGTGAAGTTGGCAGCAGGATGGCTTATCGATCAATGCCAGCTAAAAGGCTCTTCAGTCGGCGGCGCAGCCGTTCACCGACAGCAGGCCCTGGTGCTGATTAACCAACGCGATGCGACCAGCGATGATGTCGTACAGCTGGCTCACTACGTTCGCCAGCGTGTGGGCGAAAAATTCAACGTCTGGCTGGAGCCAGAAGTTCGCTTCATTGGCCGCACAGGTGAAGTCAATGCCGTGGAGACTATCGCGTGAAGGATAATACTATCCCCTTAACCCTGATTAGCATCCTTGCTGACGGTGAGTTTCATTCCGGCGAACAGCTGGGTGAACGGCTTGGCATGAGCCGTGCTGCTATCAATAAACATATCCAGACGCTCCGTGACTGGGGTGTTGATGTGTTCACGGTTCCCGGAAAAGGCTATAGCCTGCCGGAGCCGATTCAATTGCTGAATGAAGAAGCGATCCGCAGCCAGATTGGACACGGCAATGTTGCGGTGCTGCCGGTGATTGATTCGACGAACCAGTATCTTCTGGATCGTTTACCTGAGCTGAAATCTGGTGATGCCTGCGTTGCTGAATATCAACAGGCCGGGCGTGGCCGTCGCGGCCGCAAGTGGTTTTCGCCCTTTGGCGCTAACCTCTATCTGTCCATGTACTGGCGACTGGATCAGGGCCCGGCCGCTGCCATTGGCCTGAGTCTGGTCATCGGCATCGTCATGGCGGAAGTGCTGCACGATCTGGGGGCGGATCAGGTGCGTGTTAAATGGCCTAACGATCTGTATCTCAACGATCGTAAACTTGCCGGCATTCTGGTCGAACTGACGGGAAAAACGGGCGATGCGGCGCAAATCGTCATTGGCGCGGGCCTCAATATGGTGATGCGCAATGTCCAAAATGATGTGGTGAATCAGGCCTGGACTAACCTCCAGGAGGCGGGGATCGTCATCGATCGTAACACCCTGGCCGTACGTATGATTAAAGAGCTGCGCAGCTCGCTCACGCTTTTTGAGCAGGAAGGGCTGGCACCCTTCCTGTCTCGTTGGGAAAAGCTGGATAACTTCATCAACCGCCCGGTGAAATTGCTGATTGGTGATAAAGAGATCTACGGCACTTCCCGCGGTATTGACGCTCAGGGCGCGCTGCTTCTGGAGCAGGATGGCGTAATCAAACCCTGGATGGGCGGTGAGATTTCTCTGCGGAGTGCCGAATAACCGGATGGAGTGAATGATGCGAAAACCCGTCTGCGCGACGCTGGCCGTCATGATGAGCTTGTTGTTCTCACCCCTCTCTCAGGCGGGACAGGCCTGGGAGAGTTACAAGGCACGCTTTTTCAAACCGGAAGGCCGCATTGTCGATACCGGCAATGGCGGCGTGTCGCATACGGAAGGTCAGGGCTTTGCCATGCTGATGGCAGTGGCCAACGACGATAAAGCTACGTTCGATAAGCTCTGGCAATGGACAAACCGTGAGCTGAAGAACAAAGAGAACGGTCTGTTTTACTGGCGCTATAACCCGGCAGAGTCCAACCCGGTCGCTGACAAAAACAACGCCGCCGATGGCGATGTGCTGATTGCCTGGGCGCTGCTTAAAGCCGATGCCCGCTGGCATGACAAACGCTACAGCGCCGCATCGGATGCCATTACAAAAGCGCTGGTTGCCCATAGCGTCATCCGCTATGCGGGTTACCGCGTGATGCTGCCCGGCGTCCAGGGATTTAAGCTTGACGGTGAAGTGGTCCTTAATCCTTCCTATTTCGTGTTTCCGGCCTGGCAGGCCTTCGCCGGACGCAGTCATTTGCCGGTCTGGCGCGATTTGATTAAGGACGGGAAACGCCTGCTGGGAAAAATGGGCTCGGGTAAAGCGGATCTGCCCGCTGACTGGGTTTCACTGGCATCAGATGGCAAGCTGGTGCCCGCTAAAGGCTGGCCGCCGCGAATGAGCTATGACGCGATTCGTATTCCGCTGTACGTTGCCTGGTCTGATAAACAAAGCCCGCTTCTGGCGCCGTGGAAAGCGTGGTTCGGTCAGTTCCCACGGGAACAAACGCCCGCCTGGGTTAACGTCACCACTAACGAATATGCGCCTTACATGATGGAAGGTGGTCTGTTGGCCGTACGTGATTTAACGATGGGGCAGCCTTCCGGAGAACCCGAAATCACCTCCAAAGACGACTACTATTCGGCAAGCCTGAAAATGCTGGTGTGGATTTCAGCGCAATAATAACGCACCGACTATCCCCTCTCCCCGATGGGGAGAGGGTGAGGGGTAAATCAGTTACTGCGGATACGGTACCCAATCCCCGCCGTTCAGACGAACGTAAGGTTTGTTCTGATACTGGATCACCACCGCGTTAGCGTTCTCTGAAACTTCCGCCGTTTGCGGCAGTTTGCTGGTGAGCTGATCCCAGTTCACGCTATCTTCCACAAAGAGTTTCCCGTCAACGGCGCGGGCAACCAGTTCTGAGATCGCCAGATAGCTGGTTGGCTGTGTAATCTCTATTGGTGCGCCCTGATGCGGTGCCTTCATACCAAAGAATTTAATGCCTGCAGGTACGTTGGTAATCGACGGGCTTGGGATATCACGCAGGCCTGACACCTGCATTCTGTCGCCTTTCAGCGCGCCACCGTGCTCAGGCACCACAACCACCATCACTTTACGACCTGATTTTTCCAGCTCCGTGAAGAACGCGTCCAGCTCGTCAAAGAACTTCTGCGCACGCACTTTATAATCAGCCGTTTTGCTCACGCCCGGGAAATGGTTGCCGTCGTGAAGCGGCAGGGTGTTAAAGAATGTCGCGCTGCGCGGATTACTGTCTTTTTCGATGGTCTGCAGCCAGCGTTGCAGGACAGCGGAATCGTCATAGACAGGCGAGCCGTCGAAGCCCAGCAGTGAGACAGGAAGACCGGTTTGGTCCATCAGCGGTGACTGCATGCCGCCCTCTTCGCGTACCTCTTTCAGGAAGTTACCGAACTGGCCGTTATGTCCCAGCATCAGATGCTGCGTAAAGCCCAGCTTTGCGAGGTTATCGAACAGATAACACTGGTTGCCGGCGGGTTGATACAGGTTTTTATGCGATGCCTGACCGCAGCTTGCACGCAGCAGGCGTATCGCCGCCGGGCCGCTATACGAGGTGGCAGAGTTGAAATCTTTAAACTGAATATCGAAGTGTGACCACAGCGGATGAGACATCAGTCCGGCGGCGTCCACGTCGGCCCAGGAGAGAGAGCAGATGTTGATCACCAGCAGTTCAAACGGCTGAGCATCCGCTGGCAGCGCATCCGGGAATTTAGTCTGTCGCTTATCTTCCGCGGTATAGAAACTGGAGAGCCAGGCGTTCAGGTTTGTCGAGGTCGGCGGTGCGGTCTGGGTTGGGATATCACCCACCACTGGCGTATCGCCTGCTGCGGTGACGGTGGCCGCTGCGCTTCCCCCGGTGGTGGTCACCGTGGTGGTCGGTTGACCGGCAGGCCACAGGGAAAAGCTTGGGCCAGCCAGCGTAAGCACGTTAAGCCAGATCATAATCGCGACGACAAACACCGTAACGCGGATCCACTGTGACAGGAACAGCCAGGCAACCAGCAGCACAAATACCGCGCCGATCATCTGCCAGTTAATAAAGCGCTCGGTCAGATCGAGGACATAGCTGGCGCTAAAGCCCGCCACCTGCGACCCCTGGCTCATAATGCTGTCCGGCCCCGGTAGCCAGGTATCATGCCAGAACAGCGCAAAGCCGACAGGTATCGCGACCCAGTGGCGTAAGCGATGCAGTCTGATATTCGGCAGCGGCATTAGCAGGAAGGCCATAAACACGAGGTTGAGAAGGGGATGGAAATTCAGATAGCCTGCCCACAGCAGGCCAAACTTCACCAGAAAGTAGAAGTTCCAGCCGGAAAGGCCGCGCCAGTATTGCCAGAGCGGCGAGGGTGACGAAGCGGTATAGGTAGAATTAGTCATGTTTTCGGTCTGCCTTGACGTGTGATGCCCGTGTCAGTGTTCCGGCTGGTTTTACATAGCGAGGTTTAATAAACAGCACTCTGGCCGTATCACGGATACGGCGTATGGAATGGCGCGCATAGTAGCCAAGCGGGAAAAAGATCAGCGCACAGAATATAACCAGTTGAATGATATCGCTGATATTCATGATGATGCGTTCTCCGCGTTGTCTGTTAATAAGCGAAGGGGTTCCGGAACCCGACGCCAGACGTGTCCATCATGTCTGGCATTGAGGATCGGTTTGGCATCGCTCTTGATAGCGAGCGGCTTGGCCCATTGTTCCGGCTGGAGCGCACGCATCTGCACCAGCTCCGCGCTAATCGTATTATCTTCGAACCAAATCATACGGTTCGAGAAAATATCCCCTGTAGGCAGGGGGAAGATGTGGTTAAGCGCCGTATCAAGATCGTTTACCCGGCAGAAGGACAAAAACAGCACCAGGCGATTGTCGCCAATGGTCATGATGTCCCCTGTACGGTTAGGGCGGCATAAGGTAAGCGCCTGTTCAACGCGGATACCCGGAACAGGGCGCAGGGCAACCATAACCCCTTTTCCGTCAGCAGGAAGAAGCGTGTTGTTCATCATGTTGCCCACGGCGTCGCAGAAGGTATCCCATTTTTGGTATCCACGCAGCTTCATCGGCTGCGTCATAGAGAGCAGCGTAGAAATGTCTTCCGGCACATGGCGGCTAAACTGCTGACCCTGAACGCTTTCGATAAGCGTCAGGCAGCGTGACAGCGGCGCGTTCCAGGGAATGACCATATTTGCACCACAGCCCAGGAGCAGACGCTCATCGGTGGCGCGCAGGCTGGTATTGTTTTCACGCACGATGATTTTTAACGCGCTTCCGCGCTGGCGGCGCAAGGTGTGGATCTGCCTTGCCAGCGTCTCAATCTGGTTATTCTGCATCAATGAGAAAATAAGGGTTGCCGCCTGGGTTGTGCGGGCTTCATGGAAAAGGTCTTCGTTAGATTCAAACAGCGACCAGTTTTCCGACAGGGCGGGCGCTCCCTCTAAAACCGCGATATGGCTCAGAATGCGTTTTTCATCACTGCGCGGCTGCACCACGGTTTCTTCCTGCTGTGCCAGGTGCCACTTACCCTCAATTTGTTTCAGCGTAAGTTGTTGCCTGGCGCTCACGCCTTTTTCATTACACCAGAAAGCAATATCGTAGAGATAGCTTCCCACCTGGTCACGAACGCTTGCCAGACCGAACAGGGAACGATATTCACCCATTAAAAGTGAGAACAGCTTGTCATTATTACTGCCGGGATTGACTATCAATAGCGTGCAATTTTGAAATTTTGCCCATTTATTGATTTTTTCCAGCCACGGCAGCAGTTTTTCAGCAGGGATATTTTGCAGGACGTTATTTGCGCATTTAAGGATCACCAAATAGTGATCCGGATCAATAGTGCACTGAACATCGCGGGACAAAAAGTATAGACTATCGGCATCCGATGTCATGGAAAATAATCGCACCGTCTGAGGCCCGCGATCGTTTTCCAGCGTGATAATTTTCTTCGGATCTTCGCCCATGCTAATGACGGCCACGCGGGAATCCTTATCCTGGGCAGCAATTGTCTGGTTTACCAGACTGATAGCATCTTCATTTCGGTCCGTATTAATCCACCAGACTCCTCCGACTGGCATGTGGCTCAATTCGTCCCATAATGACTGGATGCCAATAGAAAATATGGAGTCCACGGTGTCCCTCTTTTCGTCTAATTTATCTGTATCTCAGTTTACTAGCGAAAGCGTAGAAATAAACCTAACATTGAAATTAAAGAACATCAGATTTAGCATGTAAATGAAATTTGTCAGGGCAGGAAGCCCCGCAACTTCTTTAGCGTGCGATTTTCCTCAAAGGGATGGAAAAAGAATGGATAATAATGAATCTGGTACCCCAGTCGACTCGACCCTGGGTTACACATTCCAAAACGATTTTCTGGCGCTGACGCAGGCCTTTTCTTTACCTGAAATAGATTACACCGATATTTCCCAGCGGGAACAGTTGGCCGCGGCTATTAAACGCTGGCCGTTATTAGCTGAATTCGCCCATCAACAATAAGGGAGCCATTGATGGCCATACTCGGATTACAGGGCGTCCGTGGCGGTGTGGGTACCACATCTGTTACCGCGGCGCTGGCGTGGTCATTACAGCTTTTAGGTGAATCGGTGCTGGTTATTGACGCCTGCGCCGATAATTTGTTGCGTATGTCGTTTAACGTCGACTTTACTCGCGAAGAGGGCTGGGCCCGCGCGCTGCTTGATGATAAAGACTGGCAGGATGCAGGGATGCGCTATACCTCCCAGCTCGATCTGCTGCCGTTTGGTCAACTGACCACCGCGGAACGCGAGAATGAAGCCGCGTATCAGCGCCTGTTTTCGCAGTTCACGCTGGCGCTGCAAACCCTCAAAGAAAAGGGGCACTACAAGTGGATCCTGCTGGATCTGCCGCACGGTGCCGGTACGCTGACCCGACAGCTTATCGCCCATTGCGATCACGTCCTCTCGATCGTTAACGTCGATGCGAACTGCCATATCCGCCTGCATCAGCAGGGGCTACCTCAAAATGGCCATATCCTGATTAACGATTTGCGCATTGGCAGCCAGATTCAGGACGATCTGTATCAGGTCTGGCTGCAAAGCCAGCGCCGCCTGCTCCCTATTGTCATCCATCGTGATGAGGGGATGGCGGAATGCCTTGCGTCGAAGCAACCGCTCGGCGAATACCGCAGCGATTCACTGGCGGCAGAAGAGATCCTGACGCTGGCTAACTGGTGTCTGCTGAACTTCGCCAACAGGGCGAAGCATGCAGGGAGTGATGTATGAGTCGTCTCGCCAGTTGGTTACTCATCCCACCGGTCAGTTCGCGTTTGAGCGAACATTACCGGCATTTTCGCCGTCACGGCGCGTCGGCATTTAGCGCCGCGCTCGGCTGTTTCTGGATGATTCTGGCCTGGATGTTTATTCCACTCGAACACCCGCGCTGGCAGCGCATACGTGCCCGGCACAGTGAGCTATATCCGCACATTAATCCCAACCGGCCGCGTCCTCTGGATCCAGCACGTTATCTCATTCAGGCTATCTGGCTGGTGGTCACGTCATCCCGCTCAGAGAAAATAACGCCGCACTGGCGAAGCTTCTCCCGCGTGCAGCAGTTACGTGAACGCTACCATCAGTGGCTGGACAGACTGCCCAACAGCGTCAGCGATAAGACCAGCCATCTGGATAACCATAAAGAGCTCGGGCATCTCCACCCGGGCTTGCGGCGTTTTATTCTCGGCGTGAGCGTCGTGTTCTCGCTCATTCTGGCGCTGGTCTGTATTACGCAGCCTTTCAACCCTCTGGCGCAGTTCACCTTCCTGATCCTGCTGTGGGGCGTGGCGCTGCTGGTGCGCCGAATTCCGGGCCGCTTCTCGGCGCTGATGCTGATCGTATTGTCGCTGACCGTCTCCTGTCGCTACATCTGGTGGCGTTATACCTCGACGCTGAACTGGGACGACCCGGTGAGTCTGGTGTGCGGCCTGGTGCTGCTGTTTGCTGAAACCTACGCCTGGATCGTGCTGGTGCTGGGCTATTTCCAGGTGATTTGGCCGCTCAACCGCCAGCCGGTTCCGCTGCCAAAAGATACGACCCAGTGGCCAACCGTCGATCTCTTCGTGCCGACCTACAACGAAGACCTGAGCGTGGTGAAGAACACCATCTATGCCGCGCTGGGCATCGACTGGCCGAAAGATAAGCTCAAGGTCTGGATTCTGGATGACGGCAACCGTCCGGCGTTCCGCCAGTTCGCGGAGGAGGTCGGCGTCGAATACATCGCCCGTCCGACGCATGAACACGCTAAGGCCGGCAACATCAACAACGCGTTGAAGTATGCCACCGGGGAGTTTGTTTCGATCTTTGACTGCGACCACGTGCCGACGCGCTCGTTCCTGCAGATGACCATGGGCTGGTTCCTGAAGGAGAAAGAGCTGGCGATGATGCAGACGCCGCACCACTTCTTCTCGCCGGACCCGTTTGAACGTAACCTTGGCCGTTTCCGTAAGACCCCGAACGAAGGCACGCTGTTCTATGGCCTGGTGCAGGACGGAAACGACATGTGGGATGCCACCTTCTTCTGCGGTTCATGCGCGGTAATCCGCCGTAAACCGCTGGATGAAATTGGCGGCATCGCCGTCGAAACGGTCACTGAAGATGCGCACACCTCTCTGCGCCTGCACCGTCGTGGCTACACCTCAGCCTATATGCGTATTCCGCAGGCTGCCGGTCTGGCAACGGAGTCACTGTCGGCGCACATTGGTCAGCGTATTCGCTGGGCGCGCGGTATGGTGCAGATTTTCCGTCTCGATAACCCCCTGATCGGGAAAGGGCTCAAGCTGGCGCAGCGTCTTTGCTACGTCAACGCCATGTTCCACTTCTTATCCGGCATCCCGCGGCTGATCTTCCTGACCGCGCCGCTGGCGTTCCTGCTCCTTCACGCTTATATCATCTACGCCCCGGCGCTGATGATTGCGCTGTTTGTTCTGCCGCACATGATCCACGCGAGCCTGACAAACTCGAAGATACAGGGTAAATACCGCCACTCCTTCTGGAGTGAAATCTACGAAACGGTGCTGGCCTGGTACATCGCGCCGCCGACGATGGTGGCGCTGATTAACCCGCACAAAGGGAAATTCAACGTCACCGCGAAGGGCGGGCTGGTGGAAGAGGAGTACGTCGACTGGGTGATCTCCCGGCCGTATATCTTCCTGGTGCTGCTGAATATCGTGGGCGTCATCGCCGGTATCTGGCGTTACTTCTACGGCCCGGAAAATGAAATCCTGACCGTCTTCGTCAGTATGGCCTGGGTCTTCTACAACCTGATTATCCTCGGCGGCGCGGTGGCGGTGTCGGTGGAGAGCAAACAGGTTCGTCGCGCGCATCGCGTTGAAATCTGCATGCCTGCGGCGATCGCCCGTGAAGATGGCCACCTCTTCTCCTGTACCGTGCACGACTTCTCTGACGGCGGTCTGGGGATCAAAATCAACGGCCAGGCGAAGGTGCTGGAAGGGCAGAAAGTTAACCTGCTGCTCAAGCGCGGTCAGCAGGAGTATGTCTTCCCGACGCAGGTGGTTCGCGTGGCGGGCAATGAAGTCGGTCTGCAGCTGATGCCGTTGACCAAAAAGCAACATATCGATTTTGTGCAGTGTACGTTTGCCCGCGCGGATACGTGGGCTCTCTGGCAGGACAGCTTCCCGGAAGATAAACCACTGGAAAGCCTGCTGGATATTCTGAAGCTGGGGTTCCGTGGCTATCGTCACCTTGCAGAATTTGCCCCGTCGTCGGTGAAATTAATTTTCCGGTCACTTACTTCGCTGGTTTCCTGGGTCGTGTCGTTCATTCCTCGCCGTCCTGAGCGGGATGAGGCGAAGCAGGCGGACCCGGTTATGGCTCAACAATGATGATAACGCGATGAAAACAAAACTTTCCTGGTTATGTGCAGTGGCAATGGGGATGAATGTTATCCCCGCAACAATGGCTAACGCAGCTCCTGGTAACGCAGCGGCAACGCCTGCGCCAACGGTACCTGTCGTCGCGCAAGCAACCGATCCGGTTGTCACCGCGGCACCTGGTCAAACAGAAAATATCACGCCGAACCAGCCAACGGAGGGGAACACCCTGCCGGCAGACGGTCAGGTCATCGGGCAGGTAATGCCGGGCGTCCGGGGGGCGAATGCGCCCGTCGTTGCGGACAATGCGCCGTCGCGGGACGTGAAGCTGACCTTCGCGCAAATCGCACCGCCTCCGGGCAGCATGGTGCTGCGCGGCATCAACCCTAACGGCGGCATTGAGTTTGGCATGCGCAGCGATGAGGTCGTCTCTAATGCGGTGCTGAACCTTGAATACACCCCGTCACCGTCGCTGCTGCCGACCCAGTCTCAGCTGAAGGTCTACCTGAATGATGAGCTGATGGACGTTCTGCCGGTCACGAAAGAGCAGCTGGGCAAGAAAACCCAGGCTCAGGTGCCGATCAACCCGCTGTTCATCACCGACTTTAACCGCATCCGCCTGGAGTTTGTCGGTCACTACCGCGATGTCTGCGAAAATCCGGCCAGCAACACGCTGTGGATGGACGTCGGGCGTAACTCCTCGCTGCAGATGACCTACCAGTCGCTGGCGCTGAAAAACGATCTCTCGGCCTTCCCGGTTCCGTTCTTCGATCCGCGGGATAACCGCCCGCTCACGCTGCCGATGGTGTTTGCCTCGTCCCCGGACGTGACCGAGCAGCTGGCGGCGACCATTGTGGCCTCCTGGTTTGGTTCGCGTGCGGGCTGGCGTGGCCAGAGCTTCCCGGCGATGTATGACAAACTGCCGGACAGAAATGCCATTGTGTTTGCGACCAACGCGAAACGCCCGGCCTTCCTGCGCGATCGTCCGGACGTCAAAGCGCCGACCATTGAGATGATTAGCCACCCGGAAAACCCGTACGTGAAGCTGCTGGTGGTCTTTGGCCGTGATGATAAAGATCTGGTGCAGGCAGCAAAAGCCATTGCTCAGGGTAACGTCCTTTTCCGTGGCGACAGCGTTGTGGTGGATGAGGTCAAACCGCTGCTGGCGCGTAAACCTTATGATGCGCCAAACTGGGTGCGTACCGACCGTGCGGTGACATTCGGTGAGCTGAAAACCTATGAAGAACAGCTGCAGGCGACGGGGCTTGAGCCAGCGCCGATTAGCCTGTCGCTGAATCTGCCGCCGGATCTGTATCTGCTGCGTACCAACGGTATTGATATCAATCTGAACTACCGCTATACCGCGCCAGCGACCAAAGACAGCTCGCGCATGGATATCAGCCTGAACAATCAGTTCCTGCAGTCATTCAGCCTGCAAAGCACGCAGGATACTAACCGCCTGATGCTTCGCCTGCCGGTGCTGCAGGGGCTGCTGGACGGTAAAACGGATGTCTCCATCCCGGCTCTGAAGCTGGGTGCGATAAACCAGCTGCGCTTTGACTTCCAGTACATGAACCCGATGCCCGGCGGCTCGGCGGAAAACTGCATCACCTTCCAGCCGGTTCAGAACCACGTGGTGATTGGCGATGAGTCGACCATCGACTTCTCGAAGTACTATCACTTCCTGGCGATGCCGGACCTGCGCGCGTTTGCTAACGCGGGCTTCCCGTTCAGCCGCATGGCCGATCTCTCTGAGTCCATTGTGGTGATGCCAAAAGCGCCAAACGAAGGTCAGGTCACGACCCTGCTGGACACCATGGCGACAGTTGGGGGACAGACGGGATTACCGGCGATTAACGTCACGTTGACGGACGATGGCAGCCAGATTCAGAACAAAGACGCTGACATCATGGTGATCGGTAGCATTCCGGACAAGCTGAAGGATGACAAACGTATCGATCTGCTGGTGAAAGCGGCCCAGTCCTGGGTTAACACGCCGCTGCGCCAGACCGAGTTCCCGAGCATTATGCCGGATGTGAACGACCGTCAGGCCAGCGCGCAGACGACGGTAACGTCTCAGGGGGCAATGGCCGCGGTGGTAGGCTTCCAGTCGCCTTACAACGAACAGCGTAGCGTGGTGGCTCTCCTGGCGGACAGCCCGCGCGGGTATGAACTGCTCAATACGGCCATGAACGACAGCGGTAAACGTGCTGCGATGTTTGGTTCCGTGTCGGTGATCCGTGAGTCCGGCGTCAATAGCCTGCGCGTGGGCGATGTTTACTACGTAGGCCATCTGCCGTGGTTTGAACGCCTGTGGTATGCGCTGGCTAACCATCCGGTTCTGCTCGCCATCCTGGCTGCGGTCAGCGTGGTCTTGCTGGCATGGGTGCTGTGGCGTCTGCTGCGAATTATCAGCCGTCGTCGTCTGAACCCGGATGAGTAAGATGTGATGAAAGCCTTTCGCTGGTGTGTATTAGCAGCGGTGATGCTGGCGGCGCTTCCTCTTCGCGCCGCCTGTACCTGGCCTGCCTGGGAGCAGTTTAAAAAGGACTACATCAGCGAGGGCGGGCGTGTCGTTGATCCCAGCGACACGCGCAAAATTACGACCTCGGAAGGGCAAAGCTACGCCTTGTTCTTTGCCCTTGCGGCGAACGATCGCAAAGCCTTTGACCAGCTGCTGACGTGGACGCGCGATAATCTTGCCGGTGGCGATCTCAACGACCATCTGCCTGCCTGGCTATGGGGTCAGAAAGATAAAGAGACGTGGGCGGTGATTGATACCAACTCCGCCTCTGACGCCGATGTCTGGATCGCCTGGTCACTGCTTGAAGCGGGTCGGCTGTGGAAACATCCGGACTATACCCGCACGGGTAAAGCGCTGCTGAAACGCATTGTCAGCGAGGAAGTAGTGAAAGTCCCGGGGCTTGGCGCAATGCTGCTTCCCGGTAAAGTCGGCTTTGCCGATGAACACGCCTGGCGCTTTAACCCCAGCTATCTTCCTCCGCAGTTAGCGAGTTATTTCACGCGTTTTGGTACCCCGTGGACCCAGCTTCGTGAAACCAATCTGCGCCTGCTGCTGGAGACTGCGCCGAAAGGCTTCTCGCCGGACTGGGTGCAGTATCAGAAAAACAGAGGCTGGCGGTTACAGCAGGATAAGGCGCTGGTGGGCGGCTACGACGCCATCCGCGTGTATCTCTGGGTGGGCATGATGAGTGACAACGATCCTCAGAAAGCCCGGCTGCTGACGCGCTTCCAGCCGATGGCGGCAAAGACCATGAAACGGGGTGTACCGCCGGAGAAAGTGGATGTGGCGACGGGGAAACGCACCGGCGACGGCCCGGTCGGATTCTCTGCCGCTATGCTGCCGTTTTTACAACAACGTGATGCCCAGGCGGTTCAGCGCCAGCGCGTTGCGGACCATTTTCCCGATAACAACGCCTATTACAGCTACGTGCTGACTCTTTTTGGGCAAGGATGGGATCAGCATCGTTTTCGCTTCACCGCAAAAGGTGAATTAATACCGGATTGGGGCCAGGAATGCGCAAGTTCACAGTAAATCTACTCAGTTTATCGCTTGGCCTGGCGCTTATGCCGTGGGCCCAGGCCGCCAACTCTCCGCAGCAAAAACAGCTGCTGGAACAGGTGAGGCTGGGCGAATCGACACAGCGTGAGGATTTGGTTCGTCAGTCGCTCTATCGCCTTGAGCTGATTGACCCGAACAACCCTGACGTTATTGCCGCACGCTTTCGCTACCTGCTGCGTCAGGGCGATAACGCCGGCGCGCAAAAAGAGCTGGATCGTCTGAAAGGGATCGCGCCGGGCTCAAGCGCGTACCAGTCATCACGCAACACGATGCTGCTTTCCACTCCGGATGGCCGCCAGCAGCTCCAGCAGGCGCGATTGCTCGCCACTACGGGGCACACACAGGAGGCGATTGCCGCCTATGACAAGCTGTTTGACGGCAACCCGCCGGGTGGCGACGTGGCGACGGAATACTGGAACGTCGTGGCGAAAGACCCTGCTCGCCGGAGTGCGGCCATTAACCAGCTCAAGAAAATAAACAGCAGCAGTCCCGGAAATACGCAGCTGCAGGCGACGCTGTCACAGCTTTTGTTCCAGAGCGGGCGCCGTGATGAAGGCTTTGCGGTATTGCAGGAGATGGCTAAATCTACCAATGGCCGTAACCAGGCGTCTGATATGTGGTATGACCAAATCAAAGGTCAGCCTGCCAGCAGCGCCAGCGTCAGCGCGCTGCAAAAATACCTGAGCGTATTCAGCGACGGGGATAGCGTCGCGGCGGCGCGAGCCCAGCTTGAAGCGCAGCAAAAACAGCTCGCCGATCCGGCGTTCCGCGCGAAGGCGGAAGGGCTGGCGGCGGTGGATGCCGGGCAGGGGAGTAAGGCGGTGGCTGAGCTGCAAAAAGCCGTCAGCGCCAACCATGCCGACAGTGAAGCGGTGGGCGCCCTTGGACAGGCGTATTCCCAGAAGGGTGACCGCGCTCGCGCGGTGGCGCAGTTTGAAAAGGCAATTGCCCTCGATCCCCAGAGCGATAACCGGGGTAAATGGGACAGTTTGCTGAAGGTTAACCGTTACTGGCTGCTGATCCAGCAGGGCGACGCGGCGCTTAAGGCGAATAACCCGGCGCAGGCGGAGCGTTACTATCAGCAGGCACGCGGTATCGACAATGCCGACAGCTATGCCGTGCTGGGGCTGGGCGATGCCGCCGCGGCGCGTAAAGATAACGACGCGGCGGAACGTTATTATCGCCAGGCGCTGCGTATGGACAGCGGCAACAGCAATGCGGTCCGCGGACTGGCCAATATTTACCGCGCGCAGTCCCCTGAGAAGGCCTCGCAGTTTATCCAGTCTCTCTCAGCCAGCCAGCGTCGAAGCATTGATGATATTGAGCGTAGTCTGACCAACGAGCAGCTTTCCGCCCAGGCCGAACAGCTTGAGAGCCAGGGGAAATACGCGCAGGCGGCAGATATTCAGCGTCGTCGTTTGGCGCTCTCTCCAGGCGACGTGTGGATAACCTATCGTCTTTCGCGCGATCTCTACAGCGCGGGTCAGCGCAGCCAGGCGGATACCCTGATGCGTCAGCTTGCCCACCAGAAACCGTCCGACCCGGATCAGGTGTATGCCAACGGGCTCTATCTTTCCGGCAACGATCAGGATCGGGCCGCGCTGGCACATCTGGAGACGCTGCCGCGCAGCCAGTGGAACGGCAATATTCAGGAGCTTGCCGACCGTCTGCAAAGCAACCAGGTGCTGGAAACCGCCAACCGCCTGCGCGACAGCGGTAAAGAGCAGGACGCAGAGAATCTTCTTCGCCAGCAGCCAACCTCCACCCGTATCGACCTGACGCTGGCGGACTGGGCACAGCAGCGTGGCGATCTGGACTCGGCGAAAACGACGTACAACGCTGTACTACAGCGTGAACCGCAGAACGAAGACGCGATCCTCGGCCTGACCGAGATTTATAGCGCGAAGGGTGACAAAGATGCCGCGCGTGCAGAGCTGGCGAAACTGCCCGCCGCGCAAAACGGCCAGCCGCTTTCGCTCAATATGCAGCGCCGGATCGCGATGGCGCAGGCGGGGCTGGGCGATTCCGCCGCCGCAGAACAGACCTTCAATAAAATTATTCCGCAGGCTAAATCGCAGCCCGGCTCGATGGAAAACTCGCTGGTGTTACGTGACGCCGCGCGTTTCCAGGCGCAGAACGGCCAGCCAAAACAGGCGCTGGAAACCTATAAAGATGCGATGGTGTCGTCCGGCATCACCACGACGCGTCCGGTGGATAACGACAGTTTCACCCGTCTGACGCGTAACGATGAAAAAGACGACTGGCTGAAGCGCGGCGTGCGCAGCGATGCCGGTGACTTGTACCGTCAGCAGGATGTTAACGTCACGCTGCAGCACGACTACTGGGGCTCCAGCGGCACGGGCGGTTATTCGGACCTGAAAGCGCACACCACCATGCTGCAGGTGGATGCCCCGCTCTCTGACGGGCGCATGTTCTTCAGAAGCGACCTGGTCAACATGGACGCCGGTTCATTTGATAACAATAACGGGACTTACGATCCAAAATGGGGGACCTGCTACGAAACGCCGTGTAGCGGCAACACCCATCAGTCCGACAATGGCGCAAGCGTTGCCGTTGGCTGGCAGAATAAAACCTGGGCGATGGATATTGGCACCACGCCAATGGGCTTTGACGTCGTCGACGTGGTGGGCGGTATCAGCTACAGCAGCGATCTGGGCCCCATCGGCTATACCGTTAACGCCCATCGCCGCCCAATCTCCAGCTCTCTGCTGGCCTTCGCCGGGCAAAAAGATACCAATACCGGCACCACCTGGGGCGGCGTACGCGCCACCGGTGGCGGGGTAAGCATGAGCTATGACAAAGGGGAAGCGAACGGCGTCTGGTCAAGCCTGAACGCGGAAACGCTGACGGGTAAAAATGTGGAAGATAACTGGCGCGTCCGCTGGATGACGGGTTACTACTACAAGCTCATTAATAAAAACAATGAGCGCCTGACGGTCGGCGTCTCCAATATGCTCTGGCACTACGACAAAGATTTGAGCGGTTATACCCTGGGTCAGGGCGGCTACTACAGTCCGCAGGAGTATGTCTCCTTCGCACTGCCGGTGACCTGGCGTAAACGCACGGAGAACTGGTCCTGGGAGCTGGGCGGCTCGGTGTCCTGGTCTCACTCCAAAACCAAAGACGAGCTGCGCTACCCGATCCAGAATCTGATCCCGACCGATGAGCCAGACCGCTATACCGACCGGGGCGTGATGGAAACCGGCAGCAGTTCCTCAGGCACGGGTTACACCGCGCGAGCCATTATCGAACGCCGCGTAACGTCCAACTGGTTTGTGGGCATGGGCGTGGATATTCAGGAAGCGAAAGACTATACCCCAAGCCATGCGTTGATCTACGTGCGTTACTCTGCTGCAGGCTGGCAGGGCGATATGGACTTACCGCCGCAGCCGCTCATCCCTTACGCGGACTGGTAATCGGATTTTCCTTAATCCATTTGTAAGTCTCTCTTAATAGCGCTGCAATCGGGTATACTCAGGCGCGCCAGGTTTACACCCTGGCGCGCCCTGCGCTTCGAGTTTTGTGGAGAGTCATTTTGCGTGTCAGCCGTTCCTTAACAATCAAACAGATGGCGATGGTCTCTGCCGTCACCATGCTGTTTGTCCTGCTTTTTTGCGTAATTCTGCTGTTTCATTCCGTACAGCAGAATCGCTATAACACGGCTTCGCAGTTAGAAAGTATTGCCCGCTCGGTGCGCGGCCCGCTCTCCGCCTCGATCCTGAAAGGGGATATTCCCGAAGCGGAAACCATTTTAAAACGCATTCAGCCTGCCGGCGTCGTTAGCCGCGCCGACGTCGTCTTGCCTAACCAGTTTCAGGCGCTGCGGATGAGCTTTATCCCGGAGCGTCCCGTCCCGATGATGGTGATGCGCCTGTTTGAACTGCCGGTGCAAATTTCGCTGCCCGTTTATTCACTCGAACGCCCTGCCAATCCGCAGCCGCTGGCCTATCTGGTATTACAGGCGGACTCCTACCGCATGTATAAATTCGTCATGAGCTGGGTAGTTACGTTAGTGACCACTTGCTTACTTATGACGCTTATTCTCAGCGTGGCGCTCACCTGGTGCATTAACCGGCTGATTGTTCATCCGCTGCGCCGTATCGCCCGCGAGCTGAATGCGCTTGCGCCGCAGGATCAGATGGGGCATCAGCTTGAGCTGCCGCATCTGCATCATGACGATGAGATAGGAATGCTGGTGCGCAGCTACAACCTCAACCAGCAGCGCATCCAGCGTCAGCAGGATGAGTTAAACAGCAGCGCCACGCGCTTCCCGGTGTCGGAGCTTCCCAACAAAGCCTTCCTGATGGCGATGCTGGAGCAGACCGTTGCCCGTCAGCAAACCACGGCGCTGATGGTTATCGCCTGTGAAACCCTGCAGGATACGGCTGACGTGCTCAAGGAGAGCCAGCGCGAAATGCTGCTGCTGACCCTGGTGGAAAAAGTGAAGTCTGTCCTTGCACCGCGCATGGTGTTGACCCAGGTCAGCGGTTACGACCTGGTGGTGATTGCCAATGGCGTAAAAGAACCCTGGCATGCGATCACTTTAGGTCAGCAAGTACTCACTGTCATTAATGAGCGGTTGCCCATTCAGGGTATCCAGCTTCGTCCAAGCGCCAGTATCGGTATCGCAATGTACTATGGCGATTTAACGGCAGAGCAGCTTTATCATCGCGCGTTCTCGGCGGCGTTCACCGCCCGGCGCAAAGGCAAAAATCAGATCCAGTTCTTTGAGCCGGAAGAGATGGAAAAGGCGCAGCAGCGCCTGACGGAAGAGAGCGACATCCTGACCGCGCTGGATAACCGCCAGTTTGCCCTCTGGCTACAGCCGCAGGTGAATTTGCTGACGGGAGAAGTAAAAAGCGCCGAGGCACTGCTACGGGTGCAGCAGCCGGATGGTTCATGGGAGCTGCCGGAAGGGCTGATTGAGCGCATTGAGTCCTGCGGCCTGATGGTTACCGTCGGCTACTGGGTGCTGGAGGAGTCCTGCCGTCAGCTTGCCGCCTGGCAGGAGCGCGGCGTGACGCTGCCGCTGTCGGTTAATTTGTCTGCCGTGCAGCTGATGCACCCAACTATGGTTTCAGAGATGCTGGAGCTGATCCATCGTTACCGAATCAAGCCTGATACGTTAACTCTGGAAGTGACGGAGAGCCGACGCATCGACGACCCCAATGAGGCGGTCGCGATTCTCAAGCCGCTGCGTAATGCCGGTATTCGCATTGCCCTGGACGATTTCGGCATGGGGTACGCCGGGCTGCGTCAGCTTCAGCACATGAAGACCCTTCCGGTGGATGTGCTCAAAATTGACAAAGCGTTTGTCGACGGTTTGCCGGGCGACAGCAGCATGGTGCAGGCGATTATCCAGATGGCACGCAGCCTCAACCTGCATCTTATTGCCGAGGGGATTGAAACCGAAGCGCAACGCGCCTGGCTGGCAGAGGCGGGCGTGGAGAGCGGTCAAGGCTTCCTGTTTGCCCCCGCAGTCCCTTCGGATGTCTTTGAAGAACGATACCTTTCTGGCGCTGACCATCACGCAAAAGTGTAATTTTGTTGCTGGCTTGTGCGAGCCAGCTCAAAGTTCTTAACATTTGTGTTTCAAATTTGAACTGAGTTTATTTCTGTCCTGTTATGTGGGTGTTATTTTAAAGCCGCAGGTTAACCATAACCTTACAAAGCCTGTGGTTTTTCTTCCCAAGGACACCTTATGAAAACCTCACTCTTCAAAAGTCTTTATTTCCAGGTCCTGACAGCCATCGCCATCGGTATTCTGCTGGGTCACTATTACCCTGAACTGGGCGCGCAAATGAAACCGCTTGGCGACGCGTTCGTTAAGCTCATTAAAATGGTCATCGCTCCGGTGATCTTCTGTACGGTAGTCACGGGCATCGCTGGCATGGAAAGCATGAAGGCGGTCGGTCGTACCGGTGCAGTGGCGCTTCTCTATTTTGAAGTGGTCAGTACCCTTGCGCTGATTATCGGTCTCATCATCGTCAACGTGGTGCAGCCAGGCGCGGGGATGAACGTCGATCCGGCGACGCTGGATGCCAAAGCGGTTGCGATCTATGCCGAGCAGGCGAAGGATCAGGGCGTGGTCGCCTTCCTGCTGGACGTTATTCCTGGCAGCGTCATTGGCGCGTTCGCCAGCGGAAACATCCTCCAGGTGCTGCTGTTTGCCGTGATGTTTGGCTTTGCCCTGCACCGTCTGGGCAGCAAAGGCCAGCTTATCTTTAACGTGATCGAAAGCTTCTCGCAGGTCATCTTCGGCATCATCAATATGATCATGCGCCTGGCACCCATCGGTGCCTTCGGTGCGATGGCCTTCACCATCGGTAAGTATGGCGTCGGTACGCTGGTCCAGCTGGGTCAGCTGATTATCTGCTTCTATATCACCTGTATTCTTTTCGTGGTGGTGGTGCTGGGCTCCATCGCTCGTGCGACCGGTTTCAGCATCTTCAAATTTATCCGTTACATCCGCGAAGAGCTGCTGATTGTTCTGGGAACCTCCTCGTCAGAATCGGCGCTGCCGCGTATGCTCGACAAGATGGAAAAGCTGGGGTGCCGTAAATCGGTGGTAGGGCTGGTGATCCCGACGGGCTACTCCTTCAACCTGGACGGCACCTCGATATACCTGACGATGGCGGCCGTATTTATCGCTCAGGCGACCAACAGCCATATGGATATTTTCCATCAGATTACCCTGCTGGTGGTGCTCCTGCTTTCCTCTAAAGGTGCGGCAGGCGTAACGGGAAGCGGCTTTATCGTGCTGGCAGCCACCATTTCTGCCGTGGGTCACCTGCCGGTGGCAGGTCTGGCATTAATTCTGGGTATTGACCGCTTCATGTCTGAGGCCCGTGCGCTAACCAACCTGGTGGGTAACGGCGTGGCAACGGTAGTGGTGGCGAAATGGGTGAAAGAGCTGGATCACAAAAAGCTCGACGATACTCTGAATAATCGTTCGACTGACAGCAAAAATCCTGGCTTATCCTCTTAATCTTGTCACAAATGCCCGTATTCCCTTGTGGGGATGCGGGCTCCTGCGCATAATAACTGTTCATACCTGTCATAATTCGACAAGATTTTTTTTGGGTATATTTCACTTCGGACCGTGACGTTTTGCCGAACGCGCGGTCTAATCGACGTGTTTTCATCGTCATCTTTAAGAGTGAAGCGCGTCGCGAGGCACTCTTTTTTAACCAGGAATGTTGATCAGGGGTTCACATGCAGGGCACAAAAATTCGACTCTTAACCGGCGGTTTGCTGATGATGGCAGCAGCCAGTTATGTGCAGGCAGATGCGCTCCAGCCAGACCCGGCCTGGCAACAAGGGACATTAGCGAACGGTTTTCAGTGGCAGGTTTTAGCCACGCCGCAACGTCCCAGTGACCGTATTGAAATCCGTCTGTCTGTTAATACCGGTTCCCTCACGGAAAGCACTCAGCAAACCGGTTTTAGCCATTTTATTCCCCGGCTGGCGCTCACGCAGAGCGGCAGCCTGCAAGCGGTTCAGGTGCGTTCGCTTTGGCAGCAGGCCATCGATCCGAAACGCCCACTCCCGCCGGCGGTGGTCTCGTATGACTACACCATGTTTAACCTGAGCCTGCCTAATAACCGTAACGACCTGCTTAAAGAAGCGCTTACGTATCTCTCTGATGCCTCTGGCAATCTGGCAATTACGCCGGACACCGTCAACTATGCGTTGAGCAACAGCGACATGGTGGCGACCTGGCCCGGGGATACCAAAGAGGGCTGGTGGCGTTACCGCCTGAAGGGCTCAACGTTACTGGGACATGACCCGGCCGAACCGCTGAAGCAGCCGGTGGACGCTGAACAGGTAAAATCGTTCTACCAGAAGTGGTACACCCCGGACGCGATGACGCTGATCGTGGTGGGTAACGTGGACAGCCGCGCGGTGGTGGAGCAGATCAACAAAGCGTTTGGCGATCTGAAAGGCAAGCGTGAAACGCCAGCCCCTGTCCCGACGCTCTCTCCGCTGCGTGCAGAGCCTGTCAGCATTATGACGGACACCGTGCGTCAGGATCGCCTCTCCGTTATGTGGGACAACGCCTGGCAGCCCATCCGTGAGTCCGCGGCGATGTTGCGCTACTGGCGTGCCGATCTGGCGCGTGAGGCGCTGTTCTGGCACGTTCAGCAGACGCTGAGCAAGAACAACGTCAAGAATATCGGTCTTGGCTTTGACTGCCGCGTGCTGTTCCAGCGTGCGCAGTGCGCCATCAACGTTGAATCGCCGGGCGATAAGCTGAATGCCAATCTGGGTGTGGTCGCGAAAGAGCTGGCAAAAGTGCGTAAAGAGGGGCTTTCCGAAGAGGAATTCAACGCGCTCGTGGCGCAGAAAAAACTCGAGCTGCAGAAGCTGTTTGCGACCTATGCTCGCGCCGATACCGACATTCTGATCAGCCAGCGTATTCGTTCCCTGCAGAATCAGGTGGTGGACATTGCGCCGGAACAGTATCAGAAGCTTCGTCAGGACTTCCTGAACGGTCTGACCGTCGAGATGCTCAATCAGGATCTCCGTCAGCAGCTGTCGCAGGAGATGGCGTTGATCCTTCTGCAGCCGAAGGGCGAGCCGGAATATGACATGAAGGAACTGCAGACGACCTGGGATTCCATTATGGCGACCGCGCCGCAGCCAGCGCAGGCCGTCTCGGCGGATGATTTACATCCGGACGCGACGGATATTCCGCAAGGGCAGTAATCCCCTCACCCCGACCCTCTTCCCAAAGGGGAGGGGGTGTTCATAGTCCCCTCTCCCTGTGGGAGAGGGTTAGGGTGAGGGCATCAGCCCGCACCCTACTTAAACAGGCATCGCCTCGCGCGGAATAATCGCCCCGCGATACTGAATCACCGTGCTGGCCGTCAGGTGACCGCGCTGTGCCGCCGCTTCCGGCGCTCCACCCGTCAGGCGTACCGCCAGATAGCCCGCGCTAAATGAATCACCCGCCGCCGTGGTATCAATCACTTTCTCTCTGGCAAGCTTCACCGCCGGAACGTCAACCAGCGCTTCACCCGCCACCGCGACCAGGCACGAATCCGCACCGCGCTTAATCACCACTTCGCTCACGCCTGCCGCCTGCGTGCGCGAAATCACGTCTTCTACCGGTTTCTCTCCCCAGAGGGCGTCTTCATCGTCGAGCGTCAGGAAGGCGATGTCGGTGCACTGCAGCATCTGCTGATAGACCTGCTGCGTCTCTTCGCGGCTGGCCCACAGGCGCGGGCGGTAGTTGTTATCGAAAATGACCTTGCCGCCGTTAGCACGGCATTCGCGCAGCAGTGAGAGCAGCTTGTCTCGGCTGGCGGGGCTTAAAATCGCCAGGCTAATGCCGCTCAGATAGAGATAGTCAAATGTCGCCAGCTCTTCGCAGATAGCCGCGGCCGCGTCGCTCTCCAGCCAGAATTTGGCCGCGGCTTCGTTACGCCAGTAATAAAACGTGCGTTCGCCTGTACTGTCGGTTTCGATGTAATAAAGCCCCGGGAGGCGGTTTTCCATACGCTGAATCAGCGACGTTTCAACATGTTCACTTTGCCAGGCTTCCAGCATTTGCTGGCTGAAGCTGTCCGTGCCCAGGGCGGTAACGTAGTTCACGGTGAGCGCCTCAGGTGCGACCTGACGGGCAATATAAACCGACGTGTTTAACGTATCGCCACCAAATCCGCGGCTGACTTCCGAGCCTTTTTGTGACAGCTCAATCATGCATTCGCCAATCACGGCAATTTTTTTAGACATAATCGTGAACCTGAACAGAAGAATTAACAGCAGTGTGCGCTGAGTGAATTGACCGGTCAACTATATTAAAACAACGTTCCATTATTTTATTTGAGCCAACGCGTGTTCCTGCGCATTTCTGTCATCTTAATTTCATTTTCCCGGTGAATTGAACATAAAGTTCTCAATTGCCGCGCCGATAATCCTGTGACGAGTCCAGAAAGGCTATCCCAACAACAGGACATCTGAAATGAAGTCAGAGCAGGTTATCCAGCGGCTGAGCACTACGCCTGAGGCAAGTATTGAGAACTTGCAGGAGCATCGCTACTGGCTGCAATGTGAGCGTGCGTACACCTATCAGCCGATCTACCGAACAGATGGTCGACTGATGGCCATCGAAATTTTGACCGTCGTTACGCACCCCTCAAACCCTACTCAGCGCATCGCGCCGGATCGCTATTTTGCTGAAGTTGCCGTTCGCCAGCGTCTGGACGTGCTGGAAGAGCAGCTTCGCATGCTGGCAACGAAGCACGCCTTTTTCGAACAGCACGATATCCTCGCCTCGGTGAACGTCGATGGCCCAACCCTGTTGGCGCTGCGCCAGAACGCGAAATTGCAGGAGCTGATCGCCACCTTGCCGTGGATGCGCTTTGAGCTGGTGGAGCATGTCCGTCTGCCGCAGGATTCCTCGTTTGCTTCGATATGCGAATACGGCCCGCTGTGGCTCGATGACTTTGGCACCGGCATGGCGAACTTCTCCGCCCTGAGTGAAGTACGCTACGACTACATTAAAGTGGCCCGCGATCTGTTCATTATGCTGCGTCAGACCCCGGAAGGGCGGAACCTGTTTACGCTGTTATTACAGCTGATGAACCGCTATTGCCAGGGCGTGATTGTTGAAGGTGTGGAAACGCTGGAAGAGTGGCGTGATGTGCAAAACTCGCCTGCCGCGGCGGCGCAAGGCTATTTCCTCTCCCGTCCGGTACCCATGGATCGCCTCGATAGCGTGATAACTACCCTCTGATAAGCCCGCTTCCCTTTGTCTGGACTATAGTTTTACAGGACAGGTCATCAGGAAAGGGGATAAAAATGACGAGAACAACCAGGGTAATCTCCTGGACAGCAGGGATTTTCTTGTTGTTGATCGTGGTCGTCGCCATCATTATTGCGACGTTTGACTGGAACCGTCTCAAGCCGACCATCAACCAGAAAGTCTCAACCGAACTGAATCGCCCCTTCGCCATACGCGGTGATTTAGGTGTGGTATGGGAGCGTCAGAAAGAGGAGCCCGGCTGGCGAAGCTGGATCCCCTGGCCACACGTCCATGCTGACGACATCATTCTCGGTAACCCGCCGGATATCCCGGACGTCACAATGATCCACCTGCCGCGCGTTGAAGCCACGCTGGCTCCGCTCGCGCTCTTCACCAAAACGGTCTATCTGCCGTGGATCAAACTTCAACAGCCCGATGCGCGCCTGATCCGCCTCTCAGAAAAAAATAACAACTGGACGTTTAACCTTGCCAGCGACGGCGAAAAGGATCCGAATGCCCAGCCGTCGTCCTGGTCATTCCGTCTCGACAATATTCTCTTCGATCGCGGGCGGATCGCCATCGACGACAAAGTCAGCAAGGCCGACGTGGAGATCCTGGTCGATCCGCTCGGCAAGCCGCTGCCGTTTAGCGAGGTCACGGGGACGAAGGCGAAAGGCGACGCGGCAAGCGTGGGCGACTATGTCTTCGGCCTGACGGCAAAAGGACGCTACAACGACCAGCCGCTCAGCGGTAAAGGGAAAATAGGCGGCATGCTGGCGCTACGGAGCGAAGGCACGCCGTTCCCGGTGCAGGCGGACTTCCGTTCCGGTAACACCCGCGTTGCGTTCGTGGGCACGGTCAACGACCCGATGAATATGGGGGGCGTGGACCTTCAGCTCAAATTTGCCGGTGATTCGCTGGGCGAGCTGTATGAACTAACCGGCGTGCTGCTGCCGGATACCCCACCGTTCGAAACGGACGGGCATCTGGTCGCCAAAATCGATACCGAAAAAGCGTCCGTTTTTGACTACCGGGATTTCAACGGCCGCATCGGCGACAGCGACATCCACGGCACGTTGACCTACACCACCGGAAAACCGCGCCCGAAACTGGAAGGGGACGTTGAGTCCCGTCAGCTGCGTCTGGCCGATCTTGGTCCGTTGATTGGCGTGGATTCGGGCAAAGGCACAAAGTCCAAAGAGGTCAAAAAAGACGTTCAGCCTGCGGGTAAAGTATTGCCTTACGATCGTTTCGAAACCGATAAATGGAACGTGATGGATGCGGATGTACGCTTCAAAGGTGGGAAAATTGAACATGGCAGTACGCTGCCGATCAGCAATCTTTCGACCCATATCCTCCTCAAAAATGCAGACCTGCGCCTGCAGCCGCTGAAGTTCGGCATGGCGGGCGGGACGATTTCCTCAAACATTCACCTGGAAGGCGATAAGAAGCCGATGCAGGGGCGGGCGGAGATCCAGGCGCGTCGATTGAAGCTGAAAGAGCTAATGCCGAACGTAGAGCTGATGCAGAAAACCCTCGGTGAAATGAACGGTGATGCCGACATTCGCGGCGTGGGGAACTCCGTGGCGGCGCTGCTGGGAAGCGGTAATGGCAACCTGAAGCTGCTGATGAACGACGGGCTGGTGAGTCGCAACCTGATGGAGATCCTGGGGCTGAACGTCGGTAACTACGTCATCGGGCAAATCTTCGGTGATGACGAGGTGCGGGTGAACTGCGCGGCGGCCAATCTGGATCTGGTGAACGGCGTGGCGCGCCCGCAGATTTTTGCCTTCGACACGGAAAATGCGGTGATTAACGTGACCGGTACCGCCAGCATGGCCTCGGAGCAGCTTGATCTGACGATTGATCCGGAAAGTAAGGGGATCCGCATTATCACGCTGCGCTCGCCGCTGTACGTGCGCGGGACCTTCAAAAATCCGCAGGCGGGCGTGAAGCCGGGGCCGCTGATTGCGCGCGGCGCGGTGGCTGCGGCGCTTGCCACGCTGGTCACGCCAGCCGCAGCGCTGCTGGCCTTGATTTCGCCGTCAGAAGGCGAGGCGAATCAGTGCCGGAATATTTTGTCGCAGATGAAGAAGTAAGGTGCGGCCTGTTATTGCCGGGTGGCGCTGCGCTTACCCGGCCTACATTTGAATCGTAGGCCGGGTAAGGCGTAGCCGCCACCCGGCATTAGCTTACAGAGCCTGATGTTTCGTCTCGTGCGTCAGCAGCAGCGCAATCAGCGTCAGCGCCGCCATGGCCGCCAGATAGACGCCCACATAGAACAGGCCATAGTTTGCCTGCAGCCAGGTGGCGATATACGGCGCAACGGAGGCGCCCAGAATTGACGAGACGTTATACGAGAACGACGCGCCGGTATAACGCACTTCAGTCGGGAACAGCTCTGGCAGCAGCGCACCCATCGGGCCGAAGGTCAGCCCCATCAGGCTCAGGCCAATCAGCAGATAGGCCATCACCAGCGCCGGGCTACCGGAACCCAGCAGCGGCGGGAAGACGAACAGGGCAAACAGGATGATCAGCGTGGTGATGGTAATCATGCTTGCACGACGACCGAATTTATCCGCCAGCAGGCCGGCAATTGGAACCATCACGCCAAACCCGATCACCGCCATCATCAGCATCCACAGCACTTCGTTACGCGGCAGGCCCAGCCCAACCGGCGCGGCGGCGGTACTGAAGGTCATGGAGTAAACGGTCATGATGTAGAACAGCGTGTAGGTGGCGAGCATGATAAACGTGCCCAGCACGGTCACGCGGACGTGTTTGGTCAGCAGCGTGCCCAGCGGCACTTTCACCTGCTTGTTCGCTGCGGCCACTTTCGCGAAAACTGGGGTCTCATGCAGAGAAACGCGCACGTACAGGCCAATCAGTACCAGCACGGCTGAGAAGATAAACGGGATACGCCAGCCCCAGCTCATGAACTGTTCATCCGTCAGCAGCCAGGAGAGCAGCAGGAACGTCCCGTTGGCAAAGAAGAAACCAATCGGTGCGCCAAGCTGCGGGAATGAGCCATACAGCGCGCGCTTGCGCGCCGGGGCGTTCTCGGTGGCCAGCAGCGCAGCTCCACCCCATTCACCACCCAGGCCCAGACCCTGACCGAAGCGCGCCAGCGCCAGCAGGACCGGCGCCAGAATGCCGATGGTCTCATACGTAGGCAGCAGGCCGATAGCCACGGTGGAGATCCCCATCGTCAGCAGCGAGGCCACAAGCGTCACTTTACGTCCGATGCGATCGCCAAAGTGTCCAAACAGCGCGGAGCCAATCGGACGCGCAACAAACGCGATAGCAAAGGTCGCCAGGGACTGCAGCGTGGCCGCCGTCGGATCGCCCTGTGGGAAGAAAATGTGCGGGAAGACGATGACCGCGGCGGTGGCGTAAATATAAAAGTCGAAGAACTCGATGGCGGTGCCAATCAGCGAGGCGACGACGACTTTATTGCGCGAATTTACCGGAACGTTTTCCGTTTCTGAGTCGAGTGTGGTGGCGGTTGCTTGCATAATATTTTCTTATTTTTGTCGAACGAAAGGCCATATTACGCACAGCAAAAGCGACATTTCAATCTGTAACAAAGCCGCTGGCTGGTTATAAAAGCAACAAAAAGCGGATAATGTTCAGGCCAGCCAAAACACGTCTATGAAATGCTTCACAGATTTTAAATATCAGTCAATAAAACTGATTTTCGGTTAAATAAAAGTTACGGACTGGATTTATATGCTGAAATGAACAATCGGGCTGAAATTTCAGCCCGGGAGTGACTTTACCGATGCGTTTTTCCCGGCATTCGCGGGTCGTCTTTGTACTCGGCGGTGGCAATCCACGCCGCGCAGAACAGGGTTAAACGCGCGAAGAAATAGAAGAACGCCATCAGCCCCAGCACAGAGCCAAACGCCGCGCCGGACGGGGATTTCACCAGTGACGGCAGCGTGTAGGTCATCACGATTTTAATCACTTCAAAGCCGATTGCCGCAATCAACGTGCCGCGGATCAGCGCCTTCTTGCGCGGACGATGGCGGGGCAAGCGCCAGAAGATCCAGAAGAACAGCAGGTAGTTGGCGAAGATGGAAATCGCCAGCCCAATGCCGCGCCAGGCGGGCTTCAGCCATTCGATGTAATCAAGATAGAGCGCGGAGATGATCATCTGCTGCGCCGAGCCCGCCACGGAGGTAATGGAAAGCGTCACGATGAGCGCGACGAGCAGGCCAATCAGCGAAACAAAATCGCGGAGATACTTAACCCAGATTTTCTCCTGATCCTGCGGCTTACGCTCCCAGACGTCGCGCGACTGGGCGCGGATGGCCTCGCGCAGGTTGCCCATCCAGTTAACGCCGGAGTATAGGGCAATCAGCAAACCGACGATGCCGACGGTAGTACGCTGCTGAACGGCGGTATTGATGGTGCTTTTGAGCGTGCTGGCAAGGGTCGGGTCACTGACGTTATTCAGGATCTTATTGAAGATATCCTGCAGCAGCGTCGGGTGCGAGGCGAGCACAAAACCGGCCGCCGCAAACGAAACCATCAGGATTGGGATCATCGACAGGAAGGAAAAATAGGTGATGGCGGCACCAAACTGGTTCCCCATGCGGTCATTAAAACGCTCGGTCGCGCGTATCAGATGCGCAACCATGGGAAACTGCTGAATTCTCGCGGCGATGCCGGTGACGGTCCCCAGCGCTTTGCTGGCGGTGCCTGGCGTTTTGGCCTCTTCGGGCCCGGTTTCCATCTTTTTGACGGGCTCATACTCTAAATGTTGGGTGGGTCGTTGCGGGTTGTTTTCCGGCGTCACGCGCATTTTCCTTTTCGTTGAGCTGGATATGTTTTTGAATTATAGCTTGCGACTAGTCCACGTAAGCTTTTGTGAGTTCAGTTAGCCACTCCATGAACAGATGGACCCGGCGTGAGAGGTTGCGGCGGTGGGGATAAATCAGGGAGACAGGCATCGGTTCGGCCCGGTATTGCGGGAGGATCTCAATCAGCTTCTTCGCGCGCAGTAAATCGCGCACCCCGACGCGCGGCACCTGAATAATGCCCAGCCCGGCGAGACAGGCAGCCTGGTAAGTTTCCGTGCTGTTGACGGTTAACACCCCGCCCGTTTTTATCCACTGCGTCGCACTGCCGTTATAAAACTCAAAGCCCTGCGGGCGGGTTCCCAGCATCGCGGCGTAGTGGATGACGGCGTGTGAGCCTAAATCGTCCAGGGTTTCCGGGTAGCCAAATCGCGCCAGATAATCCGGACTGGCGCAGTTAATCACCGACAGCTTGCCCAGCGGACGGGCAATCAGCCCTGAATCCTTCAGCGTGCCGACGCGGACGACGCAATCAAACCCTTCGCGGATCACATCCACCAGGCGATCGCTGCTGCTGAGCTCCAGTTCAATGCCCGGATAGTGCTGCAGAAAAGCAGGCAGTTTAGGAATGACTAAATTTCGAGCAACGCTGACGGGCATATCCACGCGGAGGCGGCCGCTGATGCTTGAGGGATCGTGCTGAAACATACCGTCGAGTTCATCAAGGTTTGCCAGCAGATCTTTTGCCCGTTCGTAATAGACCATGCCGTCCTGCGTCAGGCTGACGCGGCGCGTGGTGCGGTGCAATAGCTGGGTGCCAAGCCGATTCTCCAGGGCCTGAATTTGCCGCGAGACGCTGCCTTTCGGCAGGGTTAATGTTTCGGCCGCGCGGGAAAAACTCTCCAGTTCCGCGACGCGGACGAACAACTGCATTGCGTGAATTTTATCCATAGCGGAAGCTCATTGTTGTTACTGCTGAAACAGTGAAGCGCTTTAACCCATCTTTATTGATTTTCTATCACCTAATAAGCTCTTTCTCAATCTCCTTAATAGCCAAAACGAGGTTTATGATGAGTGAACGTATCGCATTAGTGACGGGTGGTAGCCGTGGCTTGGGTAAAAACGCTGCGTTAAAGCTGGCGGCAGACGGCACGGGAATTATCCTGACATACAACCGTAGCCAGCAGGAAGCGCTGGATGTTGTGCATGAAATTCAGGAAAAAGGCGTCAACGCAGCGGCATTACAGCTTAACGTCGGGGATATCACGGGTTTTGATCATTTTGCCCAACAGCTTCAGGAAACCCTTAGTACCGTCTGGCAGCGTGAAACCTTTGACTATTTATTAAACAATGCCGGAACGGGTTTATATGCGCCCTATGCCGACACGACGGAAGCCCAGTTTGATGAAGCGCTGAACATTCATTTCAAAGGACCTTTCTTCCTGACCCAGCGCCTGCTGCCGCTGCTTAACGACGGCGGACGTATCCTCAACGTCTCCAGCGGTCTGGCCCGCTTTACCCAGCCGGGCTCCGGGACCTACGCGGCCATGAAGGGGGCGATGGAAGTGCTGACGCGTTATCAGGCGAAAGAGCTGGGCGCGCGCGGAATTTCCGTCAATATCATTGCGCCGGGCGCGATAGAAACTGACTTTGGCGGTGGACGCGTGCGCGACAACGCGGAGTTGAATCAGATGCTGGCCTCGCAGACGGCGCTGGGACGGGTGGGACTGCCGGACGATATTGGCGATGCCATTGCTGCACTGCTCAGCGATAAGCTGGGCTGGATGAATGCGCAACGTATTGAAGTGTCTGGCGGAATGTTCCTGTAATGCACGCGCGTAAGGGGAAGGAACCCCTTAGTATGAATGTGTCTGCATACCGACAGTGATAAAGAACGCAGGCAGCCATAGGCGATAACCCATTTTCATCACGATATTTCTCCAGACAAAGATCCTGATGTTTTTTTATTAACGCAATTGTCGCAGCAAATATTTTCAGCGAATGACGTTTGATATTCGTTTCCTCTTAATTGCGACACTGAAGAGGAAACGACGTTCGGGAAATATCTGCTAAAAAGGTGGTGGTCAGGAATTATTATTCAGGTATTCCTGCTGCAATAAACCAAATAGCCAGTCATTTTGCCAGCGCCCTCCAAGGTAATAGCTCTCGCGTAATTCACCTTCCAGGCGAAAGCGGGCTTTTTCCAGCAGGCGTCTTGACGCGACATTCCCCGCGGTGACGGTGGCGGTGAGTCGCCGTATACCGCCCTGATGAAAAGCGTAATCGCAAAGCGCTTTCAGGGATTCAAAGCCGTAACCTTTCCCCTGCGCCTCGGGTGCGAAAAGGAAGCCCACTTCGGCGCAGTCCTCCTCCCGATGAATATACCCGGTAACGCCCAGCGGGGCCTGCGAGGCGGTGTCACGTACGACGAGACAAAGCCAGTGCGCGCTGCCCGGTGCCCATGGCGTCAGGCGCGAATCAAACGCCTCTCGGATCGCCGCGACGGGGCGGTCTTGCGCCACAAAGCGCATAACGTCCGGGTGCTGCTGGAGCGCCAGAAAAAAGGGCCAGTCTTGCTCCTGCAGGGGCGAACAGGTAAGGCGAGAGGTAATTAAAACCGGCATTCAGATTCTCCTGAAACATTTTAAATCATTTTAGGGTTGTCACTTTATTTCAACAGAAAGTCAGGTATGGTTAACCGCGTATAAATAAAAAGAAAAAAGGGCGTCTCGTGCCCATTCCGGATGTCTTCGTTGTCGCTTAAGGAAAACAATGAGTCTCAGCACATCACATCATATTCGCGAACAGTTTGAACACTGTCTGGCGGTCATTCGCCATGCGTCGGTGGAAATTTTACTCCTTCTGAATGTACATGCTTCTGAGGGCAAAGATCCACGCTGGTTCCTGGAACAACTCGACAGCGCGCGATTAGCCCTGGGCGGCTGGGGAGCCGTTGCGAAAAAACTCAACCTGAATGATGCCGAGATGTCGGAATTTACGCTCCAGCTGCGCCTGCTGCAACAGCGTGTTCCGCAGTATGAAAGCGGACAGGATGTGAGTGAAAACCAGCTTATTGCGGCAATGCGCTTTGTGACCGCGCTGGAACACCTGCGCCTGCAGCAGCCGCTGTTGACCTATAGCACCGATCTGGCACCGGGAAGCGAGCTTCAGCAGCAGCAGGCGCACAAGCAGGTGCGCGCGATCGAGCTGATGATTAAAGGGCTCATCCAGCAGGCCTGGCCCGATCAGGTGCGGCTGAACAACCATCTTAAGACCCTGTTTAACGCCGATCGCGTTCGGCGCTGGCTGAAGCTTGGCGAGATCAACGATGTCCTGAGCGGCATGATGTTCAGTGAACTGGCGCAGATGCTGGTGGATAAAAAAGAGTTCAGCCGCTATTACGCTTCGCTTTTCAGCGACCCGTCCATGCTGACGCTGCTGGTTGAACCGCGCAAAACGCTGCAAACCTTTCTCGATGACATTCGGCAAATCCGCAACAGCATCACAGTGCAGAAAACGTTAAGCTCGGCGCAAATTCAGCTGCTGGATAACTACTATGCGCAGATCGCGCGGCCCGTTCAGCGCGCGTTTGAAGAGGGGAGAACGCGCGTCAATCCCGCGGGATTCATGGCGGTAGATGCCAGCGAACTGCATACCTTCTGGGAAAAGGCGCAGAAAATGGATCGGGTCACCGGTGGGGATCTGTTTGAAGTCCGTGACACAATTGAAAAGCCGACCCAGCGCGCGCCGCGCACCCCCGAACAACGCGAACAGCTCATTTCCGGTGCGCTATGGGGGGCGGTTGGCGTCATGGTGATTGCCATCGTGGCGGGGGGATTCTGGCTGGTGACCAGCAGCAAACCGCAGCCTGCAACTGCCAGCGCGGCTGAAGCGGCCCCTCCGCAGGAAATGCGCGAGACGCCTTCTTCGCGCGAAACGCTCACGCGCATGGGGGTCACGTGGGACGAGAATAATTTCCGCTCGGCCATTAACCGCAACGATACCCGCGTGACCCTGCTATTTTTGCAGGGCGGTATGGACTGGAAGCTGTCCTGGACCGAAGAGGCGATGTCGGCAGGCTATGACGACGTGCTGGAGCTGATGTTACGCTACCGGCAGAACATGGTTGAAGAGAAGCCGTGTCGCCGCTTCATCAACACGCTCAGCCATGCGATGTCGAACGGCGAGTCTCTGACCTCGGTACGTAAAGAGTATCTCAAAGCTTTCTGCACCGTGCCTGCGGTGGTGAAACGCCAGCAGCACGATCTCGACATGGCTACACGCCGCGCGCAGTCGCAGCCGGATGCCGCCACCAAAAAATGGCAGTCTATTCAGAGCGCCATTTATGAGGTGATCCGCTAACATTTTCCCCTCACCCTCTCCCCAAAGGGGAGAGGGGACTGCGCGGTGCGGTCTTTTCCCCCTCGCCCCTTTGGGGAGAGGGCAGTGGGTGAGGGGTGCGGGCATCAGACCGCACCCCACTTAAGGCTCACCATACAACCCGATCAGCCGCCGCACCACGCCGTTTGTCCAGCCGAAACCATCCTGCAGCGGATATTCACCCCCGCCACCTTCTCGCGGCGTGCTGCTGGCGATGTGGTACTTCTCAATCAGCTTGTGGTGCGTCTTGTAGAAATGGTTCACCGTATGCAGCCAGCTCCAGGCGATCTCATCGCCCAGCGAATCGTTGCCGTACTGCTTGAACCCCTGAATCGCCATCCACTGCAGCGGCGCCCAGCCGTTGGGTTTATCCCACTGCTCGCCGGTTTCGTACTCGGTCGCCAGAATACCGCCCGGCGTGAGCAGTCGCGCCTTGACCGCATCCGACAGGCGTTCGGCCTGCTCGTGGGTCGCCATGCCAACGTACAGCGGTACAATGCTGGCTGCCGAGAACAGCGCCTGTTCTTCGCGCCGCCAGTCGTAATCGCGGTAACAGCCGCTCTCCTCGTCCCACAGATAGCGGTTCACCGCCGCGCGGCGCTCGTTTGCTTTCTGGCGGAACGCCTCTGCCGTCTCTTTATCCCCTTTCGACGCCGAGATGTTGGCGATGGCGCTTTCCAGCTTGAACAGGAAGGCGTTCAGGTCGATGGGGATAAACTGCGTCGTGCGGATGCTGGCGAGCCGCGACGGATCGCGCAGCCAGCGGGATGAGTAATCCCAGCCGGACGCCGCACCCGCGCGCAGGTCGCGATACACCTCGTTTGGCGGACGGCCCGAGTGGCGCGCGGTTTCCACGTCCTCAATCCACGATTCGTCGCGCGGGGTATCGCGGTCATCCCAGTAGCGGTTGAGCAGTGAACCGTCCGGCATGCGCACGGCGCTGCGGTAAGCCTGGTTAAGCAGCAGCGACTCCGCGCCGTCCATCCAGAATGCGTACTCCATTTTCAGATGATCCAGATAGCGTTTCGCACCGCGCACGCCGTCCTCCTCGAACAGCTCCACCATCAGGGCAAAGACCGGCGGCTGTGAGCGGCTGAGATAATAGGTGCGGTTGCCGTTGGGGATATGCCCGTAGCGTTCAATCAGCCAGGCGAAGTTGTCCGCCATGCACTTGAGCAGATCGTTACGACCGCTCTCCGCCAGCCCCAGCATGGAGAAATAGGAATCCCAGTAATAAGTCTCGCTGAATCGCCCACCGGGAACGATATAGGCCTGCGGCAGCGCCAGCAGGGAAGACCAGGGAATATGATCCTGCGGCTCGCGCGTCAGCACCGGCCACAGGTTATCAATGTGCTCCTTCAGGGAGAGTCCCGGGTCGGAGACATATTCTGTGCCGTACGTTTCGGGCATCCAGAAGTGGTTCTCCACGAACTGGCGCAGGTCGAAATCCCGGTGGCGTCTGACCTTGCGGTAGCGGATCAGGATATCCAGCGGATCCATCTTCGGCGCGCAGTCGGGGAAGGTTTTGCTGTCCGCAAACAGCCGCGTCGACTGAACATGCTCGAACAGTTCAAGATAGCGGTCTGCGGGCGTCAATGCATCGGAGGCGGGTAGCCCCTCGATCATTTCGGGTTCCGGCTCCGCCTCAATCATTTCATCCAGTTTCAACTCGCAGGGATCGGTCTCGTAGCGCAGCTCTTCTGCAATCTCGAACTCGATGTTCTCGGTAGCCTGTAGTTTCTGGTTGAACATGGTGATAGGGACCTCCGGTTGTGTGTTCAAAAGACAGGTTTATCCGGGCGTCTTATAAGCGTAGACATTCGCTTCGGTAGATGGGGAGGAATATGTGCGGTAGATCACTATTTTCGGAGCATTCGTTTTGCAACGATTTATGTATGTTAACAGTAGCCTCTTCAAAAGAGGCTACTGAGCAAGAGGCGAATTTCCCCGATCAAAGGCCTTGTTTTAGCCGCTTAGCAATCGGTTCAAATTCCTCGGTGGAATGGCGCTTGAGCGTATCGGGTGCGTTATCCTCGATGGCTTTCCAGTAGGCCCACGGCACCGGTTTTTTCCCCAGCTCATAGTCCATGGCGTC
Organism: Enterobacter sp. 3U4; assembly: GCF_057224565.1. Taxonomy (NCBI): domain Bacteria; kingdom Pseudomonadati; phylum Pseudomonadota; class Gammaproteobacteria; order Enterobacterales; family Enterobacteriaceae; genus Enterobacter; species Enterobacter sp. 3U4. The sequence goes on from NZ_CP136665.1 coordinate 4,412,487, forward strand.
CCAGGCATCTTCACGAAAAGCATAAAATGCCCAGTGTGCATTATGTTTGTCGAGGACGGTCAGGACATCATTAAGCCACTGCCTGCAGCCCTGCAGCGTGCGAACGCAGCCAAACTCTCCCGCGACAACCCGGTTGGCCGGAATACCGTGCTGTTTTGCCCAGTCAAAGGGCGCGTCCATCCATTTCTCTATGGCCGTTGCGTCCCATTTCACCTTTTTACCGCCGAACGTGACCATGCCAGGATAGTCGAACGGCACCTTGCGGCGTGCATTTGGCGCGCTGGTGAAATCATAGGGCTCGTACATGTGGAAGCTGTATAGCACCCGCTTATCCTCAAGCGCGGATGGCCAGCCAGAAAAACCGCGCGCGGAGGCGTACCAGCCTCCATCGACCATAATCGGTGTGGTGGCATCAACCTCGCGGATGGCGGCAATAATCTGATTGTAGAGTGCGGGGAGGTTACGCGCCGTGCTTTGCTGCTGCTGATACCAGGTTTTTAACGCCTCTGGCGACGCCTGCTCGCTAATGTTGCCTCTTTTTTCAGGCGCGGGTTCATTGATCAGGTTCCAGGCCGCAATGCCCGGTTCGTCCTTCAGAGCCTGGGCCAGATCACGCCAGAACTGAGCGGCTTCCTGCCAGTATTTTTTGTCCTGCCAGATGCGGTCATCAAACTGGTTATTGTTGTTTTGCGCCCAGCGCATGCCGGGTAAAGAGAGTGGGGCAATGACGACCTGTAGCCCGGCCGCGTGTGCTTTTCTGATGGAAGCTTTGAGCGTCGCGAGGTCTGTGGCCTCGAGCCCACGGTAGCCGTCGGCGTTGCCGAGAAGAAAATCTCTCCCGGCAGGTTTCCATTTGTCATAAGAGAGGCGAACCCACGTCGCGCCATAGCCACGCAGCGCGTCATAGTATTCCTGCGTGGGCGGCAGGCGGTTAAAGCTGTTTCCACCGTGCTGAGGGGTATCCCAGAAGGTGATTTGATCAGATGAGGAGGCAGCAAAGCAAAAAAGAAGTAGGGTCAACCCAATAAGCGCTTTCATCTCAATTCCTTTTTAGCGTGATGATGATTTTATATTCGCTGGGATGATGATGCTTTGTCTTTAAATTATCGAGCCATATAAAAAAACTGGCCCGCGAAGGCCAGTTTTTATGACGTGCTTTCCTGCGAAAAGCCCTTAACGCATGGTCACAAACTCTTCCGCCGCCGTTGGGTGGATTGCCACGGTATTATCAAAGTCTTTCTTCGTGGCACCCATCTTCAGCGCCACGGCGAAGCCCTGCAGGATCTCATCCATGCCGAAACCGATGCCGTGAATACCGACAATCTTCTCGTCCGGACCGACGCAGACCAGCTTCATGCGGCACGGCTGACGGTGCGAGGTGACGGCGGTATACATTGCGGTGAAGGCCGATTTATACACTTTCACCTGGTCGTCGCCATACTGCTCGCGCGCCTGCGGCTCCGTTAAGCCGACGGTACCGATTGGCGGGTGGCTGAAGACCACGGTCGGGATGTTGCTGTAGTCGAGATGCTCGTCCGGCTTGTTGTTAAACAGACGCTCGGAGAGACGACGACCTGCCGCAACGGCTACCGGGGTCAGCTCAACCGCTCCGGTATTATCACCGACCGCATAAATGCCCGGTACGCTGGTATTCTGGAATTTATCGACAACGATGTAGCCCTTCTCGTCGGTTTTCACGCCCGTCACGCCCAGGTTGAAGTTATCGTTAGCCGGTTCACGGCCAATCGCCCAAATCAGGCAGTCGACGGTCTGGCTGCGGCCATCTTCCAGCTCCAGGGTCAGGCTGCCGTCTGCATTTTTCACGACCGCTTTTGGCACGGCGTTGGTGTGCAGGGTTGGGCCTTCGGTGTTCATCACTTCAACCAGCGTATCGACGATCAGCGGGTCGAAGCTGCGCAGCGGCGCGTGTTTACGCACGAACAGGTGCGCTTCTGCGCCCAGCCCGTTAATCACGCCGGCCAGCTCAACCGCGATGTACCCCGCGCCAACAACGGCAACGCGTTTTGGCAGGGCTGGCAGCTCGAAGAAGCCGTCGGAGTCGATGCCGTATTCCACGCCCGGGATGTTCGGGTGGCTCGGACGACCGCCGGTGGCGATCAGGATATGATCGGCGGTGATCGTCTCGCCGTTGACTTCGATCGTTTTCGCGTCCACAAAGCGGGCGAAGCCGTGGATAACGTCGACGTTATTTTTGCCCAGCACGTTGTCGTACGAGGTGTGAATGCGGTCGATGTAGGCGGTACGGCTGGCGATCAGCTTGTCCCAGTCAAAGTTATTAATGGTGGTGTCAAAGCCGTAGTCCGGGCCATACATATGGATAGCTTCACGGATCTGCGCCGCATGCCACATCACCTTCTTCGGTACACAACCCACGTTCACGCAGGTGCCGCCCAGCGCTTTGGCTTCAATCAGCGCGCACTTCTGGCCGTACATGGCCGCGCGGTTGATGGAGGCGATGCCGCCGCTGCCGCCGCCGATTGCGATGTAGTCATAATGCTTAGTCATAGCTTTTGTCCTTAATCGTGAATTGCCGCGATTGTATACCTGAAATCAATAGTTTCCACCGATGGCTGCGATTACTCCGGCACGATCCAACTGACGGTGGCGTGGCCTGTACCCGCAGGCACCAGCGTTTTGTGAAGCCACGGCAGCACGTTGTTCATTTGCGCTTCGAGCTTCCACGGCGGGTTGATTACAATCATGCCGGATGCTGTCATGCCGCGCTGATCGCTGTCCGGACGTACCGCCAGCTCGATCTGCAGAATTTTGCGGATGCCGGTGGCTTCCAGGTCTTTGATCATGCGCTTGATTTGCGCGCGCAGCACCACCGGGTACCACAGGGCATAGGTGCCGGTAGCAAAGCGTTTGTAGCCTTCGTGGATGCCGGTTACCACCGCCTGATAGTCGGTTTTGATTTCGTACGGCGGGTCGATCAGCACCAGGCCGCGACGGGAAACCGGCGGCAGCTTGGCTTTCAGCTGCTGGTAGCCGTCGGCTTTTTCCACGCGGGCGCGGCCGTCTTTCTGGAATTCAGAACGCAGCAGCGGGAAATCGCTTGGGTGCAGCTCGGTCAACTGGATGCTGTCCTGCTCGCGCAGCAGCTGGCGGGCAATCAGCGGCGAGCCCGGGTAGTAGCGCAGCTGGCCGTTGCGGTTGAAGTGGTTCACCACGCCGATGTACGGCTCCAGCTCGGCAGGCAGATCGTCCTGCTGCCAGATGCGGGCGATCCCTTCCAGATATTCACCGGTACGCTCGGCATGCTCGCCGCTCAGCTGATAACGGCCCGCGCCCGCGTGGGTGTCCAGATAGAGAAACGGCTTCTCTTTCTCTTTGAGCGACTCGATGATCAGGCTCTGAACGGTGTGTTTAAGGACGTCGGCGTGGTTGCCTGCGTGGAAGCTGTGGCGATAACTGAGCATGGGTAATGATATTCCGCTGAATTGACGATTTGCCACAGTTTACAGCAGAACGGCAAAGATTACCCGTAGGCCCGGTAAGCGCAACGCCACCGGGCTCTTTTCGACTACGTCCGGCATTGAAATCCTCTACACTTAACCCCATTCTAGATCCCATATGCACAGCGCCGGATGCGCGCTTCATTCACCTATTTCAACAGGACAGCGTTTATGACCAATCCATTACTGACGCCTTTTTCGTTGCCGCCGTTTTCTAAAATCCTCCCAGAGCATGTGGTTCCAGCCGTTACGCAATCGCTGGACAACTGCCGCGCGGCGGTAGAAAGCGTGGTAGCGCAGGGCGGGCCGTACACCTGGGAAAATCTGTGTCAGCCGCTGGCCGAAGTGGACGACGTGCTGGGGCGCATCTTCTCCCCGGTGAGCCACCTGAACTCGGTAAAAAACAGCCCGGAGCTGCGCGAAGCCTACGAACAAACCCTGCCGCTGCTCTCTGAGTACAGCACCTGGGTCGGCCAGCACGAAGGGCTCTACAAAGCCTACCGCGACCTGCGCGACGGCGACCATTATGCCGAACTGAACACGGCACAGAAAAAATCGGTCGATAACGCCCTGCGCGATTTTGAGCTGTCCGGGATTGGCCTGCCAAAAGAGAAACAGACCCGCTACGGTGAAATCGCCGCGCGCCTGTCCGAGCTCGGCAACCAGTACAGCAACAACGTGCTGGACGCCACCATGGGCTGGACGAAGCTGATTACTAACGAAGCGGAGCTCGCCGGTATGCCGGAAAGCGCGCTGGCGGCAGCAAAAGCCCAGGCCGAAGCGAAAGAGCAGGAAGGCTTCCTGTTGACGCTGGACATCCCGAGCTATCTGCCGGTGATGACCTACTGCGACAACCAGGCGCTTCGCGAAGAGATGTACCGCGCCTACAGCACCCGCGCCTCCGATCAGGGGCCGAATGCCGGTAAGTGGGACAACAGCCCGGTAATGGCGGAGATCCTCGCCCTGCGTCACGAGCTGGCCCAGCTGCTCGGCTTCGAAAACTACGCCGATAAATCTCTCGCCACCAAAATGGCGGAAAATCCGCAGCAGGTACTCGACTTCCTGACCGATCTGGCGAAACGCGCCCGTCCGCAGGGTGAAAAAGAGCTGGCCCAGCTGCGCGCCTTCGCGAAAGCGGAGTTCGGCGTGGACGAGCTGCAGCCGTGGGACATTGCTTACTACAGCGAAAAACAGAAGCAGCACCTCTACAGCATCAGCGACGAGCAGCTGCGCCCGTACTTCCCGGAAAACAAAGCCGTTAACGGCCTGTTCGAAGTGGTGAAGCGCATCTACGGCATCACCGCCAAAGAACGTACCGATATTGACGTCTGGCATCCGGACGTGCGCTTCTTCGAGCTGTATGACGAGAAAAACGAACTGCGCGGCAGCTTCTACCTCGATCTCTACGCGCGTGAGAACAAGCGCGGCGGGGCGTGGATGGACGACTGCGTGGGCCAGATGCGTAAAGCAGACGGTTCTCTGCAGAAGCCGGTCGCCTACCTGACCTGTAACTTCAACCGTCCGGTAAACGGCAAGCCGGCGCTCTTTACCCACGATGAAGTGATCACCCTGTTCCACGAGTTCGGTCACGGCCTGCACCATATGCTGACCCGCATCGAAACTGCAGGCGTGGCAGGCATTAGCGGTGTACCGTGGGATGCGGTCGAGCTGCCAAGCCAGTTTATGGAAAACTGGTGCTGGGAGCCGGACGCGCTGGCGTTTATCTCCGGCCACTACGAGACCGGCGAACCGCTGCCGAAAGAGCTGCTGGATAAAATGCTGGCAGCGAAGAACTACCAGGCGGCGATGTTTATCCTGCGTCAGCTGGAGTTCGGCCTGTTCGATTTCCGCCTGCACGCCGAGTTTAGTCCGGAGCAGGGCGCGAAAATTCTTGAAACCCTGGCCGAGATTAAAAAGCAGGTCGCCGTGATCCCTGGGCCAACCTGGGGCCGCTTCCCGCACGCGTTCAGCCACATCTTTGCAGGCGGCTACGCGGCGGGTTACTACAGCTACCTGTGGGCCGACGTGCTGGCGGCAGATGCCTTCTCTCGTTTCGAAGAAGAGGGGATCTTCAACCGCGAAACCGGCCAGTCGTTCCTGGATAACATCCTGACCCGCGGCGGTTCCGAGGAGCCAATGGTGCTGTTCAAACGCTTCCGCGGCCGCGAGCCTCAGCTGGATGCGATGCTTGAGCATTACGGGATCAAAGGCTGATTGTTACGTGAAGATCTGCTTAGTAGATGAAACAGGCGCCGGAGACGGCGCCTTATCCGTTCTGGCCGCCCGCTGGGGGCTGGAGCACGATGATGAAAACCCGATGGCGCTGGTGATGACGACAGCGCATCTGGAGTTACGCAAGCGCGACGAACCGAAGCTCGGCGGGATTTTTGTCGATTTTTTGGGTGGGGCGATGGCGCACCGGCGCAAGTTCGGCGGCGGTCGCGGCGAGGCGGTAGCTAAAGCGGTCGGCATCAAAGGGAGTTACCTCCCGGACGTGGTCGATGCCACGGCGGGGCTGGGGCGTGATGCCTTTGTGCTGGCGTCTGTCGGCTGTCGGGTGCGGATGCTGGAACGTAATCCAGTGGTGGCGGCCCTGCTCGACGATGGGCTAGCGCGGGGCTATGCGGACCCGGAAATCGGCCCGTGGCTGCAGGAACGATTACAGCTGATTCACGCCTCCAGCCTGACGGCATTGACGGATATCACCCCGCGCCCGCAGGTGGTCTATCTCGACCCGATGTTCCCGCACAAGCAGAAAAGCGCGCTGGTGAAGAAAGAGATGCGGGTGTTTCAGTCGCTGGTGGGGCCTGATTTGGACGCGGATGGCCTGCTTGAGCCGGCTCGTCAGCTCGCGACGAAGCGGGTGGTGGTGAAACGCCCTGACTATGCGCCACCCCTGGCGGACGTGGCGACGACTAACGCGGTGACCACCAAAGGGCACCGGTTTGATATTTATCCGGGGACGCCGGAATAGTGCGGGCTGATGCCCTCACCCTAACCCTCTCCCACAGGGAGAGGGAACAAATATTAAAAACGGCAACTATGTTGCCGTTTTGCTTTTATCTTGTAGGCCCGGTAAGCGTTAGCGCCACCGGGCTTTTTTGCACTTACTCGTCTTCTTCGTCACGCAGTGGAACAATCAGCATATCCACGTGAACGGTGTTAATCAGCTGGCGTGCTGAAGACATCAGCTTGCTCCAGAAGTCCTGATGGTGACCGCAAACCACCAGGTCCATATCGTATTTCTTGATCGCATCAACCAGTACCTGGCCCAGGTCGCCGCTGCCGCTCAGGGTTTCGGTAATCGGGTAGCCTGCGTTAGTGGACAGTTCGCTCAGGGCGTGGTGCGTCTCTTCGGAGATACGCTTCTGCATATCGCCCAGATTGACGTCGATCAGACCGGTGTAGAGGTCGGAGTAATTCACATCAACGTGAATCAGCGAAACTTTCGCGTTGTAGGGACGTGCCATGGATACCGCTTTATCAACCAGCACTTTGCTCTCCGGGGAGAGGTCTACCGCGATGAGAATGTGTTTGTAAGCCATAGTGTTACTCCTTCCTTAAGTTATCGATGACTAAATAGGAAAGCCGTCGTCTGATGCTTTCATTACGGCCCAGTTAAACATATTTTTCAAGCTTTGGTGTTGATAACGATTAACCTTGTGGCAAAAAAATTAACGGATCTCCTACACTATTAAATGAGCCGTTCGGATATTAAAACGCGAACCGGATCGACTTTTGGTCATTCTTTCACTGAACTGTCTGTCAGGGCATTGGGGTGCGGTAGCTCAGAAGCCTTGCTTCGTGGGCGGACGCCGGGGAGGATGTATGATTAGCACCGTCGCATTGTTTTGGGCGTTATGCGTGGTTTGCATAGTGAATATGGCGCGCTACTTCTCATCGTTACGTGCGCTGTTAGTGGTACTTCGTGGTTGCGATCCGTTGCTTTATCAGTATGTGGACGGTGGAGGGTTCTTCACCTCGCATGGACAGCCCAGCAAACAGATGCGTCTGGTGGGATACATCTACTACCAGCGCTACCGCGATCATCACGATGAAGAGTTTATTCGTCGCTGCGAGCGCCTGCGTCGTCAGTTCATTTTAACCAGCGCCCTGTGTGGCCTGGTCGTGGTCAGCATGATTGCATTGATGATTTGGCACTGAGCATAAAAAAAGCGGGTCAGTTTCCTGACCCGCTTTTTTTCGCCTTCAACCGATTAAATCAGCTTCAGCGAAATCCAGTACAAACCGCCAGACAGCAGGATAGAGGCCGGAAGGGTGAACACCCAGGCCATCAGAATGTTGGTCACGGTTTTGCGCTGCAGGCCGCCACCGTCAACAATCATGGTACCTGCCACGGACGAGGAGAGTACGTGGGTGGTGGATACCGGCATACCGGTGTAGCTCGCCAGACCGATAGACACCGCCGCCGTCATCTGCGCGGACATACCCTGCGCATAGGTCATGCCTTTCTTACCGATCTTCTCGCCGATGGTGGTCGCCACACGACGCCAGCCAATCATCGTACCGATACCGAGCGCCAGCGCGACGGCCATAATGATCCAGATTGGCGCGTACTCAATGGTGTTGAGCATATCGCCTTTCAGTTTCTTCAGCAGACGCTGGTCGTCAGCATTCACGTCAGGCAGCTTCGCCACTTTATCCGTCACATCAGAGATGCACAGCATAATGCGACGCAGCTGACCACGCTGCTCAACGGTCAGTTTGTCATAACTTTCGATATTGCCCAGCATGCCTTTCGCACGTTCCAGCGCGTTAATCGCGTTTGCCGGATGGCAGTGGAATTCGCCAGGCGCGGTGGTTGCACCTGCTTCCGGAGACGGGATCAGCTGGTCAACGCCGGTCGCTTTTTTCAGCAGCTCAGGGTGCTGCTGGAAATAGGTTTCAACGTTGTTGACCGCATCACGGGTACGGGTGATTTCGTAGCCGGAGGCATTCATGTTAACCACGAAGCCTGCCGGAGCAACGCCAATCAGTACCAGCATCACCAGACCAATGCCTTTCTGACCATCGTTCGCGCCGTGTGAGAAAGCCACACCAATAGCGGAAATGATCAGGGCGATACGCGTCCAGAATGGCGGCTTTTTCTTACCGTCTTTCTTTTCACGCTCTGCCGGCGTCAGGTGAATACGGGAGCGTTTTTTGGTATTGCTCCAGTAACGACGCAGGATGAAGATCAGTCCGCCCGCCACCACCAGACCCACGATAGGGGAGACGATGAGTGAGCCAAAGATCCCCAGTACTTTCGGGATATTTAACGCATCAACAACCGAGGTACCGGTCATAAGGGCGTTGGTTAACCCGATACCGATAATTGCGCCGATGAGGGTGTGAGAACTGGATGCAGGCAGGCCGAAATACCAGGTACCGAGGTTCCAGATAATTGCAGCAAGCAGCATTGAGAACACCATAGCGAGGCCATGGCCAGAACTTACGTTAAGCAGCAGATCCGTTGGCAGCATATGCACGATGGCATACGCAACGCTCAGCCCGCCCAGGAGAACACCAAAAAAGTTAAATACCGCCGCCATAACAACCGCAAGCTGCGATCGCATTGCGCGAGTGTAGATAACCGTCGCTACTGCGTTTGCAGTGTCGTGGAAGCCGTTGATCGCTTCGTAAAACAGTACAAAAACCAGAGCAAGCAATAATAAAAGCCCGGTATGTAAATCCAGGCCGGCAAACAAATGTAGCATAGGACGTTACGCCATTTTGAGGACATGAACGCGGCGCATTATCCAGGACAAATGCGCGGCGGGCAAAGTGAAATATAGACTTTTTTTGACATACCACCTGAATTGAGAAAAGCGCCAGAAAGGATATTCTTTAAATTTCAATGAAATGGCTTTGTAATATCTTTTTACGCTGGTGTGACCACAGAGGAAACTTTACAATCCGCGGCAGTTAACAAAGAGGGTTTTGACGTGGAAAGGTTTGATGCCGTGGTAATTGGCGCCGGTGCGGCGGGTATGTTTTGTGCGGCAATGGCCGGACAGGCGGGTCGTCGCGTGCTGCTGCTGGATAACGGTAAAAAGCCAGGCCGTAAGATCCTGATGTCCGGCGGCGGGCGCTGCAACTTTACTAATCTGTATGTTGAACCCGCGGCCTATTTGAGCCAAAACCGTCATTTTTGTAAATCTGCGCTGGCGCGTTATACCCAGTGGGACTTTATCGACCTGGTGGGTAAGCACGGCATCGCGTGGCATGAAAAGACGCTGGGACAGCTGTTCTGCGACGACTCCGCGCAGCAGATTGTCGATATGCTGGTGGCCGAGTGCGAGAAGGGCGGCGTGGTCATGCGCCTGCGCACCGAGGTGCTGGAGGTTTCCCGCGACGACCAGGGCTACACGCTGCAGCTGAACGGTGAAACCGTCAGCGCCGATAATCTGGTGATCGCCAGCGGCGGCCTCTCTATGCCGGGGCTGGGCGCTTCCCCGTTCGGCTATAAGATTGCCGAACAGTTTGGCCTGAAAGTCTTACCTACGCGCGCCGGGCTGGTGCCGTTCACGCTGCATAAACCGCTTCTCGAACAGCTTCAGACGCTGTCTGGCGTGTCTGTTCCCTCCGTCATTACCGCCGAAGACGGGACGGTGTTTCGCGAAAATCTGCTCTTTACCCATCGCGGCCTCTCCGGCCCGGCGGTACTGCAAATCTCCAGCTACTGGCAGCCGGGGGAATTCGTCACGGTTAACCTGCTTCCGGACTGCGATCTCGACGCGTTCCTTAACGAGCAGCGTACCGCGCACCCGAATCAAAGCCTGAAAAACACCCTGGCAATGCAGCTCCCAAAACGTCTGGTGGAATGTTTGCAGGCGCTGGGGCAGATCCCGGACGTGTCGCTCAAGCAGCTTAACAGCCGCGAGCAGGAGATACTGGTGGAGACCCTGACAAACTGGCGCGTTCAGCCAAACGGCACGGAAGGCTACCGCACCGCGGAAGTGACGCTGGGCGGGGTCGACACGAATGAACTCTCGTCCCGCACCATGGAAGCGCGTAACGTGCCGGGGCTCTACTTTATTGGCGAAGTGATGGACGTCACCGGCTGGCTCGGTGGGTACAACTTCCAGTGGGCATGGGCAAGTGCCTGGGCGTGTGCTCAGGCGCTGGCAGAAGACAAGTGACATCAGCGCGCTGCCACTCGTCGCGGTTGGCTTTACGGGCTGACGGTGGTGACGTCCGTCACGGCCAGAATATTGCTCGCGGCCACGGTTCCCATCCTGATATATGACGCTGCGGTAACGCCGCCGATATGCGGTGAAATAACCACGTTTTCTACCGACTGCCAGAGGTGCGGCGCGGTCAGCGGCTCGTGGGGAAAGCTGTCCAGCGCCGCGCTGTGCAGCGTGCCATTCCGGAGCGCCGCCAGTAACGATTCACTGTGGATCAGTCCGCCGCGTGCCGTATTGACCAGAATGGCGTTCCGCTTGCAGTGTGCGAGCGTCTCGCTATTGATCATCCCCCGATTCTCATCGGTTAGCGGACAGTGCAAAGAGATGACATCGGAACGGGAAAGAAGTCCGGTCAGCGTTTCTGCGCGTTCGCACAGGGCAGGCATGGACTTAGCATAGGGATCGTAAGCCAGCACCTTCATGCCGAAAGCGTGACCAATATTCGCCACGCGCGAGCCGATAGCACCCAACCCGATTAGCCCCAGCGTTAATCCCTCCAGTTCAATGGATTTATGCGTCGCCTTATCCCAGTGCCCGTCCCGCAGCCGCTTGTCCAGTGGCACCACGGACTTTGCGCAGGCGAGGATCAGCGCCCAGGTATGTTCAGCCACTGCCGCCGCGTTTGCCCCGGGGGCAGCGCGGACTGCGATATTGCGCTCGGCCGCTGCCGTCTGGTCTATCACATCGATCCCGCTTCCGTGCTTGGAAATAACCCGCAGAGCCGGGGCGGCATCCATGACTTTCGCGGTGATTCGGCCGTAACGAACCAGAATCGCCACGGGATTGTGTCGTTCACACAGCGCGATTAGGTCATCTTCTGTGGGCTGGCGGCCTGCAAACACCACCTCAAAGCCCTGCAACATCACCATGGCCTGCTCCGCCAGGTCGCTTCCGGTAACCAGAACTACGTCTTTGCCCCCCATCACAGCGTCTCCCCGTCAGCTAACATACCTGCCTTACGAAGCGCGTCATCAAGCCAGTGTGGACGCAAATCGCCTTCACGGATGGCGGCAAGACGCCGGGTCTCCATCTCCAGCTTTTCTTTTGCCAGAGCGATAACGTCCTGAACCTCATCGCGCGGGATGACGACCACGCCGTCGATATCCGCGACAACCAGATCCCCGGCCTGAACCGTCGCCCCGGCGACTGAAATGGGATGATTAACCCGGCCAGAAATTAACTTTGTCGGGCCGCAGGGATTCAGACCGGCAGAAAAGACAGGGTAGTGACCTTTGCTCAGGGAATCGGCGTCACGTACAGCGCCGTCGATAATGATGCCCGCAATGCCGCTCGCCTGAGCCTGAGTAGCCATGATTTCGCCAAGCAGCGCGCAGCTCAGGTCGCCTTTGCCATCGACGATCAGGACATCGCCGGGCTGCGCAACCGCCATCGCGGCATGAATCGCCAGATTATCCCCCGGACGAACTTCCACGGTGATGGCTGGACCCGCAACGGACATATGTGGAGCCAGCGGTTTGATGCGGCCATGAAGCGTACCGCGGCGCCCGGCCACGTCGGCCAGAATGGCTGCCTGATACTCGGCAGCCCGTCGAACGTCCTCGGCAGAAACGCGTTCGAACTGGTGATTAATCGGTTTTTTTTCAGAAACGGACATGAATGCCTCCATATTGTTTTACTGAGTACAATGCAGGTGTACAGTACAAAACAACTATAGCGGTGTTGCTTTCCTTTTAGCCAGACCCGAGACGGCGTTTGTGATGTAAACACGAAGTGACTCACAAAATTTGAGGTACACTCACTGCCGGGCTAACAAGGAGATAATGATGGGGAATGAAGGCGTTGTAGCGGTTGAAAAAGCGCTGGCTTTACTGGATTGCTTCCGTCCTGGGGATGAGAGCCTGACGCTGACCGCGCTGGCACAGCTGTCGGGTTATCACAAAACCACGGTTTACCGCTTGATGAATTCTCTTGAACGGATGAATTACGTCGTCAGGCATGAAGACGGCAATTATGCGCTTGGCCCACGTCTGCTTTACCTCGGCAAGCTGTATGAACAATCTTTCCATCTTTCCCGGGTAGTTCAGCCAGAGCTTCAGGCGCTATCTCTGGCGTCTCAGGAGAGTGCCAGCTGGTATGTGCTGGAGGGCGGGCAACGCCTTTGTCTGTTTCGCGCTGAAGCGTCGCACGGCCTGCGACACAGCAATCTTCCCGGCAGCCAGTTCCCGCTCGATAATTCGGCCATCAGTAAGGTATTGCGCCATTGGGGGCTCAATGAGAGCCTGCCGGAGGGAGAAGCTGAACTCCCTTTCTACACCTCAGGCGCACGCGATCCCCACACCGCTGCGTTTGCGATGCCCGTCTTCGGCGTTCATGACAAGCTGGTTGCGGCGTTAGCCCTGACCGGCCCCATCTCGCGTCTGACGGAAGATCGTCGTGAGAAGGAGATAGGGCCGTTGATGAAGGCCGCGGCCAGCCGTCTGTCGCAGAAAATGGGAGCCAGTAAGCCCTTCTGTCAGCAGTTCTTTGGTGAAACGAGCGACGCGGCGGAAGAAAATCTTTAAGCGCAGAAGCGGGACATTTGTCCCGCTTCTGTCATCACTAATGTGTAACCTGTTTTTCATGTAGCGCCGCGTTGCGGGCCTGCCGTCCCATAATAAGCACCGCGATCCCCCCGGCCAGGCACAGCACGGCCAGCGGAAGCATAGCCAGCGTGTAGCTTCCCGTCCGCTCGCTGATTATGCCGTAGGCATTTACCATGACCACCCCGCCAATCAGGTTCGCGATGGCGCCAATCGCGGCCAGCCCCGCCGCCGCCGAGGAGCTGCTCATCCAGCCGGATGCCAGCGCCCAGAAAGGCCCTTTCGCAGAATACGCGCCCGTCAGGATAATGCTCAGGATCACGATAGTCGCAAAGAGCGAGACGTTTACAAAGGCAGCGAACACGCCGGCGGCAATCATGAACAGCGTCAGCGCGGTATGCCAGCGGCGTTCGTTGGTGCGATCGGAGTGTCGTCCCCAGATAATCATCAGAATCGATGCCAGACCGTAAGGGATGGCGTTAAACAGACCTGTCTCAAGATTATCGAGATGGAAGGATTTCAGCAGTTGAGGAGACCAGACGCTGATGGTAGTGCCCGCGGACGATGCGCCCGCGTAAATCAGCGCCATCAGCCAGATCTGACGATGCTTCAGCAGCTGCCACGTCGTCTGGTGTCCGATGTTCTTTTGCTGGCTCCGCTCGGTCTCAAGCGTGGTTTCCAGCCACTTTTTCTGTTCATCACTGAGCCATTTCGCCTGATGAGGGCGATCCCGGAGAATAAACCAGGCCGCAATACCCAGCAGTACCGCAGGTAAGCCTTCAATAATGAACAGCAGATGCCAGCCGCGAAGACCCAGCCAGCCATCCAGCGACAGTATCAGCCCGGAAAGCGGGGAGCCGATGAAGTTAGCAAGCGGGATGGCGACCATAAAGGACGCAATAATGCGCGCGCGGTAGCGGGACGGGATCCACCAGGTCAGATACAGCACGACGCCCGGGAAGAAGCCTGCTTCCGCTGCCCCGAGGAGAAAACGGACGATATAGAGCGACGTGGTATTTTGAACCAGCGCCATGCCCATGGAGACGATGCCCCAGCTGATCATAATGCGTGGTATCCACAGCCGGGCGCCGACTTTCTGCATGGCCAGGTTACTGGGTACCTCAAACAAAAAATAGGCCACGAAGTAAAGGCTGCTGGCGAAGCCAAACGCCGCTTTGCTTAGGCCAAGGTCCTCATTCATCTGCAGCGAAGCCATGCCGATATTCCCGCGATCGATAATGGAGACCAGGTAACTGACAATCAGAAACGGGAGAATACGCCAGATCACCTTCCGCATCGTCTCTCTTTCTATGTCCTCGGTGGCGGTAGCGCCGTTACGTAAATGTTCTGTCATTGTATCCTCGCAGGGTGTGTTCTTTGTTTTATTAGGTACAACTTAGTTTTATTAAACAAAACCACTATAGCGACGGCGCGTTCTTTTTATCCAGTTAATGGAAGGTTTAAATGATGTAAATAAGAGGTGACTCACAGATAGTGCGCTGCGAATATCGCTTACGGCTGCTGACCGGCCGCAAGCAGGACGGGCTGGCAGAGAAATAATCACGCAACGCAATTATTGCACCAACTTTTCCTCTCTCCTCAACTAAGCTTCGACCAGATGTCCCGCCGCGTTAGCGGGGCCATACTCCTTTTGGTCGAGCACGCATCATGCAGCTACTCAGTATTATTATTTTGCTTACCCTTACCGTGGTGATCCACTCGCTGTGGATGTTTGGCGTTTTGAAATTCATCAAATTAGAAGTCGATTCTGCGGTACGCATTGTTTTACGCAATGTCGGTATCGTGATCTCCATGATCTTCGCCCATCTCCTTGAGGCCGGGCTGTTTGCTGCGTTTTATTTTGTCATCGACGCGTTTAATGACTGGAACACCAGTTTCTATTTTTCGCTGGTGAGCTACGCGACGGTAGGGTACGGCGACGTCACGTTACCCCAGCACTGGCGGCTCATCGGCGGGGTGGAAGGGCTGGTGGGCGCGTTGATGGTAGGCTGGTCTGTGGCCGTTCTGGTCGCGGTGCTGCAGCGTTTGCGCGGCATGAGTGCCTAAACGGCAGATGCGCAATCCCCACATGGTAAGGTAAAGTACCCCCTCCTTGCGTAGCCGATTGGGCTGCGGCTTTGAGGGTGAAGAGGCTGTTTAACGGCCCGCCCTGTTTAGTTCCTGGTTTACGCCAGTTTGCATGGTTCTGTGTTTTGTCTGCCAAAAGGGTTTTGTATGTCTGCTGCTCATCTCGGTTTCCCGACGGAAACCGTTGTTGTCTTTGTGGTAATGGCCGTTGGGGCGATGTTTATCGACCTCTTTATGCACCGTCACGATAAACCGATCTCGCTGAAAAGCGCGGCGATGTGGTCCCTTTTTTGGGTCATGATGGCGATGGCCTTCGCCGGGTTCCTGTATGTTCACCACGGCGCCGAGATGGCGAGCCTGTTCCTCACGGGCTATGCGCTGGAAGAGGTGCTCTCCGTCGATAACCTGTTCGTGATGATGGCGATCTTCGCCTGGTTCGGCGTGCCGGATAAGTACCGTCACCGCGTGCTCTACTGGGGCGTGCTGGGGGCGATTGTCTTCCGCGGTATCTTTGTGGCTATCGGCACCAGCCTGCTAAGCCTGGGGCCCTACGTCGAGGTGATCTTCGCGCTGGTCGTCGGCTGGACGGCGGTGATGATGCTCAGACGTAATGAAGAGAGTGACGAAGTGGAAGATTACTCGGGTCATCTCGCCTATCGCCTGGTAAAACGCTTCTATCCGGTCTGGCCGAAAATCAGCAGCAATGCCTTTATTCTGACGCAGAAAGAGGTGGATGCGGAGCTTGAAAAGCCGGAAAACCAGGACGTAATGGTCGGACGCGTGAAGAAGGCGAAGCGCTATGCGACGCCGCTGCTGCTGTGCGTGGCCGTGGTCGAGCTCTCTGACGTGATGTTCGCGTTTGACTCCGTGCCGGCCATTATTGCCGTGAGCCGCGAGCCGCTGATTATCTACAGCGCCATGATGTTCGCTATTCTCGGCCTGCGTACGCTCTACTTCGTGCTGGAAGCGCTGAAGCAGTATCTGGTACACCTCGAAAAAGCCGTGGTGCTGCTGCTGTTCTTCGTGGCGTTCAAGCTGGGGTTAAATGCCACCGACCACTTCTGGCACCACGGTTACAGCATTGGCGCGACGGCCAGCCTGTTTGTGGTATTAGGCGTGCTGGCGCTGGGGATTATTGCGAGCGTGATGTTCCCGGGGAAACGTGAGGCCTGATGCATCGTTTTTCTCCCTCTCCCTGTGGGAGAGGGCGGGATGAGGGCACCAGACCGCACTTAACCCTTAATCGGTGAATTCCGGCGCTTGCGCGGGTGATGGAAGTGCCGCCAGTGCGGATCCTGCGCCGCCGCCAGCAGCTCGTGGTCGCCGCGGGTGTCTCCCCAGGCGCGCAGGTGATAGGCGTTCAGATCGCCATACACTTTTTCCAGCCTTGCCACCTTCTGGGCGCAGCGGCAGTTATTGCCCGTGATGCGCCCCGTCAGCTTGCCGTCTTTCACTTCCAGCTGCGTGCCAATCAGCTTAATGCCGAGCTTATCAGCCCACGGCTGAAGCACCAGCGCCGGGGACGCGGAACAGATGGTCACCTCCGCACCGGAATTTACCTCAGCCGCCACCGCCAGAACCCCTTCGGGGCGCATCAGCTTGTTCCAGTATTTTTCGCAAAACGCTTCCGCCTGCTGGCGCAACCAGTGTTCATCCACGCCCGTCAGGAACGTTTTAATCAGCACTTCCTTTAGCTCATCGCGCGTCAGCTTGCGACGCACGCAGTGGAGCGTGGGCAGCGCCATGCGCACCAGACGGCCCGCGAAGTAACGTTTACCGAAGGCAAAACGCAGGAAAGGAATAAAGCTGTCGTGGTGCGTTAACGTCCCGTCAAAGTCAAAGACAGAGAGCACGCTGGATTTCGCCACCGTCTCGTCGGCAATCATATTGGTCATAAATACGTCTTAGCTGAAATACACATTCTGTGGATCAGTTTACCTGCTTTACCGGGACAGTCCTTACATCACCACCATTTTTTTCTCGATCTTGCGATCTCAAAGTCAGTCCATTTTTGGCCTTGATAACAATTGGTGAAAAAACGAACTGTCTATATTATCGCCACATCGCAAGATATTTAGGGGAACCATTGGGCCCCACAGGTAAGGAAAAACTCACTCACTATTTCTTTCTTAATATGACTCTTAGATCGCTTATTTCAATCCTCACGTTAAGTTTTGCTTCGTTTTCAGCGTTCAGCTTTCAACTTCCGGCGTCGATGTTATCGATGAACAGTGAACTGGCAGTATCACCGGCGAAATCTGCGCTGGTGCATCAGGAAACAGGCCCGCTGCGCTCGCGCATTCTCGATCAATACCAGAAATGGAAAGGTGCCCACTACCAGTGGGGTGGAACCACGCATCGCGGGGTGGATTGTTCCGCGCTGATGCAGCATCTGTTCAGCGATGCGGCACACCTGAATTTACCCCGCACGACGTACGAGCAAATCCATCGCGGCGTGCAGGTGGCACAATACCGCCTGAGGCCCGGAGACCTGGTGTTCTTCCAGACGGGTCCGAACCGCAAGCACGTTGGTGTTTATATTGGCGAAAACCAGTTTATTCATGCCTCAACCAGTCAGGGCGTAACGGTTTCAACCCTGACGGATGATTACTGGCAAGCACACTACATTACCGCCCGTCGCATCGCAGGCAGCGCGGCCTGACGGCATCAGATAATGTCATCCACGACGCCACCGTCGACGCGCAGCGCCGCGCCCGAGGTGGCGGAGGCCTGGGTCGAACAGACATAAATCACCATATTGGCCACCTCTTCAACCGTGGCCGCGCGCTGGATAACCGAGCTGGGACGGTTGGCCATCACAAACTCTTTAGCCAGTTGCTCCAGCGATTTGCCGGTTTTTTCGATTTCATCTTTCATCATCTCTGCGAAACCGTCTGACATCGTCGGGCCCGGCAGTACGCTGTTTACCGTCACGCCGCTCCCCGCCACGAACTTCGCCAGCCCGCGCGCCAGCGAAAGCTGGGCCGTTTTGGTCACGCCGTAGTGGATCATATCCGCCGGAATATTGCAGGCCGACTCGGACGAGATAAACACCACGCGTCCCCAGCCTTTCTGCACCATGCCCGGCAGCAGGGCGCGGGAAAGGCGTACGCCGGACATCACGTTGGTCTGCCAGTAACGCTCCCAGGTCTCATCGTCGGTGGCATAGAAATCCTGCGGGCCGTAAACCCCGGCGTTATTGACCAGAATATCGACGTTATGCGCCACCTTCAGAAGCGACTCGACCCCTTCCGCCGTGCTGAGATCGGCAATCGCGGCGCGCACCTGTACGCCCGGCACCACCTGCTGGAGCTGCTGAATGCCTTTATTTACCGATTCCGTAGTCCGGCCATTGACGATCACTTCCGCACCGCTTTCTGCCAGACCCCTGGCAATGGCGAAGCCGATCCCGCCGGTTGAGGCGGTCACCAGCGCCACTTTCCCCGCAAAGTCGATTTTCATCATCTGCTCCTTATCGTTTTAACGTTCGGACCTTAAAGCGTAGCAGGTGAGGATGACGGCTCCTGGCTAAAAAGGCGCAGCAGCGTCTCAACCTGCTCATCAAGCGGGGCGAGAGAGCGCTTTACAATCAGGTGTAGCGGCGTTGCCCTGCGTGCACCGTGGCTCAACGGCAGGCGTTTCAGGATGCCCTGATCCAGCTGGTTCTGGATACGTTCCTCTGGCAGCCAGCCGTAGCCGACCTGAGAGAGGACGGCCTCAATGGCGGCATCGATGGTGGAGAAGGTCCACGACTCGCCGGCCGCGCGCGCGGCGGGCTGGCTGTCCGCAATCTGAATAAGCGGCCACGGGCGTAGCATGTCGTCGTTAAGCGGTGCGTCGAGGTGAAAGAGGGGATGCTGATGGTGGGCCACGGCAACAAAGTCGATATTCATTAGCCATTCGCCGAGCCCGGTAATGTCCTGGCGGCGGGTTAAGATCATCACATCAGCTTCGTCGTTAATGGCGTCGGCGCGGGTATTTTCCAGCACTTCGGTGAGACGGACCTGGGTCTGCGGATACTGCTGCTGGAACTGACGCAGGATGGCGAACAGGCGGCGGCGCGGGAAAATGGAGTCCACCACCAGATCCAACCGCGTGCGCATTCCGTTGCGAAGGGTCGCTGCTCGCGTTTCAACATACGAAAAGGCTTTCAGCAGCGGTTTAACCTGATTGAGAAGAAGCTCTCCGGCCGGGGTTAACACCGCCCGTCGCCCCTCGGGGACCAGGAGCGCCACGCCGAGCCGCTCCTGCAGCAGCGACAGGTTATAGCTCACCGAGGACTGGCTGCGGTGGGTTTCTTCCGCGGCTTTGGCAAAGCTGCCCGCTTCCACCACTCGTTCCAGTAAGGACCATTGTTCCAGCGTCGTCTTATGCATAATTTATCTAAAATTTGGATGAATTTGATTAAAACATAGCGTTATTCATTCATTTTTTGAAGGGGTACGATCGTCTCATCAAAACAAAGGAGACATCTTATGAGCACTTTCGACAAACACGACTTAAGCGGCTTCGTTGGTAAACACCTTGTTTATACTTACGATAACGGCTGGAACTACGAGATTTACGTTAAAAATGAGACTACCCTGGATTACCGTATTCACAGCGGCCTGGTGGCAAACCGTTGGGTAAAAGATCAGCAGGCTTACATCGTGCGGGTAGGGGAAAGCATCTATAAAATTTCCTGGACCGAGCCAACCGGTACCGACGTCAGTCTGATTGTGAACCTGGGCGACAAACTGTTCCACGGCACCATCTTCTTCCCACGCTGGGTGATGAACAACCCGGAAAAAACCGTCTGCTTCCAAAACGACCATATTCCACTGATGAACCGCTACCGCGATGCGGGCCCGGCGTATCCAACTGAAGTGATTGATGAATTTGCCACGATCACCTTTGTGCGCGACTGCGGTGCAAATAATGAAAGCGTTATTGCCTGCGCGGCCAGTGAATTACCGAATGATTTTCCTGCTAATCTTAACTAAGCGCGACAGTTGATTCCGCGACAATTCAAATTAATAAAAAGTTCCCGGAGGAGGTCGGAATTCCCGCCCCAACCTTCGGGATTTTTATTTTGGTTGAGTATTCATTTACTTTTCCTATAATTTTTAGTGTAAAACAAATGAAATATTATAGTTACTGCTGTGAGTGGCACCACAAAAAACACAAAAAATTGCTATAATCACTATGTATCTGTTGTAAAACACGTTTTTGTGCTTTTCTATATGCTGTTCCTCTTCTGCTTTCCCCCTGTCTTAATTTTTTCCTAAGAAAACGACGCTACTTTTGATTCAGTTGATGGTTTGTTGACATAACTGTTATAGCGACTTAATTTTATTTGGTCTTTATTTAATAACCATCTTGCATGATCCCATTGAGCTGCCCATTACGACAGCGCAGTAAAAGATGACGCCTTTAATACAGCAAGGAAATTAATAATGAGTGATTTTCTGCCTTTTTCGCGACCGTCGATGGGCGCTGAGGAAATTGCGGCGCTTCAGGACGTTTTGATGTCGGGCTGGATCACCACGGGGCCTAAGAATCAGGAACTTGAAGAGGCATTCTGTCAACTTACCGGGAATCAGCATGCGATTGCCGTCTGTTCCGCCACCGCGGGCATGCACGTCACGCTGATGGCGCTGGATATTGGCCCAGGTGATGAAGTTATTACTCCTTCTCAGACCTGGGTGTCCACGCTGAATATGATCGTATTGCTGGGCGCCACGCCGGTCATGATTGATGTGGATAAAGACACGTTAATGGTGACGCCAGAAGCCGTTGAAGCCGCCATTACCCCGCGCACTAAAGCCATTATTCCCGTTCACTATGCCGGCGCGCCGTGTGAAATCGACGCTATCCATGCCATCGGTGAACGTCACGGTATTCCGGTAATTGAAGATGCGGCCCATGCCGCCGGAACGTACTACAAGAACCGTCATGTAGGCTGGAAAGGAACGGCAATTTTCTCCTTCCACGCCATTAAAAATATGACCTGCGCGGAAGGCGGCTTAGTCGTCACGGATAATGCCCAGCTGGCACAGCGGATCCGCAGCCTGAAATTCCACGGCCTGGGCGTAGACGCCTATGACCGCCAGACGCACGGCCGTGCGCCGCAGGCGGAAGTGATCGCGCCGGGCTATAAATACAACCTGGCGGACATCAACGCCGCGCTGGCGCTGGTGCAGTTAGGTAAACTGAAAGAGGCCAATAAACGCCGCCAGGAAATCGCTGAACGCTACCTGCGGGAGCTGGCCGATACGCCGTTCCAGCCGCTCACCATTCCGTCATGGCCGCACGTGCACGCCTGGCACCTGTTTATTATTCGCGTTGATGAAGCGCGCTGCGGGATCTCACGCGACAACCTGATGGCGGCGCTGAAAGAGAAAGGCATCGGTACCGGCCTCCACTTCCGCGCGGCTCACACCCAAAAATACTACCGCGAGCGTTTTCCTGATGTATCGCTCCCGAATTCTGAATGGAATAGCGCGCGTATTTGTTCTCTACCTCTTTTCCCGGACATGACTCATGACGACACAACCCGCGTCATTACCGCACTCCATCAGCTTGCAGGACATTGATATGTTCAGTGCACCGCCTGTACAAAAAGTATCCGTGGTAATCCCGGTTTATAACGAGCAGGAGAGCCTGCCCGAACTGATCCGCCGTACAACGGCCGCCTGCGACACGATGGGCAAGGCCTATGAAATTCTGCTGGTGGATGATGGCAGTAGCGATAATTCCGCGCTGATGCTGACCGAAGCCGCGCAGGCTGAAGGCAGCCACATTGTGGCCGTGCTGCTCAACCGCAACTACGGCCAGCACTCGGCGATTATGGCGGGGTTTAGCCACGTCACGGGCGATCTGATCATCACCCTGGATGCTGACCTGCAAAACCCGCCGGAAGAGATCCCGCGCCTGGTCGCCAAAGCCGATGAAGGCTATGACGTGGTCGGCACGGTACGTCAGAACCGCCAGGACAGCATGTTCCGTAAGCTGGCGTCACGCACCATTAACCGCCTGATCCAGCGCACCACCGGTAAAGCGATGGGCGATTACGGCTGCATGCTGCGCGCCTACCGCCGCCATATTGTCGACGCCATGCTGCATTGCCATGAACGCAGCACCTTCATTCCGATTCTGGCGAATACCTTTGCCCGTAAGGCAACGGAAATCCCGGTCCTGCACGCCGAGCGCGAGCACGGGGAATCGAAGTACAGCTTTATGCGTCTCATCAACCTGATGTATGACCTCATCACCTGCCTGACCACCACGCCGCTGCGTCTGCTGAGCGTGTTCGGCAGCATCATCGCCGTGGCCGGTTTTGCGCTGTCCGTTCTGCTGGTGGTGCTGCGACTGGTCTTTGGACCGCAGTGGGCGGCGGAAGGGGTCTTCATGCTCTTTGCCGTGCTGTTTATGTTCATCGGCGCCCAGTTTGTCGGGATGGGTCTCCTCGGTGAATACATTGGCCGTATCTATAACGATGTTCGCGCGCGTCCGCGCTACTTTATTCAACGTGTTGTCCGTCAGGAACACAAAGCATCTCAAGAGGAAATTCACCCATGAAAGCTGTTGTATTTGCCTATCACGATATGGGGTGCACGGGCACGCTGGCCCTGCTGGAAGCGGGCTATGACATTGCGGCAATCTTTACCCATCCGGACACGGCTGGAGAAAACAACTTTTTCGGCTCCGTGGCGCGTATCGCCGCCGAGCGCGGTATCCCGGTTTATGCGCCGGACGACGTTAACCACCCGCTGTGGGTGGATCGCATTCGCGCCCTCGCGCCTGACGCGATCTTCTCGTTCTACTATCGCAACCTGCTCTCCGACGAGATCTTAGGCCTGGCCGCAAAAGGCGCCTTTAATCTTCACGGCTCTCTGCTGCCTGCCTACCGTGGCCGCGCCCCGCTGAACTGGGTGCTGGTGAACGGTGAAACGGAAACGGGCGTGACGCTGCACCGCATGGTGCGCCGTGCGGATGCGGGCGCTATCGTGGCACAGCAGAAGGTCGCTATTGATGCGGACGAAACGGCGCTGCAGCTGCATCAAAAGCTGAATGCGACGGCACAGACGCTGCTGCGCGATGCGCTTCCCGCCATCCTCAGCGGCACCTTCAGCGAGACCGCGCAGGATGAGAGCAAGGCAAGCAGCTTTGGCCGCCGCGCGCCGGAAGATGGTCGTCTGGACTGGAACAAACCGGCCCGCCAGCTGCACAACCTGGTGCGCGCCGTGACCGATCCGTGGCCGGGCGCGTACAGCTTTGCGGGCGTAAGCAAGTTCATCGTCTGGAAATCACGCGTGCGTGACGATATCCCGGCGGCAAAACCAGGCACCGTCGTCTCCGTCTCTCCGCTGATTGTGAGCTGTGGCGAGCAGGCGCTGGAGATCGTTACCGGACAAACCGACAACGGCCTGTACGTTCAGGGCACACAGCTGGCGCAGTCTCTGGGCCTGGTGGCCGGGGCGCTGATCACCAGCGCACCGGTTGTTGCCATCAAACGCCGCACCCGCGTGCTGATCCTCGGCGTGAACGGCTTTATCGGTAACCACCTGACCGAACGTCTGCTTAAAGACGATAACTACGAAATCTACGGCCTGGATATTGGCTCTGACGCTATCAGCCGTTTCCTCGACAACCCGCGTTTCCACTTCGTGGAAGGGGACATTAGCATCCATTCCGAGTGGATCGAATATCACATTAAAAAATGCGACGTGGTGCTGCCGCTGGTCGCCATTGCCACCCCGATTGAGTACACCCGTAACCCGCTTCGCGTGTTCGAGCTGGACTTCGAAGAGAACCTGAAGATCATCCGCGACTGCGTGAAATACGACAAGCGCATCATCTTCCCGTCCACCTCTGAAGTGTACGGCATGTGTACCGATAAGAACTTCGATGAAGACACCTCCAACCTGGTGGTCGGGCCGATCAACAAACAGCGCTGGATTTACTCCGTCTCCAAACAGCTGCTGGACCGCGTGATTTGGGCCTACGGTGAGAAAGAGGGGCTGCGCTTTACCCTGTTCCGTCCGTTCAACTGGATGGGGCCACGTCTGGATAACCTGAACGCGGCGCGTATCGGCAGCTCCCGTGCGATCACCCAGCTGATACTGAACCTGGTGGAAGGCTCGCCAATCAAGCTTATCGAAGGTGGGAAACAGAAACGCTGCTTTACGGATATCAGCGACGGTATCGAAGCGCTGTTCCGCATCATCGAAAACAAAGATAACCGCTGCAACGGTGAGATCATCAACATCGGTAACCCGGACAACGAAGCGAGCATTCGCGAGCTGGCCGAGATGCTGCTGGCCAGCTTTGAGCGTCATCCGCTGCGCGATAAATTCCCACCGTTTGCCGGTTTCCGCGAAGTGGAAAGCAGCAGCTACTACGGTAAAGGGTATCAGGACGTTGAGCACCGTAAGCCAAGCATTCGCAATGCGAAGCGCTGCCTGAACTGGACGCCGACGGTGAAGATGGAACAGACCATTGATGAAACGCTTGATTTCTTCCTGCGCACCGTGGAGCTGTCGGAACAGGACTCATGAAAAAAGTCGGTTTACGCATTGATGTCGATACCTTCAGGGGAACGCGTGACGGCGTACCCAAACTGCTGGAACTGCTGAGCAAGCACGGCGTGCGCTCCAGCATTTTCTTCAGCGTGGGGCCTGACAACATGGGACGCCATTTATGGCGTCTGATTAAACCGGCATTTCTCTACAAAATGCTGCGCTCGCGCGCAGCATCCCTCTACGGCTGGGATATTTTGCTGGCAGGCACCGCCTGGCCAGGCAGACGCATCGGCGCGGGTAATGAAGCGGTTATCCGTGAGGCGGCGCAGCATCATGAGGTGGGTCTGCACGCCTGGGATCACCATGCCTGGCAAGCCTGGGCGGGCGTCTGGGATATCCCGCGCCTGTCCCGTGAGGTCGAGCGTGGGATGCTGGAGCTGGAGGCCATTACCGGTCAACCCGTGCGCTGCTCCGCCGTGGCGGGATGGCGTGCGGATCAGCGCGTCGTGAAGGCTAAAGAAGCCTTCGCTTTTCGCTACAACAGCGATTGCCGCGGAACCGGACCCTTTTTGCCTCTGTTAGGCGAAAATCGCTACGGTACGGTGCAAATTCCGGTCACGCTTCCCACCTGGGATGAAGTGGTCGGACGCGAGGTAAAGGCGGATGAGTTCAATCGCTACATTCTGGACCGCATTCATCGTGACGCAGGTACGCCGGTGTATACCATCCATGCCGAAGTGGAAGGGATTGCGTATCAGCATGATTTCGACGAACTGCTGACCATGGCCGCTCAGGAGGGCATTGAATTCTGCCCGTTGAGCGAGCTGCTGCCGGACGACCTCAGCACCCTGCCCGTGGGCAAAGTCGTGCGTAATGAACTGGCTGGCCGGGAAGGCTGGCTTGGCTATCAACAAACCGTGAGTCCGGTCCCATGAAAACAGCCCGTTATGGCTTAGCGCTTCTCGCACTGTTTATCGTTTACTACCTCATTCCGGTCGATGTCCGCCTGCTCTGGCAGCCTGATGAAACGCGCTATGCGGAAATCAGCCGCGAAATGCTGGCCTCCGGAGACTGGGTGGTCCCGCATTTTCTGGGGCTGCGTTACTTTGAAAAGCCAATTGCCGGCTACTGGATTAACAGCATCGGGCAGATGCTGTTCGGGCACTCGAACCTCGCGGTGCGCGCCGGGTCCATCTTCTCCACCGGTTTAGCCGCGCTGCTGGTCATCTGGATGGCCTGGCGCCTCTGGCGGGATAAGCGGACAGCCATTTTCTCCGGCCTGATCTTCCTGACCCTGTTTCTGGTGTACGGCATCGGCACGTATGCGGTGCTGGATCCTATCATCACCCTGTGGCTGGTGGCGGCGATGTGCAGCTTCTGGCTGGCGTCACAGGCCCAAACCGTTGCCGGAAAAGCGGGCGGCTATGTGCTGCTTGGGCTGGCCTGCGGGATGGGGGTGATGACCAAAGGCTTCCTGGCGCTGGCGGTACCGGTGATTGGCGTGCTGCCGTGGGTGATCGCCCAGAAGCGCTGGAAAGAGGTGCTGATTTTTGGCTGGCTCGCGATCCTGAGCTGCGTGCTGATTGTTCTGCCGTGGGGGCTGGCCATTGCGCAGCGTGAGCCTGACTTCTGGCGTTACTTCTTCTGGGTGGAACATATTCAGCGTTTTGCCCAGAGCGACGCGCAGCATAAAGCCCCGTTCTGGTACTACATACCGTTCCTGATTGCGGGCAGCCTGCCGTGGCTGGCGCTTTTGCCCGGCGCGATTCGTCTCGGCTGGAATGACAGGCAAAACGCGGGTGGCGGGTTCTATCTGCTGGGATGGGTGGTGATGCCGCTGCTGTTCTTCAGCATCGCCAAAGGCAAGCTGCCGACCTATATCCTGCCGTGCTTTGCCCCGCTGGCTATCCTGATGGCGCGCTATGCCTGCCTCGCGGCGGAAAAAGGCGCCAGAGCGTTACGCATTAACGGCGGGATTAACCTGGCGTTTGGCATTATCGGCGTGGTGGCGGCGCTGGTAGTCTCGCCGTGGGGACTGTCCAAGCATCCGGTCTGGACGTCGGTCGAACTGTATAAAGTGTTCTGCGCGGTGGTGGCGTTCCTCATCTGGGCTGCGGTAGGCTGGTTTACGTTCAGGCAGAGCCAGCAGCGCTGGTGGCTGGCGGCACTCTGCCCTGCAGGGCTGGCGCTGCTGATTGGTTTTGCCATTCCTAACCTGGTGGTGGATTCCAAACAGCCGCAGTCGCTGGTCGACACCGTGCGCGAGCCGCTTCAGGACAGCCGTTATGTACTGGTCAATAACGTGGGCGTGGCCGCTGGCCTGGCGTGGGAGCTGAAGCGCAATGACATCACGATGTTCGATCAGAGCGGCGAACTGCGTTACGGGCTGGATTATCCTGATGCGAAAGATCGTTATGTCGATAAAGATGACTTCGCGCAGTGGCTGGCGGAGCACCGTCAGCAGGGACGTGTATCGCTGGTGATGCTGCTGTCAAAACACGACGATATTTCGCGCGCAAATCTGCCAGAACCGGACAGCCTGTATATCCAGGGTCGTCTGGCCTACCTGCAGTATCTGCCGAAGTGATGACCTGGATCTGGCTGATACTGGCAAGCCTGCTCAGCTGTGCAGGACAGCTGTGCCAGAAACAAGCCACCCGTCCGGCTAAAGCCGGGCGGCGTGGGGTGCATATCGCGCTGTGGCTGGGTCTGGCACTGCTGGCGCTGGGCAGCGGGATGCTGGTCTGGCTGGTGGTGCTGCAACGCCTGCCTGTCGGTATCGCGTACCCAATGCTGAGCCTCAATTTTGTCTGGGTGACGCTGGCGGCGAAGGCATTCTGGCGTGAAAACGTCGCGCCGCATCACTGGCTCGGGGTGGGGTTCATCATCATTGGGATTATTGTGCTGGGAGGGAGCCTGTGAAAGGAGCGTTCTGGGCCTTATGCAGCGTGCTGTTAGTCAGCGCGGCGCAGCTGTTGCTGCGCGAGGCCATGCAGGGATTGCCACCGGTCAGTGAGACCCTGGTGTTTGTTTCCGCGCTATGGCACTTCTCGTCCGGCACCGGTGCGCTGCTGCTGGGGTTGACGGGGTATGTGGCCTCGATGGGCTGCTGGTATCTGGCGCTGCATCGCATGGCGCTCAGCAAAGCGTATGCCCTGCTGAGCCTCAGCTATATTCTGGTTTGGGGCGCGGCGATCCTGCTGCCCGGCTGGGGGGAACGCTTCTCCTGGCACGGACTGGTGGGCGTCGGGTTTATTATTCTGGGTGTGTTAGTGATTTTTCTGCCCCGAGCGTCCCGACGTGAATAATCGACTCGTGGGTCAGGATATAAGGAGTCGATGTGCAGACGGCAAGGCTCAGCGAGCCGACCTGTAGCTGACTGACCGCGTGCGTCTGCGCAGTGCTGTCGATGCTGACAATCTGCCAGGCGCTGCCGCCACGCTGTTTCACAATCGCTTCTTTCCGCGTCCAGATACGCCAGAACGCGGAAAGCCGTTCCTCCGGCGCTTCACGCTCCAGCTCATCATGCTCGGTCATGCTGAATACCGCATTAGCCAGCGCCTGCCAGTTCTTCCTCGGGCGAATCACTTCGATATCACAGCCGACCTCGCCTTCATCGCTCATCAGCAGGGCAATATCGTCACCGCTGTGGCTCAGGTTGAACCATAGCGGATCCCCCTTCGCAAAGGCCGGTTTGCCCTGTTCGCCGTAAATGATGTCGGGGAGTGGGCGAGGGGATAGCGTTCTGGCGAGCAGCGTCCTCCCGGCCAGCCAGGAGGCTTGTCGGGCACCCTGAGGTGCCCCGTCTGCGAGCGTTGACGCCAGCGGGTCCGCGCAAAGAGTGGATATTTTCCCCAGTACAAACTGGTACATAGTTACGCCCAGCGTTTAATGATTATCGAGGTATTGATGCCGCCAAACGCGAAGTTATTGCTCTGCAGATACTCGCAGTCAATCTGACGGGCTTCTCCCATAATATAATCTAAAGCACCGCATTGCTCATCCGGCTGCGTTAAATTGAGCGTCGGGGCAAACCAGCCTTCACGCATCATCTGCAAACTCATCCATGCTTCCAGCGCGCCGCAGGCCCCCAACGTATGGCCAAAATAGCTCTTCAACGATGAAACCGGCACGTTGTCACCGTAGATAGCGGCGGTGGCCAGGCTTTCGGCGATATCACCGCGATCGGTGGCGGTACCGTGCGCGGAGATATAACCCATATCTCGGGCGCTCAATCCCGCCATGGCCAGCGACTGCTCCATGCAAATCTGCATGGTTTCACGCTGAGGCTGGGTGATATGGGCCGCGTCACAGTTAGTGGCAAAGCCTACGATTTCGCCGTAGATTGTCGCCCCGCGCGCTTTGGCGTGCTCCAGCTCTTCCAGAATCAGGGTGCCAGCGCCTTCCCCAATGACCAGACCATCGCGCTGCGTATCGAACGGTGAAGGGGTGGTTTTAGGTTCGTCGTTACGCTGGCTGGTGGCAAACAGCGTGTCAAACACCGCCGCTTCAGACGGACAAAGCTCCTCCGCGCCCCCTGCGACCATCACGGTCTGATACCCGTGGCGAATCGCCTCCCAGGCGTAGCCAATCGCCTGGCTGCCGGAGGTACACGCGCTCGACGTCGGGATCACGCGGCCACGTAACCCAAAGAACAGGCCGGTATTCACCGCGGTCGTGTGCGGCATCATCTGGACGTAGGTTGTTCCTGTGATGTTATTGGTGTGCTTTTCGGTGAGCATGGTCGCAAATTCGCTGACCGGGCCGGTGCTGCCTGTCGAAGAACCGTAGGCGATACCGGTTTGACCGTTGGTGAGCACCGCTTCGCCAATCAGTCCCGCCTGCTCCAGCGCCAGCTCGGTAGCGCGGGTCGACATCAACGACACCCGGCCCATGGCGCGAATACGCTTGCGGGTATAGTGTTCCGGCAGCGTGAAATCATCGATCGGCGCGCCCAGGAGGGTATGCAGGCCATCATACACCTGCCATTCCGGCATTTTACGCACCGCGTTTTCATACGCCAGCAGCCTGCTGGAAACGGATTGCCAGCTTTCGCCAAAGGCGGTCACGCCGCCCATGCCCGTAATCACTACGCGACGCGTCATAGCATTCCTCCGTTAATGGAAATGACCTGGCGGGTAACGTAGCCCGCGATATCCGACATCAGATAGCTTGCCAGCCCGGCGACTTCCTCAGCCTGGCCCATACGTTTCATTGGGATGATGGACATCGCTTCCTTCAGCGCGGCTTCTTCCATCTCAATCATGCCGGTATCAATCAGCCCCGGGGCAATGCAGTTCACGGTGATCTTGCGTTTTGCCAGCTCGATCGCCAGCGCTTTGGTGGCGCCGATAATGCCCGCTTTGGCCGCGCTGTAGTTCACCTGCCCGCGGTTGCCCATCACGCCGGATACGGACGATAAGGTGATAATACGTCCCCCTTTACGGGTGCCAATCATCGGCATAATGCAGGGGTGAATGACGTTATAAAAACTGTCGAGATTGGTGTGGATCACGCTGTCCCAGTCGTCTTCACTCAGCGCCGGAAAGGCGCCGTCGCGGGTAATTCCGGCGTTGCTGACCACGCCATACCATGCGCCATGGGTTTCAATCTCCTGCTCCAGCACCTCGCGGCACTGTTCGCGGTTGCCCACATCAAAGGCGAGTAAACGACCGTTGCCACCCGCCTGCGTGATGGCGTCCAGCGTCTCCTGCGCGCCTGCGGCATCACGATGGTAATGCACGCCTACGGTAAACCCGTCGGCGGCAAGCTGGCGGGCGATGGCGCGCCCTATGCCTTTGCTGGCCCCGGTGACCAGTACGGAACGACTCATGCGTTAGATCCCTGATTAAAAAGCGATGTTAATTCTTCTGCGCTCGGCTGGAAGGTGTTGACCCGGCCCGTGGCCAGCGTCTCTTCATTAGCGGAAATCGCGCATTCAAAACTGCCGAAGCGTTCGTCCTGCATCAGCAGCTTAACGGTAATGTCCAGCGTCAGGCCTGCGGCGAAATGCCCGCTGGCGCAGACCAGCTCGCGCGCGCCGAGCACCATGCCCAGCGCGATATGTTCCTGGCCTTGCTGCTGACGATGCCAGCCTGACCAGACGCCAACGGTCTGCGCCATAAGCTCGAGCGCGTACCAGCCCGGCAGGTCGCCATCGGCATTGAGAAACGGCGCCAGCACGCTTTTCCCGTTTACCGCCACGCGGCAGACCGCCGTATCGTCCGTAACTTTCTCAACGGACCCCAGCAGCATCATCGGCGCCTCGTGCGGCAAATAGGCTTCGGGTGATAAGTAGCTCATGAGGCTCTCCCCAGCAGAATGCTGGCGTTGTTGCCGCCAAACGCGAACGAGTTAGACAGAATGACCGGCTTTTTCAGGGCGGTGCGCTGGCGCAGCAGGCCGCACGGCGCCAGCGTGTCGTCGGGCGCGTAGCGGGCGAAGTCCTGCGGCGGTAAGGGCAGATCGCGCGTCAGAATCAGCCAGCTCAGGGCCGCTTCGGTAATACCGGCAGCGCCCAGCGTATGGCCGGTAAGGTGTTTGGTTGAGCTGCACGGCACGCTTTCCCCGAAGAGATCGTGTACCACCTGCGATTCAATCTGATCGTTAAGCGGCGTGGCCGTGCCGTGCAGGTTGATGTAGCCGATATCCTCCGGCTGCATACCCGCTTCGTTAAGCGCCTGTTTGATAGCCCTTATCGCCCCTTCACCCTGAGGATGCGGGGCGGAAATATGGTACGCATCGCTGGATTCGCCCATTCCGAGCAGCGCCACGTCGGCGGGCTCCCGGCTCAATACCATCAGCGCGGCGGCTTCACCGATGGTGATCCCCCGACGGTCGCGACCAAACGGCTCGCAGAGCGTAGGGGAGAAGGATTCAAGGCTGTTAAAGCCGTTGACGGGCATTCGGCTCAGGGTATCGGCCCCGCCGACAATAGCGATATCCACCAGCCCGGCTTCAATCAGACGTTTGCCACCGATCATCGCCCGCGCGCTGGAAGAGCAGGCCGTGGAGATCGTATAGGCCGGGCCTTCGAGCTGAAGCCAGTTGGCGAGGAAGCGGGACGGATCGCCAAGCTCCTGCTGCGGATACTGCCAGCGCGTGCTCGCTTCGCCATGGGTCATGCGCTGTACGTGCTCATCGCCTTCATCCAGCCCGGAGGTGCTGGTTCCCAGCACCACGGCCACGCGATCGCGACCGACGCGGGCGATGGCCTCGTCGACGGCGGGCTGAATCTGCGCCAGCGCGGCCAGCAGCAGCTGGTTATTGCGGGTGCGGTGCGCGGAGAAGGTGTCCGGAATGGGCGGCAGTTCGCCTTCCACGCCGCCCAGAACGGCTTCGGGTGAGTCCTGCAACCAGCCGGTCCGGGCGTGCATACCCGGCGCCACGCCTGCCGTCATGTTCGCGGCTATCTCGTCAGGCGAGTTGCCCAGCGCGTTGACCATGCCAACAGCGGAAATATAAATCATCTCAGTCACCCAGATATTGAATGGTGATGTGGTATTTGAATACGTGCTGCTCGATGCCGATCGGCTCGCGCTTGCCCTTGCGCTGCAGGTAGACAATCTCCGTCACCAGCTTGCCGCTGGCGTTACGCAGCTCGCGTCGATCGCCATTGTCCGTTAACGTCCAGCCCTTCGGCAACTGCGGCTGCCAGGCGCTAATTGGCCAGTGGCTGAGCATCACGTCAGCCAGCACCTGGCTGGCGGGCGGCAGCTGCGGCACGACAATCGACTGCTCGGTATGAATACCGGTCTCATCGTACGTCGCGAGGAACAGACGAATGCCCACGGAAGAGAGTCCAGCCAGCGTAACCTTATGCGCATCCGCGTTGAGCATCACCAGCAGGGACTGCGTTTGTCCATTAAAGCTGCCGGTCAGCAGCTGCTGGGAGCTTACCGACGGGCTGATGCCGGGCGGCGGCAGCGTCACTTTGGTGCCCGGCTGGAGCCAGGCCTGAGGCCGCATCTCTTTGGTATCGGTCGAATGGCTGCAGCCTGCCAGCAGCAGCGTCGCGGCCAGCGCGAGCGCGCGGTAAAAAGCGTTCATTTACGTTTTCTCTCTTTCTTATCTGGCATCGCCAGCGGAGCCAGCAGGAAGGCGGTAAAAATACCGCTCACCAGCACGATACCAAAGCTGCTGATGGCCTGGGTGGCGCTGAAGACGAGCATGCCCAGCGTCAGCAGCGTGGTCATCATGGCCAGCGTAATCGCCAGCATTGAAGTCAGCGGCGTACCGCGCGGGTTGCTGAAAAACAGCGTGTAGTTAATGCCAATGCCGAGCACCAGTACCAGCGCCAGCAGTGAGAACAGATTCACCGGGTGGCCCGTTGCGGCCAGGACCGCCAGCCCGCAGCTCAGCGACAGCACGGACGGTACCAGGCTTATCAGCCCTTTACGCCAGCCGAGGCGCAGCATCGCCCCGCAGGCAATCACTGCCAGCGCGGCAAACAGTAGTCCCGTCAGCAGCGTGCGGTAGAGGGCAAACAGGCTGTCAAAGCTGGCTTTGCGATCGACCCAGACGACGCCGTCATGGCGCGCGGCCAGTTCACCGAGGTACGCGCTGTTTTTCGCGCCGTCAACCGGTACGAGCACGCCGCTTTCCCCATCGGGGAGGGTCAGCCAGAGCAGACGCCAGCCTTCGCTGGCCGGGCTTTCAAGCCACGCGTCCACGCTGACCGGCATGGCGTCGAGATTCGGGGTTACGGCGTTGAGCCCGGCGCTTTTCAGCACGTTCGTTACCGCAGGGGCAGCGTCGCGCAGCAGCGTAAGATCGCTTTTCTGGCGGGCCAGCGAGTTCAGCGGCAGGGTACGCCAGCGGGCGATCTCTCCCGCTTTTTGCGCCTCCGCTAGCGCCGGGGTAAAGGCTTCCAGCCGCTCCAGCGTTTGCTGGGGCGAGGCGCCATGAACCACAAACCATTTCTGATCGACGCTCTGTCCGGTCAGGGCGGTAATGGCCTTCTCCTGCGCCAGAATATCCTTCGGCAGCGCCTGAAGCTGGGCGATGTCGTCGTCCACCCTCAGGGTGCTCATCCCCACGGCGGAGAGCAGCGCCAGCGCGACGGGGAGACCAACGGACAATTTTTTATTGCGTCGCCAGGCGGCCAGCCAGCGCAGCATCAGGACCATCAGCGGAACCGGGCGCACCGGTAAACCCCGGCACAGCCACGGATGCCAGAAAATCACCGTCAGGCAGGAGGCGCTCAGCCCCACGGCGGCGAAGACCGCCATCTGGCGGATCCCGGGGAAGGGAGCCAGCATCATAATCAGATAGGCGGCGACGGTCGTCAGCAGCGCCAGGAGCAGCGCATTGCGCACTTTCGCCAGGCTTTGCCAGGGGGAGTGCTCCGCGCCGTGTACCATCCGTTCGGTCAGGTAGTAGAGCGTATAGTCGGCTGAAATACCGATAACGCTCATGCTCATCACCAGCGTCATCAGGTGCAGTTCGCCAAAGAGCAGCAGCGTCACCACCGTGCCCGCCAGCGCGCCGATGGCAATCGAGAGCACGCTCAGCAGCAGCGGGCGCAGAGAGCGGAACACCGCCACGATGAGCAGGAATACGCCAAGCAGGGTGGCTATACCCAACGTCGAAACATCGCGTTTGGCCTGCTGGCTGGCGTAATCGCTATAGAATACGGTCCCGCGTGAAAGCAGCTGTGCCTGAGGGAAACGTGCTTTCAACGACGTTTGCAGTGCGTTAAGCGTTGTTACGAGCCGGTGGGTCTGCTGCATATCAAATGATGAGCCCGCCAGCTCGCCGTGGAGCAGATACCAGTAGTTTCCCGCCTCATCTTTTGTGACCAGCCAGCCGTCCATCAGCCGCAGCTTCTGGCCGTTTTGCGCCAGGGCGAGCTGCGAGCCGCGCATCAGCATCAGAGGATCGTTTTGCAGCTCTTTGCCGCTTACGCCGGAAAAGGCCGAGTAGAGCTGAGATAAAATCCACTGCGCCTGCGCTTCACCGCCGTTTTGCAGGCGTGCGCGGGTGGCGGGATCGATCAGGCCATTTCGGTGCTGCCAGAAGAACTCACCCCAGGCCTTTTGCCCGGCGGCGTCCATCGGGCCTTTGACCTCGCTGAGCGCGTCGCTGTTTTGCAGCATCGCCAGCCACTGCTGCGCCACGCGCGGGTCGGGCTCTTTGCCGGGGCTGACCAGCCAGACCAGCTGGCGGTCTAGACGCTGCATAAATCCGTCGTTGAGCGCCGGCGGGATCGCCCCCAGCGTCTGTTTCGGCAGCATGGCCAGCACGCTGCTGTTCAGACGCGCGCCGGGCAGCAGCGACAGCAGCACGCCCAGCAGAATCAGGCATAACGTGGCCCACAGCAGCGCCGGCCGCAGGGATTTACGGTGCGGCAAAGCGTTGGCGTTCGTCATCGGTCAGGCTGGCGGGCGTCAGTTGGTGGCGTGAAAGGGCAATATCGGTACGGTCACCCTGCTTGTCGTTGAGACGAATCGTCTCCAGATAGGTCGCCCCGCCCAGATCGAGGGTGGCGAAAATCTTGTCCAGCGGCGTCGTTTTGGGCGTAAGCACCAGCGACCAGCGGCCCGCTCCCAGGTCTTTAAAATCTATGCGGAAGTTCTCTTCCAGCACCTTGCGGTCGGCCTGGAACAGGGCGCGCAGAAGATGGTTGAACTGGAACATCTGCGGATTATTGTCGGCAGTAATGGTCTGGGGCGGCTGGCCGTTGATCGCCTGAACCATCCGTTTGTCATCGAGCAGGAGCGTCATCGGAAACGGCGCTTTTTGATCCCACAGCAGGCCGCTGTCGCGGGCGATCAGCATCTCACCCTGCGAGCGCAGCGGCTGCGGCATATCTTTTATCGTGCGAACCTGTTCGAAGTGCGCGCGCACGACAGGCTGCTCGGTGAAGCGCTGCTGTAGCTCATCCAGGGTCACGGCGCTGACCAGCGGGCTGACGATCAGCGCCAGCAAAGGCAACCATTTCATGGCGTTACTCCCATTCGTTCAAACAGTATTGCCGGGCTCACAAAGCACATTTCCCGGGTCGCTTCTTCCACTGCCACCTGGATGGTGTAACCGGTGGTTGTGCGTTTGCCGGTCCGCGCATCGAAAATCTGATAGGCAATGCGCAGGCGGTTTTCATACTCTTCAACGTGCGCGCGGACGCGAATACGCTGCTCAAAGGTCACCGCATCGCGGTATTTCACCCGGGTATCGACGACGGGCCAGACGTAGCCGGAGGCCTTCATCTGGCGATAGCCATAGTCAAACTGATTGAGCAGCGCCTCGCGGGCGATCTCAAAGTAGCGGAAATAGTTACCGTGCCAGACCACGCCCATCATATCGACGTCGTGGAACGGAACGGTGATCTCGACTTCAGTCGTAAAGCGGGGATCGGTCAGCACCCTTTACTCCTTCTCTCTGGACTCTGGCAGATGCCAGAAATCAAAAAAATTAAACCAGTCGAGCGGCGACATGAGGGCGTAATGTTCCAGCCGCTGCGCGTAGCGATCGACGGCATCCTGCAGCGCCTGCTGGCGTTCACCGCGCGGCAGGCGCAGCGGGTCGGCAAACGGTTCGCAGTGCAGGACGAGCTTATCCTGCTGGCGCAGGGCGAAAATCAGTACCACCGGGCAGCGCAGGATGGAGGCCAGGATAAACGGCCCCTGAGGAAACGGCGCTGGCTGGCCCATAAACGGACTCCAGATCACGCGCCACTCGCCGCCACGCTGCGGATTCACAGCGATGCGATCGCCCACAATCGCGACCCATTCTCCGCGCTCAAGCTTCTCTTTGATGGCAATGGCGGTATCGGGGCCGATGTCGGTGACCGACATCAAATTCACGCCGGCCTGAGGTGCCATTTCGCTCATGATTTGCTTAAAGCGCCGGGCGTTCTCGCTGAAGACCAGGGCGGTAATAATTTTGCTGCCGTCCAGCTGGGCCAGCGCCCGGCAGGCTTCTACGTCGCCAAGGTGCGAGGCGAGCAGCAGCTTACCCTGCGGCGCCGCGATATCTAGCGTTTCGCTCGCGCCGGGAGCAAAGACCACGTCGCGATCAAACTTCAGCTCACCGCGCCAGCTGGCGACTTTATCCAGCATCGCGTTGCCGAAGCGCATGAAATGGAAAAAGCTGTTGAGCCGCGGGGGAACGGGCATGTTCCGCTGACGCAGTTCTTGCTTGACCCTTCCAATCCACAGCCGCGAGGCCTGCCGCGCCGGACGCGCGATAAGCCAGTACACGCCGATCACCGGCCACAGCAGTACGGTAAAGGCCCGCCGCCCCAGCAGCTCCCAGACGCGCAGCATCAGGCGCATCCCCCGCAGACCCTTGACCTCGTCCTGCTGCGCCCAGTGCTGGCGGCGTCGACGGAAAAGCAGGCCGGGCATGCGGGGCAGCATGCCGAAGAACAGCCGGGTATGCATCAGGGAGATCCGCACGTTATCTTTTAACGCATCGAAGTGGGACAACCCGTCCTGCGGGTAGGTGACGCGCGTGGGCAGAAAGACGCTGGTGTTGCCCTGCCAGTAGAGACGGACCATCACTTCGGTGTCAAAGTCCATCCGTTTACCGAGCGTTTCACGCGCCGCCAGCCGCAGCGTGGGCGAGACCGGGTAGACCCGAAAGCCGCACATGCTGTCTTTAAGCTGCAGGGATAACGTCTCAATCCACACCCAGATGTGGGTTACCCAGCGCCCGTAGAGTCGCGAGCGCGGAATGGAATCATCGTAAATGGGCTGGCCGGAAATCAGCGCGTCCGGGTGGCGCTCCGCCAGCGCCAGCAGTTTGGGGATATCTTCGATGGCGTGTTGGCCGTCCGCGTCCACCTGCACGGCGTGGGTATAGCCCGCGCGCGCGCACTCCTCCAGCCCCCTGATGACTGCGGCACCTTTCCCGGCGTTTTGCGCCAGACGGACCAGCGTCATCTGCGGCTGCTCCGCCGCCAGGCGTTCGAGCTCCTGACGGGTGATCGCTTCGCTGCCGTCATCTACCACCAGATACGGCAGGCCGAACGGTGCGAGACGCGACAGCACGCTGGCGATCATCGCGCCGTGGTTGTAGCATGGGATCAGCACGCAGGGGCGAAAGATTACTGACATAGCCGAATTTTCCCGCTGCTGGCGGTATGGCGCTCAGCCCCGGCGTGACGCTGGTAGCTGAAGGTCAGCATCTGACGCTCGGCATGCCACTCAAGCGCCAGCGTCACCGTGGTTTCCGGCAGCAGAGGCGCCTGGAACTTCACGTTTTGAATGCTGTGAAAGCGGTAGCCCGGAGCCAGTAATGTCGTGGCGTAGTGCATCACCCAGTCAAGCTGCGCAACGCCGGGCAGCAGCGGTTGTACGGCAAAATGGCCCTGAAACCAGAACAGCGCCGCGTCGAGATGCAAAATGATTTCCAGCTTCTCCGGCTGTGTCTGGTGGCGCTCAATTTCATGAATTTTCATGAAATAACTCCTCTAACTGCGCATAGACACGCTTGTTCATACTGTTTACCGGCATTTCATCGACAATACGCCAGTAGCGTGGAACGGCGACCGGCTCAAGCCACGGCAGCAGGGCGCGACGCCAGGCGAACTCCTGCGCTTTTTTATCCTGCATATACCCGCGCTGACGAACCGCTTCGTCCAGCACCAGCAGCGCGCCAATCCCCTGACGGCCTCCGCGCGTGACCGGCAGTACAGCTGCCTCGCAAATGCCGTCGAGCTCCAGCAGGCGACGTTCGATCTCGTTAAGCGAGATGCGCTTTTCTTCAATTTTGACCACCCGCCCGCGACGCCCGGCGATGCTGAACAGCCCCTCGCTGTCGAAGTGGAGGATATCGTCCAGCTGGAGTCCTTCAGCCTCATGGATCAGTGGCGACGTGACGCGACAGGCTTCATCTTCCTGATGAAATATAACGCCGGGGAACGCCAGCCACGGGACGTTATCCTGCTGGCGATGGCGCCAGGCGAGGATCCCGGTTTCGGTGCTGCCATAGATTTCGTCCGGCCAGATGTTAAGCCAGCCAGCGGTGGTGGCGACGTCACACCAGGGCAGCATTCCGCCTGCGGAAATCAGCACCCTGACGGGCGGCGCGGCCAGCTCGGTATCCAGGCGCTTCAGGAACGCCGGGCTACTGATGAACAGGTAATGCCGGTCATGAGGAAGGGCGGCCAGCTGTTCAGCGTAGTAGAGCATCGCGGCATGCAGCGGCAGACCCAGCGCCATCGGCAATACGATGCGGAAGGTCAGACCGTACAGATGTTGCGGTACCACCGAGGCGACAACGCTGCATCCTGCCAGACGCTCGCCGAAGCGGTCAGCCAGCAGACGGGCCTCGCGATCAAGGCTAACGATGTGCTTAACCACCCGGCGCGGCGTCCCCGTGGAGCCGGAGGTGAACAGTTCAACGAAGCGGCTTTCGTCAATCTCCGGCAGAGGCGTCCAGTCGCTGGCTTTCTTATGGCTGGAGGCCACCACAATCAGCTTTCCATGGAGAGCGAGAGTCCGATCGCTCAGAACGCCGCTAAACAACGCCTGCTGTTCTTCAAGCTGCGAGACGCGGCTATGGCCGGGAATGACCGGTGTTTTACCGGCGTGCAGCGAGGCCAGCAGCGCAACGATAAACAGGTAGCTGTTTTCAAAGCACAGCGCCCAGCGCTCGCCTTCCTGCTGATGCAGGGTGTCAACCAGTAAGGTCACGTCGTGGCGCAGCTGGCCCAGCGTCCAGGTACGATCGTCAAGCCAGGCAACGGGCATGTCGTCAGGGCGCGGCGCGTTTAACCACTGGCCCAGCGGAAGGGGGTTAGTCATTGTGCATCTCTTTTTTTATCACCCGCTGGCGCACCAGCCACTCGGTCGCCATCAGCGTTCCCATCAGGATATAAGCCACCATGCCGTTCCACAGCGTCCATAGATGCATGTCGCCGTGGAGAACGGTGAACAGCGCCATCGCGCCGTTTCCGATGAAAAAACCGCACCAGACGAGGGTCACCTTGCGGGTATAGCGCACGCCCTCCGGGGGCAAATCTGGCTCGCGCAGGCGCGCCAGCCGCTCGACCAGCGGCATCGCGGTCCACAGCGAACCGCCGAACACGGCCAGCATCACAAGGTTGACGACCACAGGGTAGAACAGCAGCCACTGGTTGGTTTTCAGCAGGTAGCTTGCCGCGCAGAGCGCGATGCCCGCCAGCGCCACGCACTGAACCACATACCGCATCGGGCCGGTGTTCCGCTGCGCCTGACGCAGCCGCAGCAGCAATACCAGTGCCATCACCGGTAACAGCCACTGCAGGCTGTTATGCGTCAGCCCAAATCCAATCAGGAAGGGCCACGCCAGCAGCATCAACCCCGTCAGCAGTGGGATGAGCGGGAACGTCCGTCCACCACGCACGGCGTCTTACTCTTCGCGCAAAAGCTGTTCGACGGCGTCTACCACATCCTGAACGGTACGAACCGACTTGAAGGTTTCCGGCTTGATTTTCTTGCCCGTTTTCTTCTGCAGATGAACAATCATGTCCACCGCGTCAATGCTGTCCAGCTCCAGGTCTTCGTAAAGGCGGGCTTCGGGCGTAATGTCCTGCGGGTCGATTTCAAAGAGCTTGGTCAGAAGGCCGCAGACTTCCTGATAAATGGTTTCTTGTTCAGTCATCTTTCACATCTCAGGCGCGTTGAGCGTTGATAAAGGACGCCAGCGTGGCGACGGAAAAGAAGTGCTGGCGCATCTCTTCGCTTTCGGCAGAAAGCACCACGCCATACTGGTTTTTCACGGCCAGACCCAGTTCCAGCGCGTCAATGGAGTCGAGACCCAGCCCATCGCCAAACAGCGCGGCATCGGTATCAATATCCTCTGCGGTAAGCTCGTCCAGATTCAGCGTGGTGATAATGAGATTCTTAATTTCAAGATAAAGCGCTTGCATCATTAATTCCTGACAAAGATTGAAGGCCTGATGTTAATCGATGCTCCAGATGCCGGTTTAACTGCCTTGCCGCCAGCGCCGGTTCTTGTTCATTTGCATCGTAAAATTCGTCGATGTTCACGCGGTCGCGGACATCCACGGTGAAAACAGGTTTTTCTGGCGGTACATCATACCAGTGACTTTTTTTATCCAGCAGGTGCTCACTGCAGTGGATCAGCACCACCCGCAGATCGCTGTTACAGCGCACGGCGATATTAGCCGCACCGCGCTGGAGGGAGATAGCCTCGCCAAACCGGGTACGCGTGCCTTCCGGGAAGATCAAAAGCGTGTCGCCCTGAGCCAGACGCTGCTGGCTGGCCGCGAGCAGGGGCTCGGCTTCGCTGTTAATCAGGTAATCCGCCGCGCGGATGACGCCGCTGACGAACGGGTTACGCAGCAGCGCGCTCTTCACCAGGCAGTCGGTTTCGGGCATGACCGACGCCAGAATCACGTAGTCAATTAACGTGGGGTGGTTAGCCACTACCAGACAACCACGATCGCAGCGCAGCGCGTCAAGATTGTGAATGCGGTAGTCCAGTACTCCGAGGCCGCGCGCAACGGTCAGGAAGAAGCGGAAGCTGGCCGCAATGCTGCGACGCGCCAGGCGACGACGGTTGGCGCGGTCGCGCTGGACGATTAGCAGCAGGTTGAACCAGACCAGAGACAGCAGCAGCCCGCCCACGCCAAACAGCGCGAAGCATAATCCGGTCATCGCCAGACGCCATAACCAGTTGATTCGGGCGGCCAGGCGGTTCATGCGCGCGTCCATTGCCACAGCAAACGTTCGCCGGGCACCACAAACTGACGTTCCTCGCTGAGATAGCGTTGCAGGAACATCAGGCTTTGCGGCAGGGCAGGCTCTTCACCCGTGCTGCCGCTGCGGGTTTCACACTGCAACCCGTTGCCGGATTCAATTACCAGCGCCAGCGCGTAGGGCCAGGTGGGCATCTGCGGCGGTAACGCCGGATGGTAAAATTCCGGCAGCGCGCCGTCAAAATCGACCAGCAGGACGCGGGAATAGCCCGCATGCAGCAGGCTTAGCACTTCACATAGGGCCTGCTGGAAGGTGTCCAGCCCGGCAGAAATGGATGACGAGACGATGGTTTGGCGTGCGGTAATCGTGAGATTGCCGACCGCGGAATTGTGCACGGACATCGCGAAGTCGGTGGGGGAAACGGACTGCCCGGTCGCCAGAGCATGCAGAATACGGTAGTTGCGCTCCAGCTCGCCGTGACGGCTGGCATAGACGACGGCATCAATGGCGTGGTTTTGCAGCATGGCAAGACCAATGTCCACCGCCAGCTTGCTGCCTGAATTGAGGCGGCGTGCGGTCATCATGGGTAAAGCGGTCAGCCGGGGAAGCGGGGCCGCTGGGTCAACGGCCAGCTGCAGGCGCGACCACGCCTGCCACTCTGTGGCATCGCTGAGTCCTGGCGCTCTCGCCTGCCAGTCGATAATGTTCAGTGAAAATTTCATCTACGCGCGTCCGCGAAAAAAAACCGTATTCAAAGGGCAGAAAGGACCACCCGGGCAGCCAGGCTGCTCTATTGTTCACGTTTGGTGCATATCAGCAGGGTATGACCGACCCCAAGGTTGTCCAGCCGCTGTTCAACGCTGAAACCTGCGCTCTCCAGGTAGCGATAAAACTTCTCTACGCTGTAAAAACGGCTATTGCCATTCGCCATACAGGTGAAATAGAGCGAGGTGGCATTCAGGCTGAAAGATGCTGCTTCAAATTTCTGAGCATCCCAGAAAAGCTCCATGATGCACAAACGTGCGCCTGGCTTCATAGCCTGTGCGACGCGCGTCAGCATGGCGACAATCTGATCCGGAGAGAAACAATCCAGGAACTGGCTCATCCACCAGACGTCGGCGTCACCCGGCAATGCTGCTGGGCTAAGCATATCGACAGCATGGAATCGAATACGATGAGAAAAACCTGCTTTTGCGATGTTTTCCTGCGCCAGCGCTATCTGCTGCGGCAGATCGAGGATCGTCACGGCAACATTTTCGTCATAGCGGCAGCAGCGTAACGACCATTTACCCGTATTTCCGCCCACATCGTACAATTTTGTCGGCGAGC
Source organism: Enterobacter sp. 3U4 (assembly GCF_057224565.1). Lineage (NCBI taxonomy): Bacteria > Pseudomonadati > Pseudomonadota > Gammaproteobacteria > Enterobacterales > Enterobacteriaceae > Enterobacter > Enterobacter sp. 3U4. Next base: position 4,455,262 of record NZ_CP136665.1, read on the forward strand.
TTGCGAATATATATGGCAAAGCGGCGTCAAACGCGGCGTCAGAATAGTAGTGATCAAAGGCGAACCAGCTCTCTTTCGCCGGAGCGGGTAATTGGGATAACGCCGGGTAGATGGTTGGCCAGTTGCCAAACACGGCTAATCCGGCAGGTTTTTCTTCCTGCAGGGCGTCCGCCAGGTGAAATAGCCCCTGGTAACAAACATCCTGGGTGAAATTCATATTTACGCGGGTCATTTCGTCGTGCAGCAAAAAATGGCCCACTTTTGCCAGGAAATAACGTCCATTCTGTTGGGTAACGATTCGACCGCTTAATCCCATATCCAGCAGTACGCTGACGCCATAGCTGCCGAGCGTGCTGTGTTCTGTTATTTCCTCAAGGCTTGAACCCTCTTTACCTTGTTTATCGAGCCAGGCGAGAACGCCTGAGTTACGCAGACAAAGCGCTGTCTGGAATAACATCGGGGCAAAGGCGATGCGTTGCGCTTCGGTAATGGCATCCAGTGCGCTGAGTGTGTCCTTTTCGTACATTACTACGTAACCTTTGAGGGCAATAAGAGAAGTTATCGGGCCATATGCGGCCCGACTTTAGAAAAATTTACAGCGCGGCGCCAGCGGAGAGGTTCAGCTGAATATCGTGGTCGAGGTTATTGACCCAGCGGTTATAATTTTTGTGGATTTTACCGTCTGCTGCTTTCAGGTTAAGGCTGTTTTCATAGTTGATTGAATAGCTTGTCGCCGTGTACGGAATACTCACCTGTACCGAGTGATCGCGTGACTGCAGACGCCCCTTAATCATTCCCGGGCTAGTTTCCGTCATGATCCAGTCACGTTTTTGGCCAGCTTTCAAAATTGCCGTTTTTACCTGATCGGCTGTATGGCCCGCGCTTACGATAGAGTGAACCTGAGCGATTGGGGCGGTACGCGCGCAGCCTGCCAGTGCACCAACGAATACGGCAGCAGCACACCATTTAACGATCTTTTTCATCAACAACTCCATATCAATAATAACAATTAAAGGTAGTGGTTTTTACAAATAATATTCATCCGGCTTTTGTTAGCGCCAGATCTGTTTTTAATCAATATTAATGTTTGCATTACGTTGACGCGAAGGCGGGCATAATAACATGGAAAATAAATGAGAATTTAATTTTTTTATAATTTGCGTTAAATCATTAATTGCGCTTGAACGTAATGCGCACGACGTAATTAAAAACAGAATGAATACGCCTTAACGCAAATAAAAATACCGCGCCGGATTAGGGGCGCGGTAATTTACGGTGTATTGCTGACGGTTTAAACCTACCTGTACAGTGAGGTTCATTACCCGGGTAATCGGCTTTTCGGCCTCCCCGGCCCGAGCAGGATCGCCAGCTTGCTGCCGCCTTTGGTGGTCTCCATCCAGATTTTACATACGCTGGTCAGAGGGACCGACAGCAGCATGCCAACCGGGCCCAGCAGCCATCCCCAAATCAGCAAGGATAAAAATACCACCAGCGTCGACATGCCCAGACGGTGTCCCATCATTCGGGGCTCAAGAATATTGCCCAGCACCATATGCACGACGAGGAACAGCGCGCCGACCAGCATACATTCGTAGAAGCCGTTAAACAGAAACGCCTGAATCATCGGCGGCACGGCGGAAAGCACTGCGCCAATATTGGGCACGTAGTTGAGCAGAAACGCCAGCACGCCCCACATCAGCGCGAACTGCACGTCCATCAGCATCAGCCCCAGCCAGACAATCACCCCGGTCCATACGCTCAGGAGTGTTTTCAGCGCCAGATATTTGGAGACGCCTTTCAGTGCCCGGTGTAATCCGGCAATGTGAATTTGTGGATTGTTCAATGCAAAGCGCAGCTTATAGGGGACGTGGCGAACTTCGAACAGCATGAACACCACCGTCATGACCAGCAGCAGAATGCTGGCCATCGCGCCGGAAAGCCCCGTCATCAAGGTGGTGGCGTAGGTCATGACTTTCTCTGAATCCATCCGGCGCAGCATCCGTTCGGGTGAGATATGCAGATTAAGGAAGGGTACCATCTCCTGCAGCGCCACAATCTTACGCGTCAGCTCTTTGTTGTACTGCGGCAGCATGGTGGAGAATTCGCTCAGCGATGCCGCCAGCACCCCGAAGAGCGCCGTCAGGGCAATCAGCATCACGATGACGACGATGGTGATGGCTACCGGACGGCTGACGCCCCGGCGTAAAAACCAGGTGACCAGAGGATTAAGCACAATGGCAAAAAAGAGCGCCAGCAGGAGCTGAACAATAATGTCGGCGGCAGCATGGATACCCGCAAGGATAACCACCAGACAGGCGAGTTTTAATAAGATGTGGAGTCCTGCTTTGTCGGACGGGTTAGCGATCATGCGTGTTCCTTAATATGATGACCCGGTAAGTGTAGTGCCCGGGCTCCGCTTCGTCTGGAGCCGTTAATCTGAAAGTCGGTGCTGATTTTCTTATTGCGCCGTGGTAATAGTGAAACACTGTTGTAAAAAATCCAGGTAGAACCCCATGCCCGAACCTGCCGCTGAACCGGCGCTGAGCGGACTGCGCCTCAATCTGCGCATCGTTTCCGTTGTGATTTTCAACTTTGCCAGCTATCTGACCATTGGCCTGCCGCTGGCGGTCCTGCCGGGCTATGTCCATGACGTGATGGGCTTCAGCGCCTTCTGGGCGGGGCTGGTGATTAGCCTGCAATATTTCGCCACGCTCGTCAGCCGCCCGCATGCCGGGCGCTACGCAGACACGTTCGGTCCAAAAAGTATCGTGGTGGTGGGACTGTGCGGCTGTTTCCTCAGTGGCCTGAGCTATCTGCTGGCTGCCTCAACCAGCCACTGGCCGCTGGTCAGCCTGGTGCTGCTCTGCCTGGGGCGCGTCATTCTGGGTATTGGGCAAAGTCTGGCGGGAACCGGCTCAACGCTTTGGGGCGTGGGTGTGGTAGGCGCGCCGCACATTGGCCGGGTGATCTCCTGGAACGGGATTGTCACCTACGGTGCGATGGCGCTCGGTGCGCCGCTCGGCGTGGCCTGCTATGCGCTGGGCGGGCTGCATGGCCTTGCTATTACCATTATGGTGGTCGCGCTTCTGGCGATCCTCTTTGCGCTGCCGCGCCCGAAAGTGAAGGCCAGCAAAGGCAAGCCGCTGCCGTTTCGGGCGGTGCTGGGGCGCGTCTGGCCGTACGGCATGGCCCTGGCGCTGGCGACCACCGGCTTCGGCGTGATCGCGACCTTCATTACTCTGTTCTACGACGCCAAAGGCTGGGACGGCGCGGCCTTTGCGTTAACCCTGTTCAGCTGTGCGTTTGTTGGCGCCCGCCTGCTTTTTCCTAACGGCATCAACCGTCTGGGCGGGCTGAATGTGGCGATAATCTGCTTTGCGATAGAGATTGTCGGGCTGCTGCTGACCGGAATAGCGATGGTGCCCTGGGTCGCGAAAGTGGGCGTGTTCCTCGCGGGGGCAGGCTTTTCACTGGTCTTCCCGGCGCTGGGCGTGGTGGCGGTAAAAGCCGTGCCGCAGCAGAATCAGGGGGCGGCGCTGGCGACCTATACGGTGTTTATGGATATGTCTTTAGGCATTACCGGCCCGCTGGCGGGGCTGGTGATGGCCTGGGCAGGAGTTCCGGTGATCTATCTTGCCGCGGCGGGTCTGGTGGTTATTGCGCTGCTGCTGACGTGGCGGCTAAAAAAATGGCCCCCGGTGCAGGCACCGGAGGCCACGTCATCGTCGTGAAGTATTACTGGATCACGATGGTGTTAATGATGTTTTCAGCAGCCGTCTGCGCTTTCTGCTGATCTTCCGCTGGCAGGGTGATTTGCAGGGTCAGCAGTTTGTTATCGACCTTGCCCAGCACAACCGAAGACCAGGCGGTCTGGCCTTTTGCAGAGATGATGCTGTCCAGCTGCTGCAGCTTATGACCTTTCAGTTCGATGGATTTATTGGTCACGACCTGCAGCTGCGGGTCGCGGCCGCGCTGCTGATCTTCAAGACGTTTGGACAGGACCGCCAGATCTTCGCTGGTGTCGTCGCCCACAATCACAATGACCGCTTTCTGCCCGGTTGCGTCGGAGTAAACGTGCATGTTGTTCGCCTGAGTGCCCAGCTTGCCGCTCTGGTCAGTCATATCGGCTGGCAGAGAGAAGCTGAGTTTGCCATCCATCAGATTCACCGGCTGGCCGGTCGCATTGCTTTCTGCGGATGCGCCCTGAGCAGGCGTTTTCGTGTCGCTGTTATCACAGGCTGCAAGACCCACAACCAGCAGGCCAATCCCGACATATTTAACCAGATTGCGCATTGACTTCTTCCTTTCGATAAACGGCCATAACGGCTCATTCGCTCATCTTATCACAACTGATAAAGCGAACCCTTAACCAGCCTGCAATGCTGTGATTTCAGATTTATCTGCCAGCCTTTTCAGCAGCATATTGAGCAGCACGCCGTACATCGGCAGGAAGAACACAATGCTGATGAGAACCTTAAAGCAGTAGTCCACCAGCGCGATTTCCATCCAGTGTTCAGCCATAAACGCATCCGGGCTACGCCAGAAGGCGATGAAGAAGAAGGCCAGCGTATCGCTCACGTTACCAAACAGCGTGGAGGCGGTGGGCGCCATCCACCAGCGATGATTCTGACGCAGGCGGTTAAACACGTGCACGTCGAGGATCTGCCCCAGCGCGTAGGCCATAAAGCTTGCCGCGGCGATACGGGCAACAAACAGGTTGAAGTGGGTTAACGCCTCAAAGCCCTGCCAGCTTCCCATATAAAACAGAGACGAAACCCCGTACGAGATGAACAGCGCCGGGAGCATGACCGCAAAAATAATGCGGCGAGCCAGCGGTGCGCCAAAGATACGCACGGTCAAATCGGTTGCGAGGAAAATAAACGGAAAACTGAACGCGCCCCAGGTGGTATGGAAACCAAAGATGGAGATCGGGAGCTGCACCAGATAGTTGCTGGAGGTGATCACCAGCAAATGGAAAAGCGAAAGCCAGAACAACGCTTTTACGCGCTGTGATTCAGAAAACTGCGTCATATTGTGACCTTTTTATACGTTGGGGTGAGGGAACCCAATAAAAACCGCAGCATGATACTGCTTTGGCAGGACATTGCAATGGTTGTTTTTTACGCAATCGTTAACCTGATTTGCATTGATCGCAACCGGGCGTAAACTACAGCCGTTTTTACCTGACCGAGAAGATCATGACCGACCTGTTTTCCAGCCCAGACCATACCCTTGATGCCCAGGGCCTTCGCTGCCCGGAACCGGTAATGATGGTACGTAAAACCGTGCGCAATATGCAGACCGGTGAAACGCTGCTGATTATTGCCGACGACCCGGCCACGACCCGCGATATTCCCGGTTTTTGTACCTTTATGGAACATGAGCTGGTGGCACAGCAGACCGAGGCGCTGCCGTACCGGTATTTGATTCGTAAGGGGTAGATGGGTAGTCCTCTGCGGCCTGATGCCCTCACCCCGACCCTCTCCCACGGGGCTGAGGGTTCCCCATAAATAATGCCAGCACGGACGACCCCCTCTCCCTTGAGGGAGAGGGCTGGGGTGAGGGGGAACATACGGCTGTGGTGGTCATTCCGTTCACTTTATGTTCCTTGCTACTCTGTAACGAGATGACCGGTGAACGTGCCAGGGTGGCTCAGTCGCCACCACCCTGGCGACCCGCCCTCTCGGCGCATCCCTGCGCCTCGCCCCGGCCTGCAGGAAACGCCTCAGCGATTTACAGCCGGACCAGGGCGTCGCTGTAAGTTATTAATTTTGCTGATGCAACATTCATCGCTTCAGGTAAAAAAATTACTGGGGATCCCTCAGCCCACGGGGAGAGGGTGCAAACACTAAAAACGGCAATCCTTGATTGCCGTTTTGCGTTTACCTAGCCCTTCATCCACGCCCTGATCCCGTCCAGGAACATCTGCGTTGCCATCATGACCAGAATCAGCCCCATCAGGCGCTCCAGTGCGTTTACCCCTTTCTCGCCCAGCAGGCGCAGGAACAGGGACGACTGAAGCAGGATGATAAACGTCCCGCCCCAGGCAATCAGCAGGGCAATCACCAGATGGCTCATCTGATTCGGATACTGATGCGACAGCAGCATCAGCGTGGCCAGAATGGTCGGGCCCGCGACGAGGGGGATCGCCAGCGGCACAATAAACGGCTCTTCACCCGCAGGCAGGCCGCTGCTGCTGCCTTCTGCGCTCGGGAATATCATCTTAATGGCAATCAGGAACAGAATAATCCCGCCGGAAATCGACACGGTTTCGGCGCGCAGATTCAGGAATGCGAGGATTTTTTCACCGGCAAACAGGAAGATAAACATCACCAGCAGGGCGATGAGCAGCTCGCGGATCATGATCGCCCGGCGGCGCTTCGGCTCGGTGTGCTTCAGCACCGACATGAAGATAGGCAGGTTTCCGAGTGGATCCATAATTAGGATCAATAAAACCGCCGCGGAAATGATTTCACTCATCTTTAAATTATCCCTGATACTTAGTAGTGTTATTTCGATGATTAGCGCTTTTTCTGATTGCCGGGCAATCATCGATTAATTTCGCTTGCGACTTTGGCAGCATTTTGTAATGTGAAGCATATCCCAGTTCAATACTGGCTTGCACAATCAGCACACACCCTCAGCAGGAAAAAAATGCTATGAAAAACGTTGGTTTTATCGGCTGGCGCGGTATGGTCGGCTCTGTACTCATGCAACGCATGGTTGAAGAGCGCGATTTCGACGCTATCCGCCCGGTCTTCTTCTCCACTTCCCAGCTCGGCCAGGCTGCTCCGTCCTTTGGTGGTACCACAGGCACGTTGCAGGATGCTTACGATCTGGAAGCGCTGAAGGCACTCGACATTATTGTGACGTGCCAGGGCGGCGATTATACCAACGAAATCTATCCAAAGCTGCGTGAAAGCGGCTGGCAGGGCTACTGGATTGACGCGGCTTCTTCGCTGCGCATGAAAGATGATGCCATCATCATTCTCGACCCGGTGAACCAGGGCGTGATCACCGACGGCCTGAACAACGGCGTCAAAACCTTTGTTGGCGGCAACTGCACCGTCAGCCTGATGCTGATGTCTCTTGGCGGCCTGTTCGCACAGGATCTGGTGGAGTGGGTTTCCGTGGCGACCTATCAGGCGGCGTCCGGCGGCGGCGCGCGTCACATGCGCGAGCTGCTGACCCAGATGGGCCAGCTGCACCAGAGCGTCGCGACCGAGCTGGCAAACCCGGCATCCGCTATTCTGGATATCGAGCGTAAAGTGACCCAACTGACCCGCAGCGGCGAGCTGCCGGTGGATAACTTTGGCGTACCGCTGGCCGGTGGCCTGATCCCGTGGATCGACAAACAGCTGGATAACGGCCAGACCCGCGAAGAGTGGAAAGGCCAGGCCGAGACCAACAAAATCCTTAACACCGCGAACACCATTCCGGTTGACGGTCTGTGCGTACGTATCGGCGCGCTGCGCTGCCACAGCCAGGCCTTCACCATTAAACTGAAAAAAGATGTGTCTATTCCGACCGTGGAAGAGCTGCTGGCCGCGCACAACCCGTGGGCGAAAGTGGTGCCAAACGATCGCGATATCACCATGCGCGAGCTGACCCCGGCCGCCGTTACCGGCACGCTGACCACGCCGGTTGGCCGTCTGCGCAAGCTGAACATGGGGCCGAAGTATCTCTCCGCGTTCACCGTCGGCGACCAGCTCCTGTGGGGCGCCGCCGAGCCGCTGCGCCGCATGCTGCGCCAGCTCGCGTAATAATTTGTTAACTACCGGGGGTGATTTTCACCCCTTTTTTTTGCGTACTACATGGAGTAACACGCGTATGTCTTATTTTTATCAGGAGTCATCTAGAGCGTTGGCTATGCTTTAAGGAAGAGTCATTTCTTACCTGAGGTTCGAACGGAGCAGAATGGATGCACATTTTTGTGCTGTCCCGTTCAGGTCACATTAAAAGTCGTCCCGGAGCGCTTAAAAAGGACGACATAAAAAACAGGATGAATACCATGTCCGATCGTGTGGATAGAGACGTGATTAATGCGCTTATTGCGGGTCATTTTGCTGACCCCTTTTCTGTGCTTGGGATGCATCGTACTGAGGCCGGTCTGGAAGTTCGGGCGTTATTACCGGATGCCACAGAAGTCTGGGTAATTGAACCCAAAACCGGCCGTAAAGTGGGTAATCTTGAATGCCTCGATTCTCGTGGCTTCTTCTCGGGCGTAATGCCCCGTCGTAAAAACCCTTTTCGCTATCAGCTCGCCGTTCTCTGGCACGGTCAGCAAAACCTGATTGACGATCCCTACAGCTTTGGCCCTCTGCTTAAAGAGATGGACGCCTGGCTGCTCTCCGAAGGAACGCACCTTCGCCCTTATGAAACGCTGGGTGCCCATGCCGATACGATGGACGGCATTACCGGCACGCGGTTCTCCGTGTGGGCGCCCAATGCCCAGCGCGTCTCCGTCGTCGGCCAGTTCAACTACTGGGACGGCCGCCGCCACCCGATGCGCCTGCGCCGGGAAACCGGCATCTGGGAGCTGTTTATCCCCGGGGCGCACCACGGGCAGCTTTATAAATTCGAGATGATTGACGCCCACGGCAAGCTGCGCATTAAAGCCGACCCGTATGCCTTCGAAGCACAGATGCGTCCGGATACCGCGTCGCTGATTTGCGGCCTGCCGGAGAAGGTCGTCCAGACGGAAGAGCGCAAGCAGGCCAACCGCTTTGATGCGCCCATCTCCGTCTATGAGGTACACCTCGGCTCCTGGCGTCGCCACACCGATAACAACTTCTGGCTAAGCTACCGTGAGCTTGCCGACCAGCTGGTGCCGTATGCCAAATGGATGGGCTTTACCCACCTTGAGCTGCTGCCGGTCAACGAGCACCCGTTCGACGGCAGCTGGGGCTATCAGCCCACCGGGCTGTATGCGCCAACGCGCCGCTTCGGCACGCGCGATGACTTCCGCTATTTCATTGATGCCGCGCACGCCGCCGGGCTGAACGTCATCCTCGACTGGGTGCCGGGCCATTTCCCGTCGGATGACTTTGCGCTGGCAGAGTTTGACGGCACGAATCTGTACGAGCACAGCGACCCGCGCGAAGGCTATCACCAGGACTGGAATACTCTGATCTACAACTACGGTCGCCGTGAGGTCGCAAACTACCTGGTCGGGAATGCCCTGTACTGGATCGAGCGGTTTGGTATTGATGCCCTGCGCGTCGATGCGGTGGCGTCGATGATCTACCGCGACTACAGCCGCAAAGAGGGCGAGTGGATCCCGAACGAGTTTGGCGGCCGTGAAAACCTGGAAGCGATTGAATTCCTGCGTAATACCAACCGCATTATCGGCGAGCAGGTGGACGGTGCCGTGACCATGGCGGAAGAGTCCACCGACTTTGCGGGCGTCTCCCGTCCGCCGTCATCAGGCGGCCTGGGATTCTGGTATAAGTGGAACCTGGGCTGGATGCACGACACGCTCGACTACATGAAGCTGGATCCGGTTCACCGCAAGTACCATCACGACAAGCTGACGTTCGGGATGCTCTACAACTACACCGAAAACTTCATGCTGCCGCTGTCGCACGATGAAGTGGTGCACGGCAAAAAATCCATTCTCGACCGCATGCCGGGCGACGCGTGGCAGAAGTTCGCCAACCTGCGCGCCTATTACGGCTGGATGTTTGCCTTCCCGGGCAAGAAACTGCTGTTTATGGGCAATGAGTTCGCCCAGGGGCGCGAGTGGAACCACGACGCCAGCCTCGACTGGCATCTGCTGGAAGGCGGTGACAACTGGCACCATGGGGTGCAGCGCCTGGTACGCGATCTGAACCTGACCTATCGTCACCACAAAGCGCTGCACGAACTCGACTTCGATCCGTACGGCTTTGAGTGGCTGGTGGTGGACGACCACGAGCGCTCGGTGTTTGTCTTTGTGCGTCGTGACAAGGCGGGTAACGAGATCATCGTCGCCAGCAACTTCACGCCGGTGCCGCGCGAACACTACCGCTTCGGCATTAACCAGCCGGGCAAATGGCGCGAGATTCTGAATACCGACTCGATGCATTACCACGGCAGCAACGCTGGTAACGGCGGGCTGGTACAGAGCGACGCCATTGAAAGCCACGGGCGACCCAACTCCCTGAGCCTGACGCTGCCGCCGCTTGGCACCATCTGGCTGATGCGGGAGGGCGAATGACGCAGCTTACGGCAGGTAAACCCGAATCGCTCGGGGCAAGTTTTGACGGAAAGGGGGTCAATTTCACCCTCTTTTCCGCTCACGCTGAGCGAGTAGAACTGTGCGTGTTTGACGGGGAAGGTAACGAGCACCGTTACGATTTACCCGCGCGTACGGGGGATACCTGGCACGGCTACCTGGCCGGAGGACGGCCAGGTATGCACTATGGCTTTCGCGTACACGGTCCGTGGGATCCGGCGCAGGGCCACTGGTTTAACCCGGCAAAGCTGTTGATTGACCCGTGCGCGCACCGCGTGGACGGTGAATTTAAAGACGACCCGCTCTTCAACGTGGGCTACGGCGAGCCCGACCACCGCGACAGCGCGCCCGTTGCGCCAAAAAGCGTGGTGGTGAACGATCTTTATGACTGGGAAGACGATGCCCCGCCGCAGACGCCGTGGGGCAATACCGTTATTTATGAAGCCCACGTCAAAGGGCTGACCTACCTGCATCCGTCGATCCCCAAAGAGATGCGCGGCACCTACAAGGCGCTCGGGCATCCCACCATGATCGCCTACCTGAAACACCTCGGCATCACCGCCCTGGAACTGCTCCCCGTCGCCCATTTTGCCAGCGAGCCGCGCCTGCAGCGGCTGGGGCTGAGCAACTACTGGGGCTATAACCCGCTGGCGATGTTCGCGCTCGAACCGCGCTATGCCGTCCATCAGGAAAAGTCGCGGGACGAGTTCCGCGATGCGGTGAAGGCGCTCCACGCGGCGGGAATTGAGGTCATTCTGGACGTGGTGCTGAACCACAGCGCAGAAAGCGATCTCGACGGCCCGACGCTCTCCATGCGCGGAATTGATAACCGTAGCTATTATTGGATCAGGCAGGATGGCGATTACGAGAACTGGACCGGCTGCGGCAACACGCTCAACCTCAGCCATCCGGCGGTCACGCATTTCGCGTATGAATGCCTGAAATACTGGGTGGAAACGTTCCACGTCGACGGTTTTCGTTTCGATCTGGCGCCCGTCATGGGACGCACGCCGGCGTTCAGCCAGCAGGCACCGCTGTTTGAGGCGATAAAAAACTGCCCGGTGCTCTCGCAGGTGAAGCTCATTGCCGAGCCGTGGGACATCGGTGAAGGCGGTTATCAGGTCGCGAATTTCCCACCGCTGTTTGCCGAGTGGAACGACCACTACCGCGACGTCGTGCGCCGCTTCTGGCTGGAACGGAATCTGTCTCTGGGGGAATTTGCCGGGCGCTTTGCCGCGTCGAGCGATCTCTTTAAGCGCGACGGTAAACGCCCGTCGGCCACCGTCAACCTGTTGACGGCGCACGACGGTTTTACGCTCAGGGACTGCGTTTGTTTCAATCAGAAACACAATGAGGCGAACGGCGAAGAGAATCGCGATGGCACTAACAATAACCATAGCTTCAATCATGGTATAGAAGGGTTAGGCGGAAGTCTGGATGTGATAGAGCGGCGACGCGCCAGCGTTCATGCGCTGCTGACAACGCTTTTACTGTCGCAGGGCACGCCGATGCTGCTGGCAGGCGACGAGCACGGTCACAGCCAGCACGGTAACAACAACGCCTATTGCCAGGACAACACCTTAACCTGGCTCGACTGGGGTGAAGCCAACAGCGGGCTGATTCATTTTACCGCTGCGCTGATCCATCTTCGCCAGCAGATCCCCGCGCTGACCGCCAACAGCTGGTGGGAAGAGGGTGACGGCAACGTTCGCTGGCTGAATAAAGACGCGCAACCGTTAAGCGCGCAAGAGTGGCAACACGGCGTACCACGCCTGCAAATCCTGCTGTCGGATAAATGGCTGGTCACGCTGAACGCGACGGATGACGTCGCAGAGATTGTTTTACCTGACGGGGAGTGGCGAGCCGTTCCCCCCTTTGCCGGAGCGGATAATCCGGTAGTAATGGCTGTCTGGCACGGGCCTGCGCACGGAGTGTGCGTATTCCAAAGATGATAAAAAAGGAGTTAGTCATGGTTAGATTAGAGAAGAACGATCCCTTAATGTTGGCACGCCAGCTACCATTAAAAACGGTTGCCCTGATACTTGCGGGCGGGCGTGGTACCCGTCTGAAAGATTTGACCATCAAGCGCGCCAAACCGGCTGTTCACTTTGGTGGTAAGTTCCGTATCATCGACTTTGCGCTCTCCAACTGCCTGAACTCGGGCATTCGCCGCATCGGCGTCATTACGCAGTATCAGTCGCACACGCTGGTTCAGCATATCCAGCGCGGCTGGTCTTTTTTCAGCGAAGAGATGAATGAGTTTGTCGATCTCCTTCCCGCTCAGCAACGCGTCCACGGCGAGAACTGGTACCGCGGAACGGCGGATGCGGTGACGCAAAACCTCGACATCATTCGCCGCTATAACGCGGAATACATTGTGATCCTCGCCGGGGACCACATCTACAAGCAAGATTACTCCCACATGCTGATCGACCACGTCGAAAAAGGGGCGCGCTGCACCGTGGCGTGTCTGCCTGTGCCCGTTGCTGAAGCGACGGCGTTTGGCGTCATGCACGTGGATGCCGACGACAAGATTATCGACTTCGTTGAAAAACCGGCGAACCCGCCAACCATGCCGGGCGATGACACCAAATCGCTCGCCAGCATGGGGATCTATGTCTTTGACGCAGATTATCTTTATGAGCTGCTGGAAGAAGACGACAAAGACGAAAACTCCAGCCACGACTTCGGTAAAGACATCATTCCGAAAATCACGAAAGCTGGCATGGCGTATGCACATCCTTTCCCGCTGTCCTGCGTGCAGTCCGACCCGAATGCGGAACCCTACTGGCGCGACGTAGGCACGCTGGAAGCGTACTGGAAAGCGAACCTCGATCTGGCGTCGGTCACGCCTGAACTTGATATGTACGACCAGAACTGGCCGATCCGTACCCATATGGAGTCGCTGCCGCCGGCCAAGTTCGTGCAGGACCGCTCCGGCAGCCACGGTATGACGCTGAACTCGCTGGTGTCCGGCGGGTGCATTATCTCCGGTTCGGTCGTGGTGCAGTCGGTGCTGTTCCCGCGCGTGCGGATAAATTCATTCTGTAATATCGATTCGGCAGTCTTATTGCCGGATGTCTGGGTAGGGCGCTCGTGTCGTCTACGTCGTTGCGTGATCGACCGTGCCTGCGTCATCCCTGAAGGGATGGTTATTGGGGAGAATGCGGAAGAAGACGCGCGTCGTTTCTACCGTTCGGAAGAGGGGATCGTGTTAGTCACACGGGAAATGTTGCGGAAGCTGCAGATCAAACAGGAGCGATGATGCAGGTTTTACACGTATGTTCTGAGATGTTCCCGTTATTAAAAACGGGCGGTCTGGCAGATGTGCTTGGCGCATTACCGGCGGCGCAAATCGCCGGAGGCGTGGATACCCGAGTCCTGCTGCCCGCCTTTCCGGATATCCGGCGCGGTATACCCGATGCAAAAGTGGTGACCCGCCGTGAAACGTTTGCCGGACGCATTACCCTGCTGTTTGGACATTACAATGGCGTAGGGATTTACCTGATCGACGCACCGCACTTATACGATCGCCCGGGTAGCCCCTATCACGATACGAACCTGTTCGCCTACACCGACAACGTGCTGCGCTTTGCGCTGCTTGGCTGGGTCGGCGCCGAAATGGCGACGGGGCTGGATCCGTTCTGGCGTCCGGATGTGGTGCACGCGCACGACTGGCACGCCGGGCTTGCCCCGGCGTATCTCGCCGCGCGCGGCCACCCGGCGAAATCGGTCTTTACCGTGCATAACCTGGCGTATCAGGGGATGTACTACGCCCATCATATGAATGACATCGATCTGCCATGGTCGTTCTTTAACATGCACGGTCTGGAGTTTAACGGGCAGATCTCGTTCCTGAAAGCCGGGCTGTACTACGCCGATCACATCACGGCGGTGAGCCCAACCTACGCGCGTGAGATCACCCAGCCGGAGTTTGGCTACGGTATGGAAGGCCTGCTGCAACAGCGCCATCGCGAAGGCCGCCTGTCGGGCATTCTGAACGGCGTTGACGAACAGATCTGGAGCCCGGAAACCGATCTCCTGCTGGCGGCGCGCTACGGCCGTGATTCCGTGGAAGACAAAGCGGAAAACAAACGCCAGCTGCAGATTGCGATGGGCCTGAAGGTTAACGACAAAGTGCCGCTGTTCGCCGTCGTGAGCCGCCTGACCAGCCAGAAAGGGCTGGATCTGGTGCTGGAGGCGCTGCCCGGTTTACTGGAGCAGGGCGGACAGCTGGCGCTGCTCGGCGCGGGCGACCCGGTGCTGCAGGAAGGTTTCCTTGCCGCCGCCGCGGAACACCCGGGGCAGGTGGGCGTGCAGATTGGCTACCACGAAGCGTTCTCGCACCGCATTATGGGCGGCGCGGACGTCATTCTGGTGCCAAGCCGTTTCGAACCCTGCGGCCTGACGCAGCTGTACGGCCTGAAATACGGCACGCTGCCGCTGGTACGCCGCACGGGCGGACTGGCGGATACCGTATCCGACAGCTCTCTGGAAAACCTGGCGGACGGTATCGCCAGCGGGTTTGTCTTTGAGGACAGTAATGCCTGGTCGCTGCTTCGGGCGATTCGGCGTGCTTTCGTCTTGTGGTCCCGTCCATCGCTGTGGCGTTACGTACAACGTCAGGCGATGTCCATGGACTTTAGCTGGCACGTCGCGGCGCAGTCATACCGCGATCTCTATCAACGCTTGATGTAACGAGGCGAAGTTACTGATATGAACGCTCCATTTAGCTACTCTTCACCCACGCTCAGCGTTGAGGCGTTAAAGCACTCCATCGCCTACAAGCTGATGTTCACCATCGGGAAAGATCCGGTTATTGCCAACAAGCACGAGTGGCTGAACGCCACCCTGTTTGCCGTGCGTGACCGCTTAGTTGAACGCTGGCTGCGCTCAAACCGCGCCCAGCTCTCGCAGGAAACGCGTCAGGTTTACTACCTGTCGATGGAATTTTTGATTGGCCGCACGCTGTCCAATGCGCTGTTGTCGCTCGGTATTTATGACGACGTCAAAACCGCACTGGAAGAGATGGGGTTAGATTTAGAAGAACTGATCGACGAAGAGAACGACCCGGGCCTCGGTAACGGCGGTCTGGGGCGTCTCGCCGCCTGCTTCCTCGACTCGCTGGCGACGCTGGCGCTGCCGGGCCGCGGCTATGGTATTCGCTACGATTACGGCATGTTCAAGCAGAACATCGTCGACGGGCGACAGAAAGAGTCCCCGGACTACTGGCTGGAGTACGGCAACCCGTGGGAGTTCAAGCGCCACAACACGCGCTACAAGGTGCGCTTTGGCGGGCGTATCCAGCAGGAAGGCAAAAAATCCCGCTGGGTAGAAACGGAAGAGATCCTGGCCGTGGCCTACGACCAGATTATCCCCGGCTATGACACCGACGCCACCAACACGCTGCGCCTGTGGAGCGCCCAGGCCAGTAGCGAAATTAACCTCGGTAAATTTAACCAGGGTGACTACTTTGCGGCGGTGGAAGACAAAAACCACTCCGAGAACGTGTCCCGCGTGCTGTACCCGGATGACTCGACCTACTCGGGCCGCGAGCTGCGCCTGCGTCAGGAGTATTTCCTCGTTTCGGCGACCATTCAGGACATCCTCAGCCGCCACCATCAGCTGCACAAAACCTACGCCAACCTGGCGGAGAAAACCGCGATCCACCTTAACGACACCCACCCGGTGCTCTCCATTCCTGAACTGATGCGCCTGCTGATCGACGAGCATAAGTTCAGCTGGGATGACGCGTTTGAGGTGACCTGTCAGGTGTTCTCCTACACTAACCACACATTGATGAGCGAAGCGCTGGAAACGTGGCCGGTGGACATGCTTGGCAAAATCCTGCCGCGCCATCTGCAGATAATCTTTGAGATTAACGACTACTTCCTCAAAACGCTGCAGGAGCAGTACCCGAACGATACCGGGCTGCTGAGCCGGGCTTCCATCATTGATGAGTCGAACGGCCGCCGCGTGCGCATGGCCTGGCTGGCGGTCGTCATCAGCCACAAGGTCAACGGCGTGTCCGAGCTCCACTCGAACCTGATGGTGCAGTCGCTGTTTGCGGACTTCGCGAAGATCTTCCCGACGCGCTTCTGCAACGTGACCAACGGCGTCACGCCGCGCCGCTGGCTGGCGCTGGCCAACCAGCCGCTCTCTGAGGTGCTGGACGAGAATATCGGCCGCACCTGGCGTACCGATTTGAGCCAGCTGAGCGAGCTGGAACAGCATATTGATTTCCCGACGGTAAACAAAGCCGTGCGCGAAGCCAAGCTGCTGAACAAAAAACGTCTGGCGGTCTGGCTGGCGATGCACCTCAACGTGGTGGCAAACCCGAAAGCGCTGTTCGACGTTCAGATCAAACGCATCCACGAATACAAGCGTCAGCTGATGAACGTGCTGCACGTGATCACCCATTACAACCGCATCAAGGCCGATCCGACGGCCGAATGGGTGCCGCGCGTGAAGATTTTCGCCGGTAAGGCGGCGTCGGCCTACTACATGGCGAAGCACATTATTCATCTCATCAACGACGTGGCGAAGGTGGTTAACCAGGATCCGGACATTGGCGACAAGCTGAAGGTGGTGTTCATTCCGAACTACAGCGTCAGCCTGGCGCAGCTGATCATCCCGGCGGCGGATCTCTCTGAACAGATTTCCACGGCGGGGACGGAGGCATCCGGCACCAGTAACATGAAGTTTGCCCTCAACGGCGCGCTGACCATCGGTACGCTGGACGGGGCGAACGTCGAGATGCTGGAGCACGTGGGCGAAGACAATATCTTTATCTTCGGTAATACGACGGAAGAGGTGGAGGCGCTGCGCAGGAAAGGCTACTCGCCGCGTCAGTATTACGAAGAGGATGAAGAGTTGCGTCAGGTGCTGACGCAGATCGCGACCGGCGTGTTTAGTCCTGATGAACCGAGCCGCTACCGCGATCTGGTGGATTCGCTGATTAACTTTGGCGATCACTACCAGGTGCTGGCGGATTACCGTAGCTACGTGGACTGTCAGGATAGGGTGGACGAGCTGTATCGTCAGCCGGAGAAGTGGACCAGCGCCGCGATGTACAACATCGCCAATATGGGCTATTTCTCGTCAGACAGGACTATCAAGGAGTATGCCGAGACGATCTGGCATATTGATCCGGTGAGGTTGTAAAAACAAAGCCCGGTGGCGCTGCGCTTACCGGGCCTACGGGATTCGAGTTGGCCGGGTAAGGCGGAGCCGCCACCCGGCTTTTTTTATTTACGACGCCAGTGATAACTCACGCTTCCCCGCATTTTGCAGTAACCACTGCGCCACGCGAGACTGCTGCTCGGCGTTGAGCCACATCCCTTCTTTGGTACGGCGCCAGATAGCATCGTCCAGACGACGCACCCACTCGTGCTCAACCAGGTAACGCAGCTCGGCTTCGTACAGCTCGTGGCCGAAATGCTCGCCCAGATCCGCAATGTCCTTCGCATCGGCCAGGAACAGCTCGGTATTGCTGCCGTAGGTGCGGGCATAGTGGCGTGCCATCCCTTCGGTGATGAACGGGAAGCGACGGCGCAGCTTCGCGGCGTAATCATCACGGTTATCGCCGATATCACCGCCGGGCAGTACCGCGCCCTTGGTCCATGCCGGGCCAATGCCTTTGTAGTACGGCGCCAGTTTTTCCAGCGCGTGCTCGGCCAGCTTGCGGTAGGTGGTGAGCTTGCCGCCAAACACGGACAGCAGCGGCGCCTGACCGTCAACGTCGTGAATATCGAGCGTATAGTCGCGGGTGATGGCCTGCGGGGAATCCGATTCGTCATCGCACAGCGGACGCACGCCGGAGTAGGTCCAGACCACGTCGTCGCGCGACAGCTGTTTCTTAAAGTGCGCGTTGTACACTTTGAGCAGGTAGTTCACTTCGCTCTCGTCGATCTCGACGTTCTTCGGATCGCCTTTGTACTCCACGTCGGTGGTGCCGATAATCGAGAATTCGTCCATCCACGGGATCACAAACACGATGCGCTTGTCTTCGTTCTGCAGAATGTAGGCCTGCTTCTGGGTATGCACGCGCGGTACCACAATGTGGCTGCCTTTGATCAGGCGGATGCCGTACGGGGAAGGCAGATGCATGCCCTCGTCAAAGAACTGTTTCACCCACGGGCCGGTGGCGTTCACAAGGCCGCGCGCTTTCCAGCTGAATTTCTCGCCGGTATCGATGTCTTCCGCCTCGACAATCCACAGGCCGTTTTCACGGCGGGCAGCGGTCGCGCGGGTGCGGGTTTTCACCTCGCCGCCTTTCTTCTCAACCATCTGCGCATTCGCCAGAACCAGGCGCGCATCGTCCACCCAGCAGTCGGAATATTCGAATCCGCGCACGATTTCAGGCTTAAGGACCGATTCTGAGCCAAAACGCAAAGCATTCGAACCCGGGAGGCTGGTGCGTTTACCCAGATGATCGTACATAAACAGACCAATTCGGATCATCCACGCCGGACGCAGATGCGGGCGATGGGGCAGGCGGAAGCGCATCGGAATCGCCAGATGCGGGGCCATTTTCAGCAGCACTTCACGTTCGGCCAGCGCTTCACTGACCAGGCGGAATTCGTAGTGTTCCAGGTAGCGCAGGCCACCGTGAATCAGTTTGGAGCTGGCGGACGACGTCGCGCAGGCGAGGTCGTTAGCTTCCAGCATCAGTACGGATAAACCGCGTCCTGCGGCATCGACCGCAATACCGGCACCGTTGATGCCACCGCCTATCACAATCAGATCTTTGGTTTCCATAACACCCTCATGCACTTTCGTTAAAGCTCAGAAATGTTCGATATCGCTCATAATAGCAAAGGAACGCGCTTTTGGTAACATCAAAAAAACAATTTAGAGTGATATGGATAACATAATGGCGTTTACCCGCCGCCAGGACGTACACTACGGGGTAAAATTGTGTCGTTGACCACTGTAAAGAGAACACCATGGATCAGTTTGAATGTATTAACGTAGAAGAAGCCCACCAGAAGATGCACCAGGGAAAAGCGGTGCTGGTGGACATCCGCGATCCGCAGAGTTTTGCGATGGGCCATACGCCCGGCGCGTTCCATCTCACGAACGACACGCTGGGCGTGTTTATGCGCGATAACGACTTCGAGACGCCGGTCATGGTCATGTGCTACCACGGCAACAGCAGCAAAGGCGCGGCGCAGTATCTGCTGCAGCAGGGTTACGACGCGGTGTACAGCGTCGACGGCGGCTTCGATGCCTGGCATCGTCATTTCCCGGCGGAAGTGGAATACGCTTTTGAGCGCTGATCCCGCTATACTGTCCCCTTTTGTGTGGAAATAAGCGACCGCTGCCCATGTTGATGATCACCTCTTTTACCAACCCGCGCGTCGCCCAGGCGTTTGTCGACTATATGGCGACGCAGGGCGTTATTTTGACTATTCAGCAACATACGCAGACCGACGTCTGGCTGGCCGATGAGAGCCAGGCCGGGCGGGTAAACGAGGAGCTGGCGCGTTTTCTTGAGAACCCTGGCGACCCGCGCTATCTGGCGGCAAGCTGGCAATCCGGCCAGACCGGCAGCGGATTGCACTACAGCCGCTTTCCCTTCCTCGCCACCATTCGCGAGCGCGCGGGCCCGTTTACGCTGCTGCTGATGGCGGCCTGCATTATCGTCTTCATTATCATGAACGTGGTCGGCGACCAGAGCGTGATGATTGCCCTGGCGTGGCCCTATGATCCGTCACTTGAGTTTGACGTCTGGCGCTATTTTAGCCACGCGCTGATGCACTTCTCGGTGATGCATATCCTCTTTAACCTGCTCTGGTGGTGGTATCTCGGCGGTGCCGTTGAAAAGCGTCTGGGCAGCGGCAAGCTGATCGTTATCACCCTTATCAGCGCCCTGCTGAGCGGCTACGTGCAGCACAAGTTCAGCGGGCCGTGGTTCGGCGGGCTGTCGGGCGTTGTGTATGCCCTGATGGGCTATGTCTGGCTTCGCGGGGAGCGCGACCCGGAAAGCGGCATCTATCTGCAACGCGGATTAATAACCTTTGCGTTAATATGGCTAATTGCCGGATGGTTTGATCTGTTTGGTATGTCTATCGCCAACGGCGCGCACGTTGCCGGGCTGGCCGTGGGGCTGGCGATGGCGTTTGCCGACACGCTCCATGCGCGAAAACGAACATAATTCTCAGGGATAATTGATGAAACAAACACAACGTCATGACGCCATTATCGAACTGGTAAAAAAACAGGGATACGTCAGCACCGAAGAGCTGGTGGAGCAGTTTGCCGTCAGCCCACAAACCATCCGTCGTGACCTTAACGATCTGGCCGATCAGAACCGTATTCTTCGCCACCACGGCGGCGCGGCGCTGCCGTCCAGCTCGGTTAACACCTCCTGGCACGACCGTAAAGCCACGCAGACGGCGGAGAAAGAGCGCATTGCCCGCAAGGTCGCCAGCCAGATCCCGAACGGGGCGACGCTGTTTATTGATATCGGCACCACGCCGGAAGCGGTCGCCCATGCGCTGCTGGATCACGAGAACCTGCGCGTGGTCACCAACAACCTGAACGTGGCTAACACCCTGATGCAGAAAGACGACTTCCGCATCATCCTCGCGGGCGGCGAGCTGCGCAGCCGCGATGGCGGAATTATCGGCGAAGCCACACTCGATTTTATCTCCCAGTTCCGCCTCGACTTCGGCATTCTGGGGATCAGCGGCATCGACAGCGACGGCTCGCTGCTGGAGTTTGATTACCACGAGGTGCGCACCAAGCGCGCGATCATTGAAAACTCACGCCACGTGATGCTGGTGGTGGACCATTCGAAGTTTGGCCGTAACGCGATGGTAAACATGGGCAGCATCAGCATGGTGGATGCGGTCTATACCGACGTGATGCCGCCGGCGGGCGTGATGCAGGTGATTAAGGATAATAATCTGCAGCTGGAATTGTGCTAACGGTTGTGTCGGGTGGCGCTGCGCTTACCCGACCTACAAAACCCGTAGGCCCGTGCAAGCGTAGCGCCGCCGGGCAATGAATTACACTCCGTACCCCATCATCTTCAACAGCTGCTGGGCATGCTGTACCGCATCCTGACGATGCGCCACGCCCAGCTTCTGGTACAGGTTGCGGATATGCGTTTTGATGGTAGTCGCCGCCACCGCCAGCTCGCCGGCAATCTGCTCATTACTGTAGCCTGAATAGATCAGTCCCAGAACCTGCCATTCGCGCTGGGTAAGCGGGCTGGTGCGGATAAGTTCCGGCACTTCCGGGTGGTTCAGCAGACGTTCAACGAAGTTTTCATCGAAATGCGCGAACTTGTGGCGATGATGCTGGTTAATCTCGCGCAGAATGCGCTGGGCGCGATGCTGATCCAGCTCAGGCAGAGTGTTGAGCTGAATAAGCTGACGCAGCTGCTGCGCCATCACTTCACCCTCAATCACAAAGTGGCTGATAAACCCGGTGCGGTTAGCCAGCTGCAGCGCCTCCAGCAGCACGCGCTGGGCATCGTTTTTACGACCCGCCTGCCAGTAGAGCTGGTTTTGCAGCAGCAGGTTGCGGTTCAGGTCGCTCATCAGACGCAGGCTGCGCGCGTTCTCGTTCAGCTCTTCCAGCACAATCTCTGCGGGCTCTAATTCACCCAGCAGGATCTGCGCGCGGGCAATGTTCCGCCACTGGCTCTGCAGGAAGTGGTTGTTAGCAAATTCCGGTTTTGGCGTCTGACGCAGCCAGTTAGCGGCGGATTTTTTATCGCCGGTCATCTGCCAGTAAATCACCCGGACCTTATCGGCATTAGAGACCCAGTCGCTATGATACTGTCCGTTGCCGAGCAGGTTCTCCAGGCGGTTCAGATGGTTACGGGCGTTATCGAGATCGCCGCGCGCCAGCGAGCACTGCACCAGCAGCGCCAGGCACTGCAGCTGCTGCTGAGGCTGGAAGCTGGAAAGAACATCCACACCCTGACGGGCGCAGCTTTCCGCTTCATCCAGACGCGACCATGCCCACAGCAGCTGGGCGCGAATACGCAACAGGAACTCGTGCATCGGCAGCTGTTCCAGATGCTGTTCACGAATCAGCTGGAACGCTTTTTCCTGGTTTTCCCAGGCGGCCTGCAGGAACCCCTGTGCGAATAAAATCTCGCTCTGTTGAATCAGGCTCCACAGCGCGTAGTGCCAGACATCATGACGACGCGCCATCTGTTCGGTTTGCTGCATCAGTGAAAGCGAACGCGTGAGATCGCCTTTGCAGTGCAATACTTCGCCGTGCACGGAGGTCGCCACGATGCGGCTGTAGAAGTTGGCCAGCGGCAGTTCATCCAGCGCGACCATCGCCAGCCGTTCCGCTTCATCAGGATCGCCGTCGTTAATGGCTACCTGAGCGCGCAGCGCGTTGAACTCGCCGTGTAGGGTGGTATCCATCTCGCTTTCCATCTCCTGCTCGGCGCGCGCCAGCAGGGTATTCACTTCGCTGTAGCGATGCTGGCTCTGCATCAGCCAGGCCTGCAGCAGCACCAGACGCGGATTCTCCAGCAGGCTTTCCCACGGCAGAGCTTTGAGGGACTCTTCCAGCAGCGTCAGTTCGCTGTGGTTAAACAGGCCCCACGCATGATTGAGGAGAATATCGCGCAGCATGCTGGCATCACCGGCGGCCAGCGCGTGGTGGATGGCCTCGCTCGGAAAGCCCTGTGCCATCCAGCTTTCGGCAGCGGCGCGGTGGATCTCCGGCAGTTCAACCGCCAGTTCCCACTGACAGCGCTGGCGCAGGAAGCTGCCAAACAGCGGGTGATAGCTAAACCACTCGCCGGGATCGTCCATCCGCGTCAGGAAAAGGCCCTGACGTTCAATATCTTCGAGCTGCAGCTGACCGTTTTCACAGCCCGTCACCCGCACGATGAGCGCATCGTTCATGGAACGCAGCAGAGAGCTTTTCAGCAGGAAATTACGCGTCGAGGGATCGACGCTGTTCAGCACCTCATCCACCAGGTAGTCAGAAAGGTGGCTGGCGTTGATGCCCGCAAGACGCCGCGCAGACTGATGCGCCGGACTGTTGTTTTGCCGGGCAGAGAGCGCGATAAGCTGCAGCGCCGTGGCCCAGCCCGCGACGTCATCACACAGGCGGCTACTTTCAGCGGCCTCAATGGGGGAGGTCAGGCGACAGTCAAAGAACTGTTTCGCTTCCTGGTGGGTAAAGGCCAGCTGCTGGCTGCCCACTTCCAGAAGCTGATCGCGCACGCGCAGATTGGCAATACCCAGCTGCGGCAGGTTGCGTGACAGCACCACTAAAGTCAGGTTTTCCGGCTGATGGCGCAGGAAGAAACGCATTGATTCATGAATCACCGGATTAGTGATGAGATGGTAATCATCAATCACCACGTAAAGCGGGCGATGCCATTCAGCCAGTTCAATAAACAGCTGAGAGAAAAGGGAGGACAGGCTGGCGTACTGCCGCTTTTGCACCATCACCTCACTGGCAACGCAGTGCCCATGGGTGGCTTGCTGTATCGCGGCAATCAGATAGCTGGCAAAACGTTCTTGCTGGTTATCGCCCTCATCAAGAGAGTACCAGCCAAGATCGCTCTTACCTGCGGCCCATTGCGAAATGAGCGTTGTTTTTCCATAACCTGCAGGGCTCGTAACCAGCGCCAGTCGGAAATTATGCGCGCCGGAAAGTTTAGCCAACAGACGCTCGCGGACCACTGTATGGTCAAGACGAACCGGGCGACTTAATTTAGACGGAATCAACATAGGTTTCACTTCACTGTGGGTAACGAGAGATTTTATTTTTTTTGCGCTTCGTAATTAATGGATATAAGGTCGGCCAATAAGTTAACTATTGCAAGTTATGTCTGGATTTGGTGGCTGTGAATTTGCACTCTGTCACAAAACATTCAGGCAGAGGATGGAACTTTCTGAAAAGGTCTTTGATGCCCCGCCAGTGCTGGCTTGTATGGCTGTGCTGCGGCTGCGCTGAAACTGGTTTCAGAAAGGGATAGTGTCGTCAAATTTAATATACTCCTGGTAAAGTTAAGGGAGATTAATAACCTCCATGGCGATTACCCGATTGCAGAAATATTATTCTACGTAAGTAATTATTTCGGCGGGTTTTAATTTCACCCGAAACCGCATTTCATTTCTTTGACATTCTCCTCGGTTACTTTTTTATCTTCCGGGCACACTCGAACTATGCTCTGAGAGTGGCCTTGATCACACTTTTCTGCTCATCCCCGCTACTCCTCCCTGTCTAATCCCCCTCGGGAGGAGGAAGAGGGGAAATGAGCCAGGCACACTAGCGCCAACTTGTGTTTTCTTTCTAAAGGATGCCGATCCCCTATGTCACAGCCTACCTTCAACAAAGCTCAATTCCAGGCTGCCCTGACGCGTCAGTGGCAGCGTTTTGGCCTTCATGCTGCAAACGAGATGACGCCTCACCAGTGGTGGCAGGCAGTGAGCGGTGCGCTCGCAGAGCAGCTGGATGCTCAACCTCTGGCAAAACCGGTAAAAGGCCAGCGCCATGTAAACTACATTTCAATGGAATTCCTGATTGGCCGTCTGACGGGCAACAACCTGTTGAACCTCGGCTGGTATCAGGAGGTGGGTGACGTCCTCAAAGAACACGACATCAACCTGACCGATCTGCTGGAAGAAGAGATCGATCCGGCGCTGGGCAACGGCGGCCTGGGGCGCCTGGCGGCCTGCTTCCTTGACTCTATGGCGACCGTCGGCCAGTCGGCGATTGGCTACGGTCTGAACTACCAGTACGGCCTGTTCCGTCAGTCGTTTGCCGACGGACATCAGATGGAAGCGCCGGACGACTGGCATCGCAACACCTATCCGTGGTTCCGCCACAACGCGCAGCTGGATGTGCAGGTCGGCATTGGCGGGAAAGTGACTAAGCAGGGGCTCTGGGAACCGGCGTTCACCATCACCGGTGAAGCCTGGGATCTGCCGGTGCTTGGCTACCGTAACGGCGTGGCGCAGCCGCTGCGTCTGTGGCAGGCGAAGCACGCCCATCCGTTTAATCTGACCAAATTCAACGACGGCGATTTCCTGCGTGCCGAGCAGCAGGGCATCGACGCCGAGAAGCTGACTAAAGTCCTCTATCCGAACGACAATCACCTGGCCGGTAAAAAGCTGCGCCTGATGCAGCAGTACTTCCAGTGCGCCTGCTCCGTGGCGGACATTCTGCGTCGCCATCACCTGGCGGGCCGCAAGCTGGCGCAGCTGCCGGACTTTGAAGTGATTCAGCTCAACGACACGCACCCGACTATTGCCATCCCGGAACTGCTGCGCGTGCTGATCGACGAGCATCAGCTGAGCTGGGATGACGCCTGGGCCATCACCAGCCGTACCTTTGCCTACACCAACCACACCCTGATGCCAGAAGCGCTCGAGTGCTGGGATGAGAAGCTGGTCAAAACGCTGCTGCCTCGCCACATGCAGATCATCAACAAGATTAACGACCAGTTTAAAAAGCTCGTGGATAAAACCTGGCCGGGCAACAAAGCGGTCTGGGCGAAGCTGGCGGTGGTTCACGATAAGCAGGTACGCATGGCAAACATGTGCGTGGTGAGCGGCTTTGCGGTGAATGGCGTGGCGGCGCTGCACTCGGATCTGGTGGTCAAAGATCTCTTCCCGGAATACCACCAGCTGTGGCCGACCAAATTCCACAACGTGACCAACGGCATCACGCCGCGTCGCTGGATCAAGCAGTGCAACCCGCTGCTGGCCGGCCTGCTGGATAAGACCCTGAAGAAAGAGTGGGCCAACGACCTGGACCAGCTCATCAACCTGGAAAAATACGCTGACGACGCGAAATTCCGCGAGCAGTACCGCGCGATCAAGCTGGAGAATAAGGTTCGCCTGGCGGAGTTCGTTAAAGTGCGTACCGGGATTGAGATCAACCCGAATGCGATTTTCGATATTCAGATCAAACGCCTGCACGAGTACAAACGTCAGCACCTGAACCTGCTGCACATTCTGGCGCTGTACAAAGAGATCCGCGAGAATCCGCAGGCCGACCGCGTGCCGCGCGTGTTCCTGTTCGGTGCGAAAGCGGCGCCGGGCTACTACCTGGCGAAAAACATTATCCTCGCCATCAACAAAGTAGCGGCGGCGATCAATAGCGATCCGAAGGTGGGCGACAAGCTGAAGGTGGTGTTCCTGCCGGATTACTGCGTCTCGGCGGCTGAAATGCTGATCCCGGCGGCAGATATCTCCGAGCAGATCTCAACCGCAGGGAAAGAAGCCTCCGGTACCGGCAACATGAAGCTGGCGCTGAACGGCGCATTGACCGTCGGCACGCTCGACGGGGCCAACGTCGAAATCGCCGAGAAGGTGGGCGAAGAGAATATCTTTATCTTCGGCCATACCGTGGAAGAGGTGAAAGCCATCAAGGCCAAAGGCTATGACCCGGTGAAGTGGCGTAAGAAAGACAAGGTGCTTGATGCAGTGCTGAAGGAGCTGGAAAGCGGTAAATACAGCGACGGCGACAAGCACGCGTTTGACCAGATGTTGCACAGCATGGACAAACACGGCGGTGACCCGTATCTGGTGATGGCGGACTTCACGGCCTATGTCGACGCGCAAAAGCAGGTCGACGTGCTGTACCGCGACCCGGAGGCGTGGACCCGCGCGTGCATCCTGAACACCGCTCGCTGTGGTATGTTCAGCTCTGACCGCTCAATCCGTGATTATCAGGCTCGTATCTGGCAGGCAAAACGCTAAGGAAGCGCGATGGAGAGTAAACGTCTGGACAGTGCCGCGCAGGCGGCGGGAATAAGCCTCAGTTACATTAATGCTCACGGCAAACCACAGTCTATTGGCGCCGACACCAAAAGACGTTTGCTGGACGCTATGCACAAAACCGACGCGAAAGCGTCGGCTGCGCCGGTGCCGAACGTGAAGGTATTCACCGCAGGCAAAAAGATGCCGCTCGCGGTGGAGGGGCGCGGCGAGTTTAGCTGGCTGCTCACGACCGAAGAGGGGCATCAGCACAAAGGCCACGCCACCGGCGGCAAAACGCTAAACCTTCCGGCGAAGCTGCCGGAGGGCTATCACACCTTAACGCTCACTCAGGACGATCGCCGTTTTCACTGCCGGGTGATCGTCGCGCCAAAACGCTGCTACGAGCCGCAGGCGCTGCTTGAAGGCAAAAAACTGTGGGGCGCCTGCGTGCAGCTCTACACGCTGCGTTCCGACAGCAACTGGGGCATCGGTGATTTTGGCGATCTGAAAAAGATGCTGGCATCCGTGGGCGAGCGCGGCGGCGCGTTTATCGGCCTCAACCCGATCCACGCGCTCTATCCGGCCAACCCGGAGAGCGCCAGCCCGTACAGTCCGTCGTCCCGCCGCTGGCTGAACGTGATTTACATCGACGTTAACGCGTTAGATGATTTCAAAAACAGCCAGGAGGCGCAGGCCTGGTGGAAACTGAGCACCACGCAGCAGGCGCTGAAGCAGGCGCGCGAAGCGGACTGGGTGGATTACTCCACCGTCACGGCGCTGAAAATGGCCGCGCTGCGCCTGGCGTGGAAAGGCTTTTCGCAGCGCGATGACGAGCAGATGGCGGCGTTCCGCCAGTTCGTGACGCAGGAGGGCGAGAGCCTCTACTGGCAGGCGGCGTTCGATGCGCTGCACGCGTATCAGGTGAAAGAGGACGAAATGCGCTGGGGCTGGCCGGTCTGGCCTGAAGCGTATCAATCCGTCGACACGCCGGAAGTGAAAGCGTTCTGTAAAAAATATGCCGATGAAGTGGATTTCTACCTGTGGCTGCAGTGGCTGGCGTACAGCCAGTTTGCCGCCTGCTGGCAGGTGAGCCAGGGCTATAAAATGCCGATCGGCCTGTATCGCGATCTGGCCGTGGGCGTGGCGGAAGGCGGCGCGGAAACCTGGTGCGACCGTGAGCTTTACTGTCTGAAAGCCTCCGTCGGCGCGCCACCGGATATTCTTGGCCCGCTCGGTCAGAACTGGGGATTGCCGCCGATGGATCCGCACGTTATGGCGGCGCGCGCCTACGAGCCGTTCATCGACCTGCTGCGCGCTAACATGCAGAACTGCGGCGCTCTGCGTATCGACCACGTGATGTCCGTGCTGCGTCTGTGGTGGATCCCGTACGGTGAAACGGCCGATCACGGGGCTTACGTGCAGTACCCGGTTGACGATCTGCTGTCGATCCTGGCTCTGGAAAGCAAGCGCCACCAGTGCATGGTGATCGGTGAAGATCTCGGTACCGTGCCGGTGGAAATTGTCAGCAAGCTCCGCGACAGCGGCGTCTACTCCTATAAAGTGCTCTATTTTGAAAACGACCATGAGAAAACCTTCCGCGCGCCGCAAGCGTACCCTGAACAGTCAATGGCAGTCGCGACGACGCATGACCTTCCTACGCTTCGTGGCTATTGGGAAAGCGGCGATCTAACGCTCGGCAAAACGCTGGGCCTGTATCCTGATGAAGAGGTGTTACGCGGCCTGTATCAGGATCGCGAGCTCTCCAAGCAGGGGCTACTGGATGCGCTGCACAAGCAGGGCTGTCTGCCGAAACGTGCGGGACATAAAGCGTCATTGATGTCGATGACCGCGACCCTCAATCGTGGTTTGCAGCGCTATATTGCCGACAGCAACAGCGCTCTGCTGGGTCTGCAGCCGGAAGACTGGATTGATATGGCGGAGCCGGTGAACATCCCGGGCACCAGCTATCAGTACAAGAACTGGCGTCGCAAGCTGTCCACAACGCTTGAGAAGATGTTTGCCGATGACGGGGTGAACAAGCTGATTAAGGATTTGGACAAGCGGCGAAAAGCAGCCGGTAAGAAGTAATAAAAAACCCGCCAGTGGCGGGTTTTTTATTATCCGGTAGTGCTCATGTAGGTCGGGTAAGGCGTAGCCGCCACCCGACTTATCGCATCAGACCACCATATTCAACAGCAGCACCCCGACCAGACCGCACACCGAAATAATGGTTTCCAGCGCGGACCAGGACTTGATGGTTTCACCGATAGTCAGGTTGAAGTACTCCTTGAACAGCCAGAAGCCAGGGTCGTTAACGTGAGAGAAAATCACGCTACCGGAACCGACGGCGATAACCATCAGCTCAGGGCTCACGCCCGTGGTGGCAATCAGCGGGGCAACGATACCGCCTGCGGTGATCGCCGCAACGGTCGCAGAACCCAGCGCAATACGCAGAACCGCGGCGATAGACCAGGCCATCAGGAGCGGCGACACGTTGGTTTCATGCATCATGGCGGCGATGTATTTGTCCACGCCACTGTCGACCAGAACCTGCTTGAATGCACCGCCACCGCCGATGATCAGGAGCATCATGGCAATGATTTTGATGGACGAGGTCAGCGTGTCGTTGATCTGATCCATGGAGCGGCCGCGGTTCAATCCGAAGGTGAACATCGCGATCAGTACGGCAATCAGCGTTGCCATCACCGGGTCACCAAGGAATTCCGCCACGGACAGGAACGCATGGCCTTTCGGCAGGATCATCTCTGCCACGGCGCGCATCGCCATCAGGATCACCGGTACCAGAGAGGTCCAGACGCTGACGCCAAAGCCAGGCATCTCTTCTTCGGTGAAGGTTTTGGCGCTGTACAGACCTTCCGGGATAGGCTTATCAATGCCTTTCAGGAAGCGGGCATAAACCGGGCCAGCCAGAATTACCGTCGGGATCGCCAGAATCGTACCGAACAGCAGGGTTTTACCCATATCCGCGTGGAAGATGGTGGCGATAGCGGTTGGACCCGGGTGCGGCGGCAGGAAGCCGTGAGTCACGGACAGCGCCGCGGCCATTGGCACACCGACATACAGCAGCGGGATACTCGCTGCAGCCGCAATGGTGAACACCAACGGGAGCATCAGCACGAAGCCCACTTCATAGAACAGCGCGAAACCGACGGTAAAACCGGTTAACACCACCGCCCACTGAATGTTCTTCTTGCCAAATTTGTCAATAAGCGTGGTAGCAATACGCTGGGCGCCACCACAGTCCGCCAGCATTTTACCGAGCATGGCGCCGAAGCCCATGATCAACGCCAGGCTGCCGAGCGTGCCGCCGACACCGGCTTTAATCGAGCTGATAACTTTAACCAGCGGCATCCCTTGCATCAGACCGACTGCAAGTGCCACCAGAACCAGAGCGATAAATCCGTTCATTTTGAAACGGATCATCAAGAGCAGTAATAACACAACACCGATAGCAACGATGACTAATGGCATGATTTACCTGGCCTTTGAATTGTTATGGGTAACGTCATTGTTTCAACGACAAATTCCGATTGTCCCAACTGGGAACAGAGAAGTAACGGCACTAATACTGATGCCTTTTAAACGATTAAGTTTAGTCGGCTGTTATGGGTGTGCTTAGTGCCCATGAGAATGATACGGGTAACATGACGTGATTGAGAATCACCCTGGCAGGCAAAATGTGAATTATGAGACGCAGGTCAACATATAGAGGGGGGAAACGGGGTGAGGGCATCAGACCGCACGATTTCTGAAGGCCCGGTAAGCGCAGCGCCACCGGGCAATACAGATCGGCACAGAATTAGTAGTAGGAGTGCTCGCCGCGCTGGTGTTCGGTCAGGTCACGCACGCCTTTCAGTTCCGGGAATTCGTTCAGCAGCTGCTTCTCGATCCCTTCTTTCAGCGTTACATCAACCATTGAGCAGCCGTTACAGCCGCCGCCAAACTGCAGAATGGCAAAACCTTCGTCGGTGATTTCCATCAGGGAAACACGGCCGCCGTGGCCCGCCAGCTGCGGGTTGATCTGGGATTGCAGCAGATACTCAACGCGCTCCATCAGCGGGGCATCGTCAGACACTTTACGCATTTTCGCGTTTGGCGCTTTCAGGGTCAGCTGAGAACCCAGCTGGTCAGTGACGAAGTCGATCTCCGCATCTTCAAGATACGGTGCGCTCAGCTCATCAACGTAGGCGGTGAGCTGTTCAAATTTAAGGGCAGTGTCGGTGGCTTCCACAGCGTCCGGAGGACAATAAGAAACACCACATTCTGCATTCGGAGTGCCTGGATTAATCACAAACACGCGGATCTGCGTCCCTTCTTCCTGATTTGCCAGCAGTTTGGCAAAGTGCGCTTGTGCAGAATCGGAAATACGGATCATAGCTTTGGCCTAATAGTTGACTAAATTACCTGGGTATAATCATACGCCCATTGAAGAAGGGCTACAAGGTACGGCACAGACACCATACCTGAACCGACGCGGCGCCGCTTCGCAAAAGCAGTCGGGAAAGTTCAGCAACGGTACTGCCCGTGGTGACGACATCATCCACAATCGCGATATGGAGACCGTCGACCGGCAATTCAAGGCGAAAGGCATTTTTGAGGTTTCTTTTGCGCAGCCGGGCGCTGAGCTGATGCTGGATGGCGGTGGCGTGAACACGTGTGAGCGCGCGGGCCTCATATCGGCAGCCGAGCCACCGGGCGAGGGGACGGCAGATCAGGTCACTCTGGTTATAGCCACGCCGCCAGTGACGACGCCGGTACAGGGGGACATTCACCACCATGTCGATTTTCGGCAGCGCGCGCTGACGTCGCGCCTGCAAAACCGCCAGCAACAGCAGGCGGGCAAGGGGCTGCGCCAGCGAGCTCTGCCCGGAAAACTTCAGCGCGTGAATCAGCCTGTTCAGCGGCGGAACATAATCATCCACCGCCACCAGCGCGCTCCACGGAGGGGACTTTTTCAGGCAACGACCACAGGGCAAAGAGGGACTAGTGGCCGGTAAACCACATTGTGGACAGATCCCGATACGCCGTTGCAGCGCTCGCGTACAGACGGAGCAGACTCCCCACCCGCTGAGCGCCATCGGCATTCTGCATAGCCAGCACAACCCAGGTACTGTTAGCATGTGCAACCTCCATGTGAAAAAAGAGAACAGTAACTGATGAAGACGCTGTGGTGGCAGACCGTTGGGACAGGAAATTGCCATCTTGTGCTGCTGCACGGATGGGGCCTGAATGCGGAGATATGGCATTGCATACGTGAGGAACTTGCCTCGCATTTCACACTGCATCTGGTGGATTTACCCGGCTTTGGCCGCAGCCGCGGTTTTGGCGCGTTATCGCTTGATGAGATGGCACAGCAGGTTCTGGACGCTGCGCCGCAAAACGCTGTCTGGCTGGGCTGGAGCCTGGGCGGGCTGGTGGCGAGCCAGATTGCGCTGTCGCGGCCTGACCGCGTAAAAGCGCTGGTGACGGTGGCGTCGTCGCCCTGTTTTAGCGCGCGGGACGCGTGGCCAGGGATCAAACCTGACGTGCTGGCGGGCTTCCAGCAGCAGCTGAGCGAAGATTTCCAGCGTACCGTAGAGCGGTTCCTTGCCTTGCAGACAATGGGCACTGACACCGCGCGTAAGGATGCCCGAACGCTGAAGCAGACCGTGCTTTCGCTGCCGATGCCGGAGGTTGAGGTGCTTAACGGGGGGCTTGAGCTCCTGAAAACGGTTGACCTGCGTGAGCCGCTAACCGCGCTGACGGTGCCGCACCTGCGTATCTATGGTTACCTCGACGGAATTGTGCCGCGCAAAGTGGTTCCGCTGCTGGATTCACTCTGGCCGGACAGCGAATCGCAGATCATCGCCAAAGCCGCACATGCCCCGTTTATCTCCCATCCGACGGAGTTTTGTTCAGCGCTCATTGCGTTAAGTCAACGTTTAGACTGATTATTTTCTATCCAGCCTGGAAAAAGTAACACACCGCAACCATACTCCAGATGTCGTTGCGGTTGTTCTGCCTACGATAATCAAAACAACAATCCTATGGAGAGTCAGGTTATGAAACTTGTTACAGGTATTGTCACTTCTCTGGTTATTGGGTCACTGTCATTTGGCGTCTTTGCGGCAAAAGAGCTGGAAAAAGATAAAGTTGCCGGCATGAATCTGACGAAAATTGGTGAAATTTCCACGTCTGACACCACCGCGCCGATGGACGCGAGAAAAGAGCTGTCGAAGAAAGCGGATGAGCTGGGCGGAACGTACTACGTCGTCACCAGCGCTGAAAAGCAGACCAAAAACGTACGCGCAACGGCGGACGTCTACAAGTAATACGATAAAGCCAGGCAGCGATGCCTGGCTTTATTAACGCAGTGCCCACCACTCCCTGAGGCAGGCCTTTCCTTCTGGACAGCTTTTACAACTGCCGGAGAGACAGCTGTCCGGCTCTTCCTGAATCCGCACCGCTTTCCCCATGGCTTCCAGTCTTTCCAGCATGGCATCGATCATCGGCTGCGGCGTATGCAGGCTGAGGCTCAGCTGTTTCGCCTCCATTCGCCCCTGCAGCGCCAGCAGATCACGAACCTGAATCAACGATGCCATGCGGTGTACTCCTTAGTGACAGTCGCCCGCCGGGCTGCTGCAGCAGGTCGCGGCGGTTTTACGGTTTGCCAGCAGGTCGATGTCGACGCGGCTGCGCGCTCGCCGCAGCAGACCGAGCACGATCGCGTTAAACAGCACAACCGCGAGAATACAGACCAGGCTGTAGCGCGGATGCTGGTTGAAGTTAACGGTTTGATAAAACAGCGTCGCCAGCGAGTACGCGATATTTAACCCCCACAGGATGGAGAAGCCCATCCAGCCGCGGCTGGACTCGCGGGCAATCGCCCCCATCACCGAGATGCACGGAATGTAGAGCAGAACAAAGATGAGGTAGCTGTAGGCCGCAGACGCGCTGCCAAATTTCTCGCTCATCACGCCCATGGCACCCGTCGCCATTTCGCCGTCGCCTTTGCTCGCTTCAATCGGGTTCGCCAGCACGCTCAGGCTGAAGGTATCCTTCAGGCTCTGCCAGGTCTCCTCTACGGCCCCCAGCAACTCATGACCGAGATGAAACTCTGCCGGATTAAATTCCTGTTCCTGAATGTTCTCAGCGGTGTAGAGCGTATTCAGGGTACCGACAACCACCTCTTTTGCCATCGCGCCGGTAAACAGCCCGACGGTTGCCTGCCAGTTATCCTCATGCACGCCAATCGGTTTGAAAACCGGCGTGATGACGCGGCTGACGGAGGCGAGGGCCGAGTCATTAATGTTATCCGCCGCCTGTCCGCTGAGGGTGAAGCTGTTCAGCGCGCTCAGGAAAATGCTGACGATGACAATCACCTTACCGGCGCGCAGGACGAAGCCTTTCAGTCGCTGCCAGGTCTGGATCGCCAGGCTTTTCAGATGGGGGACGTGGTACACCGGTAGCTCCATCACGAACGGTGACGCTTCACCGCGCATGATGGTGTGCTTCAGCATCAGACCGGTCAGGATAGCCATCACGATGCCCAGCACATACAGCGAGAAGACCGCCAGCGCGCCCTGCTGGCCAAAGAAGGCAGCCGCAAAGACCGCAAAGATCGCCAGTCGGGCACCGCAGGACATAAACGGCGCCATCATAATGGTCATCAGTCGTTCACGCGGCGCATCCAGGGTGCGTGCGCCCATCACCGACGGCACGTTACAGCCGAAGCCGACAATCAGCGGGACGAAGGATTTACCCGGCAGGCCCAGCGCCTGCATCAGACGATCCATCACGAACGCGGCGCGGGCCATGTAGCCGGAATCTTCCAGGAACGAGAGAAACAGATACATCATGCCGATCTGCGGCACCAGAGGCAGAACGGTATTGATACCGCCGCCGATCCCCTGCGCGAGGAAGATGGTTAACCATTCCGGGAAGTGCAGGGTGTAACCCACCCACTGAATTCCGTGGACGAAGACCGCGACGGAACCGGCGTCAAAAATCGGCTGGAGTGCGCCACCGATGTTAATGGCGAGAAGGAACATCACGTACATCACCAGCAGGAAGATGGGCAAACCGAGGAAGCGGTTAAGCACAATCTTATCCACTGCCGCCGTAAAGCGGCTGGGTTCTGCCGTCAGCGCGTTGCTGACAACGTCGCAAATCGAGGCGATGGCCTGATAACGGGCGTCGGCGATGTGCAGCGCAGGGTCGTCCAGCTCGTCGCTAAGACGGGCTACCGTCGCGTCCAGCTTATCGGCCGCATGTCCGGCGTAGGCGCGGCTGTAGATATCCCCTTCCAGCATCTGCAGTCCAAGCCACAGGCGCTGTTTCGCAGGCATGCTGTTGTCCATCTCCTGCGCCAGCAAATTGGCTTCGCGCAGGAGAGGCTGCGCGTAATGCACAAGCTCAACGTCGCGATTTCCCGCGTGACGGTCAATGGCCAGCTTCAGCGCATCAATACCGCGAGCGCGCGTCGAGACCAGCGGAACGACCGGGCAACCCAGGCGCGCGGAGAGGGCATCGACGTCGATGCGCAGCTTTTGTTTCTCTGCGATATCGAGCATGTTGAGCGCCACGATGCAGGGGATACCCAGCTCCAGCAGCTGCAGCGTCAGATAAAGGTTACGCTCGAGATTGGAGGCGTCGACCACGTTGATCAGCAGATCCGCGTCGCCGCCAAGAATATAGTGACAGGCGATTTGCTCATCGAGCGAAGTTTGTGACGAAATGGTGGTTAAGGAGTAGGTGCCGGGAAGGTCAACCAGCGTCACCTGGTTGTCTGTCGTCGTGAACTGGCCCTCTTTACGCTCAACCGTCACGCCCGCCCAGTTGCCCACGCGCTGGCGAGCCCCGGTCAGCTGGTTAAAAAGCGTGGTCTTGCCGGAATTAGGATTGCCAATTAAGCCAATAGTTAACTTTTTCATTTTTTTAGACTCACTGAAACCGCTGGCTTGTTATCGGGATAAGGCTTCGACTTCTATTAACGCGAGGTCTTTTTTACGCAGGACCAGATTCACGCGTCGGGTTTCGATATGAACAGGATCGCCCAGCGGCGCCACGCGTACGACCTGGAATGACGAGCCGGGCAGCATGCCCAGCGACAGCAGCTTCTGCCGATAGGCCGGGCTAATTTCGCGGGTAAAACCGGTAATCTTCCATGCACTGTCTGGAGTGAATTGCATAACGCCTGATTCCACGAAAGGTTAAATTATCTACTATGCGATGATAATGAGAATAGTTTTTATCAGCAATATTAAAACTGTGACGGAATGTTGTTTGAGATATTAATTTACGGCCTTTTTGACCTTGCTCAATATTTGCTGAAATGGCGGGAAAACGAAAAGCGGAGTATTTGTTAACGGGGTGATAATTCGTGGTTTAAATATGGATGTGCAATCGGTTTCATATATTTCGATATGATTTTATCCCCCTCACCCGGCCCTCTCCCCGTGGGGGCGAGGGAGAAAAGACCGCACCGTGCGATCCCCTCTCCCCGTTGGGGAGAGGGTTAGGGTGAGGGGCATTTACAACCTTAGCGTTTTTTACCCATTGCAGCCGCCAGCGCATCCATCATTGCGCTGTTGCCTGCAGGCTGGGCATCACGTCCGCGCGGTTTTGCTGTTTTCGCGGCCGGACGCTGCTGTTCGCGGCCTCCGCCATTGCCGCCGCGGCGCGCGTTGGCGTCACCCGGCTGCTCGTCCAGACGCATGGTCAGCGCGATACGCTTGCGCTGCAGGTCCACTTCCAGCACTTTGACCTTCACGATGTCGCCCGCCTTGACCACGGTGTGCGGGTCTTCAACGAACTTGTCGGCAAGGGATGAGATATGGACCAGACCGTCCTGATGCACGCCGATATCCACAAAGGCGCCAAAGTTGGTGACGTTGGTCACCGCACCTTCCAGCACCATGCCTGGCAGCAGGTCGTTCATGGTTTCCACGCCGTCAGCGAAGGTCGCCGTTTTGAACTCAGGACGCGGGTCGCGGCCCGGTTTTTCCAGCTCTTTGATGATGTCGGTGACGGTTGGAACGCCAAATTTGTCATCGGTGAAATCAACGGCTTTCAGGTTGCGCAGGGCGCTGCTGTCGCCCATGAGATCCTTCAGCGCCTGCTGGGTGGCGGCCAGGATGCGCTCTACAACCGGGTACGCTTCCGGGTGAACGGTGGAGGCATCCAGCGGATTATCGCCGTGGTTGATGCGCAGGAAGCCCGCACACTGCTCAAAGGCTTTTGGCCCCAGACGGCTCACCCTCAGCAGCTGCTGACGGTTCTGGAACTGGCCGTTCTCGTCGCGCCAGGCGACGATGTTCTGCGCCATCATGCGGGTTAAGCCCGCCACGCGGGTCAGCAGGGGAACGGAGGCGGTGTTCAGGTCAACGCCGACGGCGTTTACGCAGTCTTCCACCACCGCATCCAGCTTGCGCGCCAGCTGAGTCTGGCTCACGTCGTGCTGATACTGGCCCACGCCGATGGATTTCGGGTCGATCTTCACCAGCTCCGCCAGCGGATCCTGCAGGCGGCGAGCGATAGAGACGGCCCCGCGCAGGGAAACGTCCAGGTCCGGGAACTCCTGGGCCGCCAGCTCGGACGCGGAATAGACGGATGCCCCGGCTTCGCTGACGATCACTTTCTGCGCCGTCACTTTCGGGAACTGCTTCTGCACGTCGAGGTAGAAACGTTCGGTTTCGCGGGACGCCGTACCGTTGCCGATGGCAACCAGCTCCACGTTGTATTTTTCGCACAGCGCCGCCACCACGACGGCCGCTTTCGCTGCCTGGCCGGTGTGCGGATAGATTGTATCGGTCGCCACCAGCTTGCCGGT
The DNA here is from genome assembly GCF_057224565.1 of Enterobacter sp. 3U4. NCBI lineage: Bacteria > Pseudomonadati > Pseudomonadota > Gammaproteobacteria > Enterobacterales > Enterobacteriaceae > Enterobacter > Enterobacter sp. 3U4. Next base: position 4,493,009 of record NZ_CP136665.1, read on the forward strand.
ACCGTCAACCACAGCGACCTTCACGCCGGTACGCAGACCCGGATCGAGACCCATGGTCGCGCGCAGGCCGGCAGGGGCGGCCATCAGCAGGTCGTGCAGGTTACGGGCGAAGACGTTAATCGCTTCATCTTCGGCGCGTTCGCGCACGGTGCCCATCAGCTCGGTTTCGAGGTGCATCAGCACCTTGATGCGCCACGTCCAGCTCACCACGCCTTTACGCCAGCTGTCAGCCGGGGCGTTGTTCAGGCGCAGGCCAAGATGGTCGATAATAATCTGCTCGCAGTGGCTCTCTTTCGGCGGCTCGTCAAACTGCGGGTCGGCGTTCAGGGAGAGCTGCAGCACGCCTTCGTTGCGGCCGCGGAACATCGCCAGCGCGCGGTGGGAAGGGGCGGTAGAGATCGGTTCGTGGTGATCGAAGTAGTCGCGGAATTTCGCGCCTTCTTCCTCTTTACCCGCGACGACGGTAGAGACGATGTGGGCATTCTTCCACAGGTAATCACGCACTTTCGCGAGCAGGGCGGCGTCTTCGGCGAAGCGCTCCATCAGAATGTAGCGTGCGCCGTCGAGGGCGGCCTTGGTGTCCGCTACGCCTTTGTCAGCGTCGATAAATTTCGCCGCTTCGGTATCGGGATCGTGGGACGGCTCGTTCCACAGCAGGTCGGCCAGCGGCTCAAGGCCCGCTTCAATCGCAATCTGCCCGCGCGTGCGGCGCTTCGGCTTGTACGGTAGATAGAGGTCTTCGAGTTCGGTTTTGCTTAGGGTGCCGTTAATGGCGCTTTCCAGATCGCTGGTCAGCTTGCCCTGTTCGCCGATGGATTTGAGGATCGCCTGACGACGTTCTTCCAGCTCGCGCAGATAACCCAGACGGGTCTCCAGGTTACGCAGCTGAGTGTCATCCAGACCGCCGGTGACTTCCTTACGATAGCGTGCAATAAACGGCACGGTGTTCCCTTCATCAAGCAGGCGAACGGCAGCTTCTACCTGTTCGGCTCTGGCCTGAATATCACCCGCAATAATGCGGCAGAGCGAATCTTTCATCATGGCTTTATCATCTGTTGAGTCGAAAAAATCAGGGGATAGTTATACGGGCTGACACGGCAAAATGCCAGCCGTGGAGGGCGCTCTCGGACTATTTAACGTAGACGATCTCATTGACGTACCAGCTGGCTTCACCGGCTGGAGTCTGAACGATGGCCAGATCGCCCACTTCCTTTTTCAGCAGCGCGCGGGCCATCGGGGAGTCGATGGAGATGTAATCCTTACGACCAAAAATTTCATCGTAGCCGACTATTCGAAAACGCAGGGTGTCACCGTCGTCGTTTTCAATCTCCACCCACGCGCCGAAGAACACTTTGCCCTCCTGCTGCGGGGAGTAATCGACAATTTTTAGATTTTCGAGGCACTTCGTCAGATAGCGAACCCGGCGGTCAATTTCGCGCAGCCGCTTTTTGTTGTACTGGTAGTCAGCGTTTTCGCTGCGATCGCCCAGGCTTGCCGCCCAGGTCACCTTTTTGGTCACTTCAGGACGCTCTTCGCGCCAGAGGTAATCCATCTCTTTTTTGAGTTTCTCATACCCTTCGCGGGTGATCAGGGGCGTTTTCATGGTAAAGCCTTTGCTGCCGATTTTCTGTCTTGCGCACAATACGTACCACACAGTGTAACAGACAGGATTAATAATGATTTATGTGATGAAATGAGCAGATAAGCTGCTGTTAAATATGCTTTGTAACAATTTCGACTAGAATTTATACCAGAATTAGCTGGTCGAATACGTGCACTTTTTTAGAATACGCTGTTACAAAGACTATCCGAACCTTTGGGAGTACACACAATGCAAGAGAACTACAAAATTCTGGTCGTGGATGACGACATGCGCCTGCGTGCGCTGCTGGAACGTTATCTGACCGAGCAGGGCTTCCAGGTTCGTAGCGTCGCGAACGCTGAGCAGATGGACCGTCTGCTGACCCGTGAATCTTTCCACCTGATGGTTCTCGACCTGATGCTGCCTGGCGAAGACGGGCTTTCCATTTGCCGCCGTCTGCGCAGCCAGAGCAACCCGATGCCGATCATCATGGTGACGGCGAAGGGCGAAGAAGTTGACCGTATCGTGGGCCTTGAAATCGGCGCGGACGACTATATTCCAAAACCGTTTAACCCGCGTGAACTGCTGGCGCGTATTCGCGCCGTGCTGCGTCGTCAGGCTAATGAGCTGCCTGGCGCGCCGTCGCAGGAAGAAGCCGTCATTGCCTTCGGCAAGTTCAAGCTGAACCTCGGCACGCGCGAAATGTTCCGTGAAGACGAGCCAATGCCGCTCACCAGCGGCGAATTTGCGGTACTGAAAGCGCTGGTCAGCCACCCGCGTGAACCGCTTTCCCGTGACAAGCTGATGAACCTGGCGCGCGGTCGCGAATACTCCGCAATGGAACGCTCTATCGACGTGCAGATCTCCCGTCTGCGCCGCATGGTGGAAGAAGATCCGGCGCATCCTCGTTATATTCAGACCGTATGGGGTCTGGGCTACGTGTTCGTCCCGGACGGCTCTAAAGCATGAGGCGAATGCGCTTCTCGCCGCGTAGCTCGTTTGCCCGCACCCTGTTACTGATCGTCACCCTGCTGTTCGTCAGCCTGGTGACGACCTACCTGGTGGTGCTGAACTTTGCGATCCTGCCGAGCCTCCAGCAGTTTAATAAGGTCCTGGCCTACGAAGTGCGTATGCTGATGACCGACAAACTGCAGCTGGAGGACGGCACGCAGCTGGTTGTACCCCCGGCGTTTCGCCGTGAAATCTACCGTGAACTGGGCATTTCGCTCTACTCCAACGAAGCGGCGGAAGACGCGGGCCTGCGCTGGGCGCAGCACTATGAATTTCTCAGCCAGCAGATGGCGCAGCAGCTGGGCGGCCCGACGGAAGTGCGCGTTGAGGTCAACAAGAGCTCGCCCGTCGTCTGGCTGAAAACCTGGCTGTCACCCAATATCTGGGTGCGCGTCCCGCTGACCGAAATCCATCAGGGCGACTTCTCGCCGCTGTTCCGCTATACCCTGGCGATCATGCTGCTGGCGATAGGCGGGGCCTGGCTGTTTATCCGTATACAGAACCGACCGCTGGTCGACCTGGAGCACGCTGCGCTGCAGGTCGGTAAAGGGATTATTCCTCCTCCTCTGCGCGAGTATGGCGCCTCTGAGGTCCGTTCGGTGACGCGCGCGTTTAACCATATGGCGGCAGGCGTGAAGCAGCTGGCGGATGACCGTACGCTGCTGATGGCGGGCGTCAGCCACGACCTGCGCACGCCGCTAACGCGTATTCGTCTGGCGACGGAGATGATGGGAGAAGAGGACGGTTACCTTGCCGAGTCCATTAACAAGGACATCGAAGAGTGCAACGCCATCATCGAGCAGTTTATTGACTACCTGCGCACCGGGCAGGAGATGCCGATGGAGATGGCCGATCTGAACGCTGTGCTGGGCGAAGTGGTGGCGGCGGAAAGCGGCTACGAGCGTGAAATTGATACCGACCTTCAGGCGGGCGAGATCCAGGTACGCATGCACCCACTCTCCATTAAGCGTGCGGTGGCAAACATGGTGGTCAACGCGGCGCGCTACGGCAACGGTTGGATTAAAGTCAGCAGCGGGTCTGAGCTCAACCGCGCCTGGTTCCAGGTGGAAGACGACGGACCGGGCATCAAGCCCGAGCAGCGTAAGCATCTGTTCCAGCCGTTTGTACGCGGCGACAGCGCGCGCAGCACCAGCGGTACAGGCTTAGGCCTGGCGATTGTTCAGCGTATTATTGATAACCACAACGGACTGCTGGAGATTGGCACCAGCGAGCGGGGTGGGTTGAGCATTCGAGCCTGGCTGCCGGTACCGGTGACGCGGGGACAGGTTAAAGAGGGATAGTGCGGTCTGATGCCCTCACCCCGACCCTCTCCCACGGGGAGAGGGAGAAAACATTAAAAAAGGCAACTTTCGTTGCCTTTTTGCTTTTACCTACAGCTTCGGACCCGCGCTCACCAGCGCAGCACCCGCCGGGGTATCGGTGTACTTCTCGAAGTTCTCGATAAACAGCTTCGCCAGCGATTCCGCTTTCTCACGCCACTGCTCCGGCGAACCGTACGTATTGCGCGGGTCGAGGATATGCGTATCCACGCCCGGCAGCGATGTTGGGATCGCCAGGTCAAACATTGGCAGCGTGAAGGTTTCGGCGTCGTCCAGAGAACCATCCAGAATAGCGTCGATAATCGCGCGGGTATCTTTGATGGAAATACGTTTGCCGGTGCCGTTCCAGCCGGTGTTCACCAGGTATGCCTGCGCGCCGGATGCCTGCATGCGTTTCACCAGCACTTCAGCGTACTGCGTCGGGTGCAGCGACAGGAAAGCCGCGCCGAAGCAGGCGGAGAAGGTTGGGGTTGGCTCCGTCACGCCGCGCTCGGTACCCGCCAGCTTGGCGGTGAAGCCGGAGAGGAAGTGGTACTGCGTCTGGCTGGCAGTCAGGCGAGACACCGGAGGCAGCACGCCGAACGCATCCGCCGTCAGGAAGATAACCTTCGTGGCATGACCCGCTTTTGACACCGGCTTCACGATATTGTCGATGTGGTAGATCGGGTAAGAGACGCGGGTGTTTTCCGTTTTCGACGCATCGTCGAAGTCGATGGAGCCGTCGGCACGCACGGTGACGTTTTCCAGCAGCGCATCGCGACGGATAGCGTGGAAGATATCCGGCTCGGCCTCTTCAGACAGGCGAATGGTCTTCGCATAGCAGCCGCCTTCAAAGTTGAATACGCCGTCGTCATCCCAGCCGTGTTCGTCATCGCCAATCAGACGACGTTTTGGATCGGTAGACAGGGTGGTTTTCCCGGTGCCGGAAAGACCGAAGAAGACCGCCACGTCGCCTTTTTCACCGACGTTAGCCGAGCAGTGCATGGAGGCGATGCCCCGCAGCGGCAGCAGGTAGTTCATGACCGAGAACATCCCTTTCTTCATTTCGCCGCCGTACCAGGTACCGCCGATCAGCTGGATACGCTCGGTCAGGTTGAAGGCAACAAAGTTTTCGGAGTTCAGACCCTGCTCTTTCCACTGTGGGTTGGTGCATTTCGCGCCGTTCATCACGATGAAATCAGGGGTGAAGTCCTGCAGCTCTTCGTCGGTTGGACGAATAAACATGTTTTTCACGAAATGCGCCTGCCAGGCCACTTCGGTGATAAAACGTACGGAGAGACGGGTATCGGCGTTAGCGCCGCAGAAAGCGTCGACAATGAACAGACGCTTGCCGGAAAGTTGATGGGTGACGAGCCCTTTCAGGTGCTGCCAGGTTTCCGGGGTGAGCGGTTTGTTGTCGTTCTTCCCTTTGCCCTTGTCAGCCCACCACAGCGTATCGCGGGTGGTTTCGTCTCGGACGATATACTTATCTTTCGGCGAACGACCGGTAAAGATACCGGTATCGACGGCGATAGCACCAAGATTCGTCAACACACCACGCTCGTATCCTTCCAGTGCTGGATTGAGCTCTTCCTGATACAGCGTATCGTAGTCGGGGTTGTAGACGACTTCCTGGACGTCGTGAATACCATAAGCCTTGAGATCTTGCGGGGTTAAACCAGTAACACGCATATCACTGCTCCTTAGCCAATATGTACTGCCTAAAATTGTAGGGTTTTTCTGAGGTTGTTTACCGCGACGGGGCTCATAGATTCACGCATCTGGACAAAACCCTTACTAACGGAAAACGCTGCGACTCCAGTCACAGCGCAGGCGGATTATCGCAGGAATCGCTTTTTGGTTGGGGAAAATGTTCCGAAAAGGTTAATGGCTGGTGATTTTATCGGAAAGAATGTGAATGTAATCGCATACACGTAAGAAAATTACGTAAGAGTTACATTAGGAAAACGATTCAGCTTGGGTGGCGTTTTTACCCCTCACCCTCTCCCCTTTGGGGAGAGGGTGAGGGGTAAGAGGTTTAGTGAACCTGTGGATCCGCCGGGGAGGCGTTGTTGCGGATCTCAGCGATATCCATCGAATTGAACACATAGTGCGTACCGCAGTAGTCACAGTGCATATCAATTTCACCGTCTTCCGCCATGATGCTGTCGATCTCTTCGTCCGGCAGGGTTTTCAGTGCGCCAGCGCAGCGCTCGCGTGAGCAGGTGCACTTAAACTCCACAGACTGCGGGTCGTAGACGGTCACTTCTTCTTCGTGGTACAGACGCCACAGCACGTCGGTTGCCGAGAGGTTGAACAGCTCTTCCGCTTTGATTGTTTCGGTCAGCGTCGCCAGGTGCTCAAAATCATTGGTCTGCGCGTCCTGTGCAGGCAGAACCTGCAGCAGCATCCCGCCCGCAGCAGGCTGGCCTTCCACTTCGCCGGTGCGGATGAACAGACGCGTCGGCAGCTGTTCAGAACGCATAAAGTAATCTTCCAGGCAGGCAGCCAGGGTATCGCCTTCCAGACCCACCACGCCCTGATAGCGTTCACCTTCCTCTGGGGAGATGGTGATCACCAGGTAGCCATTACCCACCAGCGTTTTGAGGTCTGCATTTTCAGGCACGTCGCCCTGAACGCGCGCCACGCCGCGCATCTGCTGCTGGTTATTGCCGTTGATCACCGCCAGCGTCATCGGGCCGTCACCCTGCAGCTGCACGGTAATATCACCGGCAAACTTCAGCGTTGCGGTCAGCAGGCTGGTGGCAACCAGCAGTTCGCCCAACAGGGTCTTCACCGGCAGCGGGTAGTTGTGGTTTTCCAGAATCTGTTTCCAGGTTTCGGATACGGTGACCAGCTCGCCGCGCACGGCGAATTGTTCAAACAGATAGCGGTGTAATTGGTCGTGTTGAGCCATTTTCATCTCTCGTTCGGGTGAGGTTATTCAGTCTCACCGTGTTTAAATTTCATCAGGTCGCGGCGCTCTTTTTTGTCCGGCCGCCGGTCCGGGTGAGGCATCGTCAGCGCGTTCATTTTGCGCGCCAGCGCGGTCTTCTCGCGCTTTTCAATGCTCTCCGCCGTCTCTTCATAAAGCAGTACGGCTTCCGTAGCGGGTCGACGCTGTTCGGTAATGGCTTTAATCACCACCGTACGTTCATCGTTGCCCTGGCGCAGCGTTAACGTGGCATTTAGCTCAACCAGCTTGCTCGGTTTGCTGCGCTGGCCGTTGTAATGCACCTTACCGCCGTCAACCATCTCGCGGGCAATGGCGCGTGTTTTATAAAAACGCGCTGCCCACAGCCATTTATCCAGTCTTACCCCGTCTGAGGGTTTTTCTTTCATGGCGTCTCCTTCACGGTCAGTGAGGGGATCATCTGGCGATAGTCGTTCAGTCCCGGGTGGCGAAGATAGCTTTTTTCAGCCAGGCCAGAGTCAGGATTGGTGACGCCCAGACAGTAGCGAATGCCAAACCTTGCGGCAGAATCCAGAATGGGCTCGCTGTCATCAATGAACAACGTACGTTCTGGCTGTAAACCCGTCTCTTCCCTCACCGCATGCCACAACCGCTGATCCTCTTTCGGATAACCAAATGTGTGGGTGGAAAGTAATAAATCAAGGTGCGACGCCAGACCCGTATGCTCCAGCTTCACCGCCAGGTTATGGGGATGCGCGTTGGTCAGCAGAATACGGCGCTTGCCGCTTGCTTTCAGCGCGTCCAGGAACGGAACCGTATCCTCGCGCAGAACGGCGCGCGTGCCCTGGGCGGTGGTCATGGCACAAATATCCAAACCGAGGCGCTCGCTCCAGTAGTCAAGACAGTACCAGTTTAGCGTATGTTGCACGGCGCTATATTGCGAACGAATGAATGCCTGCGCTTCTGCCGGGGAAATCCCCTGCTGCTCGCCATAGGTTTCTGGAACCAGCGTTTGCCAGAAATAGTTATCAAAGGCGAGATCGAGCAGCGTGCCGTCCATATCCAGCAGAACGGTATCAACCTCCTGCCAGTCGATATCAAGATGCATTAGGGGAACTCCAGCCAGAAGAAACGTGCGCGACAGGGTAGCACATCTTGTCGCGCAACGACGTTATCAGATCAGGCTCTCAGAGGAGGGGATCAGCTTAGGATTGAGGCAGTTTTCATAATATTGCTGGATGTCGGCAAGCCGGGTGCGCGAGCGCTGGTAGCGGCGCAGGGCCATATAGCCGTTCCAGAAAATGGCGATCAGCATCGCGGTCATCAGCAGAGAGGTACCGATGTAGCGCCACAGTCCTGCGCTGTCCGGCATCCGGTGCAGGCCGATATGGCGAGTGCCGTTGGCGTCGGTATAAATACTCGTGACAATCCCTTCGGCGCTGAACGGCGTTTGCATCAGCATCTGTGCCAGGCGCTGGAATTGGCTCCACTGCTCCTGCGCCGGGTAGTCATAAAGCGCAACCTGCGGGTAAGGCTGATCGACCAGGTCGCTGCCCTCATCGCTTGCAATCACAAAGCCGCCCGGTGCCGGGCTATTCAGCGCCTGAGCCGCACGGGTAGTCTCGCGCATCATGAACGGCGACGTCGAGGTGGCGACCAGGTTATCCAGCGATTCAGCGCTCACCGGACGCAGCAGCACGTTCACGCCATCCAGCCGTCCCGCTTCGGCGCGTTTCACCAGCGAGTCCCAGTCTTTACTGTTCCCCAGGTTTACCAGGGCGTTTTTAAGACGAATGCACTCATCCTGAGAGGAGCATAAATCCTGCGTTTTCAGGACGATGTCACCAAAATCATCCAGCAGAACCATGCCTGATTTCTGAATGGCCGAGCGCAGCGCGGGGCTGACGCGTGAATCATCGTCCGGTTTCGGGTGCAGCTGGCGGTTCACAGTCTGGGTAAGCGCCGTAGCCTTATTCACCACTTCGGATTCCGGCAGCGGCAGCGGCGGCGCGTCGTTCCAGATAATTTGCGAACAATCGAACGGCATGAACGGTGAGTTCTGGCGCGTGTTCCACGCCCCCGGCGAGTGAATATTACACATCCCGGTTCCCTTCAGGCGCAGCGTGTCACCCACGCGGACACCGGCTTCATCCAGCTTGTTGACGCTGGTCGCTTCAATGGTTTGCGCCCCTTTGATCCACGACAGGGTGAATTTGATGGGCATATCCAGCGGCACGAAAAGCAGCAGCATGACTAAGACCAGCGCCGCGCCTCCGGCAATGACCGTGCTGCGAAGCCAGTGCTGAAGCGGGAAATTTTTCACTTCGTCATGCAGGGATAAGAAGCGCCCCTGACGCACAACGTGGCGGTCAAGGTAGATATCAATATCGGTTTTCTGACCTAAGTCCTGCGCAATCCACGGCTGCCAGTGGCGCGGGTAGATCAGGTCAATAATTCCGAGCGAAATATTGTTGAGATGTTCCTGATCGTTTTCACCGAACAGACCCCAGCGCTTTGGCGTACCGCGCAGGCAGTGGATTTCGCGCAACGAGGTTTTGGCCGGTGGAGCAAAGAGCCCCCAAAGTCCGCCCGCCAGCAGCAGCACCGCACCGCCAGCCAGCCAGGGAACAAACACATCCGGCGTGAGCAGGCAGAAAAAAAAGAGCAGGAATGCAGAGACGATCAGAAGAGCTTCACGAATGCCGTCCGGGCGGCTCAGGGCGTACTCTTCATGGGTTTCCTGGCGAATGTTCAGCAGTTCGATCTGCTCAGTCTCTTCGCCACGAATGGATGCCTGCGTTGAACTCGCACGCTCCAGCGCAAAACGCGGGGCTTCCTGAAGATATTCATTCAGCGTGTGGCCGTTAAGCGAGATAACCAGGGGCAACGAATCGGTGTGAATCAGCTCAACGCTGTTTTCGTCATTAATGTATTGCTCCCAGGACGGGGGCAGATGCACTTCGACGGAATCAAGGTAATAGCGCCATTTGTTGGGGTCATCAGTAGTGATGCCATAGCGCGTGATGGAGCGCGTCACGCAGAGCACGGTATCACTTTGCGCATTAAGCTTTAGCGCGACGGGCGCAGCTGTGGCTCCCGTTGGCCCAGGCGTTAACTGAGTACGGTTCAGAATTTCGAGGTAGTTTTCAACCGCATCGCGCTCGTCTTGCGTGAGTTTACGCGTGCTCGCACCCGCAAATGCATTTAAAAAGGGCAGACGATAACGGCGCTGTGCGCGGCGCCTGTACAACCACCCTGCAACCAATGCGCTGGCCAGCATAGCAGCGAGAACAATCAAAATGGTGCTCATGCTTTCCCCATCTTACTTATCTTACAGGTGTAGTGAGTAGCACCTTTACATTGAATGAGTGTCTGTGGTTGGCTATCGGCAAGTATGGAGTCGAACTTGAGCATTCTGAAGCGCATCCCAGTGACCGGTGATGATAGCAAAGCCTGTTATGGCGCGATATCAGCAAATTCCTGGAAACATTTCAACCTCTTGACATTTGTTTTGAATTGAGGATTGATCCCAACTACGTTGCATAAATGTAAATAAAGAACAATTGACATTGCCGAAACCGTGCGGCGTATCGCACAATAACCCCAGTTCTCACTGCTAAGACCCATCAAGATGAGCAAACCACTACAAAAACCCACCATTCTGAATGTTGAAACAGTCGCCAAATCGCGCCTGTTTAATGTCGAAAGTGTGGATCTGGAGTTCAGCAACGGTGTGCGTCGCGTTTATGAACGTATGCGCCCCTCGTCGCGCGAAGCGGTGATGATTGTGCCGATTGTCGACGATCATCTGATTTTGATCCGCGAATACGCGGTGGGAACGGAATCTTACGAGCTTGGCTTCTCGAAAGGGCTTATCGATCCGGGTGAAACCGTCTTTGAAGCGGCCAACCGCGAGCTGAAAGAAGAGGTGGGCTTCGGGGCAAATGAGCTTTCATTCCTGAAAAAACTGAGCATGGCGCCGTCCTATTTTTCCAGCAAGATGAATATCGTGGTGGCTGAAGATCTCTATCCTGAATCGCTGGAAGGGGATGAGCCGGAGCCGCTGCCGCAGGTTCGCTGGCCGCTGGCGCACCTGATGGATCTGCTGGAAGACCCTGACTTTAATGAGGCTCGCAACGTGAGCGCGCTGTTCCTGGTACGGGAGTGGTTGAAGGGGCAGGGGAGACTTTAGTGGCCTGATGCCCTCACCCCAACCCTCTCCCACGGGAGAGGGAGCAAACACAAAAACGGCAACCAGAGGTTGCCGTTTTGCTTTGCTGTCAGAACAGCTCGTGCGTTTCGCCGTTATCAATAATCTCTGTACCCACCTCATGCACCGCCTGCGTGGTTGGCTGCGTGCCCTCAATGAAATACTCTTCACGACTGTTACCGCCGTTGGCGAGCTGGCCCGTGCTGCGGTCAATATTGACCGTCACCACGCCTGGCGGTGGCGTCAGCGGCTGCTCCGGTACGCCTTCAAGAACGGACTTCATGTAGGCGTCCCACGCCGGCTGCGCGCTCTTCGCCCCGCCTTCGTAGCCGGAAATCTGATCCTTAATCGCGCCGGATGCCGTGGTACGACCTAAATCGCGGCGGTGATCGTCGAAGCCGATCCAGACCGAGGTCACCACGCCCGGACCGTAACCGGAGAACCAAGCGTCTTTCGAGCTGTTGGTTGTCCCCGTTTTACCGCCGATATCATGGCGCTGCAGATCGCGCCCTGCGCGCCAGCCGGTACCCTGCCAGCCTGGCTCACCGAAGATATTGGTGTTCAGCGCGCTCTTGATCAGGAACGACAGCGGCGTGTTGATCACATGCGGGGCGTACTCCTGCGCGCCGGTCTGCGCCACCAGCGCCTGGTTCGCCTGCTCGAGCTGCGGCTGCGGCACTACGCCGTTCTGCTGCTCCTGCGACACGGCAGGGTCTTCCATGTCCTTATTCTCAAGCACCTCAGATTTCGGCGTATTGCCATAAATGACCGGAATATCGCAGTCAGGGCAGGCAATTTTCGGCTTCGCCTCGAACAGCACGCCGCCCTGATCGTTCTCAATCTTGCTGATGAAGTACGGGTCAATCAGGAAGCCGCCGTTGGCCATCACCGAGTAACCGCGGGCGACCTGAAGCGGCGTAAAGGAGGCTGAGCCTAACGCCAGCGACTCGGTGCGAACGATGTTCTGCGCCGGGAAACCGAACCGCTGCAGATACTCTGCGGCATAGTCGACGCCCATCGCGCGCATGGCACGCACCATCACCACGTTTTTCGACTGTCCCAGACCCTGACGAAGACGAATCGGGCCGGCATACTCCGCGGGGGAATTCTTCGGCTGCCAGTCGGAACCGGCACCGGCATCCCAGCGGGAAATTGGCACGTCGTTGAGGATGCTGGCGAGGGTCAGGCCCTTATCCATCGCGGCCGTGTAGAGGAACGGTTTGATATTGGAGCCGACCTGACGCAGCGCCTGGGTGGCGCGGTTAAATTTGCTCTGGTTGAAATCAAACCCGCCGACCAGAGCCAGCACGGCGCCGTTTTGCGGATTGATAGAAACCAGGGCCGAGTTGACGTCCGGCACCTGCGCCAGCCACCAGGATTCGCCGACCTTGCGCACCCAGATTTGCTGCCCGGTCTGTACCGCATCGGTCACTTTACGCGGCGTGGCGCCCTGCAGCGTATCCGAACGGTACGGACGCGCCCAGCGGATACCGTCCATGCGCAGGGAGACGGACGTACCGTCCGCGAGCGTCGCAACGGCTTCCTGAGGATCGGCCTGCGTCACCACCGCAGGAAGGAGCGGACCATAGGTTGGCAGCGCTCTCAGCGTACTGGTGATTTTTTTGCTGTCCCACGCGCTTTCGCCCACCTTCCAGAGCACGTTTGACGGGCCGCGATAGCCGTGACGCATATCGTAGTCCATCACGTTGTTGCGCACCGCTTCCTGCGCCGCCTGCTGCACCTTGCGGGTGACGGTGGTGTACACGCGATAGCCATCTTCATAGGCCTTGTCACCATAACGGTTCACCATCTCCTGGCGAACCATCTCGGTCAGGTAAGGCGCAGAGAAGGCGATCTCCGGAGCGTGGTAGTTAGCGTCAATGACATCGTTACGCGCCTGGTCGTACTCGCTCTGGCTGATGTAGCCTTCGCTCAGCATTCGTGACAGGACGACGTTACGACGCGCGGTGGCGCGATCGAGGGAGTAGAGCGGATTAAACGTGGACGGCGCTTTCGGCAGACCGGCGATGGTGGCCATTTCGCTTAAGGTGAGTTGCTCAACAGGCTTACCGAAGTACACCTGTGCGGCAGCCCCCACGCCATAGGCACGGTAGCCCAGGTAGATTTTGTTGAGGTACAGCTCAAGGATCTCGTCTTTGCTCAGCAGCTGCTCAATACGGATCGCAAGGAACACCTCTTTGATCTTACGCGTCAGCGTCTTTTCAGGGCTGAGGAAGAAGTTACGCGCAAGCTGCTGCGTAATGGTACTCGCCCCCTGAGAGGCGTGACCAGAGAACAGCGCAATGCTCGCGGCACGGAAAATCCCCACCGGATCGACACCGTGGTGTTCGTAAAAACGGCTGTCCTCCGTGGCGATAAAGGCTTTCACCATCACGGGTGGGATTTGGTTTAAGGTCAGCGGAATACGACGCTTCTCGCCATACTGCGCCATGAGCTCGCCATCGGCGCTATAGACTTGCATCGGGATCTGGAGGCGCACATCGCGAAGCGTGGCGACATCAGGTAGCTGTGGCTCAATATATTTGTACAAACCGTAAATCGAGCCTGCTCCCAGCAGAATGCAACAGACTGCAAGGATGAATAAATACTTTACGAACTTCACCGGAGATTTCCCATTTGGTTTCACTTGGGCAGTTTCTAAACAATCGCGCGGTAGTATAAAGGCAAGCCTGATTCATTGATATAGCCGTCAACCCGACGGGCGATAAGGAGATCGTGAAGCATGGCTTTCAAAATATGGCAAACGGGCGTTCATATTCAACAGGATAGGGTGCGGATCGTTGCGTTGACCCGGGAGAAGTCCGGCTGGCGTTTGCGCCGCTGGTGGGCGATTCCTCTCGCCGAAGGCATCATTCGTGACGGCAAAATTTGTCAGTCAGAACAGCTGGTTGATGCGTTACGCGGCTGGCGGAACACGCTGCCGCACTACCACCGGGTGTTCCTCTCTTTCCCGGCAGCACGCACTTTGCAACGGTCGCTCCCCCGCCCGACCGTTGCGCTGCGCGACAGCGAGCAGCTCTCATGGCTTGGCGCCGCGCTCGCCCGCGAACTGGAGATGTCTGCCGATACGCTCTGTTTTGATTACGCGCAGGATACCTTCAGCAATACCTTTCACGTGACCGCTGCGCAAAACAACGAGGTTAATACCCTACTGGCGCTGGCGAAAACGCTGCGTTTGCGGCTGGTGACTATTACTCCGGATGCCAGCGCGCTGGCGAATCTTCTTCCTGCGGTGGCGCCAGCGACGTGCATCGCCTGGCGGGACGACCGGCAGTGGCTGTGGGCGATGCGTCACCAGTGGGGACGCCGCTTTATCACAGAAGCCGAAAGCGTGGCCGAGCTTTCGGCGCTGCTGGCGCTTGGTCCGGATGACATCGCGCTGTTTGATAGCCGACGTGACCCGTGGGAAATCCTCGAGCGCTGCCATGCCCCGCTGCCGGACTGCGGCGCTGATTATACCGTTGCGCTGGCGTTGGCCATGAGCGAGGTGCCCGGATGAGCATCATGAACTTTCTGCCCTGGCGACAGCAGAGGCGCGCGCGATGCCTGCGTTTCTGGGGCGCAATGTGTGTCGGCACCGTGCTGTTGATGTTCGTAGTCATTTTCTGCCTGCGCATAAACCCTCTTATGAGGCTGCACGCGCTGCAAACGGATCTGACGGGAATGCAGGCCGTGCAGCACGCTCTTGCCTCCCGGCAGAAGCTCGCCTCACAGGCGCAGAAGCCAGCGCAGACCCTTCAACGACGCGCATGGCAACCGGTGCTGGAATCCCTTTCCCGCGCCATTCCGACACAGGCCTGGCTGACAGAGCTGCGCTATCAGCCTCCTGCTCTGATGCTGAGCGGGTATGCCCTAACCCTGCCGGCCCTGTCTGCTCTGCGCGACGCGCTTGGCCAAATAGCGGGTTTTACGCCCGCGACGGCGGGTGAGCTTCGGCAGGACAGTCAGGGGCGCTGGATGTTCACCCTTCATCTTAAAAGCGAGGGGTAACGCATGGATACCCTGTTAGAACGCTGGTGCGAAAGCCGTCCGTGGTATCGGGTGCTCTTCTGGTGTCTGGGGAGTCTCCTAGCAGGACTGGCCGCCTGGGGCACCTTGCTCAGACCGGTAGACAGGCAGTGTGCTGAACGACAACGCCAGCTAATTCAGGACGTGAGGACGAACGCGGCGTTATGGCCTGCCGTCAGAAAGGTGCCGTTTCTTACGAAAACTGCGGAGGTACGGGCGCTGACGCCGTTTTCTCCGCTCGATTTTCAGGGCGATAACACGACGCTGGTTCACTGGAAGCCGCTGCAGAGCGGGGGGGAATTGATGCTGGAGGTGGAGTGGCAGGCGCTTCCTGCGCTTTTTTCCCGGCTGGCGCAGCGGGATGTGCAGATCGCCGCTTTCGCGATTGCCCCACACGGTAAGGCGTTGCGCCTGCGGCTGGAGCTTGAACATGCGAAATAGCGCGCGATATTTGCTGGTTTGCTCTGTGCTGCTATTGACCGGCATGCGCGATCCGTTTCGCCCGCCGGACGATCCCTGCGCCATTGGCGAGCTGGTGCAGTGGCGATATCGCGGCATGGTGGGAGAACAGCAGGCTATCGGCATTTTACAGGATGGGCAAAAGCGCTGGTACCGGCTGAAAACGCATGAGCGCTTCCCTGCGGGCTGGACGATAACGGCCATCAATGAAACGGAGCTGGTTGTTGATGTGGGTGACACATGTGAACCAGGAAAATGGACGTGGCAACGAGAAGGAACGAATAATAATGAATTTACGGATAATGCTGTGGCTGCTGGCGTTCAGCCATCCGCTGTGGGCCGCCGCGCCAAAACCGGTCACGCTGGTGGTGGATGATGTGCCTGTAGTCCAGATACTGCAGAGCCTGGTCGAACAGGAGAACCGAAATCTGGTGATATCGCCTGATGTCGGCGGCACGCTTTCGCTCAACCTGACGCGCGTCCCCTGGCGACAGGCGTTACAGACGGTTGTCACCAGCGCTGGCCTCGTTTTGCGAGAGGAGGGCGGAATTTTTTATGTACATACCGCGGCCTGGCAGCGTGAACAGCAGGAACGCTCAGAACAGGAGCGGACGCGCCGACAGCTTGATGCGCCGCTGGTGTCTCACAGTATCCCTTTTTCCTATGCCGATGCTGGAGAGCTGCAAAAAGACGCGGAAAAACTCCTGAGCCCAAAGGGAAGTTTGTCTCTCGACAAACGCACCAACCGGCTGCTGATTCGGGATAACCAGGCGGTGGTGGAGACGCTGCAGCGCTGGGCCGCTCAGATGGATATTCCCATCGAGCAGGTCGAGCTGGCGGCGCATATTGTGACCATTAACGAAAAAAGCCTGCGCGAGCTGGGAGTGAAGTGGAATCTCGCCGACGCTACCGACGCGGGCAAGGTTGGACAGCTCACGACGGTGGGCAGCGATCTTTCCGTCGCCAGCGCCACCAGCCACGTGGGTTTTAATATCGGGAGAATCAATGGTCGGCTGCTGGATCTGGAGCTCTCAGCGCTGGAGCAAAAACAGCAGGTCGATATCATCGCCAGCCCGCGGCTGCTGGCCTCGCACGGGCAACCGGCTAGTATCAAGCAGGGCAGCGAAATTCCGTATCAGGTCTCAAGCGGTGAAAGCGGCGCAACCTCCGTTGAGTTTAAGGAGGCGGTATTAGGGATGGAGGTCACGCCGGTGGTCTTGCCGGGAGGGCGCGTGCGCCTGAAATTGCACATCAGCGAAAATATGCCGGGACAGGTTCTGCAGCAGGCTGACGGCGAAACGCTGGCGATCGACAAACAGGAGATAGAAACTCAGGTGGAGGTAAAAAGTGGAGAAACGCTGGCGTTGGGCGGAATTTTTTCGCAGAAGAACAAAACCGGCAGTGACAGCGTGCCGGGGCTGGGGAAAATCCCCTGGCTTGGGCAGCTTTTTCGCCACGATGGTAAGGATAATGAACGGCGCGAGTTAGTGGTGTTTATTACACCACGTCTGGTTGGTATTCGCTGACGGGTAACGATCCCCGCAATGATTTTGCATTCAGTTTGTTGCAGATGTTTGACGTGGGGCATGAATTAGCATACAAGGAGTACCGATTTGAGTTGGACTTACGTCTTATTACCTTATGCGCCCGACGCGGTGATTTAATCAGTTGCCAAACAAGCCGGAGTATTGAGATAATTTTTAGTCTGACTCTCGCTCTATTGCATATGAGGTTTCAGTTCATGTCCTGCTACGCCGGGTGTCTGCGAAGCGGGGATTACCATTAACGAATAGTCTTAGTAGTACCGATAAAATGGCAGAGAAACGCAATATCTTTCTGGTTGGGCCTATGGGTGCCGGCAAAAGCACTATTGGGCGTCAGTTAGCTCAACAACTCAATATGGAATTTTACGATTCTGATCAAGAGATTGAGAAACGAACCGGAGCTGATGTGGGCTGGGTTTTCGACGTAGAAGGCGAAGAAGGTTTCCGTGACCGAGAAGAAAAAGTGATCAACGAACTCACGGAAAAACAGGGCATCGTTCTGGCAACAGGCGGCGGTTCTGTGAAATCTCGCGAAACCCGCAACCGTCTCTCCGCCCGTGGCGTAGTGGTCTATCTTGAGACGACCATTGAGAAACAGCTGGCACGTACGCAGCGCGATAAAAAGCGCCCGCTGCTGCAGGTTGAAACGCCACCACGCGAAGTTCTGGAAGCGTTGGCCGATGAACGCAATCCGCTGTATGAAGAGATTGCTGATGTGACCATTCGTACTGACGACCAGAGCGCTAAAGTGGTTGCAAACCAGATTATTCATATGCTGGAAAGCAACTGATTCTGGCTTTATATACACTCGCCTGCGGGTAAAAGCATTAAAGGTGGATGTCGCGTCATGGAGAGGATTACAGTTACTCTCGGGGAACGTAGTTACCCTATCACCATCGCGGCTGGTTTGTTTAACGACCCAGCTTCCTTTTTACCACTGAAAGCGGGTGATCAGGCGATGCTGGTCACCAATGAGACGCTGGCTCCGCTTTATCTCGACCGCGTACGCCACCTGCTTGAGCAGGCGGGCGTAAAAGTCGACAGTGTGATTCTCCCTGATGGCGAGCAGTATAAAAGCCTGACGGTACTGGATACCGTCTTTACCGCATTGCTGCAAAAACCGCATGGTCGCGATACAACACTGCTTGCCCTGGGCGGCGGTGTTGTGGGCGATCTGACCGGCTTTGCGGCCGCAAGCTATCAACGTGGCGTCCGTTTTATTCAAATCCCAACCACGTTGCTGTCCCAGGTCGACTCCTCTGTGGGTGGCAAAACGGCAGTCAACCATCCGCTCGGCAAAAACATGATTGGCGCGTTCTACCAGCCCGCATCGGTGGTGGTGGATCTCGACTGTCTGAAAACCCTGCCGAAGCGCGAACTGGCTTCTGGTCTGGCGGAAGTGATCAAATACGGCATTATTCTGGATGGCGAGTTCTTTAGCTGGCTTGAAGAGAATATGGATGCGTTGCTGGGCCTGGATGAGGCGAAACTGGCATACTGCATTCGTCGTTGCTGTGAGCTGAAAGCAGAAGTTGTCGCTGCAGACGAGCGTGAAACGGGCTTACGTGCTTTACTGAATCTTGGGCATACGTTTGGTCACGCGATTGAAGCCGAAATGGGCTACGGCAACTGGCTGCACGGTGAAGCCGTCGCGGCCGGAATGGTCATGGCAGCCCGCACCTCTGAACGTCTCGGACAGTTCAAACCGGAAGAGACGGCACGTATTATTGCGCTGCTTGAACGTGCAGGTTTGCCGGTGACCGGGCCACAGGAGATGTCGGCGCAAGCGTATTTACCCCACATGATGCGCGATAAAAAAGTATTGGCAGGTGAGATGCGTCTTGTACTCCCGCTTGCAATAGGGAAGAGTGAAGTGCGCGGCGGAGTGCCGCACGATGTCGTTCTTGGCGCTATCGCTGATTGTCAGCAGGCGTAACAACTAGAAAGGTCAGGCCACTGTCGCAGGTGGTCGTTTAGCTTCAGGTGAAATGCAAAGTCGTTGGCATAAGCCTTTGAGTGGGGTGTTAAATGGATGAATTCAAACCAGAAGACGAGCTGAAACCCGATCCCAGCGATCGTCGTACTGGTCGTTCTCGTCAATCTTCAGAACGTGATAACGAGCCGCAGATCAACTTTGACGATGTTGATCTGGATGCAGACGATCGTCGTCCTTCGCGCAGCCGCAACGCGCACGAAGAGCGAGCAGAAGAGGATTATGAGTCCGAAGAAGATTCAATGGACGAACAGCCTGTAGAGCGTCGCCCGCGTAAACGTAAAAAAGCCGCTGCGCCAAAACCGGCTTCCCGCCAGTATATTATGATGGGCCTTGGCGTTCTGGTGCTTGTGCTGCTGATTGTCGGCATTGGCTCCGCGCTTAAAGCACCGTCAACGAACTCTACCGAGCAAACTGCTTCCGCTGAGAAGAGCATCAACCTTTCCGGTAACGATGCCTCTAATCAGGCGAATGGCGCACAGCCTGCGCCGGGTGCCACTTCTGCAGAGCAGACCGCAGGTAACACCACAGCGCCGCAGGATGTTTCTCTGCCGCCCGTTTCTTCAACCCCTGCTCAGGGTCAGGCACCTGCTACGCCTGAAGGCCAGCAGCGCGTAGAAGTTCAGGGAGATCTGAACAATGCGCTGACGCAGCCGCAGAACCAGCAGCAGGTTGATAACGTCGTGGTTAACTCTACGCTGCCAACTGAGCCGGCAACCGTTGCCCCGATTCGCGGTGGTAACGCTCAACCACAAGCGGCTGCAGCGGAAACCAAACCGCGCCAGACGCAAACTGCGACACGTCCTGAACGCAAGCAGGCGGTGATTGAGCCTAAGCGTGAAACCAAACCTCAGGCAGTTGTAAAAGCGCCTGAAGTGAAAGCCGTACCGGCACAGCCGAAACACACCGAAACGGCTGCGGTGAGCGAGACTGCGAAAGCGCCAGTCACGCAGACTGCGCCGAAAGCAACGGCGACCACAACGGCACCGGCTGCCACAGCTGCGCCTGCAGCAACGGCTCCAGCAGCCACGGCAACAGCCTCCAGCAGTGCCGCAGGCAAAACGGCAGGTAACGTTGGTTCGCTGAAGTCTGCGCCATCCAGCAACTACACGCTGCAGCTGAGCAGTTCGTCTAACTATGACAACCTCAACAGCTGGGCGAAGAAATCAAATCTGAAAAACTACGTTGTTTATCAGACGACCCGTAACGGTCAACCGTGGTATGTGCTGGTGAGCGGTGTTTATTCGTCCAAAGATGAAGCAAAACGTGCCGTTGCGGCGCTGCCAGCTGACGTTCAGGCGAAGAACCCGTGGGCGAAGCCGATTCATCAGGTTCAGGCCGATCTGAAGTAATGTTTAAAGCGCAGGATGCTGTCGGAGCTTTCTCCACAGCCGGAGAAGGTGTAATCAGTTAGTCAGCATGAAAAAAAATCGCGCTTTTCTGAAATGGGCAGGGGGGAAATACCCCCTGCTCGATGATATTAAAAAGCACCTGCCTAAAGGCGAGTGCCTTATCGAACCTTTCGTGGGTGCGGGATCGGTGTTCCTCAACACCGATTTTTCTCGTTATATCCTGGCGGATATCAACAGCGACCTTATCAGCCTCTATAACATCGTTAAGCTGCGTACCGATGAGTATGTCGCCGAGGCGCGCAAACTGTTTACGCCGGAGAATAATCATCCGGACGTTTACTACCAGTTCCGCACTGAGTTTAATCAGAGTCAGGATCCGTTCCGCAGAGCGCTGCTGTTCCTCTATCTCAACCGTCATGGTTACAACGGCCTGTGCCGCTATAATCTGCGCGGGGAATTTAACGTGCCGTTTGGTCGCTATAAGCGCCCGTATTTCCCGCAGGACGAGCTGTATCACTTTGCCGAAAAAGCGCAGAACGCAGAGTTTCATTGCCTCTCCTATGAAGAGTGTATGGAACTGGCAGGCGTAAACTCGGTGGTTTACTGTGACCCGCCTTACGCACCACTGTCTGCAACGGCGAATTTCACCGCTTATCACACCAACAGCTTCAGCCCGGCCGAACAGGCGCGTCTGGCTGAGATGGCGGAAAAGCTGGTCAGCAAAAGAATTCCGGTGTTAATTTCGAATCACGACACGCCTGATACGCGCGAATGGTACAAAGCCGCGAAGCATTTTCAGGTTAAGGTGCGGCGTAGCATTAGCAGCAACGGCGGCACACGTAAAAAGGTGGACGAACTTCTGGCTCTTTATCGCCCCTGAGCCGTTTTGCCCGCCGGTAAACACATTTCAAGGAGAAGCGGATGAAACAGTTTTTGATTGCTCCCTCAATTCTGTCGGCCGATTTTGCCCGTCTGGGTGAAGACACTGCCAAAGCTCTCGCGGCTGGCGCAGATGTTGTCCATTTCGACGTTATGGATAACCACTACGTCCCTAACCTGACCATTGGCCCAATGGTGCTCAAGGCATTACGTAACTATGGCATTACCGCTCCGATAGACGTTCACCTGATGGTGAAGCCTGTTGATCGCATCGTGCCTGACTTCGCCGCGGCGGGTGCCAGCATCATCACTTTCCATCCGGAAGCTTCTGAGCACGTGGACCGCACCCTGCAGCTGATCAAAGAGAACGGCTGTAAGGCGGGCCTGGTGTTTAACCCGGCCACGCCGCTGAGCTATCTCGACTATGTCATGGACAAGCTGGACGTGATTCTGCTGATGTCCGTTAACCCGGGCTTTGGCGGTCAGTCGTTTATCCCCCACACGCTGGATAAGCTGCGTGAAGTTCGCCGTCGTATTGATGAGTCAGGCTACGACATTCGCCTGGAAGTGGACGGCGGTGTAAAAGTGAATAACATTGGTGAAATTGCGGCAGCCGGCGCGGATATGTTCGTTGCGGGTTCGGCAATTTTCGACCAACCGGATTACAAAAAAGTCATTGATGAAATGCGCCGTGAGCTGGCGAAGGTAAGTCATGGATAAATTGCAGGCAATTCGAGGTATCGCATTTGACCTCGACGGCACGCTGGTCGACAGCGCGCCGGGCTTAACGAGTGCCGTAGACCAGGCGCTGTACGCGCTTGAACTCCCCGTTGCGGGTGAAGAGCGTGTCGTCACGTGGATTGGCAACGGCGCCGATGTTCTGATGGAGCGCGCGTTGACGTGGGCGCGTCAGGAACGTGCGTCACAGCGTTCCGCCCAGGGTAAACCGAGCGTCGATCACGCGGACATCCCTCAGGAAGAGCAGCTGCGTATTCTGCGCAAACTGTTCAATCGTTTCTATGAAGAGACCGTCGAGGAGGGCAGCTTCCTGTTCCCGGACGTTCAGGAAACGCTGAGTGCGCTGCACGCTAAGGGCATCCCGCTGGGTCTGGTGACTAACAAACCCACGCCGTTTGTCGCACCGCTGCTCGACGCGCTCGATATCGCGAAGTATTTCTCCGTGATTGTGGGCGGCGACGATGTGCAAAACAAAAAGCCCCACCCGGAACCGCTGCTGCTGGTGGCAGGAAAATTATCCTTAACGCCTGCGGAGCTGCTCTTTGTCGGCGATTCCCGCAATGATATTCTGGCTGCCCGCGCGGCCGGGTGTCCTTCCGTGGGGTTA
This sequence comes from Enterobacter sp. 3U4, assembly GCF_057224565.1. Taxonomy (NCBI): domain Bacteria; kingdom Pseudomonadati; phylum Pseudomonadota; class Gammaproteobacteria; order Enterobacterales; family Enterobacteriaceae; genus Enterobacter; species Enterobacter sp. 3U4. The sequence goes on from NZ_CP136665.1 coordinate 4,515,646, forward strand.
ACCTATGGCTACAACTACGGTGAAGCCATCACGCTGAGTGAGCCGGACGTCGTTTTCGACCACTTTAAAGATTTGTTGCCCGCACTCGGGCTTTCGCACAGTGAACATCAGGAATTGAATCATGACTAAGCCCATCGTTTTTAGTGGCGCACAGCCTTCAGGTGAATTGACCATTGGTAACTACATGGGTGCGTTACGTCAGTGGGTCAGCATGCAGGATGACTACCATTGCATTTACTGCATCGTCGATCTCCATGCGATTACTGCGCGTCAGGATCCTGAGAAGCTGCGCAAAGCCACGCTGGACACCCTGGCGCTGTATCTGGCCTGCGGTATTGATCCAGAGAAGAGCACCATCTTCGTTCAGTCTCACGTGCCGGAGCACGCGCAGCTGGGCTGGGCGCTGAACTGCTACACCTATTTCGGCGAGCTGAGCCGCATGACGCAGTTCAAGGATAAATCCGCGCGCTACTCTGAAAACATCAACGCCGGTCTGTTCGACTATCCGGTGCTGATGGCGGCGGATATCCTGCTGTATCAAACCAACCAGGTGCCGGTAGGTGAAGATCAGAAGCAGCACCTGGAGCTGAGCCGCGATATCGCCCAGCGCTTTAACGCCATCTACGGCGATGTGTTTAAAGTGCCTGAGCCATTCATTCCGAAGTCCGGCGCGCGCGTGATGTCGCTGCTGGAGCCGACCAAGAAGATGTCCAAGTCTGACGATAACCGCAACAACGTTATCGGCCTGCTGGAAGATCCGAAATCGGTGGTGAAAAAACTCAAGCGCGCGGTGACCGATTCCGACGAGCCGCCTGTTGTGCGCTACGACGTAAAGAACAAAGCGGGCGTCTCCAACCTGCTGGATATTCTCTCCGGCGTCACCGGCCAGAGCATCCCTGAGCTGGAAAAACACTTCGAAGGCAAGATGTACGGCCACCTGAAAGGCGAAGTGGCAGATGCCGTTTCCGGCATGCTGACCGAGCTGCAGGAGCGCTATAACCGCTACCGTAACGACGAAGCCTTCCTGCAGAAAGTGATGAAAGAGGGTGCGGAAAAAGCCAGCGCGCGCGCGTCCGAAACCCTGAAGGCGGTGTACGAAGCGATTGGGTTTGTGGCGAAGCCTTGAGTCTGCTTGCCGGGTGGCGCTAACGCTTACCCGGCCTACGGGATCGTGTAGGTCGGGTAAAGCGGAGCCGCCACCCGATAAAAAAACGCTCTACGCCAACAAAAAAACCGGGACATCCCGGTTTTTTTACGCCTGTAAAACGCTTACTGCTGTGCCGCCGGGCCGCAACCACCGATGATCTTCGAAATGGAGATCGCCGGGTGTAGCAGGTAATCGTAGCTGCAATTATTTTTGGTGTTCTGTACGTGACCGGTGCAGGCCGTCAGAGTCGATAACAGGCCAACCAGAACGGCGGCCTTTGCCAGTTTGAACATACGCATTCCTTGTCTTTAAAACGAAAATTGGATGTAACTCAAGGGAATAAAGGGAAAAGTTCCACTTCGGGGCGGTATGTTATCGGTAGCCGTAAGAGGGGAGTAGTCCGCTTAAGGACTACTCCAGGAAGGGAGAATATGCGTTAGTGGCTGGAGAACCAGTTCAGTTTGTCGCGTAGTTCAACCACGCGGCCCACCACGATCAGCGCCGGGCTTTCGACCTGCTGCGCCAGCTCGCCTAACTGTGTCAGCACGCCATCCACCACGCGCTGCGTAATGGCGGTGCCATTTTCGACCAACGCGACGGGCATATCCGCATTCATACCGTGCTCCAGCAGCTTCGTCTGGATCGTGGCGGCCTGATTGAGCCCCATGTAGAACACCAGCGTCTGCTTTTCGGCGGCCAGGTTATGCCAGTCCAGCTCGCTGCCGGTCTTCAGGTGGCCCGTCACCAGACGCACGCTCTGAGCATAGTCGCGATGGGTCAGCGGAATGCCAGAGTACGCTGAGCAGCCGGAGGCCGCCGTAATGCCGGGCACGACAGAGAACGGAATGCCCGCGTCACACAGGGTTTCCAGCTCTTCGCCGCCGCGACCGAAGATAAACGGATCGCCACCCTTAAGGCGCACCACGCGCTTACCTTTCTGCGCCTCGCGCAGCAGGATCTGATTAATCTCCTCCTGCGGCACGCAGTGGTAGCCCGCCCGTTTGCCCACGAAGACGCGGTCGGCGTCGCGACGGACCAGATTCATGATGTCATCGGACACCAGACGGTCATACACCACGATATCCGCCTGCTGGATTTGCTGTAGCCCTTTCAGCGTCAGCAAGCCCGCATCGCCGGGACCTGCGCCCACCAGCACCACTTCGCCGCGATGGTCCAGCGGTTCGCTTAGCAGCTGGTCGGTCGTATCTTCAACGGCTTTGGTGTCTTGATTCGCCAGCGACTGCGCCAGCCTGTCGTTCACAAAGAATTTTTCCCAGAAGCGACGGCGCTCGCCCACGGTCGCGAAGGTTTGCTTCACGCGTGAACGCAGCTGCCCGGCATAATGCGCAATTTGACCAAGATGCTGGGGCAACAGGGCTTCCAGCTTTTCCCGCAGCAGGCGCGCGAGAACCGGCGAACGTCCCCCGGACGACACCGCAATCATCAGCGGCGAGCGGTCGATAATCGACGGCATGATAAAGCTGGCCTCTTTCGGCGCATCGACCACGTTGCAGAAGATACGGCGCGCTTCGCAGGCATCGCTCACGCGCTGGTTCACTTCATCGTCATCCGTCGCGGCAATGGTCAGCCAGCAGGTATCCAGCAGAGATTCATTAAACGCGCCCTGTTCCAGCGTGAGCATCCCTTCCTGGGCCCAAACCTCAAACTGGGGGGCGAAGGAAAGGGCATTAACGGTCAGGCGGGCGCCAGCCTCTAACAGCAGGCGCGCTTTGCGCTCGGCCACGTCGCCGCCGCCCACAAGCAGGCAGTCGCGGTTGCGTAATTGACAAAAAATCGGCAGGTGATCCACGACGTTACCTCGCAGCATGCATGGAGGGGGTAAGAATTGACGTCAGGATAACAGCAGGTATCGTACGGAACATACGATTTTCCTGCTGCTATCCCTAAAGGGGCAGAGGTTAGCCTTTCAGCTGCACCTTGCCGTCCTTCACGCGAACGTCATAGTGCTTCACAGAGCGGCTCTCATCTTCCATGCAATACCCGTCGCTTAAGCGGAAACGCTGCTTTTTCAACGGACTGGCAACCCACAGTTCCCCCTGATGTTCGGCAATCAGTCCACGGGAGAGCACGCTGGCCTCGAAGAACGGGTCGATATTGCTGATGGCAAAAACCTGTTCATCGTGGCGAGGGCGGAAAATCGCAACCTGCTCGCTGCCCAGCAGCGCGCACACGCCGGTGGCGGGGATAATGTCGTTAATATCGCAAATGTTTATCCACTGGCTCATGCGTTTTCCTCCACCAGCGTGACCGGAATACGTTCATACGGCGTCGCCGGACGATGCTGTTCACGCTCCGGCACAACCTGTACGTTCGGGTCGCGCTGGGTGCTGTTGATAAAGTGTTTGAAGCGCGTCTGCGCCGCCGGGGTGTTGACGGTTTCCGTCCACTCGCAAATCACCGCCTCGCGAAGGCGCGCCATCTCAGCTTCCAGATGTTCGTTCAGGCCCAGCTTGTCGTCGATGATGACCGATTTCAGGTAGTCGATGCCGCCTTCCAGATTGTCGAGCCAGGAGGCGGTACGGGTCAGCTTATCGGCGGTACGGATGTAGAACATCATGAAGCGGTCGAGATACTGAATCAGCGTGTCGCGATCGAGATCCGCCGCCAGCAGGTCCGCATGGCGCGGTTTCATCCCGCCGTTGCCGCAGACGTACAGGTTCCAGCCTTTCTCGGTGGCGATGATCCCCACGTCTTTACCCTGCGCTTCCGCACATTCGCGGGTGCAGCCGGAGACGCCAAACTTCATTTTGTGCGGGGTGCGGATGCCTTTGTAACGGTTTTCCAGCTCCACGCCGAAGCCCACGCTATCGCCCACGCCGTAGCGGCACCAGGTGCTGCCCACGCAGGTTTTTGCCATGCGCAGCGCTTTGGCGTACGCGTGGCCTGTTTCGAAGCCCGCTTCAATCAGCTGACGCCAGATTTCCGGCAGGTCGTCTTTCTGCGCGCCGAACAGACCGATACGCTGGGAGCCGGTAATTTTGGTGTAAAGGTTAAATTCACGGGCGATACGGCCCACGGCCACCAGCCCTTCCGGCGTGATTTCGCCGCCGGCGGAACGTGGAATCACGGAGTAGGTGCCGTCTTTCTGGATGTTCGCCAGGAAGTTGTCGTTGGTGTCCTGCAGCGGCGTATGCTCGGGCTTGAGTACGTACTCGTTCCAGCAGGAGGCCAGCAGGGAGCCGACGGTCGGTTTACATACTTCACAGCCGTAGCCCTGGCCGTGCTTCGCCAGCAGTTCGTCGAAGGATTTGATGCCTTCCACGCGGATCAGGTGGTACAACTCCTGGCGAGAATACGCGAAGTGCTCGCACAGGTTGTTGTTCACTTCGATGCCCTGTTTCGCCAGTTCGGCGTTCAGCACCTGCGTCACCAGCGGAATACAGCCGCCGCAGCCGGTACCGGCTTTGGTTTCCGCTTTCAGCGCCGCCACGGTGTGGCAGCCTTTGTTGATGGCGGAGATCAGCATACCCTTGGTGACGTCGAAGCAGGAACAAATCTGCGCGCTGTCAGGCAGTTTATCTACGCCGATAGACGGCTTGCCGCTGGCGGCGTGCGCCGGGAGGATCAGCGCGTCCGGGTTCTCCGGCAGCTCGATGGCGTTCAGCACCAGCTGGAGCAGGTTGCCGAAGTCGCTGGTGTCCCCCACCAGTACCGCACCGAGCAGGGTTTTGTTGTCCTGGCTGACGATGAGTCGTTTGTAGACTTCTTTGCTTTCGTCGAGATAGACATAGCTGCGGGAGTTCGGGGTGCGGCCATGCGCATCGCCAATACCGCCCACGTCCACGCCCAGCAGCTTCAGCTTGGCGCTCATGTCTGCACCGGTGAAGGCGTTTTCGCTGCCGAGGATATGATCTACGGCGACCTGCGCCATTTTGTAGCCCGGCGCCACCAGACCGTACACGCGGTTGTTCCAGCTGGCGCACTCGCCGATAGCGTAGATATCCGGATCGGAGGTCTGGCAGGTGTCGTTAATCATGATCCCGCCGCGCTGCGCCACGGCCAGACCGCACTGCGTCGCCAGCTTGTCGCGCGGACGAATACCGGTGGAGAAGACGATGAAGTCCACCTCCAGCTCGCTGCCGTCGGCAAAACGCATGGTTTTGCGTGCTTCAGTCCCTTCCTGCACGATCTCTTTGGTGTTCTTACTGGTGTGAACCTTCACGCCCATGCTTTCGATTTTACGACGCAGCTGATCGCCGCCCATGTGGTCGAGCTGTTCGGCCATCAGCATCGGGGCAAATTCGATGACGTGGGTTTCAACGCCGAGGTTTTTCAGCGCGCCAGCCGCTTCCAGACCCAGCAGGCCGCCGCCGACCACCGCACCGCGACGGCTTCGGCGTGCGCAGGACTCAATGGCGTTGAGGTCTTCAATGGTACGGTAGACGAAGCAATCCTGCGTTTCCGAGCCTTTAATCGGCGGGATCCACGGATAGGAGCCCGTCGCCATGATCAGCTTGTCGTAAAAAACCGTACGCCCGGCGCTGGAGTGGATCACTTTTTCCTGACGGTTGATGGTGATAGCGCGTTCGCCCACCAGCACTTTTACGCCATGCTTCTCGTAGAAACCTTCGCGCACCAGAGAGAGCTCTTCGGCGGTATGATGGGAGAAGTAGGAAGACAGGTGCACACGGTCGTACGCCTTGCGGGGTTCTTCACAGAACACGGTAATATCGAACTGCTCAGCATCGGCCTTATCGAGAAGATCCTCGATAAAGCGGTGGCCGACCATGCCGTTACCGATGATAGCGAGTCTGACTTTGCTCATTATTGCCTCGATTTCTTTTCTATTATTGCCTACCTTAACGATTCAGCAGGGGCGCTTATTGATGCAAATCAAATACGTCTTCGCCTACTCCTTAGGTGGTATATAACTGATTTGTCAGGATTTTTATAAGTGGCGGAAATCGCAGGCTTTTCGTGTTCGTTGAATTTGTGTACAACTCAGGGGCGGTTTTGCCAAAATCGATACGCCTGAATATCAGCGGCGTTTTTTAGGGGAAGGGTATGTCTACAACACCGTTATGGCTTGTTCAGAATGTTCGTTTACCGGGTCGGGAAGGGCTGTGGCAGCTCGCCATTGAGAACGGGCGATTTGGTGACATCACCCCGATGGACGACACCCACGCCGAAAGTTATGAAGTATTGAACGCGCGCGGCGGGCTGGCTATTCCCCCGTTCATCGAGCCGCATATTCACCTCGATACCACCCAGACGGCGGGTGAGCCAAACTGGAATCAGTCCGGCACGCTGTTCGAGGGCATCGAGCGCTGGGCGGAGCGCAAGGCATTGCTCAGCCATGAGGATGTCAAAGCGCGCGCCTGGAAAACGCTGAAGTGGCAAATTGCCAACGGCATCCAGTTTGTTCGCACCCATGTGGATGTCTCCGACCCGACGCTTACCGCCCTGAAGGCGATGCTGGAGGTGAAGCAGGAGGTTGCTCCGTGGGTAACGCTGCAAATCGTCGCGTTTCCGCAGGAAGGTATTCTCTCTTACCCGAACGGTGCGGCGCTGCTGGAAGAGGCGTTAAAGCTGGGGGCCGACGTGGTGGGGGCGATCCCGCACTTCGAATTCACCCGCGAGTATGGCGTGCAGTCGCTGCATATCGCTTTCGAGCTGGCGAAGAAGTATGACCGTCCGCTGGATATCCACTGCGACGAAATCGACGACGAACAGTCGCGGTTTGTCGAGACGGTGGCCACGCTGGCGTATGAGGCCGGTATTGGGCCGCGCGTGACGGCCAGCCACACCACCGCCATGCACTCCTACAACGGCGCTTACACCTCGCGGCTTTTCCGTCTGCTGAAAATGTCGGGAATTAACTTCGTCGCTAACCCGCTGGTCAATATCCACCTGCAGGGGCGCTTTGATGACTATCCGAAGCGTCGCGGCATCACCCGCGTGAAAGAGCTGCAGGAAGCGGGTATTAACGTCTGCTTTGGTCACGATGACGTCTTCGACCCGTGGTACCCGCTCGGCACCGGCAATATGCTGCAGGTGCTGCATATGGGGCTGCACGTCTGTCAGATGATGGGCTATCCGCAAATCGACAGCGGCCTGAACCTGATTACCCACAACAGCGCCCGTACCTTCGGCCTGAGCGATTACGGTATTGCAACGGGAAACCCGGCGAACCTGATTATTCTGCCTGCGGAGAGCGGGTTTGAAGCGGTGCGCTGCCAGGTGCCGGTGCGCTGGTCGATTCGTCAGGGGCGGATTATCGCCACCACGCAGCTGGCGCAGACCTGGATCCAGACGGATGTCGGAGGAGAAGAGGTGAGTTTTGCCAGAAACAGCCCCTCTGCGTAATGCAAAGGGGCGCAGGGTTTAGTGAGACGCTGCCGCCACGTTGTGCTGGCGGTGGCGGGTCACGAAGCCCAGAACGAAGCACATGATGAACACCACGGCGTACAGACCGTTCGCGGTGTGCAGCGCGGCCAGCGGGCCGCTGTGGGCCACAATCGGGCCAGTGACCACGAAGGTCAGCATGGTGCCGATGGTGCCGCAGGTCAGAACGAAGTTAACCAGCTTCGGCGAGGCCACTTTGGTCTGCAGGGAGCCCAGGGTGATGATCGAGGTATAAATGGCGCTGGAGAAGAAGCCCAGGGTCAGAATGAACCACGGCATATGTTCCGGGGAGCCGTTGATGAACAGATACATCAGCACGGTCGCCAGGCCCGCCAGCACGGTCAGAATGCGCTGCAGGTCAAAGAAGCGCAGGATGAAGCTAAACGCCCACATGCCGAACATGTAAGACATCCAGAAATCGCTCACCAGTTTGCCTGCGTCGTTCAGGCTCATGCCCAGACCTTTGGCGTATTCCGGTACCCAGGAGATAAAGCCCAGCTGGCCCAGGATGTAGCACAGGGCGGCGATGGAGAGGAACAGCACGCCGATACCCCATTTCTCTTTCGCGACGGGTTCTGCGGTAGTTTGCGCTTTCTTGCCCAGCACCGGGAACTCGCAGCCGAAGGTCAGAATAAAGATCGCCACGTAGACCAGCCCAATGCAGGCATAGACCCAGTACCACTCAATGCTGCGCGCCAGCAGAACGGCCGCGACCATCGGGAAGATCATTCCGGCCATGCTGAAGAAGGAGTCGGTAAACAGCAGGCGCGCGCCGCGCTGGCGGCCTTCATACATATGGGTAATCAGGAACGTACCGATCGACATAGTGATCCCGCTCACCAGGCCGAGCACGAACATGGCGGCAGAGAACAGGGCGATGCTGTGGCTCAGCATCAGACCCGCTACGGCGGCGACCATCAGCACAAAGCCAAAACGCAGCTGGGTTTTCAGCGGCACGATTTCCATCAGCCAGGCATTCAGGAAGATAGAGATCAGGATCCCCGCGTTGAGGAAGGTAAAGGTGTTACTCATGCTGGAAACGGGCAGGTGGAAGTAGTCTGCGATATTCCCCATCACCATCCCGGTGACGATCACCAACGCGCCGGTCAGGGCGTAGGAGAAGAAGCTGATCCATGTGAGCTTGATGCGATTGCTGTTAGTCATGTCTGGCCTGTTCAGAAAAAGAAAGGCGCCCAGAGGGCGCTGAGAGCGGGCAGATTTTAGACATTAAAGTGATCTATTCATATCTTTTAAGAGAAATTAGAAGTTCATTGCAGGTTTTTATGTGATCTTGATCACACAAAAAGGCGCTAAAGCCAACCGTTTGCGCGGTTACAACTGTTTCAATTTCGTAAAATTAGGTAAAAGGCTGGTCTCCGTTCATACTGCTCTTTAGAATCAAGCCATTCGCTTTTTATACTGCGCTTTGTTAAGGAATTCTCATGCTCAAATCAACACTGGCGGCTGTCGCAGCTGTGTTTGCTCTTTCTGCCGTTTCCCCTGCTGCGCTGGCAGCCAAAGGGGACCCTCACGTTCTGCTGACCACCTCCGCCGGGAACATTGAGCTGGAACTGAATAGCCAGAAAGCCCCGGTTTCTGTGAAAAACTTCCTCGACTACGTGAACAGTGGTTTCTATAACAACACCACCTTCCACCGCGTGATCCCGGGCTTCATGATTCAGGGCGGCGGCTTCAACGAGCAGATGCAGCAGAAACAGCCAAACCCGCCTATTAAAAACGAAGCGGACAACGGCCTGCTGAACAAGCGCGGCACGATCTCAATGGCGCGTACCGCAGACAAAGACAGCGCGACCAGCCAGTTCTTCCTCAACGTGGCGGATAACGCCTTCCTCGACCACGGCCAGCGTGACTTCGGCTATGCGGTGTTTGGTAAAATCGTGAAAGGGATGGACGTGGCCGACAAGATTTCTCAGGTGCCTACTCACGACGTCGGTCCGTATCAGAATGTGCCGTCAAAACCTGTCGTGATCCTCTCCGCAAAAGTTCTGCCGTAATCCTTCTGAACGCGGGCTCTCCTGCCCGCGTTATGTCGCCCTCCCTGCGAAAGCGCGTTTTGCTGCTTATACTTGTGGCAAACGGACTATTCAGGGAGGCGTTAAGTGAAAAAACTCACCGACAAGCAAAAATCCCGTCTCTGGGAGCAGCAGCGTAGCGTCAACTTTCAGGCCAGTTGTCTCCTTGAGAAAGGTAATGGTCCATCGGATCCCGACATTGAGACCCTGGAGCTTGGGCCTTCCGCGCCCGGGTTACCCCATCTGTGCCTTATTCACCGCCATCTCTACCGCAGAGAGATGAAGCGGGCAGGCGAGTTCCGTACCGACGATATTTTCAAGGGTGATATTCCCTTCTGCCATTTCGAATACATCGAAAAAATGGGTAATGAGCTGATGGCGGCGCTGGAAAGCGAAAAGTATCTCGTGGGTCTTGAGAAAGCGGCGTTTGTTGACCGGGTTAGCCACTATTACTGCGAAATCAACATGCTGCACCCTTTTATGCGCGGCAACGGTATTGCCCAGCGCGTGTTTTTCGAGCAGCTGGCGCTCCACGCGGGCTACGCGCTGGACTGGCGCGATATGGATCCCGAACAGTGGGTGGCGGCTAACCGCAGCGGCGCAACGGGTGATTTAACCGCGCTAAACGCTATCTTTGCCAAAGTAGTGAGCGAAGCGCGGGAATCTGAGTAGAATAGGGCGGCATTTTTTTCGGGAGCCGCCATGATTCTGCTAATTGATAACTACGATTCCTTCACCTGGAACCTTTACCAGTATTTTTGTGAACTGGGTGCAGTGGTGGTTGTTCGTCGCAACGACGAAATCGATCTCGCCGATATCGAGACGCTGGCTCCTCAGAAAATCGTGATTTCACCGGGGCCCTGCACCCCGTCGGAGTCGGGTATTTCGCTGGAGGTTATCCAGCACTATGCCGGCAAATTGCCGATCCTGGGCGTCTGTCTGGGCCATCAGGCGATTGCCCAGGCGTTTGGTGCCACCATCGTGCGCGCCGCCAAAGTGATGCACGGTAAAACCTCGCCGGTCACGCACGCGGGTACGGGGGTGTTCAAGGGGCTCAATAATCCGTTAACCGTGACGCGCTACCACTCGCTGGTGATTGACCCGCCGACGCTGCCCGACTGCTTTGAGGTGACCGCCTGGAGCGATACGCAGGAGATCATGGGGATTCGCCACCGCGAATGGGATCTCGAAGGCGTGCAGTTCCATCCGGAAAGCATCCTCAGTGAACAAGGGCACGCGCTGCTGGCAAATTTCCTCCATCGCTGAATAACTGTTGCCTTGTTGTGATTTTTTATGCATATTTTGTGATTATATTTTCACAATCACTGTGACATAAAATGGATGGTCATGACATGGCAACTGAACAACCAGCAATTACCCGCGCGACATTCGATGAAGTGATCCTGCCGATTTATGCACCGGCTGAGTTTATCCCGGTGAAGGGGAAAGGCAGCCGCGTCTGGGATCAGCAGGGTAAAGAGTATGTGGATTTCGCGGGCGGTATTGCTGTCACGGCGCTGGGTCATTGCCATCCCGCGCTGGTGGAGGCGCTGAAAACCCAGGGGGAAACCCTGTGGCACACCAGCAACGTGTTCACCAACGAACCGGCGCTGCGCCTGGGCCGCAAGATCATTGATGCGACCTTTGCCGAGCGCGTGCTGTTTATGAACTCCGGCACCGAAGCCAACGAAACCGCTTTTAAGCTGGCGCGCTACTACGCGACAACGCGCCACAGCCCGTACAAAACCAAAATCATCGCCTTCCACAACGCCTTCCACGGACGCTCCTTCTTTACCGTTTCCGTTGGCGGACAGCCAAAGTATTCCGACGGGTTTGGCCCGAAACCGGCCGACATCGTTCACGTGCCGTTTAACGATCTGCACGCGGTGAAAGCGGTGATGGACGACCACACCTGCGCGGTGGTGGTCGAGCCGATTCAGGGTGAAGGCGGCGTGACCGCGGCAACCCCGGAATTCCTGAAAGGGCTGCGCGCGCTGTGCGACGAGCATCAGGCGCTTCTGGTCTTTGATGAAGTACAGTGCGGAATGGGGCGTACCGGGGACCTGTTTGCCTATATGCACTACGGCGTGACGCCGGATATTCTGACCAGCGCGAAAGCGCTCGGCGGCGGTTTCCCGGTGAGTGCGGTCCTGACGACGCAGGAGATCGCCTCCGCGTTCCACGTCGGTTCTCACGGCTCAACCTACGGCGGTAACCCGCTGGCGAGCGCCGTGGCGGGTGCCGCGTTCGACATCATCAACACGCCAGAGGTGTTGAACGGCGTTAGCGCGAAGCGCGAGCTGTTTGTGAAACACCTGAAAAAGATTGACGAGCAGTACGACGTGTTCAGCGAGATCCGCGGGATGGGACTGCTGATTGGCGCCGAGCTGAAGCCGCAGTACAAGGGACGCGCGCGTGATTTCCTGCATGCCGCCGCTCGCGAAGGGGTGATGGTGCTGAACGCCGGGCCGGACGTAATGCGTTTCGCACCGTCGCTGGTGGTGGAAGACAAAGACATTGAAGACGGGTTAACCCGCTTTGCCGCCGCGGTCGCGAAGATCGTAAAAGGTTAATACGCCGTTCGCTTCAACCTGCGGGTTAGCCAAATCCCGTGATGCGGACGCTGACGCCATGCCACCGACGAAATGGTGTGCATGGTGTTCAGATGTCCCAGAACGCGCTGCAAATGCTGCTCCAGGGTGCTCATTGGCCCGTGGGTTAACGTTTCCGGCGCTTCCAGAATGTTCGAATCTCCCGACTCACCCGGCGAGTCATATTCCAGACGCTGCTGACACCGCTGCAACGCAATTTCACACGACTGCAAATATCGCTGCGCCAGATCCGACGTCAGCATCGTGTGCTCGCGCGCCAGCGTGGTCATGGCGTTAATATGCTCGACGATAAACTGGCTGTGCGTCACCCACAGCTTCATGTCTGCCAGATAGTGCGAGTTAAAGCCCGGCTCCTGCATCGCCTGGTTGAGCGAGTTAAACAGGGCGTTGTGCGCCTGGTTGACCTTCATGCGCTGATAAGCCAGCGGGGAAGGCTGCGGGTCATCGCTCAGGATCAGGCGAATAGCCTGCTGGTCGGCTTCCAGCGCGTCGTGGGCGTTCTGCCTCAGCAGCCCGCTCTGCCACTGCGGCCACAGCCAGACCATGCCGCCAAAGGCAATCAGGCAGCCGATCAGGGTATCAATCAGCCTGGCGATAATAAACTGTTCGCCATTGAGCGTGAGCAGCTGCAGGGTATATACCGCCGTCACCGTAAAGCCCACCATCGCCCAGCCGTAGTTTTTGCGGATAATCAGGTAGCTCACCAGCGTAATCGCCAGCATGCCAGCCAGGGTATAGCCTTCCGGCACGTGGAAGTGCAGCGTCACGCCCGCGATGATCAGCCCGGCCATCGTTCCTCCCGCCCGGTGCAGAATACGCACCCGCGTGGCGCCGTAGCCGTTCTGGGTGACAAACAGCACGGTCATTAAGATCCAGTACGGTTTCGGCAGATGCAGCGCCATGCCCATCAGGCTGGCGGTACTGAGCATCACGCTAATCCTTGCTGCGTTGCGCAGGGCGGACGATTTAAGAGAAAGATAGCTTTTGAGCGCGGGCAATAACGGCAGCCGTTTTTGCTTATCCGCCATCAGGTCGCGCGGATAAAGCGGACGCTGGGTGCGCAGCACGCGGGCGATGCGGCTGAAGTGCCAGGCGGCAAACTGCCCGACCGGGTTATCCGGGTGCTGACGAGCGATTTTCTCCAGCGCGCCGAGCTGTTTGTCCATGTTAAAGCGCGTGGGGTAGCGGTGATAGAGAATATCATCGGCCAGCACCCGCAGGCGTGCGGAGACGGTCTGCGCGTTCCAGCGGATCACCGCTTCGGCGTGGCTGCGCTCGACCAGCTTTTGCACCTCCTGCGGGTGGTGCAGGCTCACGGAGATATGCTCCTGCAGATCCAGCCCGACCTGAAAGGTGCGCAGCAGCCGCTTGTACTCGTGGTTCTTGTTGGCGGCGAGCATATGCAGCTGCTGATAGCACTGGCTTATCAGATCCACCACCTTCTGCTGGCGCGTCAGCAGGGGCGGTAAGGATTTTTCCGGATCGGTATGCTGGGTCAGCAGGGTGTATTTGGCTTCGCAGTACTCCGCTAGCTGCACATAGAGCAGGCTCAGGGATTCGCGCAGCGGCTGTTCCCGCCACAGCCAGAACCAGAACCAGTTAAACAGCCCGTACCATAATGTCCCCAGGGCGTAGATCAGCAGCGGCTCCCACACCGGCATATTCCCGGCGAGGCTTAGCGTGAAGATGGCCGCAATCAGCGACGCGGGAAGCAGGCGAGCGTGCAGCGAACTTATTTCCGCCGTGACGCCGAGCGTCATTGCCAGCACGGTCAGAATCAGCGGCAGCGGGATATCACGAGCCAGTAAAAGCTGTACGGCGAGGCTACAGCCCGCAAACAGGCAGCCACCGATAATCAGGCGTTTGAAAAAGCGCTTATGCGGCGTGTCCAGACCGGCAATGTTGCAGCAGGCGGGTACGAGGGAAAACAGCAGGCCTTGCTGAAGATGCCCGAGGATCAGGCCTATGGCCACAGGAAGACACAACACCAGCGTTTGTCGCAGTGCGTAGTTAACTTCCGGGTGATAGATCAGCCTGCGCCACATGGGGAATAGAGACAAAAACGGCGTGACACCTTGCGATGGCACGCCGTTTAAGCGGAATTAACGCGTTCCGTAGACCACGATGGTTTTACCGTGGGCGGAGATCAGGTTTTGATCTTCCAGCATTTTCAGGATACGGCCCACAGTCTCACGGGAGCAACCGACGATCTGACCAATTTCCTGACGGGTAATTTTAATTTGCATGCCGTCCGGGTGGGTCATGGCGTCTGGCTGTTTCGCGAGGTTCAGCAGGGTCTGTGCGATACGGCCGGTAACGTCCAGGAAGGCGAGGTTGCCCACTTTCTCTGAGGTGACCTGCAGACGGCGCGCCATCTGGGAAGAAAGACGCATCAGGATGTCAGGGTTAACCTGAATCAGCTGACGGAACTTCTTGTAAGAAATTTCAGCCACTTCACATGCTGTCTTTGCACGAACCCAGGCGCTACGTTCCTGGCCCTCTTCAAACAGGCCCAGTTCACCGATGAAATCGCCCTGGTTCAGATAAGAAAGGATCATCTCTTTCCCTTCTTCATCTTTGATCAGCACTGCCACCGAGCCTTTAACGATGTAATACAACGTTTCCGCTTTTTCACCCTGGTGAATCAGCGTGCTCTTTGATGGGTACTTATGAATGTGGCAATGAGACAAGAACCATTCGAGAGTCGGGTCTGTTTGCGGTTTGCCAAGCACCATGCGCTGTTATCCTCTGTTATAAGCTGTCACCAGAGTCATCAGATGCATCCGGACTCTGGGGTTGCAATCGAATTCTTACCCATACCTGGGAAGTCGGCTACCGTAACGTTTCGCAGCCAGTAAAGTTTGATGTCCTCTGCATACATGTGTAACGTCAATGTATTACTGTAGCATCCAGAGTGTTTTAGCATAGCTTTCGCCGCGTGTCTCCTGGTGTCTCGCTTCAGCATGATGCAGGTCGCCTTCCATTGCGAGAAATGTAACGCACGCGTAATCTGTCACCAAAAATGCAACGTTGGAGTTTAAGAATATGCAAGCGCGCGTGAAATGGGTTGAAGGTTTAACGTTCCTGGGCGAGTCCGCATCCGGACACCAGATTTTGATGGATGGTAACTCCGGCGATAAAGCGCCAAGCCCAATGGAAATGGTGCTGATGGCGGCAGGTGGATGCAGCGCCATTGACGTGGTGTCTATTCTACAAAAAGGGCGTCATGACGTGACGGATTGTGAGGTTAAACTCACTTCAGAACGTCGCGAAGAGGCGCCACGCCTGTTTACCCATATTAACCTGCACTTTGTGGTCACCGGTAAAGAACTGAAAGACGCGGCGGTCTCGCGCGCGGTGGACCTGTCTGCGGAGAAGTACTGCTCTGTGGCGTTAATGCTGGAGAAAGCGGTAAAAATCACGCATTCGTATGAAGTGATCGAGGCTTAAAACAAAGCCCGGTGGCGCTGCGCTTACCGGGCCTACAAAAGCTACAACTGCACGAACGTAGGCCGGATAAGCGAAGCGCCATCCGGCAACAAACGTCACGCAATCTGCTTCCCTTCCATCAGTCGCTCCACCAGCGGCGTCATGATGAGCTCCATCGCCAGCCCCATTTTTCCGCCCGGCACGACTAACGTATTCATGTGCGAAATAAACGAGCCCTGCAGCATCGCCAGTAGCCAGGGGTAATCAATGCCTTCAAGATTGCGGAAATGGATCACCACAAAGCTCTCATCCAGCGACGGGATGCTTTTAGCGGCAAACGGATTTGAGGTGTCCACCGTCGGCACGCGCTGGAAGTTGATATGGGTGCGGGAGAACTGCGGCGTCAGGAAGTTGATGTAATCCTCCATGGAGCGCACCACGGAGTCCATCACCGCCTCTCGCGAATGGCCGCGCTCGCTCATGTCACGCGTCAGCTTCTGGATCCACTCCAGGTTAACGATAGGGACCACGCCGACCAGCAGATCCACGTGGCGCGCCACGTCGTGTTGCGGCGTGACCACGCCACCGTGCAATCCTTCGTAAAACAGGACGTCGGTGGGTTCCGGCAGCGGTTGCCACGGCGTAAAGGTTCCCGGCACCTGATTCCAGGGAACGGCTTCATCATAGGTATGCAGATACTTGCGGGACTGCCCTTTGCCGCTCTGACCGTACTCGATAAAGGTTTGTTCCAGCAGGCCGAAGTCATTGGCCTCCGGGCCGAAGTAGCTGATGTGTTTACCCGAATCGCGCGCCTTACGGATGGCCATGTCCATCTCCGGACGCGTGTAGCGGTGAAAGCTGTCGCCTTCGACCTCCGCCGCTCGAAGGTTCAGCTGGGCGAAAATCTTGCGAAATGCGAGGCTGGTGGTGGTGGTTCCCGCACCACTCGACCCCGTAACGGCAATAACCGGATGTCTGGCAGACATAGCAACTCCCTGACTGAAAAGGGTGGAAGATCAGCCGTGAAACGCGTTGCGGGGCATGATATTGACCGTCTCATGCAGTTCTGACCACACCAGCAGCACGTCGCCGCTTTTCAGCTGGCGCTTAACATCGTTGACCTTTTGCTCAAGCGAGCGTTCCTGTTCACCATAATCGGTGCCTTCGCGTAATACAAAGCTTTCAATCAGATTATCGAGCGTTTCGGGAGCCAGATCCTGCCAGGGAATAATCATTTTGCACCGTCCAGATAAGGGGTTAGCCAGTCAGGAATACGCGCCTCAAGCCACATTTTCGGGCGGCGCAGCGTGCCGCCGATAAACCCGACGTGGCCGCCGTGCTCGGTCAACTGATAGTGAACGTTGTCGGGCAGGAATTCCTGAGCGGGGATCGAGTGATGATCCATAAACGGGTCATCTTTGGCATGAATAATCAGCGTTGGCTGCGTGATCTTGCTGAGCAGCGGCATGGCGCTGCACTGACGATAATAGTCAATCGCATCGGCGAAGCCGTGAATTTTCGCGGTGATCAGATCGTCGAATTCGCGGATGCGGCGCACTTTTTTCAGCTGGCGCAGGCTGACCGGTAGGGTGTCCGGGTAGGCCTTCAGCTTACGCGCCGCGTTGGCCTTCAGCAGGTTGAGCAGGTAGCGCTGATAGACGCGGGAAAAACCTTTATCCATGTGGTAGCTGCACTGCTCCAGCATAAACGGCGCGGAGACAATGACGGCGGCATCCAGCGGGACTCTTTCACCCTCTTTAGCCAGCAGACAGGCCAGCATATTTCCGCCCAGCGAGTAGCCTACGGCCGCGGTGGGCACGGTGCCGAAGTTGTCCCGCAGCCAGTGTAAAAACCACGTGCCGTCTTCGGTTTCACCCGAGTGATAGATGCGTTTCTGACGATTCGGTTCGCCGCTGCAGCCGCGAAAATGCATCACCACGCCGAGCCAGCCGCGCGCTTTGGCTGCCTCAATTAACCCGTGCGCATACGGGCTGTGCAGGCTGCCTTCCAGACCGTGAAAAACCACCAGCCGCGGCTTATGGCGAGCCTGTTCAGGCGCTTCGCTCCAGGCGAGATCCAGAAAATCACCGTCTGGCAGGTCAAGCCGCTGCCAGTGCGGGGTGAACTGAACCTTGCGGCGGATCAGTCGCGGCAGCATGGTCTGCAAATGGCGATTGGCGACGCCGCGCATGGGCACGAACTCAGTGCTGTCTTCGGCTGCAATCTCGAAGCCTGATGGAATGATTTGGGTCATAAGCGCGATGCTGATTCTTGTCGGAAATTAACGATACTTTCCGAATTGTACCCCGTTTAGCCTGGTTTTCCGAAACATGAACTGATCCCGATCACAAATATTTACCTTGATTATTACTCTCAGGCTAATGATTCCGCTCTACGCTTAATTGATGCCTTTCTCACCAGAGCGCACACTTTACTCAACGTTAAGCAAATCAAAATGATTAGCTGAATCAGGAGGTTAATAATGTTATCTGGGCAAACACCCACCCGGCAATGGAACACGCGACGCAGCGAAAAAGCGCGTCGTCTGGCGTCCGTACCGGTGCAGGGCAAGGTACTGCCAACCGGCGATCTTGTCGCCATGCTGGAAAAACTGATCGCGCCAGGCGACAAGGTCGTGCTGGAAGGTAACAACCAGAAGCAGGCCGATTTCCTTTCCCGCTCGCTGGCCGAAGTGAACCCGCAGATCGTCCACGACCTGCATATGATCATGCCGAGCGTGGGCCGCAGCGAACATCTGGATATCTTTGAGAAAGGCATCGCCCGCAAGCTGGACTTCTCCTTCTCCGGGACGCAGAGCCTGCGAATCTCCCAGCTGCTGGAAGATGGTCAGCTCGAAATCGGCGCGATTCACACCTACATCGAGCTTTACTCACGCCTCTACGTCGACCTGTCGCCCAACGTGGCGCTGATTGCCGGCTTTAAAGCCGACCGCAAAGGTAACCTTTACACTGGGGCGAGCACCGAAGATACCCCGGCGCTGGTGGAAGCCGCCGCGTTCCACGACGGCATCGTCATCGCGCAGGTGAACGAGCTGGTTGACGACGAGTGTGACCTGCCGCGCGTGGATATTCCGGGCTCGTGGATTGACTTCGTGGTGGTTGCCGATAAGCCGTTCTTTATCGAACCGCTGTTTACCCGCGACCCGCGCCTGATTAAACAGGAACACATCCTGATGGCGATGATGGCCATCAAAGGCATCTACGCGGAACACCAGGTGCAGTCCCTGAACCACGGGATCGGCTTTAACACCGCGGCGATTGAGCTGCTGCTGCCCACCTACGGTGAACAGCTCGGCCTGAAGGGCAAAATCTGTAAACACTGGACGCTGAACCCGCATCCGACGCTGATCCCCGCCATTGAAAGCGGCTGGGTGGAGAGCGTGCACTGCTTCGGCGGCGAGCTGGGGATGGAGGAGTACATCCGCGCCCGTCCGGACGTGTTCTTTACCGGTGCCGACGGCTCTATGCGCTCCAACCGCGCCTTCTGCCAGCTGGCAGGTCAGTACGCGGTGGATATGTTTATCGGCTCTACGCTGCAGGTAGACGGTTACGCCAACTCCTCAACCGTAACCCGCGGCCGTCTGTCCGGCTTCGGCGGTGCGCCAAACATGGGGCACGACCCGCACGGTCGTCGTCATGCGACCCCAGCCTGGCTGAACATGATCACCGAGCCGGACCCAATGCAGCGCGGTAAAAAACTCGTCGTGCAGATGGTGGAAACCTTCCAGGCGGGCGTGAAGCCGACCTTCGTGGAAAAACTCGATGCCGTTGACGTGGCGAAAGCCTCCGGCATGCCGCTGGCGCCGGTCATGATCTACGGCGATGACGTCACCCACGTGCTGACGGAGGAGGGGATTGCCTACCTCTATCGGGCGAAAGATCTGGAAGAGCGTCGCGCCATGGTCGCCGCCGTCGCGGGGATCACCGACATCGGACTGGGCGTGGATGCCAAACGCGTGGCGGAACTGCGCCAGAGCGGCAAGGTTGTGTATCCGGAAGATATGGGGATTCGCCGCACTGACGCCACCCGCTCTCTGCTGGCCGCAGGCAGCGTGTCGGACCTGGTGGAATGGTCCGGCGGTCTCTATAACCCACCTGCGAAATTCCGGAGCTGGTAATGAAACTTCTTCCCCGGATTCAGGTTGAAGGCGGTGCCGAATGGCTGGCGCGAACCGCCACGCAGTGTCTGATTGACGAAGCACGTTTAAGCCCAAAACCCGGTCTGGTGGACAGTCGGGGGAACGGCGCGCACCACGATTTATCCCTTGCGCTGATGGAGCGCTCCGCGCACAGCCTGACCTCCACGTTTCAGGCGCTGGCGCTGCAAAGCTGGCAGCGCCCGGCAGATATCGCACTTCGGCAAACCGTCGGGCGACTCGGTCGCGAAGGCGAGCAGCAGATGATGGCCGCAACCGGGGGCGTAAACACCCATCGCGGCGCGATTTGGGCTCTGGGGCTGCTGGTCAGCGCGGTAGCGATGCTGGGCGGTGATGCCAGGGCGCAAGACGTCGCCCGCACCGCCGCGCAGCTGGCGAGACTGCCGGACGAGGCGGCGCCGAAGGTGTTCAGCAAAGGCCTGCGCGCCACGCACCGTTACTGCGTGCCGGGCGCGCGTGAAGAAGCGCAGCAGGCGTTTCCGCACGTTATGCAGCGCGCGCTGCCGCAGCTTCGTCTGAGCCGCCTCAACGGCAGCAGCGAAACGCACGCCAGGCTCGACGCGCTGATGGCCATCATGACCTCACTCACCGACACCTGCGTGCTGTCACGTGCCGGAATGGAAGGGCTTGACGCCATGCAGGACGGCGCCCGTGCGGTGCTCAATGCTGGCGGCAGCGCAACGCCTGCGGGCCAGCAGGCGCTGGCCAGGTTAGATCGTCAGATGCTGGCGCTCAACGCCTCACCGGGCGGCGCTGCCGACCTGCTTGCCGCCACGCTGTTTCTCGACCGCGTCGAAACGCCAAATTCAAAGCATTAAGAGGATGTTATGGAAAAAATCACATTGACCGTGCCAGCCAGCCGCGCGTTAAGCGGCAGGGCGCTGGCAGGGGTAGTCGGCTCCGGGGATATGGAGGTGCTCTTCACCGCCGAACCGGGCCAGACGTTAACCATTGATATCACCACCTCCGTGGACAATAGCCGGGGGCGCTGGGAGGCGCTGTTCAACCGTCTGCAAACCGTCAGCAGCCTGCCCGCAGGGAAGCTGACCATCCACGACTTCGGCGCGACGCCTGGCGTGGCGCGCATTCGTATCGAACAGGTTTTTGAGGGGGTGAGCCATGCGTGATGACAGCAGCTTTATCGAACTGAAAGCGCGCCAGCGCGCGCAGGCCCTGCTCGACGAGGGCAGCTACCGCGAACTGCTGGATCCGTTTGAAGGCATTATCTCTCCGTGGCTTGGGCCACAGGGCATTGTGCCGCAGGCGGACGACGGCATGGTGGTGGCGAAAGGTACGATTAACGGTCAGCCAGCCGTTGTCGTGGCGATTGAAGGCGCATTCCAGGGGGGCAGCATGGGCGAAGTGTCCGGCGCCAAAATGGCGGCGGCGCTGGAGCTGGCGGCGGAAGATAACCGCAACGGCATTCCGACTCAGGCGGTGCTGTGCCTCGAAACCGGCGGCGTGCGCCTGCAGGAGGCGAACCTCGGCCTGGCGGCGATTGCCGATATCCACGCGGCGATTGTGGACCTGCGTCGCTACACGCCGGTTATCGGGATTGTGGCCGGAACCGTGGGCTGCTTCGGCGGGATGTCCATCGCGGCGGCGCTGTGCAGCTACCTGATTGTGACCCGCGAAGCGCGTCTGGGCCTCAACGGTCCGCAGGTTATCGAACAGGAGGCGGGCATTGAGGAGTACGACTCCCGCGATCGTCCGTTTATCTGGAGCATGACCGGCGGCGAAGTGCGCTATCAAAGCGGGCTGGTGGATGCCCTCGTCGGCGACGGTATCAACGCGGTGAAACAGGCGATGAACGACGCGATTGCTAAAGGCGTTCCCGCGAAACATCGCACCGATAACTACGATGATTACCTGACCCGTCTGACCAATTTCGACACCCGCAAACAGGCTGATGCCGAACAAATTAACGCGCTTTTTGCCCGGGAGGTGAAATGATGAGTAACGCAATGAGCCGTGGCGAACGCTGGCTGGAAATCCTCGCCCCGAACGCCAAACGTATCGAGGGGCTATGCCCGTCCGTGCAGGCGGCAGACGGTGAACTGAACGGCGAAGCGGTACGTTTTGTTGCCGTTGTCCCGGATGCCAACAACCACTTCCCGCGCGCGGCGAAAGGGGAAGTCGGTCTGCTGGAGGGCTGGACCCTGGCGAAAGTGATCAGCGAAACCGTCGCAGCGGATGCCGATAAGGCCCTGAAGCGCCCGATTGTGGCAGTGATCGACGTTCCAAGCCAGGCCTATGGCCGACGCGAAGAGGCGTTTGGGATTCACCAGGCGCTGGCCGGTGCGGCAGCAGCCTATGCGAATGCGCGCCTGGCCGGTCACCCGGTGATTGGGCTTATCGTCGGCAAGGCGATGTCCGGCGCGTTCCTGGCGCACGGCTATCAGGCCAACCGTCTGATAGCCTTCAACGACAAAGGCGTGCTGATCCACGCGATGGGCAAAGAGTCTGCGGCGCGCATCACGCTGCGTACCGTCGAGGCGCTGGAAAAACTGGCGGCGACCATTCCGCCTATGGCCTACGACATCAGCAACTACGCCACGCTGGGGCTGCTCTCTAACCTGCTGGATATCAGCAACCCGGATGCCCCGTCCGATAACGATCTGGAGCAGGTGAAAACCACCCTGCAACAGGCCATCAGTGACGCTCGTCAGGACGCGACGCTTAAAAATCGTCTGGGTGCTGACAACCGCCGCAGCTCGGCGCTCGTACGTGAACGTATGCGAGCCAGCTGGTAAGTAAAAAAAAGACCTGCCAGAGATGCAAACCCCGTGGGCGCGCCCGCTGCGCCCGCGTGGGAGCCTGCATCCTGAAAAATAATAAACATCGCACCAGTGCTAAAACTTTTTTTACTACAGGTGATTTATGACTTACGTAATTGTTCATGCTCTTGCACCGATTTTCGTCATCATGCTGCTGGGATTCTGGGCCGGTAAGGCAAAGATGGTCGATAACAAAAACGTTTCCCTGCTCAATATCTTCGTCATGGATTTTGCACTGCCTGCCGCGCTTTTCAGCGCCACCGTGCAAACCCCGTGGACCGGCATCGTGGCGCAGTCCCCGCTGATTCTGGTGCTGACGCTGGCGATGTGGATTACCTATGCGGCCATCTACTTCCTCGCCACCAAAGTCTTTAAGAAATCCCCGCACGACGCGGCCGTACTGACCCTGACGGTAGCTTTACCGAACTATGCAGCGCTTGGCCTGCCGATTCTGGGCAGCGTGCTGGGTGAAGGAGCGTCCACGTCGCTTTCCGTCGCGGTCTCTATTGCCTGCGGCTCAGTGCTGATGACCCCGTTCTGCCTGCTCATTCTGGAGCGTGAAAAAGCGCGCGCCGAGGGCAATAACTCCGGCTCAACGCTCTCCATGCTGCCGGTGCTGATGTGGCGCTCCATTAAAAAACCGATCGTGATGGGGCCGCTGCTGGGTGTGATTCTGTCTGCCATCGGGATCAAAATGCCGGAGCTGGTGCTGGCGGCGATCAAACCGCTGGGGCTGTCCGCGACCGCTGCGGCGCTGTTCCTGACCGGGGTGATCCTCTCTGCCCGTAAGCTGCAGATCAACACCATGGTGATTACCTCGACCATTGCCAAACTGCTGATTCAGCCAGCCATCGCCTGGGGTATCGTCTTGATCTTCGGTCTGCACGGCTCCGTGGCGATCACCGCGATCCTGATGATTGCGCTGTCTGCGGGCTTCTTCGGCGTGGTGTTCGGTAACCGCTTTGGCGTGCAGTCGCCGGACGCTGAAGCCGTGCTGCTGTTAAGCTCCGTACTGTGTATCCTGTCGCTGCCGCTGTTTATCTCGCTGACTTCAGGAATGTAATCATGACCGCAACATTACGCCCGCACGACCTCATCTGGCTTACCGCGCGCGACGCGCTGGAAGGCATCACCGAATACTGGGTGGAGGCGGCCTGGCATACCGGCCTGCCGGTGGTGGTGCGGCGTGATGTTGATAGCGAAGGCCGCATTCCCGTTGGCGTGCGCGGTTTTCGTCGCGACCAGCGGGCGGCCGGATGGGTGAAGCCCGAAAACGTTCGGCGAGTAGTATCACCGGAAGACCTGTGCGCAACCGCCGATCTGTTGCGCTCGCCGTTTGTCACCCAGCCACCCGTTCAGGTGGCGCTTCAGCTTTCTCAGCAGGCGTGGCCGTGGACGTGGGGCATTACCGGCAGCACCGGCTACGCGCTGGCGACCGGTATTCCGGTTATTCATGCCGACAGCGATCTCGATCTGCTGATCCGCGCACCGCGGCCAATTTCCCCCGATGCTTTTACCGCATGGCAGTCGCAGCTGAGCCGCGCATTGTGCCGGGCGGATACGCAGGTCGATACGCCCGAAGGGGGATTTGCGCTGGCGGAGTGGCTGCGCGACGGCAAAACGCTGCTGAAAACCCGCCGTGGACCGCGCCTGGTGTCGGATCCGTGGCGCAGGGAGGAGTGATGAAAATACTGTTTACCTTTCCGGGGCAAGGCACGCAGCATGAAGGCATGCTGCAAAACCTGCCGGGATCGGAACTGGAACGGGCGCGTGAGGTGCTTGGCGCCGAAGTGGATACGCTGGACAGCGCGGACGCGTTAACCCATACCCGCGCGGTTCAGCTTTCGCTGCTGATTGCCGGCGTGGCCTGGGCGCGCGAGCTGGAGCGTCGCGGCGTGTCGCCGGATATCGTCAGCGGGCTTTCCATCGGCGCTTATCCGGCGGCGGTCATCGCAGGCGCGCTGAGCTTTACGGACGCGCTGAGCCTGGTGGCGCTGCGCGGTGATTTGATGGAGCAGGCGTACCCGCACGGCTACGGCCTGACGGCAATTATGGGCTTAACCCTGCCGCAGGTGGAAACGCTGATTGAAGGCACCGGAACCTACATTGCCAACCTGAATGCCGAAACGCAGATCGTGATTGCCGGAACCGATGAAGGGATGGCGCAGGCAGCGGCACGCGCGCTGGCGAAAGGGGCGAGCAAGGCCAAACGGCTGGCGGTCAGCGTGCCGTCCCACTGCGAACTGCTGGCGGAACCGGCGCAAAAGCTGGCAACGGCGTTTGAATCGGTCACGCTTTCACGCCCACGCTGCGCCTACCTGAGCGGCAGCACCGGCCGCGTGCTGTGGCAGCCGGAAAAGATCGCCGACGATCTGGCGATGAACATGGCGCATACGGTGCGCTGGCAGGAGGCGATGATTTCAGCGAATGAACGCGAAGCCCGGCTGGCGATCGAGATGCCGCCCGGCGGCGTACTGACCTGCCTGACGCGTCAGGCTGCGTGGGAAGGAGAGACGATTTCACTGGAGCGCAGCGGGGTGGACGTGGCGGTGCATCTGGCGCGTCGGCTTCGTGCGTGAGTTTTTTTGCCCGGTGGCGGCTGCGCCTTACCGGGCCTACTCTCGAATTGTAGGCCCGGTAAGCGTAGCGCCACCGGGCAATATATCAGGCACTTTCCTGCAAACTGCGCGCATACATCCGCCCTTCGGCGGCCAGCGCCCGCAGGCTCGGATCCTGCTCGCGGTTGCGGGCAAAGACAATCGCGATCAGCTGCTGCATTTGATAAGGCTCCGCCAGCCTCAGGAGCTGCACGGAATTCTCATACACTTTCTTCATCCTGCCCGGCATCAGCGTAAAGCCCACTCCTGCCTGCACCAGGCTCAGCATTGAGAAAATATCATTCACCCGGGTAACAATCTCCGGTTCGAATCCGGCGATATGAAACGCCTCCTGAAACCCTGCATAGGTGGCGAACCCTTCTGCCAGAGCGACAAATTTCTGGTCTTTGTAATCACGCAGATCCGCTGGCCCGCGGGTATTCAGCGTGGCGGAAGCTGGTGCGGCAAGGAAAATATCGTCGTGGAACAGGGGTAGCACTTCGAGGCTGTTGCGATCGATGTCGCTCTCGGAGATGGAGATAAGAATGGCGTCCAGCGAGCCTTCGTCCAGCATGTGCAGCAGGGTTTCGTTGGAGCCCATAGTCAGATCCATCTCCAGATCCGGACGGCGCAGCTTCATGCCCATGATCAGACGCGGCACGGTTTCCAGGGTGAGCGAGTAGAGCGTCCCGACTCGCAGCCGCCCCTGGCCGATCCCGGCAATTTTGCGCGACTCTTCCAGCCCGCGCTCCATCACCTGCATCACTTCCTGACAATACTCCAGCAGCGTCCAGGCGGAAGGCAGGGCAATCAGGTTGCGCCCCTTGTGGGTAAAGAGCGGACAGCGCACGTTTTCTTCCAGCGTGTGCAGCGCGCGGTGAACGCTGACGCCGCTCAGGCCCAGAGTTTCGGCGGTACGCGCGATATTCCCCTTCTCCATAAACGTCATGAAGATGCTGAGCTTGCGGAACGTAATCTCGCTCGTGTTATCGAAACTCATAACCCTCCCGGCGTGTTATTCAGCCTGCAGCATCGCTTCCAGCTGCTCCTGCGCATCCAGCCACGCCATCTCGCACTCTTCAAGGCTGGATTTGGTCTTCGCCTGGGTTTGCAGGCAGTCCGTCAGCTCAGCCTTGCGGCTCTGGTCATACAGGCCGCTGTCGCCGAGCTTCTCTTCAACAGTGGCAAGCGTGGCGTTGAGCTTTTCCATCTCTTTTTCGAGGCGGGCAATCTCTTTACGCAGCGGCTGCGTCTGGGTGCGCAGCTCCGCTTCACGACGCTTCTGGTCTTTACGCGCCTGTGCGCTGTTGGCGTTGTCCTTCGCCGACTCCTCCGGCTGGCTCTCCTGCTTCTGCACGTCCGTCAGCCACTGCTGGTAGTCTTCCAGATCGCCGTCGAACGGTTCGACTTTACCATCGTGCACTAAGTAGAGATCGTCCGTGGTGGAGCGGATCAGGTGACGGTCGTGCGAAACCACCACCAGCGCGCCTTCGAACTCGATCAGCGCTTCGGTCAGCGCCTGGCGCATGTCGAGATCCAGGTGGTTGGTTGGTTCATCGAGCAGCAGCAGGTTCGGGCGCTGCCAGACGATCAGCGCCAGCACCAGACGGGCCTTTTCGCCGCCGGAGAAACGCTCGGTGTTTTCAGTCACCTTATCGCCCTGGAAGCCGAAGCCGCCGAGATAGTCGCGCAGCTTCTGCTCCATCTCCTGCGGCGCCAGACGCGCGAGGTGCTGAATCGGCGATTCATCCGCGCGTAAAAATTCCAGCTGATGCTGGGCGAAGTAGCCCAGCTTGATGCCCTTCGCAAGGCCGATTTCACCCTTGACCGGGTTAAGCTCGCCCGCCAGCAGTTTGATCAGCGTCGATTTACCGGCACCGTTTCGTCCCAGCAGACCAATACGTGAACCCGGCACCAGGTTGAGCTTGATGGAGTCGAGAATAATGCGGTCGGCATAGCCCGCGCTGACTTTTTCCATTTTCAGCAGCGGATTTGGCAGGCTTTCCGGGGCGCGGAAGCTGAAGTGGAACGGGTTATCCACGTGCGCCGGGGCGATCATCTCCATGCGTTCCAGCATCTTGATGCGGCTCTGGGCCTGCTTCGCTTTTGACGCTTTGGCCTTGAAGCGATCCACGAAGCTCTGCAGGTGCGCCACGCGCTGCTGCTGGCTTTCGTACATGGACTGCTGCTGGGCAAGGCGCGTCGCGCGCTGGCGCTCGAAGGAGCTGTAGTTGCCGGTGTACTCGAACATAGTTTGCTGTTCGATATGAATGATTTTATCCACCACCGGGTCGAGGAAGTCTCGGTCGTGGGAGATCAGAATCAGAGTGCCCTGATAGCTCTTGAGCCACTTCTCCAGCCAAATAACCGCATCGAGATCGAGGTGGTTAGTCGGTTCATCGAGCAGCAGCAGGTCAGAGCGGCAGATCAGCGCCTGCGCCAGGTTGAGGCGCATGCGCCAGCCGCCGGAGAAGTCGCTGACCGGGCGTTCCAGCTGTTCATTGCTGAAGCCCAGGCCGTGCAGCAGGCTGGAGGCGCGGGAGCGAATGGTCCACGCGTCGATGGCGTCCAGCTTGCCGTGAACGGTGGCAATGGCGTGACCGTCGTTGCGCTCGTTAGCAGAATGAAGTTCCGCTTCGAGCTTGCGGTATTCACGGTCGCCGTCGATAACATAGTCGAGTGCCGGTTCGCTCAGGGCTGGCGTCTCCTGGTTCACCCAGGCGAGCTGCCAGTTCCCCGGGAAGGTGAAGTTACCGCCATCCGCGCTAATCTCGTTTTTCAGCAACGCCAGCAGGGTGGATTTACCGCAGCCGTTTTTGCCGACCAGGCCCACTTTTTGGCCCGGGTTGATGGTAGCAGTGGCGTTATCCAGCAGGACGCGCACGCCGCGACGAATTTGTAACGAGGAGAAAACAATCATAGAAGCGCCGTATGTTCCGACTATGTTAATTTGTCATTATGATAATGTAAGGTGTGGGCCGTTTTCCGCACCGGGCCGCCATGGTAGCCCAAAACAACGACGATACACAAAAACAGAAACAAGACCGGGAGGGGAATGATGTCTCAGACAGCAAAAGTGCTGCTGCTGTATGCCCATCCGGAATCTCAGGACTCGGTGGCAAACCGGGTGCTGCTTAAGCCGGCCACACAGCTCAGTAACGTGACGGTGCACGATCTCTACGCGCACTATCCTGATTTCTTTATTGATATTCCTTACGAGCAGGAACTGCTGCGTCAGCATGACGTGATTGTGTTCCAGCATCCGCTTTATACCTATAGCTGTCCGGCCCTGCTCAAAGAGTGGCTGGACCGCGTGCTGAGCCGGGGCTTCTCCAGCGGGGTGGGGGGCAACCAGCTGGCGGGAAAGTACTGGCGTAGCGTGATTACAACCGGTGAACCCGAAAGCGCTTACCGCCACGACGGGCTGAACCGTTATCCGATGAGCGACATCCTGCGGCCTTTCGAGCTGACGGCGGCGATGTGCCGTATGCACTGGATGAGCCCGATTATTGTCTACTGGGCGCGACGCCAGGATCCGAAAGAACTGGCAAGCCACGCCAGAGCCTATGGTGAATGGCTTGCGTCACCGATTCCGGCAGGAGGTCGTTAATGGAAGGATCGAATTTGCTCCTCGCCGGGGTGCTGTTTTTATTTGCGGCCGTCGTCGCGGTACCGCTCGCTGCGCGTATTGGTATCGGTGCGGTACTGGGGTACCTGCTGGCGGGGATCGCGATCGGCCCCTGGGGACTGGGATTCATCAGCGATGTGGATGAGATTCTCCATTTCTCCGAGCTGGGCGTGGTGTTCCTGATGTTCATCATCGGCCTGGAGCTGAATCCTTCGAAATTGTGGCAACTCCGACGCTCTATCTTTGGCGTGGGCGCCGCGCAGGTGTTGTTCAGCGCCGCGATCCTGGGTGGCCTGTTAATGCTGACCAACTTTTCATGGCAGGCGGCGGTAATAGGAGGGATAGGCCTTGCGATGTCGTCAACGGCGATGGCCTTGCAGCTGATGCGCGACAAGGGGATGAACCGCAACGAAGCCGGTCAGCTGGGTTTTTCGGTGCTGCTGTTCCAGGATTTGGCAGTGATCCCGGCGCTGGCGCTGGTGCCGCTGCTGGCGGGCTCCGGCGACGATCACTTCGACTGGGCTAAAATCGCCATGAAGGTGCTGGCCTTCGCGGGGATGCTGATTGGCGGACGTTTCTTGTTACGTCCCGTGTTCCGCTTTATTGCCGCGTCGGGCGTGCGCGAGGTCTTTACCGCCGCGACGCTGCTGCTGGTGCTGGGATCGGCGTTATTTATGGACGCGCTGGGGCTGTCGATGGCGCTCGGGACCTTTATCGCCGGGGTGCTGCTGGCGGAGAGCGAGTATCGGCACGAGCTGGAAATTGCCATCGATCCCTTCAAAGGGCTGTTGTTAGGTCTGTTCTTTATTTCGGTGGGGATGGCGCTCAACCTTGGCGTGCTCTATACCCATCTGCTGTGGGTGATAGTAAGCGTCGCTATCCTGGTGGCGGTGAAGATGCTGGTGCTGTACGTCATGTCACGTATCTACGGGCTGCGCAGTTCGGAACGCATGCAGTTTGCCAGCGTGTTAAGCCAGGGGGGCGAGTTCGCGTTTGTGCTGTTCTCCACCGCATCTTCCCAGAAGCTGTTTAAAGACGATCAGATGGCGCTTTTGCTGGTAACGGTCACGCTTTCTATGATGACCACGCCGCTATTGATGAAGCTGGTGGATAAACTGCTGTCGCGCCGCCTGAATCCGGCAGACGATGAAGACGAGGCGCCGTGGGTGGAAGACGACAAGCCCCAAGTGATCGTGGTGGGCTTTGGCCGCTTTGGACAGGTGATCGGGCGTTTGTTGATGGCGAACAAAATGCGCATTACGGTGCTGGAGCGCGATATCAGCGCGGTCAACCTGATGCGTAAATATGGCTATAAGGTTTACTACGGCGACGCGACCCAGCTCGAGCTGCTTCGCTCGGCGGGGGCGGAAGCGGCAGAGTCCATCGTGATTACCTGTAACGATCCGGAAGATACGATGAAGCTGGTGGAGTTGTGCCAGCAGCATTTCCCGCATCTGCATATACTGGCGCGTGCGCGGGGACGTGTTGAAGCTCACGAACTGTTGCAGGCGGGTGTGAAACACTTCTCCCGTGAGACGTTCTCCAGTGCGCTGGAGCTGGGCCGTAAGGCGCTGATCTCGCTCGGCATGCATCCGCATCAGGCGCAGCGTGCCCAGATGCACTTCCGCCGGCTGGATATGCGGATGTTGCGCGAGCTGATGCCGGTCCATACCGATACGGCGCAGATCTCCCGCGTGCGGGAAGCGCGTCGCGAGCTGGAGGAGATCTTCCAGCGCGAGATGCAACAGGAACGACGCCAGCTCGATGGCTGGGATGAATTTGAATAAAGGGTAACGAAAGATGGCTGTACGTAAACGCTTTATCGCGGGAGCAAAATGCCCGACCTGCCAGGCGCAAGATACCCTGGCGATGTGGCGGGAAAATAATATTGATGTTGTTGAGTGTGTTAAGTGCGGTCACCAGATGCGTGAGGCCGACAAAGAGGCCCGCGATCACGTTCGCAAAGAAGAGCAAGTTATCGGGATTTTTCATCCGGACTAGCGATATGCCCTGAGTTTTTTTAAGCTAAAGGGTACACGGGTGCAGATTTCCGCTACAATCTGCGCCAGCAATTTTCCCACGCTCAGGAGATATCATGAAAGTAGCAAAAGACCTGGTGGTCAGCCTGGCCTATCAGGTACGTACAGAAGACGGTGTGTTGGTTGATGAGTCTCCGGTGAGTGCGCCGCTTGACTACCTGCATGGTCACGGTTCCCTGATTTCCGGCCTGGAAAACGCGCTGGAAGGTCATGAAGTTGGCGACAAATTTGACGTTGCTGTAGGCGCGAACGACGCTTACGGTCAGTATGACGACAACCTGGTTCAGCGCGTTCCTAAAGACGTGTTCATGGGCGTTGACGAACTGCAGGTTGGCATGCGCTTCCTGGCTGAAACTGACCAGGGTCCGGTTCCTGTTGAAATCACCGAAGTGGAAGATGACCACGTCGTGGTTGACGGCAACCACATGCTGGCTGGCCAGAACCTGAAGTTCAACGTAGAAGTTGTTGCGATCCGTGAAGCGACCGAAGAAGAGCTGGCTCATGGCCACGTTCACGGTGCGCACGGTCACGACCATGACCACGATCACGGCCATGACGGCTGCTGCGGTGGTCACGGCCACGATCACGACCATGGTCACGACCACGGTAAAGGTGGTTGCGGTAACGGCGGCTGCGGTTGCCACTAATTCCGTCATGCGGAAAATAAAAAAGCGGGATAATCCCGCTTTTTTTACGCCTCAATAATGAGGAGGTGGCGTCTCTTCTGACTGAGAGGCAATGTTTGACGGCTGCGTGGCCTTCAGCTTTTCCGTCAGCAGGCGCATATGATCCCGCAGTTTCGCCATTTCGAGCTCATGTGCGGTCACGGTCTGGTTTAGCTCTTCGATGGTGATGTCCTGAAAAGCCAGGCGGCTTTCCAGCTCAGCCATTCTCGCTTCTATCGTTGTATCCTTCATCATTCACCTCGTTTTTTTCAGATTCGCCATAATGGCCCTGCGGCGGCGCAGTTTAACTGAGTTTATCCTTAAGTACAGTCCGCATCCCCCTGGCGGGAAACTTATTTAAACAAAAATAGTCTGAAAAGTGGCGAGAATTGGAAGTGTCTGTCTGTAGATTTCTTCCGCAACGTTTTATAGTACGTAACTCATTTACGTTTAACGCTGGGGTGAGAGTCCCCAGGCCCTGGAGATATGGATGAAATCACTGTTTAAAGTAACGCTGCTGGCGACGACGATGGCTGTTGCGCTGAACGCGCCGCTGTCATTCGCTGCTGATACTGCTGCGAAGCCTGCTGCCACTGCAGACAGCAAAGCGGCGTTCAAAAATGACGACCAGAAATCCGCCTATGCACTGGGCGCATCTCTGGGTCGTTACATGGAAAACTCTCTGAAAGAACAAGAGAAGCTGGGCATCAAACTGGATAAAGCTCAGCTGATCGCGGGCGTTCAGGACGCATTTGCAGATAAGAGCAAGCTGTCTGACCAGGAAATTGAACAGACTCTGCAGGCGTTCGAAGCGCGCGTGAAGGGTGCCGCGCAGACTAAGATGGATGCGGACGCTAAAGACAACGAAGCGAAAGGCAAAGCCTACCGTGATACCTTTGCTAAAGAGAAGGGTGTAAAAACCTCTTCTACTGGCCTGGTGTACAAAGTTGAGAAAGAAGGCACCGGCGATGCGCCTAAAGACAGCGACACCGTTGTTGTGAACTACAAAGGTACGCTGATCGACGGTAAAGAGTTCGATAACTCTTACACCCGCGGTGAGCCGCTCTCCTTCCGTCTGGATGGTGTGATCCCTGGCTGGACTGAAGGTCTGAAAAACATCAAGAAAGGCGGCAAGATCAAGATGGTTATCCCACCGGATCTGGCCTATGGCAAAACCGGTGTTCCGGGTATCCCTGCCAACTCTACGCTGGTCTTTGACGTGGAGCTGCTGGACATCAAACCAGCACCGAAAGCGGATGCCAAAGCAGACGCGCCGGCTGACGATAAAGCCGCTGCTGCTAAGAAGTAATGCTGAAAAAAAACCGCCGCCTTTGAGGCGGCGGTTTTTTATTGTGGGGCAGATATAATTAACACTGGAAAGCGTTAGGCACGCTGTATTAATTTAGTTGTCCGTGTAGATAATGAGCCTGCCCTGAAAACCTAACGACAGGCTCCTGAAAAGGAGTGTTTTTTTCATGTCCAGGTCGCTTTTAACCAACGAAACCAGTGAACTTGATTTACTGGATCAACGTCCTTTCGATCAGACCGACTTCGATATTCTGAAATCCTATGAAGCGGTAGTGGACGGGTTAGCGATGCTCATTGGCTCCCACTGCGAAATCGTATTGCACTCCCTGCAAGATCTGAAGTGTTCCGCCATCCGCATTGCGAATGGTGAGCATACTGGCCGTAAAATTGGTTCGCCAATTACCGACCTTGCATTGCGTATGTTGCATGACATGACCGGCGCGGACAGCAGCGTCTCCAAATGCTATTTCACCCGCGCCAAAAGCGGCGTGCTGATGAAGTCAGAAACCATCGCGATTCGAAACCGCGAGCATCGCGTGATTGGGCTGCTGTGCATCAACATGAACCTTGATGTGCCTTTCTCGCAGATCATGAGCACCTTTATTCCGCCAGAAACGCCGGATGTTGGCTCTTCTGTTAACTTTGCTTCCTCTGTTGAAGATCTGGTGACGCAGACGCTTGAGTTTACGATTGAAGAGGTGAATGCCGATCGCAACGTCTCGAACAACGCCAAGAATCGTCAGATCGTGCTCAATCTCTACGAAAAAGGGATTTTTGATATTAAAGACGCCATCAACCAGGTGGCCGATCGTCTGAACATCTCCAAGCACACGGTCTACCTCTATATTCGCCAGTTCAAAAGCGGTGATTTCCTGGGACAAGACAAGTAATGCGTTTTGCGTTAATGGTGACAGGCCCGGCGTACGGGACTCAGCAGGCCAGCAGCGCGCTGCAGTTTGCGCATGCGCTGCTGGCAGCCGGACATGAGCTGGCGAGCGTCTTCTTCTATCGGGAAGGGGTGTATAACGCGAACCAGTTTACGTCGCCGGCGAGCGATGAGTTCGATCTGGTGCGCGCCTGGCAGGCATTAAACGAAAAGCAGGGCGTAGAACTGCACATCTGCGTGGCGGCGGCACTGCGCCGCGGGGTGACCGATGCAACCGAAGCCGCGCGCCTTGGTTTATCGGGTTCTAATCTGCAGCCCGGTTTTTCGTTAAGTGGCCTGGGCGCGCTGGCACAGGCGGCGTTAACCTGCGACAGAGTGGTGCAATTTTGATGAAACGTGTCGCGTTTGTTTTTTCCTCCGCACCGCACGGCAATGCATCAGGTAGAGAAGGGCTGGATGCGCTGCTCGCGACCTCAGCATTGACCGAAGATATCGGTGTCTTCTTTTTGAGCGACGGCGTATTTCAGCTTCTGGCGGGGCAACAGCCTCAGGCCATTCTGGCGCGTGATTACATCGCGACGTTCAAAGTATTACCGCTTTACGATATCGAAACCTTCTATGTCTGTGCTGACTCCCTGGCTGCGCGCGGTTTAAACGAGGCAACGCCTTTCGTGCTGGATGTGACAGTCCTGTCTTCTGCTGCATTGCGCGAACATCTTTCCCACTACGACACCGTTCTGACTTTCTGAGGCTGACATGCTCCATACTCTGAGCCATTCACCGTGGCAATGTGATATCGACGCGTTACTGAGTATGCTGCGCGAAGGCGATGACCTGCTGCTGATTCAGGACGGCGTGCTTGCTGCACTGGAAGGCAGTCGTTTCGTTGAAATTCTCACGAATGCCCCCATAACAGTCTCTGCGCTGAAGGACGATCTGGATGCGCGGGGTCTTTCTGGTCAAATTTCAGCCAAAATTGACGTGGTTGGCTATACTGATTTCGTCAATCTTACTGTGACGCACGCCAGTCAAATGAACTGGTGATCTGAGATCGCTGTATATTTCTTGACACCTTTTCGACGTAGCCCTAAAATTTCGCGTCCTCATATTGTATGAGGTCGTTTTATTACGTGTTTACGAAGCAAAAGCTAAAACCAGGAGCTATTTAATGGCAACAGTTAACCAGCTGGTACGCAAACCACGTGCACGCAAAGTTGCGAAAAGCAACGTGCCTGCGCTGGAAGCCTGCCCGCAGAAACGTGGCGTATGTACTCGTGTATATACCACCACTCCTAAAAAACCAAACTCCGCACTGCGTAAAGTATGCCGTGTGCGTTTGACTAACGGTTTCGAAGTGACTTCCTACATCGGTGGTGAAGGTCACAACCTGCAGGAGCACTCCGTGATCCTGATCCGTGGCGGTCGTGTTAAAGACCTTCCGGGTGTTCGTTACCACACCGTTCGTGGTGCGCTGGACTGCTCAGGTGTTAAAGACCGTAAGCAGGCTCGCTCCAAGTACGGCGTGAAGCGTCCTAAGGCTTAATGGTTCTCCGTTAAGTAAGGCCAAACTGATTTATCTTAATGTCACACTAAACTCTTTGAGTTTTGGACAATCCTGAATTAACAACGGAGTATTCCCATGCCACGTCGTCGCGTCATTGGTCAGCGTAAAATTCTTCCAGATCCGAAATTCGGATCAGAACTGCTGGCAAAATTTGTAAATATCCTGATGGTAGATGGTAAAAAATCTACTGCAGAAGCAATCGTATACAGCGCGCTTGAGACCCTGGCTCAGCGTTCTGGTAAAAATGAACTGGAAGCTTTCGAAGTCGCTCTCGACAACGTTCGCCCAACTGTAGAAGTTAAGTCCCGCCGCGTTGGTGGTTCTACTTATCAGGTTCCAGTTGAAGTTCGTCCGGTTCGTCGTAATGCCCTGGCAATGCGTTGGATCGTTGAAGCTGCTCGTAAACGCGGTGATAAATCCATGGCTCTGCGTCTGGCGAACGAACTTTCTGATGCTGCAGACAACAAAGGTACTGCAGTTAAGAAACGTGAAGACGTTCACCGTATGGCAGAAGCCAACAAGGCGTTCGCACACTACCGTTGGTAATCCCTTCGGAGTATTAGTCACCAGGCGGGCGCTTCAGAGAAGCCGCCCGCTCTGGGTAACTTAACTGAACGCCTAAAGATATAAACGAGGAATCAAATGGCTCGTACAACACCCATCGCACGCT
Organism: Enterobacter sp. 3U4; assembly: GCF_057224565.1. NCBI lineage: Bacteria > Pseudomonadati > Pseudomonadota > Gammaproteobacteria > Enterobacterales > Enterobacteriaceae > Enterobacter > Enterobacter sp. 3U4. Next base: position 4,551,544 of record NZ_CP136665.1, read on the forward strand.
ACCGTAACATCGGTATCAGTGCGCACATCGACGCCGGTAAAACCACTACTACCGAACGTATTCTGTTCTACACCGGTGTAAACCATAAAATCGGTGAAGTTCATGACGGCGCAGCCACCATGGACTGGATGGAACAGGAGCAGGAGCGTGGTATCACTATCACCTCCGCAGCGACTACTGCATTCTGGTCAGGTATGGCTAAGCAGTACGAACCGCATCGCGTAAACATCATCGACACCCCAGGGCACGTTGACTTCACCATCGAAGTAGAACGTTCCATGCGTGTTCTTGACGGCGCGGTAATGGTTTATTGCGCAGTTGGTGGTGTTCAGCCACAGTCTGAAACCGTATGGCGTCAGGCGAACAAATATAAAGTTCCACGCATCGCGTTCGTTAACAAAATGGACCGTATGGGTGCTAACTTCCTGAAAGTTGTTGGTCAGATCAAAACCCGTCTGGGCGCGAACCCTGTTCCGCTGCAGCTGGCAATTGGTGCTGAAGAAGGCTTCACCGGCGTTATCGACCTGGTGAAAATGAAAGCCATCAACTGGAACGATGCAGACCAGGGCGTTACCTTCGAATACGAAGATATCCCAGCTGCAATGCAGGATCTGGCTGACGAATGGCACCAGAACCTGATCGAATCCGCTGCTGAAGCTTCTGAAGAGCTGATGGAGAAATACCTGGGTGGTGAAGAACTGACTGAAGAAGAGATCAAAAAAGCTCTGCGTCAGCGCGTTCTGAACAACGAAATCATCCTGGTAACCTGTGGTTCTGCGTTCAAGAACAAAGGTGTTCAGGCGATGCTGGATGCGGTAGTTGACTACCTGCCATCCCCGGTTGACGTTCCTGCGATCAACGGCATCCTGGACGACGGTAAAGATACCCCGGCTGAGCGTCACGCAAGCGACGAAGAGCCATTCTCTGCACTGGCGTTCAAAATTGCTACCGACCCATTCGTGGGTAACCTGACCTTCTTCCGCGTTTACTCTGGTGTGGTTAACTCCGGTGACACCATCCTGAACTCCGTGAAAGCGGCGCGTGAACGTTTTGGCCGTATCGTACAGATGCACGCTAACAAACGTGAAGAGATCAAAGAAGTTCGTGCGGGCGACATCGCTGCAGCTATCGGTCTGAAAGACGTGACCACTGGTGACACCCTGTGTGACCCGGATCACCCGATCATTCTGGAGCGTATGGAATTCCCTGAGCCGGTAATCTCCATCGCAGTTGAACCAAAAACCAAAGCTGACCAGGAAAAAATGGGTCTGGCTCTGGGCCGTCTGGCGAAAGAAGACCCATCATTCCGCGTATGGACTGATGAAGAATCTAACCAGACCATCATCGCTGGTATGGGTGAACTGCACCTGGACATCATCGTTGACCGTATGAAGCGTGAATTCAACGTTGAAGCGAACGTGGGTAAACCTCAGGTTGCTTACCGCGAAGCGATTCGCGCGAAAGTTACCGATGTTGAAGGTAAACACGCTAAGCAGTCTGGTGGTCGCGGTCAGTACGGTCACGTTGTGATCGACATGTACCCACTGGAGCCGGGCTCTAACCCGAAAGGTTACGAGTTCATCAACGACATCAAAGGTGGTGTAATTCCTGGCGAATACATCCCAGCCGTTGATAAAGGCATCCAGGAACAGCTGAAAGCGGGCCCTCTGGCTGGCTATCCGGTTGTTGACATGGGTGTTCGTCTGCACTTCGGTTCTTACCACGACGTTGACTCCTCTGAACTGGCGTTTAAACTGGCTGCGTCTATTGCCTTTAAAGAAGGCTTTAAGAAAGCAAAACCAGTTCTGCTTGAGCCAATCATGAAGGTTGAAGTAGAAACTCCTGAAGAGAACACCGGTGACGTTATCGGTGACTTGAGCCGTCGTCGCGGTATGCTGCGTGGTCAGGAATCCGAAGTAACTGGCGTTAAGATCCACGCTGAAGTTCCGCTGTCTGAAATGTTCGGATATGCAACTCAGCTGCGTTCTCTGACCAAAGGTCGTGCATCATACACCATGGAATTCCTGAAGTATGATGATGCGCCTAACAACGTTGCTCAGGCCGTTATTGAAGCCCGTGGTAAGTAATCCACAGGATTAAAACCTAAGTCCCGTGCTCTCTCCACAGGGGAGAGCACTATAGTAAGGAATATAGCCGTGTCTAAAGAAAAATTTGAACGTACAAAACCGCACGTCAACGTTGGTACTATCGGCCACGTTGACCATGGTAAAACTACCCTGACTGCTGCAATCACTACCGTTCTGGCAAAAACCTACGGTGGTTCTGCTCGTGCATTCGACCAGATCGATAACGCACCAGAAGAAAAAGCTCGTGGTATCACCATCAACACCTCTCACGTTGAATATGACACCCCGACTCGCCACTACGCACACGTAGACTGCCCAGGCCACGCCGACTATGTTAAAAACATGATCACCGGTGCTGCGCAGATGGACGGCGCGATCCTGGTTGTTGCTGCGACTGACGGCCCAATGCCTCAGACTCGTGAGCACATCCTGCTGGGTCGTCAGGTAGGCGTTCCTTTCATCATCGTGTTCCTGAACAAATGCGACATGGTTGATGACGAAGAGCTGCTGGAACTGGTAGAGATGGAAGTTCGTGAACTGCTGTCTCAGTACGATTTCCCAGGCGACGATACCCCAATCGTTCGTGGTTCTGCTCTGAAAGCGCTGGAAGGCGACGCAGAGTGGGAAGCGAAAATCATCGAACTGGCTGGCTTCCTGGATTCTTACATCCCAGAACCAGAGCGTGCGATTGACAAGCCATTCCTGCTGCCAATCGAAGACGTATTCTCCATCTCCGGTCGTGGTACCGTTGTTACCGGTCGTGTAGAGCGCGGTATCATCAAAGTTGGCGAAGAAGTTGAAATCGTTGGTATCAAAGAGACTGCTAAGTCTACCTGTACTGGCGTTGAAATGTTCCGCAAACTGCTGGACGAAGGCCGTGCTGGTGAGAACGTTGGTGTTCTGCTGCGTGGTATCAAACGTGAAGAAATCGAACGTGGTCAGGTACTGGCGAAGCCAGGCTCTATCAAGCCACACACCAAGTTCGAATCTGAAGTGTACATCCTGTCCAAAGACGAAGGCGGCCGTCATACTCCGTTCTTCAAAGGCTACCGTCCACAGTTCTACTTCCGTACAACTGACGTGACCGGTACCATCGAACTGCCAGAAGGCGTTGAGATGGTAATGCCAGGCGACAACATCAAGATGGTTGTGACTCTGATCCACCCAATCGCGATGGACGACGGTCTGCGTTTCGCAATCCGTGAAGGCGGCCGTACCGTTGGCGCGGGCGTTGTTGCTAAAGTTCTGGGCTAATTAATTATCCCCGAATTAAAAAAGGACGCTTCGGCGTCCTTTCTTGTTTTCTGATGTTCAGGCACTGTCACAAAATTTCGCATTTTTTGCCTGCTCCCGCCCCGCATTCTGGCGATTGTGCTATTGTAATCATAACCATTCTCACTTACACTTTGCGCATAATTTGAACGGGAGTTTCTATGTACGTTTGTTTATGTAATGGTGTAAGCGACAAAAAAATACGTCAGGCCGTTCGCCAGTTTCAGCCCCAGTCATTCCAGCAGCTTCGCAAATTTGTTCCGGTGGGAAATCAATGCGGTAAATGTGTACGTGCTGCGCGAGAGATCATGCAGGACGAACTGATGCAGATCCCGGAATTCAAAGAGATCGCGTAAGCGCCCATCTTTTTTTTGACATCCCTGTAGCCCGATCTACGCTTCAATGAGTGGAAGCGGAGGGACTATATAATGAAAGGTGATGTTAAAATCATAAGTTATCTCAATAAATTATTGGGAAATGAGCTTGTCGCAATCAACCAGTATTTTCTTCACGCGAGAATGTTCAAAAACTGGGGACTCAAACGTTTAAACGACGTTGAGTACCATGAATCTATAGACGAGATGAAGCACGCTGATAAATATATCGAGCGTATTTTATTTCTTGAAGGCATTCCAAACCTGCAGGATCTCGGCAAGCTGGGTATCGGAGAAGATGTCGAAGAGATGCTGTGTTCCGACCTCAGGCTGGAACTTGAAGGCGCTAAAGATCTCCGTGAAGCCATTGCCTATGCTGACAGCGTACATGACTACGTCAGCCGCGATATGATGATCCAGATCCTGGCCGATGAAGAAGGGCATATTGACTGGCTGGAAACAGAGCTGGATCTCATTGCTAAAATCGGCCTGCAAAACTATCTTCAGTCACAGATCAAAGTGGAAGAATAAGCAACGTCTTCCAGCCTACACATAAACCCGCTGCTGCCAGAAATGGCCCAAAAGGCAGCGGGTTTTTTATTGTCTCCTCATCAGGACGGATTAACGAAAAAACAAGAATGCAAAGAAGCGCCATCAGCGCCGCGAGTAACGCCAGCGCAGGCAGCATGCACCAGCCATGCCACGCACCAAGCGCCGACAGGTATTTTACATCGCCATATCCCATCCCTTCACGCCGGCAGATAAACCGATATCCCCAGTAAATAGCGGCAAAACCGACATATCCAGCCATCGCACCCACCACCGCACTCGGCAGAAAATCAGGTTGGATACAGACCTGAAAGAGCAGTCCCGCCCATAACAGCGGGCAGAGAAATTTATCGGGGAGCAGTCCGTAGCGAATATCTGCGCGGACAAGAAAGGCAGTCAGCGAAACATAGACCAGCAAGAAGGGAAGGGTGATTAACATGGATAAGGCCTCAAAAGTGTTTGAGCGCATACTCGTGATAATCGGCCTGACCGGCAATCTACAAAAACGACAATTGCGTAGGGGCTCCAGATAAAGCATTGGGAAGGGATAGATTGCGTAAAAAGTTGCGCTGCCTTACGCATACTGCGCCTCTGGCGCTTAATTTCTAAACGGCACTTGCGTCTTGCCCAGATTTACGTATAATGCGCGGGCTTGTCGTAATTGACGGCGGGTTCAATCAGAACCAGAGTAGCTCATTTTGTTACTCAACAATGCTCCCAATTGGGGAGCTACGTAAGAACGGTTACACTCTCCCATCAATCGTAATGGGTTTGAGGAGTAATCATTTTCGTTTATAAAATAATTGGAGCTCTGGTCTCATGCAGAACCAAAGAATCCGTATCCGCCTTAAAGCGTTTGATCATCGTCTGATCGATCAATCAACCGCGGAAATCGTCGAGACTGCTAAGCGCACTGGTGCGCAAGTCCGTGGTCCGATCCCGCTGCCGACCCGCAAAGAGCGCTTCACCGTTCTGATCTCCCCGCACGTCAACAAAGACGCGCGTGATCAGTACGAAATCCGCACTCACAAGCGTCTGGTTGACATCGTTGAGCCAACTGAGAAAACCGTTGATGCTCTGATGCGTCTGGATCTGGCTGCCGGTGTAGACGTGCAGATCAGCCTGGGTTAATCAGGTCATCGAGCGATTGAGAGGTTGATACAATGATTGGTTTAGTCGGTAAAAAAGTGGGCATGACCCGCATCTTCACTGAAGATGGCGTTTCAATCCCAGTAACCGTAATCGAAGTTGAAGCAAACCGCGTTACCCAGGTTAAAGATCTGGCTAACGATGGCTACCGCGCTGTTCAGGTGACCACTGGTGCTAAAAAAGCTAACCGTGTAACCAAACCAGAAGCGGGTCACTTCGCTAAAGCTGGCGTAGAAGCTGGCCGTGGTCTGTGGGAATTCCGTCTTGCTGAAGGCGAAGAGTTCACCGTAGGTCAGGACATTAGCGTTGAGCTGTTTGCTGACGTTAAAAAAGTTGACGTAACCGGTACCTCTAAAGGTAAAGGTTTTGCTGGTACCGTTAAGCGCTGGAACTTCCGTACCCAGGACGCTACCCACGGTAACTCCTTGTCTCACCGCGTTCCGGGTTCTATCGGTCAGAACCAGACTCCGGGCAAAGTGTTCAAAGGCAAGAAAATGGCAGGTCAGCTGGGCAACGAACGTGTAACCGTTCAGAGCCTGGACGTAGTACGTGTTGACGCTGAGCGCAACCTGCTGCTGGTTAAAGGTGCAGTTCCGGGTGCAACCGGTAGCGACCTGATCGTTAAACCAGCTGTGAAGGCGTAAGGGGATAGCAATGGAATTAGTATTGAAAGACGCGCAGAGCGCGCTGACTGTTTCCGAAACTACCTTCGGTCGTGATTTCAACGAAGCGCTGGTTCACCAGGTTGTTGTTGCTTATGCAGCTGGTGCTCGTCAGGGTACTCGTGCTCAGAAGACTCGTGCTGAAGTAACTGGTTCTGGCAAAAAGCCATGGCGCCAGAAAGGTACCGGCCGTGCGCGTTCAGGTTCTATCAAGAGCCCGATCTGGCGTTCAGGTGGCGTGACCTTCGCTGCGCGTCCACAGGACCACAGTCAAAAAGTTAACAAAAAGATGTACCGCGGCGCGCTGAAAAGCATCCTGTCCGAACTGGTACGTCAGGATCGTCTGATCGTTGTCGAGAAGTTCTCTGTTGAAGCGCCTAAAACTAAGCTGCTGGCACAGAAACTGAAAGACATGGCTCTGGAAGATGTGCTGATCATCACCGGTGAGCTGGACGAGAACCTGTTCCTGGCCGCACGTAACCTGCACAAGGTTGACGTACGCGATGCGACTGGTATCGACCCGGTTAGCCTGATCGCCTTCGACAAAGTCGTAATGACTGCTGATGCTGTTAAGCAAGTTGAGGAGATGCTGGCATGATTCGTGAAGAACGTCTGCTGAAGGTGCTTCGCGCACCGCACGTTTCTGAAAAAGCGTCTACTGCGATGGAAAAAACAAACACCATCGTTCTCAAAGTTGCTAAAGACGCGACCAAAGCAGAGATCAAAGCTGCTGTGCAGAAACTGTTTGAAGTCGAAGTCGAAGTCGTTAACACCCTGGTAGTTAAAGGGAAAGTTAAACGTCACGGACAGCGTATCGGTCGTCGTAGCGACTGGAAAAAAGCTTACGTCACCCTGAAAGAAGGCCAGAATCTGGACTTCGTTGGCGGCGCTGAGTAAGTCGGAGGAGTAATACAATGGCAGTTGTTAAATGTAAACCGACATCTCCGGGTCGTCGCCACGTAGTTAAAGTGGTTAACCCTGAGCTGCACAAGGGCAAACCTTTTGCTCCGTTGCTGGAAAAAAACAGCAAATCCGGTGGTCGTAACAACAATGGCCGTATCACCACTCGTCACATCGGTGGTGGCCACAAGCAGGCTTATCGTATTGTTGACTTCAAACGCAACAAAGACGGTATCCCAGCAGTTGTTGAACGTCTTGAGTACGATCCGAACCGTTCCGCGAACATCGCGCTGGTTCTGTACAAAGACGGCGAACGCCGTTACATCCTGGCCCCTAAAGGCCTGAAAGCTGGCGACCAGATTCAGTCTGGCGTTGATGCTGCAATCAAAGCAGGCAACACCCTGCCGATGCGCAATATCCCGGTTGGTTCTACCGTTCATAACGTAGAAATGAAACCAGGTAAAGGCGGTCAGCTGGCACGTTCCGCTGGTACTTACGTTCAGATCGTTGCTCGTGATGGTGCTTATGTCACCCTGCGTCTGCGTTCTGGTGAAATGCGTAAAGTCGAAGCAGACTGCCGCGCTACTCTGGGCGAAGTTGGCAATGCTGAGCATATGCTGCGCGTTCTGGGTAAAGCAGGTGCTGCACGCTGGCGTGGTGTTCGTCCTACCGTTCGCGGTACTGCGATGAACCCAGTCGACCACCCACATGGTGGTGGTGAAGGTCGTAACTTTGGTAAGCACCCGGTAACTCCGTGGGGCGTTCAGACCAAAGGTAAGAAGACCCGCAGCAACAAGCGTACTGATAAATTTATCGTACGTCGCCGTAGCAAATAATTTTAGAGGATAAGCCATGCCACGTTCTCTCAAGAAAGGTCCTTTTATTGACCTGCACTTGCTGAAGAAGGTAGAGAAAGCGGTGGAAAGCGGAGACAAGAAGCCCCTGCGCACTTGGTCCCGTCGTTCAACGATCTTTCCTAACATGATCGGTTTGACCATCGCTGTCCATAATGGTCGTCAGCACGTTCCAGTATTTGTTTCCGACGAAATGGTCGGTCACAAACTGGGTGAATTCGCACCGACTCGTACTTATCGCGGCCACGCTGCTGATAAAAAAGCGAAGAAGAAATAAGGTAGGAGGAAGAGATGGAAACTTTAGCTCAACATCGCCATGCTCGTTCTTCTGCTCAGAAGGTTCGCCTTGTTGCTGACCTGATTCGCGGTAAGAAAGTGTCGCAGGCCCTGGACATCCTGACCTATACCAACAAGAAAGCTGCGGTATTGGTCAAGAAAGTACTGGAATCTGCCATTGCTAACGCTGAACACAACGATGGCGCTGACATCGACGATCTGAAAGTCGCGAAAATTTTCGTAGATGAAGGCCCAAGCATGAAGCGCATTATGCCGCGTGCGAAAGGTCGTGCAGATCGCATCCTGAAGCGCACCAGCCACATTACTGTGGTTGTGTCCGATCGCTGAGACTCTGGAGACTAGCAATGGGTCAGAAAGTACATCCTAATGGTATTCGCCTGGGTATTGTAAAACCATGGAACTCTACCTGGTTTGCGAACACCAAAGAATTCGCTGACAACCTGGACAGCGATTTTAAAGTACGTCAGTACCTGACTAAGGAACTGGCTAAAGCGTCTGTATCTCGTATCGTTATCGAGCGTCCAGCGAAGAGCATCCGTGTGACTATTCACACTGCTCGTCCTGGCATCGTTATCGGTAAGAAAGGCGAAGACGTAGAAAAACTGCGCAAGGTCGTAGCGGATATCGCTGGCGTTCCTGCACAGATCAATATCGCTGAAGTTCGTAAGCCTGAACTGGACGCTAAATTGGTTGCTGACAGCATCACTTCACAGCTGGAACGTCGTGTTATGTTCCGTCGTGCTATGAAGCGTGCTGTACAGAACGCAATGCGTCTGGGCGCTAAAGGTATCAAAGTTGAAGTTAGCGGCCGTCTGGGCGGCGCGGAAATCGCACGTACCGAATGGTACCGTGAAGGTCGCGTACCGCTGCACACTCTGCGTGCTGACATCGACTACAACACCTCTGAAGCGCACACCACTTACGGTGTAATCGGCGTTAAGGTATGGATCTTCAAAGGTGAGATCCTGGGTGGTATGGCTGCTGTTGAACAACCGGAAAAACCGGCTGCTCAACCTAAAAAGCAGCAGCGTAAAGGCCGTAAATAAGGAGCGTCGCTGATGTTACAACCAAAGCGTACAAAATTCCGTAAAGTGCACAAAGGCCGCAACCGTGGTCTGGCGCAGGGTACGGATGTTAGCTTCGGCACTTTCGGTCTGAAAGCTGTTGGCCGTGGTCGTCTGACTGCACGTCAGATCGAAGCAGCACGTCGTGCAATGACCCGTGCAGTTAAGCGTCAAGGTAAGATCTGGATCCGTGTATTCCCGGACAAACCGATCACCGAGAAGCCGCTGGAAGTTCGTATGGGTAAAGGTAAAGGTAACGTGGAGTACTGGGTTGCCTTGATCCAACCGGGCAAAGTCCTGTATGAAATGGACGGTGTTCCGGAAGAGCTGGCCCGTGAAGCCTTCGGCCTGGCAGCAGCGAAACTGCCTATCAAAACCACCTTTGTAACTAAGACGGTGATGTAATGAAAGCAAAAGAGCTGCGTGAAAAAAGCGTTGAAGAGCTGAACGCTGAGCTGCTGAACCTGCTGCGTGAGCAGTTCAACCTGCGTATGCAGGCTGCAAGTGGCCAGCTGCAACAGACTCACCTGCTGAAGCAAGTGCGTCGCAATGTTGCACGCGTTAAGACTTTACTGACTCAGAAGGCGGGTGCGTAATGACCGATAAAATCCGTACTCTGCAAGGTCGTGTTGTTAGCGACAAAATGGAGAAATCCATTGTTGTAGCTATCGAACGTATTGTGAAACACCCGATCTACGGTAAATTCATCAAGCGTACGACCAAACTGCACGTACATGACGAGAACAACGAATGTGGTATCGGCGACAAGGTTGAAATCCGTGAATGCCGTCCACTGTCCAAGACTAAGTCCTGGACGCTGGTTCGCGTTGTAGAGAAAGCGGTTCTGTAATACAGTACGCCTTCTCAATACGAATAAACGGCTCAGCGATGAGCCGTTTATTTTTTCTACCCATATTGCAGAAGCGGTGTTATAATGCCGCGCCCTCGATATGGGGCTTTTTAACGGCTCTGATTTTAGAGTCTCAGGTAGTAGTTGACATTAGCGGAGCACTAAAATGATCCAAGAACAGACTATGCTGAACGTCGCCGACAACTCCGGTGCACGTCGCGTAATGTGTATCAAGGTTCTGGGTGGCTCGCACCGTCGCTACGCAGGCGTAGGCGACATCATCAAGATCACCATCAAGGAAGCAATTCCACGTGGTAAGGTCAAAAAAGGTGATGTGCTGAAGGCGGTAGTGGTGCGCACCAAGAAGGGTGTTCGTCGCCCTGACGGTTCTGTCATTCGCTTCGATGGTAATGCATGCGTTATTTTAAACAATAACAGCGAGCAGCCTATCGGCACGCGTATCTTTGGGCCGGTAACTCGTGAACTTCGTACTGAGAAGTTCATGAAAATTATCTCTCTGGCACCAGAAGTACTCTAAGGAGCGAATCATGGCAGCGAAAATCCGTCGTGATGACGAAGTTATCGTGTTAACCGGTAAAGATAAAGGTAAACGCGGTAAAGTAAAAAATGTTCTGTCTTCCGGCAAACTTGTCGTTGAAGGTATCAACCTGGTTAAGAAACATCAGAAGCCGGTTCCGGCCCTGAACCAACCAGGTGGCATCGTTGAAAAAGAAGCTGCTATTCAGGTTTCTAACGTTGCAATCTTCAATGCGGCTACCGGCAAGGCTGACCGTGTAGGCTTTAGATTCGAAGACGGCAAAAAAGTCCGTTTCTTCAAGTCTAACAGCGAAACTATCAAGTAATTTGGAGTAGTACGATGGCGAAACTGCATGATTACTACAAAGACGAAGTAGTTAACAAACTCATGACTGAGTTTAACTACAATTCTGTCATGCAAGTCCCTCGGGTCGAGAAGATCACCCTGAACATGGGTGTTGGTGAAGCGATCGCTGACAAGAAACTGCTGGATAACGCAGCAGCTGACCTGACAGCAATCTCCGGTCAAAAACCGCTGATCACCAAAGCACGCAAATCTGTTGCAGGCTTCAAAATCCGTCAGGGCTATCCGATCGGCTGTAAAGTAACTCTGCGTGGCGAACGCATGTGGGAGTTCTTTGAGCGCCTGATCACTATTGCTGTTCCACGTATCCGTGACTTCCGTGGCTTGTCCGCTAAGTCTTTCGACGGTCGTGGTAACTACAGCATGGGTGTCCGTGAGCAGATCATCTTCCCAGAAATCGACTACGATAAAGTCGACCGCGTGCGTGGTTTGGATATTACCATTACCACTACTGCGAAATCTGACGAAGAAGGCCGTGCTCTGCTGGCTGCCTTTGACTTCCCGTTCCGCAAGTAAGGTAGGGTTACTGAATGGCTAAGCAATCAATGAAAGCACGCGAAGTAAAGCGCGTAGCTTTAGCTGATAAATTCTTCGCTAAACGCGCTGAACTGAAAGCGATCATTTCTGATGTGAACGCTTCCGACGAAGATCGTTGGAATGCGGTTCTCAAGCTGCAGTCTCTGCCGCGTGATTCCAGCCCGTCTCGTCAGCGTAACCGCTGTCGTCAAACAGGTCGTCCACATGGTTATGTGGGCAAGTTTGGGTTGAGCCGTATCAAACTGCGTGAAGCCGCTATGCGCGGTGAAGTGCCAGGCTTGAAAAAGGCTAGCTGGTAATTACCAATTGAATCACGGGAGTAAAGACAGATGAGCATGCAAGATCCGATCGCGGATATGCTGACCCGTATCCGTAACGGTCAGGCCGCGAACAAAGTTGCGGTCACCATGCCTTCCGCCAAGCTGAAAGTGGCAATTGCCAACGTGCTGAAGGAAGAAGGTTTTATCGAAGATTTTAAAGTTGAAGGCGACACCAAGCCGGAACTGGAACTTACTCTCAAGTATTTCCAGGGTAAAGCTGTTGTAGAAAGCATTCAGCGTGTCAGCCGCCCAGGCCTGCGCATCTATAAGAAAAAAGATGAGCTGCCAAAAGTTATGGCTGGTCTTGGTATCGCAGTTGTTTCTACCTCTAAAGGTGTTATGACTGATCGTGCAGCGCGCCAGGCTGGTCTTGGTGGCGAAATTATCTGCTACGTAGCCTAATCGGAGGAAAGAATGTCTCGTGTTGCTAAAGCACCGGTCGTTATTCCTGCCGGCGTTGATGTAAAAATCGACGGTCAGGTTATTACGATCAAAGGTAAAAACGGCGAGCTGACTCGTACCCTCAACAAAGCTGTTGAAGTTAAACATGCAGATAACGCTCTGACCTTCGGTCCACGTGATGGTTTCGTGGATGGATGGGCTCAGGCTGGTACCGCGCGTGCCCTGCTGAACTCAATGGTTGTTGGTGTTACCGAAGGCTTCACTAAAAAGCTTCAGCTGGTTGGTGTAGGTTATCGTGCAGCTATCAAAGGGAATGCAGTAGGCCTGTCTCTGGGCTTCTCACACCCTGTTGAGCATCCGCTGCCGGCCGGTATCACTGCAGAATGTCCGACTCAAACTGAAATCGTGCTGAAAGGCGCTGATAAACAGCTGATCGGTCAGGTTGCAGCAGATCTGCGCGCCTACCGTCGTCCTGAGCCTTACAAAGGCAAGGGTGTTCGTTACGCCGACGAAGTCGTGCGTACCAAAGAGGCTAAGAAGAAGTAAGGTAACACTATGGATAAGAAATCTGCTCGTATCCGTCGTGCGACCCGCGCACGCCGCAAGCTCAAAGAGCTGGGTGCAACTCGCCTGGTGGTACATCGTACCCCGCGTCATATTTACGCACAGGTAATTGCACCGAACGGTTCTGAAGTTCTGGTAGCTGCTTCTACTGTAGAAAAAGCTATCTCAGAACAATTGAAGTACACCGGTAACAAAGACGCCGCTGCAGCTGTAGGTAAAGCTGTTGCTGAACGCGCTCTGGAAAAAGGCATCAGCAATGTTTCCTTTGACCGTTCCGGGTTCCAATATCATGGTCGTGTCCAGGCACTGGCAGATGCTGCCCGTGAAGCTGGCCTTCAGTTCTAAGGTAGAGGTGTAAGATGGCTCACATCGAAAAACAGGCTGGCGAACTGCAGGAAAAGCTGATCGCGGTAAACCGCGTATCTAAAACCGTTAAAGGTGGTCGTATTTTCTCCTTCACAGCTCTGACTGTAGTAGGCGATGGTAACGGTCGCGTTGGTTTTGGTTACGGTAAAGCGCGTGAAGTTCCAGCAGCGATCCAGAAAGCGATGGAAAAAGCCCGTCGCAATATGATTAACGTCGCGCTGAACAACGGCACCCTGCAGCACCCAGTTAAAGGTGTTCACACGGGTTCTCGTGTATTCATGCAGCCAGCTTCAGAAGGTACCGGTATCATCGCCGGTGGTGCAATGCGCGCCGTTCTGGAAGTTGCTGGGGTTCATAACGTTCTGGCCAAAGCATATGGTTCCACCAACCCGATCAACGTGGTTCGTGCAACTATTGATGGCCTGGAAAATATGAATTCTCCAGAAATGGTCGCTGCCAAGCGTGGTAAATCCGTTGAAGAAATTCTGGGGTAATTGACCATGGCAAAGACTATTAAAATCACTCAAACCCGCAGTGCAATCGGTCGTCTGCCGAAACACAAGGCAACGCTGCTTGGCCTGGGTCTGCGTCGTATTGGTCATACCGTTGAGCGCGAGGATACTCCTGCTGTTCGTGGTATGGTCAACGCGGTTTACTTCATGGTTAAAGTTGAGGAGTAAGAGATGCGTTTAAATACTCTGTCTCCGGCCGAAGGCTCTAAAAAGGCGGGTAAACGCCTGGGTCGTGGTATCGGTTCTGGCCTCGGCAAAACCGGTGGTCGTGGTCACAAAGGTCAGAACTCTCGTTCTGGCGGTGGCGTACGTCGCGGTTTCGAGGGTGGCCAGATGCCACTGTACCGTCGTCTGCCGAAGTTCGGCTTCACCTCTCGCAAAGCAGCGATCACAGCGGAAATCCGTCTGTCTGACCTGGCGAAAGTTGAAGGCGGCGTTGTAGACCTGAACACGCTGAAAGCAGCAAACATTATCGGTATCCAGATCGAGTTCGCGAAAGTGATCCTGGCTGGTGAAGTTTCTACTCCGGTAACTGTTCGTGGCCTGCGTGTTACTAAAGGTGCTCGTGCTGCTATCGAAGCTGCTGGCGGTAAAATTGAGGAATAAGTAGCAGATGGCTAAGCAACCGGGATTAGATTTTCAAAGTGCCAAAGGTGGATTTGGCGAGCTGAAACGCAGACTGCTGTTTGTTATCGGCGCGCTGATTGTGTTCCGTATTGGCTCTTTTATTCCGATCCCTGGTATCGATGCCGCTGTACTTGCCAAACTGCTTGAGCAACAGCGAGGCACCATCATTGAAATGTTCAACATGTTCTCTGGTGGTGCTCTCAGCCGTGCTTCTATCTTCGCATTGGGTATTATGCCGTACATTTCGGCATCTATTATTATCCAGCTGCTGACGGTCGTTCATCCGGCCCTGGCAGAGTTGAAGAAAGAAGGGGAGTCTGGACGTCGTAAGATTAGTCAGTACACCCGTTACGGTACTCTGGTGCTGGCAATATTCCAGTCGATCGGTATTGCTACCGGTCTGCCGAATATGCCTGGTATGCAGGGCCTGGTGTTAAACCCGGGCTTTGCATTCTACTTCACCGCTGTTGTAAGTCTGGTCACAGGGACAATGTTCCTGATGTGGCTCGGCGAACAGATTACTGAGCGTGGTATCGGTAACGGTATCTCAATCATTATCTTCGCCGGTATTGTTGCGGGCCTCCCGCCAGCCATCGCCCATACTATCGAGCAAGCGCGTCAAGGCGACCTGCACTTCCTCCTGTTGCTGTTGGTTGCAGTATTAGTATTTGCAGTGACGTTCTTTGTTGTCTTCGTTGAACGTGGTCAACGCCGCATTGTGGTGAACTACGCGAAACGTCAGCAGGGTCGTCGTGTCTATGCTGCACAGAGCACACATTTACCGCTGAAAGTGAACATGGCGGGGGTTATCCCGGCTATCTTCGCTTCCAGTATTATTCTGTTCCCGGCAACCATCGCGTCATGGTTCGGGGGCGGTACTGGTTGGAACTGGCTGACAACAATTTCGCTGTATTTGCAGCCTGGGCAACCACTTTATGTGTTACTCTATGCGTCTGCGATCATCTTCTTCTGTTTCTTCTACACGGCGTTGGTCTTCAACCCGCGTGAAACAGCAGATAACCTGAAGAAGTCCGGTGCATTTGTACCAGGAATTCGTCCGGGAGAGCAAACGGCGAAGTATATCGATAAAGTAATGACCCGCCTGACTTTGGTTGGTGCGCTCTATATTACTTTTATCTGCCTGATCCCGGAGTTCATGCGTGATGCAATGAAAGTACCGTTCTACTTCGGTGGGACCTCACTGCTTATCGTTGTTGTCGTGATTATGGACTTTATGGCTCAAGTGCAAACTCTGATGATGTCCAGTCAGTATGAGTCTGCATTGAAGAAGGCGAACCTGAAAGGCTACGGCCGCTAAATGGTCGCCTGAGAAGTTACGGAGAGTAAAAATGAAAGTTCGTGCTTCCGTCAAGAAATTATGCCGTAACTGCAAAATCGTTAAGCGTGATGGTGTCATCCGTGTGATTTGCAGTGCCGAGCCGAAGCATAAACAGCGCCAAGGCTGATTATTTCGCATATTTTTCTTGCAAAGTTGGGTTGAGCTGGCTAGATTAGCCAGCCAATCTTTTGTATGTCTGTACGTTTCCATTTGAGTATCCTGAAAACGGGCTTTTCAGCATGGTGCGTACATATTAAATAGTAGGAGTGCATAGTGGCCCGTATAGCAGGCATTAACATTCCTGATCAGAAACATGCTGTGATCGCATTAACTTCGATCTACGGCGTCGGCAAGACCCGTTCTAAAGCCATTCTGGCTGCAGCGGGTATCGCTGAAGATGTTAAGATCAGTGAGCTGTCTGAAGAACAAATCGACACGCTGCGTGACGAAGTTGCCAAATTTGTCGTTGAAGGTGATCTGCGCCGTGAAATCAGCATGAGCATCAAGCGCCTGATGGATCTTGGTTGCTATCGCGGTTTGCGTCATCGTCGTGGTCTGCCAGTGCGCGGTCAGCGTACTAAGACCAACGCACGTACCCGTAAGGGTCCGCGCAAACCGATCAAGAAATAATCGGGGTGATTGAATAATGGCAAAGGCACCAGTTCGTGCACGTAAACGTGTAAGAAAACAAGTCTCTGACGGCGTGGCTCATATCCATGCTTCTTTCAACAACACCATCGTTACTATTACTGATCGTCAGGGTAACGCATTGGGTTGGGCAACAGCCGGTGGTTCCGGTTTCCGTGGTTCTCGCAAATCCACTCCGTTCGCAGCTCAGGTTGCAGCAGAGCGTTGCGCAGAAGCCGTAAAAGAATACGGCATCAAGAATCTGGAAGTTATGGTTAAAGGTCCGGGTCCGGGTCGTGAATCTACTGTTCGCGCTCTGAACGCCGCTGGTTTCCGCATCACGAATATTACTGATGTGACTCCGATCCCTCATAACGGTTGTCGTCCGCCTAAAAAACGTCGCGTATAACGCTCCGTTTTTTAGGTTAGTTGGAGATAGAAAATGGCAAGATATTTGGGTCCTAAGCTCAAGCTGAGCCGTCGTGAGGGCACCGACTTATTCCTTAAGTCTGGCGTTCGCGCGATCGATACCAAGTGTAAAATTGAACAAGCTCCTGGCCAGCACGGTGCGCGTAAACCGCGTCTGTCTGACTATGGTGTGCAGTTGCGTGAAAAGCAAAAAGTTCGCCGTATGTACGGTGTGCTGGAGCGTCAGTTCCGTAACTACTATAAAGAAGCAGCACGTCTGAAAGGCAACACAGGTGAAAACCTGCTGGCTCTGCTGGAAGGTCGTCTGGACAACGTTGTATACCGTATGGGCTTCGGCGCTACTCGTGCTGAATCACGTCAGCTGGTTAGCCACAAAGCAATCATGGTAAACGGTCGTGTTGTTAACATCGCTTCTTATCAGGTTAAAGCGAATGACGTTGTTAGCATTCGTGAGAAAGCGAAAAAGCAATCTCGCGTGAAGGCCGCTCTGGAGCTGGCTGAGCAGCGTGAAAAGCCAACCTGGCTGGAAGTTGATGCTGGCAAGATGGAAGGTACGTTCAAGCGTCAGCCAGAACGTTCTGATCTGTCTGCGGACATTAACGAACACCTGATCGTCGAGCTTTACTCCAAGTAAAGCTTAGTACCAAAGAGAGGACACAATGCAGGGTTCTGTGACAGAGTTTCTAAAACCGCGCCTGGTAGATATCGAGCAAGTGAGTTCGACGCACGCCAAGGTGACCCTTGAGCCTTTAGAGCGTGGCTTTGGCCATACTCTGGGTAACGCACTGCGCCGTATTCTGCTCTCATCGATGCCGGGTTGCGCGGTGACCGAGGTTGAGATTGATGGTGTACTTCATGAGTACAGCACCAAAGAAGGCGTTCAGGAAGATATCCTTGAAATCCTGCTCAACCTGAAAGGGCTGGCGGTGAGAGTTCAGGGTAAAGATGAAGTTATTCTTACTCTGAATAAATCTGGCATTGGCCCTGTGACTGCAGCCGACATCACCCACGACGGTGATGTTGAAATCGTCAAGCCGCAGCACGTGATCTGCCACCTGACCGATGAGAACGCAGCTATTAGCATGCGTATCAAAGTTCAGCGCGGTCGTGGTTATGTGCCGGCTTCTGCCCGAATTCATTCGGAAGAAGATGAGCGCCCAATCGGCCGTCTGCTGGTCGACGCATGCTACAGCCCTGTAGAGCGTATTGCCTACAATGTTGAAGCAGCGCGTGTAGAACAGCGTACCGACCTGGACAAGCTGGTCATCGAAATGGAAACCAATGGCACAATCGATCCTGAAGAGGCGATTCGTCGTGCGGCGACCATCCTGGCAGAACAACTGGAAGCTTTCGTTGACTTACGTGATGTACGTCAGCCGGAAGTGAAAGAAGAGAAACCAGAATTCGATCCGATCCTGCTGCGCCCTGTTGACGATCTCGAATTGACTGTCCGCTCTGCTAACTGCCTCAAGGCAGAAGCTATCCACTATATCGGTGATCTGGTACAGCGTACCGAGGTTGAGTTGCTGAAAACGCCGAACCTGGGTAAAAAATCTCTTACTGAGATTAAAGACGTGCTGGCTTCACGTGGTCTGTCTCTGGGCATGCGCCTGGAAAACTGGCCACCAGCAAGCATTGCTGACGAGTAACCGGATCACAGGTTAAGGTTTTACTGAGAAGGATAAGGTCATGCGCCATCGTAAGAGTGGTCGTCAACTGAACCGCAACAGCAGCCATCGCCAGGCTATGTTCCGCAACATGGCAGGTTCACTGGTTCGTCATGAGATCATCAAGACGACCCTGCCTAAAGCGAAAGAGCTGCGTCGCGTAGTTGAGCCGCTGATTACTCTTGCCAAGACTGACAGCGTTGCTAATCGTCGTCTGGCATTCGCCCGTACTCGTGATAACGAGATCGTGGCAAAACTGTTTAACGAACTGGGCCCGCGTTTCGCGAGCCGTGCCGGTGGTTACACTCGCATTCTGAAGTGTGGTTTCCGTGCAGGCGACAACGCGCCGATGGCTTACATCGAGCTGGTTGATCGTTCAGAGAAAGCAGAAGCTGCTGCAGAGTAATCTGCAGTAACGTAAAAAAACCCGCTCCGGCGGGTTTTTTTATATCCGCGATATCCCCACTTCTCTACAATGTCTGTATCAATTCTGTTCATCCCCTGGAGCTGGTAATGTGGTTGCTTGACCAGTGGGCAGAACGCCATATTCGCGATGCCCAAAAAAAAGGCGAATTCGACGATCTTCCGGGTAGCGGCGAACCCCTTGTGCTTGACGATGATTCGCACATCGCGCCTGAACTACGGGCTGGATACCGTTTACTGAAAAACGCGGGCTGCCTCCCTCCGGAGCTCGAACAGCGCAGAGAGGCTGTTGAACTGGCCGATCTTCTCAATGGGATCCGCCATGACGATCCGCGACATTCTGAACTTAGCCGCCGCCTCACCCTGCTTGAACTCAAGCTGCGCCAGGCAGGAATGAACACTGACTTTCTGCACGGTAAATACGGTGAAAGCTTGTTGCGGAAAATAAACGAGGAGTAGTTATGTACCGTATTGGTGAACTTGCGAAGCTCGCGAACGTCACGCCGGATACCATCCGATATTACGAAAAGCAGCAGATGATCGATCATGAAGTTCGGACTGAAGGAGGCTTTCGTCTTTATACCGATAACGATCTGCAGCGCCTGCGGTTTATTCGTTATGCGCGTCAGCTCGGCTTCACATTAGACTCGATCCGCGAGTTATTATCGATCCGCATCGATCCGGAACATCACACCTGCCAGGAATCTAAAAGTATAGTGCAGGCCCGGCTGGATGAAGTTGAAGCGCGTATACAGGAACTGCAAACCATGCAGCGCTCTCTGCAAAGGCTGAATGATGCCTGCTGCGGTACGGCCCACAGCAGCATTTACTGTTCAATTCTCGAAGCTCTTGAACAGGGAGCGAGTGGAGAAACACAGGGCTGTTGATTTTTAGTTCTGCCGGGTCTAGACTCCCGTCGTCATAATCCATGCTCAGGAGAATTTATGAGCCGCTATCAGCACACGAAAGGACAGATAAAAGACAATGCCATTGAGGCGTTACTTCACGACCCGTTATTCAGGCAGCGAGTTGAGAAGAATAAAAAAGGGAAAGGAAGTTATTTGCGTAAAGACAAACATGAAAAACGGGGTAACTGGGAGGCCAGTGGCAAGCAAGCGAATCGCTTATTTACCACTGGCCTTCCTGCTTTAATCTTTTGATTAAACGCGGTTATTCTGCTCTTTTAACAGATCGCGGATCTCACTCAGCAGCACTTCTTCTTTCGTTGGTGCAGGTGCTGCAGCCGGCTCTTCTTTTTTACGGTTGAGCCTGTTGATCAGCTTGATAGCCATAAAAATGGCAAACGCGACAATCACAAAATCAAATACGTTCTGAATAAATACGCCGTAGTGCATCACGACTGCCGGAACATCGCCTTGTGCTTCACGCAGCGTGAAAGCGAATTGTTTGAAATCAATGCCCCCGATTAGCAACCCTAAAGGTGGCATGATAATGTCGGCCACTAATGATGAAACAATCTTGCCGAATGCCGCACCAATAATGACACCCACTGCCAAATCCACCACGTTTCCGCGCATCGCAAATTCGCGAAATTCTTTAATAAAACTCATTTTGTTCTCCTTGTGCCAGCTGACGACTATAAGTTTAACAAATGATTAGCTAATTGCCATTCGGGATAATTAAACGTTATGAAAAATAAAAGGCACAGAAATGAAAAGGATAAAGGGCGGGTGCACTTTTTCAGGCACCCGACACATTAAAGGAAGAATGGACTTGGCTGGAATAAACGTTCGACGTCGGTAATAAACTTTTTATCGGTAAGGAACATAATAACGTGATCGCCTTGCTCAATACGTAAATTATCATTGGCAATCATGACATCATTCCCGCGCACGACGGCACCGATAATCGTGCCCGGTGGCAGCTTAATTTCGTCTATCGAACGGCCCACGACGCGTGATGTGGTTTCATCTCCGTGCGCCACGGCTTCAATGGCTTCCGCTACGCCGCGGCGGAGCGATGACACACCGACAATATCCGCTTTACGCACATGGCTCAGGAGCGCGGAAATGGTCGCCTGCTGAGGGGAAATGGCAATATCAATAACGCTGCCCTGAACCAGATCGACATACGCCTTGCGCTGGATAAGCACCATGACTTTTTTTGCCCCCATGCGCTTCGCGAGCATGGCGGACATTATATTTGCCTCGTCATCGTTGGTGACGGCAATAAAGAGATCAACTTGATCAATATGCTCTTCAGCCAGTAGCTCCTGATCGGACGCATCACCATAAAATACGATCGTATTTTGCAGTTTTTCCGCCAGTTCAGCAGCACGCTGTTGATCGCGCTCGATCAACTTCACGCTGTAATCTTTTTCCAGCCGGTGTGCCAGACCGGCACCGATATTGCCGCCGCCGACCAGCATAATGCGTTTATAGGGTTTTTCGAGACGCTGAAGTTCACTCATCACCGCACGAATATGCTGTGAGGCCGCAATAAAGAACACCTCATCACCGGCTTCAACAATCGTGGATCCCTGCGGACGAATTGGCCTGTCGTGACGGAAAATCGCTGCGACGCGCGTATCGATATGCGGCATGTGCTCGCGCATGGTGGAAAGCGCATTGCCGATCAATGGGCCGCCGTAATAGGCCTTAACCACCGCCAGACTCACTTTGCCCTCGGCAAAGTTCACCACCTGCAGGGCGCCTGGATATTCGATCAGGCGGTAGATATTATCGATAACCAGCTGTTCTGGGGCTATGAGATGATCAATAGGGACCGCTTCTGAGTTAAACAGTTTTTCAGCATCGCGAACATAGTCCGGAGAGCGAATACGCGCAATTCGGTTTGGCGTGTTGAAAAGCGAGTAGGCCACCTGACAGGCCACCATATTGGTTTCATCAGAACTGGTTACCGCAACCAGCATGTCGGCATCGTCGGCGCCCGCCTCACGAAGAACACGTGGGTGCGAACCATGACCCTGCACAACGCGCAGGTCAAATTTGTCCTGCAACACACGCAGGCGATCGCCGTTGGTATCCACGATGGTGATGTCGTTGTTTTCGCCAACCAGGTTTTCCGCCAGCGTTCCGCCCACCTGTCCTGCACCCAGAATGATAATCTTCATATCTCGCGACCTGTTCTCAACATCACTCTTTGATTAGCTTAGCGTAAAAGAAGCCATCACCCTCTTCAGCACCCGGCAGGTTCTGCAGACCCGGGGTTTCAGGCGTTCCCGTATCGCGCAGCGCGGCGTCCGGCGTACGTTTAAGGAAGGCCGCGATTTGCTGGCTGTTTTCTTCCGGCAGTACGGAGCAGGTTGCATAAACCAGCGTTCCGCCAGGTTTAAGATGTGGCCAAATGGCGTCGAGAATGTCGGATTGCAGTTGGGCAAGTTCCTTAATATCACGATCGCGGCGTAGCCACTTGATGTCCGGATGACGACGAATAACACCGGTTGCAGAGCATGGGGCATCCAGCAAAATGCGATCGAACTGGGTATCACCACACCATTCTGCGGGTTTGCGTCCATCGCCTTGCTTAACCTGTGCCTTCATACCCAGGCGCTTGAGGTTGTCATAGACGCGTGAAAGACGCTGCTCATCAACGTCCACCGCCATCACGCTGGCTTGCGGAGCCACTTCAAGAATATGCGTCGTTTTGCCCCCCGGTGCGGCGCAGAGATCGAGGATCTGCTCACCGTTTTGGGGTTCAAGCCAGGTCATGCAACCCTGAGCCGAGGCATCCTGTACAGTTACCCAGCCTTCATCAAAACCGGGTAATGCATGTACCGGTGCAGGCGATGCTAAGCGCACGGCATCAGGGTATGCGTCATGGGGGAAGCCGCTCATTCCAGCTTCTTCGAGCAAGGTCAGCCATGCGTCACGGCTGTGATGATTACGATTCACGCGCAACCACATTGGCGGGCGCTGGTTGTTAGCATCGGCAATATCCTGCCACTGCTGCGGATAAGCTTTTTTCAGGCGCTTCAACAGCCAGTCCGGATGCAGGAAGCGGGCTTCACTTTGGGCAAATTCAGCCAGAAGCTCATCCTGCTGTCGCTGGAACTGACGTAATACGCCGTTGATCAGCCCTTTCAGCTGAGGACGTTTAATCGCAACGGCACCTTCCACCGTCTCTGCCAGCGCGGCATGAGGTGGGATGCGGGTATGAAGAAGCTGATAAAAACCCACCATAATCAAATAGTGTACGGTGCGCTGCTTGCCTGTCATTGGGCGTGACATCAGCTTATTAATCAGCCATTCAAGCTGAGAGAGCGTGCGCAGGACGCCAAAGCATAGCTCCTGAAGCAGGGCTTTGTCTTTATCAGAGACTTTTTGTTGCAGAGGGGGCAGGACGTTACTTAATGACTGCCCCTGCTCGATAACCTGCTCAATGGCCTGAGCCGCCATACTGCGTAAATTTTGTTTTTTCATAACCGTAAAAATAAAAATGCCCGGAAACACCGGGCCTTAAGGATAAATTTGCTCAGGCAAGGCGATTGCCCGGGATAAACCATTCACGACGGGAATTTAACAGATCCTGAGCGCTCATGGCTTTCTTACCGGCCGGCTGGAGCGATTCAAGATTCAATATCCCTTGCGCAGTCGACACCTGGATGCCGTTCTTGTTGGCGTCAACAATCGTACCGGGTTCAGCCGTGGTAGTACCGCTAATGACGGAGGCTTTCCAGACTTTCACCGGCTGTTCATCAATCTCCATCCAGCTCATTGGCCACGGATTAAAAGCGCGAATGCAGCGTTCAAGCTGAGCGGCCGAAAGGGACCAGTCGATCCGCGCTTCTTCTTTGCTCAGTTTTTCGGCATAAGTCACCAGCGCGTCATCCTGAACTTCTGGTTTCGCCGTATTGTCAGCAAGCTGCTGGAGTGTCTCGATAAGTCCTTGTGGACCAAGGTCTGCCAGTTTGTCATACAGCGTGGCGCTGGTATCGTCTGACGTAATGGGGCAGGCCAGTTTATACAGCATATCGCCGGTGTCTAAACCTACGTCCATCTTCATAATGGTAACGCCCGTTTCGGCATCACCTGCCCACAGCGAGCGCTGGATAGGTGCAGCACCACGCCAGCGCGGGAGCAGAGACCCATGCACGTTGATGCACCCCAGGCGAGGCATATCGAGCACAGCTTTCGGCAGAATTAAACCGTAAGCCACCACCACCATTACGTCGGCATTCAGGTCAGCAACCAGCTGCTGATTTTCCTGCGGGCGCAGCGATGCGGGCTGGAAAACGGGTAGCCCATGCTCTTCTGCCAGCACCTTGACTGGGCTCGGCATCAGTTTTTTACCGCGACCAGCAGGACGGTCCGGCTGGGTAAAGACGCCAACAACCTGGTGACCAGACGATAACAGCGCGTCAAGATGACGCGCTGCAAAATCAGGGGTTCCCGCGAAGATAATTCGTAGTGTTTTAGACACGATGATCCTTGTATCCGGGGGGACGTTATGCGCGAGAGCGCAAACGATCCAGTTTTTCTACTTTTTGACGAATACGCTGCTGTTTCAGCGGCGAGAGATAATCGATAAACAGTTTACCGACCAGGTGATCCATCTCATGCTGAATACAAATCGCCAGCAGGTCGTCGGCTTCCAGTTCGAACGGATTACCGTCACGATCCAGGGCGCGAATTTTCACTTTTTCGGCACGCGGCACTAAAGCACGCTGTTCAGGAATGGACAGACAGCCTTCCTCAATACCGGTTTCGCCACTCTTTTCGAGCAACTCAGGGTTGATCAGCACCAGGCGGCCATCGCGATTTTCAGAAACATCAATCACGATAATACGCTTGTGAATGTCCACCTGCGTCGCCGCCAGGCCAATGCCCTCTTCGGCGTACATGGTATCGAACATATCATCAACGATACGCTGGATTTCTGCATTCACTTCTTTGACCGGTTCAGCGACGATGCGAAGGCGCTCGTCCGGAATATGTAACACTTGCAAAACTGCCATAAATTTCCAGAGTCGTGTTCAGGAGTTGATAAGAATACTACCTCTATTCTAGACAAATCCCCCATCGATTGACAGCATCAGTGACCAATCGCAATGATTGCGGAGAGCGCTTATGGCAGGGGAAAGGATGACGTCTACCGAGATTTGGCTACGGCTCATG
Organism: Enterobacter sp. 3U4; assembly: GCF_057224565.1. Taxonomy (NCBI): domain Bacteria; kingdom Pseudomonadati; phylum Pseudomonadota; class Gammaproteobacteria; order Enterobacterales; family Enterobacteriaceae; genus Enterobacter; species Enterobacter sp. 3U4. The sequence continues at coordinate 4,576,414 of NZ_CP136665.1, forward strand.
CACACAGGTTCTCTGTGTGGTGATGTCATGATGGAAGCGGCTGCACGACTGCACAGGCAGGAAGGCATCGACACGCTTGTCTTAAGAAATGCTGGACTGACAGTAAAGCAGGCTGAACGGTTCTTTGCGTTGAGTGAGAGTGAGCTGGAACGTAGCCTGATATGGCTTGAGCAGCCGGGACATCATTTATTAACGGCCAATCATTCCCTTTATCCCCCTCTACTGCGCACGATCCCTGACTATCCCGGGGCATTATTCATAAAAGGTAACCCAGAGACGCTTAATACCGTTCAGCTGGCGGTGGTAGGCAGTCGTGCGCCGTCATGGTACGGCGAGCGATGGGGGAAAATCCTGTGCGAACAACTTTCACAAAGCGGTTTCACGATCACCAGCGGGCTGGCCTGTGGTATTGACGGCGTTGCCCACAGCGCGGCGCTGTCAGTCAAAGGACGAAGTGTCGCGGTGCTGGGGAACGGTCTTTTTAGCATTTATCCACGCCGGCATCAGGCATTGGCGCTGCGGCTTATTGAGTCTGACGGGGCGATAGTGTCTGAGTTTCCGCTTTCCGCGCAGCCCAAGCCAGCAAACTTTCCGCGTCGTAATAGAATAATCAGCGGCCTTAGCAAAGGCGTGCTGGTGGTTGAAGCGGCGCGGAGAAGCGGTTCGCTGGTCACGGCGCGATGCGCGCTCGAACAGGGACGAGAAGTCTTTGCCTTACCTGGCCCGATAGGTAACCCCGGATGCGAGGGGCCCCACTGGCTGATTAAACAAGGGGCCACACCGGTAACGGAAGTAGGGGACATTCTTGAAAATTTGCAATATGGACTGCAATGGCTGCAGGAAGATCCCGAAAAGCGACAATATTCATCAGATCAGGGAAAGGTGGCATTGCCATTTCCCAAGCTCCTGGCTAACGTAGGAGATGAGGTAACACCTGTTGACGTTGTCGCTGAACGTGCCGGCCAACCTGTGCCAGTAACGGTAGCACAGCTACTCGAACTGGAGTTAGCAGGGTGGATCGCAGCTGTACCCGGCGGCTATGTCCGATTAAGGAGGGCATGCCATGTTCGACGTACTGATGTATTTGTTTGAGACTTATATCCATAACGAAGCAGAAATGCGAGTGGATCAGGACAAGTTGACACAGGATCTTACCGATGCGGGATTTGAGCGGGAAGATATCTACAATGCGTTGATGTGGCTGGAAAAACTGGCTGATTATCAGGAAGGCCTTGCCGAACCGATGCAGCTTGCATCTGACCCATTGTCTGTACGCATTTATACCGCTGAAGAGTGTGAACGGCTGGACGCCAGCTGCCGGGGATTCATTTTATTCCTTGAGCAGATTCAGGTGCTAAACCTCGAAACGAGAGAAATGGTGATAGAGCGCGTTATGGCGCTGGATACAGCAGAATTTGAACTGGAAGATCTCAAGTGGGTGATCCTGATGGTTCTGTTTAATATCCCGGGCTGTGAAAACGCCTATCAGCAAATGGAAGAATTACTCTTTGAAGTGAATGAAGGTATGCTGCACTAATTCAATGTGCAGCACCAAGAGTTGTTATGGCCAAATCAGCACTGTTCACGGTGCATAAAAACGAGCCCTGCCCGCAGTGCGGGGCTGAACTTGTTATTCGGTCCGGGAAACACGGCCCGTTTCTCGGTTGTTCTCACTATCCGGAATGTGATTATGTTCGTCCTCTGAAAAGCCAGGCGGATGGGCATATCGTTAAAATTCTGGAGGGTCAGCTGTGTCCTCTCTGCGGTGGCGAACTCGCCTTACGCCAGGGGCGCTTCGGCATGTTTATTGGATGTAGCCGCTACCCGGAATGTGAACATACGGAACAAATTGATAAGCCTGATGAAACGGCAATTGCGTGCCCTCAGTGTCAGCGCGGTCAACTGGTACAGCGCCGCTCCCGTTATGGTAAGACTTTCCATTCGTGCGATCGCTACCCTGAATGCCAGTTTGTTATCAATTTTAAACCGGTAGCGGGAACCTGCCCTCATTGCAATTACCCGCTACTTCTAGAGAAGAAAACCGCGCAAGGCATGAAACGCTTCTGCGCCAGTAAACAATGTGGAAAGCCGGTTACGGCGGATCAAAACAGTGAATAATAACCTGCCATCAGGCTCCATTGTGCATGCAGTGGACGTACTGAAAAATGAAGAAGTCATCGCCTATCCAACTGAAGCTGTTTTTGGGGTCGGTTGCGACCCTGACAGCGAGACGGCTGTGAGCCGCCTGCTTGCCTTAAAACAAAGACCCGTCGAGAAAGGATTGATTTTAATCGCTGCGAATTATGAGCAGCTTAAACCCTATATCGATGACTCCATGCTGACGCCGGCTCAGCGCGAGACTATCTTCTCCGCGTGGCCTGGCCCGGTGACCTTCGTTTTCCCGGCGCAGCCGACAACGCCTCGCTGGTTAACCGGACGTTTTGATTCCCTCGCCGTTCGCGTAACCGATCATCCGCTGGTGGTGGAGCTGTGTCTGGCATTTGGTAAACCGCTGGTCTCAACCAGCGCCAACCTGACCGGATTGCCACCTTGTCGGACAACCGAAGAAGTACTGGCGCAGTTCGGGAATGACTTCCCTGTCGCTGTCGGTGAAACGGGAGGGCGCCTGAATCCGTCTGAAATTCGCGACGCTCTGACCGGCGAACGTTTTCGCCAGGGGTAATCTCATGGAAACCTATGCTGTTTTTGGTAATCCCATTGCACACAGCAAGTCACCGTTGATCCATCAGCAGTTCGCGGAGCAGCTGCAGATAGATCATCCCTACGGTCGAGTACTGGCGCCAGTGGATGCTTTTATCCCAACGCTGGAGGCCTTTTTCGCCGCGGGGGGCAAAGGCGCGAATGTGACGGTCCCGTTTAAAGAGGAAGCATTCGAACATGCGGATGAGCTGACCGAGCGCGCTTCACTTGCAGGCGCAGTCAATACTCTCAAACGGCTTGAGGATGGACGCCTTCTGGGTGACAACACCGACGGGATTGGTTTACTCAGCGATCTGGAAAGACTCTCCTTTATCAAGTCCGGATTCCGAATCCTGCTGATTGGCGCGGGTGGCGCATCGCGGGGCGTTCTGTTGCCTCTGCTTTCGCTGGACTGTTCGGTGACCATCACGAACAGAACCTTTTCCCGGGCAGAAGCGCTGGCTGCGTTGTTTGCGCATACCGGCAGCGTGAGCGCGGTAGCGCTTGACGATCTTGCCGAACGTGAGTTCGATCTTGTCATTAACGCCACATCCAGCGGCATCAACGGTGAGATCCCGGCGATCCCGACTTCGCTGGTCAGTGCGCATATGTACTTCTATGACATGTTCTATCAGAAAGGGAAGACGCCTTTCCTGAACTGGTGTGAACAACACGGCGCGAAACAGTTAGCCGATGGGCTGGGAATGCTGGTGGGGCAGGCCGCGCATGCGGTGCTGCTCTGGCACGGGGTGTTGCCTGCAGTCGAGCCGGTCATTGAAAAGCTAAAGCAGGAGCTTTCGGCGTGAATCAGGCTATTCATTTCCCGGACAGAGAGAGCTGGGATGAGCATAAACAAGCGGTCTGTTTCCCGGTGCTGGTGCAGGGTATGCAACTTACCTGTGCCATCCACGGAGAAACGCTGTTGCATCGTTTTGGCGGTACAGACCCGCTAGCGGTATTTTGCGAAAATCGCTGGGATCTGGAAGAGGAAGCCAGCGATTTAATCCGCGAACAGCAGGAAGACGATCAGGGCTGGGTTTGGTTATCCTGATCCAAATAGTCATTCTTCCAGTTAACGTAGTTGTTCGCCGAGTATTTTAACCCTTCGATCTCTGCCTCCTTCAGGGGGCGGATCTGTTTTACCGGGCTTCCCAGATAGAGATAGCCGCTCTCCAGCCGCTTGTTCTGCGGGACCAGGCTACCGGCACCAATCATTACGTCATCTTCTACTATGACGCCATCCAGCAAAATCGATCCCATGCCAACCAGGACGCGATTTCCGATAGTGCAGCCGTGCAGCATCACTTTATGGCCGACGGTAACCTCTTCACCAATGATGAGGGGATTACCCTCGGGGTTATAAGAGGATTTGTGCGTGACATGCAGAACGCTACCGTCCTGAATGTTGGTACGTGCACCAATCGACACATAGTTAACATCTCCCCTGATGGCGACGAGCGGCCAGATGCTGACATCATCGGCCATTCGCACATCGCCAATCACCACACTGCTGGCATCGATCATCACGCGATCGCCTTTTTGGGGGAACAAATCTTTATAAGGACGTAATACTGCGGGCATATCTACCTCTAACAATGAGCGCTATACAGAAGACTTTGATCATATTAATGGATCGAGGCAAGGCAAAATACGTCAATATTTAAGCAGATCGGGCGGGATTTCAGCGAAAAGCGCGGAAAATCAGCAGTCGGAAAAAAAGATCTAAAAAATACTTGTGCTAAAAAATGGGATCCCTATAATGCGCCTCCATCGACACGGCGGATGTGAATCACTTCACAAACAACCCGGTCGGTTGAAGAGAAAAAATCCTGAAATAACGGGTTGACTCTGAAAGAGGAAAGCGTAATATACGCCACCTCGCAACGGTGAGCGAAAGCCGCGTTGCACTGCTCTTTAACAATTTATCAGACAATCTGTGTGGGCACTCAAAGTGACATGGATTCTTAACGTCCTCGGACGAAAAATGAATACCAAGTCTCTGAGTGAACATACGTAATTCATTACGAAGTTTAATTCACGAGCATCAAACTTAAATTGAAGAGTTTGATCATGGCTCAGATTGAACGCTGGCGGCAGGCCTAACACATGCAAGTCGAGCGGTAGCACAGAGAGCTTGCTCTCGGGTGACGAGCGGCGGACGGGTGAGTAATGTCTGGGAAACTGCCTGATGGAGGGGGATAACTACTGGAAACGGTAGCTAATACCGCATAACGTCGCAAGACCAAAGAGGGGGACCTTCGGGCCTCTTGCCATCAGATGTGCCCAGATGGGATTAGCTAGTAGGTGGGGTAACGGCTCACCTAGGCGACGATCCCTAGCTGGTCTGAGAGGATGACCAGCCACACTGGAACTGAGACACGGTCCAGACTCCTACGGGAGGCAGCAGTGGGGAATATTGCACAATGGGCGCAAGCCTGATGCAGCCATGCCGCGTGTATGAAGAAGGCCTTCGGGTTGTAAAGTACTTTCAGCGGGGAGGAAGGTGTTGAGGTTAATAACCTCAGCAATTGACGTTACCCGCAGAAGAAGCACCGGCTAACTCCGTGCCAGCAGCCGCGGTAATACGGAGGGTGCAAGCGTTAATCGGAATTACTGGGCGTAAAGCGCACGCAGGCGGTCTGTCAAGTCGGATGTGAAATCCCCGGGCTCAACCTGGGAACTGCATTCGAAACTGGCAGGCTAGAGTCTTGTAGAGGGGGGTAGAATTCCAGGTGTAGCGGTGAAATGCGTAGAGATCTGGAGGAATACCGGTGGCGAAGGCGGCCCCCTGGACAAAGACTGACGCTCAGGTGCGAAAGCGTGGGGAGCAAACAGGATTAGATACCCTGGTAGTCCACGCCGTAAACGATGTCGACTTGGAGGTTGTGCCCTTGAGGCGTGGCTTCCGGAGCTAACGCGTTAAGTCGACCGCCTGGGGAGTACGGCCGCAAGGTTAAAACTCAAATGAATTGACGGGGGCCCGCACAAGCGGTGGAGCATGTGGTTTAATTCGATGCAACGCGAAGAACCTTACCTACTCTTGACATCCAGAGAACTTAGCAGAGATGCTTTGGTGCCTTCGGGAACTCTGAGACAGGTGCTGCATGGCTGTCGTCAGCTCGTGTTGTGAAATGTTGGGTTAAGTCCCGCAACGAGCGCAACCCTTATCCTTTGTTGCCAGCGGTTCGGCCGGGAACTCAAAGGAGACTGCCAGTGATAAACTGGAGGAAGGTGGGGATGACGTCAAGTCATCATGGCCCTTACGAGTAGGGCTACACACGTGCTACAATGGCGCATACAAAGAGAAGCGACCTCGCGAGAGCAAGCGGACCTCATAAAGTGCGTCGTAGTCCGGATTGGAGTCTGCAACTCGACTCCATGAAGTCGGAATCGCTAGTAATCGTAGATCAGAATGCTACGGTGAATACGTTCCCGGGCCTTGTACACACCGCCCGTCACACCATGGGAGTGGGTTGCAAAAGAAGTAGGTAGCTTAACCTTCGGGAGGGCGCTTACCACTTTGTGATTCATGACTGGGGTGAAGTCGTAACAAGGTAACCGTAGGGGAACCTGCGGTTGGATCACCTCCTTACCTTAAAGAACCTGCCTTTGTAGTGCTCACACAGATTGTCTGATGAAAAGTAAATAGCAAGGCGTCTTGCGATTGAGACTTCAGTGTCCCCTTCGTCTAGAGGCCCAGGACACCGCCCTTTCACGGCGGTAACAGGGGTTCGAATCCCCTAGGGGACGCCACTTGCTGGTTCGTGAGTGAAAGTCACCTGCCGTCATATCTCAAAACTGACTTGCGAGTCATGTTTGAGATATTTGCTCTTTAAAAATCTGGATCAAGCTGAAAATTGAAACGACACATCTTTAAGGTGTGTTCGAGTCTCTCAAATTTTCGCAATCAGAAGTGAAACATCTTCGGGTTGTGAGGTTAAGCGACTAAGCGTACACGGTGGATGCCCTGGCAGTCAGAGGCGATGAAGGACGTGCTAATCTGCGAAAAGCGCCGGCGAGGTGATATGAACCTTTGACCCGGCGATGTCCGAATGGGGAAACCCAGTGCAATTCGTTGCACTATCGTTAACTGAATACATAGGTTAACGAGGCGAACCGGGGGAACTGAAACATCTAAGTACCCCGAGGAAAAGAAATCAACCGAGATTCCCCCAGTAGCGGCGAGCGAACGGGGAGCAGCCCAGAGTCTGAATCAGCTTGTGTGTTAGTGGAAGCGTCTGGAAAGTCGCACGGTACAGGGTGACAGTCCCGTACACGAAAGCACACAGGTTGTGAACTCGAAGAGTAGGGCGGGACACGTGGTATCCTGTCTGAATATGGGGGGACCATCCTCCAAGGCTAAATACTCCTGACTGACCGATAGTGAACCAGTACCGTGAGGGAAAGGCGAAAAGAACCCCGGCGAGGGGAGTGAAAAAGAACCTGAAACCGTGTACGTACAAGCAGTGGGAGCACCTTCGTGGTGTGACTGCGTACCTTTTGTATAATGGGTCAGCGACTTATATTCTGTAGCAAGGTTAACCGTATAGGGGAGCCGAAGGGAAACCGAGTCTTAACTGGGCGTTAAGTTGCAGGGTATAGACCCGAAACCCGGTGATCTAGCCATGGGCAGGTTGAAGGTTGGGTAACACTAACTGGAGGACCGAACCGACTAATGTTGAAAAATTAGCGGATGACTTGTGGCTGGGGGTGAAAGGCCAATCAAACCGGGAGATAGCTGGTTCTCCCCGAAAGCTATTTAGGTAGCGCCTCGTGAACTCATCTTCGGGGGTAGAGCACTGTTTCGGCTAGGGGGCCATCCCGGCTTACCAACCCGATGCAAACTACGAATACCGAAGAATGTTATCACGGGAGACACACGGCGGGTGCTAACGTCCGTCGTGAAGAGGGAAACAACCCAGACCGCCAGCTAAGGTCCCAAAGTCATGGTTAAGTGGGAAACGATGTGGGAAGGCACAGACAGCCAGGATGTTGGCTTAGAAGCAGCCATCATTTAAAGAAAGCGTAATAGCTCACTGGTCGAGTCGGCCTGCGCGGAAGATGTAACGGGGCTAAACCATGCACCGAAGCTGCGGCAGCGACACTATGTGTTGTTGGGTAGGGGAGCGTTCTGTAAGCCGTTGAAGGTGTGCTGTGAGGCATGCTGGAGGTATCAGAAGTGCGAATGCTGACATAAGTAACGATAAAGCGGGTGAAAAGCCCGCTCGCCGGAAGACCAAGGGTTCCTGTCCAACGTTAATCGGGGCAGGGTGAGTCGACCCCTAAGGCGAGGCCGAAAGGCGTAGTCGATGGGAAACAGGTTAATATTCCTGTACTTGGTGTTACTGCGAAGGGGGGACGGAGAAGGCTATGTTAGCCGGGCGACGGTTGTCCCGGTTTAAGCATGTAGGCGGAGGTTCCAGGTAAATCCGGTACCTTTTAACGCTGAGGTGTGATGACGAGGCACTACGGTGCTGAAGTAACAAATGCCCTGCTTCCAGGAAAAGCCTCTAAGCATCAGGTAACATCAAATCGTACCCCAAACCGACACAGGTGGTCAGGTAGAGAATACCAAGGCGCTTGAGAGAACTCGGGTGAAGGAACTAGGCAAAATGGTGCCGTAACTTCGGGAGAAGGCACGCTGATATGTAGGTGAAGCCCCTGCGGGTGGAGCTGAAATCAGTCGAAGATACCAGCTGGCTGCAACTGTTTATTAAAAACACAGCACTGTGCAAACACGAAAGTGGACGTATACGGTGTGACGCCTGCCCGGTGCCGGAAGGTTAATTGATGGGGTTAGCGGCAACGCGAAGCTCTTGATCGAAGCCCCGGTAAACGGCGGCCGTAACTATAACGGTCCTAAGGTAGCGAAATTCCTTGTCGGGTAAGTTCCGACCTGCACGAATGGCGTAATGATGGCCAGGCTGTCTCCACCCGAGACTCAGTGAAATTGAACTCGCTGTGAAGATGCAGTGTACCCGCGGCAAGACGGAAAGACCCCGTGAACCTTTACTATAGCTTGACACTGAACACTGGTCCTTGATGTGTAGGATAGGTGGGAGGCTTTGAAGCGTGGACGCCAGTCTGCGTGGAGCCGACCTTGAAATACCACCCTTTAATGGCTGGTGTTCTAACGTAGACCCGTAATCCGGGTTGCGGACAGTGTCTGGTGGGTAGTTTGACTGGGGCGGTCTCCTCCCAAAGAGTAACGGAGGAGCACGAAGGTTAGCTAATCCTGGTCGGACATCAGGAGGTTAGTGCAATGGCATAAGCTAGCTTGACTGCGAGAGTGACGGCTCGAGCAGGTGCGAAAGCAGGTCATAGTGATCCGGTGGTTCTGAATGGAAGGGCCATCGCTCAACGGATAAAAGGTACTCCGGGGATAACAGGCTGATACCGCCCAAGAGTTCATATCGACGGCGGTGTTTGGCACCTCGATGTCGGCTCATCACATCCTGGGGCTGAAGTAGGTCCCAAGGGTATGGCTGTTCGCCATTTAAAGTGGTACGCGAGCTGGGTTTAGAACGTCGTGAGACAGTTCGGTCCCTATCTGCCGTGGGCGCTGGAGAATTGAGGGGGGCTGCTCCTAGTACGAGAGGACCGGAGTGGACGCATCACTGGTGTTCGGGTTGTCATGCCAATGGCACTGCCCGGTAGCTAAATGCGGAAAAGATAAGTGCTGAAAGCATCTAAGCACGAAACTTGCCCCGAGATGAGTTCTCCCTGACCCTTTAAGGGTCCTGAAGGAACGTTGAAGACTACGACGTTGATAGGTCGGGTGTGTAAGCGCAGCGATGCGTTGAGCTAACCGATACTAATGAACCGTGAGGCTTAACCTTACAACGCCGAAGCTGTTTCGGCGAAGAGAGACGCGATTTTCAGCTCTGATACAGATTTAACAGAATTTGCCTGGCGGCTTTAGCGCGGTGGTCCCACCTGACCCCATGCCGAACTCAGAAGTGAAACGCCGTAGCGCCGATGGTAGTGTGGGGTCTCCCCATGTGAGAGTAGGGAACTGCCAGGCATCAAATTTAGCGTGCTGATATGGCTCAGTTGGTAGAGCGCACCCTTGGTAAGGGTGAGGTCCCCAGTTCGACTCTGGGTATCAGCACCACTTTATACTTAGGTTAAAGTTCGGCAAGAAGTAAAAGAATTTGTCTGGCGGCTTTAGCGCGGTGGTCCCACCTGACCCCATGCCGAACTCAGAAGTGAAACGCCGTAGCGCCGATGGTAGTGTGGGGTCTCCCCATGTGAGAGTAGGGAACTGCCAGACATCAAATAAGTGAAAAGGCCATCCGAAAGGATGGCCTTTTTGCGTTTATGCAGAAAAAACGGTAGGCCGGGTAAGGCGAAGCCGCCACCCGGCAGAGCAAACGACTAATGAATCACCTGCGACAGGAAGGCTCGCGTGCGTTCTGACTTCGGATGCGCAAAGAACTCATCCGGCGGTGCCTGCTCAACAATTTCCCCGCGGTCCATAAAGATCACCCGGTCGGCCACGGTTCGCGCAAACCCCATTTCATGCGTCACACACAGCATGGTCATGCCGGATTGTGCCAGCCCAATCATGGTGTCCAGAACCTCCTTCACCATTTCCGGATCCAGGGCAGATGTCGGTTCATCAAACAGCATAATTTTCGGTTTCATACACAGTGAACGGGCGATAGCCACACGCTGCTGCTGCCCACCCGATATCTGGCCAGGGAATTTATTCGCATGCTCTGCGATACGTACGCGCTCCAGGTAGTGCATTGCCAAGGCCTCGGCTTCCTTTTTCGGCATCTTCCGTACCCAAATCGGCGCAAGCGTACAGTTCTGCAGAACGGTCAGGTGCGGAAACAGATTAAAGTGCTGAAATACCATTCCCACTTCCTGACGCACGCGTTCGATATTGCGGATATCTTCATTCAGCTCGATACCGTCAACCACAATGCGTCCTTGCTGGTGTTCTTCAAGATGATTAATACAGCGAATGGTCGTGGATTTCCCGGATCCGGAAGGGCCGCACAGGACGATGCGCTCTCCCTGCTTGACCTTAAGATTAATGTCCTTCAGAACATGAAACTGTCCGTACCATTTGTTCACATTTTCCAGCGTAATCATCGCGTCGGCGGGTGTCATAGTTATTTGGCTCATAATTTCCTCAGTGCGGTGTACGCCCGGTGTTAAAGCGCTTTTCCAGATGCTGGCTGTAGCGCGACATGCTAAAACAAAAGATCCAGTAGATCAGGGCAGCAAAGACATATCCTTCGGTAGACATGCCCAGCCAGACAGGGTCAACGGTTGCCTGCTGCACGCTGCTAAAGAGATCGAACAATCCGATAATGATCACCAGGCTGGTATCCTTGAAGAGGGCAATGATCGTGTTGACCAGACCCGGAATGACCAGCTTGAGTGCCTGGGGAAGAATGACCAGTCCCTGCGTTTTCCAGTAACCGAGCGCCAGTGATTCCGCCGCTTCGTACTGGCCTTTAGGCAACGCCTGCAAACCACCTCGTACAACTTCAGCGACGTAGGCGGACTGAAAGAGAATCACCCCCACCAGGGCACGGATCAGCTTGTCGATGGTTGTACCTTCTGCCATAAACAGCGGCAGCATGACCGACGACATAAACAGCACGGTGATAAGCGGTACGCCGCGCCAGAACTCAATGAAGATAACGGAGAGCACGCGGACGATCGGCATTTTTGAACGCCGTCCAAGGGCCAGTAAAATCCCCCACGGTAAAGCACCGGCTATCCCCACTGAAGCGATAATCAGCGTCAGCGTCAGCCCGCCCCACTGGCGTGTTTCAACGCGTTCCAGTCCCAGGAAACCGCCATACAAAAGTACCCAGACAATAATCGGATAAACCACCGCCCAGACGGCAATATAGCGTCCACGGTGAGGCAGCTTTTTCCAGAACATGACTGCGACAGAGAGCAGACCGATAACCAGTGCCAGATTAATCCGCCAGCGCTGTTCATGCGGATACAACCCATACATGAACTGACCGAAGCGTTCATGGATAAACACCCAGCAGGCGCCGGCTTTTGTACAGTCCGCCCGGGTTGAACCGACCCAGTTGGCCTGTAAAAACGCCCAGTTCAGCAGGGGAGGTATCAATTCCCACATGAGCCACAGGCAGACAATCGTAAGCAGGCTGTTACTCCAGCTGGAGAACAGATTCTTACGCGCCCAGAGAATGAAACGTCCACCTGTCGAGTTGGCAGGGCGCGAGGAGTGCGACAGTATCGCTTTTGTCATCATAAATCCTTAGCGCTCGACCAGTGCTATACGACGGTTATAGAGGTTCATCAGCAGTGAAATCACCAGGCTGATGATCAGATAGACAGACATCGTGATGGCGATGGTTTCAATGGCTTGCCCGGTCTGGTTAAGCACGGTTCCGGCGAAGAGTGACACCATGTCCGGATAACCAATGGCTGCGGCCAGCGACGAGTTTTTGACAATATTGAGATACTGGCTGGTCAGGGGAGGAATGATGACCCGTAAAGCCTGCGGGATGATGACCTGGCGAAGCGTCACGGTATGGGGTAATCCCAGCGAGCGTGCCGCCTCGTGCTGTCCGTAAGGTACGGCCTGGATCCCGGCACGGATAATCTCTGCGATAAACGCGGACGTATAAATCGACAGCGCCAATGTCAGAGCTGCGAGCTCAGGAATTAATACCATCCCGCCCTGAAAGTTAAAGCCACGAAGATGGGGAATGTCCCAGTGCAGCGCGGCCCCAAACAGCCAGTGAGCCACTAGCGGCAGGCTAACGATCAGGATGACAGCCGTGGGCCAGGTTCTGCGAAGCTGACCGGTTTTGATCTGATGCGTGCGGTTAAAACGGAATACCCCAGCAGTGAGAGCCAGCGCGATCGCAATCGCTCCAATGAAAGCGTACAAACCTTCGCCCGGCTGAGGAGAAGGAATGGACAACCCTCGGTTGCTCAGGAAAAAAAGCTCAAACGCGTCGACGGCCTGACGGGGACCGGGAAGGTTACGCAGTACGGCGAAATACCAGAAGAAAATCTGCAGGAGCGGGGGGATATTGCGGAACGTCTCAATATAAACAGTCGACAGTTTCCGCAGGAGCCAGTTTTCAGAAAGACGCGCCAGGCCAATAAAGAAGCCCAGTATCGACGCGAAGACGATACAAAGCGCCGATACCAACAGCGTATTCAGTAAACCGACCACGAACACGCGTCCGTACGTGTCACCTTCCTGGTAATCAATAAGATGTTGAACAATGCCAAACCCCGCGCTGCGATCTAAAAACGCGAAACCGGAGGTAATGCCGCGATTGTTCAGGTTGGTGATGGTGTTATGGATGAGATACACGGCGATGAGAACAACCGCAACAATAGCAATAATCTGGAATAGCCAGGCGCGGACCGCGGGATGAGAAAAGGATAGCGATCCTTTTACGGCTGAGCGGCGATGGGACATAAAGAAACCTCAGTAACCATGACTCTGGAGTGGGCACTGCCGGAGCAGTGCCCGTTACAGCTATGACTTAACGTACTGGTGGTGCGTACTGAATACCGCCGTTGTTCCAGAGGTTGTTCTGGCCGCGTTTGATCTTCAGCGGGCTTTCCGATCCCACGTTGCGTTCAAAGATCTCAGAGTAGTTGCCCACCTGTTTGATGATGTTGTAGGCCCACTTGTTATCCAGCTTCAGATCCTTGCCGAAATCACCTTCTGTACCGAGCAGGTGTGCCATATCCGGGTTCGATGGCTTAGCGGCTTTCTCATCCACGTTTTTCGAGTTGATGCCCATCTCTTCTGCGTTCAGCATGGCAAACAGCGTCCAGCGAACAATGGAGAACCAGTCTTCATCGCCACGACGAACGACGGGGCCGAGAGGTTCTTTGGAGATCACTTCAGGCAGAACAATCCATTCTGCCGGATTGCTCAGCTTAATACGTAAGGCATACAGCTGTGACTGGTCAGAGGCCAGCGTGTCGCAACGGCCGGATTCCAGCGCTTTGGCCGACTCATCCGAGCGGTCGAATGTCACCGGGGTGTATTTCATATTGTTTGCTTTGAAATAATCCGCGACGTTCAGCTCGGTATCGGTGCCCGCCTGGATACAAACGGTGGCGCCATCCAGTTCTTTGGCGCTTTTCAGGCCGGCTTTATTGTGGGTCAGGAAGCCGATGCCGTCATAATAGGTCACGCCCGTAAATGACATCCCCATGCCTGCATCACGGGATGACGTCCAGGTGGTATTACGGGAGAGCATGTCGACCTCGCCGGACTGCAGCGCCGTAAAGCGTTCTTTCGCCGTCAGCGGGGTGTATTTTACTTTGCTGTCATCGCCAAAAACGGCGGCTGCAACGCCACGGCAGACGTCCACATCAATACCGGTAAATTTGCCGTTCGCATCGGCATAAGAGAAGCCAGGCAAACCGTCACTGATACCGCATTGAACAAAACCTTTCTTTTTAACGGCATCCAGTGTCGTTCCCGCATGGGCTTGACCGGCTACGGCAAACATCATGCCTGCAGCGGCCAGGCTGGCTATCATCGTCTTTTTCATAATGCATCCTGTGTGGCGAAATTTATCGTTATAGAGGCGTTTTTAAACGCTTTACCTGTCTGTGGCTTTGGCCAACGTTTATAAAGCAAACGTAATGCCAGTTTTGCGTTCGACAAAATAAGAGATGAGTGAACGCTTAATGCTGAGTGTAGACAGGCTTAAATAAAACGAGCGCCCTGAAACGGTGCGAAATTACAACCTGTGCCACAAATTGGAGCAAAAGTTTAGAGTCTCGTCAGGAAAAAGAAGAGATAGTTTCCAGCGTGAATATTGGCAGGATATTCAATAATATTAATGTGTGAAAATCATCACAATAGAACAGGTAATTTAAATGAGTATACGAAAAAGATGTGACTGACTTCAGCCTGAAATGATCGGCGCGAATAAATACGGGGCTATTTTTTTACTTATTTGAAAATATTGCACTCATTAAAAGCAAAAGCGCGGCCAGAGCCGCGCTTTCTTAACAGCTGTTACTTCGTCAGGGCAACAATACCCAGCGTTAAACCCGCCACTGCGGCAGCACCGCCGGCGATAGCACCCGCAGTTTCCCAGTTATCCTGGGTGGTGCCCTTCATACAGGTATTGGTATGAACCAGTCGGCCCTGGTCGTCGTAAACCGGTACACATGGAGAGTCGTGCGCGCAACCAGCAAGCAGCGCAGCGAGAAGTGCAACGGAAATGAATCTTTTCATGATGTTACCTCAATATTATTTCTCATCCGCTATAAAGCCAGGAGGGCTATTAACGAACTGGAGGTTATTTTACCACCGGGGTAAGTCCGCGTTACACGAGGAATAATCTCAAATTATGTAGTTTGTAAAAATCGTGGAGAAAAGTCGGTTTCAGGAGGAATTAATGGAGACATTATGAAGCGGCAAGAGACTGTTTTTACTTAATGCAAATCATCATATTTTCAACGCTGCCTTTATGTAAAACCTAATTCATTGTTTATGTTAAAAATAAAAAAGGCACCAAAGGTGCCTTTTCGGGGGAACATTAATCTTTATGATGAGTAAATCGTCGCCGAACAACCACAAAGAAGACGGGCACGAAGAAAATCGCCAGCAGCGTTGCGGAAAGCATTCCCCCCATCACGCCCGTACCGACGGCGTTTTGCGCGCCGCTCCCGGCCCCGGAGCTAATCACCAGCGGCATGACGCCAAGAATAAAGGCCAGGGAGGTCATCAGGATCGGTCGAAGGCGCATCCTTGACGCTTCCAGCGTGGCTTCAATGATGCCTTTACCTTCTTTATCCATCAGGTCTTTAGCAAATTCGACGATCAGAATGGCGTTTTTCGCCGATAAACCAATTGTCGTCAGCAGGCCGACCTGGAAATAGACGTCGTTGTTTAACCCGCGTAGCGACGCTGCGAGAAGCGCCCCGATGACCCCCAACGGCACAACCAGCATAACGGAGAACGGAATGGACCAGCTTTCATACAGCGCTGCCAGACACAGGAACACCACGATCAGTGAAATGGCATACAGCGCAGGCGCCTGGTTACCCGAAAGCCGCTCCTGATAAGACATCCCCGTCCAGTCATAACCGATGCCGGAAGGCAGTTTTGCCGCGAGACTCTCCATCATAACCATGGCCTCACCGGTACTTTTACCCGGGGCTGATTCACCGAGGATCTCCATAGAGGGCATCCCGTTATAGCGCTCCAGACGAGGTGAACCGTAAACCCAGTGAGCGTTGCTAAAGGCTGAGAACGGCACCATTTCCCCGTTCGCACTGCGCACGTAAAGGTTGTTAATATCTCCAGGCAACATACGGAATTTTGCGTCAGCCTGGACGTAGACCTTTTTCACGCGCCCATGATCGATAAAGTCATTCACATAGGTGCCGCCTAAGGCTGTAGAGATCGTCTGGTTGACGTCAGAAAGACTGATGCCCAGCGCCTGCGCTTTCTCCTGGTCGACATCCAGCTTGAACTGAGGCGTATCTTCCAGACCGTTAGGGCGCACGCGAACCAGCAGGTCAGAGTGCTCTTTCACCATGCTGAGCAGCTGATTACGCGCCTGCGTCAGCTGGGTATGTCCCAGGTTAGCCTGATCGATCAGTTCAAAGTCGAAGCCCGTGGCGGTACCCAGCTCAATAATTGCAGGCAGGTTAAACGGGAAAACAAGGCCGTCTTTAATCTGACTGAAGGCTTTCGTCGCGCGACCTACTATGGCTTCGACGCCATTTTCCGACCCAGGGCGCTCCTCCCAGGGCTTCAGGCTGATGAAGGCAATGCCGGAGTTCTGACCCTGGCCGCTAAAGCTAAAACCGTTTACGGTAAAAACGGATTCAACATTCGCCTTCTCTTTATTCAGGTAGTAGTCCTGAACCTGGTCGAGGACCTGCTGAGTACGCGTCTGGGTTGCTCCCGCAGGAAGCTGAACCATCGTCATAAACACCCCCTGATCCTCTTCGGGGAGGAAGGAGGTGGGTAAGCGCAGGAAGAGCACCGCCATCCCACCGACAATAATGACGTATACCACCAGATAGCGCCCGGTTTTGCGCAAGATACCGCTCACGCTGTTACTGTAGTGCTCCACGCTCTTATCAAAAAGCGCATTAAACCAGCCGAAGAAGCCACCTTTTTTCTCATGATGGTCGCCGGAAACGGGCTTAAGCAACGTTGCACAGAGGGCGGGCGTCAGGATTAGCGCAACCAGTACGGACAACGCCATCGCGGAAACGATAGTTAGCGAAAACTGGCGATAGATTGCCCCCGTCGAGCCGCCAAAAAAGGCCATCGGAATAAAGACCGCCGAGAGCACCATGGCGATCCCCACCAGTGCGCCCTGGATCTGCTCCATAGACTTCTGCGTGGCCTCTTTCGGCGGCAGTTTGTCCTCGACCATGACGCGCTCAACGTTCTCAACGACCACGATAGCGTCATCAACCAGCAGGCCTATCGCCAGCACCATGCCGAACATTGTCAGGGTATTGATGGAGAAACCGAACGCCGCCAGAACCGCGAAGGTACCCAGCAGAACGACCGGAACCGCGATCGTTGGGATGAGCGTTGCCCGCAGGTTTTGCAGGAACAGGTACATGACCAGGAAGACCAGAACGATCGCCTCAAACAGGGTCTTCACCACTTCGTGGATGGAGATTTTCACAAACGGCGTGGTGTCATAGGGGTAGACTACTTTGAGCCCCTGCGGGAAGAACGGCTGCAGTTGTGCCAGCTTGCTCTTGATGGCTGCCGCCGTATCCAGCGCATTGGCCCCGGTTGCCAGCTTAATCCCCAGGCCGGTTGCCGCCTGCCCGTTGATTTTTGTCACCATGTTGTAGTTTTCGCCACCCAGCTCAATGCGAGCCACATCCTTCAGATGCACCATCGAGCCGTCCTGGTTCACCTTGAGCGTCACGCGACCGAACTCTTCCGGTGATTTCAGGCGGGTTTGCGCGATGATCGAGGCATTCAGCTGTTGTCCCGGGATGGACGGTGTTCCGCCCAGCTGGCCAGCCGCTATCTGATCGTTCTGCGTTTTCAATTGATTGATAATATCCAGCGGCGTCAGCTGGTATTTGTTCATCGCATTGCTGTCGAGCCAGATGCGCATCGCATACTGAGCGCCAAACAGCTGAACGTCACCGACGCCAGGCGTTCGGCTGATGGCATCTTTGACGTTCGAAGCGACATAGTCAGAGATGTCATTCTGCGTGAGGTTTTTGTTGTCTGAAACAAAGCCGGCGACCAGCAGGAAGCTGCTGCTGGATTTCTCCACGCCAATCCCTTGCTGCTGCACCTCTTGCGGCAGCAGCGGCATGGCGAGCTGCAGCTTGTTCTGCACCTGTACCTGGGCGATGTCCGGATCGGTTCCTGACTCGAAGGTCAGGGTGATGGTGACGTTACCCGCTGAATCGCTGGTGGAAGACATATACATCAGGTTATCGATGCCGTTCATGTTCTGTTCGATAACCTGGGTCACGGTATCCTGTACCGTTTGAGCGTCAGCGCCCGGGTAGGTCGCGGATATCGCCACGGCGGGAGGTGCAATGGTCGGATACTGTGCGACGGGAAGTTTGAGAATGGCCAGCCCGCCTGCAATCATCAAAATGATGGCAAGTACCCAGGCGAAAACCGGTCGCTGAATAAAGAAATTAGCCATGTCGTCGTCCCTTAACTGGCTGGAGCAGTGGTGGTATCAGACGTAGCGACGACGGTTACGCCCGGTCTGACCTTCTGTAGTCCGCTGACAATCACGCGGTCACCGTTTTTCAGCCCTTCCGTTACCAGCCAGCGGTCCCCAATCGCCTGAGACGCAACGACGGTGCGAGACTCAACCTGGTTTTTATCGTTTACCACCATCACGGTGGCATCGCCTCGCGGTGTGCGGGTCACGCCTTGCTGGGGAACCAGAATCGCATCCGGCTGCGTACCTTCATCAATGCGGGCGCGAACGAACATACCGGGTAACAGCAGATGCTGAGGATTCGGGAAAATGGCGCGCAGGGTAATCGAGCCGGTACTTTCATCCACCGTGACGTCTGAGAACTGCAATGTGCCTTTCAGCGGATAGGGCTGTCCGTTCTCCATCAGTAGCTCAACGCTGCTGGCGGTATCGCCTTTTTGCAGGCTCGTCTGCTTCAGACGCATAAAATCATTACTGGACTGGGTAACATCGACGTAAATCGGATCAAGCTGCTGGACCGTTGCCAGCGCCGCGGTTTGTCCGTTCGTCACGAGCGCGCCTTCCGTCACGCTGGATTTGCCGATGCGGCCATCGACGGGAGACGTCACTTTGGTATAAGCAAGATTGATTCGTGCACTTTCAACGCCCGCTTTGGCGGCGACGACGCTGGCATCTGCCTGCTGGGCCGTGGCGACGGCCTGGTCATACTCTTGCTTGCTGACATACTGCGTGCCGACCAGCGGGAGATAACGTTTCACCGTCAGGTGCGCAATATTGGCCGCCGCCTGGGCCTTCGCCAGCTCGCCTTTCGCGTTATCGTAAGCCGCCTGATAGGTTGCAGGATCGATCTGATAAAGCGAATCCCCGGCTTTTACATCGCTGCCTTCCGTGAAGTTGCGGCGCAGGATGATACCGCTAACCTGCGGACGAACCTCTGCAACGCGGAACGCATCTGTTCTGCCCGGGAGTTCAGTGGTGACAGCCAGCGGCGCGCTTTTCACAATATGCACGCTGACCTGAGGGGCCTGCGGATGTTGCGGTTGGTTTTCCTGGCCATCGCATCCTGAGAGCAGTACAGCACAGACAATGAAACCGGCTAAGGGTAAGCGTCTGAAATGATTCGTCATTACTGGTCCTTTAAATACCCGCTAACCGATATTTGGCGTGAATCGGTAGCAGGGCAGCGGGATAAAAATAAAATGTAGCTGCGTATAATAATGAGGGTATTTAATGTTTTTTAATTTATAAGTGCGAATGGCAAGGTCTAAGCAGAAAAATCAGAAACAGGCTCGGTTTATTTCTCCGCTGTCTTACGGCAAACTAATCAGTTAAATAACGCTTAACGTGATTTAATTATTCATGTTGTGAATTTAAAATTAAATATGTATTTAGCTAAGCTATAAATTAAGAAGATTGACTTTTTTTGTGCAAAATTAAAACGGAATTTGGTGAATACTTTCTTTCTCCTGACCCCTGTGTTACGTATAAATCTTGTGAGTAGCGAGTCGTTGTCTATGGCGCGTAAAAAGAAAGAAGAAGCTCAACAAACCCGGCAGCAGCTGATTGAGGCAGCTATCGGGCAGTTTGCGACGCGTGGCGTAGCCAACACGACGCTGACGGACATCGCGGATGCCGCAAAGGTTACGCGCGGTGCCATCTACTGGCACTTCACCAGTAAAGCCGAAATATTTAATGCCATCTGGGAGCAGCAATTACCGCTTCGCGACATTATTCGCGATCGGCTTTCCCTTTCCGAAGGTGATGATCCATTGTTAATACTTCGTGAGCAATTTATTACTGCGCTTCAGTATATTGCCCATGAACCCCGGCAATGTGCGCTTTTACAAATTCTGTATCATAAATGTGAATTTAGCAGTGATATGATTTCTGAGAGAGAGATCAGAAAAAGGATTGGATTCAATTACGACACGCTACGTGCTACGCTGGAGGCCTGCATTTCACGTAACATCATTTCTCCAAAGGTAAATGTTGATCTGACCCTGATCGTATTCCACGGTTTTTTTAGCGGAATAATTAAAAACTGGTTAATGAATAACGACAGTTTTAATCTTTATCAGCAGGCTCCCGCTCTGGTCGATAGCATACTGGCGACACTCCCGGTTATTCGCGTGTCGCCGGATGATGCTTACTGCTCAGCACCAGGTAACATTTCCCCTCGGGCACAAAGTGATTCTATGGTCTGTGCGCTGACGGGTTTACCTAACAGATAACCCTGAAGGGTGTTGCAGCCCAGCTCGGTCAAAAAGGCTTGCTGTGCTTCGGTTTCTACACCTTCAGCCACGACTTTCAGGTTGAGTGTTTTGGCGAGGGCCACAATCGCTGAAACAATAGTGGCATCCTCGCTCTCGCCGCTGAGCTCTTTCACAAACGCCCTGTCGATTTTCAATTCGCAGGCCGGTAAACGCTTGAGGTACAGCAGGCTCGAATATCCGGTGCCAAAATCATCAATGGAGGCCTTCACGCCTGCATCCGTCAGCTCTGTCAGCACTCGTACGCTCTCATCCGGGTTGCTCATCGCCGTGGTTTCCGTCACTTCGAGGATCAACATTTCCGGTGGTACCTGGTGAAGTGCCAGGCAGTCGAGAACTGTTTTAACCAGCGAAGGTTGTTCAAACTGCAGTGTCGACAGGTTTACCGCCATTGACCAGCTTTGATGCCCCTGAAGATGCCATTCCCGCAGCTGGCGACAGGCTTCATTAATCACCCAGTTGCCAATGGGGACGATTAGCCCCGTTTTTTCCGCCAGCGGCAGGAACAGGTCCGGGGTTAGTAACCCCTGCTTAGGATGCTGCCAGCGCAATAACGCTTCGAATCCCAGGACTGGGCCCGCCGGGGCGTGAAATTTTGGCTGATACAGCAGGCGCAGCTCATTGCGATCGATCGCCATCCACAGATCGTTCATTAACTGGAGATGGGTCTGCGCCAGGGTGTTCATGGAGGGCTGGAAAAAGTGGTAACCGTTACGGCCCATATGCTTCGTGTGATACATCGCCGCGTCGGCGTTAAACATCAGCTCACGCTCGGTTTTACCGTCGTGAGGATACAGCGCGATACCGATGCTAAGGGTCACTACCAGTTCATAGGGGCTGAGATTGAACGGGCTATCGATCGCGCGAACCAGCGAGTTCGCCAGCGATGCCGCGTCGTCCGGACCTTCTCCCTCTGCCAGCAGAACAAATTCATCACCGCCGATACGTGCAAGGGTGAACTGGCCTTTCAGGAGAAGCAGCAGACGCTGCGTAACGGCGACCAGCAGCCTGTCACCGACATCATGGCCGTAGGCGTCATTGATGGCTTTAAAGCCGTCAAGATCCATGAACATCAGAGCAAAGTGATTCCCTTCACGATCGGCTTTACTGATGGCCTGATCGAGTCGGTCTTCCAGCAGGATACGATTGGGCAGACGCGTCAGGGTATCGTGTAGCGCCAGTTGAGCAAGTTCCCGGTTAGCTTCTGCCAGCGAGGAGGCCAGAAGGGCGGTGCGTGCCTGAAGGCGGGCATCCAGCATCGACACCAGCAGGGTGATTCCAAGAATAGAGAGCGCGACGACGCTGACCAGCACCGCCAGCCAGCTCCCGTTGATACCCTCATGGTGAACCATTGTGGACATCGGAAACTGCGCCGCTTTCATCCCGGCATAGTGCATCCCGGCAATGGCAATTCCCATCGTGATGGCGGCACCCATGCGCATCAGCACGACCTGCGCGGCTTCGCGGCGCAGGCGGAAGGTCAGCCATAATGCCGCGAGTGAAGCCACAAGCGCAATGGCGACCGAAATGGCCACCCAGACCTTGTCCCAGATAATCCCGGGCATCACTTCCAACGCCGCCATGCCGGTGTAATGCATAGCAACAATACCGCTACCCATTACCAGCGCGCCGGGCAGCAGTCGGCGCAGGCGTAGTTGCTCGCAGCTCACGAGCCATAGCGCAAACAGTGACGAACCCACGGCGATGACCATGGATAACACCGTCAGGGTGGCGTTGTAGCTCATGCTCATGGAGAGGTCCATCGCCAGCATGCCGATAAAATGCATGGCCCACACGCCTATGCCCATAGCAATACCGCCGCCAGCCAGCCAGACGCGGGCAGCGACGCCCTCACTCCCGGCGACGCGTGCAGCCATATTCAGAGCGGTATACGCGGCAAGGATGGCAACAACAAAGGAGAGGACAACAAGGATATGGTTGTATTGGCTGACCAGCATGGACGGTTCTACTCGAGTGTGAGGTTACGCTAGAGAGGTTAAGAAGGGCGAGACATTATCACCGTCGGGTAATGGCTCAAAGGGATTTAAATCCCCGTTTTTAGTGGGTAATAACGGGGCGATTTGCGCAATCAGGCGGTTAGTCGAGCTCTGAGCAGTTCACGAGTTTCAGGGGATTCACGGAGTTCATATTGCGACACTTATCGGTTTCGGTGCTCATCAGTTCAATCCACTGCATCAGGAGTGCATCGAAAATGAGAACGGAGATTGCAAAGACAACCAGCCACCAGTATTTACGAATCATTGTGTCATTCCGCGAGAAGAGCGCCAGTAGAGTGGGGGAAATATACACCAAAAGCTGTGGTTTTAAAGCGGGGTAAGCGAAGGTTTACAAAGCGTTGACGGACTGAAGCCGGTAATAAAAAAGGCGCTTCCCCATGCCGAAGAGCGCCTTTTTAAACAAGCATTTAACTGATTAGTATCAGTTCATGCCGTATTTTTTCAGTTTCTTACGCAGAGTACCACGGTTGATACCCATCATCAGCGCAGCGCGGGTTTGGTTACCGCGGGTGTATTGCATCACCATGTCCAACAGTGGCTGTTCAACTTCAGCCAGTACCAGCTCATACAGGTCATTAACATCCTGACCGTTCAGTTGAGCAAAATAGTTCTTCAGTGCCTGTTTAACCGAGTCACGCAGGGGCTTTTGAGTTACCTGGTCCTGAGAGTTAACGGTAGAAACGGTCAGTACGTCAGAATTTACGCGTTGTTCGAACATAGTTCTGTCAGCTCTTTATTTCATTACGCAAGATTTTCGAAGTATGCCTCCAACGCCTCCAGCTGTTCGCTGGCATCCTCTATGGCGTTGAATGTGCGCCGAAACTGGTCATCTGGAGCGTGCTCCTGGAGATACCAGGAAACGTGTTTACGCGCAATTCGGTACCCTTTCGCCTGACCGTAGTGGTCATGCAGTTCCCGAACATGCGAACAAAGCAAGCGCTTAACCTCTGCCAGAGGCAGGGGAGCAAGCAGCTCTCCAGTGTCCAGATAATGCTGGATTTCCCGAAAGATCCAGGGTCTTCCCTGAGCGGCACGTCCTATCATCAGAGCATCAGCTCCCGTATAGTCGAGCACAGCTCTGGCTTTAAGCGGGTCAGTTATGTCGCCATTCGCGATAATCGGAATGGAAACTTTCTGCTTAACTGCCCGAATGCTGTCGTATTCAGCTTCACCGTTGAACAAACAGGCGCGCGTGCGTCCATGAATGGTCAGGGCCTGAATGCCACAGTCTTCGGCCAGTTGGGCAATCTCTACACAGTTACGGTGTTCCGGCGACCAACCCGTGCGAATCTTCAACGTAACAGGAACGTCCACTGCGCTGACAACCGCCGTCAGGATAGCTTTCACCTGGTCGGGGTATTGCAGAAGGGCTGAACCTGCAAGCTTGCGATTCACTTTTTTGGCCGGGCACCCCATATTGATATCAATAATCTGGGCACCACTTTCCACGTTGATACGCGCGGCATCTGCCATCTCTTCAGGCACGCTTCCGGCAATTTGCACGGTGCGAATACCGGGTTCATCAATGTGCACCATCCGAAGGCGGGATTTATCGCTTTCCCAAACCTGCGGGTTAGACGACATCATCTCGGATACGGTTAAACCGGCTCCCATCTCATAGCACAGCGTCCTGAACGGCCGGTCGGTAATACCTGCCATAGGGGCTGCGATCAGGCGATTTCTAAGCTGGTGGTGTCCGATGCGCATGAGTTAAGAAATGACCATACTGTGACTGCAAGGCGGCGTATATTACGCATTTTTTGCACGAGATGAAAGGCCAAACTTTGAACAATCCACTGTTGTAGATCAAGGAATAGCCGCTCAATCTGTCCGTTAAGAATTATTCACTATTTAAATCATTGCGTTATGTTTGAATGGCTATTTTATGTGCGCTTACAATTTCCCGTAACTTCTCATCATTTCTGAATAAAGGGCTGGCTTGAGCGGGATAATCTGCTGTTTTTAGCAGCAGATTTTCCCTCTTCTTTGCGATCTGCATCGCATTTTAGAACATGATCTTAAGCCTCAGGACGGGCGGTTATTCGACCACAACACGCCCATGCAGAGACTGTACCGGACGGTTATTATCGTGATGCATGGTATGAGTAAATTTCTCAAGCTGTTCTGCTGAGATGGTTAACGGCTGTTTGAGCACGATCCAGGTGACCCCTTCAGAACACGGTGGCGTGGTCAAAGAGCCGCTAAAGCGCCAGTAGGTTTTCACCTTTGGCAGCAGTTTGTTCAGGTTGAGATCCTTCTCAATGGTGACGTTCTGTTCAGCCTGCTGTGGCATCACGCTCCACAGCTTTTCCAGCTCTGGATTCGCAGCACCTTTATCAAACATGACGGCCACCACGGCCAGCTCACCCGCGCTGTTTTTATGTACCAGATGCATCTCCATCGCGTACTTCTTGCCATGCACGGTGTTTTCGCTCGGCGCATGGAAGTGGAACTGCTGTAGCGTCCAGGTTTGCTTGTCCAGGGTTATCGTATTACGGGTATCTGCTTTTTCGCTGGCCTGAATGGTATGGCCATTATTTGTCAGCGTAACAGGGCTATCAATGTAGTGCGTTTTAAGCGGAGGGAGATGGGCGTGAGCGGTCGAATCAATATTAATCGGGGACTGGTTCATTCCGCTTTGACAGGTCTTGTATGCCTCGTCCAGCTCGCCCCAGTGTTCCGGAGAACCTTCCCCTTCGTAGCTCCAGTGTGACGCAAATGCTGAAACCGAGATCATGCTCAGCGCCAGCAGCGCTGCCTTGCCTGTAATGTGTTTCATCATATTCTTCCGGTGAATTTTTATAATACAAATCAGCATGATTTGTGGGGTTATTTTACCGAAGAATGAACGGGGGAGAGAGGATTATCAGAGGGTGAGAGGCGTGGTCAGATGACCACGCCAAATGCTTATTTTTTACGACCGGTAATGCGGCACCACTCTTCTTTCTCCACCACCGGGTCGAGAGCGAAAAGATCGGCGTAGGCTTCGCACACGCTGTCCGCCTGGCTTGCCAGGATACCGGAAAGCCCCAGCAGACCGCCCTCAACGGGCAGCACGCTGATTAACGGGGCCAGCTCGCGCAGTGGGCCCGCCAGAATGTTTGCGACCACCACATCGGCTTTCATGGCGTCTGGCTGTGCATCCGGCAGATACAGCTCCAGACGATCGGACACGCCGTTACGCTCGGCGTTATCGCGGCTGGCCTGAATCGCCTGCGGATCGATATCGATCCCGATGGCTTTTGCCGCGCCCAGCTTCAGGGCCGCAATCGCGAGGATCCCGGATCCGCAGCCGAAGTCGATCACTGTCTTACCGTCCAGATCCAGACCATCCAGCCACTGCAGGCACAGCGAGGTGGTTGGGTGAGTGCCGGTACCAAACGCCAGGCCCGGGTCAAGCATCACGTTGACTGCATTCTCGTCCGGGACGTCGCGCCAGCTTGGGCAGATCCACAGACGTTTGCCGAACTGCATCGGGTGGAAGTTATCCATCCACTCGCGTTCCCAGTCTTTGTCTTCCAGCTGTTCGATTTTGTGCACAAAGCCCGCGCCCAGCAGAGGATGATTCTCCAGAATCGCGACAACCTCTTTCATATCGGTTTCGGCATCAAACAGGCCAATAACGTCGGTATCACCCCACAGGCGGGTTTCGCCCGGCAGCGGCTCAAAGACCGGCGTGTCATGCGTGTCCTGGAAGGTGATAGAGACCGAGCCGGCCTCCATCAGCGCATCGCTCAGTTCCTCGGCGTTAGCGCCGGTTGTGTTCAGTTTTAGTTGGATCCACGGCATGGCAAAACTCTTTATTTATCAGTAGAAATCATAGCGGGTTCTGGGACAGGCTGACCGAAACGGTTCCCCACCACAAACGCCAGTAAACTTAGCAGTAACGAAGGCACAATCGGATGGAAGCCCAGGTACTGAATCTTAAACGTTGCAAGGACGGCATACAGCACACCGCCGACGATCATGCCGCTCAGCGCGCCCGCCGCGTTTGCGCGTTCCCAGTAGAGCCCTAACACCAGCGGCCACAGGAATACCGCTTCCAGCCCACCAAACGCCAGCAGGTTCAGCCAGATGATCATCTCCGGCGGGCGCCATGCGGCTAACATCATCAGAATGCCGAGCACCAGCGTGGTCCAGGTCGAGATGCGTTTCAGCTTTTGCTCATTATGCATTTTAGCCGGACGCGCGCTAAGCCACAGATCTTTGATGATAGTGGCGGAAGCCTGAAGCAGGTGCGCGTTAACGTTGGACATGATGGCCGCCATCGGTGCAGCAAGGAACAGCCCGGCGGCCCACGGCGGCAGAACCTGCACCATCAGCGTAGGGATCACCTGATCCGGCACGGTCAGGTGAGGTAATACGGCCCGCCCCAGCGCGCCCGCCAGATGCATGCCCAGCATCAGAAGGGCGACAACGACGGTACCAATCACAATCCCACGGTGAACGGCTTTGCTGTCTTTATAGGAGATACAGCGCACGGCGGTGTGCGGCAGACCGATAACCCCGAAGCAGACCAGCACCCAGAAGGAGGTCATAAACGCAGGCGTCAGGATATCGTCAGCACCATGAGGGCTGACCAGTTTAGGATCGATCTGTTCCAGCGTTTGCACCGCATTGTGTAACCCACCGGCCGCGTAGATGACGCCGACCAGCAGCACAAGGGTGCCTATCAGCATCACCATGCCCTGCATGGTGTCGTTCAGCACGCTGGCGCGGAAGCCGCCAAACGCGGTGTACAGCGCAATCGTGATCCCGAAGATGAGCAGCCCGGTCTCGTACTTAATACCCGCCGCCGTTTCCAGCAGGCGCGCGCCGCCAATAAACTGAACGGCAATGGCGCCGACGAAGGCGACAATCAGGCTGATACTGGCAATCCAGACCACCGCGCGGCTTTGATAACGCGCCTGCAGCATATCGTTTAGCGTAATGGCGTTATAGCGGCGAGCGAGTATGGCAAATTTTTTGCCAAGAATACCCAGTGACAGCCAAATCGTGGGCACCTGGATCATGGCCAGTAGTACCCAGCCCAGCCCGTATTTATATGCTGCTCCCGGCCCGCCAATGAACGAACTGGCGCTCACGTACGTGGCGGTCAGGGTCATCGCCAGCACAAACCCGCCCATGGAACGGCTGCCGAGGAAATATTCGCTCAGAAACGATCCGGTACTGCGTTTGCGCATGGCATAGAAAGAGAGACCAAATACCACGATCAAATAGACAACCAGTACGGTGATGATTTCAGTTTGCATCACTATCCTCCAGCGGGAAATCGCGGAAGATAAAGCGCACCATCAGCCAGCTGAGCAAAATGAAAATCAACGGTACCAGCAGACACGCCATTTCAAACCAGTGCGGCAGCCCGGTTATACCGGAGGCTGAATCTGGTAAGTAAGCGGTTACTAACCATGCGGCGAGATAGAGAAGGGTCAGCCACAGCGCCCAGCGCGCTTCTTTATGGGCCTGAACAAAACGTTTGTCCATTTTTTGTCCCTTGTGGATGAAGAAAGCGGGGATTGTACATGATGAGGCTTTCCAGACCCCAGAAATAAAAAAGGCCGGATAATCCGGCCTTTTAGTGCGCGCAGTCTTACTTTTCGTTAA
Organism: Enterobacter sp. 3U4; assembly: GCF_057224565.1. Classification (NCBI taxonomy): domain Bacteria; kingdom Pseudomonadati; phylum Pseudomonadota; class Gammaproteobacteria; order Enterobacterales; family Enterobacteriaceae; genus Enterobacter; species Enterobacter sp. 3U4. The sequence goes on from NZ_CP136665.1 coordinate 4,604,674, forward strand.
GACCGAGCTTCTTCTCGAGATAGTGGATGTTGGTTCCACCATTCTGGAAGTGCTCGTCGCTCATGATACGCATCTGCAGATCAACGTTGGTTTTGATACCGTCGATGATCAGCTCCTGCAGGGCGTTCTTCATGCGGGCAATCGCCACGTCACGGTTTTCGCCGTAGCAGATAAGCTTGCCGATCATTGAGTCATAGTACGGCGGTACGGTGTAACCGGCGTAAATATGAGATTCCCAGCGCACGCCAAAGCCACCCGGCGCGTGGAAACGCGTGATTTTACCCGGGCTTGGCAGGAAGGTGTTCGGGTCTTCGGCGTTGATACGGCATTCTACCGCATGGCCTTTCACCACAACTTCTTCCTGCTTGATGGACAGCGGCTGGCCTGCAGCGATACGCAGCTGTTCTTTGATCAGGTCAACGCCGGTGATCATTTCGGTAACCGGGTGTTCAACCTGAATACGGGTGTTCATTTCGATGAAATAGAACTCGCCGTTTTCGAACAGGAACTCAAAGGTACCTGCACCGCGATAGCCGATATCGACACACGCTTTGGAGCAACGCTCGCCGATGTAGCGACGCAGTTCCGGAGTAATGCCCGGCGCTGGTGCTTCTTCGACCACTTTCTGGTGACGACGCTGCATGGAGCAGTCACGTTCTGCCAGATAGATCGCGTTACCCTGACCGTCAGCCAGCACCTGAATTTCGATGTGGCGTGGGTTTTCCAGGTATTTTTCCATGTACACCATGTCATTGCTGAAAGCGGCTTTCGCTTCTGCTTTGGTCATGGAGATGGACTGCGCCAGTTCAGCATCGCTGCGCACAACGCGCATACCGCGACCACCGCCGCCGCCGGACGCTTTGATGATAACCGGGTAGCCAATGCGTTTAGCATGAGCACGGTTAGCATCCATGTCGTCGGTCAGAGGGCCGTCAGAGCCTGGTACGGTTGGAACACCGGCTTTTTTCATCGCGGTGATTGCAGACACTTTGTCGCCCATCAGGCGGATAGTGTCGGCTTTCGGGCCGATAAAGATGAAGCCAGAGCGTTCGACCTGCTCAGCAAAGTTGGCGTTCTCAGAGAGGAAGCCGTAACCCGGATGAATTGCCACCGCGCCGGTGATTTCAGCGGCGCTGATGATAGCCGGGATGTTCAGATAGCTTTTTACGGACGGAGCCGGGCCAATACAGACCGTCTCATCCGCCAGCAATACGTGTTTTAAATCGCGATCCGCGCTTGAGTGCACAGCGACGGTCTTGATGCCCAGTTCTTTACAGGCACGAAGAATACGCAATGCGATCTCGCCGCGGTTGGCGATAACAATTTTATCCAGCATGTACGCCTCGTTACTCGATGACGACCAGCGGCTCGTCAAATTCAACCGGCTGACCACTTTCGACCAGAATCGCTTTCACAGTACCTGATTTGTCTGCTTCGATCTGGTTCATCATTTTCATCGCTTCAACGATGCACAGGGTATCGCCTACGTTGACTTTCTGACCCACTTCGATGAACGCCTTCGCGTCCGGGCTCGGGGTGCGGTAGAAAGTACCAACCATTGGGGAACGTACGATGTGACCACTGATTTCTGCTGCAGCGGCAGGTGCGGCTTCAGCTGCTGGCGCAACGGCTGCGGAGAGCGCAGGCTGCTGCACTGGCGCAGCATAAGCTTGCTGCATTACCGGGAAGCTAGCGGCTGGGGCTGCACGGCTGATGCGTACAGACTCTTCGCCTTCAGAAATTTCCAGTTCGGAGATGCCTGATTCTTCAACCAGCTCGATCAGTTTTTTAATCTTACGAATATCCATGAGTGGGTTCCGTACTCTTGTTTAGTGTGATTGTGACAAGCGTTTTACCGCTGTCTGTAAAGCGTATGAATAGCCGTCAGCGCCCAGTCCACAGATTACGCCAGCAGCGATATCTGACAGATACGAATGGTGGCGGAACGGCTCTCGGGCGTGCACATTACTCAGGTGGATCTCGATAAACGGGATACTCACCGCGAGCAGTGCGTCGCGGATAGCAACACTGGTGTGCGTAAACGCGGCCGGATTGATCAGGATATAGTCCACATTGTCTTTAGCCTGATGAATACGGTCGATGATTGCGTACTCCGCATTCGACTGAAAATGATCCAAATCCACATTCAGTGACGCTGCTTCCGTTCCCAGACGGTTAACAATTTCACTCAATGTCAGCGTGCCGTACTTCTCTGGCTCACGGGTGCCGAGCATGTTCAGGTTCGGTCCGTTCAAAACTAAGATATGGAACTTATCAGTCATTATGCCGCTATCTCCTGCGATTTTCCGGTAAAAAACAAAATATACCTTCGAAACGCAAATGTCACCTTTTCAGAGGCTTAAAACCGCTGTCAGGCGAACCAAGGTCGCACATTATAACGATTTCGTAGCATTTAGCAGCTAAATACTGGTCTTATCAGGGAAGATTATCAACCGCTATCCGAAAAAGATTTACGGTTGACGGGGAATATGCGGGAAAACGCACAGTTTCGCGAACTATCGCAACCACTGGCGGAACTTCTTGTAACGCCATGCTAAAAGCGCCACGGCGGCCAGTGCATAAAGGATCGGCTGCGGCGAGAGGATCTTCACCGACCACAGGTAATGAATGGGGGCGAGGATCGCGACAAGATAGACGAAGTTGTGCAGCAGCTGCCAGCGCCTGCCCAGCTTTCGCTGCGCATATTGCGTGGAGGTCAGCGCTAACGCCAGTAAAACCACCCAGCTCACGATACCCAACGTCAGATAAGGACGTGTCACCAGTTCGCGGCCAAGCAGCGCCATATTGTTAATTCCCAGCTCCAGCAGAGCGTAGCTGGTGAGATGCAGCGTCGCCCAGGCAAAACACCATAGCCCTAACAGCCGACGGGTGCGTATCAATAATGGCTGTTTAGCGTAGCGCGCCAGCGGCGAGACGAGCAAGGTGGCCAGCAAAAATTTCAGAGCCATCCGACCGGTAAAATGCTGAATATCCTTGGCCGGATCGGCGCTAAATAGCCCCTGACTGGCGGCCCAGAACAGCCATATAAAAGGAAGCAGCCCGGCCAGGTGCAGCAGCACTTTCAGCCAGGTAATCTGTTTTGCCGTTAAACGCACTCAGAAGTTCTCCCGTAAGTTGAGGCCACGGTACAGCGAGGCCACTTCATCCGCATAGCCGTTAAACAGCAGCGTCGGCTGGCGCTTCACGTCCAGCGCACCGCCGGAACCGATAAACCGCTCGGTTGCCTGCGACCAGCGCGGATGATCCACGTGCGGGTTCACGTTGGCGAAGAAACCGTATTCATCCGGGGCCGCCAGATTCCAGGTGGTTGGCGGTCGCTCGCGGGTGAGCTTAATGCTGACGATAGATTTAATCCCTTTGAAGCCATATTTCCACGGTACGGTTAAACGAATGGGGGCACCGTTCTGCGGCGGAAGCGCTTTTCCATAAACGCCGACGGTCAGCAGGGTGAGCGGGTGCATCGCCTCGTCGAGACGTAACCCTTCCACATACGGATACTCAAGCCCGCCGCCGATAAACCGATCTTTCTGCCCGGGCATCTCGTCCGGCGCATAGCGCGTCTGGAAAGCGACATATTTTGCGTTGCTGGTGGGCTCAACCATCGCCAGCAATTTATGCAGCGGGAAGCCGACCCAGGGCACCACCATCGACCAGGCTTCCACACAGCGCATACGGTAGATACGCTCTTCGAGCGGGAAACGGGTGGTAAGATCGTGGTGGTCCAGCGTCAGGGGTTTCGCCACTTCGCCATCAATCTTTAGCGTCCACGGATCGGTTTTGAGGCTACCGGCGTTGGCGGCAGGATCGGCCTTATCGAGACCAAATTCGTAGAAGTTGTTGTAGCCGGTGACTTTATCTTCTGGCGTAAGCGCGAGTTTGTTCTGCCATTGAGCGGGTTTCGTAAAGGTGAGCGGGGCGCCGGAAGGGGCCTTCGGCCGATCGTTGCCTTTAAACCAGTCGAGCAGGTCGGCGTGTGCTGCCGGCGAGAGCGAGAGCGCGGTGGCGCTGATGCCAAGCATTTTCAGGATCTGGCGGCGCTGTAACATAAAGACAGACTCAGACGTTACGTCGGCTTCCGTCAGCTTTCGGTTTTTCATGGCATCCTCCGTCATGCGTTTTCCTAAGCATGACGGAGGAGAGGGATTCGCGCGAATATGTCACGAAAATTTGAAGATTAGGCGATTTTCACCAGCGCGCGACCGTGGAACTGGTTGTCCATGATCTTACTGGCATACTCCGGTGCCTGGCTGAGCGTGATCTCCGTGGCGCTCTGAGTGTAGAAGGATTCCGGCAGGTCGCGTACCAGACGTTCCCATGCCTGCGTACGGCGAGCCGCTGGAGTCATCACGGAATCCACACCCTGCAGGCGGACGTTACGCAAAATAAATGGCATCACGGTGGTGGGCAGGGCAAATCCGCCCGCCAGTCCGCAGGCTGCCACGCAGCCGCCGTAGTTCATCTGCGCCAGGACTTTTGCCAGCACCTTATCACCGACGGTATCTACCGCGCCTGCCCAGACCTGTTTTTCCAGCGGACGGGTTTCGGCGAATTCGTCACGGCTGAGAATGCGGTTTGCACCGAGCTGGCGCAGGTAATCGTGGGTGCTTTCACGACCGGAAACCGCCGCGACCTGATAGCCCAGTTTGTGCAGAAGCGTCACTGCCGTGCTGCCCACGCCGCCGCTGGCGCCGGTGACGACAATTTCGCCCGATTCAGGGCGGATACCCGCATCTTCCAGCGCCATCACGCACAGCATGGCGGTAAAACCTGCCGTTCCGACGATCATCGCCTTACGGCCATCCATGCCTTTCGGCATCGGCACCAGCCAGTCGCCCTTCACGCGCGCCTGCGTGGCCAGCCCCCCCCAGTGATTTTCACCTACGCCCCAGCCGGTGAGCAGCACCTGCTGCCCCGGGTGGAAGCGCGGATCCTCGCTGGTATGAACCCGGCCCGCGAAATCAATACCCGGCACCATAGGGAAATTTCGGATGATTTTACCCTTACCGGTAATCGCCAGCGCATCTTTATAATTTAAACTGGACCAGTCAATGTCGACGGTTACTTCGCCTTCCGGCAGGCGACTCTCTTCTACCGCCTGCACTGAGGCAAGCGTTTTGCCGTCCTGCTGTTCTAAGATCAAAGCCTGCATACGGGGTCCTCTCGACTCATATGATTGGAAAATAATTTCTGAAGACTATACTCGCTCAGGGAAACGCGGTGCCGATTTAACGCAATAAATTGCCAGATACACCCGATTTGGTAGTATGCCGCATTCGAAATGCAAGTTAGTGCTTACTCGCTACCCCATCAACCCACGGAGTAATCTCAAGGATGCGATTAACGACGAAGTTCTCAGCTTTTATCACCTTGCTGACGGGGCTTACCATTTTTGTCACGCTTATGGGCTGCTCCCTGAGCTTTTACACCGCCATTCAGGACAAGCTGGTTAACCGGGTACAGTCTGTTGCATCGGTGATTGATACGCGTCTGCTGACGACGCCGCTGCCGGTGCTCTCCCGTGAGCTCGATGAGTTGATGGTACCTGTTGATATTGTTCGGATCGACATTCAGCAGGGAAAGCACCGTGTTTTAAGCCACGAACGGCCGGGAAGTTATCTGCCCGCGGGGGTGGTGAGCCAGTATCGTGAAGTGACGGTGCATTCCCTGAAAAATCCGGGGATGACCATACACATGGTCTACCTCGATCCGATGGCGAGCTATTTCCGTTCCATGATGACCACCGCGCCGCTCACCGTTGCGGTGGCGTTTATCGTCCTGCTGATCTTTCTCGCGGTCCGCTGGCTGCGCCGCCAGCTCTCCGGCCAGGAGCTGCTGGAGATGCGCTCCGTGCGTATCCTTAACGGTGAGCGCGGCCCGCAGGTGCGTGGTTCAGTCCATGAGTGGCCTTCACGCACCAGCAGCGCGCTGGATACGCTGCTCTCGGAAATCCAGTTTGCCAGCGACCAGCGCAGCCGTATGGATACGCTGATCCGTTCCTATGCCGCCCAGGATAATAAAACCGGCCTGAACAACCGCCTTTTCTTTGATAATCAGCTCGCCACGCTGCTCGACGATTCGGAAAAAGTGGGAACACACGGGGTGGTGATGATGATTCGCCTGCCTGACTTTGATCTCGTGCGCGATACCTGGGGACAGCGGGCCGCGGAAGAAAATCTTTTTACGCTTATCAACCTGCTCTCCACCTTTATTATGCGCTACCCTGGTGCGCTGCTGGCCCGCTATCACCGCAGCGACTTTGCCGTGTTGCTGCCGCACCGTACGCTGAAGGAGTCAGAAAGCATCGCCAGCCAGCTGCTGAAGGCGGTGGATGCGCTGCCGCAGAGCAAAATGCTCGACAGGGACGATATGGTCCACATGGGGATCTGCGCCTGGCGTGGCGGGCAATCGACAGAACAGGTGATGGAACATGCGGAAGCGGCCACCCGCAACGCCGTGTTGCAGGGCGCGAACGGATGGGCGGTGTATGATGACTCTCTGCCGGAAAAAGGGCGCGGCAACGTGCGCTGGCGAACGCTGATTGAGCAAATGCTTAGCCGCGGCGGACCGCGTATTTATCAAAAACCCGCGGTCATGAAAAACGGTAACGTTCATCACCGTGAACTGATGTGTCGTATTTTTGACGGTTCGGAAGAGGTTATCTCGGCGGAATATCTGCCGATGGTCCTGCAATTTGGTCTGTCCGAAGAGTATGACCGCCAGCAAATTACCCGGTTAATTCCGTTTTTATCTTTCTGGCCGGAAGAAAACCTGGCGCTGCAGGTCACCGTGGAGTCGTTAATACGCCCACGTTTTCAGCGCTGGCTACGTGATACATTAATGCAATGCGAAAAATCGCAACGCAAACACATTATTTTTGAACTTGCTGAGGCCGATGTAGGTCAACACATCAGCCGGTTACGTCCGGTGGTACGATTGATCAATGCGCTCGGTGCGCGTGTCGCGGTGACGCAGGCAGGTTTAACCCTGGTCAGTACCGACTGGATTAAGACGCTGGATGTGGAGTTATTAAAGCTACATCCAGGGCTGGTAAGGAATATTGAGAAGCGTACGGAAAACCAGCTGCTGGTACAGAGTCTGGTAGAAGCATGCAAGGGAACGCGAACGCAAGTATTTGCTGCGGGCGTGCGCTCCAGAGGCGAATGGCAGATGTTAACAGAGCGCGGTGTAATGGGTGGTCAGGGGGATTTTTTTGCTGCCTCTCAACCGCTTGACACCAACGTGAAAAAATATTTGCAAAGATACTCTGTTTGACCTGCCGTTTACGCTGTTTTCACGTAGAATATCGCGCCTGTAGCTTTGAGTATGTCGAGCAAAAAGCCAGTGAACGACCTTTAACGGTTACAAACGTCAGTGGGGAACGCTACTGTTTACTCAGCCCTGAGGGAGTCAGGGGATGATTTTGTAACATCAGGAAACGTACTGCACAAATTTTCACCGTTGCAGATGATTTTTGCGCCTTGTCGCTGCTGCGTGTGGTTGGTAAAGTAAGCGGATTTTGTTTTCCGCCCCAGCTTTCAGGATTATCCCTTAGTATGTTGAAAAAATTTCGTGGCATGTTTTCCAATGACCTGTCCATTGACCTGGGTACCGCGAATACCCTTATTTATGTAAAAGGACAAGGCATCGTATTGAATGAGCCTTCCGTTGTGGCCATTCGTCAGGATCGTGCAGGCTCGCCGAAAAGCGTGGCCGCTGTGGGTCATGACGCGAAGCAGATGCTGGGTCGTACCCCTGGCAACATCGCCGCTATTCGCCCAATGAAAGACGGCGTTATCGCCGACTTCTTCGTGACTGAAAAAATGCTTCAGCACTTCATCAAGCAGGTTCACAGCAACAGCTTCATGCGTCCAAGCCCGCGTGTTCTGGTGTGTGTGCCGGTTGGCGCAACCCAGGTAGAACGTCGCGCAATCCGTGAATCTGCCCAGGGTGCAGGTGCACGTGAAGTGTTCCTGATTGAAGAGCCAATGGCGGCGGCAATCGGTGCAGGTCTGCCTGTGTCTGAAGCGACCGGTTCCATGGTGGTGGATATCGGTGGTGGTACCACTGAAGTGGCCGTTATCTCTCTGAACGGCGTGGTGTACTCCTCTTCCGTACGTATCGGTGGTGACCGCTTCGACGAAGCCATCATTAATTATGTGCGCCGTAACTACGGCTCTCTGATCGGTGAAGCCACCGCAGAGCGTATCAAACATGAAATCGGCTCTGCGTATCCGGGCGATGAAGTGCGTGAGATCGAAGTCCGTGGCCGTAACCTGGCTGAAGGTGTTCCACGCGGTTTCACCCTGAACTCCAACGAAATTCTGGAAGCTCTGCAGGAACCACTGACGGGCATCGTGAGCGCGGTAATGGTTGCGCTGGAACAGTGCCCACCAGAGCTGGCGTCCGATATCTCCGAGCGCGGTATGGTTCTGACCGGTGGTGGTGCGCTGCTGCGTAACCTCGACCGCCTGTTAATGGAAGAGACAGGTATTCCTGTCGTAGTTGCAGAAGATCCACTGACTTGCGTCGCCCGTGGTGGTGGCAAGGCGCTGGAAATGATCGACATGCACGGCGGCGATTTGTTCAGCGAAGAGTAGTCGAGTTTGAGAGGGTAGCAATTTGCTACCCTTTCTCTCTGACGCGAGAATACGCATAGCCTATGAAGCCAATTTTTAGCCGTGGCCCATCGCTACAGTTTCGCCTCATTCTGGCGGTTCTGGTTGCGCTTGGGGTCATTATTGCCGATAGCCGCCTCGGTACGTTCAGCCAGATCCGAACGTACATGGATACCGCCGTCAGTCCTTTCTACTTTGTTTCAAATGGTCCCCGTGAACTGCTCGACTCCGTTTCTCAAACGCTGTCTTCACGTGACCAACTCGAACTCGAAAACCGGGCATTACGTCAGGAACTGTTGCTGAAAAACAGCGAACTGCTGATGCTGGGGCAATACAAGCAGGAGAACGCGCGTCTGCGTGAACTGCTCGGCTCGCCGCTGCGTCAGGATGAGCAGAAAATGGTCACGCAGGTGATCTCCACGGTGAACGACCCTTACAGCGATCAGGTTGTGATCGACAAAGGGAGCGTGAACGGGGTGTATGAAGGTCAGCCTGTTATCAGTGATAAAGGCGTTGTGGGCCAGGTTGTTGCCGTGGCCAAACTGACCAGCCGCGTGCTGCTGATTTGCGATGCTACGCATGCCCTGCCGATCCAGGTTCTGCGCAACGACATCCGCGTAATTGCGGCCGGTAACGGCTGTACGGACGACCTGCAGCTGGAACATCTGCCAGCTAACACGGATATTCGCGTGGGCGACGTGCTGGTGACGTCCGGCCTGGGTGGCCGCTTCCCTGAAGGCTATCCGGTTGCGGTGGTCTCTTCGGTCAAGCTGGATACCCAGCGTGCCTATACCGTGATTCAGGCGCGTCCAACCGCCGGTCTGCAGCGTCTGCGCTATCTGCTGCTGCTGTGGGGCGCCGATCGTAACGGTGCTAATCCGATGACGCCTGAAGAGGTGCATCGCGTAGCAAACGAGCGCCTGATGCAGATGATGCCGCAGGTTCTCCCGCCTGCGGATTCCATGGGGCCGCCTGCGCCTGTCCCGGCGCCGGCAACAGGGTTAACGCAGCCGCTTCCGGATGCGCCGCCACCGCCTAAACTCTCTTCGGGAGGGCAGTAGTGGCAAGCTATCGTAGCCAGGGACGCTGGGTCATCTGGCTCTCGTTTCTCATTGCACTGTTGCTGCAAGTGATGCCCTGGCCGGATGACATTCTCGTTTTCCGGCCAAACTGGGTATTGCTCATTTTGCTCTACTGGATCCTTGCCCTGCCGCATCGCGTAAATGTCGGCACAGGTTTCGTGATGGGTGCCATACTGGATCTCATTAGTGGCTCTACGCTTGGCGTGCGCGCCTTGTCCATGAGCATTATTGCGTACCTCGTCGCACTCAAATTCCAGCTCTTTCGTAACCTTGCGCTCTGGCAACAGGCCCTGGTTGTGATGTTGTTGTCGCTCGCTGCGGATATCGTTGTTTTCTGGGCAGAGTTTTTAGTGATCAACGTCTCTTTCCGACCGGAAGTGTTCTGGAGTAGTGTAGTAAACGGTGTGCTCTGGCCATGGTTATTCCTGCTGATGCGTAAGGTTCGCCAGCAGTTTGCTGTGCAATAAAAGGTTTCTATGACGTCTTTGTATCTCGCTTCCGGCTCCCCGCGCCGTCAGGAACTCCTGACGCAGCTAGGGGTCTCTTTTGAACGCATCGTGACCGGCATTGAAGAAAAACGTGCTGAGGGCGAAAGCGCTCAACAGTACGTGTCACGTCTGGCGCGAGAGAAAGCGCAGGCGGGCGTGGCCAGTGTGCCACGCGATCTTCCCGTGCTGGGAGCAGATACCATCGTTATCCTGAACGGTGAAGTGCTGGAGAAACCGCGCGACGCCGATCATGCGGCGCGCATGCTGCGCAAGCTGTCCGGACAAACGCATCAGGTGATGACGGCCGTCGCGCTGGCCGATCGCCAGCACGTGCTGGACTGCCTGGTGGTGACGGAAGTGACCTTCAGAGTACTTACCGACGACGACATCGCCGCTTATATTGCCAGCGGTGAACCGATGGATAAAGCAGGTGCATACGGTATTCAGGGGCTGGGTGGCTGTTTTGTCAGGAAGATTAATGGCAGCTATCACGCCGTAGTCGGCTTACCGCTGGTGGAAACGTATGAGTTGCTGAGCAATTTTAACTCACTGCGTGAGGGAAGGGATAATTATGACGGCTGAATTGTTGGTAAACGTAACGCCATCGGAAACCCGTGTGGCCTATATTGATGGTGGCATTCTTCAGGAAATTCATATTGAGCGTGAAGCGCGGCGCGGAATAGTAGGCAATATCTACAAAGGTCGTGTCAGTCGTGTACTACCGGGTATGCAGGCGGCTTTTGTAGATATTGGACTGGATAAGGCGGCATTTTTACATGCCTCCGATATCATGCCGCACACCGAGTGCGTCGCGGGCGAAGAGCAAAAGCAGTTTGCCGTGCGCGATATTTCTGAACTGGTGCGTCAGGGACAGGATCTGATGGTGCAGGTGGTGAAAGATCCCCTTGGTACCAAAGGCGCCCGTCTGACCACCGACATCACCTTACCTTCCCGCTATCTGGTCTTTATGCCCGGCGCGTCGCACGTGGGCGTCTCACAGCGTATTGAGAGCGAAACCGAGCGCGAGCGTCTGAAGAAAGTGGTCAGCGCCTACTGCGATGAACAGGGCGGGTTTATCATCCGTACCGCTGCGGAAGGAATTAGCGAAGAAGACCTGGCGTCGGATGCGGCATACCTGAAGCGCGTCTGGACAAAAGTGATGGAGCGTAAAAAACGCAACCAGACCCGCTACCAGCTCTACGGTGAACTGGCGCTGGCTCAGCGCGTTCTGCGTGACTTTGCTGATGCGCAGCTCGACCGCATTCGCGTGGACTCTCGCCTAACGTATGAAGCGCTGCTGGAGTTTACCGCCGAATATATCCCGGAGATGCCTGGCCTGCTGGAGCATTATTCCGGACGTCAGCCGATCTTCGATCTCTATGATGTCGAAAACGAGATCCAGCGTGCGCTGGAGCGTAAGGTTGAGCTGAAGTCCGGCGGCTATCTGATCATCGATCAGACCGAAGCGATGACCACCGTCGATATCAACACCGGCGCGTTCGTCGGCCATCGCAACCTGGATGACACCATCTTCAACACCAACATCGAAGCCACGCAGGCGATTGCGCGCCAGCTTCGTCTGCGCAATCTGGGCGGCATTATCATCATCGACTTCATCGATATGAGTAATGAAGACCATCGTCGCCGCGTGCTGCACTCGCTTGAGCAGGCTCTGAGTAAAGATCGCGTGAAGACCAGCATCAACGGCTTCTCGCAGCTGGGGCTGGTGGAAATGACGCGTAAGCGCACCCGTGAGAGCGTGGAGCATGTGCTATGTAATGAATGCCCAACCTGCCATGGGCGCGGAACGGTAAAGACGGTTGAGACCGTCTGCTACGAGATTATGCGTGAAATCGTTCGTGTTCATCATGCCTACGACTCCGATCGTTTTCTGGTCTATGCTTCCCCTGCGGTGGCTGAAGCGCTGAAAGGCGAAGAGTCACACGCGCTGGCGGAAGTGGAAATCTTTGTCGGCAAACAGGTAAAAGTACAAATTGAACCGCTCTATAACCAGGAGCAGTTTGACGTCGTGATGATGTAAGGCGCAGTACGCTGCGTGACGAATGCTGACAAGGAGAGATGCGTGAGGCGATTGCCGGGGATTTTATTGCTTACAGGGGCAACGCTGGTCGTGATTGTCGCGTTGCTCGTGAGCGGGCTACGTCTCGTATTACCGCATCTGGACAGCTGGCGTCCGCAGCTGCTGGCGAAAATCGAATCCACCACCGGCGTGCCGGTGAACGTCAGCCAGATTAGCGCTAACTGGCAGAATTTTGGCCCGACGCTCGATGTCCGGGATATCAACGCCAGCCTGAAAGATGGCGGCTACCTGAAAATCAAACGCGTGACCCTGGCGCTGGACGTCTGGCAAAGCCTGCTGCATCTGCGCTGGCAGTTTCGCGATCTCACCTTTTATCAACTCCAGTTTCTGACCAATACGCCGCTGTCTGGCGGCGATAGCGGCCAGGGTCTTGAAGCCAACCGCTTCAGCGATCTTTTCCTCCGCCAGTTCGATCATTTCGATCTGCGCGACAGCGAAGTGAGCTTCATAACCCTTTCCGGCCAGCGCGCCGAGCTGGCGATCCCGCAGCTGACCTGGCTCAACGGTAAGGATCGGCACCGCGCCGAGGGGCAGGTCAATCTCTCAAGCCTGAACGGCCAGCACGGCGTGATGCAGGTGCGTATGGATCTGCGCGACGATGACGGCCTGTTAAACAACGGCAAAGTCTGGCTGCAGGCCGACGATGTGGACGTCAAGCCTTGGCTGGGCGACTGGATCCAGCAAAATATGCAGCTGGAAACGGCCCGCTTCAGCCTTGAAGGCTGGCTGACCCTGACCAAAGGCGAATTTGCCAGCGGCGATATCTGGCTCAAGCAGGGGGGCGCAAGCTGGAAAGGCGAAAAACAGCAGCATCAGCTTTCCGTCGATAACCTCACCGCGCACGTGACGCAGGAAAAAGAGGGCTGGCAGTTTGCCATTCCGGATACGCGCATCACCATGGACGGCAAGCCGTGGCCGCGCGGTGCGCTGACGCTGGCCTGGATGCCGGAGCAGGACGTTGGCGGCACGGTCAATAAACGCAGCGACGAGCTGCGCATCCGCGCCAGCAACCTGGATTTGGCTGCCATTGAAGGGCTGCGCTCGATGGCGGCAAAGCTCTCTCCGGACCTGGGCGAGATCTGGCTGGCTACGCAGCCGAGCGGAAAGATTGATTCTCTGGCGCTGGATATCCCGCTTCAGGCGACGGAAAAAACCCGCTTCCAGGCAACGTGGAAAGATCTTGCCTGGAAGCAGTGGAAGCTGCTGCCGGGAGCGGAGCATTTTAGCGGCAAGCTGGAAGGCAGCGTGGAAAACGGCAGGCTGACGGTTGATATGCACGACGCCAAAATGCCTTACGAGACGGTCTTCCGCGCGCCTCTGGAAATCGAACAGGGCAGCGCGGTGCTTAACTGGCTCCGTAACGACAAGGGTTTCCAGCTTGATGGCCGCCATATTGATGTGAAAGCCAAAGCGGTGCATGCGCGCGGCGATTTCCGCTATCTGCAGCCTGAAGGTGATGAGCCGTGGCTGGGCATTCTGGCCGGGATCAGCACCGATGACGGTTCTCAGGCCTGGCGCTACTTCCCGGAAAACCTGATGGGAAAAGCGCTGGTAGACTATCTCAGCGGCGCGATTCAGGGCGGTCAGGCGGACAATGCCACGCTGGTCTACGGCGGTAACCCGCATCTTTTCCCGTACAAACATAACGAAGGTCAGTTCCAGGTGCTGGTGCCGCTGCATAACGCCACCTTCGCGTTCCAGCCCGGCTGGCCCGCGCTGAAAGACCTGGATATTGAACTCAACTTCCTCAATGACGGACTATGGATGAAGTCCGACAGCGTGGCGCTGGGCGGCGTGACGGCCAGTAACCTGACGGCCAACATCCCGGATTATTCAAAAGAGAAGCTGCTGATTGACGCCGATATAAACGGTCCCGGCAAGGCGGTGGGGCCGTACTTTGAGGAGACGCCGCTGAAAGAGTCGCTGGCGGCGACGCTTCAGCAGCTGCAGCTTGATGGCGATGTGAATGCTCGCTTACATCTTGATATCCCGCTGGACGGTGAGATGACCACCGCTAAAGGCGACGTCCGTCTGAAGAACAACAGTCTGTACATCAAACCCCTTGAGAGCACCCTGAAAAACCTCAGCGGGCAGTTCAGCTTTGACAACGGTAACCTGAAGAGCGAGCCGCTTACGGCCAGCTGGTTTAATCAGCCTGTTAATATTGACTTCACGACCACCGAAGGTGAAAAGGCTTATCAGGTGGCCGTCAATCTGGACGGTAACTGGCAGCCAGCGCGCATGGACGTCCTGCCGAAGCCTATTGAGGCGTCAGTGCAGGGCGCAGTCGCCTGGCAGGGTAAAGTGGCAATCGACCTGCCTTATCACGCGGGGGCGCAGTATAAGGTCGACATCACGGGCGATCTGAAAAATCTTCACAGCCAGCTGCCTGCGCCGCTGGATAAAGAGGCCGGACAGCCGCTGCCGGTAAAGCTGAACGTCGATGGCAACCTGAACAGCTTCGCGCTGACCGGCAGCGCGGGCGGGACAAACCACTTCAACAGCCGCTGGCTGCTTAACCGCAAGCTCACCCTCGACAAAGCCATCTGGACGACGGATAGCCGCTCCACGCCGCCGCTGCCGGAGCAGACGGGCATTGAGTTGAATCTCCCGCCGATGGACGGTGCTGAGTGGCTGGCGCTGTTCCAGAAAGGCGTCGGGCAAAACGTTGATGAAACCGCCCAGTTCCCACAAACCATTACCGTACGCACGCCGTCGCTGATGCTGGGCGGGCAGCAGTGGAACAACCTGAGTATTGTCTCGCAGCCTGGCGCTAACGGCACGAAGGTGGAGGCCCAGGGCAGGGAGATCAACGGTACGCTGACCATGCGCAATCACGCGCCGTGGCAGGCGGCGATCCGCTACCTCTACTACAACCCGGCAAGCGCCGCGAGCGGAAAAGATAAACCGACTGAGACGTCGCCGTTGAGTAATGTCTCCCGCGTCGATTTTAGCGGCTGGCCCGATCTCCAGCTGCGCTGTGCGGAGTGCTGGCTGTGGGGGCAGAAATATGGCCGTATCGACGGTGATTTCACTATTCAGGCCAACACGCTTAAGCTCTCCGGCGGCCTGGTTGATACCGGTTTTGGCCGCATGACGGCCGCAGGGGAATGGGTAAATAACCCTGGCGAGCAGCGAACATCCCTGAAGGGCGACATTAAAGGGAACAAGCTGGACGCGGCAGCCAATTTCTTTGGTATCAGCACGCCGCTGCGCGGCTCGTCATTTGACGTCGATTACGATCTTCACTGGCGCGACGCCCCGTGGAAGCCGGATGAGGCCTCGCTGAACGGTATTTTGAAAACCCGCCTCGGCAAAGGTGAAATTGCCGACGTGAGCACGGGACGCGCCGGGCAGATCCTACGCCTGCTGAGTTTTGATGCGCTGCTGCGCAAGCTGCGCTTCGATTTCAGCGATACGTTCAGCGAAGGTTTCTACTACGATTCCATCCGCAGTACGGCGTGGATCAAGGACGGCGTTCTGCATACGGACGACACGCTGGTGGATGGCCTGGAAGCTGATATCGCCATGAAAGGCTCCGTTAACCTCGTGCGTCGCGAACTGGATATGGAAGCCGTCGTGGCACCGGAAATTTCCGCGAGCGTGGGCGTGGCGGCTGCCTTTGTGGTCAACCCGATTGTCGGAGCGGCGGTGTTTGCCGCCAGCAAAGTGCTTGGTCCACTCTGGAGCAAGGTCTCCATTCTGCGCTACCGCATTACCGGTCCGGTAGACAAACCGCAGATTAACGAGGTGCTGCGCCAGCCGCGCAAAGAAGCACAGCAATGATTTGACGTGGGCAGGTAATTGCCTCACTCTCAATAAATACGATCTTTATACCGCCACGGGCGGCAACGAACGAGTAGCAATACGATGAGTCTGAACCTGGTAAGTGAACATTTGCTCGCAGCGAACGGCCTGAGCCATCAGGACCTGTTCTCCATTCTTGGTCAACTGACCGAACGCCGTCTCGACTACGGCGACCTTTATTTCCAGTCGAGCTATCACGAATCCTGGGTTTTAGAAGACAGCATCATCAAGGATGGCTCCTACAACATTGATCAGGGCGTCGGCGTCCGTGCCGTCAGCGGCGAGAAAACCGGTTTTGCCTATGCCGATCAGATTAGCCTTACCGCACTTGAACAGAGCGCGCAGGCCGCGCGTACCATTGTGCGTGATACCGGCGATGGTCGGGTGAAAACCCTGGGAGAAGTGCAGCACTCTGCGCTCTATACCAGCATCGATCCGCTGCAGAGCATGAGCCGTGAAGAGAAGCTGGATATCCTGCGTCGCGTGGACAAAGTCGCCCGCGCGGCGGATAAACGCGTGCAGGAAGTTTCTGCCAGCCTGAGCGGTGTGTATGAATTGATTCTGGTTGCGGCAACGGACGGTACCCTGGCGGCAGATGTTCGCCCGCTGGTGCGTCTCTCCATTAGCGTGCAGGTCGATGACGACGGCAAACGCGAGCGCGGCTCAAGCGGCGGCGGCGGTCGTTTCGGCTATGACTGGTTCCTGGGCGACGTTGATGGTGAAGCGCGCGCTGACGCATGGGCGAAAGAAGCCGTGCGCATGGCGCTGGTGAATTTGAATGCCGTTGCGGCTCCGGCGGGCTCATTCCCGGTGGTGCTGGGTGCCGGCTGGCCGGGCGTGCTGTTGCACGAGGCGGTGGGCCACGGTCTGGAAGGCGACTTTAACCGTCGCGGGACGTCCGTGTTCAGCGGTCAGATCGGGCAGCTTGTCTCCTCGGAGCTGTGCACCGTGGTGGATGACGGCACCATGCTCGATCGCCGCGGCTCGGTGGCTATCGACGATGAAGGTACGCCTGGCCAGTACAATGTGCTGATCGAAAACGGCGTGCTGAAAGGCTACATGCAGGACAAACTCAACGCGCGCCTGATGGGCGTTGCGCCGACGGGCAACGGACGCCGTGAATCTTACGCGCACCTGCCGATGCCGCGCATGACCAACACCTACATGCTGCCGGGCAAATCCACGCCGCAGGAGATTATCGAGTCCGTTGATTACGGTATCTTTGCGCCTAACTTTGGCGGCGGCCAGGTGGACATCACCTCCGGTAAGTTTGTTTTCTCCACGTCAGAAGCGTATCTGATCGAGAAAGGCAAAGTGACCAAAGCGGTGAAGGGGGCGACGCTGATTGGCTCCGGTATTGAAGCCATGCAGCAGATCTCCATGGTCGGCAACGATCTTAAGCTGGATAACGGCGTGGGCGTCTGCGGTAAAGAGGGTCAGAGCCTGCCGGTTGGCGTGGGCCAGCCGACGCTGAAAGTGGACAACCTGACGGTGGGCGGCACGGCATAATTTTCTTCCCCTCACCCTCACCCTAACCCTCTCCCCAAAGGGGAGAGGGGACTGCTCTGCGCTGTCTTTTCTCCATCGCCCTTCCGGGGAAAGGCCTACTCTTTCCTTCTCCCCCGCATCCCCTGAAATAGCTCCGCCACGTCCACAAAATACTCGGTCAGATAGTTAATACACACCTGCACCTTGAGCGGGAGTTTGTCTTTTTCGGTATACAGGGCGTACACCGGACGCGGATCGGACTGGTAGCGCGGGAAGAGGATCTCCAGCACGCCGCTGTTGATCTCGTTGATCACCCACATTAACGGCACGTAGGCGATCCCGGCGCCGGCCACCAGCCAGCGTGAAATGGTCATCGGATCGTTGGTGACAAACCGCCCTTCCGGCAGCAGCCTGGTGGAGATCCCTTCCGGGGCAATCAGCTCAAATTCATTATCGGGCCGCACGCTGTACTCCAGCCACGAGTGGTTGGTGAGATCGGCGGGTTTCTCCGGCACACCGTACTGCGCCAGATAGCTCTTCGAAGCGCAGACGACCATCGGCATGCTGCCCAGCCGTCGCGAGAACAGGCTGGAATCCTGCAGCGCCCCGACGCGGATCACCACGTCCAGCCCGTCGGCAATCAGATCCGGCGCCGGGATACCCGTCACCAGATTGACGGTAAGCCCGGGGTACTCTTTCAGCATATCCGCCGTCATGGCAGCGAGAACATTTTGTGCCATAGTTGAAGAACACCCGATGCGCAGCGTGCCGATGGGGGTGTTGTTGAAAGCGTAGAGCTGTTCGTGAACATCCTGCACTTCAAGCAGCATGCGGCGACAGCCCTGATAGTAAATTTTGCCCGCTTCCGTCAGCCCAATGCTGCGGGTACTGCGGTTGAGCAGCTTGACCTGAAGCTCATCTTCCAGTTTGGACACCGTCTGGCTGATGGATGAGACGCTCATCTGAAGCTGACGGGCAGCGGCGGTGAAGGAGCCTAGCTCAACCACTTTGGCGAAGACTGACATGCGTTTTAAACGTTCCATTGTTCACTCTGGCTTAAAAGTGATTTAGATCACATATTATAGATAACAGCATAACAGTTACGTTAATATATTATTTATTACATAACGGCTGCGCCATTCTCGCCCGGCGTTTCTTGCTCTCCTGCGATGGCGTGCGCTAAAAAATTCTGAAGCCTGCACTCTCTCTTATTAAGGTCAACATGAGTCTGTTTCCCGTTATCGTGGTGTTCGGTCTGTCGTTCCCACCGATATTTTTCGAGCTTCTTTTATCACTGGCGATCTTCTGGCTGGTGCGCAAGGTGCTGGTCCCTACCGGGATCTACGATTTCGTCTGGCACCCTGCATTGTTCAATACCGCGCTGTATTGCTGCCTGTTTTACCTGATATCGCGCATGTTTGTCTGAGGTTGATGTGAAAACGCTAACAAGAAAAATCTCCCGCACTGCCATCACGATGGCGCTGGTTATCCTCGCCTTCATCGCTGTTTTCCGTGCCTGGGTCTATTACACCGAATCACCGTGGACGCGTGATGCACGCTTCAGCGCCGATGTGGTGGCCATCGCCCCTGACGTGGCTGGTCTTATCACGGCGGTCAACGTACGCGATAACCAGCTGGTGAAAAAAGATCAGGTTCTGTTCACCATCGACCAGCCTCGTTATCAGAAAGCACTGGAAGAGGCGGAAGCGGATGTGGCCTATTACCAGGCGCTGGCTGCGGAGAAACGCCGCGAGGCTGGCCGCCGTAACCAGCTTGGCGTTCAGGCAATGTCCCGTGAAGAGATTGACCAGTCCAACAACGTGCTGCAAACCGTACTGCACCAGCTGGCGAAAGCACAAGCAACGCGGGATCTGGCGAAGCTCGATCTGGAACGCACCGTGATCCGCGCGCCGTCTGATGGCTGGGTGACCAACCTTAACGTCTACGCCGGGGAATTCATTACCCGTGGCTCGACCGCCGTGGCGCTGGTGAAACAGAACTCCTTCTATGTGCTCGCCTATATGGAAGAGACCAAGCTGGAAGGCGTACGTCCCGGCTACCGTGCAGAAATCACGCCGCTGGGCAGCAACCGCGTCTTTAAAGGTACCGTCGACAGCGTCGCCGCAGGGGTGACCAACTCCAGCAGTTCGAACGATGCAAAAGGGATGGCAACGGTGGATTCCAACCTCGAGTGGGTGCGTCTGGCCCAGCGCGTGCCGGTCCGTATCCATCTGGACGAACAGCAGGGCAACCTGTGGCCTGCGGGTACCACGGCGACGGTGGTGATTACCGGTGAAAAAGATCGGGATGCCAGCCAGGACTCGTTCTTCCGTAAAATCGCCCACCGTCTGCGCGAGTTTGGTTAATCGCTATGGGCATCTTTTCCATCGCCAGCCAGCACATTCGCTTCGCCGTGAAGCTGGCGTGTGCCATTGTGCTGGCGTTGTTTGTTGGCTTCCACTTCCAGCTTGAAACCCCTCGCTGGGCAGTGCTGACGGCTGCGATTGTTGCGGCGGGCCCGGCCTTTGCCGCGGGTGGGGAACCCTATTCAGGTGCGATCCGCTATCGCGGGATGCTGCGTATCATCGGGACGTTTATCGGCTGTTTTGCGGCGCTGACCATTATTATTCTGATGATCCGCACGCCGCTGCTGATGCTGATGGTGTGCTGTATCTGGGCAGGTTTTTGCACCTGGATCTCGTCTCTGGTGAAAGTGGAGAACTCCTACGCCTGGGGGCTGGCGGGCTATACCGCGCTGATTATTGTCATCACCATTCAGTCTGAACCGCTGCTCGCCCCGCAGTTTGCGGTGGAGCGATGCAGCGAGATTGTGATTGGTATTGTCAGTGCGATTATTGCGGACCTGCTGTTCTCCCCGCGCTCCATCAAGCAGGAAGTCGACCGTGAGCTTGACGCGCTGATTGTCGCTCAGTACCAGCTGATGCAGCTCTGCATCAAGCACGGCGACAGCGAAGAGGTGGATAAAGCCTGGAGCGGGCTGGTTCGCCGCACGCAGGCGCTGGAGGGGATGCGCAGCAATCTCAATATGGAGTCGTCACGCTGGGCTCGCGCAAACCGTCGTCTGAAAGCTCTTAATACGGTCTCGTTAACGCTGATTACCCAGGCATGCGAAACCTATCTGATACAGAACACCCGGCCGGAAGCGGTCACCGATACCTTCCGCGAGCTGTTCGCCGAGCCGGTGGAAACGGTGCAGGACGTGCACAAGCAGCTTAAGCGTATGCGCAGGGTTATCGCCTGGACAGGGGAGCGCGACACGCCGGTAACCATCTATACCTGGGTCGGCGCCGCCACGCGCTACCTGCTGCTGAAACGCGGCGTGATCGGGAATACCAAAATCAGCGCGGCGGAAGAAGAAGTGCTGCAGGGCGAAGTGGTGATCAAGGCGGAATCAGCCGAACGCCATCACGCGATGGTTAACTTCTGGCGTACGACGCTTGCCTGTATGCTCGGCACGCTGTTCTGGCTGTGGACGGGCTGGACGTCCGGCAGCGGCGCGATGGTGATGATTGCCGTCGTGACCGCACTGGCGATGCGTCTGCCTAATCCGCGTATGGTCGCCATCGATTTCCTGTACGGCACCATTGCCGCCCTGCCGATAGGCGCGCTCTACTTTCTGGTCATCATCCCGTCGACGCAGCAGAGCATACTGCTGCTCTGTATTAGCCTGGCGGTGATGGCGTTCTTTATCGGCATTGAAGTGCAAAAGCGACGTCTGGGATCGCTGGGGGCGCTGGCGAGTACGATTAACATCATCGTACTCGATAACCCGATGACCTTCCACTTTAGTCAGTTCCTCGACAGCGCGTTAGGTCAGCTGGTGGGCTGTTTCCTGGCTATGATGGTGATACTGCTGGTGCGGGATAACTCGCAGGCAAGAACGGGCCGCGTACTGTTGAACCAGTTTGTGTCGGCCGCCGTGTCGTCGATGACAACCAACACCGCGCGCCGTAAAGAGAACCATCTGCCCGCGCTCTACCAGCAGCTGTTTTTACTGCTGAACAAGTTCCCGGGCGATATCGCCAAGTTCCGCCTGGCGTTAACCATGATCATCGCGCACCAGCGTCTGCGTAACGCACCGGTGCCGATCAACGACGATCTGTCGGCCTGGCACCGCCAGCTGCGTCGTACCGCTGACCACGTACTTTCCGCCAGCAGTGATGACAAACGACGTCGCTACTTTACGCAGCTGCTTGAAGAACTGGATATCTACCAGGAGAAGCTTAAAGCCTGGGAAGCACCGCCTCAGGTGACCGAGCCGGTGGGACGGCTGGTGTTTATGCTGCATCGCTACCAGAACGCTCTCACGGATAGCTGACCGAAGTAAAAAAACCGACGCCAAAAGCGTCGGTTTTTTTGTGGCTATACTTATTCCAGCACGTTCTTACATTTCAGGAAGGGAGGACACATGACGACCCAGGCGCTTCAGGATCACATCCTTTTTCAGACCGGTTATCTGGTCAACGGAATCTGGAAAACGCTGGACACGACCTTCGATGTGCTTAACCCCGCTACCGGGGAAGTCATCGCGAAAGTCGCCAAAGCGGGTAAAGCACAAACCGAAGAGGCTATCGCAGCGGCCACCAAAGCCTTCCCGGCCTGGCGTGCCAAAACCGCGAAAGAGCGTTCGGCGATTCTCTACCGCTGGTACGAACTGATTATTGAGAATAAAAGCTGGCTCGGGCGGTTAATGACCACCGAACAGGGCAAGCCGCTGAAAGAAGCGGAGGGAGAAGTCGAGTACGCCGCCAGCTTTATCCAGTGGTTTGCCGAAGAAGCTAAACGCGCGAACGGTGAAATTATTCCGCCGATCAAACCCGGCTCACGCATTCTGGCGACCCGTGAACCCATTGGCGTGGTCGCGGCGATTACGCCGTGGAACTTCCCGATGGCCATGCTCACCCGCAAGTTAGGCCCGGCGCTGGCTGCAGGGTGCACCGGGGTGATCAAACCGGCCAATAACACACCGCTCAGCGCCTTTGCGCTGCTTACCCTGGCGAAACAGGCTGGCGTACCCGACGGCGTGCTTAACGCCGTAGCCGGGAATACGCATGAAATCAGCGATGCGATCATGGCAAGCCGCGACGTGCGTAAAATCTCCTTTACCGGTTCAACTTCCGTCGGCAAAACGCTGGTGCGTAACGCCGCAGAAACCATGAAAAAGGTTTCGATGGAGCTGGGGGGAAATGCCCCGTATATCGTTTTTGAGGATGCAGACATCGACGCGGCGGTGAAGGGGGCGATTGCCAACAAGTTCCGAAATGCCGGGCAGGTCTGCGTCAGCGTGAACCGTTTTTATATTCAGGAAACCGTCTACGACAAATTTGTGAATAAACTCGCCGATGCGGTGAATGCGCTGAAAGTGGGGAATGGTCTTGACGAGGGCATTGTTGTCGGGCCGCTGATTGAATCTGCTGCGGTCGACAAGGTGCGTGAGCATGTCGACGATGCCGTTGCCCGGGGCGCAACCGTACTGGCTGGGGGTAAGCCCCATCCGCTTGGCGGGAATTTCTGGATGCCAACCGTACTGGGCGACTGCCATGAAGGCATGAAGCTGGCAGAAGAAGAGACGTTTGGGCCGGTTGCGGCGTGCTTCCGTTTCACCTCGGAAGATGAAGTTATCCAGCGCGCCAACAACACGCCCTATGGGCTGGCGGCTTACTTCTACACCCAGAATCTCTCCCGGGTCTTCCGTGTTTCACAGGCAATCGAGAGTGGGATGATCGGCATTAACGAATGCGCCGTCTCTACGGAGCTGGGGCCCTTTGGCGGCGTAAAAGAGTCAGGTCTTGGACGAGAGGGCTCCGTGCTGGGGCTGGAAGAGTATCTGGAAGTTAAAACCCTGCATATTGGGGGATTATAATAGACAGGGCGGCATCTGCCGCTCGCCTGGACTGGGTGGCTGGCAATGAAAACCTATACGTTTGATTTTGACGAGATCGACAGTCAGGAAGACTTCTACCGTGAATTTATCCGGGCATTTGATCTTGAACGGGAAAGCGTGACGAATCTGGATACGCTGTGGGACGTGGTCACCGGCAGTCTGTTGCCGCTCCCGCTGGAAATTGAGTTCATCCATTTGCCCGATAAGCTTCGAAGACGTTTTGGCGCGCTAATATTGCTGTTCGATGAAGCGGAAGAAGAGCTGGAAGGGCAGCTGCGTTTTAACGCGCGGCACTGAATGAAAAAAAAGCCCCTGACCATGAGGCCAGGGGCAAGTCGTATGATGAGATACGACGAGGGTTTATTTATACAGTTCTGCCGTTGCATGCCAGTGGTCACCCTGATTCAGTTCGGTGACGCGATAGCTGCTGGCGCCTGCTTTTTCAGCTTTGGCAGCCAGTTCGTGACGGATATCCATCGGAGAGCCGGTGACAGACGTCACGGAGATGCTGCCCATAGGCTGCAGATTTTGTGCCTGATCGGCATTCACCTGCTGTACGGCTGCGCTTGCGCCGAAAGAGAGAACAGATGCCAGACCGAGGGTTGCGATGATCAATTTGGTTTTCATAGTCTTTACTCCTGAATAGGGTTTTTTACTCAACGGCGAGAAGGGTTGAACCGCTATTTTTATGCCTGGTGCCGTTGAGTGGAGATTTACGTTTTCAGCTATTACTAAAACTTATTTGTACAGCTCAGCGGTGGCGTGCCACTGGTCACCAGAACGCGCTTCGATGATGCGATAGGATGACGCGCCCTGTTCTTCCGCTTTTTTGTTCAGCATCTCATGCATGTCCATTGGCGATGTACCGACCGCGCCGACAGAAACCGTACCGATGGCCTGGCGGGATTGCGCCTGGTCAGCATTGATAGAGTCAGCTGCGAAAGCACCGAATGACAGGACAGACAGGACGCTCAGCGCCGCTACAGTAGATTTGATTTTCATGATTCTTACCTCGTCGAATTTTTTAGTGGGGTCTTGTTTCGTGACCCTCATCACAAAATCAAGTATACACTAATAACGGAAAAAATTAATACCAGACTAATGGTTTCCTTTGTTATTACGTGTTAACCAGTCTGTTTTTTATAACCAAATTGCATAATGTTGGGTGTTTTTTGTCCATTTCTGGCGGCCATATCTAATTAAATCATATGGATATCCGCTTTTGATTTTTTGTGCGATTTTTTGATTTAGCATTCACCAGATGAATGTTAATGGGTGGTAAAAAGCACTATTTGTCAAAGTGAAGGGCAGTAGAAAAGAGGGGGAAACGCAGCGGAAGCAGAACGATCCCCGCAGCGGCGCTACGGGGAGAGGGGATTAGAGTTCCTGTTCGAAAAGAACCAGAATCGCTTCGTGGAGGTCCTTCACGGAGAAACCGCTAGCCGGTGTGGTAAAGATGGTGTCATCGCCGGCGATAGTCCCGAGGATGCCTTCCGTTTTACCCAATGAGTCCAGCATGCGGGCAATCAGCTGTGCGGCACCCGGGCTTGTGTGGATCACCACAACGGCGTCGTTGTAATCGATATCCAGAACCAGATTCTTGAGCGGGCTGGAGGTGGTCGGCACGCCAAGTTCGGCCGGCAGGCAATAGACCATCTCCATCTTGGCGTTACGGGTACGCACCGCGCCAAATTTCGTTAACATGCGGGAGACTTTCGACTGGTTGATGTTATCGAAGCCTTGTTCCTGCAGCGCCTGAACAATTTCTCCCTGAGAACTGAATTTCTCTTCTTTAAGTAGCGCTTTAAACGCCTTTACTAATTCTTCTTGCTTAGACGAGCTTCGCATAAGTCACCCGGAATATGACGATAGAAACAACATTATTATGCATGTGGATGAATTTTTATGCAAATTATCTACTCAGCGCCAGGCTGAAATAATGTTATGAAAGGGAGTGATTTTATCAGATTTCGTTATCAGAAAACATGCCTGGGTCACGCCGCGCAAATAAGCTTAAAAGTAAATTAAATGTTATCAAAATGATGTTGTTTTGGTGGCGGGGCAGGGTGTATTGTAACCACCTCTTAAAGCGTTGCTCTCTGTCTTCAGATAGTCTTCTGATGAGAGATAAAGTCGCGTGACCTCAAATTCTTTAGCTACGAAAATTGTAATTATTTACTTGCTGAATTATGGTCGCCGCAACGGATTTACAGATACTTAAGTTAACCATAATAAGGAGTTTAGGATGAAAGTCGCAGTCCTCGGCGCTGCTGGTGGTATCGGCCAGGCGCTTGCCCTACTACTGAAAACCCAACTGCCTTCAGGCTCAGAACTCTCCCTGTACGATATTGCCCCGGTAACCCCAGGTGTGGCGGTTGACCTGAGCCACATCCCGACTGCTGTAAAAATCAAAGGCTTCTCCGGTGAAGATGCACGTCCTGCACTGCAGGGTGCCGACGTGGTGCTGATTTCTGCAGGCGTGGCGCGTAAGCCAGGCATGGATCGTTCAGACCTGTTCAACGTCAACGCGGGCATCGTGAAAAACCTCGTGCAGCAGATTGCAGAAATCTGCCCGAAAGCATGCATCGGTATCATCACTAACCCGGTGAACACCACCGTGGCTATCGCGGCAGAAGTGCTGAAGAAAGCGGGTGTTTACGACAAAAATAAACTGTTCGGCGTCACCACGCTGGATATCATCCGTTCCAACACCTTTGTTGCTGAGCTGAAAGGCAAACAGCCAACAGAAGTGGAAGTTCCGGTCATCGGCGGTCACTCTGGCGTCACCATCCTGCCTCTGCTGTCGCAGATCCCAGGCGTGAGCTTCACCGAGCAGGAAGTGGCTGACCTGACTAAACGCATCCAGAACGCGGGCACCGAAGTGGTGGAAGCGAAGGCGGGTGGCGGTTCTGCAACCCTGTCTATGGGCCAGGCGGCTGCGCGTTTTGGCCTGTCACTGGTTCGCGCTCTGCAGGGCGAGAAAGGTGTTGTTGAATGCGCTTACGTTGAAGGCGATGGCGAACACGCTCGCTTCTTCTCTCAGCCGCTGCTGCTGGGTAAAAACGGTATCGAAGAGCGTAAATCCATTGGTACGCTGAGCGCGTTTGAACAACACGCGATGGAAGGCATGCTGGATACGCTGAAGAAAGATATCACCCTGGGCGAAGAGTTCGTTAACAAGTAATACGAACCGTCTCCCGGCAAAAAAAACGGAGCTTATCGCTCCGTTTTTTTATGCCTGTCAGTTCGTTGCCGGGTATTCCTGAATGGTGACTTGCAGCGTCAGTTTCTTATCGTTGCGCATGACTTCGACCGGGATGATAGAGCCCGGGCGAATTTCTGCCACCTGGTCCATCGTCTCCAGCGCAGAAACCGCAGGCGTGCCGTTGACCGACACAATGACGTCGTTGACCTGAATCCCCGCGTTAGCCGCCGGACCACCCGGTGCCACCTCGTTCACCACGATGCCCTGGATCTGATCGATACCGCCACCCTGGGTATGCATCGGCGCAATTTCACGGCCACCGATACCGATATAGCCGCGGATCACGCGTCCGTCGCGGATAAGCTTATCCATAATTTTGGTCGCCAGCTGGAACGGAATGGCAAAGCCGATCCCTTCCGGCGTCTCACCGTCGTTACTCTTATCGAACGAGAGGGTGTTGATGCCCATCAGTTCGCCCAGCGAGTTGACCAGCGCACCGCCGGAGTTACCGTGGTTGATAGAGGCATCGGTTTGCAGGAAGTTCTGCCGCCCGGAGGGGTTCAAACCGATACGACCGGTCGCGCTGATAATCCCCTGAGTGATGGTCTGGCCCAGGTTGTAAGGGTTACCGATCGCCAGGACGACGTCACCAATATGCGGGGTACGTTTACGGTTGATCGGGATGACCGGCAAACCGCCCGTGGCGTTAATCTTCAGGACGGCGAGGTCGGTCAGGCTGTCAGAGCCAACGAGTAATGCCTCAAACACGCGGCCATCCTGCAGGGCGACGATAATCTGGTCGGCATCGTTTATCACGTGCTTGTTAGTAATAATGTAGCCGCGCTCGTCCATGATCACGCCGGAGCCGAGGGTGCGGATCTCCAGCTGGTTGTGGGCTGAGGTATTCAGGCCACGGTTATAGACGTTAACCACGGCAGGTGCGGCTCGGCGGACGGCCTGGTTATAGGTGGCCGGCGTTTCATCCGCGCTATCGAACTGGGGAGCCGACAGTTTATTGAACTGACGTAAAGACGGCAGAGCCAGCAGCAGCAGGCCAGCGACAATCAAACCGATGACAATAGAACGTAAGAGCTTTAAAAGCATGATGCGCGTGTCGTTAAAAAAGGAACGATTTGCAGCATAACATGAGTTATCCGGACATCACACGCAGCGGTGATGTCCGGGTCACAAATGCTTAGCGCAACAGAATATAGATTGACTCATTGCCACGCATGACCTGCAGGGCAATAACCGCCGGTTTACTTTCCAGCACCTTACGCAGTTCGGCAATGGACTGCACGCGGTTGCGGTTAACACCAATGATCACATCTTCCTGATGCAATCCGGCCTGTGCGGCAGGGCTGCTCTTCTCAACGGTGTCGATGCGAATGCCTTTCGTACCGTCTTTCAGCTGTCCATCGCTCAGCGTCGCACCCTGCAGCGCAGGGGCGATCAGCTCCGCACTGGCAGAGGAAGAGGTGCTCTTATCCAGCGTCACTTCAACGTCCAGCGGCTTACCGTCACGGATCAGACCCAGCTTCACTTTGGCGCCGGGTTCGGTGGTGGCTATCCGCGAGCGCAGCTCGGCAAAGCTGCTCAGCGGCTTGTCGTTGAGGCTGACGATCACATCGCCCGATTTGATACCCGCTTTTGCCGAGCCGGAGTTAGGCAGCACTTCACTGACAAACGCCCCGCGCTGTACGTTGATGTTAAACGCTTTTGCGATATCCGCGCTCATCTCCATACCTTTAATTCCCAGCAGCCCGCGTTTGATTTCACCGAACTGAATGAGCTGCTGTGCCAGCGTTTTGGCCATATTGCTGGGAATCGCAAAACCGATCCCAATGCTGCCGCCGCCCGGGGCAAGAATCGCCGTGTTAATCCCAATCAGCTCACCGTTAAGGTTGAGCAATGCCCCGCCGGAGTTCCCGCGGTTGATTGAGGCATCGGTCTGGATAAAGTTTTCCAGCCCTTCCAGATTGAGGCCGCTACGCCCGAGCGCGGAGACGATCCCGGAGGTGGCGGTTTGCCCTAAGCCAAAGGGGTTACCCACGGCGACGGCAAAGTCGCCGACGCGCAGTTTGTCTGAATCTGCGATGGCAATCTGGGTCAGGTTGCTCGGGTTTTGCACCTGCAGCAGCGCGATGTCGCTCTGGTCATCGCCGCCAATCAGTTTGGCATCAAACTCGCGGCCATCGTTCAGCTGGACGCTGATTTTATCGGCCTGGCTGATGACATGATTGTTGGTCAGAATATAGCCTTTTGCCGCATCAATAATGACGCCAGAACCCAGGCCTTCAAAAGGCTGGGCCTGCTGGTCGGGAGACTCATCGCCAAAATACTTCTTCAGTTCTTCAGGGACGCGTTGGCTTTGTACCGCCGTGCCTTCAACCTGAACGCTGACGACCGCAGGCAACACTTTTTCCAGCATCGGAGCAAGGCTTGGAATGGCAGCCTGGCCAGGCACCTGGGAGGGAATGGCGGCAAATACAGGAACGGACGCCGAGAGAGATAACCCGACACTTAACGCGATAGCGCTCAACAGCTGGTTTTTTTTCTTCATCGATGTTGACTCTCGTAACCTGGAATAAAGGAAAAACGGCCCCAAAAAACACGTTGATGTTATTGAATTTTAAACCGCTGAACAATGAGGTGTTTTATTAAATGATAGCTGGGGTCATGAAGAAAGGACGGGCGCAATCGCTGCGCCCGTAAAATAAATTCAGGTTGTGCGATTAATCGCGTTTTACACCGCCGCGCAGCAGGCCGGACGCGCCGTCTGAATAGTCGCGAGGCATCTGAACGGGTGCCTGGTCGTTACCGGCTTCAGAGTCAGCCAGACGGTTGCGGAACGGGTTGGTTTCCGCCGTCATTTCCGGCAGCAGGCTGCTGGAGCTTTTTGCCATATGCTGATACAGCTGACGATAGTCGGTCGCCATGTTGTCCAGCAGCTCGGCGCTGCGGGCAAAATGGCTGACCAGCTCTTCACGATACTCTTCCAGCTCGGCTTTGTTCTTTTCCAGTTCGTACTGCAGTGACTGCTGCTGACGCAATTTGCGATTACCGAAACGCATGGCCACAGCACCAATGACGATGCCGACGACTAAACCGATTAGCGCATATTCCCAGGTCATGAACTTCTCCCGTTGTCTTGTTGTTCCGTAGGGTGTTGGCTCGGCTCCTGCCTGTGCCTGATAATGCCACTATAACCGCTATTTCTGCAGAAGTGGAATCCTGACGTATCATCGCGTAGTGTAGAACGGCCTTTTTTTCATCAGTCACGTCTGCTGGTGAGCGTTAATTGAAGGAATAACAATAAGATTATGCAAAACCTGTCCCCTGCATCGCGATATCAACTGGCCCTTAACGAGGGCACTCATCAGCCTGATGACGTTCAACGTGAGGCGGTAAACCGTCTGGAGATGATTTACCAGGAGCTCACGGCAAAACCCGCTGAAACCGAACAGAATGGCGGGCTAAAGGCGGCATTTGGGCGGCTGCTCGGTAAAAAAGCGCCACAGGCTCACGCGCCGGTGCGCGGTTTATATATGTGGGGCGGGGTCGGTCGCGGAAAAACCTGGCTGATGGATCTGTTCTACCAGAGCCTGCCGGGGGAGCGAAAACAGCGTCTGCACTTCCACCGCTTTATGCTGCGGGTGCATGAAGAGCTGACTGCGCTGCAGGGTAAAAGCGATCCGCTGGAGATTGTGGCCGACCGGTTCAAGGCGGAAACGGACGTTCTCTGCTTCGATGAGTTTTTTGTGTCTGACATCACCGATGCCATGCTGTTAGGCGGCCTGATGAAGGCGTTATTTACCCGCGGGATTACGCTGGTGGCCACGTCGAATATCCCGCCGGACGAGCTGTACCGCAACGGCCTGCAGCGGGCACGCTTCCTGCCCGCTATCGATGCCATCAAGCAGCACTGCGACATCATGAACGTCGATGCCGGTGTCGATTATCGTCTGCGCACGTTAACCCAGGCGCACCTGTGGCTCTCGCCGTTAAATGCAGAGACCACCCGCGAGATGGATACACTCTGGCTGGTGCTGGCCGGCGCAAAACGCGAGCACGCCCCGGAACTCGAAATTAACCATCGTCCGCTGCCTACGCTCGGCGTTGAAAACCAAACGCTGGCGGTCTCCTTTACGACGCTCTGCGTGGATGCCCGCAGCCAGCACGACTACATTGCGCTTTCGCGTCTGTTCCACACCGTGATGGTGCTGGATGTACCGGTGATGACGCGGCTGATGGAGAGCGAGGCGCGGCGCTTTATTGCGCTGGTAGACGAGTTTTATGAGCGCCACGTCAAGCTGGTGGTCAGCGCCGAAGTCCCTTTATATGAGATCTACCAGGGCGAGCGGCTAAAGTTTGAGTTCCAGCGCTGCCTGTCGCGCCTGCAGGAGATGCAGAGCGAGGAGTACCTGAAGCTGGAGCATATGCCGTAATAAACGCCGCCCTCTCCCTGTGGGAGAGGGGCCGGTGGTGAGGGTACCAGACCGCACACTACTTAACCCCGAAAAACCCATTCCAAATCACATTTAAGGGTCGATCTTTGACCTCAACTTCTCTATAATCTTGCGACCCCACGTTACGAGAAGGTTTTTTTCCCGAAACTTTCTATGTGTCGGCATGTGCTATTCGAAGGGGTAGGTTTGCCGGACTTTGTCGTGTGAACCTCAACTGACTAAACGTTTGGGTGTTCACCAACGTGTAACTTATTATTTGGGTAAGCTTTTAATGAAAACTTTTACAGCTAAACCAGAAACCGTACAGCGCGACTGGTATGTTGTTGACGCGACCGGTAAAACTCTGGGCCGTCTGGCTACTGAACTGGCTCGTCGCCTGCGCGGTAAGCATAAAGCGGAATACACTCCGCACGTTGATACCGGTGATTACATCATCGTTCTGAACGCTGATAAAGTTGCTGTAACCGGCAACAAGCGTACTGACAAAATGTATTACCACCACACCGGCCACATCGGTGGTATCAAAGAAGCGACCTTTGAAGAGATGATTGCCCGCCGTCCTGAGCGTGTGATTGAAATCGCGGTTAAAGGCATGCTGCCAAAAGGCCCGCTGGGTCGTGCTATGTTCCGTAAACTGAAAGTTTACGCAGGCAACGAGCACAACCACGCGGCACAGCAACCGCAAGTTCTTGACATCTAATCGGGATTATAGGCAATGGCTGAAAATCAATACTACGGCACTGGTCGCCGCAAAAGTTCCGCAGCTCGCGTTTTCATCAAACCGGGCAGTGGTAAAATCGTAATCAACCAGCGTTCTCTGGAACAATACTTCGGTCGCGAAACTGCCCGCATGGTAGTTCGCCAGCCGCTGGAACTGGTTGACATGGTAGAAAAACTGGATCTGTACATCACCGTTAAAGGTGGTGGTATCTCCGGTCAGGCAGGTGCGATCCGTCACGGTATCACCCGCGCTCTGATGGAGTACGACGAATCCCTGCGTTCTGAACTGCGTAAAGCTGGCTTCGTTACTCGTGACGCGCGTCAGGTTGAACGTAAGAAAGTGGGTCTGCGTAAAGCACGTCGTCGTCCACAGTTCTCCAAACGTTAATCCATTCTGCTTACGCAGAACGATTGGCGAAAAACCCGCTTCGGCGGGTTTTTTTATGGATAATGCGCAGGTTATCCACAATCTCCGTGCATATATCTTCTCTTTTTCCACATTTCCAGAATCCCCTCACCACAAAGCCATCAAAATCTGGTAAACTATCATCCAATTTTCTGCCCAAATATCGGTGAATAC
The DNA here is from genome assembly GCF_057224565.1 of Enterobacter sp. 3U4. NCBI lineage: Bacteria > Pseudomonadati > Pseudomonadota > Gammaproteobacteria > Enterobacterales > Enterobacteriaceae > Enterobacter > Enterobacter sp. 3U4. The sequence goes on from NZ_CP136665.1 coordinate 4,637,155, forward strand.
TCGATTTTTGTTCGATTCTTGAACAATGTGTTTTCTCTGGGATGGGCGATACAACATCTGGCTGGCCCCTGTTGGGCTGGTAGCAGTAAAAATTCTGAATATACCTGGAGGTTTTCATGGCTGTCGCTGCCAACAAACGTTCGGTAATGACGCTGTTTTCTGGTCCTACTGACATTTATAGCCATCAGGTTCGTATCGTGCTGGCCGAGAAGGGTGTCAGTTTTGAGATCGAGCATGTGGAAAAGGATAACCCGCCTCAGGATCTGATCGATCTCAACCCGAGCCAAAGCGTACCGACGCTGGTGGATCGCGAGCTGACCCTGTGGGAATCCCGTATCATTATGGAATATCTGGATGAGCGTTTCCCGCATCCGCCACTGATGCCTGTTTACCCTGTCGCGCGTGGTGAAAGCCGCCTGTACATGCAGCGTATCGAAAAAGACTGGTACTCGCTGATGAACGTGATTACCAGCGGTTCCGCTTCTGAAGCTGACGCTGCACGTAAGCAACTGCGTGAAGAGCTGCTGGCAATCGCCCCTGTGTTTGGTCAGAAACCATTCTTCCTGAGCGATGAGTTCAGCCTGGTGGACTGCTACCTGGCACCGCTGCTGTGGCGTCTGCCAACCCTGGGCGTAGAGTTCAGCGGTCCTGGCGCGAAAGAGCTGAAAGGCTATATGACTCGCGTATTTGAACGCGACTCTTTCCTGGCATCTTTAACTGAACCGGAACGTGAAATGCGTCTCGGCCGAGGCTAATGACTGTGGAAATGTCACAACTTACCCCACGCCGTCCGTATCTGCTGCGCGCCTTCTATGAATGGCTGCTGGATAACCAGCTCACGCCGCACCTGGTTGTGGATGTGACGTTGCCGGGCGTGCTGGTTCCGATGGAATACGCGCGTGACGGACAGATCGTACTGAACATTGCGCCGCGTGCGGTAGGTAATCTGGAGCTGGCAAACGATGAAGTGCGCTTCAACGCGCGTTTCGGCGGCGTGCCGCGTCAGGTTTCCGTACCTCTGGCAGCTGTGCTGGCTATCTACGCGCGTGAAAACGGTGCGGGTACCATGTTCGAGCCGGAAGCGGCGTATGATGAAGATGTTGCCAGCCTGAATGATGACAACGCATCCGATGAGCGCGAAAGCGACACGGTGATGTCACTTATCGATGGCGATAAACCCGATCATCACGACGACAATGACCCTGATGACGATCCGCCTCCGCGCGGCGGTCGTCCGGCGCTACGCGTCGTGAAATAAAAAAACAGGCCCAATCGGGCCTGTTTTTTTTACACTTCCAGGTAGTTCAGGATCCCGTCAGCCGCCTTGCGGCCTTCGGCAATCGCCGTCACCACCAGGTCAGAACCGCGAACGATATCGCCACCGGCGAAGATTTTCGGGTTACTGGTCTGGAACGCATTATCGCTGCCTTCTGGCGCGATTACGCGGCCCTGCGAATCCAGCTCAACGCTGTGCTTCGCCAGCCACTCCATGCTGTGCGGACGGAAACCGAACGCCATCACCACGGCGTCGGCCGGGATCACGTGTTCAGAGCCCGCCACGATTTCCGCGCGACGACGGCCTTTCGCATCCGGTGCCCCCATCTCAGTGCGCGCCATCTTCACGCCGCTCACTTTACCGTTGGCATTCACTTCAATACCCAGAGGCTGGATGTTGAACTGGAACTCCACGCCCTCTTCACGCGCGTTTTTCACTTCGCGCTTAGAGCCCGGCATGTTCTCTTCGTCACGACGGTAGGCGCAGATCACGTGTGCCGCATTCTGACGAATGGAGGTACGCACGCAGTCCATCGCGGTATCACCGCCGCCCAGCACCACCACGCGTTTGCCTTCCATGCTGACGAACGGCTCATCGGCGGTTTCACCGTAGCCCATGATCTGCTTGGTGTTGGCGATCAGGAACGGCAGCGCGTCGTATACGCCCGGCGCGTCTTCGTTCTCCAGACCACCGCGCATGGACTGATAGGTGCCCACGCCCAGGAACACGGCGTCGTAATCCTTCAGCAGGTCGTCGAGCTGCACGTCGCGGCCCACTTCCACGTTCAGTTTGAACTCAATGCCCATGCCGGTGAAGATTTCACGGCGACGGGTCATGACCTCTTTTTCCAGCTTGAAGGCCGGGATACCGAAGGTCAGCAGACCGCCGATCTCCGGATGACGGTCAAAGACCACCGCCTTCACGCCGTTGCGGGTCAGCACGTCCGCACAGGCCAGGCCCGCCGGGCCTGCGCCGATGATCGCCACGCGCTTGTCGGTTTGCTTCACGCCGGTCATGTCCGGACGCCAGCCCATCTCAAACGCTTTATCGTTGATGTAGCGCTCGATGTTGCCGATGGTCACCGCGCCAAACTCGTCGTTCAGCGTACAGGAACCTTCGCACAGACGGTCCTGAGGACACACGCGGCCGCACACTTCCGGCAGGGTGTTGGTCTGGTGAGAGAGCTCGGCGGCTTCAAAAATACGCCCTTCGTTGGCCAGCTTCAGCCAGTTCGGGATGTAGTTATGTACCGGACATTTCCATTCGCAGTAAGGGTTACCGCAGGACAGGCAGCGGTCCGCCTGTGCTTTGGCCTGGCCTTCTGAAAACGGCTCGTAGATTTCAACAAATTCAATTTTGCGGATCTTCAGCGGTTTCTTTGGCGGATCAACACGCTGCAGGTCGATAAACTGGTATACGTTCTGGCTCATCTGAATTCCTTACTGCGCCTGCACGCGCAGCTCTGCTGCGCTACGACTACGGTGACCCAACAGGGCTTTAACATCGCTGGACTTCGGCTTAACCAGCGCGAATTTCGCAGAGAACGCTGGCCAGTTCGCCAGGATCTCTTCGCCGCGCGAAGAGCCGGTATGCTGCACGTGTTCGGTAATCAAACCGCGCAGGTGTTCTTCGTGAATGGCCAGCGTATCAACGTCCAGCACTTCCACCAGCTCCGGGTTCACGCGTTTGCGGAACTCACCGTCTTCATCCAGGACGTACGCAAAACCGCCCGTCATGCCTGCGCCGAAGTTCACGCCGGTTTTACCCAGAACGCAAACAATCCCGCCCGTCATGTATTCACAACCGTTATCGCCAATGCCTTCCACCACGGTGATAGCACCGGAGTTACGCACTGCAAAACGCTCGCCCGCACGGCCTGCTGCGAACAGACGACCGCCGGTCGCGCCGTACAGGCAGGTGTTACCGATGATGCTGGCTTCATGGCTGCGGAAGGCTGAGCCGACCGGAGGACGCACCGCCAGCAGCCCGCCAGCCATGCCTTTGCCGACGTAGTCGTTGGCATCGCCGGTCAGGTACAGCTCAACGCCGCCTGCGTTCCACACGCCGAAGCTCTGACCCGCGGTACCGCTGAAGTGCGCGGTAATCGGATCCGCTGCCAGCCCCTGGTCACCGTGCGTCTGCGCGATGTAACCGGAGAGGGAGGCCCCCACGGAACGGTCGGTGTTGCGGATATCAAACCAGAACGTTTTGCTCTGCTTGTCATCCACGTATGGCTTCGCCTGCTGCAGCAGCTGTGCGTTCAACACGCCATTATCAAACGGCGGGTTGTTCTCGGTGCAGTAGACCGCTTTGCCCGGGTGCGGCTGCGCGGTTTCCAGCAGCTTGCTCAACTCCAGCTTCTGCTGTTTGGCGGTGAAACCTTCCAGCTCTTTCAGCAGGTCGGTTCGACCAATCAGGTCTACCAGACGCTTCACGCCCAGCTGCGCCATCAGCTCGCGGGTTTCGCGGGCGATGAACTCAAAGTAGTTAGTCACTTTGAACGGCAGGCCGTGATAGTGGTTCTTACGCAGCTTCTCGTCCTGGGTTGCAACGCCGGTTGCGCAGTTGTTCAGGTGGCAAATACGCAGGTATTTACAGCCCAGCGCGACCATTGGACCGGTACCGAAGCCGAAGCTTTCCGCGCCGAGGATCGCCGCCTTGATGATGTCGAGGCCGGTTTTCAGGCCACCGTCCACCTGCAGGCGGATCTTGTGGCGCAGACCGTTTGCCACCAGCGCCTGCTGGGTTTCCACCAGGCCAAGCTCCCACGGACAGCCCGCATATTTCACTGAGGAAAGCGGGCTTGCGCCGGTACCGCCATCGTAACCGGCGATGGTGATAAGGTCCGCATAGGCTTTTGCCACGCCGGTCGCGATGGTGCCGACGCCCGGTTCGGAAACCAGCTTCACGGAGATCATTGCCTTCGGGTTAACCTGCTTCAGGTCGAAAATCAGCTGCGCCAGGTCCTCGATAGAGTAGATATCGTGGTGCGGCGGCGGGGAGATCAGCGTCACGCCCGGTACCGAGTAGCGCAGTTTGGCGATGTACGGGGTAACTTTATCACCCGGCAGCTGACCGCCTTCGCCCGGTTTCGCACCCTGAGCGACCTTAATCTGAATCACGTCGGCGTTGACCAGGTACGCTGGCGTTACGCCAAAGCGACCGGATGCCACCTGCTTGATGCGGGACACCTTGTTGGTGCCGTAGCGCGCCGGATCTTCACCGCCTTCGCCGGAGTTGGAGTTGCCGCCGATGCTGTTCATGGCTTCCGCCAGCGCTTCGTGGGCTTCCGGGCTCAGGGCGCCGATGGACATCGCCGCGGTATCGAAGCGTTTAAACAATTCGGATGCCGGCTCAACGTCGTCAATGCTGACCGCTTCATCACCCGGATTCAGAGCAATGAGGTCGCGCAGCGTTGCCGCCGGACGGTTGTTCACCAGCTCAGCATACTGCTGATAATCACGGTATTCGCCGCTCTGAACCGCCTGCTGCAGCGTGCGCACCACGTCCGGGTTGTAGGCGTGATACTCGCCGCCGTGAACGTATTTCAGCAGACCGCCCTGATCCAGCGGCTTACGTGCCAGCCAGGCGCGCTTGGACAGGTTCACCAGATCCTGCTGGAAGTCAGCAAAACCGGCGCCGCCGATGCGGCTGACCACGCCCTGGAAGCAGAGGTTGGCGACCTCGTCATGCAGGCCGACCGCTTCAAACAGCTTCGAGCAGCGGTAGGAAGCAATGGTCGAGATGCCCATTTTGGACATGATCTTGTACAGACCTTTGTTGATGCCGTTACGGTAGTTCAGCATCACCGCGCGGTAATCTTTGTCGATCGCGCGGGTATCCACCAGACGGGCCAGCGTTTCGTAGGCCAGGTACGGATAGATCGCCGTCGCGCCAAAGCCCAGCAGCACGGCAAAGTGGTGCGGGTCACGGGCGCTTGCGGTTTCAACAATGATGTTGGCGTCGCAGCGTAGGCTCTTATCGACCAGACGCGTCTGGATAGCGCCTACCGCCATCGGGGCCGGTACCGGCAGACGGTTTTTCGCGATGTTGCGGTCGGACAATACCAGCAGCACGGTACCGTTACGCACCATCTGTTCGGCTTTGTCACACAGCGCATTCACCGTCTCTTCGAGGCTCGCTTCGTTCACGTCGAAAGTAATATCGAGCGTGTCGGCGCGGTAGTGCTCCTCTTTCATGGTGGTGAGCTGTTTGAAATCGGAGTACAGCAGGATCGGCGACTTAAAGGTAAGACGGTGCGCCTGGCCTTCGGCCTCGCAGAATACGTTCATCTCGCGGCCGATGCTGGTGGCCAGCGACATCACGTGCGCTTCACGCAGGGGATCGATTGGCGGGTTAGTCACCTGCGCGAACTGCTGACGGAAGTAGTCGTAAATGATGCGCGGCTGGCTGGAGAGCACGGCAAACGGGGTATCGTCACCCATCGAGCCGACCGCTTCCTGGCCGTTTTCACCGAGCACGCGGATGACAGAGTCCAGCTCTTCCGCGCTGTAGTTAAACTGCTTCTGGTAGCTGGCGAGGGTATCATCGTCCAGCTCGCGGCTGCCCACTTCTTCGTCCGACAGATCTTCAAACGGCACCAGACGACGCACGTTTTTCTCCATCCACTCTTTGTACGGATGGCGGCTCTTCAGATCGTTGTCGGTTTCGGCAGAGTGCAGGATGCGCCCACCGCGGGTGTCGATAACCATCAGCTCGCCCGGACCGACGCGGCCTTTCTCGACCACTTCGTCTGGCTGGTAATCCCAGATGCCGACTTCAGAGGCACAGGTGATGAGCTTGTCTTTGGTGATGACGTAGCGCGCCGGACGCAGACCGTTACGGTCCAGGTTACAGGCGGCAAAACGACCGTCGGACATAACGATGCCCGCCGGGCCGTCCCACGGCTCCATGTGCATGGAGTTAAAGTCGAAGAATGCGCGCAGCTCAGGGTCCATATCCGGGTTGTTCTGCCAGGCCGGCGGCACGAGCAGACGCATGGCGCGCACGATATCCATCCCGCCTGCCAGCAGCAGTTCCAGCATGTTATCCATCGAGCTGGAGTCAGAGCCGGTTTCGTTCACGAACGGCGCGGCATCGTGCAGATCGGGGATCAGCGGCGTCTGGAATTTATAGGTACGGGCGCGGGCCCACTGGCGGTTACCGGTAATGGTGTTGATCTCGCCGTTGTGCGCCAGGTAGCGGAACGGCTGAGCCAGCGGCCAGCGTGGAACGGTGTTGGTGGAGAAGCGCTGGTGGAACAGGCAAATGGCCGATTCCAGACGCAGGTCCGCCAGGTCCAGGTAGAAGCGCGGCAGGTCAGCCGGCATACACAGACCTTTATAGATGTTCACCAGGTTAGAGAGACTACAAACGTAGAACTCTTTATCGTCCTGGAGACGTTTTTCAATGCGGCGGCGAGCAATAAACAGACGGCGTTCCATATCACGCGGACGCCAGCCCGCAGGCGCGTTGACGAAAATCTGTTCAATACGAGGCAGCGAGGAGAGGGCGATTTCACCGAGCACCCCTTCGTTGGTTGGCACATTGCGCCAGCCGACAATCGACAGGGTTTCACGCTGAAGTTCTTCTTCGACGATGCGGCGTGAGGCGGCAGCCTTTTCAGGATCCTGATTCAGGAACAGCATGCCGACAGCGTAGTTTTTGGCTAAACGCCAGCCGCGCTCTTCCGCCACGATGCGGAAGAAACGATCCGGTTTTTGCAGCAGCAGGCCGCAACCGTCGCCGGTTTTACCATCGGCAAGGATGGCGCCACGGTGCTGCATACGGGCCAGTGCGTGAATAGCAGTACGCACTACCTTGTGGCTAGGTTCGCCTTCTATGTGGGCGATCAGGCCGAAACCACAGTTATCCTTCTCAAGGGATTTATCGTACAACATATCAGTGAACCTCCCCAGGCTCGTCGGGCTTCCCACTGAACTTTACCGTGGCGCACAGGCACAGAAAGAGCATGGCGACGGGGTTTGCGTTTCATACGCGGACCTCGCATTCGCCCTCTTTTTCATCCTTTCGCGCAGGTAAACAAGTTTGAGGACTTGCTTCAGAGGGAATCTCAATTACTGCATAAATATGATGAGCAGGCCGCTCATCCAGAAAGCTTCCAGCGGATTTCCAACTTATCGGGAATTGGTACACAGGTCAAATGGCAAACTTATTTATACAAAAATGTGCTAAAGAGAACATATCCAATTGTATTTAAAGGTTATTTAACTAATTTTACATTGATTGAATGCCCTGAAAGAGCACAGCGGAGTGTGATCTGACTCACTATATGAAAGCGGTATTATCAATGTAGCGTGCTGAATAGCGGTTTTATAGCAGAATAATAATCTGGCATTGGATGCAAACCCGCATAAAGGCACTGTTTTTCAGTGGTGGCGCTATAAATGAAAAAAACAATCAGAACATAAGGAAAAGTAATCACGTACGGCGTGAATGAAATTGCAGTAATCCTGAGTATTTATTCATATAGATAAAGGCCGTCCAGGGCGATTGATCCAGGTCATCGCCGACAGAGGCTAAAAATGGCAGGCTTGTCCCCTTTCTCCGGGACGGTCTATCAGACTATGCAGTTACAGAAATTAGTCAATATGTTTGGTGGGGATCTTTTGCAGCGGTACGGGCAAAAGGTTCATAAGCTGACGCTGCACGGCGGGTTTAGCTGCCCGAATCGCGACGGCACCATCGGGCGCGGCGGCTGCACCTTCTGTAACGTCGCGTCGTTTGCCGATGAGGCGCAGCAGCACCATTCTATCGCTGAGCAGCTTGCCCACCAGGCCAGCCTGGTGAACCGTGCGAAGCAGTATCTGGCCTATTTTCAGGCTTACACCAGCACGTGGGCGGAGGTACAGGTACTGCGCTCGATGTATCAGCAGGCCGTCAGCCAGGCCAACATCGTTGGGCTGTGCGTGGGAACCCGCCCGGACTGCGTGCCGGACGCGGTGCTGGACCTGCTCTGCGAGTACAAAGAACAAGGCTACGAGATCTGGCTGGAGCTGGGCTTGCAAACCGCACATGACAAAACGCTGCACCGTATTAACCGTGGGCATGATTTCGCCTGCTACCAGCGCACCACGCGGCTGGCACGCGAGCGCGGGCTGAAGGTCTGTTCACATCTGATTGTCGGTCTGCCTGGCGAAGGTCAACAGCATGGCCTTGAAACGCTGGAAAGAGTAGTTGAAACCGGCGTGGACGGCATCAAGCTTCATCCGCTGCATATCGTGAAGGGCAGCATTATGGCGAAAGCCTGGGAGGCCGGGCGGTTAAGCGGTATCGAGCTTGAGGACTATACGGTGACGGCGGGAGAGATGATTCGCCACACGCCGCCGGATATTGTCTACCACCGCATCTCGGCCAGCGCCCGCCGTCCAACGCTTCTGGCACCGCTGTGGTGTGAGAACCGCTGGACGGGGATGGTGGAAATTGACCGCTATCTGCAGGAGAACGGCGTACAGGGTTCGGCGCTGGGCCGCCCCTGGATTCCGCGTCTAGCGGCGACGGCCGCCTAACAAACTCCCCAGCATGCCGCGCACGATTTGATTGGTGACCTGTCGCGCTGCGCTTTTCGCCATGGTCTGCACTACGCCGTCGCGCTTGCCGCCGCGCGGCCCGGTGCTGCCGAACAGAATATCTTTGAGCCCACCGAGAATGCCGTCATCCACTGCGACTGATTGCCCTTTAGCGGCAGGCGCATCCTGCGATTCCGTTGTCGCCTGGACCCCTTTTTGCAGCATCTCGAACGCGGACTCGCGATCCACCTCGTCTTCGTATTTCCCGTAAACGGGAGAGTGGTTAATCAGGCCGTTGCGCTCATCGTCGGTCACCGGCCCCATGCGCGAGCAAGGCGCGATCACCATGGCGCGTTCCACCACGGACGGGCTGCCCTTCGCATCAAGGAACGAGATCAGCGCTTCACCGGTGCCTAACGCCTGAATCGCCTCTTCGGTATCAAAGGCAGGATTGGCGCGCATGGTTTGCGCCGCGGCTTTCACCGCTTTCTGATCTTTCGGCGTAAAAGCGCGCAGGGCATGCTGCACGCGGTTGCCGAGCTGCCCGAGCACGTTGTCGGGGATATCCGACGGGTTTTGCGAGACAAACCAGACGCCGACGCCTTTGGAGCGGATCAGGCGGATAACCTGTTCGATCTTATCCAGCAGGACCTGCGGCGCATCGTTAAACAGCAGATGCGCTTCGTCAAAGAAGAACACCAGCTTCGGTTTTTCCAGATCGCCCGCTTCGGGTAATTGTTCATAGAGCTCGGAGAGCATCCACAGGAGGCTGGCGGCGTAGAGTTTCGGCATCTGGTAGAGCTTCTCTGAACTCAGTATATTGATAATGCCTTTGCCGCTGCTGTCGGTGCGCATCCAGTCTTTGATATCCAGCATCGGCTCGCCGAAGAAATGTTCAGCGCCCTGTTGCTCAAGCGTCAGCAGCCCGCGCTGAATAGCACCCACCGAGGCGCTGCTGATGTTGCCGTACTGGTTCTGGAAGGATTTCGCGTTATCGCCGATGTACTGGGTAATGGCGCGCAGATCTTTAAAATCAAGCAGCAGCAGTCCCTGATCGTCGGCAATGCGGAAGATAATATTCAGCACGCCGGACTGCACGTCGTTGAGGTTAAGCAGACGGGCCAGCAGAAGCGGGCCGAGATCGGAGACGGTGGCGCGTACCGGATGGCCTTTTTCACCAAAGATATCCCACACCACCACCGGATTGTTATGCGGCGTCCAGTCCGTGATGCCAATATTCTTCAGCCGTTCGAGCAGTTTTTCAGAGGCCGCCCCTTCCTGAGCCACACCGGTTAAATCGCCTTTTACGTCAGCCATAAAGACCGGTACGCCAATCTCCGAAAGCGACTCCGCCAGCTTTTGCAGGGTGACGGTTTTCCCCGTCCCGGTCGCTCCGGTGATCAGACCGTGGCGATTCGCCATCGCGGGCAGTAAATAGAGCTCTTTTTCAAGCGTCCGGGCAATTAACAATGGTGTACTCATGATGCGCTTCCTCTCTTAGTCCTGGGTGGAGTATAGGCAACCTGATAGCAATTTGGTTGAGTAAATTCCTGACTTTGCGGCGCATTATCCAACGCGGGCTATGCTTTTGCATACGGTTCACAAAATAGTGGGAAACTATGTCCAGATTCTTCTTTAACGATCGCAAACAGCTGGTCAACGATGCCATTGAAGGCATACTGCTCTCTGCGCCACATGCCAATCTCGTCAAGCTTGATATCGATCCGGCCATCAGGATCGTCGCACGCGGCGACTGGGACAAAAGCCGCGTGGCGGTAATCTCCGGCGGCGGCTCAGGCCACGAACCCGCACACGCCGGGTTTGTCGGCAAAGGGATGCTGACGGCGGCAGTGTGCGGCGATCTGTTTGCCTCGCCGAGCGTGGATGCGGTGCTGAATGCCATTGTGGCGGTCACGGGCGATCGCGGCTGTCTGCTGATCGTCAAAAACTACACTGGCGACCGCCTGAACTTTGGCCTGGCGGCCGAAAAGGCCAAGCGCTACGGCCTGAAGGTAGAGATGGTGATTGTGGCAGACGATATCGCGCTGCCGGATAACAAGCAGCCGCGCGGTATTGCCGGTACGGCACTGGTGCACAAGATTGCGGGCTATGCGGCGGAACACGGGAAATCGCTGAGCGAGGTGCGGGATATTGCGCAACAGGCCTGCGATAACCTCTGGAGCCTGGGCGTGGCGATGCAAACGTGCAACCTGCCGGGCAGCGACGATGAAGAGGGGCGCATTAAGCAAGGCCATGTTGAGCTGGGCCTGGGCATTCACGGCGAGCCCGGGGCTTCCGTAGTGGATACGCAAAACAGCAAAGCCATTATCGACACCCTGGTGACGCCGTTAAGCGCGCTGGCGGGTGAGGGGCGTTTTGCGGTGCTGATTAACAATCTTGGCGGCGTATCGGCGCTGGAGATGGCGCTGCTGACCAAAGAGCTGGCGCACTCGGCGCTGAAAGAGAATATCGCGTACCTGATTGGCCCTGCGCCGCTGGTCAGCGCGCTGGATATGAAAGGCTTTTCTCTGACGCTGCTGAAGCTAAACGATTTCTTCGAAAAGGCGATTCATGCCGACGTTGAGACGCTGGGCTGGCAGAAGCCCGTCGCGTTTGCGCCGCTGCGCACCGTGGCGCATAGCGCCATTCATGACCGTGTGGAGTATACCCCCTCTGACAATCCGCAGGTGCGTGCGTTTGTCTCCGCAGTGTCGACAACCCTGATCCAGCTGGAAAACCGCCTGAACGCGCTGGATGCCAAAGTGGGTGATGGCGATACCGGCTCCACCTTTGCGCAAGGGGCGCGGGATATTGCGCAGCGCCTGGAGGAGAACACGCTCCCGCTTAATGACGTGCCTAAGCTGCTGCTGCTGGTTGGCGAGCGGCTGGCTACGGTGATGGGCGGGTCGAGCGGGGTACTGATGTCGATCTTCTTCACCGCGGCCGGGCAAAAGCTTCACGATGGTCATGCGCTCCCGGAGGCCTTGCTCAGCGGACTTGCGCAGATGAAGCAGTACGGCGGAGCAGATCTCGGCGATCGCACTCTGATCGATGCGCTGCAGCCGGCGCTGGAGGCGTTACAGAAAGGCGATATTCAGGCGGCAGCGCAGGCCGCGCAGCAGGGCGCAGAAGAAACGTCGAAAATGGCGAAAGCCGGCGCGGGACGCTCGTCGTATGTCAATAAAGAGAACCTGGATGGGGTGATGGATCCGGGAGCCGTGGCGGTGGCAGAGGTGTTTAAAGCCCTGGTAGAAGCAAAACGGTAACAACCGTTACCGTTTTTAGTTTTTACGCCCTCTCCCCGTGGGGGAGGGTTGGGGTGAGGGCATCAGGCCGCACATTCCCCGGAAATGTCACATCAAAAATCCGCTTTCAACACCACGCGGTAACGGGCTTTGCCGTCGCGCACGTGCTGGATCGCTTCGTTGATTTTCGACATCGGATACAGTTCGGTGGTCGGCGCCACTTTGGTGCGTCCGGCGAATTTCATCAGCTTGCGCAACTCAAACGGCGTACCGGTCGCGGAGCCTGACACGCTGCGATCGCCGCCGATCAGGGTAAATGCCGGAACCGGCAGCGGCTTCATCACCGCACCCACGGTGTGGAAGTTACCGCCGTATGCCAGCGCTTCAAAGTACGGCTGCCAGTTGAGATCGACGTTAACGGTGTTGATGATCAGGTCAAACTGCCCGGCCAGCGCGTTCAGCGCTTCAGGATCGCGGCTGTTTACGACTTTATCCGCTCCCATCGCCAGCACTTCTTTCTCTTTCGCCGGGTTCGAGCTGAACGCCGTGACTTCACAGCCCATCGCGTGCAGCAGCTTGATGGCGATATGCCCCAGACCGCCGATACCGATGACGCCTACGCGGCTGGTGGCGGTGATATTGTGCATCAGCAGCGGTTTGAAGACGGTGATACCGCCGCACAGCAGCGGGCCGGCGGACTCGATATCAATGCTGTCCGGCAGCGGGATGACCCATTGCCAGTCGGCGCGCAGTTTATCGGCAAAGCCGCCTTTGTTCAGAATGGTGGGAACGGCGCCTTCGAGGCAGTTGATCTGATTGCCGCTGATACAGGCATCGCAGTGACCACAGCTGCGCGCTGTCCAGCCAATGCCCACGCGCTGGCCCACTTTCAGCCCTTTGTCCTGCGCGGCGCTACCGAGCGCCACGACGCGGCCAATGACTTCGTGCCCGGCAATCAGTGGATAGCTTGAAAAGCCCCATTCGTTGTCGATCATCGAGAGATCCGAGTGGCAGATCCCGCAGTAATCAACCTGTACCTCGACGTCTTCTGCTTTTAGAACGCCCGCATCGTACTCGTACAGCTCAAGTTCTGCACCCGCCTGCGGTGCGGCGTAGCTTTTTATCTTCGACATCGTGTTTCCCCCGTTATGGTGTGAACTGAGAGTGTAGAGCATTCAGTTTACAGCCGCTTAACAGAAGAGGGCAGGAACGAAAGTTACAGACTTTTCAACATTCTGACTTCGCAATCAACGTGGCCGGTACAGCCCAGCGGCGCATCGATATGCTCAAAGCCCAGATGCTCATACAGGCCGATGGCCTCTTTGAGGAAGGCGGTCGTTTCAAGGTAGCAGCGGGTAAAACCCTGCTTGCGCGCGTGGTCCAGCGCAATCAGCGCCAGCTTTTTCGCCAGCCCTTGCCCGCGCGCCGTTGGCAGGAAATACATTTTCTGTAGTTCGCAGATATCCGGCTCGCTGCAGCTGAGAGGCGCGACACCGCCACCGCCCACAACCTGGCCGTTCTGCTCGATTACCCAGTAGGCATGCCCAGGCTGGCTGTAGAGCTGAAAAAGCTCGTCCAGATTCGGGTCGGCAACCGTGTAGCCTTTGTCAGCCGTCAGGCCATATTCAGCAGAAACGGTGCGAATAACGGCGGCGATAGCCGGGTTATCCTGCTCAGTGATCCGACGCATCGTCGTCGCGACGGGGGTAATCACGCTCATAGCATTACTCATTACAAAAATTGACACATAACTGCTGTTAATAGCACCGCAGAAGGGGGAGTGCAAGCGAGGAGTTTTCAGGAAGGTTACCCCTTACGCCCTGAAGCGTAAGGGGTAAAAGCATTACAGGGCAGCGATGACCGCCTGCTGCTCAATCAGCTTGGTCTTCGCATCGGCGAAAGCAACCAGACGCTCACGCTCTTTCGCGATGACCGCTTCCGGCGCGCGGGCAACAAAGCCTTCGTTCGCCAGTTTGCTTTCGATTTTGCCAATTTCCACGTCGACTTTGGCCACTTCTTTCGCCAGACGAGCCAGCTCAGCGTCTTTGTCGATCAGGCCCGCCATCGGGATCAGCAGCTCGGCACCGTCGATGATTTTGGTCACGGAAACCGGACCTTTGTCATCCGCAGGCAGCACGGTGATGCTTTCCAGACGCGCCATGGTCTTGAGGAAGGTGTTGTTCTCGTTGACGCGACGAACAGCCGCTTCGCTGCAGCCACGCAGCAGCAGCTCCAGCGGTTTGCCAGGGGCGATGTTCATTTCAGCACGGATGTTACGTACTGCAACGATCGCCTGCTTCAGCCACTCGGTATCCGCAGACGCCGCTTCATCAACCTTAGCCGCATCGAATTCCGGGAACGGCTGCAGCATGATGGTATCGGCGTTAATGCCTGCAATCACCTTCACGCGCTGCCAGATGGTTTCGGTGATAAATGGAATAACCGGATGCGCCAGGCGCAGCAGGCCTTCCAGAACGGTAATCAGCGTGTTGCGCGTGCCGCGCAGTTCCGCCTCAGTACCGCCGTTCATCACCGGCTTCGCCAGCTCAAGATACCAGTCGCAGAACTGGTTCCAGGTGAATTCATACAGGATGCCCGCCGCGATATCGAAGCGGTAGCTGTCCAGCGCCTCGCGGAACGCTTTCACGGTCTGGTTGAATTCCGCCAGGATCCAGCGGTCCGCCAGAGACAGCGTCATTTCGCCGCCGTTGAAGCCGCAGTCCTGATCTTCGGTGTTCATCAGCACGAAGCGGCTGGCGTTCCACAGCTTGTTACAGAAGTTACGGTAACCTTCCAGACGCTTCATGTCCCAGTTGATGTCACGACCGGTAGAGGCCAGTGCCGCCAGGGTGAAGCGCAGGGCGTCGGTACCGTGAGACTCGATCCCGTTCGGGAACTGCTTCTCGGTACGCTTGCGGATTTTCTCAGCCAGCTGCGGCTGCATCATGTTGCCGGTACGTTTTTCCAGCAGCTCTTCCAGAGAGATACCGTCAACCATGTCCAGCGGGTCAATCACGTTCCCCTTGGACTTGGACATCTTCTGGCCTTCATCGTCGCGGATCAGACCGGTCATGTAGACGGTATGGAACGGAACCTGCGGCTTGCCGTCTTCGTCTTTGATGAAGTGCATGGTCATCATGATCATGCGGGCAATCCAGAAGAAGATAATGTCGAAGCCGGACACCATCACGCTGGTTGGGTGGAACTGACGCAGCGCGTCGGTGTTTTCTGGCCAGCCGAGGGTGGAGAAGGTCCACAGCGCGGAGGAGAACCAGGTGTCCAGCACGTCTTCGTCCTGACGCAGCGCAACGTCCGCGCTCAGGTTGTTTTCCTGACGCACTTCATCTTCGCTGCGGCCAACGTACACGTTGCCTTCGTTGTCGTACCATGCCGGGATACGGTGACCCCACCACAGCTGACGGGAGATACACCAGTCCTGAATATCGCGCATCCAGGAGAAGTACATGTTTTCGTACTGCTTCGGTACGAACTGGATGCTGCCGTTTTCAACCGCTTCCACAGCCGGTTTCGCCAGCACGTCGGCTCGCACGTACCACTGGTCGGTCAGCATTGGCTCGATAACTACGCCGCCACGATCGCCGTACGGCACGGTCAGATCGTGAGGTTTGATCTCTTCCAGCAGGCCGAGTGCGTCAACGGCAGCCACAATCGCCTTACGCGCGGCAAAGCGTTCCAGCTTCTGGAACTCCGCCGGGATGTCGCTGGAATAAACGTCGGATTCGTTGCCTTTGGTGTCGTACACTTCTGCGCTTTCGCGGATATCGCCGTCGAAGGTCAGAATGTTGATCATCGGCAGGGCGTGACGACGACCCACTTCATAGTCGTTGAAGTCGTGCGCCGGGGTGATTTTCACGCAGCCGGTGCCTTTTTCCATGTCGGCGTGTTCGTCGCCTACAATCGGAATACGGCGGTTTACCAGCGGCAGCACCACGAATTTGC
The DNA here is from genome assembly GCF_057224565.1 of Enterobacter sp. 3U4. NCBI lineage: Bacteria > Pseudomonadati > Pseudomonadota > Gammaproteobacteria > Enterobacterales > Enterobacteriaceae > Enterobacter > Enterobacter sp. 3U4. The sequence continues at coordinate 4,653,165 of NZ_CP136665.1, forward strand.
CGATCAGATCTTTATAACGCGGATCTTCCGGGTTAACGGCCACGCCGGTATCGCCCAGCAGAGTTTCCGGACGTGTCGTTGCGACCACCAGGTAATCTTTACCGTCGGCGGTTTTCGCGCCATCGGCCAGCGGATAGCGGATGTGCCACATGGAGCCTTTAGACTCGCGGTTTTCCACTTCCAGGTCAGAGATGGCGGTACGCAGTTTCGGATCCCAGTTGACCAGGCGTTTGCCGCGGTAAATCAGGTCTTCTTTGTACAGGCGGACGAAGACTTCTTTCACGGCGTTGGAGAGGCCTTCATCCATGGTGAAGCGCTCGCGCTCCCAGTCCACGGAGTTGCCGAGACGGCGCATCTGACGGGTAATGGTGCCGCCGGATTCCGCTTTCCACTGCCAGATTTTGTCGATGAACGCGTCGCGACCGTAGTCGTGGCGGGTTTTTCCTTCTTCAGCGGCAATTTTACGCTCAACCACCATCTGGGTCGCGATACCCGCGTGGTCAGTCCCCGCCTGCCACAGGGTGTTTTTACCCTGCATGCGCTGGTAGCGGATCATGGTGTCCATGATGGTCTGCTGGAAAGCATGACCCATATGCAAACTGCCGGTGACGTTCGGCGGCGGGATCATGATGCAGAAGGACTCTTTGCTTTCGTCGCCGTTAGGCTTGAAATAGCCCTGCTGTTCCCAGTGCTCGTAAAGCGGCTGTTCGATATCGCGTGGGTTATATGTCTTTTCCATTATTTCCAGGTTGCCGTATTCAGGTTAAAACCAGCCAGGCGGTACGCTTTATAGCGTTCGCGCGCCAGTTGTTTCAAAGATTCTTCGTAAGGGACAAAGTCTACCACTTCTGTGAAAGCGGTGGCAAAATCTGCAAAATCTATCCGCAGGCTAATCAGAATATCGCGCGCGCTGCTGTTGCGCTTTTGCGGCCAGGCAATTTCAACCGGTGCTCCACCGCGCGGGCCTTCGCCCGACAGGTTATGCGGCACAAAACTCTCCGGCGGGCGCGCCCACAGCGCCTCATCAAGGCGAATGGCCTGCTGTTCATCTTCACAGGCAATCAGAACGCGTTTACCTGCGCGCCAACGTTCTGCGGCAATTTCACACACCAGCTGTTCGACGGCGCTGAGGCCATCCTGATGGGTGTCGTTGTCCAGAAGGTAGAACGTTGCATTCTTCATATATGGGGCTTCTTGTCGTGGATTTAAATGCAAAGCCGGGTGGCGCTACGCTTACCCGGCCTACGGTTGAGTGGCGCTGTAGACCGGGTAAGGCGAAGCCGCCACCCGGCGTTTTACATCACTCGTCGCCGTTAAAACCCGCACGATTGAGCAGGAACTGCGACAGCAGCGCCACTGGACGACCGGTTGCGCCTTTGGCCTTGCCGGAGCGCCATGCGGTACCCGCGATATCAAGGTGCGCCCAGTTGTACTTACGGGTGAAGCGCGCCAGGAAGCAGCCCGCGGTGATCGCCCCGCCAGGACGTCCGCCGATGTTCGCCATATCCGCGAAGTTAGACTCCAGTTGCTCCTGATATTCGTCACCCAGCGGAAGACGCCATGCGCGGTCACCGGCCTGCTCCGAGGCACCAATCAGCTCGTGCGCCAGCGGATTGTGGTTCGACATCAGGCCGGTGATGTGGTGGCCCAGCGCAATCACACAGGCGCCGGTGAGAGTGGCGACGTCAATCACCGCTTCTGGCTCGAAGCGCTCAACGTAGGTCAGCACGTCACACAGCACCAGACGGCCTTCGGCGTCGGTGTTCAGCACTTCAACGGTCTGGCCGGACATGGTGGTCAGAACGTCACCTGGACGATAGGCGCGCCCGCCAGGCATGTTTTCGCAGCCCGCCAGTACGCCGATCACGTTGATAGGCAACTGAAGTTCCGCAACCATGCGCATCACGCCGTAAACCGCCGCCGCGCCGCACATGTCGTACTTCATCTCATCCATGCCTTCGGCAGGTTTGATGGAGATACCGCCGGAGTCGAAGGTCAGGCCTTTTCCGACCAGCACGACTGGACGCGCGTCTTCGGACGGATTGCCTTTGTACTCGATGACGGACATCAGGGATTCGTTCTGCGAGCCGTTACCGACCGCCAGATAAGAGTGCATTCCCAACTCTTTCATCTGCTGTTCGCCGATGACGCGGGTAATGACGTTTTTGCTGTAGGCGTCGGCCAGCTGACGTGCCTGAGAGGCCAGGTACGCCGCGTTACAGATGTTAGGCGGCATGTTGCCGAGATCTTTGGCCGCTTTAATGCCGGCAGCAATCGCCAGACCGTGCTGGATAGCGCGTTCGCCGCTGGTCAGTTCGCGACGGGTTGGCACGTTAAAGACCATTTTACGCAGCGGACGACGCGGCTCGCTTTTGTTGGTCTTCAGCTGATCGAAGCTGTACAGGCTCTCTTTTGCCGTTTCAACCGCCTGACGCACTTTCCAGTAGGTGTTACGTCCTTTGACGTGCAGCTCGGTCAGGAAGCAGACGGCTTCCATTGATCCAGTATCATTCAGCGTATTGATTGTTTTCTGAATCACCTGCTTATACTGACGTTCATCCAGCTCGCGTTCTTTGCCGCAGCCAATCAGCAGAATACGTTCTGACAGTACGTTCGGAACATGGTGCAGTAACAGCGTCTGCCCAGGTTTGCCTTCCAGTTCGCCACGGCGCAGCAGGGCGCTAATATAGCCGTCACTGATTTTATCGAGTTGCTCGGCGATCGGGGAGAGTCGGCGTGGTTCAAAGACGCCCACAACGATGCAGGCACTCCGCTGTTTCTCCGGGCTACCACTTTTTACACTGAACTCCATGCACTACGCTCCTGAATCTTAAAGACAACGGCGGCTGCTACGGATAGAATTGAAACCTTTCGTAACTCATGTCCGCTGTTGTGGTGACTTCGTGTTAATCTTACGTTACTACGGTTTCGACACGTCAGAAAAAGTCCTGAAGCGTGAATCCGCTGGATGTTTTAATCTTAGCGATGATTTCGACGACTCAAGAGAATAAATGACGTTTAAGCCATGAAACAAGCGAAATTCCTGCAAAGAGACGGGTTTTTACGGGCGTATTTAAAGTGATAATCATAAGATATCTGGTGCGGGAGACGCTCAAAAGCCAACTGGCGATCCTCTTCATCCTGCTGCTGATTTTTTTCTGTCAGAAGCTGGTTAAGATCCTCGGTGCGGCCGTTGACGGCGAAATTCCAACAAATCTGGTGCTTTCCCTGCTTGGTTTAGGGATCCCGGAAATGGCGCAGCTCATCCTGCCGCTAAGTCTTTTCCTTGGCCTGCTCATGACGCTTGGGAAACTCTACACCGAGAGTGAAATCACGGTGATGCATGCCTGTGGCCTGAGCAAAGCGGTACTGGTGAAAGCGGCCATGATACTGGCGCTGTTCACGGGTATTGTTGCTGCGGTGAATGTGATGTGGGCGGGCCCTATGTCTTCCCGTCATCAGGACGAAGTGCTGGCCGAAGCGAAAGCCAACCCCGGCATGGCGGCGTTAGCCCAGGGGCAGTTCCAGCAGGCAACCGACGGCAACTCCGTGCTGTTTATTGAGAGCGTTGACGGCAGTAAATTCAACGATGTCTTCCTGGCGCAGCTGCGTCCCAAAGGTAACGCGCGTCCGTCAGTGGTGGTGGCAGACTCCGGTCAGCTTGCTCAGCGCAAAGATGGTTCTCAGATCGTGACGCTGAATAAAGGCACCCGTTTCGAAGGCACCGCGATGCTGCGCGACTTCCGTATCACGGATTTCCAGAACTATCAGGCCATTATCGGCCATCAGGCGGTGGCGCTCGATCCAACGGATACCGAGCAAATGGACATGCGGACCCTCTGGAATACCGATACCGACCGAGCGCGCGCTGAGTTCCACTGGCGTATTACGCTCGTCTTCACCGTGTTTATGATGGCGCTGATTGTCGTTCCGCTGAGCGTGGTGAACCCTCGCCAGGGACGCGTGCTCTCTATGCTGCCGGCGATGCTGCTTTACCTGATCTATTTCCTGCTGCAAACCTCGATTCGTTCTAACGGCGCGAAGGGTAAGCTGGACCCTATGGTCTGGACATGGGTAGTCAACAGCCTGTACATCTTACTGGCGCTAGGGTTAAACCTGTGGGATACGGTGCCTGTGCGCCGCATTCGTGCCCGATTCTCGCGTAAAGGAGCGTTGTAATGCAGGTGTTTGGCGTTCTTGACCGCTATATCGGTAAAACCATTTTTACCACCATCATGATGACCTTGTTCATGCTGGTGTCGCTCTCCGGCATTATCAAATTTGTCGATCAGCTGAAAAAAGCCGGGCAGGGGAGCTATGACGCACTGGGCGCGGGGATGTATACCCTGCTCAGCGTGCCGAAAGATGTGCAGATCTTCTTCCCAATGGCGGCCCTGCTGGGCGCGCTGCTGGGGCTGGGGATGCTGGCGCAGCGCAGTGAACTGGTCGTTATGCAGGCCTCGGGCTTTACCCGCATGCAGGTCGCGCTGTCGGTGATGAAAACCGCGATCCCACTGGTGCTGTTGACCATGGCGATTGGCGAGTGGGTCGCGCCGCAGGGCGAACAGATGGCGCGTAACTACCGTGCTCAGGCGATGTACGGCGGCTCACTGCTCTCGACTCAGCAAGGTTTATGGGCGAAAGACGGTAAAAACTTCGTCTACATCGAACGGGTAAAAGGGAATGATGAACTGGGTGGGGTGAGCATCTACGCTTTCGATGACCAGCGCCGTCTGCAGTCAGTCCGCCACGCCTCTTCGGCGAAGTTTGACGCCGAGCATAAACAGTGGCGTTTATCCCAGGTCGATGAGTCTGACCTGACCGATCCGAAACAGATTACCGGTTCTCAGACGGTAACCGGGACGTGGAAGACCAACCTGACGCCCGATAAGCTCGGGGTCGTGGCGCTGGATCCTGACGCGCTCTCCATCAGCGGTTTACATAACTATGTGAAATACCTGAAGTCGAGCGGGCAGGATGCAGGGCGTTATCAGCTCAACATGTGGAGCAAAATCTTCCAGCCGATGTCCGTGGCGGTGATGATGCTGATGGCGCTGTCGTTTATCTTCGGCCCGTTACGCAGCGTGCCGATGGGGGTGCGCGTCGTGACCGGTATCAGCTTCGGCTTTGTGTTCTACGTGCTTGACCAGATCTTCGGTCCGCTGACGCTGGTTTATGGCATTCCGCCGATAATTGGTGCGCTGCTGCCAAGCGCCAGTTTCCTCCTGATCAGCCTCTGGCTGTTGTTGAAACGCTCCTGAGTGACCTCTCCTCGCTTCCGGTTAACCGGGAGCGAGGCTAATCTCCTGTTTCACCCCGCACTTTTTCTCACAACCTTCAACGCCTCGCCGCGAATTTGAGTATTATTGAGCGATAACGTCGTGAAGGGATCCTCTATGAAGCAAATCCGAATGCTTGCCCAGTATTACGTCGACCTGATGATGAAGCTTGGGCTGGTGCGTTTTTCCATGCTGCTTGCGCTGGCGCTGGTCGTTCTGGCCATTGTCGTGCAAATGGCCGTTACCATGGTTCTGCATGGTCAGGTCGAGAGTATCGACGTCATTCGCTCCATCTTCTTTGGCTTGCTCATTACGCCCTGGGCGGTCTATTTCCTTTCCGTAGTGGTTGAACAGCTGGAAGAGTCCCGTCAGCGCCTGTCTAAGCTGGTCGATAAACTGGAAGAGATGCGCGAGCGTGACCTGAAGCTCAACGTCCAGCTTAAGGACAACATTGCGCAGCTGAATCAGGAGATTTCAGATCGTGAGAAGGCGGAGGCCGAGCGTCAGGCCACCCTGGAGCAGCTGAAAATCGAAATGAAAGAGCGCGAGGTCACGCAGATCCAGCTTGAGCAGCAATCCTCTTTCCTGCGGTCGTTCCTGGACGCGTCGCCGGATCTGGTGTTCTACCGTAATGAAGATAAAGAATTTTCCGGCTGTAACCGGGCGATGGAGTTGCTTACCGGGAAAAGCGAAAAGCAGCTGATTCATCTGAAGCCGCAGGACGTTTACTCTGAAGAGGCGGCGGCCAAGGTCATGGAGACCGACGAAAAAGTCTTCCGCCATAACGTCTCGCTGACCTATGAACAGTGGCTGGATTACCCGGACGGACGCAAAGCCTGCTTTGAGATCCGTAAGGTGCCGTACTATGACCGCGTGGGCAAACGCCACGGCCTGATGGGCTTTGGTCGCGATATCACCGAGCGTAAGCGCTATCAGGATGCTCTGGAGCGCGCCAGCCGCGACAAGACCACCTTTATCTCCACCATCAGCCACGAGCTGCGTACGCCGCTAAACGGCATTGTCGGGCTGAGCCGTATTCTGCTGGATACCGACCTGACCGCAGAGCAGGAAAAATACCTCAAGACTATCCATGTCTCAGCGGTCACGCTGGGTAATATCTTCAACGATATTATTGATATGGATAAGATGGAGCGCCGTAAAGTTCAGCTTGATAACCAGCCGGTTGATTTCACCAGCTTCCTTGCCGATCTCGAAAACCTGTCCGGCCTGCAGGCGCAGCAGAAGGGACTGAGTTTTGTCATGGAGCCCACCCTGCCGCTGCCGCATAAAGTGGTGACTGACGGCACGCGGCTGCGCCAGATCCTGTGGAACCTGATCAGCAACGCGGTGAAATTCACCCAGAAGGGGCAGGTGGCGGTGCGTATCCGCTATGACGAAGGCGACATGCTGCACTTCGAGGTGGAAGACTCCGGGATTGGTATTCCGCAGGAGGAGCAGGACAAAATTTTCGCGATGTATTACCAGGTGAAAGACAGCAACGGCGGGAAACCGGCGACCGGAACAGGCATTGGCCTGGCGGTCTCTAAACGTCTGGCGAAGAGCATGGGCGGTGATATCACCGTAGCCAGCCAGCCGGGCAAAGGATCGACCTTCACGCTGACGGTCCATGCGCCGGCGGTGGCGGAAGAGGTAGAAGATACCTTTGAAAATGACGATATGCCGCTGCCTGCTCTGCACGTCCTGCTGGTGGAAGATATTGAGCTGAACGTGATCGTGGCGCGCTCCGTGCTGGAAAAGCTGGGCAACAGCGTGGATGTCGCGATGACCGGTAAAGCCGCGCTGGAGATGTTTAAACCCGGCGAATACGATCTCGTTCTGCTGGATATTCAATTACCGGATATGACCGGGCTGGATATCTCGCGCGAGCTGACGCGTCAGTACGCGGCCGACGAACTGCCGCCGCTGGTTGCGCTGACGGCGAACGTGCTGAAAGATAAAAAAGAGTATCTCGATGCTGGTATGGACGATGTACTCAGCAAGCCGCTGGCGGTGCCTGCTCTGACCGCTATGATCAAAAAGTTCTGGGATACCCATGATGAAGAGGAGAGCACCATGACGTCTGTTGATAGCGCAAAAGCCCAAACGATTCTCGATACCGCGATGCTGGAGCAGTACATCGATCTGGTCGGCCCGAAACTGATTACCGACGGTCTGGCGGTGTTCGAAAAAATGATGCCGGGCTATCTGAGCGTGCTGGAATCCAACCTGACGGCGCGTGACCAGAAGGGGATCGTAGAAGAAGGTCATAAAATTAAAGGTGCCGCCGGCTCGGTTGGCCTACGCCACCTGCAGCAGCTGGGGCAACAGATTCAGTCGCCGGATTTACCTGCATGGGAAGATAACGTGGGTGATTGGGTTGAAGAGATGAAACAAGAGTGGCAAAACGATGTTGCGGTGCTTAAAGCCTGGGTCGATGCCAGAAAAAAATGACCCCGGCTTAACCGGGGTGCGCGAATACTGCGCCAACACCAGGGAAATCGTGGCTGCGCCTGTTTTTTAAAGTTATTTTCGAAAGGGCGCTGCCTGAAAAATTTAGGCCGCACGCAGATAAGATAGCAAATCTTAAATGGTTTGTTACATGAATCAGTGAAATGTGTGAAGCATAGCGTTTTAATCAAAATTATTAATGTGCTTCAGCAAGTTGCAGAAAAGGATTGTCATGATGAAAAAGATTGGTGTCGTGCTGAGCGGATGCGGTGTTTACGATGGTTCTGAGATACATGAAGCCGTAATCACGCTGCTGGCCCTCGCAAAGCACGGTGCAGAGGTTATTTGTTTTGCGCCAGACAAAAATCAGGCGGATGTGATTAATCATCTCACCGGCGAGCCGATGGCGGAAACCCGTAACGTACTGGTTGAAGCCGCGCGTATTGCGCGAGGCGATATCCATCCTCTTATTCAGGCAGACCCTAAAGAGCTTGATGCGCTCATTGTGCCGGGTGGGTTTGGCGCGGCCAAAAATCTCAGTTCTTTTGCCGCGCAGGGCGCGGAGTGTCAGATCGAACCTCATCTCAAAGCGCTGTCGCAGGCCATGCATGCGGCAGGGAAACCGCTGGGCTTTATCTGTATCGCACCGGCGATGCTGCCTAAGATTTTTGATTTCCCGCTGCGCCTGACCATCGGGACGGATATTGATACTGCGGAAATCGTTGAGGAAATGGGGGGCGAACACGTTCCGTGCCCGGTGGATGATATTGTGGTTGATGAAGATAATAAAATTGTCACCACGCCTGCGTATATGCTGGCGCAGAATATTGCGGAAGCGGCCACGGGGATCGAAAAGCTGGTCGCCCGCGTGCTGGTGCTGGCTGAATGAGTCGTCAATCCGGTGCTGGCGCGTGGGTAAAACGTACCCTGTTACGCATCGTTCTGGTGCTGGCGGTGTTTTGGGGCGGTGGACTCGCCCTGTTCAGCATTATGCCGGTTCCGTTCTCGGCCGTGATGGTTGAGCGTCAGCTCGGCGCGTGGCTCAGCGGCGATTTCGGCTATGTTGCCCACTCTGACTGGGTGCGCATGGACGAGATCTCACCGTTCATGGGGCTGGCGGTCATCGCGGCGGAGGATCAGAAATTCCCGGAGCACTGGGGGTTCGACGTGGCCGCGATTGAGAAGGCGCTGGCGCATAACGAACGTCATGAAAATCGCGTGCGCGGCGCGTCAACGTTGTCGCAGCAGACTGCCAAAAATCTGTTTCTGTGGGACGGCCGTAGCTGGGTGCGAAAAGGGCTGGAGGCGGGGTTGACCCTGGGGATGGAAACGGTCTGGAGCAAAAAACGCATTCTGACCGTCTATCTCAACGTCGCTGAGTTTGGCGATGGCGTTTTTGGCGTGGAAGCTGCCGCGCAGCGTTATTTCAATAAGCCAGCCAGCCGTCTGAGCATGTCAGAAGCAGCGTTATTGGCCGCCGTTTTACCGAACCCTATCCGCTTTAAAGCCAGTGCCCCATCAGGATACGTGCGAAGCCGTCAGGCGTGGATTATACGCCAGATGAATCAGCTGGGCGGAGAGGGTTTTATGCAGCGTAATAATCTAATGTAGGGCGGGTAAGCGCAGCGCCACCCGCCGAAGGGGCGAACGTTAGTCTTCGTCAAAGCCGGCGTTAAACAGGGCAATCACCGCCGCCAGCGCTTCCTCTTCCTGGGGGCCGGTAGCTTCGACTTCAATCTGGCGCCCTTTGGCGGAATCCAGCATCAGCAGGGCGATCACGCTGTTCGCTTCCGCTTCGGTACCTTCGTCATTCCGCAGCAGAACTTCTGCATCGAAACCCTGCATTAGCTCAAACAGCTTCATCGCCGGGCGGGCGTGCATACCCAGCTTGTTGGTGATCTCAACGGTCTGTTTTACGGTCATGTTTTACGTTTTTCCAGCGTGCGATGACGGGACTGAACGTTCTTCCCGCGCGAGCGGAAATAGTCGGCCAGCTGTTCGGCGATATAAACCGAACGATGTTTACCGCCGGTACAGCCAATCGCCACCGTCAGGTAGCTACGATTGTTTGTCTCCAGCATAGGTAACCATAGCTCAAGGTAGCTTCGCGTCTGGTAGATAAAATTGTGAACTTCTGTGTGCCGGTCGAGGAAGGCCGCGACGGGTTTATCCAGACCGGTCATTGGGCGCAGCTTCGGATCCCAGTGCGGGTTCGGCAGGAAGCGCACGTCGAAAACGTAATCCGCATCAATCGGAATACCGTGCTTAAAGCCGAAGGATTCGAACACCATCGTCAGTTCACGCTCGCGTTTACCCAACAGCCGGGTACGCAGCATTTCCGCCAGCTCGTGAACGGACATCTCAGAGGTGTCGACAATCAGGTCGGCACGAGAACGCAGCGGCTCCAGCAGGTCGCTCTCTTCATCGATCGCGCTCTCCAGAGAGAGGTTCTTACTGGAAAGCGGGTGCAAGCGACGGGTATCGCTGTAGCGACGGATCAGCGTATTGCGGTCTGCATCAAGGAACAGCAGCTGAGGCGAGAACGCATCAGGCAGGTTGCTCATGGCCTGTTCGAAGATCTCTGGCGATTCCGGCATGTTACGAACGTCGATACTGACGGCGGCAGAGGTTTGTCTCTCTGCAAGCGTGCGGGCCAGATCGGGCAACAACACGACCGGCAGGTTATCTACGCAGTAAAAACCCATGTCTTCCAGCGCGCGCAGAGCAACGGATTTCCCCGACCCTGAACGGCCACTGACAATCATCAGCACCATGTTCCGTTTCTCCTCAGGACAACAGATGTGAAGGCCATCTCCTGGTTATGCATCATCCTGATTGCCTTCTGCTTCAGTGATAATTTGATAGAGCTCTTCATCACTTTGAGCCGAGCGCAGTCGACGGCAAATGGTTTTATCAGCCAGACGCTTGGCGACCAGCGACAGTGTATACAGATGGGTTTTCGTCTGGTCAGCAGGAACCAGCAGCGCGAAGAGGAGATCGACGGGCTGGTTATCAATGGCATCGAAGGCGATCGGTGTTTCAAGCTGCACAAACACACCGACGGCACGCAGGGTATCCTCTTCCAGTTTGCCATGCGGGATCGCGATGCCGTTGCCGATACCGGTACTGCCCATCTTTTCACGGGTCAGAATCGCTTCGAACACCACCTGCGGCGGCAGGCCCAGCTGTTTTGCGGCCAGTTCACTGATGATCTCCAGCGCACGTTTTTTGCTCTGGCAGTGAACCGCACTGCGGGTACATTCCTGGTTAAGGACATTGCTCAGTTGAAGAGCGGAATCGTTGTTCATCATAATTTCACCTAAGCGCTAACTGTACAAATGGCCTGTTGTGTTTCACAACAGGCCGTCCTGCACCCGTTAACTGCCCGGACAATTAGTGTTGTTTCAGTTTATCTTTATGTTTATTGAGCTGTCGTGCAAGCTTATCAATCAAGCCGTCGATAGCAGCGTACATGTCTTGCCCTTCCGCACTGGCATGCAGTTCACCCCCGTTAACATGCAGGGTGGCATCCGAGATATGAGTCACTTTCTCCACTTTCAACACAATATAGACCTGATTGATCCTTTCGAAATACTGCTCGAGTTTTGCAAACTTCGCGTTCACAAAGTCGCGTAAAGCCTCAGTAATTTCGACGTTTTGTCCAGTGATGTTGAGCTGCATAGTGTCTTCCTTATCGGTTGTGTCAGACCAGCTGTTTACGCTGGTTGGACGGCGGAATGGATAAAGACTCTCGATACTTCGCAACAGTACGACGTGCCACCATAATACCCTGATCGGACAGCATGGTGGTTAACTTACTGTCGCTCAGTGGCTTCGCGGGGTTCTCCGCGGCGATCAACTTCTTCACCAGGGCACGAATGGCCGTTGACGACGCTTCGCCGCCGCCCTCGGTATTCACATGGCTGGAGAAGAAATACTTAAGCTCAAATATACCGCGTGGACTGTGCAGATACTTCTGCGTGGTGACACGGGAAATGGTTGATTCATGCATCTCGACGGCCTGAGCGATATCCGCCAGTACCATCGGTTTCATATACTCTTCACCCTGCTCAAAGAACGCCTGCTGCTGTTCGACAATACAGCGGCTGACGCGTAGCAGCGTATCATTTCGGCTCTCCAGACTTTTGATCAGCCATCGCGCTTCCTGAAGATTGCTACGAATATATTGATTATCGGAGTCGTTACGCGCGCTGGTGCACATGGAGGCATACTGCTGGTTGATTTGCAGGCGAGGGATGCTGTCTGAATTCAATTCAACTACCCAGCGGCCGTTGTGTTTTCTGACCAGCACATCCGGGATCACGTACTCGGGTTCGCTGGTCTGGATCGACTGACCGGGGCGCGGATCGAGCGACTGAATCAGATTCACCGCTTCTTTCAGCACCTCTTCCTTCAGGCGCGTAACGCGCATCAGGGTGCGGAAATCGTGGTTTGCCAGCAGATCCAGATGATCGCTGATGATTAAACGCGCCTCGTCGAGCCATGGCGTCTCTTTGCTGAACTGAGAGAGCTGGATCAGCAGGCAGTCGCGCAGATCTTTTGCGGCTACGCCTACCGGATCGAAACGCTGGATGCGCTTCAGAACGGCTTCAACTTCCTCAAGCTCAATCTCATCGTCGCCCATGCTTTCCAGAATATCGTCCAGCGTGACGGTCAAATAGCCGGTGTCGTCAACGGCATCGACAATTGACGTAGCAATCGCGCGGTCGGTATCGGAGAAGGGGGTGAGTTCCACCTGCCACATCAGGTAATCCTGCAGCGACTGGGTGGTTTCTCCCTGATAGACCGGTAGCTCATCGTCCTGGTAGTCTGCACGCGTACCGGAAGGGGTTCCGGCCGTGTAGATTTCATCCCAGCTGGCATCAAGCGGAAGCTCGTCGGGCATCTCTTTTTGTTCGAGTGCATCCGCAGTGTCGAGCGCTTCTGTATCCTGTGACTGCTGAGTGTCTACCTCGTCATGAAGATCGGTTTGTTCCAGCAGAGGGTTGCTGTCCAGCGCCTGCTGGAGCTCCTGCTGAAGTTCTAACGTGGACAGTTGCAACAGGCGAATTGCCTGCTGTAGCTGCGGCGTCATTGCCAGTTGTTGGCTGAGCCTTAATTGCAAACCTTGCTTCATGTTCAGAGCATTTTTCTCCGGTTCGGCGTTACGTTACCTCTACCCTATCAGAGTCTGAAGTCTTCCCCAAGATAGACGCGCTTAACATGATCGTCTTCGAGGATCTGCTGCGGCGTACCGTGGGCGATCAGATTGCCCTGGCTCACAATATACGCGCGTTCGCAAACGGCCAGCGTTTCACGGACGTTGTGGTCGGTGATCAGGACGCCAAGCCCGCTGTCGCGCAGGTGTTCAATGATTCGTTTGATGTCGATAACCGAGATCGGGTCAACGCCAGCAAACGGTTCATCCAGAAGGATAAATTTCGGATTTGCGGCCAGCGCACGCGCAATCTCAACGCGACGGCGTTCCCCGCCGGAGAGTGCCTGACCGAGGCTGTCGCGCAGATGCTCAATGTGGAACTCTTCCATCAGCTCGTTGGCACGATCCTGACGCTGTTCACTGGTCAGGTCGTTACGAATTTGCAGGACCGCCATCAGGTTATCGTAAACGCTGAGACGACGGAAAATGGAGGCTTCCTGCGGCAGGTAGCCGATCCCGCGACGCGCGCGCGCGTGCAGCGGCAGAAGGCTGATGTCTTCATCGTCAATGATAATGTTGCCGGCATCGCGCGGCACAATGCCAACGACCATGTAGAAGGTGGTGGTTTTACCCGCACCGTTAGGGCCAAGCAGCCCTACAATTTCGCCGGAGTTGACGGTCAGACTGACATCTTCTACGACACGGCGGCCCTTATAGGCCTTCGCGAGATTTTTTGCAGTTAATGTTGCCATAACGAATTAGTTACTCTTCTTCTGTGCCGGGGCCTGGCCTTTGCCTTTGTCCTGCAGCTGCGACGGAACCAGTACGGTCGTGACGCGTTTGCCTTTCTCGCTGGAGGCCTGCATTTTTTGCTCTTTCACCAGATAGGTGATCTGGTCGCCGGTAATGTTGCTGTCCAGCTGTTCCAGATACGCATTTCCGGTCAGGATGACCAGGTCCTTCGCCAGCTCGTAGTGCATATGCGAGGCGTGGCCTTTCACCGGCTTGCCGTTGTCCTGCATCTGGTAGAAGGTTGCCGGGTTGCCGTAACCATCAATGATCTCTTTGCCCTGCTCGCCACCCGGACGGGTCACGACCACTTTGTCGGCGTTAATTTTGATGGTGCCCTGAGTCATGACGACGTTACCCGTGAAGGTGACGACGTTGCCCTGCATATCGAGAGACTGGGTATCAGACTCGATATGGATCGGTTGGTCGGTATCGCCCGTAACAGCAAGCGCGGGGAGACTGGTCGCCAGCATCGCGCTGGCGATAATTACTTTAAGGCTGAGTTTGTTTGTTTTGAATTTCATAGGAGGTTCTAACCTTTTCAATCAGCTCGGCGTTCTTGCTGCGTAAGTTCCCGCGCATTCTCAAACCGCTGGAATTAAATGTTGTGCCATACAGTGTGACCAGATCCTGCGAGGTCACGTCCTGGGTTACCAGGTTAATCTGGGCATTATCCGTCGTAATTTTTCGCAGTTGCGAGTCAGCGGTCAGGGCGTTGACTTCAACGTGACCATACAGATAAAGCATACGGTCATTTGTCAGTTTTGCCCGATCTGACTTAATTGACCACGTCGGAACTTTGTCCTTATCAAATGTGGTCATGACAGGCTGGGTAAACCACGAAATACCGTCATCTGAAAAATATTCAACATGCTGGGCAATCAGGCGATAGTTCAGCGCGCCTTCCGGGCTGTAGACCACGGTGTCGCTGTGATCGCTTTTATAGGTTGGATCGTTATTGTTGACCACTTCCGTTTGCGTATCGTCGCGATCGGCAAGGTTCACGCCAATCAATACCAGTGCGACAAGCGAAAGCAAAATGATAATCCAGCGTCTGGTTTTACTCATATCGATTGCCCTTTGGCCTCATCAAGCTTGCCCTGCGCCAGCAAAAGCAGATCGCAGACTTCACGTACGGCACCACGGCCCCCGTTGATGTGGGTAACGTAGTCAGCGCGTGGGATCAGCAGCGGATGCGCATCGGCAACGGCGATGCTCAGCCCGACTTCAGCCATCACGGGCCAGTCAATCAGATCGTCCCCGACGTAGGCCACGTTTTCCGGTGCGATAGCCAGTTTACCCAGTAAATCCTTAAACGCCGCCATCTTATCGGACTGACCCTGATACAGATGGGTAATTCCTAAGGTTTCACAGCGGTCTTCTACCAGTTTAGCTTTTCGCCCGGTGATGATAGCCACCTCAATACCTGAGGTGAGCGCACAGCGGATACCGTAGCCGTCGCGTACGTTAAACGCTTTCAGCTCTTCACCATTATTGCCCATGTAAATCAGGCCATCGGAAAGTACGCCATCCACGTCCAGGATGAGCAGACGAATATTTTCCGCCTTTGCCATCATCTGGGTGCTGACCGGACCATAACAGGTTGCAAGGGATGCACCCGCATTACTCATTGTCTTATCCTTCATTACACTACGCCTGCGCGCAGCAGATCATGCATATGTACCACACCCAGCAACTGGTCGCCATCGGCAACCATCACTGAGGTAATGTGACGGGACTGCATCAGGTTCAGCACATCTACGGCCAGCGTACCCGGACGGACGCGGATACCGCCCGGCGTCATCACGTCGGCAATGCCGAGCGTGCGGACATCTACACCCATGTCGAACACGCGACGCAGGTCGCCATCGGTGAAGATCCCCTGAATTTTCATCAGATCGTCGCACACGACCGTCATACCCAGATTCTTACGGGTGATTTCCAGCAGCGCATCACGCAGGGAGGCTTCTTTACTGACGTGAGGGATCTCGTCCCCGGTGTGCATAATATCGTTTACCCGAAGCAGAAGCTTGCGCCCCAGCGCGCCGCCCGGGTGGGAAAGCGCGAAATCTTCCGGCGTAAAACCGCGGGCTTCGAGCAGCGCAACGGCAAGCGCATCACCCATGACCAGCGCGGCGGTGGTGCTGGACGTCGGCGCCAGGCCGAGCGGACAGGCCTCCTTGGGCACTTTCACGCAAAGATGAATATCGGCTGCCCGCGCCATGCTACTTTCCGGACGGCTGGTCATGCAAATAAGCGGCACCTGTAGTCGCTTCAGTACCGGGATCAGCGCCAGAATTTCATTGGACTCACCGGAGTTAGACAGCGCGATGACGATATCCTGCGGCGTGACCATACCCAGGTCGCCGTGCGCGGCTTCCCCCGGGTGTACAAAGAAGGAAGAGGTTCCGGTGCTGGCAAACGTTGCCGCCATTTTGCGTCCAATGTGGCCGGACTTGCCCATCCCCATCACCACGACTTTTCCGGCACAGTAGAACATCTTCTCACATGCCAGACTAAAATCCTGATTAATGTACTGATCTAACTGCGCCAGACCTTCACGTTCAATCTCCAGAACCTCTTTGCCCGCTTTCTGAAAGTCAAAATCCGGCTGCAATTCTATTTGCGACATAATGCGTTTCCGTTTACCCAGAGAGAAGAGGCGAGAGCCAGTACAGCATCGCCATCCATACGATAAATCCACCCGTCAGCAGCGCGCCTGCGCCTTTGCCGATCTGTCGTTGCCGCCGCCAGCAGAGCAGGGCAAATATCACGCTGACCAATAACATCACGCCGTAGTCTCGTGAAAACGCCAGGGGATTAAAGGGCCCAGGCGTAATCAGGGCCGGCAGACCCATCACGATGGCGATATTAAATATGTTGGAACCGATGATATTACCAATGGCAATGTCATCCTCACCTTTACGTGCCCCCGCAATGGCCGTGGCCAGCTCCGGCAGGCTGGTACCGATGGCAATCACCGTCAGGCCAATGGTCAGTTCACTGATGGCGAAATAGTTCGCCACCACAGTCGCGTTATCCACGACCATGCGCGTTGCCATCGGCATGATGATCAGCGCAACGCCAAGCCAGAGCAGGGCAACAGGCAGCGTACCTTCTCGGGGAAGCTCGGCGACCTGCTCACGCGTGAGACTATCCTGACCCTGCTTCTCAGCCAGACGGGCGATTTTAACACTATACATCAGCCAGATGACGGCCAGCGCCAGCAAGAAAATGCCATCGCTATAGCTCAGTACACCATCGTAAAATACGCAGCCTGCCAGCAGGCTTACGATTAACATTAGCGGCAATTCACGGCGCAGAACATCAGAATGCACGCGAAATGGATGGAGCAGGGCGGCCAGGCCTAAAATCAAGAGTATATTGACGATGTTCGAGCCAATCGCGGTACCGACTGCCAGGTCTAGCTGACCATGCAGCGATGCCGAGACAGAGACGATGATTTCAGGAAGTGACGTTCCAACGCTGACAACGGTCATCCCGATGACGACAGGCGGTACGCCAGTCAGGCGACACAGGATAGATGCAGCAAACACTAAACGGTCAGCACTGTAGACCACCAAAAGTAAACCAATTATTAACAGTGCTGTTGCTAAAAGCATCAAAAGTCCTTTCTTCAGGTATACTCGTCGGTCCATCGCGCGGAAATGGCAGGACTGCATACAGTCTGAGGCGTAACGAATTCCTAATTTTGACTTTATGCGCCGGAAAAGTAAAACAAATGCCAGCTTTCGCTAACCTCAACGGCTATTATTCTGTAAAAATGCGGAGTTGAGGGCTGATTCTGGCGGCATGCCTTAACGTGAGCAGGTAATAAAGGAACCATAAATGAGCCAAACGATGGCGAATTTAGTCGATGTTCGCGGTGTGAGTTTTTCTCGCGCCAACAGATTGATATTTGATGATATTTCGTTGACCGTACCGCGTGGCAAGATCACTGCTATCATGGGCCCGTCCGGGATCGGTAAAACGACCCTGCTGCGCCTTATTGGTGGGCAGATCCCACCCGATCGCGGTGAAATCCTCTTTGATGGCGAAAACATCCCGGAGATGTCACGCTCGCGCCTGTATACTGTCCGCAAACGCATGAGCATGCTCTTTCAGTCGGGAGCCTTGTTCACCGACATGAATGTCTTTGATAACGTGGCCTATCCGCTGCGTGAGCATACCAGCCTGCCGCCTGAACTGCTGAAAAGCACGGTGATGATGAAGCTTGAAGCCGTCGGTTTGCGGGGCGCCGCGAAGCTGATGCCTTCGGAACTGTCCGGCGGGATGGCGCGCCGCGCCGCGCTGGCGCGAGCCATTGCATTAGAACCTGATTTAATCATGTTCGACGAACCTTTTGTTGGACAGGATCCCATCACGATGGGCGTGCTGGTGAAGCTCATCTCTGAACTGAACAGCGCGCTTGGCGTCACCTGCATTGTGGTATCGCACGATGTACCGGAAGTATTGAGCATTGCCGATTACGCCTATATCGTGGCGGACAAAAAGATCGTCGCACACGGTAGCGCCCAGGCGCTGCAGGAAAATTGCGATCCGCGCGTGCGGCAGTTCCTCGACGGTATTGCCGATGGCCCTGTGCCGTTCCGCTACCCGGCGGGCGACTATCGTGACGATTTACTGGGAATAGGGAGTTAAGCCACTCATGCTGTTAAATGCGTTGGCCGCTCTCGGACACCGTGGCATAAAAACCATCAGGACGTTCGGGCGTGCCGGATTGATGTTATTCAACGCGCTGGTCGGCAAGCCGGAATTCCGTAAGCACGCGCCGCTGCTGGTGCGGCAGCTTTATAATGTCGCCGTGCTGTCGATGCTCATCATCATTGTTTCCGGTCTGTTTATCGGTATGGTGCTTGGGCTACAGGGCTATCTTGTTCTGACAACCTACAGCGCGGAAACCAGCCTTGGAATGCTGGTGGCGCTCTCGCTTCTTCGCGAGCTGGGGCCGGTTGTGGCGGCGCTGCTGTTTGCCGGACGCGCGGGATCGGCATTAACGGCTGAAATTGGCCTGATGCGTGCTACCGAGCAGCTTTCCAGCATGGAGATGATGGCGGTCGACCCGCTGCGTCGCGTGATCTCGCCGCGTTTCTGGGCTGGGGTGATCTCTTTACCGTTACTGACTATTCTGTTTGTCGCCGTGGGTATCTGGGGCGGTTCGCTGGTTGGCGTTCACTGGAAAGGCATTGATGCCGGTTTCTTCTGGTCCGCGATGCAGGACGCCATCGACTTGCGAATGGATCTGGTTAACTGCCTGATTAAAAGCGTGGTATTTGCCATTACGGTCACCTGGATTGCATTGTTCAATGGTTACGATGCCATCCCGACGTCGGCGGGCATTAGCCGCGCAACAACACGTACAGTCGTACATTCGTCGCTGGCCGTACTGGGTCTGGATTTTGTGCTCACCGCACTGATGTTTGGGAATTGAGTTCATGCAAACGAGAAAAAATGAAATTTGGGTCGGTGTATTCCTGCTGCTGGCGCTGCTGGCCGCGCTGTTTATCTGCCTCAGAGCGGCGGATATTACATCTGTGCGCACCGAACCGACGTATCGCATCTATGCCACCTTCGATAACATCGGCGGGCTGAAAGCGCGTTCACCGGTCCGCATCGGCGGCGTGGTGATTGGGCGCGTATCTGACATTACGCTGGATGAGAAGACCTATCTGCCGCGCGTCGCGATGGATATCGAAGAGCGTTACAACCACATTCCGGACACCAGCTCCCTTTCTATCCGGACTTCCGGTCTGCTGGGCGAACAATATCTGGCGCTTAACGTCGGTTTTGAAGACCCCGAGCTGGGAACGACTATCCTTAAGGACGGGAGCGTGATCCAGGACACCAAGTCCGCCATGGTGCTGGAAGATATGATTGGTCAGTTCCTTTACAACAGTAAAGGGGATGATAAAAAGTCTGACAATGCCCCTGCGCAGAGTGAAGACCATACCAATGCCGCGCCGACCCCAGGTGCTGCGAAATAATATCAGGAGAAGTCATTCATGTTTAAACGACTGTTAATGGTTGCCATGCTGGTCATTGCCCCTCTCACCGCGGCGCACGCGGCGGATCAGAGTAACCCGTACAAACTGATGGACGAGGCCGCGAAGAAAACCTTCGATCGTCTTAAAAATGAACAGCCTAAAATTCGTGCGAATCCTGATTATCTGCGTGACGTGGTTGACCAGGAGCTGCTGCCGTACGTGCAGATTAAATATGCGGGTGCGCTGGTGCTGGGACGTTATTACAAAGACGCGACTCCTGCGCAGCGCGATGCTTACTTTGCCGCGTTCCGTGAATACCTGAAACAGGCTTATGGCCAGGCGCTGGCGATGTACCACGGTCAGACCTATCAGATTGCGCCTGAGCAGCCGCTGGGCGATGCGACCATCGTCCCTATCCGTGTGACGATCAACGATCCTAACGGTCGTCCGCCGGTTCGTCTGGATTTCCAGTGGCGTAAAAACAGCCAGACCGGCCACTGGCAGGCATATGACATGATTGCCGAAGGGGTAAGCATGATCACCACCAAACAGAACGAATGGAGCGACCTGCTTCGCACCAAAGGCATTGATGGCCTGACCGCTCAGCTGCAGTCTATCTCTCGCCAGAAAATTACTCTCGACGAGAAGAAGTAATGTCACAGCAACTCAGCTGGTCGCGTGAAGGCGAGACATTAAAGCTGTCCGGTGAACTGGATCAGGATCTGCTGAACCCACTCTGGGACAAACGCCATGAAGCGATGCAGGGCGTGGCGCTTATCGACTTAACCGGCATCACGCGGGTGGATACGGCGGGTGTTGCGCTGCTTGCCCATCTGGTTGCCGTAGGGAAAAAGCAGGGGACAAGCGTCACGCTTCGCGGCGCGAGCGAAAATGTCGTGACCCTTGCGCAGCTCTACAACCTCCCTCAGGACGTACTGCCTCGTTAATATTTTCAGTGCGTTACTTCCGAAAGCCCTGACAGTTTCATCGTCGGGGCTTTTTGCTTGTTTAAGACAACGCCACTTTGCTCTAAGATGTTGGGCTTGTTTTCACTATCAGATGATTAAGAGCCCATGGAAAATCATGAAATCCAGACAGTGCTGATGAATGCACTCTCCCTTCAGGAAGCCCACGTCACTGGCGATGGCAGTCACTTCCAGGTTATTGCTGTGGGTGAGATGTTCGACGGTATGAGCCGCGTGAAGAAACAGCAGGCTGTGTACGCGCCGCTGATGGAATATATTGCGGATAACCGCATCCACGCCCTGTCGATTAAAGCGTTCACCCCGCAAGAGTGGGCACGCGATCGCAAACTAAACGGTTTTTGAGCTGAGGGCGACAGGCCCGCAGCACGGTTGAATTTATAAGAGAGCACACAATGGATAAATTTCGTGTACAGGGGCCAACGCGTCTCCAGGGCGAAGTCACAATTTCTGGCGCAAAAAACGCCGCGCTGCCAATCCTCTTTGCTGCGCTGCTGGCTGAAGAGCCGGTAGAAATTCAGAACGTACCAAAGCTGAAAGATATCGACACCACCATGAAGCTGCTCACCCAGCTGGGGACGAAAGTTGAGCGTAACGGTTCCGTCTGGATCGACGCCAGCAAGGTGAACAACTTCTCAGCCCCTTACGATCTGGTGAAAACCATGCGTGCATCCATCTGGGCGCTTGGCCCGCTGGTGGCGCGTTTTGGTCAGGGGCAGGTCTCTCTGCCGGGCGGCTGCGCCATCGGTGCGCGTCCGGTTGACCTGCACATTTTTGGTCTGGAGAAGCTGGGCGCAGAGATCAAGCTGGAAGAAGGTTACGTTAAAGCGTCCGTCAATGGTCGTCTGAAAGGCGCGCACATTGTCATGGACAAAGTGAGCGTGGGCGCAACGGTCACCATTATGTCTGCGGCGACGCTGGCAGAAGGTACCACCATCATCGAAAACGCCGCGCGTGAACCGGAGATTGTGGATACCGCCAACTTCCTCGTGGCGCTGGGGGCGAAGATTTCCGGTCAGGGTACCGACCGTATCACCATCGAAGGCGTTGAGCGTCTGGGCGGTGGTGTCTATCGCGTACTGCCGGACCGTATCGAAACCGGTACCTTCCTGGTCGCTGCGGCGATTTCTGGCGGTAAGATTGTGTGCCGCAACGCGCAGCCAGATACCCTGGATGCGGTGCTGGCGAAACTGCGCGATGCGGGTGCGGATATCGAAATCGGTGAAGACTGGATCAGCCTCGATATGCACGGCCAGCGTCCAAAAGCGGTCAATGTACGTACGGCGCCGCATCCGGCGTTCCCTACTGACATGCAGGCGCAGTTCACCCTGTTGAACCTGGTTGCCGAAGGCACTGGCTTCATCACAGAAACCATTTTCGAGAACCGCTTTATGCACGTACCGGAGCTGATCCGTATGGGGGCGCATGCTGAGATCGAAAGTAATACCGTGATTTGCCACGGCGTTGAGAAACTGTCAGGTGCTCAGGTGATGGCAACCGATCTGCGTGCGTCTGCAAGCCTGGTTCTGGCGGGGTGTATTGCGGAAGGTACAACGATCGTGGATCGTATCTATCACATCGATCGTGGTTATGAGCGTATCGAAGATAAACTGCGCGCGCTGGGTGCCAACATTGAGCGTGTGAAGGGCGAGTAATCGTTCCGGCAGCCCCCTGCCAGCAATGACCGGGGGGTTGCTGTTCCTGTCAACACGCGTTATTCCTGCGGTTCTCTTTTTACCTTTCTCTGGCGAATCATGCGCGATCTGTCGATAAATTCATGAGTGATGGGATCGTGGTAGCGAGAAGGCCAAATCACCCACGGATGCGTATCCAGCGCCTTCGCGATAATTAATTCTCCCTTGGGCCAGGGGCGGGTGAGGGTGTTTGCGAGAGTTGAAGAACTCAGTCCATGGCGGCGGGACTCTGCTGCCAGTGAAGTGCCTCTTTTGCGCAGTGCGGCAATAATATCAGCCGTATGCCAGTCGATAAATTTCGTATCCATAACGCCGTCCTTAAGTTCGGATTCACCTACGCCGTTTCTTCTGAAACGACGCGGTTACTATACCCATTTCAACTTCTTGTTCTAAAAAGTTCGCGTTACTTGAAAGGATATTCAGAATAAGACACGGCTTTATTCATGCGGTCTCTAAACCGATGAATTTACATGAACGCGGAATTTACAGGTTTGTACTGGAATCTCCCCGCTATTGCTGCGGGGAGAAACAAGGAGATTAACGGTCGCGCTGAACGGCGATGTGGGCAAGACCAATCAGTGCCTCGCGCCACGGGCTGTCTGGAATGACCTGCAGCGCTTCGATGGCTTTGTCGGCTTCCTCTTCCGCACGCTGGCGCGTCCATTCCAGCGATCCGCAGATAGCCATGGTTTCCAGTACAGGTTCCAGAAGATGGCGGCCATTTCCCTGCTCAATCGCTTCCCGGATCATTTTCGCCTGGTCGGCTGTTCCGTTGCGCATAGCATGCAGCAGAGGCAGGGTTGGTT
Organism: Enterobacter sp. 3U4; assembly: GCF_057224565.1. NCBI lineage: Bacteria > Pseudomonadati > Pseudomonadota > Gammaproteobacteria > Enterobacterales > Enterobacteriaceae > Enterobacter > Enterobacter sp. 3U4. Next base: position 4,676,327 of record NZ_CP136665.1, read on the forward strand.
TGCCTTCGTTCAGGTCATCGCCCACGTTTTTGCCGAGCGTCTCGCCGTCTGCGCTGTAATCCAGTAAATCATCGATCAGCTGGAATGCCGTACCCAGATAGCGGCCATAGTCCTGCAGGCCCTTTTCCTGTGCTTCGGTACAGTCAGCCAGAATGCCGGAACACTGGGCAGCCGCTTCAAACAGGCGCGCGGTTTTGCTGTAGATGACGCGCATGTAGTTTTCTTCGGTGATGTCAGGGTCGTTGACGTTCATCAGCTGCAGCACTTCGCCTTCAGCAATAACGTTCACGGCTTCGGACATGACTTCCAGCACTTTAAGAGAGCCCAGGCTGGTCATCATCTGGAAGGCGCGGGTATAGATAAAATCCCCCACCAGGACGCTGGCTGCGTTCCCGAAAGCAGCGTTTGCCGTGGCTTTGCCACGACGCATATCCGATTCATCCACCACATCGTCATGCAGAAGCGTCGCCGTGTGAATAAATTCGATGAGCGCTGCGATAGTGATGTGAGCATTTCCCTGATAGCCAACGGCTCTGGCAGCCAGAATGGCAATCATCGGACGAATGCGTTTACCGCCGCCGCTGACGATGTAATAACCCAACTGATTGATCAGCTGAACGTCAGAGTTGAGTTGCTCCAGGATTGCTGCATTCACACCCGCCATATCTTGCGCGGTTAACTCGTTGATTTTTTCTAAATTCATCGCAAAAGCCGGGCTTTTTATCCTGTTGATCCCATTTTCAATGGGGTAACGAAGGGTTTCGGTTTATCAATAGTAGTGCTGATTGTACTGAAAAAACGGCACAGATAAACGTTACCGTACGTGTTGTGTTTTTTTTCTTCATGTATTGACGGTAGCACTTGTCAAAGGCTCGCGTTTTGCGTAATATTCGCGCCCTATTGTGAATATTTATAGCGCACTCTGATTCATACGAGGACGTGCGCGGAAGCGGAGTTTATATGTACGCGGTTTTCCAAAGTGGTGGTAAACAACACCGAGTAAGCGAAGGTCAGACCGTTCGCCTGGAAAAGCTGGACATCGCAACTGGCGAATCTGTTGAGTTCGCAGAAGTTCTGATGATCGCAAACGGTGAAGAAGTCAAAATCGGCGTTCCTTTCGTTGATGGCGGCGTTATCAAAGCTGAAGTTGTTGCACACGGTCGTGGCGAGAAAGTTAAAATCGTTAAGTTTCGTCGTCGTAAGCACTACCGTAAGCAGCAGGGCCACCGTCAGTGGTTCACTGATGTGAAAATTACTGGCATCAGCGCCTAAGACCTGAGGAGAGATTTAAATGGCACATAAAAAGGCTGGCGGCTCCACACGTAACGGTCGCGATTCAGAAGCTAAACGCCTTGGCGTTAAGCGTTTCGGTGGCGAATCCGTTCTGGCGGGTAGCATCATCGTTCGTCAACGTGGTACCAAATTCCACGCTGGCAACAACGTAGGTTGCGGTCGTGACCACACTCTGTTTGCTAAAGCAGACGGTAAAGTGAAATTTGAAGTTAAAGGCCCGAACAACCGTAAATACATCAGCATCGTTGCTGAGTAAGGTTTTCTCGGTCCGGTAACGGATTAAAGCCCCGCAACCTGTTGCGGGGCTTTTTACATTGGAAACCCGGTAATTTTTTCTGTAGGGAAAACGGGCATGAAGCAGCAGGCCGGCATTGGTATTCTTTTGGCGCTCACAACCGCAATGTGCTGGGGTGCGCTGCCAATTGCAATGAAGCAGGTACTGGAAGTGATGGAGCCGCCTACGGTGGTCTTTTATCGCTTTCTGATGGCAAGCATCGGCCTCGGGGCCATTCTGGCTATCAAAGGTAAGCTTCCACCTTTGCGGCTTTTCCGTAAACCTCGCTGGCTGGTATTGCTGGCTATCGCGACGGGCGGTCTGTTCGGTAACTTCATCCTGTTCAGCTCTTCCCTGCAATATCTCAGCCCCACGGCGTCGCAGGTGATAGGTCAGCTTTCACCGGTGGGCATGATGGTCGCCAGCGTCTTTATCCTCAAGGAAAAGATGCGCGGTACGCAGATTATCGGGGCGAGTATGCTGCTGTGCGGTCTGGTGATGTTCTTCAACACCAGTCTGATAGAGATTTTTACCCGCCTGACGGATTACACATGGGGTGTAATTTTTGGTGTGGGGGCAGCAACGGTCTGGGTGAGCTATGGCGTCGCGCAAAAGGTGTTATTGCGTCGTCTTGCCTCACAGCAGATCCTCTTTTTATTGTACACTTTGTGTACAATAGCATTGCTGCCATTAGCAAAGCCGGGTGTGATTTCCCAGCTTAGCGACTGGCAACTGGCGTGCCTCATTTTTTGTGGGCTGAACACGCTGGTCGGTTATGGCGCGCTGGCCGAAGCGATGGCGCGCTGGCAGGCAGCACAGGTGAGCGCGTTAATTACGCTTACTCCGCTGTTTACGCTGTTATTTTCAGATTTGTTATCAATGGCCTGGCCCGATGTCTTCGTCAGACCGATGCTCAACCTGTTGGGTTATCTCGGTGCGTTTGTCGTGGTTGCGGGCGCGATGTATTCCGCCATTGGTCATCGTCTTTGGGGACGTTGGCGCAAAAATGAAGCGGTTGTAGTAGTCCCCCGCTCAGGCGAATGAGTTACGGAGAGTAAAATGAAGTTTGTTGATGAAGCGACGATCCTGGTCGTGGCTGGTGATGGCGGCAACGGTTGCGTGAGCTTCCGCCGTGAAAAGTATATCCCACGTGGCGGTCCTGACGGCGGCGACGGCGGGGATGGTGGTGACGTGTGGCTGGAGGCGGATGAAAACCTCAACACGCTGATCGACTACCGTTTCGAAAAATCCTTCCGTGCTGAACGTGGCCAGAACGGCCAGAGCCGTGACTGTACCGGGAAACGCGGTAAAGACGTCACCATTAAAGTGCCGGTCGGTACGCGTGTGATTGACCAGGGGACGGGTGAAACCATGGGTGACATGACCAAACACGGTCAGCGCCTGATGGTGGCTAAAGGCGGCTGGCACGGTCTGGGTAACAGCCGTTTCAAATCCTCCGTTAACCGTACTCCGCGTCAGAAAACGATGGGTACGCCGGGCGATAAGCGCGATCTGCAGCTGGAGCTGATGCTTCTGGCAGACGTGGGCATGCTGGGTATGCCAAACGCCGGTAAATCGACGTTCATTCGCGCCGTTTCTGCGGCGAAACCAAAAGTGGCGGACTATCCGTTTACCACGCTGGTGCCAAGCCTGGGCGTTGTCCGTATGGATAACGAGAAGAGCTTTGTGGTTGCCGATATTCCTGGTCTGATTGAAGGCGCTGCGGAAGGCGCGGGTCTGGGTATTCGCTTCCTGAAACACCTTGAGCGTTGCCGCGTGCTGCTGCACCTTATCGATATCGATCCTATCGACGGTTCCGATCCGGTTGAAAACGCCCGCATCATCATCGGTGAGCTGGAAAAATACAGCGAAAAACTGGCGAATAAACCACGCTGGCTGGTCTTCAACAAGATCGACCTGATGGATAAAGCGGAAGCGGAAGCGAAAGCTAAAGCGATTGCTGAAGCGATGGGTTGGGAAGATAAATATTACCTGATCTCTGCGGCAAGCCAGGTTGGCGTGAAAGATCTGTGCTGGGATGTGATGACATTCATCATTGAGAACCCAATTGTTCAGGCGGAAGAAGTGAAACAGCCTGAAAAAGTCGAATTCATGTGGGATGACTACCACCGTCAGCAGCTCGAAGAGCTGGAAGCGGAAGATGATGATGAAGACTGGGACGATGACTGGGATGAAGACGACGAAGAAGGCGTCGAGTTCATCTACAAGCACTAATATCTCTCCAAAGCCCCCATTATGGGGGCTTTTTTTATTCCAGCGTCGCGGGCAGCCAGCAGCTGGCGATTAAACCACCTTCTGCGCCATTCTCAAGCGAAAGCCTGCCGTGGTGGAGCTGGACGATGCGCTGCACGATACTCAGACCCAGACCGCTTCCGCCGTAGCGCTGGTCAAGACGGCGGAATGGCTCGGTAATGGACTGCCGGTGCGCTTCATCAATCCCCGGACCCTGATCGATAACGCTGATCCGCGTCCCCCCGTCGACTTCGGTTAATGTCACTGTAATCGTTGTCCCTGTCGGGCTGTAGCGCCCGGCATTCTCAAGCAGGTTGCGCAGCATCAGGCGCAGAAGCACGGCGTCCCCCTGAACCGTAAGCGCGCTTTTAGCGGGCCAAATCACCGTATGCTCTTTGGCTTCATGCCCAAGGCCGAGAGGTTCAATGATATTTTCCGTCCAGCTCACGGTTTCGTAGTGGCCGCTCGCCATTGCCTGTCCGGCGCGGGCCAGCATCAGCAGTTGTTCGACGGTATGCATGAGCTGATCGATACGGCTAATCAGCGTTGCGGCCTGAGGCGCACCTGACTGCGCCATTAGCTCCAGATGGAGCCGGATACCGGCCAGCGGCGTTCTCAGCTCGTGTGCGGCGTCTGCGGTAAAGAGACGCTCCTGTTGAATGGTATTGTCCAGCCGGGCGAGGAGGTGGTTCAGGGAGGTCGTCACCGCGCCGATCTCTTCCATGTCGGAATACATAGGAAGCGGAGTTAAGTTATCCGCCGAACGGTTAGCCAGGCTGTCACGCAGTTTATTCAGCGGTCGGGTTATCCAGGTGACCGCCCAGAATGAAAACAGCAGCGTGAAACCGACCATCACCAGAGAAGGGACGAGAAGGGAAGCAATCGCTTCGCGGATCTCTTTCTCAACATGATTATTGCGAGCTTTCGCTGACAGCGTTTCGTTGACCAGAAATCCTATCTGCTCACGGCTTTCATGCCACAGCCAGATTACGCTTATCAGCTGGAAAAATAACAGAATGACCGCCAGCAGCACCATCAAACGCCGACGCATGCTGTTCATTTCTGGCTCTCCAGGCGATAGCCAACGCCGCGAACGGTTTTGATCCTGTCTTTGCCGAGCTTACGACGCAGGTTATGGATATGAACCTCAAGGGTATTTGACCCGGGATCGTCCTGCCAGGAGTAGATATCCTGCTGGAGCGTTTCTCTGTGCACCGTTTGCCCGCTGCGCATGATCAGACGCGTAAGCAAGGCGAACTCTTTTGGCGTTACCTCTACGGCCTGATCCTGGCGCAGTACCTGCTGGGTTTGCAGATTCAGCGTGATATCGCCGTCGGTAAGTAAATTATCACTATGTCCCTGATAGCGGCGAATCAAGGCTCGTACCCGAGCCTGCAGCTCCGCAAGCGCAAAAGGCTTCACCAGGTAATCATCTGCGCCTGCATCGAGGCCGGTGATACGATCTTCAATGGCATCACGTGCCGTCAGGATCAATACCGGGTTGGCGATACCGCGACGTCGCCACTGGCTGAGCAGCGTGGCGCCGTCTTTATCAGGCAAGCCCAAATCGAGGATCACCAGGCTGTATTCGCCGCTCTGGATCAGGGCGTCCGCCTCCGCTGCGGTGCCAGCACAGTCGAGAGCATACCCCTCATTGGCCAGCCCCAGCGCCAGCCCTTCCTGCAATAACACATCGTCTTCAACTATGAGTAGTTTCATCGCTAGTTATTCTGGTAGATGTCCTTATAAAGCCTGCTTTCGAAGCGAACCAGCGGAATACGACGATTGCGCTGGTCGGTCGGTTCGACGGCATAGCCGGAAAGATACTGCACGAATGCCATGCGTTGTCCGCTGGCGGTAGTGATGAAGCCTGCAAGGTTGTAAACCCCCTGCAGTGAGCCTGTTTTCGCAGATACTTTGCCATCCACGCCCGCGGCGTGAAGCCCCGCGCGGTACTGCAGTGAACCGTCATGCCCGGCCAGCGGCAGCATTGAAATAAAGTTTAGCTCAGTGTCATGCTGTGCAATGTACTGAAGCACCTGCATCATCGTGGCCGGAGAGATCAAATTATGACGCGATAATCCGGAGCCATCGACGGCGATGGTATTACCCAGCTCGATCCCGGCCTGCTGGCGCAGGATCTGGCGAACGGCGTCTGAACCCGCGCGCCAGGTTCCCGGCACGCCGAAACGCGCGTGACCAATCATGCGGAATACGGTGTCGGCAATCATGTTGTCAGACTTTTTCAGCATGATTCGCAGTAAATCGTGCAGCGGAGGAGACTGTTTGCTCGCGATGACCGTGCCGGGCTGGTTGACCTGCGTCTGGCGAAGCAGCGTTCCGGTGTATGTTATGCCTGCTTGTTTCAGCTCATCCTTCAGGATGGCGCCCGCATAGCTTGCGCCATCCTGTATCGCAAAGGCCAGCGGCAGCGGATCGGCGCGCTGCGTCAGGCAGCCGGTGAGCGTGAAGCGGTTAAGATCGCCTGGCACCACGTCCAGTTCGCAATACTGTGCATCGGGGGAGCCTTTCGCCAGCGTGCGGACCTGGCTAAACATTGTGACCGGGTAGTAGGACGCTATGCGGATAAACGCTAAATCATCTGGTTTTGGCGCGCTGTAAAGCGAAACCGAGAAGCAGTTACGGTCAACAATCGCGGCGGCGGGCGGGGCGCTAAAACATTGGGTCATGTCGTTCCACGGCCAGCCTGGGGCTTTATCGTGGCTGGCAAAGATTGACGTGTCGATCAGCACATTGCCATCAATTTTCTGCACGCCAGTTTTTTTCAGTACCGCAACCATGTTGCGGATATCCTGGCGCTTAAAGGTCGGATCGCCGCCAAAACGGGCGATAAGATCGCCTTTCAGTGCGCCCCCCTCGACGTTACCTTTGGTCTCGAGTGTGGTCGTAAAACGGAAGTCAGGACCGAGCTGGAGCAGGGCGGCGAGGGCAGTGATCACCTTTTGGGTACTGGCAGGCAGCGCCATCTGTTGACTATGATAGTCAATCTCGGGAGCCTGTGCGCCAACCTTCTGCACCATCAGGGCAAGGTTCGCGCCTGCGGGGAGCTGATTAATGTACTCATCAACATTCGCGGCCTGGGCGGTGAACGTTATACTGGTAGTCAATCCGATGATAAATCTGGAAAATCGCATAATCTCGCGCTAACAACCCGAAAACAAACCGTCATACTACGGTGCATGGCACTGCAAAGTAAACGATGACCCATAGTGAACTTCGCGGTAAAATGCATATCAAATTGAAAAATTGCTGCTGACCTGGGGCATTGCTCCCGGGTCGGTTTTCTTTTTGCTTCTTGCCCGCTTAGGGGGGCAGGAGCAGGGAACACTGCTCCCAACAGGAATGTTTAAGAGGTATAACAAATGCAAGCTATTCCGATGACCTTACGTGGTGCCGAAAAACTGCGCGAAGAGCTGGATTTTCTGAAATCCGTGCGTCGCCCTGAAATCATCGCCGCTATCGCGGATGCGCGCGAGCATGGCGACCTGAAAGAGAATGCTGAATACCACGCCGCGCGTGAGCAGCAGGGCTTCTGTGAAGGGCGTATTAAAGATATCGAAGCAAAACTGTCCAATGCGCAGGTTATCGATATCACCAAAATGCCTAACAACGGGCGTGTGATCTTTGGTTCTACCGTTACCGTGCTGAACCTGGACAACGACGAAGAGCAAACCTATCGCATCGTGGGTGATGATGAAGCAGACTTCAAACAGAACCTGATTTCAGTGAACTCTCCGATTGCTCGCGGCCTGATTGGCAAAGAGCAGGATGATGTTGTCACCATCCGCACCCCTGGCGGTGAAGTAGAATACGAAATTATTAAGGTTGAATATCTGTAATTCGCTTCTCTACTAAGATGTTGATACATTGTAAAGAAAAGAAAAAGGCCGCATAGCGGCCTTTTATCAACTCAAGGAGCATGGCATTTTGCTCGCCTGCTGATAGAAATCCCTCGTTTCACACAGAAAATGTGTTTGATTCAGGATATCCTTAGCGTGGCAGCGAGATTTTACGCTCTTTAGATGGGCGGTAGAGCACCAGCGTTTTACCGATGACCTGTACATTACAGGCGCCGGTTTCGCGCACGATGGCTTCCACGATCAGGTTTTTAGTGTCTCTGTCTTCAGAGGCGATTTTCACCTTGATCAGCTCGTGGTGTTCCAGCGCTTGTTCAATCTCGGCAAGCACCCCTTCGGTCAAACCATTGTTGCCAAGCATCACTACAGGCTTGAGCGGATGTGCCAGACCTTTAAGGTGCTGTTTTTGTTTAGTACTCAGATTCATCGTATATTTTTGCTTACGTTGGGATTGAAAACGGTTCATTCTACCGCCATCTCCCTTATATCGCCAAATAGCTGCGTAGAAATTTACGTCACAGGCAGGTAACGATGAACCAGGACGGAAATGTTAAATGACAGGTAAAAAGCGTTCTGCCAGCTCCAGCCGCTGGCTTCAGGAACACTTTAGCGATAAATATGTTCAACAGGCACAGAAAAAGGGGTTGCGTTCCCGTGCCTGGTTTAAACTTGATGAAATACAGCAAAGTGACAAACTTTTTAAGCCGGGGATGACGGTTGTTGACCTCGGTGCGGCACCTGGCGGATGGTCCCAGTATGCGGTAACGCAAATCGGCGGAACGGGCCGAATCATTGCGTGCGATCTTTTACCAATGGATCCCATCGTTGGTGTCGACTTCCTTCAGGGCGACTTTCGTGATGAATTAGTGCTGAAAGCGTTACTTGATCGTGTAGGTGACAGTAAGGTTCAGGTTGTCATGTCAGATATGGCACCAAATATGTGCGGAACACCGGCGGTGGATATCCCCCGCGCCATGTATCTGGTGGAGCTAGCGTTAGAAATGTGTCGTGATGTACTAGCGCCTGGTGGTAGTTTTGTTGTGAAGGTGTTTCAGGGCGAAGGTTTCGAGGAGTATCTTAAGGAAATTCGCTCCCTGTTTGCGAAGGTTAAAGTTCGTAAGCCGGACTCTTCCCGGGCCCGCTCCCGAGAAGTGTATATTGTAGCGACCGGGCGAAAATGATAACCGGTAGATTTCAGGCGAAAGTTTGAATGAAACTGGATATAGAGTATCCTGACGCTGTTTTTAACACAGTTGTAATATGAGGTTAATCCCTTGAGTGACATGGCGAAAAACCTAATACTCTGGCTGGTCATTGCCGTTGTGCTGATGTCAGTATTCCAGAGCTTTGGGCCCAGCGAGTCGAATGGCCGCAAGGTGGATTATTCTACCTTCCTGCAGGAGGTCAATCAGGACCAGGTTCGCGAAGCGCGTATCAACGGACGTGAGATCAACGTTACCAAGAAAGATAGTAACCGTTACACGACTTACATCCCGGTGAACGATCCTAAGCTGCTTGATAACCTTCTGACCAAAAACGTCAAGGTAGTTGGCGAGCCGCCAGAAGAACCAAGCCTGCTGGCTTCTATCTTCATTTCCTGGTTCCCGATGCTGCTTCTTATCGGCGTCTGGATCTTCTTTATGCGCCAGATGCAGGGCGGCGGTGGCAAAGGTGCCATGTCGTTCGGTAAGAGCAAGGCGCGTATGCTGACGGAAGACCAGATCAAGACCACGTTTGCTGACGTCGCCGGGTGTGACGAAGCGAAAGAAGAGGTCGGTGAACTGGTTGAATACCTGCGTGAACCGAGCCGTTTCCAGAAGCTGGGCGGTAAGATCCCGAAAGGCGTGCTGATGGTTGGCCCTCCGGGTACCGGTAAAACCCTGCTGGCGAAAGCCATTGCGGGTGAAGCGAAGGTGCCGTTCTTTACTATTTCAGGTTCTGACTTCGTTGAAATGTTCGTGGGTGTCGGTGCATCTCGTGTGCGTGACATGTTCGAGCAGGCCAAGAAGGCAGCACCGTGCATTATCTTCATCGATGAAATCGACGCCGTAGGCCGCCAGCGTGGCGCAGGTCTGGGCGGTGGTCACGATGAACGTGAACAGACGCTGAACCAGATGCTGGTTGAGATGGACGGCTTCGAAGGTAACGAAGGTATCATCGTTATCGCGGCGACTAACCGTCCGGACGTACTTGACCCTGCGCTGCTGCGTCCAGGCCGTTTCGACCGTCAGGTTGTCGTGGGTCTGCCGGACGTTCGCGGTCGTGAACAGATTCTGAAAGTTCACATGCGTCGCGTACCGCTGGCGCCAGATATCGATGCGGCAATCATTGCGCGCGGTACCCCGGGCTTCTCCGGTGCGGACCTGGCTAACCTGGTCAACGAAGCAGCTCTGTTTGCCGCTCGCGGTAACAAGCGCGTGGTGTCCATGGTGGAGTTCGAGAAAGCGAAAGACAAAATCATGATGGGTGCGGAACGTCGCTCCATGGTGATGACGGAAGCGCAGAAAGAGTCCACGGCATACCACGAAGCGGGTCACGCGATTATCGGTCGCCTCGTACCGGAACACGATCCGGTGCATAAAGTGACGATTATTCCGCGCGGTCGTGCGCTGGGTGTGACCTTCTTCCTGCCTGAAGGCGACGCGATCAGCGCCAGCCGTCAGAAACTGGAAAGTCAGATTTCTACCCTGTACGGTGGTCGCCTGGCAGAAGAGATTATCTACGGTGTGGAACATGTTTCTACCGGTGCGTCCAACGACATCAAAGTCGCGACAAACCTGGCGCGTAACATGGTGACGCAGTGGGGCTTCTCCGACAAACTCGGTCCGCTGCTGTATGCAGAGGAAGAGGGTGAAGTCTTCCTGGGCCGTTCTGTGGCGAAAGCGAAACATATGTCCGATGAGACGGCTCGCATCATCGACCAGGAAGTAAAATCTCTGGTAGAGCGTAACTATGCACGTGCACGCCAGATCCTGAACGACAATATGGACATCCTGCATTCGATGAAAGATGCGCTCATGAAATATGAGACCATCGATGCACCGCAGATTGACGACCTGATGGCGCGCCGTGAAGTCCGTCCGCCAGCAGGCTGGGAAGACCCAGGCGCTTCCAATAATTCTGACAACAATGGCACCCCGCGTGCGCCGCGTCCGGTTGATGAACCGCGTACGCCAAACCCGGGCAATACCATGTCAGAACAGTTGGGCGATAAGTAAGTCACTGCTGTTGACGCGTTTGTCTGTACCTCAAACCCTGGAGCTTGCTCCGGGGTTTTTCATTTCTGTTTAACGATATAGATATCAGGGATTTCGCCATGAAATTATTCGCTCAGGACTCGCATCTCGATCTCTCACATCCCCATGTGATGGGGATCCTGAATGTTACCCCTGACTCCTTCTCTGACGGCGGCACGCATAACACGCTTATCGAGGCGGTTAAGCACGCGAATTTAATGATTAATGCGGGCGCCACCATCATTGACGTTGGCGGCGAATCGACGCGTCCTGGTGCGGCGGACGTGTCTGTGGAAGAAGAACTGGCGCGAGTGGTGCCGGTGGTTGAAGCGATTGCACAGCGGTTTGAAGTGTGGATCTCCGTTGATACTTCAAAACCAGAAGTGATTCGTGAAGTGGCGAGAGTGGGCGCTCACATTATTAATGATATTCGCTCACTCACTGAGCCTGGCGCACTTGAAGCCGCGGCAGAGACGGGGTTACCGGTATGCCTGATGCACATGCAGGGCATACCGAAAACTATGCAGGAAGCACCGAAGTATGACGATGTCTTTGCCGACGTGAATCGCTTCTTTATTGAGCATATTGCACGCTGTGAACGTGCCGGTATCCCAAAAGAGAAATTGCTGCTCGACCCGGGGTTCGGTTTCGGTAAAAATCTCTCCCACAATTATGCGTTGCTTGCGCGCTTATCGGAATTCCATCATTTTGGCCTGCCGTTACTGGTGGGAATGTCGAGAAAGTCGATGATTGGGCAGTTGCTGAACGTAGGGCCGAGCGAACGCCTGAGCGGCAGCCTGGCCTGCGCGGTGATTGCGGCGATGCAGGGTGCGCACATTATTCGTGTCCATGACGTCAAAGAAACAGTAGAAGCCATGCGTGTGGTGGAAGCCACACTGGCAGCGAAGGAAAACAAACGCTATGAGTAATCGTAAATATTTTGGTACCGACGGTATCCGTGGGCGTGTAGGCGATGCTCCCATCACCCCTGATTTTGTCCTGAAGCTCGGCTGGGCTGCGGGCAAGGTACTGGCGCGTCATGGTTCACGTAAAATTATCATCGGTAAAGACACCCGTATTTCGGGCTATATGCTGGAGTCTGCGCTTGAAGCGGGTCTGGCGGCGGCGGGGCTGTCTGCCTCCTTTACTGGCCCAATGCCAACGCCTGCAGTCGCGTATCTGACACGCACCTTCCGTGCGGAAGCGGGGATTGTCATCTCAGCTTCTCACAACCCGTTCTACGACAACGGCATTAAATTTTTCTCCATTGACGGCACCAAGCTCCCGGATGACGTGGAAGAAGCCATTGAAGCCGAAATGGAAAAAGAGATCACCTGTGTTGATTCCGCAGAGCTGGGGAAAGCGAACCGTATCGTTGATGCGGCGGGTCGCTATATCGAATTCTGTAAAGGCACCTTCCCGAATGAGCTGAGCCTGGCTCATCTGAAAATTGTGGTGGACTGTGCTAATGGCGCGACCTACCACATCGCCCCGAATGTTTTCCGCGAACTGGGTGCGAAAGTAATTACCATTGGCTGCGAGCCGGATGGTCTGAACATTAACGAGCAGGTGGGTGCAACTGACGTTCGTGCCCTGCAGGCGCGTGTTCTGGCGGAGAAAGCCGATCTGGGTATTGCGCTGGACGGCGACGGTGACCGCGTGATCATGGTTGACCACGAAGGTAACAAGGTCGACGGCGATCAGATCCTCTATATCATTGCCCGTGAAGGTCTGCGTCAAGGCCAGCTGCGCGGCGGTGCGGTAGGTACGCTGATGAGTAACATGGGCCTGGAACTGGCGCTGAAGCAGCTCGGTATTCCGTTCGTTCGCGCGAAAGTGGGTGACCGCTATGTGCTGGAAAAATTGCAGGAGAAGGGCTGGCGCATTGGCGCTGAGAACTCAGGTCACGTGATCCTGCTCGACAAAACCACCACCGGTGATGGTATTGTGGCCGCGCTGCAGGTGGTTGCCGCAATGGCGCGCAACCATATGAGCCTGCACGATCTGTGCAGCGGCATGAAAATGTTCCCACAGATTCTGGTCAACGTACGTTTCACTGCCGGCAAAGGCGACCCGCTGGAAAATGATAACGTGAAAGCGGTGATGGCTGACGTTGAAGCGGCCCTGGGCAATCGGGGACGCGTGCTGCTGCGTAAGTCAGGTACCGAACCGCTGATCCGCGTGATGGTGGAAGGTGAAGACGAAGCGCAGGTAACCGAGTTTGCACACCGTATCGCGGATGCTGTAAAAGCTGCATAATCGTGCACGCTAAATGTATAAAAAGGCGGCTATTGCCGCCTTTGTTTTGAGCAATTAATGGCTTTTTGCTGTTTTTTTCCGCAGTTGATACAATGCGTCAAAAATGCCCTTGCGAAGGCCATTCGCTTTGGTTAGTATTCACACCCGCTTCAGTGGGAAACAAAAATCCTGCTAATTGGTCGAAGCATTGGTATGCGGCAAATCCGCAAGGAACAGGTTGATTATGTACGAAGCTCTTTTAGTTATTTTCCTTATTGTAGCCATCGCTCTCGTAGCGCTGATTATGCTGCAGCAAGGTAAAGGCGCTGATATGGGAGCCTCCTTCGGAGCAGGCGCTTCCGGTACGCTGTTTGGTTCAAGTGGTTCTGCGAACTTCATGACCCGCACTACGGCGATTCTGGCTACGCTGTTCTTCATCATCAGTCTGGTGCTTGGCAATATCAACAGCAACAAGACCAGCAAAGGAAGCGAGTGGGAAAATCTGAGCGCGCCAGCGAAAACTGAGCAAACTCAGCCAGCTGCACCGGCTAAGCCAACCAGCGATATCCCGCACTAAGTATTCTGTACCGAGGTGGTGGAATTGGTAGACACGCTACCTTGAGGTGGTAGTGCCCTAACGGGCTTGTGGGTTCGAGTCCCATCCTCGGTACCAATATTCCAGAAGAAAGACGTCGAAAGACGTCTTTTTTTTCGTCTGTAGATTATGTGTTACCGATCTTTTGTAGGGTGGGTAAGCGCATCGCCACCCGCCGTTTTGCCCGGTGCGCTGCGCTTACCGGGCCTACGAAATCCAAATAAAAAAGGCGTCCCAGGACGCCTTTTGCATGCTACATCAGCGATTACTTCTTATCGCTGTGTTCCAGATTCTCAACCTGCGGCAGGCCGTTACCGGAACTGGCGGAAAGCAGGCCATTCTCAACATAGTTGAATAGCTTCTCGCGGGTATCGGTGATATCCAGATTACGCATGGTCAGCTGGCCAATACGATCGTCCGGTGAGAACACGGATTCACCTTTCTCCATGGTCAGACGCTCTGCTTTATAGGTCAGATTGTCAGACACGGTGTTCAGGATGGAGTAGTCATTACCGCGACGCAGTTCCAGGGTCACTTCACCGGTGATTGCACTCGCCACCCAACGCTGCAGCGCATCACGCAGCATCAGCGCCTGCGGATCGAACCAGCGGCCCTGATACAGCAGTTTGCCCAGCTGACGGCCATGAGAGTGATACTGCTCAATGGTGTCTTCGTTGTGAATGCCGGTCAGCAGACGCTCGTAAGCGATGTGCAGCAGCGCCATTCCCGGGGCTTCATAGATGCCGCGGCTTTTCGCCTCGATGATACGGTTTTCAATCTGATCGCTCATACCCAGACCGTGACGACCGCCAATACGGTTAGCTTCCAGCATCAGCTCCACATCGTCAGAGAAGGTTTTACCGTTCAGCGCAACCGGATGGCCGCGTTCGAAACGCACGGTCACTTCTTCTGCCGGGATCTTCACGTTCTCGTCCCAGAACTTCACGCCCATGATCGGGTTAACGATCTTCACGCTGGAGTTCAGGAATTCCAGGTCTTTCGCTTCGTGCGTCGCACCCAGCATGTTGGAGTCGGTGGAATAGGCTTTTTCGACTGACATTTTATAGTCAAAACCGCAGGCGATCATAAACTCGGACATCTCATGACGACCACCCAGCTCGTCGATGAAGTCGGTATCCAGCCACGGTTTGTAAATCTGCAGTTCGGCGTTGGTCAGCAGGCCATAGCGATAGAAACGTTCGATATCGTTTCCTTTATAGGTGCTGCCGTCACCCCAGATATTGACGCCGTCTTCTTTCATGGCGGCAACCAGCATGGTGCCGGTAACCGCACGGCCCAGCGGGGTGGTGTTGAAATAGGTCAGGCCGCCGGTGGTGTTATGGAATGCACCACATTGAATAGCCGCGATACCTTCAGCGACCAGTTGCTTACGGCAGTCAATCAGGCGCGCGTTCTCTGCACCATACTCTTTAGCGCGACGAGGAATGGCATCATAGTCGTCCTCATCCGGCTGACCCAGGTTCGCAGTATAGGCATACGGAACCGCTCCCTTCTGGCGCATCCACAGCAGTGCAGCGCTGGTATCCAGGCCACCTGAGAAAGCGATGCCAATACGTTGTCCAACCGGAAGATGCTTGAGAATCGTCGTCATAGAATAAAACCCTGCTTGATTGACTGATTAGAGACCGCTTTCGCTCTCTTGTGCATTTTTATGCAAAATAAGTGAGTATTCATTTAATCATCTTTTGGCGAAGACCGGAAGAGAGTCGTGCGTTTTTTGTAAAAATTTTGGTCTGATCGATCTGGCGGAAGTCGCCTTGACAGGTGGGGTCAACTATCAATATACTAAACGCCGATTTTACGTCCCGTCTTCGGTACCAAATCCCAGCATTATTTGCAAATTCTGTCCAAAACGCGTAGAATTTGCCACGTTTCAGGCGCGGGGTGGAGCAGCCTGGTAGCTCGTCGGGCTCATAACCCGAAGGTCGTCGGTTCAAATCCGGCCCCCGCAACCACTTTCCCATAAAGTTCTTTTTCAAATATACTGTGAAGACTTAGAGCCTTCGTAGCTGGATTTGAAAAAATTCTTTCGGAAAGTGCTCCAGGCCACAGTTGTGGCTATAGGGTTCAGTTATCTAAAGCCCCGATTTATCGGGGTTTTTTGTTATCTGACTACAGAATAACTGGGCTTTACGCCCTTTTTTTATGTCTTGGGGGTGGGCTTGTCCACATTAGAGCAAAAATTAACAGAGATGATTACTGCACCGGTCGAAGCACTGGGCTACGAACTGGTCGGCATCGAATTCGTTCGCGGCCGTACATCGACGCTGCGCATCTATATTGATAGTGAAGATGGCATCAATGTTGATGATTGTGCTGATGTCAGCCACCAGGTGAGTGCGGTTCTTGATGTTGAAGACCCGATTACCGTTGCGTACAACCTGGAAGTTTCCTCACCTGGCCTCGATCGCCCGATGTTCACGGCCGAGCACTATGTGCGCTTTACCGGTGAAGAAGTGGCTCTCGTTCTGCGTATGGCCGTACAGAACCGCCGTAAATGGCAGGGAATTATCAAAGCCGTTGATGGTGAAATGATCACGGTGACAGTCGAAGGCAAAGATGAAGTGTTCGCGCTGAGTAATATCCAGAAGGCGAACCTGGTTCCCCACTTTTAACAGTCTGGATTGAGGTGAAAAGCCCGCGATGAACAAAGAAATTTTGGCTGTTGTTGAAGCCGTCTCCAACGAGAAATCACTGCCGCGTGAGAAGATTTTCGAAGCGCTGGAAAGTGCACTGGCTACAGCAACCAAGAAAAAATACGAACAAGAGATCGATGTTCGCGTAGAAATCGATCGTAAAAGCGGTGACTTCGATACATTCCGTCGTTGGGTAATCGTTGAAGAAGTGACCCAGCCGACCAAAGAGATCACGCTGGAAGCCGCCCGTTTTGAAGACGAAAGTCTGAACGTGGGTGAGTACGTTGAAGATCAGATTGAATCTGTGACCTTCGACCGTATCACCACCCAGACCGCTAAACAGGTTATCGTGCAGAAAGTGCGTGAAGCCGAGCGTGCGCTGGTTGTCGATCAGTTCCGCGATCAGGAAGGCGAGATCATCACCGGCGTGGTGAAGAAAGTGAACCGCGACAACATCTCCCTGGAGATCAAATCCGAAGGGTTGCCGGGTAACGCTGAAGCCGTGATCCTGCGTGAAGATATGCTGCCGCGTGAAAACTTCCGCCCAGGCGACCGTATTCGCGGCGTTCTGTACGCCGTTCGCCCTGAAGCGCGTGGTGCACAGCTGTTCGTGACCCGTTCTAAACCAGAAATGCTGGTAGAACTGTTCCGTATCGAAGTACCGGAAATCGGTGAAGAAGTTATCGAGATTAAAGCGGCGGCTCGCGATCCGGGCTCCCGTGCGAAAATTGCGGTGAAAACCAACGACAAGCGTATCGACCCGGTCGGTGCTTGCGTCGGTATGCGCGGTGCGCGTGTCCAGGCAGTTTCTACTGAGCTGGGCGGCGAACGTATTGATATCGTTCTGTGGGATGACAACCCGGCGCAGTTCGTGATCAACGCAATGGCTCCAGCTGATGTGGCGTCTATCGTTGTTGACGAAGACAAACACACCATGGATATCGCTGTTGAAGCGGGCAACCTGGCGCAGGCAATCGGCCGTAACGGTCAGAACGTACGCCTGGCGTCGCAGCTGAGCGGCTGGGAACTCAACGTAATGACCGTTGATGACCTGCAGGCTAAGCATCAGGCTGAAGCCCATGCGGCGATCGACACCTTCACTAAATACCTGGATATTGACGAAGACTTCGCCACTGTTCTGGTTGAAGAAGGTTTCTCTACGCTGGAAGAACTGGCCTATGTGCCAATGAAAGAGCTGCTGGAAATTGACGGTCTGGATGAACCAACCGTTGAAGCCCTGCGTGAACGCGCTAAAAACGCACTGACCACCCTGGCACTGGCTCAGGAAGAAAGCCTTGGCGATAAGAAGCCGGCTGATGACCTGCTGAATCTGGAAGGTCTTGATCGTGCGATTGCGTTCAAGCTGGCTGCCCGTGGTGTTTGTACGCTGGAAGATCTCGCTGAGCAAGGCGTTGATGACCTGGCTGATATCGAAGGTTTAACCGACGAGAAAGCCGGCGAGCTCATCATGGCCGCACGTAATATTTGCTGGTTCGGCGACGAAGCGTAATAAACTGTAGCAGGAAGGAACAGCATGACTGATGTAACTGTAAAATCGCTGGCTGCTGAGATTCAGACCTCCGTGGACCGCCTGGTACAGCAATTTGCTGATGCAGGGATCCCGAAGTCCGCTGATGACTCGGTGACCGCGCAAGAAAAACAAACCTTGTTAACGCACCTGAACCGTGAACACGGTTCTACGCCTGACAAGTTGACGCTGCAGCGCAAAACGCGTAGCACGTTAAACATCCCTGGTACCGGTGGCAAAAGCAAATCGGTACAAATTGAAGTCCGCAAGACGCGCACCTTTGTAAAACGTGATCCGCAAGAGGCAGAACGCCTTGCTGCGGAAGAGCAGGCACAGCGTGAAGCGGAAGAACAAGCTCAGCGTGAGGCGGAAGCAGCCGCCAAACGTGAAGCAGAATTAAAAGCTGAACGTGAGGCCGCAGAAAAAGCGAAACGCGACGCAAGTGATAAAGTGAAGCGTGACGCTGCGGAAAAAGACAAAGTGAGCAATCAACAGACAGACGAAATGACCAAAACCGCCCAGGCTGAAAAAGCCCGCCGTGAAAATGAAGCTGCCGAGCTGAAGCGTAAAGCGGAAGAAGAAGCCCGCCGTAAGCTGGAAGAAGAAGCTCGCCGCGTCGCCGAAGAAGCGCGCCGTATGGCAGAAGAAAACGAGAAGAATGGTGTGAATACCGTTGAGCCGACTGAAGACACCAGCGACTATCACGTGACCACTTCTCAGCATGCGCGTCAGGCTGAAGATGATAACGACCGTGAAGTTGAAGGCGGTCGTGGCCGCGGCCGTAATGCAAAAGCTGCGCGTCCGGCGAAAAAAGGCAACAAGCACGCTGAATCCAAAGCTGACCGTGAAGAAGCACGCGCTGCAGTTCGCGGCGGTAAAGGCGGCAAGCGTAAAGGTTCTGCTCTGCAGCAGGGCTTCCAGAAGCCAGCTCAGGCCGTTAACCGTGACGTCGTGATCGGCGAAACCATCACCGTTGGCGAACTGGCGAACAAGATGGCAGTTAAAGGCTCTCAGGTCATCAAAGCGATGATGAAGCTGGGCGCTATGGCGACCATCAACCAGGTGATCGATCAGGAAACAGCACAGCTGGTTGCTGAAGAGATGGGCCACAAAGTTATCCTGCGTCGTGAAAACGAGCTGGAAGAAGCAGTAATGAGCGACCGTGACACAGGTGCAGCAGCAGAACCACGCGCACCGGTAGTGACCATCATGGGTCACGTTGACCACGGTAAAACCTCTCTGCTTGACTACATTCGTTCTACCAAGGTTGCCTCTGGCGAAGCGGGTGGTATTACCCAGCACATCGGTGCATACCACGTAGAAACTGACAACGGTATGATCACCTTCCTGGATACCCCAGGCCACGCCGCGTTTACCTCAATGCGTGCTCGTGGTGCTCAGGCGACGGATATCGTTGTTCTGGTTGTTGCTGCAGACGACGGCGTCATGCCGCAGACCATCGAAGCTATCCAGCATGCGAAAGCAGCAGGTGTACCGGTTGTGGTTGCAGTTAACAAGATCGATAAGCCAGAAGCGGATCCCGATCGTGTTAAAAACGAACTTTCCCAGTACGGTATTCTGCCGGAAGAGTGGGGCGGCGAAAGCCAGTTCGTACACGTGTCTGCGAAAGCGGGTACCGGTATCGACGAACTGCTGGACGCGATCCTGCTGCAGGCCGAAGTTCTGGAGCTGAAAGCCATCCGTAACGGTATGGCGAGCGGTGCGGTTATTGAATCCTTCCTGGATAAAGGACGTGGCCCGGTTGCTACCGTTCTGGTTCGCGAAGGTACGCTGCATAAAGGCGACATCGTTCTGTGCGGTTTCGAATACGGCCGCGTTCGCGCGATGCGTAACGAACTGGGTCAGGAAGTGCTGGAAGCGGGTCCGTCCATTCCAGTGGAAATCCTGGGTCTGTCCGGTGTTCCGGCTGCCGGTGACGAAGTGACCGTTGTGCGTGACGAGAAGAAAGCGCGTGAAGTTGCACTGTATCGTCAGGGCAAATTCCGTGAAGTTAAACTGGCTCGTCAGCAGAAATCTAAACTCGAGAACATGTTTGCCAACATGACCGAGGGCGAAGTCCACGAAGTGAACATCGTTCTGAAAGCTGACGTTCAGGGTTCTGTGGAAGCGATCTCCGACTCCTTGCTGAAACTGTCTACCGACGAAGTGAAAGTGAAGATCATCGGTTCTGGCGTAGGTGGTATCACCGAAACCGACGCGACCCTGGCTGCTGCCTCCAACGCTATCCTGGTTGGCTTCAACGTTCGTGCGGATGCATCTGCGCGTAAAGTGATTGAATCCGAAAGCCTGGATCTGCGTTACTACTCCGTCATCTATAACCTGATCGACGAAGTGAAAGCAGCGATGAGCGGCATGCTGTCTCCTGAGCTGAAACAGCAGATCATCGGTCTGGCTGAAGTACGTGACGTGTTCAAATCACCGAAATTCGGTGCGATCGCGGGCTGTATGGTTACCGAAGGTAACATCAAGCGTCACAACCCAATCCGCGTACTGCGTGACAACGTGGTTATCTACGAAGGCGAGCTGGAATCCCTGCGCCGCTTCAAAGATGACGTTAACGAAGTCCGTAACGGCATGGAATGTGGTATCGGCGTGAAGAACTACAACGACGTTCGCGTTGGCGATATGATCGAAGTGTTCGAGATCATCGAAATTCAGCGTACCATCGCTTAATTACCGATTGTAAGCCGGGATCGCCTCGCGCCACCCGGCAATAATTTCAAAAAGGGGCTTTAGCCCCTTTTTTGTCTGGAGAATTTATTATGGCGAAAGAATTTGGTCGCCCTCAGCGCGTAGCGCAGGAAATGCAGAAAGAGATCGCTCTCATTCTGCAACGTGAAATTAAAGACCCTCGCGTCGGCATGATGACCACCGTCTCCGGTGTCGAAATGTCCCGCGATTTGGCTTATGCAAAAGTGTTCGTCACCTTCCTGAACGATCAAGATGAAGCGGCAGTGAAAAACGGCATTAAAGCGCTGCAGGAAGCCTCTGGTTTCATCCGCTCCCTGCTTGGCAAAGCGATGCGTCTGCGTATCGTGCCTGAACTGACCTTCTTCTACGACAACTCGCTGGTCGAAGGTATGCGTATGTCCAACCTGGTGACCAGCGTGGTGAAACATGACGACGAGCGTCGTGTTAACCCGGCGGACGACAGCAAGGAGGACTAATGAGTCGTCCTCGTCGTCGTGGTCGCGACGTGCATGGTGTGCTGCTGCTGGATAAACCCCAGGGCGCTTCCAGCAACGACGTGCTGCAGAAAGTTAAGCGTATTTATAACGCCAACCGTGCGGGCCACACCGGCGCGCTCGATCCGCTGGCAACCGGCATGCTGCCGGTCTGCCTGGGAGAGGCGACAAAGTTTTCCCAGTACCTGCTCGACTCCGATAAGCGCTACCGCGTTATCGCTAAGCTGGGCCAGCGCACGGATACCTCCGACGCGGATGGCCAGGTGGTAGAAGAGCGTCCGGTGACCTTCAGCGCGGAACAGCTTGCTGCTGCGCTGGAGAGCTTCCGTGGGGACACGATGCAGGTGCCGTCGATGTATTCGGCGCTGAAATATCAGGGAAAAAAACTCTACGAATACGCGCGCCAGGGCATTGAAGTCCCGCGTGAAGCTCGTCCGATAACCGTATATGAGCTGCTGTTTATTCGCCACGAAGGTGATGAGCTGGAGCTGGAAGTACACTGTTCGAAAGGGACGTACATTCGCACCATCATCGACGACCTCGGTGAAAAACTGGGCTGCGGCGCGCATGTGATTTACCTGCGCCGCCTTGCGGTGAGCAAGTATCCGGTGGAGCGGATGGTAACCCTGGAACATCTGCGCGAGCTGTTAGAGCAGGCGGAAGCGCAGGGGATCGCGCCGGCAGATTTGCTGGATCCATTGCTGATGCCGATGGACAGTCCGGCAGCGGACTTCCCGGTTGTTAATCTTCCTTTAACATCCTCCGTTTACTTTAAGAACGGCAACCCGGTTCGTACGGCACAAGCGCCGCTGGAAGGACTGGTACGCGTGACCGAAGGTGACGAAGGAAAATTCATCGGTATGGGCGAAATGGATGGTGAAGGGCGCGTTGCGCCGCGTCGTCTGGTCGTCGAGTATCCGGTCGAAGCATGACGGTGATGACGGCTCGCCTTGCGATAAGCAGGGGAGACGAGTAGAATATCGCCGCTTAACGCCTGGTAAATTGTTTAACAATCTGCGGGGCGTACATGGGGTCGCTGAATTAGAGATCGGCACCCTTACATTCTTTATACTTTGGAGTTTGAAAATGTCTCTAAGCGTTGAAGCTAAAGCTAAAATCGTTTCTGAGTTTGGTCGTGGTACTAACGACAGCGGTTCTACCGAAGTTCAGGTTGCACTGCTGACTGCACAGATTAACCACCTGCAGGGTCACTTTGCAGAGCACAAAAAAGATCACCACAGCCGTCGTGGTCTGCTGCGTATGGTTTCTCAGCGTCGTAAACTGCTCGACTACCTGAAACGTAAAGATGTTGCACGCTACACCGCGCTGATCGAGCGTCTGGGTCTGCGTCGCTAAGTCTTGCGAGTTTCAGAAAAGGGGGCCTGATGGCCCCTTTTTTCAACCAGACGGCAGCAATTCACTGGAAACTATTGTATTGTTGCTATAAATGATCTTCATTGCAGAGGTTCGCGCGGCTAATGAGAGGCTTCACCCATGGGGGTGTTGGTTGTCATTAGTCGCGAGGATGCGAAGAAGGTCGGGTCAAATCGACAGCACACCGGTGGTGTGCTGTCAAACATTTAAGAAAGGACAGAACTTTGCTGAATCCGATCGTTCGTAAATTCCAGTATGGTCAACATACCGTCACGCTGGAAACCGGCATGATGGCACGTCAGGCTACTGCTGCCGTTATGGTAAGCATGGATGACACTGCGGTATTCGTTACCGTTGTTGGCCAGAAAAAAGCTAAACCAGGTCAGGACTTCTTCCCGCTGACCGTTAACTATCAGGAGCGTACTTACGCTGCCGGTAAGATCCCGGGTGGTTTCTTCCGTCGTGAAGGCCGTCCAAGCGAAGGCGAAACCCTGATCGCGCGTCTGATTGACCGTCCGGTTCGCCCGCTGTTCCCGGAAGGCTTCGTTAACGAAGTACAGGTTATCGCGACCGTTGTTTCCGTTAACCCACAGGTTAACCCGGACATCGTTGCTATGATCGGCGCATCCGCTGCCCTGTCACTGTCTGGTATTCCATTCAATGGCCCAATCGGTGCCGCGCGTGTTGGCTACATCAACGACCAGTACGTGCTGAACCCAACTCAGGAAGAGCTGAAAGAAAGTAAGCTGGACCTGGTGGTTGCGGGTACTGAAGCGGCTGTGCTGATGGTTGAATCCGAAGCTGAACTGCTGAGCGAAGACCAGATGCTGGGCGCTGTGGTATTTGGCCACGACCAGCAGCAGATCGTTATCCAGAACATCAACGACCTGGTGAAAGAAGCCGGTAAACCACGTTGGGACTGGCAGCCAGAAGCGGCAAACGACGCGCTGAACGCACGCGTTGCAGCCCTGGCAGAATCTCGTCTGAGCGATGCATACCGCATCACTGACAAACAGGAGCGTTACGCTCAGGTTGACGTGATCAAGTCTGAAACTATCGCGACGCTGGTTGCTGAAGACGAAGCGCTGGACGCTAACGAACTGAGCGACATCCTGCACGCTATCGAGAAAAACGTTGTTCGTAGCCGCGTTCTGGCAGGCGAGCCGCGTATCGATGGCCGCGAAAAAGACATGATCCGTGGTCTGGATGTGCGTACTGGCGTTCTGCCACGTACTCACGGTTCCGCGCTGTTCACCCGTGGCGAAACGCAGGCGCTGGTTACCGCGACCCTGGGTACTGCACGTGACGCACAGATCATCGACGAACTGATGGGCGAGCGCACTGACAGCTTCCTGTTCCACTACAACTTCCCTCCGTACTCCGTAGGCGAAACCGGTATGGTTGGCTCGCCGAAGCGTCGTGAAATTGGTCACGGTCGTCTGGCGAAGCGCGGCGTACTGGCAGTCATGCCAGAAGCAGACAAATTCCCGTACACCGTACGTGTGGTGTCTGAAATCACCGAATCCAACGGTTCTTCTTCCATGGCTTCCGTGTGTGGTGCTTCTCTGGCGCTGATGGATGCAGGCGTGCCAATCAAAGCCGCCGTTGCGGGTATCGCAATGGGTCTGGTGAAAGAAGGCGACAACTTCGTTGTTCTGTCTGACATTCTGGGCGACGAAGACCACCTGGGTGATATGGACTTCAAAGTAGCGGGTTCCCGCGAAGGTATCTCTGCGCTGCAGATGGATATCAAAATTGAAGGTATCACCAAAGAGATCATGCAGGTTGCTCTGAACCAGGCTAAAGGTGCGCGTCTGCACATCCTGGGCGTGATGGAACAGGCGATTAACGCGCCGCGTGGCGACATTTCTCAGTTCGCTCCACGTATCCACACCATCAAGATCAACCCAGACAAGATCAAAGATGTTATCGGTAAGGGCGGTTCCGTAATCCGTGCTCTGACCGAAGAGACTGGCACCACGATCGAAATCGAAGATGACGGTACTGTGAAGATCGCAGCAACCGACGGCGAGAAAGCGAAATTCGCGATCCGTCGCATCGAAGAAATCACTGCAGAGATCGAAGTGGGCCGCGTCTACGCAGGTAAAGTGACCCGTATCGTTGACTTTGGCGCGTTTGTTGCCATCGGTGGCGGTAAAGAAGGTCTGGTTCACATCTCTCAGATCGCTGACAAGCGCGTTGAGAAAGTGACCGATTACCTGCAGATGGGTCAGGAAGTACCGGTTAAAGTTCTGGAAGTTGATCGCCAGGGCCGTATCCGTCTGAGCATTAAAGAAGCAACCGAGCAGTCTCAGCCAGCTGCTGCGCCAGAAGCACAGGCAGCAGAACAGCAAGGCGAGTAAGTTGCCATTTGCCCTCCGCTTTGCGGAGGGCCTATTATCAGGCAGGACGCCTTGTTAAGCCGCCGGGGGACAGGACGTTCATCCAATAGTTGTCTTCGGGAGTGGGAAATGAAGCCTTTTTTGCGCTGGTGTTTCGTTGCGACAGCTTTAACGCTGGCAGGATGCAGCAACTCTGCCTGGCGTAAGAGCGAAGTCCTCGCAGTGCCATTGCAACCGACTTTGCAGCAGGAAGTGATTCTGGCACGCATGGAACAAATTCTTGCCAGTCGGGCTTTAACCGATGAAGAACGCGCACAGCTTTTATATGAGCGCGGAGTGTTGTATGATAGTCTCGGTCTGAGGGCATTGGCGCGAAATGATTTTTCACAAGCGCTGGCTATCCGACCTGATATGCCGGAAGTATTCAATTACTTAGGCATTTATTTAACGCAGGCAGGCAATTTTGATGCTGCCTATGAAGCGTTTGATTCTGTACTTGAGCTTGATCCAACTTACAACTACGCGCACTTGAATCGCGGTATCGCACTGTATTACGGCGGTCGTGACAAGTTAGCGCAAGATGATCTGCTGGCGTTTTATCAAGACGATCCTAATGATCCTTTCCGTAGCCTGTGGCTTTACATCGTTGAGCGGAAGCTCGATGAGAAGCAGGCAAAAGAGGCACTGAAACAGCGCTTCGATAAATCGGACAAGGAACAGTGGGGATGGAACATTGTCGAGTTCTACCTGGGCAACATTAGCGAAGCAACGCTGATGGAACGCCTCAAGGCGGACGCAACGGATAACACCTCGCTCGCTGAGCATCTCAGTGAAACCAACTTCTATTTAGGTAAGTACTACCTAAGTCTGGGGGATAAGGACAGCGCTACGGCACTGTTCAAATTAGCGGTTGCTAACAACGTACACAACTTCGTTGAGCACCGTTATGCATTGTTGGAATTATCGCTCTTGGGCCAGGAGCAAGACGACCTGGCAGAATCGGACCAGCAATAGCTGACGACATAAACATCAGCCCGTAATCTTTTGATTGCCATCACCTTAACTGGTGAGGGCGTTGTTGTTCGTCAATACACCTACTTTGAGCCGGTTCACACTTTTCAATGAAAATTGCTAATCATTTTCACGATGAGCTAAGTAGACTGGCCGCCATTGACATTGAGGCACTCGTACTACATGGCTGAATTCGAAACCACTTTTGCAGATCTGGGCCTGAAGGCTCCTATCCTTGAAGCCCTTAACGATCTGGGTTACGAAAAACCATCTCCGATCCAGGCTGAGTGTATCCCACACCTGCTTTCTGGTCGTGACGTGCTGGGCATGGCCCAGACTGGTAGCGGTAAAACTGCAGCATTCTCGCTGCCGCTGCTGAACAACATTGATCCGGACCTGCGTGCACCGCAGATCCTCGTCCTGGCTCCAACCCGTGAACTGGCTGTTCAGGTTGCAGAGGCCATGACGGAATTCTCTAAACATATGCGCGGCGTAAACGTGGTAGCCCTGTACGGCGGCCAGCGTTATGACGTGCAGTTACGCGCCCTGCGCCAGGGCCCACAGATTGTTGTCGGTACGCCGGGCCGTCTGCTGGATCACCTGAAGCGCGGTACTCTGGACCTCTCTAAACTGAGCGGCCTGGTACTGGATGAAGCAGATGAAATGCTGCGTATGGGCTTCATCGAAGACGTCGAAACCATCATGGCGCAGATCCCAGACGGTCATCAGACCGCGCTGTTCTCTGCCACCATGCCAGAAGCGATTCGTCGTATCACCAAGCGCTTCATGAACGATCCTCAGGAAGTGCGTATTCAGTCCAGCGTAACCACTCGCCCGGACATCAGCCAGAGCTACTGGTCTGTGTACGGCATGCGCAAAAACGAAGCGCTGGTACGTTTCCTGGAAGCGGAAGATTTTGATGCGGCGATTATCTTCGTTCGTACCAAAAACGCGACCCTGGAAGTGGCTGAAGCCCTGGAGCGTAGCGGCTACAACAGCGCAGCGCTGAACGGTGACATGAACCAGGCCCTGCGTGAGCAGACTCTGGAGCGTCTGAAAGACGGTCGTCTGGATATCCTGATTGCAACCGACGTGGCAGCACGTGGTCTGGACGTTGAGCGTATCAGCCTGGTTGTGAACTACGACATCCCGATGGATTCCGAGTCTTACGTTCACCGTATCGGCCGTACCGGTCGTGCGGGTCGCGCTGGCCGTGCGCTGCTGTTCGTTGAGAACCGCGAGCGTCGTCTGCTGCGTAACATTGAACGCACTATGAAGCTGACCATTCCAGAAGCTGACCTGCCAAACGCAGAGCTGCTGGGCAAACGCCGTCTGGAAAAATTCGCCGCGAAAGTACAGCAGCAGCTGGAAAGCAGCGATCTGGATCAGTACCGTGCGCTGCTGTCGCAGATTCAGCCTGTTGCTGAAGGCGAAGAGCTGGACATGGAAACCCTGGCCGCAGCACTGCTGAAAATGGCTCAGGGCGAACGTAGCCTGATCGTGCCACCAGATGCGCCGATGCGTCCTAAGCGTGAATTCCGTGACCGTGACGATCGCTTCGAACGTCGTGGCGACCGTAATGACCGTGGCCCACGTGGTGACCGTCCAGAGCGTGGTGGTGAAGATCGTCCACGTCGTGAACGTCGCGAAGCAGGTGATATGGAACTGTACCGCATTGAAGTGGGCCGTGATGATGGCGTTGAAGTTCGTCACATCGTTGGCGCGATCGCTAACGAAGGCGATATCAGCAGCCGTTACATTGGTAACATCAAGCTGTTCGCATCCCACTCTACCATCGAGCTGCCAAAAGGCATGCCGGGCGAAGTGCTGCAGCACTTTACGCGTACCCGCATTCTGAACAAGCCGATGAACATGCAGCTTCTGGGCGATGCGCAGCCACGTCCTGACCGCGGTGGCGAACGTCGTGGCGGTGGTCGCAGCTTCGGCGGCGAGCGTCGTGAAGGCGGTCGCAGCGAAGGTCGCGGTGGTGAAGGTCGTCGTTTCTCCGGCGAGCGTCGCGAAAACCGTGGCCCACGTCGTGAAGAAGGCACCAGCCGTCGTCGTTTCGGTGACGCATAAGCCTTACGCTTACTGACGTAAAGTAAAATATACAGCCCCGATACATGCTATCGGGGCTTTTTTTATTCCTTTTGTACTCTTGTACTGGTACAGTGCGTCACATTAAAATGCAGAAAAGCATGATTGACTGGAGAAAAGGCTGTATGGCGACACTAACCACCACCCAAACGTCACCTTCGCTGCTTGGCGGCGTGGTGATCATCGGCGGAACAATCATTGGTGCCGGGATGTTTTCCCTGCCCGTGGTCATGTCCGGTGCGTGGTTCTTCTGGTCGCTGGCTGCGCTGGTCTTCACCTGGTTCTGCATGCTCCATTCCGGGCTGATGATCCTTGAAGCCAACCTGAACTATCGCATTGGCTCCAGCTTCGACACCATCACCAAAGATCTGCTGGGCAAAGGCTGGAACCTGGTGAACGGGCTTTCCATCGCCTTTGTGCTCTATATCCTGACCTATGCGTATATCTCGGCGAGCGGCTCGATTCTTCATCACACCTTCTCGGAGATGTCACTGAACGTTCCGGCGCGTGTGGCGGGGCTCTGTTTTGCTCTGGCCGTGGCGTTTATCGTCTGGATGAGTACTAAAGCGGTGAGCCGCATGACGGCAATCGTATTAGGCGCGAAGGTCATCACCTTCTTCCTGACCTTCGGCAGCCTGCTGGGGCACGTGACGCCCGCCACGCTGTTTAACGTCGCCGAAGTGAACACTTCCTACACGCCGTACCTTCTGATGACGCTGCCGTTCTGTCTGGCGTCGTTCGGCTACCACGGCAACGTGCCGAGCCTGATGAAGTACTACGGCAAAGATCCGCGCACCATTGTGAAGTGTCTGGTCTACGGCACGCTGTTGGCGCTGGGTCTGTATGTGATTTGGCTGCTGGGGACGATGGGCAACATCCCGCGTCCGGAATTTATCGGCATTGCCCAGAAGGGCGGTAACATTGACGTATTGGTACAGGCCCTGAGCGGCGTGCTGAACAGCCGCAGCCTGGATCTGCTGCTGGTTATCTTCTCTAACTTTGCGGTGGCGAGCTCTTTCCTCGGTGTGACCCTGGGGCTGTTCGACTATCTGGCGGATCTGTTCGGCTTTGACGATTCTGCGATGGGGCGCTTTAAAACTGCGCTGCTGACCTTCCTGCCGCCGATTGTGGGTGGTCTGCTGTGGCCGAATGGCTTCCTGTACGCCATCGGCTATGCCGGACTGGCGGCAACCATCTGGGCGGCGATTGTGCCGGCGCTGCTGGCACGTAAATCACGTAAACGCTTCGGCAGCCCGAAATTCCGCGTCTGGGGAGGCAAGCCAATGATTGCACTGATACTGGTGTTTGGTGTTGGTAACGCGCTGGTCCACGTGCTGTCGAGTTTTAACCTGCTGCCTGTTTACCATTAAATCGTGCGGCCTGATCCCCTCACCCCGCCCCTCTCCCGAAGGGAGAGGGAGAAAACCGTAGGCCGGATAAGGCGAAGCCGCCATCCGGCAAAAAAACTACCCTACCAGCTCTTCTTTCACCTGCATGGCCAAATCAAACGAATGCAATCGCGCCTGGTGATCGAAAATCTGGCCGTTAACCATAATTTCATCCGCCTGCGTTTCGCGCAGCACCGCCTCCAGCCCGTGACGCACTTTCGCTTTATCGCCTACCAGCGACATGCTCAGCGCCTGCTGAACGCCATACTGCTCTGAAGCTGACCACAGCTGATGCATATTCTCCACCGGCGGCGGAAGCTGGCCCGTCTCACCGCGGCGCAGCTTCACAAACGCCTGCTGCATAGAGGTGAACAGGAATTCCGCGTCGCGATTGCTGTCGGCAGCAATGATGTTGATGCACACCATCGCGTACGGCTTCTCCAGACGCTCGGACGGTTTGAAGTGCGTGCGGTAAAGATGCAGCGCCTGATGCAGCATATCCGGCGCGAAGTGCGAGGCAAACGCAAACGGCAGCCCCAGCTGGGCGGCGAGCTGCGCGCTGTAGAGGCTTGAGCCTAACAGCCATACCGGGATCTTCTCACCGTAGCCCGGTACCGGGCGCACGTGCGGGTTCGGATCGCGCGCGTCGAACCAGTCCACCAGTTCGGCCACATCGCGCGGGAAGTTGTCGATATCGCCGCTCATATGGCGGCGCAGGGCGCGCATGGTCGGCTGGTCGCTGCCGGGCGCACGACCAAGGCCCAAATCAATACGCCCCGGATAGAGGGTATTCAGGGTGCCAAACTGCTCGGCAATCACCAGCGGTGCGTGGTTAGGTAACATCACGCCACCCGAACCAAGATGTAAAGTCGTGGTGTTTGCGGCTAAATAGCCAATCAGTACCGATGTGGCGGCGCTGGCAATGCCCACCATGTTGTGGTGCTCGGCCAGCCAGTAGCGGTGATAGCCACGCTTTTCGGCCAGCTGAGCCAGATCCAGAGAGTGCGAAAAGGCTTCTCTTGCCGAGGCGCCTTGTGGGATCGGCGCCAGATCCAGCACCGAAAACGGAAGGGTTTTGTCAGTCATAACAGCTCACTTTGTCGACGGTGAATCTTTAATACTGCATTAAAAAATGATAACCGTTGTTAACAAAGTGAGCCTTTTTTACGCCTGCAGCTCCAGCCCGGCCAGACGCTTCCAGTAGCCGTTGCAGTCGCTGTTTGCCGTCAGCGGCAGCGGAGCGGCGCCGTTTTCGTTGGCGCGGAAGGCATCCAGCATCGCAAACACGCCGGTATCCAGCGGCGACAGCCGAACCATATCCACCAGACCGTCCATCGACGCCAGCTCGTTGCCGAGGTTATAAACATAGCCGCTCATGGTCTGAATACCGTTGAGGACAAACACCTGCTGATTCTCCTGCGAAAGCATGCTGCGCCCGTTCGGATACTTAATGCAGCAGGTTTCGCACTCGTCTTTCGGGCGATCTTCCGAGCGCGCGGTGAAGCAGCGGGCGGAGTAGGCCAGCGGCAGATGCCCGTAGCTCAGCACTTCCACTTCAAACTGATTGCGAATGCCGAGCTCTTCACACTGCGTGAGCAGGTTTGCCAGCCAGTCGCGGGAGAGTTCCACCGGCATGCACCAGCGCGTCATCCCCTGTTTGAGCAGCAGGCGCAGGGTCACGGCGTTGTAACAGTTCAGGGCATGGCCCGCGACAAACGGCAGCTTGCGTTCGGCGCACATGTTCACCACGCCGAGATCGCTCGCTTCCAGCAGGAACTCGCCGTTTTCGACGTAGCGCTTCAGCTCGCCCAGTTCGGAAGACGCCTGCACCAGCGCGAGCGTGGAGAGCACCACCTGTTTGCCGCTGCCGGCCAGGCTTTTCGCCATGTCCAGCCAGTCGCCCACTTTGGTGGCGCGGCGCTTGCTGCACACCGCCTCGCCGAGGTAAATCACATCGGCGCTGCTGGTGGCGGCCTGTTGGTAAAAATCTTCCAGCGTCTCTTTTGGCCAGTAGTAGAGCACCGGCCCTAATGAATATTTCATGATTTTCTCACTGCCATTTACGGTGATACGCGCCGAGCGTGGTTTGCGTGCCTTCGGACATCGATCCGAGCGTTTCCATCCAGGCCTGCTGCGGAGCGTAGTTCTGCGGGTCCGCCATGCAGCGGTCGATGGCCTGGCGCCACACTTTCGCCACCTGGCTCACGTAGGCCGGGCTGCGCTGACGACCTTCGATTTTCACCGAGGCAATATTGGCCGCCAGCAGTTCAGGCAGCAGCTCCAGCGTGTTGAGGCTGGTCGGCTCCTCCAGCGCGTGGTAGCGCTCGCCGTCGACAAGATAGCGGCCTTTACACAGGGTTGGATAACCGGCATTTTCGCCGTCCTGATAGCGGTCGATCAGCACCTCATTCAGGCGGGATTCCAGCCCCTGAGGAGTCTGCTGCCAGCGGACAAAGCGGGCAGGTGAACAGGCCCCGACGGTATTTGGCGATTCACCGGTTAAATACGAAGAAAGATAGCAACGGCCTTCGGCCATAATGCACAGGCTGCCAAAGGCAAAAACCTCCAGCGGCACTGGCGTGACGCGTGCGAGTTGCTTAACCTGATGAATAGAGAGCACGCGCGGCAGCACCACGCGGGCCACGTCAAAGTTTCGGTGATAAAAACGCACCGCCTCTTCGTTGGTGGCAGATGCCTGAACAGAGACGTGGCGCTCAATATGGGGATAGCGTTCTGCCGCATACTCAAGCATGGCGAGGTCGGCCAGGATCAGCGCATCGGCACCTAGCTGTGCTGCCATATCCACCGCGCGCTGCCAGCGGGCGTAGCCGTCAGGATGAGCAAAGGTATTGATGGCGATATGCAGTTTGCGGCGGTGCTGGTGAACGAAGTTAACGGCTTCCTGAAGCTTTTTCTCCGTAAAGTTGAGGCCAGCAAAATGGCGGGCGTTGGTATCATCTTTCAGCCCGATATAGACCGCATCGGCCCCATTTTCGATGGCCGCCTTAAGCGCCGGAAGATTTCCGGCAGGGCAGAGCAGCTCCATAATTTATCCTGATGTAGTCGATCGCAAAATTGTTAACGAGCTGGGATTTTAATTAACCCATAGGCGACAATTTTTGATTTAAGGCAGCTAATGGCGTATTGATGACACCAATAATGAGTTACGGCGGACGACGGTTTGTTGATTTACGCCGCTATGTTGCGCTTCGGATATGGCAAAATAGCAGGACTATAGATATCAGGGAGTAAAGCTCGTGCTGGATAAACTGCGTTCACGTCTCGTACAATTTGGTCCATCAATGCTGAGCGTGCCGGTCAAGCTGGCGCCGTTCGCGCTTAAACGTCAGGTGCTGGAGCAGGTCCTGAGCTGGCAGTTCCGCCAGGCGCTGCAGGATGGCGAGCTGGAATTCCTGGAAGGCCGCTGGTTAAGCATTGAAGTGCGTGACATCGGGCTGCGCTGGTTTACCTCCGTTGAGAATGACCAGCTGATCGTCCGCGAAACCGCCGAGGCGGATGTGAGCTTTAGCGCCAACGCCAGCGATCTGCTGATGATCGCCGCGCGTAAGCAGGATCCGGATACGCTCTTCTTCCAGCGCCGTCTGGTGATTGAAGGCGACACGGAACTGGGCCTGTACGTGAAAAATTTAATGGATGCCATTGAGCTGGAGCAGATGCCGAAAGCGCTGCGCGTGATGTTAATGCAAATGGCAGATTTCGTTGAGGCCGGGCTGAAAGCCCCGCCGGACAGTAAACACACTTCAGTAGGTGAGCCATGCTGATTCGAGTCGAAATAGGGATTGATGCGCCGGGGATCGATGCGCTGCTGCGCCGTGCTTTCGCGAGCGATGCCGAAGCCCAGCTGGTCCACGATCTCCGCGAAGACGGTCTGATTACGCTAGGGCTGGTCGCCACCGATGACGAAGGTCAGGTGGTGGGCTACGTTGCCTTCAGTCCAGTCACCGTTCAGGGTGAAGAGCTGCAGTGGGTCGGCATGGCGCCGCTGGCGATAGATGCAAACTATCGCGGGCAAGGTCTGGCGCGTCAGCTGGTCTATGAAGGGCTGGATTCGCTCAATGAGTTCGGTTATGCGGCCGTTGTTGCACTGGGCGATCCGGCGTTCTATGGTCGTTTAGGCTTCGAGCAGGCCGCGCATTACGATCTGCGCTGCCGCTGGCCGGGTACGGAATCCGCTTTCCAGGTACACCGTCTGGCGGACGACGCGCTCAATGGCGTCAATGGCCTGGTCGAGTACCACGACCATTTCAATCGCTTTTAATCAGGCTCTCGCGTAGCGCCTCAAAGGAGCCGTCTCCGGTCACGAGGCGCTCTTTCTGGCGCTTCGTCAGCTGTTTGATGCGGTATTCCAGCCTGAGCGCCAGCGATCGGTCACCGACGGGCGCCGAAAAGGCGAGCTGTAATTCCCCTTTTCCCCGCAGCGCTTTTGCCCCTTTCCCCGTTTGATGTTGTAAAAAACGTCGCGCCACATCGGTGGTGATCCCAGTGTAGAGTGCGTTATCAGCGGTTCGGACAAGATAGAGAAACCAGCACACGGTAATTGGATTCAGTATGTTAAGGTGAACGCACCATAGCATGAGAGAGAACGAAAATGGAAACACTGGCCGCCATTAACCGCTGGCTGGCAAAGCAGCATGTTGTCACCTGGTGCGTCTATGACGAGGGTGAAATGTGGTGCGCAAACGCGTTTTACTACTACGACCCTGAGCGCGTGGCGTTTTATGTCATGAGCGAAGACAAAACGCGTCATGCGCAGATGACCGGCCAGCAGGCGAAGGTGGCGGGTACGGTAAACGGCCAGCCGAAAACGGTCGCGCTGATCCGCGGCGTGCAGTTCAAAGGGGAGATCCGTCGCCTGGACGGCGAAGAGAGCGACGCGAGCCGTAAGCTCTACACGCGCCGCTTTCCCGTTGCCGCTGCGCTAAAAGCCCCGGTGTGGGAAATCCGCCTCGATGAGCTGAAATTTACCGACAACACCCTGGGCTTTGGCAAGAAGCTGCACTGGCTACGCGCCGAGCAGGCGTAGCGCTTCGCGGTTAAACGCCGGGAGATCGTCCGGGGTCCGGCTGGTGATCAGCTGGTCTTTGTCGTTGACTACCTCCTGATCGTAAAACTCGGCCCCCGCATTTTTCAGATCGATAACGATCGGTTTCACGGCGGTAAGCTTACGCCCGCGGACCACTTCTGCGCTGATGAGCAGCTGCGGGCCGTGACAGATGGCAAAGACCGGTTTACCGGTAGAGACAAAATCCCGGGTGAAGGTCACGAAGCGCTCGTCCCCGCGCAGGGAATCCGGGGAATGGCCACCGGGTAACAGCAGGGCGTCGAAATCTGAGGGGCTAACGTTATCGATGGTCTCATCAATGGTTACGGTCGCCTCGCCCTTATGGCCTGTCACCGTTTTGCCCGCCTCTTTCTCAATGGTGATGACCTCATGTCCCGCCTTGCGGAACGCCTCTGCAGGAGAGGTGAACTCTGAATCTTCAAACTCGTCGGTAATCAAGACTGCGATTTTCTTGCCCATGCTTCCTCCGTTGTTTTGGCTTCAGACTGATTTTTCTCCGCTTGTGGTAAATACTTACCTGTAACAGACTTCTAAGTGTGGTCGACGACGCTGAGTTCGCAAACGGACAATTCTGTAAAGGGGATACGATGAGTCAGGTTTTGATTACCGGGGCTACCGGGCTAGTGGGCGATCATCTGCTGCGGCTGCTGATTCAGGACCGCCGCGTGAACTACATCGCCGCCCCGACGCGCCGACCGCTGGCGGACATCTCCGGCGTCTTTAATCCGCACGATCCGCAGCTGACGGACGCGCTGGCGCAGTTGCAGGACCCGATTGATATCGCCTTTTGCTGTCTGGGCACCACGCGGCGGGAGGCGGGGAGCAAAGAGGCATTTATCCACGCCGACTATACGCTGGTGGTGGATACCGCGCTTACGGCGAAAAAGCTGGGGGCCAGACATTTTCTGGTGGTCAGCGCGCTGGGTGCCAGTGCCGGATCGCCTTTCTTCTACAACAAGGTGAAGGGCAAGATGGAGGATGCGCTGATTGCGCAGAAATGGGAGCAGCTGACGATTGTGCGCCCCTCGATGCTGATCGGCCACCGCGACGAGCGCCGCTTTAACGAGTCGATGCTGGCTCCGCTGTTTCGCATTCTTCCAGGCAACTGGAAAGCCATTGAGGCGCGGGACGTCGCGCGGGCGATGTTAAAAGAGGGGCTGGCCCCGTCGAAAGCGGGCGTAAACATTATCCCTTCGGCAAAACTGCGTGAAATCGCGCAGGGCGAGGCGTAAACTCCCCCGGCTAATAACCTAATACTCTCCGGGGAATGCTATGACTGGTCAGTCTTCATCTCAGGCGGCAACACCTGTTCAATGGTGGAAGCCCGCACTCTTCTTTCTCGTGGTCATTATTGGCCTCTGGTACGTGAAATGGCAGCCGTACTACGGCAAAGCCTTCACCGCCGCCGAAACGCACAGCATCGGTAAATCTATACTCGCTCAGGCTGATGCCAGCCCGCTTCAGGCAGCGTGGGACTATGCCATGGTCTACTTCCTTGCCGTCTGGAAGGCCGCCGTCTTAGGCGTGATCCTGGGCTCACTGATTCAGGTGCTTATCCCGCGTAACTGGCTGGTGAAAAACCTCGGGCAGCCGCGCTTTCAGGGTACGCTGCTGGGAACGATCTTCTCCCTGCCGGGCATGATGTGCTCCTGCTGCGCTGCGCCCGTGGCGGCAGGGATGCGCCGCCAGCGCGTGTCGATGGGCGGTGCATTGGCGTTCTGGATGGGAAACCCGCTGCTTAACCCGGCGACGCTGGTGTTTATGGGCTTTGTCCTGGGCTGGCATTTCGCGTTCATTCGTCTGGTGGCCGGACTGCTGACCGTGCTGGTGGTGGCGACGCTGGTGCAAAAACTGGTGAAGGATAAGGCGCCAGAGTCCGCGTCGGTTGAGCTCGACGTCAGCGAGCCGCAGGGCGGGTTCTTTGCCCGCTGGGGCAGGGCGCTATGGCAGCTTTTCTGGAGCACCATCCCGGTCTATATCCTGGCGGTGCTGGTTCTTGGGGCGGCGCGCGTCTGGCTCTTCCCGCATGCGGATGGCGCTATCGACAACACGCTGTTGTGGGTCATTGCGATGGCCGTTGCAGGCTGCCTGTTTGTGATCCCTACCGCCGCAGAAATTCCCATTGTTCAGACCATGATGCTGGCCGGCATGGGCACCGCACCGGCGCTGGCGTTGCTCATCACGTTGCCTGCCATCAGCCTGCCGTCGCTTATCATGCTGCGTAAGTCATTCCCGGCGAAAGCGCTGTGGCTTACCGCTGGGCTGGTGGCGTTAAGTGGCGTGATGGTGGGGAGTATTGCGTTGCTGTAAAAAAAAGCCCGGTGGCGCTAGCGCTTACCGGGCCTACAGTAATGTGTGGCTTACTTGATGTACGTAAACGCTGTGGTGACGTGCTTCACGCCGCTCACCCGGCTGGCGATATCGGCCGCCGCTTTCCCTTCACGATCGGTCACCAGACCCAGCAGGAACACTTCGCCGTTTTCAGTCGTCACTTTCACGTTAGAGGATTTCACCTGGTCCGAGCCCAGCAGCTGGGAACGCACTTTGGTCGTGATCCAGGTATCGGAAGAGGCATCACCCAGGCCAATTGGCTTGCCCTGACGCACTTCGTTAAACACCTCTGTGGTTCCTTCAACGCCCATTGCAATCTGTTTTGCACGCGAGGCGAGTTCCATATTCGGCGCCTGGCCTGCCAGCAGCACTTTGCCCTGGTAAGCCGTCACGTTGATACGCGCCTCTTTCTTGATCTGTTCGTCTTTCGACAGCGCACTGTTGACGCGCAGCTCCAGCGTACCGTCATCCACCTGTGTCCCCACAGAGCGCGGATCGGTTGCCGCTTTGGTGCCTACCGCGGCGGTACCCACAACGGCCGCAGCGATACATCCCTGAAGCAGTAATGCAGACATAAGGACTGCGAGGGTCGATAAAGCCTTCATAAGAACTCCTTAATCATCCTGGTGAGGGAAAAGCGTGTTATCGATCAAGTCGCATAAGCAGTTCACCGTGAGCATATGCATTTCCTGAATACGTGCGCTCCGGTGAGACGGAATGCGGATTTCCACATCCTGCGGCCCAAGCAGACCCGCCAGCTCACCCCCGTCATAGCCGGTTAGGGCCACGATGGTCATGTCGCGGGTGACGGCGGCTTCAACGGCTTTGACAATATCCCGGCTATTGCCGCGCGTGGAGATGGCCAGCAGCACATCTCCGGCGTGACCCAGGGCTCGCACCTGCTTTGCGTAAATTTCGTCATGCAGACGATCGTTAGCAATCGCCGTTAAGACCACATTATCGGTATTAAGTGCAATGGCGGGTAAACTCGGGCGTTCTGTTTCAAAGCGATTGATCATGCTGGCAGCAAAATGCTGTGCGTTGGCGGCTGACGTGCCGTTGCCACAACAGAGGATTTTGTTGCCATTAAGCAGGGATTGCACCAGCGTCATTGCGGCACGCGAGATAGCATCCGGAAGGGCTTCCGCCGCGGCAATTTGAGTCTGGATGCTTTCTGTGAAGCACACTTTAATTCTTTCGAGCACGTTATCCCTTTTAAATCTTAATTATGCGTCTTCGCCAAAAGCGTTTTTAAGCCATTCGATCTCATTTCCGGTGAAGGCTATCACATCGAACCGGCAATCCACAGTATCAAAACTCCCATTATGGCGGGCAAGCCACAAGTGGGCAGTCTGTAATAATTTATGTTGTTTGGCGAGCGTCACGCTGGCGGCAGCACCGCCAAAACGGGAGGACTGTCGAAAGCGGACTTCTACAAACACGGTGACCTGACCGTCTTTCATGATCAGGTCAATTTCGCCGCCGCGCCCGCGGACGTTAGCGGCGATAAAGCGCAGTCCTTTGCCTTCAAGCCAGCGACGCGCCTTTAACTCCCACGCATCGCCGGTCTCTTTACGGCTTAACTGGCCGGGACGATCTGCCCCTGCTGGTATTTGAGCCATGATAACTTCCTGTTAATCACGCAGTCCTGAGTCGCGGTCAGATCGCCGGTGTTGCCGTTAAGCTCAAAGCCCGGCACCTGACGCATCTGGGTAAAGTGGTTCGCCAGCGCCCATGCATCGACACCCATTGCATACAGACGCGCCAGCGAATAATCGTTACGTACGGTACTCAGCGCCTGCTGCATCAGCGCCGGGTTGCTGCCTGCCAGCATCGGAATTTCGCTGTACTGCAGACCGTCCATTTCCAGACGGAAATCCGGGCCAGCGGTGCCCTGTGCGCTGCGGGAGCTGGCGTAGAGCGTTGCGCCGCTCTGGCTGCCGTTACGCATCGCGATCATCGGTTTGATAAAGGCGATCTCCTGCGGCGTGGCAACGATATAGGCCGCATCCACTTTACCGCCACCGCTAATCTGCGCGTCGGTTGGTGGGGCAGGGATCGTCAGGCCGCCAATCGTCACGCCCTGCTGCTGTGGCAGGCTAGCGGTGACCGGGCTACCGTTAAGCGCGATACCCGCTCCGCCGTTTACGCCCGCACGCAGTTCAGAGACGGAACCGAATTTCTGCTGCAGCACCACGCCGCCGCCGAGCTTCTGCCACTCATCGGCAAAGGCATTGGCTACGCGATCGCCCAGCGCGCTGCGTGGGATGAGCAGCAGCGGAGCCTGTTTGCCCTGCTCGTGAATATGACGCGCCGCATCGCGGGCTTCATCTTCAGGGGAAAGCGCAAAATAGCAAATATTGGCCCGGTTCTGAACCTGCTCTGGCTGGTTGAGCGCCAGCACGTTCAGCGTGGTATTGCTCTTCATCAGCTCTTCCACGTTGTTTTTCAGCAGTGGACCGACAACGATGCTCGCCCCGTCCTGTTGAACCTGCGCCAGAACCTGGTCAAGCGGCTGCGAGCTGGTGTCGTAGATTTTCAACTCAGCGCCCGGGTTGGCGCTGGTGGTTGCCACGGCCTGCGGCTGCGCGGCAGGTTGAGCGGTAGGCTGTGCAGTCTGCTGTTGAGGCTGTTCTGCAGTTGCGTCAGGCGCTGGCGCCGCTTGCGTCTCGGCCGGGGCCGGGGCCTGGGTCGCAGGTGCTGTAGTTGACGGTGCTGCTGTAGCCGGAGGCGTCGTCGGGGCCGTCACCGGGTTTTGCATCGTGCCCTGCGCTGGCGCTTGCGCCGTGGTCAGGTCGCTGGTCTCTGCGGCAGATGGGCTGACAACATCATTCACGTTAGCCGCCTGGGCCGCCTGTGCAGGAACGGCGCTGCCGGTTACCGACGTCGTGCCGTTTTTCGCCGCTTCAAAGCCCTGCTGAATGGTACGGCCAAACACCGCCGCCTGGCCGTTGAGCGGCAGAAGCAGGGCGATTTTGCTGGTCGAGGCGGGCTTAAAGTTCTGCACGTTCACCAGCTGGGTTGGCAGCATTTTCGCGCCCGGGTTTTGCGGGTAGCGCGTCTGCCAGTCCGTAATACCGGCTTTCAGCATCTTTGGATCGCTGCGGTTGTTAAACCACATCTGCTGCAGATCCAGCCAGCCCTGCAGGACGTTTTCATCCGCGTTGATGACCAGCGCCTGCGCCTGTTCCTGCGTCATCGACGCCAGCGCTTGCCAGGTGGCATCAATATTTTTCTGCTTATCAGCACCGCCGAGCAGCGGCTCTTGCGCGACGAGGGCACGGAGCAGCGTCAGGGAAGGTCGCCCCTGCTCCGCGGTAATGCCCGCCTGCCAGAAGCGAGCCTGCTGATTTTTATCCAGCGCGCTCACGTCAATGTCCCCGAGGATCTTCTTCGCGGCGGCGTAATCTTTCAGCGCGACCTTCAGCTCGGCAGAGAGCAGGCTCTGCTCACGACGCTGGGCGTCGTTAAGATCTTTCGGCAACTGGTTAAACAGTTCGGCAGCCTGCTGGGTTTTACCCTCTTTCAGCAGTGCACGAATGGCGAGTAATTGCCAGTTGGTCTTGGTATCATTTGAACTCTGCGACATTTGTTGCAGATAAAAGCCAGAATCAGCCTGAGCAGAACCCTGAAGATGGGCGGTGCTCTGGTCAGGTGCCTGGGTGCCACAGCCTGCAAAGATCAGGGCTGCCAGCAGAAGCGGCACGCTGCGCGTGGCTTTTTTTCGAAGAAACGTTAACGGTACCATACTGTATCCAGTGATTTTTTTTACGCAATGCTCAATATTAAATCGGCAATACGGACGAAACAATGAAACAACACGAAACGGCAGATAATTCTCAAGGCCAGCTTTATATTGTACCTACTCCTATCGGGAATTTGTCTGATATTACCCAACGTGCGCTCACCGTACTGCAAGCTGTTGATTTAATTGCTGCTGAAGATACCCGCCATACCGGCCTGCTGCTGCAACATTTCGCGATTAACGCCCGTTTGTTTGCTCTGCACGATCACAATGAGCAACAAAAAGCCGAAACGCTGGTGGCGAAGCTGAAAGAGGGGCAGAACATTGCTCTGGTCTCCGACGCCGGTACGCCGCTGATCAACGATCCCGGCTATCACCTGGTGCGTACCTGTCGTGAAGCCGGTATTCGCGTTGTGCCGCTGCCCGGGCCGTGCGCCGCGATTGCTGCGTTAAGCGCTGCAGGTCTGCCGTCTGACCGTTTCTGCTATGAAGGCTTCCTGCCTGCCAAATCCAAAGGCCGCCGCGACGTCTTAAAAGACCTGGAAGCGGAACCGCGCACCCTGATTTTCTACGAATCCACGCACCGCCTGCTGGAGAGCCTGGAAGATATGGTGACCGTCTGGGGAGAAGGCCGCTACGTGGTGCTGGCGCGCGAGTTGACCAAAACCTGGGAAACCATCCACGGAGCGCCGGTAGGTGAACTTCTGGCGTGGGTGAAGGAAGACGAAAACCGCCGCAAGGGTGAAATGGTGCTGATTGTCGAAGGACATAAAGCGCAGGAGGACGCGCTTCCTGCCGACGCGCTGCGCACGCTGGCGCTGCTGCAGGCGGAACTGCCGCTGAAGAAAGCGGCGGCATTAGCTGCGGAGATCCACGGCGTGAAGAAAAATGCGCTGTATAAGCATGCGCTGGAGCAGCAGGGGGAATAAGCCCCTGCCGCCTGTTTTGCCGGGTGGCGGCTGCGCCTTACCCGGCCTGCAGATCTTTATATGCCTTTTAATTAACCGGCATCGCCTCAAACACCAGCGTTTCCAGCGGCTGCAGCGTAATCACCACCGCGTTTTTGTACGCCTCCGGTACGGTTGAGTTACGTCCATACACCGCCTTCAGACTAAACTGCGCCGCGTTTCCCGTCGGGACTTCGAAATCTCTCGTCAAATCCAGGTAGTAGCTTTGTGGCTTATCCGACGGGTTACGCAATCCGAGAATCGCTTTGTCTTTATTCCATGAAGCCCAGCCGTAAACCTGCAGCGCGGTTGGATCACCACCAATCCAGTGGGTATCCACCAGCACGCTGGCGTTTTCCCGGGACCATTTCGCCGCCTGCGCCAGGGTGTCCCACTTCGCCTTATTCAGCATTGAAGGGGTGATATACAGCTCCTGCAGCTGCGTACCGGTCGCGAAGTAGCTCCAGACCTGGTCGGCAAAATCGCTGTCCGTTTGTACTTTCTCAAGACCGTAGTAGGCGTTCTCCGCGCTGACGATCCCGTGGTACATCAGCGAGTTCAGCGGGAACAGCGGGCCCTTGCGCACAATGGAGCGATACGTTTCCGCATCGCGGTAGGTCATCCACTGCTGCACCGGCGTGCCGGGGCCGTAAAGGTTGATGTCATCGCCCTGGCGCCAGATGGAATCAGCGTAGAACAGCCAGGACGGGCTGGCGTTGGTCCCGGTGGTCAGGTTGATAAACAGATTCTGGTTGGCGCTGCGCATGTTATGCAGCAGGGCGATGGAGGCGTCAAAATCCGAGGCATACGGGCTGCCCTGGATATGCGCGTTGGCATTACCCATTCCGTCCAGCTTGAATGAGGTAATGTGTTCGTTTTTGATAAGCTTAACGATCTGCTCATTGAAGTTCTTAAAGTAGTTCGGACCTGACAGCGCCAGCTTCCCGTCAACGGTTTCGAATCCATACTCTTTTGCATGCGAAACGCGAGTATCGCGCGGTTTGTTGTATCCACCCCACGGCGAGAGCCACAGACCCACGGAACTGTGCAGGCTGTCGGCTTTTTCCCGAACTTTGCCAAAACCGTTGCTGAATGCCGGGCCAAACAGCCAGCGCCCGGTAAGGTCGTCCCAGCCGTCGTCCAGCAGGAAGGCGTCCAGCGCTACGCCGCGTCCGGTGATAAATTCCTTATTCCACTGGTCCATCCGCCCCAGCACATCCTGCTCGGAGTAAGGAGTAAAGAAGCCGATGTCCATCCAGCTGTTGTAGTGCAGATAAGGCTTATACGGACGGGGGCGCACGGCATCGATAAACTGATTCACGCTGCGGCGCAGCTGACTGATTTCAGGGAAGGTGCCGAAATATGTGGTGTAGCTGACCGGTGTTTCAGGCTGAATGGGGGTTTTCAATTCTACGTTGAGATTGGTTGTCGCTTCATAGGCGTAAGTATTCACGATCGGTTTATCCGGCAAAATAAAGAACGAATCAGCCACGATCGGCGAACTGTTAATTGCCCCGTCTACGTAAGGCGCCTGCGACTGCTTTTTCGTCGGGAAGAAGGTGATTTTTGCGACGTCTCGCGGCTGGCCGACTGCGGCAACGGTGTAGTCGATGCTGGCGTATTTCCCCTTCACCAGATTCAGCTTCACAGTTACGTTAAAGTCCGGATGGGTAAAGTCGACGACAATCGCGCTGTCCTGCTTTTCGACGTGCTTGATTTTAAAATCTGCGGTGTGGATTTTTGTCTCATCCGGCAGCGTCAGAAAGAACAGCTCCTGCGGCGTGAGAGGATGGTTAGCTTTGCTGTCCTTAACCACTACGGTTGAGTTTGCATCATCAAACGACAGGGCAATATTGTCGTTACTGAGCGCGTAGTTCGCGGCTGCCGCGCCATGAGAAACAGAAAGAGCCAGCAGCGAAAGAGTGAGCACTTTTTTCATCGGGTTAAGATCCTTATCAGTAATGCTTCAGCATTCGGTTGATGGACTGCTCCAGCCAGTAGCGCTGGGTGCCGAAGTTAATCCGCAGGTAGTTTTCGCCGTTTTGCACGTAGTGGCTGCCGTCTTCAATGACCACGCCCGCCTGCCGGGCAAAATGTTGGGTTAACTGGGTGGCGCTGCGCTCGTCGGCGCTCACGTCTATCCAGGCCAGATACGACGATTCCGGGTTCATCATCTTCCACGCCGGGAAGTGGGTCTGAATAGCGTCCGCAAGGTAGCGCGCGTTGCCTTGCAGATACCCGTTAAGCGCGTCGAGCCACGGCAGGCCGTGCTGGTAGGCGAGGATAATCCCCC
Source organism: Enterobacter sp. 3U4 (assembly GCF_057224565.1). Lineage (NCBI taxonomy): Bacteria > Pseudomonadati > Pseudomonadota > Gammaproteobacteria > Enterobacterales > Enterobacteriaceae > Enterobacter > Enterobacter sp. 3U4. The sequence goes on from NZ_CP136665.1 coordinate 4,720,096, forward strand.
ATACGCCGAACATATTGGGTGAGGTAATCGAGTTCTTCTCAAGCTGCTGGCGGAAGCGCCGGCGCAGCGAATCGTCCGGGATCATCGAATAAGACGTTTTCAGCCCGCCCAGGTTGAAGGCTTTATTTGGCGACGTCAGCACGATCAGGTTGTCCAGTGCGGCACAGCCGGAGCTCAAACAGCTGACGAATGTACCGTCCAGAATGTGCTCGGCGTGAACCTCATCGACCACCAGAATGGTGCCGTAGCGCTTGCAGAGATCGGACACCTGCCGTATCTCATCCGCGCGCCAGATTCGGCCCGAGGGGTTATGCGGCGAGCAGAAGAACCACAGTTTTGGACGGTGGGTTTTGAGCTGATCTTCAATCAGATGAAAATCCAGCTGGTAGCGGTTTTCCTCCACGCGGAGCGGGTTAGCGAGGACCTTAACGCCCTGGCGCTGTGCCGCCATTGCAAACGGATCGTAGACCGGCGTGTTCATCATCACGCTGTCGCCAGCCGTGCAGAACGCCTGAACCGTGTAGTGCAGGGTGGACACGGTGCCGTAGGTCAGCGTGATCCATGACTTCTCCACCTCAACCTGATGACGCGTGCGCTGGAAGGCGATCGTCGCGTCGTAGAATTCGTCGAAGCACCAGGTATAGCCAAAGGTGCCGTGCTCCACGATGCGCTGGAAGCCTTCAATAACGGCGGGCGGCGAGGTGAAATCCATATCTGCGATCCATAGCGGGATAAACCCCTCCGGAACATCACCAAAGCGTGAGCAGACAAACGCATGGTCCCATTTGCGGCACTTATCGCTTTTACGCTCGACGATTTTGTCGAAATCAAACACAACGACCCCCTGTTAAATTAAGGCTTCAATGCCGGTTTTGACGCTCTGCACCTGCGGGCCAATGATCACCTGCACGCTGTGAGCATCCAACACAACCACCGACAGGGCGCCCGCCGCTTTCAGCGTCTGCTGATCGATAAGGCCCATCTCTTTCACCACCAGACGCAAGCGGGTGATGCAGTTGTCGAGCGACTCTATGTTCTCTTTGCCACCGAGCGCCTGCAGGATAAGCCCATGATCGTATTTCGATTTTCCACGCGCGCGGGTGTTGGCTTCGACGGCCTGCTGTGCAGCCTGTGCATCCACTTCACGTCCCGGCGTCTTGATATCGTGTTTGAGGATGTACCAGCGGAAGACGAAGAAGTAGATAGCAAACCAGGCGATACCGACCGGGAACAGCAGATACCATTTGGTCGACATCCCCTGCATCACGCCAAAGATCAGCAGATCCAGAATCCCACCGTCGGTGTTGCCGATGGTGACGCCGAGCAGTGCCATCACCATCAGCGCCAGGCCAGACATCACGATGTGGAAGGCGTAAAGCACAGGTGCGATAAACAGGAACAGAAACTCAATCGGCTCTGAAATACCGGTGACGACGGACACCAGCACGCCGGAAAGCAGCAGCCCCTTAATCACCGGGCGGTTTTCCGGACGCGCGGTGCGGTAGATGGCGTACGCCACGGCAGGTAAGCCAAAGATAAAGGTCGGCATAAACCCTTGCGATAGAAACGCGGTAACGTGCGGGCTAAACGGCAGTCCGGCTTTCAGCTCGGCGTAGAAGATATTTAGCGCACCGGCCACTTCATGACCGTTGACCATTTCAATGCCGCCTGCTGGCGTGAAGCGCACCATCGCCAGCAGAATGTGGTGCAGGCCGAAGGGTTTAAGCAGCAGCACGCCTACGCCGTAAAGGAAGGGGCCAAAAACGCTGGTGCTCTGGATAATATGGCCAATCCCGGCAATCCCCAGCGCCACGTATTCCCACAGCAGGGGAATGAACAGACCGACCAGTGAAAGGGTAAGGGCGGTGATAATCGGTACAAAACGGATGCCGCTAAAGAAGGCAAAGGCGTCGTGGAGGACCGTGTCCTGAAAACGCTCGTGCAGGAAATAGGTAATCACCCCCACCACGATGCCGCCCAGCACGCCCATCTCCAGGGTCTGGATCCCCAGCACGATCGATTGTCCCACCTGTCTCATGGTAGCGGCGTCGGCAAGCTGATGGGTGGCGATCAGATAGTAGTTAATGCTCATGTTCATCAGCATATAGCCAACGAACCCGGCAAAGGCGCCCACGGCCTTGTTGCGTTTCGCGAGGCCCATCGGGATCGCCATGGCGAACATCAGCGGCAGATAGGTAAAGGCGAAGCTGCCCACCATGGCGATAAAGCCAAAGGTCAACTGCGTTAACTCGCCGCCCAGAAAGGGAAAACTTTTAATGGTGGAAGGGCTGGTGACGGAGCTACCGATTCCCAGAAGCAGCCCCATAAAGGCCAGCAGGGAGACCGGGAACATAAAGGTCTTTCCCAGGCTTTGGAAAAATTCCCACGCTTTCGATTTAAACGACTTTTCCTGTGTCATGTAGGGACTCCTCGGATTTTTAGGATAATGGAAGGCGCTGTCCGACTTAAGGACGCGCCTTCATATTTGCGAGGCTTATAGTTATTTTTTAGGTACTGACGTAATGCGCGATGGGATCAGGCTTCCGCTGGAAGCAATAGCCGGTTTGCGGAGCCGCAAACGGTGATTTTGCTTCTTACCACCTCTTTCATGGCGTCCATGCCGACCCGCATATAGAAGCGCGGATCGTTGCCCTGCGGGTTTTCGGCAAACCAGGCCTTAACCGCGTCAGAGAAAGCAATTTTCAGCTCGGTTGCCACGTTAACTTTGCACACGCCCAGTTCGATAGTGCGACGCACATCCTCATCCGGCACATCGCTCGCGCCGTGCAGCACCAGCGGCACGCTGACCACTTCACGGATTTCCGCCAGCCGCTGGAAGTCGATTTTTGGGCGTTTGGTATACAGGCCGTGCGCGGTGCCGATGGCGACGGCAAGGCTATCGACGCCGGTCAGTTCGACGAAGCGTTTCGCTTCCTGCGGATCGGTGAGAAACGCGCTTTCCGCGTCAACGCTCATGTCATCTTCCATTCCGCCCAGGCGGCCCAGTTCGGCCTCGACGCTGCAGTCGTTGAGGTGGCAAAAATCGACCACCGACTTCACCAGCTTCACGTTCTGTCCAAAGGGATAGTGGCTGCCGTCGATCATCGCGCTGCGCACGCCCGCGTTGACCTTGCGGCGAATATCGTCCAGCGATTCGTGGTGATCGAGGTGCAGCGCCAGCGGCATGTCATAGGTCAGGGAATACGCGCTGCACAGGGCGTAGATCTCTTCCAGCGCAATATGCTTAAAGGTGCCCGGCGTGCCTGCGAGGATCACTGGCGATCGCATTTCGCTGCACGCTTCGAGGATCGCCTGGATCGTCTCCGCGTTGTGGATGTTGAACGCCGGAACGGCATAGCCTTTTGCCTGAGCGTCCTGGAGAAGATATTTCGTCGAGATAATACTCATAATCAGATCCTCTTAAGCCTGCCACGGATGAATAACAACGCCCTGCACCACGCGGTTGACCGTTCCGCTGGCGGATGGCGTATCGGGCGTATTGCCCACGCTGAGCGACTGCGTGAGCGCAAAGACCTGGGCATAGATCAGGAAGCAGAACGCCTGCTCCATATCGATAAACGGACGTGAAGGCGGCAGCAGAATGTGCGCACCCGCTTCGATTGCCGGATCGTTTTCAGCGGCGATGGCGACGACGCGCAGGGCCTGGCGATCGCGGCGCAGTTCGGCCAACAGATCCAGATCGTACTGACGCGTATACGGATGGCTCGAGATAAACACCACCACCAGCGTTTCGTTATCCACCAGCGACTTCGGCCCGTGACGGAAACCGGTGGGGGAATCGTAAAATGCCGCCAGCTTGCCCGCCGTCAGCTCCAGCACCTTTAGCGCCGATTCGCGCGCCGCGCCCTGCAGGCCGCCGCTTCCCAGATACACGACGCGTTTCCACGCTTCATTACCAAAGACGCCGTGGCTGAAATCGCCGAGCGTAGTGAGGATCGCCTGACAGCGATCTGCAACGTCGCGGAAGGTGTGGCTATTGATCGTTTCCGGGGCGAATACGGCCAGACAGCTCGCCATCATCGTGGTGATACTGCTGGTCATCGCGAACCCGCGATCGTGCGTTTCGGCAGGCATCAGCAGGGCATAAGCGTTATCGCTGTCGACGGCTGTCTGGTACAGGCTTCCGGCCTCGTTACAGGTGATCGACAGGTGGTAGCACTCCGGTACGAACTGATTGGCCAGCTCAACGGCCGCGACGCTTTCCGGACTGTTGCCGGATCGGGCAAACGAAACCAGCAGCAGCGGATGCGCAGGGCTGAAGTAATCCATCGGGTTTGTGACCAGGTCAGTGGTCGGTACGGCGGAGATATTTTTCCCGGTGTGGCTCGCAAGCCATGGCGCAACGATATCGCCGATAAACGCGGACGTGCCCGCGCCGGTCAGGACGATCCGCAGATCGTGCTTGCGCAGCAGCGGCGTCAGGAAGCTGTCGATCGAAGAGCGCAGGCTATCGATATTGTTGAGCGAGCGGATCCAGCTGGCAGGCTGCTGGCGGATCTCTTCCTCGGTCCAGGTGCCGGTTGCGGCGGTGGTAGTTTGTGGCATAACTCAGTCCTTAGTCGTGTGAATTCCACATCAGACGCTGGCAATCGTGTCGCTATCTTTCGTTTCGTTTCACTTGTTCACTTTAGCAGTTAAATAAAATCTATAGAAAAGAAATCGAAACTTCAATGAAAGAAAAGAAATAAAACGAAAAGTGTGATCGTGAAAGGAAGAGGGAGATTAAAGGAAAGGAAAAGAAAGGCCTTACGGTCTCAGGCCGTAAAGCCAAAAGGAGACACAATGAAAGGGCTAAAGGGGGAGAGCCTGGCCCTGAATCCAGATCTGCTGGAGGTGTAAACCCCCGTTAAGCGCAATGATATTGGCGCGTTTACCCCGGGCTAAGGAGCCGAGCTGACCGCCAACGCCCAGCAGCCGGGCAGGGTGTAGCGAGGCCATATGGATAGCGTCTTCGGCGGTTACGCCCGCGTACTCCACCATATTCCTGACCGCGGCATCCAGCGACAGCGTGCTACCCGCCAGCCCGCCGGAGCCGGTTCGAACCACGCCGTTTTGCATCGAGACCTCTTCACCACAGAGCGTATACCGTCCGTCCGGCATACCGGCCGCCTGCATGGCATCGGTGATCAGCACCAGGCGTTCTTTTGCGCAGCAACTGCATAAACGCATGGCTCCCGGATGGACGTGATGCCCGTCGGCAATCAGCTCCAGCCACGCCCGTTTATCCGTCAGCCCGGCGCCAACCATGCCGGGTTCTCTGTGATGCAGTCCCGTCATGCCGTTATAGCAGTGCACCAGCCCATCGGCACCCGCATCAAACGCGGCGAGGGTTTCATCGAACGTAGCGGCACTGTGGCCCAGCATCACGCGTATTCCGTGCTGTTTAAGATGGCGAATCACCTGCAACGCGCCGGGTTTTTCCTGCGCCAGCGCCACCACCCGTAACGTGCTCAGTGAAACGTCAATTAACCTGTCCAGCTCGGCAATATCCAGTTCCCGGAACAGATCCGGCGGATGCGCCCCTTTGTTCTGTGGCGTAAAGTACGGTCCTTCCAGGTAGCTGCCCAGGATCTGCGCGCCGGGGCCGCCCGACTGACAGCGTCGGGCGATTCGCGCGAGCGCACCATGGATAGCCTCCAGCGGCGCGGTAACGGTCGTGGGTAAAAAGGCGCCCACGCCTTCGCGCGCTTTATGCATTGCCAGAGTATCCAGCACGTCAGGCGCATCATCCATCACGTCCACGCCCGCACCGCCGTGAACATGCGTATCGATATACGCCGGGCAGAGCAGTTCCGCATCGCGCGACGTCACGCCCGGCGGGACAGGCTCAATAGCCGCAATCACGCCGTTTTCAATGCGTAGCTGGTGGTCATCCAGCCAGCCCTGTTCGGTAAGCACCCGCCTCGCGCGCAGCAGCTGGCTCATATCCCTTCCTCGGCAGGGGCTTCCACGCGACAGCGTCCCAGCTCGTCTACGAGGCTCGTCAGGCCGCGGTGCCCGCACTCCAGCGCCTGCAGACGAAACGCTTCGCTGCTTAATCCGTCGCGCTCCAGCACCATCTCCAGCAGCAGCTGCAGGTTGGTCCCGGTAATCACTTCGCTGCCCGGCCGTTGCATGGCGAGCGTCGATGCGACGCGAAACGGCGTGCCGCCGAGCAAATCGGTGAGAAACACAATATCGTGCTCTGCATCCAGCTCGCTCACTGCCTGCTCAAGCTGAGCGGTCAGCCGCGCGGTGGTGGACGTTTCGGGAAAATCGATGGCGATAAACTGCGGCTGTTCGCCGAGGATCTGCTTCATCGCCTGCTCAAGCCCGCTGGCAAACCCGCCGTGACCCGTCAAAATAATGCCTAACATCGCAACCTCTTTGCTTTTACAGGAAGTGACAGAATTTACCGACAACGCCCAGCAGCACGGTGATACCAATCAGCCGCAGCGGGCTCCAGCCGCGGCGCACCAGCCAGAACATGGTCAGGGTGTAGACCAGCGGCAGGAATGCGGGCATTAGCTTGTCGATCACGTCGGCCTGCAGTTTGACAACGGCATCACCCGCTTTGATTTCAAGCGTGGTATTGAGGCGGACGTAGGTTGCCACCAGCGCGCCAATTACCGTCATCCCGACGATAGACGCCGCGTGACCGACCTTTTTGGTGTTGGCTTTGATTAGCGGGATGGCCGCCACGCCCATCCGGTAAGCGTAGTGCGCCAGGCCAAAGCGCAGGCCGAGGTGTACCACGTTAAACAGCACGATAAAGACCACGGCCCCAAGAATCGATCCTTGCAGCGCCAGGCTGGCGCCGATACCGCCGCAGATGGGCAGCAGGGTTAGCCAGAACATGGCGTCGCCAATACCGCCGAGCGGCGCGCCGACGGCAATTTTGGTGCTTTGGATGCTGTTCACATCCTGCTTGGAGCGCTCCATCGCCAGAATGATGCCGATAACAAAGGTCACCAGGAACGGGTGGGTGTTAAAGAAGCCCATATGGCCTTTCATCGCCCGCGCCAGGTCCCGCTTGTTGGTGTGGATCTTTTTCAGCGCGGGCAGCAGCCCGTACAGCCAGCCGGAGGCCTGCATACGTTCATAGTTAAACGAGGCCTGCAGCAGCATCGAACGCCATGCCACGCGGTTAATATCTTTTTTCGTCAGTTCGGCACCGATGCTCTGGTCTTCGTAGACGTTTTCGTTGACGCCGGTCAGCAGCGTCTCTTCGGATTCAGACACGCCCGGTAACGTTGTTTGATTAGATGCCATCTTCGAATTCCTCTTTCTGGGCTGCGGGAGCCGTCGGTTCAGGTGATTTACGCATCAGGTCGATCAGCGCCATGGCCAGCGCGGCCGCCGCAATCGCCAGCACCGGAAGCTTGAGCCAGGCGGCGGCGACAAAACCGATAATGAAGTAAGGGATGTAGACGTTTTTCATCATGATCTTCAGCAGCACGGCGAAGCCGATGGCAGGCATGATGCCGCCCGCAACGCCGAGGCCGTCAATCAGACGCGCTGGCAGAACATCAATGGCGGTTTTCGCATGTTCTGCACCGAAGTAGATCGGCAGGAAGGCGCACAGAAAATAGAAGATGCCGAGCGCCAGCAGCGCAAGATAGTTAACCCGTTCAATACCGTGAGTATCTGCATTGGCCGCCATGCGATCGCAGCGTGACATTACGCCGGACATCACCGAGAAGAGGAACGTAATTCCCATCTGTACCGCGACGGCAAACGGGACGGCGACGCCAACGGCAACTTCTGGCTTCACGCCGGTGCTGATGGCAAATGCGGTACCCACGATGGTGCCGATAATGACGTTCGGCGGCTGGGCACCGGCGAGCGGGGCCAGCCCCATCCACACCAGCTCTAACGTGCCGCCGGTCAAAATTCCGGTATGCAGATCGCCCAGAATCAGGCCGACCAGCGGCCCGAGCACCACCGGGCGGTGCATGTGCGTTAACCCGTTAAACATATCCAGACCGGCGATAAAGGCGAGTATGCCCAACCCCATCGCCTGCAACAGACTGATTTCCATTGTGAATCCCTCAGAGCAGTTTAAAGAGATCCAAAGCAGTTTCTGTTGGAACGCCCTGAACGAAGCATTCCACCCCGGCCGCTTTCAGGCCGTTGAACGCGGCGATATCGTTCGCGTCGACAGAGACCGTTTTGGCAATTTGTTGTTTGCCACTGGCGTAGTGCATGTTTCCTACGTTGATACGGGTGATGGGCACGCCGCCCTCAACCAGCTTCAGAAAATCAGCGGGTGATTTGCAGACCAGCAGGATTTTCTGTCGGTCAGCGGCGCGGTGAATGTTGTCGATCACTTTTTGCAGCGACCAGAAGCGCACGGCGATCCCTTCCGCGAGCACCATCTCCATTAGGTTCTGTTGAACCTGATCTTCAGCCACCTCGTCGTTGGCGACGAGTACCAGGTTTGCCCCCGCAAACCCCACCCACTGCACGCCCACCTGACCGTGGATCAGACGTTCATCAATGCGGCATAAGACAATGTTTGGCATAGCGCTTTCCTCTTTTTATTATGCGTTTTGAGTCGTTACGCCTTCGCAGGCGGCGTGGTACTGCTGGAGTATGTCCTGAATGTGGTCAATGATGAGTTCCCGTGGCGTTGACTTGAGAGCACCCTCGCGAACTTTGCCGTACTGCAACGGCAGGTACTGGCTGATCAGCGGCAGCGGAATGGGCTCGTCTGCCAGGTTGCGCACCAGCCGTTCAAAGGCGTCGTCAATCTGGCTGTCCGGCCAGTAATAGCGCACGCGGTCAGAGTAGCTGTAGCCGCGGGCCAGGCGACGCGCGTTGCCGTCACCGTGGTAATGGCTTTGCCAGTATTCCGGGCGATCGAGCATGACGTTTTCCAGCACGTGACGCAGGCCAGAAACGGCTTTCGCTGGCAGCAGCTCCTCTTCGATGGCGGCCAGCGAGAAGAGCGCTTCGCGCAGGGCGAAGGTCAGGGCAGGGCCAACTTTCAGAATCGCAAAGTGATCGTTGACCAGCTTTCGCAGCGCCTGCGGCGTCTGGTAGTCGGTGGAGTGCGCTTCAAACACCAGCGTGTCGTAGGCTTCAACCATTTTGCTCAGGGCAACGGCTTTCTCCGGCTGATAGTCGCAGACGTGCGCATGGTCGAACTCCACGCCAGGCTGGACCACCAGGCCAATAATGCGCGGCCAGATGTCGGTCAAGCCTTCCTTTTCGAACGCGTGGCGGTGCGCTTCAAGCGTGGCGCGGGCCGCGTCCGGCGTGGTCACGGCAAGTTCGGTGAGCGTCTCGTGTGCGCCGCCGGGGACCGGCACTTCCGTGCCGATCACGTAGACCAGATCGGATTCACCAAACTGCTCGCGGCAGGCCGCTTCGGCAATCTTCGCCAGGCGTGCGGCGCGCCCGGCGACGATCGCGTCGGTGAGGGGGACCGGGTCGTCCGCGCAGGACATGCTGCAGTCGAGGTGGATCTTTTTGAATCCGGCTGAAACATAGCTTTTGATCAGATCGTCGGCATTTGCCATCGCCTGTTCCGCAGGGAGATTTTGCCAGCGGTTAGGGCCCAGGTGATCGCCGCCGAGGATCAGCTGTGACGTCGGGAAGCCGAGCGAGTCCGCGAGCTGGCAGACAAACCCGTGAAAATCAGCGGGCGTCATGCCGGTATAGCCGCCAAACTGATCCACCTGATTGGAGGTGGCCTCGATCAGCAGCGGGGATCGATGCGAATGCGCGTAACGAATTGCAGCTTCCAGTACCAGCGGATGCGCGGAGCAGACGGCGTAAATCCCGTTTGAATTCCCCCGTTTATGGTGTTCCACCATTTCTGTCAGATGTTTCACTTTCCTCTCCATTTCGGATGGTAATGATATTTATCTTTCGTTTTGTTTCATTTAATCCTGCATCATGGTGATATAAAAATAAAACGAAAGATAATAGTTTTCCGATCTGTTTCACAAAAGAAACATAATGAAAGGTTTCAGCGCAGTACTATCTTGCGTAGTCTCACCAGAGGGGGGTTGCATTCCCGTAAAGGAAAGGCCTTAATAGGCAAAACGAAATGAAACGAAAGAATATTGATTAAGGAGCTCGTATGAGCAGCACCGATTCATCCGCGGAAAAGCGCATCACCGGCACCAGTGAAAGGCGAGAGCAGATCATTCAGCGGTTGCGGGCGCAGGGAAGCGTGCAGGTTAACGATCTGTCTCATCTGTACGGCGTATCGACGGTGACGATCCGCAATGACCTCGCCTTTCTTGAAAAGCAGGGCATTGCCGTTCGCGCCTACGGCGGCGCACTGATTTGCGAAGGTAACATGTCGGGCGCTGAGCCTTCCGTGGAAGATAAGAGTTCATTGAATACGGCAGTGAAGCGCAGCATTGCCCAGGCCGCTGCCGCGCTGGTAAAACCCGGGCACCGTATCATTCTGGATTCGGGTACCACGACGTTTGAAATCGCCCGCATGCTGCGTCAGCACACGGACGTCATTGCGATGACCAACGGCATGAACGTGGCGAATGCGCTGTTGGAAGCAGACGGGGTGGAGTTGCTGATGACCGGCGGGCATTTGCGTCGTCAGTCGCAATCCTTCTACGGTGACCAGGCAGAACAGTCGCTACAGAATTACCATTTTGACCTGCTGTTCCTGGGCGTCGATGCCATCGATCTCGATCGGGGCGTGAGTACGCATAACGAAGACGAAGCCCGTCTGAACCGCAAAATGTGCGAGGTGGCAGAGCGCATTATTGTGGTGACGGACTCCAGCAAGTTTAACCGCTCAAGCCTGCATAAAATCATTGATACGCAACGGATTGATATGATTATTGTCGATGAAGGTATTCCGGCGGAGAGTCTGGAAGGATTACGGAAAAGTGGGATTGAGGTGGTGTTGGTTTAAGTTTTTTACCCTCTCCCCTGGGGGGAGAGGGCAGGGTGAGGGGAAATCACGTCACCGGTGCCGGGTTAAACACCGCCAGCTGGTTGTGTAATCCCCATTGATCCGAAAAGGTTTTCTTCCGCCCGCTGGCGACATCCAGAATGAAGTGGAACAGCTTCCAGCCCACGTCCTCAATGCTCTCTTCTCCGGTGGCGATGGTGCCCGCGTTGATATCCATTAAGTCATACCAGCGGTTCGCGAGCGCGGTGCGGGTCGCCATTTTGATCACCGGTACCGCCATCAGACCGTACGGCGTGCCGCGCCCGGTGGTGAAGACCTGCACCGTAATGCCGGATGCGACCTGCTGCGTACCGCACACAAAATCGCTGGCCGGCGTTGCCGCGTAGATCAGGCCGCGTTTCGTCGGGCGCTGGCCAGGAGAGAGCACTTCCACAATCGCGCTCTGGCCGGATTTGGCAATGGAGCCGAGGGCTTTTTCCACCACGTTTGCCAGGCCGCCTTTCTTGTTTCCGGGGGAGGGATTGGCGCTGCGGTCAGTTTTGCCCATATCGAGATAGTTATCGTACCAGGCCATCTCCTCAAGCAGGCGCTTGCCGACCTCTTCATTAACGGCGCGCGGCGTCAGAAGATGGATGGCGTCACGCACTTCGGTCACCTCGGAGAACATCACCGTGGCGCCGCAGCGAACAAGCAGATCGGATGCAAAGCCCACCGCCGGGTTAGCCGTCACGCCGGAGAAGGCATCGCTGCCGCCGCACTGGGTGCCCACAACCAGCTCAGAGGCCGGGCACGTTTCACGCTGGCGGCGGTTAAGTTTGTCCAGATGACGCTCTGCCACCTGCAGAATATCGTCGACCATTGAGCGGAAACCGACGTGGCGTTCGTCCTGCAGGCGCACGATGCTGGCCTCGTCTGCCGGGATGGCTTTGACATCCTCGGTACCCTGAAGCAAACGTTCTGGCTGCAATTTTTCACAGCCGAGGCCAATAACCATCACCTCGCCGCCAAAGTTCGGGTTCAGGGCGATATTGTGGATGGTCCGGATAGGCACCACGGCAGCGGGCGCGTTAATCGCCACGCCGCAGCCGTAGAGGTGGTTCAGGCCCACCGCGCCGTCGACGTTCGGGTATTTTGGCAACAGGTCGCGTTCGATGATTTTCACCACGTAATCCACTACTCCAGCCACGCAGTGCACGCTGGTGGTAATGCCGAGCAGATTTTTGGTGCCGACGCTGCCGTCCGCATTGCGATAGCCTTCAAAGGTATAGCCTTCCAGCGGGGGAAGCGGCTCCGGCACGCGGGTTGCCAGCGGAAGCGTGTTCAGCGGCGGCGCTTCCGGCAGCGCCACCAGCGACTCCTCAACCCAGCTTCCCTGCGGAATAGGGCGGACGGCATAGCCGATGACTTCACCGTAACGCACGATTTCGCTGTTAGCAGGAATATCCACCAGGGCGACTTTATGTCCCTGCGGAACATGCTCAATCAGCTCAAGCCCGTCCGGGAAGCGGGTTCCTGCTTTTAAGCCATTGTCGTTGACGATAATCGCCACGTTATCGGCGTCGTGCACTTTTATATAAAATGCCGTCGGCGGTGCCTGTCGAATTTCAATGTCGGCCATTGTTCAGTATTCTCCAGCAAAAAGTCTGATAATAAATTCAGCCATTTTTCTAATGGTAGAAATAAATACGCGGCTTTCAGAAATAAAGCATGTCAGCAGAATGAATAGCAAAATGTGATCCCGATCGCTTCAGAACCCGTAATCCTTGATTCTGTGCATTAGCGCCCAGTGCTTTGTGCATATGCAAAAAAATTTATCAAAATATAGCGCAATACCTGAGCATTAAAACAATGTGCGGTCGCGAATTGCGTCTTATACTGAATGACGTTTTTATCACGCCATAATACGTCAGAATAATAAATATCATACTGGCGCGGTGTCTGAATAAATAAAATGATGCTGAAAAAAGCTGCGGAATAAAAAGGTAAATACGATGAATAACGCGATCTTCCCGAATAAATTTAAAGCGGCTCTCGCGACGCACCAGATTCAGATTGGCTGCTGGTCCGCGCTGGCAAACCCAATCAGCACCGAAGTGCTGGGCCTGGCCGGTTTCGACTGGCTGGTGCTGGACGGCGAACATGCGCCGAACGATATCAGCACGTTTATTCCTCAGCTGATGGCGCTGAAAGGTAGCCCCAGTGCTCCGGTCGTGCGTGTCCCCACCAACGAACCGGTGATTATCAAGCGTCTGCTGGATATCGGCTTCTACAACTTCCTGATCCCGTTTGTGGAGACGGAAGAACAAGCGGCGCTGGCCGTTGCGTCAACGCGCTATCCGCCAGAAGGGATCCGCGGCGTCTCCGTTTCGCACCGAGCCAATATGTTTGGCACCGTGCCGGACTACTTCGCGCAGTCCAACAGCAACATCACCATTCTGGTTCAGATCGAGAGCCAGCAGGGCGTTGATAACGTCGACGCGATTTCCGCCACAAACGGCGTGGACGGTATCTTCGTCGGCCCGAGCGATCTGGCTGCCGCCTTTGGCCATCTGGGCAACGCCAGCCACCCTGACGTGCAGCGCGCGATCCAGCACATCTTTGCCCGCGCTAAAGCACACGGCAAACCGTGCGGCATTCTGGCGCCGGTTGAGGCTGACGCCCGCCGCTATCTGGAGTGGGGAGCCACGTTTGTTGCCGTCGGGAGCGACCTCGGCGTTTTCCGCTCGGCCACGCAGAAATTAGCCGACGCTTTTAAAAAATAACCATCATGAGGAAACAGATATGACGCTGAAAGTGGGTTTTATTGGCCTGGGGATCATGGGTAAACCAATGAGTAAGAACCTCATCAAAGCGGGTTACTCACTGGTGGTATCCGATCGCAATCCGCAGACCGTGGCAGAGGTGATAGCGGCTGGCGCAGAAACGGCCACCACCGCTAAGGCCATTGCCGAGCAGTGCGATGTCATCATCACCATGCTGCCCAACTCCCCGCATGTTAAAGACGTTGCGCTGGGGGAAAACGGTATTATCGACGGCGCGAAGCCGGGCCTGGTGCTGATTGATATGAGTTCTATTGCGCCGCTCGCAAGCCGTGAAATCAGCGAGGCGTTAAAAGCGAAGGGCGTCGATATGCTGGATGCGCCGGTCAGCGGCGGTGAACCAAAAGCGATCGACGGCACGCTGTCGGTGATGGTCGGCGGCGATAAAGCCGTTTTCGACAGATACTACGACCTGATGAAAGCGATGGCGGGCTCCGTGGTGCACACCGGGGAGATCGGGGCGGGTAACGTGACCAAGCTGGCAAACCAGGTGATTGTGGCGCTGAACATTGCCGCCATGTCCGAAGCGCTGACGCTGGCAACCAAAGCGGGTGTTAACCCGGACCTTGTCTATCAGGCCATTCGCGGCGGTCTGGCGGGCAGCACCGTACTGGATGCCAAAGCGCCGATGGTGATGGATCGTAATTTCAAGCCGGGATTCCGCATCGACCTGCACATTAAAGATCTGGCCAACGCGCTGGATACCTCCCACGGCGTGGGCGCACAGCTGCCGCTGACCGCAGCGGTCATGGAGATGATGCAGGCGCTGCGTGCCGATGGCCTGGGCACGGCCGATCACAGCGCGATTGCGTGCTACTACGAGAAACTGGCGAAGGTGGAAGTGGCGCGTTAATCACGCCTTGCCCACACCTGAGGGTGACAGCGGCTCGCAAACCCTCTATACTGCGCGCCGAAGCTGACCAGACAGTCGCCGCTTCGTCGTCGTCCCTTTCGGGGGAGACGGGCGGAGGGGAGGAAAGTCCGGGCTCCATAGGGCAGGGTGCCAGGTAACGCCTGGGGGGGAAACCCACGACCAGTGCAACAGAGAGCAAACCGCCGATGGCCCGCGCAAGCGGGATCAGGTAAGGGTGAAAGGGTGCGGTAAGAGCGCACCGCGCGGCTGGTAACAGTCCGTGGCACGGTAAACTCCACCCGGAGCAAGGCCAAATAGGGGTTCACATGGTACGGCCCGTACTGAACCCGGGTAGGCTGCTTGAGCCAGTGAGCGATTGCTGGCCTAGATGAATGACTGTCCAACGACAGAACCCGGCTTATCGGTCAGCTTCAACTTCTTAAAAAACCCCGCTTCGGCGGGGTTTTTGCTTTCCGGGTGTTGCAGGCCGGATAAGCGCAGCACCACCGGTAACCAGACAAACGACATCAATTCTCATATTTGCGACATTAAGCACATTTCACTGTTTTTACTCCTTCGGTATCGCTCCTGTATCTGTGGACGATCGCCATCACAAAATTTCACGCTAAAAAACGCACGATTTTCAGTGTTGATAATTTGTTATGATTGTTACCTTAATGATCCCGAAACTTTTCTCGTTTGATATACATATATTGAAATCAAATACATTTATCCCGTGAATATGTGACGCATTCCACTCTTTTCCTTAAGTCTGAAAATTGACGCCGTAAAAAATTGATAATTTGAAAGAATGTTTCAAACAAATAGCGGTTATTTATTAGGCTTTAATTGCCTGAAATATCGTCTTTATTGATTTTTTCCGGACGGTAAAATTTATCCGGGTTATCGCCATAAAATTAATTTATTACCGCTATTTTTGTTGATCAATATCAGCGTAGTAGCATATTTATATCGTGATATTCTATTGATATATAACGATTTTATTTGGTTTTTGGTGTGTGGGTTAAAGGGCCTGGAAAGCAAATTGTGAGTAACAGCACATACCCCTTCAAACATTATTGAGTAGAATTCACCCCGTCATAGGGAAATAAGCGCAGAATATTATGAACACTATTATTCTACCGAAAACACAGCACCTCGTGGTATTTCAGGAAGTCATTAAAAGTGGCTCCATAGGTTCTGCAGCAAGACAGCTGGGCCTGACGCAACCCGCCGTCAGCAAAATCATCAGCGATATTGAGTCTTACTTCGGCGTGGAAGTGATGGTGCGCAAAAATACCGGCGTAAAACTCACTGCCGCGGGCCAGGTTCTGCTCTCGTACTCAGAGTCGATCACCCGCGAAATGAAAAACATGGTGAGCGAAATCAACAGCCTGAGTTTCAGCACCGTTATGGACGTCTCCTTTGGCTACCCCTCGCTGATCGGCTTTACCTTCCTGTCCGGGATGATCAAAAAATTTAAGGAAGTGTTCCCGAAAGCGCGCGTCTCGATGTATGAAGCCCAGCTCTCCTCTTTCCTCCCGGCCATTCGCGACGGCCGTCTGGATTTCGCCATCGGCACGCTGAGTGATGAAATGCTGCTGCAGGATCTGCACGTCGAGCCGCTGTTTGAGTCCGAGTTTGTGCTGGTCGCCAGCAAGTCACGAACGTGCACCGGCCCGACGACACTGGCATCGCTCACGCACGAACAGTGGGTGATGCCGCAAACCGATATGGGCTACTACAAAGAACTTCTGACCACCCTGCAAGACAACCACATCAGCATCGAAAACATCGTCCAGACCGATTCCGTCGTCACCATTTATAACCTTGTCCTGAATGCCGATTATCTGACGGTGATTCCCCGCGACATGATTGCACCGTTCGGTTCGGATCAATTTATTGTGCTGCCAGTGGAAGATGAATTGCCCGTGGCGCGTTATGCCGCCGTGTGGTCAAAAAATTACAGGATTAAAAAATCGGCGTCAGTATTAGTTGAGCTGGCAAAACAATATTCGTCGATGAATATCGAAAGACGACGATGAATAATTAGTACTCATTTTAAAAACACCCAGAGCGTTAACGTATTAACGCGCTGATACCCTGACTTTGCCTGAAAAGAATGAATTATTATAACGAGGATATTATGCATATTACCTACGATCTCCCGGTAACGATTGAAGATATTCAGGACGCCAGAAAACGACTGGCAGGAAAAATATATAAAACCGGTATGCCACGCTCGAATTATCTCAGCGAAAGCTGTAAGGGCGAAATATTCCTGAAGTTTGAGAACATGCAGCGCACCGGCTCGTTTAAGATCCGCGGCGCGTTTAACAAGTTAAGCTCGCTGACCGACGCTGAAAAACGCAAGGGCGTGGTCGCCTGCTCCGCGGGAAACCACGCGCAGGGGGTTTCCCTTTCCTGCGCCATGCTCGGCATCGATGGCAAAGTGGTGATGCCAATGGGCGCACCAAAATCCAAGGTGGCCGCGACGCGGGACTACTCGGCGGAAGTGGTGCTGCACGGTGAGAACTTTAATGACACCATCGCCAAAGTCAGCGAAATCGTCGAGATGGAAGGGCGTATTTTTATTCCGCCTTACGATGACGCCAAAGTGATTGCCGGGCAGGGCACCATCGGCCTGGAAATTCTCGAAGATTTGTACGACGTGGATAACGTCATTGTGCCTATCGGCGGCGGCGGTTTAATTGCCGGGATTGCGACGGCGATTAAATCCATTAACCCGACCATTAATATTATCGGCGTACAGTCTGAAAACGTGCACGGAATGGCAGCCTCCTGGCAGGCAGGAGAAATAACCAACCATCGCGTTACCGGCACGTTAGCCGACGGCTGCGACGTCTCTCGTCCCGGGAAATTAACCTTCGAAATCGTTCGTGAACTGGTCGATGACATTGTGCTGGTGAGCGAAGACGATATTCGCAACAGCATGATTGCCCTTATTCAGCGAAATAAAGTGGTGACGGAAGGCGCCGGCGCACTGGCCTGTGCCGCGTTATTAAGCGGCAAACTGGACCACTATATTCAGGGCCGCAAAACCGTCTGCATTATTTCCGGCGGCAATATCGATCTCTCCCGTGTTTCCCAAATTACCGGCTTCGTTGACGCATAAAGGTGACCTATGAGCAACACAGAAAGCATTATCGTTGGCCAGACAAAAACGTCCTCCTGGCGTAAGTCTGATACCACCTGGACGCTTGGCCTGTTTGGAACCGCCATTGGCGCAGGCGTGCTGTTCTTCCCCATTCGCGCAGGCTTTGGCGGATTGATCCCCATCCTGCTGATGCTGGTTCTCGCGTTCCCGATTGCGTTTTACTGCCACCGCGCGCTGGCGCGTTTGTGTCTGTCCGGCAGCAACGTCTCCGGCAACATCACTGAAACGGTGGAAGAGCACTTTGGTAAGACCGGTGGCGTGGTGATCACGTTCCTCTACTTCTTCGCCATTTGCCCGCTGCTGTGGATTTACGGCGTCACCATTACCAACACCTTTATGACCTTCTGGGAAAACCAGCTCCAGCTGCCTGCGCTGAACCGCGGCGTAGTGGCGCTGTTCCTGCTGCTGCTGATGGCCTTTGTTATCTGGTTCGGTAAAGACCTGATGGTGAAGGTGATGAGCTTCCTGGTATTTCCGTTTATCGCCAGTCTGGTGCTGATTTCGCTGTCGCTGATCCCTTACTGGAACTCGGCGGTAATCGACCAGGTCAACCTGAGCGATATCGCCTTCACCGGCCATGACGGCATTCTGGTCACGGTGTGGCTGGGTATCTCCATTATGGTCTTCTCCTTCAACTTCTCGCCTATCGTCTCCTCGTTTGTGGTCTCCAAGCGCGAAGAGTACGAGCCGACGTTCGGGAAAGAGTTCACCGAGCAGAAATGTTCCAAAATCATCGGTCGCGCCAGCATGCTGATGGTCGCCGTAGTGATGTTCTTCGCCTTTAGCTGCCTGTTTACGCTCTCTCCGCAGAATATGGCGGAGGCCAAGGCGCAGAATATTCCGGTGCTCTCTTATCTGGCGAACCACTTTGCGTCAATGTCAGGAACTAAATCGACGTTTGCGACGGTACTGGAATACGGTGCCTCCATCATCGCGTTGGTTGCTATCTTCAAATCCTTCTTCGGGCACTACCTGGGCACGCTGGAAGGTCTAAATGGCCTGATCCTCAAGTTTGGCTACAAGGGCGATAAGAAGAAAGTCTCTGTCGGCAAACTGAACACCATCAGCATGGTGTTCATCATGGGCTCCACCTGGGTTGTGGCCTACGCCAACCCAAACATTCTCGACCTTATCGAAGCCATGGGCGCGCCAATTATCGCCTCTCTGCTGTGCCTGCTGCCGATGTACGCCATCCGCAAAGCGCCAGCGATGGCGAAATATAAGGGCAAACCCGAGAACATCTTCGTCACGGTTGTGGGCCTGCTGACCATTCTGAATATCGTTTACAAACTGTTCTAAACCATTGCTCAGGAAGAGCGGAGTCACATGATGATTGAGTTTCCGGTTGTACTGGTAATTAACTGCGGTTCGTCCTCTGTTAAGTTTTCGGTGCTCGACGCCAGCAGCTGCGACGCCCTGATGACGGGCATTGCGGATGGGATCAACACCGAGAAAGCCTTTATTTCCGTGAACGGGGGTGAGCCAGCCAGACTGGCTCACCAGGACTACGAAGGGGCGCTGGCTGCCATCGCCCTGGAGCTGGAGAAGCGTAACCTGATGAGCAGCGTGACCTTAATTGGCCACCGCATTGCGCACGGCGGCGATCTCTTCAGCGAGTCGACCCTGATCACGGAAGCGGTGATTGAGCAGATCCGCCAGGTCTCCCCGCTGGCACCGCTGCATAACTACGCCAACCTGAGCGGCGTGGAAGCGGCCGAGCGCCTGTTCCCGGGCGTGCAGCAGGTGGCGGTATTTGATACCAGCTTCCACCAGACGCTGCCGCCGCAGGCCTATCTGTACGGCCTGCCGTACCGCTATTTTGAAGCGCTGGGCGTGCGCCGCTACGGCTTCCACGGCACCTCTCACCGTTACGTGGCCGCGCAGGCGCATACGCTTCTCGGGCTGTCCCCCGATGACAGCGGCCTGGTGATTGCCCATCTCGGCAACGGGGCGTCCATCTGCGCGGTGCGCAACGGCGAAAGCGTTGATACCTCGATGGGGATGACCCCCCTGGAAGGACTGATGATGGGTACGCGCTGCGGCGACGTGGATTTTGGCGCGATGGCGTGGATTGCCCAGCAGACCGGGCAATCGTTTGAGGATCTGGAGCGCGTGGTCAACAAAGAGTCCGGGTTGCTGGGGATCTCCGGCATCTCTTCAGACCTGAGGGCGCTGGAGAAAGCCTGGCATGAAGGCAACGAGCGGGCTGTGCTTGCGATCCAGACCTTCGTTCACCGCATTGCGCGACACATTGCCGGGCACGCGGCGTCGCTGCACCGCCTGGATGGGGTGGTCTTTACCGGCGGCATTGGCGAAAACTCGAAGCTTGTCCGTGCGCTGGTGGCGGAGCATCTGAAGGTGTTCGGCATCCGCCTCGACGACGCCAAAAATGCCCTGCCGGGCAGCGCGGGTGAGCGCGTCATTAGCACTGATTCGTCCCGCGTGGCCTGCGCGGTGATCCCTACCAACGAAGAAAAAATGATCGCGCTGGACGCCCTCCGTCTTGGGAAGGTTACCCCGGCTGCGGCTTACGCCTGATAAAGCGAGAAACACATGAAAGTAACAATCGATACGGGCGTCGCGCCCTACAGCGACGCGTGGGCCGGGTTTCGCGGTGAAGAATGGAAAAACGCCGTCAACGTCCGCGATTTTATTCAGCATAACTACACCCCTTATGAAGGCGATGAAGCTTTCCTCGCGCAGGCGACGCCAGCAACGACGGCGCTGTGGCAGAAGGTAATGGTCGGCATTCGCCAGGAGAACGCCACCCACGCCCCGGTAGATTTCGACACCAACATCGCCACCACCATTACGGCTCATGGACCGGGCTATATCGACCAGGATCTGGAGACGATCGTCGGTCTGCAAACCGATAAACCGCTCAAGCGCGCGCTGCATCCGTACGGTGGGATCAACATGATCCGCAGCTCGTTCGAAGCCTATGGTCGGGAGATGGATCCGCAGTTCGAATACCTGTTTACCGATCTGCGCAAAACCCACAACCAGGGCGTGTTTGACGTCTATTCGCCGGAGATGATGCGCTGCCGTAAATCCGGCGTGCTGACCGGCTTGCCGGACGGCTACGGGCGCGGACGCATCATCGGTGACTATCGCCGCGTGGCGCTGTACGGGATCGCTTATCTGGTGCGCGAGCGCGAACTCCAGTTTACGGATCTGCAGGGCAGGCTGGAGCGCGGTGAGGATCTGGAGGCGACGATCCGCCTGCGTGAAGAGCTGGCGGAGCATAAGCGCGCGCTGCTGCAGATCCAGCAGATGGCGGCGAACTATGGCTTTGATATCTCACGTCCGGCGATGAATGCTCGGGAAGCGGTGCAGTGGCTCTATTTTGCCTACCTTGCAGCGGTTAAATCCCAGAACGGCGGGGCGATGTCGCTGGGGCGCACGGCCTCGTTCCTCGATATCTACATCGAACGGGATATGCAGGCGGGACGCCTGAATGAGGTACAGGCGCAGGAGCTGATCGACCACTTCATTATGAAGATCCGCATGGTGCGTTTCCTGCGCACGCCGGAGTTCGACACGCTCTTCTCCGGCGATCCGATCTGGGCCACGGAAGTGATCGGCGGCATGGGGCTGGACGGGCGCACGCTGGTGACCAAAAACAGCTTCCGCTATCTGCACACGCTGCACACCATGGGGCCCGCGCCGGAGCCGAACCTGACGATCCTCTGGTCAGAACAGCTGCCGATCGCGTTCAAGAAATACGCCGCGCAGGTGTCGATTGTCACCTCGTCGCTGCAGTATGAAAACGACGATCTGATGCGTGCGGACTTCAACAGCGATGACTACGCGATTGCCTGCTGCGTCAGCCCGATGGTGATCGGCAAGCAGATGCAGTTCTTTGGCGCGCGCGCCAACCTCGCCAAAACGCTGCTGTACGCGATCAACGGCGGGGTGGACGAGAAGCTGAAGATCCAGGTCGGCCCGAAAACCGAGCCGCTGCTGGACGACGTGCTGGATTACGACACGGTGATGGCGAGCCTCGATCACTTTATGGACTGGCTGGCGGTGCAGTACATCAGCGCCCTGAATCTCATTCACTACATGCATGACAAGTACAGCTACGAAGCCTCGCTGATGGCGCTACACGACCGGGACGTTTACCGTACGATGGCCTGCGGCATTGCCGGGCTGTCGGTGGCGGCGGATTCCCTGTCCGCCATTAAATACGCCACGGTGAAGCCGGTGCGCGACCATACCGGACTGGCGGTCGATTTCGTGATAGAAGGGGACTATCCGCAGTACGGTAACAATGATGACCGCGTGGACAGCATCGCCTGCGACCTGGTGGAGCGCTTTATGAAGAAAATTCAGGCGCTGCCAACCTACCGCAACGCGGTACCGACTCAGTCGATCCTGACCATCACCTCCAACGTGGTTTACGGTCAGAAGACCGGGAACACGCCGGACGGACGACGCGGCGGCACGCCGTTTGCCCCAGGCGCGAACCCAATGCACGGGCGCGACAGAAAAGGGGCGGTGGCCTCGTTAACATCAGTCGCCAAGCTGCCGTTCACCTATGCCAAAGACGGGATCTCCTACACCTTCTCTATCGTGCCGCAGGCGCTGGGCAAGGACGAGCTGGTGCGCAAAACCAACCTGGTAGGGCTGCTTGACGGGTACTTCCATCACGAAGCATCTATTGAGGGCGGGCAGCACCTGAACGTTAACGTTATGAACAGGGAGATGCTCCTCGATGCCATTGCGCATCCCGAGAACTACCCGAACCTGACCATCCGCGTCTCGGGCTATGCGGTGCGCTTTAATGCCCTGACGCGCGAGCAGCAGCAGGATGTGATTTCGCGAACATTTACTCAATCTATCTAAAAGTGAGTTCTCATGCCCCCTCAACGCAGGGGGCATTTTTTTGCCCGCTGGACATACAAAATTGTTTATATAATTACTAACACATATTCATCCGCTCTTGAAAAACAATACGCCTGCTTTTCCCTATCACAGCATGTAAGGACAGTAAGATGATGAAAATGACCCGTATTGCGTTGGCCGCCGCCGCGCTGGCCGTGTGCAGTTTTACGGCACAGGCCGCGAACGTTGAGGCTGCCCCGTCTCCGTCGCAGGATCCGCTGGTTCAGCACCTGAAGCTCAGCAATGAGCAGGTTAAGAAGATTGAAGATCTGCATAAGCAGCTGGAACAAAATGTTAGCAAGATCCCGATGACGGGCGTGAAGGACGGCGCGCTGATCGATATGTTCCAGTCGGGCAAATGGGACGAAAGCACGGTGAAAAGCCAGCTTAGTGCATTCAGCAAAATTGAAGAGCAGACCCGCTATTACCGCGTGAAATATTACTTCGACGTCAGCCAGGTATTGACGCCGGAACAGCGCAAACAGATTAGAACGGATATGGCTAACGCGCTGGCAGAGTGATTTCGTTGTCGCGTACGGCGCCGGATGATTCTGCCGTGGCTCGATCGGTTCCCTCTCCCATTGGGAGAGGGTTAGGACATTCTCTAAACCGGCAAATCAATCAGCAGCGCGCGCAGCGGCGTATCCGCCACCAGGGTGATATTCGCTTCATCACGAATAAACGCCCCGTCGCCGCAGGTGAGCGCTTCTTTCTCTTCCGTATGCGTCACCGCATGCACCGTACCGTGAATAGACTGCAAATAGGCGCGCGGACCATGAAGCTGGAAGCTCGCCTGTTCACCTTTCTTCAGCTCGATATGGTGCAGCCACACCTGCTGACGCAGCTGCAGGCTACCTTTAATGCCGTCCGGCGATGCAATCAGCTGTTGCTTATCGCCCGTTAAATCTAACTTCTGTACCAGCGGATTTTCTCGCTCAGGGCAGGCGTCGAGCCACAGCTGCATGCGGGTCAGCGTTTTATCTTTGCTGAGGTTATGCTCGCTGTAGCTAATGCCCGGCTGCGTGGAAATTAACAACGCTTCGCCAGCCTTTGCCTGGACATGATTGCCCTCGCTATCGCGGTATTCTGCCTCGCCTTCCAGGATCAGGTTCAGGATATCGACTTTCGGGTACGTACGCGGCTGGAAGGAGGCGCCCGGGGCGAGCACTTCCTGGTTCAACACGCGTAGTGAAGCGTAACCGAGGAGTTTAGGGTCAAAGTAGTGTCCAAAGGAAAAGGTGTAGCGGGCCTGCAGCCAACCGAAATCGGCTTGTCCGCACTGTTTAGCTGTTCTTGTCGTAATCATAAACTTGACCTCTCTTTACACTAAAACAATGGTAAAGGTATGGACGCTTCATTGTTAGCCAGATATTCTGCCTGGTATGTTCAAATTTCCTGAATGAGAACGAGATGGCTAAAGAGAGAGCATTGACGCTTGAGGCGCTTCGCGTCATGGACGCGATTGACCGGCGCGGCAGTTTTGCGGCAGCGGCCGATGAACTGGGGCGCGTTCCGTCTGCGCTGAGCTACACCATGCAGAAGCTGGAAGAAGAGCTGGACGTGGTGCTTTTTGACCGCTCCGGTCATCGAACAAAATTCACCAACGTGGGGAGAATGCTGCTGGAGCGCGGCCGCGTGCTGCTGGAAGCGGCGGACAAGCTCACCACGGATGCCGAAGCGCTGGCGCGCGGCTGGGAAACCCATCTGACGCTAGTTACCGAAGCGCTGGTGCCGACTGAAGCGCTGTTCCCGCTGGTGGACCGCCTGGCGGCGAAGGCCAATACGCAGCTGTCAATTATCACCGAGGTGCTGGCAGGGGCGTGGGAGCGATTGGAGACGGGCAGGGCGGATATCGTCATTGCTCCGGACATGCACTTCCGTTCTTCATCAGAAATCAACTCGCGCAAGCTCTACAGCGTGATGAACGTCTACGTTGCCGCCCCCAACCACCCGATTCACCAGGAGCCGGAGCCGCTATCTGAAGTCACACGCGTGAAGTATCGCGGCGTGGCGGTCGCGGATACCGCACGCGAGCGTCCGGTGCTGACGGTGCAGTTACTGGATAAGCAGCCTCGTTTGACGGTCACGTCGCTGGAAGACAAGCGGCAGGCGCTGCTGGCGGGGCTGGGCGTGGCGACCATGCCGTACCCGTTTGTCGAAAAAGACATTGCAGAAGGGCGGCTGCGCGTTGTCAGCCCGGAATATAGCCACGAGGTGGATATCATTATGGCGTGGCGCCGTGACAGCATGGGCGAAGCCAAATCATGGTGTTTACGCGAAATTCCGAAGCTTTTCACGCACTATAATAAATAAAATTGTGGTTTGTAGGCCCGGTAAGCGAAGCGCCACCGGGCTTTTTTTTATGCGCCGATCTTAGGATCCGGACCAAAGCGGTTTTCGCCCGGCGTCCCGCTCTGGCAGTTGAAGATCAAAATCACAATCCAGCCCACGATCGGGATCAACAGCAGCAATAGCCACCACGCCGAACGATCGGTATCGTGCAGCCGACGGAACAGTACCGCCCACGATGGCAGCAGGACTAACAGGCCATAGATGGTGGTCAGCACGCCTTCACCGCCAGCCCGCTCCCAGCCAAGAATTTTATCCACAATACCCAGCACCATGACGAGGATGAAGTTCACCAGAACGAACATCCAGTACTCTTTGCGGCGGGCGCGGCCACCAAATCCAATGTAGTTGCGCAGTACTTTTAAATACCAGTCCATTTTCCTTGCCTCATTAGTCAGTCAATCACTTGTTTTCTAAGCGATCGAGGTAAGGATAGATGGAGATTGTGAATTAAAAAAGGGCATTTACCCGTCATACTTCAAGTTGCCTGGGCGTTGGCTTTCCTCGCTCACCCCAGTCACATACTAATGTTCGCTCCTGGGGATTCGCTGCGTCGCCGCCTTCACGCAACTTGAATTATTTAGGGTATTGATTGGTGCCCTTAATATTTATCCAAAACGGACGTCGCGCCCGTGAGGTTCATCCAGATCCTGCCACGGACCAATGGAGATAATCCCCGTCGGGTTGATGGTTTTGTGGCTGCGGAAATAGTGGGTGCGAATATGGTTGAAGTCGACCGTGTCGGCGATACCCGGCATCTGGTAAATGTCGCGCAGGAAACCATACAGGTTCAGGTAATCGCTGATGCGGTGTTTATCGCACTTAAAGTGGGTGACATAGACCGGATCAAAGCGAACCAGCGTGGTCCACAGGCGAATGTCCGCTTCCGTCAGGCGATCGCCCGTCAGGTAGCGATGCTGGCCCAGGATCTGTTCCAGGCGTTCCAGTGATTCAAACACCTTTCCAACCGCTTCGTCATACGCTTCCTGGCTGGTGGCGAAACCGGCCTTATAGACACCGTTGTTGACGTTGTCGTAAATCCAGCTGTTCAGCTCATCAATCTTATCGCGCAGTTCAACCGGGTAGTAATCCCCGGCGCGGGCGCCGTGCGCATCAAATGCGGTATTGAACATGCGGATGATTTCCGCAGACTCATTGCTGACAATCGTCTGGTTTTTCTTGTCCCATAGCACCGGAACGGTCACGCGCCCGGTGTAGTGCGGATCGGCGCGCAGATAGAGCTGGTATAGGAAATCGTGGTGATACAGTTCGTCGCCGGTTGCCGCAGGGAAATCACTGTCAAACGTCCAGCCGTTTTCCAGCATCAGCGGGTTGACGACTGAAACTGGAATTAAAGATTCGAGACCTTTCAGCTTGCGCACGATCAGCGTGCGGTGGGCCCACGGGCAGGCGAGGGAAACATAAAGATGATAACGATCTTTCTCAGCCGCGAATCCGCCTTCGCCGCTCGGGCCCGGCGCACCGTCGGCGGTTAGCCAGTTACGGAAGGCCGAAACAGAGCGCTTAAAGCGACCGCCGGTGGATTTGGTGTCATACCAGACATCCTGCCAGACGCCGTCTACGAGTTGTCCCATTTTTTCTCCTCCGTCAGATAGCAAAAGCGAGGAGATGTCTCCTCGCTTTGTGTTTATTCAGTATAGCGTGCTTACCATTTCTTATTCAGAACGCGGTCGATGCTGTATGCGCCCGGGCCAGTCACCGCCAGCAGCAGGAAGCCACCCGCGATGGTCAGGTTTTTCATGAACATCAGAGAGTTCACGCCTTCCGCAAAGTTGCTGTGGAAGATGAACGCCGTCAGCACGGTGAAGCCTGCGGTAAACAGCGCGGTGGTGCGGGTCAGGAAGCCGAACAGGACTGCCAGGCCGCCGCCGAACTCAAGAAGAATGGTCAGTGGCAACAGGAACCCCGGAACGCCCATGGCTTCCATATACTGCTGGGTACCCGCATAACCGGTAATTTTGCCCCAACCTGCCACGATGAACAGAATTGGCATCAGAATACGCGCTACCAGTACACCAACATCTTCTAATTTTTTCATTTTACTCTCCAGGAAACCACATCAGCGGCTGAACGTTATTTGTCTGCAATTCCGGGTAGATACCGCGTCGTTGCTGTCGATGGAGAGCATCATAAACGTGACGGTGGGCGATTGTTAGCAAGGAAAACTGTCAATCTTCTTCAAAGATATTGAGTAAGGGATGTGCGCGCTGGTGCCCTCACCCCAACCCTCTTCCACGGGGATAGGGCGCAAAAACAAAAAACGGTAACCTGGGTTACCGTTTTGCTTTTATCACCGCAACTGCTGTTGACGAATCGTGGCTTTCACCAGACGCCAGGCGCTCCAGGCTCCAAACCCACGGCGCGCCCAGCGGATGAGCATATTTGGATGACGAACGGACCAGATAGCCATCACGCTGCTGCCGACCAGCGCCCATGACCGCAGGCTCAGGAAGGTGTTCCAGCCCCGATCAAACCGTCGCGTCGCGTCAATCCAGTCGCGACGGCTGGCAGACAGATCCAGCCGCTGCTGCTGGATCTGGCTTAGCAGGTACGCTTTTCGCTTTTGACGTTCGGCTTTACCGCTCACGGCTTGTCATCCTCCAGTAGGGCGCGATCGTTAGCCAGCTCCTGACGCGTATGGCGCAGGAAAGTGGATTTACGCGCTTTACGCAGCGTCCAGATACCGCCAATCAACGCTGCGACCAGCAGAACGACGGTGGTGGCAATCATCGCGTTAAGACGATACTGCGGGTCAATGGCCCAGATGATTAACACCATCAGGCTCATCAGACCAAACGCGGCGAAGAGCATGGTAAGTCCAAGCATCAGCAGCATCTGGAAGAGGTTAGCTTTCTCCTCTTCCAGCTCGACCACTGCCAGCCGGACGCGCGTTTCGGCAATCCCGACCAGCGTCGTTAAAATACGCTGGCCGATGCCGAGGACGTTGTTAGCAGGCCCTTGTGCGTGACGAGGATCTTCCATATCAACGACGCGTCAGCAGGACACCCAGTACCACACCGACTGCGGCACCAATCCCTACGCCCGTCCATGGATTATCACGTACGTATTCGTCCGCACGCGCGGCCGCTTCGCGGGTCTGTTTTGCCAGCGCATCGCCGGTTTCACCCAGGCGATAGCGGCTCTCTTTCAGCGCCTGCTCCGCTTTGCTGCGCAGCTTGCTGACCTCTTCTTTTGACTTGTCAGCAGAGGAGTTCAGCACCTCTTCAAGGGTATCGGCCAGGGATTTCAGTTCAGCGCGCAGATGGTCAGACGTCGTATCTTTTGACATGATTCTCTCTCCTGTTGAGATTTCCGTTAACTCAATAATCGCGAGCTTCCAGCGCTTTCAGGTCGTCCTGCGCTTCTTTCAACTTCTTCTCGCGCTTAGCAATTTTTTCCGCATCCCCTTTCTCTTTCGCTTCCTGCAGGTCGCGACGGCGCTCGGCTATCTCGTCCTTCTGTTCAGCGATTTTCTTCTGGTGGTCGGCACGAAGCTTGCTGTCTGAACAGTTCGCTTTCACTTCGCTCAGCGCTTTTTTGAGACCATCAACGCGGTGCTGATTGTTATGCTTTTCGGCATAACCGATCTCACGCTGAATATCCTGTTCTTTCTCCTGACAGAGAGAGTTTGCGAAGGATGCTGTGCTTAAAGAAAAAAGGGCCAGAGCCAGAGTCATGCGGAATTTCATTATCGAAACCTTCCATTGTGTGGCGGCATAAGCCGCTATCCAAAGTTATGCGGAGTACATCGAGGGGTGCTCCGCGTACTTAAGCATAGTAAGTAAACGGGGGATTCACCAAAGTGAGTGAAAAGATTCGGAATCCTGGAAGTTATCCAAACCGATGCGACGTATCGCGAATAAGCGACAGCCAGGCTGCAGGCTGGCTGTCATCTTCCTGCTGAGCAATGATGTACCCGTGCGGCAGCGTACGGTCGAGAACCACTTTCGCGGCGGCACTTTGCGCACGGGAATCGAACTTGATCAGTAAAACATCGTCCTGCGGGGTGATGCTCTTAAAGCGGATCCCGTTCGCATCCAGATGATGCCATACAGAAAAACCGTCAGGCACGCTGGCACCCTGGTTCACCGGGCGAATGGCCAGCGTGGATTCCTGGTGCGAAAGCGCGCTCCATGCCAGCAGCATGGCGCTGAGCACCATCAGCGCAATCACGGCGCAGGCAAAACGGCGCAGGGCGAGCGGTGAGATAGCCATCGTTAGCCTCTGGCTCCGTATTTCTTTTTCCACAGCACGACCAGGGAGCCGATCAGGCCGAAGACCAGCAGCACAACGGGGAGCAGCATCAGGCAGGACATGAGCTGGTCTTCATATTTCATAAAGACCGGCGTTTTACCCAAGGCATAGCCGAGCGTCGTCAGAATAAGCACCCATAACAGGCCGCTCATCCAGTTAAAGAACTGGAAGCGCGCGCTGCTCAGCCCCGACAGACCGGCAATGGTCGGCAGCAGGGTACGTACAAACGCGATAAAGCGGCCAATCAGCAGCGCGGAAAGCCCGTGCTTATGGAAAAGGTGGTGCGCCCGCTGATGATAATGTGCAGGCAGGTGCGAGAGCCAGTTCTGGACGATCCGGGTATTGCCCAGCCATCTCCCCTGGATGTAACTCACCCAGCAGCCGAGGCTGGCCGCGACGGTCAGTAATAAAATGGTGTGCGGAAACGCCATCGCCCCTTTGGCACACAGCACGCCGACAAGCACCAGCAAACTGTCACCGGGCAGGAAGGCTGCAGGCAGCAAACCGTTCTCAAGGAACAGGATCATAAACAAGACGAAATAGAGCATGCCAATCATGGAAGGGTTGGCCAGCGTTTCAAAATCCTGCGCCCAGAGGGCATGCAGCAGTTGGGTCAAAAGTTCCATTCAGTGTTCCTGGAAATCGGTTAACGTCACGCCTGTTATCCGGGGCAAACAGCACGGCGACATTGTTGTGATTTCATTATGGTCGCTCGCGGACACATTGCGGTGTGGCCAACACGGTTTCCTGTTAATTGGCTGGTTAGCAAGCACTAACTTACAAGATAACGAAGTGAATCCAATTGTAACAAAGCCCAACGTTCTGCGTCACAGAATTTGCAGGCGTGAGTTGATTTTGGCGTAAGCCCAGGAAGTGAGCGAGGGGATTTACAAAGGCTGACACTATATATGTTTTGCTTACCCACTGAAGCCAGAAGGCGCAGCGAGGCGCCTGCCAGCGGGAAGGTCATCTATTTTGCGGCACTGGAGGCCGTATCGAGATGAACGACGGGATTATCGGCGAAAAGATAGCGGTCAGCGTTAAATTCGAAGTCATCGCTGGTTTCATTGAACAGCATCTGCTTGGTGTTTTCCAGGTGCTGCCACATCGCCAGCTTAGCGGCATGGGGATCTTTACGAATCAGCGCCTTAAGGATTTGATCGTGATCGTCACACCAGTTGTCGACGGTTCGGGAATCGATATGGTCGTGCAGTTTTTTCCAGTACGGGTTGTGAACGCGCTGAGTCCACATTTTCTCAACGATTGCCGCCAGCGCCGTATTCTGGGTTGCCAGGGCGACCTGGACGTGGAACTGGAGATCCCACTCTGAATCGCGGAAACATTTTTCCTTACGGGCATTTTCCTGGATTTCCATCAGCTTCATGATGTCCTGCTTGGTCACCTGCGTCGCCGCAAATTCGGCAATGTTGCTTTCAATCAGCTGGCGAGCCTGGAGCAGCTCAAACGGACCATAGCTGGCGAATTCCAGGCTTTCGTCCGCGACGGGAGAGTGTTTTGGCAGATTGGAAATGACGTGAATGCCGGAACCTTTGCGTACCTCAACGTAGCCTTCCACTTCCAGCATGATGATCGCTTCGCGCACCACGGTGCGGCTGACGCTTTTTTCATCCGCGATGAAGCGCTCGGCGGGAAGTTTATCACCGACAAGATAGACCCCTTGCTCGATGCGATCTTTCAGCTCCGCAGCAAGTTGCTGATATAAACGACGTGGTTCGGTGATTTCCATATGCGCTCCAGGCAGGGTACGGCAGATGATTTGTTATACCACTTTTGCGTGCCACTCTCCAGATTTTGCCATTAAAAAAGCCGCCCGAAGGCGGCTTTTGAGAAGATTTTGCCGGGTGGCGCTAACTCTGCGTGGCCGGTTTCCCGAGCGTCTCTTTCGCCAGCTCCTCTGCCGATTTGCTTTTCAGCACCGTCCAGATCACCACCGCGCCCAGCAGGTCGAAGATAGCCAGCACGGCGAACAGCGGGCTGAAGCCGATGGTATCTGCCAGCGCGCCGACGACCAGCGCAAACATCGTACTCGCGGTCCAGGCGGCCATGCCGGTAAGGCCGTTGGCGGTGGCCACTTCGTTACGACCAAAGACGTCAGACGAGAGCGTAATCAGCGCGCCGGACAGGGACTGGTGCGCAAAACCACCGATGCACAGCAGGGCAATGGCGACGTACGGGCTGGTGAACAGGCCGATCATGCCCGGGCCAATCATCAGCAGGGCGCCCATGGTCACCACCATCTTACGGGAAACAATCAGGTTCACCCCAAACCAGCGCTGGAACAGCGGCGGCAGGTAGCCGCCCACGATACAGCCCAGGTCAGCGAACAGCATGGGCATCCAGGCGAACATCGCGATCTCTTTCAGGTTAAAGCCGTAGACTTTAAACATGAACAGCGGGATCCACGCGTTAAAGGTACCCCACGCCGGTTCAGCCAGGAAGCGCGGCAGGGCAATACCCCAGAACTGACGGGTGCCCAGGATCTGCCAGACGGTCATTTTCTTGCCGTTGTTGGTCTGATGCTGTGCTTCCTGACCACCAATGATGTATTCGCGTTCTTCTTCGGAGAGTTTTTTCTGATCGCGCGGGTGTTTATAGAAAACCAGCCACGCCATCGCCCAGGCAAAGCTCAGCACGCCAGAGATAATGAACGCCATCTGCCAGCTGTGCATCACGATGGCCCACACCACCAGCGGCGGTGCAATCATTGCCCCGATGGACGAGCCTACGTTGAAGTAGCCGACCGCAATGGAACGCTCTTTTGCCGGGAACCATTCAGAGCTGGCCTTGAGGCCGGCCGGGATCATCGCGGCTTCTGCCGCACCGACCGCACCACGCGCCAGCGCCAGGCCGCCCCAGCTTCCCGCCAGCGCGGTGGCGCCGCAGAACACAGCCCAGGCGATAGCGAAGAAGGCATAACCGATTTTGGTACCGAGAATATCCAGCACATAGCCTGCCACAGGCTGCATGATGGTATACGCCGCGGAATAGGCGGCAATGATGTAGGAGTATTGCTGTGTGGAGATATGCAGCTCTTCCATTAACGTCGGCGCTGCGGCTGCCACGGTGTTACGCGTCAGGTAGCCCAGCACGGTGCCTAACGTCACCAGTGCGATCATATACCAACGTAACCCTTTAATTTTACGCATCTAAAACCTCATCGTTATGTTATGTCCGCGCCAGAGCACGGCAACCTCTCAACCGTTTCCGGGAGCAGTTGTGTAACGGGAGGGGCGTAGCGGGAGCATGTCCCGGAACGGCCCGAACCTTGCCATAAGTAAGCGTGCATAAGTCGGTATCCGTACCGTTAAACCCGATGCCTCTCACACCGGTAATGCATTCCGTCGGCTTAGCGTTTGCGACGGCGAAAAGATAACTTGTCATACAACTTTAAAAGGTGAGTGACATCACAAATGTATGATTCTTTGTAGGGACATTAAACGCTGCGCGCAAAGCCAGTAATGGCGCGGCCTGTAGAAGTGTTTACGCTATCGAGGGTGATTTATTTGTTGGCGTTTATTGATCTCACTCACGAAAAAAGCTTCGGCGGGTGGAAATTGGTGTGATAACTTTGCAGCATATGAACATACGCTTTCTGACGCTCCCGTAATGAGGAAGACGATAATGACGCCGTTTATGACCGACGATTTTCTGTTAGATACCGAATTTGCTCGCCGCCTGTACCACGACTACGCAAAAGATCAGCCGATTTTCGACTACCACTGCCATTTACCGCCGCAGCAGGTTGCCGAAAATTATCGTTTCAAAAACCTGTATGATATCTGGCTGAAGGGTGACCACTACAAATGGCGCGCCATGCGCACCAACGGTGTGGCGGAACGCCTGTGTACCGGTGACGCCACCGACCGCGAGAAGTTTGATGCCTGGGCGGCGACCGTTCCTCACACCATCGGTAACCCGCTCTACCACTGGACGCACCTCGAGCTGCGTCGTCCGTTTGGCATCACCGGCAAACTGCTCTCCCCAACGACCGCTGATGAAATCTGGGATCGATGCAATGCGCTGCTGGCGCAGGAGAACTTCTCCGCGCGCGGCATCATGAAGCAGATGAACGTGAAGATGGTGGGCACCACCGACGATCCGATTGATTCCCTGGAGCATCATGCCGTTGTCGCCAAAGACACCTCGTTTGATATCAAAGTGCTGCCAAGCTGGCGCCCGGACAAAGCCTTCAACATTGAGCAGGCCACGTTTAATGACTACATGGCGAAGCTGGCGGAAGTGTCCGATACCGACATCCGTCGTTTCACCGATCTGCAAACCGCGCTGACCAAACGTCTGGATCACTTCGCGGCGCACGGCTGTAAAGTCTCTGACCACGCGCTGGACGTCGTACTGTTCGCGGAATCAAACGAGGCCGAGCTGGACAGCATCCTTGCGCGTCGCCTGTCCGGTGAATCGCTTAGCGAGCACGAAGTGGCGCAGTTCAAAACGGCGGTACTGGTGTTCCTCGGTGCGGAATACGCCCGTCGCGGCTGGGTACAGCAGTACCACATCGGCGCGCTGCGCAATAATAACCAGCGCCAGTTCAAACTGATCGGTGCGGACGTGGGCTTCGACTCCATCAACGACCGCCCGCTGGCGGAAGAGCTGTCCAAACTGCTGAGCAAACAGAACGAGCAAAACCTGCTGCCGAAAACCATCCTGTACTGCCTGAACCCGCGCGATAACGAAGTGCTGGGTACCATGGTCGGCAATTTCCAGGGCGAAGGGATGCCGGGCAAAATGCAGTTCGGTTCCGGCTGGTGGTTCAACGATCAGAAGGACGGCATGGAGCGTCAGATGACGCAGCTGGCGCAGCTTGGCCTGTTAAGCCGCTTTGTCGGCATGCTGACCGACAGCCGCAGCTTCCTGTCCTATACCCGTCATGAATATTTCCGCCGCATTCTGTGCCAGATGATTGGCCGCTGGGTGCACGCGGGCGAAGCGCCGGCGGATATCCAGCTGCTGGGCGACATGGTGAGAAACATCTGCTTTAACAATGCGCGTGACTACTTCGGCATTGAACTGAACTAAGGCCGTTTGAGGTTGATATGCAATACATCAAAATCCATTCGCTGGATAACGTGGCCGTCGCGCTGACGGATCTCGCTGAAGGCGACGTGGCGATCGTTGATAACCAGAGCGTCACCCTGCGTCAGGCGATTGCTCGCGGACACAAGTTTGCCGTGAAGCCTCTCGCTAAAGGGGACAACGTCATTAAGTACGGTCTTCCGATTGGGCATGCGCTGGCGGATATCGTGCCGGGTGAACATCTTCATTCCCATAATACCCGCACTAATCTGAGCGATCTGGACGAGTACAGCTATCAACCTGATTTACCTGGGGCACAAGAGCAGGCGGCGGATCGTGAAGTGCAGATCTACCGCCGCGCCAGCGGCGACGTGGGGATCCGCAACGAGCTGTGGATCCTCCCGACCGTTGGCTGCGTGAACGGGATTGCGCGTCAGATCCAGACGCGCTTCCTGAAAGAGACCAATAATGCCGAAGGCACCGACGGCGTGCATCTGTTCAGCCACACCTACGGCTGCTCCCAGCTCGGTGACGACCACATTAACACCCGCACCATGCTGCAAAATATGGTGCGTCACCCGAACGCGGGCGCGGTGCTGGTGATTGGCCTGGGCTGCGAGAACAACCAGGTCGATGCCTTCCGCGACACGCTGGGCGAGTTTGACCCTGAGCGCGTGCATTTTATGGTGTGCCAGCATCAGGATGACGAAGTGGAGGCGGGCGTTGAGCAGCTTCATCAGCTGTATGAAGTGATGCGCCACGACAGGCGCGAGCCGGGCAAGCTGAGCGAGCTGAAGTTTGGTCTGGAGTGCGGCGGGTCTGATGGCCTTTCCGGCATTACCGCCAACCCGATGCTGGGGCGCTTCTCGGATTACGTGATTGCCAACGGCGGCACGACGGTGTTGACCGAGGTGCCGGAGATGTTTGGTGCGGAACGTATTCTGATGAGCCACTGCCGCGACGAGGAGACGTTTGAAAAAACGGTCACCATGGTGAACGACTTCAAACAGTACTTCATTGCCCACAATCAGCCGATTTACGAGAACCCGTCGCCGGGTAACAAAGCGGGTGGGATCACAACGCTTGAGGAAAAATCCCTCGGCTGCACCCAGAAAGCGGGCGCGAGCCAGGTGGTTGACGTTCTGAGCTACGGCGAGCGCCTGAAAACGCACGGTCTGAACCTGCTGAGCGCGCCGGGTAACGATGCGGTCGCCACCAGCGCGCTGGCCGGTGCCGGCTGCCACATGGTGCTGTTCAGCACCGGGCGCGGCACGCCGTACGGCGGTTTTGTGCCGACGGTGAAAATCGCCACCAACAGCGAGCTGGCAGCGAAGAAAAAACACTGGATCGACTTTGATGCCGGGCAGCTTATCCACGGCAAGACGATGCCGCAGCTGCTGACGGAATTCGTGGACGCGATTGTGGAATTTGCCAACGGCAAGCAGACCTGCAACGAGAAGAACGACTTCCGCGAGCTGGCGATTTTTAAGAGCGGTGTGACGCTTTGATCGGTGCGGCCTGATGCCCTCACCCTAACCCTCTCCCACGGGGAGGGGGTACAAACATTAAAAACGGCAACCTCAGGGTTGCCGTTTTGCTGTTAACCTCGCAGGGCGTTCTTCGCTAAACGCGCGTCTTCCGCCTGGCACACGGCGGCGGTAAACATCACGTCGGTGGAGGAGTTGATCGCGGTTTCGCAGGAGTCCTGCAATACGCCGATGATAAAGCCCACCGCAACCACCTGCATGGCGATCTCGTTCGGGATGCCGAACATATTACACGCCAGCGGGATCAGCAGCAGGGAACCGCCCGCCACGCCGGATGCGCCGCAGGCACACAGCGAGGCCACCACGCTCAGCAGCAGCGCGGTTGGCAGATCCACCGGAATACCCAGCGTATGCACCGCGGCCAGCGTAAGCACCGTAATGGTGATGGCCGCTCCCGCCATATTGACGGTCGCACCCAGCGGAATGGATACGGAGTAGGTATCGCGGTCCAGATTCAGCTTCTCGCACAGGGTCATGTTGACCGGAATATTTGCCGCCGAGCTGCGGGTGAAGAAGGCGGTCACGCCGCTTTCGCGCAGGCACATCAGCACCAGCGGATACGGATTACGACGGGTTTGCAGAAATACCAGCAGCGGATTAATCACCAGTGCTACGACGGCCATACAGCCAATCAGCACCAGCAGCAGCTGCGCATAGCCCCACAGCGCGCCGAAACCGGTGGTTGCCAGCGTGGATGCCACGAGGCCAAAAATACCAATCGGCGCAAAGCGGATGACCACCGTCACGATAAACGTGACGGCGTGAGAAAGATCGTTAACCAGGTTTTTGGTCGTGTCGTTGCTGTGGCGCAGAGCGAAGCCCAGGCCGACGGCCCAAACCAGGATCCCGATGTAGTTCGCGTTAATCAACGCATGGATCGGGTTGGCAACAATGCTCATCAGCAGGCCGTGCATCACCTCCACAATACCCGCGGGCGGCGTAATGTCGGTAGCGCCAGTGGTCAACTGCAGCGTGGACGGGAAGATAAAGCTAACGACAACCGCCGTCAGCGCGGCCGAGAACGTCCCCAGCAGATACATCCACAGAATCGGGCGAATATTGGTTTTCTGCCCCTGCTGGTGGTTGGCGATTGAGGCCATCACCAGCGTCAAAACCAGAACCGGCGCGACCGCTTTCAGCGCGCCGACGAACAGTGTGCCGAGCAGGCCAGTGGCCTCGGCGGCAGGTTTTGAGATCAGTGCCAGCGCGACGCCGAGCACCAGTCCAACCAGTATTTGCTTAACAAGGCTGCCGCGCGACAGACGCGCAAGCAGGCCCGATGAGGATGTCGTCATGAGCGTTCCTTAAGTGAAATTGCGTTCCATCCCGGATGTGCTCTTAGTCACATTTATGTCCGGATGTAAGTAAATGTTTGCATGGTCGAGTATAGGGAAAGCGTCTGCGGAGGGAAGCGTAAAATGCTGGATTTTACGTGTTGCATCATATTTTTTAACTACTGCGTTACAAAAGTGTGTTCACCCTCTCCCTGTGGGAGAGGGCCGGGGTGAGGGCATCAGCCCGCACCGAACGTTTTACTCCACCTGCTGCTTCTTATCGTGCTGGCGGTTAACCCAGGTATTGATAATCAGCGTCACGATCAGAATGCCAAACACCACGCCGAGCGAAATAGCGATCGGGATATGGTAGAAATCAACGATCAGCATTTTGATACCGATAAACACCAGGATCACCGACAGGCCGTACTTCAGCATCGAGAAGCGCTCCGCCGCGCCCGCCAACAGGAAGTACATCGCACGCAGGCCGAGGATCGCAAACAGGTTAGAGGTCAGGACGATGAACGGATCCGTAGTGACCGCAAAAATGGCCGGGATGCTGTCCACGGCGAAAATCACGTCGCTCAGCTCAACCAGAATCAGCACCAGCAGCAGCGGAGTGGCAAACAGCAGGCCGTTCTTGCGTACGAAGAAGTGCTCGCTCTCGATCTTGTCGGTCATGCGCAGATGGCCGCGGATCCACTTCACCAGCGGGCGATCGCCAATCGCGGAGCCATCTTCTTTCGCCAGCGCCATTTTGACCCCGGTGAACAGAAGGAACGCGCCGAAGACGTACAGCAGCCATTCGAACTGGGTTATCAGCCAGCTGCCGGCGAAGATCATGATGGTACGAAGGATAATCGCGCCCAGCACGCCGTAGACCAGCACGCGGCGCTGCAGGGCCGCAGGCACGGCGAAATAGCTGAACAGCATCAGCCAGACGAAGACGTTATCGACCGCCAGGGCTTTTTCAATCAGATAGCCGGTGAGGAAGGCGAGTGCCTGAGGATCGGCCACCGCGCGGCCTTCGGTCGAGGCCAGATACCACCAGAAGGCGGCACAGAAGAGCAGGGAGAGGGTGACCCACACCAGCGACCAGGCCGCAGCCTGTTTCATGGTCATGCCGTGCGCGCCGCGACGCCCCTGTAAAAAGAGGTCGATCGCCAGCATGATGAGCACGACAACCGCGAATCCGCCCCACAACATGGGAG
Organism: Enterobacter sp. 3U4; assembly: GCF_057224565.1. Lineage (NCBI taxonomy): Bacteria > Pseudomonadati > Pseudomonadota > Gammaproteobacteria > Enterobacterales > Enterobacteriaceae > Enterobacter > Enterobacter sp. 3U4. The sequence continues at coordinate 4,758,435 of NZ_CP136665.1, forward strand.
TGCCGACAGAATGCATACTATTTTCCTTACACATAAAAAACAAAAACGGCCATGGTCAGAAGACGATAGCCGTTAGCTTTTTATGCATAGACCTCGCCTTCCGGCAAGGTCTCACTTACAACCACGAGGGTTGCCCGGCGACCGGATGCGGCATTGCACGCATCGTAATGACGATCCACCGACGAAGAAGTTACTCCCCTTTGCAGGTAACAAAATATGTCAGACCATTGGTTTCGTCAATGGTCTGCGCCGTTTCATTACACAGCTTTACGCGATAGCTTCCGCGCTCACGCCGTCAGCCGGGAACACCACGCCTGTCTGACGGCGGATCTCCGTTTGCAGCTTCGCCGTGGTGCGGCTCACCGCAAGGCCTGGGTGATTCACTTCGTTGTCTTCCACCAGACGGGCGAAGACCTCTGCCTCATAGAGCATAGTGTTAATATGCTGAGGCTGCGTCAGCTCCTGCGCTTTGCCGCCGCGCGGCACAAAGCTCACCTTCTGGCATTCGGAGATCTTCTCGATAACCAGCGAGCCCGCTTCGCCCTGAATTTCGCTCGGCAGCACGGAATCGCTCACCTTGGAGTGCTGCAGCGTGACGCTGAAATCACCGTAATCCAGCACCGCTATGCCGTGCGCATCCACGCCGCTCTCCAGCAGGCTGGCGGTAGCCGTGACGCCGTGCGGCTCGCCCCACAGTGCCACGGCAGAGGCCAGGCAGTAGAAGCCGATATCCATAATCGAGCCGTTAGAGAAGGCCGGGTTAAAGGTGTTCGGGTTCTCGCCGTCGAGATAGCGCTGATAGCGCGACGAGTACTGGCAGTAGTTGATAAAGGCTTTACGCACTTTGCCAATTTTCGGCAGTGACTGCTGCAGCAGCAGGAAATTCGGCAGGCTGGCGGTTTTGAAGGCTTCGAACAGCACCACCTGGTTTTCGCGGGCAAGCGCAATGGCCGCTTCGACTTCCTGGATATTCGACGCCAGCGGCTTCTCGCAAATCACATGCTTTTTATGGCTGAGGAACAGCTTCGTTTGCGGGAAGTGCAGGGAGTTCGGGCTGGCGATATACACCGCGTCAATGGCGTCGCTTTGCGCCATCTCATCAAGCGAGGTGAAGAGATGCTCGACGAGGTAATCGTTGGCAAAACTCTGCGCCTGCTCAAGGCTGCGGGAATAGACTGCGGTAAGTTTCAGTTTGCCGGTTTCGTGGGCGGCGTCGACGAACTGGCGCGTGATCCAGTTCGTACCAATGACTGCGAAACGTATCATAAACGTTTACGTACTCCGTAGCGGGGAACCTTTAGCCACTGTAGCACGTCATCATGACAATTCGCGTGCGCTATTCCGCATTACCTTTTAACGATAAATGCGTAAGCCACAGCCGGGTATCAAACTCCAGCTGATGGTACTGCGGCTCCATGTGGCAGCACAGGGAATAGAAGGCTTTGTCGTGCTCTTTCTCTTTCAGGTGCGCCAGCTCGTGCACCACGATCATCCGCAGAAACGCTTCCGGCGCGTTACGGAAAACCGTCGCGACGCGGATCTCCGCCTTGGCCTTCAGCTTGCCGCCCTGTACGCGGGAGATGGCGGTGTGCAGGCCGAGCGCGTTTTTCAGCACGTGGATCTTATTGTCGTACATCACCTTGTTGATCGGCGGGGCGCTTCTCAGATACCGGTTTTTCAGATCCTGCGTATACTGCCAGAGTGCTTTATCGGTCGCGAAATCGTGCGTGCCGGGGTAGCGTTTTTCCAGCACCGCGCCGAGCTTCTGCTCGGCAATCAGGCTGCGAACCTGAGTCAGTAAATGCTCCGGATAGCCCTGGAGATAAGTAAGTTGGTTCATCAACGCCCCAAATCGACAATAAAACGGGTATACTCACGCACCCTTTTCAGGGATACGCCAAATTTTACCATTCAGGAGGGCCGATGAGCCACTTAGACAACGGTTTCCGTTCACTCAACCTTAAACGTTTCCCGGAAACGGACGACGTTAACCCGCTTCAGGCGTGGGAAGCGGCGGATGAATATCTGCTGCAGCAGTTGGATGACACAGAAATCCGCGGCCCGGTTTTGATCCTGAACGACGCCTTTGGCGCGCTGGGCTGCGCCCTGGCGGAACACGCGCCTTACAGCATCGGCGATTCCTACTTAAGCGAGCTGGCGACGCGTGAAAACCTGCGCCATAACGACCTCGAAGAGTCCAGCGTGAAGTTCCTCGACAGCACCGCGGACTACCCGCAGGCGCCGGGCGTGGTGCTGATCAAAGTGCCAAAAACCATGGCGCTGCTGGAGCAGCAGCTGCGCGCGCTGCGTAAGGTCGTGACGCCTGAAACGCGCATCATCGCGGGTGCCAAAGCGCGCGATATTCACACTTCAACGCTGGAGCTGTTCGAGAAAGTTCTTGGCCCAACCACCACCACGCTGGCGTGGAAAAAAGCGCGCCTGATCAACTGTACTTTCACCGCACCTGAGCTGGCCGACGCGCCAGAGACCCTGAGCTGGAAGCTGGAAGGGACCGACTGGACCATCCACAACCACGCGAACGTCTTCTCACGTACCGGTCTGGATATCGGCGCGCGCTTCTTTATGGAACATCTGCCGGAAAATCTGGAAGGTGAAATTGTCGATCTGGGCTGCGGTAACGGCGTGATTGGCCTGACGCTGCTGGCGAAGAACCCGGAAGCCAGCGTGGTGTTCAGCGACGAGTCGCCAATGGCGGTGGCCTCCAGCCGTCTGAACGTGGAAACCAACATGCCGGACGCGCTGGATCGCTGCGAATTTATGATCAACAACGCGCTGTCTGGGGTAGAGCCGTTCCGCTTTAACGCCGTGTTCTGCAACCCGCCTTTCCATCAGAAGCACGCCCTGACGGATAACGTCGCGTGGGAGATGTTCCACCACGCGCGCCGCTGCCTGAAGATCAACGGCGAGCTGTACATCGTGGCCAACCGCCACCTGGACTACTTCCACAAGCTGAAGAAGATTTTCGGCAACTGCGTCACCATTGCGACGAACAATAAGTTTGTGGTGCTGAAGTCGGTGAAGCTGGGACGTCGTCGATAAGATTGTTTTGCCCGGTGGCGCTTCGCTTGCAAAGGCCTACCTAGTGTGCGGTCTGATGCCCGGTGGCGCTGCGCTTACCGGGCCTACAACGGCCTCGAACCCGTAGGCCCGGTAAGCGCAGCGCCACCGGGCAATGTTTTAGATCTCCAGAGCTAACTTCGTTCCCTGCGCAATCGCCCGCCGCGCGTCCAGCTCCATCGCTACGTCGCACCCGCCAATCAGATGCACCGTTTTACCGGCCTCGCGCAGCGGATCTGCCAGATCGCGCTTCGGCTCCTGCCCGGCACATAAAATGACGTGATCCACGCGCAGCAGCTGCGGTTCGCCGCCGATCGTGACGTGCAGACCCTCGTCGTCGATCTTCTCGTAGCTTACCGCCGGGATCATCTTCACCCCACGCGAGAGCAGGGTAGCGCGGTGGATCCAGCCGGTGGTTTTGCCCAGCCCTTCGCCCGGCTTGCTGGCTTTACGCTGCAGCATCACGATCTGGCGCGGGCTTTTCGGCAGCTGCGGCCCTTCCGGGCGTAATCCGCCGGACTGGCTAAGGCTGGTATCAATGCCCCATTCGACGCAAAACTCGGCAATGTTCTGGCTGGTCGCCTCGCCCGGCTGGCTCAAATACATGGCGGTATCAAAGCCGATCCCGCCGCAGCCGATAATCGCCACCTTCTCGCCAACCGGCGTTTTGTCACGCAATACATCCAGATAGCTCAACACCTTCGGATGATCGATACCCTCGATCGCTGGCAGGCGCGGTACGATCCCGCTCGCCAGGATCGTCTCATCGAAATCAGTCAGATCCGCCGCGCTGACAAACTGATTAAGCCGCAGCTCGACGCCCGTCAGCTCGATCATCCGGCGGTAGTAACGCAGCGTTTCGTAGAACTCCTCTTTGCCTGGGATCTGTTTGGCGATATTAAACTGCCCGCCAATCTCCCCGAGCGCATCAAACAGCGTCACGCTGTGCCCGCGCGAGGCGGCATTCACTGCAAACGCCAGCCCCGCCGGGCCTGCGCCCACTACGGCCAGGCGTTTTTTATTGACCGCCGGAACGACCGGCATTTTGGTTTCGTGGCAGGCGCGCGGGTTGACGAGACAGGAGGTGACCTTGCCAACGAAGATCTGATCCAGGCAGGCCTGGTTACAGCCGATGCAGGTGTTGATCTCATCCGCACGGCCGCTTTGCGCTTTGGAGAGTAGCTCTGCATCCGCAAGGAACGGCCGCGCCATTGAGACCATGTCGGCGTCGCCGCGTGAAATCACATCGTCCGCCACCTGCGGGTCGTTAATGCGGTTGGTGGTCACCAGCGGAACAGACACTTTGCCCTTCAGCCTGCGCGTCACCCAGCTGAACGCCGCGCGCGGCACCGGCGTGGCGATGGTCGGGATGCGCGCCTCGTGCCAGCCGATGCCGGTGTTGATAATTGTGGCACCTGCGGCTTCAATCGCCTGCGCCAGCTGCACGGTTTCATCGAACGTTCCGCCGCCCTCCACCAGGTCGAGCATCGACAGGCGGAAGACGATAATAAAATCAGCCCCTGCACGTTCGCGCACCGCGCGCACCACCTCCACGGCAAAGCGCATCCGGCGGGCATAGTCGCCGCCCCATTCGTCTTCACGGTGGTTGGTGCGGGCGGCGAGAAACTCGTTGATCAGGTAGCCTTCTGAGCCCATCACCTCAACGCCGTCGTAGCCCGCCTCGCGCGCCAGTGCCGCGCAGCGGGCGAAGTCGTCAATCAGCGCCAGGATCTCGTCGTGGGTGAGGGCGTGAGGTTTAAAACGGTTAATCGGTGCCTGAAGAGCCGATGGCGCGACCAGATTCGGCTGATAGCTGTAGCGTCCGGTGTGCAGAATTTGCAGGGCGATTTTTCCGCCCTCGCGGTGTACCGCGTCGGTCACAATGCGGTGGTGCGGCAGCTGTGACGCATCGTTCAGGACCGCGCCGCCCTCCATGCCCACGCCGGAAGGGGCAGGGGCCACGCCGCCGGTGACGATCAGCGCCACCCCGTGGCGGGCGCGCTCGGCATAGAAAGCCGCCAGACGCTCGGCCCCGTCCGGGTGCTCCTCCAGCCCGGTGTGCATCGACCCCATCAACACGCGGTTTTTGAGTGTGGTGAACCCCAGATCGAGAGGGGCGAATAACGACGGGTAGCGGCTCATAGTCTCTTCCAGTGTAAAATTATTGTTATGTGGTCGGATGAGTTACTAATTTAGCCAGCGGCAGCGGAAAGGTAAAAGCGGGATCGAATGATTGTGATAGATCTCAAAGAACTTCCCCTCACCCTAACCCTCTCCCCGGAGGGGAGAGGGGACTGGCCGGTGCGGCCTTAAAGAATCAGCTCGATCTGGTTTTTTCCCTCTCCCCTATGGGGAGAGGGGCAGGGTGAGGGGTATGGGTTTTTACTAACCCCGGCGCCTGCCACATCGACGTCGTCAGCCCGCTGTCCACCAGCCCGAGCTGGTCCGCATATACCGCCTGCCATTTCTGCATCATGCCGTCGTACAGCTCGCGATGTACCGGGTTTGGCGTGAATTCGCGGCTCCACTTCACCAGCCGCTCGCCCGTCGAGGCCATATCGGCAAACAGCCCTGCGCCAACGCCTGCCGCAATGGCGCAGCCCAGCGCCGTCGCCTCCTTCACTTCCGGCACGCGCACCGGCAGCCCGGTAACGTCGCTTAAAATCTGGCTCCACAGCGCACCTTTCGAGCCCCCGCCCGCAAAGACCAGGCTTTCAAACGTCACGCCGGAGAAGTGGGAGATCTGCGCCAGGTTACAGGCCGAGACGATCGCCGCGTTCTCCTCCAGGGCGCGGAACAGCGTCGCTTTATTGCATTTTTCTGGGTCGATGGAGAGGTTAATAAACGACGGCGCGGCGTGGTACCACTGCTTAAAATGCATGGCGTCGGAGAAGATTGGCATCACCCCGTGGGAGCCCGCCGGCACCCGGCTGGCCATCTCTTCCAGCAGAGAATAGGTGTCCATCCCCATCCGCTCGGCAATCAGCTTTTCCTCCGCGCAGAAGGCGTCGCGGAACCAGCGCATGGTCAGCCCGGTAAAGAAGCTGATCGACTCCGCCTGCGCCATGCCGGGGATAACGTGCGGGTTGACGCGGATGTTCATCTCGGGGTCGGTGCGCACCTGTGGCAGGTTCACCACCTGCTGCCAGAAGGTGCCGCCCAGCACCGCCGTCTGCCCGGCGCGAACCACGCCCAGCCCCAGACACCCCAGTTGCACGTCGCCGCCGCCCATGACGACCGGCGTGCCTTCGCGCAGGCCGCTTTGCTGCGCGGCCTCTTTGGTGATAGCGCCCAGCACGGTGCCGGTCTCTTTCACCGGGGAGAGAATATCGGCGCGCAGCCCGGCCATGTCGAGCAGCGCCGGACGCCAGTCGCGGGAAAACAGATCCAGCATGCCGGTGGTGCCCGCGTTAGACGGGTCGACCGCCAGCTCGCCGGAGAGCTTCGCCGCCAGCCAGTCGCTGATCATGGTGATGGTCGCGGCCTTGCGGTAAATATCCGGACGATGGTGTGCCAGCCACAGCAGGCGCGGCATGGCGCTCAGCGCCAGCGTCTGCCCGGAAACGTCATACACTTCGGATTCAAAACGATAGTCGTGGATCTCTTTGAGTTCGGCCACCTCGCGGCTGGCGCGGGCGTCAACGTTGGCGCAGGCCCAGATGGCCTCGCCGTTGCGGTCGTAAAGCACGATCCCTTCGCGCATGGAGCAGCAGGCGACGGACTGAACATCCGCCGCGCCCATATTCGCGCGCGTCAGCGCCTGATGAATGCACTGGCAGGCCAGCTGCCAGTTGGTCTCGAGGTCGAACTCCATCGACCCCGGTACGTTCTCCACGCTCAGGTGCTTCCACTCGGCCTGGCCGACGGCAATCTGGTTGCCCTGCAAATCAAAAATCACGGCGCGAACGCTACCGGTCCCTGCATCTAACGCTAAAAGGTAACTCATGAGCTTGCCTCGCTGTTAGCGCAGGGCGGGCTCTCATATGGCCAGAGCCAGCACCGCGCGGGCTGTCGTCTCCTCCGTCACCAGGCCATTGATACGGCGACCCTTCAGTGCGGCATAAATCGCATCGGCTTTCTCTTCACCTCCGGCCACGCCAACGATGGTGGGCAGCTGCGCCAGCTCATCAAGCGAGACGCCGAGTAATTCTTTATGGATCTCCAGCTCCTCGACGCACTCCCCTTCGGCATTGAGGAAATAGCCGAGAATGTCGCCGACCGCCCCTTTGCGGGCGTACATCAGCTGTTCACCTTCGCTGATATAGCCGGATCGCAAGATCGTGGCGTCACGGCGCTGGTTCACCGACCCAATGCCGACCACCGCCACGTCAGCGGCGGTGGCGGCGAGGATTACGTCCCGCACGCTGGTTTCACGTTTTAAGATCCCGGCCACCTCGGCGGATGACACGCGAAGCGGGGCGGGGATCATGCTGACGCTGCAGGCCGCATCCAGCTGGCCGATACCGGTCATGTACGGCCCGACGCCGCCGGAGAGCGTCACCAGGCGGATCTGCTGCGAGCTGATAAAGCCGCTCAGGTGCTGCAGGCTGCTCATGGTGGTTTCACCAAACCCCACCGCCAGCAGTTGGCCGGGCTCCAGTACGCCCATCAGCGACTGCGCCGCGCCAATGCCCAGCCGCACGTTCATCGGCGGCGTATTCAGGGCGGGCATCACGCGCACCAGCTTCAGGTCAAAGCGCTGCTGTAGCTCGGTTTCCAGCGCCAGGCAGCCCTCGTAGCGGGAGTTGATCTGCACGCGGATCACCCCGGACTGACGGCCCTTCTCCAGCAGGCGGGAGATTTTTAATCGCGGCAGCCCGAGCCGCTCGCCGATATCGTTCTGGGTCAGCCCGTCGTGGTAGTAGCACCAGGCCACGCGCGCCACCAGCTCCTCTTCCGCCAGTGCCAGCCCGGCAAACCGTCCTTCTTCCGCAGTGCGTTTATCGCTCATAGTTGAACTCTTATAAAAATTTAGATCATATGTTCGTGATGGCGCGAAGGGAAAGTGTGAGCCACGCGACAAAACGGATCATTTCGATCGTTTCTGGTTTATCTGAATCTCAATCGATAAAACTGTGATCCCTGCACGGTTGTAAATATAGTTCACCGTCTACGCTTTTGAACATTATTAAATCTAAAAATCATTTGTTCAATAGCGGAGCGATGATGACCTCACTTCTCGACGCGCGGAATATCAGCAAGCAGTTCTCAGGCGTGCCGGTCCTAAAAGGCATTGATTTCACGCTGCTTGCGGGCCAGGTGCACGCGCTGATGGGTGGAAACGGCGCGGGAAAATCGACGCTGATGAAGATCATCGCCGGGGTCGAGACGCCGGACAGCGGTGAACTTTCCGTCGAGGGGCAGTCATATGCGCGGCTCACGCCCGTGCAGGCGCACAGGTTAGGCATTTACCTGGTGCCGCAGGAGCCGCTGCTGTTCCCCAACCTGACGGTGCGGGAAAATATCCTGTTCCGCCTGCCGCGCGAGCGCGATCTGGAAAAGCGGCTGGAGGAGAAACTTGAGCAGCTGCAGTGCCAGCTTAACCTCGACGCCGCCGCCAGCACCCTGGAGGTGGCGGATCAGCAGATGGTGGAGATCATGCGCGGATTAATGCGCAACGCCCGGATCCTGATCCTCGACGAACCCACAGCCTCCCTCACGCCGGGTGAAACCGAACGGCTGTTCCGCCAGATCCGCGCCCTGCAGGCGCTCGGCGTCGGGATTGTTTTTATCTCCCATAAGCTGCCGGAAATTCGCATGCTTTCGAGCCACGTCTCGGTGATGCGCGACGGTGCGGTGGTGCTGAGCGGTGAAACCGCGCAGTTCGACGACAGCGCCCTGATCGCCGCCATGACGCCGGTGAGCCGGGAGAAATCCCTGAGCGATACGCAAAAGCTGTGGCTGGCGCTGCCGGGCAACCGTCGCACCCAGCCGCAGGATTTCCCGGTGCTGCGGGTGGACGATCTCACCGGGGAAGGGTTTATCGATCTCAGCCTTGAGATCTACGCCGGAGAGATCGTTGGCCTGGCAGGGCTGGTGGGATCCGGACGTACCGAGTTTGCCGAAACCCTCTACGGCCTGCGGCCGGTACGTGGAGGCCGCATCTGGCTGGAGAACCAGGAGATCGCCGGCGATCCGGTAAGTTCACGCCTGGAAAAAGGGCTAGTCTACCTGCCGGAAGACAGGCAGGTGTCCGGCCTGTTCCTCGACGCACCGATCCGCTGGAACACCGTGGCGTTGAACGAGCCGTCGCTCTGGCAGCAGCGCAAGCGGGAGTCTGCGGTGGTGGAGCGCTATCACCGGGCGCTGGGGATCAAGCTCAACCATGCGGATCAAACCGTGCGCACGCTCTCCGGCGGCAACCAGCAGAAGGTGCTGCTGGCGCGTTGTCTGGAGGCAAATCCTTTACTGCTGATCGTCGATGAACCGACGCGCGGGGTGGACGTCTCGGCGCGCGCCGATATCTATCAGCTCATCAAAAGCGTGGCGGCGCAGAACGTTGCGGTGCTGATGATCTCAAGCGATCTCGATGAGTTTCCGGGCCTCGCGGACCGGGTGCTGGTGATGCATCAGGGCGTACTCAGCGGCGAGCTGCCGCGCCATGCCGTCAGCCTCGACAGAATGATGGCGCTGGCGTTCGGAGGGCAAGCATGAAGACTTTACTGAAAAACCGCGAGCTGAGCGCGTTTCTCGCCATTCTGGCGCTGTTCGCCGTGCTGGTAGCGCTCAATCCGTCCTACCTGAGTTTGCAGACGCTGGGGATGATCTTCACCAGTTCGCAGATCCTGATCCTGCTGGCGATCGGCGCGGCGCTGGTGATGCTGACCCGCAATATCGACGTCTCCGTGGGGTCAACCGTCGGGCTGTCCGCCATTGCCGTCGGCGTGGCGCTCAACAGCGGCTACAGCCTGCCGGTTTCCATTCTCTTCGCGCTCACGGTTGGCGCGCTGGCCGGGGCGTTCAACGGGTTTCTGGTGGTGGGGCTGCGCATCCCGGCGATTGTCGCCACCCTCGGCACGCTGGGGCTGTATCGCGGGGCAATGCTGCTCTGGACGGGCGGAAAGTGGATTGAAGGGCTGCCGCCGGGGTTGAAATCCCTCTCAGAACCTGTTGCCATCGGCATTTCGCCGCTCGGCATGGTGGTGTTGACGATCGTGCTTATCGGCGCCTGGACGCTGTCGCGCACCGCGTTCGGGCGTGATTTCTATGCCGTGGGCGATAACCTCGCCGCGGCGCGCCAGCTGGGCGTAGCGGTGAACCGCACCCGCATGATCGCCTTTACCCTGAACGGCATGCTGGCAGCCTGCGCCGGGATCGTCTTTGCCGCGCAGATTGGCTTTGTGCCCAACCAGACCGGCAGCGGGCTGGAGATGAAGGCCATCGCAGCCTGCGTCCTCGGCGGCATTTCGCTGCTGGGCGGCACGGGCACGCTGATCGGCGCGTTGCTCGGCGCGTTCTTCCTCACCCAAATCGACACCGTGCTGGTGCTGTTCAGGCTCCCGGCGTGGTGGAACGACTTTATCGCCGGGCTGGTGCTGCTGGGCGTGCTGGTGCTCGACGGGCGCCTGCGCCAGGCGCTGGCGCGCCATCAGCGGGCGCTGAAGTATGGTCGCTTCCAGCCGGGTAACAAAGGGGGAAAGCACGTCACCCCGTTTCCCAAACGCAAAAAAGAGGTGGCGTAAATGAGACTTAACTGGGAAAGCGCGCTGCTGATTTTACTGGTGCTGGAGATCCTGCTCTTCGGCGCCATCAACCCGCGCATGCTCGATATCAACATGCTGCTGTTCAGCACCAGCGACTTCATCTGCATCGGCATTGTGGCATTGCCGCTCACGCTGGTCATCATCAGCGGCGGGATCGACATTTCACTCGGCTCAACCATCGGACTGTGCGCCATCGCGCTGGGCGTGATGATGCAGGCGGGGTGGCCGATGGCGGTCGCCGTTCCATTGACGCTGCTGCTCGGACTGCTGTGCGGGCTGGTGAATGCGGCGCTGATCCACTACACCGGCATTAGCCCGCTGGTGATTACCCTCGGCACGCTCTACCTCTACGGCGGCGGGGCGCTGCTGCTCTCCGGCATGGCGGGGGCCACGGGCTACGAGGGCATCGGCGGCTTCCCGGACAGCTTCACGGCGTTCGCTAACCTCACGATGTTGGGCCTGCCGATCCCGCTGGTGCTGTTCGCGGTGATTACCGTCTTCTTCTGGCTGATTACCCATCGCGGGCGCTTTGGCCGTCATCTGTTTTTGATTGGACAGAATCCTCGCGCGGCGCGCTATGCGGCGCTGTCGGTGAACGGCATGCCCTACGCGCTGTACGGCCTGGTGGGTGTAGCCTCGGCGATTGCCGCGCTGGTGATGGTCTCCTATTTCGGATCCGCGCGTTCGGATCTGGGGCGGGATTTACTGATGCCCGCGCTCACTGCCGCCGTGCTCGGCGGGGCCAATATCTACGGCGGCTCAGGTTCGGTTGTCGGCACGGCGCTGGCGGCGCTGCTGGTGGGCTACCTGCAGCAGGGTTTACAGATGGTCGGCATCCCCAACCAGGTGTCGAGCGCGCTGTCAGGGGCGCTGCTGGTTGTGGTGGTGATGGGACGTTCGCTGAGTCTGCACCGCGAGTGGGTGCGATCTCTCTTCAGAAAACTATCCGGAGCGTAAGATGAAAACAAAACTGCTCGTCCTGGCAATGGCCCTTAGCTTCGCTTCGGCGCAGGCGGCGGACCGCATTGCCTTTATCCCCAAGCTGGTGGGCGTCGGCTTCTTTACCAGCGGCGGCAACGGCGCGAAAGAGGCGGGGAAAGATCTTGGCGTGGACGTCACCTACGACGGTCCGACCGAGCCGAGCGTCTCCGGCCAGGTGCAGCTCATCAATAACTTCGTCAACCAGGGCTATAACGCCATCATCGTCTCCGCCGTGTCGCCGGACGGGTTGTGTCCGGCGCTTAAGCGCGCGATGCAGCGCGGCGTTAAGGTTCTGACCTGGGACTCCGACACCAAACCGGAGTGCCGCAGCATCTACATTAACCAGGGGACGCCGGAACAGCTGGGCGGCCTGCTGGTGGAGATGGCGGGCAAGCAGGTCACCAAACCGAATGCCAAAGTGGCGTTCTTCTACTCCAGCCCGACCGTCACCGACCAGAACCAGTGGGTGAAAGAGGCGAAGGCCAAAATCGAGAAAGATCATCCCCAGTGGCAGGTCGTAACGACCCAGTTTGGCTATAACGACGCCACCAAATCGTTGCAAACCGCCGAAGGGATCTTAAAAGCGTATCCGGATCTGGATGCGATCGTTGCCCCGGACGCCAACGCGCTGCCTGCCGCGGCGCAGGCGGCGGAGAACCTGAAGCGCGAAGGGGTGGCGATTGTCGGCTTCAGCACGCCGAACGTGATGCGTCCGTACGTTGAGCGCGGCACGGTAAAAGCCTTCGGCCTGTGGGATGTGGTGCAACAGGGCAAAATTGCGGTCAATGTCGCCGATCGCCTGCTGAAAAAAGGCGATCTTAACGTGGGCGACAGCGTAGACGTAAAAAATATCGGCGCGCTGAAGGTCGAGCCGAACAGCGTGCAGGGCTACCAGTATGAGGCGAAGGGCAACGGCATCGTGCTGCTGCCGGAGCGGGTGGTGTTCACCAAAGAGAACATCAGCAAATACGATTTCTGACGGGGGAGCAAATGGCTGATTTAGACGACATCAAAGACGGCAAGGATTTTGGCATCGGCACGCCGCAGGTCAACGTGCCGTTCACGCTGAAGGGCTGCGGCTCGCTGGACTGGGGCATGCAGTCCCGCCTGGCGCGCATCTTCAACCCGCAGAGCAACCGCACGGTGATGCTGGCCTTCGATCACGGCTATTTTCAGGGGCCGACCACCGGCCTTGAGCGTATCGATCTCTCCATCGCGCCGCTGTTCGGTGAAACCGACGTGCTGATGTGTACCCGCGGCATCCTCAGGAGCCAGGTGCCCGCCGCGACGAACAGGCCGGTGGTGCTGCGCGCCTCCGGCGGTAACTCAATCCTGGGGGAGCTGTCGAACGAGTGCGTGGCGGTGGCGATGGAGGACGCGCTGCGCCTGAACGTCTGCGCCGTGGCGGCGCAGGTGTACATCGGCAGCGAGTTTGAGCACCAGTCGATCAACAACATCATCAAGCTGGTGGACGCGGGCGCGCGCTACGGCATGCCGACGCTGGCGGTAACGGGCGTGGGGAAAGAGATGGCGCGCGACGCGCGCTATTTCTCGCTCGCCAGCCGCATCGCCGCCGAAATGGGGGCGCAGTTCGTCAAAACCTACTACGTAGACGAGGGCTTTGAAAAAGTGACCGCCAGCTGCCCGGTGCCGATAGTCATCGCCGGGGGCAAAAAGCTGCCGGAGCACGAGGCGCTGGAGATGTGCTGGCGTGCGATTGACCAGGGCGCGTCCGGCGTGGACATGGGGCGCAACATCTTCCAGTCCAGCGCGCCGCTCGCCATGCTGAAGGCGGTGAAGAAAGTGGTTCATGAGAACTGGAATGCCCGCGATGCGTTCCAGTTCTGGCAGGAAGAGAAACAGGGAGAAGCAAAATGAACGTGACGCTGGTTGAGATCAATATCAAGCCCGAGCGGGTGGACGAGTTTCTGGAAGTGTTTCGCGCCAACCACGAGGGAGCGATCAAGGAGCCGGGGAACCTGCGCTTTGACGTATTGCAGGACCCGCGCGTGAAAACCCGCTTCTTTATCTACGAGGCCTATAAAGACGAGGAGGCGGTGCTGGCGCACAAGCAAACCCCGCACTATCTGGCGTGCGTGGATAAGCTTGAGGAATTGATGTCGGAGCCGCGCAAGAAACGCAGTTTTGTTGGGTTGTTGCCGGAGTAACGGATTTGCCCGGTGGCGCTGCGCTTACCGGGCCTACGGGTGCGGGATGGTGCGGTGTTTGCCCGGTGGCGCTGCGCTTACCGGGCCTACGGGTGCGGGATGATGCGGTGTTTGCCCGGTGGCGTTAACGCTTACCGGGCCTACGGGGGTGAGGCTGTGTTGATTTTGTAGGCCGGGTAAGCGCGAGCGCCACCCGGCGTTGTTCAGGTCAGCGCCAGATCCGCAAGTATCGCAGCAAGCGCTTCGCGCGGCTCACCCTGAAGAGCCTGAAGCGGGAAGGGGAGCGCGGGTGTTTCAACTTTTCCCATCATCTCTGCCGCCGCCGCGATAACCCTTAAGCTGCCGTAGCGACGGAACAATTCCCACAGCGGCTCCAGCCGCTCGGATTGTGCCGTCTCTTTCGAACGCGCAATCGCCAGCGCTGTTTGCGGGAACAACCCGCCGAGCACCGAGTACCAGACGTCAAACCCGGCCTGCAGGGCTGAGGCCGCTCGCCAGTCGCCAGCGATCCCCAGCGTGACTGTATCAGGAAGACGGGCGCGTACCTGCGACAAGTCCTCCGGCACGCGACCAAGCTTAATGGATCCCACATTCGGCAGGGCCGCGACGGTAAATAACAATTCATCGCTAAACGCAAACCCGGTGGTGGCCGGATTATCGTAAATGCACAACGGTACGGAGAGCTGTCGGCTTACCGCTTCATAGAGATTAAACACTTCCTCTTCCGTTAATCGCTGGTACGACACGGGTGCCATCAGCACGCCGGAGACACCTGCCGATTGCGCGTTGTCAGCCAGACGCAGAATATCGTCCAGCCGTAATGCGCCAATGCTGACGATGACCGGAATGTCATCAGCATGCGCCACCGCGCAGCGTGCGATCCGACCGCGCTCTTCTACGGTCAGATAGGCATAACTTCCCGTTGAGCCGAGAATGCCCAGAGAATCCACGCCAGCGTCGACCAGGGGGCGCAGAAGATTGATGAAGGACTGCTCGTCAAACGTCCCCTCTTTCAGGGGGGTTAACGGAAAAGCGCTTAATCCGTGAAACATCGTGTTGTCCTCTTACAGCGTCAGCATCTTAACCTGAGCCGTGGCCTCCGGCATCAGCCGCTGCAGGTTGTTGACCAGCTCTTCTCCCGCCTCTTCCAGTGCCGCAAGCGGCATCGACGGCAGGCTTTCAAGAATAAACCACATAGATTGCGCCTGGCTGTCCAGACGGGTACGCACCCCCTGTCGCCAGTTCCAGCGGCGGCAGGTGACGCCGAGGTTGTCGCGCCAGATAACCTCGCCAGGTTCCGGATGTTCTACCACTGGTTGTCCCTCTTTTAAAGTATCAAACGGCTCGCTGCCGTCGGCCAGCGTCAGACGCGGCGCACCCGAGTACGCCGCGAGATTTTCCCCACCCACCGGAATGGCATAGCGAATGCTCACCGCGTTATAGATATCCACCACCGGATCCAGCGACGGCAGCGAACCGTCTTTCAGTACCCGCTTGCGCAGGGCCGCGGCGGAACAGGGCGTGCGTTTCGGTTTCGCGCCGAAGGCTTTAAACACCTCATCCCAGTCTGAAAGGTGTACATCAGCCCACGGGACATCATCATTCAACATCTGCTGGCAGGCCTGCGCCAGCGTGGCGGGCGCTACCTCCGGGTGGGTAATCGGCGCAGCTTCAACCAGAATGCTGAGCGCCCGAAAGCCTGGGGCAATCCCGGCAAGACGCGAATCTATTGACGGCGTAACGAGAGACATAAATAATCCTGTATTGACTGTTTTATACCATGGTAGTGACCAATGACTGATAAAGTCAATATAATGACTGATTCGGGTGCCGATGTTGCCCAGGTAAGCCTGGCCGTGGCGAACCGCATTCGCAACTGGCGTAAAGAGAAAAAGCTGTCGCTGGACGAGCTGTCCCGCCGCGCCAGCGTCAGCAAAGGGATGCTGGTAGAGATCGAAAAGGGCGCAGCCAATCCCAGCATCGCCATTTTGTGCAAGCTGGCCGCCGCGCTCGGCATCTCCGTGGCGGATATCGTCAACGTCTCCAGCGAGCCGCTGGTACACGTTATCGAAGAAGAGGCGATTCCGGTGCTGTGGCAGGGCGCGCTGGGTGGACGCGCCAGACTGCTGGCGGGTACCGCGGGACCGGACATGATTGAGTTATGGCAGTGGGAGATGCAGCCGGGGGAGCGTTTTACCTCTCCGGGGCACCCGGCGGGAACCTGTGAGCTGCTGCACGTGAACGAAGGCGTTTTAACGCTGACGGTGGAGGAGACGGTGACGAAGGTAAACCAGGGGGCATCGGCGGTGGCGAAAACGGAAGCGGCGCACGGCTACGCCAATGAAGGCGATACCGTGCTTCGCTTCACCATGACGGTGGCGGAGTTTCACCGATAAAAAGCAGCCCGGTGGCGCTACGCTTACCGGGCCTACATATGTACTATTTTGTAGGCCGGGTAAGCGTAGCGCCACCCGGCGTTGATTACGCCTCTTCCACGCTCACCCGCAGCGCTGCCAGCGCTTTACGCGCCGCTTTCAGCACTTGCTCACACTGCTCAATCGTCAGCGTCAGCGGCGGTTCAATGCGGATGGTTTTCGAGTTGTTGAGCGTTCCAGCCACCAGCACCCGCTGGCGGAACATCTCGCTCGCGAAGCTGTAGCCGGTTTCGTTATCGACAAACTCAATCGCCATCAGCATCCCTTTCCCACGCGCGTCCTGCACCAGGTCTGGATACTCCCGGCCTAGCTGACGGAAGCCGTCCAGCAGCATGTCGCCTTTCTGCTCCGCCTGCGCGGGCAGGTTTTGCTCCAGCAGCACGTTGATGGTCGCCAGCGCGGCCGCACAGGCCAGCGGATTACCGCCAAAGGTGGTTGTATGCAGGAACGGATTGTCGAACAGCACCGAGAAGACCTCCTCGGTGGCCACCGTTGCGCCAATTGGCATCACGCCGCCGCCGAGCGCCTTCGCCAGGCACAGGATGTCCGGCTGCACGTTCTCGTGCTCGCAGGCAAACATCTTGCCGGTGCGCCCCATCCCGGTCTGGACTTCGTCGAGGATCAGCAGAGCGCCAAACTCATCGCACAGCTGACGCACGGCGGGCAGATAGCCCTGTGGAGGGAGGATCACGCCGCCTTCACCCTGAATCGGCTCCAGGATCACCGCCGCCACGTCATCGCCGGTTTTACGGCATTCACTCAGCACGGTGCGCATGGCGTTGATGTCGCCAAACGGCACGTGGCGGAAGCCCGGCAGCAGCGGCATAAACGGTTTGCGGAAGGTGGATTTGGCGGTAGCAGACAGTGCGCCCAGTGATTTCCCGTGGAACGCGCCGCTGGTGGCTATAAACGTGAATTTCCCGCGCGGCGACTGGTACGCTTTGGCGAGTTTAATCGCCGCTTCGACCGACTCCGTGCCGCTGTTGCTAAAGAAGCTGTACTTCAGTTTGCCGGGCGTTAAGGCCGCCAGCGTTTTCGCGAGCATGGCGCGAAGCGGGTCGAGCAGTTCCTGGCTATGGAGAGGTTGTTTCGCAAGTTGATTCTGTACGGCGGAAACCACAACTGGATTACGGTGCCCCACGTTGAAGATACCAAAACCACCAAGGCAATCGATAAACTCCTGTCCCTGGGTGTCGACAAGCGTGTTAAGACTTCCCGCTTGCCACTCTACGGCCCCGTAATCCCCGCCGGCGGTAACAGATTTGCGATACTCCAGAAACCCTGGATTGACGTGCTCTTTAAAGTAATCGATGACCTCTCGGTTAAGTTGTTTCATCTCCTCATGATCGAGCGTTCGCTTCTCAATGAGATTCAGTGCGTGCGCGGTACAGGCAAGAGCCGAGGCGCTGGAAGGTAACCTGTTCAAAATATGCTCCCGGGGATCGCGTATCACATGATACTGGTTTAAGTATTGCAGGGATTACGCCACTTCAGATGCCTTAACGAAAATCGGGATAAACGCCAGGTTAAAATAATGTTGCACAATATTTAATCATGCCGATAGAAGCCAAACGGGATTTAGCGGTACGGGGTAGAGAGTAAAAAGAAAGGGGGAAGAGCGCCGCTGCACTAAAGAAGTGCATACGCTGCGACTTAAGTGGGCATTAACGGGTCATGCTTTGTTGGTAATTTCTCTGCGAAAGTATTTGAAATCAATGGATTAAAAAAATCGCACAAAAAGTATGGTTTAAGTCAAATCTGCGATCTCCATCAAGTTTAACAACTAAAGATAAATTGTTTACCGCCGAAAAAACATTGATCCACAAAATTAACATTCAAATAACCTGCAAGGGATGCACGCCATGTCCTCTCCAACCTATGTCACCCAGAATGAATATCCTCTGGACGATGACACCACCTTAATGTCTACCACAGACGTCCACAGCTATATCACCCACGCCAACGATACCTTTGTGCAGGTGAGCGGCTATCAGCTCGATGAGCTGACGGGCCAGCCGCACAATATGGTGCGCCACCCCGATATGCCAAAAGCCGCGTTTGCCGATATGTGGTACACGCTGCAGCAGGGCGAGCCGTGGAGCGGGATTGTCAAAAACCGGCGCAAAAACGGCGACCACTACTGGGTGCGTGCCAATGCGGTGCCGATGGTGCGCCGCGGGCAGGTGACGGGCTATATGTCGATTCGCACCAGAGCCACGGCAGAAGAGATTGCCGCCGTGGAGCCGCTCTATCGGGCGCTGAATGACGGGCGCTGTAAAAAACGTATCCATAAAGGGCTGGTGGTTGGAAAAGGCTGGCTGGGCAAACTGCCGACTATGCCGCTGCGCTGGCGCGTGCGCAGCGTGATGGCGGCGCTTTTTGCCGTTCTCGTCGCCACGCTGGTCGCGACCTCCGCCGGGTGGGCGCCACTCGCCGCTGCTGCGGTGGTGATGCTGCTGGGAACGCTGCTGTTTGAACAGCAGATTGTCCGCCCGATAGAGAATGTGGCGCGACAGGCGCTGAAGGTCGCCACCGGCGAGCGCAACAGCGTGCAGCACCTTAACCGCAGCGATGAGCTGGGGCTGACGCTGCGCGCGGTCGGGCAGCTTGGCCTGATGTGCCGCTGGTTGATCAATGACGTGTCGAGCCAGGTGGTGAGCGTCCGTGACGGCAGCGACAGGCTGGCGCAGGGAAATGAAGATCTCAACGATCGTACGCGTCAGACCGTCGCGAACGTGCAGCAGACCGTCGCGACAATGAACCAGATGGCCGCTTCCGTTCAGAGCAACTCTGAAACCGCCGCCGAGGTGGACAAACTCTCCGTGGCCGCGAGCAGCGCGGCGACGAAAGGAGGCAACGCGATGCAGACCGTGGTCAAAACCATGGATGACATTGCCGACAGCACGCAGCGAATTGGCTCAATTACCTCCCTGATAAACGATATCGCTTTCCAGACCAATATTCTGGCGCTGAATGCGGCGGTTGAAGCGGCAAGGGCAGGCGAGCAGGGTAAAGGGTTTGCCGTGGTCGCGGGCGAAGTCCGCCATCTCGCCAGCCGCAGCGCCAGTGCGGCTAACGATATTCGTAAACTCATTGATGCCAGCGCCAGCAAGGTGCAGTCCGGTTCTGAGCAGGTTCACGCAGCGGGCCGTACGATGGATGATATCGTTGTGCAGGTGAAAAACGTGACGCAGCTTATCGCCCAGATCAGCCACGCGACGTCCGAGCAGGCAACCGGACTGTCAGAGTTGACACGCGCGGTTGCCGAACTCGACAGCATCACGCAAAAAAACGCCGACCTGGTCGAAGAGAGCGCCCACATTTCTGCCATGGTGAAGCATCGCGCTGGACGCCTTAAGGATGCGGTGACAGTGCTCCATTGAGTCAATAATGTTCCAAAAAAGCCGTTTATTTCGTAAGGAATGAGCGGCGTTTTATTTTCCTGATGTGACTATTAATGTATTTTATTGTTAAGTTAATATTAAATAACTAAAGAAAGTGCCTCAGTTATTTATCCCTGCCTAAGTCAATTATCCAGAACGCTATTTTGAAAAACACCCATCTGGTGGTCTGGTAACGATCGATGAAGCTATATTAATAGCCTGTACCTATCCATTGTGACGGTTATGAAATAAAAAAACGATCAAACTCATAAAGTTAGCAAAATCGTTACCGATAACAGCGATCGTCTGAGAAATAATCACATCGATGGAGAAAATATGTTCTTACATGACGTAAAGATCGGCACGAAATTATTTCTGGCGTTTGGGTTCTTTATTGTCCTGATGGCGATCAGCGCGAGCCTGTCTCTGCTGAGTCTCAACCGGGCTAATAACGGGATGCAATCCATTATTACCAGTGATTATCCGACCACGGTAAAAGCGAACCAGTTAATCGATAACTTCCAGGAATTTATTAGCACTCAACAGCTGATGCTGCTGGACGAGCAGGGCACCTACACGGGGCAATCTCAGCAGCGCCTCAAAGAGATCAGCGAGCACATCACGGTGATCCTGGGCGAGCTGAACAACGCGTTGCAGGATCAAAAGTCTCAGCAGGTGCTGGCGGAGATCCGCAGCGTGCGCCAGCAGTATCTGGACTCGCGCTACCGCATTTTGCAGGCGGTGCAGAACAACAATCGTGCGGGCGCCATTCAGGAAATGATGACCACCACCCTCGCCGTGCAGCAGGCTTATAAAGCGAAGGTAAAGGAGCTGATTACCATTCAAAACAGCGAGATGCAGAGTGCAGGCGCGCAGGTGGAAGGGGATTTCAGGTCTAACCGCCTGCTGCTGATCCTGCTCACGCTCTTTAGCATCGGGGCAGGAAGCCTGATCGGCTGGTTTATCGTGCGCGCTATCACTCGTCCGCTCGGCGAGGCGGTGAATTTTGCTAAAGCCATTTCAGAGGGCGATCTGACGGGCAGCATCACGCCACACGGCAAAGACGAAACGGGTCTGCTGCTGCATGCGCTGATGGAGATGAAGACGCGACTGCTGGACATTGTGCAGCAGGTGCAAACCGGCTCGGAGAACATCTCCAGCGCGGCCGCGCAGATTGTTGCCGGAAACCAGGATCTGGCGGCGCGCACGGAAGAGCAGGCAAGTTCTGTCGAACAGACCGCCGCCTCGATGGAGCAGATCACCGCGACGGTGAAAAATACCGCCTCGCATACCGGGGAAGCCACCAACCTCTCGGCGGATGCCGCCACGGTGGTCAAAAACAACGGAGAGATGATGAAGCAGGTGACCAGCAAAATGCGCCTGATTAACGACACATCGAACCGGATGTCCGACATTATCGACCTGATCGACGCCATTGCCTTCCAGACCAACATTCTGGCGCTGAACGCGGCGGTGGAAGCGGCGCGCGCCGGCGAACACGGCCGCGGCTTTGCGGTTGTCGCCGGCGAGGTGCGCCAGCTTGCCCAGAAGAGCGCGTCGTCTGCCAGCGAAATCCGTGAGCTGATTGAAAGCTCCACCAGCCAGACTCAGGACGGGATGAACCTGGTCGAAAAAGCGAGTGGGCTGATTAACGGGATGGTCGGTAACGTGGAGGAGATGGACGTGATTCTGCGGGAAATTCGCCAGGCCAGCCACGAGCAGACGGAAGGTATCTCGCAGATTAACAGCGCGATTGGCCTGATTGACGCCACCACCCAGCAGAACTCCGCGCTGGTGGAGGAGTCTGTGGCTGCGGCGGCATCGCTTAACGAACAGGCGATGCACCTGAAAGAGCTGGTACGCGTCTTCCGCGTGAGCGAGCACGTTCCGGCTTAGTCCAGCTGGGAGATCTCGAGCGCCGCGCGGTCAATGACGCCGATAATTTGCTTGAGCTGCGCGTCGCTGAGCTCTCCCTGATTTACCTTCAGGTCTAACACCGCCTTGAAGTTATCAAGCGCCCGCTTCATCTGCGGGTTTTTGCGCAGCTGAAAACCGACGCTGCGCGCTTTGATACGCACCTGGATCTGTTCCAGCTGTTCCCGGTTTTCGTCCAGCCAGCGTTGTCCTTCAGCGGAAATCGCAATCTTCTTACGACCGCTCTCTTCTTCCGTAATGGTGATAAAGGACTGATCCTGAAGATAATCCAGGGTTGGATAGATCACTCCGGGGCTCGGGGTGTAATTTCCCTGGGTCAGATTCTCGATCTCTTTGATCAGCTCGTAGCCGTGGCTCGCGCTGCGGGTCAGGATATCCAGAATCACCAGCCGCAGATCGCCGTGGCCGAAAAAGCGCGGTCGACGCCCGCCTCCATCGTGTTCGTGTCGCATAATATGTCCGTCAAATTGATATATCTAAACTATATCTAAGATATATTCAGATGCAATCTAAAAGATCTTGCATTTCTCCTTATTAGTAATCATTATCATTTGAAAATTGATTTAGATATATCGTATTCATCAGAGAAGGGGCTACAAATGGCATCTACCCGTTACCCACAGCGTGTTCGTAATGACCTGCGTTTTCGCGAGCTGACGGTGCTCCGCGTTGAGCGCGCCAGCGCGGGTTTCCAGCGCATTGTGCTAGGCGGCGAGGCGCTGGAGGGCTTTAGCTCCCGCGGTTTCGACGACCATACCAAAGTCTTTTTCCCGGCACCCGGGACGACGTTTACGCCGCCGGTGGTCACCGATGAAGGCATTGAATGGGGCGACGGCGTACGTCCTCAGGCGCGCGACTATACGCCAATTTACGACGAGGCAAATCATGAGCTGGTACTCGATTTCTTCATTCATGACGGCGGCATAGCCAGCGGATGGGCGCTACAGGCGAAGGTAGGCGATAAGCTGACCATCGGCGGCCCGCGCGGTTCGCTGGTGGTGCCGGAGGATTACGCCTGGCAGCTGTACGTGTGCGACGAGTCCGGCATGCCCGCGCTGCGTCGACGCTTAGAGAGCATTGCGCAACTGCCGGTTCGCCCGGACGTGCAGGCGGTCGTGACGGTTGGGGATGAATCGTATAAGGACTATCTGGCGCACCTGAGCGCGTTCAACATCACCTGGGTGGTGGGCCATAGCGAGCAGGCAGTCGCGGACCATCTGGCGGCGCTGACTGTTCCTGGGGAAGACTACTTCATCTGGCTGACCGGGGAAGGGAAGGTGGTGAAGACGCTGAGCCGTCAGTTTGAAACCGACGCGATTGACCCTCAACTGGTGCGTGCCAGCGCATACTGGCACGCCAAATAATCAGGCGGCAGAATCCAGCTGCGCTTCGTTCACCTGATGTTCGAGCGAGGCGCGGACCTCGTGCAGCGCTTTCTCCTGCTGAGCGAAGTACGCTTCCATATTGTTGAGCGACGAGACCAGCAGCCAGGATTCCTCTTTCTCCAGTTCCGCCAGCTCGTTCACTAAGATGTCGATCTGCTCTCGCACCTGCGCCATTTTCTTGCGGATACGTTCCAGATCGTTCAGCCTGTCGCTTGCCATCAGCGGCTCGAAGCCCTGCTGCAGGCGGGCCACCAGTGAGCGAATGGTTTTAACGTCACCACGCTGCTTCGCCTGATTGAGCTGCACCATCATCGCGTTGGCTTCCTCTTTCAGATCGTCTGCAACCAGGTCCGGGTGGCAGAGCTTGCTCGCCTGACGCCAGAGACGCTTGAGCTCGTTCCGATCCTCTTCCGAAAGATCTCTGCCCTTGCGCAGCCGTACTTCGGCATCGTGATGCTGCTCGCGATACTTCTCGTACTCTTCGTTAGCGTCGTCGCGCGCCTGACGCGCAGGCTCCTCTTCCCGCGTTAAGCCGCTCTCCAGCTCCAGCGCTTCGGCCAGCAGGTTGGCAATCAGATTGCTTTGCTGTTCCAGATGTTTACGTGCCTCGGCGGCCTGTACGGAGTCGGCCGGGAGATCGCGCCAGCGCTGGGTGAGCGTCGCCAGCACCTCTACCGCCTGCGCCATATAGCGCTGGCAGCGACGGTAATCTTCCTCGCGACGACGCGCTTCCGCCTGCTGACGACGCAGGTTGAGCTCAGCCAGCGTTTTACGCAGGGCGAGGATCTGCTGCATCAGCGGGCCCAGACGGGAGAAATAGAGATCGTTGAACTCATCGAGCTGCTGCACCCGGGCGTTGCGGCGGTCAATCAGATCGCGCAGACGCTCTTCCAGCGCCTTTAGCTCCAGCTTGCTGGCGGCCACCTGCGGATCGCGCCATTGGGTCACGGCGCGCTGGCCCTGCAGCCAGGCGGTAATTGCCGCCATCGCAGAGGTGTAGTTCTTCTCCTCAAGCGCCACGACGATTGCCTGTAGCTCATCGTCAAACGCTTCATTTTTCAGGCGTGTCAGCTGGCTCTGGATGATGTCGTCATCTTCCAGTTCAATGGCATTTTTAATGATTTCTAGCCGTTTGATCGGTGTGCTCATGATGCCTTTCGCTTTGGCGCTTAAGTATTTGAGTTAAGGTTAGTTGTTGTAAAAGCTACAGGAAATAATACACACGGATGATGATCGGCGCGATGGGGGATTTCTTTAGTTTTGCAGTTTGTGAGGGTGAGCGACAGGCCGGGCTACGTGTGATTGATTCCGTATGTGCTTGCATAGGGTGCAGCAAAAATCAGAGGCGGGATACAGCCTGGCGAATGCCTGAGGAAAAGTCAGGGGACAACAAGGAGGCACTAGCCATTCACCCAACAAAAAAACCACTCAATCGAGTGGCTTAATTATATGATTATAAAGCTAAAATTTGGTGGCCCCTGCTGGACTTGAACCAGCGACCAAGCGATTATGAGTCCCAATTCAAAGCGTGAAAAATCAGTAAGTTACTGATAGTTATGTATTCTTTAGGCCGAATATTGTTCAATAGTGGCGCATAGTGTTGCGCTCTGCTGCCACTTTGTTGCCACTGTTGCCACTAGAATGAGTAGGGATGAGCCTCTCATAAGGCATTTACGTTAAACAGTAGACAAGGTTACGGCTCAATAATTGTTGGCATTTTTAATCCATTACTTTCAATATGCCTATTGCTACACCACTTGCCAAAAGAGTTATGTTACCTTTTGTTTTCAAAACCTTTGAATTATAAATATTTCCGTTTTCTTCCTGAAGCCTTTTTAATTGTTGTTTTTGATAGCCAGTCTGTATGTTGAATATTATTTCTTTATTGTGTGAGAAAGTTTCATATTTAAGTTGTGACAACTTTTCATTACTTTGTAAAACAATATCATTGATTATTGAGTTTTTTATTCCAATAAAAACAATGTAGTTTTTTTTGAGATGGAACCAATCTCCAGATACTCTTAACCCATTAAGTTTAATTGTTTTTTTATTTAAGAAAAAGCTCTCATCAAAATCCCCACTCTTGCTTGTGCCATAGTAATCTAGCTTTTTTGCTGTGTTAAGATTTAACTTGCCATCGGCAAATGCAAGAGTCCTTTCATGTAATAAGTTAATTAATTTTGAGTCAGGAGATATGAAGTTCATAAATCTATAATAAAATCCTAATTTTTTAGCTAATATAGCTTCTGCTAAACGTTCTCTAGACGAACCTGATGGTGGATCAAGTAGATAACATTTCAAATTTTTATTTCCACCTTTAGGGCAGAAAGCTATAGTTCCATAATTATAGTCGCCGGGATATGGGTGTTTGCTGTTAGTGGACATTTCAATTTTTTTATCGTTTATGCTACTGGCGTGTGAGTATATGTTATTGTTTTTCTTGCTAATATCAATGGAGTGTGTACCCTTTGTCTCGACCTGTACAATCCCTTTAGTTGTTGCAGCATATCGAAAATCAAAAGCCTTAACGCCTAATTCTGGAATGACAGTCCAATCTGCCTCGTTAACCCCAATTATTCTGGAAACTACAGAAAGACCAATAGACTCTCCAACCCTTTTCATTACAATTGCGGCTTCTGGATTTGAATTTGCTGGAACGCGTAAGGAATTGTTGGATATTTCAAGATCATCTATGAAATATTGAGTGGCAGAACTTATGGCGCTCATTAAATCATTTCTTTGAGTGTACTTCTCGGGGTTGGTGTGTTGTTTAAATACTAGGGAATTGATTAAATATTCTGCCCCCGTGACTTCAACCCCCTCGCTTATTATTTTTTTCATATTGTCAATGAAGTATTGATCATATCTGCTGGTGCTGTTTAGAAGATTTCTGTGAGCATCATCATAGTAATCGACTGTAATCTTAATTTTTTTTGAGCTGAATTTTTCTAATTCCAAAATAAATCCTCCCTTGCTGCTGGTTTCTTGTTGTGGATGTTATACAGTGTTGATGCTTTTTAATACTAAACATGGTTTGGAACGCATTGTGTTAAATTATTTTATGGTTTGTTTTTGTTGTGATTCCATTATATTTAATGGGTTAAGTAACATAGCTTCAGACAAATGGTCAGGAGCAAAGTGTGAATATCGCATAGTAATCTTAATATCTGTATGCCCTAATATACGCTGTAGTACGAGAATATTTCCCCCGTTCATCATGAAATGAGATGCGAAGGTGTGTCGCAAAATGTGCGTTAGTTGTCCAGCAGGTGTATGAATACCGGCACGTTGCATGGCTTTTCTAAAAGCAGAGTAACAAGGTTTAAAGAGTCCCAAGCTAATATGGAGAAAAACAATGATTTGCTTTCATTTCAATACATTGCGATGCCACATAGTGTTGAATTTTCTTGTATAGTGATTAGGTTTGCTGCCATTTTAATCCTCATTTATTTATCTACATAGTCATGTAAACATCGGTTGCTTGTATGGCATGTAACCTATGAAATTTGGATGGTAACATTGTAAAATTTTCTTGCCGCCATAAATATAATTCATTACGTCAGGACATATTTTACCAAAGTCAATCTCAATATTCAAAATATCACATACTTCAGAAGTGACTTCATTATAATAATGTATTGTTCTAATGAACTCTTCTTCGCTTAAGAAGGAAGTGATCAAATTAAAGTTGTTATTAATATTTGCGCTCCAAGGACCATTTGGTCTTGAGAATCCCAGGTGACGTGATAAACCTACTAACCTTCCCTCTGCTTTATAAAGAAAATTAGCTGAAATAGCAGGTGAGTTATTTTTGTGAAGCAAGCATAATTCTTCATTCAACCACTTCCAAAGAGCGGGGAAAGCTTGGTTAATAAATTCATTTAATTCAAACGAAACGTTTTCCGGAGATGATTTTTTAAATGCTTGCCGATAGAGTTTGTGAGGATTTGAAACAGTAATAACTCTGCTATTGTCATGATTGTTCCATGAGCTTTTTACTTCATACTTTGTTAATGAATTCAAACATTCTACAATATATTTTTGATGGGCGTAGTATTTGTCGCTCTCATTCTTTTTTTCCGTAACTTTTATTTGTTCGTCAGTTTGTATAGATCTATGAATAGCGGCGAGAATTGTTGTGGCTGGCAATACTAATGCTAATATAGACAATGTAAATGTCGATATATCATATTGTTCAATGCTATTATTGGATATTGTTTTGTTTTGCAAGTCATAATAGGCGCAAATACAGAAAATCAAAACGGGAAGAAATATTGAAGCCCAGAAAAATGGGTGTTCATATAATGGTTTTGGAGAGAGTTTATACCATCCATTTACGAAAGCGATAAAGATGTATAGGCAGAATATAAATATTACTGTTTCTAGTTGATATTGGTCATATAATATTTTCAAGTTCGTTCTCCTCGGGTTTTTCATTAAGTATCGGCATTAACTTTCTTTTCTTTAATCAAATTAGATTTAAAGGGTTGAGTTTTATCGCCTCGTTAAGATGATCTGGTGCAAAGTGAGCATACCGCATAGTTACTTTAATATCAGAGTGTCCGAGAATACGCTGCAAAACGAGTATGTTGCCCCCCCGCATCATGAAGTGGCTTGCAAATGTATGTCGTAATACATGTGATAGCTGCCCGTCCGGTAGTTCAATCCCCGCTCTCTTAACAGCCCCACGAAATGCAGAATAGCACCCCGTAAACACAGGTTTTGATGTTCTCATTTTGGGGAGCATCTGATACAGTTCTTCACTGATTGGAACAGCTCTGTTCTTTTTTCCTTTCGTTTTGATATACGTGATCTTGCCCGGGCTAATCTGCTTACCGGTGATGGATTCAGCCTCACCCCATCTTGCGCCAGTAGCGAGACAAATTTTTACTATGGTCACCAGGTCCTTCGCTCTGCTGTTCTCACATTCAGCAAGCAAGATTTTAACTTCATCAACGGTTAACCAGGCCAGCTCCGCCTCGTCAATTTTAAACTCGCGGACATTCTCCAGAGGGTTCGGTGCTACCCAATTATCAAGCCTTTTCAGTTCGTTAAACATGGCCCGAAAATAGGCCAGCTCAAGATTAACTGTGCGCGGGGTAACGGACTTTACTCGATCTGAGCGGGTTATTTTTCCGCTTAAACGTTGTTCGCGGTAGGTCGCAAATAACTTTGCGTTAAACTCAGTCGCTAAAGGGTTGCCCATGGCTAAGCAGGCAAACTCCATCGCCCCTTTGCGCTTTACACCATCAGAAAGTGTTACTCCATGAACATTGAACCAAGTCTCAACAAGGTCAGTAACCCGTCGTTTTTCGACTTTCTCTCCGAGCCAGGGTTTTTCCTGCGCCTGATCTTTGATGTGTCGTTCAAAGGCCAGAGCTTCCCCTTTAGTGGCGAACTGGCGACGAATGCGCCGTCCATTCCTACCATTGGGGAAAACTTGAGCCTGCCATTTTCCATTGCTAAGCTTAGTAACAGACATTGTATTTAAAAAGGAACAGTTTCAACGAGTTGGCCTAAGATGTCAGAGTCTGGTTCTATATATTTTGTTGTGTTTTTATAAGTAAATGCATGGCAATCGTTACCATTCGGAGCTTGCTTTATTCCTCTATATGTTCCGAACTCTTTGTCATTGAGGTCATATATGTTACCGATTAGATTATTGAGTTTGTATGTGTTAAATTGATATAAAAAACTATCTCCAATAGCGGTGCTTTCATCCTTTAATTCTGATTGCGATTTTATTTCGATAGCTCTTGGTGTTTGTCTGTTAATTTTTACGGTTAATTCTTTGATAGCGTCTAAAATAACAGTGTTTTGATCTGATAATTGAGTTCTCTCACCGATTTGAGCTGGTTCTATTCGTAATAATTGTACAATGGAATTTACTTCCTCACTGCTCGCTAAGTGTGTGGCTGTTAAGGCTTTAGCAATGGCATTTACATTATTATGAGCACAATCTATTCTCAAGGAACTGTCATAACCACAATATCTAAACCCTTGAACGTCAAATGGATTTGTGGTTATATCGTCTTTTATTAAAACTGTCTTTTTATTAAATGCCTGCCTAAGACCTAGTTCGTACATTACATTAGGGTTTCTAGAGCTTAAGTCGCAAATGGCAATATCACATTCAACAATACGTCTGAGTATGTCCAACACTATAAAGTTAGTATTGGTTATTTCATCTGCACGAATTGGAAGGAAATTAGCCTTTTCACAAGCAGGCTTGATAATGTGGCTGTAAACTCTGTCGAAGTGCCTATTTTCATATCCGGGGGTGTCTGCAATGGGCATTATAACAAAACATGTAGGTTTTTTTTCCTCAGTTTCTATTGCTACATTACTATTAACAGGATTAGTATCGTTTTTCTTCATTTTATACACCTAACCAATAAATTCAGTTTTAGTAATTATTTTACCCAGAACCTTTATTTCTGAAATATGACAGTCAAATGAAGCTCTGCCATTTTCTATGCGTGCTCTACCAGCTGGGAATCGATAAATTTGCCTAACACTTGAAATACCATCAATTTCTATAAACCAGACACCATCAACAAGCTCGCCGTCATATGTATCAGCAAGATAACTAGTTTTATCAAATGAAACCATAAAAGGTTTTGATAAACCATCAGGAATCATCGCTCTATCAAACTGTAAATCTCTAAGTAACGTTATGCTCCCATTTGTGATGTCTATATGTCGAAGTGAAAATACATTGCTATCTTTCCCTTCAATAAACTTGCTGCCATTCCCAGTGCTAAGCCAAACCAAGGATGCCCCAGTTTCAAGATGGCAAATCATCACCCAATCAGCTGGAAACGTATCACGTGCATACCTATTTGCCATCGTACTCTGAGATACCCCAAGCTGTTTGCACAGCGCAATACGAGTGCTAAATCCATAAGCTTCAAGGATGCGGGCTATTACCTCTTTTCCACCTCGGTTCTGGGAAACAGCATCTCGAACAGCGACCATATCATCTTGGTTTGTGTTTTTTTTGATTGACATTTCTATATAGAGATCCTAGCATCTCGATTCAAGATGTTTGTAATGTTGTTTTAAAGTGCCGAATAGTGTTTTTTACCTAACAGAGGAATAGTGCATCATGAATAGAAACTTTTCAATGCGGCCAAGCATCAATCTCGTGGTTTCTGAGCCTTACATCACGCTGGATGAGTTCTGCCGTCGTACTGGTTACAAGCCCAGTTATGTACGTCAAATGATCCGGGAAAACCGCCTGCCTATCAGGAAAAAAGCCGGAGTTAACAGCCTTATCGAAATCAACATGTTTGCGTTGACGATGGAAGCTGCCCAGGGCTGCGAAATCACAATGCAAGCCTGATAGTTCCATTCTGGGATAGAAAAGGACTTTAAACATGTTTGATTATCGCGTTTCCAAACATCCTCACTTTGATGAAGCCTGCCGTGTTTTCGCACTTCGTCACAATATGGCGAAACTGGCAAACCGCGCAGGAATGAAGGTCCAGACGCTGCGCAACAAGCTTAACCCTGAACAGCCCCATCAGCTCACGCCGCCGGAAATCTGGCTGCTGACGGATATCACTGAGGACTCCACGCTGGTTGATGGGTTCCTGGCTCAAATTCATTGCCTACCGTGCGTACCTACGAACGAAGTGGCAAAAGAAAAACTCCCGCATTACGTAATGAGTGCGACAGCTGAGATTGGTCGTGTGGCTGCAGGAGCTGTGTCCGGTGATGTCGGGACTACAACTGGACGTCGTGATGTGATTAGTAGCATCAATTCTGTTACCCGCCTTATGGCATTGGCTGCGATTTCCATGCAGGCGCGTCTGCAGGCTAACCCTGCCATGGCTAGCACTATTGATACGGTTACAGGTATCAGTGCGACTTTCGGATTTATGTAAGGAAGCCATGATGAAAAATGAACCTTCTCTCGCTTCCCTCTTGGTAAAGCAAAGTCCGGCAATGCATTACGGCCACGGCTGGATTGCAGGGGATAACGGCAAGCGCTGGCGCTCGTGCCACGATCAGTCCGAATTATTAAACGGGCTGAAATCTAATTCTGGTAAGCCGTCAGCTTTTTTAATTATTCGCATTGTTCGCTTGATTGTAAAAGGAGTGAAACATGTCTCGTAATGAGTTGAGAATTATTCTAGGCGTAATCATCCCGAATATGGCGGAAGGTTTTGAAATTAAAACCCGTGATGGTGCTGTTTTGCGTGTCGATCCTGAATGGGAATGCTGCAAAGAATTTAAAGAAAGTTTGCAGGCTGAAATTATCAGCCAAATTAAAAGTAAGCCTGTCCCTGTTTCTGGTTATATCTAAGTAATTAACCCGTTTTTTATGGCGTAAACCCGCCGGGCATTTTTTTGCCCGCGTTCTGAGGAAATGAATATGAAAAATACTAAAACCCACTCAACGAAAACAGGCCCAGACGATGCTGGTCTGTTCGCTTTGTTAAATGAAACGCGCCTGGATGAGCGCCGTTGCCGTGCTGATGCAATGGCTGCTCGTCTGGATAGTCTGGCCGTGCGTATCGTTTCTCGTCAGTTGAGCCATATCGAGGCGGCCGAACTGCTTCGCGTTGAAGCGGTACGAATCCAGAACGAAGCGCAGGAGCTGTATTAATGGCTGATTCAATGGACCTCGTCCAGCAGCGCGAACAGGAAGATCGTGAGCGCCATATTAACAATGCCCGCGCCAGAGTGCCGGGCGTTTCCCGTGTTCTCTGTGCGGAGTGTGATGCTCCCATCCCGCCAGCTCGCCGCCGCGCTATTCCGGGCGTGCAGTGCTGTGTGACCTGTCAGGAAATCGCAGAACTTAAAGGCAAGCACTACAACGGAGGTGTTGTATGAGCACTATCCTGAAATGGGCGGGAAACAAAACCGCCATTATGTCCGAACTGAAAAAACACCTTCCCGCTGGCCCGCGATTGGTTGAACCTTTCGCGGGTTCCTGTGCTGTGATGATGGCAACAGACTATCCTCATTATCTTGTCGCGGATATTAACCCTGATTTAATAAACCTATATCGTGACATAGCAACAGACGCATCTGCTTTTATTGAGCGTGCCAAACATCTGTTTAAAGTCTTTAATAGTGAAGATGGTTATTATGATAGCCGTGATTCATTAAATTACGATAAAGATCCTGAATGGCGCGCGCCGCTTTTTTTATTCTTAAATCGTCACTGTTACCGTGGGCTTTGCCGTTATAACAAAAAGGGGGAGTTTAACGTCCCTTACGGTAATTATAAAAATCCTTATTTCCCGGAAAGCGAAATCCGCGCTTTTGCAGAGAAAGCCATTCGCGCAACGTTCATTTGTGCCAGCTACGACGAAACGTTGGCCTTATTGGTGCCTGGCGATGTTGTTTATTGCGACCCGCCTTATGACGGTACTTTCACTGATTATCATACCGCCGGGTTTACTGAGGATGATCAGTATCATTTGGCGTCTATTCTTGAACGCCGCTCATCTGAGGGCCATCCGGTCATTGTTTCAAACAGCGACACTTTTCTTACTCGTTCACTTTACCGGGATTTCACTCATAAACGCCTCACAGCAAAACGCAGCATGGGCGTTGCTGCTGGTGATGCTAAGTCTGCCGTGGAAATCATCGCCGTATCAAAACCATCAAGAGTCGCTGTTGATACCCTCCTGTCTGCCCATGACTCATCTGTGGAGGCCAGGGCATGAAAAAATATGCGCTGCTCATCACTGCATATGACCCGGCCAACGGGGAAGAAATCGCTGTTTCGGCTGTTATACGTTTCGACCGAGAAACCGGAATTTTTACGGTGATTTCTATAAACCGAAACCCAGAAGGTCTGGGTGAGGAAGCATTCATCAGCGTTGAGATTGATGAATGACTGATGCAGTTTTTCCCTACGCATGGAATGCCCCGCGCCCTGCAATCGGCGGTTTTAAGCAAGTCGATGCGGCACCGGGGATCATGTATCTGACGCCGGACGGCAATCGCAAGCGTTTGTCGATTGCCGAACTGGCAGAAGCGGATGAAGCACCAGACCGGAGCCGGGCGGTTCGTCGTCGCCTGGCTTCGCTGCCTCATTTTGTCCGCCGTATGTATGCTCAAAAACTTGAACAGGTAGATCGAAAAGGCAAACAAGCGGCTGATGCCTGGCTTATCAATACCTTTGAGCGATTCGTGCTTAGTCGTATAGATCAGGTCAATGAGCAGTATCTGCCGCAGGGGGTGATGCCTGCGGCTTTGTTGCCTCTGCGTGAACAATTCTGGCGCCTGCTTTGGGCTGGAAAAAAAGAGCTGAAACGACTGGCGCATAACCTTGCTGATCTGTTGGGTAGCGAGTTTAACCGCGAGTTTGATTTCCAGTTGGCCCGCACGTCAGATCCCCATTTCGCCACCCTGTCAGGTTACGGCCGCATGGGATTTCTTGCCAGTCACCTCAAAACACCGGTTCCGTGCTGGACGGCCTACTGCAAAGAAGAACTGGAGGCGGAAGACGCACTGAAAGCAGTGGCCCGCCTGCAGTCTCCGCAGTGGTGGCTAAATCGTCTGCGCCGTATGCATGCTCGCTGGCGTGAACATCTGATGGTTGCTGCCGGGTATGTTCACAAAAAATCTGCACCTTACTGCAGTGATCCATGTTTGCAGGAGTGGACGGCTCAAAAGAAAGCCAACAGCGAATTTCTGAAAGCGATGGAGCTGGAAGATGAGGACACCGGAGAACGTGTATCTCTGATTGATAAAGTGGCTGGCAGCGTTGCCAACCCAGCCAACCGGCGCCGTGAACTGATGGCGCGTATGCGCGGGTTCGAAGATTTAGCGAATGAGGCCGGGCTGGCCGGGGCATTCTTCACGCTTACCGCTCCATCCAGATATCACTCAATGCAGTACGACGGGCGCCGGAACAACAAATACAGCGGCGCGTCACCGCGTGAAACGCAGAAATATCTTTGCAAAGTATGGGCGCGCACGCGTGCGGCCTGGCTGCGCAATGGTATTCGCGTGTTTGGCTTTCGCGTTGTTGAGCCTCACCACGACGAAACCCCGCACTGGCACTTCCTGCTTTTCATGCGCCCGGAGCATATCGAAACGGCAACAGCAATCTTTCGTAAGCACGCCATGCGTGAGGATGGGAATGAGCCTGGCGCCGCTGAAAACCGCTTCGAAATGAAACCCATCGAGAAAGAGAAGGGCAGCGCAACGGGCTATATCGCCAAATACATTTCAAAAAATATTGATGGCTATCAGCTTGATGACGATCTGGATGATGAAACCGGCAAGCCTCTGAAAGAAATGGCCCGCCGCGTAAGTGCCTGGGCGTCTCGTTGGGCGATCCGGCAGTTCCAGCAAATAGGCGGCGCACCGGTAACTGTGTGGCGTGAATTACGTCGCCTCGGTGATCGTGAGCTGGTCCTGCACCCCGAAATTGAGCCAGTGCGTCAGGCCGCCGACAGCAGTGCTTGGGATTTGTACGTGAGTGCACAGGGTGGCCCGCTGGTTCCCCGTGATCTCCTGCGCGTGCGCCTCAGCTATGAAGTCACCGAAAACGGCAACCTTTACGGGGATGACGTCTCCAAAATTTCCGGCGTTTACTCCCCGATCCGTGGGCCGGAATCGCTGATTCATACGCGCACTACCAAATACAAAATTGTGCCGAAACGTCAGACCGACGGTGTTTCAGGTTTTGACCTTGATTTTTCAGGCGGCCCCGCCGCCCCTCGGAGTTCTGTCAATAACTGTACGCGGGAGCCGCGGGAGGTTGAAAAACGCGCCGATCTTGGCGGCACGGTCATGAATGACTGTGCCAGCTGGGCGGATATTGGCTCTTTATCCCGGAAAGAAAAACGGGTAGTGGCGCAGCGGCTGAGCGAAGCGGCAAAGGCAACTAACAAGCGCGTAAAAGTTAGGCCAAAAGCCAGCCTAATGACGGAGCAGGAAAAGCAAATTAGTGAGCTGCTGGCCCTGCGTGGTGTGGATGCCAGTGCCGGAATGATCCGTTCGTTGATTTCTGGCGCGGTGGTTGCCTTTGGCGATCTGGTGTTAACGGTTGATGAAGGGCGCCTTATTGTCCGAAACCGTACTGCGGCAGGTGTTCAGCGTCTGCCGTCCCAGATTGTTGAGATTAAACAGCAGGCGGATGACCTTTTGAACCGAATGAAGCGTGCATTTTCAGCACGGGGATAGCCCGTGATCAACATGGTCAGGTCTGACGGTGAGTGAAGTTAATGATTAACCTTAGCAAACAGACTCATCTGATTGATTGATAAAAAATATTTTACAACTCCGAAATCCTTCTATACTGTATGTATAAACAGTGGATATGCATACAGTTGTCGGTGTCTTTTCCTGGGGATGCTGGCTGGTTTATCCCGTAGTGAGGATAGGAGGGAAAATGCAGGACTATCTTTTGGAGTCGTTGAAACTCCAGCGTATTGATTTCTTTATCAAGCTTGTAGCGGCTAGTGAATGTAGCGAAGAAGAGAAACGCCTTGCGATCCAATGGGTGTCGGAATTGACGGACGAGCTGATGGCGAAAATTCGTAACCATGATTACGGCCAGGCGATGGACGTTATCAACTAAAGGGGGCTTTGTGCGCATTGAAATAATGATCGATAAAGAACAGAAGATAAGCCAGGCAACACTTGAAACCCTTGAATCCGAGCTTTACCGAAATTTGCACCCTCTCTATCCAAAAACGGCAATCCACATCCGTAAGGGAAGCGCTAT
This sequence comes from Enterobacter sp. 3U4, assembly GCF_057224565.1. NCBI lineage: Bacteria > Pseudomonadati > Pseudomonadota > Gammaproteobacteria > Enterobacterales > Enterobacteriaceae > Enterobacter > Enterobacter sp. 3U4. The sequence continues at coordinate 4,794,203 of NZ_CP136665.1, forward strand.
CGGCCTGGAACTGAGCGGCTTAAAACTGGACGAAGATAAAAAGCGGGTAATGGAGATTTTGCAGCAGGTCTGGGAGGATGACAGCTGGCTACACTAGGAAACGTTGTGAGTGTCAGAATATCGCTCTGTCACTCACAAGGTTGAACAACGAGCTTTGCGAGGCGTTAGCTTAGGGCAACGTTTGTGGCTAATTCGTAGATTCTGCAATCATCAATACCATTTGCTTATAATTTATTGATATATTGAAGTATTACTTACGAGGGACACCATGGATAACCTAATGATAGATATGGAGACGCTAGGCGTTTCTGTATCCTCTCCAATCATTTCTATTGCAGCAGTCTTTTTTGACACCGATGGTAGCGTTGGAAAAAAGTTCTATCGCGTGGTGGACTTGAAGTCAGCACTTTCTCATGGGCAGATTGAACCTTCTACACTTTCATGGTGGATGTCTCAGTCTGATGATGCCCGTAAGATTTTCGTCGATCCCAGCGCGACCTCTCTTGACCTTGTTTTGAGTGACTTAGATTCTTTTATCAAGGAAGAGGGCAACTCCGAGAGTGTGAAGGTATGGGGCAATGGTCCTTCTTTCGATAATGCTATTTTGGCTCAGGCATATAGAAATTTTGGCATTTCGTTGCCTTGGCAATTTAGAAATGATCGTGATGTAAGAACCATTGTGGACTTAGCTAGATGCTTAAAACACATTGATCCACTTAAATTGGCGGTTCGGGAAGGTGTTTATCACAACGCACTTTCAGATGCGCTGTTCCAGATTCAATGTGTTTCAATAGCTTATCGGGCACTTAAAGGCTAGGAAATGGCTATGCAGCTGATTGATGTAAGCGATTGGCGTAGGGATGATGAACACGGTATCTTCCCAATAGGCGCAAGGGACAAAAAAATGCTCTGGTCTCCAGAGCAAGACATAGATGGAGTTAAGCCAAACTGGCCATATCTTTTTAAACTGTCTAGAGAGGCTTATCCCGACCAATTTTGGATGGAAACCATCGCTTACATCGTCGGTTGCGCCATGGGGGTAGAAATTCCAAAAGCTATCCCCGCAGTAAGAGCGAATGAGGCGGGAACTATAGAATATGGTGCGCTTCTTGAGTGGTTTTACGATAAAGAGTATCAACATTTTGTCCATGCCTCCGATGTTTTTCATGTGTTGAACAAGGAGTTCGATGATGAATCAGGCAGGCACCATAACGTTGAAGATTTAAGGGTAATTTGCAGGGCACTTAGCATTCATGGAATGCTCCATACTGATTGGAGCAGTTGGCTCTGCGATATGCTTCTGCTGGACTCTCTCATCGGTAACAGTGATCGGCACCAAGAGAACTGGGGATTTGTGTTCACTATCCATAAGGACGGTGATGGCAAAGCCGTCCGTGATTTGGAAGGCAATGTAGTTACTACTGGTAAGCTATCACCATATTTCGATAACGGAACCAGTTTAGGGCATGAGAGGTTTCCTGATAAGGTTGCCGACTGGGATTGTAAAGCCCTTGATAATTACATCCAGAAAGGTAATCACCATCTCAGATGTACTAGAACGGACACGAAAGTTAGGCTTGGGCATTTGCAATCAATTCAAGAGTTAACTCATGAACCTGCAATGTTGCCACTTATTCACAAGCGACTAGGCTTTAATATAGAAGATCTTTGCGGCAGAATACGTGCGCTCACAAGCATTGAGGCAGGAGAAGGGGCGCTTTCTTCGGCTAGGGCTGAGTGGGTGATTAGACTGTTACGACGCCGACATACGAGGTTAAAACTAATAACTAACATGCGAACTATCAATCACATTGTCGAGCCATTGCGGTTGTGGCTTACTTGGCAACCTGCAGGTGGTGGTTCCCGTTATGTCGTAGGGTATATTGATCGAAATGAAGGTGATCAATACACCTTCACGTACAATTTCGGGACTGCCGATTTCGATGCGGCTATCGAAAAAGGATTTAAAGGGCATCCAGCGTTTCAATTCAAGCCTCAAATTCACACCAACAACGTGCTTGAACCATTTTTACGCCGGTTGCCTCCTAGGAAACGTAAGGATTTTGCAGAGTATTTAGCTCAACATCTTTTACCCGCTGATTTTCCTGGGTCTGATTTTGCTTTACTTGGCTATACGGGTGCCAAGTCGCCTGCTGATGGATTCAGTCTAATCAACGATTCGTCAGTTTTTGAGCGGACTTGTGAACTACTTTTAGAGGTTGCAGGTACTCGTTACCAGGAAGGTTTGGACCTATCGTTGGTTCAAGTCGGCGACCCTGTGGAGTTTGTTGCTGAGCCGGATAACCCGCACGACAAAGATGCTGTTGCCATTATGCATGCTGCTGGAAGATTGGGGTATGTAAACAAAGTTCATTGCAAAGTAGTAAAAGCCAGTGCTAAAGCTAAAAAGCTAAATGCCTTTGTAGCTAAAAAAAATGGCACCCAAGCAAGGCCGTTAGTTTATCTGCTTGTTGAGTGTCAGTAGTATGCATGTTCATTCTGCATGAATTTGCATGATCCCAAATGGATCTCTTATGCTCTAGCCCGCCAGTATTGGTGGGCTTTTTCGTATCTAATGCAGGTGCATGAAAACCGCTACATAAAGCGGGCAGGCGTGGCGGGGCTACGAGCGCGCGGTTTTGGGGTTAATCGCGGTTTTGGGGCCTCAATGTCGGGCGGGCATGGTCATTTTTTGGGGCTGGTCGTGCGCGCCTGCGTCGTGGTGAGGCGCTGCGTTTCGTCGTGAGCTGCCAGGTGGCGAAAGCGCAGGACCGCGCAGCGAGGCGCTGAGGCGCTCTGGCGATGTGATAGGCGCAAGGGAATAAAAAAACCGCCCGGAGGAGGGCGGTTGACATCAAAGGCTGGCCGGGAGAGCGTTAGTCTTCATCGGTGAGGTATGGGTTAAAACGTATCACTTCCTCACCCAGCCACTCGTTAATTTCTGTGATGCGGCCCTGCAGCGGCGTCAGTTCGTTGCGAACGAAAACGCGCGCTGCTTTTTCAACATCACCGAACCCGCCGGTATTGGTTGGAATAATCCCCATCAGCTGCGGCGGCACGCGGTGAGCGGCCAGCATGTCATCACGGCTCACGTTTTTGATGTTAAGAAACTCATCTTTCGCTGCGACTTCTGACAGCGGGATGATCTGAATGCCGTCCTTCTTCCCGTTCGGGCTGTACATAAACAGGTTGCGAAAGTTGCCAGGCCCTTTCGATTTTTTCAGTGCTTCGCGTATGCTGTCCACTTCATTCTGATTGGCTGCGGGGTCGCTCATGTACATGATAAAACCAGCATGGCTACCATTTTGATAATACTTGCGGCGAAACAGAGTGGCCGATTCATTCAGCAGGGCGGAGGGAATGGCGGAGAGGTATTCCGGCATCCCGTAAAGCTCCTGGTTAACGTCCGGTTCCATCAGGTGAAACACGCTCCCCTCATCGAACTGATAGGGCTGCGAGTTGTAGCCATACTGCGCAAACCAGTATGTGTCCGGTTCAATGCCGCGACGGGTGTATTTGGCAAGCGAGGCGCGCAGCTCCATGATCTGCCCTAAACGGTTCATGCGTTTTTCAAGGTAGGCATTGCCGAATACCAGAAAGTCCTGGGCGAACCGGGAAAAGGCCTGCTTTGACAGCAACCGGTGCGGGATGTAGGTACTGGTAAGAATATTGCGTTTAACCTGTATGGCGCTTGAATGATGAACCGCTGACCGGTAGGTTCGCGCCAGACCATCCATGCTGATCGGTGGTTCATACCAGCGGTCCAGCTGTACACACTCCAGGTAATCAAATAACTCCCGTCGGTCCATTACGGGGATCGGATCGCCAAACGCAAACGCTTCGGCATTTGCATTGCTCACCATGTTGGCCGTATCGGTGGCGGTCTGGCCGCGCGGTGCCTTGCTGCGGTTTTTGCGGTTAGCCATTAAAAAATCTCCACGATGTTGCTGGTACTGGCGGAAGCTCCTGCCAGTGGTTCGTTATAAAGTGCGTGCATGGTTGCCCAGGCTAAATCCGCATGGCTGGCTTCCTCTGTGCGGGCTGCTTCGTAGGTTGGCCGGTTGCCGCTGGCGGTGGTTGAACGGCGAATGGACATAAAGGACTGCGCGATATCCAGCATCCCCGCGTCAAACTCAAGACGGCGGCCGCTGATGATGTCGTAGGCTTTAAGCACCAGGGCATTTTTTACGGTCGGGTTGTAGACAAACTCACGCGCGGCAGGAAAGAACTGCTTAACCGTTTTGTAAACGCCATCGCCAACGCCGGTCGAGTCAATGCCGATGTAGGTCACGTTGTAGCGTCTGGTGATTTCCTCAATCGCTGAGGCCTGGGCGCGGAAGTCCATCCCGCGCCACTGGTGACGCTCAAGGATACGGAATTTACCGCCGGGGACGACGGGAGGCGCAATGACCACGCAACCGGCGCTGTCACCGTTCTGTGTTCCTTTTGCCGGGTCATAGCCGATCCATACAGGGTGGTATGCAAACGGACGCAGTAAAAGCGGTTCGAAATCGTCCCACACATCCCAGCTGTCAACCATGCAGGACTGCAGCAACGCTAGGGGGAACACGGACGCCAGGTCGTCAACAAACTGACACATCAGCAGGTTGTTGTATTCATCCGGGCTGTACTCCAGGCGCAGCTGGTCCAGGTCGAAAAGGTTACACCCGCCGTTTACGGCATCTTCAATGGTGACTATCTGGCGGTACTGGCCGTCAGGGCATAAAACGCCGTGCGCCAGGCTACTGTGAGAAAGGTCAAATTCTACCCTGTCGGCTTTCGGGCGCCCTTTATTGAACAGAGCACCAGACCAGAACGGGTAGGCGCTGTGCGTCAGGCTTGAAGGTGTTGAAAAATAGGTCTGACGCCATTTTTTGTGCAGCGCCATACCGGAGGCCACCTTGCGCAGCTCCTGGAATTTCGGTATCCAGAAATACTCATCAAGATACAGATTGCCGTGGTAGCTCTGCGCGGTACGGGCATTTGTACCGAGGAAGTAAAGACAGGCGCCGTTAGGCAGCACCATCGGATCGCCTTTCAGCTCAACGTCCACCTCTTTTGCGAAGTCGATGATGTACTGTTTAAAAACGTGCGCCTGCGCTTTACTCGCTGACAGAAAGATTTGATTTCGCCCCGTGGTCAGGGCGTCTATTAACGCTTCACGGGCGAAATAGTAGGTTGCACCGATCTGGCGTGACTTTAAGAGGTTGCGGATACGGTGTTTGATACCAGCGTCCCACCAGTGGCGCTGGTACTCGAACATACCGGCGCGGAAAATCTCTTCCAGTTTTTCGATCTGTTCGTCGGTAAACAGGTTTTTTTCCGGCGGTTTGCGCGGGCCTTTATTGCGGTTGGCCACGTTGGGGTTCAGGTCTGCTTCATTCCCGCCATTGTTAAATTTACCGATCCTGGCCTGTCGTTCGGACTGACGCGCCAGCAGGTCAATTTCTTTAAAATCCTTTCCTTCCTTCTGCTCCTTCATGACGAGCTGGCAGTAACGTGCGGCGGTGGTGAGCTGCATCTGATCCAGTGGGCCATATTCGCCCCACTTATCGCGCTTTTTCCAGCTGTGAACGGTTGCAACTTTCTCGCCCAGCATTTCAGCAATGCGGGCTACGCGGTATCCCTGAAAGTACATCAGCATTGCCTGACGACGGGGATCGAGGTCTGCGGGGGTCAGTGTTGTCATGGCACAAACATACGGCCTCAAATCAGCACTTTCCCCGGCTTCGCATTGTGTGGGAGTTCGCACAAGCCCAACGCGTTGTTTACACGCGCCCATCACCGCAAACATAAGGCTCTGAACGTGTTACGAACTAACTAACCGGAGCCGGACCGATGGCAAAAAAATCTAAGCGTTTTCGTATTGGGGTCGAAGGGGCCACTACTGACGGGCGCGTTATTGAGCGTGAATGGCTCACCCAGATGGCAGCGAGCTATAACCCGCAGGTATACACCGCGCTGATCAATATGGAGCACATCAAGGGCTTTACTCCTGATGGGCCCTTCCGTCGTTTTGGCATGGTGGAAAAGCTGGAAGCGGAAGAAATTACCGAAGGGGCATTGTCCGGGAAAATGGCGCTGTATGGCTGGATTGCCCCGACTGACGATCTGGTCACGATGACCAGCAACTGGCAGAAGCTTTTCACCTCAATGGAAGTTAACACCAGCTTTGCCGATACCGGCTCCGCTTATCTGGTTGGCCTGGCGATTACTGACGATCCGGCAAGCCTCGGCACTGAAATGCTGCAGTTCAGCGCCAGCGCAGAACATAACCCCCTGGCGCGCCGCAAGCTGGACAAAGACAACCTGTTTACCGCTGCTGTTGAAACGCTCATCGAGTTTGAGGACGTGCCGGAAAAAACCAGCCTGTTTACCCGCGTGAAAGAGCTGCTGTCCCGCAAAGGCGCCGATGATAACGCCCGCTTTGCTGATGTGAATCAGGCTGTTGAAACCATCGCGCGTGAGCATCAGACGCTGGCGGAGCAGGTCAGCACCCATCAAACCGATTTCAGCAACAAGCTGAGCGATATGAAAAAGGTTGTTGATGAGACAACCAACGCACTCTCCACCCTGCGTGAGCAGCTTTCCACTCAGGACAGCCGCAGCGAACGCCGCCCTAATGCGACCGGCAATAACGGCGCAGAACAAACCACCGATTGCTGACGGAGCAAAAGCACAATGAAAAAAGAGACACGTTTTAAATTCAACGGCTATCTGACGCAGCTTGCCACACTTAATGGCGTGCCTGTGAGCGGTATCACCTCAAAATACACGGCAGAGCCGTCCGTTGCGCAGACGCTGGAAACGAAAATCCAGGAGTCTTCCTCGTTCCTGCAGAAAATCAACATTATCCCGGTTGATGAACAGTCCGGCGAACGTCTGGGGCTGGGGATTGGCGCCAGTATCGCCGGTAATACTGATACCACCCAGAAAGACCGTGAACCAGTTGATCCGACTTACATCGACGGTGAAGGGTACAAGTGTACCCAGACTAACTCTGATACGGCGCTGCCTTATGCAAAACTGGATTTGTGGGCTAAATTCCAGGACTTCCAGACGCGCATCCGTGACGCCATCATTATTCGCCAGGCGCTTGACCGCATCATGATCGGCTTCAACGGCGTGAAGCGTGAAAAAACGTCAGACCGCAAGACCTATCCGCTGCTGCAGGATGTGAATATCGGCTGGCTGGAGAAAATCCGCCAGGAGAAACCCGTTCAGGTTCTGGACAAAATTGTGTCCGAGGGCGAGGTGGTTTCTCAGACTATCCGTGTCGGTAAAGGCGGCGATTTCCTGAATCTGGACGCGCTGGTTATGGGCGCCGTGAATGAGAAAATCGCGCCGTGGTATCAGGAAGATACAGAGCTTGTGGTTATCGTCGGGCGCCAGTTGCTGGCGGATAAATATTTCCCGATCGTCAACCGCGACCAGCCAAACAGCGAAGCGATGGCGGCCGATCTCATCATCAGCCAGAAGCGTATCGGCAACCTCCCGGCCGTTCGCGCGCCGTTCTTCCCGGCTAACGCCATGCTGATCACCCGTCTGGATAACCTGTCTATTTACTGGCAAGCCGGTACCCGTCGTCGTTCGGTTATCGACAATCCGAAGCGTGACCGCGTGGAGAACTACGAATCCGTTAACGAGGCGTATGTTGTCGAAGATTACGACGGCGTTTGCCTGGTTGAGAACATCGAGATGTTACCAGCGCAGGCAGACGGCAATCCGGTCGCGGCGCTGACGGCTGAAAATATTCAGACCATCGTTGCTGCAGCAGTGCAGGGCGCGCTTGATGCTCAGAATACGGGCGGCACTGGCGCCGGAGCGTGATAAATGAATCCGTTCCGTGCTCACACTCAGTATGTACAGGCACAGGATGCCGCCCGGCAGGGCGGCAGTAAAGCCAGTATGACGGGTTATAACCAGATGCTGTTACAGCTGACAGAACACCGCAGGCGCCTTAAAACCGTCCAGTCAAATGAGCGAAAGGCTCAGCTCAAACGTGAGTTTCTTCCCGCTTATGCCTCATGGATTGCCGGTTTGCTGGATGCTGACGCGTCAGGCCAGGACGACGTGGCGATGTACGTCATGATCTGGCGCATTGATGCCGGAGATTATACCGGCGCGCTGGACATTGCCCGTCATGCCATTAAACACGGATGGGTCCTGCCGCAGCGCTTCAACCGGACCTGCGGGACCGCTGTTGCCGAAGAGTTTGCCGACGCGGCAATGCGCGCTTTTTCTGCCGGTGAATCATTCAATGCCGCCATTCTTACCCAGGTGCTCGATATCGTTGAAGGTCAGGATATGCCGGATCAGTCCCGCGCCCGACTTCATAAGGCGATGGGCTACGCGCTGCGGGATAACGATCAGGCAGTGGCGGCACTTAACCATCTGAAGCGTGCCCTGCAGCTGGATAACAGTTCTGGCGTAAAAACCGAAATCAACAAGCTTGAAAGCCGATTGCGACAGGCAATGTCGGCTTAACGAATCGTGCCAACGCGCGGGGCGGCACGGGGTGGCGACAGGCTTTATGCCGCGTCAAAACCCCGTCCACCGCCCAACTATTTGGGAGTGCCAGAAATATGCAATTCGTTTCGCCGGAACAGGCCGGGGAAAGTACCCAGGACGTTATTAAAAACACCAGTTTCTGGCCTGATGTCAGGGTTTCAGAGTTCCGCCGTGATATGCGCATGGATGGGAGTGTCACCGATCCACGCCTGCGTCTGGCGTTGCTGACGGCGATTGCTGAAGTTAACGCCGATCTTTATGAGTTCCGCGAGAAACAACGGGCGCAGGGGTATGCGAGCCTGGCCGACGTCCCTGCTGATGTGATCGACGGCGAAAGCCAGCGGCTCATGCTGTATCGCCGTGCGGTGTTTTGCTGGGCAAAAGCAAACCTGGTTGAGCGCTATCGCGATTTTGACGCAACCGGCGACGGAAGCAAGAAAGCCGAAGATATCGAAACAACCTTAGGCGAGCTGTGGCGCGATGTGCGCTGGGCGGAGTCCCGCCTGCGCGATATGCCACATATGACGGTGGAGCTGATTTGATGAAAGTGCGTGCGCATCAGTATGACACGGTGGACGCACTCTGCTGGCGCCATTACGGGCGCACGCAGGGAGTCACTGAACAGGTGCTGCAGGCGAATCTGGGGCTGGCTGAATATGGCCCCTTTTTACCGCACGGGCTGCAGGTGGAGCTGCCGGACATTACGGCGTCAACCACTGCGCAGACTGTCCAGTTATGGGACTGAACTATGACGCTTGAACGAATCAGCGCCTTTATCACTTACTGCGTTGCCCTGCTTCTGGCATGGCTCGGCGATTTGTCTCTTAAAGATGTATCGACCATTACCGGTCTTGCGCTGGGGATTATTACTGCAGCGGTGACCTGTTATTTACGCTGGAAAGCCTACCAGCTGCTGCGGGACGGCAGAATATCCAGGGGGGAATATGAGTCCTTCAATCGTTAAGCGTTGCCTGGTCGGCGCGGTGCTGGCGATTGCCGCCACGCTGCCGGGTTTTCAGTCGCTTCATACCTCCGTCGAGGGGCTGAAACTGATTGCTGATTTCGAAGGGTGTCGCCTCCAGCCATACCAGTGCAGCGCCGGGGTCTGGACTGACGGGATCGGCAATACGTCCGGGGTAGTGCCGGGCAAAACCATAACGGAGCGACAGGCCGCGCAGGGGCTGATTAATAACGTATTGCTGACGGAAAAAAGGATTGAAGCCTGCCTGCAGGTTAAGCCACCTCAGCATGTTTACGATGCCCTGATCAGTATCGGTTTTAATGTCGGAACGGGGGCAATCTGCCGGTCAACAATGGTTTCTTACATCAATCGCCAGCAGTGGTGGCAGGCGTGCAACCAGCTCCCCCGCTGGGTTTATGTAAATGGTCAACGGAATAAAGGGCTCGAAAACCGGCGCGCCCGTGAGCTTGCCTGGTGTCTTAAAGGGGCAGGGGCATGACGCGCGCGCTGGCGGTGATCCTGGCTCTGGTGCTGGCACTGCTGGGCTGGCAGTCATGGCGGCTTAACAATGCCGGTCACACCATCGGGACGCAGGCTGAGGCGCTTAAAAAGAACAAGCAGGAGCTGGCGAAGAAAAACAGCCAGCTCATCAGCCTGTCCATTCTTACCGAAACCAACAGCCGGGCGCAGATGCAACTTAATGCTGCAGCGGAGGAGACTTCCTCGCTGTTGCGGAGTCGCCAGCGCCGGATCGAGGAGCTAAAACGTGAAAACGAGGATTTACGCCGCTGGGCTGACACTCCTTTGCCTGCTGACATTATCCGGCTGCGGGAGCGTCCGGCCCTCGCCGGAGGTGCAGCTTACCGTGAGTGGTTGTCCAAAAGTGACGCAATGCCGCCTGGACAGGTCAGCGCCGCGCAGTAATGGGGATTTGAACCAGGTGCTGGATGAGACTGAGGCCGCCTGGGCAGTATGTGCCGACAAAGTGGACACGATCATAGCGTGTCAGGAGCGAGACAGTGAACAAGCCGAAGTCCTTACGCAACGCCCTGAATAAATCGGTGGCGTATGTCCGTGACAACCCGGACAAACTGCATCTTTTTGTTGATAACGGTTCGCTGGTCGCAACCGGCGCCCGTTCAATGTCATGGGAATATCGCTACACCCTGAATGTGGTGATTGAAGACTTTAGCGGCAACCAGAATTTAGTGATGGCGCCCGTATTGCTCTGGTTAATGACCAATCAACCGGACGCTATCAACAACCCGGAGCTGCGCGAAAAACTTTTTACCTTTGACGTCGATATCCTGAGCAACGATCTGTGTGATATCAGCCTCAATCTGCAGCTCACGGAGCGCGTGATTGTAAGCACTGACGGCACCGTATCGAGCGTTGAAGCGGTGCCGGAACCCGACGTACCCGAAGAAATGTGGACGGTGAAACGTGGATGACCTGCAGAGGGTGGATGACTGGCTGGCGGCCCTGCTGGCGAATCTGGAACCGGCAGCCCGCAACCGTATGATGCGACAGCTGGCGCAGGAGCTGCGCCGGTCGCAACAGCAAAATATCAGGCTGCAGCGCAATCCAGACGGCACCACCTTTGAGCCGCGCCGGGTGACGGCCAGAAGTAAAAAGGGGCGCATCAAGCGCCAGATGTTCGCCAAATTGCGCACCACTAAATACCTGAAAACCGCAGCCACTGCGGACTCTGCCAGCGTGCAGTTTGATGGGAAAGTCCAGCGCATCGCCCGTGTTCACCATTATGGTCTGCGTGATCGAGTCAGACGCAACGGCCCGGAGGCCCGGTACCCGGCACGCCGTCTTTTGGGCGTGAATGATGAGGTGGAAACCATCACCCGTGACACGCTTTTGCGCTGGCTGTCGGAGTGAAATTTGTGTCACGGACGGCACAAAACCCAACGCTGCCTCCCTTTTCCCTCTGATGGCAACCTTTCGTTATGAACGCACAACTAACCGAAATCATGCGCCTTATCACCAACCTGATCCGCACCGGCACCGTAACCGAAGTGGACCGGGAAAACTGGCTATGCCGGGTGAAAGTGGGCGAGCTTGAAACCAACTGGATTAACTGGCTGACACTGCGCGCAGGTGGTGCCCGTACATGGTGGTGCCCGTCGCCGGATGAGCAGGTGGTGGTGCTGAGTATGGGCGGCAATCTGGAAACCGCTTTTGCCTTACCTGCGATCTATTCCAACCAGTTCGCCCCGCCGTCGGACTCCGTGGACGGCTGCGTAACGGAATACCCGGACGGTGGCTGGTTTGAATATGAACCCGCGACCGGTCGCTGGCATGTGCGGGGCATCAAATCCATGGTGATCGAGGCTGCAGATAACATAACCCTGAAAACGGGGGAGTTTGTGGTGGAAGCAAGCAACACGCGCATAAACAGCGAGGTGGTGATCAATGGTGGCGTCACCCAGGGCGGCGGCGCCATGAGTTCTAACGGGATCGTAGTCGATAAACACGGTCATACCGGCGTTAAGTCCGGCGGCGATACATCTGGAGGTCCTGTATGACGTTGTATATCGGTATGAATCAGGACAATGGCAAAGCCATTTCTGATGCGGACCATTTGCGGCAGTCGGTCAGGGATATTCTGCTGACTCCCCAGGGAAGCCGTATAGCCCGCCGGGAATATGGTTCCCTGCTGTCAGCATTGATTGACCAGCCCCAGAACCCGGCGCTGCGCCTGCAGATTATGGCGGCTGTTTACGTATCGCTGAGTCGCTGGGAGCCTCGGCTAACGCTGGATTCCATCACCATCAACAGCGGCTTTGACGGCTCCATGGTGGTTGAGCTAACCGGGAAGCGCAATAACGGCGCGCCTGTTTCTCTTTCGGTATCAACAGGAGCAGACAATGGCAGTCATTGACCTTTCCCAGCTTCCCGCGCCGAAAATCGTTGACGTGCCGGACTTTGAATCCCTGCTGGCTGAGCGTAAGGCCGCCTTTGTGGCCCTGTATCCGGCAGATGAACAGGACGCGGTGCGGCGCACGCTTGAGCTGGAATCCGAACCCATCACCAAACAACTGCAGGAAAACACGTACCGGGAAATCCTCCTGCGCCAGCGTATCAACGAGGCGGCGCAGGCGGTCATGGTGGCTTACGCCATGGGCGGCGATCTCGATCAGATGGCGGCCAACTACAACGTGAAGCGGCTGACGGTTACACCTGCAGATAACGACGCGGTGCCGCCGGTCGCAGCGGTAATGGAAAGTGACGAGGCGTTGCGCCTGCGTGTTCCTGCTGCATTTGAGGGGTTGTCCGTTGCGGGACCAACGGCGGCTTATGAGTTTCACGCTAAAAGCACGGACGGGCGAGTCGCTGACGCCAGCGCAACCAGCCCGGCACCGGCGGAGGTGGTGCTTACCGTACTGAGCCGTGAGGGTGACGGAACGGCGGCGGCGGACCTGCTGGCGGTGGTTGAACAGGCGCTAAACAGTGAGAACGTGAGGCCGGTTGCTGACCGTCTGACGGTGCGCAGCGCTGAAATTATTCCGTACAGCGTGGATGCAACGATCTTTCTTTACCCGGGGCCAGAAGCTGAGCCGGTGATGGAGGCGGCAAAGGCCAGCCTGCAGAAATATATCGCCAGCCAGACGAGGCTGGGGCGCGATATTCGCCGCAGTGCTATTTATGCCGCGCTGCATGTTGAAGGTGTGCAACGTGTTGAGCTGGCCTCGCCGCTCGCTGATGTGGTGCTGGATAAGACACAAGCCGCTTCATGTACGGAATGGAGCGTAAACAACGGGGGAACGGATGAATAGCCTGCTACCTCCTGGCTCATCGCCGCTTGAGCGCCGCCTGGCGCAGACCTGCAGCGGAATTTCCGATCTGCAGGTGCCGCTGCGCGATTTATGGAACCCGGCAACATGTCCGGTAAAGTTTCTGCCGTATCTGGCGTGGGCCTTTTCGGTTGATCGCTGGGACGAAGGATGGGCGGAGAGCGTGAAGCGCCGCGTGGTGCAGGATGCGTTCTATATCCATCAGCACAAGGGCACAACCAGCGCTGTGCGGCGTGTGGTGGAGCCGTTCGGCTTTCTGATCCGCATCATTGAATGGTGGCAGACCGGTGAGGCGCCGGGCACGTTTCGCCTGGATATTGGGGTGCAGGACCAGGGCATAACAGAGGAAACCTATCTGGAGCTGGAGCGCCTCATCGGTGACGCCAAACCCTGCAGCAGGCATCTGATAGGCATGTCCATAAATCTGCAGACGAGCGGGCCATTTTTTGTGGGGGCTGCCACTTACAGCGGCGAAGAAATCACGATTTACCCGTATATCAACGAAACCATCATTTCCGGTGGTTCTGCCTACGAGGGCGGCGCCGTCCATGTTATTGACACAATGAGAGTGAATCCATGAGCGCAAAATTTTATACCCTGCTGACGGATATCGGCGCGGCGAAACTGGCAAATGCCGCCGCGCTCGGTGTTCCGCTGAAAATTACACAGATGGCGGTGGGGGATGGCGGCGGCGTGCTGCCAACGCCAAACGCACAACAGACAAAGCTGGTCGGTGAAAAACGCCGTGCAGCTCTGAATATGCTGTATATCGATCCGCAGAACAGCAGCCAGGTGATCGCTGAGCAGGTGATACCCGAAACTGAGGGCGGTTGGTGGATTCGTGAGGTTGGTCTGTTTGATGAAACCGGCGCGCTGATTGCTGTCGGTAACTGCCCGGAGAGCTACAAACCGCAGCTGGCAGAGGGCAGCGGCCGCACGCAGACAGTGCGCATGGTGTTAATTACCAGCAGCACCGATAACATTACGCTGAAAATTGATCCTTCCGTGGTGCTCGCTACCCGTAAATACGTGGATGATAAGGTGCTGGAGCTTAAGGTGTATGTGGATGAGCTGATGGCGGCACATCTTGCGGCAGCTGATCCGCATTCGCAATATGCACAAAAAGCCAGCCCGACGTTTACCGGCACCCCAAAAGCCCCGACGGCGGCAGCTGGTAACAATTCCACTCAGCTTGCCAATACTGCTTTTGTGCAGGCCGCTATTGCAGGGCTTGTTGGTTCTTCACCTGCAGCGCTTGATACATTGAACGAACTGGCGGCGGCGTTAGGTAACGATCCTAACTTTGCGGTCACTATGACTAATGCCCTGGCGAACAAGCAGCCTCTGGATAATACGCTGACAGCCTTGTCGGGAAAAACTGTTGCGGCCCTTCTCGAAT